>JACKEC010000018.1 GCA_020633195.1 Sandaracinaceae bacterium | reverse complement strand
AGCCGCGCCTCCATCACGGTCAAGCCGCGCGCCGCGTCGAGCAGCGCCTCGTCCGCCGAGGCACGCACGTCGAGCGCGGAAGCTGTGTCCTCAAGAACGACGCGTAGGTCATCCACACCGGGGAGTTCGAGCTCAATCGTCGGGATCTCCTTGCGGAGGTCTATCGGCAACCCCGGGAGAGGCGTGGACAACACCACGACCTTGCGGGGAGACGCAGGCAGCCGCGCGATCTCTCGAAGCCAACGCAGCAACGGGTGGTGTTCCTCGCGGAGGAAGGGCTGGAAGTCCTCCAGTAGCCACACGCCCGCATCGTCGGAACCGTGGACCTGCCGAAGCACTTCCAGCGGATCGAGCGCGGCGTCGTCCTCGACGCGGACCTCGCCGGCCTGATGGCACCTGAGCAGGCCGGTAGATTGGCTCCAGACCCTGAGCGGAAGGTCCAGCGCGTCGGACAGTCCGATGACGATCCCGCGCACGCGTTCCCACTCATAGGAGGCGATGTGCAGCAGCGGCGCCCCGGCTCGAGAGAGGTGCAGCAGGTGATCGTACGTGCTCATGGGTCTTCCTCACTTTCGTTCAAGACGTCGGTCTCATCGGAGGAGCGGGCCTGCTTGTCGATCCACACGTCGATGTCCGCCCGCCGAAACCGCCACTGGTCGCGCACCTTGAAGACAAGCAGCTCGCCGCTCTGCGCCATCCTGTACGCGGTCTTCTCCCCAATCTTCAGCAGGGCTGCGAGCTCACGGATGGTCAGGATCTCGTCGTCCACGCCGGGCACCTCGCTCCAGAAAGACGACCAGTAGATACCAAAGAACGTCCAGCGTTCACCACGCGAGCCGGCCCCAAGGGGCCCAACGCCGTCACCCACGAGAAGCGATCGCTGCTAGTCCTGAATAGCGAACGAAGCGATCGTTTCACGTCGCGAGCGGTAGGCCTTGAGGCTCGAGTCGGCCACCACAGCGCGTCCAGGCGGTCAGCGCTGCAGGGGAAGAGCCACGCGACCGCCGCGCACTGCTCGTGGTTGAGGTCACGGAGCAGGCGCTGGAGCTCTCGCAGGCTCCGCTCGTCGATCGCGGCGAGGTTGCTCTGGTCGCGGCGCCCGGTCGCCCGCGCGATGTCCCCCTTCGACGGCGCGGCCAGGATCGAGATCCTCCAGGGCCTCTCAGGGGCCGCCCGACGAGTCTGCCACGACATGCGAACACGATTGGCGACCGCCTGGCCCTCGAGGAACGCCGCGCGAGCAGCACCAGAAGCCCGCCAGCGTACGGTGCCGGGGCCCCGTTGCGCTTCTCGGCGAGGAGCGCGCCAGGCCTGACCTCGCCGCTACACACGCCGGTAATGCATGGCGACCGCCCCGCACCGAAGCGGCTTCGCCGAGACGAGCTCGAGCCGCCGCGTGCTGGGCAAGCCGCCTTCGAACAGCGTGGGGCCGTGACCGGCGATCCGGGGGTGGACGAGCAGCTCGTACTCGTCGATCAGATCCAGCCGGTCGAGCTCGGTCGCGAGCTTGCCGCTGCCGAGGAGCACGCCGGTCGGGAAGGTCTCTTTGAGGGTCTGGACCGCCGCCCGGAGGTCGCCGGTGAGGTGGTGGCTGTGGGTCCAGGGGAAGTCGTCTCGCGTCGATGACACGACGTACTTCGGCTTGGCCTCGAGCTTGACCGCCCACTCGCGGATCGCCGGCGGGGCGTCTTGGTCACCGCGCGCGACGGAGGGCCAGTAGCTCTCCATCATCTCGTAGGTGACGCGGCCCCACAGCATGGCGCCGCTCTGGTCCATGAGGCGGGTGAAGAAGGCGTGCGTCTCGTCGTCTACGACTCCCTCCCGGTGGTCGACGCAGCCGTCCAGGGTGACGTTGATGCTGAAGGTCAGGAGGCCCATGCGGCGAGTCTAGGACCCGCCCGATCCGACGCGGAAGAGCTCGAGGGCGTCGGCGACGTCTCGGATCGATCCGCAGTGCGGGCAGCGCAGTCTCCCCGTCAGGCGCAGGAGCTTGCTCGCGACGGCGGGGTGTCCCTTCAGGGCGAGCAAGGCGCCGAGGACGGCGAGGGCGCACCTCGCGTTGGCGCCTTCGAGGCCACGTCGCGCTTGGCTCGCGGCGGCGGTGAGCTCGGCGCGCCATTCGGTCGCGAAGCCGCGGGGGAGGCGGGCGCTCCCGAGGCGATCGGCCACTTGCTCCCAGGGGGATGAGCGAGGGGGCCCGGTGCACTCGAAGGGGGCTCCGGTTCGGGGCTGCGAAGGATCGGCGGTGGTCGGGAATCGGCCATTGAAGGATCGGTAGGTCGCCAGGCCATCCTCGAGGAGGGCGAGGAGGAACTGGCCCTGACACTCGGGGCAGTGGCACTCGGCCTCGGGCTCGGGCTCGAGGAGCTCGGTCGCGAGGAGGCCGCCGACGGGGTGGCCCGAGAAGGCGATGGACGCGACGGCCAGGTGCGCCGCGCGATCGGCGCGGAGGGCTTCGCCCAACAGGACATCGAGGCAGCGCGGCTCGGCGGCTCGGATCGCTTGCTGGAACGCGGCGCTCAGGAAGGGCGGGATCGGGTGCCGCGGATCTCGATGGGTGGCGGCGATGTGGCCGAGGTCGATCCACAGGTCGACGGAAGGGCCGGCGGGGTGCTCGATCGCGAGCTCGACGAGGTACGGGAACGCGGCGAAGGTCGAGGTGTAGCCGGTACGCCGGTGGTAGATGATCTCGAGCAGGCGACCCCACGCGCTGCTCCGCGCCTTGCTCGAGAAGTCCCGCTCGCGCGCGATCCGCTTCAGGAGCAGGGGGACCTCCTTCGCGCCGTCACGCCAGCTCGCGGTGAGCTCGCTCCATCGCGGATCACCGAGCGCGAGCTTGCTCGAGATCCGCGGGGACGGTCTCCGGTAGGGCATGCCGGTACCCACAGCCTATCCGAAGGACCGACGGCGCGCCCCGCGCGACCCTCATCGACGCACGCGCGGACGGATGGCGTCGAGGAAGGACGCAGGGCCGAGGAGCTTCCTCGTGGCGGCTTCGATCGCGCTCGCGATGGCGAAGGCCAAGAGGAGGTCGAGCGCGAACCGGGCGAGGTGGAGGTGGCGGCCGAGGGCGAAGAAGCCGTCGCCGAGGACGGCGCCCGCGGACTCGAAGGCGATGGTCAGGACGAGGAAGGTGGCGGTGGCGAGGGCCGCGGCGTCGCGGTGAGGCTTGCGGCCGAGGGGGCGCCACGGTCGGCGACGCCGGGCGAGCCACGCGAGGGCGAGGATCGCGACGAAGGGGAGGGCGGCGGCGGCCCGATCGCGGAGCGCGCCGAAGGACCACGGCTCCTCGTAGATCGCTGCGCCCGGGTGGCGTTCCGAGGGGAGCTCGTTGCCGAGGAAGCGGTCCGAGGAGACGAGGGCTCGGCGGACGACGGTGAAGGTGCGGCGCAGGGCGCGCGGGTCGCGCAGGTACTGCAAGGCGATTTGTGTCCTCGAGACGGTCTCGACGCGTCGCGCGAGGTCGGGGGGGACGGGGGCGCCGAAGTAGTGGGTGCCGACGCGGTCTCGGTACTCGGACAGGTGGTGCTCGCGCAGGACGCGGTCGGGATCGGAGGAGACGTCGGCGACGCCCGAGAAGACGGCGTGGTAGCCGTTGATGGTCGGGAACCGGAGGCCCGCGCCCGCGCCGAAGTGGACGACGGCGCCGAAGGTGACGAGGCCGGCGAGGAGGGCGACGGTGGGCACGCGATCGCCGGGCGGTCGACCGACCATCGACGCGAGCGCGGCCGCGACGCCGACGCCGGCGTGGAGCTGCTTGCTCCACGTGGCCAGGAAGACGCCGACGAGGAGCAGGGCCTCGGTCACCCACCGCGCGGCGCCTGGTCGGCGAACGAGGCTCAGCGCGATCACGAGCGCGCCGAGGAGCGCGGCGGCGTCGGCGTAGAGGCTGTTGAGCATCAGGAGGTTCTCGGGGCTGGCGAGGACCCACGCGAAGGCGACGCACACGAGGGGCGCCGCGCCGCGCCTCAGGGCGAGGGTGAAGGCGAGGGCCGCGAGGCAGAGGTAGAAGAGGCCGACGCGCTGGAGGGAGACCTCCCGTGGATCGCGCGGGGGGAGCTCGCCGGCGATCCGGACGAGGAGGGCGGCCGAGCTGAATGCGTCGGCGAGGTGTCCGTCGGCGCGCTCGAAGGACGGACGCACGAAGCGGTTGCGGCTCTCGGGGTCGTCGGGGACCCACAGGCCGGCGCCGCGACCGACGCGCCAGAAGTCGCCGTTGTCGGCCAGGCCACGGACGGGCGGGCCCGCGAGGAGGGCCGCGCCGTGCGCGAGGATCGCGGCGAGCGCCGCCAGCGCGGCGATGCGGATCGCGAGGCGGGCGCTGCCGCGGGAGCCTGAGGTCGCGCCGCGAAGCATGCGTCGTTCGCGAACCCTATCAGACGGGCTCGCTCCCGCTCGATCGGTCCGCGGCGCGCGCGCGGCGTTCGAGTAGAGTGCGCCCCGATGGGGAAGGAGGGCGTCGAGAGGCTGCGGGCGTGGTGCGTCGAGCGCCGCGTCGAGCTCGCGCTGCTCGTGGGGTTCGGGGTCCTCTATCGCCTCTCGGCGTTCCCCGGTCCGGGCGGCCGCATCGACTACGGCGCGTCGGCCGAGCTGCAGCTCCTGCCGCTCTACGGGGGCGTGCCTCACGGGACGGGCCACCCGACCTACCTGCTGCTCTGCGACGCGTTCGAGGCGCTCTGGCCGGCCGCCCGCGCGGCCGATCGGGTCACCGCGCTCTCGGTGGTCTCGGGCGCGGTGGCGGTCGCGCTCTTCGGCGCGCTCGCGCGGCGGCTCACGGGCAACCGCCTCGCGGCGACGATGGCGGCGATCCTGTTCGGGGTCTCCACCGCGAGCTGGTCCGTGGCCACCGAGGCGAGCGTCCACTCGGTCCACCTCGTGTTCGTGCTCGGGACGCTCCTCGCGCTCGTCGCGTGGCGCGACCACCGGCGCTCGCGCGACCTGCTCCTCGCCTGCCTGCTGCACGCGCTCTCGTACGGCAACGAGGTGACGACGGTGCTGCTGCTCCCGACGGTGGCGTTCATGTCGCTCGACACGAGCTGGCGCGCGGTCCTCAAGCCGAAGAACCTGGCGCTGATCCTCTGGTGCGTCGCGATCGGCGCGGCGCAGTACGGGGTGGTGTGGTCGCGCTCGCAAGACGGCGGCCCGTACGTCGACGCGATCGGGCCGCACGCCTCGCTCGGCGACGTGCTCGCGCGCGCGACGGCCTGGCCGTTCGACGACGCCGCGTTCGTCGGCTCCACACGCGACGGAGGGGGCGCGAGGCTGTGGCAGGCCGCGACGGAGCTCTCGGTGATCGGGCTGGTCCTCGCCGCGATCGGCGCGGTGACGTGGAGGCGCCTCGACCGGAGCCTCGCGATCGGCCTCGGCCTCTTCGCGGTCGCCAGCCTGATCTTCGGCCTGCTCTTCCCCGTCCCGCGCGGCCTGCACCTCCAGGGGCTCTGGCTCGTGGGCGCGCTCGCGGCGGGCTCGGCGCTCGCGCGCATCGAGCGGCCCGCCTGGATCGTCGCGGTCGGGCTCGCCGCGATCGGGCTGACGGGGTGGCACGCGATCGACCGCGGCCGCGTGCTCGACGCGAGCAACCCGCTCGACGACGAGCAGGCCGCCTGGATCCGAGAGGCCGAGGGCTGCGAGGCGCTCCTCGCGGGGCCCGAGGACCGCGCCCACACGCGGCTGCGTGCGTACCTGAGCGTCGCCCACGATCACGGGCCGATGACGCTGCCGTGGGACGAGGGCCGCGCGCTCGAGCTGCCGCGCTTCTGCTTCACGCCGGAGCACCTCGCGGTGGTCGAGGGATCGGAGGTGCATCGCGTCGAGCCCGAGCGAAGCACGTCCCCGGACGAGCCCGTGCGGCTCTACCGCGCCGTGCCTCGACCGGGCGGCGCCCTCGACCCGGCGCCGACCGAGGACGTGGGGCTCACCGTGCTCGAGGCGTGGGGGACGGAGGGCGAGCCGGGCTGGGTCGTCGACGGAGTCGTCTCCGAGGGCAGCGCGTGGGACGCCGAGGGGTGCCTGCGCTTCGTGGGCGAGCACCCTGGGCTGGTGCTCGGGGTGACCGGCGCGCCGGTCGCGCTCGAGGTCGCGGCGGACAACAACGACGTCTACGAGGTGTGGTGCGTTCGGGGCGACCACACGCTGCACGTCGCCGACGTGCCCGCCGTCGAGGGGTGGGGGATCGTGACGCGGCGGGTCGAGGTGCCCGACCTCGCGAGCTGCGAGCGGATCGGGTTCGCGCCGGGCGAGGGCGACGGGGCGTCGTCGATCGCCGAGGTGACCGCGATCGCGCCGCCTCGGCTCACGGTCGTCGAGGCGCCGGGCACGGCGGGTGAGCCAGCGGTCGTCGTCGACGGCGTCGCCCCCGCGACGGGCACGCCGTGGGACTGCGACGGCTGCCTGCGCTTCGTGGAGGAGGACGCGGCGGTCGTGCTCGAGGTCCACGCGCGGGGGACGGCGCTCGTGGTGACCGCCGACAACAACGACGTCTACAGCGTGAGCTGCGACAGGGGCGCGGGGTTCGAGCCGATCGCCGAGGTGCCGGCCGTCGGGGGGTGGGGGCTCGCGCCGCGCCGCGTGGAGATCCCGACGCTCGCGGGGTGCTCCCGCCTTCGGCTCGCGCCGCGCGAGGGCGACGGGTCGGCGTCGATCGCGGAGGTCGAGCTCGTCGGGCCGTAGCGCTCGGAGACGGTCAGCCGCCGGCGCCGAGCGAGACGTGCAGCCACAGCCCGGCGGTGCCGCCGTTCGCGACCACGAGGCCGCAGATCACCAGCCAGGTGACGCCGAGCAGCAGCTTCATCCGCGTCCAGTCCTTCGCCGCGTCGTCGGTGACGGGCAGCGCGAGCGCGAGCGCGGCGAGGCCCGCCGCGATCGGGTGGAGCACGGCGGCCGCGTACAGCGCGGCCACCGCGACGAGCCCGCGGGTGAGCCAGGCCGTGCGGCGAGGACCGAGGACGACGGCGGTCGTGCGCACGCCGGCGTCGCGGTCCTCCGCCCAGTCGCGCCGGACCTGCATCGACTCGAAGACCCCCGAGAACAGCGCGAGCTGCCCGGCCATCAGCCAGCCCACGAGGCGGTCCGCCGGCGCGCCGACGAGCGGCATGACGCCACCCCACGCGATCATCGCGAGCACGTCGAGGAAGGGCACGCGCTTGAGCCGCGCCGAGTAGGCCGCGCAGATCCCCGCGCCCGTGGCCGCCACGAGCCACAGCCCGCCGCCCGCGATCGCGGCGAGCCCGAGCATCACGACCGCGAGCGCCCCCTGCGCGAGGAGGGCCTCGGCGCGGTGGGCGGCGAGGAACTCGGTCCGCGCCCTGTCGCGCCCGGTGGCCGTGAGGTCCTGCCCGACGTCGTAGTAGTCGTTGTTCAGGTACACGAGCAGGTTCAGCACGACGGCGACCGCGACGCGGAGCGCCAGGTCCCCCGGCGCGAGCCCGAGCACGAGCCCGATCGTGACGGCGCCGCCGAGGTTGGCCATCTCGAGCCGCCGCAGCCGGTAGACCGCGACGTCCCCGACGATCCGGAGCGCCGCGCGGATCGAGAGGCTCATCGGAGACCGAGCGGGTCCCGGGAGCGCGCGCTCGCGCCGTTGCCTGCAGCCACGCGCCGACGATACCCGGCGCCGTGACCACGCGCGAGCAGGCGCTAGCTAGTTCGGGAGCAGGCTCACTCGGAACGTGTGCAGCGCGAGGCCGTGGTCGGGGGTCGCGTCCAGATCCCAGAGCTCCCAGCCGTCACCGCGCGCGCGGAGCGTGAGGCCCGGCCCGGCGGCGCCGCGCTCGATCCACATCGACCGATGGACGACCTGACCGCCCGGCCCGAACTCGTCGAAGAGGAGGCGCGCGCCGTGAGGCAGCGGGGGGAAGTAGCCGAACGCGCCGCGGCCGCCCTCGTCGATCGCGGGGCGGCGCAGGAAGATCCTCGCTCGGTAGGCGACCGGTCGGCGCGGCAGGTGCTCGGTGAGGTGCTCCGCGACGCCCCCGACCGCGATCCCCGCGTCCTGTGTCGGTGCGCCGTAGGTCACGTACGTCACGGGCTCGCGGAGCCGGCGCAGCGCGCCGCCGATCGCGTCGCCCTCGAGCTCGAGGCGCGCGTCGGGGAGCTCTCCGGTCCAGACCGCCGACGGGCTCGCGTCGGCGTGGAGCGCGAAGAGCGCGGCGCGCTCCCACGGCGGCGGCCGCTCCGTCCAGCTCTGGATCCAGACCCCGCGCTCGATCGCGTCGCCGTCGAGCAGCCCGTGGTCGAGGCCCCCCGTGAGCACCTCGCGCGGGTAGCGCCACTGCGTCGCGAGCGTGTCCGCGATCGCGACGTTGTGCTGGTAGGTGAGGAGGATGAGCGGAGCCATCACCGCCAGCAGCGCCCACTGCGCGGCGGCGGGGCGCAGGGCTCGGAGCCCCGCGATCAGCGCCTGGGCGATCAGCGCCGCCGCTCCGAAGGCGCCGAGGAAGACGGGGAGGTAGCCGAGGCCCCACGCCACCTCTTGCTGGTACTTGTTGGAGGGGCTGATCATCGCGGAGCTGAGCAGCCAGATCAGCGACGCGACGAGCGCGAGGCGTCGCGAGGCGTCGGGGGCGCTCGGCTCGACGACCCGACGGGCGCGGCCCGCGACCACGAGCGCGGCCGCGACGAGCAAGAGCGCGACGCCTCCGGGGACGATCACGCGCGGCTCGAGGAGCGTCCCCTCGGTGATCGCGTAGCTCAGCGGCAGGGCCGCCCACGCGTGGCGGATCATCAGCACCAGCATCTGGATCGGGAGGATGCGGACCTGGGCCGAGGGGTTGTCCGAGCCGCCGAAGGCGACGCGCAGCCCGACGAGGATCACCACGAACGCCGCGGCGGCCACGAGGTGCGGCGCGACGTGGCGCGCGGTCTGCCAGCGCGTCCGACCGGGCAGGGCGAGCGCGACGTGCACGGCCACCATCGGCAGCACGATCTCGTAGGCGAGCACGCCCAGGAAGAAGAGCGCCGCGCTCGCGAGCATGCGGCGCCGGTCGCCGGTGCGCTCGGCCTCGAGGTGCAGCAGGACCCCGCCGAGGAACAGCGCCACCGCCTGCGGGAGCTGCCAGCCGAAGCTCAGCACCGCGTCGTGGTAGAGGCGGTACTGGAACAGGACCCCCGTGAGCACGACGGCGAGCAGCGCGGTCGCGCGGCACCCGCCGAGGCGACGCACGACGATCCCCCAGAGGCCGACGACCGCCATCAGCGTCAGCAGCTTCACCACCTTGTAGGCGACGAGGCCGGGGAACAGCGCGTAGTGCAGCGTGGTCGTGAGCGAGACGGGGAAGAAGCGCCCCTCGCCGGCCCACCACGAGACGTCCTCGGCGATCAGCGTGAGCATGCTGACGTCGCGCATCCGCATCACGCCGGCGGTCAGCGAGGTGTACGCGTCGTCGCTCACGAAGCCCGCGCCGATGCTCGGCAGGTGGAAGACGCCCACCCAGAGGACCGCGGCGAGCAGCCACGTGCGGTCGGTCCAGGCCGGGGACCAGCGCGTCGAGATCGCGGACGGCGGCGAGGACGTGGACATCAGTTGGGCAGGGTGCTGACGCGGATGGAGCTCAAGCCGATCAGCCTCCCGTCGGAGGCGGTGATCTCCCAGAGCTCTCCCCGCGCGGTGGTGCGTCGGAGCCGCAGGTGGTCCGACTCGACGCCACGCTCGATCCACTCGGCCCAGGCCGTCCGCGCGCCGTCGGCGTCGATCTCCTCGACGTCGATCCGCGCCCCGTGGGGGACGGGGGAGAAGTAGTTGAACGAGCCGAGCTCACCGGGGACGCGCGGCCGCCGCACGAAGACGCGCGCCCGCCGCGCGAAGGGGCGAGGGGGCTCTCCATCGACGCGCTCGGCCACGCCGCCCACCGCGAGGCCGAGCTCCCCCGAGGGCGCGCCGTAGGTGAGGTAGGCGAGCGGCCGCCGCAGGCGAGGGGGTTCGGCCTGGAGCTCCTCGGCGGGGAGCTCTCCCGACCACATCGCGTCGGGGACGGCGCCTCCGTGCAGCGCGAACAGCTCCCGTCGATGCCACGGCGGCGTCTCCGACCAGCTCTGGACCCACGCGCCCCCGCGCAGCGACTCCGCGTCGAGGATCCCCGCGTCGAGCGCGTCCGTCAGCGCCTCGCGCGGGTAGCGCCACTGCTCCGCGAGCACCTGCGCGATGGCGACGTTGTGGCCGTAGCCCAAGGTGACCAGCGGCACGAGCGCAGCGAGCAAACCGACCTGCGCCGCGGGGTGATGGATCCGACGCAGCCCGCCGACCATCGCTCGCGCCAGCAGCGCGGCCACCCCGAACACGGCGACGAAGACCGGCAGGTAGGCGAGCCCGAGCACGACCTCGCGCTGGTACTTCGCCGACGGGGTGATCATCAGCGCGCTGAGCAGCCACAGCAGGAGCGCCACCGCCACGAGGCGGCGCGCTCCGCCGGGCGTGGGCGTGTCCTGAACGGTGCGCGCGCGGAGCGCGACCCCGAACGCGAAGGCGGCGAGCAGGGACGCGGCGGCGCCGGGCACGAGCACGTCGCGGGTGAGGAGCGATCCCTCGGTGAGGCCATAGCTCAGCGGCAGGGCGCCCCAGGCCTGGCGGAAGAGCAGGCCGAGCATGGCGAGCGGCTCGATCCGCACCTCCGTGAAGTTCGTGACCGGCGGCTCGTAGTAGAGGCGCAGCCCGGCGAGCAGCGCGACGAAGCCGACCGCGACGATCAGGTGAGGCGCCACGAGGGCGGCGGCCTCGCGGCGCGGGCGCCCCCAGGCCGCGAGCGCCACGTGGACGAGGACGAGCGGGAGCATGATCTCGAGGGCCATCACGCTCGCGAGGAACAACACCGCGCTCGCGATCGAGAGCCGGCGGGGGTGGCGCTTCTCCGCCTCGAGGAGCAGGAGCAGGCTGCCGAGGAAGAGCGCCATCGTCTGCGGCATCTCCCACCCGAAGGACACGACGGGGTCGTGATAGAGCCGGTACTGCAGGAGCACCCCGGCGAGCAGGACGCCGAGCAGCGCCGTCGCCCGGCAACCCGTGAGGCGACGGAGGAACACGCCCCAGAGCGCGAACACCCCCATCAGCGCCGCGAGCTTGCTGAGCTTGTAGGCGACCAGCGACGGGAAGAGCGCGTAGTTCAGCAGCGTGGTCGCGCCGACCGCGTGGAGGCGGCCCTGGGTGACGTAGTAGGCGATGTCCTCGCCGACGATGTGGACGGCGCTCACCCCGCGCATCGCGACCACCCCGGCGGTGAGCGAGTGGAACGCGTCGTCGCTCACGAACCCCGTGTCGAGGCTCGGGAGGTGGAAGCCCGTGGCGACGAGGACGGCCGCCAGCATCCAGGCCCGATCGACCCAGGGGCGCGCGGGAGCCGGTTCGTCGCCAGCCACGCGCGAACCCTACCGGAAGCCGTCGTGGGGGTGGCCACGAAGCGCGAGGGTCGCCATGATGCCGCCATGCCTTCCGTCCGCCTGCCGGTGCTCGACGGCGACCCGTCGGCGCCGCTGCGCCCCGAGGAGCCGCCCGCGGCGACGCTCGGACCCGCGCCGCGACCCGGTCCGGTGGCGCGCGCGCGGCATCGCCTGCAGCACGTCGCGCGCGACGCGCAGACGGTGGTGGGCATGTACTCGAAGCGCTTCGCGCCGGTCGGCCCGCGCATCCTCCAGCTCGCGGTCCCGGCTCCGTGCGATCACAACTGCAGCTTCTGCATCACGCCCTTCGATCTGCCGGACGGGCGCAACGAGACCAACAAGCGCTTCGACTACGCGAGCACGCTCCAGCTGATCGACGACGCGGTCGAGCTGCGGACCCTGCGCTTCAACATCTGCTCCTGGGGCGAGACGCTGCTCTTCCCCCGCATCAAGGAGCTCATCGCGCACATCCAGGCGCGGAGCGAGGGCGCCGCGGTCATCAAGATCGTCACCCACGGGGCGCGGATCGAGGACGCGGGGGTCGACTTCTTCATCGATCACGGCGTGAGCTTCTGGGTGAGCCTGCACGCGGGCGACTTCGAGACCTGGGAGCGCATCCACCAGCCCGGCGGGACGGACCCGCGCGCTCGCTTCGAGTCCATGCGGCGCAGCGTCCGCAGGCTCGCGGCCTCTGGGCGCAACGAGGTCACGCTCCACAACGTCGTCTGCGATCAGAACCACGACCGGCTCGGCGGGGTCCTCGACTTCGCCCGCGAGGTCGGGGTGACGCGCGTCAACTTCGGCATGGTCCGCAGCGACGAGGGCCGCTTCCTCGAGCCGGCGCAGCGGCTCGCCCTGCGCGCGGAGCTTCCGTCGCTGATCGCTCGCGCCGACGCGCTCTCGCTCCACCACAACCTCCACAGCTTCGCGTTCGAGCTCGGCGAGGGCGCGGGCGACGCGCCCAAGCACTGGAGCCCCGACGGCGACGGCTTCTACAACGAGAACCGCTGCTACATCGGCTGGCTGATGACCTTCGTGAACCTCGAGGGCGACGTGATGCCCTGCTGTCGCGGGGCCGCCGTCGGCAACGTCCAGGGCGACCGCTTCCGGGACATCTGGCACGAGGGCTACGCGGACTTCCGGAGCTGGAGCGTCGACCTCCCGGGCCACACCCCTCGGCCGGGGTACGACTGCGAGAGCTGCTCGCACGTGACGCTCAACGATCGAGCGCGTCGGCTGGTTCGGCGGTAGCAGACTCCGGCTCGGGCGCCTCGGGATCGGGGGGCGCGCGGTGACGCCGCCACGCCCTCAGCAGCAGCGCCGCGGGGGCGAGCGAGATCAGGAGCAGCGGGCTGTGGAGCACGGCGGCGCCGTAGGCGACCGCGGTGACCGCGTCGTAGCGACCCCAGAGCCGGACGGCGCGCTCGGCGAGGCGCAGCGGGATCGATCGCAGCAGGACGAAGAGGAGCCCGATCGCGAAGCCGATCGGGATGTAGAGCGGGATCGGCCAGCGCGGGCCGCGGACGCACGCCATCGCCAGCGCCGCCGGGCCGCGCGCTCGGAGCGCGAGCTCGTCCGCGTTTCCGACCTCGACCTCGACGGCCGGCCGGTTCCGGATCCCGGGGTTGCCGGCGGCCTCGATCCGACCGACCTCGACCCACGCCCCGCCCCGGTGCGCCTCGATCTGGTAGGCGTCGGCGTGCGCGCTGCGGACGCGGACCTCGACCCACCCGCGGTTCGGCGGGAGCGGGAGCGCGACCCGGGCCCCCGCGCCGAGCGACGCGCCTTCGCTCGACGGCGCCCCCTCGGCTGCCCCCGGCAGCGCCACCCAGCGGACCTGTCCGGCGGCGGTCACGGGCAGCTCGGGCGGGCAGTCCAGGAACCCGACGGGCTCGTTGGTCCGGGACGCCAGGGCGAGGAGGGGCACGAAGCCGAGCGTGAGGAGCGGCGTGGGGAGTCTCGGCATACCGACGGCCAGCGCGGGCCGGGCGCGCGGCGTGGTAAGTCTAGCCGAAGTCGTGGAAGCCTCGACCGAAGTCGTTCGCCCGACGCCGTGGCGAGCCGGTTACTGGCTGGGCGCGCCGCGACGCGCGGTGAGTCGGGCGGGGACCGCGGCGCTCGTGGTGGCGGCGCTCGCCCTGATGGCGACCGACCTCCTGGACGGCGGCGCGATGGACCGGGTCGCGGATCGGCTCGGCGACGAGGCGGTGCTGACGCTGGCCGCGTTCGACGCGGTCGCCGGGGAGCCGGTGGTCGGTCCGTACTCGCGCTTCGGGTGGCGTCACCCCGGCCCGATCCTCGGGCACCAGCTGGCGCTCGGGCTGCGGCTGTCCGGCGGGCAGATCGGCTTCCTTCCGTGGTGGGTCGCCGCCTGGTCGGTCGGTTGGCTCGCGCTGGCCGTCGGGCTGATGGCGCGCGAGCGCTCGCCGTGGCGGCGCGCCGGCTGGCTGCTCGCCCTCCTCCTGTCGCTCGCGTCCCTCCGCGTCGCGGCCGGCGGGACGATCCTGACGATGATCTGGAACCCGCTCGTGGCGATCGCCCCGTTCGCGCTCCTCTACGCGCTCGCGTGGCGTCGCCGGACCGGGCCGTGGGCGGCTCCCCTGATCGTGCTCCTCCACGCCTACCTCGTGCAGAGCCACGTGGGGTACCTGGCGATCGCCAGCCTGGTGGCCGGGGTCGCCCTGACGAAGGTGGCGAGGGGCGCCCGATCCCAGCCGCGGCGCAGGGTCGCGATCGCCGCCGGAGCCAGCCTCGGGGTCGCGGCCGCGGCCTGGTGGACCACGTTCGCGGACCCGTCGAACCTCGCGGCGATCGGCGAGTTCTTCATGGAGGGCGGGCACGAGGTCCCCGCCCCCGCGGCCGCGCTCCTGCTCGCAGCGCGCCGCACCCAGGGGCCCCTGCTCGCGCCGTTCGGCGGGGGGACCGACGATCTCGCGCTCGGCCTCCTCGCCGCCCAGGCCCTGATCCTGCTCGCCCACACCGGTCAGCGGATCGGGCGCCGGTCGGGCGTCCCCCTCTCGGTCTGCCTGCTGTCGCTGGGGGGGCTCGCGATCGCGATCGGCTCCGCGTTCGGTGTCGACCGCGAGATCAACCTCCACCAGAGCCACTGGCTCGAGATCGTGGGCCCGATGGCGTGGCTCGGCGCGCTCTGGCCGCTGACGACGCGACGGTTTCGACCGGTGGGCTGGCCTCTGGTGGCCGGGCTCGCGATCTTCGTGGTGGTCGGCTCGATCCGGACGGGGGTGGCCCGGCGGGAGGCCGTCCTCGCCGAGGTCACGCCGTACGCGGGGCGCCCGGAGCGGCTCACGGATCTCCTGGAGCCCTACTTCGCCGAGGGCCCCGTACAGCTCCGCATCCGCGAGGCCGACCACGACGTGTGGGGGATGGCCGCGGCGGTGGCGGTGCGGAGCGCGGAGCGGGGCCGCGCGATCGCGCTCGAGCCTCGGTTCGACTTCATGTTCGGGGCCCACCGGACGCGGTGTGCCGGGTGCCGATCGATCTGGCTGTCCCGCGATCCGCCGGAGGGCTGGCGGGTGCTCGCGGAGACGGACGGATTCTCCCTGATGGAGCCCTCCGACCCTTGAAACGAGCATCTACTACCTTGCGCGGGATTGGGGGCCGCGTTAGCGTAGCGAGTCGAATGCTGCGCCGTCACCGGAAGCACGCTCTGTTGGCGATCCCCGTCTTGGCGGCGATCTTCTACGTGGCGTGCGGCGGCGGCGACGGTCCGGACCTGCCCCCGTGCATCTCCGTCTCGGACTGCCCGGCCGACAACCGGTGCATCAACAACATCTGCTTCCCGCCGGGCGTGGACGCAGGCCTCATCGACTACGACGCCGGGCCGTCCGAGATGGACGCCGGTGACGCCGAGGACGCGGGCGTGCCGCCGGGCGACGACGCGGGCGTGCCGCCGGGCGACGACGCCGGCATGTCGATGGACGCCGCGACGTCGGGCTCGGCCCCCTAGCTCGCTTCGGCCCTAGCTCGCTTCGGCCGTCTCGCTGGCTTCGCGGGTCGCCTTAGGCTGCTCGTCGTCACCCTCCCGCGCGCTCCGCCAGATCCAGCGGACGCCGAGGACGAGGAGCACCCAGAGCGGGATGAGGCTCACCAGCGAGGGGAGCCCCAGGAGCATGCCGAGGTTGCTCGCCGACGAGAGCGCGGAGACGCGTCCGTCGAGGAGGCCGCTCCAGGCGTAGCCGAAGACCGCCTCGCCCGTCTCGGGCGCCTCGAGGCCGACGGCGGCGAACGCCAGCATGGTGAGCCCGCTCCACGCGGCGGCCGCGAGCAGGAGGGGGCGACCCGGTCGCCAGCTCCACGCGATCGCCAGCCCGGGCGCGAGCGCGGCCAGGAGGGGGACGAGGTGGCGCGGGCCCGTCGCCGCGCCGCCCCACCACATGTAGTAGCCGGCGTTGGCGAGCCCGAGGACGAGCAGGCCCAGCAGCGCGGCGCGGACGGCGCCGTCGAGCTGACGCCATCGGGCCACCGTGCCCACGACCGCCGCGAGGAGGATCGGGGACAGGTAGAAGAGCCCGCGGCGCAGGCCGAAGGTGAGACCGAACAGGCCCTCGGCGGTCGGCGCGCCGATGCCCATGAAGCCGCCCGCGTGCCCGGCCCGGAACTGCGCGTTCGTGAGGTGGGAGTAGCCGGTCTCGAACGGGCCGCCGAAGGCGACCTGGTGGTAGGTCGCGATCGCGAGGACGACGGGCAGCGCGCCGGCCGCGAGCCGGAGGGCTCCGAGGCCGCGGTCGCGCATCGTCGGACCCGCGGTGAAGACGAGGTAGCCGCCGAGCACCGCGGTGGGCAGCGCCATCAGGTACTCGCAGCCCACCGCGGCGGCGAGGAGCGCCCCGGCGACGACGTAGCGTCGGGTCGGCGCGCGCGGCTCGGCCAGGAGCAGCGCGCCGAACACCGCCGCGCCCGCGGGCACGTGACCGAAGAGGCTGGTGGCGTAGGGCAGGACGGGCGTCGCGAGCGCGAGGACGGCGGCCCCGAACGTCGACGGCCCGAGCCCGAACCGGCGACGGAGCCAGAGCAGGGTCACGAGCGTGAGGGCCACCGCCCCGCCCCCGCTGACCGTCACGCTGCATGCGTAGAGGAGCCGCTGCGCGCTGCGGTTCAGCGAGACGCGGACGGCGGGGAGGTCGCCGCGGCGCTGGGCTTCGAACGCCGGGGCCTCGCGATCGAGCGCGCGCTGGGTGAGCCGCACGACCACGTAGGGGATCGTGGCGGCGAGCGCCGGCAGGGGGGCCTTGTCGCTGTACCAGCGGTCGTCGCGCTGCGCGCGGTCGCCGGTGGCGTCGGCCCAGTCGCCCAGGGTGATCGACCCGTCCTCGACGACCGCTCGCGTGAGCGCGAAGCGCGACATCGGGCTCCAGGTCGCGGCCGGCACGAAGTAGCCGCAGACGGCGAGCACGACGAGACCCAGCGCCCACGCGGAGGAGGTCCGCGCGGGTTGGTCGTCTCGGGAGGCGTCGTGTACCATCGGCCGCAGCGTAGTACGCTGGCGGAGCCGCGGCCGGGGTTTGGTTGGTGCGGCGGCGGCTCCCTGCTGGCGGCTCGCGCGGGCAAACCTCCACGGTGAACGCAGAGCCCCTGTCGCGCCTCGGGCGCTTCCTCCCGGTACGGGTGGCCTTCGGCTTGGTCGTGGGCGCGCCGCTGCTCACCTACGCCATCTCGCTCACGTTCGGGTTCGCGTACGACGACGTCTGGACGATCCTCCACAACCCCGCGCACCGCTTCCCGCTGGGCCAGGTTCTCCAGGCGGTCTTCCTCGATCCCCCGGCGCCCGTCCCCGACGCGTCGCGGCCGCTCATGGTGGTCTCCAACTGGTTGGAGCACGCCGCCTTCGGCGAGCACGCGGCGGGCTATCACGCCGTCTCCCTTCTCCTTCACCTCGCGTGCGCCGCGACCGTCTACAAGCTCCTCCAGATCCTCACCCGGCGCGACCACCTCGCGCTCGCGGCGGCGGTGCTCTTCGGGGTCCTGCCGGTCAACATCGAGGCGGTCGCCTCGATCAACTACCGCGAGGATCTGTTCGCGACGCTGGGCGTGCTGATGACGCTCGTGGGGGTGCTCGCCCCGACGCGGCGAGCGCATGCGTGGTCGGACGCGACCCTCGTGGGGCTGGCCTTCGCGGCCGGCCTCCTCGGCAAGGAGAGCGCGGTCGTGGTGGTCGTGCTCCTGCCGCTCCTCGCGCCGCGAAGCCTCGGCTTCTGGCGCCGCCGGGAGCGCACCCTCACCGTGCTCGTGGCCGTCCTCGGGGCCTACCTCCTGTGGCGGGCGGCGATGGCCACCGGCGACGACGGCGTGCCGCGCTCCGACGCCGGGCTGGGCGAGCGCTTCGCGCTCCTGCCGAGCTACCTCGGGTGGTGCTTCGGGCGGATCTTCTGGCCGATCCACACCGTCCCGGTCTACGAGCCGATGTCTCCGTCGCTGCTGACGGACGTCCCGATCCTGGCGGGCTGGGTCGCCGCGGGGGTCCTCGCCGTGCGCGGGCCCCGAGGGCGCTTCGCGCGGGTCCTCGGCCCGTCGGCCGCGCGCTCGATGGGGCAGGGGGTCCTCCTCTGGGCGGTGGCTCCGCTGGTGACGAGCCCGCTGGTGGGACCCGCGAACGAGCGCGCGGATCGCTACCTCTACCTCGCGAGCGTGGGCGCCGCGCTGGTGCTCGTCGCGGCCGTGGACGCGTGGCTGACGTGGCGCCCGAGCACCTCGACGCGAAGCGCGTGGCTCGTCGGCGCCGTGGTCGCGTCGACGCTGGCGGTGACGACCGCGGTCGGCGCGCGGGTCTGGCGGGAGAACGAGCCGCTGTTCCTCCACGCGGTGTCGGTCGCGCCCTCGTCCGCGAAGGCGTGGGGGGCGCTCGGGTGGGCTCACCGGCGCGCCGAGAGCTGGGCCGCCAGCGACCGCGCGCTCGCGCGCTCGGTCGAGCTCGATCCGGACCGCGAGGAGACCTGGGTGGTCCTCGGCGGGCTGCGGCTGCTCCAGGGGCGCGGCGACGAGGCGCGCGCGATCGCCGAGCGGCTCGAGCGCGCCGGCGGTCCGGCCCCGAGGGGGCTCCGCCGCCTCCGCTACTGCCTGGACGCCGAGGCGCCCCGCGTCTGCCTCGGCGACGTGCCCTGAGCTCGAGCCCACCGCGCGGGCACGGGCACGGGCACGTGCAGCAGGCTGCTCTCAGCAGCCTGCTACAGCGAGAAGTCGTCGAGGTTGTCGGTCCAGAGGGGGAAGCCGTCGCCGGTGCGGACGGTGTCCTCGCACGTGCCCGCGGTCCCGCAGCTCGCGCCGTCGGCGCAGTCGTGGTTCACGCACGCCCCGACGAGGTAGAGCGGCACCGCGTGCGTCTCGCCGTGGATGAACTCGAACTCGGCCTCGACGCTGATGGTCGACTCGTCGGTCCGCGGACCGAGCGTGGCGACGACGTCCACGATGTAGGGCCCCTCGTCGCCGTCGGGCTCGAGGAGCAGGCCGATCGAGAACGGCAGCTCGACGGAGCCGGGCAAGTTGTATTGCTGGACGCTGTCCTCGAAGATCGCCGGGCAGTCGGAGCCGTCGTCGGGGCAGGGGCCGTAGAGGCTGATGGAGATCTCGCGGAGCTGATTCGGCTCCACGGTGATGTCCGGGTTGGGGCTCGCGAGGGGGACGTCGGTGTCGACGACCAGGATCGCTTGGGTGAGCGGCTCCGCGCACCCGACCGAGGCGATCAAGGCGGCGAGGAGCAGGGGGGCTCGGCGCGTGGGCGTCACGGGATCCTCGTGGAGAAGAGGGTGCCGTCGTACGGCTCCTGGCTCGGCTGCGTGAAGACGATCGCGAGCACGATCGCGGCGGCGACGAGCACCGCGCCGACCGCGCCGAGGGTGATGCCGATGACGACGCCGTCGTCGCCTCCGCCGCTCGCCGGCGCGGGGGTCACGAACGGACGCGCGGGCGTGGCCTGCTGCGCGGCCTCCTCGGGCGTGGCCACCTCGGGCTGCGCCTCGGCCTGCTGTTCTCGGAAGCGCGCGATGCGGGCCTCGAGCGCCGAGACCCGTCGCTCGAGCGAGGAGCGCGGCACGTCGGGGAGCTCGACCCCCGAGTCGAGGAAGCCGTGGAACGCCTCGAGGGCGCCTTCGGGGTTGCCGGAGCGCTCGCGCGCGAGGCCGATGTTGTAGAGGAGGATCGGGCGCGGCGACAGCTCGTACGCCGTCTCGAACTGCTCCAGCGCCCGCTCGTACTCGCCGTTCTGGTAGTAGACGGTGCCGGCCTGGAAGAGCATGCGAGCGCGCTCGTCACCCTCCGTCTGGGCCGCCGCGGGAGCCGCGAGAACGTTGATCAGGGCTGCGATCGCGGTGGCGAGGGCGAACCCCACCGACGCGACGCGCGCTCGTGCACACACCCCATGCGCCATGGTGGTCGAGACTAGCCGTTCGGGGCGGACGCGCAACGTCTCAGCCCGTCCAGGAGCAGACCGGCGGCCTCGCTCGGATCGTGGGACTCCAGCCGCCGGGCCTGGGCGCGGCTCGCGAGGGCGGCCGCGCTCCGGGCCCGTCGCAGCACGCTCGGGGTCATCGCGACGAGATCCTGGGCCCCGCGGCGGGCGACCATCTCGATCACCTGGGGCAAGCCCAGCCCGACCACCGCGTCGCGCCACAGCGCGGCCCAGAGGGCCCCGGGCGGCGCCTCGGTCAGCTTCGTGGGCGGGGCGCTCGCCCGCGTCAGGAGCGCGACCATCGCGACGGGGAAGCGGCCCGCCGCGTGCCGGGCGAGGAGCGGCGCGCCCCCGATCAGCCACTTGTCGCCGTGCGCGCGCCGCTGGAAGCGACGGACCTCGCCGAGCCCCTCGCCGACGCTCGGATCCGAGACGCCGATCGGGTGCGGGAACGGCAGCGCGCGGCCGAGCCGGTCGAGCAAGACCATGTCGTCGCCGAGGAGTGAGACCGACGGATCGTGACGCAGGAGCGCCACCGCGAGGCGCGACTTCCCGCCGCCCGAGGGCGCGAGCGCGAGCCCGGCCTGGCCGTCGACCACGAACCCGCACGCGTGCAAGCGCACGAAGCCGCGCCGCTCGAGGTGGGGACCGAGCCGCGAGTGGATCATCAGGTAGCCCTGCTCCACGAAGTCGGCGGGCTCCTCGGCGTAGATGGTCCCGCGCTCGGCGGCGTAGTCGTAGACGCTCCCGCTCACGCCGTGGTGGTCGACGAAGACGGTGTCGCCGCGGTTGTAGACGAGCCCGCGCTCCACCACCTGATCGGCGACCATGCGGCGCTCGAGCGCGGGGGGCCGCCGGCCCTCGCGGAGCTCGACCTCGACGTGCGGGTGTCCGGCCGGCGCGGCCTCGAAGCCCAGGAACAGGCCCGCGAGGGACTCGAGCACGGCAGGATCGGGGCCCGCGATCCGGACGCGGATCCCGTGCACGAGCAGGTCGACGCTCACGCGCCGCTCCCGCCGAGGCGGAGCCTCACCAGCGTCGAGGACAGGCCCCACGCGTACGCGAGGTGCGTGACGAGGAAGAGCCCCGGGACGACGGGGAGCCACAGCGGGCGTCGCTCGCGCACGACGACGTCCACCGACGCGATGGACACCAGCCCCGCGTACGCGGCGAGGGGCAGGCCCGCGAGCGGCGTCACGACGGACAGGAGGGGCAGCGCCGCGAGGTAGCCGAGGAAGCCCACCGGCACGAGGTAGGCGACGTGCATCGTGCGCGGCGCCCACCACATCGCGAGCGCGCGGCCCCGGCCGTAGCGGACCATCTGCTCGACGTAGCCCGAGAGGTTCCGGCGGCGGCGGTGGTAGACCCACAGCTCGGGCGCGTACCAGAGCTCGAAGCCGGTGGCGGTGGCGTGCCCCATCAGCCGGTTCTCTTCGCCGCCGAAGAGCACGGGGAACGAGATGCCGGAGTCGAACACGCGGCGACGCACGGCGAGGTTGCACAGGATGAGGTGGCGCTCGCGTGCCGCGCGCGCGGCGACGCGCGCGTAGCGGGACCGAGCGGGGCCGGTCCCCATCGGGCTCGCGAGGATCGCCCCGGTGATGTGCGCGAAGACCGGATCGTCGGGGGGCGTCAGGTTCGGCCCGCCGAAGATGTCGACGTCGGGTCGCTCCTCGGTGATCCGCACCAGCTCCGCGATGCTCTCGGGGTGCAGCTCGGTGTCGTCGTCGACGAAGTAGAGGATCTCGCCCGCCGCGTGCTCGGTCCCCCGGTTGCGGGCCGTGCTCGCGTTGTCCTCGGCCGAGCACTCGATCGTCCGGAGCCGCAGCGGGCCGCCGGCGTGAGCCGCCACGACCTCGTTCATCGCGCGCGTCGCGTCGTTGAGCAGGACGACGACTTCGAACCGCGGCTCGCTCTGCTCCTCCAGCGTGCGGAAGAGCGCGTCCACCATGTCGGCGCGGTCGTGGACGACGACGACCACGCTGACGATCGGTTGTTGCACGGCGTGCGCTCCGGTAGGACGCTCCGCGGACGTCCGGTGGCGCGATCCCCGCGGTGCGCGGCGACTCGTATCGATGAAAGCTGCGGCAGTCAAGGCGCTGGAGAGGATCCGCGCGTGGTGGAGCTGGCCCGCGGCGCGCTCGTTCCGTGCCGAGGTGCTCCTGCCCTACGCCGTGCAACGCGCCCTCCTCGTCGTGGCGGTGACCGTCACCGCGTCCGTCCACTCGAGGTGGCTCCCGCGCTTCGACAGGGCCGTGCCCAACAACCCGATCCTCGACAACTGGCTGCGGTGGGACGCGCTCCACTACCTGCACGTCGCGTCCGAGGGCTACAGCCTCATGCCCGAGGCCCGCCACAACGGGTTCTTCCCGCTGTTCCCGTACGTGGTGAGCGTGGTGGCGGACGTCCTGCCGCTCCCCTGGGCCGCCGTCCTCGTCTCGAACCTCTTCGCGCTCGGGGCGCTCGAGCTCCTGCGGCGGCTGGCGCTGGAGTATGGCGACGCGGACTTCGCGCGCCGCGTCGTGTGGGTCGCGATCCTCTTCCCGACGTCCTTCTACCTGACCGCCGGCTACTCGGAGTCGACCTTCCTGTTCACCGGCATCGGCGCGGTGTGGGCTTGGAAGACCGGGCGCTGGCGCGTCGCCGCCGTGTTCGCCGCGCTCACCGTCCTCGCCCGCCCCGTCGGCGCGCCGGCGCTCACCGCGCCCTTCGTGATCGGGCTGCTCCTGAGCCGGGAGCGGTGGAAGCCGACCCTCGCGCTCCTCGGCGGTGCGGCGGTGGGCATGGCCGCCCTCTTCACCATCTATCAAGTCCAGACGGGCGACCCGCTGGCGTTCTTCCACGCCACCGGCGTGCAGAACCTCCGCGTCTTCTGGGACGACAACCCGACCCCGCTCAGCTGGTCGCTCCTCCAGGACGAGGGGGTCTCGTTGAACCTCGTGCGACGGCTCCTGAACTGGGGCGCCGTCGCCTTCGCGTTCGCCGTCGTGATCTCGCTGGCGCGCCGACGCGAGTGGGAGCTCGCGCTCCTCTGCGCGGTGGTGATGGGCATCCCGATCGGCTTCCACTACAGCTTCGTCGATCTGACCTCGATGTCCCGATACGTGCTCGGCGCCTTCCCGCTCTTCCTCGTGCTCGGGCGGTGGGTGCCCCACGACCGCTCCTCGAGCCGCTACGTGGATCTCGGCTCGCAGATGCTGCAGCTCGGCCTGGCGAGCACGTTCGCCGAGGGGCAGTGGCTCGAATGAAGCGGGCGCTCACGATCTGCGCGCTCGCGTTCGGTCTGGCGGCCTGCCGAGAGCGGCCGGAGGTCCCGGAGTGGCGCGAGCTGGTCCAGATCCCGGATCGCCCGATGGTCATCAGCCAGCGCGACCTCAACACGGTCGACGCGATCGACCCGCGAGACGGGTCGACGATCTGGTCCTACTACCGCCCCCCGCTCGAGCGGACGCGCTGGGCGGTGCGCCCTCAGCCTCACGTCGTCTGCCCGATCACCTACCTCCCGGTCGGCCGGGTCGTGCTGCGCTACCACGACGCGATGCACGTGCTCGACGTCGAGACCGGCGAGCTGCTCTGGGAGAAGGCGTGGATCCTCCAGCGCTTCTGCCCCGTCGCCAGCCTGGACAGCGGAGTGCTGACCATCACGGAGCTCGGCACCCAGCTCGAGAAGCTCGACGCCAACGGGAACGAGGTCTGGGTCTACGACTTCTCGCAGCTCGGCGAGGCGATCGCGCAGCCGACGGTCATCTGGCCCACCGGCGACGTGCTGGTCCGCACGCGCCACCGGATCCTCGCGGTGTCTCCGACGGGTGATCTCAACTGGTCGGAGCTGCACTCGGTCGAAGGCGCGCCGCCTTGAGCGCCCCGCTGCTCGGCGCGGTCCGCCGCTTCGTCGCGCGCACCGGGGACTGGCCGGGGCTGAGCTCCGCGTACGCCCTGACGTATCGGCTGACGGTGCGCCGCCTCACGCGCGCCACGCGTCGGCTCCCCGGGGCGGCGACGGTCTTGCTGCGCGGCAGCGCCGCGGGGCGGATCACCCCGGGGCTGAGCGACATCGACGCGTTCGTGGTGCTGCGGCCCGGGATCGACGCCCGCGAGGAGATCGTCACGGTGGCCACGCTGCGCGCTGCCATCGACGCGGTGAACCGCCCGGCGCCGCTCGTCCGCGACGTCCACGTGGTCTCGCCGCGCGAGCTCGAGGGCTGGGCTCGGCTCTCGGTCTACCTCCTCGGCGCGCTGCACGTCGACGCCGCGCCGCTCTGGGGTCGCGTCGAGCTGCCGTCCCCCGCGACGGGCCGCGAGGTCGTCGGGCGCGCGCTCCGGCGCGGGGTCGCGTGGTGGACCGATCGAGGCCTGCGCCAGATCCTGCTCGAGCCCGGCCCGGTCGGGCGTCGGCTCGCCGCGCGCTCGTTCCGCAAGGCGCGTCGCTTCGCGGAGTCGCTCGCCGAGGCGCCGGACGACATCGGCCCGACGATGCGGGCGTACAACGCGCCGACCCTCGATCCCCCGGCGTCGGTCGAGGACGCCGTGCGCGCGCTCGCGCGGCTCGACGCCGCGCTCCCCGACGCGCCCGCGCTCGACGTCGGCGATGCGACCGAGCACCCGATCCTGCGCGAGGCGGCCGCGCCGATCGCGGAGTGGGTCGCGCCCTTGCGGCGCGAGGCGGCGTGGGGCGGCGCGACGCTCTCCACCGAGGGCGCGTCGCGCGGCGACCTGCGCCTCTACATGGTCCTCGACCCCGAGCACCCGCGCGCCCCCGACGCCCTGCGCGCGCTCGCGCGGCACCTCGCGCGCGCGCCCTTGCCGCGCCGCTCGTCCTTCGCGCGGTGCCCCTTCCCGATCGTCGTCACCCCGCGTCAGGCCGCGCGAACGGTGTGGCTCCGGTGGACCGCGCTCGAGCCGATCGCGAGGCTCCGCCACGGTCGCCACCTCTTCGGCGAGGTACCCGCGCCGCGGGCCACGCGCGCCGAGATCCTCGACTCGCTCGCCTACGAGGCGGTCCACCTCCTCGGGGGCGCGCGGGAGCTGCTGCGGGTCGGTGGGCCGAGCGCCGCGGAGCGGCTGCGGGACCTCGCCGACAACGTGGTCCACGCGCACGAGCGCGCCCTCGAGGGCGAGTGGTCGACCGTCCCGATCCGGCCGCGGCCGTCGCGCGGAGGCTCGGCCGAGCAGGCCTTCGCGGCGCTGCACCCTCGCGTCGAGGCCGTCCGCGATCCGCTCCTCGAGGCGGCGATCCGAGCCCGATGAAGCCGCGCGTCCTCATCACCGGGACGATCTCCCTGCTCGGGAGCACGACCGGCACCAAGGCGATCCAGCTCGGGCTCATCGCGGTGGCGACCCGCGTGCTCGGCCTCGAGGCGGTCGGGCTCGTGTTCTTCGTGGAGTCGTCCACGATGATCGCGCTCCGCACGCTCGACTTCGGGTTCTACGAGGTGCTCGTCCGTCGCGCGGCGCGCGGGGAGCTGAGCCGGCGCACGCTGGCGCGCGCGATGGCGATGCGCGCGGGCGCGGTCGTCGCGGCGATCGCGGCGGCCGCCGTGGTCACGCCCCTGACCGACCCCGAAGACGCGACCGTGATCACGGGCTTCGTCGTCGTCTACGGCCTGTTCTTCCTGCACGAGACGGGGCGCGCCGTCCTCGTCGGGCTCGAGATGTTCGCGCGCAACGCCGCCCTCGCGCTCGGCACCCGGCTCGTCGGCACCGGGGCGGCCGTGCTCGGCATGCTGTCCGGCTACGGGATCGAGGCGTGGCTCGCGGGGATGCTGCTCGCGGAGGTGCTCGAGCTCGTCGCGGCGACCGCGGTCGCGATGGCCGCGCTGCCCGCGAAGACGCCCGAGGCCGAAGCGCCGCTGCTCCGCGAGGGCGGCCCCTTCTGGGTGCTCGCGCTCCTGAAGCAGGTGGTCTCGCAGGGCGCGTCGGTGATCGTCGGCGGCTGGCTCGGCTTCGCCGACAACGGCGTGTTCGGCGTCGCGAACAAGGTCATCCAGGGCGCGCTCCTCGCGGTGGTGAGCCTGACCTACGCCGCGTACCCGGCCCTCGCGCGCGACCGGACCAAGGTGATCGCGCGAGCCCACGCGTGGGTCGTCGTGGGGCTGTCCGGCGCGGTCGCGATCGGGGTCGCGATCGGCGCGCCGCTCCTCGCGCCGCTCCTCGGCGACGTCGACGCGGAGCGCGCGGTCGAGGTGACCCGGTGGCTCACCCTCGCGGCCTTCTTCATGGCCGTGGCGCAGGGCCTCGACACGTGGCTGAGGGCCAAGGACGCCGAGCGGTCGCTCGTCCGTGTCGCCGTGCTCGAGGGCGCGGTGATGCTCGGCGTGATGGTCGCGCTCATCCCGTGGATCGGCCTGACCGGCGCGGTGGTGGGCGTGACCGCGGGCGCCGCGGCGCGACTCCTCGGCGTCGGTTACGTCGCGAGGGCGCGGATCCGCGAGGCGGCGCCGGCTCAGTCGGACGCCGGGATCCAGACCGAGTAGGGGACGCTCGCGTCGAAGTGCGCGACCTCGTAGCCGCCGGAGGCGGCGAGCGCGCGGAGCGCGGCCTCGGACGGCGAGTGCACGAAGCCCTGGTGCGGCCGATAGCTCGTCGCGCCGTCGTGGTGACGCAGCCCGCTCGCCCGCAGCACCCGGCGGAGCGCCTCGCGCTTCGGCCCCACCGGCTTCTGCGCGATCCAGCTGATGAGCACCGGGCCGCTCGGGCACAGCGCGCGAAGCGCGCGCGGGAGCGCCGCTCGGATCGCCGGGTCGCCGACGTGGCTGAAGCTCCCCCAGCCGAGCACGACGGCGTCGTAAGGGGCGTGGCGCCGGAGCTCGAGCTCGTCCGAGATCAGCTCCTCGTAGCCACCCACCGCGAAGGCGAGGAGCGCGTCCGAGTGGAGCTCGGCGCGCCCGTGGTCGACGAGCGCGCCGGCCGGATCGAAGGCGCTGACGCGGTAGCCGCGCTCGAGCAGCCCGCGGACCTCGCGGCCCGCGCCGGCGCCGCCGACCAGCACTGTCGCTGGCGCCGCGGGGAAGAAGCCGTCGATGGCGTGCTGCTCCCAGGCGTACAGCGATGCGTTGTGCGCGTCCGACCGCATGAGCTGGTTCGCGTCGTAGGCGCTGCGCACGAAGCTCGGCCAGTGCCGCGGCGGGACCGACGCCGCGAGCACCTCCGAGCGGACCACGTCGAACACCTGATAGGCGGCGTCCACCCGCCCGCCGGCGTGGTGGACGAGTCGCCAGAGGAGCGGCGGCCGATCGCGTGACGAGGACATCGAGGTAGCCCGCGCGACCGGTCGGCCGCGAGTCGCCGGAGCGTGGGCCGTAGCCTCCGGTCTCGCAAGGACGGGCTCGACGTGAATCGTCACCTTCGCGCGACGCTCCCACGTCCTTCGCCGTCCTATCCTGTCGCCCCATGGCGGGCCTTCGCTTCGACAGCGTCCTGTTCCTGTGCGTCGCCAACTCGGCGCGGTCTCAGATGGCCGAGGGGCTCGCGCGCGCGCTCTTCGGAGACGCGGTGCGCGTGCAGTCGGCGGGCTCGGCTCCGTCGCGGGTCAACCCGTTCGCGGTCCGGGCGATGGCGGAGCTCGGGATCGATCTGTCGACGCACACCTCGAAGTCGGTCGAGACGATCGATCCCGAGAGCGTCGATCTCGTCATCACGCTCTGCGCCGAGGAGGTCTGTCCCGTGTTCCTGTCGAGCGCGCGGCGGATGCACTGGCCGCTGACGGACCCCGATCGCGAGCACGAGGAGCTCTCCGACGAGGAGCGGCTCGCGAGCTTCCGCGTCGCGCGGGATCTCATCCGCGCGCGCCTCGCGGAGCTCGCCGCGGCCCGCGCGTGACGCCGCCAGGCTCGGGTCCACCGCCACACTGACAGGAGCCGGTTCCTGGCTGGCACGCGCTGATGCAGGATGGGCGGATGTCCATCCGCGTGCTGGTGAATCGAACCGAGCTGACGATCGAGGCGACCACCACCGCCGCCGCCCTGTTCGCCGAGCTCCAGCCCGACGTCGCGCCGAACGCCCCGGGCTACTGGCTGCTCGCGCGGGTCGACGGCGCGAAGTACATCGAGAACCCGCAGCGCAAGGAGCAGCTCGTCACCGAGCTGTTCGACGACGGCGAGCCCGCGCCCCTCTACCTCGAGCAGCCGCCCAAGTGTCAGCACGGCTCGCCCGCGGTGCAGAACCGGGGCTTCCTCTGCGGGTGGTGCTGACCTCGTTTCTCGAGGCTCTCCGGACGTAGCCGTAGGTGGGTGCGGCCAGACCGGTGGAGCCCCGCGCACCGATCGGCGACGGCCGCGGGTTCGTGTGGGCTACGAGGGAGGCGGCGAAGACGGGGGTGCCCGATGCGGCCGTCGTGGCGCACGCCGCCCCTTCGGCGACCGTGAGCGGAGCGAGGCGCGCGACGCGCCTCGCTAGGGGTTCCCCCAGCCCCCGGTGGGATGGTGGCCGCGGGCGACGTGCGCACAAACCGCATTTCAAACGAAAAACACGTTGCACTGAACGCCCGTTCCGCTACCATCGATCAATGAGTGTTCTTCTTCCCGACGACCCCGCCTCCACCCTCACCGCCGAAGCCGTCGACGGCGTCCTCCGACGCATGGCGCGCGCCCGCAACCAGCAGGACCACGCGCTCCTGGAGTGGCTGCTGCGCGGCGACGAGCTGCAGGTCGAGCGGCTCCACGGCTACGCGTCCATGCGCGAGTACGGGGCGCGGGTCTTCGGCTTCGGGCCCCGCGGCGTCGAGGACCGGCTCCGCGTCGCGCGCGCGCTGCGACGGCTTCCGCGTTTGAATCAGGCGTTCGCCGAGGGCGACGTCGTCTACACGGTGGTGCGCGAGCTCTGCCGCGTGGCCACGCCCGAGACGGAGGCCGAGTGGCTCGGCAGCGTGGAGGGGAAGACCGGCTCGGAGGTCCAGCGCGAGGTCGCGGGTCGGCAGCCCGGAGACCTCCCGACCGACGAGCCCGAGCCCGCGCTGGTTCCGCACCGGGTGACCCTCGAGCTGTTGCCCGACGCCTACGCGCTGCTCCTGGCGGCGCGGGAGCGGGCCGTGACGTCGGCGGGCGCATCGGTCGACGACTCGACGTTCGTGACCCAGGCGATGCTCGCCTACCTCAGTGGTGATGGTGAGGGGGAGTCGGGGCGCGCGCCCTATCAGATCGCGCTGACGATCGACGCGCACCGCGGTGCGGTGATCGACGCCGCCGGAGAATCTGTCCCGGTGGACGACGTGACCGTGGCGATGGCCTGCTGCGACGGGGAGCACGTCGGGGTCGTCGACGGCGAGGGGCCGGCGAGGCGGGCGTCGCAGACGATCCCGCCCAAGACGCGACGGCAGGTGGAGCGGCGTCAGCACCACCGCTGCGCGGTGCCCGGCTGCTCGAACTCGGCGTACCTGCACCTTCATCACGTGCGACATCGGAGCGAGGGTGGCGATCACCATCCGGAGAACCTCGTCGGCTTGTGCTCGGCGCATCACCGAGCGGCGCACGGCGGTGCGCTCGAGGTGAGCGGGCGGTTCAGCGAGGGGTTCGTGTATCGGCACGCTGATGGGCGGCCGTACGGGTCGCCGAGGATGGAGCCGGGCGCGTCGGTGATGCGTGACGCGCACCAGGCGCTCCGCTCGATGTCGTGGAGCGAGCGGGAGGCGCGAGCGATGCTCGAGCGGGTCCGGGGCGAGCTCGGCCCGGAGGCCGACTTCATGGAGATCGTGAGGCGCGCCTTGAAGAGCGAGCCGGTGTGCGGGGTGCGGGAGGACGTCGTGCTCTACCAGCGCTGCGCCTGAGCGGCCTCGCTCGCGCTGCCGGGCTGCGCGCATCCCCGTTTTTGGACCGGCCCGCGGCCCGACCGGCAGACTCTCGGCTCCATGGCCGAGACCTACGAGCTCCGCCTGATCGGCGCGCCGCGGACCCCGCTGCGGGACTTCTATCACGCGCTCCAGCGGCTCTCGTGGCCGACCACGCTGACCTGCATCGTGGTGGTCTACCTGGTCCTCAACGCGCTCTTCGGCCTCGGCTATCTCGCGGTCGGGGGCGTGACCAGCGCGAGCCCCGAGTCGTTCTCGGATGCCTTCTTCTTCAGCGTCCAGACGATGGGGACCATCGGCTACGGGACGATGTCGCCGACGACGCCCGCGGCGAACGGGCTGGTCGTCGCGGAGTCGGTGATCTCGCTGCTCTTCACCGCGCTCACCACGGGGCTGGTGTTCGCGAAGTTCTCGCGGCCGACCGCGCGCGTCATGTTCTCCAAGCGCATCGCCCTCTCGGAGATGAACGGCGTGCCCACGCTCGCGTTCCGAGTCGGCAACGCCCGGAGCAACGAGATCGTCGACGCCAAGATCCGCATCACGCTCACGCGGACCGAGCACACCCTCGAGGGCAAGACCTTCTACCGCGTCGTCGACCTCGCCCCGAGCCGTGGCCGGATCCTGTCCCTCCAGCGCGCGTGGACGGTCCTGCACGTGATCGACGAGAGCTCGCCCCTCTACGGCGAGACGGCCGAGTCGCTCGACGCGCAGGAGGCCGAGCTCCGCGTCGCCGTGTCCGGCACCGACGACATCTGGATGCAGACCGTCCACGCGAGCCACCGCTACTCCGACGAGGACATCGCCTGGGCCCACCGCCTGACCGACATCATCAGCGACCAGGGCGGCGTGGTGCAGATCGACTTGCGCAAGTTCGACGAAGTCGAGCCGGTGTAGGTCGGCGCCGTCGGCCCGTCGTTCGCCGACGCTCCCTGATTCACCACGAGCGGCGGCGGGGCGCCGATGGTATGGACCTCCGATGTCCCCGCGCGCCATCGCCTCGTCGCTCGTGATCTGCATCGCCCTGCTCGGGTGTGACGCAGGTGGCTCGGAGGACGACGCGGGGGGCGGCGGGGACGACGCGGGGATGGTCGGCGCCGACGCCGCGACGTCGGACGCGGGGCCGCCGGCGGACACGTGGACGGCGTTCGCGAACGACTTCATGCAGACCTACTGCGTGGAGTGTCACGCGACGTCGCCGAAGGACTTCGAGCTGCTCTCGGAGGTGCGGGCGAACGCGGCGACCATCCGCTGCGGCGTCAGCGACGTGGCACTCTCCGACTGCGGGAGCGGGCCGCCTCCCCGCCAGTTCCCCATCGGCAGCGGGCCGTTCCCCTCCGACGAAGACCGCGCCCGCCTCGTCGCGTGGCTCGACGCGGGCGCGCCCGAGTAGGCCTGGTTGATCGCTCCGTCGCCCGCTCCGGCCCTCGGGCTGCGCGCCAACGCCGCGCAATTCTCGTTGCTCGTTCTCGTCAACGCGTTCGTGGGCGCGATGGTCGGGATGGAGCGCAGCATCTTGCCAGCGCTCGCGGAGGAGGAGCTGCACCTCGCGGCCCGCTCCGCGGTGCTCTCGTTCATCGTCGTGTTCGGGATCAGCAAGGCGCTCACGAACTCCGTCGCGGGGCGCCTCTCGGACGCGTGGGGGCGGCGCGGGGTGCTCGTGGTGGGGTGGCTCGTCGCGCTGCCCGTGCCGTTCCTCTTGATGTGGGCTCCGTCGTGGTCCTGGGTGCTCGTCGCCAACGCCCTGCTCGGCGTCAGCCAGGGGCTCACCTGGTCGACCACGGTGATCATGAAGATCGATCTCGCCGGTCCGAAGAACCGGGGCCTCGCCATGGGCCTCAACGAGCTCGCCGGCTACCTCGCGGTCGCCGCTGCGGCGCTCGCGACCGGGTACGTGGCCAGCACGTGGGGCCTGCGGCCGGCGCCGTTCTACCTCGGCGTCGGCTTCGCGGTGGTGGGGCTGATCCTGTCCGCGGCGCTCGTCCGCGAGACGCGGCAACACGCGGCGCTCGAGGCCACGCTCTCGGGCGGGCTCCCACCCGACGGGCAGCCGTCCGCGCGCGCGATCTTCTGGCGGACCTCGCTGCTCGATCGGGAGCTGTCGTCGGTGAGCCAGGCGGGGCTCGTCAACAACCTCAACGACGGGATGGCCTGGGGGCTCTTCCCGCTCTTCTTCGCCGGCGCGGGGATGAGCCTGACTCAGATCGCCTGGCTCGCCGCGATCTACCCGGGTGTGTGGGGCGTCGGACAAGGGCTCACCGGGGCGCTGTCGGATCGCGTCGGTCGCAAGTGGCTCATCGTCCTCGGGATGTGGCTGCAGGCGCTCGCCATCGCGGGCATCGCGAGCTCGGACGGATTCGCCGGCTTCGCCGCGGGCGCGGCCCTCCTCGGCGCGGGGACCGCGATGGTCTATCCCACCTTGCTCGCCGCGATCGGCGACGTCGCGCACCCGGCGTGGCGCGCCTCTTCGGTGGGTGTCTACCGGCTCTGGCGCGATCTCGGCTACGCCGTCGGCGCGCTCGTCGCCGGGGTCATCGCGGACGCGCTCGGCATCGACGTGTCGCTGTGGGCGGTCGCTGGGCTCACCGCGGCGTCGGGGGTGGTCGTGGCCGTCCGGATGCGCGAGACGCGCCGCGCCGAGCCCTGATCACAGAGGCCTCAGGCAGGCTCTTCGGCGAGCGGGCGAAGGAGCCCGTCGCGGAGGTCGTAGACCCAGCCGTGCAGCATCACCCGGCCGGCGTCGAGCGCCTCGCGGACCACGGAGAGGTCCTTGAGGTGATCGAGCTGGGCCTGCACGTTCAGCTCGACGAGCCGCCGCGCGCGCGTCGCCTGATCGGGGAGGCGCTCGAGCTCGTCGCCGTTCTGTCGCGCGATCTGCCGGACGTGACCGAGCCAGAAGTCGAGGATCCCCTCGGTGCCGCCGGCGAGCGCCGCGTCGACGCCGCCGCAGCCGTAGTGGCCGCACACGATGATGTGCTGCACCTCGAGCGCCTTCAGCGCGTAGGTGACCGCGCTCGCCGCGCCGAGATCGGTCGGCACGACCTGGTTGGCGACGTTGCGCACGACGAACATCTCGCCGGGCCCCGTGTCGGTGATCTCGTTGGCGGGGACGCGGCTGTCGCAGCACCCGATGAACAGGAAGCGCGGCTGCTGTCCGGTCGACAAGCGGGTGAAGACCTCGGGGTCCGTGGCGCGCTTGCGCTCCACCCAGCGGCGGTTGTTCTCCAGGAGCTTCTCGTAGCTGCGCTGCATCTTGGCTCTCCTCCTCGCGTCAGTGCGCGGGGACCAGGGTGATCTGCGGGATGGACTGGAGCTGGACGTCGACGCCGCGCTCTCGGGCGCGCCGCGCGAAGTCGTGGAGGGTCTCGACCACGTCGCGGTCGGCGTACTCGAGCTCGGTGCCGTCGAGCACGATCACGTCGGCCCCCTCGATCGACTCGAGGCCGTTCCGGACCGTGGCGCGGCTGAGGAACGAGATGCGACGCGCGAGCCGCACCCGGAACACGCCGACGTCGTCCCGCGCGATCGCGAGTGGCTCGGCGAGCGTCCGGCGCAGGCTCAGCGCCACGCTCGCGACGAGGCCGATCGTCACGCCGATCAGGAGGTCGGTCACGAGGATGCCGACGAACGTGATCCCGAACGGGGCCCACTGCTCCCACCCGAGCGCCCGCATGTGCCGGAACAGCGACGGCGGGGTGAGCTTGAAGCCGATGTGGATCAGGATCGCGGCGAGCGCCGACAACGGGACGTGCGATAGAACGGTCGTCCCGATCGCGACCGCGAGGAGCAACCAGAGCCCGTGCATGATCGAGGACGCCTTGGATCGGCCGCCCGACTGGACGTTCGCGCTGCCCCGGACGATCACCGCGGTCATCGGGATGCCGCCGAGGAGCCCGGCCACGAGGTTGCCCAGCCCCTGCGCGACCAGCTCGCGGTTGGGCGGGGTGCGCCGCTGCTCGGGGTCGAGGCGGTCGACGGCCTCGACGCACAACAGCGTCTCGATGCTCGCGATGACGGCGATGGTGAAGCCGACGCGGAGGACCGTCGGGTCGTTCCACCGGCTGAGGTCGGGCGCGTGGAACAGCTCGCCGCCGAGCTGCGGCAGCTCGATGCGCATGCCCGCGGGCACCGCGAGCGACGGCAGCCAGGCGGAGAAGGCCAGGTGGATCGCCGCCCCCGAGCCGACCGCGAGCAGCGGCCCGGGCAGCCAGCGCCGGTCCTTCAGCCACGTGACGCGCTCCTTCGCGATGAGGAGCGAGAGCGCCACGAGGGCGGTGATCGCGGCGCCCGGGTGCACGTGGCCGAGCGCGAAGGGGATCTCGCTGAACGTGTTGCGGCCGTCGGCCTGCGTGAACTCGAGGTCGCCGGAGAAGTCGCCCACCCAGCCGAGCGCGTGGGGGAGCTCTTTGAGGACGAGGATGGCGCCGATGGCGGCGAGCAGGCCGCGGATGACGGGGGACGGAAAGAGCTGCGCCAGGCGCCCCGCGCGGAGCGCGGCGAGGCCGAGCTGGAGGAGCCCGGCGAGCGAGGTCGCGAGCAGGAGCGCGCCGAACGAGCCGAGGTCGTCGAGCGCCGAGAGGACCACGACGGTCAGCCCCGCCGCGGGGCCGCTCACGCTCAGAGACGAGCCGCTGAGGAGGCCGACGACGACCCCGCCCACGATGCCGGTCACCAGGCCCGCGGCGAGGGGGGCGCCGGAGGCGTGCGCGATCCCGAGGCAGAGGGGGAGGGCGACGAGGAACACGACCACGCTCGCGGCGAGGTCGTGGCGGACGATGGAGCGAAGGTCGAGCGACGCGAGGGCGCCCGAGGGGCGGGCGGTCACGCCTTCCGAGGTGGCTTCCACGGGCGGGCGCGCAGCAATCCCCGAGCCACTCCGGCGGGAGGGCCGCGCGGCGTTCGCGGGGCTCGTCGTCGAAAGAGTCTTTCGGGTGCCTTCGCAAGATCCTTTCGTGAGAGGGCCGTCGTCACGACGCTCGGGCGCTGGCACGAGGCGTGCGGTACATCCCGGCGTGCGCATCGCGACCAAGACCGCCCTCGCGTTCGCGGCGTTCGCCGCGCTGTGCGTGGGCGGCAGCGGCCTGCTGCTCATCGACGAGTTCGAGGACGGCCTGTTCGAAGCGCTGCGCGATCGCCAGCGGCTCCTGGTCTCGAACCGGGCCCTCGTCCTGCGCGAGAACCTCGCGCTCGCGAGCGGCGAGATCGAGCGCGTGGCGGCGATGGCCGAGATCGATCTCGAGGACGAGGACCTCGGCCCCGAGCAGCGGCTGATGGCGCAGGCCTACCAGCAGACCTCGTTCTTCAACCGGCAGATGGAGCTCTACGGCGCGCACGGCCGCTGCCGGTGGGCGGAGCCTCACGACGGAGGGCGCGTCGGCGTCGACGCCTCGCGGGAGGCGTGGTTCATCGCCGCGTCCCGCGCCCCCTACGAGACGCGCGTCTACACCGAGGGCACCGACGAGGGCGGGCTCGTCGATCTCGTCACCCCGGTGACGCGCGACGGCCGGGTCGTCGGCGTCCTGCGCGGGGTGGTCGACCTCCACGGCGACCTGATGTTCTCGCCCGCCCTGCACGACGACCTGCAGCCATCGACCCGGGTCGCGCTGCTCACGGACTCGGGGCGCGCGATGCTGCGATCCGAGGGGCCCGAGATCGCGCCGGCGGAGCGCGCGGTGGCGCTGCGCGCGCTCTCCACCGACCAGGCCGGCGCGGTGGTGATGGACGTGGACGGAGAGCCGCGGGTCGTCGCCTGGGCGCCGGTGGGTCGCGCGGACCTCGGGCTCGTGTTCTCGTGGCCGCTGCACGAGCTCGACGAGTCGGCCGAGCGCCACCTCCGCAGCCTGACGCTGTCGATGAGCGTGGTCGGGGCCCTCGCGCTGCTCACCGGGTTCGTCGTCGCCCGCCTCCTCACCGGTCCGCTCCAGCGCCTCGCCGCGCAGGTCCGCGGGGTGCACACCCGCAGCTTGGAGCGCCTGCCGCGGACGGAGCGGCGCGACGAGATCGGAGACGTGCAACGCGCCTTGCGCGCGCTGCTCGAGATGCTCGACGCGCGCGAGGTCGAGATCACGGAGGACCGCGATCGGATCGCGGAGCTCGCGACTCAGCTCGAGGAGCGCGTCGAGGAGCGCACCGCGGAGCTGCGCGAGGCTCAGGACGCGCTCGTCCAGGCCGAGCGCCTCGCGGCCATCGGGCGCGCGGGGACCGTCCTCGGTCACGAGATCCGCAACACCCTGAACGCCGTCAGCGTGGCGATGGACACCCTCGGGACCGACGCCGACCGGGACGAGCACGAGACCGCGAGGCGCCTCGTGCGCGGCGAGATCACGCGGATGCGCAAGCTCTCGGACGAGCTGATCGACTACGCGCGCGAGCCCGCGCTCGAGCGCGTGATGACGCCAGTCGCCGACCTGTTCGAGATCGCGGGGCTGCTCGTCGAGGACCACGCGCGCGAGCACGGCGTGCAGGTCGAGCTCGACCTGGAGGGCGAGCCCCGCGCGAGCGTCGACCCCGACCGGATGCACACCGCGCTGGTGAACCTGCTCCGGAACGCCGTCGACGCGGCCGCGGGCGGCGCGGCGCCCCGGGTGCGCGCGACGGCCCGGTCCGACGACGGCCGCGTGCGGATCCTCGTGGACGACACCGGCGCGGGCGTGGCCGAGAGCATCCGCGAGCGCCTCTTCCAGCCCTTCGTGACGAGCCGCCGCCAGGGCCTGGGCCTCGGGCTCGCGATCGCCGACCGCCTCGTGCGCGCTCACGGCGGCACCATCGAGCTCGACGCGAGCCCGCTCGGCGGCGCGCGCTTCGTCGTGACGATCCCCGTGGAAGATCCCGCAGCTCACTTGGCAGCAGAGGAGGCGACGTGACGGTTTCGGTCCTGCTCATCGATGACGAGCGCTCCTTCCGCGTGCTCCTCGAGCGCGCCCTCGTGCGCGAGGGCTACGAGGTGCGCTCTGCGGGGACGGGCGCCGAGGCGCGCCGCGCGTGGGCCGAGGCGACCTGCGACCTCGTCGTGGTGGATCGCAACCTGCCCGACGGGGACGGCATCGAGCTGTTGCACGACCTGCGGGTCGACGCCGACGACCGCAACCTCGACGTCGCGTTCCTGATGGTCACCGCGTACGCGGACGTCGAGCACGCGGTCGAGGCGCTCAAGCGAGGCGCCGACGACTACATCACCAAGCCGGTGCAGCTCCCGGATCTGCTCATCAAGCTGCAGAAGGCGATCGAGCGTCGGGACCTGCAGCGCCGGGTCCGGGCGCTGCGCCTCAACGAGCCCGACGTCGCCACGCTGCTCGGCCGGAGCCGGAGCGCCGCGATGCAGGGCGTCCTCGAGATGGCGCGCCGCGTGGCCGAGAGCCCCGACACGCCCGTACACATCCGCGGCGAGAGCGGGGTGGGCAAGGAGCTCCTCGCGCGGTTCATCCACGCCACCACGCCGACCCGATCGGAGGCGTCGTTCGTCGAGCTCAACTGCGCGGCGCTGACCGAGCAGCTCGTCGAGAGCGAGCTCTTCGGGCACGAGAAGGGCGCGTTCACGGACGCTCGCGAGGCCAAGCGCGGCCTCTTCGAGATCGCGGACGGCGGGACGCTCTTCCTCGACGAGGTCGCCGACCTCGGGCTCGGCATCCAAGCGAAGCTCCTGCGCGTGCTCGAGACGATGCGCTTCCGGCGCGTCGGGGGGACGCAGGATCGATCGGTCGACGTGCGGATCTTGTCGGCCACCAACCGCGACCTCGCGCGCGCGGTGGAGGACGGCGAGTTCCGCCTCGACCTCTACCACCGCCTCGACGTCTTCCAGCTCGACGTGCCCCCGCTGCGCGAGCGCGCCGAGGACCTGCTGCCGCTCGCGGAGCGGTTCATCGACGAGATCGCGCGGCGGCTCGGGCGCCCCACGCCGCGGCTGACCGCGGACGCGATCGAGCACCTCCGCGGCTACCCGTTCCCGGGCAACGTGCGCGAGCTCCGCAACGTGATCGAGCGGGCCGTGATCCTCGAGCGCGGCCCCTCGCTGAGCGCCTCGGCGCTCGTCCTCGGGACCGCGCGCACGCGCCCGGACGCGTCGTCGCCGTTCTTCCGCGCCGAGCTGCGAGACGACGGCGAGCCGCCCACCCTCAAGGAGCTCGAGCGCGCGTACGTGGCGCAGATCCTCGAGCTCGCCGAGGGCAACAAGACCCGCGCGGCGAAGCTCCTCGGGATCACGTTCCCCACCATCGCGAAGAAGATCAACGACTACGATCTGTGAGCCTCAGGGCCCGAGATCGAGCTCGATCGACGCGCCGTCCCGCAGCTGCTGCGGATCGACGATCGCGAGGACGAGGCCGACCACGCCCGCGGTCAGGATGGCGCCGGACAGCGCGCCGGCCGCGATGAGCGCCACGTCGGTCTCGTGCATGTTCGCGCCGTCGATCGAGGCGATGGGCTCGAGGATCGGCGTGAGCAGCCCGCCGAGGGTGAGGCCGACGATCGCGAGGGCGCGGTACTCGACGCGCTCGCCGGTGTCGAGGGACAGGGTGCGCCGGTGCGCCGTGGGCGTCTCGCCGACGTGCAGCGTCACGCGGTCGGCGCGGTCGCCGCGCCGGAACAGGACGGGGCGCTCGCCGAGGGGGAGGGTCGCGACGCAGGGGGTTCGACAGACCGACTCGCCCTGCGCGGCGTCGGGCGCGGCGCCGAGGTCCTCGACGGTCGCGGGCTCGCCGTCGACGTCGAGCGCGACGACGCCGCGGCCGGCGGGCGGGGTGGCGCGTCGCGCCTCGTCCGCGAGCCCGGGCGGCAGCTCGCGGGACGGCGTCGCGGGCGCGGGGAGCTGCTGCACGCAGCCGAAGAGGAGGGAGGTCGCGAGGAGGGCTTGGATGGATCGCACGCCGCGCGCCTCCGCAAGGGATGCGCCACGCCCGCGCGCGGTCTTCGGGGCGGCTCGTCGCGCCGCTCTCCTCAAGGCTCTTTCGGGTGAGCCCTCAACGTCCTTTCGACCCCCTCGATCGAGACGACCGCTTGACTTCGACGATTCGAGAACTATCAAAGTGTCCTCGGATGGACGACGAGGCGCTGGTGCGGGTCTTCAAGGCCCTCGGACACGAGAACCGGTATCGGCTCTTCGTGGAGATCTGGCGCGAGGGCAGCGGCTCCTTCGCGGAGGGGCACGTCTGCTTCCTGAACGACGTGATGGAGCGCCTCAACGTCGGCGCGCCCACGGTGTCGCACCACCTGAAGGAGCTGGTCGCCGCCGGCCTCATCTCCACCGAGAAGCAAGGCAAGTTCCTCACCTGCCGCGTGAACCCGAAGGCGCTCGAGGCGCTGCGGGTCTTCTTCGCGCGCGCTTGATGCGCGCGTCCGGCGCCTCGCGGCGCCTCCGCTCGCGAACACAGTTCGAAGCTCGTCGAATCAACGGCCACTCGATCCCTCACTCGATACAGGAGAGCCCCGTGCAGACCACGACCAACGCGTCCTCGACCGCCCCCAAGACCAAGAAGAAGAAGAAGGCCAGCGCGGGCACCACCACGAAGGTCGTCGTGCACCGCGCCGGCTCCTACGACCGGCTCGGGATCGAGACGGCGCCGACGGCGAAGCCGGGCCCTCGCGAGGTGCGGATCGACGTCCGCGCGTCGGGCGTGAACTACGCCGACGTCATCGTGCGCATGGGCCTGTACGCGTCGGCGAAGGAGCTCGTGGGCTGGCCGATCACGCCGGGCTTCGAGGTCGCCGGGGTCGTCAGCGCGGTCGGCGCGGAGGTCGACGACCTCGAGGTCGGCGCGCGCGTGCTCGGCGTCACGCTCTTCGGCGGCTACGCGTCGAGCCTCGTCGTCCCGCGCCATCAGGTCTTCGCGATCCCGGACGCGCTCAGCTTCGTGCAGGCGGCGTCCATCCCGGCCGTCGCGCTCACCGCGCACTACGCGCTCTTCGAGCTCGCCCACCCGCGCCCGGGCGCGCGCGTGCTGATCCACTCGGCGGCCGGCGGGGTCGGGTTGAGCCTCGTCCAGATGGCGAAGATCGCGGGCTGCGAGGTCGTCGGCGTGGTCGGCGGCAGCCACAAGGTCGAGACGGCGAAGGCCCACGGCTGCGATCACGTGATCGACAAGTCGAAGCAGGACCTGTGGGCCGAGGCCGAGCGGATCTCGCCGCGCGGCTACGACGTGGTCCTCGACGCCAACGGCGTCGCGACGCTGAAGGACAGCTACGAGCACACCCGCCGCGCGGGCAAGCTCGTCGTCTACGGCTTCTCCACGATGATGCCCAAGACGGGCGGCCGGCCGAACTACCTCAAGCTCGCCGCGGACTACCTGCGCACGCCGCGCTTCAACCCCCTCGACATGACCAACGAGAGCCGCAGCGTGCTCGCGTTCAACCTCAGCTACCTCTTCGATCGCACCGACATCCTCGAGGAGGGCATGCGCGACATCATGAAGTGGATCGAGGAAGGCAAGCTGCGCCCCGCGCCGGCCACCGAGTACCCGCTCGCGAAGGTCGCCGACGCCCACCGGGACATCGAGTCCGGCAAGACGGTCGGCAAGCTCGTGCTCATTCCGTAGCGGCGCGCCGCTTCGCCTTCGCGTCGCCGGCCTCGAGCTCCTCCTCGAGGGGCTCGGCCTCGTCGGCGACGCGCACCCTCGGCACCTTCGCGCGGGCTCGCTGGACGGCCTCGACGAGCGCTTCGGGCTCCTGGCAGACGAGCACCGTCGCGGGCTCGCCCGCGCGCTCGATCCGCACCGCGCGCGCGTTGTCGCCCATCATCTGGTAGATGCGCGTGCCGTCGAGCTGGCGGCGCACCCCGATGCCCTGGTTGCGGACGCCGCTGGCGCCGATCCGGATGTCCTGGATGTCCGCGATGGGGATCCGGATCCCGCCCGTCCCCATCTGCACGTCGAGCGCGCCCTCCGAGACGGTGATCCGCGTGACGCCCGTGGCTACGAGGATCAGGAAGATCAGCGCGCCGAGCAGGACGCCGCCGCCGACCATGGCGAGCGCGGGCAGGACGCTGAAGATGCCCGCGGCGAGGAGCGTGAGCCCCACGATCGACAGCGCGCCCGCGGGGATCCCGCTCGCGACGCCGAGGACCCACTTGGGCAGCCGCGCCTTCTGCCGATGGAGCACGGCGCCCTCGCCGGCCATGTAGTCCCGCTCGAAGTCGTCCACGGTGCCCCCGCGGACGTAGCGTAGTCGATCAGCGGGACGGAAACCGCGGCGCCGCGTCTTCGAGCGGGACCCCCGCGCCGTTCACCACGTAGGCGACGCAGCGGTAGAAGCCGGCGAGCGCGAGGAGCTCGAGGACCTGGCCCTCGTCGAAGTGCGCCCGCAGCGCATCGAAGGTGGCGTCGCTCGGCCGCGCGTCGCGATGCAGCTCGTCGGCGAGCGCGAGCACCACCCGGTCGCGCTCGGTCCAGGCCTCGGGATCGTCGAACACCGTCGCGCGGATCTGCCGCGCGTCGAGCCCGGCCGCGCCGGAGAAGAACGCGACGTGCACGCCCCACTCGTACTCCGCGCCGGTCCGCGCGGTGGTGCGGAGGATCATCACCTCGCGGTCGCGCACCGACACGCTCCCCGGGTCGAGCAGCGAGCCGCGCCGGAAGCGCCGCAGCACGCGCGGGTTCTTCGCCAGGGTCCGGAACAGCGCGATGGGCGCCATGCCGGGCGGCATCATCCTCGTCAGGTCCTCGGCGACGGGGCCCTCGAACGGGCCGCTCAACGGTTCGATGCGCGTCATGGTTTCCTCCGGGTGCGATCTCGCGCTACGGTTTTCGTAGCGACCGATGACGGATCCGTAGCGCTACGGAAACCGTAGCGCAAGAGACGCGCGCCGATGACGACCTCGCGACAGCCCGTGATGCGCCTGCTCGACCTGCTCGGGCGGCGGTGGACGCTCCGCGTGCTCTGGGAGCTGCGGGACGGACCGCTCACGTTTCGCGCGCTGCGCGAGGCGTGCGGCGGCGTGTCGCCCAGCGTCTTGAACGCGCGGGTGGCAGAGCTGCGCGAGGCCGGGGTGCTGGAGGACGCGGCCGAGGGCTACGCGCTCAGCGCGCGGGGGCGCGAGCTCGGGGAGCTGCTCCTCCCGCTCGACGCGTGGGCCCGCCGCTGGGCGCGCCGGAGCTCGGGCTGAGCGGGGGGCTGCGCGCGAGCCACGCGCGCTCTACAACCCAGGGCCATGGACCTCCGATCGACGATCGACCTCACCGGCTCGGTAGCCATCCCCCGCCTCGGGCTCGGCGTGTTCCGGGCCGGCGGCGGGCAGCCGACGCGCGACGCCGTCACCTGGGCGCTCGAGCGCGGCTATCGCCACGTCGACACGGCGCACATCTATCGCAACGAGGTCGACGTCGGCGCGGCGCTCGCGGCGAGCGACGTCCCGCGCGACGAGGTGTTCGTGACCACCAAGCTCTGGAACTCGGACCAGGGCTACGACGCCACGCTGCGCGCGTTCGACGCGAGCGCCGCGGCGCTCGGCGTCGAGGTGGTGGACCTCTACCTCATGCACTGGCCGGTGCCCGAGCACCGGCTCGAGAGCTGGCGCGCGATGGAGCGAATCCACGCCGAGGGGCGGGCGCGCGCGATCGGCGTGAGCAACTTCGTCCGCCGCCACCTCGACGAGCTGTCGGCGCACGCGAACGTGGCGCCGATGGTGAACCAGATCGAGCTGCACCCGTTCGGTCAGCAGCGCGACGCGGTCGCCGCGAGCCGGGAGCACGGCGTGGTGGTCGAGGCCTACAGCCCGGTCACGAAGGGGCAGCGCTTCGGGGACCCGACGGTCCGCGCGATCGCGACGGAGACCCGCCGTACGCCCGCCCAGGTGCTGATCCGCTGGGGCCTGCAGCACGGGTTCGTGGTGATCCCGAAGTCGTCCAACCAGGATCGCATCGCCGAGAACGCGTCGGTGTTCGACTTCGAGCTCGACCCCTCGCAGATGCAGCGCCTCGACGGCCTCGAGGAGGGGCTGCACCTGGCCTGGGATCCCACCGACGCGCCTTGATCGCGCCACGCTTCTCAGCGCCCCGCCGATCGACTAAGCCATCGGCATGAGCGAGATCTACGACATCGACGTCGAGACCCTGGACGGCCGCAAGCGCACCCTCGGCGATCACCGCGGCAAGGTGATGCTGATCGTCAACGTGGCCAGCAAGTGCGGCTTCACGCCGCAGTACGAGGGCCTCGAGGCGCTGCACCGCGAGCTGTCCGAGAAGGGCCTCGCGGTGCTCGGCTTCCCCTGCAACCAGTTCGGCAAGCAGGAGCCGGGGACCGCGCAGGAGATCCGGTCCTTCTGCGACACCAAGTACGGCGTGAGCTTCCCGATGTACGCCAAGCTCGAGGTGAACGGTCGCGACGCCCACGTGCTGTACCGCTACCTCACCGCGGCGAAGAAGAGCGACCTCGGCGACACCGAGGTCCGCTGGAACTTCGAGAAGTTCCTCGTGAACCGCGAGGGCAAGGTGGTCGGCCGCTACGACTCGCGGACCACGCCCGGCGACCTGAAGGCCAAGATCGAAGCCCTGCTGTGAGCCGGAGGCCCGTCAACGCGGGTTGCTGAGTCGAGGCTCCATGTCCGCGAGGACGTAGACGGTCGCCGCCATCACCGCGACGCCCTGCAGGAACGCGTCCCGATCGACGGTCTCGATCGTGTCCGCCGCGGTGTGGTGCAGGTCGAAGTAGTGCGCGGGGTCGTGGAGCAGCCCGACCGTGGGCGTGCCGTGATCCTCGAGCGGGCTCACGTCCGCGCCGCCGTGGCCGGCGCGCGCCTCGCGTAGGCCGGTCGGCTCGAGGAGCGTCACGATCGCGCCGAGCTGCGCGAGCGCGTCCTGGCGCCGCACGTCCTCGGTGTGCAGGTCGAGCGCGATCACGGGCGCGGCGCCGATGTCGGACTCGATGCCCGCGACGTGCAGCCCGTCGCCCCAGTGCTCGGCCTCGTAGGCGCGCGCCCCGGCGAGGCCGTTCTCCTCGTTGGTCCAGAGGATCGCGCGGATGGTGCGCCGCGGGGTCAGCCCGAGCTCGACGAGGACGCGCAGCGCGGCCATCGCGGTCACCACCCCGGCGCCGTCGTCGTGGCAGCCCTGGCCCACGTCCCACGAGTCGATGTGGCCGCCGAACACCACGATCTCGTCGGGCAGCTCGCGGCCGCGCAGCTCGGCGATGACGTTGTGCGAGGTGGCCGTGGCCTCCTCGGTGTGCGCCTGCATGCGGAGCCGGACGCGCGGGTGCGCGCCCTCGTCGACGAGGCGATGGAGGCGCTCCGCGACGGGCACCGACACCGCGGCGCCGGGCACGCGCGGACCCTCGTCGTCGTAGCGCGTGGCCCCGGTGTGCGGGGGGCTGTCCCGGTCGGCGGTGACCGAGCGGACGAGGACCGCGAGCGCCCCGCGCGCGCCCGCCTGCGCGGGGCCCCGCGTGCGGATGCCGACCGTCTCCCCGTACCCGGTCTCGTAGGTGTCGGGGTCGTAGTCGGGCATCGCCTGGTCGAAGAGCACGATCTTGCCGGCGAGCTCGCTCGCGCGCGGCTCCACCTCGTCCAGCGAGGAGAGCACGACGACCTCGCCCTCGACGCCCTCCTCGCCCGTGCCCACGGATCCGCCGAGCCCGACCATCGCGAGCGGCGCGTCGTCGCCCACCAGCTCGAGGCTCTCCTCGCCGCGGATCCACACGCCGACTTGCACGGGCTGGCGCTCCACGCGGACGCCCTCGATGGCGTCGAGCTCGGTGGCCGACCAGTCGACGGCGCGCTCGAGGCTGGGGCTGCCCGAGAGGCGATGCCCGATGTCGCCGCAGAGCGCCTCGAGCCACGTCCACGCGTAGTCGGCGTCTTCGCTCGCCTCGACGATCCGCCCGACCGGCGCCCGGTAGGTGTCGGTCAGCGGCGCGGGCTCGGCGGCCGCGGGGGTCGGGTCCGGCGGCTCCGGGGCCGCGGCCTCGGGCGTCCCGCACGAGCCGAGCGCGAGCGCGACGAGGAGCCCACGGGCCGCGCGCCTCACGCCTTCTCTCCGTCGTCGCTCTCGGGGCGATCCATGCGCTCCCAGCCGCCCGCCACGAACACGTCGGTCAGCGCCGCGATGCGCGACGGCTCCATCAGCAGGGCGACCTCCGACTTGCGACGGATGCTGCTGCGATCGGTGTGCGGCTCGATGTGGCTCTTGCGGCGGTGCACGAGCGGGAGGTACTCGTTGCGGCCGTTGATGAGCAGCTGCTCGGGCCGGCCGCGGCCGCGGAAGCGCCACCACACGATCTCCACCTCGGAGCGCTCGACGCGCTTGGCCCAGGTCTCGACGTCGACCGCGCGGCCGAAGAGCAGCTCGCCGCCGAAGTCGTGGACCATCGACGGCGTGACGCCGCGGTCGCTCGAGGTGATCGCGAGCGGGTACCGGACGGTGCGCACCGCGAGGCGGGACTTCTCGCCGAAGAGGTAGTTGGCCTCCTCCCGGGTCAGCAGACCGATCGCTCCGATCCGGGTGTCGAGCTGCGCGAGCTCGATCGTCTTCGGATCGAGCGCGTCCCGCTGGAGCACGCGGAGCCCGCTCTCCTCGGCGGCCCGGACCGAGTCGGGATCCTCCTCGACGCAGACCACGTCGGCGCCCGCCCGCTTGAGCTCGCCGGCCATCGCGCGCGCGAGCGCGTTGGCGCCGACGACCATCCAGCCCTCGCCCTGCTTGCGTCGCAGGCCCAGGGCACGCGCGGCGAGCCCGCCGGTCAGCGCGGACCAGAACACGGTCACCGCGATCACCAGGAAGACCAGCGCCCGCAGCTCGGTGCCGCCCTCGACGTGGGCGCGCTCGAGCTGGAACGCGAACAGCGAGGCGACCGCCGCGGCGACGATCCCGCGTGGGCCGATCCAGGCGACGAAGATCCGCTCCTTCTTCGTGAGCGACGTCCCGAACGTGCCCGCGAGGACGCTCAGCGGGCGGATCACGAGGATCGTCGCGCCCGCGACGAGGCCGCCCCGCACCCCGAGCGCTTGCACGTCGGCGACCCGCACGTCGGCCACGAGCAAGACGAAGAGGAGCGCGATGAGCATCACCGTGAGCTGCTCTTTGAACTCGTGCAGCGACCGGTGGTCGTGGGTGTGGACGTTGCCGACCACGAGGCCGGCGATGGTGACCGCGGCGATCCCGCTCTCGTGCAGGACCGCGTTCGCGATCTGGAAGACGAGGAGCGCCCAGCCGAGCGTGAAGGTGTTCGTCAGGCCCTCGGGGATGACGCCGCGGAACCGCAGGAGGCCGGCGAGCACCAGCCCGCCGACGAGGCCGACGATGACGCCGAACACGAGCCGCCACGCGATCGTCGGGAGCGCGAGCGCGACGCTCTGACCGCTCGGAGACAGCACCAGCTCGAGGGCGACCGCCGCCGTGATCGCGCCCACCGCGTCGATGAGCACGCCCTCGGCCTCGAGCACCGTGGAGACGCTCTTGCTCACGCGCAGCTGCCGGAGCAGCGGGGTCACGACGGTGGGCCCCGTGACGATGACGAGCGTCCCGAAGAGCAGCGAGCGCTTCCACCCGAAGCCCATGACGATCGCCGCGACGATCCCGCCGACCACGAGGCTGACCAGCGCGCCCACGCTGATGAGCTGGTTGATCGCGCGCCCCCTCCGGCGCAGGTGCCGGATGTCGAGGGTCATGCCGCCCTCGAACAGGATCACCGCGACGGCGCAGCCGACGAGCGCCGACAGGCCCTCGCCCAGCGTGGCGGGCTGCACGAGGTTGGCGACGTCCGGCCCGAGGAGCACGCCGAACACCAGCAGCAGGACGAGCCCGGGGACGCGCAGGTGCTTGGCGATCGACTGCGCGAGCATCCCCGCCGCGAGCGCGAGCGCGACGGTGAGCGCGGGGTTGTCGTGGATGTGGATCTCGATGGGCCGACCTCGCGCGGGAGGATATCTCAGGTCTCCGGCGCGGCGAGCCTACTCGCGCTCGCGGGGAGTCGGGGTCCACGCGAGGCGCTCGACGTGACGCCCGGCGATGACCTCGGCGCTCGGGACGTCGCCCGGCGCGCGGAGCACCTCCTCCGGTGCGTCGAGCCACACCGCGACCTCGGGGCGACCCCGCGCGCGGCACTCGATGCCTACTTCGAGCCCACGCTCGACGACGCACGCCTCGAGGTGCTCGGCGATCGCGCTCCCCGCCGCGCCCACGCGGATCCCGGCGGGGCCCTCGAGGCTCGGATCGGTGGTGGTGACGCTCGTCGCGCGTCGTCGGTCGTCGTGCACGATCACCGTCGCGCAGTCGTTCCCGGGGCCGCCGACGCAGACGATGGGGTAGGGCACGTTGGGCGAGCTCTCGTAGAAGCCGACGTCGGTGTGGACGGCGCGGCCCGCGTAGGCTCCCCGGATCCGCGCCAGGGTCAGCGGCGCTCGGAGCAGCGCCGCGTCGAACGCCGTGACGTCGCGAGCGGTCGTCGGTCGGTCCAGCGGGCCGTCCACCCGCGGCGCTCGCGGTCGGGTTCCGTCGGCGCGCGCCGGCCCCAGGATCGGCGAGCACAGGTCGTAGAGCACCGCCTCGCAGCGCCCTTCCCAGGTGTCGATCTCCTCGCCGTCCTCGGTGACGATCTCGACGCGATCGCGCCGGGGGTGACGCACCTCGAGCACGACCTCGTCGCGCTCCGGGAAGGACTGCGCGATCCGCGTGAGCCGGCCCCCGCTCCAGCTCCACCGCGTCGCGCGCACCTCGCGGCCGTCCCGCTCGAGGCCCATGTAGATCGGGCGGCCCTCGACGTCGTAGGCGCAGTAGCGCACCTCGTCGCGCGATCCCTCGGCGCCCGGGACGCTGTGCACGCTCGTCGGCAGCCCGCGTCGATCGAGCTGCCACGTCACCACTTCTGCGGGCCGGTGGTCGTGCGCCGGGCGCCGCTCGATCACCTGGTCGGCGGTCCGCTCGGTCTGCACCGAGTACGGTGGGTGCCACCCGTACTCGTCCTCGTCGGGGCCCTCGTCGATCCGCAAGCGTTCTTGCGCCCGGCGGCCGCGGGCGTCGTAGCGGTACGTGGTGGTCGTGGACCACGCGGCGGGGTGCAGGGTCTCCGCGTAGCGGCTCACGCGCCCGGCGGCGTCGAAGGTCCACCAGCGCTCCGAGATCCGCTCGCCGCCCGACGTGTACGAGGTGTGGCAGCGCCCCTGCGCGGCGGCCGGAGCGGCGCACGAGAGGCTCGCGAGCAGCAGCGCGAAGGCGCGGGTCATGAGGGCCCAGACGCGTGACGGTCACGCCGCGATTCCCGCGGCCGCGCTGCGGGCTCGGTTGTGGTCCGCGAGGACATTGCCTACTCTCGCTCTACCTCGAAGGCCGGCGCCAGGGAGACGTGGATCGAGAGCAGCATGGGCCAAGCGTCTCCCTACCTACCCGGTACCCTCCACGGGGGCTCGATCCTCCTCGCCGAGGACGACCCGATCCTGTCGCGCCGGACCGCCGACGTGCTCCGGCGTCGCGGCTGGGAGGTCGCGACGGTCGCCGACGGAGAGTCGGCGGTGCGGGAGGCGCGGACCGGCGCGTACGGGGTCGTCCTGCTCGACATCCAGCTCCCCGAGCTCGACGGGCTGCAGGTCCTCGACGCGATCCGCGCGGGCTCGGATCCGCCGCCGATCATCATGCTCTCGGGCTACCTCGACGTGAAGACGACCCTCGCCGCGCTCCGCCGAGGGGCCGCCGAGATCCTCGAGAAGCCCGTCGAGATCGACAGGCTCGTGCAGGCGATCCGCGAGGTCGAGCGGCAAGGGGGCGCCTCTGGGCGCGACGACTCCCACGCGGAGGTGCCCGAGATCCTCGGTCGCTCTCCGGCCGCGCAGCGGCTCCGCGAGGACATCGCCGAGGCCGCTCGCCACCCGGGGGTGCCGGTCCTCGTGATCGGGGAGACGGGCACCGGCAAGGAGCTCGTCGCCGCCGCGATCCACCGGCTCGGCGGCGCGGCGGGCCCCCTCGTCGCGTTCAACTGCGCGGCGGTCCCGGCGGACCTGTTCGAGAGCGAGCTGTTCGGGCACGAGCCGGGCGCGTTCACGGGCGCGCGGGTCGCCCGCGCGGGGCTCCTGCAGGCCGCCGGCGACGGCACCGTGTTCCTCGACGAGATCGGCGAGATGCCGGCGAACCAGCAATCCAAGTTGCTCCGAGTCCTCGAGACGCGGAGCTTCCGTCGGCTCGGCGCGCATCGCGAGCTGCCGCTCCGGGCGCGCATCGTGAGCGCCACCAACCGCCCGCTGCGGGGGCGCGACGAGGACCCCGTGCGCGCGGATCTCTTCTTCCGGCTCGCAGGCTACACGCTGCGCACGCCCCCGCTCCGGGAGCGGATGGAGGACGTGGAGATGCTCGCGACGCACTTCCTCCACAAGCTCGCCGACGAGCACCCCGGGGTGCCGCGCCGCCTCAGCCCGCGGGCGGCCGACGCGCTGCGCTCGCACGACTGGCCGGGGAACGTCCGCGAGCTCCGCGCGGTGACGCACGCGGCCGCGCTGCGCGCTCCGGGGGAGGCGCTCGGGGTTCGTTACGTCGTGGAGGCGTTGAGCGATCGCGGCTGCCTCGATCCGCAGACGCGACCGCCCCCGCCGAGCGCGCTCACGCCGGTCGCCGAGCCGGGGCTCCGCGAGGTGGAGCGCGATCTGGTGGAGCGCGCGTGGGCTCAGAGCGATGGGAACCTGAGCCGCGCGGCGCGTCAGCTCGGGATCCCGCGCACCACGCTGCGCGACAAGCTCAAGCGCTACGGGCTGCTCTGAGCGTCAGAGGCTCGTCCACGCGTCGAGCGCCGCCATGAAGCGATCGAGCTCGAGCCGTTGCATCGGCAACGTCGCGCGCGTGGGCTCGAACAGCAGCACCACGAGGCTCGGGTGCTCGAGGGGCAGCGGCCGAGCCAGCGCCCAGTAGCGCTTGGTCGTGATGACGAGCTCCTCGAGGTCGTCCTGCAGATCCATCGTGGCGAGCGCTGTCAGCTTCGCGGAGAAGATCTCCGTCACGAACGCGGCGAGCGCGTCGAGGCGCTCGAACACTCCGGTCGCGGTGCGGACGCGACCGGTCGCGCGATCGACGATCAGGATGACCCCCGACTCGCGCGGCGCGCCCACCGGGAACTCGGACACGGTGCGGCTCGGCCGCTCCGGCGGGGGGAGGCTCGACGGCGGGCCGCTGGGCTCCGGCGGGGGGAGCTCCTTGGCCGCGCGCTCTTCCTCGTCCAGGATCCGCATCGCCTCCATCACGATGAAGCCGAGGGGGCGGTCGACGGTCTCGCGCTGGGTGCGGCACGCGCTCGCGATCGTGATCGCGGGCGACGACCACGCCGCGATCGCGATCGCCGCCGGCGTCCCGTCGCCCCCTTGCCACCTCGCGTCGATGAGCTGGCCGCCGCGCACGAAGAGGTGCCCCACGCGGCCCGCCGACTCCACGGTGAGGGTGCAGGTCTTGCGCTCCATCTCGATGAGCTGGAGCAGCGACGCGAGGCTGAGGTTCCGGACGTGACCGCGGACCTCCTTCTCGAGCGTGCTGGTGATCCGCTCGAGGACGGACTGCACGTCGAGCGGCTTGGTGAAGCACTCGACGCTCCCGAGCTCGCGCAGGCGGCTGACGCCCTCGTCGTGCGGGTACGCGGTCATCGTGAACACGGTCACTTGCGGCTGGTTCGCGATGAGCCAGGCGAGCAGGTCGAAGCCGCTCACGTCGGGCATCTGAAGATCCGTGAGCACGAGGTCGATCGCGTTGCGCTCGAGCACCTGGATCGCCTCGGCGCCGCCGTTCGCGGTGAGGACGGACATCGCGGTGCCTCGCAGCGAGATCACCCGCGCGAGCAGGCGGAGCTGGAACGGGTCGTCGTCGACGATGAGGACCCGGGTCATGTCGGGCTCCGTGCCTCGTCGAGGCGCGCCGCCAGGATCGTCGCCGCGGCCCGGCTGGCGCACCGCGCCGCGTAGTAGGTCTCTCCGTCGCGCCACGCGACCACGGCGTTCGAGCTCCGCCACGTCCCGGTCACGAACCGCACGCCGGGATCGAAGAGGTCGGCGACGTCGAAGAGGCTCGACGCCCAGCTCGCCAGATCGAGCAGGTGCGCCACGCGCAGATCCGTCTGCGCGCCCACCGCCACGATCACCGGCGTGCTCATCCGCGCGTCGCGGATGAACGCGAGGCCCTGGCTGTCCGGCACCAAGCGGACGTCGAGGTGGACCCGCGCGGCGGCCGCGAGGGCCCTGTCGCAGCGACCCCCGATCGAGGCGAGCACCTCCGGCGGCGTGAACACGAACCGCGCGTCGTAGCCCGCCTGCGCGTGCGGCACGAAGCCCTCGCACTTCGCGCCCGAGCGCGCGATGTGGGCGATGGCCTCGGTCGTGTGCCGGAACAGCGCGGTCCGGAGCCCCGCCTCCGAGATCTCCCCGCTCGCGAGGAGCGTCTCGCCGAGGTGCCGCCCGGTGCGCTTGCACTCGCGGAACAGGTCGTCGACGAACTCGCGCGGCAGGGGCGGGTTGCGTTGGTGGCGCAGCAGCTCGGTGAGGCGCTGCTCCATGCCCAGCGCGACCGCCCAGCAGATGCTGCGGGACTCGACCAGCACCTTGCCGTAGCTGCCGAAGCCGAGCACCCCCGTCGCGTCGGACGGCAGCTCCTCGATCGTCCCGAGCAGCTCGACCGCGCCGTGCAGCAGCGCGGCGTCCGCGGGGATGCTCGGCGGGATCGTGAGGCGCGCGGGGTTCATCGCCGCGCCTCCCGGACGCTCTCCAGCCGCGCCCGCGCGCTCGCGAGGATCAGCCCCACCGCGCCCTCGCGCGGCGCGACCGTGAGCAACGCGAGCAGGGGCTCCTCGGGGAGCCTCGCGGCGACGTGGACGTAGCCCTCCGAGACGAGGACGAGATCCTCGAGCCCCAGAGTCCCGGCCTCGGGGCGGACCTGTCCGAAGACCAGCTCCCAGGAGATGCGGTCGGTCGCGAAGATCTCCGGGACCGCGGCGGCGAAGCCCTCGAGGCGCTCGCTCGGCCCGCCGCCCTCGATCACCTCGAGGATCTCTCCTCGCCGCACGTGGATCAGCGCGATCTCGATCGATGACGACACTCAGCTACCTCCAGGGGCGGTGGCGAGGGGGAGGTAGAGGGTGAGGCACAGCGAGCCGTCGACGGCCTCGAGCACCAGCGCCCCCCCGAGCGACTCGGCGGCCTCGCGCGCGCTCGTGAGCCCGACGCCGACGCCGGGATCCGAGGCGGTGACCGACGAGCCGCGGATCGACGCCCGCACCTCCTCGGAGAGGCCAGGGCCGTCGTCACAGATGCGCACCCGGACCGCCAACGGCGCGCTCGCGTCCGCGCCCGGCCGGGGCGCGCGCTGGGCCGCGACGACGACCCGCACGGGGCGATCGGCGCCGCGACCCGCCGCGAGCAGCACGGCGACGAACACCTGCTCGACGATCAGCGCGTTGCCGAGCACCCAGTCGGCCTCCGGGGGGATCTGGATCTCGAGCGTGTTCGAGCCCTGACCGTACGAGGCGCGCAGCAGCTCCTGCGAGCGGGTGAGGATGTCGCGCAGCGAGACCGGCGCCGCGAAGCTCGGGCCCAGTCGCGCATAGTCGAGGAGCCCGTCGACGGTCCCGCGGATCCGGAGGCTCGCCATGACGATCTCGTCGGTGGTCTCCCGCAGCGCCTCGGAGGAGAGCGTCGCGCCCGACACCGCGAGGAAGTCGGTGCTGTAGACGATGCTCGCCACGGCGCTCCGCAGCTCGTGCGCGATGCTCGCGATCAACCCCTCGGTGACCTCGAGCCGCTGCGCCTGCGCCCGGCGGGTCCGCCCCTCGTCGGGCGCGACCGACCGCTCCCCAAGCACGAGGAGCCAGGCGCTCCCCTGTCGGTAGCGAGCGCAGAGGAGCCGGCTGCGTCGGCGGCTCGGGGGGCGCCACTCGACGAGCTCGCCCTCCGCGGCGCGGGCCACCGCCGCGAAGAGCTCCCCAGGGAGCTGCGCGGGGATCGAGCGCACGTCGCAAAGGCGCGCGAGGAGCTCGCGGGCGCGCGGGCTCGTGTCCCGCAGCTCGCCCTGCACGGAGCACAGCGCGAGCGGCGCCTCGACCGCGCGGAGGTCGAGGGTGGTCGCGGCAGGGTCGAACGCGCTCGCCATTCGGAAGGCGACCTGAAGCAAGCGACGTTCCGCGGAGGACGTCGGGCCGGGCGCGCGGCGAAGGCGGCGTACGTCCCGCGAACGAGGCGGAAGTCGGGGCGATCCGGTGTCGGGGATCGTCGGGCCTGTCGGGTCGAGTGTCGGAATCCGACACCCCGATCGTCGAGATCCAACGATCGAGGGGTGGCGGCCGCCGTCGCGCGCTCGATCGGCTCGCCGAGGCGGTGGCCCGCCCGTTGCAAAACCTCTCCTCGAATCCGACACGGCCGCACGGCGCGCCGCACAACAGCAAGGGGAGTAGACGTGGCGAACATCAAAGACTCACTCAAGAGACTGCTCGAGCTCGACGGCTCGTACGGCGGCTGCGTCGTCGACAGCAACAGCGGCATGATGCTCGGCGCCGAGGGCGGCGGGCCCGTCAACCTCGAGGTCGCGGCCGCGGGGAACACCGAGGTCATCCGCGCCAAGCGCAAGACGATGAGCGCCCTCGGCCTCACCGACGGCATCGAGGACATCCTCATCACCCTCGGCAAGCAGTACCACCTCATCCGCCCCCTGAGCTCCAACGAGGGGCTCTTCATCTACCTCGTGCTCGACAAGGCCAAGGGGAACCTGGCCATGGCGCGCCACCAGCTCGCCTCGATCGAGAAGGACCTCACGGTCTGAAGGGAAGCAGCCGATGCCGAGTGAAAAGCAACTGGTCGAGTCCCTCGAGCTCATCCAAAACGACTGCAACGGGTTCATCGCCGCGTCGCTGGTCGACCTCGAATCCGGGATGACCCTCGCCGTCAAGAGCGTGCGCTCCGACTTCGATCTCACCGCCGCGAGCGCCTACAACAGCGAGCTGGTGAAGCAGAAGCTGAAGATCATGCAGACCCTCGGGCTCAACGGCTCGATCGAGGACATGCTGATCTCGCTCAGCGATCAGATCCACCTCATCAAGCTCGTCAATCCGTCGACGTTCCTCTACATGGCCGTCGACAAAGGGCAGAGCAACCTCGCCATCGTCCGGTCGGCGGTGAACCGGCACGCCTCGAGCCTCCAGCAGTAAGGGAGCGCTCGCCGCCCCGTCGCCGAGGCGCCAAACATGCCGACCATTCACAGCGAGCGCGGCGTCCTGGTGGTGCGCGTGGTCTACGACGGGGCCCCGCTGTCGGGGAAGACGACCACGCTGCGGACGCTCGCCGAGCGGTTGGGGGTGGGGATCTCGTCCCCCGAAGAGCGAGACGGTCGAACGATGTTCTTCGACTGGGTCGACTACGTCGGGGGGTTGTTCGACGGCCGGCAGATCCACTGCCAGATCGTCAGCGTCCCAGGCCAGGAGGAGCTCCGCGCCCGGCGTGAGCACCTCCTGGCCTCGGCGGACGCGATCGTCCTCGTGGCCGACACGCGGGCGAGCGAGATCGACGGCGCCTACGACGTGCTGCGCGAGCTTCGGCCGCGATGCCGCGAGGAGCAGCCGCCGGTCGGCCTGGTCCTACAGGCCAACAAGCGGGACGACCCCGACGCGGTGGCCCGCCATCGGATCCACGAGGCGATCGAGGGCATCGTCCCGGTCGCGATCGTCGAGACCATCGCCACCACGGGCGAGGGCGTGCGGGAGGCGTTCGTCTTCGCGGTGCGCCTCGCGCTCGATCGGGTCCGCGCGCTCGCCGACGCAGGCCTCCTGCACGAGGGGCGCCCCGACGTCGACGGCCCCGACGAGCTGCTCGAGGAGCTGACGTCGCTCGAGAAGGCGGCCGGCGTGTCGCCCGCGTGGGAGCCCGCGCCGGCGGCCGAGCCCTCGCCGTTCGAGGTGGAGATCGCGCAGCTCTCGCCCCTGCGGGCCGCGGTGCAGGCGGCGATGCTCTCGATGGAGGAGGAGAAGGTCTTCGTCCCCGATCCGATGATGCCGGGCGGCTTCATCTGGCCGCCCGTCGACGGGCGGACGCTCCTCGCCGAGGTCTCGAGGCTCGACCTGGTCCCCACGCGCACGTCCCGCGGCGACTGGTGGGCTTCGGGCAGCGGCTGGCGGTTCCACTCGTCGGCGGAGGCGCTCTACCCCGACGCGGACGGAGGCCGACGCGCGTTGATCGACTGGGCTCGCATGCACGCGGTCCACAGCCGCGTGCTCTCGTCGGGTCGCACCGTGATCCTCGCCGGCGCGGGCAGCGGGCGCTTTCGCCTCTGGCAGCTCGTGCGCGTGATGTCGTCGCTGCGCGAGCTGCTCATGGCCGCGCTCGAGCACGCCGAGCCCGAGCAGCTCGTCTTGCACGTCCGCGGCGCGGCCGAGCAGCTCCTGCGCGCGCACGACGCGATCCTGCGCTCCGAGCTCGGGATCCCCTGCACGCTCTGGACGGTGTCCGCCGACTTCGGCGCTCAGCCCCACTACGTCGGGCTGATGCCCTTCACCGCGGACCCGGGGGCGGCGGATCAGAAAGAAATTCCCGCCCTGCTCGAGCGCGAGTTCACGCCCATCCTCCGCGGCATGTCGCGAGACCGGAGCGACTACGCGCGCATCCGCGGCTCGCTCGCCCGATGGCACGCGCGCGAGCCCTCGAGCGTCGCGGCGGCCACGCTCGCCCGCGTCGCCGAGGCGGCGACCCCAGAGACGTGATCAGGACGGCGCCTGCGCGGGCAGGTAGAGGCTGAAGCTGGCGCCGGGCGGCTCGAGCTCGTCCAGGATCAGATCGCCGCCCTGGTCGCGCGCCGAGTCGCGCGCCGTGGTCAGCCCGAGCCCGGTCCCCGCCGCCTTCGTCGTGAAGAACGGCTGGAACACGAGCGGCCGCACCGCGGGAGGGATCCCGGGGCCGTCGTCGCGCACCCGGACGCGCACCATCCCGGGCCGCGCGTCGGAGAGCTCCGCGACGACCTGGATCTCGAGCGGCGCGTCGGCGGCCTCGACCGCGTTGAGGATCAGGTTGACGAGGATCTGCTCCACGATGAACCCGCCGTGCGGGAGGCTCCGCGCGTCGGCGGTGAGGTAGGTGCGCAGCCGGTGGTCCTCGCGGCGGAGGATCGGCCGCATCAGCTCCGACACGCGGTCGAACACCTCGAGCAGGCTCGAGTCCGGCGCCGCCGCCTCCATCCGGGCGAAGCCGAGGAGGCCGTCGGCGATCCCTCGCATCCGCTGCGCGGAGGCCATGATGTCCGAGACGAGCTCGTCGGACTGCTCGGCGGTGAGGTGCCCGAAGGTCCCCGTCAGCACCTCGCCCGCGTAGACGATCGAGGTCAGCGGCGCGCGCAGGTCGTGGAGGCTGCTCGCGACGAGGCGGCCGGTCAGCTCGAGGCGCTGCTGATGGAGGCGCTGGTCGAGGCTCCCGGACGGCGCGGAGGTGTCCTCGCGTAGCGTCACGAGGCTGTGGCCGACCCCGAGCGGGAGCGAGGTGCAGAGGATCGTCGGGCCGCGGCTCCCAGCGGGACACCACGGGAGCGGGCTCCCCGGCGGGGCGCCCTCGATCACGGCGGCGAGCCCAGCGGGCAGGCGAGCCGCCTCCTCGTCGACGATCGCGCCGACCCGACGGAGCAGCGCCTCGGCCTCCGCCGTCGACCCGGTGATCCGGCCGCGCGCGTCGATCACGAGGGCGGGCGCGCCGAGCCGATCCAGGCGCAGCCGCGTCCCGTCCCAGGCGTCGTCGTCGCGCTCCATCGATCCGGTCCTGAGCAAGAGCGAGACCGGCCCCGCGCCTCGTCCGATGCGGAGTCACAGGTCATCCACAGGGGCCGATGTGGCCGAGGGTGGCGGCGCCGGTCGGGGCGTGGCGGTATCGGCCACCGCGCGGGCTTCAGGGGCTCGACGGCGGCAGCGAGGCGACGCCTTCGTAGCCGGGGAGGCTCGCGAGCCGCGCGGGGTCGACGCCGTGCTCGGCCACGAGCCGGTCGAGCTCGTGGCGCGCTCGGTCCGTCTGGCCGAGGCCCAGCGCGGCGAGCAGGGCGACGTCGTGGCCGTCGATGAGCGAGTCCTCCGCCGCGATCACGCGGTCGGCCAGGGCGAGGGCCCGAGCGTGGTCGCCCGCGGCGACGTGGACGCGGCCTTCGAACGCGTCGATGTAGGGGTCGTCGTAGGTGAGGCGCAGCGCGGTGAGGTCCGCGAGGCAGGCGTCCCAGCTCGCCGAGAGGTAGTGGGCGTCCAGCATCATCGAGCTGAGCGCGGGATCGCCGGGGAGGTTCACGGCGGTCTCGTTCAGGATGGTGAGGTAGCGAGCCTGATCGTCGAGGCGCGAGGCGGCCTGGACGCGGAGCAGCCGCATCGCGCGCTGCTGTCGGATCCGGGGCGCGAGGGCGTCGTACGCCGCGAGCGCCGCGTTCGCGTCGCCGTTGGCCGCGAGCTGGTTGAAGTCGCGCACCGCGTCGATGTCGTCCTGGCTGACCGCCTGGTCCCCGAAGATCCGCGCCATGACGCTCGAGGTGTCGCCGAGCAGGAACGCAGCGATGCGCCGCATCGAGTCGGAGACGTATTCGCTGCTCGTCATCACGAACATGTCGACGACGCGCGCCTCGCCGCCGTCGGTGCGCACGATCACGAGGTCGTGGAAGTTGAAGCCGCCCGCGGGCGGGAGGAACCGGAAGCGCGCGACGGGGTGCCCGTCACGCCACGCGACGCCTCGGTACGAGTAGCGCCCGTCGGTGATCGCGCGCACGAGCCCGCCGCCGTCGGCGCCGAGGCTCTCGCGGACGCCGCGCAAGAACCCCTCCCGCTCGCCGAGCGCGAGGCCGGCGGGGGCCGAGCGCTCGGCGAGGCCGTCCCAGTCGAAGAACGGCGCGAGCGCGGCGGGGCCCTCCGCGGCGGCGGCCTCGATGCGCGGGCCCATCGCGTCGAGGAGCGCGGGCTTCACGAACTGGACCGGTCGGGAGCGCGGCTGGCAGCCGGCGGCCGACGCGACGAGCGCGAGCGCGATCCAGACCCCGGCGCGTCCCCCGTGGAGCACGCGCGCACTGTGGCACATCAGCGCGAGGTGGCGACCGGACGCGCGAGGGCGGGGACGCTCGGGCGCGGACGCGTGACGATCGCGGCGACCGACAGCACCACGAGCGCCGCGCCGACCATCGACCGCGTGTCGAAGGGCTCTCCGAGGAGCAGCCACCCGAGGAGCACCGCGATCACGGGGTTCACGAACGAGTGGGTGGCCAGCGTGGACGGGCGCACGCGCGTGGTGAGGTAGAGGTACGCGCCGAAGCCGACGATCGATCCGAAGGCGGCGAGGTAGGCGAGGGCGAGCCACGACGCGACCGACACCTCGGTGGGCAGGGGCTCACCGGTCGCGAGCCCCGTCACGGCGAGGAGCGCGCCGCCCGCGATCATCTGGGTCGCGCTCCCGATCGGGCCGACCCGCGGCGCGCGCCGCGCGTGCAGCGCCCCGAAGGCCCAGCACACCGCGGCGAGGCCCAGCGCGGCGACCGCGCCGAGCTCGCTCGACATCCGCGGGCCGACGAGGACGCCGACGCCCACGAGACCGGCGACGACGCCCGCCCACGTCCGCGCCGGCGGGCGCTCGCCGCCGAAGGCGAGCCACTCGAAGACGATCACCAGCAAGGGCGTCACCGCGAGCAGCGTCGCCGCGAGGCCCGAGTCGACGCGCGCCTCGGCCCAGCACACCAGGCCGTTGCCGCCCAGGATGAGCAGCGCGCCCCCGATCCCGGCGTGGCGCCAGGTCGCGGCGCTCGGCCGCGGCGCGCCGCGCAACCGCAGCCACGCGTACAGCGCGCCCCCCGCCACGAGCCACCGCAAGCCGGCCATCGAGAAGGGAGGGAGCTCGCGCACCGCGACGGAGATCGCGGCGAAGGTGGAGCCCCAGATCAAGTACACCGCCGCGAGGGCCACCGGCACGCCCCAGCGCTCGAGTCGCTTCGTCATGAGGGCATCGTGGGTGCCGCCGATCGAGCGGCACAGATGTAGTGCCGCGCGTTTGTGACCGGTACAGTTCGAAAACGGACCCACTGTGCTCGTCGTCCGCGCGCGCAGCTGTGCCTACCGCCCGAGGAGCGCCATGCCTACGAAGAGATCCGTGAAGGACGAGGCCCGAGAGCTGCGCCTCTACGAGGACGTCGCCGAGCGCGTCGAGGGGCTGATCGTGGACGGGACGCTGCGACCCGGCGACCGCATCCCGTCAGTGCGTGGGCTCCACCGGAAGTGGTCGGTCAGCGTCTCGACGGTGCTCGAGGCGTACCGCCGGCTCGAGGATCGCGGGCTCGTCGAGGCGCGCCCCAAGTCGGGCTACTACGTGAGAGCGGCGCCGCGCCTGCTGCCCGACGAGCCCGAGTCGAGCAACCCCCCCAAGCGCGCGCGCCGGATCCGCGGCTCGATGGCGTATCGCCTGATGGCCGAGGTGACCAAGCCCGACCTCGTGAAGCTCGGCGCGGCGATGCCGCACCCGGACCTGCTGCCGCTCAAGGCGCTCGACCGGCTCCTCGCCGCGGCGATGCGCGACGAGCCCGCGTCGAGCCACGGCTACATGGTCGACTCCGGCTACCCGCCGCTCCGCAAGGAGATCGCGCGCCGCATGGTGGACGCCGGCTGCACCCTCGCGCCGGAGGGCGTCGTGGTGACCAACGGCGCGCAGGAGGCCGTGTACCTCGCGCTGCGCGCGCTCACGCGCCCGGGGGACACCGTGGTGGTCGAGTCGCCCGCCTACTACGGGCTCCTCGAGACGCTCGAGGTGCTCGAGCTCAAGGCGCTCGCGGCCCGCACGCACCCGCGCGAGGGCGTCGACCTCGACGCGCTCGAGGAGATCCTCGCGAGCACGGACGTCGCCGCGGTCGCGCTGGTGACCAACTTCTCCAACCCGCTCGGCTCGGTGATGCCCGACGCGAAGAAGCGCGCGCTCGCGCGGCTGCTCGACGACTACGAGGTCCCGCTCGTCGAGGACGACATCTACGGCGAGCTGCCCTACGAGGGGCCGCGGCCGACCGCGGTGAAGGCCTTCGATCGCGGGGACCGCGTCGTGTACTGCTCCTCGTTCAGCAAGACGATCTCTCCGGGCGTGCGCATCGGCTGGTGCGCGCCGGGCCGATACCTCGAGCGGATCGCGCACCTGAAGCTGGTCACCAACACCTCGTCCCCGTCGGCGCCGCAGCTCGCGATCGCGCGCTTCTTGTCGGGCGGCGCCTATGACCGACACCTCCGCCGGCTGCGCGCGACCTACCGCGACAACGTGGGTCGCATGACCGCGCTGATCGCGTCGACGTTCCCGGTCGGGACCCGCGCGACGCGCCCCGCCGGCGGCCACCTCCTGTGGATCGAGATGCCGCGCGGGGTCGACTCGATGAGGCTCTACGAGTCGGCCGCGCGGCAGAAGATCTCGATCGCGCCCGGCCCGATGTTCTCCGCGAACGGCCGCTACGTGAATTGCATGCGACTCAACGCCGGCCTGCCGTGGTCGCCCCGGCTCGAGGACGCGATCGGCACCCTCGGCCGCCTCGCCCACCGGCAGCTCTAGCAGGCGGCTGAACGGGCCCCGAAGGGACCGTTTCAACCGCCTGCTCCGTGCCCGTGCCCATGCCCGTGCCCGAGATCACGCGCAGTGTTCGGGAACGGTCGACGGGAACGGTCCGGGCACGGGCAAGGGCACGGGCATGCGCGCTTCGCGCGCGGCACGGAAGCAGGCTGCTGGAGCAGCCTGCTAACCCTCGACGAACCGCACGCGGAGGGCGACCAGGCGGCCGGCCACGTCCAGGTCGCGCTCGACGTCGAAGCTTCCGTCGCCCCACGTCGTCATGAAGCCGCACACCTGGGCGTGGCCGACGCTGACCGTCGCGGACTCGGTCGGGCTCGCGCGGATCGGCTCGAGCAGGCGGTAGTGATCGGAGTGCGGCCGGAAGTCGGTCACGAGCCGCAGGGTGTCGCTCGCGTGGAGCGCCTCGATGGGCTCGGCGAGCTCGCGGGCGCGCGCCTCGGGGAGGTCCGCCCAGCCGTACGCGGCGCCCTCGAGCGCCGGCGCGCCGACCTGCCGCGCCACGTCCGCCGCGTCCTCGCCCCAGAACGCGTAGTCCGCGCGCCCGTCCGCGCTCTCGGTGTGCTGCCACGCCGCCACCGCGGCCACGTCCATGAAGGCGAGCCGCGCGCAGTCGACGGTGACGGTCCCCACCGATCGCGTCTCGACCGTGGGGGCCGCGCCGGGGACCCGGAGCGACACGGCGCTCCAGCGACCTTCGTCCGCGCCGCCCTCGTGCGGCTCTCCGAAGACCTCGAGCGTGACGTCCTGCGGGACGCCGGCCACGCACGCGACCCACGCGCCGTGGAGCTCCACGCAGCCGGCGGCCTCCACGCCTCGCACCGCGTTCACCACGCGCTCGACGTGGGGTACCCGCTCGTCGAGGGCTCGCAGCGACGCGTCGAGCCCCTCCTCGCGCACCCGCTCCTCGAAGGCCGCTTCGAAGTCCGCGTCGCGGTCGTAGAGGTAGCCCGAGCTCTCGCCGTAGAGGAGCGCGGCCGCCTTGGCGTCGGGGCCGACGACCTCGAAGTCGACGGCGTGGTTCGCGATCTCGACCATCCACGCCGGCGCGGCCCAGTCGGGCATCAGCGGCGCCTGGTCGCCCGACCAGAGCCCGAGCAGGCCGAAGTCCACGAGCAGCAGAACGCCGCTGGGGCACGTCACCTCTCCGAGTCGCACGTCCGGCATGACCGGGGCGATGTTGCGCGCGGTTGGCCTCGGGCGCCATCACGGCGGGCCGACGCGCCGCGCCCGTGGTACGGGGCGGCCCATGCTCACGACGATCCTCACGCACCCGGGCGGCGCGCACAAAGACGACCTCCTGGCCGTCTGCGTCCTGATCGCGCGCAGCGGCGCGCCCGTCGTCCGGCGCGAGCCGACCCCCGCGGAGCTCGACGATCCGGGCGTCGCCGTCGTCGACGTCGGCGGCGTCCACGACCCCGCGCGATCGAACTTCGATCATCACCACTTCCCGCGCGAGCACGCGCCGACCTGCGCGCTGAGCCTCGTGCTCGAGGACCTCGGCGTCTACGAGGACGCGCTGCGCTTCTGCGACTGGCTCGAGACGGCGGAGTGGTTCGACTCGCGCGGGCCGACGAAGACCGCGGCGTGGCTCGGGGTGCCGCGGCGCGCGATCTCGCAGCTCAACTCGCCCATCGACATGACGCTCCTGCGCCGCTTCGCCCAGAAGACGCGCCTCGAGGCCGGCGACCCGCTGTACGAGTACATGCGCTTCGTCGGCGAGGACCTCCTCGAGCACCTGCGCGTCGCGCGCGAGCGGATCGACTTCGTGGCCGCGCGCGCCGAGCGCTGGCAGCTGCCGCACGGCGACTCCGTGATCGAGGCGGTGTTCCTGCCGCGCACCGACCCGCCCGCCGACGAGCCGAGCATCGCCGTCGCGAGCTACGTCCGCGGTCAGGACCTCGGCGACGTCACGGCGGCCCTCGTCTACCCGGACCGCCGCGGCGGGGGCTACGGGATCAGCCGCTACGAGGATCACCCGCGCCTGGACTTCTCGCGGGTGCAGGACGAGCCTGACGTCCACTTCGCCCACAAGAGCGGGTTCATGTGCAAGACGTCCGCGACGGAGCCCGCGCGGCTCCAGGCGCTCATCCGCGGCGCGTGGCTCGAAAGGCCTTGAGTCGTGGCAGGCTCCCGGCCATGTCGGTCGTGAAGATCAACGCCATCGAGGTGCCCGAGGGCGGAGGCCCCGAGCTCGAGCGCCGCTTCGCCGCGCGCGCCGGGCAGGTGGATCAGCAGCCCGGGTTCGAGGAATTCATGTTGCTCCGCCCCGTCGCGGGCGACGCGCGCTACTTCGTCGTCACGCGCTGGGCGTCCGAGGAGGCGTTCCAGGCCTGGCGAGCGGGGCGCGCGTTCCAGCACCAGCACCGCGACACCCACGAGGACGAGGGCAAGGGCGCCGCCAAGCCGCAGCACCCCGCCGCGACCGGCGCGTCGCTGCTCGAGTTCGAGGTCGTCTCGCGGACGAGCCGTTAGCAGGCTGCTGAAATGGGCCCGAAGGGACCGTTTCGGAGCCTGCTCCGTGCCCGTGCCCTTGCCCGTGCCCGTGCCCGCCCGTGACCCGTGAGCGTTCCCCGTGCCCGAGATCACGCGCCTTCTGCTGGAACGGTTGACGGGAACGGTCCGGGCACGGGCACGGGCACGGGCATGCGCGCTTCGCGCGCGGCACGGAAGCAGGCTGCTGAAAAGCAGCCTGCTAAGGCGGCGGGAGGTCGGCCCAGCAGACCGCGCGGCGGAAGAGGCGGTTGTCGAACTCCTCCGGCGGCGCCTCGAGGCGGCGGCTCCAGACGACGCGGTTGCCCGACGAGCTCGCGTAGACCAGCTCGTCGCGCGTGGTGCCGCGCGTGAGGACGGTGAGGCCGGCGGTCTGCGGATCGAAGAGCACGACCTCCATGTCGCCGGGGGGATCGCCCGACGCGGAGTGGTTCGCCGCGCCGACGACGCGTCCGTCGGGGAGCACCGAGCCGTAGCTCAGGCACGGCATCGCCCCGGAGGGCGGACCGGCCGTGTGCGTCGCGAGATCCACGCGCACGATCTCGCACTCGGTGCGGTTGAGGCGCAGGCTGACCGCGATCGAGCCGTCGACGACCCCGAGCACCTCGTGGAGCGGGTGGGGCAGGCGCGGCCACGGCTCGTCGTGTCGACCGTTGGGCTCGAGGAGCGCGAGGTCGGAGCCGATCTGCCCGACGATGCGCCCCTCGCCGCTCGGCAGCCGGATGAAGCGGCTGTCGCGCACGGCGGGGACGGGGAGGGCGTTCTCGCGATCCCAGATGTACCAGCCGCTGCGCTGCAGGCGCGCGAGGATGGCCTGGCCGTCGGGCGAGGGCTGGTGGAAGGGCACCCGCTCGCCCGCCTCGAGGAGCCAGCGCGTCCCGAACGAGCCGTCCTCGATCTTCACGCTGACGAGCGCGGGGACGCCGCGCGCGAAGAGCGCCGCCGACGCCCACGCGCCGTCCGGGCTCGTCTCCGCGAGGGTGTAGAAGTGACCGACGCTGAGCAGCGTGCGCGGCGACTCGGGGTTGGCGATCTCGATGACGCGGAGCGACTCCGGCGGCTCCGTCCACTCGTCGCGCATGCTCTCGAGGCGGAACACCGGGTTGCGATAGGACTCCTGCACGATCACGTGGGAGCCGTCGCCGTCGATCCCGATCACGCTCCACGGCCGTGACGGATCGCCGAAGCAGTGGATGTCCTCCTCGGAGCCCGTGCGCGTCGCCTCCTCGAGGCCCGCGCGCCGGTACTGCTCGAACGCCTCGACCCGCGCGGTCCGGGCGTTGACGAGGTCGGCCTTGTCGCGGAGCGTGAGCACGTAGGTCATCCGACTCGCCTCGAGCGACGTCTCCGGATCGAGCACGCGCTCGAGCGCGGGCGACTGGTAGAGCAGATCGATCGCGGCCGGCGCGAGGGTCGCGAACCACGTGTCGCGGAGGCCCGTCGCGACGTTCCGAGCGGTCGTGTTCTCGTAGGTGAACTCCGCCGTCTCGGTCCCCACGTCGCCGCCCTCCGTCGGGACGACGTGCACCGACAGCGCGGCGCGGAAGAGCTGCTGATCGGTGACCACGCCGGGGCGCTCGGCGACGACCGACAGGTCGAGGAGGAGCGTCGTGCCCGCCTCGCGCTCGAGCCCGCGCCGTCGGACCTCCGCGTACGCGGCCTCGAGGTCGGCACCCTCGACCGGCACCTCGTCCTCGATCGCGTCGAACCCGAAGTTGTGCAGCCGCGCGTGGAAGTCCTGGCGGATGTTCGCGTCGAACTCCGGATCAACCGAGCCGCGAAGCGCCACCACGACGCGCGCCGGGTCCGTCGCCGGCAGCGTCGTCACGAAGTACGCGATGCCCGCGCCGATGCCGCCGAGGACGAGCACGAGCACGCCGATCGCGACCCACTTGGCGCCGCCGCCGCCGCCGCCGGGGATCTTCGAGAGATCCACGTCGTCGTCCACGATCCCGGTGGCCTTCGGATCCGTCATGGGCCCGCGATAGCACACGGCTCGGGCGAGGAATACAGGAGGCGACCCGGTGCGTCGGGGGGCGCATGAACGGACACGTGAAGTGGGCCGCGGCGCTGGTGTGGTGCGCCGTGACGATGACGGGGTGCGTGGCGACGGTGGGCTCGCCCGCCGTGACGGACGAGCCGGACGACCCGGTGCAGGCGCTCGTCGACGAGGAGCTCGACCGCCTCGTCGCGGACGGCGCCACGCGCGCGGTCCTCGTCGTGCTCGACCCCGCCGACGGCCGGGTGCTCGGCCGCGGCGGACGCGGCCCCGACGGAGACGCCGAGGTGGATCGCGTCGTCATGATGGGATCGACGATCAAGCCCCTGACCATCGCGGCCGCGCTCGAGGCGGGCCTCGACCCGACGCGCGAGTTCCCCGGCGAAGGCGGCGAGTGGCGCCCGGACGCCAGCACGCTGCTCCGAGACGCGCACCCGCAGGCGTCGTTCACCGCCGAGCAGGTGCTGATCGCCTCGTCCAACGTCGGCGCCGGCAAGATCGTGGAGGCCGTCGGTCAGGGCCCCATCGCCGCGTACTTCGCGGAGGTCGACGCGCAGGTCCCCGAGGTGACGAGCTGGCCCGCGCACGGGGCGGGCATCGGGGTCGCGATGACCCCGACCTCGCTGGCCGCGGCGTACGGCGTCTTCGCCAACGGCGGAGAGCTCGTCACGCCGACGACCGACGGAACCGGGGCGCGACGCCGCGTCCTCACCGCGGCGACCGCTCGGGTGATCGTCGACATGCTCGAGGCCGCGGTGGGCGACGACGGCACCGGCTTCCGAGCGCGCATCCCGGGCCACCGCGTCGCCGGCAAGACCGGCACGACCTCCGACGGCGCGGCGGTGTTCGCGGGCGTCGCCCCCGTCGACGCCCCCCGCTACGTCATCGTCGTGCGCGCGGAGCGGACCGACGGCGCCTGGGGCGGCTCGGTCGCCGCGCCCTCCTTCGCCCGGGTCGCCTCGGCCCTGCTGCGGTAGTCGAGGTAGAGATCGTTCTCGCGCGCCGTACGTAGAACGTGGGCATGGGCTCGCGATCCCTCGTGGTGGCGTGCGTCCTCGGGCTGGCGACGGCCTGCGGGGCGCCCGCGCCGCGCTGGAGCCCCCCGGCCGATCTCAGCGCCGACGACGCGGTCCTCTACGTCTCCTCGGACTGTAACGCCGTGCTGGTCGGCCCGACCACCGCGCTGACGGCGGCGCACTGCGTCGAGGAGCCCGAGCCCTTGCACGTGCGCGTCGGCGCGCGCGTGGTCCCGGTGACCCGGTGTGACGTCCACCCGAGGGCGTACGCCGAGCCGCGCCCGTGCGGCGCGGGCCCGGGGCGCACCGAGCTCGATCACGACCTCGCGCTGCTCACCCTGGCCGAGCCCGTCGGCGTGGCCCCCGTCCCCGTCCTGCTCGCCGAGCCGGCGCTCCGCCCCGGCTGGTGGCGCGACCTCTCGGTGCGGCTCGTCGGCTGGGACCGTCGCCCCCGCTTCGTCGGCCCGCTCGCGCGACGCTCGGGCGACAACCAGATCGTCGACATGCGGCGCGGGGTGTTCGTGACCGCGCCCGTCGGCGCCGAGGGCTTCCGCACCATCGTCGGTGACTCGGGCGGCCCCGCGTTGATCCGCGTCGGCGGGATCGAGCGCGTGGCGGGCGTGCTGCGGGGTGGCCCGAGCCTCGGCTCACCGCGGTCCGTCTACGCGGCGACCTTCGAGCCCGACAACGCGCGCTGGCTCGTCGACGTGCTCCCTCGCGAGGTGACCCTCGACCTCCCCGAGGACGGCGCCGGCCGCTTCGGGCGCTAGCGTTTTGCTAGCCGCCGTCCGGCGCCGCGCAGGTCACGTCCGCGATCCAGCCGCCGAGCTGCGTCGCGATCGCGCCCGCCGCGCCGCGGAAGTCGTCTTCACAGATCGGCCACACCACCGCGCCCCCGCCCATCGCGCCCGCGAGCTCGACGAGGCGCCTCGCCGGCGCCGCGCGCGAGTGCGCCGACGTGCAGGCGGGGACGAGGGACGTCCGCTCGCTCGGATCGAACACGCGCGCCATCCGGGGGTCGTCGAGGACTCGCGCCGCGTCCTCGGCCGAGTCGATCGGGCCGCCGAGGTCGGGCGGGATCCCCGCGACGGCGGCGAACGCGACGCGCTCCGGGTGCCCCGGGCGCAACGCCCGGAGGCCCTCGACGTAGCGCTCGATCGGGTGGAGCCACGCCTCGCCGAGGGCGCGCGCCTCGGCCGTGGCCTCGGCGTCGAAGGACGCGTCCGCGAGCGAGCCGTCGTCCTCGTCGGTGACCACCACGACCGCGATCAACGAGTCCTCTCGCAAGAAACCCACGTTGTCGTCGTCGGCGTGGCCCCGCGTGCGCCCGGCGAAGCGCAGCGGGCTGGCGCGCGTGGTGAGCGCCTTCAGCGTCGCCTCGAGCGGCATCTCGAACCCGCAGCCGTCGGTGCCCGTCCGCGCGATGCACGCGAACGCGTCGGAGAAGGCCCCGACGGAGTCGCCCTCGCCGAGCGACAGGACCCGCCCCGACGCGCCGCCGCACGCCGCGGAGCCGTCGACCTCGCGGAGCACGCCGTCGTCCCCGAACGTCCGGGTGTCTCCCGGGCACGGCGCGGGCACGCTCCGCCGCCCCTCGAGCCGGAGCCACCCCATGTCCGTGCTGACGACGCCCACGTGGAGATCCGTGACCGGCGGGAATTCGGGCACGCCGTCGCCGTCGAGGTCGCCCGTCGCGAGCGCGCGGGCGAAGCCCTCGAAGCCCCTGGCCAGGACCTCTTGCTCCGCCTCCATCGACGCGGAGTCGTCGATCACGAAGAGGAGGTCGAGCTGCGGCTCCTCCGGCACCATCACACAGGGGCCCGCGTCCTCGGGGTCGTCGACCGCGAGCCCCGTCCGTGACCCGCAGCCCCAGGCGCAGCTCAGCCAGCACCCGATCATCAGCGCCCGCACCACCACGACGTCCCGTTGGGCAATCGTCGTGCCGCGCGATCGAGCGAGGCTACGACGGGGTCGTGACGCGCCGGACGGCGGCCGTGACACGCGATGGGGGGCTCGGTTTCACGGCTCCGCGGGAGGGCCCACGAGCGACTCGAGCCAGTCCCACACCACGCGCACCCTCGGCACGTGGCGGATCGCGCGGTGCGCGACGAGCCACACGTCCATGTCGAGCTCGAGCGGCGGCGGCGCCTCGAGTCGGACGATCTCCTCTTCGAAGCCGCCGAACGCGGCGGGCATCAGGATCGCGCCGGCGCCCGCGCGGGCCGCCTCGATCTGCACGATGAGGTTGTCGCACTCGAGCCGCGGCGGGCGACCGACGAGGCGCCGATAGAGCTGCGCCTCGGGCAGGTGCGCCTTCGACTCGCCCCACCCGATCCAGTGCAGCTTCGACGGCGCGAGGTCGTGCGTGGCGGCGTACCCGCGCGACACGAAGCCGCCGTACAGGCCGCTCGCGGCGATCCGCTTCGCGACGAGGTCGCCGCGCGTCGGCCGCACGAAGCGCACGGCGATGTCGGCCTCGCGTCGGCTCAGATCGACGAGCTCGGTGCCGACCAGCAGATCGAGCGTGAGCCCCGGGCGCGCGTCGAGGAACGCGGGCAGCGCGGGCGCGACGAGGTAAGCAGCGAACGCGTCGGCCAGCGCCACGCGGACCCGCCCGACCGCCGCGATCTCTTCGCCGGCGGCCTCGGCCTCGACGGCGAGCGCGGCCGCCTCGGCCTGCTCCGCGTGCGGGAGGAGCCGCAGCAGGAGATCGGTCGGGACGAGCCCGTCGGGGGTGCGATCGAAGAGCCGGCTCCCGAGCTCGCGTTCGGCCGCGCGGAGGCGACGCGAGACCGTCGAGGCGTCGATCCGGAGCGACTCTGCGGCCGCGGCCAGCGATCCGCCGCGGTGCACGGCGAGCAGGATCGCGAGGTCGTCCCAGCGAACCACGGCTATCTCCCCGCCGATCTGTGCGCTTGCAGAAGTGCAATCACTGGTGGCGATCTTACGGGTCGCCCGGCAATCGTGCACGTCGCAGGTTGGTCTTCGAGAGGAGCCCGACATGACCACGATGACCTTCGCCCCCGAGATCCCCAACCAGCTCGTGCGCTTCGACGCCTTCGGCGCGCCCAGCGAGCTCAACGCGGTGACGGAGCCGATCCCCGAGCCCGGCCGGGGCGAGGTTCGCATCCGGGTCGAGGCGAGCTCGGTCCAGTTCACCGACACGCTGATCCGGCGCCGGCTCTACCCCGACCTGCGCGAGCGCCCGCCGCTCACCCCGGGCTACGACCTCGTCGGGGTCGTCGACGCGGTAGGTCCCGGCGTCGAGCGCTGGCGCGAGGGCGACCGCGTCGCGGACCTGACGGTGGTCGGGGGCAACGCCCGCTTCGCGATCCGGCCGGCCGCGGGCCTCGTCGCGGTGCCGCCGAGCGTCGACGCGGCGCGCGCGACCACCCTCGTGCTCTCGTGGGTGACCGCCTACCAGTGCCTGCACCGCGCGGCGCGGGCCCAGCCCGGTGAGCGGCTGCTGGTGATAGGCGGCAACGGCGCCGTCGGCCAGGCGCTGATCGCGCTCGGCGTGCGCGCGGGGCTCGAGGTGTGGGCGACGGCGCGGGAGCACCACCACCCCGCGCTCGAGGCGGCGGGTGCGCGCCCCCTCCCGCGGGACGGCTGGGAGGCGATCGTTCGTGAGGCGGGCGGCGTCGACGTCGTGGTGGACGGCGTCGCCGCCGAGGGCTTCGGCCCCAGCCATCGCGCGCTGCGGCGCGGTGGACGACTGATCGGCATCGGCGCGACCGCCGCCGCCCAGAAGGCCAGCATGGCCAAGGCCGTTCGCGACTTCATCGGCCTCTACCTGCGCAAGCTCGTCCCCGGGAAGTCCGTCCGGGTCTACTCGATCACCAAGGAGCGCACCGCCCACCCCGAGGCGTTCGCCGAAGACCTCGGCGTCCTCTTCGGCCTCCTCGAGCGCGGCGAGATCGACCCCGGCGTGGCCGAGCGCCTCACCCTCGCCGAGGTCGCCGACGCCCACACCCGCCTCGAGCGCGGCGGCCTCCGCGGCAAGCTCGTCGTCGAGCCCTGGAGCTGAGGCGCGATTCGCGTCGGGGCCTCGGGCGTGCGAAGGATCGCGGGATGGCTCGACTCGATTTGGGTTCGCACTCCGTCGAGTACCGCGACGCGGGTGAGGGGGCGCCGGTGGTGCTGCTGCACTCTGGAGGCCTCGGGGCGCGGCAGTGGACGCGTCTCGCGGGGCGGCTCGAGGGCGCGCATCGGGTGATCGCTCCGAGCTTCCTCGGGACGGCGGGGACGTCGGGGGTCCCGCGCGACGCGGACTTCCACTTCCATCAGGACGTGGCGCTCGTGGAGGGGCTGCTCGACGCGCTCGGGGTCGGGCCCGCTCACGTGGTCGGGCACTCGTACGGTGGGCTCGTCGGGCTCACCCTCGCGCGCCGCCAGCCGCGGCGCGTCCTGTCGCTCGCGCTGTTCGAGCCGGTCGCGTTCGGGGTGCTCTACTCGACCGACGACGCCGAGGGGATCCGCGACCTCGAGCGTGAGGACGACGACGGGGCGTTCTTCGACGACGCGGTCGGGGGGCAGGAGCCCTGGCTCGAGCGCTTCATCGACTGGTGGCAGGGCCCGGGCTCGTGGGCCGCGATGAGCGACGCGGGGCGCGAGACGTTCCTCGCGGTGGGGCGCAAGGTCTACCAGGAGGTGCGCTCGCTGACGGCCGACCGCACGCCGCACGACGGCTACGGCGAGGTCCGTGCGCCGACCCTGCTGATGACCGCCGAGCGCTCGCCGCTCGCCGCGCGGCGTGTCGTCGCGATCCTCGGTGAGCACCTGCCGAACGCGACGGTGTCGTTCTTCCCAGGCGCCGGCCACATGGCCCCCCTCACCGACGGGCACACGGTCAACGCTGCGATCGTCGAGCACCTCGGTCGCGTGTGAGCGCCGCCTCCGCGCTCGGCGTGCGCGAGAGGATCGCGGAGGCGCTGGCTGGCGCTCGCTCCCGCGGCGACCACCGCCTCGTCGCGCTGCTCGAGGGGCTCGCGCGACCGCGCACCCTCGGCGGCGTCAGCGGCAGTACGCCGTGCGCGGCCCCGTCTCCGCCATCAGCCGCGCCGCGAGCCCCGTGGTCGGCTCGAGCGAGTAGGGGTACTCGCGGGTCGCGTCGAACACCCGGTCGGCGCCGTTGACCTCGATCACCGCGTCGTTGAGCGCGACGTCCCCGGTCGAGCGCACGTAGCCGGCGGGCGCCTCGTTCGCGATGATCGCGCGCTTGTCGACGACGTAGTCGTTGTCGCCGCACTCGTTCGGATCGGGGCAGGGCGACAGCGGCGAGCAGTAGGTGCCCGGGCGCGCCTCCCAGACGTTGTTCTCCGAGAGGAACTGCGCCTCGGACTTCGAGCGCGCCGCCCACTCGTACCAATGGAAAACGTAGTTGTCGAAGAAGTGCAGCCAGCCGTAGGTGATGAACGGGCCGCGCTTCGTGATCCTGTCGAACCAGTTGTGGTGGAAGGTGATGCGCTGCATGCGGCCCTCGATCTCACCGGCCGTCTCCATGCCGATGAGGAAGCCCTTGTTGTGATCGTGGAAGTGGCACCAGCTCAGGGTGATCCGGCTGCCGCCGCGCACGTCGAAGAGGCCGTCGCCGCCCGCGTACATGTCCATGTGGTGGAGCCAGATGTCGCGGGTGGCGTAGCCCTCCGGGGTCGTGGCCCCGTCGCCGCGCACGCCGACGACGTCGCCGTCCTGCACGCAGCGCTCGCCGTGCGAGTTGGTGAGCCGCAGGTCGGTGAGGATGATGTTGCGCGCGCCCGAGATGATGAGCTCGCCGTCGATCAGGACGTCGCGCCCGCGGCCGTCGACCGTCTTGTTGGAGCGCAGGCGCACGGGGGTGTCGCCCAGATCGATCTCGCCCTCGACGTCGAACACGATCCAGTACGGCTCCGAGCTCTCGAGCGCGGCGCGCAGCGACCCGGAGCCGCTCCCACCCGAGCGCGTGGTCACGTGGTAGACGCGGCTCGGGTCGCCGCCCCGCGTGTGCTGGCCGAACCCGACGAGCTCCGCGAGCAGCGTGTCGGCCCGGTACGGGTAGCCCGAGCAGTCCTCGGTGGGACCGGCCCCCGCCACGCACGCTCCCGCCTCGCAGCGCGTGCCCGCGCCGCAGCTCCCGCAGGTGCCGCCGCAGCCATCCGAGCCGCAGCTCCGACCGTCGCAGCGCGGGGCGCAGCCCGCGGCGCGGCCGCAGACGCAGAGGTCCGAGGCGTGCCCCGTGTCGGCGCAGCCGAGCGCGGGACGAGACGTGTCCGCCGCGCACGCGCCGTCGAGATCCTCGTGCGACGCGACGCACGTCAGGCCGGCCGCCGCGCAGACCGCCGCGCAGCCCTCGCCGCCCCTGAAGATCGCCGAGCACGTGTCGTCGGTGGCCTCGCACAGCTCGAACGCGCTCGCGATGGGGCCGCACTCGACCGGCGCGGGCGCGCCGGCGTCGACGCCAACGGGAGGCCCGCCGTCCGCCATCGGGAGGGTCACCGCGCCGTCGTACCCGTCGGGGCCCGCGTCGGGGGCCGCCGCGGCGTCGGATCCGACGGGGCTGCCCGCGTCGGTGCCCGTGAGGCCGGGAGAGCTGGACGGGTCGCACCCGATCGAGAGCGTCACGAGCAAGAGAAGGCTGCGTCGAGGCATGCCGCCCCCCACAGCAGGTACCGTGCCCGCTACGCCCACGCGGACCCGAGCGGTCTCGGGAAGGCCGGTTGTCCGGCGCGCCTTACAGACGGTGTGCCCCACCTGCCCGACCTCGCGGTTTGAAACATCCTCGGGCCTGGGACGTCTCTGTACCCGCGTGCGCGCCTTCCTCCCGTTCGCGATCGCGGCCTGCTTCGGCTGCGGCGCCGCTCCGGCGCCCTCCGTCGCCGCGGTCGACGCGGCCGACGCGGCTCCGGCCGACGCCCCGATCGAGCTGCGCATCACCCTGCCGACCGCGCTCGTCGAGTACGACAGGACCCAGACCATCACCATCGAGGACCTCGGCGGTCACCACGTGCGGCTCGAGGGGCGCTCCCGCATGCAGCTGCGCCGGCAAGGTCAGGACGAGGGCTACTCGGTCCTCCGCTACCTCCTCTACGAGCCGATCGACTACCGGACCGATGGTCAGACCCAGTCGCCCGGGCCCGAGATGGCGGGGCTCGAGCAGCAGCAGGTCCGGTCTTTCGTCGATCCGCGTGGGCGCCTCGTCGAGGGGCCCGAGCTCACCGGCGCGCCGCAGCGCCGGCAGCTGAGCGCCGCGGTGCTCGCGCTGAGCCGCCTGATCGAGCCGATGTACCCGCCCGAGCCCGTCCGCGTCGGCGAGTCGTGGAGCGAGCCCACCGTCCTCTGGAACACGCCGCCGATCGAGCTCGCGGTGGTCGAGATCGACAGGACATGGACGCTCCTGGCCGTCGAAGGGGAGGGCGCCGATCGCCGGGCGCGCATCGGTTGGGACGTCCGCATGCGGGTCCGCCCGTTCGAGATCTCCGGCGTCTCCATCTCGGGTCGGGGGCGCCTCGAGGGCTTCAGCGTGGTCGCGCTCGCCGACGGAGTGCGTGGCCACGCGGCGCTGGACCTGACGTTCGAGGCCGGCCCCGCGGGGGCCGAGGACGTCATCCCCCTCTTCCGGCTCGAGGCCAAGCTGGCCGACCGCATCGAGCCGGCGGCGGCGTCGAGCGGCGGCGAGCTCATCCAGAGCGTGGGCTTCGCGCGCTCCGTCGATTGACCGGCGTCCGGGAATTGTTCACGAAAGGGCTGGCGTCCCCAAACGGGCCCTCCAATAATCCGCCGCTAGGTTTCGATGCAACCCACCGACACTCGGGATCCGGACTACTACCACCGCGTCGTCGACTGCCAGTGGGCGTGTCCGGCTCACACCAACGTCCCGGAGTACATCCGCCTGATTGCACAGGGGAAGTACACCGAGTCGTACATGCTCAACCGGCAGTCGAACGTCTTCCCGGGCATCCTCGGGCGCACGTGCGATCGCCCCTGCGAGCCCGCCTGTCGACGCGGTCGCGTCGAGGAGAAGCCGGTCGCGATCTGCCGCCTCAAGCGCGTCGCGGCCGACCTCAAGGGTGAGGTCGATCACCTCCTGCCGACCGCGCCGGAGGAGAAGAACGGCAAGCGCGTCGCGCTCATCGGCGCCGGCCCGGCCTCGCTGACGGTCGCCAACGACCTGCTGCCGCTCGGCTACGACGTCACCATCTTCGAGGCGCTCCCCAAGCCCGGCGGCCTGATGCGGACGAACATCCCTTCGTTCCGCCTCCCCGCCGAGGTCCTCGACACCGAGATCGACTACGTCCTCCGGATGGGCGCGAAGGTCCACTACGACCACCGCATCGAGAGCCTCAAGGCCCTCCTCGACGAGGGCGGCTTCGACGCCGTGTTCGTCGGCACCGGCGCCCCCAAGGGCAAGGAGCTCGACCTGCCCGGCCGCCAGGAGGCCAGCGCCAACGTCCACATCGGCATCGAGTGGCTCGAGGCGGTGCACTTCGGCCACGTCGAGAAGATCGGCGAGAAGGTCCTCGTGATCGGCGTCGGCAACACCGCGATGGACTGCTGCCGCAGCTCCATCCGGCTCGGCGGCACCTCGGTGAAGGTCATGGCCCGCAAGGACCGTCGCTACTTCAAGGCGTCGCCCTGGGAGCTCGAGGACGCCGAGGAGGAGCAGGTCGAGATCATCGAGAACCACTCGCCCGCGGAGTTCGTGCTGAAGGACGGCAAGCTCGTCGGCATGCGCTTCGAGATCGTCGAGTGGCACGAGGACGACAAGGGCCGCCTCCGCAGCAAGACCGTCGGCGACACCGTCATCGACTGCGACGACGTGATCCTCGCCATCGGTCAGGACAACGCGTTCCCCTGGGTCGAGCGCGACATCGGGATCGAGTTCGACGAGTGGGGCCTCATGAAGGTCGACAAGACCACCTTCATGACCGACCGCCCGGGCGTCTTCGTCGGCGGCGACGCGGCGTGGGGTCCCGAGAACATCATCTGGGCCGTCGCGCACGGTCAGCAGGCGGCCATCTCGATCCACAAGTACTGCCAGGGCAAGTCGCTCACCGACCGCGCGCCCAACGCCCTCGAGCTCACCAGCTCGAAGATGGGGCTGCACGAGTGGAGCTACGCCAACAGCTACAACCCGAAGCCCCGCTCCAAGATGACCCACGTCGATCTCGCGGCGCGGCTCAAGGAGTTCTCGCTCGAGGTCGAGCTCGGCTTCGATCCGGACCAGACCGCGCTCGAGGTCCGGCGGTGTCTCAACTGCGACATCCAGACGGACTTCTCGTCATCGAAGTGCATCGAGTGCGATGCCTGCATCGACATCTGCCCGACCAGCTGCCTGACGATGACGCCGGTCGCCGAGGAGTCGAAGCTCCGGCTCGCGCTCACCGTGCCCGCCACCAATCTCGATCAACCGCTCTTCGTCTCGGACGCGTTGCCGCAGACCAAGCGGGTGATGGTCAAGGACGAGGACGTCTGCGTGCATTGCGGCCTCTGCGCGGAGCGGTGCCCGACCGCGGCGTGGGACATGGCCAAGATGGACCTGAAGATTCCGCACGCGAAGTAGGCCAGCGATGGGCGAACAGACTCGAGTGAACGACTTCGCGATGCGCATCGCGACGGTGAATGGGACCGGCTCGGCGAGCGCCAACGGCATGCTCATGCAGGCGATCTTCCGCATGGGCATCCCGATCAGCGGCAAGAACATCTTCCCGTCGAACATCCAGGGGCTCCCGACCTGGTACGAGATCCGCGTCAACGGCGCCGGTCACGTGGCGCGCAAGGCGGACTTCGAGCTCGTCGTCGCGATGAACGCCGAGACGTACGCGCGCGACGTCGCCGACGTGGCTCCGGGCGGCTGGCTCCTCTACGACTCGACGTGGCCGCTCGACCCGGCGCTGACCGCCCGGACGGACATCCACTACCTCGGCGTCCCGTTCGCGCAGCTCTGCACCGAGAAGTTCGACGGCGCGCGCACGCGCATCCTGATGAAGAACATCGCGTACGTCGGGGCGATCGTGGCGCTCCTCGACCTCGACATGGAGGTCGTGCGCGGGATGCTCGAGGAGACGTTCGCGGCCAAGCGGCACCTCATCGACGCGAACCTCGTCGCGATCGGCCTCGGCGCCGACTACGCCCGCGAGCACTTCGAGTGCCCGCTCCCCATCCGCGCCAAGTCCCTGCACGCGACGGACGACTACATCCTCATCGACGGCAACACGGCCGCCGGGCTCGGCTGCGTCTACGCCGGGGCGACCGTCGGCGCGTGGTACCCGATCACCCCGTCGACCTCGCTGTTCGACGGCTTCACGAAGTTCTGCAAGAAGTTCCGCCACCGCGAGGACGGCAAGGCGAATTACATCATCCTGCAGGCCGAGGACGAGCTCGCCGCGATCGGGATCACGATCGGCGCGGCCTGGGCCGGGGCCCGCTCCTTCACCAGCACGAGCGGCGCCGGCGTCAGCCTGATGAACGAGTTCATCGGCCTCGCCTACTACGCCGAGATCGGCTGCGTGCTCTTCGACGTCCAGCGCGTCGGCCCCTCGACGGGGATGCCCACCCGCACGCAGCAGGGCGACATCCTCTCCAACATCTACGCCTCGCACGGCGACACCGCGCACATCGCGCTCTTCCCCGCCGACCCGAGCGAGTGCTTCACGATGGCGCGGGAGTCGTTCGACCTCGCCGAGCGCTTCCAGACGCCGATCTTCGTGGTCTCCGACCTCGACATCGGCATGAACGACTGGATGGTCCCGAAGCTCCAGTGGGACGACGCCTACCGCCCCGACCGCGGCAAGGTGCTCTCCGCCAAGCAGCTCGAGGACCTCGAGGCCTTCTACCGCTACCTCGACGTCGACGGCGACGAGATCGGCTACCGCACGCTCCCGGGTGTGCACCCGAAGGGCGCCTACTTCACGCGCGGCTCGGGCCACGACAAGTACGGCAAGTACACCGAGGACTCGGCGAAGTACGTCGAGGTCGTCGACCGCATCAAGCGCAAGATCCAGTCGGCCAAGACCAAGGTGCCGCAGCCCGTCATCGATCGGGATCCCGGCGAGGCGAGCTTCGGGATCGTGAGCCTCGGCGGCTGCGACGGCGCCGTCCGCGAGTCGGTCGCCGCCTACCGCGCGGCTGGCGTCGCGGTCGACTACATGCGCGTCCGCGCGTTCCCGTTCCCCGACGAGGTCGAGGCGTTCCTGCGCGAGCACGAGCACAACTACGTCGTCGAGCAGAACCGCGACGGTCAGCTGCACCGGCTCCTGCTGCTCGAGACCGGGATCGAGCGCGAGCGGATCTCCAGCGTCGTCGACTACGGCGGCATGCCGCTGAGCAAGGCGGTCGTGATGCAGGGCATCCAGCGGGTGCGCGGCAACGGCGACGCGCGCGAGTCCACGGGGATGCTCCCGAAGATGAAGGGTGCGCAGGCATGAGCTACATCGCCAAGCCCTCGGTCGCCCACAAGCGCCTCGAGAAGAACGCGCACGGGCTCACCGTCCGCGACTACGAAGGCTCGCTGTCGACGCTCTGCGCCGGCTGCGGTCACGACTCGATCACCGCCGCGATCATCCAGGCGTTCTGGCGCCTGAACATCGAGCCGCACCGGGTCGTGAAGCTCTCCGGCATCGGCTGCTCGTCCAAGACGCCCACGTACTTCCTGCGCGAGGCCCACGGCTTCAACTCGGTCCACGGCCGCATGCCGTCCGTCGCGACGGGCGCCGCCGCGGCGAACCGAGAGCTGGTGTACATCGGCATCAGCGGCGACGGCGACTCGCTCTCGATCGGGCTCGGCCAGCTCTGCCACGCGATCCGGCGCAACGTGAACCTCACGTACGTGCTGGAGAACAACGGCGTGTATGGCCTCACCAAGGGCCAGTTCTCGGCGTCCGCGGACGTCGGCACCAAGGCCAAGCGCGGGCAGGTCAACCGGCAGCAGCCGATCGACCCCGCGATGCTCGCCTTGACTCTCGGCGCCACCTTCGTGGCGCGCTCGTTCAGCGGCGACAAGGCGCAGCTCGTCCCGATCCTCGAGGCCGCGCTCCGTCACCGAGGCTTCGCGCTCGTCGACGTGATCTCGCCGTGCGTGACCTTCAACGACCACCAGGGCTCGACCAAGAGCTACATGTACACGCGCGAGCACTACCACGAGGTCGTCGAGGCGGACCTCGTGCCGCTCCGCACGCCGATCGAGACGAAGCAGGGCGAGGGCGAGGCCCGTCAAGTCCGCTTGCACGACGGCAGCCTGGTCACCCTCCGCAGCGTCGAGCCGGGGTACGACCCGACCGACCGCGACGCGGCGTATCTGCACCTGCGCAAGCTCGCCAAGGCGGGCGAGGTCGCGACCGGGCTCCTCTACCTCGAGGAGGGCGAGTCCGACATGCACGAGATGAGCAACACGAGCGACACCGCGCTCGTGAACGTGCCGTTCGAGGAGCTCTGCCCGGGCCAGGACGCCCTGCAGAAGCTCATGAACGAGTTCCGCTGAGGGGCAGCCTCCGGCGCCGCAGGGCGACGAGGCCGGCCACGAGGACGAGGCCGAGCAGGGATCCAGAGCGGCTCGCGCTGACGTGACAGCCGCCGGAGCCCTCCTCGGAGCTCTCCTCGGCCTCGGTCTCCTCGGCCTCGGGCTCCTCGCGGGTCGGCGCGGCCCTCCCGGCCGCGGGAGCCGACGCGGCGACGCAGCGCTGGGCGACGCGACAGGTGCCGCCGCCGGGACACGCGCCGTCCACGCACGCGCCCCGCGCGACGTCGCGCTGCGCCGGTTGCCCGTCGGTCCCGTGGCCGCCGGGCGTGTAGGTCTCGGACTCCACGCACAGCGCGACCTCCTCGCACGCCGGCGTGTCGCCCGAGCAGTCGGCCGTCGACGCGCACACGCTGGGCTCGCAGGTCGGACCGGAGTGGGACGTCTGCGCGATGGAGCCCCGCGGGCAGTCGCTCGGCGGTGGGGGGACGCGATCCGCGGACGCCACCGCGGGCACGAGACAGAGCGCGGCGGCGAGGGTGAGGGTTCTCATGAGCGCGAGCATATCTCGGGGCCGGTCGGCGCGAGCAGCCAAGGTACGGCCCCTCGAGTCGGTATGGTGCGTCATGAACGCCCGCCTCTCGGTCGCGCTCCTCGGCAGCGCCCTCGCGGCTTGCAGCGCCTGCGGCGCCAGCGAGCCAACCCCCGACCCGGTGCCCGGCTCGGACTCCGTCGCGGAGCCCTCGCCGCCGCCCGAGCCGGTCTCCTACGAGGTCCACGAGTGGGGCCTCGTGCGCGGCACGCTGTCCGATCAGGTGATGCTCTCGGGTCCGCACCTCGCCCCGATCCCGATGCCGATGGCCAAGCCGGTCCTCTACTTCCACCGCCGCGGCGAGGGCCCCCTGTCGGTCGACGTCGACGTCCGCATCGCCAACGGCCGGGTCGTGGAGCACTGGCCGCTCGGCGAGCTCGACGGCGAGCGCGCGCACCTCACGTGGCGCGCCGTCGGGGTCGAGGAGGGCGACTGCGCGGGGTCTCGCTACCCGACCGCCGCCGAGCCGCCCTGCGACACCATCCAGGGCCCGGACGCCTGCGAGGCGACGACCCTCGCGACGGTCGAGACGCGCGAGGGCGCGTGCCTCCGCCACGGCGGCGCCGCGTTCGACCACCTCTTCTATCGCGGCGAGATCCGTGGCGCGCCCTCGCTCCCGCTCACCATCGCGCCCGCCGGCACCGCGCTGCGGATCACGCACGGCGGCGCCGCACCGATCCCGGGGAGCATCGTGCGGGTCCAGCGGAGCACCCGGCAGGTGAGCGTCGTCCCCGCCCCGCAGCCCGGCTCGTCGATCGCGATCCCCGTCCCGAGCTCGCCGAGCCAGGCGGGCAGCGACGCGCTCGCGGCGTCGCTCGCGGCCGCGGGCCTCACCGAGGCGGAGGTGATGGCGTTCCGCCGCGCGTGGGATCAGGAGCTGTTCGGCGGCGAGATCGCCCAGGCCGCCGGGGAGACCATCCCGCCCGTCGCGGCGGCGAGCCCGATGGCCGGCGCGATGCTCCCGCCGAGCGACGACGCGATCCTCTACGTGCTGCCGCAGGCGACCGCGGACGACCTCGCGCCGCTCGGGTTCCGACCCGCGCCGCGCGTGGTCCGGCGCGCCATCGTGGCGTGGATCGACGCCCGGCTCGGCGCGCCCGCGCGCCCGTGATGGCCGCCGATCAGGGGGCCGGGGGCGGCGTCGCGCCGACGCTCAGCTCGACCACCAGGTAGCCGCCCGGATCCGGGGAGACGTCGCCGACGGCGAGCGGCACGCCGAGGTCGGGGAGGGTGATCGCGGCGCCCGAGAGCAGCGGCGAGAGCTGCGAGACGATGAGCCCGTTGACCAGGTCGGTGAGCGAGTCGGCGCTGCGCGACGGCAGCCCGCGGATCGCCGAGTCGACGATCCACGTCGTCGACGAGCTCGCGCTCTCGACGAGCACGGGGGCGAGCGCGCCGTCCGCGGTCGGCTCGAGCGAGAGCGCGAGCACCACGTGGGTCCCGATCTCGAACAGCGTCCCGCCCGCGGTGCCGAGCGACAGGCGCAGGTCGCCGAGCTCGATGAACATGTCGACGCCCGCCGCCGCCTCCTCGGGGTTCGCGGCGCGGACGAGCGGGGCCATCTGCGCGTCGACGCCGATCACGAGGGGGGCGCCGCGCATGATCCGACCGTCCTGGATCATCGGCCGGAGCTGAGGCACGAGCCCCGTCAGCGTGTCGATGGTGAAGCCGAGGCCGTCGCCGCCGCCGTCGTCGCCTCCGAGCGCCGACACGTCCGGGAGCGCGAACGCGCCGCCGTTCCAGACGCTGAAGAGGATCTGCGACACCAGCGCCGGGTCGAGCTGCATCGTCCCGGCCCGCCCCGGCGGCGGGGTCGCCGCGAGGTAGGGCGCGCCGGGCGCCGCGAGGCCCACGCCGCCGGGTCCGCGCACGCGCGTCCCGATGCTCGCCATGAGCTGACCCTCGGGCGACGGGCTCAGCCCGGTGAGGCACAGCCCGACCTCCACCGGCGTCTCGAGGAAGTCCATCGTCGTCGTCTCGTCGAGCACCCGCAGGTCGCGCAGGAGCGGGTCCACGAGGGGGCCGACCTGACCCATGAACCGGTCCTCGATCATGCCCTTGACCGCGCCCTCGGCGATCTCGCCGATCAGCTCGCCGGCGAGGCAGAGCAGCCCGCAGCCCGCGAGGCGGAGGTCGAGATCGAAGGACGTGATCTGGAGGTTCACGTCGGTCGCGGTGAAGCCGCTCACGCACTCGCCCGGCGGCGGCGGGATCGGCTCGAGGATCATCGACAGCTCGACCGTCGTCTCGTCCGCCTCGCTCCCCTCCCGGACCGTGATCGCGGTGCCGAGCGCGTTGCAGTTGCCGCTGAAGCCCACCGCGATGTCGGGCACGCGCGCGGTCGCGCGGAGCCGTCCGTCCTCGGTCGGCGAGAGCGACAGCGTCGGGGTGCCGGCGGTGACGCTGTCGACGTAGAGGTGGCAGGTGCTGTTCTCCATCAGCGGCGAGCCCACCGTCACGAAGGACGCGAGGTCGATGCCGCCGAGGAGCGCGCCCGCGCTCGAGCCGAGCGCGTCGAGCATCGCCGCGTCCGCCGCGATCACCGCGGTGTCGCCGAGCAGCTCCCACTCGGGCGCGTAGTCCGCGCGCAGCACCGAGCGGTGGCCGTTCGCCATGTGCCCCGCCTGGTCGTAGCCGCGCACCTCCACGAGCGAGTAGCCGGGCCCGACGGTCATCGGCGCGCTGAAGCTCCCGGCCGTGTCGACCGGCGCGGCCGAGGGCGTCCCCGCGGGGCCGAGCTCGGCGCGCTGCACGCCCTCCGAGGCCGTGATGTGGCCGCGGATGGTCGACGTGGTCGTCGCCGGCTCGAGGTAGATGTCGCTCGCGCTCGTGTCGATCGACAGATCCCAGCTGCCCTCCGGGGGCGGCGTCATCGTGGGATCGCCGTCCACGGGCATCTCGTCGGTGCCGCTGAGCATCCCGAGGCAGCCGGAGAGCGTGAGCGAGGCGACGAGGGCGAGGGTGGTACGCATGGCTGAACGCCTGCTCTTGCAACCCGCGATCCCGCCGCGCCCATCGCGCGACGACGAGGTCGCTGGGGTGTTCGAACCCAGCCGCCCGGATCGACGATTCGCCGAATTCGTGGGCGATCTGCGTGGTCGACGGGCTCGCGCCGCTGGGGTCGATGGGCCCCCTCTGGGGCGAGGTGGCCTCCCGCAGGCGACAGTCGCGCGTCCTCACTCGGAGATGGCGGTCGCCACCGCCGCGAGGCGGCCGAGCGCGGCGACGAGGGCGTCGGCGGCCTCCGGATCCGCGCTCGCCTCGCGCGCGACCCCCCGGACCGAGCGACCCAGCCGCGCCTGCTGCGACGACCAGCTCGGCCGAGCGCGCGCGGTCGGCACCGGCTGCACCATCCGCGACGCGTGGCGGCACGCGCGGGTGGCTCGGCCGAGCGGCCCCGCGGCGCGGGCGCCCGGAGGGCACACCTCGAGGAGGCGCTCGCGCATGCGGTAGGCGGCGTAGAGATCGGCGGCGGCCGGCGCCTCGCGCAAGGACGCCGCGACGTCGTCCGCGCCGGCGCGCGCGTAGAGCGTCGGGAGGACCTCTCGGGCGAGGGCGTCGAGCAACATGGCTTGCAGGTTGTTCTCGGGCTCGGGCACGAGGGTCGACGCCGCCTCCCCCGGCTCCCCGGAGAGCACGAACGCGGCGCCCGTCCGCGGGTCCGGGGGCAGGCGCGCGTCGCGAAGGCGCGAGAGGCCGGAGCCCTCGAGGTCCAGCGCGCGCACCTGGCGCTGCCGCGTCGGGTCGAGCGCCGGGAGGATCGCGCGCCGCGTCGCCACGAGCATGCGCGACGGCCCGCGGGCGCGGCCCCCGCTCGGCGGTCGCGGGGCCGTCTGCTCGAGCCACCAGCGCCGGCTCGAGGGCGCGGCCGCCGCGGGGGTCCGCGCGTCGAGGCGGCTCGACCCGTCGGGACCGTGCGCCACCTCGGAGCGCAGCAGGTCGTTCACGATCCAGCTCGAGTCCGCGTAGCCGTGGTCGCGGATGCGGGTCACGAGGTCGTCGAGCGGCTCGACGTCGTAGTGCCACATGGAGTCGCCGCTCGCGCGGGGGAGCCGGCGATCGCGCAGCGTCCGGAGCACGACCGCGTCCTCGGGGTGAGGCAGCCCGGAGACGTTCTGGAGGAACTGCGGCCCGTACGAGAAGTACTCCTCCGCGTTCGAGAGGTAGACCACGCGGAAGCTCACCCCCTCCGCGCGCGCGACCCGCGCGACCGCGGGCAGCGTGGCGTCGCCGCGCAGGTCCGCGATGCGCGCGATGATCCGCCCGCGCCGCGCCAGCCCTCGGATGTGTGTGTACCAGTCGTCGCGGCTGACCCAGCTCTCCTCGCGGCCGAGCTCGTCGATCCGCCGGGCGAGCAGCGGCCGATGGACGCGGAACTCGCGGGTCGTGCGCTGGGCCGACCAGCCGTCGCCGAGCGCGGTCGCGATGGCGGCGGCGCTCTCCCGCTCGGACTCGGGGCGCAGGCGCGCGCGCAGGCACGCGACGTCCGGGCAGCTCGCCACGAGGACCACGAGCGCGCGGTGCAGCCGCGTCACCACGGGGTCGTAGTCCACGAGCACGATCGGGTCGGCGCCCTGCGCCGCGGCGATCGAGTAGCTCTGCTGGCTCCCCACCCCGAGGTAGCCCCCGCCGCGACCGGCGACCACGGGGTAGTAGAGCGAGTGGGCCCGCTCGTTGGTCTCGGGATAGTGCTCCGCCGTGCGCTCGACGGGCTCGTCGGGCACGGACTCCCACCCCTGCGCCGAGGCGCTCGAGGCGAGGAGGAGCACGCAAGCGAAGGGGATCGCGCGCATGGTGATGGGCAACGTCGCCGCGAGCGCGGCTCATTCCCGCGCGTACGCTCGAAGGCCTCGAGGCAGGTCCGCGGGCGTCGCTCGGCCGATCGGCGGCCGCCGCGGATCGAAGGTGTGCCAGAAGAGCACCGCCTCGCCCGGGTCGTTCGCGACGAGCGCCGCGAACGCCTTCTCGGTGTACGTGCCGTCGAGCTCGAGCGCCTCGCCGACGAGCGCCGCGGCCGTGCGACCGCGCTCCGTCGGCCGCGCGTAGCCGGCCCCCGCGAAGCCGTGCTCGAGCACGAACCCGGCGTCGAGCGGGGTCGGGGGGGAGCGCGGATCGGCGGCGCGCAGCACGGCGTGCGTGGCCGCGACCTCGGCCTCGACCCGCGCCCGGGTCGCCGTCGCGCGACCGGAGGCGCGGACCGCCACGACCCGGCACGTGAGCCCGGCCGCGCGCAGCCCGATCCACAGCCCCGAGGCCGTGCCCGTCGTGCCGGCCGCGACGTAGACCACGTCGGGCGGGGGCAAGATTCCTTGCTGTACTTGACGCGCGAGCTCGAAGCCCGCGTCGACGTAGCCCACGGTCCCGAGCGGGCACGTGCCCCCCGGCGGGATCACGTACGGCGCGTCCGCGGCCGCGAAGTCGGCGACCGCGAGCGCGGGATCGTCGCGGTGGGCGCGCGTGCCCGCGTGCAAGTGCGCGCCCGCGTGCGCGGCGGCGAGCAGGTGCTCGCGCACGTGCGGGCTCGGGGGCTCGGGGAGCAGCACGAGGTGCGCGCTCATCCCGAGGCGGCCGGCGTGGATCGCGGTGGCGAGCGCGTGGTTCGATCCCGCGCCGCCGAAGGTGAGCACGGCGCGGTGACCGCGATCGCGCGCGTCGGCGAGCACGCGCTCGAGCTTGCGCGCCTTGCTGCCGCCGAAGACGTCGCCCGCCTCGTCGTCGCGCTTCACGTGCAGGGACGCGAAGCCGAGCCGCGCCGCGAGCTCGGGGTGCGCCGTGACGCGCGTCGGGAGGCCTCCGAGATCGAGCGAAGGCAGCCCCGGGACGCGCGCGCGCGCCGTCGTCGGCAGCGCGACGAGCCCGAGCGCGGCGCACGCGATCCAGTCCCGTCGACCGACCACGGCGAGCGGAACGTCGCCGCTCCGGGCCCGCATTCCCACCTCCGCGGGCCCCACGCGGTCAAAAAAGCGACGCGGGCGGGTTGACTCAAGCGGGCGAAAGTGACGAGATCTGAAGTACGACCGGGGGAGCTGCCGCCGGGCGGGGCGAGGGGGATCATGGTGATCCCTCTCCGAAACAAGATGAGAGAGACGAACGAGAGATGAGTAACAAGCTGTTCGTGGGGGGCCTGGCGTGGGCCACTAGCGACGAGAGCCTGCGCGCCGCCTTCGAACCGTACGGTGAAGTTGTCGATGCGCGCGTGATCACGGACCGGGAGACCGGTCGATCGCGCGGATTCGGATTCGTGACCTTCCGCGATGCGGAGGCCTCCCAGAAGGCCATCGAATCCATGCACGGGGCGGACGTCGACGGACGCGCCATCCGTGTCAACGAGGCGCAGGAGCGACGCGGAGGCCCGGGCGGGCCGCCGCGTGGCCCCGAGAGGCGCCCGGGGGGACCGCCCAGCGGTGGCGGTGGACGCCCCGGTGGCCGGGACTACCCGCCCGTCGAGCGGCGGGGTCCGGGTGAGGGTGGCCGTGCTTACGGCGGCGGCGGCGGCGGCGGATACGCCGGCGGCGGCGGCGGCGGTGGCGGCTATGGCGGCGGCGGTGGCGGCGGCGGGGGTGGCGGCGGCCCCGGCGGCGGCGGCAGCTCGACCCCGTTCGATCCGAACGCCAAGCCGGCGGGACGCAAGCGTCACAACGGCGGCTCGGGCACGGTCAAGAAGAAGGGCGCCCGCAACAAGGACCAGGAAGAGGGCGATCCGCGCGGCGAGGGCGGCGGCGGACGCAAGCGTCGGGGTGGTGGCAATCGGCGCCGCTTCGACGACTACCACGGCGATTGGTAGTCGAGGCTCGAACCCATCGACTCGTCGAGGCGCTCGAGGCGCTCGCGCGCCTCTCGCTCGACGGAACGATCTCGCCGGACGAGGTCGCGTCGGCCAAGGCTCGCTTACTCGCTGAGCGACCCGTGGCCGACGTGCGTCCGGTAGGGCCGGGCGGCCGAGGGCGCACCCTCGCCGTCTCGCTCGACGTGCTCCGCGACGCCTCGGGGCATCTTCGCCCCGGGGCGGCCGCGTGGCTCGAGGACGCCGCGGAGCGGTTCCGCGTCGCGATCGTCGGCTCGGCCGACGCGCGTGACGGCGAGGACGTGGCCACGCGCGCCTGGCTCCGCGCCTCGGGCGTGTCGGAGCACGTGCTCGGCCGCGTCCGGTTCCCGGCGCACAAGCCGCCCGCGGACGTCTACCTCGACCCTCGCGCGCTGCGTTTCGAAGGCCGCTTTCCTGACGTCGCCGGGTTGAGCGTTATCCTTCCTCATCGCCAATGATCCGCCAGAGAGCGGGTCCAAGGCGAGGCTCGAAGCACGTCGACGTTGATCCGTGGGCGCGCAGATTCCATCATCCGGGAGCACCCCGGCCCCCAGGCACCATCAGGAGCGCTCGATGTCCGACAAGAAGGAATCCTCCGTCCTCTTCAACCTCAAGGAGCTGATGAACCTCGAGGAAGAGCGAATCGAGGCGGAGGAGGAGGCCGTCCGCGACCAGGCCCAGGCCGAGCGCGCGCGGATCGAGGCCGAGGAGCGCGCGCGTCGCGAAGAGGAAGAGCGCAAGCGGCGCGAGGAAGAGGAGGCCCGGCTCGCCGAAGAGCGCCGCCTCGCCGCCCTCGAGGAGGCGCGCGCCCGCGCCGACGAGGAGGAGCGCCTCCGCATCGAGTTCGAGAAGGAGCAGGAGCGCCGCCTCGCCGAGCAGGCCGCCATGCTCGAGTCGCAGCAAGCGCAGGCCCGCGAGGTCGCCAAGAAGCGCAAGGGCATCCACCCGGGCCTCGTGGCGGGCGTGATCGTCCTGCTCATGGCGGGCCTCGTCGGCGTCTACTTCGGCGCCGTCTCGCCGTACCTCGCCGCGCGCGAGGCCGAGGCCGAGCGGGCGCGGATCGCCGCCGCGACGCAGGCCGAGCAGGCCGAGCAGGCCGCGCGCGCCGCGCGCGAGGCCGAGGAGGCGCAGCGTCGGGCCGCCCAGGCGCGGACCCAGGCCGAGGCCGCCGCGCAGCGGATCCAGGACGAGCAGCGCCGTCGCGAGGAAGAGGCCGCGGCCGCGGAGCGCGCCCGCAACGCCGCGCAGGTGCGCCGCTCGCGGCCGCGTCGCGGTGGTGGCGGCGGCGGCTCGAGCGGACCGAGCGTCGACCTCAGCTCGCTCGACGGGCTGTAGCCTCCACTACGCCGCCCGCGTCATCCGCGGTATGAGATCCGGATGACGCGACGGGTGGGTTGGATCGTCGGGATCCTGGTGCTGTCGGCCGGCCTCGGCACGACCGCGCAGGCCGATCGAACGGGTGCGGAGCGCGTCCTGCGCGCCCGCGAGCGAGCGGACGCGCGACCCGGCGACCCCGAGGCGCGCCTCGGCCTCGTCGTCGAGCTGGTCGAGAGCGGCCAACCCGGTGAGGCGCTCGCCGAGCTCGATCTGCTCGACGCGCTCGCGCCCACCGATCCGCGCGCTCCCTACTGGCGCGCGCGCGCGCTCGTGGCGACGGGGCGACCGGACGCCGCGGAGGACGCGCTCCGCGACGCGCTCGACGGCCCCTCGCTGACCCTCCGCGGCGAGCTGCGCGAGGAGCGCGGGGCTCGCGCGCTGGCCCTCGAGGACTACCTCGCCGCGTCCGCGGTCGCGCCCGCCATCGAGCTGGACGTGCGCGCGGCGCACCTCCTCGAGCGCCTGTCCCGGCTCGACGAGGCGGCGCGGATCCTGGACGCCGGCGCGCGCCGGACGGGGAGCGCGGTGCTGCGCGTCGAGGCGGCGGAGCTCGCGCGACGGATGGGGCGCTACGACGTGGCGCTGGCGCACCTGGACGCGCTCGCGGCGGCGCGACCGAGCGTTCGCTGGGAGCTGCTGCGGGCCTCGATCCTGCGCGACGCGGGGCGCGAGGCCGAGGCGGTCGCGACGCTCGCGCGGGCGCGCGCTGGCGCCGACAGGGCGGTGGAGCGCCGCGGCAGCGCGCTGGCGTACAGCGAGCGCGCACAGGTGCGCCTCGCGAGCGGAGACCGCGCGGGCGCGCGGCTCGACCTCGAGCGCGCCGCCCGCCTCGCGCCGGCCTGGGTCGTCCCCCGGCAGCTCCTCTCGAGCCTGGGAGCCGGCCGATGAAGCGCGTCGCCTTCTGGTTGGCGCTGGTCGCCGCCGCCCCCGCCGCCGCGCAGAGCCCTCGCGCGCCGTACCTCCAGAGCGCGTCCGAGGACGCGATGACGATCGTCTGGCGCTCGGACACCGACCCGCCTCCGAACGTCTGCTACGGCGCCTCGCCCGACGCGCTCGACGACATCGTCCCCGCTCGCGTCACCCGCTTCGGCGCCGTCGATCAGCTCGAGGCGCGGGTCACCGGCCTGACCCCGGCGACGCGCTACTTCTACTCGGTCGGCCACGCCGCGTGTCCCCCCGCGACGTCCGGCGATCCGAACCAGCACTTCACGACCGCGCCCGTCGCCGGCACGCGGGGCGGCTTCCGCTTCTGGGTCGTCGGTGACTCCGGGACGGGCGGCACCGCGCAACGAAACGTGTTCGACGCGATGCGCGCCGAGGCCGCCGACCTGCCGCCCGACCTGTTCGTCCACGTCGGCGACATGGCCTACGACCGAGGCACCACCAGCGAGTTCGACGTCGGCTTCTACGACATGTACGCGCCGCTGCTGTCCAACACGCCGGTGTGGCCGGCGCTCGGCAACCACGAGGGCGCGAGCAGCGACTCGGCCACCGAGTCGGGCCCGTACTACGAGGGCTACGTGCTGCCCACGGACGGTCGCTCTGGTGGCGTGCCTTCGGGCACCGAGGCGTACTACTCGTTCGACTACGCGAACGTGCACTTCATCGTGCTCGACTCCTACGACTCGCCGCGCAGCCCGATGGGGGCGATGGTGCAGTGGCTCGAGATGGACCTCGCCGCGGCGGACGCGGAGTGGCTGATCGCGTACTGGCATCACCCGCCCTACACGGACGGGACGCACCAGGACGACGAGTCGCAGCAAGAGGACATGCGCCGTCAGGTCCTGCCCGTGCTCGAGGCGGCGGGGGTCGACCTGATCCTCGCGGGGCACTCGCACATCTACGAGCGCTCGTACCTGCTGCGTGGCGGCTACTACGCGGGGCTGCCCGGCGGGGGCGCGACCGCGGCGATCGTCGACTCGGGCGACGGCCGGCCGACAGGCGACGGGCCTTACGCGTCCGAGGCGGGCACGCTCTACGTCGTTGCGGGTCACGGCGGCACGGGCGTGGGCGGGACCGGTCGTCACCCGCTGATGGCGTTCACCGAGATCGCCAACGGGTCTTGCCTCGTCGACGTCGAGGGCGGGCTGTTGACCCTGCGCAACGTGCGCGCGGACGGCGCGGTCACCGACGAGGTCGTGCTCGTCAAAGAGGACGGGATCTTCGTCACCGCGCCCTCGGGCGGGAGCTACCTCGCGGGCTCGGACATCGAGGTGCTGTGGACCTCGGTGGGCGCGGGCAGCGGCGAGGTCCGCGTGGAGTACTCGCTCGACGACGGCGCGTCCTGGACGGTGATCGCGGATCGGACCGCGGACGACGGCGCGCTGACCTGGAGCTCGCCGCGACGGATGACGACGCAGGGGCGCGTCCGGGTGACCGACACCGTCGACGCCGCGCGCTCCGGGACGAGCGCCCGGGCGTTCACCCTGTCGGCCGAGACCGACGTGACGCTCGTCCCCGCCGGCGGCGTCTGGGAGTACTGGGACGACGCCGCCGCGCCGGCCGCGGACTGGCTCACGACGACGGGCGGCTGGTCGAGCGGACCGGCGCAGCTCGGCTACGGCGACGGCGACGAGGCCACGGTGCTCGCGGACGAGGACCCGAACGTCCCGAGCGCGTACTTCCGGCGGACCGTCACCGTCGACGGCGACCTCCTGTCGCTGAGCGCGCGCGTCGTGTTCGACGACGGCTTCGCGCTCTTCGTCGACGGCGTGATGGTCGGCGGCGCGAACGTCGACGACGGAGTCGGGCACGACACCTTCGCGTCGGCCACCTCGTCGGACAACGAGGTGCTCACGCTCGACCTCGACCCGTCGCTGCTGCCGGCGGGCGAGCACGTGATCGCGGTCATCGTGAAGCAGGCGAACGGGAGCTCGTCGGATCTGTCGTTCGACCTCTCGCTCGAGGCGCGCGTGCGCGTGGCGATCGATCCGCCCGGGACCGACGCGGGGGTGCCGGACGCGGACGGCGGGTCGACGCCGTCGGACGGGGCCGTCGTGGGCCCCGACGCCGCGACGGCGGGCGTCGACGCGGGCCCCGGGGGCGACGGCGGGGGCGACGGCTGCGGCTGCCGCGTCGGCGCGCGGCCCGCGACGCCCGGCTGGCTCGCGCTGCTCGGGCTCGCGGTGGTCGTCAGAATTCGACGGGCTTCGGGGGCGCGTCGTCGATCTTCTCCTCGTCCATGACGAAGGAGGCGATCGCGAGCGCGAGGAGCAGCGCCGCGTTCGCGCTCAACGCGAGCGAGCCGAGGACGACCTCGATGACGGTCTTGTCGGCCTGCACGAGCCCGACCGCCTGGTAGACGGCGCAGCCCGTCACGATCAGCGCGGTCGGCACGACCACCGCCTGCACCCAGCGGCGTCCGTGCGTGTTGAACGAGAAGTCGGGCTCGCGGTGCGCCTTCCGGACGATGCGGTCGTAGGCGACCAGCATGCACATCGAGCCGAGGCCGATGAGGGTGAACCAGAGCCACATCCCGGCGGGGTCGTAGGTGTTCCAGAGCAGCTCGCGGGCGCCCCACGCGTCGACGTGCGCGGACTCCATGAGCCAGCTCACCACGTCGGCGCGGTCGATCGCGGCGGCGTCGGCGTGGCTCACGTGGAGGTGCTCCTCGAGGTAGCGTCGCGCGAGGTTGACCTTGTCGCCGCCCTCCTCGTACCAGCTGCCGGCGAGGACCGAGCCGATCGACCAGCCGATGCCGACGGTCATGTTCACGTAGCCCATGTACTGGCCCTTGCGGCCGGGCGGAGCGATCGACGACAGGTACCGCATCTTGGTCGGGCTCGACATCATCTCGCCGACGCTGAAGACGGCGATCGCGCCGAGGATGATCCAGCCGCTCATCCCCATCCCGAGGCCGAAGATGCCCAGCGCGGCCACCGCGATGCCGGCGACGATCGCGATCAGCGCGCGGACCTTGCCCGTCCAGTAGCCGACGAGGAACGCGAAGAGGCTGATCAGCCCGGCGTTGAGGTTGATCATCCACTCCTGGGTGAGGTTGCCGCCGTTGACGACGGGGACCCAGCCCGTGGGCAAGATGGATTGCAATACCGCGGCGGGCTCGCGGGAGTCGACCCAGTCGTCGATGAAGTTCGGGAGGATGTCGAAGAGCTGATAGAACATCAGCCAGAAGCCGGCGAACGCGAGCGAGAAGTAGAAGAGCTTGGGCTCGAGCAGGCCGCGCAGCGCGTCCGCGGTCAGCTCGCCGAACCCGCGCGTGTCGACCTGGGCCTTCTCCGGCTCGCGGAACACGAACAGCGGCAGGAAGTTCAGCGCGATGGCGGCCGCACAGGTGACGAAGACGTACTCCCACTCGAGCACGCGCAGGTAGCCGGCGATGAGGGGGCCGAGGAAGCCGCCGATGTTCACCATCTGGTAGAAGAGGCCCCACCCGAGCGAGGCGCTCTTGTCGGGCATCTTGGTGGCGATGAGCCCCTGCACGCCGGGCTTGAACACCGCGGTCCCGAGCGCGAGCAGCATCGCGCCCGCGAAGAAGATCTCGTAGGTGTGGTCGACGTGCGCCTCGCGGGCCTCGGCCAGCGGCATCCCCGCGACCATCTCGGCGAGGACGATGCAGTAGCCCATCACCAGGTAGCCCACGATCTTGAGCACGGTGGAGAGCGCGATGTTCGGCTTGTAGCCGTACCGGTCGGCGTAGACCCCGCTGAAGATCGGGACGAACGACTGCACGAGCGCCCAGATCCCGTAGATCGTACCCTTCTGCAGATGCGTGAGCTCGGGGCCGCCCTCGCTGATCGCGAGGACCATGAACACCGGCAGGACCGTGCGGACCCCGTAGTAGGCGAAGCGCTCGACGAGCTCCATCCAGTTCGCGATCCAGTAGACCCCGCCGAGCGACTTCACCTGCTCGAGGAACGGGGTCCGGGCCTGCTCTTCGTCGGACATGCGGCGCGGACGCTAGCGCATCGAGGTGCGTCCGTCGCGGTCCACGCCCGTCGGTAGGGGCAGAAGGAGACGAGAGACATGACCGAAGGACAGTTCCCCACCGAGCGACGCGTGCACATCGGCCTGGCCGTGAGGGCCCTCGAGCCGGCGATCCACTTCTACGAGACGATGCTGGGCGTCCCGCCGATCAAGGTCCGGGAGGGCTACGCGAAGTTCGAGCCCGCCGACCCGTCGGTGAACCTCTCGGTGTACGTCGTGCCCGATCCGGCGACGCCTCACCCGACGCAGCACTTCGGTGTTCAGGTGAAGACGCCCGAGGCGGTGAAGGAGGCCACCGAGCGCCTGCGCGCCGCCGGCCTCGAGACCGAGGTCGAGGAGGCCACCGCGTGCTGCTACGCGGTGCAGGACAAGGTCTGGGCGACCGACCCCGACGGCCACAAGTGGGAGGTCTTCGTGGTGCTCGACCCCCACTCGCCGGTCCGCGGACCGCGTGAGGTGCAGAGCGACTGCTGCTCCACCGAGGCGCCGGCGTGCTGCGAGCCCTCGTCGGGGTGCTGCGGGTGAGCACCGAGGAGCTGGTCTCGCGGCTCGGGGGTGACCTGCGCGCGTTCGTCGCGCGGCGGGTCGCCGCCGACCACGTGGACGATGTGCTGCAAGACGTCTTGCTCAAGATCCATCGCGGCCTGCCCTCGGTGACCGATCCGGCGCGCGTCTTCGGCTGGGTCCACCAGGTCGCGCGCAACGTCGTCACCGATCACCACCGGCGCGGTCGGCGCGAGGTGTCGCTCGACGTCGACGGGCTCGTCGACGAGCCGGAGGCGGCGGGTGACGAGGAGGCGGTGCGGGCGACGGTCGGCCGCTGGCTGGTGTCGGCCATCCAGGACCTGCCCCCGCGGCACCGGGAGGCCCTCGAGCTCGTCGAGCTCGGCGGCCTGGGGCAGCGCGAGCTGGCCGAGCGGCTCGGGCTGTCCCCGAGCGGCGCCCGCACGCGAGTGCAGCGAGCCCGAGCGGCGCTGCGCGAGAGCATCGAGCGCTGCTGTGAGATCGAGCTCGACCGCCGCGGCGCCGTGATCGAGTGCCGCGCCCCGAGCGCCTGCTGCTGAGCGCTGAGAGTCTGTCGATAAATCGCCTCCGGCGATTTCTCTCCGGCGAGGGGCAAGCCCCTCGCGCTCCCCACTGAGATCCTCCGACGCTTCGCGTCGTCGGACTCAGTCGCTCGACCCGGGGCGCCGGGTGCCCCGGAGGACGACCTGGTGGGTCGTCACGTCGAACCCGTCGAGGGCCTCGAGGCCCTCGACGCGGAGGGCGTCCCACGGCAGGTCGTGGATCGCGCCCGTGGCCTCGTCGATGAAGTGGTGGTGCGGCTCGGTCCGCGGGTCGAACACCGTCGCGCCCTCCGTCAGCGTGTACGCGCGGACGAGGCCGTGCTCCACGAAGATCGCGAGCGTGTTGTAGACGGTCGCGCGCGAGACGGTGGGCGCGTGGACGCGCACCCGCTCCCACACGAGGTCGGCGCTCGGGTGCTCCTCGGTGCCGAGGAGGTACTTCGCGATCGCCACGCGCTGCGCGGTCGGCCGGATGCCGTGCGCTTCGAGGGCTACGCGAGCGTCCTTCATGGCCAAACCCTCGGGCACGCGCCGGGGCCTGTCAACGCGCTACGATGTCCGTCGCGATGATGGTGGGCTTGGCGGTCCTCGGCGCAGTCTTGCTCGGAGCCTGGTTGGCGGCGGTCGGCTGGGTCGTCGCGCGTCGCCCCGCGGCCGAGGTCCGGGAGGAGCTGTCGCGCTCGCTCCCCGCGCTCGCGACCTGCCTCGACGCCCTCTCGCGCGACGCCCGGCTCGAAGAGGGCCTCCGCGCTCGCGCGCGCCGAGCGGGCCGCTACGTCGCGTGGCCGATCGACCTGTTGCCGTACCCGATCCACGTCGACGACGTCGTGATCGCGCTCGACGCGCTGCGCCGGATCCACGCGGTCCACGGGCTCGGCGTGCTCGAGGAGGCCTGGGCCGGCGACACCCTCGGCTGGAACGCGCTGCTCGCCGGGCTCGGGCTGCCGCGCGAATGGGAGACGGCCTGAGGCTCCGTCAGGGGCTCTCGCAGACGAAGCCCTCGCCCTCGAGCCTCGCGCCGTCGCTCTCGAGGTCGCCTCGCCAGGACCGGACGCGCTCCAGGCAGGTCCCCGTCGGGCCCAGCCGCAGCGCGGCGGCGTACGCGTAGGGGCGCTCGTCCGGACCGTCGAAGTAGATCGGGGGCATGGCGACGAGCGCGGTCGGCCCGCTGCTCTCGACGGAGCGGCGCGGGTCGCGCGGGCAGAGGTCCCACCCGATGGTCAGCGCCTCCGGGAGGCCGGTGTCCATGCGGATCGACCACGCGCGCGGGGCTCGGGTGGCCGGGTCCAGGATCACGAGGAGCCGCGGGGGCCCGTCCGCTTCGAGGACGCCCACGTGGGGATCGCGATAGCCGAAGTCGACGGCCCGCTCGGCCGCCACGCCGGTCGCGTCGAGGAGCGCCACCGAGCGCGGGCCGTAGGTCGTGTGAGACGCCGAGTACACGAGCACCCGCCCGTCCGAGAGCGAGAGCGCGCGGAGCCGACCGGGCAGGTCCACGACGTACGCCTCGCCGCCGTCGACGATCCACGTCGCGCCGGTGGCGTGTGGGTCGCCGAGCAGGACCCCGAGCCGCGTGATCGCGAAGGCCTCGCGGGCCGCCTCGGCGGGGAGCCGCGCGCAGTCGAACGGGCCGGCGCGCCCGCGCTCGACGCGGCGTCCGAGGCGACGCTCCCAGGACACCGCGCACCCCGCGTCGGAGGTCGTGACGGTCGGGGCGGGCGGGCGCGTCCACGCGGGCCGCGGGCCGACCGCTCGACACGTGAGGCGGCGGACCGGCGCGTCGGGGCCGCGCGGCGGGGTCGGTCGGATTGGCGCGAGCGGGCGCGGGGCGGACGCGGCGCGTGACGCGTCGAAGTCGAGGGTCACGGGCGGCGCGAGCGCGATCGCGCAGGCGTCGTCCTCGCACCGCACGAGGCCGGGGGTGGCCTGATCGCCCCGGTCTTCCTGGAGCTGGGCCATCGCGCGCTCGCCGCCCTCGAACGGGACCGGTCGCCAGGTCTCGCCACCGTCGCACGTGAAGCGCAGGGTCCCGCCGTCCGCGCCGACGGCGACGCCGCGGCGCGCGTCGAGGAAGTCCACGTCGAGCGCGTCGTCCGGTAGGTCGATCGAGACCCCCGCTTCGCCGAGCGGACCGATGGCGAGGCGCGGTCGGTCGTCGGCGAGGCGCAGCACCGCGAGGGTGCCATCGGCGAGCAGCGTCGAGCGCTCGCGCCCGCGGAAGGCGCCGAGGTCGATCGTGTCGCCGGTGTCGAGGCGGAACAGGACGTCGGTCTCGCCCGGGGCGTGGTGGTCGCGCGTCGAGGGCAGGTGCACCCACGGGCCGTAGCCGCGGGCCAGCTCTCGGCTCCAGCCTCGCGGCAGCTCGAGCGGCTCGAAGCGGACGCGGCCGTCGGCGACGCGCGCGGAGAAGTAGCCGCCCGACTCGAAGAGGAAGCGGTCGTCGGTCCCGAGCCCGATGGCTCGAATCCAGGCGGCCTCCGGACCGGGGAGCGGATCGACGGCGAGCTCGACGCCCCCGCACGTCACGGTGAGCGCGTGGGAGCACACGCTCGCTTCGCACGTCGGCCCGAGGGCGACGGCCTGGCAGCTCCGCGGCGGGGGCGCGGGGTCGTCGGGGTGGCGGACGTCGAGCGAGATCGCCGCGAGGCGGACGCGGTCGACCTCGGGCGGGCGACTGAAGTCCGTGCGCGCCCGGGTCGGGGCGAGCTCGCCGTAGATCCCGTCGGGCGCGAGCACGAGCGCGCGGACGGGCTGCGCCGTGGGGACGGCGGTGAACGTGTCGTGGGCGAGGTGGCCCACGAGGCCGCCCACGAGGAGGACGACGGCGTGGTCCGCGTCGACGAACGCCGCGTCGGCGACGCTCGACGCGGGGACGCCGCGGAGTGGCCGCGCGCCGCTGCCCTCGACCGCGAGGAGCGTCCCGTAGACGGACGAGTCGCGGACGACGAGGCCGCCCGGCGGACCCCGGAGGATGGGGTAGGCCTCGGAGCCGACGTCGCCGATCCGCGTCGGGAGCGCGTCGAGCCCGGAAAACGAGTAGACGCTCCCGTCCCTGCCGACCGCGTCGATCGAGCCGCCTCGCGTCGCGAGGGCGACGACGGCCGCGCCGAGCGCGTAGCGGGCGACGGTCGGGCCGGAGGGCGCGACCCGGGCGACGAGCCCGGCGTACCCGACCGCGGGAGGCGCTGCGCCGGTCGCGCTCACGGCGGGGAGATCGAACCGCGCGAACCGGGCCTCGCTCGCGACCAGCGTGGGGACGCAGCCCTCGGGCAGGGGCGGCAGCGCCACGGGCGGCGGCGCCTCGGGCGCCGGCGCGGCGGTCGGTCGCGGGGCCGGCGCGGCGGCGCAGGACGCGAGGAGCAGAACGGCGACGCGGAGCGAGCGCACGCTCGTCTTACGCCCGAAGGCGGGCGCTCACCCCATCACGCAGGCGACGGTCATCACGCAGCTCAGCAGCTTGGGCGCCATCGTCGCCGGATCGAGGTCGCACGCGTCCGGCGCGGACTCGCACGCGCGCAGGGTGGTCAGCTCGGGGTCGGAGCAGTCCAAGAGGTCCGCGGTGCAGTCCGAGATGCACATCGCGAGCTCGCTCATCGGCGCCCCCGCGCAGATCAAGAGGCGGTTGCAGAGCGCGTCGCACGCGGTCGCCGCGGTCAGCGGGCCGGCGTCGGTGGCGCCCGCGTCCGAGCCCGCGTCGGTCGCGCCCGCGTCCATGCCGCCGGCGTCGGAGCCGGCGTCGGTGAGGCCCGCGTCCGACCCGGTGCCAGGGCCCGCGTCGGTCGTGCCCGCGTCCATGCCGCCGGCGTCGGCGACGCTGGCGTCGGCGCCGGCGTCCGCGGCGGTGGCCGCGTCCGGGGGCGCGCCCGCGTCCTCGAGGGTCGTGGAGTCACAAGCGCTCGCCGCGAGGACGAGCAGCGCGATGCCGAGCCGAGCGTTCATGGGCCTGCCCATAGCACGCGCTCGCGTAAGGTCGGCGTCAGGGGAGCTGCGCCAGCGCGTCGCGCGCGCCCTCGTCGCCCGGATCGATCGCGATCACCCGCCGCAGGGTCCCGCGCGCGGCGGCCGCGTCGCCGGCGCCCCGCTGCGCGTTGGCGAGGTCGAAGAGGAGGTCGCGGTCGAACGGGTGGTAGCGCGCGCCCTCGGCGAGCGTCTCGGCGGCCAGATCCCAGCGGCGCCCGCGCGCGAGCAGCTCGCCGAGGTTGGCGCGCGCGTCCCTGTCGCGCGGATCGAGCGCGAGCGCGGCGCGGAGCTCCTCCTCGGCGCGAGCGCCCTCGCCCTCGCGGTGCAGGAGCGCGCGGCCGAGGCCGGCGTGCGCGGGCGCGAGCGCGGGATCGAGGGCGACCGCGCGCTCGAGCTCGATCACCGCGCCGTCGACCGCGCCGGCCGCGAGCTCGACGAGGCCGAGGTCGAGGTGCGCGATGGCTCGCTCGGGGTCGAGTCGGATGGCGGCCTCGTAGGCCTCGGCGGCGCCCTCGAGGTCACCGCCGGACGCGCGCAGGAGCCCGAGGTTCACGAGGATCCCCGGGTCGTCGGGCATCCGCCGGGACGCCTCCTCGAGCACCTCCACCGCCTCGGCGCCGAGGCCGTGCAGCGCGAGGCCGGCCGCGACCTCCATCGACCGCTCGGGGTCGTCCCGGTAGCGCATGCCGAGCGCCCGGTAGTAGCCCGGCCCGGTCCGCATCGCGGCGAGGAACATCGGCGGCTTCGCGCAGCCCGCGCAGACCTCGGCGGCGCGCGGGAGGTTGCCCGACAGCAAGAGACCTTGCGCCTGCCAGCGCCGGTCGAGGTCCACGAGCAGCGTCGGGTCGGCGCGGCGCAGGAGCTCGTCGGGCGGCGCGAACGCCTCGAGCAGCCGGTCGGGCGTCATCGGCGCGGAGCGCGTGAAGTCGGTGACGAAGTGCGTGATCGGGTGGTCGTCGGTGTTGACGGGGAGGCCCTCGCTCCAGCGCGCGAGCGTGTCGGGCCCCGCGTGGAGGCACTCGAGGATCTCGGCGGCGCTGCCGAGGCCCCACGGGGCGAGCGCCGCCTGCACGCGGGGCTCCGCGACGCGGAGCGCGAGCGCGTCGGGGTCGATCCGCATCCCGCCGCGGGTGCCGACGAGCAGCGAGTAGGCGACCTGGCCGTAGGGCTCGAAGCCGACGTTGGTCCAGAGCGTGGCGTCCTCGAACGTGTCGCGGAAGGTGCCGACGAGGATCCGGAACTCGTCCACCGAGAGCCCGTGCAGCGGCAGCCACTGCACGAGCACGCCGTCGTCGTCGAGGCGGTCCCGGGCGAGCTCGTAGAACTCGCGCGTGTAGAGGATCCAGGAGTCGACCGCGCGCGGGTGCGTGGAGTCGAGGACGATGACGTCGTAGCGCTCCTCGGTGGTCCGGAGGTGCGCGCGCCCGTCGTCGATGATGAGCCGCGTGCGCGGATCGTCGAGCACGCGGTGGTTCATGCGACCGAAGCGCTCCGCGCCCGCGACCACGGCGGGCTCGAGATCGATGATCGAGAGCTGCTCGACGTCGTCGTGCTGCGCGACGGCGCCCGCCGACAGGCCCGCGCCGAGGCAGATGACGGCGACCCGCTCGGGGCGCGGCGACAGCAGCGGGCCGAGGTGGCCGAGCAGCGCGAAGGACTGATCGTGGACGAGGCGCGTGGTGACCTCGTTGATGCCGTTCACGAAGAGCTGCCGCTCGCCGTTGATCTGGTTGCGCACGACCGCGACGGTCGCGCTCCGGCCCTCGCGGTAGACCTCGAAGTCGAGGTGCGCGGGCCCGATCTTGCGCGCGAGCATCCGGCGGGGGAGGGCGGTCGGCACGGCGACCGCGGCGAGCGCGAGCGCGGCGAGCAGGCCCCCTGCGAAGGCGACGCGGCGCGCGTCGTCGCTCCGCATCGCGGCCAGGCCCCCCGCGACGGTCGCGCAGCCGGCGAGCGCGGTCGCGGCGCCCTGGATCCCGATCGCGGGCACGAGCAAGAGCGGCGTGAGGAGCGGTCCGATCAGCGTGCCGACGGTGTTCGCGGCGAGGACCTCGCCCGCGCCGAGGCCCGCGCTGTGGGCGGGGTGACGAGCGCAGAGCGCGGGGAAGATGGCGCCGGCGAGCATCGCGGTGGGGACGATCGTCGTCGCGGCGAAGACGGCTTGCAGCACCATGCCGCGCACCTCGGAGCGCGTGATGGACACGGCGGCGTCGATCGCGAGCACGTCGAGGCCGTCGGCGAGGTAGCGCCGCCCCACGAACGCCAGCGACCCGAGCGCGACGACCCCGAGCGCGCCGAAGAGCGCGGGCACGAGGCGATCGTGGCGCCGCGCCGCGGCGGGGAGGGCTCGGTGGAGCGCGGCCCCGAGCGCGAGGCCGCCGAGCACCGACGCGAGCATCGCGCTGAACGCGTGCACGTCGTGCCCGAACACGATGAGGAAGACGCGTGTCCACACCGTCTCGAGGCCGAGGACGACGACGCCGCTCACCAGCGACAGCGCGAGGACTGTCGAGCGCGGAAGAGCGCGCGGCTCCTCGATGGGATCCTCGGCGCGGGGCGCCGGCGCGGGCAGCCTCCGCGCGACGGTGAGCGACAGCGCGAGCGCGATCGCGCCGACCCCGAGGTCGACGCAGGCGGCCGTCGTCGACGTCGCGCGGACGCCCCAAGCGCCGAGGAGCACGTAGCCGGTGACGACGCAGCCGAGCGCGGCGCCGGCGGTGTTGAGCGCGTAGACGAAGCCGACGCCCCGGCCCACGCGGTCGGGGCCGTCGGGGAGGATCAGCTCGGCGGTCCGCGCGAGCGCGGGGAGGGTCGCGCCGAGCAGGAACGCGGGGGCGAGCACGACGCCGCCCGCGACCGCGAAGCGCACGACGAAGGACGGCCAGCCCGGCCCGACCGCGCGCAGCAGGTCCAGCGAGGCGTCGTCGGCGAGCGTCGCGAGGGTGGGGACCGCGAGCGCGGCGAGGCCGAGGCCGAGCTCGAGCGCAGCGTAGAGTCGGAGCGGGTGGCCTCGATCCGCGCGCCGGCCGATCACGAGGGCGCCCGCGCCCATGCCGCCCATCACCGCCGCGAGCACCGCCGCGGTCGCGAAGGACGCGTTGCCGAGCACCACCGCGAGGAGGCGGTGCCACACGACCTCGTAGGTCAGCCCCGCGACGCCGGAGGCGAAGCAGAGGGCGCCGAGGAGCGCTCCGAGGGCGAAGCGCGAGGAAGGCGGGGGAGAGGTCGCCATCAGAAGAGGTGCGAACGCGCGGGGCCGGCCCGGCTGTTCCGTCCGGCGGAAGGTGACATCCGGCGAGGCGACGTGTCACCCCTCGGGTGACGCCCGCGGCGACGGGCCCGGCCATCCCCGTCCGGGCGACGCTGGATCGAGGCTTGCGATGCCGAGGGCGTGATGTCTCCCCACGCCTCGACGCGAGCTCTGCTCGCCACGCTGCTGATGGCCACGGGCTGCGCCGCGCAGGGTGGCGCTCCGCCCGGCACCGATCCGGACGACGCGCTGCCGCCTCGAGAGATCGGCTTCAGCGAGGACGCGGTCATCGGCGGCACCGTGACCTACGACCGGCCCGAGGTCGGCTTCATCTCCGGGTGCACCGCGAGCCTCGTCGCGCCGGACGTGATCATCACGGCCTCGCACTGCCTCGGCTACGCGAGCCGCACGACGCTCGGCAACTACGGCAGCTTCACGATCCGCCCGTCCTCCGGCGAGTCGCGGACCTTCCCGATCGTCCGCTACCGCAGCTTCGACACGCAGCTCGGGCCCGACGACGTCGCGCTCATGCAGCTCGGTGAGCCCGTGCCCAGCGACCTCGCGACGCCGCTGCGCCTCGCCGACACCGAGCCCCCGACGGGAGCGCCGCTCGCGGTGTGGGGCTACGGGTGCACGCAGCGCGGCCGCAGCACCGACTGGCAGAAGCGGACGTTCGCGTTCGACCAGGGCGACCGCACCGCCGCGCTCTGCCCTGGGGACTCCGGCGGACCCGTCATCACCGAAGCCAACGAGGTGCTGCGGATCAACAGCGGCTACTACATCGACTCGTTCGGGACCGACATCTACGGCCTCGTCGCGCGCAACCACGATCGGTTGAAGGCTCAGGTGGAGGAGTGGAGCGCGTTCCCGCTCGACCCCGGCCCGGCGCCGACGCCCGACCCGGAGCCGACGCCCGAGCCCGAGCCGATGCCCGAGCCCGACCCGGACCCGGGGCCCGAGCCGCTGCCCGAGCCCGATCCGGAGCCCGCGCCCATGCCGGACCCCGAGCCCGAGCCCGCGCCCGACCCGAGCGATCCGTGCTCGGCGCGCGCTGGCTGCGGCTCGTGCGCGGCGACCCCGGGCTGCGGCTGGTGCGGCGCTTCGTCGCAGTGCGTCTCGGTCGACGGGGCCGGCAACCCGCTCCGCGCGTGCGCCGGAGACATGGCGGTCGACTCCCCGCAGTGCCCGTGGGACTCGTGCGGGATCTACGGCGACTGGCCGCAGTACACGTGTCGACGGACCGCGACGAGCTTCGTGCGCTGTCTCCCGGGTGGGACGCCCGAGTTCTTACTCTGCCCGAGCGGCTACACCTGCTCGCCGGGGACGACCTACCAGATGTGTTATCGCGTCACGGAATGACGCGGCCGGGCGACCCGGGAGCTTGGCCGTGGTGTGGGCGCTGCTCAGCCCCCGCCGCGCCGCAGGCACTCGGGCCAGCCACTGCGCTCGGGGCAGCCCTCGGCCTCGCACGGATCCGAGCGCAGGCAGTCGTTGATGGACTTCCACTCCGCGAGGCAGCCGATGCGCTCGGCTTGGGCCGCCCGAGAGAGGCAGCTCATCAGGCAGCCCCCGACCGCGCAGCCGTTCGCCTCCCAGGCGTCGCAGAGCGCCTCGCACTCCGAGGGCACGTCCACCGGGACGCTCGAATCCGCGCGCGCGGCGACGTCCGCGTCGAGGCCGGCCGCGTCCCGCGCCGGTCCGGCGTCTCGACGTGCGCCACGGCCTGCGTCCAACGCGGCGGGCGGCGTGACGCGGGGCGCGTCCTCGAGGCCGTGTCGCAGGTAGCAACCCGACGCGGGTGCGATGGCGAGGAGCAGTACGAGGACGCGGTACGGGGCAGGCAAGGGCGGCTCACGGTACCGTGGCCTCGTGATCGCGCAACGTTGCAGCGTGTCGCGAGCTGTCGCGAGCGTGTCGCAACGTGCGTCTCGCCCTCACGGTGGGGGCAGGCACGAGCGTTGCTCCGACTGCACCACGGTGGAGGTGCGGGTGCGATGGATGACGACGCTGGTGATCGCGGTCGCCAGCCTGGGATGCGGTGGCCAGTCGATGGGTTCGACCGACGCCGGGGCCGCGCTCGACGCGCGCGTCGCGCTCGACGCGAGCACCTCGCTCGACGCCGCGGTCGGCGCCGACGCTGGCGTGGCCCCCGACGCGATGGCTCCCCCGGTCGACGCCGGTCCTCCCACGCCGGGGTGTGGGGATGGGCTCCTGCAAGCAGGCGAGGCGTGTGACGACGGCAACGGGCGGGACGACGACTTCTGCACGACCGCCTGCCTCCCGCGCGCCTGCGGCGACGGCATCGTCGGCCCTGGCGAGGAGTGCGACGACGGCAACCTCGTCGACGAGGACGACTGCACCAGCGCCTGCATGTGGGCGGAGTGCGGCGACGGCTACGTCTCACCCCCGGAGCAGCTCGACTGTGGGGAGCTCCCGCTCGCCCCCGGCTGCCACCCGGGGTGTGTACACGGGGGCAAGAACGATGGCGTCGTCCAGCCGGGCGAGGACTGCGACGACGGGAACCCCTCCAACCGCGACGACTGCCTCACCAGCCACGTCGCGGCCCGGTGCGGCGACGGCTTCGTGCGCGCGGGCGTGGAGACGTGCGACGACGGCAACCTGGACGACGCCGACGCGTGCTCGAACGAGTGCGGCGTTCCCACGTGCGGCGATGGGCGGCTCGACCCGGGCGAGGGCTGCGACGACGGGAACCGCGACCCCTCGGACGACTGCACCAACGCGTGCATGCCGGCGCGATGCGGTGACGGAATCGTCCGGGCCGGGGTCGAGGCGTGCGATGACGGCAACGACAATCCGTGGGACGGCTGCCTCCGGGGGTGTGTCCTCGCGCGCTGCGGCGACGGAAGGATCCGGTTCGTCCTGGAGCAGTGCGACGACGCCAACGACGTCGCCACCGACTTCTGTGACGCGTGTCGGTTCCGCTGCGAGGCCGCCGACTGGCCGGGCTTCGACGCGGCTCTCACGCTCGATCAGCGCTGCTACCTCACCAGCGCCAGCCTCCGGGCTCGCGACGACGCCCAGGCCGCCTGCCAGGCCATCGACGCCCGTCTCGTCACCGTCGAGTCGCGCGAGCTCGACGAGGCCGTCGCGGCTCAGGCCGCGGCGCTGGGCCTCGCGGACGCCTGGATCGGGCTCGAGCACGACGGGTATGGCTGGCACCAGCTCGGCGGCGGGGTGCCCTTCGTCGCGTGGGCGCCGCTCGAGCCCGACGGCACCGTGACCCGGCGCTGCGTCGCGATCGACACCGATCCCGCGAGCGCGACCTACGGCCTCTGGTCCGATGAGGACTGCGCCTCGGCGCGCGGCTTCACCTGCGAGCGCGGCTGGCCCCGCTACTGAACGACCACGGCCCGCGCCCCGTACGGGCTCACCCCCACGACTGGGCGTCAGGTCGGGAGCTCGCGAGCCTCGGGAGCCCGTCGCCGAACGGATCGCCGCCGGCGCGCTAAGCTCGGGTTCGTGCGATCGCTTCTCCTGGTCACCCTGATCCTCGTCGGCTGCGACGAGACCACGCCCGCCATGGACGCCGGCAGCGACGCCGGGCCGCCCGCGGCGCTCGACGCGGGGGAGCAGCCGCTGCCCGATCCGCCGATGTCCGAGCCGGGGCGTCACGACGTCACCGTGCTCGAGACGCGCCGCGTGATCCCCGGCGACGGCTTCCCCGCGGAGACGGTGGCGCAGCACTCGAACAACAACCTCGACGTCATCCGACACGACGGCCGCGTGTACCTCGCGTGGCGCACCGCGCCCGATCACTACGCGGGCCCGGACACGGTGATCCACGTGGTGTCGAGCGCGGACGAGCTCGTGTGGGACTTCGAGGGCAGCTACACGATGGGCACGGATCTGCGCGAGCCGCGCTTCCTGTCGCTCGGCGGATCGCTGTTCCTCTACATCGCGGTGCTCGGCTCCAACCAGCTCGCGTTCGAGCCGATGGGCGTGATGGTCACCGAGCGCCGCGCCGACGGAACGTGGACGGCGCTCGAGGCGGTGCCGGGCCTCGACGGCTACATCGCGTGGCGCACGCGGACCGAGCGCGGCACCCCGTACATGACCGCGTACCTCGGCGGCGAGCACATCTACCTGTTCGACGGCCTGCCGCTGAGCGTGGACCTGCTCACGACCACCGACGGCCGCGCGTGGACGCCCGTCGATCCCGCGCGGCGCACCATCTACATGGGCGGCGGCTCGGAGACCGACTTCACGATCGGCGACGACGGAACCCTCTTCGGGATCATCCGCAACGAGGCCGGCGACGACAGCGGCTGGGGCTCGATGGTGTGCCGCGCGCCGGCTGGTGATCTCGCCAACTGGGACTGCCACAACGACCCGCGCAAGTACGACAGCCCGCTGATGTTCTGGCACGACGGCGAGGCGTACCTCGTGGGCCGCCGCCAGGTGACGCAGACGGGCAACTACGACCTGATGACCCGCCGCGGCACGCACACCGCGCAGACGGCGGCCAACCAGATCCCCTACACGCAGACGCCCAAGCGCTGCGCGCTGTGGCGCTACGTCCAGTCCGAGGACCGCATCGCGTTCGTCCTCGATCTCCCGAGCGGCGGTGACACCTGCTTCCCCGCCTGGCTCGAGGGCGAGTCGGCCGACGAGATCGTGCTCTACAACTACTCGAACGACGTCGACGACCCGGCGACCGCGCGGCTGGCGTGGAACCAAGGGCAGGTCGGCGACACGTTCATCTACCGCCACGTGCTGCGCTTCACCCCGCGCTGATCGGGGTCGCGAGGACGAGGCGGTTCTCTGGCGTGATGTCGGCGGGGATGAGCTGCGTGCGGACGTCGTAGCCGCTGTGCCGGAGCCGCGCGACACGCGTGACGTCGATGGCGAGGCCGGGCGGGAGCCACGCGCCGACGGAGCCCTGGTCGTTCTCGGCCGCGTCGTGACAGCACGCCATCACCGCCACGCGCGCGCGGGCGGCGATGGCGTGATCGAGGACGACGTCGGTGAGGCCGCCGCACGCGTGGACGGCCACCGCCAGATCGGAGGGCTCGAGGGCGGTGTCTTCGATCGACCCGGCGGCGACGGTCACGCGCCCCGCGAGGCGCGGCCACTCCGCCGTGAACGCGTCGGCGAGCATCGTCGCGGTCGGCGGCACCGCGATGTCGACGCCGCGCGCGTCGGGCGAGGTGTCGTCGAGCAGCACCATCAAGTGCGCGACCAGCCCGTGCCCGCAGGCGAGGTCGACGATGCGGCCCCCTCGCATGCGCCGGCGCACGCGGCGCGCGACCTCCCACGACTCGAACAGCTCCTTGCGCGGGAGGTGGCCGACGTCGCAGACGACGCGCGCGACACGATCGAAGAGCGAGCTGCCGGTGAAGCGGTGGAGGTCGCGCCGCGTGAGGCGCGAGCGGCTGCTTCGATCGAAGGGGGGCTCGGTCATCGACGCACGAGGATACTCTCGACGGATGTCGCGTCTCGGCCTCGCGCTCTTCCTCCTGTCGCTCGCTCCGGACCTCGCCGCGGCGCAGACCTGTCGCAGCGTCACCATCGCCTCGCCGAGCCCGCGGGCGGCGGCGGCGCAGTCGGCGGCGTCCTGCACCAACTGCACGGACGCGGGGCAGGTCGACATCACGTTCACGTTCGACCGCGACGTGCCCTGCGGGCAGTTCGTCGACGGCTCTCCGTGGATCGCCGACGACGGCGCGGGGGTGAACGTCGTCGACATCTCGCCGCCCGTCACGAGCGACTGCGGCGCGGCGACGTGCAACGGGTGGATGGTGAACGTGTCGGGCAACGGGCAGGCGCTCGACGCGCGGTTGAGCTTCGACGCGTCGGCGGTCCCCTCGATCGTCAACCCGAGCGCGACGACGCCGTACGTCGCGACGGGCGGGACGAGCCTGCTCAAGGCGGTGTCGTTCCAGGACGAGGTCGTCGGCGCCGACTGCTCGGATGCGTCGGTGCTCGGCTCCGAGCCGCGGCACTGCCTGTACTTCGCGGGCGTCCTCACGGTGCTCGACGCGGCGCCGCCCGACGGCACCGGCGCCGGCTACTTCCGGCCGCCCTACGTCGGCACCGACCGGCCGCTGATCGCGGTGTCGGAGGCGCGCCTCGATCGGCTGCCGTCCCTGCCCACGACCGCGCTCGGCTCGGCGCCGGATCGCGACCGGTCCGAGGAGGCGCTCTGCCAGGTCCCGCTCTCGTTCATGGGCACCTACGCCAACCAGTACTTCAAGGCGTACCTCAACGTCGACGAGACGCGCGGCTATCACGGCTACGTCTCGCAGCGGCTCGGCGACCACCTGCTGCGCGCGCTCTTCGACGACCGCACCCCCCGCATGGGGGCTTGCTTGGTGCAGCGCGGCATCGACCTCTACCACATGCTCTTGCCGCCCGTGTCGGTGGCCTGGGGACCGAACGGCGGCCACGGACAGGGCCGGACGATGTGGCCCTACCTCGCGGCGGCGCTCCTCGAGCGCCCCGACTGGGCGAGCGCCGTCGACGCGATGGATCGGATCCGCTTCGCGGAGCGCAGCCAGGTGTACTGGAGCCCCGTCGCGGATCCGGACGGAGCGTGGGGCGACGGGCCCGGCGAGGCGCTCTACGGGTCGTACCCCGGCGCGGGTGGGATCGGGATGTGCCAGACCGCGGAGTACTTCGGTCGTTGCTACCCGGACTGGCCGGGCTCCTGCAATCGGATCTGCGCGGACCCGTTCGGCTTCATCGACGGCGGCAGCCCGGGCACGAGCTACCAGCAAATCTTCTCCCCCGCCGCGCGCGCGTTCGCGCTCACCGCGCGGCTCGTCCCCGACGTCGGGGCGGCGTGGCCGCGCGACGACGGGCACGCGGTGTTCCTCGAGTACATCGATCGGTGGGTCGCGTTCGGCGAGTGGACCGATCCCGACCCGTGCGACCGCGACGACCCGCTCGCCGCGAGCAACGCGGCCGACTGCGCGAGCGGCCCCGTCGGGACCTGCACCTGCAACCCGGGCGCGGGCCGCTACGTGGATCGCCACGGCGCGAGCCCGGACTCGGGCTCCTACGGGACCGCGTTCACCACCGAGGTGTGGGGCGCCTTCCGCGCATGCGCGACCGACTGCAGCTGTGAGGGCATGGACGGGCTCTGCGCCCCCGCGCCCGAGGTCGACGCGGGGGTGGTCGAGCTCGACGCGTCGGCGGGCACCGACGGCGGCGGCGCGGGCGCGGACGCGTCGACCTCTGTCGGCATGGACGGCGGGGCCGCGCCCGAGCCGGATCCGGGCTGCGGCTGCCGCGCGGGAGGCCGTCGCGACCCGAGCGGTTGGCTGCTCGCGATCGCCGCGCTCGGGCTCTCGATGCGACGTCGGCGGTGCTAGGTTCCGGGCCGTGCGTGCCATGACCCAGGGAGCGCTGGTGGTCCTGCTCGCGGCCTGCTCGAGCGCCCCCGCCGAGACCGCGCCGAGCACGACGGGAGGGGAGCGCGTGGAGGCCGACGATCGATCGCCCACCTTCGCCGAGGACCTCGCGTTCCTGCGCGAGCACCTGTCCGACCTCGTCGTGCTCTCGCGCGGCGAGGCCCGCGTCGTCGTCGCGCCGGCGTATCAGGGCCGCGTGATGACGAGCGGGGTGGCCGTCGACGGCGCGAGCTTCGGGTGGATCCACCGCGCCCGCATCGAGAGCGGGATCGAGACGCCGCACATGAACGCGTTCGGCGGCGAGGACCGCTTCTGGCTCGGCCCGGAGGGTGGGCCCTACGCGCTCTACTTCCCGCCGGAGGTGCCCTTCGAATTCGCGCACTGGCAGGTGCCCGCGCCGATCGACACGCTCGCGTGGGAGATCGTCTCGGCCGACGAGGAGCGCGTCGCCTTCCGGCACACCGCGACGTTCCCGAACCGCCACGGGACCGAGCTCTCGATCCAGATCGATCGCACCGTGCGCGTGCTCGATCCGTGGGTCGACGCGCCCGGCGCGCGCGCCGTCGCCTACGAGTCGGTCAACCGCATCACCAACGTCGGGGACGCGGCGTGGACGGCCGACACCGGTCTCGTGTCGGTGTGGATCCTCAGCATGTACCGGCCCTCGCCGAGGACCACGATCGTGATCCCGTTCCGGCCCGGCCCCGAGGCCGAGCTCGGCCGCGTCGTCAACGCGGATTACTTCGGTACGGTGCCTCCGTCGCGCCTCGCGATCGACGCCGACGCCGGCGTGATCTTCTTCCGCGGCGACGGCCAGGAGCGCGGCAAGATCGGCGTGTCCCACCGGCGCGCGCGCCCGATCATGGGGAGCTGGGACGCCGACGCGGGGGCCCTGACCCTCGTGACCTACACGCTCCCCGACGAGGCGCCGACCGGCTACGTCGACAGCATGTGGCGCGACATGGACGAGCCGTACGCCGGCGACGTCGTCAACAGCTACGACGACGGCCCCGCCGAGCCCGGGGCGGCGCCGATGGGTCCGTTCTACGAGCTCGAGTCGTCCTCGCCCGCCGCGGCGCTGAGCCCCGGCGCGTCGCTCGAGCACACGCACCGCACGATCCACCTCGTCGGCCCTCGCGCCGCGCTCGACGCCGTCGCGCGTGACCGGCTCGGGGTCGGCCTCGACGCGATCGAGGCCGCGCTCCCCTGAGCCTCGCGCCTCACTCCTGCGCGCCCTGCGCGATCCAGGTGGCGATGAGGCGCACGTCCGAGGCGTCGACCGGCGGCAGGCCGAGCGGCATCCCGACGGGCTCGTCCGGGCGGGTGCGCGCGATCGGCGCGAGCGGATCGGCGCGGGGTGAGGTGACGTCGCGCGCGGCCTCCTCGTGGCGGCGCATGAGCCGGTAGACGAGGGGCGGCAGGCCGCGATCGTCGGCCTCGAGGATCGAGCGGTGGCTGCCGTCGGGCAGGGTCACGCCCGCGCGGACGCCTTCGAGCGAGGAGAGGTCCAGCGACGACGGCTCGAACCCCAGCGCGCTCGCGCTCTGGCCGTCGGTGTGGGCGTGGCAGTGGATGCACGACCGATCGAAGATGCGGCGCACCTCGCCGAAGCGGACGCGGCGCTCCATCGGGCTCAGGTCGAGGTTCACGCGGGCGGGGGTGGCCGGGGCGCCCGGATCGACGAACCACAGGAAGTCGCGCACGAGGATCGCGTCGGCGTGCGAGAGGTTCGTCTCGGGCATCTGCGTGCGCGGGTTCACCGCGCGCGGGTCCTCGATCCACGCCAGCGCCACGTCGGGGTCGAGGCGCTCCCGGGCGAAGCGGAGGTTGGGCGCCTCGTAGGCGGCGCGGCCCAGGCCCATCAGCGCCTCGGGGGGGAGGTTGCGACCGAAGTCGAGGTTGCCCAGCTCGTGGCAGGTCGCGCAGCCGACCCGCGTGAAGACGGCGCGGCCGGCCTCGACGTTGGCCCGGCTCGGGGCGGGGCCCGCGGGGACGGTCGGGGCGTCGCGGCGGATCCAGCGCGCGAGGATCCGAGCGTCGGCCTCGGTCACGGGGAGGCGCGGCATGGTCTCCTCGAGCCGCGGGCGCGCGTCGTGCGGGTCCTGCAGGAACGCCACGAGGTACTCCTCGCGGAGGCGGCTCCCGGCGACCGAGAGGTCGGGCGCGTTGACGTAGTGGCGGACCGTGGGGGCGCGACCGCGGCCGCGCTGGCGCTCGACGAGGGCCTGGTGACAGCCGGTGCAGCTCTGGCCCCGGCTCACGCGCACGCTCTCGACGGCGTGGCAGCTCGCGCAGCCGTAGCGGCGCAGCGCCGCCCGCGCGTCCTGCGCCGAGGCGGGGGCCACGGCGAGCAGGGACGCGAGGGCGACGAGGGCGAGCGCGACGAGGGGGCGCGGCCTCACGAGCCGCGGACCTGCGCGTCGGCGGCGTCGAACGCGCTCTCGAGGTCCGGGTAGTCGCCGCGGAGGCTCGCGGCGGCGTCGGAGGCGGCGACCCGCGCGTCGGCGGCGGGCGCGATGCGCGCGAGGATCAGGTTGGCGGTGTAGCAGCCGGCCACCGCGTACTCGTCGCTGCACAGCTCGTCGTGCGCGACCTGCGCCTCGCGCTGGGCCTGCACGCGCTCGCCCCGGAGGTAGAGCGCGGTCGCGATCGCCACGCGGCTCGCCTCGGTGATGCCGGGGTCGATGCGCTCGGCGCGCTCGAAGTTCACGAGGGCCCGGCCCGGCTCGCCGCGGCGGAGCTGCAGCTCGGCGAGGATCGACAGCGCGCGGCCGCGCTCCCAGTCCTCCACCTCGCCGCCCCGGAGCGCCGCGACCAGGTTCTCGTAGGCGCGGCCCGCGTCGCCGTACTCCATCTCGTCCCAGACCTCGTCGACGACCGACATGTCGCCGCCGCCGCAGTACTCGACGTCCTCGTCGCCGTAGTCCTCGTCGTCGTAGGCCTCTTCGTCCTCGTAGTCCTGGTCCTCGTCGCCGGCGTCCTCGGCGAACGTCTCGTCCCCGGCGGTGAGCTCCGGGTCGAGCGTGGCGAGCCGCCCGTCGCCGTCCTGGGCGTGGGCGAGGGGGGCGAAGAGACCGAGCGCGAGGGCGAAGACGAGCGAGCGAGACATGGGGACCTCCTGTCCCCCGCCACACCGCAGCCCGCGTGCCACGGGTCGGGAATACGGGAAATCGTGGGGATTCGCGGGCGGCGCGTGTGCGCCCGCCCGCGCTCGTGTCGACACGCCCACACGCGGCCGGGACCCGTCAGCGGACGGGAGCGGGCGCGACGGGCGTCACCGGCTCGACGGCCGCCGGCGGGTCCGAGAAGTGGTCGAACAGCCACCACCCGAGGGCGCCGCCGCCCGAGAGCAGCGACCCGAAGAGGATCCCGGCGACGAGCCACCGCGCGGGCGCCGCGGGCGCGGCCGTCGCGGGGGCCGATCCTCCGGCCAGGGCGCTGCCACAATGGAAACAGAAGTTGTCGTCGGCCTCGTTGGAGCGGCCGCAGTCCACGCAGACCCTCGCGCCGGTCGCGGCGGTGCCGCAGCGGGCGCAGTAGCGAGCCTGCGGTCGGAGGGGATGCTCGCAGCGGGTACACGTGGGTTGCATCGGGCGCTAGGAGCCTACCCGCGGCCACGAGCCCGGGTCGACCCGCGCGGCGAGCGCCTGCACCGCGCGGCGCAGCGCGCGCATCGCCGCGGGGACGCTCGGCAGGCCCGCGCGCGCCGTCGCCTCGCGCCACGGCCGGCGGTCCCGGATGCGCGCCTCGACGAGGGCCCGCCCCGTCGCGTCGAGCTCGCCGAGCCGGGCCGCGTGGTCGTCGACCCACGCGGTGATCGCGTACGCGCTCGCCTCGAACGGGCGGGGGCCGAACGCGTAGGCGGTCACCGCCTCCCGCTGCGCCGCGACGGTCAGCGGGGTTGGCGCGGGCAGGTCGTCGAACAGCGCGTCGCGGAGCTCGGCGTCGAGGGGCAGCTCGTCGTGCATCAGCTCGAGCTGCAGGGGCAGGTCCCGGGCGAGCGCGCCGCGGAGCTCGTCGACGAGCGCCCGCGCGAGCGCGCTGACGGGGCGCAGCATCACCGCCGCGGGCTCGCCGGTGCGCGCCCCGCGCGAGGCGCCGACGCGGACCAGCGCGTAGCCCACGCTGCGCCGGAAGCGCAGCAGGTCGGCGGTGGCGCCGAAGAGCGTCCCGAACCCGTCCGGCGCGTGGCTCGCATGGACGTGATCGACGAGCTCGGTGGCGAGGCCCTCGCGGCGCCGCTCGGGGTGCGTGGCGATGCGCACCGAGCGGACCCAGCGCAGGGCGCCCGCGTCGGGCCGGCCGCAGTGCGAGATCAGCGTGTCCGGCAGCGCGTGCCCGCGGATCCGCACGCGCCCCTGGTGGACGTCCGCGATGGTCTGCGCGTCGAGGCTCCCCTCGAGCGCGAGGAGCGTCGCGCCCACCACCGCGCCCGCGTCGCGCAGGGCGTGGACGCGCAGGTTGGGCGCGTCGAGGAGGCGCGCGAGGTCCGACGGGGTGGTCCGGTAGTGCGCGTGCACGAGCAGCCCGAAGATCGCGCGCAGCAGGCCCTCGTCGGCCGCGAGGGCGTCCCTGTCGAGCGAGGCCGCCGTCCGCGCGCCGCCGCCTGGCGCCGGATCGGGCGCCGCGTCGAGCAGCAGCGCGTCGAACACGAAGCGCTCGAGCGGGTCGCCCGCGTCCCAGCGGATCGGCGCCTCGAGCTGCAGCCGCTCGACGGGCCGCGGCTCGCGGCCGAGCCACGCGAGGAAGCGCAGCACGAAGCCACGGCCCGTCCCCTCGTAGCCGCGCACCGTGCTCGCGAACGCGAGGCGCGCGCGGGGGTGGGATCGCACGAGTCGTTGCAGGGTGGGGACGGGGAGCTGCGCCGCCTCGTCGACGAGGATGGCGTCGAGCGGCTCCTCGGGGGTGCACAGCGCCTCGACCGGGAGGAACCGCACGTCGTCGGGCGCGAAGCGCAGCACCTCGTTCGCCGAGGCCTCGGAGCCCGCCGTCACCGCCACCCGCAGGCCGGGGTCGAGGGCGCGCGCCGCCGCGACGGCGAGCCCCATCGCGCTCGACTTGCCGCGCCCGCGGTCCGACAGCAGCACCGCGCAGGACGGCTCGGGCGCGGCGAGGCGCGCGGCGAGGCGCTCGACGACGAGGGCCTGCTCGGCGGTGCCCGACACCGCCTCGGGGCGGGTGAGCGGCGCGCCGTCGTCCGGTGCGCTCGCGACGCGCGCCTCGAGCCGGTCCCACAGCCGGTGGCCGACGGCCTCGACGTCGTACGGAGCCACCGCGAGCGATGGGTCCCGAGGCGCCGCGGCGTCGGGCGGCGGCATGCGCAGGACGAGCGCGCCCCCACCCCACACGAAGCCGTGGCACTGCCCGAGCCGGTCCGCGTCGAGGCCGGCGTGCAGGTCGAGCACGACCGCGACGAACGAGCCGCCGAGGAGGCGACGCACGTCGGCGGGGCGGACGTGGGTGACCCCCGGAGCCGGCTCGTCCGCGACCCAGAGGACGTCGTCGGCGGCCAGCCCCGCGAGGCGCGCGAGCGCCGCGTCGCGCGTCTCGGCGGCGCCGCCGCGGAGGACGATCAGGCGGCGATGGCGAGGCGCGGGCACGAGCGACGGTCAGGCCTCGTCGAGGAACGAGTACCGGTAGTCGTGCGGGGGCGCGAGGTTCTCCTTGATCGAGCGCGGGCTCACCCAGCGCAGGAGGTTCAGGTGCATGCCCGCCTTGTCGTTGGTGCCGCTCTGCCGCGCGCCGCCGAACGGCTGCTGGCCCACGACCGCGCCGGTCGGCTTGTCGTTCACGTAGAAGTTCCCCGCCGCGTCCCGCAAGGCGTCTTCCGCCTCGCGGACCGCCTCGCGGTCGTTCGCGAAGATGGCGCCGGTGAGCGCGTAGGGCGACGTCGCGTCCGCGAGCGCGAGCACGTCGGCGAAGGGCTGCGAGTACGGGTAGACCGTCGCGACCGGGCCGAAGATCTCCTCCTGCATGAGGCGGTGCTTCGGGTCGTCGACCTCGATCACGGTCGGGTGCACGAAGTAGCCCTCCGCGTCGTCGCACGCGCCGCCGGCCACGACCTTCGCGGTGTCCCGGCCGAGCTTCACGTAGCCGGCGATGCGCTCGTACGCGCGCTCGTCGATGACCGCGCCGCCGAAGCACGTGAAGTCGCGCACGTCGCCGAAGCGGATGGTCTCGAGGTCGGCCGCCACGCCGTCCCGGACGCGCGCCCACATCGCCTGCGGCACGTAGATCCGGCTCGCCGCGGAGCACTTCTGCCCCTGGTACTCGAACGCGCCGCGCGTGATCGCGGTGACGAGCGCCTGCGGGTCGGCGCTCTCGTGCGCGACGATGAAGTCCTTGCCGCCCGTCTCGCCGACGAGCCGCGGGAAGGTGCGGTAGCGGTCGAGGCCGTCGCTGATCCCGCGCCACAGCGCCTTGAACGTGCCCGTGCTGCCCGTGAAGTGGACCCCCGCGAGGTGCTCGCTCGCGAGCGCGGCGGCGCCCTGCTCGGGGCCCGCGCCCGGCAGCAGGCTCAGCACGCCGTCGGGGAGGCCGGCCTCCTTCAGGAGCCGCATCATCTCCCAGCAGCCGAGCAGCGACGTCGACGACGGCTTCCACAGCGCGACGTTCCCCATGAGGATCGGCGCGGTCGGGAGGTTGGCGGCGATCGACAGGAAGTTGAACGGCGTGACCGCGAGCACGAAGCCCTCGAGCGGCCGGTGGTCGACGCGGTTCCACTGGCCGCGCGGGCTGATGGGCTGCTCCGCGTAGATCCGCTCCGCGAACGCCACGTTGAAGCGCCAGAAGTCGGCGAGCTCGCACACCGCGTCGATCTCGGACTGGAAACACGTCTTGCTCTGTCCGAGCATGCACGCCGCGTTGATGCGCTGCCGCCAGGTCGTGGTCAGGAGCTCGGCGGCGCGCAGGAAGATGGCCGCTCGGTCCTCGAACGGCGTGCGGGACCAGCTGCGCCGGGCCTCCATCGCGACCTCGATGGCGCGCGTCACGTGCTCGCCGCTCGCCTCGTGCGCGGTCGCGAGCACGTGCCCGTGCGCGTGCGGCATCACGACGTCGACGGTGCGGCCGCTCTCGATCGCGTCGCCGCCGATGACGATCGGGATCTCGGGCCGCTCGCCGGCGGCCGCCTCGAGGGCCGCCTTCAGCGCGGCGCGTTCGGGCGAGCCGGGCGCGTAGGCGAGGACCGGCTCGTTGACGGGGGTGGGGACCTTGGCCATGGGCGGACTCTACCAGCCCGCCCGGCGCGTCACCCCTCGTCCTCCTCTTCCTCTTCCTCCTCCTCTTCGCCTTCGTCCTGCGGGATCACCTCCCAGTAGATCCAGCTCGAGAGCCGGATCTCGATGTCCGCGTACTCCTCCTCCCCGTCGACCGTGCCGCCCACGCGCACGCCGGCTTGCAGGGCGAACTCGTCCGAGACGTCGCCGATGGCGCCGAGGAGGCCGCTCACGTAGGGCTCGCCGTCGTTCACGTCGACGTAGACCTCGATCGTCGGCCGGACCGGCCACGCGGGCGGGCCCTCCATGGCGACGCTGGTGAACACGTCGAAGGTCTCGTCCTGCGTGTAGTTGAACCACACGTTGCCGTGGATCGTGCCGACCTCGCCGCGCCACGCGAAGAGCACGGCGAGGGACGCGCCGAAGCCCGTCTCGGCCTCGACGCCCGGGATGTAGGCGCCCATCTGGAGCGCCAGCGACGGCCCCGAGAGCTCCTCGTCGTTGTAGCTCCCGTTCACGAGCACGCGCCGCAGCGCCACGAACTGCTCCGCGAGGACGTACGGGCTCTGGTCGGGGACGTCGTCGAGCGAGACGTAGCCGCGGCACGTGTAGAGGACGTCCCAGTCCTGCGCGAGGCCGATGTAGTACTGCTGCGACGGCGCGATGAGGTAGTGCTCCTCCTCGCCGAGCAGGCTCTGCCCGTAGCCGAGCGGTTGGAGCTCGAGCTCCATGGTCCCCGGCGCGACGGTCCGCGCGTCGTTCAGATCGATCAGGTAGGCGTGCGCCGGCATGGCGACGAGCCAGGTGAGGCAGACCCAGGCGAGGCGCTTCATGTGGTTGACGCGAGGGTACCTGATGTCTATGCACTGCGGTCGGTCGAGCCATGATCGTCGTCGAAGGCGTATCCAAGTACTACGGCCGTAATCCTGCGGTCCGCGATCTCTCCTTCCAGATCGAAGAAGGGGAGTGCGTCGGATTCCTCGGCCTGAACGGTGCCGGCAAGAGCACCACGCTCCGCATGTTGAGCTGCCTGCTCCTGCCCACCAGCGGCGCGATCCGCGTGGGTGGCTTCGACGCGGAGCGCGAGCCGCACGAGATCCGCAAGCTCATCGGCTACCTGCCCGACACGCCGCCGGTCTACCCCGAGATGCGCGTGGACGAGTTCCTCCGCTTCGCGGGTCGCCTGCGCCGGATGACGAGCAAGCAGGTCGACGCGCGCATGCCGACGGTGCTCGAGAAGACCGGCCTCGCCGACGTCTTCGACGCGCCCATCGAGACGCTCAGCCACGGCTACCGCCAGCGCGTCGGCATCGCGCAGGCGATGATCCACGAGCCCAAGCTCCTCATCCTCGACGAGCCGGTGCAGGGCCTCGACCCGGTGCAGATCGTCGAGATGCGCGAGCTGATCCGCTCGCTCCGCGGCGAGCACACCATCTTGCTCAGCTCGCACCTGCTCTCGGAGATCGAGCGCACCTGCGATCGGATCCTGATCCTCAAGGAGGGCCGCATCCTCGCCTCGGGCACCGAGGACGAGGTCGTCACGCAGATGCGGGCCCAGCCGGCCGGCTACCGCGAGGCGGTCAACAAGCAGTGGACGCTCGTCGAGGTCCGCGGCGGCGAGGCCGAGGTGCGCGCCGCGCTCGCGGTCGGCGACCTGACGATCATGGAGCTCACGCGCGCGGCCGGCGGGATCTGCCGCCTCAAGGTCCAGAGCGGGGCCGACCCGCGCGAGCTCGTGGCCAAGCAGATCGTCGAGGCGGGCCTCGGCCTGCTCACGCTGACCCGCTCGCAGAGCGCGCTCGAGGACGTCTTCGTCCAGCTCAGCCACACCGGCGACGGGGACGCCGCCGCCCCGGGAGGCGCAGAGGCGTGAGGAACATCGGCCTCATCATCCGGCGCGAGCTCGGCAGCTACCTCAAGCGGCCCAGCGGCTACTTCATCGGCGCCGCGATCCTCTTGCTGCACGGCCTGCTCTTCAACGCGTTCGCGATCTCCGACGAGGCGCAGCTCAGCGCCGACGTCCTGCGCATCTTCCTCTACTGGGGCGGCATCGTGACGATGCTCGGCGGCATCCTGTTCTCGATGCGCCTCCTCGCCGAGGAGCGCTGGACGGGCACCGACGTGCTGCTGTTCACGTCGCCGATCCGCGAGAGCGAGATCGTGCTCGGCAAGTACCTGTCGGCGCTCTCGTTCCTGAGCCTCGTCACGCTCTCGTCGGTGTACCTGCCCGCGCTCATCTTCGTGAACGGGCGCGTCTCGGTGGGTCACATCGCCGCGGGCTACCTCGGGATGCTGCTGCTCGGCGCGGCGACGCTCGCGGTCGGCACCTTCGCGTCCGCGCTGACCAAGAACCCGTTCTTCGCGGTCATCCTGAGCGCCCTGTTCGTGGGCCTGCTCGAGCTGTGCTGGCCGCTCGGGCAGATCTCGCAGCCGCCGATGACGGAGCTCCTCGGCTTCGTCGCGATGCACACGAAGCACTACTCCCAGTTCCAGCGCGGCCTGCTCTCGCTGAGCGACGTCGTGTTCTACGGGAGCGTCATCTACCTGTCGCTGCTCGCGGCCACCAAGGTCCTGGAGAGCCAGCGATGGCGATGAGCACGCGCAACAAGCGCCGGCTCGCGCTCGGCGTCACCTACCCGATCCTGTCGGGCGTCGTCTGGTTCCTCTTCGGGCTCCTCGGCTTCGTGGCGCTCTCGCTCGTGCTCGTGATCGCGCTCGGCGGCTTCGAGGCGTTCGACGGCGACGACGACGACGAGCCCACGGAGCGCGGCAAGGAGCGGCCGAAGATCGAGATCCGGCGCTCGTTCTGGGTCGGCCTGCTGCTCCCGTTCGGGCTCGCCCTCCTGTTCGTCTCGGAGCGCGTCGTCGGCTCCGAGAGCGACATGATCTGGGCGTGGCGCGCGCTGCCCGCGACGTGCCTCGCCGCCGCGGTCGGTTGGCGCGCGTACGCGCTGAGCCAGGCCAAGGGGAACCAGCGCAAGGTCGAGACGGCGCTGATGACGGCGACCGTCGGGGTCCTCGCGGCGCTCGGGCTCTACGCGCTCGGCACCGACGCCGGCGTCGCGATGATGGGCTTCGAGGGCAGCGCCGCCGAGCGCATGAGCGGGGTGCTCGCGGTCCTCTTCCCGACGGTGCTCGCGGTGAGCCTCTGCGCGCTGCTCTTCATGGAGCTCGCTTACCGGCTGATGCCGGTCGAGGAGGCGATCGAGCTGCGCCGCGTCGGCGCCGCGGCGGGCAACGGCCTCGCGCTCGCGCTCTCGCTCGTGTTCGTCGCCTCGATCAACTACGTGGCGACCGAGCGCGACGTCACCCGCGACCTCTCGTACTTCAAGACCACGCGGCCGAGCGAGCAGACCGTGCGGATGGTCGAGCGCGTCGACGAGCCCATCGAGGTGATGCTGTTCTATCCGCCGGTCAACGAGGTGCTCGACCGGCTCCGCCCCTACTTCGAGGAGCTCGACGCCGCGTCCGACAACCTCACGGTGGTCGTGCGCGACCACGCGCTGAGCTTCGAGGTCGCCCAGCAGCACCGCGTCCCGCGCAACGGCTTCGTGGTGATCCTGCGCGGCGAGGGCGAGGGCCAGCAGGCCGAGCAGTTCGAGGTCGGGGTCGACCTCGAGAGCGCCCGGAGCCGCCTCCGCACGCTCGACGCGCGCTTCCAGCAGCACTTCGCGCAGCTCACGACGCGCCCGCGCGACCTCCACCTCACCGTCGGCCACCGCGAGCACAGCGCCTCGCCGGTCGAGGGCGACTCCGACGCCGAGCGCCTCGGCGAGCTCTCCAACGCGCTCGAGCGCGCCAACATCCAGAGCCGCAACCTCGGCGTGGCCGAGGGCCTCGCCAACGAGGTGCCGGAGGGCGCCCGCGCCGTCGCCGTCGTCGGGCCGCGCGAGCCGTTCCTCCCCGAGGAGGCGCAGAGCCTCTTGCGCTACGTACAGCACGGCGGGCGGCTCCTCGTGTTCGTCGACCCCGACGCGGACCACGGCCTCGACCCGCTGCTCGCGGGCCTCGGGCTCGCGATCCCGCGCGGCGTGCTCAACAGCACCACGCGCCACATGCGCCGCCGGACCGGCGAGGCGGACCGCTCCGCGATCTACTCGAACGCGTACACCGCGCACCCGACGGTGACCCTCGCCAACCGCTACCGGAGCCAGGTCGTCAGCGTCTTCCTGCGCGGCGGGGCGATCGAGCGCCGCGAGGGCTCCGAGCTCGAGGGCGCCTCGGTGACCTTCCCGCTCCGCACCGAGAGCGGCTTCTGGCTCGACGAGAACGGCGACCACGTCCAGGGCCCGGGCGAGACCGAGGGCCGCTTCAACATGATCGCCGCCATCACCGTGCCCAACGGCGACGGCGAGGAGGGCCGCGCGGTCGTCATCGCGGACGGGGACTTCATCACCGACCAGCTCATCGCCAACCGCGGCAACGCGTTCGTCCTCATGGACGCGGTGAACTGGCTCGTCGGCGAGGAGCACGTGCTCGGCCCGACGCAGACCGAGGAGGACGTCCGGATCGAGCACACGCGCGACGAGGACGAGATCTGGTTCTACGCGACCAGCTTCGGCATGCCGCTCCCGCTGATCCTCGTGGGCAGCCTCCTCGCGCGGCGCAGCCGCCGGGGGCGCCGCCGGCAGACCAAGCCCAAGGCGGCCGCGTCGCCCGAGCCCTCGGTCGTGACGCCCGCGAAGCCGACGCCCGCGCCGGAGGAAGAGGAATGAATCGCAAGAGCGTCCTGGCGCACGCGATCCTCGCCCTCGGGGGGCTCACGCTCGCCTACCTCGTCTGGACCGACGACGGCCCCTCGCGAGAGGTCGACGAGGTCGAGCTCGTCGACTGCGAGCCCGACGAGGTGACCCGCGCCGAGCTCCGCTCGGCCGAGAAGGACATCACCCTCGAGATCACGCGCGAGGACGACGAGGTGGTCGTCCACGCCACCGTCGTGCGGCACCGCGAGGACGCCGACGACGAGACGCAGCGCTTCGTCGCCGCGACCGACGGCGTCAACGAGTGGCTCGAGCAGATCGCGCCGCTCACCGCGCGCCGCACCCTCGGCGAGCTGAGCGACGAGCAGCTCACCGAGCTCGGCTTCCAGGGCGAGGAGGCCACCCCGAGCACGTTCGCGCTCACCTGCGGCGGGACCGTCCACACCTTCCAGATCGGCGGCCGCGCCTACGGCTCGGGCGACCGCTACGCGCGCCTCGAGAGCGGCGGCCCCGTGCACCTCCTCGGCAACGAGCGCCTGCAGGCGATCGAGTCGGCGGAGTTCCGGCTCATGGAGCGGCGGCTGCACACCTTCGAGTGGACGGCGGTCACCGAGCTGACGATCGAGGCCTGGGGCCAGCAAAAGACGTTGCTCCAGCGCAACCGCCTCGACGAGGCGAACGCGGAGTGGGTCGACCAGGCGAGCCCCGACCGGCGCAACGAGGTCTTCGGCAACTGGCTCGGCGCCTACCCGCGCATGCGCGTGCAGCGCTACCTCGACCCGGGCGCGGAGCCGGGCTCCGAGCTCGCCGAGTCGGCGGCCGCCGAGGTGTCGATGCGCCTGACGATCCGGGGCGAGGACGGCGAGCTCGGCCACATGGAGATGCGCCGCGTCGATCGCGTCCCGCTCAGCTACTACGTGCGCACCGAGACCACCCGCGACTGGGTGACGGTGCCGGCCTCGGTGGCGCAGGCGTTCGAGGACGACGCGCGCAGCGTGCTGGGCCTCGACGCGCTCGAGCGGCCCACGCCGCCGGCTCCCGCGCCGGCCGCGGACGCGGGCGCCGAGACCGACGCGGACGCGGGCGTCGAGGGCGGCGAGGCGCCGGCCCCGACCGAGCCCGCTGACGCCGGCGTCGAGTAGCGGCGCCCGGACCGGCGGCGACACACGTCACAGTGCGCCGCACACCTGGATCGCCCGCGGGGCTCGCCGGCGCGGGCGAGCGCGCGTTGGCACGACCGCTGCGAAAGGGTCCCGTCGGAGGAGACGACGATGACCCGCACCGTGACGACCCTGATCTGCCTGAGCCTGCTCACCGCGTTCGGCTGCGCGCCGGCGGAGCTCGACGACGCGTCCCGGATGCTCGTGCGGTTCGAGCTCGACGCCCGCGACGTCTACGTCGCCGGCCCGGACGGCTCGCTCGAGCTCCGGAACCCCGACGAGGAGGTGATCGGCGAGCGGATCCTCGTCGAGCCCTCGATGTGCTCGATGAACGATCACGCGTGGCGCCTCGCCGGACCCGGCGCGCGCGACTGCGGCGTGGTCGAGCTCGACGCCTCTCCCGAGGCGGCGGAATGGTGCGCGGCCGAGGCCTTCACGTTCGGCCAGCCCTTCGTCATCACGTACGTGACCCAGGGCATCGCGGGGCCCCTCGAGGAGATGCTCAGCGGCAACGCCTACGGCGACGTGTTCTTCACCGTGGTCGACGCCCGACCGTGTGAGGCCGACGTCTGCCCCTCGTCCTTCCGGAGCAGCGTCTGCGAGGAGCCGAGCGTCTCCGAGAGCGGCTCGATCACCTGCGAGCGCTACCGGCCGCTGCTCGAGGTGCTCTGCGACTGAGGGGCTCGCCCTCGACGGCTCGCGCCACGAGCAGAGAGCTGAGGTTCGTCGCCCCCGGTGCCAGCGAAGTTGGCGCTCGCGGCTCCTCGGGCGGCGCTCGAGCATGTGGCATCCGCTTTGCGCGCGTGCACCGCATGGATCGATGGCTCGCGGTCTCTCTCGCGCTCCTCGGGGGCTGCACACCGGGCTCGTCTCAGTCGGAGCTGGCGGTGGCCCCCGACGCGTCGCTCCCTGCCCTCGCGCCGACCGACCAAGTCGACTTGCTGCTGCTCGTCGACAGCTCGTGCCCGATGGCCGAGGAGCAGGCCAGCCTCACCGCGGCGTTGCCGCGCTTGATGCGCATGCTCCTCGCCGGGGACCTCGACGACGACGGAGCGCCCGAGCGGCCGCCCCTCGACGTGCAGATCGGCGTCGTCACCGCCGACATGGGCACCGGCGGCTACACGGTGCCGACTTGCCAGGGGGACTTCGGCGACGACGGGATCCTGCGGACGGAGGGGCGGACGGACCTCCCGGGCTGTGACGCGGTCTACCCGTCCGTCCTCCGTGGGCGCCCCGGTGAGGATCCCGACGCCCTCGCGCGCGACCTCGCCTGCCTCGCCACCGTCGGCACCGGCGGCTGCGGCTTCGAGCAGCCGCTCGAGGGGATCCTCAAGGCGCTCTCGCCCGCGGCCCCGACCGAGAGCACGGCCCTGGGCTACACCCCGCCTCGCTTCTTCGCGGACACGACGGGCCACGCCGATGGACCGAACGCGGGGCTCGTCCGACCCGACTCCGTGCTCGCGGTCGTCGTCGTGAGCGACGAGGACGACTGCTCGGCGCTCGATCCCGAGGTCTTCGACGACGAGAGCACGGTCTACCCGTCCGACCTCAACCTCCGCTGCTTCCTCTATCGCGAGGCGATCCACCCGGTCGCGCGCTACGTCGACGGGCTCCTCGCCCTGCGCCGCGACCCGCGGCGGCTCGTCTACCTGCCGATCGTGGGCATCCCCTCGGATCTCGAGCGCGCGCCCCACGAGCCGCCCGACTGGGACCGCCTGATCTCCGAGGACCTCGCGGTTCGCGACGACCGGATGGAGGAGCGGCTCGACGCGCCCTTCGGCCGGCTGTTCCCGAGCTGCAACGTGCCGGGGCGCGGCGTCGCCTTCCCACCCGTTCGGACCGTCGAGCTAGCCCGCCGCCTCGACCGAGCGGGCGCCGGGGTGGGCGTCGCCTCGATCTGCGGGGAGGACTATGCCGACGCCATGACGGCGCTCGCTCGCCTCATCGGGGAGGCCGCCGCCGGAGGCGATTGATCGACAGACCTCGATCGCCTACGGCCGCGAGAGGACCTCGACGACGTCACCGATCGCGCAGTCGCCGTCCTCGACCACGCGGAGGTAGATCCCTCGCAGGTGGTGCTCGCGAAAGCGCGGCGCGAGGTTGAGTCGCATCGGCGCGAGCCCGAAGCGCTGCACCCACTTCTTGCACCCGTTGTGCGACTTCGGGGTCACCTCGAGCAGCGCCTCGCCGACGCGCAGCCGCGAGCCCGGCGGGAGGTTCGTCGCGGACAGATCGAGGGAGAAAAAGAGGTTGTCGCCGTGGAGCTCGAGGGGCTGGCCGTTGGCGACGACCTTCGCGAAGTCGGTCCGCGCCGTCGCGAGCTGCGCCTCGGGACCGTACTTCGTCTGATCGACGAACCGATCCTCTGGCATGCCCCCGGCCGCCGTCAGTCGGACGCGATCGTGCACCACGCGGCCGAAGCTCGCGGTGCGCGCCACGAGGTAGTCGACCGTCCCGCGGTCGGTCGGCGCGGGCGGCAACGCGGCGAGGCGCGCCTCGAGCACCTCGGGCGACAGGTGCCGCGCCGGGTCGCCCCGCAGCCCGTCGAACGAGAGCGTGGTGGTGTCGAAGGTCGCGGGGACCTCGCGCAGGAGCTCGTCCTTCGAGGGCTCGGTCATGTTGGCCTCAGTCCGGGAGCCGCGCCCAGGCGACGCCGTTCCCCGAACCCCATACCACGACGGTGTCCGTGCCCGCGTGGTCGGCGCGCATCATCGCGTAGTCGCCGAGCGTGTCGCCCGGCACCGCGATGCACTCGGCGACGGGCGCGGCGTCGAGGCGGACGCTGCGGATGACCTCGGGCGGGGTGAGGTCGAGCCAGGTCACGCGGTAGCCGCCGCCCGCCGCGCTCGCCGTCACGGCGAACGTGGCGGAGGTGGTCTGCGTGTCGTCGACGGCGCTCGACGCGCCCAGGCTCGTGAGGCCCGCGTCGGCCGTCGCCGTCGAGAGGGTGAAGCTCGTGGCGTCGGTCCACGCGATCGCGATGCGCCCGTCGCTCAGCTCGGCGGCGTCCGCGATCGCGCAGCCTGGGATCATCAGCGCCGACACGACGCCGGTGACGCGGTCCCAGACCGAGACGGTGCACGCCGGGCCGCTCCGGTAGGCGACGAGGGCGCCGCGCGAGTGCGCGCGCAGCATGCCCGTCCCGGCGACGAACGCGCCGACGTCGCTCGAGCCCATCGCCGTGCCGTCGGCGCCGTACGTGAGCACGGACAGCGTCGGACCCCCGAAGAGCACGTGAAACGTCGAGCCATCGGCGACGATGTGCTCGGGCCCACCCGGGGTGCGGCCCGGGCTCACCATCATGCTCGCGAACGAGAGCCGTCGCACTCCCCCTTGGACGAGGCTCGCCATGACGCTCCCGCTCGCCGTGACTCCGCAGTCGATCGGGCCCGAGTTAACGCCGAAGAAGCCGCCGAGCATGGTCGACCCACCGCCGTCGTCGGTGACGCGGACCTGCGTTCCACCGCCCGAGCCCGAGACCAGTCCGAAGAGGGTGTTCGTGCCGGCGGCGCCGATCGAGACCTCGGCGGCCGCGGCGGACGAGCCCCCCGTGAAGTTGGTGCTCGTCGTGTACGTGCAGGGTGAGCCGCCCGCGTCGGGCAGCATCACCGCCGCGTCCTCTCCCGTGCCAACGCCTGCGTCCGTGCCGCTGGCCGCCCCGCCATCGAACGAGAGCTCGTCCCCGTCCCGCGAGAGCGGCGTGAGGGTCTCGGGATCGATGTCGGGGATCGGCACGCACCGTCCGGCGTCGCACGTCTCGGTCGGGTCGCACGTGACGCCCGCGCACGCGGCCGAGAGGAAGATCGGCAGCCGTAGGCGCTGCCCGCGCACGAACCCCGTGCGCACGCGCCGGGTGACGACCCGCGCGGATGGCGCGCTCTCGTCGCACACGGAGAGCGCGCTGACGTGCAGCTCGACGCGCGCGTCGGGGTCGCCGTCGGGCGGCAGCAAGCCGAACGAGAAGGGGAGGGTGACCTCGGGGAGCCCGGCCACGTGGACGTAGAAGAGCTGGGGCGTGTTTCGCGGCGCGAAGACGCCGCTCGAGTCGACCGCCGCCACCTCCGCGACGACGCACTGGATCTGCGCCGGCGTCAGATCGGATCCGACCACCGGCACCAGCTGCGTGCGCGGGGTCGTGCACGCGACCAGCGCGCAGGCGAGCGCCAGGGTGAGCCTCATGGCGGACCGAGAGTAGCTCGTTCCGGGGCGGGGAGGATTCCCTCCCTCCCACCCGAGCGCCGCTTCCCGCCCCCCGCGGGCTCACCCTCCCAGGTACGGACCCATCGCCTCGAGCGCGTGGTACGTGCACATGTACTCCTTGAGGCGGAGGATGCGGTCGCCCTCCACCTCGAAGGCGAAGTGGTAGCTGTTGTTGTAGACGGTGCCGTTCGGGAGGGTGACCTTGCCGGTGGCCTGCACCGCCGCGAGGTTGCCCTCAGCGAGCACGTGGCCGAGCTCCATCTTCATCCCGGCGAGGAGCGGCCCGACCTTCGACATCATCCCCGCCATCTCGGGGATCGTGTGGGACCCGGCCATCGGCGAGCGGCCGGGGAATTCGTAGAGGCCGTTCGGCGCGAAGAGGCCGAAGGCGCCCTCGAAGTCTCCGGCGCCGAACTTGGCGAAGTAGTCCTTCACGACGGCGCGGGTGCGGGCGGTCTGAGCGTTGTCCATGTCGATGTCCTCCTCTCCCCCGTTCGTCGGGGGTGAGGTCATCCTGCGCGGCGGCGCGGGTCGGGGCAGTGCCGTGAGCCGCCACAACGGTGGCGGGACACGCCACTCGCCTCGCGGGACCGTCGGGTCGCGCGACCACGTCCATCGCCGACCTCTCAAAGCGGCGGGATCGCGATCGACTCGCAGGCGTCGGCGCCGAGCTCGACCGTGGTCGTCGCGCCGGCGCGGACCTCCACTCGGCGCTCACAGCTCGCGGGACCGAGGCGGTGCTCCCCCGGAGGTAGGCGGTCCACGCGCGTGGTGGCGCCGGGGCGGAGCGGAACCGGGCCGAGCTCGATCGGCCCGCGGGCGAGGGGGGTCTGCTCGGGACCCCAGCGACACGGCGGGCTCGCGCACTCGCGCTCCGCGAGGTGGATCTCGAGCGCGCCCGACTCGGGGTGCGGCAGCTCGATCTCGAGCGCGGGGAGCGGGGCCTCGCCCTCGGTGACCTCGACGACGCGCACGTCGACGCCGCAGCCGCCGTCGACGCGGATCGTGTGCTCGCCGACGGGGAGCGGCACCGTCAGCTCGAGCTCGCGGGCCGACCCGGTGAAGGCGGGGCGGGTGACCTCCCAGTGAGGCAGCACGGCGTCGGCCGGCTCGGGCGCGCCCGCCGACCTCGACCACCAGACGTCGTCCGTGCCCGGGCCCCAGAACACGGTGAGGCGCGGCGCCAGGCCGGGCCTGGTCGAGGGCTCGGTCGTGATCGCGCTCGCCTCGCGCGGCGGCTCGGTGCAGCGCAGCCGCACGGGGAGCACGCGCACGGGGCCGATCCGGACGCGCAGGTCGACGACCCCCGCTCGCGCCGGCGCGCCGCCGCGCCGCGTCTCACGGAACGCCTCGGGGGGCAGGTCCGGCACGAAGGTACGTCGCACGCCGCCGTGCTCGATCACGAGGGCGTGGTAGGCGCGAGAGACGTCCACCTGGTCGAACAGGAACGCGCCGTCCGCCGCCGTGCGCGCTCGCTCGACGACGCGGGGAGCGGCGCCGGCAGTCCAGCTCACGAGCTCGACGCGCGCGCCCGGCAGCCCGGCGCCCGCGGGGCTCACGACGCGGCCGCCGAGCGGGAAGGGCGGGTCCCCGGGGTCCTCGACCCGCGCGTCGGGCGCGTCGTCGCACGCGGCGACGCCGGCGGCGATCCCCAGCGCGAGGAGGCCGAGCGAGGCGGCGCGTCGGGAAGGCGACGTCACGTGTTCGGCGGCGCGGTGGTCCGCGGGCTCCACGTGCGGGGCCCGTAGCCGTGCTCACGGAGCCGGGCGAGCCACGGCGCGGTGTGCGCGATGCTCTTCGTGTTCCCGACGGCCATCTGGTCCTCCATCGACGCGATCGTGTTGCCGATGCAGTACTGGGCCGTCGAGTTCACCACCCCCGCCGCGGCGCACGCGTGCGGGAGGCCGAGGTAGTGCCCGAACTCGTGGGCCGCCACGCACTGCTGGAAGGGGTGGCGGCCCGCGGCGTGGGTGCAGCCGTTCGTCGAGCAGTCCGACGCGGGGAAGTGGAGCGTGCGCTCCCCGCAGGAGTCGTCGAGGAGCTGCATGTCGCGAGGGTTCGCGTTGAGCCCCATCGCGTTGCGGAGCGCGTCGCGGATCCCGCCGTGGGGTCGGCCGATGCCGCCCCGGTGGCAGTTCTGACGAAACGTGGTCGCCCCGTTCCCCGTCGGCTGCCAGAGCAGCTGCATGATCAGCTGCGCCTCCGGCTGGCTGACGTACTGGATGCGCACGCGACAACGAACGTTGTAGATGCGGCTGCCGTCGCTGCGCTGGCGGGTGGTCCCGCCGTGGACGAGCCACAGCTTGCCGTTCCACGCGTGGTCGATGGTGTCCGCGAAGCGCTGCTGGAACTGCGAGAGCGCGTCCGGCGGCGCCTGGGAGACCGTCAGGGTCTGCGGCTGCAGCGACGTCTGGCTCGGGTTCCCCGGCACCGGCAACGTCGCCTCGAAGTGGAAGCTGCCCGGAGCGACCAGCTGGATGTACGTCTTCACGGTGAGGGTGAGCGCGATCGTCCCCCCGACGGGGTTGTCCAGCCGCCCCAGCACCGAGTCGAAATCGTCGCGACCTTCGATGATGTCCGTCATGGCTACCAGACCTCCCCGGCGCCGCTCGTGTAGGACCCAGCCGGCGCGTCGCCGCCGCCGCCGCCCGCGGCCGGGGCGGCGGCGGCCGGCGGAGCCGGCGGGGCCGGCATGGTCTTGCCGTTGATCTGCACGAACCCGGGCTCGATCACGACCGACGACCCGCCGACCGTCATCTCGATCTTGTCGTTGGTGACCTGGAGGCGGGCGCCGGGCGCTTCGATGACGATGCCCTTGTCGTCCCCTTCGGAGTCCATGACCACGAAGTTCTCTTCGTGCTGCGCGAACACGATGCGGTCGGCCGCGGTCGTCATGATCTCCCCCTCGACGACGGTGGTGGTCATCGCCCCTCGCTCGACCACCAGCTGGTAGTCGTGCCCGACGCGTCGCGTCGCGGAGCCGGTGATGTCGTGGGTGTGGTTGCTCAGGCTCGACTCGTGCTCGTCGCCGACCACCGTCTTGTTGCGGACGGTGCCGACGGTCAGCGTCTGCCCGCGGTGCACCACCTCGTCCTGCTCGCCGAGCACGCGGTTGTACTGGTTCCGCTCGACCACCGTCTTGTGGTCGTTCTTCGTCAGCACCTCGAGGTCGCGCTGCGCGCGGACGTGCACCCGCTCCATCCCCATCGCGTCCTCGAAGGACAGCTCGTTGTAGCCGGGTCCGTGGGGCACCGTCCGCGTCCGGATCATGCTCTTGGTCGCCTGGATCGGGAGCAGCTGCGGGGGCGGGTTCTTGCCGTTGTAGACGCACCCCATCACCAGCGGGCGGTCGGGGTCGCCATCGACGAACGAGACGATGACCTCCATGCCGACCCGCGGGATGAAGAGGAACCCGGGGAAGCCCTGCCCCGCCCACACCTGGCTGACGCGGAGCCAGCACGTGGAGTCGCCGCTCGGGGTCTCGTCGCGCCGGTCCCAGTGGAACCGCGCCCTGATCCGACCGTGGTGATCGGTGTGGACGTCCATGCCCATCGGGCCCTCGACGGTCGCCGTCTGGACGCCGTGGATCGAGGGCTTGCGCGTCCGGCGTCGCGGCCGCCACGGGACCTGTATTGGGAGGCAGCGGAAGCGGTTCTGGTAGCTCGCGCCGGAGCCGTCGCCGCGGCCCAGCGCGCTCTCGTGCGCGACATCCGTCAGCACGTACGTTCCGTCCGCGCCCAGCGTGGGGTGACCGATGAGGTCGAAGGTGGCGCCCGGCGCGAAGCCGATCACCGTGCTCTCCCCCACCGCGATGCTCGCGTCCCGCGTGAGCGCCTCGGCGCGCGTGCGCACCTGATGGGCGATGTCGTTGCTCGTGAAGTCGCCGAAGACGGCGGCGGGCACGTCGTGGACGAACGTCTCGAGGCCGAGCGGGAGCCCGGTGGGGAGCGCGGCCGACATCGCGAGCCCCGCGAGCGAGGCGACGATCTCGTTGTCCTCGGTCACCGTGACGTGCCGATGCAGGCCGTGCTCGTAGACCTCGCGGGGGCGCAGCGCGTGCTCCTCGTGGGCGCCCTCGATCCGCGGCCGGACGCGCGTCCAATCGTGATCCCGCACCGTGAGCTCGGTCGGGCGCAGCTGGGTCGACGGCTCGAGCCGCGTGATCGCCTCGACCTCGTCGGTGTGATCGGCCTGGCGGCTGGAGTACGCGACGGGGCCCGGCCCCGAGAGCGGCGCCGGGGCGAAGCCCGCGTTGCTCTCCGTCAGCACGAGCCGCTCCCTGTCGCCGTGCACGAAGTGGTAGCCGATGCCCTCCTCCTCCATCAGCCGATGGACGAAGTCGAGGTGGCTCTCCTGGTACTGCACGCAGTAGTCGCGGCGGGCGTAGAGCTCGGGCGACAGCGCCGACAGATCGAGCTCCCGCCGATACGGCTGCAGGCTCTCGCGCAGGACGCGCTCGAGGATCTCCACCGCGGTCTGGTCCTGGAAGATCCGCGTGTTGCGGGTGAGCTCCATCGTCTTCAGCGCGGGGACCACCTCGACGGTGCTCGACTGCCGCAAAAGGCCGTCGTCCCGGAGCGTCACCTTGCTCACGAGGCCCGCGAAGAGGCGCTGGTGCTCCGCCCGGTCGACGCTGATCACGACGTCCTGACCGAGGAGCGCCATCGTGTCGGCGTCGTCGCTGTCGGCCAGCAGATCGACCTCCACCCGGTACGGCTCGTTCAGCGACTCGCGCGCTCGGAAGCCCTCGACCTGGAAGCGATCGGCGCTCTGGTCGCAGGTGAACGTGTACGTGACGACACCCGTCTCGAGACCCGTCGTCGGCGCGCGGGCGCCTCGCTCGTCAGTCACATCGACCTCCCGGGGCGAGAGCCTACTCTGCAAGTCGACCTCCGGGGGCTCCGCCAACCGAACGACCCACCGGAGCCCTCCCGCCGTGCTATCTGAGCGCGATGCGACCGTGGGTAGCGAGCTGGGGTCTCGGCGCCTTCGCTTGGATCGGGCTGGCGCTGGGCTGTGGGTCGGGCGACGACGCGAGCGCGCCGGCGACGCACGAGCCGGCGCCGACCGAGGCGCCGACAGAGGCCACCGAGGCGCCGACCGAGGCGACAGAGCCGGACACGACGGCGCCGGACGAGCCCGAGGAGGTCGTCGAGGCCCTGCCGACGCCCGCGCTGCCGGAGGTCGACCTCCTCCACGCGGCGCCGGCGCGCGTGTCGGTGTCGACCGTGTACCGCGACAACGCGGAGCAGGTCGCGCGCATGGTGGACGGCGATCTCGCGACCGCGTGGAACTCGCGGACCGGGGATCTGGTCGGCGCGTGGATCGAGGTCGAGGTGCCCGCGGAGGCGACGGTGCGCGCGCTCGCGATCACGCCGGGCTTCGTGCGGCGCAGCGACACCGCCGACCTGTTCACGGGCAACCACCGGATCGCGCGGGTGCGCGTCACGGCCTTCGACGGCGGGGTCGCGACGACCGTCGGTGAGTCGCCGCTCGACGTGGAGTCGCGCGACCTCGTGGAGGTCCCCGTCGGCCGCGCCGGCGGGCGCTTCCGCGTCGAGGTGCTCGAGACGCGGCCCGGCACGCGCGAGGACTGGCGCGAGATCTGTGTGTCGGAGCTGCGGGTGCTCGGCGCGCTCGCCGGCGCGACGCCCGGCGAGGCCACGCCGCAGACGTCGGTGGGCGCGCTCGGGCCCGCCGGCGCGCTCGACGACGAGGCCGCGCAGGCGGCGGCGGAGGCCGCGGAGGACGCCGCCGCGGACGCGCAGCTCGAGGCGCTCGATCGCGAGATGGCGCTCGACAGCGTCTCTTCCCTCATCGACGACTGGGACCTCTACGCCGGGATGGTCATGCCCACGCTGGAGGGCGTCCGGGTCTCCGACTCGCAGCGCGCTCGGCAGCAGGAGCAGCGCGCGCGGCGCGCCGGAGTGCTCGGCCAGGCGGCCGAGCTCGTCGCCGAGGCGGACGCGCCGCAGGCGGCGCGCCTGCGCGAGCGGGCGGCCTCGGGCTACAGCCTCTGGGACGAGCTCGCGGCCGACCTCGACGCGATCCTCGCCGCGGGCGACACCGTGATCGCGCCCTTCCCGGAGCACGCGTGCGCGTGGGCCAACCTGCGCGCCCTCGCGCGCCTGCGGCACTACGCGTTCGTCGTGGACACCGCGACCTACACCATCGAGGGGCAGATCGAGGACGGCGAGCTCGACGGCTTCCCCCTCGACGCGCGGGGCCGCGCGCGGCTCCGCGAGGAGCTCGCCGAGGTGCGCGCGATCCACCAGGTCCTCGACCGCATGCACGTCGACGAGCTCGAGACCGTCTCCGCCGCGCTGCGCCGCCGCCTCCAGGACATGGCCGCGCCGACCTCGTCGTGGGTGACGAGCTCGTGGACCGCGCTCGGCACCGAGCTCACCCGCGCCGGGACCGCCTGCTGACGCCTCGGATCACTGCAAGGAAGCTTGCAATGTGTACGAGGCGCGGCTGCCCGCCTCGACGCTCCGCGCGTACACGACGTAGGTGCCTTCCTCCACCGGCACCGCGAGCCGGGCCTCGTGCGCCCGGGTCGTGACCGAGCGGAGGAGCACCGCGCGGCGGTCGCGCAGCTCGACGAGGACGTCCGTGTGATCGGTCGCGGTGCCGCTGCCCTCGACGCGGATCCGCACCTCGAGGGTGCCGGGGCGATCGACGGGCACGCGATAGGCCTCGACCGAGTCGAGCCCGTTCTCGGGCCGCGGACCGCCGCCGCTCGGCGCCGGGTCGCTGAGGCCGTCCACCTGGCCTTCGACGTCCGCGCCGAGCGCGAGCTCGGTCGGCCAGGTGGCGTCGAGGACGGTCGCGGGCTCGCCCGTGCGCGTGAGCATCGCCTCGAGCGCGGCCCGCTCCACGCGCCCCGTGCGCAAGAGGAATTGCAGGAAGCTGGTCAGCCCCGGGTAGCTCCCCTCCTCGGCCCACTGCGCCTCCATCGCCTCCATGACGCCGCCGGCGCCGAGCGCGATCCCGTCGTGGTCGCGGTCCGGCAGGCGCGCGCCCGCGGGGACGCCGGGGTCGTCTCCGTCGGCGAGGTCCCAGAGGATCGCGGTCACGCTCTCCTGCACCCCGGGGCCGCGCGGGTTGTCCGCAGCGGGCGACTCGACGTCCTGATCGACGCGGCACGACCCGGTGGGCACGATCCCGATCGTGTCGCGGTAGCGCGCCTCGGTGGAGAGCCCCGAGCTCGCGAGCGCGGCGACGGCGAAGAAGGTCGCGCGGCCCTCCTCCCACGCCACGCCGGGCTCCGTCAGGCTGCCCGGCGGGTGGCGTCCGCCGATCGAGGAGTCGCCGGAGGTCCCCGCCATGACGAAGTGCCCGAGCTCGTGCAGCACGATGCCCTCGTCGTGCTCGTCGGTGTCGGTGCTCGCCTGCTGGCCGGGCTCGCCGCCCATCAGGACGAGCCCGTAGCGGCCCGAGCCCTCGGGCACCTCGCCCAGGAAGTAGCTCCAGTCCGTCGTCTCGCCGCGGCCCCAGTGCGCGAAGATCGGGGGCATCGTCACCTCGCGCCAGCGCTGCTCCGCCTCGAGGCCGTGGACGATCGTGTCGAGCAAGTGCAGCGCGCCGGCGAAGGGCTGCGCGTCGGGCAGATCGATCTCGAGGTCGGACGCGCCCACGGCGATCACGTGCTCGTGCGGGGTGCTCCCCTCGGCGTCCGTGGTGACCCACGCCTCGAGCCCGCCGTGGGCGACGTGCGTGACGAGCACCACCGAGTCTCCGGTGGCGGCGTGGAGGGTCGCGCGGCCCTCGGCGTCGGTCTGCGCGCGCTCTCGCTCCTGCCCGTCGGGGCGCCGGACGATCACGTCGAGGTAGCGCGCCGGGCGCCACGTCTCGGTGTCGCTGAGCCCGCCCGCGAGGGGGGTGCGCGCGCCGAAGCGGACGCGCGCGGTCACCGACCGAGGGGCGGGCGGCGAGGGCGGCGACGGAGCCCCGCACGCGCCGAGGGCGAGCAGGAGCGCGACGGCGAGCGAGCGCGGGGCGAGCATCGGCGTCAGCCCGAGACGGCGGCGGTGTGGTCGTTCGGGTCGGGCATCTTGTGGGTGATGCTGCTCGCGTCGTGCGGCGTCACCGTCGTCAGGCGCACGTCGTGGATGTTCATCCCCATGTACGCCGCCACGCACTGACCGCAGAAGTCGAAGTGGCTGGGGCCGTAGCCCATCAGGCACACGTCGTACATGTCGTGGAGGTCGTTGCGCGGGCCGGCGGCGGCGCCCGAGTTGAAGTGGTTGACGTAGAGCGAGTGCCCGAGCTCGTGGGCGAGGATGTCCGTGTAGACCTTGGTGGCGGGCTGGGCGACGTTGTTGACCGTGCGGCCGTCGTAGATGTTGCCGCCATAGAGGATCACGCCGATCGAGATGCCTTTTCCTTGGTCCTGCACGTTCTGGTAGAGGCTCCACGTCGACTTGCGTCCGCCTCGGATGAGCACGATCCCGGGCATGAACCCGCGGTTGTCGTCGAGCGCGCGCACCATCGCGATGAGCAGGTGATCCTCGATGAAGTTGTTGACCGTCACCGACAGATCGTTGCTGGGCATGATCGGCCCGCCGCCCCCGCCGAGCGTGGTGGTCTGGTACGCCAAGGTCACCACGTCGGTCGTCGGGATCGTCCGCGCCGTGTAGTAGCTGAGCTTGAGCTGGGCGTTGGCGGGGAGCGCGTCGGTGGTGGTGACGTGGACCGTGCTCGCGTTGAAGTCGTAGGTGACGGTGACGCCCTTGTCCATGAGCCCGCCGATGGTGCGGGTGCTCGTGATCGTGGTGGCGTTGCCCAGGCCGTCGATGCTCAGGAGCGCCACCTCCGTCTGCCCGAGCCGCAGGCGCTGCGAGATCGGGTGCGCGAGGTTGGCCTGGAAGTCGGTGCGCGCTCCGTCGCCGGTCCCGATCACCTCGTCGGTGATCTTGCTGACCATGAGCACCTCGACGTCGCCGGTCTGCTCGTCGAAGCTCATGGAGTACTGGTCGGCCGGGAGCGCGGCGCCGTTGACGAGGACCTTCGGGTCCTTGGCGGGCGTCGTGGGCACCGTGCCCGTGTAGCGCGAGCCGGTCGCGCGGGTGAGCGCGTGCGGGGTGACGTCCCGGCCGTAGCAGGTCGGGGCCGCGAAGCCCGGGTTCATCGCGGCGGCGTAGCCCTCGAGGCTCCGGAGGTTGATGAGGAAGGGCGAGCGCTGCGGGAAGTAGAGGAAGTTGAGCAGGTCGAGGCCGGGCGCCGACTGGTAGCTCGCGTTGATGATCTGCAGCGCGGTCGGCGCGGTGGCGAGGTCGAAGGTGAGCGCCCCGGTCGTGTGGTTGAGCGTCCCGCCGGTGAGCCCCAACGGGACGTTCGCCGGGATGACCCCGTTCGCGGGGATGTCCACCTCGCCGTCGGGGAGCGTGAGCGTGGCGCCGGGCTGGACGTTCGGCGCGAGCTGCACCGCGAAGTGGGTCTTCGCGCCGTCGCCCCGCGCGATCTGGCCGTTGACCTTCAGGACGTTCTTCGCGAGGTCGTTGGCCAGCGCCTGCCGCATGCGGACCATGTCCGCCTGCACGTCGAGGTCGGCGAAGGTGATCGGGGTCTGGGCGCGGGGCTCGAAGAGCACCTCGCAGTACGCCCTCGCGAACGTGCCCGTGAGCTGCGCGTAGTCGATGGGCTTGAGGGCGCCGTCCTTGCGCAGGCACGTACCGCAGTACCCCAGCATCTCGCCGTGGGCGCAGCCGTTGTGGTTCGAGAAGTCCTGCTGCATCTCGTTGGGCAGCTGGGGGTCCGACGCGCAGGTCTCCATCCTCAGGTCGATGCAGAAGCGGATGGTGCGCCAGACGGTCATCACGCCGGTGAACGCCTCGGCCGTCTTCGTGCCCTGATCGATGTACGCCCGGATCTGGTACGCGTCGCCGCCGACGCGGGAGGGCATGAAGATGATGCCCGAGTAGCCGGCGGCGTTGGTGTCGACCTGCACCGCGTACGTCTTCTTGACGGGCGCGGCCTTGGCGACCTGGATGGTCGGCCCCTGCGCGTGGAAGCTCGTGAGCGACCGCGTCGAGAAGACGTTGTGCCGCGTCCCCGTCGCGGTGGCCTTCGTGGTGAGGAGATCGCGGCCGCCGTCGGCCATGCCGCGCTTGCCGCCGAGGTGCCAGTGCGCGTTGTCGCGCTGCGGGTCCTTCTTGCGGCTGTCCTGCGCGGCGTACTTGTCGACGTGCCGCTTGAGGTAGCCGCTCGGCCCGGCGCCGCCCTTGGGGTCCTTGGGCGCCATCGTGTTCTGGCGCACGTCGATCGAGTCGCGCAGCTTCGGCGCGACCGCGGGCGCGGTGGTGGTCGCGCCCGCGACGGTGATCTGGCCGCCCGTGAGGGCGTTGCCCCGAGGGACCGGCGTCGGGCGCACCAGCTCGAAGTAGAGGGCGACGCCCGAGGGCGCGGCGACCCACGAGGTGGTCGGCTTGTCGTAGACCTCGACCCTCGCGAGGATGGGGATGCACCCGAGCTCGGGGTTGTCGGTGTAGTAGTCGGACTCGACGGAGTAGCGGTTGCCGCCCTTGGTGCGGTCGGTGGGGAGCGCGTCGAGCGCGTACTGGGGCTCGTTCGCCTTCTCGGGGTCGCCCTTGCGCCACATCACCGCGTAGTCGCCGGGGACCCGGAGCTTCGCGTGCGCGTTCTTCGCGGGGAGGGCGGCGCCCGAGACCCAGAAGCGCTTCACCTCGCGGTTGAGGATCACCTCCGCGGCCGCGTCGTTCGTCGCGGCGGCGAAGTTCACCGGGTTCGGGAGCTCGGCGGCGAAGAGGCGCTTGAAGTGCGTCCAGCTGAACGTGATGCAGTCGAAGGCGTCGGCGTGCAGGAGCGGGCGCTTCATCAGCCCGAGCACCTGGAGCCGCGCCCCGCGGCCCGCGTGGGAGGTCACCGGGTCGGGGAACACGGTGTCGGGATCGCCGAGGCTCAGGGTGATCCTGTAGGTCGCCTTGACGTTGACCGTCGCCACGTTCTGCGTGCCATGCACGCCGCGTTGCACGTTTCGTCTCTTGCCGAAGTTGAACATCGTCGCCGCCTGACCGTCGCGGGATGTTCCAAGGCCCGTCGCCGTGGTGTCCAGCCTAAAGCGTTGACACTCGGAACGGCGCCACCCTACGTTTTCGCCGACTCAACCGCGGGTGGGCAGGTGGCCGAGCATCGGGTTTCTCAGGGCGAGTGTCTGAGCAGCATCGCGGAGCGATACGGCTTCTTCTGGCAGACCCTCTGGGACCACCCCGACAACGAAGCGCTCCGGGAGCTGCGCGGTGATCCGAACGTGCTCTTCCCCGGGGACACCGTCTTCGTCCCGGACAAGCGCGTCGCCGCGTTCACGCGCCCCACCGACGCCCGCCACACTTTCAAGCGCAAGGGCGTCCCGGCGCTGCTCCGCGTGCAGTTCCTCGTCGAGGACGAGGCCCGCGCGAACGAGCCCTTCGTCGCGACGATCGACGGCGTCGAGCACCACGGCACGACCGACGCGGAGGGCGTGCTCCACCTCCCCATCCGCCCCGAGGCGAGGCGCGCGACCGTCGTCTTCACCAACGACGGCGAGGAGTTCGAGCTCGTCCTCGGCGTCGTCGATCCCGTCGACACCGTCACCGGCGCCAAGTCCCGGCTCGTCAACTTGGGTTTCGAGCTCGACGCCATCGACGACCAGCTCGACGAGCAGACCATCGCCGCCCTCCGCCTCTTCCAGATCCGCTTCGGCCTCGACGTCACCGGCGAGCTCGACGACGCCACGCGCGCCAAGCTCCTCGAGCTCCACGACCAGGTCGACGAGCTCCCCCCCCAGCCCGACGTCCCCGACCCCGAAGACGACTTCGCGCCCCCCGCCACGTAGCCGCGGGGACGGGGTCGTGGTGTAGACATCACGCCTCCGGCGCAGCCTCGAGGAACACCGCGAGCCAGATCGTGTCCTCGTCCGGCGTGGTCCACGCGACGCGGTGACGGCGGTGGGCCTCGAGCCAGACCCAGTCGCCCGGCCCGAGCGTCCGCGTCTCCCCCTCGAGCTCGAGGCGCGCCTCCCCCGCGAGGACCGCCACGAGCTCGTGCTCGTCCTGGTCGTACCAGAACCCCGGCGGCGACGCGTGGCCCCGCGAGACGATGCGTTCGACGCGGGCGCCAGGGGTCCTGACCAGCACCTCGATCAGCTCTTCGGGGAGCGAGGCCGGGATCGCGTCGAGGAGGTGACCGGCGAGCAGCTTCGACATGCTCCGGTCTACTACGAGCGAGGCGCGCGGCACATGGGCGTCCGCGTCAGCGCGCGACGACCCGCAGGTGCCAGACGACGTCCTGCGCGTCGCCGGGGCCCGCCCACATCGCGAGGACGACGCTCTGCCCCGCGGGGACCGTGAGGCCCATGAGCTCGGCCGGGAACGTCCCGCCCGCGGTGCTCCAGTCAAGGCACGCCCGCACCGTCTCGATGTCGCTGGGCAGCGTGTTCCCGGGCACGGCGATGAGGCCCGTCCGGGCCGTGAAGGACTCGCCGTCGTCGCGGGTCATCGTCACGTCGAGCGTGATGTCCGAACGGGCTTCGATCGCCACCGCGGCCGCCGGGCTCGCCAGCGCGGGCACGAAATCGGGCAGCGGGCAGCCCGGCTCCACTTCGTTCAGGAACGGCGTCGCCGCCCACCGCGGGCCGCTCCGCAGGATCACGCCGTCGAAGGTCAGCTCTTCGCCAGCTGCCATCGTGCCCATGCCCGCCAGCTCCGGCGCCGGGCCGGAGCAGCACTCGTCCGTCGCGCGCGTGCTGCACCACGCCATCACGCAGCGGCCCGCGGCGAGGACCTCGTCCTCGCACTCGGCGAAGTCGCACCCCATGACCGAGTCGACGCAATCGTGGATCGCGCCGATCTCGGCCCCGCACCCGGTCCGGTCGGCGCAGCGGTTGGTGAGGTCGATCGCGCTCTGCGAGCAAGTGCACGAGCCGGCGGGGACACCACACATCTCGAAGTGCTCGCACTCCGCCCGGCACTCGTCGAGGCTGGTGACACCGCCGCCGCTGCATCCGACCAAGAGCACGAAGAGGAAGGCACGCATGCCTCACACCTTAGCGCCCCGCGGGCGACGACGGTTGCTGCAGTTTGCGCCACGACTCCGTCCCCGAGCTCGAGTCTGCGTGGCACGCTTGGCGGCATGCGGGCGTGGCGTCGGCTCTTCCCGAAGCGTTCGCTCGATGGAGTGAGCGCGCCCACCCGCGTTCGTGTGAACGGCGTGATGGCGGATGGGCCGCTCGTCCGGAGCCCGGTCACGGGGCGCGAGGCGGCGGTCATCGGGTGGTTCTTCTCGGAGCGCTTCACGCCGATCCGCGGCCGGCGGCCCGACAACACGCTGCTCGATCAGGACGACTACTCGCTGAGGACCGCGGGTCGCTTCGCGCCAGCCTGGTTGCGCGTCGACGTCGGCGGCCGGCTCGTTCGGATCGACGCGCGGGCCTGCGTGGTGGGGATCGCCTCGAGCCAGTGGGACGGCGAGATCCTCAACCAGCTCCCCGAGGCGCTCGCCCACGTTCGGGTCGATCTGACGGACAAGAACCTCCGCTACGGTGAGCGCTGGCTCGCGCCTGGCGACACGGTGATCCTCGACGCGGAAGTCCAGCCGGTCTCACCCGAGCCGACCCCCTCGCCCTACCGCGACGACGAGCGCGACCGTCCACCCCCCGCGGAGTACGAAGCGGTCGGCTCCGCGCGCGTCGACGACACCATCGGGACCGACCTCCGCGTCGGCTGATCAAGCGCGACGGAGGGCTTCGGCATCGCTCACCCGACGGAGTAGACGTGGACCGCGCGCAGCTCGTGGTCGGGGCCGAAGGTGAGCTCCACGCCGAAGAAGCCCTCGCACGCTTCGTCGCCGTGGTGGAGGCAGTCGGAGGCGACGTGGCTCGAGTCCACTCGCCACGTGCCCGGGCCGCCGCGAGCGCTCGGGTCGGCGCGGCTCACCGGGGTCCGCGGGGTGAACGGCGCGAGGCGCGACAGCACCTCGAGCATCTGTGCCTCGGTGGCTGGCCGCTCGTGGTCGAAGCGGATGGAGGGCAGGGTGAGGCGGCCCGCCCGCAGCGACGCGAAGAAGCGCTCGACGCGACGCCGAACCCAGGCCGGCGCGGGCGGACGATCGCGCAAACATCGCGCGTGCGCGCGCGCCAGCCACCGGAGGTTGGTCCGCGCCACCGCGCTCGGCGCCGCGCGTCCAGGCCGATACCAGGGCCGCGACGCGAGGTAGGCCCGCCAGCGAGCCGACGGCACGGGCACGCCGAGGACCGCCTCGATCGCGCGCTGCGCGTACTCGATCTCCTCGCACGGCACGCCGTCGACGCGCTCGATCAGCTCGAGCGCCATCGCGCCATCGCGGGCGGGATCGTCGGGGTCCGCGCAGCGTTCCGGACACGCCGCGCAGTACGCGTCCGAGACGTCGTCGACGGCGTAGAAGGCGAGCCACAGCGTGGGCTCTTCGCAGCTCGCGACGGGCGCGTCGGCCCGCGCGGTCGCCGAGAACGACGCCAGGAGGAGCGACACCGTCAGCCCGAGCCGCAACGAGCGCACGTGGGGCGAGGACGCGCCGCGACCCACCGCGCATTCCACCGCCGCGCGCCCGACCTCAACCGTCGAACACGATGTGCTCGTGGACGCGCGGGTCCGCCGCCGCGTAGGCCGCCGCGAGGTCGCGTCGCAGCAGAGGGTCGCCCTCGTAGACGTGGTGTTGAGCGGCCGCGGCGACCATCCGATCGGTCCCCGCCGCGTAGACGAGCATCCCCCCGCAGGCTCCGAAGTACGCTTGGTAGACGACCGCGCCCTCGCGATCCACGACGTCGACGGCCTCGACGAAGTAGCCGTCGATCTCCTCCATGTCGACGAAGAGCCCGTACGCGTGCTCGTGCTCGAGCCCCGCGGAGAGCTCCGCCTCGCTCCCGATCCTTCGATAGCGAGTGAAGGAGAGGGGGCCGCCGGTCACGGTCTCTTCCATTTCCCTCGGCAGCTTCCTACGTCGGGCCGGGCGACACCAGGTCCGGCCCATCGTCGACCCCACGCGCTATCGTCGCCCGATGGACGCGATCGAAGAGCGCTGGGGTGAGGCGAGCGCGATGTTCGATCCTCACCTGCTCGAGGGCTTCGAGCCGCGCCCGAGCGACGTGCTCATCTGCACCGCGAGCAAGGCCGGGACGACCTGGATGCAGCAGATCCTCCACCAGCTGCGCACCGGGGGGGACCGTGACTTCGTCTCGATCAACGAGGTCGTGCCCTGGCTCGAGCTCCCCGAGCGCGCGCGCGCCTCCGTCGAGGCGCAGCTCGCCAGCTACGACGCGATCCCCGACCCGCGCGTGTTCAAGACGCACCTGCCTGCGGAGCGGACGCCGGGCGCCGAGGTCGTCAAGATCGTGTGCGTCGCTCGGAGCCCGCTCGACTGCTGTGTCAGCCACTTCCACCACCTCCACGGCCTCACCCGGGAGCTCCTCGACTGGCTCGACTACACGCCGTCCGCGGACTTCGACGCCTACGTCGCCGCCTGGATCGAGCGCGCCGACTGGTTCGAGGTCGTGCCCTCGTGGTGGGCGCGGCGCGAGGAGCCCAACGTGCGCTGGGTGCGCTACGCGGACCTGCGCGCGGACCCGAGGGCGGGCGTCGCCCAGCTCGCCGAGGCGGTCGGCTTCGGCGCGGACGCGATCGAGGTCGCGGTGGAGCTCTCCTCCCTCGACTGGATGCGCGCGCACGAGGACCGGTTCACCCGCCTCTTCCGCGAGCACCCGCCCAGCTTCGAGCCGCGCTCGTTCGTGCGGCAGGGCGGCGGCGGCCGCGCGGAGCTGTCGCCGGCGCAGCGCGAGGCCATCCTCGAGAGGGCGCGCGCGGCGCTCCCGGACGACGCGGCGCGCTCGTTCTTCGACGTCTGACGTTCCTCGTGGACGCGGCGCTCGGAGGGGGCCACGCTCCCGCCATGACCGACAGCAAGCTCCCGAGTGAGGCCTTCGTCGCGCTGGCCGCCGTGGCCTGGGCCGATGGCCGGATGTCGAAGTCCGAAGGCGCCGGCCTGCTCCGCGCGGCCACCGAGGCCGGGCTCGACGCGGACGGCCTCGCCGCCGTGGAGGCCGCCACCAAGACGTCCGTGTCGCTCGACGACTTCGATCCGAGCGGGCTCGCGCCCTATCAGCGCGGCCTGACCTACGCGCTCGCGAGCTGGATCGCGCGCGTCGACGGGCTCGCCGCGGGCAGCGAGCGCGAGGCCCTCGCGCAGCTCGGCCGCGCCCTCGAGCTCCCCCAGGACAAGTGTCAGCTCGCGGCCAGCGCCGCGGCCGACATCGCCACGCTCGCTGGCGGGCACCGCCCCGAGAAGTACGACTTCGCCGCGCTCACGGAGCGCCTGCGCGAGAAGCTGCCGTCGCTCCTGAAGTGATCCGGCGGGACGGCCCGCTGGACGAGACGCGTCGCGTCGGTGTGTATTGGGGGCCGATGCGCACCCTCCTCGCCGCCGCCCTCGTGCTCGCCGTCCCCGCGATCGGCGCGGCTCAGCTCGACGAGCCGCCGGTCGTCGACCCCGCCGCGTTCCCGCCGCTGCCCGAGGTCCCCGAGGCGCTGCGCGCGCGCGTCGACCACGCGCGGCGGCTCGTACGTCGCACGAATCGTTGTCGCATGGACGACGGCGCGGACTGGGGCGCCTCGTCGCGCGAGGGCTACTTCAGCACCGAGCACGGGTGCAACGAGTGGTTCGACGAGCTCTACCGGCTCCCGATCGAGGTCCAGGTCCACGCCTTCGGGATCGAGTACGTCCGCAACTCGATGGTGGAGTGGCCCGCGCAGGCCGGGCCTCGGTACTACGAGCGGGACTGGCTCTACTACCTCGGGACGATCCACCACCCGCTGCCGGATCGCGCGCGTCGCCACGAGCTGCAGGTGCCCTACCTCATCCGGGCCCTCAGCGTGCTGACGCGCGACACCGAGCGACACCGCGTCAACGCGGACGAGGTGATCTGGGCGCTGCGCGAGGTGACGCTCGAGCCGGTGGTCGCGCGCGCGCTCGCCGGGCGCGCCGAGCCCGCGACCGACGACGAGCGTCGCCGCGTCGCGCGCGAGGCGTGGCTCGCGTGGGCCCGAGAGCACCCGACCCCCGAGCCGCTCGACGCGGTCCGCGCCCGGGGCCTCGCGGACGCCGAGGCGCTCCTCGACAGCCCGAGCTCGACCGGGCTCACCGAGGCGTTCTACATCCGCTGGCGGATGAGCCGCCGGCGCGACGACTGGGCCGCGCTGTGCCGCCGCGTGCTCGCGTCCCCCGCGCTCTCCGATCCGCATCGACGCTCCATCCAGGGGCGCTGCACCTTCGCGCGGATCGGCTGGCGCGAGATGGCGCGCCTGCACCGCGAGGCCCGCGCCGCGCGCGAGGTGCCATCTCCCGCCACGCCCTGATCGCGCTCGCGCTCGGTGCGGCCGCCTGCGCGGGCCCGACCCCGCGCAACCTGGCCGTGCGGTTCGAAGGCGCCCGCGCGGCGCTGGCCCTCGCGGCGGTGCGCGACCAAGCCGAGGCCGACTGCGCGGCGTGCCACCCCACCGTCGCCTCCGAATGGGAGGCCTCGCTGCACCGGCACGCGTTCGACGACGAGGTCTTCCTCGCGGCGTTCGAGAACGAGCCGCGCCCCTCGTGCCGGGCCTGTCACGCGCCGCGCGGGGAGGCGTCGCGCGGCGTCGACTGCGAGACCTGCCACGTGCGTCGGGGCTGGGTGATCGGCGCGTTCCGCCGCGCCGGGTCGCCGCACGCGGGCCCCGTCGACCCCTCGATGGCGAGCCCCGACGCGTGCGCCGGCTGCCACGAGTTCGACTTCCCCGACGACGTCGACCTCGGGCTCCCGCCGTCCGGCGTGCCGATGCAGTCGACGGCGACCGAGTGGGCCGCGAGCCCCGCGGCCCTCGAGGACCGCACCTGCCAGGACTGCCACATGGGCGAGGGGGCGCACCTCGACCATCGCTTCGCCGTGCGCGACGACCCGGCGATCCTGCGCGGCGCGGCGCAGGTCTCGGTGCGGACGACGCGCACCGACGCGGGCGTCGACGTCGAGGTCGAGCTGCGGGCGACGCGGGTCGGGCACGGCCTCCCGACGGGCGACCTCTTCCGCGAGCTGCGCCTCGAGCTCCGCGGCGGCGACCGCGTCGAGGAGCGCGTCTACGGCCACGTGTTCGCGCCCGAGCCGCTCTCCGCCGAGGCGCGCGCGCGAACCGGCTTCGACTCGCTGCGGCGACCCGTCGGTGACACGCGGCTCTACGACGGCGAGGTCCGCGTGGAGCGGTTCGAGGCGTGGCCGGACGTCGAGCTGTCGATCACCCTCGACCACCTGCTGATGCCGCCCGCGCTCGCCGCCACCCTCGGCGTCTCCGAGCGCCGGAACCGGACGCGGCTCTTCGAGACCAGGGTGTCGCCGGGCTCGGAGTGAGGAGGCGAAGAAGCGCTCGGACGGCACCTCGACGAGCCGCGCGCCCCGGCGCACGATGCCGCCGTGTACCGAGAACGCACCCGCGCCTGCCCCGTCTGCGCCGAGCCGATGTCGGCGATCCCGCTCGTCGATCCCGCGGCCGAGGGAGCCGTGGAGATCGACCGCTGCGATCGGTGCGGCGGCACGTTCTTCGAGTTCTTCGACGGCGAGCCGATCCGCCTCGCGTACCAGACGGAGGAGACGGCGCCGCCGACGGCGGGCGCGGCCGGCTCGCGCCCGCCGGTGTGCCCCGACTGCGGCACGGCGATGACGCTGCGGCGCTACCTCGACGTGGGCCCGCCCGTCGCGCGCTGCGACGCGTGCATGGCGCTCTTCCTGAGCCCCGCGGACCTCGCCGATCTCGCCGCGACCCGCCTCGCGCCGGCGCCCCCCGCCGGGCCTGCCTCGTGGATGGAGCGGCTCATGCGGTGGGTGCGCCGCGTCGCCGACGACGCGCCGGAGTGAGCCGCTTCAGGGCCAGGGGAAGCCGGGGCCGCCGCTCGTGTCGAGCCAGCCCCCGGCGAGCCTCGCGATGCGCGCGCGCGCCGCGCCGCCGTAGCCGCTGGCGAGGGTGATGAACTTCGACTTCCAGCCGGCCTCGTTCACCGCGGTGTCCACCTGGATCGCGTGGCGCGTCATCTTGTTCGCCTTCGCGTTGGGCGCCTGCGGCCCGCTCGGGTGCATCAGCTCCGAGCTGTAGAACCACTTGGGCTCCTTGGGGGTGTGGTTGCAGTCGGCGAACGTGTGGCCGAGCTCGTGCGCGAAGTCGTTCGAGGGCGTGAAGCTCCCCGAGGGGAGGAAGACGAGGAAGCGCGCGCAGGTCTCCGTCCAGCGGTCGAAGTTGAGGATCGAGATCGGGCTCGTCGACGAGCCGAGCACGCGCAAGGACGCGTCGATGCGGCCGAGCAGCGTCCCCTCGTCCGCGTCGTAGAGCGTGCTCAGCCCCGCCTCGTTCAGCGCGGCCACGCGGCGCTCCTGCACGTCCTCGCGCGGCGCGACGAGCACCGAGACGTAGTCGCCGGTCGAGGAGCCGAACGCGCGCACCCACCCGCGCTGCGCGGCCGACGCGGGGTTCACGTTCGGATCGTGGAAGGCGCGGAGCAGGGGAGGGGCGAAGAGGTCGACCGTCGGATCGGGCGCGCCGAGCGCCGTCGCGGCCACGCCCACGATCTCGAGCTTCTCCACCGCGGGCCCCGAGGCGCGCTTGATCGTGATGTCGGTCGGCCCGTGCGCGCCGATCGCGGTGAGCGGCAGCGCCGCCCCGCTCGGATCGACGCCGAGCACCACGCGCGGATCGGTGAAGTCGAAGACGTCGGCGCCGAGCTTCAGCCCCGTGAGGGCGACGAGCGCCGGCGTCCACGCCTCGATCGCCTGCTTGATCTCGGCGGCCGCGGCCGCGGGCGTGGAGTTGGCGGGGATCGTCGCGGTGATCTCGAGCGGGGCGTCCCCGAGGCCGTCGAGCCGATGCATGTGCGCGGTCCGCGGGAGCGGCGGCCGCGGGTAGGTCGTGCCCCCGACGGTCACGGCGACGCGGATCGCCACGTCGAAGTCGTGATCCGAGACCGTGGCGTGGCCCGTGTGCTCGCCGATGACGAGGAGGTTGCGGTCGGGGCCCGACACGTGCGGGATGTCGAGCGCCGTCGGATCTTGGAGCTCGAAGGTGAGCCCGTGGCCGGCCCAGTACGCGTTCGCGTCCGCGATGCGATCGAGCGAGGTCTTGAGGAGCCGATCCGGTGGCGGCCCGTCGGCGATCCACGTGAACCGCACCGGCACCTTCGCGTACGGGCGCCCGCCCATCGTGAACGTCGCCTCGACCGGGTGGCCGGCGACGGTGCAGCTCACCTTCATGAGGCGCCCGTACTGCTCGCCCTGCACCGGGTCGCGGTCGGCGGTCGGGACGCTGTAGACCGGCGCCGGCGAGTGGACGATCGCCGAGGTGCCATTCTTGCTCAGCGCGTCGACCGTGGTGGCGACGCGCAGGTAGGGCGACTCCCAGGCGTCGACGTTCTTCTTGAGCTTGATCGCGAGGCCCGGAGCCTTCACCGCGGTGCCGTTGAACTTGAACCCCGACGTGCCGACGATGTCGTCGCCGGCGCTCGTGGTGACCTTGATGAGCGCGTCGATGTCGCCGTCGCCGATCCCCGCGGGGAGATCCTTGAGGCGCACGCGGAAGATCGACGTGTCCGCGTCCGCGAGGGCGTGCGGGCCGTAGTCCGTGTTGCGCGGGTAGTCGAAGCTCGCCGGCCGCGTGTACGTCGAGTCGAAGTGCTTGTCGCCGGGGATCGGGTTGTCGAGCGAGGTGGCCAGATCGCTCGTCGCGAAAGGCACGACGTCGAGCACCGTCGCGTCGCGGAAGAGCTCGAGGTTCGGGAGCACCGCGATGCTCACCGTCGCCGGGTCGCCGAGCTCGGTGTGCCGGCGGGCCAGGTCGCCCTGTCCGAGCGCGTCGAGGGTGAGCGTCACCTCGACCTCCCCCGCGCTCTCGCCGCGCGCCCACAGATCGAGGCCGGCCAACAGCTCGCCGTTCGAGACGGTCGCCGAGCGGCTCGCGAGGGGGAACGCGGCGGTCAGACCCTCGTCGCGGAAGAGCGCGACGTGGTCCGCGTTGACGGTGAGCTTGCCCGCGCCGCCGAACGGCACGGCGTCGCCGGTCTGGTCGATCGAGAGGCGCAGCTTCACCGCGCCCCCCACCGGCGTCGCGGGGGCGGCGAGGGTCACGACCGGGGCGACCCGCGTGTGAAGCGGCTGCGGCTGGAACCGGTGCGTCCGCTTCCCGCCGCCGAGGCCGAGCGTGAGCGTCTCGGCGACGAACGGCGCCCAGAGCTGGGGCGCGTCGTGGGTGAGCGTGAGGGTGTAGGTCGCCTGGGCGAGGCGCCGGTAGCGGACGCTGCCGTCCGAGGCGTCGTCGCCGGGGTTCGCCGCGGGCGTTCCATGGACGACGAGGCTCGTGTGGAACCCCTGGGGGCCCAGGCCGCGCGGCCGCACGAGCACCTGCACGTCCCACTTGGCGTACGGGCAGCCTTTGGTGGTGCCGCGGACCTTACCCACGCGCGTCGGGCTCCGCTTCGAACAGGTCCTCGCGGAGGACGTCGATCTTCGCGAAGCCCGCGACCGACGGGTCCTCGAGCAGCGCCCGCAGCTCCTCGCGCCCCGCGACGAGGTGGAAGTCGGGGCCCTCGTCGCGGCACCAGTCGATCAGCTGCTGCACCTCCTCGACCTCCTCGATACCCCACGCCAGCGCGTTGCGGACGACGTGCGCGACGTAGCGGCGCAGGGCGTCCTCGTCGATCGTGGCGTCGACGCCGAGGTCCCCGAGCAGGCGCCGCACCTGCGCCTCTTCGAACCGACGCTGCGCGAGGTCCGCGAAGGCTTCCATCTGAACCGGTCGAATCCGCAGCACGACTCAAACCCCGTCGATCAATCGCCTACTGAGATCCTTCGGTCGCTCCGCGCCCTCGGGACTCCGTTCCTCCGGCGGACCTCGACGCTACCACGCGGCGGGGACCGCCGAGGGGCGATCGAGACGTGTCTCCCAGGACGAGGAAGCTGCTAACGTCTCCGCCCCATGAGGGTCTCCGCTCTGTTCGTGGTCGCGCTGGCGCTCGCAGGGTGCACGAACCCCGCGGGCGCGTCGCAGCTCGCCGGCACCCGGCTGTCGTACAACGAGGCCATCGCCCGGTCCGGGAGCGAGCAGCTCCTGTTGAACCTGGTGCGCCTCCGGTTCCTCCACGCGCCGCAGTTCTTCGAGGTCACCTCGGTGACCACGCAGGGGACGATCCGCGGCGGCGGCGCGATCGGGGCGACCGGCACGATCGGCGACCCGCCGAGCATCATGCCCACCATCGGCGGGAGCTTCGAGTGGGAGGAGACGCCGACGATCACGTACGAGCCGCTGCAGGGGCAGGAGTTCGCGCAGCGCTTGGTGAGCCCGATCGCGGCCGACACGGTGATGCAGCTCGTCCAGGTCGGCTGGCGGATCGACAGCATCTTCGCTTGCTGTGTACAGCGCGTGAACGGGCTCTCGTCGCCGATCATCGCGTCCCGTGATCCGGGCTACGGCGGCGAGGCGTTCCTGCGCGTCGGGGCGCTCCTCTACCAGCTCCAGATCCACCAGGCGCTCGAGATCGACGTGGTGCGCCGCGGGGACGGGCCCGCCGAGGTCTTCCTCGTGTTCGCGCCGACCGACGATCCCCGCCTCCAGGCCGCCGCCGTCGAGGCCCGCTCGCTCCTCGGGCTCGACCCGAGCCGCGTCAGCTTCCGCGTCTACTCGTCCACCGATCCGATGGCCGCGCTCCCGCCGCCGCCGCCGCCCGTTCCCGTCGCGGTGCCCGAGGAGGAGGAGCCGGCCGCCGAGGGGGAAGAGACCGAGCGCACCACGGACGCTCCGCCGCCGCCGCCCGCCCCGGCGTCGCCCGGCCTCGACCACGTCGTGCTCCGCGGGCGCTCGCTGCTCGGGACGCTCTTCTACCTCTCGCACGGAGTGCAGGTGCCCGAGGGCGACCACGCGGCTCGGGGCCTCGGCTACGAGGACGGCGAGCGCGGCGAGGTCGAGCCCCCGAACCCCGTCCCCAACGCGCTGCTGACCGTCCTCATCGAGCCGCCCGGCGTGTCCGCCTACGCGAGCACGATCTACCGCGGGCACCGCTACGTCATCGCCGACGACGACCTCGAGTCGAAGCAGACGTTCCTGCTGATGAGCGTGCTGTTCGCGCTCCTCTCCGCGCCGAGCGAGGGCGGCCCCATGCTGACCCTCCCGGTCGGCGGCAACTAGCTTTGCGATGATCGAGCTGCTGCAGGTGGGTGGCGACGACGCTCGCCTCGAGCGGCTGATGCAGCTCTACCTCTACGAGTGGAGCGGGCTGCTGCCCGTCCCCATCGAGGCCGACGCGCGCTTCCGCTACGCCGACATGGCGGCCTACGAGGACCGCGAGGGCCACGCCGCGTACCTCTTCCTCGACGGGGAGGTCCCGATCGGCTTCGGCCTCGTCGCGAAGCACGGCGAGGGCGCGTGGCGCGTCGCGGAGCTATTCTTGATCGCCGGCGCGCGAGGTGGGGGGCTCGGCGCGGACCTCGCCCGCCGCCTGCTCGCGACGCGGCCGGGCCCGTGGACCTGGACGGTGCGACCCGAGCGGCCGGCGGCGCTCGCGTTCTGGAGGCGCGCCTTCCCGACCGCGTCCGAGGCGGTGGAGGTCGGCGCCGACGGGATCACCCGCACGCGCATGCACGTCACCGTGAGCTGAGTCCCGAGGGCGCGAAGCGACCGAGGGATCTCAGCCGGGAGCGCGAGGGGCTTGCCCCTCGCCGGAGAGAATTTCGCGCGAAGGGCGCGAAGGGGGCAAAGAGGGTTGTTGGTGGGACGGCGTTCGCCACGCGTGGAACCGCGCCGCGATCGCCATCCCGACCCCCTCGATTCCCCTTTGCGCTTCTTTGCTCCTCCGCGTTCTCCGCGTGAAAATCGCCGGAGGGCGATTGATCGACAGACCTCGAGGCGCGTGGGGACCCCGTCCCCAGGGCTACCGGAGGGTGCACTCGCCGCGATCGCAGACGGCGTGGAGCTGGGCTCGCTCTTCGGGGGTGGGGCAGGGGGGGCACGCGGAGACGTCGTCGCACATCGGGAGGCAGCTCGGCTGGCCTTCGCGCGCGCGCTCGACCGCGGCGGGGGTCATCGCGCGGGGCTCGGCGCAGCCGCAGCAGCTGCACGCGTCGAGCGACTCGACGACGACCTGGCAGTCGGCGTCACGGTCGCACTCGGCGAGGAGCGAGCGCGTGTGGGCGACGAGCGCGAGCCCGCCGCTGGCGCCGCGGCCCGGGACGACGTGCAAGGCGTCCGGGAACGACTCGGCCACGAGGTCGAGCGCGGCGCGCCACCCGTTGCGGTCGTGGTCACCGCGGCGGCTCGGTCGCTCGGCCGCGCGCTCGTCGATGAACCGCCCCCCGAACAGGGTCCGCGACGGCGCGTGATAGGCGACGAGGGCCTCGGGGTCGGGCGCGATGCGAACGAACATCCAGCGGACCTCCGGGATCGAGTCGTCCTCGAGCGGCTCGGCGGCGAGCGGGTCGCCCTGCGCGGCGAGCTGATCGCGGGTCGCGGTGGACGCGAAGACGTGGACGCCGGCCTCGACGAGCGCGCGGGCGCCGCCGGACCGATCGGCGTCGGCCGACGTGATCAGCGCGCGGGTGAGCGGTCGGCCCCGGCCCCGAGCCCAGTCGACCAGGGCCTCCACCGCCGAGGCGCTCCAGCCGGTGTCGACGAGGACCGAGCCCGCCTCGGTCTCCACGAGCAGCGCGTTGGCCGATCCGTCCGGGCCCTCCGTCGTGAACACCCACGCTCCGTCCGCGATCGGCGTGAGCCCCGCGCCGGGCCCGAGGACCACCCGCTCGCGCGCCGTGGGACCGGGCTCTTCGAGCGGCGGCGTGGCGTTGCCGCAGGCGACGAGGACCGACAGAGAGACGGTGACCAGGAGGTCGACCAGGACCGGTGTGAGCCGCATAGGCGCTGGGATCGTAGCGCTCGGCGGCCGCGGCGCTCAGAGATCCAGATAGCTCCGGCACTCCCCCTCGCTCCAGCCGAGCATCACGTGGTCGTCGACGATCACGGTGGGGGTGGAGACGCTGTAGCGGCCGGTCAGCTCGTACACGCGGTCGTACGCCTCCTCGGTCACGCCCGGCTCGTCGAGATCGCGGTCCGTGAAGGGGACGTTGTTGTCCTGGAAGAAGCGCTTCGCTTGCTGGCAGTAGCCGCACCACGAGGTCCCGTAGAGCGTCACCGTGTGCGTCGTGCCGCCGCCCGGGTCGCCACCGACGGGCGGGAGCGCCTCGCACTGATCGGACGCGTTGCAGGCGGTCCCCGACGGGCACACGCCGCACACGCTGCCGCAGCCGTCGGCGCCGCACTCCCGGTTGGTGCAGTACGGGACGCACGACGGCGGGATGTAGGCGTCGGGGAGGTCGAACGCCGCGTCCGAGCGCTGGAGACCGCCGTCGGTCGGGAGGGTGATCATCGGCGGGCTGCTCGGCGTGGCCTGGCTCGCGTTGGTCGTCGAGAGGGCGAGGTCCCCCTCGCAGGCCCCGATGAGGAGCAGCAGGCAACTGAGCGCGAGGAGGAGAGGGTGACGCACGGACCGCATGTGGCCCTGCACAGCAGCGCCCGTGCCGCCGTCGTGTCCCGCGTGATCCGGCCGCGAAAACGGGGATCTCGTTCCCCCCGAGTGACAGCGCGCGCGGGGCGTGTGACCCCCGAGGTACGCCACCGCCGGCCCCGAGGTGGCCGATTCGACTCGTGGGCCGGTCAGGCGGTCTAGACTCGCGAACGATGTCCCTGCCTCGCTCGTTGTTGTGCCTCTGCCTCGTGGGCTGCGCGGCCGCTCCGCAGCCGCGGCGCGCGCCCGAAGATCGCGTGCTGCTCCGCGAGCGGCCCGAGCCGGGCGCGCGCTACCGCACCCACTTCGAGGTGCGTGTCCGGGTGTACGGCCGCGTGCTCCGAGCTTCGCGGGTGGTGCTCTCGACGGCCGCGCTCGCCGACGCGGACGGCGCGACGTTCGATCATCAGCTCGACAGCGGCGGCCTCGACCGCGTCGATCCCCGGCTCGTGCTGCCTGCGTCGCGCGACGCTCTCGTGGGCGCGGTGATGCGCGAGCGCCGCGATCCCCGCGGGCGCCGAGCCGGTCGCCTCCAGCTCCTCGAGGCGACGCCGGAGCAGCGCGAGCAGCTCGAGGACTCGGCGCTCGAGCACCTCGTGGGTGCGCCCGCGCTGCCCGAGGCGCCGCTCAGCGAGCAGAGCGAGTGGGTCGAGCCCGCGAGCTGGGCGTACCGCGTCGGCGCCGAGGCGCCCGCGGCCGGGCGACGCGAGCTCCGCTATCGCGTCGCGTCGCTCGGCCCCGACTGGGTGGACCTGGCGGTGTCGGGCGCGCTCCACCGCCCGGACGAGCCCGCCCTGCTGGTGGAGGGCGAGCTGCGGATCGGGCGGGCCGACGCGCTGATCGGCGAGGGGCGCGTGACGGGGACGCTCGAGGGGGGCGACGGCGAGCCGGCCTACGTGATCCGCTGGCGCACGCGATCGGCGGACGCGCCCGACGAGCCGTTCGGCGACGAGCCGCCCGCGGACGCCGCGCGCTCGCGGGTCCTGGACGTCGCCGCCTGCGAGGCCCGCGTCGCGGAGCTCGAGCAGCGCATGGACGCAATCCCGGAGGGGATGCCGATCCCGCCGCTCGCCGGCCTCGCGCAGGTCGCGGGCGGCGTCGCCGCGCCCTTCGGGACGGTCGCGCGCTTCGTCGAAGGCGGCCTCGCGATCGACGGGCGCGCCACCGCCTCCGAGGACGCGGTGGAGGTGCTCGCCACCCGGCAACGGACCGTCGAGCTCGTCTACCCCGGCCACGTCGGCCCCGCCGCGGTGCTCGTGTACGCCGTCGACGACGCGCCGCTCGCGCCGCTGAGCGCGCTGATGACGACGCTCTCGGATCAGGCGTTCTTCGTGATCGTGCAGGACCCCGCGCCGACCGCGCTCCCCCCTCGCTTCGCGCCCGGCACCCCGGCCGCGATCGAGTCCCTCGCGGAGGGGCTCGAGGTGTCCGAGCTCGTCTCGTTGGCCTCCGGGACCTGCAGCCCGTTCGTCATGGCGTGGGGCGCCGCCGCGAACCTCGGGGGCGACCAGGTCCGCGCGCACCACCGCGAGACCGTCCCCGCCGCGCTGCGCGAGTGCGCGTGTCGAGGCGTCGACGTCGACCTCGTCGACGCGGTGCTGACGACGATGGCCACGGGCGGCGATCCCTCGCTGCGCGCGCTGCCGGTCCCCGCCGACCTGCGCCCGCTTCGGCTCGGTCGGCGCGCGACCCTCGGCGACCTCGCGCGCGCGCTCGCGCCGTGACGGACGCGCGCCGCCGCGGGGGTCGATCCGCATCTGCCCAAGCGCCCGCGATCGGTGCGATGATGCGCGGATGTTCGAAGCCGCCGAGATCGGTCACCGCGTCTCCAACGAGGCCTACGAGGAGCAGGTCCCCGCGCTGCGCGAGCGCCTGCTCGCGGCCCAGTACGAGCTGCTCGAGTCCAAGAAGGTCTCGCTCGTCGTCGTCGTCGCGGGCGTCGACGGGGCGGGCAAGGGCGACACCATCAACCTGCTCCAGTCCTGGCTCGATCCGCGCCACGTCCGGGTGCACGGGATGGGGCTGCCGACCGCCGCCGAGCAGGAGCAGCCGGAGTTCGCGCGCTTCTGGGCGCGCCTGCCGCCCCGCGGCAAGACCGCCGTCTACATGGGGAGCTGGTACACGGTCCCCATCGTCGACAGGGCCTTCAAGCGCTCCAAGAACACGCACCTCGACACGGCGATGGAGCACATCCGCCACTTCGAGCGGATGCTCACGCACGAGCGCGTGGTGCTCGTGAAGCTCTGGTTCCACCTCTCCAAGGAAGAGCAGAAGGTCCGCCTCGGCCGGCTGGAGAAGGACCCGAAGACGCGCTGGCGCGTGACCGAGACCGACTGGAAGCACTTCGAGCTCTACGACCGCTTCCGCAAGGTCTCCGCGCGCGCGGTGCGCGAGACGAGCACCGACTACGCCCCGTGGCTCGTGGTGTCGGGCAACGACGCGAACTACCGGCAGCTCACCGTGGGCCAGGCGATCGCGACGGCGCTCGAGCGCGCGAACGCGACCGCCGGCGCCCCCGAGCCGACCCCGCCCGTGCCGCCGACCCCGCCGGAGGTCGACGGTCGGACCGTGCTCGACACGCTCGACCTGAAGAAGACGATCTCGAAGAAGCGCTACAAGAGCCGCCTCGAGAAGCTGCAGGGCGAGCTGGCGCTCCTCGTGCGCGAGGAGAAGTTCAAGAAGGAGGAGGCGCTCGTCTGCGTCTTCGAGGGCGCGGACGCCGCCGGCAAGGGCGGCGCGATCCGCCGCGCGACCGAGGCGCTCGACGCGCGCATGTACCACATCATCCCGATCGCGGCGCCGACCGACGAGGAGGCCGCGCGGCCCTACCTGTGGCGCTTCTGGCGTCACATCCCGGCGCGCGGGCGCGTCGCGATCTTCGATCGCTCCTGGTACGGCCGCGTGCTCGTCGAGCGCGTCGAGGGCTACGCCCCGCAGGCCGAGTGGATGCGCGCCTACAGCGAGATCAACGAGTTCGAGGAGCAGCTCGCCGACCACGGCATCCGGGTCGCCAAGCTCTGGCTGCAGATCAGCCCGGAGGAGCAGCTCCGCCGCTTCGAGGAGCGCCAGCAGACCGGGTTCAAGCAATTCAAGATCACCGAAGAGGACTGGCGGAACCGCGAGAAGTGGCCCCAGTACCGCGACGCGGTGAACGACATGATCGAGCGCACCAGCACCGAGCTCGCGCCCTGGACCATGGTCGAGGCCGAGGACAAGCGTTACGCCCGCATCAAGGTCCTCGAGACCCTCGTCGAGACCCTGTCGCGCTGACGGCGCATCCGGGAACTCGCACCCGGAAATTTCGCGCCCGGAAATTTCGCGCAAAGGGCGCGAAGGGGGCCAAGGGGAGAGGGTGGGTGGGCGCGGCCGCGGGCCGGTCGTCGAACCGCAGCGGTTCCAGGATGCCCCCGGCGCCCGAAACCAGAAAACCTCTTTGCCCCCTTTCGCGCCCTCTGCGCGAAATTCCGAGGGCCGAGCCGTTCGCCATCGCCGAGGCGCCCGGCGCCCGAAACCGAGAAAACCTCTTTGCCCCCTTTCGCGCCCTTTGCGCGAAATTCCGAGGGCCGAACCGTTCGCCATCGCCGAGGCGCCCGGCGCCCGAAACCCAGAAAACCTCTTTGCCCCCTTCCGCGCCCTTTGCGCGAAATTCCGACGACCGAAGCGATCGTCAGCGTCGAGGCGCTGGCGCTCGAAACCCAGAAAACCTCTTTGCCCCCTTTCGCGCCCTCTGCGCGAAATTCCGAGGACCGAACCGTTCGCCCATCGCCGAGGCGCCCGGCGCCCGAAATCAGAAAACCTCTTTGCCCCCTTTCGCGCCCTCTGCGCGAAATTCCGAGGGCCGAGCCGATCGCTAAGCGGCGGCGCTGACGTCGAGCGGCCAGCGCTGCGACGCGAGGGTCGGAGCGAGCGCGGCGAGCTGCTCGCGGAGCTCGCCGATCGGGGTGCGCGACCGCGGATCCTGGCGGACGGCGCCCGAGAGCACCTGCGCGATGCCGGTGAACTCGGGCTCCTGCGCGAGCCAGCGGAGGCCGTCGAAGTCGCCGTCGTGCGAGAGGTGCGACGTGATGATCGCGATCTCGTTGCTGCCGTGGACGAGCTCGCGTCCGGTGAGGACCTCGAAGGCGAGGCACCCGAACGCGTAGACGTCCGACGGCGCGGGGCCCGGTCGGTGGCCCTTCGGCGTCAGGCCCCAGATCTCGGGGGCGCCGTAGTTGGCGGTGGCGCAGCCGGGGCGCACCTGGCGGCCGGCGAGCCCGAAGTCCACGAGCACCGGCGTCCCGTGGCGGCCGGCGGCGGCGTCGACGTCCCGCAGGATCACGTTCGACGGCTTGAGGTCGAGGTGCCCGACGCCGACCCCGTGCATCGCCTCGAGGCCGCTCGCGATCCCGTCGAGGAGCGAGAACGTCTGCCGGACGTCGAGCGCGCCGGTGTGGATCACGCGCTCGAGGGTCGGGCCCTCGACGAGCTCCATGACGAGGATCGGCTTGGGCTTGGCGCCGGCGTCGAAGGTGACGAGGCGCGCGAGGTGCTCGTGCTCCGGGATCGCGAGCAGCGCCCCCGCCTCCTCGCGGAAGAGGCGCAAGAACTCTTCCTCACTCAAGGTGCGCGCCGCCGCGCCCGAGTACTCGGGGACCTTCAGCGCGAAGCGCGGCGCGGACTCGTTCTTCTTCTCCTCCGCGCGGCGCGCGACGAACACGCTGCCGACCGCGCCCGCGCCGAGGGCGCGCAGCACGTAGAAGCCGCCGAGCGTGCGCGAGGGCGGCAGCCACGGCGGCAGCGGGGACTCCTTGGGCGCCGCCGGCGCGAAGCTGTCGCGCGGCTCCTCCTCGGCCGACGCCTCGCGAGGGATCTGGATGACCCGGACGAGCGCCGTCGCCGCGACCTCGGCGAGGTGGGACGGAAGATCCTCGTGCAGGCCGTCGATCGTCGAGGCGATGGCCTCTCCGAGGGACTCGGAGTCACCGCGGTAGGCCCGCTCGACGGCGATGTCGACGAAGCGGAGCGCGGCGCCCGCGAGGCCGACCGCGTCCTCGGGCGGGTCGCCGAGGCGGCGGCGGGCGCCCACGACGAGGCGGGCGAGGAGGCGCGTGGCCGTCTCGAGCGCGACGATGCGGGAGCCGCGCTCGTCCATCTCCCCGGCGAGCTCGCCGAGCGAGTTGGCGGCGCGCACGGCCTCGACCGCCCGACCGAACGCGAGCAGCGCGGCGTGCAGCGCGTCCACCCGCGGCGTCGTCGCGGTGGGCACCGCGCGGATCAGCGAGCGCAGCGCGTCCAGGCTCGCCCGCGAGCGCGTGCCGGTCGTGCGCACGTCGGGCTGCGTCTTCGCGACGAGGTTCGCGTAGGCCCGGAACATCGCCTTCATCTCGGGGACCATCGAGGCCTCGGCCATCGTGGTCAGCCCGTCGAGCGTCGCGACGTGGCGCACCGCGACGACGAAGACGTCCGACAGCTCGCCGATCTCCTCGCGCAGGAGCGCGTCGCACGCGCGCGCGGCGGCAGCGGTGACGACGCGCCGGAGCATCGACGGCTCGTCGTCGCGGACGCGGGCGAGGAGCGTGCGGACGGTCGCGAGGCGCCGCTCCTTCAGCGTCTCCCCGCGGCCCTCGCCCCAGGTGCCGTCCGCGTCGACGAGGTGCAGGAGCGTCTTGACGCGGTTCAGGCGCAGCGTCGGGTGCTCGATCTCCTGCGTGCGCCGGATCGGGCGCTTCTCGTGCTGGAGCAGCCACTTCGTGAGCCTGTCGAAGAACGGGTCGAGCGGCGCGAGCGCCTTGGTGTCGTCACCCCGCGCGCCGAGGGTGAGCAGGTCCGCGAGCGTGCTCGTCTCGAGGAGCGCGCCGTCGAGCTCGCGCAGCGCGAGGAACGCCTGGTGGCGCCCCGAGTCGATGTGCTGAGGCGCCGCCTCGAGCCGACGCAGGGTCGCCTCCACCTCGTGCAGCACGCCGTGGGCGCGCCCGTACGCGGCCCCGGCGCCGTCCTCGGAGAACGCGGCGAGCGCGCCCTCGAGGTACATGCGCAGCGTCGGGGGGCCCTCGCGCTCGTCGTCAGGCTTGAGGTCGTCGTCGAGCGCCTCCGCGAGCGCCGCGGTGCCCACGTCGGCCGAGTCGAGGAGCCCGGGCTCGCGCAGCTTGGCGCGCGCCATCTGCTGCGCCCACACCCCGAACTCGCCGCCGACCCGCTCGTGACGCAGCGACAGGAGCGCCTCCGCCGCGTCGATGCCGCCGGCGCGGACGAGCGCCGTGCAGAGCTCCTCGGCCGCCTCGGGCTCGACCTCGGCGGCGCGCGGGATCCCGAGCAGCATCGCGCCGGGCAGCCCCCGGTCCTTCTGGAGCAGCGGGGACTCGAGCAGCGCGGTGGCCTGCGCGATCGAGCGCGTCGGGGTCACCGCCACGCTCGCCGCGAGCGACGCGGCCGCGCGGCGCCACTCGGTCGGCGACAGCGCCGGGTCGAGCTGGCTCGTGATCTCGTCGGCGAGGTGCGCCGCGTGCCCCGAGAGCAGGCCGCGCGCGGTCGCGACGTGGCGCCACACGAGCGGCTCGCGATCGCCGAGCAGCCGCGCCCACGCGGCGGCCACGCCGTCGCGCTCGAAGACGCCGAGGACGCCGTCGTCGCCTTGCGCGCACCGTCGCGCCGCCTCGCGCGCGGCGCGCTCGAGCAGGCGAGCCGCGAGCCGGCGCTGAGGCAGCGAGCCCGTCGACGGCGCCACCAGCCACTCGATCGCGAGGTCGCGCCGCGAGATGAGCGCGAGCGCGAGCGCGTCCGCGCGGACGCCGCTCCCGATGGGCATGTCGAGCGCGAGCGCCACGCGCGCTCGGATGGCGGCGCCGCTCAGCGCGCGCTTCGAGCCGAGCGCGAGCTGCGTCGCGAGCGCCACGAACGTGGTCGCGTCGCCCTGGTGGAGGCGCTGCGCCACGCGGCGGCCGAGCTCGCGTCGCTCCTCGCCCATCGGGAGGACGGCGGCGAGCTCGTAGAGCGCCGACGCGGACGCGGCCGGCGAGAGGAAGTCGAGGTCGTCGACGAGCCCCTGCTGGATCGCCGCCCGCGTGCTGCGCTGGACGGCGTCCGGGTCGAGGCCCTCGAGCGGGACGGCGCGCTGCTCGGACGCCTCGGCCGCGAGCGTGGCCATGCTCTGGCGCCAGGTCGCGCGGCGCTCGTCGTCGTTCGCCGCCAGGTGCAGGCGGGCGAGTCCGTCGAGGTATTCGCGGTCGAGGCTCACGGGGGAACGCTCAGTCTACCGCGGTCTGGGCCTCCGGCGCGGGAAGGACTCCGTCGAGGAGGTGAGGATCGTCTTCGACCTCGATCCCGACCTCGGCGAGGAGCCGCAGCGCGTTCGACGTCCGCACCACGCCGGGGCGCAGGTGGTAGTCGAAGGTCATGACCCCGTTCTCGATGACGTCGGTGAAGTGGACGTTCCGGACGAGGCCCTCGCGCTCGCGCTCCAGCTCGCTCAGCGCCACGTCGTGCGTCGCCACGAAGCCCATGCCGCCGCGCTCGAGGAGGTGGCTGACGACGGCGCGCGCGCCGATGTGCCGCGCCTTGGCGTTGGTGCCGCGCAGCAGCTCGTCGAGCAGGAACAGGATCGGCGGGTCCGCGTCGGCGCGGTGCACCACGAGGCGCAGGCGCGCGAGCTCCGCCTGGAAGTAGCTCGCGCCGGTCTGCAGCGAGTCGGCGATGCGCATGCTCGCGCGCACGCGGAGCCGCGGGACGCGCATCCGGCGCGCGACGACGGGGCCGCCCGCGAGCGCGAGGACGACGTTGACGCCCACCGCGCGCAGGAGGGTGCTCTTGCCGGCCATGTTGGAGCCGGTGACGATGAGGCAGTGCCCCGGGCCCTCGAGGATGACGTCATTGGTCACGCGGGTCGGCAGCAGGAGCAGCGGGTGCGCGATCTTCTCGGCCTCCAGCGCCCCGCCCTCGGCGACCTCGGGCATCGTCGCGTGCGGGTCCTGGTGCAGCAGGATCGACAGCGCCGCGAGCGCCTCGATGTCGCCGATGGCGTCGAACCAGGCGCCGCACTTGCGGCCCACCGTGCGGATCCAGGCCTCGATGCCGATGAGGCAGTTGAGGTCCCAGAGGAGCAGCGGGTTGATGAAGACGTGCACGATGCCTTGCTCGCGCAGGTCGTACCAGCTGGTCCAGCGCTCGAGCCGCTTCATCTGCCGCGACGGCGGCGCACCCTCGATCGCGAGGCTCGAGCGGAGCGTCTCGAGGCCCTCGGAGTCGAACTTCGCGTCCTCGACCACGCGGAAGAGCTTGGTGTAGGCGTCGACGAAGCCCTTCTTCTCGCCCATCGCCTCGTAGACCTCGCGCGAGCGCGGCTCGGTGCTGCGGACGATGAGGATCTGGACGGCGACGGGGAGGAGCCACGCCCAGCCGCTCAGCGGCCCGAACGTCCCGCCGGCCCACACGCCGATCGTGATCAGCGGCATCAGCGGGGCCACGATCTTGAGCCAGGGCTTCTCCTCGAGGAGGCCCTTCTTCTCCATCAGCTCGACGAACGGGCGCGCGTCGAGGCGCTCGCGGCCCGTCTCTAGCACGGCGGCCTCGAGCTCCTGGCGAAGCTCGGTCGCGGCGGCGAGCTCGCGCACGGCTTCTTGACGCGCGGCGATGATCTCGAGGGTGGCCGGAGCGGCCAGCCAGGACGCGAGCGAGCGAGCGCCGGCGGTCGTGTGCGTGGTGTCGAGGCGCGCGATGAGGCTCTGGTCGCCGGTGATGTCGAGGTCCCCCGCATAGGGGTGCCCCGGCGGCAGCGCCGCGCCGGGCGGCGGCAGCTCGGAGAGCTGGCCGGTCATCCGCTTCACCTGCCGGTCGTGGATCTCGCGGCGGACGTCGGCCTGCTCGCGCCGCAGGATCACGCGGGCCTGGACCGCGCGTACGACGAGGAAGATCACGAAGACCGCGCCGCCGGAGCCGAGCAGCACGGCGTCGAGGCCGCCGAAGAGGCCCGAGCCGGCGAGCACCACGGACAGCCCGAAGAGGCCGAGCTGGGCCATCGAGAAGCGCGCGGCGATGCGATCCTGGCGCTCGCGCTCCGCTTCGAAGCGGAGGCGGGCGGCCTGGTGATGAGCGAGCGGCGACGCGTCCGGGTCGCTCACGACTCGGGGCGGAAGTCAGGGGGCAGCTCGCCGCCCTCACCGAAGAAGAACTCTTCGCACTGCTTGAGGAGGAACTCGGTGCCCTGCTTGCTCGCGAGATCGATGCGGAACTCGTTGATGAGCATCGTCGAGTGGGCCAGCCACAGCTGCCACCCCTCCTTGCTCACGTTCTCGTAGAGGCGCGCGCCGAGCTCGTTCGGGAAGGGCTGGCGGTCGAGCCGCTCGCCCTCCTTCTGGGTCTTCACGCAGAACACCGTCTCGGCCATCGAATCACGCCTCCGGGGGTTGGGACGGTGCGAGCGTAGGGCCCCGGCCGTCGCGTCGCAACAGCCGCGAGAGTCTGTCAGGATGTGCCTCGATGCGTGGTTGGATCGTCGTGGCATCGCTGCTGCTGCTGGCGGGCTGTGACCGCCGTCAGAAGTGGACGTTCCACAACGGAACCGAGCTCGACGAGGCGCGACCGCCCACCATCGTGGCCGAGGTGTACTCGGGCGGGGAGTGCGGGTTCGCCTGCCAGCCGCCGGGCAACCAGGAGTACTGCGAGGAGATCGGCCGCGGCGCGTCGGGGAGCCCGCCGCCGAACCTGCGTCAGGGCGAGCGCTACTGCTTCATGGGCACCGCCCTCGACGAGAGCAACAACGCGTACGCCATCGGCTGCGCCGTCGCGGTGGTCGGCGGCGAGCCCATCGACGTCGCGCTCAGCCCCATCGAGGACGGCCGGCTCATCCTGCGGCGCTGCCACGACGTGCCCATGGTCCGCTTCGACGCGGGTCCGGGCTTCGACGCGGGCCCGGGCTTCGACGCGGGCCCGGGCTTCGACGCGGGCCCGGGCTTCGACGCGGGCCCCCCGATGCTCCCCGACGCCGGCCCCGCCGTCGACTACGGCCGCCCCGTCCGCGTCTACTTCGACGTCTCGGGGTCGGGCACCGTCGGCGTCTACGACTCCGACGGCGGCCTCATGGGCGGCTACCTCACCGGCGGCAGCCGCCTCTGGGTCGACGCCTGGGTCGGCTTCTACGCCCGCATCGAAGCCACCCCCAATTCGGGCGGCCGCGTCCAGACCATCACCGTCCCCCACTGCGCCAACGCCAGCCCCTGCGAGTTCCTGTTCGCGCAGAACGAGGTCATCGACATCACCTTCTCGCCGTAGCACCCCGTACGAACCTTCGGGTCGGGTGGGTGTCGGACGAGGGTGCGCTCGTGGGTCGTGGTTCTGTCCGGGATCGCCTCGACCGGGATCGCCCTGAGCGGGTCGGTGCCTGCCGCGGCGCAGCACGGCTGCTATGAGCTCGGGAGCCCGCAGTACGCACCCGCGATGCGCGACGACTTCCACCCGTCGTGGTTCCAGTGGCGCTCGGAGCCGGAGTGGAGCTTGCCCGAGTCCGCTTGGGCGGAAGTCCTCCACGCGGCCACGCCGGCGCTGAGGCGATGCTTCGAGCCTCATCGCCTCAGCGAGCCGCCGCTGTTCTTCGATCGCTACCTCCACATGGTCGTGCGCAGCGGGATGGTGGCCGAGGTCTTCCTGATCGGTCGCGCTCCGCCGGAGCTCCAGCAGTGCGTCCACTCGGCCTTCGCGGGGCGCCCAACGGTCTCCGCGGGGTGGGGGATGATTCTGCAGGGCTTCGTGTACGACCCGACCACCCGCCGCGTGACGCCCTCGCCCGTCCCGGAGCCGCGCTGCCGCCCTGATCCCCTGCCTCCCCCGAGCCCTCGCGTCGTCGCGACCGTTCGCTTTCGGTGGTCGGGCCACAGGAGCTCGCCGCGCGTCCGCGCGCTGCGGGAGACGCGGATCCGGGGCCGTGTCGACGAAGTGGCACGGGGGCTGGGGCGCTCCTCGCCAGAGTCGCGCGGCACCGTGGAGCTCGACCTCGACTACGGCGAGCCGATCGGCCCCGTCCCCGAGCTGTCGTGGCGCGCCGGGCCCGCCGCGCTCCGCGAGCCGATGACTCGGCGCCTGCGCGGCCACGACGCGGCGCAAGACCGCGGCGGCGCGCTCGAGACGGTGCACCTCACGATCACGTTTCGCGTGCGCGCGGCGCCCTGAACACGCAGAGCGTGTCGATGAAGCACAGCACCTCGAGGGGTTTCGACACCCCCCGAGATTTCCACGCGGCCCCCTCGTCGAGCGGGCGTCAGCGACCGAGGCGAGCGACCCCCGGCTCGTCCGCGCTCGATCCCGTCTCGCGGTAGCTCAGCGAGCCGCCGTCGACGCAGAAGTCGTAGGTCGAGCCGTCGCCGAGCGTCAGCGTGGAGCCGGTGACGGTGTACGTGTCGGTGCTGGTCTCGCCGAAGTCGGTCTCCCACGGGCAGCGGCAGTCGCCGGCGTCGAGGGTGCACGTGACGCCGAGCGCGGCCTCGATCGGGGCGCAGCCCATCCCGAAGGTGCAGCTCGCGGGCACCACGATGGTCGCGGAGATGTGGCCCGTCACGTCGCGCGCGGCTTCGACTCCGTCGAGCGCGACGCACCCTCGCGCGGTGCCGCTCAGGTCCTCGACGCGAGCGTCGGCGCAGACGGACGCCACGTCCGGCGCGACGTCGTCCACGCAGAGGTCCTCGTAGACCCAGACCCCCGTCGGGTCGCCGCCGCAGGCCGCGAGCGGCGTACAGCCGCCGAACCGGATCGCGACCTCCGGCGAGGTGCTGGGGCACGCGCCGCCGCCGCCGCCGTCCGAGCCCGTCATCGAGCCTCCGTCGGTGCCCGTCATCGAGCCTCCGTCGGTGCCCATCGCCGAGGGGCCGGCGTCGGAACCGGGGGTGGTGGAGCTGCCGTCACAAGCGGTCAGGGCGAGGCAGAGCGTGAGCGAGAGCGTGCGCGTGGTGTTCATTCCAAATCCTCCACGCCGTCCCTTCCCAAGTGCCGTGCCAGCGCGGACGCGCGCGCCGTCGCCCGGGAGCGAGCATCGAGTCGAGCCGGACGTGCGCGACGTCGAGCCGGATCGGCTCGACCGATCCGGCGCGACGCATCGGCGCTACCATCGCCCGCTCGAGCAGGAGGGGCCGTGGAAGATACCGCCGGATCCATCGCGAAGCGCGCGCGCGTGCTCGCCCTCGTGGCGACGTTCGTCGTGCCGACGGGCTGCGAGTGCGGGGCGGACGCGCCGTCCGAGGTGCCCGTCGAAGAGCCCGTCGCCGCCTCCGGAGCTCGGCTCGACGGCGAGCTCGCGGTTGGCGCGTACCACGGGTGTGTGGTCCGAGGCGGCCGCGTCCTCTGCTGGGGCATGGGCTCCGAGGGGCAGCTCGGGGACGGCACCACCCGGTCGCGCGGGGAGGCTGCGCCCGTCGTCGACCTCGACGGGGCCGTCGGCGTGACGGTCGGGTGGGGCCACGGCTGCGCGTGGCGGGAGGACGGCACCGCGCGCTGCTGGGGTCACTCGGACCGCGACGACCCCGACGACATCAACACGCGGCCCCGCCCCGTCCGCGGCCTGAGCGACGTGACCTCGATGCTCGGGATGCCCAGCTCTTCGCGCACCTGCGCGATCTACGGCGAGGGATCGGTGAGGTGCTTCGACTTCGAGGCGTGGGGCAGCGACGAGGGGACCGCGCTCGAGTCGGTCCACGGCGTCGACGACGCGGTGCAGCTCGCCTTGCACTCGGACTACGGCTGCGCGCGGACGAACGCCGGCGCGGTGGCGTGCTGGTACTTCGACGGGGAGCCGCCGATAGAGGCCCAGGAGCTCATACCGTCGGGCGTGCAGCGCATCGCGATGGATCCGGAGGGCTACGCGCTGCTCGTGATCGACGGAGCGGCGCGGCGGTGGACGCCCTTCGACGGCGAGCCGGTCCTCGTCGAGGGCCTGCGAGAGGTCGTGGACGTGTCGGCGGGGGAGGGCTTCGACTGCGTGCTCGACGCCTCGGGGGCGGTCCGCTGCTGGGCGGACGCCGACCGGGATCTCGACGCCGCGTTCGGGCCACGCCCGGAGCCCGTCGGGGAGCTCGGCTCGGCGCGCGCGATCGCGGGGGTCGGCGCGAGCCGCTGCGCGCTCGTGGGCGACGCGGTCCGCTGCTGGGGCGGCGCCGACCTCTGGATCCCGGACACCTACGCGTCGGCGACGGAGGTCCCCGACATCTCCGACGCGGCGGAGATCGGCGCGGGCGGGGAGATCACCTGCGCGCGGCACGCCGACGGTGGGGTCAGCTGCTGGGGCCGCTCCCTGAGCGGGGTTTTCGGGGAGCCCGGTGACGACGCCTCGCTCGTCCCGCGGCGGATCATGGACCGTGACGTCGCGGGCCTCATCGTCGGTGGCGACGGCTTCTGTGCCCAAGACGCCGCGGGGGCGATGCGCTGTCTCGGGCGCATCCCGGACGCGCCCGGTCGGGCGACCGAGGCGGCGGATCCGACGATCATCCCCGCCTTCGCGAACGCCGAGGCGCTGTTCTTCGACGGTGACGGCGCCTGCGTGCGGCGGGCCGGGCAGGGCGGGTGGCGGTGCACGGGCTCGGTCGCGAGCACGGCGGAGATGGCGCGCTACGACCTGGTCTACGCGACCATCTATCAGAGCTGCGGCGTGCGCGACGAGCGGCTCGCCTGCTGGAGCGCGAGCGCCATCGACGAGCCCTACGAGGCCGTCGGCGCGCTGCGCGCCACGCCGTTCGGGCGGCCGGACGCGATCGCCGGCTCGCTCCCGGGGAGCTCCCCCGTCGTCTGCGCGCTCTTCGCCGCGGCCACCCCCAACATCCAGTGCTGGCCGCTCGAGCCGGGCGCGGAGGGCCCCGTCGAGCCGGTCGGGGTGGCGGGCTTCGAGGGGGCGCGCGCGCTCGGCCTCGTCGACAATCACCTCTGCGCCATCGTGAACGATGGCAATGTTCGTTGCGCTCGGTTCGAGAGCTACCCCGAGCTCCAGTTCGTCGAGCCCCGCGCCGTCGCGGGGACCATGGACGCGACCGAGATCGCGACGGGCGAGGTCCACGCCTGCGCCCGGCTCGCGGGCGGCCGGGTCGCTTGCTTCGGCGCGCTCGACCGCCGCGGCGACGGCTACCCGGGGTGGCAGACCGACGCCGTCGCGATCGCGATGCCTTGAAGCTGTTCAGATCAGCGCCGGCGGCGCCAGACGAGGCCGACGAGGCCGAGGACGAGGAGCCAGCCGAACGGGGTCCGGCTCGGCGCCTGCACTCGGCAGCCGCAGCCGCCGTCCATCGGGTCGGCGCCGCCGTCGGCCGTGATCGAGGCGTCCGAGCCCGCGCTCGCGTCGTCGCTGGTGGCGGCGTCCGGGGTCGGCGGGACGCCCGCGTCGAGCACGTCGCCCGCGTCCGTCCCGACGCCCGCGTCGGTCTCGACGCCGCCGTCCATCGCGCCGCAGCCCGGGATGGGCTCCGATACGCAACTCGAGGTCGGGGTGTCGCAGCGATCGCTCGTGCACGCGTCGCCGTCGTCGCAGTCCGCGTCCTCGCTGCAGCAGCCGGGGATCGCGTCGTTCAGGCACGTCGCGGTGGCCGGGTTGCACGAGTCGGCGGTGCACATGTCGCTGTCGCGGCACTCCGCGTCGGTCAGGCAGCAGCCCGCGAGCGCGTCGTTGGTGCACGTGCGCGTGGTCGTGTCGCACGCGTCCATCGTGCACATGTTGGCGTCGTCGCAGTCGCCGTCGGCGAGGCAGCAGCCCGCGATGTCCGCGTTCGTGCAGCTGCCGGTCGAGGCGTCGCACGTGTCGGCGGTGCACGCGTTGGAGTCGTCGCAGTCCGTGTCCACCGCGCAGCAGCCCGGCACCGGGCTGTGGACGCAGCGGTTGGTCGAGAGGTCGCAGCGCTCGGCCGTGCAGACGTTCATGTCGTCGCAGTCGGCGTCGGCCACGCAGCACGACGTGATCGGGCTCGACGAGCAGGTGCCGCCCGGCCCGCTGCACGCGTCGGCGGTGCAGACGTTCCCGTCGTCACAGTCGCTCGTGAGGTTGCAGCACCCGGGCACGGGGACGCTGCTGCAGCCGCCGGGCTCCGCGCACATGTCGGTCGTGCAGAGGTTGCTGTCGTTGCAGGACGGCGCGGTGCCCATCTGGCAGCTCCCCGAGCGACACACCTCGGCGCCGTTGCAGACGAGCGGGTCCGCGCACGACGTCCCGTTCGGGGCGACGGCGTCGGTGGGGCACGCCGGGTCGGCGCCGCTGCAGGTCTCCGCCACGTCGCAGACGCCCGCCGACGAGCGGCACACCATGCCCGACGTCGCGTACCGATCGCGCGGGCAGTTGGCGCGCACGCCGTCGCAGACCTCGGCGACGTCGCAGGCGCCCGCCGACGCGCGACAGGTGACGGTCGAGCCGGCGAGGCCGTCGGACGGGCACTGGTCGCTCGACCCGGAGCAGGTCTCCGGGACGTCGCACTCCCCCGCGGCGGGGCGGCAGATCGTGCTGCCCGGCAGGAGCTGGTTGCTCGGGCACGCGGCGCTCGATCCGGAGCAGGTCTCGGCGACGTCGCAGGGGCCGGTGGTCGCGCGGCAGACCGTGCCTCGCGACGCGAGGGTGTCGCTCGGGCACGCCGCGGCCGAGCCGCTGCAGGTGTCGGCCACGTCGCAGTCCCCGGCCGACGCCCGGCACACGGTCGACGACGGCGCGAACGTGTCCGTCGGGCAGTTGGGCCCGGTCCCGTTGCACGACTCGGCGACGTCACAGACGCCCGCGGAAGCCCTGCACTGGCCGGAGCTCGCGTAGCCGTTCGAGGGGCACGCGGCGCCGGTGCCGGTGCAGTTCTCGGCGACGTCGCAGACGCCCATCGCGGACCGGCAGACGGTGGTGCTCGGGGCGAACGCGTTGGCGGGGCAGTTGGGCCCGGTGCCGTCGCAGGACTCGGCGACGTCGCAGCCGCCGGACGCGGCGGCGCGGCAGACGCCGGAGCTCGCGTAGCCGTCGCCGGGGCAAGCGGCGCCGGTGCCGGTGCAGTTCTCGGCGACGTCGCAGACGCCCATCGCGGAGCGGCAGACGGTGGTGCTCGGGGCGAAGGCGTTGGCGGGGCAGTTGGGGCCGGTGCCGTCGCAGGACTCGGCGACGTCGCAGCCGCCGGAGGCGGCGGCGCGGCAGACGCCGGAGCTCGCGTAGCCGTCGCCGGGGCAAGCGGCGCCGGTGCCGGTGCAGTTCTCGGCGACGTCGCAGACGCCCATCGCGGAGCGGCAGACGGTGGTGCTCGGGGCGAAGGCGTTGGCGGGGCAGTTGGGCCCGGTGCCGTCGCAGGACTCGGCGACGTCGCAGCCGCCGGACGCGGCGGCGCGGCAGACGCCGGAGCTCGCGTAGCCGTCGCCGGGGCAAGCGGCGCCGGTGCCGGTGCAGTTCTCGGCGACGTCGCAGACGCCCATCGCGGAGCGGCAGACGGTGGTGCTCGGGGCGAAGGCGTTGGCGGGGCAGTTGGGCCCGGTGCCGTCGCAGGACTCGGCGACGTCGCAGCCGCCGGACGCGGCGGCGCGGCAGACGCCGGAGCTCGCGTAGCCGTTGGTCGGGCAGGTCAGCGCGGTGCCGTCGCACGTCTCGGCGACGTCGCAGACCCCCGACGCGGCGCGACACTGGGTGCCGCTGGTGACCGCGCGGCAGAGCCCGCTCATCGCGCCGGTGGCGCTCGACACGCAGGCCTGGCAGTCGGTGGCCACGCCGCCGCCGCAGGCCGTCTCACAGCAGACGCCGTCGACGCAGTTGCCGCTGCTGCACTCGCCGCCGGCGGAGCACATGGTCCCGTCCGACGCCAGCGGCGTGCCGAGCACGAACACGTGCGAGCCGCCCTGGTTGTCGTCCACCATCCCGGCCGCGGGCTCCTCGAGCGGCGCGCCCACGAGCGCTCGGGTGCCGTCGCTGGTGATGCTGACCGCCGTGCCGAACTCGTCCCCGGCGCCGGGCACGGGGCTCACGAGGGTCGTCTCGTCGCCCCACGTCGTGCCGGTGCGCACGAACACCCGCGCGCTGCCCGCGTTGCTGCCGCCGGTGGTGTCGTCGGCGCGCGCCCCGATGAGGACGCGGGCGCCGGTGCCGTCGATCGCGACCGAGGTGCCGAACTCGTCACCGTCGGCGCCGCCGGTCATGCGCAGCACCTGCTCCTCGCCCCAGCTCGTCCCCGTGCGCAGGAAGACGTGCGCGCTGCCCTCCTGCGAGGTGCTCGGGCCGTCGGCGAAGTGGGCGCCGATGATGGCGCGGTCGGCGGTGGTGGTCAGCGCCACCGAGTAGCCGAACTGCGCGTTCAGGCCCGGCGACGCGGCGACGAGCGTCGCCTCCTGGGACCAGGTCGCGCCGGTCCATCGGAACACGCGGGCGGCGCCGGCCCAGTTGAAGGCGGGCGGGCCCGTGATGCTGTGAAGGCGAGCACCCACGATCGCGCGGGTCCCATCGGGCGAGAGCGCGACGGACACGCCGAAGCGCTCGAACGCCTGGGGGTCGGTCGGGGTGATCGTCTGGACGGGGGTCCAGGTCGTGCTGCTGCGCGAGAAGATCCGCGCGCTGCCCGCCTCGACGCCGGTGACCGTGTCGTCGTCACGCGCGCCCACGAGCGCGAGGGCGCCGTCGGCCGAGAGCGACACCGACCACCCGAAGAGGTCGTCGCTCGCGGGGGTCTCGGCGGTCAACGTCGCTTCCTCGGTCCAGGTCGTGCCGCTGCGCCGGAACACGAAGACCTGCCCCGCGTTGCTGCTCTTGCGCGGCGCGCCGACGAGCGCGCGGTTGCCGTTCGAGGTGATCGCCACCGAGAAGCCCACCCAGTCCCCGATCGCGCGGGTCGCCGGGATCAGCTCGGCCTCCTCCGTCCACGTGGTCCCCGAGCGGTGGAACACGCGGGCGGCGCCGCGGAAGATCTCCGTGGGGGAGCCGACGACGGCGCGCGTCCCGTCGCCCGAGATCGCGACCGACGTCCCCGTCTCGTCCCCGTTGCCCGGCATCGACGAGGCCAGGGTCTGCTCGAGGGTCACGAGCAGCGGATCGACGACGAGCGGGTAGCGCGCGTCCGCGTCCTGCACCTCGATGCGCACGCGCGCGTCGACCACGCTCATGGTCGCGGGCACCGGCGCGCCGTCCGCGTCGAAGACGGCCAGGTGCGCGTACGTCGCCACCTGACCCTCGTCCTCGGCGCTCACGAGCACCACGCGGCTCGCGTCGCCGTCGACCGCGCGCGCCTCGAGGCCGTCCATCTGCACGTCGACCTGCAGGGCCCCCGTCCCCTCGGGGCGCTTCTCGAAGGTCACGCCGTGCTCGAGGCCGACGGACAAGGAGCGCCACCACTCCGTGACACCCGACGCGAGGACGCGCTGCGCGTCGGCCCCGTCGACGGTCGGCGCGCTCGGGGTGAGCTCCACGACCTCGTCGCCGCGCCCGATGGACGTGACGCCGAACCGGAGCGGCGCCCCCCCGACGTTCAGGTTCGCGCCCTCGGCGTCGATGAGCGCGGCCAGCCCGCTCGGCGGCGACAGCGCGACGCCCCCCTCGACGAGCGCGGGTTGGTAGCGCGGATCGGTCGCGGCGATCGCGCGCTCGAGCCCCAGGTAGCCGTCCGGCAACGCCACGTCGGTGGCCTTGTCCGTCTCCGGGAGGCCCCCCGAGTCGTCGGCTCCGTCCGGGGCGGCGCAGCCCCACGAGGTGAGAAGGAGGAGCGACGTGGCGAGGCCGAGGGATCGACGCATGGCGCGCAAGGTAGCTCAGACCAGCCTTTCGTACCGCCCGTCTACTGTCGCTGTAACCCCAGGGTGTCCCGGGCGGCGGGCGCCCGGGCCGCGGGGTAGGCTGCGGCGTGTTCGACTGGATGACCGGCAAGCGCCCCGCGGCGACGCAGGCGCCGAGGCCCAACGCGTGCTCGTTCTGCCGCAAGAGCCAGCGCGAGGTGCGCAAGCTGATCGCCGGGCCCGAAGTGATGATCTGCGACGAGTGCATCGTCCTCTGCGTCTCGATCATCGACGAGCAGGCGAGCCCGGAGCGCTTCCCCACGGTGCTCGAGTCGCTGCTCTCGAGGCTCGCGCTGCCCGAGGTCCCCGACGACCTCGTCGAGGCCGCGAGCGGCGCGGTGCTCGCGCTCGCGGGCGACCACACGCCCACGCTCCGCCAGATCGTCCAGCGCGCGTTCGCCGCGGCCCGGTGGCGGCTCGCGCTCGAGGCGTCGACGCGCATCGAGGCGGACCGCGACACCTCCGACGACATCGATCGCGCGGTCGCGCTCTACGAGCTGGGCGACTTCGAGGAGGCCGCCGCGGTGGTCGAGGCGGCCCGGCCCAAGAGCCCGATCCAGGTCGCGCTGGTGGAGCTCAACCGCGTCGCCATCACGCTGCGACGCGAGTCCAACCTCGACGTCGTGTCCCTCGAGCGGATGCTCCAGGCCGTCGAGGCGGCGGCGGCGACGCTCGACGATCGGTACGCGGGCGCGCTCGCCGGGAACCGCGCCGAGTGTCTCGTCCGCCTCGGTCGGCCCGCCGAAGCGCGCGACGCGCTCCGCGCGCTCGCGAGCCCCACGACCCTTCAGCGCATGCTCCTCGGCGACGCCTACCTCGCGCTCGGCGAGCGCGAGGCCGCGCTCGACGCCTATCGAACGGCCGCGGCCTCGACCAGCCTGTTCGGGGCCGAGGCCGCGCGCCGACTCTCGCGCGCCACCTCCGAGCCCTATCGGTAGCGGCGCCGACCCCCGGGTTCGTGCGACCCTCGCCGCCGTGGACCTCCCGCGCGAAGCCCCGCCGACGAGCGGCCGACGATGAGCCGATCGCGCACGTGGAGTCAGACGTTCCTCGGGGTGACCGCCGCGATGGGGCTCGGCGTGGGCGTGGTCTCGGCCGCGATCGCGGGCTACGTGTCGCCGCGGCTCTCCGACCGACCGGTGATCCCGGAGTCGACGCTCGGGTTCCTCGACCCGCGCGCCGGGGCCGACGAGCCGGCGCCGCTCGAGGAGTGGCTCGATCCCTGGCTCGCCAACCCCGGGACGGACTTCGCGGACGTGATCGAGGCGGTGCCGTGGCTCTGCCAGGAGCCGCGCGTGGGCGGCGTCGTGTCGCTCGTCGCGTCCCTCGAGCGCTCGCTTCCCGAGGACCGGCCGACGGACATCGCGGTCGGGCTCGCCCTGGCGCTCGGCGGAGACTTGGACCGCGCGGCGTGGCTGCGGGACCGCGCGATGGGTGACGACCCGCCCCCCTACGCCAACCTCGCGCTCGCGGTGGCGATCCCCCCGAGCGAGACGCGGGTCGAGGCGCTCGAGCGGGAGGTCTCGCTCCACGACAGCGACGCGGCTCGGCGGCTGGTGCTCGCGACGCTCTCGGCGCTCGGGTCCTTCGAGGCCATCGACGAGCACCTGAGGGATCCCCGCTACGCGTCCGTCGCCGACGCGCGGCTCCGCTACGAGCGCGCCCACCGACGCCTCGACTGGGTCGGCATGCTGCAGTGGGTCGGCCCCGCGCAGTACGCCGACGTCTCGACGGTGTTCATCGCGCTCGGGGCGGTCAGCGGCTTGATCTGGCTGATGGTGCTCGCCTACGTCGGCGACGTGCGGACGGTCCGGAGCGCGCGCCTCGCGCTCTGCCTCGCGGGCCTGGGCCTGGGCGCGCTGAGCACGATCCCGACGCTCGTGCTGTCGGTGTGGATGGAGGAGGTGCTCGGCGTCGTGCCCGCCGACTCGATCGTGGGCGGCTTCACCTACTACATCGGCAGCGTCGGCCTGCGCGAGGAGCTGTGCAAGCTCGCGGCGTTCCTGCCGCTGGCGCCGCTGGTGATCCGCCGCGGCGACCCGCGCGAGGCGCTGCTCGTGGCGGGCTGCGTGGGCCTCGGCTTCGCGGCCGAGGAGAACGTGAGCTACTTCGCCGCCTCCGGCGCGGCCGACGTCGCGGGTCGCTTCCTCACCGCCAACTTCGGCCACGCGGTGACCACCGGCCTCGCGGGAGCCTGGCTGTGTCGGGCGGTGAAGCAGCCGAAGCGCTTCCCGGAATTCCTGCTCGTCCTGCTCGCGCTCATCATCGGCCACGGGGTCTACGACGCCCTGATCGCGATCCCCGACGTCGCCGACTGGAGCATCCTCGGCGGGACCGTGTACGTCGCCGCCGCGCTCTTCTACTTCGAGGAGATCCACGCCTGCCCGCGCGTCGAGCCGCGTCGCGTCCCCGCCACCGCGGTGTTCGTGTACGGGCTCGTCGCGATGATCGGCTGCAGCCTCGTCGCCGCCTCCTGGGCGCTCGGCTTCGAGTGGGCGGTTCGCACGTCGATCCCCTCGCTCCTCGGCGCGGCGCTCTTCACCTTCGTCTTCTTCCGCGCGATGCGCGAGCCCCTGCTGCCCTGAGGCGCGGTCAGGCGTGCGCCGCGCCGGTGAACGGGCAGCCGCCCCGGGTCGCCCGGCGCATCTCGCCGAGCGCGACGAAGCCCGAGACGAACGGCGCGGCCACGAACCCGAACGCGATCGCCGTGATGGAGGTGATCGCGAAGGCGCCCGCGTCGCCGAGTCGAACGGCGTGCTTCGCGCCCGACGGCGGCACGTGGAGCTCCCGGGCGACCTCGCTCAGCGGTCGATCCATGAGCGGCTCGACGTCGCGGCGCGGGTAGAGGTTGGCGCTGCGCCGCCCGCGCGCGAACGCCGCCCACGTCGCTCTCGGCTGGGCGAGGAGACCCGTGAGGACGCCGAAGATCGCGATCATCCAGGCGTACGGGTAGCGGCCCCAGCCCGAGCCGAGCTCCCACGCGCTGATCTCCGCCTCGCCCCGCCAGTCCGTGGCGTAGCCCGTGACGAGGTGGTGCAGGTCGTGGATGCGCAGCGCGCGCGCTCGCGCGCGGAGGTTCGGGAGCCGGTACGCGAAGGGGCCGAACGTCGCGTCGACCCACGGCGCGTCGTAGCCGCCGTCGGCGCCGAACCCGTTGGTCGCGAAGAACCTCCGACGCGCCTCCCGCAGGGTGGTGGTCGCTTCCCGTCGACGTCCCATGCTTTGCGTCTCGGGCGTCGCCTCCGCGCGTCAACCGCGCCGCCTGTGAAGAAACGCGAAGCTCGCCCGGCGCCCGTCCGTTCCCATCGCCGGCCCGGCGCTGTATGAACCGAGGGTGACCGTCGGCCGCCTGGCGATCGCCGCCCTCGTGCTCGCGGGCGGCTGCAGCTCGGAGCAACCCTGGGTGTTCCAGAACGGGACCGGGCTGCCCGACGAGGCTCCCGCGCGGATCGTCGCCGAGGTGTACGAGGGCGCGGAGTGCGGGTTCGCGTGCCGGCCGCCGGGTCGGCGCGTGTACTGCTCCTCGGTCTCGAGCGGCGACCGCGGCCCATCGCCGACGGGGCTCTCGGACGGCGAGCGGTACTGCTTCCTCGGGACCGCGTTCGACGCGGCGGGCGACACGATCGGCGTCGGCTGCGAGGTGGCCACGGTGGGCGGCGGGCCGATCACGATCACGCTGAGCCCCTCGGACGAGGCCCGCCAGAGCGCGTGCGTCGACGGCCCCGACGCGTCGCTCCCCGACGCGGGCCCGCGCGACGGCGGCGCCCCGAGCGACGCTGGTCCGCCCGTGGGAGGCCCGGTCGTGCTGACGATCGAGTCGGGCACCGGCGGGGGCTTCCTCGTCCAGAACGTCCGCACGGGGCGGGGATGGAACGTGGGCAGCAACGTGCGCTTCAACCTCAACACCGAGGTCGGGAACACCTACGCGATCTACCCGCAGGTGAGCAGCGGCTTTCGCTTCGACGCGTTCGAGGGCGGCGGCTGCGGCGCCTTCATCCCCTGCGAGCTCCTCATGGAGCGCGACACGTTGGTGCGCCTGTCGTTCGTTCAGCTCTGAGCGGGGTATCGTCGCCCGGTGAACGATCGCAAGACGGTCCAGTACGAGAAGGTCGAGGACGGCTACTTCGACAAGCGGGGGCTGAGGCGCCACGCGCGCGTCTGGTCGCTGTGGGCGCTCGGCGTCGGCGCCGTCATCAGCGGCGACTTCTTCGGCTGGAACTTCGGGCTCCGCGAAGGCGGCTTCGGCGGGATGCTCGTCGCCACGGTGGTGATCACCGTGATGTACGCGGGGCTGTGCTCGTCCATCGCGGAGATGTCCCCCGCGCTGCCGCACACCGGCGGCGCCTACTCGTTCGCGCGCACCGCGATGGGGCCCTGGGGCGCCTACCTCACGGGGCTCGCCGAGAACATGGAGTACATCCTCACGCCGGCCGTGATCGTGGTCGCGATCGGCAGCTACCTCGGCGCGATCTTCGGGACCCCCGACTGGGCCGAGCCGATCTGGTGGGCCCTCGCGTACGGCGTCTTCGTCGGGCTCAACATCTTCGGCGTCGAGGCGAGCTTCCGCTTCACGGTGGTCATCACGTTCCTCGCGCTCGGGACGCTCGCCGTCTTCTACGTCGGCGCGATCGGTCACTTCGATCTCGACCGCGCGCTCGACATCGAGGGCCCGAGCCGCTGGTTCCCCCACGGTTGGAAGGGGATCCTCGGCGCGCTCCCGTTCGCGATGTGGTTCTACCTCGCGATCGAGGAGCTCCCGCTCGCGGCCGAGGAGGCGCACGACCCCGTGCGCGACATGCCGCGCGGGATCCTCTACGGGCTCCTCACGCTGGTCGCCGCCGCGTTCCTCACGCTCGTGCTCAACACCGCGATGGCGCCCGGCGCGGCGGAGCTCTCGTCGAGCGACGAGCCGCTCTTCGCCGGGTTCCGCACGATCTTCGGTGACGGGATCGGGAGCAAGCTCCTGGCCGGGATCGCGGTGACCGGGCTGGTCGCGAGCTTCCACACGATCATCTTCGCGTACGGCCGACAGATCTACTCGCTGTCCCGCGCCGGCTACTTCCCGCGCTGGCTCAGCGTCACCGGCGCCAAGCGCAAGACCCCGCACGTCGCCTTGCTCGTCGGAGCGGGCCTCGGCTACGCCGTCGCGCTCGTCATCCACGCGCTCGGCAGCTCGCACCCGGTGGGCGCGGTGCTCCTGAACATGGCCGTGTTCGGCGCCGTGATCTCGTACGTGCTCCAGATGCTCTCGTTCGTGCTCCTGCGCGTGAAGTTCCCGAAGCTCGCGCGGCCCTTCAAGAGCCCCTTCGGCGTCGCCGGCGCGGTGATCGCGATGCTCATCGCGCTCGCGACGCTCGTGGCGCTCTTCGTCGTCGACCCCATCTATCGGATGGTCGTGCTCGGCGCGGCGGTCTGGTACGCGCTCGGGCTGATCTACTTCGCGCTCCACGCGCGCCACCGGCTCGTCTACTCGCCCGAGGAAGAGTTCGCGGCGACCTATGAACGCGAGCACGGCTGAGGCGCTATCCTCCTGCGCATGGGAGGGGTCCCCAAGGTCAAGGGCTTGGTCTTCCGCTCGGTGTTCGACACGCTCGACGTCGTGCGCGACCCGTCCCTCACCGCGCGCGTCCAGGCCGCGCTCGACGGCGAGCTCGGCGAGGCGTGGCGCTACGGCGGCATCGTCGCGTCGGGCTGGTACCCGGTCGCGTGGTACTGCCAGCTGTGGCGCACCATCCGCACCTTCGAGGACTCCGACGACCTCGTGCGCCTCGTCGGTCGCGAGTCGATGGAGCTCGACTTCCGCACCTACCACAAGCTGATCCTGCGGATGCTGTCGCCCGCGACGATCATGAAGATCGCGCAGCGGGTCTACACCCGCTACTTCGACCACGGCCGCATCGAGGTCGTCGAGTCTCACCCGCGCCGCCTGCGCGCGCGGTGGGTCGACGTGGGCGGCTTCGACGACAACCTCTGGATCGAGCACATGTCCGGCGCCGAGCACCTCGTCCGCCTCGCGGCCGGGGACACCACCCGGATCGAGATCCTGGCCGGCGCGCGCGGCGGGGACGAGCACGCCGAGGTCGTCGCGACGTGGTAGACCTCCACGCGATGCGCAGCCTCCTCTTCGCCACCCTCCTGCTCACCGCCTGCGGCTCCGGATCCGACGCCACCCCGGCGCAGATCGCGGAGGCCTACCTGCGCGCCGGCTCGGCGCAGAACGAGGCCGAGATCCGCGCCAACCTCGATCCGGCGTGCCACTCGGACCAGGCGATGACGCGGGTGGACTCGGTCCGCATGATGGGCGCGCCCATCACCATCGAGACGCTGACGGTGACCCCGGTCGAGACGGGCGAGGAGCGCGCGACGGTGCGCTACGAGGTCGCCGGGCCGGCGCACGGCAGCGGCGGCACGCAGGAGATCTTCGGGGTCACGGTGACGACGGGCGAGGTCGACATCGCGCACGCCGAGCAGTCGGGCACGTTGACGCTGACCAAGCACGACGGCCGCTGGGTCGTCGCCTGTCCGTGAGCCGTCGCGCGAGGTAGGTTCGGGTCCCTCGGGCGTAGGAGACGCGGATGAACCAACGAGTAGTCGCGGCGAAGGCCTGGGCGGACGCGGAGAGCGCGCTCCGGTCGAAGTACCAGGACATGGGCCTCTACGTGCGCAAGCAGGTCTACGACCGGCCCGACGGCGTCACGATGGTGGTGGGCGGCTGGGCGTTCCTCGACGGCGAGCCCGCGATGATCCCGACCGACCTGGATCTGCTGGTCGTGAGCGCCGACGGGGCCGGCGGCGAGCTCGAGACGATGGGGCGCGATCCCGCGGCCGTCCTCGGCGTGCTCTCGGCGTACGCGACCAAGGAGTCCGCCCCGATCGAGCACTGGGCGGTCCGTGTCCCCGAGGCGCAGAAGGCCGGGCTCCTCGCGCAGATCCGCGCGCTCCCGGAGCACACGCCGGGCGCCGCTCCGAAGCCGAGCGCGGGCGCGTTCGGTGCGCCGATGGGCGCCCCCGCGGCGGGAGGGTTCGGCGCGCCCGTGGCGTCGCCGTACGGCGCGCCGGTCGCGCAGCCGGCGCACGTGTCCAAGTCGGGGAGCAACACGGGCCTCATCGTCGGCGGGATCATCGGCGGCGCCGTCCTCCTCGCGGTCTGCGGGGTCTGCGGCATCGGCGGCATCATGTTCTTCGCGGCGCGCCGCGCGAGCGAGGACGCCTACCGCTACGAGCCGCCGCCGATCGAGCCCTACGACTACGAGCCGACGCCGACGCCGGCGCCCGAGCCCGTCGCCGCGCGCCCGGCGGCCGGGGACCACTACGACGTGCCGCTCCCGGCGCGCGCGCCCACGCGCGGCCCGGCCTCCGCGCCGGTGACGATCCAGGTCTTCAGCGACTTCCAGTGTCCCTTCTGCGCCCGGGTGAACCCCACGATGGAGCAGGTCGTCGAGACCTACCCGAGCGACGTGCGGATCGTCTGGCGTCACTACCCCTTGCCGTTCCACCAGAACGCGATGCCGGCCGCGGAGGCGTCCGTCGAGGTGTACGAGCAGGCCGGCGACGCGGCGTTCTGGGCCTACCACGACCTGCTGTTCGAGAATCAGCGCTCGCTGACCACCGACACCCTGATCTCCCTCTCCGGTCGGGTGCAGGGCGTCGACTCGAGCCGCGTCGGGGCTGCGCTGCGCGACCACCGCCACCGCGCTCGGGTGCAGTCCGACATGGACGCCGTCCGCGACGCGGGCATGCGCATCGGGACGCCGTCGTTCCTCATCAACGGCGAGCTCGTCAGCGGCGCGCAGCCCTTCAGCCGCTTCCAGACCGCGATCGAAGCCGCCCGGGCCGGGGGCTGAGGTCGGTCAGGTCCGCGCCGCGTAGTACGCGACGACGCCGGGGTGGGCCTTGACCGCCTCGCACAGGCGCGTGAGCTTTGGCGCGCCCGCGAGCACGTCGGTGGGGACGTGATCGAGCCCGCCGCTCGCGAACCACTTGTGGAAGACGAAGAGCTTCAGGTCGGTGACGCTCAGGGCGTCGCCGGCCAGGAACGGTCCGTCGCCGATGCAGGCCTCGACCTGCGCGGCCCAGGCGGGGAGCGGGCCCGCGGCGAGGGCCTCGCGCGCGGCCTTCTTGGCCTCGGGCTCCGAGATGGCCAGCGTCGTGCTGACCTTCGTCCGCATCTCCTCGACCGCCTCGAGAATCATCTCGTGGCGCGCCCCCTCGAACGGATCGGCGGGGTGCATCCCGAACGTGCGCCCGAGGTAGCCGAGGATCGCGTTCGACTGCGCGAGGGTGCCCTTGCCCTCGACCGCGAGCACGGGCACCCCGCCGAACGGGGTGGTCGGCTTGCGCTCCGCCCAGGTGCCGCGGCCGAGCCGATCGTCGGCCCAGTCGGCGCCGCCGAGGTGCAGCGCGAGCCGGCAGTCCTCGCCGCGGCCGCCGTGGAAGTCGAAGTACGTGAGGGTGTAGGTCGCCATGCGCGGCACTCTACTCCCGCGAGGCGGCGCGGGTCACCGGGGGAACGTCAGCGTCTGCGCGAAGGGCTCGCGCGCAACGACGGCGCTCTCGACGCGATCCGCCGCGCCGTCGACGTGCGGCCAGCGCACCTCGACCTCGTAGCAGCCGTCGGAGGGCAAGGCGACGTGCTGTATGTAGTCGACGTGCTGGTCGGTCGACGCGATCACGGCGCGGGACGCGATCAGGCGGCCGCGGGCGCCTGCCTCCACGGCGTAGACGGCGACGCGCGCGCCCACGCCGAACGGGTTGGGTGAGCTCGCGTCGCGGAGCACGATCCGCAGCGCGCCCGCGCCGCCGCGCTGGTTCTCGAAGAGGCGAACGCCGAGGCCGGTGTGGATCTGCGTGGCGGCGAAGTCCACGTCGCCGTCGGCGTCGAGGTCACCCACCGCGACGCGGCGGTGGCTCTCGACGTCGGCGTAGTCCTGCGCCAGGTTGAAGCGGATCCCCGGAGGCCCGAGGTTCTCCCAGATCATCGGCCGGTCGCGGATCATCACCACGTCGAGCAGCCCGTCGTTGTCGAAGTCGCCGGTCGCCGCCTGCTCGTTGGACGCGAACACGTCGTAGAGGATCGGCGGGTCGACGGGGAACGCGCCCGCCGACACGTCGGTGAACGTGCCGCCGTCGTTGCGCAGCACGCGCACCTCGTTGACCGCCATGAGGACGTGGACCGCGGTGGTCGTGAATTCGGCCGGCTTGCCGACCTGCACGAGGTCGAGGTCTCCGTCGTTGTCGAAGTCGCCGACCGCCAGCGCTCCGTCGGCGTGGAGCGCCGCGACGCCGGAGGCCTCCGTGCGCTCCTCGAACGCGCCGCCGACGTTCTCGAGGTAGTGGGTCCCGAGCGTGATCCCGCTCCACTGCTCGGGCGTCGTGCGGGCGCCCTCGAGCTGTTGCTGGATGAGCAGGTCCGGATCTCCATCGCCGTCGAAGTCCGCGAGGATCGGTCGGAACCCCGAGTAGAGCGGCGCGCTCGCGGGAAGCCAGGTCGCCGACGCGTCGACCCACACACCGTCGGTCGCGCCGCCGTTCAGGAAGAGGCGAGGGCGGTCGCCGCCGTGCGCGAGGAGGACGTCGAGCCAGCCGTCGCCGTTCACGTCCGCCACCGCGGCCGAGTCGCCCCGCAGCGCGCCCGCGCTCGGGAACAGCGGGAGCTGCGCCACCTCGGGGAGGCCGCTTGCGGCGGTGTCGCGGAAGAGCGCGCCGTCGGTCTCGTTCGCCGAGCCGGCGAACAGGTCGAGGCGCGCGTCGCCGTCGAGCGTCACCCAGAGCGCCGACCACGCGCTGTTGGGATCGACGGTGCCCGGGGTCGGCAGGAAGCGCGAGAACACGGCGTCGGTCACGTCCGCGAACACGCGCGCGCCGTCGTTCCGGTAGACGCGGGACGCCCCGTTGCCGTGCGGCCACACCCCGTGGTGATCGATGATCGTCACGTCGAGGTCGTCGTCTCCGTCGAGGTCTCGGAGCTCGACGTCGACCGCGTTGCGCTCCGGGGTCGGCGCGCCGGGGTAGCTCTCGAGGCCCGAGCCCATCTCGATCCGCGTGAAGTCGAACGCGCCGCCCGGGACGCCCGCGTCGCCGCCCATCGGGGAGGGACAAACGAGCACGCCGGCGTCCCGCGCGCCGCCGTCATTCCCGCCGTCCGGTCCTCCGTCCGTGGTCGCCTCACCGCCGTCCGTGTCCTCCGAAGCGCAGGCCCCGGCGACGCAGCTCCGGGTCGCTCCGCACACGTCCGCGCCCGTCCACGCGTACGGGGCCAGCGTGATCGTCACCCCGGCCTCGTCGATCGTCAGCGCCTCGCACGCGCTGAGCACGGGCACGCAGCTCGCGTCTCGGCCGAGGACCACGAACCGCGCGCGGTCGACGTCGAGCCGACCCAGCGCCGGGCCGCGGTCCCCCGCGAACGCGACCTGCGCCAACACCGTCGTCGTGGGCCCCGCGCTCGCGAGCTGCTCGACGCTCGGGCACGCGTCGTCGGCGCCGAGGACCCAGAGCTCGTAGCTCAGCGATCCGGTCGCCGGAGGGACGACGAGCCGGACGGGCACGGCGTGCTCTCGCGTGCACGCGACGACGAAGAGGGCCAGCGCGGCGGCTCGGGCGGAACGCACGGACGTCCTCCACGAAGCCACGTCACGGGCTCGGAGTCGAGGGGGCGGCGAACCGGTAGCCGCCCGGCCCCACCGCCGCGACGACCGCGCGCGTGAGGTACGCGCCTCCGAAGAACGGGAGGTTGCCGTAGAGGAGGGTCACGCGGTCGTCCACGAGGACGGGCGCCGGGAAGCGCACGTCGCTCTGCTCCATGACCGGGATCGGGTAGCGCTCGAAGGTCACGCCGTCCTCGCTTCCCGCGACGTAGAACACGTGGGAGAGCTCGCCCTCCGTGATCCCCTCGCGCACCGACTCGAAGTAGAGCCGGATCAAGGTCCTGTCGCCGCGGGTCTCGACGCGCACCGCGCCGGGGCTCGCGACGCGCAGCTCGGTGCCTTCGCCGGTGTCGTCGTCGCTCAGCGTGATGGGGCCCATCGGGGTGAACGCGCGGCCGTCGTCCGAGCGGGCGAAGTGAATCGCGCCCGCCGCCTCGTAGTACATCCACCACGCGCCGTCGACGCCGCGGACGACGCTCGGGTGGCGCGCGTCGGCGACGATCGGCGCGGCGCCGACCCGGGTGAACGTGCCGCCCGCGTCCGGCGCCTCGGCGAGGCCGATCCCACCGAGGCCCGCGTAGTAGAGGCGCGCCGTGCCGCCGTCGACGACGACGAACGGGTCGAAGACCTCGCCGCCCTCCCACGCGTCGCTCGCGACGAGCACCTCGGGCCCCGAGGCGAAGCCGCCGAAGCCCTCCTCGCGAGCCTCGCCGCGGTGGATGCGGCGCGGCTCGAACGCGGCCCAGAAGATGTCGTTCGGCGGCTGGTCGTCGGGGAGCGGGGGCGGCTCGTCGAGCACGCGCGCGGTCGCGTAGAAGAGGTAGCCGTCCACGGGGGTGGCGCGCTCCACGGCGTCGCGCAGGACCATCGCGCGTCCGGGCAGCGAGCCGACGATGCCGATCTCCTCGGCGTCGAGGAGGCGGAACGCGCCGGTGCCACCGTGCGGGAGCCCGTCGGGCATGCCGCCGGGATCCCCGATCGTCGAGCACGCGGCGATCAGCGACAGGAGCGGGACGACGCGACGCCACCTCATTCGAACCGGACCTCCATGGTGAGGCCGCCGGCGAAGATGTGCCCGGAGGCGACGTAGTCGCCGGTCGGGTCGATCGGGGAGAGCTTGACCATGCGCCGCGCAGGCAGGAAGCCGTATTGCAGGTGCAGGTCGAACCGGAGCGAGCCGGGCAGCAGCGGCCTCAGCCCGCGCAGCTCGAGGCCCGCGCCCGCGCTCCAGGCGTGGCGGTCGGTGTCGACGAGGTTGTAGGCGCCGCTCTGCTCGGGCGCCGGGCTGTTCTCGTAGAAGTAGCCGACCCGCAGATCGAAGCGCAGGTCCGTGTCCTCGTGGGCGGTCCACTCGACGCCGAGGCGGGGGACCACGCGGTCCGAGAACCCCGCGGCGACGGGCAGGGTGTTGGCGAGCGGAGGGATCACGATCGTCCCCGCGAGCTCCGGCGGCAGCGTCACGCGCAGCTCGAGCTCGGTGAGCCCGATCGGGCTCTGGTAGAGCGACCACATCAGCCACGTCACCTCGACCGCGATGCGGAGCTGCGGGATCGGCCGCACGCTCGCGCCGAACGAGATCTGGTGCGGCACGTAGGCGCCGGTGGAGGCGCTCAGGAGCTGGAGGTAGGCGGGCACGTACGTGTCGCCGACCAGGAGCCCGGCCGCGTTGGGGCCCGTCCCGTCGGGCTCGCCGACCTGCGCGTAGAGCTCGCTCGTCAGCGCGTACTCGCCGCGGTAGACGACGCCGAAGTCGAGCCACTCGGTGGGCTGCACCTGGATGCCGACCTGCGGGAAGCGGATGGTCACGAGGTTGGCGAGCACGTCGTGGTCGAGCGCCGAGCCGCGCTCCGGCGCGCCGATGTCGATCTCGCCGCGGATCGAGAGGTCGACCTCCGAGTACGAGAGGAAGCCGACGCCGCCGCCGATCCGCAGCCACGGCCACGGCTCGATCGCGACGTGGGTCGCGAGGTAGGTGCGCTGCGGGCGGTTGTCGTAGAGCTCCCAGCGCGGGCGCATCCGCGGGAGCACCCGCGTGCGCGAGACGCGCTGGTCGTTCAGGTGCAGCGCGAGCCCGAACGCGAAGCGGAAGTCGCCGATGTTGCCGGGCACGTTGAGCCCCGCGACGATCCCGTGCACCGGGTCGACGTTGCTGCTCTCGTCGTTGAGGGTCATGTCGTGGACGGCGCCGAACCAGCCCACGCCGAAGCGCAGCTGGCCGTCGCGCACGACGCCCGCGGGGTTGTAGTAGTTGGCGGTGAAGTCCTCGACGTCGGCGGTCACCGCGCCGCCGAGCGCGATCGAGCGCGAGCCCATGCCGTAGGTGTCCATCGGCTGCGCGGCCGCGGGGGCGGCGGCGAGGAGGACGACGGCGACGGCGAAGGCGCGCATCGCTCAGAACTCCACCCGGGCGGTCCAGCCGCCGAAGAGGATCACGCCGCCGCTGACCATGGGCGTGGTCCCCGCCTCGGTCGCGGCGATGTCGTGGGTCCGGTCCTGCAGGACGTGGAGCTGCGCGAACGCGTCGAAGACGAGCCGCTCGCCGTGGTCTCCCGAGAGGTGGATCGTCCAGCCGAGGCCCGCGGTGAGCACGTGCCGGTGGTTGTCGATCATCCGCAGCGGCTCGGTGTCGTCGGGGACCGGGTCGCCGCTCGCGGTGCGGCGCGGCGCCACGCGCGCGTTCGGCGCCGGCGACGGCTCGAACGCGTAGCCGCCCCGCAGGGCGAGCTCGAAGTTGTCGTCGCGGAAGGTCCCCTCGATCGCCGCGCGCGGGCTCGGCATGACGGAGAACTCGGGGGCCGGCGCGTTGCGGCCCATCATCGTCGTCGGCACCTGCGCGCCCGGGTAGAAGTTCCAGAGCCGCGTGGTGAGGTTCAGCACCAGCATCACGTCGGGGTCCGGCCGCCAGTAGCCCTCGAGGAGGATCGTGGGCGGGTCGTACTGCACGACGCCGCCCACCCGCAGGACGGGCACCTCGATCGGGAGGTCCGCGGTGTGCACGGCGAGGTCGATGCGCGAGTAGTTCTCGTGGCGATACGAGGCGCCGATCCCCCACTCGTCGGTGCGGTAGCTGATGCCGCCGGTCGGGGCGTAGGTCGCCACGAGCTGCAGCTCGACGACGGAGCTGAACGCGTTGGTCTCGTCGAGGCGCACGTCGAGCTCGCCGAAGACGTCGGCGAGCGCGCTCACCCCGATCCCGATGTAGAGCCCGTCGACGACGTCGTGGAAGTCGATGCCGAGCCCGAGCATGATCGCGATGGCCTGCGCGCGGTCGAGCACCGTCCACTGCGGCACCGCGGGGAAGCGGACCGTCCCGCGGAGGAGTGCCTCGGAGGGCGTGTAGAACGCGCCGCCGAACGTCAGGCGATCTTCGAGCACGTCGCCGAACGGGAGCGGGAGCTGGAAGCCGATCACCATGCCGCGGGGCGGCGTGAGCGGCGAGCGCTCGCCGTCGATGTGCAGATCGAAGCCGCCGCCCGAGAACCCGACGCCGAGCGCGCGGCGGCGGACCGGCCCGAGCCCCGCGGGGTTCGCGAACACCGCCTCGTAGCCCTCGGCGTAGGAGGTGCCCGTCATCGCGAGGGCGGGGGTCCGGGCGCCGTAGCCGAACAGATCCTGCGGGCTCGCGTGCGCCGCGCCGGGAGCCAGCGTCCACGCGAGCGCGACCACTGCGAGAGCCGATCCGAGGCGGTCCACCCGCCAGACGATACACGAACGCTCGCACCCGACGCGACGGCCGGCGTGGACCCGAGGTACGCAGCGCGCTTACGCTGAGGGTATGGAACAACGACGACCGATCCGCTCTCTGCTCTGGCTCGCCGTCGCCCTGACCCCGCTCGCCGCCTGTGGCGGCGACGACGAAGAGATCGTCCCCGAGGTCCTCGCGGCCGGCGAGCCCACCGACGGCTTCGGTCCGGAGGTCGTCGCACCCGCCGCGTTCGCCGCCGCCCACGACGGCGTCGTGGTCCAAGCCGGCCCGCACCCGGTCGAGGTCGTGGCGACCCCCGACGGCAACGTCGAGGCCTACCTCGTCGCCCCCTCGGCGCCGCCGCCGGGCGAGGTCACGATGAGCGTCCGCGTGCCCACCGAGCAGGGGCCGCGCCCCGTGATGCTCACCTGGGATCCCGAGCGCGCCGCCTACCGAGGCACCGTCCGCGAGGTCGCGATCGCGCCCGGTCCCGTCGCCGTGCGCGTCGTGCACGCGGGGCAGACCTACCGCGGCCGCGCGCCGCACATCGTGATCCTCGCCCCCGAGTCGCCGACCGTCGTCGTCGAGAACGAGGCCCCGCCCCCGGCGACCGTGGTCGTCGAGCGACCCGCGCCGCCGCCGGCGACCGTGGTCGTCGAGCGGCCGTCTCGCCCGGGCGCCGTCGTCGTCGTGGATCACCCGCGCCCCGCGCGCCCCGTCGTCGTCGTGGAGCACCCGCGCCCCGTCGTCGTTGTCGAGCACCCGCGCCCCGGGCGCGTCCGCGTCGTGAACGGGCGCCGCGGTCACCACGACCGCGGCCGCCACCTCGGCCACCGCCGGCACTGAGTCCGACGACGCGAAGCGTCGGAGGATCTCAGTGGGGAGCGCGAGGGGCTTGCCCCTCGCCGGAGAGAAATCGCCGGAGGCGATTGATCTACAGACCTCGAGCTGTCCTTGTCGGAGAGGGCCTCCGAAACGCTGACCTCCGCTCGAGGCCGTCGATGCGCCGTGCTCCACACGCTACGCTCGTGGCATGGGGGGGCAGAGGCCCAGGGTCCGTCCGGATCGCGTGACGGATACGTACGCGATCGCGATCTGGCGTCGACTCACGATGTGGGTCGTCGACGGGCACACTCCCCTCGACGAGCTCGAGCGGCTGCGCGCGCTCGCGCTCGCGCGGATGAAGGAGCACCCGGAGAAGGGCGTCAGCCTCATCGTGCTGCACGGCACGCGGAGCACGATGAGCTCGGAGGAGCGGCGGTCGGTCACGCAGATGATCGATCAGACGAAGCACACGCGGGTCGCGTCCTCGACGGTGGTCCTCGGCCGCGGCGTGATCGGCTCGCTGCACCGGTCGATCCTCACGGGCATGTCCATCATCGCGCCGCCTCCGCACCCTGTCCGGATCTGCGCGGACGTCCCCGCGGCGATCGAGTTCCTGCACCCGTACATCGAGGCGGTGGCTGGCCCCGTCGATCCCCTCCACGTCGAGGCGATGATCGCGGATCTGCACGGTGAGGTCTGCGCGATGAAGGTGCGGCTCGGGACCGTCGACGCGGAGGCGTGACCGCTACACCTCGTCGAGCCAGCCCGCGCGCGCGTCGGGGAAGGAGTCGACGGCGGGCACGTAGGGCTTGAGGTCGAGCACCGGGGTGCCGTCGAGGAGGTCCACGCGCTCGAGGTGGATCACGCGGCCTTCCACGCCGGTGACGCGCGCGGCGCTGAGCCCGAGTGGGTTGGGTCGGTGAGGCGCCCGCGTCGCGAAGAGGCTCCGGGCCTCGCGCGGCCCTCGCGGGGGCACCACCGTCGCGCGCCACCCGTCGTTGAGGTGGAGCCACGCCACGATCCACACGCGCTCGAAGCCCGCGAGGTCGCGCACCGCCTCGAGGGGGATGTCTTCGAACAGCTCGATCCGCGCGGCCTCGTCTGGGCGCAGCGCGGGGTCGGCGGGGATCGCGGCCTGACGCGGCGTGCCGTGGCGCTCCTCGTGCGGTGAGCGCACCACGCCGATCGGACGGACGGTGAGCGCTTCGGCCGGCGGAGCGTCGCGCGTGTACGCGCGCGGCGGCGGGGTTCGGCGAGGCATCGACGGAGCCTACCTTCGGCGAGCGCATCAGAGCGCGGTCACCTCGGCGATCGAGGACGACCCGTCGCCCGTGCCCGGCGTGAGTCGGATCCGAGCGCAGCTCGCGAGGTCCGGCACCTCGACGCGCCGCGACACGATGCCCCACCCCGCGACGGGCGGGACCCGCCCGACACGCTGGAAGCCCGCCCCTCGGTCGCACGCGATCTCGTACGCGTCGTTGTTGTCCGCCGCGACGGACAGCGCGGTCGGCGAACCCCGTACGCCGAGCACGATCCCCGATGTGCCGAGTCGGAAGCGCAGACAGCCCGGCGCGTTCCAGGGCGCGCCCTCGAGCGCGACCCCGTCCACCACCCAGCCCGGCGCGCCTTCGGTGCCCCACGCCTCGAGCACGGACAGCGCGCCGCCGTCGGGCGGCGACTCGTCGTCGCCGGGCTCCACGAGCGCGAACCCCGGGATCGACCCGAGGACCCGCCAGCCGGGCGGCGGCCCCATCGACAGCCAGATCGGTCGGCACTCCGGTCCGCAGCGCGTGCGGCTGCGCCCGAACATGAAGCGGAACCGGGGCTCGAGCTGGACGCGGTGACCGCGATCCGCGCTCCGCACCGCGACCGCCGCGACCATCCCCCACGCGTCGTGATCGGCCTCCCGAAAGCGGAGCTGGACGGGCCCCTCGGCGAGGAAGGGCTCGAGGAGGTCGGCGAGCCGATCGGGGCGACCAGCGTGTCGCCCGGCGGGGATGCCGCGCGCGTCCATCCTCGCCGTCGCCGCGCTCGTCGACCCCACCCCCACGAAGAGCGCGACCGCCACGGCGAGCGCCCAGCCGTACGGACGAAGGCGCCGCCACGCGAGCGGCCACAGCGCGCCGATCCACGCCATCGGCCCCACGATCTCCAGCCAGTGGCTCTGGTGCGGGTGGATCTCGCGGTCGACCCCGAACGCCGACACGACGGCGATCGCGAGGCCCCCGAGCGACAGGACGCAGACGGAGAGGGGCACCCCCGAGCGCCGCGTGAGCCGCTCGATCGTATGGGCGACGAGGAGCAGCACCTGAAGACACAGGAGCCCGAGCCCGAGCTCGTCGGAGCCGAGGTCTCCGAGGAGCGTGAGCAAGGGGCCTTGCGTCCTCTGGGCGGCGAGCAGGAGCGCGGCGGCGGGAGCGGGGGCCTCGTGGCCGCCTTCGCGGAAGAAGGCGCCGATCGCGATCAGGTTGGCCGCGGACGCGCTCCACCAGGCCGCGACCGCGGTGACGCCGGTGGCGACCGCCGCGATGACGAGCTGCCGTCGAGGCCGGGCCCAGGCGCCGCGCAGCACGGTCGCGAGCGCGACCCCCGCGACGAGCGTCGCGATCGCCAAGTACCCCACGTGGCTCTGCACCAGGTAGGCGTGGAGGAGCACGACGAGCGGGGCCGCCCAGAGGCCGCTGCGCCGTCGCCACGCGAGCGCGTAGAGGAGGAAGAACGGCGCGAGCGTCGCGAGCGGGTTCCACAGGATCGTGAGCAGCGACGGACCGCCCGAGACCCGCAGCGACGCGAAGGCCAGGATCGAAGCGAGCAGCCAGCCCGCGCGGAGCCACGGCGAGCGCTCCCTCGCGATCAGCGCGACGGCGAGGACGAGCCACGCGATCGACCAGGCCGCGAGCCACCAGGGCAGGAGCTCGCTCCGCCCTCCAGAGACGCGCAGCCCCAGCGCGAGCTGGTGCACGAGCATCGCGCCGGGGTGGCTCCAGCCGAACCGCGAGTAGGGGCCGTGGACCGACTCGCCGGCCGCGGCGTCGAAGGCCGCGAGGGTCAGCACCGCTTCGTCCCCGAGTCGCTCGGCTACGCGATCGAGGGCGGCCCCCTCCGCGAGGTCGGAGGCGATCAGCGGCACCATCGCGAGGGCCAGCGCGAGCGTCCCGGCCAGTGACACGGCGCGTCTCGGCGCGCCCGTCCAGTACGCGGCGCGCCAAGGCCTCGCGGCCACGCGTTGGGAGGGGTGACCCACCGGCTCGACGAGGCATACCACGGCGAGCCTCGCGTCGAGCGCGCGCGCTGACGCCGGGCTGAGGGCCAGTCACGTCACCTTCAGGTTCGGAATCTCGAGCTTCGTCGGTTCTTTGGTCGCGAGCCCCGCGCGCAACGCGGTGCGGGCGCGCAGCGAGAAACGGCGAGTGGGCGTCGAGGGGATCGAGGTGGCAGTCGTCTTGGAGGAGGTCATACGCCGCACATGAGCAGCCCTCGTGCCAGGCGCTACTCGCTGCGGCTCGCGTTCGAGCCCCGCGGGTCGGGCGAGCCGCCCGTGGGACCGCACATGGGACGTCCGCGACGACGCCTGCGGCACCGAGCAGGTCCTCGGTGCATGATCGGACGCGCATGCTCCTCCGTCGCGTCGCGCTGCTCCTCGCCCTCGGCGGCCTCGCTTGCGATCCCGCGCCTACCCGCCCCGACGCCGGCGCGGCGGTCGACGGAGGCCGGGACGCGGCGACCGACGCCGCGACCGACGCGGCGGTCCCCTGGAGCTGCGGCGAGCGCCCCGGAGGGCCGTCCTGGGTCACCGAGATCGCCGCGCATCACCTGTCGGCCGCCGGCACGTCGCGCCGCGTCGAGGTCATGCTCCTCGCGGACGGCGTGACGCGCCTGCGCTACCTGCCGCTCGACGCGGACGTCCCCGACCGCTCGTTCGCGCTCGTCACCCCCGCGGCCGAGCTCGCGCCCGCGACCCGGATCGACGTCGGCTCCGACGACGCCTCCGAGACACTCGTGATCTGCACCGAGCGGGTGACCGTGCGGGTGGCGCGCGAGGGCGGGCGGGTGACCGTCGCCGACGACGAGGGCCGCGTCCTCGTCGACGACGTCGCCGACCCGGCCTCCACCGCGAGCGCGGTGGTGCGCGCGACGCCCGCCGACGAGCCGTTCTACGGCCTCGGCGAGAAGACGGGCGGGCTCGACCGCCGCGGGCGCCGCTGGACGTTCTGGAACACGGACGCCTACGACCCCGACTTCGGCGGCTACCGGCCCGATCAGGATCCCCTCTACGCGTCGGTGCCCTTCTTCGTGGCGCTCCGCGAGGGCGTGGCCTACGGCGTCTTCACCGACGTCGCGCACCGGCTCGAGATCGACCTCGCGGTCGCGGACCCCGGCGAGTACCGCGTCGAGTCGGCCGGTCCGAGCATCGACCAGTACGTCATCGCGGGGCCGCGCATGCAGGACGTGTTGCGAGCCTACACGGGCCTCACCGGTCGGGCGCCGGTCCCGCCGCGCTGGTCGCTCGGCTTCCACCAGTGCCGCTGGGGCTACTCGCCCGACGCTCGCCTCGAGGAGATCGGTGCCGAGCTCCGGCGCCGCGAGATCCCGGCCGACGCGCTCTGGCTGGACATCCAGCACATGGACGGCTTCCGCAGCTTCACCTTCGATCCGGCGGCCTTCGGGGACCCCGAGGGACTCGCCTCGCGGCTCGAAGGGCAGGGCTTCCGGCTGATCGTGATCGAGGATCCCGGGATCAAGGTCGACCCGGGCTGGAGCGTCTACGACCGCGCCCGCGCGGGCGGTCACTTCCTCGCGGACGCGAGCGGCACGCCGTACGAGGGCGTCGCGTGGCCGGGGCCGAGCTCCTTCCTCGACTTCACGTCGCCGTCCGCGCGGGCGCTCTGGTCCGGCGAGGTCGCCGCGCTCGCGGGCCGCGGCGTGGACGGGGTCTGGCTCGACGTCAACGAGCCCACCGTGTTCCCCGAGAGCGGAGGCGCGGCGGAGATCGCGAGCGATCTGGTGGCGGCGGGCGACGGGATCCCCACGACGATGGCGGAGGCGCGCAACGTCTACGCGCTGCACGAGGCGCGGGCGACCTTCGAAGGGCTCCGCGCCGCGCGGCCGAGCCAGCGACCCTTCGTGCTGACGCGCGCGGGCTACGCCGGCATCCAGCGCTACGCGGCGATGTGGACGGGCGACGCGCCGAGCACCTGGGCGAGCCTTCGGCAGACCCCCGCGATGCTGATGGGCCTCGGGCTCTCGGGCATCCCCTTCGCGGGCAGCGACATCGGCGGCTACTCGGGGAACGCGAGCGCCGAGCTCTTCGCGCGCTGGATGGAGGTGGGCGCGCTGTCCCCCTTCGCCCGCGCGCACGTGACGCACGAGGTGCCGGATCAAGAGCCCTGGGCGTTCGGCCAGGAGGTCGAGGACATCAGCCGGCACCGCCTGCGCGAGCGCTACCGGCTGCTCCCCTACCTCTACGCGCTCTTCGCCGAGGCGGCGCAGACGGGCGCCCCCGTGCTGCGGCCGCTCGTGTGGGAATTCCCGGACGACGCGGCGCTGCGTCGCGTCGACGACCAGATGATGATCGGGCCGTTCCTCATGGCCGCCCCGATCCTCGAGGAGGGCGCGACCTCTCGCGCCGTGCGCCTCCCCGCGGGTCGCTGGTACGAGCTCGACTCCGGCGCGATCCACGAGGGCCCGACCTCGATCACGGTCGGCGCGACCCTGGCCGCGGCGCCGCTGTTCGTCCGCGAGGGCGCGATCCTGCCGCGCGGGGGCTGGGCCTCGAGCACGGACGCGATCGACGGCTCCGAGCTCCGCCTCGACGTCTACCCAGCGTCGACCGCGTCGCGCTTCGCGCTCTACGAGGACGAGGGCGACGGGGACGGTCCCTCGGCGACCACCGTGATCACGTTCGAGGGGACGGCGAGCGGAGCCGCTCTCGAGCTCGCGCCTCGCGAGGGCGCGTGGACGCCGCCGCCCCGAACCCTCGACGTCTGGGTCCACCGCGTCGACGGCCCCGTCACCGCGGTGCGCGTGGACGGCGCGCCCCTGACCCGGCGGGACGACGTCGCGAGCCTCGAGGCCGAGGGCGGCTGGCTCGTCGATGGCGCCGATCGATCCCTGCGCGTCCGCGTGCCCGACGCCGCGCCGCTCCGGATCGAGATGGACTACGACCCCGCGATCGCCGACCCGCGCCCCGACGTCGAGGTGCCCTTCGAGGTGACCGTCCCCGCCGGGACCCCGATGGACCGCGACGTCTCGATCGTGACGAGCGCCGACGGTTGGACCATGCATCACTCGTTGACGTGGATCACGGCCGACCGCGCCCGCGGGACGGTGCTCCTGCCCCGCGGCGAGTGGTTCGAGTACAAGATCACGCGCGGGGACTGGCTCACCGTGGAGAAGCAGCCGGACTGCGCCGAGGTCGGCAACCGCTACGGCTTCGGCGCCGCGCACCCGCTGCGCCTCGACGCGGTCGCCCAGTGGCGCGACGTCTGTGAGTGAGCCTCCCGGCGTCCGACTTCAAAGCGGCGCGGTGAGCGACACGCGCGTGCCCCCGTCGCGCTCGATCGAGAGCTCGCCGCCGAGCTGCTCCGCGCGCGCGCGCATCGAGGCGACGCCCTTGCCGAGATCCACGCCGCCGGCCTCGCCGCCGCCGTCCCCGTCGTCGACCACGTCGAGAGAGAGGTGGTCGCGGCGCACGACGAGGCGCACCCGCACCGATCTGGCGTTCGCGTGCTTGAGCGCGTTGGTGAGGGCCTCGCGATGGATCCGCACGAGGTGCAGGACCGTGCCGACCTCCGGCGCCGGCGCGTCCCCCGCGATGTCCTGCTCCAGGGTGTGCTCGACGCCGTGCCCCTCGAGCATCGTCGACCCGGCGCGCCGCAGCTCCGCCGCGACGTGGCGCCACGAGCGCGGGAGCTGGTCGAACCCGAAGAGGAGGGCGCGCAGCTCCGCGACGCCCTCGCTCGCGAGCCTCGCGATGGTGGGCATGCGAAGTCCGTCGCCCTCGCGCTCGCCGCGCTCGGCGAGCAGGCGGACGTTCGTGACGATGCCCCCGAGCCCGTCGTGCAGATCACCGAGCAGCGCCTCTCGCTCCCTCGCCTGTCGCTCGACGGTGGCCGCGTACTCCACGAGCTGGGCCTGCATCCCGAGCACGCGCCGTCGCACGATGAGCACGAAGGCCAGCATCAGGGCCACGTAGCCGGCCTGCGCCCACGTCGCCTCGCCCCCCACGAGGCCGAACGAGAGCGCGAAGTCGTGGGCGACGGCCACGAACGAGATCGCCACCCCTGCGAGCAGGATCGCGGCGTCGCGGTCCCCTCGGCGCGCGCGGATCGCGAGGGACACCGGGACGACGATCAGCCCGAGGATCGAGAGGCCGCGCCCCGCCAGGAAGATCGGCGCGGAGAGCGCGTCGAACGTCGCCGGTACGACGAGCGAGCCCAGCGCGGTGAGGCTCGTGGCGCCCAGCGCGATCGCGAGGAAGCGGAACACCCGCCGGGGCCCGCCGGCGAAGACCGCGTCGAGGAACACCGAGACGCCCGTCGACACGAGCGGCACGGACACCCACCACACCCCGAACCAGAACGGCATGGAGGGCAACCAGAGTTGCTTCGTCTTGGTGTGGAACAGCGTCCACCCGGCGAGCGCCAGCGCGTAGATCGCGACCCCGACGAGCGCCCGCCGCTGCCGAGAGCCCAGCGCGAGCGTCCCCGCGACGAGCGCGACGAAGAGGTAGATGCACGCGAGCGCCACGCGGTGCAGATCCGCGGGCACGAGCGCGGTCACCAGCGCGGCGCGCTCCCCCACGCGAGGAGGCTCGGGCAGCCCCGCCTGTGTGTACTCCGAGTAGGCTCGGAGCGTGACGTCGACGTCGTGGCACGCGGCCGGCAGGGCGATGGTGCGCCACGGCATCCCGCGCGCTTGCTCGTAGCTCGAGTCGAGCACGCGCGCGCCGTCGATCCACGCCGCGAGCGCCACGTAGCTCTTGGGCACGAACACGACCGGATCGCGCAGCGACGCGTCGCACGACGCGGTCGCGCGCAGCCACACCGAGCCGCCGCGCACGGGGGAAGACGAGCGAGCGCTCGTCCGTCGACCGCCACCGCAGATCCTCGGGCACGCGCTCGGGCGGCGTCTCCGCGGCGTCTCCGTCGGCCACCTGCCAGCCCGTCAGGGGCGCGCCCCCGTCGTCGCTCGCGCAGCCCTGGAGCAGCGCCGCGACGGCGAGCGCCCACGCCAGCCGGAGCGCGCCGCGCCGCCTGTCGCTCCGAGCCCCGGCCGCCGTCCTCCCCACCGCGGTGATAGCGTAGGTGATGGAGGCCGGGTGGACCCAGCGAACGTGCCCACGCGGGTGTTGGTGCTCGAGGACGACGACGCGCTGCGCGACGAGCTCGTCGCCATCCTCGACGCCGAGCCCGACTTCATCGTCGCCGGCGCGTTCGGCACTGGCGCGGACGCGCTCGCCTTCGATGGCCCCGCGGACCTCTTCCTCTGCGACCTCGGCCTGCCCGACACCACCGGGATGGACGTCATCCGGGCGCTCCGCCAGCGACGGCCCGAGCTCGAGGTCATGGCGCACACCGTCTTCGACGACCGCGCGTCGGTGTTCGAGGCGATCGTCGCGGGCGCGAGCGGCTATGTGCTGAAGGGCGGCGGCGGCGCTTCGCTCTTGGAGGCGCTGCGCGAGCTGCTCGCGGGCGGCGCGCCCATGAGCCCGCGCGTCGCGCGCTTCGTCGTGGCCGCGTTCCGAGAGCAGGGCACGGTGGCCGAGCAGTACACCCTCACCCCGCGCGAAGCAGAGGTGCTGCGAGGCCTCGAGGACGGCTACTCGTACAAGGAGATCGCGTCGCGGCTCTTCGTGAGCCGGAGCACGGTGCACACGCACATCAAGCGCATCTACGAGAAGCTCCACGCGGGCGGTCGCGCCGAGGCGCTCACCAAGGCGAAGCTCCGCGGCCTCCTCGAGTGAGGGGTTGGGAGGGTCCCCCGGGACCGTTGCGCTATCCTCGATCCATGAGCGCCCGCTACGCGCGCCTCGGCTTCGTGGCCCTCACGGCCGCGGCGCTCCTCGCCTCGTGTGAGCCGTCTGCTCCCGAGGACTTCGTCCTCGACCTCCCGCGCTACGAGGTGATCGGCTCGGTGAGCGAGCTCGTCGACCCGGCGACCGGCGCGGTCCTCACGATCGGCGGCGCGACGCTCGAGATCCCGCCGGGCTCGCTCGGCGGCCCCGCGGAGATCTCGCTGATCGAGACGACCTACCCGCTGCAGCGCGACGCGCACGACACGTTGTCGTCGGCCGGCCAGGTCCCGCTCTCGGACTCCGCCTTCCTGATCTCGAGCGATCGGGAGGTCGCGCTCACCAGCGCGCTCTACCTCGACCTCCCCGTGGACGCCGCGCGGCTCCCCGCCGGGGCGACGCTCGAGGAGGCCATGATCACGGCCTACGCGTACGGGTACCTCCACCCGCAGGGGCGCGCCGCGTCCGTCGGCGACGGCACCGTCCGCGTCCCGATCACGGTGGCGAGCCTCCCCGAGGGGCCGCCGATCGGGGCGCCCCCGCGCGGCGAGGGCGTCAGCTTCTTCGCGCTCAACGTCTCGACCCTCGTCGCCAACGCCGGCCCCATCGCGGTCGGGACCATCGCGCTGGGCGCCTTCTTCCAGCCCATCATGGCCACCATCGAGGGCGGGCCCGGCTACCAGACCGTCAGCACCACGAGCTTCGATGTCCACTACCGCGACGGCGTCACCGAGGCGGAGGCCCTCGAGCTCGGGGCCGAGCTCGAGCGAGCCCGCGCGTTCTACGTGGACGAGCTCGGCTTCTCGCTGCCCAACGTCGGCTCCTACTTCACGCGGTACGACTTCTACGTCGCCGACCTGGACAGCTGGCGCGAGTACCTCCCGGAGCGGTTCCGCTCGCGCGCCCCGGACGGCGGGACCTGGGCGGGCTCGGCCCTCTGGGGTGGCTCGAGCTACCTCAACGCGACTCGAACGCAGCCCGAGCGGATCAGCACCGCGATGCACGAGTACTTCCACGCCGTGCAGTGGGGCGCCACGCACCGGTTCGCCCCCAACTCGCTCGCGGGCTGGCTCGACCCCGAGGGCCTCTGGCTCATCGAGGGGTCGGCCACGGCGATGGCGGGGCGCCTGCACTGGGCGGCGGGGAGCGGGCCGTCGCGCGACCCGAGCCAGACGGGCGCGATCCATCGGGGCCGGTCGATCTTCGATCCGAACGGACACGACCCCGCGCCCGACGTCACGCAGGACTTCTTCGTCTTCCTCGAGCAGCGCCTCGGCGACGCGACCTTCTATCGCGAGATGCTCGAGGCCGTGACCGACGACAGCGGGACCGGTGGGATCGAGCCGTCGGTCGTGGCGGTCGACGACGTGCTGCTCGCTCGAAGCGGCGGCGCCAGCGGGCTGAGCGCCGCTTGGACCGACTTCGTGCGCGAGCTGCTGTGGACGGCGCCCGAGGCGTACGGCGGTGTGGATCCCGAGCCCGAGGTGCGAGGCGTCCGCGGCGACGGCGCGTGGCGCACCGACGAGGTCACCCTCCCGCCGCTCAGCTACGAGGTGCAGGAGCTCCGCCTCGCGCGCTACGCCGACGACGCGCCGCTCGCCTCGCAGGCCTCCGACCTCGAGGTCGAGGTCACCGTCACCGGAGACTCGGTGTTGCAGGTCGACCTCCAGGTCGGGGTCCCGGGCGGGACGCCGCAGCACGTCGACGTCCCCGGCGCGGGCGCGCCCGCCACCGTGGTGCTGCCGCGCGTCCGCGACACCGACTTCGCGACCGTGTGGGTGACGAGCACCAACCCGTTCCTCGGGAACGAGGACGTCGTCCACGTGAGCGTGCGAGCGCGCGTCGTGCCGGGGGCCCCCTTGATGCCTCTCCCCGACGCTCCCCCCGCGATCCCCACGTGCCCTGCGTCGATCGATCGCCCCTTCATGGGAGCCGTCGAGACCTACGTGCTCCGCGCCCAAGAGGGCCCGTTCCTGAGCACGCTGCGGCGCTACCGGGTGGACTGCGATTACCACCTGCTCGACGACGCCGACCGCACGATCTCGACCGCGTACTACTACATGCGCTGGCAGCCCTTCGAGCCGACCGTCTACGACGCCTGGCGCATCACCGTCGCGTGTGGCGACGCCGAGCGGTTCCAGCGGCCCACCGGCGTCCTCTACAGCACCTCGCGCGAGGCGCTGACCGACGTCTACATCCCGTTCGGAGACGTGCTCCCCGAAGACTTCACGAACCTGAACGACCTCCTCGACCTGGTGGAGCCGCTGGCGATCCCCTGCCGGTGACCGCCCGCGGTAGGGTGCGTCGATGCGCCCCGAGAGACCGCTCGATCCCGAGCTTCACGAGCTGAGCCTCAGCACCGGCCCGCTCTTCCACACCGACACCGGCAGCGGCCGTCCCGTCATCGCGGCGCACGGCACCCCGGCCACCTCGCGGGATTTCCGGTGGCTCGACTCGGCCCTCGAGGGGCGCCTGCGTTTGATCCGCCTCGATCTGCCCGGCTTCGGGCGGACGCCCGAGCGAACCAGTCGAGACCAGACCCTGCCGGCCCTGGGCGAGGTCGTCGTCGAGGCGATCGAGGCGCTCGGGCTCGAAGGCGCCGTCGTCCTCGGCCACTCGATGGGGAGCGTGGTGGCGCTCGAGGCCGCGGCCGCCAGCGAGCGCGTCGCCGGCCTCGCGCTCGTGAACGGGTCCGGGCCGATGTTCCATCGCGGCACGTTCCCGCGGACCTACCGCGTCATCGAGCGGGTCGTGGACCTCCACCCCCTCGCGCGGCGCGCGACCGCCGGTGTGCTCCTCCCGGTGGCCCGCCTCGCGGGCTACTCGAAGCGGCTGAGCGAAGCGGAGCAGGTCTGGGCCCTCCGCCTCTGCGCTCGTCAGGACCCCGCTCGCTTCGAGCGGACGATGCGGGCGCTCGACAAGCCCGTGCTCGTCGCGTGGGCCGAAGACGACCCGTCGGTGGAGCCGAAGGTCAGCCGGGCTCTGATCGCGTGCGTGAACGATCCCGAGGTCGTCCGCTTCGCGAAGGGCGGTCACAACCTCCAAGCGAGCCAGGCCGTCGAGCTCGCCGACGCCCTGGTTCGCTGGAGCGCGTCGCTCTAGTAGCAGTCCGAGTCGGGGCAGAGCGTGCCGTCGGCGTAGCAGTCGCAGCCGTCGTTCGCGCCCATGTAGCTCGCCGGGCAGCCGAGCGTGTAGTCGCACTGCGCGGGAGGCGTGGAGCTCGTCCCGCCGTTCGTGCAGTCGGTGTCGGGGCACTGGACGCCGTCGGCGTAGCAGTCGCAGCCGTCGCTGGCGCCCATGTAGCTCGCGGGGCAGCCGAGCATGTAGTCGCACTGCGCCGGCGCCGAGACGTGCGTGCCGGAGCCGTAGCCGCGGTTCGTGCTGGTGCTGTACTCGGGGTAGCCGTCCTGATCGAGCTCGACGAAGAGGATGTCGACGCTGATGTCGTGGTCGTTGTCGTTGCCGTCACACCAGCGCCAGTGCCCGCCCTCGTTGCTCTCGTAGACGAAGTTGTGCATCTGGATGCGCGTGTCGTCGTGGCAGTTGTGGCCGTAGCTGCCGCCGTCCGAGTCCCACTTGTACTCGCCGCTGCAGGAGTTCGCGCGCAGCACGTTCGCCGCGAAGGCCTTGTACCCGGACATGTGGCGCTGGGTCATGGTGGTCGCGCAGCGGCCGTGGTTGCAGTTGCTGTGCACCGAGTAGTAGCTGCCGCAGCTGGCCGCGCCGTTGAACCAGTGACGCGCGGTGGCGCTGTGGTAGCCGCCCGCGAAGCCCGGGAGGCCGTCGAGCGAGTCGGCGTGAAGGCTGATCGCGTACGACGCGGCGGCCGCGCAGCTGTAGTTCGGGTCGCCGGGGCCGGGGGTGCCGTAGGCGACGTCGCCCGTCTCGGTCGGGATCTCCAGCGTGGGGGTGTCCACGTCGCGGAGGTGCTCACGCCGCGCCGCGTCCTGCAGGAGGAATTGCTTGTGCGCCTCGGACGCGTACGCGTGGATGGAGTCGATCTCGGGGGCGAGCGCGGCGGCCGCCTCTTCTCCGATCTGCTCGGCGATGTCCTCACGCATCGTGCGCGAGGCCTCGGAGGCGAGGCGGAAGAGCACCTCGTTCGAGCCGACGAGCGGCGTCCGATCCGCGAGCTGGCGGTTCATCGCCTCTTCCCAAGCGGGCTCGACCCACCCGTGGCCGCCCTGCTGCAGGTAGAAGATGAAGCCGGAGTCGCTGCTGAAGCGCGCGTCGATCTCGTAGGGCGGGGACTCCGGATCGTCGCGGTAGGGCTCGGGCACCTGATCGCCGCGAACGGCCTCGAGGAAGATCACGTCGTCGGCCTGCCGGTAGGCGAGGTGGATCGACGTGTCGGTGTGATCGAGCACGGTCAGCCCCTCCGCCAGCTCCGCGACGTCACCCGAGGGCGCCATACAGCCGCCAAACCCCAATCCGAAGGCGAGTAGGGTACCGATGGTTTGCAAGCGCTTCATGATCGTCCTCCCCAAGGCCCCGAGTCGGGCTCGGGCTTCTGTCGCGCAATGTGCGTGCCAGGCGACCAGCGCTCCCCGTATCCCGAAATCACTCATGAAATACGACCTGGACACATGGTCAGCGTCTCATGAGAGGACAGTTTGGTTGTTCCAAAACCGAGCACTGTCCTGGATCGGCCCAGTGGACATCGTGTCTCGGGCGACAAGTAAGTTTGCAATAGTATGTCTCGCCCACGACGACGAAGCCTCGAGTCGCACGTCCGCGCGCCCCCCTCCTGCACGCGGCTTGTTGACTGTCGTTCAGTAGTCGCTACTCTTCATTGACCTTGGTTCAATAGCTGCTCCGAGGAGGAGGACGCGATGACCCCGACGACTCGTGCCCAGGCCCGCGACCGCGCTCCCGTGCGTCCACGTCGCATGCACTTCGACTTCGCCTCGGTGAAGGAGCGCTTCTGGTTCGACGGCAACGGCCTGATCACCGCGACGCTCTCCGCGCTCTCGGCGACGTTCCCGCTCGGCGAGAAGGAGTTCGTCCGCAGCGTCATGCACTACCGCGATCGGATCACCGACCCCGTGCTCCGTGAGCAGGTGATCGGCTTCGCGGCGCAGGAGGGGCAGCACTCCTACCAGCACGAGCTCGCCAACGCGTGGCTCGACTCGATGGGCTTCGACGCCTCCGCGGTCGAGGAGTCGGTCGCGAAGAACATCGACCGGCACGTCCGCACGGCGCCCCCCGCGGTTCACCTCGCGTCGACGGTCGTGCTCGAGCACATCACCGCGATCCTCGCCGAGTACATGCTCACGCACGAAGAGGTGACGGCGTCGATGCCCGAGCCCGTGCGCGAGCTGCTGATGTGGCACGCGGTCGAGGAGATCGAGCACAAGGCGGTCGCCTTCGACGTCTTCGAAGCCGTCAGCGGTGATCGCGACCTGCTGCGCCGCGTGGGGCTCATGACCACGCTGGTCTTCCTCTTCAACCAGGTCCGCAATACGTCTTCCGCGCTCCGGTCGCTCGGTCACCGCCCGACCGCGAAGGAGTGGATGGAGGCGGCGCGGTTCTACTTCGGGCCCGAGGGGCTGATCACGAAGGTCGCGGGGCCCTACCGCGACTTCTTCCGGCCGGACTTCCACCCGTGGGACCAGGACAACCGCCACCTCGTCGCCGCGTGGAAGGCCCGGCACGAGGGCGCGAGCGCGAAGCGCCCCGAGCCGAGCTGACGCCGCGCGATCAGAACCGCGGCGGCGCCGGCGCGAGCCGTGAGGCCTCGGTGCCGTCGCCGAGCGAGCTCTGCTCGTTGTTGCCCCAGCAGAGGATCGCGCCAGCGTCGGTTCGGGCGCAGCCGTGGAAGCGACCGAGGCCGACCTCGACGGCGCCCGTGAGCCCCTCGACGCGGAACGGGGTCGTGACGTTCTCGCGGCCGGCGCCGATCATCACGCCCTGGTAGTCGAGGCCCCAGCACCACCACGTGCCGTCACGGCGACGCGCGCACGTGCTCTCGTGGCTTGCCACGAGGTCGACGGCGTCACCGAGGCCTCGCACGGGGCGCGGGGTCGAGCGCGCGCGGGTCGTCCCGTCCCCGAGCTGTCCGCGGACGTTGCCGCCCCAGCACTGCACGGTCCCGTCGCCGAGGCGCGCGCAGCCGTGGTGGCCGCCGACGGCGACCTGGACGACGTCGCGCAGGCCCTCGATCGGCGCGGGCGTCGCGCGCTCGCCGCCCGCTCGCGTCCCGAGCTCGCCCAGGACGTTGTCGCCCCAGCTCCACACGGAGCCGTCGCGGCGTCGCGCGACCACGAAGCCGACGCCGGCGTCGATCTCTTCGACCTCGTCGAGCCCTTCGACGCGGGCGGGCGCGCTGCGCTCCTCGCGGCGACCGCGGCCGAGCTGTCCCGAGTCGCCGTCGCCCCAGCACTCGACGTAGCCGCTCGCGGTGCGCGCGCACGCGAAGCGGACGCCGAGCGCGACCTCGCGGACGTGCTCGAGGTCGGCCACCTCGGCGGGCGTCGATCCGCCTCCGTCCCCGGCGCTGGTGTGCACCGTCATCCCCCAGCAGAGCGCGCGCTCGAGCCCGTCGATCGCGCACCCGGCGTAGCCTCCGAGGGCGAGCGATCCCGTCGCGGGGACGCCCACCAGCGCGACCGGGACCGACGCGCGCGGGGTGAGGCCGCGCTCGCTGGGGAACGCGCCGGTGCCCCAGCACCACCAGCCCGATCCCTCGAAGCGCGCGCACGACTGAGAGGCGGACACGACGACGGCGCTCGCGGCTCCCGCCGCGGGTCGGGGCGCCGGCGCGACGGGCGCGGTGGGCGCGCGCATCGCCTCGGGATCCGTCGCGGGCACGGGAGGTCGGACCGCGGCGACCGGCGGTGGCGCGTCGTCGTCGTCGCCGCCGCCGAAGAGAGCGACGCCCGCGATCGTCGCGCCGAGGGCCACGATCCCGAGCACGACGAGGACGCCGCCGAGGCCGAGCACCCACGGGAGCGCGCTCTTGGGTCGGGCCGCGGGGGGTGGCGCGGCGCTGGCGTGGGTCGCCGGGAACGGCGTGCCCGCGGGCGCCGACGGGGCGCCCGGGGCGAGCGCGGTCGGCGCGAGCGCGGCGCCCGATCCCCCGAGCACCGACGCGAGCGCGGCGGTCGCCTCGCCCGCGTCGCGGAAGCGAGCGGTGGGGTCGCGGGCCACGCACCGGGCGAACCACGCGTCGAAGCCCACCGGCAGCGTGACCGGGGCGCCGAGGAGGCGCGCCCGCTCGCCCGCGGGGAGGATCGGCGCGGTCGCGATCTCGTGGATGAGCGTCATGACGCTCGGGCTCGGGGTGTTGCCCGCCTGCCAGTACGAGCGGCCGGTCAACGCGAAGAAGGCGATGAGCCCGAGGGCCCAGACGTCGGTCGCCGGCGAGATCGGCGCGCCCTGCGAGAGCTGCTCGGGCGCCATCCAGAGCGGGGACCCGATCGCCTGCGAGCTCATGGTCGCGTCCCGCGCCTCGGCGAGGAGGCGCGCGATGCCGAAGTCGAGGACCTTGATCGTGAACACCACGTCGTGGCGGCGCGCGGTCGCGACGAAGATGTTCTCCGGCTTGAGGTCGCGGTGCACGACGCCGGCCGCGTGCGCGACGCCGAGCGCGTGACCGAGCTGGCTGAAGACGGCGAGCGCCTCCTCCACGGAGCACGGCCCGCGCTCGCGAACTCGGTCTTCGAGCGTCTCACCCTCGAGGAGCTCCATCGCGAGCCACGGCGCGCCGCGCGCCGCGTCGATCCCGGCCGCCACCACCTCGACCACGTGGTCGCTCGCGATGCGCGCGCCGATCTGCGCCTCCTGGATGAAGCGGTCGCGCGTGCGCGGATCGTTCGCGACCTCGGGCCGCAGGACCTTGAGCGCCCGCGGCTTGCCCGTCCCGAGCTGCGTGGCGACGTAGACCTCGCCGAAGCCGCCCTCGGCGAGGGGCCGCTCGACGCGGAACTGGTCGCCGACGATTTCACCGGGCGCGAGCATCGGCGCGAGTATTCACGCCGTATCGCGTCGCGTCACGCGGGGGCGGTTCACCGCGCGGAATCGGCGCGACGCCCGGGAAGGCCGTGGCAAGCTTCGGGCGTTTCGGCGGCGGAGGCACAATCGATGAAGATCCTTCGAACGGCGCTGTGGATCGGCGTCCTGATGACCACGGCGTGTGGCGGCGAGGCGTCCGAGCCGGCGCCCACGGCCGCGTCGACGGCCGCGCCTGCGGCGAGCGCGGAGCTCGCCGTCACCTGCGACGACTACGAGGCGCAGATGGAGGCGTGCTCCGTTCGCTGCACCGAGTTCTGTGGCGGACCGACGCCGGGCAGCGCGTGCGCCTCGTGCCAGTCGGAGTGCGCCGATCAGATCTTCTGCGAGCGCTGCGGCGACACGGAAGCCTGCTCCGGCGAGGAGTGAGCCGCGGATGGGAGCTCGATGACCCGCGTTCGCATGATTCCGCGCGCCGAGCTCGGATCCGCGGTCGTCGATCGTTGCGTCGTCACGGGCGAGCCGGGCGCGGAGCCGATGGCCGTCCGCTTCTACTACGCCCCGCGATGGGCTCGGGTGAGCGTCGCCCTCTGCGGCCTCCTCGGCGTCTTCCTCCTGCTCGCGATGCACCGGCGCGCGCGTGTGGTCCTGCCCTTCACCCGGTCGGCGTGGGAGACGTGGAACCGGCACCGCAAGACGACGTCCGTGCTCGTCGCCTGCGCGGTCCTCGGGCTCCTCGTGACGGTCGGGACGGATGCGCTGCCGCGAGCGGCGGGGCTCGTCGTCTTTCTGGGGTTCCTCGCGGCGGGCGTCGCGCACCACCTCGCGACGCGCGGCCTCGGCCCCCAGTGCGTCCTCATCGACGAGGACGGCGTCGTCCTCGACCTGCCGAGCCACCTCGCGGCGCAGGCGCTGATCGAAGCGGGGCTCGCGACGGACGACGACCCCTACGCCAACGTGCCGGCCGACGCCGAGGGCGACGAACGGCTCGCCGCGTACGACGACGCGCTCGAGCGCGAGCTGCGCGACATGGACTGAGTCCGACGACGCGAAGCGTCGGAGGATCTCAGTGGGGAGCGCGAGGGGCTTGCCCCTCGCCGGAGAGAAATCGCCGGAGGCGATTTGTCGACAGACCTTGACGGTCGGCGAGAGGTGAGGGACGCGCGAGAGCGCGGGCTTCGTTGCAGGCTGTCCGAGTCCGCTTCCGCCTTCGAGTCCGAGTCCGCGGGGAAGTCATGCGGGGAAGTCATGGGGACGGTTCGAACTTTTCGAACTTTCGGCGTGGGAGCCATGGGGACGGTTCGAACTTTTCGAGCTTTCGGGGGGTGATGGATGAGGGGCTCCGACTCCGCGAGCTGTCGTTCTCTCGCGCGCTTCGCGCGCGAGGCGGGGGCCCCAGCTGTCGGAGCCATGGGGATGGATCGGACTCTCGCTGGGTGACGGGTGAGGGGTGCGGACTCCGCGAGCTGTCGTTCTCTCGCGCGCTTCGCGCGCGAGGCGGGGGCCCCAGCTGTCGGAGCCATGGGGATGGATCGGACTCTCGCTGGGTGACGGGTGAGGGGTGCGGACTCCGCGAGCTGTCGTTCTCTCGCGCGCTTCGCGCGCGAGGCGGGGGCTTCGCCCCCGGTGCTTTGAGACGGTGAGATCGCTGGCCACGTGCGGGTCCGTGGGAGTTCTGTCCCCCGGGGGACCCCGGTCCCCCGAGCCGGCGCCTTCGGCACCGGCTCTCCCCCTCGGCCTCCGTCTCCGGCGCTTCGCGCCTACGACGGAGGGGCGGCGCTTCGCGCCGGACGGCGCGCGGAGCGCGCCGGTTGGTCGGGCCGCGCTTCGCGCGGACCACGACCTCCGTGCGACTCGAACGGTGGGGGTGCGGGTGTGGCCGGGGCTCCGCGGTGGTCCGAGTCCGAGTCCGAGTCCGAGTCCGAGTCCGAGTCCGAGTCCGAGTCCGAGTCCGAGTCCGAGTCCGAGTCCGAGTCCGAGTCCGTGCCCGTGCCCCGTGCCGTGCCCGGTTTCGAGGGGCCTCTGTGAGCCGTCAACGTAGCGTCCTCTTCTACAGGGGCCCGTCGTCCGGCACCGCCCACCCTGCCACCGTGCTCGCGCGCGTCAACGGTCGCTTCGCGACCCGGCGCTGCGCGCCGGGCTTCGCCGTTGACCCGCGCTGCGCGCGGCGGCCGGGGGGGCGGGATGCCGGACGACGGGCGCGCGTGGGCGCGGTCGGGTAGCCGGCAACCTGGAGAGAACGATGTCTCGTTTGCGTGTTTACTCGGATTCGCTGGAGCTGGTGCGGCTGTGCCGTCCGCTGTGGGAGCTCATCGCTCGGTCGCACCCGGAGCTGGGCAAGCAGCTGCGGCGGTCGGTGGTGTCGGTGCCGCTGAACATCTCGGAGGGCGAGGGTCGCTACGACGGCAACGGTCGGGAGAGACTGAAGACCGCGATGTACGAAGCGAAGGAGTCGCGGTCGAACCTGGAGACCGCGTGCGCCGCGGGGTTCGTGTCGGCGGAGCGGGTCGCCGAGGCCCACGACCTCGCGGACAAGGTCGCGGCCACGCTGTTCAAGCTGGTCGGAGGTGCGGCCGCGAGGTGAGGTGACGTGAGCCGGCGACCCCGTCGATGATGGCGGGGTCGCCCAGCTCCCTTGTCGCGTCCGAGTCCGCGTCCGCGTCCGCCTCCGCCTCCGCGCTCCGCGTCTGCCCCCGCCTCCGCGACCGCCTGCGACGCCAGGGAGATCGCCCGCTCTTTTATGACAATCGGAGGCCGTGGCGGCGCGAAGCGCCGGCCGGCCGACCGGCGCGCTCCGCGCGCCGTCCGGCGCGAAGCGCCGTCCCCTGTCGTAGGCGCCGCAGGCGCCGGAGTCAGGGGCCAGGGGGCGAGCACGCGCCGACGGCGCGTGCTCGGGGGATGGAATCCCCCGGGGGGACAGAACTCCCACGGACCCGCTCTTGGCAAGCCTCCCCAACGTCTCAAACCGTCGGGGGCGAAGCCCCCGCCTCGCGCGCGAAGCGCGCGAGAGAATGACAGCTCGCGGAGTCGAAGCCCGTCACCCCAGACAATCATGAGCGGCCCAGCCCCAGCCCCCGCCAAGCGCGCGCAGCGCGCGAGAGAAATACAGCTCGCGGAGTCAAAGCCCGTCACTCCTGACAAGTCATGAGCGTCCGAGCCCCGCCTCGCGCGCGCACTGCGAGAGAAACGCAGCTCGCGGGCCATTCGTTTGACCCGATCCGGGCGCCGGGATCCACGGACCTGCCGAGCTCACGTGGAGGTGCGCAGTGCGTCGTTGGATCTCGGTGGTGGTGATCGTGGGGTTGGTCTCCGGCTGCGAGCCGATGCCCGGAGGCGAAGCCGACTCGGATGGAGGCGGGCTCCCGCCGCCCGGCTCGGACGGTGGCGCCTTCGCGGCCGACGCGGGTGAGCCTTCGGCCGACGCCGGGGACGCGCCCGTGGACGGGGGCTTCGAGCCGGGCCTCGACGCGGGAGACCGACCACCGCCGCCCCCGCCGAGCGACGCGTGGCGGGTGGTCGGCTACTTCACCGCGTGGGGGGTCTACGGTCGCGACTTCCACGTCGACGACGTCGACGCCGCGCGGCTCACGCACATCAACTACGCGTTCGCGAACGTCTCGGCGTCGGGCGAGTGCGTGCTCGGCGACCCCTACGCGGACACCGAGCGCACGTACGACGGCGACGCGTGGGACGATCCGCTCCGCGGCAGCTTCCGCCGACTCCAGCTGCTGAAGGAGCGCCACCCGCACCTGCGCACGCTGATCTCGGTCGGCGGCTGGACGTGGTCGACGCACTTCTCCGACGTGGCGCTCACCGAGGAGAGCCGCCGGCGGTTCGCGAGCTCCTGCGTGGACTTCATGGCGCGCTACGGCTTCGACGGCGTCGACATCGACTGGGAGTACCCCGTCGGCGGCGGGCTCGAGGGCAACGGCAACCGGCCCGAGGATCGCCACAACTACACGCTCCTGCTCGAGGAGCTCCGCCGGCAGCTCGACGCGCGCGGCGAGGCGGACGGGCAGCGCTATCTCCTCACCATCGCCGCGCCCGCGGGGCCGTCGATCATCGAGCACCTCGAGCTCGCCGCGCTCGGCGGGATCCTCGACTGGATCAACTTGATGGCCTACGACCTCAACGGCGCCTGGAGCGAGCAAACCGCCTTCAACGCGCCGATGCACACGTACGAAGGCGATCGGAGCCCGGCGGGCTTCGAGGTCGACGCCGCGGTCCGCGCGTACCTCGACGGCGGCGTGCCCCCCGATCGGCTCGTCCTCGGCGTGCCGTTCTACGGTCGCTCCTTCGCCGGCGCGACCGCGGGCGACGGGCTCGGCGTCGCGTTCAGCGGCGCGGGGGAGGGGACGTGGGAGCGCGGCGTCGTGGACTGGGACGACATCGCCACCAACTACCTGCCGCGCATGACGCGGCGCTGGCACGAGGCCGCGCAGGTGCCCTGGCTCCACGACCCGACGACGGGCCTCTTCATCAGCTACGACGACCCCGAGTCGCTGCGCATCAAGCGGGACTACGCCCGCGGCCTCGGCCTCGGCGGGGTCATGGTCTGGGAGCTCAGCGCAGACGACGACGCCTCCACGCTCTTGCAAGCGGTGCAGTGAAGTGCGCGTGATCGGTGTCGATGGTCGATCGCGTTCACGTCTTGGTCGGTCGATTCGGCGGCCTCGCGGAGGCCCTCGTCTACACCGAGCCGGCCCTCGGCGGGTTCGAGGTGGAGCTCGGGGACACGACGACGCTGCGGTACCTGGGCGCGCACCCCTGCCGCCTGGGCTGATTTAGCCCGACCCCGTCTCGCGGTCGACGTCCTCGCGAGGTCGCTTGAGCCGGACGTGCGAGCCCGCGTCGCGCGCGGGGGCGTCGAGCTCTCGCAGGATGCTCGCGACGCGCTCGAGCCGGAAGGGCTTCTGGATCACCGCGTCGAAGAGCGCCTCGACCTCGCGCGGCACGACGTGGCTCGCCGTGATCAGGACGAGCTGCGGCGAGCGCTCGCCGAGCTGCTCGCGCAGCGCGCGGGCGAGGGCGTCACCCGCGACGCCGGGCATCTCGAGATCGGTCAGCACCACCGTGGGCGCGCGCTCGAGGGCGCTGGCCAGCGCGTCGGCGGAGCGGGTGAACCCGCGGACCGTCCAGCCTCGGCTGCCGAGGTAGCGGCTCAGGAGACGGACCATCAGGGCGTCGTCGTCCACGAGCAGCAGGTCGCGCGCGGCCATCGACTTCAGAGTAGGGGTCGTCGGCCGCGCGTGCACCTCGGGGTGGAGCCGGTGAAACCCGTCGGTCACTCGCGGACGGAACGAGAACGGCCGCCCTGGCGGGGGCGGCCGTCGTCGATCGAGCCGGGCGGACGTCAGCCGGCGTTGCAGGTGACCGTGATGGTCATGTCGCCGCGACGGATCCAGTCCCACACGCGGATCTCGTAGGCGCCGGGGGTGAACTGGCGGGTGATCGAGGCGGCGTTGCCCTCGCCGCTGTCGTCGTCCTCGGCGAGGACGGCGCCGTTCTGGATGATCGCCATCTTCGCGTCGCGGCCGTTCGAGGCCGAGGCGCCGCAGGTGAACTGACCGGCGGCCGCCACGTTGAAGGTGACCGCGCGGGCCGCGTCACGATCGTTGCGCGGGCGCTGGAGGATCGGGAAGTCGGGGAACTGCACCTGGAGGGGCGTGCCCGGGGCGACCGTGCCGACCGGGGTCAGCGGCGCGAGCTGCGTCGCCGAGACCTGCGCGGTGAACGCGCGGGCGCGGTGCTCGACCACGCGCACCGAGTAGGTGCCGGGATCGAGGAAGCGGACGATGCGGGAGTTGAGGCTGTCGCCGCCGTCGTCGTTGTTCTCGATGAGCTGCTCGCCCTGGTAGACGAAGAGCTCCGGATCCGACCCGGACGAGCCCGACGCGTCGATCTGGAACTCGGCCGCCGCCGCGATGGTGAGGTTGAAGCTCGGCGGGATCGGGACGGCGAGCGAGACCGGCGGCTGGCCGATCTGGAGCGCCTGCGGGGGGCCGCCGGCGGGCTGCGCCGCGACGGTGCCCTCGGTGGTGCCGCCCGAGCCGCTGTTGTCGGTGCTGTCGTCGCCGTCGCTTCCGCCGCACGCGATGATCGCCCCGAGCAGCGCGAGCGCGGCGAGGATCCGCGTGGTCTTCTTCCAGTTGGTGGTCATTCGATGCTCCCTCTTCTGATCCGGGTACGACCCCGTCGTAAGTGCGGCCGGAGGCTACCAGACTTCGCCGAGCCTCGGCCGCTCCGTTTGCAGCGCCGATGCCGGGCTCGTGGCCCCGAGATTCGGGCCTGGGTCACAGCCGCCGCCGACCCGCGTCACACCTGAAAACAGGGGATGTCGCGCCCGTTCGGGGCCACGGTCACGGCTGGTGCGATATAGTGGCCGACTATGGCCTGCTTCGTTGTTTGGTATTTCGGTTATGACGAGAAGGCCGCCATCTTGATCGCATGACTCACCACCGCCTGCTTCCTTGCGTCCTCGTCCTCGTCGGCTGCGCCTCGGTTCACGAGCCGGTCGTCTCCGACGTCCCGCCGGACGTCATCGTCGTCACGACGCCCCGCGCCGAGACCTTTCCGCCGCTCATGACCTCCTTCGAGTCCTGCCTCCTCGACGGCGGCGAGCTCGTCGAGGTCGCCTCCGTCGACAACGACGACGTGACCGAGCACGGCGCGATGTGGACCTTCGCGATCGCGCCGGACCGCCGCATCGCCGTCGCTTCGGAGGACGGCTCCATCAAGGTCTGGACGCTCGACGGCTTCATCGAGGAGCTCGACCCGGGCGCGTTCCTCTACGGCGTCGAGGTGGTCGGGGCGCAGGTCCAGGACCTCGCGTTCCTCGACGCGCAGATCGTCGCGGGTGACGTCCAGGGCGTCGTCAGCGCGTGGCAGGACGGCTTCCCCCGCGTGGTCGGGGGCACGAACCCGGACGTGGGCATCGTGGCCGTGGCGGTCGAGCCCGACCAGCGCTGGGTCGCCCACGCCGACACGTCGGCGGGCGGGAACGTGATGATCCGCGGCATGGACGACGCGGTCACCTTCGGGCCCCTGCCCACCGAGCTCGCCGAGGTGAGCGACCTCGCCTTCGTCGAGGGGCGGCTGGTCCTCGCGGGGCGGGGCGAGCTCCCCGGACTCGAGCTGCGCGACGCGGCGGACCCGACCGTGACCGTCGCGAGCTTCTCGACCGACCGCTCCTTCAGCGGGATCACCGAGGTGGCCGCCTCGGCGGCGGGCGAGACCCTCGCGTTCGTCACCCTCGAGACGGTCGGGGTCCTCGACGCCGACCTCGAGCTGCGCTGGATCACCGACGGCGCTCACGGCCACGTCCCGCTCAGCGTCGCCGTCGCGGACACGGGCCGGGCGCTCTTCACGGTGGGCGCCGAGGGTCGCCTCCGGGCGTGGTCCGGCGTCGACGGCGCGCCGCTCGCGACGGTCGACGTGCCCGATCCCGTCGCGGTCCGCGTCGACAGGGCCGGTGACCTCGTGGTGGTCGGGTCCCGAGACGGAGTCCTGCGCGCCTTCTCCTGCCGCTGAGGAAGCTCTCACGCGGCGTTCCCGGGGCCGTGCTAGACCGACGGGGCATGGCCGACGCCGATCGCTACCGCCTGAAGCACCCCGTCCGCATCGTCACCGCCGCCGCGCTCTTCGATGGCCACGACGCCTCGATCAACATCATGCGGCGGATCCTCCAGGCGTCGGGGGCCGAGGTCATCCACCTCGGCCACGACCGCTCCGTCGAGGAGGTGGCGCTCGCGGCGGTACAGGAGGACGCGCAGGGCATCGCGCTCACGAGCTACCAGGGCGGTCACGTCGAGTACTTCACGTACCTGCGCGAGCGCCTCGACGCCCTCGGCGCCAAGCACGTGCGCATCTTCGGCGGCGGCGGCGGCGTCATCGTCCCGCGCGAGATCGAGCAGCTCCACGCCGCCGGCATCGACAGGATCTTCAGCCCCGAGGACGGCCGCAACCTGGGCCTGCAGGGCATGATCGACATGGTCCTCGAGGGCTGCGACTTCCCGGTGGAGGCGGCCGTCGAAGGCGACGGCTGGCTCCCCCTCGCGCGGCGCATCAGCCGCGTCGAGCTCGGCCTCGAGCCCGCGCCCGCCGTCGACGCGACCGTCCCGGTGATCGGCCTGACGGGGACCGGCGGGGCCGGCAAGAGCAGCCTCACCGACGAGCTGGTGCGCCGCTTCTGCCGCGACTTCCCGACCGAGCGCGTGGCGGTGCTCTGCATCGACCCGACCAAGCGCAAGACCGGCGGCGCGCTCCTCGGCGATCGCATCCGGCTCAACAGCCTCCAGCACGGCAACGTGTACATGCGCTCGCTCGCGACGCGCGGCTCGCGCTCGGAGGTGAGCGCCTCCGCCAAGGACGTCATCGCCACGCTGCGCGCCGACGGCTTCGGGATGATCTTCGTCGAGACCGCGGGGATCGGGCAGGGCGACTCGTCGATCACCGAGCTGGCCGACCTGACGCTCTACGTGATGACCTCCGAGTACGGCGCGCCGAGCCAGCTCGAGAAGATCGAGATGCTCGACAGCGCGGACTTCGTCGCGATCAACAAGTTCACGCGGCGCGGCAGCGAGGACGCGCTCCGCGACGTGCGCAAGCAGTACCAGCGCAACCACGCGCTGTTCGACACGGACCGGGCGCGGTTGCCGATCTTCGGGACGAGCGCGGCGCACTTCAACGACAAGGGCGTCAACGCGCTCTACGCGCACCTCGTGAAGAAGGCGAACGAGCGCTTCGGCACCGCGCGCGTCACCGCGGTCCCCGCCGACGACGTGCGGGTGACCGACACGAGCCAGCACGTGATCCCGCCCGGGCGCGAGCGCTACCTCAGCGAGATCGGCGAGACCTGCCGCGACCACCGCGCCTTCGCGGACGCGCAAGCGGCGGCGGCCGACGACGTCGACGCGCTCGCGCGCACCGTGGCCTTGCTCGGCGGCCCCGCGCACCCGCGGTTCGCGCCCTACGGCGCGTCGAGCGCGGAGCCTCGCCTCCTCGACCTGATCAAGGAGCACGACGCGCGGCTCGAGCGGCTCGACGCGGGCTGCCGCCGCCTGCTCGCCGACTGGGACGGCTGGGACGCGGCCTACCGCGAGGACGTCTTCCGCTACTCGGTGCGGGGCCGTGAGATCTCCGTCGACAGCTACGTCACGTCGCTCTCGGAGACCAAGGTCCCCAAGGTCACCCGGCCGCGCTTCCGCGGCGCGGGCGACCGGCTGCGCTGGCGGCTCCTCGAGAACGTGCCGGGCGAGTTCCCGTACACGTCGGGCACCTTCCCCTTCAAGCGGCAGTTCGAGGACCCGACGCGCATGTTCGCGGGCGAGGGCCCGGCGAAGCGGACCAACGAGCGCTTCCACTACCTCGCCGAGGGTCAGCCCGCGGCGCGGCTCTCGACCGCCTTCGACTCGATCACGCTCTACGGCCAGGACCCCGATCACCGCCCGGACATCTACGGGAAGATCGGCGAGAGCGGCGTCAGCGTGTTCACCGTCGAGGAGGCCGAGCAGCTCTACGCCGGCTTCGACCTCTGCGACCCGCGGACCAGCGTCTCGATGACGATCAACGGCCCCGCGCCGACGGTGCTCGCGTTCTTCATGAACACGGCGATCCGGCAGCGCTGCCGGCGGTTCCTGAAGGACGCGGGCCGGCTCGCGATCGACGAGGCGCAGGTGCTCCAGCCGGACGCCACGCGCGGCTCGACGTGGCCCGCCGTGCGCACACTCCTCTCGGACGACGAGTACGAGCGCTGCTCGGCCGAGGCGCTCTCGCAGGTCCGCGGCACGGTGCAGGCCGACATCCTCAAGGAGGACCAGGGCCAGAACACGTGCATCTTCAGCACCGAGTTCGCGCTGCGCGCGATGGGCGACGTGCAGCAGTTCTTCACCGACCGCGGCGTCCGGAACTTCTACAGCGTCTCGATCAGCGGCTACCACATCGCCGAGGCGGGCGCGAACCCGGTCCATCAGCTCGCGTACACGCTCGCGAACGGCTTCACGTACGTCGAGTACTACCGGGCGCGCGGCATGGACGTGAACGCGTTCGCGCCCAACCTCAGCTTCTTCTTCAGCAACGGGATGGACCCCGAGTACACCGTGATCGGCCGCGTCGCGCGGCGGATCTGGGCGGTCGCGATGAAGGGGCTGTACGGCGCCGACGCGCGCAGCCAGATGCTGAAGTACCACATCCAGACGTCGGGCCGATCGCTGCACGCGATGGAGATCGAGTTCAACGACATCCGCACGACGCTGCAAGCCTTGTTGGCGACCTACGACAACGCGCAGAGCCTCCACACCAACGCCTACGACGAGGCGATCACGACCCCCACCGAGGAGTCCGTGCGCCGCGCGATGGCGATCCAGCTGATCATCAACCGCGAGTTCGGCCTCGTCGGCTGCGAGAACGCCACCCAGGGCAGCTTCGTCGTCGAGGAGCTCACGGACCTGGTGGAGGCGGCGGTGCTCGCGGAGTTCGACCGGCTGACCGACCGCGGCGGCGTCCTCGGGGCGATGGAGCGGCAGTACCAGCGCGGTCAGATCCAGGACGACTCGCTCAAGTACGAGCAGCTCAAGCACTCGGGCGAGCTGCCGATCATCGGCGTGAACACCTTCCTGCCGCGCCACGCCCAGGAGGCGTCGACGCCGCGGGACATCGCGATCACGCGCGCCACGCGCGACGAGAAGGTCGGCTGCATCGAGCGCCTGAACGCCTTCCACGCGGCGCACGCCGCCGAGGCACCCGCGGCGCTCGCGACCCTGCAGGCGGTCGCGCTGCGCGGCGACAACTTGTTCGCCGCGCTCCTCGACGCGACCGAGCACTGCAGCCTCGGTCAGATCACGAGGGCCCTCTACGAGGTCGGCGGCCAGTACCGGCGCAACCTCTGAGCCTGGGCATGAGCGAACGCGAGCTAGCGCCTCGGGGCGGCGACGGTGGGTGGCTCTACGTGGCGCTCGGCTGCGGCGGGCTCCTGCTCGTCGGCCTCTGCCTGATCCCGCCGGCGGTCGTCTTCTTGGGCTGGGAGTCGACCGACGAGGACGTCGAGCCGGTCGTGACCGCGCCGGACCCGGCCCTCGAGCCCGACCCGATCGCGCCCGTCGACCCCACGCTCCCGCGCGGCGTGACCCCTCCGATGCCCGCGCCGCCCAGCGCCGGCCCGACGAGCCCGCGGACCGTCACCGTGCGCATCACCGAGTCGAGCGTGGCGTCCGTGCCGGTCGGCTCGACGTGCAGCTTCGAGGTCGGTCGCCACTCGCGGAACGACGGCACCTTCTGGTGCCAGGCCAACATCGAGTGCGGCGGTCGGCTCCTCTACGGCGGCGGCACCGCCGGCTACTTCGATTGCACGCTCTACGAGCAGCCCGAGCGGCACGTCGTCGGCGAGGACCGCAACACGACCTCGGGGGATCGCGACCCCGCGATGCGCCTCGACACGCTCCGCGCCGAGCTCGAGGTGAGCGACGACGCGAGCGGAGCGCTCGGCGCCTTCCGCGTCCGGGGCACCGTCACCGACGTGCGCTGAGGCACGCCGAGCTCCGAGCGAGCCCGCGAGGAACCGACGCTCCTGTGGCGCGGGACCCCACAACACCTGTGGGCCCCGCCACCACACTCGGTGCGAAGGGCTGAACGCGCTCGCCGCGAAGCCCGAGCCGCACCTCCTCGCCGCACGTCCACGCCGCGCCGCGAACCCGTCGTCGGACGCGGCGCGCACCGGGTTTCGCAGTGGATCGTGGCACATCGCTTGCGCCGGTCGTCGCGGGGGAGGTCGCGATGAAACACGTGCTGCTCTTGGGATCGATGCTCTTCGCGCTCGCGCCGGCGACGGCGCGCGCTCAGGTACCCGGACCGTGGGTCGCCGTAGCGCCGCCGCCGCCGCCGGCCCCGCCGCCGCAGCCCCACGAAGAGTCCCGCCCGATCCTCGGTCTCGCGATCAGCGGCGCCGTGATGCTCGGCGTCAGCTACCTCGTGCACGCCCTTCTCGTCAGCCCCCTCGCGGGCTGCGACATCGACTCGTGCCAGTCCGCGTGGGGCGACTTCCGCCTGCTCGGGGCCATCCCGCTCGGCGGGCCCTGGGCGCAGCTCGCCCTGAAGCCGCCATCGTCGGCCGACGTGTGGGGGCCCTACCTCGTCATCGACGGCGTGCTCCAGTCCGCGGGTCTGTTGATGCTCGTCCTCGGCTTCGCGATCCGGGAGACGCGCACGGTGATGGCGCTCGACTCCAATGGCCCCTCGTTCGCCGTCGTGCCGTCGATGTCTCCAGACGGTGGCGGCCTCCGCGCGATCGGTCGCTTCTGACGGAGCGACCCGCGCCGCGAGGATGGCCAGGCCTGCGCGAGGCCGGATACCCTGCGGTCGATGGCCGACGAGAAACGCTCCGAGCCCAAGGGGCGTCGCAAGCGACGCGCGCTGATCTTCGCGGCGGTGTCGCTGCTGCTCGTGGGCGCGCTGTGGGTGCCCGACGTGCCGCCCGAGATCGTGCCGCCCGCCAACCGCCAGCCGTTCGTGTGGGGCGCCGACCCGCTGTGGCAGTCGCTCGAGCAGCGCTTCGACGAGGCCCGCGAGGCGGGCTGCGAGGCGACGACGCCCGAGCTCGACGCGGCGCTGCTGAGGCTGCACGCCGCGATCGAGGCCATCGAGGGGGAGCCCGCGCGCCTGCCCGCCGATCCCGCGTTCGACGAGCTCGAGGGGGAGCTGTTCGGCGCGGCGCCGCTCTTCGGGGCGTGCCCGGACCGCATCCCCGAGCTGGTGCCGTGGCTCACGCGCCTGCGGGCGGCGGTGAAGGTCCACAGCGAGGCCTGGGACATCGAGGACCGGCCGACGCGCGACCGCGTCTATCGGCTCCTCTACGGCAGCCGGGCGACGCTCGAGGAGCTCATCCTGCAGGCCCCGGAGGACTCGATCCCGCCGCTCATCCGCGGCACGGACGAGCCGTCGGAGACGCCGTCGACGGTCGTCCACGGGGTGCGCGTCCACAGCGGGGACGTGCTCGTGTCGCGCGGGGGCGCGCCGGCGAGCGCGCTCATCGCGCGGGGCAACGACTACCCGGGCAACTTCTCGCACATCGCGCTCCTGCACGTGGACGAGCACGGCACGCCGCGGGTGATCGAGAGCCACCCCGAGACCGGCGTGGTGGTCTCGGAGGCGGCGACCTACCTCCACGACACGAAGCTGCGGATCATGGTGCTGCGCACCCGCGCCAACCACCCGAGCCTCGTGGCGAACCCGCAGCTCCCGCACGAGGCCGCGACCGCCGCGATGGAGGCCGCCCGCGCGGGGCACATCCCCTACGACTTCCGGATGAACCAGAACTCGCACGACGAGCAGTTCTGCAGCGAGGTCCCCGCGGCGGTGTACGAGGCCGAGGGCATGCGACTCTGGCTCGGCCTCTCGAGCATGAGCGGGGAGGGGCTCACGCGGTGGCTGAGCGTGCTCGGCGTCGACACCTTCGAGACCCTCAACCCCTCGGACCTCGAGTACGACCCGCAGCTCCGCGTGGTCGCGGAGTGGCGCGACGTCGAGACGCTCTTCGAGGACCACATGGACAACGCGATCTTCGACGCGTTGATCGAGCGCGCCGACGCTGGCGAGATGGTCGACTACGACTTCGGGATGCTCGGGCCCGCGCGCGTCATCAAGGCGTACAGCGTGATCGCGACGCTCTTCGGCAGCCACGGCCCGATCCCCGAGGGCATGACCGCGACCACGGGGCTGCGCGTCCAGTGGGTCCGTGGCCGCTACCACGACACCCGCGCGCGCCTGCTGCGCGCCATCGCGGGCTACCGCCAGGCGCACCACCGGAGGCCCCCGTACTGGCGCCTCCTCGCGCTCGCGCGCATCGCGGCGGAAGACTGATTTCGAAGATGTCGTATTGAGTCTCGAGAACTGTCTTCGAGAAAAGTGAGTTACTTGCTTGACAGGCCGCTCGGTAGGTCGTATCTCTTCACACGTCAGCCATGATGTCTCTCTCCCAGACGCGCGAAAGCGCCCTCCTTCGTGAAGCGGCCACGCTGCTCTCCGTCGGCGGAATGGCGCGCGCTTGGCGGAGGAATTTCATGGTCCATTCGTGTTCGATTCGCGGCGGCCGCAAGCTCGGCGCGAGCGGCACCAGCCGGGGCAGCACCGTCACCTAGAGTCCACCCGACTCGAGGATCGACGAAGCCGCCCAGGGACTCCCGGGCGGCTTTTTTCGTATCGAAATTCGCCGATGACCCAACGAAACAGGAGAAAACCGGAGCTCGAGCCCGCCTCGGGGTCGTAGCTCAACGGAAGCAGCAGCCGGCTTTTACCCGGACGGTTGGGGGTTCGAGCCCCCCCGGCCCCAGCGACGCGAAAGCTAGAGCGGAACAGCACCGGGTTCTTACCCCGGAGATCGAGGGTTCGATCCCCTCTCGCGTCCCTCGGAGTCGAATGGACGGCGGGCCCCCGGGCCCAGGCCCGTGAGGCCACGTCCGCTCGCTCCCCGGATTTCCTGAGCACGCTGCGCGTGTTCAATTGGATATCTGCGCCTGGTTCCCTGAAAATCAAATCGGGATTTCGTGAATGTGGGGCCCGCCCGAGCGGGCTCCACGACTGGGGTCCGAAGCTCATTCAGAAGAGCGGTCGGCCGTTAACCGACAGGCTGTGGGTGCAAATCCCTCCGGACCCGTGATCGATAGGCTGGGCGCTGGGCGCAGGTTGGCCTCCAAAACCGACCGCGCGGGGTTCGACTCCTCGACGGCCTGCTCTGCTCGTGAAGCTGACCTGGTGGTAGCGCCGCCCTGAAGACGCGGGGGGGTTGGTTCGATTCCAACCGCGAGCATACGGATGGTGAAGACGTCGCTGGGACGACGGGCCGGCTGTAACCCGGCTGCCTCTGGCTGGGTGGTTCGATTCCATCGCCGTCCATGGTTCGTAGCTCCTGGCTCGAAGCTCATGGTGGTCGAGCTCGAAGGGACGAGAGGTCCGGCTGTGACCCGGACGAAGCGGGTTCGAGTCCCGCCGATCACCCTACGGAACCGGAGTCCTCGGAGGGGCTGCGCCGTCTGATATGCGGCGCGTCCAGGTTCGACTCCTGGCGGTTCCATGGATCTGCACGTGTTCTCTCGGGGAGCCCGCCGGGGCGGAGCTGTCTTTTGCACGGACGGCGTGAGGAGTTCGACTCTCCTGCTTTCCACTCTCCTGATCTCGACGCGGATGATGCCGAAACGGTGAGGTGCCGGGCTTCCACCCCGGAGTAGCGGGTTCGACTCCCGCCGTCCGCTCTGTTGCCGTGAGGTTCTGGGAACGACGTCGGCTGCAACCCGGCGAAGGCGCGTTCGACTCGCGCTCACGGCTCTAGTTCGCAAGGCTCCTTGCTCCTGCGCCGAAGGGACGGCACCCGGTGTTCTAAGCCGGTCGGTGAGGGTTCGAGTCCTTCCGGGAGCGCTCGAGACCATGCAGCTCGATCGGACGAGCATCCGGCTACGAACCGGGAGGTTGGGGGTTCGAGTCCCTCCTTGGTCGCTCTTGTCCCCGAAGCCCAGAGGAAGGGCGCCCGTCTCCGAAGCGGGAGGACGCAGGTTCGACTCCTGCCGGGGATGCTCGCGGTGCAGGCGGGGACGCCGATCCGGTTTCATTGGCCGGACCTGCCGGGTTCGACTCCCGGGGCCGCTATTGCTCGCTGCGCTCGCAATGAGCCTGCGCCTTCGGCGCAGGCGCTCGCTGCGCTCGCTGCGGCTCCGTCGGCTCGGTCCAAATCGTCCAGCTACGCGGACTGCGTCCGCTTCGCCCGGACGATTTGCACCTCGTTCGACTCCCGGGGCCGCTATTGCTCGCTGCGCTCGCAATGAGCCTGCGCCTTCGGCGCAGGCGCTCGCTGCGCTCGCTGCGGCTCCGTCGGCTCGGTCCAAATCGTCCAGCTACGCGGACTGCGTCCGCTTCGCCCGGACGATTTGCACCTCGTTCGACTCCAGGGCCGCTATTGCTCGCTGCGCTCGCAATGAGCCTGCGCCTTCGGCGCAGGCGCTCGCTGCGCTCGCTGCGGCTCCGTCGGCTCGGTCCAAATCGTCCAGCTACGCGGACTGCGTCCGCTTCGCCCGGACGATTTGCACCTCGTTCGACTCCCGGGGCCGCTATTGCTCGCTGCGCTCGCAATGAGCCTGCGCCTTCGGCGCAGGCGCTCGCTGCGCTCGCTGCGGCTCCGTCGGCTCGGTCCAAATCGTCCAGCTACGCGGACTGCGTCCGCTTCGCCCGGACGATTTGCACCTCGTTCGACTCCCGGGGCCGCTATTGCGCTGCGCTCGCAATGAGCCTGCGCCTTCGGCGCAGGCGCTCGCTGCGCTCGCTGCGGCTCCGTCGGCTCGGTCCAAATCGTCCAGCTACGCGGACTGCGTCCGCTTCGCCCGGACGATTTGCACCTCGACCGACCCCGGGGCCGCTATTGCGCGCCGCTGATCCTGGGGGATCGACGCCTTTCATACGGGTGCAGGGCTGGTTCGACTCCAGCCGGCGCGATGGTGCCGCTCGATGTGCGCACGGCTTGCCTTCTGGTGAGGGCCCCGGTCTTACAAACCGGTTCAGCAGGGTTCGATCCCCTGGCCGTGTACTCCCGCTCGGAGCTCTCCGAGCGACCACGGCCAGGTGGTGGAATAGAAGACACGCCGGTCTCAGAAGCCGGTGCCCGAGAGGGCGTGCGGGTGCAACTCCCGCTCTGGTCAACCCAACCCAATTCGCTCGCCCCCAGCTCATGACGAAAGGAGGCCGCCATGCGGACGCTCGTGCTGGATCAGGGGTACCAGCCCCACCGCGTCGTCGACTGGCGGCGCGCCGTCACCATGCTCTTCGACGGCAAGGTCGAGGTGCTCGAGGAGTACGACGAGGCGATCTGGAAGAGCGCCACCGTCGTCATGCGGATGCCCGCCGTGGTGCGGCTGCTCCGGCGCGTCCGGGGCAAGCGCAGCATCAAGTTCAGCCGCATCAACGTCGCCATGCGCGACGACTTCGCGTGCCAGTACTGCGGTCGCCGGCTCCCGCTGAAGCAGCTCACGTACGACCACGTCGTGCCTCGGTCCAAGGGCGGACCGACGCGGTGGGAGAACATCGTGATGGCCTGCTACCCGTGCAACGAGCGCAAGGCCGACCGCACGCCGCGCGAGGCGGGGATGACCCTGCGCACCAAGCCCGTGAAGCCGACGGGGCTCCCCGTGATCGCGTTCCGGATCGAGCGATCCGGGTCGATCCCGGAGGCCTGGGCGAGCTGGCTGTACTGGAACGTCGAGCTCGAGTCCGACTAGGGGGCCGGGTGACGCGCCGCGCCCACGGCGCGTCGCTCGGGCTCTCTTCGGGCACGGGCTCTCTCATGGGAGGTGCAGTGGCGGCGGTCGTCACGCCGGTCTCGAACACCGGTCGTCCTTCGGGGCGGGGGTTCAACTCCTCCACCTTCCTCTCCGATCTCCAGGAAGACGCAGCGATGGTGGTCGTCGCGCCCGGTTGCTACCCGGGTCGTCCCACGGGGCGCCAGTTCGACTCTGGCGTCTTCCTCTCGCTCTCCCCGTCGTCTAGCGGCCAAGGACGCTCGGTTTTCATTCGAGCAACCGGGGTTCGAGTCCCCGCGGGGAGGTCCGCACGAAGTCCCGTGTCTCCGAGGCGTACCTGGTGACGCACCCGTTTCGTAATCGGGGGAAGTCGGTTCGATTCCGACCGGAGGCTCTCCTCAGGGGAACACGAGGTTCGCGGCGACGCCCTGGATCTCCATCCCGATCGAGATCGCGTCGCAGGTCCCGTCTCCGTCGCTGTCGATGTCGACGAGCTCGCCCGCGATCGCGTCGAGCGTCTCCGGGTCCACCGGCGGGTCGAGGTTCAGCGAGCCGATGCTCGCGGGGACGTCCTCGCGTCGGACCCACCCCGCGAGGAGCGCGTCGTCGAGCGAGCCGTCGCCGACGCGACCGCTCACCCGCGTGCCCTCGAGCTCGAGGACGAGCACGGCGCCCTCGGCGGTGGGGATGCGCAGCGAGAACGTCCCGGCCTCGGTGAACAGGCGACCGCCGCGCAGGCTCCCGTTCGGGAACACCGTCCGCGGGCGGCCCTCGATCAGCGAGTCGGGCTGGACCCGGAACGTCTGCCCGGGCGCGAGCAGCTCCAGGGATCGGCCGTCGAGGACCACGGTCTCGTAGACCGGCGCGTCGACGAGATCGACGCGGAAGAGCGCCACGTCGACCTCGCCGTCGTCCACGGGATCGCCGATGCGCGAGATCCGGAGGACGTGCAGCGCGCCGCCGCCCACGATGGAGGCGAGGATGTCTGCGTTCACGTCCCGGCCGTCGTTGAAGGCGTGGACCGCGGTGAAGATGTCGGGCGCCTGGTTGTCGATGCCCTCGACGTCCACGTAGCGGTCCGGCGCGACCCAGTCCTCGAAGAAGCAGCCGATGGGGTCCGCGCTCGACGCGCTCACGTGGCCGTCCAGGTTCATCCCGGGCACGAGGCGAGAGCCGCCGGTGGGCAGCTCGGGGAAGCGGGCGTAGCGCACGAGCACCGTCCACTCGCCGGTGCCCTCCACGTCCGCCTGCGCGTCGGGTCGCGCGGCGTCGAGGCTCGCGTCGATGCCCGGCGGTGCGCCGCCGTCGACGCGGACGGCGGGCCCGCACGCGATCAGGAGCAGCGACCCTGCGATGAGCGCTCGCACGTGCCGCCCAGGGTAGCAGGCGCTCCGGGGACCGGTGACCGGTCCGCCCGACAGTCGGAGCGGGCAGCGTGCCAAGGTGCCCCGCTCGATCCGCGCGTCTGCTCGCCAGCGGATGGCGGTACGCGGCTTGCGGTCCGCGCGCGCATGCGCGCCAGCCCCTTCGCCGTCATCCTGCTCCTCGCCGCCTGCACCGAGAGCCCGGCCTCGACGCCCGACGGGGGCGACGCCGCCCCGGCGTCTGGCGTCGACGCGGGGGACGTGGGCGGCGACGCGGCCACGCCTCCGGGGGTCGACGCGGGGGACCGGCGACGGGACGCGGGGCTCCTGGACGCGGGTCCGGCGCCGGTGGACGCGGGCGGCTTCGAAGGCTGCCCCTTCACCGGCCGGCCCCCGATCGACGAGTCGCCCCTGCCGCACGTGTCTGGTCGGACCGAGAGCGTGCGGGCCGGCTCGTTCAACGACGAGTACCTCTACGACGCGACCGGCGCCTTCAAGATCGGCGTCCGCCGGGAGTGGGGCGGGAGCGTGATCTTCTTCGGCGAGAGCGGGGGTCGACCCGGGACCAACGGGACAAACACCATCGACGCCAACGACACCGGACGCGAGGTGCAGGTCGCCCTCTACGATCCGGACCGCTCGGTCCAGGGCTGCTCGTGGAACGCGTCGTGCGCGAGCGGTGGCGGCTGCCCGGTGCAGATCCGCTACCTCGGGTGGAACCCCGTGCAGGGGGGCAACCGCTGCAACCTCGGCTCGCCGGTCGAGGCGGTGACGAGCGGGCCGGGCAGCCTCGTCGCCTCGACGATCCCGATGCAGTGGAACCCGGACTGGGACGCGCGCGAGTGCACCGCGAACAGCTGCGGCGGCTCCGGCGCCCGCGTCCCGAGCGACGTCCGGATGGTGCAGACCGCGCGCTTCGTGCGGCCGCTCGTCGCGGAGGTCCGCTACACGGTCGAGAACCTCGCCGACGTCGCGCACCGCGCGGCGCTCCAGGAGATGCCGACGATGTACACGTCGAACGGGCGCGGCGGCCCGGACCTGTGGCGGCTGATGGATCCGAACGGGACGCAGATCCCGATCGACACCCCCGCGGGCGGCGACGGCTTCATGTTCGAGAACTTCACCGCGACCGGCCCGTGGGTCTCGCTGCAGAACGACGACCTGAGCTACGGCGTCGCGATCCTGTACGAGAACGGGCTCCGCGACTTCCAGGGCTGGCAGCAACGTTCCTTGCCCTTCAACAACGTGCGGTCCCGCATCGTGTTCGGGCTGCCGGCCCGCGGGGTGGTCCACGCGCGCGCCTACCTCCTGCTCGGCTCGTTCGCGACGATCCAGGGGCAGGCGGCGGCGCTGCTCGACGAGCTCCCCCCGTTCGGTTGGCTCGACGGGCCGACGGACACCGTGAGCCCGGGCGCGACGTCCATCGGCGGCTGGGCGCTCGACAACCGCGGGGTCGCTTCTGTCGAGGCCCGGATCGACGAGCGCGTGACCGTGCCCCTGACCTACGGCGGATCGCGCCCCGACGTGTGCCTCGCGTGGCCGGGCTACCCGCGCTGCGACGGGGTCGGCTTCAGCGGCAGCTACGACTTCGGCGCCCCCACCGAGTGCCCGCACCTGATCGAGATCATCGCGACGGACACCGACGGGAACCGGCGAACGATCGCCGAGCGCCTGGTGCAGGTTCGTTAGAGGCCGTCGAGGTCCCGGACCAGCTCGCTGAACGCGATGGGCGAGAGCAGGCCGAAGGGCAGGAACGTCTCGCCGAGGCCGGAGGCGTCCGCGCGCGGGGTGAGGACGACCTCGCCCAGCGTCTGCTGCTCGATCTCGGCGCCCGGGACGAGCCCCGGCGACAGGAACACGCGCGCGGCGGCCGGGTCGCTCGTGATCACGGCGACCCGCGCGGGGTGGCCCTCGCCGCCGGAGGTCGGCTCGGGGAGCCGCAGGTCGCGCGCCGCGCGGGTGAGCACGTCCTTGTGGTAGGCCCAGATGCCTCCGCTGTCCTGCGGCGGGCCCTCGTACCAGGCGCGCTCGCGCAGGCCGCGGACGGCGCCGCTCGTCACCTCCTTGCCGACGAAGCGGGTCAGCTCGGCGGCGGTGGCCTCGGCGTCGGTTCGGGTGAAGGTCGACCGGCCCAGCTGATCGAAGGGCTGCGCGATCTCGTAGTCGCCCAGGACCGCGCCCCAGCGCGCCGCGAGCTCGTCGCTGAGCTCGAGGCGATGGACGATGCCCACGCTGACCTCGCCGAGCGGCGGGAGCGCCTCGTCGTCCACGCCCGCGAGCTGGCCCTCGTCGTTCACGCGGAACGTGACCCGCAGCCCCTCGGCGTCGAAGGCGCCCCAGATCAGGCGCCGCGTGAGCCACCCCATACACGGGTGCTCCAGGAAGAGCGCGCGGTGCTCCTCGGGCGACCACCGGCGCTCGCTGCACATCGCGCGCTCGAGCCGGCCCAGCGCGGTCTTCGCCACCGCGGTGGCGTCCTTCTTCAAGGCCTTGAAGCGCGCGGCCGCGGCGGCCGCCGCGTCGGCGTCGTCGGTCGCCTTCGGCTTGGGCAACTTCTTTTGCCGTTTGCCGTCGGTCCCGACCACGAGCGGGGTCAGGGACTCGTCGAACACCACGCGGAACGCGCGCGGGCCGAAGCTCAGCGCGATCGAGCCGTCGGCGTCGAGGCCGAGGTCGGGCACGAGGCGGTCCTCGAGCTGCTCGGTCGAGAGGCCCCGCGCCTCGGCGATCGCCTCGATGCGCTCGGCCGCGGCGGTCTTGATGCCCTTGAACTTCACCGCGTGGGCGATGCCGGCGATGAACATCAGGGACAGGTCGCTGCCGATCATCGCGAGCACGTCGAGGCCGAGGACCGCGCGGGCGTGCGCGGACTGGCCCGGCCACGCGCGGACCATCGGGGCGAGGCGCCGCGCCGCGCCGTCGTCGCCGAAGTGCCCGAGCGCGTGGAACGCCCAGACCTCCTTGCTCGGCGAGCCCGCCGCGAACCACTGCGAGAAGAGCTCCCACGCGAACGCGGCCAGCGAGGGCGCGTCGCACGCCTCGCGGACGGCGGCGACGCCCGCGTAGGGCGGATCGGCCGGCGTGAACGTCAGCATCGTGACCAGCTCGTCGACCGCGCTCGCGGGCAACGGAGCGCCGCCCACCGTGGGGGCGGGGAGGGCGGCCACGGTCACGAAGTCGGGGCGCTTGGGGAGCTTGGCCGGCACCTCGTCGACGGGGTCGCGATCGAGGAACGCGTCCGTGATGGCGCGCGCCTGCGTCCCCGCGGAGTCGGCGACGGCGTCCACCACCGCGCGGTGACCCGCCGTGGCGAGGTGACGCAGCGCCCCGCGCGCGGCCGCGCGCGCCTTGGTCGGCTTGCCCACCGCGTCGGCGACGAGACCGAGGGCGGCCTCCTCGGGGTAGCGCTCGAGCCAGCGCGCGGCGGCCGCGTGGTGCCGCTTGCCGCCGAGCGCCCGCGCCGCCAGCGGCGCGAGCCGAGCCGACCGCGTGCGCTCCGCGACGGGCTCGGCGCGCGTGAAGTCGCGGCTCGCGAAGCTCAGCACGCCCTCGAGGCCGGCCACCCCGAAGCGGCGCAGCGCGACGACGAGCTCGCGCGGGTGGTGCGCGAACCAGAGCTTCTCGGCCGCGTTCCAGCGCTCGAGGGCCTCGTCCTCGGGGAGCTTGAGCAGGTAGTCGACGGGCAGCTGCGACCACGCGCTCCCGAGCCACTCGCGGGCCTTCTCCGTCGACATCGAGTCCAGGTACGACGGCGGCTCGAACGTGTCCGGGTCTCCGGGCTCGAACCGCAGCGTCGGCTCGCCCGGCGGCAGCGACACCGCGACGGGCTTGGGCTCGCTCGAGCGCTTCGCTCGCCAGGGCGGCGTCGCGAGCACCGGGGGCACGCGGTCGGTCACGGGTACCGTTGGCGCGGGCGCCTCGGCGCGCTTGGCCTCGGCGGTTTTGGACTCGGCGGTCTTGGACTCGGTGGGCGCGGGGGTCGCGTCGCCCCGCCCGATCGCGTCGAGCACGATCGCGGCGCGCTCGGCGTTGGCGCCCGTCCGCGCGGCGATGCCCGCGAGGATGGGGCGCGCGTAGTCGGCGTGCTCGCGCATCCACGTCATGGGCAGGTCCTTCGCCGACTTCTTCCCGATGAAGTCCAAGATCAGCTTCACCGTCGCGGGGTGGCGGATCATCCCGATGTCCTCGATGAACGCGGGGATGTCGTCGGCGGAGGTCTTGATCGCGAGGTCCTCGAGGACGCGCGGCCCGGCGATGTAGACGAAGCGGACGTCGAGCGAGCGCGCGACCGTCTCCTTGCTGCGGGCCAGCTCGTGGATGCGGTCGGGGGCGTCGGTCCAGAACGCGTAGCGGTCGATGTACTCGTAGCTCCCGCCGCACGTGACGGACTGGCTCCCGAGCACGATCTTCTCGATGTCGGCCGACAGGTCGTTGCCGTTGCCCAGCCCCTCGGCCTTGGCGCGGACCTTGGCCTCGTGGAGCGCCCGCAGCCGGCCCAGGTGGTGCTCGCGGCGCTCGGGGAGGAGGCGCTCGAGGAGGAAGCCCGTCTGGAACGCGATCCGCGCGATCAGGAGGTCGCGCTTGTCCACGACGAAGCGCTCGATGGGCAGCGCCTCGAGCTCGCTCAGGATCGCGTCGACGACGGGCTCGGTGCCGACGATGGCCTCGAGGAGCAGGGGGAGCTGGACGCAGCGCCAGTACTGGTCGACGCCCCGGCGCGACATCGCGAGCGCGAGCGCGGCGCGCGCCTCCTCCACCGTCAGCGGCGTCTCGTCCTCGAGGGCCGCGCGGTCCGGGCCGTTCACCTCGCCGTGCTTCGAGAAGCGGGGCCTGAGCGACGCTCGGGCGACGCGGAGCGCGACCTCGCGCGGCCAGTCCACGCGGTACCCGCCCGCGAAGTACGCCGCCTTCTCGGCGTGCTTGAGCGGCTTCTTGCCGTGGGGGTGTCCGTCGACGAGGCGGAAGAGGTGCGGGTAGCCGCACGCGAGCAAGCGGTCTTGCGCCTCGGTGAAGCACAGCGGGCGGATCTCGGCCCCGAATTCGTTGTGGTTCACGTCAGGACCCCCAGCGCTCGACGACCTCGGCCACGGTCTGCTTGAAGCCCTCCTCGCGGTGCCGCCCGAACTCCTTCCAGGTGCACAGCGTGGTCGGGTCCTCGACCCGGTCGACGAAGAGCACGCCGTCGAGGTGGTCGCACTCGTGCTGGTAGGTGCCCGCGGTGATGCCGCGCGCGACGTAGTCGAGCGGTGCCCCGTGACGGTCGAGGGCCTGCACGCGGATCTGCGCGTGCCGCCGCACCACCCCGCGGAGGTCCGGCACGCTGAGGCAGCCCTCGTAGTTCTCGAAGGTGTCGTCGCCGATCGGCGTGAGCACGGGGTTCACGAGGATCGTGAGCGGGATGTTCGGCTTGTACGGGTAGCGGGGGTTGTCCTTCACCTCGAGCGCGCAGACGCGGATCGGCTCGTGGATCTGGATCGCCGCGAGGCCAGCCCCGTTGGCGTCGTGCATGGTCTCGACGAGGTCGTCGATGAAGGCCTGCATGCTGTCGCTCGCGAGCTCCTCGGGGCTCACCTCCCGCGCGCGCTGGCGCAGCACCGGGTGACCGATCTGGGCGATCTTCCGCAACGTCATGTCAGCTCTCCTTGCTTCATCGAGACCAGCCCCACCGCCGCTCGCTGCACGCCGTGCAGGTGCACGCGGGGGCGCGCCGCCGTCATCCGTCGGATCGCGTCGTCGACGTCCGTCGCGACGCCGCGCCGCACCATGAGCCCGGCCGCGACGGTGGCCGAGCGCCCGTGCCCCATCGCGCAGTGCACGAAGATGGGGCCCTCCTCGCCGTCGAGCCGGTCGAGCAGGGCGCGGAACGCGTCCACGTCGGGCGCGTCGGTGTCGAGGGTCGGCACGCACTCGTAGCGCGCCACGGCCCGCGTGGGCGCCGACCGGGGGAACTCGCTCGTCAGGTCCACGACCACCGACGCGGCCGCGGGCATCTCCGCCTCGCCGAGCGGGCGCCGGCCGACGATGATCCCCGGGGCGACCTCGTCGTGCGGGTTCTCGCCCTGCAGCCGGCTCTTGAGCTGCCAGAGGGACCACGCCACGACGTAGTAGGGGAGGAGCAAGGCGACGTGCAGCATACTCATCCCGCCGTCGGCGCGCTTGCCGAACACGCGCGGGCCGATGCCGAGGTAGGCGAGCCCGACGATCCCGACGGACCAGCCCGGCCACACCAGCGCCCAGGCGGCGTCGCCGACGTACGCGGCGACCCCGATCAGCGCGATCCCGAGCGCGACCTGGATCAGCCCGAAACGCATGCCTCGACGTCGCCCGCCGTCTTCGGGATGGCCGCGGTGAGGACCTCGTGGCCGTCCAGGGTCACCAGCACGTCGTCCTCGATCCGGATCCCGCGAACGTCGGCGAAGCGCCCGAGCGCCGCGCGGTCGAGCCGGTCGCCCGCGACCGCGGTGAGCTCGGCGTCGCCGAGGATCGCCGGGACCTGGTAGAAGCCCGGCTCGATCGTGACCGCCATCCCCGGCGCGAGGTCGCGGTCCATGCGCAGATAGCAGAGGCCGAACTGAGGGCTCCGCTCGCGGCCGGGGGCGTAGCCGGCGCGATCGCCGAGGTCCTCCATGTCGTGCACGTCGAGGCCGAGCAGGTGGCCCACGCCGTGGGGGAAGAACAGCGCGTGGGCGCCGTCCGCGACGAGCTCGTCGACGTCGCCCCGGAACACGCCGAGGTCGACGAGGCCCCGCGTGAGCGCGCGCGCCGCCGCGAGGTGCACGTCGCGGTAGCGAGCGCCGGGCCTCACCGCCGCGAGCGCGGCGCGCTGGGCGCCGAGCACCACCTCGTACATCGCGCGCTGCGTCGCGCTGAAGGAGCCGCTCGTCGGCCAGGTGCGCGTCACGTCGCCGGCCCAGCCGCCGCGGGACTCGGCGCCCACGTCGGCGAGCAAGAGGTCGCCGTCCGACAGGAGGTGGTGGTGCGCGTGGTCGTGCAGCACCTCGCCGTGGACGGTCACGATCGAGCCGTAGGCGGGCGTCATCCCGCGCTCGGTCATCGTCGCCTCCATCGCCGCGCGCACGTGGAACGCGCGTCGCCCCGGGCGCGTGGCCCGCATCCCCGCGAGGTGCGCGGCGGTGGTGCCCTCGGCGGCCTCGCGGAGCCCGGCGATGGCGGCCTCGTCGTGGATGAGCCGGCACGCGATGATCGCGTCGGCGAGCGCGAGGTCGGCGTCCGTCGGGGTCGAAGGGGACCGGCCGAGCGCGGCCTGCTGCTGGCTTCGGGTCGCGAGGTCGACGGCCGGGATCGTCGCGGCGCCCTCGGCGCGCAGCTCGCCGAGCGGGCGAACGGGGCAGCCCGCCGCGCGGGCGAGGTCGTCGAGGCCGGGGGTCGGGCCGTGCCACAGCGCGTCGCCTTGGGCCGGGGGCTCGACGTAGAGGGTGTGCTCGTCGCCCTGCACGTCGAGCACCGCGCGCTCGATCCCGAGCCCCACGAAGTAGAGGAAGTGGCTCGACGCGCGGAACGGGTAGGGCGCGTCCGGGTAGTTGCGCGGCGGGGCCTGGCCCGCGAAGAGGAGCGCGCGCCGGCCGCCGAGCGCGGCGGCGAGCTTGTCCCGGCGGGCGGCGGCGGCGCCGGGGACGGCGAGGTCCAGGTCCATGCGCGGACTTTAGCAGGCTGCTGAAATGGGCCCGAAGGGACCATTTCGGAGCCTGCTCCGTGCCCGTGCCCGTGCCCGTGCCCTTGCCCGTGCCCGTCCGTGACCCGTGAGCGTTCCCAGTGCCGAGATCACGCGCCTTCTTCGGGAACGGTCGGCGGGAACGGTCCGGGCACGGGCAGGGGCACGGGCAAGCGCGCTTCGCGCGCGGCACGGAAGCAGGCTGCCTTCAGCAGCCTGCTACGGAGTCGAGGCGCCGACGGCCACCGATCCGGAGCCCGTCTGGCGGGCCCGGTTTTCGCCTCCGAGCGCGGCGGCGAGGCCGCTATGATGCGGCCTCGATGAGCGGCCCGATCACCAAGCGAGGCGAGGGCGCGGACCCGATGCTCGGGCTCGTGATCGACGAGCGCTACCGCATCGAGCGCCAGCTCGGCGAGGGCGGGATCGGCCGCGTCTACGTCGCGCACAACCTCCGGCTCGGCCGCGACGTCGCGCTCAAGACGCTGCTCACGCGCTACGAGAGCGTCCCCGTCCTCAAGGAGCGGTTCAGCCGCGAGGCCGCCGCGCTCGCTTCGCTGAGCCACCCGAACATCGTCACCGTCACCGACTTCGGGGTCTGGGACGGAACCCCCTACCTGGTGATGGAGCTGCTGAAGGGCGAGGACCTCTCGGTCCTCCTCATGCGGCCCGACCCGCTGCACCCCATCCGGGCGCTGCGGATCATCCGGCAGATGGTCCGGGCGCTCGCGTACGCGCACGAGCAGGAGCTCGTCCACCGCGACCTCAAGCCGCAGAACGTGTTCGTGCGCGCGCTCGGGCCGTATGACGATCACGTCGAGGTGCTCGACTTCGGCCTCGCGCGCTTCATGTCCGACGCGTGGAAGAACGCGCCCAAGCTGACGGCGCAAGGCGCCTTGATCGGTACGCCGATGTACATGGCCCCCGAGCAGGCGTCGGGGCACGACGTGGACGCGAGCGCCGACGTCTACGCCGCGGGCTGCGTGCTCTTCGAGTCGCTGACGGGGCGGCGGGTCTTCGACGGCAAGAACCAGGGCGACATCATCCGCGCGCACATGCTCGAGAAGCCGCTGTCGCTCGTGGAGACCGATCCGGGGCTGCAGGTGACGCCCCAGCTCGAGGCGCTCGTGGCCCGGTGCCTGGAGAAGAGCCCGTCCCGTCGGTACCCGAACGGTCGCGCGCTCCTCGAGGCGCTCGACGCGCTCGGGCCGGAGCCGGCGGTCCGCGTCGGGCCCCGGCCCTCGCTGAGCACCTCGCTCGCGGCCGGGCTCGCCGCCACGCAGACCGCGACGCGCGCGTCGGGGCTCCCGACGCCGGCACCGATGGGCAACACGGGTGGGCCGATCGAGCTCCCGCAGCGCAGGACCCCCCTGATCCTCGGCGGGATCGTCGCCGCGCTGATCCTGATGGGGATCGGCGCGGGCGCGGTCTACCTCGTCGTGGTCGGCCTCGGGCCGCCGACCCCCGCCGCCGATCCGGGCCCCGTGGCGGTGCCCGTCGAGCCGCCCCCCGCCGCGCTGCCCGACGCGGGCCGGCCCGAGGCGCGGCAGCCCTTCGCGGGCGAGATCCCCCCGGTCTTGGAGCCCGTGTACCGCGAGCTCGCCGCGAGTCGCGGAAACTGGCGTGATCAGATCGCGATCATCAGCGGCTACCAGAGCGAGCACCGCCAGGACCCGATCCCCGCGCTGCTCCTCGGGCACATCTACACCGCGCAGGGGATCTACGAGCCCGCGCTGACGCAGTACGACGCGGCGAACACCGCGGACGCGACGGTGCGGGGCGACCCTTGGATGAGGCAAGACCTGTTGCGGATCGTCCGCGAGGAGGCGCACGCCGACAAGGCCGGCGCGCTCATCCGCGACGTGTGGGGCCGCGAGCTGCTGACGGATCTGGACGCCTACGCGGCGACCGAGCGGATGACGCCCGAGGAGGCGGGGCGGCTGACCGCCCTGCGCGCGCGCCTCGACGCGCTCCCTCGCTGAGCCTGGCCGCGCTCAAGGCGTGAGCTCGTAGCGGATCATGGCGCCGAGCAGGAGCGTCGGGTCGCCCGCGCGCCGCTCGTGGTTCGTGTAGATCCCGGCTCGGACGAACGGGAGCAGCTGGCCGACCTCGGGGACCGGTTGCTCGGACGCGAGCATCGCCATCACGCCGACCTGGTTGAACAGCGCCCCCGAGCTCGGGACGTGGCGGACCTCGTCGTAGACCCCGGCGCGCAGGACCAGCCCGACGTCGAGGGGGATCTCGACGAGCGCCATCGCCCAGCTCGAGATCACCCAGTCGTTCTGCGCGAGCACCGCGTCGTGGCGGGCCGAGAAGTGGTACGGCGCCTCGCCGAGGCGCACGTGCTCGAACGTGACCTCGTTCCACAGGATAGCGCGGAGCGGCCCGATCGGGACCGCGCCCTGGAGGAGCCCGGTGAGGTGGACGTTCCACCCGCTCGCGTGGCTGGCGTCGGCGCCGGCGAGCGAGGGGAGGCTCCGGTCCTGGCTCGCGAAGTAGCCCGCGCCGTCGGTCCCCAGCGGCCACACCTCGGCGCCCGTGAAGGCCGCGCGCAGCGACAGGAACGCGACCGGGCTCACCTCGAGGTAGGCGCCCGAGATCGAGTAGATCGGGGAAGTGTAGTTGACCACGCCGACCTCGGCGTGCGCCCCCGTGAAGAGGAGCTCCCGAGGGTCGCCGAGATCGGCGCGGTACCCGAGCGCGACCGCGTGCTCCACCCCCGTGGGGCCGAGCTGCCCGACGACCCGCTGGTGCACCACGGGCCGGGCCTGGGCGCGGGCGACGGAGGGGAGCAGCGCGAGCAGGAGCGACAGGAGCCAGCGTCGAGGCATGGAGCCGGGATGCACGAGGGCGCGCTCGCGGCTCGCGGTTTGATTCGAGCGAGGTCCCCCATCGACCGCGGGAGACGTTACCGTCGGCCATGCGCGCGACCCTCGCTCTGCTCGTGTTCCTCCTCGCGGCCTGCGACGATCCGGAGCCCCCGGCGTCCCCGGACATCGTCGACACCTCGGCGGCGAACGAGGAGACGGCCGCCAACGAGCCGCCGTCCACCGACGAGGTCCGCCCGCCGGACCCGGAGACGACCCCGGCGCCTGTCGCGGACGACGAGGACCTCTTGGCAGACGACGACGCCGACGACGAGGCCGACGACGAGGCCGACGACGAGGAGCCGAGGACGCTCGCGTTCGGCCAGGCCCGCGCACGCGACGTCGAGCCGCGCCTTCGCCGCCTCGTCGACGAGGTCGCGGTCACCCTCGGGCGCCGGGCGTATGGCGCGGCCGCGCGGCGCGTCGAGGGCGGCCTCGACCTCGAGGACCTCTCGACGGAGGTCGGCGGCGCCTGCCGGACCACGTGGCTCGGGCCCCACGCCGTGCGGCTCAGCTGCCAGGAGCGGTTCGTCGCGCGCGACGACAGCTCGGATCGCCAGGAGGCGCACCACTTCCTCGTGGTGGGCGGGGAGCTCACGCCCGTGGCGCCGGAGACGCTGTTCACCTCGCGCGAGGCGATCCACGCGCGCCTCCGTCAGCGCTGCCAGGCGCAGACGACCGACGAGGCGCTCTCGGACTCCGACTCGATGATGCCGTACCACGCGTCGTGCGACTCCATGTTCCTCGAGCTCGATCGAAGCAAGGTTCGTGGACGCTTCGCGCAGGTCGACAGCGGCCCGATGGAGATGCCCTACGAGGGGCCGGAGCTGGCCTACGACGCCGTCGCCGACCTGATCCCCGAGCACGGCCCGCTGCGCGGCCTCTTCGCCGGCCGCGCCGTCGAGCCACCCGCCCCCGCGCAGGTCGACGGGGTCGCCGTGTCCCACGTCGCGCCGCCGTTTCGGCTGCTGGCGCAGTGGCAGACCCTCGCGGACGCGGACGCGCGGCGCGTCGCGATCAGCGCGGTCGGGCCGGGGCTCGGCCGCCTCGTCCTGATCGGCGACGACTCCGCGACGGCCGAGCGGATCGCGACGAGCCTCGGCGCGACGGCCGCCCCGTTCGATGCCCCGGAGGCGCTCGCGCCGCTCGCGCCGGCGTGGCGGGTGGTGCGGCAGGAGATGTTCTTGCGCGCGTTCCAGGATCCCCACGGCCCGATCCTCGCGGTGCTGCCCGAAGGCGCGCTGGTCGCGCAGACGGATCCCCGCTCCAGCGATCGGCAGGTCGAGGTGGACACGCCGCTCGGCCACGGCGCGGTCGGTCGCAGCCTGCTGCGCGAGGCCCCGAGCTGCCGGCCGCGCGCCCCGGCCGGGTTCGATCCACCGGCGCAGCCGTTCACCGTGCTCACGCAGGTCCGGCGCGGCGGCGCGAACGTCGACGCGGTGCTCTTCGCGGGGGCCGTGGGTGGCCGCACGCGCACGCTCGTGATGGAGCTCGACGACGCGGCCTGCCAGGTCGGGGCGGAGCTCCTCCGGTACGAGACGCCCGGCCAGCTGCGCGACCTGCGCCTCACCACGACCACCCCGCACGGCGGTCAGACCCTCGTCGTCGTCGGCGTCGTCGACGCGAACGCGGCGCTCGACGCGACCGAGCTCGAGACGCGCTACGCCGCGATCGCCCTCGGGGGACGCAGGCCGGTGTGGACCCGCGCGGTCCAGGTCGACGAAGAGGGGCACACCCGCGTTCGGCTCGGAGAGAGCGTCGACGACGCCTACTTCCCCGTGTCGGTGTCCGAGCCGCACCGGCGCGGCAGCCCAGACGTCACCCGGTACGCGTGGACCGGCGAGGCGCTCGAGGCGCAGGCGCCGTGATCTAGCTATCGATCCAAGCCTTCGGGCACGGGCACGGGCACGGGCATGCGCGCTTCGCGCCCGGCACGGAAGCAGGCTGCTCTTGGCAGCCTGCTATCGAGCGCAGGAGAGCAGGCTGAGCCGCTGCCCGGCGAGGTGGGCCATCGTCGTTCCGTGCCAGGCGATCGCGCCGGTCGCGGCCTGAGGGGAGTCGGTGTCCACGACCTCGACCTGTCCTCCGACCATGCGGACGAGGACTGGCGCCTCCTCGCCGAGGCCCGTCGCGAGCTGCGGCGCGCCCTCGAGCCGGCGCACGCCGTCTTCCTCGACGGCGAACACGCCGCCACCGTCTCCGGCGACGTGCAGGACGGTGCCCTCGTCCGTAAGGACGGCGCGCACGGGGTTGCCGACGAGCCACGAGCCACGGACGTCGGCGAGCGCCTCGACGGAAGCGATGTCGCCGCCGCGCAGCAGCTCGGGGCCCGCGTCGGGGTGGAGCACGAGCGCGAGCGCGGCCTCGGCGGGCGGGAGCGCGACGACCATCGAGCGGCCCGCGGCGCCTGGGCGCAGCACGTGGACGGGCAGCGAGACGTCGCTGCGGACGAGCTCACCTCCGTCGCCGCGCCGGACCTCGACGACGACCATCGGCAGGTCGAAGCTGGGGTTGGGCGCGAAGAAGAAGCGCAGGACGCCCGGGCCGCCCGAGCCGATGCCGTCGAGCTGGCTGTAGCCCTCCGGCGTGACCTCGACGTGTCCGCCGAAGCGCCCCGCCCCGTCGATCACGTACGCGTGGTAGTGCCGGACCAGGCCGACGCTGAAGTCGTTGAAGCCGGTGACGATCACGAAGCCGTCTTCGAGGGGCTCCATCCGGGTCAACAGCCCGCGGATCGTCAGCTCCGCCGGCTCGCGCGCCGCGCCGTCGGGTCCGAGGAGCTGCACCGTCGCCGTCGAGTCCTCGTTGGGGAGCCGATCGGTCGGGTAGACGGCCGCGGCGCCGGCCGGGCCGACGGCGACCGCCTCGGCGATGCCGCCGCGCTCCGGACCCTCGACGGAGCCGCGCGCCGTACACGCGGCCGGCGACTCCTGGACCTCGGCGACGGCGGGCGGGTGCTCGATGACGAGGTTCAACGGGATCGGCGCCGCGATCGGAGGATCGACGCTCGGCGCGGCCGCCGCTTCCTCTTCGGGCAGCGGCTCCTCGACGGGCCGGGGCGGCGCGCAACGGCTGCATCCGGCGAGCAGGAAGGGAAGGAAGGCGACCAGGCGAAGACGCATGCGGCGACAAATACGGGGGCGCTTCTCTGGGCCTTCCTTCGATTCGCCAGCCACGCGCCAACGTGGCGGTGGGAGCAGCGCGAGCAGGTGCGTGAGGACCTCGTCGACGAGGCGCTCGAAGCTCACGTCTCGCGTCAGGGCGTGTGCCCCTCTTGGATGCGAAGGGGCGTGGGGTCGTCGTAGATCCAGGCGTGCGCGAGGGCGCTCGAGCCGACGACCATCGCGTGGACGCGGCGCGCGAGGAGCTCGGAGGTCCGCGTGTCGATCGGCTGCACGTACGTCACACCCGCGCAGGCCGTCGGGCGATGCGTTCGCCACCGCTCGGCCCACCGGCGCTCGAGCGGTGTCACGCCTCGTCGGGAGCCCGGGATCCGCATCCGGTCGATGCGCCCGAGCGTCGCGAGATCACCGATCTCGGTGTCGGGCTCGCAAGCGTCGTAGAGGACCGTGCCCCTCACCCGCAGCATCGTCCCGCACGCGGCGAGGAGCACGAGCGTGGGCTCCCAGACCTCGTTCGGCCGAAACCGTCCCCCCGGCTGGGGCGGCACGGGGGTCGCCGGTCGGGGTCGGCGACAGACGATCGCGCGCACCTCGGCGTCCGACAGCGAGCGCGCGGATCCCGAGGTGCTCGTGGGCGCCGGCTCGGCGGGGGCGGTCGGCGGGGCCTGCGGGGCCGTCGGGGTCGGCTCGATCTGCTCGATCTGCTCGATCTGCTCGAGGGCGTCGAGCTCGACGGGGCTCGGGCGCGGGGGCGACAGCTCGCGCGTGGACGTCGCCTTCGCCGGCACCGGGCCCTCCGCGCAGGCGACGAGCCACAGCGCTCCGGCGATGCTCCTCTTCCACACCGGGTCACTCTGGGGGTCGAGCCCCGCCCGCGCTCGACTCGGTGAGGACCTCGTGAGGCTGGCGCCCTGGCGACGACCTTCGTGAGCCGTCTACGGCCTCGCGTGCATCCCAGCTCCATGACCGCACCCGAGCGCCACGCGCGCGTCGCCGCCGTTCTCACCTTGCTGGCCAGCTCGCTCCTCGCCGCCTCCGGCCTGGCGCAGTCCAGCGAGTTCAGCCCCGCCGAGCGCCGTCAGCTCTTGGCGGGTGAGCTCGTCCGCCGCGACGGCGGGCGCACCGAGGGCCGGAGCCGCCTGTTCGGCGGCACGAGCTGGATCCGAGTCCGCGCCCCCATCGATCGCGTCTGGCGCACGTTGCGGGACACCCGCGTGTACCCGCGCCTGATCCCCTCGCTCGAGCGGGTCCGCGTGGTCGAGCGCACCGAGGACGGCGCCGTCCTTCAGATGCACCACAGCATGGGGATCGCGACCGCCGACTACTACACCCGCATGAGCTTCGACGACGCCGAGCACACGGTGCGCTTCGAGCTCGATCGGAGCCGGCCGTCGGAGCTTCGCTCGGGCCGCGGCTTCATGACGCTCACCGCGTACCGCGGCGAGACCATCGTCGCCTGGGGCATGCTCGCGGACGTCGGCGCGGGGATGATCCAGCAGCTCTTCGGGCCCTTCCTCAACGACTGGATGCTCAAGCCCCCGCGCTGCCTGCGCGACGAGCTCGAGCCGGGGCGGGTCAACGAATGTTGACGCGTACGCTCTGTCGCCCCGGGCCGTGGCTCGTCGTCGCGTTCCTCGCGGGCGCCTTCGGGCTCGAGCGCTGGGTCGACTCGATCGGCGGCCCGGACGCGCTCGTCGAGCGCTTCGGGCTCCTCGCCCCCGCGGTGATGGTCGCGATCCAGGCGGCGCTCAGCGCGGCGCCGTTCCCGAGCGAGCTGTTCGCGCTGGTCAGCTCGGCGACCTACGGCTGGCTCGCCGGCAGCGTCATGACGTGGGCTGGGTGGACGATCGGCTCGATGATCCAGTACGCGCTCGCGCGCCGTGGCGCGGCCGACGTGGACCTCGACGAGCGGGTCGCGAAGCTCCCGGCGTGGCTGCGGCGCCTGCCCGTGACCCACCCGGTCTTCCTCGTGTGCGTGCGCTGGCTGCCGATGGGCTTTCACCTCGCGAACCTCGCCGCGGGCGCGCGTCGGGTCCCGGCGAAAAGGCAGCTCTGGATCGCCGCGCTCGGATCCATCCCCGGCGCGGTGATGTGGGCGGGCATCGGCGCGGGGGTCTCGCTCCTGTGAGCGGTGACCTCGAGGGACGCCGGGTCGTCATCACCGGCGCGAACACGGGGGTCGGCCGCGCCACCGCCGAGGCGCTCGCCGGCGAGGGCGCGCGCGTCGTGCTCGCCTGCCGGAGCGCGGCGCGGGGGGCCGCGGCGCTCGAGTCCATCGGGGAGCGCGCGGAGCTCGTGCTCCTCGATCTCGCGTCGCTCGCGAGCGTGCGCGAGGCCGCGGCCCGCATCGCGGTGGAGCCCGTCGACGTCCTCATCGACAACGCCGCCGTCGCGGGCGCGCGCGGTGAGACGGAGGACGGCTTCGAGCTGGCGTTCGGGGTCAACCACCTCGGCCACTTCGCGCTGACGCGCGCGCTGATGCCGGCGCTGACGCCCGACGCGCGGGTCGTGCACCTCGGCTCGGGGAGCCACGAGGGCGTGCGCTCGCTCGACCTCGACGCGCTCCGGCGGCCCACGGGGAGTCGGCTCGGCCTCGGTGAGTACGCCACCTCGAAGCTTTGTGTGATGCTCTTCCACCTCGAGCTGTCGCGGCGCTTCGAGGGCACCGGGCGTCGCAGCGTCGCCGCCGACCCGGGGGACGTCGCGTCCGAGGCCTACCGCAACGTCCCTTGTGTCCTGCGACAGCTGTGGACCTGGCGAATGAAGACCCCGACGGAGGGAGCGCGGCCATCCCGGTTCTGCGCGACGTCACCGGACGCGGTGAACGGCGGGCTCTACGACGCGGAGGGCCCACGGGCGCCGAGCGCCCTCGCCCAGGACCCGGAGCTGGCCCGTGAGCTGTGGCGACGGAGCGAGGCGTGGGTCGACGCAGTGATCGGCAGGAGACGCGCCAGCTGAGGGTCGACCGGGCCCGAGCCCGAGTCCGAGTCCGAGCCCGAGTCCGAGTCGGAGCCCGAGCCCGAGCCCGAGCCCAAGTCCGCGGCGGCTACGCGTCCTCCCAAAGCCGCCGCCCCACCGCTCGAGTCGCATGGAGGTCGTGGCCGCGCGCAGCGCGGCCCGACCGACCGGCGCGCTCCGCGCGCCGACGGCGCGAAGCGCCGCCCCTCCGTCGTAGGCGCGCAGCGCCGGAGACGGAGGCCGAGGGGGTGAGACGGCGCCGAAGGCGCCGGCGAGGGGGACCGGGGTCCCCCTGGGGGACAGAACTCCCACGGCCCCGCACGTGGCAAGCGTCCGCACCGTCCCACAGCATCGGGGGCGAAGCCCCCGCCTCGCGCGCGCAGCGCGCGAGAAAACGACAGCTCGCGGAGTCGACGCCACTCTCCCTTGCCCAGCCGAGCGGCCCGCCTACTGACGAAACTGAAGAAGATCGTCCCCGCAGCTCCTCCAAAAGCCGCCGCCCCACCGCTCGAGTCGCATGGAGGTCGTGGCCGCGCGCAGCGCGGCCCGACCGACCGGCGCGCTCCGCGCGCCGACGGCGCGAAGCGCCGCCCCTCCGTCGTAGGCGCGCAGCGCCGGAGACGGAGGCCGAGGGGGTGAGACGGCGCCGCCGGCGAGGGGGACCGGGGTCCCCCTGGGGGACAGAACTCCCACGGACCCGCACGTGGCAAGCGTCCGCACCGTCCCACAGCATCGGGGGCGAAGCCCCCGCCTCGCGCGCGCAGCGCGCGAGAAAACGACAGCTCGCGGAGTCGACGCCACTCTCCCTTGCCCAACCGAGCGGGGCCGCCTGAAGAAACTGAAGAAGATCGTCCCCGCGGCCCCGCCCGCCTCGCGCGCGCAGCGCGCGAGAGAACAACAAGCCGTCGTTCTCCCCGAGCGAAAGTTCGAAAAGTTCGATCCGTCCCCCAAGAGTGGATCAGGGCGCGATGAGGTCCGGGGTGATCGAGGCGACGTCGGGGCAGCCGCACAGGGCCATCGCGAGGTCGATCTCTTCGGCGAGGATCGCGAGCGCTCTCTCCACGCCCGCCTGGCCGGCGTGGGCGAGGCCCCACAGGACGGGGCGGCCGATGAGGACGGCCTGCGCGCCGAGGGCGAGCGCCTTGATGACGTCGGTGCCGCGGCGGACGCCGCCGTCGACGAGGACCGTCGTCCGATCGCCGACGGCGTCGACGACCTCGGGCAGCGCCCGGATGGTGGCGACGCTGGTGTCGAGCTGCCGACCCCCGTGGTTCGACACGACGACTCCGTCCGCGCCGTGCTGGACGCAGCGGATCGCGTCGTCGCCGCGCACGACGCCCTTCACCAAGAGGGGGAGCTTCGTGATCGACTTGAGCCACTCGAGATCCGCGAACGACAAGGACGGATCGAGCATCTGGGCGACGTAGGCGGCGAGGCCGGAGTCGGCCACGTCGGGGAGGTCGCCCATCCCCGCGGCGGTCATGTTCGCGACCTTCAGACCCTCCGGGAGCCGGAAGTGGTTGCGCCGGTCCCGCTCGCGCGTCCCGAGCAGCGGCGCGTCGACCGTCAGCACGAGCGCCCGCGCTCCCGCGGCCTCCGCGCGCTCGATCAGCGCCTTGGTCTCGCCGCGGTCCTTGTAGACGTAGAGCTGAAACAGGATCGGCGCCGAGCCCGCCTTCACCACCTCCTCGACGGGGGTGTTCGAGAGCGTGCTGTTGATCATCGCGATGCCCGCCGACGCGGCCGCGCGCGAGGTGGCGAGCTCGCCGTCGGGGTGGGCCATCTTCTGGAACGCGGTCGGCGCGATGATCACGGGCATCGACAGCGGCAGCCCGAGCACCTCGGTGGAGGCGTCTCGCCTCGAGACGTCCACGAGCACGCGGTAGCGCATGGCGATGCGCGAGAACGCCGCGCGGTTCTCGCGGAGCGTGTGCTCGTCGTGCGCGCCGCTCGCGTAGTAGTCGAAAGCGTTCTTGTCGAGCTTCGACTCCGCGCTCGCGCGCAGCTCGTCGAGGTTGAGGGGACCGTTCGTCATGGCGCGGGAGCTTAGCGCGTGCGCGGCCGCGGGCGGTCTCATGGGACGCCGCGGGCGGGGACGCCCCCACGGGCGGCACGTTCTGGCATCGAGGCCGCGGGTTCGTCGAGAGGTAGAGCTGGCCCGCGACTTGCCAGGTCCGAGCGCATGCAACGCATCTTCCTTCTCTGCGCTCTGGCTCTCTTCGTCGCGACCGGCTGCACCTCGAGCGTCGCGAGCCCGGACGACGCCGGCCTGCCCGTGTGCTCCGGCTCCTCGACCCCGGACGTCCAGCCGGGCTGGACCTGCCCCTCGCTCGGGATCCCCGAGCCATGCACCTTCTGCCCGCAGGGGGACGGAGGCGCGGTCAGCACGATCTACGGCGGCACCTGCCTCTGCCCGTGAGCGCCGCGCGTCAACCCCAGGGGGGAATCTCGATCCGGCGCTCGGTGAACCCCGCCGCGAAGAACGGCCTCACGTACTCGTGGAAGTTCATGCAGGCCTTCGCGCGGGCGAAGTACTCGTAGTAGCCCAGGACCACGCGGCTCAAGAAGAGAAAGTCTTTTTGCGCCGGTGGGGGGCGCCGCCGGGTGAGGAAGTGCTTGATGAGATCGCGGCCCGCCGCGGTGTAGTCGAACTCCGCGAAGTCGAAGACGCGGTCCTCGCGCACGCCGGCCGAGAAGTAGGCGGCGATCATCCGCATGTCCTCGAATTCCGTGGCGCTGTCGCGATCCTCCATCAGGCCGAGCTCGACGAAGACGTCGCGGAGCCGCTCCTCGTCGTTCGCCATCTCGGCGTGCATCATCTCGCCGAACGCGCGCAGGAACGGCTCGTCGAAGATCTTCACGCAGCCGTAGTCGAGGATGCCGAGGCGGCCGTCGGCCATGACCTTGAAGTTGCCCGGGTGCGGGTCCGCGTGGAGGAGCCCGCCGCCGAAGAACTGGAGCCAGAAGGCGCGCTGGAGCTGCAGCACGACGCGCTCGCGCACGGCCCGATCCTGGTGCTCGAGCGCCCAGTCGAGCGGCTCGCCCTCGACCCAGTCGTAGGTCACGACCCGCAGGCCCGAGTGGCTGTCGTGGACCCGCGGCACGAGCAGCTCGGGGTCCTCCGCGAGCAGCGCGTACAGGAGCTTCGCGTTGTACGCCTCGCGGCAGTAGTCGGTCTCCTGCACGAGGTGCTCGGCGAGCTCCTCCGCGAAGGGCGTCACGTCGAAGCGGCTCTGGCCGAGCAGATCCGAGAGCAGGCCCTTCACCATCTTGGTGGCGAGGTGGATGTTCGACAGGTCGCCCTCGACGCTCGCGACAGCGCCCGGGTACTGGACCTTCACCGCCACGTCGGCGCCGTCGCGGAGCCGCGCGCGGTGCACCTGGCCGAGCGACGCGGCGGCGACCGCCTCCTCGCCGAAGCTCTCGAACAGCTCCTCGACCGTGCCGCCGAGGTCGGCCTCGAGCACCTCGCGGATCGTGGCGAACGCCATCGGCGGGGCCGAGGTCTGGAGCGGCGTCAGCAGCTTCACCATCTCGTCGGGGAGCGCCTCCGCGTGGGTGCTCATCAGCTGGCCCACCTTCATCAGCGGCCCGCGGAGCTGCGTCATCGTCTCGGCGATGCGCTTGGCGTTGTCGACGTGCCGGCCGATCCGCGCGGTGGTCTTCGACTCCTCGCTCCGGAAGACGTCGCCGAGCTTGCCCCCGAGGTAGCTCGACCCGACGCGCCCGCCGAGGAGGCCGACCTTGAGCGTCCTCGCCAGCCGACCGGGGAGCCGTTCCTTGTCCTTGGCCATCGGAGCGCGTCAACCTAGCACCGGTGGAGACGGTCGCCGAAGCGCTCGCGCGCTATCACGCCGCCAACGGGTTCCGCGGCGACGCGATGGTGATGGAGACCCTGCAGGTCAGCGTCTTCGGGCTGCCGTCCGTCGACATGCCGAACCCGAAGTTCCAGCGCCACCTCCTCGCCAAGCACGACCTCCACCACGTCGTCACGGGCTACGGCACCGACCTGCGCGGGGAGGCCGAGATGGGCGCCTTCGAGCTCGGCGCGGGATCGCTGCACTGGTTCGTCTGGCTCAACAACGTCAGCGCGCTATTCCTCGGCGTGCTGTGTCCCTGGCGCACCCTGCGCGCGTTCGTCCGAGGCGTGAAGGCGCGCTCGCTCTACCTCGACGACACGCCCTACGAGGCGCTGCTCGCGATGCCGGTCGACGAGCTGCGCGCGCGGCTGCGGGTCGAGGCGAGCGACCGGTGAAGGCCGCCTGGCTCGTGGCGGCGCTCGCGCTGACGGCGTGCGAGCCCGAGGCGACCCCCGATCCTCCGGCGGCCGCCGCGGAGGCGCCCGCGGATCCGGAGGTCTCGGAGCCGCTGCGCCTCGGCGTCCCGCCGCGCGCGATCGCGCGCGCGCGACAGGAGGCCGCGGGCCTCTATCGGATGCCCACCGCGCTGCGGCTGCAGACGCTCGAGCGCCGGCGCGCGCTGCCCGCCCCGACCTACGCGGAGCTGCGGGCCGACGCGGACGCGCACGCGAACGAGCGCGCGAGCTTCGAGGGGCAGGTCGGCTTCGTCCGCACCGCGGGGCCGCGGCTCTGGATCCTGCCGCTCTTGACCCGCCGCTCCGGCGAGCAGTGGGTCGATCCGCTCTACGTGCTCAGCACGATCCCGCCGATGCTCCCCTTCGAGGGCGGCGTCGTCGCGCGCATCGACGGATGGGTCGTGGGCGCTCGCACGATCGGGCAACACACGTTGCCCCTGATCGTCGGCTACCACGTGCAGCCGATCGATCCGCCGGCCGAGGCCGCGCCGAGCGCGCCCTGATCACCGGGTCGAGCGGGCCCGCGCGCGCTGCTCGAGCTCCGCGAGGAGGTCGCGCATCATCGCGACGCGCTCCGCGTGGCCGACGACCACGAGGCAGTTGGACTCGTGGTGGGCGTACACCCTCGCGCGCGGCGCGACCTGGCGCGCCACGTCGGAGGCGCGCTCCACGTCGAGGTCGTCGAGGCAGATCAGCGAGGGCGATTCGGCGAGGTCCTGCGCGAGGGCCGGGGAGGCGATGCCGAGGATCGTCGCGGCGAGGAACAGTCGTGTCTTCATGGGCCGGCCGTTCCGCAAGGCACGTGCCGCCCTCGGGGCGCGCGCGCCGAGGTTCTCTTCGACCTCGGGCTTCGCCAACTCGGCATCGAGCCGCGCGAGGCGAGACATTCCGTCGTCGTGAGGTCGCGCTCGGGTCCGGGGTAAGCTGTGCGCTTGGGAACGCCTCACCATCTCGCGCTCGCCCTGCTGGCCCTTCACCTCGTCGGCTGCGACGGCTCGCTCGGGTCGCCGACCGACGCGCGCGTGGACGAGGACGCGGGGGTCGCGGCGATGGACGCGGCGGCGGGCGTGGACGCGGCGACGGGCGCGGACGCGGGCGCGGTGGACGCCGCGGCGATGGACGCCGCGGCCCCTGTCGACGCGGGCTCCGACGCGAGCGCCTCGGCCGACGCGGGCTGGGGGTCCTGCATGCTCGGCGAGGCGATGGGCACGTGCATGGACGTGGCGGACTGCGCGCCCCCCGCCTCGATGCCGGTGATGGGGCTGTGCCCGGGGCCCACCGAGATCCAGTGCTGTCTGCCTCGGAGCATGCCGGGCACCGCCACGCCGGCGGACGTCATCGCGCGCCTCGGGAGCTGCACGCGCATCGGCGGCGACTACGCGCGCGACGTCGGCGGCACCTCGAACGTCCCCATCTGCCAGACCGACTCCGTCATCTGGTGGGACGCCGACTTCGACGTGGACTGCGACGGGGGCCGCGGCGCCATCTGCATGTCGGACCCGGACTACTTGCCCGACACGAGCGGCGTCGACTCGATGGGTCGCCCGCTCGACGCGAGCACGCTGCCGTTCATCGTGATCCCGCTCGCGAGCTCGCGGTTCCGCTACGCCGACTACGGCATCCGCACCGGACAGGTCGCGCTCGTGCTCTACCGCGACCGCATGGTGTTCGGGATCTTCGGCGACGCGGGCCCCGCCGCGATCATCGGCGAGGGCTCCTTCGCGATGGCGGAGGCCCTCGGCATCCCTTCGAACCCGCGCACCGGCGGCGTCGACTCGGGGGTGACCTACCTGGTGTTCACCGGCGCGGGCACGCGGGTGACGCGCAACGAGGACCACGACGAGGCCGTGCGGATCGGCCAGGCGCTGCTCGACGCGTTCCTCGCGCCCTGAGCTCGACCAGGCGCTCGACTAGAACCCGCGACGCTGGTCGCGGAGGCGCTGCAGGGCGTCGCGGAGCTCGGGGCTGAGCCCGTCGGGGATCGGCGGGAGGCCGCCGCGCTCGGCGTCCCCGCGCCGGTCGCGCTCGGCCGCGACCTGCGCCTGGTTGTAGGCGTTGGTGTCGGGCCGGAAGAAGGTCAGCGCGAGCTGGTTGCCGAGCTGATCGAACGCGCGGTCGGCCATCACCGAGTAGACGAGGCCGTCGCGGTAGGCGCTGTCGCCGGTCGGGTCCATGTCCGCGTAGCTGTGCACGGTGAAGTGCTCGGGCGGCTCGACCGAGGTGTCGAAGCCCCACGTGTCGGTCGAGTCGGGGATGTGCATCTCGATGTGGAACTCGATGCGGATGCCGACGAAGCCGCGCGCGGAGCTGTCGGAGGTGTAGACGCTCCCGCTCGGGCGGATCGAGTAGCTGACGTCGAAGGTCGGCTGCGTGATCGCCTGCGCCTGCTCGCCCTCGTCGACGCGCCCCGCGTGCTCGAGCTGCATGACGTCCTCGGGGAAGATCGGCGCGAAGCCGCGCTGCAGGACCTGCGTGATCCGCGTCTCGCGCGGCGCGCTCCGCGCCTCGGTGAAGTGCGGCGAGACGGGGGCGATGCCGCCGGTGACGCCCTGCACCTCGCCGAAGACGTCGAGGTTCTGATCGATCGCCACGAGCACCTCCGCGCTCGGCGCGAGGAAGCGGACGCGGACCGGCGGCGAGTCGTGCGCTTCGAGCCACGCGAGGAGGCGGCCCATGAAGACGGGCATGGTCGGGTCGCCGGTGGCGGCCTGGCTCAAGAAGTCTTGTCGGACCTGCACGAAGCGCTCGTGGATCGCGGCGCGGGCCTCCTCGACGCGGGCGCTGTCGGGGTGCTCCCGCACGAAGGTGCGCAGCGCCGAGACGGTGCCCTCGCGTCGAGCCTCCGCGAACGCCGCCTCCGGGAGCAGCTCGTCGACGACCTCGTCCTCGTGGAGCCCGTGCCCGGCGGCGTACGCCTGGTAGCCCCAGGTCGCGTCCCGACGCTGGACCTCGGCGAACGCGGCCTCGTCGCTCGCGAAGTTGCGGGCGATCCAGATCGGCGGCGCGAGCACGACCGCGCCGAGCGCCACGACGGCGGCGCGCTCGACGAGCTTGCCCGCGGGCCTCGCGATCACACCCTGCTTGTGGACGTCCGCGTCGACGGGCTTGTCGGCGGTCCGGTACGTCGAGGGGCCGCCGCTGGGATCGGGCGCCAGGGCCTCGTGGGCGAGCCGGTCGGCGACGAGCGGGTCGTTCCACTGCTCGGTGATGCGCGCGTCGAAGAACACGTCCATCCGCGCGAGCGCGTCGAGGTCCTGGAGCTGGACGGCCTGGCTGATGTTCTGCTGCGAGTAGCGCAGGTCGTCCATGATCTGCTCCGCGAGCATCTTGCCGCGGACGGTGAAGTACTCGCGGCCGTAGCCCTCGAAGTGGAAGTTCAGATCGGTGCCCTGGTAGACGCCGTTGACGTGGCGGTGCACGCCGTCGAGCTTGAGGAGGCGCCCCATCGGCACGATGGTCAGCTTGGTGTCGGTGGCGATGACCAGGTCGGTCGGGAACACGTAGCGGCCGCGCTTGAACGGGATGTTCGCGGCGAGCCTCGACGTGCGGACCGCCCGCAGGATGCCCCACGCGACGAGGAAGAGCCCCACCGCGTACACCCCCATGAAGACGAAGGGCTGGTCGTAGTCGCGGATGTCGGCGAACTGTGCGACCGCGGCGCCGAGCACGACGGCGATGCCCGCGAGGGAGACGAACGACCAGCCGATCATCGCGCCGACCGTCGAGCTCGCCTGCGTCAAGATCGGCGCGGGCTTCCCGCGCCCGTGCGTGGCGTCGGTGAAGCGTTGGCGAGTGTGGGGATCGAGCGCGTTGAACTCGATCTTGCGAAAGGCCGGCGCCGGGTTGGGCTGGTTCATCGGGGCTCCACGTCGCCCATTGTGCGACGGAACGGCGCAGATCTTCCCTCCTTCTCGGCGGGAAGAGGACGCGCGTCACGGCGTAGGCTGACCGGTGCGTCGCACGCTCCCTGCGCTGATCGCGGCTTGGCTCACGTTCGGCTGCGCCGGCTGCGACGAGGTGCCGGCCGAGGGGCGCTTCGTCCGGGTCGAGGAGCCGCTCTGCGGGGGAAAGATCTTCGCGCGCCACGAGGTCAGCGCCGAGTCGCTCGACGACGCGCAGTCCCCCGGCGGCTTCCTCGCCCGGCTCTGGGCGCGGCTCGGGCCGGCCCCCCTCGACTCGGGCGACGCGCTCTTCGAGTACGCGGTCGAGGACACCGAGCGCGGGGTCCGCTTCTGCGCGTACTCCGCGCAGAGCGGTCCGAGCTACGGGAGCACCGCCGACGCGGCGACCTTGCGCCCGAGCGTCGAGGCCTTCGAGACCTGGCTCGCGCACGCCGAGCCCGCCGACTGCGCGGTGGTGGGCCCCCTCGAGACGGAGTACGGAGGCGGCTTCGTGCGCGTCGGCTGGCGCGACGGAGCGGCCTTCGAGGAGATGGTCGATCCGCTCGATCCGCGCGCGGCGCGGACCTACGACGACTGCCTCACCATCGCGACGGAGCGCGGCGAGCGCATGCACGAGGACACGGGCGCGGGCTGGCTGTTCAGCCTCGAGGCGGTCCTGCCGAGCCGCTTCGTCGCGAGCGGCCGCGTCTACGAGAGCATCGTCACCCTCGGCTCGGACGATCGCGGGCTCGTCCTCACGGTGGACGAGGGGAGCGGGCTCGAGGACGTCCACGTCGCCGACGGCGTCTTCCAGCCGCCGCCCGACGCGGTGGCGCGCCTGTGGCTCGAGAGCTTCGAGCGCTGGGAGCGCGAGTCGCGCTAGTCAGCGCGACCCGACCGAGAGGAGGACGCTCCCGCGCTTGTGCCCGGTGTCGACGCGGGCGTGCCCTTCGGCGGCTCGCTCCAGGGGGAGCACGCAGTCGATGAGGGGCGCGTACTCGCCGTCGCGGACCCACTCGACGAGCCGCTGCAACTGTCGCGGGTCCTCCGAAGACGGGCCGAACCGGCAGCGCTGCCGGCTCGTCAGGTTCACGAGCGCCCCGGCGAGCATCTGCGGCACGCCCGCCGCGACGAGGCCGATGCGACCGCGCGGTGTCGTCACGCGACGCAGGTCGCTCAGCGGCGCGAGCCCGAGGGTGTCGAGGACCACGTCCCAGCGCTCCGAGGACGCGAACACGTCGGTCGATCGGTAGTCGATCACCCGCTCGGCGCCGAGGCCCTTCACGAGCGATGCGTTGCCCGCGCTGCACACGCCGGTGACGTGCGCGCCGAGGAGGCGACCCAGCTGCACGGCCGCCGCGCCGACGGCGCCCGAGGCGCCGATCACGAGCAGGCGCTCGCCCGGTCGCACCGCGAGCTTCCCCTCGAGGTAAGTGAGCGCGGTCAGGCCTCCGAACGGCAGCGTGGCGGCGTCCTCGAAGCCGACCTCGTCGGGCAACCGGACGAGGCAGTGATCGGCGGACAGCCCGCAGAGCTCCGCGTGCGCTCCCAGCGCGAGGCCCGTCATGCCGACGACCCGGTCGCCAGCGGAGACCTCGGTGATCTCGGAGCCGGTCTCGACCACCACACCGGCGACGCTGACGCCCAGCACGTGGCGGCGCGGGCGCGACCAGCCGACCATGAGTCGGCCCAGCGTGCCGAAGCCCGCGGGGAACGTCGCGGTCCGCAGGCGCGCGTCGCCGGAGCTGACCTCGGTCGCGCGGGTCTCGACGAGGACGTCCCGGGGACCCACCGCCGGCCGCGCGACGCGGGCAAGGGTGACGACCTCCGGGGCCCCGTACGACTCGTAGACGATCGCGCGGATCTCGGCGGAATCCATGACCATCGCGCCCGCGGGGCCCGCCCACGCCAGCTCGGTTTCGTTGCTTGCCATACCTCCGAGATAGGCGTGCATCCGTGCGCGTGGAAGAGCCGTAAATGTGCTCCGGCCGTGCAAGAATGCTCGGGTGGACTGGGACGAGCTCCGCTACCTCCTCGCGCTTCGGCGCTCGGGCACCCTCGCCAAGGCCGCCAAGCAGCTCGGCGTCACGCACACGACGGTCGGCCGAAAGCTGCGCGCGATCGAGAGCCGCCTCGGGGTCCGCCTGTTCGATCGCACCCCGGACGGGTTCGTCGCGACCGTCGCGGGGCAGGACCTCGTCACCGTCGCCGAGCGCGTCGAGGCCGAGGTGCTCGCGGCCGAGAACCGCGTGCTGGGTCGTGACGCACAGCTGCAAGGCTCCTTGCGCGTCTCGACGATGGACATGGTGTACGCGGGCTTCCACGATCTGTTCGCGTCGTTCGTCGCGCGCTATCCGCTGGTCGAGCTCACGGTGACCACGCCGCTCGAGCGGGTGTCGCTGACGCGCCGTGAGGCCGACGTCGCGATCCGGATGACGAACCGGCCGCCCGAGCACCTCGTGGGGCGCCGGATCGGGCGCGTGCAGTTCGCCGTCTACGCGGCGGAGTCGCTCATGGAGGCGGTCGGGCCGGACGCGAAGCTCGGCGACTACCCGTGGATCGGGTGGGACGAGCGGATGGACACGCGCTGGTTCGACGGCTGGCTCGCCGCCAACGCCCCCGGCGCGCGGATCGTCATGCGCTTCGACGACAGCGCCCGGTCGCGCGAGCTCGCGATCCGGACCGGGCTCGGCGTCCACTTCATGGCGTGCTTCGAGGGCGACGCGCTGCCCGGCGTCGTCCGGATCAGCGAGGTCGACGAGGCGTTCTCCCACGACCTCTGGCTGCTCACGTTGGACGAGCTCCGGAGCACCACGCGCGTCCGCGCGCTCCTAGATCACCTGACCGAGGGGTTCGAGCGGTGCCAGGACCGCTTCGCGCCGCGCCCCTGAGCCCCGCGTCAGCCGACGAGGACGACCATCTTTCCGTTCGACCGGTTCTCGTCCATCGCGCGGTGCGCCTCGACGAGCTCCTCGAAGCGCCACGACGGGCCGAGCTTCGGCGTGAGCGAGCCGGCCTCGACCCTCTCGATGAAGGCCTGGAGCGCCTCGGGCGCGATGTCGTCGGAGCCACCCGAGTAGCTCGTGAGCTTCACGCCGGTCGGGATGTCGATCATCGGCTCGAAGCCGTCGACGACCCACGCGCCGCCGAGGATGCCGGTCATGCAGACGATGCCGCCGGGCGCCGCGCAGCGGAGCGAGTCACGGAGGGTCGTCGCGCCGATCAGCTCGAGCACCCGGTCCGCGCCGCCCTCGAACACCTCGCGCACGCGCGGGGCGAGCGCGCCGTCGTCGACGAGCACGTGATCCGCCCCCGCGTCGCGCAAGAGGGCTTCCTTGCTCGAGGTGCGCGTGGTCGTCGCGACCTCGAGCCCCGCGTCCTTGGCGAGCGCGAGCGCGGTCAGCCCGATCGAGGATGTCCCGCCTCGGATGAGGAGGGTGAGGAGGGTGCTCGCGCGCTCGATCTCGAGCCCGTTCACCAGGCTCCCGTTCGTGGTCTGCAGCATCTCGGGCAGGGCGCCGAGGACCGCCCAGTCGAGCGAGGTCTCGAGCGGGAACACGTGCGCGCGGGGCACGCGAGTGTACTCGGCGTAGGAGCCGTCGTACGCCCGCCCCATCCCGCCCATCATCGCGGCGACCCGCTGGCCCGGATCGAGGTCGGTGCCAGGCGCGGCCACGACCTCCCCGACGCACTCGATGCCGAGCACCCGAGGGAAGCGGACGCTCGGCGAGTCGCCGCGGCGCGTGAACCACTCGGAGCGGTTGAGCCCGAAGGCCCGCACGCGGATGAGGACCTCGCCGTCGACCGGCTCGGGCGTCGGGATCTCGTGGAGGACGAGCTGCTCGGGGCCGCCGGGCGTCTCGATCACGTAGGCGCGCATCCGCCGTCTCTGCGGCGCACGCGCTGGCCGCGCAAGCTCACGGGCAGGCCGCGCGCAGATCGGACACCGACCAGCTCGGGTGCGAGCGCGCGTTCGTCACGATGCACTCGGCGTCCTCGTCGTCGCAGGCGCCGCGCAGATCGGAGATCGACCAGCTCGCGTGCGCGTCGGCGAGGCGCCCCGCGCAGTCGCCGCAGTCTCCGCTGCACGCCGTGTGGAGATCGGAGACCGACCAGCTCGCGTGCGCGTTCGCGAGGTCGTGGATGCAGTCCCCGCCCGCGCCGTCGCAGGCGCTTCGGAGGTCGGAGATGGACCAGCTCGCGTGGTCGCCCGAGAGGCGCCCCGCGCAGTCGTCGTAGTCCCCCGCGCAGGCGGTGTGGAGGTCGGACACCGACCAGCTCGCGTGATTCGCCGAGAGCGAGGCGACGCAGTCTCCGCCGGCGCCTTCGCACGCGGCCCGGAGATCCGAGATGCTCCAGCTCGCGTGGTTGCTGGCGAGTCGGCCGGCGCAGTTCTCGAGGTCTCCCCGGCACGCGGTGTTCAGGTCGCTCACCGACCAGCTCGCGTGGTTGCGGGCGAGCGCCACGACGCAGGCCCCGCCCGCTCCTTCGCACGCGGCCGCCAGGTCCGACGGGCTCCAGCTCGGGTGCTCGGCGGCGAGCCCCGCGCAGCTGCCGCCGTCCGTGCTCGGCGCGCCACACGTGCCCCGGGGCGCGCCCGCGTCGATCCCCGTCGGCCCCGCGTCGATCCCCGTCGGCCCCGCGTCGGTCGTCGTCGAGCCGTCGAAGCTCATCGGCCCCGCGTCGAACGGCGCGCCGTCGCACACGCAGCCGTCGAACGTCCCGCTGGCGTTGCAGACCTGCGCGCCCGCGAGGCCGCTGCTGCAGAAGCACGCCTGCGACTCGCCCGCCACGCAGCTGGCGGAGCGAGAGTCACAGCCGAAGGCGAGCGAGGCGAGGAGCACCAGTCCGAGGCAGCGAAGCATGGCGCGCGATAGCACCGCCGCGGCGGGGTCACAAAGACAGAGCCCGTCAGCTCCCGATGAGCTGCTTCATCTCGCGGTTCTGATAGGACACGACGCGCTCGGTCTGGGTAGGGGCCACCTTCTCGAGGTGCGCGACGAAGGCCTTCGCGATGTCGTCCTGGTGGATGTTCCCCCACCCGAGCGCGTCCGGGATCAGGGCGGTGAAGGGCGTCACCCAACGCGGCGTGTTCTGGTTGCCGACGATGGTCCCGGGCTTGAAGACCGCGAGCTTCTCGAAGCCGACGCCCATGACCGTGTCGAGCTTCTTGCCGAGCACGCGGACGTACTTGACCCGCGAGCGGGAGCTGCCGACGTCGACGCCGACGGCGGTGAGCAGCTCGAAGATCTCGATGCCGGCGGCCTTGCACCCTCGGGCGAACTTGCCCATCAGGACGACCTCGACCTCGAGCAGCCGCGCCTCGGACATCGAGGCGGTCCCGCTCCCGGTGCCGATGCAGCTGATCGCCACGTCGTGACCGCGCGCGGCCCGCTCCACGACGGACTCGAAGTCGTCGGCGCTGGTGTCGGTGACGACCTGCTCGATCTCGTCTCCGGCCAGGTCGTCGACGGACCGCCGGCCGATCATCGTGAGCTTCGAGCACACGTCGCTCGCGACGAGCGCGCGCGCGACGGCCCGCCCGACCTCGCCGCTTCCTCCGAGCAGCACGCACTTCATCGCGTCCTCCCTGTCGTTGGCACGTTGCCTATCACGAGAGCGGCCGGGTGTGGCGGCTCTGCGCGCGCGTGGCACCTCGCCCCACCACGGGCCGCGGGCAGCCACCACCGACCGCCGCACGCGTGACGGAACGGCGCGTGCGCCTCCCCTCTGCATGCGAATCTCGAAAGACATCGGGCTCGGGTGGCTCGGCCTGGCCCTCTGCGCTCCGCTCGTCCTCTTCGGCTGCGGCCGCTATCGGGCTCGCGCCACGGTCACCGCGACGCCCCGCATGGCCTACGTCCAACCCGGCGTGTGGGTGGTGGCGAACCAACCCGACGCCGTGTTCTACGCGAACGGCGCCTACTGGCGATACGACGGCGGGGTCTGGTACCAGAGCACCTACCTCGGCGGCTGGGCCCCGGCGCCGCTCTCGGTCGTGCCCCACGCGGTGGTCCGTATCGACCGACCCCGCCGATACCGCGGCTATCGCCTCCCGCGCGGCGCTCGGATCCGACCCGCGCCGCGCGCCCACGTCGCGCCTCGCGGTCCCGCCGTGCGAGTGCGCCGCGGCGGACGCCACGTGGATCACCGCGAGCGGCGCCGAGATCGGCGGCGACACGGTCACCACGACCGACGCCGCGGGGTGGGCCGCGTGCACGGCCGCGGCCCGGGGAGCGTGACCGTGAGGCCGCGCTGATCGATCCACCCTCCTCGGAGGCGGCCCTTCGTGGTCAGCGACCCCCTCCGCATCCACCTCGCGCGCCTCGGCTCGAACGCGTCGCTCGTCCCAGCGAGGTGGCTCGTCGGCGCCGATTCGGGCGTTCCCGTCGGGTCCACAGGATGTCGATCCGCGCGCGCCGCTCCGGCTCACGATCTCCTCGTGCGGTGGCGTTCGAGCCACGTTCGTCGCGGGTTCGTGGTTGATGCGACCAGGTCGACGCACTGATTGCTCAATTTGAAAACGCACAAAGTATGTCGATTGCCTACGGTGTCCCGTGGTGCATCGCTGTGGGTTGCCTCGACGAGGCACGAGCAGCGTGGGGCGGGTCATTCGCCCACGGAAGAAGATCATGTCGCGTTTGTCGAATTGGTTCAGTCTGCCTTGAATTCGTGATCGACGCCGATCTACTCTCGCGATCTTCCGGGGGGGTCGATCGTGCGGCAATTGGGTTTTCTGGCGCTCCTGAGCATCACCTTTGTCGGGTGCGACGACTCCCGTCCGGTCGGCGACGCTGGAGGGGGAGGGGGCATCGACGCCGGAGCGGGTGGCGTCGACTCCGGGGGCCCCGGAGCCGATTCAGGCTCCGCGGGCGGAGACGCGGGGTCGTCGGGCGACGCCGGCGTGCCCGGCTACCGTCGCTTCCCGGATGTCCCGCTGGTCAACGTCGGTCATGCGAGCTGGGACGTGGTCTCCTTCGTGACTTTCAACATCACGGTCACCCCGACGGGGGACCTGACCGAGGCCTACTTCGTGGTGCGCAACGACGACCCGCTGCTCTCGCTTTGCAGCGTGAGCGGTGAGGTCGCGATGATCGACGCCAGCGGCGGGAGTCTAGGATCCTTCTTCGTCTCCTATGACAGCCAAGTGATGGAGGCGTTCGGCATCGCGCTCACGTGCATCGCGCCTGGAGGCATCGCCTTGGGCTACGGCAACGCGAGCGGGTCGGCCCTCCTCGATCGAGTGGCGGAGCTCCACTACGTCTTCAACGGCGACGGCTATGACACCACCGTGCCCTACGCGGACGTGCGCAACGAGGGTCTCGCGGTCATCGATCCCTACGGCGGCGGAATGTACTGGGCCCTGAGCGGGACCCTGCGGGTCGTGACCGGGAGCATCCGAAGCCCGGACGTCACCGTCTTCCCGATCGTCGGCGGGCTGCCGATCGACGACCTGGGCCACATCGAGCTCGCGACCTTCGGCGCCGGAGACCGGCTCCCCTACACGACGACTGCGGCCGAGACGATGTTCAGCGAGTACTTCGTCACGGTGGACTACCGCGCTCCGAGCCCGGTCGTCGCCGACACGCCGGAGCTGCGCCGCGCGATCCTCGACCGCGATCGGCGCGACGCGATTCGCGAAGCCAATCGAGCTCGGGTCCGGACCCACTTCTGAGGCCCGCCTCGGCCTGCGTCGCGTCGCTCGAAGCGCCGTCTCGCCAAGGCCCGACGAACCGTGGTAGCCACGCGGGAGCCGCCTCGGATCGGCGGTCTGCGAACAGGAGTCACTCGATGTCCATCCACCTGCACATGCTTCCGCCGAGCGTGAACAACATGACCGTGCGCGTCTTCCTGCGCGCCGCCGGCCTCGAGTTCGAGGAGTCGAACGCCTGGGGTCAGACCCGCAGCGCGGAGTACATGGCGAAGATCCCCGCGCACCTCACGCCGGCGATCGAGCTCGCGGACCACCCGCGCGGCGCCATGTGGGAGAGCTGCGCGATCATGATGTACCTGTCGAACAAGCACGGCCTCGACGCCCTCTACCCGTCGGATCCCGAGCGCCGCGCGCTGATCGACTCGGCGAACTTCTACTTCACCGGGACCCTCTACCCGCTCGTCGCGCGCGCGACCTACCCGCGCCTCGGCTTCCCGTCGTACGCCGGCGAGGTCGCCGCGTCGGAGGCCTCCGACGAGCACAAGGACGCCGCGCGCAAGGCGAGCGAGGAGGCCCTGGCGGAGCCGCTGGGCGTGTTCGAGAAGTACTTCGTCAAGGACGGCTTCATCGGCGACGGAGACACCCCGTCGATCGCGGACATCCGCCTCGCCTGCACCCTCGAGTTCCTCGAGCTCGGCGACGAGCCGCTCCCGCGCTGGGCGCACGAGTACAAGACGCGCGTCGAGGAGGCCCTCGGCGCCTCCTACTCCGAGCCCGCCGCGGACGTCCGCGGCTACGTCGGCTCGAAGAAGTAGGACGTCAGCGCAGCGTCGCGGTGAGGACGAGGGGCGCGTCGGGGACGGGGCGCGCCTCGTCGCTCGGCGTCAGCTCCGCGCCCTCGAGCGCGTCGAGGAGGACGACGATCTCGAGCGGGGCGCCCTCCTCGGCGGTGGTGCCGAGGAGGACGAGGTCGTCGTTGGTGCCGTCGCCGTCGAGGTCGGCGACGCGGTGGCGACGCGGTCCGAAGGGGCCGCCCGCGAGGGTGAACGCGGTGCGGGGCTCGAAGTCGACGGGCTCGCGCTGGCGCAGGAACATCAGCCGCGGGTGGTCCCAGCCGAGCAGGTCGATCGCGCCGTCGCCGTCGGCGTCGAGGACCTGCAGGCCGCGCAGGTTCACGGGGACGCCGTCGATGCCGTGCGGCTCCATGCCGTCGAGGGCGCCCGCGCGGATCCAGCGGAGGTCGTTGGCGAGCACGACGAGGTCCGCGCCGCCGTCACCGTCGACGTCGCCGTAGCCGAGCTCGCGCGCGCCGGGGAGCTCGAGCGTGTGGTTGCGCGGGAACGCGCCCGCGCCGTCTCCGAAGTGCAGATCGACGCGGCCGTCGGCGAGCGCGACCACGTCCGGGTGACCGTCGCGATCCGCGTCCATCACCGCCACCGCGCTGCCGTTGAGGCCGGTCACGAGCGCCGCGGCGCGCGTCGGCGAGGCGCCGCCGCCGAAGATCCACACCTCGCTCGCGAGCTGCGCGAGCGCGTTGGCGCGGTTCATCGCGACGATCTCGCCGCCCGTCTCGCCGTCGACGGCCGCCACGATCGCCGACACCGCGGTGATCGGCGCGAGGAGCGCGGGCTCGCGGATCCCCCCGAACGAGTCGCGCGGGATCCAGAACAGGCCGCCGCCGCGGCTCGCGCCGTGGTCGCCCACATAGGCCAGCGGCATCACGAGGTCGCCGGTGCCGTCGCCGTCGACGTCGCCGCGCGCCATCGGACCGGCGATCGCCTGCTGATCGGCGGGCGGCGCGGCGACGAGGAAGCGGGCGATCCGCGAGGGGCCGGTCGCGGACATCCCGAGGACGTGCCAGCCCTCGCGACAGCCGACGACGATCTCGGGGCGCGCGTCGCCGAAGGCGTCGAGGACGGCGAGGGACGGGTCGGCGGAGCCTTCGCAGACCGACCAGCGCGCGGCGGCCTCGGCGACGGGCGCGGCGGGCGCGACCTCCTCGGGCGGCGGCTCCACGTCGGCCTCGGGAGGCTCGGTCCCCGCGTCCGGCGCGGCGGCGTCGGCCCGCGCGCCCGCGTCGTCGGCGTCGACCCCGCCGTCGGCGTCCGCGACGCCGCCGTCGGCCGTCGGGTCGGCGTCCGGCGTGAGCCCGGGGATGGGGAGCACGCCGAACACGATCCCCACCACGACCAGGATCACCCAGAGGCCGAGGAGCACGCCGAAGGTCCGGAGGCTCGCGAAGACCTTGTCCACGCCCGGTTCATAGCACGCACGGGGCGGTCACCGCCGCGTGAGCAGCGACCCGTGCACGCGAACCCTCCCTTCGAGGGCTCGGGCGTAGGCGACGATGACGAGCGTCCCGACGACCATCGCGACGAGCCCCGTGACGCCGGCCTCGGGCCCGAACGCGCCGCCGGTGATCCAGTCCGGGCCGTCCTCGATGCGCTCGACGACCGCGGCGTAGCCGAACTGGCGCTGCCCGCTGACGGGCATGTCGAGGACGTTCTGGAAGAAGTTCCACGACAGGTGCAGCCCGATCGGGAGGCCGAGCTCGCCCGTGAGCAGGAACCCCGAGGCGAGCATCAGGCCCGCGAGGGTGATGTTCATCGTCGTGATCGGGCTCGCGTGCGGGTTGGCCGCGTGGGCGAGGCCGAACACGACGCTCGAGAACAGCGTGGCCGCGAGCACCGAGCCCGACGGCCCCAACCAGCGGCCGCGGAAGCCCTCGGCCAGGTTCACGAGCTGGTAGCCGCGGAACACGAGCTCTTCGACGACGGCCACCGAGATGAAGACGACGAGGCTCGTGCCGAGCAGCGCCGGGCTCGATCCGTCGCCCGTCGCCGGGCCATAGGTCGCCCACCCGGCGGCTCGCTCGGCGGCGCTGATCGAGAGCATCAGGAGCGCCCCGAGGGTGAACCCGAACCCGGCGTCGAGGATCCAGCGCGCGTCGACCCGGAGGCCGAGGTCGCCGAGCGAGCGGCGGTCGAGGAAGCGGCAGCCGAGGTACGCCGACACGACGACCGCGACGGTGGTGACGAGGAACAGCGCCGCGTGGGTCATCCAGCCGCTGCCCACGATCCGCTGGATCGGCCAGAACGCGAGCTGGATCACGAGCGAGAAGACGCCGAACACGGCGAGCTGCGCGCCGATGCGGACGAGGGCGCGGGGGCGCCCCTCGTCGGCGTTCCAGAACGGGGTGAGGAGCCGTCGCATGGCCGGCCCGCGCCTCGATCAGAAGGTCTGCGGAGCCTGGCCGTAGGCGCTGGCGCCGGCCGTCAGGGCGCCGAGCTTGTTGTACTCGTCCTGCAGCATGAGGATGGCGAAGAGCCCGGTGGCCCCGTTGAACGCCGCGAGCGCGTGCAGGATGAGGATCAGCGTCGACTTGTCCTCGTGCCGCGCGCCGCGCGCCTGGAACGTCGCGTGGACGATCTGCGCGTTGCGGTACTGCACGTAGATGCTCCAGAAGCCGCAGCAGAGCACCGTCAGGAGCAGGTCCGTCATCGGGTTGAGCTCTTCGCGACCGGTCGCGTTCTTCAGCTCCTCGGTCGTGACGTACTGCCAGTAGAAGTAATAGAAGCCGCACGAGACCACGGTGAGGACGGCGGGCATCCACGACTCTCGGTGCGTCATGCGATGAGCGTCGCGTACCGGGCTCGGGCTGGCAAGGCGGCTGTTAGGCCGTCCCGACTTTGCACAGCCGTGGGCCGCCGCTACGCTCTGTTCCGCATGACGTACCGACTCGTGGCGCTCGCCGCGCTCCTGTCCCTGGCCGGTTGCGACAACGGAATGGAGGGGCCGCTGCGGCCGGACGCGGGGTACGACGCCGCGACGGGGTATGACGGCGCGGCGCCGCCGGGCCTCGACGGCAGCCGCCCGCCGCCGCCTCCCGGCGGGACGACCTACTACGAGCACGTCCGCCCGATCCTCTCGGAGAACTGCGTGATGTGCCATCGGCCGATGGGCGTCGCGCCGTTCGCGCTCGAGACCTACGAGCAGGCGTTCGACGTCGGTGATCGCATGGTCGACATGACCTCGGCGCGCATCATGCCGCCCTTCCTCGCGGACAACTCGGGCGCCTGCCAGACGTTCTCGAACCACCGCGGGCTCACCGACGAGGAGATCGCGACGATCGCGACGTGGGTCGACGAGGGCAAGCAGGAGGGCGACCCCACGATCCCGGCGCCCGATCCCCGGGTCCTGCCGTCGCTCGGCTCCGTCGACATCACGCTCGAGATGCCGGAGACGTACGACATCATGACGTCGATCCAGGACGACTACCGGTGCTTCGTGGTCGAGACCGGGACCACCGCCGACACGTTCGTCACGGGCTACGAGGTCCACCCCGGGAACCCGCAGCGGGTCCACCACGTCATCGTCTACAACCCCGAGAGCGACGCGGCGGCCAACCAGGCGCGCAACCTCGACGCGGCCGAGGGGGCGCCGGGCGACGGCTACGCGTGCTTCGGTGGCCCGCGGGTGGGCGCCTCGCCCATGGTCCTGTGGGCGCCCGGCGCGGGCGCGACGCTGTTCCCGCGCGGGACCGGCGTCCCGCTCGCCGCGGGCCGCGCGCAGGTCGTGCAGGTCCACTACAACAACATGATCGACGTCGACGCGACCAGCGATCGCACGACCATCGATCTGATCACCTCGCCGACCGCGAGCACCGCCTACATCGTCCCGCTCGCGCACACCGGGATCGTCCTGCCGCCGCGCATGGAGAGCGTGTCCCAGTCGATGACCCAGGACCTCTCGGAGCTGCCGATCCCCGTTCGGGTCCACGGCATGTTCCCGCACATGCACACCCTCGGGCGCCAGCTCCGCGTCGACCTGTCGGGCTCCAGCGATCAGTGCCTCATCGACATCCAGCGCTGGGACTTCAACTGGCAGCTCGCCTATTGGTTCACGCGACCCATCCGCGTCATGCCCGGCGACGCCGCGACCATCACCTGCACCTACAACACGATGGAGCGCGACGACACGGTCCGCTGGGGTGACGGCACGCAAGACGAGATGTGCCTGAACTACTTCTACGTCACGCTCTGACGCGAGGCGGGGGCTTCGGGGACGCTCTTCGTCAGTTTCGTCAGTTTCGTCAGTAGGCGAGCCCCTCGGTTAGGGACGGGAGAGTAGCGTCGACTCCCCGAGCGGGGACGGGCTGCGGGGACGATCTTCGTCAGTAGGCGAGCCGCTCGGTTGGGCAAGGGAGAGTGGCGTCGACTCCGCGAGCTGTTGTTCTCTCGCGCGCCGCGCGCGCGAGGCGGGGGCTTCGCCCCTGGGCGGCGCGGCGGCGGGGACGATCTTCTCCGGGTCCTTCAGCCGGCGGACCCCGCTGGGTTGGGCAAGGGAGAGTGGCGTCGACTCCGCGAGCTGTTGTTCTCTCGCGCGCTGCGCGCGCGAGGCGGGGGCTTCGCCCCCGATGCTGTAAGACGGTGCTGATGCTTGGGACGTGCGGGGCCGTGGGAGTTCTGTCCCCCAGGGGGACCCCGGTCCCCCTCGCCGTCGCCTTCGGCGCCGTCTCACCCCCTCGGCCTCCGTCTCCGGCGCTTCGCGCCTACGACGGAGGGGCGGCGCTTCGCGCCGTCGGCGCGCGGAGCGCGCCGGTCGGCCGGGCCGCGCTTCGCGCGGCCACGACCTCCGTGCGACTCGAACGGTGGGGCGGCGGCTCGGGGAGGACGCATAGGCGGACGCGGACGGGGACGCGGCGGCAGCGGAGCGGACGCATAGGCGGACGCGGACTCGCACTCGGACTCGGACGCGGAAACGGACGCGGACTCGGACGCATAGGCGGATGCGGACGCGGACTCGGACGCGGACGCGGACGCGACGCGGACTCGTGCTCGGGCGCGGGCTCGGGCTCGGACTCCAGCTCAGACACCCCGGACCTCTGTCGCCGACTTCTGCCACACTGGCTTCGTGCGCGTCGTCCCGGTCCTGCTCGCTTGCACGGTGTTGACCGGCTGCGTCCTGAATCGGCGCGGGACACGGCCGTCCGACGCCGGCGCGCTCGACGCTGGCGGTCCCCTCGTCGACGCGGGACCGGCTCCGGACGCCAGGTCTCCGGGCGTCGACGCGGGGCCGCCGACGGTGGACGGCGGCGGGTGTCCTTCCGGTCGTCTCTACTGCCCGGGCGCGGGGTGCGTCGAAGCCTCGACCGACCCCGATCACTGCGGCGGCTGCGACGAGCGGTGCAGCGCGCCGCTCAACGGCATGGCGACGTGCTCCGGCGGGGCCTGCGGCTTCGCCTGCGAGCCGGGCTTCGATCGCGACGGGGCCGGGTGCCGACCCAGCCGGTGCGGCAACGGGATGCTCGACATGGGCGAGGCCTGCGACGACGGCAACGGGGTCGCCGGCGACGGCTGCTCCGAGAGCTGCGCGATGGAGTCGACAGCGACGGGGACCTGCCCGGGCGCCGAGATCTGGCTCTCGGGGACGCGGCAGCACTACACCGGCGACACGCGCGGGCAGGCCTCGACGATCCGGTGCTCGAGCACGGCCGCGGGGCCCGACGCCATCTTCACCATCCACACCGCGTGGAGCGGGAACCTCCGCATCCACCTGCACCCGCGGGGGCCGTGGGACGCGACGCTCAACACGCGGCCGAGCTGCCCGATCACCGGCGAGTCCTACCTCTGCGTCGACAGCGGGGGCGGCGGCGCCGACGAGCAGATCTTCGGGGGCGTGTTCGCGGACGGCGTCTACTCGGTCGTGGTCAGCGGCTACCGCGGCGGCGACGCGGGGTCGTTCGAGATCTGGTTCGAAGCGGGCTGAGGCTCACCTGCGGACGAGGTGCGCGACGAGCTCGACGTGGGGGGTCTGCGGCAGGGTGTCGAACGCGACCACCCGCTCGACGACGAAGCGCTCCGCGAGCGCGGCGAGGTCGCGGGCCAGCGAGTCCGCGTCGCAGCTCATGACGTGCAACCGCGCCGGGGGGTGAGCGACGAGCGCGGCGCAGACGTCGTCGCCGAGGCCCGCGCGGGGCGGGTTCGCGACGATGAGGTCGACCTCTCGATCGGCGAGCCGCGCGAGGAACGGCGCGGCCCGCTCCGGCTCGACGCCGAGCGCGCGCGCGCTCTCGGGGTAGGCCTCGCACGGGATGACCTCCTCGAAGCCCTCCCGCAGCATGGCGGTGGTCACCCCGGCGCCCGCGTAGAGATCGAGCGCGAGCCGGCCCGACAGCGGCTGCCCGGCCGCGTCCCGCACGAGCGCGGCGTACGCCTCGCCGGCCACCGCCGGGTTCGGCTGCAGGAAGCCGAGAGGGCCCACCGTCGTGGTGCGGCCGGCGATCGGGACCTCGAGCGTCGCCGCGCCGCCGAGGATGCGCGGGGCGTCGCCTCGGATCGCGTTGCCCTCCGACGGCTGCACGCTCCACGCGAACGCGCACAGGCCCTCGAGGCGCTGCGCGATCTCGGGCCCGCGGCTCTCCTCGGACGCCGTGATCAAGGTCGCGAGGACGCGCTCGCCGTCGGTCTTGAGCCACACGTAGCGGAGGTCGCCGCGGCCCTTCTTGAAGGGCGCCACGTTCAGGTCCGACGCGGCGACCGCGATCGCGTCCGCGACCTCGGTGATCCGCGGGTGGTCGACGAGGCAGCCGCGCATGTCCGCGACGCGGTGGCTGCCGCGCACGTAGCTGCCCAGGAAGAGGCGCCCGGGTCGGCCGCCCGCGGCGCGCTTGCTCGAGTAGCGGTAGCCGAGCTCCGCCCCGCCGCGCATCGCCCCCTCGATGGGCAATCCCAGCCCCTTCGCTCGCGCGACCTCGAGCTCTCGCTGCGAGCGCGCGCTGAGCGCCATCAAGGGGCAGCCCGTGCATTTGCCCTCGCGGGCCACGTGTCGGTGACAAGGTGGGTTGCGACGCTCCGGGTGGGGCTCGATCACCACGACGAGCGTCGCGAAGGCGCGCGGGTGGTGCCGCGACAGGTCGTCCACGCGGGCCCGGACCCGCTCGCCCGCGAACGCGCCGGCCACGTGCACCTCGACGCCTTCGACGTCGCCGACGCCGTCGCCGCGCGCCGACAGGGACTGGATCGGGACCGTGACCTCGTCGCCGCGCTTCACGCCCGCAGGCTACCAGCCTCGGGTCAGGTCTCGCGGAGGAACACGAGCTCGATCGACGCGTCGTCGGCGTCCTCGAGGTGATGCGGCTCCTGCGGGGCGATCCGCTGCACGTCCCCTGCGCTCATCAGGCGCCGGCCGGCCCGACCGACGAAGACGAGGTGGCCCTCGATCACGCGTAGCTCGCCGTGGGTGCCCGCCTTCAGCGTGTGCTCGCCGAGGAGCCCGCTCGGGATCTCGCCGCGCCCGAAGCGCAGGCTGCGGTAGGGCGTCATGGCAGCGCCGCGTTCTCCATCAGCGCGAGGCCGAGGCGCCGGATCCTCGCGAAGTGGTACATGTCCGAGTAGACGGCCAGCGGCATGACCTCGTCGAGGTACGCGACGTCCTCGCGATAGACGACGGTGGTCCCGTTCCCGCGGCCGAAGAGGCGAGGCCCCCACGCGTCGAGGATCGCGTCGACCTCCTGCGCGTAGAGCGCGTGGCCCTCGGCGGCTTCGAACGGGATCGCGGGGTCGCGCATCATCACGCAGTCGCGCCACTCGAACGAGCTCGGAGCGGCCGGCTGCTGGGCGTCGACGAGGCGATCCCGCAGCGCGGCGCGCGTCCGGGCCGCGACCTGCGCGGCGGGCACCGCGTGGTCCTCGAGGACGAAGCCCGCGTGCCGGCCGGCGGGGATCGTGGGGGCGTGGAGGACGAACACGCGGCCGCGCTCGCGGTGGACGAGGAAGACGTCGTGGATGGGCTGGGCGCCCGTGTTCTCGAGGAGCACGTGCCGTCGCCCCGCGCCGTAGGTGGGGCCGCGCGTGATGCGCAGCGCGGGGGTCTCGCGCGTCTGGCTTTCGTAGAAGAGGAACCGCTCCGACTCGGTGGCGCCGTCGACCCAAAGCGCGGCGTCGAAGCCGCGGGCGCGGGTGACCCACGGGACCGAGGTGCTCGCTGGCGGGTGCGCGGGGCGCTCCGAGAGGGTGAGGTGATCCCAGCCCAGCTGCGCGCGCGGGTCGCCGGGCAGCGCGGTCTGCGTCCCGTTGGACCGCGCCGACCGCGCCGCGACGAGCCGGGCGCGCGCGGTCCGGGCGGCGGCCCCGTTCGCGTCGGCGCCCGAGCGACGCACGTCGACCTGCGGGTACCAGCGCGTGGCCTCGCCCTGCGTGAAGCCGACCTCGAAGCCGAGGGGGACCGGGCGCCAGTTCGTCGGGGCGTAGAAGTGCACGACGGGCAGCTCGCGCATCCCCGAGTCCACCGGCAGGTGGCGCACGGGCGAGCCCGACGGGCTCGTCGCCCCCGCCTGCGCGTGGAAGTAGCCGGGCAGCGTCGGGCCGGCCTCGCTCGTGCGACGCGCGCCGCCGCTGCCGAAGACCTGCACGCCCCACTCGTGGACCCACAGCGCGTCGGCGCACCACATCTCCGCGCGCGACCGGGTGGGCACCAGCGCCGCGAGGGCGAGGAGGGCCAGCGCGAACGCGCCTTGGAGGAGATTCCGCATCGTGGCTGGGACGGGCGGCGCCCGCGAAGAGTCTACGCTCTTGACGTCGCGCTCCACCCCCGCCAGGACTGTACCGATGGAGGATCTGAGCCGTCGTCGCGCGCTCGAGCTGTTGATCGCCTCCGGCGCCTACGCGCTCGTGGGGTGCTCGCCGGAGCCCGATCGGGGCCCTCGCCTCGGCCTCGGCGGCGCCGGGTCGATCGCGCCCCCGCCGACCACGGGCGCCGACGCGATCGTCCGCGTGGAGCCGCTCACCACGCCCTGGCAGACGCGGGACCCGTTCCTGTTCTGCATGCACCACGACGACCGCTACCCCGCGGGCAACGCCCAACTCGGGCCGGCCGCGTCCCTCGCGGGGCACCGGATGGGGCAGGACTTCGAGGGCGTGGACGGCTGGCGCATGTACCACGGCGACGCGGTGCCGGGCTTCCCGCGCCACCCGCACCGCGGCTTCGAGACCGTGACGGTCGTCCGCCGCGGGCTGCTCGATCACTCCGACTCGCTCGGCGCCACCGCGCGCTACGGCCGCGGCGACGTGCAGTGGCTCACCGCGGGGCGCGGCATCCAGCACGCGGAGATGTTCCCGCTGCTCCGCGCGGACGGGGAGAACCCGCTCGAGCTGTTCCAGATCTGGCTCAACCTGCCGGCGACCCACAAGATGGTCGACCCGCACTTCTCGATGCTGTGGCAGCCGACCATCCCGACACGCGAGGTGGTCGACGAGGCGGGCCGCCGGACGCGCGTGACGGTGGTCGCGGGGCGGTACGACGACGCGACCGCGCCGGCCCCGCCGCCGCGCTCGTGGGCGTCGGAGGCGGATCACCACGTCGCGATCTGGAGCGTCGCGCTCGAGCCGCACGCGCGGTTCACGCTGCCCGCGGCGCCGCGCGGGGTGAACCGCTCGCTCTACTACTTCGACGGGTCGGGGCTCGCCGTCGGCGGGCAAGTCGTCCCGGACGTGCACCACGTCGTCCTGCAGGCCGAGAGCGACGTCGCGCTCGCGGCGGCCGCGGTGCCGAGCGAGGTGCTGGTCCTGCAGGGGCGGCCGATCGGCGAGCCCGTCGCGCGGCACGGGCCGTTCGTGATGAACACCGACGCCGAGATCGCGCGCGCCTACTCGGACTACCGGCAGACGCAGTTCGGTGGATGGCCCTGGCCGAGCCCGGAGCCAGTGCACCCGCGGACCGAGGATCGCTTCGCGCTCCGCCCCGGCGGCGTCATCGAGACGCCCTCGCGCACGTGACGCCGCTCGCCGCCTCGAGGGCGAGACCTGGGGTGCCGATGGCCTGGAGCGCTTCTCGGTGGACGCGGAGCCGGCCCTCGCGGCGCGGGTCGAGGCGGTCCTCCGCGAAGCGGCCGCCGGGTGAACGCCACCCCGGCCGCCCGCAACGGAACGCTCGGCTCGACCCCTCGACCCCAGATGCTAGACGAAGCCTCGGTTTTCCGCGTGCCGCTCCCGATCGAACGACCGCGCCTGGTGTACGTGTTCGCGCACGCCATGAGCGCCGACCGGCTCCTCGACGGTCAGCTCCGCGCGATGCGCGAGCGGGGCTACGACGTGACGGTCATCACCTCGCCCGATCCCCTCCTCGACGAGGTGGCGGAGCGCGAGGGCGTCCAGGCGATCGGGCTGCCGATGGCGCGCGCGATCACGCCCGCGCAGGACCTCGTCACGCTGCGGGAGCTGGTCGGCGTCCTCCGCGAGCTCGACCCGCACATCGTCAACGCGGGCACCACCAAGGCGGGGCTGCTCGGGATGATCGCGGCCCGCGTCGCCGGGGTGCCCGTGCGCGTGTACGTGCTGCGCGGCCTGCGCCTCGAGACCCAGACGGGGCTCCGGCGCGCGCTGCTCACGGCGACCGAGGTGGTGGCGACCGCGTGCTCGAGCTGGGTGGTCGTCAACAGCGAGAGCCTGCGGCGCCGCTTCCACGAGCTGCACCTCGGGCCGCGCTCGAAGACGTCCGTGCTCGGCGCCGGATCCTCGAACGGCGTGCGGGCCGAGAGCTTCCTCCCGACGCCGGAGCGCGAGGCGATCGCCGAGGCCGAGCGCGAGCGCCTGGACATCCCGCACGGGACCCCCGTCATCGGGTTCGTCGGTCGGATCTCTCGCGACAAGGGCGTGGACGGGCTGCTCGAGGTGCTCGACCGCGCCAGCGAGCACGCCGCGGGGTTGGTGCTCTTGCTGGTCGGCGACTTCGACGAGGACGACCTGCCCGACCCGGAGGTGGTGAAGGCGCTGCGCGACGACCCGCGCGTCCGCATCACCGGCTACGTGCGCGACCCCGCGCCCTACTACCTGCTGATGGACGTGCTCGTGTTCCCGTCGCTGCGCGAGGGCTTCCCGAACGTGCCGCTCGAGGCGGCGGTCGCGGGCGTCGCGGTGGCCGGCTACGCCGCGACGGGGACCGTCGACGCGGTGCTCGACGGGGAGACGGGGACGCTGGTCCCGCTCGGCGACGTGGACGCGCTCGGCCGCGCGGCGGGCGCGTACTTCGCCGATCCCGACCGGCGGGCGCGTCACGCGGCGCGGGCGCGCGAGCGCGCGGTGAAGGACTTCGCGCCGCAGCGGGTGTGGAGCGACCTCTCGAGCGTCTACGAGCGGCTCCTCTCGGAGCGCGCGCCCGAGCGCGCCGCGGCCACGAAGCCGAGCCTCCTGTTGAGCATCGACCTCGAGGACTGGGGCCAGCTCGTCGCCCGTTACCTCGGCGACCCGGGCTGGGATCGCGCCGACACCGCCTTCGGCCGACAGATGGAGGCGACCCTCGATCTGTTCGACCGCGTCGGGGCCAAGGCGACGTTCTTCGTGCTCGGGGTCACCGCGAAGAACCACCCCTCGGTCCTGCGGGACATCGTCGATCGCGGCCACGAGATCGCGTCGCACGGCTACTTCCACTCGCCCGTCCACGAGATGACGCCCGAGGCGTTCCGCGACGACGTGGCCCAGAGCATCGACGTCATCGCGTCGACCACGGGGCGCCACCCGCGCGGCTACCGCGCGCCCGCGTTCTCGCTCAACCGGCGCTGCGTCTGGGCGCTCGAGACGCTCGCGGACCTCGGCTTCGAGTACGACTCGAGCCAGAACGACTCGCCGAAGGTCCCCGACCGGATCCGACCCGTGTCGGACGGCGCGTTCCGCATCGAGCTGCCGTCCGGGCGCACGCTCTGGGAGCTGCCGCCCGCGATGGCGACGCTGCCCGGGGCGGTCCGCATCCCGATCGGCGGCGGGACGTACTGGCGCGTGCTGCCGTACCCCATGATCCGCCGCGGGCTCCACGACCTCGCGACGCGCTCGTCGCCCCCCGCGCTCTACTTCCACCCCTACGAGTTCGACCCGGAGCCGCTGCGCCTCGAGCGCGGAGGCGTCTCCGAGGCCCAGGCGCTCCGGATGGAGCTCCGCACCAACCCTCGTCGCCATGTCATCGGAGAGCGCCTCGCGCGCATCGCCTCCGAGTTCTCCTTCCAACCCTATGAGGAATACCTTGCCGGCATCCGTCAGAAACCTCGTCCAGCAGCACTTTCGCGATCAGGCGATTACCTTCGATAGCATCTACGACGCCTCGGAAGAGGGCGAAGGGCTCGTCCAGAAGCTGCTGCGGCCGATGATGTTCATGCGCCGCGACTTCGCCGTCGAGGTCGTGGGCTCGTACGACGCGCCGAGCGTGCTCGACGTCGGTTGCGGCTCGGGTCGCGTGGCCGAGAACCTGATCGACGCCGGCGCGGGCCAGTACACCGGCGTCGACTTCTCGGAGCCGATGCTCGAGCTCGCGAGCGAGCGCCTGCGTCGCTTCGGCGATCGGGTCCGCCTCGAGACGGGCGACTTCCTCGAGGCCGACCTCGGCGGCCCGTACGACGTCGTCGTGGCGCTCGGGTTCTTCGACTACATCGAGAACCCGGTGCCGTTCGTCACCCGGATGCGCGAGCTCTGCAAGGGCTCCGTCGTCGCGTCGTTCCCGGAGTGGACGTGGGTGAAGGGGCCGCTGCGCAAGATCCGCTACGAGGTCCTCGCGGACTGCCCGATCTTCAACTACACGTCGCGCGAGCTCGAGCTGATGTTCCAGGCCGCGGGCTTCAAGCAGGTGAGCTGCACGGAGCGCAACGGCGGGATCCTGCTGCGCGCCGACGTGTGATCTCACCGAGGGTCTGCCGACAGAGGCGCAGCTCCGCCCGCGCGTGCCAGTGCGGGCGGCGCCAGGGCTGCGTCCGGTTGCCCTCCACGGCTCGGTGCGAGGTCTGCGCGATCGCGTAGTCCGCGAGCGGCGCCGCGAGGAGGAGCAGCGGGCTCCGCGTGATCGCGCCGGCCGCGAGGAGCGTGCCGGCGGTGATCGTCGCGACCGCGTGCCACCGGCGCGTCGTCGGGTCCGCGTGCGCGCGCTGGTACTCCAGCCAGAAGGCTTCGAACGTCTCGGCCTCGTAGAGCGCCTCGGTCACGCGGCGCTCCGCTCCCAGCCCGTCAGGAGCCGGTCCATCCGGTCGCGGAGCTCGGCGTTGCCCGCCTCGACGCGGGGCATCGGGCCGCGCTGCTCGGCCCACGCGAGCGCGCGCCGCAGCGAGCGCGCGGTGGGGCGATCGAGCCGGCGGCCCCAGCCGCCGCGATCGAGCCGGTCCGCGTTGAGCAGCTGCTCGCCCTGTCCCCGGAGCGGCACGCTGACGACGGGCTTGCCGAAGTAGAGCGCCTCGCTGATCGCGGTGTGGCCGCCGTGGGTGACGACCGCCCGGGCCGACGCGAGGTCGTCGAGGAAGCGCGACGGATGGAACGCGCGGTGCGTGACGTGCCCCTCGGTGCCCTCGCGACCGGAGCCGTAGACGATGAAGCGGTGGCCTCGCAGCTCGCCGAGCGAGGAGAGCAGGCGACGGTGCCCGCTGCTCGTCTGGTAGACGAGCACGTGGTCGCCGTCGCGCGGCTCTCGCGCGAGCACCTCGTCGCGCAGGATCGGGCCGACCAGCGTCGTCGAGCCCGCGTGGCGCAGCTTCACCGGGGGCCGGTAGAACGAGGTCACGACGTAGTGCGCGCAGCGGAACATCTTCGCGCTCACGAGCGCGCGCGCGACGGCGACGTCGCGCTCCACCGGGCCGAGCTGGCAGCGCGTCAAGACGTGTTGATGGTCGAACGAGATCACGGGGATCCCGCGCGCCAGGCCGGTGAGGTGCGCGAAGGACTCGAAGTCGGCGACGCAGACGTCGGGCGCGAAGGTCGAGACCTCGTTCACGTAGCGGTCGACGTTGCGCGCGAGCGCCGACGGCGCGCGGCCGAGGGTGCGGAGCAGCGACCGCGTGCGCGCCACCCCGCCGCGCACGTAGCGCAGCGCGAGGCCGTCGATCCGCGTCACGTCGCCGAAGCGCTCGCCGAGCAGATCCACCGCCGCGCCGCTCGTGACGAGCTTCACCCGGTGCCCCTCGCGTTCGAGGTGCCGCGCGAGCACGATCGCCCGCATCGCGTGTCCCATCCCATGCCCCGTGACCCCGTAGAGGATGCGCATGGGGGAGGAAGGTCGGCGGCCGCGCGGCGATTCCGCCGCTGACCGAACGGTGACGCAACGGTGATCGATCCCTGACGGGCGCTACGGGCAGAAGACGACTTCGAACTGGGTCGGCGCGGGGCAGGTGTGGAGCCCGTCCGCGTCGTCGTAGGCGTAGCTGTAGACGCTCGGGCACATCGTCTGGAGCCGCGTCACGTAGTCGCTCGTCGCGACGGGACCGGCCGTGCACTGCTCGGGGCTGATCGGCGGGGTGGGGCAGCAGAAGGGCAGGGCGCGGGGGTCGGTCTCGGGGATGCCGAGGCCCCAGGGCGCCGGGTACGTGAGCATCTTGCACGGCGCGAGGCACGCGATCGTGTCGGCGCCGTCCTGCACGCGGAGGTCGACCGCGGAGAGCTCCGGGTAGAGGCCGCCCTGGCTGAGGTCCTCGGCGGCGGGGCACTGCGCGAGGCTGAGCATCGAGCAGTCGGAGGTGACGCAGCCGTCGCCCTCGGCGCTCGGGACGATCGTGAAGGGGAGGGTGTAGCCGTCGACTTGGCTTGCGTTGTACCAGGTGACGCAGGTGGCGTCGCCGCCGCTCGGCGGGCAGGTCGTGGGGTCCGCCCAGGTCGCTTCGAACTTGGACTCGAAGGGCGGCGAGCAGCCGCCGGTGGGGCAGGGGGCGACGCTCTGGCCCGTCTGGCATTCGCGGCCCGACGCGTCGCAGCCGGTGCGCGGCCAGATCCGCGTGGCCTCGAGCCGTTCGTCGGGGACCGCGACGTCGAAGCACGTCCCGGGATCGACGCGGGCGTCCTCGGGGATCGCGAGGTTGTCGGAGTGCCCGATCCAGAAGGGCTCCGCGCAGCGGTTGGTCACGCGGAGGCGCGTGGTCTGCGGCCCGCAGCCGGGGCCGGCGTCGATCGCGCCCGCGTCGGTGTCGCCTCCGTCGACCGGCGCTCCGGCGTCGTCGGGGGTCGCGCCGTCCTCGCCGCCAGCGTCCGCGGCCGCCCCGCCGTCTCGCGCCGGGCCGCCGTCGGTGCCCACGCCCGCGTCGGAGAGGTCCTCGTTCGAGCAGGCGGCCAGCAGCATCGTGAGCAGGATCGCGGTTCGCATGACGTCGGCCTCCGGGGAAGGGATAGCCTGTCACCTCGCCCCGCCTCGCGCCCCCCGACGGCTATCGCCGCCGCTCCATGACGATCAGCCGAGGGCGCACGGGTTCGACCTCGTGGATCACGTAGCCTTCGCTCAGGCGCGCCTCGACGGTGGCGCGGCGACCCGCGGCGGTCACGAAGAAGGTCGGCGGGTGCTCGACGAACATCCTGTCGTACTCGTCGAACCACGCCGGGAGCGCGCCGGCCTGCTGGCGCGGGGGGATGAAGAAGCGCGACGGACAGTCGAGCCCGGTCTGCTGGTGGATGGAGCCGAAGAAGCCGTCGAGGCAGAGCGTGTCGCCCGGGCGCGCGAGCTCGTGGATGCGCGCCGCGACGGCGGACTGTCGGAGGTCGCTGTCGAGGGTCGGCTGGTTCGCGGTGTAGACGCTCCGGACCTCGTCGTCGCGGATCTGACGGCGCGCCCACGCCACCCGCGTCACCCACTCTGCGCGGTAGTCGTGGTAGGGGGTCGAGAGCCACGGCGGCGCGGCCACGAACGCGATCGCGGTGAGCGCCACGGCGGCCGCGAGCTGGGCGCCGCCTCGCGGGCTCGCGACCTGGCGCAGCCCGAAGGCGACGCCGAGCGCGAGCGCGGGCACGGCGGCGAGCCACAGGTAGCCGAACGTCGCGAGCCGACCGCGCCCTTGCATCACCACGCTGCCGACGCCGCACGCGAGGGCGAGCAACGCCATCCAGCCGACCGTCCGCGCCGCGCGATCCCCGTCGAGCCGGGCCACCGCCAAGCCCCCGAGCGCCATCGCCGGGGCCACGAGCAGCGGGAGCAGCCCGTGCGCGTACGTCGGCCAGGCGTCCGCCGTCGCGTGGAGGCGGGAGCCCGCGGCCGCGTAGCGCAGGATGAGGTCGACCATCACCTCGCGGAACGCGCCGAGCGTCCCGGTGAGGACGAACGGGAGGAGCGTGAGCCCGAGGACGAGGGCCACCCCGGCCGTGTACGCGCCCGCGCGCGACAGGGCCTCGCGCGGGCCTCCACGGCGCAGCGCGAGGGCGACGACGACGCCGCCGAAGACGACCCCGCTGACGAACGCGACGTGCTTGAGCGTCACCGCGAGCGCGGCGACGGCGCCGGCCGCGAGGGCCCGGCGTGCGGTGACCACCCCGCCGGGCGCGCGGACGACGACCCAGCCCGCGAGCAGCATGAGGGTCCCCTGCCAGAGGTCCGAGTGGCCCAGCGAGGTCCAGTCGAAGAAGGTGTAGGTGAGGCCGCCGACGAGGACGCACGCGGCGCCGAGCTCGCCGTCCCGCCGCGGGTGCGTGTCGACGATCTTCGAGCCCTCGAGGCGGCGGGTCCGGAACGTGGCGACGAGCGCGCCGGTCGCGAGCACGCAGGCGAGATCGACCACGCGGACCGACCACTGGTGATCGCCGAGCAGGAGGACGCTCAGCGCGTGGATCGCGAACACCCCGGGCGGCTTGGTGTCGACGCCCGTCGCGTAGGGCATGAGCCCCTCGAGCCAGCGCTTGCCGATGTACCAGTGGACCGGCTGGTCCATCCCGAACGGGTAGGCGAGCGACGGGAGCGCGTAGAGGACCGTCGCGAGCACGCCGAGCGCGTCGAGCCCGAAGCGCTCGGCGAGGCGAGAGAGCACCGCCCGCTAGAAGGCGCGGATGCCCTGGAGGTTGAAGTCGAGGATGACCTCGGAGAGCTGCTCGAGATCGATGTCCTCGTCCGACGTGGTCAGCACGAGCGCGGCGAACTGCTTCACCGAGCCGAGGATGAGCCACGCGGTGAGCTCCGTGTCGCCCGCGCGGATGAGCCCGATGCGCTGGCCGTTGCGGAGCGAGTCGCTGAGCCAGCGGTGCAGGCGGCCGTAGAAGCCGTCGAGCATCGCGTCGACCTCCTCGTCGAGGCCGACGGCCTCGCGGAGGATGAGCTTGGCGAAGGCGCGGTCCGCCCGGAACACGCTGAAGATCTTCCGCACCGTGTTGAGCAGCTGCTCGCGCACCGGCAGCGCGCCCGGCTCGAGATCCACGCCGGCCACGTTCTCGTCGATCCGCGTGAGCACGTCCTCGAGCAGCTCGTGGAAGATCGCGGTCTTCGAATCGAAGTAGAGGTAGAAGGTGCCGCGCGCGATCGAGGCCTCCTCGATGATGTCGGCGATGCGGGTCTGGTGATAGCCCTTCGCGCTGAACACGCGGAGCGCCGCGTCGAGGATCGTCTGGCGTCGCCGCGCGCGCTTCTGCTTCGCGCGGACGGTCCGGCCGTCGGCTTCGTGGGTGGTGGCCGTGGTCATCGGGCGGCCTCCCTCGCGGCCCAGTAGTCGTCGACCCGCGCGGCGACCGCCCGCTGCGCGCGGTCCGCGAGCTCCGAGACCTCCTCGTCGGTGGCGCCCGCCATCTCGATGGGCTCCTCGACGTAGACGGTGATCTGGCTGCCCGGCCGCAGCATCAGGCTGCCGGCGCGCATCAGGTCGAACGCGCCGGTGACGGCGACGGGGACGACGGGCACCCCGAGGTCGCGCGCGATGAAGAAGATGCCGCGGCGGAAGGGGTTCACGCGGCCGGTGCGCGTCCGCGTGCCCTCGGGGAAGGCGAGGATCGAGCGGCCCTCTTCGACCTCCTTGCCGATCAGCCCGGTCAGCTCGTCGGTCTGCCCGCGCGCCCCGCGCCGGACGGGGACGGTGCCCCGCGCCTTCATGAAGGTGCCGTAGAACGGGTAGTCGAAGTGGCTCTCGAGCTCGAGCCCCTGCTTGAAGTGCGGGGTCGCGTTGTAGGCCAGGACGTGGTCGTAGTGGTTGGTGTGGTTCTGCGCGAAGATGTACGGCCGCTCGGGGTCGACGCTCGGGTGCACGACCGCGCGCCAGCTGCAGCCCGTCAAGGCGAGTTGAACCTTGCAGTAGAGCCGGCCCGCCCAGTCGATGCGGTGCGAGGGCACCGCCTGGTACACCGCGGCGAGACCCCCGAGCGCGGGCACCAGCCAGCCGAGGCCGGCCGTCCACAGCGCGGCGGAGGTCACCACCTCGCCGAGGCTCGGCTCTTCGAAGGAGCGCGACGGCGTGGCCCGCTCGTAGGGCGGGAGCTCGGGCGGTGCGGTCTCACGAGGGTCCCCCTCGATCGAAGCCATCTGCGTCCTCATGCCACCACCTCCACTGCGCCCGGGATCACCTCGAGGCGCCGCAGCGCGAGCTCGAGCACCTCACCATCGACCATCACGTCCACGGGGCTCGCGAGGTCGAGATCGATCGTCTTGGCGCGCGTCTCCTCGACCTTCGGGTGCAGCACGTGCTTTCCGCGGAAGATGCTCGGGAAGCTTCGCACGAAGGGGGCGCGGCCCATCGCGCTGATCCGGATCACGTCGAGCGCGCCGTCGGTCGGGTCCGCGTGGGGCGCCATCATCATGGTCCCCGCGGTGTAGCGGCTGTTCGAGAAGGACAGGAGCACGCAGGGCCGCTCGTCGAGGTCGCCGCCGTCGACTCGGATCGGGAAGACGGGGCTCTGGAGCCGCGCCGCGGTCGTGAGCACCGCGATCACGTAGCCCGGCACGCCGAAGGGCTTGAAGCGGCGGTTCGTGAGCGCGCCCGCCTCGGCCGAGAAGCCCAGGCTCAGAAGGTTGATGAAGTGCAGCTCGCCGTCCGCGTGGGTCGCCCGGACGACGTCGCAGGTGTGCGTCTCGCCGCGCAAGATCGCGCGCATCGCGATGTCCGCGCTGGTGATCGCGAAGTCGCGGAGGAACGAGTTGCCCGTGCCGAGCGGCAACAGCGCGAGCCGCGGGACCTCGTCGCCCTGGCGCGGGAACAGCCCGTTGACGATCTCGTAGCCGGTGCCGTCGCCGCCCACGCCGAGGAAGCGCCGGTAGCCGTCGGCCCACGCCGCGCGCACGAGCTCGGTCGCCTGCCCGGGGCCCGACGTGTCGTGGGCGTCGAGGACGAGGCCGCCCTCGCGCAGCTTCGCGAGCGCGTCGGGCGCGCGGCGGCCGCACCGCCCTCCGCCCGCGGCGGGGTTCACCACCGTGAACCAGCGCTCGGCGACGTCGACCGTCACAGCGTCACCAGCTCCTTGCCCGGCGCGCCGCGCAGGGCGTCCGCGAGCACCGCGCGCTTCACCTTCATCGACGCGGTGCGCGGGAACGTCTCGTCCCAGAAGAGGACCGCGCCGACCCGCTTGTGGTCGGGGAGGCGCCGGTTCTTCGCCCGGAGCTGCGCGAGCACCGCGTCGCGCGAGGGCGCCTGCGTCCCGTTGCCGCGGCGCGGGCGCACGATCGCGACGAGCTGCTCGTCGGTCAGCGAGCTCGGCCACAAGAAGCCCGACGCGAACACCGCGAGCTCCTCGACCTCGAGCTCCTCGAACGCGCCCTCGACGTCCTCGGGGTACACGTTCTTGCCGCCGGCCGTGACGATCATGTTCTTGGAGCGGCCGACGAGGTGCAGGTGGTGCGACGCGTCGAGCCAGCCGAGGTCGCCGGTCTTCAGCCAGCCGTCCTCGGTGATCACCTCGGCGGTCAGCTCGGGCTCGTCGAGGTAGCCGCGCATCAGCGTGCGCCCGCGGATCCAGACCTCGCCGACGCCGTCGACGCCGGGCGCGTGGATGCGGATCTCGACGCCGTCGAGGGGCCGGCCGACCGAGTCGCCGCGGAAGGGCGAGAGGTCGTTGACGGTCGCGACGGTGCACGCCTCGGTGAGGCCGTAGCCGATCACGACGGGCAGCCCGAGCCTGTAGAACAGGTCGGCGCGCGCGCGATCGACGAACGCGCCGCCGCAGAAGAGGACCTCGAGCTCGCCGCCGAACGCCTCGTGGATCGGCGAGAGGAGCGCGCGGCTCACCGCGGGGTTCGGGGTCTTCGTGGTGAGCAGCTCGTTGAGGCCGCCGAGCACGCTCACGAGGCGGCGCGCCCACCGCGGGCGCTCGAGCAGCGAGTCTTTGATCGAGGTCTCGAAGCCCGCGAGGATCAGCGGCACGAGCGCCATGTGCGTCACGCCGTAGGCCTGCATCGTCGGCTGCAGGAACTCGGGCCGGAGCGTCCGCTGGTGGATCACCGTCGCGCCCGCGCTGAACGGCCCGACGAAGCCGACCATGAAGTCGATCGCGTGGTTCGTCGGCAGGATCGAGAAGACGCGGTGCCCCGGGTGCATCGGGAAGCGCGACATCAGCGCGCGCAGCTGCTCGAGGTAGGCGTCGTGCGAGAGCATGCAGCCCTTGGCGACGCCGCCGGTCCCCGACGAGTAGACGATGGTCGCGACGTCGTCGCGGGTCCGCGCGACGCGCGGTGGGGCCTCCACGTCACCCTCGGGCAGCGCGCCCCAGCCGGCGTCGACGTCGAGCACGGTCGGCACCGCGAGCGACTTCTTCTCGAGGCGGCGCAGCATGCCGACCTCGCTGACGAGGACCTTGGGCTTGGCGTGCGCGAGCAACGCGGCTTGCTCGTCTGCGCCGAGCTTGTAGTCGAGCGGGACGAGCACGGCGCCCCGGTGGAACGCGGCGGCGGCGCAGATGAGCCAGCGGCTCTGGTTGCTCAGGAGCATCGCGACGCGGTCGTCCGCGCCCACGCCCTGGTCCGCGAGCCAGCGCGCCACGCGGGCCACCTCGCGCTTGGTCTCGAGGTAGGTCAGGCGCCGCGTCTCCTTCTTGCGGTCGACCTCGATGAGCGCGGTCTCCGTCTTGAAGGTGAGCAGCGCGTCCCAGAGCAGCTCGCCGAGCGACTCGTAGCGCGTGGGATCCAGCATCTCGGGTGCGACGGTCATGCGTTCCTCGTCCACCGGTCAGAGCCGGCTGGCGACGACCTCCGCGAGCTCCTGGAACGTCCGCACGTCCTGGACCTCGTAGTCCGGGATCTCGACGGAGAAGGACTCCTCGAGCGCGGTCAGCAGGCTCAGCGCCTGCATCGAGTCGATCTCGAGCGCGTCGAAGAGGTCGTCCTCGGGCTTGAGGTCCTCGCGCGATCGCGCGAAGCGCTCGGCGGCGAGGGACAGCAGGCGCTCCATCACGCGGTCCTGGCTCATCGGGTCACCCTGTCGTTGGGGCCGGCGTCGCTCGCCGGCGCGGCCTTCTTGGCCGGGAGGTAGGGCATCGCGTCCCCCGCCTCGACGAAGCGCCGCAGCGCCTCGACCACCACCGGCCGGCCGAGCAGCTCGACGAACCGGTCCTTCTCCTCGCGGAGGCGCTCACGCGGGATGGGCTTCGCGAACGTCTTGGCCACCGCGAGCGTGTGCGCGTCGAAGCGCGTGGTCTGCTCGGCGAGGCGCGCCGCGACCTTGTGCGCGTGCCCATCGCCAACGAGCTGCGAGACCAGGCCGAGCTCGTGCGCGCGCTTGGCGCTCACGCTGCGGCCGCTGAGGATCACGTCGCGGACGATCGCGTTGCCGAGGTCGCGCTCGAGGCGCGGGATCCCGCCGAAGCCCGGGATCAGCCCGAGCCGCAGCTCCGGGAAGGCGAAGCGCGCGGTCCTGTCGGCGACGATCACGTCGCAGGTGAGCGCGAGCTCGAAGCCGCCGCCGAAGCACACCCCGTGGACGGCCGCGATCGTCGGGATCGGCGCCGCGTCGAAGGCGTCGAACACGCGGTGCACGCGGTCGAGGAAGGCGCGCACCCCCCACGCCTTGGCGGCGCGCGCGGGGTGCGGATCACGCTGGCGCAGCGCCGCGCGGAGGGTCGAGGCGCCCGCCCTCGCGGCGGTGCGCGGGGTGTCGAAGAGCTTCTGCGCGTGCTCGACGAGCCCGGCCGGATCGGCCTCGACGCTGGTCAGCCCCGCGTAGAGCTCGTGCAGATCCGCGCCGGCGCTGAAGCCGCCGGCGTGGGTCGACCGGACGACCATCGCGCGCACGTCGGGCCGCCGGAGCAGCGGCACCACGCCCTCGAGCGCGCGGAGCATCGGCAGGCCGATCTCGTTGAGCTTGCCGCCGTCGAGCGTGACGGTGAGGACCTCGTCCTCGATGACGTGGGTCAGGGGCATCGGGTCGTTCACCGATAGCGCTGGACGAGCGGCGCCGTGGTCGGGCCGAGCGGCGGCAGGTACGCGAACGGGTCGTCGGGCCGCGCGGGGAACGGGAAGTCGGGGTGCTTCTCCCGGACGTAGCCCTCGAGGATCTGGCCCATGCGGCCCATGCGCTCGAGGTTGTCGACGACGCAGCGGCCGATGCCGTCCTTGACCGCCTCGGCGTTCGCGACGGTGTTCTCCATCGCGGTCAGGAGGTGCTCGTCGAGCTTCGGGTCGTCGACCTCGAGCGCGAGCTCGGGCTGGCCGCGGTCCGCCATCAGGTTGCGGATGCGCTCGTCCATCGTGACGCCGACGGAGGGCACGAGGCCCGGCATCGAGCACACCAGCGCGTGGTAGCGCGAGCTCACGATGAGCGAGCAGCGGCGGAGGAGCGCGACCATCTCGTACATCTCGAGGTCGTCCGAGATGAACAGCGGCACGTCGCCGCCGAGGATCTCGGAGAGGCGCTCGGCCGAGCCGCGGTCGAGGCGCTCCATCCCGACGAGGACGGGGAACCAGGTGTCGCCGCGGTCGCGCATGAAGTCCTTGAGCGCGCCGGCCATGCCCCGCAGGTACTGCTCGAGGGCGCGGTCCACGTCGGGGCCGTGCTTGTGGAAGTAGACGCTCTTGTAGTGCGCCTCGTCGTAGCCGCCGCCGAGGCCGTGGATGGCGGCCTTGAGGGGCTCGGGCTTCACCGGCCACCAGAACGGGTTGATCGGGCAGAACGCGACGACCTGCTTCTCGCCGTCCCAGCCCGCGCGGCGGAGCAGGCGCTCGGCGCGCTCCGGCGGCGCCGGCTCGAAGGTCCAGGCGGTGTCGGTCCCGGGCGCGGTCGGCACGCCGAGCTTGTCGAGGACGTCCTGGCTCTGCTCGTTCCGACAGATGATCAGCGTGTCCGCGCAGTGCTTCTCGACGAGGCGCCGGAGCGACGCGTCCATGCCGCCGGCCTCGCCGCCGTAGCCCACCGCGATCTTGTCCTCGGCCGCCGCGAGCCCGAGCGCGCCGACCATCATCGTCGACAGGGCGTTGGCGAACTTGCTCTTGAACATCGATCCCTCGCACGCGATGACGCCGTGCTGCGTGGAGACCGTGTCGTAGAGGAACTTGTGGAAGATCTGCGGGATGTGGAGCTGCCGCGCGGTGCGGAAGTAGCCCCGCGTGAGCTCGGGATCGCTGGTGCAGACGCTCAGCTCGAGGTGGTCGTCGCCGAAGACGTGGCGGAGCTGACGGATCATCTCCTCGACGCGGACGTCGGCGCCGGTGTTGCGCGTGCCGACGTAGCCCGCGAGGAGCAGCTTGAGCGGCTCGCCCGGGCGCCAGCGCGGGGCGGGGTCGCTCTCGTGCCGCGCGCGCGCGGCCTCGATGAGCCCGCTCATGCCGAGCTGCAGCGCGCGGTCGGGGTCGACCGCCTCCTTGGCGAGGCCGAGCGCGCCCTTCGCGGCTCGACCGATCAGACGCATCGTGAGGCTCATTCCGCCGCCCTCGTCGCCGCGGACGCCTTCGCCGGCCGTGCGGGCAGCGGGGCGTACGGGTACTCGAAGTGCACCGACTTGACCCAGCGGTACAGGTCGACGCAGTAGTCCGTGAAGGGAGCCGGCCGGCGGCCGAGCTCGGTGACGACGCGGGTGTTGTCGAACACCACGTCGTTGCTGAAGTAGGGCAAGAAGACTTTCATGAGAGACGCCGCGAGCGACACCGTCCCGCGCGGCGCGCCGGCGAGCTGCCCCGAGAGCGCCATCGTCGGCGCGTTGAGGCCGGGCACGAAGAACGGGGTGCGGATCCCGGCGGCCTGGAAGACCTGCTCGTGCTCGCGCGCCGTCTTGGCGCCCTCGCCCGCGCTCAGGTGGTAGCAGTCCCAGGCGAGCTCGGGCTTGGTGAACAGCTCGCTGATCGCCGAGCCGACGAAGTTCGCCGGCACGAAGTCGAGGCGCGTGTCGCCGTTGATGGGGACGGCCGGCGCGTCGACCATCCACGTGTAGAAGCGGATCATGTCGAACTGCGCGGTCTGCGACATCTCGCTGTCGCCCATCACCGTCGGCGGCCGCAGGATCACGATCGGCAGGTCGGGCAGCAGCTCCCGGATCATGTGCTCGGCGAACTTCTTGGTCCGCGCGTAGGGGTCGTAGTCGGAGCGATCCCAGTCGATCGACGCGTCCTCGGTGACGACCTCGTGCTCGCGCTCGCCGCTCACCGCGGTGGTCGAGACGTAGCCGAAGCGCCGCAGGCCGCCGCGCGCCTCCGCGATGTCGCGGACGAGCTTGGCGACGGAGAGCGTGCCCCGCAGGTTCGCGTTGAAGCACGCCTTGCTGCTCTTGCGGTTGAGGCTCGCGGCGACGTGGAGGACCGAGTCGCAGTCCTCGAGGAGCCGCTCGCGCGCCCGGTCGGTCAGGCCGAGGCCGGGGCCGTGCAGGTCGCCCGCGACGAGCTCGATCTTGGGCAGCTCCGCGTAGAACTTCTCCGCGGTCCAGTGGAGCTGCATCGCCTTCCAGAGCTTCTCGACGCCGGCCTCGCCGGTGGTGCGGCTCATGAGGTAGAGGCGATCGAAGGCGCCGCGCTCGATCAGATCGGCGACCACGTACGAGCCGAGGTAGCCCGTGCCCCCCGTGATGAAGGTGGCGGTCACTCGGCTCCTCCGATGTCGTGGACGTGGGACGGGGCGCTCGACGCGGGCAGCAGGGCCGCGGCCACGCTCGGCGGGTCGCCGCCGAGGTCGACGGGGTCGTCCTCGGGCGCCTCCTTGCCGGCGAGCAGGGGCAGCGACCACTTGTCGAGGCCGGGGACCTCGATGTCCATCCAGTACGTGCGCCAGCAGAGGTCGTCGAGGTCCCAGCCGAGCTCGACGCGCTCCTGCTCGGGCAGCTCCGCGCTGCGCTCCCGGATCACGCGGGTCGAGAAGCGGTAGTCGTGGTCGTGGATGAACGGCTGGTAGCTCTTCCAGAGCGCCTCGATCGACTCGAGGAGCCGCGAGGTCTTGTTCATCTTCATGCTCGCGTCCTGGATCTTCGAGTGCCAGCGATCGCGATCCTCCTTGGCGACGCTGGCCGGGAGGTGCTTCTCGCCGTCGAAGCGGCGGAACGTGTCGCGCAGCCAGCGCGTGGCCTTGGCCGCGGCGGGCAGGAGGACGCTGCGGTCGGCGCCCTGATCGAGCGCGGTCGAGTCGAGGTGCGTGAGGAGCGCCCGCTCGAGCGGGCTCACGGCGGTGGGCACGTAGCCGCGCCGCACCTTGAGCGCGGTCAGGTCGAGCGCGCGATCGAAGGTGAAGCGCTCCGGGACCTCGCCCGACGCGAGCTGGTAGACGGGCTCCGCGCGGTCCGCGAGCGCGTCGGCGACCGCGACCGTCATCCCGCGCGCGACCGTGTCGACGGGGATCACGTCGAACGTGTTGTCGGCCCGCATCGGGACCTTCCACGCGTAGCCGCGGCACATCCACACGATCGGGCCGCTCGTGTTCAGCCCCTCGTTCCAGCCGGGGAACGGGAAGCTGCGCGCGCACTCGACGATGGAGGGGCGGATCAGCGTGAGCTGGATGTCGTCGCGGACGACGAGCGCCTGCTCCGCGAGGCCCTTGCTGTACGTGTAGAGGTTGGGCCAGCCGAGCGCCTGCGCCCGCTTGGTCCCGAGGTCGACGCGTCCGCGCCGCGCGGCGAAGCGCTTGGGGCCGCCCTCGCGCTCGTTGATGGTCGCGCAGGCGGACCGGACCGCGAGCATCTCGGCGTCGACGTCGAAGCGCGTGCCGTTCGGGGAGACGCCGGCGTCCACGCGCTCGGGCACCTCGCCGTCCGTCTCGCCCGCGACGAAGCACGTGCTGACGTGGATGAAGCGCTTGTCGGGCGTGCGCGACGCGACGTCGGCGGCGTGGAGCGCGCCGCAGACGTTGATGTCGATCGCCTGGATCGGGTCCGGCGAGAAGTCCGTGAGGCCGGCGCAGTGGACGACCGCGTCGAGCCGGGGCGCGAGCTGCGAGAGCACGGCCGGGTCGATGCCCATCAGCGGCTCGCGCGCGTCGCCCGCGAGGACCTCGATCTTGTCGCGCACGAGGTCGATCAGCCCCGCGCCGTGCTTCTCGCGGAGCGGGCGTAGCGCCGGCGAGCGCTCGAAGATCGCGCGGACGCGCTCGACCGCGCTCTCCTCGCGGCGGGAGCGCACGAGGAGCGTGATCTTCCCGATCTCGGGGACGCGATCGAGCAGGAACGCGACCCACACCTTGCCCAGGAACCCCGTGAAGCCGGTCACCAAGAGGTGCCGCCCTTCGAGCGACGCGCGGATCGTCATCCCACCACCGGCCAGTCGAGGTCACGCGCCATCCTCCGGAGCCCACGGTCCGGGGTGACGGCGCAGGGGAGGGCGACCGCGCCGAGCAGCGGCGAGTCGTCCCGATGCGAGCCGTACGCGCACGCGGTGCGCAGGTCGATGCCGTGCCCCGCGAGGCGCGCCTCGAGGACGCGGCCGCCGAGGCTGGGCCCGAGGACCGGCTCGCGGAGCTTGCCGGTCGCCCGGCCGTGCTCGTCGAGGTCCATCGAGTTCGCGATCACCACGTCGATCCCGAGGTGGCGCGCGACGGGCTCGGCGATGACGTCGAGGTTGTCGGTGAGCAGCGCGAGGCGCCAGCCCTGCGTCCGGCAGCGCTCGAGCAGCTCGACGCCGACCTCCGAGAGGTCCGGGATCACGTGCTCGTCGGCGTAGAGCTCGCCGAGCACGATGAGGCGGTCCTCGCTCATGCCCTCGAGGGTCGACCACGCCAGCTCGCCCGCGCGGCTCGCGGCGCCGCCGAGCGCGAGCGGGCCCGCGAGCGCGAAGCTCGACAGCCCCAGCATGCGGGCCCTGACCCGGCGCGCGTTCAGCGAGAGCCACGCCGCGCCCGTCAGGGTGGGGCGAGGGCTCAGCGTGCCTTCGAGGCGAAAAAGCGCCGCCCGATTTTCCATTCCTCGGTCCAACGAGCCCTCCGGAAGGGGCCGAGATAGCATCGTTAGACTGACGTGTCAGTTCTTTTTGGGCGACCGACCGGTCACGATAGGTGAGGTATAGACTGAGCCCGTGCGGAAGCGCCTCGGGATCGCGATGCTCGGGCTCGTCACCGTCGCGTGCTACCAGCGTCACACGCGCGACTCGGAGGCGGTGGTCCGGGACGGCGGCGCGATCGCCTCGCGCGACGCGGGCGTGCCCGACGGAGGCCGGCGGGACGCCTCGACCGCGCGAGACGCCGCGCCGCCGCCGCCGACGCGGGACGATCCCGCCGCGGGCGCCGGGCGGTCCCTCGACGTGCGCTGCTTCGAGGACGTCGACGCGCTCCACCCGATCGAGCGCTACGTGGACGGGCTCCTCGCGCTGCGGACGGATCCTCGCCGGCTCGTGCTCGCGCCCATCGTCGGGTTGCCCGTCGACCTGGTGCCCGCCGTCGGGGCGCGGCCGGACTGGGCCTCGATCGAGGCCGACGCGCGCATGGCGCCGCGCGTGGATCCCGAGACGGGCACCACCGCCGCGCCCTCGTGCGCGGTCCCGGGGCGCGGGGTCGCCTATCCCCCCGTGCGCATCATGCGCGTCGCCCGCGGCCTCGAGTCCGAGGGCGCGGGCGTGACGCTCCAATCGATCTGTCAGGAGAGCTTCGGCGGGCCGATCGCGACGATCGTGCAGAGGCTCTGACGCGGGTCAGCGGCGGCGGACGACGGTGCCGCCGCGGGGAGCCGGCTGAACCACCACGCCACCCCGGCGCGGGGCGGGTCCGCGGCGCCGATCCTGGCGCGCGTCGCGGCGATCCTCGCGGCGGTCCTGGCGCGCCTCGCGGCGATCCTGGCGGCGGTCCTGGCGCGCGTCCCGACGATCCTCGCGGCGATCCCGGCGCGCGTCGCGACGGTCATCGCGGCGATCCTGGATCACGACCCGGCGCGGGTCCTGGCGCTGGACGACGACCCCGCGGCGCGGCGCAGGGACCACGACGGTGCGCGCCGGCGGCGCGGGCGCGCGGCGGACGCGGGCGCGGCGCGGGAAGCGCTCGACCACGTAGCCCTGGCGACCCTGCGGCGCCCAGCCACCCTCGCGGTAGACCCAGCGGCCGTTCTGCTGAACCCACTGCGGCTGGACCATCACGTAGCCCGGGCGGTTCTGAACCCAGTACCCATCGACCCAGTACCACTCCTGGTATTCCTGGTCCCACTCCCAGTAGCCGGGCACCCAGACCTGGCCGGGCGGTTGGGCCTGGGGCTGGACGACGACGCGGGGACGGGGCGGCGCCGTGGGCGGCGTCACTGTCACCACGAACTGCGCCTCCCCGACGGCGGGGAGCGCGAGGAGGCTCATGGCGAGGGCGGCACAGACGAGGAGGGTGTTTCGCATGGTGGGATTATCCAGCAATGCACGTTCCCGTGCACGGGTTGCCCGCAGTTGCGCCTGGCATGCCCGTTGGGGGCCGGTCGGGTGCGAACGACGAGGAGGGACTGCCAACCCTGGTTCTCGGCGCGACGCGGGGTCGAGCCCCGCGCGGCGACGGATCGAGCCGCGCGCGGGGCACGGGACCGATCGTCGCGGACGCGGCGAGTGGATTGACGCACGTCCATCCGACGGCCCCGGACTGCTCGCGATTCAATTTCGCGCCAAGGCCGCGAAGGGAGCAAAGGGGGTCTTCTTTCCCCTTGGCTCCAATTGCGTGCTCTGCGCGAAATTCGTGCGGAGGTGGGCGTGGGCGTGGGCGCGCACACCCACGACGTCAGAGCTCGCGCACCCAGATCTGCCAGATGCCGTCCATGAGCGAGCCGAAGCCGCACTTGGGGCTGCCGTCGTCCTCGCCCCAGTCCGTTCCGTCGGCCTCGTTCGAGTCCATCCCGCGGTCGCGGAAGTCGACGGTGAAGTCGCCCTCGTCGCCGCACGAGTCCTCCCCCTCGAGGTAGCCGGCGCCCCAGCTCGTGCCCGATGACAACGCGACGCCCGCCACGTTGTCGCGGCGCTGCGGCGGCGGGAGATCGAAGCCGCGTCCGTCCTCCTCGCTGAAGCACGAGTCGTCGTCCCGACCGACCGTCCACTCGGCGTACCAGCCGACCCCGTAGAAGGAGAGATCCACGAGCTCGTCACGGTCGAAGCCACCTCGACACGTGAAGCGCACGTGGCCTCGATCGCCGATGACGGGGCGCATCCCGCGCCACACGAACGGCGCTGGCGCCGTGGGCGTCCGCGTGGTCAGCCCGTCGTGCCAGTCGCCCGCGGCGTCGTTCAGGGTCTCGCCCCGGGTCGACGCGACGAGCGTCCAGCCGCCGCCGTCGGTGGTCATGTCGCAGTAGACCAGCACCGGCATGCCGTCGGGCGCGATCATGTACACGCCGCTGCCCAGCCCGGGGGTGCTCCGCAGCAGCGCGAAGCAGCTCGGCGCGGTGTCGGGGATCGGGCACTCGCCGGTGGTCGCGACGGTCATCCCCGCCGCGCGCGCCTCGCAGGCGTTCCCGTACGTCCGCCCGTCGCAGCCGCACACGGGATCGAAGACGTCGTCGCAGCCGGAGGGGTAGCTGCGGCACCGCTGACGGTTGCGCGCTCCGCACATCGCGCCGAGATCGCAGTACTGATCCGGCCCGCAGATCTCCCCGCTCGGGCCGCAGGTCGGCGGGGCGCACTCGTCCGGCGACGGATCGACGTTCACCCCGCTCTGCGCGGCGACGCACTCGTTGCAATACATGTTGCCGTCGCAGCCGCACACCATGGAGCAGTCGTCGGGGCACGCGTCGGGCCGCGGCTGGCATTGCCCGGGCACTCGGCCCGGGCCGCACTCGCCGGGGCCGAACACGCACCAGTCGCTCGGCGCGCAGTCCTCGTTGCGAGCGCACTCCGCGGGGCAGAGCACGTCGGGGCACGACCCGTCCGCGCTGCCGATGCAGTCAGACATCCCGAAGCACAGCGGGCAGCACGTCAGCCCCGCCGGGCAGAGACGGCCGTCGCACATCTCGCCGCCCTCGCAGCGGCCGAGCCGCGCCACCGTCACGCCGGTCTGGCCCGCCTCGCACTCGTTGCAGTAGTCGCGCCCATCGCAGCCGCACACGCCGGGGCAGTCGCCGGGGCAGACGCTCGGGCGCAGCTCGCACGATCCCGTCCCGCCGCAGAGCCCGGTCGGGCGCGCGCAGACCTCGTCGCGCGCGCACTCCGCCGAGGACGTGCACCCCTCGGGGCAGAACACGTCGGGGCAGGGCAAGTCGGCGGGCTGACACGAGCCCGCGCCGTCGCACGTCGGGCAGCACACGCCGTCCGCGGGGCAGATCACGCCCCCGCACGGGCGGCCTCCGAGCCCTTCGTGGCTCATGTAGCAACCCGAAGCGAAGAGGGAGAGAGCCAATCCAAGGAGCGCGTGTCGCATGACGAGACCTCGCGCAGATCATAGCCTCGGCGCGGTGGCGGCTCCTCTATTCGACGGGGACGGGTTGATCACGCGTCGCGTGGAGGTGGCCCGCGACCAGGTCGCGTGGGTGCGCTACGTGCTCGAGGCGTACGAGGGGCTCGCGCACCTGCACTCGGACGGCGGCGGCGAGCTGACCCTCGTCGCGCCGGCGGATCGGGCGCGAGAGCTCGACGCGGTGATCGACGATCTCGTCGACGAGATCGGCCTCGTGCGCCGCTGACGTCAGGGGGCTCGGTCGCGCGAGAACCGGGCGACCTCGATGGTCTTCGTGGTCGCCTGCTCCGTCTCGTCGGGCGCCTCGAGCGCCGCCCCGCGCTCGCGCCACCAGGCCCGCGCGCGCTCGCCGTCCCACGCCCCGACGCCGCACGCCACGACGCGGCGCCGCAGCTCCTCAGCGCTCTGCGGGCGACGCTCCGGGTCCTTCTCGAGGCACGCGAGCACGACGGCCTCGAGCTCGCTCGGGACCTCCACCCCGCGCTCCGAGAGCGGCGGCGGCGGCGTGTGGAGGTGCTGGCTGCAGATCTCGACGACGCTCTTGCCCTCGAACACGTGCGCGCCGGCGAGCAGGTAGTAGGCGACCGCCCCGAGCGCGTACAGATCGGTGCGCGCGTCGACCGCGTCGGGGGTGAGGATCGACTCGGGCGCCATGTACTGCGGCGTTCCGGTGATCCTGTCGGCGCCCGTGAGATCCACGTCGCGGTCGACCTCGAGCTCCTTGACCAGGCCGAAGTCGAGCACCTTCACCACGTCGAGCTCGCCGCCCTGACCGCAGAGCATGATGTTGGCGGGCTTGATGTCCCTGTGGATCAGCCCGAGCGCGTGGGCCTCGCTCAGCGCGCCGCAGGCCATCGTCAGGATCCTCACCACGCGGCCCGCCGGCTGGGCGCCGTCGACCGCGACGAGCCGCTGCAGGGTGGCGCCGTCGAGGAGCTCCATCGCGTAGTAGAAGACGTCGTCGGCGGTCCGGCCGTAGTCGAAGATCGTGATCGTGTTCGGGTGGGTGAGGCGCGCGGTCAGCTGCACCTCGCGCTCGAAGCGCTGGATGTTCTCTTCGCCGGCGAGGTCCGGGCGAAGGAGCTTCACCGCCGTCGGCCTGCGCATCATCGCGTGATGGGCGCGGTACACGACCCCCATCCCGCCCTCGCCGAGCTTGGCGTCGATCACGTACTGGCCGAGCCGCTGCGCCTCCCGGACCTCGGCGCGGAGGCCGTAGATCACCCACGAGATCACGGCGCAGGTGAGGACCGCGAAGCCCCACATCAGCGCCTCTGTCGCCGGGAGCCAGGGCCACGCGCTCGAGTCGAGCCCGCGCCAGCCGATCGCGCCGTCGGGGCTCGCCATGAACAGCGCGGGGACCGCCACCAGCGGCACGCCGACGAGCGCCGTCAGGAGGACCGTGCGCCGCGGCGTCGACGGGATCAGCGCGGCGCGGATCGACACGAGCATCGCGGTGCCGCCGAGCAGGAGCATCGAGATGTAGCCGTCCGCCATCACGAGCTCGTCGCCGCCCGCGACCCCGCGCTCCTCCGCGAACCCGATCAGGAGGTAGCGCCCCATCCACGCGGCGAGGGCGTTGTTGAAGAGCAGGCCGCTCGCCTCGACCACTCGGCTGAAGCGCACCGAGCGCTCGCCGCTGCGGGTCAGGCCCCAGCACACGGCGGCGCCCGTGGTGGTGGCGATCACGAACAGCGAGTCGACGCCTGGCTCGGTGATCGCGCCGTACGCGCCCAGGATGAGGCTCAGCAGGCCGATGCCGGCGAGCACCATGAAGAACAGGGCGACGCGGCGCTGGAGGAGCGCGCGCGCGGGCTCGCCTTGTTCGGTGGTCTGCGATCGCATCGGTCGGCGGCCGCCCGAGGCGCGGCCGCCCGCATTCTACCGATCGCGGCGGAGACCGGGCCGTTCGACCCGGTCCCCGCCTCGAGACCGCTACGCGGCGATGATGTCGTCGCTCGGATCGGTGGTCGGCGTGACGTCGTCCTCGACCGGCTCGAGGGCCTGCGCGAGGACCTCCTGCATGTCGGAGACGAGCACGATCTCGAGCTCGTCGAGCGCGGACTGGGGCACCTCGTCGAGGTCACGCTCGTTGTCGCGAGGGATGAGCACCCGCTCGAACCCGGCGCGGTGCGCGGCGAGTACCTTGGACTTGATGCCCCCGACCGGGAGCACCCGCCCGCGGAGCGTCGCCTCGCCGGTCATCGCCGTGTCCGGCCGCACGCGGCGGCCGCTGAGCAGCGAGCCGAGCGCGGTGAACATGGTGACGCCCGCCGACGGACCGTCCTTCGGAGTGCCGCCGGCCGGCACGTGGATGTGCAGGTCGGAGTGCTCGAGGAAGTCCGGCGCGATGCCGAGGCCGTCCGCGTGGCTCCGCAGGTACGCGAGCGCCGCGCGGGCCGACTCGTTCATCACGTCGCCGAGCTGACCGGTGATCTCCAGCCGCCCTTTGCCCGGCATGCGGGTGGTCTCGACGTAGAGCACGGTGCCGCCGACGGGGGTCCAGGCGAGGCCCGCGGCGACGCCCGGCGGGCGCACCCGCTCGGCCATCTCGGCGAAGAACCGAGGCCGGCCCAGCAGCCGCTTCAGGTCGTCGCCGCGGACGCTGACCGGCTCGGGCGGCGTCCGATCGGTGGTGTCGGCCGGGAGCTTGCGCGCCCAGTCGAGCGCCACCCCGCGGCACAGCTTCGCGATCTCGCGGGTGAGCTGGCGGACGCCCGCCTCCCGCGTGTAGTCGCGCACGATCTGGTCGAGGGTGAAGTCGTCCACGTCGAGCGCGCCCTCGGGCAGGCCGTGCTTCTCGAGCTGCTTGGGCACGAGGTGGCGCTTCGCGATCGTCACCTTCTCGTGCGTCGTGTAGCCGGTGATCTCGATCACCTCGAGGCGATCGCGGAGCGGCGGCGACACGTTGCTGAGGTCGTTCGCCGTCGCGATGAAGAGCACCTCGCTCAGGTCGAACGGCATCTCGAGGTAGTGGTCGGTGAAGGCGTGGTTCTGCTCGGGATCGAGGACCTCGAGCAGCGCCGCCTCGGGATCGCCCTGCCAGCCGCGGCCGAGCTTGTCGACCTCGTCGAGGACGAGCACGGGGTTCTTCACCTTGGCCTTGCGCAGCGCCGCGAGGATGCGGCCGGGAAGGGCCCCGATGTACGTGCGGCGGTGACCGCGGATCTCCGCCTCGTCGCGCACGCCGCCGAGGGCGATGCGCTGGAGCGGCCGGTTCGTGGCGCTCGCCACCGACTGCGCGAGGGACGTCTTGCCCACGCCGGGCGGGCCCACGAGGCACAGGATCGTGCCGCGCGCCTTCCCGCTCAGCTTGAGGACGGCCATGTGCTCGAGGATGCGGCGCTTGCCCTCCTCGAGGCCCTCGTGCTCGGCCTCGAGGATGTGCTCGACGGCGCCCAGATCGTCGCTCGCCGGGGCGCGCTCGTTCCACGGCAGCTCGGCGATGAGCTCCAGGTACTTGCGCGTGATGCCCGCGTCGGGGCTGCTCGGCCCCATGCCCTCGAGGCGCTCGAGCTCGCGATCGACGGTCTCGCGCGACTCGGGCGGCAGCTCGAGCTCGGCGAGGCGCTTCTTGAGCGGATCGAGGTCGCCGCCCTTGGTGTCGCCGAGCTCCTTCTTGATCGCCTCGAGCTGTTGGCGCAGCACCGCCTCGCGCTGGTTCTTGCCCAGCTCTCGGCGCACCTCCGAGTCGATCTTCTCGCGCACGTCGGACGCGGCGCGCGCCTTCGCGAGCAGCTCGATCACCTTGCGCAGACGCGCGCTGACGTCGAGCTCGAGCAGGATCTCCACGCGCAGCTCCGACGGCGCGTCGATCGAGGCCGCGATGCGGTCCGCGAGGAGGCTCGGATCGCGGGTCTGCTCGAGGATGCGGCGCAGGCTCGCCTCACCGAGATCGGACGCGTCGAGGAGCTGCTGTCGCAGCGAGTCGGCGAGCGCCTCGGCCTCCGGCGAGTCCGCCTGGAGCTCGGGGAGCGCCTCGGTGCGGGCCCAGATGAACGGCGTCTCGTCGGTCAGCTCGAGGAGGCGGACCCGCTCGATGCCCTCGACGAGCACGAGCGACGTGCGCCCGTTGCGCTCGTTCTTCTGCTTGATGCGGGCGAGGACCGCGACGTCGTGCAGATCCTCGCGCCGCGGGGCCGCGACGGAGGGATCCCTCTGCACCGCGAGGAGCACGAGGCCTTCGGGAGGCGTCGCGTGCACCAGCGCGCGCGACCGCTGCCGGCCGACCGGCAAGGTGGTGAGGGAACCGGGCAGGACCATTCCGCTGCGAAGGGGCAAGAGCGGCAGCGGGCGCTCGTGTGCGAATTGCGCGACCAAGGCGCTTCTCCTTGAGATGAACCATCGTGGACTCGTCTCCCCGCGGGGCCCGACCGGGGCGCGGGTGACGATGAATTGGTAAATCCGACAATCGACGCGTCAACCCGTGGCGGCGCCGCGCGAACGTGCTCGGGCTCGTCCTCACGAATCTTCACAAACGCGAACCTCACCCTCACGAGGGCTCCGCTACGCCTTCGGTATGCGACGCCTCGTTCTGCGGCTCTCGGTCGGGATCGCGAGCCTGATCGTGACGCCCGTCGCCGCCGCGCAGGTCCTCGGGGCGGCCTCGTCGGCGGCGCACGGCTCGGGCGGTCAGGGCTCGAGCGGTGGATCGGGGGGCGGCTCGAGCCGTGGCTCGGGCGGTGGCTCGGGCGGTGGCTCGGGCGGCGGCTCGAGTCGTGGCTCGGCGGGTCGCGACGATCCGCGCGCGCAGTGGAAGTGCCCCAAGGACCAGGCGCTGCTCGACTGCGTCCGCGAGCGCTGGACCGAGGCGGGGCTCGGCGACGTCGGCGGCGCGTTCTTCTTCTGGGCCACGGTGCTCGGCGAGTACCCCTACGCGAACGGCAGCGGTGGCTACGCGGTGCCGGCCCTCGACGAGGACGGCGAGGAGCGGGGCGAGCGCACGGCGCTGCGCCTGGAGCTCGAGACCGGCTACGTGCTCGCCGGCGCCGGCCGCATGGCGCTCGGGGCGCGGCTGCAGCTCCCGTTCTTCGTCGACCTCGCGTCGCGCTACTCGCTCTTCTTCGAGCCCGAGGGCGCCGAGCTCGTGGCGGCGCTCCTCGGACGCGTCGACCTCGAGGTGCGCGTGCTCGACGCCAACGGCCTCCAGCTCCGGCTCGGCGCCGGGATGCGCCACTTCCACGACCGGCTCGGGAGCGAGCTCGGCGCCGGGATCGGCCTCGGTGTCGACGTGTTTCCGGGCGAGCCGGTCGTCCTCTCGCTGAGCGCCGACGTCGGCGGGGTGGGGAGCGCGCTCGTCGTCGCGCTGCGCGCGAGCCTCGGGGTGATGCTCGACGCCACCGAGCTCTACGTCGGCTACCACTACGAGGCGCTCTTCGGGGTGGTGGACGCGGACCTCGGCGGGGTCATGCTGGGCATGAGGCAGTGGCTCTGAGACCCTGACCCCGACATGGCCGGCGCCCTCTTGCTCATCGACGACGACCGTGAGCTCTGCGAGCTGCTCGTGGAGTACCTCGGCGAGCACGGCTGGACGGTGGAGGCGCGCCACGACGGGGAAGACGGCTTGCGCCGCGCGCTCGCCATGGAGCCCGCGCTGGTGGTCCTCGACGTGATGCTGCCGCGCCTCGACGGCTTCGAGGTGCTGCGGCGCCTGCGCACGCGGAGCGAGGTGCCGGTGCTCATGCTCACCGCCCGCGGCGAGGACGTCGACCGCATCGTCGGCCTCGAGATGGGGGCGGACGACTACCTCAAGAAGCCCTTCAACCCGCGCGAGCTGCTCGCGCGGATCCGCGCCATCCGACGGCGCACCGAGGCGCGACGCCCGGTGATCGCCGCGGGCGCGCTGCGCCTCGACGCGCAGGCCCGGGTCGCGACGGTCGACGGCGCGGCGCTCGCGCTGACGACGACCGAGTTCGCGCTCCTCGAGGTGCTGCTCCGCCACGCGGGCGCGGTCGTCTCGCGCGAGGAGCTCTCGGTGGAGGTCCTCGGCCGGCGCTTCTCGCCGATGGATCGCAGCGTCGACGTCCACGTGAGCGGGCTGCGGCGGAAGCTCGCCGGGAGCTCCGCGGAGGGGGCGCTCAAGACGGTGCGCGGGCACGGCTACCAGCTCGCGGCGGAGCCCGATTGAACCGCCTCTTCGTCCGGCTCTTCCTGTCGGTGTGGCTCGCCTCGGCGCTCATCGGCGCGGCCATCGCCCTCGTCGAGGCGGGGTGGCGCGCGCCCGCGTCCGAGGCGGCCGAGGACCGCGTCGCGCGCCGCCTGATCGAGGTCGAGGCGACCGCGCTCCTCGAGCTCGACGGCCCCGCGCGCGAGGCGCGCCTCGACGCGCTGCGCGAGGCGACGGGGATGCAGCTCGTGGTGTTCGACGCCAGCGATCGCGTGGTGATCGGCGACGCCCCCTCGGACGCGATGACGCATCTCGCGCGTCGCGCGCGCGAGGAGCCCGACGCCACCGAACGCGCCTACGACGCGTCGCTCGTCGCCGCGCGGCTCCTGGACGGATCGATCGCCGTCGCGCGCCGACCCGCGAGGCCGACGTGGGCGCGCGCGCTCGGCACCGAGACCTTCGCGCTGCGGGCGGTGATCGTGCTCTTGGTGTCGGGCGGCATCGCGTTCGCGTTCGCGCGCTACCTCAGCCGCCCGCTCGACCGCTTGCGCGCGGCGACCGAGGTGGTCGCCGACGGAGACCTGAGCGCGCGGGTGACGCCGTCGCTCGGCGGCGCGCCCGAGGAGGTGACGGCGCTCGCGCGGGACTTCGACCGCATGGTGGCCCGGGTCGAGGCGCTCGTCGCGTCGCGCGATCGGCTCCTCTCCGACGTGTCCCACGAGCTCGGCTCCCCGCTCGCGCGGCTGCGGGTCGCGCTCGAGCTCGCGCGGGGCAAGGCCGACGTCGCGGCGGGGCCGATGCTCGATCGCATCGAGCGGGAGGCCGAGCAGCTCGGATCGCTGGTCGACGAGATCCTCACGCTGCGCCGCCTCGAGACCGACGGCCCGCTCGCGCGCGAGGACGTGGACCTCGTCGAGCTCGTCGGCGACATCGCGCGCGACGCCGCGTTCGAGGCGAGCGAGTCGGAGGTGAGCTTCGCGCTCGACCTCCCGGAGGCGCTCTCGACGCGCGGCGATCGCGAGCTCCTGCGCCGCGCGATCGAGAACGTGATGCGCAACGCGATCCACCACGCGCCCGGAGGCACCGAGGTCGAGGTCGCGCTCACGCGGGACGCGGACGGCGCGCGCCTCGTGATCCGGGATCACGGGCCCGGGGTGCCCGTCGAGGACCGCGAGCGCATCTTCGAGCCGCTCGTGCGCCTCGACGCGGCGCGCGATCGACAGAGCGGCGGCCGCGGCCTCGGCCTCGCGATCGCGAAGCGCGCGGCCGAGGCCCACGGCGGCGCGATCGGCGCCGACGAGGGGCCGGGCGGGGGCCTCTCGGTCACGCTTCGGCTGCCCCTTCACGCGTCTTCACACGACCTCACGTGATGCTCGCGTCGCCGGCGCCAAGGTCTTCGCATGACGAAGGTCTCGGTCGCCCTCCTGCTCGCGCTCACCGGCTGCGGCGCGTTCAACTACGAGGCCCCCGACGGCCCTCGCTACGCGGGCGAGGCTCCCCCGCGCGCTTCGACCGACGGCGCGATCCGGGTGGCCACCTTCAACGTCCGCTACGCCGAGCGCATCGATCTCGCGATCGCCGAGCTCGAGGCCGCCGGCCCGTTCGAAGTCGTCCTCTTGCAGGAGATGGATGCGGAGGGCACCCGCCGGATCGCCGAGGCCCTCGCGATGAGCTGGGTCTACTACCCCGCGTCGATCCACGGCGAGCGCGACTTCGGCAACGCCGTGCTCTCCACCCTCCCGCTCCTCGAAGACCACAAAGTCGTGCTCCCGCATCGCGCCCCCTTCGACGGTCGCGCGCGCGTCGCGGTGACCGCGCTGCTCGAAGGGCCGGCCGGCCCGATCGCGGTCGCGAGCGTCCACGACGAGACGTTCCTGCTGCCGCTGTCCGCGCGCCTCGATCAGGCCGCCGCGATCTTCGACGACGTGGAGGCGCGCTACCCGGTGCGGCCGAGCGTCGTCGCGGGCGACTTCAACTGCGTGGAGCCCGAGGCGGTGTCCGCGACGGTCGCGCTGGCGAGGGAGCACGGGTTCGCGCGCGCCGCGCCAGGGGACGGCGAGGCGACCGCGGACGGACCGCTCGGCGACGTCACGCTGGACCTGGTGTTCGCGCGGGGCTTGTCGATCGAGGCGTCCGGCGTGAGCGCCTCACGAGGCGCCAGCGATCACCGCGTGGTCTGGGCGGCGCTTCGCTAGCGATCCGAGCCGGCGAAGTTCTGGGTCCAGAACGGCACGTCGCTCGGGCTGTAGGCGAGGCCCACGCCGAGGAAGTGGTAGCGCGGGTTCATGATGTTGCGGCAGTGCCCCTCGGACTCCATCCAGGCACGCACGACGGACTCGGGGGTCTCCTGCCCGCTCGCGATGTTCTCGCCGATGTAGGAGCCGGTGAAGCCGACCTCGGCGACGCGTTCGGGCGGGCCGCGGCCCTCCGGGTCCATGTGATCGAAGAAGCCGTGGTCGGCCATGTTCGTGCTGTGGAGCCGCGCGGCGAGGCGCAAGAGGGGCTCCATCATCAGCGGCTCCGCGGGGCCGTAGGGATCGCCCGCGCACGACGCGCCCATCGCGCGGTAGCGGTTCGTCTCCTCGAGGACGCCCCACTCGAAGGCGGTCCACGCGTCGGGCCAGTCGTCGTTCGGATCGGCGCAGCGCGCGGTGAAGCAGTCGTCGTCGTCGCAGTCCGCGCGGCCGTCCTCGTCGTCGTCGAGGCCGTTGTCGCACTGCGTCTCGAAGCCCCCGACGCTGAAGGTGTACTCGCCGACCGCGTCGACGTTCGCGCCCTCGATCACGAGCGTGACCGTCTGGCACTCGGCGACGTTCGCGAGGATCTCCGAGTGGCGCACGCCCTCGTCCACGTCGTCGTTGCACGCGATCTCGCGGCCAGCGCAGCTGCCCTGCCGGAGCGAGAGCACGGTGTCGATCGCCGAGCCCTCGGTGGTGAAGCGGAACAGGCCGCTCCACGGGGCGGTCCAGCGGAAGGCGACGTCCTCGATGGTCACGCCGCCGCCCGGCGTGCAGGCGGTGTCGCTGTAGCCGTCCGGGTTGCCGACGGTCGTGCCGTGGCGCTGGTAGGGGTAGACGCCGCCGACGTCCTCGGCGCACTCGACCGGCTCGCGCGTCGGGCAGTGGGTCGCCCTGTCGATCATCGGGAGGTCGTCGAACGGCCGGTCCCCGCCGCCGTCGCAGCCGAAGGACACGCACAGGACCAGGCTCACGCTCGCGATGCGCCGAAACACGGTGCGCAGCGTAGGCGCGGCCCGCTACCGCCTCAAGTGGGCGCAGCGCGGCGAGCCGACCTGCGCGTGTTGGCGCGAGCGAGTGGGTCGAACCCCCTCCATCGCGCGCCACATCGAGCGGGTCCCGACGAAGACGTCCACGTGGTCGCCGTCGATCGCCCCGCCCACGTCGTCGGCGCGGAAGCACCCGTCGTGGACGAAGCCGCCGAGGCCGTCGACGACGGGGATCTCCACGCCGTCCCACTCGGGCGCGTAGACCACCTCGCCGCTCGGGATGACGGAGCGGTCGGTCGCCCAGGACACGAACGGCTCGAGCGCGTTCTCGCGGTTGCCGAGGCCCCACGGCGCGGAGGCGTCCAGGGCCCGCCAGCAGACCCGCGATCCGTTCGGGCAGCGGGCTGCACAATCGCAAGTTTCGTCGACGTTGATCGCGCGCCCGTCGGCGAGGCGCCCGGTCCCCTCGATGCACACCGCGTTCAGGAACGCCTCGTTCACCTGCGCCATCGGCGCGCAGGTCGCGTCGAAGAGCGTCGCGGAGGGGGAGCCCGAGTAGTCCGCCTCGCTCGCGACGTAGTAGTAGGTGTTCCAGACGAGCGAGCCCGTTGGAGGCGAGCTCGTGGTGGCTGCGGCCTCCGTCGGGCGCTCGGCGGGTTCTTGGGCTTGCGAGGTCCCACACGCGGTGGAGAGCAACGCGATCGCGATGACGCGGCGCATGCCGCGGCCGGTGCAAGCGGTGGTCCTCCGGAGTCGGTGTGAAATCGAGGAGAAACCGAGGGGAGGAGGTTGGGGCCGTGGTTCGGGAGACACGGAGGCGCGGGCGGAGGGACACGGCCCTTGGGTCGAGCACGAGCGGGAGCGAGAGCACGAGCACGACAGGCCGGCCCGGGCGCCGGGTACGACGGGGACGGAGTTCATCTTGTTGTGTTGTCTGGGGGCGCAGAAAAGACAACAAGATGAACTCCGTCCCCCTCTCATCGGGCGGGGGCGCCCCTCTCATCGGGCGGGGGCGGCGTCGGTCGCGAGCTGGGCGACGCACTCTCGGAAGGCGGCGCCGATGCGGGTCTGGTTGCGGATCTTCGCGACCTGGGGCCAGACGGCGCGCTCGCCCTCGAGGATGAACTGGGAGAGGTCGTCGTAGGTGGGGTTGCTGACGACTTTCTTGTAGCTCGACCAGGTGAGGCGCGGGTGGATGTCGATGTCGCCGTGGAACTCCTGGTTCACGAAGGCGTAGGCCTGCTCGGCGACCTGGCCCACGGGACCCGGCGGGCGCGCGCGACGAGCGAGGTCGGCGGCGAAGCCTCCCTGGTTGCGCACGGTCGCGCCGACGAGGCCCGCGACGGTCGCGCGCACGCCGCGCTTGCGGCCGTGCTGGAGGAGCGGGAGGACGAGCGGGTTCGTCTGGCTGACGATGAAGTGGTTCACGTTGTGGAGCCGCGAGAGCCGCTGCTTGGGTAGGTCGCCCCACAGCGAGCCGTCGACCCAGCGCTCCGACGGGACGTAGTCCGCGACGCCGCCGTCGTGCCCGCGCTTGTGGAGGACGACCGGCGGGAAGAGGCCCGGCAGCGCGCTCGACGCGAGCGCGGCGCGGGCGATGAGGACGTCGGGCGCGGTCAGGTGGGTGAGCAGCCGCGGCTTCTGCCGGTGCCGCGTCGGGGACACGGAGATGTTCAGGGCGCGACCGCTCCGCGCGAACGCCTCGGCGAAGGTCCACCCGCCGCAGTTGTGAAGGAGCACCTCGTAGAGCTTCTCGGGGTCGAGCCATGCGCCCGACTTCACGGACTTCGAGGCCCCCACCGGCACGAGGCCGTCGAGGCGCATCTGGCGCGGGTCGGCGAAGAGCCCGCGCAGCTCGTCGTCGCTCCGGGCGCAGATCCCGGCGGCGACCATCGCGCCGGTGCTCGAGCCGGAGATGATGTGCGGCAGCAGGCCGCGATCGAGCAGCGCCTTGACCACGCCGAGGTGATGGAAGCCCCAGGTCGCGCCGCCCGAGAGGAGCAGCGCGGAGCGGCCGAAGACCTTGTAGGCGAGCTCGAAGCGCTGGAGCTTCTGCGGCCGGCCGAGCTCGGGCCACGCCGCGAGCCAGCGCAGCGACGCCTCGGCCTCCTCGAGGTAGCGCTCGACGAGGTGCTTGGTGCCGGTCAGCGCCCGCTCGTAGAGGTCGGGGGTCGAGAGGTCGTTCAGGTGCCGGTAGAGGTCCTCCGTCAGCAGCGTCGCGAGGCGCAGCCCCTCGCCGGACTCGCGGGCCGCGCGCAGGGTCGCGAGGCTCTCCCGGAGGCCGGCCGCGTCGTAGTGCGGTGACGCGTCGTCGGCCCGCCAGGCCTCGGCGCCGGAGAGCGCGTCGTGCTCCGTCGCCGCCTCGAGCCACGCCTCGAAGCTCGTGGCCCGCTCCATCGCTTCGCCCGCCGCGTACAGCCTGCGCTTCGCTCCCATCGCGGCGAGTCATGCGGGCATCGGCGGCCGCCCGCAAGACGGTCACCAGCGGAGCGTCTCGGCTCGCCCGACGAAGTCCGCGGGGAGCTGGCCGTCCGCGTAGACCGCGACGCCGATCGCGACGCCGCCGCCCACCGCGAGGACCGCCGCGACGGTGAGGCCGACGATGAGCGCCACGTCGTCGCCCGGCGCGGGGCCGTCGACGATCGGGTCCCCGGAGCCCGGCGCCTCGCGTGGGCGAGCCGCCTCCTGGACGCGCGCCTCGAGGACCACGTCGATGACCCGGCGCTCCCCCGCGGTGAGCTCGACCACGCGCTCGCGGGTCGCGCCCTCCGGGGTGGTCAGGGCGAGGGGGTGGGTGCCGGGCGCGAGGTAGAGCGTGAGCTCTCCGTCCACGGCGAGGTCCTGGTCGCCGGCCCGCACGCGCCACCCCGGGCCGTCCGCGTGGACGACGAGGGTGCCGAGCCGCGCGACGGCCTCCTCGCGCATCGTCGCGACGCTCGCGCGCCGCCCCGCGGGGAGCGGGCCGAGCGCACCCGCGAGGAGCCGATCGAGGTGGGCGACCGCGCCCGGCCCGTCACCTTGCTCCTGCGCGGCGACGGCGGCGTTGAAGGCGGCGGCCGCCGTCGGGTGCAGCTCGAGCGAGCGCTCGAACAAGCGCCGCGCGTCCTCGAACCGCCGCTCCGCGACGGCGGCCTCGCCCGCTTCGAAGAGCGCGCGCGCCTCGAGCTCGCTCGCGGGCGTCTGCGCCGCAGCGGGGAGCGCCGAGCCGAGCACGAGGAGCAGCGCGGCGAGCCCAACGGCCACTCGCCCAGGCGATCCCTCGGCCCGCGCCGGTGGCCTCGCGGCGGGAGCGCCACTCTGAGCACGAGGAGCCGCGAGCCTCACGGCCACTGGCGATCCCCCACCCCGCGCCGGTGTCGTCGCGGCGGGAGCGCCAGTCTGAGCACGAGGAGCCGCGAGCCTCACGGCCACAGGCGATCCCCCACCGCGCGCCCGCGGCGTCGCGGCGGGCCCGCCGATGGGAGCACGTGGAGCGGCGAGCCTCACGGCCACTCCCACAGGCGATCCCTGGCTCCGCGCCCGCGGCGCCGCGGCGTCGCGCGGGGGTCCGGCTCGGGCTCGGGGGCGTCGGCGGCGGGGGGCTCGACCTCGGCCTCGGGCTCGACGGCCTCGATCTCTTCGACAGCCTCGGCACGCGCTTCGGGCGCGGGTGGCTCCGCGGCCGGCGGCGCCGTCGGCTCGGCCGCCGACGAGGCCGCCTCGGTGACGGAAGGCGCGGGCGGATCGTCGTCGCGCAGGGCCCACGCGCCCCAGCCGGCGGCGGTGACGAGGGCGACCGCGGCGGCCAGCGCGGCGAGCCACCCGAGGCGACGGCCGGGCTCGCGCGCCGGCTCGACGTCGCGTCGCTCGGCCGCCGCGATGAGCGCGGAGCGGCGGTCGCGCGCCTCGGCGCGGTCCTCGCCGAAGTGCTCCGCGACGAAGTCGGCGAGCTCGATCACGCCGTCGGTCGCCTCGACCTCGCGCAGGATCTCGCCGAGCCGCCGCGCGACCACGGCCGCGGTCGGCGGGCGCTCCTCGCGGTCCTTCGCGAGCAGGTCGAAGACGAGCTCGGTGAGCGACGGCGGCACGTCGTCGCGGAGCGCCCCCGCGTCGGGCGGCGCGTCGTCGAGGATCTGCCGCGCGACGCGCTCGATGCCCTCGCCGCCGCCCGGGTAGAGGCGCTCGCACGCGAGCAGCTCGTAGAGCACGACCCCGAGCGCCCACAGATCGGAGCGCCGATCGAGCGGCTCGAAGCGGAGCTGCTCGGGCGCCATGTACCCGACCTTGCCCTTGAGGGCGTCCGAGCTCGACTCCTGCGCCCCGGCGCCGAGCGCCTTGGCGAGGCCGAAGTCGGTGACCCGCGCGACGCCGTCGTAGTCGAGCAAGACGTTCTGCGGGGACACGTCGCGGTGCACGAGCGCGACGGGGGCGCCGTCGTGGTCGCGCAGCTCGTGGGCGGCGTGGAGGCCGTCGGCGACCTGCCGCGCGATCGCGAGGCACACCTGCAAGGGGATCAGCTCGCCCCGCGCGCGGAAGCGCCGGATCAGCGTCGAGAGCGGGATGCCCTCCACGAAGTCCATCACGAGGAACGGGCCGCTCGCGTCTTCGCCCACGTCGAGCACGCTCACCACGTTGGGGTGCCGGAGGAGGCCCGCGACGCGCGCCTCGCGAAGGAAGTGGGCGCGGAAGGAGTCCGCCCGGTCGTGGCCGGCGTGCGGGCGCTTGCGGGCGTAGAGGCGACGGAAGTCGCCCTCGCGGCGGAGGACCAGCTCCACGCTGCCCATTCCCCCGCTCGCGAGCGGGGCCACGGGGACGTACAACGACACCGGGCGGCCGCTCGCGGACGCGCGCTCCCCGCGTGCCGACACGACCTGCACGGTAGCACGGGCGGGGCGCGGCCTTCGCCGCAGCGGACGCGTCTGCTCGAGCCTCGCCGCCCCGCTCGCTCGCACCGCCACCCCCTCCCGCCGGCGTCCTCGCCCCGAGCCGCCGCGACCATCCTCGGAAGGCTGCCCGATCGCCGCGACCCGCGCCGTCACGCCGATTGCGCGGATCACGGCAGCGCGAGGGCGTGCACCACGGCCTCGCGGTGCTCGACGCTCGCGCCCGCGCCGAACGCGGCGCTCGACGCGGTGAACGGCTCACCCGTGGCGAGCGCGAAGACGCCCGGGTAGCTCAGGCGCGCGTCGCCGGAGAACGCGTGCTGGTAGCGATGCTCGAGGTCCCCCACGCGGAGCGACGCGCCGCGCGTCCCGGCCGACAGGAGCGCGACCGAGCCGATCACGATCCAGTCCCGGACGGGACCCGCGGGCGCGTTCACCGACGCCAGCACCATCGGTGAGCCGGCGCTCGTGCTGCCCGCGGGGAGCTGCTCGTCGTGCCGCGTGGCGGCGAAGCCCGCGAGGTCGAACGCGATGACGCGGGCGTGGCTCGTGTTCGACGACGGCGAGCCCGCGCGGACCTGCACCGCGAAGCTCGCCTCGGCGCCGCCCGCGAGCATCGGGGCCCGCGCGAGGAAGAAGGTCTGCCGCTCGTCGCTCGCGCCGGCGAGGTGGGGAGGGCTGCCGCTCGCGGCGGGCCAGTGCGCGCCGGTGCCGTCGAGGACGCGGACCGAGACGGTGTCGAGGGCGGGGGCCGGGGTCGCGCTGACCGCGGCGAGCACCAGGTGCCGGCCCGACGTGGCCGGGGTGAAGCGGACCTCGGCGCGCGTCTGCCACTCGGCGGACTGGAGCTGGAAGCTGTCGGCGAGCGCCTCGTCGACCTGGACGGCGGTGCCCGCGGGCAGCGGGAACGCGACGAGCGACACGTCACGGAGCGACGCGGTGGTGCCCATCACCCGTGCCTGGAGCTCGACGTCGACGGTGTGGGCGCCGCCGCTCGGGAGCAGCGCGAACGCGCTGAAGGGGCCGGGGCCGCTCGGTGCGTCGGTCGGGGTGGCGCCGAGCGCGACCTCCACGCCGTCGACGAGCAGGCGCGCCGAGCCGTCGTTCAGCGCCGCGCTGACCAGCGCGATCCAGGCGCGGTCGCCCGTCTCGATCCGCTCGGCCGAGCCGAGCGCGCTGCGCCACGTCGCGGCGTCGCTCGTGTCGAAGCGGGCGACGGAGCGCGTGACGTAGGCCGCGACGTGGACGGCCGCGTCGAAGTCCCCGGCGTCGCGCGCGCCCGCGTCGAGGTCGCCGGCGTCGAGGTCGGGGGCGCCTCCGTCGGGGTCGCCGCAGCCGCCGAGCTCCGCGGCGCATGCGTCGACGCAGGCGCCGTCCCGGCACGTCGTCGCGCCGTCGCACGCGAGCCCCGCGTCGCATCCCGCTTCGAAGCGCAGGCGCAGCTCGCGCGTCTCGCCCGCGACGTAGCCGCCGCGCGCGGCGACCCGCGCGATGATCACCCCCGCGCCGTCGACGAGGCGCGCGACCACGAGGAACGTGCGCGCGGCGTCGCCCCCGGAGGGCTCGAGCCGCACCGCCACGGGCAGCGACCGATCGGCGAGCGAGGTCGACTCGTCGAAGACGACCACGCCGCTCGTGTCCTCGACCCGGATCGCGATCGCCGTCGCGCGCGCGGCGAGGTCGGGCTCGGCCTCGAGGTACACGTCGACGCGCGCGGTCGGGCCGCAGCCGACGCACAGGAGCGCGAGCGCCGCGATCCGCCTCATCGCGGGCGATCGTAGCTCACCCGCGACCGAGGGCGTCCGTCAGCTCGAGCGCGACCGCGGCCTGGTTGTAGCCGACGCCCGAGCCGACGAGCACGACGCGCGCCCCCGGACCCGCGCGGCCCGCCTCGACGGCGTCGTGCAGCGCCATCGGGAGGCAGGCCGATCCCGTGTAGCCGTAGCGCTCCATGATCGTGTGCGCGCGCTCGAAGGGCAGCCCGAGGCTCTCCATCGCCCGCGCGATCTGGCTCTTGCGGACCTGCGTGAAGATCGCGAGGTCGACGTCGTCGACACGCCACCCGGCGCGGTCGCAGACGGTGCGGAAGAGCATCGGCCAGCCCTCGTCGTTCACCTCGCGCGGGTACTTCTCGATCATCCGGACCCGGGTGCGACCGGCCTCGACGGACTCGACCGACGCGGGCTCGCGCGTCCCGCCGCTCTCGATCAGCCACTTGCTCGCGTGCGACCCGTCGGCCCGGAACGCGCTCGCGAGGACGCCCGGCGTGGGAGACGCGCGAAGGAGCGCGGCGCCGGCTCCGTCGCCGTAGAAGAACGACATGGGATCGTCCGGGTCGGCGAGGCGGCTCATGAGGTAGGCGCCGATCACGAGCACGTGGCGAATCGTTCGGTTGGTCCCGATGAGCCCCGCCGCGGTCGCGACGGCGGTCGGGAACGACGCGCACGCGCAGCCCACGTCGAAGGTGCCGGCGCGCGTCGCGCCGAGCCGGTGCTGGACGATGACGCTCGTCGACGGCGTGAGGTGGTCGGGCGTGTCGGTCCCGACGATGACGAGATCGACGTCGCGCGGATCGACGCCGGCGCGCTCGAGGGCGGCCCGCCCCGCGCGGGCGGCGAGGTCGCTGGTGGCGTGCTCGCTCGGCGCGCGGAAGCGGGTGCGGATCCCCGAAGGGCCCTCGACGGAGTCCACGAACGAGGCGAAGCGCTCGCGCAGCGCGTCGTTGGGGAGCTCGTGCGCGGGGACGTGCATCCCCGTCGCGACCAGCGCCGCGTGGACGTGGCTCACGGGCGCCTCGCGCTCTGCCCGGCGGTCCCGAGGATCCCGCGCAGCGTGAGATACACGCGGTGCTCCTCGTTCTGGCCGCAGAGGTGCTCCTCGCAGGTGAGGTTCCAGCCGTAGCGGGCGTCGACCCACACCCCGTCGAGGAACGAGAGGCTCGCGCCCGCGTTCACGAAGTAGCGGGTGAAGATCGTGTCGTCGCCCTGCTGCTCGCGGACCCACACGAACTGGCCGCCCACGCCGAAGGTGTTCGGGAGGATGTCGACGTCGACGCCCCCGCCGGCGGTGAACGCCTCGTACTGATCGTTGCTCAGGGTGGCGAGATCGGTCGGGTCGACGACGTCGTTCTGAACGCGGGAGAAGTTGCCGAACGGCCGGATGCGATCATCCCAGAGTCGGAGCTGGGCGCCGACGCGGAGGTTGTAGCCGTCGATGTGCTGGTCGGCCTCGGAGCCCGTGTTGGTGTTCGCGTCGAAGTACTGGAACTCGGCCTGAGCCCGGATGTACTCGTGCTCGAAGGTCACCGAGGGCGAGACCATGACCACGTGGAACGAGCTCGTCGGGAAGCCGCGGGCGTCGCGGCCGACGTTGGACCAGGGCACCTCGTAGAAGCGCGCGAACGGCGGGAACGTGCCGCCGATCATGACGGTGCCGGTGGTGCTCGTCGGGTTGCCCGCGTTGACGGTCACGCCCACGCGCAGCCCCTCGATGAGCTGGTAGCGCGCGAGGATCCCGTTGCCGCGGTTGAAGCCGCTGAGGAGCAGCGGGTAGCGGGTCAGGTCGTCGGTGAGGAGCATGTTCGCGACGTAGACGGAGAAGAAGTCGAGGCTCGCCGGGTCGGTGATGCGGCCGACGTCGACCTCGAGGCCCTCCCACGAGACGCGCAGGAGCTGGTTGCGCACCTGGATCGCGGCCTGGCCCTCCCACACGCTCGTCCCGTACGGGCCGGAGTTGAGCTCGATCTCGCTCACGAGCGAGATGTGGCGGCCCCAGCTCGCGCGCAGCCCGAGCCGGGTGAGGGCGACGGTGGTGAAGCGGTCCTCGCGCTCGTCCGGGATGTCGCTGCGGTTGTTGATGAACTGCCCGTAGGCGCCGCCGACGATGGTCGCGAAGGGGGCGACGTTCAGCTCCTCCCCGAGGACCTGGAGCCCGCCACCGGACGCGGGGGTCTCGGGCTCGGCGGGGTCGTCGCCGTCGGCTTCGTCGGCGTCCTCGGCCTCTGCCGGCGCCGCCGCGTCGGCGACGTCCGCGGCCTCGGCGGGCGCGGCCTCGGGCTCCGCGTGGCGCAGATACCAGGGCCGCTCGTCCCGCGTGGAAGAGGGCCCCGGCGTCGCGTCCTCGGGGATGTTCGAGGACGCGACACCGGGTGCCGCGGGGGCGGGGTGGTCCGCCGACGCATCCTGCGCGGCGCCGCCCGAGGGGAAGATCCAGAGGGCCAGCGCGAGGCCGGCGAGGGTGGTCGAGGGGGCGCGCATCGGTCAGCCCCCCAGCCCGATCGCGCCGCGGAACACCTCGAGCGCCGCCTCGCTGCGCGCGGCGCCGTAGTGGTTGCGGAACAGGCCACAGAAAAAGTAGTTGCTCTCGTCGACGTCGTTGAGGCCGATGGTGCGGTTGTCGGCGCCGAGCAGCGCGGCGCTCGACTCGGACACGAAGAGGTCCTGCTGCTCCCCGGTCGGGAGGTCCTCCATCACGATCGTCGTGTAGCGGACGGCGTTGCCGCCGCAGGCGCCCGTCGCGCCGAACGCGGTGGTGCCGTCGGAGCACGGCGTCTCGTGCTCGCCCGATCGGCCGTTGAGGGGCAGCAGGAACGGCGTCGGCATGAACGCCGCGCGGTTGCCCATCTCGCAGGCGACGCGGCCTCGCATGGTCGGGTTCGCGCCGCAGAGCGCGAAGCTCGAGACCCCGTGGTTGGCGCCCGCCATCCACACCGCCGCGTCGAGGCGCGAGAAGACGTCGAAGCCCTCGTTCACGAACAGGCGGCGGAGCGCGTCGCGGCCGACGGTGACGCCGAGCGAGAAGCCGGCGATGACGAAGCGGCGCGTCGGGTAGGCCTCCATGACGGCGCGGATGAAGCGCTGCGCGATCGGCACCGACCAGCCGTGGTCGATGTTCTTCGCCGCGTTCTCCGTGTCGTTGTTCGTCGCGGGGTCGTCCCCGCGGTCGAAGCGGAGGTCCACCGCGAGGGTGCGCACGCCCGCGGAGACGAGCCGCTCGGCGAGCATCGGCACGCCCTCGGTCGCGCCGACGCGCGGGTTGCCGGACTCGTCGCTGCACGCCGAGGCGGGTGTGTACGCCATCCACGAGTCGGGCGCGTCGGAGTTGCCGTGGATCAGGAGCACGATCGGCGCGCTCGGGTTCTCGACGCCGCCGAGCTCGGCGAGGAAGTCGCGCGCCGCGCACGGGTAGCCGGGGATCGAGGCGGGCGCGTAGCCGAGCCCCTCCACCGAGCACCCCGGGTGCGCGCCGAGGTCGTCGCGGTAGCCCATCGTCGGCGCGTCGCCCACGTCGTTCGCCGGCGGCGTGACCGCGGCGTCGGCCCCGGGGGCCACCCCGGCGTCGGGCGTGCGCGGCGAAGGCACGCAGGCGGAGAATCCAAAGGCCAGCGTCAAGGCGCAGATCGCCCCCGACGCGCGTACGAGACTCGCGTTCATGATCCCATCCCTTTCTCGGACATCGGGCGCGCCATCCGTCGCGCCGTCGATGGAGGGGAGATACGCCGGGCTCGCGAGGGGGTCGACGAATCGCGGGTTACGGCGCTTGCGCGCTTCGGCTCACGCCGGGGAGGGCCGCGCGCCGAGGCGGCTCAAGGTCGGCTCGCAGAACGCCGAGTCCTCGACCACGTACTCGACGCGCCGACCGTCGCGCTCCACTCGGGCGGCGCCGTCGTCGACGAGCCGCTTGAGCGCGAGCTGCACCGTCCGCAGCGGGACGCGGAGCCCCTGCGCGAGCTCGCGCGCGCCGAGCGCTCCGCCGCCGTGCGCGAGCGCCGCGAGCACCCGCTGATCGGCGGGCCGGGCGCAGCGCGGATCGGGGATCAGCAGCGTCGATCGCACCCGCAGGGTGAGCGTCGCGCCGGCGCGATCGATCTCGGCCGCGTCGTCGAGGAGCGCGCGCGTGCGGTGGAGCAAGGTGCGCAGGACCGCGTCGTGCTTCGCGCTCGTGAAGGCGAAGCCGTAGACGGCTTCGAACGCCTCCTCGATCTCGAGCGACGGCGCGAGCGCGAGGGCCGACAGGAGCGTCAGGCTCCGGTGCTCGCGCAGGGCGGACTCGGCGGGCTCCCACCGCGGCGCCTCGACGAGCGCCGCCGCGCCCGAGAGGATCCTCCGCGCCCCGGAGGGTCGGGCGAGCACGCACGCGACCGCGCCGTCCCCCTCGCGCGGATCGACCACGCCGTGGGGGGACAGCGCGTCGACGCCGCGCGCGAACGGGGTCGTCGCGGGCGCGTCGGGATCGAGCGCCTCCACGATCGCCCGGGCCTCGCGCGACAGCGGCGCGAAGCCCTCCACGCGGGCCGCGTACGCCGCCGCGGCCGCGTCGAAGGCGGCCCGGTCTCCAGCGCGCGCCGCCGCGAAGACCGCGGCGAGCGCCTCGCTCGGCGACCCCGCGTGGTCGGCCACCGCGCCGCCCGCGAGCGCGAGCTCGTAGGTGAGCCACGGGCGCCAGGGCGACGGGGCCACGTCGAGGAGCTGGGTCAGGACGCGCGTGGCGAGGTGCGGCGCGCCGGCGTGGCGACGGGCCCTCGCGAGCACGGAGCTCGCGAGGTACTCGGAGGCGAGGAGCGACTCGGTCCGCGCCATCCGGCTCGCCCGGCGCGCGCGCGCGAGGCCCTCCTCCACGTCGCCGGTCGCGAGCGACGCGTACGCCGCCCACGCCGCCGCGTCGACGACCGCGCTCGGGTCGCTCGCCCGGCGGCGTGCCGCCTCGAACCGCGCGTGCGCGATCGCCGCCTCGCCGCGGCCGAGCTCGAGCAAGCCGCGTTGCTCCTCGGCGAGCGCGTCGGCGAGCGCGCCGCCGCGGTCCACGGGGTGCGGCTCGAACCGGTGCGCGAGCCACGCCGCGCGCGCGATCGCCGCCTGCACGATCGCGCGTGGATCCTCGGCGCCGGGCTCCGCTGGGGGCACGTCGGGCGCCGGGTGCGCGTCCGGCGCGGCCAGCCAGAGCGAGGCGCCGAGCGCGTTCCGCCACGCCGCGGTCGTCGGGTCCTGCGGGCGGGGCTCGGCCAGGCGCGCCTCGGCGTCGCGGTAGTCGCCGGCCTGCGCGCGCGCGTACGCGGCGCGGTGCAGCTCGAGCGGGTCGGGCGGGGCCGGCATCGCCGCAAGGTAGCGCAACGGGTCAGCGCCTCCGGCGGAAGACGAGCAGCGCGAGGGCGGCCAGCCAGGCCGGCGCGGTGGCGCCGGGGGCGCCGACCGAGCAGCCGCCGCAGGCGACGGGATCGTGGCCCGGGTCCTGCCCCGGATCGCCGCCCATCGGCGTCGACGTCCCCCCGTCGCGTCCGCCCCAGCTCCACGCGCCGGCGTCGGTGCCGGGCGGCGGCATGGAGGGCGTCCCGCCGTCCATGAGCCCCACGAGCCCCGCGTCACCCGACGGGGGCGGCATGCCGGGGCCTCCGCCGAGCCCGAAGAACGTCGCCATGTGGCGCACCGCGCAGATGTCCGCGTCGCTGATGTACGAGGCCGTGGCGCCGCAGCCGTGATCCGGATCGACGAAGGTCGCGTGCCCCGCGCCGGTGATCTCCCAGCTCTCGATCGCGCCGCCGCCAAAGGTGGATCGCGGGTATCCGTCGACCGTCTCGGTGGCGTCGGGCGTCGCCGCGAGGCCGTGCAGCGCCGTCCACTGCTCGAGGAGCTCGCGCTGGTTGTTCGGGCTCACCACGCCGTCGTTGGTCCCATGCCACACGCTCAGCCGCGGCCACGGCCCGCCGTAGGACGAGGCCGCGCGGACGAGGTCCGCCCACGCGTCCGGGGTCTTGTCCACGCCGGGGGACTGACAGGAGAACGCGCCCGCGACGGAGGTCGCGCAGCGGTAGGGGATGCCCGCGATCACGCCGCCCGCGGCGAAGCGGTCGGGCCACGTCGAGAGCATCACCATCGCCATCGCGGCGCCGGCCGAGTGCCCCATGATGAACACGCGGCTCGGGTCGGTCCCGAAGTCGGCCTGCATCTGGTCGACCATCGACACGATCGACTGGTTCTCGCCCTGCCCGCGCCGGAGGTTGGCCTCGTCGCCGTACTCGCCGGCCCAGTTGAAGCAGGACACGGGGTTGTTGCCGGAGACCTGCGCCGGGTAGACGACGTAGAAGCCGAGCTCGTCGGCGACGGGCTCCCAGCCCGCGTTCCGGTAGGTGGTGACGTTCTGCGTGCAGCCGTGCAGCGCCACCACGACGGGCGCGCCAGGCCCGGGCGCGGGGCTCGGGATGTAGCGGTGCATCTGCAGCGCGCCGGGGTTCGCGCCGAACGAGCCGACCTGCTCGAACGTGCCGGCGCCCGGCTGAGCGAGCGCGACGCACGGCAGCGCGAGGGACAGGAGCGTGAGGGACACGAAGCGGGACATCTCGAACCTCCGTTGGCTGACGGGGTCGGTGTACCTCGCTCGAGGGGTCGGTCTTCGTTGCGCGCAAGCCGCGTCACACGTTCGTGGGGCTAGCGGGCTGCTGAAAGCAGCCTGCTTCCGTGCCGCGCGCGAAGCGCGCATGCCCGTGCCCGTGCCCGTGCCCGGACCGTTCTCGTCAACCGTTCCCGCAGAAGGCCCGTGATCTCGGGCACGGGGAACGCTCACGGGTCACGGGCGGGCACGGGCAAGGGCACGGGCACGGAGCAGGCTCCGAAACGGGCCCTTCGGGCCCATTTCTGGAGCCTGCTAACGGTCGGGGTCCTTCTTGCGCGTGGCGAGGACCGCGACGAGGACGACCCCCGCGACGCCCGCGAAGAGGACGCCGAAGATCACGAGGATGATCACCAGCTCACCGATCCCGATGCCCAGCATGCCCGAGAGCGTGACACGCTCAGCCCGGCCCGATCACCCCGCTGCGCCGCAGGAACCGCTCGATGCGCTCCCAGTAGTCGGAGCCCGGGGGCGGCAGGTCGTTGTGGCCGCTGTCGTAGAGCACGAGCTCGGACCCCGGGTGCGCCCGGGCGATCCGGCGCCCGTGGCTGGTCGGGATCACCTCGTCCCGCACGCCGTGGAAGACGAGCAGCGGCCCGCGGTAGCGCTCGATGGCGGGGAGGCTCTCGAACTTGTCCGCGATGAGGAAGCGGGGGATGCGCATGCCCGCGGCGACGTCGGCGACGCTCGTGAAGGTGCTCTCGAGGACGAGCGCGCGCGGCGGGTGCGCGTCCAGGAGCGTGGCCACCGCGCCGCCGCCGAGGCTGCGGCCGTGCAAGACGAGGCGCGACGCGTCGACTTTGGGGTGCGCCACGACCCACGCGTGGAAGGCCTCGAAGTCCTCGCGGATGCGCGCCTCGCTCGGATCGCCCGCGCTGCGCCCGTAGCCGCGGTACTCCGGCAGCACGACGCTCACCCCGAGCTCGCGGTAGCGCTGGAGCATCCCCGGCCAGTGATCGATCAGCTCGCCGTTGCCGTGCGCGAAGATCACGGCGGGGCCGGGGTGCTCGGCGCTCACGCCGTCGCCCGGCAGGAACCACCCCTCCACGCGCCCCTGCCCGCTGTCGATCCAGAACGCCTCGAGCCCGGCCGTCTGCCGCGCCTCGGGGACGGCCTGCGGGAAGCTACGCGGGAACAGGATCAGCCGCTCCAGCCATACGACGCCGATCACGAGCGCCACGATGACCGCCGCGGCGAGCGCCAACAAGCGGAGCCGCCGGGTCAGGCGCCGCTGCGCTTCAGGATCCAGCTCGCCGTCTGCTGCCAAAGCGACTCGCTCCTCGGGTCGGTGACGAACCCCATGTGGTCGGGCGCGTCCGGTCCGTCGAGCACGTGATGCTCGACGTCGGCGCCGCGGGAGAGCGCGACGAAGCGCTCCACGCTGGCCGGCGTCGCGAAGAGGCGATCGTTGCGGCTCGAGAACGCGAGCACGTCGACCTGCGCGCGCGCGAGGGCCGCCTCGTAGTCGTCGCCGCCGCCGCCGAGCCGGTCGGCGCGCCACATCGCCTGGAACTGATGGACGTACGGCTCCGCCATCGGGGTGCGACCGAGGCCGTAGCGCGCCGTGTCGAAGTAGCCGGTCGCGCGGGCCAGCGCGGCCCAGCCCGCGAGCGTCGCGGTCTTGAGAGCGCGCAGCCGCCGCGACGGCTCGAGCGCGGGCGTCCAGAGGTTCGGCGCGTACGCCACGATCCCGTCGGGCGCGCGGTCCTCGAACAGGCCCGCGGCGATCATCGCGGCGTGGCCCACCAGGCTGTGGCCGAGCACCACGAGCGGCCGCCCGCGGGCGACCTCGCGCCCGTGGGCGACGAGCGCGGGGACATCGAAGCGCACCACGTCGTCGTAGGTGAAGCGCCCGCCCTCGTCGGCGCGCGGGCCGCTCTCGCCGTGACCCCGCGCGTCGAACCAGCTCACGTCGAGGCCGCGGGCGTGGAGCGCGCTCGCGAGCCCGGACCCGGCGGGTCGGTCGAGGGTCCGCCGGTCGACCATCATCGCGTGGCCGAGGACCACGACCGCGGGGGCGTCGTCGTCGACGAGGCGCTCGCCCTCGAGCGTCCATCCGTCGTCCGTGCGCGCGCGGACGGCGACCGCCCCGTCGGTGTACACCGCCACGCGACCGAGGATGTACGATCCGCGCCGTCTCGCTACCCAAAGGCCGCGACTTCGGCCGAGGAGAGCTCGTGTCCCGAACCGCTTCGATGCTCTGCGCGCTCGCGCTCTTCACCGCGCTCCCCAGCTGCGGAGGCGGCGGCGGCGGCGCGATCCGCCCGCGCTACCAGGCCGCGACCGGCTCCTCGATCCGCTACCACACGGTGCTGCGGACTCTGCCGGCGGGTCGACCGGGTCGGACCATCAGCGCCGCCTCCACCGTCGCGGTGCGGCGCGCCGGCGACGACTTCGCCGTCACCGTGGCGTGGTCGCCGGTCTACATCGCGGGGGAGGGCGGCACCCGCGTGGAGGCCGAGGGTCGCGCCGGCGCGACCTTCACGCGCGACGCGCGGCGCCGCCTCGCCGGCGAGCCCCAGGTGATCGACGACGTCGAGGCGGCGCACGTGCTCGCGCGGCTCCTGCGCGAGGACCTCGAGCTGCCCGACCGCGAGATCGCGATCGGCGACACGTGGTCGCTGCCTCCCGTGCAGCGCCCGACGCGCGGCGATCAGCAGGTCACCATCGAGCGCACGGCGCGGCTCGAGGGCGTCGAGGACGGCCTCGCGCGCGTCGAGGTGACGGGCAGCGCCACGGGCGCCACCGTCGAGCACGCGGGCGCGACGATCGGCGTGGAGGCGACCGTCCACCAGGTGTTCCGGCTCCGCGTCGCGGACGCCGTGCTCGTCGAGATGCAGAGCGAGTCCGAGGTCGCGCTGAGCACGCCGACGGGGCGGGCCGTCGACCGCGAGGAGGCCCACGTCGAGCGCGTCCTCGGCTCGGCGCCGACCCCCGAGGCGCACGGCTACGAGCCGGGCAACCACCCCTCGACCTGCGGGCAGCGCCTCCGCGCGATGGGCCAGCGCTTCGAGCGCGCGCCGCGCTCCATCGACTTCGATCGCTGGGCGGGCCTCGACGTGACCGTCCCGATCCGACCGAGCGGGCAGCCCATCGACGAGCCCGGGCCGATCCTGGTCGGGATGGACGAGGAGACCCTGCTCGGCGCGGCGGCGGTCGCCGACGTGCAGCACACGGTCACCGTGTACTTGGTCGCGCCGCAGACCGTGAGCGACGCCGATCTGCGCGGGTGGCTCTCGGGTGTGATCGCGCCCGGCATCGAGATCCGCCGCGTCGTGCAGGGCCAGGTCCACCCGCCGTCGCCCGAGCCGAGCTCCGAGGTCCTCGCGCTCGACGGGCGCATGCACGCGACCCACTCGGTGGACCCGTGGCGCGCCGAGGTCCGCAGCCTGATCGCGCTCTGCGACGAGGCCGCGGAGGCGTTCGAGCTCGCCGAGGCGGGCGAGCCCAACGATCGCGCGACCGCGATGCGGCAAGGGATCTTGCGCGGCTTCCAGCGCTGCGGCTGCGAGGCGACCGACCTGCCGCGCCTCGAGCGCACGCTCGACCTGCGCCTCGGCGGCCCCGAGCTCGGGTGGGAGCCCGTGCAGTAGGCGCTCCGCAGCGCGCCCGCTCCCCCACTCCTTCTCTCCTCTACTCCCAGCACCGTGTTCGATCAGACAGAGCGAGCGAAGGAGCACCAAAGGAGAAGAGGAGCCACCTCCTCGTCTCCCAACGCGAAGGAGGCCGCGGCGTGCGCCGCGGCCTCCTCTTCGATGGGTTTCTCTCAGTAAGTAAAGCGTGTCGAGAGAGCCGTTCGGCTCAGCGGACGACGACGGCCCAGCTGTCGAGGGTGCCGGTGTCGACGCCCGCGTTGTCCGAGACGTGCAGGGTCCAGGTGCCGGTGGGGTCGCCCTCGAAGGCGTCGCCCGTGGCGTCGAGCGTGTAGGTCTGGCTGAGGTCGTGGTCGCTGCCGCCCGCGCGGTCGTGCAGCTTCCAGGTGCGGCCCGCGTGCTCCACCGAGACGATGAGGTCACCGACGTAGGTGTGCGTGATGGCGACCTCGATGGAGACGGTGCCCTGGGTCACGCCCGAGACGTTCGCGGTGGCGTTGATGCCGTTCGCGTCGTTGTCCGGGATCGCGATGCCCGAGGTGCCCTCGAAGCGCATCGCGTTGTCGGTCGGGGGCGGGTTGGGGGTGCCGCCGGTCGCGCCGACCTCGAGGCTCCAGGCGTTGAGGGTGCCCACGTCGCGACCCGCGTGGTCGGAGACGCGGAGGACCCACTCGCCGGCCGCCGAGGCGCCCTCGAAGCCCACCACGTTGATGGTGCGCTGGATGTTGTCCGTCCCGCCGCCCTCGCGGTTGTGGATGGTGCGGGTGACGCCGGCGTGCTCGAGCTCGACCATGAGGTCGCCGATGTACGTGTGGGCGATGTCGAGGGTGACGTTGACGGTCGCGACGACGCCCTCACCGGTGATGGTCGCGGGGCTGCTGATGCCGGCCGCCGTGTTGTCCGGGATGGCGATGCCGCCCTGGCCGCTCGCGGTGAGGCTGTCGCCGCCGGTCGGGACGCTGGGCTCCGCGCGGCTCATCTCGACGAGCATGCGGACGTCGTTGATGCTCAGGTTCGGGACGGCGCTGCGGGTGATGCGGCGCGGGTTCCACAGGAAGTCGGGGTGCTGGGTGCGGCTGTTGCCGAAGTACTCGCCGCCGATGATGCGGTCCTCACCGTCCACCTCGAGGATGTACGTGTAGTGGTCGCTGCGGGTGTAGCGCGAGGTCTCGTTCGGCGTCGTCGACGGGTAGGACTCGGTGACCCAGTTGACCGTGGCGTTGACGCGGTAGAGCTTCACCGCGTCGGGGTTGTACGTGTACGTGTCGCCGGTCAGGCCGAGGAGCTGGTTCGCCTCCGCGACGGTGATCTCGTCCTGGCGGGTGATCTCGTAGCCCTGCACCGGCTGGTTCCACACCTGGTAGTCGTAGGTGCGGTCCTCGGCGAAGCCGCGGTGACGCAGGCCGAGGTAGTTGGTGAGGATGACGTGGAGCGCGCCCGGGTTGCTGTCGCGGCAGGCGACGTCGACGGCGCGGCCGTTCTCGTCACGCTCGACGGTGGTCTCGCCCGAGCCGGAGTTGCAGCGGCCGCCGATCATGTCGGCCGAGCTGCGGTTGTAGGCGGCGATGAGGAGAGCCTCCATGTCGCCGACCTCGAAGCGCACGCCGTTGTAGGTCACGGGGCGCAGCGGACGATCCTCGAGGAGCGCCGCGGGGACCCACGCGTGGCAGAGGCCCCACCAGGTCTCGACGGGCCACTCTTCACCGGACGCGGGGCCACCGTTGTTCGTGACGGCGAGCTCGCGGTCGCGGAGGTTGCCCATGTTCTGCGAGACGTAGCTCGCGAGCGGGCCGAGCCCGTCGTAGTAGGCCGGGTCCCAGCCCTCGTTCGGGACGGGGTGGCTGCGATCGAAGGGCCGGAGCGCGTTCCACTCGGCGGTCGGGGTCCAGCCGTTGAACGCCATGTCGTACTTCTGCGCGGGGGACAGGTCGGACATCAGGTCGCCCGTGTCCTGCCAGCGCGTGTTGACCGAGTCCTCGTAGGTGGGCCAGTACGTCGACGGCCAGCCCTCGCGCTCGGCGCTGCCGCTCAGGGGCAGGTCGGCGAGGTGGTAGTTGAACTCGCCCTCGAAGCGCTCGGGGTTGTTCGTCGAGTTCCAGCGATCCTCCTTGCCAGCGCCGTCGGTGTCGCCCTTGTCGGTCGCGCCACCTTCCATCGCGCAGCCGCCGAGCATCAGTACGACGGCGAGAAGGCTCACCAGTTTCTCAGTCGTGCGTCCCATCGAAAGTTACCTCCGCGCCGACTCTGTTCACGCGCCGTGCCAGGCGTCGCGCCGCCCCAGGGAGGCCAAAACCGGGCTGATCGGGGGGGCTCTGCCAGTGGTCGATCGGGTCGAGTAGCCGGCTAGTCGAGTTGCCGATCGATCGCTGGACGCCGCTCCAACCGCGGGCTAGTGCGTGCGGCCGCGGGATTGCAGTCGTCCCCGCGAACGGTCGCCCGAGGCCCCATCGTGGTGCGTCGCGCGAGCCGCCTGACCTACCCCCTGGGGGAACCATGACCTGCGCTCGACTTCTCGTGCTCTCCGCGCTCGTGCTCGCGATCGGCTGCGACGCGTCTCCTCTGATGACCGCCGGTGACGGCGGCGGTGTCGCCTTGATGGACGGCGGTCCTCCGCCGGACACCGACGGCTCGGTCCCTCCGGGCACCGACGCGGGCGACGTGCCCGGCACCGACGCGGGTCCGCCCGCGCCCCCCGGCTCCATCGCCATGGGCGCCGCGTGCAACTGCGACTCGGAGTGCGAAGGCACGAGCGCGAACCCCGGCCTCTGTCTGCAAGGGGTCTGCATGACCCGCGCGGCGGGCGACGCGTGCGTCACCGTCGGCGCGGCCGACGGGTGTCCGACGGGGTCGCGCTGCTGGGGCCTCATGGGCACCGATGGGGCCTTCTGCTGGCCGGACTGCGCCACCTCGAGCTGCGCGGGCGCCTGCGACTCGGACGGCTCGTGCGTCCCGAGCGACGCCACGAGCTGTGACGCGTCCTGCTCCGCGGTGTGCACCGGCACCGAGCCGCCGCCCCCCACGGGCGGCTGCCCCCCGAACTCGCATCCCTCGGAGGACGGGATGAGCTGCTACTGCGACGACGGCTTCGTCGTGAGCGCCGACATGACGGCTTGCGTGCGCGAGTGCACGATGGACTCGGAGTGCGGGAGCGGGCTGGTCTGCGTCGACAACAGCTGCCGCACGCCGCCTTGCACCTCGACCTCGTGCCCGAGCGGCACGATGTGCGCCGCGAGCGGCGACTGCGTGGTCGACATCGGCATGCCGCCGACCGGGACGCCGCCGTCCGCCTGCCGCGTCGGCTCGATGGGCATCCCGGACTGGCGCTGCACGAGCGACTGCGGGACCCTCGTCTCCTTCGACCCCCGCCGCGCGAGCGGCTACTGGGACTACCCGCTCAACGGCGAGACCGAGTCCAATCAGTACCGGTCCTACATCCGGCGCGACGTGATGATGCTCGTCCGGTACGCCGCCGCGATGGTCGCGTGCCAGGCCGGGAGCTGGCCGGGCAACGGCGGCGACCTCGCCCTGGGCGACATGAGCGAGGCTGACGGCTCGATCCCGGGCACGAGCATCGGCTCGCCCGGTCACCCCGCGGGCACCCACGTGAACGGCCACGACATGGACATCGGCTACTTCCAGGTCGGCACCGCGAACAACCAGCTCCGCCCCATCTGCCCCCACACGAGCGGCGGCGCGGACCAGTACCACTGCACCGGCGACCCGGTGAACCTGGACCCGTGGCGCACCGCGCTCTTCATGGGTCACATGCACGCGAGCCCCAACCTGCGCGTCATCGGCATGGACGGCCGGGTCGGCCCCATGATCGAGTCCGCGCTCACCCAGCTCTGCGCCGACGGCTGGGTCAGCGGCACCGCCTGCTCGCGCCCGAGCCTCGCCTTCGAGGTGACCGACATGGGCCGCGGCTGGTTCGCCTTCCACCACCACCACCTGCACATCAGCGTCAGCGGCAGCTGAGCGGCGCACCTCCCGCGCCTCCGCTGGGCGTCCCCGAGCGCCGGCTCGTGGCATGCTCGCGCTCATGGGCATGTACCGCATCGTCGCCGCGTTCGACGCGTCCCGGACGGACCACGAGGCGGTCCTGGCCGAGGCTCGGCGGGCGCGCGACAGCGTCGAGGCGCTCGAGCTCGGCAAGGACGGGCACGTCCTCGAGGCGGTGCTCGACGTGTACGGCGGCGCCCTCGCGGCGGCCGCCGTGTCGGGCGGCGACGGAGCCCTCGTGGGCGTCGACCACGGCTATGGTCGAGCGCGGCTGATCGCGCCGCCCGAGGTGGTCGCGATCGCCGAGGCGCTCGCGGCGATCGGGCCCGCGCCGCTGCCGAGGCCCGACCCCGACGGCTACGTCGCGGACGCGCGCCTCGCGACCGACCCGCGCTTGTTGGAGGTCGCGCGGCGTCTGTTGCGGCACGGCCTCGACCCGGGCTCCTACGACGCCATGTCCGAGCTCCAGTCCGCGATGGACGACCTGATCGCCCACTACGCCTCCGCCGCGAAGCAGGGCCGAGCCATCCTCACCTTCCTCACCTGACGTAGCCTGGGGGACGGGTCGTCACGCCGCGCGGCGACGAATGTTCACGCCAGGACCCCGTCCCCATGGCTACATGCGACGCATGCCTCGGACTTTTGCCATCGGTGACGTGCATGGGGACTTGGAGGCGCTGCGGGTGCTCGCGGCGAAGCTGCCGCCGCTCTCGGAAGAGGACACGATCGTGTTCCTCGGGGACTACCTCGATCGCGGCCCCTGCTCGCGGCAGGTGGTGGAGCTGGTCCGCCGCCTCGACCAGGACAAGCACTGCCGCGTGGAGTGCCTGATCGGGAACCACGAGGACGCGTGGCTGAAGGTCATCGACGAGGGCTGGCCCGGCTTCCTGCTCCCGCCCGCCAACGGGTGCCTCGCGACGCTGCGCTCGTACACCGGCGGGCCGGTCCCCAAGAAGGGGGAGATGCCGCGCGGCGACGAGCTCGGGATCCTCGAGCGCGGCGGCTTCCTCCCCGACGACCACGTGGCGTGGATGCGCTCGCTGCCCCACTGGTACGAGGACGAGCACGCCATCTACGTGCACGCGGGGCTCGTGGATCGCGACGGCGCGTTCCTGCACCCGTCCGAGCTCGACGACCCGCGGCCCATGCTGTGGACCCGATCGGATCGCTTCTTCCGGGAGTACGACGCAAAACGCGTGGTCGTCGGCCACACCATGACCGAGCTGCTCCCGCCGGAGCTGTCCACCCACACGCCCGCGGATCCGACCGACCTCTGGGCGGGGCCCGGGGTGGTCGCGCTCGACACCGGCGCGGGGAAGGGCGGCTTCCTGACCTGCGTCGAGCTGCCGGCGATGCGGGTGTACGAGTCGCGCTGACGAGGGAGCCGTGCGCGCGCCCCGCTCCACGATGACCTTGCTGTTCGCGCTGCTCGGCGGGCTCGCGGTGGCCATCGCGACGGCGGCCGCGCAGACGGAGGAGGTCGACCCCTACCTCGGCATTCCGGTCGGCGGCGGCCCCATCGACGCGGGCCCCGTGCCGGCGGGGATCGACGCGATCGACGCGGCGAGCTGCGGCGCCTGCCACGAGCAGCACGCGCGCGAGTGGGCGGCCAGCGCGCACCGCACCGCCTTCACGAACGCCATCTTCCAGGCGGAATTCGAGCCCCATCGACGCCCCTACTGCCAGCGCTGCCACGCGCCGCGCGGGGAGCCCTCCGCCGGGGTCGACTGCGCCGTCTGCCACGTGCGCGACGGCGCCGTGCTGAACCCGACGATCAGCGGGCGCGCGCCGCACGCGGGCCGGGTCGCGCCCCTCGACGGAACGCTCGCCTGCGCGCGCTGCCACGACTTCGCGTTCGAGAGCCAGCCGGACCTCGGCCTGCAACGCACCGTGCAGGAGTGGGTCGGCTCCCGCCACCACGACACGCCGTGCCAGGGCTGCCACATGCCGCGGCGCGGCCGCGCGCGCTCGCACCGGTTCCCCGGCGGGCTCGATCCCGGCCTCCTCGAGCACGCGATCCGGGTCGAGGCGAGGGCGGTGAGCGAAGGATCTCGGACCCGCCTCACCCTGACGATGTCGACCGACGCGGCGGGCCACGCCGTCCCGACCGGCGACATCTTCCGCCGCCTCGAGGTGACCGCGTGGCCGGTCGCCGCGCCGGCGCGCCGCGAGCGCGTCCAGCGCTGGCGCCGCTTCCGCGTGGACCGCGCGGGCTGGCACGAGCGCGAGGATCAGCGCGTCCCCGAGACGGGCGAGCGCACGGTGGAGGTGATCCTCGACGGGGTCGCCGATCGCGTCGGCTATCGGGTGGACCTGTGGCGCACGTCGCCCCTGCGGGCGCGCCACCGGGGCTGGCCGCTCCGCGACGTGCGGCGGCGCCTGCGCGCGGGGACCGTGCGGGTCGAGCCGGCTACTCGCCGCTGACCACCGGCCCCGTCTCGCCCCACGCCACGCGGATGGGATCGCCCGCCGCGCGCGTGATCACGAGCGGGTACCACTGCTCGCCGTCGCGCACGCTCGTCTGCCAGGTGTCGGTGGCCGCGAGCGCGTGCGTCCACACCGGCTCCGGCGCGCCGAAGCGGTGGATGGTCACGGAGGGCTCGTCGCTCGCGGTGATGACGAGCGAGTCGCCGCCCCGCCGCGCGGTCAGCGCGACGTCGAGCCGCGTGATCGCCCCGGCGCGGGTGAACCCCGCGAGGGCGTCGCCGACCGCGCAGCCGGCCTCCACGCGCCGGAGCTGCACGTGGCTGGTTCCGTCGATGCTCGTGACGTACGTCGCGCGGCCCCAGCTCCCCTGCGTCAGCGCGTCGCGCAGGGTGTGCGTGCGGGCGCTCGGTCGCGCCGCCTCCGGCAGCGACTCGAGGAACGGCGCGAGATCGGGCGCGCACACGTCCGAGGCGCTCAGGCTCCGGACGTCGACGTACCCGACGAGGCCCGCGTGCGCGACGACCTGCGGGTAGCGCGCCGTCGCCTCGGCGAGCGGCGCGGTCGCCACCAGCACGGTCCCGCGGGGCAGCGTCCGCGTCACCTCGGCGCCGCGCACGGGCTGCTCGAGGAGGGTGATCTCCCGCGCGGCGCGGACGAGGGTGAGGGCGGGCACCGCGGCCTCGGGGATCCGGACCTGCGCGGCGGTCGCGCCGAGCTCGGTCGCGACCGCGCGCGCGGTGGCCTCGTCCGGCGCGACCAGGTAGTTGCCCGCGCGCTGCACGCGCCCGCGCGTCTCGGCGGAGAGGCTGCCCCACGCGGCCGCGAGGTCCGTCGACGCCGCCATTGGCGTGACGGCCCACCGGAGCGCGCCGGCCTCGGCCGGGCGCGCCGCGCCGCGCTGCTCCGCGGTCAGCGCCACCTCGCGGGTCTCGATGTCCGTCCGATCCAGCGCCCGCGCGAGCGGCCCCGTCGCGAGGAGGGAGTCGGCGAGCTCCGTGTAGGGGAGCTCGATCTCCACCCCGCCGTCGCCGAAGACGTCGAACCAGCCCGTCTGGATCGCCTTGATCCCCTCGCTCTCGACGATCAGCTCGACCCCGTAGTGCTCTCGGTCCTCGCAGAACTCGCGCTCACGACTCTCCTCGTCGTTCTCTTCCAAGCACGCCTGGCGGGCGAGCTCGGTCAGGTCGGTGCCCGGCACGAAGAGCTCGGCGAGGGCGACCTCTCGGACCCCGCCGTCCTCGATCGCGAGGTGCAGGGAGCGCAGCTCGATCTCGCGTCCGTCGCGCTCGTCGGCCTCGGTCGCCTCGCACAGGACGGAGACGAAGGAGCGGGACTTCGCCCGGACGTCGCAGCTCGTGTAGCGCGCCTCGCGGGATCGGCCGGGCGACAAGCCCGCTTGCATCGTGCTCGCGAGCTGTTCGATCCGCTCGTTGACGAGCGCACCGATGCGCGGGTCGGGGAACGCGATCGCCGGGTAGCTGACGCTGTCCTGATCCGAGAGCTCCCGCGTGATCCGCTCCACCTCGAGCTCCGGCTCCTCGTAGGCGAAGCCCAACAGGTCCTCGTCCTCGACCGCGAACAGCCGCGCGAACCCCTCGCGAGGCGCGGGCACGTCGGGCTGCTCGGTCGGCTCCTCGGGCGGCCGCGGCGTCGGCGCGGTGGCCTCGGGGTCCGGCGCCGGCGGGTCCTCGGGCGTCTCGTCGTCCGTCGCGGTCGGCGGCGGCGTCGACTCGTCCTCCGGCGTCGGCTGCACCGGCTGGGGCGCCGGCGCGTCCTCACCGCACGCGATCAGGCTCACCGAGCCGAGGAGCAGGAGCACCGGCCATGTCGTCCGCATGGGCGCAGCATATTTCGGTTCAGGGGAAAGGCGCGAAGCCCACTTCGAAGACGAAGCCCCCTCCTCCTGCGTCGCCCGCGTCGCGCGCGAGGCGGGGGCTTCGGGGACGATCTTGTTCAGTGTCCCCTCTCGGGGTTGAACCCCTCGGCTTTAGGCGAAGCCTTTAGGAGGCTTGCGGTACGTTCCGAAGGGTGAAGGGGTACCGAAAGGGGAGCCACACGGTTTACCGGCTCCACGTGCACTTCGTGTTCGTGCCGAAGTACCGCAAGCCGGTGTTGCGAGGCGAGGTGGGACTGCGAGTGCGTGAGCTGATCCGTGAGATCTGCAACGCCCGGGACTACGAGATCCTGCAAGGGCACATCCGTCCCGACCATGTGCACCTGCTGCTGAGCTTGCCGCCGGGGGCTGCACCGAGTCGCGTGATGCAGCTGGTCAAGGGCAAGACGTCGCACAAGTTGTTGCGCGAGTTCCGGCACATGAGGCGCGAGTTCTGGGGCCGCCACATCTGGGCCCGCGGTTACTTTGCCGCGAGCAGCGGCAACGTGACCGACGAGGTGGTGACCCGTTACATCGCGGAGCAGGACCTGGCGCCCGACGACGAGAGCTTCAAGGTCACCGAATGACCAGCTGTATCGCGCGGCTCGGTCGACTTTAGTCGACTCAGCGAACCCACCGCCTTTAGGCGGTGGTGCGGGGCTCAGTTTCTTCAGGCGGCGGGCCCGCCCGGTTGGGCAAGGGAGAGTGGCTTCGACTCCGCGAGCTGTTGTTCTCTCGCGCGCTTCGCGCGCGAGGCGGGGGCTTCGCCCCCGGCGGTCTGAGACGTTGGGGAGGCTTGCCAAGAGCGGGCCCGTGGGACTTCTGTCCCCCCGGGGGATTCCATCCCCCGAGCACACGCCTGCGGCGCGTGCTCGCCCCCTGGCCCCTGACTCCGGCGCCTGCGGCGCCTCCGACAGGGGACGGCGCTTCGCGCCGGACGGCGCGCGGAGCGCGCCGGTCGGCCGGCCGGCGCTTCGCGCCGCCACGGCCTCCGATTGTCATGGGTGAGCGGGCGATCTCCCAGTTGGCGGAAGTGATCCCGGAGACGGTCGCGGAGGAGGAAGTGGTTGCGGCTGGGGACGAAGAGGCGCACGCAGAAGCGGAGGCGGACCCAGAAGCGGGGGCGGATGCGGAAGGCGGACGCGGTTCGGCGGCGGACGCGGAGGCGGCTTCGGCGGCGGACGCGGACGCGGTAGCGGACGCAACGAGAGAGCTGGCGACCCCGCCATCATCGACGGGGTCGCCGGCTCACCTCACCTCACCTCGCGGCCGCACCTCCGACCAGCTTGAACAGCGTGGCCGCGACCTTGTCCGCGAGGTCGTGGGCCTCGGCGACCCGCTCCTTGGACACGAACCCCGCGGCGCACGCGGTCTCGAGGTTCGACCGCGACTCCTTCGCTTCGTACATCGCGGTCTTCAGCCGCTCCCGACCGTTGCCGTCGTAGCGCCCCTCGCCCTCCGAGATGTTCAACGGCACCGACACCACCGAGCGCCGCAGCTGCTTGCCCAGCTCCGGGTGCGACCGAGCGATGAGCTCCCACAGCGGACGGCACAGCCGCACCAGCTCCAGCGAATCCGAGTAAACACGCAAACGAGACATGACAACTCTCCTTTCCGGCAACCCGACCGCGCTCACGCGCGCCCGTCGTCCGGCATCCCGCCCTCCCGGCCGCCGCGCGCAGCGCGGGTCAACGGCGAAGCCGGCGCGAAGCGCCGGGCGCCGAAGGCGACCGTTGACGCGCGCGAGCACGGTGGCAGGGTGGGCGATGCCGGACGACGGGCCCCTGTAGAAGAGAACGCTACATTGACGGCTGACAGAGGCCCCTCGAAACCGGACTCGGACTCGGACTCGGACTCGGGCTCGGACACGGACACGGACGCGGACACGGGCACGGGCACGGGCACGGGCACGGGCACGGGCACGGGCACGGGCACGGGCACGGGCACGGGCACGGGCACGGGCACGGGCACGGGCACGGACTCGGACTCGGACTCGGACTCGGACTCGGACTCGGACTCGGACTCGGACTCGGACTCGGACTCGGGCTCGGGCTCGGACTCCGACTCGGACTCCGACTCGGACGCAGACCACCGCGGAGCCCCGGCCACACCCACACCCCCACCGTTCGAGTCGCATGGAGGTCGTGGTCCGCGCGAAGCGCGCCCCGACCGTGCTGGCGCGCTCCGCGCCCCCCTCCAGAAAATCAGTGGGTGGCCACGAGGTTGGCGACGATGAAGCCGAGCAGGAGCAGGGCAATCACCACGCCGACGATGACCTTGCTGCGGGACTGCTGCGCCATCTGCCGCGCCATCATCTCGTCTCGCAGGCCGAACGCGCCGTGCTTGAGGCGCTGCCGCGCGATGGCGCTCTCGTCGACGTGGTCGGACAAGAGGATCGTCGCGCCGCACGAGGTGCAAGGGAGCTGGACCGAGCCGTCGTCGGGGACCGCGTTCATCGCGCCGCACTTGGTGCACGGGACGCCCTCGGCGACGAGGCGCTTGAACGCCTCGTTGCCCGCGACCTGACGCGCCATGTCGAGCTCGAAGCGCTCGCGATCGGAGACGTACTGGGCGACGGCCTGCTCGCGGCCGCACGCGGCGCAGTGGAAGAAGTGGGCCTCCATCGCGAGCGGGACCGGCGTGGTCGCCTGGCAGAGCTTGCACGTCAGGTCCCGCGTGGCCTTGTTGCCGCCCGCGAACTTCGGCGCCGTTCGCTGATCGCGCAGCGGCGCGGACGGGTTGGCCAGCGCCTCCTCGAGGGTGCCGCGCATGTGCCCGATGAGCTCGTCGGCCGACACCGCCACCTCGCCCGCGAACTGCGCCGTCGACAGCGTCGCGTGGCAGAAGCCGCACTCGAAGGTGGGGGTCCGCAGGTCGTCGGGCAGCGGGGTGCTCGCGCCACACTTCGGACAGGTCACGCCGCGGTTGCTCATGGCGGCAGCGTCGCAGACCCCGGGGGCCGTCGGCGAGCCCGAACGTCACGCCTTGACAGCCACGGCTCGCGGACCAACCCTGGCTTTAGACCAGCGGTCGAAAGTTGGATCGACCGCTCGGGAAGGGGGACGCCGATGTCCGACGAAGAGACGCGCGACACCGAGAAGGTGTCGAAGATCCACCCGCATCGTCACCTGAAGTACATGCAGCCCGACTGCACCATGACGCTGCGCGAGGGGCTCGAGGAGTACTACGGGACGATCGAGGGGCTCATCACGGAGGACAACGCCGACCACGAGGTCGCGGCGCTCTTCCACTTCCACGACGTCTGCCACGTGGTGTTCGGCTGCGACACGTCGCCGCGCGGCGAGGGGCTCGCCGACACCTGGTCGATCTTCGGCACCACGGTGACCCTCAAGACCTACCAGAAGTACCTGTCCTTCCAGGAGACGCAGAGCATCTTCGCGTCGATGACCTTCGGCGACATGCTGAAGATGCTCGGCGAGTCGACCACCGCGATGCCGCAAGCCTTCTGGCGGGCCACCCACATGACCCACAAGTGGCCGTTCAAGGACCACGACCAGTACATCGACACGCCCTTGAACGAGATCCGCGCCGAGTTCGGGATCGAAGTCATCGAGTGAGCGCGACGGGCTCGCGCAGCGAGCCCAGAGACCTGAGAGGTCCGATTGGATCGGTCGGCGGCCGATGGTAAGAGCGGCTCATGTCTCGTCGACCGATCCTGTACGTCGCCTCGCTCCTCGCCCTGTCCTGCGGGGGCACCACCCCCGACGCGGAGGAGGCGCCCCGCGCCAATCCCGGGCGAGAGGCGGTCCCCGTGGCCCCGCCCTCCGGCCCGCCGGTCGCGGAGGTCCGCCCGGTCAGCGCGACCTACCACGGCGAGGAGGTCGTCGATCCCTACCAGTGGCTGGAGAACCCGCAGGACCCCGCGGTCCAGGCGTGGAGCGACGGGCAGAACGCCTTCGCGCGCCAGACGCTCGACGCGCTGCCGAACCGCGACGCCATCCAGCGCCGCGTGACCGAGATCCTCAGCGCCCCCACGCGCAGCCACCGCGACCTCGCGTTCGCGGGCGGCAAGGTCTTCGCCATCGAGCGTCGCCCCCCGCGCGAGCAGCCGTTCCTCGTCGTGATGGACTCCTTCGACGCGCCCGACGACGCGCGCGTCCTCGTGGATCCGACGACGATCGACGAGGAGGGCCACGTCGCGATCGACTGGTTCGAGCCCTCGCACGATGGGTCCCTCGTCGCGGTCTCGCTCTCGCGCGGCGGCAGCGAGGCGGGCGACGTGCACATCTACGACGTCGCGACGGGAGCGCAGGTCCACGAGGTCATCGAGCACGTCAACAACGGCACCGCGGGCGGCGACGTGGCGTGGCTGCCCGACAACTCCGGTCTCTTCTACACGCGCTACCCGCGCGAGGGCGACGAGCACGCCGACGACCGCGACTTCTTCCAGCAGCTCTGGTTCCACCAGCTCGGCACCGAGGCGACGGCCGACCGCTACGAGCTCGGCCGTGACTTCCCGCGCATCGCCGAGATCCAGCTCGAGCTGCACGCCGCGAGCGGGCGCCTCATCGCCACCGTCCAGAACGGCGACGGCGGCGAGTTCGCGATGCACCTGCGCGAGCGCGACGGCCGCTGGCGCACCTTCAGCACTTTCGAGGACGGCCACGTTCAGGTCACGTTCGGCCCCGCCGACGACCTCTACGTCGTGTCGCGGCACGAGCACCCGCGCGGCCGCGTCCTGCGCGTCCCGATCCGGACCCTCGACATCGCGCGCGGCACCGAGGTCATCCCCGAGGGCGAGCACAGCATCGTCACCGACTTCTGGGACGCGCCGACCGTCTACCCGACCCGGAACCGGCTCTACGTGATGTACCAGGTCGGCGGGCCCAGCGAGCTGCGGGTCTTCGACCTGCGCGGTCGCGCCCAGCCCGGTCCGGCCGTCCCCGACGTCTCCGCGGTCCGCGCGCTCGTGCCGCTCGCGGACGGCGCGCTGCTGTTCCGCGTCGAGTCCTTCGTCACGCCGTCGGTGTGGATGCACCTGAGCGCGACCGGCGAGGCCCGCCCCACCGCGCTGCGCGAGACGAGCCCCGTCGACGTGAGCGGCTGGGAGGTGCGCCGCGAGATGGCGACGTCCCGCGACGGGACGCAGGTCCCCCTCAACATCCTCATGCCGCGCGGGATCGAGCTCGACGGCAGCCACCCCTGCGTGGTGAACGGCTACGGCGGCTACGGCGTCAACATCGAGCCGCGGTTCAGCCCCGCGCGGGCGCTCTACCTCGAGCAAGGGATCATCCTCGTCATCGCGAACATCCGCGGCGGCGCCGAGTTCGGCGAGGAGTGGCATACGCAAGGCAGCTTGACGCACAAGCAGAACGTCTTCGACGACTTCGCGGCGGGCATCCAGCACGTGATCACGCGCGGCTACACCCGCCCGGAGCGGCTCGGGATCATCGGCGGCAGCAACGGCGGCCTGCTGATGGGCGCGACGCTCGTGCAGCACCCCGAGCTGGTCCACGTCGTGGTCTCGTTCGTCGGCATCTACGACATGCTGCGCGTCGAGCTCAGCTCGAACGGCGCCTTCAACGTGACCGAGTTCGGCACCGTAGAGGACGAGGCGCAGTACCGCGCGCTCCGCGCCTACTCGCCGTACCACAACGTGCAGGACGGCACGGCGTACCCCGCGACCCTGTTCCTCACCGGCGCGAACGACCCGCGGGTCGAGCCGTGGCACTCGCGCAAGATGACGGCGCGGCTCCAGGCCGCGAACGGAGGCGACGCGCCGATCCTGCTCCGCACGAGCGACACGTCGGGCCACGGCCTCGACACCGCGCTGAGCGAGGAGATCGCCGAGGAGACCGACGTGTTCTCGTTCCTCTACGCGCAGCTCGGGGTCACGCCCGAGTGACGCCGGTCGAGGAGCTGCCGCCACGGGAGGAGGCGCGGCGACCGACCCACCTGATCGTGTCGATCGCCGTGACCGTCGCGGTCGGCGTGGAGTCCTTCATCCTGGCCGGCATGGGGCGCTCCATCGCCGGCATGTACGAGGACTTCGAGGCGCGGCTGCCCTTCCTCACGCGGCTGTTCCTGACGAACGTCGGCTACGGGTTCGCGATCGGGCTCTGCCTCGTGGGCGTGACGCTGGCGCTCGCCGGGTGGCTGCGCCGCAGCCGGCCGCTCGAGGTGGCGGGGATCGGGGTGACGGGCGCGGTCGCGGCGGGCCTGCCCATCCTCGCGATGGTCGGCTTCTACCAGCCGCTCTGGCAGCTCGCGGACAACATCCGCTGACAGCCGCGGGCCACGTAGTAAGGTCCGCCCCGCGTGAACCGTCGCAGGGCCGTCATCGCGTTCGTGGGCTTGCTCGGGCTCGGCTTGGTGTCGATGGCCTTCGGGTCGCGCACCGTCGCACAGCCGGGCGGCGACGCGCCGTCGATCGAGCTCGAGATGCCGCGCGTCGCGCTCCGGGGCATCGGCGTCGACCTCGTGGTGAAGCGGCACGGCGAGGGCTGGCCCGAGCGCGGCCGCGTGCTCGTCGAGGACGCGGGCGGCCACCCCCTCTACGACCAGGAGCTCGCGCTCGAGGAGGAGCTGACCCTCGAGGACGTGGTGCCGCCGAGCGCGACCGGCCTCGTGACGGTGCGGGTCGTCGGGGTCGCGCGGAACCGCGCGCGGCTCACCGTGCTCTCCGCGTGGCTGAGCATCCTGCCCCCGCTGCTCGCGATCGTCCTCGCGGTGTTCCTGCGCGAGGTCATCGCCGCGCTCGTCTCGGGGGTGTGGCTCGGCGCCACGTTCGCCTACGGCTTCAACCCCTTCGTCGGCCTGCTGCGCACGGCGGACACCTACGCGGTCGGCGCGCTCGGGGATCACGACCACGCCTCCATCGTGATCTTCAGCCTGCTGCTGGGCGGGATGATCGGCGTCATCGCCAAGTCCGGCGGCGCGATGGGGATGGCCGAGGTCGTCACGAAGCTGGCGAAGGACCGCCTGCGCGGCGCGCTCGCGACGTGGCTGATGGGCCTCGCGATCTTCTTCGACGACTACTCCAACAGCCTCCTCGTCGGCAGCACGATGCGGCCGATCACCGACCGCTTGAAGATCAGCCGCGAGAAGCTCGCCTTCCTCGTCGACGCGACGAGCGCGCCCGTCTCGAGCTTCGCCGTGGTCTCGAGCTGGGTCGGCGTCGAGGTCGGCTACATCGCCGATCAGTACGCCGAGCTCGATCTGCAGGGCGACCCCTACCTGATCTTCCTCGAGACCATCCCCTACCGCTTCTACCCGATCCTGATGCTGTTCTTCGGGCTCATGGTCATCGTGCTCGAGCGCGACTTCGGGCCGATGTACACGGCGGAGCGGCGCGCGTTCGCGGACGGCCACCTCGTGCGGCCCGGTTCGAAGCCGGCGAGCGACTTCGACGCGCGCGAGCTGACCCCGCCCGAGGGCAAGCGGCCGCGCTGGACCCACGCGGTGATCCCGATCGTCGTGGTCATCGTCACCGCGATGTCCGGCATGTACGTGACCGGCAGCGCGAGCCTCGCCGAGGCGCGCGACGAGGCGATCGCAGCCGTCGAGGCCGCCCGCGCCGCGGCGACCCCCGGCGACGCGGAGAGCGCGGAGGCCGTCGCCACCGCCGAGCGCGCGCTCTCGCTCCTCGACGTCAACCTGCGCAACACCTTCGGCAAGTCCAACTCGCTCGAGTCGCTCCTCTGGGCGGCCCTGCTCGGCGGGCTCGCGGCGATCGGGATGGCCGTCGGCACGCGCACCCTGAACGTCCGCGACGCGATGGAGGCGTGGGTCCACGGCGTCCGCTCGATCGCGCTCGCGGTGATGATCCTCGTCCTCGCGTGGTCGCTCGGGGAGGTCTGCTCCCACCTCCATACGGCGCAGTTCGTCATCTCCGCGATCGGCGAGCACCTGCCCCCGACGCTGCTCTCCGCCGCGGTCTTCGTGATCGCGGCGGCGGTCAGCTTCGCCACGGGCACCTCGTGGGGCACGATGGGGATCCTCTTCCCGCTCGTGATCCCGCTCGCCCACGAGCTCGCGCCCGAGGACCCCGAGATCGTGCTCGGCGCCGTCGCCTCGATCCTGAGCGGCTCGGTGTGGGGCGACCACTGCTCCCCGATCAGCGACACGACGATCATGAGCTCGATGGCGTCGAGCTGCGATCACGTCGACCACGTGCGCACGCAGCTGCCGTACGCGGTGGCGGTCGGCTGCGTCAGCCTCGTCGTCGGGGAGATCGCGACGGGGCTCGGCCTCTGGGGCCCGTGGGTCGCGCTCGGGCTCGGCGCGATCGCGCTGGCCGCCCTCGTCCGCTTCGTCGGGAAGCCCATCGAGGCGCCCGGCGCCGGGGCTTCTTCGGGTGACGCCCAAGGAACCTGAGGCTGCCTTGCTCCGACGGTCGAGATCGGGGACCCTCGATCTCGTTGGGGGACGGGCATGCAGCTCGCGCACGAGCGGCTAACCTTCCCGAGACGCTCGTAGGCGACGCATGCCCATCCTGACCGCGGAAGAACGAATCGGAACCCGCCTGGCCGGCAAGTACCGGCTGGATCGCATCCTCGGCCGCGGCGGCTTCGGCGTCGTGTTCGCGGGCGTGCACGAGCTCACCGGGCGCGAGATCGCGACCAAGGTGCTCAACCACGACCTCGGCGAGCAGGAGGCCTTCGTCAACCGCTTCCTCCAGGAGGCGCGCGCCGCGGCGGCGCTGAACCACCCGAACGTCGTGGACGTCCTCGACCTGGGCAAGGACCCGGACGGGACGGTGTTCATCGTCCTCGAGCTGCTGAGCGGGCAGGACCTGAGCTCGATCATCGCCGAGCGCGCGCCGCTCCCCGTCGACGAGACGCTGTCCTACCTGCTGCCGGTGATGGACGCGCTCGCGAAGGCGCACGAGCAGGGGATCGTCCACCGCGACCTGAAGCCGGACAACATCTTCCTCAACGTGAACTCCAAGGGGGAGATGCACCCCAAGCTGCTCGACTTCGGCATCGCGAAGATGGCCGGCGGCGGCGCGGGGATGACGAGCACGGGGATGATCATCGGGACGCCGCACTACATGGCGCCCGAGCAGGCGCGCGGCCTCAAGGACATCGGCCCGCCCGCCGACGTCTGGTCGATGGGCATCGTCCTGTGGCAGTGCCTCTGCGCGGGCGTGCCGTTCGACGCGGGGACGCCCACGGGCGTGCTCGGCGCGATCCTGACGACGCGCGCGCCGACGGTCCGAACCGTGGCGCCTCACCTGCCGCCGCACATCGCCCTCGCGATCGACGCGGCGCTCGTCTACGAGGCCGACAACCGACTGCAGAACATGGGCGAGCTCGTCGCCGCGCTGAAGGGCGAGGGGGCGTCCTTGCCGGCGATGAGCCACGCGGTCCGCGTGCAGGAGGGCCCCTCCGCGGCGTCTCGGCCGACGCCGCCGACGGTGAACATGGCGATGACGCCCGTCCCGGGCGGTCTCACGCCGATGCCCGGGGTGGTGACGCCCCCGCCGATGCACACGCCGACGGGGACGATGACGGCCCCGAAGAGCAAGTCGGGGCTCGTGATGGGGGTCGCGGCGGCGGCGGCGCTCCTCCTCGCCGGGATCGGCGTGGTCGCCGGCGTGGCGCTGTGGCCGACCGAGGCCGATCCGGCGCCGCCCGAGCTGGCCTCGCCCGCGCCGCCTTCCACCACGACGCCGCCCGCCGCGAGCGAGCCGCCCGCGCCGCCGCAGGTCCCCGTCGCCGTCGCCGAGCCCGCGCCGACGCCCGCGGTCGCCGCGCCGGCCGAGCCGACCGCGGAGGCCGAGACGGCCGAGCCCGAGGCGGAGGACGCCGAAGACGAGGCCGAGGACGCGCCCAGCGAGCCGGTCGCCGCTCGGCATGGCTCGCGGCGCTCGCGACCGCGCATCGAGACGCCCGTGCCGCGACCGCTCGCGCCGGCGCCGACCCCTCGCCCCCTCGCGCGTCCCCATGTGGGGACGCAGGGCGCGCCGATCCTCCGATAGCGAGCCACTTCGACGGCTGGCCTTCCTTGCCCTCGCCCGCGAGATCGCGGATCTTGAGGCCGATGCTTGGGATGAACACGCGAGGCCAGGCCCGCGTCGCGCTCTTCTTGGTTCTCTTCACGTCACTCCAGGTCGCCGGCCTCGCCTCGGCGCAGGACACCGCGGCGACCCTCGTCGAGCAGGGGCTGGACCTTCGGGAGCAGGGGGACGACGAGGGGGCGCTCGCGCGCTTCGAGGCCGCCTACCGGCTCGACCCCTCGCCGAGGACGCTGGCGCAGATCGCGCTGGCCGAGATGGCGACCTCCCGCTGGCTGCAGGCGGAGGAGCACCTCACGCAGGCGCTCGCCACCCAGCACGAGTGGATCGAGACCAACCGGGTCGCCCTGAACGGCGCGATGGCGGGCATCCGCGACCACATCGGCCGCCTGCAGGTCGAGGCGACGCCCGAGGGGGCCGAGCTCTGGATCGGCGGCCAGCGCGTGGGCACCCTCCCGCTCCCGGCGCCGCTGCCGCGGGACCCGGGCGACATCGAGATCGAGATCCGCGCGGACGGCTACCAGACGCAGCAGCAGTCGGTGCGGCTGGTCGGCGGTCAGATCACGCGGCTCGTGGTCGCGCTCCAGGCGGAGGGCGGCGACGAGCCCGAGCTGGTGAGCGCAGACGACGCGACCGGCACGACGAGCTCCGGTGGCGGCGGCCTGTCGATCCCGGGGATCGTGGTCCTCGCGGTCGGCGGCGCGGCGATGGTGACCGGCGCGGTGCTCCTCGGCGTGGGCTTCGCGGACAAGGCGGCCCTCGAGAGCCCCGACGGGATGCCGACGTGGACGGAGTCCGAGCAGGCGCGGGCCGATCAGGTGCCCGTCCTCGTGGGTGCCGGTGAGGTCGCGCTCTTCGCCGGCGCCGCCGCGGTGGTCGCGGGCGTGGTCCTCCTCATCGTCGACGGCGGTGGTGGAGATTCGCAAGCCAGCTTGCGCAACGGTCGGGTGGAGGTGCGGTTCTGATGCGCGGGCTGAAGCTAGGGTCCCTCTCGCTGCTCCTGCTCGTGGGATGCGTCGAGGTCACCATCCCGCCGGGCGTCTACAGCTGCGGTCCGTCCGACGCGTGCCCCGACGGGCTCGTGTGCGTCGCCGGCACGTGTGAGCTGCCGGGGACCACCGGAGATGGCGGCGCGAACATGGACGCGACCCCCGGCGACGGCGCGATGCCGGACGGCGCGCTGCCGGACGGCGCGATGCCGGACGGCGCGATGATGGACGCCGGCGGCGGCGAGACCTGCGCGACGAACCAGCGCGTGGTCGCCAACGCGTGCGTGTCCTGCCCCCTCGGCACGGTGAACGACGCGGGCGACGATCCGAGCGGCGAGGACACCCTCTGCGACCCTCGGATGTGCGCGGCGAACCAGCGCGTGGTCGCGAACTCCTGCGTCGCGTGCCCGACCGGCTCGATGAACGACGCCGGCGACGACGCGTCCGGCGACGACACGCTCTGCGATCCGATCCTGTGCGGGACCGACGAGCACGTGGTGAGCCACGCCTGCGTCGCGTGCACGGGCGGCGAGGCGAACCTGATGGGGGACGACGCCACCGGCGCCGACACCCCGTGCGACGGCGCGCTCTGCGCCTCGAACCAGCGCGTGATGGGCGGCGCGTGCGTCGCGTGCCCGGCCGGGTCGACGAACGCGGCGGGCGACGACCGCGGCGGCGCGGACACCATGTGCGACGCGACGATCTGCGGCAGCAACGAGCGCGTCGCGGACCACGTCTGCGTGTCGTGCCGCGCGGGCGCGGCGCGCGACGCGGGTGACGACGCCACGGGCGCGGACACCACGTGCACGGCGATCCGCTGCTCCGCCAACGAGCGCGTGCTCGCGAACGCCTGCGTGGCGTGCGCCGCGGGCAGCACGAACGCGGCCGGCGACGACGCGACGGGGACGGACACGACCTGCGACGCGATGGTGTGCATGGCCAACCAGCGCGTCCTCGCGCACGCATGCGTGGCCTGCCCGGCGGGCACCACCAACGCGGCCGGCGACGACGCGGTCGGCGCGGACACGAGCTGCGACACGGTGACCTGCGCGGCGAACCAGCGCGTGTCGATGAACGCGTGCGTGGCCTGCCCGGCGGGCTCGACCAACGCGGCCGGCGACAACGCGTCGGGCGCGGACACGACCTGCGACGCGATGATCTGCGCGGTCAACCAGCGCGTGCAGAGCCACATGTGCGTGGCGTGCGCGGCCGGCGCGATGAACGCGGCGGGCGACGACGCGACGGGCGACGACACGGTCTGCGACTCGGCGCTGTGCTCGAGCAACCAGCGGGTGCAGAGCAACGCGTGCGTCGCGTGCCCCGCGGGGACGACGAACGCCGCGGGCGACGACCCGACCGGCGCCAACACCACGTGCGACGCGGTCACCTGCGCGGCCAACCAGCGGGTGCAGAGCAACGCGTGCGTCTCGTGCTCGCCCGGCTCGACGAACGCGGCCGGCGACGACGCGTCGGGCTCGAACACGAGCTGCGATCCGACCCTGTGCCCGGCCAACCGTCGGGTCGTCTCCAACGCCTGCGTGACCTGCCCCGCGGGCTCGACGAACGCGGCCGGGGACAACGCCACCGGCCCCGACACCACGTGCGACCCGACGCTGTGCCCCGCCAACCAGCGGGTGCAGAGCAACGCCTGCGTGGCGTGCCCGGCGGGCACCACGAACGCGGCCGGGGACAACGCCACCGGCGGCAACACGTCGTGCGACGCGACGCTGTGCCCCGCGAACCAGCGGGTGCTGAGCAACGCCTGCGTGGCCTGCCCCGCGGGCAGCACGAACGCGGCGGGCGACGACGCGTCGGGCTCGAACACGACCTGCGACGCGACCATCTGCGGCATGGACCAGCGCGTCGTGAGCCACGTCTGCGTGGCGTGCCCGGCCGGGCAGACCAACGACGCCGGCGACAGCGCGGTCGGGGGCGACACGACCTGCGACGTCATCGTGCTGTGCGGCAACGGGGTGTTGAACTCCGGCGAGGGCTGCGACGACGGGAACTCGGGCAACGGCGACGGCTGCTCGAGCAGCTGCGCCGTCGAGTCCGGGTGGGCCTGCAGCTCGACGCCCTCGGTCTGCTCGCCGATCTGCGGCGACGGCCTCCGTCGGGGCTCCGAGGTTTGCGACGACGGCAACACGACGAACGAGACGTCGTGCCCCTACGGCACGCCGACGTGCACGGCGTGCAACTCGACTTGCACCATGACGCTCAGCCTCACCGGTCCCTACTGTGGCGACGGCAACCTCCAGTCGGCGCTCGGTGAGGTCTGCGACGACGGCAACTCGAACGCCTGTGGCACCTGCAACGCGACTTGTTCCGCAATCATCCCCTTGAACCGGCCCACGGGGCAGATCGACTGTACCGTCGGCCCGAGCCCGAACGATGGGGACATCCTCACGATCGATGACGGCTACGGGCGCCGCGTCACCTTCGAATTCGACAAGGGGAGCTGTGCGGGGAGCACGCCGGGGGTTCGCGCGGGCAACGTCCAGATCACGCTGCCTTGTACTGGCGGCGCGAACAACACCTGCAGCAACATCCTGTCGGCCATCGCGGGCAGCGGACTCCAGATCGACGCGGTCAGCTCGGGTGGGCGCACCGACCTCACGCACCGTATCGGCGGCGCGGGTGGCAACGTCCCGATCACCTGGTCGTCGGCCGGCCTGGCGGCTACGGGGATGAGCGGGGGCACCGGCGGCAACTGCCCGTCCGGCGTCGGGTGCAACAACGACAACGTCTGCCTCAGCCAGACCTGCAATGCCGCGGTAGGTTGCCTCTGAGGTCCTGAGCCCTCGCGCACACGAGCATGCCCATCCTGACCGCAGAGGAGCGAATCGGAACGAGCCTGGCGGGCAAGTACCGGCTCGACAGGATCCTCGGGAAGGGCGGCTTCGGCGTCGTCTACGCGGGCGTGCACGAGCTGACCGGGCGCGAGATCGCGACCAAGGTGCTCAAGCACGAGATCGCGGAGCAGCCGGTCTTCGTGCAGCGCTTCCTGCAGGAGGCGCGCGCGGCGGCGGGGCTCAACCACCCGAACGTCGTCGACGTGCTCGACCTCGGCCAGGACCCGGACGGGACGGTGTTCATCGTCCTCGAGCTGCTCAACGGCCAGGACCTGACCTCGGTCATCGAGGAGCGCGCGCCGCTGCCGGTGGACGAGACCCTCGGCTATCTCCTGCCCGTGATGGACGCGCTCGCGGTGGCGCACGAGCAGGGGATCGTCCACCGCGACCTCAAGCCCGACAACATCTTCCTCAACGTGAACTCGAAGGGGGAGCTGCACCCCAAGCTGCTCGACTTCGGGATCGCGAAGGTGGCCGGGTCGAGCAGCGGCGCCACGAGCACCGGGATGATCGTCGGCACGCCGCACTACATGGCGCCCGAGCAGGTGCGCGGCTCGAAGAACATCGGCCCCGCCGCGGACGTGTGGAGCATGGGCGTGGTGCTCTGGCAGTGCCTCGCGGGCGGCGTGCCGTTCGACTCGGAGTCGCCGACCGGCGTGCTCGGCGCGATCCTCACCACGCGGGCGCCTTCGGTGTTCGGGGTGGCGCCGAACCTGCCTCCGCACGTCGGGGCCGCGATCGACGCGGCGCTGGTCCACGAGCCGGAGCGCCGGCTGCAGACGATGGGCGAGCTCATCACCGCGCTGAAGGGGGAGGCCGCCGCGCGCCCGCCGACGGGCCACGCGGTGCGCGCGACGACCGGCGACTTCACCGGCGCATCCCACCCCACGCCCCCCACGCTCAAGTTGGCCGCGACCCCCGTTCCGGGCGGCGTCATGACGCCGATGCCCGGTGCCATGACCCCGATGCCCGGCGGGATCACCCCGCCGCCCATGCACACGCCGACGAGCCTGACCGGCGAGATGGTCGTGCCGAAGAACAACACGGGGCTGCTGGTCGGTGGAGCCGTCGCCGCGCTCGTGCTCGCCGGCGTCGCGGTGGTCGCCGGCGTCGCGCTGTGGCCGTCGGACGCGCCGCCCTCGACCGAGCCGTCGGCCGACGTCGCGTCGCCCCCGGCCGCCCCGCCGCCGGTGGCGGTCGTCGCGCAGCCCGCGGACGTCGAGCCTGATCCGACGCCCGCGGAGGCCCCCGCCGCGGTCGCCGAGCCCGAGGCCGCGCCGGAGCCCGAGGCCGCGCCGGAGCCCGAGGCCGCGCCGGAGCCCGAGCCCGAGGCCGCGCCCACCCCGCGGCGACCTCGGTCGCACCCGCGTCCGCAGATCCAGCCGATGCAGCCGCGCCCGTTCGGGCCTGCGATCAGCCCGCGTCCGCCGCCGCGTCAGCCGCGCGTGGGGACCCAGGGCGCGCCGATCCTGCGGTAGCGAGCGGCTGGCGCGCAGAAGATCGCCGGCGATCAGCGGCGGACGCCGTTCACGTAGCGCAGCACCGCGGCGAACGAGAACTCCGTATGCGGAGAGCTGTGAAGGGTATTCGAACACGGAGGCCGCGGCGCGCTGATCGTGCGCTCACCGAGCTGGCGACCGGTGCGCCGGTCGTAGACGTGGACCTCGGCATCTCGCGCGCTCCACTCCATCGTGACGACGCCGCCCGCCGAGCTCTCGTACGTCCCGCACGAGCCCGTCCGCTCGCGCTCGTATGCGATCCCCACCACGCCGACGTCCCCGGGCGCGTCGATCGTCCCATCGGACGCGGCCAGCCGGTAGCGAGTCGGTCGATCGACCACCGGGGTCGCCACGAGCACCACGCGCGCCGCCCCGGTCCCGTCGGGCTCGATCGCCAGCGGGCCTTGCTCGACGCGTCCGAGCGCGCTCGCGAGCGCGTCCAGCAGGGCGGACTCGGGCCACGTGATCGTGGTGGACCAGGGAGCGCTGCCGCCGGGCCGCGTGATCGTGACGTCGCGAGTGATGGGGGCGCCCGGGTGAGGCTGAGGCGCCTCGGTGTCGCTCCCGGGTTCGACGCCGAGCCCAGAGATGAGGGTGGTCGGGTCCAGCTCGATCCGCGCCGGGTGCAGCACGGTCTCGATGGTGACCTGCTCGGCTCCGAACGCGATCGTCGTCCCCGTCGGCCCCGTGATGGCCACCTCGGCGCCATGAATCTCGAATTCGATCATCGGTAGGCCGGTCGACCGCGCCCCCATCGGCGTCGGCCGCAGCTCCTCGTGCACGATCATCGTCGCGGGCTGTCGCTTCGACCGCCCCTCGAGGTAGCACTCGACCTGAAGCGGCTCGTCCATGTTGACCAGGTGCTCGAGGTCGCCGCTCAGCGCGGCGTGCCCCGAGGCGTCCGCGCGGATCTGACGCGCGTTCTGCCCGAGCACGCGGACGGACGCGCCCGGCTCGGTCGTCACGGTCCCGGAGTACGAGCCCGCGCCCGGGCCGTCCGGCGGTTGGATCTCGAGGCTCCCCTCGCAGGCGAGGGGGCTCGGCTCCCCGCCACAGGCCGCGAGCCACAGCGCCGCCACCACCACGAGCCGCCGCCCCCCGCGTCCCCCCATGCGAGGAGGATACTGCATCTCGCGCGCGCGGCGGTGCCTGCCGTGGTGCGGGTCGAGAGCGCCCCCGCTGAATCGTCGTCGGGCCTCGGCCGTCAGTACCCACGTACCCACGACCCACGAGGAACATCATGCGAGACCCCACCTGCCATCGCTGCGGTGCGCGCGCGCCCCGCGGTCCCTCCCGCCGCTCCATCTGCGCGCGCTGCGCGTCCGCGCCCGCGAGGGCGAGCGTTCCCGAGCTCGACGAGCTCGCGACCCTCCCGACGCCGCGGGACGAGCGCATCAGCTTCGGCCTGATCGAGGGCTTCGACGCGAGCCTCGCCGCCCCCGTCCTCGACACGCGCCCACGCCCCCCGTGGAGAGGCCTCGCGATCGTCCTGTTGCTCGGCCTCTCGCTGGGTGGCCTCGGGACCATCACGGTGCAGCAGGTGACCGCCACCGAGGCCAAGCCCGGCGTCGCCCTCGTGCTCGACGCGAAGGCGGTCGGCCCCGTCGCGCCCGCGGTCCAGCCCGAGGTAGCGGAGCCCGAGGTCGCCTCGCCGACCGTCGAGCCCGCCGCGCCCGCCGCGCCCGAGCCCGCCGCGCCCGAGCCCACGCCTCGGCCGCGACGCGCCTCGACCTCGCGTCCGGCGGCGACCCCGGAGCCGGCCCCCGTCGCCGAGCCGACGCCGGCTCCGGCGCCGCGCCCCTCGATCGCCGAGCTGCCCACGCGTCAGGTGGTGCGCGCGGCGTTCATCCGCATCCACGACGACGTCCAGCAGTGCGGAGACGTCGAGCAGATCGGCACGACCGTGATCGCGCGAGTCACCTTCTCGGGTGAGACCGGCCGCGTCCGCTACGCCGAGGTCGTCGACGCGTCCGTGCCCCCCGACGTCCGCTCCTGCGTCGCCCGCGTGGCGCGCGCGGCCCAGGTCGAGCCCTTCGCCCGCGAGGACCTGCGCGTCGATTACCCCTTCCGCCTCTGACGACGACCCCGCACCCGATGTGGCGGGGTGACGGGCTTCGACTCCGCGAGCTGTGTTTCTCCCGCGCGCTTCGCGCGGGAGGCGGGGGCTTTCGGGGACGATCTTCTTCAGTTTCTTCAGGAGGCGGGCCCGCTCGGTTCGGCAAGGGAGAGTGGCTTCGACTCCGCGAGCTGTTGTTCTCTCGCGCGCTTCGCGCGCGAGGCGGGGGCTTCGCCCCCGGCGGTCTGAGACGTTTGGTGAGGCTTGCCAAGAGCGGGCCCGTGGGAGTTCTGTCCCCCCGGGGGATTCCATCCCCCGAGCACGCGCCTTCGGCGCGTGCTCGCCCCCTGGCCCCTGACTCCGGCGCCTGCGGCGCCTACGACAGGGGGCGGCGCTTCGCGCCGGACGGCGCGCGGAGCGCGCCGGTCGGCCGGCCGGCGCTTCGCGCCGCCACGGCCTCCGATTGTCATGGGTGAGCGGGCGGTCTCCCAGTTGGCGAAGGCGATGGCGGAGACGGTCGCGAAGGTGGAGGCGGACGCGGTTTCGGCGGCGGAGGCGGCGAAGGCAGAGGCGGACGCGGTTTCGGCGGCGGAGGCGGGCGCGGACGCGGACGGGGTCGCGGTCGCGGAGGCGGAGGCGGAGGCGGACACGGTAGCGGACACGACGAGAGAGCTGGCGACCCCGCCATCATCGACGGGGTCGCCGGCTCACCTCACCTCACCTCGCGGCCGCACCTCCGACCAGCTTGAACAGCGTCGCTGCGACCTTGTCCGCGAGGTCGTGGGCCTCGGCGACCCGCTCCTTGGACACGAACCCCGCGGCGCACGCGGTCTCGAGGTTGGACCGCGACTCCTTCGCTTCGTACATCGCGGTCTTCAGCCGCTCCCGACCGTTGCCGTCGTAGCGCCCCTCGCCCTCCGAGATGTTCAACGGCACCGACACCACCGAGCGCCGCAGCTGCTTGCCCAGCTCCGGGTGCGAGCGAGCGATGAGCTCCCACAGCGGACGGCACAGCCGCACCAGCTCCAGCGAATCCGAGTACACACGCAAACGAGACATCGTTCTCTCCAGGTTGCCGGCAACCCGACCGCGCCCACGCGCGCCCGTCGTCCGGCATCCCGCCCCCCCGGCCGCCGCGCGCAGCGCGGGTCAACGGCGAAGCCCGGCGCGCAGCGCCGGGTCGCGAAGCGACCGTTGACGCGCGCGAGCACGGTGGCAGGGTGGGCGATGCCGGACGACGGGCCCCTGTAGAAGAGAACCCTTCGTTGACGGCTCACAGAGGCCCATCGAAACCGGGCACGGGCACGCGCACGGGCACGGGCACGGACGCGGACGCGGACTCGGACGCGGACGCGGACTCGGACTCGGACTCGGACTCGGACTCGGACTCGGACGCGGACTCGGACCACCGCGGAGCCCCGGCCACACCCACACCCCCACCGTTCGAGTCGCATGGAGGCCGTGGCCGCGCGAAGCGCGGTCCGGCCGACCGGCGCGCTCCGCGCGCCGACGGCGCGAAGCGCCGCCCCTCCGTCGTAGGCGCAAAGCGCCGGAGACGGAGGCCGAGGGGGTGAGACGGCACCGTAGGTGCCGGCGAGGGGGACCGGGGTCCCCCGGGGGACAGAACTCCCACGGCCCCGCACGTGGCCAGCGTCCCGACCGCCCCACAACGCCGGGGGCGAAGCCCCCGCCTCGCGCGCGAAGCGCGCGAGAGAACAACAGCTCGCGGAGTCCGCGCTCCTAATCCATCACCCCCCGAAAGTTCGAAAAGTTCGATCCGTCCCCATGAGCCGTCCTGAGCCGGCGCCCGGACTCGGACACGGACACGGACACGGACTCGGACTCGGACGCGGACGCGGACTCGGACTCGGACTCGGACTCGGACTCGGACCCGGGCAAGGACGCAGACGCACACGCGCCTCCGCCCCTCTCAGTCCTCTCCCGGCCTCAGCAGCGGCAGCCGCACGCGGAACGTCGACCCGACGTCGACCTCGCTCTCCAGCTCGATGCGGCCGCCGAGGCGGCGCACGAGGTTGCGCGCGATCGAGAGGCCGAGGCCGGTGCCGCCCTCGTTGCGGGAGCGGCCTTTGTCGACGCGGTAGAAGCGCTCGAAGATGCGCTCGCGGTACTTCTCCGGCACGCCCATGCCCTTGTCGCGGACCTCGATGACGACGTAGGCGCCGTCGACCCGGACCGAGACCACCACCTCACCGCCCGCCTGCGAGTACTTGATCGCGTTCTCGATCAGGTTCAGCAGCACGTGATCGAGCGCGCGGCCGCTGAGCTCGAGCACGACCTCGTCGTCGGGCAGCTCGAGGCGCAGGGTGATGTCGCGCTCGCCCGCGAAGGACTCGAGGCTCGCGACGCACTCCTGGCACGAGGCGCGGATGTCGGTCGTGACCGGGTCGTAATCCTCGGCGGGCGACTCCGCCTGCGCGAGGAGGGTGATGTCCTCGGCGAGGCGCTGCAGGCGCTTGGTGTGGCGCAGGATCGCGTCGAGGAAGCGCTCGGCGTCGACCGGCTGCCGGTACGCGCCGTCGCGCAGCGTCTCGGCGAACCCGCGCACCGCGGTGAGCGGCGTGCGCAGCTCGTGGCTCGCGTTCGCGACGAAGTCGCGCCGGATGCGATCGGCCTCCTTGAGGCGGGTCACGTCGTGGAGCACGGTGACCACCCCGGCGCCGTCGGGCAGCGGCGAGACCTGGGCGCGGAAGGAACGCACCTTGTCACCGATGGGGCTCTCGAGGTCGACGTCGGTCGCCTTGCGCTCCTTGCGCGCGCGGCGGATCGCCTGCTTGAGCTCCTTGCTCCGGATGACGTTTTTTGCCCGGCGGCCGACCACGTCGCGGGCGATGAGGTCCTCGAGGGCGCGGTTGGTCAGGGTCACGCGGCCGTCGCCGTCGGTCACGTAGACGGCCTCGACCATCGAGTCGAGGATGGTGCGCAGGCGCGCCTCTTCCAGCGTCGCGGCCCGCTTGCGCGGCGGTTCGGAGTCGCTGCTCATCGGTGCTCCGTCAGCGGGTGATCGCGAGGGTCACGACGGCCTGGATCGCGCGCGTGGCGCCCTCCTCGACCGCGGTCGCGGAGGCGCCGTGCACGATCACCGCGACGCGGTCGGCGTCCCCAGTGGGGACCGACACCGTGGTGCGGCCGTCGAGCACCGTCGCGCGCCACAGCTCGGTGTTCCCGGCGCCGAGCGAGATCGTGGAGACGCGCTGCGAGGGGAGGGTGAGGGTGGCCCCGTCGATGCTCACGCCCGGAGCCGGCGGCGCGCTCGTGCTGGCGCTCGGGCGCTGGACCACGCCGGCGTGCAGCTCGTCGCTCGGGCCCGTGTAGATCATCGCGAGCCACGCGGTGCCGCCGAGCGCCTCGGAGGGGACGGGGACGGTGTCGGTCGCCGTCGGCGAGCCGAACAGGAGCACGTCGTCGCCGACCCGCGCGCCGGGGACCCCGATCACGATGTCGGTCCCCGCGTCGACGCTGATCTCGCTCAGCCCGCCGTCGCGCCCCGAGATCGCGAAGTCCGCGGTGGTTCCGTCGACCGCGCCGATCGCGAACGCCGCCACGAGGCGGTCGGAGAAGGCGCTGGTCGCGTCGATGACGGTCGCGTTGAGGTGCGTGACCCGCTCGTCGACCTCCACGCTGAACGTGCACGTGTCGCCCGCGAGCGTGCAGTCCGCGGGCGCGCCGATCGCGAGCCCGTCGGTGAGGGACAGCGGCGTGAAGGCGTTGCCGCCGCGGATCTCGACCACGCGCCGGTAGCCGTCGGGCGGCAGGTGCAGCTCGTTGATCCCCGAGAGCGTCCCCGTGATCGTCCGGGTGCCCGCGCTCGCGCGCGGGAGCACGACGCCGAAGCGCCGGCTCGAGACCCCGAGCAGCGTGTGCGGCACGAGCCCGGCGGCGCTGATCTCGATCGCGCTCGAGGCGGTGTAGTCGACCTCGAGCTTGCCCGTGTCGTCCGAGACCCCGACCGACATGCCGCTCACCGAGACGGCGGCCCCGGGCACCGCGGCGCCGTCCTCGTCGAGGACACACAGGACGACGCGGTCGGTGGCCGCGCCGCCGCTCGGGCCGGCGACCGCGCCCGCGCACGAGCCGGGGTCGCTGCCAGGGGGCCCGTCGTCACAGCCGACGAGGGCCAGGCACAGGAGCAAGCAAGAGGGACGAAGCATCGAGAGACGATAGCGCCAGCTGCGCGAGACGACGAGGGCAACCGCTACCGGAGCTCGGAGGAGCGCTTCCCGAGCAGCCGGCGCGCGATGATCAGCATCTGGATCTGCTGGGTGCCCTCGAAGATGTCGAGGATCTTCGAGTCGCGCGCCCACTTCTCGAGGAGCTCGTCCTCGCCGTACCCGAGCGCGCCGGCGAGCTCCACCGCCTTCAGCGTGATCGCGTTGCCGACCCGCGCCGCCTTCGCCTTCGACATGGACGCCTCGAGCGAGTTCGGGATCCGGTTGTCGGCCATCCACGCGGCCTTGAGCGTCAGCAGCCGCGCCGCCTCGAGCTCGGCCTCCATCCGCAGCACCTCGATCTCGGCGTGCTGGCCGGCGTGGATCGAGCCTCCGTAGCGCGGGCGGATCTCGGCGCCCGCGAGCAGCTCGCGCAGGCGCTCGAGCGCCGCGCGGGCGACCCCGATGGCCATCCCCGCGACCATCGGGCGGGTGTTGTCGAAGGTCTTCATGACCCCGGCGAAGCCCTTGCTCGCCGACGCGATCTCCTCGCTCCCGAGCAAGTTCGCGCGCGGGATGCGGCAGTCGCTGAACGCGAGCACCGCCGTGTCGGACGCGCGGATGCCCATCTTCTTGTCGAGCCGCTCGAGCTTCATCCCGGGCGTGCCCTGCTCGACGAGGAAGCTCTTGATCGCGGAGCGGCCGCGGCTCGGATCGACGCTGGCCCACACCACGATCACGTCGGCGCGCTCGCCGCAGGTCACGTAGATCTTCTCGCCGTTGATCACCCACTCGTCGCCCTCGAGGCGGGCGGTGGTGCGGATCGCCGCCGAGTCCGAGCCGGCGCCCGGCTCGGTGATCGCCATCGCCGCCCACTTGTCGCCGAAGCGCCTGCGCTGGTCCTCGTTGGCGACCGCGGCGATCGCGGCGTTGCCGAGGCCCTGACCCGGCATCGTGAGGAGCAGCCCCACGTCGCCCCACGCGAGCTCGGTGATCCCGAGCACGGTGCTCATGTTGCCGCCGTTGACGATCTCGCCGTCGGCGCGCTCGGTCTTCTTGGTGCTCGCCGCGGCGCCCGCGCCCTGCAGCCCGCCGGAGCCCTGGAGGCCCGAGAACGCCGCCTGCAGCAGGTCGAGCTCCTTGGGGTAGGTGTGCTCCTCGCGATCGTACTTGCGGCTGATCGGGCGGAAGTAGCCCGCCGCGACGGCGCTCGCGAGCTCGACGAGGGGCTTCAGCTTCCCGGGGATTTCGAGGTGGATCACGCCGACAGCCCCCCTTCCATCACCGCGACGCCGCGCCCGTGGCGATACCAGCGCTCGAGCGGGTGCTCCCGGATGAAGCCCGAGCCGCCGAGGAGCTGCACGCCGTCGGTGCCGATCTTCATCGACATGGCCGCGCACTGGACCCGCGCGAGGTGAGCCTCCCGCGTGAACGACTTGCCGCGCTCGGCGCGCGCGGCCGCGCGCCACACGAGCAATCGCATCCCCTCGAGCTCGATCGCGATGTCCGCGATCATGAAGGCGACGGCCTGTCGGTTGGTGATCGGCTCGCCGAACGCGACGCGCTCGTTGCAATACGTCTTGACGTAGTCGAGCGTCGCGCGAGCCTGCCCGACCGCGAGCGCGCCCCAGGCGACCCGCCCGAGGTCGACCACGCGCTGGTGGTCGAACGACTCGGCCTCGCCGAGCATCGCGCTGGCCGGCACCTCCACGTCGCGCAGGCGGAGTCGGCACAGGTTCGCGCCCCGCAGGCCCATCGTCGGCTCGGGCTCGATGGTGAGCCCGTCGCGATCGCGCTCCACGACGAAGAGCCGCGCGTCCTTGTCGACCATCGCCGACACCAGGAAGAAGCGCGCGCTCTGCCCGAGGATCACCATCGACTTCTCGCCGCGCAGGCGATACTCGCCGCCGATCTTCTTGGCCTTCGTCGCCGGCTTGCGCGGGTCGAACAGCGGCCGCGGCTCGAGGAGCGCGGCGCTCGCGGGCACGAACGGCTCCGCCGTGAGGCGGCCGAGGAGGTCCTTCTGCTGCGCCTCCGTCCCGTGGTCGAGCGCGAGGTGGGCGACGGACACCGGCGCGAGCAGCGCCGCGCCGAGCGCCATGTCGCCGTAGCCGAGCTCCTCCGCGAGGAGCGCGGTGGTGATCGGCGAGCGCTCCTCCGCCGCGCCGCCGAGCGCCTCGGGGACGGCGAGCTCGACGAGCCCGATCTCGCCCGCCATCTCGATCACCTCGGCCGGCGGCCGCATCGCCACGTCGGCCTCGTCGGCGGCCTCGCGGAGGACCTCCTCACCGAAGCGACGCATCGTCGATCGCAAGAGCTCTTGCGACTCCGTCGGGGTCAGATCGAAGCGGACCTTCGGCGCCGCCGGATCGCGGGGCGCCTTCTTCGCGCCGCCGCGGGCGAGCAGATCCACCCCGAGCTTCGCGGCGCGCTCCACGAGCTCGCGCGCCTGGTCCTCGACGCCGTAGCGCTCCGCGAGCCCCGAGCTCGCGAACGCGCTCAGCATGCGGAGCCCACCTTTCAACACCGGGTTCGCGGCCACTCGTCACTCCTCCGTCAGGGGCTGCAGGCGTCGGGGCTCGCGACGCAGTACGCGCGCGAGCAGTCGTTGTAGGCGCCCCGCTCGGCGCCGCAACGGGAGTGTCCCGCGCACACCGGATCGAGGCCCATGCAGTACTCGAGGTCGAGCCACGCCTCGGTGCAGCCGCTCTGCTCGGCCTCCGCGGCGAGGCCGTCGCAGAGCGCGGGGCAGGCCTCCATGCCGGGCGCCGCGCAGCCGTCCGCGACGACGTGCTCGCACGTCTCGACGCAGCCCCGGCTGGGGTCGCACCCCGCGAGCGCGAGCAGCAAGCCTATGGTCACCCGCGGCGACACCGGCGTAGGGTACGCCGAGCGTGCGGTCCGCATCCATCGTGGGGGCGATGGCGTTCGCGTTGGGCTTCGCGCCCGGTGTGGAGGCGCAGGAGGGTGAGCCGAGGCTCGCGCCCCCGCGCCTGCTCGAGGCCCCCGAGGTCACGCTCCCCGCGGGGAGCGAGCCGCTTCCCGACGACGCGGCGGTGGTCGTCGAGCTGACCGTGGCCGCCGACGGGACGGTGGCCGACGCGCGCGTCCTCGAGACCCCTCGCGCGGAGCTCGGGCCCCTGGTGCTCGAGGCCGTGCGCGGCGCGCGGTTCGCGCCGGCGACGCGCGACGGGGAGCCCGTGACGGCGCGGGTCCGCTTCCGGTACCGGATCGCGCCGGCGCCCCCGCCGCCCCCGCCGGACGTGCCCGCCCCGACCCCGACGGCTCCTGCGTCCGAGCCACCACCATCGACCCCGGTCGACGACGCGGTCGACGACGCGGGCCCCGAGCTCGGCGTGACCGCGCGCGTGGATCCCGTCGAGAGCGGCGCCGCCGATCGGATCACGCTCCGCGGCGCGGAGCTCACGACGGTGCCGGGCACCTACGGGGACCCGGTGCGGGTGGTCGCGTCCTTGCCCGGCGTCGCGCGAAGCCCGTTCGGGCTCGGCTACTTCCTCGTCCGCGGCGCCAACTTCCAGAACACGGGCTACCTGATCGACGGCTTCCCCGTCCCGATCCTCTATCACCTCGTCGCGGGCCCGTCGGTGCTCCACGGCAGCCTCGTCGACGAGCTGCACTTCTACCCGGGCGGCTACCCGGTCGCGTACGGCCGCTACACGGCGGGCATCATCGCGCTCGACACCGCCCCCATCGAGCTCGACGGCGACTTCCGGGCCGAGGTGCAGATCGACGGCTACCGCGGCAGCGCGCTCGCGACGGTCGTGCTGCCCGACCACCTCGGCAGCATCTCGGCGTCGTTCCGCCGGAGCTACTACGACCTCGTGTTCCCGCTCTACCAGGAGATCTACGGGCGCGCGGCCGAGGACATCGTCAACAACCCTTTCGCGGGCATCCAGTTCTACTACATGGACGTCGCCGTCCGCGCGGAGCTGCGGCTCGCCGCTCGGGTGCGCGCCTCGGTCCTGATCCTCGGCTCGGACGACTCCTACGATCAGCGCGGCACCTTCGCGGGAGGCCGGGCGTCGGAGGGCGCGCGCACCAACCTCGGCGTCGACTTCCAGCGCGCGATCGTGGGGCTCCGGTTCCGGTTCGATCACGGCGGGCAGCTCGCGATCTCGGGCATGCTCGGCCGCGACGGCAACCGCTTCGACAGCGCGCAGGCGGGCCGCGACGCGCTGCACTTCGAGCAAGAGGCGTACGTGGCCGGCCTGCGCGTCGACGCGTCCATCCCGTGGTCATCGACGGTGCAGACCCGCTTCGGGCTCGACGTGCTCGCCAACCTCTACGGGCTCCGCGCGACGCTGCCGACGCCCCCGGGCTTCGGCGCCTACCCGCGGCCGCTCGCGGACCCGCAGCTCACCTCGATCGGGCAGACCCTCGTCAGCGAGACCGCGGCGCTCTACCTCGAGCAGGTCTTCGACCTCGCGCCGGTGGAGCTCAGCCTCGGCGGGCGCTTCGACCTGATGCGGCACGGGAGCCGCCTGGACGCCTACCCGGATCCGCGCGCGGTAGCGCGCTGGCGCGTCGTGCCGGAGGTGACGATCAAGCTCGCGAGCGGGCTCTTCAGCCAGCCCCCGAACCCCTACAGCGCGAGCCCGCGCGGCGGCAACCCGCAGCTCCCCGCGGAGCGCTCGTGGCAGAGCTCGGCCGGCGTCGAGGCGACCCTGCCCGAGGCCATCGAGGCGCGCGTCACCGGCTACTACACGCGCTTCTTCCAGCTCACGCGCTCCACCGACGCGCTCCAGACGAGCGCGACCGGCGAGCTCGAGCGGGTGACCGCGCTCGGCGACGGCGAGGGCCAGGCCTACGGCCTCGAGGTGCTGCTGCGGCGCCGGATCGAGGCGGGCCTCTTCGGCTGGGTCTCCTACACGCTGTCCCGCTCGGAGCGCTTCATCGACGGCGGGCAGGTGGTCCCGTTCCAGTTCGATCAGACGCACGTGCTGAACTTCGCGCTCAGCTACGGGTTCGACGGCTGGCGCTTCGGGGTGCGCTTCCAGCTCGCGACCGGCGCGTGGACCACCGCGATCGACGGCGCGGCCTACGACGCCGACGCGAGCGCCTACGCGCCGTACCGCGCGGGGCTGACCGAGCGGCTGCCCACCTACCACCGCCTCGACGTGCGGGGCGAGCGCGACTTCCAGCTCGGGCCGCTCCGCGGATCGGTCTACGTCGACATCCAGAACGTCTACAACGCGCCCAGCCAGGAGGGGATCCTCTATCAATACGACTTCCGCACGACATCGCCGCTGCCGGGCATCCCGATCCTGCCGTCGATCGGCGTGCGGTTCTTCTGGGAGCCCGGGATCACCGACGCGTCCGAGGACCCGCCGGCGAGCCCCACCAGGGAGCGCGACCTCGACGACGCCGAGCTCCTGCGTCGCCTCCCGATGCCGGCCCGGCGGGAGGCCGCGCGATGAGGTGGCTGCTCCCGCTGCTCGCCCTCGGGGCCATCGCGTGCGTCGAGCCCGACTTCGAGCTGGCCTCGCGCGTGAGCCGGCCGCGCGTCCTCGCGATCGTCGCCGACCGGCCCGAGCTCGCGCCCGGCGACGCGGCGCGAGTGCACGCGGTGCTCGCGGGGGTCGACGGAGCGTCGGTGGAGCTGCGCTGGTCGATGTGCCTCGGGGCCGGGACGCTCGAGGCGGGCGGCTTCGGCGCCGGCGGCGCGTTCGGGGCGTCCGGCGCCGAGCAGTTCGGGGCGTCGGTCGGCCGCCCCGGCTGCGACGCGCGCTCGACGCTCACCACGCCGCTCGCCCTCGACGGCGACGAGGCCGTGGTCCCCGGTGACTGCGACGATTTGGCCGAGCCCTGGCGCTGTACGCGCGGCGTCGCCGAGCTGTTCGAGGCGGCGGGCAGCGCGAGCGGCGCGCCCCCCGAGCTCGTCTCGAGGATCGTCGACACCGTCGGCGTCGCGATCACCGTCCACGTCGACCTCTACGTCGACGGCGAGCTCGCCGAGCGCGCGTTCAAGCGGATCGGCGTGACCCGACGCGCCGCCGTCGGCACCAACCCGCCCCCGCCGCGCTTCGCGGTCGGTGACGTGTGGATGAGCGCGCGAGGCGGCGCCGATCCGCACGACTGCGTCCCCGAGCTCGGCGCGCGGCCGGTGGTCTCCGGGCTCTCGGAGGTGCACCTGCGCCCCGACCCCGGGGACGGCGAGTGGCTCGAGCGCTTCGACGTGATCGCGCTCGACGGCTCGCTCGGCGAGGGCGAGGAGGACGCTTACTACTCGTGGTTCTCGACCGCGGGGGAATTCGATCCCGAGATCTCCGTCGCGCCCGTCCGAGACACGGTGTGGCTCTCGCCCGAGGCGGTCGGCGTGTACCCCGTCTGGGTCGTCGTGCGCGACGGGCACCTCGGCGCGAGCGCCTGCCGCGTGGAGGTCGAGGTCGTCGACGTCGTCCCGCCCTTCACCGGCATCGAGCGGCTCTGAAGAAAAAGGATCACCGCCCGGGAACGTGGCCCCGGCGAGCGGGAACGGGGGGGTATGCATCGACGGAACGGCCAGGTCGCGCCGCGCCTGCTACGACCGACCCAGGTGTCGTCAGGCTCCCAGCTCACCCGCGCGGTCGGGGCGCTCGGCGCGGTCTTCGCGCTGCTCGCGCCCTCGGCGGCGCTCGGCCAGGACCTGCACCTGGTCCTCGAAGGCGTCGCGGATCCCGCGGCCCTCGGCGAGGCGCTCGCGGAGGATCTCGGGCGGCCCGTCAGCGTGACCGACGAGGTGCCGCCGGTCCTGCGCGTGACGGTCGTGGGCGATGGCACCGCGGTGCTCCGGTACACGGACGAGGACGGCGCCGTCCGCGAGCGCACCGCCGAGCTGACCGCCGACCCCGAAGCGGCGCTGCGAGAGTTGGCGCTGCTCGGGAGCAACCTGGTCCGCGATCAGGCGTCGGCGCTGATCGCCGACGCGGTGGTCGAGGCGCCGGTCGCCGCCGTCCCCGATCCGCCGACGCCGGTCGAGCCGGTGGTGGTCGAGCCGACGGTGGTGCTCCCCGAGCCCGAGAGCTTCGCGCTCGCACACCCGCTCCGCCTCGGGATGGAGGCGATCTTCGGCCTGCAGGTCCGCGACCCCAGCGTCGAGCCGCTCTTCGACTGGGGCCTCTCGATCTTCGGCACCGTCCACGAGGCCCTCGCGATCGGGCTCACCCGGGTCAACGTCTCGGGCGGCTACTCGTCCATCGAGGGCAGCCTCTTCGCGCTGAGCGGCGCGCCCGCGGTCGAGGGGTTCCTGTTCCCGGACCGCTACGTCCAGCTCTACGGCCAGGTGGGCGTCAGCCTCCAGGGCCGCACGCCGACCAACCTGCGCGTCGGCGAGTTCCAAGCCGCGCCCTTCCTCGCCGCGGGCGCGCGGTTCTGGATCGCGCCCTGGTTCACGCTCGGGGTCCAGCTCGCGGTGCACGTCACGTTGACGGACGGGTTCCGGATGGGCGGGCTCGACCTGCCGCAGTGGTCCACGCCGGGCACGCTGGGCCTCTCCGCCGAGTTCCACATCGACCCATGACCTCGCTGGTCGAGACACGCGCCGCGTCGGCCGAGCCCGACGACCCGCCCGACGTCGTCGACCTCGTCTGGCGTCTGCGCGCCAACGAGCGCTCGGCCGTCGCCGAGGTCTACGACCGGCACCACGAGGTCCTGCGCCGCTTCGCGCGGCGCCTGCTCGGCAACGACGCGGCGGCCGAAGACCTCGTCCACGACGTGTTCCTCCACCTGCCCAAGGCGATCCGCCGCTTCGAAGGGCGCTCGTCGCTGCGCACGTTCCTCGTCTCCGTCGCCGCCAACCGGTGCCGGCACCACGTGCGCGCCGCCATCCGGTACCGGCGCGCGACCGAGCGCTACGCCGAGCACCGCGCCCCGACGCGGCCGGTCCAGCCCGACGAGCGGCACGCGCAGCGCGAGATGGCCGAGCGCCTCGCGCGCGCGCTCGACGAGCTCCCCGTCGACCAGCGGGTGGCGTTCGTCCTGTCCGTCATCGAGGGGCGCACCAACGCCGAGGTCGCGCTGATCACGGACGTGCCCGAGGTGACCGTGCGCACCCGCGTGCTGCGCGCCCGCCAGAAGCTGAAGGCCCTGCTCGAGGGGGAGCGAACCGATGGATGATCCGCTCGACGAGCTGGTGAGCGCGTACCGCGACGTGGCCGACCGCCCGACCGCCGAGCCCGCGGCGTCGCGCGCGCGGCTGATCCGCGCGGTGCACCGACAGCACCGCAACCGGCAGCTCGGGATCGTCGGCGCGATCGTGCTCGCGATCCTCGGCAGCAACGCCACGACGTGGGCGTGGTCCACGGGTCGGGTGGACGCGCTCGCCGAGGCGATGGGGTGGTCGAGCGTCGAGCCCGCGGCGCCCTCGGCCCCTCCGCCGTCTCCCGCGCCGTCGATCGCGGAGGCCGCGCCCGCGCCCGTCGCGGCGCCGCTCGTCGTCGCGTCCGGCCCTGTGCGCGCGAGCCGCATGATCGCGCCGACGCCGGTCAGCAATGCGCCGGCCACCAACGCGCCGGCCACCAACGCGCCGGCCACCAACGCGCCGGCCACCAACGCGCCGGCCACCAACGTGCTGGCCACCAACGCGCCGGTCACCAGCGCGCCGGCCGCGGTCCCCGACGACGCGCTCGCGCAGGCCCTCGACGAGATCGAGCCGCCGGAGGCCATCGACGAGGCCGAGCGCCGCGCGTTCGAGCAGGCCCACGACGCGCACTTCGCCGGCGGGTCGATGGCCGCGGCGCTCGCCGCCTGGACCACGTACCTGGACCGCTACCCGACGGGCCGCTTCGTCCCCGAGGCGCGCTTCAACCGGGCCATCGCGCTGCTGCGGCTCGGCCGCCACGACGAGGCCCGGGTCGCGTTCGCGGCGATCGCGGACGGCAGATACGGGCCGAGCCGACGGCAGGACGCGCAGCGGCTCGTCGAGGCGATCGACCAGGGCCGCGTCCGCGCGCCCTGAGGCCTACGGCTGGCGGCTCATGTGCGGCGGCGGGCCGTCGCTGATCAGCACGTGCTCGGGGTCGCCGAGGAACTCGAAGTGCATCGTGTCCATGAGCCGGTCGTGGCCGAGCCAGTAGAAGCCGTACTTCTCGAAGCCGCGCACCCAGCACTCGGGCATGACCATGCGCTCGAAGATCGTCTGCGGGGTCGCCTGACAGAGCGGGTGGAGGCGCCACTCCTTCACGCAGTTGCAGCAGGTGTTCTGCTGCGGGTCGAGGTCGATCGCGATCCCGTAGACGTGATTGCTGACCTCGCCGTTGTGGTAGGTGTTCCGGTCCCGGATCCCGCTGAGGCGGCGGGGCTGGTAGTCGTCGCCGCCGCAGGTGCGGGCGATCTCCTGCTCGGCGCAGCGGGCCGCCGCGATGATGCGCTGGTTGAGGCGGATGGGCCGATCGAAGAGGCGGAGCCCCTCCGAGTTCTCCATCGGCGTGTGCGCGTTCCACTCCGGGAGGCCGAAGCCGGTGAAGAAGCCGTAGTTCTCGGTGCGGAAGCGGACCGCCTGCTGCGCCACCTGCCGGCGCTCCCGCATCTCGTCGCGGTCCATGTAGACCCGCGTCGTCCAGCTGTCGCGGATCAGGTAGGGCAACGGGTCTTGCTCGTTGCAGAGGATCTCCTCCGTCGCCGCGCGCTCGCGCCAGCTCTGCGCGGGCGCCTCGTCTCCGTCCTGGGCGCGCGTGCGCGGCAGGGCGATGACGACGAGCAGGGCGACGAGGGCCGAGCCGCAGGCGAGCGCGAGAGCCGGTCGAGAGCGCATGAGCGAGATCCTACCCCCGTTCGGCCCCGTAGAGGGCGCCGTGGCGCGCCCAGAGGTAGCTCACGAGGTCCTCGACGTGGTCGCGGTCGCCCACCGCGGCGTGGATGATCTCGGGGGCCTCGTCGAGGTGCCCGCGGCTGTGGATCCGGTCGCGCAGGAACGCGAGGATCGGCGCGAAGTCGCCGGCCTCCACGCGGGTCCAGAGGTCGGGCAGCTCGCGCTCCAGCGTCGCGCCGAGGCTCGACGCGTAGAGGTTGCCGAGCGTGTAGCTCGGGAAGTACCCGAACGCGGCGCCCGACCAGTGCACGTCCTGCAGCACCCCGCGCGCGTCGCTCTCGGGGCGGACCCCGAGGTACTCGGCGTAGCGGGCGTTCCAGGCCTCGGGGAGGTCCTTCACGGCGAGGGTGCCCTCGAACATCGCGAGCTCGAGCTCGAAGCGCACGATGACGTGGAGGTTGTAGGTCACCTCGTCCGCCTGCACGCGGATCAGCCCGCGCTCGACGCGGTTGCTCGCGCGGAAGAGGCGCTCGGCGTCGACGCCGGCCTCCGGGAAGTGCTCCTCCAGGCGGCCCGCGAGCCAGTTGCAGAACGGCCGGGAGCGGCCGATGAAGTTCTCCCAGAAGCGCGACTGCGACTCGTGCAGGCCGTAGCTCGCGGCGTACGACACGGTCGTCCCCGCGTGCTCGTGCGGGAGCCCCTGCTCGTAGAGCGCGTGGCCCGCCTCGTGGATCGTGGCGCCGAGCCCGCTCAGGAGATCGTCGGCGGTGATGTGCGTCGTGATGCGGACGTCGCCCGCGCCGAGCCCGGTCGTGAACGGGTGCTCGGCGTGATCGAGGCGGCCCCCGTCGAAGTCGTAGCCGAGCGCGGCGGCGACCTCACGGTGGAGCGCCTGCTGCCGGTCGGGGTCGAACGTGGCGCCGAGCTCGGGGAGCTGCGGCCGGTCCGCGATCGCCATCAGGAGCGGCGTCAGGCCGTCGCGGAGGCGCGCGAACATCTCGCGGAGGCTCGCGACCGACGTCCCCGGATCGAACTCCTCGAGCAGCACCTCGTAGGGGTGCCGATCCGGATCGATCGCGGCCGCGCGGCGGCGGCTCAGCTCGAGCAGCCGCTCCAGGTTCGGCGCGAAGCGGGCGAAGTCGGAGTGCTTCTTGGCGTCGATCCAGGCCGCGAAGCCTTCGCTGCGCGCGCGGGCGAGCTGGTCGACGAGCTCGGCGGGGATCCTCTGCTCGCGCCGGTAGGTCCGGCCGAGGTTGCGGTGGCAGGCCCGCCGGACGGGATCGTCCGAGCCCTCGAGATCCGCGAGCCACCCCCCGATGCGCTCGTCGATCAACCACTCGTGTCCGAGGCGCGACAGCAAGGCGCGTTGCGCCCCCCGCAGCGGCTGCGCCTTCGGCGGCATCATCACTTGTTCGTCCCACCCCAAGGTCCCCATCACCCCGCGCAGCGTCTCGATGCGCGCGACGTGGTCGACCAACGAATCCCAGGACGTGTTGTCGTTCACGGCGGGTGGTGTTCCACGAAATCGGGGTCGGGACCACCCTCAACCCACCAGCGCGCGGACCTTCAGACCCCCCGCGTCGGTGAGGAACGCGGTCTTGAGCTGGTCCCCGGCCTTCATCCCGAGGCGCCGATCCTCGCTCATCACCGCGAGCGCCCAGCCGGCCGGCACCGCCGCCCGGATCGCCCGGTAGAGCGGCGTCAGATCCTCGCCCTCGCCCATGCGCTTGCCGAAGGGCGGGTGCGTGACGACCGCCCCGCGCGGCGCGTCGATCCCGAACGGGGTCGAGAGCGGGGCCTGCTCGAACCGGACGTCGACGCCCGCGCGCGCGGCGTTCGCGAGGCTCGCCTCGATGGCCTGCGCGTCGCGGTCCCGCCCGAGGATCGTCGGCGCGTCGCGAGCGCCCGCCGCGGCCTTCGCGCGCACGTCGTCCCAGGTCGCGGCGTCGAACCAGCGGGTCTGCTCGAAGGCGAAGCGTCGCCCCCCGCCGGCCGGTCGCCGCTGCGCGAGGAGCGCCGCCTCGATCGGGATCGTGCCGACGCCGCAGAGCGGATCCACCAGCGGCGTCGTCCGGTCCCACCCGCTCGCGATGACGAGCGCGCGCGCGAGGTCCTCGCGCAGGGGCGCCGGGCCCGAGGTCGTCCGGTAGCCGCGTCGGTGCAGGGGCGCCCCCGACGTGTCGACGGACACGTGGACGCGGTCGCGGAAGATGCGGATCGCGATGGGGACCGGGTCCTCCGACTCGCCCGGGGCGTCGCAGAGCCGCGCCGACAGCGCGCGCGCGGCGCGCTCGGCGATCGCGCCCGAGTGGCCGAGCTTGCTCTTGCGCGCGGTGACGCGGAACGTCCGGGGGACGCCCGGCGCGAGCCAGTCCTCCCACGGCAGCTCGACGAGCGCCTGCTCGAGCCCGTCGTAGGCGAGGGCGGTGAACCGGCCGACCCGCGCGAGCACGTGGGTGGCGAGCCCGCTCATCAAGTTGACGCGGAAGATCACCCGGCGGTGACCGCGGAAGCGCACCCCCCCGTCGATCGCCTCGGGCTCGAGCGCCCCGAGCTCGCGCAGCTCCGTCGAGAGGAGCGGCTCGAGGCCAGGGGCGCATGCGGCGAAGAGGTCGAGGGGGGCGGTCATGTTCCCATCTTGGAGACGGAGGCTGCGAGCGGGTATCCTCGTCGCCACGCGTGACCGAGTCCACCGACATCACCGGTTTGAGCCCCTCCGAGATGCTCTGCGCGACCTTGGAGGACGCGGGTGCGACCGCCGTGCTCGGGGAAGCGCTGCAGGTGGCGGGCCTGGATTCGCCGCCCGACACCCGCGAGGAGCTCGTCCGGTTCCTGGACGGACCGCTGCAGCGCGCCCTGATCGGGACGCTTCACCCCGCGTCCGCCACGCACGTCATCGAGACGCTGCGCGAGCGGCTCGCCGCCGTCGACCAGAGCGGAACCCGAATGAAGAAGACGCCGGACAAGGACGTGGATCCCGAGCTCGTCCTCACCGACTCGATGGCCGCGACGGTGCCGCCGCCGGCCAACCCGCGGGCCGCCGAGGCCTACGACGACCTCGTCAGCGGCGCGATCCACTCCCGGGTGACCCCGGCGTGGGGCATCCGCACCGTCGATCCGGACGCCGAGCCCGGGACGACCGTCTGGGTGATCATCTCGAACTCGCTCGAGCTCCAGCACCTCGCGCTGCAGAAGGCGCCGGGCAACGTCGACGTGGTCTCGGCGTCCTCGATGGCGGTGCTGAACGGGGCGCTCAAGCGCTCGGAGTCGAAGGCCAGCGCGGTGGTGCTCGACGCGGAGGACCCGTCGGTCAAGCTGGATCGGGCGATCGCCGCGCTGACCACGGACGCGCTCGACATGCGCGTCATCGTGTGGCGGATGACCGCGGAGCGCCGCGCCCGGCTGATCGAGGCAATTCCGCACGCCGCGACCTGGTTGCCGTGCGAGGCCGAGGTCACGCCCGCCGAGATCATGCAGCTCCTCGGCCTCTGAATCCGTTGACGCGGCTCGCTCGCGGGCGTAAGGCCCTCGGTCGTGCCCGAACTACCCGCGTCCGCGCCGAACATGGCGATCTTCTGTGACTTCGAGAACGTCGCCATCGGCGTTCGCGACGCCAACTTCAAGGATCTCGACATCGAGATGGTGATCGAGCGCCTGCTCGACAAGGGCAAGATCGTCGTCAAGAAGGCTTACGCCGACTGGAGCCGCTTCAAGAACGCCAAGCGCTCGATGCACGAGGCCGCGTTCGAGATGATCGAGATCCCGCACGTCTCCTACTCGGGGAAGAACTCGGCGGACATCCGGCTCGTCGTGGACGCGCTCGACCTCTGCTACACGAAGCCGCACATCGAGTACTTCGTGATCATCAGCGGCGACAGCGACTTCTCCCCGCTCGTCAGCAAGCTGCGCGAGAACGACAAGATCGTGATCGGGCTCGGCGTGAAGAACTCGAGCAGCGATCTGCTCATCGAGAACTGCGACGAGTTCATCTACTACGACGACCTCGAGCGGAAGCGCCGCAACGCCGAGCGCGACAAGAACAAGCCGCGCAAGCGCCCGCCGGCCCCCAAGCCCGCCGCCGGGGCGAGCCCCGGGGACGCGCCCGCCGCCGCGGCGGCCGCGGAGTCGCCCGCGCCGCCGCCCGAGGCGGTCGATCCAGAGTCCGCGGCGCCCAACGGCGAGGACCTCGAGGAGCGCCGGCAGCAGGGGCTCGACCACGTGCTCGACGTCGTGGAGGCGCTCTTCAGCGACCGGGACGCGCACCTCTGGGGCTCGATGGTCAAACAGACCCTCAAGCGCAAGCGCCCCAACTTCTCGGAGCGGTTCCACGGCTACCGCACCTTCAGCGAGCTCCTCGAGGACGCGCAGAAGCGCGGGCTGCTCGAGCTGTCGCGCGACGAGCGCTCGGGCGGCTACCTGATCACCAGCTTCGGCCCGAACGCCTGACGCGGCGCGGGCTCACCTGCGTAACCGGGCAGGGCTTTCCCCTCCGCCGCGCCTGGGGCATCCTCAGCACATGGGCGGGGGATCCCCTCGGGGAACGGTGCTGGTGATCGACGACAGTCAGATCGTCCGCGCCTCCCTCGTGCGCATGCTCGAGGACGGCGGCTACCGCGTCCACGAGCGCTCGACGCCGGTCGGGGCGAGCGCCGTCATCGTCCGCGAGCGGGTCGACGTCGTCGTGCTCGACATCAACATGCCCGTGATGAGCGGCGCGCGCTTCGCCGAGCTCCTCTCCGCCAACGATCGCCTCAAGCACGTCGGCCTGGTCCTCGTGACCGGCGATCCCGACCAGCTCCGCGAGGTCGCCGGGCGCGTCGGCGCCGACGGCGCGCTCACCAAAGCGGAGGCGCGCACCAAGCTCGTCGGGGTCGTCGACGAGCTGATGAAGACGCGCGGCGGGATCAAGGCCAAGCGCATCGGCCTCGACCTCGGCAGCGCGCGGATCCCCATCCCCGTCGACGGCGTGCTCCGCATCGGCCGCGGCGGCGCCTGCGACGTCCTCCTCGACGACGCCGACGCCTCGCGGGAGCACGCCGAGATCGTGGGCACCGGCGGCGCCGCCACGATCGAGGACCTCGACTCCAGCAACGGGACGCTCGTCAACGGCGAGCCCGTGAAGGGCCTGCGGGCGCTCGAGGTCGACGACGTGATCCAGATCGGCAGCTCGCGGATCACCGTCTTCGACGCCTCGGACCGAGCGCCCCGCGACAAGCCGACGCTGACGTTCGGCAAAGCCGTCGGCGACTGAGTCTCCGTCCCGCCCCCACCTCACCGTTCGAGTCGCATGGAGGCCGTGGCCGCGCGGAGCGCGGCAGCGAGCCCGCTCTGCGCGCCGACGGGGCGAAGCGCCTCGATCGATCGTAGGCGCGCAGCTCTGGTGACGGAGGCCTGGCGTGCGACGGCGACCGTAGGTGCCGGCGAGGGGACCAGGGTGAGTGTGGCGACGCGGCAGAACTCGCGTACGGGCACGCACGTGGCCGGCGGCCCGGTCAGCAAGGGGCGCTCCTCCTCGCCACCCTCGTCGCCGTAGCGCGCGCCTCGACGCAGGGCGAGGAGCTCGAGACCGCCATTCTTCCCAAGGTGCCTGGCCTCGCTCCGTGGGGTGGTCGGGTCCGGAGTCCGCGCGTCGCGTCGCGGGCGAGCGCGTCGCGGGTGGCATGGCGCTCGGGGGGCTGAGACCGCCATTCTTCCCAAGGTCACGGAGTCCCGCACTCTCTCGCGCGCAGCGCGCGAGAGAACGGCAGCTCGCGGAGTCGAAGCCGATCACCGCTCAGCAGCCATTCGCTTGCCCACCCCGTCAGCCGCGCCGCCGGAACAGGTGCGCGTAGTCCTCCTGCATCCGGTCGCCGACGTAGACCGGCCGGGCCTCTTCGTGGGCCGCCGCGGCGCTCGCCATCTGCCGGGTCAGCTCGCCGACCTGCTCGACGATCACGTCGTCGAGGGGGCGGGCGCGACCGTGCGACATCCACCCGACGAGAGACGAGAAGACGAGCTCCTTGAGGTAGGCGTAGCTGAAGCCCTCCGTCGTCTCGGCGACCTGGTCCAGGGTCTCCTGCCCCAGCGCGGTGTCCCCTTCGAGCCGGTCTCGCCAGTGCGTGAGGTAGGCGAGGCGCTCGGCGGAGCCAGGCAGCTCGAAGGAGTACTTGCGATCGAAGCGGCTCGGCCGATCGAGGATGGCAGGGTCGAGCCGCTCGGGGTGGTTGGTCGTGGCGATGGCGAGGATGCCCGCGTTGTCGGCGAAGCCGTCGAGCTCGTTCAGGAAGTAGGAGCGGGTCGCCGGCGTCACGAGCGCGTCGAGATCCTCGAGCACGAGCGCGCAGGGCGTCGTCCGCCGCGCGCGGGCGAACGCCTCGGCGACGTTGGGCTGCGCGTTGCCCCCGTGAGGCGACTCGAACGACTGCACGTAGAGGCAGGGGACGTCGAGCGCGTTGAGGAGCGCCTTGACGCAATGGGTCTTGCCATTGCCCGGCGGGCCCAGGAAGAGCGCGCCCCGCTTCCACGGGACCCCGTAGCGCTCGTACTCGGCGCGGGCCCCGAGGAAGCTGGCGAAGTCCTCCCGGATGTGGTCCGCCATGCCCTCCGGCAAGACGAGCGAGTCGAAGGTCGTCTTGCGGATCGCGGCCCGGAGCTTCGGGCTGCGCTGCCAGCACCCGTTGGCGAACACGAGCACCTCGTCGACGACCTCGTTGGCCACCTCGGCGACGTGGGCCGCGAAGCCCTCCACCCGCTCCCGATCGGGGCCGATCCACCACTGCGTGGTCAGGGTCGAGAAGCCCCGCTCCCAGGCCACCTCGACCACGTCGTACGTGACCCCTTCCAACGCCACGCTGCGGTGTCCCTGCGCGAGTCGCCGGAAGACGCCTTGCCCCGGCCCACTCCAGCGCGTGTCCCACTCGGGCAAGGGCACGTCGCGCGTGATCACGCTCGCGCTCGTCCGCTCCACCCACGTGTCGAGGTCGAACGAGAGATCCGTCGTCCGCATCACGTACTTGCCGGGGAAGGCGCGAACGATGTGCTCGTTCAGCGCGTAGCCGATGGCCTGCGGAGGTCGCTCGAGGCCGTCGCGGATGAGGTTGTCGCGTTCCGTCATGGGAGCGTGAACGAACATGCCCGCGCGCGGCTTCCAATGGAAGGGTCGCCCCACCAACGCCGAGGCGTGGCGGCTGGACCGGCACCGCGATCCACGGGATGCTGGGTTCATCGGCGAGGCAGATACGTGATCAAGATGGCGGCGCTCGGGGTGCGATTCCTGCTCGAGCTCGGCGCCCTCGCGGCGCTCGGGTGGTGGGGGAGCGCGCGCGTGCCCGGCCTCGGATCGTACCTGCTCGCGGTCGGCCTCCCGCTCGCCGCCGCGGTCTGGTGGGGGGCGCTGGTGGCCCCGCGAGCGCGGCGCCGACTGCGTGACCCCGCCCGGTTCGCGGCCGAGTCGCTGGTGTGGGCCAGCGCCACCGCCGCGCTGTGGGACCTGACCTCGCCCGCTCCCGCGGCCGGTTTCGCGGCGCTCGCGCTCGTCACCGCGCTCGCCGCGCGCAAGTACGAGCCCACCCCGCCCGCCGCGTAGCGGGGCCGGTCCGAGCGGGCGGGGGCTCCCGCCGGTCAACGCGCTGACCACCACCACGGCCCTGCGGCCGGAGGAGGCGCGACGCCCCTTGGCACGCTCCTCGCAATCCTCCTCGCTCGAGCTCTGACGCGGCCGGCTCGGAAGACGAGCAGCGCAGCGCGGGCAGGGCTCGTGGTCGGTCAGTTGATCGCCGAACGCTTCAGCTCGCCTGAAACAGTTCGCGCAATGGGAGCGAAGAAATGAGCATTCAAATGCAGAAGAACCGTGTCTTCCCCTCGGCGCTGTGTTGCCTCGTCGGCGGCCTCGCGCTCGGCGCGTGCGACGTGGAGGCGGGTCCCCTCGTGCGTGAGCAGTCGTGCCCGCCGGGGATGACCGCCGAGCAGGCGTTCACGATGGAGTGCACCGTGTTCGAGGACGACGGCGGCGTCTGCGAGGCGATGGCCGCGCCGACCCCGCCGACCCCGCCGTCGACCTACCCGGGGACGACGCCCCGCGACCGATCGTTCCCTCGCGTCCCCGCGGGCTCCGGGCCCGCCGAGCCCTTCGAGTGCTACGGCGTGTGCGGCCCGAGCCGAGCGTCTGAACGGCGAGCTTCGATCCACGGAGAGGGTCGCACCCAACACGGGTGCGGCCCTCTCGTCGTCGATCAGTCCACCAGCACGGGCGCGCGCGTCGGGGCCGTCACGAGCAGGGGCTCTCGCTCGCGGAGCGCGCCGAGGAAGCGGCGGTAGCCGTCCTCGCTGACGAGGGCGAGCTCGCGCTCGTGGAGGCCGACCGCCTGCATCGCGTCGGGGAGCTGTGGGTCGGGCACGAGCGCCACGCAGCGGAGCGCGCCCTCGGGATCGACGGGCTCCTCGAAGCAGACGTACCAGCCGTCGCCGATCGCCTTCTCGCAGCCGCGCGCGTGCGCGGTGACCCGCCGCAGGAGCTCGACCGGCCAGCGCGGGGCCGCTTCGTCGACGGAGGTCGCGGCGAGCCGGAAGGTCAGGTCGTGGCCGAGCGCGTCGCGCGCGCCGAGGGCGACGTAGTGCCAGTGCGGCCCCGCCTCGTTGACGAACGCGCTGACGGGGACCGTGTCGGCGGAGCCGGGCCAGCTGAAGGGCTCTCGGGCTCCGTAGAGGGCGCGGAGCGGCTCGTGATCGAGCAGCGTGCGGATGCGGATCCGACCGAAGGGCATGGCTCATGCGGTGGTACGCCGCGCCGCGCCCGCGCCTTCCTCAGCGATACACGGGCGTCCAGCCGCTGGCGTCCTGGAAGAGCCGGACACAGCGGATCTGCTTCGAATCGGTCAGGAAGAACCGGTGGTAGCGGTCCTTGGGGACCACGATGAGGTCGCCCGCCTCGACGGTCACGCGCATCCACCGGTCGTCGCCGCTGCGGATGTCGAAGACGCCCTCGCCCTCGAGCACGAAGCGGACCTCGTCCTCGGTGTGCAGGTGCTCGTCGACGAACTTCGCGCAGATAGCGTCGAGGTTCGGGGTCGCCACGGAGAGGCTGACCTCGTCCTGGTGCACGTAGCCGTTCGCGCCCTTGAGCGCGTCGAGCGGCGCCTGGAACGCGGCGGGCTCGGTGGCGAGCCGCTCGTAGTGGACGCCGTGGCTCCGCAGGGTGTCGACGTCGATCGCGGCCTCGTCTTCGATCCAGTGCGCGTGCATGGGGGCTCCCTCAGTGGGTCGTTCGGGACGGATCGCGAGGCCCGATGCGCGGCCGCTCGGCCGGATCGAAGCCGAGCTGGCGCATGCGCACCGCCGCCTCGAAGACGTAGTCGTAGCACTCGGCCTGCGTCTTGGCGGCCACCCAGTCGCGGCCCCACACGTAGACGCCGTGGCGCCGCACGAGGACCGCGTGGCTCTGCGGGTAGGCCTCGATCGCGGCGGCCATCGTGTCGGCGAGATCGCGCTCGTGCGCTGTGTTCTCGATGATCGGGACGACGAGGTCGTCGTGGTAACCGATGCCCTCGATGCCCTTCATCATCTCGAGGTGCGTCACGCGCAGCTCGCTCTCGGACGAGAGCGTCGCGAGCATCGCGTTCATGCTGTGGCTGTGCAGCACCGCGCCCGCGTCGCGGAGGCGGTAGGCGTTGAAGAAGAGGGGGGCGCACGCGCTCACGCGGAGCGCATCGTCCGCCGGCGCCTCGATCACCTCGCCGGACTCGTCGAGGACGAACAGATCCTCGGGCTTCAGCCGCTCCTTCTGGACGCCGCTCGGGGCCATGTACACGCGGCCGCCCTCGCGCAGGCTGACGCCGCCGCCGGTGCCGCTGGCCCAGCCCAGCGCGTAGAAGTGCCGGCACAGCTCGCAGATGATCTCTCGCGGGTCTTCCACCGACGTGGTGGTTATCATCCGCCCCCCATGGCGCGCAAACCGCCCGACACGTACATCCACTCGCACCTGCGCGGCCTCCGCCACTCGGCGACCGTCGCGATCAGCGAGCACAGCCACGCGCTGATCGCCGAGGGGCGCCGCATCTACCGGCTCGGGCTCGGGCAGTCGCCGTTCCCGGTGCCCGCGCCCGTGGTGGAGGCGCTCCGCGCGCACGCCGCCGAGAAGGAGTACCTGCCCGTGCGTGGCCTCTACGAGCTGCGCCGCGCGATCGCCCACTACACCGAGCGCAAGGCGGGCATCGATCGCACCGCGGAGGACGTGCTCGTGGGGCCCGGCGCCAAGCCGCTCGCGTTCCTGCTCCAGCTGGTGTTCCGAGGCGACGTCATCGTGCCCACGCCCGCGTGGACCTCGTACGCGGCGCAGGCGCGGGTCATCGGTCGCCCCGTGCGGTGGCTCCACACGCGCCCCGAGGACCACTTCATGATCACGCCCGAGGCGCTCGCCGCGGCCCTCTCGGAGGAGTCGACGCGGCCCCGGCTCGTGCACCTGAGCTACCCGAACAACCCGACCGGCGCGACGCTGAAGATCGATCAGCTCAAGGCGCTCGCCGCGGTCGCGCGGGAGCACGACGCGCTGGTGCTCTCCGACGAGATCTACGCCGAGCTCCACCACAAGGGGAAGCACGTCTCGATCGCGCGCTACTACCCCGAGGGCACGATCATCAGCACCGGGCTGAGCAAGTGGTGTGGCGCCGGCGGGTGGCGGCTCGGCGCGTTCGTGTTCCCGGAGCGGCTGCGCGGGCTGCTCGACTCGATGAGCGCGGTCGCGTCCGAGACCTTCACGGGCACGAGCGCGCCGATCCAGTACGCGGCGGTCCGCGCGTTCGAGGGCGGCGAGGTGATGGAGCGCTACCTCGTCAACGCGCGGCGCATCTGCAGCGCGCTCGGGCGCTGGTGCGCGCGCAAGCTCCGGGGCGCGGGCGTCGAGTGCCCGCAGCCGATCGGCGCGTTCTATCTGTTCGCGGACTTCGGCCCGCTGCGCGAGCGGCTCGCCGAGCGCGGCATCCACAGCGCGCGGGACCTGTCGGCGCGGCTGCTCTCGGACGTCGGCGTCGCGACGCTGCCGGGCTCGGACTTCGGGCGACCCGACGCAGAGCTCACCTGCCGGCTCGCCTACGTCGACTTCGACGGCACCAAGGCGCTCGAGGCGGTGGACGTGATCCCGCAGGAGCAGCCGCTCGATCACACGTTCCTCAAGCGGCACTGCCGCCCCGTGGTCAGCGCGATCGAGGCCATCGCTGGCTGGATCGAGGCGCCCTGATGGCCCGCGCGCGAGCCGTCCGCATCCGAGCGCCCGGTGGCCCCGAGGTGCTCGAGCTCGTCGACGTCGAGGTGCCCGATCCCGGCCCGGGTCAGGTGCTCGTCGAGGTCGCCGCGAGCGCGCTCAACCGCGCCGACCTGCTCCAGCGCCGCGGTCTGTACCCGGCGCCCCCCGGCTCGCCGCTGGACATCCCGGGGCTCGAGTACGCGGGACGTGTCGCGGTGTGCGGCGAGGGCGTGTCGGTAGCGGTCGGCGATCCGGTCATGGGCATCACCGGCGGCGGCGGAATGGCCACGCTCCTGCGCGTCCACGAGCGCGAGCTCGTCCCGGTGCCGGAGGGGATGCCCCTCGAGCAGGCGGCGGCGATCCCCGAGGCGTTCATGACCGCGTTCGACGCGATGTTCGAGCAAGCGGAGCTCGCCGCCGGGGAGCGCGTGCTCGTCCACGCGGTCGCGAGCGGCGTCGGCACCGCCGCGATCCAGCTCGCCGCGAGCGCGGGCGCGCGGGCGCTCGGGACGTCGCGGACCGCGGACAAGCTCGAGCGCATCGACGGCCTCGCGCCGTTCACCCCGCTGCACGTCCCCGACGGGAAGTTCGCGGACGCGGCCCGCGCGGCGGTCGGCGGGGTGGACGTGATCCTCGACCTCGTCGGCGGCGCCTACCTGGAAGAGAACCTCCGCGCGCTCGCGCCGCGCGGCCGCATGGTGGTCGTCGGGCTCGTCGGTGGCGTGGCGGCGCCGATGCCCCTGGGCCTCCTGCTGGCGAAGCGCCTGCGCGTCTTCGGCTCGGTCCTGCGGGCCCGGCCCCTGGAGGAGAAGGCGGCCCTCGCGCAGCGGTTTTCGCGGCTCGTGGTCCCCCGCTTCGCGTCCGGGGAGCTGCGCCCGGTGGTGGACGCCGTGCTCCCCATGCGCGAGGTCGCCGAGGCCCACGCCCGCATGGAGCGCAACGAGACGGTCGGAAAGCTGGTCCTCAGCTGGGGATGACAGGCAGAATGCCTGTCCTGGAATGTCCGAGGACGATCGACGTCGAGCGTATCGCTTCGCGGCGCGCATCAAGGTGCGCTTCCGCTCGATCGAGGAGCTCGTCACCGCCTACACCGAGGACGTGAGCCGGGGCGGCCTGTACGTCACCGCCACCCAGCAGCTCCCGCCCGGGACGCAGGTCCAGCTCTCGCTCGAGCTCCCCGACGGCGCGCAGCCCGCGCTCGTGCCAGCGCGCGTCGCCTACGTCCTCGACGAGGAGAGCGCGCGCCAGCAGGGGCGCAGCCCGGGAATGGGCATGCAGTTCCTCGAGGACCACGTGACCCCGCTCGCGGAGCGCATCGCGCGCTTCCTCGCGGACACGATCGGCTCGGGCGAGCACGAGCGGCCGGCGCCGATCCACGCGCTCGTCGTCGACGACTCGCAGGCCTACCGCGACCTCGTCGCCCGCTCCCTGGAGGACGCGGGGCACCGCGTGACGACCGCGGAGAACGGCCTCGAGGCGCTCGGCAAGGCGATGCAGCGCCCGCCGGACATCGTGCTGACGGACGTGACCATGCCGGTCATGGACGGCTGGCAGCTCCTGCGGCTGCTTCGCGCGCGCGAGGCGACCAAGCAGATCCCGATCGTGTTCCTGACCAGCCTCGACTCGGAGCGGGACCGCATCAACGGCTACCAGCGCGGGGTGGACGACTACATCGCGAAGCCCTTCGCGGGCGCCGAGCTCGTCGCGCGCGTGCTGCGCATCGTGACGCGGACCCGCTGGGAGGGCGTGCTCCACGGCGGCGACAGCAAGACGATGACGGGCGATCTGCGGCAGGTGACCTTGCCCTCGCTCCTCGCGTTCGCCGAGGCCGAGCGGCGCAGCGTCGTCATCACGATCCAGACCTCGCGCACGACGCTCCGCATCGCGATGCGGCAGGGCGTGGTGACGAGCGTGCACATCCCCGACCCCGCCGCGCCGCCCGAGCTGCTCGAGCGCCTCCTGCTCGTCCTCGACATGGAGGACGGCCGCTTCTACATGGAGGAGGCGGATCTCCCGGAAGCGAACGAGCAGGTGATCGTGCAAATGGCCTTGCTCGAGCACGCGCGCCGTCAGGACGAGCGCGCCCGCTGAGGGCTCGGCTCTCGAGGGCGTCCTGAGCTCTGAGGGCGTCGAGCTCTGGGGACGGATCGAACTTCTCGAACTTTCGCCGGGCGATGGATGAGCGGCTCGGACTCCGCGAGCTGTCGTTTTCTCGCGCGCTTCGCGCGCGAGGCGGCGGCTGCGCCCCCGATGCTGTGGGACGGTGCGGACGCTGGCCACGTGTGGGCCCGTGGGGGACCCCGAGCTCTGGGGACGGCGAGGGGACCCCGAGCTCTGGGGACGGATCGAACTTTTCGAACTTTCGCTGGGCGAGGATGAGGCGCGCTGACTCCGCGAGCTGTTGTTTTCTCGCGCGCTTCGCGCGCGAGGCGGGGGCTGCGCTGTCGGAGTCATGGGACCGATCGAGCTCTCGCGTCGCCAAGAATGACGGTCCATGGACTCCGCGAGCTGTTGTTTTCTCGCGCGCTTCGCGCGCGAGGCGGGGGCTTCGCCCCCGATGTTGTGGGACGGTGCGGACGCTTGCCACGTGCGGGTCCGTGGGAGTTCTGTCCCCCAGGGGGACCCCGGTCCCCCGAGCCGGCGCCTACGGCACCGGCTCTCCCCCTCGGCCTCCGTCTCCGGCGCTTCGCGCCTACGACGGAGGGGCGGCGCTTCGCGCCGGACGGCGCGCGGAGCGCGCCGGTCGGCCGGGCCGCGCTTCGCGCGGACCACGGCCTCCATGCGGGTTGAACGGTGGGGGGCGGACCGGGTCAGCAACCCGGCTCGCCGTAGCGGCCGATTGGTCGCGCTGGCGCGCGATCGGTTCATTGTCGAGCTCTCAGCGCCGCCGAACTGCGATTAGCGAGAAGAAGCCATGGCCCAGCGTGGGTGTTGCGCCGGTGACGGAGACGGTGCAGCCGCCGCCCCAGGATCGTCGTCGGAGGTCGTTGTGGGCTCAGGCTCGGCTCAGGCGCCGCCGCGCGACGGGCGCTCGACCGCCGGCACGCAGCGGCGCCCAGCCTCGCACTGTGCGGCGCCTTGGCAGGATCCACCGGTGCGCACGCTGAGCGAGCGCGCGTCGCGGAACGAGACCTCCTGCATCGGGTCGCCCGGCAGGGGCGAAGCTGCGCGACACGCTTCGCGTCACCGCTTCCACGCAGAGCGGCGCCTCTCGCGCCTCACCGCCTCGCAGCCCGAGTCGTCCGTGCAGGTGGTCGGGTCGCAGTAGATGACCTGGTGCCGTTGATGACCCGGCGAGCGAGACGCCGCGGCTGCTCCGGGATCGCGTCTGCCGAGGCGATCCGGGAGCGATCGACGAGCGCGAGGGCGGGACGAGACGGCGCATGCCCGAGCATCGCACGGCGTCGACGAGCGCCGCCGGCGCGCGAGGCGCAGGCCGACGAGCGAGCGGATGGGAGCGAGCGCGACCCCGAGACGGGCAAGATGAGGACGAGCACGCGCTGATCGTGACGCTGGCGTTCAGCGAGCCGAGCACGTGGCACGACCTTCGTGCACGAGCCGTGGAGGCCGTTTGCGAGGGTCTGGACGCGGCCTGGCGCATCTTCCGCGGAGTGCCTCCGCACCGTTCGTCGTCGACAATCTCAAGCCCGTGGTCGCGAAGGCGGACCCGCAGACGCCGCGCGCGCGCCGACGGCGCCTTCGCCGAGTTCCGTCGTAGGCGGCGCGCGGGCCTCTTCGTCGACCCGACGCGTGTCCGCGATCCGCAGGGCAAGCCACGCGTCGAGAATCAGGTGTCCCTACGTCCGTGCCAGAGCTGCTTCGCGGGCGAGGACTTCGCGAGCATCGATGCGCACGCCGATCGCGCGCGCCGAGTGGTGCCTGAGCTCGGCGAGGCACGCGCCTCCACGGCTCGCCCAGCGAAAGTTCAAAAGTTCGATCCGTCCCCAGAGCAGCAGGAGCGCCCGCCTCGCGCGCCGGCGCCGACGTCTCCCTTCGACGTCCCGCGCTGGGCTCGGGGAGTCCACGGTCCACCCGACCTCACATCGCGAAAGGTCGCGCACGCGTTTCCCCGCAGCTCGGCCGCCTGCGGTGCCGACGTCTTGAGCGCGCCCCCTGCGATGTCGCGCTCACGAAGGGCGCGTCGAACGCCGCCCGGTGGACGTGCGCGTCCGCGTCGACCCGGCGCGCTGGGTGCGAAGATCTACGCCCGCCGGGCAGCGAGACGGCGCTCGCCATCACGTCCAGAGCGCGGCCGAGCGGTACACGGCGCGAAGGCCACCGCGGGCGTGATCGAAGACGTCGCGCAGCCGCCCTGGACGGGCGAAGAACAGGGCCTTCGTCGACGGTGCGTGACTCGCTCTGGAGGGCGAAGACGCCGGTGGGACGAGGACGCGTCGGACTTCTCGGGCGCTTGCCGAAGAGGCCGCTGCCGGGGGACGGGATCGCGCTGCCGTCGAGGATCACGACGTCGAAGCGCTCGGCAAGAAGTACGGCGACGAAGGTCGACGCCGTCGTGAAGCGCAGATCGAGGCGCGACGTCGCTCGACACGCGCCGGGTCGAGGGACGCTGGAAGGCGGCGATGCGCACCGACCTCGACGCCGCCGAGCTTCACGCCGGGACGCTGGTGCAGCCCTGCTGCGCAGGCGCGCGCGCTTCGCACGCACCACCACCGCCGCCTTCGCAGACGCGCAAGCGTGATGGACAGGAGGAGGAGCGATGAAGAGCGACATCGCATCTCGGAGCCGAAGCGCGGAGCAGCGCTGGCGCAGCACGAGGACCGCCTCAAGCTCGTGTCAGCTCATCGATCCGCCTGAACGCGTCTGCGCCTCGGCTCGCGCTCGCCGAACAGCTGGGGGCGATGAGCTTCGACGAGCTGCTGCTGCTCCTGCTCAGCGACGAGATCTCTGCGACGCGACAGCACCGCGGCCCGCGTCGTGCGACCGACGGCGGGCGCGACCCGCTGACATGGTCCTCGAGCGATGGGACAAGACGGCGAAGGAGACGAGCCGCCGCCGCGTCCTCAGCGAGCTCGCGCGCCTGCGCTTCGTCGCGCGGCGCGGAACGTCGTCGTCCTCGGCCCACGTCGGGTCGGCAAGACCTTCCTCGCCAACGCGCGCTCGACACGTCGCCGCCGCAACGGCTACCGCGTGCTCTTCCGCCGCGCCGAGATGCTTCCAAGGCGCTGCGCCAGAGCGCCGCTTCGACAACTCGCGCGACGTCGTGATGCTCGAGCTCTGCACGGTGGACCTGCTGATCATCGACGACTTCGCCGGCGAGCCGATGGACCGCGACGAGAGCCGCGACGTCTACCAGCGTCTTCGTCGATCGCGCCGCGCCGCGCCGCCACGATCGTCACCTCGAACCGCGACACCGCAGAGTGGATCGGCGCCTTCGCCGACGTCCTGCAGGCCCAGAGAGGCGTCGACCGCTTCATCAATGCCGCCTACGACGGCGTCGTCGTCGAGGGCGAGTCGCTACTGGCCCCGGCTCAAGCCCAGCGTGAACGACGCGGACCCGCCGCCCCCGCAGCCGGTCGCCAAGAGCGCCGCGGCGGCCGATTCGACGGCCAAGCCCGCACAAGCGTCGGGCCCGCTGACGCGTGCCCTCCGCGGCGTCGGGCAGGCTACGCGGACCCTCCGACCGGATCGACAGCTGCGACTCCACGGGGCATGATCGCCGCCAGTCGCAACACCTCGCCCTGGTCCCATGACCCTGAACACAGGGTGGTCCCATGAGGGTGAACGGTGGCACAGGGGGACCCCGGTCCCCCGAGCCGGCGCCTACGGCACCGGCTCTCCCCCTCGGCCTCCGTCTCCGGCGCTTCGCGCCTACGACGGAGGGGCGGCGCTTCGCGCCGGACGGCGCGCGGAGCGCGCCGGTCGGCCGGGCCGCGCTTCGCGCGGACCACGGCCTCCATGCGGGTTGAACGGTGGGGGGCGGACCGGGTCAGCAACCCGGCTCGCCGTAGCGGCCGATTGGTCGCGCTGGCGCGCGATCGGTTCATTGTCGAGCTCTCAGCGCCGCCGAACTGCGATTAGCCCGAGAAGAAGCCAACCCAGCGTGGGTGTTGCGCCGGTGACGGAGACGGTGCAGCCGCCGCCCCCGGGATCGTCGTCGGAGGTCGTTGTGGGCTCGGGCTCGGGCTCGGGCGCCGCCGCGCGTGGGGGCTCGGCCGCCGGCACGCAGCGGCGCCCAGCCTCGCACTGTGCGGGGCCTTGGCAGGATCCACCGGGTGCGCACGTCCCGCGCGCGTCGCGGAACGAGACCTCCTGCATCGGGTCGCCCGGCATCGGGGGGAAGCTGCGCGACACGCTTCGCGTCACCGCTTCCACGCAGAGCGGCGCCTCACGACATACCTCACCCGCCTCGCAGCCCGAGTCGTCCGTGCAGGTGGTCGGGTCGCAGTAGATGACCTGGTGCCCGTTGATGACCCGGCGAGCGCCGGACGGACACGGCGGCTGCTCCGGGATCGCGTCTGCCGAGGCGATCCCGGGAGCGAGCGAACACAGCGCGAGGGCGAGGACGAGACGGCGCATGCCCGAGCATCGCACGGCGTGAGGAGCGAGAACACGACGGCGCGCGGAGTCGGCAGGCGAGACGAGCGAGAGCAGGAGCGCGAGCGAGAGCACGAGCGAGAGCACGAGCACGAGCACGAGCGCGAGCACGAGCACGAGCACGAGCGAGAGCACGAGCACGAGCACGAGCACGAGCACGAGCACGAGCACGAGCACGGCGGGCTAGCCGGGTTCCTCATCCCGCCCGCCTCCGCACCGTTCGAGTCGCATGGAGGCCGTGGCCGCGCGAAGCGCGGTCCGGCCGACCGGCGCGCGCCGCGCGCCGACGGCGCGAAGCGCCGCCCCTCCGTCGTAGGCGCAACGCGCCGGAGACGGAGGCCGAGGGGGTGAGACGGCGCCGCAGGCGCCGGCGAGGGGGACCGGGGTCCCCCTGGGGGACAGAACTCCCACGGGCCCGCACGTGGCCAGCGTCCCGACCGCCCCACAGCATCGGGGGCGAAGCCCCCGCCTCGCGCGCGAAGCGCGCGAGAAAACAACAGCTCGCGGAGTCGGCGCGCCTCATCCTCGCCCAGCGAAAGTTCAAAAAGTTCGATCCGTCCCCAGAGCTCGGGGTCCCGCCTCGCGCGCGAAGCGCGCGAGAAAACGACAGCTCGGGGAGTCCACGCCCCTCATCCCTCCCAACGCGAAAGTCTGAAAAGCTCGATCCGTCCCCGCAGCTCGACGTCTTGAGCTCGCGCCCCCTGCGATGTCAGCTCTTCAGCCGTCGTCTCACGAAGGGCGGGGCCACGAACGCCGCCCGGTGGACGTCGGCGTCGTAGAAGTCGCAACCCGGCGCGATGGGTGCGAGGCGCTCGGGTCGCGGGCCCTCGGGCAGCGAGACGGCGCTCGCCAGGGTCCACGTCCAGAGCCCGGCCGAGTACAGGTACACGGCGCCGAAGTAGGGGCGGGCGTGATCGAAGACGTCGCGCAGCGCGCCCTGGATGTCGAAGAACAGGGCCTCGTCGACGGTGGGTGACTCGCTCTGGAGGGCGAAGACGCCGGTGTCGCCGAGGACGCGTCGGACGTTCTCGTAGAAGCGCTTGCCGAAGAGGCCTCGAGAGGGGCCGACGGGATCGCTGCCGTCGAGGATCACGACGTCGAAGCGCTCGGTGGTCTCGGCGACGAAGGCGACGCCGTCGCCGAAGCGCAGATCGAGGCGCGGGTCGTCCCACACGCCCGCGCCGAGCGTCGGCAGGTGGCGCTGGCAGACCTCCACGACCTCCCGGTCCACCTCGATCATCACGCACCGCTTCACGCCGGGGTGGCGCAGCACCTCGCGCGCGGTTCCGCCGTCCCCGCCACCGATCACGAGCACGCGCTCGATCGACGGCGCGGAGCAGAGGGCGGGGTGCACGATCATCTCGTGGTAGGAGCGCTCGTCGCGCTCCGCCGTCTGGAAGATCCCGTCGAGCACGAGGACCGTCCCGAGCATCGGGGTGTCGAGGACCTCGATCCTCTGGAACGCGCTCTGCGCCTCGTGAAGGACCTCGGTCACGCGCAGCCCGAAGGACGCCTGGCCGCGAAACACCTCGTGGTGCCAGCTCCCATCCATGCGCCCTCGATACCCGGGCAGGCAGACGAGTCAAGCGTAGGGCCTCGATCAGCGCGGCCGGCGCCGTCGCCTCGGGCGCGCGCCCAGGTACGCGTCGAGCTCGACCACGAGGTGGTCGAAGACCGTGCGCACGCGCCGCACCGCGCGCAGGTCCTCGTGCATCACCACCCAGACGGGCAGCGGGAACTTCACCTCGGAGAGCACCCGCGTGAGCTTCGGCGGGCGCTCGGCGAGCGGCCCCTGGCAGACGCCCACGCCGAGCCCCGCGCGGACCGCGGCGAGCTGCGCGAGGTGATCGTCGGTCCGCAGCGCGAAGTCCCGCGGGCTCGTCGAGAGGCCGAAGGCGGCGAGCAGCTGCGTCACGCCGCGGTCCCGATCCCCGCCGACCAGCGCGTGCTCGCCGAGATCTTCGACGCTCCGCGGCGCCGGGTGGTCGGCGAGGTAGGCGTCGCTCGCGTAGAGCCCGATCTCCACGTCACCCACGCGCTTCGCGACCAGCGCCGCCTGCGTCGGCGCGACCATCCGGATGGCCACGTCGGCGTCGCGGCGCAGCAGGTCCTCGTTCGCGTTCGAGAGCACCAGCTCGATCTGGATGCCGGGGTGGGCGTCGCGCAGCCGGGTCAGCATCGCGGGCAGGACCTCCCCGCCCACGATCTCGCTCGCGGCGAGGCGGACCGATCCCCGGTCCGCCTGCGTCGGGCCCGACGCGGACCGAGCCAGCGCGCGCGCCGTCGCGGCCATCGCCTCGGCGTGCGGGAGCATCGACCGCGCGACCTCGGTGGGGACGAGCCCGTTCTGCGAGCGCGTGAACAGCACCGCGTCGAGCGCCTGCTCGAGCGCCTCGATCCGGTTTCGGACGGTGGGCTGCGAGACGCCGAGCGCGCGCGCCGCGGCGGACAGGCTCCCCCCTCGCATCACCTCGAGGAAGGTGCCGTAGAGCTCCCAGGAGGCCTCGACCTTGCTCATAAGAAGATGATGAGCGGATGAACGAATTCATACCATCGTAATGAGCGCCTTCTCGGCCCAGAGTTCTCTTCGTGGTCGCCGGACGCGGCCCGGAAGGAGAAACGAAGATGACCTCGATCGCCCAGACCCTGACCTCCCTGATGCCCTCGACCGAAGGGGCGCCCCGCGACCGCGTGGGGGTCGACGGCGGACCGCGCGTGCTGCTCCGCCTCGAGGGCGCCCTCGTCCTGGCCGCCGCGACGGCGGCCTACGCCAGCCTCGGGGGCGGCTGGGTGCTGTTCGCGGCGCTCTTCCTGGTGCCCGACGTCTCGCTGCTCGGCTACCTGGCGGGTCCGCGGATCGGCGCGGGCGTCTACAACGCCGGCCACAGCTACCTCGGCCCCGCGCTCCTCGCCGGCCTCGGCCTCGCGCTCGGCGCCTCGACCCTCTGGCTCGTCGCGCTCATCTGGGTGGGCCACGTCGGCTTCGACAGGATGCTCGGCTACGGCCTCAAGCACGCGACCGCCTTCGCCGACACCCACCTCGGGCGGATCGGTCGGGCCGCGAGCGGCCGCGAGTAACAAGCGGCCGCGCTCGTCGTACCCTCCACGCATGTTGAACTGGAAAGAGGTGAGGCGGCTGGCGACGGAGGGGAACCACCCGCCGCCGCGGACGGTGCGCAAGACCGAGGCCGAGTGGCGCGAGCTGCTCACCCCGGAGGAGCTGCACGTGACCCGGATGCACGGCACCGAGCGGGCCTTCAGCTCGGAGATGTGCGCCGTGTTCGAGCCCGGGCGCTACGCGTGCAAGTGCTGCGACACGCCCCTGTTCGACGCGGCGACGAAGTTCGACTCGGGCACGGGGTGGCCGTCGTTCGGTGAGCCGCTCACCCCCGAGGTCGTCGCCTACGTGATGGACCGGAGCTACGGGATGGAGCGGGTCGAGACCCTCTGCAACGTCTGCGAGGCGCACCTCGGCCACGTCTTCCCGGACGGGCCGAAGCCGACCGGGCTGCGCTACTGCATCAACGCCGTGTCGCTCCGCAAGATGACCTGAGCCCTCAGAACAGCGCGAGCTGCGACGAGCCCGTGGCGTAGCGCGGCGGGGCGTCGGGGGCGGGGGCGCCGTCGAGCCAGCCCCGGAGCATGCGAAGCATCGCCGCCGCGTCCTCGGGGTCGTCGACGTAGTTGCGCGTCGTCGTGTCGAGGACGTAGACGGGCGCCACGTCGTAGCGGTCCCAGAGCGCGTAGTAGCGCTCGCGGAGCTCGTCGAGGTAGCGAGGCGCGATCTGCTGCTCCGCCGAGATCGCCCGACGCGCGATGCGGGCCATGATCACGTCCGTGGGCGCGTCGAGGAACAGCACGAAGTCGGGCGCCGCCACCCGACCGGCGAGCAGGCCCATGAAGCGCTCGTAGAGGTCGAGCTCGTCGTCGGCCAGCGTCTGCTCCGCGAAGATCCGATCCTTCTCCCAGATGTAGTCCGACACGATCAAGTCGGTGAAGAGGTCGCCCTGCAGCAGGGACACCTGCTGCGCGTACCGGCTCGCGAGGTAGAACATCTGCGTCGCGAACCCGTAGCGCACCGGGTCCGCGTAGAAGCTGGCGAGGAACGGGTTGTGGTCGGCGGGCTCGAGGACGAGCTCGGCGCCCCACTCCTGCTGGACGAGCTTGCAGAGCGAGGTCTTGCCGACGCCGATGAGGCCCTCGATGACGATGAACCGGGACACGCGAGCCCGAGGATGCCCGCCCGCGCCGTCGAGCACGACCCCCAACGTGGCGCCTAGTATCTTTGCGGCATGCGCGCGTTCGCCCTGGTGCTCCTCGTCCTCGTCCTCCCCGTCCCCGCGCTCGCCGACGCGGTCGGCCCGGCCCCCGCCGATTGCCCCTCGGGGGCTCAGGGGAGCACGAGCCACTACGGGCCGAACTGCGCGCCCGACCCGTGCACGTCGGACGCCGACTGCGCCGCGGCGCACAACCGGCCGGCGGGCCGCACCTGCGGGGACGCCGCGCTCTGCGTGGAGACCGTCACGCACGAGCACTGGCGCGGCAACACCACCGTCGTGACCTCGCACGGACCATGCGGCGCGGGGGACACCTGCGAGCGCGGCGAGTGTCAGCGCGGGCGGTTCTGCGTCGGGGCTCCGCCCACGCCTCCCGCGCCCCCTCCCGCCGAGCCCGATCCCGAGCCGGCTCCCGAGGCCGCGAGCCCGCCCGTCGAGCCGGCGGCGACCGACGACGGCGGCTGCGGTGTCACGCGCGGCCCGCAGCCCGGGCTCCCCGCGCTCGCGCTCGCCGCGGTGGCGCTGGCCTTCGCGCGACGTCGCCGACGCGGGTGAGCGCTCGGTGTCTCGAGGTCTGTGTGCGCCAGGCAAGCCTGGAGGAGGAGGATGTGGTGGACGGGTAAACATCGCTGAAACCTCCTGTGGCGCCTGGCGGTGAGAAGTCGTGCCGCCCGGTAGAGGTTGATCACCAGCCGGAAGCGAGTCTTGCGTGACCGTCCGTGAGGCCGGCCGCGAAGCGTAGACAGCGAGCATGTGGGCCGTGTGATGGAGCCCCGAAAGTGAGCAAGCGTGGAGGCCGACGCCGTACAGACTGCGGAAGGCCGCGCCGGAGCACCCGAGGATCATGGGCGCCGAGGCTCCACCGGGGTCGAAGAGCAGGGCACGCGCGCGGAGGCGCCCCAGGAACCTGGGAGATCTCGTCGTCTCCTCGTCCTGATGCGGAACCGGGCAAGCCGCACCCGAAGCCCGAGGCCTGAGCGCGGCGCACGCCACGCGCGCAGGAGCCGACAGGAACACGAACCATGGCGAGCAGACGAGGCACCGCGGGGCGAAGGAAACGAAGCGCCGCGGGATGGATGGCGAGAAGTCGGAGACGCGAACGGTACCGACGATGCCGGGGAACTCGCCCCACGAGGACCCGGCGGAGGGAAAGAGCGTCCGGCTCATGGAACCGAACGAGGGAACGATGTCGGAGTCACTGAACTCCGGGAGCATCTCGACGAGACTCGAACGGGTAGCGGAGCTCGCGAGGAAGCATCCCGAGCGGGCCTTCATGTCGCTGCATCACGTGATCGACGTGGAGTGGCTGCGTGAAGCGTACCGGCGCACTCGTAAGGACGCGGCGGTGGGTGTGGACGGGCAGTCGGCGGAGGAGTACGCGCGGAACCTCGAGGGGAACCTCGAGGCGCTTCGCGATCGCTTCCGTACGGGCGCGTACCGAGCCCCCCCGGTGCGGCGAGTGCACATCCCGAAAGGCGACGGGCGCACGCGCCCGATCGGCGTCCCGACGTTTGAGGACAAGATCCTCCAGCGTGCGGTCGCGATGCTGTTGGAAGCGATCTACGAGCAGGATTTCCATCCGGGCTCGTACGGCTTCCGACCGGGACGGAACGCCCATGATGCGCTCGACGCGCTGTGGAAGGGTGTCATGTCGACCGGGGGCGGTTGGGTGTTGGAAGTCGACATCCAAAGCTTCTTCGACACGCTCGACCACGGTGCGCTGCGCAGCTTCCTCGACAAGCGGGTGACGGACGGCGTGATCCGCCGTGCGATCGACAAGTGGCTGAAGGCGGGTGTGCTGGAAGCGGGGGCGGTGACGCACCCGGAGGTCGGCACACCTCAAGGCGGAGTGATCTCACCGCTCCTGGCGAACGTGTACCTGCACGAAGTGCTCGACCGGTGGTTCGAGACGGACGTGAAGCCGCGGCTGCGAGGCCGCGCTCAGCTCGTCCGGTACGCGGACGACTTCGTCCTTGCCTTCGCGCTCGAAGCGGACGCCCGGCGCGTGATGGCCGTCCTCCCGAAGCGATTCGGGAAGTACGGCCTCACCCTGCACCCCGACAAGACGCGCCTCGTGAAGTTCACGAGACCGCGAACCGGTGGGGGTGGAGGGGAGGGGGAGCGGGGCAGCTTCGAGCTGCTCGGCTTCAACCATCACTGGGCTCGCTCCCGGAAGGGGAACTGGTTCGTGCAGCAGACCACGATGCGCTCGCGCTTCACGCGAGCGCTCGCGGCCGTACGCGAGTGGTGTCGGAAGAACCGACACCGCCCGATCGCCGAGCAATGGAAGGCGCTCGGGCACAAGCTCCGAGGGCACTACGGGTACTACGGCATCACCGGGAACTCGGAGGCCCTCAGTCGCTTCGCGTACGAGGTGGCGCGGGTCTGGCGAAAGTGGCTCTCGCGGCGATCGCAGCGGCGAGCCATGACCTGGGACCGCTTCAACCTCCTGCTCGCCCGCTACCCGCTGCCGCCACCACGCGTCGTGCACAGCGCGCTCGGGCCGAACGCAGTGAGCCCATGAACCGAGGAGCCGGATGCGGTAGTCCCGCACGTCCGGATCTGTGGGAGCGGCGGGGGGCGACCCCCGCCGCGACCCGACCGATAAATCGCCTCCGGCGATTTCTCTCCGGCGAGGGGCAAGCCCCTCGCGCTCCCCACTGAGATCCTCCGACGCTTCGCGTCGTCGGACTCAGCGCTCGAGCACGACCGACGCGCGGCCCGGCAGTCGGATCTCGAGCGCGCCGTTGCGGCCGACCACCCAGGGCGCGGTCGCGCCGCCGAGCGCGTCGCTGAGGCGGTCGCCCTCGGAGAACCCGGTGTCGAAGCGCGCGACGGAGTCGCCGATCGACGCGTTGATCACGACGAGCACGCGCTCGCCTTCGTGCTCGCGCTCGTAGGCGAGCATGCCCGCGTCGGCGGCGGGCTCCTCGTCGGCGCCGCCGCTCGTCGAGGCGTAGTCGACCACGAGCGTGCCGCGCCGCAGCGCCGCCGAGCGCGCGCGGATCGCAGCCAGCCGCGCGATGTGGCGGAACGGCGCGCCGTCGGTAGGGTAGGTCGGCGTCTCGACGAAGAGCGCCTCGCGCGACAGGTGGTGCTCGGTGCCGTCGAGGCCCTGCTCGGTCCCGTAGTAGACGCTCGGGATCGCGTCGACGGTGAACACCACCGTCATCGCGATCTCGGCCGCGAGGGGATCGTCGAGCTCGCCGCGCAGGCGCCACACGTCGTGGTTGTCGGCGAACGCGACGCGCGCCTCCCACGGCGACAGGCCCAGGCCGCCCGGCTGCCCCGACGCGGGGAACCGATCGCGGTAGCGTCCGAGCGCGCCGAGCGCGTCCGCGGGCGGTCGCCCCTCGAGGATCACCGCGTCGATCACCTCGCGCTTGAGGTCGAACGCGAACGCCGCGTCGAGCTGATCGAGCTGCGCGTAGCTCGCGAGGACGTCGGGGCTCGCGTCGAAGACCTCGCCGAGCAGGAAGAAGCGCTCCTTGCCGACCTCGGCGAGCCGCCGCCGCAGGCGCCCGCAGAACGCCGCCCAGACCGCCCGCGACGCGTGCGGCACCGCGTCGATGCGGAACCCGTCGACGTCGGTCTGCTCGACCCACCACGCGTGGGTCTCCACGAGCGCGGCCATCACATCCTCGCGCTCGGTGTCGAGATCGCGCAGGCCGGAGGGGAAGTCCGCGAGCTCCTTCTGCCGCGGGTCGCTCAGATCCCCGGCGCCGCGCCGGTGGAAGTGCTCGGCCTCGAGCGTCAACGTTCCGTCCTCGGTCCACATTGTCGGTCGGTGCGTCCAGAGGAGCGGGACGTCGTAGCCCGTCTCCGACCACGGCGGCTCCGTCTCACCGGGATCGACCTCGCCGTCGCCGTCGAGGTCGTAGGTGAACACGCGGCCGGCGTGGTTCGGGACCACGTCGAGGATCACGAGCATCCCGCGCGCGTGCGCGTCGTCGACGAGCGCCCGCAGCTCTTCGAGCGAGCCGAAGCGCGGGTTGGCGCGCGTGAAGTCGGACGGCCAGTAGCCGTGGTAGCCGTCCTCGAGCTCGGTGCGCGCGACGTTCTCGTAGGGCGGCGAGATCCAGAGCGTGGTCACCCCGAGCTGCTCGAGGTAGTCGAGCCGCTCGCGGATCCCTCGCCAGTCGCCGCCCTGCGCGCGCGCGAGGTCGGACGGGTCCGGCTCGACGCCGTCGGCCGCGTCGTTCGAAGGGTCGCCGTTGGCGAAGCGGTCGACGACGATCTGGTAGATCACCTCGTCGCGCCAGTCGTCGACGTGTGTGCTGACCGGCCCCGGCGCCGTGGGCGGCGCGCAGGCGGAGAGCAACACGGCGAGGGTCACGACGCGCACGACCCCCGGATCTTGGTCAATCGCGGGCCGCAGGGGTAGGGCCCGTCACGGGCGGCGCTCCCCCTTGCGCATGCCGCTCCCGGTGCGGAGCACGTCGAAGCCCCAGCGGGCCCGCAGGTCGTCGACGGCGCGGTGCAGGCGCTCGTGCCGCTCGAAGAGCTCGAGCTGGTCGTCGAAGAAGCCGAGGTTGGACAGCTTGAGGCCGAGCAGCCGGATGCGCGTCTGGTGTCGCGTCCGCGCCGCGTGGAACAGATCCATGACCACCGGCCACACCTCGAGCTCGGAGTGGGTCGGGTGAATCGTCTTGCCGCGCGTGAGCGTCTGGAAGTCGGCGTAGCGCAGCTTCAGGGTCACCGTGCGCGCCTTGACCCCGCGCTTCCGCGCTCGCCAGCACACGCGCTCGGTGAGGCCGCAGAGCCGGTCCTCGACCTGCCGCGGATCGCCGAGCGCCGCGAAGAAGGTGCGCTCGTTCGAGATGCTCCCGATCGCCTCGCCCTCGGGGTCGTGCTCGCGGAACGCGGGGCGGTCGCGCCCGAGCTCGGCGTTGCCGAGGCCGTTCGCGTTCCCGTGGATCGTCTCGGCCCACGCGCCGAACACGCGGCGCAGCTCCTCGAGGGGGGCGCGCGCGAGGTCCCCGAGCGTCTCGTAGCCCGCGCGCAGGAGCTTCCCCTCGGCGACCGGTCCGATGCCCGGGAGCTTGCGGACGGGGAGGGGCCCGAGGAAGGCGGGCTCGCCGCCGGACGGAACGAGCAGCACGCCCGCCGGCTTCGCGAGGCCCGACGCGATCTTGGCGACGGACTTCGACGACGCGATCCCGCAGCTCGCCGGGAGGCCCAGCTCGCTCCGGATGCGCCCGGTGATCTCGCGCACGACGCGCTCGATGGTGGCGTCTCCGTCGGCGTCGCCAGGGCGCGCGTAGACGCGATCGCAGCCGCGGAAGTCGAGGTACATCTCGTCGATCGAGGCGACGCGGCTCTCGGGGGTGTAGCCCTCCGCGATGGCGCGGACCCTCTCGGCGTACTCGCCGTACACGCCGTGCCGCGTCGGGAGGTAGATGGCGTGCGGCGCGAGGCGGCTGGCCTCGGCGAGCGGCATGCCGGAGCGGACGCCGTAGGCGCGGACCTCGTAGCTGCACGCGGTGACGACGCCGCGGCCGCCTTTGGCGCCGCCCACGACGACGGGCTGGCCTTCGAGGGACGGGTCGAGGAGGCGCTCTACCGAGACGAAGAAGGTGTCGAGGTCGAGGCAGCAGATGCGAGCGGGGCCCGGCATCTGGTCACTGTATACCCGTTCAGTGCTCGCGTCAGAGGGTGAGGTCGCCCAGGAGGGGGAGGGTGCCGACGGCGACGCTCGGATCGATCGCGGTCAGGGCGTCGACGAGGCGGGGCATGCGCATCGCCGGGAGGGGGACGGCCCCACGGTGCATGGGGAGAAAGAAGTTGTCCCAGTGCGAGAGGAGGATCGCCCCGGGGCGGAGGGAGCCCATGACGCGCTGGGTGAAGCGCTCCGTGGTCGTCCAGCCGGCCACGCACATAAGGAGGAGGTCGACGTCGCGCTCGGGGTAGCCGTCGAGGAGGTCGGCGCTGCCGAGGTGGTAGAGGCGGCGGCCGGCGACTCGGACGTCGACGCCGAAGACGGCGCCGCAGCGGTAGGCCTCGGTGCGCAGGGGGACCTGGTCGCAGTCGGCGATGTCGCCCGGCGACGGGATGCGGCCGAAGAGGAAGGACGAGTGGCAGCTCGGGACGAAGCGGAGCTCGAAGGGGCCGACGTCGGCCCGGACGGGTTCGCTTCCGCGCATGGACTCGACGTCGACGACCTGCGTGTCGGGGACGCCCTCGGCACGGCAGAGCGCGACGCAGGAGCGCGAGCCGAAGACGCGGGCGCCGGTGGCCTTGGCGATCGCGGGGACGTCGAGGACGTGGTCGAAGTGGGTGTGGCCCGCGACGATGGCGTCGGCGCGCGGGACGTAGCGGCGCACCGCGCGGGCGTCGCTGACGAGCGGCGCGCGGACGCAGTCGAGCATCGACGCGCGGGTCGGGTACGGATCGATGAGGAGGGTGAAGCCAGCGTGCTCGATCGCGAAGCCGGCGGTGCCCAGCCACTGGACCCGGATCGGGTCGCGGCCGGTCGGCACGTCGAACGCGTCCGCGGCGAACGCCAGATCCTCGGGTCGCATCGCGCAGAAGATATCAGGCCGCGCGGCCTCGGGTCGCGCCTCGGCCCGATCGCGGGCAGGCTCGCGGGGTGAGCGAGCGCGCGCACTGCTACGTCTGCGACAAGGTCCAGGATCTGTGCCTCTGCGACCGGGTCGCGCCGGTGCACAACCGGACCGGGCTGACCATCGTGCAGCACCGCGGCGAGTGGCGGCACCCGTTCGGGAGCGTGCGCATCGCGCGGCTGGGGCTCGAGCGGCTCAGCGTGCACCTCGCGGATCGCCCCCTCGACGAGCTCGAGGTGCCCGGCGACGCGGCGGTCCTCTTCCCCGACGACGACGCGCCCGATCTCGCGGAGCTCCCCGCCTCGGCGCGGCCCGCGCACCTCGTCGCGATCGACGGCACCTGGAGCCAGGCCTCGTCGCTGCGTCGCACGCACCCCGTGTTGTCACGCCTGCGCGCGGTGCGGCTGCCGCCCGGGCCGCCGAGCCGCTACCGGATCCGCCGCGAGCCGAGCGCGGAGTCGCTCTCGACGATCGAGGCGGTCGTGCGCGCGCTGAAGATCCTCGAGCCCGACACGGCGGGCCTCGACGGCCTGCTCGCGAGCTTCGACGCGATGATCGACGACCAGCTCGAGCGGCGCTCGCAGTTCCCCTACCAGCCGCGGCACCGGCTCACGCCACGGATCCCCAAGCCGATGCCCGACGTGCTCCGGCTCGGCTCGCCCGACGTCGCGCTCGTCTACGCCGAGCTCCACCAGCCGCGGGGGCAGACGCGCCGCTACCCCTTGCGCCTCACCGCCGCGCGCGAGCGGCCGGGTGACCTCTTCGACGTCCTCGTCGAGAGCCCGCTCGCCGCGGCCCCGGAGCGCGTGCGCAACATGGAGCTCACCGACCGCGACGCGCTCCCGCGCCTCGACCTCCCGTCGGCCGCCGCGGCGCTGCGGGCGTTCCTCCGCCCGACCGACACCATCGTCGCGTGGGCCCAGTTCCCGTGCGGCGTCCTGCGCGAGCTCGGCTGCGAGCAGCCGTTCCTGAGCGCCAAGCACCACTTCGCGAACCAGACCGGCGGCAAGCTCGGGCGCCTCGACGACCTCGTCGCGAGCTTCGGCGGGCCGCCGGTCGAGCCGTGGGCGCCCGGACGCGCGGGCCGTCAGCTCGCGCTCCTCGACCGCGCGCTCGCCGCCATGCGCGAGCCCGGCTTCGCGCGTCACGAGCCGCTCGAGGCGGGACGTGACACGTCGCCGGCCCGACCCTCGACCGCGCGGCCGTGAGCGACCCGGGGTCTCCTCCAGCGGGCGGTCCGCCGTAGACGGATCAGTTGCTCGCGGCCCGACGGGCGGGGGCCATCGCCGGCGCCGAGACGACGCAGAGCTCGGCCATGTCCAGCGCTCCGGCGATCGAGATCGCGCGCGTCGGCTCCAACCGACCGGTCGCGCCGAGCCAGCGATAGAAGTCGGCGACCCGCCGGACCGTGTCCCCGTCGGCCCCTCGCAGGTGGCCCTGAAGGTCCATGAGACTTGCGATCCACAGGCCGACGTCGAGCGAGCCGGCGGGCGTGGCGCGGCCTTCCCCGAGCTGCTGATCGAGCGCTCGCGCGACCAGGGCGGGGGCCGCGGCCAGCCGAGGATCGGCCGCCCGGCTCGCCGCCGCGAGCTCCGCGCCCAGGTGAGCTAGGCCATGGGTGTACAGGACGCACTCCTGGACGCCCTCGCCGTGCTTCCGTGGCATCCCGTGGCCGTCTCGCGACTCGTCGATCGCGGTCCAGAGCACGTCGCGTTGCCAGTCGTCGACGTCCCCGCGCCGCGCCAACCAGTCCACGAGCCGGTCGAGGAGCTGGAGGGTGCGCGCCGAGCCGAAGCCCGGCACGTCCGCCACGAACACCCGCGACGTCGCGAGCAAGACCCAGCTACCGCCGAGGAAGTCGCCCCAGCTCCGCGCTTCGGCGAGGACCAGGACCAAGACCTCGACGATGAGCTGGGGATCGCGCGGCGGCCGCTCCGCCACGAACGTCTCTGCGACCTGACGCCAGTCGCGCCAGGCCTCGCGTTTCATCCCGTGGTGGCCCGGCGTGCGTCGAGGGACCGCCTTCGCGTGGCGCGCTCGCTTCGTGCGCGAAGGTCGTTGGGCTCGTGCTCTCTTCTGGCGCTTGCGCGCGTTCGGCTTCGACATGCAGCCCTCATCGGCGCTCGGCCGCGCGGGTTTCGTCGCCGGCGCTTTACAGCCCGCGCCGCATCGGGCACGTGTGCGAGCACATGTCCGAGCCCGAGACGGTCTCCGCCCACCCGCCCGTGGACCCCCGCGCGGTGCAAGTCACCTTCCGCGCGATCGCGACGGGGATGGTGCTCGGCGGGGTCCTCTCGCTGACCAACATCTACACCGGCCTGAAGATCGGCTGGGGCTTCAACATGTCGGTCACCGCGATGCTCGTGAGCTTCGGGCTCTATCGCGGCCTCGAGCGCTTCGGGGTTCGGCGCTGGGGGATGCTCGAGAACAACATCAACCAGACCGGTGCGTCCGCCGCGGCGAGCATCTCGAGCGCCGGCCTCGTCGCGCCGATCCCCGCGCTCACGATCCTCACCGGTCAGGAGCTCAGCTACCCGCTGCTCGTGGGCTGGACGTTCGTGGTCAGCCTCGTCGGGGTGATGGTCGCGATCGGCCTGCGCCGACAGATGCTCGTCCAGGATCCGCTCCCGTTCCCGCACGGCATCGCGTCGGCCGAGACGATCAAGCAGATGTACGCGAAGGGCAGCGAGGCGATGGCGCGGGTGTACGCGCTGATCGGCGCCGCGGTGGTGGGCGCGACCACGAAGCTCACCAGCTACCTCTTGGACTGGCACCCCGTCGGGCTCCCCTTCTCGTTCGCGATCGGCGCGCGACGCATCACGTTCGCCAACCTCGGCTTCTCGGTCGATCCGTCGGTCCTGATGATCGGCGCCGGGATGATCATCGGGCTCCGGGCGGGCGCCTCGATGCTGCTCGGCCTCGTGATCGCGTGGGGCGTGCTCGCGCCGATGGCCGTCGACTCGGGCTGGGCGGTGATCCCGGACGCGCTGAACCAGGGCGACAAGCTGTGGTTCGGCCCGATCAACAAGTGGATGCTGTGGCCGGGCGTCTCGATGATGGTCACCTCGGCGCTGACGTCCTTCGCGTTCAGCTGGCGCAGCGTGCTCGCGTCGATCCGCGGGACGCGCCCGAGCGGCGAGGACGACGTCCACGACGTGCCGCGGAGGATCTTCCTCGGCGGGCTCGCGTTCGCCGGGATCGCCGCCGTGCTCGGTCAAGTCCTCTTGTTCGACGTGACCTGGTGGATCGCGATCCTCGCGGTCGCGCTGACGTTCTTCCTCGCGGTGGTCGCGGGGCGCGTCGCGGGGGAGACGGGGCTCACCCCGGTCGGCCCGATGGGCAAGGTCACGCAGCTCGTCTTCGGCGTGCTCTCGGCCGAGAACGTGGCGGGCAACCTCATGGCCGCGAACGTCACCGGCGGCGCCGCGAGCCAGTGCGGCGACATGCTGCAGGACCTCAAGACCGGGCTCCTCATCGGGGCCTCGCCGCGCCATCAAGCGCTCTCGCAGGTGTTCGGCGTCCTCGCGGGCGCGCTCGCGGGCTGCGCGGGCTACCTCGTCCTGGTCCCGGATCCCGCCGGGATGCTGCTCACCGAGGAGTGGCCCGCGCCGGCCGTCGCCGCGTGGAAGGGCGTCGCCGAGCTCTTCCGCGACGGCATCGACGGGCTGCCGCCGATGGCCCCCGAGGCCATCGCGATCGGCGGCGGCGTCGGGATCGTGCTCGCGATCCTCGAGAAGGTGGTGCCGGCGGCGCGGCGCAAGTGGGTCCCGAGCCCGTCCGCGGTCGGCATCGCGATCGTGGTGCCCGGCTTCTACTCGATCAGCATGTTCGTGGGCGGCGTGATCGCCGCGGTCAGCCACCGGGTGAAGCCCACGTGGGCCGCGCGGTTCGTCATCATCCTCGGCGCCGGCCTCATCGCCGGCGAGTCGGTGGCCGGCGTCGCGATCGCGATCTATCGAACGATCACTGGCTAGAAGGACCCGGGCCACTTCTCGGCGAGCCATCGGAGCGCCTGCGCCTCGGGCCCGATGACGCGGTCGGCCGCGCTCATCATCACGAGCCGCCGCATGATGAGCTTCCGCGCCCCGGGCCGCGTGATCGTCGGCACGAACGCGGCGAGCTGCCGCCGCGTGGCCAGGCGCTGGGTCGCCCCCGCGACCGCGCGATCGAAGCGATCGGCGCCCATCTCGTCGCGGAGCTCGGCGACGAGCACCTGCTCCTCGATCGAGTAGTCACCGTCGGCCTGGATGATCTCGCGCATCAGGGCGAGCAGCGCGACGTCCTCGTCGGGGGTGAGCTCTTCGAGTTCCATCGTCGTCCTCAGAAGCGGCGGGCGAGGACCTCGCCGATCTTCGTCGCGAGGTCGGGATCCTCGAGCACCCCGCCGTGCACCGGGACGAGGCGCGTCGGCGGCGCGCTCTCGAGCTTCCCCTCGAGGTAGCTCCGGACGACTGGCTTCTTGGCGCGGATCAGCATCGCCGCGAGCGTGTTCACGTTCAGCCCCGGGTGCGTGCCGAAGAGCTTGAACACGGTGCGGAACATGAAGCTCGGCGGGTAGTCGAGGAAGTTCGTCAGGATCTCGTTGCTGAACCACGTCACCTCGCCGTCGCGGCGGAGCGCGAGGAAGATGTCGGGGAACTTGCAGCCCGCGAGCTCGCCGACCTCGATGTCGTCCGTGAGCAGCGCCTCGAGCGCGGAGAGGGGCTGCACGGCGCGGAGGCTCTTGTGCTGCTTCGCGATGTGCTCGGGCGCGCCGGTCGGCCCGAAGATCTCCGCGTCGGGGTAGCGCGCGCTCCAGGCCGGCATGCCCATGTGGTGGAACGCGCCCGGCGACACGAGCGCGCGCACGTCCCCGAGCGCGTCGAGCGCGTCGAAGTCGGCGTCCTTCAGGCCGGTCCCCGGGCTGATCGCCATCAGCCCCCCGTCGCCCATGTCGACGGCGATGGTGTTCATGGGGTTGTTGCCGAAGGAGTACTCCCTCCGCCAGATCCCGGGCCCCGCCGCCTGCCAGCTCGTCATGAAAGCGCCTCCGGGCCCGAACGCTCACACGTCGACGTCCGACGCGGCAAGCGGAAGCCGCCCCGACCTTGGCGGGAGGCTTGAGCCGCGGCATCGTGGGGCCATGCATGGACTTGGAATTCGGGTGCTCGGCGTGGCCCTCGCGCTCGCGCTGAGCGGTTGTGGGGACGGGACGGACGCCGACGCGGGATCGGGCAACGACGGCGGGGGCCTCGACGCGGCCGCGGCCGACGGAGGCGGCGCGCTCGACGCGGGCGACACCGACGCGGCGAGCCCGGGCGACGACGGCGGGTCGACCGACGGCGGCGCGACGGACGGCGGCGCGAACGACGCGGGCGCGACCGACGCGGCGGTGGCGGCGGACGCCGGCGGGTGCAGCGCGTGCTTCCCGCGCGCCTACGCCTTCGGCCGTGACGGCGGCTTCGTCCGCGAGCAGCGTCGCTCCCGCATCGAGCCCTGCGCGGGCTTCATCCACACGCGCATGGGGTTCGGCTCGGGCGGGGGGACCACCGCGCGCTGCAGCAACGACGTGCCCGCGTGCGACGCGCCCGGGATGGTCACCGTCGGCGACGTGAACGCGGCGTTCGCGCACCCGGACGTGGTGGCGGCCTTCGCGGCCGCGCCGATCCTCTACGGTCGCGACACGCGGCCGGTCGACGGGCAGGTCTTCGAGATCGAGGAGGTCGGCGGCGCGATCGTCACCGTCGGCTCGGACTGCGGATCGGTCGGCCCCGCGTGCGTCGCGATCCCGCCCGGCGTCGCCGCGCTGCAGGCGCTGCTCGTGCGGCTCGAGACCGAGCGGCTCGGCGAGTCCGACTGCGACACCGTCTTCCCGCCCTGAGCGCTCAGGGTCTGTCGATCAATCGCCTCCGGCGATTTCTCTCCGGCGAGGGGCAAGCCCCTCGCGCTCCCCACTGAGATCCCTCGGTCGCTTCGCGCCCTCGGGACTCAGTGCGGGATCGTCGCCTCGAGCCGTCGCCACGTCTCCTCGTGCTCGGGGAGCGCGGCGCGCGCCCGCGCGAGGAGCCGGGTCGCCGCGTCGGGGTGCCCCGTGAAGCGCTCGAGCTCGATCGCGTTCTGGAAGTAGACCGGCTCTCGCTCCAGCGCGGGGGTCGGCGCGAGGGCGCGGCGCGCGGCGGCGAAGTCCCCGAGCGTCGACGCCGCCTGCGAGCGCCACACCGGGCCGAGGCGGGGATCGGAGCCCGCGCGAGCGTGCAGCGCGTCGGCCTGCGCGAAGCGGCGCGCCTCCGCGCGCACCACCGTCGAGAGCGGCAGCTCCTCCTCGAGCGCGCGCATTCGCGCGCGAGCGCGGTCCCAGTCCCCGCTCAGCGCGAGGGCCCGCGGCAGGAGGCCCTGCGTGGTCTCGCCGGGCGGTCCCTCGCGTAAGAGCTGCACGGCCTCACGCGCCTGACCGCACCGCAGCATGAGCTCGGCGCGCAGCGCGGTGTACGGGGGGTAGCTCTGCGCCATCGCGCGCGCCTCGGCGGCGGGGAGGCGGACCTCCCAGTCGGGGGTCAGCCGCGCGGCCTCGCCGGCGCCGAGCCGGCGCGAGGCGGTGAGCAGCGCCTCGGGGCACTGATCCGGGGGCGCGCTCTGCGCCAGCGTCTCCATCGCGACGAGCGCCCCGCGCACGACGGCGGCGTGCTGGCCGTGGTCCGCCGCGACCTCGGCGAGCCGGCGCGCGCGCTCGAGGCGGCCGCGCGCGTCGCCGGCCGGGACCAGGTGCAGCGCACGCTCCTGCACGTAGGCGCGCTCGGGATCGATCGCGAGCTCGTAGCCCCAGAGCGCGGCGTCATCGCGGAACGCGCCGGCGAACGCCTGCGTGAACGGGACGAAGAACGCGACGTTGACGAGGACGAGCGCGGCGACGGCGGTCATCGGGGGCTCGCGGCGTCGCTGCCAGGTGAGCCCCGCGCGGAGCAGGAGCGCGCTGATCCCCATCATCGGGATGTAGAGGAAGCGCTCGGCGACCTGCCCCGGCAGGCCGAGCGACACGATCTGGAGCACGGGCACCAGCGGCGCGAGGAACCACAGCGCGTCCGCGAGCCACGGCCGCGCGGACGCGCGCCGGAGCGCGAGCACCGTCAGCGCCGCGAGCGTCGCGATGGCCAACCCCCCGAGCAGGATCCCGACCGGCGCGAACACGGGGGCGCCGTGGGCGTCGAGCTCGAGCGGCTCGATCACCGCGCTCGGCGGGAACGGCGACAGCGTCGCGCGCACGTACAGACCGAGGGTCGAGATGACGGGGATGGCGCCGTCGGCGAGGGCGCGGTCGGACGGGGGCAGCCACGCCACGCGCGCCACGGTGGCCACGGCGAGGAGGGTCGTGACGACCCCGCGCTCGAGGTGCGCGCGGCGCGTGCGCGCCTCGGGGCGCGGGAGCAGGAGCGCGTCGGTCCACAGCAGCCCGACGAACACGACCCCGGTCTCCTTGCACAGCAGCGCGAGGCCCAACAGCCCAGCGGTCGTCGCCGACCACCCGACCCCGCGGCGCTCCGCGGCCTCGAGCGCGAGGAGGCCGAGCGCGAGCGCGAGGAGGTCGGTGCGGCCGGCGATCCACGCGACGGTCTCGGGCCGCGAGGGGTGGACCGCGAACCAGACGAGCGCCCCCGCGAGCCAGAGCGCGACCGCCTTCGGCGCGAGGCCGGTCGCGTCGACGCGGCGCCAGAGCCAGCGCGCGACGAGCGCGACGCACAGGACGTGGAGGGCGACGTTGACGGCGTGCGAGATCCCGGGCGCGTCTCCGAACGCCTGCACCTCGAGCCAGTACGTGAGCGAGACGAGCGGGCGGAAGTAGTCGCCCGGCCGATCGGGGACGACCTCCCAGAGCGGGCTCGTCAGCAGCGAGCGCCATCCGTCGGCGGCGTGGACCCACGGGTGCTCCGCGATCAGGAGGTGGTCGTCCCACGTGTAGCCGGCCCCGGGGAGGAGCGCGGGGAGCAGCGCCCCGACCGCCACGAGGCCGACCGCCGCGACGGCCAGCCAGCGGGGATCGAGCGGTCGCGCGGGCGCCTCCGGCCCCCCTCGATCGCCGCGATCTGCCACGCGCGCCATCCTACACGCGGGCCGTCGGTCGACTGGCTAAAACAGGCTGAGCTGCCGGCCGCCGTGGCGCATGAAGTCGTCGCCGAGGAGCGGCAGCACCACGTCCGCCGCCGGCGCGAGCTGACGCTCGAGGTAGTGCTGGTAGTCGAGGGGCGCGCTCACCCGCTCGAGGGGCTGCGGCCCGCGGGTCGTGATGACGTACTCGATGGTCCCGCGCGCGCGCTCGAGCTGCCGCGCCGCGGCGACGTGGGGCGGCACGTTCTTCGTGTACGAGTCGAGGTCGCGCCGGAGCCGCTTGCGGTAGACGAGCTGCTCGTCGAGCTCGCCGCGGAAGAGCTGCTGGCTCAGCTCCCGGATCCACGCCGCGTAGGGCTGGTCGGCGAACACGCGTCGCAGCAGCTCCTTCTGGAACGAGCGCGCGAGCGGCGTCCAGTCGGTGCGGATCGCCTCGAGGCCCTTGATCACGAGCTTGCCGTTCGCGACGCCCGCGTAGCGCTTCTTGCTGCCCACGTCGCTGCCGCGCATCGTCGGCATCACGAAGCGCACGAACACCGTCTCGAGCTCGAGCTCGAGCGCGCTCTCGACGTCGAAGCGCTCGCGGACGTTGGCGCGCCACCGGTCGTTCAGCTCGGTCACGAGCTTCGCGCCGAGCGCCTCGCAGGCCGCGGCGTCGCCGGCCTCGGCGCCGAGGTGGACGAACAGCGAGTCGGTGTCGCCGTAGATCACCCGGTGGCCGCGCTCCTCGATCCAGGCGCGGGTCGTGCGCAGGATCTCGTGGCCGCGCCGCGTGATGGAGCTCGCGAGGCGCGGGTCGAAGAACCGGCAGCCGGGCGATCCGAGGACGCCGTAGAACGAGTTCATCTGGATCTTGATCGCCTGCGACAGCGCCGCGTCGCCGATGCGCTTCGCCTCGGCGCGCGCGTTCCAGAGCGACTCGATGAGCCCCGGCAAGATGTGCTGCTCGCGGTGGAAGCGCGCGCCGCCGAACCCCTCCACGCCGCTCGCGTCGGCGGTCGCGAGCCCGAGCGGGTCGACGAGGAAGGTTCGGATGAGGCTCGGGTACAGGCTCTTGAAGTCCATCACGAGCACGTTCTCGAAGAGCCCGGGGTCCGAGCCCATCACGAACCCGCCGGGGCTCGCGAGCGCGTCGCTCTTGTGCTCGGTCGTCGGGGCGACGCGCCCCCGCTGATGCAGCCGCGGCAGGTAGAGGTAGTCGAACGCGGCCACCGCGCCGGCGCGGCGGTCCATCGTCAGCCCCGTCAAGCGCTGCCGCTCGATCGCGAACTCGAGCACGCGGGCCTCGCGGAAGATGTCGCGCACGAGGCGGCAGTCCTCGAGGTTGTACTCGATGAGCTTGGGGAGCTCGTCTCGGTACATTCGCAAGATCTCTTGCAGCTTGTCGCCGGTCTTCTCGATCGCCTTGCCGCGGCCGAGGAGCTTCTGCGCGACGTGCTCGAGGCTCCAGCGCTCGAACGACCAGGTCGCCGCGCGCATCGTCGCGATCCCGTCGAGGACGACGCGGCCGGGGACGATCGCGACGGCCGGCGCGTTCGGGCGGTTCCCCTGGAGCACGCGCGCGACGTCGCGGCCTCGGCCGAGCCGGAACGGCACCCCGTTCCGCCGGCAGCGCCGCTCGAGGTAGTCGACGTCGAACTCGACGACGTTCCAGCCGATCAGCACGTCGGGGTCGCTCCGCCGCACGTGGTCGAGGAACGCCTCGAGCGTCGCCTTCTCGTCGGGGAAGTAGCTGACGCCGGGCAGCGCCGGACCGGCGCCGCGGACGAACACCCGCTCCTCGTCACCCTCGACGATGGCCACGCAGAGCAGCGGCCCGTCGACGCCCTCGGACTCGACGTCGAACGACGCGACGCGGAGCGCGGGCGCGACCTCGGCCGGCTCGAGGACCGGGTCGATCATCTCCTCGTAGCCGGCCCGCGCGATGACCTCGCCCGTCGCGACGCACCCCGCCGTGATGAGCCGCTCCATGAGGAACCGGTCGACGGGCTTCACGTCGACCTCCCACCCCGGCGTGCCGCGGGCGCGGAGCCGCTCGGCCTCCGCGCGCATCGCGCGCAGCTCGCCGAAGCGGACCGCGTCGACGGGGGCGCCGTCCATCGTCCGCAGGTCGGTCGCCTCGCGCGTGCCCGCCTCCGTGGCCACGTCGCGCTCGACGAAGAAGCGCGCCTCGTGGTCGCGGATGCGCACGCAGACGGGGCCCGCCTCGGCGCGCCCCCAGTACGTGAGCTCGAGGCCGCTCCCTCCTCCCGGGCTCCGCGTCTGCCGTAGCGACCGCGTCAGCAGGAAGAGCGTGCGGCTCACGGCCCGAGGATCAGGAAGCTGCGCGGGCCGAGGCTCACGCTGCCGCCGGACACCGTCGCGCCGCTCAGCAGATCTGTGTAGCTCCCGGCCGGGATGCTCACGCTGCGGCCGGTGTCGGCGCGGTTGATCGCGACGGTCACGTCCGGCGCGGAGTCGCCGCAGCCGCCCATCGCGTAGACCCACGTGTCGCGGTCGGCGGACAGCGTGCGTCGCCGGCCGCGGGTGATCGCGCGGTTCGACGCGCGCAGCCGCGCGAGCGCGCGCACGCGACCGCGCAGCGCGATCTGGTGCGGGTTCAGCTCACTGTCGCTCCACGGCATCATGCGTCGGTTGTCGGGATCCCCGCCGCCGGCGAGGCCGATCTCGTCACCGTAATAGATCAGCGGGATGCCCGGGCTGGTCATCATGATCGCGAAGGCGACCCCGAGGCGCTCGTAGGGCGCGGCGTCGGTCGGCTGGCTCGGGCGCCAGTCCCAGCCGTTGCCGGGGTTGCTGCCCTCGCGGCAGCTCGTGATCTCGCCGGACGCGAAGTGGATCGAGCGCGGGATGTCGTGGTTGCCGACCCACGTCGTCATGATCGAGGTCGCGCCGTAGAACGTGTCGTTGGCGTCCATCCAGCTCGCGAAGCCGCCGAGGTCGCCCTCGGGGCGGAACACCGCCTCGCAGAGGCGCGCCTTCATCGGGAAGTCGAACTGCCCGTCGAGCAGCGTGTCCGGGTCGACGTAGCGGCGCAGCAGATCCGGGTCGTCGTAGGCGAACGTCTCGCCGACGAGGTAGAAGCGGCCGCCGACCGGATCGGTGATCTCCGAGTTGAGCCTCGTGCGCAGGTCCTGCAGCCAGCTCAGCGGCACGTGCTTGATGGCGTCGAGCCGGTAGCCGTCGAGGTCGTACTCGCGCGCCCACCAGAGCGCGTCGTTCACGCTCCAGTTGCGGGGCGCCGCGTTCTCGAAGTCGAACGCGGGGAGGTAGTCCGTGAACGCGCAGCGCGTGCCCCAGTAGGGGTCGTCCCAGAGGTTCTCGGGGCCGCAGAGCGGCAGGCGCCCGTCGCGGCGCGCGAACCAGTCCGGGTGCGCGCGGTAGAGCCCGCTCTCGATGTCGACGTGGTTCATCACGTAGTCGAAGAGCACGCGCATCGGCCGTCCGTCGGCGCCCATCGTCGTGTGCGCGGTGTCGACGAACGTGCGCAGCGCGGCCGGCCCGCCGATGCGCGACTCGACGACGGGTCGCGGCGACGGGTTGAACGGATCGCTGTAGTCGATGTTCGGCGGCGACGGCCAGTAGCCGTGGTAGCCGGAGTAGGTGTGGCTGTCGCTGCTCGGGTCGATGGCGGCGCCGGCGAGGTCGCGGTTGTCGTAGGGCGCGCTCAACCACACGGCGGTGACGCCGAGGTCGGCCAAGTAGCCGAGCCGGTTCGTCGCGCCGGGGAGGTCGCCGCCCTCGTACTGACCGCTCGGGCCGGTGCGCGCGTCGCCGTCGGTGACGCCCGCGACGGGGTCCGAGCGACCGTCCGAGTCGGAGAAGCGATCGACCATCGCGAAGTACATGACCGCGTCGCGCCAGTCGAAGTCCGCGAGCTCGCCGCACCCGGTGGTGCAGACGTAGATCACGGAGTTCTGGCCGCCGAACGTGTCGTCCACGAACTCCGTCGCGTTCGGGTCCGGGATCCAGTCGGTGCCGTCGATGATGAGCTTGTACTCGTGCCGGCCGAAGGGCTCGATGAGCGTGGTCAGCTCCCAGTTGCCCGAGCCGTCGTTGACCATCTCGAGCGCGCCCTCGCTCGGGTTCGTCGCCCACGCGGCGGGCATCCCCGCGCGCGGGGTGAACGAGCCGCTGACCCACACCGTGCTCGCGCCCGGGTTCCTGTACGTGAACGTGATCTCGTTGCACGGCGGCGGCGGCGGGCCCGCGTCGACCATCGCCATCGGGCCCGCGTCGTCGGGCGCGCAGGCCGCGTCGCCCACCACGCCGCCCTCACCGACGCAGCGGTTCCGCCACTCGGGGATCGGGCCGCCGTCGCGATCGAAGCCCGGGCCGCCGTCGATCATGGGCGGCGTGACCATCCCCTCGGTGCAGCCCGCGAGGGCGAGGACGGTGAGCAGGGACAGGCGGAAGGGGAGGTGACGCATGGGAGTCCTTCGCGTAACTCAGGCGAGAGACACTGTTGCTCCGTCGCGGGCCCGTGTCCATACGAGCTGGCCCGATGTCGACGCCCGTCCGAACCGAGCTGCTCGCGCTGCTCCGCCTGGCCGCGCCGCTGCTCGCGACGGGGCTCGGCTACATGCTCCTGGGGGTCGTCGACACCGCCATCGTGGGTCGCCTCGGCGAGGGGCCGCTCGGCGCGGTGGGGCTCGGCAACAACGTCTTCTTCACGGTGAGCGTGCTCGGGTGGGGCTGGATGCTCGCGCTCGACCCGCTCATCGCGCAGGCCGTCGGCGCCGGCGAGGCGGAGCGCGCGCGGGCGACGCTCTGGCAGGGCGTCTGGGTCTCCGCGCTCGCGACGGTGCCGCTGACGCTCTTGGTGATGGCGCTCGCCTCGCAGATGGGGCGCTTCGGGGTCCCCGCCGAGACGGTCGCGGACTTCGCGCCGTACCTCGTCGCGCGGTCGTGGAGCCTCTTCCCCTTCATGCTCGTCGCCGCCTGCCGCTCGTTCCTGCAGGGCCACGAGGTCACGCGGCCGCTGATGTTCTCCGTCGTGCTGGCCAACGTGATCAACCTCCCGCTGAGCTGGGTCCTCGTGTTCGGCGCGGGCGGCTGGTCGGGCCTGGGCGCCGAGGGCGCGGGGTGGGCGAGCACCGTCTCGACGATCGTGCAGGCGGTCGTGCTCGCCGTCGCGGTCCGCGCGCGCTGGGGCGAGCACCGCGGCGCGCGTCCGCCGGACCTCGCGGCGCTGCGGAAGATCTTCCGGCTCGGTACGCCGATCGGACTCCAGCTCGTCGCCGAGGTCGGGAGCTTCGCGATCGTCGGCGTGCTGATGAGCGCGCTCGGCACCCGCGCGCTCGGCGCGCACCAGGTCGCGCTGATGCTGATCAGCGTGACGTTCCAGATCCCGCTCGCGCTTGGCGCGTCGACGGCCACGCGCGTCGGCCACGCGATCGGCCGCGACGCGCCCGACGACACGCGCCGCGCGGGCTTGACCGGGATCGCGACGGGCGCGGCGGCGATGCTCTTCGGCGCCACGTTCTTCCTGCTCACGCCGGAGCCGCTCGCGCGCATCCTCACCGACGAGATCGGCGTGGTCCGCGCCGCGGTCCCGCTCCTCGCGGTCGCGGCGGCGTTCCAGATCTCGGATGGCGTCCAGGCGGTGGCGGCGGGCGCGCTCCGCGGGGCGGGGGACACGCGCTGGCCGCTCGCGTCGAACATCGTCGGCCACTACGCGGTCGGGGTGCCGCTCGGCGCGGGGCTCGCGTTCGGGCTCGGGTGGGGCGCGGTCGGCCTGTGGTGGGGGCTGAGCGCCGGGCTGACGGCCGTGGCGATCGCGCTGACGGTGAGGTTCTGGCTGCTGACCCGGGGGCGCGTGGCCCGCGCGTGAGCCGGCGCTAAGGTGGCGGCGCGGTAAGGGGACGGCGACGGAGAGCTGAGATGACGGACATGCTGTGTCTGGTGAGCAAGGCGGGGCTCGCGGACATCGAGAAGAAGATCTCGAAGGTGACGCTGGGCGCGGTGGTGCCGGTCACGACCTATCACAGCAAGAACCCTCGGCTGTCGGTGCTCGCGGACGGCGGGGCGATGTTCCTCTGCACCGTGCGCGACGACGCGCTGCTCCTCGTGGCGGTGCTGACCAACCCGCGCTTCGACGGCGCGGGGTGGGTCGCGCCCCCGAACGCGGTGCCCGTCACGGACGTCTCGTCGCTCGTCCCGGAGCTTCGGTTCGACAACGGCAAGGGGCTCCAGGCGCCGCGCGAGAAGTGGGCGATGTCCCTCCAGACGCCGCGGGTGCTCACGCAGCAGGACGCGGCGCGGCTCCGCGCGAAGGCCACGCCGTCGGCCTCGGCGGCCTTCACCGTCGCGATGCTGGAGACCACGCAGGGTGACGCGCCCGCGAAGAAGAAGACCGCGAAGGCCAAGGCGAAGAAGGCGCCGACCAAGAAGACGGCGAAGAAGGCCACGAAGAAGGCCACCGCGAAGAAGGCGCCGCCCGCGCCGGCCACCTGGCAGGCCGCGCTCGCGGACATCGAGGCGTGGCGGCGGGCGAGCCCGGCGCTCCGGACGGAGGCGGTCGAGGCCGTCGCCGCGGATCTCGGCGCCTCACGCGCCGCGCTCGGCCAGTCGCTCGAGGCGACCCCCCATCGACACGGCCCCGACGGGCTGGGCGCGCTGACCCATCACCCCTCCGGGCTCGAGCTGATCCTCGTGCCCGGCGGGCTCATGAACATGGGGTTCGCCGGCGACGACATCCTCGACGTGCTCGAGGTGTTCGACGGCGAGGAGCTCGAGGCGCTCGCCGAAGGGGACCTCGAGTACGCCGGGATGTTCGGCGTGTCGCGCCCGCCGCGCGTGGTGCGGGTGAGCCCGTTCCTCGCCACCTCGCGCGTCGTGGCGCCGGCCTCGCTCGTCGACGCGGCGCCGTCGGGCACCGAGGGCGCGCTCGCCGCCGTGGCCGCGCTCGGGTTCCGGCTGCCGTCCGAGGCGGAGTGGGAGTGGATCGGCCGGGAGGGCGGCGCGACGTCGTTCGTCGGGCTGCCGCGCGCCGACCACCCCCTCGCCCCCACGCTCGTGCCGCCCGTCTCGGAGACGAACGGCTGGGGGTTCCAGGCGCTGCTCAACGAGCAGCAGCAGCTCGCCGATGGGTGGCACCCCGACTACGTCGGCGCGCCCTCGACGTCGATCGCGTGGGAGCCGGAGGCGGCGGCGCACGCGTGCCGGCTCGGGCACACGTGGTGGCAGTCCTGTGAGGAGGCGGCGGGGCTCCACGCCGCGTCGCGCTTCGCGGGCGAGGGCACGATCCGCCTGGCGCTCGACGTCCCCATCGAGCTCGAGGACGCGGCGCCGTTGGACGCGCCCGAGCGATGGGAGGCCGGCGCGGCGCGCATCGCGGCGGGCCTCGCGAGCAAGAAGAAGATGGAGCGCGCGCGCGCGCTCGCCGCGCTCGCGGCAGAGAGCGGGCAGCCCGGCCCCGACACGGTCGCGCTCGCGGGCCGGCTCTTCGCCGATCTCGCCGCCCTCCACGAGGCCGCGCTCGCGCCCGCGCTCGGTCACCTCGGGCGCGCGCTGTCGACGGCGACGGGGTCGCTCCGCGAACGGCTGGCCGCGCAGGTCGACGCGGGGTTCGAATCGCTCGGCGAGCTCCTGGCCCACAAGAAGCCGGCGGCCCGCGCGTCGGCGGCCTCGCTGCTCGCGCGGAGCGCCGGCGAGCGCGGCGCGGAGGTGGCAGCGCGCCTGCGCGCGGAGCTGACGAAGGAGCGGCGACATGCCGTCCGGGCCGGCCTTCTCCTCGGGTTGGTGGAGCTCGCGCGGTCCGGTCGCGCCGATCCGCCGGAGCTCGACGCGTGGCTCGACCACGCCGACGCGACGGTCCGGACGGCCGCGCTCCTCGGCTGGGTGACGCTCCACGGCGAGGACGCGATCGGACCCGCGCACCTGCCGGGGCTCGCGGCGGCCACGGGCGCCCCGCGGATGTCACCCGCGGAGATGCCCTGGTACGACGGCGACCTCGGCGGCGCCGCGTACGCGATCGTGTCGCGCCTCGATCCTCGGACGCGAGAGGAGGCGGCTCTCGCGCTGGTCCCGCAGCTGGATCGAGAGGAGCCACCGTACGACCTGGCGGTGGCCGCGCTCGACCTCGTCTTCGCGAAGCGCGAGATGCACCTCAACGACGTCCACCCCATCCTCGACGCGAGCGCGCTGACGACCGCGCAGCGCGCGCTCCTCACGGTGTTGAGCGAGCGACCGCGCGGGCTGCTCGGGCTGCCGCAGCCCGAGCGCTACGGGTTCCCGGAGCAGCTCGAGGATCGACGGGTCTGGCTGGGCATGGATCCGCCGGGGTTCGTCGATCGGGAGATGAAGCTGCGGTGGCCCGACGGTCGCGTCCGGAGCGCGCCGCTGTGGCGCTGGTTCCGCGTGTCGCACCAGGCCGCGCGAGACGCGCGCTGGACGCAGGAGCAATGGGACGCCCACGTCGCGCCGCTGTTCGAGAAGCTGAGCCCGGTCGACGTGCTCGCGTTCTCGCTCGAGGCGCATCGGCACCGCATCCGCGACCGAGTGGGCCGCGGGAACAACGAGTGGGTCGAGAAGGTCCCCGCGCTCCCCAAGCCCTCCGAGGCGATCGAGGCCGCGCTCGCGCACGACCGCGCGGCCACGCGCGCGGTGGCCGAGGCGCGGCTCGACGGGAGGCTCCGCCGGAGCATGGAGATCCGCCAAGCGGGCAACGAGCCGCTCGAGGTGCTGGCTCGGAGCCTCGAGCCCAAGGAGATGATCGACCCGCGGTACCACCCCCTCGTCGTCGTCGCGAGCTACACCCCGAAGGTGATCCTCGAGCGCGTGCCGAAGGAGGCGTGCGAGGCGCGCTTCTTCGAGGACGTGCGCCGGGCCATCGAGACCCGGCACCCGGGGCTCTGGACCGGCGCTCGCTTCTTCGTCGAGGGCTACGGGGCGACGCTCGGCAAGGCGTTCTCGCTGCGAAACGCGCGAGCGCTCCTGGCCGGCGGCGCCGCGGGCGGCGAGCACAGCCTGAGCATGGCGGTGAAGGTGCTGGGCCGCTTCGCCAAACGCGCGGGGGTGGCGGAGGCGCTCGCCGAGGTCGAGGCGCGGCGCCCGGTCAGGACGCGCCAGGACGCCGATCGGGTGGTCGCCGCGTTCCTCGAGGCTCCACCCCTGGGGTGACGCGGCGGGGCGACCTCTCTCGAGGGCTCGCGCGAGGGGGCTCCGACGGGGATCGACCCGGGGTATCCTCCCCGCGTGAATCACGGACCCACCGACGCGCAGAGCTCCGGGCAGGCGTTCCCCTGCCCGAGCTGCGGCGCCCCCGAGATGACCTTCGACGCCGCCGCGCAAGCGATGGTGTGTCCCTTCTGCCGGCACCAGGTCGCGGTGGCGGCCGGGAGCGCGGCCATCGCGGAGCGCGGGCTCGAGGAGGGCATGGCGAGCGCGCAGCGCGGGCTCGGCGTGGAGACCCGCTCGATCACGTGCAGCACGTGCGGCGCGAGCGTGAGCTTCACGGGCCAGGTCACCTCGACCGTCTGCGACTTCTGCGGCTCGCCCCACGTGCTGCAGCAGGAGTCGAACCGGAACCTCATCCGACCCGAGTCGCTGGTGCCGTTCCAGGTCGAGGCCGCCGTCGCGCAGGAGAAGTTCCGGGGCTGGCTCGCGGGCCTCTGGTTCCGCCCCGGCGACCTCAAGGCGCGCGCGGCCGTGGGTCAGATCAACGGCGTCTACGTGCCGTACTGGACGTTCGACGCGCGCGCGGACTCGCGCTGGCGCGCGGAGGCCGGCTACCACTACTACGTCGACGAGCCGTACACGGACGCCAACGGCAAGCCCGCGACGCGCAAGGTCCAGAAGACCAACTGGAAGCCCGCCGACGGGCAGCGCAGCGATCGCTTCGACGACGTGCTCGTGCCCGCGTCGAAGGGCCTGCCGCCGGGGCTCGCCGAGCAGATGAAGACCTTCGACACCCGTCGGCTCGTGCCGTACGAGGGGCGCTACCTCGCGGGCTGGCGCGCGGAGGAGTACGGCGTCGATCTCCCGGAGGGCGCGAACCGCGCCGCGGCGATCATGAACGCCGAGCAGGAGCGACGCTGCGCCTCGGACGTGCCGGGCGACACGCATCGTAACTTGCACGTGGACACGACCTACGCGGAGCGGACGTTCAAGCACGTGCTCCTCCCGCTCTTCATCGCGTCCTACCTCTACAACCAGAAGACCTACCGCTTCCTGGTCAACGGCCAGACCGGCGAGGTCACCGGGAGCGCGCCCTACAGCACGATCAAGATCGTCCTGTTCGTGCTCCTGATCCTCGCGATCCTCGGCGGGGTGATCGGCGCCATCCAGGCGTTCGGCTGACGGCCCTCACGATCCCTCTGGCGGCCGGCGGGGGGCGCGAGCAAGCTTCGCCGATGCAACATCGACGGGCGCCGTGGTTGGGCGTCGCTTGGGTGCTGGTCGGGGTCCTGGGGTGTGACGGCGGCGGCGCCGACTGCCCGCTCGGCGCCTCGGTCGCCTGCACGTGCCCCGACGGCACGACGGGCAGCGCGGTCTGCGAGGACGAGGGCGTGGTCGGCGTGTGCGTCTGCGCGACCGACGCGGGCTCGTCGGGATCGGACGCGTCGACGCCAGACGCGGGCGGGGCCGACGCGGGCGCCCCCGACGCCGCCGCCGCGGACGCTGGCTCGGACGCGGGCGCCTGCGCCGATCCGCACCTCGCGGGCTTCGCTCAGAACGGCGTCGGGTCCACCGACTTCGGCATGCCCTGGACCTACCTCGGGGAGCTCGGGCTCGCGGCCGGGGAGAGCGCCTGCCAGGCGATCGGCGCCGATCACGTCTGCCGCTACGTCGAGCTGCTCGAGGCGGAGACGTGCGGGGAGCTCGTCGGCGCGCCGGCTTCGCTCTGGCTGCAGCGCGAGACCTCGGTCGACGTGGACGGCGCGACCATCGAGCCGGGGCCGGGCGCGCGCTGCAACGACTGGACGGGCCCGATCGACCAGATCGCCGACGGCGAGTACGCCGAGGTCGGCTCGGACGGGAGCCTGACCTTCTTCTTCGACACCAACCCCTGCTACACCGGCATCATCAGCGACGGCTGCGCGGGGCCGGGCCTGAGCTGCAACGAGACGCGCGCGATCCCCTGCTGCAACTAGAGGTGCGCCAACGGCGAGCCGCGCCGGGAGCACCGAGCGCGGGGGACGGACCGTTGGCGCCCCGAGCGTCTAGAGCCGAGCCGAGCGCGCCACGCTCGTCGCGTGGTTCCCGGAGCGCCGGCCGGCGCGGACCGCGGTCCTCACGCGGATGATGGGCCGCGTGACGACGGTGGCGTGGTTGATCACCCTGCCGCCGGCGCGCACCTGGGTGCGGACGCGGATGACGGGCCGCGTGACCGTGGTCGCGTGGTTCATCACCTTGCCGCCAGCGCGCACCTTGGAGCGCACGCGGATGACGGGCCGCGTGACGGTGGTGGCGTGGTTGAGGGAGTGTCCGCCAGCGCGCACCTTGGAGCGGACGCGGATGGCGGGGCGCGTGACGGTGGTCGCGTGGTTGGCGGAGCGACGTCCCGCGCGCACCTGGGTGCGGACGCGGATGGCGGGGCGCGACACGGTGGTCGCGTGGTTGACGGAGCGACGTCCGGCGCGCACTTGGGTGCGGACGCGGATGGCGGGGGGCTTCTTCGGTTCGGTCAAGTCGTCTTCCTTTCTATGGTGCCGGACCGCCTACCCCACGAGGGCCCCCGCGTCCTCGCGGAGGCCGAGCGTGTAAGGGTGATGCGGGCCGAGCGTGGACTCGAAGATCGGGAGGGCCCGCGCGTAGAGCGCGGCCGCTTCCCCGCGGCGGCCACGCGCGAGGGCGAGGGCGGCCGCTTCGTTGAGCGCGATCCCCATCTCGGGGTGGTCGGGCTCGAAGAGGGCGCGCTTGATCTCGAGCGCGCGCTCGTAGTGCGCCGCGGCCTCGTCGAGTCGGCCCTGGCGGTGGCGCAGGCTGCCGAGCTGGTGGTGCGTGTGGGCCACCTCGAAGTGGACGTCGCCGAACGCGCGCTCGAAGGTCGCGAGCGCCCGGACGTAGAGCTCCTCGGCCTCGTCGAGGCGGCCCTGGCCCTCGAGGAGGGACGCGAGGGCGGACTCGTCCGCCGCGACCGCGGGGTGCTCCGGGCCGACGGCCGCCGTCCGCAGCGCGACCGCCTTGCGCGCGGGCGCCTCGCCCTCGGCGTAGGCCCCCCGCGAGTGCGCGAGGCCGCCGAGGTTGTGGTAGAGGCACGCGAGCTCGCGGTGCTCGGGGCCGTAGACGCGGCTCAGGATCGTCAGGGCCGCCTCGTATCGGCGCTGCGAGGCGTCGAAGCGACCTTGGTACTTGTGCAGCACGCCCAGGTTCGAGAGCGCGTTGGCCGTCTCGACGTCGTCGGGGCCCAGGTGCGCGCGGGCGAGGCCCAGCGCCATCGAGAGCGAGACCTCGGCGTCGTCGTAGCGGCCCAGCTCTCGGAGCGCGGCACCGAGTGAGCCGTAGGCGCGGATCGTGATCAGGGCGATGGGCTCCGCGAGGCCAGGGTCGAACCCGCGCACGGCGCGGACCGCGCGCTCGGCGAGCTCACGCGCGCGGGCGAACCCGCACCGCGCCAGCTCCACGCGAGCGAGCGTCTCGAGGACGTTCGCGGTGTCCGGGTGGTCGCCGAGCTCGCGCTCCATGACCGCCAGCGCGCGCGTCGCCAGCTCGAGGGCCGGGTCCAATCGCGCCTCGGCGAGCGCGTCCTCGGCGCGCTCGTGCCAGCCACAGGCCTCGTCGAGGGCTCGTTCGTTCGGTTCGTATCCCACGTCCCGCCGCTACGCAGAGACGGTGCCAACGCGCGCGGATGCGTCGACGCCTCGACGCGCGCGCTGTCTCCCTGGGACATCCGCGGGCGGGCCCTGTGGCACGCCCGGGCGGGGGGCGCCTACTCGCGGTCCTGGTCGGAGCCCTCGCGGGTCCCCTCGGCTCGCTCGAACCAGCACGAGACGCTCGCGAGGAGGTGGCGCTCGAGCGGCCCGATGCGGCGCAGCCGGATGCCGAAGGACGGCCCGTCGTCGTCGGCGCGCCGACCGTGGACGCGGCGGGTCACCTCGCCGTCGGCGACGACCCAGCCCTTCGAGCCCGGCAGGCGCAGGGCCAGCTCGACGGTCTCGCGCAGGCGGACCTCGGCGAGCGCGCGGACGCGGACCCCCGTCGCGGAGGCGTCGAGGAGCTGGTCGCCGACGAGCTCACCGCCGCGGGTGACGCGGCACTCGGCGGCCATGCGGTAGCGAGGGTGCTGACGAGAGGGCTTGGCCATGCCCTCTTGTACGAGGCTGGTGGCCCCGGGCCGAAATTCTCGGCGCGTGAAGTCCCGAGGCCGAACCCGCACACTCTTCGGGTGAGGTGGCCCTTCCGACGGCGAGCGAGCGCCGCGCCGGAGCCCGAGCCCGAGGCCGAGGCGAAGGCCGACGCGGAGGCTCGGCCCGGGCCGCGCGGGTGGTGGTTTCCGTCGGGGTCGGTCACCCGCGGCGAGGTCCACGCGTTCGAGGGTGAGCCCGTCCCCGGCCACGCGGGGCTCCACGCGGCGCGCGGGCCGTTGACCGCGCTGGCGTACGCGAAGAGCGATCGGCTCTGCCACGTGGAGCTCGGGGGCGTGGTGGTGGAGGTCGACGGACAGCTCGCCGCGACCTGGCGGCGGGTGCGCTTCGTGGTCGACGCCAACGACGTGCTGCGGCCGCTGGTGACGTCCTCGATCGAGCGGCTGATCGGCTCGAAGCTCGAGGCGCGCGCGGCTCACCTCGACGCCGCGGGCGAAGCTCGGGAGCGCGTGCTCGGCGCCGCCGATCGCGTACGTGACGCGCGGTGGGTGCTGGAAGAGGGCGCGGGGGCCCGCGGCGGGGACGCGCGCGCGAAGGCCGAGGGCGCGCTGGCGGGCGCGGAGCTCGCGGCGGCGGAGGCGAGGGCGCAGGCGGAGGCTCACGAGGCCGCCGCGGCGCTCCTGGAGGGCGGCTCGATTCAGGACCTCGCCCGCGCCGTGGACCACCTCGTCGCGGCGCGCGCGGCGTTCGAGAAGGGAGACGCGCACGCGGCGTCGGTGCGAGCGCGGGAGCGGCTGGACGCGGAGATGGTGGAGGCGTTGAAGGCGCTCGAGCCGGAGGAGGCGTTGCCGGCGGTGGTCGTGGCGCCGGCGCGGGCGGCGGTTCCGGAGGTCGAGCCGGAGACCGCGTCCGCGTCCGAGGCCGAGGCCGAGTCCGAGTCCGAGTCCGAGTCCGAGTCCGAGTTCGAGTTCGAGTTCGGGTCCGAGTCCGAGTCCGCGTCCGCGTCCGCGTCCGCGTCCGCGTCCGCGTCCGCGTCCGCGTCCGCGTCCGCGTCCGAGTCCGAGTCCGAGCCTGAGCCCGACGAGTCTCACTCTCCCGCGCCACCGGGGCTCCGCGTCGTCGGGCGGCGTCAGCTCGCGTCTCACATGGCCCCGAGCCCGTCTGGGGCGGAGGTGCTGGAGCGGATCGAGGCCATCGTACGCGCCGAGCCGTTCGCGCAGCGCTGGGTCTGGTTTCAGACCCAGGGCGTGCCCTTCCTCAGCAAGAGCGCGGCGGTGGCGGGGCTCGTCGTGGAGATGGGGGCACCGGACGAGGTCGCCGCGCACGAGGTCGTGAGGGCCCTCGAGGAGGACCCCACGCTGAGGCGGGCTGGCATCGCGTTCGCGGCGACTTGGGACGCCGAGACATGGCCGTGGCTCGCCACCGGACGCCAACTACCCCGAGGTGCGAGCCAAGCTCGCGCCACCTATCAGCTCGCGCATCACGTGCTCGCGGCCCTCCAAGGGGGCGAGCCGTCCGTCGATGCGCTGAGGATGGAGCTGCTGCTCTGTCGCGGCGTCCAGAGGGCGGCGTGGATGACGACCCCCGAGGGGCTGGTGCTCGGGGTCTCCTGCGACGCCGCGATCGTGCCCGAGCTCTTCGCTCGGGCGCGACGCTGTGGCGTGACCCGAGTCGTGGCGTGGCCCCCCGGGTCGGACTGGATGCTGGCGAGCGACGATGCGGCCGAGCCGAGCGTTGGCAACCTGGCGCTGGCCCGCGCGTTCGACCTCGCGCTGATGCGCCCCGTGTTCGATCGCTCCGCGCCCTTCGAGGATGCCCCCGGCGTCGCGCTGGCACCGGTCTCGGCCGATCAGGTCCTCAGCGCTCGGGACGTGCCGGACGCAGCCAAGCCCATCGAGGTGGTCGCGAGCCTCTTGGCCGACTTCGGGCAAGTGACGCTCCGCTATCTGGCAACCCAAGGGCGGCTCCCACTCGACGTGGTGGGCGTTGGTGTCCACGTGCGGAGAGCGGATCGCTTCACCGTCGCCCACCGCATCGCTGCCTCCCCGGAGCTGGCGGCGTGGCGACTGTCGTTCGTCGTCACGTCCGGCGACGTGGATGTGAAGGGCCCGCTCGACGAAGCGGTGGTGATCTCGCAGCCGAGCGCCGACGGGATCATCGAGCGACACCTCGTTTCTGCGGCGCTCGCCGCGTCGGAACGCATGCCGCTCGCAGTGGGTCCCCGGCCGCCGACCGGCGACCCGCTCCGCTTCGTCCTTCACGCCGTCGCGCGCCTCCTGCCGCACGCTCACCTCGTGCGGCTGATCGACGAGCCCCCCAGCCTGGTTCTCGAGGTCGATGACGAGGCCGACCGCGCGACGACGGAGCGAGAGCTCGCCCGCCTCTTCCCGGATCTCGCGTGGATCGCGACGAGCCCGAGCTTCGACTCCCCCCTCGTCGTGGGCGCGAAGGAGCATTCGCTCTTCCAGTGGCCGCGGGCCCGCATCGGGGAGGTCGTGATGGCTCCCGCATCGAGCGCCGCGGACGATTCGGCAGCCGCGGAGCCGGCTCCTCGTCGCATGCCGCCGCCCCTTTGGAACGAGCCATCGCCAGTCACGACCGCCCCCTCGAGCCCGTGGACCAACGCGCTCGCGACACGGGTCGAGCGCGCGCTCGGGATGCCGGATGGTGTCCACTGCCCGCGTTGCCGGGTCGAGTACGACGTCCCCCCTGGCACGCCTCTCGACGTCACGCGCTGCGGAGTCTGCGATGGGCGTGGCCTGGTGGGCGACGCAGGGGTGGCCTTGGTCAGCGGATCTGAGCGCCGCGTCCGCTGCCCGAGCTGTAGCGCTCCCTTCCGCACGCGCGCCGGCTTCACCCACGCGCGCTGCCCGGCCTGCGCGGTGGCGGTCGCGCCGCTGCCGCTCGACGACTGACCTACGAGCTCCCGTCAATGCCACGGGCTGCGGCGCGGATGCCGACCCGTCCCATCCCAGCTCCGCGTGCGGGGGCGTCGGCGTCGCAGCTCTCTGCGAACGCGCGCCTGAACGCGACGCGCTCGTCGGAGGGGCTGCGCGCTCGGGCTGAGACGCCTCGCCACCACCCGCTCGATCATCCAGGCGAGCCCCGTGACGAGGAGGACCCCCGCCGCGGTCCACAGGCCCATGGTGGCCTCCAGGTACGCGAACGGTCCTTCGAAGCCCGCGGAGAACGTGACGAACCCCGCGATGAGCGGCGGCACGGCCAGGCCGATCAAGACCACGGGGGCCACCTCGAAGGCGGGGAGCTCGGCGAGGCGGGTCTCGACCTCCTCGTCGACGCTCGATCGCAGCGCCTCGAGGGCGGGGCCCGGCAGCTCGGTCAGGTCCAGCTCCAGGGCGGCGTCGAGGTCGAGGGTCGGCTCGTTCGCCTGCGCCGCCAAGGGATTCGGAGCGACCGTGAGGAGCGCGAGGACGACCAGCGAGCGCACGGGATCGACGATACGCCCAGCGTGGTGGCCGGGCACGTGACCGGGCCCCCCGTGCGACGCGTAGCGGCTCGGCGCGGCTCGGCTATCCTCCGCCCCTCTCGCGACCCCGAAAGAAGAGAAAGTGAGACTCTCCTTGAAGACCACGGCATCGCTGCTGGCGGCCCTGGCGTCTGGCCCGTTCGCGTACGGCTGCGACTCGAGCTCGGACGGCCCCGTCGATCCGAACCCCTCCGGCAGCGGGGAGGAGGCCGACGGCGAGCGCGCGCTCGCGCCCGCGGCGCATCCGGACGTGGCGTTCCTCGACGCGTACGCGGAGACGAACCGCTTCCGGCTCGGGTTCCCGCGATCGATCACGATGCTGCGCGACGGGAGCGGGGTGCTGTTCCTTCGCTCCGGCGGTCGCAGCCTCGAGGGGAAGCTCTACTACTTCGACGCCGAGAGCGGCGAGGAGCGCGAGCTGCTGACCGCCGAGATGCTGCTCGGCGGCGGCGAGGAGGAGCTGAGCGCCGAGGAGGCGGCGCGGCGAGAGCGCATGCGCCTCACCGCGCGCGGCATCGCGTCGTTCTCGGTCAGCCGCGACGGCTCGACGCTGCTCGTCCCGCTCTCGGGGCGGCTGTTCCTCGTGGACCGCGCGACGATCGGCGAGGCCAGCGCGATCCGCGAGATCGAGAGCGACGCGGGCGGCGCGATCGATCCGCGCTTCAGCCCCGACGGCACCCACGTCGCGACGGTCCGCGACGGCGACCTCTACGTGATCGACGTCGCGACGGGCGCCGAGGCGCGGCTCACCTCCCGCGCGAACACGGGGATCACCAACGGCCTCGCGGAGTTCGTCGCCCAGGAGGAGATGGACCGCATGCGCGGCTTCTGGTGGGCGCCCGACGGCCAGTCGATCCTCTACCAGCAGACCGACCACGCAGGGATGGAGCGGATGCACATCCTCGACCCGATGCACCCGGAGAGCGAGCCGGCGTCGTGGCCGTACCCGCGGCCCGGACAGGCCAACGCAGCGGTCCGGCTCGGCGTGATCGCGATCCGCGGCGGCTCGACCCGGTGGGTCGACTGGGATCACGAGGCCTACCCGTACCTCTGTACCGTGGTGTGGTCGGCCGAGGGGCCGCTCACGATCCTGGTGCAGGACCGTGAACAAGAGCACGAGTCGTTGCGGACCGTGGACCCGGCCACGGGCGCGACCGCGGAGCTCTTCGTCGAGTCGGACGACGCGTGGCTCAACCTCGATCAGACCGTCCCGCGCTGGGTCGCCAACGGCACGCAGCTCCTCTGGAGCACCGAGCGTGACGGGCGCTTCGCGCTCGAGCTGCGGCTCGCGGACGGGACGCGCGCGCGCGCGCTGACCACGGGCGACCTCGACTACCGATCGCTCGTCCACGTCGACGAGACCGCGGGCGTCGCGTGGATCGCGGCCAGCGAGGAGTCGAGCGAGACGCACATCTACCGCGTCCGCCTCGACGGCGAGGGCGAGCCCGAGCGCGTGACCACCGAGCCGGGCGAGCACTCGGCGGTCGTCGCGCACGACTCGAGCCTCTGGGTGCACACCAAGCAGCTCGAGGACGGCACCGGCGCGAGCGTGGTCCGACGCGCGAACGGCGCCGAGGTCGGCACGCTGGGCTCCGAGGCCGAGGAGGCTCCCTTCGAGCCGAACCTCACGTTCGAGACGGTCGGGCGCCGCGAGTGGCGCACCGCGATCGTGCGGCCCCGCGACTTCGACGAGTCGCTGCGCTACCCGGTGATCCTCCACGTCTATGGCGGCCCGCACGCGCGCCAGGTCACGCGCCAGTCGCGCGGCTACCTGCTCGATCAGTGGCACGCGGATCACAACTTCATCGTCGTGCTCATCGACGGCCGCGGGACCCCGGGGCGCGGCCGCGACTGGGAGCGGGCGATCGACGGCGACTTCATCTCCGCGCCGCTCGAGGACCAGATCGAGGCCCTCCAGCAGCTCGGCGACGCGCACCCCGAGCTCGACCTGTCGCGGGTCGGCGTGTGGGGCTGGAGCTTCGGCGGCTACTTCTCCGCGATGGCGGGGCTCCGCCGGCCGGACATCTTCCGCGCCGCGGTCGCGGGCGCGCCGGTCAGCGAGTGGCGCGACTACGACACGCACTACACCGAGCGCTACCTCGGCCTCCCGGAGGCCGACGGCGAGGAGGGTGCGTACCACCGCAGCTCCGTGCTGACGTTCGCGGTCGAGGCCCCCGTCGAGGACCTGCGGCCGATGCTCCTCGTCCACGGCACCGCCGACGACAACGTGTACTTCAGCCACTCGCTCAAGCTGCAGAACGCGATGCTCCGCGCGGGCCGCCCGAGCGAGCTGCTCGCGCTCAGCGGGCTGACGCACATGGTGCCCGAGCCGGTCGTGATGTCGCGGCTGCAGCAGCGGGTGATCGGCTTCTTCGAGCAGCACCTGCGGGGCGAGTGAGCGCCGCGTGACCGACTGCCCCGCCGCGCACTCGATGGACACGACCTGGTTCGCGATCGACGCGGACGGGTTCGTGGCCGCCTTCGAGACGGGGGAGGGCGGCGCGCTGCCGATGAACGCCGCCGCGGGCCCCGAGGGCGGCGACTTCGACGCGTGGCCGCTCGAGCTCGCCGTCGCGGCGCGCGCGCTCGGGGACGGGACCTTCCCGGACGCCGAGGACGACGACCTCCCGCTGCCGAGCTACCGACAAGAGGTCGTGCTGGTGCTCGAGCCGGACGTCGACGAGTCGCCGACGACGTATCGCGACGCCGCGGGGCGCACCTACTCCGTCCACGAGCGCCTCGGCGAAGGGTGGCTCGTGCTGCGCGACGCGGAGCCGCGCGTGGTCGCGTCGACGAAGCCCGTCGAGCCCGCGCGCCTCGCCGAGCTCCAGGCCGACGACGGGGTCGCGCGCCTGATCGTGGCCGACGAGATCACGTACTGGCGCGAGGACGGCGGCGGCTCGCTGTACCGCTTCGGCAACGACTTCGGGGACCCCGGCCGCTACCTGCGCGAGACCACGCCGATCGATCCGCTCGGGATGGAGAGCCTCCCCGCGGAGCTGAAGGAGAAGGTCGGTCAGCTCAAGCTCGACGTGCGCTTCGCCGACGCGGCCGAGCTGCACCTCGCCGACCACCTCACCGAGACCGAGTGCCACATCTGGGGCGACACCGACCTGCGCGGGCAGGCGCCGGAGCCCGCCGCGACGACGGCGCTGGACGGGGCAGCGATGGATCCGAAGACCGCGCGGCGGATCTTGCTCGGGTTCGCGGTGCTCGTCGCCGTCGGCGTCCTCGTCTGGCTGCTCCGGTGACGCTCGAGCGCGTGTCGGTGGAGCCGTCGCGCCGGTGCAGCAAGGCTTGCGCGTTCTGCTACAACGGCTCGACGCCCGACGGCGACGGCGAGTGGACCGCCGACGAGCTGATCGCGTTCGGCGCCGACCTCGCGGCGCACGGCGTGCGGTCCCTATCGCTCGGCGGGGGTGAGCCGCTCGAGTGGGTGGGCGTCTTCGACGTCCTCGCCGGCCTCGAGGGCGTGCTCCTGCGCTCACTGACGACCAACGGCCTGCCGTTGAGCGACGCGGCCCTCTTCGAGCGCCTCGTCGGCGCGCGGCCGGACAAGGTCCACGTCTCCATCCACGATCCGCGCGGACGCGGCGAGGTGAGGCGGGTGATCGAGCAAGTCCAAGCGCTCGCCGAACGCGGCGTCCCGAGCGGCGTCAACCTCGTGGTCGCGCGCTCCCGCCTCGACGCGGCCCGGGACGCCGCCGCCGCCCTGCGCGACCGCGGGATCGGCAACGAGAGGATCGTGTACCTCCCCATGCGCGGCTCCGACACGCCGACGCCCGAAGAGGTCCACGCCGTCGCGGCCGGCCCGTTCCAGTCGATGACCTGCCTTCGAGGCTGCGGGGCGAGCCCCCGCTTCGTGTCGGTCGCGGCCGACCGCACCGTAGCGTGGTGCAGCTACACGCGCACCCGCCGACGCCTCGACGCGCTGACGCACGCCGCGTTGACACGCGCGCTCGACGGGCTGGGGCTCGCGCCCTGCGACGACGGTCAGCTCGTCCGCCTCGGGGCGTGACGCGGGCGTCCACGCCGGGTGGTCCGATGGTCCCCGACAGGAACGCGCGCGAAGCGCGCACGCTCCTCCTCTCTCACTCTCCCCTACTCCCAGAACCGCTTCTCTCGTCGGGACGACCGGCCCCTCTACTCCCGCGAGGCGAGGGCCCAGCCGATCATCTTGTAGAGGATCCGCGCGCCGACGTTGGCGTCCCACTCGTCGTCTCCCGGCGCGACCTCGTTGAGGTCGAAGCCGACGATGCGGCGGCCGCTCCGGACGACGGTGCCGATGAGCATCACGGCCTGCGCGTAGTCGAGGCCGCCCGGGACGGGGGTGCCGGTGTTCGGGCACAGGGTCGGGTCGAGGCCGTCGATGTCGAAGGAGATGTAGACCTCTTCGGGCAGCGCCTCGACCATGCGCTCGCACTGGCCGGCCCAGCCCTGGCCGGCGAAGCCGCGGGTCTTGGTCTCGGTGTCGTAGAAGGTGACGATGCGACCGCGCGATCCCTTGATCGCGTCGACCTCGGCCTCGCAGAGATCGCGGATGCCGACCTGGACGAGGCGCGCGACGTCGGGCACGCGTGTCATGACGTTGTGCATGATCGAGGCGTGCGACCAGGTGAAGCCCTCGTAGGCCTCGCGCAGGTCGGCGTGGGCGTCGATGTGGAGGATGCCGAGGCCGGGGTGCGCGGCGGCGATGGCCTGGATCGCGCCGAACGGCGTGGAGTGGTCACCGCCGACGACGCCGACGAGGCGACCGTCCGCCAGCCAGCGCTCCGTCTCGGCTCTCACGCGCTCGTTGAGGCGCTCGCCGAGGAGGTTCACCCGCGCGAGCGCGGCCTCGAGCTCGGGGCGACCCTCGATCGCGCCGCCCGCCTCGATGATCGGCTCCGCGAGGGCGCGGCCCTCGGCGTTCCACACGCGCACGTCCGGCCACGGGTCGACCATCGCGATGCCGAGGCGGTAGGGGCGGCCGGTCTCCACGTCGTAGAGGTCCACCTGCCGGGACGCCTCGAGGATCGCGGCGGGCCCCCGCGCGGTGCCGGGCCGGTACGACGTCGTCACCTCCCACGGCACCGGCAAGAGGACCACGCCGGCCTCCTCGGCCGAGCACGGGAGTCCGAAGATGCCGGTGTCCTCCAACGCCGCGGCGTTGGGATCGAAGCCCTCGAGGTCGAAGCGCGCCATGCGCGAGAGGTAGCACTCCGCGCTCAGCGCGCGAAGCCACGCCGCGCCGCGCGAACCGCCCCGCGCCGCCGCTCGCGCGCGACGTCGACGAGGTAGTCGTCGAAGTCGACCTGGATCGTGTGCCGCGGGGAGGCGACGTAGCGGTCGAACATCGCGCGACGCTCCGCGTCCATGCGCCGGGCCAGCGTCGCCGCGTCGGGGAGCGCGTAGCGGCCGCGCAGCGCGTCGGCGATCCATGCGGACTGCACCTCGGCGATCGGCATGATCGCGCCGAGCGGCTGCACGAGGCCGACGAAGAACAGGCTCGGGTGATCGGGGTGGAAGACCCGCATGAAGAGCGGCAGGTCGTTGTTCGGCGCGCTCACGAAGCCCTCGTCGAAGAACGGGAAGCGCACGTCGTAGCCGGTGCAGCACACGAGCACGTCGGCGCGCTCGCGGGTGCCGTCCTCGAAGACGACGCCGTCGCCGTCGAGCCGCGCGATGTTCGGGCGGTGCTGGACCGCGCCCGCGTCGAGGCGCTCGAGGATGGTCTGGCTGATCGTCGGGTGCGCCTCGCCGAGCCGGTGGTCGGGCATCGGCAGGCCGTGATCGGTCGGGTGCCCCACCGTCGCCCGCAGGATCAGGTCCACCGCGAGGCGCCGGATCGCGAACGGCACCCACGGCTTCAGCGGCAGCGTGTCCGCGGGCTTGCCGAAGAGGTACTTGGGCAGGATCCAGGCGCCGCGCCGGGACGCGAGGAACACGGCGTCGGCGATCCTCGAGGCCTCGACGGCGATGTCCATCGCGCTGTTGCCGATGCCGAGCACCACGACGCGCTTGCCGGCCCACGCGTCCGCGTCGCGGAACGCGTGGCTGTGGAGCAGCTCGCCGTCGAAGCGGCCCTCGAGCCTGGGCATCCGCGGGCTCCAGTGGTGCCCGTTGGCCACGACGAGGGCGCCGTAGCGGCGCGCGTCCCCGCGGTCGGTCTCGACGAGCCACGCGCCGCGCTCGCGGGTGACGCGCTCGACGCGCGTGGCGAAGCGGATCGCGCCCCGGAACCCGAAGTGATCGACGTACTCGTCGAAGTACGCGGCGATCTGGGAGTGATGCGGGAAGTCCGGGTAGTCGTCCGGCATCGGGAAGGCGGCGTACTCCATCCGCCGCTTGCTCGTGTTGATGTGCAGGCCGCGGTAGCAGGCGCTCATCCCGTTCGAGTTCTCGTAGACCCAGTTGCCGCCCACGCGGTCGCCGGCCTCGAAGCACTCGAACGGGATGCCCTGCTCGTGCAGCGTCTTGCACGTCGCGATGCCGGACGAGCCGGCGCCGATCACGCAGACGGGGAGCTCGCGCACCAGGGATCAGGCGTCCGTGTCGGCGCCGCTCTCGTCGGCCTCGTCGTCGAGGTCGTCCTCGTCCACGTCGCCGTCGGTGTCCTGACCGCCCGTGCTCGCCGGCGCGGCGCCGTCGCCGGTCACGCCGCCGATCGTCTGCATCCAGGCGAGGATCGCCTCGAGGTCGTCGTCGCTCACGCGGGTCGCGCGGATGGGGGGCATGCGGCCCGAGCCCTCGCGGATCTGTCGGCGCACGCGGGCCGCGGACCACCCGATGTTCTCGAGCGAGGGGCCGTTCGAGTGACAGCCCGAGCAGACCTGGTCGTAGACCTCCTGTCCGCGGGCCACGTCCGAGGACGCGATCGGGCCTTCGTACTCCGTCGAGGCCTCTTGGCCGCCTTCCGTGTCGCCGCCGCCCCCGCCGCACGCTCCGAGCGCGATCGCGGACAGACAAGCCAGTGCAAGTCGCTTCATCGATTCTCCTCCTCGGCCTTCGCCGGGCGGAAATGGACCACGCTCCCGCGGCCACCGCAAGGCTCGGGGAGCGCTCCGGGCTCCGGCCCGCGCTCGGGCCGTTCAGATCTTGGACGGGGTCAGGCATGGGAATCGGCCCGCTTCTGAGCCACCCTGGAGCCGGGATGCGGACTCCAGACATCAGCGCGGTCGGCGCGAGGCCGCCCCGGCCGCTTGGCTCGGGGCTTGCGGTCGGAGGGGTCGTGCTTCGACGTACCCTCCCACTGTTGTTGATGGTGACCGGCCTCGCCGGCTGCCTCGCCCCCGCCGAGCTCTCCGACGTCGCCGCGACGGAGTCCAACCTGACCGCGGCTCAGCGCCGGGTGCGGGCGGGACAGATCCGCGACGCCGCGGCGGCGAACGGCATCACCCAGGGCTGGCTCCTCGCGGGGATCGCCGACGCCGAGACGTCGATGAGCCACTGCTGGTCGGAGCTCACCTGGGCCTGCCAGGGGCCGAACTCGCCGGACTGCGGCGGCGGCCCGGTGGTCGCGGGCGCGGGCGACGGCCCCTGCTCCCTGCGTCAGGGCGGCCTGGGCATGTTCCAGTTCGACGCGGGCACGTTCGACGACACCCTGCGCCGCGAGGGCGACCGGGTCCTCTTGATCGCCGGCAACGTCGCGGCGGCCGTCGACTTCGTCGTGGCGATGGTCATCCGCTCGACCTACGTGCCGGGCGTCGACAACCGCGATCAGGCGATCGCCTGGATCAACGGCGTGCGCATCGGCAACGGCCAGTGGGACGCGTGGATCCGGACGGTCACGCACTACTACAACGGCTGCACGCCCTCGGCCTCGTGCTGGAGCTCGCGCTACGCGCACTACCGGGACAACACGACTGGCGTCTACAGCGAGATGGGCGCGGACTTCTGGGAGTCCACCGTCGACTACGCGGCGGAGTGGGTCAGCCAGTCCTTCCCGCTCGCGGCCGCGCCGTTCGAGCTGTACCCGGGCGAGGAGCAGGCCGGCGAGATCGTGCTGCGCAACACGGGGATGGCCGCGTGGATGCCCGGCGTGACCAACCTCGGCACGACGCAGCCGCGCGACGGCGCGAGCCCGCTCGCGGGCCCGGACTGGATCAGCCCCGGCCGCCCCGCGACGGTCGACCGCGTGGTGATGCCGGGTGAGACGGGGACGTTCGCGTTCACCATCCGCGCCCCGGACGCGCCGGGCGACTACCCGCAGTTCTTCACGCTCGTGCAGGAGGGCGTCGCCTGGTTCTCGGATCAGGGCGGCCCGCCGGACAACCAGCTCCAGGTCCGCGTGACGGTCCTCGAGCCGCCGCCGTGCCCCGCGGGCACCAGCGCCGACTGGGCCTGCGACGGAGACGACCGCGTGCGCTGCGTCGCCGGCGCGGTGGAGCGCGAGACGTGTGAGTTCGGCTGCGCCGCCGCCGAGTGCGCCGAGGACCCGTCGATGATGATGACGACGCCGCCGGTCGACGCGGACGGCGACGGCGTCTCCGAGGAGCTCGACTGCGACGACGCCGACCCGTCGGTCCACCCGGGCGCCGAGGAGATCTGCGACGACGAGGTCGACCAGAACTGCGACGGCTTCGAGTGCCACGAGACGCCCGACGGCGGCGTCGAGGAGCGCCGCATCGGCACCCCGCTCTCGAGCGGCTGCTCCACCTCGCCCGGCAGCACGGGCGCGCCGTGGCTGCTGCTCCTGGGCCTCCCCTGGCTCCTGCGCCGCCGCCGCTGAGCCGTCAGTCGTCGAGATCGCGCACGCGCAGCCCGAGCTGGTTGAAGCGCAGGCGGACCTTGCGCCCCGCGCCGGGGTCGTCGCCCTCGAGGAGGCGCTCCGCCATCGCGTCGAAGTCGCCCTTGGTCTGCTTGTACAACCGCACGAAGAGCTGACGCTCTAAGTCGCGCGCGACGTCGCGGAGCTGCGCGCGGCGGTGGACCTCGAAGCCACCCGCGGGGGTGCCGTCGCCGCCGGCGTCCGCGTGCCACGCGGCGCCGAGGAGCTCGCGCACGAGCTTGGCGGGGATCGGGATCGTGTCGGCGCCGTCCTGGCCGCGCCCGTGCTCCGCCGCGCCGTAGGCGTCGGCGAGCGCGAACACGACCGCGTTCGCGAGGAGCAGCTCGACCTCGCGCACGTTGCCGGGCCACTCGTGGGCGCGCAGCTCCGAGTAGCTCTGCCGCGACAGCACGAACCGGACGCCGTAGGCGGGCCCCTCGGGCTTGCCGATCACGAGCTCCGCGTGCGGCGCGCCGCGCAACCCAGTCGCCTCCATGTAGTCGGCGAGGAGCGCGCGGTCCGCGCCCGCGGCGAGCTTCTTCCGGACGAAGCCCGCCATCAGCTCGGGGAGGTCGCCGAGGCGCTCGCGCAACGGTGGCAGGGTGAGCCGCGCCGCCGGGTTGAGGCGGGCGTAGAGGTCGGCGCGGAACGACCCGTCCGCGACCTTCGCCTCGAGGTTCGCGTTGGTGGCCGCGATCACCTTCACGTCGACCGCCCGCGGCGCGCTCTCGCCGAGCCGGGTGATGCGCCCGTCCTGGAGCGCGAGGAGCAGCATGCGCTGCGCCTCCGGCGGGAGGTTGCCGATCTCGTCGAGGAAGAGGGTGCCGCCGTGCGCCTCCTCGAAGCGGCCGCGTCGATCCGTGGCCCCGCTGAACGCGCCCTTCGCGGTGCCGAACAGCTCCGACGCGATCAGGGTCTCGGGCAGCGCGGCGAGGTCGACCGCGACGAAGGGGCCGGCGCGCCGGGTCGCGGGGTGGATCACGCGCTCGGCGAGCGCGCTCTTGCCGGTGCCCGTCTCGCCGAGGAGCAAGATCGGCAGCGACGTGCGAGAGAGGACCCCCGCGTCGCGCCGGACGCGGGCCATCGCGGGCGAGGCGCCCCACGTGTAGCCGCCCGCCTCGGGCGTCTCGCGCGTGCGGGCCAGGATCCGCTCGACGAGGAGCCCCAGCGCCCGCGCGTCGAACGCGTCGGCGCCCGCGAGCGTGACGAACTCGTCGACCGCGAGGTCCTCGGCGGGGTCCTCGAAGGCGAGCTCCTCCTCCGAGGTCATCAGCACCACGGGCAGGTCGCCGCGCCGGCGCCGCAGGTGCGCGAGGATCTCGATGCCCTGCAGGCGCTGGCGGTGGCGCTCCGGCACCACGCGCGCGGGCAGAAGGCGCGCCTCGGGCAGGTCGAACGCGACGTCGAGGAGCACCACGTCGACGTCGGCGTGTCGAGCGAGCGCCTCGTCGGTCTCCTTCGCGTCGTGCGCGTGGGTCAGCTCGCAGCCCCCGCGCTGCGGGCAGTCCCAGCACGGGCCCGGCAGGTCGCAGCGGGTGGCGTAGTCGTAGTCGCGGAGCAGCGCGTGGAGCAGCTCGACGTAGCGGTCGCCGTCGTCGACGACGAGCAGCTTGGGCTTCGCGCTCACCGCGCCTCCCGGGCGTAGGCCCGCAAGGCGGCTTCCACCTCGAGGGCGCGGACACACGCGCGGCGGCAGGCCTCGTCGTCGCCCGCGCGCACCCGCTCCTCGAGCGCGTCGATCTCCGTCAGCGCCGCGTGGAGCGGGGCCATCGCGACCTCGTCGGGGGCGAGCTCGACGAAGCGCTCCGAGGCGCGCTTGCCCCCGGGCAGCGCGTAGAGGTCCTTGACGAGCATCGGCACGAGCGCGGCGGGGAAGGGGCCCTCCGCGGGCGCGTTGCGCGCGATGCGGGCGACGTACTTGCCGACGTCGTGGGCGAGCCGGGTCGCCTCGTCGCGGGTCACGCGAGCGACTCCAGTGTGCGCACGATGGCCGCGGCGTCGAAGGTCGGCACGGCGCCGACGCGGCCGTAGAGGCGCGCGAGGTTCGCGAGGCGCCGCGGTGGGAAGTCGTGCACGAACACCGCTGGCTGATCGTGCCCGGCCTCGCGCAGCGCCCCGAGGATGAGCGTGCCCTGCTGCTCCTTGAGCCAGCGCCGGGCGCGCTCGAGGTCGCCGGCGAAGAGCCGCGCCGCCGCCTCGCCCGCGTCCCCGAGGAGGTCCTCGTCGCGGGCGCGCTCGAAGCGCAGGTCGATGAGCATCGCGTCGGTCCCGGGGGCGGCCTCGAGCGCCTCGGCCGCGGAGTGCACGGCGACGACCTCGAAGCGGTCCGCGAGGAAGAGCGTCGCGAACTCCTCGTACTCGTTCCCGTCCTCGATCACGAGCAGCCTCGGCACGACCGCATCGTACACGGGCGCGCTACTCCTCGTCGTAGGCGCGGAAGAAGCGGACGACGACCGACTTGGCCCACTCGCCGTCGGCCGGCTCGACCTGGATGGCGCCGTCGTAGCGCGAGAGCGCGGCGGTCACGAGGCCGAGGCCGCGGCTCATCCGGCGCGCGTAGATGTCTTCCGTCGTGAGCTCCTGAGGGCAGGTGTCTCGGACGTGGATGCGCACGGTCTCCTCACCCGTGAGCTCCACGTGGGTGTCGACGTCGAGGCCGATGCGACGGGGCGGCTCCTCGCTGGCGACGGCGAGGATCGCGTTGCGCACCACGTTCTTGAGGACGAGCACGAGGTCGACCCGGAAGACCTCCACGAAGGGCGCGGGCTCGGGCGAGCGGATAACCACCTCGTCGAGCTGCACCGCGCCCGCCGCGTACTCGCCGCGGACCGCGTCGACCACGTCGCGGAAGAGCGCGCCGTCCACCGAGGTGCGCACGAGCCGCTGCGCGAGCTGACCGAGCCGCTTGTCGAGCTCGCGCAGGGTCGCGTGCGCGGTGGAGAGCTTCTCGAAGGCGCGGGCGTCCCCCGCCGCGAGGCGCTTCTCGAGCTTGGCGATCGCCTCGATGGCGCGACCGCCGGCCCGGAAGTGCTTGTCGGCGCGGTGCAGGTCGAGCTCGGGGCCGAGGGCGCGCCGGAACGCGGCGAGGTGCCCGTGCCACGCGTCGGTCAGCGGCTCGCCGCCGTAGAGTCGGCCGCGGAGGAACTCGATCTGCGCCTCCGACGCGCGGCCCTCGCGGAGCGCGTCCACGGCGGACCCGACCGCGCCGATGCGGTGCTTGAGCAGCTCGTGCCGGAGGCTGCTCACGAGGTAGTGGATGGCGGGGTGCAGCTCGGGCTTCCGCTCCGCGAGCGAGTCGAGCGACTCGAGGCGCTCCCGCGACCGCCACAGCAGGAGCCCGATCGCGGCGACCGCGAGCGCGAGCGCGGCGACGGCGACCCAGAGCGGCCAGGTCGCGACCTCCTGCGGCGCCGGGAGCGGCTGGCTGGCCGCCTCGCCGACCTCGCCGGGGGGCGCGAAGAGGCGTGAGCCCTCGGGGTCGATCTCGGCGAGCTCGGCGCGGGCCTCCTCGGTGCGCGGGTCGTGAGGGACGAGCGCGATGAACTTCCTGTAGTACTCGGCGGCCCGGATGAAGAGGTGCGGGTTGTCGGTGTCGGCGCGGCCCTGGTCCCGGAACGCCCTCGCGAGCGGGAGGTAGAGCACGGGATCCATCGGGGCGATGCGCACGGCCCGCTCGAACGACTCGCGCGCCTCGGGGTCGCCGCCGCGCACCCGCTCGATCCCGCGGCGGTAGTGGGGCTCCGCCTCGGCGAGGAGGCGGTGAGCCTCGCGCCCTTCCGGGGTGGCCGGGTCGATCTCGATCCAGGCGCGGTAGGCCGCCGGATCGCGATCGATGTGCCACAGCGCCCGCGCCGCCGCCCACTGCGACGCGCCCGACAGCCCGCCATCGACCGGCTCGGTGCCGGCGCACGCGGCCAGCCCGAGCGGCGCGAGGGCGAACGCGAGCACCAGGGACAGGGGGTGGCGCCTCATCGAGGACATGGACCCCCCGACCGTACCGCGTCGTGGGTCGTTGACCGCTCGACCATCGCCCCGTTAGCTTCGCGCCAAGCCATGCGCCTTCTTGTCATCGATGACGAGCCTCGGATCGGCCTCACCCTGCGGTTGCTCCTCGAGGAGCACGAGGTGACCGTCGCGACGTCGGGGAGCGAGGCGCGTGAGGAGCTCGAGCACGGGGCGTTCGACGCGATCCTCTGCGATCTGATGCTCGACGACACCAGCGGCGTGGAGCTCACGAGCTGGATCCGCGAGCACCACCCGAAGCTCGCCGAGCGCGTCGTGGTGATGACGGGGGGCGCGGTCACGGCCGAGGACCGCGCGCTCTTCCGATCGCTCCCGCCCGAGCGGCGCCTCGACAAGCCGTTCACGGCCGCTCAGGTCCGCGCGGCCCTCGCCCACTTCGGGTGACCGAGGTCCCCTCGCCGATCGCGGTGCTACGCTTCGCCGCATGAGCCGAGCTTTCTTCTTCTCGAGCCTCTGCCTCGTGCTGGCCTCCGCCTGTGGCGGCGGGACCGACTCCGACGGCGGGACGCTCCCGGGTGACGGCGGCGCGATCGACGCGGCCTCGGCGACGGATGGCGGCGCTTCCGACGGGGGCGGCGGATCCGACGCGGGCCCCGACGTCGACGGCGGCGAGGGCACCGACGGAGGCGGCGCCGACGCGGGCGGCGCGGACGCCGGCACCTCCGACGCGGGCCCGACGCCCACGGACGGCGGGCTGTTCTGCGACGACCTGGGCAAGCCGTGCACGTCCGACACGGAGTGCGGCGGCGGCTACACCTGCGACACCTTCCGCCACGCGTGCCTGCCGCCGATGGGAGAGGCCCGCCCGTTCTGCGGCGGCTTCGTCGGCGCGCCGTGTCCGACCACCGGCATGTACACGGTCTGCAACTACCTGACGAGCGCGGACATCGGGCCGTGCCTCACCCCCGACGAGGCGCTCTGCGCCTGCATGCCGCCCGCGCGCGAGCACTTCTCCATGTGCCCTTGAGCCGCGGCCTCGGCCGGAGGCGGCGATGAACGTCGTCATCCTCGTGACCGCGCTCGCGGTCGCCGGGGTGCTCGCGCTGCACCCGCGCGTCCGCGCCTCCCGCGCGTGGCGGGCCACGGTGACGCCGCTGTCTTCCATCATGGGCAGCGGCTTCCTCGTCTCGGCGCCGCTGCTCGCGGCCGAGGTGGGGGCCTACGCGCCCTTCGCGATGGGGGGGCTGCTGCTCGTCGCGTTCGGGATGGGGGCGTTGATCCGCTTCAACATCCGCTACGCCGAGCCCGAGCTCGACGACGCGGCGACCGAGGGGCAGGAGCCGAAGGAGCACTGGCTGCACCGCGGGCATCGCGAGGGCTCGAGGCCGCACTGGGCCGAGCTCGAGCGCGACCTCGCGCGGCGGCTCGAGCAGGCCTCTCACGTGGTCCTCGCCGGCGCCTACATCGTCTCGATCACCTACTACGTCGCGCTGCTCTCGACGTTCGTGCTCGACCGCTTCGGCATCCACGATCTCGTCTGGAGCCGGATCCTCGCCTCGAGCCTGCTCGGCGCGATGGCCCTCGTCGGCGCGGCGTGGGGGCTCCGCGCGCTCGAGCGGCTCGAGGCATACGCGATCAGCCTCAACCTCGGGATGATCACGGCGCTCCTCGTGGCGCTGATGCTCCACGACGGCTCGCTCGCGGTGAGCGGGGGGCTCGCGATCCCGGCGCTGCCTCGGGATCCGGACGCGACGCACGCGGCCCGCGTGGTGCTCGGCCTCCTGATCGTGGTGCAGGGCTTCGAGACGTCCCGCTTCCTCGGCGCCGAGCACCCGGCCGACGAGCGCGCCCGCACCATGCGCGTGGCGCAGCTCCTCGCGAGCGTCATCTACCTGGTGTTCGTCACGCTGATGCTCCCGCTCTTCGAAGGGCAGGCCCTCGACGCCGACGTCACCGCGATCGTGAGCCTCGTCGCGCCGGTCGCGATGGTCCTGCCGGTGCTCATCGTGGTGGCCGCGATCGGGAGCCAGCTCTCGGCCGCGGTCGCCGACGACGCGGGCTGCGCCGGCCTGCTCCACACGCTCCTCCGACAACTGAGCCCGCGCGGGAGCTACCTGGGGATCGGGGGCCTCGCGATCGGCGTGACCTGGCTGACCGACGTCCTGTCCGTCATCACCCTGGCGTCGCGCGCGTTCGCCCTCTTCTACGCGCTCCAGTGCGCGGTCGCGGCGGTGACCGCCTACCGAACCCCGGACGCCCCGAATCGAGGCCTGGTCATCGCGGGTGGCGGCGCCTTCACCCTCGTCGCCCTCGCCATCACCGTGCTCGGCATCCCCGCCGAGTGACGGCCTCAGTTGGCTCGGACCTCGACGTCGGCGCGGCACCACGACAGGCCGAGGTGGCCGTCGCGGACGACGAGGAAGATCGGGTAGGTGCCGGCGACGTCCGGCGCCACCCAGCTCGAGTCGCGCAAGGGACGTTGCGAGATCTCCGTCGAGAACGCGCCCCCGGTGGAGAACCACGAGTAGTAGGCGGTCTCGGAGTTGATGATGATCTCGCCGCCGAGATCGAAGACCGGGTAGTCCTCGAGCCATGGCTCCTCGAGCGCATACGGGGCGAGCGTGACCTCTTCGCCGACCGCCGCGCTCGCGATCGATCCGTCCGCGGACACGCACGCGTGCGGGTCGCCGCCGCCGCGCGCGCTCAGCTCGAGGTCCCCGATGGAGAAGCGCGGCGGGGGTGGGTTGAGGGTCGCGCCCGATCGCGTCGTGATCGCGAAGCGCTTGTAGCCGCTGAGGAGGACCTCGCCGTCGCGCGACACGTCGACGCGCGCGGCGAGCGGCACGCCCACCTCCGCGATCACCGTGGCGAGCGACGACAGGATCCCGGGATCGACGCCGGGGATCCCCGGGTCGGGGATCGGCTCGTCGGGCGGGGTCATCGGGATCATCGCGATCACCGCCATCAGCACCTCGCCGGGCAGGACCGCGCGGTTCGGGGCGCCGTCCTCCTCGAGCACGAGCGTCTCCTCGGGCGAGCAGCCGTCGGTGAAGCCGCTGTTGCCGCCGAGCCCCGCCGCCTCGAGGATCTGCCCGAGGCTGAGGCAGACCGTCCAGCGAACGGTCACGCCCGGCTGGCTCGTGAGGTCCTCGCCCGTCGCGTCCACGACGAGCGCTTCGAAATGGACGTCCTCGCCGAAGAGCGCCTCGGGCGGGTTGGCGCGCATCGCGAGGATGCGCGGCCCCTTCACGATGCTCGCCGGATCGAAGTTGAGATCGAGGCAGCCGGTCGCGAGGATCAGCGCGCTCAGCGCGGTGAGGTAGCAGCCCGTTGAAACACTCGCTGTCCGCGCCTCGCCGGCGGGACGCCGCGCCCAGCACGCCAGTCGCTCGGTCGAAATGCCTCGGCATTCCGACCTCGGCCCGGCGCGCTGGACACGACGTCGCGCTCGCCGATGCATCTGACGGAGTACTTCAACGGGCTGGTAGCGCCTCATTGGATCGACCCCCGGATCCCGATCGTGGGCAGGATCGGCAGGCCGGGGACGGCCGCCGTCTGCGAGTAGTCGTAGGAGAACAACGTCCCCTCGTTGTTCGTGGCGTTGTAGACGTTCTGGACGTCGACGTAGACCGAGCCGCGGATGGGGCCGATGTCGAAGTCGCGATCGATGCGCAGGTCGAGGCGCGTGAACGGCTCGAGCCGCTGCCCGCGCGGGAGGAAGGTCGGGTCGATCGCGTCCTCGTCCGCGTCGTAGATCGTGGAGACGAGCGTGTTGGTCGGCCGGCCCGTCGAGAGCTGGAACGCGGCGCCGAAGCGCCAGCCGTCGACGGCGTAGCTCAGCGCCATGTTCAGCGTGTGGGTCTGGTCGAACGCGAACGGCCGCCACTCGGCTCCGTCGCGCCGGCGCTCGGATCGGCTGAGGGTGTAGCTGAGCCAGCCGTAGAGGCCCTGCTCGATGCGGCGGCGGATCAGGAGCTCGAGGCCGTACGCGCGGCCCTCCTCGTCGGCGACGAAGAACTGCCGCTGCGGACCGTCCGGGGTGTCGATCACGCGGTTGGTCTGCCGCGAGATGTCGAACATGTGGCTGTAGTAGAACGTCGAGTGGATCTCGATGTGCTCGGGCAGGGTGAGCTCGGCGCCGAACGACGACTGCCACGACCGGTTCGGCGGGAGGTTCGGGGTGCCCACGCGGCCCGTCTGGAAGGCGCTCGGCGGCTGCGTGAAGAGGCCCGACGCGGCCTTGAGCAGGAGCTCCGGGACGACCTGCCAGCGGATGACCGCGCGCGGGTCCGGGAACACCTCGGAGACGTCGCCGTAGCGCATGTAGTCGAAGCGGCCCGCCGCGCTGATCTCGACGGGGCCGAAGCGGAAGATCTGCTCGAGGTAGAGCGCCGCGAGCGCGCGAATCGCGACCTGGTTCACCTCGGCGGCCTGCGGGGTGAACGCGGGGGCCGGGTACTGGCCGAGGCCGTTGGGCACGAACGCGGTCGCGTCGACGTTGAAGACGATCGCGTTGATGTCGAACCCGAAGTTGGTCTGCAGCTCCTCCGTCCACGGGACTTGCGTATCTGCGCGGAGCGCGAGGTAGCTGTTCGAGAGCGCGAACCGGAGCCCGTCGGTGCCCGGCATCGCGTTGGTGAAGCTGTTGCCGTCGCGGCCGAGCATGCCCGACACGCTCAGCCGCACCCGCTCCGGGAGCCGCATGTCGATGCGCCCGATCAGGCGCTGGAAGTCGTAGCCGAACGCGGTGCTGGTGCCCTCGGACGCGGTGCCGCCGCCGAACGTGCCGGTCTGATCGAGGCGGTCGTCCGAGCCGAAGAAGAACAGGCTCAGGCTCAGGTGCTCGTCGGCCCGGTAGTCCGCGCGGACCTGGTAGTCGGTGTACTCGAGCTTGAGCCCGTCGAGCACGAGGGGCAGCAGCAGCTCGTAGTACGAGCGCCGGAACGCGGCGGCGACGGAGCCGCGCCCCTCGTCGAACGGCACCACGAGCAGCGCCTCGGCGCGGAACAGATCGATCGACGCCTCGCCGCGGATCGAGTCGGTCGGCGGCGGCGCGGTCTCGAGCGCGACCACGCCGGCGCTGTAGCGGCCGAGCGAGGACGGGTAGCCGCCCGGGTAGAAGTTGAGCCGCTGCACGAAGCGCGACGAGATGACCGCGGGGCCCGCGCCGAGGTGGTAGAGCAGCGGGACCGGGAAGCCGTCGACGAAGAAGCCGGTGTTCTGGAAGTTCGCGCCGCGGACGAGGAAGAACCCGAGCCCGAACGGGCTGCGCACGACGCCGGGGAGCGTGGCCACGACGCGGAGCGGCTCGCCGAAGGTGCCCGGGACCGTGGTCAGCTCCTCGGCCTGCAGCGTGATGCGCTCGGCCGCGCCGGCCTCGGGGCGGATCACCTCGGCCACGACGCCGAGCTCTTCGGTCGCGGCGGCGTCGAACACCGACATGTCGATCGCCTCTTCGGGCGGCGGCGCGGCGTCGTCCGTGGCCTCCGTCGCCTCCGGATCGGTGGCGTCGGGCGGCCCTTCGACGTCCGGCGGCGGGTCGGGCTCGGGCGGCGGCGCGGGCGGGGAGATCCGATACCGGAAGCGCACGCGCGCGGGGATCGGCTCTCCGTCGCGGGTGGCCGGCTCGAAGCGCATGCCCTGCGCGGCCTCGAGGACCATCGCGTCGACGTCCTCGCGGATCGGCGTCGCGATGCTCACCTCGGAGACGGTTCCGTCGACGCCGATCAGGATCGTCAGCTCGACCGACACGTCCTCGGGCAGCGGCTCGGCGCCCTCGGGCAGGGTGACCGGCGGCGCCTCGATGAGCCGCGGCGGCGTCAGCACGGGCGCGGCCGGCGGGGTGGGGGCGGGCTCGTCTTCCTGCGCACGAGCGCTGGACGCGACCAGGAGGAGCGAGGTCAACAGCGCCCAGACGACCGGCTCACGCACGACCCCCCGTCGGTACCACGAAGCCCGCGTGACTTCCATCGTCGCCGAGCCCTTCGACTGCGCCCCGCTCGCGGTGTAGCCCTCACGGCATGCGCTGGTGGGAGGATCCGAAGGTCGCCCGCACGCTCGGCCGCTTCACGTGGGTCGTGATGGTCGCGGCGTTCGTCGTCGGGACGCGGTTCCCGACCACCGATCCCCTGCAGCGGAACATCGTGCCCGGGGTGCTCGTCGTCGCCGTCTCCGTGATGAGCTTCCCCACCGCGCTCGGGCTCTACAAGACGCGGTCGCAGTCGTCGCTGCGCGCGTATCGGCTGCTCGCGGTCTCGCTCGCGGTGAAGATCCTGGCTACCTTCTGGGTCACGTGGCTTCTCTTACGCTGACGCGAGCGTCGGCGGCCTTTGCGGCACTGCTCCTCACCGGCTGTCCCAGCGATCCCCGCACCGACGCGGCGGTCGACGACGGCGGCGTGGACGCGGGCCACGACGCGCGGGTGCCCACGGTCCCCGACGCGGGCCCGCTCGGGCCGTGCGAGCTCGGCGCGTGGCGCTACTCGGACGACGGCGCGTGCCTGCCCGCGGATCCCTGCTGGGACGAGACAGCGTGCGCGAGCGCGGAGCGGATCTGCCTGAACGAGGGCGGCGCCGCGGTCTGCGGTCGCTGCCTCGACGGCTGGCACGAGGACGCGGGCGCCTGCGTCGAGGATCCGCGCGACGACTACACGGGCCGCTTCCGCGTCGGCCGCGACTACTTCTGGGTCTGGTCGGGGACCCGCTACGAGCGCGTGCCGATCCGCGGCGTGAACCTCGGCGGCGCGGTGCCGGGGACGGGGCCCAACGGCGGCGCCATCACGCGCGAGCAGTACGGCCGCTGGATGACGATGATGGCCGACGGCGGGATCAACGTGATCCGCGTCTACTCGCGCCACCCGCCCGCGCTCTACGAGGCGCTCGACGCGCACAACCGCGACGATCCGGCGCGGCCGATCTACCTCCTGCACGGCGCTTGGCTCATCGACCCGGCGGAGGGCGAGGACCTGTACTCGCTGACCGAGCGCTTCGACGCCACGGTGCTCGAGACGGTGTCGTCGGTGCACGGCGAGCTCGACGCCTACGCCACCGACGTGAGCGACTGGGTGATCGGCTGGCTCGTCGGCCGCGAGGTCCTCGCCACCGAGGTCCTACGGACGGACGCGAATCACGCGGAGGTCACGAGCTACGAGGGCGCCACGATGCGCCTCCCGTCGGGCTCGCCGACGGAGGTGTGGTTCACGGAGCGGCTCGATCGGCTCGTCGAGCTCGAGCAGACGCGCTGGGGCGAGAGCCGGCCGGTCGCGATCTCGAGCTGGATGGAGCTCGATCCGCTGTCGCACCCGACCGAGTCGTCGCGGACGAACAAGGACGTGACGCAGATCGACCTGTCCGGTCTCGAGCCCTTCGCGGCGCCGGCGGGGCACTTCATCAGCTACCACGTCTATCCGTACTATCCGAAGTTCGCGAGCGAGGATCCGCGCTACCGGGCCTACGCCGACGAGCTCGGGCCGAACTCGTACCGCGGCCTCCTGATCCGGCTCCGCGACTACTACCGGGACCTGCCGATGGTGGTCGCCGAGTACGGCGTCCCGTCGAGCTGGGGTCGCGCGCACCCGAGCTACTCCGGGATGCACCACGGCGGGCTCACGGAGCGCGAGCAGGGCGAGGCGCTCGCGCGCATGACCCGGGACATCCACGAGACGCGGTACGCGGGCGGCGTGGCGTTCCAGTGGCAAGACGGCTGGTGGAAGCCGACCTGGATCACCAACCAGCGCACGTTCCCGCGCGACCGCTACGCGATCTGGCACGACCTCACGACACCGCAGCAGAGCTACGGGCTCATCGCGTTCATGCCGCCCCCGCTCGAGTGGGAGAGCGTGCTGGAGCCGGGCGCGGCGGAGGGCGCCGTCACCGACGTGCTCATGGCCGCCGACGCGCGCGCGCTGCACATCCGCGTCGAGCTGAGCGGCCCCGCGCCGTCGAGCACGCAGATCGGCTTCGACACCTACCGCGACGACCTCGGGGACGCGGAGCTCCCCGACGGGACGGCGACCACGGCTCGCTCCGAGCTCGCGCTCGAGCTCGACGGGACCTCCGCGACGATGCGCGTGCTGTCGGAGTACGACCTCTACGCGATCCGCCAGGTGCCCGCGGTCGCCACGTTCCAGTCGGTCGCGCGCGACGGAGGCGCCTGGTCGCCGATGCTGTGGCAGATGACCGCCGACCACGGCAGCGACGACGGCGTCTACTTCTTCGCGGGCGAGGACTACGAGCTCGGCGCGCTCCGCGTCCGTGCCCTCGGCGCCGAGGCGACGAGCATGGACGCGGTGGTGATCGAGGAGCGCGCGATCGAGCTGACGCTCCCCTGGGTGCTCCTGCAGTACGCCGATCCGTCGACGCGCACGGTGGTCCACGACGACCCGACGACGGAGCCCATCGAGGGCGAGGTCAGCGACGGCGTCCGCCTCGCGATCGCGATCGACGGAGCCCTCACCGAGACGCGCCGCTTCAGCTGGGCGACGTGGGACCGCGCGCCGGTCACCACCGAGCGCCTCAAGGCCTGCGCGCCGCTCCTGTTCGAAGCCTTCGCGGGCCTCTGACCTTCCTCCAGTACGGAGGCCTTCAGTACGGAGGCGGCGCGGCCGAGGTTCGGGCGCGCTGCTCGACCACCGACGACACCCGGGCGGGCACCGCCATCGGCGGGTGCGCCACCGGGGTCGACACCGGCTCGACGACCGGCGGCGCGCTCGGCGGCTTGGGCCGCTTGGGCGGTCCATCCCAGCCGGCGTAGCCGTTCTTCGTCCAGGGCGTCGCCTGCCAGCCGAACCACCACAGGCCGAAGGGCACGTCGCCGCGGACGGCCGAGCGGACCGCGAGCTTGAACGCGCGCGTCGCGCGGTAGGCGAGGGCGATGCGCGAGCTGCCGCCGAGGATCAGCGTGCGCTCCGGCGAGAAGCCGGAGTTGTAGCCGAAGCCCATTACGAGCCGGAAGAAGCCCACGATGGTCGTGAAGATGTTGAACAGGAAGTGGAAGATCCCGGCCGTCGGCAACGCGAGGAGCAGCCGCGCGTTCTTGCGGAGCGTGCCGTCCACGAAGAGCGCGAAGATCGTCGAGAGCGAGCGCTCCACGAAGAACGCCATCTCCACGAGGATCAGGACCGCAAACCACATGGTCGGGGTCTTCATGAACGGCATCAGGAGGATGCCGACGACGATCATGATGTGGAACGCCGTCACGAGGACCACGTCGAGCAGCGCGGGGAGGCCCACCGTCCACGCGAACGCGAGGCCCGGGTACCAGCGGTGCACCGTCCAGATCCGCGAGATGTTCCAGCGGATGCGCTGCTTGAAGAGCGCCTTCACCGCGGTCGGCGTCGCCGTGTAGATCTTGGCGCGGTGGTCGTACCGGAACGGCCGCGCGAAGTACGTCACGAGCGCGCGCCACGCGGCGTGCATCGGGGTGCGCGGGTACTCGAAGTCGATCGAGCGATCCGGCCGGACGCGCGCGGCCATGGCGAACCACGTCATCCACGTGTCGTCGCCCATGCCCGCGATGGCCTCGGGGAGCGGCTCGAGCGAGCCGCGCTGCGCCTCGAAGGACGGCGGGGCCTCGCCGATCCACCAGCGGAGCCAGTCCTTCACGGTCAGCTTCATCATGAAGCGCGCGTACTTGGGCGCCGCCTCGGCGACCTCGAACCACGTGCAGTAGAGCGCGCCGGACGCGCCGCAGTGCGGGAGCAGGCGGCTGTTGTTGCGGCCCAGGCCGAGCGACACCGCGTACTCGCGCGCGACCGAGAGCGCGATGATCCCCGGCGTCGAGAAGAGGTGCCGCCAGCCCTTCCAGTAATGCTTCTTCGGCACCGCGACGTGGCTCGTCACCACCATCGCGGGCGCGCCGGTGAGGCGTGAGGGGCGCAACAAGGTGTGCACCATCAGCTCGATGGCGCCCGGCGACAGCTCGGAGTCGGCGTCGACGTTGAAGAACACGACCGGCGCGTGCTCGGGCGGGATCGCGCCCGACTCGACGCGGCGCACGACCTCGAGGATGCCGGTGTCGATCGCGACGCCCTTGCCGCGGCGCGGGTGATGGCCCGCGACGAAGACGCGCACGTGCGGGTCGGTGATCTCGAGCCCCTTCACCCAGCGCTTCAGCTCGCGGTACAGCTCGGGGCGCTCGTTGGTGCCGTCGACGCAGGCCGCGATCGTCATCGGGCCGGGGTACTCGTTGCCGAGCAGGCTCTCGATCGCCGCCTCGATGGCCTCGAGCTCACCGCGGTTGCGCAGGAGCGAGGGCACGGTGGCGACGACCGGCAGCTGGCTCTTGGCGTCCAGCCGCGGCATCGGCTCGCCGCGGTAGCGCCGCCACAGCGCCTTGAGCAGGATGTACCAGTAGTTGCACTGGTACAGCACCAGGCCGATGCCGAGCGGCAGCATCAGCGGACCGATGATGTCGATCGGGCCGGCGTTCGAGAAGAACCAGATGACCTTGGACCACGACACGGCTTCAGCTCACCTCGTGGAGACCCGCAGGATTCGCTCCTGCACCGCTTCGGAGTCCGTCAGGTCGAGGACCACGAATCGACCGCGCGCCAGCTCGCCCCAGGGGTCGGGCGTCACGATCTCGCCAGGGATGATCTCGCGCACCGTGCCGACGCGATGGCAGGCGAAGATGCCCCAGGTGCACTGCACGACGTCGTCGCCGGGGCGGACGCCCTCGAGCTGCTCGTAGGGCACGAACGCGACGTCGACGCTGCGCTGCGTCGCCTGCCAGAGCGGCCGCGCCTGGATCTGGTCGAGGGCCTCACGCATCCGCCCGAGGTTGCGCTGCGCGACGTCGCGCATCGCCTCGAGCCCGCGGCGCTCGGCCTGCAGCTCGATGACCTCGAGGTCGATGCGCATCATCGCCTCCTGCCGGTTCACGACCTCGGGCATCTGCCCGCCGATCGGCCCCGCGTCGGTCGGCTGCCCGTTGGCGGTGTGGCGCAGCGTGCTCGACGTCAGGCGCGCCTGCTCGAGCTGGAGCTGCGCCTCGTTGATCGCGCGCAGGTTGTTCGTGATCTGCAGCTCGTACTGATCGAGCGCCTGCTCGGCGGCGTCGAGCTCGCGCCGGCCCACGAGGCCCTCGGCGAGCTGCTGGCGCGTGCGGTCGGTGCGCTCCTGCTGACGGTCGCGCAGCCCCTCGAGCATCCGGTGCTGCTGCCGCAGGTTGCGGACGCTGCGCTCGATCGCCTCGGCCGACTGGCCCTGCACGTCGGCGCCCCACTGGAACATGTCGCGGGTGTTGTCGCCGAGCTGCGCGAGCCGGGCGAGCGACGTGTCGATCGCGCCGATCTGCTGGTCGATCCGGATCCGCTCCGCGTCGGCGCGCTCCACCTCGGCGATGTGCCGCGTGACCTGCACGTTGAGCTGCACCACCGCGTCGTTGTCGGGGGACAGGTTCGCCGGGGCGATCCACGAGTCCGTGAACAACGACACCAGCGAGATCACGAGCCACCCGAGGCCGAGGGCGACCAGGATCAGGGCGGTCAGGGACATCAGGCGCGTGCCGATGCCGGGGGTCGCGTACTGGCGCTCCTCGTCGAGGGTCGTGCGCTCAGCGCTCATCGTCGTCTCCTCCGCTGATCGCCTCGCGCTCCGCGAGCAGCGTGCGTCGGTAGACGCGGTCGCTCTCGAGCTCGATGCGATTCATCTCGACCATTCGAAGCGAGTGCTGGGCCTCGGCCGTCTCCTCGCTCGTTCGTGTGAGCAAATCCCGTTGCTCGTCCATGAGCTCCGCCTGTGCGTCGAGCAGGCGCAGCGCGTCGCGCAGGTCGCGGGTGCTCGTGCGCATCCGCTCCTCGAAGCGCTCCACCTCGTGGCGCACCTCGTAGCTGGCTTCTCGGATCTCGTCAGCGCGCGCCTCGACGGCGCGATCCTCGGCGAACTGCTGCGCGATCCCGCCAAGGTTGTACGAGAGCTCCACCGCGCCGAACCAGTCGAACGTCGACAGCGGCACGATCCCGGCGCTGACGTTGATCTGCCAGGGGTTGAGCCGGCGCAGATCCGACTGCGCGCGCGCGAGATCGATGGAGCGCCCCTCGTAGTCGTCGAGCTGCGCGCGCAGCGGACGCTCCGTCGCGCCGCGGTCCGCGTCGTCCTCGTCGAGGCGCTCGATCTCGGCCTCGAGCGACTGCATCCGGCGCGCGATCGCGTTCGCCCGCAGCCGCACGTCGTTGAGCTGGTGCATCGTGATGAGCTGCTCGTCCCGCGCCGCCTGCGCGTCCGCGAGGAGCTGCTCGATGGCCGGCTGCTGCGACTGCAAGTACGAGAGCTGCGCACGCAGCGAATGCGAGCGGCCGTAGCTGGTCCCGATCGACAGCGCGCGCTGGATCTCCTCGCCCACGATCCGCCGATCGCAGTCCGCGCTGGCCTGATCGAGCACGTAGGCGCCGCGGATCATGTCCATCGGTGAGAAGGAGAGAGCGGCGCGGGCCTGCCACTCCTGCCCCTGCACGATCCCGGTGCCCGTGGTCCCGCCGACGAGGGGGACATGGAGGCCCTGCACCGCGAGCCGTGGCGAAAACATCAAGAACGCCCGCGATTCGGCCTCTGCGCGCACCCGGCGGCAGTACGGCGAGTCCTGCGCGTCGGCCCCGGCGGGCGTCGCGATCGCCAGCGCGATCACGAGCGCGCCCAGCGTGGGGGCGCAAAGCAGATTTCGTCGGGTACGGCTCAAAGCTCGAGAGGGGGCAAGGAAGGAAGAGGCGAAGGGGTCGCCCGTACAGGGCTTTGCAGTCGCCATGCCACGGTGCGTCATGGCCTCCAGGGAGCGGAACGACCCCAAAGGGGTGACATCCCGGTCGCGCCAGTGGATGGGCGACAGGCCAGGAAGCCACCAATGCGTGACATCCATGTCAGGCCCGCGGCGGGGCTGTGACAGGCGCTCACGGCACGATTAGGCACGCCATTGCGCCAAGGGGGCCACTTTCTGGGCCTCCTCCAAGCTCTCCTCGCGCGTCGGGGTTGCTAGACTGCGCCCACATGCCGGATCTCAAGCAACGCATCATCGTCGCCGCCACCGCCACGCTCGGTCTCGCCGCCTGCGGCCGCGCCGACGAGCCAGCGGAGATCGCCGCCGAGCCCACCCAGGAGGCGCCGGCCGCGTCGACGGCGGGCACCGAGGCCACGCCCACGCCGGCGCCGAGCGACGATGCGGTCGAGGCCGAGGCCGAGGCGGATCCCGCGGAGGAGCCGCCGCCCGAGGGCTTCATGGCCGCCGACGAGGCGCCGCCTCCTCCGCCCGAGGCCCCCGGGCGCCGCGCCGCCCCCGCGCGCGCAGCGCGCCCCGCGGCGCCGGTGGCGAGCCCCGACAGCGTCCAGCGCGCGCCGACCACCGCCGCCTCATGTGGCGCCTCGTGTGGCGCAGAGTGCGGCGGCGTCCCGGGCGAGGACGAGGAGTCCACCGGCGGCACGCCCTAGCTTCGCTCGGTCGGAGCGCCGCGTGCGCGTACTCTGACGACGATGGACGACGACGCCGAGCAGGGCGAGGGGCGAGCGAAGCCTCGGCGCGTCCGGACCCTCGGCTACGATCAGGCGAAGCGCCGCTCCAAGCCGGTTCGTGCTCCGGACGTGGAGGAGCCCGCGCACACCGCGGAGGCGGAGGCGCTCCTCGGCGCCCAGCTCGGCGATCGCTACCGCGTCGACGCGGTGCTCGGTCACGGCGGGATGGCGACCGTCTTCCAGTGCCGAGACGAGCAGCTCGACCGCGACGTGGCCGTGAAGGTGATCCACGACGCGATCGCGGAGGACGACGAGCTTCGCGGGCGCTTCGAGCGCGAGGCGAAGGTGCTCGCCGCGCTCTCCCATCCTCACATCGTCTCGCTGCTCGACTTCGGGGTGCAGAACGGCTTGCCATATCTCGTGATGGAGCTGCTGCCCGGGCGCTCGCTCGGGGATCTCCTCGAAGACGGCCATCGCCTCCCGTGGGAGCGGGCGGTTCGGCTGGTGACCCAGCTCGTCGGGGCGCTGGCCTACGCCCACGCGAAGGGGTTCCTCCACCGCGACCTGAAGCCCGACAACGTGTTCCTCACCGAGCTCGACACGCTCGGGGACCACGTGCGGGTCCTCGACTTCGGGTTCGCGAAGCTCGGCGAGGCCCACGGCGGTCGCAAGCTGACCAGCGCGGACCGCCGCTTCGGCACGCCGCGCTACCTCGCGCCCGAGCAGCTCACGACCGAGGAGGCCGACGCGCGGGCCGATCTCTACGCGATCGGGGTGATCTTCTTCCAGATGCTCGCGTGCCGTCGACCCTTCGAGGGCACGATCCGCGAGGTCCTGATCGCCAAGCGCACGCAGGACCCGCCGTCGCTGAGCGAGGCGGCCCCGGACGCGCCGACGAGCCCGGAGCTCGAGGCGTTCTTCGTGAAGGCGCTCGCGCGGGAGCGCGACGACCGCTTCGAGGACGCCGCGGCCTTCATCGCCGCGCTCGAGGCGCTCCACGACCCGGCCACGCTGGCCGCGCCGCCGCCCGCCGCGGCCCCCCTCCCGCCGAGCCCGCCGCCGATCGCCGCGCCGCCCGCCGCGGCCCCGCCGAAGACGTCCTCGTCGCTCGACGCTCGGCTCGCGCTCCTCGCGTTCGGCGGGGGGTGCGCCGCGCTCGCGCTCGTGTCGGCTGCGTGCCTCGGGACCTACGCGCTCGGAGGAGACGACGAGGTCGCCGACGCGCCCCCGCCCCCCGTCGAGCGAGCGGAGCCGGCGGGGGAGGCGCCCGAGATCGAGCCCGAGGACGAGTCGCCCGATCCGTGGTCGCGGCCCGACGCGCTGGCGGCGCCCGTGGCCGCGGCCCGCGCGGACGTCCTCGCGGGGCTCCCTCTCGACGGGACCGTGCTGCGCGATCTGCGACAGCACGCCCGCGAGCACCCGGACGACGTCTACGCGCAGCTCCTCCTCGGCCACACCTTCGCCGGGCGCGGGATGCGCGCGATGGCCGTGGGTAGCTACGAGCGCGCGCTCCGCGCCGACCCCGCGGCGGCCGGCGACCCGCGCCTGGTCGTGGATCTCGTCGCGCTCGCCTCGGAGTCCGGCGAGGGGGACGGCCCCGCTCGCGTGCTGCGCCAGTACCTCCCCGAGCGCGCCGTCGTCGTCGTGGATCGAGCGCTCGCGGAGACCGACCTCGAGCCCCGTCGACGGCAACGCCTCGAGGCCCTCCGCGACCGCCTCTCGGCGCCCTGAAGCGCGATCGATCGGTCCCGGCTCCCCGAGACCGCCACCGCGGCCGACCCGCGCGCCGCTGCCGATGGCCGGGCTGGTCGGCGTTAAGCTGGGCCGCGATCGGCGCTGGCCTCTCATGGAAGGGCAAGACCGTCGTCGCGCGCATCGAGCGAGGTGATCGACGAGGCCGGGGCACGATGCACGTGCTGCGTCGTGGGCTTGCACCGGGGCGACGTCGCGGAGCCGGTCGCGCAACACGTTGCAACAAAGCCTTCCTCGACTGTCGCGGAGCCCGGGACCAGCTTGCTGGAACACGACGCGGCTGACGTTCGCCGCCGTGACCACCCTGGAGGTCCACCGTGCTTTCTCCGCCCCGGAGAGCGTGGCGGCGTGCGCTCGCGCTCCCGCTGCTGCCGTTCGATGGGCTCGCTTCTCGCGTCGTGCGGGGGGGGCCGTCGTGATCGGCTTCGGGAGCGGCGACGTGCTCCTCCTTCCTTGGTGGGAGCCGCCCCCGCCGGGCGCCTCCGAGGTCCGACCGCTCACGCCAGCCACGGTCAGCCACCTCGACGATGGCGTCGTGCGTGCGTGGCTGCGGGCGGCGCGCTACCCGAGCGGCCTGCCCACCTGGCTCCAGGCGCGAGATGGTCAGCGGCTGCTCGAGGACGCGATCCGCAGCGGCGAGGCTCGACTGTACGTGGGCCTCGATGGCGCGCACACCGCCCTTGGCGCGACCGCCCCGGTGGTCGATCCCAGCGCCCCACGCGAGCAGCCCACCACCCCGACGCGGCCCACCGAGGTGCGCCCGGACACCTGGTTCGAGGTCGAGCTCGTGGACGAGCTCGGCGAGGCGCTGTCGGGCGTCGAGGTCAGCTTCCGCGTGGCGGGTCGAGTCGCACCCTCCACCACGGACGGCGCGGGCGTCGCCCGCGCGCCTGCGCCAGGCGGCACGGCGCGCGCCGTGGTCAGCGTGACCTACGACGCCGCGCTGATCGCCGCGCTTCGCGAGCGCTGGGACCGCCCCCGCGGGGTGCCTCGCCAGGGCTGGGATCGAGCGGACGTCGAGCTGCCCTTCTGGAGCCGGCGAGGGTCGCCCGCGCACGCGCTCCAGAACGAGCTGCGGCTGCGGGTGAGCCTTCAGCCGGGCGTCCCGATCGCGCGGCTGGCCGGCCTCAACTTCGACAAGAACAAATGCTTCCTCCTGCCCCCGGGGCTCCCGGCGCTGTCTCGGATCACCGAGCTCTACCGCGAGCTCGACGTGTGCGATCTGTTGATCGTCGGCCACACCGACAAGAGCGGCCAGGCCGCCTACAACGCGCAGCTCGCGCTCGAGCGCGCCGAGTCTCTGCGCGCGTACCTGACCGACGACGTCGACGCGTGGGTCCGGTGGTACGCGGCGTCCGTGCCCGACGAGAAGCGCTGGGGTGCTCCGGAGGATCGGAGGATGATGGCGGCGCTGGCCGACCGTGGGCTGACCTCCACTGGGGTGGCGGACTACCAGCGGTGGCACGACGCGCTCGAGGGCGCCGACCGCGCCCCGAGCTGGGCGCCGCTCGAGGTGGACGGGCGCATCGGTCCCCTCACGCGCGCGCAGCTCGTCGGCGACTACATGCACCGCGACGGAACGACGCTCCCCGAGGGGGTGCACGTCGTGACCCACGGGGCCGGCGAGCACTTCCCCCTCGAGGGCGCGGACGCCTCGAACGCGAGCGCCGAGGATCGCCGCGTCGAGCTCTTCTTCTTCGACGCCGCGCTCGGCGTTCAGCCACCCGTCGCGACGGGGTCGGTTTCCCAGGCGGGATCCGAGGAGTATCCAGAGTGGCTGCGCCGCAAGACGGACCGGCTCCACGCGACGGCCGAGCCGGACGACTACGTCTACCCCAACGTGGTCGCGGGGCTGGAGGACTTCCCCCGAGGCGACTCGCTCTGGGACGACGTCGCGGAGCCGGAGCTCGTGCCCGTCGCGCTCACCCCCGTCGCCCGCAAACCGAGTGGCTACCGGCTCAAGGATCCGCCGGGCGTCCTGCAGAAGAGCAAGTTCTACTGCTGGGCCTCCGCGCTCGAGAGCTACCTCAACGTCGACCCCGATCGCACGTACCTGACCCAGTTCCAGCTCGTGGCCCGGTACGGCGAGAAGGGTGACCCCAAGACGTATGGACACCTCGAGCTGGGGTCGGCCAACTACGAGAGGATGCTCTCCGACCTCCGCTTGATGGCCTCGAGGGCGAAGCGGTGCGATCGCGTCGATCTCATGGGCGAGATCGACATGCCCCTACGCAAGCTCGGCTACCTGGCGCTCATCTACACGAACGGCGGAGATCCGCCGACGTCGCACGTCGTGCTCGTGAGCGGCTGGACGGAGATCCCGAGCTACGGGCCATGCCTGCACGTGATGGATCCGGGGATCGGGGGGATGAAGATCATGCGCATGAGCGACTTCAGGAGCCACGGGATGTGCCTCTTCCTCGCCGGCCGCCCGCCGTTCGGATCCCGCTGACGATCAGCTCACGCGCTCCATCACCGCGCCGGCGCCCAGGCCGCCCGCGGCGCAGATGCCGAGCAGCGCCGTCTCCTTGTCGCCGCGCGCGAGCTCGTTGGCCACGGTCGTGACCATCCGCGCGCCCGTCGCGCCGAAGGGGTGGCCGATCGCGACCGACCCGCCGTGCAAGTTGAGTTGCTCCATGTCGACGTCACCGACCGCCTCGTCGCGCCCGAGGCGCTCCTTCGCGAAGGCCTTGCTGCCGATCATCTTGATCACGGCGAGCACCTGCGCGGCGAAGGCCTCGTGCATGTCCACGAAGCCGATGTCGCCGAGCTTCATGCCCGCGCGCTCGAGCGCGAACGGCATCGCGAGCGCCGGGCCCATGAGGAGCTGGTCCCCCGGATCGACGCCCACGTAGGACCAGCTCCGGAAGGCGGCGAGCGGCGTGTAGCCGAGCGCCTTGGCCTTCTCCTCGCTCATCAGGAGCACCGCGGCGGCGCCGTCGGTGAGGGGGCTCGAGTTGCCCGCCGTCAGGGTGCCTTGCTTCGAGAACACCGGCCGGAGGCGCTCGAGCTTCTCGACGCTGGTGTCCGCGCGGATCAGGTCGTCGGTGTGGACGCGATCCCCGTTCGGGAGCTCGACCGCGAAGACCTCGTCGTCGAACCGGCCGCTGCGCACGGCGGCGGCGGCGCGGTGGTGCGAGCGCACCGCGAGCTCGTCCTGCGCCTCGCGCGAGATCTCGTTTCGGCGCGCCATCTCCTCGGCGGCCTCGCCCATCACCTGCCCGGTGGTGCGCTCCGCGATCCGCGGGCGCTTGGGGAGGATCTCCGAGATCGGGACGAGCTGCGACATCACGCCGAGCACGTCGCCGGGGGTCGCCTTGCCGAACGCGAGCGGCGCCATCGCGTGCACGACCTTCTGGGGCAGCTTGATCTCGGCGTTGGACGTCGAGTCGCTCCCGCCCGCGATGAGCACGTCCGCGTCGCCGCGCTCGATCGCGGCCACCGCGTTGGTGATCGCCTGCAGCCCCGACGCGCACGCGCGCGTGACCGTGTAGGCCTCGACGGAGTACGGGAGCTTCAGGTCGAGCGCGATCTCGCGGCCCACGTTGGGCGCGAGCCCGGGCAGGATCACGCCGCCCCACACGATGCCGTCGAGCTCGGTCCGGTCGAGCTCGGTCTTCGCGAGGAGGTTGCCCACCGCGCTGACCCCGAGGCCGATCGTGTCGACCTTGAGGAGCTTGCCGAACGCCCGGACGAAGGGCGTCCGCGCCCCGCTCACCACCACTGCTCTGCGATTGCCCATGCTCATGCTCCGATGAAGGCCCCGCCGCAGGCGCGGAGGGTTCGTCCGGTCAGGCCCTGCGCGCCGGGGGACGCGAGGAAGGTGACGAGGTCGCCGATGTCGCGAGGCAAGCCGCCTTGCCCCAGGTTGCTCAGCCGACGGCCGACCTCGCGGATGACCGCGGGGATCGCGTCGGTGAGGCGCGTCTCGATGAAGCCCGGCGCGATCGCGTTGACGGTGATCCCGCGCGCGGCGACGGTCGGGGCGAGCGCCTCGACGTAGCCGATGATGCCGGCCTTGGACGCGGCGTAGTTCGTCTGGCCCATGTTGCCGGCGATGCCCGCGACGCTCGAGAGGCAGATGATCCGGCCGCCGTCGCGGAGCGCGCCGTCCGCGAGGAGCGCCTCGTCGATGGCGAGGACCGCGCCGAGGTTGATGTCGAGGGTCATGTCCCACTTGTCGCGCTTCATCTTCGCGAGCGTGCGGTCGCGGGTGACGCCGGCGTTGTGGACGACGACGTCGACGCCGCCGTGGGCCTCGCGCAGCGCCGCGGCGATCTTGGCGCCCGCGTCGGGCGCGCTCACGTCCTGCAAGAGGACCGAGCCGCCGAGCTCGCGCGCGACCTGCGACACCGGCCCGTCGTCCTCGGGGCGGTCGAGGCACACGACGTGCGCGCCCTCCGCCGCGAGGAGCCGCGCGGTCGCCGCGCCGATGCCGCGCGCCGCGCCGGTGACGAGCGCGACCTTCTTCTCGAGGGGGCGCGTGATCGGCACCTCGACGTCGGTGCCGCCGCCCTTCGCCGCGCTCGCCGTCAGGTGCCAGGGCTGGCCGCTGAGGAACGCGCTGCGGTTCGAGAGCAGGTAGCGCAGGAGCGCGGGCAGCCGGGCTTCGGCGCCCTCGTCCACGTAGATCACGTGCGCGGTCGCGCCGCGGCGACCGATCTCCTTGGCGAGCGCGCGGACGAAGCCCTCGAGCGCGCGCTGGGTCGCCGCGCGCGCCGGATCGCCGGAAGCCAGGTGCGGGCGGGCGAGCACGATCGCGCGCCCCGATCGACTGATGCGCCCGACGAGCGGGTGGAAGAGGTCGTGGAGCGCGCCCAGGTCGCTCGGCGTCGACAGGCCCGTCGCGTCCATCACGACGCCGTGCGCGATGAGCCTCTCCGGCGCCGGATCGGGGAGCGTCGTCGCGGGGCGGCCATACGCCTCACCGGGCGCCTGCCACAGCGCCTCGTCGTGGCCCGGACCGGCGAGCAGCGGATCGGCGCCCGCCTTCGCGAGGGTCTCCGCGATCACGCCAGCGAGCTGCGCGCCGCTCGACACGCCGACGACGACCTTCTGGTTCGCGAGCGGCCGCTCCTCCCACGGGCCCCTGGCGCGCGCGAGCGCCTGCGGCATCGGGATGGGCAGCCCCAGCGACTTGATCACGTTGCGGGCGTTGGGGTTCTTCGAGAGCTCGAGAAGAAAGTCGCTCATGCGTTCCTCGCTTTGAACGTTCCGGTGAGAAAGGCGGGGCCCGACGGCGCGGTGCCCACGTAGACCTGATCGCCCGCGACGTAGACCCCCACCTTGGCGGGCAGCACGAGCGGGCGGGTGAAGCGGACCTCGAGCTGCTCGAGCGCGTCGACGTCGCCCGCGAGCAGCCCGCGGTTCAGGCCCTCGACGGCGCGCGCCATCGTCCCGAACCCGTGGAGGATCGTGTTGCGGAACCCGAACGCCTTCGCGTAGGCGGGCACCCAGTGGACCGGGTTGAAGTCGCCGGTGAGCTTGGCGAAGTCGAGACCCGCGTCGGCGCGCAGCTTGTGGAAGGCGAGCTCGCGCGCGTCGGCGGGCACGCGCGCCTTCTCCTTGGGCGCGCCGTCCTTCGAGGCGCCGTTCTCGCCCTTCTTCTTGGGCAGCGGCACGAAGATGATCATCGTCGCGACGAGCGCCTCGGGCGCCGAGATCGTCGAGGTGACCACCTCGATCTCGAGGATCGCGCGGCGGCCGTCGTCGTCGATCTTCGCGAGCCGGCCGACGACCTCGAGCGCCTCGCCGATCGGGATCGGCGCGTTCTGCACGAGGCGGCAGCCGCCGTTCATCGCGCCGAGCAGCGGGTAGCGCGTCCCCTCGAGGCACGGCCCGGTGAGCCCGAAGGCCCACTGCGGGAACAGGCTCGCGGGCACGCGCCCCTTGTAGGCGCTCGGGTCGCCACCGACGTGCTTCACGTAGGCGCGGACGAGCGCCGGATCGCGCGGCGGGTAGCTGCGCCGGATCTCGGGGCCGGGGAGGGCGACGTCGCCGCTGACCTTCTCGCTCAGGCCGAGGCGCTGCTTGAGCACGCCGAGCGCGGCGCCGCCCATCCCCTTGAGGGTGGGGCCCTGCTCGAGCACGAACTTGGTGGGGACGCTCATGGCGGTCACTCCGCGGCGGCGGCCGTGGCCTCCGCCTCCTCGAGGGTCGCGAGCAGGCGGTCGCCCGTCGTCTGGATGAGGTCGAGCATGTGGCGCGAGCGCGGCTCGGCGCGGTCGAGCCAGCGCTCGAGCAGCTCGCGGCGATCGGGGTGCGCCTTGGCCTGCTCGAGGAGGATCTCCGCGGCGGCCTCGTCGAAGAGCATCTTCGTCAGGTGCTCGGCGTGGAGCATCGCGAAGGCGAAGTCGCGCTTCGGGTTCCAGTTCTTCAGGAACGCGTCGGGCCACTCGGTGACCTTGTGCTCGCCGAGGCCGCGCAGCTTGTCGCCCGCGGTGCGCATGATCAGGTGCTGCAACGCGGCGTGCGTGGTCGCCTGCAGCTTGGCCACGCGCTTCTCGAGGGGGTCGCGCGCCGAGAGCGCCCGCCAGCGCGCCTGCGCGCCGCGCCGCACGAACTCGCGCGGGTTCTTGAGGATGGCGCCGAGGTTGTCCTTCATCGCCATCAGCGACTGGATCTGCGAGGTGCCCTCGTAGATGGGGAACACCATCGCGTCGCGCAGGAGCTTCTCGGCGCCGTACTCCTTGGTGTAGCCGACGCCGCCGTGGATCTGCACGCCGCGGCGCGCGTGCTCCACCGCGCGCTCGGCGCCGAAGTACTTGAGCAGCGGCGTGACCCGCCGCGCGGCCGCCTTGTGGCGCTTCATCGCGCGCTCGAGCCGCTTCTGCTCGAGCTCGGGGAGGTCCTTCTTGTAGCCGAGGTGCAGCCCGATCTTGGTGGCCATCTCCTCTTGGAACGCGCCGTGGACGCAGACCGCGCGGAGCGCCTGCACGTCGGTGCGCATCTCGTCGAGGTAGTCCGCGATCATCTCGTGGCGATCGATGGTCTTGCCCATCGAGCCGCGCTCGGCCGCGTAGTCGGCGGCGAGCCGGACGGCCGCCTCGATCAGCCCGATGCACTCGAAGCCGACGCCGAGGCGGGCGCCGTTCATCAGGGTCAGCATGTACTCGAAGCCCTCGCCCCGCTTCCCGATGAGGAAGGCCGGCGTGCGCTCGAAGCTGATCTGCGCGGTCACCGAGGCGTGGTGCCCGAGCTTCTCCTCGATGCGGTCGATCGTGGCGAGGCGCACGCGCTCTCCGTCGCGCTCCTCGTAGGTCGGCACGAGGAACATGCTCAGCCCGCCGAGCCCCGCGAACGGATCATCGGGGTCGCCCGCCTCCTCCGTCCGCGCGATCACGAAGTGGTACTTGCCGTGCCCGGACGTGATGAAGAGCTTCATCCCCGTCACGAACCAGTTGCCGTCCTCGTCCTGCTCGCCCTTGCAGCGCAGGCGCGCCATGTCGCTGCCGGCGTCGGGCTCGGTGATGTCCATGCAGCCCCACGCGTCGCCGCGCGCGATCTCGCGCACGAACTTCTCGAAGCGCGTCTCGAGGATCGTGCCTTTGTCCGGGTCGACCTTCGTGGTGCCCTCGCGGAGGCTGAACATCAGCATCGCGGCGGCCATCCCGCCGTGGAAGCCGTAGTGCGCCATCACGGACACGTCGCCGCGCCCCATGATCTCGCTGGTCAGGAAGTACAGCATCAGCGGGCTGTTCATCCCGCCGAGCTCGCGCGGCAGGCACATCCCGTGGAGCTCCATCGCCTGGATCTGATCGAAGATCCCCTGCAGCCGGTCGGGGTGGATCGCCTCGCCGTCCGCGAAGCCGACCTTCTCGCGATCGAGCTGCGCCGCGTGGGGCGCGATGTCGTCGGCGACGAACTGGCCGATGAGGTCGGCGATGTCCCTGTAGAGCTCGACCGCCTCGGCGACGTTCGCGGGGCCCTCGGAGCTCTTGAAGTGGTGCTCGGTCAGCTCCACGAGCGGCGCCCAGTCGATGCCGCGCTCGAAGTAGAACTGGAGGTCCTCGTTGTCCTTGAAGTAGTTGCCCATCTCAGTGGCTCCCTGCGTGCGCAGCTGCGCGTCGTCCGTTCATGCGCTCGATGCCTTCGTCGGTGAACAGGCTCACCTTCGCGATGCGCTCGAGCTCGCGGGTCAGTCGTTGGATGTCGCTCGAGGCCCCGTCGGGGCTGAGCACGATGCCGAGGGTGTCGGAGATCGCGAGGCCCCCGACGACGAGGTGGATCACGTGGAGGAGGTAGGCCTCGGGGTCGGCGTCGGCGCGGACCTCGCCGCTCTCCTGGCCCCGGCGCACGTAGCCGGCGATCACCTGCAGCCACGGCGCGACCGCGACGAGCAGCCGCTCGCGCATCGTCACCGGGTTGTCGAGCGTCTCGCGCAGGATCAGGCGCGCGCGATCCGGGTCCTCGGAGAAGAAGCGCACGGTCTCGTGCAGCAGCGCGTCGAAGCGGTCGGCGCTGCCCGCCGCGAGCAGCCGCGGCAGCACCTCGTTCCAGCGCGAGAGGACCTGGTCGAGCACCGAGCGGTGCAGCTCGTCCTTGGACGGGAAGTGATAGAGCAGCGACGCCTTGCGGATCCCGACCTCGTCGGCGATCGCCGAGAGCGAGGTGCCGCCGTACCCCTGCGCGGCGAAGCGCCGGGTCGCGACGTCCAGGATCTGTGTCCTCACGTCCATCGAGTGCTCGGTGCCGGGTCGGCTCGGAGCCCCGGAGGGTCTCCCTACCGATCGGTAGAGAGCTACCTACCACTCGGTAGGCGGCCGCGCAAGGAGCCATCCGCCATCGCCTCGATGATCCCGATCATCGACCGCATCTCGTCGAGCGCCTCGCGCGGGCTCGGCAGCACCGTGCCCGTGTGCGCGTAGAGCCCCGTGAGGTGCAGCGTCGAGCCGGGCATCAGCGCGTGCAGGCGCTCCGCCTGGCGGTAGGGGATCACGTCGTCGTCGCGGCCGTGCACGATCGTGACGGGGCAGCGGACCTCGCGGGCGATGGGCCCCAGATCGAGGTGCCGGAGCGAGGAGCGCCCCTCGATCAGCGCCTGCGCGACGACGGCCTCGCCGCCCTCGCGCAGCCCCACGCCCATCTCGAACAGCGACCGGTGCGTCTCGGGGAGCGCGTCCGACATCGCGCGGGCGACGGGCCGCCACGCGCCCTCCTTCATCGGCAGCTTCCCCCACGTGCGCCGGATGTAGTGGAGCCACGCGTCGGCGAGGAGCTCGCGGTTCGGCGGCGCGCCCGGGAGGAACGCGAGCAGGTTGATGAAGACGACGGGCCGGTTGAGCGGGTCGTGCGGGTGGTCCGCGTCGCCCTCGAGGCAGAAGCGCACGGACTCGTCGAAGGTCGCGTAGCCGCCGAACACGGTGAGCGCGCCGACGTCGCGCTTCGCGGCGACGTGGAGCGCCGGGTAGGAGCCGAACGAGATGCTGAAGACGCCGGGCCGCGGGTGCGGGGCGTCGGGCATCGCGGCGAGCGCGTCGAAGGCCGCGAGCGCGTCGGGCACGAGCGTGGCGCCGACCCGGGCCCGCCGGAACTCGGGCAGGAACGGGCACAGCACGAGCTGGCCCGAGTGGGCGAGGATCGCGTTGAAGCGATCGAGCCGCACGTCGGCGGGGCCGAGGTAGTGGAGCCCCGGGACCACGAGCGTCGAGCCGAGGGGGCGGCGGCCGAGCGGCGCGTAGACCCAGGCGTCGAACGCGCCGTCCCCGACGACGCGCACCTGCCGTCGGCGGACCGGCGGGCGCTTCGTCTCGGGGGTCCACGGGCCCAGCCAACGCACGAGCCGGCCGACCATCCCGGCGCGGCCGCTCGCTCCCTCGGTCACGTGAAGTGCTTGTGCGTCGTGTGCTCGAGCCGCCCCGCGAGGGCGCGACAGATCCCCATCCCGAAGCCGGGGATCCGCTCGAACATCGCGTCGAACACGACGGCGTCGTAGCGGAGCACGATCATCGGGCCCGTCGCCGTGACGCTCGCGGTGCGCGGCTTGCCGAGGAGCACGCCCATCTCGCCGATCACGTCGGACGAGCCGAGGTCGGTGACCTCGTTGTCCTTCGCCCGCACCGCGGCCGTCCCGTTGAGGATCAGGAAGAAGGCGCCGGAGGGATCCCCCTCGCGGATGATGAGCTCGCCCTCCGAGAGCTGGAGCAGCTCGCCGCGCTGCGCGACCTTGCGGAGCTGCTCGGGCTTGAGCGCCGCGAACAGATCGCTCTTCGACAACGCCCGGACCACGGTCTCGAGCATGCCGCCTTCCATGGGGAGGGGTCGCACCGCCTCGCATTGTAGCCCGCTCGCGCCGACGTTTGGGTAGGCTCGTGGGTGCGCGAGCGTACTTTGCCGCGCGTGCGGGTGCTGTTACACCCAGCGTCGACCTCCGAGGTACGAATGCGCAACCAACTCCTCCTGTGCACAGGCCTGCTGCTCCTCCTCCCCGCGTGTGGCGGGGACGACGACGACGACGAGCCTCCGCCCCCTCCGCAGACCGCCACGGCCCCCGACGTCCCGGCGGCGCCGCCCGGTCAGGTGATGGTCACCGTCGCCGCGAACTCCACGCCTCCGGGCGCGACCGTCGTGGGCGGCGGACGGAACCTGGGCACCACCCCGCTCCAGACGCAGGTCCCGATCCCGGCGCCCCAGCCCGGGCAGCCGGCGCCCACCTTCGCGTTCACGTTCACCCTCGACGGCTACCAGCCCGCGACGATCAACGCCTCGCCGGTCAACAACACGATCTCCATCACCGCGGCGCTGGCCCCCGCGATCGCGGCGCAGCCGGTCGGCGGTGATCCGAGCGAGGGAGGCGATCCCGGCGGCGACGACAGCGTCGCGAACGGGCCCTCGATCACGGTGCGCGGGCGCGGCGGCGGACCGATCTACGACAACCACACGACGACGGGGACCGCGGCGGTGACCCAGAGCTGCGTCATCGACTCGCTGCGGGTCCAGCTCTCGGGCACGCACACGTACTTCGGGGATCTGTACATCACGCTGCGCGACCCGGAGGGTCACAGCTACTCCATCGCGCGCGGCGGGCGCGCCAACCCGTTCCGCACGCACTCGGTGCGCCGCGCCGCGGGCCGCCAGGCGCGGGGCACGTGGCGCCTCGCGATCGAGGACCGACTTCGCCAGGACAGCGGCATCCTCCGCAGCTGGTCGATGATCGTGACCTGTCGCTGAGCGCGAGCGTCCACCCCGTCCTGCGTAGACGTCCATTGAGGGGGGCTTCGAGATGCGTTGGTACCTGAGCCGGAGCGGACGGGTGGAGGGGCCGCACGAGGAGGCGGCGCTCGTCGACCTGGTGCGGCGCGGCGAGGTCGCGCCCACCGCGCAGATCTGCGCCGAGGGGAGCACCTCGTGGGGCCCGCTCCTCGGCCACCCGCCGTTCGCGCAGGCGGTGGCGCAGCAGCCCAAGCCGAGCGGCGTGGCCGCGACGATGGCGATGCCCGGGATCACGCCGGGGAGCATGCCGGGGATGCTCGGCGCGCTCTCCGGGCCGGGGACGCCGCCGCCGCACACGCCGGCGCCGAAGAGCTCGCCTCAGATCCCGCTGCCGCCCGTCGCGCCGAGCTCCGGCGGCACGCTGCCGGCCGGGGGGATCACGCCGGCGCCGCTCGGCCCGCCGTCCTCGCCCGGCTCCTATCCGGGCGCGCCGTCGCCGTTCGGCCCGGGCACCCCGCCGCCCGGGGGCTCGATGCCCGGCTTCGGGCCGCCCTCGATGGGGGGAGGCATGACGCCCGCGCCGGCCGCGGCGCCCAAGAAGAGCAAGATGGGGCTGCTCGTCGGCGGCGGCTGCGCGCTCCTGTTCGTCGTGACGGCGTGCATCGCCGGCGGCAGCTTCCTGTTCTTCCGGTCGGGGTCGAGCGCGTTCGCGGCCCGCACCAACACCGTCGCTGAGATCGTCCGGCAGGTCGCGGTGGACGGTCGCCACGACCAGGCCTCGGAGTGGGCCTGCGTGTCGGGCGACGACCTCCGCTCTTCGCCGAGCGAGACGCGCGCGGCGATGGCCCCGCTCGGGAGCCAGCCCGAGATCGTGCTGACCGCCGTCGACCTCGTGGCGGTCAAGGACGGCCGGGTGGTCCAGGCGCTCGGGCTGGTGTTCCCCGACGGCCGCGTGCGGTACTCGAACGTGCGCACCCGCGAGATGCCCGACTACGGCGGCGCGCTCGGCGAGCTCTACGCGGACGCGCGGCGCGGCTGGAGCACCGGGCGCGAGCGCGACGCCGAGATGCTCGAGGGCGTCACCACGTTCCTCGAGCTCCTCTCCGAGGACGAGTGCGACCTCGAGTGGGTGTCCTCGGCCGACCTCGAGGGGCTGCCCACGGGCCTGCGCGGCGAGATCATGGAGGGCGTCAACGCCAGATGGAGGAGGCCTGCCAGCACGTGACGAGCGCCGAGGGCTGGGCGCGCCGCGTGGACGGCTTCAGCGTGATCGTCCGCGGCGAGGAGCAGACCGCGGTGCTCAACACCTCGATGGGCCAGACCCCGGGCACGAGCGTCTGCATCGCGCCCATCCGCGCCCGCGTCATCGACGACGGGACCGACGACTAGCTCGAGGCGCGAGCGCGAGCGTTCGCGGCGACCCGTGACGATCCGCGAGCGATCCTGGTCGTCGATCCCGGCGCCAGCCACGACGCGTTCGTGCGCGCCCTCGACGGCCTGCGCCGCGCCGAGATCACGCGCTACGGCGTGGTGGTGCCGGCTACGGGCAGGTGACGCCGCTGATCTCGGACGCGTCCCAGGCGCTGATCCGAGGGTTGCCGTTGTTCGGCCAGAGCGGCGTGCCCTCGACGTGCATCGAGCAGCCGGTCGCGCAGGAGGAGGCGCCCCGTCCCTGCCAGCCAACTCAGCCGCGCATCGCGATCGGGAGCACGAGCGGCAGCCTCAGGAGCGACGGCTTCGCTTCGAGCTTCACCAGCTCGCGGCCGAGGTCGTGCAGGGTCTTGTGATCGGCGAACCACGCGGGGGTGGGGTCGATGTGGAACGGCGCCCGGACCACCGACTTCTCGGGGTGATCGAAGAGCAGCGCGTTGTGCACGACGCCGCGGCCGGAGCGGATGTCCTCGTCGGGGTGGCCGGGGAACGCGCCCCAGGTCGGCCCGACGAGCGCGTAGATCACGCCCGCGAAGCAGTTCACCGCGATGCCGCCGTAGCGCAGGTTCGCGAGCGCGTTCTCGAGCTCCGCCGAGTACGCCTTCTGCGTGGCGGGGTGGACGAGGACGACGCAGGACAGCGTGCCCCAGCAAGACTCGTTGGCGAACTCGACCATGTCCTCGAGGAACTTGCCCGGGTCGGCCGAGTCGAGCTTGGTCTCGGCGAGGATCCCGCAGAAGGCCTCGTTGCTGAGCGCGTACTCGCCCTTCTTCGGCGGCACGTCGAAGATCGTCGTCCACGGCACCACGCGGCTGCTGCGCGGGCCGAGCGCCTTGGCCTGCGGGTAGGCGCCGAGGAACCCGTCGTAGCGCTGCTGCGCGCCGGGGTAGTAGGCGTAACGAGGCGGCGTCTCGGCGAGGTGGTGCTCGACGCGCTCGAGGAGCTGCTCGCGGAGCGGCCACTTCGAGCTCGTCACGAGCAGCTTGCCCGCGTTGCAGTTGAAGCTGCCGTTGTTCGCGACCATCGAGACGATGTTGCGGGCCTGGAAGTCGAGGTCCTCCTCGGTCCAGGGGCCGGGCACCACGAGCACCGGGGTGACGGCGCCGAGCTCGGCGCTGATCGGCTTGGTCACGACCTTGTCGCCCGAGGCCTTGCGCCGCGCCTGCTCCTCCGGGTCCGAGCCCCACACGATCGCGTCGAACGTGCGGTCCGATCCGGTCATGTGGATCGTGTCGACCTGCGCGTGGTGGACGAGGTGCTCGCCGACCTTCACGCCGCCGCGCACGATCGCGTACACGCCCTCGTCGATCAGCGGCCGGAACGCCTCCTCCCAGTAGGGCAGGAGGTACTCGTTGACCGGGTTGGTCTTGAGGATGACGACCTCGTCCTCGACGAACAGCTTGTAGAGCGCGTCCATCGGGCCGATCGAGGAGACGTTGCCGGCGCCCAGGACCAGCGAGACCTTGCCCGGCCCGATCTTGCCCTCGGCCTTCTCGCGGTAGATTCGACCCTGCGTCGGCTCCTTGCCCGGCTCCATCCACACCTCGGCCTTGAAGCCGCGGTACATGAGCTTGTCGAGGAACGACTCGGGGAAGATGTCCGCGATCCAGCGGCCGTGCCGCTCGTACATCTCGTTGACCCGCGGCGCGCCGCCCTCGCGGATCGCGTCGATGAGCATCCGCAGGTTGCGGACGACGCACATCGGGCCGCCGAGCCACTCCTCGCCCGCGCGCGGGCCGTTGAAGTCCAGCCCCTTGGCCTTGCACGCGTGCCGGACCCACTCCTCGGAGACCGCGACGGTGCGGTCGATGCAGCGCTCCAGGAGCTGGATCCGCCGCTCGTCGGGGGTGCGCACCCAGGTGTCCTTCTTCGTCGCGAGCCGCGCGACTAGGACGTCGCAGTGCTCGAGCGCGGTGGAGGAGGTGAGGGGCGCGTCCTTGGCGAAGTTGGGGCTGGTCATGGCGGCGAAGCCTACCCCATTTTCCGCATGTGGCATGCTGCACGCGTATCCATGTGCAGGCTGTTCGGTTTTCGTAGCGTCATCCCCAGCGCGGTCCATCGATCCCTCGTCGCGGCCGAGAACGCGCTCGGCATCCAGAGCGCGGGTCACCCCGACGGTTGGGGGGTCGCGTACTACATCGACGGGGCCCCCCACGTGACGCGCAGCCCCGCCCACGCGCTGAGCGACGCGCTCTTCCACCGGGTCAGCGGCGTGGTGAGCTCGGAGACCGTGCTGGCCCACGTCCGCAAGGCGACGCAGGGGCCGCTCACCGTGCTCAACTGCCACCCGTTCCAGTACGGGCGCTGGGTGTTCGGGCACAACGGCGACGTGCCGCGGTTCCACCAGGCGTGGCGCAAGACGCTCCTCGCCGAGGTCGCCCCCCGGCTGCGCCGCTTCATCCTCGGCGAGACCGACAGCGAGGTCGTCTTCATGCTCTTCCTCACGCGGCTCGAGAGCTTCGGCCCCCTCGACAAGCCGCACGTCGTCGACGACGTCCTCGAGGCGCTCGAGACGACCATCGCCGACGTGCGCTCGCTGTGCAGCCCCCTCGAGGAGGGCGAGGAGGCCTTCCTCACCTGCATCGCGACCGACGGCACCACGATGGCGGCGCACCAGGGCGGCAAGGGCCTCTACTGGTCGAGCCACAAGGAGCGCTGCGCCGACCGCGACACCTGCCCGAGCCTCTCGGCGGAGTGCGAGGCGCCGAGCGTGACGGGGTTCGTGAACCACCTGATCTTCTCGAGCGAGCCCTTGCAGGGCGAGAACGTCTGGAACCCGATGCGGCCGGGCGAGACCATCGGGGTGGACTGGCGGATGCGCGTCGCGCGCCGCGAGAGCGGCAAGCCGCGCCTCGCGGTCGTCGGCTGAGGCGGCGGCGTGGCGTTCCGCGAGACGGCGCGTCGGCTCCTGGATCACCACCGCGTGGTGGAGCTCGGGGCCTCGGTCCGCGAGGCCGCCGCGCAGCGCGCGCGGGTCGAGCGGGAGCTCGAGGCGGTCGAGCGGCGGGTGCCCTGGTACCAGCGCGTGGTGTTCTTCCACGACACCGTGGACGAGGCGCGCGCCAAGGAGCTGCGAGGGCAGCTCGAGGCGGCCGACGCGCAGCTCGCGTCGGCCCGCGCCGCGCGCGACGCGGCGGCCCGCGAGTGCGGCGGAGCGTGCCCGCCCATCGACGTCGTCCTCCGGCTCGAGACGATCATCGCCGAGCTCCTCGGGGATCCTCGGATCGCGCGCACCGCGGACACGATCGACGCGCCCGCCGACGCGCTCGAGGCCCTCGCCGCCGACGTGCTCGCGCGCTGGACGCCGGGCGTGGATCCGGGCGCGCTGCTCGACCGGCTCTCCGACGACGCCGCGCGGGCCCAGGCGGCGCGAACGGCGCTCGGTCGGCCGCTCCGGGACGACACCCTCGCCTGGGCGCCGATGGGCGCCGACGAGCTCTTCACGCGCGCGGCCCACGAGATCGAGTCGGAGGGGGTCCTGCGCGCGGCGCGCGAGCGGCTCGCGGGCGCGCAGCTCCAGCGCGACGCGATCGCGAGCGCGCTGGCCCACGCCCAGGAGCAGGTCGGCTGGTGGGATCGCGTCGTCCCCGGCGCGAGCGAGACGGAGCAGGCGCGCGACGCGCGCGCGAGGGCGCTGACCGAGCAGGAGCGGCACCTCGTGTCGGCGATCGAGGAGGCCCACCACGCGGTGGTCCGGGGCCTCTCGCGGCACCCGGTGCTGTGGGTCGCGCTCGCCTGCCGGGGCGCGGCCGCGGCGCTGCGCGCGGTCCTCCCGCGCGACGAGCCCGCGCTCGACGCGACCACCGGCGCGCCGATCGCGATCCGCTCCGCCTACGGGCGCGCGGTCGTGCTCGCGTGCCTGTTCGAGGCGCGGGCCGCCTGCGACGCCGCGTTCGACGGGCTCTGTGGGCTGGTCGCCCCACGGGCCTCGGCCCCGGAGCGCTCCCCCGACGCGGATCGTGGGCCCTACCGGCTGCAAGGCTTCGTCGCGCGGAAGGCGCCGGCGCCGACCAAAGGCGCCACGGAGGAGGCGCGGCAGTTCTTCGTGCGCCTCGAGGACCGCGGGCTGCGTCAGGAGCTCGCGTGGGCCGTGTCGCACGCGACGATGCTCGGCCTGCTCACGCTGAGCCGTGATCGCGTCCGCGAGCGCATCGGGTGGCTCGACCGCGCGGTGTTCTGGTCGGACACCGGCGAGGAGGTCGTGGAGGACGGCCTCGAAGAGCGGTCGGGCTGGCACGAGGGTCTCATCCGCGTCCGCGCCGCGCAGGCGCTCGCGCTCGTCGAGGGCGCGTCGAACGAGCACCCGCTCCTCGCGCTCGGTCGCGACCTGAGCGCGGCGCACCGAGGCGCGCAGCAGATCGGCACCGCCGGGGGCTCCTCGAGCAGCCCGCGGTCGTGCCCGGTCTACCACCGCCAGCCGGTCCTCGACGCCCTCGACCGCGCGACGGAAGGCCTCTGCGCGCGGTTCGGCGCGACCGCCGACCGCGCATGGCTCGTCAAGACCATTTGCGACCATCTGCGGCGCGCCGGCGCCCACCCGATCCGGCTGCCCGAGGAGCCGCCGAGCACGCCGGCCGACGTGGCGCTGCTCCTCGCGGCGCGGCTCCAGGGCACCGCGTTCCTCGAGTCCGTCGAGACCCTCTCGTGGGCCGAGCCGGCGGCGTCGAACGCGCGCGCCGAGGCCAACGCCGCGGCGCGGGCGGTGTCGATGTGGGACAAGATCAACATCTTCACCGATAGCCCCGAGGAGGTGCGGCGCGAGGAGCTGAAGCAGGCGGCGGACGCTAAGCACCAGCTCGTCGTCTCGAAGCGCGTGGCGATGCACGGGCTCTACCGCGACGCGCTGCGCGCTCACCCGCCGAGCCTCCTCGTCGAGCAGGCGCTCTACGTGCGCGAGCGCTTCGCGCAGATCAGCGCGACCTCGGAGCGCCGCACGCGCACCTACCGCAGCGGCAAGCGGACGCGCCGCGTGACCTACTACGTCTGCGTCCTGCACGGCCTGACGCCCGCGCGCTCGGGCCTGCACGCGTGGGCCCGCGGCCTCGTCGAGCTCCTCGGGCCGCTCCCCTGCGCCGGCGATCTGCTCGACGAGTGGGTCGCCAGCGAGCTGCGGTGAGCGCGGCTACATCAGGCAGCGAGGCGTGACGTCGTCGGAGGCGTTGTTGTCGTCGCGGCACTCCTGGAACGTCGGCATCGACGGGTCCACGAGGATGCGCGCGCGGAAGGTGTTGCCCGAGGCCATCACGTCGGCGGGGGCGGTGATCTCCACGACCTCGACCTGCCCGGGGAAGAGCGCGGACGTGGTCGTGGCGCGCCCCAGCTCGCGCTCGGCGCCGGCCTCGTCGACGTAGAAGCCGACCTCCACGCCCGCGGTGAGCACCGCCGCGCCGAGGTTGCGCACGCTCGCGCGCAGCCGCGCGGGGCTCGTGCAGATCACCTCGAGCGTCACCGTCGCGTCCGGCGCGTCGAAGATGCCCTCGCCCTGGATGTTCTGGCGGAAGTTGTTGAGGAAGCCGACCGACCAGTTGTCGACCTGGTTGCGCGGGATGTCGCCGTAGGTGCTCGGCGGCGAGCACGCGTCGCCGCGGTCGCCGCAGATGTTGCTGACGCTGTACGCGTGCTGGTTCCAGAGCGAGCGCGTGCCGACCCAGGAGTTGTCGGTCGCGCGGAACACGGTGAGCCCGCGGTACGCCGCGCCGCCCGCCGCGACGCCGTCGGAGCCGACCCAGCCCGGTCGCCCGAAGTCCGCGTCGCCGGGCGCCGCGGGCAGCGTCCAGTCGGTCCCGTTGTAGACCCCGTCGCAGTGCCAGCTCGTGGGGCTCGCCGAGTTCGCGATCATCACGATCTCGGCGGAGCCGTCCGAGTCGAGGTCGGCGACGAGCGACGCCTCGGTCGCCGTGAACGAGCTCGTCGGCGTCGCGAAGCGCACCGCGCCCGTCGAGCCGTCGTAGACCCAGAGGAAGCACTCGTCGTTGTAGATGACCTCGGCGGCGCCATCGCCCTCGAAGTCGAACACCGTCGAGCCCGTCACCGACGAGCTGAAGTCGTGGTTGGGCGTCGCCCACACCTGCTCGAGCGCGGTCCCGTCCGCGGCGACCTGCACCACCTGATAGAAGTTCTGCCACGCGACGCCGATCTCGGGCGCGCCGTCACCGTCGAAGTCAGCGATGGTCGGCGGCCCGCCGTTGCCCGGGCTCGCGCTCGGCGCCGCGATCGAGCCGACGACCTCGGTGCCGTCCGCCGCGCTCAGCAGGTAGATCCGCCCGTTCGCGACGTGCGCGATCTCGGGCTCCGGGTCCGCGTCGAAGTTCGCCGGCGCGCTGAAGCCGGTGGGCACGGCGGTGTTCTGCCACTTGATCGTCCCGTCGGGCTCGTACGCGGTCCGGCCCGCGAGGAGCTCGAGCTCGGGGTCGTCGTCGAGGTTCACGAACACGCTGATGGCCTGGGTGATCGCGCGGCCCCAGCTCCCGGTCCCCTCCCAGAGCCGCGTGATCGTCGCGCCGTCGGTGGTGAACACGACGCGCCCGTAGGCGATCTCCGGGTTCCCGTCGTGGTCCATGTCCGCGATGGAGAGCCCGCCGCCCCAGCCGGTGGTGTTGTTCCCGGTCCACCCCGGGATCGGCAAGTCGCTTTGCGCCACGACCGCGCCCTCGTGGTCGACGAGCACGATGTAGCCCTCGCCCGACACGGTGAGGATCTCCATGTCGCCGTCGTGGTCCACGTCGCCGATCGCGACGCTGAGCCCCGAGAAGCCGAGCGAGGTCGCCGACGGCTGGGCGAGCGACCAGACCTCGCGCCCCGTCAGCCCGTCGAGCACGCGCAGGACGCCGTCCTTGCAGCTGTCCGGCCACGTGCCGCACGAGCAGCAGGTCCCGTGCGAGTTGCCCGAGACGAAGATCACGTTCGGCGGATCGAACTCGTCGACGACGCCGTCGCAGTTGGTGTCGGTGAGGCGGCCCACGGTCGGGGTGGCCCACACGTCCACGCGCCCGGAGTAGCGCTCGACGGTGTCCGGGCCCCAGACCCACTGCGCGGTCGCGTTGAGCGCGCCGACCGGCGGGCGGAACTCGCAGTCGCGGATGCACACCTCGCCGGGCATCGGCGCGCCAGTGCATCGGGGCGGGAGCGCGACGCAGCGGCCGGACGCCGGCGCGTCGCCGAGGCACACGCGCGCGCCCGCGTCGTCGGGCACGCCTCCGTCGGCGCCGCCCATCGATCCCTCGCCGAGCGCCGGCTCGCAGTACTCGCCGTCGGCGCAGTCCTCCGAGGTCCGGCACACGTCGCCGGGGACCACGCAGGCGTTCGCGAAGCACGTCTCCGCCGCGCCGCAGCACGCGCTCCCGCAGACGCTGTCGGCGCTCTCGCAGCACGCGCCGTCGAGGCACACGCCGTCACCGGGGCACTCGTCGTCGGTCGTGCAGGGCGGCATCCCGGAGTCCGCGCTGCCGGCGTCCATGCCGCCGCCGTCGACGCCCGGGGCGCTGCCGTCCGGCCGCGGGATGCACGTCCCGTCCTGGCAGCGCTCGGTCGCGGAGCACTCGGTGTCGTCCGCGCAGGTGCCCGGATCCACGGGGCCCTCGCAGTCACACCCCGCGGCGAGCAGGAGCGTCAGCGCGAGGGTCGGCGGCAGGGAGCGAACGAAGCGAAGCGGCATGCGGTAGAGCATGCCCGATCGAGGAGGCCGAAGGCAGGGGAGGGCGCTCAGGTGCGCAGGAGCCACGCCAGGATCTGCGGCTCGAGCGGCCCCTCGTCGGTGCCGTCGATCGTCAGGTGCGGGAAGCCGATGTGGCCGCCGCCCGTCCACGCCACCTGCACCGCGTCGCTCGCCTGCGCGACCCACGGGCGGAGCTGGTCCGCGGTGACCACGGGATCCGCCTCGGCCGCGATCAGGAGGGTCGGGATCTCGAGCGACCCGAGCCGCGGCCCCGCAGCTTGCGTTGCGTAGTACTCCTGGCGCGACGGGAACCCGAAGCGCGGCACGATCACCTCGTCGTCCCACTCGAGGATCGTGCGGATCGCGTCCACGCGCTCCACCGACGTCGGCAGCGGTCGCTGCCGGAGCGCGGCGGCGCGGTACATCTCCTTGAGCCCGCGCAGCACGTGCCACTGGTAGGGCCAGCCGAGCGGCCGCTGGATCGCGTCGGCGCCGTAGGCGAGGTCGAGCGGCGCGCACACCGTCGCGATCGCGGCGACCCGCGGATCGCGATCCGGCTCCGTCGCCCAGCGGATCAGGATGTGCCCGCCGAGCGAGAAGCCGATCACGTGGATCCGGCGGAACCGCGCGAGCGCCGGGCTCCGCAGCATCGCGCGCAGATCCTCGGTCGTGCCCGCGTGGTAGACGTCCTCGCCGCTCCGGTCGGCGCCGCGCATGTTGAAGCGCATGTACGACACGCCCGCGCGGTCGCAGGCCCGCGCCATCGTGCGCACGTACCGGCTGTCGTGGTTGCCGCCGAGCCCGTGCAGCAGGACGAACAGGGTGTCGTGCCCCGGCCGCGCGCGGATCCACCCCGTGAGCCGCAGCGTGCCCATCGCGGGGTCCTCGAGCGTCGTGTCCCACGGCTCGTCGCGCGGCGCGTGCTCCGGCGAGACGGTGTGGGCGAGCTGAGGGAGGAGCGTCCAGAAGTGGCCGTGGATCACCTGCCGCACGACCGGCTCATAGCTCATTTCTTCGGGGCTCGCTTCGCGCGCTCGGCGGGGTGCTGCCCGTAGGTCTCCTCGAGCAGCGCGTAGAGCTCGGGCTGCTCCTGCTGCAGCTTCTCGGGCCGCTCGAAGAACATCTCCGTCGCGACCGCGAAGAACTCGGCCTCGTTCTTGGCCGCGTACTGCCGCAGCACCGAGCGCCCGCGCTCCACCCGCGAGGTCTCGTCGTGCATGACCTTCAGCCACGGGTGGACCGCGGCCCACGGCATGAAGCCGGGCACTCCGTCGGCGCGGCCCTGGTCGAAGTCGAGGACGTGCGCGAACTCGTGGTAGCCGACGTTGTGCCCGTCGTGCTCGCCGCGGAAGCCTTGCCGGAGCGAGCGCGCGCTGAAGAGGATCGGCCCCTGTCCGTGCACCATCCCGAGGATGTTGCCGCCGTCGCCGTACTCCTCGTCGAAGGAGCGATCGTAGATGACGATGTCGCGCAGCTTCGGGTAACGGAAGCCGCGGCGCCCGAACATCACGACCACCGCGGAGGCCGCGACGAGGAGCTTGAGCTCGTCCTCCACCTCGGCGCCCCGCGGGCCCGTGATCACCTGCTCGTCGACGAACCAGCGGACCTCTTGCTCGAAGCGCCGCTTCTCGGGCTCGTCGAGGTCGCGGTAGTAGTCGACCCACTCCTCGAGCGTCGCTCGCCAGGCCTCCGGGAACGGCGCCTTCTCGAGGGCCTCGCGGCGCCGGTCGCGGCGGCCGAGGAAGAAGACCACGCCGAGCGCGCTGACGACCCCGACGGCGACGCCGGTGATCCACCCGAAGCGCAGCCCGAGCAGCCCGCCGGCGAGGGTTCCGATCGCGAGTGAGAGGCCCCAGAGGCGCACGACGCGGGTATGACGGCTCGCGCGGGTGAGGTAAAGGGAGACGACGATGGAATACCGGCGATTGGGGAACAGCGGTCTCGAGGTCTCGACGCTCTGCCTCGGCGGCATGACGTTCGGCGAGGCGACCGAGGGCAGCTTCATGCATCAGGTCGGCTCGGACGCCGACACCGCGATGGCGGTGATGAACCGGGCGCTCGACGCCGGGATCAACTTCATCGACACCGCCGACGTCTACGGCCCGGACGGGCTCTCCGAGCGCGTGATGGGCGACTGGTTCGAGCGGGACGGACGGCGCGACGAGGTCGTGCTCGCGACCAAGTTCCGCTTCCGGATGAAGGGCGGGCCGAACGGGACGGGCGCGGCTCGCGTGCGCATCGTGCGCGCCGTCGAGGACTCGCTGCGGCGGCTCAAGACCGACCGCGTCGACCTCTACCAGATCCACATGCAGGACGTGAACGTGCCCGAGGAGGAGATCGCGCGCGCCCTCGACGACCTCGTCCGCGCGGGCAAGGTCCTCTACCTCGGCTGCTCGAACTACGCGGCCTACCGGATGATGGAGAGCCTCTGGATCTGCGACCGCCGCGGCCTCGATCGCTTCGTCGCGCTGCAGGCGCAGTACTCCCTGGTCGAGCGATCCCTCGAGCGCGAGCACGTGCCGGCGTGTGAGCGCTTCGGCCTCGGCATCTTGCCGTGGTCGCCGCTCGCCAACGGCTTCCTCACGGGCAAGTACCGGAAGGGCGCGCCGCCCCCCGAGGGCTCGCGCCTCGCGAAGTGGAAGGACCGCCTCGCGCGCTTCGACACCGAGCGCAACTGGGCGATCCTGGCCGCGCTCGACGAGGTCGCGAAGGAGGTCGAGGCCGAGCCGGCGCAGGTCGCGCTCGCGTGGCTCCTGAAGAAGCCCGCGGTCACCAGCGTGATCTTCGGCGCCCGCGATCTCGCGCAGCTCGAGGCCAACCTGAAGGCCGCCGAGCTCGCGCTGCCGGACGCGGCGATGGCCAAGCTCGACGAGGCGAGCGCGCTCGAGCTCGGCTACCCCTACGCCTTCATCCAGCAGGTGACGGGGCGCTGGTGACCGAGGGGCCGCTGTCGGGCGTCTTCGTCCTCGAGCTCGGCCAGCTCCTCGCCGGGCCGTGGGCGGGCGCGCTGCTCGGCTACCTCGGCGCCGACGTCGTGAAGGTCGAGCCCCCCGACGGCGATCCGATCCGGACCTGGCGCACCCTCGATCCGAGCGGCACCTCGTACTGGTGGCGGACCATCGCCCGCAACAAACGTTGCATCACGATCGATCTGCGTCAGCCGGAGGGCAGGGATCTCGCCAAGGCGCTCGCCCGCCGCGCGGACGTCCTGATCGAGAACTTCCGCCCCGGCACCATGGAGCGGTGGGGCCTCGGGCCCGAGGTCTTCGCGACGCTGAAGCCCGACCTCGTCTACGCGCGGGTCAGCGGCTACGGGCAGACGGGCCCCTACCGCGATCGGCCCGGCTACGCCGCGGTGGCCGAGGCGGTCGGGGGCCTGCGCCACCTCACGGGGGAGCCCGGTCGCCCGCGCGTGCGCTCGAACGTGAGCCTCGGCGACACCCTCGCCGGGCTCCACGCGGCCCTCGGGATCCTCGCCGCGCTGTACGAGCGCGACGCGTCGGGGTCGGGCCGCGGCCAGGTGGTCGACACCGCGCTCTACGAGGCGGTGTTCAGCGTGCTCGAGGGGGTCGTCTCCGAGCACGCGGGCGCCGGTCACGTCCGGCAGCCCTCGGGCGGCACGGTCACGGGCATCGTCCCGTCCAACGCCTACCCCTGCAAGGGCGGCCACGAGGTGATGATCGGCGCCAACGGGACGTCGCTCTACACCCGCCTGATGGAGGCGATCGGCCGGCACGATCTCGCGGTGGACCCAGGCCTCGCCGACAACCCCGGCCGCGTGGCGCGCGCGGCCGAGGTCGACGCGGCGATCGGGGCGTGGACCGCGCAGCGGACCGTCGGCGAGGTGGTCGACGCGCTCGTCGCGGTGAGCATCCCGTGCGGTCCGGTCTACGATGCGGCGGACATGGCCGCCGATCCTCACTTCCGAGCGCGCGAGCTGTTCGAGGCAGTCGACGGCGTGGTCCTCCCGGCGATCGCGCCGAAGCTCTCGCGGACGCCCGGCCGAACCCGCTGGGCCGGCCGCGCGCTCGGCGCCGACACCGACGCCGTGCTCGCGGAGTTGCTCGACCTCGACCCCGCCGCGATCGAGGCGCTGCGGGCCCGCGGAGTGATCTGAGGCCTTGCGGATCGGCGTCGTCGGCGACGTGCACCTGGCCTTCGACGCGATCGACGTCGAGCGGCTCGACGCGCTCGCGTACACCGCGATCCTCTTCGTGGGTGACATCGCCGGCTACTTCGAGCGCGGCGGCCTCGAGACCGCGCGGGTCATCGCGCAGCTCAGCACGCCCGCGATCGTGATCCCGGGCAACCACGACGCGGCGCACGTCGGGCAGATGGCCGCCGAGGTCCTCGAGGCCGAGGCGCTGGTCGGGCTCATGAACGTTGGTCAGCCCGGCCGAGAGCGCGCGCTCGCGGACGCGCTCTCGCCCGCCGTGCTCGCGGGCTACAGCCGCCACCGCCTCGACGACGGGGAGCGGACCGTCGACGTCATCGCCGCGCGCCCGCACTCGGCGGGCGGTCCGCGCCTCGCGTTCCGACCCCACCTCGCGGCCGCCTTCGGGGTCGAGGACTTCGAGGACTCGCGCCGCCTCATCGAGGCGCGCGTCGCGGAGAGCGACGCAGACGACCTCATCTTCCTGGCGCACAACGGGCCCACCGGCCTCGGCGCCCGCCGCGACGACATCTGGGGCTGCGACTTCCGCGACAGCGAGGGCGACTTCGGCGACCCCGACCTCGAGTACGCGATCGGCGACGCGCGTGAGCTCGGCAAGCCCGTCCGCGCGGTGATCGCCGGCCACATGCATCACGCCCTGCGCGGCGGCGGCCTGCGGCCGTGGCGGCTCGAGCGCGACGGCGTGCTGTACGTGAACGCAGCGCGCGTCCCGCGGATCTTCGAGCAGGATGGGCGCACGCTCCGCCATCACGTGGAGCTGATCGTGGACGCCGACCGCGTGCGCGCCCGGGAGGTGTTGACGTCATGAGCTGGGATCGAGACACGCCGCTGTTCATCACCGCCGCGGCCGGGACGGAGGTCGCGCTCAAGGCGGAGCTCCGCGATCTCGGCTTGAGCGGCGCCAAGGGAGCGCGGGGCGGCGTCCGGGTGCGCGGCGGGCTCGAGGCGATCACCCGCGTCTGCTACCGGTCGCGGATCGCGGTCCGCGTGTTGATCGAGATCGCCGACTTCCCCTGCGGCGACGAGCGCGCCCTCGACAAGGGGGTCGGCGCGCTCCCGTGGGATCGCTGGCTCACCCCCGAGCACACGCTCGCGGTGCGCGCGACGTCCCGCGCGAGCCGGCTCGACCACACCGGGTTCGTGGCGCAGCGCACCAAGGACGCGATCGTCGACGCGCAGCGCCGGGTCTGTGGGTTTCGCTCGTCGGTCGACAAGAAGGATCCCGACCTCGGGGTCGTCGTGCGGATCGATCGGGATCGGGCGACGGTGTCGCTCGACGCCTCCGGCGCCTCGCTGCACCGGCGCGGCTGGCGGCTCGAGGACGGGCCGGCGCCGCTGAAGGAGACGCTCGCTGCGGCCGCGCTCCGGATCTCCGGTTGGGACCGCGAGCGGCCGCTCGTCGACCCGCTGTGCGGCGCGGGCACGCTGCCGATCGAGGCGGAGCTCTGGGCGCGGGGGGTGCCGGCTCAGCGAGCGGAGCGGCGCTTCGGCTTCGAGCGGTGGGCCGACCACGACGAGGACGCGGCCGCCCGCGCGGCGCGCGAGCGAGCGTCGGGGGCGGCTCGCGCCAAGGAGGACGGGCCGAGCTGTCGCGGGTCCGATGCGGACCCGCAGATCGTCGAGGTGGCCGCCGCGAACGCCGAGCGCGCGGGATCCCGGGCGACGTTCTCCGTGGCGGATCTGCGGGACGTGGAGCTCGAAGAGGGGGCCCACGTGATCGCGAATCCGCCGTACGGAGAGCGCCTCGACGCGACGGACGTGTGGGCTCCTCTCGACGCCGCGGTGACCCGCTGGTGGTCGCGCGGGCACCCGGTTTCATTGCTCCTTCCGGACGACGCTCCCCGGCTGGGCCCCGACTCGGAGGCCCCTCTCCGCCACGCTTTGTTCAACGGCGCCCTACGTTGCCATTTGGTGACATGGGGAAAACCGACAAAAGACTAGCTCGCGGGTTTTGAGCACCCGCGAAGGATCGAGTATGCTTCCGTGACGAGTTTCCGTTCAGGTAGGATCCCAGTGGTTCCCGCCCAACGGTTGACGATGATCGAAGGTCAGAACGACGTGGACGAGGCGGCCAAAGCGGACGTCGAAGAAGAAGTGGTGGAGGTGGACTCGGTTCCGCCCGCGGCTTCCGGCAAGAAGGACAAGGCGTCCGGCACGACCGATCCGCTCGTCGGCAAGGTCATCCACGATCGCTTCCGCATCATCGCGCCCATCGCGCGTGGCGGCATGGGCGCGGTCTACAAGGCCGAGCAGGCGCCGCTCGGGCGCCTCGTCGCGATCAAGGTCCTGAGCCCGAAGCACGACGAGGAGAAGGACCCGGAGTTCCGCAAGCGCTTCTTCCTCGAGGCCGCGACCGTCGCGAAGCTGAGCCACCCGAACACCGTCACGGTCTTCGACTACGGCCAGAGCGAGGGCCTCTTCTTCATCGTGATGGAGCTCCTCGAGGGCCACACGCTGAAGCGCGTGATGAAGAAGGAGGGGCCCTTCGGGGCGACCCGCGCCGTCCACATCACCAAGCAGATCTGCCGGTCGCTCCGCGAAGCGCACCGCCTCGGCGTCATCCACCGCGACATGAAGCCCGGCAACGTCATGTTGCTGAACCAGGGCGACGAGAAGGACTACGTCAAGGTCCTCGACTTCGGCCTCGTCAAGGACATCGACAAGGAAGACGACGACGAGGATCTCACGCAGGCCGGCGTGTTCATGGGCTCGCCCAAGTACATGTCGCCGGAGCAGATCCAGGGCGACCACGTCGACGGCCGGAGCGACATCTACGCGCTCGGCGTCCTGCTCTACGAGATGTTGACCGGCCACCCGCCGTTCCAGCGGGACAAGCAGGTCCAGGTCCTCATGGACCACATCAACGCGGCGCCGCCTCCGATGACCGTCCCGGAGGGCAAGCCGCCGATCCCGCAAGAGCTTCAGCAGGTGACGCTGAAGTGTCTCGCGAAGAAGCGCGAGGATCGCTTCGACGACATGGAGCAGTTCCTCGTCGCGCTCAAGATGGTGGCCGGCGACCTGTCGCTGCCGCTGCCTCCGAGCGGCGAGCTCGGGCTGACGGGCGAGTTCCAGATCCCGAACGGCACGCCGGTCAGCGGGATCCACGCGCTCCAGAACGACCCGATGCGCACGAGCTCGAGCGGGTCGCTGTCCGCGCCGCAGCTCTCGACGTCGACAAGCGGCCCGATCCCCGGCGTGAGCGGGAGCCACGTCACGGCGTCGACCTCGCAGTCGCTCGCCGACGAGTCGCCGGGCAACAAGATGGTCATGGTGCTCGGCGCGCTCGCGATGCTCGCCGCCGCCGCCATCCTGTTCTTCGTGCTCGATCCGCTCGGGACGAACGACCCCGATCCGCTGCCGGATCCCCCGCCGGTCGCCGCCGATCCCGATCCCGACCCGACGCCCGTCGTCGAGGCTCCCGACCCGCCGCCGGTCGAGAACCCTCAGGTGGATCCGAACCCGACGCCCCCCGAGCCGGCCATCGCGAGCGTCATCATCGAGCTCGACTCCGACCCGCCGGGCGCGATGGTCCGCGTCGGCGAGCAGAGCTACGGCCCCACGCCCACGCAGGTCGAGCTGACCGGCGACGTGGCTTCGCCCGGGCACGAGGTCTCGTTCGTGTTCACGCTCAACGGCCACCGCGACTACACGATCAGCCGCAACGTCCCGGCCGAAGGGCCGCTCGAGGTCACCGCGCGGATGCGCCGGAACTGGCGCCCGCGGACGAACGACGACGACGGTCCGGGGACCGACGTGAACCTGCCGGGCTACCGCGACACGCCGTACTGAGCGGCTCCTCGCTCACCCTCTCACGGCCCGCCTGGCATCGCCCGGCGGGTCGTTCGACGTCCGGGCGTGGCTTTTGTGCGTTGCCGCGGACCCAACGCGGCGCTCGCGTGGTATCTCACCGCCGCCACGAGCATGGAGGTCGAGATGAGTGAAGTCGTAGCGTTGGTGACGGGCGGAGCGTCGGGGCTGGGTCGGGCGACCGTCGAGCGGTGGGTCGCCGACGGCGGCAAGGCCGTGATCGTGGATCGCGACGCGGAGCGCGGCGCGGCCCTCGCGTCGGAGCTCGGCGACGCCGCTCGCTTCGTGCAGACCGACGTGACGGACCCCGCGCAGGTCCAGGCGGCCGTCGACGCGGCGGTCGAGATGGGCCGCTTCGGCCTCGCGGTGAGCTGCGCTGGCGTCGGCTGGGCGGCGCGCACCGTCGATCGCGACGGCGCGCCGCACGACCTCGAGCTGTTCCAGAAGATCATCGGCGTGAACCTCGGTGGCACCTTCAACGTGCTGCGGCTCTCGGCCGCGGCGATGATGAAGAACGACCCCGACGCGGACGGCCAGCGCGGCGTCATCGTCAACACGGCCTCGGTCGCCGCCTTCGACGGCCAGATCGGGCAGGTCGCCTACAGCGCGAGCAAGGGCGCCGTGGCCGCCATGACCTTGCCGGCGGCTCGCGACCTGTCGCGGGCGGGCATCCGCGTCATGACCATCGCCCCCGGCACCTTCGACACCCCCATGCTCGCCGGCTTGCCCGAGCAGGCGCGCCTCTCCCTCGCCGCCGCGATCCCGAACCCCTCCCGCCTCGGCGACCCCAAGGAGTACGGCGCCCTCGTCGCCCACATCGCCGCGAACGGCTACCTCAACGGCGAGGTCATCCGCCTCGACGGCGCCCTCCGCATGGCCCCCAAGTAGCCTGCACGCTCGGGGACGCTCGGGCCTCGCCCCCGTCCCCGTGGCTCCGTCAGTGATCGCCGCGGATCACGACTTCGCTGCGCTCCTTGAGCTGACGCTCGGCGTGGAGGACGACGAGCGGGGAGCCGTCGAGCTTGCCGGCGACCTCGACCTCGTCGTCGTCGCCGCCGACGACGCGGACGCGCTGGATCCGCGCGACCGAGTGCTCGACCAGTTGAAGGCAAACGGCCTTGTCGGCCTGGACCAGCGCGGCGCGGGGCGCGAAGAAGGCCTGGCGCTCACCGACGTCGAGGGCCGCGACGACGCCTTCCCCGGCGGCGAGCATGCCGTCGGGGTTGGGGACCTCGATGAGGAGCCGGCGCGCGCCGTCGCTGGCGGTGGGGGCCCAGCGCGTCACGCGGCCGACCCGCGGCGCGCCGTCCGAGTCCGCCTGGATCCGGACCTCGGCGCCCTCGCGGCATCGCGCGGCGACCCAGGTCGGGACCTCGAGCACGACGATCGCGGGATCGATCTCCACCAGCTCGATCAGCAGGTGACCGCTGACGAGGGTCGCGCCTGGCGCCGCGCTCACCGCGGCGACGCGGGCGTCGAAGGGGGCGAGGATCCTCACCAGGTCGCCGGCCTTCTCGTGCCGGAGGCGGTTCACGCGCTCGTGCTCGAGGCGATGCTCGGCGGTGCGCAGCTTGGACTCGAACGACGCGATCCGATCCGGGGGCTCGGGGCGCGCGCGTGACTGCGCGAGCGCGTCGCGGCGCTCCTCGACCTGCGCCTCGAGCAAGTGGAGCTGCGCCTCGCTCGCCAACGTTCGCTGCTCCTGCGCCTCCGCGCCGATCGTGCACAGGAGATCCCCCGCCGCCACGCGCGAGCCGAGCTGCACGCTCAGGTCACGGACGATGCCGGAGGTCGGCGCCTTGAGCTGCACCGCGCGAGAGGCCGCGATCCGTCCCTCGATCCGCAGCGGCGCGTCCGTCTTGCGCCGCTCGAGCGCCACCACGCGCACGCCGATCGGGGAGGGCGAGAAGTCGAGGTCGTCTGCGTCCACGTTCGAATCCTACTCCGCCGAGCTCGGCGCGGCGCGCAGGTGCTGCTCGAGGAAGAGCACCGACAGCTGGAGGAACTGGTCGCTGTTCTCCTTGCGCTGGAAGCCGTGCCCTTCGTTGCGGGCGAGCATGTACCAAGCGTCCTGACCGGCCCCGCGGACCGCCGCCACGAGCTGCTCCGCCTCGCTCACCGGGACGCGGGGATCGTTGGCCCCGTGCGCGACGAACAGGGCGCTCCGGATCTCGGAGGCGCGCGTCAGGGGCGAGATCTGCAGCAGGTGGCGCCGCATCTCGGGGTCCCGCTCGTCGCCGTACTCCGCGCGCCGCAGGTCCTGCCGGTAGTCGCGCGTGTTCTCGAGGAACGTGACGAAGTTGCTGATGCCGACGATGTCGACGCCCGCGCGCAGGCGGTCGCCGAAGTGGACGAGCGACGCGAGCACCATGTAGCCGCCGTAGCTCCCGCCGAAGACCGCCATCCGGCTCGCGTCGAGGTCGTCGCGCGTGCCGATCCAGTCGAGGAGCCCGCCGACGTCGCGCACCGAGTCCTCGCGCTGCGCGCCGTTGTCGAGCAGGAGGTAGCTCTTCCCGTACCCATCCGAGCCGCGGACGTTGGGGACGGCGACCGCGATCCCGCTCTCGCGGACGAGGTACTGCACGAGCGGGCTGAACCACGGGCGGGCCTGCGACTCGGGGCCGCCGTGCAGGTAGATGACGACGGGGAAGGGCCCTGGGCCCGCCGGTCGGTAGAGGAACGCGGGGATGGGGCGGCCGTCGAAGGTGGGGTAGTGGATCAGCTCCGGCTCGACGAAGCCCGCGGCGTCGAGCCCGCCGATCTCGCTCTCGGTCCATCGGGTCAGGCGGCGCCGCCGCAGGTCGTAGGTGTACGCGTCGCCCGTCCGCGTCGGCCCGAGGAGCGTCATGCCGAGCACGTCCGCGTCGTGCGCGAAGCGGAGCCCCCGCAGGAGCCCCCGCGGGATCCCGGGCGGCGCGGTGAGCCGGCCCGACCGCGTGTCGAGGAGACGCAGCTGCGACCAGCCGTCTTCGTTGGTCACCACCGCGAGGGTGCGGCCGTCGCTCGAGAGCGCGATCGACTCGACGTTCCACGGGATGTCGCGGGTCAGGGGGCGCCACGGGGCGGTGGGATCCGCGGGATCCATCTCGTAGAGCTCGACGTGCTCGCCGTCCCTGTCGGTGGTGACGTAGACGCGCGAGCCGTCGCGTGAGAAGCGCGCCTCGCGGTAGGACGCGGCCGGCGACTCGGGGGTCAGGCGCGTCAGCGTGGATTGCTCGATCGAGAGCGAGTACAGGTGCGACTCGTTGATGGAGACGTAGTGCCCGACGAGGAGCCGGCGGCCGTCGCGCGAGAAGTCGATCGGGTACCAGTGCCCCTCGGCCTCGGTGACGCGGGTGGCGTCGCGCAGCGCGAGGCCGCCCGCCACGAGGACGTCGACGTCGCGGCCGTTGCGCGCGTTGTTGTTGAAGGCGACGCGGGAGCCGTCGTGGCTGAAGACCCAGCCGTTGTGCCGGCTGCGACCGTCGGTGAGCATGGTCACCCGCCCGGTGAGGCGGTCGAGCTGGAAGATCTGGTAGTCCTCGGCGCCGCCCACGTCGGCGAGGAAGAGCATCGTGTCGGGATCTCCGGGCACCGCCTCGGCGGCGCGGACCGGCTCGTCCGTGAAGGTGAGCTGGCGGCGCGCCCCGAGCGGCCGCGCGACGTGGTGGATCTGCGCGGTCTCGGCGAAGCGCGTAAGCACCGTCACCGAGCTGCCGTCCGGCGCGACGCCCGCGAGGTCCGCGCTGCGCGTGTTCACGTACTGGTTCATCCGCGCGCGCAGGTCGGCGCCGATCTCGGGCGTGCCGTCGAGCACGACGGTGGCGCTGGCGTCGATCGCGGGCCCCGCCGGCGCGCTCGGCTCGGCCTGGGTGGGCGCCTCCTCGGTGCACACCGCGACGGGCTCGGGATCGGGACGAGGGCGCTCGGCCGCGCCACAAGCGGCCACGAAGACGAAGACGAAGAACCCGGCGCGACGCATCACCCCTCCCGATCGGTGCCGAGCATACGCGTCGCTTTTTTGACCCTCCAGCCTCGGGTGGGCTACCCGCGGATCTGGGCGAAGGGAGTCGCGACGATGAAACTGCTTCGGACGATGTGTGCTCTTGCGCTGATGACTGGCGCGCTGATGAGCGGTTGCAGCCAGAACCACCCGACCGACGACGTGTCGGCGGGGATCTACGAGCTCACCGTGGCGGCCGACGCCGACGCCTGCTCGCCGACGCGTGCCGTCGGATCGATGGGCCCGGTCGGGGTCGTGGTGCGCGGCACCGCCATCGACGCGCCGGTGCCGGACGTCGCCTCGCCCACGCTGCTCACCGCCCCGCGCGTGATCCTGAACGCCGACTCGTTCCACGCGGAGACGAATCGCCGGATCCCGGGCTGCGCGGACGCCTTCGTGCACGAGGAGTGGACGCTCCTCGAGTCGACCGGCGCGGGCTTCGAGCTCCTGCACACGCAGCTCTGGACGGGGATGTCCGGCTGCGACGTGGCCGCCGACGTGATGCCGGGCGCGCCCGCCGCCGACTGCCAGTCCGAGCGCCGCCTCCGCTACGATCTGATGGAGGTCTGCGCCGAGCCGTGCCGCCTGTTCCTCGACGCGAGCGGCTCGGTCAGCTGCAGCTGCTGAGTTGCCGGAGGGGGCTGGGCGCCCCCTCCCGCGCGACCGGCAAAGCCGGCTCGCGCTCCCACCCCATCCCGAGCCTTCGGCGCTGCGCGCCTACGGCTCGACCCGTCGCTCCGCGACGGTGCCCCTCGACCAACGGCGAACGCTTCGCGTTCGCCTGGTCTCGAGCTAGCCGGAGCGGGCTGGGCGCGCGGCGGAGTGTGTGGTCGATCACGCCGCGGGGCCGTTTCGAGGTGCGACAGGCGCTGTAAGGGGGCGGAGATCTTCCTCCACCGTGACTCGACCGCTACCCTGTGGTCCGTGAGTCGTCGTATCGCGCTGCTGTTGTTCTCTTGGGCCGCCTTCTCCATCGGAGGCTGCGCCAACGGCGGTGGGATCGAGTACGACGCGGGTGGGCCGCCGGTGGAGACGGACGCCGGCGGGCCGGGTCGCGACGCCGGCGGGGTCCTCGACGCCGCGGTGCCGATGATCGACGCGGGGCCTGGCTTCGACGCGGAGATCCCCCCCGTCGGGACCGACGCCGGGCCGCCCGGTCCGGACGCCGGGCCGCCCGGGTTCGACGCGGGCCCGCCGGGCTTCGACGCCGGCCCGCCCGGGTTCGACGCGGGGCCGCCGCGGATCGACGCAGGCCCGCCCGGGTTCGACGCGGGCCCGCCGGGCGTCGACGCGGGCGGAGGCGGCCTGTGCGGGATCTTCCCGCTGATGGCCTGCTGCCCGGACGGGACCTGCAGCGCCGCCTTCGGCCTGCACTGCGACTCGTTCCTCTCGGTCTGCGTGCCCGACTGAGTCTCCGGAGGGGTGCTTCGCACCCCTCCCGCGCGACCGGCAAAGCCGGCTCGCGCTCCCACCCCAGTACGCGCCCTTCGGGCGCGGGCGGCGCGCGGAGCGCGCCGGTCGGCCGGACCGCGCTTCGCGCGGTCACGACCTCCGGTCGCTCAGCCACTGAGTCCGACCCGAAGCAACGGAGGATCTCTGGCGAGGAATCGCCGGAGGCGATGGATCGACAGACCCTGAGAGGAATTTGACCCCGACGGCCCGTGTGAACATGGTGAGGGGGATGCGCCCCGCCGTCCTCGCGCTCCTCCTCCTCGCGCCCGCCGCCGCGGCCGCGCAACCGCAAGCTGCCTTGCAGTCTCCTCCCGACGCGGTCGTCGAGGAAGAGGCGCCGGCGTTCGGTGAGCCCATCGGGCTCTACGATCCGAGCGGTCAGGCGATGCGCTCGTTCCACGACGCGCTGAGGCGCGCCGAGAACGGGGAGCAGGCGCGCGTCGTGTTCTACGGGGCGTCGCACGTCGCGGCGGACTTCTTCACCAACGTGGTGCGCGAGCGCCTCCAGGAGCGCTTCGGCGACGCGGGGCACGGCTACCTCATGCCCGTCCGGCCGTGGCGTCACTACCGGCACCTCGGCGGCCCGACCGTCGAGTCGAGCCGCATGTGGACCGCGCACCGCATCGTGGCGAGCTCGCGGGACGTCGAGCCGCTCGGGTTCGCGGGGATGGCCGTCGAGGCCAGCCACTCGAGCGCGTGGGGCCGCATCGACACCGGCAGCGCGACCGCGGGGCGGTTCGTGGTGCACTACCTCCGGCAGCCGGGGGGCGGCAGCTTCGATCTCCGCGTCGACGGCCGACGCGTCCGGCACATCGTCACCGCCGCGGACGAGACCGCGACGGGGATCGAGCCGATCGACGGCCTCACGGACGAGCACCACACGCTCGAGGTCCGGGCCCGCGGCGACGGACCGGTGCGCATCTTCGGGGTCTCGGTGGAGCGCGAGCAGGCGGGCGTGATCGTCGACACGCTCGGCCTCAACGGCGCCCGCGCGGTCTCGCAGCTCCTCTGGCAGGAAGACCTCGACGCGCCGTCCCTGCGCAACATCAACCCGAGCCTCGTGGTGCTCGCGTACGGCACCAACGAGAGCGGCGACGACAGCCACCCCATCGAGGACTACGAGACGGAGCTGTGGCAGGTGGTCGGGCGCATGCGCGGGACCGTGCCCAACGCGTCCTGTCTCCTGATCGGCCCGAGCGACCGGCCGCGCCGCGAGGACGGCGAGCTCGTCGATCGGCCGCGGACCCACCAGGTCATCGAGGTGCAGCGCCGCGTGGCCCGCGCCTTCGGCTGCGGGTTCTTCGACCTCGTGGAGTTCGGCGGTGGGCCGCTCTCGATGGTCCGCTGGGCCGCGGCGGATCCGCCCTACGCGCAGCGCGACCTCGTCCACTTCACCGGCCGCGCCTACCTGCGGCTCGGCGAGGTCCTGCACGACGCGATCATGGCGGGCTACGAGCCCGAGTCGGCGCCGACCGGGGCGCCGATCACGATTGCGTCAGGTAGTCGCTGAAGCCCTTCAGGATCGCGCGGTAGAGCATGTTGCCGACCACCCGATAGCCGGCCGGCGTCGCGTGGCGGAAGTCGCCGAACGCGAGGCGCGGGTTGCTGCGGAACCAGCGGCGCATCGCGCCGTCGCCGCCCATCGCCTCGTACGTGTCGAAGAACGCGCACCCCTCGGCCGCGGCGGCGCGGCGCTCGGCGGCGACGATCACCGGGACCTGGTCCATCGTCACGATGTTGCCGCGGTCGTCGCGGCGCGCCTGGTCGAGCGGCGCCATGAGGAGGCAGCCGGCCTCGGGGCGAGCGCGCCGGGCGAGGCGGATGATCTGCCGGAAGTCGTCCTCGAACTGCTCCGGGGTGCGGCCGACGTCGTCGGCGTCGTTGCCCCCGAACGCGAGGACGATGAGGTTGGTCTGGCGGTGCCCGTGCTGCGCGCGGAAGTGCTCGGGGTCGAGGCCGAGCATGCGGCGCGCGCGGGCGCCGACCATGCCCAGCGAGTCGTAGACGACGCCGGGGCCTTCGCGCTCGAGGACCATGCCGTAGAGCTGGCTCTCGCCGCCGCCGATCGTGCGCAGCTCGATCCGGTGCGGCCCGTCGGGGACGCTGACGGTGTGCCACGCGTCCTCGGTCGTCTCGCCGCGGGTGCTCACGACCTCGCGCTCGCCGTCGTCGACGCGCAGGTCCACGCGGCCGCCGCGGGGCTGCTGCCGGTACCAGAGCTCGAAGCGCGAGACGCTGCCGCCGACCGGGCCTCTGTCGTCGGTCCCGAACCGGGCGGTGGTGCCGCCGCCCGCCCGGTAGAGGACGCCGCCGTAGCCGTAGACGTGGTCCCGGCGGCCCGCGCGCACGAGCTGGTCGAGGTCCCACGGGCCCTCGGCGCTGTGGCGGATGTCCTGGTGGTGGTAGGGCATCGTGCCCCGCGCGATGAGCACGAAGCCGTGGCCCGCGTCGCCGAAGCGCCGCTGCAGGAGCCGGCGCATCGTCACGGTGATGCCGTCGCCCGCGATGGAGGAGTCGCCGTAGTGAGCGACCCGCGTGATCGCGCCGGCCTCGCGCTGCCCGGTCCGGAGCAGCGCCTCGTAGAACGGTCGCATCGCGCGCCCGCCTGGATCCTCGAGCTCGCGGACGAGCCCCTCGAGCTCGCTCGGGTCGATGCGCACCGCCGGAGGCGCCTCGTCCGGGGCCACCGGCTCCACGTCCGGCGCGGGCGCGGCCTCGTCGTCCGCCGCGAGGTTGGCGGCGACCGCCTCACCGAGCGTGGCCACGACGGCCTCGTCCGAGCCGCGGGTCACCGCGCCGCCGGTGGCGAGCGCCATGCCGGCCTCGGTCGTTCCGTCGCCCTGGAACATGCGGACGATCGGGACGCCCTCACCCTCGACCCAGGGCTGCCAGCGGCGCAGGTCGGTCGACGCGTAGGGGAGCGCCGCGAGGCCGGCGAGCACGAGCACGACGACCCCGAGGTGCGCGAGGCCGGCGCGCGTCATCGAGGGCGACCCGACCCGCTCGTCGAGGGAGTCGAGCTGATCGAGGATCGTGTTCGACCCCTCCTCACCGAGCAGCTCGTCGTCTCGTTCGCTCATCAGAACTGGAAGTAGATGTAGGGCACGGCCTCGGCCGTGACGAAGATCGCGAGCACGACGCCCACGAGGGCCAGGGCGATTCCCTGGGCCCAAGGTGGCAGTTGGACGAAGCGGGAGCGCAAGGATTCGAGCCAGGATCGCGGAAGGTAATGCAAGACGAATCCGGCGAGAAGAACTCCCCAGAGCTCCGTCGACACCTGGGCCACGGACCAGGTCCCGCTGACCACGCGTGAGGCGACGAGCTCGGCGTTGTCGAGCCCGGTGGCGCGAAAGAGGATCCGGGAGAACACGACGAACTGCATCGTCAGGAGGACCTTCACGGCGGTGAGCCAGAGGGGGTCCCTGTCGAGGCCGCCGCGCAAGAGATCGTTGAGGCGGTTCCAGGCGCTCGCGAGGAGGTAGACCGACGAGGGGCGGGTCGGGCCGCGGCGCGCCGCGCGCTCGCGGACGAGGTAGCGGTTCCACATCACCGCCGCGGCCTGCAGGTTGCCGTAGATCACGAAGGTCCAGGACGCGCCGTGCCAGAGGCCGATGAGGAAGAGCGTGAGGTAGAGGTTGAAGTAGGTCCGGAGCTCGCCGGACTTCGAGCCGCCGAGAGGGAAGTAGAGGTAGTCGCGGAGCCAGGTGCTCAGCGTCATGTGCCAGCGGCGCCAGAACTCCGCGACGCTCGTGGCCTGGTAGGGCCGGTCGAAGTTCTCGGGCAGCTCGATGCCGAACAGCAGCGAGGACCCGCGGGCGACGTCGGTGTAGCCCGAGAAGTCGGCGTAGATCTGCAGGGTGAAGGCGTAGAGGCCGATGATCGTCTCGGTGCCGCTGAACGCGCTCGGGTCGGCGAAGACGCGGTCGACGAGGTTCACGCTGACGAAGTCCGCGAGGATGACCTTCTTGATCAGGCCGATCGCGATCAGGAACAGGCCGTGGCCGACGCGCTCGCGATCGAGCCACGGCGGGCGCCGGAGCTGGGGGAGCAGCTCGGAGGCGCGGACGATCGGGCCGGCGACGAGCTGGGCGAAGAAGGTGACGTAGAAGGCGAACTCGATCGGGTTCCGGACGGGCTCGAGGCGGCCCCGGTAGACGTCGATCGTGTAGCTGAGGGTCTGGAACGTATAGAAGCTGATGCCCACGGGCAGCAGCACGTCGAGGACGGGGGCGTGGATCGCCACGCCGAAGAGGCTCAGGACGTCCCCCGTCGCCTCCGAGAAGAAGTTGAAGTACTTGAAGACCCCGAGCAGGCCCAGGTTCCCGGCCAGGCTCAGACCCAGCCAAGCCTTCTTGGCGCGGGAGCTCTTGGCCGCGTGGATCCCCAGCCCGGCGCAGTAGTCCAGGAGCGTGGAGAAGAGGATCAGGCCGATGTAGCGCCAGTTCCACGCCATGTAGAACGCGCAGCTCGCCAGGAAGACGAACAGCAGCCGCAGCCACGCCCCGCGGGTGCGGGGACCGTCGTCGCGCTCGGGGCCCAGGAACCGGATCGCCCAGAAGCCGGCGAGCGTCAGGCCGAGAAACGCAAAATAGTCGAGGCTGTTGAAGAGCATGGGCCCGAGGCGCGTCGGTTGTAGTCGTACGACCCCGCGCGGGCAAAACGTCGGCGACGAGGATGATGTAGAATCCGGTTCGCCGGGAGGTGATTCGATGAATCGATGGAGCTTGGTGTTCTACGGGGGCGCGCTCGCCCTCGCGTTTGGGGTGGGGGGCTGCAAGATCACCGTGGTCGACGACGGCTTCTGCGGAGATGGCTTCCTCGACCGTGGGGAGGGGTGTGACGACGGCAACAACGTGAGCGGAGACGGTTGCAGCGCCGGTTGTATGGTCGAGACCCTGTGCGGCGACGGGGTCCTCGACGTCGGCGAGGGCTGCGACGACGGAAACAACCGCAACGGCGACGGGTGCAGCGCCAACTGCATGGTCGAGGTGTTCTGTGGCGATGGCGTCATCGACGCGGGTGAGGAGTGCGACGACGGCAACAACAACAACGGCGACGGCTGCTCCTCGGGCTGCACGATCGAGTCGACGGGCTACCTCGTCTGCGACGTGCCCGGCGACTGCAACGGTCGGGACATGTGTTACGACGTGGCGATCCCGGCCGAGATGACCTCGGGCAGCCTGTGCACGCACGAGTGCGCCAACGACGGTGAGTGCATGGCGGCCAACGGCTTCACGGGCGCCTGCTACTCGGTGTCGGGCACCACGTCGGTCTGCTACCAGCGCTGTGACATGCCGAGCGACTGCTACATCGGGAACCGATGCATCAGCGTGACGCTGCCCGGCGGAACCCTCGACGGGATCTGCGTCCCCGACAACGCTCCCTGAGCCGAGCGCCCTCTCCGAGGGCTCCACGATCGCCGGTCGCGCTCCTGCGCGGCCGGCGTTCGTCGTTTCTGGAGCTCAAGATCTGTCGACAAAATCGCCTCCGGCGATTTTCTCCGGCGAGGGCAAGCCCATTTCGCGCTCCCCACTGAGATCCTCCGACGCTTCGCGTCGTCGGACTCAGCGGCCCAGGCGCAGCGTCGCGACGAAGATGCCGAGGGCCACGGAGGCGACGAACATGGGGATGAGAGGCATGTCCCCAGGCTTTGCAGCCTGAGGGCCAGGGAAATCCCTCAATGATCTCGGGCGTGGGCTCGCCTGAGGGTGTCTCCTGGCCCACGATGCCGCCCATGCAGGGACGCGCTCGATGACCCTCCGCTCACGGCTCGTCGGCCAGGGCCTCGCCACCTACCTGGCCTGGCAGCCCCGGCTCCGCGGCGGTCGGGACACGGAGGTCTTCTTCCAGCCCGACGACCCCTACTCGTATCTCCTCGCGCAGCTCCTCCCCGAGCTCCGGGACCGCTACCGGGTGCCCGCCCCCCTCCAGGTCGTGCTCGATCCGGTCCCCGAGGCGCAGACCGTCGAGCCGGAGGTCTTGCTCGCCTACGCGATCGCCGACTGCGTGGAGCTGGCGCGGTACTACGAGCTCGACTTCCCCGCCGACGCGGTGGCCCCGTCGCGGGACGTCGTCGAGCGCGCCGCCTCGGCCCTGATGATGGGCGTCGATCCTGTCGAGGTCGGGGCGGCGGTCTGGGGTGGGCGCGGCGGCGACCTGCCCGCGGCGCGGCCGGGCACCGTCGAGCGGGCGCACGGGGGCTCGGACCGACTGCGCCGTCAGGGCCACTACCTCGGCGGGATGCTCCGCGTCGGCGGCCAGTTCTTCTGGGGCGTCGATCGCCTCGGCCTGGCCGAGGTCGCGCTCGGCGGGGTGCCGTCCCTGCTGCGCCGCCGGCCCGAGTCGGCGTGGCCGGAGCCCGATCGCGGCGCCGACGGCGTCGACTTCTGGTTCTCGTTTCGGAGCCCGTACTCGTACCTGGCGCTCGAGCGCACGCTCGCGCTGCCCACGGAGGTCCGGGTCAAGCCCGTGCTGCCGCTGGTGATGCGGGGGATGAAGGTGCCGCGGGCGAAGCGCCTTTACATCGTCCACGACGCCAAGCGCGAGGCCGACCGCCTCGGCATCCCCTTCGGGCGCATCTGCGACCCGCTCGGGGTCGGCGTCGAGCGCTGCCTCGCCCTCTACCCGTTCGCGCTCGCCGAGGGCCGGGCCGGCGAGCTCGTCACGTCGGCGATGACGGGCATCTGGTCCGAGGCGCTCGACGTCGCCGACGATCGCGATCTGCGTCGCATCGTGGAGCGCGCCGGGCTGCGCTGGACCGACGCCCGCGCCGCGCTCGCCGACCCGTCGTGGCGCGAGAGGGTCGAGACGAACCGCCGCGAGCTGATGGACCTCGGGCTCTGGGGCGTCCCGAGCTACCAGCTCGGGGGCTACCGGGTGACCGGGCAGGACCGCCTCTGGATCCTGCGCGCGAAGATCGCTGGCGCCCCTCGGTGAGGCGGCGCGCGGCGCCGTGTCTACTTGGACGGCATGGCCACCCGAACCACCGTCGCCGACCTCATGACCGCCGACGTCGTCACCCTCGCGGAGGAGCAGGACGTCCTCTTCGCCACCTCCGCGATGACCTCGCGACGGATCCGCCATCTGCCGGTGATGCGAGACGAGGAGCTGGTGGGCATCGTCTCCCATCGAGACCTGCTCCGCGCGCAGGCGCGGTTCCTGGAGCAGGTCCGCGGCGAGGACGACGAGACCACCATCGCGTCGGTGCTCGCTCGTGACGTGATGACCACCGACATCACCACCGTGTCCCCCGACACCCCCGCGGACGTGGCCGCGATGATCCTCGTCGACACCAAGTTCGGCTGCCTCCCCGTCGTCGACGACGGCGCCCTGGTGGGGATCGTCACCGAGTCGGACTTCCTGCGATGGGCGGTCGGCGTGCTCGGCAGCTCCAACGCCTGAGGGCAGCGCCTAACAGGTGGAGTTGTCGCAGTCGACGAAGTCGCCGCTGTTGCCGTCGCAGCGGCACTGGCGCGCCCGCAGCGACATCGTGCAGGGGCGCCACGCGCGATCGTTCGGGCACACGTCGCCGAAGAGGGTGCCGCAGGTCTGCTGACTGCACGCGCCGGTGCTGCGGTCCCAGGTGCAGGACGCGTTGCACGAGTCGGTCACGGTCCGCGTGCCCCGGTCGCAGGCGCAGCTCTCCGAGATCGTGCGGACGTCTCCGGGCGCGCAGTCACCCTCGCCGGCGCACGCGCCGAACGGCGTCCAGTCGCCCCAGCCGTCGCACCCGCCGCACGTGCGCGTGCGCGAGTGAGTCCCGCAGCTGCCGCACGCCTCCATCTCCGTCTCGACCATCCCCGCGGGGCACGACGGCATCTCCTCGCACGGGCCGGTCGCCACCCAGCCGCCCCCCTCGCATCGCTCGGTGAGCGAGCCGCAGCCGCCACAGGGGACGGTCCGGGCGTCCCCCGCGGAGCACTCGGGCGGGGGGCCGGCGTCCGGCGTCGTGGCGTCGCGGCCGACGACGCCGCCGTCCGCGCGGCCGGCGTCCATCTCGGGCACCGATCCGTCGAGCCCGGTCCTCGATCGCTGGGTCCCGCTGCGGTCGAGGATGCAGCCGCTCAGCAGGACCGGTCCGAGCAGCGCGATGCACGCCAGCGCCCCGAGGGGTCGCCCGTCGGGCCGTCGTCGGAGTCCCTGCCGTCGCACGAGGCATAGCCTACGGCATCGGCGAGCTCATGGCCCCCCGCCGCCGATCGAGTTCGCGGTGGGCGTGCCGTGGTAGCAGCCCATGAAGTACGGGAACGTGTCGGTGGCGAAGTACGCGTAGTCGTACGCGGCGTCCGGGTCGACGATCGCGAGCCCGTTGCACTCGTCGAGATCCCCGAGCCCGTCCACGTACTCGTGGATGTCCCAGGCGGGGCCGCGCGTGGTCGTGGTGTACTCCGAGAGGGTCAGCCGCCACGAGCTCGAGACGCGTCGGGTGGTCGCGCAGCTCGCGTCCTCGCACACGATCGGGGCGAGGATCGGGTAGCCGTCGAAGCTCCAGCCGATCACGAGGCCGCGTCGCTCGCCGCCCAGGCTCGTCACGATGCACTCGGGCCGCGCGTGGAAGTGGTAGGTGCCGCCGGGTGCGGTGTGGCCGTTGCACTCGTCGAGGAGGTTGCGGAGCATGTCGTCGAGGAACGGATCGCGGTACCCGTCCATCGGGTTCTCCGTCGGGCCGAAGATCGGGAGCCCGGTGACCGTCACCGCGGCGGCGCCGAGGAGCGGGACGTCCGAGGGGGCCGCGGCCGGCGCGGGGTTCCGGGGGAACCGCCACGTGTAGTCGTGAGCGGCGAGCCCGTTGGGCGTGATCGCCACGTACTCGAACGTGGGGATCCCGTTGCTGTGCATGACGACCTGGTCACCCTCGCACGCCGCGGACACCTCGGGGTCCGGGTACGCGGCGCCGGCGTTCCCCCAGGCCGAGAGGTCGGGGATCGAGGCGGCCTGCCAGCAGCCGTCCGGCGGGCCCGCGTCGCGACCGACCGCTCCGTCGGGCCCCGTCGAGGGGCCGGCGTCGACCGGCGGGGGCGCCCCGCCGTCGGTCCCGGGCGAGGTGCCCGCGTCCGTGGTCGAGACCGTCGAGCCGTCGCAGCCGGTCCAGGCCAGGAGCATCATGGAGATCGTCAAGGTCGCTTTCATCGTTCACTCCTCGGGATCGACGCGCACCGCGACCGGCGCGTCGACGACCAGGTTGCGGAGGACCGTCCGCTCCGGCTCGGCGTCGAAGTCGACGCCATCGAACATCCGCGCGAGGTCGCGCGACACGGTGACGGTCGCGTGGGATCCGTCGAGGCCTCCCTCGAGCACGTCGGGGAGGTCGTGGAGCGCGCCGCTGCTCAAGGTCGAGCGCGCGTCGAAGGCCGCCCAGTCGCCCCCTGCCGATCGCCACTCGCCCTCGAGCACCAGGGTCGTGAGGATGGGGTCGACGCCCTCGGGGAGGGGTCCCTCGATCGCGGCCTCGTCGTAGCTGCCCGCCACCAGGTGATGGACCCGGCAGTAGCGCGCCTCGGGCATCGTCACGGTCCCGAACTCGAGGTCGCCGTCCGCGGTCGCGAGGTCGAGGAACCGGGGCCGGATGAGCTCGGACGGGTCGGCGCTGCCCGTGTGACCCGCGCGGGCGAGCGGCACCGTCAGCAGCGACGCCATGTAGTCGTCCCAGGCGTCGCCGCCCACCCCGAGGCAGTCGACGAGCGTCAAGCTCGATTGCAAGAGATAGCCGCGGTGGAGGCGGACCTCGAGGCCCTCGGCGGTCGTGGTCGAGAAGCCGCCGTCCGGGAGGTCGCTCACCCCGGCTCGATCGAAGTGGAGCGCGTAGGTCACGCTCGACGCCCACAGCCCCGGGGCGCGGCCGGCCATGCACGCGCCGAGCACGCACGTCAGCGACGCGAGGAAGAGCGGGGCGCGGCCGAGGCGAGGCTTCACGGCGCGACCGTTTCGCAGGTTTCGAGCCAACCGTCGCGCGCGGGCCCGGGGCGAGTCGCGCCTGCGACCTCTGCACCTCGGGCTGCGCGAACCGCAGTCACCGGGGGAGGGTGTCGTCGAGGGACTCGGGCTCGTCGAGGACGGGGGGCATCTCCCGCTCGGCGGTGGTGAAGTCCGGGTCTTCCATCGGCCGCCACGTGTCGGACCCGCCGGCGTCCCGGAGCGCCTCGATCATGGACAGCGCGGTCGGCCACCGCTCGAGGCGGTTCTTGTCGAGCGCGCGCAGGATGATGGCGTCGAGGCCGGGGTGGACGTCGGGGCGATAGCGCGACGGCGCGGGCGGATCGCGGTGGAGGATCGCGGTGACCGTGTCGATGAGGTTGTCTTCGAGGAAGGGCGGCTCGCCGGTGAGCATCTCGTAGAGCACGACCCCGACTGCCCAGATGTCCACGCGGTGGTCGAGGTTGCGCTGCCCCATCGCCTGCTCGGGCGACAGATAGGCGGCGGTGCCGAGGACCTCGCCGTCGACGGAGACGCGGGTCGCCTCCTCGACGAACTTGGAGACGCTGAAGTCGATCAGCTTCACCGAGTCGATCCCCGCGAGCTGGTTGCGCAGGAAGATGTTGTCGGGCTTCACGTCGCGATGGACGATCGCCTGATCGTGGGTCGCGGCGAGGCCGCGCAGGACGTGCTCGGCCACGAACACGGTGTCGGGGACCGTCATCGGGCCCTCGCGCTCGAGCCGTTCGGTCAGCGCCTCGCCCTTGAGCAGCTCCATCACGAGGAAGGGGCGCCCGTCCGGGAGGAGGCCGCCGTCGTAGGTCCGCACGAGGTTGGGGTGACTGAGCGCTCCGCCGACGAAGCCCTCGCGCTCGAACCGCCGCCGCGCCGCGGAGTCTTCCTGCAGCGAGTCGTGCAGCACCTTGATGGCGACCTCGTTCTCGAGCAGCTCGTTCACCGCGCGATAGACGAGGCCCATCCCGCCCTCGCCGATGAGCTCGTGGAGACGGTACTTACCGTCCACGAGCTTCCCCTCGAGTTGGGTCATCCGCGCGCGTCGCTCGGCCAGTCGCCGCGCCGCGGGGAGCTCGTCACCGGTGATGGGGCACCGTTCGAGCGCCGCCTCGTGCGGCATGCCGCAGAAGGTACAGCGCACGAACTGCTGCAGACTCATGACTTCACGATCACGGTATCACGGTGATCCTCAGGGGTGCACGATGACGCCGGTCGCCTCGATGCTCAGCTCGGAGCCCGCCGCCTGAGCGCCCTCGGACTCGAGGTGCTCCCGGGTCGCGTCGTCGAGCGCGGCCACCGTGACGGTGCCCTCGATGGTCGCGCGAGCGCCGGCGAGATCCCGCGGGAGGAAGAAGGCGTGGTTGGCCATCGGCACCCGGATCCCGGGGCTCTCGGCGTCCGCGCGCAGCTCCATCCAGCAGCCCATGGCCTGGCACACGGCGCTGATCTCGCCGCTGGTCTTGACCACCTGACCGTCGAAGGTCGAGGGGTCGCCGAGGATGGTGCTCAGGGGGGTGTCGTCGCGCTCGGAGAGCTCGGCGCCGAAGAGGCGAGAGCCGTCGGCGAGCACGCGCGCGGGCTCGGGAGCGTCGTTGGCGGCCTCGTCGCCCGACGTCTCGGCGGGCGGGGTCGTCGCCTCGTCGTTCGCCGCGGTCTCGTCGGAGCCGCCGCACGCGCCGAGCGCGAGCGCGACCCACAAGCTGATCGAAGTTCGGTTCATGCCGCTTCGTAGCCCTTGCGCGTCCGACCGCACCTCGGCTCGTGAGGGACCTCAGGACGCCGTGATCGCGTACCCTACGGCGGTGATGCGGGTGCGCACGACGTCCCTCCTGTTGCTCACGGTCCTCGCCTGGAGCCCGGCGGCCCCGACGCTCGCGCAGAGCGACGCGACGCGCGCGATCCTGCTGACCTTCGAGGGCGGGCGCCGCGGTGACGCCGCCCGGGACGCCGCGCTCGCGGAGCTCGCGTCCCACGTCGAGCTCGTCACCGAGGATCAAGCGATCGCGACCGCCGAGACCATGGGCGTCGACGTGAGCTCGCCGCAAGGCCTCGCCGAGGTGGTCCGCGAGCTGCGCGTGACCCTCGTGGTGATGGGCGCGGTGCGCGGCTCCGGCCGGCGAGGTCGCACCGAGATCGTGGTCGTGGATCCCGACGGGGTGGAGCTCGCCCGCGTGGAGGCGCCCGCGCCGGGAGGCGCGGCGAGCCGCGCCGAGATCGGCCGGCTCGCGGTGGAGGCCGTCGACAACGCCAACGCGGCGCTCGCGGCGCGCGAGCAGGTGGCCGAGCCCGAGCCCGAGGCGCCCGCGGTGGCCGCGCCCATCGTCTACGACGACGAGGGGGACGACGACGAGGACCAGGCGAGCACCCGCGAGGGCTGGCGGCAGCCGCTCGTGATCGCGCTCGTGGGGCTGCGCCTCCGCACGCTCTCGACCTCCGTCGACGAGGAGGCCACCAACACCCGCTTCTTCTTCGAGGCGGACATGTACCCGGAGATCGAGCTCGTCACCTGGTTCCGGCCGCTGACGGACGCGGACGACGAGCTCGCTCGGGGGCTGCTCCTCGGGGTGCGCGGCTCGTTCAGCGCGGGGATCCGCTACATCGACGCCTCGACCGGCGAGGAGCGCGGGATGACCTCGTTCCGCTTCCGCGCCGACGTGGGCTACGCGTACACGATCGAGAACATCGTGGAGATCGCGGGGATGGTCGGCTTCGGCATGGACGGCCTCGACCTCGAGGGGCCCACGACGTCGTTCCCCTCCACGCTGTTCAGCTACGTCCGCCCCGGCCTCGGGCTGCGCGTCGCGCTGTACGAGACGCTGTTCGTCCTCGACGGCGGCATCGGCGGTCGGATCGGCGTCGACGGCGGCGCGATCGCCGGGGCGTTCGGGCCCGGCCTCTTCTTCGGCGGCGTGGACCTCTCGATCGGCTTCTCCGGCATCGTGGCCCCTGGCTTCGCGTGGGCCGCGCGCTTCGGCTACGTCTTCCACAGCCTGTCCTTCGACGGCGCGGGCGGGCCCTTCGGAGACGGCTCGGGGGGACAGGACGAGGCGCTCGAGCTCCGCCTCCTCGTGGGCGCCGCGTTCTAGAGCCGGCCCGACTCGCAGGCGACGAAGCGCAGGTAGCGGAGCCAGAGCGTGCCTCCCTCGGCCTGGAGCTGCGCGGCGAGCGCGAGCGTCTCGAGGGCGCGCTCGAGGCGCTCCATCGGCGCGGCGTCCGCGAGCAGGTCGTCGTGCTCGGCCGCGAGGAGCGCGTGCTCGGCGAGCAGCTCGGCCTCGTGGGCGGCGGCGCCCGACGTCTCGAGGTGCGCCTCGATGGCGTCGCGCTGCGCGGCGAGGGTCGCGCCGAAGTCCGGGTGCCACGGATCGTCGAGCACTGGCCACCGGTGGAGGAGCTCGGCGGCGAGGACCTCGCGCACCCGCTCGAGCTCGGCCTCGAGCTCGTCGAGGCGCTCGGCGAGCGGGTCGGCGCGCTCGTGCAGCGCGTCGAGCCGCGCGCTGACGTCGCGTGGGTCGTCGAGCCCGAGCCGCTCCGCGAGCGCCGCGACCACGGCGCGCTCGACCGGGAGGTGCGGGGGCGGCAGCTCGCCGTCGGGCACCGCCTCGGGATCGACGGCGGCCGCGCGGAGGAACCGCTCGGAGGTGGTGACCGGGACGTCGAGGGAGCCCGACGCGATCCGCGCGCGGGCGTGGGCCTCGAGCAAGGTCACGACCCCGTCGCCGTCGAGATCGATCTCGTCGAGCGCGTCGTCACCCTCGCGGTCTTCCCCGCGCAAGGCGTGGAGGAAGTGGATCCCGTAGCCCTCCTGCGCGCCGCGGTCGGGGTTCGGGTCGCAGCCCGCGGCGGCGCGGTCCCACGTCGTCGCGAAGAAGCCGCAGCGGTCCGAGGCGGCGGGGCCCTCCTCGGGGTCGGCGGCGGTGAAGGCGATCTCCGCGAAGCCCCCGGCGTAGCAGGCCGTCACGACGAACCGCGCGGGGCGGTGATCGGGGACCTCGTCGAGCGTCGCGGCGAGATCGTCCACGGTCAGGTCGTCGGCGCCCCAGGTGAGGAACTGGCTGAGGTGAGGCTCTTCCCCGCCGACCCCGTGCCCGGCGAGGTAGACGGTGAGCGGCGCGTCCGAGTCGCCGAGCGCGCCGCGGACGGCCTCGAGGATCGCCTCGGCGCTCGCCGCCCCGGCCGGCGACAGGTCGGAGGGCCGGTAGCTCGAGTCGCGGCCCCCGCGCGGATCGAACAGCTCCGCGAGCCGCGCCCGGAGCGGGTCCGCGGCCGCGCCCTCGCGCAGCACCTGCACCGCGTTGCCGTCGGCCCCGCCCGCGTACAGCAGCAGCCCGTCGCCGAGGGGGCTCAGGGTGTCGCGCGCGAGCAAGAGATCTTGCTCGATCTGGACCTGGTTGAGCTCGGGCGTGGGCCCGCCGCCGGCGAGGATCCACCGCACCCCTTCGGAGCGCGGCGTCGACCTCGCGGCGATCGCGGGCGGCGCGACCGGATCGACGGGGAGGGCGGCGCGGCTGGCGCTCAGCCCCCACGTCGCGAGCCCGATGAGGGCGACGAGGGCCGCGAGCGGCCACGCGAGGCGGCGCTCCGGCACGGCTCAGTCCCGGGCGCCCTCCACGACCTCGGCCTCCGCGAACGTGATCGTCACCGCGACGGTGCCGGAGCCTCCGCTCGAGCGCTGCTCGATGGCCGCGAGCGCGCGCGTCATGCACGCGTGGGTGCGCGTCCCGGCCACGTCGCAGCGGGTCACCCGGGAGGTCGGCGCGCGGCCGTCGTGGATCACCATCGTGGCGCGGACCTCGCCCGCCGAGGACGCGCCGCGGCGGCCCGCGCGCCGTCGACAGTCGAGGAGGCCGGGGAGGGCGGTGAGCAGCGCGCGGTGCGCGGCGACGACGGCGCCGGCCGACTCGCGACCCTGGCCCACCACGCGGAAGCGGACGTGGCCGTCGGGCGTCCCGCCCGACGAGGTGACGTTGCCGTCGCCGTCGACCTCGACGTGCACCTGCGCCGCCTCCTGGGCGCGCACGGCCGCGCGCTCGGCGCCAGCCGCCGCGGTGTTCGCCATCTCGAGCTGGACGACCGCGCGGGTGGGGCGCTGGAGGCCGTTCACGTCGACGCCGCCGAGGACGCCGGAGATGCACCGAACGAGCGCCGCGTTGTTGGTGGTGTCGCGGTCGACCTCCGTGGTCGGCCCGCCGGTCCGGCCCTCCTCGAGGAGCACGCGCAGGCGCAGCGTGCCCGTCACCGTCGGGGTGTCGGCGAGGATGTCGGTGTAGCAGGTGCGGATCTGCGTCATGCGGGCCCCGACGCGGGCGCCGAGCGCGCTGACGCGCGCGCCCGAGGTGCCGGGCATGCTCTCCATCGAGAGGCGCACGTCGGAGCGAGCGCTGATGCGGGCCTCGCCCTGACCCATGCCCGAGCTCGCTACGCCGCCAGGGCTCTGGGCCGAGGCGAGGCCCGGGAGCAGGACGAGGGCGAGCGAGAGCATGGAGGTGCGCATGGAGGGGATCATGCCGTCGCCGGCTCTCGGACGCGAGCGCCCCGCGAGATCTTCACCGCTCCGGGCTCGTGGTATCGTCGGCCCCGTGGTGCTTGCGACGGGCCCATTCCACGAGCCAGCGTGGGACGCCCCCCTCGACCCCGACCAGGTGATCGAGCTGCTCCCGCCGCGTTCGACGATGAAGGGGATGTTCCTGCAGGCCGTCGCGGAGCGCGCCCGGTCGGCGGGGGTGGAGCTGCCCGCCGCGCGAGCGCGCTATCTGCCGTTCGAGTCGTACCCGCTGCGCGAGCACTGCGAGCTGCTCGTCGAGATCGCGCGGCGGGTCTGGCCGGATCAGACGCTGCGCCAGGGCCTCCGGCGGATCGGGCGCGGCGCGCCTCAGGTCGTGACGAGCACGACCCTGGGCCGCGTCACGGTGGGCTCGGTCGAGGGCGTCCACGAGGTGCTGCGCGGCATGGCGAAGTCGTTCGCGCTCTTCGCGGAGCCGGGGCGGATCGAGGTCGTCGAGGTCGGCCCCGGGCGCGCGCTGCTCGAGCTCCGCGACATCGCCTTCTTCATCGACTCCCACCACGTCGGCGTCTACGAGGGCACCCTGCGGTACGCGGAGGTGGCCAACCCGCGGGTCTCCATCCGAAACGTCTCCTACAAAGACGCGGATCTGCTCTGCGAGTGGGACGCGGCGTGAGCTCGTGATGCCGAGCGACTCCGAGACGGGCCCGCGGACGTTCGTGGAGACGGGCGTCCTCCACGATGGCGCGCGGACCCGCGTCGTCCGCGCGCTCGAGGGGACCCGCGCGGTGGTCCTCAAGCAGGTCCGCCACGGGTGGTCGGACCCCACCGCGGTGGAGCGGCTGCGCAGAGAGCACGACTTGTTGCGCCGCACCGACGGGCACGGCTCCGTGCGCGCGGTCGGGCTCGAGCTGCGCGACGTCCCTCAGCTCGTCCTCGAGGACGTCGGCGCGGTGGCTCTCCGCGATTGTCTCCCCGCCGCCCGCGAGGACGGCGAGACGGCGCTCCGGGTCGCCGTGGCGATCGCGGAGGCCCTCGCCGCGGTGCACGCCCGAGGCGTCCTGCACCGCGACGTGAACCCGGCGAACCTGATCGTGCACCCGGAGACGGGGGCGGTGTGGCTCATCGACTTCGGCCTCGCCTCGGAGCTCGCGACGCATCGCGCGCGCGCCACGCCGGTCGCCGCGCTCGAGGGGACGCCCGCCTACCTCGCGCCCGAACAGACGGGGCGGACCAACCGATCGGTGGACGCGCGCAGCGACCTCTACTCGGTCGGGGCCACGCTGTACGAGCTGTTCAGCGGGCGCGTCCCGCTCCACGGCGAGGACCTGCTCGGCTTCATGCACGCGCACCTCGCCGTCGAGCCGCCGCGGCTCGAGCCGGTCGTGGAGGGCCTGCCTCCGGCGACGATCGACCTCGTCCACGCGCTCTTGAGCAAGGCGCCGGAGGCGCGCTACCAGAGCGCGGCGGGGCTCGTCATCGATCTGCGCGCGCTGCTCGAGGCGGCGCGGGGTGGACCTGAGGTGATGGAGCTCCGAGGGCGTCGCGTGCGCGATCGGCCCGAGCTGCCGCAAGCGCTCGTGGGTCGCGAGCGCGAGGCGCGCGACCTCGAGGCGGCATTCGAGAACGCGCGCGAGGGCGGCCGTGGCGCGGTGTGGGTCACGGGGGCGCCCGGGATCGGCAAGACCTCGCTGGTGCACGAGCTCGATCGGACGACCGCGGTCGCCGGCGGCCGCGTGCTCGAAGGCAAGTTCGATCAGTTCAGCCGAGACGTCCCGCTCTCGGCGCTCCGCTCGGTCCTCGAGGCGTTCGCGGCCGACGTGCTCGCCGGCTCCGCGGCGCAGGTGGCGTCGTGGAAGGAGCGTCTGCTCGAGGCGACGGAGCCCAACGCGGGCCTGCTCGTCGATCTGTCACCCACGCTCGGCGCGCGCTGCTGGGCTCGGTGCCGCCGGTCGTCGACGTGCCTGCGACGCAAGCGAGGCGCCGGCTCGAGGAGACGATCCGGCGCGCGCTCGCGGCGGTCGCGACGAAGGACCACGTGCTCGTCGTGTTCCTCGACGACCTGCAGTGGGCCGACCTCGCGTCGCTGCGGGTCATCGAGGCGCTCTTTCGCGATCCCGATCAGGCGCACCTGCTGCTCGTCGGCGCCTGGCGCGACGACGAGGTCGGGCCCGATCATCCGCTGCCCGCGACGCTCGAGGCGGTGGCGAGCACCGGCGCCGGCGTGACGCGCCTCGAGCGCGCGCCGCTCTCCGCCGCGGACGTGGCGCGGCTGCTCGGGCAGGGCCTCGAGCGCGACCCCGCGTCGATCGCGGAGCTCGTCGACGTCCTGCACGACAAGGCGCGCGGGAACCCGTTCTTCCTGCGTCGGCTGGTGGAGGACGCGGCCGCGGCGGGCGCGTTCCGCCTCGACGCCGAGTCGCTGACCTGGGGCTGGGATCTGGCGGCGCTGCGGTCGCTCTCCGTCGCCGACAACGTCGTCGCGCTCCTGCGGTCCGAGCTCGAGCGCCTCTCCGGGGACGCGCGCGAGTGCCTCGCGGGCGCCGCGCTCCTCGGCGATCGGTTCGACCTCGCGGGGCTGCGCCTCGCCACCGATCTCGACGACGAGGCGCTCGCCGTGGCGGTCGCCGCCGCGATCGAGGGGCGCTTCGTCCAGCCCCTCGACGACGACTACTGGGCCGCAGGGCTCCGGACGAGCCGGCCGTTCCGCTTCGCGTTCGTCCACGACCGCGTGCAGCAGGCGGCGCGCGAGCTGCTCTCGGACGAGGAACGCGCGCGCCTCCACCTCGCGATCGCGAGGGGCCTCGCCGCCTCGGAGGACGAGGTCGAGGCGTCGCCCTTCAGGCCGCCGAGCACTACGGCGCGGCGCTCGGCCTCGTGACCGAGCCCGACGAGCGCGACCGCGTGCGCCGCCCCTCGTCCTGGCCGGGGAGCGCGCGCTGCGGAGCGCGGCGCACGCCCCGGCCCATCGCTTCCTCGAGGCCGCCGTGTCGCTCTTCGACGGCGGATGGCTCGAGCCGGATCCCGCGTTCGCGCGCCACGCGGCGAGCCTCGCCGCGCGCGCGTCGTGGCTCGTCGGCGACGTCCCGCGGATGGAGCAGCACGTGGATCGCCTGCGCGAGCACGCGCGCGACGTCGTCGATCGGCTGCGCGCCGAGGAGATCGTGGTCACCGCGCGGATCGCGCGCGCGGCGAGCTGACGGGGCGCTCGACGCGGCGCTCGACGTCCTCGCCGCGGCGGACGTGGCGCTCCCGCGGCACCCTGGCCCGGACGACGTGATGGCCGCGGTCGGGGCGACGCTCGGTGAGCTGGGCGGCCAGGCCCTCGACGCGGTCGCGGCGCGGGTGAGCGAGCCCGATCCGCTCGAGGAGGCGCGGCGCGCGCTCCTCGTCCGCATCGCGTCGGCCGCCTACGTCGCGGAGCCGAACCTCCTGCCGCTGATCGCGTGCGAGCTGGTGCAGCGCTCGGTCCGGCTCGGCTGCTCGCGGGAGAGCGCGTACGGCTTCGGCGTCTTCTCGCTGACGGTCACCGCGGGCTGGATGCTCGAGCTGGGCGCCGAGCACGGCCGGATCGCGCTGACGCTGGTCGACCGCTTCGACGCGCGCGAGCTCGCCGGCCCGGTGCAACACGTCGTGCACCACTTCACGCGGGCGTGGACGGGGCCGCTCGCCAGCGTCTACGACCACAACGCGCAGATGTACCGGGCGCTGATGGACGTCGGCGACCTCGAGTACGCGGGCTGGGTCCTCCACATGCGCGCGGTCTACGGCTACCTCGCGGGCGTCCCGCTCGACGCGCTCGCCGAGGAGATCGAGCACGCGCTCGAGGTCATGCGCCTCCACGATCACGGCGCCGCGGTCGCTTGCACGCTGCCCTTCGCGCACCTCGTGGCGCGGCTCCGGGGCAGACCGCGGATCCGGTCGCGACCGACGGAGACGACTACGACCTCGAGGGAACGGTCTCGGCGTTCGCGGACATGAACTTCCGCGCCGCCGCGCTCGTCGCGTCGGTGTGCGGCCAGGTCGGGCGCGTGATCTTCAACGACTACGAGGGCGCGCGGCGCGCGACCGATCTCGCCTTGTCGCTGCAGGACGGCGCGCTCGCGATCGCCTACCAGGCGACGCTGCGGGTGCACGGCGCCATCGCCGAGCTGCGCGCGGGCGGGGACCTCGAGGCGATCGAGGCGCGGATCGCCCCCTGCGCGAGCCGCTCGCGGCGTGGGCGGCGCTGCGCCCCGAGCTCGGGGGCACGCGCTCGCGCTGTTCGACGCGGAGCTCGCCGCCGCGCGGGGTGAGGACCTCGCGGCGTTCCGCGCCTACGACGTCGCCATCGCGTCGGCCGCCGCCGCCGGGCTGCTCCCCGATCACGCGCTCGCGCTCGAGCTCGCGGGACGCACCTACCTCGACCGCGGGTTCGAGCGCACCGCCGCGACCTACCTGCTCGACGCGCGCATCGCGTGGGACCGCTGGGGCGCCGCGGCGAAGGTGGCGCAGCTCGACGACGAGCTCGGCGACGTCCTCGGCCCGGCCGCGCGGCGGTTCAGAAGGCGAGGCGATCGGGGCTCGACCACCAGCGCGTCGGTCACCGGCGGCGAGCTCGACGTCGCGAGCCTCCTCAAGGCGTCCCACGCCATCACGGACGAGGTCGAGCTGTCGCAGCTCCTGTCTTCGTCGATGCGCGTGCTGCTCGAGAACGTGGGCGCGCGCCGGGCGGTGCTCTTCCTCGCGTATCGGTCCGAGCTGCGCTTCGAGGCGGAGGCGCGCGCCTCGGGCGCGGTCACGCTCCGGGAGGACGGCGCGCTCGATCCTTCGACGTACGCCGAGGCGGTGGTGCGGCGCGTCTGGCGCGCGGGCGTGGCGGAGGTGCACGACGACTTGTCGCTCGGCGCGGGCGCGGGCCGGGACGCGTACGCCCGTGACGCGCGCGGGTGTCCGCGCTGTGCGCGCCGATCACCCACCAGGGGCGGCCGCTCGGCGTCCTCTACTTCGAGAACGACCTGTCGTCGGCGGCGTTCACGGCCGACCGGGTCCGCGTGCTCGAGGTGCTCGCGCCCACGCTGGCGGTGTCGATCCGCAACGTGCGGCTGCTCGAGGCGCAGACCCGCTTCGTGCCGATGCAGTTCCTCCGGAGCCTCGGGCGCGACGACATCGTCGACGTGGATCTCGGCGACCACGAGCTCAAGGAGGTCAGCATCTTCTTCTCGGACATCTGGGGCTACACGCCGCTGGTCGAGAAGCTCGGCGCGGGCGAGTCCTTGAGCTTCCTCAACCGCTACTTCGCGCACGCGGAGCCCGCGATCACCGAGGGTGGGGGCTTCATCGACACGTACGTCGGCGACGGCGTGATGGCGCTGTTCGACGCGGCCTCGCTCAACGCGCAGCACGCGGTCCAGGCGGGCGTCGCGATGCACCGCGGCCTCGAGCGCTTCAACGGGGCGTGGGTGAGCGGCGGCCAGGACCCTGTCCGCACGGGGATCGGCATCAACACCGGCGTAGTGACGATGTCGACCATCGGCGGGCTCCACTCGCTGAAGTGCGGCGTCGTCGGCGACGCGGTCAACGTCGCGTCGCGCCTCGAGCGCCTGACGCGGCGGACGCGCTCGCGGCTGCTCGTGTCCGACGAGACCGTCCAGCGCCTCCAGAACCCCGCCGCGTTCGCGCTCCGCCGCGCCGGTCGGGTCCGCGTCAAAGGGCGCCATCAGCCGCTCGTGATCTACGAGGTGCTCGACGCCGAGCCCGCCTCGGTGCGCGAGCCGAGGCTGCGCACGCTGGCGACCCACGAGGCCGCGCTCGACGCGTACTTCGCCGCGGACGTCCGCGCGCGCGCTCGAGGGCTTCGCCGAGTGCGTCGCCGCCGCGCGCGCGCGACCCCGTCGCCCGCCGGTTCGCGACGAGCACGGTGGGAGGCGCTGGTTCGCGACGGCGAGGCGCCTCCCGGACGGGTGGGACGGCACCGAAGATACTCGGCATCGGCTCGTCGCGCCGGAACACCGGCAGGCGGCGGCGGCGGCCGTTAGCGGTTCGGCCTCGCGCGCGGCGGCCCAGAGCGTCAGCGCTCGGGGGAGAGCCAGCGGGGATGCCGCCCGCTTCGTAGCGGTAGGGGCTCAGGGGGCGACCGACGAGCTGCTCGCAGCGGTCGAGCGCGGCGGTGCGCAGGACGTCGTCGGGGGCGCGGGTCATGGTGCGAGCGAGCGCTTCGGGGTCGTCGCGATCCGGCGCGCGCAGGCCGCGCTCACGAAAGGCCGCCGTCCAGAGCGCCGCGGGGTCGAAGCCGCGGTGGGTCTCGAGCCACGCCCGCCAGAACTCCCGGATCGCGTCGGCCGGCGGCTCGACCGGCTCGAGCCACGGCATCTGGAGGGCGCGGACCTGACGCTGGCGCCAGGTCGCCCAGCGCTCGGACTCGCTCTCGGTGTCAGGCGCCCCGGCGAGCGGCTCTCGGTGCAGGGTGAGCAGCTGCACCGCGAGGCCGACCTCGGCGAGGGGGCCCCGGTCCTCGAGCGGGCGGGCGACGAGGGGCTCGACGGCCTCGACGGCGTGCAACCGCGCGAGCACGAGCGCGAGCGCGCCGAGGTGCAGGCGGGGATCCGCGGTGGCGATCGAGCCGACGAGGCGAGCGCGCTCCTCGGGGGTGATCGCGCGCAGGAGCGCCGGGCGCATGCCGAGGAGGTGCACCGCGTCGAGCGCGAGGGAGGCGTCCGCGCCCGCGGCGTGGCGCACGAGGAGCTGACGGCGCGCCTCGTCGTCGGCCGCCGCGACGAAGGCCCGCACCGCCTCGACCTGGGCGGCGGTCGGGTCCACGACGTAGTCCCCCTCGGCGTCGAGGCGGCGGGTCGACGCGAAGACGAGCCCTCGCTCGCGAGGCCGGGGATGCGGCGGACACGCGGCGTCTCTCCGCACGCCGAACGACCGGGCGTCGCCTCGCAGCGACTCCTCCACGCGGAGGCCGTTCGCGAGCCCGCGGGTGACCGCCACGTACCTCGCGGCTTCGGCGCGCTCGAAGAGCCCCACGTACCGGCTCGAGCAGGCGCGCGCAGGCGCCGCGCTCGCGAGGGCGCTGGCGAGGGCGAGGCTGGCGAGGGCCACCCCTCGAAGCGTACGCATGCTCCGTTCTACGTCGGATCGGACGCGGGCTCCCCCGCGTTGGCGCACGGGAGGGCGTCCTCGACCCGCTCGAGGAGCTGGCCCGCGAACCGATCCTCGAACGCCTGCGCGAGCACGCGCGCGCGAACCACCCAGCGCGTGGGGACGCTCGGGTCGCGGGTGATTCGGAGCTTCGGCTCCACGGGGACGAACGGCGAGCAGAGGACCGTCTCCTCGATCGCGCGACGCACCGACAGGGCCACCGCCTCGGTGCGCACCTCGAGGACGACCTCGACCTCGTGCCACACCCGCTCGGACGCGCTGATGGGGCTCTTCACGACGCGTCGGTTCGGGATCGTGAGCTCGGCGCCGTCCGGGCTGCGAAGCAGGGTGAGGCGCGGGCCGACGCGGACGACGGTCCCGCTGAAGCCGTCGCCCTCGATCCACAGGCCGGGTCGGAGGCGCCCCTCGGTCAGCATCAGCAGCCCCCCGATGACGTCGGGGAGCAGGAGCACGATCGCGCCGGCGCCGACGCTGAGGGCGACCGCGCCCATCGCGAGCAGCAGGCCCGGGCGCAGCCACTCGGGGAGCAGGCGCGAGACGAGCATGATGCCCATCACGATCAGCGCGAGGCGCAGCACGAGGTGCGAGAGGCCGAGGAGCCGGGGGAGCAGGCCCTTCTCGGGGAGGTGGTCGCGCACCTTGGAGAGCACCCACACGACGAGCAGCGCGAGCAGGATCAGGAAGACGAGGCCCGCCGTGCGGATGCGCGGGTCGGGGAGCCGCCACCCCGCGATGCTGCCGTCCGCGCCGACGAGCCGCACGGTGACGTCGACGTCGCCCGGGGGCGGCGCGGTTACGTCCTGCTGCGCCGCGAGCCGCTCGTTCTCGCGCCGCGCGCGGCGCGCCTCGGCCTCGGCCCGCTGCGCGTCCGCGGCGGCGCGCTCGGTGCGCTCGAACAGGAGCTCGGAGAGGACGCCGAGGACGCCCTCGCCAGGCAACGCGTCGCCGCCGAGGTCCTGCGCGCTCGTCGCGTCGACGGCGGGCGCCGGCTCGGGCTCAGGCTCGGGTTCGGGTTCGGGCTCGGGCTCGGGCTCCGGCTCGGCCTCGGGCTCCGTGGCGGGCTCCGCGTCCGCCTCCGGCGCGTCGACCTCTGGATCCGGAGGCGCGGCGTCGTCGGTCGACGGCTCGTCGATCGCGGGGACGGCCTCGGCCGCCGCCGCGTCGGTCGTCGCGGGGCTCGCCGCGTCGACGACCCCCGCGTCCTGCGCAGCGGCGGAGGCCGGCACGAGCAGGAGCAGGCACATCGCGATGACCCGTCGCGTCATCGGATGTACCCCTTCTCCACGAGGAGCCGATGGACGGGGCCGCGCAGGTGCTCGGCGACGCGCCACACGCCCCCGACCCGCGCGAGGACGTCCACGTGCTCGAGCGCGAGGAGCCGGGCCCGCGCGGTCGCCGCGTCGGTGCGGAACAGCGAGCCGTAGACCTCGGGGCTCATCCAGCCCTGGCGAGCGACCTGGTAGAGGGTCAGCACGTCCTCGTCGTCGAGGCGGCGCAGCGCGTAGATCGCGGGCGGCGGCACCGGGCCGAGGTGGACGAAGTCGCTCGCCTCGTCGACCTCCTGGACCGACGCGAGCCAGAGCCGAAGCGCGTCGCGCAGCAGGCCGCCGCTCGCGGTGTGGAGCGAGCGGAAGAAGCTCTGGCGCGGCCGCGAGATGGGGCCCGTCGCCTGGAGCGCGAGCTCCTCGAGGCGCGAGCGCGGCGCGGTGCCGTGGCTGAACACCAGCCCGTAGCCGCTCACCGTGTGCCGGGCGAGGACGGCGGCCTCGAGCTCGGCCTCGTCGAGCGGGTCGAGGGTCACGACCTCCGGGAACGCCTCGGCGAGCGGCGCGCAGGCCTTGCACTGCTCCCACACCAGGTCGTCGGCGCGGACGAGGAAAGCGTTCTTGCCCGCGTCCTCGACCACGCGAGCGACGAAGTGGCGCAGCGGGTCGAGCCCCCCGGGGCGCATCGACAACAGCCAGTGGACGCCGCTGATGACCACGAGGTGGCCCTCGGCGCCGGGGTCGAACAGCGCGTCGACCTCCTCGAGGGTGGCCGGCGCGCGGAGCTTCAGCTCCCGGATCTTGGGCCAGCGCTTGGCCCGGATCGCGGCGTTGACGAACGCGCTCTTGCCGACGCCGTCGGGGCCGACGACGGCGACGGTCCGGAGGGTCGGGCCGAGCGTGCCCTCGAGCAGCGACATGGCCCGATCGAGCGCGTCGTCGCGCCCCGTGAGGATGTCGCCGGCCTCGAGCGCCTGCGCGCTGAAGAGGCGCCGGTAGACCATCGGGATCCCGTCGCGCGCGGCGGGCGCGGCGAACGTGTGCTCCTGGATCTCCTCGGGCGCGAGGCGCACGGGGAGGCCGATCACGCGCCGCGCGGCGTCGATGCGCGCCTCGCCGATCGACTCGCCGAGCGCCCTCAGGGTGATGCGCCACGCGCGCCACGTGGCCTGCCGCAGCTCGCGGCCGAACCGCACGAGGCGCTGGCCTCGGACGTCGCGCACCATGCGCGATCGGATCCGGCCGATCTCGCCGTCGACGAGGGCGCCGCGCAGCTCGTCGAGGCTCGCGAGCACCGCCTCGCGCACGGCGGCCTTCGCCTCCTCGCCCCACGCCGCGGACGCATCCGAGTAGCCCGCGAAGAGCAGGCGGTTCCGCTCGAGCGAGCCGCCGATCATGTCCTTCACGAGCGCGTGCGTCTCGGCGGGGACGTCCCCGTCGTGCACGGAGAGCTCGTTGACGGCGAGCTCGACGTTGAACGCGACCCGCCGCTCGAGCTCCGAGAGCGCTGTCGACAGCGGCTCCACCTTCTGGGCCACGTTGCGCGTCGCCGCGAGCAGGCGCGGCGCCACCGACGCGTCGATGCGCGCGAGGACCCAGTCGCGGAAGGGCACCTCGATGGTCCCGACGGGGGAGGGCAGCTTGTGCTCGCCGCGCGGGAGCGGGCGCGCGGGGATCTCGTAGCGGTCGGTGAGCTCGCCCGCCGCGCGGGTCAGCGCGTCGAGGATGGGCGCGACGGCGTGCTCGTCCGCGAGCTGGTCGCGCAGCAGGCTCGACAGCCGGGCCGCCTCGGCGCTGACCCGGACGATCGGCTCACAGACGGTGCGGACGGTGGCGGTGAGCGCGTCGGCCGCGCGCTCGGCCTCGAGGCCCGACGCGAGGCGGTTCTCCGACTCGACGATCGCCTCGCGGACGCGCTCGACCTGGCGGTGCGCGCGGCCTCGGACGTCCGCCGCGAGCCCCGTCGCGTGGTCCTCGAGGGCGTCCTTCACGCGGCCCTCGAGCGCGTGCAGCTCCATCTCGAGCGCGAGCCGGTTGTAGACCGCGGCGGAGCCCTCGCGCGCGCCCGCGGTCCCGCGGCTCAGCCACCGCAAGGCGTCGTCGCGCTGCTTGTAGAGCTTGGACGCCGCGCGGCGGCGCATCGGCAGATCCGGGGTCGCGACCACGGGCAGGTCGGCCTTGAGGTCGCGCAGGCAGGCGCCGATCGCGGCGCTCGTCCGGTGCGCGAGGTCGTCGCGGATCCTGTCGACCTCCTGCACCGCGAGCACGAGCTCCTCGTCGACCTGGCGCCGGACGTGGTCGAGCGAGGCCGCGTCGATCACCGTCGCGCCGCGCGCGTCGACGTCCGCCGCGAGCTCGTCGTACGCGATGACGAGGCCCTCGAAGATGCTGCGCGTGCGCGCGACGAGGTGCGTCTCGGCCTGCGCGTAGAGCGCGGCCACCGGCTCGAGGCGCGTCGGCAGCTCGCCCCAGAGGTGGTAGCGCGCGAGGGCGCGGAGCTCGACCGTGCGCGGGGCCATCTCCCCGCCGACGAGGCGCCGCCCCGCGCGCCGCGCGCGCAGCCACGTCCGGGCCAGCGATCGCAGTAGCGAGTCGTCCGCCTTCGACTCGTAGCTGGCCGCCTCGTAGGGAGCCTCCACCTTCTCGGGCAGGCCCTCGGTGAGCGCGTCCACGGCGGCGACGATGGGATCCGGATCCCAGCCCGACGTCTGGCGGACCCGCGCGCCGCGCGCGAGCACCGCGGCCCGCCACTTCTCCGCGAGCGAGGCCTGCTCGAGGCGCAGCGCCTCGGCGGCGTTGAGCTCGGTGGTGTCGTCGGTCGCCTGGACGGTGATGCGCCGGTGGTGCCGGAGGAACTCGCGGCGCAGCTCGCGGATGTAGGCCAGCCCGGCCTCGTGGAACCGCGCGAGCGGCTCCTCCGCGACGTCCTTGCTGGCGTGCCCGAGGTCGAGCTGGAGCTCGCGGACGAGCACGACGAGCTCGGTCGACTCGAGCCGGAGGTCCGGCCCCCACGTCTCGCCCGCGGTCGCGGGGAGCGGCCACGGCACGAGCTGATCGGCGTCGGCGGCCGCGGCGGCGGGCGCGTCCGTCTCCTCGGCCGCCTCGCGCGTCTCCTCGGTCTCCTTGGCGCGCGTGAGGCCGAGCTTGAGGAGCACGGGGCCGGCGAGCTCGTTGATCGCGATGCCCGCGACGATCAGCGTCGACAGCTTCTGCCCGGTCTCGCCGAGGCCCATCTCGGGGCTCGCGAGGAGCCCGCCGAGGGAGATCGCGACGCCGGCCTGCGAGACGAACCCGAGCCAGCCGTGCTGCTGCATCGCCTCCGTCGCGCCGCCGATCCGGCCGCCGAAGCGTGTGCCGACCCACAGCCCGCTGCCGCGGAGCGCCACGAGCGCGAACGCGAACGGGGCGACGCGGTAGAGGTCGAGGAGGTCGAGGTGGGCCCCCGCGAGCGTGAAGAACACCACGTAGACAGGGAGCGAGAGCTTCTCCACCGTCTCGAGCATCGAGTCGCCCTCGGTCGAGAAGTTCGCGGTGACGAAGCCCGCGGTGATGAAGAGCACCACCACCTCGACGTGGAGCTGCCCGGCTACGAACGCCGCCGTGTAGACGACGCCGACGACGAACAGCAGGACCTCCGCCTTCACGTAGCGCAGGTACAGGGCCATCACCGCGCCCACGATGGCGCCGAGGAGGAGGCCCCCGCCGACGTGCTGCAGGAGGTAGAGCGCGACGCTGCCCTCGGAGCTGCGGCCGCCGACGGCCTGGCTCGCGAAGGTCGCGCAGACGCTGAAGAGGATGACGACGACGACGTCCTTGAGGACGACGGTCGCGAGCACCGACGAGGTCGTCGGGCCGCGCGCCTTGAGGCCGTTGATGACGGCGATGGTCGCCGCCGGGCTCGTCGCGATGGAGATGGTGCCGACGACCGCGCCGAGCGCGATGGCGGCGCTCGTGTCGATGTCGCCGAGGCCGGGGAGGGCGATCTGCGGTACGACGCCGCTGATCGCGACGACGAAGCCGACGCACAGCATCAGCAGGATCAGCACCTGCCCGCCGAGCACGCCGAGGATCGCGCCGAAGCCCCGCCGGAGCGACGCGATCTTGAGCTCGCCGCCCGCCGTGAGCGCGATGAGCGCCACCGCCAGGGTCTTGAGCGGTGACAATTGGGTTTGCACCGGTTCGGAGAGCAGCCCCTCCACGAACGGCGCCACGCGATACGCCTCGGGGATGAAGCTCGCGACCGAAGGGCCGAGCAGCAGGCCCGCGATGAGGTAGCCGGTGATGTGGGGCAGCCCGACGCGCTCGACGAGCTGGCCGAACGCGTAGCTCGCGAGCACCACGAACCCGAGCGCGAGCATGGCGCTCGGATCGAAGCCGATCGATCGCGTCCCGAAGCGGTGGAGGATGACCACGCCCACCACGAGCAAGAGGACGATCACCGTCTTGCGGACGCCGCCGGTCTGGGGCTGGGAGTGGCCGCCGCTCATCGCTTCCAGAAGTCCGGCACGAGCAGCGCGAAGAGGGTGAAGAACTCGAGGCGGCCCAGCAGCATCGCGAGGACGAAGAAGAGCTTGGCCGGCTGCGAGTAGGCGGCGAAGTTGTCCGGTCCGGCGTGCCACGGCGCCGGGCCCATGTTCGACAGGCAGCTCAGCGTGGCCCCGAAGGCGGTGGCGAGCGAGACGTCGTCGGTGCTCACGACGAAGAGGCAGCCGAAGCCGAGGCACGCCATGAAGACGCCGACGAACACGGCGACGTCGCGCAGGATCTCGGCCGGCACGGCGACGCGGCCCATGCGAACGACCTGCACCACGGCGGGGCGGAACGACTCGCGGAACTCCGCCCAGCTCGTCTTCGCCATCAGGATGATCCGCTCGACCTTGATGCCGCCGGCGGTCGAGCCGCTGCAGCCGCCGATGAACATCATCAGGACGATGACCATCAGCATCGGCTGGCTGTACGCCATGTAGTCGTCGGTCCCGTAGCCCGTCGAGCTCATCGTCGTGCCGACCATGAAGTAGGCGTATCGGAAGCTCTGGATCAGGTCGTCGTCGTGCTGGGGGAGGGTCCCCAGGGTCAGGATCAGGGTGAAGACCGCCGACAGGATCACGAACGCGCGCAGCTCGGTGTTGCCGAGGATCGAGCGCAGGGGGCGCCGCCGCAGGAGCGCGTAGTAGAGGCCGTAGTTCAGGCTGCCGAGCAGCATGAAGGTCGCGATGATCATCTCGATCGGGAAGCTGTTCCAGCCCGCGACGCTCGCGTCCGAGGTCGAGAAGCCGCCCGTGCTCATCGTCGTCATCGCGTGACAGATGGCCTCGAACGGCGTCATCCCGAACACGACGAGGAGCAGCGTCTCGATCCCGGTCAGCGCCGCGTAGAGCTTCCAGAGCGTGAACGAGGTCTCGGCGATCCGCGGCTGCAGCCCCTCGGCGGTGGTGCCCGGGACCTCGCCCTTGAACATGTGCTTCGCGCCGGCGCCGACGCTCGGGAAGATCGCGACGAAGAGCACGACGATGCCCATGCCGCCGAGCCACTGGATCAGCGAGCGCCACAGCAGCACGGGCATCGACAGGTGACCGGGGCGACCCGCGACGCCCTTCACGAGCTCGCCGTCGATGTCGCCGATCACCGTGGCGCCCGTCGTCGTCATGCCGCTGACCGCTTCGAAGAGCGCGTCGACGGGGCCGAGGTCGCCGCTCGCGACGAAGGGGATGCCGCCGCCCACGCCCGCCATCAGCCAGATCAGCGTCACCGTGAGGAGCGCCTCGCGGCGCGTCAGCGACTTGGTCGAGTGCCGCCGCCCGTAGAGCCACAGCAGCCCCCCGAGCGCGCCCGTGAGGACGGCGCCCGCGGCGAGGCCGTACATGTCGTCGATGGCCGGCTCGTCCATCTGGCCGCTGAAGTACTCGAACCCCGCGCCCGCGAGGCCGCACAGCACCTGCGCGACGGCGACCCCGATCAGCACCGCGCCCGTGGGCTCGAGCGTGCCTCGGAAGTCGCGCCACCGGCTGCGCTTCTGGACTCGACGGGCGGCGCGCTTCATCCACCCCTCGCGCGGAACATCCGCTCGACGATCGGGCGGGCGCTCTCCGTCAACAGCAGGATCACCGTGTCGCCGGCCTGCACGATGTCGTCGCCGCGCGGGATGATCACCTGGTCGCCGTGCACGATGCCGCCGAGCAGCGCGCCTCGCGGCAGACCCATGCGGCGCAGCGGGACGCCGACCACGCGCGCGCCGCGCGGGACCTTGAGCTCAGCGACCTCCGCCTGACCGTCCTCGAGCGACGTGAGGTTCTGGACGCCGCCGCCGCGGCAGTAGCGGAGGATCTGGTCGGACGCGACGGAGCGCGGCGTGAGGACGATGTCCACGCCGAGCTGCTGGTAGATCGGCATGTAGTCGCCGCGCTGGACCAGCGCCGCGGTGCGCCCCGACCCCGAGCGCTGCGCGAGCAGGGCGGCCATCAGGTTGACCTCGTCCTCGGAGGTCACCGCGCACATCAGGTCGTAGCTGCCGATCTCCTCCTCCTCGAGGAGCTGCGCGTCGGTGCCGTCGCCGTGGACGATGGTCGCCCGCGGGATGTTGAGGCTCAGCGCCTCCGCGACGTCCCGGTCCTGCTCGATCACCAGCACCTCGGTGCCGTCGGCGATCAGGGCCTGCGCGAGCGCGGAGCCGACCACGCCGCCGCCGATGATGCAGACGCGGCGCGCCTCGCGGCTGGCGGTGAAGTACTCCTCGGCCTCGAGGATCGCGTCGGGCTTCCCGATCAGGTAGATGCCATCGCCGGGCATGAGCACGTCGGCGCCGCCCGGCACCACGAGCTTGTCCTCGCGGACGAGCGCCGCGATGAGCGTGTCGCGCGGGAGGGTCAGCTTCATGAGCGGCTTGCCGAGGTGGCGCGCCTCCTCGGTGAGCTGGATCTGGACCAGATCGATGCGGTCCTGCGCGAGGTCGATGACGTCCACCGCGCCGTGGGAGCGCGCGATCCGGGCCAGCTCGTGCGCGACGAGGACCCGCGGGTTGATCACGACGTCGACGCCGAGGAGCCCGTAGCGGACGCCTTCGGCGTGCGCGGTCCAGGCGTTCCCCTGCGCGCGCGCGATCACCCGCCCCGCGCCGAGCTGCTTGGCGGCGAGCGCGGCGATCAGGTTCACCTCGTCGTGGTCGGTGACCGCGACGACCATGTCCGCTCGGCCGACGCCCGCGCTCGTCAACACGTCGTGACTCGCGCCGTAGCCGTTGATCGTCATGACGTCGTGGTGATCCTCGATGAACTGGATCGCCTCGGCGTTCGCGTCGATGACGACGATGTCGTGGCCCTCGTGCTCCATCACGCGGACGAGGTGGCGGCCCACCTCACCCATGCCGACGATCACGATGTACATCAGGCAGGCTCCTTTTCGCCGCGCAGGTCGCCCGTGTCGACGAGCAGGCCGCGCAGCACGCGGGGCGCGATCAGATCCGAGACGATCACCGAGCCGAGGATCGCCGTGTAGGCGACGTCGATGGCCGGGCCCTCGAAGACCAGCCGCAGCGACACGGCCATCGCCACCGAGACCTCCCCGTGCGCGAGGAGGCCCCTGTAGTAGTCGGTGCGCAGCGACGAGCGCCACGCGGCGAGGCCCGTGCCGATCCACTTGCCGACGATGCGCAGGACGATGTAGCCGATCGTCGCGAGCACCACGTTCGACGCGTCCACCGCGGGCGGTCGCCAGAGCGCCCCGGCGAACACGAGCAGGACCAGGGTCATCGGGGCCCGCGTGCCGATCAGGGTCTCGCGGATCTGCGGCCCCGCCTTGGCCGAGTTCACCAGGACGACGCCGAGCGTGAGGTTCACGAACAGCGGGGAGAGCTGGAGGAAGTAGGCCGCTCCGCTCGAGAGCACGATGATGCCGACGAGCGCGAGGAAGCGGCCGTTCTCGGAGTCGTCCTCGCCGAGGTAGGGGCGGAAGAGGACGCCGAGGAGCAGGCCGAGGAGCACGCTCACCACCGCCCACTCGGTGGCGCTCGGCTGGACCGTCGCCTCGGGGTCGTGCGTGTGGTGGATGCAGAAGAGCAGCCCGAACACGAGGATGGCGAGCAGGTCGCTCATCGCGGCCATCTTGCGGATCCGCTCGGAGAGCTCGCCCTCGAGGCGGTAGCGGTTGCGCAAGAGCTCGATCGGGCCCGTGGAGCCCGCGGCCGCCGCGCACCCGAGCACCGCGGCGGCCATCCACGCCTGCCGGTCGTCGGCGACGCAGATCGCCTGGCTCGAGAACGTGGCGTAGGCGACGCCGGTGGTGAGCCCCCCGGCCGCGAGCGATTGCACGACGACGACGCGGAGCGGTCCCCCGGTCTGGCCGGTGCGCAGGTGCGTGACGCTGAGCTCCATGCCCCGGAGCAGCCCGACCCACCCCACCGCGAGGGCGATGATCGGGAGGATGTCCCCGAGGTTCGAGAACACGTGGATGCGGTACGGCATGTACTCGTGCCCCGCGAGCAGCGCGCCGAGGATCAGGTACTCGACCCCCGCGAGGACGAGGAAAGCCTTCTGGAGCCGCTCGACGACGAAGTGCGCGAGCAGGTAAGCCACCGACACCGCGCCGATGATCGCGACGACGGTGAGGGTCGAGTCCCCGCCGCCACCCCCGTGCTCGCCGCCCTGGGCGAGCGCCGACGCGGGCAGCCCCAGCGCGGCCGCGGAGGCGGCGACGGCGGCGACGAGCGCGCGCGGGGGATGGTTTCGGGGGGCCATGGGGGCTGACTTCGTGCCGTGACTCGATGGCGAACGCCAGACGAATCGCGCCGTCCGTATTGGAACTCGGGCCCTGGCACCCTGTCATGTTCGCAGCCGAGATCACCTGAACGGGTCGACAGGGATCCACGAGGTCGACGGAGGCCAGGTCGGGCCCTACGTTGTCGTGCGTGCGGAACAGCCCCCCTCCGGGCGCCGTTCCGGCCTCCCATGCCCCGCTCCCGGACTGCACGCGCCCTCCTCGGGCTGGCCCTCGCCGCGACGTCCCTCGTCGGCTGCGACGCGTTCGGCGGGGAGGACGACGTGATGGAGGACCCGCCGCGCCTCGTGGTGGTGGAGCGGGTCGCGATCGACGACGCCGTCGAGCGGGTGACCCTGCTCGGCGATCTGCACGGCGAGCAAGAGGTCCGGGTCGTGACGACGGTCCCCGAGCGCATCCGCGTGCTCCACGTCCACGAGGGCGATCCCGTCGAGGCGGGAGATCCGCTCGTGACGCTCGAGTCCGACCTCCAGGCGAGCTCGCTCCAGCAGGCGAGCGCGGCCGTCTCGGTGGCCGAGTCGGCGCGCGATCAGCTCCGCGCGGACCTCGCCCGCGCCGAAGGCCTCGCGGCCCGGGGCGCGCTCCCCCAGCAGCAGATCGACACGCTGCGCGCGCAGGTTCGGTCCGCGGACGCGCAGCTCAGCCAGACGCAGGCCGCGCGCCGGACCGCCTCCGAGCAGCGCGGGCGCACCGTCATCCGCGCCCCCATCACCGGGACCGTCGCGCTCCTGACGGTGCAGCAAGGCGACATGGTCGCGCCCTCCGTGCCGATCTGCAGCGTGGTCACCACCGAGCGCCTCACCCTGCGGCTCCGGCTGACCGAGCAAGACTACGTGCGGGTCCGCCAGGGCATGCAGGTGGAGGTGCGGCCCCCCGCGCTCCCCGAGATCGTGCGGATGGCTACGGTGTCCCGCATCAGCCCCGTGATCGATCCGATCACCCGCACGGCGACCGTCGAGGCCTCGCTCGACAACGCAGACGGCCAGCTGCGGCCGGGCATGGTCGCCGAGGCGTCGATCGTGCTCGAGCGGCGCGAGGGGGTCGTGCTCGCGCCGTCCCGCGCGCTGGTCCTGAGCTCGCGGACCGACACGGAGCGCGAGGCGTTCGTGTTCGTGTTCGACCGCGAAGGGGGCGTCGCGCGGCGGGCGGCGCTGACGCTCGGGCGCCGCTACGGCTCGACGGTGGCGGTCGAGTCGGGCCTCGAGGGCGGCGAGGAGGTCGTGGTCCAGGGGCAACACCTCTTGCGCGACGGCGCGCCGATCCGCGTCGCCGACGCGCCGCCTCCCGTCGCGGCGCTGCCCGCGGCCGAGGCCTCGCCGTGAGCGACCCGTCGGGGCCCTACGACGGCCAGCCCGAGGACGACGAGCCCGAGGACGACGCGCTCGAGGACACGGGGCGACGGCGCGGGCTCGGTCGGCTGCTCTCGGAGGCCCGCGCGGGGCTCCCCTCGCTCGGCGAGCTCTCGATCCGCCGCGGCGTGACCACCACGATGGTCTACCTGTGCCTGGTCGGGTTCGGCCTCTTCTCCCTCGCGGAGCTGCCGCTCAACCGGCTGCCCGACATCGACCTGCCCGTGATCGCGGTGGTCACCACCTACGTCGGCGCGAGCCCGCAGGACACGGAGACCCTGCTCTCGGAGCCCATCGAGCGCGCGGTCGCGTCGGTGGAGAACGTGGAGTCGGTGCGCTCGACGTCGCGTCAGGGGACCTCGATCGTCCTGATCAGCTTCACGTGGGGCACCGACATGAACTGGGCGGAGGTCGAGGTCCGGAAGAACCTCGAGCTGTTCGCCGAGGACCTGCTGCCCGACGAGGCGAGCCGCCCGCTCACCTTCGCGTTCGACCCGAGCCTCGCGCCGGTGATGTTCATGGCGCTCGACGGGCCGATGGACGGGCACCAGCTCCGGCGCATCGCGACCGAGCAGGTGCAGCCCTACCTCGGCCGCGTCGAGGGCGTCGCCGCCGCCGAGGTCATGGGCGGCCTCCAGCGCGAGGTGCACGTCTCGTTGCAGCCCGCGTGGCTCCAGGCCAACGGCGTCTCGACCTCCGACGTCGTCGACGCGCTGCGCGGCGCCAACCTCGTGGTCCCGAGCGGCGCCGTCGACGACGGCGTCCAGCGCCTCGCGATCCAGCCGACGAGCTTGTTCACCGACGTCGATCAGATCCGGGACGTGATCGTGGGCCAGCGCGGCGGCCGCGCGATCCACCTGCGCGAGGTAGCTTCCGTCGAGGACGGCTTCGAGGAGGAGACCCACGTCGTCACCGCCGACGGCGAGCCCGCCGTCATGATCGCGGTGCGCAAGCAGTCCGACGCGAACACCGTGACGGTGGCCCGCGCGGTCACCGACGCGCTGCCGTCCATCGAGGATCGCCTCCCCGACGGCGTCTCGCTCGTCCCGCTGTTCGACGAGTCGCGCCCGATCCTGCGCTCGATCGGCAACCTCGCGATCGTCGGCGGGCAGGCGTTCCTGCTGACAGGCCTGGTGCTGCTGATCTTCCTGCGCAGCTGGCGGACCAGCCTCATCACGGTGATCGCGATCCCCACGTCCATCGTCGTCGCGTTCGTCGCGATGGACATGATGCACGTCACGCTGAACCTGATCTCGATGGCCGGCCTGGCGCTCGCCATAGGCATGCTCGTGGACAACGGGATCGTCGTGCTCGAGGCCGCGTTCCAGCACCTCGAGAAGGGGGCGACGCCGGCGGAGGCGGCGGTGCTCGGCGCGCGCGAGATGGGGATGCCGCTCGTCGCGTCCACGCTGACGACCGTCGTCGTGTTCCTCCCGATCATGCTCGTCGAGGGCATCGCGGGGGAGCTCTTCCGCGACATGGTGCTCACGATCACCATCACGCTGCTCAGCTCGCTGGTGGTGGCGCTGAGCCTGATCCCGCTGATGGCGTCGCGGATGCTCGGCGAGCGCGAGCCGGGCCTGCTCGAGCGGGCGCTGCGTCGGGCGACGGGCTTCCTCGACCGGCTCGCCCCGGCCTACGAGCGCGCGCTCGCGTGGACCCTCGGCCGCAAGAAGCGGGTGCTCGGGGTCTCCTTCCTGGCGTTCGTCGGGAGCCTCGCCGCGGTGCCGCTCCTGGGGCAAGACTTCTTGCCCGCCGCGGACGTCTCCGAGGTCCGCGTCGAGGTCACCGCGGCGCCGGGCACGTCCCTCGACGAGATGCGGGCGCTCGTCGGCCAGGTGGAGACGATCATCCGCGACTCCGTCCCCGAGGCGGACGTGGTCACCGCCGACTACGGCTCGGCCGAGGGCTTCGCGGCGATCTTCGGCGGCACCGCGAACAAGGGCACCCTGCGCGCGCGCCTCCCCATCCCGACGGAGCGGGAGCGCACGCAGCAGCAGATCGAGGCGGTCCTCACCGAGCGCTTCCAGGAGGTGCCCGGCCTCGAGGTCAAGCTCGCCGGGTTCAGCCTCGGCGGCGGCGGCGGGGACATCGTCGTCAAGCTCTTCAGCGAGGACCTCGATCAGCTCCGCAGCTTCGGCGAGAGCCTGCGCGCCGAGCTCGAGCAGGTCGACGGCGTGCGCGACGCGCGCTTCTCGATGCTCCACGGCAGCCCGCAGCTCGCCTTGCAATACGACAGAGAGCGCATGCGCCTGCTCGGCGTCTCTCCCGGGATCGTCGCCAGCACGGTGGCCGCCTACTATCAGGGCGTGTCGGCGACGGTCTTCCGCCAGGACGGAGACGAGCACATCGTGCGCGTGCGCGCCGACCGCGAGGCGCGCCGCGATCTGGACGACCTGCGCTACCTGCCGATCCCCGTCCCCGCGGGCGGCACCGTGCCCCTCGGCTCGATCGCGACGATCGGCGATCAGCTCGGCCCCGTCGACATCGAGCGGGAGAACCAGCGGCGCCTCGCGCGCATCGAGATCACGCGCTCGCCGGACCAGGACCTCGGCGGCCTCGTCACGCGAGTCGAGCAGCGCATCGCCACGATCGGCGTCCCCGAGGGCATGCACGTGGAGACGGGCGGCACCGCCGAGGACCTGCGCGACGCGTTCTTCAAGCTCGCGATGGCGCTCCTCGCGGCGCTCGCGCTCGTCTACATGGTGATGGCCTCGCAGTTCGAGTCGCTGCTCGAGCCGTTCGTCATCATGTTCACGGTGCCGCTCTCGGTGATCGGCGTCGTCGGCGCGCTCGCGATCACCGGCACGTCGCTGCAGGTCACCGCGCTCGTCGGGATGATCCTGCTCGGCGGCGTGGTGGTGAACAACGGGATCGTGCTCGTCGACGTGCTCAAGCGCCGTCGCGCGGAGGGCATGTCGCTGCACGAGGCCGCGCTCGACGCGGGCCGGACGCGCCTGCGGCCGATCCTGATGACGGCGCTCACGACGATCCTCGGGATGCTGCCGCTGAGCGTGGGCGTCGGGGACGGCGCCGAGACGTGGGCGCCGATGGCGCGCGCGGTGGTCGGCGGGATGACGGTGGGCACGTTCCTGACGCTCTTCGTGATCCCGGTCCTCTACACGATGGTCGCGGGCTTCCGCGATCGACGCGTCGAGCGGCGCGCGAAGCCCGAGGCTCGGGCGGTGGCGGCGCAGGAGGCGGCGTGAGCGCCCCGAGCACGACGCGCGTGCTCTGGCGCGACCCGAGCAAGCTCATCGGCAACGCGTGGGTGCTCCTGCCCCTCGGCTTGTCGCTCTCGACCTGCCTCATCGGCCTCCCGGTGGCGATGCGCGCGCTCAAGATCCTGACGCGCATGGTCACGGCCAACGCGCTCGAGCTGCGCGACCGACCCGGACCCCGCGACCCGGAGAAGACGTTCGCGGGCTCGACCGCGTTCGTCCTGGTGCTCGTGTTCTGGGCGACGATGCTGGCGGCCTCGGTGGTCGCCGAGCACCTGACCGAGGGGCTCGGCGAAGGGGTCCAGCTCGCGGCGGTGCTCGTCGCGGGGCCCGCCTCCGCGATCGGGCTCGGGGCCGCGCTCGCGTCGCTGCTCTATGCCCCGATCCTCGCGGTCGCCGGCGAGGCCGGGTTCTTCGCGCCCTTCGGTCGCTCCTTCGAGCTCGCGGCGTCGCGGGGCGCCGGGCCGAGCCTGCGCACCGGCGCGACGGTCGGCGCCGTGTACGCGGCGTTCGGCCTCGCGTTCGCGCTCGGGGGCTCCTTCCTCGGCGCGGGCGTCGATCGCGCTTCGCCAGCGATGCTCTGCGGACCGCTCGGCGTCGCGTTCGCCACGCCCCGCGTCCTGGCGATGCTCGCGAACGTCTGGGCCGACGCCGACGTCGCGCGGCCCGCGACGGAGCCCGCGTCGCAGGCCCGCCTCCGGGGCCTCGCGTGGATGATCGCGCCGGCGCTGATCGCGGTCGCGGCGGCGTTCCTCGTGACGGCCGCGGTCCCGCTCCCGATGCAGCGCGGCGCGTCTCCGGCGCCCCAGCAACGAGGCCTCCACCCCGAGATGCTCGGTCGCCCGATCCGCGAGGGCCGCCTCCCCGGCACGTCGGTGCGCGTCCGCGCCGAGGGGCGCGGGGTCGTGGTGGAGGCGGACGACGGCGGCGGCGCTGGCGCGATCGACGCCGACTTCCCCACGTACGACGCGTGGATCTTCGTGGACCAGCGCACCCGCGGCGGGGAGCCCGTCCCCGAGTACCGGGTGGCGGTGTCGGACGGCACCCACTGGGCGTGGACGGTGGTGGACGACGACGGCGTCCGCCTCGACGACTCGCTCGCGGATCGCACGCTCGGTCGCCTCGGTCGGGTCGGGTCGGCGGGCCTCGCGATCGGCGCGCTGCTCCTCCTGTTCCTGACCTTCACCGTGGGCGTCGAGCTCGGCTCCGCGCGCGGGCTCCAGGCGCCGGCCCTGCTCGCGGGCGAGCGCGAGTCGGGCGCGCTCGCGGCGCTCGAGGGGACGCTCCGGCTCGGCGAGGGCAGCCGCCTCCTCTACACCCCGCCCCCCGCGTGGGCCGCGCTCCTCGGCGCCGATCGAGCGCGCCTCCGCGTCGAGGGCGAGGCGTGGGTCGAGGCGGCGGACGGCGCGATCCGCTTCCGCCTCCCGGACGCGCCCGTCCCCGTGATCGGCGGCGGCGAGCCCGACGACTGGGGTGGAGTGCACGTCGTCTTGCTCTCCCGCTTCCCGTCCTCGGGCGTCGCGGGGCCGCGTCAGGCGAGCGCGGCGTGGCCGGAGGACGGCGCGCTCACCCTCGGGTCGCGCAGCGACGCGCGCGAGGTCTTGACCCAGCGCGCGGTGCGCCGCGCCGCGCGGGTGGCGCTCCCCATGCTCGCCGGCTTCGGCGTCGCCGTCGCCGCCCTGCTGATCGCGATCTGAGCTCAAGATCTGTCGATAAATCGCCTCCGGCGATTTCTCTCCGGCGAGGGGCAAGCCCCTCGCGCTCCCCACTGAGATCCCTCGGTCGCTTCGCGCCCTCGGGACTCAGTTCTTTGGGCCGCGAACCTCTCAGGCGTCGCCGACGCGGGTGTACGTGCCGATCATCATCGGCGCCCACGTCTCGCCATCGGGCGACGACTCGAGGCGGAAGACGTAGCGGTCGTCGGCCTCGAACACGTAGACGTAGCGGGTGTGCCCGCGCGGGGTCTCGTGCGCGAAGGTCAGCGTGTCGGCCTCCCAGCTGCCCCACACCGCGCTCGACGGAGGCGCGCCCATGCTGTCGACCCAGTACATCGAGTAGCGCTCGCGCTGCGCGTCCCAGCCGTAGATGCCGAGCCCTCGGAAGACGACGGCGCCCTCGTGCTCCTGCTCGTACTCGTTGAGCAGGAAGAAGCCGTCGATGGTCAGGCGGTTCACCGTGCGCGCGCGGCGCGCCCCGCCAGCCGGGTCCCAAGGCGACGGGAACATCGTCTCTGTCGCGTCCCATCGACCCGCGAGCTTCGCGAGGCGGGCGTGCGGTTCGCCGGGTCGGGGCATCTCGAAGCCGTTCGATTCGCTCATGGGGTCCTCCGGTGCGTGGCTCGGGGATACCACGTCGGTCACGGGACGACGCGGACGAGGAGGTTCGGGCCCGTGCGGCGCCCGTGGTGGTTGTCCGCGATCAGCCACAGCTCGTCTCCCACGCGGGTCAGCCCCTCGAGGTTGGCGTCGCCGCGCACGCGACCGGCGAGGTCCACCACGAGCGTCGGCGTGATCGTCTCCGCGCTCGGGCCGAGCGTGAAGCCGAGGACGCGCATCACGCCGTAGTGTCGCTCGATCGCCCGCACCTCGATCCCGCCGTCGACGGCGCGCGCGTCGAGCGCGGCGATCTTGCCCGTGTCGGTGCTGAGCGCGACGAGCGCGCGCCGCCAGCGCCCGTCCGCGTACACGCCGAGCGGCGCGTAGCGACGCCCGCCGCGCTCCACGACGTTCTCCATCGCCACGATCAGCGTCCCCGGCCATTCGTTCGTCGAGACACCCGGGACGAACGCGATCCCCTCGACGCCTCGGTTCTCCTCGGCCTCGATCCCGAGCATCGCGTAGGGCACCTCCAGCTGTCCGACGACGCGCGCCTCGTCGGCGCCGAGCTCGACCACCAGGACGACGTCGCTGGTCCTGTCCTCGTCCATCGACTCCGTGCCGACCGCGAACCGCGCCCCCTCGACCCAGGCGATCGACTCGGTGTCGAGGCCGTCGGGGACGCCGCGCAGCGGGACGCGGCGAGGCCGACCCTCCGGGGGGATCGTGACCAGCGCGCGATCGCGCTCGGCGATCGACCAGTGCACGCCGTCGCCGTCGGTGGTGAGCCCGGACAGGCCGTCCACGCTCGTCGCGATCTCTTGCTGCTGAAGGCGCGTCGGCGGCGGGCCGGGCGGCGGCTCGGTCGATCCGCAGCCGCACGCGACCAGCAGCCACGCCCACCCGGTGCCTCCTCGATCGAAGACTCCCATTTGCCCGAGGCAGGCTACATGCTTCGGGGCAGGGGGAGCGATGGGCTACGAGGCGGAACGACGGAAGTGGGTCCCGACCACGGAGCTGGAGACGACCCCTCGTTCCCTCCGCGAGGTCCGCGACGCCGTGATCGAGTGCCTGGTCGAGGCGCGCGGGGGGACCTTCGAGGCGCAGTCGCGTTACCTCGACGAGGTGCTGGCGCGGGGCGGCGTCGTGGGGGAGCCCGAGTGGTCCGACCTCTACCGCAGCCTGTCGCTGCTCCAGCAGGACGCCCTCGCGGCGGGCGCCGAGCCGCGCCTCGTGCAGGAGCACGTCACGCGGCTGCATCGCATCCTCGAGCAGGTGGAGTGACCAGCTACTGGAGCTCGTAGCCGAGCTCGACCTCGATGTAGTGGACCGGGTCGGAGGTCGTGCTCCAGAAGCCCTGGTTGGGCAGGTAGAGCGCGTAGAGGCCGCGCACCCTCAGGCCCGCGCCGGGTAGCCAGATCACGTTCACGTCGCCCTCGGTGCCGGCGTACGCGTCGAGCCCGCCCGTCTCGGGTCGCGCGAACACGAACACGTCGAGGCCGAGCCGGAGCTCGGGGATCGGCTTGCCGAGCACGTGGAGGGCGCCGCCCGCGACGTTCGTACGCGCGCCCATCACGTCGCTGAGGCCGAGGAAGGCGTGCGCGGTCGGGAAGAGCTGGTCGTAGGCCTCGACCTCGGCCGTCGTCGGGTCGTCGCCCGAAGCGAAGAAGCCGTGCGCGCCGATGCGCACGAGGTCGTCGGCGAGGTTGAGGCCCACCTCACCGTCGAGGTGTCCCGCGAGGATCGCGGACGGGTCCACGCCCACGGGGCCGCCGTTGCGGCCGAGCTGGATGCCGCCCTCGAATCGAAGATCGACGATCTCGATCCGGTGGCGGAAGCGCCCGCCGACGTGCACGAGGAGGTCCCACTGGAGCTGGCCCCCCATCGCGTCCACTCGGTCGTTGCGCTGCCGCCCGAGCGCGTACGCGTCGAGCTGCGCGCCGCCGCCGAGCAACGGACCGAGCGCCGCGTACGCACCGTAGAAGTAGGCGTCCGCGTTCCCGAAGCCGCCCGCGCCGCCCTCGTTCAGCATCGTCCAGAACAGGTCGACCCAGAACCCGTCCGCCTCGGGCTGGATGCGCATGCGCGCGCCGTCGAAGGAGCGGCCGGCCGGGTGCCATCGCAGCGAGCCGATCACCATCTGATCGCCGTAGTTGAGGACGATCCGACCCACGTCGACCTGGACCGCGGTCCCGATCCGCAGGATGAGGCTGCCCTCATAGAGATCGAGCGACGGGTGCAGCACGCCCCCCGACGTGGGCGGCGCGCCGAACGACCAGAAGCCCGCCACCTGCGGGAGGAACCGGACCGCCGCGACGACGTCGTCGCTCACCCGCAGGTCGCCGATCGCCAGGCCCGCGCCGGCGCGGTAGCGGATGCAGTCACCGTCGTTCGCGCCGGGGAAGCAGCCGGGGTTGCCAGCCCCGAGGGCCGCGTAGCCTTCGCGGTGCTCGAGCCGCGTGAAGAGCGACGCGAGCGGACGGACCGTCGGGCCGCTGGGCGGCGCGGGCACCTCCGGCTCGTCCTCTTCGGCGGCCGCCTCCTCGGCCTCCGCGGCCTCCGCGGCGCGGAGCGCCTCCTCGAGCTCGTCGACGCGCCCGAGCGCTCGTGACAGCTCCTCTTGCTGTGCTCGATCCTGCTCCTCGAGCCGGCGGAGGCGCTCCTCCATCGGGTCGGGGATCGCCTCGACCGGCTCCTCCTCGAGCGCCGCGTCGGCCTCCGGTGGTTGCGCGAGCGCTCCGCCTGGGGCGAGCCAACAAGCGACGGCGGCCGTGACGACGAGCCGACCTCGAATCCGATTCATCGCTTCTCCTCCTCGTAGTGGCGCCGCGATCGGGCGACGAAGCGCTCGACCTCGTGGTCCCCCGCGGGCAGCTCGATCGCGTCGATCGGATCGGGGAGGCGCAGCGCGACGCTCGCGAGCACCCCCCGCCGGATCGACAGCACGGTCAACGGCTGGACGGCCAGCGCGCGCGCGACGGTGGGCCAATGGCCTCGCTCCGCGGCCTCGAGCCGGCCCGCCTCGACGAACACCACGTCGTGCTCGCCCTCCAGGGTCCACTGGCGCGCGGCGTCGAACGCGGCCTCCGAGAACGTCCATCGGCACAGCTCGGGGACGCCGTGATCCTCGCGGGCCAGCGCCACGCGCTCGCCGCTCACGGGGTGGACGAGGTCGTAGCCCTCGATCGTGTCGCCGGACCAGCGCGTCTGCTGCAGGAAGCCGCCGACGCGAGCCCCCGCGGTCACCAGCGCCCTCGCCAGCTCGACGAGCACGTCGGCGCGCCCATCTCGGCCCGCGCCGACGACGGCGATCCAGCGGGGGGATTCTCGATCGGTCGGCATCCCTCCGCGCCGGTGCAACGCGCAAGCCAGCTAGCGAGGCACGGGCGTTGCTGCGCGCGTGCTCGATGACGCGTCGGGCGCCCGCGGATCGGCTCTCAGGCCCGAGAAAAAGGGGGCTCGAGCGGCTCTCAGGAATGAGAGGGGCGTGAGGTGACGCACTACACGCACGCGCTCGGGGAGCAAGTGAGGGTCCTGAGGCACCAGTTGCAGGAGCTCACCGCCCATCGACACCTCCCCGTGCTCGGATCCGCGAGCGCTCGCCTCGCTCCTCCGGGGGCGACGCTCGAGCTGTCCTACTCGAGGATCTGGCTTCGGGTCGCGATCACGGGGACCGCGATCCTCCTCGTCATCTTCGGCGGCTACGAGGTGCTGGAGCGCACGGTGCTGCTCGAGGCCGCGCCGGGTCTCGTGTACGGGCTGCACATCGCTCGCGGCATGGGCTCGGCGGTGGTGCTCGGCACGTGGGGCTTCCTCGTCGCGACGCGGACGCGGCGGCACTACGCCCGCGAGCTGAGCGAGAAGATCGCCCTCCTCGAGGGCGAGGTGCTCGAGCGGACGGCCGAGCTCGAGCGTTCGCAGGCGTTCACCGAGCACCTCTTCGAGAGCCTCCGCGATCGCATCGTCGTCACCGATCGGAGCGGGCGGGTCCTCAAGGTCAACCGGGTCGCGCGCGAGTCCGTGTCCGAGCCGTGCGCGGCTCCCTGCGGATCACCAGAGGGGTGCACGGAGAGTTGTCGCCTTCATCCCGTCGAACGGGGCGGTCTCACCCGGGATTCGCGGACCAATCGCATCTTCGAGGTCGAGCGTTACCCCGTCCCCGAGCGCGAGGGCGACCCCGAGCTGGTGCTCGAGGTGGCGCGCGACGTCACCGACGCCAAGCGCCTCGAGGCGGTGGTCGTGCACCAAGAGAAGATGGCCTGCCTCGGGGTGCTCGCGGCGGGCATCGCGCACGACATCGGCAACCCGCTCGCGAGCCTGTCCAGCGAGCTGGAGATGCTCGAGCTCGACCCGGCCCCGGAGAACGTCGCCGAGTCGGTCGACGTCCTGCGCGAGCACGTCGATCGGATCGGCCGCGCGCTCCGCGAGATGGTCGACTTCGCGCGGCGTCGGGGCGAGGAGGAGACCTCCGAGGTGTCGGTCGGGACGGCCATCGCCGACGCGGTGCGCCTGGTCCGCCACGACAAGCGCATGCGCAACGTCGAGCTGATCGTGGACGCGCCGCCGTCGCTGCCCGCCGTGCGGATGATCGAGGACCACCTCGTGATGGTCCTCGTGAACCTCGTCCTCAACGCCCTCGACGCGCTGCGCGCGGGCGGGACGATGCGCATCGCGGCGGTGAGCGTCGACGGCTCCGTGCGGCTGTCAGTCCGGGACTCGGGGCCCGGGATGGACTCCGACGTCGTCGCGCGCGCCTTCGAGCCGCTCTTCACGACCAAGGCCGCGCGCGGTGGCACGGGGCTTGGATTGAGCGTCTCGCAGAGCGTGGTCCGGGCCGCGGGGGGTCGGATGGAGATCGTCTCGGAGCCCGGGCGCGGGACCGAGGTGATCCTCACGCTCCCGGCGGGGGGCGAGGATGGGTGAGCGGATCCTGGTGGTCGAGGACGAGGCCACGCTTCGCACGAACCTGCATCGCTACCTCGACAAGCTCGGCCACGCGGTCACGAGCGTCGGGGACGGCGAGCAGGCGCTCGAGCTGCTCGGCGGGGCCGAGCACGACGTGGTCCTGACGGACCTCCAGCTCCCCGGGGTGGACGGGCTCGCGGTGCTCGATCACGCGCGATCGACGAGCCCGGACACCGTCGTGCTCCTGATGACGGCGTTCGGGACCCTCTCGAGCGCGGTGGAGGCGCTCCGCCGCGGCGCGCACGACTACTTGCTCAAGCCCGTGTCCCTCGCCGCGGTGGGCGCGAAGGTGCAGCGCATCGCGGAGTACCGCGCGCTCGGTCGCGAGAACGCCCGCCTGCGCAGCATGCTCCGCGACGCCGAGGCCCCTTCGTCGCTGCTTCACCTCGAGAGCGCGCCGATGCGCGAGCTCGAGGCGATGGTGCAGAAGGTGGCGCCCGGGCTGAGCAACGTGCTCGTGCGCGGCGAGAGCGGGACCGGCAAGGAGCTCGTCGCGCGCGCCATCCACGATCTGTCGAACCGCGCCGACGCGGCGTTCGTGCCGGTCAACGTCAGCGCCATCCCGGACAACCTCGTGGAGAGCACGCTCTTCGGGCACGTGCGCGGCGCGTTCACCGGCGCCGAGCGCGCGCGCGACGGCCTTTTCCGATCGGCGCACGGCGGCACCCTCTTCCTCGACGAGATCGGCGAGCTCCCGCTTCCCACCCAGGCCAAGCTCCTGCGCGCGGTCGAGACCAAGGAGATCCGCCCCGTCGGCAGCGATCGCGGCATCGAGGTCGACGCCCGGATCGTGTGCGCGACCCACCGCGACCTCGCCGCGATGGTCGAGACGCGCGAGTTCCGCGAGGACCTGCTCTATCGACTGAGCGTCGTGCGGCTCGACGTCCCCGCGCTGCGCGAGCACCCCGGCGACATCCCCTCGCTGGTGGGCCGCTTCGTCGCCAAGCAGGCGCGCGAGCAGAAGAAGCAGGTCTTCGGCGTCCAGCCGGACGCGATGCAGCGCCTGATGCGCTACCGCTGGCCCGGCAACGTGCGCGAGCTGTCCAACGTGATCGAGCGGGCCGTGCTCCTCGCGGACGCGGAGTCGATCCGGCTCGAGGATCTGCCCGCCGAGATCCGCGGCGCCACCCTCGAGGGAGACGACGCGCGCCTCGACGCGGCGCTCGCGAGCTTCGAGCGCCGCCACATCGCGTCGGTGCTGACGAGCTGCGAGGGCAACCGGGACGCGGCCGCCAAGCTGCTCGCCGTCTCGCCGGCGACGCTCTACCGAAAGCTCGAGAAGCTCGGCCTCAAGGGCTACCGCGGTGGGGCGAGCTCGGGGGGCTCTCGATCATGAGAGCCGACGCCGCGAGCGCCCTCTCGATCTTGAGAGCCGCCGTCGATCCGAGCCCGGAGTTCGGGCCCTTCGGGGCCTTGGTCATCGTCTTGCGAATCATCGAAGCGCGCGCGAGCGCGAGGAGGAGAGACTCGAATGCAGAAGAACCAGATCGGGCGTCGTGGCGTGATGAAGCGCGCCCTCACGGTCCTGGGAGCGGCGGCGGTCGCGCCGCAGCTGCTCGCGGCCTGTGGTGGCGAGGAGGCGGCGGGCCTCAGCTGCACGGACACGTCGGGCCTGGCGGCGGCGGCGGTGACGACGCGCGAGAGCCAGGCGTACGCGGACTCGAGCAGCGACCCCAACAAGAAGTGCTCCGCGTGCAACTTCTTCACCGCGGGGCAGGCGAACCAGTGCGGCAGCTGCTCCGTGATCCAGGGGCCGATCAACCCCAACGGGACCTGCAACCTCTGGGCGGCCCGCCCGGCCTGAGGCGCGCTGGTGTCACTCCGCGGTCAGCAGTCGATCGATGTCACGCGCGAGGCGGTCCATGCCTGCGCGGTCGGTCGGGTACTGGCCGCGGAGCACGCCGCGCCGATCCACGAGCAGCAGCTGCTCCCCGTGAGCGATGTCGTAGGGGCCCTCCGCCGAGCTCGGCTCGCCCATCGACACGCGGAAGATCTCCGTCACGACCCGGCGCACCTCGGCGGGATCGCCGGTCAGGAAGACCCAGCGATCGTCGGCTCGGTAGCGCGCTCGGTAGGCCGCCAGCACCTCGGGGGTGTCGACGCGCGGGTCCACCGAGATGGAGACGAAGCGGACCCGATCGTCGGTCACCCGGCGATGCAGGTTCGCGACCTGATTCGTGATCAGCGGGCACACGTCGCGGCACGACGTGAAGACGAAGCTCGCGACCCAGACGTGACCCTCGAGCGAGCGCTCGGCGAACGGTTCGCCGCGGTGGCTGGTGAGGGTGAAGTCGCGGACCACCAGGATCTCTGGGAGCTCCTCCGCGCCGCCGCAGCCGACGGACGCGAGCAGGAGGAGCGGGGCCAGGGTTCGCAACATCGACCCACGCGTAGGGCACGCGCGCCGATGGAGCAAGGAGAGGGAAGCATGCGAAGGACGACGCTCGGGCTCGGGTGCGCGGTGCTGCTGATGTTCGGCTGCGCCGAAGACGCCGACACGGGGGGCGAGGATCCGGGGGGCGGCGAGCCGGCCGCCGCCAGCTGGGTGGCGGAGCTGCCGACCGGCGAGGCCGCCACCGGCGTGCCGTCGGGGGAGATGCGCTCGATCGAGGCGACGCCAGCGGCGGCCCAGGCCGGCCAGGCCGTCTACGGGGCCAACTGCGTGCCGTGCCACGGCGCCGAAGGAGAGGGGCGGCTCGGCATCGGCCCGAAGCTGAACAGCGAGACGTTCCTCGCCGCCGCGAGCGACGGCTACCTCCTGCGTACGATCGGGCGCGGCCGGGTCGGCACCACCATGCCGGGCTGGGGGACGACGCTGGACCGAGGCGAGGTCGAGAGCGTCATCGCGTACATGCGGAGCTGGCAAGAGGTCGAGCCCGCCGAGCTCGACGAGGAGCCCTGCGAGGGCGACGCGGAGGCCGGCGCCGAGCGCTTCCGTGAGATCTGCGCGGCCTGCCACGGCCTCAGCGGTGGCGGCTACCAGGAGACGTCGAACGGGACGGGCATCGGGCGCAGCGCGTTCCTCGCCGACGTCTCGAACGGCTACCTCCGCTACATCGTCGAGCACGGCAAGTCGAACACCCCCATGCGGCCCTTCGGCCGCCCGGAGGCGACGGCCGTCGCGAACCTGACCGACCAAGACGTCGAGAACGTGATCGCGCACCTGCGCGCGAGCGCCTGGTGAGGAGGATCCGATGACCCGCAAGCACCGCAAGCACCCGCTCCCCCAGTACGGGCGCAAGGAGGACGAGGTCCTCTCCCAGATGCCCGAGAACCCGAGCCGCGAGGGGCTCTACCGGCGCACCTGGCTCAAGGGCGCGGCGGTCGCCGCGGCAGGCGCCACCGCGCTCTCGAGCTGCGAGAGCTGCGACGAGCCCGCCGTGGAGACTCACGACGAGCCCGAGCCGGAGGGCGACTCTGGAGTCCCGACAGACATCTTGTCGCAGTGCCCCTACTGCGGCGTGGGCTGCGGGACGCTGATCCAGACGGAGAACGGCCGCATCGTCGGCATGCGCCCGGATCCCCAGCACCCGACGAACCGCGGCCTCCAGTGCATCAAGGGCCTGACCAGCGCCGAGGCGATCTACGTCGACCGCCTCACGACGCCGCTGATCCGGCGCGACATGACCAACCACCTCCCGGGTCACGAGCACGTGAGCGAGACCAAGGGGCGCTTCGACGACGCGGTGTTCCGCGAGGCGACCTGGGAGGAGGTCGAGGCGGTCATCGTCGACCAGATCGCCGGCATCGTGCAGGAGCACGGCGGCAACGCGGTCGGGCTCTACGGGTCGGGCCAGCTGCCCGTCGAGGGCCAGTACCTCGAGAACCTCTTCATGAAGGGCGTGCTCGGGTCCAACACCATCGAGGCCAACGCGCGCATGTGCATGACCTCGGCGGTGACGGGCTACTTCAAGACGCTCGGCAGCGACACGCCCCCGACGTCCTACGAGGACATCGAGCAGGCCGACATGGTGACCCACTGGGGTCACAACGCGCGCGGGAGCCACCCGATCGTCTTCTGGCGGATCGCCGATCACAAGTCGCGCAACGACGTCCCCACGCTCGTCGTCGACCCGCGGCGCACCGGGACCGTGCAGGGCTACGAGGGCATCGACGCCGACAACTCGTATCACTTCTCCACGATCAACGGCGACATCTCCATCCACAACGCGATCGCCCACGTGCTGCTCAACGATCACCCCGACGCGTGCGCCATGGACTTCCTGCGCGACCACACGACGGGCTGGGAGGACTACGTCGAGAGGTGCCGCAGCGATCGGTGGTCACCCGAGAACGTCCGGGACGTCACCATGATCGATCCCGCGTACCTGCGGGAGGTCGCGCGCCGCTGGGCGGAGGCGTCGATCGCGGGGCGCGAGCGTGGCCACGGCGGCGTCCTGACCTTCTGGGGCATCGGCTACAACCAGCACATCCACGGGCAGAACAACGTCGTCAGCCTCATCAACCTGATGGCGCTGTCCGGCAACATCGGCCGACCCGGCTGCGGCCCGTTCTCGATGACGGGGCAGCCCAACGCGATGGGCGAGCGGCTGACCGGCGGCCTCACCAGCCGCCTCCCCTTCAACCAGGGCCTCGACAACGTGGAGTGGCGCAACCACATCGCCGAGGCGTGGCGGGTCCCGCCCGAGCGCCTCGCCGCCGTCGCGGGCCTCCAGAACACCGGCATGGCGGTCGGCATGATGGAGCGGGCGATGAAGGGGGACGTCAAGGCGATGTTCCTCATCTACGCGACGCACATCGACCTCCCGGATCTCAACACCCTGGTCCGCCCCGCGCTCAGCAAGACCTTCAACGTGGTGCAGGAGATCTATCGCCACGCCCCCAACAACCTGTACGCCGACGTGATCCTGCCCGCCGCGACGTGGGGTGAGTGGGTCGGCGGCACGTACATCCAGTCCGAGCGTCGCGTCTACGTCTGCGACGGCACCGCCAACCCGATCGAGGGCACGATGCCCGACATCGACATGGTGATCGACAAGGGCAGGGCGATCGCCAACCGCCTCGGCCTCGACGGCGACGCCATCTTCCCCTACCAGCGCAAGGCGAACGGCTTCTACGATCCGGAGGACATCTTCCGCGACATCGTGATCGCCTCGCGCGGCTCCGACGCGGACCTGTCGGGCATGCTCGAGGTGGAGGAGCGCGACGGGGTCGGCCTCTACGATCAGATCCGGCAGCACCGGGGCATCCAGTGGCCGGCCGCCACCTACGAGGCCGCCGCCGCGGGCGGGACGCCGCGCCGCTACATGGGCCAGGAGGGCTGGGATCAGCGGCCCTACGGCATGTTCCGCACGCCGGACGGCAAGCTGCACATGTTCCACTGCGACCAGGACTACACGGGCCGCGAGGAGATCACCGCGCAGCTCATGCGGGCCGGGACCGAGGAGGGCTTCTACTTCATCGACCACATGGACGTGCTCGTGCAGGCCCGTGACAAGGCCCTGACGCCGGAGCTGCCCGACGCGCAGTTCCGCGGCCAGCGGTGGGACGAGGTCCCGGAGGGCAAGTACCCGTACTGGCTCGGCCTCGGCGTCGTGTACGAGCACTTCCACACGTCCAAGACGATCCGGTCGGGCACGACCACGCGGCTCGTCCCGGAGATGTACGTGGAGATGAACCCGGAGGACGCCGCCGCGCTCGGCGTCGAGGACGGCGAGTGGGTCCGCATCCGCACGCGGCGCGGCTTCTATCACGCGCGAGCGTCGCTCGGCCTCGACTCGGTCGTGCGCCCGGCGCGCAACACGGTCCCCGCGGGCTACATGTTCAGCCCCTGGAACCTCTCGGTCGCGGACTCCGCGGACCCCGCGGAGAACCGCTGGCTCGTCAACGCGGTCTCGCACCGCGCGTTCGATCCGGTGAGCGGTCAGGCGGACTTCAAGAAGCTCGCCGCGCGCATCGAGAAGATCCGGGAGTAGGCCCGCCGTGGCCACCGAGCCCGACGACCCGCTCGAGGGAGACGTCGCGCGCGACGACGAGGAGGAGGACGGCTTCTCCCGCGCGCGGCGTGGGTTCTTCGGCGCGGTGGTCGCGGGCGCGATGGGGGGCGCCGCCTGGGCGCTCGGGGGGGAACGGCGGCCCGGGGGGCGCGTCGCGCTGCGCCCCCCGGGCGCGCTGCCCGAGGAGGCGTTCTCCGACGCCTGCACGCGCTGCTTCCGCTGCGGCAACGCCTGCCCCAACCACTGCATCGAGTTCCACGGGGTCGAGGCGGGGCTCGGCATGATGTTCACGCCCTACGTCCACGCCCGCTCGCGCGGCTGCATCCTGTGCGGCGAGTGCGCGACGGCGTGCCCCACGGGGGCGCTCCGGCCGTTCGAGATCACCCAGGAGGGCTGGGTCGCGAGCGTCGACATGGGCACCGCGCGGGTCAACCGCGACCTCTGCTACAGCTACCACGGTCGCACCTGCGGCGCGTGCTACCAGGCCTGCCCGCTCGCGGGCCGCGCGATGACGATCGGGCTCTACGAGACGCCCATCGTGCACGCCGACCACTGCGTGGGCTGCGGTCTCTGCGAGCAAGCTTGTTTGCACCTGCCGCAGGCCATCCGCGTCCTCCCGACGCGCCGCCGCATGCCCGCGGAGGCCACGTGATCACCCGCCTCCGTCGCTGGACACCCCAGGCGCTGCGCCACCTGCTGCAGCTCGGCGTGATCGCGTTCATCGTGTACGCGGCGTTCGGCACGACCTGGCGGAACTACAAGCTCGCCCACAACAGCTCGCGGCTCGTCGGGCTCCTCCACGGGGACGGCTGGGGACGCGCGTACGCGTGGAACGAGGAGGCGCTCTCCTGGCTCGGCGAGGACACCGCGGCCCAGAGCGAGCGCTTCCTCGGCTTCCCGTGGGCGGCGCGGATCTTCGGGCTCGACACCGCCGACCCGTTCGTCGCCGCCTCGCAGCTCGTCTCGGCGGGCACCGTCACCACGACGGTTCTGCTCGGCCTCGTGCTGCCGCTGCTGCTCGCGCTCCTCTTCGGCAAGCTGTTCTGCTCCCACCTGTGCCCCATGCGGGCGCTCTTCGAGCTCGGCGAGCTCGTCCGCGCGGGCCTCTTGCGCCTGAAGGTCCCCCTGCCGGCCTGGCGCCCCGAGACCCGCCTGGGAGGCTGGGTCCTCGTCGGGGGCCTCCTCGCCACGTGGGCGTCCACCACCGCGGTGTGGCTCTTCATCCTCCCCTACGTCAGCCTCGGCGCGGGCCTGTTCCTCCTCGTCACCACGGGGACGGCGAGCGCGCTCTTCGGCGTGGTCGCGCTCTGGTGGGTGGTGGACGTGCTCTTCGCCCCCGGGCTCTGGTGCTACAACCTCTGCCCCACCGGCTTCCTCCTCGAGCAGCTCGGGCGCTTCCCGCTCGTCGCGCTCCGCAAGCGAGGCGCGGATCCTTGCGCCAAGGGCTGCGACCTGTGCGAGCGCGCGTGCCCCTACGGCCTGAGCCCGAAGGACCGCACGCACCGCCCCGCCTGCGATGGATGCGGTCGCTGCGCCGCCGTCTGCCCGACCGACCGCCTCGTCCGGAGGCTCCCCGTCATCGGCGCCCTCGCGCTCGCCGTCCTCGTCGCGCCGAGCGTGGCCCTCGCGCACCACAACAAGGGGCTCCCCCACTACGGCTACTACGCGAACTACCCGCAGGTCCCGACCGAGGAGTTCGTCGCCATGGACGGCCGCTGGGAGATCGGCGCGACGCTCTTCAACTTCCAGGGCTACGACGGACGCCGCACCTCGAGCACGCCCAACGACGTCAAGATCTATCTCTATCTCTACGACACCGAGGCGGACCAGAGCTACTCGGGGCCGGTCGACATCGAGCTGCGCCGGGACGGGGAGGTCGTCGCGAGGTACGACCGCACCGAGCCCGACGAGGAGTCGGTCTACTCGACGCGCGAGACGCTGCCCGAGAGCGGCACCTACCAGCTCGTGGCGCTCGTCGACGGTGAGGAGATCGCGCTCGACTTCTACGTCGACCTCGACGACGGCGTCTCGTGGTGGGTGATCGCGCTGATCGTGATCCCGGTGGCGCTCGTCTTCGGGCTCGCGCTGTTCGGCCGGAAGAAGCGCCGGCGCCGGCGCGGCAAGGCGGTCGCGGCGCTGTCGAGCCTGGCGGTGCTCGCGCTCCCGGGGCTGGCGCGCGCACAAGAGGCGGGCTGCGCCGCGGGCGACGGGTCGCGGCAGGTGCTCACGGACGCCGGGCCGATCCAGGTCATGTCCGGGCTGCCCCCGTGGCTGTTCGTCCTGGGCGTCGCGCTCGTGCTCGCGCTCTCCTTCGTCGCGACGGAGTGGCTCGCGCCGCGCGTCGCGCGCTCGCAGTGGCGGCTGAACCTGCTGCGGAAGAAGCGCGTGTACTCGCTCGTGAGCCACCGCGCCGCGCAGATCCTCCCGCAGCTCGCGATGGTCGGCGTGCTCCTCGCGCTCGTCTACGTGGGGCTCTCGGGGAGCCGCGTGGCCAACCTCGCGCCGACCGCGGTGTGGACGATCTGGTGGGCCGGCCTGATCTTCGTGGTGCTCTTCTTCGGCTCGGCGTGGTGCACGGTCTGCCCCTGGGACGGGCTCGCGAGCCTCGCGTCGCGCCTCCGGATCCTCGCCCGGGTCGAGCCCATCGGCCTCGGCCTCCGCTTCCCCCGCGCGCTCGCCAACCTCTGGCCGGCGATCGTCCTCTTCGTCGTGCTCACCTGGCTCGAGCTCGGCTGGGGCGTCACGACCGACCCGCGCGCGACCGCCTACATGGGCCTCGGCATGGCCGGGCTCGCGGTCGCCGGCGCGCTCCTGTTCGATGGAAAGAAATTTTGTCAGCACGCGTGCCCCGTCGGGCGCATCTGCGGGATCTACTCGACCATCGCGCCCCTCGAGATCCGCGCGCGCAACAAGAGCGTCTGCGCGCGCTGCACCACCGAGGACTGCCTGAACGGGAACGACCGCGGCTACGCCTGCCCGACGGGGATCTCGCTGAAGGTCATCCAGAGCTCGGCCGACTGCACGATGTGCGGCGAGTGCCTGCGGAGCTGCGACAAGCGCAACGTCGCGCTCAACCTCCGCCCCTTCGCGGCGGACCTGCGGCCCGACGCGAAGCCGCGCCTCGACCAAGCCTGGCTCGCCGTGGTGCTCCTCTCGCTGACGCTCTTCCACGGGCTGTCGATGACCTCGAGCTGGGAGAGCTTCGAGCCCGGCCGCGCGAGCCTCCTGAAGTGGATCGGGCTGACGCTCGGGACCTCCCGCGTCGTGAGCTTCACGCTCGCGATGATCGTCGTGTGCGCGATCCCGATCGCGCTGTACTGGGGCTCCTGCCTCGTGGCGGCGCGGTGGTCGGGGGCCGAGCGCTCCGCCGGGGAGCTCTTCGTCAACTACTCGTTCGCGCTCCTGCCCGTCGCGCTCTTCTATCACCTCGCGCACAACCTCATGCACCTGCTCATGGAGGGCAGGCACGTCGTGCCGTTGCTCTCGGACCCGTTGGGGCAGGGCGCCGACCTCTTCGGCACGGCGTCGACCCGCGTCGGCGCGCTCCTCTCCGACGAGGGCCTGTGGGCCGCGCAGGTCGGGCTCGTGCTCGTCGGCCACGTGATCGGGATCCTCGTCGCGCACCGCGTCGGCCACCGGCTCTTCGCCGAGCCCTCGAACGCCACCCGGAGCCTCCTGCCCATGTTCGCGATGATGGTGCTCGTCTCCGCCGCGGGCCTCGGCCTCATGCACCTCGACATGAACATGCGCCTCGGGAGGATGTGATGAAGACCGGGCGCCGCGGCTGGCTGTTCGGGATGGTGCCCAGCGTCGCCGAGGTGGTGGTCGAGGCGGTCGAGGAGCGCCTGATCCCGCCGCCCGCGAGGCCACGACGCCGACCCCCGGGCGCCGTCGCGGAGGCTTCGTTCCTGGCGCTCTGCACGCGGTGCGACGCCTGCGTCGACGCGTGCCCGCACGACGCGATCTTCACCTACGTGAAGACGGCCGGGGAGCTCGCCAGGACGCCGGTGATGAAGCCCGAGCGGCGGGCGTGTCCCATGTGCGAGGGCTTCCCCTGCGCGGCCGCGTGCGAGCCGCGCGCGCTCGTCGTGCCGCGGACCCGCACGGTGAGGCTCGGCACCGTGCGCATCGTCGAGGACCGCTGCTTCACGTTCCTCGGACCCGAGTGCGGCGCCTGCGGCGGTCTCTGCCCCACCGCGAAGCCGGCGATCCGCTTCATCGGCTCCCAACCTCGCGTCGTCGTCGAGGAGTGCGTCGGGTGCGGGCTCTGCATCGAGGCCTGCCCGACGTTGCCCGCCGCGATCGAGATCCTACCTCTCGTGGAGGATTGACATGCCGCTCGTCACGCTCCGCAAGCGCCAGAAGCTCCACAAGCTCCGGCGCCATCGGCCGATCACGTCCCGACGTCGCTTCCTCGCCCAGGGCGTGGCGCTCCTCGCGGTCGGGGCGACGGGGTCCGTCTGGCGCCTCTCCCGGGTGACCGCGCGCGCGAGCGAGGACTGGCGCGCGCCGATCCGGCCCCCGACCGCCTCGAAGGACGACGCCGCGTTTCAGGCGGCCTGCGTTCGCTGCGGCCTCTGCGGCACCGTCTGCGAGAACGGCTGCATCGAGTACTTCGGCGTCGACGAGACGACGCACGGCGCGTTGACGCCGTATCTCGACGTCCGCCGCCGGTCCTGCACCCTCTGCATGCGCTGCACGAACATCTGCCCGACGGACGCGCTCTCCCCCGTCGAGGACGACCTCGACGTCATCGCCGAGACCATCGACATGGGCACCGCGGTCGTCGATCCCGATCGCTGCCTGTCCTACCTCGGGCGCGTCTGCGGCTACTGCCACGACGCCTGCCCGCTGCCGGAGCGCGCGATTCGGCTCATCCCGCCCGCCCGCCCGGTCGTCATCGCGGACGGCTGCGTGGGCTGCGGCCGCTGCGTGGAGCTCTGCCCGCAGAGCCCGACCGCGATCGACGTCGATCGGATGGTGGTGTCATGAGCGCCGCCCTCCGACCCGGTCGGCCCTGGCGCTGGCTCCGGCGCACGACCCAGGCCCTGGCGCTGTTCGCCATCGTCGTGGCGCCGTTCCTCGGCGGCTGGCAGCGCCTCGAGCGCAACGACCTGTCGTCGTGGCTCAGCCCCGACACCGAGCTGCCCCAGAGCCTACGCGAGCGACTCCCGCGCGGCGAGACGGCGGGCTCGGCGCACGATCGCAACCGACTGCTCGGAGGTGGCGTCGCCGTCGACTACTTCGACGTGCCGACGATCGACCCGCTCGCGGGCGCGCTCACCCTCGCGGCGGGGCCGCCGACCCTGAAGGCGCTCGTCGCGCTGGCGCTGCCGATCCTCCTCGCGATCCTCGCGGGCCGCGTCTTCTGCGGCTGGTTCTGCCCGTTCGGAACGCTCAGCCGCGCGCTCGCGTGGTTGCTCCACTTCGTGCCCTGGCTCCCGCGCCTCCAGATCCCGAAGCGGCGCCCGTTGCGCTACGCGGTGCTCGGTCTCGGGCTCGTGGGCGGCCTGCTCGGCGCGCACGTCGCCCTCTACCTCGCGCTGCCGCACCTGCTGGTTCAGCAGAGCGTGTACGCGGCGTGGCTCCTCGGCGGGGGTGGCGCGGCGCTCGGGCTTCTCCTCGGGCTGCTCGGGGCAGGCGTGCTGCTCGGCCCGACCACCTACTGCGCGACCCTGTGCCCCACCGGCGCGGCGCTCCGGCTCCTCGGGCACCGGCGGGTCGTCCACCTGCAGCTCGCCGAGCCGAAGGACTGCGGCAAGGCCTGCCGGCGCTGCTCGCAGTCTTGCTGGATCCAGCTCGACCCGGCGTCCGGGGATCCGGGGCCCGACTGCGATCTGTGCGCGCGCTGCGAGCCGGAGTGCCCCAAGACGAACTTGCGCGTCGGGCTCGGCCGAGGCGCGCTGAAGGACCGAGGCGCCGCGGCGCTCGCGCTGCTGCTGCTCGCGAGCCTCGGGTCGACCGCGCGGGCGCAGCCGCGGCAAGCGAACGACGTCGAGGTCCGTCGCGAGGGGCGCGCGAGCGTGCAGCCGCGGCTCACGCTCGCGGCCGAGCGCGTCGTCGACGGGGTCACCATCGCCGTCGACGTCGTCGATCAGACGGGCGTGCTCCCCTACCTCGACGCCAACGAGCCGCTCAGCGGGAGCGACGTCGCCGTCTTCATCGCGCGGGGCGCGCGAGGGGAGCCCGACGAGCGGGGGCTGTTGCCCACGCGCGAGGTCTACCAGGGCCCGCTCACCGTGCGGCTCGCGCGGCCAGGCCGGGTGCGCGTCCTCGACTTCGACGCCCCCACGTCCCCCACCTCCACCCCGCGCCGCTCGATCTTCCTGCGCCGGGTCCCGCTCGAGCTCGCGCCCGGCGACGCCGTGATCATCGACCCGATCGAGGGCTGGCTCGCCGAGCCCGCGCGGTTCGAGGTGCCGACCGCGGGCGTCGACGCGTCGTGGTGGAACACGGCGCTCTTCGCCGCGATCGGCTTCGCGCTGTTCCTCGGGCTGCTCTCGCTCGCGCTCGCCGTCCGCGATCCGTCGGGCGCCGGGGCGGTGATCTCCGGGCGTTGACAGCGCGCGACCGTCGAGCCGACGCTGCGCGCCCACGCAGGAGACCTCGATGCCCACCGACGCCAAGCCCGCAGGATCCGAGACGAGCGCCATCTGGACCCTTCACGTCCCCGTCCCCGGCACCCCCGAAGGGTTCACGTGCCGGACCACCTACCCGACCAACGCGGACGGGGTGGAGGTCATGCTCGAGCAGTGGGAGGCGGGCACCGCGGAGCCGCCGCACTCACACCCGGGCGACGACATGACCGTCGTCGTCGAGGGCCGCATGGCGGTCCAATTCTACACGCGCGGCGAGGGCGGCCTCGTGCCGGACGGAGAGCCGCTCGTGCTCGCCGCGGGCGACACGGGCTACGTCTCGGCGGGGCGCATCCACGACGCGCGCTACCTCGAGGCGTGCAAGTTGGTTTACGTGCACCACAAGGCGTTCGGCTTCAACGAGGAATGACGCGCCGGCCGAGGGCGTCGACCGCGTCCAGGATCGCGTCGCCGTTGTAGGCGTGGATGCTGTTGTGGTCGCCGCGCTCGAAGAGCCGCAGCTCCGCGCGGTCCCCGGCCCACGCCGCGAGCTGCTCGGCGTGGTCCACCGAGACCATGTGGTCGTTCCGCGTGTGCAGGACGAGCACGGGGCCGGCGTAGGCCGCGAGCTTCCCGCGGTGGTCGAGGTCGTCGCGGATCGCCGCGGCGAGGCCGGCGGCGTCGGTGCCGAGCTCCTCGGGCTCGAGGCGCAGCGCGAGGCGCTGCCCGACGTCCGCGATCCCGCTCTCGAGGACGAGCCCCGCGACGGGGCGCGCGGCCGCGACGTGCAGCGCGAAGATCGAGCCGACCGAGCGCCCGTAGACGAGCACGCGCTCCGGCGGGACGCCCACCGCGTCGAGCTGGGCGAGCGCGTCGTCGAGCATCGAGTGGAGCCCCGGTCGGCCGGTCGAGCCGCCGTAGCCGCGGTACTCGCCGAGGAACACGCCGTACCCGCGCGCCTCGAGCGCGGGCGCGAAGTCGTGGAGCCAGTCCGCCGCGACCTCGCCGTTGCCGTGGAAGTGCAGGACGAAGGGCGCGTCGTCGGCCGGCGCGGCGGTGCGATGACAGGCCAGCTCGGCGCCCGGCACCGACACCCAGCGGGGCGACGGCACGCGGTCGGGGCGAGGGAAGAAGTAGCGCTCGGCGACGACCGGGTGGTCGAGGAGGTGCATCACTCCCCGAGGAGGTCGTCCATCATGTCGTCGTCGTCCGAGCCGCCGGAGTCACCGCCGGAGTCGCCGCCGCCGGTGTCCTCGCCGCCGCTCGTGTCGTCGCCGCCACCGCCGCCGCCCTCGGCGCTGACCGCGGCCTCGGTGTGGGGGCACGCGTACGCGACGCCGCGGCCGCGGTAGTAGGGGTTCCCGCTCGAGTCCTCGCGCTGCTCGCGGTTGTCGACGAGGAGGTGCGTCCCGCCGATCTGGCCGGCCTTGTTGCGCATCAGCGTGACCAGCTCGTCCTCGGTGCGCGGGCGCGCGGCGTCCGGCGGGATCCCGATGGCCACGTCGCCGAGGAGGTTGCAGCCCGAGGGCATGTCGGCGCGCGTGATGTGCTGCACCCGCCCGCCCTCGTCGGTGAGCTGGATCCCGGTGGAGCAGCCGGCCGAGGCGGCCAGGGCGACGATCGCGGCGAGCGTTCCGTGGAGCTTCATGGGGCTACAGATCTCCCGGGGGTGGGGCCCCTGTCAACTCTCACCGATCGAGAGCAGCTCCAGCACCGGCTCGCCCTCGGCGCGGGCTCGGTCGAGGTCGAAGGAGAGCGCCAGCGACCAGTCGTTCTGCTCGTCGGGATCGACGAGGACCTGTCGCACCGTCCAGGCGGTGTCGCCCTTCTCGATCAGCGTGTTGCGCGGGTTGCGCGCGGTCGCGTCGATCCGGATGCTCGCGTGGTCGACGAAGTACGGCGTCATCGCCTCTTCGAGGCGCGACACGTCCCAGCCCGTCAGCTCCTTGGCGTCCTCGAGCTGCCGCAGCGCGAGCAGGCGCACGAGCCGGTAGCACGCGTTGCGGATCGCCGCGGTGAAGGCGCGCGTGTCCGCGGTGATGTCCACCGGCCCGGCCGGCTCGGCCTCGGCGGCGTCGAGGTACGCGGCCGGATCCTTGAGGCGCTCCCACTCGTCGAGGAGGCTCGAGTCCACGGCGCGCACCATCGCGCCGAGCTCGTCCGTGAGATCGAAGAGCAGCGAGGTCTTCGCGTTCTCCGGCACGCTCTGCAGCAGCGCCTTGTACGCGTCGGACAGGTAGCGCAGCAGCGATCCCTCGCTGCGAGCGAGCCCGTACTCCTTCACGTAGTCGACGAACCCGAAGCCGCGCTCGAGCACCTCCCGGGCGACCGACTTCGGTCGGATCTTCTCCGTCGCGAGGACGGGGTGCCGCTTCGCGAACTCCTCGAACAGCGCGCGGATCAGCTCGAGGTTGGGTCGATCGATCTCGACCTCGTCGAGCTTCTTCATCCGCTCGTCGTACTCGACCCCGTCCGCCTTGAGCTGGTTGATGAGGTCGGTCTTCTTCTTGTCGAGCTGTCGGAGCAGCACGATCGTCGGGTCCTCGAGCGTGGCCTCCACGAACGTGATCACGTCCCAGGCGTAGCTCTCGTCCTCCGGGTCGAGCGCCTCGATGGCCTCGACCACGAAGAGCGACAGGCTCTGGTTGAGCGCGAAGTCGGTCTGGAGATCCTCGGTCACGTCGACGAACGCGCGGCCGTCCTTCTTCGTCACCTCGACGACGTTCGAGGCCAAGAGGGATCGGAACATCGCGATCGCGCGCCGGCCGTGCGCGAACTTGAGCCGCGGCGGATCGTGCGTCGCCCGCAGGAGCTGCTTCATGCGGCGGCACCCGTCGCCGTCGGGCCGATCGAGGACCGACAGCATCATCGAGTGGGTGACCGAGAAGCTCGACTCGAGGCGCTCGGGCTCGCCGTTGTAGAGCCGCTCGAAGGTCGACTCGTCCCAGTGCGCGTAGCCCCGCTCGGGCGGCTTGCGCGTCTTGAGCTTCTTGGCCTTCTTGGGGTCGCCCGCGGCCTTCGCCCGGAGGCGCTCGTTCTCGATCACGTGCTCGGGCGCCTGACAGATCACGCTGCCGCTCTCGTCGAAGCCCTTGCGGCCCGCGCGGCCGGCGATCTGCTTGAAGTCGCGGACGGTGAGGATGCCCGTCTTGACCCCGTCGTACTTGCAGAGCTGCGTGAACGCGACGGTCCGGATCGGCACGTTGACGCCGACGCCTAGCGTGTCGGTGCCGCAGATCACACGAAGCAAGCCGCGTTGCGCGAGCTTCTCCACCAGCAGCCGGTACTTGGGCAGCAGCCCCGCGTGGTGCACCCCGATCCCGTGGCCGAGCCAGCGCCGCAGGTCCTTGCCGAACGGCGTGTCGAAGCGGACGCCCTGGATCTCGTGCTTGATCTCGTCGCGCTGCTCCCGGTCGGTGAGCGCGAGGCTCGTCAGCGCCTGGGCCTGCTCGGCGGCCGCGCGCTGCGTGAAGTGCACGAGGTAGATCGGGGACCGCCCCTGCTCGATCAGCTCCACGATCGTCTCGTGGATGGGCGTCATCCGGTACTCGTAGTCGAGGGGCACCGGCCGCTCGGCGCCGGCGACGAGCGCGGGGGGCCGCCCCGACCGCTGCTCGAGGGCGTCCTCGAACCGCTTCGTGTCGCCGAGCGTCGCGCTCATCAGCAAGAAGCGCGTCCGCTTCGGCAGCGTGAGCAGCGGTACTTGCCAGGCCCACCCGCGATCGCGATCGGCGTAGTAGTGGAACTCGTCCATCACCACGTGCGAGACGTCGGCGTCCTCCATCTCGCGGAGCGCGATGTTCGCGAGGATCTCCGCGGTGCAGCACACGACGGTCGCGTCGCGGTTCACCGAGGCGTCGCCCGTCATCATGCCGACGTGCTCGGGGCCGAAGTCGCGGCACGCCTCGAAGAACTTCTCGCTGACGAGCGCCTTGATCGGCGCCGTGTAGTAGACGCGCTCGCGCCGCGCGACGCCGAGGAACATCAGCGCGGCGGCGACGAGCGACTTCCCCGACCCGGTCGGGGTCGCGAGGATGACGCTGCTCCCGGAGAACAGCTCGAGGATCGCCTCCTCCTGAGCCGGGTAGAGCTCGAGGCCGCGCTCGGTCGTGTACTCGAGGAACGCCTCGAGCAGCGCGTCGGGATCTGCGCCATCCGGGGGGATGCGTCGCGCGAGCGGGGCGTCCATCGGCGCGACCTTAGCAGGGCGCGGCTATTGGGGGTCGAGACCCTCGGGCCGGCGGCGCGTTCCGCTGGCCGGCGCCATGTCGAGCAGCTCCCGCACCACGTCCACGAGGAGCCCCACGTCGTCGGACTTCACGTAGACGGCGTCGGCGCCCGCGGTGGCGGCGAGGCGCTGGGTCGTGGGCCCGCGGTCCGCCGAGACCATCACCACCCGGAGCTCGGTCAGGCGGTCCACCCCGCGGAGCAGGGCGACGAGGCGATCGCAGTCGATCCCCCGGACGTCCGCCGCCACCACGAGCAGCCGCGCCTCGTTGCGCAGCATCGCCCGGGTGGCCTCGAGCGGCGTCCCGATCCCGAGCACGCTGAGCCCCGCTCCCTCGAGCGCCCCGACCATGGCCGCGCGCGAGACGCTGCAGTCGTCGAAGACGAGCACGTCGAGACAGTCGGGCTGCGCTCGGTAGCCGGTGTGGATCTTCACCACACCCCTGGCCAGAAGCAAGCACCGATCCGCTCGTTTCATGGGCAGAGTTGCGCGGTTGATCCCCTCGCCCATTTCAGGAACGGGCTGGTCGTCATTCAATCTCGCAAGATCAATCCGATGGAAGGGACTCCCACGGGGCGCTCAGGGCGAGCCGGATGCAGCCCGCGAGCTCGGACAGATCGAGGGGCTTGCCGAGGAGCTCCACGGCGCCCTGCCGGATGAGCCGGCGCCGGGCGATGTCGTCGTAGAAGCCGCTGATGAGGACGACCTTGGCGCCCGGGTCGAGCTCGCGCAGCCGGACGAGCGCCTCGCCCCCCGACAGCCGCGGCATGTCGAGGTCCATGAGCACCACGTCCGGCCGCGGCTCGGCGGCCTGGTAGGTCTCGACCGCCTCGATTCCGTCGGACGCGTAGAGGACGTCGTGGCCCTGCGCGGTGAGGAGCCGGCCGAGGCTCCGGCGGACGAGCTCTTGGTCGTCGACCACGAGGATCCGACCGACGGCCTTGGGCTCGGCGCGGCTGTCCCAGGTGCTGGCGCGCCGCGCGGTTCGAGCTTGAGGCGTCGACTGACGGGCGCTCCGCAGCGGGAGCCGCACCCGGAACGTGGATCCCGCCCCGGGCGACGACTCGACCTCCACCGTGCCCCCGTGGCGGGTGGCCACCTCGTAGACCGTGGCGAGGCCGAGGCCGCTGCCGGTGCCGCGCGCCTTCGTCGTGAAGAACGGGTCGAAGACGCGCTCGCGCGCGCTCGCGTCCATGCCGATGCCCGTGTCCCGCACCGAGATGACGGTCCAGGCCTCGTCGCCGTCCTCGCGACGCGCCCCCACGGTGAGCGTCCCCCCGTCTGGCATCGCGTCCCGCGCGTTGATGCAGAGGTTCATCAGCAGCTGGTGCAGCGCCGAGTAGTCGCCGCGTACGGAGAGCCCCGGGACCACGTTCGACTCGATCTCGATGGAGCGGCCGAACGTCCGCCGCACGAGCTGCAGGACGTCGGCGGCGAGGGAGCTCAGGTCGACCGAGCGCTCGTTCTCGGCGGCGTCGTCGACGAGATCGTCGGCGCGGTCCCGCCGCCCGGCGATCGCGAGGAGGCGCGCGGTCAGCTCTCCGGCGCGTCGGCTCGCGGCGCGGATGTCCGCGTGGCACTCGGCGACGACGTCGTCGTCGAGCCGGGTCGAGGGATCGAGCGTCTTGAGGTGCGACGAGCTCGCCTCGATGACGTTCAGCAGGTTGTTGAAGTCGTGGGCGATCCCGGCGGCGAGGTGGCCGATGATCTCCATCTGCTGCCGGTGCTGGAGGAGGTCCTCGAGCGGGTCTTGCCGCGTGAACAGCAGCAGGCTCTCGGCGGACAGCTGGATCCGGTCGCCCGCGACGAGCTCCCGCGCGCTCCCGATCGACTCCCCGTTGACGAGGGTCCCGTTGCGGCTGCCGAGGTCCTCGGCGACCCAGCGACTGCCGACGTTGCGGATCCGGAGGTGGCGCCTCGAGACCTTCGTGTCGTCGACCTGGACGTCGCAGTCCTCCGAGCGCCCGACCACGCAGCTCTTGTCCTTGAGCGTGTAGCGGCGGCCTGGCTCGGCGCCCATCAGCACGACGAGCCGCGCGACCCCCTCGGACGGGCTCGACAAGATGGCCTTGGAGTTGACCCCCGTCTGGCGCGTCTGCTCGTCGTTGTAGTCGTCTTCCACTCGCCCGTTCCCAGACGAGGATACCCGCCCGAGCCTCAGATCAGGATGATCGCTCCGTCGGGTGGAACCACGATGTAAACGTTTCGGCTGTCGAGGCGGGCCACCCCGTTGCCCCGCACGATGATCACCGCGCGGAAGATCTGCGCACTGACCGCGGGCATCCGGAAGTCGTTCAGGAAGCGGACCGTGAACTCGACCTGGGTGCCCGGGATGACCTGGTAGAAGACCCGGTCGTCCTTGGACGCGTAGGTCACGCCCGGCATCGGCCCGCTGTTACCCGCGTTGTAGCCCTCGAGCGGGGTGATCGCCTTGATGAACATCGTGGCGTCGACCTCGTCCGGGTTGCCCGGGACGTTCTCCGTCGTCGTGTCGACGTCCTGCGGCGTGCGGCCGGCGAGGGTCTCGATGCCCTCGATGATCGCGTCCGAGACCTCGCCGCCGCTGGCGGTGTAGACGAGCGGCGCGCCCGTGCTGTCGACGCTGCCGGTCATCCGCGCGACCGCCTCCTCCTCGGTGCGGCCGCCGCCGTCGACCGACACGCCGATGAAGCGCGCGCCGATGTTGTTCAGCTCGTTGACCGCCTGCTCGAAGCTGGCTGGCACCGGCGTGATCCCGGCGTAGCTCTCGGACCCACCAGGACCCATGTGGAACGGCGCGTCGGTCACGTGGACGACGATCGGCAGCGAGTCGGGTCGGAAGCACGGGTAGCCGCGGCGACGCCCGGTCTCGTCCGGGACGGCGGTGCAGCGCTGCGGCGGGATCATGTGGCTGTCGCCGCCCGCGGTCCACGTGCCGCCGCGGCCCGTCGCCGTCTGGAAGAGGGCCTCCGAGCTCGACTCCGGCCCGTCGGCGCCGCCGCCGGCGCTCAGGCGCCCGAGCGCGGACTGCACCTCCGAGACGGTGGGCGTGATGTTCTGCTCGTTGAAGTACGGCCGGTCGCCCGAGTCGCCGTACTCGCCGCCGCCGAAGATCCCGCCGCCCGAGGGGATCGGGAAGTCGCGGAACTGCCCGACGCCCATCTGCACGTTCGGGATGCGCATGCCGATCTGGGCGGCGATGCGGGTCAGCGAGCTCTGCACGCTCGAGATGGCGGTGCCCATCGAGCCGGTCGTGTCGATGAGGAAGTAGATGTCCGCGAGCTGCAGGTTCGTGTCGAAGCGGAGGGTGCGCTCGACCGCGTCGCCGAAGTACGGGAGGACGACGAAGAAGTCCTGCGGCGGGATGGTGCTCGTCGGATCGTTCGGGTCCGTCATCGTCCCGAGCGCCTCGCCGAGGTCGGTCACGCCGTCGCCGTCGCTGTCGATCGCGTAGGGATCGGTCGAGTAGGTGCCGCGCTCCTCGAGATCGCTGAGCCCGTCGTTGTCGCTGTCCGGGTCGAGCCAGTTCGGGATGCCGTCGCCGTCGGCGTCGGGCAGCGAGCAGGGGATGTTCCCCTGGTGCTCCTCGGCGTCGAGGATGCCGTCGCCGTCGGAGTCCGTGTCCAGGTTGTTCGGCGTTCCGTCCCCGTCCGAGTCGATCGTGCCCTCGGCGTCGTCCGCGATGCCGTCGCCGTCGCTGTCGTTGTCGGGGTTGCAGCCGTCGAGGATCCTCGCGTCGGGACCGCCGGGGCCGGCGTCTCGGAAGCGGGGGGTGCCAGCGGTGCAGCCAGCGAGCACGAGCGCGAGGAGGAGGGCGAGCCTGGTCATGACGCGAGCCAGATTAGCGGTCCCAAATCCGCCGATCACTGAGCCGTCGCACTTAAGGCGATCTGTAAGCCGGGCCGAGATCGGTGCCGATCAACCGGGTTATGTGACAAACGTGTGACAGGATCGTCGGTGTCTTGCGTGATCCAGCGTCGCGCGGCCCTCCGCGGAGCACCTTGATGCAACCGCCCCCGAACGTCGGGGGTCACGGAGGTTCCGATGAGCATTCCGAGCCACCTCGTCAGCGCGAAGATCGCCGAGCACCGGGCCCGCGGAGCACTGGACCGCCCCCTCACAGACGAGGCGCGTTGCCTCGCCGAGATCGATCGGCTGCTGGCCGAGCTCGCGGGAGCCGAGGGCGTCAGCGCCCTCCGTCTCCGCGCGCAGCTCGAGCTCCAGGAGCGATTGCTCGCCCAGGTCTACGAGCGCACCGGTCAGGCGCTGCTCGCGGACGTGCTGTGGGACGACGCCCCGTCCTACGACCAGTACTGCTAGCGGACGACGGCGAAGAGCCCGTCGAGCGCGCCCGGCACGTCGCCGAACACGTCGGCCACGGCGTCGTCCGTCGCGCCGAGCCGCAGCGCGATCGCCGCCGCGCTCGCCAGGCTCCCCGCGCCCGGACCCGCCGCGCTCAGCCCGAGGATCCGGCCCGTCTCCGAGTCGCTCGCGAGCCGGAGGAAGCCCTTCTTGTCCGCGCTCTCGCCCACGCCCTCGAGCAGCCCGGCGAGGGACTCCTCGGCTCGCGCCGTGTGCAGGATCACCTCCATGCCGGCGAGGCGCTCGGGGGTCAGCCCCACCTGCGCGAGCTGCGGGTGGGTCCGGACCACCGACGGGATCTGGCTCGGGTCCCACGGCCGGATCTCGAGGCCGGCGGCCGCTCGCCCGGCGAGCCGCCCCATCGCCTCGGCGTGCCCCGCGCTCGGGCACTCGCCCGCGGACTCGCCCGCGGCCCAGACGTGCTCGGCGGAGGTCCGCAGGCGATCGTCGACCCGCAGCGAAGCGATCCCGAGCGCGTCGAGGCCCAGCTCCGTCGGCTCCGCCCGGCGGCCGGCGCACGCGACGAGCAGCGGCCCGTCGTACTTGTGGCCGCCCTCGAGGTGGGCGACCGCGCGGTGCTCCTCGACGGTCACCCCGACGACGGCCTTGCCGTGCACGAGCTTCACCCCTCGACCGAGGAGCACGTCCCCGAGCGCGTCGGCGAGCTCGCGCTCGAACCGCGGGAGGATGCCGACCTCGTCCATCAACCAGGTGACCTCGACGTCCTTCACCCGCGAGAGCGAGTCGACGAGCTCCGCGCCCGCGGCGCCGCCGCCGACCACGAGGACCGCGTCGGGGAGGGCGGAGAGCCCGAAGAGGCCATCGGCGGTCACGTAGCGCCTGCCGTCCGGGGCGTCGCCGTCGAAGCCGATCGCCCCCGCGCCCACCGCGACGACGGCGCGATCGAAGCGGACCCGCGCCCCCGACGCGACCTCGAGCTCGTGAGGGGACGTGAACCGAGCGCGCCCGTGGACGAGGTCGACGCCCGCGTCGCCGAGCCGCAGCGCGAGGCGCTCCTCGCGGAGCTCCGCGAGGCGCGCGAGCTCGGCGCGGGCCTCCGCCCAGACGGAAGCCCGCAGGCACTCGCCGCGCGCCACGTGGCGATCGACCGTCCGCTCGAGGACGCGCCACGACAGGAGCGTGCGCGGGCCGCCGACGCGGTCGGCCTCGACCAGGGTGACCGCGAGCCCATTGCGCGAGGCGGCGCGGGCGGCGGCGATGCCCGCGGTGCCCCCGCCGAGGACGAGGAGGTCGGTGTCGATGGGGATCACGAGAGGGCCTCCGAGGCGATGGCGAGGAGGCCGTCCGGGTCGTCGATGTGCACCCAGTGATCGGCTCGCTCGAGGACGTGGACCCGCACCCGCTCGTGGCGCGCGGCGAGGTCGCGGGCCCGCTCGCGGTCGGCGTCGCCGTACACGGTCGAGCGCCCCGCGATGACGAGGTGGGCGGTGGTGGCCGCGGGCGGCGGATCGAGCGCGGGCCACAGGTCGCGCACGAAGTAGTCGCCGAGGAGCGCCTCGATCCGCGGAACGTCGAGGCCGAGCTCGTAGCCGCCGCCCTCGATCGCGTCGAGGTTCTGGCCGAGCCACGCCGCGAGCTCGCGGGTGAAGCCCAGCTCCTGCACGTAGCGATGGAACGCCTCGCGATCGAGGAAGTGCGCGGGCAGCGTGCCGAGCATCTTCACGACGCGCTCCGTGTTCTCGGCGCCCTCGCGACCGGGCCGCGCGCCGGGCAGGGAGTCGACGACGAAGAGCTGGTCGAAGGCGCGCTGGCGCGACAGCTCGAGGGCGACCTTGCCGCCGAAGCTGTGTCCGAGGACGGCGCGGACGGGGCGCTCGTCGACCAGCGCGTGGAGGTCGCGCGCGGCGGCCTCGATCGAGTCGGGCGGCGGGACCGCGCGCGAGGCGCCGTGCGCTCGCAGGTCCACGAGGACGGCGCCCCAGGTCGGCAGCTCCCGCACCAGCGCGCGGGCGAACCCGCGCCAGTTCGAGCCTCGACCGAGGATCCCGTGGCAGAAGAGGACCCACCGGTCCGGGGCGGCGCCGGGCGCCGTCAGGGTGTCGTGGTGGAGCACGGCGGGTGCTCATAGCACGGAGCCCGCGGCGGGTTGACCTCGCGCCCCGCTTGAACGAGCGTCCTCGGCGTGAGCGCCTCCTCCTTCGTCGAGAGCCTCCGCGTCGCGGCGCCGTACATCCACGCCCACCGCGGGGCGACCTTCGTCGTGCTCGTGGGCGGTGAGGCGGTCCGCACCGAGCGGCTGCCCTCGCTCATGCACGACGTGGCGCTCCTGCACGGCCTCGGCGTCCGCGTGGTGCTCGTCCACGGCACGCGCCCGCAGATCGAGCGCCGCCTCGAGACCCGCAAGATCGCCTCGCGCTTCGTCGGCGACGCGCGGGTGACGGATCGCGCGACGCTCGCCTGCGTGCACGAAGCGGTCGGAGACGCGCGAGCCCGCATCGAGGCCGCCCTCTCGATGGGCGCGGTCAACACCCCGATGGCCAACGCGCGGATCCGCGTGATGAGCGGCAACTTCGTCACCGCGCGCCCCATCGGCGTCCGAGATGGAGTGGACTACCTCTTCACGGGCGAGGTCCGCCGGGTGGACACCATCGGCATCGAGCGAGGCCTCGACGCCGGGGCGATCGTCGTCGTCAGCCCGCTCGGTTACTCGCCCACGGGGGAGTCCTTCAACCTCGCCTCGCACGACGTCGCCGCCGACGTCGCGGTGGCCCTCAAGGCGAGCAAGCTCGTCGGCCTGATCGAAGGCCGCGGCGCCCTCGACGCCCGGCGCCGCCTGATCAGCCAGCTGACCCCGAACGAGGCCGACGCGCTCGCCACGAAGCGCAACCGTCAGGGCGCCGACGTCCGCAAGCACATCCTCGCGGCGGCGCGCGCGGTGCGAGGCGGGGTCCCGCGGGCGCACCTCGTCGATCGCCGGCGCGACGGCGCGCTCATCGACGAGCTCTTCACGCGCGAGGGGACGGGCACGCTCGTGACGCAGGAGGCCTACGAGGACGTGCGGCGAGCGCGGATCGACGACCTCGGCTCGCTCGCCACGCTGCTGCGCCCGCTCGAGGACCAGGGGATCCTCGTGCGGCGGAGCCGCGAGCGGCTCGAGATGGAGCTCGACCGCTTCATGGTCATCGACCGCGACGGCCTCGTCATCGGGTGCGCGGCGCTCGAGGCCTTCCCGGACGTCTCGATGGGCGAGCTCTACTGCGTCGCGATCCACGACCGGTATCGGGAGGTCGGCCGGGGCGAGGCCCTCGTCGACCGCCTCGAGGCGCGCGCGAGGGAGCAGGGCCTGGAGCGGCTCTTCGTGCTCACCACCCGCAGCGCCCACTTCTTCCAGGAGCGCGGCTTCGTCCCCGCCTCCGTCCGCCAGCTCCCGCCGTCGCGGCGCGCGAGCTACGACAAGACGCGACGCTCCCGGGTGCTCATCAAGGAGCTGGCCTGATCACTGGAGCGTGAACGTGAAGCGGATCTCGACCGAGCCTCGGGGCGCGGTCCGGACCGCGACGGCGCGCACGCCCTCCTCGATGCAAGCGCGCGCGGGTCCGGGGATCCCGCGGGTCGAGTCGATGTGGACGGCGGGGCGACCGCTGCGCGAGAAGACCAGACGACCCGTGAGGGCGCGCCGCCGGCTGCGGAGCGGATCCTCGCGCAGGTCCAGGCCGCTCAGGCAGCGGTTGATCCGGCTCCGCTGCCCGTAGAGCTGGCTGCGCGCCTCGCTCAGGACCCGCTCGGCGTCGGCGGTGGGCGCGTCCGTGCTCCCGCGGCGGACCGACGACAGCGCGACCGAGTGCGACGGCCGGCGGACGTGGGGCATCTCGACCACGAGGTCGGCGTGGGCCGGGGCGGCGGCCCCCAGGAGGAGGAGGGTGACGAGGAAGCGCTTCACGGGGTCTCCGACACGGTGGGTGGGGCCGTCCTTTGGCGAGGTGTCGACATCACCCCGGCGACGAGGTTCCGGACCGCGCTATGGTGCCAGGTGGATGCGACGTCGGCTCTCCGTGACGGCCCTGGTCCTCGCCGCGACGTGCTTCGCGCTCGGCGCCCGAGCCCAGCGCGAGGACGGGGAGTTCTCGGTCTCGGAGCAGCGCGCCCTGCGATCCGGTGAGCTCGTCCGGCGCCCCGTGACCCGCGCCGAGGGCCCCTTTCGGTTCCTCGGGGGGACCAGCTTCATGCGCATCCGGGCCCCCCGCGATCGCGTGTTCCGAGAGGTGCTCGACACGACCGCGTACACCCGGCTCATCCCGGCGGTCGCCGAGGCCCGCCTCGTCGAGGACCACGGGGACCGACGCGTCGTCTTCCTCCGCCACCGGCTCGCGTTCGTCGAGGCGTCCTACTTCGCGATCGTGACCATCGAGCGGGACGCGCACACCGTTCGCTTCGACCTCGACCGCAGCCGCCCCCACGACGTCCGGGCCGGGCGCGGGTTCCTGACCGTCAGCGCCTATCACGAGACCGAGTCGGTGGTGACCTGGGGCGTCATGGCAGACCCTGGCAGCACCATCCTCAGCGGCGTGTTCGGAGGCGTCATCTCCGACTGGATCCTCAAGGTCCCGTGGTGCGTACGGGGCCGCCTCGAGCCCGGTCAGCCGGGCTGCTGAGGGCTCGCTTCGGGCTCCTCGAGCGGCTCGAGGGCCGACTTCAGGATCCGGCTGCGCTCGCGTCGGGGCCGATGGCGGCGGGGCGCGTCGACGATCACGCGGGCCGACCGCTGCCACGTCACATACGCGTAGGCCCACTCGAACATGACCGCGACGCGGTTGCGGAAGTCGACGAGGAACACGAGGTGGATGAACACCCACATCAGCCACGCGATGAAGCCGCTCAGCGACGCGGAGCCGACCTCGGCGACCGCCTTGGCGCGGCCGATCGTGGCCATGGATCCCTTGTCCCAGTAGACGAAGCGATCCTTGCGGCCGTAGCCGAGGAGCTCGTTGGTGATCTGATCGGCCGCGAACTTGCCGCTCTGCAGCGCCGTCTGCGCCACGCCCGGCAAGAGGGCGCCGTCCTGCTCGAGGTGGATGAGATCCCCGAGCACGAACACCTCGGGGTGGCCGGGGACCGACAGGTCGGGCTCGACGATCACGCGCCCGGCGCGGTCGAGCTCGCAGCCGAGCTTGCCCGTCAGCGAGCTCGCCTTCAGCCCCGCGGCCCAGACGACGGTGCCCGCCTCGATGCGCTCGAGGTCCTCGCCGACGGTCACCCCGTGCGCGTCCACGTCCTTGACGAAGGTGTTCGTGCGCACCTCCACGCCGAGCCCCTCGAGCTCCTCGCGCGCGGAGCGTGACGAGGCCTCCGAGAACGCCGCGAGGACCCGCGGGCCGCCCTCGATGAGCACCACGCGCGCGTCCTTGTCGGGGTCGAAGTGATCGAAGTCGCGCGCGAGGGTCCGGTGCGCGATCTCGGCGAGCGCGCCGGCCATCTCGACGCCGGTCGGCCCGGCGCCGATCACCACGAAGGTGAGCAGCTCCTTCTGCCGGGAGCGGTCGGTCTCGCGCTCGGCCGCCTCGTACGCGCGCAGCACCCGCGAGCGGATGTCGAGGGCCTCGCCGAGCGTCTTGAGCCCCGGCGCGTGCTCCTCCCACTGGTCGTGGCCGAAGTAGTTGTTCTTCATCCCCGTCGCGAGGATGAGGAAGTCGTAGTGGAGCTCGCCCGAGTCGAGCGTCACCGTCCGGGTGGTCGGGTCGAGGTCGAGCGCGTCGGCCATCAGGACCCGGGCGTTCGCCTGCTTGCGGAGGAGCTTTCGGAGCGGCGCGGCGATGTCGGGCGCGCTCAGGGCGCTCGTCGCCACCTGGTAGAGCAGCGGCTGGAAGAGGTGGTGGTTGCTCCGGTCGACGAGCGTCACGCGGACCGGGGACCGTCGCAGCGCCCGCGCCGCGGCGAGGCCACCGAAGCCGCCTCCGAGGATGACCACGTGAGGTCTCGAGTCTCGTTCCGCCATGGCTTCTCCGAAAGGGTCGCCGGGAGCGTGGGGTCTAGGGCGGTCGCGGGGCAAGCGTCGATCGATTCGGTGGTAGCGTCGCGACGTGCCGTCCAACGGGAACCGGGCCCTCGAGGCGAGCGACGCGCGGCGGCGGTGCGCGGCGCTGCCCTTCGAGACGACCAACGACGTCGAGCCCCTCGACGGGCTGATCGGCCAGAGCCGCGCCGAGGAGGCGCTGCGCTTCGGCGTCGGCATCCGTCACAAGGGCTACAACGTGTTCGTGCTCGGGCCCCCCGGGACCGGCAAGCACCACCTCGTCCGGGACGCGCTCCGGCGCCGCGCCGATCCGGGTCAGGTCCCCGCCGACCAGGTCTACGTCCACAACTTCCAGCGCCCCGACCGCCCGATCGCGATCGCCCTGCCGGCGGGTCGCGGCGCCGAGCTCGAGGCGGCGATGAACGAGGTCGTGCGCGATCTCGACGACGCGATCCTCGCGATGTTCGAGTCGGACGACTACAGGACCCGGCGCCGCGTGATCGAGCAAAAGGTGGAGGCGAGGCACGAGGAGGCCTTCGCCAAGCTCGCCACGCGCGCCACCGAGCAGGGGCTCCGCATGCTCCGGACCCCGGCCGGCCTCGCGTTCGCCCCGTTCGTCGACGGGCAGGTGCTCGAGCCCGACGCGTTCGCGAAGCTCCCTGACGAGAAGCAGGCGGAGATCCGCGCGAGCCTCGAGGAGATGGAGAACGCGCTCCGCGAGGTGATGCACCAGGTGCCCGCGTGGCGCCGCGAGGCGCGGGACGAGCTCCGCGAGATCGAGGAGGACCTCACGCGCCTCGTCGCGCGCCATCAGCTCGAGCGCGTCCGCGCGGGGTTCGCCGACCTCGACAAGGTCGCCGCGTGGCTCGACGCGGTCGAGGCCGACGTCGTGCAGCACGTGCACGCGTTCCTGCCGAGCGAGGACGAGAACGACGGGAACGAGAGCGTGGTGCAAGCTGCGTTGCACGAGCACATGCACCCGGCGCTGCGCTATCGCGTCAACCTCTTCGTCGACCGTCGCGGCCTCGAGGGCGCGCCGGTGATCGAGGAGGACCACCCCACGGTCGAGCGGCTCTTCGGGCGCGTCGACCGCCGCGTGCACCTCGGCGCCCTCATCAGCGACTTCAGCATGATCAAGCCGGGCGCCCTGCACCGCGCCAACGGCGGCACCCTCGTCGTCGACGCGCGGCGCCTGCTCGGCTCGCCCGCCGCCTGGGACTCCCTGAAGCGCGCGCTGACGCGGCGCGAGATCGAGATCGAGTCGCTCGGCAAGGAGCTGGGCATGACGACGAGCGAGCTGGATCCCGAGCCCATCCCCCTCGACGCCAAGATCATCCTCGTCGGCGAGCGGCAGCTCTACTACGTGCTCGCGTCGGTCGACCCGGACTTCGACCAGCTCTTCAAGGTCGCGGCCGACTTCGACGACGTGATGCCGTGGGACGAGGAGAGCCAGACCGGCCTCACGCGGCTCATCGCCGGGATCGCGCGCGCCGACGAGCTTCTGCCCTTCGACGCGGGCGCGGTCGCGCGGGTCGTCGAGCAGAGCGCTCGCTGGGCGGGGGATCGGCGGCAGCTCTCGGCCGAGCTCTCGCCCCTGTCGAACCTCCTGCGCGAGGCCGACTGGAAGGCGCGGGACCGCGGCGCGGAGGCGGTCGGGGCGATCGACGTGCGCGCCGCGATCGCCGCCCGTGAGCACCGCCTCGGCCGCTTGCGCGAGCGCACCCTCGGCCGCTTCACCGACGGCACGCTCGGCGTCCGCACCGACGGCGAGGTCGTCGGCCAGGTCAACGGCCTCAGCGTCCTGTCGGTGGGCGAGCTCGCGTTCGGTCAGCCGAGCCGGATCACCGCGCGCGTGCGCGTCGGCGGCGGCGACCTCGTGGACATCGAGCGCCAGTCGGACCTCGGCGGGAAGATCCACACGAAGGGCGTGATGATCCTGTCGAGCTACCTCACGTCGCGGTATGGCGCCGAGCGCCCGCTCAGCGTGTCGGCGAGCCTCGCGTTCGAGCAGAGCTACGGAGGCGTCGACGGGGACAGCGCGTCGATGGCCGAGCTGTGCGTGCTCCTGAGCGCGCTGAGCGAGATCCCGATCAAGCAGTGCTTCGCGATCACCGGCTCCGTCGATCAGAACGGCCGCGCGCAGGTGATCGGCGGCGTGAACGAGAAGATCGAGGGCTTCTACGACGTCTGCCGCGAGCGAGGGCTCGACGGGACCCACGGCGCGCTGATCCCCGAGGCGAACGTCGAGCACCTGATGCTGCGCGAGGACATCGTCGAGGCGGTGGCGGCCGGGCGCTTCCACCTCTTCCACATGGCGTGCCTCGACGACGCGCTCGAGACGCTGACCGGGCGCTCCGCCGAGTACGTGCACGAGGCGGTCGCGGCGCGGCTCGCGTCGCTGACGGAGCGCATGCTCGCGCACGAGAAGGGGAAGCGACGATGACGGTGCGCCGCGTCGTCGTCGCGATCGCGGGGGGCGACCGCACGTTCCGCGTCGTCCGGGAGGCGGTGCGCGTGGCGTCCTGCCTCGACGCGGCGCTCGAGGGTCGCTTCCTCGAGGACGAGGATCTCTTGCGCCTCGCGGCCTACTCCTTCGCGCAGCGCACCGACAGCGCCGGCGGCACGCGCGCGCTGCGGGCCGAGGACCTCGAGCGCGAGTGGCGCGCGGTCGCCGCGGACGTCCGGTCGACGCTCGAGCGCGAGGCGGCTCACCAGCGCGTCGAGGCGCGCTTCGCGGTCGAGCGCGGGCGCCCGCGCGACGCGGTGTCGCGACAGATCGAGCAGGGCGACGTCGTCGTGGTCGGCTGGGGTGGCTGGTCGCCAAAGGCGGCGCGGTCCGCGCCGGTGCGGGTCTTGTTCGACGGAAGCGACGCCGCCGAGCGCGCGCTCGAGGCCGGCGCCCGCCTCGCGGGCGACGACGGTCGCCTGTCCGTCTGGGTGGTCGGCGGCGACGACGCCGCGGTCGAGGCGACACGTGAGCGCTTGTCCGGCCGGGTCGCGCGGCTCCGCGTCGCGCCGATCGCGGACGCGACGCCGCCGACGGTCCAGCACATCCTCGCCGCCCACCCGGGCGGCCTGCTCCTCGTCCCGTCGACCAGCGGCCTCGCCGAGGCGCTGGCCAGCGGCGCCGACGACGCCCGCTTCCCAGCCGGCGTGCTCGTCGTCCACTGAATCTCCCGGCTTGTCAACGAGGGATGCGTGCTCGAAGCGCCTCGACGGTGTGCGTGGGGTCGAGGTACTCGGCCAGCTTGCGACGCACGTAGGCCGGGCCGCCGAGCTTCTCGGCGAGCATCCCGACGCTGACCTTCGCGCGGATGAGGCCGCCGCCCACCTCCGCGCTCGCGTCGTACTTCACGCCGAGCTTGCGCCCCTTCAGGCTCGCGCGCGGTCCGTCCCACACGGTGTGGACGCCGTGCCTCGCGGACCAGTAGTCGGTGAGCGCGCGCAGGCGCGCGAGGGCCTCGTCGTCGTCGAAGGGGTAGGGCACCTCTTGCTGGATCACTCGCCCATGATGAACCGGCCGCGTCGAGCGAGCCGGGCTCGAATCGGGGTGGGTGAGGGATCTCACGTTTCACTCACGCCTGAGTCACGAAACGTCTACCCGGACGGCGGGCTTCCGCCTAAGCTCGCACGCGTGTCGCGCGCAGTCTCCGCTTTCGTCTTGATCGCCCTCGGCGTCGCCTCCACCGCCCGAGCGCAGGACGAGGAGGAGCCGCTCGAGCCCACCCCAGATGTCGAGGTGGAGGCCGACGGCGGCGCGGTCCCCTGGTACCAGCGCGGTCGCGACGACGAGGCCGCGCCCGAAGCCGAGGCGGCGCCCGCGACGACTCCCGCTCCCGCGCCGGCACCCGAGCCCGTGCCCGTGCCCGCGTCGGAAGACGAGGACGAGGACGACGACGACGACGAGCACACGGGCGGGTTCTACTTCGGCTCCTACGGTCGGATCATCGCGGCCTCCGACCTCGCGGGCCGGACCGGTCGTCAGAACCTCATCACCGCGTGGGGCCCTCGCGTCGACGAGGCCGACACCTACGCCGAGATCGAGCTGCGCCGCGAGGACCACTTCGCGGGCATGGACACCACCGTCGTGGCCACGATCGGCTACTTCGGCCCGCTCTTCCACTACGACGGCGAGCTCTCCGAGCGCATCGCGTTCCGGAACCTCTACGCCCGCGTCGGGAACCTGCTCACGCCCGGCCTCAACGTCTGGGCGGGCTCGCGCATGTGGCGCGGCGACGACATCTACCTCTTCAACTTCTGGCCGCTCGACAGCCTCAACATGGTCGGCGGCGGCCTGAGCTACGACCTCGAGCAGATCGGTCAGCTCCGCATCGCGGCCGGGCTCGCGCAGCCCAACGATCCCTTTCAGCGGCAGGAGGTGCTCGTCCCTGCGCGCGACGGGTTCTCGCCCGAGAGCGTGCTCTTCCTCGACCGACCGCGCGCCGTCGCGGCCGCGCGCCTCACCTGGTGGCCGTTCGGTCGGCGGGCGCGCGAGGGCATGAAGGCGATCCTCTACGGCGAGGGCCACTACCTGCCGAGCGGGACGCGCCGCAACCCCGAGGGCTTCGACGAGGCGCTCCCCGAGGACGCGGGCTGGGTCGTCGGGGCGCAGCTCGGCGGCTACCTCGCCGACCAGAACGCGTTCGCGAACCTGTTCGTGCGCTACGCGCGCGGCCTCGGCGTCTACGACCCGCTCGGGGTCCCCTTCCGCACCGGCTCGGTGATCCAGACCGGCCGCGCCGAGGAGCTGCGGATCGCGCTCAGCGCGAACTGGGAGGAGGGGATCTTCGGCCTGCAGGTCGGCGGCTACTACCGCTACTTCCGGGACGCTGACCCCAACGTCTACGGCCGCGGCACCCTCACCGAGGGCGCGCTCAACGTGCGGCCGATGATCTGGCTCGACCGCTACGTCGGGATCGCGGCGGACCTCAGCTACAGCGGCATGGCCGCCGCCTCGATCGACGAGTCGACCGGGAACGCGGTCGGCGGCAACCTCTTCAAGCTCGGGATCGTCCCGTTCGTCACGCCCTTCGGGCGGGGCACCTACACCCGGCCGCACCTTCGCCTGATCTACACCCTCACCGTCCGCGACGACGGCGCGCGCGCCCTCTACCCGGCGCTCGATCCGCGCAGCGCCAACACGGTGGAGCACTTCTTCGGGATCGGGGTCGAGTGGTGGTTCAGCAGCAGCAGTTACGGGAGCTGACGATGCGCGAGTTCACTTACCTCCTGCTGGCCCTGACCCTCGGCGCGTGCGCGCACGACGGGCTCGGGGACATCCGGGACGTCGAGGTCACGACCCACGTCGAGGACTGGCGCGACCAGGTCGTCTACCAGCTCGTCGTCGACCGCTTCGCGAACGGCGACGCGCGCAACGATCATCGCGTCGACCCCACCTCGCTCGCCCGCTACCAGGGCGGCGACTGGCAGGGCGTGATCGACAGGATGGACTACCTCCAGGAGCTCGGCGTGACCGCGCTCTGGATCAGCCCGGTCGTCCTCAACGTCGACACCGACGCGGGCATCGACGGCTACCACGGCTACTGGGCCGTCGACTTCACGCGGGTCAACCCGCACTTCGGCGACCTCGCCACGCTGCGCCGCATGATCGCGGAGGCGCACGACCGCGGGATCCTGGTGATCCTCGACATCGTCACGAACCACCTCGGGCAGGTCTTCTACTACGACGTCAACCACAACGGGCAGCCGGACGACTCGATCCAGGGCTCCGGCACGGTCGCCCCGGGCGGCAGCCCGTCGCAGATGACGAGCCCGCTCGCGCGCATCAACGAGTTCGACCCCGACTTCGACTCGCGCGGCGTGCAGTCGTTCACCTCGCTCGGCGCCGCGGGCCCGGCGCCGATCCGGTTCTTCGACATCCCCGAGATCTTCCGCATCCCCCCGCAGCCGCCGCTCTTCCAGGACCCGAGCGCGTACAGCCGGCGCGGGCGCACGCTCAACTTCGACGACCCCGAGCAGCTCCTCTGGGGCGACTTCCCGGGCGGCCTCAAGGACGTCAACACGGCCGACGAGCGCGTGCGCGAGACGATGACGCAGGTCTACGTCGACTGGGTGCTCACCGCGGACTTCGACGGCTTCCGCATCGACACGATCAAGCACGTCGACAACGGCTTCTGGGAGTACTTCGCCCCCGAGGTCCGCCGCCGCGTCGCCGACGCGGGCAAGACGAATTTCTTCATGTTCGGCGAGGCGTTCGACGGACGCGACGACCTCATCGGCTCGTTCACGATGCCCGGGCGGCTCGACTCGGTCTTCTACTTCTCCCAGAAGTTCCGCGTGTTCGACGACGTGTTCGCGAACGGCGGGGCGACCTCCGGGATCCAGCGGCTCCTCGACGAGCGCGCGGTCAACTACGGGCACGAGCCGCAGCCGGGCGGCATCGGCGTCGCGCCGGACGCCGCGCTCGTGAACTTCATCGACAACCACGACGTCTCGCGCTTCCTCTTCAACCGCGGCGACGAGCAGGGCACCGCGGCGCTCCGGGCCGCGCTCACGTACCTCATGGCCGAGGACGGGATCCCCTGCATCTACTACGGCACCGAGCAGGAGTACCGGGGCGGCAACGACCCGACGAACCGCGAGGTGCTCTGGACGAGCGGCTACGACACGACCAACGCGACGTTCCAGCACATCGCCCGGCTCGCGCGGGTCCGCGCGCACTACCGCGCGCTCCGCCGCGGCAACTTCACGCTCACCTGGACCACCGACCGCACCGCCGACGAAGAGGACGCGGGGATCGTCGCCTTCGAGCGCCGCGACGGAGACGCGTACGCGCTCGTCGTGATCAACTCGAACCGCAGCCACTCGAGCGCGACCGCGTTCGAGGGCAACGCGATGACCGTCGCGGTGGCGCCCGGCACCGCGCTGCGCGACGTGCTCAGCGGCGACTCCTTCACCGTCGCTGGCGACGGCACGATCCGCGTCGAGGCGGGGCCCTACGTCGGCCGCATCCTCGTGCCCGCCGGTGACTACCAGGACTTCTGATAGAACGGCGGGGTGAGCGAGCTCGTCGTCGGGATCCTGATCGTCACCGCCACGCTCGGCTCCCTGGCCGCGGCCATCGGGGCGATCCTCGGGATCAGCTACTACGCGCAGAAGCGTGACCGCGAGCGCTGGGCGGCCGCCTGCCAGGCGCTCGGGCTGACCCTCGCGCGGTCGCGCAGGCACAGCACGGGCGGGGGGTTCGGCCGACCCTACTACCTCGACGAGATGGTCGGCGTGCGGGGCGGTCTCGAGGTCCGCGTCGGCACGCGCGTCGTCGTCAGCGGCTCCGGCGACAACCAGAGCACGACCTACTACACGTACGCCGAGGCGGGGTACGGGCGGAGCCTGGACATGGGGCTCGGGGTGAGCCCGACCGACTCACTGATGAAGGTGTGGAGCTCGCTCGTCGGCGACAACGACCTGCAGATCGGCGATCCCGAGCTCGATCCGGCCTACACGATCCGCGCGGCGGAGCCGGAGCTCGCGCGGCGGTTGCTGACGACGCCCTACGTGGCCGAGGCGCTGCGGCACCTCGCGCCCGCGCGCTTCGCGCCCTCCCTCGACGACGCGTGCGCGCGCGGCGAGCGCCGCGGCAAGACCTTCGATCCCGGCGTGCTCGGGGCGGTGATCGATCAGACGCTCGACCTGGCTCATCGGGTCCGGTCCGCGCGCGAGATCATCGGGCTCAGCTCCGCCGAGCACGTGGTGCAGACGGCGTGGCGGTCGGTGGCCGAGGCGCGCGGGCTCCAGCTCGACGTCGCGCAGACCCGCATGAGCGGGCGCTACGAGGGGATGTTCGTCGAGGTCGACGCGTCGCTCCGTGGCGACAAACGCTGGACGTCCTTCGTGGTTCGGTTCGATCGGCCGCTCGGCGTGGGGCTCCGGCTGACGAAGCAAGGGGCGTTGTCGTCGTTCGGCCGCATGCTCGGGGTGCAGGACATCGTCGTGGGGGACGAGGTGTTCGACGCGCGCTTCGTCGTGAAGGGGGCGCCCGAGGCCGCGGTGCGCGCCGCGCTCACCCCCGAGGTCCGCGGGCGTCTCGTGGAGCTGCAGTCGCAGGCGACGACGCTCCAGGTCGAGGACGACCGGCTGCAGGCGGAGGTCGGCTGGCTCGTCGCCGACGCCGCCTCGGTGGAGTCGGCCCTCGCCGCGGTCGCCGCCGCCGGCGCCGCGCTCGCTCGGGTCAGCAACCCCGAGGCCGGGCCCTACCGTCGCTGAGCGGGCTCGCGCGTGACGAGCAGGCCCTTGGGCTGGTCCTCGCCGGGGAAGTCGGGCGGCGGCGCGAGGTCCTTGAGCTGCGCGAGCGCGATGGAGCGATCGGCGGCCGCGTCGCGGACGTACCGGCGGAACGCGCCCTGCGACATGCGCCGGTCGTTGCTGCACGCGAGGAGGCGGCCGCCCGGCTCGAGGACGTCGAGCGCGAGGCGCGCGAGCCCGCGCCAGGACTTGCCGCTGTTCCAGCGCGTCGTCTTGGTCGTCGAGTAGGTCGGCGGATCGAGGATGACGAGGCCGAAGCGCTCCTCGCGGGCGCGGAGCTCGCGCAGGACCTCGAAGCAGTCCCCGCGCTCGAGGCGGTGCCGGTCGAGCGGCAGGCCCGCGTGCTCGAGGTTCTCGCGGCCCTGCTCGAGCGCCGGCGCCGACGCGTCGACGCTCAGCGTCTCGCGCGCGCCGCCGAGCCCCGCCGCGACGGTGAAGCCGCACGTGTACGCGAACAGGTTGAGCACGCGCTGCCCGCCGGCGAGCTCGCGGACGCGCTCGCGGTTGAGGCGCTGGTCGAGGAAGAGGCCCGTCGAGAGGCCCTCGCCGAGCCGGACGAGGAACGGCGTCCCGCTCTCCACGATCGAGAGCGGGCTCGGCGCGGGCGCCCCGAGGACGGGCTGGGCCGGCGCGTGCTCCTCGCCCGCCTCGACCACCACGTTGGCCTGCTTCGGCCGCCGCTTCACGTACACGCCGCGCGCGTCGCCGCGCCGCTCGAGGGCCTCGAGGATCGCGGCCTCGTGGGGCACGCCGTCGTCGTACAGGTGGAGCACGAGCCACGCGTCGTAGCGATCGATCGCGACGCCCGGGAGCCCGTCGCCGTCGGCGTTGAGCGCGCGGAACGCGGTGACGTCCTCGCGGTGGGCGAGGCCCCAGCGCCGCTCGAACGCGCGCTCGATGGCGTCGGCGAGGGCGTCGGGCGCGAACGGGTCGTGGGCGCCGCGGAGCCACGCCCCGAGGAGCCGCGGCGTCGGGGCCTCGATCGTCAGCGGCGCGCCCGACACCGGGTGGCGCAGGCGCATCTGGCTCGCGTGCAGCATCAGGCGCGGCGCGGCCTCGCCGCCGTAGACGGGGTCGCCGCACACGGGCGCGCCCTCGGCGGCGAGCTGCGCGCGGATCTGGTGGGTCCGGCCGGTCTCGATGCGCAGCTCGAGGAGCGCGCGGTCGCCGACGCGCTCGACGCGCTCGACGTGGGTGATCGCGCGCTTGGCGCGCGCGTCGCGCGCGGACGCCAAAACCGTGTTGCCGTCCTTGCCCCGCGCGAGGTGGTGCTCGAGGCGGCGCGGGCCGCCCTTCCAGCCGGTGACCACGGCGACGTAGCGCTTCTCGACGCGCCGCCCCTCCATCTGCTCGGCGAGCCCGGGGTTGGCGGCCTTGCGCTTCGCGTAGACGACGACGCCGGAGGTGTCCTTGTCGAGGCGCTGGTGGATCCCGAGGTAGTCGAGGCCGCGCTCGCGCTGGAGGCGGAACGGGAGGTCGTCGCGGTGCGACGGGTCGGCGGCCTGACAGGGCACGCCCTCGGGCTTGTCGACGGCGAGCACGTCGTCGTCCTCGTGGACGACGCGGATCACTCCTCGTGGTCGCGGAGCTTCTGAGGCAGCAGCGAGGAGGGCGTCCCCGTGGTGGTGACCCAGAGCTGGTGCGCCGCGCGGGTGGCCGCGATGTGCAGCAGGTGGCGCGCCTCGTCGTCCTCCGCGAAGGCGGCGCTCGAGACCTCGAGCAGCACCACGTAGTCGAACTCGAGGCCCTTCACCTGACGGACGTCGGTGACGTCGATGCCGGGCTTGAAGGGGAAGTCCTGTTGCGCGATGCGGCGCAGGAACGGGACCTCCGCGTTCGCGAGGCCGCGGTAGTAGATGTCCGCGTGCTCGGGGTAGCGGGCGATCACGGCCACCGACGCGCGCGGCTCGGACGCCATCAGCTCGCGCAGCGCGCCGCCGAGGAAGGCGACCGCCTCGCCGCTCTGGCCGAACTCGAAGAGCTCGACGGGCGCGCCCTGCCGCGTCGCCGTGCTCTGCTGCTCGTTCCGGAGCGGCCCGAGCACGTCGTCGGCGAAGTCGATGATCTGCGCGGTGGACCGGTAGGTGAGCTTGAGCGGCTCGATCTCCACGTGGTCGAGCCCGAGGCGGCCGAGCACGTCGTCCCAGCCGTTGAAGCCGTTGTCCATGAGCAGGCGCTGCGCGACGTCGCCGGCGAGGGTCACGCTCTGCGCGTCGCTCGCGGTGCCCACGACGACCGCGAGCTCGACGGGGCTGAGGTCCTGCGCCTCGTCGAGGAACATGTGCTCGTAGGTGAGGCGCTCCTTGCCGCGCGAGAGCGGGCCCCAGAGCCGCTGCGTCATCCGCAGCAGGAGCGTGTCGTCCTCGCGGTCGAGGAGCACCGGCTCCTGCTCCTCGGCGCCGTCGATGCCCATCGTGCGATCGTCGGCGCGGGCGCGCGCGTGGAAGTCGCCGCGATCCCCGCCGCTGGGGCGGTCGCTCCGCCGAGCGCGCTCGCGGTCCTCCTTGGGGAGGTCGTCGCGCTCGCTCGCGAGGGCGAGGGCCTCCTCGAACGCGGCGACGATCTGCGGGCAGCGGAGCGTGCACCACCGGTGCGCGGACTGGAGCTCGGCGGCGGAGAGGTCGCTCCCCTCGGCGAGGAAGACGGCCTCCAGCGCCGGCAGGTCGGTCAAGAGGTCGGCCCAGGCGGTCAGCACGTCGCGCGCGAGCGCCTTGCCGCGGGACACGACGCGGTCGACCGCGTGCCGCAGCGCGAGCGGGCGGCTGCGCGCCTTGTCCACGCTTCCGTCGTCGTGCTTCCGGGGCCGCGCCCAGCGCGCCAGCATCTCGAGGCGCTGACCGAGCGGCGCCGTCGGGTGGCGCCGCCACGCGGTGAGGACCTCGGCGTGGCCCTCGATGCCCTCGACCGATCGCTCGAGCATCTCCTCGACCTTCGCCGCGACCTTCGCCGCGTGTCGATCGATGGCGTCGAGCATGAGCGGGTGCTTCTTCAGCCGCGTCACCGTCGCCGGCGTGTTCGGCTCGTAGTCACGGGGCACGCCGGGGACGTGCTGCTCCCGGAGGCGCGACGCCCAGCGCTCGTAGGTGGTGACCGGCACGCCGGTGACGCCGAGCGCCGGCAGGACGCGCGAGATGTAGCGCTCGAGGGCCCGGTTGAAGACCATCACGAGCATGCGGTCGGGGCGGAAGCGCCGACGGTCCTGGAAGTTCAGGTACGCGAGGCGGTGCAGGCCGATGGTGGTCTTGCCGGAGCCGGCGCCGCCTTGGATGACGACCAGCCCGCTGTCCGCCGCGGTGATGAGCTCGAACTGGCGAGGATCGATGAGCGCCGTGATCTCCGGGAGGAACCGGTCCTCGCGGCCGTCCCCGTCGCGCCCCGTGCCGAGGCGACCGGGCTGGTGGTGCCCCTCCGCGCGCATCGCGGCGCCCTGGCCGCCGGTGAGCCGGCGCGCCGACTCGCTCGCGCGGAACCAGCTCCCGTCGCGCCGGCGGAGGAACGTGCCCTGCGGGGCGCCGATGCGGCGGAGCTCGCCCTCGTTGATCGCGAGCGTGCGGCGCGTGAGCACCTCGCCCTCGACCTCGCGGCCGCCGAACTCCTCGAAGTACTCGTCGCCCTCTTCGTAGCGGTAGTACAGGCGGCTGACCGGCGCGTCGCGCCAGTCCACGATCCGGATCCCGGTCTTGGGGTGCAGGTACGTGGAGCGGCCGATGAGCACCTCGCGGCGCCTGTCGTCCTCCTCGAGCACCATGCGCCCGAAGTACGGCGAGCGCGGGTCGACCACGCCCTGCGTGACCTTCGCCCGGCGCGCGGCGATCTCCGCGACGCGCTCCATCTCCTCGATGAGCGGCGGGATGTCCTCGAGGCGCGCCTCGTTGATCTGATCGCGGAGGGCGAGCAGCTCGGCGTCGTAGTCGATGCCCCCGTTGTCGGCGCGCAGCTCGCGGGTCTCGACGTGCTTCTGAACGCGGGCGAGCACGCGCTCTTCTTCGGCGGAGATGCGCTGCAGCTCCTCGTCGGCTCCCTGGTTCTCGCTCAATCCGTTCACGCAGCCGCTCGTTTGACGCTGTAGACGCCCTTCGCTTCGGCGATGGTCGTGTCCGCCGCCGAAGGGTGAAAGAGGGTGATTTGGGCCACGCCGACCCGATTGCCAAGCCGAAGGACGCTCCCGCGGCAGCGCAGCTCCTCGGGCTGGCCCGGCCGGAGGTAGTCGATCCGCAGATCGATGGTGGAGACGCGGTCGTTCTCCCCGATCCGGGACCAGACCGCGCAGCCGCCGCAGGTGTCGGCCACCGCGCTGAGGACCCCGCCGTGCAGGGCGCGCCGGTCGGGATCGCCGATGAGCTCGGGGCGGAAGGGCACCGAGAACAGGGCCATTCCGGGCGAAAGATCCACGATCTCGATGCCCAGGACGCGGTTGAACGGGATCCGCTCCAAGAAGAGCTGGCGAACCTCCGTGAGCCGCGCGGCTGTCGACGCCTCGTGCATGGGAACGGAGGGGCGTAGCACTGTTTGACCATCGAGCCAGCGACCGGCCCGGGCGCATCAGCGCGCGGCGCGGAAGCGGCGCGCGATGTGGAAGGCCATCTCGAGCGCCTGGCGGTAGTTGAGCCGCGGGTCGCACCCCGACTCGTAGTTGGTCTCGAGGTCGGCCTCGGTCACGCCGGCGCCGCCGCCGATGCACTCGGTCACGTCTTCGCCGGTCAGCTCGAAGTGCACGCCGCCGAACACGGTGCCCTCCGCGTCGTGGACGTCCATGACCTGCTCGATCTCGGAGACGATGTCGTCGAACGAGCGCGTCTTGATCCCGCTCTCCGTGCTCTTCGTGTTGCCGTGCATCGGGTCGCTGATCCAGAGGACGCGGCGGCCCTCTTGACGCATCGCGCGCACGAGGGCCGGCAGCGCATCCGCCACGCGCGTCGCGCCGAGGCGCGAGATCAGGACGATCTTGCCGCGGGCGTTGGTCGGGTTGAGGAGGTCGGTGAGCCTCAGCAGCTCCTCGGGCGTGCAGGTCGGGCCGATCTTGATGCCGACGGGGTTCTGGATGCCGCGGAAGAACTCGACGTGCGCGCCCTCGAGCTGACGCGTGCGCTCGCCGATCCAGGGCAGGTGCGCGGTGAGGTCCCAGTAGCCGGCGCGGCGCGGCACGGTCCGCGTCTGCGCGCTCTCGTAGTGCAGGTTCAGGCCCTCGTGGCTCGTGAAGAACGTGACGCGCGAGAGCTCGTCGACGCTGGTCTCGCCGAGCGCCTCCATGAACCGGAGCGCCTCGGCGAGCTGCTGGCTCGTGCGGTGGTACTCGTCGCGGAGCGCGGCGGGCAGGCTCGCGTGCTCCATGAACGAGAGGTCCCACTGCTCCGGGTGGTGCAGGTCGGCGAAGCCGCCGTCGCTGAGCGACCGGATGAAGTTCAGGGTCATCGCCGCGTGCTGGTAGGCCTCGACGAGGAGCCACGGATCGGCGGTGCGCGCCTCGGGCGTGAAGGGCGTGCGGTTGACCAGGTCGCCGAAGTAGCTGGGGAGGGCGACCTCCTCGCCGAGGCCGTTGGTGCGGTGCTCCATCCGGCTGCTGCGCGGCTTGGCGTACTGGCCCGCGAAGCGGCCGAGCCGGACCACGGGCTTGGTGGTCCCGTGCACGAGGACCAGCGACATCTGGAGCAGGATCTTGAGCTTGTTGCTGATCCGCTCGGGCCGGCAGTCCGAGAGCATCTCGGCGCAGTCGCCGCCCTGCAGGACGAAGCGCTTGCCCTCCTGCGCGTCGGCGATCTGCGTTCGGAGGCGCTCCACCTCCCAGGAGGTGACCAGCGGCGGCAAGCTGCGGAGCTTCTCCACCGCGGCGGCGAGCCCCGCCGGGTCGGCGTAGGAGACCGACTGCGCGGCTTCCTTCGCTCTCCAGGAGTCGGGCGACCAGGCTTCGGAAGACGGCGCATCGGACGACATGGCGCGGCACCATAGCGCACGCGAGCTATGCTCGCCGGGTGTCCCCGGGGACCTCGTCGATGGCCGCGTCCACGCTCGCGCCGGACCCGCGCCTCTCCGAGGAGGTCCGGCACCGGATGCAGGAGCGCCTGGCGTTGCTCGGCCTCGTCACGCTCTGCCTCGGCGGCGGGTTCCTCGCCGTCGAGCTCGTCACCGATCTCGTGCTGTCGGGGCTCGACGTGGCGGTCCAGCACGCCATCTCCTGGCGCGGGAGCCTCAACTTCGTCGGCGCCCTCGTCAGCGCCGCGGTGTGGCTCGTCGCCCGAAGCGGGACCCGCTCGCCGCAGCAGCTCCTCTTGATCGACGGCGTCGGGACCGTCGCCGCGGTGGTCCCCTACACCCTGATGGCGATGCTCGGCCAGGAGGGCGTCGCTGCGGTGCTCCTGACCGCGCTCACGAGCATGCTCGTCCTCGTCACGCGGGCGCTGATGGTGCCCAGCGACGCGACCCGCACCGCGACGATCGGGTCGATCGCGGCGAGCCTCGCGTTCGGGCTCGGGGTCCTCGTGCACGTCCAGGATCCGGCGCGGCGCGGCGAGGACACCCTCAGCACCGTCCTGATCAACCTCGCGATGTGGCTGGTCGTCGTCGTCGTCGTCTCGACGGTGGCCTCGTGGGTCCTGTTCGGGCTGCGGCGCCAGGCCGACGAGGCGCGTCGCCTGGGTCAGTACATCCTCATCGAGCCGATCGGCGCGGGGGGTATGGGGGTCGTGTATCGGGCGCGGCACTCGATGCTGCGGCGACCCACGGCGCTGAAGCTCCTGCCGCCCGAGTCGACCGACGCGGCGGCGATCGGTCGCTTCGAGCGCGAGGTGCAGCTGACGGCGTCGCTCCAGCACCCGAACACGGTCACGATCTTCGACTACGGCCGCACGAGCGACGGCGTCTTCTACTACGCGATGGAGTACCTCGACGGCGGCGATCTCGAGACCGTCGTCGCGGTGGGAGGCCCCATGCCCGCGGCACGGGTGCGGCACCTCCTGCTCCAGGTCGCGGCCGGGCTCGCCGAGGCCCACGACATCGGGCTCATCCACCGCGACATCAAGCCCGCCAACCTGCTCGTCGCGGGCGCCGCGCCGGTGGCCGACCTCTGCAAGATCGTCGACTTCGGGCTCGTCCGGCAGCAGGACACCGCCGAGACGACCGGGATCACCCAGACCGGCACGGTGATGGGGACGCCGCTCTACATGGCCCCCGAGGCGATCACCCACCCCGACGAGCTCGACGCGCGGGCGGACCTCTACGCGCTCGGGGCCGTCGCCTACTACCTGCTCACCGGGCAGACGGTGTTCGAGGGCCAGACGATCGTCGAGATCTGCTCGGCGCACCTCCACGCGGCGCCGGAGCCGCCCTCGGCTCGCCTGGGCGCGCCGATCCCGCCGACGCTCGAGGAGCTGGTGCTGCGCTGCCTCGAGAAGTCGCCGGACGATCGGCCGCAGAGCGCGGTCGAGCTCGGGGAGCTGCTCGAGGCCTGCGAGGACGTGCCGGCGTGGACTCGGGCCGAGGCGCGCGCCTGGTGGGCCGAGCACGGGGCCGCGGTCCAGCGCGGTCGGCGCGGTGACGCGCCCTCGGCCACGGCGGCGACGCTCGCGGTCGACTTCCGGCGGCGGTGAAGCGCCCGGTTGCACACCGGCCTCCGTCGTGTATCATCGGAGCGGACCCGTTCCATTCCGCTCAGCCGGGCGCGTTCAAACGCTGCCGTGAGAAGGGTGACGAGAGCACAGGCACAGTGACCTGTGATCTCGCTCACGCTGGGGATTCGGCTGAGCCTTCACGAGCACCTCGACACACGAGCACCTCGAAACCCGAGTTGGTCGAAACACAGGGCCCGCGGCGAAGGCTGACGCCGCGCGGACGGTACCCGAGAGCACCTCAGCCCCTGCGCCAGGCGCGCCGCGCCCCGCCGGAGCAACACCTTCATGGCCGAGACGTCGATCGACCACGCCGCGAGCGATACGCTCGCGTCCGACAGCGCAACCCTTCCGAAGCCGCGTCGCCGCCGACGTCGGACCGTGGACTCCACGGCGCCCGACGAGGCCGCCACCCTGGAGGCCGCGGAGCCCGCCGAGGCGCCCAAGCGAGCGGTGCGCAAGCCGCGACGCACCAAGGCCGCCGCGGAGCCCGTCGAGGCCGAGGTCGAGCCCGTCCAGCAGGCGCTCGCGATCGAGGACGCGGGCGTGGACGCGAGTGAAGAGGTGAGCGAGCGCGACGACGAGAGCGAGCGCGGCCACGACGACCACCACGGCGACGAGAGCGACTACGGCGACGAGGGCGATCACGGCGACGAGGGCGACGACTCCGACGAGGACGATCTCGACGACGACTCCGACGACAAGCACTCGCTGGTGGTGGAGACCCGCAAGTCGGATCCCGCGCGCGTCTCGCAGCACCTGGCGAAGTTCAGCGATCGCGCGATCCAGCGCGTCACCGGAGGCAACGCGTTCCTGCGAGGCCGGCTGTACGCTCGGCGTGGACACGTGAACGATCTCTGGACGCACGGCAGCAACGCGAAGTGCGTCGTGCAGGTGAAGGCCGACGTCACCTACGAGCCCAAGGTCACGCTGACCGACGAGGAGCAGTGGGTCAGCGACTGCACCTGCCCCGGCTTCCGCGGTCCGACCAATCACTGCAAGCACGTCGCGGCGCTGATGGTCGCGCTTCGCGATCGCGAGCGGCCGCCGAAGCCCAAGCACCCGGACGCCGCCAAGAAGAAGAGCAAGGAGAAGGCGAACGGCAAGCAGGAGGTCAAGGCGCACAGCCCGCAGACCGTGTCGGTCGGGGGCAAGCGCCGGAGCCGCCGGCGCCGCCGCCGAGGGACCGGGCCGGGCGGCGAGGTCGAGATGCTGAGCGTGCGCGAGCTGGGCATCGCCAGCCCGCCGGTGCGCGGCGGCCTCGACGCGTGGATGCCCAGCGAGGAGTCGCTCCGGCATCAGGACCTCGAGTTCCGCATGCAGGTGCGCGCGGCGTCGATCGCGGTGACCCCGGTGCTCGCCGGCACGCGCTCCGCCGTCGCGATCAGCGACCTGCTCGGCGCGTTCAACGCGATCCCCACCTCGATGCGGCCCCTGCTGCGGGCGCTCGAGCGGCACACCAGCCGGAGCACGCCGGCGACGGCCGAGATCCGCGGTGAGGACGCCGCCGAGGTGCTCCGCGTCCTCAAGGGCCACCGGGTCCTCCTCGAGCCCGCGTCGATGGAGCTGCGCTTCGCGGACGAGCCGCTGCGCCCGCGCCTCGAGCTCGACCAGGCGAACGCGAAGGCCGTCCGCATGCGGGTCGTCTTCGAAGGCGCGAGCCGGCGCTTCTCGCTCTCGAACGGCAACTGGTTCGAGGGCACGCCGGGCTGGCACATCGACACGACGGAGGGCGTCGCGCGTCCGGTCACGGACTCCGTGACCCCGGCGTGGCTGCAGCGGCTCTACCGCTCGCCCGCGCTCGTGCACCCCGCGTCGGACCTGCCTTACCTCCTGACCGAGTTCATCCCGAAGGTCGCCTCCTCGCTCGGCGCGGATCTCCCGGACCTGTCGCAGATCGCGGATCTCGTCGACGCCACCCCCGAGTTCGCGCTCGACATGGACGGGGACATCATCGAGGCGCGCGCGAGCCTCGACGTGGCCTACGGGGACAACGAGTTCCCCGTGCCCGCGGCGGGCTTCCCCTCGCCGCTCGAGTTCCTGCCGCCGGAGGCCGAGGGGATGCGCCCCCGCGTGGTGCGGCGCGACGTCGGCGCCGAGATGGCCGCCGTGCAGCGGCTCATGAACCAAGGCTTCGCCGCGGACGAGGAGACCGAGTCCCTCATCGCGCGCGGGGACGACGCGGTCGCGTTCTGGACCGAGGGCATCGCCGAGCTCCCCGCGGAGTGGGAGAAGCGCGTGCCCGACGATCTGGCGCGGGTGACCGTCCGGTCGACGCCGGTCGGCGCGCAGATGCGCGTCTCGAGCGGGGTGGACTGGCTCAGCCTCGACATGTCGTTCGCGACCGAGGGCGTGGCCGTCGACGCCGACGAGCTGCGCATGTGCCTCGAGCACGGCCGGCACCTCGTGAAGCTCGCCGACGGGAGCTACGCGCCCGTCCGGGCCGAAGACGTGGGCGAGATCCTCGAGCGCATGGCCGAGATCTACGCCGGGGGCAGCAAGGACAAGCTCCCGCTGACCCAGGCGGGGCGCGTGCAGGACCTGCTGCGGCTCGTGGGCGCCGAGGCGAACGTCACCCCCGCCGCCAAGGAGCTGTTCTCGAAGCTCGGCAACGTCGAGGAGATCCCCGCGGTGCCCAAGCCGCGCAACCTCAAGGTGAAGACCTTCCGCGACTACCAGAAGCGCGGCTTCTCGTGGCTCGCGTTCCTCCACGAGTGCGGGACGGGCGGCATCCTCGCCGACGACATGGGCCTCGGGAAGACGCTGCAGACGATCGCGCTGCTGCTCTGGGCCAAGAACAAGCACAAGCGCAAGATCAGCCTCGTCGTCGCGCCGACCTCGGTCGTGCCGAACTGGCAGCTCGAGATCGAGAAGTTCGCGCCCAAGCTCACGACGGTGCTCTGGCAGGGCGCCGACCGGCAGGACAAGCGGGTCGAGCTCGACGACGCCGACGTCATGATCACGAGCTACGCGCTCCTGCGCCGCGACGAGGAGTTCCTCCAGTCGCTCGACCTCCGCTACGTGATCCTCGACGAGGCGCAGCACATCAAGAACCCGCTCAGCGCCACCGCGCGCGCGGCCAAGCGGCTCGAGTCCGAGCGGCGCCTCGCGCTCACGGGCACGCCCATCGAGAACCGCCTCAGCGAGATCTGGTCGATCTTCGACTTCGTCTCGCCCGGCCTGCTCGGCACGCTCAAGTCCTTCGAGGAGCGCTACTCCAAGCCGATCGATCGAGGCGACGAGGAGTCGGCGGCGAAGCTCCGCACGATCATCCGCCCGCTCGTGATGCGGCGCACCAAGGCCGAGGTCGCCCCCGAGCTGCCGGAGAAGATCCAGCAAGAGATCGTCGTGCCCATGGCCGACGAGCAGTCGAAGCTCTACAAGCAGATGCTCAAGCAGGTGCGCGACAGCGTGCTCAGCGAGGTCGAGTCCAAGGGCATCGGGCGCGCGCAGATCCAGATCCTCGCGGCGCTCACGCGCATGCGTCAGGTGGCGTGCGACCCGCGCCTCACCAACCTCAACGGCGAGTGGAGCGACGAGACGAGCGGCAAGCTCCAGGCGCTCCGCGAGATCGTCGAGGAGGCGATCGCGGGCGGCCACCGCATGCTCATCTTCAGCCAGTTCGTCTCGATGCTGACGCTCATCCGCTCGATGATGGAAGAGGTCGGCGCGACCTACGAGTACCTGGACGGCTCCACGAAGGACCGCCAGGAGCGCGTGAACCACTTCAACAACGACGAGTCGGTCAACGCGTTCCTCATCTCGCTCAAGGCAGGCGGAACGGGCCTCAACCTGACGGGCGCGGACACCGTGGTGCACTTCGACCCGTGGTGGAACCCGGCCGTCGAGGACCAGGCGACGGACCGCGCGCACCGCATCGGCCAAGAGAAGGTGGTCACCGTGTACCGCCTCATCGCGCGCGACAGCGTCGAGGAGAAGATCCTCAAGCTCAGCGAGAAGAAGCGCGAGCTGGTCAGCAACGTGCTCACCACCGAGAGCACGCCGCTCAAGGGCCTGACCAAGGCCGACATCGACGACCTGTTCTCCTGAACGCATCCTGAGCGCATGCGCTGGCTCCTCCTCTCTGTGTTGCTGGCGGCGTGCGGACCCACGCCGCCGCCGGTCGAGACCGGAGGCGACGAGGAGCCCGACCCCGATCCGCCGCCCGACGAGGCGGGCGAGGACGACGCGCCTCCGCCGGCCGAGGACCTGCGCGCGCTCGGGCCCGACGCGACCTTCACCGACCTGCTGCGCGCGGCGCGCACGCTCGACGACCGCCGCGACCAGGACTCCGACGCCGGCTGTCTGCTCGGGCGTGGCCGGGGCGGCTGGCGCCTGAACGCCGACCTCGCCGTCGCCGTGCGCCCGCTGGTGCACCCGCCCGACGATCTCGACGCGCGGCTCGCGGCGGCGACGCCGATCGTCGTGCTGAGCCGCTGGGGCCGCTACGGCGTGGCCGCGGACGGGGCGCTGGTCCTCAACGCGGTGACGAGCACGCTGCCGCCGCCGCGCGAGCCCGCGGTCGTCTGGGTGATCACCGAGCAGGGCGTCTACGCGCGCTCGACCGCCGCGCCGAGCGCCCGCGAGGCGGGCACCGCGGAGGCGGCCCGGGCGGCGCTCCCCGCGGACGTCGGCGCGCTCTTCGTGGCGGCGTCCGGCGACGTCTCGCTCGCCCGGCTCGCGGCCGTCCTGGCCGTCGTGCCCGCCGAGCTCGCCGGCCGCGTCGCGCTCGCCGTGCCCCTCGCCGAGGGCGTGCGGCTCCCCGCCGCGGCGGGGACCGAGACCCCCGGAGGGGATCCGTCGCGCTGCCCCGACGGGCTGCCCGCGCTCGCCGAGGACGCGCCGCTCGGCACGCTGCGGCCGGACCGCATCGTCCAGAGCCTGGGCCCGCTGCGGCAGGGCGCCGAGATCTGCGTCGGCGCGACGGCGGGCCCGGGGGCCGCGGGCGGCCGGGTCGCGCTCGCGATGCGGATCGGCGGCGACGGCCGCGTCGCGGAGGCGTGCGTGGCGGAGAGCTCGGTCGTCGACGCCGCGCTGCACGAGTGCCTCGTGCGCGCCGCGCGGGCGATGGCCTTCGACGCGCCGAGCCCGCCGGGGTTCGTGGACGTGCAGCTCCCCTTGTCGCTGGCGCCCCTGCCGGTGCAGCGGCAGCGAGCGCTGTGTGAGTGACCTGCCGCGACGGGGCAAGGCGGTTTTCTCGCTCTTGCTCGCGTGCCTCGCCGGGTGCTCGGGCTCCGTCGCGGTGGACGCGGGGCCGGGGGCCGGACTGGACGCCAGCGTCGACGCGAGCGTCGACGCCAGCTTCGACGCCGCGACGATCGACGACGCGGGCGCGCCGCCGACGTGCGAGGTCCTCGCGGCGCTCGCCCCGGAGCGGTTGATGGCGCCGGCGGCGGGCTCCGACGGCTATCGGGTGCCGTCCGCGCAGCAGCTCCAGGATCTGACCAGCGCCGTGGTCCTGGCCCAGCGCCGCGCGCCCTCCGCCCTCGGCGCGGCCGAGCTCGCGGGCTACCGGCTCTGCGTCGGTGAAGGCGCGGAGGATGGCCTCTCGCTCCTCGAGCCGCGCGCGCTCGACGCGGGGCACGCGAGGGTGGTGCTGCGGACCGCGGGCGCGCCGCTCGTCTTCGAGGCCCCGCACCCGGGCTACGACACGCGGACCCTCGAGGAGTCGGTGGCGCTGTTCACCGCCCTCGAGGCGAGCGCCCTGTTGGTTTCCGGGACGCACCGCTGCGCGAGCGCGCTGCCGTCCGGCTGCGACGGGACGACCGGCGCGTGCGGCGCCACCGCGCCCTACGTCGTCTCGGACGTGGCGCACGCGGTCGACTCCTTCTTCCACGCCGCGCACGTGGGGCTCGCGCTGGCCTTCGAGGACGCCGTGTTCGTGAGCGTCCACGGGTTCGCCGACGACGGCGCGAGCGTGTCGGACGGGACCAACGATCCCATCGCCCTCGACGCGCCCGCCGCGCGCCTGGCCCGCGCGATGAGCGCGCGCTTCGACGGCATCACAGCGTGCAGCGACGGGGCGGGCGTGCCCTTCGAGGAGCGCCTGTGCGGGACGACGAACGTCCAGGGGCGGCAGCTCGCGGGGGTCGCGAACGAGTGCGACGACGCGGCGCCGGCGGCGAGCGGGCGGTTCATCCACATGGAGCAGTCGCGCCTGGTTCGCGACGACGCGGCGACCGTCGTCGAGGCGTTCCGCGAGGCGTTCCCCTGATCAGGGCTCGCGCACGAACCAAGGCGCGAGCCGAGACACCCGCTTGGCGTACTCCGCGTAGCCGGGCCGGCGCGCGACCATGCGCGCGTCGATGAGCGGGATGCTCACGAAGAAGAACAAGAGCGTGATCGCGACGGGCCCGATCCAGACCCACCACGCGGTCGAGGACGCCGCGCACGCGAAGAGCGCGAGGCCCCACCAGAAGGTGCACTCGCCGAAGTAGTTCGGGTGACGCGTGTTCCTCCAGAGCCCCGCGCGCAGCCACTCGCCCTTCGGCGGTCCGCCTCTGACGTAGGCGCGGAGCTGCTCGTCGGCGATCCCCTCGTACGCGATCCCGAGGCACGTGACCGCGATCGCGAGCGCGTCGATGGGGCCGAGCGGCGCCGCGTCGACGCCGAGCACCACGAACAGCGACACGCTGCCCGCGAAGGTGAGCACGGACGGGAAGAAGTGGATCCCGATGAAGCTGACGAGCCAGTAGCGCCGGCCGTGCTGGGCCTGGAGGTCGACGTAGCGCCAGTCCTCGTGGGACAGATCCCGGAAGCCGCGCAAGAAGTTGAAGGTGAGCCGGAGCGCCCACACCGACACGAGGCCGCCGAGGATCATCGCCCGGACGGAGACCGCGCCGGTGGTCGCCCAGAACGCGAACAGCGCCGGCGGCGCGACGCTCCAGTACGGGTCGTACATGCTCGAGTTGGACGTCGCGACGCTGAAGCCGAACACCACGAGGGTCGCGACCACGTCGGCCACCGCGGCGCGCCACAGCGGATCGGCGATGGGGAGATAGGTGACCGTCGCCGCGGCCGACGCCAGCGCCGCCGCGTAGACCACGAGCTGAACCGCGTAGGCGCGCGCGCGCGGGCTCATTGTTTGTCGACAAATCGCCTACGGCGATTTCTCTCCGGCGAGGGGCAAGCCCCTCGCGCTCCCCAATGAGATCCTCCGCCGCTTCGCGTCGTCGGACTCATTGTCTGTCGATGGGCCGCGGCGCGAAGACCTCGACGTCCACGCCCTCGGAGAAGTGCATCAGCGCGGGCGGGCCCGACACCGCCGGCATGCCCGCCGCCGCGACGAGCGAGTCCTCGATCTCGAGGACCTCGACGCTCCGGGCCGGGTAGGGCGTGTGGTGGATCTGGCCGAGCTCGATGCGACCGCCCTTCACCGAGTAGAGCAGGTAGCGCTCGAGGAAGAAGTGCTCGAGGGTCCCGGGCTTGGACGGGCCGAGGAGCTCGCCGACGCGGTAGCGCGTCTTCAGCGTCGCGCCGTCGCTGCGCCGCACGGTCTCGAAGCGCGCCTCGTCACCCTCGCGGTGGTGGCTCATTCGCGCGTGGTGGTACGGGAGCCCCCACCCGGTCCGCGCGGCCTGTACGGCGAGCCACGAGCTGGCCTCGAGCGAGAAGAACCACACCCCCGGCCGGCCGTCGTGGTGGACGTACGTGCGGAGGTTGCACTCGAGGAAGTTGAACGCCATCGCGTTCGGGAGCCAGGAGGGCGCGATGTCCCGCATGAGGAACGGGACGATCCCGACGTAGGCCTCCCCCTCCCAGAGATCGAGCTCGAGCCGCTCCGGGATCAGGGCCCGCACCGCGTCGACCGGCACGCGCCAGTGGACGAAGAGCAGCTCACGCCATCGCTGCGTGCCGGCGTTCTTCCCCTCGGGGCGCCGCGTCGGTGCGATCCGGTCCAGGCTACTCGGCGCCGTGGATGCGTTCGCGGATGGTGTCGTTGAGCTCGCCGTGGGCGTTGCGGTAGTCGTACCAGCCCTTGGCGATCTTGCTGATGTGCGGCGCCGCCGCGTCCTCGTCGTAGCCCTCCTGCGAGTGGTCGAGCTGATCGAGGTAGCCGTTCCAGCCGTCGTTGAGCTCCGTGATCGCGGTCTGCAGCGCGTCGAGCTGCGTCGTCAGGTCCTCCGGCGGGATGAGCTGGCGCAGCTCGGGGCCGTGCTCGGTGAGCTTCACCAGGCACTTGGTCCGGACGTGCTCGCCATAGCGGGTCGGGCTCCGCGAGGCGCGCTTGGTGATCGCGGCGCTCAGGTCCTGGTTGGTGCGCAGCGTCTCGAGCGGCTGGTTGGGCAGCGCGCAGCCCCAGAACGAGTCGAAGTGCTCCTGCTTCATCCCGTTGATCTGGCGACCGATCACGCTGTACTGCTCCGTGTCGTCGCCCGACAGGAGCACCGCCGCGATGCCGATCACGACGGCGAGCGCCGCGACGAGGCCGAGGACGAGCGGCAGGGTGTTGCCCTTCTTCAGGGCGGCTTCCTCGTCTTGCAGCGACGGGCCACCACCGAGCGGTGGCTGACCGCCTCCCACACCCAGGTTCAGGTTCGGATCCGACATGGCCCCTCCCGAGAGCGGGGAGCCTATCACGCAACGGGTCTACTCGTTCATGTCGAGCTGGAGGCCGCCACCGCCGCCGCCGCCGAGGGACGGACCGCCGCCGCCGCCGAGGGTGAGACCACCGCCGCCGCCGCCGCCGAGCTGCTCGCCGCCGAGGAGGCTCGGGCCGCCGCCGCCGCCGAGGAGGCTCGGCTCGCCGCCGCCGCCCTCGAGCGTCGGGGAGTCGAGCCGGAGCGAGCTCGGGTCGCCGAGGCCGAGGCCGTCGTCGTCCTCCTCGCCCCAGTCGTCGTCGTCGCCCAGATCGTCGAGCGCGGCCACGTCGCCATCGTCCACGGGCTCGAGGGCCGTCGGGCCGAGCATCCGGCGGATGAGGACGCGCATCTCCTCCTGGCGCGCCGCGGGCATGCGCTCGAGCACCGCGTGGGCCTCGCGGCGCATCATGTCGTAACGGGACGCCTGCCGATAGATCCGCGCCGCGAGCAGGCGGGTCTGGATGTCGCCGTTCCGCCGGACCGCCTCCTGGGCCATCGAGACCGCGCGATCGATCTCGCCGGTCGTCGCGAAGTAGCTCGCCCAGAGCTGCGGCAGCAGGTGCAGCTCCGGGTCGATGCGCTCGGCCTCCTCGAGCTCGGAGCGCGCGAGATCGCGCTCGCCTCGCGAGAGGTGGATCGCGGCGAGGGTCGCGCGTCCGGGCGCGAAGTCCGGGTACTCCTCGAGCGCCGCGGAGACCTCCCGCGAGGCCGCGTCGAGGTCGCCCTGCGCCATGTGCACGCCCGCGACGAGGTTGCGGCGCGGCGCGTCGGTGCGGAGCTGCTTGGCCGAGTTGAGCTCCTCGAGCCCCTCGTCGCCCTGACCCGCCGAGAGCAAGATCGCGCCGCGGACCGCGCGGGCCGACGGCGACGAGCCGTCGAGGCGGAGCGCCCACTCGCTCATCTCCACCGCGCGCTCGAGATCGGACTCGCGCGACAAGAGGTACAGCGCGCGCGTGGCGAGGGCCGCGCCGATCGCCTGCAGATCCGTGAGGACTCGGGCCTCGTTCGGCTGCGTCTCGCGGCCGAGGTAGGGGTCGTAGTAGGTCGGGTCGCCCTCGCCGGGCTCGCCGTCGTAGACCGCGACGACGAAGTACCCGAGCTGCCCGGACGGGTCGGGCGGGGTGCGATCGCCCTCCCAGGAGATCGCCTCGGCGACCATCGCGGGCACGTCGACGGCGCGGAGCCCGGCCGCCATGAGCGAGGCGACCTCGATGGGGTAGAGGTGGTGGTGCGCGTCGTCCTCCTGCATCGCCGTGAGGGTCCCGGGCGCCGCGTGGACGGGGGTCTCGCGGGGGACGCCGAACGACCAGGGCTGGAACGCGCCCGCGGACGCGCGATCCCGGATCGCGCTCAGCAGGGCCGCGGCCTTGGCCTGCGGCCCGCCGCTGCTCGCGGCGCCTTCGGCCCACGACTCGATGGCGTCGTTCGGGATCAGCAGATCCACCAGCTCGCGCGCGTCGACGCGGTGGTTTCGCAGGTGCCCGAGGACCTGCGCGCGGTCGAGCGGGGCGCTGGGGGCGGTGCCGCTGACGGTGTCCGCGGACTCGCCCGCCCAGAAGGAGTAGCCGATGCCGATCGCGACGAGCGCGCCCGCGCCCACGGCCCACCACAGCCACGGCGGCCGGGTCGGCGCGGCGTCCGGCTTGGGGGCGACGACCTCCTCGAGGCCGTTCACGCGCATGCACTCCGGACAGCGCGGCTTCTTGGCGCTTTCGTGCGTGAACGTCTTGTCGCAGTGGACGCAGAGGTATTTGGTGCTCATGGGTTGGAGTCCCCGGGCTAAATCACCGCCGACCCGGGTGCAACCCTCGCGACCACGGAACATGCCTGACGATCTCGACTGCCTGGCCTGCGGCGCGTGCTGCCGGACGGGCCACGACGGCCGGATCCTCGTCCCCGCCGAGGACCTCGTGCGGTGGCGACGCATCGGTCGAGAGGACCTCCTCGAGCAGCTCCAGCCGGGGCACTTCGGCGAGCAGGCGTTCGCCACCCGGGACGACGGCTCGTGCGTTCACCTCGGCACCCCGGCGAGCCCGAACGCGTGCTCGATCTACGAGGTGCGCGGCACGACGTGTCGCGAGTTCGAAGCCGGGTCCTGGCAATGCCTGGAATTCCGGCGCGACTTCCACATCGATCCGGGCGTCGATCCATCGCCTTGACCGAGCGCGCTTCTCGTTTCATCCCGAACGTACTCTCCGAGGGAGGGACCTTTTCATGGCTAGCCGCAACTACATCGATGGTGTCCCGATGATCGCGCTCTTCACGCGCGATTGTTGGCGCCCGCGGCGGCCTGAGGAGGTCCGAACCGGAGATCGCATGTCCTGAGACGATCTCGTTCTTTTCGCTCCTCATCGAAGGCCGCGGGCACAAGCCCCGCGGCCTTTTTCGTTTTGGTTTTTCGCTTGGTTTCTTGGGTTCCGGAGGACGTCGTGAAGAAAGAGAGAGAGAGCCTCGAGTGGAGGCACAGACCCTTCCCCGAGCTGGTTCGACTGGCCTGGCCGATCGCCGTCTCGACGCTGAGCTACAGCGTCATGACGCTGGTCGACACGCTGTTCGTCGGCCGGCTCGGGGCATCGGCGCTCGCGGGCGTGGGGCTCGGAGGCGTGGCGGCCTTCACGGTCCTGTGCTTCGGGTTCGGGCTGCTGCGGGGCGTGAAGATCCTCGTCAGTCAGGCGGTCGGCGCGGGGCGCGCGGGGATGGCGAAGACGTGGCTCAGCGCGGGCCTGATCCTCGCCGCGATCCTGTCGGTCGTGATGATCGGGGCCGGCGAGCTGCTCGTCCGGTTCCTCCATCAGGTCGCCGAGTCGCGCGCGACGGGTGACGCGGCGGAGGCGTACCTGACGGTGCGGCTCCTCGGCACACCCGTGCTGCTCGGGTTCGTCACGCTGCGAGAGCACAGCTACGGCCTCGGGGACTCGCGCGGGCCCATGGCCGCGACGGTCGCCGCGAACGTGGTGAACGTGGCGCTGGACACCGTCTTCATCCTCGGCCTCGGCTGGGGCGTGGAGGGGGCCGCGTGGTCGAGCGTGGTCGGTCAGACCGTTGAGCTCCTCGTGCTGGCGTGGCTCGCGCGCGGGCGCCTGCAGCTCGGCGTCGTGCGCTGGGCGCACCTCCGAGAGCTGTGGTCGGTGGGGGTCCCCACCGGCTTCCAGTTCTGGATGGAGGTCGGCTCGTTCGCGCTGCTCACCGTGATCATCTCGCGGATCGGGGAGGTGGACCTCGCGGCGCATCAGGTCGCGCTGCAGGTGATGCACTTCTCGTTCTTACCGACGGTCGCGCTCTCGGAGGCGGCCTCGATCATGGCGGGGCAAGCGGTGGGCGCGGGGCGCGTGCGCCTGGTGAAGCGGGTGGCGCGGCTCGCGCTCGTCGGCGCGGTCGCCTACACGGGGCTCTGCACGCTGGTGTTGGTGTTCGGCGCCGAGCTGCTCGCGCGGGCGTTCACCTCGGACGGCGCGCTGGTGGCGACCATCGTAACGCTCCTCCACGTGGGCGCGTTCTTCCAGGTCGCGGACGGCGCGGCGATCGTCGGGCGCGGGGTGCTGCGGGGCACCGGTGACGTCCGCTTCCCGGCGGTCGTCGGGATCACCACCGCCTGGGTCTGCACGCCGCCGCTGGCGTGGTGGCTCGGTCACGAGCTCGGGCTCGGCGCGCAGGGCGGCTGGATCGGCCTGTCGCTCGAGATCACCACCGCCGCGGTGATCTTCTGGTGGCGGCTGGAGCGGGCGGGCTGGCTCCGGAGCGCGAAGACGATGCGCGCGCAGGCGCTCGCGTGATGAGACGAGCCGCCCGGGGGTCGCGTGGATCCCCGGGCGGCTCGTCGTTTTCTTGCCCTTTCGCGCAGGAGTCCACGACAAGGGAGGCATGCGACGTCTGGTCTCCTCCGCCGCGCTCCTGGGCCTGCTGTTCGCCCTCGCGCCCGTCGCGGTGGCGTCTCCGTCGGCCGACGGCGGAGACCGCGCAGCGGCCCGCGGTCGATCGCGCTCGCCCCGGCGGCGCTCTCGATCGGTGGGCTTCCCCTGGCGCGGTCGCCTCGAGCACGGCGTCGCGCTGCGCGAGTCGCGGACGGTCCGGATCGTCCCCGAGTACGCGGGCCGTGGTCATCAGTTCGGCACCTGGCAGCTCGTGCAGCTGCTCGAGCGGGCCGCCGAGCGCGTGGAGCAGCGGCTCCCCGGCGCGCGGCTCTCGGTCGGGGAGATCTCGGCCGAGGCGGGCGGTCACCTCGACGGCCACCGCAGCCACCAGAGCGGCCGCGACGCCGACGTCGGCTTCTACATGACCGACGCGCGCGGGCGCCCCTACGAAGGCATCGCCTTCGCGGAGTTCGGCGCGGACGGCGTCGGGCTCGGGGGCAACCGCATGCTGCGCTTCGACGACGCGCGGAACTGGGAGCTCGTCGGCAAGCTCGTCGCCGACGGCGACGCCCGCGTGCAGCACATCTTCGTGTCGAACGCGCTCGAGCGACGCCTGCTCCGAGAGGGCCGGCGCCGTCGCGCGCCGCAGACCGTGCTCGATCGCGCGGCCCGCGTGATGAGCCAGCCGGGTCACCACCCGCACCGAAACCACTTCCACGTGCGCGTCTACTGCAACCCCGCGGAGCGCGGGGCGTGCCGCGATCGCGCCCCGTTCCATTCGTGGTACCCGGGCCGGCCGCCTCATCAGGGCAGCTGACATGCGCGGGCGGCCTCCGCGTGACATGCTCAGGCCGTGGGGAAAGTGACCGCACGCGCCTTCGCGGCAGTCACGACGGTGCTCCTGGTGAGCTCCGCGTTCGCACAGCAGACTCCGGACGCGGCCTCCGAAGCGTTCTCGCCCGACGAGCTGCGCAGGCTCGACGCCGGGCAGCTCGTCACGCGGCGCACCTCGCAGCGGCGCGGGCAGCTCAGCCTCATCGGCGGCAGCTCGTGGCAGGTGGTCGAGCAGCCGGCCGACGTCACGTGGCGCGCGCTGCAGGACCGCACCGCCTACACCCGGATGCTCCCCGCGACGGAGGAGGCGCACGTCGTCTCGCAGCACGGCGACGAGAGCGTCATGCGGATCCGCCACGCGGTCGGGTTCGTGAACGCGCAATACTACTTGCGCATGACCTTCGACGACGAGCGCCGCGACATCGCGTTCCGCCTCGATCGGCAGCGCCCGCACGACGTGCGCGCGGCGTGGGGCTTCATCCAGGTGCGCCCCTACGAGGACTCGGACCGTCGCTCCCTCGTCAGCTACGGCGTGATGCTCGATCCGGGCGGCGGGATGCTCGGCGGGGTCCTGCGCGGCCAGATCCACGACTGGGTCCTCCGCGTCCCCTCGACGATCCGCGGCTACCTCCACGGCAGCGGCGCCCACCGGTATTGAGCAGGCTGCCGAGAGCAGCCTGCTCCGTGCCGCGCGCGAAGCGCGCATGCCCGTGCCCCTGCCCGTGCCCGTGAGGCGAACGGCACGGGCACGGGGCAGGCGCCGGAACGGTCCCTTCGGGACCTTTCTCGGCAGCCTGCTAGCCTCCGCGCGATGCAGGTCCTCGACGCGCAGTTCGTGGCGACGGCCACGGTCCACTCGGGGCTCCCGGCGCCGGCCTTCGCGGAGGTCGCGTTCGCGGGGCGCTCGAACGTGGGCAAGTCGAGCCTGATCAACAAGATCCTCAGCCGCCGCAAGCTCGTCCGGACGAGCCAGACGCCAGGCTGCACGCGCGGGCTCTCCATCTTCCGGGCGCGGCTGCGCTTCGGCGACGATCAGGAGGGGGTCCTCGACCTCGTGGACCTGCCCGGCTTCGGCTACGCGAAGCGGAGCAAGGTGGAGCGACGCTCGTGGGGCCCGATGGTGGAGGGCTTCCTGACCGAGCGCGCCGGCCTGCGCGCGGTCGTGTCGATCTTCGACGTACGGCGCGGGCCCGAGGAGGACGACCTCGAGCTGCTCGCCTTCCTGCAGGAGCACGGCGTGGTGTCGATCCCCGTGGCGACCAAGATCGACAAGCTGCCCGCCAGCAAGCGCAAGCCCGCGCTCCTCGCGCTCGCGGGCCCGCTCCGGAAGCGGCCGATCGGCTTCTCCTCGGTGACCGGCGACGGCGTCGAGGAGCTGTGGCGCGTGATCCAGCGCGTCGCCGGGCTCGGCTGACCTGCTAGCGCTTCACGCGGCGGCGGACGCCGGCGAGCACGTCCTCGAGCTCAGGGGAGCGCAGCAGCTTCGTCGCGACGAGGTACACGACGCCCCCGACGAGGCAGGCGCCGCCGAGCCAAAGGACGTTGCCGAGATCGTTGCCGCCTCGCTCCCACGATCCCAGGCGCGTGACGCCCCACGCGGCGCCGGCCATCGCGGCCGCCGCCAGCCCCGAGCGCGCCGCGCTCCGGGTCACCGCGGTCAACCCGAGGCGGCCGACCTTTCGCCGCAGGAGCGCGAGCAAGGTGACGAGCTGCGCGATCCCGGCGGCGCTGAGCGCCATCGCCACGCCGACGTGATCGTAGGCCTGCATCAGGAACCAGGCGGCGGGCGCGAAGATCGCGAGGTTAGCTGCGCTCGCGATCACGGGGCTCCGCGTGTCGTGGTAGGCGAGGAACATCGGCAGCACCGCGCGCACCGACGCGATCGCCCAGATCCCCGCGGCCTGCCAGCGGAGCGACTCTGCGGTGGCGAGGACCTCGGCGCGACTGAACTCGCCGCGGCCGAACGCCACCGCCACGATCGGCTCGGCGAGCACGACGAGCGCCACCGTCGCGGGGATCGCGAGGTAGAGGTTCAGGCGGAGCGCCTTCTCGAAGAAGACGCGGAGCCGATCGTGGTCGCCCGCGGCGCGCAGCTCCGAGAGCGTCGGCAGGGACGCCCCCGCGATCGCGAGGGCGAACATCCCCTGCGGGATCTCCACGAGGCGCTGCCCGTAGTAGACGAAGCTCTGCGAGCCCTCCGGCAGGAAGGTCAGGAAGCTGCGCCCGATCATCGTGTTGACCTGATAGACGCCGAACCCGGCGAGCATCGGGACCATCAGCCCGAGCGTCTTCCGGACGCCGGGGTGGGACGGGTCGAACGAGGGGCGTCGCAGCAGGCCCGTGGAGCGCTGCACGGGCCACTGGGCGATCCACTGGAGCGCGCCGCCGATGAGCGCCCCGAGCGCGAGCGCGCCGACCATCGGCAGGCCCAGCGACACCGAAGGCCCGACGAGCCAGAAGGCCGCGCCGATGAGCGCGACGTTGAGCAGCGCCGGCGTGAAGGCGGGGACCGCGAAGCGCCGGAGCGCGTTGAGCCCGCCCATCCCGAGGGCCGCGAGGCCCATGAAGAAGATGTAGGGGAACACGACCCGGGTGAGGGTCACCGTCTCGGCGAAGCGCTGCGGGTCGTCGGTGTATCCAGTGGCGTAGAGGCGGGCGAGGAGCGGCGCGGCGAGGACCCCGGCGCCGCTGACGATCGTGAGGACGACGAGCAGCGCCCCGGTGATCTTGGCGAAGTAGACGCGGGCGGGCTCCTCTCCCTCCTGGGTGCGGATCTCGGCGAAGACGGGCACCACGGCGGAGGCGACGGCGCCCTCGCCGAGGAGCATCCGCAGGGCGTTCGGGATGGTGAAGACGAGGAAGAAGAGGTCCGTGGCCGCCGCGGGGAACACGGCGGCGATCACGGCGTCGCGCGCGAAGCCGAGGATCCTGGAGGTCAGCGTGCCCGCGGCGACGATGCCAGCCCGCCGGGCGAGCGTGCCTCCGCCCTCTTCCGCGGCGCTCACGGGCCCAGTATCCGTCGCGTCGGTCGTTGCACCAACAAAGCGTTGCCTTGACAACGTGGGGTCCCGCGCGTACTAGTCCGCTCCCCGAATCTGAGGGATTTCAGGAGCTCCTAGTGGCCAATCACGCATCTGCCAAGAAGCGCATCCGCCAGACGCACAAGAAGACGGCGCGCAACCGGCACATCCGCACCACCGTTCGGACCGTCGTCAAGAAGGTCCGCGCCGCGATCGACGCCGGTGACAAAGAGACGGCAACGAGCACGCTCGGGAAGGCCGTGAGCCTGATCGACCGCGCCGTCGCCAAGGGCATCTACCACCGCCGCACCGGCTCGCGGTACATCGGGCGCCTCACCGAGCGCGTCCTCGCCCTCTAGCCGATCTGCGCGATCGCGCGTCCACGAGCGTCGTTCCCACCCGGGGGCGGCGCTCTTGGCGTTGGTGCGTCGCGAGGCTAGCCCCATTCCTCTTTGCTCCTTGGCGATCTCCTGAGGAAATGACGAAAATGTCGTTCGCGCGTAGCGCGATTTTCGTCATTTCCGAAGCCGGGGGGAGCTCGAGGGGGGATCCCCCCTCGAACTCGAGAGCTTCGCGTGAAATTCCACGACGCCCGGGACGTCCCAACCAGATCGCGGCCATCCGAGGGTGAGGTCCACGACCGCACGACCTGCTAGGGTCCCGCCCATGGCAAGGCCGCCGCGCGGAAGCTCGGGGAGCGACATCGGACCGGTCATCGAGGCCGCCCGAGCGGGGACCTTCGCACCGGTCCACGTCCTGCTCGGGACCGAGCGGTTCCTGATCGAGCGGGCGATCGGCCTCTTGCGCCGGGCCTCCCTCGGGGACGGGCCGCCGGGCTTCAACGACGATGTGTTCCACGGCGCCGCGGGCCTGTCGGGGGCCAAGGTCGTCGCCGCCGCGCGGACCCTGCCGATGATGGCGCGCGCGCGCTTCGTCCTCGTCCGCGACGTCGACAAGATGTCGAACGGGGACCAGCAGGCGATCGCCGAGTACATCCCCACGGCGGACGACAGCACCTGCCTCGTGCTCGTGGCCGAGAAGCTCCACGGCTCGGGCAAGCTGCTCAAGGCGGCCAAGGCCGCGAAGGTGATCGCCGAGGCGCAGCCGATGAAGGGCCCCGCGCTGAGCCGCTTCGCGAAGGACGAGGCGCAGCGCCGCGGCCACGCCCTCACGCCGCGCGCGGCCGAGGCGCTCGTCGAGTCGGTCGGCGAGGACCTCGCCGCGATCGACGACGCGATCGAGCGGCTCAGCCTCTACGTGGGGGAGGGCACCAAGATCGACGTCGGCGCGGTCGAGGCGTGCGTCAGCCGCATCGCCGCGGACTCGATCTGGGCGCTCGTCGACGCGGTCGGGATGCGGGACGTCCCCAAGGCGCTCGCGGCGGCGGGCTCGCTCCTCGACAACCGCGAGGAGCCCCTGCGGATCCTCGCGATGATCGCCCGCCAGCTGCGGATCGTGGCGCGGATGCGCGACGCCCTGAAGTCCGGCCTGCGCGGGCGCGACGCGGCGCTCGAGGCGGGCGCGCCGCCCTTCAAGGCGGCCGAGCTCACCGCCTCGGCGGGGCGGTTCAGCGCGGTCCACCTCGCGTTCGCGTTCGACACCCTCGCCGACGCCGACCTCGCCCTCAAGGGCAGCAAGCGGCCCGGCGAGCTCGTGCTCGAGGAAGCGATCCTCGCGCTCTGCGCGGGGCGCCCGCGCGTCCGCGAGCGCGTACAGCGCACGCTGCGCACCTACCGATAGCGTCGCTCCGCGATCGCTCCCCCGGGTCAGCCGCCGCGGCGCATCGCCTCGACGGCTCGGAACGCGAGGCCGGCGGCGTCCTGGATGGTGATCTTCGTGGTGCGAAGCGCGCTCATCAGCTCGCCGAGCGCGCCCGGAGCGACGTTCGGGATCCAGTCGACAGGGAGCTCGTCCACGACGCGTTCGCACAGCGCGCGGAGCGGCTCGTCTTCTCCCATCCGCAGCCACGACTTCTCGAGCAGGGGGCCGGGGGTTCGCATGCGCTCGAAGGGAACGATCGCGCAGAGGGGGCACCCGCAGGCGCCCACGATGGCCGCGCGCACGAAGAGGGAGCGTTCGCTCCGCGAAAGGTCGCCGAGCGCGGGTCTGGGGGACCCCTCGTCGAAGAAGGGGCCGCTCGCCGCCGCCCAGTCGAGCGCGCCGAACCGGAACGGGGGGACGCACATCGGGTACGTCTTGGCGAGCCCGCGGAGCGGGTAGGTCGTCCTCAGCCGGGTGACGTGGGTCGAACGGCTCGGCGTCGTGAGGCGCCACCCTCGGGCGGCGGCCAGCTCGTCGTACGCTCCACGGCGCTCGCTCAGCGCGAGCTCCCACCAGTGAAGACACGCGTGCGACGAGCCACCGCAGAGGCCGGCCTTGTCCCCGAACGTCCACGTGAGCTCGGTGTCCGAGGCGAAGAAGCGGCGGCCCCGATAGCCGTCCGCGACCTCGTCGCCGAGATACGAGACCGCGATGGGAGCGAAGGTCGCGCCCCACCCTCGACGCGCGAGCCAGCCCTTCGTCGAGCGCGTGATCGCCTGGTGCAAGGCGAGCGACGTGGACCGCGGCTTCCCTCGTGGACGCGACGCGGGCTCGATGGTGATGGAGGTCCCGACGGCGCCCATGAGCCATCCTACCCGGCTCGGCCGGGGGCCCGGTCACTCGCAGGCCGCCGCGAGCTCGACGGCGGGGCAGCCCCGCTCGAACAGCGCGGTGCCCGAGACGCACACGCTCGCGCCCTCCATGAAGGCGTCCGGGTCGCAGTGCACGCAGCGCAGCTCGCCGCCGAGGAAGCGCGCCGCGCCCAGATCGCAGAACCGGGAGCCGTCGAGCTCGCTCTCGCGCGCGGTGAGCGTCGTCGTCGGGCCGCCGCCGAGCACGCCCGCGAGGAAGATCGACTCGACGAGCTCGGCGCCGCCGGCGAGGTTGCATCCGTCGAGCTCGCTCCGGAACACGTGGAGGCGCTCCGGCTCGCAGGCGGGGACGTCGACCCCGAGCAGATCGGAGTCGGCGAAGCGAAGGTCGACGCACCGATCGAAGACGACGTCGGAGAGCGACACGCTCGCGAAGGCGCCGCGGTCGGTGCGGATCTCGGAGGTCGTCGCCTCGATCTCCTGGGCGTCGAGCTCGTCGGCGGCGAGGCGGCTCGCGGCCACGTCGACGCCGTAGAGCGAGAGCACTCGCGCGTCGATCCGCGTCGCGGTCAGCGACGACCGCTCGATGCGGACGCGCCCGGCGCGGCGAGCGGGCGCCTCCCAGATCGTGACCTGCGCGAGGTTCGACGCGTCCACGTCGAGCGCGGGCTCCGCGTCGCCGCGCACGTCGCCGCTCCCCGCCAGGACGAAGAGGGACGTCTGCTCGAAGATCGCCCCCTGCGCGAGGAGCCGTGCGGCGCCGCCGACGCTCACCGCGCTCGAGCGCAGGGTGGTGCGGCTCACCTCGAGGGTCGCGGGCCGATCGGCGCTCAGGGACACGCGCGACGAGGTGACGCTGGCCTCGCGCAGGTCGACGTACGCGCCGTCCGGCGCGGTGAACGCGAGGTCGGCGCAGCTCAGATCGGCGCCGTGGAGCGACAGGTCCCCGGGCAGCGCGATCGGTCCGGGCCGGCAGCCGCGCAGATCCGCGCCCACCAGCGAGGTCTCACCCGCCGCGAGCCGCGCGCAGTCGGCCGAGGCGTTCGCGCAGTCGGTGGGTCCTTGCGTGGGGTTGGGGACCCCGAGGCAGTTGTCGATCGCGTCGTCGACGAGGTCCCCGTCACAGTCGAGCGCGGTCGGCTCGGGGGGATCGTGGGGCACGTCGAAGTGGTCGTCGGCGAGCTGGGGCACGGGGCGACAGCCGGGGCTCGACTCGCATTGCCTCGGGGCGCCGCCGTCTCCGTCCCCGACGGGGCCCACGATCGGGCGGCCGAAGCCGTCGCAGCCCAGCGCGGCGAGCGCGACGAGCGCGATGGCGCCGCGCCTCATCGCTCCTGCACCACCCGGAAGCGCGCCCGCCGGTTCTGCTCGCGGCCCGCCTCGTCGTCGTTGGTCTCGACCGGGGACGCCTCCCCGCGGGCGGCGACGCGGAGGCGCTCCGGCACGATCCCGTGCTCGACGAGCCAGTCGCGGATCGCCGCGGCGCGGCGCTCGGACAGGTCCCGGTTGTAGTCGTCGCCGCCGCTGCCGTCGGCGTGGCCCTCGATCTCGAGGACCTGGATCTCGTCGTGCTCGGCGAGGTGGTCACGCAGGGACCGGAGCGACGCCACGCTGCAGGCGACGAGCTCGGTCGAGTCGAAGTGGAAGAGCACCGGGACGAGCAGCTCGCGGGGCTCGAGGCCGGCGGCCTCGTCGAGCATGTCGAGGAACACCTCGGGCTCGACGGGAGGGTGGACGGGGGCCGGCGGCGGCGTGCGCGGCGGCCGCGGGGGGTGAACGACGGGCGGCGGCGGGGGCTCCGGGGGCGCGCTCGGGGAGGTCGGCGGCCGGTAGGTGAGCGTCGCGCCGATGCTCACCCAGGCGGCGTCGTCGCTCGATCCTTCGCCGTCCTCTTCGAAGACGTGCCCGTACTCGATGGTCGGGCCGAGGCCCACCTCGGGGCTGACCGCGACGTCGATCCCGATCGCGAGGTGCAGCACGGGCCGCACGAGGTCGCCCGTGACCCCGGCGCCGAGGTGCGCGCTGCCCCAGAGGCGCGTGCCCTCCACGTCGCCGCCCACCTCGAGCCCGAGCCCGAGGTCGAGCAGCCCGCCCGGCCCGAGCGAGTCGGAGAGGAACGCGCCCCCACCGAGCCGCGCCTCGAGCACCACGTTCTCGTGGGCGACCCAGCCCGCGTGGATCTCACCGGACAGCACGGGGAGGTCGAGCCGAAAGACCGACTGCTGGTCTCCGCTGGCCACGAGCCCCCCGGCCCCCCCGAACCGGAGCCGCGCCTCCGACGGCGCCTGCGCGTGGGCCGTCGAGCCGAGCGCGCCGCTCACCAGCAGCGTCAAGAGCCCGATCCGTCGCCACCCGCCGACCTCGCCCACGACATGGGTCGCCACGAGGCGGCGAGAATTCCAAGAACGTCAGTCGCCGCCGCGGGCTTGCTCGTCGGTGAAGTCGACCTGGCCGCTGTGGCGGATCTCCTCACCGTCGATGATGAAGCGGGTCGTGCCGATCTCCTGACGCCGGAGCGTGACCACCATCTCGATGCGCTTGTTGGGCTGGAACATCGGGCGGGGGAGCTGGATGCGGTGCAGGACCGTCCGCTGGGTGCGGTCGCTGACGAACACGCTCATCTCGCGGATGAAGTTCCGGCCGCCGTCGGTGACGTCGTAGAAGAGCGCGTGGAACTCGAGGTCGCCGGGGGGCTGGTTGAACGCGAAGACCGCGTTGGCTCGCCACACGCGCGAGTTCAGCTCCTCCTCGGAGCTCTCGCGGAGCCGGGCCGCGTGGTGGCGGCGGGCGAAGGCGATGAGGCCACGCTCGGTCAGGTTTCCGGGGACCTGCGCCTGCGTGACGTGGATCTGGCAGCGGACGCGCTGGGCCTGCGCCTCGAGCTGCGGCCAGAGCACCGCGACGGCGAGGACGCTCGCCGCGGTCGCGGTGAGGACGGGGGACAGCCTACGAGCCAACACGTGCTTCTCCTTGTCGATCGCTCCGGAACCCAGCGGAGGCTAACAAAAGGGGAGTGGGGACGTCGACGGGGCTGGCGTCCGGAACATTCACACCCCTGTCCAGCCTCTCGCCGGCGAGCCGCCTCGGGGGGCACGACGGATCGCCCGCTGGGCGCGGGAGCTCCGCGCCCGCGATCGGGCCAAAACGCCGGATTCGCCCCGCATCCGGGCTGGCGTGGCGCGGCGCCCGGCCACGGCGGATCGAACGTGAGCCGCGTTCGCTGCCGAAAAGTTGGCCCACCGCGATCCACCCCGGTATCCGCGAAGAACCCGGAGGTTTTGCGCATGGCGCTCAACAGGACGACCACCCTCAGTGGATTCATGGCCATCGCGAAGCGGGCCGCCCAGCGACGCCAGCAGCGCCCGACGACCGCGCACGCCGTGCTCGCCATGCTGCAGCACGATCAGCAGACGTCGCGGATCCTCACCGAGCGGGGCATCCGCGAGATGGATCTGATCAGCGCGCTCAAGATCTCGAACGACGAGCCGTCGAGCGCGATGGAGGTCGCCGCCGAGCGCGCCGTGCGCCTCGCCGCGCGCGTCGGCGACGGCGATCCCGGGCCGATGCACCTGCTCGCCGCGATCGTGCGGGAGCCCCGCACCGCCGGCTACCGCTGCCTCGAGAGCACGGGCACCAACCCCACGCGTCTGCGCGAGGACGTGCTCGGGGCGCTCGGCGTCGAGTCCTCGCGGTCGCGGCCGACGGTGCCGCCGGTGCCGTGCGCGAAGGCGAAGGCGACCCCGGTGGGGATGCCGTCGCCGCGCAACCGCCGCGTGCGGCCGCCGTCGGCCCGCCGGATCACGCCGCCCGAGATCAAGAAGCGGCCGCGCGAGTCGACGCCTGACGAGGCGCCGCGCCCGACCCGCGAGGAGTCGATCTCCGTGTCGCCGCCGAGCCGCGGGCCCGGCGAGCTCGATCCGTCGCGCTTCCCGCTGCTCGCCCGGCTCGGGCGCAACCTGACGGCGGCCGCGCTGGCCGGGCGCATCGACCCCGTCGTCGGTCGCGACGACGAGCTCGACCGCCTCCTCGACGTGCTCGGGCGGCGTCGCGCGAACAACCCCGTCCTCGTCGGCCCGCCCGGCGTCGGCAAGACGGCGATCGTCGAGGGGCTCGCGCTGCGCCTCGCCAAGGGGAGCGAGCGCCTGAGCGACCGCGTCCTGATCGAGGTGTCGGCGGGCTCGCTCGTCAGCGGCACCGGGGTGCGCGGCGCGCTCGCCGAGAAGCTCCGGCAGCTCCGGCAGGAGATCGCGCGGGCGGACGGCAAGATCCTCCTGTTCCTCGACGAGATCCACTCCATCGTCGGCGGCGACGGCCCGGACGATCTCGCGACCGAGCTCAAGGCCTCGCTCGCGCGCGGGGAGCTGCCGTGCATCGGCGCCACCACCGAGGCGGAGTTCCGCCGCCACTTCGAGCGCGACGCCGCCCTCGTGCGGCGCTTCACGCGGATCGAGGTCGGCGAGCCGAGCCCGTCGGACGCCGTCGAGATCCTGCGCGGCATCGCGCCCAAGTACGAGGTGCACCACGGCGTCGCCTACGAGCCGTCCGCGCTGCGCTCGGCGGTCGAGCTGACCGTTCGCTACGTCCCGGAGGGCTACCTGCCCGACAAGGCGATCGCCGTGCTCGACCTCGCGGCCGCCCGCGTGCGCCGCCGCGGCGGCTCGGTCGTCGATCACGCCGCCATCGCGCGCGTCGTCGCCGAGCAGGCTCACGTCCCGGTGGACCGGCTCCTGATGCGCGACGCGGATCGGCTGCTGGAGCTCGAGACCCACCTCACCGAGCGCGTCGTCGGGCAGCGCGAGCCGCTCGGGCGCATCGCCGACATGCTGCGCAAGGGGGCGGTCGGCTTCCGCGGTCGTCGGCCGCTCGGCACCTTCCTGCTCCTCGGGCCGACCGGCGTCGGCAAGACCGAGACGGCCAAGGCCGTCGCCGATCTGCTCTTCCCGTCCGCGGGGGTCACCCGCTTCGACATGAGCGAGCTCAGCGAGGCCCACGCGGTCGCGCGGCTGCTCGGCGCGCCTCCCGGCTACGTCGGCCACGAGGAGGGCGGTCAGCTCACCGAGGCGGTCCGTCGCCGGCCCTACCAGCTCATCCTGCTCGACGAGATCGAGAAGGCGCACCCGGAGGTCCTCCTCGCGCTGCTGCCGCTCCTCGACGAGGGCCGCCTCACCGACGGCCGCGGCCGGACGGTGGACTTCACCAACACGGTCATCGTGATGACTTCGAACCTCGGCGCCGTGTCGACCGGTCCGGCGCGGCGCGTCGGCTTCGGGGCCGAGCGCGACCCGCGCGTGGGCGACGCCGACAGGGATCGCGCCCTCGCCGCGGCGCGCCGGGCGCTGCCGCCCGAGCTCTGGAACCGCATCGACGAGCCGCTCTGGTTCGCGCCCCTCGGCATGCCCGAGGTCCGCGCGATCGCCTCGCGCCTCCTCGACGGAGTGGTCGAGGTGATGCGGCGCGAGCAGCAGCTCTCCATCGAGGTGGAGCCCAGCGCCATCGACGCGCTGATCGCGGCGGGCGGGTTCGACCCCGAGCTCGGCGCCCGCCCGATGCGGCGCTGCGTGTCGCGCTGCGTGGAGGCGCCGCTCGCCTCCGCGGTCCTCTCGGGCGAGATCGGCCGCGGGATGGTGGTCGTGCTCCGGGGCGAAGGCGACACCGTGATCGTGCAGCCGCGGCCCGAGGTCGAGGCGGCGGAGTAGCCCGCTGCTTGCGGCCGACCAGATCCGCTGGCAAAACCGGTCGGAGATGGGGGCTGCGGAGGAAACTCGACGCGCGGCGACGGCGCGCGACGCGCTGCCGCGCCGGTTCGGCGCGTACCACCTGTTCGATCGGATCGGGCGGGGCGGGATGGCGGACATCTACCTGGCGCGCGCGCACACGGAGGTGGGCGTCGGGCGCCGCGTGGTGGTCAAAGAGATCCTCGCCGACCTGAGCCGGGACGAGCGCTTCGCCCGCATGCTCATCGAGGAGGCGAAGCTCGTCTGTCAGCTCCGCCACGCGAACGTGGTGCAGGTCTTCGATCTGGGCCGCGAGGGGGAGCGCCTCTTCATCGCGATGGAGTACGTCGAGGGCTTCGACCTCAACCAGCTCCTGCGGCAGGTCAGCCAGCGTCGGATCGGCTTGCCGGCGCAGTTCGCGCTGTTCGTGGTGCGCGAGATCCTCGCGGCGCTCGACTACGCTCACCGCGCGACCACCGACGCGGGGGTCCCGATCGGCGTGGTCCACCGGGACGTGTCGCCCTCGAACGTGCTGATCAGCTTCGAGGGCGAGGTGAAGCTCTGCGACTTCGGCATCGCCAAGGCGTTCGGCAGCTCGGTGCCGCCGGGCGCGGAGCGCGGCTCGGACGACGAGTCCACCGGAGAGCGCGCGAAGGTGGCGGGCAAGGCGGCGTACATGTCGCCCGAGCAGGCGCGCGGCGAGGAGATCGACGCGCGCTGCGATCTGTTCGCGGCGGGCATCGTGCTCTGGGAGCTCTGCGCCGGCCGCCGCCTCTACCGCGGCGACGAGCGGCAGATGCTCGAGCTCGCGCGGGAGGGCGCCATCCCCCCGCTGCCCGAGCGCGGCCTGCCCGACACCCACGTGCTGCAGGCGATCCTCGATCGCGCGCTCGCGTTCGATCCGGCGAAGCGGTTCCCGACCGCCGAGGCGATGCTGCGCGCCCTCGACGAGTACGCGATCGGCGCCAAGCTGTTCGCCTCGCAGATCCGGTTCGGGGCGTTCCTCAGCGAGCACTTCGAGCAGGACGTCGTGAGCGTGCGGCGCGATCGCGAGCGCGCCGCGGAGGCGCTCGCGGTGGGTCCGCCGGTCCAGATCCAGCCGGTCGCGCCGTCGGCCCCGCCGCCCGCGGCGTCGCCGCCCGCGTCTCCGCCCACCGTCGAGCCGCCTCCGGAGCCGTCGCGCCCCTCACCGCTGCGGATCGCGGCGATCGCGGCGCTCTTGCTCTGCATCACGCTCGTCACGGCGGTCACCGTGCGGCTGCTGATCGACGCCCTCTGAAGGGGCGACTACTCGAGGTCGCTGGCCGCCACGACGACGTGCGCGCGGGCCACCCACGCCTCGCGGCTGTCGGCGAAGCGCAGGCGCAGCGCGAGGCCTCGGACGTCGAGCACGATCGCGTCGCCGATGTCCGGATCGGGCAGCGCGCTCGCCCGCGCGGCGGCTCGTACGGGGAGCCCGGCTTCGATCTGCGCGACGCGCAGCTGCACCGCCTCGATCCACTCGCTGTCGCCGTCGCCGTAGACGACGAGCAGGCGCCCGTGACCGTCTCTGTCGACGACGGTCGCGGGGTAGTAGCCGCCCCGGCCCTGGAAGTTCGCGAGCACGTCGGTCCCCGGGCCGCCGTCGGTGACCGGGGGGCCCGGATCGTAGGGCTCGATGCCCGCCATGCGTGTGCGCGGCACCGCGATGCGCGCGAGGCTCGTCCAGCGCGGCGGCCCGTCGGCCACCCTCAGCAGCACCGCGTCCCCGAGCCGCCGCAGCACGCAGCCGCTCGTGCCCGCGCGTCCGGAGCGGATGAGCGGGCAGACGCCCGGGACGACGAGGTCGGGGAGGAGCTCGCTCGCCGGCACCGTCGCGACGTCGCCGTCGGCGAACACCACGCGGACCTCCTCGCCCTCCCGCTCCACGACCACGGCCGGGAACAAGAAGCGCTCGCCATACGGCGCGAGCACGGGCTCGACCCGGGGCCCCACGTCGACGAGCGCCTCGGGCGCGGAGTCCTCCACGGACGTCCACCCGAGGTAGGCCGCGGCGATCCCCGCGATCGCCACGAGCCCCACGACGACGAGGCCGAGCCTCCCCCGCCGTCGAGCGTTCCCCGCCACCGGCGCGGCCCGTGTCGCGGCCTCGGGCTCCGCTTCGGACGCGGACTCGGGCTCGGACGCGGACTCGGACTCGGCTTCGGGCTCGGGCTCGGGCTCGGCTTCGGGCTCGGGCTCGGGCTCGGACGCGGACTCGGGCTCGGACTCGGCTTCGGGCTCGGGCTCGGGCTCGGGCTCGGGCTCGGGCTCGGGCTCGGCCCCGGCCGTGGAGGCCTTCCTCTCCAGCGCCACCGCCGACGTCAGCGTCGCCTCCGGGTCGCCAGTTGCCACCGCGCGAGCCGGCCCATCCCACCGATCGAGCGCCGCCGCGAACGCGGCCGCGTCCTCGAAGCGATCCGCCGGGTCGCGCGCCATCGCCCGCTCCACCACCCGCACCAGCGACGGGGCGAGCCGGGGGGCCAGCGCGCCGAGCGCGTGCGGGGGCCCCGCGCGCAGCTCGTCGAGCACGTCCGGCCCCGACAACCCCTCGTACGGCCGACGGCCCGAGAGCGCGTGGTAGAGCACCGCCCCGAGCGAGTACAGATCCGCCGCGGGCCCCGCGCCGCCGGCGAGCTGCTCGGGGGCCATGAACGCCGGCGTCCCTCGCACGCCCGTGCCGCCGTCGCTCTCCTCGGCTCTGTCGAACGCGGTCGCGATGCCGAAGTCGAGGACCTTGACCGGCTCGCCGTCGCCGTCGGCGCAGAGGAACAGGTTCGAAGGCTTGAGGTCACCGTGGGCGAGGCCTCGCGCGTGAAGTCGATCCACGACGTCGAGGACCTCGCGCGCGATCGCGACCGCGGCTCGCGGCGGCACCGGCCCGTCGCGCTCGATGCGCTCGCCGAGCGTCTCGCCGTCGAGCAGCTCCATCACGAGGAACGCGTCGCCGGCCTCGTCGAAGTCGAAGTCGGTGACCGACACGACGCCTCGGCCCCCGACGCTCGCGGCGCGGCGCGCCTCGCGCTTGAGCTGCTCGCGGTCGGCGGCGTCGACTCGATGCGGGAGCACCAGCTTGATCGCGACGGGGCGGTCGACGTGGAGGTGACGCGCGACGTAGACGGCCCCCATGCCGCCGATCCCGCGGAGCTCCTCGAGCCGGTAGCGGCCCCCCAGCGTCCTCCCGAGCTGCTCGAGGGCCCACGTCCGCCGCGTGGCGATCTGGTCGTCCGCGTACGACACCAAGACGCGCGCACTCTGCCACACTTGCCGCGTGGCGACCGCCGACACGATCGACACCGCCTCTCTGGACGGAGACGCGAGGCCGAGCCCCCGCCGGCTCGCGCTCGTCGTCGTGTGGTCGCGGCACGAGCCGTGGCGGGTGGGCGAGGTCGCGCTGCTGCCGAGGACCGGCCCCGGCGTGCTCGGCCGTGGCGAGCCGAGGGCCGACGACCCTGGCGAGCGCTTGCGGTGGGTGCGGCAGCGGCCTGGTGAGAACCGACCGTCCGAGCCGATGAGCAGCCCCGGCCTCTCGCGCGTGCAGCTCCTCGCGAGCACCCACAGCGCGGGCGCCTCGCTCCACAACGCGGGCCGCCGAAAGCTGATCGTCGCGGGGCGGGCCACGGACGAGGTCGTGCTCGCCCCCGGCCAGACGGCGGAGCTCGAGAACGAGCTGGTCCTCCTCGTCGCGCGTCGGCCGGCGGCGTTGCCGGCGGCGCGGTTCTTCGCGGCCGAGGACGCGGGCGCGTTCGGCGCGCCCGACCGGTTCGGGATGGTCGGCGAGACCCCCGACGCGTGGGCCCTGCGCGAGGAGCTCGCGTTCGCGGCGGGGCGCGACCTCCACGTGCTCCTGCTCGGCCCGAGCGGCAGCGGCAAAGAGCTCGCCGCGCGCACGATCCACGCGCTGAGCGCGGCTCACCGACACAAGCTCGTCGCGCGGAACGCGGCGACGCTTCCGTCGGGCCTGGTCGAGGCCGAGCTCTTCGGGAACGTGAAGGACTACCCGAACCCCGGCATGCAGGAGCGCGGCGGCCTCGTGGGCGCCGCCGACGACTCGACGCTCTTCCTCGACGAGATCGGTGAGCTGCCCGAAGAGCAGCAAGCCAAGTTGCTCCGTGTGCTCGACGCGGACGGCGAGTACCACCGCCTCGGAGAGGACCGCGCCCGCCGCTCGAAGCTCCGGCTGGTGGCGGCGACGAACCGGTCGGTCGCGCGGATCAAGCACGATCTCCTCGCCCGGCTCTCGCTGCGGATCGCGCTCCCCCCGCTCGCGGAGCGCCGCGAGGACGTCCCGCTGATCGCGCGGCAGCTGCTGCTCGACATGGCCGCGGAGGATCCCTCCATCGCCGATCGCTTCGTCGAGGCCACCGAGCGCGGCCCCTTCCCGCGGCTCCGCCCCGAGCTCGCGCAGCGCCTCGTGACCGAGCCGCTCGAGCTCGGCGTGCGCGAGCTCGGGACCCTGCTCTGGGAGGCGGTGCGCCGCTCCGAGGGGACCTGGCTCGCCGCGCGGTCGGGGCCCGCCGTCGCGCCGAGCCCCGCGACCGGGCCGGAGCCGGCCGAGCTGAGCGAGGAGCAGATCCGCGCCGCGCTCGAGGCCACCGGCTGGGTTGTGTCCCGCGCGTACCGAGAGCTCGGCCTCGAGAGCCGCCACGTCCTGCATCGCCTGATGCGCAAACACGGCATCGAGCGGTCCTAGAGGCTGCTGAAAGCAGCCTGCTTCCGTGCCGCGCGCGAAGCGCGCATGCCCGTGCCCGTGCCCGTGCCCGAACGCGTCAGCGGGCGCGCGTGCGAACCAGCTTCACGAGCGTCGAGACGACCCGCTCCAGGTGGCCGAGTGCCTCGCGTAGCTGTGGCTCGGGTGCCTCCTTGCAGCGCTCGATGATCTCGAGCCATGCCACGACCTCGATCGCACTCGTCGGCCACGGGCACGGGCACGGGCACGGGCACGGGCACGGGCACGGGCTCGTCGAGCAGGGCGCTGTCAGCGCCCTGCTCGACGAGTGCGCGCGCTCATGCGCGCTCACTCGCGCTCACTCCGGAGACCCCAGGAATTCGGGGCCGTCGGGCCGGTACGCGCCGTGCACTGAGGGGCCGCGAGCGCGCTGTGGCGCTCGGTCCACCCAGGAGACACAAGAGATGACGACGAAGCTTTCCTCCCTCGCCCTGTGCGCCCTCCTCCTCGGCGCGTGCGGTGGTGGTGACGACGCCCCTGCGCCGCCCGCGCCGCCGCCCGCGCCGACGCTCACCCTCGGCTCCGCGACGACCATCCGCTACGTGGCGCCCGCCGCCGGAGCCAACGCCGAGTCCGCCGCCATCTCGCTGCCCCTCACGCTCGCGGCGCCCGGCTACTACCAGTGCGACGCCCACGCCGACGAGGCGGGCGCGAACCTGGACGCGCAGATGGCCATCTTCTCGGCCGGCGCGGAGCTGGCGCGTGACAGCGACTCGGGCGAGGGCTTCGACGCGCGGATCGCGCGCCAGCTCCCCGCGGGGACGTACGACGTGCGCGTGTGGGAGTGGCAGCGCCGGCCCTCGTCGATCCGCGTGACCTGCGTCCCCGCGACGCCGCCGCCCCCGACCCCGACCGCGCTCACCCTCGGAGCGCCGATGGTCGTCACCGTGCCTCCGGGCCAGGGCCCCGGCTCGCAGCCCGAGCTCGCGCTGAACATCACCGCGCCCGGGAGCTACCAGTGCGACGCCTCCGCGATGGGCCGCGACGCGCAGCTCGCCATCGTGCAGAACGGCGCCGTGCTCCAGCAGGACTCGGACTCGGGGGAGGGCGTCAACGCCCGGCTCATCCGCGAGCTCACGCCGGGCCTCTACCAGGTCCGCGTGTGGGAGTGGATGCACCGCGACGCGACCCTCACCGTGACGTGCGCCCCCGCCGCCGCCGCCGCGGCGCCCACCGCGACCGGCGCGCTCTCGCCCGGCGCGCCGACCACGGTGCAGGTGCCCGCGGGTGAGCAGGGGCAAGTATTCTTGACGATGACCCTGCCCAACCCCCACCGGGTCCAGTGCTACGCGCACGCGGACGGCGCCGACGCGCAGATGTCGATCCTCCAGAACGGCGTCGTGCTCCAGGAGGACTCGGACTCCGGTGAGGGCACCGACGCGCAGATCACCCGGGAGCTCGCCTCGGGCGACTACCAGGTCCGCGTGTGGGAGTGGCTGCACCGCCCGGCCACGATCACCGTCACCTGCGGCCCGGTCTGAGAGGAGTCGACGCCCCGAGCCCGTGCGGACCGCGGGCTCGGGGCGTTCTCGCGTTCACGACCACCAGAACTCGAGGACGCCGTGGCTCAGCGAGTCGACCCGGGCCCACACCTCGCCGTCGACGCCGCAGGTCCGCATCGCGCCCTCGACGACGCCCGCCTGGTAGGTCTCGATGAAGCAGGGGAGGTCGCGCATGTGGTAGGCGCCGTGGCCCTCGCCGAGCGACTCGTACTCCACCGTCCCGAAGCTCACGCCGACCTTCCAGCCCTTGGCGCCGACCGACACCACCCGCCCGAAGTCGCTCCCGAACGCCGCGAAGATCACGCGCCCGATACTGTGTCCGATGAGCGTCTCGTAGCCGCGGTGACCGAGCCGCCGGAGCCCCTCGCCGAGCGGCTCGCGCGGCCAGCAGACCTCGCACGCCGCCGCGAGCAGCCGCATGTGATCGGCGTAGGGGTAGTCGAAGAACGGCAGCACGCGCCGCGGCTCGAGGCCGGCGCGCTCGAAGAGGTCCACCGACGGCGCGACCGAGGCGGCGGCGAGGGCGTCGCGGACGAACATGCCCTTGACCGTCCCGCCGGCCGGGAGCGCGGCGATGTGCTCCTCGAGCGCGATGGGGCGCTCGAACCGCGGCGGGCGGGTCCCGTAGACGGAGCTGGGCATGGACGGAATGTAGCGGCGCCTCGGCCCGACCGGGAGTGTGGGCGGGGACGAAACGGGCCCCAGAGGCCGGGTTCAGAGCCCGCGCAATTGGGCTGGCGTGCGGCTGCGGAGGGCGCCGATCACGAGGTGCACGATCCCGACGATCACGAGCACGCCGCCCGGGGTCGCCCCGATGATCGCGCCCCACGGGCTGGCGAAGCCGAGGAACCCGATCAGCGCCGCGAGGCCGAAGACGACGGGGCCCACGCCGAGCATGACGCCGCCCGCGATCATGAAGGTGTCGCCGTTGTCGTAGTCGAAGCGGAGCTCGCCGCCCGACGGCGCTCCGTCGGTCACGACAGGGCCCGGCTGCAGCCGCCCCAGGCGGGCGGTCGGCGTGCTCGGCGGGGTCGGCACGGTCAGCGCGGACGCGGCGCCCCCGCCGGGGGGGCCGCCATCGACCTGCTGCCAGATCGCGGACACCAGCGCGTCGGTCCTGGCGCGTCGCGCGAAGCTCAGCGAGCCGCCGCGGACGGCGACCACCCGCTCGACCTTCGCTACCGTCTCGTCGGCGAGGGCCCCCACCGACTGCCGCTGCATGCGGCGGTTCACGTTCGTCGTGATCTGCCGGAGCCGGAGGCGGCTCTCGTGGGAGATCTCGTGCTCCGCCGCCCGCGCGTCGATGTGCTCGGCGATGCGCATCACCAGGTCCGGCTCCTCGCGGACGCGGCGATCGATGTTTCGCCGCGTCTCGCGCGGCGCGCCGGCGATGAGCGTCGAGTAGGTCATGACGCAGCGGTCGAGCGTGGGCAGCTCCCGGATGACCGCCTCGGCGAGCGGGCGCGGCACGGCGACGTCGGGGGGGATGGAGCGCGCGACGTCCGCGACCGTCAGCGCCTGGACCCCGAGCCGGATGAGCTCCCCGAACGCGTCGTCGCTCGACGCCTCGCCGGACGTCGACGACGAGCGGAGGGCCTCGAGGCCGCGCTCGAGGCGCCCGAGGAGCCGGTCGGCGTCGCGGTTCGGCAACGTGTGTTGCGCTCCTCCGCACCCGGCCAGCGCGCCGCCGCTCGCGAGGGACCCGAGCACGGTGCCCCACGCGGTGGTCTCGAGGAAGTCACGTCGTCCTGTCATGTCTCTGCTCCCGAGTCCTCGGGCGTCGTGTCCGGTGGCTCACTCGTCGTGTCGTCCTCGGGCAACGGCGGAGGCACCTCGGGCGGCGGGGGCACCACCGCGTCGTCGGGCACCGTCGGAGGCGCCGCCTGCGAGACGATGCGTCCGCCGAACACGAAGCGCACGCGGCGACCCGTGGGCATCGTCTGCCCGAGCTGGACCCTCGCCAACGCCCCGCGGACGCAGCTCAGCTGGGCGCGCGGCAGGTCCGACCGCCCCCACTGGGTCGCGCGTCCGATCCGCGTCACGTGCACCTCGAGCTCGAGCTCCTCGCGCTCGGGGACGCAGGCGAGCACGGCAGAGTTGACGCCCCGCAGGGCGGCGATGACCTGATCGTCGTTCCACGTCGGGCGCTCTTCGGCTTGGACCTCGAGGCGACTGCAGTGCCCGTCGACGCAGTGGAAGGTCCGCCGCTGGCCGCAGCCCTCGACGAGGTAGCGATCGCCTCCCGTCCCCGCCACGCGGACCTCGCGCGCGGGGCAGTCCATCGGGCCCGCGCTGTTGCGGATCAGCGCGGTCTCGAGGCCCGAGCGGCAGCCCGCGACGAGCGAGAGCGACGCCAAACCGATGATGAGCGCGCCGCGCGCGACTCGCGTTTGCCCGAATCCTTCGCGCATCTGCCCCCGCTCGCGAAAGTACCGGCACGCGCCCGAGCTGACCAGGGTTAGCGCGAAATTGCTCATCGCGGAGCGAGCCGCGCGATCTCGCCGGCGACGATCCCTCGGACGACCTCCGAGGCGCTGCGCCCGGAGAGGGGCTGCGTCTGCCCGGCCGCCACCTCGTCGAGGTCCAGCGGCGCCACCTCGCGCCCGTTCACGATCACGCTCACGCGTCGCGAGTCGACGTGCGCGACGGCGAGCCCCCAGCGCCGCCCCTCGGGGTCGAGCACCAGCGAGTCCACGAAGGGGCGCGGCACCGCGACCGGGCCGTCGGCGGTGACCACGAATCGGCGCCCCGCGCGGCGCGCGACGAAGGCCCAGCGATCGGCGCGCTCCGCGAGCTCGAGGGCTCCCGCCCACTCTCCGCGAAACACCGGCGCGCCGTCGACGACCACCGCGCAGCCAGCGTCTCGATACCCTACGTAGCCCCAGTGGCCGGCGGCGCTGACGAGGGGGCCGGTGACGGTGTCGAAGCGTGGACCGCGCGAGCCTTCGTGGACGACGCGGACGCCGCCGTCCTCCTCCACGAGGACCAGCAAGGCGCCCGTGCGCGGCACGATCCGTACGCGGAGGACCGACGCGAAGGTCCCCACGCGCTCGCCGTCCCGCCACACGCCTTGCGCTCCTCCACGCCTCGACACCCACGCCACGTGCGATCCGTCGGGCGAGAGCTGCAGGTCCGCGGCGCCGTCGTCGACGGGGAACGCCTCGCCGTCACGGAGCAGGACCAGAGCCTCGCCCCGGACGGCGAGCGCCGCCCAGCGGGGCTCCTCGGACGCGAGCGCGAGCTCGAGCACGTCGTCGAACCGCTCGCCGCGCTGGCCCCCGACGACGACGCTCGAGCCGTCCTCGTCGTCGCCGACGTAGGCGAACGCGCGTCCCTTGGCGCCCGAGACGAGGCCCCGCACGCGGTCGAAGCGCGGGCCCATCCGGCCGTCGACGACGACGCGCTCGCTGCTCCGGTCGCGCCCGACGTACGCCAGGCTCCGGCCGCCGCGGCCGAACGTGATCGTCCCCGCGCGGAGGCTGGTGAAGGCGGGGCCCGCCACCCCGTCGACGACGACGTGCCAGCCCTCGGGGTCGAGCGCGGCGTACGCGACGCGCGTCCCGGCGGTGGCGATCTCGCCGATCGCCTCGTAGGGCGGCCCGGCCTCCCCGTCGACGACGAGGTGCCAGCGCTCGCCAGCGCGGGCGGGGTAGACGAGCCCCGCCTCGTCCCAGCGCAGGTGGGAGATCGCGATCGCGTCCCACTCGCCCTGCGGGGCGCCGTCCACGAGCAGGCGCTGCCGGTCGTCCTCCTCGAGGACGACCGCGCGCCGCGCGCGCGCCGGACCGCGACCGTGCCACACGACCACGGGCCCGCAGCCGACCGCGAGCGCCAGGGTCGACGCGAAGAGGCACGCGGAGCGGGCCATCAGCGAGGCGTGCGCGCGAGGGCCGCGAGGACGGCGGCGGCTCGCTCGTCGGGGAGCCCGGCGCGCCGCGCGCAGTCGAGGATCGCGGGGGCGATGGCGTCGTAAGCGGCTCTCGCCTCCGGGTCGGCGACCTCGAGCGCGACGCGGTGGCGATGCACGGTGCCGTCGTCGCCGCGGATCACGGGGCCGCTCAGGGCGCGAGGTAGGCCGACGCGCTCGACGTTCTCGCCGACCGTGCGGAGCAAGGCGCCGATGGCTCGTCGGGCGTCCTTGTCGCCGAAGCCGAGCCCGCAGAACACCCGCACCGCGATCGCCGCGAGCGCCGCCGCGCCGTTCGCGCTCAGCGCCGCCGCGGCGTGGTAGGTCGGGCCGTGGACGTCGGCGAAGACGGCGCGGGCGCCGACGGCGCGGGCAATTTTCCGTGCGCGCTCCACCGCGCGGGCCTCGCCGGCGATGACGAAGGAGGTCCCCTCGAGACGGGGCGGCTGCGACGGCTCGGCGAACGAGACGAGCGGGTGCATGACGCCGACCGAGGCGCCGCCGAGGACCTCCGCGCCGAGGCTCCCCGAGCAGTGCAAGACGCTCTGCTCCGGTCGGAGCTCGAGCCGGGCCGCCACGTTCGCGATCGACGGATCGGGGACCGCGAGGAGGATGGTCTTCTCCGGCAACGTCACGGCCTGACGGCCAGGGACGAGGCGGACGGAGTGCTTGGTCGCCCCGAGCGCGCTCGCGAGCCCTCGACCGACGCGGCCCCTGCCGACGATCGCGATCTTCATTCGCCGTAGAGCCCGTGCTCGGCCGCGTAGGCGAGGACCGCGTGGGGGACGAGGGCGTCGGCGGGCTCCCCCGCGCGCAGGCGCCGGCGCACCTCCGTGGAGCTCACCTCGGGCATGAGCAGGTCCTCTTCCCCTCGCGCGAAGCCGCCGCGCCCCACCACGAGAAGCTCGCACAGCTCGGGGATGCGGTGCCCCTGGTGCCAGCGCGGGATGCTCGCGACGAGGTCGGTGCCGACGACGAGCCGCCAGGCCGCGTCGGGCTCCTCGGCGCGCAGGTGCTCGAGCGTGCGCACGGTGTAGCTCTCGCCCCCGAGGCGCGCCTCGAGGTCGCTGACGCGGGCGGCGCGCAGCGGCGCGAACGCGAGCGCGGCCATCCGCATCCGGTGCTCGAACGCGGTGAGGGGCTTGTCGAAGGCGTGGTCGAAGGCGGGCATCACGAGCAGCTCGTCGACCGCGCTCGTCGAGAGCACCCAGGTCGCGGCGAGCACGTGGCCGAGGTGCGGCGGGTCGAAGCTCCCGCCGAAGAGCGCGACCGTCCTCATCGGACGACGCTCACCTTCCCGGTCCGCCGCGCGAGCGTCTGGCGCCACACGGGGATGCCCGTCGTCTCGAACAGGGCGGCGGCCACCTCGCCCGCGCCCTCGGTCTCGAGCACGACGACGCGGCCCGCGGTGAGGGGGCCCGGCGTCAGGAAGTAGCGGCTCCCGAAGCGGCGGATCTCGGCCTCGTCGGAGCGCCCGTAGACGATGACCTGCGCGTTCGCGATGTCCTCCTCGTCGAGGATGGACTTGTCGTGGACCGCGATCAGGATCCGGTCCGCGATCATCTCGATGGCGCGCGCGGGCGCGGCCGGCAGCCTCCGGATGCGCCCGAGCTTGCGGACCCACGCGTCGCGGTGGAGCAGGCCCTCGATGGCCAATGGGTCGCCCTCCTCGGCGACCTCGGCCGCGCGGCGCAAGAAAGCTTCGTTGTCGTGGCGCTCGCCGAAGACCTCCTCGGCCCACCGCTCGAGCAGGGACTCGAGCGCGTCTCTGTCGTCGCCGAGGTAGATGGCCTGATCGACCTCCACGTCGCCGAGGAGGAACTCGATCGCCTCGCGGGCGGCCTCCGTGTCCCCGTCCGCCGGGCCCAGTAGACCGATCCGCACCTCATCCTCCGAGGGCGCGGCTGGCGCGGGGGCTCACGTCACGCTCCGGGACCGCCGCGGAGGCGCTGGCGGGCGTCGAAGTGGACGTCGGAGATGGCGAACCGCAGGAGCTGCGCGGCCTCGGCGAAGCGCTGCACCATCGCGATGCGCGCCGTCGGATCGGCGGGCAGGTCGCGCTCGCCGCTGAGCTTCGCGAGCGCGGTGACCGCGGCGGGCGCGGACCCGGACGCGATGAGCGCGACGCGGTTGCCCCACTGCGAGGCCGCCATCGCGAGCTGCGCGGGGTCGTAGCCGGGGCGACCCGCCATCTCGAAGACGAGCGGCCCGAGCTCGTCGCGGCCGCGCCGCTGCACGTTCTTGGTGACGCGCCGCGCGGCCTCCTCGACGTGCGCCGGATCGACGCCCGGCGGCATGTGGTGTGGGTCGTAGCTGTGCACGAGCCCGCCGAGGAGCGCGACGACCTCGCTCGGCTGCGCGCGGACGACGATCGAGAGCTGCGCCTTGGCGATCTTGAGCGCGCGCGCGACGACGAACATCTTCTCGCGGTCGTCGGTCATCGAGAGCAGCTCGGTCCCGAAGAGGATCGTGCAGGGGTTGCTGTAGACCGGGACGCACACGCGCGGCGCGGCGGCGGTCACGTACAGCTCGACGTCCGGGATCCCGAACCACCGCGCGACCTCGACCGCGAGCGGGCGGATGGTGGTGTCGCGGCGCTGGATCTTCTCGGCGCGGTAGGCGTTGAGATCGAGCGGGAGCGCCTTCTCGAGGGCCTCGCCCGCGATCCCGAAGACCGCGCGCGTCGGCGCGTTCAGGAGCGGCGGCGCGAGGAGCTCGTCGAGCATGTCGGTCGCGGCGCGCTGGCCGGTCCCCTCGGCGCCGCCCCGGGCGTCGACGAGCTTCGCGAGCTCCACGTCCACGATCCCGAGCGCCTGCGCGGCCGACGCGGCGACCGCCGCGGCGTCGGTCTGGTTGCCCCAGCGCAGCACCTCGATGAGGCCCGGCCACGCCGCGGCGTCGCCCAGGTCCGACTCGATCGCGTGGCGGAAGTCGTTCACCGCGCGGCGCAGGTGCATCGCGAGCGCGTTCGTCGCGTTCTGTCGCTGGTAGAAGTCCGCGAGCTCGCGGACCACCACGAGATCCGTCGCCGCGTTGCGGCGCGCCTCCTCGAGGGTCGCCTCGGTCTTGCGCGCGTCGCCCGCGGCCTCGTAGAGCGCCGCGAGCCGGAGGCGGTGCGCGCGGTTGCGCTCCGGATCGACCTCGGCCTTCGACAGCTCCTCGAGCACCTCGGCGGCCTTGTCGTGGACCTTCTGACCCTCGTAGAGCGCGGCGAGGCGCTCCATCGCGGGCAGGTCGCGCGGGAAGAGCTTGAGCACCCGCAGGTACGCGGCCTCCGCGCGGCGCGGGTCGGGCATGTGCCGGTCGTAGATGTCGCCCAGCGTGAAGAACACCCAGCGGAGCTCCTCGCGCTCCTTGCGGATGCGGGCGATGCGGATCAGCACCTCGGCCGCGCCGCGCCAGTCCTCGTCCTCGAGGCTGATGTCCGCGAGCTTGCGGAGGGCGACCACGTCCTCCGAGCGGAGCGCGAGCGCCGAGCGGAGCGCCGCCTTCGCGCCGGCGAGATCGTGGATCTGCGTCCGCAGGTCCGCTTGCTTCATGTAGAGGTCGAAGACCGCCTCGTCGTCGCCGCCGACCGCGAGCCGCGCCGCGTAGAGGTCCGCGAGGCCGGCCTTGTCGCCCGCCTTCGTGAGCAGCTCCCGGAGGCGATCGAAGACGTCGGCGTAGGTGACGTCCCGCTCGCTCGCGCGCGTCAGGGCCGCCGCGGCGCGCTCCGGGTCGCCGAGCTCCTGCCAGAGGACGCCGGCCGCGTGGAACGCCTTGGCCGCGTGCGTGGGGACCGCCGACGCGTCGCCCGCGAGCTCCCACGCCTCGGCCGCGCCCTTCCGGTCGCCGGCCTCTTCGCAGGCGCGCGCGAGCAGCTCGCCAGCGCGGGGGTGCGTGGGCGACGAGTGCGCGGCGTCGCGCAGCAGCTCGAGCCGCGCCTCGCCCTCTTCGAGCTCGGAGGCGCGGAGCCGGGACGCGGCCCGCTCGTCGGCCGCGCCGAGGAGGTTCGCGATCGCCTGGATGGCGCGGCGCTGCTGCTTCAGATCGCTTCGCGCGCGCGCCACTTCGAGGAGCCGCGGGGCGAGCCAGAGGTCGAGGTCGGCCCGTTCGGCGGTCTCCATGAGGAGGTCGTCGGTCGCGTCGCCGGGCGTCTCCGGGTTCGCCATGATGAGGCGATGCGCGAGCCGGAGGTGCGCGGTGACGTCGGCGCCGTCCTGCACGTGCCGCGCGATCCCCGAGACGACAGCCGCCTCGTCCTCGACGCGCTTCTGGATCGCGAAGTAGCGCTGCAGGGTGCGGAGGCTCGGGAGGTGGCCGGGGGCGACCTCGAGGAGGGCCTGCAGCGACAGCACCGCGCTCGCGGGGTCCTTGCGCTGCTCGAGGTCGAGCCGCGCGAGCGCCTCGAGGGCGGCGGCCTTCGCCTCGTCCGACTCCGCCGCCTTCACGGCGTCGACGTACCGGCTCGCGACCCGCGCGACCTCGTCGGCCGCGACCTCGACCCGGTCGAGCGCCGCGAGCACGAAGGGATCGTCGGGGTGGGTGCCCGCCACGGTCCGGTACTGCGCGGCCGCGCTCGTCGCGTCGCCAGCCTCTTCGAACGCCGCGGCGGCCTGCAGCCGGAACACGCGCGCGAGATCGGCGGGCGCGTGCTCGGACGCCGACACGAGCATCTTCGCGCGCTCCGCGGGCGAGGTCGTCCCGGCGAGACGGAGCAAGAGGCTTTGCAGGACGGCGTCCTCGGGCGTCTTCGTCCGCGCGCGCTCGAGCAGCCCGCCGGCGCCCGCGGGATCGGCCTCGGCGCGGAGCAGCGCGCCGCGGACCAGGTGGCCCGCCTCGTTCTCGGCGCTGGGGGCGGTGTCCGCGAGCTGCTCGTACAGCTCGCCGAGCGTGAGCGCGTCGCCGGCCTCCATCGCGACGGGGCGCAGGGCCCAGGCGGCCGGGCGGTAGCCTGTCACCGCCTCGAGCGCGCGCCGGTATGCGCCGATCGAGTCGCTGCCCGCCGCGTGGAGGATCCGCCCCGCCTGCGTCGCCGCGTACGCGGAGCGCGAGCTCGCGCTGACGCTCGCCTCCTCGAGCCACAGCGCGGCCGCCTCGACGGCGTCGCGCCGGAGCGCGAGCCGACCCAGCGGACGCAGCACGAGCGGGTCGCCCGGCAGGATCTGCCGCGCCTCGGAGAGGATCGCCTCGGCGGCCTCGAGCTGGTCGCGGTCGATCGCGCGCTCCGCCATCACGAGGAGCGAGCCGATCCGCTGCTCGGGCGGCACGCGATCGGCCTGGCGCCGGAGCGCGACGTCGATGCCCGTGTCGTCGCCCTGCGCCGCCGCCACGTCGAGATCCAGCACGTCCGCGGCGACGAGGGACTGGCCCTCGGCGACGGCCTTGTCGAGGAGCTCGCGCTCGAGGTTGAGAGACTCCCTGTCGCGGGCGATGCGCGCCGCGCGGGCGAGCGCGCCGCCGCCGGAGGAGGCCTCGACGAGGCGCTCGAGGTCGCCGCTCCGGCGCGCGATCAGCTCGCGGACGACGCGGATGGTCCCGAGGCTCCCGTCGGCGAGCGCGGCGTCGCGCAGCGCGGCCTCCGCGCCGTCGAGGTCGCCCTGCGACGCGCGGATCTCCGCGAGGCGGACGAGGGCCAGCGCTCGGTCGGTGCCGCCGGCGGCGCTCGCCCACGCCTCGACGGTGGTGACCCACAGCGCGCGGGTCTCCGTGCGCAGCGCCGCCTCGGCGCGGGCCTGGAGCGCCGCGACGCCGGTGGCCCCCTCGAGGAGGCGCACGCCGAGCATCGGATCTCCGAGCAGGCTCGTCGCGACGTGGCTCGCGCGCGTGAGGATCGCCTCGCCGAGCGGGGTGCCCTCGCAGTACGCGGCGATGGTCTCGAGCGCCTCGGCGGCTCCCTTCGGATCGGCGTCCTTGCGGCTCGACGTGCGCGCGCGGCCGAACCAGCCGTCGAGCGCCTCGGGGTCGACCTCGTTGGCCCACGTGAACAGCTCGCGCGCGCCCTCGCGGTCACCCGCCGACTCCTTCGTGCGCGCCTCTTCGATCGCGAGCGCGGCGCGCGCGTCCGGGTCGTCCCAGATCTGACGGGCCGCGGCGAGCGGCTCGAGGGCCTCGGCGGCCTTGCCCTGCCGCCAGCGCGCCTCGGCGAGGAGCAGCGAGGCGACGACCGAGGTGGGGTGCACGGCCAGCGCCGCGCGCGCGGCCTTCTCCGCGGCGGCCGCGTCGTCGTCGCGCGAGAGGTGGAGCTCGGCCAGGCCGGTCCACGCGGTCGCGACCTCGAGGGGCGACAGGTCGAGCCGGGCCTCCGTCTGGAGGAGCGCGCCGAGCCGCGCCCAGTCCTGGCGGCGGACGGCGTCCCGACGCAGCGCCCGCAGGGCGACCACGTCGTCCGGCGCCGCGGCGAGCGCCCGCTCGTACAGCGCGCGCGCGTCGTCGGCCTCACCGAGCTGCTCGGCGAGCTCCGCGGCGGCGTCGAGGAGCCGCGCCGCGAGCGCGCCCTCGCGGGCCTCCGACATCTTCTCGAGCAGGCGGCGCCGCAGGCGCAGCGCGTCCGCGCTGCCGCCCACCATCGGGAAGTGCTCGTCGCGCGGCTTGCGGCTGCGCACCGACCGGCGCGCCGCTTCGGCGCCGCGGTCCGCCTCGGCCGCCGCGAGCTCGGCCTCCGCGGCCTCGATCGCGGCGAGCTCGTCCTCGTCCCACTCCTCGTCGTCGGCGTCGCCGCCGACGAGCATCTCGCCGCTCTCCGCGTCGTCGTCCGACGAGATGATGACGCCGTCGTCGTCGTCCTCTTCCTCGGTGGACAGCGCGGGGCCGTCGTCGTCGGCGTCGGCGGAGATGACGACGCCGTCGTCGTCGTCTTCTTCCTCGGCGGACAGCGCGGGGCCGTCGTCGTCTTCGTCGTCGGCGATGACGGGCTCGGGCGCCTCGTCGTCGTCGGCCGGCGCCGCGTCGGCCTCTGGCTCCGGCTCCGGCTCCGGGGCCGCGGTCGGCGGCGGGCTGGACTCGAGGAGGTCGTCCAGATCCGCGTCGAGGTTGGCCGCGGGCTTGGGCTCCGCGGTCGGCACCGGCGTGACGCGGTCGTCGCTCGACGGCTCGGGGGCGTCCGCGATCGCCTCGGGCGTCTCCTCGGGTGTCTCCTCCGGCGGCTCGGCGGTGGGCGCGGGCGGCCGCGGGATCGCCGGGCGAGGGATCGACCCGAGCGCGCCGGGGCGGGGCAGCGGGGGGAGGGCGCCCGGCTTGCGCAGCGGCAGCTGACCGGGACGCGGCAGCGGGGGGAGCTTCCCGCCGGGCTTGGGGAAGCCCGGCCGCGGGATGCCCGGAGGCGGGGGCTTCGGCGGCTGCGGCGCGCCGTCAGCCGCGCCACCGCGCGGGCGCAGGCGCTCCGAGAGCGCGCCGAGCTTGCCCTTGAGCGGGGCGCGCGGCTTCGGCGGGGTCGGCAGAGACGGCGCCTCCGCGGTCGCGGGGGGCGAGGCCGGCGGCGCGTCGTCGAGCCCGAGCACGTCGTCGCTCGCGCGCTTGTCGTCGAGGTCGCGGAGCTCGGCCTCCTCGAGCCCGAGGACCGCGGCGTCCGAGGCGAGGCTCGCGCGCTTCGGCGGCGCGAAGCTGGAGACGACGTCCTCGTCGTCGTCGATGTCGGAGAAGGGGTCGAGCTCCGCGTCGTCGTCGTCGGTGGGGGCCGGCGAGGGCGCCGCGGGTGCGGCCTCGGCCGCGGCGGGCGGCTCCGACGAGAGGTCGTCGAGCAGCCCGTCGAGATCGATGTCGACCTTCTTCGACGACCCCGACTCGACCGCGGGCATCGCCGGCGGCCGCGCGGTCTCGCGCTGCTTCTCGGGGCTGACGAGCGAGTTGATCAGCTCCTGCGGGATCTGCGCGATCCGCGTCGACTCCATCTCGTCGTCGTCGTCGTCGTCGTCGCCGTAGTCGAGCTCCTGGATCGGCACGGGCCGCGACTGCCGCGAGAAGTCGGCGGGCGACGGGGGCTCGTAGAGCGGGCGCGCCTCGGAGCGCTGCGGCATCGGCGCGGCCTCGGCCTCGGCGTGCGCGTCGAGGTCGTCGACCCACTCGTCGAGGTTCAGATCGTCGAGATCGAATCCGTCTTCGTCGTCCGTGCTCACGACACCAACCCGAGCCGCCGACGGAGCGCGCAGCACTCCGGCGACAACCAGAAATAGACGAGGTCGAGCGCGTCGCCCGAGGCGCGCACGCTCTCCGGATCGGGCGCCCGACCCAGGACGCGCCCGAGGCCGACCGCGGGATCGTTGGCCGCGAGGAGGCCGCCGCGGTGGACCGTGCGCGAGAGGTCCAGCGTCCACATGTCGATGCTCCGGCCGTCATCGCCGAGCGCCGCGAGGAGCTCCGGGAGCGACTTGCGGACGCGTCGGGGCATCGCCTTGTACATGCGCTTCTTCGTGTCCTCCATCGCGGGCCGACCCTGCCCAGCGGGCAAGGGCGACTCGGCGGCGTCGGCGGCCGCGAAGATGGCGATCGCGGCGCCCATCGGGCCGCGCCGGACGAACGGGGTGACACCGAGGCGCGCGCCGAGCGCGAGCCAGCCCGCGGTGAAGCGCTGATCCGGGGTGAGGCCGGGGCCGACGCCCGGGCCGGCGATCCATGTCGCCTTGCCCTTGTAGCGGGGCGCGAGATCGAGGCGCTGCGGCTCGCTCCCGCCCTGGAAGAGCTCCGCCTCGGGGAGCCCGAACATCCCCGACAGGAGCCGCAGCTCGCTGCGCAGCGGGGTGTCCGTCTTGACCTGATCGCCGCGCCCGAGCCCGAAGCCGGAGGGCTCGAGGCCGTCCATCTCCTCGGCCGACTCGGCGAGCGCGACGGCGAGCCGATGCGCGGGCGAGCTCATCCCGTGGGTCGCGAGCTGCGCGAGGCCCGCGTCGTCGAGCGCGGCGTGCGGGGCGAACCGGGGCGGCATCGAGCGCCACGCGGCGATCTCCTGCTCGTTGGCGAGGCCGACCGCGACGAGGATCCCGAGCACCGCGTCCTGCAGCGCTCCGTCCTCGCGCCAGGCGCCGGCCCGCGCGAGCGAGCGCAGCAGCTTCGCGTCGAGCGGGTCGCGCCCGAGCGCCTGACGGAGGCTCCGCTCGAAGTGCAGGCTCATCTGCACGCGCTGGTCGCCCTGCAGGAGCTTCGCGAGCGACTCACCGGCGCGGACGTCGATCGGGGTCAGCGCCAACGCGCGCTGGTACGCATCGATCGCGGCGGGCACGTCGAGCCGCTCCTCGGCGTGGAGGGCGCCCGCGCGCCGCTCGAGCCGGGCCGCGATGTTCGCGCTCGGCGCGTTCTCCACCGCGTGGCCGAGCGCCTCGACGGCCGCGTCGTGCTGACCGAGCCGCTCCGCGAGGGTCGCCATCCGCTCGTAGATCTCGAGGTCGGCGAGCCCCGCCGCGTGCAACGCGCCGAGCTCCGCGAGCGCCCCCTCGGTGTCGCCGAGGCGGTTGTCGAGGAAGTCCGCCGCGCCGAGCCGCGCGATGCGTCGCTGCCCGCCGGGGACGTCGTCGGCGCCCGCGAGCATCTGCAGCGCGTCCACCGCGCCGCGCCAGTTCTCGGCCTGGACCTGGACCTCGACCATCAGCGCGAGGCCGCCGACGTGGCTCTCGTCGAGCATCAGGAGGTTGTCGAGGGAGTTGAGCGCCTCCTCGCGGAGGCCGATCGAGCGGAGCAAGCGAGCTTGCTCGTAGTAGAGCTTGGTGAGCTCCTCCGGATCGTCGAGGAGCGCGATGCGCGCGGTCACGAGCCCGAGGAGGCCCTGATCGTCCTCGCGCTCGGCGAGGAGGTCGTGGAGGCGGCCGTAGGCGATGGGCCGGCGCGCGTCGATCGCGAGCACGCGGCGGAGGCGCCGCTCGGCGCGGTCGTCCTGGTGCAGCGCGTCCATCAGGACCGCCGCGGACTCCTCCCAGAGGACCATCTTGAGCTCGTCGTCCTCGACGAGGTGGGCCATGCGATCGCAGGCTTCGACGAGCGGCTCCCACGCGCCGGCGTCGCGCGCGCAGACGCGGATCGCGTCCCAGCTCGCGAGGTCGTCGGCGTCGGTCGCGGCCACCTTGAGGAGGAGCGCGAGCGCGTCTTGCGGGCGCCCCGCCGCGGCGAGCGCGCGCCCGTGGGCGAGGTCGAGCGACGCGCGCCCCGCGGCGCCCGCGTGCGCGGCCCACCCGGTCATCGCCTCGGCGCGGCCCTCGGGGTCGTCGCCCGCCGACAGCGCCTCGTCGAGCGCGACCGCGGAGTGCAGCGACTCCGGCGCCATCGACACGACCTCGTAGGCGACCATCACCGCGTCGTCGACCGCGTCGCTCTCGGCCGACGCGTCGCTCATCGCCTGCGCGCGGAGGCCGTGGTTGATCAGCTCCGCGGCCGCGGCCGGGTCGTCGGTGGCGCGGCCGAGGCTCTTCCAGGCGTCGGCCCGCGCCGCGCGCTTGGTCGGGTCGAGCGCGGCGAGCCGGAGCGCGCCGAGGCTGGCCCAGCGATCGCGCGGCGCGACGTCGCGCAGCTCCGTGATGAGGGCCTGCGCCCGCTCGTGATCGCCGACCGCGAGCGCCGCGCCCGCGGCCTCGCGCAGCATCCCGGGCTTGGCCTCCGGGCCCGCCCGCTCGAGCAGGCGCGACAGGCCGGACAGCCGGGTGGCGTCGCCGCCGTGGATCGGCACGAGCGCGAGGTCGACGGCGGCCGCGAGGGCCATCTTGCCGCGCAGCGCCTCGCGCAGCGGCTCCTCGGCGAGCTCGGGCTTGCCGCTGATGAGGTCGTAGTGCTCGGCGAGCGCGAGCGTGTGGCGACCCGGGGACCCCGACGCGATCTCGCGCTGGCTCAGCCCCTCGAGCGCGCGCAGCAGCAGCGCGGAGTCGTTCTGCGCCTCGGCCATGCGGCGGATCGCGAGCACCGGCGCCAGGGAGAAGGGGCTCCGCTCGGCGGCCTCCTCGTAGGTCTGCACCGCGCGGTCGAAGTCGTCCGCGGCCTCCGCGGCGGCGCCGGCGAGCAGCAGGCGGGTCTCCGCCGCGCGTGGCTTGTCGGACTGCTCCGCCGCCTCGCGCAGGAGCCGGACGACCTCTTCGGCGTCGCCCCGCGCGCGGAGGACCTCCTCGAGCAGGGCCATCGCGTACGGGTGCGACGGAGACGCGACGAGGGCCGCGCGCAGCGACTCCACGGCCGCGTCGTCGTCGCCCGCTCGCGCCTGCGCGCGCGCCGCCGCGCAGAGATGAGCGGCGGTCGTCTCGTCGTCCGCGGAGCGCTCCGCGAGCATCTTGTGCGCGCGCGCGAGCATCGCGAGGTCGTCGTCGGCCGCGGCGCCGATGCGCGCCAGATCCGGCGCCCACTGCCGAGCCGCCTGCGCCTCGAGCGCCGCTTGCATCGTGGCCTGTCCGGCCTCGCGGTCCTCGAGGACGAGCCGCGTCAGCTCGAGCGAGTCGCGGAGCAGGGCGCCGCGCTCCTCGTCGTCGAGCTCGCGGGCGAGCAGCGCGTCGACGAAGCGCTTGGCCCCCTCGGCGTCGCCGAGCCGGAGGGACGCCGCGAAGCCCTCGCGGAGCATCGGCGTCGGATCCTTCGCCGCCTCGGCCGCGGCGAGGTAGCCGAGCCGCGCCGCCTCGGCGTCGCCGAGCTGGTAGGCGGCGAGGTCGCCGGCCTCCCAGAACGCGAAGGCCTTGGCGTCACCCTCGGCGCGACCCGCGGCGTCGAGGAGCCCGGCGTGCGCGGCCTTCAGCTCGCCCGTCGCGCGGACGAGGTCGTCGAGCATCGTGCGGATCACGACCGAGCCAGGGTCCGCGGCGAGGCCCGCGCGCAGCGCCTCGAGCGCGCGGTCGCTGTCGCCCTGCGCCTGCGCCTGCTCCGCGAGCCGGAAGTGGAGGGACGCGGCCAGCGCGCCCTCGGCGCCGGCCTCGAGGAAGCGGGTCGCCTCTTCGGCCGCCGCGTCGACGTCGCCCGCGAGCTCGCACGCGAGCATGCGCTCGTAGCGCAGGAGCGGATCGTTGGGCTGGACGCCGAGCGCCTCGTCGTAGAGCCGGCGCGCGCCCTCGGGGTCGGCGAGCACCGTGTTGCGCAGGCGCGCCGCCTCGCGGAAGAGCGCCGCGGCGCGCGCGCTCGCGGCCGCCTCGTCCTCGAAGCGCTGGATCGCGAAGGCGCCCGACTGCTGACCGCGGTCCTCGCCGCGACCCGCCGCGCGGGCGAGCTTGCCGAGCGCCTCGAGCGTCGCCGCGAGCTCGTTGGGTCGGTCCGCGGCGCGCGTGATGCGCTCGAGCTCGCTGAGCGCGCGCCACCGGGCGGCGGGCGTCGCGAGCGCGCCGCGCACGGCGGCGATGGCGCCGTCGATGTCGCCGTCCGCCTCCTTGGCCCGCGCGACCTCGAGCCGCAGCAGCGACGAGAGGTTCGGATCGTTGACCATGTCCGCGCGCGCCGCGGTGATCTCGAGCGCGGCCTTCGTCTGGCCACGCGACAGGAGCTCGTGCTCGAGGAGGAGCGCGAGGTCGGGGGCCTCGGCGGCCTGCTCGAAGGCGGTCTTGAAGAGCTTGAGCGACTCGTCCGCCTCCTCGAGCTGGTCGCTCATCAGGACGGCGCGGTTCGCGAGCGCGGACGCGGCCTCGCGCGCGTTGGTCGCGCTGCGCGCCTCGGCGTCGTACAGGCGCAGGAGGTTCTTGGTCGACCGGCGGCGCTCGAAGAGCGCGACGAGCGCGATGAGGGGCGGCCGGAATTGCGGGTCGTGGTTGTACGCCTGCAGGTATTCGCGGACGGCCTGCGCCTCGTTGCCGAGCTCGTGCTGCGCGAGGTGACCGATCTCGTACTGGACGACGGCTCGACGCCCGCTGTCGGCGGTGGCTTCGAGCTCTGCGCGGAGCGCTTCGATCCGCTCTTCGGTGGTCGTCATCGAGACGGCGTACGATATCGGGGACAGTTGCGAAATTCTACAGGGAACGAGCCTCAGAGGAGGGGCGGGACGACCTCCTCCGCGGCCTGGACGAGGGCCTCCTCCGCCAACATCGCGGTGACCACCTCGATGTCGCGGTAGAGCGGCCGATCCTCGGTGAGGGTCGGGACGGTCTCGCGCAAGAATCGTTGCGCTGCGCGCACGCCCGCTCCCGCCTTCAGCGGGGCGCGGAAGTCGAGGCCCTGAGACGCGACGAGCGCCTCGATCGCGAGGACGCTGCGCACGTGGGTGGCGACCTGGCGGGCCTTGCGGGCGCTGATGCTGCCCATCGAGACGTGGTCCTCCTTGCCCGCCGAGCTGGGGATCGAGTCCGCCGAGGCCGGGTGACACAGGACCTTGTTCTCGCTCACGAGGGCGGCGGCGGTGACCTGGGCCATCATGAAGCCCGAGTCGAGGCCCGAGCGCGGCGCGAGGAAGGGCGGCAGCCCGCTCGACAGGGCCGGGTTCACGAGCTGCTCGATGCGGCGCTCCGAGGCGCTCGCGAGCTCGGCGATGGCGATCGCCGCGGCGTCGAGCGCGATCGCGAGCGGCTGCCCGTGGAAGTTGCCGCCGCTGACGATCTCGCCCGTCTCGGCGAACACGAGCGGGTTGTCGGTCGCCGCGACCATCTCGCGCTCGAGCACGGTGCGCGTCCAGGCGAGCGCGTCGCGCGTGGCGCCGTGGATCTGCGGCATGCACCGGAGCGAGTAGGGGTCCTGCACCTTCTTGCAGTCCCGGTGGCTCTCCATGATCTCGCTGTCGGCGAGGAGCGCGCGCAGGTTCGCGGCGGTCGCGGCCTGCCCCGGGTGCGGCCGGATCGCCTGAATTCGCGCGTCGAACGGGCGCTGGCTGCCCTGCAGGGCCTCGAGGCTCATCGCGCCGATCAGGTCGGCCTGCGTGGTGAGCCGCTCGCCCTCGAGGGTCGCGAGGGCGCCCACCGCGACGATGAGCTGCGTCCCGTTGATCAGGGCGAGGCCCTCCTTGGCTTCGAGCACCACCGGAGAGAGCCCCGCCTGCGCGAGCGCGTCGCCCCCGTCGTGCCGGTGGCCGAGGTAGTCCGCCTCGCCCTCGCCGATGAGCACGAGCGCGAGGTGGGCGAGGGGCGCGAGGTCGCCGCTCGCGCCGACGGAACCCTGCGACGGGATCCGCGGGTGCACGCGGCGCTCGAGCATCTCGACGAGGAGATCCACGATCTCGGCGCGCGCGCCCGAGAAGCCCATCGCGATCGTCTGGGCGCGCAGCGCCATCATCGCGCGGACGGCGTCGGTGGGCAGGTCCGGGCCGACCCCGCAGGCGTGGCTGCGCACGAGGTTGCGCTGCAGCGCGCGCACCTGGTCGGAGGCGATCCGCGTCTCCGCGAGCGCCCCGAACCCGGTGTTCACGCCATAGACGTTGGGCGCCCCGTCGCCCGCCGCGGCGAGGCGGTCCACGACCGCTCGCGCCGCGTCGATGCGCGCTCGCGCCTCGGACCCCAAGACGAGGGAAGCCTCACCCGACGCGAGCCGGGCGAGGTCTTCCAGGGTCCAGGCCTCCCCGAGGGAGACGGTGGGGCGTTCGGTGCTCAATCAGAGCTGCGCGTTCGCGTGGTCCCAATTCACCAGGTTCCACCACGCGTCGATGTAGCTCGGGCGGGCGTTCTGGTAGTCCAGGTAGTACGCGTGCTCCCAGACGTCGCAGACGAGCAGCGGGGTCTCGCCGAGCCCGAGCGCGCAGACCGCGTCGTGGGTGTCGATGACCTTCACGCCGGTCTCGCCGTCCTTGACGGCCCAGGCCCAGCCGCTGCCGAAGTGGCCGCCGGCCGCCTTCGTGAACGCGGCCTTGAAGCCGTCGAAGCTGCCGAAGCTGCCGTTGATGGCGTCGGCGATGGCGCCGGTCGGCGCGCCGCCGCCGTTGGGGCTCATGCTCTGCCAGTAGAACGTGTGGTTCCAGATCTGCGCGGCGTTGTTGTAGACGCCGCCCTTGGTCGAGCGCACGAGCTCCTCGAGGCTCTTGCCCTCGAGCGTCGCGTCCTCGGCGATCGCCGCGTTGAGCTTGGCGACGTAGCCGGCGTGGTGCTTGCCGTAGTGGAACTCGAGGGTTCGCTCGGAGATGTGGGGCGCGAGCGCGTCCTTGGCGTAGGGAAGCTCGGGAAGTGTGATGGCCATGGTCTCTCTCCTCGGATGCGGTCCTGTGCGGGGGACGCACTCTAGACGTAAAGTCGGGCGGAAGTGAAGGGGCGCCACGACAACATGGGTCGGCGCCTGCGGGAGCTGCGCCTCGAGCGCGAGCTGCAGCAGGGCGAAGTCGCGCGAAGGCTCGGGGTCTCGGCGGCGTACTTGAGCCTGATCGAGAAGGGCAAACGCGCGGTTCAGCTGCCGCTGCTGCTCTCCGCGCTCGAGATCTACGGCGTGGGGATGGAGGAGTTCATGGTCAGCCTCGGCGAGCCGAGGGTGGACGATGGCCTCGCCCGCCTGCTCGACGAGCCGCTCTTGCGGACCCTGAACCTCAGCCGCGAGGACCTCGCGTCGATGGGCGCCGAGCCCAAGGTCGCCACGACCATCACCGCGCTCTTCAACCTCTACAAGAACAGCCGCGGCCAGCTCGACCACCTCCTCGCCGACCTCGCGCGCCGCGAGCGCGACGAGCCGACCGGGTCGGACCTGAACTTCGACTACAGCCCCTTCGACGAGGTCACCGACTTCCTCGAGGCCCACGGCAACTACTTCCCGCGGCTCGAGGAGCGGGCGGACTCGTTCCGCGCCGAGGCGAGCCTGCGCGATCGCGTCACGACGGTGGAGCTCGTCCGCACGCTGCGCGACCACCTCGGGGTCGAGATCGAGCTCGTCGAGGGCGACGACGAGAGCAGCGTCATCCGGCGCTTCGATCCGGAGCAGGGGCGCCTGCGCATCTCGGTCGACGTGCCCGCGCACCGCCGCAAGTTCCAGCTCGCGCACACCATCGGGCTGCGGCTCCTCGACGAGGAGGGCCTGCACGAGACGATCGCCGCCGACCACCCCGCGCGCCACTCGGAGACCGAGCGCCTCCTCAAGATCCACCTCGCGAACTACCTCGCGGGCGCCATCCTGCTGCCCTACGGCGCCTTCCACGAGCAGGTCGTCCGGACGCGCTACGACGTCGAGCGCCTGCTCACGATCTTCGGATCGAGCTACGAGACGGTCGCGCACCGGCTCTGCAACCTCGGCGACCCGGAGCGGCGCGGGGTGCCCTTCCACTTCCTGCGCGTCGACCTCGCGGGCAACATCTCGAAGCGCTACTCGGCGACGGGGCTGAAGTTCCCGCACGGCACCGGCTCGTGCCCGAAGTGGGCGGTGCATGGCGCGTTCATGACCCCGCACACGATCCACCGGCAGTACTCGGTGTTCCCGGACGGCTCGCGCTACTTCTGCTTCGCCCGCGTCCACTCGGAGCCGCACCGCGGCTCGCTCGCGCAGGGCACCGTCTACGCGATCGGCCTCGGGACCCACGCGGACCACGCCAAGGAGCTCGTCTACGCCGACGACATGCCCTTCGTGGACCCCGTGAAGATGAGCGTCCCCGTCGGGACCACGTGCCGCTTCTGCGAGCGGACCGACTGCAACCAGCGCGCGGCGCCCAGCTACAAGTTCGCGTTCCGCGTCGACGAGTACGTGAAGAAGGACAACTTCTTCTCGCCCCTCGTGTCGGTCGACGACCCCAGCCCCAAGACCTGATCCAAGGGAGGCGCCGCCCCGTGGTCTCACGCCGCATGGAGTTCCGTATCCCCGAGCCGTGCCCGGAGCCCTGGGAGCAGATGGAGCCTCGGTCCGAGGGCCGACACTGCCGTCGCTGCGACAGGACGCTGATCGACTTCACGCGGATGACCCGCGCGCGCGCCGAGGCGGTCGCCCGGGGGCTCGACGGGCCGGTCTGCGGCCGCCTCGTCGTCCACCAGGAGACCGGCGAGCCGTGGTTCTCGCCCGAAGCCGCGGTCGCGCCGCGCTGGGCGGGGGGCGTGGTCCTCGCGGCGGCGCTCACCGTCGGCTGCGGGACCCAGACGCGCGGAGGGAGCCCGGAGCTCGCGATCGTGGAGCCCGAGGAGGACCTCGGGCCGCCGATGGAGCCGGTGACGGGCCCGGAGCCCGTCGTCGAGGCGGCCCCCGTGAACCGCGCCGTCCCCGTCGCCGAGCTCGACCTCGCCGAGGACTCGCCCGTACCCACGCCCGAGCAGCGGCGCCTCACCGCTGCCAAGCAAGCCGCGTTGCACCCGCCGATCCCCCAGAACCACGTCATCTACGACGGCTTCATGTTTTGAGGGATATGCTGGACGGCATGTCCAGCCACGCGCTGCTCTGGGGAGGGCTGCTCTCGATCGCGCTCGTCGGCTGCAATGGCGCCACGGTCGAGGACGCCGGCGCGGGCGATCCGGACGCCGGCCGCCGCCCTCGCGACGGAGGAGCGTCGGGCGCCGACGCGGGTCCCGTCGCGGATCCCGACGCGGGCCCCGCGACCGCCTGCGACGGCTTCCTGACCGGTGACGGCGACGGCACCTACTACGATGCCAACGGCTCCGGCGCGTGCGGCTTCCCCGCGCAGGGCGGCGGTGAGCTCCTCGTCGCGGCGATGAACGCGCCGCAGTACGACGGCTCGAACGTGTGCGGCTCGTGCGCGCACGTGGTGGGCCCGATGGGGGAGGTCACGGTGCGCATCGTGGACCTCTGCCCCGAGTGCGCGCGCGGTGACCTGGACCTGTCCCCCGACGCCTTCGACCACATCGCCGAGCGGTCCGCGGGGCGCGTGCCCATCACCTGGACCGAGGTCCCCTGCGAGGTCAGCGGACCGCTCGTCTATCACTTCAAGGACGGCTCCAACCAGTGGTGGACGGCCCTCCAGATCCGCAACCACCGCCACCGCGTCGCGACCGTCGAGGCGCAGGAGGCGGGCGGCTCGTGGCGCTCGATCCCGCGGCTCGACTACAACTTCTTCGTCGCCGACTGGGGCCTCGGGCCGGGCCCGTACGCCCTGCGGGTGACCGACGTCCACGGCCACGTCGTGTCGGACGAGGGCGTCCCCGGCGGCCTCGACGACGCGGACACACCGTCCGCGGGGCAGCTCGCCGCCTGCGAGTAGCGGGTCACGCCATGGCTGGCGGCCGCGTCGAGGGGGACAGCGAGCTGCGCTGCTTGGGCAGCCGGACCGCGAAGGTCGTCCGCCCGGGCTGGCTCTCCAGCGTGATCGTGCCGCCGTGCCCCTCGACGATGTCCTTGCAGATCGAGAGGCCGAGGCCGCTCCCTTCGCCGACGCTCTTCGTCGTGTAGAACGGGTCGAAGATCCGCTCGCGCGCGTCCTCGGGGACGCCGGGCCCCGAGTCCGTGATCTCCACCACCAAGAAGGCGCCGTCGTCCCGGAGCGCGACCCGCAACGACCCCGCGCCGTCCATCGCCTGCAGCGCGTTGTGGACCAGGTTGGTCCACACCTGATCGAGCTGGTCGTGCCGCGCCCAGATCACGCCAGGGGACGCGTAGTCCCGCTCGAGCTCGACGTTGTGCTTGAGCTGGTTCCGGTGGAGCGTGAGCACGGT
>JACKEC010000017.1 GCA_020633195.1 Sandaracinaceae bacterium | reverse complement strand
AACAATGGCTGGAAGAACGATTCGGGTGTGCCCGCCGAGGGACTTCGACTTCGATGACCTCGGCAACGGAGACCACCAAGACATCACGGTGGGTGAACGCATCGACTGCTCGCAGTACGATCAGGTCGACGTGATGGTGCGCGTACACACGACCGCGACGATCCCCTCCGGCGGAACCATCGAGGTCGTCCTCTACTCCGACGGCTTCACCACCGACGACCCCAGCCAGGACTTCTTCAAGGAGATCGACAGCGTCACCCTCGACGACACCCTCACCGCGGCCGGCACCTTCGTCGTCGACACCTTCGGCTCCGAGCTCGGATCGATGCTCGCCGTCCAGGTCCGCGGAACCCAGCCGAGCCCGGCCGCCACCATGAACGCCCGGCTCAGCATCGACCTCGCCCTCAAGACCTGTTGATCCCATGAGTGGCCACGTCATCCGCGTCTGTCCTCCCCGCCAGTTCGACTTCTCCGAGCTCGGCGACGGTGGGTCCGGCTTCGTCACCGTCGCCGAGCGCATCGACTGCTCGCAGTACCAGCACGCCGACCTCCTCGTCCGCGTCCACACCGACGCCACCTTCGCCAGCGGGTGCTCCATGAGCGTCGTGGTCGTCTCCGACGGTTTCACCACGGACGACCCCAGCCAGGACTTCTTCAGCGCCGCCCTCGGGCAGGGTGGCATCATCTTCAACGGCAGCGACCCGCCCACCGCCGGCACCCTCGAGGTCGCCACCTACTCCAGCCGCCTCGGCGCCATGCTCGCCGTCTTCGTCGTCGGCCAGCAGGCCGGAACCGCGCCGGCGCCGCCCTCCATCCAGGCCAGGCTCAGCATCGATCTCACGCTGAGGGAGTGTTGAGCCGTGGCGTTCGACAACTTCACCCACGTACCGCCGTCGTTCAGCGCCCCCGTGCCTCGCAGAAGCCCAGAGCCGGGCCCCCCGAGTGCTGGCGCCCAGATGACGTCCCCTCCTCCCCCGCCCTTCACACGCGCCTCGACAGGCGGGTCCCCCTCGTACATGGCCCACCTTCCGCCAGGCGTGCGTGACGTGACACCCTCCTCGATCGGAGTTGCACGCAACTACCCGTGCGCTTCCCCAACTGCTCCTGGATGCGGATGCACTGACTGCAGCGAGACCTCGGCCCGTCCCCTTGGAGGCCATGCGCTCGGCGGCGCCCCCCTCACCGTACAACGGCCCGACTTGGTCGGACCTGGCCCGGAACTCTATGGTCGGGATTGGTGGCACCACTTCCGCTGTGGGTTCGGCTTTGATCCAATCTGCCACGGCTGCGTCGCAGCGGGTCGAGAATGCTGGGAGGTCTTACTTCCCCCGGGGTTCGGTAACGACACTTGGGCCGCCTTCTGTGCGCTGCCAGGGGAAGTCATTGATGCCGCCCGAGCCAGGTGCCGCTCTGTGACTGGTTCGCCCATCTGTGGAAGTGGTACACCTCGCATCCGGCGCCCAAAGTTCCACTACTCTTGCGACTTTCCCTACATGAGATACCCGCACGTTGTCCCGTGAGTACTCGGTGTAGTCGAAGCACGATTGCTCTTGCCCTCGTGGTCATGCATGGTTGCTACACGTCACACACCGGGATCTCACTGGATGCAGGGGTGAGCGCATGCACCGAACCGTCGCACTTGGACGAGTTCGAGAGTTGGATCGAGGAGTTCCGACTGGCATCCTGCGATCGACTCAACCGGTGTGCGGATCGCGCCTGGCGTTGGCCAAGCGTCGAAGTTTGTGTGGAGCATGACCCGTTCGTCGCGTTTGAAACGCGACTAATGTACGAGCAACAACTGGATCGTGTGGAGCGCGGCGAACTAGCTTTTGCATCGGTCGCGGCACAACGCTGCTCGGAGGCACTTCGCAGTCCCTGCGAACTCCCGCTCGATCCAGGCCCAATCATCTACTCTCCCAATGGGTTGGAGGCCTGCCACCTCGTTCTCGTGCCCCGATGCCCACGAAGCCATGTCGAAGTCTGCTCAACGCTGGGTGAATGTGGCGAATCGCGGTATTGCGCAGTGCCGACCGACCCGACCGCCAGGGATGATGCTTGTCTAGTGGGTCGGTGTCACGATTCAAAGCCCGTGGGCACCACCTGTGACTTCGAGTATGAGTGTCTTCGTCCTAGCCGGGGCGCCGTCACATGTGGTGGTATGCTTCATGACCGCGTATGCCAGGAACTGGAGATTGCCGAAGAAGTATCCAGAGCCGGGGAATTCTGTGGACTGGTCGAAGAGTCGAGGCTAGTTGAATGCGCCGAGGGACTCTACTGCAACGAAGCAACATGCGTCACTGAAGCGACGAATGGCGAGCGGTGTCACGCAGGCGAGTGTCGGGCGGGCCTGCACTGTGACACATCAATTGGCGTCTGCGTCGCAGTCGCTACGCGAAGTCCAGTGGCCGAGGGGACCACTTGCTCGGCAGACGATCTCTGCGACTTCCAGGCCGACACATCCTGCATAGACGGCGTTTGTATGGGCGCGGGCCACGCTCTCGGTGCGCCCTGCAAACGGACCGCCGTGGGATTTGGTATTGAACGCGAGACCTGCAGCTATCCTTGGGTCTGCGACCCAGTTACTGACACCTGCATCGAGCCAGAGGCGGCGGTCGTTGACGGCGAGCCGTGCTGGCGTGACTCCGATTGCCTAAACGTCTGTTGCCGGCGATCAAGCAGCGGCGCATCCCTCTGCTATCCCCCGAGCGAGTGCTGCAATTGACCACACAGTGCCAGCCAAGCAGCAATCTCGACTTCGCGGACCTGGAACTGGGCACCGACAGCCTCCGGTGGCACCACCGACTTCGCGCCCGAGCCCATCGGGGCGTCGACGATGACGCCCGTGTGTCCCTGAGCGTGCTCTTCCATCCACGCGACGACTACACCAGCCTCGCCGCCTTCGCCGAGCTGGCCGCCGTGGTCCGGCCCGACGTCACGGTCGCCACGCACCCGTGGGGCCGCTACCGCTTCGAGCGCCCGCGGGCCGATCGCATCGACGAAGAGCTCGGGTTCTCGCTCCGCCTGATCGAGCCCGCCCTGTTCCGCGAGGACGCTCCAGAGACGGATCGGCCCGCGCTCCCCGTGCTCACACCGGGACCCGAGCCGGCGCGACGAGACACCATCGTGGTGGGTCATCGTCGGCCCGAGGCGCACCCCGCGGACGGCGCCCTGATCGAGCGGGTGGTGCGGGCCGTCCTCCGAGACCGGGCCGACGTCGAGTGGCGACCCGAGGCCGACACCTGCGACGTCTACATCGACCACCTCGACACGGACTTCGGTGGCTACACCGCGGCGGGGCTCGACGCACTGGCCCACGGCGCGGTGTGCCTCGCGGCGGCCACCCGGGTGGGCCCGCACGTCGAGGCCTTCTGGCCGCGCCCTCCCGTCATCGTCGTCGAGGACGCAGCGGCCCTCGGGCGCGCGCTCGCCGCCCTGCTCGAGGATCGCAAGGCGCTGTACGCCGCTCGGCTCGCGTCGTGGCGATGGGCGCGGGACGTCGCGTCCGAGGCGCCGGCCACGAAGCGCCTCAACGCCTGGCTGGAGGAGGCGATGCCCATCGCGGCCGCGCGGCGCGACCCAGCCCCGCTCTGGCGACCGACCGACGAGCCGCGCGTCGCGTGCGCCGTCATCGCGCGAGCCACCGACCAGCTGTCGCAAGCGTCGCTCCGGGCGGCCCTCCGGAGCGTCGCGTCGCTCACCGACGAGTGCGTCGTGGTGCTCGACGAGCGCTCCTCGGCCGAGACCGACGCGATGCTCGAGGCCCTCGGGGTCCGTGTCGTGCGCCGCGCGTGGACCGACGACTTCGCCGCGGCCCGCAACCACGTCCACGAGCACGTGCGCGCCGAGTGGCTCGTCTGCATCGACGCCGACGAGGTGCTCGTGCGCGCCGGCGATCTCGCGTCGGCCATCGCGAACGCCGACCGCGACGGCCACCAGGCCGTGCTCGCTCGGGTCGAGACCGTCGGCGACGACGGGATCGGAGAGCGGCTCTGGCAGTTCCGCGCCTACCGGCGACGCGCCTGCCGCTGGCGGTACGCCGTCCACAACGAGCTCGTGGGCGTGGAGTCCGTCGTGCCGACGACGGCGCTCTTCCACGCGAGCTACGTCGGGACCGCTTCCGACAAGGCATCGCGCTCGCTGCCCCTGCTGTACGCCCAGGCCGCGAACGAGCCCGATGAGCCGCGGTGGGCTCACTTCCTGGCCCAGACCTTTCAGGCCATCGGCGACACCCCACGGATGGTGGAGTGGGCGCAGCGCTGCGTCGCGCAGGCCCCGGACGAGGAGGCTTTCGTCCATCGGTGGTGCGACCTCGCCCTGGCCCGTTACGCCGGCGGCGAGACCGAGCGCGCGCTCGAGACCATCCTCGACGCCACCCGTCGCCACCCTCGCCACCCGGACCCGTGGCACGTGCTCGCGACGATCGCGCTGGCCCAGTGGCACGCCGCGGCCGGAGGTCCGCCCACCCTTTCGCCGATCCGATCCGGTCGGCACGCTCCGCATCTGCCATCGGTCGCGGCGAAGCTCGGCTTACCGCTCGCGTACGCAGCACCGGTGGCCGACCGGAGGCTCCCCGAGCGGGACGATTCGCGCGATCGGCCTTCCTCACGAGCTGGACCCGTGGGGCACGAGCCCGCAACGGCAGAGCCCCCTCCCCGAGCTCCATCCGAGCCGGATGGACGACTGCGGATCGCCTTCGTCTGTGGGGCGAGCACGAGCTTCATCGCCGGTATCGAGCATGCCCTCGCCGCGCGGCACCACGTGCGCCGTCTGCACTTCACCGAGCGCGCGGCGCTGCGCGATGTCGACGCCGCGATGGCGTGGGCCGACGTCGTCTGGTTCGAGTGGTGCGACGAACTCCTCGTCGAGGCGAGCCGGCGGCTCCAGAAGCACGCCCGGGTCGTTTGCCGCCTCCACAGCTACGAGGCGTTCACTGACGCCCCGACCCGGGTACGTTGGGGCTTCGTCGACCGCCTCGTGTTCGTCTCCGCCCACCTCCGCGCGATCTTCGAGGACCGGTTCGACGCGCGGCCTCCCTCGGTCGTGGTCCCGAACGCAATCGCCACCGACCATCGGCGCCTGTCGACCCGCGGCGACCCCTTCGCTCTCGCCTACGTCGGCTACCTCAACGCCAAGAAGAGCCCACCGCTCCTGCTCCAGTGCATGGCCGCGCTCATCCGTCGCGATCCCCGCTACCACCTCCACCTCGCTGGCTCGTTCCAGGATCCCCGCTACGAGCTCTACTTCGACAAGATGATCCCCGCCCTCGGCCTCCAGGGCCACGTCACCCTCCACGGCTGGGTCGACGACGTCGACGCCTGGCTCGACGACAAGAGCTTCATCGTCTCGACGAGCGTCCTCGAATCCTTCGGCGTCGGCATCGCCGAGGCGATGGCCAAGGGCCTCACGCCGGTCATCCACGACTGGGTCGGCGCCGAGGAGATCTGGCCGCGCGAGCACACGTTCCGGACCGTCTCGGAGTTCGCCGACATCGTGCTGCGCGGCCGCGCCGATCCCGCGGCGATGCGAGCCTGGGTTGCGGAGCGGTACGACCTCCCGCGCGTGGTGGCTCGCGTGGACGCGCTGCTCCGCGATGTGGTCGGCGCGACCGCCGAAGTGGAGATCGAGAGATGAATCGATCGCAGAAGTGCGACTGCGATCCGCCGGCGCGGCCGAACCAGGGCGGTGAAGGGCCGGGCTCCAACCACCGCCCCGAGCATGGGTGGGCGCCGAGCGTCAGCCGACCCGTCGGTGCGCCGCTGTCGGCTCGGCCGGGAGACTACCGACCGCCGTTGGCCTCGCCGGCGCCGCTACCGCCGGGGGCACCGAGGGCAGCGACCGTTGGGGTTCCGCGCCTCGTGTCGGCGAACTCGTGGTCGCTCGCCGGACCGGTCGTGCATGGCGTCGACGAGGTCGCAGCGGGACCCTGCGGGACCGACCTTCGCGATCGGCTGGCGACGCCTGGCAGCGCTGGCGACGAAGCGGGCGGTGCATCGGGGATGCCGGCCGCGCTCCGTGCGTGTGGCACGCCGAGCCCGACGGGCGGGGACCGAGTACGCGTCCGCGTGAACCGTGACGGCTTCCTCGCGACGGTTGCGAGCCCCGACCTCGCGACGGATATGCCGCACGCGGAGCCGACGGACGCCGACCGCGTGACGGGCTGGGTCGCGGCCTGGGCTCATCTCTTTGGCGTCAGCGGCCGGGCAGGGCTCGACCCGCCCGCCATCGTGAAGCAGCGCAAGACCGACGCCCTGATCGAGTACCGCCAGCGTCACCCCGGCGATGGCTCGCCCGTGTTCGGTGCGCGCATCCGGTGTCTGGTCAGGAACGGTCGCCTCGTCCAGGCCTCGAGCACGGCGATCCACATTGCGGGCTTGGCGGCGCCATCGACGGTCGCGCGCGTAGGACCCCAAGAGGCAAGAAACGCGGCCGGTAGACACGCCACGGCGTTCGTCGACGAGGGGGCGCTCGGGCTCCTGCGATTGGGCGGCGGGGTCGTGCCGGCGTATCGGTTTCGGGCGACCAGTGGTGACAACCACGTGCTCCTCTTCATTGGAGCGATCGATCCAGGTCTGCTGGCTGTCCAATCGCTCGACCGGCACGCGTACGCGGCTCGCATCTCGTGGGATGGGAACGGCTCGCTCGGGAGTGGCACCAAGGTCATCGAGGTCCAGCCCGGGGCTCCAACCTTCTACGCGCTGGGGTGCCCATTCGACTGCCCGGGCACCAGCGGCCTCGTGGCGGAGGCCGTACGCCACACCGACGAGTACTACCGTCGGCGCCACGGCCGCGACGGCTGGACCGACGCAATGCGCCCACCCGGTCGGGTGGGAGGCTTACCCGCTGAGTGGAGGGCACGCACGGACGTCGGTGAACCCTCGAGCCGCGGCGCCTTCTATCGCAGTCAAGGGATGTTCGGAGTCAACGACGTCGCCGTATTCGGCTCCGGCGCTGCCTGCCTCGACATCGTCTCGCACGAACAGACGCACGCGGTCCTCCGGGCCGAGGTCGGCGACGAGGGGTTTCCGCCCCCCCACCCGATCGATGAGGCGATCGCCGACGTCTTCTCACAGGCGATCGAGCGCGACTCCACCGGCTCGACCGACTGGATCTTCGGCTCGCAACCCCCGTGCTCACCCCTTCGGGACATGGCGAGCCCCGAGAGCCCGCGGCTCGCGTGCGTGGCGCCCCCGTGTATCGTCGGACCGAGCCACTTCTCGAACGAGAACCGCTGGGTGGATCCCGGAAGCGGGGAGGCCGCCAGCTACGCGTACCCCAACTCGCTCATCGTGTCGCACGCGGCCTACCTGGGGGGCCGCGATGAGGCGACGCCGCAGATCCATGCGGGCATCGAGGTCACGAGCATCGGTCGGCGGTTCGAGGACGTGATGTACGCGCTGCTCACCCGCCACCTCGACGGGAACGAGGATTGGACCGACTTCGCGACCGCGTGGAAGGACGCCGCTAGAGTGCTCGGGGCAGGGACGCCCGAGTACTTCCACGCCCTCTCCGCGATCGACGCGTCGGGGCTCTGGACGGGTGATTTCGTGCTCCCCGTCCCGCCGCACACGAGCCGGCGAATTGCCATCGGCCAGTCGCGTGGGCCACGCGGTCTGACGACGTGGTTCTGCTCGGTCGATCGAGGTGATCGTCTGCGCGTCCAGGCCTACCCATGCACCCTCGCGCACGCGCACCACTCGTGCGGGCTGGCGTACGACGAAGCGCTCGGCCGGACCCGGTGGGCGCCGGCGGTGGTGTCCGTGGGCGGCGAGCTCCTCCTCTTCTACGCGGAGTCCGGCGATGGGGACCGCGTGTTCTACTTCGTGCTCACTGATGGCGGAGCCGTGGGCCCCTTCCCCACGCCCGCCGTCTCCTCGGGCGATCTGAGCGCCACCTCGTGGGCGGGCGCCGCGCACCTCTTCCATCGGACGGAGGAGGGCGAGATCGCGGCCGGACGCCGGGTCGGCCGACGCTGGGATTCGCTCGGGTCCGTTCCTGGGCTCCGCTCCGACTTCGGACCCGCGGCCGCGTCCGACGGACGCACGCTCCACGTGTACGCCATCGACGCGGACCGGATGTTGGTCCACTACGAGACCTCGACGGACCTGATCGAAGGAGCGGTGGAGCGACCGCCACTCCAGACGTTCATCCCGAGCGGCGACGCGCTCGATGGTCCGCCGACCGACACGCGCTTCGCAGGGTCCCCGACGGCGGCGATCTTCCGCGGACGTGTGCACGTAGCAGGCCGCACCATGACCAACGCGATCCGCTACGCGAGCCACTGTGGTCTCGCGGATGGCTGCACCTACCGCCCGGGCGAGTGGACGCAGACGCAGGTGTTCGACACGTTTGCGCAGGGCGACCCGATCCTCTACGCCGATCAAGGGCTGGCGCACACCGTCGCGCCGGACCCGACGCGCGGGATCACTTCCGTGCCGTACGGCCCGTACCTCTACCTCTCATGGCAGACCTCGCTCCGCGGCTACGTTTCGAACCCCGTGACCGGCTCGCCGATCGGGCTCGGGCCTTCGGTATCGGTATGGCGATACAAGCGGTCCGAGTAGGGCTGGCGCTGGTCGCGCTGGGGGGCTGCGCAAACCCGGCGTCGCACACCGTCGATGCTGCCGCGCCCGACGCCGGTACTGACGCTGGGTGTGCCGCGCGAACCTGCGTGACCGCGTTTCGTGGCGAGGAGGAGCCGACTCACTACCAGGCGGGGTACTGGCATGGCTACTTCGGGCCCCAGAACCTCTACGGAGGCGTCTCGGCGGACGACGTCGAGGATTCGCTGGCGTGCGATCGCGTCGAGGTGAACCCCGTCAGAGATCCATTCTCCGCGATCGCCTTCGTGGTCTGGGGGCACGACGAAGATGCAGACGGCTACCCGGATCCTGGCGTCTACCCGGTGTTCGAGGACGAGCGCTTCGCCGAGCGAGCTCTGGACGACAGAACGGAGCGTCCTCTGGGCGCCTTCGTCAAGTGGGGCCGTCGCGGCGACGCGACGGTGGTCTCGACTGCAGGCTCGGTCGCGCTCCTTGAGGTCGAACGTGGAGGACGCTTGGTGATCGAGCTCGACGTGACGCTCGGCGCGGACGAAGTCCACGCCACCGGACGAGCCGAGCTCGACTACTGCATCCCGTTTGGCTTCGATGACTGATCGACCCACTGGTCCTATCCGGTGAGCGGAGCGGTGTGCGCCCCGGCGGGCTTCGTGCTGAGCGCGCTGGCCATCCTCCGAGACCGGGCCAACGTCGAGTGGCGACCCGAGGCCGACACCTGCGACGTCTAACATCGACCACCTCGACACGGACTTCGGTGGCTCCTTTGCGAGGGTTTCGACGGAGTCTTGCAGAGCCCGAACGACGACTGGCCCGCCGTGGACTGCACTGTGAGCGCAGAACGCTACCAACGGGTCGAGTCCCCGGGCGATGTCGAGGCGGCGGCGACGGCTCTCGCCTGCGCCCAGTTTCCCGGAGTCGACCGCTGCGTGACGGCGAGCCTCGAGGCGATGCTCAAGGCCCTCACCCCCAGTTTCAGCGAGGTCGAGTTTCGTGGTGAGCCGGGGGGTCACCAGGACGGCGCGAACCGCGGCTTCTTGCGAAGCGATTCGCTGGTCGCCGTGCTGTTCGTCGAGGGTGTTGACGACTGTTCGTTGGCCGACCTACGCCACCTCGAGCGCGGCGCGCCGCCCTGCAGCGATTCACGCATCTGCTGCGAGGAGCGGTTGCTGCCGGTCGAGCGCTACCTGGATGGTCTGCATCGACTCGGAGCGCGTCGCGTCGTCGTGAACGCGATCACGGGCATCCCGGCTGACGCCCATCCGGCCCCAGGCGACGCGGAGGCGATCCGCGCAGTCTTGGCCCGGCCGGAGATGATGGCGCCCACCAGCCCCTTGTGTGCCATCCCTGGTTGGACGAGCGTCTTTCCATCACCCCGGCTGACCCGGATGGTCGCTGACTGCCCCGGCGGGGTGTGGTCGATGTGTGACCCTCGACTGCCCACGACTCCCGACGGACAGAGGGAGCTCATGCGCGAGATCGGGAGCTCCATCGCGCGGGCCGCCTGTCACCCCGAGTGACGGCGGCCGAGGTCCGCGCGTGTGGCGTGCGCCGACCATCACGCCGTCCGGACCGAGACGGCTACTCTCCCGTCATGCACCGCTCGTGTCGCCTGCGCTGCCTCGGGCTCGCCGCCCTGACGTTGGCGGGCTGCTACCGCTCGCACCGCGTCGAGGACGCCCCCGACGCGAGCCCTCGCGACGCGGGGCGCCGCCTCGATGGCGGCTTCGACGCGGGGTTCGACGCGGGCGACCTGCCCTGCACCGGGGTCCGCGTGGCCGCCACGGTCGCGATCGACGACCCCGGCGTGTCGAGCGTCACGCCGCGGCTCGTCGCGATCCCCGGCGGTGACGTGGGGCTCGTTCACGTGAGCAGCGACGGGTCGCCGACGCGGGTCCGGTTCGAGCGGCTGTCGCCGTCGCTCGACCGCCTCGCGTCGAGCACGGTCGCGACCGACTCGTTCACGTGGGCGGAGCCCGCGGTGGTCGAGGGGGAGCTCTGGGTGGCGTACGGGCGCGCGGGGGACGAGCCGTCGATCCTGCAGCACGTCTCGCGCGACGGAGCGCCGCTCGCGGAGCGGGTGCCCGTGCCGCTGCCGCATCCGTCGGTGCTCCAGCCGTGGCGGGAGGGGCTGTTCTGGATGGCCTTCGACATGCGCACGGACAACTCGCTGGTCCTCGCGCACCTGAGCCCGACGGCCGGCCTCGCGCACGACCGCGTGGTGATCGACCTCGGCCGCTACGGCTCGGGGCACGGGGCGATCCCGCGGCCGGACGGACGCTCGCACGTGATCACGTACCCGCGCGAAGGGCCGCCCGGCGTCCGCGAGGGGTACGTGAACGCGCTCACGGGCGCGGGCGCGCTCGGACCGGAGCGCCAGGTCTCGGACGACGGCGCCGAGCTGGTGCTGCCCGTGCGGGTGGGCGACGAGCTCGTGCTCGTGATCCACGGCGACGCGCTGATCCTCGAGCGCACCGACTTCGAAACCCTCGAGCGGCTCGACCGCGCGACGTTCCCGGCGCTGCCGTCGCGCCCCTTCTTCGTGGGCAGCCTCGCGGGGCGCGTGCTCGTGGGACACGTCACCGACGGGGTGCTCGAGCTCGACGACTTCGGCGAAGACCTCGCGGGCTTCGAGCGCCTCACGATCCGGCCGCCGGACCGCGCGAACGGACCGAGCGGGAGCGTGCTCGAGGTGCCCGGCGCCGTCTTCATCGCGTTCGGCGTGGTCGCGGGATCGCGCAGCTACCCGTTCGTCGCGCGCGTCGAGTGCGCGCGATGATCCGAGAACCATGATTGAGCGAATCACAGATTCTCGATCCGAAGATCGCTTTTTCATTTGACTCGACGCAGGGCCGGGGTTATCTCTCCGGTACTGTGACCTTCATGGCTCTCATCGACTGGCGGCAAGGCCGCCCTGGAGAAGCGCTCCCGAACGCGTCGTCCGCGTTCGAAGGGCGGACCTCCGTCGACCCGATGGGGCAGGGATCCGAGCAGGAATCCCCGCGTTTCATGGGCGTTTTCCCTACCCTCGAGGATACCCAGCCCTAGGCGACTCCACGCACGCACACGCGTCGCGCGAGGCCGCCGGGGACCCCCAGGCGGCCTTTTTCGTTCCGTCGCTCGCCTCGCCCGATGGCTCGCGCCGCGCCCCGAGCGGCGCGCGTGGGGCCTCATTCAAACAAACGTTCATCGTGGTGTTCATCCACGGTGCGATGCGCTCATACGCGCTTTCTCCGAGCGCATTCCCGTACCGAGCTGGTCCAACGGCTCACGACGCCTGGCTCTGAACCAGGAAATCGGGGTTCGACTCCCTGGCTCGGTGCTCCCCGGCTCGCGGCTCTCTGACAACCCGACTCGTCCCGACGGAGAGGCAGCCGCCGGGACATCGATCATCGGCGTGTAGCGTAGTGGCCACGCACTGGTTTCGGGAACCAGACCACAGAGGTTCGAATCCTCTCTCGCCGATCATGGAAGGAGAACCGGCCGAGGGCCGGGCCCGCTTGGAGAGCGGTGCGCGCGTGGCTCATGGGCCGGGCGTGGGGAGCGTGACCTCGTCCTTCCGCTGCTGCGAATGCCCTGGTGACTACAAGGACCTCGAGGTCGTTGGTTCGAATCCAACCCGCCGCGTGAGCGGCGGTAGCTCAGCTTGGCAGAGCGCGAGGCACGTCTCCCGAAGACTCGTCGCAGCGCTACTTCTCTTGCTCCTGTTTCATCATGCCGCGTCGTGCGTCTGGGGATGCAGCCCGGTTGTCTCCCGGGTGAGACGGGTTCGATCCCCGTACGTGGCGCTCCTCTGTTCCGTCCCCGTCGTCCAACGGCAGGATGCCGGGCCCTCAACTCGGCGACGGTGGGTTCGAATCCCCCCGGGGACGCTCTCTCTTACTCCATCAGGAGGTGCGATCATGGCCAACAAGTCTCTGTTCTCTTCGTACGCTGGCAAGCACCTGCCCCACGCCGACCTCGTCAACGAGGCGGGCGGGATCGCCTACGCCTTCGGCCCGGACCACGCGCTCGCGCAGCTCGCGGCGACGGGCTGCCTGAACGGCACGTACTACGCGACGGCCGAGGTCCAGCTCGACCACGTGCTGAAGCTCGCCGCGCAGGTCGACGTCGAGCTGCTGGCCAAGACGGCCGTGTACGCGCGGCAGCGCGGCCACATGAAGGACATGCCGGCGCTGCTGCTCGCGGTGCTGTCGGTCCGCGACCCGGCGCTCTTCGCGAAGGTCTTCGCGCGGGTGGTCGACGACGCCCGGATGCTCCGGACGTTCGTGCAGATCATGCGCAGCGGCGTCGTGGGTCGGAAGTCCCTCGGGACGCGGCCCAAGAAGCAGATCCTCGCGTGGCTCGCCGCGCAGAGCGACGAGGCGCTGTTCCGTGCCTCCGTCGGCAACTCCCCGTCGCTCGCCGACGTGCTGAAGATGGTCCACCCGAAGCCGGCGACGGCGTCGCGGCGGGCGCTCTTCGGCTACCTGGTGGGCAAGGCGCACGACGCCGACGCGCTGCCGAAGCTCGTCGCCGACTACGAGGCCTACAAGGCCGACAAGTCGGGTGAGGTCCCGGACGTGCCGTTCCAGATGCTGACGGCGCTCGAGCTCGGCGCGCCCGAGTGGAGCGCGATCGCTCGCAAGGCGAGCTGGCAGATGACGCGCATGAACCTCAACACCTTCGCGCGCCACGGCGTGTTCGAGGTGGAGGGGCTCGGAGACCTCGTCGCCGAGCGGCTCCGCGATCCGAAGCGGATCGAGAAGGCCCGCGCCTTCCCGTACCAGCTGATGGTCGCGTACGCGAACGCGAACGACGTGCCGGTCGAGGTGAAGAACGCGCTCCAGGACGCGATGGAGCACGCGCTCGCCAACGTGCCGGCGCTCGACGGAAACGTGTGGGTCTTCCCGGACGTGTCGGGCTCCATGCAGTCCCCGGTGACGGGTTACCGCAAGGGCTCGACGAGCTCGGTGAAGTGCGTGGACGTCGCGGCGCTGTTCGCGGCGGCCGTCGTCCGCAAGAACCCGCGCGCGCGGGTGGTCCCGTTCGAGACGAAGTGTGTCTCGATCGAGCTCAACCCGCGTGACTCGGTGATGACCAACGCGCAGAAGCTCGCCTCGATTGGAGGCGGCGGCACCAACGTGTCGGCCCCGCTCGCGAAGCTGAACGCCGAGCGCGCGAAGGCGGACCTGGTGGTGTACGTCTCGGACAACGAGTCGTGGGTGGACACGCGCCGCCACGGCGCGACCGAGACGATGCGTCAGTGGAACGTGCTCAAGGAGCGCTGCCCGCAGGCGCGCATGGTCTGCATCGACATCCAGCCGTACGCCCACACGCAGGCGCGCGACGCGGGAGACATCCTGAACGTGGGTGGCTTCTCCGACGCCGTCTTCGAGGTGGTCGAGGCCTTCGCCCGGGGCGCCGATGGCGCCTCGCGCTGGGTCGACCTCATCCAGAGCGTGAGCCTCTGACGAGGCTCTGTGCTCTTCACCGGACCCGGCGGCCGCTTCGCTCAGGAGCGGCCGCCGCGAGTCCCCCTCTTCGGGGCCGAATGCCATGGGGACTACACTCAACCTGTCCGTCTCCACGAACCCTCGTCGGCCTTCTTCTTCGCCTCCCCAGCGTCACGGCGACGCGCTCGGTCCAGCCGAGGAGCCCGTTCGACTCGGGCGGGAGGCCTCGCGCCGCGAATGCCGTCGAGACTACACGTAACTATAACGGCCCCAAGGTAGCGACCGTCCCGCGAGGGACGCGAGCGAAGGCGGAAGCCGTCCCGCGCGCTTCGGCGCGCGGACTCCTCGGAGTGTCCACGGACGACGGTGACGCGTGGGAACCAGGCTCACCTCGGTGAGCCCATGGCCCGGCGGCCACGGCGCGCTTCGGCGCGTCGTGGCCAGACGTCTCGGCCCTCTCGTCGCGGTGCGACTCGCCTCAGCGCGGATAGCGCGAGGCCCAGTGCAGGTAGTTCTCGAGGTTGGTGTAGCCGTCGCCGTCGACGTCGCCGCCGTCGTCCGCGCGCGCCGGGTCGGTGCCCGCGCGGAGCTCCCAGTCGTCGGGCATGCCGTCGCGGTCGCGGTCGACCGGCGCGGCGCCCGTGGCGAGCGTGCCCCAGCCGCCGACCTCGTCCTGCGAGTCGATGATCCGGCCGCGGCCGGTGCGGACCTCGTCGACGACGCGGCGGTCCACCGCGTCGCGGCTCCACGGTCGCGCGCCCGACCGCTCGAGCACGAGCTCGAGGGCCTCGGGCGCGGGCTGCGTGGTGACCGGCTGGCGTCCGCGCGGGGCGCTCTCCCTGTCGTAGTCGCCGACGACGGCGGACCAGCCGTCGTTCGAGCCGTCGATGCGCCCGTTCGTGTTCAGGTCGCGGTAGGTGCCGCTCTGGTAGACGCGGACGTGGCACGCGGCGGACGCGTCGAAGAGGTGCCGGTCGGAGCTGCTCGGCCCGAAGATCCCGTAGTTGCCGACGTAGTCGAGGTAGACGCGCGCCGCCTCGCCGCTCGTGTAGCCGCTGTCCCGCCAGTCGTAGAGGACGTTGTTGATGATCTGCGCGTACTGCGTCTGCGAGCTCGTGTAGCTCCCGATCGCGGGGTTCCGGTTGCCGTTGTGGGCGTAGAGGCAGTGGTGCAAGGTGACGTGCGAGTCTCCAGCGTTGGGCTTGAAGAGGCTGCCCATCGAGTGACCGTGGTGGTCGGGGTCGTACTCGCCGTGGAAGAGGCGCGTGTGGTAGAGGCCCTCGCTCACGATCGACCACTGCACGGTGATGCGATCCCACGCGGTCGAGCCGGCGCTCAGGTTCTCGTCGATCCCCCACGACGCCGACACGTGGTCGATCATGATGTCCTCACCCGTGACGGTGAGGCTGTCCTCGGTGAAGCCGTCGCGCGTCGCCGTCTTCTTCCGGATGTCGCCCGCGCGGAAGCGCAGGTGCTGCACGATGAGGTCGTCGCCGCGCAGGTCGACCTGGTAGCCGCGGATCGTGATCCCGTCGCCCGGGGCGGTCTGGCCGGCGATGGTGAGGCGCGAGGCGGTCGAGCGCAGCGGCGAGCGCAGGTCGATCAGCCCGGCCACGTCGAACACGATCGTGCGCGGGCCGCGCGCCGTGGTGAGCGCCTCGCGCAGCGTGCCGCTGCCGGAGTCGCCGAGCGAGGTCACGTGGTAGACGTCGCCCCCGCGGCCGCCGCGCGCGTTGCGGCCCTCACCCTCGGCGCCCGGGAACGCGGGGCAGTCGGTCGCGTCGCAGGCCACCGCGCCGCGGCACGCGCCGCCCTCGCAGCTCGTCCCGGACGGGCACGCGGTGGCGCTGCAGTCGATCGTGCCGCCGCAGCCGTCCGAGACCGCGCCGCACGCCAGCGGGGTCGCGTCGCACGTGCGGGGGACGCACGGCCCGGCCTCGCGAGCGCAGACGCAGTAGTCGGACTGGTGCCCGGTCGCGCCGCACCCGAGCTCGGGGCGGGCGTGGTCGGCGGCGCACATCCCGTCGACGTCCTCGTAGCCCATCACGCAGACCAGCCCCGCGCTCGCGCAGAGCGCGGCGCAGCCCTCGGAGCCGCGGAAGACGCCCTCGCACCCGACGTCCGAGGACGCGCAGAGCTCGTAGCCGCCGTCCTCGATCGCGCCGCAGTCGACTGGGGCGGCGGACGGCCCCGCGTCGGTGCCGGGGAGCGTCGTCGAGCCGTCGCGACCAGCCAGCGCGGCGTCGATCGGAGGCGGCGCGCCGCCGTCCTCGCCGGGCGGCCGGGCGCCGGCGTCGGTGTCGGGCGAGCGCATCGTGGCCGGCGCGCACCCGGCGAGCAGGACGATCAAGGACAGGCTGATTCGTGCGGACATCGCGGACCTCAGATGAGAAGGGCGTCACAGGGGAAGCTGGCGTCGAGCGCGCCGCCGCCTTCGAGGAGCGCGTCGCAGGCGCTCCCCGTCAGCTCGATGTGGGACTCGTCGGGCAGGCGGAATCCGTCGCCGCCGTCGCAGGCGAGCGGGCTCCCGTCGAGGCTGACCGTCCCGGAGCACGCCTGCGTCGGATCGACGCGGCCGCGGAGCTCGAACACGCACGACAGCTCGCCGCGGACGGCCTCGCGGAGCGCGGCGGTGAGCGCAGCCGGGTCGCCCGCCTCCCAGTAGCGCGCGTCGGGTCGGCCGGTGCCCGCGCGGGCGAGCTCGGCGAGGTGCGACGCGGCGACCGTGCCCACCCCGACCGCGATCACGTGGGTGGTGATCCCGCGGGCCCGGGCGCGCTCGACCGCCTGGACCGAGAGGCGACGCGAGGTGTCGTCGTGACCGTCGGGCGCCGCGCAGCGATCGGGGTTTCCGTCCGTCGCGAGGACGAGGAGCACGGGGTCGGCGCCGCCGTCGGGGAGCGTGGCCGCGACGAGGTCGATCGACTCGCCCGTCGGCGTCTCGCCGAGCGGCGCGGCCCCGTCGTAGAGCGAGGCGAGCCCGGGCGCGTCGCCCATCACGGGCTCCGCCTGCTCGATCATCGGGCAGGTCGCGTCGCCCGCGAGGTCGGAGTAGAGCGCGAGCCCGAAGCGCATCAGCCCGTCGAGCTCGGTGACCACGCCGCTGGTGCCGAAGAGCGCGTCGCGCACGGCGTCCCAGCGCGTCGTCGCGCCGAGCTCGTTCTCCATGCTCAGCGACTGGTCGACGAGGAACATCACCGTCGGCGTGACGCGCCGCAGCTCCACCGTGACGTCCGCGCAGACCCCGTCGCCGCCGTCCACCGAGGAGGCGGCGTCGAGGCCTGGCCCGGCGCCCCCCGCGTCGACGGGGGTCGCGGCGTCGGGCGCCCGACCCATCGAGGGCCCGGCGTTGCACGCGGACAGGAGGAGGACGAAGCCGAGGCGAACAGACCGCATGCGGTCCCGCCTCTACAGGGTCCGTGCCAGCCACGCGCTGGCCGAAAGCGGTTCTCGCGCGAGTTCTCGGGGTCCGGCGCGCCGGACAGGTCGGAGGGTGCGCTGGTCCCCCCACACCCCACGGCCGCGACGCGCTCGCCCTCGCCGAGCTCGCGTGCTTCCATCGAGCGGTCCCGATGAAGACCCTCGCCCCCCTCGGAGTCGCGCTCGCGCTGCTCGGCTGCGTCGAGCCCCCGCCGCCCGCGACGCCTGCGGCGAACGTCCGCGTCGAGGTCCCCGAGGCCGTGATCGCCGCGCACGCGGCGGAGCTGCCCCTGAGCCTCTACGTGCGCCGCACCCCGGGCACGCTCGCCAACCGAGGCATCCTGCTGGCGACGATCTGCGAGCCGGGCGCGGCCCTGGCCACGGTCTACGTCTGGCGGCCCGAGAGCCCGTCCGAGCAGGTCGAGGCGTGGATCGAGCCCTCGTACGCCGACGACCCGAACACCCCGTGCGAGATCACCCCCGAGCCCCTGCGTCGTACTCGCATCGTCGCCGGCCCGACCGGTCGCCCCATCGCGTCCGCGCCGCTCGCGCCGGGCGGCCGCGCGACCCTCGTCCTGGCCGACGCGCCCTGATCGCTACGCGTCGTCGGCTTCGTCGACGGCGATCCAGCCGCGCGCTCGGCCGAGCGCCTGGATGACGTCGACGAGCTCCTTCATCGTGATCGGCTTGCGGAGGAACCCGTCGACGCCGAGCGCGTCGAAGCGCCAGCGCGCCGCGTCGCCGGCCTTGGCGGAGATGACGACGACCCGGGCCTTCTTCGCGCCGGGCAGGGACCGCAGGCGCGAGAGCATCTCGACGCCGTTCATGCCGGGCAGGTCGTAGTCGAGCAAGACGAGCTGCGGGGGCTTGCGGGCCGCGTTGAGGAGCGCCTCCTCGCCGGTGCGGGCGCGGGCGACCTTGCTGCTCGTGCCGAAGAACGCGATCTGGCTGGCGCGGACGCTGAGCTTGGCGAACTCGTCGTCGTCGTCCACCACGAGGATGCGCGCGGCGACCGGCTCCTCGAACTCGCCCGAGGGCGCGGTGGGCAGGCTGGGCTTGAGCCACGGCGCGCCCGCGAGCTCGAGCGCGCTCGTCATCTCCGCGCAGTTCGAGAAGCGATCCTCGGGGTCCTTGGACAGCGCGCGGAGGAACACCTCGTCGAGGGGCTCGAGCTCGGGGCGGCAGCTCGAGAGCCGCGGCGGCGCCTCGTTGAGCTGCAGCGAGAGCATCGCCTTGACGTCGTCGGTCTGGAACACGAGGCGGTTGGTCAAGAGGTGGAAGCCGGCGCAGGCGAGGCCGTAGACGTCGGTGCGCGCGCTGATCCGAGAGGTCCCGCGGATCTGCTCGGGCGCCATGTAGGCCGGCGAGCCGACGACGGCGTGGTCGCCGGGCTCGTCGCCGGTCACCGCGAGGCCGAAGTCGACGAGCACGGTTCGGCCCGTGCCCTGCTCGACCACCGCGTTGTCGGGCTTCACGTCGCGGTGGACGATGCCCGCGGAGTGCACCGCGGCGAGCCCGCGCGCCATCTCGATCAGGATCACGAGCGCGCGGTGGACGGGGATCCACTCCTGGTTGTCGGCCTGCTGCTGGATGATCCGCTTGCAGCTCCGGCCGAGCACGAGCTCCATCGAGAAGAAGAAGGCGCTCTGCTCGATGCCGAAGGAGAAGACCTGCGCGACGTGGTCGGAGCGGATCGACGCGAGCGCCACCGCCTCCCGCTGGAAGCGCTTCAATGCCCGCGGCTTCTGGGTGAGCTTGGGCGCGAGGAACTTCAGCGCGACCTGCCGCTTGAGCGCGACGTCGAGCGCCGCGTAGACCACCCCGTTCGCCCCGCGCCCGAGCTCCTTGATGGTGCGGTAGCGGCCGTCGATGAGGTCCTCGACCGCCGCGGGCAGCGGGTCGTCGCAGACGAGGCAGCGGCGCGCCTCCACGGGGTTCACCGACCCGCACTCGGTGCAGGCCCTCACGCGAGCGCCTCCCGCACGCGCGCGAGGAGCGCGTCGTCGAAGCCGCCCTCGAAGACCGCGCGCGCCCCGAGCTTGCCCTGGACCGCGTCGGCCTCGGTCGGGTCGACCGAGACGAGGAACAACGGCACGTCGCGCACCTCGGCGACGCCAGCGAGGCTCCGCAGGAGCGCGCGGCCACCGCGAGCGCCCCCGGTGTAGGGGATCACGAGCGCGGCCAGGGGCCGGTCCATCGCGACGCCGAGCGCCTCGACGGGATCGGCCACGACGAGCACGTCCCCGCCGGCGGCGGGCGTCGCGGCGTCGTCGAAGACGAGGATCACGGGCGCGTCATCGGGCGCCTCGACGACGGGGATCGCCGCGCGCATCGCGTCGACGTCGGCCGCCTGCGCGTCGCACGAGGCGCCGTCCTCGAGCGCGAGCTCGACGCGCCTCGCGATCGCGGAGATCTCGCCGAGCCCATACGAGCCCGCGGCCCCCGCGATCTTGTGCGCGATGCGCGTGGACTCGCCGACGTCGGCGGCCCGGAGGCGAGCGGTGAGCTCGTCGAGCTGCGCGCCGAGCCGAGGGAGGTACGCGGCGCGGAGATGCTCCAGTCCTTCCATCGACCGGCGTGCAGGTTACCACTGGAGCCGCGGTCGGTGGCGCTCACAGGCGATCGGGCCGCCCACGCTGCTCCGATCGGAGCGGAAGGTCGCGCGAGCGATGGACTTGGTCGTGCCGAGACCGGGGCGCTGCCGTACGGATGAACGGTGATCGCGTGACCACCCTCGGTGACGGCGGCAGGCTTCTCACGGTGTGTAGGAGCCGGTGCAGTCCCTGGCGGCGAAGGCGTCCTCCGCGCCGTCGATGAAGCCGGCCGGAGCTCGACGGTACTCGTAGAGCTCGTGGGTCACGAGCCGGTGCCCCGAACACGCTGCCTCGAACGTGGTGCCCCCCCCGAACATGTCCTCCTGGACGATCCGGCCGCCCGTCGCCCGCCAGGTATAGGCGAGAACCGTGGGAACGGGTGGGCACGTGTCGACCACGGTGAAGGTCCCACGTGAGTCGGACCGCTCGAACGTCGACTCCCAGAAGCTGCCCGACTCGCGCATCACGACGACATGCACCTTCTCGCAGTCCGGTAGGTCGCACTCGGCCGCCGGCCGGGGGCTCACGCAGTTGCACTCGCCAAAGCCCGAGGGTCGCTCCCACGCCCCGATGACGCAGGTCTCGAGTGGTCCTCCATCGGTCGTTTCGCTGGCGTCGACGGCACCCTCTCCGCCACTACATCCAAGCGCTGGGAGGAGGAGGCACGCGATGAGCAGTCGGTCTAGGCTAGCGCCTGCGCTGGCGCCGGCAGACAACGCAGCCTCCGATCGCGAACCACAAGACCCACGCGCCGGAGCTCGACCCGGGGCGCGACACGGCACATCCGGAATCGGGTGCCGTCGCCGACGCGGCCGGCGGACCGAGGCGTGGGCTCGAGTCTTCGGCGCTTCCACCTCCGGCGACGACCAAGGGCACGCTCGCCGTGCAGCGCGCGTCGTCGTCTGCGACACGCGGGACGAGACCGCCGGTGTCGCAGCGGTCCGGGGGCCGCTGGTCGTGCGGCACCCGCACCTCGACGTTCTCGCGAGTGACGTTCCCCGCATCATCCACGGCCTCGATGACCACCGTATAGACGCGGCCCCGCCCCATGCCGCTCCGCTCCGCGCGAACGCAGAACGCCCCCGAACCGAACCTCACGTCCACGGGGGTCGCGCCATCCCCAGCGCCATCGGCCGGTTCGCTGGAGTACACGTCGACGATTCGCACACTGGTCGACCCATCGCAGAGGTCGGACGATGTCGCACGAAGCTCCTCACCGAGCCGGAAAAGAGCGAGCGTGTGATCCGGCGACCAGACGCAATCCGTCACGAGCTCCGCGTCGACCCTTGGCGGCCGCGTGTCCTCGACGTAGACATGCAGACCGTCCACATCCACATAGCCCCTGGTATCTGAGACGGCGACGGCCAGCGAATGGGCGCCAAGCGGAAGCTCGACCGTGGCGTCCCGCCTGAGGGCGACGGGGACGACTCCGCCGGGGGTGGCTCGCGACCACGAGTACGCGACGATGTCGGATACACCATCGGGGTCGGACGACCCGGACGCCGACAGCTCCACGGGGCCCACCCCACACTCCACCGTCTGGTCTGCACCCGCATCGGCGGAGGGCGGGAGGTTGGGCAGCACGCCGTCCAAATGAATTTCCAGAGAGGTATCCGGCGCGTCGAACATGGCGTCGAACGTGAACGACCCTGTCGTCCAATTGATCATTGCCACGACCGGGCTCGACAGGTCCATCGACCCCGACTCGAGGTTGCCCCCCCTCTCTCCTCGCGCAATCATCGCTCCGCTCTCGATCGTCAGCATGCTCTCGTTCGGGCTCACGCCCACGAGGCTCCCCGGAAGGGCTTGGAGGTTCAATGCCTCGATGTCTCGGACGGTCTCGGTGGCTATGTTGAGGTCCTCGGTCGCGTGGAGACCGACGCTGGTGACCCCCGCGTTACCGCAGCTCTGCTCGGCCATGCGGCAGCCCGGCGCATGAATCGCCAAAACCCCTGCGACGTGCACATTCCCCGAGAACGTTCCAAGGTCGGTCCGTACGTGGATCGTTGCGGTGGAGGTCGGCGCGACTTGGATATGAACCGCCGAGTGGGTGGTCTGTCGCGGTGTGCTCGCCTCCACGAGGGGTGCGACGCTCCCACCGCTGTCGGGGGGGACCGGGCCCGTGCACAGTCCCTCGACCTCTCTGGCGATCTGTGTCGTCCACACGCACGAGGCGAAGCAGTAGCGGGCCGGTTCGATGGGCGGCGACGCCGCAGTCTCGCACTGACCCACCGTCTGGCGTGTCGCTTCCACCTGCGCCTGCTCGGCGGTATGGGGATCCACCGTGTCTTGATGGATGCAGGTGGCTCGGCGCGGGCCCAGGTAAGCCAGGGTCGAGCAGAGCGAGGGATCCTCGTCGCCCGGACACTCGTCGGGAGTACACTCCGGAGGGAGATCGATGCACGGCTCGACGTTCTCGTATGGCCCTCGGTCCTCTTCGCTGTGTTCGTCGAAGATGTCCGGACAGGTAACCGCGTTGAAGAAAGGGTTCTTACCGTCTGGCGCCACGCAGAAGAAGCCCGCCGCGAGGGTCCCCTCGGGGCGGACGCGAGAGGCTTCCACGCTCTGCATCGTCTCGGCTGGGCAGGACTCGCCCGTCCCGAGGGGCGTCGTGATCGGGTCGCCGTCGGGGTCCAGACCAACCAGGCAGAACGGGGCCTCCGCGCAGATCGCGCAGAAACAGGAGGCCTCCGTGTACCCGCCGACTCTCTGGTATCGCGTGGGGTCGCTCGGGATGATGCAGCCCTCGGCCAGTAACACCATCGCCGCAACTACGGCAAAGGGACCTATCCGCATTCTCCACCTCCCCCATCCGGCCCCTGGCCGAACGAAGTCGCAGGGTACCATCCTGCTCTTGTCGCTTCTAGGCCTGGCCTTGGGATGTGGACGCACCGACCTACAGGTAGGAGAGCGGGTACCTGCTTCGAACCAAGGGCTCGCCACGTTGGCGGTGGGCTTCACGCACACGTGCGCGCTCGTCGAGGACATGGGTGTGTGGTGCTTTGGACAAAGCGGAGCCTTCCCCTTGGGGAGTCCGAGCAATGAACCGACACCCGTGCCGGGGCTCCCGGCAGACCTGATGTCGATCACCGCGGGCACGAATCACGACTGCGCGCTCGACTCGACCGGAGCGGTGCTCTGCTGGGGAGCGAATGGCTCCTTGCAGTGTGCCGTCGAGGGCTCGGATGGAGCGCCCCCGCTCTCCACCGCAGTCGTGGCGATCGACGGGGTGCCGCCGTCCACGCAGCTGTCGGCGAACGGACAGAGCACCTGTGCGGTGACGCGTGAAGGGGAAGTCTTCTGCTGGGGCGCCGACGACCTCGGACAGACGGGGCAGGGGCCGTCCGACGAATCTCCACGCCCGCCACGGCTACCGGGCCGGGTCGCCGACGTGTCGGACGCCGTCGCGGTGAGCGTCGGCCTCGAGCACGCGTGCGCGCTCGATCGCTCTGGGGTGGCCTCCTGTTGGGGAGCGAATTCCCGCGGAGAGCTCGGCGTCGCGCCGTCCGAGCTGCGGGATCGGCCGCTCCCAGTGCCCGGGCTCCCTCCGCTCGTACAGATCTCGGCAGGTCAGCACTTCACCTGCGCAGTCGATGTCGCCTCGAGCGTGTGGTGCTGGGGAGACGTCCCCGATCGGCTGCCGGGGGCGACGCCGGCTCCCGCCGTGGTAGACGGCCTCTCCACAGAGCAGGTGTACGCGGGCTTTCTGTCCGCGTGCGCGCTCGACTCGTCTCGGAGGGTCTGGTGCTGGGGCCGCGCAGAGCCCGACTATGGCTTCTTTCCGGACCCCGTCGATGAGCCGACGGACTTCCGCACGCCTCGCTTGATGACGACGCTCCGCGACGTGGCAGAGCTGGCCACCTCGGCGTTGAGCTGGCACTCCTGCGCGCGGACAGACTCGGGCGCCGTCCTCTGCTGGGGCCGCAACACGGAGCTCCAGCTCGGTCGGCCCCGAGCCCGGTACGGCGCCCCCGACGCGGTCCCCAGCCTCCCGTGACGGCTCCTACCTTAGCCCTCCCCAAATGAGGTCGCAGGCATGGCACCTGGCTGGCCGTGCAGGTCCATCCCGTCCCCCCACCCCCCTTCGCGTCTTCGCGTCTTCGCGCCCTTCGCGTTCACCTTCCACAACGCCTCTTCGCCGATCACCGGGCCGCAGACGGCCCTTGTCGTGGAATTTCGCGCAAGGGGCGCGAAGGAACAAAGGAGCGCGAGGGGAGCCAGGGGTGGACGCAAGGGGCGGTCGCGTCGGTCGTGAAGGCCTGCGACCGACCGTCCCGCCGACCCCCGTCCCCTCTTTGCCCCTTCGCGTCCTCCGCGTGAAATTCCACGACGCACGCTCACCGCTACCTAATAACGTTAGGCGAACGAGCATACCCGCAGAATTGGGTTATTGACGTGGTGCGTCATGCGCGTCATGGTTCCACCCCTTCATGGGTCCCCTCGACGCCATCGACCGCGAGCTCCTCGAGGTCCTGCAGCGCGACTGCAAGACGCCCCTGGCCAAGCTCGGGAAGCGGGTCGGGCTGAGCGCCCCGGCGGTCCTCGACCGGGTCCGCAAGCTCGAGGCGGCCGGGGTGATCACCGGCTACCACGCCGCCGTCGACGGGCGGCGCGTCGGCCTCGACATCACCTCGTTCATCGGCATCTCGATCAACTACCCGCGCGACATCGAGGAGTTCCTCGGGGAGATCGCGGAGTGGCCCGAGGTGCTCGAGTGCCACCACGTGACGGGCGGCCACACGCTGCTCCTCAAGGTGAAGACCGCCAACACGGCGTCGCTGGAGCGGCTGATCTCGTCGCTGCGCGGCGTCGAGGCGGTGACCCAGACCGAGACGATGGTCGTCCTCTCGACGGCGACCGAGCGATCCCGCGTGCCGATCCCTCAGGGCGCCGCGGAGGACCCGACCAGCAGACGGAGGCGACGATGAGCGGGCTCTACCGGCCGGACTTCGAGCACGACTCGTGTGGCGTGGGCTTCGTCGCCCACATCGGCGGCGAGCGCAGCCACCGCCTCGTCGTGTCGGCCCTCGAGGTGCTCACGAACCTCGAGCACCGCGGCGCCGAGGGCAGCGACCCGCACACCGGCGACGGCGCGGGCGTGCTCATGCAGATCCCCCACCGGCTCCTGTGTGAAGAGGCGAAGCGGCTCGGCTTCACCCTCCCCTCGCGGCCGGGGGTCTACGGCGTCGGGATGATGTTCCTGCCCGCCGACGAGGCGCACCGCGCCGAGTGCGTCTCGCTCATCGAGGAGATCGTCCGGGACGAGCAGCAGGACCTGCTCGGCTGGCGCGACGTCCCGATCGATCCGAGCGAGTGCGGAGCCGGCGCCTACGCGTCGCGGCCGCACGTGGCGCAGCTCTTCGTCGGGCCCGGCACGCTGAGCGCCGACGACAACGCGCTGAGCCGCAAGCTCTACGTCATCCGCAAGCGCATCGAGCACGAGATCGCCCGGCGCGGCCTCAAGGACGAGGAGTACCCCTACGTCTGCTCCTTCTCGCGCGGCACCGTCGTCTACAAGGGCCTGCTCACCCCCGAGCAGCTCCCGCGCTTCTACAAGGACCTCGCCGACGAGCGCACCGAGACCGCGATCGCGGTCGTGCACCAGCGCTTCAGCACCAACACCTTCCCCTCGTGGTCGCGGGCGCACCCGTACCGGCGCATCGCCCACAACGGCGAGATCAACACCCTGCGCGGCAACATCGGGTGGATGCGCGCGCGCGAGCCGAGCCTGGTCTCACCCGTCTTCGGCGAGGACATCCAGAAGCTGCTCCCGATCGTCGATCCGACGGGCTCGGACAGCGCGATGTTCGACGACGTGCTCGAGCTGCTGCGCCACACCGGCCGGTCGCTCCCGCACGCGATGATGATGATGATCCCCGAGGCGTGGCAGGGGCACGAGTCGATGGACGACGAGCGCCGCGCCTTCTACGAGTACCACTCGTGCGTGATGGAGCCGTGGGACGGCCCCGCGTGCATCGTGTTCACCGACGGGCGCCTCGTCGGCGCGGTGCTCGACCGCAACGGGCTGCGCCCCGCGCGCTACACGATCACCAAGGACGACTACATCGTCGTCGCGTCCGAGGCGGGCGTCCTGGACCTGTCGCCCGAGCGCGTGCGCGAGAAGGGCCGGCTGAGGCCGGGGCGCATGCTCCTCGTCGACACCGAGGCCGGCACCCTCGTCGAGGACGCCGAGCTGAAGGCCACGCAGGCCTCGCGGCGCCCGTGGCGGCGCTGGCTCGACCAGAACGTCGTCACGATGGGTGAGGTGCCGCCGGCGCCGCGCGGCTCGACGCCGCCGCCGCTGCCGCCGAGCCTGCTCGCGCGCGCGCAGCGGGTCCACGGGTACACGAAGGAAGACGTCCTGCGGGTCGTCGAGCCGATGGCGAGCGAAGGCAAGGAGCCCCTCAGCTCGATGGGTCGCGATACGCCGCTCGCGGTGCTCGCCGAGGGCCCGCAGCTCCTGTTCAACTACTTCCAGCAGCTCTTCGCGCAGGTCACCAACCCGCCGATCGATCCGATCCGCGAGGCGCTCGTGATGACGCTGCGGAGCACGCTCGGCGCTGAGTCGAACCTCTTCCAGGAGAGCCCGAGCCACTGCCTCAAGCTCCAGCTCACGACGCCGATCCTCGACAACGAGGAGCTCGAGCAGATCCGCGCGCTCGGCCGCCCCGACCTCTCCGCGACGACCCTCGAGGCGCTGTTCGTCCCGACCCGCGAGGGCCTCGAGCAGGCGCTCGAGCGCCTCAGCCGCGAGGCGGAGCGCGCGGTGAACGAGGGCGCGACGCTGCTCGTGATCTCGGACCGCGGCCACGACGAGCAGCGCGCGCCGATCCCGAGCCTCCTCGCGACGTCGGCGGTGCACCACCACCTGATCCGCGTGGGGCTCCGCAAGAACTGCGGGCTGATCGTGGAGAGCGGCGAGCCGCGCGAGGTGCACCATTTCTGCCTGCTCATCGGCTACGGCGCGGGCGCGGTGAACCCGTACCTCGCGTACGAGACCCTGCGCGCCGCGGCGCGCGACGGCCGCCTCGGCGACGTCGACCCCGGGCAGGCGGAGCGCCGCTACAAGCGCGCCGTCGAGCACGGGATCCTCAAGGTCATGAGCAAGATGGGGATCTCGACGCTGCAGAGCTACCGCGGCGCGCAGATCTTCGAAGCGATCGGGCTCGGCGACGAGCTGCTCGAGAAGTGGTTCCCCGACACGCCCTCGCAGATCGGCGGCGTGGGGCTCGACGCGATCGCCGACGACGCGATCGCGCGGCACGCGGCGGCCCACTCGCCGCGCACCCTCGACGTGCTCGAGCCCGGCGGCCGCTACGCGTGGCGCCGCGACGGCGAGACCCACCTGTGGAACCCGAAGACGATCGGCACGCTGCAGCACGCGGTGCGCTCCGGGAGCTTCGCCACCTTCCAGAAGTTCAGCGCGATCGCCGACGCCGAGACGAAGCGCACGCAGCTCCGCGGCCTGCTCGACTTCGACAGGAGCGGCGTGACGCCGATCCCCCTCGAGGAGGTCGAGCCCGTCCACGCGATCGTGAAGCGCTTCAAGACCGGCGCGATGAGCTTCGGGTCGATCTCCACCGAGGCGCACCAGACGCTCGCGGTGGCGATGAACCGCATCGGCGCGCGCAGCAACAGCGGCGAGGGCGGCGAGGACCCGGCGCGCTACACGCCGCGCGAGAACGGCGACTCGGCGCGCAGCAAGATCAAGCAGGTCGCGTCCGGCCGCTTCGGCGTCACCATCGAGTACCTCAACGAGGCCGAGGAGATTCAGATCAAGATCGCCCAGGGCGCGAAGCCCGGCGAGGGCGGTCAGCTCCCGGGCCACAAGGTCGACGCGACGATCGCGCGGGTGCGCCACAGCACCCCGGGGGTCGGGCTGATCAGCCCGCCGCCGCACCACGACATCTACTCGATCGAGGACCTCGCGCAGCTCATCCACGACCTGAAGAACGCCAACCCCGACGCGCGCGTGACGGTGAAGCTCGTCAGCGAGGTCGGCGTGGGCACCATCGCGGCGGGCGTCGCGAAGGCCAAGGCCGACGTGATCCTCATCTCGGGCGGCTCGGGCGGCACCGGCGCCTCGCCGATCACCTCGATCCAGCACGCGGGCGGCCCGTGGGAGATCGGGCTCGCCGAGACGCACCAGACGCTCGTGCTCAACGGCCTGCGCGGCCGCGTTCGCCTCGAGACCGACGGGCAGCTCAAGACCGGCCGCGACGCCGCCATCGCGGCGATGCTCGGCGCCGAGGAGCTCGGCTTCGGCACGGTGTCGCTGATCACGATGGGCTGCGTGATGATGCGCGTCTGCCACCTCAACACGTGCCCCGTCGGCGTGGCCACGCAGGACCCGCGCCTGCGCGAGCGCTTCAAGGGTCAGCCCGAGCACGTGATCCACTTCATGACCTTCGTGGCCGAGGAGCTGCGTCAGATCATGGCGTCGCTCGGCCTGCGCAAATTCGACGAGCTCGTCGGCCGGACGGATCTGCTGAAGATCGGCGAGGGCCTCTCGGAGCGCGCGAGCACGCTGAAGCTCGACAAGCTCCTCTACCGCCACGCCGGGCCGCAGGCGGTCCGCTTCGAGCACCCGCAGGAGCACGAGCTCGAGCTCGCGATGGACACGGTGCTCATCGAGCAGGCGCAGGCCGCGCTCGAGCGGCAAGAGCCGGTCACCATCCGGATGCCGATCCGGAACGTGCACCGCAGCGCGGGCACGATGCTCAGCTCGCGGATCGCGAAGCGCTACGGCCTCGCGGGGCTCCCCGACGCGACGATCCGCATCCACTTCACGGGGTCGGCGGGGCAGAGCTTCGGCGCGTTCCTCGCCAACGGGCTCGACGTGACGCTCGAGGGCGAGGCGAACGACTACCTCGGCAAGGGCATGAGCGGCGGCCGGATCGTGGTGCACCCGCCCGAGGGCTCGGACTTCCCGCCGGAGCGCAACGTGATCATCGGCAACGTCTGCCTCTACGGCGCGACGGCCGGCGAGCTGCTCGTGCGCGGCATGGCGGGCGAGCGCTTCGCGGTCCGGAACAGCGGCGCGATCGCGGTGGTCGAGGGCGTGGGTGACCACGGCTGCGAGTACATGACCGGCGGCCGCGTGATCGTGCTCGGGCCCACGGGCCGCAACTTCGCGGCGGGGATGAGCGGCGGGATCGCGTACGTGCTCGACGCCGACCACGAGCTCGCGGGGCGCGTGAACCCGGAGATGGTGGAGCTGTGCCCGCTCGACTCCGAGGACCTCGCGTTCGTGCGCACGCGCGTGCACCGGCACTACGAGCGGACGATGAGCGCGCTCGCGTGGCGGGTGCTCAGCGGGTGGAAGAAGGAGAGCCGCCGCTTCGTGAAGGTGTTGCCGACCGAGTACGGCCGCATCCTGCGCGAGCAGTCCGACGCGAGGAGCGCCTGAGATGGGGAAGCCGACGGGGTTCTTGGAGATCGAGCGCGAGCTGCCCGCGCGCCGACCCGTGCAAGCACGCTTGCGTGACTTCACCGAGATCGAGACGCGCCTGACGGTGGTGCAGGCCCGCGATCAGGGCGCCCGGTGCATGGCGTGCGGCGTCCCGTTCTGCCACTCGGGCTGCCCGCTCGGGAACCTGATCCCCGACTTCAACCAGCTCGTCTACGAGGACCGCTGGCGCGAGGCGATCGACGCGCTGCACACGACGAACAACTTCCCCGAGTTCACCGGCCGCGTGTGCCCCGCCCCGTGCGAGGCCGCGTGCGTGCTCAACATCGAGGGCATCCCCGTCACCATCGAGCGCATCGAGGGCGAGATCGCCGATCGCGCCTGGGACGAGGGCTGGATCCGGCCCCTCCCGGCGCGAGAGCGGACGGGGCGGTCGGTCGCGATCATCGGCAGCGGTCCCGCGGGCCTCGCGTGCGCGCAGGAGCTCGCGCGCCTCGGCCACGACGTCACCGTGCTCGAGCGCGACGACCGCGTCGGCGGCCTCCTGCGCTACGGGATCCCGGACTTCAAGCTCGACAAGGCGTTCGTCGACCGGCGCGTCGCGCAGATGGAAGCCGAGGGCGTGACCTTCCGGACCGGCGTGAACGTCGAGGGCGAGGCGGCGCTCGCGGCCCTGCGCGCCGAGCACGACGCGGTCGTGATCGCGGTCGGCGCGACCGTCGCGCGCGACCTCCCCATCGAGGGCCGGGAGCTCCGCGGCGTGCACCTCGCGATGGACTTCCTCGTGCCGCAGAACCGCGTCGTCGCCGGCGACTCGGTGAGCGAGCGCCCCCACGCCGAGGGCAAGCGCGTGGTGATCCTCGGCGGCGGCGACACCGGCAGCGACTGCCTCGGCACCTCGCTCCGCCAGGGCGCCCGGTCCGTCGCCCAGGTCGAGCTGATGCCGCAGCCGCCCGAGCACGACCCGCTCGCGTGGCCGGACTGGCCGATGATCCTGCGCACGTCGTCTTCCCAGGAGGAGGGCGGCGAGCGCGACTTCGCGGTGATGACCAAGCGCTTCCTCGGCGAGGGCGGGAAGCTGACCGCGCTCGAGGCGGTCCGCGTCGAGCTCGTCGACGGCAAGCTCACCGAGGTCCCCGGCTCGACGATGACGATCGAGGCGGACCTCTGCCTCCTCGCGCTCGGCTTCGTCGGCTCGACCCTGAAGGGCTCGGGCGACGGCGTCTTCACGTGCGGCGACGCGCGCCGCGGCCAGAGCCTGGTGGTGTGGGCGATCGCCGAGGGCCGCGACTGCGCCGCGCAAGTGCACGGCTTCTTGACGGCCTGACGGCTTCACCCACCGCAGTGGGTCTGCATCGCGCGGGCCTCCGTCTGCAGCAGCTCGAAGTGGCGCGCCGCGTAGCCGCGCGGCACCGTCAGCCGCAGCAGCGCCGGGAGGGCCCGCGCGGGGCTCTGCCTCCAGGCCTCGAGGATCGGGTGAACCCGCCGGCCGGTGATCTCCCCGCGGCGGCCCGAGCGATCGACGTACGGATCGCCGGGCCCCTGCGACTCCCACATCATCCGGTCGACCTCCGCGCGCGACCAGAGCCGCTGGAGGCGCAGACGCGCGTGCGCCGTCGCCCAGCGGCACCGCGAGTCGGCGTCGCCGAGCCACTCGACCGCGGCCGCATACGCCGCGGCGAGGCGGTCGAGATCCGGATCCTCGGCGTCGCCCGCCGAGTACGAGCGGTACTGGTAGGCGGGCACCATGACGCGCCGCAGCGCGTCCGCTCGGACGCCGTCGATCGGGTCGAGCACCTCGGCCGCCTGCAGGTGCGCGGTCCGCCGCGTCTGCGAGAAGAAGACGAGGTCCTCGCTCGAGGGCCCATCGATCCCGGTGTCGTACTCGAGGCCCATCCACCGGTCGTCGTAGCGTCGCCACGACGTCTCGAGCTCGGCGACCGCGGCCTGGAACCGCCGCCGCACCTCGTCGCGAGTCACCGCGCCCCGCGCTGTTGGGAGCGCGCCGACCGCCCAGCGCGGGAAGCGCTGCCCCGGCTGCGCCCCGGGCGCGGAGCCCATCACGCGGAGCTCGGAGATGCAGATCTCCCGCCATTGACGGCGCGAACCCGGCGCCACCTGGACGACCTCGATCCGATACACGCCGCCCGGCCCGGAGACGGGGATCGTCTGGAGCTCGCGCGAGCTCGGATCGAGCGCGTGCTCACCGAGCGCGGCGCCGTCCCGCGACACCCGCACGCGCGTCACGCGGTAGTTGCCGTCGAACACCGCGCCCGGGCCCGTGAAGCCAGCCGTCATCTCGATGGACGTCACCGTCGCCGCCGCTGGCAGCCGCACCTCGATCCACGCGCCGGTGAGGTCGCCGGAGCGCGAGTTCCACGCCGTCGCGAGCTCGCCGTCGACCAGTCGGGGCGTCTGCGCGCCCTGGCCGCGATAGACCGAGGAGACGGCCACGTCGGTCGGCACCGCGTGCAGCAGGTCGACGCTCTGCGCCGCCGCGACAGCCGCCGTCGACGAGACGATCGCGACGGCGACGAACAGCGCGTGGGGGGCTCGAGGCATGGGCCGATACTATCGTCGCGCGACGCTCCGCGGGCCGGAGTCTGGCTCCGGGCTCACCGCGGATGCATCGGAGCGCGGAGTGTGGTTCGCTGCGTCCACGTCCATGCGCCACCTCGGCTTCGCCGCTCTCGCGTTCCTCTTCGCCGCGTGCGGCGCCACGGAGGTCGCGCCCGTCGCGGCGACCCCACCGCCGCCACCCGAGCCCGCGCGCGACGCGGATCCGCCGCCCGCCACGCTCGCCATCGTCGACAGCGTGTCTTGCGCCATCCTCCCGGACGGCGGCGTCGCGTGCTGGGGCGCGGGCGACGTCGACGCGACCGACGTCCATGTCCCGCCGATCCCGCCGACGCGGGTCCCGGGGCTCGCCGACGTGGTCGAGATCGTCGCGGCGGGGGAGTGGCACCGCGAGCACCTCTGCGCCAGAACGCGCGGCGGCGAGGTCCGCTGCCTGACGCTGCGCTGGCCGTGGGTCGAGGACGGAGACCGCGTGGGGCCCCACTTGCACACGACCGTCCACCACCCCCGCGCGCGGTGGACGCTCGGCGAGGCGGGGCGAATCGACGGCGTCGAGGACGCGAGGCAGATCGCGACCAACGCGGCCATGGGGTGCGCCGTCGACGGCCTCGGCGCCGTGACGTGCTGGGGCGAGACCCAGGACGGCGGGGCGGAGCTCCGACGGCTGGAGACCGCGCCGGTGCGCAGCCTGGCGTTCGACGGCCCCGTCTTCCTCGAGCGCGACGGCGCGGTGCGCTGGGGGCACCGGCCCTACACCCGGCGCTCCGCCGCGCCGGGGACGCGCGTCGTCGTCGGCGGAGACCGCCACGTGACGTGCGCGTTCGGTGGCGACGCCGACGCCGCGTGCTGGATCGCGGCCCGCGGTGAAGCCGAGGGTGAGGTCGTGGCGCGCGCGCTCCCGCTGCCGGCGTCGATGGCGCGGCCGCGATGGATCGCGATCGGCGACGACAGGACCTGCGGCGTCTCGGCGGACGGCGAGCTCGCGTGCTGGGCCTCCGAGCACACGTCGGGATGGACCGACCTCGAGGCGCCCGCGCTCGCGCCGGTCACCTCGTATGGCGCTGGCTTCGTCGAGGTCTCGGTCGGCCGGCACCACGCGTGCGCGCGCCGCGAGGACCAGCGCGTCGCGTGCTTCGGGGCGGGCGGCGAGGGCCAGCTCGGGGTGCCGCTCCTGCGCCGCGCTCGCGCCGAGCCGGTGCCCGGCCTGCCCGCCGCGCGGACGATCACCGCGGCGGGCGCGGGGGCGTGCGCGGTGGCGACCGACGGCGCCGCGTGGTGCTGGGGTCACGGCGAGGTCGCGCGCTCGATCGGGGACGCGACCGACGCGACGTCGGTGACCCTCGAGGAGTCCGGGATGTCGGTGACGGGCGCCGGCGACGGGACCGGCCGCAGCTACATCCGGCCCGAGGGGAGCGTGGTGCGCGCGGTCGGCTCGGACGGGCGCGTGCGGGTGTGGCGCGGCGGCGAGCCCGCGGGGGTGGTGGCCGGGATCGACGACGCCGTCGCGCTCGTCGACGCCGCGTGCGTCCGGCGCTCGCGCGGCCGCGTCGCCTGCATCGACCCCGACTCGGGCCCGGACGAGGAGCGCTGGAGCGACGTCTCGTCGCTCACCGGCGCGCGCGCGATCGCGGCCGGAGGCCAGTGTCGGATCACCCGCGCCGGCCAGGTCCGATGCGACGACGACGACGGCGCCTTCGACGCGCTCGAGCGCGTGCGCGGCGCGCAGGCGATCACGGCCGGCGCAGACCTCGCCTGCGTGCTCGCGGGAGGACGCGTGACCTGCGCGACGCTCTCGGAGAGCCCCGGGGTACAACCCGAGGAGGGCCTCGAGGCCCTCGTCGCCGGACCGAGCGACGGCCTCTGCGCGCTCCGGGGCGGCGCCGCCCTCTGCTCACTCCCCTCGGATCGCCCGAGCCGCGACGCCCGGATCCAGCTCGCTCCGGTGGAAGGCGCGACGGGCCTCGTCGAGCTCGCCGTCGGCGCCGACTTCGCCTGCGGGCGCCGCGACGACGGGACGGTCCTCTGCTGGGGCAGCAACGTCTCGGCGGCGCTCGGCGTCGCGACCGACAGCGACACGCTGGTGCCGATCGATCTGGTCGCGGTGCGTTAGTTCGGCGTGAGCGACGCGAGGCGCTCGGCGAAGGCGGCGCCGTCGCGCTCGCCGCAGGTCGCGCCGTCGATCCGCACCGCCACCGCGGAGTGTTCGCCGCGGGCGATCGAGGTGCGGGCGCGGGCGGGGCCGGTCCAGGCCTCGAGCTCGGCGGCCGGGCCGAGGCGGACCTCGACGACGGCGTCGTGGGCGCCTGGGCCGTCGAGCGTGTAGCGCCAGCGGCAGCTCTCTCCGTCGCGACGCGGGCCCGCGCCGAGCGCGCGGATGGGGCGCTCGCAGAGGGTGCGCCGCTCCGCCGCGTCGATGAACGACATCCCGTCGCACGGGGTGCTGCCCCAGGTCGTGCCGTCGTCGAAGTGCGCGGCGGCGAGGTGCTCGTCGACGTACCAGCTCCCCTCCCGGCCGACGCGGGCGACCACGCCGACGTCGGGGCACCACGTGACCTGCGTCGCGCCGACCTCGGAGGTGCGGCACCCCTCGATCGTTCGGCCGATCACCTCGACCGCCTCGTCGCCGGGCTCGGTCGAGGCGCCCTCGACGACCCAGGGGCCGACGTTGAGCGTCTCGGGGAAGAAGCGGTGCCAGCCGAGGCGGCGCTCACCACGAATGACGGTGTGGGTCACCGCGACCGCGGGCGCGGCGACCACGGGCTCGGCCGGGGGCGGCGCCGGAGGGCGAGGCGCGATCGGCTCCATCGCCGCGCCCACCTCTTCGTCGACGGTCGCGGGCGCGGGCGCCTCGCCGCGCGGGTTCGGCGATCCGCAGCCGAGGGCGAGGGACGCGCAGAGCAGCAGCGTGCCGCCCACGACCCGAAGCGTGACCGACCGAGGCGAGCATCTCGGAGACCGCGGCATCAGAAGCTCGTCCGGACGAGCTCCATCCGCGAGTCTCCGCCCCACGCGGCGTAGTGGCTCTCCACCATCCCGACGCCGGCGCAGTAGACCTCCCACACGTCGTAGCCTTGCTGCTGGCGGGTCCAGCAGTCGGTGAAGGTGCCGGCGGCCACCGTGTACGTGTCGTGGTGCTCGCTCCACTCGTAGGTGGCCCCCGAGGCCCCGCCCGCGGCCCAGGCCCCGCCGAGCGTCGGGGGCAAGTCGAGTTGCACATACCAGGCGCCGCCGCTCTGGACGTCGACGTCCTCGCCGCGGCGCCGGTAGGGGAGCGTGTCGAAGTAGCAGCCAGGCGTCTCGTCGCGGACGTACACGGTGCCCTCGGCCTCCTCGCGGACCTCGACGATCCGGCCGGTGTGGGTCCCGCTGTCGTCGCAGCCCGTCCCGGGCGTGCCGTCGGTGCGCGTGGCGCGCCACTCCCACTCGAGGCCCATCGCGAGGGGGAAGAGGTCGCCCGCGAACGGGTTGGCGCCGCCGCCCGCGTCGACGCCGGGCGAGGTGGCGTCGAGGTCGGCGACGATCCCCGCGTCCGCGGCGGGCGGCGCGCTCCCGTCGGCGCCGGACGCGGGTCGACCGTCTCCGCAGCCGGCGAGGGTGAGCGCGGCGATGACCAGCGATGAACGTGCGGTGGCGCGCATGGGTCTCCTCGCGGCGGTCTACGCCCGCGCGCCGGGCCCCCTTCCCGAGCGGCTAGAACTGGAAGTACACGAACGGCCGCGACTCGGCGCCGAAGAGGACCACGATCCAGGTGAAGGCCACGAGGATGGCCGCGCGCGCGGGCCAGCCGAGGCTCGCGAGGCGGTTCTCGTCGTAGCGGAGCTTGGCCCAGAGGTGGACGGCGCCGAGGCCGACCAGCGCGAGCGCGCCGACGACGGGGAGCGGCCCTCCGTCGGCGAGGGTGAAGATCCGCTGATAGGCCACGCCCGCGTCCGCGAGGCTCGCGCAGCGGAAGACGACGGCGCTCGGCACGACGAACGAGAGGTTCAGCGCCCACCCCGCGACCGGCTTGCCCCAGAAGTCCCGGGGCGCCCCGAAGCGGCGGTAGTACTCGCGCGTGATCGCCTGGATGACGCCGTTGTAGAGGCCCCACGCCGCGAACGTGAAGCCCGCCCCGTGCCAGAGCCCGAACAGCGTCCAGACGATCCCGATGTTCAGCGCCGCGCGCCACGGCCCGGCGCGCGCGCCGCCGAGCGGGTGGAACACGTAGTCGCGGAACCACGTGCTCATGGTCATGTGCCAGCTGCGCCGGTATTCGAGCGGGCCGGTCGCGAGGAGCGGGTAATCGAAGTTGCGGGGTAGATCGACGCCGAAGAGCTTGCCGAGGCCGCGCGCCATCGTGCTGTACCCGGAGAAGTCGGCGTAGACCTGGCCCCAGAAGAGCAGCGCGCCGATCGCGAGGGCGACGCCGGACGCGTGCGCCGGGTCGGCGTAGATGGGGTCGACGAGCCGGCCGAGGTTGTCGGCGACGACGACCTTCTTGAAGAGGCCGATCCCGAACAGCTCGATCGCCGCCCACGTGCGCGCGGCGCTCGGTGGGGGCGGCGCGTCGAGCTGCGGGAAGAACTCCGAGGCCCGCAGGATCGGGCCGGCGACGAGCTGCGGGAAGAAGGCGACGTAGAGCGCGAAGTCGACTGGATCGCGCACGGCTTTTTGACGCCGTCGGTAGACGTCGATCGTGTAGGAGAGCGTCTGGAACGTGTAGAACGAAAGCCCCGGGGGGACGTCGCCGTAGACGTGGAAGCTCTGCCGGTCCGCGACCGACGCCCAGTCCCCGAGCCCGACGAGCGCGAGCGCGAAGTCCCAGTACTTGAAGGCGAACAGGATGCCGAGGTTCACGACGAGGCTCGCCGCGAGCACCGCGCGGCGCGTCCGCTCGCCGTCGTCGCGCTCGAGCAGGCGCCCGGCGACGTAGTCGACGCCGGTGCTGATCCACAGGAGCAGCAGCCACTTCGGCTCCCACCCGGCGTAGAAGGCCCAGCTCGCGAGCAGCAGGATCCAGCGCCGCCAGCGCGCCGGGGCGAGCTTGACCGCGAGGATCGTGATCACGAGCAAGATCGCGAAGTGGAGGCTCGTGAACAGCATCAGCGCAGCGCTTCGGCGAGGGCTCGCGTGTACCGGATCTGGCCGCTCGGGCCGAGGTGCATCGGGTCCCGGAAGTCCTCGGAGGAGTACTCGCCGAGCGCCTCGGGGGTGACGTGGCGGAGCTCGAGCGCGGCGGCGACCCGGGCCACGTCGGCGACGGCGTCGCGATGCCACGCGGTGCCCACCTCGCCGGTCGACGCCTCGACGAGCGCGGGCACGACCGGGGCGGGCACGAGCACGACCTCCGTGCCGACCTCGCGCAGGCGCGTCGCGAGCCGCGCGAGCGCGCGCGCCGAAGGCCCCGTGCCGTCGTAGGTCGCCGCCCGCAGCCTCGGGGCGCGCCGGGCGATCCCGACGGCGAGCGCAGCGTCGCTGACCCGCCCCCCGTGGCGGGGGTGGAAGCGCCACCCGGGCGCCCCCGAGTGGCCGAGCATCTGGAACACGCCGCGGTGGCGCACCAGCGCGCTCGTGTCGCTCACCGCGGCCGCGAGCCAGTCCTCGTCGCGCACGATCTCCCAGGGGCCGATCGCGTGGAGCGCGATGTCGAGGTCGAAGGGGTTCCGGGTCCGCGGCTGACAGCGCTCGAGGTCGCGCGGCGCGACCACGTACACGAGCGTCCGCGGTCGCCGCGCGACGAGCTCGGGGGCGAGCATCGCCGTCGCGCAGACGGGCGCCGCCATCATCCCCGCCACGGTCACGGGCCGACCCAGGGCGCGGCCGAGGGGCTCGTCGATCACGTCGACCACCGAGACGCTGCTCCCGATCAGCACGATCTCGTCGTCGACCGGCGGCGAGGCGCGCAGGACGCCCTCGGCGTGCTCGACGGTGCCGGGTCGGAACGAGGCGAGCCAGGACCACCACGCGGAGCTGCGCTCGATCGCGATCGAGGGCACGAGGAGGGCAGAGAGCACCACCACCACCACCCATCCCAGCGTCCGCCCGTGCACGTGCCCTCCGAGGGGCCGCAACGTAACACGGCGCCTCGAAGCGTCGCCGCGGTCGGCGGTATCCTCGCGCGATGACCCCTCGTGACCCGGGTCGACCGGGCGCCGGCCGCGTGAGCGCTCCGGTCGCGTCGATCGCCCTCACCCTCGCCGCCTGTGGAGGCGCGCAGCCCGGCGCCTCACCCCCCGACGCCGACGCCGCCGTGCGCGCGGTCCTCGACGACTGGCACGCGGCCGCGGCCGCCTCGGACGAGGCGCGCTACTTCGATCACTTCGCCGACGACGGAGTGTTCCTCGGCACCGACGCGACCGAGCGCTGGGGCGTCGCCGCGTTCCGGGAGTACGCCCACCGCCCGTTCTCGGAGGGGCGCGGCTGGGTGATGCGCGCGACCCGCCGCGACGTCGTCGTCGAGGGCTCCCTCGCGTGGTTCGACGAGGACCTCGAGACGCGCAACCTCGGGCCGTCCCGCGGCAGCGGGGTGCTGCGCTACGACGGCGAGCGCTGGCGCATCGTGCAGTACAACCTGACGGTGACCGTCCCCAACGAGCGCTTCGCCGCGGTGCGCGCGGCGATCGAGGCCGAGCCGGAATCGGCGCCCGAGGACGCGCCCCGGGAAGAGTGAGCGCGCGCCGTTCGTAGAGACTCGTCGTGGTGCTCCCCGCACGACCGCTGCGCCTGCGCTCGGACTTCGTCCGGGGGGCGTGGGCGCGCGTGCTCGGCGCGTGGGCGCCGATGCTGGTGCTGCTCGCGGTCGTCGGGCTCTGGCAGGGCCGCGCCGCGTACACCCTCGCCGCGGACATGGCGGTGTGGTCGTCGGGCGAGCCGACGCCGGTCCGCCTGCTCTCGTCGGACGTCACCGTGATCGCGGGCCTCGTGCGCCACGTCCGCGTCCGCGCCGAGTTCGGGCGCACGGTGGCGACGGGGGCCAACGCGCCGGACCACCACTACGTCGTCGCCGAGGACTACTACACGTTCTTCACCGACTCGGTCGGCGACGGGCCGCTGACCATGCGACGCGACCCCGGCGCGGGTCGCGTGGCGCTCTCCTGGGCCATGCAGGACGCGGCCGGTCGGTGGGCCTGGATCGCTGTGTTCGGCCTGATCTTCCTGGGCTTCGCGGGGTTCCTCGCGCGCGTCGCGTGGCGCGCGCTGCGCGCGCTGAGGGTCGCCCGCGCCGCGGCGGTGTCCTCCGACGAGGTGGAGCTCGAGGTCGTCTCGATCGTCCCGCACCACGGCAACGGCGCGCTCGTCGCGCTCGAGATCGCCTACCGCGTCCCCCCGAGCCCCGACGACGGCCCCGCGACGTACCGCGCCCCCGCGGCCGATCCGGTCCAGACCTTCACCGAGCGCTTCGAGCTCGTCGACGGGCGGCCGCTCCTGCTCGACGACGGCGCGCACCTGCTCGCGCTGCGCCCCGATCGACGGCGCCCCGACGTGACCGTGCTGCGCGAGGACGGCGGGCCGTTCGAGCTCGACCCGGCGGCCCTCGCGGCGCTCGGTCGACGGGTGGCGGAACACCGAGAGGCCGTGCCCGGTTAGCGGCCCGTGGGGAGGCGCTCCGTCTTCTGGGCCGTCGGTGCCGTCACGTGCGCGGGGATCGGCGCCGCGGCGTGGCTCCTCCACGCCAACTACCCGGTCGCGCGCGCCGCGGTCGAGCACGCCGCCGCGGGCGGTCCGGTGCCGCGGGTGTCGGTGCTCGACGCGCTCCGGCCCACCCCGCGCTTCGGCTCCCCGCCCGAGCCGGGCACGCCGGCGGCGGCCCGCGTGGTCGCGACCCTCGAGCAGGTCGAGCGCACGACGCGGGCGACGAGCTACCAGCACCGCACCCGCGTCGACGCGCGGCGCGGCCTCTACCACTGGGACTGCTCGGGCATGACCGCCTGGGTGCTCGCGCGCTCGGCCCCGCGGGCGCGTCGCTCGCTCGGCCAGGGTCGCCCCGTCGCGCGCACGTTCGCGCGTCACATCGCCCGCGCGCCCACGGACCGGCCGCGCCGGGGCTGGCAGCGCGTCGAGCACATCCGCGACGTGCGACCCGGCGACGTGTTCGCCTGGGAGCGGCCGCCCGACTTCCCGTCGAACAACACGGGCCACGTCGGCTTCGTGATGAACCAGCCCGTCGCGGTCGGCGACGGCGTGTGGGCCGTGCGCATCCTCGACTCCACGAGCTACGCCCACCAGGACGACACGCGCGGCGAAGGCGAGACGGGCACGGGCCGCGGGACGATGACGTTCCTCACCGACGGCGCCGGCCACGCCGAGGCCTACGGCTGGCACGGGACGCGGAGCTACGGCTACATCGAGACTCCCGTGGTCTTCGGCCGCGTGCGTTAGCAGGCCGCTGAGAAGCAGCCTGCTTCCGTGCCGCGCGCGAAGCGCGCATGCCCGTGCCCGTGCCCGTGCCCGTGCCCGTGCCCGGACCGTTCCCGTCAACCGTTCCCGAAGACGGCGCGTGATCTCGGGCACGGGGAACGCTCACGGGTCACGGGCGGGCACGGGCAAGGGCACCGGCACGGAGCAGGCTCCGAAACGGTCCCTTCGGGCCCCTTTCGGGAGCCTGCTAGACCTCGATCTCCATCGTGTCGAGGAGCTCCTCGGCGCCGAGCCGGGAGTGCTCCTCGCGGGCGAGGTCCCAGATGCCGCGGGCCAGCTCGTCGTGCTCGGCGAGGCGCGCCATCTCGAGGGCGCGGCGCATCGCCCAGGCCATGTCGCGGTCCGCGTGGTCGACCTTCTCCTGGAGCTCGCGCGCGCGCTCGAGGTGCTCGCGCGCCTCGACGTAGCGGCCCGCGCCGACCGCGGCGGTGATCGCGGTGACCTCGTGCATGTAGTGCACGAGACGTTGCCCCAGCAGGTCCGTCATCCGGGCGCCGAGCTCGCTCTCGACGAACGCCTCCTCGAAGCGCTCGCCCTCGAGCATCGTCAGCGCGAGGTTGAGGCCGCAGATGTGCTCGTGCTGGCTGACGCCGCCCATCTGCGCCCAGCGGCGCGCGCGGCGGTAGAGGTCCTCCGCCTCGTCGAGGCGCCCCTGGCGACGGGCCGCCTCGGCGAGCGTGTTGATCGCGGTGCAGGCCCCGGAGCAGTGGCCGAGCTCCTCGAAGATCTGGCGCGCGGCCTCCGCCTCGCGCGGGTCCCCGACGCCCGGCAGGCTCAGGCCGAGGAGGCTCGACGCGACCCCGGCGCGGTGCCCGATCGACTCGGACACCTCGAGCGCTCGCGTGAAGTCGCGACGCGCCGCTTCGAACTCGCCGCGCGAGTGGGCCAGGTCGCCGCGGACGCGCAGGCAGCGCGAGAGCGGCTCGTAGCTCTTGAGCCCCTCGAGGACCTCCACCGCGCGGGTGAGGTGGCTGAGCGCGAGGTCGCCCTTGCCGCGGTGGTAGTCGGTGTAGCCGAGCTCGTGGAGCGCGAGCGCCTCGAGGTCCGGCCAGCGATCCGCGCGGATCCGGCTGATCGCCTTGCCCGCGCAGGAGGCCGCCTCGTCGAGCTGCCCCATGCGGTTGAACGCGGTCGCGCGCAGCACCTCGCGCTCGCACGCGACGCGGTCGTCGTCGGGGCGACCGAGCGCCTTGGCGGTCCGCGCGAGCTCGTCGAGGAGGCTCAGGCCGTCCTGGAAGCGGCCCGTCGCGATCGCCTGCTGCGCCGCGAGGACCATGACCGACAGCGCCTCGTCGGGGCGCCGCGCCTGGTTCAGGTGGTGCGCGAGGGACTCCGCGAGCGCCTCGTCGCCGGCGTCGAAGCGCGGCCGCAGCGCGTCGGCCGCCGCGGAGTGGAGCGCGGGTGAGCGCCCGCCCTCCCTCGCCCGGCGGAGCAGCGACTCGCGGATCATCCCGTGCGCGAAGCGCAGCTCCCGGCCGTCCGGGCTCGCGACGAGGAGGTGGCTGCGGAGCACGCGGGCGACCAGCTCCTCCTCGAGCGGGACCCCGAGCGACGCCGCGGCCGCGCGCCAGCCGGCGACGGAGAGCTCGGGGCCGAGCACCGCCGCGAGCTCCAGGACGAGGCGCTCCGCCGCGCCGCCGTCGGTGAGGCGCTCGACGCGGCGAGACCAGAGGACGTGCAGGTCGTCGGGGAGCTCCTCCTCCTCGTCGGCGGGGAGCGAGAGCGTGCCCTTCTCGAAGGACAGGAGCCCGCGAGAGATCCAGTCGCCCACCAGGTGCACCGCGAACATCGGGTTGCCGCTCGTGCGCTCCTCGACCCGGCGGGCGAGGTCGTGGCTGAGGCCGAGCAGCTCGCGCACCAGGCGGCGATGCTCGGGCGGCGGCAGCGGCGAGACGGGGATCTCCCGCACCGCCTCGTGGCGCAACAAGGATTGCAATCGCTCGGGCAGGACGATCCCCTCGTCCATCCCGATCGTCGCGACGACGAGCACGCGGCCGCGCGCGCGCAGGAGCGCCTCGAGGAACATCACCGTGACCTCGTCCCACTGCAGCTCGTCGAGGAGGATCACGACGGGGCGCCGGAGCGAGCACTTGGCGAGGAACGACACGGCGACGCGCAGCCGCTCCTGACGCGAGGGCGCGGGGTCCATCCCCTCGAGGCTGTTGGCCCGCGTGACCGCCTCGAGCTCGTCGGGGTCGACGCGCCCGACGAAGCGCGGGAACGATCGCCGCAGCGAGGCGCGGACCTGCTCGGGCGTGCGCTCGCCGCGCAGCCCGAGCCACTCGCGGGAGCCGAAGAGCAGCGCGAGGCCCGGTCGGCCGTCCTCGAGCATCCGCACCCGCGGCGCGTGCACCCCGGCGACCTCGACCGCGCGGCGCAGCAGCCACTCCGCGAGCGTCGACTTGCCCACGCCGGCCGCCCCCGTGAGGAACAGCGCGAGGGAGCGCTCTTCGTCGCCTTCGACGACCTCCTGCAGCGCGCGCCAGAGCTCGTCGCGCTCCGACTCGCGGCCCACGAGGGGCAAGGCTCGAAACCCGTACAGGCCGAGGCCCGCGCCGAGCACGTGGATCGGGCCGAGCTCGAGCGGCTCCCGCCAGCTCGCGGGGAGCGGTCGCCGCAGCGGCGCGGAGACGGGGTCCTCGCCGACGAGCGTCGGCCGATCGCTCACGGGCTGCACCGTCGAGTGGGTCGGCGGCCCCGCGCCCGCGATCGAGTGCACGCGGGACGGCTGGGTCACGACCTCGCGGGTGACGTCCGCCGTCGACCAGACCGGCGCGATCCCGTCCGGGTCGGCCGGCTCCACCGCGTGGCCGAGCGCGTCGAGCGCGTAGCGCGCCTCCGCGGCGGTGCCGATGCGGTGGGTCGCGCGCAGCTCGAGCAGCCGGTCGATCCAGGTCTCGTAGCCGTCCGGGAGCTCGAACCGCGGCGCTCCGTCTTCGGTGAAGGCGAGCTCGCGCGCCATCACCCCGAGCGCGTAGAGGTCCGTCCACGGCCCGATGTCGCGTCCGTCGCCGTGCTGCTCCGGCGCCATGTAGCGCGGCGTGCCGGCGCCCGCGGGGCCCTCGGCCGTCGCGAGCCGCGCAAGGCCGAAGTCCGCGATCGCGAGCTGCGGGGGGCGCTGGCCGCGCCGGACCCAGAGGACGTTGCTGGGCTTCAGGTCGCGGTGGATCACGCCGCGGGCGTGCGCGTGCGCGAGGCCGTCGAGCACCGCCCCGAGCGCCTGCCGCAGCGCGCGCCAGCCGGGCCGCGGCGGCCGCGCCCAGAGCGTCGCCTCGCCGAGCTCCATCACGAGGTAGGGCTGCTCGGGGACGAGCGACTCGGGGCGCGATCGGGCGACCGACACCCGGACCTCGCCCTGATCGACGATCCGGACGACCGCCGGGTGGAGCAGGCTCGCGACCGCGCGGGCCTCCCGGGCGACCGCGCTGCGGTCGATCGGCTCGCGCAGGAGCTTCACCGCGACGGCCAGCGAGCTCGACGGGTGGACCGCCCGCCAGACGTCGGCGCTCCCGCCGACGGCGAGGCGCTCCTGCAGGTAGAAAACGCCGAGACGAAGGAGGGCCATGCTCCGCCCCGCGAGGATGCCACGCGCGCCCGACGGCGGCTCGTGGACGTCCCCTCGCCGATGCGATAACAACGCCCCGTGGCTGCCCCCGAAGCGCGCTGGTGGAGCTCCGAGCGAGCGCAACGGATCACGACCGGGGTGGTGCTCGCGGTGAGCGCGCTGGCCGTGGCGTGGCCGCTGACGAGCGCGGAGTGGCTGCCCTTCGTCGACTACCCGCAGCACCTCGGGACGGTCGCGGCGATCCACGGGCAGGGCGATCCGACGTGGGCGCGCTACTTCGTGGTGGAGTACTCGCGCAGTCAATACCTCTTGCTCTATGTCCTCGCGGACTGGCTGGCGTATCCGCTCGGCGTGGAGGCGGCGACGCGGGTCACCGCGATCCTCTCGATCGCGGGGCTGCCGCTCGCGCTCGCCCTGTACCTGCGCGAGAGCGGCCGCGATCCGCTGCTCGGCGGGATCGCGGCGGCGGTCGCCCTCCACGTCTTCGTCTTCTGGGGGTTCCTGAACTTCTCGGCGGGGATGACGGTGGGCCTGCTCGGCCTCGCCGCGTTCGCGCGGCTCTGCCGTCAGCCGACGTCCCGCAACGCGACGCTCTTCGGGCTCGGGGCGCTCGCGACGTTCTACTCGCACGCGCAGCTCTTCGCGTGGCTCGCGATCGCGTGCGCGGTGACGTTGCTCGCGATGGCCCCCGCGGTGGGTCGGAAGGCGACCGTGGGGGCCCTCTGGCGAGGCCTCGTCGCGTCGCTCCCCTCGGCCGCCGGCCTCGCGTACTGGCTGCATCGGTCCGGGGTGATCGAGCACGGCGAAGCGGGCCTCCGCAGCGGCCACGCGGAGCAGGTCACCGAGGACCCCGCGCGCTTCGCGCCCGTCGAGGACACGGTGCGCGGCTGGCTCGGGCACAGCTTCGAGATCTACAGGGACGGCGCCGGCATCTGGATCGCGGTGGCGTTCTTCACGGTGGTCCTCGTCGCGATCCTCCTCCGCGGAGCGCCGGCTGGCGAAGGCGAGGCACCGGCGGAGGAGACGGCGGCCGGCGCGGATGAAGAGAGTGAAGAGGATCGTCCCCGGCTGCGCCGGGTGCTCGCGTGGCTTCGAGGGACGCCCGCGCCGACGGTCCGCTCGTACGCGCCCGAGGTGGTGGCGCTCGCGACGTTCGGGCTCTACCTCTTCGCGCCGGTGAGCTACCGGTTGATCGAGCCGATCAGCCATCGCTTCCTGCCGCTCGCGCTCGCGCTGCTGGTGTGCTTCGGCCCGCGCGGGCCCATCGGGGACCGGCTGCGGCTCGGGCTCGGCGCGATCGTCATCGCGCTCTGCGTGTTCGTCGGCGTCGCGCACACCGAGCGCTTCTCGGTCACCGACGACGAGATGGGCGAGCTCGCCGAGGCGCTCGAGCACACCGAGCCGGGGCATCGGCTCCTCGGGCTGATCCACGATCAGGCCTCGCAGGTCGTGCCGTTCGCGACCTACCTGCACGCGCACCAGTACTACCAAGCGCGCGTCGGCGGGATGGCGTGCTTCAGCTTCGTGGAGTTCCCGAAGTCCCCCGTGCAGTGGGCCCCGGACGCCGCGCCGCCGCCCTTCCCGCCCCGCTTCGAGTGGACCCCGCAGCGCTACGACCACCGCGTCTGGGGCGACAGCTTCGACTACTGGCTCGTCCGGCACCCGCCGGGCCGCCCCCCGCCCAACCCGCTGCGCGTCTCGCCCGCCGACCCGACCGCCCCCCACGTGGTGTTCGAGTCCTCGCGGTGGACGCTGTACGCCCGCTGATCGGGTACGCTGGTCACGCGCCAGTGACCCTCTACGAGACCGGCGACCTCATCTTCGAAGGGCGATCCTCGCGGGTCCATCGCGCCCGTCGTCAGCCCGAGGGCGACCTCGTCCTCGTGAAGCGCCTGCGCGACCTCTACCCCGCGCCGGACGCGGTCGGCCGGCTGCGCAGAGAGCTCGAGATCACGCGCAGCGCGGCCGGCGACGGCGTCATCGGCGCGTTCGCGTTCGTCGAGGAGTCGGGGTCGGCCGGGATCGTGGTCGAGGACTTCGGCGCGCGCTCGCTCGCCGACCTCCTCGGCGAGCGGCGGCTGAGCGTCGACGAGGTCCTCGAGATCGGGATCCAGATCGCGTCGGCGCTCGCCCGCATCCACCGCCTCGACATCGTCCACAAGGACCTCAACCCGTCGAACATCGTCCTGCACGAGGCGAGCGGGGTGGCGAAGCTGATCGACTTCGGCATCTCGCAGGTCCTCGGGCGCGAGTCGGTGGAGGCCGGGCCCGCCGCCTCGTTCGAGGGCACGCCCCTCTACATGTCGCCCGAGCAGACCGGGCGGATGAACCGCGCCGTCGATCTGCGCTCGGACCTCTACTCCTTCGGCGCGACCCTCTACGAGCTGCTCACCGGCCGCCCGCCGTTCCCGCTCGACGACCGGCTCGAGCTCGCGCACGCACACATCGCCAAGTCGCCGGAGCCCCCGCACCTCGTCGAGCCCGGCGTCCCCGAGGTCCTCTCGAGGATCGTGATGACGCTGCTCCAGAAGTGGGCCGAGGATCGCTACCAGTCCGCGCTCGGCCTGCGCCACGACCTCGAGCGCTGCCTCGAGGAGCGCCGGCGCGGCGACGGAACGATCGCGCCGTTCCCGCTGCGCTCGCGCGACGTCGACACGCGCCTCCGCATCCCGCAGAAGCTCTACGGGCGCGACCGCGAGGTGCGCGTGCTCGAGGAGGCCTTCGAGGCCGCCGCCGCCGGCTCGACGCGCATCCTGTCGTGCCGCGGTCCGTCGGGGATCGGCAAGACGCGGCTCGTGCGCGAGGTGCTGCCGTCGCTGACCGCGCGGCGCGGGCGCTTCGTCGAGGGCAAGTTCGATCAGTTCAACCGCGGCACGCCCTACGCGTCGCTGATCGAGGCGCTCCGGACCCTGGTGCGCCAGCTCCTCACGGAGGACGCCGCGCAGATCGCCGAGCACCGGGCGCGCCTCGAGGAGGCCCTCGGGCCGAACGTCGGCGTGCTGGTCGGCGTGCTCGAGGAGCTCGCGCACGTCACCGGCCCGCCGCCCGAGCTCGAGGAGCTCCCGCCGGCCGAGGCGCGCAACCGCTTCCAGCTCTCGATGGCGGCGTTCCTGGGCGCGATGGCGTCGGCGGACCACCCGCTCGTCCTGTTCCTCGACGATCTGCAGTGGGCCGACCTCCCCTCGATCGAGCTGATCGGGCGGCTCGCGACCGACCCGGACACCCGCTACGTCCTCTTCGTCGGCGCCCACCGGGCGAACGAGGTCGGCGAGGGCCACCCGCTGCGCGGCGCGCTCGACGCGATGCGCGCGGAGGGCGCGGCGGTGGACACGATCGCGCTCGAGCCCCTGACCGCCGCGGACGTCGAGCAGCTCGTGTCGGAGACGATCCAGGGTCACCCCGAGGCGGGGTCGCTCGCCGCGCTCTGCCACGCCAAGACGCGGGGCAACGCGTTCTTCCTGCACCGCTTCCTCGAGACCCTCTACGACGAGGGGATCCTCCGCTGCGACCCCCAGGACGCCACGTGGTCGTGGGACGCCGCCGCGGTCGAGGGCCACGCGGCGACGGAGAACGTCCTCGAGCTGATGAGCGCGCAGATCGATCGCCTCTCCGAGGGCGCGCGCGACGCGGTGCGGGTCGCCGCGTGCATCGGCGATCGGTTCGAGCTGTCGACGCTCGCCCGGGTGCGACAGACGAGCCGCGCGGAGTCCTTCGAAGCGCTGCGCGAGGCCCTCGGCGCGGAGCTGATCCGCCCCGACGGCGGGGGCTTCTGGTACGCGGAGTCGATCGACGACGACACCGACTTCACCTACCGGTTCGTCCACGACCGGATCCGGCAGGCCGCCCACGACGGGCTCGACGCCGCGCGCGCCGCGGTCTGCCACTCGCGGATCGGGCGCGCGCTCCTCGAGCGAGGCGCGATGGAGACGGACGAGGCGCACGTCTTCGAGATCGTCGATCACCTCGACCGAGGCGCCGCGTCGCCCGAGCCGCGGGTCGACAGGGACCGGCACGCGGACCTCGAGCTGCTCGCCGCGCGGCGCGCGATCCGGTCGGCGGCGTTCGCCCCGGCGCACGGCTACTACGGCGCCGCGATCGCGCGGCTCGGCGACGACGCGTGGGAGCGCCGCTACCCCGTCGCGCTCGCCGCCCACGTCGAGGGCGCGCGCGCGGCCTACCTGAGCAGCGACCACGAGGCGATGCAGCGGCTCGTGGCGGCGGTGCGAGCGCACGCGCGGACCGTCCTCGACGAGGCCGAGGCGCGCGAGGTGGAGATCCTCGCGCTCGTCGCGCAGCAGCGCTTCCACGAGGCGGTCACCCTCGCGCTCGACGTCGTCGGCGCGCTCGGCGTGGTCGTCCCCTGCGACCCGACGCCGGAGGAGGTGCAGGCCACGGTCGGCGAGACGCTCGGCGCGCTCGGCGACCCGACCACCGCGGTGGCGCGCATCACCGCGCTCGAGTCCGCGTCCGATCCCCACGTGATCGCGGCGATGCGGATCATGAACGAGATCATGAGCTCGGCGTACCTCGCGGTCCCGAGCCTGCTCCCGGTGCTGGCGTGCAAGATCGTGCAAACGACTTTGACGAGTGGCCTCGTCAAGGACGGGATCTACGGCTTCTCCATCCTCGCGCTCGTGCTCACCGCGGTGAGCATGATCGAGCTGGCGGAGGCGGTGGCGCGGGTCGCGCTCGGGCTCCTGGATCGCTTCGAGGATCGGGGCCCGCGGCCGCGCAACGAGCACGTCCTGCGGGACATGGTGCTCGCGTACGTCGAGCCCCTCCGCGAGATGCCGGGGCACGGTCAGCGGGTCTACGCGGTGGGGATCGAGACGGGCGATCTCGAGTACGCGTGCTGGGCGCTGCACACGATCTCGGCCAACGCGTTCTACGCGGCGGTGCCGCTCGACGAGCACGCGCAGCAGATCGAGCGCGCGATCGCGGTGCTCGGCCACCACTCGCAGGAGCAGTCGCTCAACTGCACGTTCCAGTTCCGGCAGGCCGTCGCCAACCTCCGCGGCGAGGCCGAGGACCCCGCCCGGCTCGTCGGGCCGGGCTACGACGAGGACGCCCACGAGGCGCGGCTCCGCGCGCTCGACTACCGGGGCGCGCTCTGCGTCCTCACCGCGGCCCGCATGTTCGTGCGCTTCCTCTTCCGCGACCTCGACGGGACGCTCGAGGCGGCGGCTCGCGGCGAGGCGTTCCTCGACGGCGCGGCCGCGACCTACCACGTGATCTACTGGCATCAGCTCCGCGCGCTGGCGTCGCTCGGGACGCTCGAGGCGGGCGCCGGGCTCGCGCCGGAGAGCCCCGCGAGCGTGGCGGTCGCGGCGTGCCTCGCGCACCTCGAGCCGCTGGCCGCGGCGGCGCCCGGGAACTTCGCGCATCGCGTATCGCTCGTGCGGGCCGAGCTCGCGCGGGTGGAGGGCCGACCGGGGGACGCGCTCGACGGCTACGAGCGGGCGACGACCCACGCGCGGGAGCAGGGCTTCACGCACGAGGAGGCGCTCGCGAACGAGCTCGCGGGGCGCTTCCACCTCGAGCGCGGCGGCACCGCGCCGGCCCGCGGCCACCTCGTCGAGGCCGTCTACCTCTACCGGAAGTGGGGGGCGAGCGCGAAGGCGGAGCACCTCGAGGCCGAGCACGCCGAGCTGCTCGCGGGGCTGCGCACGGGCGCGCCGCCGGCGCCGAGCGACGGCACCGTCACCACCACCTCCTCGCGGGGCTCGACCCTCCGCGGCAAGGGCCGCGAGCTCGACCTGACGACGCTCTTCAAGGCCGCGAACGTCATCTCGAGCGACATGGAGCGCGACAGCCTGCTCGCGACGATCATGGACGTCGCGATCGAGAACGCCGGCGCGACGCGCGGCTTCTTCATCTCGGAGGTCGAAGGAGAGCTGCGCGTCGACGCCGCCCGCGACGCGAACGGCCAGGCGCTGCTCGAGCCCGGCGCGCCGCTGCGCGAGGCGCCGGGGGTCGCGACGAGCCTGGTGACCTACGTCGCGCGGACGGGCGAGGGCCTCGTGCTCTCGGACGCGCGAGCCGACGCGAGGACCCGCCACGACGCGAACGTCGCGCGGGACCGGCCCACGTCGGTGCTGTGCGTCCCGCTCGAGCACAAGGGCGTCCGCAGCGGGCTCGTCTACCTCGAGAACGACAGGACCGCGGACGCGTTCACCCCCGCGCACATGCAGATGCAAGAGCTCTTGCTCGGTCAAGCCGCGGTCGCGCTCGAGAACGCGCGCCTCTACGGCAACCTGCGCGAGGCGCTCGATCGGCAGGTCGCGCTCACCCGCGCGCACCACCGCTTCGTGCCGCACCAGTTCCTCGAGACGCTCGACCGCGCGGGCATCGAGGACGTCGCGCTCGGCGACAGCGTGCACCGCGAGATGTCGATCCTGTTCTCCGACATGCGCGGGTTCACCACCCACGTCGAGGGCATGTCGTCCGAGGAGTCGATCCTCTTCATCAACCGCTACCTGTTCTACATGGAGCCCGAGATCACCCGGCACCGGGGCTTCGTCGACAGCTACATCGGGGACGCGATCATGGCGCTCTTCGACGACGCCGACGACGCGCTCGGCGCCGCGCGCGGGATGCTCGCGGCGCTCTCCGCGCTCAACGAGGAGCGCGCCTCCGAGCGGCTCGCGCCGATCCAGGTCGGCCTCGGGGTCAACACGGGCGAGCTCACGCTCGGCACGATCGGCGCCGCGAACCACATCAAGTGCGGCGTGATCGGCGACTCGGTGAACCTGGCCTCGCGCGTGGAGAGCCTCACCGCCACGTACGGGGCGCGCCTCCTCACGACGAACCAGACCCTCGCGCGCGTCCGCGACCGAGGCGCCTACGCGATCCGCCTCGTCGATCGCGTGCGCGTGATGGGGCGCCTCGACCCGGTGACCCTCTACGAGATCTTCGACGTCGACCCCGAGCCGCTGCGCGACCTGAAGCACCAGACGAGCGCCCGCTGGGCCGAGGCGCTCGAGCGCTACTACGCGCGGGACTTCGACGCGGCGCTGCGGCTGCTCAGCGAGTGCCAGGCCGCGCTCGGCGAGGATCGCGTGGTCGCGACGTTCATGCGCCGCTGCTGGCGCCACCTCGCGGACCCCCCGCCCCCGGACTGGACCGGGGTCGAGAGCATCGGCCACAAGTAGCGGGTCAGACCCAGGGCTCGGGGATCGCCGGGGCGCCGTACGGCATCGTCATGCAGGCCTCGTCGCCGTCGTCGCAGGGCGGGCGCCGGCGGCGGTCTTCCCAGCGCCGGTCGTCGCGCTCGTCGTCGGTGAGCTCGCCGCCCCCCGTGGTCTGCTGCTGGTCGTCGTCCTCGGCGCTCTCGCCGGACGCGCAGGCGCCGAGGAGCGACGCCGCGCCGAGCACGATGGCGCTGCGCGTGACCTCTCGACGCGACACCGCGCGGACCTCTCCGGGGACGGCCCCGCCGAGCGAGGCGCCGCAGAACGGGCAGGCCGGATCGGCGACGCGGGCGTGGCGAGAGCAGGCGGGGCAGCAGGCGAGAGCGGTCAAGAGATCCTCCGGAGGTGAGGGTGCGTCACGGCTCGGACGCCTGACCAGCGGCTTCGGTCTGTCGTCAGCGCCAGACGCCCTCGAGCCCGACGACGGCGACCGCCGCGGTGTGGCTCCGCATCTCGAGCTGCAGGCGACCCGAGCCCGAGGACCGCGCGGTGTCGATGCGCACCTCGTGGAGCTCGCCGTCGGGGACGAGCGGCACCTCGATCCGCGCGCGCTCTTCGTCGTCGACGCGGACGACGAGGGTCGCGCCGCCGCGCTCGCCGTCGGGCACGGCCCAGCGCAGGACGAGCTCGCGGCCCGCCGGCGCCTCCGGCCAGGTCACCGTGCGCGGCCGCCCGCCGGCGCCGCTCGGCACGAGCAGCAGCTCCCGCCGCACCCCGGCGACCCGGACGTCGCGCGAGCTCGTGGCGCGGCCGACCATCTGGGTGAGCCCGCGGTCGTACTGGCTGCACTCCCAGCTCAGGTGCTCCCACGCGAGGAAGTCGCACGGGATCCTGTCGTCGAGCATGACCACCGCGCCGCGCACCCCGGCGAAGCTCGCGATCGAGAACGGCTCGGCGCTCGCGACGAGGCGCGAGGCGCCGCCGACCACGAACAGGGCGGCGAGCGTCGCGCCGAGCGCCACCGACCCGCGACGCCAGCGGCGCGGGACGGCGTCCCACGCGCGCGCGGCGCCGTCGCCGACGAGCGCGAGCGGCGCGGCCACGAGCAGCGTCGAGAGCGGATCCCAGGCCCAATCCGGCGAGTGCGTCCCGACCGCGGGCGCGAGCGCCGCGAGCGCGGTGAGCCCGAGCGCGGCGGCGAGGCGGCGGTCGCGTTGCCAGGCCACGACCACGCCGACCGGCGCGAGCGCGAGGAGCGGCCAGAGCAGCCGCGTCGGGACCTGATCGGCGACGCTCTGGTGGAGGGCGTCGAGCAGATCGCGGCGCGGCGCGCTCACCACCGCGTCGCCGACGACCACCGCGTCGTCGGGCGTCGCGAACGGCGCGCCGTAGAGGACGGTGCTCGCGATCGCGAAGAGCGCGAGGACCGGGCCCGCGCCCTTGGCCGCGCCGACCCACGCCCGCCGGTCGACGAGCAGCGGCAGCAGCGCGGGCAGCCCGAGCCAGAGCGAGCCGGTGGTCCAGCCCGCGAGCGCCGCGAGCGCGCCCGCCAAGGCCCAGCGTCCGCGGGCGCCGAAGTGCAGCGCGCCGAACGCCATGGGCAGCGCCAGCAGCAGCGGCCCGCCGTCGATGACCGCGTCGCGCACGCTCGGCAGCATCAGCGGCGCGCACACCGCGAGCGCCGCGAGCGGCGCGGGCACGAGGCGACGCAGGAACGAGGTCGCGAAGAACGCCGCGAGCCCGAGCGCGAGGAGGTGCAGCACCGCGAGGCCCCAGGGTCCCGCGGCGGCGAACGGCGCGCCGAGGAGCAGCGCCGGGAGCGGCACCCGGCCGAGCCAGATCCCCCCGGGCCCCGCGGCGACGCTGGACAGCTCGGGGTACGCGACGTCGCGGAAGGCGTCGTCCGCGAAGCGCGCGTGCAGGTCGAGGGCGCCGGCGGCGAGCGACTCGGTGGCCACGCGCCAGCCGCCGTTCGCGACGGTGGCGTCGATCGGATCCCAGAACAGCGCCGTGACGGCGACGGCGACGGCGCCCACGGCGGCGGCGACGGGGAGGCGGTGGTGGCCCGGGAGGCGCGCCGCGGCGCTCGCGATTCCGTCGACGGTGGCCGCGATCGCGGGCAGCGCGAGGGACAGCGCGATCCAGTGGAAGCGGTGGCCCTCGTAGGTGTAGCGAGCGAACACGTAGACGCTGGCGAGCACGCCGACGACGAGGCCGATCATGGTCCAGCGACCGCGGCGCAGGAGCGCGACGAGGCCGGGCAGCCCGAGCGGGAGCACCGCGAACGCGCGTCCGAGCGGGTAGCCGCCGAAGAAGGTGCGCTGCAGGCCCTCGGCGAGCGGGGTCCCGAACGCGTCGACGTGCGAGGCGACGGTGGGCGAGCCCCCGACCGTGACGACGGTGCGGTTGTAGCCGGTCCACCAGGGGCGGCCGTACATGTACGTGTTGATCGCGCCGAACGCCGCGAGGGTGGCGGTGCCCGCGAGGAGCGCGCGCCCGAGCTCCCGCCACGCGCGACGCTCCACGTAGATCAGCACCGGCGTGAGGAACAGGATCAGCGCGGTCGGGCGCACGATGACCGCGAGCGCGACGAAGATCCCCGCCGGGATCGGGCGCCGCGAGACCGCGAACGCGAGCCCCGTCAGGAACAAGGCGACTTGCAATAGATCGGCGCTGTAGTTGTAGGCCGACTCCAGGATCGCGGTGCCGAAGAGGAAGATCCCGACGGCCACCGCCGCCGCCGTCGGGGACGCGTACTCGCGCCCGAAGCGATACCCCGCGGCCGTGATCCAGCCGAACATCGCGAGGTTGAAGATCAAGGTGCCGAGCAGGCCGAAGGCCCAGTAGACCGGCGTCGAGAGCACCGGCAGCAGCCACGTGTGCTTGGGCCAGTACTCGCCGTTGCGGCCGAGGGCCACGTTGCTCCACGCGGGGTCGAGGTCGCGGTTCCAGCCGAGGTCGGCGTCGTACCAGCTCGACGCGAAGGCGTGCTGCTCGAAGCTGGCGCTCTCCACGATCGTTTGATTCACGTTCGTGTGGAACCGACAATCCCGGATGATCCACGTGCTCGGGACGAACTGCGGGGCGACGCTCGCGAGCGCCACGACGAAGGCGACGAGGCTCAGGCCGACGCCGACGCGCACGTCGGCGCGCGCTCGCGGGAGCGGGGTCGCGGTCGGCTCGGGGGCGTCGCTCATCGGGCGGCGCGGAGGATAGCCGGTATGAGCGCGCGCCTACACGACGAGCGGCGCTTCGACGTGCCCCCGGAGCGGCTGGTGGCGCTGTGGAAGGACGGCGACTTCCAGCTCGCGAGGAGCGCGCACCTCGGCACGCTCGAGGCGCGCTGCGCGGTCGACGGCGACACGGTCGTGCTCGAGGAGACGCGCGACACGGGGTGGAAGCCGCACGTCTACGTGACGCGCCTGACGACTCGCTGGGAGGGGCTGCGCGCGGAGTGGACGCTCGAGCGGCTCGCCGGACCGGGGGAGGCGAGCGCCTCCGGCACCGTCGTGGTGAGCCCCGCGGCGAGCGGCTCGCGCTTCGTCTTCGACGGCACCCTCGAGGTCCGGGTGCCCGTCCTCGGCCGGCTGATCGAGCGGGTCGCGCGGCGCGCGTTGATCGCCGAGAAGGACCGTGAGGCCGCCTTCGTCGCGGGCTGGATCCGAAGCATCACGGGGACTTGAGCCCTCTCGGCAGTTTGTATGTTGACCGTTCAAAATACGGTCTTAGGCTCTACGTCGTGCGCAAGGCGGAGCAGTCGGCCCAGACGAAGGCCGCCCTCATCGAGGCCGGCATCGAGATGTTCGGGGAGCGCGGCTACCGCGCCACGTCGCTCAAGACCGTCGCCGAGCGGGCCTCGATCACCCACGGGGTGATCCCCTTCCACTTCGGCAACAAGGAGGGGCTCCTCCTCGCCGTGGTGGAGGCGTGCTTCGAGCGCTTCTACGCGTCGGTGCTCGCGCCGCTCATCGACCGAGACCGCGACTACGGGGTCGGCGATCTGCGCGCGATCCTCGACGCGCAGGTCCGCTTCTCGGACGAGCACCCCGAGGTCAGCCGCGTCTTCCAGGTGCTCATGGCCGAGGCGATCGGCCCGAGCCCGGAGCTGCGGCCGCACTACCGCGCGTTCCAGGACCGCACCCACGCGCTCGGCTGCGCCTGGGTCCGCGAGGGGATCGAGCGCGGGGTGCTGCGCGCCGACCTCGACGTCGACGGCACCGTGCACGCGATCTTGTCGTTCCTCACGGGCGTCCGCACCCACCACCTCCTCGCCGGGCTCGATCGCCGAGCCGCCCACGCCTCCATGCTCGCCATCCTCGAAGCCGGCGTGCTCGCCGCGAACCAAGGAACCGACCGATGATGTCAACGCCCACCGACGCCGCCCCCCGCCGCCGCCAGGCCACGAGCCCGGACACCATCGATCTCGAGCAGCAGGAGGGGATGTTCCGCTCGTTCTTCCTCGAGTCGATGCGCGACGCGGTGCAGAACGTCTTGCGCCCCATCGATCCGATCCCCGCGGCGCGGCGGGCGCCCGTGCCGAGCGGCGCCGACCCCGTGCTCGGCCACCTGCGCGAGGGCGTGGGCGACCCGCTCACCGCGTTCCTGCGCTGGCGCGCGGAGGTCGGGGACGTGGCGCGCGTCCGGCTCGGCGCCATCAACTGCCACCTCGTGAGCCACCCCGATCTCGTGCGCGAGGTCCTCAAGGACCGGCACCGCGACTTCGTGAAGCCGATCCAGGGCCGCCGGAACCTCTCGAAGATCCTCGGCAACGGGCTGCTCGTGTCCGAGGGCGAGTTCTGGCTGCGGCAGCGGCGGATCGCACAGCCGGCCTTCCACAAGCGGCGCATCGACGGCTTCGGCGAGCGCATGGTGACCGCCGCGACCGAGCTCGGCGACGAGTGGGCGCGGCGCGACGAGCCCTTCGATGTGTCGCGCGACATGATGCGGCTCACGCTCCGCATCGTGCAAGAGACGTTGCTGGGCACGGCGCCCACCGAGGACGCCGACCGCATCGGCGAGGCGGTCTCCTACATCAGCGGCGAGATGAACCGGCGCTTCCGCCGCGTGCTGCAGGCGCCGGAGGCGTGGCCGACGCCGGCGAACCGGCGCTTCGCGAGGCACCGCGAGGTCCTCGACGGCGCGGTGCACTCGATCATCCAGGAGCGGCGGCGCAGCGGGGTCCACGGCGAGGACCTGCTCTCGATGCTCCTCGACACCGTCGACGACGACACCGGCGAGTCGATGGACGACCGGCAGCTCCGCGACGAGGTCATGACGATGTTCCTCGCGGGCCACGAGACCACGGCGACGGCGCTGAGCTGGACGTTCTACCTGCTCGGCAAGCACCCCGAGGTCGCGCGGCGGATGCGCGAGGAGGTGCGCGGCGTGCTCGGCGGTCGGCCGCCCACCGCCGACGACTACCGCGCGCTCGAGTACACGCGGATGGTCTTCAACGAGGCGATGCGGCTCTACCCGCCCGCGTGGATCATGGCGCGCTCGCCGCGCGTCGACACCGAGCTCGGCGGCTACGCGATCGAGGGCGGGAGCCGGATGTTCCTGAGCCCGTGGGTCGTGCACCGGCACCCGGACGTCTGGCCCGATCCGGAGGGCTTCGACCCCGAGCGCTTCCGCGACATGAAGTCGATCGATCCGTTCGCGTTCTTCCCGTTCGGCGGCGGCCGGCGCATGTGCATCGGCCACGGCTTCGCGATGATGGAGGGCGTCTTGATCCTCGCGACGCTGGCCTCGCGCTTCCACCTCGAGCTGGTCCCCGGCCAGCGCGTGGAGCCCGAGGCGCTCGTGACGCTGCGACCGAAGCACGGCGTGAAGGTGATCGCGCGCAAGGTCTAGCGACCTACCTCCTGTCGCGCGCCGGCTTCTGCACCTCGTGGCATCGGCAACGGTCGGCCTTCGGGACGTTGCCGAGGACGGCCTCGACGTGGGCGCCGCAGCCGGCGTAGCTGGGCTTGGAGCAGCGGGGGCAGGTGATGCGAACACACATGGGGTCTCTCCTTCGGTAGGACACCCTCGCATCGAGCAAGCCGTGTGCCGCGCCTCGCGCGCCCGTCGCCGCGGCGCCGCTGAAACAGCATGAAACCGCGGCCGCATCGGTGGTGCATGAGGCCGTGCGGGGGCGTGACAGAGCACGGGCGCGGCTGGTTGGGCGGCCCGAGGGTCTCGGCGCCCCTGGCGCCCGTCGGGGGCGCGACCCCATAATCGCCACACCCCATGGCGCGCCGCCGCAACCTCCCGTCGCTGTCGACCCCGATCATCATGGCGTCGATCGCCCTGCCGATCGCGATCGCGCTGCTCGTCGGCTGGACGCTCGTGTTCGCGGGGAACCTCGCGCAGGGCGACGACATCGCGACCAACATCTGGCTGCTCGTCGGCGGCGTGGTCGCGTTCATCACGCTGTCGGTCCAGATGATCATGTTCGCGGTGTTCCTGGGCCGCGAGATCCTCGAGGTGCGCCGGCAGGACAGCTTCATCGACTCGGTCACCCACGAGCTGAAGACGCCGCTGTCGTCGATCAAGCTGGGCCTGCAGACGCTGGCGCGGCCGGGGCTCGACGAGTCCAAGCGCGAGTACCTGCGCGAGATGATGCTCGACGACGTCGACCGGCTCCGCCGCTTCGTCGACGACATCCTGCAAGCGAGCCGGCTCGCCCACGACCACGACCGCGTCCACATGCAGCAGGACGACGTGGTGCTCGCGGAGCTCGTCGAGGAGTGCGCCGCGAGCGTCCGGGCGCAGCACAAGCTCGCCGACGACGCGGTCCGGGTGGAGGTCGACGACGACCTCGTGCTCCTCACCGACCGCGCCGCGCTCGCGGTCGTCGTGCGCAACCTGATCGACAACGCGGTGAAGTACTCGGAGGCCGACGCGGTCGACGTGCGGATCGGCGCCAAGGAGGCGTCGAAGGCGCTCGTGCTCGAGGTCTCGGACCGCGGCATCGGGATCCCCGCCGAGGACCTCAAGCGGGTGTTCCACCGCTTCTATCGCGTGCCCGCGGAGACCGTGCGCAGCCGCAAGGGGACCGGTCTGGGCCTGTTCGTGGTATGGGCGCTCGTGCGAAGCCTCGGCGGGAAGGTCGAGGCGGACTCCGAGGGGCCCGGCACGGGCACCACGATGCGCGTCACCCTGCCCTCGAACGTGAAACCCCAGCCCGCGTGACCACCGACACCCCCCAACGCATCCTCGTCGTCGAGGACGAGGAGCACCTCGCCGCGGGGCTCAAGCTCAACCTCGAGCTCGAGGGCTACGAGGTCGACATCGCGGGGACCGCGCGCGAGGCGGGCGAGAAGCTCCTGCGCCCCGACCGCTACTCGGTGATCGTCCTCGACGTGATGCTCCCGGACAAGAACGGCTTCGAGCTGTGCCGGAAGATCCGCGACAGCGGGAACTACACGCCGGTGATCATGCTGACCGCGCGCGGGTCCGCCGACGATCGGGTGCGCGGGCTCGAGTCGGGCGCCGACGACTACGTGGTCAAGCCCTTCGACCTCGACGAGCTGCTCGCCCGCGTGGGCTCGATGCTGCGGCGACAGGCGTGGGCGCAGAACGGCGGGGGCGCGCCGCAGGCGGCGTCGTTCGGGCGCGCGCAGATCGCGTTCGACGCGCACGAGGTCACCGTCGACGGCGCCCGCATCGAGCTGACCCGCCTCGAGCTCGACCTGCTGCGCTACTTCGTGGCGAACCCCGGCCGCGTCATCAGCCGGACCGAGCTGCTCGAGAAGGTCTGGAAGCTGCGCAGCCACTCGTCGCGAACGATCGACAACTTCATCTCCCGGCTGCGGCGCCACTTCGAGGACGACCCGACCGACCCGAAGCACTTCCTGAGCGTGCGCGGCGCCGGCTACAAGTTCATGCCTTAGCAGGGCGCTGGAAGCGCCCTGCGGACCGTGCCCGTGCCCGTGCCCGATCCGAGGGAAGTATGGCGAGTCACGGATAGCGCCGAAACCTCCAGGATCATTGTCGGAATCGGGGAATTACGAGCCCGTGACAGACCCTGACCAAACGGTGACCTGACCTGACCGAACGATGACCGCGGGGCGCGAGGCGATCTCCTAGCTTGAGCTCATGCCCGCCACGCCGCGCACCCATCGATACGACTTCAAGAGCGCGATCCCCTGGTTCATCGTCCACCTGATGCCGTTCCTCGCGCTCTGGTCGGGGGTGACCTGGCAGGCCGTGGCGCTGTGCCTGGGGCTCTTCTGGTTCCGGATGTGGGCGGTCACCGCGGTCTACCACCGCTACTTCTCGCACCGGACCTACGAGACCAGCCGCTGGTTCCAGTTCGTGCTCGCCGTCTGCGCGGTCACCTCGACGCAGCGCGGGCCGCTCTGGTGGGCGGCGCACCACCGCGCCCACCACCTCTACAGCGACGGCGAGCGCGACCTCCACTCGCCCGAGCAGGACGGCTTCTGGCACGCGCACGTCGGCTGGGTCTTCGCCGACAGCGGCGAGACCGACTGGAAGCGCATCCAGGACTTCGCGAAGTACCCGGAGCTGCGCTGGCTCGACCGCTGGCACCTGGTCCCGACGGTCCTGCTCGGCATCGCGAGCGTCGTGTTCTTCGGCTGGCCGGGGCTGTTCATCGGCTTCTTCCTGAGCCAGGTGATGGCGTGGCACGCGACGTACGTGATCAACTCGCTTTGTCACGTGTGGGGCGGCCGCCGCTTCGAGACCAAGGACACCAGCCGCAACAACCTGTGGCTCGCGCTGCTCACCCTCGGCGAGGGCTGGCACAACAACCACCACCACTACATGAACAGCGTCCGGCAGGGCTTCTACTGGTACGAGATCGACATCACGTACTACGTGCTCCGCGCGCTGGCCGCGGTGGGTCTGGTCTGGAACCTCAAGATGCCGCCGCAGCGAGTCCTCGACGAGGGCCGCCGCCTCGACGCGCTGAAGAAGCGCCGCGCCGCGCCCGACCGCGTCGACGACCGCGTGGGCGACCTCGCCGCCGCGCGCACCTCGCTGGCGCCGTAGCGCGCTGCCGTAACGATCCGGGCGCCGCGCGCGTGGTCTCTCCATGCGCGTGATCTTGGTCGACGGTACCTGCCTGTTCTGCAATCGCCTGGTCGCCACCCTGCTGCGCCTCGACCGGCGCGGGCGCTTCCACTTCGCCCACCTGCAAGGCCCCCGGGCGCGCGCGCTCCTCGCCGCGCACGGCGAGGCGGTGGACGTCGACGCCATCTACCTCGTCGACGGCGTCGGCACCGACCACGAGCGGCTGCTCGTCGACGGCGCGGCGGGCCGAGAGATCTGGCCCTCGCTGCTGTGGCTGGCGTGGCCGATGAAGCTGGTCCCGCTCTTTCTCCTGAACCTCTTCTACCGAGGCTTCGCGCGGATCCGCTATCGCCTCTTCGGCCAGGCCGACGCCTGCGTCGTGCCCGACGAAGCCACCCGCGCCCGCTTCCTCGAATGACGGGGACGATCCTCTTCACTCTCTTCTTCGAAGCGCGCGCGATGAAGAAAACGAAGAGGATCGTCCCCGCTAGCGGCGCCAGACCTCGTAGCCGAGGAGGCGGCCGGCGACGGGGTCGATGACGCCGACGTAGTCGCCGGCCGACTCGTTGGCGTAGACGACGGCGTGCGGGCCCTCGCGCACGACGCGGACGTCGTTGCCGTAGCGCGAGTGACCGATGGAGCCGATGGAGCCGGGGCTCACCGTCCAGCGCTTGCGACCGCCGGGCCGCTCGATGCCATAGGCGGTCGCGCCGGACGCGCCCGAGCAGTAGGTGACGACGACCACGAGGTCGTCGAGCGCGAGCATCGCGGCGTGGTCGGAGAAGGGGTCGTTCTCGCTCAAGATCGTCCGGACGAGGTCGTCCTCGATGGCGATCCCGGTGCGGCCCTCACGGACGAGCCGGTAGCCCTCGGGTGAGGTGTGTCCGCGCGCGAACGAACGCGGCGCGGGCAACGCGAACGCGTCGTGCCGGACCTCGGGGCCGAAGGACGCGCGCGCGACCAGCGCTCCCGTGTCGCCGGCGAGCTCGTGCACGTAGGCCCCGGACGCGGCCCGGACGTAGACGACGATCGGCTCGGGCTCCGCCAGGTCGAGCTCGACGGGGCCGGCTCCGTCGCGCGCCTCGGCGACGAGCCAGCGCAGCGCGCCGTCCGCCGGATCGATCGAGAGGACCACGTAGCCGTCCTCGGTCGGCGCGGCGGCGACGAGCTCGTCGACCGCGCTGGTCCCGATCACGGGATCGCCCGTCGCGCCGGCGTCATAGCGGCGCGTCCACGCGGGCTCGACCGGCGGATCGAAGGAGCTGCGGTTCTCGCGCGTCACGATCAGCGCGGTCCCCTCGCGCGACACCACGAACCGCCGCGGGTCGCCGACGATCGGCATCGCGGTGTGGTCGTGGACGGCGCCGTCGCCGAACATCCCCGTGTCGCGCTCGGGGCCGGTGTGGAACCAGCGCCAGGGCCGCTCGCTCGCCGCGGGCTCGGGCTCGGGCTCGGGCTCCGGCTCGGGCGCGGGCTCGACCTCAGGCGGTGGCTCCGCGGGAGCCGGAGGCGTCACGGTCGAGGGCTCGCCGCAGGCGACGAGCGCGAGCGCCAGCGAGCTCCGATGGATCCAGCGCGACATCGGGTTGGATTACGTCCGCGAAGGCGCCGAAGTCCCCCGCGCGGGGATTGACGCGACGGGGATCGGGCGCACGTGCGGCATGCTCCCACGATGTCCCCCATCGACACCACGCGCGCGGTCCTCGCCGCGCTCCTCCTCGGCGCCCTGCCTTCGGCGGCCGTCGCTCAGTCCCCGGCGGCGCTCGCGGAGCAGGGCTGGGCCGCGCAGCGCGCCGGCGACTACGCCCGCGCGCGACCGCTCTTCGATCGCGCGTGCGCCGCGAACGACGCGGCCGGCTGCGCGGGGGTGTTCGAGCTCCTCGCGAACGGCGAGGGGGTCACGCGCGACTTCGCGGCCGCGCGGGTCGCCGGCCGGCGCGCCTGCGACCTCGGCCACGCGCGCGTCTGCGTGGTCCTCGGCCGGCTGTTCGACGGCGACCGAGGCGGCCCCGAGGAGCCCGCCACCGCGGTGGCGCTGTGGGCGCGAGCCTGCGAGCTCGGCGACGTCGAGGGCTGCGGTCTCCTGGGCGTCATGCGCATGAACGGCCGCGGCGGCCCGGCCGATCCCGCGGCCGCGCGCGGCCTCCTCACCCGGGCCTGCGAGGGCGGCGATCAGCTCGGGTGCGTGAACCTCGGCATCCTGCTCGTGAACGGCCCCGAGGCCCTGCAGGATCCGCCGCGAGCGCGGGCCGTGCTGCGCTCCGCGTGCGACGCGGGCCAGATGCGCGGCTGCTCGGTGCTCGGGATGCTCGTGCGCGACGGGCTCGGCGGCGCCGCCGACCCGGCCGCCGCGGTGCCGCTGTTCCATCGCGCGTGCGAGGGCGGCGACCGCGACGCCTGCCTCAACCACGGCTCCGCGCTCTACGAGGGGCGCGGCGTCCCGCAGGACCGCGCGGCCGCGATGCCGCTCTTCCGGCGCGCGTGCGACGCGGGTCAGCCGGTCGCGTGCAACAATCTGCGCCAGATCGAGGCGGCGCCCTCCCCTCGCGCCGGCGGCCGCGCGCCCGAAGCGCCGCCGACCGCGGAGGGGCCGCGCTGGTCCACGCGCATGGGCTCGCTGACCCTCGACGGCAGCCGCTTCCGCGACGTCCAGGCGAGCTGCGGCCTGCTCGAGGTCACCGCGATCCTTACCGCCGTCGCCCACGAGACCCGGAGCTGCGGCAGCGGCGAGGCGAGCCTCTCGCTCGAGCTGCGCGCGGGCCGCGTCACCGACGCGAGCGCCACCGGCCCCGCCGGCCGCTGCGTCGCCCGCCGCGTCCGCGCCGTCCGCGTCGGCTCCATGTCGTGCCGCCTCGAGGCCACGCTCGGCGGCTCCTGAGATCCAGCCGCGGCACCGCTGCGCGGTCCCGGGCTGCCCGAATTTCGCGCAAAAGGAACGCGAAAGGGGGCAAAGAGGTTTTCTCGATTCGGGACGCCAGGCGCCTCGACGGGGGTCGCCATTCGACGACCAGCCCGCGGCTCGCGCCCCCTCTCCCCTTGGCTCCCTTCGCGCCCTTTGCGCGAAATCCCCCGTATCTGCGCCGTCATACGTGCGAGCGCTCGCTCGCGCTCAGGGCTGGCTGAGCTCGAGGTCGCTCATCCACACGGAGCCCGCGGCGTTGCCGCCGGGGATGGGCATGTCCACCTCGATCGCGACGAGGTGGGCGAGGTCGAGGGTGGGCGCGACCGCGGTGAACGCGGCGAGGGGGACGCGCACGGTGTTGAGGACCTCGTGCTCGAAGCGGCTCGTGTAGCCGTTCGGGACGCGGCCGACGGAGCTGACCGCCACCTCCGCGGTGACCCCCGCCGCGTCGCGCACGCGGACGCCGAGGTCGTGCTCGATCACGCCGTCGTTGATCGTCGCGATGCGCGACGCGAAGCGCATCGACAGGACCTCCCACGGGCTCGCGTCGACGTCGCCGATCGCGAAGCTCATCAGCGCGGGGTCGTCGCGCCACGCGGGGCGGACGGCGCCGACCTGGTGGCTGAAGTTGCGGGCGCAGCCGCCGCTGCAGGTGATCGCCGCGATCATCCCGGAGTAGCTGTTGTCGCCCCCGAGGTCGTTGGCGTCGGGCGCGCCGGCGCCGGCGAAGTCGTCGACCACGAGGCGCGAGGCCGCGCTGTACGACCAGCGCAGGTCCAGGTCGCGGTCGGCCCAGAAGTCGACCAGCGCCGGGGTCTCGGCGTCGGCGCGGAGGTAGCCGGGCAGCGCCTCGCCGCCAGCGTTCGCGCGGATCCAATCCGAGAGCACGATCTCGAGCATCCCCCGCTGCGACGCGGCGCCGACCTGCTCGCCCGTCGTGCAGGCGCGCACGATCGCCTCGTTGTCGTCGAACCGCCACTCGCGGTTGAAGAAGTTGTGGTTGGCGCCGGCGTAGAGGACCTGCGCGCGCGGGTGCGGCTCGGGCGGCGCGAGCCCGCGGTCGTACTGCCGCAGGCCCTCGAGCGTCCGCACGTCCGCGTCACAGCCGGGGAGCAGCACCGCGAAGGGCACGCCCGTGGGCGTCGGCGTCTCGTAGTCGGTCGGGCCGATCGCGAACACGCTCGCGAGCGTGACCCCCGGGATCGGGGTCGCGCGCAGCGCGGCGGGCGCGGTGGAGACCGCCTCGCCGCCGCGGGAGTGGCCGACGAGCGCGACGCGGCTCAGATCCACGGCCCCCGCGAACGTCGACCCGAACGGCGCGCCGCCCGCGCCGGCCCACGTGGACCAGCGGCGAAGGTGCTCGAGGATCAGCTGCGTCCGCTCGGCGAGGAAGCCGTCGCGACAGTTGAGCGCGTTGGCGCTGAGGCTCACCGTGACGAAGCCCTGCGCCGACAAGGTCTCTTGCAAATAGAGATAGCCCTCGGCGTTGGGCGTGGTGGTGAAGCGCGGGTCCTCGCACGCGTGGGCCTGGCGCGTCTCGCACTCGTCGTCGCCGCCGTCCGTCGGGCGGCAGTTGCCGTGGTTGCCGTGCAGGAACACCACGAGCGGGAACGGGCCGGCGGAGAGGTCGGTCGGGTAGCGGATCACGCCGTAGAGCGACGTCGCGAACCCGATCCCGGGCACCCGCTGGCCGGAGAGGTCGTACTGCTCGGCGCTCACTGCGTACGCGCGCACCGGGTCGGTGACGCCGCCCTCGACGGCGCCCGCGAGGGCCACGACGCGGTAGTACGCGACGGGCATGGGCGCGTCGGCGTCGGTGTAGGTCGCGGCGCCAGGGGCCGCGCCGACGGTCGCCAGCTCCTCCCACGGGCCGCCGGGCGCGGTGGCGCGCTCGAGCCGGACGTCGGTCACGTCCGCGCCGCCGCCGTCCTCCCAGCCGAGCGTCACGTCGGTCGTGCCGTCGCCGGCGAGCTCCGCGGAGACGACGCGCAGGCCCGTCGGCGCGAACACGTCGAGCACCGTGAGGTCGAGGTCGCAGGTCGCGACCCCGCCCGCGTCGTCGGTCGCGGTGACCGGCACGGTGTGCGCGCCGCGACCCGCCGGCACCTCGCCCACGGCCACGTCCACCGCGGCGTCGCAGGTGTCGACGGCCGACGGCGGAGGGACCACGACCGGGGTGTCCAACCCGGTCCGCACGACGGTCAGCGGCGCGCACGTCAGCGTCGGGGGCGTGGTGTCGGTCACCGTCACGCGGCTCGTGCACGTGAGCGGCGCGCCGCCGCTCACCGTCGCGGTCCACGTCACGTCGGTGGACCCGACCGGGAAGTCGGCCGGCGCGTCGCTCGTGGGGGTGCCGACGTCGCCGCCGTCGCAGGAGCCCATCACGCCGGGCGCCGGCGCGGTGGCGCTCGTGCGCGGCCCCGTGCAGGCGACCTCGAAGGTGTCGTCGCACACGAGCCCCGGCGCGCCGCGCACCCGACCGCGGATCGCGAAGCTGCAGGAGGCCGTCGCGCCGCTCGGGCTCGTCGCGGTGCAGGTCCCGCGCGCGCTGCCTGGCGTCACGCGCTCCGGCGTGCACACCACCGTCGCCGCGGATCCGTCGCAGGTCGCGACCGACACGTCGACCTCGAGCGGGACCCCATCGGCCTCGATGCAGCCGACGTCGACCTCCGCGGGGCAGCCGAGGACGGGCATGTCGGGCGGCAGACCCGGCTCGCCGCAGCCGCCGTCGGGCAAGGGCGGGGTCCCGCCGTCGCAGCCGAGGGCGATCACCCCGAGCAGCGCGATCGCGGCGCGCCTCACGGCAGCTCCAGCGCGTCGGCGACGACCACGCGAGACGCCTCGTCGTCGTCGTACTGCACGAAGACCGGCGCGCCGATCGGCAGCGCCGCGGCGTCGGCGGCGACGAAGCGCAAGAGGCCCGGCGACGGGTACGCGTAGCGGTGGAAGGTCAGCTCGCCGACGTGGAGGACCGGGTCGCGAGCGCGCACCGGGAAGCGGCGGCCGTCGAGGTCGAACGCGATCGCGTGGGCCGCGGGGACGAGCGCGCCGTGGCCGTCTTCGGCTTCCGTGGCGTCGATCGGGTGCGCGGCGAAGAGCGGGCGCGGAGCCGGGGCCGCGGCGACGGGCGCGGGCGCCACGGCGGTCGCGGTCCGCACCTCCGCGGTCGCGAGCTCGCGCGAGGCGCGGGTCGAGCCCGCCTGATCCTCGCGCGGCGCCTCGAGCGCCTGCGCCGAGGAGGCGCCCCCCGAGCCCGGGTCCACGCCCGCGCACCCGAGGAGCAGGAGGACCGAGAGCCCGAGGCGTGCCGTCGTCACGCCGGGGACGATAGTGGACGGTCAGGCTCCGCGAAAGCGGACGGCGTCGCGGAGACGCCGAACGCGCTCCGGGTCGACCGGCTGATCCACGCGGCCGTCGCGCTTGATCCACGTGCCCACGATCGCGGCGTCGGCGAGGCCGGCGAGCTCGGCGCGGCTCGGGCTCAGCCCGCTCCCGATCACCACGGTCGAGTCGCCCGCCGCGGCGCGCACCTCGGCGAGGAGGTCGGGGGAGACGGGCTCCCCGGTGCCGGTCCCCGTCACGACGACCGCGTCGGCCATCCCGCGCCGCAAGACGTCTTTCACCTCGACGTCGACCGCGACCGGCGCGAGCGGGGTCGCGTGCTTGACCCGCACGTCGGCGAGGATCGCCACGTCGCGCGCGTCGAGGGTGTCGCGGTAGCGCAGCGTCTCGAACGCGCGCCCCTCGATCAGGCCCTGGTCGGTCACGTAGGCGCCGACGTGGACGTTCACGCGCACGAAGCCCGCGCCCGTCGCCGCCGCGATCCCGAGCGCGGCGCGGACGTCGTTGCGCAGCACGTTGACGCCCACCGGCTTGCCGAGGCGCAGGCAGGCCTCGACGGCGCGCGCGATCATCGCGATCTGGTGCGGCGGCGTGGGCTGCTCGGGCGTCCCCTTGGGGAACGGCGCCGAGCCGAAGTTCTCGACGATCATCGCGTCCGCGCCGCCCTCGACGAGCGCCTCCGCGTCGCGCGCGGCGGCTTCGAGCACGTCCTCGAAGCCCCCACCGCGGTGGGCGGGATCGCCGGGCATCGGGCGCAGGTGCACGACGCCGATGAGGCCGGAGACGCTCACGAGCGGGCCCTCCGCCGGTAGATGACGCAGAGGTTGTTGGCGGGCATCGACACGCGCCGTTCGTACGCGAGCCCCGCCGCCTCGGCGAGCCGAATCACCTCGTCGAGGTCGCGCACGCCCCAGCTCGGGTCGCGCGCGCGCAGGCTCTCGTCGAAGCGCGCGTTGCTCGGCGCGGTGTGCTCGCCGCCGATCTTGTAGGGCCCGTACATCACCAGCGGCCCGCCGTCGGCGAGCACCCGGGCCGCGCCCGCGAGGATCCCGTGGGTGCACGCGAAGGGGCTGATGTGGATCATGTTCGCGTTGAAGATCGCGTCGGCGCGCTCGACGGGCCACGGGTCGGCGGTCACGTCGAGCCGCAGCGGCGCCCGCAGGTTCGGCGCGCCCGCGTCCCGACGCCAGGCCTCGATGCTCACGAGCGCGTCGTCGGCGTAGTCGGTCGGCTGCCATGCCAGCTCGGGGAACGCCGGCGCGAAGTGGACCGCGTGCATGCCCGTCCCGGCCGCGATCTCGAGGGCGAGACCCTCGCGCGGGAAGACCTCCTGGAGGACGGCGAGGATCGGGTCTCGGTTGCGCTCGCAAGCGTCGGAGTGGAGCCGGGCCATCGCGCGCGAGCGTGACACGAAACGACTGGCAAGCCCGCAGTGGATCGCTACGATGGCGCCCTCGAGCGAGCCTGCAGAGGAGCTGAGCGTGGAGTCCGAACCGATCGTCGGCGTGGTGATGGGGAGCAAGTCCGACTGGGACACCATGCGTCACGCGTGCGAGGCGCTCGACGCGCTCGGCGTCCCCTACGAGAAGCGCGTCGTGAGCGCCCACCGGACCCCGGACCTCCTCTTCGAGTACGCCGAGACCGCCGAGTCGCGCGGGCTCGAGGTGATCATCGCGGGCGCCGGCGGCGCGGCGCACCTGCCCGGGATGGTCGCGAGCAAGACGGCGCTGCCGGTGCTCGGCGTGCCGGTGCAGTCCAAGGCGCTCAACGGCCTCGACTCGCTGCTCTCGATCGTGCAGATGCCGGGCGGCGTCCCCGTCGGGACCCTCGCGATCGGCTCGTCGGGCGCGAAGAACGCGGCGCTGCTCGCGTGCGCGATGCTCGGCGCCAAGCACCCCGCGCTGCGCGAGGCCTACCGGGCGTTCCGCGCCACGCAGACGAGCGCCGTCCTCGAGCACCCCGACCCGAGCGAGCCGTGAGCACGATCGGGATCCTGGGCGGGGGGCAGCTCGGGCGGATGCTCGCGCTCGCCGGCCACCCGCTCGGGCACTCGTTCGTGGTGCTCACGCCCGACGCCGGCGCGCCCGCCGCGCCGGTCGCCGAGACGATCGTGGCCGCCTACGACGATCGCGCCGCGCTCGAGGCGCTCGCCGCGCGCTGCGACGTCGTCACCTACGAGTTCGAGAACGTCCCCCCGGTCGCCGTCGACGTGCTGCGCGACCTCGTCCCGGTCCGCCCCGGCGGCCTCGCGCTCGAGGTCGCGTCCGATCGCGTGCGCGAGAAGACGCTCTTCGGCGAGCTCGGGATCCCGACCGTGCCCTACGCCGCGGTCGACGCCGCGCGGGACATGGACGCCGCCGTCCGCTACGCCGGGCTCCCCGCGGTGCTCAAGACGCGCCGCCTCGGCTACGACGGCAAGGGGCAACGCGTCTTGCGGAGGTCCGGCGACGTCGACGGCGCGTTCACCGGCCTCGGCGCGGTGCCGCTGATCCTCGAGGGCTTCGTCGACTTCCGGCGCGAGCTGAGCATCGTCGCGGTGCGCGGCCTCGACGGAGCCACGGCGTTCTATCCGCTCGTCGAGAACCGCCACGAGGGCGGGATCCTCCGGTTCACGCGGGCCCCCGCCCCGAACCTCGAGCCCGAGCACCAGGCCAAGGCCGAGGGGTACGCGACGGCGCTGCTCGAGGCGCTCGACTACGTCGGCGTGCTCGCGCTCGAGCTCTTCGACGACGGCGTGGAGCTGCTCGCCAACGAGATCGCGCCGCGCGTCCACAACAGCGGCCACTGGACGCTCGAGGGCGCGGAGACGAGCCAGTTCGAGAACCACCTGCGCGCGATCACCGGCGCGCCGCTCGGCTCCTGCCGCGCGCGCGGCGAGAGCGCGATGATCAACCTGATCGGCGACGCCCCCGACCCGCTCGCGATCCAGGCCGTCCCGGGCGCGCACCTGCACCTCTACGGCAAGACGCCGCGGCCGGGGCGCAAGCTCGGGCACGTGACGGTCACCGCGAGCGACGCGTCGACCCTCGACGCGCGCGTCGAGCGGCTCTGAGGCTCCGGGCGGGGATCACGACCGCCGGCGGCGGGCGCGCTTCACGAACCAGAGCGACAGCCCGATGAGCAGGCCGCCCGGGATCGGCGCGCCGCCGATGACGGCGCAGCTGTCGTCGGGGTCGGGATCGCTCGAGCCCGCGTCCGGGGTCCCGGCGTCCGGCTCGCCCCCCTCGACGACGGCCTCCACGTCGGGCGGCAGCGGCGCGTCACCGGTCGCCGGCGGGCGGCTCCCCTGGTCGACGCCCGCCGCGATGAGCTGGCTCGCCACCGTGTCGTTGGCGCCGGTCGGGATGAAGTTGGCGCCCGCCGCCGCGACCTGGAGCTGATCGGGGAGCGCCGTGCGACAGCGCTCGATGTCGGCCGGGTCCGCGGTGTCCGGGTTCGCGTAGACCTCGCTGCAGCCGCCGCTCCGCGACACCACGGTCAGCCCGACCCCGACGCCGACCATGGTCGTGATCGCGATCGTGACCGCCGCGGTGAGGAGCAGCTCGCCCCGCCGGCGCTCTCGTCGACGCGCGCTCACGGCGTCACCTGCAGGCCGGCGACCACGCTGGTCAGCTCGCCGTCCACGAAGCTCACGGAGACGACCTCGGGCGCGTCCCAGCGGAGCACCTCGAGGTCGCGGCTGCCGAGGCGGTCCGTCTCGACGCGGTCGGGCGGGCCGAGCACGCGCTCGATCTCGGCGCGCGACATCCCGTGGGTGAAGTCGCCCGGCGAGACGTCGAGCGGCCGGGCGGTCACCGCGGCGCCCAGGGACGCGGCGCCCACGTAGTACCCGTTGTCGAAGACGAGCCGCTGCGCCGAGGCGCCGCCGTACATCCAGACGTCGACGCGACGCCGCGGCGCGCTCACCACCAGCCCGCTCGGATCGACCTCCTGGTCCGCGAGCGCGATCGTGAACACGATCGGCGCCCCGCGAGCGGTGAGGAACGCGCGCTGAGTCTCACTCAAAGGATCTTGTCCGGCGCACCCCACCAGGGCGAGGGCCGCGCCGAGCCACACCAACCATCGGCTCATGGACCCACCCTACGCGACGCAGCGCGGGCGTCCTACCGCGGCGCCCGAAATGAGCACAAGTGCTCAGGCGCGCCTCGGGCGCCCCGGTCGGTCGGAAGGCGAGCTCGGCGCGAAGAACCCGAGGGCTTCCTCCAGGCGACAGATCGGAGCACCAGGCGCTCCGGACCCCGCTCGCGACCTGGCCTCACCAGGCGATCGAGGCGACAGAAACGGCTGGCACGCGGCTTGTTGGGTCCTGTGGCGTGGCCTCCCTCCTCCTCCGCCCGCTCCGGACGTGGCTGCTGTTCGCGGCGCTCTTCCTCCCCCTGGTCGCGGCCGATCTGCCGGCGGAGGCGCAGCGCTCCACCCTCGCGGCCCGGCGCGCTCGCGCGGCCCGCGCGCGGGCTCGACGCGCCCGCGCGGTCCAGCGCCGGGCGCGGCTGCGCGCGCAGCGAGCCCGCCGGGCACAGGCCAGCCGCCGCGCCGCGGCCCGGAGCGCTCCGTCCGACGATCCGAACGCCGAGTCCGACATGGACTTCGTGATGGAGGCGATGGAGAACGAGACCCCGCCGCCGATGGTGAACGACGTCGCCGAGGTCGAGGCGCGGCAGATGGCGCAGCGCCGCGAGAGCCTCGACCCGGAGCTGTACGGCGGCGCCAGCGACGACGAGCGCCCCGGTGACGTCGCCTCGGGCCCCGCCGAGGTAGGCGAGCACAGCCCCCTGCGCGTGCGCGCGCTGCTGCGCGGGTTCAACCGCGGCCTCACCTACCTCGGCGTCGAGCGAGGCGGCATCACGAACTACGAGCTCCCCGTGGGCCCCGCGGCCGGCTTCGGGCTCGAGTACTACCCGGGCGCCCACGTCACCAACTCGGCGCTCGGCCACATCGGTCTGCAGGCCGACTTCCACCACTCGTTCGCGGTCGAGTCGGCCGGGCCCAACGGCGTCGCCTACCCGACCACCGAGATGAGCTGGCTCCTGGGCTTGCGCTTCCGCCTGCCGCTCGGCGGCGGCTCCGAGATCGGCCTCGAGGTCGCCGGCGGCCAGCAGTCGTTCCGGGTCGAGCGCGGCGGCCTCGACAACGAGGCGCCGGTCGGGGTCCCGTTCGCGGATCACTCGTTCCTGCGCGCGGGCGGGAGCTTCCGCGCCAACACGGGCGACTTCACGATCGGCGGCCGCGTCGCGTACCTGCCCACCTTCGACATGGGCGCGCTCGGCGCCGAGCTCGGCGGCGGGTTCGCGCACGGGGTCGAGGCGGGCGTGACGTTCGTCTACCCGCTCGACCTCGGCTTCTCGTTCATCGCCGAGATCGACGCGCGCGTCTTCATCATCGACTTCGACTCGCCGAACACGTCGCGCAGCGCCGCGGCCGGCGCGATCGACCGCTACATCGGGCTCAACGCCGGCGTGGAGTGGGACCTCCCGGCGGCGACGAACCTCTGACGGTCAGCGCGCGCGAGGCGTCGGCGGGTTCTTCATCGCGAAGCGCTTGTCCTCGACGAGCTTGAGGAGGTCGAAGGAGCTGAGGATGCCCACGACCTTCTTCTCGTGCGTGACCACCACGTGGTGGATCTTGTGCTTGCGCATGACCCGCGCCGCGACGCTGACCTCGTTGTAGGCCGGGACCTGCCGGACGCCGACGGTCATCACGTCCTCGACGCGCTCCGCCTGCGTCTCCTCGACGAGGTCGGTGGCGGTGACGATCCCGAGCGCCTCGCCGTCCGGGCCGACGACGGGGAGCGCCCCGATCCGCTTCTTGTGCATCTTGTCGCGCGCCGTGGACAGCGCGTCGTGGGGCCCCACGGTCGTGACGTTCTTCACCATGAGGTCCGCGATCTTCACGTTCATGCGCGACCGTCTACCCCGGCCGATACGAGAACGCCAGCGCGGGGTGCGCCAGCGGCGTTCAGGGGTCGATGGCGTCGAGGAACCCGCGGATCAGCGCGGCGAGCTCCGCCGGCTTCTCGACCGAGGGGTAGTGCCCCGCGCCGGGCAGGTGCGCGAGGCGCGCCCCGGCGATGCGGTCCGCGACCTCGGCCTGCAGGAGCTCCCGCGGCAGGAACGGATCGTCGGTGGCGACCACGAGGGTCGGCGCCCTCACCTCGTCGAGCCGATCGACGAGCCCGCCGGTGGTCCACGCCTCGAGCGACTCGACGATCGAGGCCTCGCTCACGCTCATGGCGACCTCGACGAGCCGCGCCTTGTCCGCGGGGGCGAGCGCGACGGTCGCGAGGTCGAGGATCGTGCCGAGCTTCCCCGCGTCCCCGGCCGCGCTCGAGAACAGCCCGCGGGCGTCGTCGGGCAGGGTCAGCCCGCCGAGGGGGACCGGGTTCACGAGCACGAGCCCGGCCAGGTCCGTCATCGCCGCGGCCACGAGCTGCGCGATCTGACCGCCCATGCTGTGGCCGAGGACGACGGGCCGCTCGAGCCCCGCGTGCTCGATGACCGCGAGGACGTCCGCCGCGAAGCGGAGCAGCTCGTGCCCCGTCTCGGGGCGGCTCGAGGCGCCCGAGCCCACCAGGTCGGGCACGACGATCCGGAGCCGCGCGCCCTCGAGCGCCGCGACGAGATCGTCGAAGACCGCGCCCGACGTCATCCACCCGTGGACGAGCACGAGCGAGCGCCCTCGATCGCCGAAGGTGCGATAGACGAGCCGCGCCCCGTCGGACGTCTCGAGGTTGGCGGATGCCCCCATGCCGCTCGGCGACGCTAGCACGAGCCGATCAATCGAGGCGAGCGCGGAGGGCGGTCGCGAGCGCCGCCATCGTGAACGGCTTCTGCAGGAAGCTCGCGGCCCCGGAGTCGACCTGCGCGCGCAGCTCGTCGTCGTCCAGGTTCGCCGAGACGTAGACGACGGGGAGCGCGTGGCCCCGCTCGCGCGCCCGCCGCACGAGCTCGAGCCCCCCCATTCGCGGCATCGCGAGATCGGTGATCAGGAGGCTCGCCTCGAGGCCGGCGTCGAGCACCATGAGCGCCTCGGGGCCATCGGCCGCCGCGTGGACCTCATAGCCCAGGGTGCCGAGCATCCGCGACGCCACCAGCCGGACCTGTGGGTCGTCCTCGACGAGGAGGACCACCTCGCACCCGCGCGGGTGATCGGTCGTCGGCGCGGGCGTTCGCGCGGGCTCGGGCGCCGCCTCCACGAGGGGGAGCCAGACCCGGAAGGTCGACCCGTGCCCCTCGACGCTCTCGACGCGGATGCGACCGCCGCTCTGCTCGACGATGCCGTGCACCGTCGCGAGCCCCAGCCCGGTGCCCTGACCGGGGCGCTTGGTGGTGAAGAAGGGATCGAAGATGAGCGGCAGCACGTCCGCCGCGACGCCGAGGCCGTCGTCGGCGACCTCGAGGCGCGCGCAGGCTTCGCCCTCCGGAGTGCGGGGCTCGAGCGCCGTGCGCACGACGAGCCGGCCCCCTTCCCGCATCGCGTCGCGCGCGTTGACGACGAGGTTCACGAGCATCTGATCGAACTGGCTCGTGTCGACGCGGATGAAGAGGGGGGTGTCGGCGAGCTCGAGCGTCATCTCGATCCGCTCGCCGATGAGCCGCGCGAGGAGCCCCGCCGTCGCCTGCACGCGCTCGCTGATGTCGACGACCTCGGGGTGCAGGACCTGCCGTCGGCTGAAGGCGAGGAGCTGCGCCGTGAGGCTGCGCGCGTGCTCGCCGCACTCGCGGATCTGCGTGATCCCGTCGGCGATCCGGTCCTCGGGGACGTTCGCGCGCTGCAGCACCTCGCAGATCCCGAGGATGACCATGAGCAGGTTGTTGAAGTCGTGCGCGATGCCGCCCGCGAGCCGACCCACCGCCTCGAGCCGCTCGCTCTGGCGGACCTGCGCCTCGAGCAGGTGGCGCTCGGTGAGGTCCTCGAGGATCGCCATCGCGCCGACGACCTCGCCCTCGGCGTCGCGCATCGGCGCGGTGTGGATCCGCAGATGCACCGTCGAGCCGTCCTTGCGCTGGCGCGGGGCCTCCACCCCCGTGAACCCCTCCCCGCGGATGACCCGCTGGAAGAGCTGGTGGAAGGTGTCGGCCTCGCCCTGCGGCACCAGCGGATACGGAGAGCCCACGATCTCCTCGGCGGTCCAGCCGAAGATCCGCGCGGCGGCCTGGTTCCAGATCGTCACGCGCTGCTCGAGGTCGAGCACCAGGATGCTCACGGGGGCCGCCTCGAGCAGCGACGACAGCGTGCCCCGCGCGATCCGCAGCTCGCGCTCGAGGTCCCCCGCGGCGGTGGGGCGCCACGCGCGCGCGACCGCGGCCGTGTCCGCGAGGCCGGTGGGGCTGATCTCCACCTCGACCCCGTCGGGCGAGGTCAGCGTGCTCGGCTCCGTGACCGAGAGCGAAGCGAGCCAGGGCGCGGCGTCGGCGAGCCGGCTCCCGACGGGAGCGGGCCGCCCGAGCGCGCGCTCGAACACCGCGTCCCGGTGGAGCACCGAGCCATCGTGCGCCAACAGGCAGAAGCCCACCCTCGCTCTTTGGCCGCGTGGCAAGACTCGACCCTATTCAACCGCGAAGCTCGTGGAAAGGCCCACGAATCGCGAGGGTGAGTCCCTCTTCTTGGAGGTTCACGAAGATCGTCCCGCCGTCCGGGCTGAAGCAGACGCCCGCGATCTCGCCCGCGCTGCTCGCGTTTCGGCCGACCGCGACGACGGTCCCGTCCGCGCGCACGCAGCGCAGCAGATCGTGGCCCTCGCCGTCCTCGACGAAGTAGATCATCCCGTCCGGCGAGGCGGTGATGTTGTCGGGCATGTCCATCACGCCCCGGTCCGTCGAGGCGCCGATCACCTCGAGCGTCCCGCCGTCCGGTCCGTCCTCGAGCTTGAAGATCTGCCCCGCCTCGATCGGCCCGCCGGTCGTCGACACCACGTGGACGGCGCCGTTGGCGTGACAGACGCCCTCGCCGCGCTTCACGATCGCGGCGCCCTGCCCCTGCGCGGTGTAGCGCAGGTCGTCCTCGAGGGGCGTCGGGTTCGCGAGGTCGACCCACTCGATCTCCCGGCGCTCGCCCGTTCGGAGCGTGGACGTGTCCTCGGCGCGGCGCCCGTGGATCCGCATCGCCTGCAGCCGGCCTTCGAAGGGGCTCGCCGGGTCGTGCGGCACGAACCTGTAGAAGCAGCTGTCGACCTGGTCCTCGGTCAGGTAGCAGGCGTTCGTCTCCGGATCGATCGCCGCGGCCTCGTGCTTCACGCGACCGTAGCCGTCGATCCGCACGGGCGCTCGCGCCTCGGTCGCGGTCGGGTCGCAGAGGAACACGAACCCGTGGGTGACGTCGCGGGCGTCCTCCTCGCAGCTCAGCCACCCCCACGGCGAGGGGCCGCCGCTGCAGTTCTGCGCGGTGCCGGCGAGGATCAGGTTCTTCGAGCGGACCTCGAGCGTCTCGGCGTCGAGCACCACCCGCGTGACGGCGCCGCCCGCGTCGGGGTCGTACGCCACCCGAGGCCACGGCCGCCCCATCGCGCGCGCCCCGATGCCGGCCGGCATCTCGTGGTTGCGCACGAGCACGATCGCGCCGTCCGGGCCATCGAAGCAGGCCATTCCATCGGGGCGCGGGGGGACCCGGAAGCCATCGGTCATCGCGCGGCCGACGCGATCGATCACCTGGTAGGAGAAGCCCTCGAGCAGATCGAAGACCCGGTGGGGATCGGGGCGGAGCGCGCCGAAGGGGCCGACCGGCACGCGCGGCTCACCGCCCCGCGCGAGCCATACGCCGATCGGGACCGAGAGCGCCGCCGCGCCCCCGGCGCCCATCCAGAAGCGTCGAGAGATCTTGGTCACGGGATCCCGATGAGCTTGTGCGTCTGGAGGCTGAGCTTCCAGCCGGGGTGGGCCAGGCAGTAGGCGATCGCGGCCTGCGTGTTCTCGGCGAGCCGGGGGCCGTCCATCGGCGAGATCCAGCGCTCGGCGAAGTCGAGCCCCGCGAAGCGCTCGGGCTCGGCGCCGAGCTGCGGGAAGACGACCTTCAGCTCGTCGCCCCGGGTCAGCACCAGCTCGGTGCCGGCCTTCGGGGACATGCAGATCCAGTCGACGCCGTCGGGCGCCGGGAGGGTGCCGTTGGTCTCGATCGCGACCTCGAAGCCGCGCGCGTGGAGCGCCTCGACGAGCGGCGCGTCGAGCTGCAGGAGCGGCTCGCCGCCGGTGCACACCACGTAGGGCGCGCCGCCGCCCGGCCACGCGGCGAGGACGGCGTCCGCGAGCGACCCCGCGGTCGCGTGCTTGCCCCCGCCCGGGCCGTCGGTGCCGACGAACTCCGTGTCGCAGAACCGGCAGATCGCGGTCGCGCGATCCACTTCGCGGCCGCTCCACAGGTTGCAGCCGGCGAAGCGCAGGAACACCGCCGCGCGGCCCGTCCGCGCGCCCTCGCCCTGCAGCGTGTAGAAGAGCTCTTTGACCGAGTAGCCCAACCCCGCGAGCGTGACACACGCAACCGCGGGCGCGAGCGCGCGATGGGTATGCCATGCTCCCGGTCCCGATGATCCGCCTCCGCTTCGCTGCCGGCACCCTCGAGGTCCACGGCCTCGGCGAGGGCTCTCCGCACGTGCCGACGGGCCGCTGGGATCCCCGCACCGCGTGCCTGCGCGCGCCGGCGATGGACTACGCGTCGACGGTGCTCGCGCTGCGCAAGGCCGAGCTCGAGTACGAGGACGAGGCGCGCGCCTACCTCGAGCTGGCCAGCGGCGCGCTCGCGCACCGCGAGCCGCGGCCGTACCAGCGAGAGGCGATCGACGCGTGGCGCAAGCGCAAGGGGCGTGGCGTGGTCGTGCTGCCGACCGGCGCGGGCAAGACGCACGTCGCGGTGATGGGGATCGACCTGTGGCGACGCTCCACCCTCGTGGTCGCGCCGACGCTCGATCTGGTGCGTCAGTGGTACGACCTCTTGCGCGCGACGTTCCGGATGCCCGTCGGGGTCGTCGGCGGCGGCGATCACGACGTGCAGCCGCTGACCGTGACCACGTACGACTCGGCGTACATCCACATGGAGCACCTCGGGAACCGCTTCGGGATGATCGTGTTCGACGAGTGCCACCACCTGCCGGGCTCGACGTACGCGCTCGGCGCGCAGCTCTGCCTGGCCCCGTTCCGGCTCGGGCTCACCGCCACGCCCGAGCGCTCCGACGGCCGAGAGGACCAGCTCGCCGACCTCATCGGCCCGACCGTCTACCGCCGCGACATCGTCGACCTCAGCGGCGACTTCCTCGCCGACTACGACACCGAGCGCGTGAGCGTGGAGCTGTCGCCGGAGGAGCGCGCCGAGTACGACCAGGAGCGCGAGATCTATCGCGGCTTCGTGCGCAGCCGCGGGATCCGCATGAGCGCGCCCGACGGCTGGTCGCAGTTCATCATCCAGAGCTCGCAGAGCGAAGCGGGGCGGCGCGCGATGAAGGCGTACCGGCGTCAGCGCGAGCTCGCGTTCTGCGCGCCGGCGAAGCTCGACTGGGTGGAGATGCTCCTGCACCGACACCGGCAGGACCGCGCGATCCTCTTCACGCAGGACAACGCGACTTGCTACGAGGTGTCGCGACGGTTCCTCGTCCCCGCGATCACGCACCAGACGAAGATCAAGGAGCGCTCGGACATCCTCGCCGGGCTCGCCGAGGGCCGCTACGGCGCCGTCGTCACCTCCAAGGTGCTCAACGAGGGCGTCGACGTGCCGGACGCGAACGTCGCGATCGTGGTGAGCGGGAGCGGCTCGGTGCGCGAGCACGTGCAGCGGCTCGGGCGCGTGCTGCGCAAGAAGGGCGACAAGCGCGCGGTCCTCTACGAGCTGGTCACCGCGGAGACCTCGGAGACGTTCACGAGCCAACGCCGGAGGGAGCACGTTGCTTACCGCTGAGCTGGTCCACGCTCGGCGCCGCAAGGGCACGCTGACGCTGACGAAGCTCGGCCCCGAGCGGGTCGATCGCGCGCTCCGGATCGCGACCGACTACTACGAGCTCGCGCTCGCCAACGTGGAGCTCACCCGCGAGGAGCTCGAGGAGGCGTGGCGCGCGGTGTCGGTCCCCGCGGCGGACCGCAAGCTCGCCGACGGGCTGAAGAAGCTGGTGTCCGACGGGCTCGAGTTCGCGGTCTGCGTCGACGAGGACCCGGTCGAGCTCCGGCGCGCGGTGTTCGAGCGCGCGACCGCGCGGCGCAAGGCGCTCGGCGAGGACGAGCGCTTCGACGCGGGCGCGCTGCTCCACGAGGTCGCGACCGAGCGGGGGATCGACTCGGACGCGCTGCTGCGCGGGCTCTACGGCGACCTCAAGGGCGCGCACGTCCTGAACGCGGTGACGGGCCCGCCGCCCCGGGCGATCGTCGAGAGCTACGACCTCGAGCAGGCGCGCGCGGTGCTGCTGCGCGCGACCCGCGTGCGCGCCCGGATCGAGAAGGCCAAGCCCGACGCGATCCGCGCGCTGTTCCGGAAGCTGTCGTTCCACCGGCTGCTCTACTCGATCCGCCGCGAGCCCGACGGCGCCTACCTCATCGAGCTCGACGGGCCGTTCAGCCTCTTCGACTCGGTGACCAAGTACGGGCTCGCGCTCGCGCTCGCGCTGCCCGCGATCACCGCCTGCGGGAAGTGGTCGATCGAGGCCGACGTGCGCTGGGGCAAGCGGCGCGACCCGCTCACCTTCAGGCTCGAGGGCGCGCGCGACCGGAGCGGCGACGACGTGCCGACGCGCCTGCGCGACGAGGTGCAGGAGCTCGTCGACCGATGGCCGGAGCGCTCGCCCTGGCGGATCGGCGAGGCGGACGAGATCCTCGATCTCCCGGGCGTCGGCCTGTGCGTCCCCGACGTCGCCTTCACCCACGCGGAGACCGGCGAGGTCGTGCTCCTCGAGGTGCTCGGGTTCTGGAGCCGCGACGCGGTGTGGAAGCGGGTGGAGCTCGTGGAGGGCGGGCTCGGCGCCAAGATCCTCTTCGCCGTGTCGAGCCGCCTCCGCGTGAGCGAGGCGGTCCTCCCCGACGACGTGCCCGGCGCGCTCTACGTGTTCAAGGGCAAGATGAGCTGCAAGCAGGTCGAGGACCGGCTCGCCGCGCTGCTCGAGCGCTGAGTCCGACGACGCGAAGCGTCGGAGGATCTCAGCGGGGAGCGCGAGGGGCTTGCCCCTCGCCGGAGAGAAATCGCCGGAGGCGATTTGTCGACAGATCTCGAGTCCCGACGACGCGAAGCGTCGGAGGATCTCAGCGGGGAGCGCGAGGGGCTTGCCCCTCGCCGGAGAGAAATCGCCGGAGGCGATTGATCGACAGATCTCGAGTCCCGAGGGCGCGCTACTCCGCGTCGCGGACCCAGTCGCGGGCGCGGAGCTCGCGGACCCCGCAGCCCGTCTCGCGGCGCAGGAGCGATCGCAGCGTGACCGCGCTCTGGTAGCCGACGTCGGCCGCGATCGCGTCGACGGTCGCGTCGGTCGTGCGCAGCAGGTGCACCGCGCGCTCGACGCGCAGCGCCTGCACGTACGCGACGGGGCTCTTGCCGAGCACGCGGCGGGTCCGGCGCGCGAGCGTGCGCGGGCTCGTGCCCACCGAGCGCGCGGCGTCGTCGAGCGAGAAGGGCTCGGAGAGCGCCTCGCGGGCCCAGCGCTCGAAGCCCTCCACGATCGGATCGGCGTGCGCGAGGTGATCGGGGATCGCGTGGACGGAGCGGGACACGCGCGGCTCGACGACGAGGTAGCGCGCGACGAGGGTGGCGAGCGCGGGGCTGTGCTGGCGCACCAGCCACAGCGCGAGATCGAGGTGCGCGAGCGCCGCGCCCGCGGTGACGCAGCCGCCCGACACGACGACCATGCGCGTCTCGTCGAGCTCCACGTCGGGGAAGCGCGCGCGGAAGTCGGCGGCGAGCCACCACGTCGTCGTCGCCACGCCGCCGTCGAGCAGCGAGGTCGCGGCGAGCAGGAACGTGCCCCCGCAGGCCGCGCAGATCGTCGTCCCGCGCGCCGCCCACCTCACCATCAGCGCCTGCGCGTCCGCGACGTCGGGCCGCTCGAGCGCGGCGGCGATGCCCTCGGGGGTGGTCGCGCCGAGCGCCGGGAGCAGGAGCACGTCGGGGCGGCGCCGCGGCGGCTCCGACACCGGCACGGTCAGCCCCTGCGCGGTGTGGACGCGACGGCGCACGCCGATCCGCTCGACCTCGATCGGCGGGCCCTCGCCGCCCCCGAGCGCGCTCGCGAGCGCGAGCGTGTCGAGCACCGCGGCGAGGCCGAGATCGAAGACTCCGTCGAGGACCAGCACCGCCACCCGCATGGCGTAAACGATATCATCGTTGTCGATTTAGCCAATAGCGACGAGCGCCCCCGATCCGCAGAGTGAGGCCCAGGCCACGACGGCCGAGGAAAGGTGGACGACGATGTTGCGAGTAGGTCTGTACGTGCGGCTCGAGGCGAAGGCGGGGCGGGAGAACGACCTCGCGGGGTTCCTCGAGCAGGGTCTCCGGATGGCGCACGAGGAGGTGGGGACGCCGGTCTGGTTCGCGGTCCGGTTCGGCCCGACGACGTTCGCGATCTTCGACGCGTTCGCGGACGAGGCGGGCCGGCAGGCGCACCTCGAGGGCCCGATCGCGGCCGCGCTGATGGCGAACGCGGAGGCGCTCCTCGCGAGCGCGCCCACGATCGAGCGCTACGACGTGATCGGCGCGAAGCTCCCGGGGTGAGGCCGACGACGCGCCTCACCGTCCGAGCGATCGGACCGAGGCGCGTCAGGCCCCCTCGAGGGGCAGGTCCTCTTCGGGGGGAGCGCCGCGCGGGACGATCAGCAGGTGGTCGAGCTCGAGCGCGCTCTCCGGCTCGAGCAGCGCGCGTCGGGCGCCACCCTCCGAGGGGTCGAGCTCCACGCGGAGCTCGATCCACCGGGGGCCGAGCTCGAGCGATCGCGCGGGGCCGTCGCCCAGCCGCACCGAGAGCCGCGCCGGCCCCCCGACGCCGCGGCCGCGGACGAACATCACGTAGCCCTCGGGCGACTCCGGCGCGGGGCGCACGCGCGCTCGGAGCGGGCGATCGAGGCCGCAGGTCGTGCGACCCGCGAACGGCTCGTCCCAGCGCGAGCGGCGACGGCGACAGCCGCGCGCGCCGCGGAGCCCGGGCGCGAAGTCGACCCCGCCGACCGCGCCCTCGGTCAGCGCGCCCGCGCGCACGAGGGCCTCGGTGGTCCCGAGCACCTCGGGGACGTCGACCGCGAACCGCGCGAGCGGCTCGATGCTCTCGGGGGACCCGAGCCGACCGAGCCCGAGCATCGCGCCGACGTGCACGCTGAGGTGCATGTCCGGATCGAGCATCGCGAGCAGCCGAGGCAGCGCCCGCGGATCGCCGAGCCGGCCGAGCGCCTCGGCCGCGTACCGGCGGACGCGGACCACGTCGAGGGCCGCGACGAGCGCGTCGTAGGCGCGCGGATCGCCGAGGCGACCGAGCCACTGCGCGGCCTGCTCTCGCTGCGCGCGGTCCTCCGAGCCCTCGAGCACCTCGACGAGCGGCGGGACCGCGGCGGCGTCACCGAGCCGCGCGAGGGCGAAGGCGGCGCGGCTCCGGCGCGCGCCGTCCTCGAGCAGCGCGAGCAGCGGTCGGCGGGCGCGACGATCGCCGAGCTCGCCGAGCGCGATCGCCGACTCGGCCGCCACCTCGGGCGCCTCGTCGCGCAGGCCGCTCAGGAGCGCGCGCGGCGCCGCGGGCCCGCCGAGCGAGCCGAGCTCGCGGGCCGCCTCCGCGCGCTCCGTCGTCGAGCCGCGCCTCGCCACGAGCATCGCCGCGAGCGCGGGCGCGGCGCCGATGTCGCCGAGGCGCGCGAGCTCGAGCGCCTGGGCTCCGGGCGTCGGCGGCGCCGCGCTCAGCGAGCCGAGCCAGGCGCGGAGCTGCCCGTGCAGCCGCGCGAGCTCCTCCGGCCGCGCGTCGACGAGGTTCTGACGCTCGCGCGGATCGCGCTCGAGGTCGTAGAGCTGGAACACGTTCGTGTGCAGGTCCGCGATCAGCTTCCAGCGGCCGTCGAACGCGCTCGTGAGCTCGCCGACGGCGCTCATCGCGGGCGCGAGCGGGAGCGGCTCGCCCGCCATGAGCGCGCGCAGGTCGTCGCCGCGCATCGACGCCGGCGCGGACACGCCGACCCCCGCGAGCAGCGTGGGCGCCACGTCCACGAGCTCGACCGCCGCGCGCACCCGCCGCGCCGCGAGGCCCGGCGCGTTGACCACGAGCGGCACGTGGACCTGCTCCTCGTAGAGGCTCGAGCCGTGGTAGAGGCCGCCGTGATCGCGGAGCTCCTCGCCGTGATCCGCGGTCAGGACGACCACCACGTCGCGCGCGAGCCGGCGCCGCGCCTCGCGCACGAGGCGGTCCACCGCGCGGTCCACGTTGCGCACCTCGCCGTCGTAGCGGTCGATCAGCGAGGTCCCGAGCGACGTCTCGCGGTAGGGCTCGTGGGCGTCGAAGTAGTGCACCCAGAGCAAGCTCGGCGGCTCGTCGTCCCGCGCCACCGCGTCGACGAGCGCGAGCGCGGCGTCGGTGCGCCGCTCCGCGTCGACCCAGCGCGGGTCGGCGGTCTCGAACCCGAGGCGCGCGTCGCGGTAGGTCGTCAGGCGCTCGCCGTGGGTGTGGAAGATCCCGTCCGGGTAGAGGGCGGCGGTCCGGTAGCCCGCCGCGCCGAGCGCGCTCGCCAAAGTCGCCGTCGGCGGCGCCTGCCGGAGCTGCACGGTCTCGTGCAGGTACTCGCTCGCCATGAGCGAGCAGAGCGAGTAGCTCGAGTGCGGCGCCTGCGTGGAGGCGTGCTCGAAGACCACGCCGTCCCTTGCGAGCGCGTCGATCGCCGGGGTGAGCCCGCGGCGGTTCCCATAGACGCCGAGCCGATCCGCGCGCAGCGCGTCGACCGTCACGAGCAGCACGTGCGCGCCCGGCCAGCTCGGCAGCCCGGGGTCGTCGGAGCGGACCGTCTCGGGGCGGCGGGCCTCGATCGACGGCGCGGGAGGCGGCGCGATCACGCGGCCCACGAGCGCGAGCATCGCGCGCGCGGCCGGCGCCTCGGGTCGACCGAGCGCGGCGCGGATCGCCCGGCCGCGCGAGAGCCCGTACCCCGCGCCGAGGATCGCGAGCGCGGTGAGGACGCCGACGGCGACGAGCGGGGGACGCCGGGTCCTCGGCCGCGCGTCGGCGGCGACGAACGCGACGAGGAACGCGAGCGCCACGAGCGTGGCGTGCAGGTACTCGTAGAGGCCGGGGAGCACGGCGCGGTTGAGGGACGCGAGGCCGAGCACCGCGAAGAGCGCCACGACGAGGCCGGCGGCCGCGACGGCCGGGCGCGGTCGGACGCGACGCCGGTAGCGGCGCGCCGCCCGGCAGCCCACGTCGACGAGCGCGGTGAGGACCGCGGCGGTGAGGACGATACCCAAGCCGCGGTGCGGCAGGCGCCGCATGGAGCCGCCGGAGAAGAGCGCGACGGAGACGAAGATCACCCAGGGGAGCGCGAGCGCGACGGAGGGCAGCGTCCACACCCACGCGCGGCGGGCGCGACGCGCGAGCCAGAGGCCGGCCCGCCCCGTCACCGCGAGGGGGAGCGCGACCGCGCTCGCGAGGACGACCGCGAGGAGGGCGAGCCGCCAGGCGATCGAGGGCCACGCGCCGGGCTCGGTGGTGGCGCCGAGCCCGACCCCATCCGCAGCGGCGAGGGCCAGCGCGGCGACGAGCGCCGCGACCCACGTTCGTTGCAGAGCGTCACCCATTCGTCACAGGGTATCGCGTTCGCGCCCGGCTGGCCTCGTGGGGCACCTCGACCTGGGGGCGCAAGATCTCCTACGCTGTACGTCCCGATGCAGCACCTCCCTCGATCCGCGGTCTCCCTCCTGGTGTTCTTGCTCGCCGCCTGCGATCCCGGCGGCCCCCTCCCGACCTCGCCGTGCGGATCCGACGCCGAGTGCGACACGGGCGAGATGTGCGTGGATGGAGCCTGTCGGCCCGCCACGCCGCGCATGGACGGGGGCGGCACCCCGCCGGGCGTCGACTCGGGCGGGCCGGGGGTGACCGTCGCGTCGGTGCGCCTCGAGCCCGCGAGCGCGGGCCTCGTCGCCGTCGACGGCAGCCGGCCGACGCAGACGTTCATGGCGATCGCGGTGCTCTCGGACGGGACCGAGGCCGCGGCCATCGCGCCGACCTTCTCGCTCGACAGCGTCTCCATCGGCGACATCGATCCGGCGAGCGGCGTCTTCACCGCCAACGGCTTCATCGGGGGCTCGGCCACGGTCACCGTGTCGGTGCCCAACGGCGGCGCGCCGCTGAGCGCGACCGCGACGGTCTCGGTGCGCCTCGAGCGCACCGTCCGCGGCGACGGCGTGACCGACGAGGACGTGATGCGCTTCGGCACGGCGACGCCCGTCGACGACTCGGCGCGGAACGCGGCGGTGGTCTACCCGCTCGACGGCGTCGTGATGCCGCAGAACGTCTACCCCGCCGACGTGCAGTGGACGCGCTCGGCCGACGGCGACCTCTTCCGCGTCAGCATCGTGAAGGCGAGCGTCGTGGTGACCGCGTACCTGCGGCACGACCCGATGATGCACTGGCTCATCGACGAGACGGCCTGGCGCGCGATGGCGCAGTCGGAGCCCGAGGCGGCGGCGACCCTCACCGTCGATCGCCTCGAGGCGGCGACCGGCGAGCTCGTGCGCGGCACCCCGCTGACGATGAGCTTCGCGCAGGCTGCGCTCGCGGGCAGCGTCTACTACTGGGACATCGTGCGCGGCCGCATCGTGCGCATCGACGACGGCACCGCGACGCGGGTCGAGTTCATGCCGAACCCGCCGCCCGGCCCGACCGACGGCAGCCGGTGCGTCGGCTGCCACTCCGTGTCGCACAGCGGGCGCTACATGGCGGGTCGCCTCGGCGGCGGCGACAACCAGGGCGCGATCTTCGATCTCACGACCGACCTCACGCCCGACCCGCCCGCGACGACCTGGCCGGTGAACAACGGGACCCTGCGCTGGTGGTTCTCGAGCTGGAGCCCCGACGACAGCCGCCTCGTGGTCGCGTACCGCGGCGGCGCGCCGGTGCTCGGCTTCGTCGACACCTCGACCGGCGCGGAGGTCCTGCCGGCGTCCGGCTCGATGCCGTCGGGCACCTACCCCGCGTGGTCGCCGGACGGCGCCAGCATCGCGTACACCGGCGACCAGAACGGCTGGGGCGACGGACCGACGGTGGGCAACATCTACGTCCTGCCCGTGACCGGCCCCGACTCCGTCGGCGCGCCGACGCGCGTCCACGAGGCGGCCTCGATCGCCGGGAGCACCGTCGACAGCTACCCGACGTGGGCGCCGGACTCGAGCCTCATCGCGTTCGCGAACGGCACCGGCGCGCGCAGCGAGACCGCGGGCCGCCCGGTCAACCTCTACGCGATGGCGCCCGACGGCAGCAACGTGGTCGCGCTGACCCGCGCGGCGTCGACCACGATGGACTACCAGCCGCGCTTCTCGCCGTTCCAGCAGGGCGGCTACTTCTGGATGAGCTTCCTGTCGCGGCGCATCTACGGGAACCCCGCGATCGGGAACTCGACCAGCGCCGAGGGGCGCCGCCAGCAGATCTGGGTGGCCGGCATCCGCATGGGCGCCGCGCCGGGCGAGGATCCGAGCGCCGTCGCGTACTGGCTGCCGGGTCAGGATCCCCACTCGGCGAACATCAGCGCGTACTGGGCGCCGCGCCCCTGCCGACCCGACGGCGAGAGCTGCTCGGTGGGCAGCGAGTGCTGCGGCGGCGACTGCCGCCCGCCCGCGGGCGGGGGCGATCCCGTGTGCTCCCCGCCGCCGCCGGACCGCTGCCGCGGCCTCGGCGAGACCTGCGGCAGCGACGCGGACTGCTGCCCCGACATGGGCCTGACCTGCGTGGCCAACGTGTGCCTCGCCGGACCGGGCTGAGACCGGCCGCGACGACGGCTCAGCGGCAGGCGCGCGGGATGGTCTCGCCCGACCGCTCGATCGTGCGGCGGTAGCCGTCGATCGTGCGGGCGCAGTCGGTGTCCTCGAGGTGCGCCGCGGTCGCGTCGTAGCCCGCGCACGCGGTCGGCGGGACGTGGGAGATCTCGTGGAAGGCGCGGCAGCAGTCGGCGATCCGGGAGCACGCGCCAGAGACGATCGCGGGCCCGGCGTTCGGGGTCGGCGGGGGCGGCAGCGCGGCGGCCGGGCGAGGGGCCGGGTTCGCCGCGGGCTCCTCGGCGGGCTCTTCGGCGGGCTCCTCGGCGGGGGCCGCGGCGGCTTCGGTCTCCGTCGCCGGGGCCTCGGCGGGCGCCTCGTCGGCAGCGGGCTCTTCCTCGCCGCACGCGGCGCCGAGCATCAGGAAGGACGCGAGGACAAGCACCGTGGCGAGCCGCTCGGGTCGGGGTCGGATCTTCATCGAGACTCCTCCGATGGGTAAGGGCCCGGAGCATGGCGCCGTCGTGCCCCGCTGTCAGCCCATCGGTGAGCGCGAGCGTCGATAGGCGCTCGGCGTCACGCCGGTCCACCGCTTGAACGCGCGTCGGAACGCCGCCGGGTCCGAGAACCCCGCGCGGAAGGCGACCTCGGCCGCCCGGAGTGCGGCGCCATGGGGACGGAGTTCATCATGTTGTCTTTTCTGCGCAGGTCGGGAGGCGGCGCGCGCCATGGGGACGGCGGCGCGCCATGGGGACGGAGCGAGCTCTCGCGAGGTGAAGAATGACGGTCTTGGACTCCGCGAGCTGTCGTTCTCTCGCGCGCTGCGCGCGCGAGGCGGGGGCTTCGCCCCCGGCGCTCTGAGACGGTGAGATCGCTGGCCAAGTGCGGGCCCGTGGGACTTCTGTCCCCCGGGGGACCCCGGTCCCCCGAGCCGGCGCCGCCGGCGCCGGCTCTCCCCCTCGGCCTCCGTCTCCGGCGCTTTGCGCCTACGACGGAGGGGCGGCGCTTCGCGCCGTCGGCGCGCGGAGCGCGCCGGTCGGCCGGGCCGCGCTTCGCGCGGACCACGGCCTCCATGCGACTCGAACGGTGGGGTGGGTACGGGATGGGCGGACCTGGCTGGCGTGCTCGTGCTCTCGCTCTCGCTCTCGCTCGTGCCCGCTCCTGCCCCCACCTCTGCCTCCGCGCCCCCCCGACGGACGCCACGTCTGCCGCGGCACCCCCTGGCCGGGGTGAGGGAGGGATTCGCCGATCGGGCGTGGCGGCGAGCTATGAGTCGTCCTCGACGACTCCAGCGGGCAAGTCGCCGAGCGCGACGCTGAACATGAGCGAGTAGGCGTGCTCAGCGCGTCCGAAGGCGCGCAGCTGCTCCTTCTGGCGAGCCGGCAGACCCTCCCCGCGAGATTCCGGCGGGCGGCAGGCGCTCCCCTCCCATCCATCCCGCTGACCCGCCTCCCATCCCGCCCCCCCTCCAAAGAAGAAGGTGGTTCCCGGCCATTGCCCAGGAGTCGAGGTCGTCGGGGGCTCGGGTCCGGGCGCGTAAAACGGCGCCGAAGGCGACGTGCGCCAGGACCCGGGCCCCCGACGGCCGCCAGTCGCGATGCGCGCTCGACCCTACGCGCTCGACCCTACACCGCTCACTCCACGATCTGGCAGCGCACGTCGCGCAGGATCGCGAAGTTGTTCCCCTCCCAGCACTCCTCCTCGAGCCCGTCCGGATCCACCTCGACGTAGAGGTCGACCATCTCCGCCGGCAGCACCCCGGTGCACGTCACCTCGGTGCACATCCCGACGGTGAGCGCGACCGGCACCGGCGTCCGGCACAGCTCCGCGCCGTCGACCGCGCCGAGGCGGAAGGCGATCTCGGTGCCGGCCGCGAGGGGCAGCGTCCCGCGGTTGCAGATCTGCGCCGGGAGCGTCGCCGTCATGTCGGGCTCGCAGAGCACCATCAGCGGCCCCGCCTCGCTGGCCGCGGTGAGGTCCGCGAGGCCGAGCGCGTCGAGCTCGCCCTGCACGTTCTGGCGGAAGTTGTTGAGCGACGCGTCGTCCCAGTTGCGCGCGACCGCGCTCGAGCGCGGGATCGCGCCGCGGTCGCCGACGTGGGTCACCGCGTAGGCGTGCTGGTTCCAGATCGGGCGCGACGCGGCCCAGCGATCCATCGCGTCGCGCAGCACCACGATGCCGTGGTTGCGCTCGTACGTCGCGCCGGCCCGGAGCGGGTCGGTCGCCGGGCACACGAGCGGCGCGTAGTAGTCGTTCACCGCGCTCACGATCTCGGAGTGGAAGTCGCCGTCGACGTCCGCGATGACGGGGTTCTCGTAGGTCGTGCCGCTCGAGCGCGCCGCGCTGTAGCGGACCACGCCCGTCGCGCCGTCGTAGATGCGCAAGTAACATTCATCGGCGTAGACCGCCTCCGCCGCGCCGTCGGCGTCGAAGTCGAAGACGCTCGAGCCCGTCACGTTCGAGCTGAGGTCCTGCGACGGCTGCGTCCACAGGATCCCGTCGGTCCGCGCCGACGCGCAGGTGCCGGTCGCCCCCGCGGCCTGGCAGTCGAGGTCGAACACGACGTACGCGGCGCCGCCCGCGCTCGCGAATTCGCGCCGCCCGTCGCCGTCGAAGTCCGCGATGGTCGGCGCGCCGCCCGTGCCGCCGCCCGGGATCGCGACGGGGCCGAAGACCGTGGCGCCGTCGATCGTCATCACGCGCGCCTGCCCGCTCGAGATGACCGCGATCTCGGGGAAGTCCGCGCCGCCGAGCGCCGCGACGGGGAAGTCTCCGAGGTCCGCCACCGCGACCTGGCCGCGGGCTCCGGTGCCCGTGAAGTACGCCTCGGCGACCCACGCGAGCGGCGCGCCGCCGAGCTCCCAGATGCCGTCGCCGGCGACGAGCTCCATCACGCCGTCCTCGTCGACGTCGGCGATCACCTGCACGACGCCTTGACTGTACCCGCGGTAGCCGAGGCTCTGCGTGATCACGCAGCCGTCGCGATCGTAGACCGTCTGCCCGTAGATCAGCTCGGGCACGCCGTCGTCGTCGAGGTCGTGGATCGACGGCCCCGCCCACTCGTCGGGCCCGCCCGTGTCGTCGGCGACGCGGCCGCCCGCGCCGTCGCAGACGCCGGACGTCCAGATGCGGGCGAAGGCGCCCGTCGCCGCGTCGAAGCGGAACGCCTTGAGCCCGCCGGAGTGCCCGACCGCCACGATCTCGGCGCGCCCGTCCCCGTCGAGGTCGCCCGCCGCGACCCCCGCGGGGCTCATCACCGCGTCCTCGGGGGCCGGAAACGAGAATTGCTGCTCACAGGTCTGCCCGTCGATGACGCGCAGCACGCCGGGCTGGCTGTACGAGCCGACCGTCGGGAACGTCACGAACACGATCGACGGCGCGAGCGTCGTCGGGTCGGCGTCGAGGTCGAGGTCGACGACGACCGGGGTGCTCATGACCTGGTACTCGTTCGGGCGCGCGTCACCCGCGGGCGGCCCCGTCCAGCGGCACTGCACCTCGGGGACGAGCGCCTCGATGTCGATCGAGCGCGAGCACATCTCGTCCCTGTCGTGCCCGTCGGGCACCCCGTACGGGACGCAGCGCCCGTCGACGCAGTAGCTGTCACCCCAGCAATCGTCGTTGTCGTCGCAGGGCCCGAGGTCCGACACGCACGCGTCGAAGCGGCAGATCTCACCGTCCCCGCAGCACGTGCGGCCGCACTCCACCGTCGTCGCGGGACACCCCGCGTCCGTCGGCGTCGCCCCGTCCGTGTCGCCGGCGTCGACGCCGCCGCCGTCGGGCGCGACCCGGTCCACGCAGCGTCCGTCTCGACAGGTCTGCGACGCCGCGCAGTCCCCGTCGGTGTCGCAGTCGGTCATCGAGACGGGGCCCCCGCAGTCACAGCCGGACGCGAGGAGCACGAGGCACAGCCAGCGAAAGCGCATGACGATCAGCCTATCCGAGGCCCGGAGGCGACCGACGAAAGTTCGAAGAGCTCGATCCGTCCCCCGGTCAGTCGGCGAGGAGGATGTGCCACTTGGGGCGGTGGCAGCTCTGGCGGAGGGCGTCGGCGTCGCGGGACTCGACCCGGCCCTGGTCGACGCCGTCGAGGAAGAGGACGTGCTCGAGCTGGTCGTCGCGCTCGAGCTTCTCGCAGATGGCGTTGGGCGAGAGCATGAGGCGGCCGCTCACGATCTCGGGCTCGAAGTGGACGCCCTCGACGGGGTGGTAGGCCTCGTGGACGAGCTCGGAGCAGAAGATCGCGCCGTCGGTCGCGAGGTCGAAGTTGTAGTCGTAGGGCTTGCCGACGTGGCCGAGCCCGATGAGGACGGCGGTGAGCTTGTCGGCCTTGGAGACGCGCGGGCGCAGGACGGCCAGCGAGTCGGCGCTCCCCGCGGTCTCGAGCGCGCTGACCTTGACGCCCTTGGTCACCGCCTCGACGACGCACATCACGTTGCCCCCTTCGTCGAGCGCGCCGAGCGCGGCGTGGACCTCGGGCAGGCGCTCGCGGAGCTGCTCGGAGGGGCGCGGCCCCTCGAGCTCGCCGAAGTACGCGTCCATCTCGGCCAGCGTGCCGGTGTAGAGCGACGCGTGGGTCCAGAAGCCGGGGATGCCGAGGTTGGTGAGGTGCCACTCGCGTCGGGTCAGCAGGATGTCGCCCGGCTCGAGCCGCGACGCGATGCCCCGCAGGTCCTCGACCGACACGTAGTGGTCGCGGCTCGGCACGTGGACCGCGCTGAGGCCCTTCGTCACCGTCTTCTGGATCGGGAACCACAGGTCGAACGCCGCGCGCTCGAGGTAGTCGAGCGGGTTGTCGGCGAAGACGTGCGGCGTCTCCGCGATGACGTCCTCGATGTCGCCGAGGTAGCCCTTGGTGCGGGGGAACACGCGCTCCTCGCGGACGCGATCCTCGTGCAGCTTGAGGTACGCGCGGCCGGCGTTGAGGCGGACGGCCGACTCGGGGTGGACGGTCCGGCGCAGGAGCGCCTGGTAGCTGTCCGCGGGCAGGTCGTGCGCCGGGTTGGCCTCGTCGAGCACCGTGCGCAGCGTCTCGTCCTCGCCGACCCAGCGCGTCACGAGCACCGCCGCGCGGTACGCGGCCACGTACGACGCGTACGCGACGAGGAAGCAGCGCGCGTGGATCCGCGGGCGGCTCACCGCGCTGACCGTGTAGAACGAGCGGTACTCGGACTTGAGCAGGTCGAGCTCGAAGGTCGCCTCGACGAAGCGGGCCCACATCGCGCGCGCGCGCTCCTCGTCGGCGGCCGAGAGGCTCTGGCCGCGCTCGGCGTGGATCCCGCTCTCGAGCAGCGCGGTGGTCGCCTCCTCGACCCGATCGAAGAGGTAGCCGAGGTGCGCGAGGTCCTCGTCGACGCGCGCCGTCAGCGTCGCCTCGTCGAGCTCGGGCGCCGCGCCCGGCGACGAGGGGAACAGCACCCGGACGAGGTAGCCGACCACGAGGAGCACCGCGGCGAGCGCGAGGTGCATCTCGTGACCCTGCATCACCGACGCGAGCACCGCGCGCTGCGTCTCGATCTCGGCGCGGTGGTGCACGACGGAGATCGCGAGCGGGATCCAGCCCAGCCCCCAGACCACCCCCGCGACCTTGCGGTGATGCGGGAAGCCGACCCGCATGCCGAGGATCACGAACGCGGCGAGCGCGATCACGAGCGACAGACCCATCCACCCGACGGTGCTCATTTGCTGCCTACGGTCTCACCGGAGGCCCGCGCGACACAAACCCCGACGACGATCCGGTTTCTTTGCCACATGTGCGTTTGCACCTACATATACGCACCATGCAGGACACGCCCTGGAACCATCCGTCCAAGACCTGGCGACTGGCGAGCTACGCGCCCCCGACCGAGCGGCGCGCGGAGCCGGATCGCCGCGGCTCCACCCGACGCGCCGTGATCGGAGATCGCCGCGCGAAGGAGACCCGCTCGCTGCGCTCGATCTTCAGGCTCTGAGTCTCTCGTCGACAACTATCGACGGGACCCGAGCGCGGCCTCGAACGCCGCGAGCTCGGCGGCGCCGAAGAGCACGAAGCGGATCTCGTCGAGGTCCCAGGCGCGCTCGCGCGCGACCCGGACGGCGATCCGCGCCGCCTCGGCGACGGGGTAGCCGAACACGCCGCAGCTGATCGCCGGGAACGCGACCACCCGGATCTCGGGGTGGTCCGCGGCCAGCGTCAGCGACGCGCGGAAGGCGCTCGCGAGCAAGGCGGCGTGCTCCTTCATCACGTAGCGCGGGCCCACGGTGTGGATCACGAAGCGCGCGGGCAGCGCGAAGCCCTCGGTGAGGCGCGCCTCGCCGGTCGGGCAGCGCACGCCGGGCCGCACCTCGGGGACCGCGCGGCACGCCTCGACGAGCTCGGGGCCGGCGGCGCGATGGATGGCTCCGTCGACCCCTCCGCCGCCGAGCATCCACTCGTTGGCGGCGTTCACGATCGCGTCGACGGCCTGCTCGGTGAGGTCACCCCGCACCGCGGTCAGCGTCGTCACGGGCGCGTCGCCTGGATCTCGCGCGCCGTGGCGAGGCGCTCGCCGAAGCCCGACCAGTCGCGGACGCCCGTCGGGTCGACGCGGGTTCCGTCGAGCACGAGGACAAGCGGCGCGCCGAGCTTCCGCACGAGCTCGGCCACGTGCGCGCTCTGGAGCGGGCGGCGCTGCGGCGCGGCGAACACCAGCCGCTCGGCCGCCCGCGCGACCAGGTCGGCGGCGTGCTCCGAGGATCGCGCGACCGCGTCGACCGCGATCGCGAGGGCGCACTCGAGCTCACCGTCGAGCTCGGCGCCGCGCCGCCACGCCGCGAGCGCGCGCTCCGACTGACCGGCGCGCATCGCGAAGTTCCCGAGCGCGCGCCACCCGAGCGGGTCGTTGGGCGCGGCGCTCGCGCGGGCCTCGAGGAGCGTGATCCCTTCCGTCGGCGTGTGGATCACGGTCCCGTCGGAGAGCGCCGCGCAGCCCTCGCGCACGATCTGACCGTCGACCTCCAGCGCGCGCCCGCTCTCGGGCACCACCCGGTGCTGATCGACGGCGCCGCAGCTCGGGCACGTGAGCGACATCGCGACGTAGACCGCGCGCGTCCAGGCCTCCGCGTCGTCCGCGCCCTCGAGCGCGTCGTGGTCGAGGAGCACCGCGCCGACCTCGTGAACCGCCCCGGCGCCGCACGCCGTACACGTGACCGCGAGCTCGATCACGACGCGCCGTCCATCGCCACCGCGATCAGCGCGAGGAGGTTCCGCTGCGCCTCGTCGTCCACGTTGCTCGCCACGTAGCTGGCGAGCGCGGGCTGGCGGCGCGTCAAGATCTCTCGCGCGTCTCCTTTGGCCGCGAGGTCGAGCTCGCGGAACCCCACCGTGCCCACGCCGCCGCGGTGACGACGGAAGCACTCGTCGATCACCTGCGCGTGGAAGACGGTGTGCATCACCCCCTCGCCGCCGCCGAGCGCGTCGAGGTGCGCGGTGATGAAGCGCCCCGCGTCGGGGTGCTCCTGCACGAACGTACCGATGGCGACCTGCGCGTACGCCGGCTCGCTCATCCGCTGGGAGACCTCTGTCACGACGGCCGCCACGACCTCTTCGGGGACTTTGGACACGGCGGGGACCTTACCGCAGACGGCGCGCGACGAGTCGAAGCGCCGACTACGGGCAGCCGAGGTAGCGCAGGAAGCGGCGCGGCTCGTCCGAGGCCCAGCGGGTCAGGTCGACGGGGCGCACCCAGCTCACCGCGATGCGATCGCCGGCCCACGCGAGGTACGGGTGCAGGCCGGGCATCCCCGGGTCGAGCTCGAAGCTCTCGCGGAGCCCGCCGTCGCGATCGAAGTGCCACATGCGAACGCTGAAGCGCTCCTGGCGGCTCAGCGGCGTGCTCGAGTCACCCGCGGGGACCCACGTGGTGGCCGCGAGGAGGTAGCCGTCGCCGGTCCAGATCAGGCGCATCATCTCCTCGGTCACGCTGCTCCGGTACTCGGTGCCCTCCCAGCCGACCCCGGGCCGGTAGGTGCGCGCGTGGAGCTCGCCGATCCGGCCCGCCAGCGACGCGGGCGTGTGCACGACGAAGAGCCGGTCCCCGTCGGACGCGACCGCCGTGCCGCGCGGGTGCGCGAAGAACCCGGACGCGAGGACCTCGGGCGGCGACGGGACGAAGCTCGTGGGGTCGAACGCCCGGAGCTGCAGCTGGTTCTCGTAGGAGCAGTGGTACGCGAACCGCGGCGTCGCGCAGTCGAGGTCGCACGTCGCGCTCGCGCCCCAGCAGTTGCGCGAGCGGTCGCCGAAGCCGTACTCGCGCGCCATCCCGACGCTGCCGTCGGCGAGCAGCTCCGTGGCCTTGGGCGCGTTGGTGCTGCCCGCGCACGTGTACGTGTTGCCGACCGCGAGCACGCGATCGCCGGTCGGATACATCTCGACCCAGCCGCCGCTGTTCCAGTTGCAGTACGACAGCCCCGTCCCCGTGGTGAAGGCGATCGAGCCGTCGCGCTCGATCCCGACCGCGTCGTAGGTGAACTGCCGCGCGTTCGCGTAGACGAACCGATCGGTCGCCGCGACGTACCCGAGCGCCACCTCACCGGCCCGGCTCGGCGCGCCGCCCTCGGCGGTCCGCACCGGCGCGCCGATCAACGCGCCGTCGGGCGCGCGCAGCTCGAACACGATGTCGCGCGCGTCCCCCGCCTCGTTCCAGTCCGTCCGCGCGAGCGCCAGCTCGCGGCCCGTCCAGGCCAAGCCGGTGCCGCCCTTCCAGTCCCGCGAGCGTCGCCCGCCCACGAGGTCGTCGAGCTCGATCGCCTCGCTCGCCTCGAGCGCGCTGCAGCTCAGCGACGCGCAGTCCGGATCGGTCCCCCCGTAGCGGAGCAGCGGACAGCACCCGTCGGCCGGCCCGATGGGACACGTCGCCGGATCGGGCGGGCCCGCGTCCGAGCCCGCGTCGCTCGCGCCCGCGTCGCTCGAGCCTGCGTCCGAGACGCCCGCGTCGCTCGAGCCATCGCCCGCGTCGACGGCGCCCGCGTCCAGGCCACCCGCGTCGCTCGCGCCGCCGTCGCTGCCCGACGCCCCGGCGTCGACGCCCCCGTCGGCGCCTCGATCGTCACCGCAGCCCGACGCGAGCGCGCCGAGGAGGACGAGACACAGCGTGCTTCGCATGGCCGAGGGTACGTCGCGCGGCCGAGAATCTCCCGACCCTCACCAGTGCAGCGTGCCCATGACGAGGTTCTTCACGAGGGCGACGATCACGAAGAGCCACAGCGGTGAGGTGATGAGGATCCCTCCCTTGGCGCGCTCCCAGCGCGTGAGCTCGCGGCCGAGGCGGCGCTCGCGGGGCTCGACGTAGTAGCGCTCGAAGAGCTCGACGATGAGGCGCACGCGGGGATCGAGACCCGCCGGCGGCCGCGCGTCAACCGCTCGCGAGCCTCACAGGACGCAGGGCGGGCGGGAGACCTCGCAGGAGCGGCCGGTCTCTCGGACGTCGCTGGTGCAGCAGCTCGACGCGCCGCCGGGGCGCGATCCGCAGCCGCTGCCGCCGCAGGAGCCGCAGGACGCGGCGCAACACGTGTTGCCCGATCGAATGCCGGTCTCGCAGGTGCGATCCCCCGTCGCCGGCGTGGCGTCCTCGAGCCGGCTCTGGCCTCCCCAGCCCGCGAGCAGGCCCCAGATGCGGCCCTCGCGTTGCTCGGGGATCGTGACGGCGTCCACCGCCTCGGGGCCGAGGCGATCCCGAAGCTGCTGCAGGTAGAGGCTGCGCGGCGCGACCGGGTCGTTGTGGCGCTCCCAGATCCCGAACGGCTCGCCCGGCGCCCAGCCGCCCTGGTCCTTGGAGCCGACGCAGCCGACCGCCCAGTTCATCGCGCCCCGCGGCGCGTCGCATCGGATGCCGCCCGCGAAGGCGTTCCAGAACATGACCTGCGCGCCCGACCAGCCGTGCCCGGTCCCCGTCCCGGTGCGGTTCTCGACGTGCAACTGGTAGCCGTACGTGTTGTCGAACAGGAGCCCCGTGGCCCAGCGGTGGTGAGGCCCGTCGTCGTTCGAGCTCTCGGTGGAGAAGCAGTCGAGCCAGACGTTGGGGCCGGTGACGCGCGAGCCGGTCACGAAGTCGTGGCGCGCGCGCTCGCTGTAGCAGCGCTGGAACAGGTTCCCCACGCCGTCGTCGACCTCGAACGAGTAGCGGCGAGACCCGGTCACGACCGAGACCGGCCGGCGCATCGCGCACTCCTCCACCGTGTTGAAGTCGGACTCGGAGCCGATGCTCACGGCGGCGTAGCCGAAGTGGGTGACCGTCACGCCGTGCACCCACGAGTGCGTGGTGCGTCGCAGCGCGACCCCGGTCCAGCCGTGGGACTCGTCGGTCGAGCCCGAGTACTCCGAGTCCAATCGCAGGTCCTCGATCCCGACCTGCTCGATCCGGCCCGTGAAGTCGGCGCGGTAGATCACCCCGCCGCCGTACCGGTCCTGAATCGTGTCGACGATCGGGATGTCGACGGTGATCTGGTCCCCGTCGATCGCGGTGATCACGCGCTCGTGAGGGATGGAGTAGGAGCCCGGGGTCCAGCCGTAGGGGGCCATCCCGAGGTCGTCGATCCACGTCGCGTTCGGCGTGCGGCGCACCGCGATCGTGTCCCCGACGGTGAAGGGCGCGCTCGACTCGACGGTGAAGGTCCGCTCGCCGACGGGCACGCGCGGGCTCGTGATCGCCACGCGGGTTCCGTCGACCTCGCCGAAGCCGCCGCCCTCGCCCCGGACGACGATCAGGGAGTGCTTCTCGCGTCGGGTCGCGACGAGCACGGTGCCGTCGGTCCCCTGCCCTTCGCCGCGGAGCACCACGCCGCTCGCGGTGATCGTGAGGGTGTCGCCGACCTGGTAGGTCCCGGCGCGGAGCAGGACCGCGCCGCGCAGGCCGTCGGGTCCGCGCGGGAGCGCGCTCACCCCGTCGATCGCCGCCTGGATCCGCTCGCGGTCGTCGCCGTCGGCCGGGTCGAGCGTGAGGACGACCTCCGCGTGAGGCAGCGGGACGCCGCCGCCTCGGTAGCCCGCGTGGGAGAAGTCGGGGATCCGGTTGACGACCTCGCTCTGCCCCTGGTTCGCGTAGAGCCCGTAGCTCAGCCGACCGCACTCGCCGAGCCGCGCGAGGGGCGGCGCCTCGCCGTGCACGATCGGCTGCTCGAAGCCCGCGTCGCCGGGCCCGGCGTCGAGCGGCCCCGCGTCGACGCCTCCGTCGTCGAGGACGGGGGCCGCGTCGACGACCCCGCCGTCAGCCGCGCGCGCGGCGTCGATCGAGCCGCCGTCGTCGAGCCCGGGCGAGGCCGCGCAGCCGGCGCCGACGACGAGCGCCGCGAGGATCGAGCCGCGCCTCACCGGCGCCCCCGCCGCCAGACGACGGCGAGCCCGAGCAGGGCCGCGAGCCACGGCGGAGGCGCCCGGTCGGAGCCGCCGGGCCCGGACGCGCGGCACGCGCACGAGCCGGACAGGCTGCCCGTCGAGTCCCCCGCGTCCGTCGACGCGAGCGCCGCGTCGAAGCCCGTCACCCCGCCGTCGAGCAGCGGGGGCCCCGCGTCGGGCATCTCTTCGGGCGCCGCGCCGATGCACAGGTAGTTGTCGCCCCAACCCTCGTCGAGATCCGCGGACTCGTAGAAGCGTACGCAGGCCACCCCGTCGATCGCGCCCTCGCTGCTCCAGGTGAGCTCGTAGGGCGAGTCGTCCGGGAGGCAGAGGTAGTTGTCGTCCCACGACTGCTCGGCGGGCTCGCCGGGCTCGTCGACGAGCGTGCAGCGCATCCCGTCGACCGGCCCCTCGGTGCTCCACACGATCCCGAGATCCATCGCCGCGCACAGGACGTTGTCGTGCCAGGTGTCGGGGTCCTCGGCCGACTCGAGCGAGACGCAGGTCAGCGCCTCGTCGTCGGGCGGCCCGTTGCCGCAGAACGTCAGGCCCCCCGCGCTGAAGCAGTGGACGCGGCGGCTGCACAGGTAGTTGTCGTTCCAGGTGCCCGGATCGTCGGTCTCGTTCCAGCGGACGCAGTCCCAGCCGGCGATTGGATCGTGGCCGCTCCACGCGAGCTCGTACGGGGAGTCCTCGGGGAGGCAGGCGTAGTCGTCGGCCCAGTCGGCGGCGTGCGCGTCGGCGGACTCGGTCACGTTCACGCAGCGCATGCCGTCGATCGGTCCGTCCGTGCTCCAGCGGAAGCCGAGGTCCGTCTCCGAGCACAGGAAGTTGTCGTCCCATCCGTCCGGGTCGGCGGGCTCGTCGAGGGACACGCAGGTCGCGCCGGTCTCCTCTCCGTCGCAGCTGAACGTGAAGGGCCCCGCGGTGTCGTCGCACCCGCAGCCGTCGTTCGCGAAGCCGGCGATCGGCGAGGCCATGAGCTTGCCCCGGGTGATGGGCCCGAAGGAGTTGTCCTCCGCGATCCGATCCGACGGATGGTTGAGGTTCCACAGGCGCTGGAACGCGATCACCGACGTGATGCGGGTCCCGAACGGCGGGCAGTTGTAGTGGACGAGGTCGCCCGGGATGGCCGGCCAGTCGCAGCCGGCCCCCTCGAGCGCCGCGCGCGCGCTGCCCGCCTGCTGGATGTCGAGGGCCGTCCCCGTCTCGTGGTTGCTGTGCCCCGGCGCGGCCGCCGCGCTCGTGCAGGTCTGATCGAGGCCGTGCTGCTCGAGGACCGTCCGGTACGCGGTGTTGATCTGGAGGCTCTGCGACTCGGCCGCCCGATACACGGCGTCGCGGGTCCGCGCGTGCCCCCACTCCGTGCCGCGGAGGAGGCGCAGGTTGCGGCGCGCCACGATCGGGACGATCTCGACGCCGCCGAGGCAGCGGTGCGCCCGCGCGATCTGGTCGTTGATGGGCCACGAGCGGATGGTCCCCGTCGAGCACGTGCCGATCGTCCCCCAGCGGTCGCCCACGGTCTGGGCCGAGGCGGGCGCGGAGAGGGCCAGGAGCCCGCAGACGACGAACAAGGAGCGGAGCAGGGGGGCGGGTCGAGGCTCGGGCATGTTGGAAGGATCCCCCGCCCGAGCGCTCAATTCGACTCAAGTCTCGCCACGCCGACGGGCCCCGAACCGCCCCGATGGCCCCTCGATGACCAAGGTTGGTCAAGGCTGACCCGCGACGCTCGGCCGGCCGGAGGCGACCGCTCGGCCGCGTCGTGGAACCGTCGGCCCCGCGCGCGGCATGGCCTGCCACCCCCGCGCGTACCTTGGCTCGTGCCTCGCATCGCGCCCCACACGCCGTTCACCGACCACGTGACCCCCCGGCCGCTGCCGGAGCCCTTCCGGGTGCCGCCCGCGCTGCCCCCGCCCCGCGCCGGTCGGGTCCAGCGCCGCGCGGCGCTGCTGATCAACCCGTTCTACCCGAAGGACCCGCACGCGAGCTTCGGCAAGCACGTGCTGACCCCGACGCTCGCGCTCACGAGCGTGGCCGGCGCGACGCCGCCCGACTGGGAGGTCCGCTACTGGGACGAGAACCTGCTCCACGGAGCGCCGCCCGCGGATCCCGTGCCCGAGGTCGTGGGGATCACGGTGCACCTCACGTTCGCGGAGCGCGCATACGCGCTCGCGCGCTGGTACCGCGCGATGGGCAGCAAGGTGGTCCTCGGCGGCCTTCACGTGCTGTCGTGTCCGGACGAGTGCGCGCCGCACGCCGACGCGATCGCGCTCGGCGACGGAGTGCAGCTCTGGCCGCGGATCCTCGACGACGTCGCGAAGGGCGCGCTCCAGCCGCGCTACACCTCGGACTTCCGGGGCGACTACGCGAGCGACCCGGCGCCGCGTCGGGACCTGCTGCCGCGCCGCTCGTTCCTGACCACGACGAGCCTCAACGCGACCCGCGGCTGCCACAACCGCTGCGGCTTCTGTTACCTCGCGACCGACGGGCTGCGCATGCCCTACCGGATGCGCGAGCCCGCGCACGTCGCCGCCGAGATCGCCGCCGACGGGCAGCCGTACGTGGTCTTCACCGACAACAACCTCGGCTCGTCCAAGCGCTACCTGCACGAGCTGTGTAGGGCGCTCGAGCCGCTCGAGATCATCTGGAGCGCGGCGGTCACCATCGACGTCACCGACGACCCGAGCCTGGTGCGCGCGATGGCGCTGAGCGGCTGCACGGGCGTGTTCATCGGCTTCGAGAGCTTGCAGGACGACAACCTCCGCGACGCGCACAAGAAGACGCCGCGCCCCGACGACTACGCGCGCCGCGTGCGCCTCCTGCACGACCACGGCATCCAGGTGAACGGCTCGTTCGTGCTCGGCTTCGATCACGATCGGCGCGACGTCTTCGCCGAGCTCGCGAGCTGGGTCGAGGAGCACCGGCTCGAGAACGCGACCTACCACATCCTCACGCCCTACCCGGCCACGCCGCTGTTCCAACAGCTCGAGGCCGAGGGGCGGATCCTCCACCGCGACTGGTCGAAGTACGACACCGCGCACGTCGTCTACCAGCCCAAGCACATGCGGCCCGACGAGCTCCAGCGCGGCTACGAGTGGCTCTACCAGCGCACGTTCGGGCACCGCTCGATCTGGAACCGCCGCCCCGCCGACCCGCGCGCGGTGCCGCCGTACCTGGCGATGGCCTACCTCTACAAGCGCTCCAACCCGCTGTGGCGCGTGCTCATCGAGCGGGACCTGACGCAGTGGGCGTGGCGTCCGCTCGTGGAGTGGACCCGCGCGCGCCACCTCCGCCGTCGCGCGGAGCTCGCGGCGCGGCCGCTCGAGCGGAGCCCGAAGAAGGTGCGCCTGCCGACGGTGGTCTACGCCGGCGTGTGACCGCTACCGGCACTCCTCGTCGGAGTCGTGGCAGCGGAAGCGAACGTGGAAGTGGTTCGCGTGGCGCGGGTGGTGCCGGATGATCCCGTAGCGGTTGCCCTCCTCGCGCGGGTACTGGAACCAGCGGTTCAGGAGGTGTCGGTCGACGCCCTCGGACACCGCCTGCTCGTAGAGCGCGCGCTGCAGCCGGTAGTCGACGAAGATCGCCTCGACGCGGTCGGCCTCCAGCCACTGCCGGAAGAGCGCCCACTGCCGCGGGGCGTCGATGTCGCTCGGGCCGATCGTCCGGAAGGTGCAAGGCTCGTTGCAGTTCGGGCGGTAGTAGGCGACGTCGGCGTCGCGGCCGGACGTGTGGCTGTGGTGACCCATCAGCGGGCCGCCCTCCTCGCGGCTGAGGTCGTGCACCTCGAGGCGCGGCGTGCCCGGCATCTCGCGGTGGACGGTGGCGATCGCGTCGACGAGCCAGCTCACCGTCTCGTCGGTGCCGTAGGCGTGGGCCGGGGCGCGGACGAAGAGCGCGGGGTGGTGCAAGGGGAGCTGTCGAGCGTGCTCGAGGTGACCCGTGTTCGCGTTGCCCACCGAGCGGGACAGGCTGGCCGGCAGCGGCGTGAACACGATCAGGTCGCGGCCCTCCCGGATCGCGTCGCCGCGCATCCGCGGGTTCCAGCGCCGCAGCTCCGGGATCGTGACCCGATAGCGCATCGCGAGGCGCGCGAGGGTGTCCCCCGGCACGACCCGGTGCTCGACGCGGCGCCGCCCCGAGCCGACGCGGAGGCGCTGCCCGACCGAGAGCCGATCGGGGTTCAGGCCGTCGTTGAGGAGGACGAGATCGTCGACGGAGATCTGAAGGCGCTCCGCGATCTCGCTCAGCGTGTCGCCCGAGACGACGGTGTAGAAGGTGCCCTCCTCGGTGATCTCCGGCGGCGTCGGTGCGCGACCGCGCGCGCCGTTGGCGGCGCGGTCCTGCGCGCCGGCGAGCGAAGGGATGGCGAGGACCGCCACGAGGAGCCATCGGGTGCCCATGAGCACCACATAGACCTACATGTGCGCGCCGGTCCAGAAATCGACGCGCGGGCCTCCTCGGTCACTCCAGGTCACTCGCAGTCGTACTGCATCGCCGCGGTCGAGGTCCCCGCCCCGGGGCGCGCGATCACGGTGCCGTGGCAGGTCTGGCCCTCGCGTCGAGCGGTGAAGTCGAAGGTCTGCTCGTCCACGCGCTCGAGGACGATGTCCGTCATCTGGGCCCGCTCGAGCGAGCCGCGCGCGGCGACCTCGTGTCGATCGGGGCCCGCCTCGGCGCAGGTGCAGCCGGCGAGCGCGAGGGGAAGGAGCCACGAGGAGACGAGCCAACGCATGCGAGGACCACGATAGCGCGCCAGAGTGACGTCCGTGCGCGCGCTGCCGCTGATGCTGCTCCTCGTGGCCACGCCGGCCGCCGCGCAGAGCGGGTTCGTCTCCGTCGAAGGCGCGCGCTTCGTCGTCGAGGGCGAGGCGTTCCACGTGGTGGGCGCGAACGCCGCGGTCATGCACGGCGAGGCGCACCGCGCGGCGGCCTCCGAGACCTTGGCGGCGATCGCGGCGGACGGCGGCAACGTGGTGCGCGTGTGGGCGCTCGGCGAGTACCCCGCGGACGCGCCCGCGTGGGCGCGGTCCTACGCGTTCCGGATCGGCGAGGACGGCTGGGTCGAGGCGTCCTTCGCGCACCTCGACGCGGTCCTCGCCCAGGCGCGAGCGCTCGGCCTGCGGGTCATCGTCGTGCTCGCCAACCGATGGGGCGACTACGGCGGCTTCACCCAGTACCTGCGCTGGGCGGGCTTCACCGTCGAGGGTCGGTCCGCGCCTCCGCTGGCGCTCGGCGCCTTCTACCGATGCGCGCCGTGCGAGGCGAGCTACCGCGAGCACGTGCGGCGAGTCGTCGGCCGGACCAACACGATCACCGGCGTCCCCTACGCCGACGACCCGACGATCTTCGCGTGGGAGCTCGTCAACGAGGCCGAGGCCGCCGGGGTCGACGGCGAGGCGGCGCTGCTCGAGTGGACCGCGCGGCAGGCCGCGTTCGTGCACGGGCTCGCGCCGCGGCAGCTCGTGTCCGCGGGCCACATCGGCTACGCGCGGCTCCACGATCGCGAGCTGTTCCGCCAGGTCTGCGCGCTCGACGGCGTGGACTACTGCGACGCGCACGCCTACCCCCTGCGCGGGCCGCGGGTGCGGACCTTCGAGGCGCTCTCGACGTGGATCGACGACCGCGTGCAGCTCGCCCACCACGTGGTGGGTCGGCCGCTGCTCTTCGGCGAGGTCGGCGTCCGGAGCGATCGGCGCTCGATCCGTGGCCGCCCGCGGGCCGCGTGGCTCGACCGCTTCTTCGCGCGGGTGATCCACGACGGCGCGGCGGGCGCGCTCGTGTGGACCTACCTCCCGACGGGCGGCGATCGCCGACCCTACGCCGTGTACGCGTCCGGGGCGCTCGAGCGCGAGACCCGGGACCTGCGCCGGGCCGTCGCCCGTCAGGCGCGGCGCGCCCGCCGGGGCCCGCCTCGATCCCGCAACCGCGCGCTGGGACCGAGCGCGGGCGACGCGCCGCTCTTCGATCCCTCGGTCACGATCACGCGCCGCCGCGACCCGCACGACACGTGGACGAACGACACGCTCTCCTTCGACCCCCGCGAGCTCGAGCGCGCCCGCTTCGAAGGCGCGGGGACCTACGACGGCGACCCCGGGTCGCCCCACTTCTACGGCGCCGGCGCGGGGTCGGTGAGCTACCGCTTCGTCGCCCCGCGCGCCGCGCCGAGCGCGCTCGTGGTGCGCCTCCACGCGTCGAGCGAGCTCCCCGGCGCGGGCGCCGGCGCGGGCCCCGAGGACACGAGCGCGCTGCGCGTCAGCGTCGACGGAGTCGCGCTCGGGACGCTCACCGCGCCGCCCGACGACGGCGTCGGCGACGTCCTCGAGCTGCGGGTGGAGGCGCCCGCGTTGCCCCGACGCCGGACCCGGCGGCTCGTGATCGAGGCCGACCGCGGCGTGTGCTTGTACGCGCGCGACCTCGAGGGACACGCGACCGGCGTCGAGCTCGAGTGGGCGCGCTGAGGCGCGGAAGGATCAGAGCCGGCGCGCCACCCTGGTAGGGTCCGCGGATGCGCTCCCCTCGCCCGCGCTCGTGGTGGCTCGCGGCCCTCTTGACCGGCCTGACCACCACGGGCTGCCAGGAGCTCTCGCGGACGATCGAGGAGGTGGTCACCGTCGTGACCCTCGCGGTGGCGTTCGGGATCGTCGTGCTGGCGCTCGTCTTCCTGGGCCTCGCCGTCCGCGGCCTCGTGAAGCGAGAGCGCACCAAGGCGCCGCTCGTCGGGTTCGTGGTCTTCGGCGCGGTGCCCGTCGCGATCGCGCTCTGGTGGGCGGTCTACGCCCTCGTCGAGAGCTACCCGCACGAGCCGATCCTCCTCACGCCGCTGCTCGGGGTCTGGGCGTGGCTCATCCAGCTCCCGCTCGCGCTCCGCGCGGGGTTCGATCGACGCGAGCCCGCCCTCGTCGGCGGGGCGTTCTCGGCGGTGGCGTGCGTGCTGCTGACGGGGGCGGCGCTGTGGCTGTGGCCCCGGGTCCAGATGCCGTCGGGGGACGTGGTCCAGCTGGCCCTGAGCCACGACGCGCTGTGCGTGCGCTTCGAAGGCGGTGAGGTCGTCTGCGACGGCCGCCGAGACCTCCGCGGGGCGCACGGGTCGAACGCGCGGCCCGTCCGCGCGCCCGACGCGATCGACGTCGCGATCGGAGACGAGCGCGCGTGCCTCGTGACGGAGGACCACGAGCTGTGGTGCTGGGACGTCCACGAGATGCCCGAGCGCGTTCGAGGCGGCGTGACCGACGTGGAGATGTGGGGCAGCTTCCCGATCACGCGCGGCGCCGACGGACGCTGGAGCGGCCCGATCGGCGTCGAGATCTTGCAAGGCGCGTTGACGGGCATGGGCGGAGGCACGCTGTGCTCCGCGAGCCCGGAGCTCGCGCAGTGCGTCGACGCGGGGCAGCGGCGGGGCTCGGTGCACGTCTACGCGGCGACCCGGATCGCGGTGCACGGCGACACGCTGTGCGCGCTCGAGGCCGAGGGGAGGGTCCGCTGCGTCCAGCCGCTCTGGAACGAGTACCCGCGCTCCGAGCCGGTCCAGGAGCTGAGCGGCGCGAGCGAGGTGGTCGTCGGCCGCGCTCACGGCTGCGCGCGCGCCGGCGACGGATCCGTGCGCTGCTGGGGCGACTACACGGGCGGCGGGCCGATCGCGTCGGACCGCGCGTACGTGGTGCAGGTCCCGCCCGTCTCGGCGCTGGTGGCCGCCGACACGTACACCTGCGCGCTCGCCGCCGGCGAGGTCTGGTGCTGGGGATCGACCCCGATGCAGCTCGACGTCGAGGCCTCGCACCGCACGAGCCACTCGCTGTTCGGCTCGAGCCGGCACGCGTACTACCCGAGCCCCGCTCACCCGATCTGGGATTGACGGCGCGCCGCGTCGAAGTGCGCGAGCGCGCGTCGCGCCAGCTCCTCGCCGCGCTCCTGCACGTAGTGGCCGGCGTCGACGCGCAGAGGCTCGGGGCAGCCTCGGATCGAGTCGCGGAGCCGGAGCATCGTGCTCGCGCCGAGCGCCCGGTCGCGCACCCCGATCGCCATGAACGCCTCACCGCGCCACGCCTCGCTCCACCACGCCTCGGCCTCGCGCAGCCGGTCGGCGCCCGCGTCCGAGGGGCGCAGCGGGACCAGCCGCGGGAAGACGTGGACGCCCGCCTTGTAGCGCCGGTCGGGGAACGGCGCGTCGTAGGCGGCGCGCTCGGCCCGTGTCAGCCGCGGCTCCATGAGCTTCACGACGCGCCCCGGGCTCAGGTCGGGGCTGAGCGTGGCCCACAGCCTCCAGATCCGGAACGTCGGGTTGAAGCGGAGGTCGCTCGTCCGGAGCGCCGTGTTCATCACGAGCAGGCGCGAGAACCGCTCGGGCATCGCCATCGGCAGGGTGAGGCCGAGGATGCCCCCCCAGTCCTGGACCACCAGCGTGACGCGGCGCAGGTCGAGCCGCTCGACGAGCTCGAGGAGGACCTGGCGGTGCAGCTCGAGGCTGTAGTCCTCGGGGCGCACGAGCTTGTCCGACCGCCCGAAGCCGACGAGGTCCGGGGCGACCACCCGATGCCCCGCCCGCGTGAACACGGGGATCATCTTGCGGTAGAGGTACGACCAGGTCGGCTCGCCGTGCAGGCAGAGGAAGACCTCTCCCGAGGTGCCGGGCTCGTCCACGAAGGCGACGCGAGCGCGCGGCAGCGACGCGAGCCCCTCGACGTAGCGGGGCACGTACGGGAACCCGGGGAGGTCGGCGAAGCGCTCCTCGGGCGTGCGGATCAGCTCGTACGTCATCGCGCTCTCCCCGCGGGTCCGCGCCAGATGTCGAGGCCGAGCCGCACCAGGTACCGGAGGCCCGCGAGGGGGCTCCGCCAGAGCCCGCGCGCGACCATCCGGATCAGGAACCAGCGCGAGCGCATCGTCGTCGCCACGGCGCCGTCGAGCTTCCCGCCGACGTGGTGACCGACGAGAGGCGCCACGGGGACCCGCACCGTGAGCGTCTCGCCGCGCGGGATGCGGCAGCACTGATCGTCGCAAGCCTGGTAGTCGACGCGCACCTCGATGGGCACCTCGTCGAGGGCCGCGCCGGTGACGAGGCTGGCCACCCGATCGTCGATCCAGACGGGGATCGCGAAGTCGACCTGCCCGTCCCACACGGACAGCTCGAAGTCGAGGCCGGGGAGCGAGAGCGGGTGCGTCGGGCGCGCGACCGGCTCCCCGGCGTGCAGCCCGGGCGGGCCGCTCACCTGGATCCGCGTCGCGACCATGCCCTTGGGGACCGGGTCGCCGTAGACGTGGAGGCCCGGCGCGAGCTCGAACCGGACCACGATCTGCCGGACGAGGCCGGGCTTGAGCGTCCCTTCGCCGCCGTGGAACGCGGCCGTGACGCGGACGTCGTCGTCGCCGCCGACGGCGCGCGGCTCGTCCTCGCCGAGGAGGATCGACTCGAGCGCGCCGTCGAGCATCGCCTCGGCGCTCTCGCGGTGCGCGAGGTTCCGGTGGAAGAGCTTGGCGGCGACGTGACCCCGCTCGTCGACGAGGTACGTCCCGGGGAACGGGATGCCGTAGTAGGGGACCTCGTGCTCGCCGACGAAGTGGTTCCGGATCCCGTAGCTGTCGATCACCTTCGAGCCTCGGTCGGACAGGAGGGGGTAGGTGATGCCGTGGTGGCGCGCGAACTCGGCGAGCGCCTCGACCTCGTCATACGACACCGCGTAGAGCCGGACACCGGCCGCCTCGAACCTCGGGAGCGCGCGTTGCAGCTCGACCAGCTGCGTCATGCAGGCGGGTCACCAGACCGCGGAGCGGAAGAAGACCACCGCGGCCTTCGCGTTGCCCCGATCCCGATGGAGGTCGACGAGCCGCCCCGAGGCGGCCATCAGCTCGAAGCCCGGGAGCGCCTCCCCGATCTCGGGGCCGGTGAAGAAGCCCTCCTCGGGCATGCGGCGCTGGCCGTGGTCCGCGGGGATGGGCGCGAGGTGACCGGACGCGTCCAGGTACGCGGCGTGAGGGTCGTGGGGCTCGTTCACGACCGACAACATGGGGACGGCGGCGGCGATCGACAGATGGCGATATCGACAAGATCGAAGTCGTTTCAGCCAATCTCGTCCTGCGCGGAGATCGCCGTCGGCGACCCGCGAGCCCCCGGTGGTACGGTCGCGCTCATGCTGCGTCGCTGTGGCCTGTTGTCGCTGACCCTCCTCGTCGCGTGTGGCGGAGACCGCGGCCAGGAGTCGACCCCGCCTCGGGCCACGACCGCCGACGACGAGGCCCCGCCGACCTGCACCGTCCCGGGCACCGAAGGCGCGCACGCGGTGCCGCTCTTCATCCCTCCGGAGGGCTGCTCGTTCTCGACCTCGGGGTCGCCGAGCGCGCCGCAGGTCGTCCACTCGGCCGAGGAGCTCGCGGCGGTGCTGACGTGCACGGGAGACGCGCCGACGATCGACCTCGAGGCGAACGACCTCTACGTCTACTCGTTCTCGATGAGCCCCGCGTACGGGGGCGGCGAGATCTTCGACGACGGCGCCGTCGTCACGATCGCGCAGCGGGATCGGCCGCCCTGCCCGAACGATCCGATGGCGATGCCGATGTCGGCCCAGCGGGCGTTCCTGTTGCCGGCGGACGCGACGCGCACCTTCCGACAGGCGGCGTGCACCCTCCCCGCGCGATGCCCGTGAGCCTCAGCGATCCGCCCCGTTGACGAACACGGTGCGGGGCGCCGTGCGGTCGAAGAAGAAGTCGGCGACGAGCCCGCGCAGCGGCTCCGACGCGCCGGGCGGGCCGTTCCAGCGGTTGTCGGTCATCCCCGCGGTGTGCTCGGTCGAGCCCCACGCGAAGAGCCACTCGACGCCCACGTCGGCCCAGTCGGCGCGGTAGTCGGCGCGGATGGTCGCGTACTCCTCGCTCGTCAGCGGCATGCAGCCGTCGAAGCAGACCCGCCCGGGGACCCCGCAACCTTCCGTGCAGATCCCACGCAGCCCGAGCACGACCTCGTCGTGGTTGCTCATCGCCACGACGACGGGGAGCCCGAGCGCCACGAGCCCCGGGTACCAGCCGCGACCGAGGTAGCACTCGCCGCGCTGGGTGGACGGGCACGTCGGGAGCGGCTCGGCGTCCCAGTACTCGATCGCCTGGTCGAAGAGCTCGACGTCGTTGAGCGTCGAGGCGCCCCAGAACTGCTCCGTCGCGGTGTCGGCGGGGGCCACGATGTACGCGCCGTCGCCGAAGTAGCGGAGCCGCCGGTCCGCCGTGAGCGTGGGGAGCAGCGCGACCGCGATGTCCGCCGTCTGCGCGGAGCCGACGTTGCCCGCGCTGTTGCCTCCGTAGAGGACCTGCACGGCCGGGTCGGCGTCGTCGAGGCCGTAGCGCTGCAGGAGGATCTCGAACATCGCGCGGATGTTGTGGCGGCCCGCGAAGTAGAAGCCCTCGGGCACGCCGACGACGGGGCGCCGCTCGGTGCCGCGGCCCGAGTAGAAGTCGCTCGAGCAGTAGTGGGCGAAGACCATGTGCGCGTCGGCGAAGTCGGGGTTCAGCGCCGGCCCCGCGAACATCCCGTGCTCGAGCATCGGCAGCGGGCCGCGCACGCCGTCGTCGAGCGCGGTCGTGCTCGTGAGCAGCGCGCCGCGCTCGAGCGTCGGGAAGGCGTAGTCGTCGCCGAAGCCGCCGCCCTGCAGGTAGATCAGCCACACGTCGCTGTCCGGCGCGCCCGGGCGGTAGAGGAAGTCGAACGCCGTCCCGTCGTTGCAGCGCGCGGCCGCCCAGCGATCGTCGCGCTCGGCGGGCTTGATCAGCTCCCAGACGCGCTCGGGCGTGGCGCTCACGCACGCCGAGACGTCGTAGCCGTCGCACGTCGTGCGGCAGCTCGCGCGGCCCGACGCCCAGCGCGCCGAGAGCGTCGCGCACTCGACGACGGGGCCGTCGCAGAGCTCGTCCCCCGACACGACGCCGTCGCCGCAGCTCGAGGCGCCGGCGTCCACGTCGCCGGCGTCCACGTCCCCCGCGTCGACGTCCCCCGCGTCGAACGGGCCGGCGTCGACCGTCCCCGCGTCCACCCCACCCCCGTCCACGCCGGCGGGGTCACCGCAGGCCGCGAGCAGGAACCCCAGGACCACCCCCATGCGCTTCGTCACGGCGCCGATCCTAGCAGCCTCGGCGGCGCGTCGCCGAGGGGGTACGCCGCGCGTTCGGCCCCTCGCGCGAGCCCGAGATCGCGGGGCGGCTGACGGGGGGCTGACCCGGGCCGTCGAACTTTCTCGACCGGCCGGGCCCACGTACACTGCTCGGACGGGTATGGGGGAGAGTCCGGCAGAGAAGGGCGGGGAGTCGATCGCCGACTCGGGCGCGCCCGTGGCGACGAGCGGGATGCGCGTCGCCGACGAGGACGTCCCCGTCGCGGGCCCGCCGGAGATCACCGAGCCGCTCGACGGGCGCTACGAGGTCGGCGCCCCGCTCGGCAAGGGCGGGATGGGCTGGGTCTTCGAAGGCGTCGACCGACGGCTCCAGCGGCCGGTCGCGATCAAGGTCATGCGGAGCGAGCTGAGCCGCGACCCCGCGCTCGAGCGGCGCTTCGAGCGCGAGGCGCTCGCGGCGAGTCGGCTCGCGAGCCCGCACGTGGTCGTGGTCCACGACTTCGGTCGGGTGGACGACACCCTCTACCTCGTGATGGAGCGCCTCCGCGGCGAGCCGCTCAGCGCCCGGATCCGTCGCCAGAAGGACGGCCTCGGCGTGGCGCCGGCGATCCACGTCGCGATCGACGTGGCCAAGGCGCTCGTGGTCGCGCACCGCGCGGGGATCGTCCACCGCGACCTCAAGCCCGCCAACGTCTTCGTGACCGAGGGCGGCCACTCCAAGGTGCTCGACTTCGGGATCGCCAAGATCTCGGGGCAAGGGACGTTCCCGCAGGGCGCCTCGCTGACGTCGACCGGCATGCTGCTCGGGACGCCGCTCTACATGAGCCCCGAAGCGGTGAAGAAGCGCGCGAACGTCACCGAGTCGTCCGACGTCTACGCGCTCGGCGTGATGCTCTACGCGATGATCGCCGGCCGCCCGCCGTACCTGAACGACGAGCCGGTCGTCGTCCTCAACATGCACCTCTCGTCGCCGATCCCGTCGCTGCGCGAGGCGCGCCCGGATCTGGCGGTGCCCCCGGCGCTCGACGCGCTCGTCACGCGCATGCTCGCCAAGACGCCCGAGGAGCGGCCGACCGCCGAGGCGCTCGTCGACGAGCTGACGGTGCTGCGCGACGCGATCGGCGCGGAGCCGGCGACCGAGCCGGGCACCTCGCTGGACTCCTCGCTCGGCACCGAGAAGACGGCCGAGCTCGTCCTGCCCGAGGCGCGCGACCTCGACGTCGTCGACGACCCGACCGTGGCGACGCCGTCACCCGCGCTGCTCCACCCGGTCCCCGAGAGCCTCCCGCCGGTCGAGCCGGTGAGCGCCCCGGCGCCCTTCATGGAGCCCGAGGTCGTCGAGCCCACGGGATCCGGACGCGGCCCCGCGCTCGCGGTCGCCGCCGCGATCATCGTGCTCGCCGGGATCGGCGGCGCGATCATCGGCGTGGTCGCCGGGACCGGCGAGGGCGAGGCGATCACGGCGACGGAGCTCCAGCGACCCGCGTCGCCGGAGGTCGAGCCGCCGCCCGCGCTCGACGAAGCCGTCGTCGAGCCGAGCGCGGCGCAGAACGCAGCGGCGCCGAGCACACAGGAGAACACGGCGCCGCCCGCCGAGGTCGTCGCCGACGATCCGCCCGTGGCGCCCGAGCCGCCGACCCGCGCGGAGGCCCGACCGGTCGCCGAGCGCGCCGGGACGCTCGTCGTGACCAGCGGCGCGCCCGCGGAGATCTTCGTCGACGGCGTCAGCCGCGGCGACGCCCCCGTGTCCCTCGAGCTGCCGCCGGGCACTTACCGCGTGCGGGCCGAGTCGAGCTCGGGGGACCGCCAGGCGACCGTGCGCGTGCGCGCTGGCGAGACCACCCGCACCCGCCTCCGCGTCCGCGCCGCCCCCGCGGCGGGGGCCTCCGACGACAGCCTCCCCGCCCTCCCGGACGAATGGTGATCCGCAACCCGATCCTCGCGCTCGCGCTCGCGCTCCTCGCGCTCCTCGCGCCCACTCCGGGCGCCGCGCAGTCCCGCGCCGACGTCGCGCAGGCTCGCGCGGCCTGGCAGCGCGGCCGCGGGCTCGCGGAGGCCGGCGACTGGCAGGGGGCGCGCGACGCGTTCGCGGAGTCCCTCGCGCTCGTCCCGCGCGCGAGCACCCTCATCTCGCTCGCGACCGCCGAGGTGCAGCTCGAGCACGGGCGGGAGGCGCTCGCGGCGCTCGACGAGCTCGAGCGCATCGCCGATCCGCGGCGCGACCGCGCGCACCTCGACTCGGCCGCGCAGCTGCGCCCGCGCGCGGAGGCCCTCGCCGAGGCGCAGGCGGAGCCCGAGCCCGAGCCCGTCGTGGAGCCCGAGCCCGAGCCCGAGCCCATCGTGGAGCCCGAGCCCGAGCCCGAGCCCGAGGAGGCCACGGCGAGCGGCGGCGACGCCCTCGTCGGGGCCGGCATCGCCATCGCCGGGGTCGGCGCGCTGTCGTTGATCGGCGGCGTCGTCACCTTCGCGCTGCGCGAGGACGCGCTCTCCCAGCGCGACGCCCTCTGCCCTGGCGCCGTCTGCGCGACCGAGGCCGATCGCGTCGAGGCGCTCGATCGCCACGCGAGCGCGGCCACCCTCAACGACTCGACGAACGCGCTCGTCGCGGTGGGTCTCGTCGCGCTCGCGGGCGGCGCCGCGCTGTTCGCCGTCGGCCTCGTCCTCGACCCCGGCGACGGCGACGACGTGGCCGTCGCGCCCTACTTCGGCCCCGGCGGGGCCGGCCTCGCGATGGAAGGCAGGTTCTGACGTGCGGACCCGAATCTTCGTGATCGCGCTCCTGACGGCGGGGTGCTCGCTCGCCCCCTTCGAGCCGACCGTCGGCGGCGACGCGGGCGGCGGGATCGACGCAGGCCGCGGCGACGGCGGCGCCGGACCGACCGACGCCGGATCCACCGACGCGGCGACGCTGGACGCGGGCACCACCGACGCGAGCACCACCGACGCGGGCGACACACCGACCGACGCGGGGAGCGAGCTCACCGACGCCGGGCTCGACGCCGGGACCTTCGACGCGTGCGTGCCGACGACCGAGACCTGCAACGGCGTCGACGACGACTGCAACGGCCGCGTCGACGAGGGCCTCTCGGTCGCCTGCATGAACGCGTGCGGCGTCGCGGGCACGATCGACTGCGTCGGCGGCGCCCTCCGCGCGTGCGACGCCCCGCCCGTGATGCGCGAGGTCTGCAACGGGATCGACGACGACTGCAACGGCGTAATCGACGACGGTGTGAGCTGCCCGTGCCCCATCGAGTACTTCGGCACCCACGCCTACCTCTTCTGTGACAGGGACGAGGAGTGGCTGGTCGCTCGCGACGCGTGCCGCGCGGTCGGCTACGACCTCGTCACGATCGACGACGACGCCGAGAACGGCTTCGTCGAGACCACCGCGCTGATGGCCCGCCGGACCCGCGACTGGTGGATCGGGCTCAACGACCAGGCGATGGAGGGCACCTACGTCTGGTCGGCCGGCGACGTGCCCGCCACCTACACGCGGTGGGGCACCGCCGAGCCCTCGGGCGGCTCCGACGACTGCGTCCGGATGCTGAACGGCGATCGCCCGCTCGAGACCCCGGGCCGCTGGGGCGACTGGCGCTGCAGCGAGAACAACCCGTACGTGTGCGAGTCGCCGTAGCGCAAAAGCGGCCCCTCTCCGGCGTGCGTGCCACCCTGATCGGGTCCCCAGATGTCGGCGGATCGGACAGCGGCCCACGTGAAGGGCAGCGCCCTCGGCGCGTGGATCGCCTGGTACGCGGCGCACCGCGACATCGCCGAGCTGATGGCGATCGTCGAGCGGATCCCCGTCGAGGCGCGGGGTGATCTCGACCCCACCTCGCCCACGCTCGGCCTGATCCCGACCGCCTGGTACCCGGCCGAGGCCGTCCATCACCTCCTCGACGGCCTGAGCGAGGGCATGACGCCGACCGAGCTCACCGCGCTCATCCGCGAGAGCACCGCGGCCAGCGTCGACGACGGCGTCCGCGGCATCTTCCGCCTCGCCTTCGACCTGCTCGCCACCCCCGAGCGCTACGCCAAGCACATCCAGCGCTTCTGGAACCAGCTCCACGACACGGGGACCCGCTCGGTCCAGATCATCGGCCCCGGCGAGGCCTTCTCGATCATCGAGGACTGGCCGGGTCATCACCCGATGCTGTGCGAGGTCACCATGGAGACGATGGCCGCGATCTTCCGCAAGATGGGCCTCGAGGACGTCGAGGTGATCCGCGTCGAGTGCGTGTCGAGCCACGACCCCCGCTGCCGCGCGGTGCTGCGCTGGAAGGCGTGAGAGCTACGGCGGGGTCGCCGGCGTCTGCTCCGTCATCTCGGTGTAGCGCTCGAGCGAGTACTCCCCGCCCTGCTCGTTGATGTCCCGCACGACCTCGGAGATCCACACCACCTCGCTCGCGCTGAGGTGCTGGTCGCCGCGCAGCGCGTGCTGGACGCGGGCGTTGAAGGCGGCCGCGGCGAGCCAGTTGACCTGGTCGGCCTCGTGCAGCGCCTCGAGCTGATCGAGCTCGGCGCCGTGGGGGCCGAGCTCGGGGTAGGCGGAGAGCGCCCCGCGCATGTTGCGCACGCCGGCGTTCATCTGGATGTCGGTCATCATGCTCCCGCACCCGACGAAACCGAGGCCGCCGAGGGTCGGGACGAGGCACAGGCCGGTGACGAGCGGCAGGAGGAGCCAATACGGCTTGCGCTTGGGCTTCTTCGCCGCCTGCTTGACGCGGACCTCCGACTCCTCGGGGATCGCGGGCGGGCGCACGCTCGGCACGACCGGCTCGGTCGGCGCGTACTCCATCGCGCGCCGCGCGGGGGTCGGGTTGGTCACGTCCGAGATGGGCGCGTGGGGCTCGAGGACGGCCTGCTGGAAGGCCTCGGCCAGCGCCCTCGCCGACGCGAACCGCTCGGTCGCGAGCCGCGCCATCGCGACGTGCACCACGCGGGTCATGGCGGGCGGCAGGTCGGGGCGGAGCGACGACAGCGGGGTCGCGCGACCGACGAGGATCGCGCCGATCGGATCCTCGGTCGCCGTGCGGTCGAACGGGTGCTCCCCGGCGAGCGCCTCGTAGATCACGATCCCGAGCGAGTAGACGTCGGCGCGCTCGTCGATCGCGCTGCCGGTGAGCTGCTCGGGCGCCATGTAGCGCACCGTCCCGATCGCGAGGCCGGTGCTCGTCATCTTCGAGAGCCCCGCCACGCGAGCGACGCCGAAGTCGACGAGCTTCACGGGGACGCGCTCGTGGGTCCGCTCCGCGCGCGCGAGCACGTCCGGCGCGGGCAGGTGGATGTTCGAAGGCTTGATGTCCCGGTGGATGACGCCGCGCTCGTGCGCCGCGGCGAGGCCGTCGCACAAGCCGAGCACGATCGGCAGGAGCGCCTCCGCGCTCATCGGGCCCGCGCGCTCGAGCCGCGCCGAGAGCGTCTCGCCCTCGAGCAGCTCCATCGCGATGTAGAGGGTCCCCTCGGCCTCGCCGACCTCGCGGATCTGCACGACGGCGGGGTGGCGCACCGCGGCGAGCGCCGCGCCCTCGCGGCGGAAGCGCTCCACCGCCCGCTCGTCCCCCGCGAGCTCGGGGCGCATCAGCTTGAGCGCGACGCGGGTCCCCGTCGTCTCGTCGATGGCGGCGTAGACGGTACCCATCCCGCCCGCGCCCAGCTCGCCCTCGAGCCGGAAGCGCGCGTCCACCAGGTCGCCGGGGCCCAGCGGCCGGCTCGCGGTCGGGTACGCGGACGCCACCTGCATCGGGTGTAGTACGGAATTGGCCCGGGGATCACCCCCCGCTACGCTCGGCGCCGTGAAGACCGAGCGCCTGCACTACGACGATCCGCTGCTGTTGAGGACCACCGCGCGCGTCGTCGAGCACGCCCGCTGGGGCGATCGACCGAGCGTCGTCCTCGACGAGACGCCCTTCTACCCCGAGTCGGGTGGTCAGCTCGGCGATCGCGGGGCGCTCGGCGGCGTCCCCGTGCTCGACGTGCAGGTCGACGACGACGGCCGCGTCCATCACCTCCTCGACGGGTCGGGCCCGGCGGTCGGGGCGAGCGTGGACGCGGAGGTCGACGGCGCCCGGCGCCGGACGCACATGGCCCTGCACACGGGGCAGCACGCGCTGAGCCGCGCGCTCCTCGACGGGCTCGGCGCGACGACCCTCTCGAGTCGGCTCGGCGCGAGCGCGTGCACCCTCGACGTCGACGTCGCGAAGCTCGATCTCGAGGCGCTGCGCCCGATCGAGGACGCGGTGAACCGCGTGATCGACGAGGACCGGCCCGTGCGGCAGCGCTTCGTCGACGACGACGAGCTCGCGCGGCTCGACCTCCGCAAGCCGGCCCCCGACATGCCCCGCGTGCGCGTCGTCGAGATCGAGGGCTTCGACCTCACGCCGTGCGGCGGGACGCACGCGATCCACACGTCGCAGATCGAGCTGCTCGTCGTGCGCGGCGTCGAGGCCTACAAGGGCGGCTCGCGGATCACCTTCGAAGCGGGCCCGCGCGCTCGCGCCCTCTTGCTCGAGGACGCGGGCCGGCTCCGCGACACCGCCGCCCGCCTCAAGTGCGCCGTGCCCGAGGTCGCCGACATCGTCGAGGGCACGGGCATGAAGCTCGCCGCCGCGCGCGAGGAGGCCGGCGCGCTCCGGGCTCAGCTCGCCGAGCTGTGGGCCGCGCGCCTCGAGGCCGACGGCGCCGTCGTCGCCTCGATCGAGGGGGGCGATCCCGCGCTGCTCAAGGCGATCGCGGGGCGCCTCACCGGGCGGGCCGCCCTGGTCGCGCTCGCGGCGCCGACGAGCGACGGAACCCACGTGCTGATCGCGCGCGGGCAGGGCTCGACGGTGTCGTGCGGCGACCTGCTGCGCGCGGTGGCCGAGGCGGCGGGCGGGCGCGGCGGCGGGCGGCCGGATCACGCCCAGGGGAAGCTCCCCGCGGGCGCCGACTTCGAAGCGCTGGTCAGCGCTGAGCTTCGTCGGGGCTGAGCCCCTCGAGCTGCGCGCCGCCCGCGCCGATGAGCTTGAACTTGGGCGCGGCGCCGTTCGGGTCGCCGAAGCGCTCGACGTACTTGTTCCAGTTCGACGCGGCGGCCGCGGCGAGCTGGAAGAAGACGTCGGGCGTGATGCGGAGGTTCGCGACGAGCTTCGCCTTCGGCGGCCCGTCGAGCGGCGTGTTGCCGCGCCCCGCGAAGGCCACGAAGTCCGTGAAGAGCAGCGCGAACTCGCGCTGCGAGTTCAGGATCTGCGCCCCGTTCGCGTAGACGACCGGCGGCTCGTCCGACCAGTCGATCTCGATCATCACCTGTCCGGGCTCACTCGCTTCCGACATGCGCCCCGAGTAGCACGCTTTCAGCCGATGTAGAACAGCGGCGGGCGGTGCTTGGCGAACTCGCGGATGAGGCGCCGCATGCGGCCGTCGAGGCCGCACATGCGGAGGCCCACGCCGGCCGGCGCGTCGGGGGTCGCGGCCTCGAGCTCGCGCACGAACTCGACGAGCGCGGGGGTGCGGAAGCGGTAGCCGCCCGGCAGGTGCACCACCGCGTAGACGGGGGTGTCGGCGGGGATCGGCTGGTAGGTCGCGACGAACACGCCGTCCGGGTACTCCTCGTCGAAGCCGCCGTAGAAGTTGCTCTCGCTGTGGGGCGCGAGCGAGACCTCGATCACGCTGGGCGCGCCGATGTTCTGGGCCCACTCGCCGATCGTGCTGAGGGGCTCGACGTCGATCTCGAGCTCGTCGAGGTCGTCGACGTCGTTCGCGATGTCGGGGAACGCGTCGGTGAGCGCGCTCGGCAGGCCGTCCTTCGGGGTCGGCCGCTCGCGGATGCCCGAGCCGTGCGTCGCCTCGCGCTGCTCGGCGAGACGGAGCCGTTGGCGGAGATCCTCGATCATGTCGGCGCTCATGATCTGGAAGTCGGTCGACGGCGCGCGGAACACGCCCACGTGCTCCACCCGCGTCGGGTCCGCGACCACCATCATGCTCACCGTCGGATCGCCGAGGTCCAGGTCGGTCGAGCGCGGGGGCGGCTCGGAGCGGACGCGACGGATCTCGTGGACCTCACACGCCGACGTGGCGCGGCGGGGGCTTCGCTGGGTGGCTCGCAGTGTCATCGTGGTTTCATCTACGGCGCCCCGCCGACGCACCTTCCTGCCCCGATCGGAGCGCATGGTACGGTCGGGGACGTCGCCCCCATGTGCGCAAGATTCGTACAGATTCTCTCGCTGGTGCTCCTCTCGACGAGCCCCGCGCTCGCCTCCGCGCAGGACGGCCAGCTCCCCCCGACGTTCACCTCCGATCGGCCCGGCTTCGCCAACACCACGGGCGTCGCCGCGCGCGAGCACCTGACCGCCGAGATGGGGATCGGCGCCGCGTTCGGCGACGAGCCCGAGGGATCGCTCCCGAACCTCTCCTTGCGGGTGGGGCTCTTCGAGTGGCTCGAGGCGCGCGCGCGCGGTCCGAGCGGGGTCGGTCGGTTCCTCTCGAGCGGCGCCGTGTTCGGCGTGAGCGACGCGGTGCTCGGCTTCAAGGCGGGCGGCCGGCTCGCCGACTCGCTCGCGATCAGCCTCGACTGGGAGGTCTCGCTCCCCATCGCGACCGACGGCTTCGGCTCACCCGAGGCGACCTTCTTTGCCGACCTCAACCTCGACTGGAGCTTCTGGGGCCCGCTGACCTTGACCCCGAACTTCGTCGCGCGGGTCCTCGCGGACGCGGACCCCGTCACCGGCGGCACCGTCCGCACCTTCGAAGGCGGCGGCAGCCTCAAGCTCACCTGGCAGATCCTCGAGGTGCTAGGGATCTATGTGCAGAGCTACGTGCTCAAGAGCGAGACGAGCGACTGGCGCGTCGCGGTGGGCGGCGGCCTCTACTGGATGGTCGCGCCCAACGTGCAGGTCGACGCGAGCTTCGACGCGGGCGTCACCGTCGAGGGCGACCCGCCGACGGCCGGCCTCGGCACGACGATCCTGTTCTAGGTCTGGGCAGGGACGGAGCGCCCCCGCGTAGGATGGGACCGTGGCGAGCGAGGCCGACGACCTCTTCGAGACCTTCGGAGACCTCTTCGGGCAGGGGCGACCGCGCGCCGATCTGCAACAAGCCTTGCGCCTCACGCTGGCCGAGGCGGACCGTGGGTCCGTTCGGGTGGTCGAGGCGACGCGGCACCACCCATGCTCCGCTTGCGAGGGCCGCGGCGGGCCGCCGGGGTCCGAGCCGATCGCGTGCGGGGACTGCGGCGGTCGCGGCCAGACCGCTCACGCCCACGGCTTCTTGAAGGTCACCACCAATTGCCCGACGTGCCGTGGAGCGGGCCGGACGTTCGAGACGCCGTGCGAGGCCTGCGCGGGGCGCGGGACCGAGGCGCGGCCCGGGCGCTGGGACGTGACGATCCCGCCCGGCGTCGCGGCGGGCCAGAAGCTGCGCCTGAAGGAGCAGGGACACGACCTCGGGCAGGGCCCTGGTGACGCGTACTTCACGATCGCGATCGAGCCGCACGCCACGCTGCGCCGCCACGGCGACGATCTCCACGCGAAGGTGTCGATCGATCCCGGGCTCGCGGAGTCGGGCGGCGCGCTGCGGGTGCCATGGCTCGACGGAGAGGCGACGGTCCGCGTACCCGCCGGCGCGAGCCACGGGACCCGCGTGACCCTCCGAGGCTGGGGCACGATGCGCCTCGGCCAGCCCTACGCGGCGCCGCCCGAATGGAGCTCACCCTACCGCGCTGGCGATCCCACGGCGCGCGGCGATCTGGTGGTGACGCTGCAGTCCCACGAGGAGGCGACCCCCGATCCGCACGAGCTGCTCGGCGTCACGCCGGGCGCGTCGCGCGACGAGCTCCAGGTCGCCTATCGGCGCTTCGCCCACGCCCACCACCCGGACCGTCACCCCGACGACCCCGAGATGGCCGAGCGCTTCGAGCAGGTGAGCGCGGCCTACGCGCAGCTCCTGGAGACGGCGCCCGCGCATGCGCCCGTCGAGGCGAGCGCGCCCGGCGCGCAGGTCCTGATGGCGATCGCGCTGGCCGTGGTCGCGATCGCCACCGCGGTCCTGCTCCTTCGCTGAGACTTGCGGCCCTCAGACCGACTCGGTGGACGGTCCGGAGGAGCCCTGACCGCCCCGACGGCGACGGCGGCGGCGGCGCTTGGGCGCCCCCTCGGCCGGCGCGTCGTTGCGGGGCGCGTCGTTGCGGGGCGCGTCGTTGCGAGGCGGCGCGCTCGTGTGCTGGGGCGGGCGAGGCTCGTGAGGCCGCTCGCCGCCGGGGGCCGCGGGGGGCTTGCGCCGGCGCCGACGCCGCTTCGCGGGAGGCTGGCCGTCGCCCCGAGGGGCATCGGCGGATCCGTCGCGGCCCGGCTCGGCGCGCCGCGCGTCGGCCGGGGGCCGGTCACCGCGCGGCGTCTCGCCCCGGCGGCCGTCGCCGCGCGGCGCCTGGCGCCCGTCGCTGCGCGGCGCCTCGCCTCGGCGTCCGTCGGCGCGTGGCGCCTCCGCGCGCCGTCCATCGCCGCGTCGCGGATCACCTCCGCGGCCCGGTCCGCCCGCGCTGGCGCCGGAGCCCCCGCGCCGGCGGCCGTCGTTGCGTCGCCGAGGCGGCGCCAGCGGCGTCATGATCACCTCGCGCTTGCGGGGCCGCACGGCCGGCTCGCCCGCGCGCTCGCGACGCTGCTGCTCGTCGAATTCCGCGTCCTGGATCTCCCCGAGCAGCGCGCCCATGTTGGTCGGCTGCGTGGAGCGCCGGAAGCCGCCGGTCACCTCGTAGTCGGGGGTGAGCCGGTTGCTCTCGTAGGCCTGCCAGATCTCCTCGCCGTACGGACGCCGGCGCGCGCCGGGAACGCACCGCGACAGGAACGCGCTGAGGTTGTCGACGTCGCGGACGAGCAGCTTGCGCGCGTTGCGGTTCTGGGCCGCGTCGACCGCCTGCGGGAAGTCGATCACCACCGGGCCGTGCGCGTCGACGAGGACGTTGAAGTCCGAGAGGTCGCCGTGGACGACGCCCGCGCAGAGCATGCGGATCACCTCGCGCAGGAGCTGGTCGAAGTAGGCGCGCGCGGTCCACCTGTCGAGGTCGAGCTCACCGAGCCGCGGCGCCGGGTATCCGTCGGTGCCCCGGATCAGCTCCATCAGGAGCACGCCGTCGATGAAGTTGTGGGGGGTCGGCACCCGCACGCCGGCCGCGTGGAGGCGGTAGATGAAGTTCACCTCCGCCGACTTCCACGCCGCCTCCTCCTGCGCCTTGCCGTAGCTGGTCTTGCGGTCGATCGCGCGCTGGTCGCGCGTGTTCCGCACCCGTCGGCCCTCGGTGTACTCGGCCCGCTGCTTGAAGGAGCGGTGCGCGGCGTCCTTGTAGACCTTCGCGACCTGGGGCTCCCCGTGGACCAGGACCAGGTAGACCTGCGCCTCTTTGCCGCTCTTGAGCGGTCGGACGACTTCGTCGATGACCCCCTGGTGGGCCAACGACGTCAGGACTTCGGGCACGCGCATGCAGCTCCTCGGACGACGGCTCCGGGGGGCGGTTCACCCGGCGGCGGCGCGGAACGTGACCCGCGGGTCGGCGCCGGTCGAGCGAAAAGGGGCTACCCGACGGGGACGATTCGCAGGGGACGGATCGACGCGGGGGCGCGCGGCTGCGGCGGGGGCTCGGACCACCCGGGGCGCGTGATCGAGCGCGAGCGGACCTCGGGCGCGGGGGCCCCGACCGAGCGGATCGTGCGGACCTGAGCCATCGCCAGGCGCGCGAGCCACTCGCACCGGCCGCGCACCCACGGGTTGGACGGGTCGGCCCGGAGCAGCTCCTCGTAGATGGCGAGCGCCCGATCGACGTAGCCGAGCTCGAGCTGCAGCTCCGCCATCTCCTCCTGGTTCAGCGGCCGGGTGGTGTCCAGCAGCGCCTGCAGGTTCGCGTAGATGTTGTGTCGCGGAGCGAAGGGACGCACTGCCTCGATCCGTTGCGAACGACACGCCAGGCGTTCGATGCCCACGGATCCGCCTCGGCACGACGGCGTCCGTGAACGCCGATTCACGAGCCGCGACCGCGCGGGGACGGTCGACGAAGAACCGACGATTGGTGTCGACACGTCGACGAACCATCGCCCGCCCGACGACCACGAGCCGCGCGCGGGCCCGGCATGACGCTTGCCGAGGGTCCGCGCATGGAAGCACGAAGCAAGAAGATCCGTACCTTCGCCCTCGTCTCGGCGGCCGGCTGGCTGATCGCGATGTCCCTCGCCTGCGGCGGCGGAGGCGACGACGAGTCGTCGGAGGAGGGCACCGCGTCCGCCGCGACGGCGGAGCCCGCCGCGCCGGCCGATCCGTTCCAGGCGGTCGGCGCCACGATGGAGCAGCTCGGCGAGCAGCTCGAGCGGATCGCCGAGCAGAACCCGGCGGCCTTCCAGAACCCGAGCTCGATCGCGGACAACACGGCGCACCTCTCGAGCGGGTCGGTCCACAGCGCGGGGAACCCGGACGAGATCACGCTCCGGCTCCGCTACTCGCCCGGGCTCGGCCAGAACGCGCGGCCCGTCTACGCGGTGCTCCACCGCTTCTCCGACGGTCGGGTGCGCATGCAGCAGCTCGAGGCCCAGAACCCGGCCGCGGGCCGCCCCGTGTACACCGCGCCCGACGCCATCGCCGCGGTCGCCCAGACCCTGCGGCTCCGCGTGATGGACGGCGCCTGCGATCTGCCGACGATGAACGACGCGGAGCTCCGCGAGGCGTTCGGCTCCCTCGAGTTCCTGCAGCGCCCGGCCCGCGAGGTCGCCACGAATTGCCCGGCGGCCCGCGAGGCCTTCAACGCGACGTCGCTCTCGCTGAGCAGCGTGTCCGTGAGCGTCGGCTACCCGAGCCGACCCGGCTACGGCGTCCTCACCTCGCTCCGCGCCGACGTGGCGTCGAGCGCGCAGCTCCGCTTCACCGAGACCCAGTTCTCGTACGCGCGCTGACGTCAGCCCGCAGGGTCGGGGCGGCGCTCGCGCATCGTCACGAGCTCCTCGGCCGCGGTGGGGTGGAGGCCGACCGTCGCGTCGAGCTGCGCCTTGGTCACCCCGAGGCGCAGCGCGACGGCGAAGCCCTGGATGATCTCGGCCGAGTCGGCGCCCACGAGGTGCACGCCCATGACCCGGTCGGTCGCGGGGTCGACGACGAGCTTCATGTAGCTGCGCTCGTCCCGCCCGGACAGCGTGTGCTTCAGGGGCCGGAACTCGCTCTCGTAGACGTGCGCGCCGGGGACCTCGTGCTCGGTCCGCCCGACCGCGGCGAGCGGCGGCTGCGAGAAGACGGCGGTCGGCACGAAGTCGTAGTCGACGGCGCGACCGGCCTCCCCGAAGAGGTGGTGCGCGAGGACGATGCCCTCCTCGATCGCCACCGGCGTCAGGTTGAGGCGGTTGGTGACGTCGCCGAGCGCGTAGACGTTGTCGACGCTGGTCCGGTAGCGCGCGTCCACCACGACCGCGCCCTGTGCGTCGAGCTCGACCCCGAGCGCCTCGAGCCCGAGGCCCTCGGTGTTCGGCGACCGCCCGATCGCGTAGAGCACCGCGTCGACGTCGAGCGACTCGGCGTGCGGGAGCACCGCGCAGATGGCGCCGTCCGCGCCGTCCTCGAGGCACCGGATCGACGTGTGGAGGCGGACGTCGACGCCCGCTTTGCGCATCTGCTCGACGAGGAACGAGCGCACGTCCTCGTCGAAGCCGCGCAGGGGCAGCGCGCCGCGATGAGCGAGGGTCACCTTCGAGCCGAGCCCCGCGAACACGCAGGCGAGCTCCACCGCGATGTAGCCGCCGCCGACCACCAGCATCCGCGCGGGCAGCTCGCGCATCGAGAAGACGTCGTCGCTCACCCACGCGCGCTCGGTGCCCGGCTCGGTCGGGCGCGTCGGCCGGCCCCCCGTGGCGACGAGGATCTTGTCGGCGGTGTGCCGCGTGACGCCGCCCTCCCCCTCGACCTCGACGGTGTGGGCGTCGACGAGGCGCGCGCGGCCGCGCAGCAGCTCGCACCCCGCGCCGTGGAGCAGCCTCCCGTAGACCTGGTTGAGCCGGTGGATCTCCCGGTCCTTGGCGGCGAGGAAGTCCGGCCAGCTGAACCGAGGCGGCGAGGGCACCGACCAGCCGAACCCCGCCGCGTCGCCGAACGCGTGCCCGAGCTCGGACGCGTACACCATCAGCTTCTTGGGTACGCAACCCACGTTGACGCACGTGCCGCCGAGGCGATCCGCCTCCGCGATCGCGACGCGGGCGCCGAGCCCCGCCGCCACGCGGCTCGCGCGGACGCCGCCGGAGCCCGCGCCGATCGTGAACAGGTCGAAGTCGTAGGCCATCGCGCGGGAGCCTAACCCCTCGACCGGCGCGGGGTTACCCGATCACTCGGCCTCGTCGCCCTCGAGCGGCGCGTCGTCCCCGCTGGTCCACGTGGCGGACACCTCCTCGTCGGGCGGGCGCCCGCCGCAGGCGGCGAGGGTCAGGGCGAACGCGACAAGCCAGGCTCTCATCGGGCCTCCTCGATGGTCAGGGTGCGCCCCTCGCGCACGAACATGGCGTGGGGTGAGGACGCGTCGTACGCGACCAGCCCGAGGCCCTGCGTCTGCCCGGCGCCGATCCAGCGCCACGCGAGCGGGACGCGCCGCTCGCCGCCCTCGGCGAGCTCGGCCAAGCGCACGCGGACGACCCCCGCGCCGTCGGGCGGCGTCACCTCGAGCACGTCCTCGGAGCGCTCGAGCCGGCGGATCGCCTCGGCGTCCAGCGCCGCCGCGCCGGGGAGCACGAGCTCCACCACGGGGTGCCCGCTCGACGCGTCGCTGGCGTTCTCGACCACCAGCTCGAAGCCCGCGGTCTCGCCCGCGCGACCCGGCGTGCCCTCGACGTGCGCGCGCAGCGGGCCCTCGTCCCGGGCCGTGAGCGGCGCGAGGTAGCGGGCCTCGACCCGCGCCCAGACCGGCGCCTCGGTGCGCAGCTGCACCGCCGCGCTCGGATCGATCGCGATCCGCGCCACCCCGCCCGTCAGCGCGAGGTGCTGCGTCGCCCCGCCGACCTCGACGTCCACCGCGTCGGGGCCCTCGACCCCGAGCGCGCCGTACACGCTGGCCGCGAGCGCCCAGAACGCGCCCTCGGTCCCCGCGCGATCCGCGAGGTAGAGGCGCGTGAGCGCGGCGTCCGCGAGCTCGTCGGCGAGCGCGTCCTCGCCGATCTGTCGGGCCGCGACGGCGAGGGCGAGGGTGCCGATCCACCCGTCGGCGATCCGGGCCGAGTCGCCCGGCACCCAGCGGCGCCCGCTCCCGTCCTCGACCAGCGTGGCGCGCGCCCGCTCGAGCAGCGCGCGACCGCGGCTGTCGTCACGGTCCGCGAGGAGCAGCCCCGCGGCCATCCGCGCCATCACCGCGGGGGCGTCGCTGGCGCTCGCGAGCGCTCGCCAGCCGTCCTCGCGCAGCTCGTTGACGAGGGTCGAGGACGGGTCGACGCCGCCCGGGATGTCCGGGGCCCACGGCGCGAGCGCGGCGAGCACCGACGCGCGGAGCGCGAGGTCGTCGCCGAGGCCGGCGCGGACCGTGGTGGCGGCGCCCGAGACCCGCGACGCGTACGACTCGTCGGCCGCCCACGCGACCATCGAGCACGCCGTCGCGAGGACCCCCTCGTCGCCCGTGGCGCGCGCGAGCAGGTCCTCGTCCGGCTCGCCCTCGGCCATCGCGCGCGCCCACGCGAGCAGCCCCGGCGCCTCCGCCCGCGTGGTGACGAACGCCGGGTCCGCGTAGAGCGCGCGCGGCGTCCCGACCACGAGCTCGGAGCGCCACGGGCGCGCGTCGTCCGGAGCGCGGGTCGTCAGGTCGGCCTCGCGCGCGACCCGCAGCGCCCGCGCGCGCTGGCGCAGCAGCCCCTCGGGGACCACCCGGACCCGACGCTCGAACCGGCTCACGACGCGCTCCTGCGCGCGCACGGTCACCGTGACGACGGCGATCCCCGGCTGTGTCGCGCGCAAGACGAGCTGCGTGCCTTCCACGCTCGCCTCGATGGCGCGGCCGCGCACCGAGGCCTCGACGGTGGGGGTGGGCGCCTCGGCGAGCCGGACGAGCTCGATCGGCAACCGGATCGCCTCCGACGGCCGCAGCGCCGCGGGGAGCTCGAGGCTCGCGATCCACGGCGCGCCCGCGACGAAGCGCGCCTCCGCGGTCGAGAGGCCGCCGTCGGCGCCGAAGCGGACGGCGGTGGCCACGTAGGCGCGCCGCGCGCTCGGGGGCGACCACGTCGGCGTCGCGCCCAGACCGCCGATCGAGGCGGCGATCGGCTCGAGGGCCGGCGGCCGCGCCTCGACCCTCGTCGGCGCGCCCGGCAGCGTCCCCCAGGTCGCGTGGGCGCTCGCGCTCGGCTCGCCGGCCGACTCCGGCGCCTCGACCGAGAAGACCGCGGCGAGGGACTCCAGGGTCGCCCGCCCGAGCGCGACACCCGAGAGGCGAGCGAGCAAGATGTCTTCACCGACCGCCTCGGCGTAGATCCCCCCCGACGGCAGGACCCGCGCGAACGGATCGACGACGTCGTCCCCGGTGCCCGGCCGACCGTCGGGGCCCGGGCTGACGAGCTCCCAGCCCTCCACCGGCTCGAGGAAGCGGAAGCGCGGCCGACCGCGGACGCGGCGCAGCACGAACGGCTGCCCCCAGGCGTCGAAGAGGTGCTCGCGCGAGAGGTACTCCGAGCTCCCGGACAGCTGGTCCTGGATCTCGAACACGGAGAGCAGCAGCTCCTCCTCGTCGCCGCGGCGCGCCCAGGGCAGGTCGAGGCCGAGCGTCTGGATGGCGTTCCGGAGCACCACGAGCACGCGCCACAGGCGCTGGCGGGTGATCCGGCGCGCGACGTGGTCGTAGGTGAAGCTCGGGTCGAGCGCGGTGAGCACGTCGATGTCGAGCGGCTCCCCGTCGAGGCCCGTCGCCGTCTCCTCGCCGAGCCCGCGGCCCTCGATCGCCGGGGTGAGGAGCGCGCGGTTGAAGCGCCAGCGGCCACCCTCGCGGACGCCGACGTCGTCGATCGTGTCGGGGATCGAGCCGTCGACGTACTCCTCGACCGATCGCATCAGGCGGCCGAGCCGACCGCGGACGAAGCGCGCGCGCGTGCGCCACGGATCGCGCAGGAGGCCCTCCGCGACCGGGTTCGAGGGCATCGGCTGCGGGACGCGCGCCCCCTCGCGGAGGGTCATGGAGGCGGAGGTGTCGGGCGGCGTGCGCGCGGCGAGGAGGCCGGCGACGAACGCCTCCGAGCGCGCGGCCTCGAGCGCCGCGCCGACCGGGCCGAGCCGCATCTGGAGCACGCGGCGGAGCTCGTCGGTCTCGTCCGCGAAGATGGCGAAGGTCGCGTCGGTCGCCGTCGTCACCGCGCCGCGCGCCTCCGAGGCCTCGAGCGCCGGCACGTCGCCGTCGGCGAAGGGCCGGTAGACCAAACGCGAGCCGCCTCGCACGGGGATGCCGTCGTCGAGGAGCGGGCGCGCGCGGACCCACAGCTCCCCGCGGACGCTCGGCGGCAAGCGCAGGGTGACGCTCGCGTCGCGCGGCGCGGCGTGCGCGCGGGCGACCGGGGTCCACCCGTCGTTCGACCGCTCGAGCACCGCGACCTCGACGCTGGCCGCGCGCACGGCGGCGGCGCGCGAGAGCTCGACGACCACGCCGTCGCCTTCGAAGCGCGCGCGCTCGACCCGCACCGTCGCGTCGGGGTCGATCGGCAGACACAGCCGCTCGCGGTGCGCGTCGACGACGAGCGTCGCCTCGGTCGCCGTCGACCCGCCGCACTCGCCGTGGTCGCCGCCGAGCGCCACCGGCCCTTCGAAGACAGCGACCCCGTCGGCGTCCGTGGTCGCCGTCCGGGTGCCGCCGAGGCGAGCCATCTCGAGCGAGACCGCGCCCCGGTACGGGGCGCCGTCCGGGCGCACCACACGCACGAAGACGCGGCCGTCGAGGCCCGGCGCGAGCGCGCCGCCGTCGACCGCCCAGGCCACGAGCGCGGGGACGCGCGCGACGCGGGTCGAGACCACGGTGCGGACCGCGCCGGTGCCCGGGTCCGTGACGAGGAGCGTCCGACCCAGGCTGCGCCAGGGCTCGGCGAGGGTCGTCGGGGCGGTCCACGCGATCGACACGCGCCCCTCGGCGTCGGTGGCCAGCGGCGGCTCGTCCTCGTCCTCCTCGGCGTCCTCCCATCGCACGCGGGCGCCGCGCACGGGCTCACCGTCGCGGCCGCGCACGTGCACCGCGACGTCGAAGCGCTGACCGGGCTGCACGAGCGGCGGCGCGGTCGCCTCGACCCAGCGCGCGAGCGGCGTGGGCCGGTCGAGGAGCACCCCCTGCGACGCGTTGCCGTGCTCCGTCGCCGCGACGATCTGCAGCGTGGTGGTCGGCGCGTCGGGCATGGTCAGCGACGGCACCGAGAACACGCCGCGCGCGTCCGTCGTGACCTCGATCGGGGCGCCGAGCGGGTGCCGATCCTGGACGCGCACGGTGACGGTCTCTTCGGCGATCGGGCGGCCCGTGGCCACCGACAGGACGCGGCCGAACGCGGCGACCGTCGCGCCCGGGACGGTGCGCGCGCGGTCGACGTAGACCTCGACTCGGTGGAGCGGCGCGAGGGAGAGCCCGACGGAGAAGACGCGCCGGACGTTGCGCGGCGACGAGGCCTCGACCCGGACGCTCGGCGCCGCCTCGAGGTCGTCCGGGAAGGGGATCTCGATCGAGGCGTGGCCGTCCGCGTCGGTCTGCACGACCTGCACGGGCTCGCCGCGCGCGTTGGAGGTCATGACCCGCAAGGTCGCGCCGGGCGCGGGGCGCAGGTCGCGCCGACGGACCACCTCGTAGAGCGTCACGAACCAGCGCACGGTCCCGCCGGGCGGCGCCCGGAGGCTGCCCTCGATCCGCATCTCGAGGCCGGTGACCTCGCCCGCCGACACCGCGCGCCGCGCGCGCGCCCCCTGGGCGAGGGCCGGGGCCGGCGACGCGAGGAGCACGCAAAACAACAGGACGAGCCACTTCACGGGTTCACCTCCGCGATCGTCACGGTGCGTGGGGGCAGCACGCTCACCGCCTCGGGTCGGTCGTCCGCGCGACCGCTCACCCCGAGCCCGCGCAGCTCCCCCGCCACGCTCCAGCGCAGCGCCAGCGGGACGCGCCGCTCGTTGCCCGGCCGGAGCGGCGGCAGGGTGAGGACGACGACGTCGTCGATCCGCTGCACGAGGACGCCCGTAGCGAGCAAACCGCTCTGCGTGAGCTCGGCCCCCGTCGGCACCTGGACCTCCACGATCGGTCGGCGGAGCGTGCGCGGCGCGCGGTTACGCACGACGACCTCGAGCTCGGCCTCTTCGTCGAGCCCGTGGGTCTCGCCCTCGAGCGCGAGCACGAGCGGGCCGCTCGCCGCGGCGGGGCGCGCCTCCCAGGGGACCCCGTAGCGCGCCTCGACCCGCACGAAGACGGGCGCTCCGTGGGGGGCCGCGACGACCACGCGGTGCGCGCCCGGCTCCGCGAGGCCCGGCGCGTCGACGCGCGCGACGCCGCCGTCGAGCGCCACCGTCTGCTCCGCGCCGTCGATCGTGACGGTCACCCGCTCGGGGGCCTGGCCCCGCGTCATCCGTCGCACGGCCGCCCGCGCGAGGCCGCGCACGTCGGACCCGAGCGCGTGCCCGCGCTGCGCCCACCGGCTGACCGTCGCGAGGATCTGGAACGCACGCTCCCGCTCCCCGAGCGCGAGCTCCGCCATCGCGAGGAGCACGGTGCCTCGCACCGCCTGGGTCTCGAGCGCGAGCCAGCGATCCCCTCCGCTCTGGACGGTGTGCCGCTGGAGGCGTCGCACGAGCTCGCGCGGCCGATCGAGATCGCCCTCCGGCGCCGTCCACCCGAGGCCCGCGGCGGCGAGCGCCCAGTGCCGCGGATCGTCCGAGGCCATCGCCTCGGAGCCGACCTCGCGGCGCAGCCGCTCCACGAGCTCGCGGGCGCGCGGCAGATCGCGGCGACCGGGCGCCTCGGCGATCGGGTGGAGCCCGAGCAGGACCCAGGCGCGAGCCGACGCCTGCGCGAGCTCCTCCTCGGGGGTGCTCGCGCGGCTCCGATCGAGCGCCGCGGTGAGCCAGTCGACGGCCCGCTCGATCTCGGCGTCCTCGACGTGCTCGCTGCGCCACGCCCCGCCGATCGCGAGCGGGGTGAGCTCGAGGGAGTCGACGGTGAGGAACCGCGCCGGGTCGTCCGTGTCGAGCCGCGGCGAGGGGCACCAGACCGTCCACACGTCGCCCAGGTCTTCGGCGAACAGAGACGAGCCGACGTCGAGCTCGACCGAGCCCGCGCGCGCGTCCGCCCCGGCGGGCACGACGAGCTCGACCGTCGCCCGACCGGCGGCGATCGTCTCCTCGGTCTGGCTGACCCGGCGCGCCACGTCGACGACGCGCATCGGGAGCCGCACCGCGTCGAGCGCCTCGCCCTCGGGGGTGACGACGGCGATCTCGAGGTGACCTTCGCCGACGCGGGTGGGCGCGAGCTCGACGTCGACCGCGCGCGCCTCGCCCGCCCCGACGGTCACGCGCTGCGCGGCCGCGTCGGCGATCCCGAGCGCCTCCGAGCCGGCGAGCCGCACCTCGAGCTCGCGCGGCGCGTCGCCCCGGTTGCTCACGCGGATCGGCAGCGTGATGTGGTCACCGCGATGCGCGACGGCGGGCACCGGCGCGGTCACCACGATGTCTCTGTCGACCTCGATGCGGGTCGAGTCCGACCAGTACCAACCGTCCTCGCGCCAGACGACGACCTCGACGAGGTACGTGGTCACCGCGTCGGCGAGCGGGATCGCGAGATCGGTCTCGCCGTCCGCGTCGACCTCGGCGTCCGGCGTGAACAGCAGCGTGGGGGGGAAGCGCTCGCGCAGCACCGCGGCGAGCCCCGAGACCGACGCCATCCCCGTTCGGATCGACGGGGACCGAGCCGAGCGCCCCCGCAACATCCCGTGCCCGCTCCCGTAGCCGCTCCCCGTCCCGCCGCCGCCGGCGCCGTGACCGATGAGGCCGAGGTTGCCGAGCCCGATCGTCCCCTCCGAGACCTCGGCGGAGACCGCGTCGCCGATCTCGTCCTCGGACATCTCGACGGAGACCCGCCGGTACGACTCGCTGATCATCGCGAGCGTCCGCTCGACCGGCGAGAGCACCGCGAGGCGTCGCATCAGCTCGTCCTCACCGGACGAGAGCGCGTAGGGCGTGCGCGCCGGGACCACCCGCGCGAACGGGTCGTGGACGTCGTCGCCCGTGCCGAGCCGCCCGTCGGGGCCCGGCGACACGAGCTCGACGTCGGTCGCGTGGGACGAGAGGACGAGCGCCGGCGCGCGCGTGGATCGAAGCGCGAACCGCCCGCCCCACGGATCGTCGAGGTCGTGCGCCGCGATGAGGCCGCGCTCGACGAGCCGAGGGAGCCAGCGGCTCGACGGCTCCCGCGCCGCCATGCGCGCGGCGGGCGGCGCCTCGTCGCCGGGGTCGAGGTAGGCGGCGAGCGCGACGAGCAGCTTCACGAGGCGCGCGCGCGCGACCCGGCGCGCGACGGAGTCGTAGGTGAAGCTCGGATCGGCGGCCTCGATCATGGCCGGGGTCAGCGGCTCACCGCCGAGCGTCACCGCCGCGCGCACGTCGGCGAGCGCGTCGTCTCGGAAGCGGCGCCGCCCGCCCGCGGTCGTCGTGATCGCGTCCAGCCCGTTCGACTCGAGCGCCTCCGCGAGCCGGTCCTCGAGCGCGCGGGTCGAGCGCCCCACGCGCCGCCGAACGAGCTCGCGCGCGAGCGGCCACGGATCCCGGAGCCCGCCGCGCGGCGCCTGGAGCGCGTCGCTCGGCGCGAGCCCGAGGCCGTCCACGAGCGGCGGCGCGGGCTCCGGCTCGGCGTCGGCCTGGAGCCGGGCGGCGAGCGTCGCGAACACGAGTCGGCGGCCGTCCTCGTCGGAGGGCGTCAACAACGCTTGCTCGAACCGACGCCCGAGGAAGTGCGCCGTGAACGGCTGCTCGCCGCCGTGCGCCGCCAGGTCTCGGACCAGCACCGCGGCCCAGCGTCGAGGACCGCCGCTCCCAGTCGTCAAGGTGACGTGCGCGGTCTCTCCGACCGTCCAGCGCCGCCGCGTCGGCGCCACGCTGACGAAGTCGGGATCGGCGGGGCGCACGATGAGGCCCGCGAGGCCGCCCACCCCCTCGAGCGTCTCGTCCGCGTGCACGGCCCGCGCGCGCAGGGTCATGACGCCGAGGCGGTCCGGCGGGACGTCGATCGTCACGCGGCGCTGGCTCGCGGAGACGCGCGCGAGCGCGAGGATCTCGGCGTGGTCGTCGAGCAGCTCGAGCACGACCTCCCGGCGCGCGGCGCCCGGGCGGCGCTGCACCTCGACCTCGACCCGGCTGCCCGGCTCCACCACCGGGCGATCCGGGGTCGGCGAGACCTCCGCGTCGGCGAAGACGGGCAGGTAGACGCGCGCGAGCCGCTCGAGCGGCCCGGCCACGGAGACGAGCACGCTCGTCTGCGGGTGATCGCCGCTCGAGGCGGACGCGCCGACCGGCAACCGGACGGGGATCGTCGCGATGCCGTTCGCGTCGGTGGTGGCGGTGGCGCGACCGCCGCGCACCGCCGGCCCCTCGACCGTCACCTCGGTCGGCTGCGTCGGCGGATCACCGATGCCGTCGTGGAGGCGCACGTAGAGCACGTCGTCGAGCTCGGGCACGAGGCCCCCGTGCCTCGCGACCGCCTCGATCGAGAGCGACAGCGGCACGGCGAGGCGCATCGTCCCGCCCGAGCTCACCACGCCGTAGCCGGGGTGGCGGATCTCGACCGAGACGTACAGCGATCCGGTGTCGTGCTCGAGGTAGACCGGCGCGCGGACGGGGACGCGAGCGACGCCGTCGCGGCCCGTCGTCCCCGACCAGCTCTCGTTGTCGATCGTGACCGACACCTGCGCGTCGATGACGGGCGCGCCCGACGTCGCCGTCACGGTCACCGCGACGGTCGCGTCGGCGCCGGGCGCGACGGGCTCCGGCTCGACCTCGACGTCGGCGAAGAGGCGCTCCCAGGTCCGCGTCCCGACGTTGAAGCTCGCCGAGGTCTGGAGCTGACCGGGGACCCGCGCGGTCACCGACATCGTCCCCTCGGCGGCCCCCGTCGGGACCGTGAGCTCGAGGTGCGCGACGCCGGAGTCCCCCGTCGTGATCTCGCGGCGCACCGAGGGCATCGAAGGCCCCTCGAGCTCGAGCTCGATCGTCTGCCCCGCGAGCGGTCGGTGGCTCACGTCCTCGCGCAGCCAGGCCCACAGGTGCACGGGCTCGCCGGCTTCGTAGAGGCGGCGGTCGCTGCGCAGCACGAGCGACACCGCGGGCCGCACGCGCAAGGGCATCGAGAAGCGACGCGCCCCGTCCTCGGGCCCGACCTCCACGTCGAGGAAGACCTCCTCTTCGAGCCCCTCGGGGACCGGGACCTCGATCTCGAAGCGACCATCGGCGGCGCTGATCTGCTCGCTCCACGCGCCGCTCGGTCCCTCGCGCTGCTCCACGCGAGCGCGGACGCGACCTCCGAACGGGGAGAGCTCGGCGAGCCCGCGCACGCGGTATGCGACGCCGCGGTAGCGCGCGACGCGCCCCGTCCGCACCTGCGTCGGTCCGTCGAGCGCGAGCTCGTAGCCGCTGTCCTGCGCGGCCGCCGCGCTCGGGGCGCAGAGCACCACGAGCGCGAGCAACGCCGCGCGGACCCCTCCTCCGTTCGGTAGCACGGCCAAGTCGACACCCTCCCCGCGGCGAGGTTCCGGTGCCGCGGCATCTATTGTCGGACCTGGACCGTAGCCCCTTCCGTCGCGTCGGCGCGAGCGCGGCGCGGAGCGACGCCCGTGGCGCGAGCGCGTCGATCGAGGATCGGCGACGCGCCGCCACCGAGCGCCGGCGTCGCGGCCGGGGGCCGCGCGACGACCGCGGGCTGGACCTGCACCACCGGCGGCGCCTCGGCGATCGGCTCGGGCTCCGGCTCCGGTGCGACGGCGACGGGCTCGGGCTCCGCTTCCACGACGGGATCGGCCGCGCCGGGGGCCGCGGGCGTCGTCGCGGTCCCCGTCCTCACCGAGCGAGCGACGACCGCGGGGGCGTCGGGCGGCGCGGTCACGACGACCGTGTTGGCCTCGCCCCGGTGCGTCTGGCCATCGGCCACGACGGTCACCTGGATGGGCCCGGGGATCGCGTGCACTTGCCGGAGGATCCCCCGGTAGCGCGCCTGCGCCGGATCCCAGATCAGCGCCACGGGGTGGACCGCGCCGTCGTCTCCGGTGAGGCGCACCGAGACGCGCGAGCCCGGCGGCAGGGCCGGCGACGACCCGTGGACGAACACCTCCACCCCGCCGTCGCCGAGGGCGACGACCTCGTGGAAGTAGGGACCCACAGCGACCACCGTGCCCCCGTGCTCGCTCGGGGGCGTCACCGCGACGGCGGCCCCCGCCGCGACCACCGGCTCGCCTTCGACCTCCGCGCTCGACGGCGACTCGGGGGTCTCGACCGCCGCGTCCTCGCCACAGCCCGCCGCGAGGAGGGCCAACACCGCGATCCATCGCACCACGTGCGGAGTCTAGCGCCCTGACGAGCGGACGCGACAAGCGGGGCGCGCGATGCGATCTTGCGAGGAACACCGGCGTACCCCACGTGTCATCGAGTCGGATCCCCGCCATGAACGACCTCTTCAGCCGCGGCTACCTCACCCTCTTCAAGATCAAGGGGGTGCCCATCCGCGCGCACTGGTCGGTGCCGCTGGTGTGCCTGGCGTTCTCGCGGTTCCGGTTCGAGCCCGGCCTCTGGGTGGGGATCCTCGTGGTGATCCTCCTCCACGAGCTCGGGCACGCGTTCCTCGTGTGGCGCATGGGCCTCGTGAACCTGGGCATCGACCTCACCGGCTTCGGCGGCCTGTGTCGGTGGACGGGTCACCCCACCGAGATCCAGCGCGCGGGGATCGCGTGGGGCGGCGTGCTCGCCCAGCTCGCGCTCTTCGTCGTCGCCACCGTGGTGCTGCTCGTGGTGGGCGAGCCCACCCACCCCTGGCTCCGCCAGCTCGTCGAGGCGTTCACGACCGCGAACCTGTTCATCGCGGCCTTCAACCTCGTCCCGATCCGCCCGTTCGACGGCGGCGAGGCGTGGCCGCTCTTCCGCCACCTCTGGCGCCGGCGTCAGGCGCGGCGGAAGTGGAAGAAGAAGCTCGTGAAGGCCGACGACGACGACGGCGACGACCCGCTGTCGCAGACGCTCCGCCAGGCCCTCGCGGACGCCGACCGGAAGAAGAAGAGCTGACGGCTCACCAGGCGCGGCGGCGGACGGGGACGAGGCTCTCTTCGAGCATGACGAGCGCGTTGCGGCGTCGGGGCTCCTGAGCCATCGCGGCTTCGAACTCGGCCGAGACGGCGCCCTCCGCGCCGACCTCGGGGAGGCCCGCGGCGACGAGGGTCACGTGCACCTCGTCGTGGAGGTCCTCGTCGATGGTGACCCCGAACAGGATGTCGGCGTCGTCGTCGACCTCGGCCTGAACGAGCGCGGCGGCCCGCTGGAGCTGCCCGACGCCGATCTTGGGATCGGCGCGGAAGGACAGGAGGACGCCTCGCGCCCCCTCGATCCGATCGTCGTCCAGCAGCGGGCTCGCGGACGCCTGCTGCACCGCGCGCAGCGCGCGCTCGGAGCCGCGCCCGCGACCGACGCCCATGACCGCGCGGCCGCCGTCCCGCAGGACCCGGCTGACGTCGGCGAAGTCCAGGTTGATCAGCCCCGTCTCCATCACGAGGTCGCCGATCGAGCGCACGCCCTCGCTGAGGATCGAGTCGGCCCGGGAGAAGGCGTCGCGCACCGACGGCTCGTCCCCCTCGAGGGCGAGCAGCCGCTCGTTCTCCACCACGAGCAGGGAGTCCGTCTCGGCGCGGAGGGCGGCCAGGCCCTCGTTCGCGACCCGGCGACGACGCCCCCCTTCGAAGGCGAAGGGCACCGTGACGATGCCCACCACGAGCGCGCCCGCCCGTCGGGCCAGCTGCGCCACCAACGGGGCCGCGCCCGTGCCCGTCCCGCCGCCCATCCCGGCCGCGACGAAGACCATGTCGGCGCCCTCGACCATCGCCTGCAGCTCGCGCGAGGACTCGTGGGCCGCCCGCAGCCCCGCGGCAGGACAGCCGCCAGCGCCGAGGCCGCGCGTCGCCCGACCCCCGAGCACCACCCGATGGTCGGCGGGGTGGTCCAGCAGGGCCGTCGTGTCGGTGTTCACCGCGATCGACATCGCGTCGTGCACTCCGACGCCCAGCATCCGACGGAGCGCATTGCCTCCGGCGCCACCCACGCCCACGACTCGCACGTCCGCTCCGGTCCGCTTCATGACCACCGCGCTATCACGACGCGATCCCGGGAGTGAAGAAACCGGAGAAACGCTTCGAGCTCGAGGAGCCCGGGAGGTCAGCCCTCTCGCTCGACCCGGCGCTTGAGCGCGGCGAGCTCGTCCTCGAGGTCCTGGGCGGCCTTCGCCTCGTCGGCGATCTTCTTCTTCTCGGCCGCCTCCCGCTCGATCGTTCGGCGGCGCGCCTCGGCGGCCTTCTCGAAGTCCTCGCGGATGCCGTCGACCTTGTCGTAGACGGTGTCGGCCGCCTTCTTCACGACCGACTCGGCCGCCTCTTTGGCGAGCTCTTTTCGGGCCTCCGGGCCGAGGCCCGCGAGGAGGTATTCGAGGATCCCCACGGCCTCAGGATAGGCCGCCGCAGACCGGCCGAAAAGGATCGAAATCGTTGTAGTTCCCGTCAGTTCCGGAGCCCTCGTTCCGTCCGTCTGGGCACCTTTGGAGGACATGAACAGCTCGATGCCACAGCCCACCGAACACCGCCCTCATCGCGACGCCTGGATCCCCCCGCCGCCCCCCGCGCGCCTCCCCGCGCAGCCCTCCACCGAGGACGACGAGCGCGCTCGGCGCGACGCCCTCGAAGAGCTCTCCGAGCTCATCGCCGAGCTCGAGCGCTGGCGCCGCCGCCAGGCGATGCGCAAGCGCCTGACGGCCGCCCGCTGGGTCTTCGTCGAGGGCGCCAACGCCTCGGTCCGGGTCCGCTTCGAGCGGGGCCGCCCCGTCCAGCTGCGCACGAGCGCCGCGGACCGCGCGGTCGCCCTCTCCGTCGTCGCGGAGGCGCTCGATCAATCGTTGGAGATCGCCGGTCGCTGGCAACACGACGTGCACGCCCTCGACTGGCACGCGCCCGTCCGCGCCATCGACTGATGGGCTGCCTCGGCGAGGTGGCGTCAGTACGACTCGCCGTCCTCGCCGATCACGACGTCGCCCTCGAAGCCGGCTCGGACCTCACCGAGCACCTGCGCCGGCGACTGACCGAAGAAGAGCAGGTGCGTGAGGACGAGGCGCCGCGGGCGGGCGCGCGCCGCGAGCCGACCGAGCTGCTCGCCCGAGGTATGGAACGCGGCGTGGTACGCGCGGAAGCCCTCGGGCCGGGCGCGCCACCCCGCGGTCGAGTACGCCTCGTGGACGAGGACATCGCAGCCGTCACAGGCCCGGACGACGGCCTCGCTCGGCGCGGTGTCCCCGGAGATCACGACGACTCGGTCGGGGCCCTCGACGCGGTATCCGAGCGCGTGCTCCCAGGATCCGTGGTCGACCTCGAAGGCGGTCACGGTCACCTCGCCGTCGCGCCACACGCCCCCCTCGACGACCTCGCTCACCTCGACGCCCGCTCCCGCCGGATCGCCGTTCTCGAGCCCCTCGACCCGCAAAACACGGTCCTCCGTGAACGCCGCCTCGAGGTGCTCGACCATCGACGCGACGCCCGGCGGGCCGTGGACGTGAAGCTGTCGATCGCGACCCGCGGTCCACGCGCCGAGGATCATCTCGTCGAGCCCGAGCGTGTGATCCGAGTGGAGGTGCGTCAAGAAGACGTGCTCCACTTCATCGGGAGCGACCCCCGCGGCGGCCAGCCCACGGAGCACCCCTGGCCCCGCGTCGAAGAGCAGCGCGCGTCCGTCGATCACCACCGCCGTCGCGGGACCGCCGCGGTCGGGGTCGGGGATCGGCGTGCCCGAGCCGATCACGAAGACGCGCGTCCGCGGCTCCGCGGCGGGGGCCGGCGGCGCCGTCGGAGGCGACGCGGGCTCGGGCGACCCGCACCCGAGGATTCCGATCACAGCCAACAATGCCGCCCTGCGCGTCGAAACGGGTCTTGCGTTCCAGAGGCAAGCATGTCCAAACTCGTTGCTACGTTCGGTCATCGGTAGCTGTGTATGAGGAACGAAACGTTCACATACCTGCGGGACAGTGAGGTTGGGTATGGCTCGTCGGAAAACGACCAAGAAGGCGAACAAGAAGAAGCAGATCGCGGATCTCTCAGAAGCGCAGGTGCGCGCGATCCGCAAGAAGTACGAGAAGGGCAAGCAGAGCCAGCGAGAGCTCGGCGAAGAGTACAACCTGGGCACGCACCAGATCGGCCGGATCACGCGCGGTGAAGCGCGCGGTGACGCGGGGGGACCGATCAGCTCGCGGGGTCGCACGAAGCTCACGAGCCGTCAGGTCGCGGCGCTTCGGCGTCGCTACTCGACGGGCGTCGCCAGCCAGGCGACGTTGGCGCGCGAGTACAACGTGAGCGCCGCAGCGGTGTCGCGCCTCGTGCGCGGCTGCACCTACGACGGCGTGGGGGGCCCGCGCGTCGAGAAGGGCGGCATGCCGCACGGGCGCAAGCTGACTCCGAAGCAGATCCTCGAGGTGGCGCGCTCGGACTCGAACATGAGCGAGCTCGCCCGCAAGTTCGGCGTCACGCGTCAGGCGATCCAGGCGCTGCGCAAGCGCTGGACCGAGCGCCTCGGATAGACGCGCGTCGCGCGTGCGCCGAGCCCCCGCTGGATGCGTCGAGCCCTCGAGCTCGCGCGCCGGACGGGGGCTCTCGCACGTCTGGCGCGCTACTCGGCCGACTCGATCGCCACGAGCCCTCGCGTCGACAGGCGCGTGAGGGCCAGGAGCGTCTCGAGCTCTCGGAGCGGCGACGCGAGCACGAGCACGCCGACCGCGCGCGGACGCGCGAGCGCCTCGACGACCGCGAGGTCCGCCGCCACGAGCTTGTGGGCGCGAGGGTCCCCCACGAGCGTCACCACGTCGGTGCGCCCGAAGCGCTCGTAGACCGCCTGACACTGCAGCCGCTCGGCCTCCGCGAGCAGCTGGCGCAGGCGGACGTCCGCGGGGTTGGTGGTGAGCAGCGCGCGGAAGACGTGCGCCGCCTCCGCGTACTGTCGCGCGGCGAGGAGCTTGCGCGCGTTCTCGACGAGCGATCCCTCGACGTCGGGGCCGTGGGGGATGCCCTCGACCTCGACGAGGCCTCGCTGCCGCAGCGCGTCCACGCGGCGCAGGAGCGCGGGTCGGCTGAGCCCGAGCACGAGCCTCGCCTCGCCGAGCGCCGGCGCGTCGAGCGCGATCGCGCAGATGGCGGCGTCGATGCTGTCGATCGCGTTCAGCTCCGGCAGCTCCGTGTCCGTCGCCGCGAGGCGCGCCTCGTCGCGCGGGTAGGTCTCTTCGATCCGAGGCCACTCGTCGAGCAGCCGGAGGCCCTCCATCACGAGGAACTGCACCGGGATCTCGAGCTCCACGCCGACCGTCGGCGGCGCCGCCTGCTCGTCGAGCTCGAAGCTCCCCGTCGGGGTGAGGAAGAGGTCGAGCAGGTACTCGCGCGCCAGCGCGCGCAGGCCCGGGCCGGGCGCGCCCGGCGTCCCGTCCGTGGCGAGGCGGCCGCGCGCGAGCGGCGGCGAGCCGGCGACCACGAACCTCCGATCCGCGACGAGCCAGGCCTCGCGTCCGTCGGTGGCGCGGACCACCACGAGCGCGCGGCTGCCCCGGGCGTCCAGCCATTGCAGCACGTCCGCCAGCGGCATCGTACCCAGGTCGCCCGCGAGCACGCGCCGACGCTACCACGGCCCGGGGATCTGATACCGTTCCGCGCGTGACGGTCATCAACCCGCTCGCTCGGGAGATCTCCGCGAAGGTCGTGTACTACGGGCCCGGCTTGTCGGGGAAGACGACGACCCTCAAGCAGATCTACGCGGCCGTGAAGCCGCAGCGCCGCGGCGAGATGGTGACGCTCGCGACCGAAGGCGACCGCACGATCTTCTTCGACTTCCTGCCCCTGCACGTGAAGGAGGTGCAGGGCATGGGGGTCCGCTTCCAGCTCTACACCGTCCCCGGTCAGGTCTTCTACGAGGCGACGCGCAAGCTCGTCCTGCAGGGCGCCGACGGCGTGATCTTCGTGGCGGACTCGCAGCCGGGCGCCGCCCAGGGCAACCGCGAGTCGCTCGCCGACCTGCGCCGCAACCTCGACGAGCAGGGCATCGACGTCGCCCGCTTCCCGATCGTGTTCCAGTGGAACAAGCGGGACCTCGGCAACGTGCGCGAGGTGCGCGAGATGGAGGAGGACCTCAACTGGCTCGACGCCCCCTCCTTCCCGACCTCGGCGACGCGCGGAGACGGAGTGCTCCCCGCCCTCAAGGAGGTCAGCAAGCTCGTCATCCACTCGCTGTGGGACCGCTTCCCGAAGGTCAGCACGCGCCGCCACTCGAAGCCGCTGAGCGAGGGCATCGAGGCCGAGGTGGCCAAGGTCGCCCGCGAGGTCACGGCGAGCGGCGAGTTCATGGTCACCGGGCTCGACGACGAGGCGGAGGTCGCGGAGCCGATCGTCGTCAACGTCCCCGAGAACGCGCTCTCGTTCGCGTCGCTGTGGGAGGGCGAGGACGCCGCGACCGTCGCGGGCGTCGAGGGCTGCATCCGGCGCGGCGATCACGGCGCGGCGCTCCAGCTCGCGGTCTCCGCGATGGTGGAGCTGCTCGAGACGCTCCCCGGGACCGGCAACCACGCGAGCCCGATGGCGAAAGCCGCCTTGCTCGGCCTCGACGGCCGCGAGTTCCTCCGCTTCTGTCGCCTCGCGGGGCTCCACGCGACGGCCGCGACGGAGCGCGACGCGCTGTTCGCGCTCTACCTCCTGGTCTCCGCGCGGCTCAAGGCCTCGCTCGTCTGACGTCGGAGCTCTCATGGGATCGGTCCGTCCAAGCGCGTCGCTGACGCATCCCCTCTTCCTCGTCGCCCTCGCGACGCTCGCGCTCAACGACCACGTGTTGAAGGCGACGGGCGCGTGGCCCGCGCTCAGCGGCAAGCTCAGCGACTTCGCCGGCCTCCTCGTCGCGCCGCTGGTCCTCGCGTGGCTCTGCCGCGCGTCGAGCCGCCGCGCGTTCCTCGCCTGCCACGTCGCGGTGGGGGCCGGGTTCGCGGCGCTCCAGGTCCCCGCGATCGCGGAGGCGCTCGAGCGCGCGCTGCCCGTCCACCTCTGGCCCGACGCGACGGACCTGATCGCGCTCCCCGCGCTCGCGGTGTCCTTCCTCGTGCTCGGCCGGCCGCGCGCCCATCGCCCCGCCCCCGCGATCGGCGCGGTGGCTCTGCTGCTGTGCGCCGCCTCGAACCTGCCCGGCAGCAACGAGCCGCCGCCGCGCTACCCGTTCCCGCCCGCCGGCGTGCTCGAGACCGACGTGTTCATCCGCAACCACCTGGCCGCCGACGTGCCGATCACCGTCTGGCGCGTGCGCGACGAGGTCACGATGGACTGCGACCGCGTCCTGCTCGCGCCCGACGAGGAGCTCGCGACCGACGACTTCGGCGACGAGCAGCGGTGGACGATCGCCTCGCGCGACGCGGTCCCGCTCTGGGATCGCCGCGGCGGCGCGATGACCCGCGACTGCTACGCCGTGCGCCTCAAGGCGCGCGACGTCGAGTGGATCATCAGCTGGCGAGACGGCACCCCGCCGCTGCGCGAGATCCCGATCCGCCTCGAGCCCCACCAGTCGCCCGAGGCCGGCGCGATGCGCATCAGCGAGGAGCCGCGCACGCCGCCCTACGTCCCCGCCAACGTCACCGTGCGACGCTGGGAGCATTGACTACGTAGTGGAAGGTGAACGCGAAGAGCGCGAAGACGCGAAGATTTTCTGGGGGCGACGGGATGGTCCCAGCCGCTTCCACGACCGCGACTCGAGTCAGGTGGCCGCGAGGAAGGCGTCGACCTCGGCGCCGAGCTCCTCGGGGACCTCGTTGGCGAGCGAGTGGCGCGCGCCTTCGAACACGCGGAGCACCGCCTTGGGCAGTAGGCCCGCGAGGCGGCGGACGCCGCGGTCCATCGAGAGCGCCTTGTCCTGGTCGCCGTACGCGACGTAGGTCGGGTGCTGGATGTGCGGCGCGCGATCGAAGAGCGACTGCGCCACCTGGTCCTCGCCGATGCCCCAGTACATCCGGTGGTAGCCCTCGGAGTAGACCTCCTCGTAGTAGTTCCACGCGTCGGCGAGCGCCTTGTCGCGGCCCTCCCAGTCGCGGCGGTACCAGAAGCGGCTCTGCACCCAGAGCGCGGGCCAGAACATGAAGCGGAGGCGCTTCATCATCTTCGCGAAGATCACCCAGCGCAGCATCGGGTCCCACGAGCCGGCCGGCGCCCACGCGGCGAGGCGATCGAAGCGCTCCGGCTCGCGGTGACCGAGCCGCAGCACCAGGTTGCCCCCGAGGCTGCCGCCTCCGAGGTGCGCGCGATCGACGCCGAGCTGATCGAGGAAGCCGAGCAGGCTGTCCTCGTAGAGGCGCAGGTCGTAGTCGCGCAGTGGCTTGTCCGAGTACCCGCTGCCCGGCAGGTCCGGGACGACGACGCGCCGGCGCCGCGCGAGGTGCGGGAGGATCGCCTCGTACTCCTCGAGCCGCGAGCCGTGGCCGTGGATGAGGAGCAGCGGCGTCTCGTCCTCGACCACGTCGGGGATCACGTCGATGTAGCGCAGGCGGAGGCCGTGGACGGTCACGTCGCGCTGCTCGTGACGGGTCGCGGGGGCGCGGTTCGGGCGGGTGAGCGCCGCGACGCGAGCGGGCTCGCGAGCGACGAGGGGCGGGGCCGAGGTGCGGATCGGATGCGAAGCCATGACTCCTTCAGGATAGGGCGGTGCGACGCTGCTACAACGACGCAGATGCAGAGACGCTTCCTCGCATGTCTCCTCGCCGTGCCGATCACGCTCGCGTGCTCGAACGCGGGGCCCGGCGCGTGCGGCCCCGGCACCGACCCGGTCGTCGTCACCGGCCTCAACGGCGTGCTCGATGGGAGCCGCCTCGCGGTCGAGATCGTGCAGCTGATCCCGGAGACCTGCGAAGAGACCGATCAGCGGGTGTGGATGCTCTTCGAAGATCCGGGCGCGATGATCACGCTCGGCCCCGAGCCGTCGGGGATCCTGTCGCGCGGCGGCGTCGAGGTCACCGACGACACGATCTTCTTTCGAAGCTTCAACGTCGGCGTCCGCCTCGACTACGGCGGCGACGCCGTCGGGCCGGTGCTGCGGCTGACGTGGTTCACGTCGGGGGTGGACCTCGGGGCGGTGGAGTGCACCGCCTCTCCGTTCGCGTGCGTCTCGATCTAGCGCTGACGGGCTAGCGCTGGCGGGCGAGCCAGCGCGAGCGGATCCGCGCTCGACGCCGAGCCTGGCGACGCGCGCGCAGCTGCGCGACCCGGCTCGCCGCGTCGTCCGTCGGGGCCGCCGTCGGCGCCGCTTCGACGGCTCGCGCTCGCGACGGCTCGACGGCGCGCGCCGACGGCGCCGCTTCGTCTTCGTCGACCGCGAGCAGCTCGGTGAGGCGCGGCTGAGCGATCGGCGCCGGCTCCGCGTTCGCGGCGAACGCGGGCGGCTTGGCGTCGTACTTCATCGCCCTGACCGGCGAGGCGCCGCCCATCGCGGCGACGGCGAGGCCCGAGCCGAGCACGAAGCAGATGGCGACGACGGCGATCGCGACGACCCGCGGCGGCATGTCGATGGGGGCCTTGCGCAGGTAGGGCGCGAGGTCGACCTCCGCCGTCGGCGGGCCGAAGGGGTTGGGCCCGAGCGGGGGCTGCTCGTGCAGCGAGCCATCGGTCGGCGCGCCGATCCGGAGCTTGGTCAGCTCGAAGCCGACGAGGGTGTCGACCTTCGTGCCGATCACCTCGATCACCTTCGCGAGGCGCGCCCGGGGCGGGGGCGGCGGCGGGATGGAGGCCTTGGCCTTGCGCGCGGGCGGCGGCGGCGGAGGCATGGAGCTGCGGCGCGCGGAGGGCGGCGGCGGCGGCGGCGTCGCGCGAGGCTTCGCCTTGGGCGGCGGCAGCGAGGCCTTCGCCGAGGCGGGGAGCCGCGCCGGGGGCGGCGGCGGCGCCGAGGGCTTCGCGTCGGGCTCGGTGGCGCCGTCGTCGACCCAGCTGCTGCGCGCGGGCAGGGACGCGCGGGGCGGCGGCAGCGACGCGCGGGGCGGCGGCAGCGACGCGCAGGGGGCGGCGGCAGGGACGCGCGCGGCGGGAGCGAGGCCCGCGGCACGAGGTGGAGGCCCGGCCGGGCCGCGGGGCTCGGGAGGGGGCCGGTCTCGATGGTGTCTCGCGAGGCGGGCCGCTGGCGGACGCCGCTGTCACTCGGGGGGAGAGGCGGAAGCGCGAGGTCGGTGTCGCGAATCGAGGACGGCATGACGAGGGGTCATGGCAATCGCCGTTCCAGGGCGATCCCCCGGGGATCCGACGCGACACCCCCCGCGTGGACCCGCGGAGCTGTCTCCTCGCTGCGATGGCTAGAGCCCGTGAGGTTCCACCCCGAGCCCGCGCCTTTCAGCGGTTTTTCCAGAGGAGCCAGCTCAGGTAGGGGATCCGGCTGTCGGCGTCGGACACGATCGCGGTGCCGTCGGCGCTGACGGTGGCCGCGCCGACGAGGCCGAGCTCGGCCTCCTCGACCATCGTCCCGTCGAGCAGGCGGGTCTCGAGGCCCCCGAGGACGTAGAGGTCGACGACCGCGCCCGGCGCGAGGGCCTCGGTGTTCGGGATCGAGACCGCGGCGCCCGCGTCGATGATCGTCTCGGGGTCGAACGCGTAGGCCCCGTCGAGGGTCACGCCGCCCGCGAAGCACTCGGTCGCGGCCACGTCGACGGGCGCGCCGGCGAGCGCCGGGTAGTCCTCGGAGAGCGGGAAGTCGACGGGGGCCAGGGTGAGGACCAGCCCGTCGGGGAAGGTGACGTCGCGCTGCGCGGTCTCGTCGCCCACCGGCGGGACGTCCGCGGCCACGACCGGCTGGAGCACGAAGGGCTCCGTGAGCGCGACGGTGGGGCCGCCGCTCACGTCGAGCTCGACCGGGCAGTAGGTCGTCGCGAGCGGCATCCGGGGCGCGATCGCGCGCATCGCGGCGCGGTCGAGGCAGCGGATCTCCTCGGGGACGATGATCACGAAGTCACCGTTCGCGTCGGTCTCCGGCGGGCCGAGGCACACCAGGCGATCGTCGGGGTGCAGGCGGATGCAGAGCTGCGCGCGCGCGCCCGCGACCCCGACGCCCGCGGCGGTCTGGATGCGGCCGGTCACCCCGACCACCCAGCTCCCCGTGCACGCCGGATCGGGGGTCAGGTCCTCGCAACCGAACGGGTCGTCGGCGGGTGGATCGCAGACCGCCGCGTCGAACGGCAGGTTCGCGTCGAGCCCGCCGTCGCCGGGCGGTGGCCCTCCGTCCCGGGGCCGGCGTCGGACCCGCCGGAGCCATCGCAGGCGATCAAGAGCAAGGCGAGCGCGAGACGTAACCGAAGGGCCATCGACGCATAGTAGTGCCGTTCGCCCACGGAAGTTTCACCTCGGGAGTCGATCGCGTGCGCACCGCTTGGCTGATCTCCATCGTTGTCCTCGCCGCGTGCGAGGCTCCCCCCGATGCCCCGGGGGCGCTCGACGCCGGCGCGGGCGCGGACGGAGGCGCCTTCGAAGCGGACGCCGGCCCGGGCTCCGTCGACGCGGCCACCGCCGCCGTGGACGCGGGCTCCGACGCGGTCGACGCGGGCTCGGAGCCGCCCGTCACCGGCGGGACGTGCCCGCCCGAGGGCCCCTTCGGCACGGCCGTCGGTGACGTCGCGCCCGACCTGGTGCTGATGGACTGCGACGGCGTCGAGCACACGCTGCACGAGCTCTGCGAAGACGACGCCGTGTGGCTCTTCGAGTACGCCGACTGGTGCCCGCCGTGCCGCGACTTCGCGAGCCGGGACGCGAACCGCGTCTACGACCGCTTCCGTGATCAGGGGCTCGGCGCCTACCTCGTGATCAGCGAGGACAGCGGGTTCGGCGAGCCCGACGCCGCGGACTGCGCGGCCATCCAGGAGCGCTACGGCATCCACATGCAGGTCCTCTACGACCCCGGCACGGCGTTCGAGGACACCTTCGCGGTCGCCTCCAACGAGGTGCAGATCGTCTTGCGACGTGGAGGCGTGATCGCGTGGAAGGGCCACTACCAGGGCGACGAGGTCGAGGGGCAGATCGAGTCCGTGCTCGCGCCCTGACCGGGGCGTGTGCGAGCCTCCTCGGCCATGAGCGACGATCGACCCCGCGTCCGCGTCGAGCGAGACGGCCACGTCCACCTCATCGGCCTCGACCGCGCGGACAAACGCAACGCGTTCGACCTGCGCATGCTCCGCGAGCTGGCCGAGGCGTACACCGCCTTCGAGGAGGACGACGACGCGCGCGCGGCCGTCGTCTACGCCGAGGGCGACCACTTCACCGCGGGCCTCGACCTCGCGGAGGTCGGCCCGGCGGTCGCGACCGGGGCCGCGCTGTTCCCCGAGGACTCCGTCGACCCGCTCGGGCTGCACGGGCGGGTTCGCAGCAAGCCCGTCGTGATGGCCGCCTCCGGGTGGTGCCTCACGATCGGGATCGAGCTGCTGCTCGCGGCCGACGTGCGCGTCGCCGCGTCGGACACCCGCTTCGGTCAGATCGAGATCAACCGCGGCATCTTCCCGTTCGGCGGCGCGACGATCCGGCTGCCGCTCGTGGCGGGCTGGGGCAACGCGATGCGCTGGCTGCTGACGGGGGACGTCTTCGACGCGGCCGAGGCGCTGCGGATCGGGCTCGTGCAGGAGGTCGTCGAGCCCGGCGCGCAGAAGGCCGCCGCGCTCGCGATCGCGCAGACCATCGCCTCGCGCGCACCGCTCGGCGTGCGGGCCACCCTCGCGTCGTCGCGGGCGACCCTCGAGGACGGCCCCGACGCGGCCGCGGCGCTCCTGCTCGCGCAGGCGCGGGAGCTGATGGGCTCCGAGGACGCGGCCGAGGGGCTGCGCTCGTTCGTCGAGCGCCGCGACGCGAAGTTCACGGGTCGCTAGCGCCCGGCCCGTAGCCGCGCGGGAGGTGCATCAGGTCGACGAGCACCTCCACGTCGGGGTCGTCGTCGCTGATCACGATGCGGCCCGCGTGCAGGTCGAAGAACATGCGCGGGTCCCCGTCGCGGCGCGTCCCGTCGTGGTCGTTCGCGAACACGAAGCGCGCGCCCTCCTCGCGGCAGTTGTTGAAGCCCGCGCCCGCGAGCCCGTAGACGAGGTCGTCGTTGCATCGGATCCGGATGCGGCACGTCAGGTAGGCGCCGTCGGCGCGCTGCACCTCGACCTCGCAGCGCCCCCCGACGCGCGCCATCGTGGGCCCGCGCGCGGCGACCACGCGTCCGGCGTACACCGTCGGCTCGCCCACCGGCTCGACCGGCGGAGGGCTCCCGCCGCACGAGGACGCGAGCACGAGCGCGAGGACATGGAGGGACGTTCGACGCACGGTGAGCAGCAGCTACGGAGTATGCGTCCAGACGTCCGAGGTCGTCATTCGATCCCGCGCAGGTCCGCGCGATCCGAGTCGCGGTGGAAGACGGGGGGCGATCCGATCGGCGCGGCGACGTCCATCGTGGTGCCGCCCTCGTAGCGGTCGCCCGTCCAGACGTGGAACCACGCCGCCCCCTCGGGGAAGTACACGGAGCGGCTCGTGGCGCCCTCGTGGACGACCGGCGCGACGAGCAGCGAGTCGCCGAGGAGGTACTCGTCGTGGACGCTCCACGCGGCGCGGTCGTCCGGGAAGTCGAGCATGAGGTGGCGCACCAGCGGGGCGCCGCTCGCCTGCGCCTCGGCGCTCGCGCGGACCAGATCGTCCCGCAAGGCGTCGTGCACGCGCGCGAAGCGCCGGAAGTGCGCGATGGTCTCGGCGTCGGTGTCCCAGTTGTGGTTCACGTCGCGGCGGTTGCCCTCGTGGGTGCGCATCACCGGCGTGAACGCGCCGAGCTCGATCCAGCGCAGGTACAGCTCCTTGGTGCTCGGGCCGCCAGAGAAGCCGCCGATGTCGTGGGTGACGTACGGCACGCCGGCGAGGCCGAGGTTGATCATCGCGGGGACCACCGTGGGCAGCCCGTCGGTCGGCGACCACGTCGCCTCCTGGTCGCCGATCCAGTGGATCATCGAGTGGCGCTGCACGCCCGTCCATCCGGAGCGCGCGAACGTCGCCCAGTCTCCGTCGGGCCGCGACGCGTCCATCGCCTCGCGGTTCACGCGGTGCCACTCGACGGGGAACCGGTTGTGGAACGCGCGCGGGTCCTCGCCGTTCGAGAGCACCGCGTCGAGCGGCGTCCACTCGCCGAAGTCCGCCATCCAGCCGTCGATGCCGAGCTCGTCGACCATCCCGCGCAGCTCGCCCCGGACGTAGTCACGCGCCGCCTCGGAGGTGAGGTCGGGGTGGCTGCTGATCTCGTTGGGCGCGGTGAAGTCGTAGGGCCCTCCGTCGGGCGAGCGCACGAGCCCGTCGATGGCCGCGAGCGCCGCGTAGTGGTCGGGCAGGTCGGGGTCGACGAACGGGTTCGCGTACGCGAGGAAGCGGTAGCCGCGCATGTGCAGGTCGGCGATGAGCCCGGCCAGATCGGGGTAGTGCTCGAGGTCGGCGTTCCATCGGTACTGCACCCCGAAGCCGCCGCCGATGTTCATGCGCACGCCGGTCCAGTCCTGCGACCAGATCGCGGCGAACGGGATCGCCTCGGCCTCGAGCGTCGCCACGTCCGCGAGCACCGCGTCGCGACCGCCCTGGCTGCTCACCCAGAGGCCCCAGGCCCAGTCCGGCGGGGGCGCCGGACGACCGACCTCCTCGCCGAGCTGCGCGATCACGTCCCGCGGGGTCGGCCCGTGGAAGACCACGAGGTCGAGCGGCTCGTCGCTGACGACCTCCGTCCACATCGCGGCCGCGTCGGTCGCGCAGACGTCCACGTGGGTGCGGTACGCGGTCCGCGCGAGGACCCCGAAGCCGCGCGCGTCGAGGTAGTAGGGCATCGGGAAGTAGCTCGTGTGCGCGTCGCCGGAGACGTCGCGGACCGCGCCGCCCTCGCGCCCGATCCCCTGCTCGGTGACCATCAGATCGAAGGCCTCGCCGGTCTGCTCGGTGGCGCCGTACTGCTCGCCGAAGCCGTGGAACGAGCCCTCCGGGTCACAGCGCGCCGCGAGCGCGAGGGACGTCGGCTCCACCCCCGTGACCTCGAGCTGGACGCGGGTCGTGCCCGCGCGCTCGCCCGGCGAGACGCGCAGCGTGGCCACGCCCTCGGGCTCGTCGAGCGCGTACTCGACGATCACCGCGCCCGCCTCCTCGCGCCACGCGGCGAAGCGGTCGTAGACGTGCGGGGTCTCGCCGAGCCGGGTGAAGGTCCAGATCGCGAGGTCGCCGCGCACGCGCTCGGTGAAGGTGCGCGCGGTCGGGTACGTGCCGTCGGCCATCGCCCACAGCGGCCGGTCGCCGTCGAAGAGTGACACCGCGCCGGTCGCGTCGGCGACGACGACGCGCACGCCGTTGGCCAGCGTGGCCTCGCCGCCGTCGACGGGCGGCGGCGCCATCGGGGGCTCGTCGCACGCGACGAATGTGAGGAGACACAGAGCGAAGCACGCGCGCATCGCGGGGAAGCGTACGGGAGCCGCTAGGCTTTCGCCCATGCTTCGACTTCGACTGCCCCTTCGACTGGGGCTCGCGATCTCCTTGGCCTTCGCGGTGGGCTGCGACCCGGATCCCGTGGGCATGGACGCGGAGGTCCCGGGGGTGGACGCGGGCACGTCGGATCCGCCGCCGCCGTCCGAGCTCGCCGGCATCGAGCAGACGGGGCGGTTCGTGATCCCGGAGCTGTCGGGGCACGTCCACGTGGTCCGCACCGAGCACGACGTGCCGCACATCTACGCCGAGAACCGGCTCGACGCGTGGCGCGTGCTCGGCTTCACGATGGCGAAGGACCGCTTCTTCCAGATGGATCTCACCGCGCGGCTCTCGCTGGGCACGCTGTCGCAGCTGCTCGGGGACGCGGCGCTCGCGACCGACATCGAGAACCGGCAGACCGGCGCGACCTACATGGCGCAGGTGTTCCTCGACGGCATGAACGAGGAGGAGGGCGCCGAGGCGGACGCGTTCGCCGAGGGCGTCAACGCGTACATCGCCGCGGTGCGCGCGCGTCAGCTGCCGGCGCCCAAGGAGCTCGAGCTCGCGTTCGGGCTGCTCGGGGCGCGGCGCGCCGCGGACCTGATGCAGGACTGGGATCGCGCGACGGTCGCCGCGACCGGCTCCACGGTGCTCTACGGCACGAGCTACGAGACCGGCGACGTCGGCCGCGCCCGCGCGTTCGACAGGATCGACACCGCCTTCGAAGGGTTCCCCGACCTCGACCTGCGCCGCGCGGGCCTGCAGCGCGACATCGTCGAGCGCTACGCGCCGCCGAACGACAGCTACTCCGCCAACGGCTGGGGCGTCGACACGGCCGGCCGCACGAGCGCGCCGATCGTGGACCCGAACCCGCCGCGCCGCGTGCAGCCGCTGCGCGGGCCGCGGGTCGAGCGCTCGATGCTCGACCGCCTCGTGGGGCGCCTCGAGCACCTCGACGAGGTGCGGCACCCGAACGGCCACGAGGGCTGGGGCAGCAACGAGTGGGCGGTGATGGGCTCCGCGACGACCGACGGCCGCGCGCTGCTCGCCGGCGACGGACACCTGCAGCTCAGCGTGCCCGCGCTGTTCTGGCAGTTCGGCCTCGACACCCAGCTCATGGGCGACGGCAGCGACGACCTGCGCCTGATGGGCGCGACCATCGCGGGCCTCCCGATGATGGGCGTCGGCACCAACGGGCACGTCGCGTGGACGCAGACCGCGTACTTCGCGGACGTGACCGACTGGTACGCCGAGGAGATCGTCCTCGACGCCGACGGCCTGCCGCGCGCGAGCCTGTTCCGCGGCGAGGAGCGCCCGCTCACCCGCGTCGACGAGACGTTCGTGATCGCCGACGTGCCCGACCTCGACAGCGTCGGTCGGACCGAGGTGCTGCCGCGGTTCGTGACCTTCGACGGCCGCTTCGTGAGCTCGATCGAGGGCCGCACGGTCACCGCCGACGAGGCGCTCGGGCCGGGCGAGTCGCGCGTCAACATCATGGGCGACTACGTCGTCCCGAGCGACACCGACGGCGACGGCAAGATCAGCGCGGTCAGCTTCTACTACGGCCCCTTCGACGGCGGCACGGTGCTGCGCGCGTTCCGGCAGTTCGTCGCGGCGAACGACGTCGAGGACTACCGGCAGGCGATGCGCCACTTCATCGGCTACGGCGGCTCGATGGCCGCCGCGGACGCCGACGGCTCGGTGTTCCAGAGCGCGTACCACGCGGTCCCGTGCCGCGACTACCTGCCCCGCGACCCGACGACGAACGTGTGGATCGAGGGCGCCGACCCGCGCCGCCTGATCGACGGAACGCAGTACGGCGCCTGGTCGATCCCGCTCGACGCCGAGGGGCGCGTGGACGAGGCGGCCGCCGCGGCCGGGGGCGACACCGCGTGCGCGGTGCCGTTCGACCAGTGGCCTCAGGCGCTGAACCCGGCGCGCCAGTACATCCACCACGCGAACAACGACCCGGGCAACATCACGATCGACAACGATCTGTTCAACGACCCCTATTACATCGGCGGCCCGTGGATCGAGGGCTACCGCGCGGCTCGCATCGAGCGGCGCCTCCAGGACGCGATCGCGGGCAGCCGCGCCGACCTCGCGGAGATGCAGTCCATCCAGGCGGACCGGCACAGCAACCTCGGCGACGAGTGGGTGCCCTACCTGCTCGAGTTCATCTCCGCGGCGCGCGACGCGGCGTCGGGCGCGCCCGCGGCGGGTTCGGCCGAGGAGCGCATGGCGGCGCTCTGGACCGCGAACCAGGCGCGCTTCGAAGAGGTCGAGTCGCGCATGATCGACTGGCGCGACGGGGGCTTCCTCACCGCGGCCGGCGTCGACACCTTCTATCACACGGCCGACGCCGAGGAGCGCGCCCAGGCCGTGGCGACGATGCTCTTCGCGGTGTGGTTCCCGCGCTTCGTGCAGGCGACGCTGAACGACGAGGGCATCGACAGGAGCTGGTCGCCCGCGGTGACGGGCGACACCTACACCACGCAGACGATGCAGCTCCTCATCCGCGGCCGCGGCCCGGCGAATCCGTCGGACCTCGGCTCGTGGAACCCGGCGACCGAGGAGTCGGTGTTCTTCGACGACGTCACCACCACCGAGGTGGAGAGCTCGCAGGAGCTGGGGGTGCGCGCGCTCGCCGCGGCGCTCGACTTCCTCTCGGGCGACCCCGTCTCGGCCGGCGAGGGCGGCTTCGGCTCGACCGACATGGACTCGTGGCTCTGGGGCCTGCGGCACCAGGTGCGCTTCGAGTCGCTCCTCGCCGACTTCCTCGGCGACGACCCGTCGCTCGGGGTGCTGCTCGACATGTTCAACGTGACGACCGCGCGGCACCCGCTCGCGCCCGACCTGCCCGCGGACGACCCGCGCTCGGGCCTGACGTGGTTCCCGCGGCCTGGCGATCAGCTCGGCGTCGACGCGGCCAACCCCGGCCTCGGCGGGACGCGCTTCACCCACGGCAGCGGCCCCGTGTTCCGGATGGTGATCGCGCTCGGCCCCGACGGTGTCGAAGGGCAAAACATCTTGCCCGGCGGTCAGAGCGGGAACCCGGACTCCGAGTTCTTCTGCGACCAGTCGCGCAAGTGGTTGGCGAACGAGACCGTGCCGATGCGCTACACGCCGGCCGAGGTCGTCGCCGGCGCGGTGGGCCGCGAGCGCTACGCGCCCGGGTTCTGAGGACCCGGCCCGAGGCCGCGCGGCATCAGCTCGTACACGAGGGTCGGCGTCTTCTTCCGATGGATGGCGCCGGCCACCTCGTTGCGGAGCCGGCCCGCGTAGCGATCGAGGCGCTCGTGGACGTCGTCGGGCTCGGCGTCGTCCGACACGCCGAGCTGGACGCGCAGGCGCGTGCTGTCCGGCGCGGGGGTCACGTCGAGCACGTAGAGCCCGAGGATCACGTCGTCCGCGATCCCGGCGAGCGCGAGCGAGAGCGCCTCGCGCACCTGCGCGCAGAGCTGCGCGGTCTTCTGGCCGTCTCGTCGCGGGTTCCGCTTCACGCCGTGGGATAGCGCGGAGGGTCCGCGAGCGCGAGTCAGGCGGGCCGCGCGAGCATCGCGAGCAACAGGTTCCCGACCCCGCGCGCGTCGTAGGGGACGTCGAGCTCGGTCGCGACCTCGACGCCGAGCACGGTGGCGAGCAGGAGCTGCGCGACCGCCTGCGGATCCGCGTCCTCGCGGATGGTCCCGCCGGCCTGGCCGCGGCGGACCGTCTCCGCGAGCCGGTCGCGCGCGTTCGCGAGCAGCTCCACGTACTTGCCACGCAGCTTGTCGGAGCGGGAGCACGCCTCGAGGATCTGATGCGGCCGCACGCTGCCGGGGAACGGGAAGCTCCCCGACTCCACCGCGAACGTGAACGTGGAGACGATCATCGGCAGCTCGGCGCCCGCCTCGCCGCCCGCGATGATCGCGTCGATGAAGCCGCCCATGACCTCCTCGACGACCGCTACGATGAGATCATCCCGGGTCTGGAAGTGGACGTAGAAGGCTCCCCGCGTGAAGCCGGCCCGCGCGCAGATGGCGTCGAGGCTCGGCTTGGTGAGCCCCTGCTCGGCGAAGAGCGCGGCCGCCGCGCGGACGAGCTTGTTGCGCGTCTCGCGCGCCGAGGCCGCCCGGGCCGATTCTTCGGTGTCTTCGCTCATCCTGAAATACCCACGCGAGAGGGGGCGTACCGCCTTGACATACGGCCTCGTAGGTCGCACATCAAGGGCCGCATACCGGCCCGTATGTCGAAGGAGGGAACTTGGCTACGCTCGCTGAATCGCTGCCCCGCGCAGAACGGGTCGTCGTGGAGGAGGTCGCGCCCGTGACGCGCCCGAAGGGTCTGCCGCGGGTCTCGGCGGCGCGGGTCCTCTGGCGCTTCCTCGTGGTGCCGGCGGTGCTCTTCTGGTTCGGGCTCGTCCGGGTCGCGGACGCGGTCGGGCTGCGCTGGCTGTTCTTCGCGCTCACCGGGCGGCGCTCGGAGTACGAGCGGCTGACCGCGCCCGTCGCGCTGCGCCGCGCCTTCGAGGTGCTCGGGCCGACCTACGTGAAGCTCGGCCAGCTCGTCGCCTCGGGCGAGGCCGTCTTCCCGGAGCGCTACTCCGAGGAGTTCCGGAAGCTCCTCGATCGGGTGCCGCCCTTCTCGCTCGCGGCGGTGAACCGCACCCTCGAGCAGGACCTCGGCGAGGCCCGCGCGCGGATCGTCGAGCTGACGCCGACGCCGATGGCCGCGGCCAGCATCGCGCAGGTCCACGCGGCGGTGCTCGACGACGGCAGCGAGGTCGTCGTGAAGATCCAGCGGCCGCACATCGGCGAGCTCGCCGCGGCCGACGTGGCGCTCCTGCGCATGTACGCCCGCGTGCTCTCCAAGATCAGCGTGCACGTGCGCCGCGCGAACGCGCTCGCGGTGATCGAGGACTTCGAGGCGAACCTCATCGAGGAGCTCGACTTCAACAACGAGGCGTCGCGGATGCGCGAGTTCAACGACGTCATGCGCAAGATGGGCACCAAGGACGTCGCCGCGCCGGTCGTGTACGACGACCTCAGCGGCCCGCGCCTGCTCACGATGGAGCGCTTCGACGGGTGGCGCCTCGACGACACCGCCGGGATCCTCGGCAGCCCCTACGACGGCAAGGAGCGGCTCCGGCAGGGCGTGCGCGCGTGGTTCCAGACCCTGATCGTGCGCGGCTTCTTCCACGGCGACGTCCACGCCGGGAACTTCCTCCTGCTTCGGGACGGCCGCATCGGCTACCTCGACTTCGGCATCGTCGGGGTCTTCGACGACGAGCAGAAGAAGAACGTCCTCGAGTACGTCCTCGGGTTCCAGCAGCACGACTTCGCGCGCGTCGCGAAGGCCATGCTCGCGATGGGCACCGTCGACGACGCGGCCAAGGTCGACGTCGACGCCTTCGCGAAGGACCTCGCGGTCGCCTACGCGCCGCTCATCGCGCCGACGGAGGACTTCAAGATGCGCGACATGCTCCCCGACCTGCTCCGGGTCGCGCGGGCCCACTCGATGCGCATGCCCCGCGATCTGGTGCTGGTCACCAAGCAGCTCATCTACCTCGACCGCTACTCGCGCGCGCTCGGCGGCCACGACATGAACGTCCTGACCGACAAGGCGCTCAGCAACCTGATCATGCAGGACATGCTCGCGGCGATGTTCGCCTGACGGTCGGGTCAGGCCGACCGGCTGACCCGCTTCGCCCCGAGCCCCTCGAGCCAGTCGGCGGCGCGATCGACGAGCGCTCCATGAAGCAAGACGTCTTCCCCGTCGAGCGACGCGCCGCAGCCGAGCGTCTTCTTGAGGCGATGCACCAGCGCCTCGCGGTGCGCGGCGGGGAGCCCCTGCACGCGGGTCACCGTCTTGCCGCCGCGCCCCTTCTTCTCGCGGCGGACGGTCACCTTGTTCGGGAACGAGAGGTCACCGGGCGCGTCCTCGACGGCCGGCGTCGCCGCGGCGGGCGGCGCGGGCGGAGGCTCCGCGCCCGCGCCGGCGAGCGCGGCGAACGGGTTGTGGGTCAGCTTCTGCGCGCCGGCGGTGTCCACGACCGGCTTCTGCTTCTTCGCCATGGAATCTCCTACTGCCCGATCTGGCCGCCGCATATGGGCGCGAGGGCTTCGGGCACGAGCGCGGTGCCGCACCCCGCGGCGGGCAGGCCGTAGTGGAGCACGTACGCCTGGTGGGCGTACGCGCCGAGCAGCATGAGGAACACCGCGAGGCAGAGGATCCCGACGAGCTTCGACGCGTCGGCGCCGGTCCCGCCGTCCTTCTTTCGGAGCCACGCGGCGAAGTGCCGGTCCATCCAGATCCAGACCGGGATCCCCACGAGCGCCGCGCGCGGGTAGGCGCCCGCGATCGCGAGGACGTGCGCGCCGACCACGGCGAAGCTCAGACAGAACCGCGCGACCTGCAGCGTGGCCCGCGGCCCGTGCGTGGCCACGAGCGTCCTGTACCCGCGCGCGCGATCCTCGTCGGCCTGGAAGGCTTGCGCGGCGAAGTACACGCCGAGGATGAAGAAGACCGCGAGCACCACGGTGACCACCGCGCGCCAGGTCAGCACCGGGTCGGTGGCGAGCCAGCCCGCGATCGGCGACAGCGACCCGTAGCCCACGCCGTTCACGAGCGGGCCGCCGACGGCGGTGGGCTTCAGCGCGACGCGCGGGTGCGAGTACAGGATCGCGAGCACGGCGCAGATCCCCGCGCAGATCGCGATCGGCCAGCCGATCCCCACGGACACGGAGACCGACGCGATCAGCGCGAGGTAGCCCGCGATCCCGGTGCCGCGGGGCACGGTGACCGGCCGGCCGAGGAGCACCTCGCCCTGATCCTGATCGAGCTCCGCGTTGAGCCACATCGCGCCCGCGTGCCCGAGCGCCCACGACCCGAAGAGGGCCAGCATGGTCGGCAGCACCACGAACGGGTGCACCGTCGACCCCTGCTCCCACAGCCCGTACCCGAAGCCGACGAGCGGCAGGGTCGAGATGAGGATCATGCCCTTCGGTCGGGCGAGCGCGAGCAGGCGGCTCACGGGCGGCGGAGCCCGAGCGCGATCTGCGCGGCGAGGTAGCGCACCGAGGTCTGGAGCGTCGCGTCGGGCTCGCCCTCGATCGCGCCGGCGAGCGGCGGGGCGACCTCGACCAGATCGCTGCCCCAGCACGGGAACGCGCCGCCGACGCGCTCGATCAGCGCGCACACGAAGTCCGGGTGCAGCCCGCCGGGCTCGGGCGTGCCGGTGGCCGAGGCGAACGCGGGGTCGGTGCCGTCGATGTCGTTCGACACGTAGAGCCCCTCGACGCCGCGGGCCTCGAAGTGGCGGACGATCTCGTCGGCGACGTCGGCCGCGTCGCGACCGGCGAGCTCGTCCGGCCAGTGCTGGCGCACGTCGAGCGTCGACTCCCAGTGCTCGCGCGGGTGCCCCGACGCGCGGATCCCCACCTGCACGAGCTTGCCGCCGCGACCGATGAGCTCGTTGGCGTGGAACGCCCACGTCGCGAAGCAGTAGCGGACCCCGAGCCGGGTCTCGAGCAGGTCGGTGTGCGCGTCGAAGTGCAGGATCCCGATGCGGTCCTCGCGCCCCGCCGCCACCGCCGCGAGCGCGGGCCACGCGACCGAGTGGTCGCCGCCGAGCACGAGCAGCGACGCGCGCGGCGCCAGCTCCCGGATCCGATCGAGCGCCGCGCGCGCGAGCGAGAGCGGCGAGACCGGCCGCGGGTCGGCCGCGTCGCCGTACATGTCGCGGCGGGACGCCGCGAGCTGCGGCCCCGAGAGCATCGCGTCGTCGAGGAGCTGCGGCACGACCCACACGTCGCCGGCGTCCACGACCGCGTCCGTCGCGTACGGCACGGACCCGTCCCGGAGCAGCGCCTCGCGCAGCCGCTGCGGCCCGAACGAGGCCCCGCGCGCGAAGCCCGCGCCCACGTCGGAGGGCACCCCGAGGATCACCACCTCGGCCCCCGCGAGCTTGGCGAGCGCGGCGCGCCACGCGCCTTCGATGGCCTCGTCGCGGTCGACCCCGTAGATCGCGCGCTGCAACGCGAGTTGCTCACTCTTGCCCGTCGTGACGGTGTGGATCCCGGCCCCGGCGGGGCGGAGCAGGCGGGCCAGCGCGTCGACGGTGCTCATCCGGGCCGCACTCTACTCGACGGCGCGGGATCGCCAACCCGCGCCGGGGCAGCTCGGATCTCGGCGGAAGATCGCCTCGTTCTGGAGGGTGCGACGCGTGAAGCCGACGACCTGCCAGCAACGCGTACCCAGGAGCGGCTCGACGAGCGGGCCGCGCCGCCCGACCACGACCCACTCCGCGCCGAGACGCGCCGCCTCGTCGATCCACGCGTCCGGCTCGAGGCTGGCCGAGTCGAGGTGCTCGACGCGGTTGTCGAAGCGCTCGTTCCAGTAGAGGCCGAGCCAGCCCGCGCGCTCGACCACCACGAGGTCGCCGCGCCCGAGCTCGGTCTCCCGCGCGATCGCGAGCTCGTAGGGCAGGAGCCGGCGCGTCCCGACCGGGTCGGCCGCGCGGCGCGTCGAGGGCCAGCCCGCGCGGGCGGCCACGTCCTCGAGCGGCATCGCCCAGTGCGGGTGGCTGTAGGCGAGGAACGCGAGCGAGCCGACGAGCAGGACCGCGAGCGCGCCGTGGGCGAAGCGGCGCCGACCTGGCTGCCCCAGCCAGTACCCGGCGAGCACGAAGGCGCCGAGCACGGCGTGCAGGTTGAGGCGGGCCCAGTCGCGCGCGGGGCTGATCGCGAAGAACGCGACCAGCGGCACGGCCACCGCGAGGAGCGTCTGCGAGCGCGCGTCGACGCCGGCCCGACCGAGCGCGAGCCAGAGCCCGAGGAGCGCGAGCGGCGGGAGCAGGAGCAGCGGCGCGTACCCGTAGCTCCCGCGGCGCGCGCCAGGGTGGTAGTGGCTCGCGCGCCCGACCGTGGAGACGTGGTTCCAGGTCTGCTCGGCGTCGAGGTTCTGGTCGACGAGCTGCAGCGAGCCGGGGAGGTGGACGCCGAGGACGTCGACCCGCGCGGGCCAGAGCGGGTTGCCCGTCTCGGTGACGTTGCGGACGTAGGTGGGCGCGGTCATCGCGGCGCACAGCAGCAGCGCGCCCGCGAGGTGAGCGAGGCGGCGGCGACGGCCCGAGCCGCGGAGGACCGCGACGACCGCGACGCCGATCGCGAACGGCAGCACGAACAGGCCGGTGACCTTGGAGGCGCCGAGGAGACCGAGCGAGAGACCGAGCTGCCAGATCTCCGCGACGCTCGGGTCGCGTCGGGCCGCCCACGCGAAGGACGCGGCGCAGCACGCCGCGAAGGCGAGGTCGACCATCGTCGATCGCAGCTCGAGCGCGACCGAGGGCAACAGCGCGAACCCGCACGCGAGGCCGAGCGCGAGCACTCGCGAGCGGACGAAGCGCCGCAGGAGCGCGTAGACCGCGAGCACGAGCACGGGCAGGAGCGCGCTCGGGACCACGTCGACGACCCGCCGATCCCACGCGACGGCGGCGACGAGCATCAGGTTCTCGACGAGCCGGGGGAAGCCGTCGACCTGGGACAGGAGCTGGCTCGCGCTGCCCCAGCCGACCCACTCGAAGCCGTGGTTCTGCAGCGCGAGCGCGATCATCGGCTCGTGGTAGGCGAGGCCGTCCCAGCTCGTCGAAGCCGTCAGGTAGGCGACGCCCGCGGTCCACGCGCTCAGGGCGACGACCGCGACGACGCCCACGCTGGCGACGCTCCGAGATCGGATCGGCTCCCGCACCGCGTCGACGCCGGCTCGCGCGATGACGCGCGCGGTGTCGATCCAGCGCGCCCGCGCGGCGGACCACGCCAGCGTCGGCGCGATCACCGCCACGGCCAGCGCGGCGAGCGCCGTGGTCAGCGATCCGCGGGTGAGCCACCCGAGCCACCCGAGCGCGTGCACCGGCAAGAACAGGTAGGCGAGGCCGCTCATCGACGCGGCGAGGGCGGCGTCGGAGCCACGGCGCGCGAAGCCCCACGACGCGACCGCGATCCCGACGGCGGCGGTGGTGACGCAGATCGCGAGCAGCGCCACGGGGCCGGTCACCGAGCGGATATACCAGACCGGCTCACCGGCCGAGCGCGCGCACGATGCGGCGCGCCTCGGCCTCCTCGAGCTCCTCGTCGGCGAGCGACTCGAGCGCCTCGCGCACGCCGGGCTCCGCGCTGACCTCGGCGGCGACGCGGATGCGCGTGCGCCCCTCGCGGGTCTCGCGCAGCGCGAGCGCCGCGGCGATGCGCTGGTCGGCGTCGGCGGCGGGGTTGCGCATCAGCGTCACGAGGCGGTCGGGGTCGATGGCCGCGCCGCGGTAGCTGCCGCCCTTCCCCACCCCGGCGATCTTGTGGGCGAGGTGCTCGTCGTCCTCACCGCCCGCGCGCTCGAGGTCGGGCACGTGCGCGCCGGCCGAGGCGCCGCGCTCCGCCATCGCGACGCCCTCGTCCACGATCCCGCGCACGAGCTCGGCGCGCGTCTCCGTGGTGCGCCCGAGCAACGAGAGCCGGGTCCCGTCGCGGAGCTCGGCGACCACCGCGCGGGCGCCGCCCCACCGCTTCTCGACCCGCACGACGGCGATCGATCGGTAGGGCACGTACCGCTTGCGGAACCGCGCCTGGATCTCGACTCCGTCGGCCGCGAAGCGCAGGCGGCGGTTGCCGACCGCGAAGACGAAGCCCGCCGCGCCGGCGAGGCCGAGCAGCGTCGCGAGCGGCGGGTACGCGCCCGCGATCACCGCGGCCACCGTCATCGGCACGACCCAGAGGCCCATCTGGCGGCCCATGCGCCCGAGCGCGGTGCTCCCGCCGAGCGTGTAGGCCTCGTCGCGGTGGCAGCGCGCGCGGATCGCGGCGGCGAGCTCCTCGGCGGAGAGCTCCGAGAGCAGGTCGATGGTCAGCTCGTCGCCCGAGCGGAGGAAGACCTCGACCTGCCGCCGGCGCACGCGCCACGCGAGGGCGAGGTCGCGCGGCGGGATGGTCTCCCCGTCGATCTGGAGCCCGTGCTCGTCGACCGACACGGTCGCGATCCGGCGTCGGCGCGTGGCCAGCCGGACCGCGAGGAGGAGCACGAGCGGGAGCACCGCGAGCCCGAGGAGCGCGAGCATGCCGAAGAGGAACGCGGCGACCGCGCGGTTCTCGCCCCGGTCGACGGACGCCACCGCCCAGACCAAGGGGAACAGCGGGAGCGTGAGGGCCCACGCGTGGTCGCCCATGCGACGGAGCCAGCTCTCCTTCGTCCGCTCGACGCTCGCTTCGGCGAGCACGCGCTCCGAGCTCACGCGTGCAGCGTAGCAAGGAGGCTCAGGCGAACACGTCGGCGAAGAACCGGGTCATCTCGATCCAGGAGCGCCGATCCGCGTCCTCGTCGTAGACCGTCCCGAAGTCCGGGTCGTTGGCGACCGGGTTCGTGAACGCGTGCATGACGCCCGGGTAGGCGTGGAGCTGCCAGTCCGCGTTGACGCGCTTCATCTCCTCGGCGAACGCGCCGACGTCGGACGGCGGCACCATCGGGTCGTCCTGACCGTGCAGCACGAGCAACTTGGCTTTCACCGGTCCATCGAGCCCGGGCCCGACCTTGAGGAGCCCGTGGAAGCTCACCACCCCGCGCATCGGCAGCCCCATCCGGGCGCCGAGGAGCGCGCACATGCCGCCGAAGCAGAAGCCGATCGCGCCCATCCGATCCGGGTCGACCCCGTCGAGCGTGCGCACGCCCTGGAACGCCGCCGCGAGCCGCCGCCGCAGCTTCGCCGGGTCCTGGATCAGCGGCATCATGAGCGCCTGGCTCGACGCCCTGTCCGTCCCGCGCTTGCCGAGCCCGTACAGATCGATCGCCGCCCCGACGTACCCGAGCTTCGCGAGCGCCGCCGCCTTCGCCTCCGCGAAGTCGTCCCGCCCCCCGAACGCGTGACACACGAGCACCGTCGGGTGCGGCCCCGGGCCCTCCGGCCGCACGATCACCGCGTCGAAGGCGTCCCCGCCCTCCGTGTACTGGACCTTCTCCATCGACATGCGGCGGACGGTACCAGGGGGACGGATCGAACTTTTCGAACTTTCGTCCCGCGATCGTCCCGTCGCTCCGCCGCTTCGCGCCGTCGGACTCGAGGTCTGTCGATCAATCGCCTCCGGCGATTTCTCTCCGGCGAGGGGCAAGCCCCTCGCGCTCCCCACTGAGATCCTCCGACGCTTCGCGTCGTCGGACTCAGTAACCCGCGTGGATGCGGCGGACCGTCTCGGCGTAGTCGGCGGGGTGGCGGCGGGCGCGCGGGATGGTGGGGAACGGGGCGAGGCGGCGCGCGAGGTCGCGGCGGACGTCGTCCTCGAGCTGGAGGAAGCGCAGGCCCACGGCGTAGCCGGGGTCGGCGTCGCGCCAGCCCTCGATCACGCGCCGGACCTCGCCGAGCATGACGACGTGCGGTCCGAGCCACGGGGTCCGGAAGCTCATCAGGACCTCCTGGCCGACCGTCATCTCCTCGTCGCACGCGATCATCGCGCCGCGCGGAGACAGGTCGAGGACGCGGGTCCCGACGAGGGTGAGGTCGTCCATGCGGACGGCCTGGCACCGGGTTCGGAAGATGCGCCGGGGCCCCCGGCGCCGGTGCGGACGTACGACCTCGAACATGTTTCGAATGCTACGCGGCTGGTTCTCCGGCGCGAAGAAACCGGCCGACGCGGGCCTCGACCAGCGTCTGGAACCGGAGCTTCCGCGCTCGCAGGTAGGTCCCCGTGTAGGTCAGGCAGGCCTCGTCGAGCGACACCGTGCGCACGTGGCGGAAGCCCTCCTCGTAGAGCAGCGGGAGCACGTCGTCGATCCCGAAGCGCAGCGGCTCCCCCATCTCGCCGACGCGATCGCGCGCCTCGAGGTCCTTGGGGTCCTTGCCCGCGCCCGCGACGAAGCGCTTCGAGATGATGTCGAAGAACAGGCGCGTGGTCGGCGGCAGGCTCGCCACCCGCGACAGCGTCGCGCGCACCGCGGGCTCGGTGAGGTAGTAGGTCACGCCCTCCCACACGATCACCGCCGGCCGCCCGACGTCGAACCCCGCCGCGGCGAGCTGCGCCACGAAGTCCTGATGCTCGAAGTCGCAGCCCACGTAGACCGCGGCGTCCTTCGCGTACCCCGCGAGCGCCTCGACCTTCTGGCGCTTGGCCGCGCCCGTCGCCGGGTGGTCGACCTCGTAGAAGGTCACCCCCTCGGTCCGCAGCCGCATCGCGCGCGTGTCGTACCCGGCGCCGAGGATCACCGCCTGATCGATCCCCGCGTCGATCGCGTCGAGGACCGCGTCGTCGAAGAACCGCGTCCGCGTCAGCAGGTACGCCTCCATGTGCGGGTGCGCCTCGTCGTACACGACCGCGTCCGCGTGCCCGGCCTCCCCCGCGAGCGCGTCGGCCCACGGATCGACCCCGACGCGCGCGCGCCACGCCGCGACCATCCGCGCGGTCCTGCTCCCGGTGGGCTCCATCCGTCCGACGGTAGCCCACGAGCGTGGTGTCGCGCCTGGCCGGCTACGCGGGTCGTCGCTAGACGAGCGGCCAGCGCGTCGCTACGCCAGCTCGCGCGATGGGGAGTCCAAGGGGCGCGACGACGATTGAGCTACCGCGGGCGTCCTGGCAGGCTCTGCTCGTGTACGTCGAGCTGCGCCGCGACGACCGCCTCCCGATCGTCGCGTATGCCCAATGGCTGCTCGGACAGCACCCCGCGGTCGGCCGAGAGTCCCTACCCATCGATGGGCTATTTGGTCCCCAGACGGAGCGGGCGGTGCTGCTCGCGCAGCAGGCGGAGTCGTTCCCGACCACCGGTAGGATCGCGGAGCCGCTCTGGTCCGCGCTGCGCCGCGTCGTCGCCGACCAGACGATCTGCGTCGAGTCGATCGGCATCGGGTCGGTGAGCCCCAGGTGGAGCGTGAATGGCTTCGACCCCGACGTGCTCGCGGATCGGAACCATCTCGATGACCATGATCCGCACACCGCCGTCGTGATCCAGGGTGGTGCTTCGATGGGACTGCCAAGGGCCATCGACCGCATCTTGGCGCGCCCCCATCGCCGATGCGTCCTCCTGCGGTTCCACGGTCATGGGGCGCCGGGATTCATGGTCGTCAGCGCTGATGGGACGGCTGGCTCGGCCTTCGACCTGCACGAATCGGAGGGGTATCGTCGAGAGCTGGCGCGGCTGCGGCCCCTGTTCGGGCGCTTCGGCAGCATCGAGCTACACGGCTGCCGCGTGGCGAGCGGGGACCGAGGCCATCGGTCGTTGCGGATGCTCGCGGAGGAAGCACGAGTTCCCGTCACGGCGGCCTACCAGCGTCAGATGGGAGGCGCTTTCTCGAACCGCTTCGAAGGACCCGTTCGCACCGTCTTTCCGGGGGCGACGACGCTTCCTTCGTGGGCACGCAGCCAGGTGGACAACCAGAGTGCCGCGTAGCCTCGACGGCGTGACGAGGATCGGTGGCCTCATCGTTCTCGTGGCGGGCTGCTCCGCTCCTCCCGCCGATCCGCCAGCCAGCGATACGCCGGCCACCGCCCTCCGGGACGAGCTGCCCGCTCCCGCACCAAGCGCCGATGGGGTCGAGGTCGCGCCGTGGGCCGAGCCCGCGCCGCCTGCCGAGCCCGTGATCGCACCGGCGCCGAGCTGCCGAGCCTTGGGCGACCAGGCGCCCGCCGTCTCGATCCGCTCGCGCCGACTGCAGCGGTACTCGTCAGACCGCTACGACGTCGACGGCATCTGGAGCGACTTCTCGCTACGCCGTGTCCGCGATCGGCTCCGCGTGCGCTGGTGGCTGGAGGAGCACGACTGCGCGCTTGCGACCGAGCTCGTGCGGGTCGACGACGTCGTCGTCCTGCAAGAGACCGCCGATCCGCTCAGCCGCTGCGCGACGGTCGGCGCCACGCTCGTGGAGACGAACGTGCCGCTGGCAGAAGGCGACCGCCGCGTCTGTGTGCCGGGGCGCGACCTCCCGATTCCGCTCGATGACCTCGAGCGCTGGGACCGGGAGCTCTCGCCTCCCGAGCGACGGGGCCCGGGAGCGCGCGAGCCGGACGTCTGGCGTTAGAGCGCACCGGACAAGAGCGATCCGGCCGTGGCAGGATCGCGGCGTGACCTCGTCCGACGCCGAAGCGCAGCGGCTGCGGGATCTCGCGCGGCTCCGCCGGGTGCGCGATCGGATCGATCGCGAGTACACGCAGCCGCTGAACGTCGAGGCGCTCGCGCGAGGGGTCGGGATGTCGGCCGGGCACCTCAGCCGGCAGTTCAAGATCGCCTACGGGGAGCCGCCGTACCGGTACCTGATGACGCGGCGGATCGAGCGCGCGATGGCGCTGCTGCGGCGTGGCGATCGGACGGTCACCGAGATCTGCTTCGAGGTCGGGTGCTCTTCGCTCGGGACCTTCAGCACGCGCTTCACGGAGCTGGTCGGGGTGCCCCCGAGCGTCTACCGACAGCAGGCGAGCCGCGCGACGGAAGGGATGCCGGAGTGCGTCTCGAAGCAGGTGACGCGACCCGTCAGGAATCGAGAAGCGCCGGTCCCCGAGGAGCCCCTAGAGTCCCCGGCATGACGATCACCATTCACGCGAGCTTCCTCCCCCACAGCGACGCGGACGCCTCGCTGGCCTTCTATCGCGACACCCTCGGCTTCGAGGTCCGCAACGACGTCGGCTACGGCGGGATGCGCTGGATCACGGTCGGCCCCGAGGGCCAGCCCGGCACGTCCATCGTCCTGCACCCGCCGGCGGCCGACCCCGGGATCACCGACGAGGAGCGGCGCGTCATCACCGAGATGATGGCCAAGGGCACCTACGGCATCGTCGTCCTCGCGAGCCCCGACGTCGACGCGACGTTCGAGCGCCTGCAGGCCGCCGACGCCGAGGTCGTGCAGGAGCCGACCGACCAGCCGTACGGCGTCCGCGACTGCGCGTTCCGCGACCCCGCGGGCAACCTGCTCCGCATCCAGCAAGTCCCCTGAGGCGCCACGATGAGCCGAGCGAAGAAGACGAAGACGAAGGCGCCGACGCCGCACGTCGCCGACGGTCACGATCGGATCCGCGTGCACGGCGCGCGCGAGAACAACCTGAAGGACGTGAGCGTCGAGATCCCGAAGCGCCGGCTCACCGTGTTCACCGGGGTCTCCGGGTCGGGCAAGAGCTCGCTCGTGTTCGGCACGATCGCCGCCGAGTCGCAGCGGATGATCAACGAGACCTACAGCGCGTTCCTGCAGGGCTTCATGCCGACGCTGGCGCGGCCGGACGTCGATCTGCTCGAGGGGCTGACGACCGCGATCCTCGTCGACCAGGAGCGGCTCGGCGCCAACGCCCGCTCCACCGTGGGCACGGTGACCGACGTGAACGCGATGCTGCGGGTGCTCTTCAGCCGCCTCGGTCAGCCGCACGTCGGCACGCCCAAGGCGTTCGCGTTCAACGTCCCGTCGATCCGCGGCGCCGGCGCGGTCGTGATCGCCAAGGGCGGCGGCAAGACCGAGCGGCGCTCGTTCTCCATCACCGGCGGCATGTGCCCGCGCTGCGAGGGGATGGGCTCGATCACCGACATCGATCGGTCGCAGCTCTACGACGACACGAAGTCCCTCCACGAGGGCGCGCTCACCATCCCCGGCTACACCGCCGACGGCTGGGGCGTCCGCATCATCGCGGCGTCCGGCTTCGTCGACCCCGACAAGCCGATCCGCAAGTACACGAAGAAGGAGCTCGAGGCCTTCCTCCACCACGAGCCCATCAAGGTGAAGGTCGGCGGCTCGAAGCAGACCTACATGGGGCTGATCCCTCGGGTCCAGAAGGCGTTCCTCTCCAAGGACAAGGAGGCGATGCAGCCGCACATCCGCGCGTTCGTGGAGCGCGCGGTGACCTTCGCCGAGTGCCCCGAGTGCGGCGGCACGCGGCTCAACGAGGGCGCGCGGTCCTCCAAGATCGGCGGCGTCAGCATCGCCGACGCCTGCGCGATGCAGATCAGCGACCTCGCCGCGTGGGTCCGCGACCTCGACGAGCCGTCGGTGGCGCCGCTCCTCGGCGCGCTCCGCGGGGCGCTCGACTCGTTCGTGGAGATCGGCCTCGGCTACCTCTCGCTCGACCGACCGTCGGGCACGCTGTCGGGCGGTGAGGCGCAGCGCGTGAAGATGATCCGGCACCTCGGCTCGTCGCTCACCGACGTCACCTACGTCTTCGACGAGCCGACCGCGGGGCTGCACCCGCACGACGTCCAGCGGATGAACGACCTCCTGCTGCGGCTGCGCGACAACGGCAACACCGTGCTCGTCGTGGAGCACGAGCCGGAGACGATCGCGATCGCCGACCACGTGATCGATCTGGGCCCGGACGCCGGCGCGGGGGGTGGCGCGGTCTGCTACGAGGGGCCCGTCGAGGGGCTCCGGGAGAGCGGGACGCTCACCGGCCGACACCTCCACGATCGCGCGACGCTGCGGGGCGCCACCCGCACGCCGACCGGCGCGCTGCCGATCCGCGGCGCGTCGCTGCACAACCTTCGGGACGTGGACGTCGACGTCCCGCTCGGCGTGCTCGTCGTGGTCACCGGCGTCGCCGGCTCCGGCAAGAGCTCGCTCGTCCATGGCTCGCTCGTGAGCTCGCGCGTGGGCGAGGGCGTCGTCTCGATCGACCAGGGCGCGATCGGCGCGTCACGGCGGAGCAACCCCGCGACCTACACCAAGCTCCTCGACCCGATCCGCAGCGCCTTCGCGAAGGCCAACGGGGTCAAGCCGGCCCTGTTCAGCGCCAACTCCGAGGGCGCGTGCCCCGCGTGCAACGGCGCCGGCGTGATCTACACCGACCTCGCGATCATGGCGGGCGTCGCCACCCCCTGCGAGGACTGCGACGGCAAGCGCTACCAGCCCGCGGTGCTCGAGCACACGTTCGGCGGGCGCGACATCGCCGAGGTCCTCGCGATGTCGGTGACGGAGGCGGCGGCGTTCTTCGGCGAGGGCGAGGCGCGCACGCCGGCGGCGCACGAGATCCTCGAGCGCCTGAGCGACGTCGGGCTCGGCTACCTCAGCCTCGGCCAGCCCCTCACCACGCTCTCGGGCGGCGAGCGGCAGCGGCTGAAGCTGGCTACGCACATGGGCGACGAGGGCGGCGTGTACGTCCTCGACGAGCCGACCACCGGCCTGCACCTCGCCGACGTCGAGCGACTCCTCGGCCTGCTCGATCGCCTCGTCGACGCCGGCAAGTCGGTCATCGTCATCGAGCACCACCCCGCGGTCATGGCGCACGCCGACTGGATCATCGACCTCGGCCCGGGCGCGGGTCACGAGGGCGGTCGCGTGGTGTTCGAAGGCACCCCGGCGCAGCTCGTCGCGGCGCGCTCGACCCTCACCGGCGAGCACCTCGCCGCCTACGTCGGGGCCTGATCGGACGCGGCGCGGCGGCGCAGCACCGAGTGCCGATAGCCGTAGGCGAAGTAGAGGACGATCCCGATCGCGAGCCACACCGCGAAGCGGATCCAGGCGCTCGTCGGGAGCCCGGCCATCGTCCACACGCAGGCTGCGGCGCCGAGCGGCGCGATGACCCACACGAACGGCACGCGGAACGGGCGCACGCGGCTCGGGTCGACGACGCGCAGCACCATCACGCCGACGCAGACGAGGAGGAACGCGAAGAGCGTCCCGATGTTGGTGAGGTCGTAGGTCGCGTCGTCGTCCGCGAAGAGCGCGCCCACGCCGACGAGGATCCCCGTGAGGATCGTGAGGGTCCACGGGGTCTTGAAGCGCGGGTGCACGCCCGCGAGCCGCTTCGGCAAGAGCCCGTCGCGCGCCATCCCCAGCAAGATCCGCGGCTGGCCGTACTGGAACACGAGGAGGACCGCGGTGATGGAGACGACCGCGCCCGCCGACACCAGCCACTGCACCACGGGGAGGCCCGCGGTCTCGAGCGCGTGCGCGAGCGGGTCGGGGACGCGCATGCTCTCCCACGGCGCGAGGCCGGTCATCACGATCCCGACGATCACGTAGATGACGGTGCAGATCGCGAGGCCGCCGAGGATGCCGATGGGCATGTTGCGCTGCGGGTTCCGCGTCTCCTCGGCGGCCGTGCTGATCGCGTCGAAGCCGATGTAGGCGAAGAACACGATCGCGGCGCCCTGGTGGATCCCGGTCCAGCCGTTCGGCGCGAAGGGCGTGTAGTGCGCGGGGTCCACGTGCGTCGCGCCGACGACCACGAACAGGCCGAGCACCAGGAGCTTGATCCCGACCATCACCGCGTTGGCGCGCGCGCTCTCCTTGGCGCCGAACACGAGGAGCCCCGTGACCGCCGCGACCACCAGGAACGCCGGCAGGTTGATCAGGATCGGCACGCCCGCGAGGTGCGGCGCGCTCGTCAACAAACCGTGCACCGTCGGATCGCTCGAGGCGGCGACGTCGAAGTAGCCGTGGACGAGCCACGGCGGGATGTGGATGCCGATCCCCGAGAGCAGCGAGTCGAGGTAGCCGGCCCACGCGATCGCGACGGCGACGTTGCCCACCGCGTACTCGAGGACGAGGTCCCAGCCGATGATCCACGCGATCAGCTCGCCGAGCGTCGCGTAGGCGTAGGCGTAGGCGCTCCCCGCGTGCGGGATCATCGACGCGAGCTCCGCGTAGCAGAGCGCGGCGAGGCCGCAGACCACGCCCAGGAGCAGGAACGAGACGACGACCGCGGGCCCGGCGCCGTAGCGCACGACCTCGCCCGCGGGCGTGACCTCGCCCGCGATCGCGGTGCCGATCGAGCTGAAGATCCCGGCGCCGATCACCGCGCCGATCGCGAGGAAGATCAGGTCCCAGGCGCCGAGCGAGCGCTTCAGCGCGTGCGGGCTCGGGTCCTCGTCGTCACGGAGCTCGGCGATCGGTTTGCGCGTGAAGAGGCCTCGCATCGGCGCGGGACGCTATCAGGGCGCCGAGGAGGCGTCGCGGGTCTCGCGCGGTCAGGGGAGCGTGACGCGGGCCTCGCCGTCGAGGCCCGAGCCCTCGACGTGCAGCCACCAGTGGGCGGTGACGGCGCGGCCCGGCGCGGGCTCCCAGCACGAGAGGACGACCGCCGTCTCGAGGGGCCAGCGCGCCCCCGGCGCGAGCGTGAACGCGCGGGGCTCGGGGAAGAGCGCGGGCGGGGGCGTCACCCCCGGCTCGGGCTCCGGCGGCGGGCGGCGCGTGAGCGTCGGGTCGGTGAGCGTCGCGGTGAAGAAGCCGGCCCCGGCCTCGCTCAGCATCACCGTCTGGGGCGAGTCGGTGCCGTTGTGCAGCACGCCGCGCAGGACCACGCGCCCGTCGGCGACGGTCGCCGGCTCGAGCGCGAAGCTGACCCCGGACGCGAGCCGCCAGCTCGGAGCGGCCTCCAGGATCTGCTCGCGGTCGCGCGCGTCGCGGGCCACGCCGTCCGGCAACACGACGGGGCTCGGCACGTTGGCGAGCGCGTCGCGACAGGCCGGGTCCAGGTCGTCGACCGCGGTCGCTGGAGGCGGCGACGCCGGCTCCGCTTCGGCGGGCCCGCACGCGGACAGAGCGATCACGCACGCGAGGCTTCGCAGGGTCGCGGTCATCCGGGGCGGGTCGCTCGAGCGGGCATGCACGCGAAGCTCGCGTGGGAGGCGCGCGCGCGTCAAGCGACGCGGCGAGCGGTTGCGCCTCGGCTCGTACGAGTCATCGTGGTCGCCATGCCGAACCCCGATCGCCGAGACGCACCCGTCGAGAACCAGCCCCCGCGCGCGATGCGCGTGCGCACCGCGCTGAAGGCGGGCCCCAACCGCCGGGCCCACGATCACCTGACCGATCACAACTGGCAGCTCGAGATCGAAGGCGTCACCCAAGGCGCCTTCACGACGCCCTGACGCTCACGGCGCGCTCGATGACTCGCGCCACCGAGGACCCGAGCGACGCGATCGAGGCGATCCTCGACCGGCTCGAGCGAGGGGAAGAGTACATGGCGGGCGGGGTCGACTACCGCGGCCCCGAGGCCGTGGGGGGACACGAGCGCCTGTGGTGCGAGGCGGGCGAGCTCCGCTACGAGACCGTCGACTTCCACGAGCTCGGCGGGCGGCGCGACCACGAGTCCCGCCACGAGGTGCGGGGTGGCCGCGCGGAGATCCGCGAGCTCCTCACGCGCCAGCCCGCGCTGCTCCGAGCGATCCGCGAGCGCTGGTCGATCGGCTGACGTCAGTGCAGCGTCACGCGGCTGACGCCGCGCAGGATCATCTCGGGGATCGACAGCGCGGTGCGGACCGAGTCGGCGTCGAGCTCGGCGAAGACCACCGTGAGCTGACCCTCGACGAGCAAGATCCCCGCGCCGTGCAACGACAGCAAGGCGTCTTGCAGGCCCGGCTCGGTCCACCAGTCGGACAGGGTCGGCGCGGCGCGGGTGTGCACCTCGAAGAGACCGTCGGGGTCGCCGAGGGGGCGCGGTCGGCCGAACTCGGTGTGGAGGGCGGGCACCTCGCCGATCCACACGGCGGCGTTCGGGGCGTGGAACGCCGTCGGCAGGTAGCAGCGCAGGCCGAGGAGCAGCTCGCGGTTGGTGCCGACCTGGTTGTTCGCGTCGATCTCGACGGGCACGCCCGCCACCATGCCGTGGAGCCGCGGCCAGCCCTCGTCGTCGGCGCCGACGGTCAGCCCGCCGACCTCCTCGGCGATCGCCTGACAGTAGGCCCAGGCCTCCGACTTCTCGTCGCGCGCGCCCTCGCGCCGCGAACGGATGGCCATCCAGAGCGCCACGCTCGAGAGCACGGCGATCGCGACGGCCGCTGCGATCATGACCTCCATCGTCCGCAGAATGAGGCGACCGGGACCGGATCGCCAGCCTTCAGGGCGCCGGCGGTCGCTGACCGATGGAGAAGCGCGTGGGGTTGTAGCAGCCCACGTAGGCGCGGAGGCGGGTCCGCGTGTCGCGCTCGGCGGCCTCGGCGGTCCGCATCCCGGACCACGACTCGGTCATCCCCTCCCAGCTCCAGCCCATGATCGGGTAGCCGCGTCCGTGCCGGACCTGCACGCCCGCGGGCACCCCCTCGGTCACCCGCGAGTCGCCGCGACCGACGAGGTGGATCTCGTCGATGTGCACGCCCTCCGCGAGGCGCAGGACCCAGTCGGTCGAGCCGTAGGAGCTGAGCACGAGCACGATCGGCGCGACGGTGCGGCCGATGTCGACGGTGACGACGTTGTCCGAGCGCTGCGCCTCGTAGGCGCCGACGAGGATCATCTCGCGGCCGCGCTGGACCTCGCACTCGTAGGGGACGTACTCGCTGAACTGCCGATCACACTCCACGTCGAGGTCGACGGGGACCGCGCACGGCGCCGCGCCCTCGGGGATCGCGACGGCGACCGGGGGTCCGTCCGGGCGCGGCGCGGGCATCGGCGTCGGCATCGGCGTCGGCGTCGAGGGATACGAGGGAGGCGGCGGCATCGGCGTCGGCGTCGAGGGATACGAAGGAGGCGCGGGGGCGACGACGCTCGGCGTGGGCGTGCTCGTCGTGGTCGGCGCGGGGTCGTCCTCCGACAGCGCCATCGTCGCGACCCCGGCCCCGACGCAGACGAGCGGGAGCAGGACGCCGAGCGCCGCGAGCACGATCCACATCCCGCGCGACGACCGCTGGCCCGCGGCCACCGTCGGGCCGGGGCCCGGCACGCTCGCGCCGGACCACGACGGCGGCGGCGTCCCGTACGACGGAGGCCCGCCTCCATACGACGGAGGCGGCGTCCCGTACGACGGAGGCCCGCCTCCATACGACGGGGGCGGCGTCCCGTACGACGGGGGCGGCGTCCCGTACGACGGAGGCGGCGTCGCGTACGAGGGCCCGCCTCCGTACGACGGCGGCGGCGTGCCGTAGCCCCCGCCGCCCTGCGTCGGCGGCGGCGTGGCGTGCGCCGGCGCTGGCGTGGCCGCCTTGGCGAACGGCGACGGCGCGGGGGCGCCCGTGCTCGGGATCGCCGCCATCGCCCCGACCGACCAGCCCGGCATGCCCGCCGGCGTCGGGCCGAGCATCGCCTGCACCTCCGTCAACGCGCGGTGCATGTCCGACGCGGTGGCGAAGCGCAGCGCCGGGTCGCGCTCGAGCGCCTTGGCGATCAGCTGCGTGAGGCGCGGCGGCGCGTCGACGAGGTAGCGGTCGAGCCGGTCGGACTGCCGCCCCCTCACGCGCTCCATCAGATCGGAGAAGGACTCCGACTCGTAGGGGAGCCGGCCCGTGAGCGCCTCGAACAGGATCGCCCCGGTCGCGTAGAGGTCCGCGCGGTGGTCGACCTTGCTCGAGTCCTCGAGCTGCTCGGGCGCCATGTACGCGGGCGTCCCGAGCACCGCGCCGGTCTTGGTGAGCGAGGAGACCTTGCCCGGCTCGAACACCTTGCTGATCCCGAAGTCGAGGATCTTCACGAAGGGGCGACCCTCGCGCTGGATCAGGAAGATGTTCGCCGGCTTGAGGTCACGGTGGACGATCCGCGCCGCGTGCGCCGCGCCGAGGCCCTCGAGGAGCTGCAGCCCGATCGCGACGGCCTCGGCGGCGGGCAGCCGGCCGCCGTGGGTGATCCGCTGCTCGAGGTCCTGTCCGTCGAGCAGCTCCATCGCGAGGAACGGTCGGCCGTCGCTCGTCACGCCCGCGTCCGAGACCGCGATGATGTGCGCGTTGCCGACCCCCGCCGCGGTCTGCGCCTCGCGCAGGAAGCGCTCCACCATCCCGGACTCGGAGAGGTGCTCCGAGGACAGGACCTTCAGCGCCACCTCGGTCGCGAGGACCACGTGCCGCGCGCGATAGACCGTCCCGAAGCCGCCGTGACCGAGGACCCCCAGGATCTCGTATCGGTCGATCCGCTCGGGCGGCGCGTCCACGCCGCGCATGTTGCTATGCTGCGCCGCGAATGGCGAGCCAACGCATGCTCGAGGGGCTCAAGGTCCTGGACTTCTCCCAGAACCTGCCGGGCCCGTACGCGACCTTCCTCCTCACGAGCTGGGGCGCCGAGGTGGTCAAGGTGGAGCCCCCCAAGGGCGACCCCGCGCGGCACATCGAGCCCTTCTTCTCGATGGTGAACCGGGGCAAGCGCAGCGTCGTCCTCGACCTCCGCGACGAGGCGAGCCGGCCCGCGCTCGAGGGCCTGGTGCGCTGGGCCGACGTGCTCGTCGACGGCTTCCGCCCCGGCGTGATGGCCCGGCTCGGCTGCGGCTGGGACCGCGCGCGCGAGCTCAACCCGCGCCTGATCTACTGCTCGATCAGCGCGTTCGGTCAGGACGGCCCGCTCCGCGAGCACCCCGGCCACGACCTCAACCTGCAGGCCCTCGCGGGGGTCTGTCACCTCGAGCGCGACGAAGAGGACACGCCGCGCGGGAGCATGCTGCCGGTCGCCGATCTGTCGACGTCGCTCGTCGCCGTCAGCAGCATCACCGCCGCGCTCCTCGCGCGGGAGCGCGACGGCGAGGGGCGCTACCTCGACGTGGCGATGGCCGACGCGGTGCTCTCGTGGTCGAACGTCTGGGGCCTCGGCGTGGACTTCGCCGGCAAGACCGACGAGGCGCTCTCCGGGAGCAACCCGATCGCCAAGCTCATCACGCGCCCGCTCGTCGCTCACCTCGAGCGCGCGAAGCTCTACGCGATGCCGCAGTACGGTGTGTATCGATGCAAGGGAGGTGGACACCTCAGCCTCGGCATCGTCGACGAGAAGCACTTCTGGAAGTCCCTCTGCGAGGTCCTGGAGCTCGGCCCGATGGCGCGCCTCCCGATGCAGGGGCTCGTCGCGATGGGCCCCGTGCTGCGGCCGGTCATCGCGCGCCGGCTGCGACGCGACACCGCGGAGCGCTGGAACGAGAAGCTGCGCGCGGTCGGGGTGCCGGTCTGGCCCGTGCGGTCACCCGCGGAGGCGGCCCGGGAGCCGCAGGTGATCGCGCGCGGGTTCCCGGACGCGCGAGGCTGGATGCGCGCGCCGCTGCCCTTCGCGGCGCACCCCGACGGGGACGCGCCCGGTCGGGGCGAGCACACCGACGCGATCCTCGCGACGCTCGGGCTCTCGGGACCGCCGAGCGCCGAGGTGTGATGCGTCGCCTCGCGCTCGCGTCCCTGGCGCTGTCGCTCGCCGCGTGCGGGCCCCAGCGCCTGCAATGGCAGCCCCGGGAGACGGCGCCCGAGGCGTCGAGCTTCGCGGTCGTGTGGGCCGGCGCGAGCTTCCACGTCGCGCCCGATCCGCGCGCGCCGACGATCTCGCTCGCGCCGCCCGGCGCGGCGCGCGCGCCGTGGCTCGGCGACACCTTCGTCGCCGTGCACGTCGTGCGGGAGCGCGACGGCTGGGCGACCGTCGAGACCCTCGGCCGCCCCGGCGCCGATCACTGCGTCCCGGACCTGCCCGGCCTCCTCCCGTTCCGCCTGCGCCTGCACGTCTCGAGTCGCGCGCTGACGTCGGTCACCGTCCGCGAGGTCGCGCAGCGCTTCGACGACGGCACCTCGATCCGGCTCGGCCGCGGCGTCCCGCTCGAGCGGCTCACGCAGCCGCACTTCTATCGCGCGCGCCTCGGCGACCTCAGCACGGTGGTCCGCCTCGACCCGAGCGAGGTCGGGCTGCGCTACCTCCCGAGCGAGTCGCTGGCCCAGCCCGGGCCGATGAACGGCCGACTCTCGATCGAGGCGCTCCGCGCGGGGGTCCCGATCCTCGGCCAGACGGGGCGCGTCCACTCGGCGGACGCGACCGAGGACGCGCCGGTCGCGATCGTCGACATGCGCGGGTCCGAGGCGCTCGTCGAGCTGAGCAGCGTGTGCGGGGCGCTGCGCGTGCGCGTCCCCTCGCACGTGATCGCGGAGGCGCCCGAGGCCTCGGTCGACGCCACCGCGCCCGCCGAGCCCGCGCCCCCGCTCGTCGAGCCCGGCGTGCCGGTGTTCTGGCCGGGCGGCCGCGAAGCGGGCGTCGTCAGCGCGCGCGTCGGCCTCGGCCACGAGGTCGAGGCCGAGGGCGAGCAGCGCTGCTTCGGGTGGGCGTTCCACGGCGGCGACGAGCCGACCGCCGTCCTCTGTTTCAGGGCCTCCGACGTGACCGACCCGGGCGCCGCGGCGCACGGCCTCGCGGCGCCGGAGTGAAGTAGGATCCCCGACGATGGGCACGCTCGAGCCCGGCACGCGCATCGACCAGCGGTACCGCGTCATGGGTCCCCTGGGGGCCGGCGGCATGGGCGTCGTCTACCGCGCGCGCGACGAGAAGCTCGGTCGGCTGGTGGCGATCAAGACGCTCGCCAAGGAGCTCGTCGACAGCGAGAAGGCGCGCGCGCGGCTCAAGCGCGAGGCGCGCGCGGCGGCGGCGCTCGAGCACCCCGGGATCGCGCAGGTCTACGACGTCGGCGAGAGCGAGGACGGCAGCAGCTACCTCGTGATGGAGCTCGTCCGCGGGCGCTCCCTCCGCGAGGTCATGCGCGAGGGGCCGATCGAGCGCGCGACGCTGCTCGAGATCATCCGCCAGATCGCCGACGCGCTCGATCACGCGCACCGCTCGGGGGTGATCCACAGGGACATCAAGCCCGAGAACATCATGGTCCGCGAGGACGGGCGGGCCTGCCTCCTCGACTTCGGCCTCGCCAAGGCGCTCGGCGTCGCGACCGCCGACACGATCGCGGGCGACACGCCGACCGAGGTCGAGCACCTCACCAAGGAAGGCGCCTTGATGGGGACGCTCAGCTACCTCGCGCCCGAGCAGGCGCGGGGCAAGGGCGTCGGGCCCAAGAGCGATCAGTTCGCGCTCGCGACGACCGCCTACGAGGCGCTCGCCGGTCAGCTCCCGTGGGACGGGCAGAACGCCGCCGCGGTGCTCGCGCAGATCCTCGTCGACGACGCGCCGCCGCCGAGCAGCCTCGAGAGCTCGCTGCCCTTGAGCACCGACCGCGTGTTCGCCCGCGCCCTCGCGAAGGAGCCGGAGCAGCGCTTCGACGACGCGACCGCGTTCGCGCGGGCCCTCATCGACTCGTTCGACGACAGCGTGGATCGCGAGCCCGCCGCCCCGGCCGCGACCACCGCGCCGCTGCCCCCGATCGCGCCCGCGACGGGCGCCGCGGCGTGGCTCCCCTGGGTCGTCGGCGGCGGCGCGGTGCTCGCGCTCGCGCTCGCGGTGGGCCTGCTCTGGGAGCACGACCCGCGGCCGGACCCGGAGCCGGTCGTGACCGCGCTCGGGGACGACGCGGTGATCGGCTGCCCGCTCGTCGAGGCGAGCGGGGTGGAGGCGCCGTCGTCGTGGCTCGGCGCGATGGTCGCCGACCAGGTCTGCGAGCGGCTCCTGTGGCGCCTCGGGGGCGACCCCGCGCGGACGCGCTTCCCGGCCGAGCTCGTGGAGCTCGAGCTGGTCGCCGACGACGACTTCCCCGAGGACCCGTGGGTCGCGGACGGCGTGACCGAGCGGACCCTGACCGCCGCGCGCGCGCTCGACGGCTGGATCGGCGGGCGGGTCACCCGCACCGCGGAGGACACGTTCACCGTCGACCTCGAGCTGCGCACCGCGAGCAACCCCGAGCCCCTCGCGACGGCGCACGGCGAGGGCGGCGCGCTGCACCGCGCGGTGGCCGAGGCCGTCGACGCGATCGCGGCGTCCGACGCGCTGCCCACGCGGACCACGCTCGTCGAGGACATCGCCCCGTGGGTCGGGACCGACGACGTCGAGATCGCGCTCGGCATCCACTACGACCTCGGCTACGGGACGCTCTCGGGCGTCGGCGCGGAGGCCGCGTGCCGCATGCTGATCGAGCGCCGCGACGCGCTCGGGCCGACGACCGGCGAGGTCCAGCGCTCCTGCACCCGCGCCGGCGCGGAGGGCGTCGAGCGGCTGCACCCGCCGCCGCTCGATCGATCGTCGCCGGCGGCGCTCGCGCTGACCGCGCCGGAGAACGTGGAGGGCATGGAGCCCCCCGAGGCGCGGGCGCTCGCCGAGGAGCTCGCGACGGCGCGGCGCGAGGCCACCCACCCGTACGCGCGCGCCACGCTGGCCAAGGGCGAGGTCCAGATCTGGCAGCAGCTGGGCGACCTCGATCGCGCGCGGGACCTGCTGCTCACGGCCGCGCGCGAGCTCCCCCACGACTGGTTCCTGCGGGTCCACCTCGTGCGGCTGATGCTCGGCTCGGAGGGCGCGTACGCGGCGACCCGCGCGCTCGCGGCGTGGCTCCCGGGGCGGCCCGAGGCGTGGCGCACGCTCGCCCTGCCGGTGCACCGGCTCGACCGCTCGATCCCGTGGCTCCGGCGGGCGTACCTCAGCGGCGGCGAGCTCCCGCTCTACGGCATCTACCTCAGCCACGCGCTGCTCAAGACCGACCGGCGCGAGGAGGTCCGCGCCATCGCCGCGCGCTACGCCACCGGTGACCCCGACCTCCGCATCGCGGGCGAGTACCTGCGCGCGCGGGTGGAGATGAGCGAGGCGCACTTCGGCCGCGCGTTCGACCGCATGGCGAGCGCGCTCGCCGAGCGCGATCGGCTCGGTGACTTCCTCTACGGCGACACCGACTGCGTCGAGACGCTGATGAGCCTCGCGTCGTTCCTCGGCCGCGAGCACGAGGCCGCCGACCCGCTCGCCGAGCGCTTCGTGCTCGCCGAGCCGCACCGCCTGATGGTCAGCGAGCCGCACTACGAGGTCTCGGCGATCGCGATCTGCATGCGCGCGAGCGAGCCGCTGGTCCAGCCCTGCTTCGCGCGGCTGCGCGCGCTGCGCGAGGACCGGGCGGCGCGCGCGGGCCGTCGCTCGACCGCCGAGGCGCTGCTCGCGGGCGCCGAGCGCTACGTGCAGGGCGACGACGCCGGGGCGGTGCGGGCGTGGCGTCGGCTCGTGCGCAACGGGCACACGCTCATCGACCCGGAGGCCTTCGTGCGCGCGAGCGAGCTCGACCTGCTCGACACGCTCCTCGCCGCGCTGATGGACCGCAACGAGTTCGCGGGGATCCACCCCGCCTGGGCGTTCGCCGCCCGACGCGCCGTCGCGCGCGGCGACACGGCGCGCGCGCGCGAGCTCGCGAGCCGCGTGATCGAGGCGTGGGGGGCCGCCGACGTGCCGGTCCCCGCGGTCGCGGACATGCGCGCGCTCCTCGCCGAGCTGCCCCCTTCTTCGGAGTGAGCCGGGCGTCTTTCTGGGCGCCGCGCCCTTTTTCGACGTGAAGGGGGCGCGGCGACGCCTCAGCATGACGTCATGCCTGCTCGCCTCGCGCCCTGGTTCGTCCTCCTGGTCGGCTGCGGATCCGTCGAGTACGGCGGCGACATCTCCTACGGCGGCGACTACGGCTCCGAGGCGACGTACGCGGTGGCCGAGCCCACCGCGATCGGCGTGTCCCCCGCGCAGCCGCAGGCCCGCATCGAGATCGAGGTCTTCTTCCAGGAGCTCGCGCCCTACGGCGAGTGGCTCGGCCACCCGCGGTACGGGCAGGTGTTCGTGCCCGCGGACCCGGACTACCGGCCCTACCGCAACGGGCACTGGGCGCAGAGCGGCGACGACCTGGTGTGGGTCAGCTACGACGCGATCGGCTGGGCCGTCTGCCACTACGGCTCGTGGACGGTGCTCGAGGACGGCCGCTGGGCGTGGATCCCCGACTCGCAGTGGTCGCCCGCGTGGGTCGACTGGCGCGAGACCGATCAGTACGTCGGCTGGGCGCCGCGCATGGTGAACGTCGACCCGATGCCGAGCGCGTGGATGTTCATCCAGTCGACCTACCTGCTCTACGACAGCGTCGCGTACTACGCGGTCGAGCCGTCGTACCTGCCGACGGTGTACGCGAGCGGCCGCCCGCTGCCGAGCCGCCCCGACCGGCGCTGGATGCGCGAGCGCCGCGTGCAGCGCGCCACCGGCGGGAGCGTCGTGACGCGCGGCGGCGGGCCGGGCGTGGGTCGCGCCTCGGGCGGCAGCGTGATCGTGCGCGGCGATGGCGTCCCCGCGGCGCGCGGCGGCTCGGTCGTCGCGCGCGGACCGGCGCGGGCCCCGCTCGTCGAGGCCCCGCGCCCGCGAGAGACCGTGGTGCTCGGGCGACGCGGCGTGCGCGACACCGTCGTGTTCGATCAGCGCGGTCGCTCGGCGCCGCCCGTCGCCGTCGACCGCCCCGTCGCCGCGCCGCCGCCGCGCGCCCCGGTCTACTCGGCGGGTCCGCGGATCGTGGCGCCCGGCCCGACGCGGGTGATCCGGCCGATGCCTTCGGCGCGGCCCGAGCGCGTCTACGCGCCGCCGATCCAGGCGCCCCCGCGCGTGTACTCGGCGCCCGTCCAGGAGCCCCGGGTCTACTCGCGCCCCGTCGAGTCGGCGCCCCGAAGGGTGGAGCAGCCGCGCTACTCGATGCCGAGCGCTCGCAGCGCTCCCGCGCAGGCTCCCCCGCGCCGAGAGGCCCCCCGCCGCTCCGAGCGGCGCGTGCAGGTGGAGCGGGCGCCGTCGGTGCGCGCGCTCGGTCCGGGCGTGAGCGTGCGCCGCCGTTAGCGGCGAGCCGTCGCCCCGCGCTCGAGCCGAGGCACCTCGGCCACCGCCTCATCACGCTCCGCCGCCTCCACCTCGACGCGCACGTTCACGCCACCGCGCCGCGCGTCGGCGAGCGCCCCGGCGAGATCGGCCGCGCGATCGGTGCCGATGATCGTCGTCCGGCGTCGCCCCGCGAAGCGCCACTCGACGCGCACCGTGTCGCGCAGCCCCTCCTTGCGGTAGCGGCGCACGGAGCCGTCGAGGGACTGCTCGTACGGCCCGCGCCCGAACAGCGAGTCGCCGCGCTGGTGCGGCACGACGACCACGCGCTCGATGGTGGCGACGGGGATCTTCTCGATTCGCAAGCCGTGTTGCACGTGCAGGGTCGCGCTCGTGAGCACCACCCGGTAGCTCGAGAGCGCGAGGTCGAGCGCCACCCCGACCGCGCCGACCAGGCTCATGAAGACGATGACCCCGGGGTCGAGGTCGAACGCGACCATCGCCCCGAGCAGCGTGGGCAGCACCAGGAGCGTCGCGAGCGCGAGCTTGCTGCTGTGGCGATCGCGAAACCGCACGGGGCCGTCGAGGGTCATGTGCTCGCGCTCGAAGTCGTCGGCGTTCACGTCGGTACCTCCACCGGGCTCTGACGACCGCGAGCCGCGCGGGTTCCGAGAAAGGCGTCAGGGCAGGAACAGGGGGTTGGTGACGCCTACGGGCTCGAAGTGCTGGATCGGCGCGGGCGCGGCCGGTCCGTCGGCGCGGACCACCACGAAGCCGGCGCCGTCGAGGGGGACGTCGACGATCCCATCGAAGCGCACCGGGTCCGAGGACTCCACGATCGGCTGGTCGACCGTCGCCTCGCGGCCCGCGTAGACGCGGAGGCGATCGACCCGCGCCCACGGCGGCGCCTGGACGCGGACGTGGACGGGGACCGAGCCCGCGGCGGGGCCGGCGAGCTCGGCGGTGACGAACACCCCCGCGGCCACCGTGACCTCGCCCGCAGCGAGCCCGCGCCGGAGCTCGGACCAGTCCCAGTCGCCCTCGTCGGCCACGCGGACGAACGAGCGCGGGGAGCCCGGCGGCCGGTCGGGGACGTGCGAGTCGCTGTTGCCGACCATGGTGAAGCGGCGCCCCGCGGCGAGGAGCGCGAGCCAGTCGAGGAAGGAATCCTCGTTGCCCCCTCGCGTGTAGCCGTTCCACACCTCGAGGACCTCGAAGCCCAGGTCCTCGGGCTCGAGGAGGGTCCCCATCTCGCGGTCGAGCCGGCGCGCGCCGAAGAACGACGCGTCGCCGAGCCGCGGGTGGTTGATCTGGACGAGCGCGCCGCCCCGGGCCGGGTCCCCGGCCTCGCGCAGGGCGCCGAAGACGTCGGCGGGGGTCATGTCGAACCACGCCGGCGCGCCGGCCCCCGAGCGGTCCGGGCGCGGCAGGAGCGGGTAGCCGTTGATGTGACCGAACGTCGTGGTGGAGACCTCGACGCCGCTCACGAGCGCGAGGTCGACGCCCGCGAGCGCGCCGATCCGCGCGTAGTCGGTCACGTAGTCGTGGTCGGTGGCCGCCGCCGCCTGCACGCCCTCCGCCGCGAGGAGCCGGACGGCGTCCTCGACCGGGTGCACGCTGTCCGTCGACAGGTCGCTGTGCAGGTGCAGGTCCACCGAGACCCAGCCGTCGGTGTCGATGGCGCGCACCAGATCCGGCTCGAGGCGGACCGCGTCGCCGTCGCCGAGCGTCACGTCCATCGTCGCCGCGTCGTGCTCGAGGCCGTGGCTGATCGTGACGCGGTAGTCGCCGGGAGGCAGCGGGATCGTCCGCTCTCCGAGCGCGGCCACGCGCGCCACCTCGAGGCCGGCGCGCTCGACCGTCGCGCGGACCGGCACCCCGGCTACGCCGTCGACCGTCGCCGCGATCACCAGCGCGCCGGCGGGGGCGGCCGAGAGCGTCGCCGCGAGCGGCGCCGAGGGCGCCTCGAAGAAGGGCCCGAAGCCGGGCGTCATCGTGAGCGCGGCGCCCGTCGGCGCGGGGAACGTGATCTGCCTGGAGGCGCCGAACCGCGAGCGCAGCCAGGGCGTCCCGTCCGCGAGCGCGACGAGCACGCGCTCGCCGGCGACGCCCGTGAGGGTCGTCGGCTCGCCCTCGAGCGCGCCCGCGGCGGCGGCCGCGGCGGTCTCTCCGACCGCGACGCGCGCCTCGATCGTGGTGAGCGCGCCCTGCACCAGCGTCGCCCGCGGGCCGCGGATCATCTGGATGGTCTCGATGTGCGTGACCCCCACCTCCTCGCCGGCGACCGCCACCGCGAGGGCGCCCTCCGGGCGCTCGACGATCACCGCGCCGCCCGGGCCGCCGAGGTGGTCGTCGTCGAGCACGCCGACGCCCGGCTCGAAGTGCTCCCCGCCGCCGAGCAGCGCGATCACGCCGAGCGCGGCGCCGCTCCGCCCGAGCCCGGCCTCGGTGGTCACCGAGATCGTCACGCGCAGCGCGTCCTCGTCGGCGCGCAGCACGTAGTCGAGCTGGCCGCGGAGCCGCACCGCGCGGCCGACGTCCGGGAGCACCGTCTCGACGAGCCCGATCGGGGCGTCGGAGAAGAGCACCCGCACGCGCGCCTCGTCGTCGCCGCCCGCGTCGACGACCTCGATCGCGGTCGGGCCCATGCTGACCAGATCGAAGAGCGGGAACAGCTCCTTGAGGAGGTCCGGTCCGTCGCGGAGCGCCGCGTCGACGAGGCCGCCCGCGGGCGCGCCGATCGTGCTCGCGGCGCCGTCGCCGACGCGCACGACGAACCGCGCGCGCGCGTTCTCGATCACGATGTCGCCGACGCGCCCCATCGCGAGCGCGCCCTCGACGAGCTCGTCCGCGCAGGTGACGTGCTTGGCGCGCGCGACGCCCTCCGGCGGCGGCGCGGTGAGGCACTCGGTGAGCTCCGCCGGATCGGGGGTCGCGGTCAGCTCCACGTCCGTGGCCGCCGCCGCGTCACGCCCCGCGTCGGGGTCGCCCTCCCCGCCGCAGGCGACGAGGCAGAGCGCCAGCGCGGCGGCTCGGAGCACGGGTCAGCCTTCGTCGACGGTCGCGCGGATCGCGTCGGCGCGGTCGTCGTCGATCCCGAACGCCTCGGCGAGCTCGTCGAACGCGCTCTGCTCGTCGGGGTCGAGGCGGTGGTCGGACTGCGCGAGCTGCAGCGTCAGCGCGAGCACGAGCTCGCGGAGGCCGGGCTGGGTGAGCTCGTCGGCGATCGCGGACGAGTCCAGCGGCGTCTCGATCGCCGCGAGGAGCTCGTCCTGGACCTTCGGCGGCAGATCGCTCGCCGCGATGATCGACTGCAGCATCTCCACCTCCTCGGAGGCGACGTCGCGGTCCGCGTGGGCCATCCAGATGCAGGCGTGGATCGCGCCGCGCCGCTCCCGATCGACGACGTCGGCGGGGCGCGCGGCGAACCACTCGCGCAGCGCCACGAGGCCGTCCTCTCCGAGCACCGCGAGCGCGAGCTCGGCGCCCTCCTCCTCGGCCTGCCCGATCAGCAGACCACCTCGAGAGAGCGCACCAATCCACGTGGCCATCGCGGCGACCGGGTTCGTCATGGGAGCACCCATAACAGACGCGGGTCAGTCGCGTCGAGGTGGGGCGAAGCGCGAGGGGTCCCAGGCCTCCGCCGCGGCGGCCTCGAAGCGAGCCCGCTCCGCCTCGTCGACGTCGAGCGCGCCGCGCCGCAGCGCGAGCTTCGCCTCGGCGTACGCGTGGCGCGGGTGCTTCGCGAGCGCGGCCAGCCGCTCGCGGCCTCGGGCGATGGCGTCGGGCACCACCTCGTCGACGAGCCCGAGCGCGGCGGCGGACTGGGGGTCGTGGCGCTCCGCCTCGAGCAGGACGCGCTCGATGGTATGGCTCGGCAGCCGATGGCGCAGCAAGCGCATGACCACCGGCGGGTAGGTGATCCCGAGCGCGACGCCCGTCATCCCGATCTTGATCGACGGGTCGTCGGTCGCGAGGCGCAGGTCGCAGGCCTGCGCGACGAGGCAGCCGCCGGCGACCGCGTGGCCGTTGACCGCCGCGACGGTCGGCGCCGGGTGCAGGAACAGGAGCCGCACCACGCGCTCGATCTCGTCGGTCACCGCGCGCGGATCTCCGTCGGCGAGCGCCTTCAGGTCGAGGCCCGCGCTGAAGGCGTTGCCCTCGCCGTACAAGAGCACCGGCGCGTCCGGGTGCGCCTCGAGGTCGTCGGCGAACGCGCGCAGGGACTCGAAGGTCATCGTGTTGGGCCCGCGGCCCCTCAACACCAGCTCACGCATCGGGTAGGAACCCCTCCAGCTCGATGGGCGCGTACGCGGCCGGGCTCTCGTCGAGCTCGTCGAGCAGCATCCCGAAGACCACCAGGTCGTCCCGGCCGTCGCGCGCGCGGTCGAGGACGCCGCGCAAGGTACCTTCCCTCGTATACCCGAGCTTGCGCGGGACGGCGAGGCTGCGCGTGTTGTGCGGCACGACGCGGATCTCCATCCGCTCGGCCTCCATGCGCTCGAAGCCGACGCGGGTCAGCGCCGCCGCGAGCTCCGTCGCGAGGCCCTGGCCCCAGCGGTCCTCGGCGATCCAGTAGCCGATCTCGAGCGCGCGCGCGCCGACGCGGGGGTGCAGGCCGCACCCCCCGATGTAGGCGCCGCCGTCGCGGTCGAAGACGCCGTAGATGAAGTCCTCGCCGGCGTCGAAGCGCGCGCGGAACGCGCGGAGCAGCTCCCCCCGCTCCTCGAGCGACATCGGCTCGTGCTGGATCCACGGCATCCACGGGCGCAGCGCCTCGGTGTTGTCGAGGATGACCTCGTGCACCGTCGCCACGTCCGAGCGCTCGTAGCACCGCAGCTCGAGCCGCTTGGTGCGAACGACGTAGGCGGGCTCCGGCCAGACGTCGTCGGGCATCGTCACATCCCGTAGGTCGTGCCGCGCGCCTGCAGGCGCCCGTTGAGCGTGCAGATCGAGCCGTTGCTCATGTTCTGCAGGGTCACGTTCGTGAACGTGACGTCGGCGGTCGCGAGGTCGGAGTCGAACGAGCGGACCTCGACCGAGCCGCTCACCGGGTCGGCGATGCGCCCGTTGCGGACGGCCATGACGTCGGTCGTCATGTTCGTCCACATCGACTGGCCGACCATCACGTTGATCGCCGTCTGGGTGTCCATGCGCTGCTGCGTCGACAGCTGGTAGGTGCCCGGCCCGCCGGGGAAGCCCATGTACACGGCGCCGGTGAGCCCGCCCATGTTGCTCGACATGACGTTCACGTTGCCGCCGCCGCCGGTGACCATCCGGCGCGCGTTGAACGTCGGGCTGCACGCCCCGCTGAACGTCACGTCGATCGACGGATCCCGGGGGTTGGCCTCCGGCTCGCCGCCGCCGATGCCCCCGAAGCCGCCGCCGCCGCCGCCACCGCCCACGCCGGCGATGCCGCCACCGCCGCCGCCGCCCGAGTCGTCGTCGTCCCCGGAGAACGCGTAGATCGCGCCGCCCACGCCGAGGACGGAGAGGAAGAGCACGGCGAGCAAGCCGATGCCGAGCCCGATCGCGAGGCCCTTGCCGCTGCCGGAGCTCGGCGGCGCCTGATGCATCATCGGGCCGCTCGGCGGGTGCATCGCGCCCGTCGGCATCATGCCCAGCGGCAGCGAGCCGGTCTGGGGCGGCGGGGTCCCGTAGCCGCCGCTCGCGGGCGTCGCGTAGTGCCCGGGCTGCGAGTACGGGCCGCTGTTCGAGCCCATCGGGGGCGGCGTGTGATAGGCCTGCGCGCCCGTCTGCGGGATCTGCGGCGCGGGCTGGCCGCTGCGCATGCGCGCGCGGATCCCCTCGAGGTCCGCGACCAGATCCTTCATCGAGGGGTGCCGGTAGTCGCGGTTGGCGGCCATCGCGCGGGCGACGACGTGCTCGAGATCGGGCGGGCACTGCGGCGCGCGCAGGCGGAGCGGCGGCGCCTGGCCGGCGGCGATCTGCTGCACGAGCTCGAAGAGCCCGTCGGCGTCGTAGGGGGGGCGACCAGCGAGGCACTCGTAGAGCACGACCCCCATCGCGTAGACGTCGTAGCGACCGTCGGGGTTGCCCGCGGCGTTGATCTGCTCGGGCGACATGTACCAGGGCGTGCCCATCGCGATGCCCGTCTTGGTCATCGGCCCGCCGCCCGGCGCGCCCGGCGTGTCGTCGTCGTAGAGCTTGCTGATGCCGAAGTCGAGGACCTTCGGCGGCCGCTTCGAGCCGTCCTTGCCCTGGCAGAGGAAGATGTTGTCCGGCTTGAGGTCGCGGTGGATGATCCCCTCGAGGTGCGCCTCGTGGACGCCCTTGCAGGCGTCGATCATCACGTCGAGCGTCTCCTCGACGCCGAGCGGGCCGCGCTCGAGGCGGTCCGCGAGGGACTCGCCGCGCAGGCGCTCCATCACCAGGAACGGCGCGTCGCCGTCCTGACCCACGTCGAGGATCTGGATGACGTTGGGGTGCTCGATCTTCGCGGTCGCGCGCGCCTCGGCCAGGAACCGCGCGAGCGACTCCTTCGAGCGCGCGGCCCCCGGGAGCATCCACTTGATGGCCACCGCGCGGCCCGTGGCCTGGTTGAGCGCGGCGTAGACGGCGCCCATCCCCCCCTGACCGAGGAGCGACTCGATCCGATAGCGAACGCCGATGAGATCGCCGGGCTGGGGTAGCTGTTCGCTCACGGTCCCCCGGAGCGTACGTACCCCTGGCCCGATTGCCAACGACGTTCAGGGAGCGTCGACGACCCCCTCGAACGAGGTCAGGGAGGAGACCGGGACCTCCTGCGTCGCGCAGCCCATCTCGCCGCACGTGTTCCCGGACGGGCACATCACGCGGCGGCAGCTCTCGCGGAGCGAGAGGGGCAGCGCGAGCTGCTCGCCCTCACGGAATTCGGTCGTCGCGCGGCGCGCCACGATCCGCTGTCCCATCGCGTTCTGCGCCTCCGCCTCGACGATGACGCGGCCGATGTCCATCAGGTCGAAGGGCTCGACGGCGACCGCCACGGGCAGCGCGGTGCCGCCCTCGAGGCGCACGACGACGCTCGAGAGCTCCTCCTCGACGTCGGCGTCGGCGCGCAGCGAGCGCACGCGGATCGCGGTGACCCCCGTGAGGTCGGAGCTCACCACCGCGACGAGCTGGGTCAGGGGGGTGCCGCAGCTCAGGATCAGGAGCGACAGCAGGGCGGGTACGGCTCGGGACCACACGGCCGGGGACTCTAGCAGCCGGCCACCGATTGTCAGAGGCCGAGGTCGAGGCCGCGATCCGAGAGGCGCTGACGGGCCTGGGCCGTCCGGAGGATCGCGCCGATGGAGACCAGGTTCAGGATCGCGCTCAGCCCCGAGAGGGGGATCGCGAGGTACATCATGCAGCTCAGCACGGTGGTGAACGTGTAGAAGAGCCAGCCGACCATCAGCAGCCCGAGCAGGCCGCCGTTGATGGCCGAGGCGATCCCCGCCCACGCCCGCGCGCGGTACTGCATCGCGGCGAAGAAGATCGCGAGCGCGCCCATCACGCAGAGCGCGGGCGGCACGTAGTTGGCCCACTCCGCGCGCCACGTGACGCCGAGCACCTGCACGCCCGTGAGGGTCACGAACAACCCCGTGAGGGCCTGCGCGACGGCGGCCGCCTTCACGAGGATCGGGGGCTCGGCCGCCTGGATGTCGGCGTCCATGTTCCGCTCTTCGTCGGTGCGCAGGCCCGAGCTCACGGCGCCCCCCTCACTTGCCGTCGAGGTCGGAGCGGTGCCCGACCATCACGCGGTTCCGGCCGGCTTGCTTGGCGCGGTACATCGCGAGGTCGGCGGTCTTGAGGAGGTCGGGGACGGACTCGCCGCCCTCGAGCTCGGCGACGCCCATCGAGATCGTCACGCACGGCAGCGCGGTGCCGTCGGGCATGGAGAGCTTCTCCGCCGCCACCGCCTCGCGGACCCGCTCGGCCGCGATCTGCGCGAGCTTGATCTCGGTGTCCGGGAAGATGATCACGAACTCCTCGCCGCCGAAGCGCGCGACGAGGTCGGTCGGGCGCAGGTTCGCGGCGAGCGTCGTCGCGACCACGGTGAGGACGTGATCCCCCGCGGCGTGGCCGTAGGTGTCGTTGAAGGACTTGAAGTGGTCGATGTCGATCAGGGACACCGAGAGGTGACCGCCGCCGCGCGCGTTGCGCTCGACCATCCGGTGCAGCGTCTCGTCGAGCCAGCGCCGGTTGTGGATCCCGGTGAGCCCGTCGAACATCGCGGCGCGCTCGTACATGCGGCGCTTCTCGACGTTCTTCGAGACCTGCGCGTTGTTCGCGCGCAGGCGCGAGGCGAGCGCGAGGAGCAGGTTCAGCGCGAACGCGTGGCTCACGTTGGTGAGGCCCCAGAAGTCGTCCTCGCCGATCTCGAGCAGCGTCGCGGGCGTCTTGGCGACGACGTAAGCGGACGCCTCGGAGCCGTCGAGCACCGACAGCTCGCCCACCGTCTCGCCCGCCCCGATCAGCGCCACCGGATCGGACTCGGGCGACTCGAGGTGCACGCCGAGCTCGCCCGAGAGCACGAGGAACATCTTCGCGTGCCGCACCCCCTGCTCGATCAAGAGGTCGTGCGGCTGCAGCTCGCGGTGCACCGCCGCGGCGAGGAGCTCACGACGCGCCGTGAGGCCGACGCCCTCGAGCATCGCGAATCCGTCCAGGGCCTCCGCGTCGAGCGGCTCCACGCGGGCGATGGTATCCGGTCGGTAACCGATTTGGTATGGCGCCGTGCCCGGCTGGGATGGGATAACCGCACGCCATGGCGGATGCGGCCACACACCTGGCGATCTCCACCCGCCTCGTGGGGGAGGTGATCGCGATCGAGCCCGGCGAGGCCAGCGCGCGCCTGCTCACCACGCCCGAGATGGCGGCGGACGAGCAGGGCCTCGTGCACGGCGGCTTCGTCTTCGGCCTCGCCGACTACGCCGGCATGCTCGCGGTGAACCACCCGCACGTGGTCCTCGGGAGCGCCGACCTGCGCTTCACCGCGCCCGTCGCGGTCGGAGACGCCGTGATCGCCCGAGCCTCCGTGACCGCCGAGAAGGGCAAGAAGCGCTCGATCGACGTGACGGCCTCGGTCGGCGACCGCGTGGTCCTCGAGGGGACGCTCACCGCGTTCGTGCTCGAACAGCACGTGCTGACGCGGACGTAGGGGACGATGGTGCGGGTCGGTTCGTGGCTGCTGTTGTGCGGGCTCGCCGCCGGGTGCGGCGGGACGAGCTCGCCCGACGTCGAGACCGGCGGCGGCGACGAGCCCCCGCCGCCGCTCGAGGTCGAGCTCCGGTCCAACCGGATCGTGTTCAACCACCAGATCCACTTCGCCAACGACAGCGACCGCATCCTCCCGGAGTCGCACGCGGTGCTCGATCGGGTCGCCGCGCTGATGGCCGAGCACCCCAACCTCGTGCGGCTGCAGGTCCAGGGGCACAGCAGCACCGACGGGAGCGCCTCGCACAACCGGGAGCTGTCGGAGCGCCGCGCCGCCGCGGTCGCCGAGTACCTGCGGACGGCCGGCGTCGAGCAGGAGGTCACGTCGCAGGGGTACGGCGAGACCTACCCGCTGTGTCACGAGGACTCGGAGGACTGTCACGAGCGTAACCGCCGAGTCGAGTTCTTCGTCGACGAGCGGTGATATACATGGGCGAGCGGAGGCCGCGATGAGCGATGGGGAATGGGATACGCCCGAGTTCAACGACGAGACGTTGCCCGTCCTGCGACCCCGCTCGGCCGACCGGGCTCGCCGACAGGAGCACGGGATCGATCTCGCCGGCGCGACCGACGTCGGGTGCCTCCGCGATCACAACGAGGACACCTACCTGATCGCCGACCTCGGTCGGTGGCTCGACGTGCTCGACTCGAGCCTGCAGGTGCCCAAGGTGCAGCGCCGGATCCCCGGCCCCAAGGGCACCCTGATGATGGTCGCCGACGGGATGGGCGGCCACGGCGGCGGCGAGGTCGCGAGCGCGGTCGCGGTCGACATGATCGCGCAGTTCGCGCTCTACGCGATGCCGTGGGTCACCCAGCCCGACGAGGACGAGGAGAAGGAGCTGCTCGAGAAGCTCGGCGAGGCGATGAGCCGGTGCCAGCAGCGCCTCGAGACGGTCGCGGTGCGCAAGCGGATCGACCAGCTCCAGCCCGGCACGACGCTCACCGTCACCTACGCGCTGTGGCCCAAGCTCTACGTCACGCACGCGGGCGACAGCCGCCTCTACTTGTTCCGGGACGACGAGCTCACCCAGATCACGACCGACCACACCGTCGGGCAAGCGCTCCGGGCCAGCGGCGCGATCGGCAACGAGCCGTCGCGCTTCGATCACATCCTCGTCAACGTCGTCGGCGGCGGCGGCGAGAGCGTGCGCGCCGAGGCGCACAGCCTCCGGCTCCAGGCGGGGGACCGCATCCTGATCTGCTCGGACGGGCTCACCGGCCACGTCTCGGACGCCGGCATCGCCCACGAGCTGCGGACCGCGCGCACCGCCGCGGGCGCGTGCGAGGCCCTGATCGAGGGGGCCAAGGCGGGCGGCGGGTCCGACAACATCACCGTGATCGTCGCGTCGTTCTGATCGGCGCTTGCAAAGCGCGGCTGGACTGTGCAATTGCGCCTGCGCGGCTCTCTCGCCGCAAGCACGGAGACGAGACTGGTGGGACTCGCGGCGCAGAAGAACGACGGAGCGCTTCACATCTGGGGAACCGGAGCGTTCGACAACGAAGCAGCGATGACCTGGGCCGAGGGCCTGGAGCACGCCGACGAGCACATCCTCGAGGAGACGTTCGACGTCGTCCTCCAGATGGAGGAGCAAGGCGACGTGCCGAGCTCCGCGCAGGCGGCGTTCGCGATCGCGGCGGCCGAGACCGTGGCCGCGCTCGGCGAGCGCCCCGCGGAGCTGCTGCCCGAGGAGGTCCGCCAGTTCTGCTTCGACAACCCGGGCGTCGACCTCGACGAGGCCCTGCCCCTCGCGATGCACGCGCTCGGGGTGGTCCTTCACCGCTCCGGGCTGCGCGCGCAGCTCGAGGACAGCGGCGACGTGGACGACTGGGAGAGCGAGCTCGAAGAGCTCCGCGACCGGCTTCGAGCGGGATGAGACCGAGCGTCCGATGACCGGGCGCACGACTTCCTCCGAGCCGCCCCGCTTCGCGCCGTTCGGACGCTACCTCCTCCTCGAGCGCATCGCGGTGGGAGGGATGGCGGAGGTCTACCTCGCGAAGCGGTTCGAGGCCGACCAGGTCTCGGATCTGATCGCGATCAAGCGCATCAAGCCGTCGCTCGCCGAGAACGACGACTTCATCCGCATGTTCCTCGACGAGGCGAAGATCGCGGGGCGTCTCTCGCACCCGGGCATCGCGCGCATCCTCGAGCTCGGGCGCATCGGTCGGTCGCACTACCTCGCGATGGACTTCGTCTGGGGCAAGGACCTGCTCCAGATCATGCGGCGCGTGAAGCTCCTCGGCGCGCAGCTCTCGCCGAGCTTCGTCGCGTGGACGGGGATCGGCATGCTCGAGGCGCTCGACGCGGCGCACCGGCTCACCGACCGCCACGGCAAGCCGATGGGGCTGATCCACAGGGACGTCTCGCCGCAGAACGTGCTCGTGAGCTTCGACGGCGTGGTGAAGCTGATCGACTTCGGCATCGCCAAGGCGCAGTCGCGGAGCACCGAGACCCAGGCCGGCGTCCTCAAGGGCAAGGTCGGCTACATGAGCCCCGAGCAGGTGAAGGGCTCCAAGATCGACGGGCGCTCCGATCTCTTCGCGGTCGGCACCTGCCTCTACGAGCTGCTCACGCTGCGCACCCTCTTCGCTCGCGAGAACGCGTTCGAAGCGCTCGAGAACGTGAAGTACGTCAAGGCGGAGCCGATCGGCGAGCTGCGGCCCGACGTGCCCGAGGCGCTCGCGTCGATCCTCCTCCGCGCCCACGCCGCCGACCCCGCCGAGCGCTGGCAGAGCGCCGCCGAGATGGCGGCCGCGCTGCGCGCGTTCGTCGCCGCGCACGAGCCCGGCTACGACCGGGTGAGCCTCGTGACGTGGATGCGCGACGCGTTCCGCAAGGAGCTGCACACCGAGCGCGTGCGCCTCGACGCGTTCGATCAGCTCGGGCGCCCGCAGGTCACGAGCGCCGACGAGCCGCGCCGCAACTCGGTCACCGATCTCCAGATCGAGGACCCCGGCGACCCCGAGCCGCCCGACTGGGATCAGATCGGCGAGACGATCATCAGCGACGAGCCGCTCCCCTTCCGGACCGACGCGCCGCTGCCCGAGGACGACGGGCCCACCGAGGTCTACTTCCACCGCGACGACGTCTCGACGCCCGGCGCGCCGGTCGACCCGCGCGCCCTCGCGGACGACCTCGACGTCTCGCTCGAGCCGTCGCAGATCGACAGCGCGGTGATCGAGCGGCTGCTCCCGAGCGCCGAGGAGAAGGCCGCCGCCGCGCGCGAGCCGACGCAGCGCAACCGCGTCTCGACCGAGGTCATCGGCCCCCCTTCCGCCAAGCGAGGCGCCGGGAGCTGGCTGCTGCGCGTCGTCGTCGCGCTCGCGCTCGTCGCGCTCGGCGCGGGCGGCCTCTACGCGTACATGGCGAGCGCCCTCGTCGCGAGCATCGAGGTGCGCACCACGCCGGCGAACGACGCGGTGGTGCTGCTCGACGGAGTCCGGCGCGGCACCGCCCCGGTGCGCCTCGAGAACGTGGGCGCGGGGCACCACGTCGTCACGATCCTCGCGCCGGGCTTCGAGGACGTCACGCGCGAGATCGAGGTCACCTCGGACAGCACGGTGATCGTCGAGGTCGCGCTCCAGCCTCGAGCCCCGCCGTGACCCGGCGTGAAATTTCTCCACCGACCGCGACCGCTGGTATCACTCGTCGAGTGAGGCGCAGGATCGCGGTGGCGGCCGTCGTGGCCGCGCTCGGATGGGTGGCGACCCCCGGAGCGGCGGAGGAGCCGCCGTACACGTGCGAGGAGCACGTCGTGCTCGGGCCGGCGATGGCCCAGACGATGGAGCAGATCGCGGCCGAGTACCATCGGCGCACGGGGCGCCGGCTGCACGTCACCTCCGGCACCCGCAGCCCGCACGAGCAGGCCGACGCGATGTTCGAGAAGCTGAGCCGCGGCCAGCGCCTCACGTCGCTCTACCGCGACTTCGAGGCGGCCTCCGAGATCCAGAGCTCCTACCGGCGCCACCGCCGGAGCGGCCGTCGGGTCGCGGTGCGCGAGATGGCGCGCGTCATCCGATCGCAGATGGGGCGCGGCTGCTTCATCTCCCGGCACCTCACCGCCAACGCGGTGGACGTGCGCAGCTACGACCTGTCGCGGCGCGACCAGCAGGTGTTCCGCGACGTCGTCCGCGCGGTCGGCGGCGTCGAGCTGCTCCAAGAGGGCGTCCCGCCCCACTTCCACCTGCAGATGCAGTAGCTGCCGCGTCGCGCGGGCTGGTCGGGGCCCGCCGCGTGACGAGGCCACGACGATCGTCGACGAGCGGACGACGATCCGCCGACGGCCACGGCCCTCTGCGCCGCAGCCGCGACGGCGCGGGGGCGGGCACGCGCCTTGCGGAGGCGGGGGACGGCAGCGCCGATGCTGGCGAGGGGTTCGCCAGCGCCGCGGCCCGACCTCGAGGGACCGACACACGGCCCTCGCTTTGGAGAACGACATGTCGCGATTCGTCTTGGTCATGATCATCGGTGGTGGGCTCGTGGGGAGCGTGGCGGGGTGCGCCAACGCGCCCGGCGTCGTGGGGGACGCGTGCGCCGACGCCGACGAGTGCGAGTCCGGGCTCTCTTGCTTCAACCGCCCGGGCGCCACGGTGACGCCGGTGTGCATGGCCGACTGTGATCTCGCCACGACGCCGATCTGCGCCGACGGCTCCGTCTGCCTCGCGCGCGTCGGGGGCGGCGCGGGGGTGTGCTACCTCGGCGGCACGGGCGCCCCGGGCACCGCGTGCGACGGCGCGCTCGACTGCCAGCAGGGCTCCATCTGCGTCAACTCGGGCGGGATGACCCAGTGCGCCACCGCGTGCGTGGTCGGCGACGACTCGCGCTGCGGGACCGGCGAGACCTGCTCGGCGCTGATGAGCGGCGGCGGGTTCTGCGCGGCGCCCTGACCGCCGTCAGCCAGGGGGCGGGAACTGGCTCGGCCGGAGCGAGGACACGAACCGGCCGCGCTGGATGATCTGACGCGCGTCGAGCCAGACGCTCTCCTGGCGCTGCAGCACCGTGACCATGCCCTCGCCGTTCCAGCTCGCGCCGGTGGCGTCGGGGGCGCTGTAGCCGAGCACGAGGTGCACGCCCGGGAGCTTCACGTCCTGGGCGTGCTGCCCGATCGGCGCGAGCACGCCGACGTTGGTGCCGAACGCGACCTGCCCGACGCGGCGGCCGAGCGCGTGCGCGTCGACGTCGGCGAGCAGCTGCGCGCGCACCGCGTCGGGGCCCTCGGCGTCCACGAGCGCGCCGTGCTCGAAGCGCAGCACCAGCTTGCGCGACTCGGCGCGGTCGATGATCGCTCCGTCGGTGAGCCAGATCCCGCCGTCGCACACGAACACGCCGTCCACCGCGAGCGGCGTGGTCGCGACCTCGCCAGCGGGTAGGTTCGTCCAGCCGGGCTCGCGCTGGAGGCCGCTCTGGTTGTGCCAGCGGCACGACGGATCCCGCCGCACGCGCAGGTCGGTCCCGGCCGGGCTCTCGACCTTGATCTCGTAGGTCGACTCGAGGACCCGCGCGAGCTGCTCGCCGAGCTCGTGGACCGCCTGATAGTCGGCCCGCAGCGACTGCTTGAGGATCGCCTCGGTCACCCCGAGCATGTGCGCGTGGCGCCGCGCGTCGATGCGGTGCGCCGTCAAGACGGTTCGCACGTCTCGAGGGAACGCGTAGCTCGACACGAGCACCGACACGTCCGTCTTCTCGAGGCGCCGCTCGAGCTTCTCCACGATGTTCGGGATCAGCGGCACGCCGACCTTCACCGCGTCGACCTCGGCGCGCACCTCGTCGGCCGCCATCACCAGCGCCGCGGCGAAGTCGTCGTAGCCGTCCTCGTAGACGACGAGCACCTGCTCGCCCTCGCGGGCGCCGAGGCAGTCGTGCAGCACCGCGCGGCCCGCCGCGATCTCGTGCTCGTTGGGGAGGATGCGGCGGAGCTGGCCGAGGACCTGCGCCATCAGGAAGCTGCTGGTCCTGCGCTTGCGCCCCACCATGGCGCGAATCATGGCCGGTTCGTGTCGATCACGCGAGGGCTACGGACCGCGTCGAGGCACATCGAGCCGTCGATCAGCGACGGCCACACCCACGCGCTGACCGGCTCCGAGGCCGCCTCGGCGGGCTCCATGCCGGCGAAGAGCTCGTCGCAGAGCCCATCGACGTCCGTGTCGGTGGCGCCGAGCCCCGAGAAGAGCTCTCTGTAGATCTCCGGGCAGCGCGGACGCGCTCGCTCGAGGATCGCGCGCACGCGCGCCGCGCGGCCCGCGTCGGGGCGCGGCGACCAGCTGCGGCCGAGGTTCCACTGGCCGAACGCCACGCGAGCTCGGAGGTCGCCGCAGAGGCCGTCGACCTCGTCGCGCATGAAGCTCCGCACCTCCCCCGCGTCGCCGCCGAAGAAGCGGTAGAACAGCTCGCCGCTCTGCTCGAGGGTGGACTCGACGCTCTCGTGCGCGCACGCGCAGGCCGGCTCGAGCTCGGCGCGCGCGGTCGCGTTGCCCGCCTCGTTCCCGAGCCAGGCGACGAGCGCGATCAGCGCGACCGCCCCCGCGGCGAGGAGCCCTCGGCGACGGCTCACGGGAGCTCGCGCGTCGGGACCAGCGTGCACGTCTCCGTGCTCGGGTCGAACACGATCCGGATCTCGTCGCGCTCGAGCTGCCGGCGGATCGCCGCGCGCTTCGCCTCGAGCGCGATGTCGGCGTGGCCGTAGTCGGTCCCCTCGCGGAGCACGAAGTCATCGATGAGCCCGACCAGCGCAGCCTCGCTGAGCCGGTCGGGCGGGACGACGACGCCCTCGGTCAACGGACCTCGATGGAACCGCAGCTCGCCGTGCGACCGGAGTCGGTCACCGTGATCGCCGCCTGGCTGGGCTGGTTCGGCGCCGCGACGGTGAGCTCGGTGGCGGTCTGACGCGAGATGCGCGCGACCTGGCCGCCGATGCGGACCGTCGGCTGACGGAACCCGGTGCCGCGGATGGTGACCGCGCCGCCGCGAGGCGCGCGGGCCGCGGTGACCGCGCAGGTCAGCGCGATCTGCTGGTCGTTGGCCGAGCCGCCCTGGTTGGGATCGCGCGCGGTCGTGACCACGCCGGGCGCGCGGGGCGTCGTCGCGGTGCCGCGCTGATCGGTGCGCGCGGTCGTCGCGGGCGCGGGCGTGGCCGCGGCGCCGCGCTGATCGGTGCGCGCCGTCGTGGCCGGGGTCGGCGTCGCCGCCGCGCCGCGCTGATCGGTGCGCGCGGTGGCCGTCGGCTGCCCGGTCGCGGGCCGCGCGTCCGGGGTGTAGACGGTGCCGCCGCGGACCGTGCCGGTGCCGTTCGTCGCGGTCGCGCGTGCCGCCGCGCGCGGTGGCGGTGCCGCCCGACGCGGTGGTCGCGCCGCCGCGCGGGGTCGCGCTGCCGCCCGACGCGTGTGGCGCGCGCTGCGCGAGGTGCCGCCCGTCGAGACGCTGCCGCCGGCCGAGACGCTGCCGCCCGCGGACACGCTGCCGCCGCCGCGGACCGACACGCCGCCGCCCGTCGCCGGAGCGCTCCCGCCGCGCGGGTTCGGCTCCGGATCCTCGGGCGCGTAGCGGCTGGTCGCGACGCCGCCCGCCGGGGTCGCGGTCACGCCGCCGCGCCGCGTGGGCTCCACCGGAGTGCCGCCCTGACGCGTCGGCTCCACCGGCGTGCCGCCGGCCTGACGCGTCGGCTCCACCGGGGTGCCGCCGCGCCGCGTCGGCTCGACCGGCGTGCCGCCGGCCTGCCGCGTCGGCTCGACCGGCGTGCCGCCCTGCCGCGTCGGCTCCACCGGAGTGCCGCGCGTCGGCTCGACGACCGTGCCCTGACGCGTGGGCTCGACCTGCGTCCCACCGCCCGCGGCGATCACCACGACGCCGGGGCCGGTGTAGCTCGGCGCGGGCTCCTGATCGCGAGGGCACCAGTAGCCGGGGTGGTAGACCCGCTGGCCGTTCTCTTCGCGGACGACCGGGTCGACCCACTTGTCGTCGGCGTGGCCCGACTCCCACTGGCCGTCGACCCAGACCCAGGCGCCGGCCGACCAGGCGTAGTGACCCGCGACCCAGACGGCGGTGTCATCCGGCTGCTCCGGGCGAACCGCGACGGCGGCGCGCGGCGCCGGCGGCGCGGCGGTGACCACGACGTACTCGGGCACGGTGACCGAGGCCGACGCGGCGGTGGTGTAGGTCGCCCCCGACGCGCGGGAGCGGTAGGCGACGGTGCAGCCCGAGGTGATCCCGAGCATCGCGGCCAGAGTGAGAACGAGGAGAGAGCGCATGGGACTCCTGTAGGGAAAAAAGGCGGGCGGGGGTGCCACGGCCGGAGCGACGTCAGCGATTTCGTGCGCCTCGCGCGCGAATCGAAGGACCCAACGTGTACTAGGGCTACCAGAGCGAGAGGCTGCCGTCACCGTGTCCTTGTCGCAGGCTTCGACGTAAACATACCCCGTTCGCTTCAATGCGAGGGGGTCACCAAGGATGCTCCGACACGTTCGGTCTGACGCGCACCGCCAGAGTTGCCACACTGGAGGTGCGCCGCATGACCGCGCACGCGATGACGATGGACGCAGCGATCGAAGGACCCAACTCGCCGGCGGAGGCTCGCTCCGAGTCGCCACCCGTTGCCTGGCGGGGCTACGAGTCCCCCTGGGTGCTCGCGGCGATCGCCGCCGCGCCCTGGCCGATCTGGTCTCTGATCGCCCTGTTCGGGATCCCCGGCGGCGGCGTGCTCCCGCGATCGCAGGGGGTGCTCGCCCTCGCCTTGGTGCTCGCGGTCATGGGCGTATGGACGCACCGGCCGAGCGGACGGTCTGCCACGCGGTGGTTCCTCACCGTCCTGGGCACGGGCCTGCTCGGCGAGCTGCTCGCCAACGCCCTCACCGACATGGGACGCGCGCCGGGGCTCGGCGCCGCGTCCGACCTCCAGCGCGCGGGCACGATCTGGCTGATCTGCGTGACCGTCTACGAGGTCGCGCCGATCGTCGCGGCGAGCGCGCGGGTCGCCCGGTCCGAGCGGCGATCGCTCCCGCTCGATCTCACCGCGCACGCGGGCTTCCTGCTCGCGGCCGCCGGCGCCTACGCGTGGCAGCCGACCTGGGGCACGTCGTGGTTCGTGTCGCCGTGGCTCGCGGTCGCGATCGCGCTGCCCCTCGCCGCGGCCCGCTCCGGCCCCGATCGCGAGGCGGCCACCCCGACGCCCCACCCCCGCGGCGGCGTGCTGTTCGGCCTCGCCGGCCTCGGCTGGGCGATGCTGGGCCTGGTCGTCGTCGCGCGGCTCGGGATGATCCGCGAGTCGCTGCACGACATGCGCTGGGGGGTGGAGCCCGCCGACGGCGTCCTCCTCGTCATCCCGATGGTGTCCGCGCTGCTCTCGTCCATCGCCGCGGCGGCGCTCTTGGTCCGGGCGCGCGCCGTCCGAAGGACCGTGTCGGGGACGATCTCCGAGGTCGGCGACGGCGGGGTCACGATCGACCGCGGCGGCGACGAGCCCACGTCGGTCGCGATCGAGCGAGGGCCCCTCCCGGTGGTCGGGCAGCGCGTGACCCTCATCGGCGCCGGGGTGCACCCGCCCGGCGTCGGGCCGTTCCGCGACGGCGCCCCGCAGCTCCGCGCGCGACGCGCGTGGCTCGGCTCCCCCGACGAGCTCGCCCGCTCGCTGCGACAGCGCGCCGCCCGCTGGTTGGCGTGGGGCGCGGTGGGCGCGTTCGGCGTGCTCTTGCGACTCCTCTAGGGGTTGGCCAAGCTGGCGGCCATGCGTCGCCTGGCCGGGCTCCTCTTCGTCGCCGCGCTCCTCGGAGCCCCGACGGGCGCGCTCGCCCAGATCAACCTCATGAGCGCGGGCGGCTTCCTCTTCGACATCGAGGACGCCACCGGCTTCGCGCCCGGCTCCCTGAGCAACGGGAGCGTCGACGCCTACGACGGCTGCTACATGCTCCGCGTCGGCGGCCTCGACTACGCCCCCTTCGGGACGAGCACGATGTCACTCGGCGGCCGGCAGGTGGATCTGCCCGCGACGCCGCTGGCCGGGCTGTCGGTGCGGCGCCTCGTCTACGTGCCCGCCACGGGCGGGGACTACGCGCGCTACCTCGAGGTGCTCGAGAACACCGGCGCGAGCCCCATCAGCACCACCGTCGAGGTCTACGGCAACCTCGGCAGCGACGGCAGCACCGTCGTGACGGGGTCGAGCTCGGGGGACACGGTGGTCTCCGTCGCCGACGGCTGGTTCTCGACGGACGACACGGACTCGAGCGGCGACCCGTCGCTCGCCCATGTCTTCAGCGGCTCGTCGGCGTCGATCGACCCGACCGCGGTGTCGCTCTCGACCGACAACTTGTCTTACATGTGGTCAGTCACCGTCCCGGCCGGCGGCCGCGTGGTGATCCTCCACTTCGCGGTACAGGCGAACGACCGCGCCGCGTCGATGGCCGAGGCGCGGCGCCTCGTGGAGACCCCCGACGACGCGCTCGCGGGCGCGGACGACTACGTCGACGACATCGTCAACTTCGGCATCGCCGTCCCCGGCGCGCCGCGCGCGCGCTTCACGAGCGACTTCGAGGCGGACGAGGGCGACGAGATCGTCGTCGACGTCGCGGTCGAGGACCCCGAGGGCGACTCGTTCACGTTCTCCTGGGATCTCGACGACGACGGCGTGTTCGGCGAGATGCCCGGGGTCACCACCGTCCGCGTCGCCGCGGGCACCACCGACGGACCGGACGCGGTGCGGCTGGGCGTCGAGGCGATGGACAGCCGCGGCAACCGGAGCCAGCGCTACCGGACGATCCGGGTCGTCAACGTCGAGCCGCGCATCACCTCGACGCCGCCGCTGAGCACGAGCGTGGGCGTGGACCTGCGCTACCAGATCGAGGTCGACGACCCCGCCGGCGCGCTCGACCCGCCGACCTTCGCGCTCGTCCGCGGGCCGACCCGGATGACCGTGTCGGACACCGGCATGCTGAGCTGGATCGCGACGGAGGCCGACGTGACGACGGCCGGCGAGACCCACGTCGTGGAGGTCTCCGTCGACGACGGCGACGAGGGCCTCGGGACCCAGCGCTGGGAGCTGATGGTCTCGCCCAACCACGCGCCGTCGCCGCCGATCCCCGCCTACCCGATCGACAGCATCGCGATCCTCGACCCGATGCCGCGCCTCGCCGCGCAGAACTCCGAGGACGCCGACCTCGACCCGCTGACCTACACCTTCCAGCTCGACGCGGCCGAGACCTTCGACTCGCCCGAGCTCCAGGAGTGGACCCTGCCCGAGATGCCGGGCTTCACCTCGGTGACCCTCGACGCGCCCCTGCCGCTCGACCGCCTGTACTTCTGGCGCGTGCGATCCAACGACGGCACCGCCGACAGCGAGTGGCGCGCGACGAGCTTCTGGGTGATCTACGACCCGCTCCTGCCGCCGCGCGACGCGGGCGTCGACGCGGGCGACCTCCCCGACGCGGGCGTCGGGATCGACGCGGGCATGGGCGGCGGCGGAGGCTGCGCCGCGGGCGGGCGCTCGACGTCCGGAGGCCCGAGCTGGCTGGGCCTCGTCGGGCTCGCGTTCTGGTGGCGGCGCCGCAGCGCGCGAGCGGTCACTCGAGCGTGACCTCGAGCGGCGTCAGCGCGTCGTCGGGCTCGCCCGGCCGGCCGTTGATCTGCCCCACGCGGTTGTCGCCCCAGCAGAAGACGTGGCCGCCCTCCATCCCGCAGCCGAACCCGTGGCCGAGGCTGATCGACGTGAAGCGGTCCAGCATCGGCGCGCGGGTCGCTGCGGTCTCGAACGACGTGCGCGTGCCGAGGCCCAGCTCGCCGTTCGTGTTCTGCCCCCAGCAGTACGTGGCCGCCCCATCTCTCGCGCAAAACGACTTGGCGCCTGCCCAGAGCGCGTCGGCCCGAGGCAAGCCCATCACGCGCACCGGCACGGCGGAGAACCCGCTCGTCTCGTTCCCGAGCTGCCCCTCTCGGTTGTAGCCCCAGCACCAGACCTCGCCTCCTTCGACGATCGCGCAGGTCGCTCCGGCCGCGGCGCCGTTGAGGCTCGAGGTCGCGGCGAGGGCGCTGGCCGTGGGGAGGCCCACCACGGGGGCCGGCGCGCGGCGCGAGACCTGCGTGCCGTCGCCGAGCTCGCCCGAGGCGTTGTCGCCCCAGCAGAGCACCGTGCCCGTGTCGCTCTCGATCGCGCAGCTGTGCCGCTCGCCGAGCCCCAGCGCGAGCCCATCGACGCCCAACGGGACCGCTCGAACGGGATCGTCGAGCGTGCTGGGGCTGGCCTGTCCGAAGTCGTTGCGACCCCAGCAGAGGAGACCGGCGGACGTGCGCACGCAGGCATGCGAGCTGCCCGCCGACGGCTCCCCGGTGACCTGGAACGCGTCCGGTACGCTGGCGCACCGACCCCGCGGCTCTCCGCTCGAGTCTCGACCGAGCGCGCCCGAGTCACCGGCCCCCCAGCACAGGATCGAGCCGCCCGCCTCGGTCACGCAGCTGAAGCCGTACCCCGACGCGAGGTAGAAGAAGTCGCCCCGAAGGACCTCGACCGCCGCGAACGACTCGAGCTCGCCGCGGCCGAGCGCGCCCTCGAGGTTGTTGCCCCAGCAGTAGACGGTGTAGGTCGGCGAGGTGAGCGCGCACGTGTGCTCGAAGCCCGCCGCGATCTGGATCACCTGCGTCAGCGGCGCCGCGGTGGGCGGGCGACAACCGTCGGCCGGATGACACAGCTCGTCGGCGCCGCACGCCCCCGCGATCGGCGCGAATAGGCAGGCGCCCGTGACGCAGACGCCCTCGGCGCACGCCACCGCAGAGCCGCACTCCTCGTCGCCGTGGCAGCCGGTGTCGGGGCACGCGTCCGGCGTCTCGGGCGTGCACTCGGCCGCGACGCACCGACCGCCTAGGCACGACGGGGCGGCCGGATCGCCGCACTCCACGCCCTCGCAGTCGCGGGTGATCACGACGGTGACGGAGCGCGACCGAGCGACGTCGACGCGCACCAAGCGGCTCGCGAGGGTCCCCGCCGGACCCGCACCGGTCAGGGTGACCCGGACGTCGTGGGAGCCGGGCGCGAGCGCCGCGCGCTCCGCGACCCGGAAGCCGCGGGCCAGGTCGTCGCCGAACACGACGTCGGTGACGGTCGCCGGCCCGCCGTCGATCGACGTGTGGATTTGCACGACTTCTTGCCCCGCGACGTAGTCCGTCCGGAGGTCGACGACGAAGAGCGCGGACTCCTCGCACCCGGTGAGCGACGCGAGCCCGACGAGTACGAGGGACCACCGAGGCACGGCTCCAGAGTACGCGGCGGCGGCTTCTGGTACACCAGGAGCGATGAGGCGCTCGCTCCCCCTGGCCTTGGTCCTCGCGCTCGCGGCATGCGATGGCGCGCCGAGCGTCGACGACGGCGGCGCGGCGGACGCCCGCGTGAGCGTGGACGCGGGGCCGGGCCGGCCGCCGCCCGCGACGGGGGTGTTCCCCTCGCACCCGCGGAGCCTGCCGTTCGTCTACACGCGACCCGACGTCGGCGACGTGGTGACGGACGCCGAGGTGCAGCAGGCGACCGATCGGTACCTGGAGCTGCTCGCGCGCACCGGCTGGCTCGATCTCGTGGCCGACCGCGCGCACGGCTGGCCCGAGTCCGACCCCGAGGGGGCCTACTGGTACGCGACGTGGTGGTCGGGCGCGGGCGTGCAGGTGCGGAGCGGATCGATCGCCTACGTGCACGTCGACATCGGCGCCGACAACAACGGGCTGCGCACGCCGCAGATCCTCGAGGGGGCCTGCTACGCGTACCTGCTCTGGCGCGACCCGCGCGAGCAGCAGCTCGTGCGCCGGCTGACGCGCGGGCTCTCGAGCTGGCACCGCGCGATGCGACGCTCGGCGAGCGACCGTGAACGAGGCTTGCTGTCTCGCGCGGCGTATCCGCGCTCCGTCGACGACGTCGATCGCGCGATCCACATCGACTACGAGGCGAGCCGGCCGGGCGTCGACGCGGACCCGTCGGACTACGTGCACGTCCCCGACAACCCGGACTGGCCGGACCTGTGGGTGAAGAACACGCGCTCCAAGGACGACATGGGGCACCTGATGCGCGTGGTCGCTCTGATCGACTCGTGCGACGGAGAGCTCGGCACCGACGGGCAGATCGATCTGGTCGAGATGCGGCGCCTCTATCAGGAGTGGGCGCAGCGCGTGGAGGCCGACGACTACCGGATCGCCACGCTCGACGCGGACGAGAACGTCTTCTTCCCCTCGGGGGACCTCGCCACGTACGTCACCCGGCTCGGGATCGAGTGCGGCGCGGGCTACGCGATCCCGCTGCTGTCCCGGTACGAGCCCGCGGGCTACTCGTGCACCAACGCGGGCCTCGGCCCCGTCGCCGACCCCGCCCCCGGGGTGAGCAACTCGAGCGCGAACATCCTGCGCTCCCACCACGAGGCGGCCGCCGCGCTCGCGCTGCTGACCTCCAACGACGACCTCGCCGAGGAGCTGCTCGGCGGCCTCGCCGCGCGGATCGAGGGGATCCTCGACACCTACGAGCGCGGCGAGATGCCCGACAACGCGCGCCCGATGGACGTCGTGCAGCTGATGCTCGAGAGCGCCGCGATGGGCCTGCCGCTCACCTCGCGCGAGGTGCGCTTCCTCCACGCGCGCATCGACGAGGCGTGGGCCGGCTACGACACGAGCGGCCCCGAGTGGGACGTGCGCGCGGCGCCCGACGGCGACTACGTGTTCGAGCCCCGCGGAGCCGGGATCGACTTCAAGGACCTCGCGCTGCCGCTCGGGCTCTGCGCCGCGCAGTGGGTCAACCCCGCGAGCCGCGCGGTGATCGACTGCGATCGGGTCCGCGCCGCGACCCGACCTTAGAAGCTCCCTCAGTCGCAGCAGGCCATGACGTTGCCGCCGTTGTCCCGAGCGTTGCGGCAGTTGTCGACCATTGCGTGGGCCATCGCGGACTCGGCCGAGTCGTAGACCCGCCACTCCTCCGCGTTCACACCCGAGCCCGTGTAGAAGTAGGAGTAGGCGTGGCCGCCGCTGCTGCCGCAGTACGTCTCGTCGTTGACCTCCGAGATGCGCCGCGGCGCGGGGTCGGGCCCGCATCCCACGAGGCCGAGGGTGGTGAGGAGAGCCAGGGCGGCCAGGGCGGAAAGCTGCTTCATCGAGGTACCTCCAAGCGCGCGTCGTTCGCGCGCCCGAGGCCTGGGCAAGATCGGGGCCTCGCGCAGATCCCTAGGCGCGTGGCGAAGCGCGCCGCGATCGTCGAGGTCTCGTCGTCGAGGACCCGACGCCTGTCGAGCCCTCGACGCTCAGAGCGGCAGGCCGCGCGGGTCGAGCATCGGGAAGCACAGCGGCTGATCGGTGGCCGTCCCGAGGCTGGGTCGGCGGCACTGGAAGCTCGCCGGGCAGTCCGAGTCGCGGGCGCAGAGCGCGGTGCAGAAGCTCTCGGCGGGATCGTCCCAGCGCGGGAGGCAGCCGCGCGCGAAGCGGCACGGGCCGTCGAGGTCACAGGCCTCGCCCGCCGCGGCGCCCCCGGCGACCTCGTCCACGCAGCCGCGGACCGACGCGCCGGTCGCGTCGAAGTACAGCCCGCACAGCTCGCCGGCCGCGCAGTCGCCGTCGGCCGCGCAGGCGGTCCGGCTGCCCGGCTCGTACTGACAGACGCGGAGGGTGGCGTTCGTGTCGTCGGTCCGATCCGGGAACGTGCCGCCGCTGCCGACGGTGAGCGTGAGCTGGCCGCAGACGAAGTCGGCGCTCGGGCAGTCCGCGTCCGTCGTGCAGAAGTCCTGGCAGCGCCCCTGGGCGCGGCCGCGGCCGGTGTCCTCACAGCCGAGGTCGCAGCGCTGGCTCACGGGGACGAAGGCGCCGCCCTCGACCTCGCACACCGAGCCGCCCGCGAGCGCGCCCTGGGCGGGGGTGCAGAGGTGGAAGACCATCCCCGTCGCGTCGATCACCTGGTTGCAGACCTCGCCCGCCCCGCAGTCGCCGTCGCTCGTGCAGGTCGCCCCGCCGACGCAGGCGCCGCTGCGCGCGGTCGCGGACTGGTCGATCTGGATGCACTGCCCCGTCGCGCAGTCGGCGCTGGTCCGGCACACCCCCGCGCAGCGGTTGAAGATGCAGTTGCCGTCGCACGGGCGGTCCTCCACCGCGTCGGTCGTCGGATCGTCGCCGCACACCTCGCCCGGCTGCGCCACGCCGCTCGGGGTGACGCAGATCGGGGCCACGGGGCCGCCGGCCGAGCTGGCGGTCGGCCAGCACACCTCGTCCGCGCCGCCCGTGCCCGTGGCGTCACAGTCGACCTCGGTCGCGCACGAGGTGCGGCTCCCCGCGGCGTACGTGCAGATGCCGAAGTGGGTGTAGGGCGCGTCGTCGAACGCGCCCGGCGTGTTGCCGACGAAGCCGAACTCGTAGCCCGAGCAGCGCATGTCGGTCGGGCAGTCCGCGTCGGCGGCGCAGAGGCCGGTGCAGACGCCGGGGAGCAGGCAGAAGAGGTGGCACGTCTCGCTCGGCATCGGGTTGCAGACGTCGCGGCCATCGGCGCGGCGCTGGCACCGGAAGCCGCTCGGGCAGTCCGCGGTGGTCGTGCAGGGCGGCTGCGTCGGCGGGGTGCACGTGTCGCCGACCGCCTTGAAGGGCAGCGGCATGCCGTCGAACCCGCGGCCGTGGAAGCAGACCGAGACCGCCCGCTCCCGGTCGGCGAGGATGGTGCAAAGGTCGTTGGCACCCGAGCAGTCGGCGTTCGAGGTGCACGCGTCGCCGGAGAGGTCGAGGCAGACGTCCGCGGCCGGGTTGCCGCCGAAGTCCTCGACGCAGAAGTCGCCGTCCTGGCAGCCGACCCCGCCGGGGCAGACCCGCGCGCATCGCGGGCCGCCGGGCACCGGGGCGCACGCGTAGGTGTGACCGTCGGACGGGAAGCCCGTGCACTCCGCGGTGTCGCTGCAGCGCAGGCTGCAGTAGCCCGTGCCGAGCTCGAGGTCCTCGGTGGCGCTGTAGCAGACGCCGCTCTGGCACTCGGCGTCGGAGGCGCAGCTCGCGCCGAGGGGCTGCGGGGTCACGGCCGCGTCCCGACCGCCTGCGTCGGTGCCGCCGCCGCCGTCGACCGCGGCGGCGTCGACGTCGACGCCCGCGTCGATCCCGCCGTCCGTCCCGCCGCCGGAGTCACACCCGAGCAGCGCGAGCACCCCGAAGACACACCAACCCACGCACACGTGCGAACGACGCATCGCCCCCCCACCTGCCGTCCCGCCCCCCGGGATCGCGCGCCGCCATTGGGGTCACGTTTCGATCCCGGTTGCAAGCCCCGCACGGTCATCGGGGGGGTACCCTCGCGAGCGGTGCGGACCCGCCTCGGCCTGAGCCTCTCGACCCTCCTCGCGCTCACCGGCTGCGCCGCCGCCGCGCACGTCGCAACCGGGGTTCAGGTTCCGCTCGACGGCAGCTCGGATCGCTACGGCGCGGAGCTCTCGGCCCGCGCGGGCATCGCGGCCCTCGGGATCCTCGGGGCCGCTACTCGCAGGGCTCCGTCGCTTCGAGATCAGCCGGCCCTAGTTGCTGGCGCGGCAGCCCTGGATCTCGCCGCCGTCGCGCTCGGCCTGCGCGAGGCAGGTGTCGGCGAAGCGCTGCACCAGGTCGAGGGTCGGGAGGTCGCAGCTGCCGTCCTCGCGGACGATCGTGATCCACTTCACGGTGCCGGTGCGCCATGCCCACATGGTGGCCGGGTCGAAGACGGTGTAGCCGCCCTGCGAGACGTCCTCGACCCAGTTGAACATCGAGCCGGACCAGCCGCTGCCGTCGATGAGGGCCTGGAACGCCTCGCGGCCGGGGTAGTGGACGGCGCCGTCGGCGTCGGTGACCTCGTGGGCCATGATCGCCTCGAGCCGGATCGCCGAGGCCTGCGCGCAGCGCTGACCGTAGGGCGAGCCCTCGCCCCACGAGAAGGACTGCGTCGCGCCGCCGCTCCAGCGCTGCCACCACTCGGGCGAGCTGAGGCCGACCGGCGAGGTGCCGACCGCGCGCGTGTAGCTCTCGGGGATCGGGGTCGCGTCGGTGAAGGCGACGTGGTGGAGGTCGACGTCGCGGGCGAGCGCCCAGGGGTCGTTGGCCGCGCCGCAGCCGTCACCCGCGCAGGTGGACGCGAGGCCGAAGTCGCCCTCGCCCTCGTTGCCGTAGAGCGCGACGGTCACGCGGTAGGTGCCCGCGTCGAGGGGCAGGGTGAGCGACGAGAGGTAGCCGGCGCCGCCGTCGTCGTCCATGGCCAGCTCGCCCTCGGCGTCGTGGACGTAGAGCACCGTGTCGACGTCCTCGCCCGTCGTGGTGAAGGTGAGCTCGGCGCTCGCGGTCAGCTCGAACGTCCACTGGTGGGCGCGGCCTCCGACGAGGCGACCGTCGACCGGCGCGCCGATCGTCAGGGCGCCGCGGTCCTCGACCTCGAGGCTCCCGTCGGCCTTGCCCGACGTGATGTCGGGGATCTCGCCGAGCTTCGCGGCGGTGGCGCAGCCCCCGAGGACGGCGAGGAGGGCGACGAGGGTGACGAGGGTGGCCGAGGTGGAGCGGGTCATGCCCTCCCCTTGCGCAAGGCCCATGCCCGGCCCGTTTTTCTCGGCGAATCGTGAGCAACCCCCCCCAACCGGCAACCCGAGCGACCAGGGGACGGGGGTCCCCGGTACCCAGCCTGGCCGGCGTGCTAAGGCTGGGCGATGTCGACCGACGACGACGCCAAGCCCTGGAGCAAGGACTTCCCCCCGGGACCCTACGACTACCTCGTGATCGGCTCGGGCATGGGCGGGATGACCACCGCGGCCCTGCTCGCGAAGCTCGGCAAGCGGGTGCTCGTGCTCGAGCAGCACTACGTCCCGGGCGGCTTCACCCACATGTTCAAGCGCCCCGGCTTCAAGTGGGACGTGGGCGTGCACGCGGTCGGCGAGGTGACCGATCACTCGCTCACCGGTCGCATCCTGACCGCCCTCACCGACGGGAAGCTCGAGTGGGCCTCGCTCGGCGACGTGTACGACGAGTTCCACTACCCCGACGGCTTCCGCATCGACTTCCCGGACACCCCCGCGGACTTTCGCCAGAACCTGATCGACGCGTTCCCGGACGAGACCAAGGCGATCGACGAGTACCTGCACCTCGTCCGCGCCGTCTCCAAGAGCATGAAGACCTACTACCTCTCGCGGCTCGCGCCGGAGAAGGTGGGCCGCGTCACCGACCTGATGTTCGGCCGCGAGGCGAAGAAGTACCTGACCACGTCGACGCTCGACACGATCCGCGAGCTCACCGACGACCCGCACCTGCAGTCGGTGTTCGCGGCGCAGTGGGGCTACTACGGGTCGGTCCCGAGCCGCTCCTCGTTCGCGATGCAGGCGCTGGTCGTGAAGCACTTCTTCCACGGCGGCTACTACCCCGTGGGCGGCGCCTCGCGGATCGCGCAGACGCTCTTGCAGACGGTCGCCGACGCGGGGGGCTGGACGGCCATCCGCGCCGACGTCGATCACATCCTCGTGGAGGGCGGCGCCGCGGTGGGCGCGCGGCTGACCGACGGACGCGAGGTGCGCGCCGACCGCGTGGTGAGCGCGGCGGGGGTCGCCTCCACGGTGCGCCGCCTGCTGCCCGCGCCGCACTGCGACGACGCGTGGGCGCAGGAGGTCGACGCGCTCCCGCCGGGCCCCGCGCACGTCTGCCTCTACGTCGGCTTCGAGGGCGACATCCGCGCGGCCGGCGCGGGCGCGGCGAACAAGTGGTTCTACGAGACGTGGGACACCGAGGTCGACGGGTGGGACGTCTCGGTCGACGCGGAGACGCTCGACCCGGCGCCCGTCCTCTACTGCTCGTTCCCGTCGCTCAAGGACCCCGAGCACGACCCGGGCCCGAAGGAGCGCCACACCGGCGAGGTCGTCACCTTCGTGCCCTACGACGTCTTCGTCCCGTGGCGGGACGGCCGCTGGAAGAAGCGCGGCGACGAATACGAGGCGTTCAAGACCCGCATGAAGGAGCGGCTCCTCGCGCAGCTCTTCGAGCACATGCCCGAGCTCGAGAAGCACCTCGTGTTCGCGGAGCTGAGCACCCCGGTGTCGACCGAGCACTTCGTGCGCCCGGTGCGGGGCTCGATCTACGGGCTCGAGCCGACCCCGACGCGCTTCGAGAACCGGTGGCTGCGGCCGCGCGCGCCGGTGCAGAACCTCTTCTTCAGCGGCAGCGAGGTCGCGACGGTGGGGGTGATCGGCGCGATGATGGGCGGCGTGCTCGCGACCCTGAGCGCGGAGCCGGTCGACGCAGCGCGCTTCCTCGCGCCCCTCGCGAGACGGTAGACTCGGGGGCATGCGGACCATCGGCCTCGCCCTCGCCCTCGGACTCGGACTCGCCCTCTGCGCCCCCGGCAACGCGGAAGCGCAGAGCGGACGCAGCTACATCGAGCGGCCCCACACCGGAGGCCGGCCCTTCCAGCTCGACATCCACGGCGGCTTCACCTGGTGGGGCGTCGGCGCCGCCACGGGGATCCGCTTCGGCATCCCGCTCGTGGAGAACGGCTTCGTCGACTCGATCAACAACGCCGTCTACCTGAACTTCGGGTTCGACTTCTACTGGATCCGCTGGCGTTGCCAGAGCCTCGGCATGGGCAACTGCAACAACTGGGACTACAACGCCGGCTTCGGCTTCCCGGTGACGCTCCACTGGGAATTCTACTTCTCGGAGAACTGGTCCGCGTTCGCCGAGGTCGGCGGCCAGTTCTTCATCCACCCCGCCTGGTGGGACCACGGCAACTTCGACTGGCGAGAGCCGGGCATGTGGTTCGTCTGGACCGTCGGCGGCAGCTTCCACGTCAGCGAGAACTTCCTCCTGACCCTCCGCGTCGGCTCCCCCTACATCGCCTTCGGCCTCACCTTCCAGTTCGGCGGGTAGCGGCTCAGCGGGCTGCTGAAAAGCAGCCCGCTTCCGTGCCGCGCGCGAAGCGCGCATGCCCGTGCCCGTGCCCGTGCCCGGACCGTTCCCGTCAACCGTTCCCGCAGAAGGCGCCTGATGTCGGGCACGGGGAACGCTCACGGGTCACGGGCGGGCACGGGCAAGGGCAAGGGCACGGGCACGGAGCAGGCTCCGAAATGGTCCCTTCGGGCCCATTTCAGCAGCCTGCTCAGCGGGCCCAGTCCGGCCACCACGGGTCGTCGGGGGGCTGGAAGGCGGACGTGAGGCTCGAGAAAGAGTCGGTCCACGCCCGCGCGGCGACGCCGTGGGCGAGGGGCTGCCAGTAGGGCGGCGCGAGCGGCGCGAGCGCCTCGGCGTCGCGCGCGACCACGGCGTAGGTGGCGTTCTCGTCGTCGGCCAGCACCGCGTGGACGCCCTCGGCCGCGACGACGTCGGCGACCACGCGCGGGAGGTCGAGCACGCGGTTGGACAGGTGCAGCACGACCCAGCCGCCCGGCTCGAGCTTCTCGAGGTAGAGGCGGATCGCCTCGCGGGTGAGGAGGTGGACGGGCACCGAGTCCGAGTTGAAGGCGTCGACGACGATGAGCGAGAGGCTCGCGTCGCGCTCCTCGGTCAGGCCGATCCGGCCGTCCCCGAGGGTCACGTCGACGTCGCCAGGCGAGTTGGAGAGGTACGTGAACCAGCGCGGGTCGCTCGCGATCTCGATCACGTCCGGGTTGATCTCGATGATCCGCCAGGGCTCGTCTGGCGCCGCGTAGCAGGCGACGGCCCCCGTCCCGAGGCCGATCGCGACCGAGCGCCCGTGACGGCCCGCGGCGCGGTGCGCCCGGAACACGGCGCCGAGCGGCCCCTGCGGGACGTAGTAGGCCATCGGCTCGCAGCGGTCGCGCTGGTCGAGCCGCTGGGTGCCGTGCAGCGTCGTGCCGTGCAGGAGGTGCCGCTCCTCGCCCGCGTCCACCACGCGCACCACGCCGAAGAACGAGCGGTCGGTGAGGCGCCGGTCGCCGCGCTCCTGGGTCAACCCCGCCGCGAGGACCAGCGCGAGCAAGCAAAGGGTGTAGCGCCTCCGGAGCGGCATCCACCGGTACGAGTAGAAGGCCGCCGGCACGAAGCTGATCAGCCCGACGATCTGCGGGTCCTCGACCCCGAGGAGCGGCACCGTCAGGCGGAGCCCCGCCGCGATCGCCGCGACCGCGAGCACGTGCGGCACGTCCTGCTTCCAAGGGCGGTCGTCCTGCACGATGCCGCCCTTGCCGCGCGCCATGCAGGCGAACGCGATCGCGGCCGGGTACTCCCACAGGTCCGGCAGGACCAGGGGCGCGACCACCGCCGTCACCAGCGTGCCGAGCACCCCGCCGGCCGCGATCCACACGTAGAACTCGGGCAGGTGGTCGGGGTGCGGCGCGTCCTCCGCGAGGCGCCGGTGCGCGATCCAGCTCCCCGCGCCGAGGAAGAGCAGGTGCATCGTGCCGAGCAGCCAGACCGGCTCGTTCGCGTGCGAGGTGGTGACGAACACGAGCACCACCGCGACCAAGCACGCGGCTCGGCCGAGGAGCGGCGGGGGCGCGCGGAAGCGCTCGCCGAACGCGACGATGAAGCTCGCGAGGTAGATCGCGAGGGGGAGCACCCAGATCAGCGGCAGCGGCGCGAGGTCGGTCGAGACGTACGACGTCGAGCCCGCGAGCAGGGTCGTCGGGATGAACGCGAGGCCCGCCCACTTCGCGCGGCGCCGCCACGTGAGGCGCTCGTCCGAGCGAGCCGGCCGGACCGTGTCCGCGCCCGCGCCGATCGCCATCGCGCCGGCGACCGCGATCGCGATCGCGATCGCGCCGAAGCCGACCCGGAACACCAGCGCCTGCGTGTCGAGATCCATCCACGGCTCGACGAGCACCGGGTAGGCGACGAGCGCGCCGAGGCTCCCCGCGTTGCTCGCCGCGTAGAGGAAGTAGGGCCGCCCTCCCCCCGACGCCGCGTACCAGCTCGAGAGCAGCGGCGTGGTCGCGCTCAGCAGCGCGAACGCGAGGCCGACGTTGGCGCCGAGGTACGCGAGCGCGTACGCGACGGGCGACTCCGCCGACGAGAGCCCGCCGACTCCGTCGAGCCAACCGAACGGCACCACGAGGAGCGCGCCGACCGCGAGCAACGCGACGTGCGCCGCGACCCGGACCCGGAACGGAGCGCGAACGCCCGCCCACACGTACCCGTAGCCGACGAGCAGCGCCGCCTGGAAGAACAGCAGGCACGCCGTCCACGCGCCGGGCACGCCGCCGAGGCGAGGCAACAGGGCCTTGCCGACCATCGGCTGCACGGCGAAGAGGAGCAGCGCGCTCCCGAGGATCGTCGACGCGTAGATCGCGAGGCGCAACGCGGCGTGAGCCTAGCACCGCGCGGCTCGAACCCTCGGGTTTCTCGACGCAACGGAGTGGGCGCGCTACGGCGGGGAGGCGCGATGGGGATTCGTGAGGCATGGGCTCGCTATCTGCCGTTCACGGACCTCGCCGGGTATCGCACCGCGGACCTGAGCAAGGACCTCGTCGCCGCGGCGACCGCGACCTTCCTGGCCGTCCCGCAGGGCGTCGCCTACGCGATGATCGCGGGCCTGCCGCCGGCGATGGGCTTGTACGCCGCGGCCGTGCCCACGGTGGTCGGCGCGCTGTTCCGTTCGTCGCGCCACGTGATCACGGGGCCGACGAACGCGCTCTCGCTCCTCGTCGGCACCGCGGGCGCGGCGGCGGCGGGGCTCGACCCCGTGCCGACGGCGCTCCTGCTCGCGTTCCTCGTCGGCGCCATCCAGCTCACCGCGGGCGCGCTGCGGCTCGGGCGCCTCGTCGACTACATCTCCGTGCCCGTCGTGATGGGCTACATCACCGGCGCCGGCGTGCTCATCGGCGCCGGCCAGCTCCACCACCTCACCGCCACCGAGGGGACGCGCGGCAACCTCTTCGAGAAGCTGCGCTTCTGGGGGACGCACCTCGACGGCGTCAACGGCTGGGCGGTCGGCGTGGGGTTGGTGACGCTCGTCGGTATCGTCGCGCTGCGCAAGATCAACCGCCGCATCCCTGGCCCGATGGGGATGCTCGCCGCGCTCACCCTCGCGAGCTGGGCGCTCGACGGTCACGCCCGGTTCGGGCTCACGCGCATCGGCGACCTGTCGCCCGTCCCCGCGGGGCTGCCCCCGCTGACGCTCTCGAGCGGGGCGGGCGCGTTCGCCTGGGGCTTCGAGAACTGGCAGCGGCTCCTCCCCGTCGCGATCGCCGCGAGCGTCCTGTCGCTGGTCGAGTCCTCGTCGGTCGCGCGCGCCCTGGCCGCGCGGACCGGGCAGCGCCTGGATCTGTCCGTGGAGTTCGTCGGCCAGGGCCTCGCCAACCTCGCCGCGGCGTTCTTCGGCGGCTACCCGGTCAGCGGCAGCCTCTCGCGGTCGGCGCTGAACCACCAGGTCGGCGGGGTCAGCCGCCTCGTCGGCGTCCTGAGCGGCGCGATGATGATCGGGGTGCTGCTCGCCCTCGGGCCCGCCGTGAACCACACGCCGATCGCCGCGCTCGCGGGCCTCTTGCTCGTGGTCGCGTACGACCTCGTCGACGTGGCTCGGATCCGCAAGATCCTGCGGGCGCGCCGCTCGGACGCCGCGGCGTTCGTGGTCACCGTGCTCGCGACCTGGGTGCTGCGCCTCGACCACGCGATCTACGTGGGCGTCGCGCGTGAGCGTCTTCCTGTTCATGCGGCGCGCGCGGCTCCTCACGATCCACCGCCTCGTCTTCGACGACGAGGGCAACCTGATGGAGCTGCGCCCGGGCGACCCCTCGCTGCCCGACCGAGAGTGCAAGTCGATTCGCTTGCTCCAGCTCGAGGGTCAGCTCTTCTTCGGCGCGGCCGGCGAGCTCGCGAACGCCCTCGACGATCTCATCGAGGAGCCGGAGGTGAAGGTGGTCTGGCTCCGGCTGCGGCGCGCGTTCGGGATGGACGTGACGATCACCCAGACGCTCGCCGACGCGGCGACGCGGCTGCGCGCCGAGGGTCGCTACCTCGTGGTGGTGGGCGTCCGCGAGGAGGCGGCGGGGGTGCTCGAGCGCACCGAGACGCTCGCGACGCTCGCGCCCGAGAACGTCTTCGCCAAGACCGACACGTGGTTCCACGCCTCGGACCGCGGCCTGCACCGCGCGCTCGAGCTCGCCGGCGAGCACGCGTGCCTCGCGAGCTGCCCCATCCGGCAGCACCTCCGCGCGCTGGACGACACCCCCGACGCGTAGCGAGCTGCTGACGAGCAGCCCGCTAACGTGCCCGTGCCCGTGCCCGTGCCCGTGCCCGAAGAGCGTCAGCGTGCGCGCGGGCTGACGCCAGTCGGGCGCCCTCTGACTCCCTGCTAACCTCCGCGCCATGCTTCGACGCACCCTCCTCGCGCTCGTCCTCGTGTCGACCTCCGGCTGCGGCGGGGAGACGACCTCGGACGCCGGCGGCATCGACGCCAGCGCGACCGACGCGGGCACCACCGACGCGGGCACCACCGACGCGGGCAACACCGACGCGGGCAACACCGACGCGGGCAACACCGACGCGGGCGCCACCGACGCGGGCGCCACCGACGCAGGCGCCACCGACGCCGGCCCGAGCTGCCTCGACGAGCACGCGGCCGGGGATCGCTACCCCGTCGGCGACCACTGCAACTTCTGCGTGTGCGGCGCGGACGGAGCGGCCACGTGCACCGCGCGGACGTGCGGCGGCATCACCTCGAGCTGCACCTATGGGGGCGCGACCCACGCGTACGGCGAGCGCTTCGCGGCCGCCGACGGCTGCGACGAGTGCGTCTGCGCCGCGAGCGGCCTCGCGTGCACCCGCCGCCCGGCCTGCAGCGGCGCCGAGGAGGGCGCGATCCTGCTCGAGACGATGACCGAGGCGTGCGGCGACGACCCGACCTTCACCGGCGACGCCGTCCTCGCGGGGCTGCCCGTCCGGGACCTCACCACCGCCTTCCCGTACGAGCGCGGTCGAGCGACGTACCCGGAGACCCTCCCGGACACGAACCTCCGCCTCCGCATCGTCTACGAAGGCGGCTTCGTGGTCTGTCGCCTTCCGTCGCCGACGCAGCCCGCGATCGACATGGAGGTCGTCGTCGAGTGGATCACCGAGGACGGCGCGTTCGACGAGGCGATGCACACCTACCTGCGGCGTAACGACTTCGGCTTCGTCGACGCGTGGACGACCGTGGGCAGCGCGCCGGTCGGCGGGCTCGACGGGACGTACACGCCCGCGTGCCTCGACCCCAACGGCTTCTCCTTCGCCGCCCAGGTCAACGCGGACGGGACCGCCGAGGGCAGCATCTCCAAGGTCTGCGAGACCGACATCGGCCTCGACGTCGGCCGCTTCGCCTACGCGCCCTGATCGGGGGCGAGGGCCACGAGCCACTCGATCGCCGCGAACGCGAACGCAGCGAGGCACGTCGCCGGGGCGAGCTGCAAGAGCCAGGTGAGACTCAGCCCTTCGGCGCCGAACGTCTGCGCGAACGCCTCCATCCGCCACCACGCCACCGTGACGACGAGGGGCGCGGCGAGGAGCTGCGCGGCCGCCGCGACGACGAGCTGCACGCGACCGCGGCCGGACCGGCGCCACGCGCCGACCCCGAGCGCGACGAGGCCCGCGACCCAGCCCGCGACCGCGCCCAACGAGAAGGCGACCGTGTCGATCGTGAGGGTCTGCTCGAGCACCGCGGGAGCGTAGCAGGGCGCGTCAGGCCGGCGGCTTGTGCTGCCGCTTCCCCGTAGCGAGCCCGGAGGCAGCGTCGCGCGTGGAGATCTCACCAGCCTTGAGGTGCGTCTTGGTCTTCATGACGCAGCGGTAGCGCAAGCGGTGGGCCAGCTGGTGAAAGGCTCACGATCGCCGCCGGGACGCCGCGCGTCTCATGGGACCGCCCGCGAGCTGTCCCGCGACGCGTGGGGCTTCTCTTCGCGGCCGAGATGCCCCATACCGGCGCGATGGGGGAACCGACAGCGAAGCGGGTGCTCGTCGTGGGCGCCGGGGCGGTGGGGCAGGTCTACGGGCGCCACCTCGCGCTCGGGGGCGCCGACGTCACCTTCTTCGTGCGCGAGAAGTACGTCGCGGAGCTCTCGGGCGGGATGACCTTCTACCCCTTGCACGACGGCGACGCGCCCGTCCGCTTCGAGGGCTACCACCTCGTCACGAGCCCCGAGGCCGTGCGCGCGGGCGGCTTCGATCAGGTGTGGCTGTGCGTCAGCTCGTCGGCCCTGCGCGGCGACTGGCTCGGGCCGCTCCTCGCGGCGGCCCCCGACGCGCTCGTCGTGGCGATGGTCCCGACCGCCTCGGACCGGATGCACATCCAGCGCTTCGTCCCCGGGGCGCGCCTCGTCCAGGGGCTCATCACGTTCCTCAGCTACGCGTCGCCGCTGCCCACCGAGACGCGGGACCCCGCGGGGACGGCGTACTGGTTCCCGCCGCTCGTCGCCTCGGCGTTCGACGGACCGGAGGCCGAGGTCCGCGAGCTCGTGCACACGCTGAAGGCGGGCGGCTGCCCCGCGCGACGGCAACGCGGCGTGTCCGCGCGCGCCTCGTTCGGCGCCGCGCTCCTGATCCCCCAGCTCGCCGCGATGGAGACGGTGGGGTTCTCCTTCGCCGCGTTCCGCGCCGACCCCGACCTGGTGAAGCGGGCGAGCGCGGCGGGCGAGGAGGCGCTCGCGGTGGTCTCCGCGCGCCTCGACCACGCCATCCCGTTCGGGATGAAGTGCGTCAACCAACCTTTCGCCTATCGCACCGCGACGAGCCTCGCGCCGCGGCTCGCCCCTTTCGACCTCGAGGCGTACTGGGCCTTCCACTTCGGCAAGGTCGCCGACCAGACGCGCCTGCTGCTCCGAGACTACGCCGACGACGCGCGCCGGCACGGGCTGCCGGGCGACGCCCTCGCCGGGCTCGTCGAGGAGCTCGCCGCGCTCGATCGCTCCGAGCGCGCCGCTGGCCCGCCCGCGGCCCACCCGTGACAACTTGCGAACCATTCTCAAAAGACTAAGCTCGGGTCCAGACAGCCGATGCGACCCCTCCGTCCCGCGCTGATCCTGCTCGTCGCGAGCCTCGCCACCGCCTGCAACGGCGGCGCGCCGGTCACGCTGACGTTCGCCGGCCTCGTCGGCGGTCAGCCGGCCGCCTGCGGGACCACCTACTCCGGGGTCGGGAGCACGGCGACCGACCTCGAGCTCGAGGACTTCCGCCTCTACGTCCACGACGTCCGCCTCGTCACGGAGAGCGGCGAGGAGGTCGCCGTCACCCTCGACGACGACGATTGGCAGGTCGACGACATCGCGCTGCTCGACTTCGAGGACGGCACGGCCGGCTGCGAGAGCGGCAACCCGGGGACCAACGCCACCGTGCGCGGCACCGTGCCCGACGGCAGCGGCCCGTTCGTCGGCGTCCGCTTCCGGCTCGGCGTGCCGTTCGACCGCAACCACGCCGACGCGTCGACCGCGCCGGCGCCGCTCAGCTTCGGCTCGATGTTCTGGAGCTGGAACCTCGGCTACAAGTTCCTGCGCGTGGACGCGCGGACCACGGGCCTCCCCGAGGGCTGGCTCCTCCACCTCGGCAGCACCGGCTGCGAGGGCGACGGGCGCGGCAACGTCTCGGGCTGCGCCGCGGACAACATCGTCGACGTGGAGCTGACCGGCTTCGACCCGGCGAGCGACACGATCGCCGTCGACCTCGCCGACGTGCTCTCCGGCGCCGACCTCGACGTCAACGCGGGGGGCGCTCCGGGCTGCCAGTCCGGCGTCGACGACACCGACTGCGGGCCCGTCTTCGACGGGCTGGGGCTCTCGTTCGCCGGCACGCCCCCCTCGGGGCCACAGCGTCTGTTCTCGATTCGCGCCCCCTGACGGGGCCAAGGAGTCCTTCGATGCAGCTTCGTTTGTTCGTAGCCGCGATGGCGGCGTTCGCTCTGAGCGCGTGTGACAGCAGCCCGTCCGGGACCCCCCAGTCCTGCACGGACATCATCGAGGCCTGCCACGAGGTGGACCCGGGCACCGGCGAGGAGCACGAGTGCCACGAGACGGCGCACGACGTCGGCACCGCCGAGGCCTGCGACCCGATCGTTGCGCGCTGCGTGATGCTCTGCGAGGCGCTCACCCCCGTCGACGGCGGCGGTCACGACCACGACGGCGGCGACGTCGACGGCGGCGCCCACGATCACGACGCCGCTCCCTGATGCGCAGGGCTGGGCGCGCGCTGCTCCTCGCCGCGCCCCTGTGGTTGCTCGGCTGCGGGCCGAGGGTGCCGCTCCGCCCCGACGGAGCGGCGCTCGGGCCGACCGGCGCGACCTGCCCCGACGGCGGCTCGACGTTCACGTACGAGTCGTTCGGTCGCGCGTTCTTCGCGACCTACTGCCAGACCTGCCACGCCTCGACGGTGATCGGGACGGCGCGGTTCGGCGCGCCCTCCAGCGAGACCTTCGACGACGTCCTGTCGATCCGCGCCGAGGCGACGATGATCGACGAGCTCGCGGCCGCGGGCCCGGACCGGGTGAACACGGACATGCCGCGCTCGTTCCCCGTCCCCAACGACGCGGAGCGCCACGCCCTCGGCGAGTGGCTCGCCTGCGGCGCGCCCTGAGCGCGAGCCCTCATTCGAGACTGACGTCGGCGTCGAGCGCGCTCACGAGGTCGAGGCCTCGATCGATCTCGTCGTCGACCGCGGTGTCGACCCGCTCGATCGCGCCGCGCAGATCGAGGTGGATCGCGAGCCGCGCGGCCGGATCGTCGGCCGTCGCCGTCCACGTCAACGGGAGCGCGAGGGCCGCGCCGCCGGGTCCGCGCGCCGTCCACGCGACGCCCTCGCGCCGACCCTCGACGCGGAGCGTGTCGACCTCGCCGAGCGCCTCGCGCTCCCCGTCGCTCGTCGACGTCGCCGCCTCGACGATCACCTCGACGCCGCAGTAGCGCGCAGGCGGCGGTCGGAGGGTGCCGAGCCACGTCTCCTCGGCGAGGCTGACCACGTGTCCGCCGTCGAGCCCGAGGCCGTCCCCGCGCGCGTGGTGCGCGTGGGCCACCGGGCGCGCCCAGCTCAGCCAGCCCTCGGGCACGCGCGCCTCCGCGCCGTCGCAGGGCGTGAGAGTGAGCGACCCGAGGTGAACCCACGCCGCGTCGATCTGGAGCCGCGCCCCGTTCGCGTCGGTCGCCTCGCCGAGGTCCGGCTCGACGTAGAGGTCGACGACGGCGCCGGGCGAGTAGTCGAGGAGGCACGCGGGCAGCGCGGCCCCCGCGACGAGGCCGAGCGAGGCGAGCGCGGCGGCGGTCGCGATCCGATTCATGGGCCAGCGAGGTGGGGTCATCCGGGCCACCCGACCACCACTCACCGCGCCTCGAGGTCGACGACGGCGGACACGAGGAAGTACCAACCCTCGGCGCGGCCCTGACCGGAGAGCTGCGCGACGGGGATGCGCGCGCCGACGGTGAGGAGCCAGTCGTCCTCGGGCGACCACAGGAAGTCCGGCGACGCGAACAGGGTCACGTGCTCGGTGCTCGGGTCGGTCTGCCCCTCGATCGTCGCGGGGGCGTCCCAGCGCGCGTCGACGCCGCCGCGCACGGTGACGTTGGCGTCGAAGCGGTACTGCAGCGCGAGGCCGCCGCGCAGCGACGGGCCGGGGCTCTCGTCGTAGCGGCCGGCCCAGCCCACGGTGACCTGCGCGGTCGCGAAGACCGCCCAGGGGTCGGCGAGGTGCGTGTAGAAGAGCCCCCCGATTCCGTCCCAGGTCCCGCTGCCCGGCTGCGCCTCGATGGGGAGGAGGGTCCCGCCGGGGGTCACCTGATCGATCCCCGTGGGGAGCTTCAGGCCCAGCGCGACCCCGAGCAGGTGCCGCGGCGCGAACGCGCGGTCGCGGAGCAGGACGACGCGCGCCCGCAGCTCGAGCTCCCCCGGGCTCACCGTCGAGGCGTGCCCGCCGTTGACCCAGCCGACGTCGCGGTAGAGCACGGGGAGGCTGGCCGCGACGATGAGCCAGTCGGTCGGCGCGTAGGCCGCGGCGAGATCGAGCCGGACCTCGTGGACGGTCGCGCGGTCCACGCCCTCGTCGCCGACGTCGTCCCAGCGGTAGCGCAGGTTCGCGCCCAAACGCAGGCGCCCCGCGTACGGCTGCCCCGTGCCCATCGTCGTGCGCGTGGGATCGCCGCACCCGCAGGTCGCGCACGCCGACGCGCGCCCCGGCGTCGCCGCGAGGGCGAGCGAGGTCATCACGAGGGCGAGCGCCGCGAGGCGGGGGCCGAGCACGGCGCGAACCTAGGCCCGGAGTCCCTCGAAGACAAACCCCGAGGTGACGGGCGGGGCCTGTCGTCGGCGTACGACAACTGTCGCAAAGCGTCTGCGGGCCCCGAGGCGGCGCGCGTGAGGTCGAGCGGCGAGCGCGCGAGCGGAACGCTCCTTGCCATGAGCTCTCGGCATGCGTCACGTCGTACCCGCCTCGCTCCTCCTCGCCCTCCTGCTGGCGCCGTCGCTCGCGGCGGCGCAGGCCCAGCTCACCACCGGGGGCATGGACCTCCGGCTCCTGCGGCCCCCGCTCGACAGCAAGGGGCTGCTCACGCTCAACGGCACCGACATCCTCGGCGAGAACGCGCTCAGCTTCGGGCTCGTGCTCGACGCGGGCTTCGGCCTGTTGCCGTTCGACGGCTTCGTCGACGACCGGACGATGACGGCCGCCGACGCGGAGCGGCGCGGTCGCCTCGTCGACGCGCTCTTCACGGGGACGCTGCACGCGAACTTCGGCATCGCGAACCTGATGGTCGTCGGCGTGCAGCTGCCGGTGAGCGTGGTGAGCGGACCCGACGTGAGCGTGCCCGGCCAGTACGAGCCGGGGCCGGAGGGCGGCGGGCTCAGCTACCAGGGGCTCGGGGGGATCGTCCTGCACGGCAAGATCCGGCTCCTGCGCGCCGAGCGCGACGCGATCGGGCTCGCCGCGAGCGTGCAATTCGAGTTTCCGACGGCGAGCCCCTCGGAATTCGTCGGCGACTCGATCCTCGCGATCACGCCGTCGCTGATCGCCGAGTGGCGACCCGTGCGCGAGCTGCGCGTCGGCCTCGAGGTCGGCTACCGCCTCGGCTTCGGAGAGGGCGCGACGCTGCGCGTCGGGGGCCGCAGCGAGCCGGCCGATCCGGCGGGCGCCGCGCAGACGCCCGCGCTCGTGAACGGGGTGGGCAGCGACCTGCGCTACGAGGACACCCTGCGCTTCGGGCTCGGGTTCGGGTGGCGCTTCACCGACGTCACCGAGCTGAGCGCGGAGCTGATCGGCTCGCAGGTGATCGACGCGTGGGGCAACCCCGGCGGCCTGTCGCTCGAGGCGCTCGGCGGCCTGAAGATCTTCGTCGAGCGCAACTCGTACCTGATGCTCGGCGGCGGCGCGGGGCTGCCGACGGGCGGGTTCCAGGCGCCCGACGCGCGCGCGCTCGTGGGCTTCGTGTTCGAGCCCTCGCTCGGCGACCGCGACGGCGACGGGCTGCGCGACGACGTCGACCAGTGCCCCGACGAGCCGGAGGACTTCGACGACTTCGCGGACGAGGACGGCTGCCCCGATCCCGACAACGACCGTGACGGCATCCTCGACGTCGACGACGAGTGCCCGATGATCCCGGAGGACCGCGACGGCGACGCCGACGAGGACGGCTGCCCCGAGGGCCACGAGGGCGATCGCGACGGCGACGGCATCCTCGACGTCGACGACATGTGCCCCGACGAGCCCGAGGACCTCGACGGCTTCGAGGACGCCAACGGCTGCCCCGACGCGGACAACGATCGCGACGGCATCCTCGACGTGGACGACCTGTGCCCGGACGACGCCGAGGACGTCGACGAGTTCCGCGACCAGGATGGCTGCCCCGACCCGGACAACGACGACGACAGGATCCTCGACGTCGACGACAACTGCCCCAACGACGCCGAGAACTACAACGGCACCGAGGACGAGGACGGCTGCCCCGACATCGGCGTGCTGAACATCGAGACGGGCGTGATGGAGCTCTTCGAGCAGGTCCACTTCGCGTACGACAGCGCCCAGATCCTCGAGGACAGCTTCCCGCTCCTCGACACCATCGCCCGGGCGCTGATGGCCAACCCGCAGATCCTCCTCATCGAGGTGCAGGGCCACGCCGACGACCGCGGCGCGGACGACTACAACATCCGCCTCACGCGTGACCGCGCCGCCTCGGTGGTGCTCGCCCTGCGCCAGCGCGGCATCGACCCGGCGCGCATGCGGAGCGCCGGCTACGGCCTGCGCTGCCCGGCCGTGCCCGGCCACAGCGACGCCGCGCGACAAGCCAACCGACGCGTGGAGATCAAGATCCTCCGCACCACCGACGGCCCCACCGGCGTGGAGGTCGCCTGCCGCGCCGGACGCGAGCTGACCCCGCGATGACGGGCGCCGCGCGAGGTCGTCGGGGGCGCCCCTCGTCGTCGCTCGGGCGCCCCTTGCGCGCGGCCTGGGCCGGACCCATCGTGAACCCCGTGATTCGCCTCGTGGCGCTCCTGGCGCTGGCGCTGGTGACCTCGGACATGGAGGCCCCGTCGACCGCTTTGGCGTCGACCGGGGCGAGCCACGCGGAGGACGTCGAGGTCGAGTCGCACCCGTCCACACCCGCACCGACGCTTCGCGTGGCCGCGACGTCGGCGCCGCGGCCGGTGCGGACGCCGGCGCCCGTCACTTCCCCGGCCCACCTCACCACGCCGGCCCCCGAGCCCGTCCTGCCGGCGCGCCCGCGCTGGCGGCGGATCGCTCGGCTCCGCTCCGACGCCGCGGGAGACGACTAAGGCTCCGACGCGCGCGCCCTCCGGCGTGCGCGTCGTCCCCATCGTCGTCTCTCTACCCCGCGTTGCGCGGAGAAGGTGTCGTTCCACATGCAGACGGTCCCGAGAAAGTCGCGGCGGGGGCAGCGGTCCCCCGGTCGCCCGATCCCTCCAGTCCTCGATCCTGACGAGCTTCCGCCATCGGTCGGCGAGGAGCCCAGCCCCGGCCCGGTCGAGCCGCCTCGGCCCCTCGAGCGCCGCCCGGACGGTCGGGAGATCGACTGGGGCCGGAACAGCACGCTCGAGAAGGGGAGCGCCAACCGCGTCCTGCTCTGGTTCCTCGTACCCCTCGTGCTGCTCGTCCTCTGGCAGGTCTTCTTCGACCACGGGGTCCGTTGATGAACATGCGACGGCGCAGCGGCGGGCGAGGCGAGGCGCGGCGGCAGGCGTACGAGGCGCGCGCCGACGAGGGCGCGGAGTCGCGGAGCGCGCGACGCAGCGTGCTGGTGCTCGACGACGAGCCGCGGCTGCTCGTGCTCTGGCGTCACATCGGGGAGATCCTCGGCGTCGAGGTCACCGGGGTCGCGACGGTGGCCCAGGCCCGCGCGGTCCTCGCCGCCGAGCGCGTCGATCAGGTCGTCTGTGATTGGTTCCTCGCGGGTGAGGAGACCAGCCAGCCTCTCGCCGAGGACCTCCGCGCCGCTGGCGTGCCGGTGCTCGTGACGTCCGGCGACATCACGTTCCTCGCCGGGCTCGCGGCCCTCTACCCCACCCTCGCGAAGCCCTTCGGGCTCCGCGACGTGGAGGCGGTGCTCCGGGTCGGCGCGGCGCCCGTCGTCGCGCGACGCCCCAGGACGCGGCCTTAGGAAGATCGAAGGGATCACCGCCGCCGTCGGGCAGATCGACGCGCTGCCGTAGTCACGTCGGGACGAGCAAGCGAGCCATGCGCTCGACGTCCACGACGCCCTCGGCCTCGAGGCGCCGCGCACCCGCGGCGCCGAGCGAGGCCCCCTCCTCGCCCGGGGTCCACTGCCCGAGTCGCCACTCCATCGCGGAGGCGGCGAGCCGGAGCTCGGCGCGCCGCGCGAGGGGGAGCGCTTCGCTCAGCGCGCTCCTCGCCGCGCGTCGGTCTCCAGCGGCGGAGGCGATCCCCGAACGCAACAGGCCCGCGATCGCCGCGGCGTATCCCGTGCCCTCACGCTCCTGCTTCTTCGCGATCGCGCCCGCGAGGGCGGTCGCGCGCCGCCCGCCCCCGTGCCGCGCGAGCGCGAGCGCCACCAGCCCGTGGATCCATCGGGCGCGTATCCGCATCACCTGGACCGCGCGCATCAAGAGGGACCGCTCCGCCGCGACGAAGCCCTCCTCGACCCGGGCGAGCGCGCCCGCGTCGTCGGTGTAGAGCGCGTGCTGGGCGCGCGCCCACAGGTCGTAGATCTGCGGCCACGTGCCGTGCTCGCGGAGCGTCGAGCGCGCGACGCCCGTCACCACCCAGGTGGGCTCGTCGATCAGCTCGAGGAGCACGCCGGGCTCGTCCGACGCGAGCCACCGCACCGCCGCGGCCGCCCGCATCGACGTCTCGAAGAGCCTGTCGTCTCGTCGCGCGGCGTCCTTCAAGTACTCGTCGATCCGCGCGCGCTCGGCGCCCAGCTCACCCACGAAGTGCACCCGCGCGAACAGGTCCGCGAGCCGGACCCAGTTCCGATGCCACTGCTCGCCGCGACCTTCTCGGAGCAGCTCCTCCGTCGACGCGCGGAGGTCGAGGCACTCCCGGAAGCGCCCCTCGAGGAACGCGTTGAAGTGACGCGTCGCGGCCACGAGCCCCGCGAGGTGGGCGTCCTTCGTGTCCTCGGCGATGCGCGCGCCCTCCGCGACGAGCCAGCGCGCTCGCCTCCGGCCGCGCTCCGTCGCGCACGCCTGGTACTGGCTCTCGAGGAGCATCGCCCTCGCGAGGCGCTTCCTCTCGCCGGTGCGCATCGCGAGGTAGAGCCCGCGGGCGGTGAGGTCTTCGCCGCGGACGAGGCCGACGGTCGAGAGCCCGAAGCCGATCGCGTGGAAGACGTCGATCCGCCGAAGGACCTCGGGGTCGACGTCGCGCTCGTCGCGCTCGACCCAGCGGTCGCCCAGGCTCGCGATCTTCATGCGCTGCCAGATCAGCGAGGCCGTGCCCTCGAGCTCGGACGCGGGGAAGCGCAGGCCGATGTCCTTCGCGACGGTGCGGAGCACGCCCACGCCCCGGCCGACCTGACCGCAGCCGAGGAGGTGTTGCGCGGCGCGGCGCTGGGCGTCGAGGCGCGCGCTCCCCTCCGTGCTCTCGGCCACCGCGAGGTACGCCTCCGCGGCGTCCGGCCCGTGGCCGCAGCGGCCGAGGGCGTCGCCCAGCGAGGCGCGGAGCGACGCGCTCTCGTCGGGCGGGAAGCGCCCGAGCCGGAGCGCGGTGCGGTAGAGGCTCGCCGCGCGCTCGAGCGCGAACACCGACGCCGCGCGATCGGCGGCGAGGCGAGCCTGGACCGCGGCGCGCTGTGGCTCGCCGCCCGCCTCGAGGTGCCGGAGCAGGAAGCCCTCCATGGCGTCCGACGGACCCGAGCGCTCGACGGTCTCGGCGAGGGCCAGGTGGTGGGCGCGGCGGGTCTCGGGGTCGAGCCGCGCGAGGACCGCCTCGGCCACGCCGCGCGTGGTACGGCTCGATCCCGTCGCGCGACGAGGGGCCCGTCGTCCGCGCGAGGCGGGCGGCCCGGAGCGCGGCCACCTCGGGGGAGCGCGCCGCCTCGTCCAGGCTCGCGGCCTCCGCCGCGATCCACTGCGCCACGGGCGCGTCGGCGACGGCGAGGATCTCGAGCACGCGCTGCGTGCGCGCGCCGAGCCGCCCGACGCGCTCCCACACCGCGCCGTCGAGGCCGACGCCCTCGCGCAGCTCGCGGCCCCCCGCCGCGTGGCGCACGAGCTCTTCGAGGAAGAGGGGATGGCCTCCCGACTCGCGCACCACGAGCGACGCGTCGAGCTCCTCCTGGCCGGGCGTGAGCCGGCGCGCGAGCGACAGCGCGTCCTCGGGGGCGAGCGGCGCGAGCTCCACCGCGCGCGCGACGTCCAGCCAGGCGGCGATCGGCGCGAAGTCCTCCGGCGCGCCGCGCACCGTCGCGACCCACAGCACGGGCGGCGCGTCGGACGCGCGCAGGACCGCGTCGAGGAGCGCGAAGCTGTCGGCGTCGGCCCACTGCAGATCGTCGATGACGAGGATCACCGGCCGCCTCGACGCGAGCGAGCGCAGCAACGCGCGCAGCCCGCCGGCCGCGCGGTCGCGTGGGTCGCGCGGATCGTCGGGGACGGCGCTCGCGTGCTCGAGGACGGCACCGAGCGGAGCGTCGGGAACATCTGCGCGAGCAGCGGCGCGTCGGCCGGCAGCAGCGCGGCGAGCTCGTCGTCGCCCTTCCCGCGCAGCAGCTTCGCGAGCGCGTCCATCGCCCCGTCGAAGGCCTTGTAGGTCACGTGCTCGCGCTCGTAGCACCGCGCGGGGAGGACGATCGCGCCCGCGCCCACCTCGGCGATGAACGCCCGCACCAGCGCGCTCTTCCCGATCCCCGACTCGCCGTGCACGAGCACGCCGACGGGGCCGGTCCGCGAGGCCGCGAGCGCGTCGTGGAGCGTCGCGAGCTCCGGGGTGCGGCCCACGAAGACGCCCGCCTCGATGTGCGCGTCGGCGGCCTCGACCCCGAGCCGCGCGAGCACCTCGGCCTCTCCGGGGCGCGCCGCGGGGTCGCGCCGAAGGAGCGCATCGCAGAGGGAGGCGAGGTCCGCCGGCGCGTCGGGGACCAGCACCGACAGCGGGAGCGGGTCGCGCGAGATCTTCGCGGCGAGCACCGCGGGGAGGATGCCGGTGAAGGGCACCACGCCGGCGAGGCTCTCGTAGATCATCACGCCGACGGCGTACCAGTCGGACGCGGGATCGGCGGGCGCCCCGGTGACCTGCTCGGGCGCCATGTACAGCGGCGAGCCCATGATCGCCTCGGAGTCGTCGGGCCCGCGCGCCTCCGACACCAAGCCGAAGTCCAGGATCACCACCCGGCCCTCGGGCGTGACGAGGACGTTCGAGGGCTTGAGGTCTCGATGCACCTTGCCCGCCGCGTGCAACGCGCCGAGGCCGGCCGCGAGCTGAGCGAGCGCCGCGCGAAGTCGCTGCAGCGATTCGCTCGTCCCCTCGCGCGCGTCGGTCGCGGGAGCGACGGGATCGGGGGTCGCCGCGTCGGTCGGCTCGGCGAGATCGTCGAGGGTGCGCGCCGTCAGCGTCGGAGCGCGCGCCGGTCGCGTCGCGCCCACCCGGTCCGGGGGCGTCGGGGCCTCGGGGCGCACGTGCGCGAGGAACGACTCGGCGTCGCGGAGCAGCTCCATCGCGAAGAACCACTCGTCGCCCTCGGCGTAGAGCTCGTGGAGCTGCACGAGGTTCGGGTGGTGCAGATCGGCGAGAGCTCGGAACTCGTTCTTGAAGCGCTCGAGCGCGTCCGCCGAGAGCGAGTGCAGGGTCTTGAGCGCGACGACGCGCTGGGTGTCGGCGTCGAGCGCCTCGTAGACGGCGCCCATCCCGCCGGCGCCGAGCAGGCCGCGGATCTCGAAGCGCCTCGAAGTGATCGAACCCCGCTCCTCGACGCGGCTCATGCGGAGCAAGGTGGCACGTTCCGGGCCGGCGCGTGGAGGCATCGCGCGCGGCCGACTTCGGGTGGCCGGCCACCCCTCCGGAGCCGTGGCCGGCCACCGCGACCAGCGGCTCCGCTTCGCCCAACACGCCACCCTTCGCGTACGTCATGCTGGCACGCCTCGTGGATGGAGACGGGGCACCCACCATGAAGATCACCGTCCTCACCCACGGCACCCGCGGAGACGTCCAACCCTTCGTCGCGCTCGCGCTCGCGCTGCGCCCACGAGGTCACGAGGTCACGCTCGGCGTCCCGATCAACCTCGTGGACTTCGTGAAGGCGGCCGGCGTCCGCTGCTCCCCGCTCGCGATGAACAGCCAGACCGTGATGGAGTCCGAGCAGGGTCAGGAGTGGCTCGCCTCGGGCAACGTGCGCGCGTTCTTCAAGGCGCTCGGCGACATCATCACCGCCGGCAAGGAGGAGCTCAACGCGAGCTCGATCGCGGCCTGCGAGGGCGCCGAGGCGATCATCGGCAACATGCTGATGGACGACATCGGCTCGGCGATCGCCGAGGCGCGCGGCGTGCCCTTCATCGCCGCCTACAGCATGCCGATCTTCGCGACCGGCGCGTACCCGAGCCCGTTCGTGACCACGGCCCAGATCCCGACGCGGTTCCTCCGGAGGTTCAGCCACGGCCTGTTCGCGAGCGAGTCGTGGAAGAGCCGGACGGCCTGGATCCGCGACCTGCGCGCGCAGCTCGGGCTCGACCCGGTCGACCGCTGCTTCGTCGCGCGCGCGGACGCGCTCGGGACCCCGGTGCTCCACATGTGGTCCGAGCACCTGCTCGCGAAGGCCGACGACTGGGGCGACCAGCACGTGCTCACCGGGAGCTGGGAGCTGCCGAGCTCGGCGCGCGGCTCGATCGGAGAGGGGACCGCGCCGCCGGGCCTCTCCGAGTGGCTGAGCTCGGGGCCGACCCCGTTCTTCCTGGGCTTCGGGAGCATGCCCATCCGCGACCCGAAGGCGATGCTGAGGATGGTGCACGAGGTGACCGACGAGCTCGGCGTGCGGGCCGTGATCGGCGCGGGCTGGAGCGGCCTCGACCAGGCCGACGCCGACCGCGCCGCCAGCGTGTTCATGGTCCGCGCGGTGGACCACAGCTGGCTCTTCCCGCAGTGCGTGGGCGTCGTCCATCACGGCGGCGCGGGCACCACCGCGGCGGCGGCGACGGCCGGCGTCCCCGCGCTCGTGTGCTCCGTCTTCGCGGACCAGCCGTTCTGGGGTGAGCGCGTGAAGCGGCTCGGCGTCGGCGATCACGTGCCGTTCCGGAAGCTCGACAAGCGGCGCCTGCGCGACGGGCTCGCGCTGCTCCAGCGACCGGACGTGCGCGCGCGGGCGGCGCAGCTCGGCGAGCGCATGCGCACCGACGACGGGCTCGCCGCCGCGGTGCGAGCGGTCGAAGAGCGGCTCGGGAGCCCCGCCGTGAAGGTCGCGCAGGCGCGCGCCTGACGCTGCTGTGCGCGCCCGGGTCCACCGATAGAATGGCTCGGTGGACACCGAGACCCTGACGAACGCGGTGCAAGCCACGGCGCCCGACTCGGAGCCACTCCCGGGGATCGTGATCGCGTACGGCGCCGACAGGCCGCAGTGCGTGCCCCTGCGCATCGAGTCCGGCGCGCTCGAGCTCGGCCGGGACGAGCTCGCCGCCGCGGTGCTCCCGGACGGGCGCGCGTCGCGCCGACACGTCCGCGTCGAGCACGAGCCGGGGCGCTGGACCGTGCGTGATCTCGGGAGCCGCAACGGGACGTTCGTGAACGCGGTCCGCGTCGAAGCGGCCTCGACCTACGCCGAGCCGCCGGTGATCCGGATCGGCCGCACGGTCCTGCTCGCGGTCGAGGACGTGCGCCCGTTCGAGTCGCCGGGGCTGACCGTCGAGGACGGCGTCGTGCTCGGCCCCCGCGTTCGCGCGCTCCACGAGCGCGTCGCGCTCATCGCCCGGAGCGGCGCGAACCTGTTGCTCACGGGGCCGAGCGGCGCGGGGAAGGAGCTCGCGGCGCGCGCGTTCCACCGCGCGGGCGAGGGCGGAGCGGAGCGGCCGTTCGTCGCGCTCAACTGCGCGACCATCGCGCGCGACATGGCGGAGCGGGTGCTCTTCGGCGCGCGCCGGGGCGCGTACACGGGCGCAGTCGCCGACGCGACGGGCCTCCTGGTGGCCGCGGACGGGGGGACGCTCTTCCTCGACGAGATCGCGGAGCTCGATCTCGTCGTGCAAGCGAAGTTGCTCCGCGTCCTCGAGACGCGAGAGGTGCTCCCGCTCGGCGCGCTGCGCCCCGTGCCGTCGCGCTTCCAGCTCTGCGCGGCCACGCTGAGGGAGCCCCGCGCGGAGGTCCTGGCGGGCCGCTTCCGCGAGGACCTCTACTTCCGCGTCGGTCGCCCGGAGATCGGCCTCCCCCCCTTGCGAGAGAGGCGCGAGGAGGTGGCGTACTTGATCGAGGGGGCCCTGCGGTCGATGCCGGAGGGCACCTCGCACGCCTCGAGCCCCGAGCTCGTCGAGGCCTGTCTGCTGCGGCCGTGGCCCGGCAACGTGCGCGAGCTCCTCGCGGAGGTGAAGGCCGCGGCGCTCACCGCGAGCGCGGCGGGTCGCTCGACGATCGCCGCGACCGATCTCGACCCCCGCGCCGGGTGCGCGTTGACCGCGCCGGCGCAGGCCGAGGCCGCGCCGATCGAGGAAGGAGCGGAGGCCCCGCAGCCGGCGGCGCCGCGCGCCAACGTCCCCTCGCCACCCCGCGAAGTCATCGCGGCGGCGCTCGCCGAAGCCGGGGGGAACGTCCTGCAGACGGCCACGCGCCTCGGCCTGTCGAGGGCCCGATTGCGGCGCTTGCTGGAGCGTCACGCGATCGATCCGCGCGCGGTGCGCGACCGAAAGCACGGCGCCTGACGCTACTGCTCGAAGCAGTAGAGGTGGAAGTAGTTGCTGCAGGGCCACGGCCCGAAGTTGTCGTAGTGCGACCACTCGCCGAGCTCCGTGTTGTCGTAGGCCCCGACCGCCCCGACCGGCTCGAAGAAGCCCGCGGTCCAGCCCTCGCAGTTGGCGCCGTCCTCCGTTGGAACGCCCTCGTGCGTGACCCCGGTCCACGTGAGGCCCCCGTCGCTGACGATGTCCCCGTGCTCGTCCATCTCGATGAGGTTGGCGAGGACCCCGTTGGTGAGGTCCGCCCAGTCGGCCGCGACCAGCGATCCGTCGACCCGCACGTAGGGCCCCGCCGTCCTGTCGAACCGATCTGCCGGCGAGTTCCCGGGGACCCCGATCCAGGCCACGTAACGGCTGCCGAGCCCCTGCGCCCCGGCGAGCGCCGAGCACCGCGCGTCCGCGCCGGCCACCCCGCTGAGGTCGCCCCCGTAGCGCATGCTCGAGAGGAACACCCGCTTCATCCCGCCCGTCCCCGCGTCGTCCGGCGGCCCCGCGTCGGCCCCCGCGTCCCCGGTCGCGAACCGACCAAACGGAGCGATGGCGGTACACCCACCGAGGAGCACCGCCAACAAGCCGCGTTGCCACCACATCGACGGCGATCATCGCAGAAGCCCCCGAGCCCCTTCAACCCGGCGCTGTCCCCTCGCGTGGGCGAGGCGGGGCTCGGCCGCTCATGATTGCGGAGTTTTGACGGGCTTCGACTCCGAGCTGTGTTTTCTCTCGCCTGAGGTGGGGGCTGGGGCTCGGCCGCTCATGACTTGTCAGGAGTGACAGGCTTTGACTCCGCGAGCTGTGTTTCTCTCGCGCGAGGTGGGGCTGGGGCGGGGGCTCGAACGCTTATTATTGCGGAGTGGTGACGGGCTTCGACTCCGCGAGCTGTGTTTCTCTCGCGCGCGGAGCGCGCGAGGCGGCGCGGCCGCTCATGATTGCGGAGTGGTGACGGGCTTCGACTCCGCGAGCTGTGTTTCTCTCGCGCGCGGAGCGCGCGAGGCGGCGCGGCCGCTCATGATTGTCTGGAGTGACGGGCTTTGACTCCGCGAGCTGTTGTTCTCTCGCGCGCTGCGCGCGCGAGGCGGGGGCTTCGCCCCCGGTGCTTTGAGACGGAGAGGACGTAGGCCACGTGCGGGGCCGTGGGAGTTCTGTCCCCCAGGGGGATTCCATCCCCCGAGCACGCGCCTTCGGCGCGTGCTCGCCCCCTGGCCCCTGACTCCGGCGCCTACGGCGCCTACGACAGGGGACGGCGCTTCGCGCCGGACGGCGCGCGGAGCGCGCCGGTCGGCCGGACGGCGCTTCGCGCCGCCACGGCCTCCGATTGTCATGGGTGAGCGGGCAGTCTCCCAGGTGGCGGAGGCGATCGCGGAGACGGACGCCAAGGCGGTTGCCGTTGCCGAGGCGGGCCGCAAACGCGGAGGCGGACACGGAGGGCGGGGCGGGGCCGGCCACACCCCCACCTCACCGTTCGAGTCGCATGGCATGGCCGGTCGTGGCCGCGCGAGTCGCTGCTGACCGACCGCCGCGCGCGCTCCGCGCGCCGACGCGGCGCGGCGCTCCGCGTAGGCGCGCAGCTCCGTCGTAGGCGCGCAGCGCCGGAGACGGAGGCCGAGGGGGAGAGCCGGTGCCGAAGGCGCCGGCTCGGGGGACCGGGGTCCCCCTGGGGGACAGAACTCCCACGGCCCCGCACGTGGCCTACGTCCTCTCCGTCTCAAAGCACCGGGGGCGAAGCCCCCGCCTCGCGCGCGCAGCGCGCGAGAGAACAACAGCTCGCGGAGTCCGCGCCCCCCATCCGCCTCCCGAAAGTTCGAAGAGTTCGAACCGTCCCCATGGCTCCGACACGGAGGGCGGGGCGGGGCCGGCCACACCCCCACCTCACCGTGTCAGGGGACCGGCTATGAGATCGCGTCCGGGACGGCCAAGCTGATCGGCCCGGGGACGGGCAAAGTGATCGCCCCGGGGACGGGCAAACTGATCGCCTTGGCCCTCCCGATCTGGCTCTGCACCGCGGTGCAGTTCGGCTCGGTTGCCGAGGCCGCGGACGAGATCGGAGCGTACCCCTGCGTCGTGGAGATGGCGCAGGGAGGGGCGCTCGATGGTCGCGAGGAGGGTGGACATGCATCGGCTGCAGGAGCTGGTCTGGCTGTATCGACGGGGCACGGGCGCGCGCGAGGTGGCCCGGCTGCTGGCGATGAGTCCCAACACCGAGCGGGACTACCGGCGGGCACTTTCGGCGGCGTCGCTGCTCGAGGGCCCGGCCGACGAGGTGCCGCCGCTCGAGGTCCTCAAGGCGGCGGTGCTGGCGCAGAAGCCGCACAAGCCGGTGCCGCCGGTCCATCGCTCCTCGATCGAGGCGTGGCGCCCCAAGGTCGAGGCGCTGATGGTCGAGCACCAGATGGGTCCCAAAGCCATCTTCGCGCGCCTCCGAGAGCGACACGGCGACGCGTTCGAGGGGACCTACTCCCAGGTGAAGCGTCTGTGCCGCGCGATCCGCCGCGAGCGCGGTGTCGGCCCCGAGGACGTCGCGATCGTGGTCGAGACGCCGCCCGGCGAGGTGGCCCAGGTCGACTTCGGCTACATCGGTCGACTGCTCGATCCGTCGACGGGCACCTTCCGCCGTGCGTGGTGCTTCGTGATGGTGCTGGGCTTCAGCCGGCACATGGTCGCGCGCATCGTGTTCGACCAGGCGGTGGGGACTTGGCTGCGCGTCCACGTCGAGTGCTTCGAGGAGCTGGGTGCGGTCCCTCGCACGGTCGTGCCGGACAATCTGAAGGCGGCGGTGATCCGCGCGGCCTTCGGCAAGTCGGAGTCGCCGGCGCTCAATCGGAGCTACCGAGAGCTCGCACGGCACTACGGCTTCAAGATCGACCCGACCCCGCCGTACGCCCCCGACAAGAAGGGCAAAGTGGAGTCGGGGGTGCGCTACCTGAAGCGCGGTCCGCTGGCCGGCCGCGAGGGCGAGGGTGCGCGCCAGGTGCAATCGTACTTGTCGCGTTTCCTGCGCGAGGAGGCCGGTCATCGCGAGCACGGCACGACCGGCAAGCGTCCGCTCGTCCAGTACGAGACGATCGAGCGCGCGGCGATGATGCCCCTGGCGGACATGCCCTTCGAGGCCGTCGTTTGGAAGTCGGCGAAGGTGCATCGGGACAGTCATGTCGTCTTCGACAAGCGCCTGTACTCGGTGCCGTGGCGACTGCTTGGCCAGTCCGTCTGGATCCGCGCGACGCCGCGCACGGTCGACATCTACGCCGACGACGAGCGGGTGGCGTCGCACTCGCGCCGAGGCCCCAAGCGCAGCACCGACGAAGGGCACCTGCCCGACGGGCGCCGCGACTTCCGGCATCGGACCCGCGCCTACTGGGTCGAGAAGGCGGCCGCGCTCGGACCGGACGTCCGCCGCTTCATCGAGGACATCTTCGACTCCGACGACGTCCTGTCGCAGCTCCGGACCGTGCAGGCGGTGATGACTCTGCTCGCTCAGTATCCGCCGCACCGTGTGCTCGGTGTGGTGAGGCGGGCGAGCTTCTACGGCGTCACCAGCTACGTCGGCGTGAAGCGCATCCTCGTCGACGCGCTCGACCTCGAGCCGCTCCCGACGGCCGTCGAGCCATCGCGTGGCCGGCTCAGCCAGCCACGCTTCGCCCGCGACATCGGCGAGCTCTTCGAGCTCAGCAGCGGAGGGACCGATGAGCCTCACTGACGAGCTCGTACCGATGCTCAAGAAGCTCCGGCTCAGCGGCATCCTCCATACGCTCGAGCTGCGCACCCAGCAGGCCGTCGACGACGAGCTCGGCTACGTCGACTTCCTCTTCCGCCTGCTCTGCGACGAGGTCGAGCGCCGCGAGGCGAAGCAACTCGACGCGCGACTGCGGCGCGCCAGCTTCGAGCACGCCAAGACCCTCGAGGACTTCGACTTCCACTTCAATCCGACGATCCCCAAGGCCAAGATCATCGACCTCGCGACCGGCACCTTCGTCGCCAAGCGCGAGAACGTCCTGCTCATCGGCCAAGCCGGCGTCGGCAAGAGCCACCTCGCCCAGGCGCTCGGACACCGCGCCTGCCGACTCGGTCACCCGGTCCTCTACACGTCGGCCAACGACCTCTTCAAGCAGCTCCGCGCCGCCCGAGGCGATGGCAGCTACGACCGGCGGCTGCTTCGCTACGCCAATCCGGACCTGCTCATCCTCGACGACCTCGGCCTGCGTCCCCTGCGCGACGAGGAGCCGCTCGACCTCTACGAGGTGATCCGCGAGCGCTACGAGCGGGGCGCCACGATCGTCACCTCCAACCGCGACCCCGAGGAGCTTGGCGAGCTCTTCGGCGACCCCCTGCTCGCCAGCGCCGCCATGGACCGCCTGCTCCACCACGCACACGTCATCGCCATCGAGGGCGAGAGCTACCGGAACCCCGCCACCAACCAGAGGAAGCGCCCTCGGCGCACGCTCAAGGAGGACACCCGCCCATGATTGTCGACCTCGATGCTCGGGATCACTTTGCCCGTCCCCAACTCGTCTCCGCGACGAGCCCAAAGGCGGTCACCGCGATCCCGCCAAACCCGCGATCACTTTGCCCGTCCCGAGCACGGTCAGATCACCCGTCCCTTGACGCGCGGAGGGCGGGGCGGGGCCGGCCACACCCCCACCTCACCGTTCGAGTCGCATGGAGGTCGTGGTCCGCGCGAAGCGCGGCCCGACCGTGCTGGCGTCGCTCCGCGCGCCGACGGCGCGAAGCGCCGCCCCTCCGTCGTAGGCGCGCAGCGCCGGAGACGGAGGCCGAGGGGGAGAGCCGGTGCCGTAGGCGCCGGCTCGGGGGACCGGGGTCCCCCGGGGGACAGAACTCCCACGGGCCCGCACGTGGCCAGCGTCCCGACTGTCCCACAGCACCGGGGGCGAAGCCCCCGCCTCGCGCGCGAAGCGCGCGAGAGAACGACAGCTCGCGGAGTCCGCACCCCTCATCCGCGCTCCACGAACGTTCGAACCGTCCCCATGGCTCCCGCCTGAGTCCGCACCCTTCATCCGCCCCCCGAAAGTTCGAACCGTCCCCATGGCTCCCGCGCGCGAAGCGCGCGAGAGAACGACAGCTCGCGGAGTCCGCGCCCCTCATCCGCGCCCCGCGAAAGTTCGAAGAGTTCGAACCGTCCCCATGGCTCCTCGCGCAGCGCACCAGGACGAGCTCATCGTTTTCCCTCGACACTCGCGTCACCGATGACGATCGATCGCCGTCATGTCCGAAGACTCCGCGGTGCGCGCGTTCGAGAAGTGGGAGCGCAACTTCTTCATCTCCTTCTTCGCCGCCATCGCGCTGCTCGTGGCGCAGGTGGCGCTGGAGTGGGACTTCCTCGACTACCCGCGCGCGGCCGCCTGGGTGTGCGCGGGCGTGTCGTCGCTCTTCGTCGCCCGCGCGCAGCGGCGGCTCCGGCGCGATGGGAGCTGGGCGTTCTTCCGCGGCCTCGCGTGCTTCGGCATCGCGCTGCTCGCGATCCTCTGACGACGCCGACGACCGACCGATCTCCGTAGGTGACGTCCTCGGGCCCACCTGCGACCATCGCGCCTCGGATGGCGCTCCAGATCGGCACGGTGGTCGCGGGCAAGTACCGCATCCAGAGGCTGCTCGGCGAGGGCGGCATGGGCACGGTGTTCGTCGCCCAGAACGAGCGGCTCCACAAAGAGGTCGCCCTCAAGGTGCTGAGCGAGGCCGCGGCCGGCTCCCCCGAGGCCGCCGAGCGGTTCATGCGCGAGGCGATCGCCGCCTCCCGCGTGAAGCACCCCGGCATCGTCGAGATCTACGACGCGGACGTCCACGAGGGGCAGCCGTGGATCGCGATGGAGCTGCTGCACGGCGAGAGCCTCGGCCAGCGCCTCGAGCGCGGGCCGCTGCCCGTCGCGGAGGCGCTCGACGTCGTGATCGAGACGCTCTCGGTCCTCGAGCCGGTGCACGCCGCGGGGATCGTCCATCGCGATCTCAAGCCCGACAACTTGTTTCTCGACATGCAGGGCGACGGCCGCCGCGTGATCAAGGTGCTCGACTTCGGGATCGCCAAGGTCCACGGCGCCGAGCTCGGGAACACCACCAAGACCGGCATGGCGATGGGCACGCCGCTCTTCCTCGCGCCCGAGCAGGCGCGCAACGCCAAGGAGACCGACGCGCGCGCCGACCTCTACGCGGTCGGGGTGATCCTCTTCCACGCGCTCACCAACGCGCTGCCCTACACGGCCGAGTCGTTCGGTGACCTCGTGGCGCAGATGTTCACGGAGGGGCCGCGCTCGCTCGCCAGCGTGGCTCCCTCGATGCCCCCCGAGCTCTGCCAGGTCATCGATCGCTGCCTCGCGGTGTCGCGTGAGCAGCGGCCGGCGTCGGCGCGCGAGCTGCGCGAGTCGCTCTCGGCGATCCGCGGTCGGCTCGCGGCTCCGTCGGCGGTGGCGGCGACGATGCCCCTCGACCACGCGCGCCGCGCGCGCCGACGATGCCGATGCAGGCGCCGGCCTCGCCGTTCGGACCACCGCCAGCCTCGTCGCAGGGGTCGTACGGATCCACGCCGTCGTACGCCTCATCGCACGGGTCGTACGGATCCACGCCGCCCTATGAATCGCCGCCCGCCGCGCCGTACGGATCCACGCCGTCGTACGCCTCGCCGTACGGCTCGCCGCCCGCCCCCTCGGGCTCGCGATCCCTCGGGCCTTGGCTCTTCGCGGGCCTCGGCGTCGCCGCGCTCGCGGTCAGCGTGGCCGTGGTGGCGGGCCTCTGGCTCCTCGGCGGTGACGACCCGGCCCCGCCTCCAACGGTGGCCGTCGCCCCGAACGTCGAGCCGCGCGAAGCGCCGCCGACGCTCGCCATCCCCGCCGAGCCCGTCGCGGCTCCTCCGCCGGTCGAGGTCGCGCCCGCCGAGCCGGTGCCGGAGCCGACCGGCGCGGAGCCCACCCTCTCGGACGCCGACCGCGAGAGCCGGGCGAACGACTGCGTGAGAGACGGCGACAACGCGTGCGTGATCGAGCTCCTCGCGGGAGGGCACGCCAACGACGCGTCCACCCACTCGGCGCTCATCGAGGCGTACCGCGCGCGGGGACAGACCGCGCAGGCGCACGCCGAGATGCGCTCCTTCATCGAGCGCTACCCCACGAACCGTCGCGCGCGGATGTACCAGCAGATCCTGGAGCGCTCCGGCGGCACCTCCTCACGGGCTCCGTCCTCCGCCCCGAGGAGGCCGAGAGCACCGGGGGGGCGCATGCCCAGCAACCCCTTCTGAGCACCCGGACCGGTTGACACCGCGCCTCGGTCCCGCGATGAAGCCGCGCATGGACGCCGCCACCATCGACCGGCACGCCGAGATGCTGGCGAACCGCGTGCGGAAGAACGACAAGAAGCTGCGCCGCGGCTTCGAGCGCGAGAGCGTCGACGTGTACCGCCTCTACGATCGCGACATCCCCGAGGTGCGGGCGGTCGTGGATCGCTACGCGGACCACCTCGTGCTCGCGGTCTACGAGCGGACGCAGACCGCGGACGCGCCTCACTACGGCGCGACGCGCTCGCTCGCGCGGCGGGGGAGGCGCTCGCGATCCCGGCCGCGCACCTGCACGTGAAGAAGCGGCGCACGCGGCCCAAGGCGGGCGCGCGCTACGAGCGCCTCGAGGAGCGCGAGACGCGGATCGAGTGCGCGAGCGGGCGCTGCGCTTCCTCGTCAACCTCGACGACTACGTGGACACCGGGCTCTTCGGCGACCACCGCGAGACGCGCCGCATGATCGGCGAGCAGAGCGGAGGCCTGCGGGTGCTCAACCTGTTCGGGTACACGGGCACCTTCACCTGCTGGGCCGCGCACGGCGGCGCCGCGCGGACGGTCACGGTCGAGGCCAACCCGCGCTACGTCGCGTGGACGCGCGACAACCTCGAGCTCAACGGGCTCGACGACCCGAAGCACGAGCTGGTCACCGGCGACGTCGGCCCGTTCATCGACGGCGCCGCCGCGGCGAGCTTCGACCTCGTGATCGTCGACCCGCCCTCGTTCTCGACGCGCTTCGGCGCGGGCGACTTCGACGTGCAACGCGATCACCGAGCGCTGCTGACCCGCGTCGCGCGCGTCGTCGCGCCCGGCGGCCGCGCGCTCTTCTCGACCAACCACCAGCGCTTCGAGCCGTGGATCGAGGGGCTACCGTTCGCGCGCGTCGAAGAGATCACCGAGCGCACGGTCCCCGTCGACTACCGCAACCGCACCGTGCATCGCGCCTTCTGGCTCGAGGCGCCCGGAGAGCTGACCTCGAGCTCTGTCGATCCACCGCCTCCTCCGACGCTTCGTGTCGTCGGACTCCCGAGAGCCAGCGGATCGGCCCCGACGGCCAGAGGCCCGCGGCGAGGAGGCTGCCGACGAGGAGCGTGAGCACCGCGCGTTCGCGGTGGGTCAGGTCGCGCTCCCCCCGCGTGTCGTCGCGAGCCGGTGAAGAGCGCGAAGAAGCCGCGGACGATCGTGACGCTGTTCAGCCCGGTGCCCAGGATGAGGGTGAGGCCGAGGACCGGGAAGCGCTCCACGGTCCCGTTCACGAGGAGGTCCTCGGCGACGAAGCCCAGCGTGCCGGGCAGGCCGACGCTGGCGAGGCCGAGCAGCAGGTACGCGGACGCGAGCGAGGGATGCGTCGGAAGCTCCCGCTCGGTCGGTCGAGCGAGAGCGAGCCGCGGCGAGCCTCGAGGGGCCGCCGTCGTCATCGCGAAGCCCGCCGTGGCGATCCCGCAGACCAGCCAGGCCAAGAGCGCGCCCATGCGCCCGGACGCGGAGTGCGCCTCGAGGCCGAACGCGACCAGCGCGGTCTGGCTCATCAGGAGGTAGCCGAGCGCGCGGCGGGCGCTGCGCTGGACCGCGCCGAGCGCGCCGCGAGCACGACCGTGATCGCGCCGAGGGCGGCGATGACGTCCTCGAGCTGCGGCGGCAGCCCGGCGGCGAGCCAGCGCAGGTGCGCGTAGACGCCGACCTGCGGGGCGACGAACGCGACCACCAGGCCCATCGGCGCCTTCTCGACGAAGCTCGGGAACCAGCTGTGCGCCGGCACCATCGCCTCGCGGATCGCGAGGCCCGCGCGCGAGCAGCAGCACCGCGACGGCGGGGAGGCGCCGAGCGCGAGGAGCAGCGCGCCGAGGGTGACGAGCGCCGCGCTCGGCGTCAGGTACGCGGCGAACGCCCGCGCGCTCAGGGCGCGTCTCCGGCCGCGCGCGCAGCTCCAACCACGTGGGGAGGATCGACGCGACCCACACGATCGCCAGCGCGACCGGGTGGTCGGTGACGACCAGCGCGCCGTCGCGCCGATCACCAGCAGGATCCGCGCGGAGCGCGTCGGGGTCGCGTTGCCCGACGGCGCTCATGGACACGGCGGTGAGGCCGATCGCGGCGACGAAGGCCGGGAGCATCGCGTCCCAGCCGCCGTCCGACGTCGCGCCGGAGAGCACGCCGCAGCTCAGCGCGAGGGCCATGCCGAGCGTGCCGACGCGCGCGCGCGTCGAGCGCGGTCGCGGACCGCGTCGCGACGGCGGCGGTGACGAGGGGGACGAGCGCCGCGGCGGCGGCCGCGAGGACCGTGATCATCGCGCCACCCGCGAGCCGGAGCCCTCGTCGGCGGGCTTGTCGTCGCCGCCCTCGAGGAGCGCGATCCAGCGCCGCTCGACGCGATCGACGCCGCGGAGGAGCCGCACCACCGGCGCGAGGATGCCGTCGGCGAGGAGCGAGTCGAAGTAGCCCCGCTCGAGCGCGTGACGGTAGAGCCAAGGCTGAAGGCGCCGCGGGACCATGCGCTCGAGGGTGCCCGCCCGGCCGCGGGAGGTGACTGCCCACGGCCTGCTCGAGGTGGCGGTTGTCGTGCAGGATGCTCGGCGCGCGCAGGAGCTGCAGCGTCCGGATGCACGCGTGGCCGACGATGTGCGCGAGCGCGAGGAAGCGGAAGCCGAGCCCGATCTCCACGAAGATCAGGCCGACTTGCGTCATCGAGGCGTAGGCCAGCGCGCTCTTGATGTCGGTCTGCACGCGGCCGACGAAGGTCGCGTGCGTCGCGGTCAGCGCGCCGATCGTGACGACGAGCCCGGCCACGATCGGCGCCCGATCGAGGATCGGCGCCGCGCGCAGGAGCAGGTAGGGCCCGAGGTGGATGGAGAGCGCTCCATAGAAGACGGCGCTCGAGGGGTCGGCCCCTCCATCGCGCGCGGGAGCCAGCCGCCGAGGGGGACCTGCGCCGACTTACCCATCGCCGCCCACACGAGCAGCGCGCCCACGATCGTCGCGTCGAGCGCGCCCTCCGGGGCGACGAGGCCCGCCCACTCCGAGCCCGCGTGCGCGCGCGACCTCCGCGCTCGACACCGTGTGATGCAACCAGACGACCGCGGCCATCAGCCCGAGGTCGCACACGCGGTAGGTGAGGAACGCGCGCAGCCCGTGACGGACCGGCGCGGCGCGCTCGTCGAAGAACGCGATGAGCAACGCCGACGTGAGGCCGACGAGCTCCCAGCCGAAGAACACGAGATCGAGGCTGCCCGCGAGCACCACGAGCTCGACGCCGAGCCCGAAGAGGCTGAGCAGCAGATAGAAGCGGCGGAACCCGCGCTCGCGGTGCAGGTAGCGCTGGCTGAACGCGCCGATCAGGCCGACGAGCGCGGCGCCGAGCGCCGCGAACGGGAGCGACAGGCGGTCGAGGACGAGCGCGAGCGAGAAGCCGTGGTGGGAGACCTCGAACCAGTCGCCGATCGGGACGCGCACCTCGGTCACGCCCGCGTGGAGCATCCACCCGGCCGAGCCGACGACGGCGAGCGTCGCGACGCTGAAGCAGACCCCCACGATCCGGACGACCTCGCGCTCCTGGAGCGGGAACCGCATCCACTCCGCGCCCGCGATCAGCGCGAACGCCACGCCGGGCGCGGCCACGCAGAGGACCGTCGCCACCTGGATCCACGCCTCGGTCATGGCGCCCCCGTCCGGAGCGCGGCCTCGACGCGCGCGCAGCCGAGGTGGCCCCGCTCGCCGCGGTAATGGTCGACGGAGGTCGCGACGGTCTTGATCGTCCGCGCGTCGCGCACGTGCGGCACGAACCGCGTCCCGTCGAAGACCGACATCTTGCGGGTGCTCGGGCTCCAGGCGACGAGCTGGATCCATTGGTTGTGGACCACCCGCGCCACGCCGGGGCGCCTCGCGAGGATCCGCACGAGGAGCTCTGGCTCGGCCTCGACGATCGTCAGGAGGCGGACGGGCTCGTGGATCTCCACCATCTGCCACGGCAGGCCCGTGCGCAGATCGGACGCGTGCCCGTTCATCACGCCGACGAGGCCGGTGACGTTGTGCGGGAGCTTGGACCCGCAGCCGTAGCCCTCGGGATCGACGAAGCTGAAGTAGTACTCCAGGTTGATGCCCGCGCCGACGGGCCCGACCGCGGCGCGAGCGGACCGAGCACCTGGCCGTCCGGGTCGCCGCTCGGATCGTAGGAGACGAGGAAGGCGCGCCGGTCGAGGAAGAGGCCGCGCGTGCGGTCACGCCGGCCGATGACGCAGATCGCGTTGGTCGCGTGCCCGCACTCGGGGCGCGGCTGGCCGAGGTCCACGGCGCGCCCTCGACGTGCGCGAGCGCGCGGTCGACGTCGAGGCTGAGCGGCGCCGACTCGAAGCGCCGACACCGCTCGTGCGCGTCGAGGCGGCGAGCCGTCCTGAACACGGTCTGCACGCGCGCGAGCTCGGCGCGGTGGCCCGCGGGGACGAGGTCCACGTCGAACCAGTCGACGGCGTCGGTGGCGGTGTCGTGCGCCCCGGCGAGGAACCACGTCCCCTCGGGGATGGCCGGGCCGTCCGCCGCGAGCGCCGCGCGCACGCCGGGGTGGTTGGCCATCGCGCAGAACGCCCGCGCGTTCGGTCCCCGCGGCCGCCGCCGGTGGCGCCGCAATCGTACGCGGCCTCGTGCGGGTTGTTGAGGCTCGACGAGCCGTGCCCGACGACGACGACGAGCGGCGCGAGGCGCCCGCCGATGGCCGTCGTGGTGAGGACCCGACGGACGATCGCCGTCATCTCGAAGACGGTGAAGCCCGAGAGGAGCCCGTGCTCGTCGTCGCGCGTCGTCGTCCCTCCGCGCGCTCGATGCGCAGGCGCGTGGGCGGGGAGCCCACCGCGAGGTGCTCGACCGCGTGCGCTGCGCGCTCGGCGAGCCGGGGGAACAGGACGCGACCGACGAGCGGGACCGCCGCCGCGAGCCCGAGCGTGGCGGAGAGCACACCACCCCGGACGAAGGTCTGGCTGCCCACCGACGAGGCGTTCTGGACCTTGCCGACGAGCCGCCGGCGTGCCGCCGCGCTGCGGGCGCCGGCCTCCTCGATCGGCTCCTCGACCACGAGGTGCTTGGGGCGGATCGCCATCGGGCACAGCGCCGTCGGCTTCACGTCGGTGAGGCCCTGGTAGGCCATCGGGACGCCGAAGAAGCCGAGCGCGCCGACCGTCTCCATCGTCGGGTCGACCTCCTCGAGGTGACGGCGCAGCGACTCCTCCCGCTCGTCGATGCAGAACACGGCTTGCGCGCGCGGCGCGGCGATCGCGGGCACGCCGAGCCGAGTCGTGCGCGAGCAGCCCGTCGAGGACGTGCTGCCGATGGTGGCGCTCGTAGGCGCGATGCCACAGCCGTCGCCGGCTGACCGAGTCGAACGCGGCGACCTCGTGAACGAAGGCGCGCGCGTCCTTCGGGTCGTCGAGCTCGGCGGGGCCGATCCCCGCGAGCTGGGCGACGAGGAACGCCTCGTACACGACCGCGAGATCGGTGGCCGGCGCGGAGGGTCGCGGCGGGGCGGCGTCGATCGGCTCGGAGCGGAGGACGTGCTTCACCGCCTGAGCCTCCAGCGTCAGCAGCACCGCGAGGAAGTCCATGAGGCGGCACGGCGGCGCCTTCACCGGCGCCCGGTCGGGGCGCGCCTCGAGCTGCGCGATCATCCCGGCCCACCCGCGGATCGCGAGGAGGGTCGCCTCGATCACCTCGTCCCAGCGCGTGGGGCACCCGAGCGCGTCGAGCGACGCGATCACGGTCTGCTCGGCGTCCCGGCCGGCGGCCTGCGCCTCGGCGAGCGCGCGGCGGGAGCCCCGGAGCCACGGGTCGGGCGGGCCGAACGGCTTGCCGTACAACGCACGGAACGCTGACAGGAGCCCGCGTCGCGCGCGCGGGCATGGCCCAGTACGACAGGCCCTGATCCAGGAAGGCCCCGCACAGCCGGTACATGAGCGGGTGGACCCACTCGTCGACGTCGACGCCGTGGCTGGCGAGGACGCGATCCCGGGGCCGCGTGCCGGCGTGGACGACGGGGAGCGCCGGCGCGTGCGGGGCGAGGCGCGCGTGCAGCTCGGTGAGCGCGCGCGCGCGTCGACGGCGCCGCCGAGCGCCCGGCGAGCCGAGTCGAGCACCCGCGCCCGGGCGGGCGCGTCGACCTCCAGGTGGAAGTCGGAGAGCGCGACCTCCTCGAGGAGCCAGGTCAGGGCGGGGCCCTCCACGCGCTCGAGCGCGTGGTGAAGGCGCAGCGCGCGCAGCTCGCGCGGCGAGGGCCCGCCGGGGACGAGCGGCGCCTCGGAGAAGCCGGCGGCCGCGACGACCGCCGCGATGTCGGAGCTCGTGATGCGCTGGCGCTCGAGGTGCGCGCCGAAGGCCTCCTCGCGCTCGTACGGCTCGGTGCCGAGCAGCTCGGCCGCGCGCACGACCGCCTCGTCGAACGGGAGGTCCTCGAACGCGTGCAGCGTGTTGTGGTGCACGAAGGCGCGGATCGGCGCCTGCGTCGGCAGCAGGTGCCGCGCGTGGTCCACCGCGTCCCGGAGGTGGTCCCGGTCTCGCTCTTCGGCGGAGCGCCCCTTGAGCATGCGCGGCGGCGGGGTGGTCATGGCTAGATCCAGGCGCGGAGCTGCAACGTGACCCGGTGCGTGCTGCCCTGAGGGACGGCGCCGAAGGGGATCGGGCTGTCGAAGTACCCGTACCGGAGCCCCAACGAGAGGTGGTGCCCGTACGCGACGTCGTCGACGACGAGGTACAGGTTGAGGGCGCCCTCGTAGGACTGCACGATCCCCGCGTCGACGCCGAGGTCGGGGTCGATCCAGCCGCCGCGGGCGCTCAGCTCGAGGATCTGCGGGATCACGAAGACGCCGGCCTGCGCGAACGCGCCCCAGCTCGCGATCCATGGACCCGAGTCGGTGCTCCGCTCCTGGTAGAAGCCCTCGGAGGTGAAGGCGAACGGACCCTCGACGAGGCTCAGGTCGCCGCCGACGCTGGCGGTCCGCTGACCGACCATCATGCCCGCCGCGTCCTGGACGTTCCGGTCGCGATAGAAGCCGCCCGCGCCGATCGCGAGGCCGCGCGGCGACTCGATCGTGAGGGACGGAACCTGGTCGTAGGGCACGTGCCCGTACGGGGTGACGACCACGCGACCGACCGCCATCGGGGGCGGGGTGTCGCCCGCGCGGCCGTCGATCGCGGCGCCGTCGAAGACGCCGACGGAGTACTCGAACACGTCGCCGACCTGTCCGAACGCCATGAGGCCGGTGTCGCGGTCAGCGCGGAACGTGTCGCTGACGATCCCGCGGTCGGGCATCGTGAGCTGGATCAGGGGCGCGACGAACGCGCGCGAGTACGGCGTCCGGAACTGCCCGAGGCGCAGCGCGAACGCCCGATCGGGGACGAAGTCGAGGTGCAGATCGAGGAGGCGCGGGTTGGGCCCCGCGAGCTCGGGCTGCACGAGGATCCGGAACATGCCGTCGAAGACGCTCGTCTGGAGGATCGGCCGCACGAGCGGCACGTCGAAGTAGGCCTCGGCGCCGCCGCCGACCGTGGCGCCGGTGACGAAGCGAGCCCACGTCGCGAGGTGGACCTCGAACGTGAAGCCCGCCGCCTCGGGCACCGTGACGCGCACGCCCTCGATGAACGACGCGGTGATCCGCGGGCCCGAGTTGGTGGCCTCGCCGGACGCGGTCGCGTCGGAACCGGCGTGCAGAGGATCGGTCACGACCTCGAGGTCGCTGCTGGACGGCTCCGCGGGGGGAGCCTCGGTCGCGGTCTCGGGCACCGCCTCGGCCTCGGCCTCCGCCTCGGTCTCCGCCTCGGCCTCGATCTCCGCCTCGGCCTCCACCTCGGCCTCCACCTCGCCGGCCGGGACGTCCTCGGAGGCTTGCGCGTACGCGAGCGAGGCGGGGAGCGCGAAGACCGCCATCACCGCGAGCCCGCAGCTCGACAGAGCGGCGGGGCGACGTGCAGGGCGATCCGGGACTCGTGAGAACCAGTGAGAAGGTCGCGCTTGCAACGGCACGCGAGCTCCGCCTTCCGAACGGGGAACCAGGGGATACGATGTCGTGAATTACCCCCGTTTCCGGGGAGCGCAACTTCGCCGCGGCTCGGCGCGAGGTCGCCGTCGCTCCTCCGAGGCCGGCTGAGCGTCACCTCGAGGCGAAGCGCGGGTCGTCGGCGACGAGCCACTGAAACGTCTCGCGGAGAGCGGGCTCCATCACGTCGAGCGCGTGGTGCGCCCCCGGGCGCCGCTCGAGGCGCGCCTCGACGTGGCCTCGCTCGAACGCCTCCACCGCGCGGCGACCGCGCTGCTCGCACCAGCCGACCGCGCAGACGAACGCGACGCGCCCGCGGCTGCGCGCGTACCGGGCCGCGCCGCGCCAGAAGCTGGCGCCGCCCTCGACGAGCTGCAGGCGGGGGTAGCGCTCCGGGTCGGCGGCGGCGAGCCGTGACGCGCGATGCGCCCCTTGCGAGAAGCCGATCACCAGGTCGGGCCCGTCGTCGAGGCGGCCGGGGAAGCGCGCCGCGAGGGCCCGCCGCCCCGCCGCGATCTCGCGCGCGAGCGGCACCGCGAGCGGGAGCTGCCACCGGTCCTGGCCGGGGGCGTCGGTGCGCGGCACCCCGCGCGGACAGAGCAGGAACGCGCGGCCCTCGACGATCCGGGCGAAGAACCCGCACATCCACTCCGGTCGGTCGAAGTTGCCGTGCAGCGCCACGACCACGGGGCGCGGCCCCTCTCCGTCGGCGGCGACGAACGCGGCGGGCGCGTAGCCCTCCACCTCGAGCGCGCTCTGGGCCTCGGCCCGGCTCGCGAGCGCGAGCAGGACCGCGCCCGTGAAGATGACCCAGCGCATCGACGCTCCGACCCCAGCGAGGCCGCGACGTTGGGTACGATGTGCGCTCACCCTCGAAGGAGGCGCTCCGATGCCGCGACTGATCCTGGCGGGCCTCGCCCTGATCCTGCTCCTCGACGTGTTCCCGAGCTGCGGCTCGCACGGCCCCCCCCGACCCCCCGAGCCGTCGACCGAGCAACCCGCAGGGAGTGACCCCTCAGGCGCGCGGGAGCTCCACCACGAACGCGGCCCCCTGCCCGAGCTCGGACTCCACGCGGATCGTGCCGCCGTGGGCCTGCACGATCTCGACGCAGATGGGCAGGCCGAGCCCAGTGCCGCGGGGCTTGTCGAGGAGCGTGTCGCCCGCCTGACGGAACCGCTCGAAGATCTTCTCCTGGTCGGCCGGCGCGATCCCGCCGCCGGTGTCCTCGACGCGCAGCGCGACGCCGTCGTCGGTCGGTGCGGCGCGCACGGTCACCGACCCGGCCTCCGTGAACTTCGAGGCGTTCGAGATCAGGTTGATCAAGACCTGCAAGATACGTTGCGCGTCGGCGTGGAGCGTGGGCAGCTCGGGCGCGACGTCCGCGACGAGCTCGACCTCGCGCCCCGTGAAGAGGCCGCCCGTCGCGTCGAGCGCGCGCTCGACGAGCGGGCCGACCTCGACGTCCTCCTTGTGCCACTCCATCTGGCCCGACTCGAGCTTGGCGATGTCGAGCACGTCGCCGATCAGCGCGGTGAGCCGCTCGCCCTCCTCGACGATGATGCCGAGGTTCTGGCGCACCTTCGTCATCGTGCGCGCAGCCTTGGCGTCGGCCTCGGGGACCCGCGGGAACACGTCGGCGTCGAGCTTGCTGCGGATGAGCTTCGCGAACCCGAGCACCGACGTCAGCGGGGTGCGCATCTCGTGCGAGACCGTCGCGATGAACTCCGTCTTCATGCGGTCGATCGACACCTCGACGGTCACGTCGCGGACGGTGAGGACGGTGCCCGCGCGCCCGCCGCGCTCGAGCGCGATGGGGGACGCGGCGGCCGTCGCGACGCGCTCGTCGGAGAGCTCGAGGCGCCCGGACTCGGTGCCGCCCGAGGCCTCGGAGGCCTCGATGACCGCGAGGAGCTCGGGCGGGAGGACCTTCGCGGCGCGCGCCCCGACGAGCGCGTCGACCTCGAGCAGCGCCGCGGCCGCGCCGTTGGCGGCGACGATGACCCCTGGCGATCGACGGCGACGAGCCCGTCGTGGAGGTGGTCGACGATCGCGCGCGCGCGCGCGCCACCGCGGCCTTGCGCTCGGCCTCGTAGACCGCCGCGAGCACCCGACGAACGCGAGGCAGCCGACGACGGCGGCGAGGCGCATCTGCGGGAGCAGCGCCGCGGGCAGGGGCTCCCCACGCGACCGAGGTGCTCGAGCGCGTACAGGCCGCCGAGCGCGAGCACCACGAGCGCGGTGTACGCGCCGCCGGCGCGGGTGCCGAGGTAGAAGACGGCCATCGGCGGGACGACGAACAGCGCGAACACCGGGGCGACGCGAGCCCGCCGTAGAGCACCGCGTCGAGCCCCACGAACGCGAGCAGGCCGGCGACGAGCAGGTGCGCCGCGACCCGGTAGGCGCCGGTGAACCGCAGCACGAACGGGCACGCCGCCATCACCAGCGTCGCCCCGAGCACGTTGACGTGCCGCACCCCCAGGTGGGCTCGAGCGCCAGCCGCTGCGCGAAGAAGCCCGCGGACACGAGCGCCGACGCGAACGCGCCCTGCACCAGCACGCGGCGGCGATCGAAGGATCGGCCTCCGCGCCCGACCCGGTCAGGAACCACTCGACGAAGGCGCCCACCGGTGACGATCAGACCACGGGCCGCGCTCAGCGCCACCGCTTCGCGCCGCATCCGGTAGGGGCGCGCCTGCAGGATCACCGCGCTGCCGTCGCCCAGCAGCGCGAGCTCGACGTCGGCCGCGTCGGCGCGATCGCCCCAGCGCTCCATCATGTGCACGTGGACCTGCTCGAGCCGGTCGCGGAGCGGGCGCATCGACGCCTCGGCGAGGATCGCGCGGCCGCCGTTGCGGGTGCTGCGCGAGATCACCTCGGGCCGCGAGTGCCGGTAGAGGAGCACCTGCTCGGGGAGCTCCTCGCCCTCGGCCGCGGTCACGCTGCTGCCCGGCGGCGCGAGGTTCACGAGGATGCCGCTGCGCTGCGTGGAGAACGGGTTCTCCGTGATCGCGACGCCCATCGCCGTCACGCCGTCGAGGAACGGCTGCGCCAGGATCGCCATCGCGACCGCGTCGTGGTCGAGGCGGTAGTACTCGCGCTCGTCCCACGCGCGCCGCGACCACACGCTGGCCCAGACCTCGCGCACGGCCGCCGCGATCGCCGCGTCGTCGGGGTCGGCCACCGTCACCACGGACTCGTAGAGCCCGGCGCCGCTGAAGCCGGGGAGGTCCTCGGCGTTGGTGCTCGAGCGGAAGATCCACCGGCGGCCGCGCGCGCGCCGGACGCGCGCCGCGATCTGGGCGACGAGCGCGGGATCGACGTCGGCGGCTTCGATCCGCTCGCGCAGCGCGCGCAGGGCCTCGCCGCGGGCGTGGCCGTCCTCTTCGAAGCGCGGCGTCGCGCGCAGCGTCCCCGCGGTCGCGTCGATCGTGTGCCGCTCGAGGTGGGCGAGGTAGTGGTGCACCGGGATCACGAAGCCGGCCGACGTGGGGACGCCCGCGCCGCAGACCTCGCCGAGCTGCGCGGCCTTCGAGCCCGCCCACGCGGTGTCCCCGAGGCGCAGCTCGCAGGTGTCGACGAGCGCCTCGCGGCTCGGGTCGAGCGCGGGCGGCTCGACCCGCGGAGGGCGGCTCGCGTCGAGGGACGCGCGCATCGCGGCCGCGTCCGACGGGGTCAGCTCGTAGTCGGCGGCGCCGACGCGCAGGCGCACGATGTGGTCGTCGAGCGCGCGCAGCTCGGAGCCGAACACGCCGCGGAGCGCCATGTTGGGCGTGCCGCGCGACTGGCTGAGCACGGCGACGTGGGCGAGCGGCGCCTGGATCTCGCTGGTCACGATCCCCGCGCAGAGCGGGATGTCGTTGGGCACGTGATCGAGGACGAGGATCTGGTCGGGCGTGACGGTCGCCGGATCGACGGCGCCCTCGACGAAGCGCAGCCGACCGATCGAGTCACCGAGCGTGACGGGCTGGTAGCGGACGCCGCTCCAGACGTCGTTGGTCTCGAGCGCGCGGACCTCGTCGCGCACGCGCCGGATCAGGCGCCGGTGCAGCTCGGAGCGCGGGCGGTAGCGGAGCGCGTCGCCGAAGAAGACGAGCCCGCGCACGCGCTCCAACAGGCGCACGAGCGCGCGGCCGTCGAGGTTGTCGGCGGGGCCGAGCTCGAGCGTCCAGAGGTCGGCGTCGCGGTAGCGCACGAGGCTCGCCATCTGCATCTCGCGATCGGGGTGCAGGTAGTGGCGTCGGTTGAACGAGCCGCGGTCGCCGAGCGGTCGCTCCTCGGTCTGGAGGAAGCGGACGGCGAAGTCGTAGTGGAGCGGCCAGCGCTCGGACTGGCAGAAGTAGACCTCGTCGGTGACGTGATCCCAGAGGAGCTTCACGACCTCCGTGCGCGCGACCGCGTGCTCGTTCGACGGCGCGGCGAGGAGGCGCCACGCGGCCTCGTCGTCCAGCCTCGGCAGGGAGTCCGGGCGCTCGGCGGGGCCGGCCTCGGCGGCCTCGACGGGCGGCTCGGCGGGGGGCGGCGCCTCGACGGGCTCCTCCGGTCGCGTCTCCTCGGGCGGCGGCGCCGGCGCGGGCGCCGAGCACGCGACCACGAGGACCAGCCACCCCCACCGCATCGACCCACCATAGCGCGACGCCGGGGGCGGTTGGTCGAAACCTCCTCGCCTCGCGGGCGCCCACCTCGGCTACCCTGCCCGCATGACGGTCGAGCCCGGGCACGTGATCGACGGCTACACGATCGAGGCCGCGCTCGGCGAGGGCAGCTCGGGTCAGGTGTTCCGCGCGCGGGCCGCCGACGGATCGGTCGTCGCGCTGAAGCTCCTGGACCCCGAGCTGTCGCGGCACGAGGTGATCAAGACGCGCTTCCAGCGCGAGGCGCGGGCGCTCAACGGGCTCGATCACCCGCACCTGATCCGGATCCTCGACTACGGGACCCACGACACGTTCCCCTACATCGCGATGGAGCTCCTCGAGGGCCGCCCGCTCGACGAGATCGTCGACGAGCGCCCGCTCCCGCCCGAGATGGCGTTCGAGCTGGGGATCGGCATCGTCGCGGGCCTCGCGCATGCACACGCGCACGGCGTCTTGCACCGCGATCTCAAGCCCGAGAACGTCTTCGTGGCGACCTTGCCCGGCGGCGGCCTGCACCCGAAGGTGATCGACTTCGGCCTCGCGAAGTTCACCAACGAGGAGCGCTGGGGCGCGAGCGAGACGCTCACCGAGGAGGGCGCGCTGATCGGGACGCCGATCTACATGGCCCCCGAGCAGGGGTTCGGGAAGCGCGCGACCGAGCAGAGCGACGTCTACTCGGCGGGGGTCGTGCTCTTCGAGCTCCTCGCCGCGCGCCCGCCGTTCATGAAGGAGAGCCGCTCCGCGCTGATCCGCGCGCACCTCCTCGACCCGGTGCCGAAGATCCCGCAGATCCGGCCCGGCCTCGTGGTGCAGCCGCAGCTCGAGGCGCTCCTCGAGATGGCGCTCGCGAAGAAGGCGCAGGACCGCTTCGACAGCGCCGTGTCGATGCTGCGCGCGATGCAGGACATCCCGGTGCCCGCCGCGCGCTACCTGTAGCCGGTCGCCGTCAGCCGAACGGTCGCGCGATCAACACCCACCCGATCGCGAGCAGCGACGCGAGCGCCGCCACGAACAGCCACCGCTGCGCCGCCCGCTGCTCGGCGTGCTCGGCGGCCGCGAGGCGCGCCAGCTCCGCGCGCGCCGCGGCGGAGGCTCCCGGCGACAGCGCCGCCCGCAGCGCGTCGACCAGCGGGTGGCGATCGGCGACCCACGTCCCGAGGACGTAGCGGGGGCCGTCGGCCACGAGGAGCGTGAGGCGCCAGCTCGACTGGCTCAGGACCTCCACCGAGGTCAGCTCGAGCTCCGCGCGGGACCCTTCGAAGCGCGCGCCGCCGAGCCCGAAGGGACCCGAGACGAACAGCTCCTCTCCCTCGAGCCGGACGGTGCGGCCGGCCGCCTGCGCGACGAGGATCGACGGGACGACGAGGGACGCGACGAGGATGATCCAGCCCTTCGGGCCGAGCTCGAGCGCGTGGCTGGCGCTCGCGTACCCGAGCGCCGCGGCGTAGACGAGCAGCAACCCGGACACCGCCACCGCCGCCCGTCGGTCGGGGGCGAAGAGCACGCGCGGGGGATCGCTCTCTTCGGTCTCGATGCGGTGCATGGAGGGCGCGTCAGTCGGGGTCGCAGGGACCGTCGCACGGGTGCGCGACGTCGCCGTCGGGCGCGAGGAAGCGATCGATCTCGGCGTGCGCCGCGGGGAGCGTGCGCACGGCCTCGTGGGTGATCGTGCCGACGCCCGGGTCGTGGCTCCCCGGGGGGATCGCCGCGACGCCGGGGAGCGAGAAGATCGTCAGCCCCGACGGCGCCGGGTCGGTGGTGGTCTCGAGGCCGAACGGGGTCTCGACCGAGGGCACGGTGAGCGGGACGCCCGCGGTCCGCGCGAGGACGTGGGTCGCCGTGTTCGAGACCGCGACGTCCCCCACGCCGATCTGGAGCAAGAGGCGGCGCGCGACGCTGCCGGGGAGCGGATCGGCGATCAGGTGCGGCGCGTACGTGGAGCCGTCGACGGGCGCCCACGCGAGGCCGGAGACGGCGACGAGGATGGCGCGCTCGAGGGGGTCCTCGTAGGTCCCCATCAGGATGCCGCCGAAGCCGCGCCACGCGTCCGAGCGCTTCATGATCATCGGCCAGCCGACGCCGCCGACGCCGAGGACGAAGCGCTCGACGTCGGGCGCGACGCCCGCGACGACGGTGCCCAGGATCGAGCCTTGGCTGTTGCCGTAGTAGGCGAGCGTCGCGGGGTCGTACGACGGCGCGGCGCTTCCGTCGGCGAGCGGCACGGCGAGCTCGGGGAGCGCGGCGCAGGTCGAGCGCGCGGCGCGCATCAGCGCGAGCACGTTCACGATCCCCTGGTGCAGGCGCTCGGTGGTCGCGGGGAACGTCGAGAAGTCGTGGCTCAGCGCGAGGACGAGGCGGGACAGGTCGTCCTCCGCCATGCCCCACCAGTCGGTCGCGAAGATCACCGCCTCGAGCTCGGACGCGTGCTCGGTCATGAAGCCCGCGGTGGCCTCGAGGCGGCTGCCGAGGATCCCGTGCCCGTAGACGATCACGCGCCCCGGCTCGCCGCCGTCGGCGACGCGCGCGCGCAGGGTCTCGGGCAGGAGCGCGAGGAAGGGGACCTCGACCTCCTCGCCGCGGATCGGCGCGCCCGCCGCGTCGCGATGGATGCGCGCCTCGTCCGATGACGACGCGGTCGCGCCCACGAGGTAGAGCGGCACGCGGAAGGTCCCGTGCACGCGACGCCAGACGAGCTCGGGCAGCGCGTCCCCGGCCTCCGCGTCCTCGACCGCCGTCACGGCGCACCCGCCGACGGGTGTGGAGAGCAGGTCGTCGCGCATCGCGATCAGGTCGCCTGTGATCGACGCCTCGGACGCGGTGGTGAAGCCCCACGCCACGACGAGCTCGTCGCGCGGGACGCCGGCCGCCGCGAGGGCTTCGAAGACGTCGCGGAGCTCGTCGCGCCGGCCCTCGACGTCGCTGTCGGCGAGCGGGGTCTCGTCCCGGAGCGCGCGGAACCACGGCGACGGCTCGATCGCCGCGCCGCCGGGCGCCATCAGGCCGCGCAGCCCCACCGCGTAGCGCGTGGAGGGGTCGAGGCGAACGGCGGGGCGGACGTAGAGCGGCACGCGCGCGGGGTCGACGTCCGGCCAGCCGTCGAGCTCCGCCCAGCACGGCACGCGCTCGCCCGTCGCGACGTTCACGATCACCGCCGTCGCGTCGGGGCCCAGCGAGTCGGCGACGTGGTCCTGATCCGATAGCGACGCGGGGTCGGGCGCCGGCGACGTCACCGTGACGAGGGTCGGCAGCAGCTCGAAGCCGTCGCGCCGCGGCAAGAAGCCGGGGTCCACCCGCGCGCCGCGCCGGTCGGCCGGGAGACCCTGCGCGGGCAGCGCGACCTCGCCGTCGACGAGGAACCGATCGGAGGGCCACGGGAGCAGGCAGTGGGCGGGGTCGATGTTCTCGCACGCGGGGTCCCAGGACGGGCCCGCGTCGGGGACGCTGGCGTCGACCGCGAGGGTCGATCCGTCGCAGCCGAGCGCCGTCACGCACGAGGCGACCGAGAGCGCGGCGACGAGACGCACGTCGAGCATCGTAGCTACGGGGTGCAGTCCGGCGGGCCGTCGGCGCGGACCGGGCCGACGGGGATGACGGTGACGCCGTCGGGGAGGCCCTCGATCGCCTCGCAGCCGAGGAGCTGCTGCGGGCCGGTGCCGAGCGCCCCCCACAGCTCCACGCGGAGGCGGCCGCCGGCGGGGACGGGGACGTTCAAGGCGCCGAAGAGGCCGTCGACGTGCGTGACCGGCTGAGCCGCGCTCGGGAACGCGTCGCCGTTGAAGTAGAACGCGCGCGGCCCCGAGCGGCCGGTGCCGAGGGGGATCTCGCCGGTCGCGTCGAAGACCCGGAGGACCGCGTTCGCGATGGGCTCGCCGCCGCAGTCGGTCAGGCCGCCGAGGAGGGTCGCGGCGCCCGGCTCCTGCATGGATCCGACGAGCGTGATCACCGTGGCGAGCGTGGCCTCCTGGAGCGCGTCGATCGGGACCGACGACCGCGCCGGCGGCGTCGTGACGTGGTACTGGAGCAGCTCCACGTAGTCGCGCGGGGCCCCGGCCTGGAGGCCGGTCCCGCGGAGGATCCGGTACGCGGCCCAGGACCCGGGGGCGTCCCTCGGCGTGACGATGCCCGCGGCGTCGCTGCGCAGCAGCGCGCAAGCCCCGCTGCAGTCGGCGGTGGGCGTGTCGTCCCCGAAGGCGTGGACCTCGAGGCGCTCGACGGGGTCGCCGTTGAAGAAGTCCGTGACGATCGCGTCGTAGGGGGCCGCGCGACCGGAGCCGGACGGCGCCGTCACGCGGCCGCGGCACGCGTAGTCGGCGGGCGTGAGGCCGCCCGGCGAGGGGCCGAAGCCGACGGGCGGCCCCGAGGTCGGCGTGCCGCCGCCGTCGACGCGCCCCGCGTCTCGACGGCCGGCGTCGCGCGGGACCGGGGTCGCGCCCCCGTCGAACGTCCCCCCGTCACGACCGGCGCCGCCCCCCGGCCCCGCGCCGTGGCTGACGTAGCAACCGCCGAGGACGAGGGCGAACAGCAGCGCGAGCGGGCGAAGGCGATCGGTCCCGGGCATGGCTCCGGGCAGGATACGGAACCGAGGCCCTCCGCGCACGACCGCGCCTACCACCACGGCCGCGTGGTGCGCGCGAAGCGCTCGAGGGCCAGCGCCTTGGGCGCCTCGGTCGGGTCCTGACGCGCGTACTCGAGCGCGCCCCAGCTGCCGTAGTCGTTCCAGCCGCCCGCGTTGACGAAGTGGACCATCAGGGTGCCGCCCACCTCGCGCCAGCCGTGCAGGTAGCGCCAGTAGAGCTGGCCCATGCGCGGGTCGCGGTTCGCCGCCCGCAAGATCGCTTGCGCCTCTTCGTCGCGCGTCAGCTCGCCCACCGCGACGACGTGCTGCCCGCCCTCGTAGGCCACGAGCCGGCCGTGCGGCCGCGCGAGCTCGGCGTTCTCGCGCGCGCTCTGGAGCACCTCGTCGAGGGTGCGCTCGGCGTCGTCGAGCACGAAGGAGACGCCCCCGTTCACGACCTCGTCGCGCTGATCGCCGTTGTAGAGCGACCCGAAGTAGGGCGCGATCGCGAGCTCGTCCATGTCGCGCGCGGTCGTCTCGAAGTCCAGCATCACCCCGCTCAGCCACGGGTTGAAGACGAAGCCGCCGAGCACGTGGACGGTGCGCGAGCGATCGCCGAAGCCCTGATCGAACGCGCGCCAGACCTCGATGCTGCGCCGCGCCTGCCAGTGGGCCTGCGCGAGGGTCAGGTCCCGTTCGGGGCCGCCGAGGCCGAGCCGGAGGCCCTCCTGCCGCGCGTGCTCCCACTGCGGGAAGATCCCGTTCCAGACCTCGTTGGAGAGCTCGACGCGGACGGTCAGCGCCGGATCGAGCTGCGCGCGGACGAGGCGGCCGAGCTCGCGCGCGTAGCCGTCGTCGGCCCGGTGCGGGACGCACAGCCACGGGTGAGCGTCGAGGCGGTTCGCGAGGTCGATCAACACCTCGGGCGGCACCCCGTGATCGGACCAGCGGGCGTCGTCGACCCGCGGGCGGTCGTCCCACGTCGCCTCCTCGGAGCCGTTGGTCATCTGCCAGTTCATGAACCGCAGCACGCCGTAGCTGCCGAGCGTCGCGAGGAAGTCGGGGTGGAAGCGCAGCGCCTCGTGGTGCTCGAGGAACGAGAGGCACGCGCAGCCGTCGCCGCTCTGCTCGCAGAAGCGCGCCGGGTCCTCGCGGCACGCCCCGCCGGGCGGGATGACGCGGATGTTGCGGACGGGGTCGGCCGGGTCCGTGCGCACGATGGTCAGGCCGAACCCGAGCCCGTCGCGCTCGGGGTCCCAGTCGACGATCATGCGGCCCGGCGTCTGCTCGACGATGTGCCGGTGCGCGCCCCCGTGCGTGGCGAGCTCGCCGTCTCCGTCCCAGAGCACCGAGTAGCGGCCGCCCCGCACGTGGCGCACGTCCCACAGGACCCCCGTCCGCACGATCTGGTGCGGCCCGAGCGAGCGGATCCACCCGTGCTCGTCGACGTCGATCGGCTGCTCGTCGTCGGGCTGGAACTCCGCGGGCGCGCTCGTCCAGCCGCGCGAGAGGCGGAAGGCGTCGATGAACGGGTTGGCCTCGCTCCAGTCGAACGGGCCGTCGAGGTTGGTGCCGAGCGGGGACCAGACGCGAGGCGGACCGTCCGGCCGCGCGGGGAGCGCGCCGGCCGGCTGCGGGGGCGGGGCCGCGAGCGGCTCGGGGCCCGCGGTGTCGCGCGTCAGCACGTCCGCGACGCGACCGCAGCTCGTGCAGGAGGCGAGCGGGAGCAGGAGCACGAGCGCGACCATCCGCGGCATGGCGCGGCAGCTTGAAGGACGATGGTCTTCTGGTCGAGAATGACGGCCCCCCTGGAGACCCCATCGATGCATCGTCAGCTCCTCGTCCTCGTTTGCGCCCTCGGTCTGCTCGCCTGTGGCGGCGGCGACCCCGTCGACGCCGGAGGCGGGGGCATGGACGGGGGAGGCGGCGCCGACGGCGGCGGCGGAGACACCGGCGGCGGCGGCGGCGGCACCGACGGCGGCGGCACCGATGGCGGTGCCTTCGACGCGGGCGACTTCGACGCGGGCGACTTCGACGCGGGATCGCGCGACGGCGGCGGCACCCCCGTCGACGCGGGCGCCTGCGGGGCGATGGACGCGACCGAGGACACGCCGTGCGGGCCCACCGAGCGTCCTGGCGTGCGCTACGTGTGGAACGGCACCACCTGCGAATTCGCCGCGTGGTGCCACTGCGCGGGCGCGGACTGCGGGACGATCTACGCCACCGAGGACGCCTGCCTCGCGGCCTATCGCTCCTGCCTCACGCCGTGCACGAGCGACGCCGATTGCACCGCCGGCTCCGCGTGGTGCGAGGGCGGCGTGTGCGTCGGCTGCGACAACAGCGGCCTGCTCTGCGACATCGCGTGCGGCCTGAGCGGGTGGGCGACCTACGAGCGCAACGGCTGCCACCCGTGCGAGTGCGGCCCCCCGAACGAGTGCGGCGCCGACGGGGACTGCCGCACCGGGCAGCACTGCTACGCCGGCGCGTTCTGCTGGTGCCCCGGCGGCACGCGCAGCCCCGACTGCTGCCTCGGGAACGTCTGCGCCGCGACGGGCTGCCCCGAGCCGCCCACGACGGGCTGCGAGTCGCGGGGCTGCCCGAGCGGCCAGACCTGCTCGCTCGACATGGCCGACGGCTGCGCCCCGTCGCGCTGCACCTGCGAGACGACGGGGAGCTGGGCCTGCACCCGCGACTGCGGCGGCGGCGTCTGCGTCACGCCTTGAGGCCGTGGCGCGCGATGAGCTTGATCAGGTAGGTGCGATCCATGCGCCCCGCGCGCGCGGCGGCGGAGACGTTGTCCTCGTTGTCCGCGAGGAGCCGCGCCACGTAGCGCCGCTCGAAGTCGTCGAGGAGGACCCGCCGCGCGTCCTTGTACGCGAGGTGGAGCAGCGCCTCGTCCGAGGGCGCGACGCTCGTGGGCGCGTCGAAGAGCGGCGGCGTCTCGCCCATTGCGAGGGTCGCCTCCACCACGTTGCGGAGCTCGCGCACGTTGCCCGGCCAGCGGTGACGACACAGCTCCGCCATCGCGTCCGGAGTGAAGATCGCCTCGACCGGCCCCTCGTGACCGGCCTCCCGCAGGAAGTGCTCGACGAGCACGGGGACGTCCTCGACGCGCTCGCGCAGCGGCGGGCTCGACAGCACCACGACCGCGAGCCGGTAGTAGAGATCGAGGCGGAACGCCCCCTCGTTCACCTCGGCGCGCAGGTCCCGGTGGGTCGCCGCGACGACGCGCACGTCCACGGCGACCTCCTCGCGACCGCCGACCCGCCGGAACCGCCCGCGCTCGAGCACCCCGAGCAACGAAGGTTGCAGGTCCGCGCCGAGCTCGCCGATCTCGTCGAGGAACAGCGTCCCGCCGTCGGCGCGCTCGAACGCGCCCGCGTGGCGCCGCTCCGCGCCGGTGAACGCGCCCTTCTCGTGCCCGAACAGCTCGCTCGCGACGAGCGACGGAGACAGCGAGCCGCAGTCGACGGTCACGAAGGGCCCGTCCGCGCGCCCGCTGCCCTCGTGGATCGCCCGCGCGACGAGCTCCTTGCCCGTGCCGCTCTCCCCGACCACGAGGACCGGCGTCGACGCGCGCGCCGCCTTCTCGATCCGGGCCATCAGGTGCCGCATCACGGCGGTGCGCCCGTGCAGCCCCGAGAGCTCCTCGCCCTCGTGCAGCGGCAGGGTGATCCGCTCGCCGTCGAGCACGCGGATGGACGTGTGCCCGAGCACGAGCACCGACTCGGGCCGGACCGTCGCGCGCTCGAGCCGAGCGCCCTCGAAGACCGTCCCGTTGGTGGAGCCGTGGTCGATGACGACGAGCCCGTCGCGGCCGCGCTGCAGCTCGAGGTGGTAGCGCGACACGGTCGGATCGGTGAGGCGGAGGTCGTTGGTCTCGGCGGTGCCGACGGTGAGGGTGTCGGTCGCGCTGCCGGTGCGGGCGCCCGCGTCGGGCCCGGCGATCACCTCGACCTCGAGGCTCCGGATGGGGAGGCCGGGCGTGTCGCGCGACGGCTGCGTGGACTGGGGCATCGGTACGGAGAGCTTACGATCCGAGCGCCACCGCGGCCGCGAAGATCCCGAGGCTGACGAGGAGCAAGACCCCCTGGATCGCGCCGCGCACGCCCGCGGACGTCCGCTTGGCGGTGAGCTGGTGGACCGCGGCGATGATCACGGCGAGCGCGACGAGGCCGATCTTCACGTGCAGGCGACCATAGCCCCACGGCAGCCGCATCAGGACGACCTGCCCGAGCCCGGTGCCGATCGCGATCGCCATCGCGGTCCAGCTCACCCGCGCGAACATCCGCGCCGCGGCCTGGAGCTGCTCGCGCTGCGCCCCGGCCTTGCGCAGCGCCACCACGAGCACCGCGAGGGTGAGCATCCCGCCGGTCCAGACGGCCGCGGCGAGGAGGTGGAAGAAGCGGACGGTCGGCAGCAGGAGATCGCTTCCCATGCGGCACCGATACCACCGGCGCACGGACGAGCGCGAGTAGACTCGGAGCGTTGCGCTTCTCCTTCCGGCTCAAGATCGCGCTGCTCACCGCCACGGTCTCGGCGGTGCCGCTCGTGATCGCGGGCTGGCAGCTCATCGACGTGAACGCCCGCGAGGTGGAGAGCGCCACCCAGTCACTGCAGCTCGCCCTCGTCGCGCAGGTCGCCGAGCTCGCCGACGCCGAGCTCGCGCGGGCGGAAGGGACCTTGACGGCGATCGCGACGACGCTCGCGGACGCGGAGCTCGCCGAGGACGCGCGCCTCGCCGCGTCGCTGCGGCTCCTCGACGCGGACCCTTCGATCGACGTCGTGGCCGTGTACGACGCGGACGGCGCGCTCATCGACCGCATGCACGACCCGCGGGTGGTCGCGGCGACGCCGGACGCGCTCGACGACGCGACGCGCGCGCGCGCCGACGAGGCCGGGCGCGCGGTGGGCGAGGCGGTCGCCGACGGCCCGGTGGTCCGGGTGCTCCTCGTGGTCCCCGTGCGCGCCGACGGGCGGGTGACGGGCTACGCGGCCGCGCCCTGGTCGCTCGCCGCGATCCAGACGCGCGTGGCCGACGTGTCGACCGCGCAGCTCGCGTCGCGCGAGGGGGTCCTCGTGCTCGCCGACGAGCGAGGCCGCGCGCTCGCCGACCCCGAGCCGGCGCGGCTCCTCGCGGACGTGCCCGGGGCGGGCGCCGAGGCCACCCGCGCGCCCGTCAGCGAGGAGCGCGAGGCGGACGGACGGACGTGGCTCGACACGCGGGTCGGCCTGCGCGCCCTGCCCTGGTCGGCGGTCGCGTCGATCCCCGCCGACGTCGCCTACGCGTCGCTCGCCCAGATGCGGCAGATCGTCGGCGCCACCATCGCGGGGACGCTGCTCGTCGCGGTGCTCGCCGCGTTCTTGTTCGCGCGGTGGCTCGCCGCGCCGATCGTCCGGCTCGTCGATCTGACCAAGGAGATCGCCGCGCGGCGGTTCGATGCTCGCGTGACGATCGAGACCGGCGACGAGCTCGCGACGCTCGGGGGCGCGCTCAACGACGCGGCCGCCGAGCTCGAGCGCTCCGAGGCGCGCGTACGCGAGGAGATCGCGATCCGCGCGGACCTGGGCCGCTACCTGCCCGCCGAGCTGGTCGAGCAGATCGTCGAGCGCGAGCAGAGCATGGAGCTCGGGGGCCAGCGCCGCGCGATCACGGTGCTCTTCGCCGACGTCGTCGCGTTCACGCCGCTCTCGGATCGCCTCGCGCCCGAGGTCGTCGTCGCGATCCTCAACGAGCTGTTCACGCTCCTCACCGAGGCGGTCTTCCGGCACGGGGGCACCGTCGACAAGTTCGTCGGCGACTGCGTGATGGCGGTCTTCGGCGCGCCCGCGGAGCAGCCCGACCACGCGGCGCGCGCGCTCGCGACCGCGCGAGACATGCTGCGCTTCCTCGAGGCCGCCAACGCGGGCCTCGAGGATCGCTACGGGGTCACCGTGCAGCTCGCGATCGGCGTCAACAGCGGCGACGCGGTGGTCGGCAACGTGGGCTCCGAGAAGCGCATGGAGTACACGGCGATCGGCGACGTCGTGAACGTGGCGGCGCGCCTCGAGACGATCGCGCGCCCCCAGCAGATCCTCGTGACGCGCGCGACCGCGGACGCGGCCGGGGACGAGTTCGAGCGGACGCGGATCGGCGAGCGCGAGGTGCCGGGCCGGGCCGCGCCGGTCGAGCTGTTCGAGGTGAGCTGGTGATCGGCGAGATCGTCGCGGGGCGCTACCGCGTGGACGCGGAGCTCGGCCGCGGCGGGATGGGCATCGTGTACCGCGCGGCGCAGCTCCCGCTCGAGCGCCCGGTGGCCCTCAAGGTCCTGCGGCGGGAGCTCGTCGACGACCCGAAGGCGCGCATGCGCTTCGAGCGGGAGGCGCGGGTCGCGAGCGCGCTCGAGCACCCCGCCGCGGTGGCGATTTACGACTTCGGTGAGCACGAGGGCGCCGCGTTCCTCGTGATGGAGCTGCTCGAGGGCGACACCCTCGCGCAGAGGATCGCGGGCGCGCCGGTGGGGGTGGCGGTCGCGATCGAGCTGTCGACCCAGCTCGCCGACGTGGTCGCCGCGGCGCACGCGATCGGGCTGGTGCACCGCGACCTCAAGCCCGAGAACGCGATGCTCACCGGCGAGCGCCTCCGCGTGCTCGACTTCGGCCTCGCGTTCCTCCGCGCGCCCGGCCCCGCGGGGCGCATGACCCGCGAGGGCGTGGTGGTGGGGACCCCCGAGTACCTCTCGCCCGAGCAGGCGCGCGGCGAGGACGTGGGGCCGCCGACCGACGTGTACGCGATGGGCTGCATGTTGCACGAGATGTTGACGGGCCAGCCGCCGTTCGCGGGCGCCGAGATGGACGTCCTGACCAAGCAGATGTTCGCGCCGCCGCCCGCGCTCGCGACGACCGAGCCGGTCCCCGCCGCGCTCGACGAGCTGCGCCGCGGGATGCTCGACAAGGTCGCCGCGCGCCGCCCCTCGGCCGACGAGGTGCGCGACCGACTCGCCGCGCTCGACCCCGACCCCGAGCGCGGGCGGGTCCGCGCGCGGGACGACGGCTACCTCGGCGCGCGCGCCCGCCGGATGGTCGACGCGGCCCCGCGCCCCGAGCCCGCGCCGTCCGACACCGTCGAGATCGGCGTCGTCGGCGCGGTGCCCCCGAGCCTGCTGATCGGCCTGAGCGCGAACGGCTTCGCCGCGTTCGTGGTCTCCGCGGACGCCGCGATCGGCGCCGAGACGCGCGCGCTCTTCGCGCCGAACGCGACCGAGGCGGAGATCGCGGCGCTCGCCGTCCACGGCCTGCCGGTGATCACCGACGCCGACCGCGGGGACGCGGCGCGGCTCCCCGCGACGCTGCGGGCCGGCGCCGCCGACGTCGTGCTGCGTCCGGTCACCGCCGCGGAGCTCGCGCGCAAGCTCGCTCGCGTGGTGCGCCGCCGATGAGCGCGTCGCGGGTCGTCTCGACGCTGGCGGCGATGACGATCGCGCTCGCGTCGACGGCGCGCGCGCAGCCCGACGTGCTCACCGTCACGGTCCGCGAGGGCGAGAGCTGCCGGACGCTGGCGGCCCGCGTCTACGGCGACCCGGAGGCCTACCCGCGCATCCACGAGCAGAACCCGGAGCTCGGCCCGATGCCGCATCACCTCCGCGCGGGGCAGGTGCTGCGCGTCGCGCGGCCCGAGCCGCCGGCCCGCCTGAGCGCGGTGCGGAGGCGCGTCGAGCGGCGGCCCCCCGACGCCGCCGCGTTCGCCGACGCGCGCCCCGGGCACCCGCTCCCGCGCGGCACCCAGGTGCGCACCCACGACGCGGCGAGCGCCACGATCGAGTTCGCCGATCACGCCGAGGTGCAGGTCCGCGAGCGCACGCTGGTCATCGTGTGGGGCGGGGAGCGCCGCCTCACGCAGCGCCCGGTGACCCGCGCCGAGCTCGAGAGCGGCGCGCTGCGGAGCCGCCTCGAGGAGCTCGCGGGCCGCCGCCCGCTCGAGGTCGACACCCCGAGCGCCCGGGCGAGCCTCGACGGCGAGGGCGTCGTGAGCGTCGAGGAGGACGGCTCGAGCCGCGTCGCCAACCACGGCCGCCGCGCCGCCACCGTCGAGGCGGAGGGCGCGACGGTCACCCTGCCCCCCGGCACCGGCGCCATCGTCGCGCGGGGCGAGCCGCCGTCGCGACCGCGCCGCCTGTTGCCCGCGCCGCGCTGGCGCGCCGACCTCAGCGGCCCCGTCATCGGCTTCGTCGGGCGCGGGGCGACGCTGACCGGCGGCTGGGAGCCCGTCCCCGGCGCGGATCGCTATCGCGTCGAGGTCGCGCAGCGGCCGGACGGAGACGACCTGCTGACCGCGCTCGAGCTCGGCGGCGGCGCGTCGCGCTTCGAGGCGACCGGCCTCCCCGAGGGGACCGTCTACGTGTCGGTCGCGAGCATCGACGACGCCGGCCTCGAGGGGCGCCGCTCGCCGTGGCGCGCGTTCGGCGTGCGGCTCGCGCGCCTCGTCGAGCCCGGCGGGACCTACGCGAGCACCGAGGACGCGATCCCGCGCGTGTGGCCGGGGACCTGGGTCGTCGCTCCGCGCGGGCTGGAGTGCGCGCTGGGCGAGGAGCCGCCGAGCGGGATCGTGACGCTCCGCGAGGAGGGGCAACACACCTTGCAATGCAACGACCGCGCCGGCAACGCCGCGCCGCTCGCGGTGGAGGTGCTGCCGATCGCCGTCCGCACGAGCACCGGGGCGCTCGTGCGGGATCGGAGCACCCCCGTCCGGATCGACGTGGTGGCGCCGCGCGTCCCGCCCGCGCGCCTCCTCGTCGTGAACGTCCCCGACGGCTTCCGCGTCGACGGAGCGCGCCAGGAGGGCCGGACCCTCGTCGTCGACGTGTGGGCGGCGCCGAACGCGCCGGAGGCGGGCGCGCTCGACGTCGCCGTCGCGGCGGGCGCCGAGCGGGTGGCGCTCGGCTCGCTCACCCTCCCCGTCCGCGACCCGACCTCGCTCACGCCCGAGGCCGCCGAGCCCGAGCCCGCGGCGCCGCGCGCGCGCCTGTCCCCCGCGCAGTCGGTGTGGGGGGACGTCGCGTGGCCGTCGGCGCTGGGCCTCCGCGACGAGCGCCGCGGCGGGTTCCGCGCGAGCGTGTGGGCGCTCATGGCGGAGGCCACCCTCGAGCCCGGGTTCCAGGCGCGGCTGGGGGCGATGGCGCAGGCGCAGCTCCCCGAGGTGCCGATCCGGCTGGGGTTCGGCAGTCAAGTCGACGTGCTCCGTCCCGACGTCCTGGCCCACGGTCGGCGCGGCGACGCCGACCTCGTCGGCAGCGTCGGCGCGCTCCTCCTCGACCTCGACGAGGTCGGCCTCGCGATCGACCTGACCACCTGGATCCCCACGCGCGCGGAGCCCGACAGCCTCGGCCGGGTCCGCCTCGCGCCCTCGCTCGAGAGCTCGTGGCGACCCATCCGCGAGCTCGTCTTGCGCACGCGGCAAGGCGCGCTGCTCGACGCGGTCGGCGACGGCGCGCGGCTGTGGGCGGCCGCCTACGGCGTCGACGTGGTGCCCGAGGAGTGGCTCGCGCTCGGCGTGGAGCTCGACACGACGATGGGCGACTTCGCGGGCGGCTCGAGCGGCGCCGCGGTCGGCCTCGCCGGCGCCGCCGAGGGGCGGTGGGGGCTCTTCGAAGCGTCGCTCGGCGTGCGCGTCGGGCTCACCGACGAGGGGCGCGCGGAGTACGGCGCGTGGTCGGTGGCGCTCGCGCTGCGGCTCGCCTCGGAGTAGTCCTGTCGGCATGAACCGCGTCCCCCTCGAGTCCGAGCGGAGCTGGGCCTCGGCCTTCACGAACGTCTCGCGCGAGCACGGGTTCGAGCCGCTGCGCGTGGAGGGCCGCCTCCCCGAGGGGCTCTCGGGCACCTGCTACAGGAACGGCCCCGGCCTCGTGGAGCTGCTCGGGCGCCGCTACGCGCACTGGTTCGACGGCGACGGCGCGGTCAGCGCGGTGCGCTTCGGCGAGGGCGGCGCGACGGGCGCGGTGCGCGTGCTCGAGACGCGCGGCCTGCTCGAGGAGCGCGAGCGCGGCAAGCCGTACTGGGGCGCGTACGGGACCAAGGCGCCTGGCTTCTACAACCCCGTGCGCACCTTCCGGGTCGCCGCGGGCACGAGCAAGAACCCGGCGAACACGAGCGTGCTCGCGTGGGACGACCGGCTCCTCGCGCTCTGCGAGATCGGCCGCCCGTTCGAGCTCGACCCCGAGGACCTGCGCTCGATCGGCGAGACGGATCTGGGCGGCGTCGTCGAGCGGTCGTTCAGCGCGCACCCGCACCGCGTGGCGGCGAGCGGCTACGTCTTCAACCTGGGCACGCGGATCGCGCGGCCGCGCGCGGTGGACCTGTTCGCGCTGCGCCCCGACGGAACGGCGGGGATGCTCGCGCAGCTCCCGCTCCCGTTCGACACCATGATCCACGACTTCGCGGTGACCGATCGGCACCTCGTGATCTTCGTGGCGCCGCTGAAGCTCAGCCTCTTGCCGATGATGCTCGGGCTCAAGCCCTTCGACAGGAGCCTCACCTGGGAGGCCGCCCGCGGGACGGAGATCGTGGTGGTCCCGCTCGACGCGCCCGCGTCCCCCAAGCGCTTCTTCGTCGACGCGTTCTGGACGTGGCACGTCGGCAACGCGTTCGAGCGCGACGGCCGGATCGTCGTCGACGTCGTCCGCTACGACGACTTCGCGGCGAGCAACGCGTGGCTCTCGAAGATCGTCGACGGCGCGGTCGACGCGGACACCGACGGCTTCCTCGCGCGCGCGGTGATCGATCCGAAGGCCGAGTCGATCGCGTTCGAGCGCCTGCGCGATCGGACGGGCGAGTTCCCGCGGGTCGCGCCGCACGTCGAGGCGGCGTCGCACCAGACGCTCTACTGGACCGAGCACTCGACGAAGGCGGTCGGCCACTACGGCCCGCCCGACACCGTCGTGCGCCTCGACGTCGAGACCGGCGACGTCGACGCGTTCACCTTCGGCGGCGGTCACAAGCCCTCCGAGGCGGTCTTCGCGCCGCGCCCCGGCGGCGAGGGCGAGCGCGACGGCTGGCTGATCACGCAGGTCTACGACCCCGGAGCGCACGCGACCTACTGGGCCGTGCTCGACGCAGCCCACGTGAGCGACGGCCCCGTCGCCACCGCCCACATGGATCACCACGTGCCCCTGAGCTTCCACGGCACGTGGGTCCCGCGCTGACGTCTCGGTTCTTTGGGGCTCGCTGCGCCAGCCCGTCGAGGGGCTACGCCCTCGAGCTCCCCACTGAGAAGCTTGGCAACAGAGGCCGCGCTGCGCGGGGCCATACTTGTGGCTCACCTGACGTAGCCGTGGGTCGGTGCGCCCAGACCGGTGGAGCGCCCCACACCGATCGGCGACGGCCGCGGGTTCGTGTGGGCTACGAGGGAGGCGGCGAAGACGGGGGTGCCCGATGCGGCCGTCGAGGCGCACGCCACCCCGTCGGCGACCGCGAGCGCCGTTGGGCCGCGGCGCGCGTCGCGCGCCTCACTGGGGGTTCCCCCCAGCCCCCCGACGGGATGGCGGCCGGTGGCGACGTGCACACAAATCGTATTTCAAACGAGAAACGTGTTGCACTGAACACCCGTTCTGCTACCATAGGTCAATGGATATTGTTCCCCGCGAGGATACCGACTCCACCCTCACCGCCGAAGCCGTCGACGCCGTCCTGCGACGCCTGGCGCGCACCCGGAACCAGCAGGACCACGCGCTCCTGGAGTGGCTGTTGCGCGGCGACGAGCTTCAGGTCGAGCGCCTCCACGGCTACGCGTCCATGCGCGAGTACGGGGCGCGGGTCTTCGGCTTCGGGCCCCGCGGGGTCGAAGACCGGCTCCGTGTCGCGCGCTCGCTGCGGCATCTTCCGCGTTTGAATCAGGCGTTCGCCGAGGGCGACGTCGTCTACACGGTGGTGCGCGAGCTCTGCCGGGTCGCCACGCCCGAGACGGAGGCCGAGTGGCTCGCCAGCGTGGAGGGGAAGACCGGCTCGGAGGTCCAGCACGAGGTCGCGGGTCGGCAGCCCGGAGACCTCCCGACCGACGAGCCGGAGCCTGCGCTGGTTCCGCACCGGGTCACCCTCGAGCTGCTGCCCGACGCCTACGCGCTGCTCCTGGCGGCGAGGGAGCGCGCCGTGACCTCGGCGGGCGCGTCCGTCGACGACTCGACCTTCGTGACCCACGCGATGCTCGCCTATCTCAGTGGGGACGGTGAGGGTCAGTCGGGGCGCGCGCCCTATCAGATCGCGCTGACGATCGACGCGCACCGCGGTGCGGTGATCGACGCCGCCGGCGAGTCGGTCCCCGTCGACGACGTGACCGTGGAGATGGCCTGCTGCGACGGGGAGCACCTCGGGGTCGTCGACGGCGGGGGACCGGCGAAGCGGGCCTCGCAGACGATCCCGCCCAAGACGCGACGGCAGGTGGAGCGGCGACAGCACCACCGCTGCGCGGTGCCCGGCTGCTCGAACTCCGCGTATCTGCACCTCCACCACGTGCGACACCGCAGTGAGGGAGGCGATCACCATCCGGAGAACCTCGTTGGCCTGTGCTCGGCGCATCACCGCGCGACGCACGACGGTGCGCTCGAGGTGAGCGGGCGGTTCAGCGAGGGCTTCGTCTATCGGCACGCCGATGGGCGGCCGTACGGGTCGCCGAGGATGGAGCCGGGCGCGTCGGTGATGCGTGACGCGCACCAGGCGCTCCGCTCGATGTCGTGGAGCGAGCGCGAGGTGCGCGGGATGCTCGAGCGGGTCTGGGGCGAGCTCGGCCCGGAGGCCGACCTGATGGAGATCGTCAGGCTCGCTTTGAAGAGCGAGCCCGTGGGCGGGGTACGAGAGGACGTGGTGCTCTACCAGCGCTGCGCCTGAGCCGCGTCGGTCGCCCTGCCGTGCTGCGACGCATGGCGATTCGCTTGCCGGCCATGACCCACGACTACGCCAGGAGAGCCATCTCTGTTGCCAACGTCACGGTTCTTTGGGGCTCGCTGCGCCAGCCCGTCGATCAGACCATCGCCTTGATGATCAGGTAACGCAGCGGCGCGTCGTCCGAGCGGTTGGTGATCGCGAGGACCTGGCCGTGCCCGAGGTGGACGACGTCGCCGGGCCCGAGCGGGTGCGCGGTGTCGTCGACCGTCGCCTCGCCGTCGCCCTCGAGGCCGATCACGATCTCGGGATCGCGCTGCTGCACGTGCCGGCCGACGCTGCCGCCGGGCTCGAGCTCGCACGAGAGCACGGCCGAGAACGGCGGCGCCGCGCGGCGACCGAGGAGGTTCCAGACGGTGACGGTCCCGCGACCGCCGAACAGCTCGGCCCGGGCGTCGCCGGGTCCCTTCTCGATGCGCATGGGCGGATGCTAGCGAATTCCCGGGAACCCCGGTCCGGGTCGGTGGTCTGCACCCGACATGACGGCTGCGACCCTGGCGGCGACCGAGCCGCGCTCTTCGAACCGGGACATCGCGCGCGCGCTCGCCGTGGTCGGCGCGCTGATGCTGTGGAACCAGCTCTCGGACCTGCGGGCGGAGCACTTCCACACGGACGCGCAGCCCGTGCTCTCGCTCGGGCGGCTGAGCGGGATCGCGTTCGGCGCGCTCGTCACGATCGGCGGCGTGGTGGGGCTCGGCTGCGTGGCGTGGGGCCGACGCTCGCTCCGCGAGCTCGGCTGGACGACGCGCGGGCGAACGATCCCGCTGTTCGGCCTCGGCGTCGCGCTCACCGCGCTGGTGGTGGGGCTCGTGTTCGCGGCCTACGCGGGGCTCGCCGGCCTCGACGGGGTGCGCGGCCTCGCCGACGCGATCGCCAGCCTGCCGCTGGACCGGCGGGTGTTCTTCCTCGTGATGGGCGCGAAGGTCGCGTTCGTCGAAGAGACCGTGTTCCGCGGCGACCTGTTGAAGTCGCTGTCGGCGCGCACCGGCCCCGTCGTCGCGATCGTCGCGTCGAGCGTCGCGTTCGCGCTCTACCACCGCTCGCTCGACCCGGTGCCGCTCGGGATGAAGCTCCTGTTCGGCCTCGTGTTCGCGACCGCCGCGGTGCGGACCCGCTCGCTGTGGCCGTCGTTGATCGCCCACACCGGGATGTGGGCCATCGTCGCCGACAATTAGCCGCCGGGCGCGACCGTGCGCCCACCCGGCGCGCGTGGTAGCGGAGCCGCGTGGACTCGTGGATCCTGCAGGTCCGGAGGTTGCTCCGCCCGCTGCGCTCCGGCGCGGGCGGGGAGACGACCCTCGACCGCCTGGTCCGCGAGGACGCCGAGGACCCGAGCGGTGAGGAGGGCCTCGCCGCGTCGACGCGCCTCGTCGTCGACCTCGGCCGCGCGCTGCTGAGCCTCGGCTTGCCGGCGCAGCGGCTCGAGGAGGCGCTCGAGCGGCTCGCCGAGGCGCTCGGCTGCCAGGTCGACGCCTTCTCCACCCCGACCGCGCTGATGCTCACGGTCAGCGACGGCGCGGCGCGCCGGACCCGCGTGGTGCGCGTCGAGCCCGGGGAGACGGATCTGGAGCGGCTGAGCGCCCTGCACGACCTCGTCGGCCGCGTCGAGCGGCACGAGCTCACCCCCGCCGACGCCTCGCGCCGGGTCCGCGGGATCCTCGCGCGCAAGGATCGTTACCCCGCCGCGCTGACCGTCGCCTGCTACGGCGGCGCCTCGGCGGGCGCCTCCGTCCTGCTCGGCGGCGGCCTCACCGACCTGGGCCCCGCGCTGGGCCTCGGCGTCCTCGTGGGGCTCCTCGTCCGGGTGGCGCGCGCGGCGCCCAACTTCGGCCGCATCGTCCCCGTGCTCGCGGCGACGGCGATCACCGTCCTGGCCCGCGCGATCGGCGCGACCGGCGTGCCCGTGCACGAGTCCATCCTGGTGCTCGCCTCGATCATCGTGCTGCTCCCCGGCTTCACGCTGACCATCGCGACGATGGAGCTCGCCACCGCGAACGTCGTGTCGGGCACCTCGCGGCTGGTCGGCGGCTTCGCGACGCTGATCCAGCTCGGCTTCGGGGTCGCGCTCGGCCATCGCCTCGCCGAGCTCCTGCCGCACGTCGCGACGGCGGACGCGCCCGCGGCACCGGAGGGGCTCCTGTGGGTCGGCTACGGCGTCGCGACGCTCTCCTTCACCGTGCTGCTCAAGGCCGCGCCGCGCGATCTCTTGTCCATCCTCGTCGCCGCGGCGGTCGCCGTGTTCGGCGCGAACCTCGGCCGGGAGTGGCTCGGCCCCGAGCTCGGCGCGCTCGTGGGCGCGACCCTGCTCGGCGTGGTGAGCCACCTCCACGCCCGCATGCGCGACCGGCCCGTGCTGCTGCTCATGACCCCCGGCATCCTCATGCTCGTGCCCGGCAGCGTCGGCTTCCTCAGCGTCTCGTCGATGCTCGACGCCGAGGTCGTGGTCGCGCTCCAGACGGCGTTCCGCATGATCCTGATCGCGACGTCGCTGGCCGCCGGCGTGCTGGTCGCGACCGTCGCCGTGCCGCCGCGCCGCGCGCTCTAGCGCTCCGAGAAGCCGTGGCGTGACAGCTCCGCTTGCCCCTCTTCGCCGAGCACGTGGTCGACGAAGTCCTGGGCTGGCCCGCGCCGGGGCGAGGCCGCGACGACCGCGATCCAGTACTCGGCGCGGGCGTTCAAGGCCTCGGGGATCTCGACCACGCGGAGCCGTGAGGACGCGATCGCGTCGGTCCGGTACACGATCGCGGCGTCGGCCTCGCCCATCTCCACCCGCGCGCGGACGCCGCGGACGTTGCCCTCCTGCGAGACGACGTGCGAGCGGACGGCGGCGGCCCACGCCGGCCCGAAGCGCTCGCTCGCGCGCGCGAGGGTCTGCTCGGTGTAGCTCCCCACGGGCACGCTCGGGTCGCCGATGACGAGGCGCTCGGCGCGGTCGAGCTCCTCGAACGCGTGGAAGGTCGTGCGGGTCGTGGGGACGATCACGACGAGGTCGTTGTGCGCCATCACGGTCGGCTCGACGACGCGGCCAGCGGCGACGAGGGCGTCCATGTGACGGCGATCGGCCGACGCGAAGACGTCCGCGGGCGCGCCCTCCTCGATCTGGAGGCGGAGCACCTGGCTGCCCGCGAAGCTGGGCTCGACGGACACGCTCGGGTGCGCGCGCTCGAAGCCCGCGCCGAGCGCGGTGACGGCCTCGGTCAGCGACGACGCGGCGAAGACCCGGAGCGGGCCGTCCGCGGGGCGGTCGTCACAGCCGCCGGCGAAGAGCAGCAGCAGCGCGAGGGAGGCGGCGGAGCGGTTCACGAGGAGCGGCACTGTACTCCGCCTCCGCGGGCGGGGCCGCGGTCGGCTGCGCTACCATCGCGGGATGCGGTTTCACCTCCTCTTGGCGCTCGCGCTCGCGGGCTGCGGCAGCGCGATGGGCACGGACGCGGGAGGGAGCCCGACCGACGCCGGCGACGGCGACGCGGGCGCGACGGCCCTCGACGCGGGCGGGACGTCCGTCGACGGCGGCGCCGCGGCCGACGCCGGCGTCGGCGAGCCGTTCACGGGGCCCGAGGGCACCTGGGACTTCACGCCGATCGAGGGCGCGTCGTGCGGCAACGGGAGCCCGCTGCCGGTGATGGTGAACCGCGCGCCCGGCTCGGACGGCACCGAGCCCGTCTTGCTCTACCTGCAGGGCGGCGGCGCGTGCTGGGACGCGAACACGTGCTTCGTGATCCGCTCCGCGACCCACGTCGAGGACACCCTCGACGAGGCCACCCTGAGCGCCGAGACGCCGAGCTTTCGGCGCGACGACGGCGGCCCATGGGCAGGCGCCACGTGGGTGTACGTGCCCTACTGCACCGGCGACCTGCACGCCGGCCGCCGGGTCGCGAGCTACGACACGCTGACCGGGCCGCGCGAGGTGCACCACGTCGGCGCCGACAACATCGAGCGGATCCTGGCGCGGCTCCACGCGACGGTGCCCTCGCCGTCGATGGTGTGGCTCGCGGGGACGAGCGCGGGCGCCTACGGCGTGACGCTGGACTTCTGGCGGGCGCGCGCGCGCTGGCCGGGCACCCGCGTCGACGTGCTCGCCGACTCGGGGATGATGATCGACGTCGTCGCCGACCGCTGGGCCGCGATGACGGCGAGCTGGGACCTGTCGCTGCCGCCCGGCTGCGCGGACTGCGGCGAGGGCCTCTCGCGCGTGCTGCCGCACTACGACGCGACGATCCTCGAGCCCTATCGCTACGCGCTGCTCACGTTCGACGACGACGCGGTGATCCGCACCTTCTTCGGCTTCGGCCCCGGCGGCGTCCGCGCCGCGTTCGCCCCCGTGCGGACGGCGATGTCGGCGACGGCGACGCAGCGCTCCTACGTGCTCACCGGCGAAGAGCACGTCCTGGCCGGCGACCTCTCGCGCACCACGAGCGACGGCGTCGTGCTCGCCGCCTGGCTCGTCGCGTTCGCGACGGAGGATCCGAGCTGGGACGACGCGGGGCCCTGAACGGGGACGACGCGGCTCGCCGGGCTCACGTCGATCGACGGAGCGTGATATCAGAAGCGAGATGGCGTCCCTTCGCATGACCCCCCGCTACGTCCTTTGCGCGCTCGGCCTGCTCGTCACCGCGTGTGACCTCAGCGAGATGCTCGACCACACCGAGGACGCGCGGCGCCTCCTCGGCGAGCGCGACCTCACCGAGCTCGACGTCCACCGCGCGACGGACAACGACCTCCGCTACGACTTCGTGGGGCGCCGCGAGGACATGCTCTGCACGGGCAACCTCGAGTTCGACGAGGCGATGAGCACGAGCGCGTTCTCGACGCACATCGCCTGCGGCGCGTCGATCCCGCTCGCGGACCTCGAGCCGCTCTGCGAGGCCGGCAACAACGGCGAGGCCTGCGAGATCGCGGCGCAGCTCCTGCGGGACGAGGAGACGCCCAACCTCACGCGCATGACCCACTTCTCGGAGCGCGCGTGCGAGCGCGGCCGGCCGCGCGCGTGCTTCTACGTCGGGGTCGCCCTCGAGAACGGCGACCGCGGGCTCGCCGAGAACCACAACATGGCGTTCGTGAACTACACGCGCGCGTGCGACGCCAACGAGCCCGCGGGCTGCTTCAACGCGGGCCTGATGCGCTACCGCGGCGACGGCTCGCAGGTCGAGCACGACGTCGCCTGCCAGTTCTTCGACCGCTCCTGCAACATGAACTTCATCCAGGGCTGCGCCGAGGTCGGGCAGTGCTACCGGGACGGCGAGGGCGTCACCCAGGACTTCCTCCGCGCCCGAGAGCTGCTCGAGCGCGCGTGCACCGCCGAGGTCGCCATCGCGTGCACCAACCTCGGCAACATGTACGAGCTCGGCCAGGGCGTGGAGCAGAGCGACGCGCGCGCGTTCACCTACTACGCGAACAGCTGCAGCCACGACTACCAGCGCGGGTGCCGATACGCGGCGTGGCTCCAGCTCCACGCCCGCGGGCCCATCCCGAACCGGGCCGTCGGCGCGCGGGTCATGAGCGGGTTCTGCGACCGCGGCGACGCCGGCGCGTGCCTCGACCTCGGGGTCGCGCTCCACGAGGGCTACCCCGACCTGCCGCAGGATCGAGCGCGCGCGTACAGCTACTTCCGGACGGCGTGCGAGGGCGGCAACGCGGCCGGCTGCCGCAACGTCGGCGTCTACCTCCGCGGCGGGCTCGGCGGCGCGCCGCGCGACATGAGCATGGCGCGACCGTTCTTCCAGCGCGCCTGCGCGGCGGGCAACCAGCAGGCCTGCGAAGACGCCCGCGGGTGACGCCCTAGTTGGTCGGCGTCCGGAGCGAGGCCGGCGGCGGCCGGTCCCGCGGGTCGCGCATGAGGGTGTGGATCTCGAGCTCGACGTCTCCGGCGCAGCGCGCCTGGCGGGCGGCGGTGCTCACCCAGCACCCGGGCCGCGAGCTCCCGCGCACGGGCGCGCAGAGGAGCTCGTCGTCCGCGAAGTGGCAGAAGCCCGCGTTCTCGCGCCAGGGCGGCGTCACCGACGTCTGGTGGAGCACCTGCGACCCGCACCGCACCCGCGCAACGCCGGCGCCGAGGTGCAGGCCCGGGTCGGTGGTGATGAGGCACTCGGTCCCGACCGCGAGGCCGCTCTCCCCCGCGGCGGCCACGCGCGCGCGCCAGTACTGACCGTAGAACGCCTCGGGGTGGACCTCCTCGGCGGCGGGCTCGGGGCGCATCGCGGCGAGCGTGGGATCGCGCCAGGTCCGATCCTCGACGGAGTCCTCGACCGGCGGCGCGTCCTCGACCACCGGCTCGGGTGGCTCGGGCGCGGCGGCCGGCGGCGCGACGCGGAGCGTCGTCGGGGCCGGAGGCGCGTCGGATCCACGGAGCGCGGCCACCGCCGCCATCACCGCGATGACCGCGGCGCCCGCGGCGAGCACCCACGGCATCGGGCTCGAGGACGGCGGAGGCTTCGTCTTCAGCTCGCCCTCGAGCCGGGAGCGCTCGGCCTCGACCGCGTCGATCGCGGCCTCGAGCTTCTCGATGCGGGCCTGCGCGGCCTCGAGGTCGCTTCGGTATCCACCCATGCCCGGTCGGAGCGCCCAGCCGTTGCGGACCTTGGGCCGTTGCCCACCGCGCCGCTTCGGTCGCAAGATGCGAGCGCGTGCGCGCGCTCGTCTGCATCGGCTCCTTGCTTCTGCTCGTCGCCTGCGAGGCGCGGGATGCGCGCGGGACTCCGAGTGCGCCGAGCCGCTGGCCTGCGTCTTGGGCCGCTGTCGCGAGCAGTGCATCACCACCCGAGACTGCCCCGTGGGATCGCGCTGCGTGGTCGGCGACGCAGGGCTCAACGTCTGCACTCTGGACGACGAGGAGCGCTGCACCCCCGGCTCGTGCGATCCCGCGCTGGTGTGCGACGAGGCGCAGTGCCGCTCGCGGTGCGGAGACGACTCCGACTGCCTCACCGATCAGCGATGCGAGCGCGGCGCCTGCGCGCCCTCCGACGGCCCCTTCGACGCGGGCGCGCCCGACGGCGGCGCTCCCGACGCGGGCGCGGCCGACGGCGGCTTGCCCACCGTGGTCGACTGCTCGCGGGACGAGGACTGCGGCGCGAGCGAGATCTGCGTCGCGAACGCGGGCGTCTACACCTGCCGCCCCACCTGCACCGCCCACTCCGACTGCCCCGGCACCGCCTGCGACTGGTTCGAGGGCGACCCCATCCGCTTCGCCTGCGCGCTCGCCTGCGACCCCGCGACGAGCACGGGCTGCCCGATCGGGACGGCCTGCACGGTCCTGCGCTTCTCGGACATGCTCGGCGGAGGCCCCACCTACATCACCGAGTGCCGCGTGATCGGCGCGGCCGAGCCGGGCTGCCCGTGCGCCTACGACGGCGCGTCGCGCGAGTGCGACGCGAGCTCGAGCTGCTGGATCGAAGGACCGATGGGGATGGTCTGCGCGATCGGCTGCGTGCTCGGCGAGGACTGCCCCGACGGATCCGCGTGCCTCCGCCCCGCGATGCCGTTCACGCAGGGCGGTCGCACCTTCGGCTTCTGCGCGCCGCCGACCTCGCCGACCTGCCCCTGATCGGGCCCACGAGGCCCCCCGGCCCGATGGTATCTTGCCCGCATGGGTGGTGACGGCGCCGGGGGCGCGAGGCGCTGACGATGACGCCGAGCGACGCCGCAGTGGACCGGGTCGGGCAGACCCTGCTGGGCAAGCTGCGGGTCCTGCGCGAGCTCGGGTCGGGCGGCATGGGCGCGGTCTACGAGGTCGAGCACCTCGGGACGCGTCACCACCGCGCGCTGAAGGTCCTCCACGGACGCGCGCAGGAGAACCCTCGCGTGGTCGAGCGCTTCCTCCGAGAGGCGACCGTCGCCGGCACCCTCCGCTCGGAGCACGTGGTCGAGACCCTCGACACCGGTCGCCTCGAGGACGGCGCGCCCTACGTGCTGATGGAGCTGCTCGAAGGGCAGACCCTCGCCGAGCTGATCGCGGAAGGCCCGCTCCCGCCGGGGCACGCGGTGGCGCTGGTCTGCGAGGCCTGCCGAGGCGCCATCGACGCGCACGCCGCAGGGATCGTTCACCGCGACCTCAAGCCCGAGAACCTGTTCGTGTGCCGCGCCGCGGACGGTCGCGAGCGGCTGAAGCTCCTCGACTTCGGGATCTCGAAGTTCCTCGACGCCGAGGAGCCCGGCGCGCTGACCGCGACGCGCGAGGGGACCATCCTCGGGACGCCCTGCTACATGTCCCCCGAGCAGGCCGTGGGCCGGACGGCCGATCTCGACGCGCGCACCGACGTGTACTCGCTCGGCGTGATCCTCTACGAGGCGCTGAGCGGCGATCGCCCCTTCGAGGCGTCGACGTTCCCGGCGCTCTTGATCCTGATCCACGCCGGCGATCACGAGCCGCTCCGGGCGCGAGCGCCGGACGTCCCGCTCGAGCTCGCGGCGGTCGTGGAGCGCGCGATGGCCACCGAGCGCGACGATCGCTACGCGAGCGCGGAGGCGTTGCTCGAGGCGCTCACGCCGTTCGCGGGGTCGGAGCGCCGGGAGGAGCGACGGCCTGCGGCCGCGGTCACTCGGAGGGTCGAGCACAGCACCCGGTCGACCGCGCCGACGGTGCACGCCGAGCCCGAGGCGCGGCCCGAGACGGCCCCTTCGACGACCTCCACGACGGGGGCGACCGTTCCGATGCGGTCGGCGAGCCCCGTCCTCGTCGGCGTCGCGCTCGCGGCGGTCCTGCTCCTGGTGCTCGGCGCCGGGTGGCTGCTCGGGCGGGACGAGCTCCCGACGGAGGACGTCGCCCCGACGGCGGACGCCCCCGACGCCGAGCCCGACGAGCCAGCCCCGGCGCTCGAGCCGCCGCCGACCCCGACCGCGGACGTCCCCGTCGAAGCGACGGCGCCGGACCCGATCCCGGAAGCGCCGCCTCCCACCGCGCGACGCTCGCGCCCCAACCCCCCGGACGTGCCCGCCGGACGCTTCGAGCCCGTGCGCGACAACCCCTACGAGTGACCCGGCCGATGACCTCCCGCCTCCGTGGGCCCGCGGCCCTCGCCCTGCTGTTCGTCCTCGTCGCCCCCTCGTCCGCCCTCGGCCAGAGCCCCGAGCGAGCCGAGGCGCGAGAGCGGTTCGAGCGCGGCCTCGCCCTCTACGACGAGGGGCGGTTCGACGCGGCGCTCGCGGAGCTGACCCGCGCCCACGAGCTGGCCCCCTCGGCGACGGTCCTGTTCAACCTCGGCCGGGTCCACGCGAGGCTCGGCCACCCGGTGGAGTCGACGGAGGCCTTCGAGCGCTACCTCGAGGGCGGCGCGAGCCTCCCCGCGGCGCAGCGCGAGGCGGCGGAGCGCGAGCTGCAGATCCAGCGGTCCCGCATCGCCTACCTGACCGTCGAGGCGAACGTCGATGGCGCGTCGATCAACGTCGACGGCGCGTCCGCGGGGCGCACGCCGCTCGCGCGGGAGCTCCGGCTCGCCGCGGGCGACCACGTCATCGCGGTGGGCGCGCCGGGCTACGAGTCCGAGCCGCGCCGCCTCAGCCTGGCCGGCGGCGTGCACGAGAGCGTGCGCTTCGAGCTCCGGGAGACGGGATCACTGCGCGGCAGCCTGCGCGTTCGGACGGCGCTGCCCGGCGTCTCGGTGCTCGTCGACGACGAGCCGCAGGGCGTGACGCCGCTCTCGCGAAGCCTCTCCGTCTCGGCGGGGCGCCACCGGGTCCGCGCGGAGCGGAGCGGCTACCTCGGCATCGAGCGCGAGGTGGTGGTCGACATCGGCGCCGAGAGCGAGCTCGCGTTCACCCTCGAGCGCGACCCCGACGCGCCGCGCGATCTCCTCGGCACGCTGCGGCTCGCGCTCCCGGGCGGCGCGGCGGTGCGCGTCGACGGCGCGGCGTCGGACGAGGCCAGGACGCTGGAGCTCCCCGTCGGGCCGCATCGGTTGCTCGTCGAGGCGCCGGACCGCGCTCCCCTCGAGCTCGACGTCGAGGTGGAGGCCGGGGCGTCGCGCGACCTCGCCCTGCCGCTGCGCTGGACGCCCGAGGCGCGTCACGAGCAGGTCTCGTCGGCCGAGAGCCGGCGCGTCGCGAGCGCGGCGCTGACGGTGACGGGGAGCCTGCTGCTCGCGCTCGGCGCCGCGACGCTGATCGCCGCCGAGGTCCGCCACGGCGAGCTCGACCTCGACGCGCGCCGCCAGGTGTTCGAGGCATGCCCGGTCGGGCTCGGGTCGTTCCCGGCGTCTTGCTACGGGCCGCTGTTCCCCTGGGGCATCGACGAGGCCGAGCTCGAGCGCGACGAGGCGTACGCGCAGCGCGCTCGCGGCGAGTTCGACGGCGACGTCGACGAGATCAACGCGCTCCGCGCGGTCGGCTGGGTCGCGGCGGCGGTGGGCGCGGTCGGGACGCTGGTGTCGGTGATCGTGCTCGCCACGACCCCCTCCGAGGAGGACGTCGACGCGGCCGCGTCGCGCGCGCACCTCGAGCTCCGGGTCGGCCCCACCGGCGTGGCCCTGGCCGGCTCCCTGTGAGGGCGCCGGAGATTCGCCCCAAGCCTCCCTCACAGATCGGTTCAGAAACCCCGTACCGTCGGGGAACGGATGAGCGTGGACGCATCGGTCGGCGAGAAGGCGCGCACCGGCACCGCAGACGCGGACGCCGAGGTGACGCCCGAGCTGACCGAGGTGTTCGACGCCCACGCCGCCTACGTGGGCCGCACCCTGCGCTGCCTCGGGGTCCGGGACCGGGAGATCGCCGACGCGATCCAAGAGGTGTTCCTCGTCGTGCATCGCCGGCTCCCCGAGCTGCGCAAGCCCTCGGCGCTGCGCAGCTGGCTCTACGCGATCTGCGTGCGCAAGGCGATGGCGCTGCGGCGCCGCGCGGCCCGACGGCGCGAGGACTCGATGCCGGAGGTCCCCGAGGCGGTCGACGGACGCACGCCCCACGACGAGCTCGTCCGCACGCGCGCGCTCGCGGCCGCGATCGAGATCCTCGAGGACCTCGACGACGACAAGCGCGCGGTGTTCGTGCTCTACGAGGTGGAGCAGCTGCCGATGCGCGAGATCGCCGACGCGCTCGACGTCCCTCTCCAGACGGCCTTCTCGCGCCTCTACGCGGCCCGTCGCGAGGTCGAGCGCGCGCTCAAGCGCCTGAAGGCGCGCGGGGAGGTCGAGCGGTGATCGAGCCCCGCGACCCCGATCTCGACGCGTTCGTCGAGCTGCTCCGGTCCGGGACGCCGCGGCCGGAACAGCTCGCGATCGCGCGCGCGGGCGTGCTCGGGCGCGCGGCGGCGCCGACCTCGTCGGCCGCGTCGATCCTGCTCAAGCTCGGCCTCCTCGGCGTCGTGCTGGTCACCGGCGGCGCGTCGAGCGGCGCGTGGACGACGGCCGCGGCCAAGGCGAGCCCGCGCCTCGAGCCGGTGGCGATCGCGACGGCGGAGATCGTCGAAGAGCCCCCGGCCGTCGTGGCGCCCGCGCCGGCGCCGCCCGAACAGATCGCGCCGCCCCCACCCGTCGTCGCCGCGCCGCGAGCCCCCCGCCCGCCGGCGCCGCTGGTGATCGACGTGGGCCCGATCCCGGCGGCGCCGGTCGGGCCGATCGCGCCGTCCGAGACGATGGCGAGCGCGCTGCGCGACGTCGACGCGCGCCGCTGGTCGCAGGCCGCGGGCAAGCTGCAGGAGGTCGTCGACGGGCGCACCGGAGACCTCCCCGACCGCGTCGAGGAGGCCGAGCACCTGCTCGCGAAGAGCCTCTTCGCGCTCGGCCTCCACCACGCCGCGGCGGCCGCCTTCGAGCCCGTCACCCGCGCCGGACCGGCGCACCCGTGGTTCGCGGCGAGCCTCCCGATGCTCGCCGAGATCGCCGCCGCGATGCCCGAGCCGGGCGCGGTCGTCCGCGCGATCGACGCCTACGATCCCGAGGCGATCGAGGCGCTCGGCGCGGACCGCGCGTCGGTCACGTTCTGGCTCCTCGGGCGGCAGCGCGCGACGGACGGTCGCGACGACGCGGCCCTCGAGGCGCTGGCTCGGGTCCCCGACGACGCGCGCCACGGCCTCGAGGCGCGCTTCCTCGAGGGCGCCCTCCACGCGCGCCACCGCCGGCCGGGGCCCGCGCTGCGGGCGTTCGCGCGGGTGGCCGAGGGCACCGGCCCGGCCGAGCCGCTGCACGAGCTCGCGTGGCTGAACCTCGCGCGGCTCCGCTACGCGCTCGCGGCGCAGCGACCGGCCGGTGACGAGCGGGGCGAGGCGCTCCTGCGCGGCGCGCTCGCGGCGTGGCGTCACGTCCCTCAGAGCAGCCCGCGGTGGGCCGACGCGTTCGCCGAGGAGACGTGGGCGCTCTACCTCGCCGGGGACGTGGACCGCGCGCTCGGGCACGCCCACGCGCTGACCGCCCCCGCGCTCCGAGAGCGGGCCAGCCCCGAGCCGCAGGTGGTGCGCGCGATGATCCAGCTCGAGCACTGCCAGTGGGACGCGGCCGCGCACACGGTGGCTCGGTTCTCCTCGCTCATGGGTCCCCGCCTCCGCGACACGGACCGCGCGGTCGACCTCGCGCGGACCCGGGACGACGCGCTCCGGGTCCTCGTCGCGGTCCGCGCGGGGCGCTCCCGCGTGCCGCCGCGCGTGCTCCCGGAGGTGCGCGAGGCGCTCTCCGATCGCGAGCTGACGCGCCACCTCGACCAGCTCCGCTCCATCGAGCTCGAGCAGCGCCGCCTCGCGCGCGACCCGACCCTGCTCGAGGGCGACGTGGCCACCCGGGTGAGCAGCGACCTCGCGATCGCGCGCTCCCTCGCCGCCGACCGGACGGGTGAGCACGTGCAAGTCCGCTTGCGGCGCCTCGCGAGCGGGCTGCGCGACGTCGCGAGCCGGATGGACACCGTGGAGCTCGAGCTGACGACCGAGCGCCGCCGCGAGCTCGACTACCCGAACCGGACCTCGATGGAGCCCGCCGAGGGCGGCCCCATCGTCGGCCTCGCGGGCGGGCAGCTCTGGCCCTTCGACGGCGAGTGGTGGCCCGACGAGATGGCCCACTACCGCCAGTCGATCCGCAACCGCTGCGGGCGCTGAGCCACCTGGTGCCGAAGCGGCCGACGTCAACGGGTGGTCCGCTCGATCGACGGACTTAGGTTCTCCTCGTGCACCCCCGGCTCCATCCCCACCGGCTCCAGAACCTCGCCGCCACCTTCGCCCTGATCACGGGGATCGTGGCCACCGCGGCGCTCGTCGGGTGGCTGCTCGGCGGCGCGGTCGGGGCGGTCTTCACGCTCCTCGCGGCGGTGGCGCTCGGGGTGCTGGCGCCGCTGCCGCCCACCGAGCGGGCGCTGGCTCGGCAGGGCGCGCGCCGCATCTGGGCGCCGTGGCTCGAGGACGCCGTCGCGACGCTCTCGGAGCGCGCCGGCATCGAGCCGCCCGCGCTCGTCGTGCTGCCCGCCGCGACGCCGCAGGCCTTCGCGACCGAGGGCCAACACGGCGCGGCGATCGGGCTCACCCCGTCGCTCCTGAACGGCCTCACCCAGCGCGAGATCGTCGCCGTCGTCGCGCACGAGCTCGCGCACCTGAGCGCGGGCGACCTGGGCCTGATGCGCGTCGTCGGGGTGGTCCACGGGCTGACCCGCAGCCTCGCGCAGCTGGGCTTCGTGTTCCTGCTGTTCGGCCTCCCGCTGTCGCTGCTCGGCGGCTGGTCGCTGCCCTGGGTGACCGTGCTCGCGCTCGTCGCCGCGCCCTGGGGGATCCACGCGATGACCCTCGCGCTCTCGCGGCTGCGGGAGCACGAGGCGGACGCCACCGCCGCCGAGCTGACGGGCGATCCGCTCGCGCTGGCGTCGGCGCTCCTCCAGATCGAGGCGGCGAGCCGCGGGCCCTGGTGGGTCGAGCTGTTCCGCTTCGAGGTGCCCGACCGCTGGCGCACCCACCCGCGCACCGAGGAGCGCGTCGCGCGGCTGCGCGCTCTCGCCGGCCACGAGCCTCAGCGGATCAGGTAGATCGCCGCGAAGGCGCCGAGGCAGGCCATGACCGCGGCGAGCGCGGTCAGCGCGACCCAGGCGACCCAGCCCGAGAAGAGGGGCTTCTTCTTCCTCGGAGCGAGGGGCGGCGGGTGCGCGCTCGGGCTCGAGTGGTCGAACTGCTCGTAGGTGACGTCCTCGCCGCGCACCGCCGCGGCGCCCATCGCGGTCAGCGCCTGGAAGGAGCCCGTCAGCTTCGCGCGGCCCTTCAGGGGCAGCTTCTCCTCCTCGGAGAACAGCCCGTCGAGGAACAGCGCGATCCGCTGCTCGGTGACCGCCTGCCCGTGGGTCCGCAGCACCTGCTTGAGCGCGGCGCGCAGCTCCCCCGCGCTCTGGAAGCGGTGCTCGGGCTCCTTGGCGAGCGCGCGCTTCACCACGTGCTCGAGGGCCTCGGGCAGCTCGGGCCGCACCGCGCGCAGCGACGGCACGGGCTCGCGGACGATCGCCTGCAAGGTGTCGAGGAGGGTGGGCCGATCGTAGAGCGGCGTGCCGGTGAGCGCCTCGAACAGGACGATGCCGAGCGCGAAGATGTCCGAGCGCTGATCGACCGAGCGCGACTGCGCCTGCTCGGGGGACATGTAGCCGTACTTGCCCACCGTCGCGCCGCCCGTGGTGGCGTCGCCGGAGGTCTTCGCGATCCCGAAGTCGAGCAACTTCACTTGCCCGCCCCAGCTCATCATGATGTTGTGCGGGCTCACGTCGCGGTGGACGATCCCGAGGGGCTTGCCGCCCGTGCCCTTCGCGTTGTGCACGTAGTGGAGGGCGCCCGCGACCTGCGCGACGATCTCGACCGCGATGGGCCACGGGATGCAGCCATCGCGCGAGACCATGCGCTCGACCACGTCGTGCAGCTGCGGCCCCCAGACCCACTCGAGGGCCATGAAGGTGGTGCCGTCGATCTCGCCACACTCGTACACGTGGCAGACGTTCGTGTGGTAGAGGCGCACCGCGGTGCGCCCCTCCTCGAGGAACATGCGCAGCAGGTCGGGGTTGTCCTCCATCTCCGGCAGCACGCGCTTGACCACGAGGTGGCGGGCCTTGCGCTGGTCGTCCCAGTCCCGCGCGAGGTAGATCTCGGCCATCCCCCCGCGCGCGAGCCGACCCAGGATCTCGAAGCGACCGAAGTGCGCGAGCGGCGGGTAGTCCGGGACGGCGGGCTGGCTCCAGAAGCTGGTGTCCACCACCGTTCGGAAGTCGTCGTCGTCGTCGAAGAGATCGTGTTCGTGCGGGGCGTCGCCCATCCCTGTGCTCACCGATGATGCTACGCGATCGGGGCTCGGACCGTCATGCAGTGACGGTCAGCGGTGCTGCTCCGCTTCGAACTGATCCATGCCCAAGAGGATCTGGCGGCTCGGACGTTGCGCCGGGGGAGCCGTCGGGGCAACCGGCGGCGGTGAGGCCTCGGTCACGGCCGGGGGCTCCGGGGTCGCCGCCGTGACGGACGCGCGACGGCGCGACGGAGCGCCGCGCGGCGCCGGGATCGGATCGAGGGTCACGTCGAGCCGGTCGGCGCTGTCGCCGTGGACGTCGACCCAGCGGGGCTCGTAGCCGTCCATCGAGACCCGAACGCTGAGCGCGCCGTCCACCGGCACGGTGAGGTTGAGGGGGGTCGTCCCGAGCTCTTGCCCATCGCGCGTGACGGTCGCGCCCTGGGGCTCGGTCTGGACGATCCGGGTCACCGTGGCGACGGGCTCCGCGACCGGAGGCGGCTCGACCTCGACGGGATCCGCGGCGACGGGCCCCACCTCGACCTCGGGCGTCGGCGTCGCCCCGGGCTCCCCCAGGACGCCGAGCCGCCACGCGATCACCCCCCCGAGCCCCAGCGCGACGGTGATCGCGAAGGCCGAGAGCGCCATCCAAGGAGGCCCCGACGGCGCGGCGGTCGGCGTCGGCTCGCTCGCGCGTCGCTCGAGGGCTGGCGTGGCGTCGACCGACGTCGCGACCGTCTTGGGCACCACCGGCGCCGGCTCGATGCCGAGCCACGCCTGATCCCAGGCCGCCCGCAGATCGCCGACGGTGTCGAACCGCATGTCGCGGTCCTTCGCCAGGCACCGCAGGATGACCGACTCGACCGAAGGCAGGATCTGGGGCCGCCGGTCCGACGGTGGGACGGGCGGCTCGGTCGCGTGCTGCAGGATGAGGTCGAAGAGCGTGTCGGCCTCGAACGGCGGCGCGCCCGTGATCATCTCGTAGAGGATCACCCCGACCGAGTAGATGTCGGCGCGCACGTCCGCGTCGCTCATGTTCCGCGCCTGCTCGGGCGCCATGTAGAGGGGCGTCCCGATGATCTGCCCGGTGCGGGTCAGGCGCTGGTCACCGTCGGGCTCGACGTTCTTCGCGATCCCGAAGTCGAGGAGCTTGAGGATGACGCGCCCATCGTCGCGCCGCGCGAGGAAGACGTTGTCGGGCTTGAGGTCGCGGTGGATGACGCCGGCCGCGTGCGCCGCCGCGAGCCCGTCGAGCATCTGCGGGACGTACGCCTGGAGCTCCTCGTCGGGCAGCCACGGGTCGCCGTCCTCCTCCTCGAGCTGGCGGTCGAGGCGGCGCCCGAGATCCTCGCCCTCGAGCAGCTCCATGATGACGAAGATGGCGCCGTCGGGCTGACGCCCCAGGTTCACCACGTCGACGATGTTCTCGTGGTCGATCCCGCTGGTGACCTTCGCCTCGTTGAGGAGCCGCTGCGCCGCGCTCTCGCTCAGGGCGCGGCTGACGACCTTGGCCGCGAAGCGGCGCCCGAGCTCGGTGTGCTCGACGAGGTAGACGGTGCCCATGCCGCCTTGGCCGAGCCGGCGCAGGACGCGGTAGGCCCCGCCGAGGACGGCCCCCTTGCGGAGCTCCAAGGGGACCGTCGGGGCGCCTCGTTCGGCGTCGACCGTCGGCGCGAGCTCGTCCTCGTCCGCCGTCGTCTCGCTGGGCGCGCCCATCCTCGCCAAGGATAGGGCATCGGTGGCCTCAGCGTCGACGCTGCGGGGCCCCGAGCCGTGCGCTATGTAGCTGCATGGAGCGGGCTCAGCTCGAGGCGTTCATGCGCGAGGCCCTGGTCGAGGGCCGCGCCGCGCTCCCGGCGTGCCGCCCCAACCCGCCGGTGGGGTGCGTGCTCGTCCGCGACGGCGTCGTGGTCGCGCGCGGGCACACCCAGCCGCCCTACCAGCCCCACGCCGAGCCGATGGCGCTCGCGCAGCTCGAGGGCGACCTCGACGACGTGATCGCGTTCGTCACCCTCGAGCCGTGCGCCTTCCATCAGCGCACCCCCAGCTGCGCCAAGGAGATGATCCGCCGCAAGGTGGGCGTCGTGTACGTGGCGATGATCGACCCGCACCCGAAGAACCGAGGGCGCGGCATCGAGCTGCTCGAGGAGGCGGGGATCGAGGTGCACACCGGCCTGCTCGAGGAGGAGGCCCGCGCCGACCTCGTCGAGCTGGTGTGGCAGGCCGGCGAGCCCGACTCGCTCGAGGGCAGCTGAACGCTTGCGGCCGTCGGTGGCCGATGGGAGGGTGCGCGCCGTGGAAGAGGTCACGCTCCGAGGGACGCTCGACGCCATCCGCGAGGACGCGCGCGCCTATCACGACTGGCGTCGCGAGGCGGGCTTCTGGGTGACCCTCAGCTACCGCGTGCGTCGGCAGCGCAAGCACGGCGGCGCGGGGAGCCGGCTCCTGCTCGGGGCCGACCTCCTCCTCGGCGGGGTCCGGCGCCTGGTCTCGGACACGCGCCTGCCCGCCGACGCCGAGATCGGCCCGGGGCTGTGCCTCCCGCACCCCACCGGGGTCGTCCTCAACGACCGCGTCCGCATCGGGCGCGGGGTGGCGATCTTCCAGCAGGTGACGCTCGGCGAGTGGAAGGGCGACACGCCCGAGGTCGAGGACGGCGCGGCCCTGTTCGCGGGCGCCAAGGTCATCGGCGGGGTGCGCGTGGGCGCCGGCGCGATGGTGGGCGCGAACGCGGTCGTGCACCGGGACGTCCCCGCCGGCGCCACCGTCGCGGCGCCCGCGGGCGTGGTGCGCGAGCGGACCTGAGCAGGCGCCCCGAGCGGCGATCAGAGCTCGAGGAGGCAGGCCGCGGAGCAGCCGTCGCCCGGCGCGTCGTTGCCGTCGTCGCACTCCTCGACGCCCTCCCACACCACGCCGTCGCCGCACTGGGCGCTCACGCAGTCCGAGCGGCAGGCGTCGGTGTCGTCGTCGTTGCCGTCGTCGCAGTCCTCGACGCCGAGGTGACGGGCCCCATCCCCGCACACGTTGAAGAGGCAAGAGGTCGTGCAGTCGTCGAGGTCGTCGAGGTCTCCGTCGTCGCACGCCTCGACCCCGGCCTCCACGAGCCCGTCGCCGCAGCGCGCGACGCGACAGGCGTTGGTGCACGCGTCGGTGTCGTCGAGGTTGCCGTCGTCGCACTCCTCGAGCCCGCGCCGCGCAAACCCGTCGCCGCACCGCGCCTGCCAGCACATGACGCAGTCGTCGAGGTCGTCGCCGTTGCCGTCGTCACACTCCTCGCCGGCCTGAAGGATCCCGTCGTGGCACTCGGGGAGGCGGCAGGCGCTCGTGCAGCCGTCCGTGTCGTCGTAGTTCCCGTCGTCGCACTCCTCGCCGAGCTGGACGATCCCGTCCCCACACCGCTCGAGGTGGCAGGTCGCGTCGCAGCCGTCGCCCGAGACCTGGTTGCCGTCGTCGCACCGCTCGGGTGGTTGCAGCACCCCGTCGCCGCACGGGAGCGGCGTCGCCAGGCACTCGTCGGAGCAGCCGTCCCCCGAGGTGACGTTGCCGTCGTCGCACTCCTCGCCGAGCTCCTCGTCGACGACTCCGTCGCCACAGATCGGGCCGATCTCGTCGTAGAAGAGGAAGCAGGCAGGCTGGACCGCCAGCGCCACGACCCCCACGAGCCCGAACCCCCACCGTGTGATGCGCCGCATGCGATCCCCCTCGCGCGCCGTTGCAACTCGTGGGCCGCCAGCGCCTTCCCGGCGCGCCCGTGGGTCGCGACACGATCCGGCCCACGATGTTGCACCGCCGCGCCCACGCCGCGACACGCGACCTCTCGAGGCCTGTCGATCAACCGCCTCCGGCGACTTCTCTCCGGCGAGGGGCAAGCCCCTCGCGCTCCCCACTGAGATCCCTCGGTCGCTTCGCGCCCTCGGGACTCAGTACAATGCGGCTCCGCCCGAGCGCTCGCAGCGCGGCTCGGCGCTCGCCCAGGTGCACGCGATCTCGCCGTAGGTGATCTCCGTGTCGTCGCCCCGCACCGCGTATCGGAGCACCGCGCCCGAGCTCGACTCGGTCAGGCTCAGCTCGTCGAGCTGCTGATGCACGTGGGGCCGCACGCCGACGACGTGCGAGGGATAGCTCACCGCGCGACAGAGGAACGAGGCGGAGAGGAACCACTGGCCCCCGACCTCGAAAGCGAGCGCGCAACGCCCCTCGTAGGCGTCGGCGGTGTAGAGCGCGCGGGCGTGCGGGGTCCGCGCCGCCACGACGAGCTCGGGCGGCTCGGCGCAGCGCGCGACCCGCTCGTCCGCGACCACGTCGGAGCCCGGGTCGGCCAAGGACTCGCGGTAGCGGCGCCAGGCCTCCCGTTGCTGCTGCTCACGCCGCGCGCACTCGGCCTCGATCGAGTCGACGCGTTGCACATCGACCGGCGCCGACGGCTCGCTCGGAAAGGGCCCCAGCCGATCCGGCGTACCGCCACAGCCCGCGGCGGTGAGCGCCAAGACGATCGCGAGGCTCGGGGAAGCAGCCGTCACGCCGAGCCTCGCGGCCCCTGACAGGCGGGGCAGAAGTAGGTCGACCGGCGTTGGTCGCCTTGGCGCTCCATCTCGATGGTCCCATCGCACTCGAAGCAGGGGGCGCCGCTCCGGCCGTAGACCCAGTGGCGGTCGCCGCGGAGGCGGTGGCGGGTCCGGCGCGCGCGGCCGAGGTTGGCGCGCAGGAGCCGGCGGGCCTCGTCGACGACGCCTCGCAGGGTCGCGTCGTCGACGTCGGCCACCCGCGCGAAGGGGCTCAGGCGCTTCAGGAACAGGACCTCGGACTTGTAGACGTTGCCGATACCGCTCACGAGATCTTGTCGCATCACCGCGACGCCGAGGGGGAGGTCGGGCTCGGAGCGGAGGCGGCGCACGGCCTCGTCGAGGTCGGCGTCGGGGTCGAGGAGGTCCGGGCCGAGCCGCGCGACCGCCTCGGGGACGCGGCCCTTCGCGACGAGCTCGCAGATCGGCGCGTCGAAGCAGACGGCGACCCACGTCGGGGTCTCGATGACCGCGTGCGCGCGGTGCTCGCCGAGCTGCCAGCGCTCGCCCGGCCGGTAGATGTGCCAGCTCCCGTCCATCTTCATGTGGGTGTGGAGCGTGCGACCGTCGTCGAAGTGGACGAGCAGGTGCTTGCCGCGCGCCTCCACCGAGGCGACCTCGACGCCTTCGAAGGACACCCCATCGAGCGGCCGCAGGACGCTGCGCCAGCCGACGACGGGCTGGCCGCCGATCGCCCGCTGCAGGGTCCGCGCGGTCTGATGGATCGTGTCGCCCTCGGGCATCCCCCGAGTCTGCCAAATCCCCAAAAAGAAAGAGCCGACGGTCCTTCTCTGGACCATCGGCTCCGACTCGTTGGGTTCAGGCCCGAAGGCCCGAGGGGTCGCCTACCAGCGACCGCCGCCGCCACCGCGACGATCACCGCCGCGACCGCCGCCACTGCGCTCCTGCGCGATGTCGACGTTGAGGGTGCGGCCGTCGAGCTCCGCCCCGTTCATCTCCTGAACCGCGCGGGCCGCGGCGGCCGGGTCGGCGAACGTCACGAAGCCGAAGCCACGGCTGCGACCCGAGTCGCGGTCCGTGATGACCTTGGCGTCCGAGATCTCACCGAAACGCTCGAACGCGGCCTGGAGGCCGAAGTCGTCCGTGTTCCAGCTCAGGCTGCCGACGAAAAGCTTGTTGGACATGTTCTCTGTTCTCTCTTCCATCGAGTGGCACTTCGCCACTCCTCCCTCGGCTCTGACCGACGGAGCTTCTGAACCGCGTGCCAGGATGGCCGGGGTGGTGAGCGCAGGGCCTCTCGAGAGGCTTCGTCACACTCCACCCGTGCGGTGCGAGGGGCGTAGCATGGGTCCGGAGGCCGCGCCCTGCCTTTCTCATCTCCCCGAGGGTCGCGCTAGGCTCGGCGCATGGCCACGCTCGCCCACCACTTCCAAGAGGGCGGATCCGCGATGTACGGGATCCTCTGCTGCGCCCTGTTCGGCAACCCGGTCGCGTTCGCGGCGCTGATCGTGGCGCTCGTCGGCAAGCGCCGCCCCGCCGTGATCGGCACCGGCGCGGCGTCGCTCGTGTTCGGCGTGCTCACGATGGGCCTCGGGGTCGCCGGCTACCTCTACGGCATGAGCGTCGTCGACTCGGTCATCCCGCTCGTCGACGTGGAGAGTCGCGACATGATCTACGAGCGGGGCCGCGAGGAGTCGATGAACAACATCTACTTCGGGGTGATCGCGGCGCTCTTCCCGCTCGCGATCGGGGGGCTCGCGATCCTGCGCGGGGTGATGCTCCCCGCCAGAGATCCGCAGGCGGCGTAGCCTGAGTCGAGGTCTGTCGACAAATCGCCTCCGGCGATTTCTCTCCGGCGAGGGGCAAGCCCCTCGCGCTCCCCACTGAGATCCTCCGACGCTTCGCGTCGTCGGACTCAGTCACACGTCGCGGAGGCGGGCGGGGTGCTCGGGTCCCGCAGGAAGTCGACCGAGGTGCTCAACACGCAGCCGCTGCGCGTCAGGTAGCCGTGCCCCGCTCCGAGGTACTCGACGACGTGGGACCCGTTGCCGAGCGCCTCCGCGAGGCGCCTCGCCTCGCGCGTCGGCGCCGCCGGATCTCGCGCCCCGCCGAACAGCAGCATCGGCGGCGCGCTCGGCGCCGCGACCCCCACGGGCGACCTCGCGGCCGAGGGCCAGCCGAGGCACGCCAGGTCCACGAAGAGCTCGATCGCGCCGAGGCGCGGCGCCGTCGTCTCGAGCTGGCTCCACCGCGCCCGAGCCGCCGCGAGGTCGAAGCCCTCGGGGCAGGGCGCGTCGTTTCGAAGCGTCGCGTAGAGCGGCGACAGCGTGGCGTAGGGCTCCGGCTCGGCGGCGCCGTAGAACGCGTCGGCGCGGGCGGTGAGCGCGGCGAAGCTCCCCGCCTCGGCCGTGGACAGGTCGGCCGCGTAGGACTCGAGGTCGGCGCGGCGCAGCGCGTGCGAAGCGGCCGCCTGGAAGTCGAGGGAGCTCGGCGCGGCCGCCGCGAGCGCGTCCCACGCGGCCGCGACGGCGCCCTCGCCTTCACCGCCGTGGAACGCGCACGCCGGATCGGCGCCGCACGCGCCGAAGAACCCGCCCAACGCGGCGTCGTGGCCGCCCTCCTCGCCCTCGGGGAACGCGACGGGCGGGCGCCAGGTCGCGGAGTCGAGCACGAACGCGCCGACCCGATCGGGGAAGAGGGTCGCGTAGACGGCGGCGAGGTGCGTCCCGTACGAGAACCCCAGGAAGTGGATCCGGGCCTCCCCGAGGCGCTCGCGGATCCGATCCATGTCGCGAGCCACGGCCTCGGTGCTCAGGTGCGCGGCGAGCCCGGAGGCGTCTCCCTCCGTGCACGCCGCGGCGACCTCTCGCATCAGCGCCTCGACCGCGACCCAGGCCGCGTCGTCGGCGGGCGAAGCCGGCAGCGCGCGGAGGCGCTCCGCGAGCGCGGGCTCGATGCAGCGCAGCGGCGCGCTCTGTCCGCTGCCGCGGGGGTCGAACAAGATCGCGTCGAAGTCGGGGACGAGGAGCCCGAACTGCTCGGCGAGCTCGTCGACGCGCGAGAGGGTCGCGACCCCGGGTCCCCCCGGATTGAAGAACAGCACCCCGCGCCGCGCGCGCCGGGCGCGGATCCGGAGGACCCGGACGTCGATCGACTCGCTCGCCGGATCTTCGTAGTCCAGCGGCACCGCGACGCTGGTGCACTCCCAGGCTCCGCAGGGCTCCCAGCCGTCGACGCCGGCGTCCTCGGGCGAGCCCGCGTCGTCGCGACCGGGCTCGGGGTCACACCCCGCGCTGGCCACCGCGACGAGGAGCAGCGCGCCGAGACCCGCGGCCCGCACTCAGCCCTCCTCTTCGGTCGTGGCGAGCGGGACCGTCAGCGTGAAGCGCGTGCCGGCCGGCTCCACCGCCGCCCACTCGACCGCGCCGCCGATCGCGCTGGCCCGCGCGCGGAGGTTCGAGAGCCCGCCCTGGTCCCTCTCGAGCGCACCAGCGGGGACGCCGACCCCGTCGTCCTCGACGACGAGCTCGAGCCGCGCCCCCGCTCGGAAGGCGACGCGGAGCCGCGTGGCGCTCGCGTGGGTCAACGCGTTCCGCAAGGCTTCTTGCAGCGCTCGAACGCAGTGGAGCGCGACGTCGGGATCCACCGAGCGCCCCTCCCCCGCGAGCTCGACGACCACCTCGAGGGGCAGCCGGCGGTCGACGAGCTTGTGCGTCTCGTCCTCGATCTGATTGGACAGCGCCGCGATCGTGGACGGCTTGGCGCGCACCTCCCGGACCACGCGCCGCAGCTCCGTGAGGCCCGCCTCGATCCGCGCGGAGAGCGAGTCCTCGGCCTCGCGGTCCGTCGGCTCGAGGGATCGCGCGCGCCACAGCGCGGCGGTGAGGTCCGCGGCCACGCCGTCGTGCAGCTCGCGCTCGATGCGGGCCCGCTCCTGCTCGAGGAGCATCCCCGCGATGCGCTCCTGCATCAGCTCGACGCGCGCGCTCTCGCGGGCGAGCCGCCACCCGTAGATCGTCGAGAGGCGCTGGAAGTAGCAGGCGCAGAAGCCGAAGATGAGGCAGAGCGCGACGTCGCCCCACTGCGTCCGCACGGCGAAGAAGCCGGTGATCGCGATCATCCAGAAGACCATCGGCCCGAGCACGCGGGCGTGGTTGTAGATGCTGTTGCTGAGCAGCGTGACGATCACGCCGACGTTGAACCAGAAGACGCTGCGCGCGGTCCCGGACGCCGCCATCATCGTCACGGCCGAGCCGATCCACCACACCGTGCCGAAGACCTCGACGATCTTCCCCGGCAGGCTCAGCGGGTGGAACCGGCGCAGCACGATCGCTCCGATCACCGTGTTGGTCGCGTGCACGGCCATCAGCGGCAGTGAGAGCCGCCAGCTCACGCCGAAGATCGGCTCGGCCCCCGGGAGCGCCGGCGCGATCCCGAGCGCGAGGTAGCCGACGACGTTCAGCGCCGCCGCGCGAGGCGCGCGCCACCGTCGTGAGTTCTCGACGTAGACCTCGCGGACGTTGTGGCGGGCCCGCTCCTCGACCAGCTCGTCGTCGACGACGGCGAGGGCCTCACTCGACGAGGCCATGACGCATCGCCCACGCGCAGGCCTCCGTCTTGGAGGTCACCTCGAGCTTCGCGTACAGGGTCTTCACGTAGCTCTGGACCGTGCCGAGCTGGACGCGGAGCAGGTCCGCGCACTCCGCGTAGGTCAGCCCCCGGGCGAGCCCCAGGAGCAAGTCTCGCTCGCGCGGGGTCAGCGGGACGGGGAGGTCGAGCGGCTGGATCGCCTGCACGAGGTGGCGCACGACCCGACTGGACACCGCGACGTCGCCCCGCAGGGCGTCGGCGATCGCGGCGACGAGGCGCTCGAGCGGATCGGACTTGAGGACGTACCCCGTGGCCCCCGCGCGGAGCGCGCCGAGGACCTCGTCCGCGTCGTCGATGACGGTGAGCGCGATGCAGGGCACGTCACGCGCCACGAGCTCGCGGATCGCGTCGGAGCCCCGCTCGTCGCCGAGGCGCAGATCGACGAGGGCCAACGTGATCGAGTGCTTCGCGACCTCGGCGAGCGCCTCCGCTCGCGTCGCCACGCCGATCGCCACGAACGACGTCTCCCGGCCGAGCGCCTCCACCAGCGCGGCGCGCGTGGCGTCGTGGTCCTCCAAGACGAGCACACGCCGGATCATGACGTCGTCCATCCTATCGCGTTCCCCATGAGCATGGGGAGGCCCTCGAGCGGGCGGCCGCTCAGCGGGCCGCGAGCGCGATCAAGACGGCGAGCACCGAGCCGACGGCGATGGTGATGAGCAAGACGACTTGCCGCGGCGGGCGCGGAGAGGTGCGGCCGGCGCGATCTCCGTCTTCGTCGTCCTCGTCGTCCTCGTCGTCCTCGTCGTCCTCGTCATCCTCGTCGTCCTCGTCGTCCTCGTCGCCCTCGTCGTCCTCGTGCTCGTCGCCCGTGCCCGTGCCCGTGCCCGTGCCCGTGCCCGTGCCCGTGCCCGTGCCCGTGCCCGTGCCCGCGTCCGTGCCCGTGCCCGTGCCCGTGCCCGTGCCCGTGCCCGCCTCCGCGAGCCTGGCTTCCGTGGCATCGAGCGACCGGGCCACGCGGAGGGCCGCGACGGCGAGGAGGCCGAGGCCCGTGGCCGCCAAAGCGAGGGACAGCAGCGCGGCGAACCCGCCGGCGAACCCTCCGATCAGCCGGGCGGCGAGGAAGAGGCACGTCGCGACGCCCACGACCGCGGCGCCGGACTGCGCGCGGGCTCGCTCGGGGAGCGCGCCGAGGGCCTCGGCCACGCGGCTCAGCGCGATCCCGGTGGCGGCGACCGCGACGCCCCCCGCGATCAGCGCGACGCCGCCGAGCGGGACGATGGCTTCGCGAGAGCTCCCGACGGAGACCAGCATCACGAGCGCGAGGGCGACGAGGACGAGCATCGCGGTCCCGAGGGCGAAGCCGCTCGTCAGCTCGAGGAGCTCGCCGCGCATCCAGCGCAGAGTCGCGGCGAGGTAGAGGCTCGCCCCCGCGATCAGCACCCCGTAGATCGCCGACTGGTAGCCGCCGTGCGTGAGCGTCACCCACCCGCCCAGCATCGCGCTCGCCAGCACGACCACGCCCCACACCAGCCAGGCCACCGCCACCGCTCGCAGGGCGCCGCCGGCCGAGGGCGAGGGCTCCGCGAGCGCGACCGAGCTCGCCCGGCGAGACAGCCACCACGCGATCGCCGCGAGCACCGGCCAGCGACCCACGCCGAGGACCGGCTCGAGCAAGCCGGGCTCCCCGAAGCTCGTCGGCAGGATCGCCAGCCACCCCGCGCTCGCGGCCACGAAGCCGCCGATGAGCCAGGCCATGATCGCGCTCGCCGGCCCGAGCCGGAGCCCTCGCCAGCCGACCCCGAGGAGGAGCGCGACGCCGGCCGCTTCGAGCGCCAGCGGGCTCCAGGCGACGAGCTCGTCGAGGGGCCCCGGCTCGACGGCGCTCTCGAGCAGGATGATGCTCAGGCCCTGCAGCGCCGCGGAGGCGACGAGCGATCCGACCCCGACGCTCGCGAGGGTACGCAGCGATCCCGGCGCGCTCGCCGCGAGCAGGCCGCCCGCGACCGACGCGAGCACCGTCTGCGCGAGGAGCAGGTAGGGGCTCGCGCTCCACAGCCAGCCGCCGAGCTCGAGGGGCGACGTCTGCGTGAGCGCGGCGATGCCGGCCGCCAGCGCCCCGACCGCGGCGAGCGCGAGGAACGCCCTCGAAGCGCTCGTGTCTCCCCCCTCCGACATCGCGCCGCGCATGTAGCCGACGGCGAGCGCGTCGACCAGCGGTCCGCGCGAGACCGGCGAGTGGTCTCGCGTGGGTCGCGACCGGTAAGCTGTCGCCGCCATGCCCCACTCGACCTCTCGCGCTCTGCTGGGCGTCGCCCTCCTCTTCGCCGCCGCCTGCGACGGCGACCCCGACCCGGCCGACGCGTCGAGCCCGCCCGCGGACGGCGCGGTGAGCCTCGACGGCGGGGGCGGTCGACGCGACGCCGGCCCCGACTTCGACGGCGGCCCCGACTACGACGCGGGCCCCGACACGCGAGACGCCGGCCCGGGGACGCCGCCGTCGAGCTCGTGCGCGGACCGCACCGCCGCGATCGTCGCCGCGACCGGTCGCACGATCACCGTCTCGCCCGCGGGGGACGGTCAGGTGATGGTGGACGGCGCGACACGGAGCCTGCGCGAGGTCGTCTCGAGCGCCGCCGAGGGCGACACGATCCTGCTCGAGGACGGCACGTACACCTTCACCCACGACGGCTCCTACACGGGCCTCTACTTCACGACGCCGAACGTCACGCTGCGCTCCGCGTCGGGCGACGCGAGCCGCGTGATCCTCGACTCGGCCTACGGCGACCAGGGCGGCAGCACCGCGCCGATCACCGTCGACGCGCCCGGCGTCGTCCTCTCGGGCTTCACCGTGCAGCGGTCGATCTTTCACCTGATCCACCTGTGGGCGAACGGCGACCGCGCGGTGATCCACGACGTGCGCCTCGTCGACGGCGGCCAGCAGTTCCTCAAGTCGAGCCCCGGCGACGGCGCGAACGTGGACGAGGTCGAGGTCAGCTGCAGCACCTTCTCGATGACCGCGGCGGGCCGCGACAACGTCTGGGGCTACGGCCCGACCGACGGCGGGACGACCTGCTACACGGGCGGCATCGACACCCACGACGCGCGCGACTGGCACGTCCACGACAGCCGCTTCGAAGGCATCTACTGCGACGCGACCGGCGTCGCGCGCCCGGCCCACGGACAGAAGGCGAGCGACCGCGGCGGTCAGACGTACACGGGCGGGCTCGCGGAGCACGCCATCCACATGTGGGACAGCGAGATGGGCACGGGCCACGTCCTGGAGCGCAACGTCGTCATCGACTGCGCCCGCGGCATCGGCATCGGGCTGACCGAGGACGTCTACGGCACCGTGATCCGCAACAACACCGTCTTCAGCCGGCACGCGGGCAGCCGCGAGCACGACGTCGGCATCATCGTCGAGCGCGGGCACGACGTGCAGATCGTCAACAACACGATCTTCTTCTCGTCGCCGGACGGCTACTCGAGCGCGATCGAGTACCGCTGGGGATCGTCCAACGTGGACATCCGCAACAACCTCACCAACCGGCGCCTTCGCGCGCGCGACGGCGCCGACGCGACGCTGGGCGCGAACGTCGAGGACGCGATGGCGAGCTGGTTCGTCGACGCCGCCGCGGGCGACCTCCACCTCGCGATGTGCGACGTGCCCTCCGTCGCGGGCGCCGGCGAGGCGCTCACGGACGTGCCCGACGACCTCGACGGCGAGCCCCGCGGCGCGGCCCACGACGTCGGCGCCGACCAGTGCACCGCGCCCTGACGCTCGAGGGCTGTCGATCAATCGCCTCCGGCGATTTCTCTCCGGCGAGGGGCAAGCCCCTCGCGCTCCCCACTGAGATCCCTCGGTCGCTTCGCGCCCTCGGGACTCAGTTCACCTCGAGCCGACGGTGGAAGCCGCGGCTGGTGGGGGCGAAGCCGGCGTCCTGGAGGTCGGTGGCGATCGCGGAGGCGGCGGGGTCGTCGCCGTCCACGCGCTTGATGAGGACGGCGCGGGCGTTGCGGCCCTGGCCGGTCGCGAGCTGGAGGCCGCGGACGAGCGCGTCGATCGAGCGGCGGCGCGCCCGCTCGTCGTCGGGCAGGAACGTGGTCACGCTGTGGCCGGTGCGCCCGACGAAGCCCACCAGGACGCCGTCGTGCAGGACGACCCGCGCCCCCGCCGCGCGCTGCGGGCGGGCGCCGTCGCGCTCGGGCCACTTGAGCGCCGCGCCGTAGACGTTCGCGGGATCGTCGCTCGCCAGCAGCAGCACGCGATCCCCGTCGGGGCCGACGTCGCGGTGCGCGCGCAGCCGATCCTCCGCGCCCGGTAACGCAAACTGCGTTGCCCCGAGCCCCGCCACGAAGTAGCCGCGCCGGACGCGCCCGGCCTCCTCCATCGCGCGCAGGATCGGGTAGACCGTCGAGAAGCCCCCCGGGATCGCCTCGGCGCGCACCGCCTCGCGGGTCAGGACGCCGTGGCGCTCGAGGAGCTGGCTCGCGAGCGCTTCGAGGCGCGCGGTCGGCGACGGAGCGTCGGGGCCGTCGAGCCTCGGCAAGAGCGACCAGCGCCCCTCCGAGCCGGGCGGCCCGGCGCGCCGCGGCTGGCGACGCGAGCTCCGTCGCCCGCCGCGCGCGGGCTCCACGGCGCCGCGCAGCGAGCGCAGCGGCAGGAGCGTGTCGTTGGTGACCTCGCCGGCCCACACCATGTCCCACAGGACCTCGAGCACCTCCGCGCCGAACCCGCCGACCACGTCGACGAGCTCCCGGTAGAACACCGCGCCGCGGTCCTCGAGGTGCTCGCGGATCGCGTCGGCGAGCTCGCCCTCGACCGGCTCGGCGGGCATCGCGAGCAGCGGGTAGTGGTCCGCGAGGTAGAGCGCGATGCGGCCGTCCTTGGGGCCGAGCGAGCCCATCCCGCGCCAGATCACCTCACCGCTCGCGCACAGCTCGTCGAGGTCGCGGCGGTCGTAGCCGCGCAGCCGGCTCGGCAGGGTGTGCGCCTCCAGGCTCGACGCCGGGATCGGCGCGCCCTGCAGGCGCTCGACGATCGCGAGGAGCGCGTCGGGCCCCGCGGGCGCCGGCCGATCGACGCCGTGCCAGTCGATGGCGAAGCGCGCGAGCGCGTCCGGGTCGACCGGCTCGACCTCCTGCCGCAGCTTCGCGAGCGAGCGCTGCTTGATGCGGCGCAGGACCTCCGTGTCGACCCACTCGCGACCGCGCCCGCCCGGGACGAGCTCGCCCTCGAGCACGCGGTCTTGCGTCGCGAGCCGCTCGAGCACCGCGCGCACGGCGCCCTCGCCGAGCCCGAACCGCGCGGCGACGGCGGCCAGCGTGAAGGGGCCATGGGTCCGCGCGTAGCGCCCGATCAGATCGCCGAGCGGATCCGCGAGCGGCTCGAGCAGCGCCTGCGGCAGACCCGGCGGCGGCACGATGCCGAGGCCGTCGCGGTAGCGCGCCATGTCCTCGGCGGCGACGTAGCGGGGCTCGCCGGCGACCGTGATCGCCACCACCCGGCGCGCGCGGACGAGCTCCGCGGTCCACGCCGCGGGCTCCCCCTCGCAGCGAAGCGCGATCTCGTCGGCGCTCAGGTCGCCGAGCGCGAGCAACAGGTCGTGGAGCCCGTCCACGTGCGTGACGAGGTAGCCGGTGAGGCGCTGCAGGCGACGCTCGACCTCGACGATCGCCTCGAGATCGAGGAGCTGCCGCAGCTCCGGCTCGCCGAGCAGCTCGCGGAGCTGCGCGTGATCGAGCGAGAGCATCTGGGTCCGGCGCTCGGCGAGCGGGACGTCCCCCTCGTAGATGAAGCTCGCGACGTAGTTGAAGAGCAGCGACGCCGCGAAGGGCGACGGCGAGCGCGTGGTCACGCTGCTCACGAGCACGCGCCGGTCGCGCACGTCCTCGAGGATCTTCACGAGCCCCGGCAGGTCGAACACGTCCCGCAGGCACTCGCGGTAGGTCTCGAGGACCACCGGGAAGTCGCGGAAGCGCGACGCGACCTTGAGCAGCTGCGCGCTCTTGCGGCGCTGGGCCCAGAGCGGCGTGCGCTGACCGGGCCGGCGCTTGGGGAGCAGCAACGAGCGCCCCGCGTTCTCGCGGAACCGCGCGGCGAAGAGGCTCGTCGAGGCGAGCTGGTCGGTCACGAGCCGCTCGACCTCGTCGGGGCCGGGCAGGAACACGGCGTCGTCGGGCGGCTCGTCCGCGTCCGGCAGCCGGAAGACCATTCCGTCGTCGGACCACATCGCGTCCGGGTCGAGCCCGAGCTCGTGCATCAGGCGCTGGCTGATCGCCGTGCTCCAGGGCGCGTGCACCCGCGCGCCGAACGGCGTGAGCACGGTGATCACCCAGTCGCCGACCTCGTCGATGAAGCGCTCGATCACGATCGAGCGATCCGTCGGGAGCCGCCCCGTGACCTCGCGCTGGTCGTCGAGGTAGCGCATCAGGTTCTCCGCCGCGAGGGCGTCGAGCGAGTGCTTCGTGGCCAGGCGCTCGACCGCGGCGGCGCGCGGGATCGAGGTGAGCTCGCGCGTGAGCTTGCCGATCGCCTGCCCGAACTCGAGCGGCCGCCCCGGCCGGTCGCCGTGCCAGAAGGGCATCTTGCCGGCCTCGCCCGGCGCCGGGGACACGAGCACCTGCTCGTGGGTGATCTCCTCGATGCGCCACGAGCTGGCGCCGAGCAGGAACACGTCGCCCTCGCGCGACTCGAAGACCATCTCCTCGTCGAGCTCGCCGACGCGGACGGGCTTCTCCGCGTTGGCGAGGAAGACGCCGTAGAGGCCGCGGTCGGGGATGGTCCCGCCGTTCGCGATCGCGAGCATCCGCGCGCCGCGGCGAGGCCGCAGGGTGCCGGCGACGCGATCCCAGGTGACGCGCGGCCGGAGCTCGCCGAGCTCGTCGGACGGGTAGCGCCCGCTGAGCATGTCGAGGACCCCGACGAAGGAGCGATCGGGGAGCTCCGAGAAGCACGCCGCGCCCATCGTGATCTCGCGGACCTCGTCGACGGAGATCGGGCCCTCGGCGACGATCGCGACGATCTGCTGGGCGAGCACGTCGAGCGGGTTGCGCGGGTAGTAGGTGGCCTCGACGTGCCCGTCGACGACGTGCTCGGTGACCGCCGCGCACGCGAGCAGGTCGCCGCGGAACTTGGGGAAGATCACGCCGCGGCTCACCGCGCCGACGTGGTGGCCGGCGCGGCCGATGCGCTGCACCCCGGACGCGACCGACGGCGGCGCCTCGATCTGGATGACGAGGTCGACGGCGCCCATGTCGATGCCGAGCTCGAGCGAGCTCGTCGCGACGATCGCGGGCAGCGCGCCACGCTTGAGCCGATCCTCGATGTCGGCGCGGATGTCCTTGGCGACGGAGCCGTGATGCGCGCGGGCGATCTCCTCCTCGGCGAGCTCGTTGAGCGCGAGCGCGAGGCGCTCGGAGAGCCGGCGCGAGTTCACGAAGATCATCGTCGAGCGGTGTGCCCGGATGAGCTCGACGAGCCGCGGGTGGATCGAAGGCCAGATCGAGTGCGGCGTCGGCGGCTTCGACGCGGGCCCGCTCGTGAGCTCCTCGACGCGCGCGAGCTTCGCCATGTCCTCGACGGGGACCTCGACGGTCAGCTCGAACGCCTTGTGGTGGCTGGCGTCGACGATCGTCACCGGCCGCGGGGCGCGCCGACCCGCGTCGTCGAGCGCGAAGCCGCCGAGCAGCCGGCCCACCTCGTCGAGCGGGCGCTGCGTCGCGCTGAGCCCGATGCGCTGCAGGCGCGGCGCCTCGACGACCTTCTCGAGCCGCTCGAGCGACGAGAAGAGGTGCGCGCCACGCTTGGTGCCGACCATCGAGTGGATCTCGTCGACGATCACGGTGTCGACGGTGCGCAGGACGTCGCGGGAGCGCGAGGTCAGCAGCAGGTACAGCGACTCCGGCGTGGTGATGAGGATCTCGGGCGGGTGCTTGCGCATCCGCTCGCGCTCGCGCTGCGGGGTGTCGCCCGAGCGGACGCCGACGGTGGGCACGCGGTGCTCCTCGCCCGCGCGCTCGGCGGTCACGCGGATCCCGTTCAGCGGCGCGCGCAGGTTGCGCTCGACGTCGACGCCGAGCGCCTTGAGCGGCGACACGTACAGCACCCGCACGCCCTCGCGCTCGGGGGCGGGGCCGAACATCAGCCGGTCGATCGCGACGAGGAACGCGCTGAGCGTCTTGCCGCTGCCCGTCGGCGCGAGCAGCAGCGTCGAGGCTCCCTGCGTGATCGGCGGCCAGCCCTTGGACTGCGCGGGGGTCGGCGCCGCGAAGGACGTCTCGAACCACCGGCGGGTGCACCGATGGGCGAAGGCGAAGGGGTCCGGCATGACCCGGCCAGGATGGCACGACGAGCCGACCGCGGCGCGGCGCCTCCCGACACCATGCTGTCAGGAGAGCCGCTCAGAACCCGGGATCGGTGACGATCGTCGGCCGAGTGCGCCGGCGCCGGCCGCTCGAGCGACCGCCGCCGCCGTTGCCCCCGCTGGTCTCCACGGGAGGCGGGCTCACCGTGGTCGTGCCGCCCGAGCCCTCGGGCTCGAGGTGCACCGACAGCTCGTCGGGGACCGACAGCAGGAGCCGGCGGCGCCACGTGCGATGCCCGGGCAGGCGCACCTCGATCAGGGGGCTCTGCGCGCCCGGCGGGAACTCGAGGTCGGGGCCGTCGACGCGGCGGCCGTCCACGAAGACCTGCGCTCCCTCGGGCACGTTGGAGAGGCGCAGCCGCGTGACCCCGTCGGCCTCCGGCTCGGGCACGGTCGCCTCGATCGGCGCGGTGTCCGGCCCGGGGTCGTCGCCGACCGCGTCCATCGCCACCTCGAGCTCCGCGACCCCCGCGTCGGGCGCGGCCGGCGGCGGGAGGGGGTCCGGCTCCTCGACTGGCTCGACCGGCGGCACGGTCGCGACGGGCTCCGGCTCGGGGTCGTCGTCGCCGGACATCGCGACCGCGATCCCGAGGATCGCCACGAGCGCCACCGCCACCGGGATCGCCCAGATCCACTTGGGCAGGCCCGCGCCGGGCAGGACCACCGCCTCGTCGATCCCGCTCGAGGCCAGCGGATCGGCGACCGCGAGGTCGGGCTCGGGCGGGGCCGGGATCGGCTTCTTGTCCGGCGCCGCGGCGAACGCCGCCGCGGGGACGCTCGGGGCCTTCCAGGCGGGGACCGGATCCTCCTCGGCCTCGAGGAGCTCCTCGTCGTCGATCGCCTCTTCGGCCGACTCTTCCGTCGCCGCTTCCGTCGCCGCTTCGGGGACCTCTTCGGCCACCTCTTCGGGTGCCGCCTCGGCCGCCTCTTCGGGCGCCGCGGCGGGGGCCTCGACCGTCGCCGCCTCGACCAGCGTGCCGAGGTCGACGATGCCGCCGCGCGGCGGCTCGTCCTCGACGGGCGCCTCCTCGTCCTCGTCCCCGAAGGGATCCGAGAGCCGCTCGATCTCCCCCACGGGCGCGTCGGCGCGGGGCCACGCGGCGACGAGCGACGGCCGCGTCGGCGCCTCGAACGTCTCGTCGGGCGTGCCCTCGTCGAGCTTCTCGGCGGTCGGGCGCGTCGGCGCTTCGAACGCGTCCGGGGCCGGCTCGGGCACGCCGGGCGCGCGAGGCGGCTCGGCCACCGGGGCGTCGGGCTTGGGGATCTTCGGGATCGCGCCCGGCTTCGGGATCGACCCGCTCGGCTTGGGGATCGCGCCCGGCTTGGGGATCGCCCCGCCCGGCTTCGGGATCGCCGCGGGCTTGGCTCCGAGGCCGGGCTTGGACAGCCCGATGCCCGGCTTGGGGAGCGCCGCGCCCGGCTTGGGGAACGCGGGCTTGCCCTTGCGCTCCTTGGTCTTCGCCTTCTTGGTGCGCTCGGCCGGCTCCTCACCGCGCTCGAGGCTCAGCGGGCCGACGCGGGTCTCGAGCTTGGCGAGGCGCGGGCTGCGCACGAGGGCCGCGCGGAGGGCCGACGCGAGGTCCGCCGCGGTTGCGAACCCGTCCTTGCCGAGCGCCTTGTCGAGCGCCTCGGCGACGGGGCCGGCGAGCTCGGGGCGCATGCGTGCGGCGCCCCACACGGGCGCGTCCATGACGTCGACGCGCAGCTCGTCCGCGGTCGAGCCGTAGTGCGGGGGGTACCCGGTCAGCGCCGCGTAGAGGACCGCGGCCACGGAGTACGTGTCGGAGCGCGCGTCGGCGACGACCTCCCCGGCCGCCTGGGCCGGGGACATGAAGGCGAGCTCGATCAGCTGCTCGGGGTCGTCGAGGGGCTCCTCGCCGGCGCGGATGCGCTTGCGGCCCATCCCGAGGCCGATCAGGCGCTTCGAGAGGCGGCTCCCCTTCTCGCGAAGCAGCACGTTGCCGGGCGAGATGTCGCCGTGCGCGAGGTCTTGGTCGTGGAGCTTCTCGACCGCCTCGAGGATCTCGATGAACGCGCGCACGAGCTGATCGAGGCGCAGCGGCGGGCCCTGCGCGAGGCGCGCGCGGAGCTGCTCGCCCTCGACGTGCTCGATCGCGGCGTAGTAGCGGCCGTCGGAGGTCTGCCCCGTCTCGAACACCCGAACCATCGCCGGGTGCGGGGCGATCTTGGCCGCGAGGTGGATCGCCTGGAACTCGGAGCGGGCCGCCGCGCTGGCGCCCGGGTCGAGGATCACGACGGCGACGGTCTTGTCCTGCTGCGCGTCCTTGGCGGACCAGACGCTGCCGCGGCGGGTCTCCCCGAGCGGCATCTGAAGGGCATATCGGTCCTCGAAGCTCACGCGTCCCTCGTCCTGGCATATCATTGTCGCGTGAGGTCCACCCGGAACGCCAGCGCGCTGCAATGTCTGGTCGCTTTGATCGCCCTCGCGAGCGCCCCGGCGGCGGCCCAGGAAGCCTCGGCGGACGCCACCGCCCGAGCCCGCGACCTCTTCGCCGAGGGGGTCCAGTGCGTCCAGCGCGAGGACTGGGCCTGCGCCGAGGACCGCTTTCGCCAGGCCCTCGAGCTCCGCGAGGCGCCCGCCGTCCGCTACAACCTGGCCTCGGCGATCTACGAGCAGGGGCGCTACCCCGAGGCCGCGGCCCTGAACCGTCAGGTCCTCGACGACCCCGAGACGACCCCGGAGATCCGCCAGCACGCCATCGAGCTCCGCGAGGCGATGAACGAGGAGGGCGCCCTCGCGCGGGTCGTCGTCACCGGCGCCCCCGAAGACGCGGAGCTGCGCGTCGACGGCTACGCGCTGAGCTCGGAGGACTGGGCCGAGGTGCCCGTCGCCCCCGGATCGCGGACGTTCGCGCTCTACTCCGGGGATCGACAGCTCAGCGAGATCCACGTCGAGGCCGAGGGCGGTCGGCCGCTGAGCGTCGCGCTCAACGTCGTCGCGTCGCCCGAGGAGGCCGCCCAGGGCGGCGGCGGAGGCGGCATCGACACCGCGATCTTCGAAGACCCGATCTTCTGGGGCGTGGTCGGCGGGAGCGTCGCGGTGGTGATCATCGTCATCGTGATCGTCGCCGTCGCGGCCAGCGCGGGGACCGAGGGCCCGATCGAGGGCGACTTCCAGCCGGGGGTGTTGACGTGGTGATCCGATCCCTCCTCGCGCTCGTCGCGGCGCTCGCGCTCGGCTGCTCGGCCTCTCGCACGGAGGTCATCGTCGTCGCGGACTCCGACCTCGCCGTCCCGGGCGAGCTCGACGAGGTCCGCATCGAGGCGGTGTCCCCGGAGGGCGTGATGCAGTCGGCGACCGCCACCCTCGGGGGCGCCAACCCGGATCTGCCGCGCACGCTCGGCCTCGTGCACGAGGGCGGCGCGCTCGGCCCGTTCCTCGTGACGGCGACCGGGCGACGCGGCGGAGCCACGGTCCTGGTCCGCTACGCGGAGTTCACGTTCCAGCCGGGCCGCACGCTGACGCTTCGCATCGACCTCTTGCGCGAGTGCATGGGCGTCTCGTGCACGGCGAGCGAGACCTGCGCGGCGGGCGGGTGCCGCTCTCGGACCGTCGCGAGCAGCGAGCTGACGGAGTGGAACGGGGGCTCGGACGGCTCGGACGGCGGCGCGTCCTGCGGGGACACGAACAGCGACCCGACCAACTGCGGGGCCTGCGGCAACGTGTGCGACTCCACCCACGCCACCGTCAGCTGCAGCGGCGGGAGCTGCGTCGTCGACTCGTGCGAGACCGGCTTCGCCGACTGCAACGACGACCCGGACGACGCGTGCGAGACCGACCTCACGTCGGACAACGACTGCGGGTCGTGCGGCAACAACTGCGGCCGCCGCGAGCAGTGCTGCCCGAGCGGCTGTCAGATGGGCGGCTGCTGAGCGATCGCGCTCGAACGCTCAGCGGAAAAACAGGAAGTAGATCGCGATCGCCGCGGCGATGATGACGCCGCCGATGATCGGGCCGGTCATCCCCGCGAGCCCCGACTTCTCCTCGGCCGGAGCCGCCGCGCGCGTCTCGTCGACGGCCGGCTTGGCCGCGGGCTTCTTCGCGGGCTTCGCCGGCTCGGGCTTCTTCGGCTTCGGCTTCTCGGCCGCGGCCTTCTTCGGAGCCGGGTCGGCCTTCTTCGCCGGAGCCGCGGCCGCGCCCTCCGAGGCGCCCTTGGCCGGGTCCTTCTCGTTGCGCTTCTGACGGCGTCGAGCGCGAGCCGCCTCGCGGCGCTCCTTCTTGCTCTTGCCCTTCTTGCGCTTGCTCTTCTTACCCTTGCCCTTGCCCCCGCCGGTCGACGACGGGGCGTCGATCTCCGAGCTCTCCGAGTCGTCCTCGTCCTGCGCGTCGCCCTCGTAGGACTCGTCGCCGTCCGGGACGTCGGTCTCCGAGGAGTCCTCGCCCGAGTCGTCGTCGTCTTCCTCGTCGGACTCCTCCTCGGCCTCGGCCTCGGCCCTGGCCTTCGCCGCGTCGGCGTCCGCCTTGGCCTTCGCCGCGTCCGCGTCCGCCTTGGCCTTCGCGTCCGCGTCCGCCTTCGCCTTCGCCGCATCCGCGTCCGCAGCCGCCTTCGCCGCGTCCGCGTCCGCCTTGGCCTTCGCGTCCGCGTCCGCCTTAGCCTTCGCCGCATCCGCGTCCGCCTTCGCCGCGTCCGCCTCGTCCGCCTTGGCCTTCGCCGCGTCCGCGTCCGACTTCGCCTTCGCGTCGGCGTCGGCCTTGGCGGCGGCCTCGGCCTCCGCCTTCGACGCGGCCTCCGCGTCCGCGTCCGCCTTCGCCGCCGCCTTCGCCGCCGCCTCCGCAGCCGCCTTCGCCGCGGCCTCCTCGGCCTTCGCCTTCGCCTCCGCGTCCGCCTTCGCCTTCGCGTCCGCCTCGGCCTTCGCCTTCGCCTCCGCGTCCGCCTTGGCCTCAGCCTCGGCGTCCGCCTTCCCCTTAGCCGCGGCCGCAGCCGCGGCTGGCTCGACCGGCTCCCCGGGGACGAGCGAGCCGCGAAGCTCCATGCCCGCGTCGAACGAGCTCGGGTCCTTGCCCGCGTGCTCGGCGACGAGCGCCCGGATGCGGGCCTTGCCGTCACCCTGGAGCTTGATGAACTTGATGCCCATGCCGGGGGGCGCCTCGGCGCTCGCCTGGAGCGGGATGCGGCGCCACACCACGCGGCCGACGCCCGTGATGGGCTCGCCGCCTGCGTCGAGGTCGATCTGGACCTTGAGGAGGGTGCTCTTCTGCGCGGGCTCCTCGGTCCGGACGAAGAGGCCGACTTCGGACACGTTGCCCAGGTACGTGTCGACGAACTCGGCGTCCGTGGGGCTGCGCAGCCGCACGGTGGCCGAGACCTCTGCCCGCTTGAATGTGCGCTCGTCACTCATCGCGATGGCGGGGCTTACCCTAGATCGGCCCACAAGTCATCGTTGAGACCGACCCGGGGTCCTCGATAGAGTCCCGCCGTGGCCGAGCCCTTCGTCGAACGCGTCGCAGAAATGTCCCGGCAGGTGGGCCTCGGCGAGGTCGCCGTGGGTGAAGAAGAGGTGCGGATCACCGTGCCCCGAGAGCCCCGCGCGATCCGCGTCACCGTCCGCGCGTGCGGCGAGATGCACGGCAAGGAGGTCCTGGAGTTCTCCAGCGACGGCCTCGCGCTGCCGGCCGACGACGCGAACAAGATGCCGCTCCTCATCCTGGCGCTGCAGCGGAACGCCGACGTCATCTTCGGGCACTGGGGCCTGGACGAGGACGACGCCGGCTCGACCCTGCGCGTCTTCCACAGCCAGATCACCGAGACGATGGACCCGCCCGAGCTGCGCGGCGCCGTGCTCGCCGTGGCCGACGAGTACGCGACCCTCGCGGGCGCCTTCGAGGAGCTCTTCCGCTAGCGCCGCCCATACGCCTCGTCGTGCTCCGACGGCAGCGGATCCATCGGCCACTCGAAGTGCCACCACTCGCGCCAGTAGGGGACGAACCCCTCGGCGATCATGACCTGCGCGAGCGCGCGGCGGTTGGCGCGGGCGGCCCCGACGGCGCCCTCCACGTAGCTGTGCGGGGCGAAGTCGTCCCACGCGCCGCCCATCGGGAGCTCGCTTCCGTCGCGCCACGCGAGGCCGACGTCGATCGCGACCCCGCGGTTGTGGCGCGAGGTCCGGCCGACCCAGCCCTCGAGCAGATCGGTCCTGTCGTGCGCCTCGCACCAGTCGACCATCGCGCGCGTGGCGCGGACCGGTCGGTACGCGTCGTACACGACGAGCCCGAGGCCGCGCGGGGCGAGCCGACCGAGCGCGCGCTCGAGCGCCGCCGCCGCCGAGACGTGCAGCCAGGCGCCCGGGACCTCGTAGCCGGGCAGCACCGCGCCCGTGAAATTGTCGGGGCGCGCGTAGCCGATCGCGAGGCGCACCGCGGGCAGGGAGGCGAGGTCGACGAAGTCCGGAGGGATGGTAGAGAATACCCGCCCCATGCTCGATCTGGACCTGTACGACCGCGTATGGCTCAGCGCTCGTCCCCCGATGCAGCGCCTGATCGCCGAGGGGTTCCTCCGCTTCGACTACCGCAAGGTCGACCTCGTGGTGGAGGGCCTCGACCGCCTGATCGACGAGCCGGTGGTGTTCGCGATGAACCACACCGACAACTTCAATTACTGGCCACTCCAGTATCGGCTGCACCAGGAGGGGCGCTACACGGCGACCTGGGTGAAGGGGAAGAACTACGAGCGACGCGCGAGCCGCGTGTTCATGCTCACCACCAACAACCTGCCGGTGGCCTCGCGCGGCTACGTCATCACGCGCGACTTCCTCGGGGTCACCGGCCGGCGCCCCACCGCCGACGAGTACCGGGTGCTCCGCGACGCCGTGGACGGCGCGCCCCTCGAGCCCGACGCGGTGCCGCGGGCGGTGCTCGAGCGCGAGCGCGACATGCTCGGGCGGCGCTTTCGCCCGCACCGGGAGACCTACCCCGAGGCGGTCGAGCGGCTCATGAACCTGTTCCACCGCCGCTTCGTCGAGCTCAACCAGCGGGCCGTCGGGCTCGGGCTGAGCCTCCTCGTGTTCCCGCAGGGCTCGCGCTCCATCCGGCTCTCGCGCGGTCACATCGGCGTCGCCGAGCTCGCGCTCCACCTCGACCTCCCCATCGTCCCCGTGGGCTGCAGCGGCGGCGATCGGATCTACCCGGGCACCTCGCTCTTCGCGAAGCCGGGGCGCGTCGTCTACCGCATCGGCGAGCCGATGCGCGACTGGGGGTCGCTCGCGCCCAAGGAACCCTACGCCCCCTTCACGCGCGCGGCCGAGGTCGCCCACCGCGATCGCTTCCAGGGCGTCGTCGACCGCGTGATGGACGCGATCGACGACCTCGTCGACGAGCCCTACAAGTACGGAGCCGACCGCGCCTCGGACGGCACGGTCGGCACCAACCGCTTCGTCTGATCGCGAAAGGGCAGGAGGTCGTGGAATTTCGCGCCAAGCGCGCGAAGGGGCCAAGGGGCTCCATGCGCGATTCCGGTCGTGGAAGGGAACGCGAGACGCCCCCAGACCGCCGAGCCCGCGCGTCCACGAAAGAAAATCTCTTTGCTCCCTTCGCGCCCTCCGCGCGAAATTCCTCCGCCGAGACGCCCTACAGACCGCCGAGCCCGGGCTCCACAAACGAAAACTTCTTTGCCCCCTTCGCGCCCTTTGCGCGAAATTCAGCCGCCGCTAGCGCCGGCGACGCCAGAGCAGCGCGAGCAGACCGGCGAGGACCACGGCGCCCGAGAGCCCGCCCGCGCTCGCGGCCGAGACGCTGCACAGCCCGCCGCCGCCGAGGCGGGTGTTTCGGCGGACGGCGATCTCGCGGAGCGTCTCGCGCGGCGCGTACGGTACGAAGCCTTCGCTCCGGTCGTCGCAGTACTCGGCGTCGGTGCCGTAGTACTCGACGCCCTCGGCCACGCGCGACACGGTCCCGCTCGGCAGCACGAGATCCCGCGGCGCGGTCCACGAGAAGTACTCGGGCCCGCAGAGCGCGCGGATGATCGCCTCGTGGACGTTCGAGTAGTCGCGATCGAGCTCGTCCGAGCGCATGAACTGCGGGTCCTCGTCCATCTCGTCGGGGCTCATCGTGGTGAAGAGCCGGGTCATGTGGGTCGACGCGTCGACGAGCGCCTGCGCGCGCTCGCGCGGCCGGACGATCCCCGCCTCGAGGTGATCGACGAGCGGCTCGGGGAAGAACGGCACCGCTTCGAAGTGCGCGATGATCTCGGGGTCCGAGACGCACCAGCCGCCGACGAGGCAGTTGTAGAAGGTCTGCGGATCCCAGCCGTCGGGCGGCGGGAGGTCGCTCGTCAGGATCGCGAGGAGCTGCGAGTCGCCGTTGAAGCCGCGGCCCTGGAGGATCCTCAAGAACTCGGACGGGTCGGTCACCTCGCGGAGGTCGTCGATCGGGCTGACCTCGATCGAGATCGAGGGCGTGTCGCCGGCGTAGTCGGTCACGAACGCGTGGCCGCCCGCGTCGTCGACGACGCCGCCGACGTACGAGGCGTAGTCGGTCGTGCCGGTCCAGAGCCCGGCCTCGTCGTAGTCGGGCTGCACGAGCATGTAGTTGATCGGGCGCACGCGGCGGTCGCCGAGGAAGTAGGCGGTGACCGGCATGTCGGGCGTCGCCGCGATCCGCGTCAGGCGCAGCGGGATGCAGGGCTCGTCGTTCGAAGAGGTCAGGACGATGGGCTGGATCTCGCCGCTGTTGCGGTCCTTCTGGAGGCGGAGCGCGACGAAGAAGTGGTTCAGCTCGACGTAGTGGTCGATCTCGGCGAGCGCGACGTCGGGGATCAGGTAGTCGTTGTCGGCCAGCCAGACCCGGAGCGCCTCGGCGCTGCCCGAGGCGAGCACCGCGACGTCGTAGGGACCCACGTTGGCGCGCAGCCGCACGTCGACCCCGCCCGCGCCCGCGTCCGCGGCCGGCGCGCCTCCGTCGGCGGCGCTGCCGTAGTAGGGCCCCTCGGTGTCGTAGTCGTCGTAGGACCGGCTCGGGCAGGTGGGCGCCTCGCGGCAGGTCCCGATGGTCTCGGTGCGGGTCGTGAAGATCGGCTGCGACCGTTGCGCGAGGGCGTTGAAGACCGCGTCCGTCCCGACGTCCACGGTGGGCTCCGCGGGCACCGGCAGGATCCACGCGAACTGCTCCGACGGACCCTCGTAGAAGATCTGGATCATCGTCGTGACGGTGCCGTCGTCGTTGTAGGCGAAGAGGATGTTCTCGCCCGACTGATCGATCGCCTGGTTGTTACAGAAGAACCCGCCGCACGCGTGGGCGTCGGTCGCGCCCACGAGCCCGAGCGCGGTGATCGAAACAGTGGCGCCGAGCGCCCACAGAGTGCGTCGCATGGAAACCCCTCGGTCCGGAGAGAACCCGGTGGAACGAAGAGAGCGATCTTCGTGCCGTCGGGTTTCGACCCCGATCCACTGGGCTCACGAGCGCGTCGCGCCACGCTGTCACAGATCCCACGTGCCACTCCATGCCGGGGTGGACGCCAGCGGTGCAGGCCGTACAGTCGTGATCGTGCGCACACGCTCGGTCCTGCTCGCCAGCGTCGCGCTGGCGCTCCTCGGGGGAGCGTCCGCGGCCTCGGGAGACCCTCCGCGTCGGCCACCTCCGTCGGTGCACTACGAGGTCTCCGTCGACGCGAGCCTCGAGCACCTGCGCGCGCGGGTGTGCTTCGACGGCGCGGCCCCGGCGAGCCTCGGGCCGGGCGTCGACGCCGCGGCGCGCGCCCTCGTCGAGGCGACCGACGACGCGGGGCGCGCCCTGCCCGTGCGCCGCGACCGCATCGATCTGTCGAGCCTCGGCGACGGCGCCTGCATGCGCTACCGCGTCGACCTCGAGATCGCGCGCCGCGCCTCCCGGTTCGCGGGCCGCGTGGACGGCGAGCTGGTGAGCTCGCAGGGGGCGTGGCTCTGGCGCGATCGACGGCGCGTGCCCGAGGGCGGCGCCACGATCCGCTTCACCCTCCCCGATGGCCTCTTCGCCTCGACCCCGTGGCCCGTCGCGCCCGACGGAACGCAGACCCTCGGCCCGTCGGCGTTCCAGCGCCCCGGGTTCGTCGCGTTCGGTCACCGCGCGCCCCGCGTGATCGAGCGGCAGCACGTGCGCGCGCGGCTCGTCCGGCTCGGCGAGGGGTGGCAGCTCGACGAGGACGCCCTCGCCCACTGGCTCGAAGAGGCGATCGACGGCATCGCGACGGTGCAAGGTCGCTTCCCCGTCGACGACCTGCTCGTGATCCTCGTCCCGGCCCCCGGCTCGGGGATGGGCTTCGGGATGGTCCGACGCGGCGGCGGCTTCTCGGCGATCTACATGGTCGGGCGCGAGTCGACGCCCGAGTCGCTGCGCGAGAGCTGGGTCACCTGGCACGAGCTGTCGCACCTGCAGCTCCCCGCGCTGCCGCAGCGCGACGCGTGGATGTACGAGGGGCTCGCGACCTACTACCAGGAGGTCCTCCCCGCGCGCCTCGGGATCCAGACGCCGACGGCGGCGTGGTCCGAGCTCGTCGACGGCTTCGACCGCGGCGCGAGCTCGCGGGGCGGCGGCGCCCTCACCGAGGCGTCGACGACGATGTTCGCGACCGGCGGCTTCGGCCGCGTGTACTGGGCCGGCACCGCGTTCGCGCTCGAGGCCGACGTCGCGCTGCGCCAGCGCGGGAGCTCGCTCGACGACGCCCTCCGCCGCGCGGCGCCCCGGTGGCGAGGTGACCTCGAGGTGTGGGACAGCGCGCGGGTGTGCGCCGCGTGGGACGCGCCGCTCGACGCCAGCGTGCTGCGGCCGCTGCGCGATCGCTACGCCGGCCAGGTCGGCTTCCCGGCGACCGCGCCGCTGTTGAGCCGGCTCGGCGTGCGGCGTGACGCCGACGGAGTCGCGCTCGCGTCCGCGGAGCTCAGCGCGGTGCGCGAGAGCATCATGCGCCGCTGACGGGCGCGCCGTGACGACTACAGCGTGACGTCGACGGTGTAGGTGCCGAAGTCGCTGGTGGCGGTGCCGGTCACCGTCGTCGAGCCGGCCACGCGCCGGAGGTTGTCGGCGACGGTCGGGTCCGCCTCCGTCATCCCGGCGATGCTCAGGTCGAGGGTCACGGGGCCCTCGATGTCGCCGACCATGTAGAACGTGCCCGTCAGCGAGCCGGTCATCGTCGCGTTCGGGATGCCGCGCAGGCTCAGGTCGAGGCTCGCGGGGACGCCGGCCTCGGTGTCGTAGGTCACGATGAGGTCCGACTCGGGCACCGCGTCCTGGTAGTCGACCAGATCGAGGTGGAGGCGCATCCCCTTGTTGTCCGACGCGCCCATGTCGACCTGACCCGACACGTCGAGCGTCCCGGTGACGTCCCCCGTCGTCGACTGCGGCGGGATGTTCGCGCTCGACGCCATGTTGAAGCCGTCGAAGCCGAGGGCGAGCGCCTTGCCCACCATCCCGTCGAGGCCCAGGTAGGCGCGCTCCGCGGCCTCGTCCGAGGCGATGCCGTTGCCGCAGCCCACCGAGAGCGTCAGCGCGAGGAGGAGGGTCGTCGTCCGGGTCATGACCTCATCGTAGCCGAACCAGCCGCCCCCCCGCCTCTGGTATGCTGAGCGCGGTGCGGCGGTTGAAGCGCGGTTGGATCGCGGGGGCCGGGGTGCTGTGGTTGGCCTGGTCGGCGACCGCGAGCGCCCAGACCGACGCCGAGCTCGACGCCGCTCGGGCGCGCTTCGCCGAGGGCGTGCGCCTGTCGGGACAGCGGCGGTGGGCGGACGCCGAGGCGGCGTTCCGCGAGGTCCTCGAGGTCCGCGTGACGAGCCAGGTCCGCTACAACCTCGCGTTCGCGCTCGTGCAGCAAGACGAGATCGTCGAGGGCGCGAGGCTGCTCGACGAGGTCCTCGCCGATCCCGCGCTCGCCGACGGCGTCCGCGACGACTCCAGGACGCTGCTCGACGAGATCGAGCCGCGCCTCGGCCGCCTCACGATCCGGCTCGCCGGGGACGAGGCCGGCGTGACCGTCCTCCTCGACGGGGAGGCGCTGCCCATCGAGCGCGTGGGCACGCCGCAGCGCGTCGCCGTGGGCGAGCACGCGATCGTGGTGCGACATGGCGAGGAGGAGCGCGCCCACCGCGAGGTGACGGTCGCGGCGGGAGGCGACGAGACGGTCCTCCTGAGCACCGGCTCGGTGATGATGGCCGCCGAGCTCCCGCCGCCCGACGACCCCGCGGACGACGACGGCGGCGAGGATCTCCTCGGCGCGTGGTGGCTCTGGACGATCGTGGGCGCCGTGGTGGCGGTCGGGATCGGGGTCACGATCGGCATCGTCGTCGCGAGCGACGGCTCGGTGCAGCCCGTCGCGGGCAACCTCGACCCCGGCTTCCTGACGGTGACGCCGTGAAGCGGGGTAATTTCGCGCGAAGGGCGCGAAGGGAGCAAAGAAGTTTTCTTTGTCGACGATCGGGATCGGTGGTTTGGGGGGCGCTCTCGATCGCGCTCACCTTCGGCTGCCAGAGCGAGCTGACCGAGATCGTGGTGGTCGTCGACAGCGACCTCGCGGTGCCCGGCGAGCTCGACGCGGTGGAGGTCTCCGTGACCGGCTCGATGGTCATGACCGCGAGCGGCTCCCTCTCCGAGCAGCCCCTCCCGCGCTCCGTCGGCCTCGTGCACGGCGGGGGCTCGCTCGGCCCGATCACGATCCGCGCGATCGGGACCCAAGGCGGCGCGACGGTGACCGAGGCGGTCGCCCGCACTTCGTTCGTGCGCGGCCGGACCCTGGTGCTGCCGCTCGTCCTCGAGCGGCGCTGCCGGGGGGTGTCGTGCGCCGCGGACCAGACCTGCGCGGCCGGCGCGTGCGCCTCCGCCGACGTCGACCCCACCACCCTCGCCGACTGGACGGGGCTGCCCGACCGGATCGACGGCGGCGTCGCCTGCACGCCCGCGACGGAGGCGTGCAACGGGATGGACGACGACTGCGACGACAGGATCGACGAGACGTTCGACTTCCGCACCGACCCGAGCAACTGCGGCCGCTGCGGGCAGTCCTGCGACACGATCCCGAACGCGAGCGGGTCGTGCGCGAGCAGCGTGTGCCAGCTCGACGCCTGCGACGACGGCTTCGGCGACTGCAACGCCGACGCCACCGACGGCTGCGAGGCGTCCCTGCGCACGGCCACGGACTGCGGCGGGTGCGGCACCCCGTGCACCTTCCCCGGCGCCACCGGCGACTGCGCCACCGGGACCTGCGCGCTCGGCGCCTGCGACCCGGGACTCGGGGACTGCAACGCGGATCCCGCGGACGGCTGCGAGACGGCGCTCGACGCGCTGCCGACGTGCGGGGCGTGCGACGGAACGTGCGCCATCGCGAACGGCACCCCGAGCTGCGTGATGGGCGCGTGCGCGGTCGCCTCGTGCGACGCGGGCTTCGACGACTGCAACGGTGACGCGAGCGACGGCTGCGAGACGCCGCTGAACACCCTCACGGACTGCGGCGGCTGCGGCACCGCGTGCTCGATCACCGACGGAACCGGCAGCTGCGACACCGGCACGTGCGAGGTCGCGTCGTGCGGGGCGGAGCGCGGCGACTGCAACATGGACCCGAGCGACGGCTGCGAGACCGACACCCGCCGCTCGGACGAGCACTGCGGGATGTGCGGCAACGACTGCACCGCGAGCGGCACCCGGTGCCGCAACTCGGTCTGTCGCTGACGCTCTAGTCCGTCACGAGCACGTGGCTGCCCCGCAGCTCGGTTTGCTCCGTCGCGACGCCGTGCCAGCCGTCGGGGAGCCGCGGCCAGGTGCGCCCGAAGACGTAGTGCGCGTCGAAGGGCGTCATGTTCACGCAGCCGTGGGAGCGCGGGAGGCCGAAGCCGGTGTGCCAGAACGCGGTGTGCAGCGCGAACGCGCCCTCGAAGTACTGCGTCCACGGCACGTCCTCGATCGAGTAGCGATCGTCGCCCGCGTCGGCGCCGATGTTGCTCATCGTGTCCGTCACGTGCTTGCGGCGGATCTCGAACAGGCCGGTGGGCGTCGCGTTGTCCTCGACCCCCGTGGACACCAGCGTCGCGTACACGGGCGTGTCGCCCTCGTAGAGCACGAGCGTCTGCTCGGACAGATCGACGTGCACCCAGGGCTCGTCCTCGGCGACGCCCTCGGGCCGATCGATCCGCTCCGCCACCGCGGCGAACCAGGCGCGCAGGTAGCGCGGCCCCGCGTCGGTCTCGAGCACGTGCATGACCTGCCCGCCGAGGTTGCGGCGCTCCTGCCAGCCGGTGAGCAGCGTCTGGCGCTCGATCGGCTCGGCCTCCTCCTCGTTGGTGAACGCGCCATCCTCGCCGCGGACCATCGGGCGCGAGGTGCGCACGGTCCACGCGACGGGCAGCGCGCGATCGGGGCCGAGCTCCACGCCCTGGAACGTGTGGCCGTTGCGCGTCTCGAGGTTCGCCTGCTTCACGTAGCGGCCCTGCGTCGTGCGCACGAAGCGGCGGAACGCGCGCACCTCGACGCCGGTGGACGCGACGTAGAAGCCGCGGTCGAGGTAGCGGCTCACGACCGCCGTCCCGCGCGGGCCGTCGTCGCTCTCGCCGGCGAGGTAGCGGCGCGCGCGGCGCTCGTCGATCGCGAACAGCTCGCGGTAGCGGTCGGACTTGGCGGTGGCCGCGCGCTGCTCGTCGCGGGACGGCAGCCGGTGGTACTCGGGCACCGTCGAGTCGCGGACGTACCAGTAGTCGTAGGGCATCGGCGCGTCGCGCGCGGTCGCCGGCAGCACCAGCGCGCCGCGCGCGGTGGCCTGCTCGACCTGGTCCTCCTTCCAGCCCTCGAGGGTCGGCTCCTCGACCTCGATCACCTCGTCGCGCACGTCGAGCGAGTCGTCGTCGCACACCCACCCGAGCGGGTGGGTGGTGCGCCACGTGCGGCAGCCGGGCCCCTGCCGGACCTCCGTCCCCACGCGGATCCGCGAGCCGACGCGCAGCCAGCCGACCACCGGCGAGCCCTCGTCGGGCCGGGTGCGCACCACGATCAGCGTCCCCGTCACCGCCGCGTGCTTCGGGAAGTCGGCGTCGATCCGCGCCGCCTCGCGCTCCGCCTCCGTCGCCTCGGGCGGCAGCGCCGCGACCGCGCGCTCCCCCGCGGTCGCGGGCTCGGCGGACGCCGTCGGCGTCGTTGCGTCGTCTCCCCCGCAGCCGAGCGCGACCGCGAGCGTCACCGGCGCGATCCAGGCACGCATGGGCGGATGCGTACCAGAGCGCTCGCGGTCCGCAAGCGGGGGTCTCAGTCTTCCTGTGGAGGCGTGGGCTCGTGGGTACCCTCCGCCGGCGGCTCGCTGCCCTCGAGGAGGTGACCGTCGAGCCGCTCCTCGTCGCGCTTCCGCGCCGCGGCCTGGCTCGCTCGCTCGGCCTTGGTGCGGCCGTGCTTGGCTCGGTTCGCCTCCGCCTGTCGAGCCTTCTCATCGCGCTGGCGCTTCTTGCGGAAGCGGTTGAGGTTGATGACGTCGCCCATGCCGACAGGATGCCCGATCGCTCCACCCGAGGCATCGCCACCCCGACGACGCGGGCTCGGTCGGGAGTGGGTGACCCAGCTATGGTGTCGGACATGACGGCTTTGACGATCCCCGCGAAGCGCGCCTGCGCCCTTCTCCTCGCGCTCGGGCTGGTGGCCTGCGACGGAGGCGGGGATCCGGACGCGGCTGTCGCCGACGGATCGACCGACGCCGCCTCGGCGCTCGACGCCGGTGTCGACGCCGACGCGGCGCGTCCCGACGCGGGCCCGCCGCCCGACGGCCTCCTGGGGATCGACGACCTGACCTACGTCGGCGCGTTCCGCATCGCCTCGGACATGTACGGCGCGTCCACGCCCGACTACGCGACCGGCGCGTTGGGGTACTGCCCCGAGCGACGCTCGCTCTACCTGGCGGGCTTCGATCCCGACGCGATGATCGGCGAGTTCGCGATCCCCGACCCCCTCGGGACGGGCACGGACGTCGCCGGGCTCCCGGCCGTGGACTCCGCGCTCCAGGGCTTCGCGCCGGTGCTCTCGAGAGCGACCGGGGGCAACCCCGAGGGGCTGGACAAGGTCACGGGCATGCTCTGGGTCGACGGCGATCTGATCGTCAACGCCAACGTCTGGTACGACGCCGACGGCGCGACCCGCGACACGACCCTCATCGTCCGCGGCGGCCAGCTCGACGGGACGGTCGACGGATACCTGAGGCTCGAGGGCGGCGCGCTCGCGGCCGGCTACATGGCGCCCATCCCCGAGGTGTGGCGCGACGCCTTGGGCGGCACGACCCTCGTCGGCTGGGCGTCGAACTACTCGATCGTCTCGCGCTACAGCGTGGGGCCGTCGCTCTACGCCTTCGACGCGGAGGCGGTGGTGGGCGCGCCGCTCGGCGGCACGACGATCGCGACGACCGCGTGGATGTCCTTCCCCTACTCGGAGGGCGTGTACCTCGCGGACGACGCGCTCGAGTACCAGTGCGACGTGCTCGCGGACATGGTCACCACCGAGTGCGCTCCCGGCGCGGTCGCCTCGGATCTGTGGAACTTCGTCTCCAAGGCCATGTACGGCTTCATCGTCCCCGGCACGCGGACGTTCGCGCTGTTCGGGAGCCTCGGCGGCTCGCGCACGGGGCTCGGCTACAAGATCACCCAGGACGACGGCAACCTCTGCGGCGGCCCGTGTGCGCGCGGAGCCGACGACTACGACAACTACTACTGGTTCTTCGATCTCGACGACATCCTCACCGCCGCGACCCCGTCGGCCCCCCGCCCCTACGCCTACGGCCCCTGGTCGGTGCCCTTCGACGACGGCGGCCGGCACGCGATCATCGGCGGCGCCTACGCGCCGGACACCGGGCTCCTCTACCTCTCCCTCTCGGGAGCCGGTCAGGTGGGTGACTACGATCGCCCACCGGTGATCGTCGCGTACGACGTCATCCCCTGATCCGCGAGTCGAATCCCCCTTCTCGGGTGCCGGAGTGAGCGGCAAACGAAGAAGAGGGACACGGGAGCGTGGTCGACGGAGCCCGATCGCCTGCTGACACAGCGCAGCTTCGAGTGATTCAGAGGGGTCGCTCGAAGAGCAGCTTGTGAGCATTGCCGTATTCAAATCCGACGAAGCGCCAGCCCTGTTGACCCGCTTCGTTCGCCCAGCGCGCTTGGTCCCATCCATGATTGATCGTGCGGTACTCCCATCGCTGCCGGTTGCGCTGCGCTTCAGCAGTCGGCGCCATCGCGGTGGCCGTGAGGAATCCGAGGGAGAAGAAGAGGCCGAGGCCGAGGCCGATCCAGAATCCGTGCTTTCCATGCATTTCTCGAGGATGACACGACTCACGAGCGGGAGTCTCGAAGCATCCGATGAATGCTCGTACTCTGGGGGCTCGCTCCGACGTGCGCGGGAGCACTTCGGGCCTCTGAACCGGAGAAGAGAGATGTCGATGAAGCGATCTGGATCGGGACGAGCATTCGCGACGGCGTCGTGGATGACGGCAGCGGTGGTCGTGGTGAGCTGCGGTCCGAGCGCGGCGGACATGATGCTCGACGCGATGGTGGCGACGGAGGACGCGACCATGTCCGACGCGTCGGCGCAGATGTCATGCGCGACCAACTGCAGCACCGGAGGCGCCCTGCGGGTGATGACCGCGGACTCCGACGCGTCGCGCCTCGTGCGGGGAGGAGCGGTCCTGAACCCTCGTCGGCCCACCAGCGGGGAGTCTCCGCTGCTCGTCGAGGTGGTCGCCGGCCCCTTCGTGCTCACCGACGCGCGGATGTCGACCTACACGGGGCTCTCGAGTGACCTCACCCAGGCGACGCTCTGGATCGCCCCACGGTCGACCGGCTGCTCGCCGAAGCCCTCGCTGCTGGATCCCGACGTCATCGGCAACCTGTACGCGCCGAGCGGTCCCGACGCGGAGGAGCGTCGATTGGAGGGCGCTCGCTACTTCGTCTCCGTCAGCGAGGTGCTCTGCGCCGAGGGGGTGGGCGTCGTCGCCTGGGCGGGGTTTCTGCCGTACGACTGAGTCCCGAGGGCGCGAAGCGACCGAGGGATCTCAGTGGGGAGCGCGAGGGGCTTGCCCCTCGCCGCCACGCTTCTCCGCGCGCGCCTTCAGCGCGCGTGGAGGTGCACGTTCGCGGCGGCGTCCTCGGCCATCGCGAGGGCCTGCGCTCGGTCGGGGTGGCGCACGACGAGGTTGCCGTCGGAGAGGAACGTCTGCTGCCAGTCGCGGCGCGGCGCGCCGATCGGGAGCAGCTCCACGCGCGCGACGTGCGGGCCGTGACGGTGGAGGAACGCGTCGAGGCCCTCGACCGCGACGATGCGGCCCCGCCCCTTGGCCCGCTTGAAGACGATCGCCGCGTGGTAGCGCTGCGTGGTCGCGCACTCCACGCGGCCGTGCACGACCGCCCGGCCCCACTCGCGGAAGAGGTCCACGTCGCCGGCGTAGTTCATCAGGTCGACCATGTTCGCGCCGGGCGCGCGGCAGGCGACCTCCCCGAACACGAGCTCGCCCGTGGCGTGGGTCCGGAACCACTCCATGTGCGTGAAGCCGGTGCCCATCCCGAGCACCTCGAGGACGCGCCGCCCCATCGCGACCGCGTCGGCGACCTCGGGGCTCTCGAGGTCGCGCAGGGTCATGATGATCGGGCTGATCCACTCGTTCTTCCGCGCGTCGAGCGCGTTCGGGGCGTAGCGGGAGCAGCTCTCGAGCTGCGGCACGCCGTCGACGCAGATCGTCTCGTAGGTGAGCTCGTCGCCCTCGATCAGCTCCTCGACGCTCGCCTCGGGCACGTGCGCGGTGCGCTGCAGCACCGCCTCGAGCTCCTCGCGCGTGCGCGCGATCCACGTGTCCGCGCCCCCGGCGCCAGCGACGGGCTTGAACACGAGCGGGAGGCCGACGTGCTCGGCCGCCGCCCACGCCTCGTCGAGCGTGCGCACGCGGGCCGACCGCGGGACCCGGACCCCGGCCGCCTCGAGGCGCTCCCGCATCAGCACCTTGTCGCGAAACCCGAGCACCGCGTCGCGGCGCATGCCCGGCAGGCCCCAGCGCGCGCGCAGGTCGGCGGCGAGGAGCGTGAGCGGCTCCCAGTTGGTCTCCACGCGATCGACGGAGCGGCCGCGCAGCCACGCCTCGAGCCGGCGCGCGACGTCCGGCAGGTCGAGCGACGACGGAACCTGGAGGTAGTCGCTCAGCGCCTCGCGGAGCCGCCGCGGCATCTCCGACACCGGCGTGTCGCCGACCCCGAGCACGGTCGCGCCGACCTCGGCGAGCCCGCGCGTGAACTGCTGCATCTCCGGTGGATAGGCGGGCGAGAGGAAGAGGACGTTCACGCGCCGCGATCCTACACGATGGCGGAGGCCTCACGTCTGGCCCAGCGCCGTCCGCCACCGCACCTCGAAGCGCTCGCGCACCGCGCGCAGCGTCTTCGACGTGCAGGCGAGGTCGGACGCCGACAGCCCGCGCCCGACCGCGCGCAGCACGCGCGTGTCGTTGTCGTCCATCCGCTCGACGAGGGCGCGGCCGGCGTCGCTGACGTCGAAGCGAGGCGAGCGCCTGTGGCGCGGGTTGTCGCGCCGCTCGATCAGCCCGTCGCGCTCGAGGCGATCGACCACCGGCTGCAGGCTCTGCCGCGTCACGCCGCGCGCGCGCGCCATCTCGGGCACCGTCTGCGCGCCGAAGCGCGCGAGGCCGCGCAAGATCCCGCGCCGCGCGGCGCCGCGACCCTCTTCGCCGTGGATGTGCTCGGCCAACCACACGAGCCGATCCGCGAGCACGATGCACTCGTCGACGATGGCGCGGAGATCGCTTTCGGAGGTTGCCTTGCGGAGCCTTCGAGGGGAGCGCGGTCGGGTCATGCGCCATCGTCGCGCGCGCGCTCCAAAGGTGACAAGCGCCCTGTCGACTTCCGCGGCGCGGCGCTTGGAGCGCGGGCCCGCGCGATGAACGATGCGCGTCGGAGGCCCTGATGAGCAGCATCGACATCTTCCCGCGGCTCGACCGGCTCGGGCTCGAGCTCGGCGCCGAGGAGCGCCAGATCGTGGCGTCGGTCCGCGACTTCGCGCAGCGGCGCGTGGCGCCCGGCGCGGCGGAGCGCGACCGCACCGGCGCGTTCCCCGTCGAGGTGCTGCGCGAGTGCGTCGAGCTCGGCCTGCACGCGATGAAGGTGCCGGCCGAGTCCGGCGGCGCGGGCGCCGACGACGTGACCTACGCGCTCGTGATGGAGGCGGTGGCGGAGGCCTGCGCGTCCACCGCGGTCGTCCTCGCGTCGAGCAACCTCACCGCGAAGGTGCTCGACGCGCACGCGACGGCGGCGCAGCGGGAGCGCTGGCTGCGCCCGTACGCGGAGGGGCGCCTCGGCCCCGCGAGCTTCGCGCTCACCGAGCCGAGCTGCGGCACCGACGCGTCGGCGCTGCGCACGCGCGCGACCCTCGACGGCGACGCGTGGGTGCTCGACGGCGAGAAGATGTGGATCACCTCCGCGACCCACGCGGGCCTGCACCTCGTGTTCGCGCGCACCGACGAGGCGGGGCCGCGGAGCGCCGAGGGCATCAGCGCGTTCGTCGTCGAGGCGGGCACGCCGGGCCTCGTCGTCGGTCGCGAGGAGGACAAGATGGGCCAGCGCGCCAGCGGCACCGCGGCCGTGAGCTTCGACGGCTGCCGCGTGCCCGCCGCCGCGCTCGTCGGCGAGCGGGGGCGCGGCTACGCCGTGGCGCTCTCGGCCCTCGGCGCCGGTCGCGTCGGGATCGCCGCGCTGAGCATCGGCCTGGCCGAGGCGGCGCTCGCCGAGGGCCTCGCCTACGGCACCCAACGCCGCGCGTTCGGGCAGGCCCTCACCGAGTTCCAGAACACCCAGTTCGTCCTCGCCGACAGCCGCACCGAGCTCGACGCCGCGTGGCTCCTCACCCTGCGCGCGGCGCGCCTGTTGGGTCGCGGCGACCGCGCCTCGGCGGAGACCAGCATGGCCAAGCTCTTCGCCTCGGAGACCTGCGCCCGCGTCGTCGACCGCATGGTCCAGCTCCACGGCGGCTACGGCTACTCGCGCGAGTACGCCGTGGAGCGCATCTACCGGGACGCGCGCGTCACCCGCATCTACGAGGGCACGAGCGAGGCCCAGCGGATCGTGATCGCGCGTGAGATGCTCCGCGCATGAGCGGCCGTGCCTCGAAAGTTCGAAAAGTTCGATCCGTCCCCGTCTTGCTGCTGCTCGCGGTGACGGCTTGCGATGGGGGGAGCGCGGCGCTCGACGCGGGGATCGAGGACGCGGGGAGGCCCGCGCCGAGCGTGGTGGGGCCGGCGTCGCGGCCCGCGCGGCTGTACGCGCCGGCGGCGCACGACGGGGTCACGCCCTTGCCCCTCGTGCTCCTGCTTCACGGCCGGTCCGTCGACGGCACGGCGCAGGATCTCTACTTCGGGATGACGCGGCACGCGCGGACGGCCGGCTTCTACGTGCTGATCCCGGACGGGACGCGGAACGCCGACGGCGTGACCTACTGGGACGTGCTCGGCACCGACCTCGACGACCACGCGTACCTGCGCGCGCTGGTCGAGGAGACGATCGGCGTGGTCCCCGTCGACCCCGCCGCGGTCTTCGTCGTCGGTCACAGCAACGGCGCCTTCATGGCCTACCGGCTCGCGTGCGACTCGGCCGACCTCGTCACCGGGATCGCGAGCCTCGCCGGCTCCGAGTCCGTGCCGGGCTGCGCGCCGTCGGACGACGTGTCGGTGCTCGAGATCCACGGGACCAGCGACGGGACCGTGGACTACGACGGAGGCACGATCGCCGGCCTCGACTACGTCTCCGCCCCGGCCGCGGTCGAGGCGTGGGCGGTCCGCAGCGGCTGCGATCCGACGGCGGCGACGACGGGCGACCCGCTCGATCTGGTCCTCGACGTCGACGGCGCGGAGACCGTGACCACCGTCTACGCGGCGGGCTGCCGCGCGGGCGCGGAGCTGTGGACGATGGAGGGCGTGGACCACATCCCCTCGCTCCAGCGCGACTTCACGCCGCGCGTCATCGACTGGCTCCGCGCGCACCCGCGCTGAGCGCGTCTACTCGGCCGCGGCCGCGTCGAGCGCGGCGAGGTTGCGGCAGGCGACCTCGACCCCGCCGACGCACGCGCGGTCGTAGAGCGCGCGCGCCCGCGACGGGCTCGCGTCCACGCTCTCACCGTTCGCGTAGCACCAGCCCAGGTCGTTGCAGGCCTCGAGGTAGCCGCCGTCGCACGAGGACTCGTAGCGCTGGATGGCCTGCGCGCGATCGGTCGGCAGCCCGCGGCCGTACCAGAGCGCCTCGGCGAAGTTGTGGCAGGCGCGCGGCACGCCGAACTCGCACGCGCCTCGGAAGAGCCGCGCGGACTCGGCGTGATCCGGCTCGCCCGCGACGCCGGCCTCGATCGCCTCGCCGACGTCGTTGCACGCCTGCTCCGCGCCCGCGCTGCAGCCGCGCCGATAGAGCCGCAGCGCCTCCTCGCGGTCCTGCTCCACCGCGAGCCCGTCCCAGTAGAGGTTCGCGAGCCCGCGGCAGCCGCCCGTCTCGGTCTCGGTGCACGCGCCCCGGAGCAGCGCGACGCCGCGGTCGCGGTCGGGCTCGACGCCCTGGCCGGCCACGAGGTGCGTGCCCTGGTTGGCGCACCCGGTCGCGTCGCCGAGGGTGCACGACCGCTCGAAGTACGAGTACGCGCGCGCGTGGTCGACGGGCACGCCGTCGCCCGCGCCGTACTGGGTGCCGAGGTTGTTGCAGGCGGCGGCGTAGTCCGCGTCGCACGCGCGCTGGAACGCCTGACGCGAGGCGACGTAGTCGCGCTCCGCGCCCTGCCCCATCTGGTAGCCGACGCCGAGGTTGTAGCAGGCGCCCGCGTGGCCCGACTCGCACGCGCCGCGCAGGATCGACATGGAGCGCGCCCAGTCGCGCAGCACGCCGCGACCCGCGTCGTAGAGGAGGCTCAGCTGATAGCAGGACTCCGCGTCGCCGGTGTCGCACCCTCGCTGCAGCCACCGCGCGGCGTCCGCGGGCTGCTCGTCGAGGAGCGGCCGCGCCGCGGCCAGGCACGCCGCGCTCTCGCACGTCTCCCAGCCCGGTCGCGTGTCCGCGGCCGGCGGCGCGTCGTCGTCCCCCGAGGTCGAGCACCCCGCCGCCCAGAGCGCCCACGTCGCGAGCGCCGCCCATCCCAGTCGATGCATGTCCCGTGGAGCATAGCCGACGGAGACATGCGCGTTGACCCTCGGCCGGTGGCGTGGGATCTGTGTCGCGTGACTGCCGACCGAGTCCGAGAGCTGGCCCGAGAGCTCCACGCCGAGCTCGAGCGCGACGACGCGCTCGACGCCGACGCCCGCGCCGCGCTCGACGAGCTGCGCGACGACGTGGATCGCGCCCTCGAGGGCGAGCCCGAGCGGGCGCCCTCCGCGCGCGCGCGCACCGTCGTGGAGCAGTTCGAGGCCGACCACCCGGACCTGACGGCGCTCGTGCAGCGCCTCGCCGACGCGCTGAGCGCGATCGGGCTCTGAGGGCGACCCCGATGGCCCGCGCCGCCCTCGCGAGCCTGCTCGTGCTCGTCGGCTGCGGCGGCGATCCGGTCGGCGTCGACGGCGGGGTGGACGCGGCGGTCGAGCGGGACGCGGGGATCGACGCGGGCTTGGACGCGGGGCCGCCCGGCGTCGACGCGAGCTTCGAGCGGCTCGACGCGGACGTGACGCACCCGCTCGACGACGTGCTCCGCCTCAACCAGCTGCAGGCCGAGGGGACCCACAACAGCTACCACCTCCGCCCGACCCCCGAGACGATCGCGGACTGGAGCTACGACATGGCGCCCCTCGACGTGCAGCTCGGCGAGCAGGGCGTGCGCAAGGTCGAGCTGGACCTGCACTGGGACTCGGCCACGGGCCGCTTCCGCGTCTACCACGTGGATCTGCTCGACGAGCGGACGACCTGCGCGACGTTCCTCGACTGCCTCGTCGTCTTGCGCCGCTGGTCCGACGCGCACCCCTGGCACCACCCGATCTTCGTGCAGATCGAGCCCAAGGGGAGCCGGGACCGAACCGTCTCCGAGCTGATGGTGTCGATGGAGGAGGAGATCCTCGCGGTGCTCCCCGAGGAGCTGCTCGTCACGCCGGACCTCGTGCGCGGGGACGCGGCCACCCTCGCGGAGGCCATCGCGACGCGCGGCTGGCCGACGCTCGGCGAGGTGCGCGGCCGCTTCCTCTTCTTCCTCAACTGCGACCGCGCGTGGTGCGTCGAGTACGCGCACGACGGCGCGGGGCTCGACGGTCGGCTGATCTTCGCCGACGCCGAGGCCGACGATCCGTGGGCCGCGGTCCGCATCCTGAACACGCCCGGGCCCGACGTGCGCGCCGCCGTCGAGGCGGGGCTGATCGTGCGGACCCGCGCGGTGAGCATCGTCGAAGCCCTCTCCTCCGACCGCGCGGCGCTCGAGGCGGAGCTCACCGCGGCGCTCGAGACGGGCGCCCAGATCATCAGCACCGACGTGCCCGCGCCCCGGCCTGACGTGCCCTACTTCGTGGAGATGCCCGGCGGCACTCCGTCGCGGTGCAACCCCGTCACCGCGCCGCCCGAGTGCACCTCGGAGGCCATCGAAGACCCCACCCGCTGAGCCGGCGAACGGAGCGGGGAGATCCTCCGCGCCGACCTCGTAAGAGCTGGCGGAGGTCTCGATGAAGCGTTCCTTGGCTTTGTGGCTCTGCGCCGGTTGTCTGCTCTCGATCGTGTCCGGCTGCGTCGACGGCCGACCCCGCCGACCGGGCGGGGAGGACACCTGCGGCGACGGCGTACGCAACGGGAGCGACGTCTGCGACGGCGCGGATCTGGGCGGCCAGTCGTGCGCGGCGCTCGGCCTCGGCGAGGGCGCCCTGGCGTGCAACACGTCTTGCATGTTGGACACCGCGGCCTGCGAACGCAGCTGCACGCCCGACTGCTCGGCGCGCGAGTGCGGCCTCGACCCGGCGTGCCCCACCGTCCCCTGCGGGAGCTGCGGGACGGGCACCTGCTCGGGGGCCGGCTTCTGCAGCGGCGGCGATCCGTCGGCGCCGCGCATCCTGTCGCTCACCACGAACGTCACCACGCTGACGCCCGGGAGCTCGCTCGTGATCACCGCGGTCGTCACCGACCCGGACGGGATCGCCGACCTGATCGGCGGCCAGCTCGAGGCGCCGAGCGGCGGGACGTACGGCGCGTTCGTCTCGACCGGCGGCGAGGGCAGCTTCTCGCTGACCCTGTCGCTCGCCGACCTCGACGCGGTGCAGGCGATCGCGGCGCCGGTGGGCGGCGTCGATCGCCCGCTGCGCGCGCGCTTCTTCGACAGCGCCGGCCTCGAGGCCACGCGCGACCTCACCGTCCGCCTCACCTGCGACGAGGGCGGCGCGGCGCTCTGCGGCCGCTACTGCAGGGACCTCCAGACCGACTACGACAACTGCGGCGCGTGCAACGACTCGTGCTCGGGTACGGGCGCCGAGCAGTGCCGCGCCGGCCGCTGCGCCTCGGTCCTCTGGGGCGAGGGGGGCGGCTCGACGAACACGTGCTCCCTCGTCTGCGCCAACAGCTCCATGCGCTGCGACGACGCCGTGGGCCTGTCGGTCGACGACGTCGAGGGCAGCAGCAGCTGCGTGGGGCGGCCGGGCTGCGTGTTCAGCGACGCCGGGGAGACCGGCACGGCCTGCGGCACCCCGTTCCCGGTGGACAGCTACGAAGCGATCTGCCTCTGCGTTCCCTGATCGTCCGAGGCCGCCCTCCCGTGATAGATGGCGCGGAGGAGGTTCGCGGATGATGAAGAAGAGCGCTTTCGTGCTGCTCGTGGGGCTCCTTGGGGCGCTCCCGGGCTGTGGGACCACCGAGGGTCCGCCGGGCGAGACGGGGCCGGCCGGCCCGATGGGGATGACCGGACCCGAGGGCCCGCAAGGGGCGACGGGTCCGCAGGGGCCGATGGGCGCGATGGGGGCCATGGGCGAGCCGGGCCCGATGGGCCCCTCCGGCGTGCTCGGCTTCTACCGCCGGGAGGACAACGCGACGCTGACCCCGGGCATGCGCACCGAGGTCATCGCGTGGTGCGACGACGGCGACATGGCGGTCGGCGGCGGTTTCGACTGCCAGTTCGCGAGCGGCTACGTCATCGAGCGCAGCCAGGCGACGCAGGAGCAGCTCGAGCCGTCCACGGGCATGCGCCGCGAGGGTGGAGGCTGGGTGATCTGGGCCAGCGGCGGCAACGGCAGCTGCTACGCCAAGGTGCAGTGCGCCGACCTGACGCCCTGAGCCGCTCAGCCGTTCGACCAGAGGGCGTCGTACGCGACGCCCCAGCCGTACGCCGCGCGGCGCGCGAGCACCGGGTAGGCGGACGCGATCAGCACCTCGTGGATGCGCTGCGCGACCCGGGCGTCGACCTGCTCGACGGGGACGCCGTGCCCGAACAGGCGGTAGGCGCAGCAGCCGGGCAGGTCCGCGAACAGGACCCGCAGCTCGGTCACCTCGCGGCGCTTCATGAGCACGTTGGCGATCGCCTTGCCCGGGCTGACGCCGATCCCGAAGGTGATCTTCGAGGCCACGCCGAGCGCTGTCATCGCCGCGCCGAGGTAGTCGCGCCGCGGGTCGATCCGGAAGTCGAGCATCTCGACCCCGGGCTGCGGCTGCTGATGCGCGGTGGGCTGACCGAACACGCGGACCAGCGTGTGTCCGAGGTCCTGGGACGACATCGGCGAGATCCACCGCTCGTCGCGCATCCCCGGGCCGCCCGCCCGGGTGCGATGCGCCAAGAGGACGCGGCCCACGAAGTCCTGACCCGCGGCCGCGTCCAGGTTCCCCTGCGCGGCGCTCGCGGCCACCTGACCGAGCATCGAGCGCGCCTCGTGGTCCTCGACGAAGAGGCCCGCCGCCGCCGCGGACGCGCCCGTCGGGTCGGGCTCCGACGGAGTCACGAACGGGGTCGGGGGCTCCCCGCGGTGCTGCGGCGGGATCGACCCGATCGCCTGGAAGAACGCCCCGAGCGGCGCGTTCGCCTCGCCGAAGGTCAGCTCTAGCGCGCCGCGGGCGTGCCGCAGGGTGATCTTGTTCGACAGGAGCGAGCTCTTGACCTCGACGCCGGTCAGCTCGGCGTGGAGCACCGAGCCGCGCTTCTCGTTGAAGGTCATCGGCCCCGAGATCGAGGACCAGCCCGACAGCGCGGTCCGGCGGTCCGTGATCGCGAGGGACAGCCGATGCTCGTGCCCCTTCGGGGTGTCGCGGTAGAGCACCGACGCGAGGATCCGCTCGCCCGCGAAGTGGTCGCTGCCCACCCCGGAGCCGGCGATGGCCTCGGCGCCGACCGCGGCCGCGCCGTCGAAGAGGCTCAGGTAGGTCTCGGACGTGTCGATGATGCCGCCGGGCTCGTGGATCGGCGTGAGGCTGCGACCGACGAGATCCCGGATCGGGGAGTGACTCATGGCCGGATGATACGAAGCCCGCCCCCGGACGTTCCCGTACGAATTCGGAGGAAGGTGAGCGCGCCGGCGCCGTAGGGACCCCCCGCGACGCACCCGCGTGGGCGCTTTGCCACGCCCGGCGCGTGGCTATTCCCGAAAAACCCCAGCGATCGAAATTCGGGCGGGTTGGTACGGAGGCTGCGGAGGGGACGCGCATGTCGACCCGCACCGCTTCCATCGCCCTGACCGTCCTGTTGCTCGCCGCCGCGCTGTGCCCCCGGGCCACCGGCCACGCCCAGGCGCCGATGTTCAACCTCCTCACGGCCACCGAGGCCGTCGCGGCCATACAGCCCGACGCGGCCACCGCCGAGCCGGCCGACCTCGACGACGGCGAGGCCCCCGGTGAGGGTCAGGCGCGCGACCCGCTCGCGAGCGACATGGCAGACGGCCTCTGGACGCGCGGCTTCATCCAGCACCGGATCGTCCACTTCACCTTCGACGACGGCCCGCGGCCCTCGACCACCCGCCCCATCCTCGACACGCTCGACCAGTACGGCATCAAGGCGACCTTCTTCGTCGTCGGCCGTCAGCTCGCCGGCCGCCACCACGCCGAGGAGCGCGCCCTGGTCCGCGAGATGGCCGCGCGCGGCCACACCATCGGCTCGCACACCTGGGACCACTCGAACCTGACGCAGCTCAGCGACGAGCAGATCCAGATGCAGATCGACCTGAGCGAGGACGCGTTCATGCAGACCTTCGGCGAGCGCCCCTGGCTGTTCCGCCCGCCCTACGGCGCCCGCGATCGCCGCGTCGACCACATCCTCGCCGAGAACCACTACACCGAGGTGCTCTGGAACGTCTCGGGCTGGGACACCCTCACCCGCGACCCCGACGAGATGCTCACGCAGTTCCAGGCGCAGCTCGACCGGCAGGAGCGCCACCCCCGCGGCCCCGGCGGCATCATCCTCGTCCACGACACCCACGAGCACACGGTCGAGGCGCTCCCGATGATGATCGAGGCGCTCCGCGGCCGGAACTGCGAGCTGCTCGACCAGCCCGGCGAGGAGCTCTGGGACATCGTCGACGACCCGCGCATCTTCTACAGCGCCCGCGGCAACCGCGACCCCCGGATGGCCCCCAGCGTCCAGCTCGACGAGGAGACCATCGCCGCGCGCCAGGCCATCGTCCGAGCGCAAGCCGAGACCTACTGTCGGTGAGCCCCGGAATTTCGCGCCAAGCGCGCGGAGGGAGCCAAGGGGGGAGGTGGGATCGAGCGAGGGCACGGGATGGAGACCGCCGAACCGCGTCCCCCGACCATCGCGCCCGCACCCACCTCTCTCCCCTTTGCGCCTTCGCGTTCCTTCGTGCCTTGGCGTTGAAATCGAACCGCGCACGCCACCCGAAGCGCCCCCAGACCGCCGAACCCACGCCTCGACAAAAGAAGTCCTCTTTGCTCCCTTCGCGCCCTCCGCGCGAAATTCCCTCGCCCGAAACGCCCCGAGCCGCTGAGCCGCGGCGCGTCTCTGGTGCTATCTGCACCCACGGAGGGCGAAGCATGGCTAAGCACTGGCTCGCGCTCGGGATCGCGATGGCGATCCTGGGCGCGCTCGGTTGTGACGGAGACGACGACACCGACGCGGGCGTCGACGGCGGCGGGGTGGACGCGGGCGGGCCGGTCGACGCGGAGGTGCCGACCATCCCGCTCGACCCGGACGCGCCGTGGCCGAAGTTCCGCGCCAACCCCGAGCAGACGGGCCGCACCAGCGTCGACCCGGTCGACGACGGAACGTCGACGCCGTGGGTGTTCGTGACCGGCAAGGGGATCTTCTCGTCCCCCGTGATCGACGGCGACGGCAACATCTACGTCGGCTCCGCGGACCGCACCTTCTACGCGCTCGCGCCCGACGGAACCGAGCGGTGGTCGCTCGAGACGGGCGAGATCATCGACTCGAGCGCGCTCCTCGACGACCGCGGCCGCGTGTACTTCGGCTCCGGCGACGGGCACCTCTACGCGCGCGACCGCGCGACGGGCGACGAGGTGTGGACGTTCGCGGCCGACGACCCGTCGGTGAACGACGCGTTCATCAACTGGTTCGAGGGCAACGTCGCGATGGGCCCCGACGGCACGCTCTACGCGCCCAACGACAACTTCTGCACCTACGCGATCGACCGCGACACCGGCGAGCAGCGCTGGTGCTTCCACACGAGCGACCAGACCTGGTCGCTGCCCGCGGTGAACGCGGCGACGTCGCAGCTGTTCATCGGCAACAACTTCCTCCTCGGCGACAACCTGTTCGCGCTCGCGGTGGGCAACGGCCGCCCGCGGTGGCGCGCGCAAGCCAGCGGGACCGTCGCGGCGAGCATGATGCTCACCGGCCTCGGCGCCGACGACCTCGCCGTCGTCGGGAGCTTCGACGGCTACGCGCGCGCGCTCCGCCAGAGCGACGGTATGGAGATGTGGTCCTTCGGCGCGCGCGACCACGTGTACGCGTCGGCGGGGCAGCTCTCCGACGGCACGATCATCCAGCCCGCCGCCGACGGGACGATCTACGCCCTGAGCCCGGCCGACGGCTCCGTGGTCTGGTCCTTCGACACCCTCGAGCCCGTGCGCTCGTCGCCCGCGATCGACGGCGACGACCAGATCTACGTGGGCTCCGGGGAGGGCCGCCTGTTCGTGCTCAACCCCGACGGCACCCTGCGCTTCGCGATGCGCGCCACCGGCGACTGGGCGCGCGGCGGCGGCGGCTCGGTCACGATGGACGACCAGCGGAGCGACCTGAACTCGTCGCCCGCGCTCGGCCCGACCGGCGTCGTGCTCGCGGGCGAGAACGGCGGCGTGTACTTCGTGCCCTACGACTACTGCCTGCGCCCGAGCGCCGCGGCGGACGCGCGCTGCACGCTCGGCCCGAGCGAGGACCTGCCGAGCGACGGCGCGTTCCTCTACTTCACCGACCGCTTCGGCGGCCCGCGCGCGGCGGCGCCGAGCAGCGTCGAGGCGAACGAGCCGCTGACCTTCTCGCTCTTCGTCCGCGAGGCGGGCGACACGCAGCTCGCGCGGATCGACTCCGACAGCGTCACCGTCACCGTCACCCCGGACGTCGCGCACACGGCGACGGTGTCGGGCGATCGGACCTTCCTCACCGTGGTGCCGACCGCGCCGTGGGCGGACGCGGCGGGCGGGACCGTGACCGTGCGGGTTCGAGGCGACTTCCTCGAGAACCTCGACCGCGAGGGCCTCCGCTTCACCGGCGGGACGGTCGGCGGGAGCTTCGACGAGACCTTCACGCTCGCCGTCGCGGCGCGCGACGAGGGCGCGTTCGCGCTGCCGATCCCCGCGGCGCCGGGCGACGACGCCGCGATCTTCGAGATCTCGCGCATCGCCGCGCCGATGCCGACGATCCTGCCGAGCTACAACCAGATCGGCTTCGACTCGATCCACTACCTCGTCGGCCTCATCGAGGGCACGCCCGACCGCGCCATCGCGTGGGGCGTCGGGGCGCTGCCCGGCGACGGCGGCGGCCCCACGATCGTCGACCCCGCCTCGGACGTCCGCTTCGCGCTCGAGGTGAGCTACGACGGCGGCGCCCTCACGATGATCAACGAGGAGGGCTTCACCATCGAGTTCAACGGCTTCCCGCTGCCCTTCGAGTCGTTCCGCGTGTCGACCCGCGTCGACCCGATGGGCGTCGCCGCGGCGAGCCCGACCCTCACCGCGCAGGTCGTCTGCGGCCAGATCGACTTCTACGGCGAGTTCCTCCAGCGCCTCGGGTTCTGCAACCCCGCGACCGACATCCTGCTGGCGTGGGGCGCCTCCGACCTGCGCCCCCACGAGGGCGGCGTGCAGACGGCGCCCGCGGGGATCGGCGCCGTCGCGCTCGCGGCGACGGCCACGACCGTCACCGCCACCTTCACCGGATCGAGCCTGCGCGCCGACGAGCACAACCTCGGCGTGCTCCTGCTCGACGCGGCGACCGGCACCCCCGTGCGCGTCGACTACGTCGGCGGCACCGAGCAGACCGCCGCGGGCGACGGCACCGTCGACGCCGTGACGCTCACCTTCGACGCCGGCGCGGCGACCGGCGCGGTGCGCGCGTACGCGCTCGTCGACGCCTACCCCGCGGCGGTGGCCGAGCTGACGATCCCGTAGTCTCCCGGCAATTTCGCGCCAAGACCGGGAAGGGAGCGAAGAGAGGGAGGCGGTGCGGAGCGGGACTAGGCCGTACCCCCCACCCCCTTTGCCCTCTTCGCGCCCTTCGCGCGAAATTCTACGGCCCGCCGTGGATGAGCGTCTGGGTGGCGGCGAGGCGGAGCACCCCACCGTCGCACCAGCCGAGGATCGGGAGGAACTCGCCGGGCGCGAGCTCGCGGTCGGCGATGCACGCGAACGCCCCCGCGCACGCGTCGCCGTCGTCGCCCTCGGCGACCGCGGTGGCGCAGTCGCCGTGGGTCACTCCGTCGCGCGCGGCCTCGACGGGCCCGAGCTCGCAGACGTGGGCGCGGCGCAGCGACACCCCGCCGCCGAGCAGCTCCGTGCAGAACGTCGCGTCGACGCAGCCGAGCTCGGCGGGGGTGAGCGAGAGGAACGTGTCGCTCTCCTCGTCGAGGGTGCCCGGGCAGGGCCCGACCGAGCCCTCGACCCGCTCCTCGATGCGCGAGCGGAGCAGCGCGCCCGAGTCGCAGACCGCCGCGTCGCGCGTCGCCCCATCGCGGCTCGCGGCGCCGCACTCGCCCGTCAGCGCGCAGGGGTCGCCTTGGCGCGCGTCCACGAACGCCGCCTCGCAGTCCCCGATCAGCGGCCGGTCCGAGGGGTGGCTCCCGGCGCATCCGACCATGAGCACCAACAGGGGCAGGCCACGCACGTCGATCACTCTTGTCCGCGCGCCCAGGTTCGGCAATGGTCCCGACATGGCCGACTTCGAAGTGAAGGTTCGCAACCTCGAGACGGGTGAGATGCTCGTGGCGGGGATGCCCGACTGTGAGACCTGCATCGAGTGGCTCAAGGAGCGCCCGCAGAACCTCGAGATCGTCTCGGTCCTGTCGGACACCTCGCCCGCCGACAGCCGCCGGCTCAAGGAGGCCATGCGCCCCTACGACGCCGAGGAGCTGAAGCTCAAGGCCGCGTACGACATGAAGAACGTCCAGGCCGCGATGGAGCAGTACGGCAAGGAGATGGAGCTCATCGAGGGCCTCCAGAAGGACGCCAACGCCGACGCGGGCGACCTCGACCCCGACCGCCCGATCTCCGTTCGCTACGAGGTCGACTCCGGCCTCACCGTCGTCGAGGACACCCGCGCCCTGACCGACGCCGCGAAGAAGGCGTGCCTCGCGTGGATCGAAGAGCGCAACGCCTGGATCAAGGACAAGGACCAGATGGTGGGCGAGGCTCACCTCGAGGTCTGGCCCAACGACGTCCCCGACGGCGACGAGAGCAAGCGCGTCCTCGAGGGCGGCCAGTTCTTCCCGCGCCTCGCCAACTGATTCTCCCCCTCGCTCCTCTCGACCGACGCCCGCGCTTCGCGCGGGCTGGTCTCGATTTGCGCCGTGGGCGCGGTGCTCCCTCGAAGTCCCATGCCCACCGTCATCCGCTTCTACAGCGTCGTCGCCGAGCACGGCGAGCTCTCCAACTTCGCGCCTTACCCCATCGAGATCGCCGGCGAGCGCTGGCGGACCTCGGAGCACTACTTCCAGGCGCAGAAGTTCGAGGACCCGACCGACCGCGCCGCCGTCCGCGCCGCGAAGACCCCTGGCGAGGCCGCGCGAAGAGGCCGCGATCGTCGCCGCAAGCTCCGCCGCGACTGGGAGAGCCGCAAGGACTCCGTCATGCGAACCGCGGTCGAAGCCAAGTTCCGTCAGCACCCCGACCTCGCCGCCAAGCTCCTCGCCACCGGCACCGCCAAGCTCGTCGAGCACACGGAGAACGACGCCTACTGGGGCGACGCCGGCGACGGCAGCGGGCGCAACCGGCTCGGGGCCATCCTCATGGAGGTGCGAGCGGTGCTGGCGGAGGAGGCCGCGCGACGCTGAGACGCCGCCCGGTGCTGGTGAGGGCGCGTCGGGGCGGGCGCCGTATCAGATCGCGCCGACCCTCGACCCGCACCGCGGTGCGGTGATCGAGGCCGCCGGCGAGTCGGTCCGGTCGACGACCTGACGGTGTCGATGGCTCACTGCGACGCCGAGCACGTCGGTGTCGTCGATGGTGAGGGCTCGGCGAAGCGGGCATCGCAGACTGTCCCGCCCAAGACCCGCAGGCAGGTCGAGCGGCGTCAGCGCCGGGGCTCGTGTATCGGCACGCCGACGGCAGGCCATACGGCGCGTCGCTGGTCGAGGGTCGGAGCGCGGCGGTGATGCGCGACGCGAAGCAGGCGCTCCGTTCCATGTCGTGGAGCGAGCGCGAGGCGACGGCGATGCTCGAACGAGTCCGTGGTGAGCTCGCCCCGGGAACCGACCTCGCAGAGATCGTGAGGCGAGCGTTGAAGTGCGAGCCGGTGCACCCGGTCCGCGGCATGTGAACGCTCGCGCCGACCTCGAGCGCGGGCTTGGCAACCTTCCAGCAGGCCACCGCGGCGTGCCGGCGCACAGCTCGCGATGAGCGCGCAACTCCACTCGCTGGTACTTCAGCGCTCGAGACGCGCCGCGAATGCACCCGCGTGCGGGCCGCCGCCTCCAACGGGTGCCACGAGGGCACTGGTCGCGTCGTCGGGACCTCCGAGGATGCGTGCGATCTCACGCGTCGCACCGCGAAGCTCGGCGAGCCCTCGCTCCGAGCGCGGATCGAAGCTCACCAAGAGGATGCCCACACGGTCCGCCGCGACGAGCACCTCACCGAAGAGGCCGTGGCGCTCACATGTCCACCGCGCACGGCGCGGGCGATGGCGCGGGTCGGCGTCGGCGCACGCCTGGTGGGCCGGCTCCACCCGACCTCGCCGCGTGAGCCGCTCACCAGTCTCCGCATCGATCGCGACGAGCAGCTCGGACGGGCCGATGTCGAGCGCGTCGAGCACGGCTCGAATATCCCGTCGTTGCGCTTCGGAGAACGGCGAGCCCACGGGAGCACGATAGCCACGGGGGCCTGTACGTCCTCCTCAATGTTCGATGATCGGGTCGAGCCCGACGAGCGCCGGCCGCCCGATCCCCAGTCGCCGGGCGAGCCCGAGCCCATCACGCCGCCGACGACGAGCATGCGCTCGAGCAGGGCGACCGTTCGGTCGATGCGGGGTCGGCGACGCTCTCGGAACACACGTTCGTCGAGCACAGCCGTGAACCCACGTGGTCCCTCCCGTACCCTACTCGCGTGCCCCCGAGACGCGTCGTCGTGAATCCGCGCGAAGCCGCCCAACCGGCTACCGACTGCCCCTACTGCGGCACGCCGCTCCCTCTCGTACAGCCTCCGGACCTTCGGTTCGTCCAGCACAACCTCTTCCGCTGTCGGCCTGGCCGGCATCCGCGCGCCGCCCTTCTGCGCTGCAGTGGCTGCCACCGCGTGCTCGCGGTATTCGAGGCCGGAGGCCGTATGGGCTCCGGCGGCCGACTGGCCCTGATGTGGAACCAGGAGGCGACGATTCGGCTGCTCCGCGAGCGCGACCGGGAAGACCTCGCTGAGGACCTCGAGGCCCACATCGACCGAGACGATAGCTGCTCAGCACCTGGCGCCCTGGCGCCGCAACGAGCCAGGTTCAGGGGGAACGCCAGCCGTTCGGTCGTCTGGAGATCCGTCGAGCCGGGAGTCGCACGAGCGGACGAGATCCGCGGGGCAGGAGACTTCGAGCGGCGACCGGGCCGCGGACCTGGCCCGTCATCGCCCCACGAAGGGCTTGCACCAGTCAAGCAGCGCGTCTTGCTCGTCTCCAGCTTCGCCCTCACCGGGCGCGAACGCCAGGGGACGATCCTCTTCAGCTTCTTCGACACCGACGCACTCGACGCGACGAGACCGAAGGGCTCGGCGCGCGCGAAGCGAGACCGCGCAGCGGGCTCGCGGAGCCGCCGGAGGAGACGCCGAAGGCGGCTCCGCAGGCGCCCGACCTCGAAGACCCGACCATCGCATCGCGGGCTCTCGGATCCGTTCCAGACCCCCGCGAGGAGCTGACGCCGATCGACGTCCGCGCGCAGCATGAAGAAGCTGAAGAGGATCGTCCCCTCGCCACGGCGGCTCGGTCCCTGAACGGCTGAGGTGGCTGGTGACCGCGTTCGTGACCGCCCAAAGAAGCGCTTCGAGACGCAACTCACGTGCACGCGAGATTGACAACCGGCGTGTGCTCCGTTGGGTGAAGAGCTCGGCCAGAATCGACGGACCGAGCTTCGCACACGCTGGCGCGGCTTCGACGGTCGCTCCACGCCGGATGGACGCAACGCTCATCATCGAGGGTCGGACCTTGTGGGCGCTAACGCGGGCGTGGCATGGAGTCCAACATGGACGACGCCTTGGACGCCTGGGCCGGTGCCCTCGACGACGTCGCACCTGGAGAGCCGTGGCGGCTCTGGCTTCAGCTCGCCTTCGTGTTCGAGGCGCTGTTCCCGATCGTCGAGCTCGGCAGCACCGGCCCGTTCCTGTTGGCCTTGGGGCCGGAGACGGTTCCGACCGACGTTCCGGTCGACGCCGCCCGCGATGTGCTCGAGACCGCGTGGAGAAGAGCGGAGGGCCGCACCTGCAGCCCCGAGCGACTTCCCGAGCTCTCGATGGGGGTCATGAAGCTCACGTTGGTCGTGAACGGACCCGTCGAGCACACGGTCCGCGCGTTGCTCACCCAGCTGTGGCACGCCGAGTCCGGAGCGACCACCCGCGAGCTCGACGCCGGACGGGTCGTCGACATCGCCCTCCCCGCCCTCGAAGCCGTGGCCGAGCTCTCGGGCTTCCTCGACCCCGTAGTCCAGGGCCTGCTTCGGTACCTCACCGTACGTACGCTCGGCTCGCCGTCAGTCGAGGTCCGTCAGGCCCGCGAGGACGCAGGGGCGTTCGCGAGCGCACTGAGGAACGCGCTCGATCCACGCTGACGCCATGACCTGGAGCTCGCGCGGTCTCCCGCGTCTTTCCATCGCCGCGTGGGTGAGGGAGTTGGGCGTCGGCTCGAACGAGCGCGTGAGTGGCTAGGCGATCCCTCGCACCGCCAGCTAGCGCATGGTCGAACGCCGGCGCGTGCATCGCAAGGAACCATGCCAGGCAGCAAGCTCAGCTCTCGAAGTCGTAGACCGTTACATCGAGGTTGCTCAGCGTCTCGGAGACGATCGGGCCGACCTCCTCCCACCGGCCGCCTGCCAAGCCGCAGCCGATCCGCGGCATGTGGACGCTCGCGCCGACCTCGATCGCGAGCTTGGCGACCTTGCCAAGTCCTTCTCGTATCGCCTCGTAGCGCACGGGCGCCGCACCCCCACGGCGTCGAACGCCGTGCTGGCCAACGAGGTTCGCCACCCAGAGCTCGGGCTCGATCTGGACGAGCTGGACCTCGCCAAGTCCGTACGGCTGCGCCAGATCGCCTCGGGCCCATTTCCGAAACTCGATCTCAGGCTCGGACCAGCGCTTCGAGATGGCGAGGACGAAACCACGGCCCCAGCCGCCGATGTCGTTGCACACGTGGACGATGATGGCGGGACCGTCGGCCTGGGGGCGGGTGGCGTCTCCGATGACGTAGCGAATGGGCATGCGCGCAGTGTGATGGACGCGCTCCGAGCAGGGGACGATCTATCGCTCGTCCTCGTCGGGAGGGTCGTCGAAGACCTCGTTCCAGAACTTCGCGCGCTCCTGCGAGTACGCGTCGTCATCGGTGAAGGTGACCCTGCCGCGGAAGTGGTTCCAGGAAAGCAGGCACCGCTCGAGCGGTGCTGGCGGGTGGAGGCCCTCACCACGCACGAGAAGGAGCGGGCCGTCCGAGTTGGCGAGGGCGACGTGGAAACGCTTCGAGAGGCACGACCAGTTCAGAGAGGACGGCTCATCTTCGAGGATTCGAGCGAGCTCCTCCGCGACCTCCGCCGTGGTCGGGAGGAGACCGTAGATGCGTCGGTACGGACGACGCAGCGACGCGAGGAGGAACGCGAGCCATGGGCCGGTCGATCGTTCAGAGAGCAGCGCGGTCACGGGCCCGTCATACCAGTCGATGTGCTGGACCGACTCGATGACGAAAGGGTCGGGGATCTCGAAGGTGCTGGTCACTCGGTCTCCTCGTCGAGGATACGCCCTCCCTCACCTCCGACCCGCACGCTGGCACCCAATCGAAGCTCATCGCCTACCCCGAGGACGACAAACGCCAGGGGACGATCCTCTTCAGTTTCTTCGACGCCGACGCACTCGACGCGACGAGACCGAAGGGCTCGGCGCGCGCGGAGCGAGACCGCGCAGCGGGCTCGCGGAGCCGCCGGAGGAGACGCCGAAGGCGGCTCCGCAGGCGCCCGACCTCAGAAACCCGACTTTGAAGACCCGACCATCGCATCGCGGGCTCTCGGATCCGTTCCAGACCGCCGCGAGGAGCTGGCGCCGATCGACGTCCTCGCGCAGCATGAAGAAGCTGAAGAGGATCGTCCCCTCGCCACGGCGGCTCGGCCACGTCGTCTCTCGGAAGGCAAGTTGCGCCTCGCGAAGCGAAGTCTCAGCGCTCGATGATCCGATCGAGCCCCACCAGCGCTGGGGCGCCCGATCCCGAGTCGCCGGGCGAGCCCGATCCCATCACGCCGCCGACGACGAGCATGCGGTCGAGCAGGGCGACCGCTCGGTCGATGCGGTCGGTGCGGAGGATGACCTCGCAGGGCACCGCGATCACCAGGATGTAACCGGCCCGGAGCTCGTGGCGCTGGACGCGCAGGCCATCGGTGAGGGTGTGGGCCTCGATGACGAGCGAGGCGTCCGGTCTCGCGCCGAACACATCGGCGACTCCGTGAACGCCGGTGCCTTCCGCACCGCCGTGCGCGGCGACGACGAGGCGGTCGCGGTCGAGGAGGAGCCCCAGCCCGGGGAAGCACGCGTGCTCGAGGATCCGGTCGACCTGGTCTCGCGCACGCTCGGTCATGAACGGGCTTCGCACGGAGTCAGGGTAGCGGCAGTCCGCGCGCGCGTCACACCACCGGTCGCTTCGAGCGGCGGGCTCCTCAGGGCCCCGCGATCACGTCGAGGTGGATCTCGGTGTCCTGCCCGCCGGTGGGCAATGAGCCGATCCCGACCCAGCCGATGGCGTCGTTGCAGCCGTCGGTCGCCATGTCGGGGAAGCTCGAGTACGGCGGGGTCCCGGTCGCGACGAGGCGGGCGGCGTCGAGGACGACGCCGTCGTCGCCGATCCGCATCCACCACACGGCCGCGGTGGAACCGTCGCCCTCGTGGAAGGCGACGCGGTAGGTGCCGCCGCTCGTGGTGACGGTCGGCGAGCTGACGCCCGCGGCGCCACCGACGGCGATGGCGTCGCCGATCGGGTCGCCGCCCACGGCGGCGAGGCGGAAGGACGCGGTCGAGGTCGGCTCGATGTCGTTCCACACGACGCCGTAGGTGGCGCCGTCGGTCGCGAGGGAGACCTTGGACGGTCGGCGGGTGGGCGCGGCCACGACGATGGTGCGCGCGGCGGCGCCGGTGGCGGGGTCGAGCTCGACGACGACGACGCGGGTGGAGCTCACCGAGGCGTACTCGGCCAGGCCGATCGCGAAGCGGTCGCCGGTCCACACGAGGGCCGAGCTGCCGTGGAAGACGGTCGAGGTCAGGGCGTCGAGGCGGTTGGGGGTGGCGTCGATGACGGCGCCCGCGGCGTCGACGCGCGTGGCGTAGACGTGATGGCTCACGATGCCGCCGCCGGGCGGGTCGGTGCCCTCCCACGCCACCGCCCATTGCCGCAGGGTGGGGCTCCACGCGACGTCGTGGCCGTGCTGCGGCCAGTGGTCGTCGCTGAGCCGGACGCCGGTTCCGTCGAGGGGCGTCCCGTCGAGCGCGAGGCGCGCGAACCACGTCCGGTTGGACACGGTCAGGCCCGTGGTGGCGCCGCGCGTGTACGCGAGCCCGAGCTCACCGTCGCCGAGGGCGAGGGCGCCGCCGACCTGCAGCTCCGCGTCTTCGAAGAGGCGCCGGACGCTGCCCGGGACGGGGTTGCCTTCGCGATCGGCGCGGCCGAAGTAGAGCGCGAAGATCACGGGGTCGCGGGAGGTGAGCTGCGCCCAGACGACGGCGTAGCCAGCGCCGTCCCACACCACCGAGCCGAGCGAGGCGCTCGTGTCCGCGTCGTGGAGGAGGTGCGTCGTGTCGGCGGCGAGCGCGGCGCAGGCGCCCGGTGGCCCCGCGTCCATCGCGCCGGCGTCCATCGCGCCCGCGTCCAGCGCCCCCGCGTCCGTCGCGCCCGCGTCCATCGCGCCCGCGTCCATCGCGCCGGCGTCCGTGCAGCCCGCCGCTTGCGTCCAGCGCGGACCGTCGGGGGCCTCGGCGCAGACGAGCTCGACGCAGCCCGCGGCGCATCGGTCGGCGCCGCACGCGTCCGACGCGCAGGTGGCGCCCAGCCGATCGCACGCCTCGCCCGCCGCCGAGGACGGGTCGGCCGGGCAGGTCACGGCGCCGGCGTCGGGCGCGGGTGCGCCAGCGTCGGTACCAACCGCGGGGTCCCCGCAGGCCGAGATGAGGAGCGCGAGCGCGAGGCTTCGAGACCGCATGCGCGACCATACGATCGCGCGCTCCGGATCTCCCGCCGGACGCGCGGGTCGGGCGCTCCGAGGCGGATGAAGAAATCGAAGAAGATCGTCCCCGGTGCCGCCCAGCAGGAACTGACGAATCGGACGAAACTGACGAATCGGACGAAGAGCGTCCCCGATCGCTCGAAACGGAACTGACGAATCGGACGAAGAGCGTCCCTCGATCGCTCGATCGAGAACGAAACTGACGAAACTGACGAAACTGACGAAGAGCGTCCCCGATCGCTCGCCGATCGCTCGATCGTCTACCAGCGCTGCGGCTGAGCCGGCGGCGCCTCACGCGGTGGCGGCGGCGGGGGACTCGTCGGCGGGTTGGGCGATGACGGCGATCAGGGCGAAGACGGTGGCGGCGGCGCCGGCCCAGAAGAGGGGGGCGAGCGCGCCGCCGAGGGCCTCGGCGACGCCGGGCGCGGAGACGACGCCGGCGGCGTGGGGATCGAGGAGGGCGCGCACGGTCTCGGGGGGCAGGCGGCGGCCGAGCTGGGCGGCGAGGACGGCGCCGAGCGCGCCGACGCCGAGGGCGCCGCCCATGGTGCGGGCGAACTGGGTGAAGGCGGTGACGACGCCGCGCTGCTCGTAGCCGACGCTCGCCTGCACGCTGATGATCAGGGCGGTGTTCGACAGGCCCATGCCCGCGCCGAACACGAGCATGCTCAGGCCGAGCGCCCACGCGGGGGCGAGGAGCGTCGCGGTGAGGGCGAGGCTGACGAAGCCCACGGTGGAGACGAACACGCCGATCCGGATCGGGGCGCGGTAGCCGATCCGCACGATCATCCGGCTCGTGATCGCCGACGCGACCGGCCAGCCGACGAGCATCGGGGCGATGACGAGGCCGGCGTCGGTCGGCGCGCCCGACAAGACGCCTTGAACGTGTAGAGGCAGGAAGGTCAGCACCGCCATCATGGCGGCGCCGAGCAGGAGCGAGACGACGCCCGCGACGGTGATGAGCCGCCGCCGGATCAGCGCGATCGGCAACACCGGGTCCTCGGCGTGGCTCTCGATCCACACGAACACGACGAGCAGGACGGCGCCGGCGGGGCCGGTGACGAGCGGCAGGACCCCGGAGGCCGCGAGCAGGATCGAGAGCGCGGCGAGGATCACCGTCCCCGCGCCCGCGAGGTCGAGCCGGGTGCGCGCCTTGGGGCGCGGCGCCTCGCGGAACGCGACGCCGAGGACGACGAGCGCGAGGAGGCCGAGGGGCACGTTGATCCAGAAGACCCAGCGCCACGTGGTCATCGACACGATCGCGCCGCCGAGGAGCGGCCCGGCCACGCCGGCGATGCCCCACACCGCGCCGAAGAAGCCCTGCACGCGGCCGCGCTCGGCCGGGGTGTAGAGGTCGCCGATGACGGTCAGCACGATGGGCTGCATCGCGCCGGCGCCCAGGCCCTGCACCGCCCGGAACACGATGAGCTGCTCGATGCTCGTCGACGCGCCGCTCGCGACGGAGCCGATCAGGAACACGATCACGCCCATCGAGAGGATCGGCTTGCGGCCGTGCCGGTCGGCGAGCTTGCCGTAGAACGGCACCGTCACGGTGGACGCGAGGAGGTACGCGGCCCCGACCCAGCCGTAGAGGGCGAGGCCGCCGAGCTCGCTGATCACCGTGGGCATCGCGGTCGCGACGACGGTGGCCTCCATGGCCGCCATGAACATCGACGCCAGCAGCGCCGCGACCGTCAGTGCTCGGTTCGTGGTCGGTGCGCCGGACGTCATGGCCAGCGCGTTATGGAGCCGAATCGGTCCGACGGCAGCCCGAGACGGGTCGGAATTTCGCGCCAAGGGCGCAGAGGGGGCCAAGGGGGTCGAAGGTCAACGGCACCCGCAGCGCCCCCAGACCACCGAGCCCGCGCATCGATAGAAGAGCTTCTTTGCTCCCGTCGCGCCCTTCGCGCGAAATTCCCCGCGCGAAGCGCCCCCAGACCACCGACACGCGCGCATCGACAACCGAAACCCTCTTTGCTCCCTTCGCGCCCTTCGCGCGAAATTCCCCGCGCGACAGAGGTGCGGGGAAACCCCTACCTGGTTCTGCGACGAAGGACGGCGGCGGCCCGCGTTGCTATCGTCAGGGTCCGTGCCGGAGCCTGCGGAAGAGCCCGCGTCGGAGCGCCTGCCACCGGACACGGTGCTCGAGGGCCGCTACCGCATCGACGGCGCCCTCGGCGACGGGGGCATCGGCTGGGTCTACCGCGGCTGGGACCTCGAGCGCGACGTGCCCGTCGCCATCAAGACGCTGCAGCCGCAGTACGCGCACCACCCGCAGATGCGCCCGCGGTTCGAGCGCGAGGCGAAGGCGCTCGCGTCCCTCGACCACCCGCACATCGTGAAGCTCAGCGACTTCAGCGTCGCCGACGGCCGCCCCTACCTCGTGATGGAGCTGCTCCAGGGCCAGACGCTCGAAGAGCGGATCGAGGAGGAGACGCTGCCCGACTCGGTGGTGCGCCACATCGCGCTCCAGACGATCGACGCGCTCGCCTACGCGCACGAGGCGGGCTGCGTTCACCGCGACCTCAAGCCCGCGAACATCTTCCTCAGCGAGACGCCGACCAACGCCCAGCACGTGAAGATCCTCGACTTCGGCTTCGTGAAGCTCGTGGAGGGCGACGACGAGGCCAAGCCGCAGACGGTGCTGACGCGTTCGGGCATCGCGTTCGGGACGCCCGGGTACATGTCGCCGGAGCAAGCCGTCGGCGGCGAGATGGACGCTCGCACCGACCTCTACTCCTTCACCGTCCTGCTCTTCCACATGCTCGCGGGGCGGCGCCCCTTCGTCGGCTCGCTGCCCGAGGTCGTGCGCCAGCACCTGACCGAGGCGGTCCCGAACCTCGGCGTCGGGGGCCGGCCCATCCGCGCGACGCCCGAGCTGAAGGCGCTGCTCGAGAAGGGCATGGCCAAGGACGTCGGCGCGCGCTTCGAGAGCGCCGCGGCGATGCGGGACGCGCTGCTGGCGCTGCCCTCGCCGTGGACCCGGCCGGCCGTCGCGGGGGACGCGCCGACGGAGCCCGCGCTCGAGCTGTCGACCCCCGAGCCGACGATCCCCGCGACCCCGGCGGCGCGCTCGCGCGGCTCGTCGCAGACCTCGGCGCCGCGCGTCTACGTCACGCCGCCGAGCGGCGAGCCGCCGCAGGAGCCCGCGGTGCCCGACGCGCGCCCGGTGGCCCCGACCCGCGAAGGCGGGCGCTTCGGAGCGATCGTCACGGGCGTCGCGCTCGCGGTCTGCCTCGTGGCCGGCGGGCTCTGGGCGTTCGTGGTCCTGCCCCGCGCGGACGGCGCCCCGGAGGCGTTCGTCACCGACGAGGTGGGGGCCGAGCCGCTCGCCGAGCCCGACCCGGAACGCGCGGACCCCGATCCCGTGGACACGCAGCCCGCCGACATGGAGATCGCCCCGGTCGAGGCCGGACCGATGAGCCTCGCCGACGAGGTCGCGGGCGACTGGACGGTGTGGGAGGCCCTCGACGAAGCGGACGACGACGAGGCGGACGACGACGAGGCGGACGACGATGAGGCGCCCCCCGAGGCGGGCGCGCCCGTCGACCCGGAGGACGCCCAGGACGCCGAGGCCACCGCCGCGGCGGAGGCCGAGGCCGAGAACGAGCCGCTCGGTCCGAACCCGTGGCGCGTGCGCCCGCTGACGCCGGAGCTGGTCCGGACGCGGCGCGAGGTGCTCGCGGGCCGGGCGCTCTCGCACGACGACGACCGCGCGCTGCGAGCGCTCGCGCGGGCCGATCGGAGCGACCCGCGCCCGCACCTCTTGCTGGCGCAGAGCTTCGTCGCGGACGGTCACGAGACCTCCGCGATCGAGCGCTACGACCTCGCCCAGCGCGTCGACGACACGGCGCGTGGCGATCCCCGGATGCTCGACGACCTCGTGCGGCTCGCGTCGACGGGCGCAGAGCAAGCTCGCGCCACCGCGATGCTCGCGCGCGTCTACCCCGAGGAGGGCGTCGAGCGGGTCCGCGATCTCCTCGAGGACGAGGACCTCCCCGCCGACCGCCGCGCCGCGCTCGAGGCGCTGCGGACCCGGCTCGAGAGCGACGGTGAGGTGGCCGCCCCGGCGCCGAGCGCGTCGGCCCGCGCGCGAGCCGCGGCGCGAGCCCGCCGGCGGGCGCGGGCTCGGCAGGCGCGCGCGCTCCGGGCGCGTCGCGTGGCGGCCAGCCGACGGAGCCGGCGCAGCGCGCGCAGCCGGCGCGGCCGGCGGCGTCGCCGCTGATCGCGTTCACCCGAGCCAGAGCAGCCACGCGGTGCCCAGCGCGGTCGTCACCAGCGCGAGCGGCGCGCCCACGCGCAGGTGCTGCCAGAAGCCGAACGAGCCCACGTCACGACCGGCTTCGGCGACGATCACGTTCGCGACCGACCCGAGCAAGGTCAGGTTCCCCGCGAACGTCGAGGCCATCGCGAGGAGCTGCCAGCCCAGGGTCGGGTCGGGGAGCTGTGTCATCGGTTCGCGCACCACGAGGATGAACGGCACGTTCGACACGACGTTCGAGCCGACGAGGAACACCGTGGCCAACGCCGCGCCGCCGCCCGGGCCGGCCGCGAGCGCGGGCAGCGGGAAGCGCGCGAAGGCCCACGCGGGCGCGCCCGACCGGACGAGCCCCTCGACCACCACGAACAGCCCGGCGAAGAAGAGGAGCAAGGCCCAGTCGATGCGCCCCCAGAGGTCGCGGGTGTCCGTTCGGTGCAGGAGCACCAGCGCGATGAAGCCGGCCGCCGCCGTCCACGCGAGGGGGAGCCCGCTCGCGTAGGCCACCGCGGTCGCCGCGATGACGGCGAGGGTCACCGCGTTGCGGCGGCCGAGCGGCTCGGCGGGGCCCGGCGGCGCGAGCTCTACGGCGGCGAGCTCGCGGCGGAACATCATCGCGAGCAGCCCGTGGTTGATCGCGAGGCCGACGACGGCCACCGGGGTCATGCGGAGCGCGAAGTCCAGGAACGAGAGGTGGCCGAGGATCCCGCAGAGCATGTTCTGCGGGTTGCCGACGAGGGTCGCGACGCTCCCCGTGTTGGCGCCGGTGGCGAGGGCGAGGAGGAACGGCACGGCGGGGAGGCGGTGGCGCTGCACGAGGCGCACGACGAGCGGCGCGCCGAGCACGCAGACCGCGTCGTTGGTGATCAGCGCCGCGAGCACGCCCGCGCCCCAGACGATCACCGCGAGCAGCCGCGTCGGGGTGCGAGCGCGCGCGACGAGGTGCGCCTCGAGGCGATCGAAGAACCCATCGGCCGCGAGGAACGCGCCCATCCCCATCACCCCGAGCAGCAGGAGGAGCGTGGAGCCGTCCACCGCGTCGACGGCCTCGTCGGGAGAGAGCACGCCGAGCGCGACGCAGGCGACCGCGCCGAGCATCGCGGCGGCCGGGCGATCGAGGCCCGCGAAGCGCAGGCGGCGAGCCGCGATCAGCAGGTACGTGACGACGAAGATGCCGATGCCGAGGGTGCGCATGAGGTCGTCGCCGGGGGACAACGTAGCGCCTCACCGCCCCGGCCGCGCGGATCGAGCCCCGCGACGGCCGGCCCCCGGGTCGGAGGCCGGCCTCGCGAGGGGCTCACGCGGTGGCGTACCGCGCGAGCTCCATGTGGTGGGTGCCACGACCGTGGCTGAGGCTGCCGAGTCGGCTCGCGTAGCCGTAGAGCTCCGCGAGCGGGACCTCCGCCCGGACGATCTGGACGGTGGGGGACTCGGCCTCCAAGGCGGTCACACGCCCGCGGCGCGCGGCGAGATCGCCGATCACGTCGCCGACGTGCGCCTCGGGCACACGCGCCTCGAGGAGCATGAGGGGCTCGAGCAGGACCGCCCCGGCGTCGGCGATCGCGAGGCGGAAGGCCGCGCGACCGGCGAGCGCGAAGGCGAGCTCGCTCGAGTCGTTGGAGTGCGTCTCCCCATCGAGCAAGATCACTTGCAGGTCGACGACGGGGTGCCCGCCGACGGGGCCGCTGCTCGCGGCCTCACGGCAGCCGTCGAAGACCGGCTCGATCCACTCCTTGGGAATGGCGCCGCCCTTGACGCGGGACTCGAAGAGGAGCCCCGCGCCGGGCTCGGCGGGCTCGACGCGGAGGACGACGCGCGCCCACTGCCCCGAGCCTCCGCCGCTCTGCTTCTTGTGGAGGTGGCTGACCTCGGCCGCCCGCGTGATCGTCTCACGGTAGGCGACCTTCGGCTCCCCGACCGCCACGTGCACGCCGTGCGCCGACGCGAGCCGGCTCACGGACACCTCGAGGTGAAGCTCGCCCATCCCGCCCAGCATGGTCTGGCCCGTCTCCGGGTCCTCGATCACGCGGAGGGAGGGATCTTCGAGCCGCATGCGCGAGAGCGCGCGACCGAGCTTGTCGCGGTCGTCACGACCGCGGGGCTCGATGGCGACCCGCATCACCGCCTCGGGCACCACGATGGGCTCGAGGAGGGTCCGGCGCTCGAGGTCACAGAGGGTGTCGCCGGTCGAGACGTCGGCCCCGACCAGCGCGGCGATCCCGCCCGCGACGACCTCGGTGGCGGCCTCGCGCCGGTCCGCGAAGAGCCGCGCGAGGCGGCCGACGCGCACCGTGCGGCGACCGTCGCCGACGCCGACGAGCTCGGAGCGCAGGGTGCCCGAGTAGACCCGGACCCACGCGAGCGCTCCGTGGGCGTCGTGGACGACCTTGAAGCACAGCGCGGCCAGGGGCGCCTCCACAGATCCCTCGGGGGCCGGGAGCAGCTCGACGATGGCGTCGAGGAGCACCGGCACGCCGAGGTTGGCGAGCGCGGAGCCGCAGTACGTAGGCAGCAAGCTACCTTGCAGCGTCCCCGCGCGGAGCGCGGCGACGAGCGCCTCGGGGCGCACGTCGCCGGCGACCCACGCGCCGAGCAGCGACTCGTCGAGCTCGGCGCAGGCCTCGATCAACGACTCGCGCGCCTCGCGGACCTCGTCCGCCATCGCGCGAGGCACCTCGTCGAGGACGGCGCGACCGTCCGCGTCGAAGCGCACCGCCTGGAGCGTCACGAGATCGACGACGCCCTCGAGCTCTCGCTCGCGGCCGATCGGCAGCGTCACGACGACGGGGCGCGCGCCGAGGCGCTCGCGCATCGACTCGACGGAGCGGCGCAGATCGGCGCCGGCCCGGTCGAGCTTGTTCACGAACGCGATCCGCGGGACCCGCCAGCGATCCGCCTGCCGCCACACCTTCTCGGTCTGGGGCTCCACGCCCGCGACCGCGTCGATGAGCACGACCGCGCCGTCGAGCACGCGCAGGGAGCGCTCGACCTCGATGGTGAAGTCGGCGTGGCCCGGGGTGTCGATCAGCGTGAGCGTGTGCTCGCGCCAAGCGCACGTCACCGCGGCGGCGGTGATCGTGATGCCCTTGGCCTTCTCCTCGGGGCGGCTGTCGGTGGTGGTCGTGCCCGCGTCGACGTTGCCGATGCGGTGGATGCGGCCCGCGTGGAAGAGGATCCGCTCGGTGAGCGTGGTCTTCCCCGCGTCGACGTGCGCGATGATACCGAAGTTGCGTAGGCGATCTTGTTGGTTTGAACGGGTCATGATCTGGCTCCCAGACGGACGTCTCCCATGACGCGCGCGCCGCGGTGGCGAGCCGTGAGAGGGGTTTCGTGGAGACGATCCGAGCGCGCCGCGCCGCGGCCGCGTCGGGGCGACGCGCGCGGGGCGAGGAGGCTCGGAGGAGCCCGACGGGCAGCGGCAGTGGAGCCCGCCGGGCTCAGCCCAAGGCCGGCCAGACCGAGAGCCGCGCGTACGCGCACGCACCCCGGCCCGCGCGGCGGAGCGCCCGAGGGGCGCGCAGCGGGGACGTGTCGGTGGTGCGGGGGGGCGTCATGGCGAAGCTCCGAGCGAGTGTTCTAACCATGTTCTGCGGCGCGGTCAAACCAGAAGATCGACGGAGCGGACGCCGACCGGATCCTGCGGCATGCTCCGCGCGGCATGACGATGCACATCGAATGGACGCCCGAGGCCCGCGCCCGGGTCCGGCCGCGGCGCGCCGAGGACCTCGGCCCCGTGACCCCGATCGACGTCGCGGCGACCTGGACGGTGCTGCGCGAGGCGGGCCTCGGCTACGGGGCCAACGCGCAAGCGGCGGACGAGCTCCAGGCCAGCCTGAGCCGGCTGCGCGCCCGCTTCGAGGGCGACGACGCGCCGATGGATCTCGAGCCCGACGAGATCGCGATGTGGATGCGGGTCGCCACCTCGCAGGCGGCGCCGCTGGCCGCGTACCTCCTCGAGACGCACGGCGTCGCCCGCTGCGTCGAGGCGTGGCTCCGGACGTCGGCGGTCCAGTGGTGGGGCGGGAAGTTCGCGATCGCGCCCGGACCGCAGCCGCCCATCCTGTTCCGCGGGCTGCGCGCCGCGCTCCTGCGCGCGGCGCCGGCGGACTACGAGGCCTCGCGCGAGCACGCGGCGGCGGCCTTCGACGGCGCGGACTGGCGCGGCCGCGCGCAGATCGTGGGGGCGTTCCCGAGGGATCGCGCGATGGCCGAGGAGCTCGCGCGGATGGTCATCGGCGCGACCCCGCCGGGCCCGATGGCGGGCGCCGTGGGCGCGCTGCACCGCGCGGACCTCGACGTCGGGCTGATCCGCGAGGCCACCCTCCTGGCGGGCACCTCGCACGCCGACTTCGACTCGCTCCTCGACGGCTACGGCGCCGACGGCGTCCGCGTCGCGGTCGAGGCGGCCGCGCGCACCAAGACGCAGCACGAGGTCGAGTCGATCGCGCGTGCGCTGTCGATCGTGCGGGCGCCCGAGGTGGCCGCGATGCTCGCCGCGCACGTCGGCAAGAAGCGGGTGCGCAAGCACGCCTCCGAGTACTTCGCGCGCCACCCGGACCTCGCGGAGACGGCGCTGCGCCCGATCGCCGAGGGCGGCGGGCGAGCCGCCGCGATGGCCGCGGAGATGCTCGCGCAGGCGGCGCGCGCCGCCGAGACGGAGCGCGGCGTCGCCGACGAGGCGCCGCTCGAGAGCCTCCCCGCGGTGCTCGTCGCCCCGCCGTGGCGCGGGGGCAAGCGCCGAGGGCGCAAGCCGATCGTGGTCGCGGACGCGCCGACGCTCGACGGGCCCACCGCCTACCACCACGTCGGCGGCTCGACGCGGCATCGACCGGGCTACCCGGACATGGACGACGAGGCGCTCGCGGCGTGGCGCGCCGAGGTCGCCGCCTGCGACCCGAACGGGTACCGCACGGGGTCGCGCCCGAGCCTCTTCGCGATGGGCCAGCGCGCGGTCCCCCCGGCCGCTCGGCTCGCGATGTGGTGCTCGGGGCAGTGGCCGATCGTCGAGCCCAGCGGCGTCGCGGGCGAGCTGCTCACCGAGTTCGGCGTCGAGGCGATCCCGGGGGTCGTGAGCTGGGCCGACCGCGCCGTCCCCGGCGCGAGCGGGCCGTGGTCGGTGTGGCCGCTCACCCACCTCGAGGCGCCGGCGATCGCGCCGCACATGGCGTTGCTCTTCCGGCGCCGGTCGCTGAAGGGCCTCGCCGCGACCTGGCTCCGGAGCTACCCGGAGGCGGCGATCGCCGGGCTGCTGCCCGCGGCCGTGAAGGACAAGGGTGTCGCCCGCACCGCCGCCGAGCGCGCGCTGGTCTACCTCGCCGGCCTCGGGCACGAGGCGCGGATCCGGGAGCGCAGCGCCGAGCTCGGTCCCAAGGGGGTCAAGGCCGTGGCCGAGATCCTCGGCTCCGACCCGCTCATGGTGTGCCCCGCCAAGCCGCCCAAGCTGTCGGCGCGCTACCGGCCCGAGGCGCTCGTGCGACCCACCACCGTCGACGGCCGGGCCCTGCCGCTCTCGGCGATGCAGTGCCTCGACGAGATGCTCGCCTTCTCGACGCCGGCCGAGCCGTACGCGGGGATCGAGGTCGCGGCGAGCGCGTGCGACCCGCGCAGCCTCGCCGAGCACGCGTGGAGCCTGGCCACCGCCTGGGAGGCGAGCGGCTCCCGCGCGACCGATCGCTGGATGATGCTGTCGCTCGTCCACCTCGCGGACGACGAGGTCGTGCGGCGCACGACGCCCGCGCTCAAGAACGCGCTCGTCGTCGACGTCCTCGCGAGCATCGGCTCGGACGCCGCGGCGATGGAGCTCGCCACGATCGCCGCGCGCGGCGCCGCCAACGCGAGCAGCTACGGGGGGACGCGCGACGAGGCGGAGCGCGCCCTCGATCGGATCGCGCTCGCGCAGGGGATCGATCGCGAGCGCCTCGACGAGCGCCTCACCCCGACGCTCGGCCTCGACGAGCGCGGCGGCCTGACGCTCGACTACGGCTCGCGGAGCTTCCGGGTCACGTTCGACGAGCACCTCGAGCCGCTCGTCGTCGCGGAGGACGGCAAGCGCAGCCGCACGCTCCCGCGCACGCGCAAGACCGACGACGCCGCCGCGGTGGAGAAGGCGCGCCAGGTCTGGGACGAGCTGCGGGAGGACGTCGCGGCGATCGGCCTGTTCCGGATCCAGGCCCTCGAGACGGCGATGCTCACCGGCGCCGAGTGGAGCGTCGACGAGCTCGAGACCGCCTGGGTCCGGCACCCGCTCATGCTCCACCTCACGCGGCGGATCGTGCTCTGCGCGCGGCGCCCCGAGGGCTCCCCGGTGACGTTCCGGGTGACCGACGACGGCACCTACGCGGACGTCCGAGACGAGCCGGTGGAGCTCGACGCGGACACGCGCGTGTTCCTCCCCCACCCCCTGCGCTGGCCGGACGACACCCTCGCGGCGTGGCCGGAGGTGCTCGCCGACTACGAGCTCATCCAGCCCTTCGCGCAGCTCGCGCGGCCGCGGCCGTCGCTGACCGACGAGGAGCGGAGCAGCCCGACGCTGCTGCGCTCGTGGCCCTCGATGGGCGACTACACGGCCCTGCGGCGCCGCCTCGAGCGCTGCGGCTGGGCGGTGTCGAGCAACCAGGCGCCGGTGCTGCTCCTCGGTGACTCGCGGAGCGTGCTCTTGGACCTCCGATCGGAGTCCCGCTCCGGGATGCCCACCATGTACGTCCTGCGGCTCGTCTTGCGGCGCGACACGCAGGACGTGCCCTGGACCGAGGCGACCGAGGAGGAGACGCTGACCGTGCTCGATCAGGTCGGCGCGGGCTGACCCAGGTGCCGCGGGTTCGGCGCCCCGCAGTGCGGGCACGTGGGGAGCTCGTCCGCGAAGGGAGCCGCGCAGTACCCACAGAACACGCGGCCGCCGATCGAGCGCTCCGTGAAGCGCTTCAGGTCCGGATAGCGGGCGGTCAGCTCGGCGGTGCTCATCCGGTCCTCCTCGACCGCAGGTGACCAGATCACCTCGAGCGCGACCAGCTCCCGCCCGATGATGCGGCGGAACGAGGTGATCAGGTTGGTCACCTCGAACGCGTCGTCCGGCGCGGCGACGTCGAGGATCTCGATGCGCGCGGCGACCACGAGGGTGACGACCACGACCCCGGGCCCCTCCTCGGGGCGCGCGGTGAGGGGCCCCGCGTCGCGGATGGTCAACGTACCTTGCTCGTCTCGAATCGTGTCTCGATCGAAGGCCGCGCGCGCCTGCACCGCGAGCTGCCGGAACACGCCCTGCGCCGCGCTCTGGTTCATGGGGCGGAAGTTGCGGACGCCGCCGTAGAGCCACGCGAGGCGCACCCCGAGCAGGAGCTCGGCGGTCTTGCGCAGCAGCTGTGCGCGCCCCTCGGCCGACGAGGTCAGCCCCGTCCGGGCCATCGCGTCGAGCTCCTGCTGCACGTACGGCCTCGCGCGCCAGTCGATCGCGAGCGAGATCCCCGTGACGTCCACGCCGTTCCACACGCGGCCGGCGTTCCCGGGGGTCGGGTCGGCGCCGCCGCCGACCCCCCGGCCCCACGACCTCACCGAACGGATGCCGTCGCGGATCACCTCGTAGATCTTCGAGACGAGCCAGATCGCGGCCCCGAGGAGCAGCACGAACAAGGTCCCGAGCGGGTCCGAGTCGCCCCCCGAGTCGTCGTCGTCGTCGTAGCTCCAGTCGCTCGACGACGAGCTGCTCGAGCCCCCGTAGCTGCTGCTCGAGCCGCCGTAGCTCCCGCCGCCGCCGCCGTAGCTCCCGCCCCCCGACGAGCTCGACGAGCTGCCCCAGTCGCCGCCGCCGAAGCTGCCGCCGGTGGACTGCGCGAGCGCGGGCGGCGCGCCGATCGTCCACAGTCCGAGCCACACGACGAAGACGGTCCGCGCGCACGACGCGCGGGTTCGCAGCCACATCCGGCGACGCTCTCATGGAGGATCGGCCCCCCGCAACCTCGGGGGGAACTCTCGGCGCGCGACGTGGTCACAGCCCCCGATGCCGAGCGTGGACGCGGAGCTGTCGTGGGGCGACGAGCGCCTCGGCGTCGCGTCGCATCCGCTCGGCGCGAGCTTCGATCCCGGCGGCCCGTTCGGCGCGATGCGCCCGGTGTCGGTCGAGGGCGACGACGTCGTGCTCGTCGTCCCGGCCCGCGCCCGCGCGTGGATCCACACCGCCAACGGCTGGCGAGACCTCGTCACGCTCCGCGTCCTCGGGTGCGTGGCGCCCGACCCGTCGCGCCCCGGCGCGGCGCGCGTGCGGATGCGCCGGCTCGCGGACGTGGACGGGCGCGTCGAGGGCGTCGTGATCGTGCGGCACCCCGAGGCGCTCCTCGAGCTCGAGGGCTTCTGGCTCCGGGTCGGCTTGAGCGACGACGCGGCGCCGGCGACCCGCGTCGACCGGCGCGCGCTGCGCAGCGGGGCGGCCTTCGCGGCGTTCACCCTCACCCTCTTCGCGGGCGTGCTCACCGCGTTCGGCGCGGTGCCGCCGCGGCGGCCGCGGCTCGACCTGACGCGGCTCACCCCGGCCGAGACCCCGCGGCTGCCTCCCGTGCGGATCGCGCCGCCCGATCACGCGACCCGGACGGTGGAGACCAAGCACGAGGTCGAGCCGCAGCCGGCGGGCGGCCGAACGCTCGGCGACGTCTTCGCGCCGGCGCGGCCGGAGCCCTCGCGGCGACCCGCCGGTCGACGCGCGGCCGACGGCCCGGGCGCGCGGCGGGAGGGCGCCGAGGGCCTCGCCCGCATGACCGCGGCGGTCACCGCGCTGCAGACCCTGGGGCTCGGGGAGAGCCCGTACACGCGGCGCGAGAGCACGCGGCGGCGCCTCGCCAACGACCGCGGCGACTGGCTCGCGCTCGCGACGATCCGACCGGGGACGGACACCGCCGAGCTCATGCGGACCTCCGCCTCGCTCCCCGGCCCGCTCGCGACCGGCTGGGGTCGGGGCTACGGGCACCAGGGGACGGTCCCGCTGCCGGAGCGCCGCCGCTCCGTGACCCCGCTCTCGGACGTGCGCCTGATCCCGATCTGCGAGCGCACGTACCGCTGCGGCAACACGTGGAGCTGTCACGCCTGCGATGTGCACGGCACCGACGACAGCGACGCGATCCGGCGCGTGGTCCGCCAGCACCTGGCGGAGATGCGCTTCTGCCACGAGCAAGGCGCCTTGCAGAATCCGTCGCTGTCGGGGCGCATCACGCTGCGCTGGACGATCGCGCCCGACGGCCACGTGACCGACGTGGAGGTGGCCGAGGACGGCCTCGGGGATCCGCTCGTCACCGCGTGCCTCCGCGCCGCGCCGCTCGGCTGGACCTTCCGCGCCGGCGCCTCGGTGACGGTCGTCTACCCGTTCGTGTTCCGCACGTGGGAGCGCCCGGGGTCGCGGTAGATTCCGGCGATGCGATCCATCGCCGTCCTCTCCCTCGCGCTCCTGCTCACGTCTTGCGGGGGCGCCGCCGAGTGCCCCGAGCCCGCGCCGTCCGCCAGCGCGGGCGACGAGGCCGCCCCCGAGCTCGCCTCGCCGCCGGCGGAGGTGCGCGCGCTCGCCGACGCGGAGCGCCGCGCCTCGCCGCCCGGCACCGCCGTCGTCGCGATGCTCGCCCGGGGCAACCACGCGTTCCTCGGGCGGCTCGAGATGGAGGCCGGCGCCGCCGTGCCCGAGAACTCCGACGACGACGAGGAGTACATCCACGTCCTCGAGGGTCACGGCACGGTGTGGATCGACGGCGTCGAGTCCGAGGTGACCCCGGGCGCGACGATCTTCATGCCCGCGGGCTCCGTGGTCCGCTACCAGAACGGCGACGAGCGGCTCGTCGCGATCCAGGTCTTCGCGGGGCCCGCGTCGGCCGACAAGTACGACCGCTGGACGCGGGTCGAGTAGCGCGCGCTCAGCGCCGGAAGGTCGCGGGGTCGTAGACGCGCGGCTCGCCCGCCGCGATCGGCGGGTAGTCGTCGGAGCCGCCGCGGGCGTACCAGTACGTGACCCAGTGGAACGCGATCTCGCTCGGGACCCACGCCCAGAGCTCCATGTCGAAGTCGAGCTCGTCCGCGTAGGGGATCGCGTCGAGCACGTGCACTCGGAGGTTCGAGACGTGGCCCGCCTGCGTCGTCCCGCCGGTGCTCGACTGCGCGTGGTAGGGCGCGCCGAAGAGCGCCAGGTCGGTGTACGCGTAGCCGAAGTAGTCCTCGGTGCCCGTCCCGAACCACGTCGGCGCGGCGTCGCCGTCGACGTAGATCTTCTCGTCGCCCTCGCCCCACCACTCGTTGATCGGGTTGACCACCGCGAGGTGCATCCCGACGTACGTGCCGGCGCCGCGCAGGTGCACGAGGTCCAGGTCGCGCTTGGGCTGCGACTCGACCACGCCGGTGCTCGCCCAGCCCGCGTGCAGGTGCTGGCTGCGCGCGTCGAAGTCCCACGCGTCGAGCACCACCGCCACCTCGGCGTCGAGCGCCCCCTCGATCGTGATCGTCGCCTCGGTCGCGAAGGGCATCGGGAGCCGAGACGTGAACGTGCCCGTCGCCGCGTCGACCGCGAGCGCGAGCGTGTCGAGCGCGTGGATCCCCGGCGCGGTCCCGAAGAAGTCGCCGACCGGGACGCGGATCGTCTCCTCGCCGTCGAACGCGATCGCGAGGATGGAGCCCCGCAAGTCGTCTTGGCTCGCGCCCGGCGCCCGGATCGAGAGCTCGCGGATCACCCCGCCGGTCGGGCCCGGCGCCGGGATCGTCGCGGGGAGCGTCAGCGGCGTCGCGCTGCCCACCACGATCGAGCTCGGATCGCGGAGCGCCTCGCGGGCTCTGTCGACGCGCGCGGCCGCGGCGGTCATCGCCTCGGGCGACCACGGCTCCACGTCGACCGCGCCCTCGTAGAGCCGGTAGTTCACGTGGTAGTAGAGGCCGGGCATCACGTCGCCCATGTCCGTGGTCACGCGGACGCGACGCGAGAACGGGATGGGGAAGTAGAGGTTGGCGCCGCGCGCGACGACGTAGCCGAACGGGGCGCCGAAGTCCGGGTGGTCCTCGCCGAGGAGCGACTCCATCGCGACCTCGATCGCGGGCTGATCGAAGTCGTCGAGGTAGATCCGGATCGTGCCCATCGGCGCGGCGGACCAGATGCGCATCAGCGCGCCCGCGCCCTCGGCCTCGGCCATCACCAGCTCGCGCCGGCCGTCGACCTCGATCTCGCCCTCGAACCAGCCCCAGTCGCGGTTCGCGAACCAGCCGTCGGAGTCGCTCGGGTCGGTGGGGGCCGTCGAGCGCCGGTCCCAGCTCGACGCCTGGAGCGTCCGGTACGCCGGCTCGGGGACGCGCGCGAGGTGATCGAGCGAGGCGATCTCGCCGACGAGATCCTCGAGCGTCACCGACGAGGTCGGCGGGCCCGCGTCGGGGCGCGCCGCGTCGCTCCGCGCGCCGTCGAGGCCGCCTCCGTCGGCGAGGCCGCCGCCGTCGTCACAGGCGCCGAGGAGGAGCAGGAGGGCGAGGCCACCGACGCGCACGACTCGCTTGGAAATCGGGTCCTCCGTCGATCGAAGAAGTCGAGGGTGGATCATGCATTGCGGTGTGCGCGTGGACAACGCGGCGCGTAGCCTCGCGGCATGAAGCGAACGCACCGCCCCGACCTCTTCTGCTGGAGCCGCTTCGACGAGGCCCGCGACGTCGACTTCAACGGCTACGCCTGGGTCCGCCCCGAGGGCGCGATCCTCTTCGACCCGGTGGAGCTCTCCCCGCACGACCGCGGCCAGCTCGAGCGGGTCGCCTGGATCGTCGTGACCAACTCGGACCACCTGCGCGCGACGGTCGAGCTCGCCGACGCGTTCGGCGCGTCCGTCGCGGGGCCGGCCGCCGAGCGCGACGCCCTCGGGCTCGAGTGCGAGCGCTGGCTGAGCGACGGCGACGCGCTCGTCGACGGCCTCGTCGCGCTCGAGATGCGCGGCTCCAAGACGCCCGGCGAGCTCGCGTTCCTGCTCGAGGACACGACGCTGATCACCGGCGACCTCGTGCGCTCCCACGCGGGCGGCCGGCTCGACCGGCTCCCGGATCCGAAGCTCGCCGACAAGGACGCGGCGCTCGCCTCGATCCGCGGGCTGCTGGCGCACCCGCAGGTCGACGCGGTCCTCGTCGGCGACGGATGGCCGGCGTTCCGCGGCGGACGCGCGCTCCTCGAGGAGCTCGTCGCGCGCCAGAGCTGAGTCCGACGGCTCGCCGTGCGAGGAGGGGGTCGGGCGAGGTAGAACACGGGCATGAACCGTGACCGAGAGCAAATCCGCCTGACGAGGTTGACCGAAGCCGGAGGGTGAGCGGCCAAGCTCGCCCCCGAGGACCTCGTGAAGGTCCTGAGCGCCGTCACCACGGAGGCACCCGCGGGGGTCGTGGTGGGGGAGACGCGCCTCGACGACGCAGCGGTCCTGCGTTGGCCGTCGAGCTCCGTCGACGGGCCGTACCTGGTCTCGACGATCGACATGATCACGCCCGTGGTCGACGACCCGCGGACCTTCGGCGCCGTGGCCGCCGCCAACGCGCTCAGCGACGTCTACGCGATGGGGGGCGCGCCGCGGTTCGCGCTCGCGATCGCCGGCTTCCCGAGCGACACGCTGCCGCTCTGGGTGCTCGAGGAGATCCTCGCCGGCGGCGCGGAGAAGGCCCGCGAGGCCGGCGCGCTCGTGGTCGGCGGACACACCCTGAAGGACCCCGAGCCGAAGTACGGGCTCGCGGTGACGGGGGAGGTGACCCCGGACGCGCTCGTCACGCTCGCGGGCGCACGGCCGGGCGACGCGCTGGTGCTGACCAAGGCGCTCGGGACCGGGCTGCTCATCGGCGCGATGCGGAAGGACGCCCTCGATCCGGCGGCCGAGGCCGAGCTCGTCGCCTCGATGCTGCAGCTCAACCGGGCGGCCGCCGAGCACATGGTGGCGCTCGGGGCGCACGCCGCGACCGACATCACCGGGTTCGGGCTGCTCGGCCACGGGCTGCGCATGGCGCAGGCGTCGGGCGTCTCGCTCGTGTTCGAGGGCGGCGCGCTGCCCGCGCTGGCGGACGCTCGCGACCGGGCCGCGGCGGCGTCGATGGGCGGCGCCGCGGGGCGCAACTTCGCTTACGTCGAGCGGCACCTCGAGGCCGGCGCCGCGGGCGCGTCGCTGCGCCTCGCGGTCGACGCCCAGACCTCCGGCGGGCTGCTCGTCGCGCTGCCGGCCTCGAACGCCGACGCGCTGGTCACGCGGCTCCGCGACGCGGGGTCGCCGGCCGCGCGCGTCGGGTCGGTCACGGACGAGGGGCCCCCCCTGCGGCTGCTCCCGTGACCTCGACCACCACGTCGCAGGTCCCGGCTGGCCAGCGGTCGTTCCTGCAGAAGCGGCTCGCCCTGCTCGGGGCCGTCCTCGGCGTCATCCACGTCCTGGGCCTGACGTTCCAGGCCGCGTCCACGCTGGCCCACGGCGCGCTGAACACGCCCATCTACCTGATGGCGGCGGCGGCGGCGATCAGCCTCGGCCTGCTCGTCGTCGCGCGCGGGCCGGTGCGCCCGACGGGCACGCTGCGCGTCATCGAGGGCGGCATGCTCCTCGTCACCGCGATGGTGATCGGGCTGATCGGCCACGCCGTTCCCTCGTCCTACCTGCCGTTGCTGATCGACCCGGAGGGAGCCGAGGGCGCGCTGCGTCACTTCGCGGCCCTGCGTCCCACCGGGGCGTACGTCTACGTCTCGACCGCGTGCATCATCGCCGCCACGCACGTGTTCGTGCTGCGCGCGGCGCTCGTGCCGAGCAGCGCCCGTCGCACGCTCGGGCTGACGATCGCGGGCGGCGTGGTGCTCGGCGGCACCTTCGCGCTCCCGATCCCCTGGTGGGCAGCAGACCGCGCGCTGTGGGCCGCGCTGCCGGCCGGCTCGGGCTTCGGCATGGCCACCATCACGGCCGTCTGGTGGGCGATGACCACGATCGTGTGCGTGGTGCTCTCGAAGGTCATCCACGGCCTGCGGCGAGAGATCCGCAGCGCGCGTCGGCTCGGCCAGTACCAGCTCGAGGCGAAGCTCGGCGAAGGGGGGATGGGGGTCGTCTACCGCGCGCAGCACGCGCTCCTGCGCCGGCCGACCGCGATCAAGCTGCTGCAGCCCGACAAGGTGGGCGAGGACAGCCTCGCGCGCTTCGAGCGCGAGGTGCAGCTCACCGCGACGCTCACACACCCGAACACCATCACGATCTTCGACTACGGGCGCACGCCCGACGGCGTCTTCTACTACGCGATGGAGCTGCTCGACGGCGCCTCGCTCGGAGACGTGGTGGCGCTCGACGGGCCGCAGCCGCCGGGCCGCGTGGTGCACGTGCTCCGGGCGATGGCGGGCGCGCTGCAGGAGGCGCACGGCCGCGGGCTGGTCCACCGCGACGTCAAGCCGGGGAACATCGTGCTCTGCGACCACGGCGGCGAGCCCGACGTCCCGATGCTGCTCGACTTCGGGTTGGTGAAGCGGGTCGACGGCGGCGCGGACGTCGCGGTGACGCAGGCGCACACGATCACCGGCACGCCGGCCTACCTGGCGCCGGAGGTCATCCGCTCGGCCGACGCCGCGACGGCCGCGAGCGACCTCTACGCGCTCGGCGCGGTGGCGTACTTCATGGTCACCGCGACCCACGTGTTCGAAGGGGGCACCGTCGTGGAGGTCTGCGCGCACCACCTCCACACCCCGCCGGAGCCTCCGTCCGAGCTCCTCGGCGACGAGGTCCCCGCGTCGCTGGAGCAATTGATCTTGCAGATGCTCGACAAGGACCCGGCCGCGCGCCCCCCGTCGGCGCGCGCCGTGCTCGATCGCCTCGAGGCGCTCGAGGGCGTGGGCCCCTGGACCCTCGCGAAGCGCACCGCCTGGTGGGACGCGCACGGCGCCGCGCTGCGCGCGCAGGCCCCGGCCCCCGCGAGCGGCACGGCAGACACCGTCTTCGTCGACATGCGAGCCCGCTAGACCGCGCCGGTCTCGATGAGGTGCTGGCAGGTGCGCTCGATGCCCTCGGCGACGGACACCTTCGGGTCGTAGCCGAGGTCGCGGCGCGCCTTGTCGATGCTGAAGTAGTGGTGCGTGCACATGTAGCGGATCGCGAAGCGGGTCAGCCCGTCCTCGGGGCTGATGGTGCCGCCGCGGAGGGTGTCGAGGCCCTCCTTCACGGCGGCGAACGCGTACACGATCTGGTGCGGGATGCGCGCGCGGATCGGGGGCAGGCCGAGGCGCTCGGCGACGCGCTTCACGAAGTCCCAGAAGGGCATCGGCTCGCCGTTGGTGATGAAGTACGCCTCGCCCGCGCAGGCCGCGTCGGGGCCGAGGCGCTCGTCGGCCGCGAGGAGCGCGTCGACGAGGTTCGACACGTAGGTGTAGTCGCTGAGCCAGGTGCCGCGGCCGACCTGGTAGCGGAGGCGACCGGCCTTGCCGTGCGAGATGAGCGCCGGCAGGAAACGCGCGTCGTGCGGGCCGAAGATCACGTGGGGCCGCAGCGACACGGTGGACACGCCGCCCTCGCCGTTGGCCGCGAGGACCTCCTTCTCGGCCGCGATCTTCGAGTCGGCGTACGGCGCCTGCGAGATGGACGAGTACGGGAGCGACTCGTCGCCGTTCTCGATGTCCTTGCCCTCGTAGACGACGGAGCCGCTCGAGACGTAGACGAGCTTGGGCACCTGCCCCGCGCGACAGCCGCGCATGACGTTGCGCGTGCCCTCGAGGTTCACCTTCCAGACGAAGTCCTTCTGGTTCTGCTTGGTGTGAACGACGCTGGCGTTGTGGAAGACGGTGTCCGCGCCGAGGATCGCCTTCGCGATGCCGTCGGTGTCGGTGATGTCGGCCACGACGTGCTCCACGTCGTCGCGGTGCGGGGGCGCGAGGTCGAGCACGCGGACGCGATCGCCGCGCGCGACGAGCCCGTCGACGAGGTGTCGACCGACGAACCCGGAGCCTCCCGTCACGACGCTGAGCTGTGTCATCCCTGTGCCTCGCCTCCGCGTGGATGAACCCGGTTCACCCCGATGGCGGTGGCGTTAGCGGAGCGGGACGGAGCTCGCAAGGCGATCGTTGGGCGCGGCGCTCTCGGCCGACGTCGACCTCCCCGCCGGATCGCCCCGGACGATCCGGGCGAGCGGCCCGAGCCGAGCGTCGGTGAAGAAGCGGAGCCAGAGCCGCGCCCACGACGCGTGGCTCACCAGCTCGCCGTCGTAGCGCTCCTTCGCGAGGCGGCGCAGCGCGGGGAGGCGGTGCCACGCGACCGCGGGGAAGTCGTGGTGCTCGACGTGGTAGCCGATGTTCAGCGAGAGCGCGTTGAGCCAGCCGTAGTAGCTGTAGGTCTCCTGCCCTTCGGCCACGACGTGGTGCTCCTGGAACAGGCGCGCCGCGATCGGGTGCATCGCCATCGTGAAGTAGAGGCTGAGCGCCAGGTAGAGGATCGCCGAGGGCCCGAGGCTCCACGCGAGCGCGGCCACGAACGCGACCTGCACGACCCCGTTCAGCGCGAGCCAGCCGCGGGCCTTCGGCGTCGGCATGCCGCCCGTGCGCAGGAGCTGCCAGACCGGGAACGTCGCGTGCCACGCCAGCTTGCCCAGGGGGCCGGCGCTCGCCAGCGCGCGCTCGCGCGGCGCGGGGAGATCGGGATCGCGAGCCGGGTCGCCCTGGTGGCGGTGATGCATCAGGTGGAAGTGCGCGTACGAGATCGCGATCGGCGCGAGCAGCGGCAGGTTCGCGACGAGCGAGACGACGCGGTTGAGGGTCCGCCCGCGGCCGGCGAGCTGGTGCGTGCACTCGTGGAGCACCGCGTAGAGCGCCTGGCTCAGGAGCGCGCCGATCACGAACGCGGCGATCGGCGCGACCCACCACGGCGCGAGCGACACGGCGGCGGCGACGCCGAGGTGCCCGAGGACCAGCGCCACCGCGAGCGGTGGCGTCCACCCCGTCGGGCCGAGCAGGCCCTTGATCTCCGGGTGCGCGCGCAGCAGCTCGCGCGTCCGAGCGCGGTGCGGATCCGGGTGCTCGACCCGGCGGAGCTCGTTCATGTCCTCGCCTCCCCCATTCTTAGACTGACGAGTCGGTTTATGAGTCTGCTAGCCTCGGACGTCAAGTGGCGAGGACGCGGGACCCCAAGCTCGAGGCGCGCCGGCGGCGCGACCTGCTCGACGTGACGATCGGGCTCCTCGGCGAGGGCGCGTTCCACGCGGTGACGCAGGAGAAGGTCGCGCAGGCCGCCGGCGTCTCGAAGGGCGTCGTGACCTACTACTTCCCGACCAAGCACGACCTGCTCGTCTCGGCGATCCGCCGCTACCACGAGCAGGTGCGCGACGGCCTCGCCGCGATCGTCGCCAACGCGTCGTTGAGCACGCACGACAAGTTGCGCCTCTTGATCCACGCCGCGTTCCCGTCGGCGGAGTCCGTCGAGCGCGAGGTCCGCTTCCAGTCCGAGGTGTGGTCGTACGCGAAGGACCAGCCCGAGGCGCGCGAGGCGGTCGTCGAGAGCTACCGCGACTTCCGCGACGCCTGCGCGACCTTGCTCGACGCCGGCGCCGACGAGGGCCTCGTGAAGACGAAGGACCGCGAGGGCACCTACCGCATGATCCACGCCCTGATCGACGGCCTCTCCTTCCAGCTCGCCGTCCAGCCCGACCTCGACCTCCCCGAGCTGCGCGCCGGCCTCGAGCGCGTGATCCTCCTCTTGGTCTCGGGCGCCGCGGACCCAGGCGCGCGGGGTTGACTGGTCGGCGGTTCGGACATCTCCTGCGCGTGATGCGAACGGTCACCGTCCCGCGCCTCGGCGAGCACACCGGGAGCTACACGTTCCGGATCGGACCGGCGCAGGCCACCTTCGAGTACATCGTCGAGATCCCCGGCCACGGCGGCGGCCGCGACGGCCCGACGGACCCGGATCACCCCGAGCAGCAGACCTGGATGCGCGAGTGCTCCGGCCTCCGCGAGGTCTGGTACCTGTGCTGGGAGATCCCCAGCGAGGCGGAGCTGCGCCGCTTCTGGAACCTGCTCGACGACGCAGCCGGCGGCGACGTGATCGGCCCGCTCTGACTTGCCACGCCTCGACGTCGCGGAGCTCGGAATTTCGCGCGGAGATCGCGAAGGGAGCAAAGAGGTGTTTGGGTGGCGACGTGACGTCGGCTACCCAACTCGTCGCCTGCAACCCCTTTGCCCCCCTTGCGAGCTTTGCGCGAAATTCCGGACCGACGTCGCGACGATCACTCGAGGGCGGCGACGGCGCGGTCCGGGCGGTTGGTCTGGAGGATCTGGATCCCCAGGTCCCAGAGGTCGACGTAGGGCTGCACGGAGCCCGTGAGCTCGGCGTTGATGTCGGCGCCGAAGCCGAGCACGAACACGCGCTGGCCGGCGTCGTGCGCCGCGGCGATGAACACCGGGTCCATGCTGCCGCCGATGTGGACGTAGCTCGGCGGGGTCGCGGTGAAGCGCGCGAGCAGCGGGGCGACCTCGTCGGGGGTCGCGGGGCGGATGAAGAAGTGGACGCCCGGGTCGATCGCGAGCGCGGTCTCCGCGTCCTCCGGCGAGACGTCGAGGATCACTCCGTCGAGCGCGCCCGCGTCGAGGATCGTCTGGACGACGAGGTCGATGCGGTCGGTCTTCGGTTCGACGATCAGCGTGATCCGACCCGCCGCGGTGGCGATCGCGTCGGCCAGGGTCGGGACCTGCTCGCAGCCGTAGTCGCCGAAGAAGGCGTCCGAGCGGATCGTCAGGGCCTGCAGCTCGGCGAGGGTCAGATCGGAGACGTTGCCCGTTCCCGTCGTCGTCCGGTCCACGGTGCCGTCGTGCATCAGGACGATCGTCCCGTCGGAGCTCGCGCGCGCGTCGCACTCGGTCATGTCGGCGCCGACCGCGATGGCCGCGCGGATGCCGGAGAGCGTGTCCTCGGGCGCGATGATCCCGGGCGCGCCGGCGCCGCGGTGCGCGCTGACGAGGCGCTCGGTGCACGCCGGGTCGAGCCCGCAGTGCAGCGTGCGCGGGCTCGCGCGGTCGGGCACGCCGGGCGCCGTGCAGTCGAAGAGCGCCGGGTCCAGCACCGGCGCGCCCGCGTCCGGCGGGCCCGCGTCGAACGGGGCGCCCGCGTCCGAGCCCGCGTCGGACGCGACCCCGGCGTCCGTCGCCGGCGAGCCGTCGCAGGCCACGAGGAACAGTGCACCGAGCAGCGCCGCGTTTCGCATCGGCCCACTCTATCGAGCCCGCGCCCTTGAGTGAATGGAGCGTTGGGCGGCACCATGAGGGATGCGAAACGCCGTCCCCGTCGCGCTCGTCGCCGCGCTGTCGCTAGCCACGCCGACGGCCCACGCCGGCTACGCGCGCTCGTTCGAGGCGGGGAGCCTCGTCATCCCGATGGACCTCGCCTACCAGGACGACGGGATGTTCCAGGCCTACGGGCTCGTCTTCCAGCTCCTGCGTCAGGGGGTGACGGTCTACTGGGTCATCGACCCCGACAAGACGTGGCACGACGCGCCGTGCGACACCGCGGGCGACGAGTGCGCGTGGGACTGCGCCGAGGAGGGCTCGGGCGTGCGCTGCCCCTACCCCACCGCGAGCCCCGACTTCTTCGTGGGCGCCGAGGTCGTGTGGGACGGCAGCGGCGACATGTCCCCCGGCGAGGTGATCGTGAATCACGGCTACCGCGGGGGCCCGTTCGTGATCGCGGCCGCCGACGCCGATCGCGCGCAGCCGATCGTCGACGCCTGGAACGACCCGTCGACGTGGGACGCCAACCCGTGGGCGCGGCGCAGCGTGATGGAGGTCGTCACCGTGCACCGCACCACCGCGGCGTTCGACGGCAACGTGCAGAAGGAGATGATCGCGGCGCCGACGATCGCCGTCTTCTCGGACGGCAACGAGGACATCGCGACCGGCTACCTGCGCGCGGCGGGCATCGCGCAGTCGAACGGGATGGAGTTCCCCGATCGCCGCTGCGGCGGTGACTGCGGCCCCGGCACCGCCAACCCGGACATGCTCACGGTCGAGAGCATCATGGGCGACATGGGCACCTGCGAAGCGCCCAACATGGACCACCGCAACGGCTCCCTCTTCACCGCCGACGGCGTGCCCGCGTACTGCCAGATCATGAGCATGCACTGGGCGGTGAACGACAGAGAGACCGTCGAGTGCGACGGCGGCCGATGCCCCGCGACGCAGGCCGAGTGCAGCGGCGAGACCTTCACCTACCACGGCCACGAGGTCGTCGCGGAGGTCCGCCAGTTCCTCCAGTTCCCGACCCACTTCTTCGCCGAGTGCCAAGCCGTCAACGCCTACGAGAACACCGTGCCGAACCCGGCGTGGCCGTTCCTCGACGACGAGGATCGCAACGGTCACTTCCTCACCACGACCGGGACGCCCCCCGCGTGCCCCTGCACCGACGGCGACTTCGAGTGCGTGACCGGCGGCTGCGGGGGCAGCGACTGTTGCTTACCACGGGACGACAAGGAGCGCGGCGCGGGCTTCCTGATCGCGCCCCAGCCGAACGCGGCGACGCTCCAGGTCCTCAGCCCCGAGGTCCCCTACAACCAGCTCGACGGCGCGTTCGGCACCGTCGGCGGGAGCGAGCCGGCCTACAACCTCAGCGACTACCTCGGCACCGCCTACATCGGCGACGCCGACGTCACGTTCATCACCGGGCCGATGGGCCCCGGCGATCAGGACGTGTGGATGACCGGCTACCTCGACGGCGTGTGCGACATCCGCTTCGACGAGTTCATGCGGCCGGGCGAGTGCAGCCTCGGCAAGGTCAGCTACCTCGGCGGCCACCGCTACGCGACCGACACCCCGCTGTCGGGCAACTCGGACGCGCAGGGCGCGCGCCTGTTCCTCAACGCGCTCTTCGAGGCCGACTGCGTGACCACCGCGGGCCAGCCGATGATCTCCTTCGCGCTCGGCGGCGCCTCGCGCGTCGACGCGGCGACGCTCCCGACCGACGCCGCGTTCACCGGCTCCTGGACCAACGCCGGCACCGGCGCCGCGCTCGACGGCACGATCACGATCACCGCACCCGACGGGCTCGAGATCTCCTCGTTCGACGCTGGCGGGACCTCGGACGGAACGAGCGTGACGTGGGACCTCGGCTCGATCGGCCCCGTGTCGAGCCCGACCACGCCGCCGGCGGGCATGCGCGCGCTGACCCTCGGCTTCGTCGGCGAGGGCACCCACACCATCGAGGCGACGCTCACGTACCGCGTCGGGGTGAGCACGTTCACGCTCACCGCGTCGCACGTCGTCACGGTCGGCCCCGGCGGCACGGACGTGGACGCGGGACCGGGAACGAGCATGGACGGCGGGACGATCCTGCCCGCCGACGACGGCGGCCCCGGGGGCGGCGGCGGCGAGGACGGCTGCGGCTGTCACGCGGCGGGCCCGAGCCACGGCGGCGCGGGGCTCCTCGTCCTCGCCGCGATCGCCGCGCTCACCCGTCGGCGACGGCGGCAAGAGCACCGAGCAGCGCGTCGAGCAGCGCCTCGGACGCGCCGAGCGGCTCGACCGTGCGCGCGTCGAGGAGCAAGGCCTCTTCCTTGATGCGACCGATGACGCGCGGCGCGCCGCGGCGCAGCGCCGCGTGGAGCGCCATCGGCGACGGGGACCGGATCGCGAGCGCCACCGACGGCCAGCGCTGACCCGGCATGCTCCCGCCGCCGATCGCGCCCTCGACGTCGACCACCGTCGCGTCGACCCCCTCGGGCAGCGCGGAGCGCCAGCGCTCGGCGGTGGCGCGCAGGCGCTCGATCGGCGCCTCGATCATCGCGCGCACGGGGACCGCTTCGTCGCGGAGCCAGTCGTCGAGCGTCGCCTCGAGCGCGGCGAGCGTGACCTTGTCGGCGCGCAGCGCGCGGGCGAGCGGATGCCGCCGCAGCCGGTCGACGACCTCGCGCCGCCCGATCGCGATCCCCGCCTGCGGTCCCCCGAGCAGCTTGTCGCCGCTGAAGCACACCAGGTCGGCGCCGGCCTCGATCGCCTCGGCCACGGACGGCTCGCCCTCGAACGGCGTGAGCGCGCCCGAGCCGAGATCCGCGATCAGCAGCGGCTCGAGCTGCGCGAGCTCGCGCAGCGTCGGCATCGCGGTGAAGCCGATCTGGCGGAAGTTCGACGCGTGCACCCAGAGGATCGCGCGCGCGCCGTCGCCCTGGGCCCCAACGAAGTCCGAGAGGCGCGTGCGGTTCGTCGTCCCGACCTCGACCAGCTCCGCGCCCGAGGCCTCGAGGATCTCGGGGATCCGGAAGCCGCCGCCGATCTCGACGAGCTGCCCGCGGCTCACGATCACCCGCTCGCCCTTCGCGAGCGCCGCGAGCGCGAGGATCATCGCGGCCGCGCAGTTGTTCACGACCAGGCCGGCCTCGGCGCCGGTGAGCGCGCGCAGCCGATCCTCGACGCCTGCCCCGCGACCGCCGCGCTTGCCCGTGTCGCCGTCGAGCTCGGTGAGGGCGTAGCCGCTCGCCTCGCGCGCCGCCTCGATCGCGCTCGCGCTCCACGGCGCCCGCCCGAGGTTGGTGTGCAGGACCACCCCGGTCGCGTTGATCACGGGCTCGACCCGGACGCGCAGCCGCTCGGCGAGGCGCGCCCGGAGCGCCTCGATCGTGGGCACCCCCTCGTCGAGCGCGCGCGCCCGCGCCTCGGCCACCACCGCGCGCGCGTCGTGGGTGACCCGCGCGGCGCCCCAGGACGCGACCAGCTCGTCGGTCACGAGGCGGTCGATGGCGGGCAAGCTGCGGCGGGGATCGTCGATCATTGGCGGAGGCGCACGGGAATCGAACCCGCTCGGGACAGCATCCTGCCCCACACCGGTTTTGAAGACCGGGGACCGCACCAGCGAATCGAGCGCCTCCCCGCCGAGGATTAGACCGAGGCGGGGGCACGGCGTCAACGGGCGGCGTTCGTGGTAAGCGTGGGGGCGCATGATCGTCGGCACCGCGGGCCACGTGAACCACGGCAAGACGACGCTGATCGAGGCGTTGACGGGGGTGAGCTGCGACCGCCTCGAGCAGGAGCGAGCGCGCGGGATGACGATCGAGCTCGGCTTCGCGCCGTGGACGCTGCCGTCGGGTCGGCGCGTGTCGGTGATCGACGTGCCGGGGCACTCGCGGTTCGCGCGGACGATGGCGGCGGGCGCGCTCGGGATGGACGCCGCGATCCTGGTGGTCGCCGCCGACGAGGGCTGGATGCCGCAGACGCACGAGCACGTCGCGACCTGCCAGGTGCTCGGGGTGAAGCGGGTGGTGGTCGCGCTGACGCGGATCGACCGCGCGGTGGACGTAGACACGAGCCTGCGCTTCGTGCGCGAGAAGCTCGACGCGACGGTGTTCGCGGGCGCGCCGATCGTGCGGGTGTGCGCGCCCAAGCACGAGGGGCTCGACGAGCTCGCCGCCCGCGTCGCCGCGCTGGCCGACGACCCCGCCGCGGATCGGGCGCTGCCCCTGCTCCTGCCGGTCGACCGCGTCTTCACGCAGAAGGGCTTCGGGACGGTGGTGACCAGCTCGCTCCTGCGCGGCGCGCTCGCGGTCGGCGACAGGATCACCGTCTACCCCGCGCGACGCGAGGCCCGCGTCCGGACGCTCCACGTGCACGGCGAGGCGGTGGAGCGCGTGGAGGCGCGCGCGCGCGTGGCCCTCAACCTCGCCGACGCGAGCGCCGAGGAGGTCCCGCGCGGGAGCCTCCTCGGGGCGCCCGGTCAGCTCTGCGTGGGTCGCGTCTTCGACGCCGAGCTCGACTGGCTCGCGCACAACGGCAAGGCGCTCTCCCGCGCGCGCTCCCTCGGCTGGGGTCAGGGCCCCGCGCGAGCGATCGCGAGCGTGGTCTGCGATCCGCCGCTGAAGCCGGGCCAGCGCGGGGTCGGACGGGTCCACCTCGACCGCGAGGTCGCGCTCGTCGGGGGCACACGTTTCGTCTTGCGCGGCGCCTCCGATCGCAAGCGCGGCGCGGTCGTCGGCGGCGGTCGGATCGTGGACGCGGCGCCCCCGCGGCGGCGCGCGGCCGCGGTCCGGGCGCGGCTCGCGGAGGCGCCGACGATCGAGGCGCTCCTCGAGGAGGCGGGCGCGCGAGGCGTCGACCCGGCGCTCGTCGGCGCGCGGCTCGGGCTCGCGCCGCTGCCGAAGGGCCCGCGCCGCTTCGCCGACGCGGCGGTCGAGCGCGCCGCGGCAAAGCTCGTCGAGCAGGTCACCGCGCACGTGTCGGACGACCCGAGCTCCGCGGGACTCCCGCTCGAGTCGCTGCGCCGCGCGCCGATCTCGGCGGCCGCGATCGCGCGCGCGGTGAGCGCGGGATCCATCGCCCGCGAGGGCAACGCGCTGCGGCCAGCGACGCACCGCCGCGATCCTTCGCCGGTCGAGCGGCTGGCCGCGCGCGCGCTCACCGCGATCGGCGCGGCGAAGCTCGCCGGCCCGCGCGAGCACGACCTCGAGCGGACGCTCGGGGCGAACGGCAAGGCCCTCGCCGAGGCGCTCGCGCACCTCGAGGCGACGGGCGCGATCGCGCGGTCGCAGGGGTTCTGCTTCGCGATGGAGCACCTCGCGCCGCTCCGCGCGACGATCGCGCGCGCGGCGATCGAGCGGGGCTCGCTCCCGTTCACCTTCCTCAAGGACCACGCCGGGCTCAGCCGCAAGCACGCGATGCCGCTGTGGACGTGGCTCGATCGCGAGGGCGTCACCGTACGCCGCGGCGACGCGCGCGCCGCGGGGCCGGCGGCGGCCGCCCACGCGGGCTGACGCGCTCGGGTGGCCGAGATCCACCGCCTTCCGTAAGCTCCGCCGATGCTTCGCTTGGCCCTGGCGCTCTCCGTCGTGGGGGTGGTCTCCGCATGCGACGGGGGACCCGCGCCGGTAGACGCCGGCGCCGACGACGCGGGCTTCGACGCCGGGACCATCGACGCCGGTCCGCCCACGCTCGCCATCCCCGCGCCCGGCGAGCCGATGCCCGCGCAGCTCTCGGCGCTCGGGCTGACCCCGGACGGCGCATGGCACCCGGATCTGATCGCGTACGCCCCCGCGTACCCGCTGTGGACCAACGGCTCGGACAAGGTGCGCCACCTCTACCTGCCCCCCGGCGCGCAGGTGACGGGCTCGGTCCCGTTCGACTTCCCCGTCGGCGCGACCCTCTTCAAACAGTTCGCCTACGGCGAGCAGCGGGTCGAGACCCGGGTGATGCGCCTCACCGCGGACGGCTGGGAGTTCTTCGTCTACCAGTGGGAGGGCGATGACGCGACCCTGCTCGACGGCGCCATCCCGGTCGACCTCGAGGTCGCGACGGCGGACGGCCCCGTCCCGCACCGCATCCCGTCTCAGCGGAACTGCCGGACGTGCCACGAGTCGAACGCGGACCGCGAGGTGATCGGGTTCCGCGTGGCGCAGCTCGCCGACCAGCTCGACGCGCTGACGGCGCGAGGCGTGTTCGAGACGCGCCCCGCGGATCCGCCGCCCATCGAGGGCCGCGACGCGCTCGAGACCCGCGTCCTCCAGTACGCGTACGGCAACTGCGTCCATTGCCACAACGGGCTCTCCGGCCCGAACCGATCGTTCGACCTCCGACCCGACGCCTTCGTGGCCAACGTCGTCGGGGTCCCCACCATGAGCTCGGCCTCTCCGTCCGGCGTCCGCGTCGTCGCGGGCGACCCCGAGGCCTCCGTGCTGTACGTCGCGATGACCCGCGACGACGACTTCCTCATGCCGCCGATCGGCGTCCAGCGCGTCGACGGCACAGCCCTCGAGATGTTTCATGAATGGATCGCGTCGCTTCCTTGAGATGATCGCCTTCGCCGCCCTCGTCGGGTGCTCGGGTCCAGCCGAGACGGACGCCGGAGCGGGAGACTCGGGCCCCGAGATGGACGCATCGATCGCCGACGCGGGCGACGGCGGCCACGACGCGGGCCCCTTCGACGCGGCGGGCCTCGACCCGGTCGGCATCGCGCTGACCTCGATCGCGCTCCCCGACGACGAGCTCCTCCTGCCGACCGCGAGCGCGTTCCTGCCGGACGGCACGATGCTCCTCGCTTCGCACGAGGGCACCGTCCACCACCTCGCGATCGACGAGGACGTGGCGTCGCGCCTCGGGTCCTTCTCGATCGCCGACGACGACCTGACCGTGTCGAACGACTGCGGCCTGTTGCAGATCGAGGTCGACCCCGACTGGTCGACGAACCACTTCGTGTGGCTCGGCCACTGCGGCGCGGACGCGGAGTCGGTGATCCGGCGCGTCGAGTTCGACGGGTCCACCTACGAGGGCGTCGTGGACACGAGCGCCGAGATCCTCCGCGTGCCCGCGCCGGAGCTCTCCTACAACCACAGCATCGGGCAGATCGGCTTCGAGGCCGACGGCACGATGTGGACGTTCGTCGGCGACAAGGGCACGCAGGACGGCCAGGACACGACCGTCCTGCTCGGGATGATGCTGCGCGTCGTGCCCAGCCGAGACCCGGGCGGGAGCGGGTACACGGCGGCGGCGGGGAACGCGTTCGACGGCAGCACCGCCGACCGCTCGGAGATCTACGCGTCGGGGCTGCGCTACGGCTGGCGCGCGACGCAGGACCGCCTCGGCCGCTTCTGGGTGGGCGACGTCGGTGAGGCGACCTACGAGGAGGTGAACCTCGTGACCGCGGTCGGCGAGAACTTCGGGTGGGGCCTCTGCGAGGGCCCGTGCGATCCGCCGATGGCCGGCCTCGTGGACCCGATCCTCAGCTGGGAGCGGCGCGACGGCGCGCATCGCTACTTCGTGGAGGACCCCGCGAGCGAGCCGACGAACCGCCGCGTGGTCTGGGTCGGCGACGTCTACCGAGCCGGGTCCGACGACCGCTACAACGGCTTCCTCGACGACCGCGTGCCCTTCGGCGACACCTGCCTCGGCTGGGTCCGCGGGGCCTGGGCCGACGAGACGGGCGCGATCGTCTACGACGAGCGCTGGGCCCATCAGGCGCACATCACGAGCTGGGAGCAGTCGCCCGACGGCTACGTCTACGTGACGTCGTTCGGGAGCTGCGACGCGCTCGACGTCTTCGACCCGCCGACGCTCCACCGCGTCGTGCCGGTCTTCTGACCTACTCCCAGGCGATCTCGGCGAGCGCTCCACCGAAGCGGTGGAAGGAGTGTACGTCGACACGGATCTTGTCGACGTCCGAGAGGCCGACGTCGAACTCGTCCCACTCGGGGGTCGGGTCGATCGAGTCCCACGTGTGGTCGATGGTCCGCGCGACCTCGCCGTCGCTGTAGATCTCGATGGTCACCTGGCGCAGCGCCCGGTCGTTGTAGTTGCGGTTGTGCCCGTTGAGCACGCGCAGCCGATCGACGCGGACGGGCGGGTTCATCGTGATCTCGAGCCAGCCCGCCTGGTTGTTCGGGAGCTGCCACTCGGTGTTCGGGTTGCCGTCGATCGCCCAGTCGGGCTGCCCGTAGTCCGGCGACCACTGCCCCGACGCCGTCACGTTGATGCCCGGCGGCGTGCGCAGCCCGAGGTAGGAGCCGATGGCCGCGACGAGGACGAGCGCGATCACCCCGCCCACGCGCGAGAAGCGCGACCACGCGATCTCGCGCTTCGAGAGCAGCCCCGGCGCCATCGCCCGGTCGAGGTGGCGCTGAACCGAGACGAGCCGCTGAAACAGCTCGCCGTGCTTGGGCGTGACGTCCTCGTCCCAGTCCGGGACCTCGGCCTCGCGGAGCGCCTTGCCGACCTGCTCGACGTCGTCGAGGCGGGAGGGAGAGAGGCCACGCCAACCGAGGATCTCGCGCACCCGCCCGGACGAGGACGAGGACGAGGACGCGCCCGTGCCCGTGCCCGTGCCCGTCCCCGTGCCCGTGCCCGAATCCATGCCCGTGCCCGTGCCCGTGCCCGTGCCCGAATCCGCAGCCGAGCCCGCAGCCGCAGCCGAACCCGCGTCGTCGCCCTCCGCGTCCGCCGCCTCGGCCTCGTCGCCCTTCGCGTCCTCCGCCTTGGCGTCCTCCGCGTCGCCCGCGTCCTCCGCCTTGGCGCCCGCGTCGTCGCCCTTCGCGTCGTCGACCTTCGCGTCGTCGCCCTCCGCGTCGTCGCCCTTCGCGTCGTCGCCCTTCGCGTCGTCCCCTTCGCGTCGTCGCCCTTCGCGTCCTCCGCGTCGTCGCTCTTCGCCGCGTCCGCCTTCGCGTCCTCCGCCTTCGCGTCCTCCGCCTTCGCGTCCTCCGCGTCGTCCGGCTTCGCCTCAACAGCCGGCTTCGCCTCAACAGCCGGCTTCGCCTCCACCGCCGGCTTCGCCTCGACCGCCGGCTTCGCCTCGACTGGCTTCGCGTCCGGGGCCGAGCCCTTCTTGCCTTCGAGCGCCTCGCCGAACGGCAGGACCGTCGCGAGCGTCGCTTCGAACGCCTGCCCCGCGAGGCGCAGGCCCTCGGCGGCGTGGCCGTTCGACCAGAGGGCCTCGGCGGCCTCCGCTCGTTGGCGCCCGACCGCCAGGGCGCGGTGGAGGCTCTTGCGATCGGCGTCCGAGATCCGCTTCGCCGTGGCGTCGGCGGCCGACAACCAGAACAGCTCGACGATGCGGTTTTTGGGCTTGAGGCTCTCGTCCAAGGGTCTCCCTCGCGGCAGGGGGAGACTTACCCGCGCGTCGCCATCGCATCAAGCGTTGTTCCGCGATCCTCGCGTGGGCGTCAGAGGCGCTCGGGGAGACACACGCGGTCGGTGAAACCGTCGGCGTCGGTGAAATCGAAGCAGCTCGAGGAGGACACGCAGTCGCTCGCGACTTCGCACTGCTGAAAGCAAATGCCGCCGAGGCCGTCGACGTTCAGGCAGGCGCCCGGGAACCCGTTGTTCCGCTCGCAGACGGCGTCCGAGCTGCACTCTCTCGCGCAGGCCGCCCCGGCCGTCGCCGACGTCCGGATCTCGAAGCACGTCTGCTCCATCGAGCACTCGGTGCTCGTGGCGCAGTAGTCGTAGGTCCGATCGACGCCTGCGTCGGCGAGGCCCGCGTCGGCGAGGCCCGCGTCTCGGCCCCTTCCGTCCTCGCAGCCGACCGCGCCCGCCACGATCGACAGGCACAGGACGACCTTCCTGAATGCGCTCATGGCTCCGTCCCCCAGGGGAGAGCTTAGCAACCCCTTCGCGATGCGGGGACGCCCGACCGCGGACGGCTGAATCCACCCCCGGCGGCATGATCCAACGCCGGAGGGGATGAGGTTGACGGAGGTCAGCTCGCGACCCCGATCGGGCCCCTCGAGCCTTGGCTCGGCGTCCCCTCGGGCTCACTTTGTTCAGTGGCTCGAAGGGGGGAATCCATGAACGTCGAACACGAAGAGCCGCTGAGGTGGGCAGCCTTCGCGCTGCTCGGCCTCGTCGGGGGGCTGATCGCTGCGCTGATCTTGCTGGCGTCCACGTCGCTGACGCCGACTCGGAATCCGCTCGACACCACGCGCTTCGATCAGCGCGCGACCGGGCACCTCGGGGTGGCGCTGCCGATGGCGTCGCAGGACGGAGGCGAGAGGAGCTTGGCGCGCACGCACCGATAGGCGAGGTCTCGATTCGACGCGCGCCGTCGATCGCAGGCGCCCACCCAAACCGCGACTGAACGGGACTCGGGCCCCGAATTGCGGGCGACGGGGTGCGTCCCCAGGGTGGCTGACATGACCTCGGCGCGGGGCTCGTCGCGCTCGTCGCCTACGCGAGCGTCACGGCGAGGCGGCGACGGGCGTTCGCGGTCGCGGCGCCCTGACGCTCAAGGCGTCAGCGTGGAGCTCTCCACCGCGTCGGCGTCGACGTCCGCGCGGCGGAAGCGCAGCGGGACGTAGCGGCCGTTGATCCAGTCGTCGGTGGCGTTGTCGAAGAACGGGCTCTCGGGGTCGCCGGAGTTCCCTCGCGACACGGTGACCTGCGCGCTCGGGACGCCGTCCTCGGCGAACTCCGCGACCATCCGGTAGACGGCGCCGCCGCCGCTCTCGAGGCGGTCGACGGGCACGCCGCCCGAGCCGAGGAAGCTCGCGCTGCTGACGTTCACCGTCCCGACGCCGCCGTCGGTCGGGTACCAGCCGCCGTCCATGCCGCCGGCGTACTCGGCGCCGAAGTGGGTGCCGTGATGATCGCCCCACGTGTAGCCGCTCGGGTCGACCGAGCCGAAGCGGCGCTCGAGCCAGCCGGCGGTGGCGGAGAGCGCGCGCAGCACGAGGACGTCGCGGCCCTCCTGCAGCAGCTCGTCGGCGCGCGGGTAGGCGCCCTCGAGGGTGAGGACCGCCCACTTGATCATGTAGGACGGGTTCTCTCCGAGGATCGCCTCGAAGGCGAGGCCGAAGTCGTCCTCGAGCGCGCCCGAGGTGACGAAGAACATGAACGCGTCGAAGACGACCGCCGTCGACGACTCGCGCACGAGCGCGCCGTCCCAGGTCTGCAGCATCGTCGCGAGCGTCTCGAGCTCGGGCCGGTCGCGGAACTCCGCGAGCGCGTCGTCGGTCGGCACGTGCGCCCACGCGTCCTCGACGATCGGCAGCAGCCGGTCCGCGAACACGCTGTGCGCGTCCATCTGCAGCGCCATCATGTCCTCGGGGGTCAGCGCGCCGCGCTCGACGAGGCGCGCGAGCTCGGACTCGATCCGCGTCGCGCGCGTCCCCGGGTCGAAGAAGACCCCGAAGTAGAACGCGTCGCCCGAGGTCGTCCCGTCCGCGGTGAAGCCGAACGGGTCGTTGTTCGCGCTCGCGATCCAGCCGCGGTCGGCGGCGCGCGTGTGGGGCAAACTGCTCAGCGGGAGCAGCGCGCCCGTCCAGAGCGAGTCGGCGTCGTCGCCGTCGAGCATCGCCCAGTGCGCGCGGGTCAGCGCGCCGACCCCGCGGTCGGGGACCTGCATCGAGGAGCGGTAGGTGATCCCGTCGGCGGTCGCGCCCACGAAGTTGAAGCAGCCGAGCTCGATCTCGTCGACGGCGGCGTCGAAGGCGTCGAGGTCGGTCGCGCGGTCGATGTCGATGAACCCCGCCGCCTCCGCGGTGGGCCGGAAGCCGACCCAGTCGTAGAGGAGGCGCCGACCCGCGCGGGTGACCGGCACCGGCGCGATGCCCTCGGGGAGCAGCACGCCGCGGCCCGGGACCTCCTCGACCATCAGCGTCACCGGCTCGCCGTCGCGCACGAGGATCGTCTCCTCGTGCCGCGCGAGCGGGATCGTCTCGCCGCCGAGGACCACGCTGGTCGCGTCCGCGCGGACCTCCCACAGGTCCGAGATGTCCGGGTAGCTCGTCGTCGCCGTCCACGCGACGTGCGCGTTGTGGCCGAGCTGCACCGCGGGCGAGCCGACGAAGGAGAAGCCCGCGACGTCGAACGAGCCCCCCGCGTCGGCGCTGTTGAGGTGCTGCATGAAGAACAGCATCGGGCTCGAGAGGCCCTGGTGCGGGTCACCCGCGATGAGCGGGCGGCCGGACGCGGTGTGCCGGCCGTCCACCGCCCAGTTGTTGCTGGCGAACTGCGCGACGGGGGAAGGGACGATGTCGAAGAGGCCGTCGGCGAGGCGGCGCGCCGCGTCGGGCGGGAGCTGCGGCAGCTCGGCGCGGGCGGGCGGCACCCAGGAGGTCATCGACCCGCCGGCCGGGCGCTCGTCGGCCGGGAGCACGAACGCGTCGGTGAGCGGCCGCATCAGCGGGACCCGCTCGAACGCGTCCGGCACGTAGTCGCGCAGGATCGTCGCGAGCAGATCGAACTCGATCTGGTTCGCGTTGCCGAAGAGCAGGAGCCGGCCGACCGCGAAGCCGTCGGTGACGGCCCAGGGCTCGGGCATGAAGTCCGCCTCGCCGGGCCCGTAGCCGAAGGGGAGCGGCGCGTCGCCGCGCAGGATCTCCTCGATCCGCGCGTTGATGCCGGCGGCCCACGCGTTGGCCAGCGCGAAGTCCTCGGGGCGCTCCTCGCGCATCCGCGCGGCGCTGAGCAGGGCGTAGCGCTCGACGCCCACGATGCGCACGAGCGAGTCGTCGTCGACGTAGCGCGACCCCAGCACCTCGGCGCGGCGGCCGAGCGCCTGGCGCCTCGCGAGGTCCATCGAGAAGAGGCGGTCGGCGGCCTGCGCGTAGCCCGACGCGAAGAAGAGGTCCTCGTCGTTCTGAGCGTAGATATGGACCATCCCGAGCGAGTCGCGCACGACCTCGACGTCCGCGCTCAGCGTGTGGCTCGGGGGGTCGAACATCGGCGGCGGCGGGCCCGCGTCGGCGACCGCCGCGTCGACGCCCACGTCGGGGCCGGCGTCGACGGCGGGTGGGGACTCGTCGCAGCCGACGACGAGCAAGGCCAACAGGGCGAGGCGAGACGGCGCGATGCGGGCCATGAGGCGAGCCTTTCGAAGGGCCGCCTCGAGGGGGGGCGCGGCCCGTGACGGGCGGCAAGATAGCTGCGGCCTGGACGCGATTTCAAATCGAGGACGTGGTATCGAGGGCGGATGACGCCGGTGCACACCGCCGACGCGCCCGCTCCCGCGGGGCACTACTCACAGGCCATGGTCCACGGGGGCCTCGTGTACGTCGCGGGGCAGCTCCCGATCGACCCGGGGGATCGCGACGCGCCGCCGGGGACGATCCCCGAGCAGACCGAGCGCGCGCTCGCCAACGTCGCCGCGATCCTGCGCGCGGCCGGCTCGGACCTCTCGCAGCTCCTCTCGGTGACGGTCTACGTGACCGACATCGAGCACTGGCCCGCCGTCAACGAGGCTTACACACGTGTCCTCGGAGACCACCGGCCCGCGCGCGCCGTCGTGCCGGTGAAGACCCTGCACCACGGCTACGCCATCGAGATCCAGGCCATCGCGGCCGTCCGCGCGGCCCCATGAACGCGAGCGACGAATTCGCCGACGGCGAGGTCGCTCGGCGCATCGGCGACTGGGAGCTCGCGGAGACCCTCGGCCGCGGCGGCGCCGGCGTGGTGTACGCGGCCACGAACGTCCGGACCGGCGTCGCCGGCGCGCTCAAGCTCGCGCGCGAGGACCGCAGCGCGATCGAGGCCCACTGGTTCGCGCGCGAGGCGCGCCTCGCCGCGCGGCTCCGGCACCCGCACGTGGTCGCCCTCTACGAGCAGGGCCGCGACGCGACCGGGCGGCCCTACCTCGTCTACGAGCGCGTCGAGGGGCGCTCGCTCGAGGACGCGGTGGACTGGCTGGACCTCGACGCGATCGTGCGCATCGGCGGCGAGCTGCTCGACGCGCTCGGCTACGCCCACGACGCGGGGGTCGTGCACTGCGACGTGACCCCGCCGAACGTCTTGCTCGACGCGACGCGCGGGGACGCCGCGATGCTGACCGACTTCGGGCTCGCGAAGGCCCGCGACGAGGCGAGCGCGGCGCGGCTCGCGGCGGGCATCCAGATCTCCGGCACGCCGGGCTACCTGTCGCCCGAGCAGGCGCGCGGCGTGGGCAGCCCGGGCCCCGCGAGCGATCTGTTCGGGTGCGGCGCGGTCCTGTTCCGCGCGCTCACCGGCTACGCCCCCTACGGCGGCTCGAGCCCGATGGAGATCGTGCATCAGACGTTGACGTCGTCGCCGCTCCCGCTGCGACCGCGCCAGGGCCTGCGCGCGCCGGTGCGGCTCGCGAACGTCGTGCAGCGCCTCCTCGCGCGCGACCCCGAGCAGCGCTACCCGAGCGCGGCCCGCGCGCGCCGCGCGTGGCTCGAGGCGGCGCAGACCCACACGCCGATCCGCGGCGCGGTGCGCCCGTCGATGCCGCTCCGGCCGGGCCTGCAGTCGATGGAGACGATCCTCGTCGAGCCGCTCGCCTCGACGCCCGGCGGACAGAAGCAGGTGATGTTCTCGACGGTGCGCGCGACCCCCGCGGCCGGGCTCGACCGCGGGCCGCTGCGCCGCCGGTTCGCGGCCGCGCCGCTGAAGCGGCCCGCGGAGCTCGAGGCGGTGGTGAGCGCGCTGCTGCCGGACCCGAGCGCGATCGTGGCGCTGCGCGGGCCCGAGGGGGTGGGCAAGTCCGACGTGCTCCTCGCCGCGCGCAACGCGCTGCGCGAGGCGGGCATGCGCGTGTGCTTCGCGCGGGGCCGCCAGGGCGGTCGCTGCGCGCCCTTCGAAGCGCTCGGGAGCGCGATGCTCGACGCGGTCGGCGCCGCCACGCTCAACCCGCTGCGGCTCGCCGTCGATCTGCTCATCGACAGGATCCAGGACGCCGGCGCCGACGAGGCGGGCTGGGGGTGCGACGCCCTGGTTGGCGGCCTCGTAGGCGTCGGCCCCACCGGCGCGCGCGGCTCGGCGGTGATGGAGGCGTTCCGCGTGTGCGAGGCGCTCCTCGAGCCCGACCTGCGGCCGGCGGTGCTCGTGTTCGACGACGCCGACGGCGTGGACGAGAGCACGTGGGCGGTCGCGCGCGCGCTCGTGCAGCGGCTCGGCGGTCGCGTCGGGGTGATCTACGCCGCGCGCGACGCGGAGGTCGAGGGCACCACCCGGACCGTGCGCCTGGAGCCGCCGCGCGCCGAGGACCTCGACGCCGCGTGGGCCACGTGGTCGGGCTCGAGCGATCCGCGCCCCGAGGGCGTGGACCTCCCCGCCGACCTGCACGCGCTCGCGGGCATCCGCGAGCGGGTGCGCGCGTCGACCTTCGAGGCGTACCTCGACCAGGTCGAGGCCCCCGAGCGCGCGCTCCTCGAGGCGGCCGCGGTGTTCGGCGGCGACGTGCCGGAGCGCGGGCTGCTCAAGGTCGCGGCGCAGATCGCGGCGCCGCACCTCGTCGGCGAGGAGATCGTGCTGGCCATCAAGCGCGCGCGCTCGCTCGTGGACGTCGACGGCTCCGCGGCGCGGCGCGAGCGGTGGGTGCGGATGCCGTCGCCCCTGCTGCGGCGGCTCGTGCTGGCGCGGATGGACCCGACCCACCTCGCGCACACGTGCGCGCTCGCGGCGCAGTGGCTGGCGCGCACCTGCTACGACGACTCCGCCGCGAACGAGGCGCGCGTCGCGCGGCTCGCCGGGCAAGCCGGCTTGCCGGGCTCGGCGGCGCACGCGTGGAGCGAGGCGGCGCGGATCGAGATCGAGTCCGGTCACCTCGGCGACGCGGCGCCCTACCTCGAGGAGGCGCTCGCGCTCGAGATCACGCACGAGACCGACGCCGTCGACCGCCCGCGGCTGCGGCTCGCGCTCGCGGAGGCGACCCTCGACGCCGGGCGCCCGGGCGACGCCGACGCGCAGGCCCAGCTCGCCGAGCGCGTGGTGGAGCCCGAGCGCGCGGTCCTTCGCGCGCGCATCGCCTACACCCGCGCGGACGCCGCGGTGCAGCAGGGCCGGCTCTCGGACGCCCTCGCGCACCTCGAGGCCGCCCTCGACGCGCTCGGCGAGGACGGCGACCCGATGGAGCTCGCGCGCAGCCACGCGCTGATGGGCTGGGTGCTCGGCTACCGCCTGGGCGACAACGCGAAGGGCATCGAGCACGGCCGCCGCGCGCTCGAGGTCGCCGCGCGGATCGACGTCCCCGCGTTCCGCGCCTCGCTGTGCGGCCGGCTCGGCGCCAACTACCTGCGCGCGGGCGACTGGGACGGCCAGCTCGCGACGAACCACGAGGACCTCCAGCTCTCGACCGCGGGGCGCGACGTCAGCGGGATCGTGCGCGCCAACATCAACCTCGGCGTGTGCTTCCACAACCGCGGCCGCCTCGAGCTCGCGCGCGACCACACCGAGGCGGCGCTCGCGCTCGCGGATCGCTGCGGCGTCGCCGGCGCGGCGCAGATCGCGGCGAACAACCTCGCGATGATCGCGCTCGACGCGGGGCGCGACGACGACGTCGGCCGCTTCGTCGACCGCGTGATCGAGATGGCCGAGCGGACCGGCTTCCGCCGCGCGCTGCCCGAGACCCGGATCACCGCCGCGCGCCTGGCCACACGCCGGGGCGAGCTCGACGCGGCCGAGGTCGGCCTCGCGCAGGCTGCCGAGGACGGCGACGTCGCGGACCTCGAGATGGCCCACCGCGCGTGGGCGCTGCTCGAGCTCGCGCGCGACGACGCGGCGGCCGCCCTCACCCGGATGGAGCAGGTCCTCGCGGGCGCGGAGCACGACCCCTACGAGCGCGCGTGCAGCCGCGTGACCCAGGCCGCGGCGCTCCGGCGCGCCGGGCGCGACGACGACGCGCGCGCCGAGGAGGCACTCGCCGACGCCGTCTTCACCCGGCTCGGCGCCGACCCCGCGCTCGAGCGCCGGCGCTGGGGCGGCTGATCACTCGAGGAAGAGCTCGCGCTGCCCGGGCGTCGGGTCGGACATCGACGCGGTGTAGCTCATCGCCTCGGGCGTCCCGAAGGCCGCGCCGTTCGCGGTGAAGTAGTCGATGCGCAGCCGGCCGACGCCGCCCGCGCCGCCCGCGCTGTTCCAGCCCGTGCGCCCCGCCGGGCCCGCGCCGCCGCGGGCGTCGATCTTCCCGCCGCCCATCAGCGTCGCCGCGCGCAGGACGATCGTGCCGCCCGACCCGCCGCCGCCGTTGCCCGCGTCGTCGGTGTCGCCGGACACGAGCCCGTCCGCGCCGGTGGCGCTGAGCGTCCCCTCGATCGTCGCCGTCGCCGCCCAGATCATCACGACGCCGCCGCCCGCGCCGCCCGAGCCGGAGAGGTCGGAGTGGTCGTCCGACCCGCCCGCGCCGCCGCCCGAGCCCAGGAAGATCGCGGCGCCGAGATCGGAGCCGCCGTAGACGCCGCCGCCGTTGCCCGCGGGGTCGCGCGCGCCGACGCGGACGCACTCCGACGCGTAGCCCTCGGAGCCGCCGACGCCGCCGTAGCCGCCGCCGCCGCCGCCCTGGCCGCAGCCGTCGCCGGGATCGACGAAGCGACCGCCGCCGCCGCCGCCGTCGTTGGGCATGGTCGACTCGTCCTGCGGATCGCCGCAGCGCGAGGCCCCGCGTCGCCCGCTCCGGCGTCCGTCCGAGGTCCAGCCGAGGCCGCCGCGGAAGCCTCGCCCCGGGGCGCCGAGCACCGCCTCGCCGCCGACGATCAGCTCGCGCGCGCGGAACGCGATCACCCCGCCGGTGGCGCCGTCCCACGCGCGCGGCGCGAGCGTCGACGGGCCGGTGAGCTCGACCCGACCGAAGCGCGGGATGCGCTGCACGAGGATCGCGTGACCCGCGCCGTAGGTCCCGGCGAGCGGCGCGGCGAGCGCGAGCTCGCGGCCCGTGATCGAGGCGACGCGCGCGACCTCGTAGTGACCGACCTCGTCGCACGCGCCGGGCGCGCCCCGCGCGTCGAGCACGAGGACGTCGTCGCCCGCCGCGAGCCCGATCGGGTCCGCGGTGAGCTCGACCCGATCGCCCGCGATCGACGCCGCCGCGAAGCCCGGCGCGCGCGTGGTCGCGTCGAAGACGGCGTCGGCGCTGATCCCGAGGTCGCCGTCGGACCCGTCGCCCGCGCTCGGCACGGTGCACGCCCGCGCGTCGATCGCGCAGGCGTCGCACGCGAGGCCCCCCGTGCAGGTGAGCCCGCCGAAGTCGGCGCCGTCGCAGGCCTCCCCGGCCTCGACCCGACCGTTGCCGCAGCCGAGGCACTGGGACGGATCGAGCATGCAATCCGCGTTGCAGGTGATGACGCCGTCCTCGAGGCCGAGGGTCGCGCACGTCGCCCCTGCCACCACCGCGCCGTCGCAGACCTCGCCGGGATCGAGCACGCCGTTGCCGCACGGGTCACCGCACCGGGACGTCTCGAAGTGGCAAGCGTCGTCGCACCGGAGCGCGCCCGGATCGAACCCCTCCGACTCGCAGGTCGCGCCGCCGAGATCGAAGCCGTCGCAGTCCTCGCCCGGATCGACGAGGCCGTCCCCACACCTCGGCAGCAGCGCGGCGTCGGGCGCGGCGTCGACGCCCCCGTCGGTCGGACGGCGGGTCCCGGAGCGATCCAGGATGCAGCCCGAGAGCCCGAAGGACAGCCCGAGCAGCGACGCCAGGAGCAGGCGCGGCACGCGCGGATGCTAGCAGCCTCGGCCCCGCGGCGCCGTGGGGCTGATTTCCGGGTCCGCGAGTGCTATCTGGCAGTCATGCGAGCGCTTGCTTGGGGGACGCTCGCCGCGATGCTGCTGGTCGGCTGCGGCGACGACATGGTCAACACGGACGGGGGGATCGACGCATCCATGGAGATGGACGCGGGGCCCTCCGGCGAATGCGGGAACGACCGGGTGGAGGCCGGCGAGGTCTGCGACGACGGGAACCGCGTCGGGAACGACGGCTGCAGCGCGGACTGCACCAGCGACGAGACGTGCGGCAACGGGACGCGCGAGCTCGCCGAGGTGTGCGACGACGGCAACACCGCGAACGGCGACGGCTGCAGCGCGGGCTGCGACAGCGACGAGACCTGCGGCAACGGCGTCGCCGACTTCGGGGTCGGCGAGGTCTGCGACGACGGCAACACCGCCGACGGTGACGGCTGCAGCGCGGACTGCACGAGCCTCGAGTCGTGCGGCAACGGGATCGTCGAGGCCGGCGAGGAGTGCGACGACGGCAACGCGGCGTCCGGAGACGGCTGCGACGAGTGCTCGATCGAGACCTGCACCGGCGCCTCGGACTGCGACGACGCGAACCCCTGCAACGGCGAGGAGACGTGCGGCACCGACGGCGTCTGCGCCGCGGGCACGGCGCTCGACGAGGGCGACACGTGCGGCGCCGGCGCGACGCGCGACCTCTGCATCGCGGGCGCGTGCGTGACGAGCGTCTGCGGCGACGGCTTCACGGACCGCGGGGCGACCCCGGCCGAGCTGTGCGACGACGGCGACACCGACCCGGGCGACGGCTGCGACGCGAGCTGCCAGCTCGAGTCGTGCACGATGGACTCGCAGTGCGACGACCTCAACCAGTGCACGTCGGGCCACGCGTGCACCGGCGGCACCTGCGTGCTCGGCGCCGCGCTCCCGAACGGCACGACGTGCGACGCGGACGCGATGCCCGGCACCCGCGACATCTGCATCTCGGGGCGCTGCGGGCCCACGCGCTGCGGCGACCGCTACGTCGACGTCGGCGAGCAGTGCGACGACGGCAACACGCGCAGCGGCGACGGCTGCCAGGCGGACTGCACGCTGCCCACCGCGCCGATCACCGCGTTCCGGGTGACCTCCCTCGAGCTGGTCGACCCGCACTTCTACACGGTGCTCGGCACCGCCTGTAACGACATCACCAACACCGTCAACACGCTGATCGGGTCGTCGCTCGACGACTACTCGCTCAACGCGGCGGGCCTGTTCCAGCCGCTCGACCTCGGCCGGCCCACCAACCCGATCGAGATCGCGTTCGGCGCGTTCTGCTCGCCGGCGACCCCGCTCGACGACTGCGGCCCGTCGCCGGGCGCGACGGTGATCGCGACCACGTCGACGAACATGCTGCCGGCCGCCTCGATCTGCATGCGCGCCGACGCGACGCACCTGAATCCGTCGTACACGGACCCGGTGAACGTCGCGAGCGGCCCCTGCTTCGTCACCGCGCCGCAGACCTTCATGGTCGGCCTCGGCGCCGTCGTGATCACGCTGTCGAGCGCGCAGATGGGCGGCACCTTCGTCGGCGGCGCCAGCCCGACCCGGGCCGTCAACGGCGTCATCCGCGGCTTCCTCAGCGAGACGGAGGCGCGGACCGCGACCTTCGACGCGACGATCCCGATCGTCGGCGGCGACACCATCTACTCGCACCTCGCGGCCGGCGGCGACGCCGGGTCGGCGTGCGAGAGCATCAGCAGCTTCACCACCGACGACACCGACATGCTCGCGGGCGAGCGCGGCTTCTGGTTCTACCTGAACTTCGAAGCCGAGGTCGTTCAGTGGACCCCGTAGCCGGGGCTCACACGAAGTTCAGCGACCAGTCGTAGCGGTCGTAGAGGAGCGGCGCGCCGCGCCCGAACGCCGCCTCGAGCGACGCTCGGAGCGGCGCGTCGGCGTGCGCGAGGAGGAACGCCTCGATGCCCGCGCGACCGCCCCAGTCGGCGGCGTAGTAGCGGAGCGTGATCGGCGCGCGGACGCCCTCGTCGTCGACCCGAACGGCGGCGTTCACCCAGGCCCCGGACGCGAGGTCGAGCTGCGCGTCGAGGCGCTCGGCGTCGTAGAAGCCGACCGGCGGACAGCTCGTCGACGCGCACACGAGCGCCGCGTGGATCCGCGGGTCGACGACCGACGGCGCGTAGGCGAGGCCGGGCGAGCCCGCTCGGAGCACCGGGCGCCCGGTCGCGGGGTGGCCCGCGTTGCACCGCAAGACGCCGTTCTCCATCGCGTCGAGCGAGAGCCGCGCCTCTCCGACCACGTAGCTGACGCGCCCGAAGAAGCTCGGGACCTCCATCACCGACGACTCGATGCCGAGCGCGATCACGCCGTGGATCGAGAGCACGTTGTAGAGGTTGATGAAGAACGCCGTGCGCTCGGCGTCGCCGGCGAGGTCGGCCGGGGTCACGCGGCGCAGACCCGGCGCGAGCCGCTCGATCTCGGCGAGCGCGTCCACGTCGCGGAGCGCGCGGTAGTCGACCCGGCCCGACGACACGTGCGCCTTGAGCTCGTTGCGCGCGTTGCGGAGCGCGCGAATCAGCTCGGCCGGCGCGAGGTCGGGCGGGTCGCCCTCGTTCAGCACGATCGGCGGGCCGAGGCCCGGGACCACGGCCTTGGCGATCTCGCCGACCCCGCGGGCCCGGCGCGCGATGTCCCAGGCGTCGCGGAGCGCGTCGAAGATCGGCATGAGCGGCGGTCTACCGGCTTGCCGCGGGCCGGGCCAGTCCCGATGATGCCCGGGTGGCCGAGGAGGACGGGTCCAGCAACTTCCTGCGGAGCTTCGCGAGCGCGATGCTCGAGCGGTCGCTGCCGGCGATCCGCGAGTGGCTGCGCACCCGCCTCGGCCCGAGCGCGAAGATCGGCGCGGTGACCCTCGAGGACGGGCGCGTCGTCGTGAAGGACACCCACGTCCCGATCGGCGCGCGGCTCTTCCTCGACGTCGACGAGGCCCTCCTCGACGCGCGCCCCGAGGACCTGATGGCGGGCCTCCCCCCGGCGCGGCTCCGCAGCCTGCGCGGCGCGATCCGCGCGGTGGACCGCGGCAAGACCGTCTTCCTCGCGCCGGTCGAGGTCGACGGCAAGGGCAGCGAGAGCCAGGCCTGGGTCGACGGCGAGGTGCGGGTCGGCGGCGCGACGTGGAAGCTCACCACCGGGGTCGGCGACGCGCTGCCCATGTACGGCACCGGCCGCGTGGTGATCACGACCGAGGGCTGGCGCGTGATCGACGCGAGCCTCACGAGCGGCGCGTCGCAGACCAAGCTCGACGCGCGCGGGAGCCTCGGCGAGGGCGGCGCGAAGATCGTCGAGGCCGTGCTCGGCACCCAGTACGCGCGGCTCGGCCACGCCCTCGACGTGCTCGCGGCGTTCCGGGGCGAGGAGCTGCGCCTGCCCTTCCCGCTCCCGCTCGACGCGGTCGTGGACGGGACCGCCTCGCTCGACCCGGCCGGCACGCTCGCGATCGACGCGAACGCGCGGACGGACGCGACGGACCTCGCGCTGAAGCTCACGTCGAAGGGGCGCACCATCGAGCGCGCCGACCTGACGGGCACCGTCGGCCCCGACGAGCTGCTGCCCGCGTGGCTCGACCGCGTCGTCGACCGCGCGGCGACGGAGCCGTTCGCGGTGACGCTCACGGGCAAGGGACCGCTCGACGCGCTCGAGGGGACGCTCGAGCTCGAGGCGCCCGCGCTGGCCTCCCCGTGGCTCCGCGCGCCCCGACCCGCGGGCGCGAAGATCGGCCTGCGGGGCGGCCGCCGCTGGAGCGTCGAGGTGGCGATCGACGACGCGGGGACCGGCCAGGCGCAGATCGGCGTGGCGCCCTACGGGTCGATCGACGGCGCGGCGCTCCTCGAGCTGTCGCCCGGCGCCTGGGCGGTCGGCGAGCTCACCGCCGAGGGCGAGCCGGTGCAGCTCGAGGTGCAGATCGGCGGCTCGCGCTCCGCGCTCGATCTGAAGCTCGGCCTGTCGGGGACGAAGCTCGCGGTGAGCGCGGGCGGCGCGGCGCTGCGCATGAAGCGGCCGCGCGCGAAGGCGCACGTGACGGGCGATCGCGGCTTCCGGCTACAGAGCGCGACGGCGAACGCCCGCGTGGGGCCGGGCTCGGCGGAGCTGACCCACGACGGAGCGTCGACCCGCGTCCGGCTCGCGCGCGTCGACGCGGCGGACGCGCTCGCGGGGCTCGGGCTCGCCGTCGAGCAGCGCTGGATCGGGCTCGGCGACGAGGCGCGCTTCGTGGTCCCCGACGGCGCGCAGCTCTGGGGCGACCTCGCGATCGAGGACCGGCGCGTCAGCGGGCAGGCGCACGTGGAGACCGCGCGCTCCCGGCTGTCGCTGGTGCCGCTGCGCTACGCGGCGGGCTCCTTCGAGGGCACCGAGGCGCTGGCCACGCTCGACTTCGACGACGCGATCGCGCTCGGCCTGTTCGAGGGGAGCCCGGTGGTCCCGACGGGGCCCGGCGCCGCGGATCTGCACGCCAAGTTGACGGACCACGCGGCCGAGACGCGGCTCGAGGCGACGGCCACCGCTCGGCGCGTGGGCTGGCGCTTCCGGGGCGGGGACGAGGTGCTCGCGCTCGAGCACGCCGGCGTCGAGCTCGCGCTGACGCGCGAGGGGCTCGAGCTCCGCGGGGTCACCGCGACTCTGTTCGGCGGTCGCCTCGAGGCGCGCGGCGGGCTGCGCCGGGTCGGCGAGCGGGTCGCGGCGACGATCGACGCGCTCAGCCTGCGCGGCGCGCACGAGGGCCTGCGCGAGCGGCTCCTCGGGGATCGCGCGGGCGCCGCGTGGGAGGGGCTGACCGTCGACCTCGACCTCGCGGGGGACCTCGACGCGCTCGCCGGCACCGCGAAGGTGCGCAGCGAGCGGAGCGCGCTCGACGCCTCGGTGACGACGCAGGGTCGCGCCATCGCCCGCGGCTCGACGGTCACCGGCCACGTCGATCCCGCCGACCTCGGCCCGTGGACGGCGCCCCTCGTGATCGAGGGTGAGGCGATGACGGTGAAGGCGCGCCTCGAGGGTGACCTCGCGCGTCCGTCGGTGGCGCTCGAGGTCGAGGGCGGCGAGCAGCGCGTCGTCGTGGGGCCCGTGCGCGCGCCGCTCTCGAACCTGCGCGTGCGCGCGGCGCTCGGCGCCGACGGGCTCGAGGTGCCCGAGGCCAGCGCGTGGGTCGCGGGCGGTCGCGTCACCGCGCGCGGGCTCGTCTCGCGCGCGTTCGGCGGGACCATCGCGCGGCTCACGGTGGACGGCGTGCGGCTCGGCGAGATCGATCGCGTCTCGGACGAGCTGCGCGGCGCGCTGCACCTCGACGCCGCGGTGTGGCAGCGCGGCGGGGCGCCCCCGGCGGCGCGCGTCGCGGCCCGCGTGGAGCAGCCCGTGTACGCGCTCCTCTCGCGCTTCGCCGCGCTGTTCTCGCGGTACGGGCTGCGGATGCCGGAGCGCTCGTCGAGCCGCCCCCTCACCGCCTCCCTCAAGCTCCTCGACGGCGAGCTCGAGGTCACCGACGTCGAGGCAGGCACGGAGTCGTTCGGGGTCTCGGGCGCCGGGAAGCGCTCGACGCTCGGGCGCTGGCGCGGTGAGGCGGCGGTCGTCGCGAAGCAGCGCTGGCTCGAGACGAGCCACCTGTTCGAGCGCCCCGCGCGCTGGATCGGGGACGTGCGGGTGCCGATCCACATCGAGGGGCCGGACGGCCAGGTCCGGGTGAACGCCGACGTGCTGGCCACGCTCGACGCGGTGCTCGCGAAGACGTGGCTCGGGCGCGGCCTGCAGGGCGCGATCGAGGCGCTGATGCGGACGCTGCGCTTCGAGCCCCCGGCGCCCGTGGAGCGGCCCGCGCGGCACCACTCGGTCTCGTCGCTGACGACGAGCGACGCCCTCGTGGACCGGATCGCGGAGGGCTCGACGGAGTCCGACGCGGCGATCGACGCGCTGCTCGAGCGCGGGTTCGAGCCCAAGGAGATCGTCGCGCGCGTCGCGCGGCGGCGGTAGGGGTGCGACACTCGCGCGCGATGCGCCTCCGCTCCGAGCTGACCGCCCTGTCTCTGTTGCTCGCGAGCTGCGGCGGGGCGACGCCCGCCCCCACCGCGACCGCGACCGCCGCCGCGCCCCCGCGACCACGGCACGCGATCCTCGTCGATCGCCCCGAGCACGCGGGCCAGCGCTGGCGCGTCCGCGCCACCGGGCGCGAGACGGAGGCGAACGAGATCATCATCGGCGACGGCGACCACGGCTCGCGCGAGGTCGAGGCGCGGGTGATCGAGATGAGCGCGGTGGTCACGATCCTCGAGGTCGACGCGGAGGGGCGCCAGCTCCGCCTCCGCTACGACATCGAGAGCCTCACGCTGATGGCGGACGAGCAGCGCGCGGACCTCGTCCCCGCTGGCGGTGCGATCACGATCATCCGCGGCGAGGAGCCCGTCATCGACCTCGACGGGCAGCCGCTCGACCCGGCGCTGCAGGACCAGCTCGACCTCGTGATGGAGCTCGGCGTCGACCAGAGCGACGACGACGTCTTCGGCTCGAGCGTGCCCCGCGCGGTCGGCGACGAGTGGACCCTCGACGGCGAGCGGGCGCGCCGCGCGCTGGCCGAGACGGGCATCGCGGTCGGCCAGGTCACCGGCCGGATGCGCGTGCAGGACGAGGTCGACGTCGACGGTGAGCCGTGCCTCGACCTGCGCGGCCACATGACCCTCACGGGGCTCGAGCTGCCTCCCCTGCCCGAGGGCGCCCGCGCCGAGAGCGCGGGCATGCACATGCTCTTCGAGGGCCTCTACCCGCTCGACCTCACCCACCACGAGCGCTCCGAGCGCTCGAAGCTCACGACCACCGTCGACGTCCGCATGGGGCCCACGCGCCTGCGCTCGGTCCAGACCCGCGAGGTCCGCCGCACCTTCGAGCCGCTCCCGGACGCGAGCTGACGCGAGCTGACGCGGCTCAACCGCGGACGTGCTCGTGGTCCTTGATGTGGTCCTTGCAGTAGCCGCGCTTGCCGACGCAGGTCGAGCAGTAGCGGAAGGCCATCTTCGGATCCTCGAGGTCGGTCAGGCCGCACACCTCGCAGGTGTGGGTGGCCTTCGACGCCGCGATCCGCGCCTGCTGGCGCTTGACGGTGCGGCGACCGGTGCCGCGGACGCGGATCCAGAGGTCGTGACCGAAGAAGAGAAAGAAGTTGACGACGCCGGCGAAGATCATCGCGCGGTCCTGCCAGGTCCCGAAGGCCATCGCGATCGCGAAGCCGATCCACGTCAGGTAGGCGAACCACTTGATCTTCACCGGGAGGATGAAGAACAGGAGCAGCTCGAAGTCCGGGTTCAGGTAGGCGAACGCCAGGAACAGGGACGCCAACAGGTACGTGTTCGAGACCGGCGCCCACGGCACCGCGAAGGACAGCCCGACGGACAGCGCGAAGCCGATGAACAGGAAGACGTTGAACTTGAACGCCCCCCAGTACGCCTCGAGCGCGCGGCCGAACATGTAGAGCAGCCAGAGCTCGAAGATGATGAAGAGGATCGAGTCGGTCCGCGGGATGAACAGCCACGAGACGAGGCGCCAGACCTCACCCTGCAGCACGAGGCTGGGGATGAGGACGAGCTTGCCGATGAACTCCGGCTTGGCGCGCCCGAGCACGAACGCGCCGGCCTGCCCCGCGACGAGGAGCGTGGTGAGGTGGGGCAGCGCGTAGCGGCCCAGCTTGCGTTCGAGCTTGTCCAGCATCCGGCGGGTCGGCCCCCTGTCTAGCCTACGGCGCGGGCTCGCGCACCTGCCGCGCTTCGTGGTACCGAGGCGACGTGCGCGCCTTGCCCACTTCGATCCTGGCCCTCGGTCTGCTCGCCGCGTGCGGCGGCCCCGAGCTGAGCTGCCCCGAGCCCGCGCTGCCGAGCCCGACGCCGACGTACGTCGACACGCTCGAGAGCCTCGTGCTCGTGCCCGCGCGGGCGAACCTGCGCGACGCGTCGACCGCGGAGGTGGACTCGTTCGCGAGCCTCACCGCGCAGACGCAGGCGGCGTGCGGCGAGTCGCCGCCGGGCGGCGCGTGCGACCTCACCACCCTGCGCGCCGCGCTCGTCGCCCTCCCCACGCCCGACCACCCCGGCGTGTTCACGGGCATCGAGGCGTCCCTCGACGCGGCGATCGCGAGCGCGCACGCCGACTTCGCGCCCGCCGACCGCGACTGCGCGGGCCAGCCCGAGGCGGCGTGCGACGCGCGCGCCATCACCGGCGCGTTCGCGCGCGCCGTCTGTGGAGTCCGAAACCCATGACCATCGCGTTCGTGCTCGGTGGCGGCGGCTCGCTCGGCGCGTTCAGCGTCGGCGTGGCCCGCTGGCTGCTCGTCGACAAGGCCATCCAACCCGACATCGTGACCGGCACCTCGACCGGCGCGATCGCCTCGGTGCTCGTCGCGACCGGCGAGATCGGGCTGCTCAGCGACCTGTACACCAACGTCACGACGCAGGACGTCTTGCACCAGAGCTTCCTCGGGGATCTCGACGTGGTGATCCACGGCTACTCGAACAGCGTCGACCCGCTGAAGAACCTGATCGACACCTACCTCACCGAGGATCGGCGCCAGAAGATCATCAACAAGGGCGTGAAGCTCCAGATCGCGGCGACCAACCTGCAGAAGGGCATCGTCGAGTACGCCGACGAGACGTCGAACCTCGACCGCCTCCGCAAGTTCGTGCTCGCGTCGAGCTGCCAGCCCGCGCTGATGCCCACGATCTCGATCGGCGGCTACGAGTACCTCGACGGCGGGATCATGCAGATGCTCCCGATCCAGCGCGCGCTCGACCTGGGCGCGACCAAGATCTACGCGTCGGCGACGAGCGCCGCGGCCGCCAACCGACCGCCGATCACGCGCCACTTCCCGAACGCGCCGGGCACCGACGTCTTCAACTACACCCTGCGCCGCGCGGTGCTGTTGATGACCGACCAGATGACCGACGACACGATCGCGCTGCAGCTCGAGCGCGGCGTCGACCTCACCGCGTTCCGCCCCGCGAGCACCCAGATCGGCGACCCGCTCCAGTTCGACCCGTCGCTCATGGCCGCGATGGTCGACCACGGCTATTTGCGCGCGCAACAGATCTTGCCCTGACGGCTCACGGCTCGCGGGGGCACGAAATTCGGAATTTCGCGCGAAGCACGCGAAGGGAGCAAAGAGGTGTTCTCGGGGAGGCGACGCGACGTCCACTACCCGAACCGGGATCCCTAATTCCCCTTGGCCCCCCTTGCGAGCTTTGCGCGAAATTCCACGACCCCGGTCAGTTCAGATCCAAGGCGGTGGGCGCCAGCCGCGCCGCGGGCCGCGGGCACGCTAGCTCGGAATTTCGCGCGAAGATCGCGAAGGGAGCAAAGAGTGTTCTCGGGGAGCCGACGTGACGTCCCCAATTCCCCTTGGCCCCCCTTGCGAGCTTTGCGCGAAATTCCACGACCCCGGTCAGTTCAGATCCAAGGCGGTGGGCGCCAGCCGGGCCGCGGTGCGCGACACCGCGCGGTCGGGTCGCTCGCGCAGGTACGCGGTCAGGTCGTCGAGCGCGCCGTGCGGGGCGCCGAGCGCCGCCGCGCGCAGGCCGCGATCGCAGCGCGCGCTCGGCGAGCCGGTGATCTCGTAGAGCCGATCGAAGACGAGCATCGCCCGGCCGAGATCCCCGCGCGCCTCGTGCGCGGCGGCGAGGTTCTGGAGCAGGCGCACCGCCATCGTGCGCGCCGTCACCGGCGACAGGAACCGCCTCGCGTCGCGCGGCTCGAGCGACAGCTCCTCGCTCGCGAGCGCGAGGAGGCTCGCCGCGGGGAACGGGAACGCGCCCGACGCGGGGTCGATGAAGACCGGCTCGTCGGCCTCGTAGCGCACCATGAAGTGGCCGGGGAACGCGACGCCGGAGAGGGGCACGCCGAGGCGCTCGCCGATCGCGATGAGCGCCACCGCGAGCGCGACGGGCGAGCCCTCGCGACGCGCGAGCACGCGGTCGAGGCGGTGCAGCCGCGGGTCGTCGTAGGACTCGGGGGTCGAGAACCCGAGGTGGCCGTAGAAGCCCTTCACGAGCGGAGCCAGGCGCTGGTCCACGGGCTGCGCTCGCACGGCGGGCGCGAGGATCGTCGCCAGGTCGTCGAGCTGCTGGCGCAGGTCGCCGAGGAAGGGGTTCTCGTCGGCGGCGATCGCGATCGCCGCGGCCTCGAGGTCGTCGGCGCGAACCGCCGACGCCAGCGCGCATGTCGTCATCGGCCATCGCAACCACGGCGAGGGCTCGACGATTCCGGGTTCACTCCGTGAGATCGAACGCGGCGCTCCCGAGCAGCTCGCCGCTCGGGGTTCGGATCACGCAGCGGTAGCGCCCGGCGCGGCGCCGGGTCCCCGAGAAGCCGAACGTCACGTAGCGGGGCTGCGCGGGCACGTTCATCAGGCGGGCCGGCGCCGCGTCGCCCTCGGCGTCGGTGGCCTCCCACGTCATCGAGATCCCCGACGCCTCGCGCTCCGGGTTGTCGAGCCGGACGAGGCAGTAGACCCGCTCGTCGCTGGCCCGCGAGAACGTCGAGCGCGCGTCCACGATCTGACGCTCCTCGACGCCGGACCCGAGCGACAGCTCCGTCACCGTCAGCCCCTCGGCGGTGCCGAAGACCGCCCCTTGCGCCGGGTCGGTCGCGAGCGCGAGCCCCGCCGCGGCGGTGTCCTCGGAGGGCTCGGCCAGCTCCGTCGTCGGCTCCTCGGTCCCCGGGGCCTCGTCGGGGTGATGCCCCAGGACGCGCATCTCCGCGACGCTGATCGCGTCGCCCGCGTCGTCGAGGCGCAGCACCTCGAACCGCCAGGTCCCGCCCGAGCCCATCACCGCGATGGAGGGCGGCTGGCTCGGCGCGAACACGAGGTCGTGCTCGCCGAACGGGATGCCGTCGTGGGTCACCCGCACCCGACGGATCGGGAGCTCCGCCCCGAGGCCAGGGTCGAGCTCGACCCGGGCGAGGGTCGCGTCCTGGGGCAGCACGACCTCGAGGAACGCCCCCACCCGATCCCCGGTGCGCGAGCTCCAGACGGTGGCGCGCTCTCCGTCCGCGATGCGCGCGATGCCCTCCGGGTCGTCGTCCTCGTCGGACGACGCGCGGATCGTCGTCGGCACCGCGTGGAGCAGGTCCACGAGATCGGCCTCCGCGCCGTACGCCTCGGCCGCCGTCGCGCTCACGCGGCCGGTCGGCTGCGCGCCCTCGGCCTGCCCCGGGGCGGTGCCCATCACGCGCAGCTCCGAGACGCACACGCTCTGGCTCGCCGCGCTGCCGGGGACGACGTCCACGACCTCGATCCGCCACGTACCGCCCTCGCCCGACGCGGGCACCCGCTGCAGCGTCATGTCCTCGGGGTCGAGCGGGAAGGTCCCGATCTCCTGCCCGTTGCGCGTCACGCGCACGCGCCGGATGCGGTGCGTGGCGCGGTACGCGGCGCCGGACGTGTCGCCGTTCGTCAGGAGCAGGTGGTCGACCGTCGCCCCGGCCGGCACCGAGACCTCCATCCACGAGCCCGCGAGCTGCCCCGAGCCGGAGCACCAGCGGCTGCTCAGGTCTCCGTCCCAGAGCGCGTCGAGCTGCGGCGCGTCCCCGAGCGCCGTCGAGACGACGACCGTCGTGGGCACCGCGTGCAACAGATCGACGACCTCGGCCGGCGCCTCGGCCGGGGGCTCCTCCGGGGGCTCGACGTCGTCGTCGACGACCGCCTCGGGGGGTGGCTCCGGCGGCGCCTCGGGGGGCGGCGAAGGAGCGGCCTCGGTACCACACGCGATGAGCAGCAATGCCGACAGGGCTGTTCGTCTCACGCGCGGAGTCTACTCTGAGCCCCGATGGACGCTCTCATGGACCGCGCGGTCGGCTTCGTCGCGAGGCGTTTCACCGCGTCCCGCATCCCCTCGGTGAGCGTGGGCCTGCTCGGCGAGGCGCGCATGAAGGCGGCGCTCGCGGCGCTCGAGGCCCACCGACCGCGCGCGCTCGAGCTCGCGGCGGCGATGGACGCCGGCGAGCGAGGCGCGGCCGAGGCGTACGGAGCTCACGCGGAGCTCGCCCTCGAGGACATGCGGCGCCGGACCCTCGAGCTCGCGACCACCCCGATCGAGCGAGCCGCGGCGCGCGTCCACGCCCGCTTCGGCGACACCGACGAGGCCGAGTACCTCGACGACCCGGACCTCGACCCCGACATGCGCGTGCGAATGCTCGACCACCTCGACGCGATCAACCGCGTGGTGGGGAACTACCGCTCGTTCACCCGCGCGATGGAGCCGCTCTTCCGACCCGACGGCACCACTCGGATCCTCGACCTCGCCGCGGGTCACGGCGGGTTCGCGCTCGACGTGGCGCGCATGGCGCGGGATCGAGGGCTCCCGGTGACGATCACCGCCACGGACCTGCGCCCGGAGTACCTCGCCCTCGGAGAGGTCGCCGCCGCCCACGAGGGCCTCGACGTGACCTTCGCCGTCCAGGACGCGCTCGATCTGTCGAACCTCGAGCCTGGCGCCTACGACCTCATCGTCTGCACCCAGGCGATCCACCACTTCTCGCCCTCGATGACGGCGCGCATGTTCCGCGAGTCCGCCCGAGCCGCGGGCCGCGGGGTCGTGTTCGTCGACGGCTGCCGGAGCGTCATGCACTCGGCGCTCATCCCGGCCCTCGGGATCGCCCGCTATGGCGATCGGGGCCTGGCCCACGACGCCTTCGTGTCGTTCCGCCGCTTCTACGCGCCGGAGGAGCTCGGCCTGATCGGCCAGCTCGGGCCGGAGGGGCCGCGGGTCGAGGCGAAGTGGATGCGCCCCGCCCACTGCCTGCTGCGCTACCGCGCGGCCTGACGCAGCGCGAGGACCTCCCGGCAGAGCTCGACGCACCGGTCGCAGATGGAGACCGAAGGCCCCACCAGCACCGTCACGTCCGGCGGCTCGGAGTGGCAGAACGAGCAGGCGTGCTCGCCCTCGTCCCGGACCACGTCCGCGAGCTGCTGGATGAGGTCCCGGCGGGTCCGGTGCAGGTTGCCGATCGCTTCCCAGAGGGCGTGATCCTCGCTCATGTCCCCATCCTGGCATCAGCGCTGCTAAAGTTCGACCATCGAAGCTCGGGAAGACGCTGAAGAGCCTCGTCGGATCGGTCGCTACCTGCTCGGTAAGGAGCTCGGTGCGGGCGGCATGGGGGTCGTGTATTCGGCGACCGACACGGTCCTCTCGAACACCGTCGCGGTGAAGGTCCTGATGCCGCATCAGGACCAGGCCAGCAACGCCGTCGAGCGCTTCGAGCGCGAGGCGCGCGCCACCGCGAAGCTCGGGCACCCGAACATCGTCCGCGTGATGGACATGGGCCGCACCGAGGACGGCGGCGCGTACCTCGTGATGGAGCAGCTCACGGGGGAGACGCTCGACGAGATCCTCGCGCGCGAGGGGCCGCTCTCGGTCGAGCGCGCGGTTCGAATCCACCTGCAGCTCCTCGACGCGCTCACCGCCGCGCACGAGGCGGGCGTGCTGCACCGGGACGTGAAGCCGTCGAACGTCTTCGTCTCGACGCTCGCGGACGGCACCGAGCTGGTGAAGCTCCTCGACTTCGGCCTCGCCTACTTGATCGAGGAGGCGCAGAGCAAGCGGCTCACCGCCACGGGCATCGCGATGGGCACGCCCGCGTACATGTCGCCGGAGCGGATCACCGGCGACCCGATCGACGCGCGCGCCGACATCTACTCGGTCGGGGTGAGCCTCTACCGATCGCTGACGGGCGAGCTGCCCTTCCACGCCGACACGCCGATCGCGCTGCGCGGGCGGATCCTGCTGGTCGAGGCGCCGATGCTCCACGAGACGCGCCCCGATCTGAGCGGGACGATCGCGGACGTGGTCGCGCGCTCGCTCGCGAAGAAGCCCAACGATCGCTTCCAGACGTCGCGGTCGATGGCGGAGGCGCTGTCCGAGGCGCTGGGGCAGGTGCGGCCGAGCCTCGCGAACGTGCCGCCGAAGAAAGCGCCCGCGGACGTGGATCGCGACGCGGCGACGCGCCCCAACACCCAGATGGGCGCCGCCGACCTCGACGACAAGACCGAGGACGGCAGCTGGACGGCCGGCGAGGACGAGGACCACGACCGCCCCTCGCAGGAGCCGCGCACGTGGAAGGCGGCGACGATCCGCGGGCACGGGTCGATCTCGATGCCCCCCGACGACGAGGACGCGCCGCCGACGCCGAGCGAGCGGCCGCCGACGCTCCCGCTCGGCGGCGTGAGCGTGCCCCCGAACAAGAGCGTCGCGACGCCGATCCCTCCGGCCCCCACGCCCACCACGCCGACCGGCACCCCCGTGACGCCGGCGCCGCAGCGGCCGAACTGGATGTTCGGCCTGGCGATCGGGGCCGGCCTGGGCCTGCTGCTCCTGGTGGGCCTGTACCTCTGGCATCAGAGCCAGACGCCGGCGCCGACGCCGCCGACACACCACGAGCCCGCCCCGATCGCGCCGACCGAGCCACCCCCCGTCCCCACGCCGCCGACGCCACGCGCGCAGCCGCCGGCGCCCCCGCCGCGACCCGCGCTCCCGACCACGTCCGCCGAGGACAGCCCGCCTCCGCCCGAGCCGCCCGCGCCTCGCCCGGCTCGCCGCCGGTCGGGACCCGCGCCAGCAGAGGCCCCCGCGGCCGCGAACCCGACGCCTCCGTCCGGCGGTGACGCCCCGATCGACGGCCCCCTCGAGCCCGACTGGGGCTCCCCGATGCCGTAAGCAGGCTTTGAAAGGGTCCCGAAGGACCGTTTCAAAGTCTGCTCCGTGCCCGTGCCCGTGCCCGTGCCCGTCCGTGCCCGCAATCTCCGGCTACTTCTTCGGGAACGGTCCGGGCACGGGCATGCGCGCTTCCCGCGCGGCGCCTGCTGCCCTACTCCTGCCAGGCGCCGCGATCGGGAGCCCAGCACACGACGCCTCGCTCGAAGCGGAGCCGCTGCGGCTCGCGAGGGTCCTCCGGGATCTCCGGGTCGGCGACGGGCCAGCCGAGGTCGCTCGTCAACCCGCCTTGCGATCTCCAGAACCCGAAGCCCAGCCCGTGGATCGGGTGCGCGCCGTGCGCGGGGTGGTGGAGCACGGAGCCGCGCGTGCACGCGAGGATCGACCCCGCGCCGTCCGGCGTGGCCTGCGGGGCGGCGACCGGCCAGCCCACGATCGAGTGGCCCGCGCCGAGCTCGATCCACTTGGCGACGGTCGGCGCCGAGCGCGGCAGCACGAGCGGTGGCGCGCCCCGCCACGCGCACACGACGGCCTCCGCGAAGCGCGACACGGTGCCGAGGTGCGAGCCCTCCACCATCGACTCGGGCCGCGCGAGGGGCGAGCCCAGCGGCGAGCCCATCTCGCCGGCCTCGCGCCAGAGGGCCCGCACGTCGGGCGGCAGCGACTCGACGAGGTCCCAGCGCTCGAGCGGCTTGGCCGGCGCGGCCGGCCGAGGCGGAGCGACCGGCGCCGGCCGGACCGGCGTCGGCCGGACTGGCGACGGCCGGATCGGCGACGAGGCGGGCGCGACGGCCGCGGGAGCCCGAGGCGCGGCGATCGGCGCGACGGGCGCGGCGATCGCCGCGGCGCTGCCCGAGACGTGAACCCGTCGCCGCGCGCTCGCGTCGTCGACCGCGAGCACGACCGCCTCGTCGTCGAGGCCGTCGTCCCATGGCAAAGGAGCTTGCGGGGGAGGATCCGCGCCGCGGAGCAGCGCGAGGATGGCGTCGCTGCGATCGACGTCGAGGAACGCCCCGCGGTCGCGGCCGCGGAGCGCCTTCGCGACGCCCGGGGTCAGGCCCGAGATCAGGCCGCCCGCGAGCCCGCCGAGGAGGCCGCTGCCGGTGAAGGCGCCGACGCCGACCTGCGCCGCGACCGAGGCGACGGTGCCGACCGCGCTCGCCCCGCCGCTCGCGCCGGGCGGCGCCTTGGGCACGCGCGCGCCGTCGAAGCGGGCCGTCTCGAAGGCCTCCCGCCGGGTCAGCCGCAGCGCCCAGCAGCCGCGGGTCCAGCTCGGGTTGAGCACGTACGCGTAGGGCATGTACACGTAGCCGCGGTCGCCCCAGTCGTCGCCCCAGCTGTTGCGGCACACGAACACGCGCCGGCGATCGTCGTAGCCCACCGCGAGCAGCGCGTGGCGGCCATGGCGGCGATCGTCGGCGCCCTGCGGCATGCCGCACTCGCCCGAGCGCGTGGTGCGCACGAAGCTCTCCGTGACCTTGGTGCCGAAGGCGATCGGGAAGCCCGCCGCGAGGCAGCCGCGGAACGCGTCGGCGTCGACGGGGACGCTCCACCAGTCGACCGCGCGGACCCCGCGCGCCTCGCCGTAGACCGCCTCGGGCGGCTGCACCGCGAACAGGTCGCGGTGGTAGGGCCAGGTCCGCTCGGTGGGCACGCCGGCGCGGCTCAGCACGCGCACTCCGTCGCCGAGCGAGGCGCCCAGATCGTCGCGGACGCAGTCGTCCCAGAGGCGCTGGTTGAAGTAGACGAACAGCCGCGACAGGTCGACGTGCTGCCCCGTCTCGCGCCGCACGAGGTACTCGAGCCCGCCGACGAGCGCGTTCGCGGCGCAGCTCCCGAGCTGCCCCTGGTCCTCCACCGGCGTCATCCACGGCCGCAGGTCCACCGCGCCCGGGAGCTGGCTCGACGCGACGCGCGGCGTGAACACGCGCTGCGCGAGCTGGTCGTCGCGATCCTCGCGGCACGCGCCGAGCGCGATCTGGCGGCCGAGGTAAGTGCCCACCTGCCGCCCGAGGAGCTGACCGATCGCCGCACCGCTCATGGACGGCGATTGTAGGCGTACTCTTCGCCGGTGACCGACCTGGATCTGGAGTGGGTGCGCGCGCGCTTCTCGGGGCTCGACCCGGCGCTCGCGTTCTTCGAGAACGCGGGCGGGAGCCTGCCCGTCGACGGCGTGGTCCGGCGCGCGAGCGAGTACCTCGCCACCGACATGGTGCAGCTCGACGCGGCCTACCCTCGCTCCGAGCGGGCGACGGCGCGGGTCCACGCGGGGATCTCGGCGGCCGCCGAGCTCGTCAACGCGGCGCCCGCTCACGTGGTCCTCGGCGGCTCGACGAGCGCGAACGTGTACGTGCTCAGCCACGCGATCGCGAAGCTCGTGGGCCCGGGCGACGAGGTGGTCGTCACCGACCTCGATCACGAGGCGAACCGCGGCGCGTGGATGCGGATGGCGGCGGCGCGCGGCGCGACCCTGCGCGAGTGGAACATCGACCCGGACACGCAGGCGCTGACCCTCGCCGGGCTCGACGCGGCGCTGTCGGAGCGGACCCGCCTCGTGTGCTTCACGCACTGCTCGAACGTGGCCGGCACGCTGCACGACGCGAAGGCGTTCGTGGAGCGCATCCACGCGGCCGGCGCGCTGTCGATGATCGACGGCGTCGCGTACGCGCCGCACCGCCGCGTCGACGTCTCGGCGCTCGGGACCGATCTGTACGCGCTGAGCCTCTACAAGGTGTACGGCCCGCACCTCGGGCTGCTCTACGTGCGACCCGGGCTGATGGAGCGGCTCGAGAACCAGAACCACGCCTTCCTCGCGGGCAGCGGCGCCTACGAGCTGATGCCCGGCTACGTCTCGCACGAGCTCGCCGCGGCTGTCCCCGGGGTGGTCGAGTACCTGCGCGCGCTCGACGCCCACCACGGCGGCGAGGGCTCGCTCGACGGCGCCTTCGCGCGCATCGCCGCGCACGAGGAGCGCCTCGCCGAGCGCCTCCTCGAGCACCTGCGCGATCAGCCGCGGGTGCGCATCATCGGGTGCCCGCGCGCCGACCGCGCGGAGCGGGCGCCGACCGTCGTGTTCACCGTCGAGGGCATGCGCTCCGAGGCGGTCGCGGCCGAGCTCGCGAGCCGCGGCGTCGCGATCCGTCACGGCCACTTCTACGCGGCCCGCGCGATGGACAGCTTCGGGATCGTCGATCGCGACGACGGAGTCGTCCGCGCGAGCATGGTGCATTACAACTCCCTGGCGGAGGTCGATCGGCTCGTCGCCGGCCTCCGCGAGGCGCTCGGATGAGAGAGGCGTAGCGATGTTCGGCCTGGGCTGGATGGAGATGTTGATCATCGGAGGCGCGATCTCGCTGATCGCGGGCCCGGTGATGCTGCGCCGGCTCGTGAAGGGCGCGCAGGAGCTCCACCAGATGAAGAGCGACCTGACCGGCCCGCGCATGCTCGAGCGCCTCATGAAGGACGACGAGGAGCCGGAGCCGGAAGAAGAAGAGAACTGAGCCGGCTCAGGGGCACGCCTGGGCGAGCGCGCCCTCGCAGCGCGCCTGCGCGTCCCGAAAGTCGCCGCTCGTCATCCACGCTCGGATCCGCGCGCGCGTGGTCGCGCAGCGGGCCTCGCGATCGGCGCGCGCGCACTCGCACGTCGCGACCTCGAGCGCGCGGCACGGCCCGGCGGTGATCATCCCGAGCGAGCTCCCCGCCGGCTCGAGCACCGTGGGCGCGGGCGCTTCTGGCTCGAGCGCCTCCGGCTCCGGCTGCGGGGGGACCGCTCGCGGCTCGGGGCGCAGGATCGTCGGCTCCGTGGTGGTGACGCGGGGCGAAGGCGCGGGCGCGGGCGGCGACGAGGGCGCGGGCCAGAACGCGACGAGCGCCGCTACGAGCAGCAAGACCGCGAGGCCGATCGCGTAGGGGAGCCAGGACCCGCGGCGCCTCGCGACCGCGTACGGCGCGAGCGCCGCCCGCATCGCCGCCGCGCTCTCGAAGCGCTCCTCGCGATCGAGCGCGGTCGCGCGCACCACCACCGCGGCGAGCCCGCGATCGAGCGACGGGCGATGCACCCGAGGATCCGGCGCGCGCTTCGCCTGACCGGTGAGCACCGACGCGAGCGCGGAGCGCGGCGGCGCCTCGCCGGTGAGCATGCGGGAGAGCAGCAGGCCGACCGAGTAGAGGTCGGCGCGTCCGTCCACGTCGCGGGAGGACATCTGCTCGGGCGACGCGAAGGCCGGGGTCCCCATCCGCTCGCCGCTCCGGGTGAGCTGCTGGCCGACCTTGCTCGACGACAGCTTCGCGATGCCGAAGTCGAGGATCTTCGGCTGGTCGCCGACGAGCAGCACGTTCGACGGCTTGAGGTCGCGGTGGACGATGCCCGCCTCGTGCGCGGCCTCGAGGGCGTCGAGCAGCTTGCACGCGATCTGGACGGCGCGGTCGGGCTCGAGCGGACCGCGGGGGAGCGGCTCGCCGGCGACGCGCTCCATCACGAGGTAGGGAGGGTCCTCGCTCGAGTCGAGGACGCGCACGATCCCCGGATGATCGAGCGCAGCCGCGGCGAGCGCCTCGCGGCGGAACCGCTCGATGCACACGGGATCCTCGGCGAGCTCGGGGAGCAGGAGCTTCACCGCGACGGTCTCGCCGGTCCGCGCGTCGAGCGCCTCGCGCACCGTCCCCATCGCGCCCTTGCCGATGCGCGCGCCGAGGCGGTACCGCCCGTCCCCCAGCTCCTCTGTCGTCTCGCGCGCCACTCGGGGCTCCCTCTGTCTCGCGGCCACCGATTGTCAAGAAGTGTGTTCCTTGGTTGCGAGGCCGCGAAGCAGACCCCATTGAATGGCCCCATGACCGACCTCGACGGACGCACCTACCTCATCACCGGCGCCAACACGGGCATCGGGCGGGCCACCGCCCTCGAGCTGGGACGGAGGGGCGCGACGCTGTACCTCGCCTGCCGCACCGAGGCGAAGACGCGGCCGGTCATGGACGAGATCCGCGCGAACGGGAACGACGACGTCCACTTCCTGCCGCTCGATCTGGGCGACCTCGCGTCCGTCCGCGCGTGCGCCGAGGCGTTCCTCGCCGAGGACCAGCCGCTCCACGTGCTGATCAACAACGCGGGCCTCGCCGGTCAGCGCGGCCTCACCAAGGACGGCTTCGAGAAGACGTTCGGGGTCAACCACCTCGGCCACTACCTGCTCACCGAGCTGCTCCTCGACCGGCTGAAGGAGTCCGCGCCCGCGCGCATCGTCAACGTCGCGAGCAAGGCGCACTACAAGGCACGCGGGATCGACTGGAGCGCGCTCGAGTCGCCGACCAAGACGACCACCGGCCTCGACGAGTACCAGACGAGCAAGCTCGCCAACGTGCTGCACGCCAAGGAGCTGGCCCGCCGCCTCGAGGGCACCGGCGTGACGACCTACTCGCTGCACCCCGGCGTGATCGCCTCGGACGTGTGGCGCGAGGTCCCGTGGCCCTTCCGGTCGCTGATGACGATGTTCATGAAGTCGATCGAGGACGGCGCGAAGACGAGCCTCCACTGCGCGACCTCCGAGGAGGCCGCGAGCGAGAGCGGGCTCTACTACGACGAGTCGCGCGTGAAGGAGCCGAACCCGGTCGCGCTGAAGGTCGCCCTCCAGGACGAGCTGCGCGAGCGCAGCGAGGCGTGGATCGCGAGCCGGGCGGCTACAGGTCGACGAGGATCAGCAAAGGCACCGGGGGCAGAGCACAACGCCCCTCCGTCGTGACCGGGCGCCCGTTGACGCGGGCGATCGGGGCGTCCGGCACCGTGCAGGTGCCCGTGGTCGGCGTGCAGGCGTCGCAGCTCGAGTCGAGCAGCGCGACGTGCACGTCGGTCCCCTCGTCGGTCTCGAAGCCGGCGCAGAACAGCTCGCCGCCGCACTGACACGGGGGGATCTCGACGGTGAGCGTCGAGCCGTCCCGGCACAGGCGCGCCGGGACGTCGACGAGCCCGGGCGCGTCGCCGGTTCGCTCGAAGCGCCACGTCGCCGCGGGCTCGTCCGAGTCGTTGCCGCCGATCGTCGCCGTCAACGAACGTCGCGATACTGCGTATTGAATCCAGGTCGGGAAGTCGTGCCCCGGGTTCTCGAAGCGAGCCTCCGACGACGACGCGCGCACGAGCGCGAACGGAGTGACCGACTGCCCCGCGGGCGCGGCCACGTAGCGCACCCCGTCCTCGCGCACCTCCATGCGCAGCAGCTCGTGGTGGACCGTCCGCCCGCCCTCGGTCGAGCGGCTCAGCCCCATCCAGGTGTGCTCGCCGGTCGGCGTCCAGATCTCGTCGGTGACGCGCTCTCCATCGCGCGCGCGCCACGCCGCGTGCATCCACGCGATCGAGTCGAGCGTCCCCGGCGGCGGGTGCTCGACCACCGGCGACGGGCCACACGCACAGAGCCACACGGCGAAGCAGGCGAAGCGCACCGGCGCAGGATAGAGGATGGCCGCGGGGACGATCCTCTTCAGTTTCTTCGATGGGCGTGCGGCTCGGTGGGTGGGCAAGGGAGAGCGGTTGGCTGCTATGGGGACGGTTCGAACTTTTCGAACTTTCGCGGTGGCGACGAATGACGGGCGGGGACTCCGCGAGCTGTCGTGTTCTCGCGCGCTGCGCGCGCGAGGCGGGGGCTTCGCCCCCGGTGCTGTGGGACGGTGGCGACGCTGGCCAAGTGCGGGGCCGTGGGACTTCTGTCCCCCAGGGGGACCCCGGTCCCCCTCGCCGGCACCTGCGGTGCCGTCTCACCCCCTCGGCCTCCGTCTCCGGCGCTGCGCGCCTACGACGGAGGGGCGGCGCTTCGCGCCGTCGGCGCGCGGAGCGCGCCGGTCGGTCGGGCCGCGCTTCGCGCGGCCACGACCTCCGGGTGGAGTCGAGCGGTGAGGTGGGCTGGCTGGGCGGGCGCTCTCAGCGCCTTCCGTAGTCGCCCCACAGGCACTCGAGCGTCGTCGAGCCGGGCGGGCAGTAGTAGCCCTCGGGGCAGACCTGGAACTCGAGGCCCTGCGCGCCGCAGCGGACGAACTCGGCGGCGCCTGCCTCGCAGGTCCACTCGGTGAGGCTGGACCAGGCGCCGCAGTTGGCGCCGCCGCCACCGCCGCCTCCGCCGTCGCCGCCATCGCCGCCTCCGCCGCCGCCATCGCCACCTCCGCCGCCGTCGCCGCCGCCGTCGCCGCCGCCGCCACCGCCGCCGCCACACGCGTCGGGGGAAGTGATCACGGGATCGACGCAGCCCTGACCCCACAGGCTGCCGGCCTCGTTGGTGACGAGCGGCACGCAGGTCCCGCACCAGCCGCAGACCGGGTCGACCGCACATTCGCCACAGGACGCGTGCGCACCACAGCGCAGCGTCTGATCCGTACCGCCGCCTCCGCCACCATCACCCCCGCCGCCGCCCCCGCCGCCGCCGACGTCGCCGATCCACACGACGTCCTCGCCCTCGGCCCACGTGGTGACCTGCGCGTGCAGCTCGTCGAGGAACAGCGTCACGTCCCCGAACAGATCGGTTCCCGGGCCGATCAAGTAAGCGCTGTTGACGCTCAGGACCTCGCCCGCCGCCGTCAGTGTCGGCCCGCCCGAGTCGCCGGGGCAGAGGTTCTGCGTCTCGTCGCCCCAGTCGTACTCGAAGACCTGCTTCTGGAACGGGCCCGACTGCGAGCCGCGGTTCTGGCAGCCGTAGCCGTAGATCGCGACGGTCGTCCCGTTCGGCGGGTGCGCCGCCGCCGGCACGTCGGGCACCGCGACGCTCGCGGGCACCGCCTCGGCGAGTTGGATGAGCGCCACGTCGACCTCGCTGCCCTCACCCTCGCGGCCGTAGGCGATGTACTGCGAGATCGTGTAGTCGTGCTCCTCGCCCTCGCGCGGCGAGAGCGTGAACGTCCCGTTGTTCCCGGGGCTCCGCGTCGACGAGTAGCTCACGCAGTGCGCCGCGGTGATGACCGTGCGGGCGCTCCCGAAGAGCGTCGCGGTGCAGCCGCCGCCGCCCACGCGGATCGAGCCCACCTCGGGGCGGTCATAGGTGTAGCGACCGCTGAGCAGGGTGTGCTCGACGATCTCCTCGTCGCCGACGGGGGCGGCGCAGCCGACGAGCGACAGGAGCAAGACCCAGCGAGCGACGACGGGCATCGACGTCGAAGCAGTGCATCGTCCATGCCCTCGTCGATCGAGGTCGGTGCCTGGGCGGAGCGTCACCTGCCGAGGCACACGCGGGGGCGCGCCTGTCGTTCGAGAGGGACGGATTCGGCCCGGCCGCGTCCGGCCGCGGGCGTGGCACGGATCCTGGTGAAGGACTCGGCGTGCGCTCTCTCCCCTTCGTCGCCGCGCTCCTCGTCCTCGGGCTCTCGGGCTGCCGCTTCTGGCTCGACGGCGACGTGAACCCGCGCGGGACCGAGCCGCAGGCGTGGGACGGCGGGGCGCCACCGCCGCTGCCGCCGAAGGACCCCGAGGACGCGGGGCCGGGCGTGCCGCCCGGAGCGGCCGACGCGGGCGGACCGAGCTCGGCTTGCGGTGACCTCGACTACCGCGGTCGCTGCGAAGGCTCCGTGGTCACGTGGTGCGCGAGCGACGGAACCATCCGCTCGCGCGACTGCGCCGAGCACGGCCTGGTGTGCGGCTGGCTCGACGACGCGACGGGCAACTGGTGCCTCGCGGGAACGCCGCCGCCGGGCACCGACGCCGGCGCCCCGCCGCCCGGCACCGACGCGGGCGCGCCGCCCCCGATGCTCGACGCCGGCCCGCCGCCTGGCCTCGACGCGGGCACGGCGCCGCCGCCCACCGTCGGCATGCCGACCTGCCAGACCTGGCCCGAGCAGCAGACCCCCTCGGACGGCTCGTGGGGCAGCGTGCTCACCGACATCGTGCGTCACCTGCCGAGCTCCTACGGGTCGACCTACTACGACAGCGACCACATCACGTACGGGCACGAGACCTCGCACGGGATCCACTCGCACATCCGCAACTACCTCAACGACACCGGCACGCGCGCCAACGGCTTCTATCTTCCGGGCAACCGCGCGTGCCTCGTCCGCGAGCCGATGATGCGCAAGAGCGACGTCGCCGCGTACATCCCGAGCAACCTCCACTGGAGCCGCTACGGCACGTACATCAGCGGCGCGAGCTCGTGGGACGACACCCCGCTCTACGTGTGGGACGAGTGGAACGCGTACATCAACGGCGCCGAGGTCGGCGTGCAGCGCGCCTCGACCGGCCTGTGGACGAGCGGCTGGCGCGGCACCGTCGACGGCGTGATCGAGTTCGTCGTCTACGGCACCGCGGTGGGCATGGCCGCCGAGGCGCGCGAGCCCGGCTACTTCACCCGCGAGCCGAACTTCCTGCCGTTCCTCGCCCTGGAGCTCGAGCGCTCGATGACCCTCTTCCGCCAGGGCCAGGGCATCGCGGTGATGCAGTGGGACGAGCAGGACCAGTTCTACGAGCGCCTCCGCACGTCGAGCGAGGCGGCCCCGATGCGCGACTGGATCCGCGCCCGCTTCGGCGCCGAATGGACCACCCGCGTGATGGGCTTCTGAGCCTCGCAGCTGCGCCAACTCGCCCGTCTCGTGGGGCCCAGCGACCTCGGCCGCGGAAGGTCCCGCTTCCCGCGGCGTCCGTTCTCGTCGCGCGCGGGAGGGGGCCCGATCGTTGCAGCCGCTAGCCCGCCATGCGCTCCCTCCCGCTCGCTTGCTTCGCCCTCGGCTGCGTCCTCGGCTGCGCCCCCACCACCGGGATCCCCGGACGCGACGCGGGCGGAGGTCCCCCGCCGGGGACCGACGGCGGCCCGATGACGATGACGGGGACCGACGCGGGGCCCCCGCCGCCGGGCGTGGACGCGGGCTTCGACGAGTGCGCGGCCGAGACCACGATGGCGCGAACGACCTTCCGACCCGTCGACGTGATCTGGGTGATCGACCGCTCGGGCAGCATGCGCGGCGAGGCCGACGCGGTGCAGGCGAACATCAACCGCTTCGTCATGGACATCGAGGCCGCGATGATCGACGTGCACGTCGTCATGGTCAGCGCGATGGCCTTCGTGAACGTGCCCGGCCCCCTCGGCACCGACCCGAGCCAGTTCCTCTACGTCGAGGAGGACGTGCAGTCGCACGACGGCCTGAGCGCGCTCGTGAACCGCTTCGACGCGTACCGCGACTTCCTGCGCCCCGACGCGACCACCCACTTCGTCGCCGTCACCGACGACGAGTCGGACATGAGCGCGAGCACCTTCCAGTCGCAGATGGCCGCGCTCCTCGGCCACCCCTACACGCTCCACGCGATCGCCTCCCCGCCGGGCTCGACGCACTGCGAGCCGCCCGGCTTCTGCTTCGTCAACGTGGACGGCTGCTCCGGCCCCGACGACGACGCCGCCGACAACGGCGACCAGTACTGGGCCGTCGCGATGGCCACCGGCGGCCAGCGGCTCTCGATCTGCACCACCGACTGGTCGGGCCTCTTCTCCACGCTCACCGCCGCGATCGCCGTGCGCAGCGAGCTGCCGTGCCGCTACCTCCTGCCCACGCCCCCCGACGGGATGGCGCTCGACCGGATGCGGATCAACGTCGTCTACACCCCCTCCGGCGGGACCGAGCAGTACATCCCCTTCGTCGGCAACTTCAGCGCCTGCAGCGCCTCGGGCGGCTGGTACTACGAAGACGACGACATCGTCGTGTGCCCCACGACCTGCGACACCCTCGTCGCCGACGACGGCGGCACCGTCCAGATCGCGCTCGGCTGCGCGACCGTCCTCATCTGATCGGGCGGCTCGGATCGCCGACATGGCCGGACCGCGCCACGCGCGTACTTGAAGGCCGTGCCCCCCTCCCTCCACCAGCTCCTGCTCGACGAGCACCGGAAGATCGAAGCTCGGATGGCCCGGCTCGCCGACGCGGCCGAGGGCGCCGACGCGCCGACGCTGATCCGTGAGTGGACCGGCTTCGAAGCTGCGCTGCGCGCGCACCTCGACGTCGAAGAGGCCCAGCTCTTCGGCCGGGTCGCCGCCGACGAGCGCGCCGGCCTGCTCGCCGAGCACCGCGCGCTGCGCGATCGACTCGACGAGCTCGGGCTCGAGGTCGAGCTCCACCAGGTCCGGCGGGCCACGATCGACGCGTTCCTCGCGGCGCTGCGGGCCCACGCCGCCCGCGAAGACGGCTTGCTCTATCGAGCCGCCGACGAGATGCCGGAGCCCGCGCAGGCGACGTTCCTCGCGCAGCTCTGAACCTCCAGTGAAGAGCCAATGTAGAAGGTCAAGTCGGAAGGGCCTGGAACGCGCTCGGATCCGACAGCCGCGTAGGCCGCTCGGAGACGCGGGGCGAGGTTCTTCGAGGTTGGGGCGGCTGGGCGCGGCGGGCCCGTCGTTCATGGTCCCCATCGGGACAGGATCGCGAGAGCACGCTACTTCTCAAACAATGTTCTTAGCCAATACAACACCAACAGATTGCGGCGAGATGAGCTAGCCACCCGCGTCAACCCCGGTTGACACACGTCACTATTCAGCGACAACTACCGTGACAAACACGGCACTCACCACGAATTCCCCTTGACCCCCTGTACCGTCAGTGGCAGTCGAGCGAGTCGCTGCCCGACGGGGTAGAGTCGAGGTCGGCGAGGCCACCTCTCGAGGAGCCACCCTTCACCCCCTGCGCTCCGAGCACCTGGGGGGGACACGTGCCCTCGAGCGGAGGCCGCGGTGGACCGCCCGTGGGGAGTTTGCGCCCAGAGCGCCAGTACAGGGCACGCGAGAGCACCGTGGTCGGCTTCGTGTTCGCGTTCGTTGGAAAGAGAGGAGGTCGCATGAGTACTGACCAGCCGCCGACGTTGTTCGTCGGGATCGACTGGGCCACGCAGGAGAACCAGCTGTGCGTGCTGGATGCCGAGGGAACTGTCGTCGGCGAACGGAGCTTCGACAACGACGGCGCCGGGCTCGCCGAGACATGCGCGTGGCTCCTCGGATTCGAGGCCGATGCGGTCCGGATCGCGGTAGCCATCGAGGTGCCGCACGGACCCGTGGTCGAGACGCTGCTCGAGCGGGGCTTCGTCGTGCACTCGATCAACCCGAAGCAGCTCGATCGCTTCCGGGATCGCTTCACGCTGGCGGGGGCGAAGGACGATCGGCTCGATGCCCGCGTCCTGGGCTCCTCGCTCCGGACGGACGCCCACGCGTTTCGCCGACTGCGGATGGACGAGCCGACGGTCCTCGAGCTGCGGGAGTGGTCGCGGATGGCGGACGACCTCAAGGAGGAGCGCAATCGCCTGACCAACCGCGTCCGCCAGCAGCTGCGGCGCTACTACCCGCAGCTCCTCGACGTCGGCCCCGACCCGGGCGCCGACTGGTTCCTGGACCTGTGGCAGCTCATGCCCTTCCCCGCGAGGGCGAGACGCACTCAACGCCGCAGCATCGAGCGCGTCCTGCGAAAGCACCGGATCCGCCGGATCGACGCCGACGAGGTCCGTGAGCTCGTGAAGCGGCCGGCGGTCACCGTCGCTCCGGGAACCACCGAGGCCGCCTCCGTCCACATCCAGCGCGTGGCCGCCCGGCTCCGGCTCGTGAACCAGCAGCTCAAGGAAGCTCATCGCGAGCTGGATCGCCTGATCGCCGAGCTCTGCGCGGACGAGGAGCCCTCGCCGGGGAAGCGATCCGAGCAGCACGACGCGGCGATCCTGCGCTCCCTGCCAGGTGTCGGACGGATCGTCCTCGCCGTGCTGCTCGCGGAGGCCTCCCAGGCGATCGCAGCCCGAGACTACCAGGCGCTCCGAGCCCTGTGCGGAGTCGCGCCCGTGACCCGGCGAAGCGGCAAACGCAAGCTCGTGGTCATGCGCCAGGCCTGCCACCCACGACTCCGAGACGCCGTCTACCACTGGTCACGCGTGGCCACCCAGAACGACGAGATCGCCCGCCGTGCGTACACCGCGCTCCGTGCGCGAGGCCACTCCCATGGACGAGCTCTACGCTCCGTCGCCGACCGCCTCCTCCGCGTCGCCTGCGCCATGCTCCGGGACCGCTCCGCCTACGACACCGCAAAGAGGGCGCGCGCCGCCTGAGCGGCCCCTCGACAGGAGCGCCGCGCCTTGCGCGGCTCCGCTCATTCACGGCCACTCGCGATCCCCCACCACATCCCCTTGACAACCGGTGGGGAGTCCCCCCCCAAAGGGTCAAGGTCAGAGCAAGGGGGGCCGTCGTGGGGACGAAGATCGGGATCATCCGCCGAACGACGTACGACTTCGGCGACCTCGCGCCGGGTGGGTCTCAGACCCTCGTCTTGCGACGGTCCATCCCGGCCGACCTGCCGCGCGGGACGCTCATGGTGCGGGTCCACGCGCTCTCCGTCGGGGGCGGCTCGGACGGTGACGTCGTCGTCTCCGTCCGCGCCGACGGGTTCACCACCAACGACCCGTCCCAGCTCTTCTTCGGCGAGACCCTCGCCTCGGTCACGGTCGCCGCCGACGGGGACGCGGCGCCCGGCTACTTCGTCGAGACCTTCGGCGTCTCCTCCGACCACCTCATGGTCCAGCTCGAGGCGACCCAGGACGCGTCGAGCTCGCTCGCGCTGAGCGTCCGCATCAGCGTCGACCTGCTCCTCGACGACGCGCCCCTCGACGACACCTGGACCCCCGCCGCCCTCGACGCCGCCGGCTGGTGGCGCGCCGACCTCGGCCACGCGCTCGTCGATTCGGACCCCGTCCCTTCCTGGGCCAACCAGGGCGCGGCCGGCGCCGACGCGGACCTCGGTCAGGGCACCTCCACGCTGCAGCCCACCTTCGTCGAGAGCCACGCGTCCTTCAACGGACAGGCCGTGATCGACTTCGACGGCGGCGACGTCCTCTACGCGGCGGCCGGGCCCTGGTGGGAGCAAACCGCCGACGGCGAGTCGCTCACCATCGTCGCCGTCGCCCGCGTCACCGCCGGGGGCGTGAGCGCGGTGTCCTATACCCAGACCGCCACCACCTACGGCGGCTTCAACCTCGCGATCAACACCAGCGGCGCGGGACGCTGGTACGTCTACGACCAGGGCGCCGCGGCGAGCATCGTCATGACCTACACCGGCAACGTCCAGGACGCGGTCGAGGTGCTGGGCGCCGTGTACGAGGGCGCCGTCAGCCCCACCAACGACGTCCGAGCCATGTGGCTCGACGGTTCGTTCGTGCGTGAACTCCGGCGCCAATGACCTCGGCGTCATCGCCGCGTCCACCGATCGCCCCTTCTCCGTTGGAGGGGAAGCCCGACCGCCGGGAATCTCACGGGTCAGATCGCCGAGCTCCTCTATTTGAAGCGCCTCCTCACCGCCGCGGAGGACGCCGACCTCACGCAGTACCTCAACGCCCGCTACGGCCTGTCCCTCACCGGGGTGACGCAGTGACCCTCGTCGAGATCGAGAGCCGCGAGGCCGCCATCGCGCTCGCCAAGGCGATCGGCGCCTTGGCCCGCTACGCACGAGACGGCGTCGGGCTCCCGCGCTGCGAGCACCCGCGATGGCGCCTCACCGGCGGCACCCTCGAGCGCCACCTCCGGCGCGTCACCCGCTCCGCGCGGCGTCGTCCCGCGATGCCTCTGCGCGTCGCAGACCGAGCCCTCGGCTCGATGCCCGCACGTGACGTGGCAGGCCGCCTCCGTGCTCGAGCTGGCCGACGGCACCCTCCTCGTCGAGGCCGAGGACGCCGCCCTCGCCGAGCTGCCGGGGCCCAGGCCGACCACCCGCGAGCTCACCGAAGACGAGCGGGAAGCGGCCGAACAGACGTGGACGTTGCGCGCCGAGCGGCGCGCGGAGGAAGGGTGAAGAGCATGATGGGATCCATGGTGCGAGTGAGTCCGCCGAGGGACTTTGTCTTCGACCAGCTCACGGCCGGACAGTCGCAGACGCTGACCGTCATGGAGCGGATCGATTGCACGGGCTACGACAAGGTCGACCTGCTGGTCCGGGTCCACGAGGACTCGACCATCACGACGAACGGCGCCGTCGCGGTGCAGCTCGTCTCCGACGGCTTCACGCAGGACGACCCGAGCCAGGACTTCTTCAGCACCGTCCTCGGTGGGCAGGCGCCGATCGTCTTCGGCGAGGGCTCGGTGGACGCCGGGACCTTCGAGGTCGCCACCGTCAGCTCCGAGCTGGGCTCACGAGTGGCCGTACAGGTGGTGGGCACGGGCGGCTCGGGCGCCGTGACGCTCCGTCTCAGCATCGACCTCGTCCTGAAGCAGTGCTGAGCACGGAGGCCACGACATGAACGAACGCGAGATCCTCGTCTGCCCGCCCCGCGACTTCGTCTGGACGAAGCTGGCCGCTGGCCAGTCCCAGACTCAGACGATCGAGGAGCACATCGACTGCTCTCCCTACGACCAAGCGGACCTCGTCGTCCGCGTGCACACCGACGCGACGATCCCCTGCTTCGTGCAGGTGAACCTCAGGTCCGACGGGTTCACGCACGACGATCCGGGGCAGGACTTCTTCAGCGACGTGCTCGGCACCATCACCCTCACCGGCGACCAGACCGCGCCCAAGTACGTCACCGACACCTTCACCGATGGTCTCGGCGCCATGCTCGCCGTCCAGGTCGTCGCCAAGCAGCACGACTCGACCGCCACGACGTTCACGGCCCGGCTGAGCATCGGCCTCGTGCTGCGCAAGACCTGACCCGTGTTGATCCCCACCTCGCCCACCGGCACGATCCTCGAGGACACCCCGTGACCGCACGCAACGTCAGCCGCTCCTTGTTCGACCCGGCGGCGCCGCGGCTCGGGTGCAGCCTGCCGGGCGAGCGACACACCGCGACCGCCGCCCCAGCGACGGCAGCACGGGGCAAGGTCGTGCCGCGTGGGACTCTCGCGTCGGGGGCCGACCGGGGCGCGCTGCCGAGCCCGATCGAGCGCGCCCCCGGACCGGTGGCGGCGTATCGGGAGACCAGGATGCCGATGCCGATGTCGCGCGGGCTCTCTGCCAAAGCCTCGAAGGCAAGACGACCGGACCCCATCACCCCCGGCCCTGGACTGGCTCAGCCCTTTCGAGGGAGCACGCCGACCAATGTGTCCCGGGGTCGACGGCCGGAGCCGGCCCCGTCCTTTGGTGGATGCGGTGGCTCCTGCGATTGTCGGAAGTGCGCCGCGACCTCACAATCGACTAGTCCGACCGCTCCCACGAAGGGCCGAACGTGTTCATCCAGCACTGGGGACAACGCGGCCCTCCCCCCCCCGCGTAGCCCAATCGCCCGTCTGTTCCGTGGGCCGGGCGTACGCGAGCGCTCGATCAACGTCGAGTCCATTGCGGAGTGGGAGCATCTGTCAGACAGTACCTACGCGGGCCGCACCCTCAATCTGCCGGCTGCGCCAAACCCCGAGCTCATCGCGGCTGCTTGCCGGGACCCGGCTTCGGCGTTTGCGCCTGGGTATGCCATGTGGGCCATCGACAACCTCCTGATACAGGGGGACCTCGAGTCTGCTGCGGACCTGTGCGATTGGTGGAAGCGTCATTGGGAGGAGCGGCGCTTCATGGGCGTACCCATTCTCTCGTACGTCACGAGGCAAGCCGCCTACTGTTGGTCCGGGCTCGGCCGACCCGCGCGCGCCGAACATGAACTTCTCGCCTCGGCGAAAGCGAGCATCGAGGCTGGCCAGAGCCCTGCCGATGCCTACTACGAGTTGGGTCGGATACTGGAACGGTTCGAAGCCCCAGCGAGGGCCGCCAGCGCATTCGAAGCGGCGGCCTCCTACGCGGGCGAGAGCGAACTCGCAAGCTTCGCGCGCAGGGACGCACAACGCCTCAACACCGATCTCACCTGGATGAGACCGAACCCAGGCGATCTGGCCTCAGAACTACTGTGTGCGCTCCGGAGCCGAGACGCTGCGAGAATTCACTCGCTGGCCTCGAAGACCCATTTCTCGATAGGCAGGGGGTCCAGTCATTTCCAATTCGTAGAACCGGCTATTGTTCTTCCTCTGCTCGTAGCCGACCTACGCCTTTCACGGATCTTCGGCGACGCCTCCCGGCTGGAGGGAGAGGGTGGGCGACGGTATCTAAGAGTTCGCGGGTGGGCCGGGGTCACCTTCCAGGAAGATCTCGTGTTTCTCCTGATCCGTACCGCTCATGGGTGGGAGTGGAGCGGGATCATAACCATGCTTGAAGTGCAAGGCACGCGGGAACTCTACGCTCGCATATCCCCTCCCGGAATCTCGGAAACAAACCATCAACTTGAGATACGAATCGAGGCGCCTTGGCGCGAGGGTGTCGGCTACCAGGCTGGAGGAGCTGTGGCTTACAGTTTCATCCGAGCATCGGGTTTCGGAGGGCTTTTTCTCTCGACGCGAGAGTGCGGATTCGGGCCGGGTGGATTCTACTACAACACCGTGGACCAACACGAAGGAAGCGACGCGTTTGCAGTCGATTTTACCCGTTGGCAACGACTCAACTTTATCACCCCTCAGAACTACTCAGACGATCGACATGACGGTGTTGTTCTCGCGTGCGCAGACGGCATCGTCACGATGGAAGATCGCGGAACCATCGCCAGCATCGTCACCGGTGATCGGAGCGGTCTGGGAAATCGAATTACTCAAATACTTTTCGACTCGACGACCGGCTCTCCCAGCCCATACACAGCCATCTATCTCCACCTCCGGGGACCGAACGAAATATTCGTATCCCCAACGATGCGGGTGCGGCAGGGTTGGATCCTGGGAGGCATGGATACAACGGGGAACGCAACGTATGCCCACTTGCATTTCGAAATCCACGACCGACGAATGCCGCGTCCTGATCAAATTCTCGGAGCGTCTGTCCGTCCATCACCGATGAGCGAACAGACACTCAATGATGAAGACTCGACAAAGTGCATAGTTTCAAACAATCGGGTGGTGCTAATCACCCCTGCGGACTGTCCGTCCGTGCCGCCCGCGTTTTTCGAGCGGGAGTATCCGGGTGTCTGCGACTTGGTCGCAGCCACAGAGGCTCGTGCAATTCTATGCGCCCCTGGGCTTGCCCTGTGCCGTGATCGGTGCGTCGATCTGCAAACAGATCCTCGGAACTGTGGCCGTTGTGGGCTCGGCTGCTCCACCAACGACTGTCGAGGTGGGCGATGCGTATTCTAGGTCTGGAGCTACGGTGCATGCCGCTGCCCACTCTGTTGGTGTTGGCTGCGTACGGGTGCTGCGATTTGCAGGACCCAGCATATTTTGTGGGCGAGTTAGATGCGGGCGGGGGCATCTACTACGTCAGGTGGTTCCAATCGAACGAGGCGAACGGTCTCCAGAATGCCGTTGTGAATTGCTATCGATGGGCGCCCCCGGACGTCCCAAGTCCTCCGATCTACGAACTCTACGGTCCAGACGGGGTGATTGATATGCCTGTCGGAGTTTCCCGAGATCTTCCGGGAGATTCTGACGTCTGCGGGTCATACGATCGGGTCGAGTATGGTCTAGGTAACCCTTCACCAGGCAGCTACCTGCTCGTTCATCGATTGTCCTCGGTACCGTCGGATGTTCACCTCACTGGTGACGCCGGCGGCGTCACGATATTCGACGGTGAGGAAGCCCTTGTCGCAACGCTCGTCTTTCGATAGTGGCGGTACGGGGCCGACTGTTGGAGCGGTGGCGACCTGCCCAACCGGCACGATCCTCGAGGACGCCCCGTGACCGCACGCAACGTCAGCCGCTCCCCGTTCGACCCAGGCGCGCCCGGGCCGGGATGCAGCGTGCCGGGCGACAGACACACACGATCCGCCACCACGCCCACGGCCACGGCCACGCGGGGTAAGGTCGTGCCCCGAGGGACGTTGGCCTCGGGCACGGATCGGGCTCGGCTACCCAGCCCGATCGAGCACGCCCCTGGGCCGGTGGCGTCGTACGGGAACCCAAGAGTCCCGATGCCCATGTCCCGCGGGCTCTCGGCCAAAGGCTCGAGGACAGGACGACCGGACCCGATCACCCCGGGCCCTGGACTGGTGCAACCCTTCCGACCGACCACGCCCACCAACGTCTCGCGAGGAATGGCTGCGCACGGTGCCCCGCCTCGACCGATGCCGCTCCACGAGCGATCATTCGCGCCCGCTGACGCCCGAGACCCTGGCCCGGCGCCCGCTCCCTCGCGAGTACGTCCGAGCAAGGAACGTCCGACTGAGGCCGTGGGCCCGGGCCGGAGGGCCGATTGCGCGCGCGGCTGCAGCAAGCCGTGCGGCTGTGTCCAGCCGCACCAGGTCCGCCCCACGCCCGCGGCGACCCCCTCGAGCCCTCGCAGCGTCCACCGTTCCCCGGGCAAGACGGGGCTCCGGCCCGACTGGTACGACGCCGATGCCGAGGCCGAGTGGATGGACATGTCGAAGGCCGTCTACGCGGCACGCATGATGGGGGTGGGCGACTGGATGACGCCGGCGCTCCTCGCGGCGGCACGCCAAGAGCCCGACACGCCCTTTGCACCTCTTTACTCGCTGTGGGCGATGGACACGTGCGCGGCCCAGGGCAAGCATCACGAGGCGCTGTCGATCGCGGCGCACTGGGAGAAGCAGTGGCCTGGGTACCGGCTGCGGGGCGCTTCCCTTCTCCCGGTCGTCCTCGAATCGGCGGCGACGATGCACCACCACCTCGGAGACTCGAACGGCGAAGCCGCCGCGTGGAGCCAATTGATTCGGGCCCAATCGAAGCTGGACGGCGAGACGGCGCAGGGCTGGTATGGTCTCGGAAGGCTCGCCCAACGTGAAAAGCGCTGGACGGAAGCGCTCGGCTACTTTCGGAAGGCTTCGCGCTCCCCAGGACCCCGGGAGGTCCGCGAGCTCGCCGAGCGAAACGCTCGCCGGCTGTCGACCTCGATGGGGTGGGTGCGAGAAGACCCCGTGGAGTTGGCCATCGAGCTCCTCGGCGCCTTGCGGAGAAAGGACGACCTCGCTCTCGACCGTCTGGCCTCGCAGAGTCATTTCACTCTGGGTCAGGTCGGAAGCGAGAGCCAGTTCACCGAGCCCGCCGTCGTCCTCCCAAAGCTCTTGGCGGACCTTCGATGTTCGACCATCTGGGGGAACCCGGAGAACCTGAAAGGCCAGGGTGGGAAGCGATACCTGCTCACCGAAGGCTGGACCGGGAACGTCTTCCGAGGCCGAACGTGGCTCCGCCTATCCCGAGCCCCCGGCGGGTGGGAGTGGTCAGGCGTCGGGACCGAGGCCCGACTGCCCGCGACCCAGGCATTGTTCCACGAAGTCATCGGTGACTCCGTTCCACTCTCAAACCACCCGCTGGAGGTCGAGATCAAGGCACCGTGGGCCGCTCCGTTCAGCATGCAGGCCGGAGGCAACAGCTGGTTCCTGGCGCTCGTCGTGGGCGGCATCATCGGTGGCCAATTCATTGGTGATATCATTCGCATTGCGATCGGCGACCGAGACTGCGGCTTCGGACCCGGGGGCTTCTACTACAACCTCACCAACTCTGGCGCAGAGGGCCACCACTTTTCCCCTGGACCGGACAACAACTCTTGGAGCGACGACCAATACGCGATCGACTTCAGCCGCTGGGAGCGAGCGTCTGCGAACCCCCTCAACTTCGCCCGAAACATCCCGGTGGTGGCTTGCGCACAGGGCGTAGTCCTCGTCTCGGTGAACGGAAACCCCGCAGGAGACTGCGACCACGCCAACAAGGTCGAGCATCGACTGATTGGCTCGTGGTCGGAAGACACGCCCTACACGGCTGTGTACCTTCATCTCGATGGTCCGAGTCGCATGGCGGTGAGCGCGGGTATGTGGGTGAATCAGGGTTTCGTGCTTGGGCTGATCGACGATACCGGTAATAGCTTCCATGACCATCTCCACTTTGAGATGCACGACACCCGGCTACGTGAGGGAACGACCGGCAGACGCGGGAATCGTTGGGGAAGTCCTTACGGGCACAGCGTACGCCCCACGCCGATGGACGGCCAGACTCTCAACGATGGCGACGATGGGCGGTGCATCGAGTCGACGAACGTGATCACCAATCCTCTCAGCTACTGCCGGCTGCTCGCCACAATCTCCGGCCAACCGGCGGCTGCGGCCCTCTGCGCCTACCGCTATCGAGATGATCCTGTGGTGCCGCGCTCGGACGTCACGGTCAGCTTCGACGAGCGAACCGACGATCGTAGTGTCTCGATCGATCCGGCGGCATTCTGCCATTTGATCGCCCAGAGAGTATCACTAGACTCGAGGGCCGAAGTACTCAGAATTTGTCGCGAAATGCTCGCGCGTGGGGGAGCATCCTCGCATGCGCCCAACGATGTGCCATCGGCCTATTCTGTACCCAACCCAAGACTCCGACCTAAGGCGTATTGCCTCTGGCGGGCATCCCAAGAGCCGGATCCGATCCTCAGGCGCGAGTACGTACGCTTCTGCAATTCGATGCCGGATGATCCAGCATGAGTATTCGCGTGTCAACCTGGCTGTCCTTTCTTGTGGTGACCATCGGACTGATAGTCCAAGCATGTTGCATATCTGACTACTCGGAAAGCAGGTACCTAGTCGTAGCCGGATTTGTCCGGCGGATCCCCCCTCCAGCGGGCAGCTCTTGGGACGCCGAGCTTCACTTTGGTCCATCCGATCACGACAACGCTGTACTGAGGGAGGCAGCGGCTTTTCGTAGCGAGCGGAGAGGCGATAGGCTGATGCTCTATCTTCACTTCCTTGACGCTGACATACACGCACCGACGGCGGAGCTGCTGACTTTCATCCCGGCCGACACTGGACGGGTGTTGGACCTCCCCGGGGAGTTTCACGACTACTGTGGCTACGATGCGGTGAGCTACGACCTCACCGCGCTGAGCGAGGGCGAGTATGAGGTGATCCACCACCGCGCCGCCGTCCCGCCACGCTCCGTCTGGGCGAACGGTGCACTGGACTGGGAGGTGGTCGACGGGGAGGAGGTAGCAAGCACCACGATCGTCATCGGCAACCCTCCGCTCGTCGCGGACGGGGGGATGAGTGACGCCGGGATTCTCGACGGTGGTCCCTGAGGATCTGCAGTATGCGCCACTGTGGCCGCGGTCGCGCGCCGAGGCACGAGTCGCCGTCGCGGTCGTCGCCAAGCTGACGGACGCCCCCGCCCGCGCCTCCCTCCGCCGCGCGCTCCAGAGCGTCGCCTCGCTCACCGACGCCTGCGTCGTCATCCTCGACGACCGCTCACACCCCGACGTGGACGCGGAGCTCGCTGCCCTCGGTGCGATGGTCGTCCGGCGCAGATGGACCGACGACTTCGCGGCCGCGCGCAACGCGGTCCACGAGTACACGGAGGCGACGTGGCTCCTCGTGATCGACTCGGATGAGGTGCTCGTCGATCCGGGCAATCTCGCGGTCATGATCATGCGGGCCGAGCGCGAGGGGCACGACGGCGTGCTCTGTCGGGTCGAGACGGTGGGCGACAGCGGGCCAGGGCAGACGCTTCCGCAGATCCGGATCTACCGCCGCGAGACCTGCCGCTGGCGTTACCCCGTTCACAACGAGCTGGTCGGGGCGCGCTCGGTGGTGCCATCGACGGCGACGTTCTTGGCGAGCTACGTCGGCACGATCGCGGAGAAGGCGGCGCGGTCGCTCCCGCTGTTGCTCGCACAGGTCGAGGCCGATCCCGAGGAGCCCCGCTGGGCCCACTTCCTGGCACAGACCTACCACGCGATCGGCGACACGGCCGAGATGGTCCGCTGGTCCGAGCGCTGCGTCGAGCTCGCGCCCGACGTCGAGACGTTCGTGCACCGGTGGTGTGACCTCGCCCTCGCGCGCTTCGTGGAGCCAGGACGGCGAGGCGAGGGCCTGGAGACGATCTTGGAGGCCCTGCGACGCCACCCCTCGCACCCGGATCCCTGGCACGCCCTCGCGACGATCGCGCTCGGCGCCTGGTACGACGCGGCCACGAGAGGTCAGACGCTGACGCCGGTGCGATCGGCGCGGTACGCGTCGAACCTGGCCGGCGCGGCCACGGTTCTCGGGCTCCCCATCGCGCCCCGGGTGCCCGGCGCACCCGACGTCGACGTCGCAGCCCCGACGCGGGTGGAGCCGCGAGCCCCAGGCCGGCTTCGGGTCGCGTTCATCGAGCAACACGGGATCGGCGACGGCCGGTTCCTCGAGTCCATCGTGAGCGGGCTCGCCGAGCGCTTCGACGTGCGGCACGTGGAGACCCTCTCGCTTCGTGAGGTCGGGGAGGCCGCCGCGTGGGCCGACGTCGTCTGGCTGGAGTGGGCCCACGAGCTCACAGCTCAAGCGAGCCGGCGGGTGCCCCTGCTCCGCGACAAGCCCGTCCTCTGCCGGATTCATGGCTTCGAGGTGTTCACCGACCTGCCGGCGCGGGTCGACTGGTCAGTCGTGGATCGCGTGGTGTTCGTGGCGCGTCACAAGCGCGACGTCCTCCTCGCGAGCCAGCCCGACCTCGCCCCGCGCTCCGTCGTCCTGCGCAACGGCGTCTCGCTCGATCGCTTCACGGTCGCGCCGAAAAAGGCCAACACGCGACACCTGGTCGCCGTCGGTCACCTGAGCTATCGCAAGGGGTACTGCATGCTCTTGCAGTTCTTCAACGAGCTCCGACGCAGGGACGGTCGCTTCCGCCTCTCGATCCGTGGGGACCCGCAAGACGCGCGGTACGTGATGGCGCTCCACACCATGATCGACGAGCTCGAGCTCGACGATCACGTGGAGCTCGTCACCGAGCGCGTCCCGGATCTGAACGCCTGGTTCGCCGACAAGTCGCACATCCTGAGCTTCTCGCTGGAGGAGTCCTTCCACATGAGCCTGGGTGAGGGCATGGCGGCGGGGCTGAAGCCGATCATCCACGCGTGGCGCGAGGCGCGGGAGATCTGGCCCGAGGAGTTGGTCTTCCGAGACCTCGACGGCTTCCTGCGCCTCACGTTGGACGACGACTTCGAGCCCGAGCGCTACCGCGCGTGCCTGGCCGAGCGCGGGCTCCACGAGGCACGGCAGGTCGACGAGGTCGAGAGGCTCATCGCGGAGCTCTTGCCGCTAGCACCCTGATCGGAGCGCGACGCCGCGATCTGGGACCCGGCCCCAGGGATGTGACCGGTAGACATGCACGGGCATGCTCGTGAGTACGAGGACGTCGCCCCTCGACTCGAGGTCTGTCGACAAATCGCCTTCTGCGATTTCTCTCCGGCGAGGGGCAAGCCCCGTACCGCTCCCCACTGAGATCCTCCGACGCTTCGCGTCGTCGGACTCAGTCCCCGTAGGGCCCGAGCTCGTACTGCATCATCAGCTGCCGCATGTACTTGGGGTGCAGGTCGGCCTCCACCGCCGCGGCGTTGACGTCGCCGCCGTGCCGCTCGAGCAGGCGCGTGAGGTAGTCGCTCGCGAAGGCGTCGACCCACGCGCGCTTCGCGTCCTTGAACGTGCCGCCCGGCTCCTTCTCGGCGCGCACCATCTCCTCGGAGACGACGCGGGGCGGGAGGTCGCCGATGGTGATCGTGTCGGAGTCGCCGAGCCCGACCGCGCGCTCGATCGCGTGCTTCAGCTCGCGGACGTTGCCCGGCCAGGGGTACGCGGTGAGCGCCTGCATCGCGAGCGGGCTGACGTGCTCGGTCTTGCGCTCCCCGTCCGGCCCGCGGTTGAACGACGACGCCCGCAGGAAGTGCCGGACGAGCAGCGCGACGTCCTCGAGCCGCTCCCGCAGCGGCGGCATGTGGATCGTCACCACCTCGAGCCGGTAGAGCAGGTCGCGCCGGAACGCGCCCGCCTCGACCATCTCCCCGAGGTCGCGGTGCGTCGCGGCGACCACCCGCACGTCGATCGGCAGGTAGCCCTCGCCGCCCACGCGCTTGATCTCGTGGCGCTCGAGGACGCGCAGCAACTTCACTTGCAGCTCCATCGGGAGCTCGCCGATCTCGTCGAGGAACACGGTGCCGCCGTCGCTCTGCTCGAACGATCCGATCTTGCGGTCGAGGGCGCCGGTGAAGGCGCCCCGCTCGTGGCCGAACAGCTCGCTCTCGATCAGCGTCGGGCTGATCGCGCCGCAGTCGACGACGGTGAACGGCCCCTCCTTGCGGCGTGACAGATCGTGCAGCGCGCGGGCCACCAGCTCCTTGCCCGTGCCGGTCTCCCCGAAGACGACGACGGTCGAGTCGACCCCCGCGATGCGCTCGATGAGGCCGAACGCCTCCCGCATCGACGGGCTCGTCCCCACGAGCTCGCCGAGCTTCGCGGTGCGGCTCGGGCGGATCGTCTCGTCCCGCTCCGCCGTCTCGAAGCGGTAGACCACGCCGCCGAGCGTGATCTTCATGCCCGGCAACAGGAACGCCTCGCGGATCGGCACGTCGTTGACGAAGGTGCCGTTCTTCGAGCGCTCGTCCTGGATCACGAAGCGGCCGCCCTCGAGGAAGATGCGGCAGTGCGCGCGGCTCACCGCCGGGTCGAACACGACGAGGTCGTTGTCGGGCGCGCTGCCGATCCGGACCAGCTCCGTGTCGAAGCGGTGCTCCGACGCGTGCGGCCCGAGCCGCGACAGGAGCACCGACCGGACCCGGAGCCGCTTCGGCTCACCGGCCACGCGCAGCAGCGCGGTGCTGGTGTAGCTGTCGGCCGCCTCGCCCATCGCGCGCAGGGTACAGCATTGTCAGGGCGGCTTCCGCTTTGCCAAACTGCGCTGCCCATGTCGTCTCGCGCGCTCGCCCTCGTGCTGCTGCTCGCCGCGTCGCTCCCGGTGAGCGCGGCGGGGCAGGACGACGTCGTCGACGACGAGGCAGCCGACGGGGAGGCCGACGCGGAGGACGCGGCGGTCCCGAACACGGCCGCGGCCGCGGAGGCGTACGACCGCGGCTCGGCCTTCTATCTGAACCAGGACTACGCGCGCGCCGCGCAGTGGTTCGAGACCGCGTATCGGCTCGCTCCCGCCCCACCGGCGCTGATCCAGGCGCTCCGCGCGCAGGTGCGGACGGGGCACGTGATCCGCGCCGCGAACCTCGCGCTGCGCCTGCGCGGCCTGCACGGTGACGACGCCGACGCCCGCGCGCTCGCCGACGAGGTCATCGCCGAGAACGGCAGCGACTTCGTCCTGCTCGAGGTGTCGTGCGAGGGCTGCCAGCTCGAGATCGAGGGCCGCGTGTGGTCCTACCCCGCGGCGTTCCTCACGCCGAGCACCGACCACGACGTGCTCGTCACGCAGGGCGACCGGCGCGAGCGACACAGCGTGCGCGGCCTCCCCGGGCAGCGGATCCAGCTCGGCGCGCCGAGCGCGAGCGGCTCCACGGGCGTCGACGAGCCCGACGCGCCGCGGCCCCCGCCGCCCGCGTCCGGGACGGGCGCCGGCCTCTCGCCGTGGGTCTTCGGCGCGAGCCTCGGGCTCACGCTGGTCAGCGGCGCGATCCTGATCTGGAGCGGCGTGGACACCCTCGACGGCGTCGACGCGTTCAACGCGATGCCCACCCCCGAGGCCTTCGAGGCGGGGCAGGACAAGGAGCTACGGACCAACGTCCTGGTCGGGATCACCGCGGGCCTCGGCTTGCTCACGGTCCTGTTCGCGATCCTCGCCGACTGGGACGGAGACCCGCCCGACGCGTCGACCGCCGGGGGGGTCTGGCTCGACGGTCGGAGCGGCGGTGCGTGGCTACGCACATCGTTCTGACGTGACGCTGCGTTATCTTTGATCTCGGTGTCCCTGGCCCGGCCGGTCGTCGAGCCGCCGCTCGACCCCTTCGAGCTCACCGCGCGCGTGGCGCACGGCGGGATGGCCACGATCTACGCCGGCACCCGGGACGGCGAGCGCGTCGCGGTGAAGCTGCTCCACCCGCACCTCGCCGAGGACCCGCACATCCGCAGCATGTTCCTGCACGAGGCGCAGCTCGCGGCGCGGCTCGAGCATGACAACGTAGTTCGCGTCTTCGATCACGGGGAGCACCCCGAGCACGGCGCGTTCATCCTCATGGAGCTGCTCGACGGCGGCGACCTCGCGGAGCTCCTCAAGGCGGCGGGCAAGGAGCGCCGGCAGCTCCCCGCCGGCGTGGTCCTGCGCCTCGTGGTCGACCTCTGCCGGGGGCTCGAGGCGGCCCATGCGCTCACCGGCGACGACGGCGCGCCGCTGAACCTGATCCACAGGGACGTGAGCCCCCACAACGTGATGGTCGGGACCGACGGGGTCGCTCGCCTGACCGACTTCGGGATCGCGAAGAGCGACGAGCGCTACACGATGACGCGGCCGGGGCAGCTCAAGGGGAAGCTGTCCTACATGGCCCCCGAGCAGCTCGCCCACGAGGACGAGCTCGATCAGCGGGTGGACGTCTTCGCGGCCGGGGTGGTGCTCTGGGAGGCCCTCCTCGGCCGGCGCCTGTTCAAGGGGGACGACGAGATCTCCGTCATCAACAAGGTCCTCCTCGAGAAGGTCCCCCCGCCGTCGAGCTACGACGAGGCCCTCGCCCCGCTCGACGCGGTGGTCAAGGAGGCGCTCGCCCGCGAGCGGGAGGACCGCTACCCGACGGCGGGCGCGATGGCCGACGCGATCGAGCGCGCCGCCGAGGCGATCGGCGGGCTCGCGAGCCGCGCCGAGGTGGGAGCGCTCGTCGCCGAGCTCCTGTCGGACGAGCTCCGGGCGCGCGCCGCCCGGCTCGAGCGCCCGAGCCTCACCCCGTCGGGCATCCGGGCCGGGTCGAGCGCGGTCACCCGCACCGAGGCCCCCGAGCCCCTCGCGACACCGCGCCGAGCGTGGCTGTGGCCGGCGATCGCCGTGCTGGTCCTCATCGCCGCCGGCCTCGGCGCCGTGCTCACCCAGCTCTCGCAGCCCGCGCCCGAGCGCGCCGCCACGGCCCCGGCTCCCGCGACGCCGGCTCCCCCCCCTCCCGCGGCGGCGCCCCCGCAGCCGAGCGAGGCCCCGACCGAGGCCCCGACCGAGGCCCCGACCGTCGCCGCCCCCGCCCCCGTGGCGCTCCAGCCCGAGCCGCAAGAGAGCTTGCGACCGTCCAGGCCGCGGACCCCGCGCCTGCCCCGCCCCGACCGGTCCGCCGAGGCCGCGCGCGCCGCCGCGCCGACGCCCGATCCGGCCCCGCCGGCCCGCCCCGCGGCCGCGCCGCGCGACGACCTCTACCCGAACCCGTTCCGAGATTGAGCCAGGGCTTTGTGGCATGCTGGCGAGGTGCGCGGACGCCGCACTGCTTGCTCGATCGCCCTGCTGCTCGCCGCGTGTGACGTCTACCACCCGGAGGCGTTCGACCGCTATGACGCGGGGTTCGACGCCTCGCTCCCGGACGCGGGCGCGGGCGACGCCGCGCTCGACGACGCGGGCGCCCCGGTGGACGCGGGCGGCTCGGACGCGGGGTTCGACGCGGGCGTCGACGCGGGCCCGGTCTGCGACTCGCGGCGCCCGCCGCCCCGCGGGATCGGCGTCGGCACCGACGGGCCGACGGTCTCGTTCGCGCTCCGCAACGTGGTCCTCGCGCAGGGCGGCACGGGCTGGAACGACCTGGGCTACGACCTCGACGAGACCTGCTCGGACGGAGTCGGCTCGATCACGTGCGAGCCGCGGGCGGGGGCGTCACCTCAGATCGACGGCGCCGACGGCGTCGACAACGCCACGGGTCGGGAGATCCTCGTGGCCCTCACGATCGGCGACCCGAGCCTCGAGACCGGCGCCCGCGCGAAGCAGGACGCCGGCGTCAGCGCGATCTTCGTGACCATCGAGGGCTGGGACGGAACCGACGACGACGCGCGCGTCACCGCGTGGACCGCCCAGACGGTGTACGGCGTGCCGGACGGAGGGGCGCGCGGAGACCCCCTCCGGTGGGACGGGACGGACACCTTCGTCGTGTCCGAGACCGACTTCGTGGACGGAGACCCCGCGCGCCCGCTCATCGTGGACGACGGCGCCTACGTCTCCGGGCGGCAGCTCGTGATGCACCTCCCCGAGGGACGCACGACGTACATCCCCTGGGAGGACAACCCCATGACGCTGCGCCTCACGGACGCGGTGCTCGTGCTCGAGATCAACGCGGACGCGACGGCGGTGACCGCGGCGCGGCTCGCGGGGCGCTGGGCGCTGCTCGACATCAGCACGTCGCTCACGCAGATCGGCGTCTGCCCCGGGCGCAGCGATCGCATCACCATCGACGCGCTCGTCGAGCGGGTCGCCGACGTCCGCAGCGACCCGACCACCGACTCGCTGATGCTCGACTGCGACGCCGTGAGCACGGCGCTCGGCTTCGACGGAGTGCCCGCGCGCTTCGGCGGGACGACCGCGGTCCCCCCCTTCAGCGACCTCTGCGGGCCCTGACCGCTCGGGTCCCGCGTCCCCAGCGGTCGCATCCAGGCACCACTCGATGCGCCGCGCCAAGGGCGCTTCACCCGGCCGACGGCAGGGGCACGAACTCTGCACAGTTGGTGGCTCGTGGAACATCGCCCCCTTCCGCCGCCCCCTCCCCCGTCCCGTCGCTCGGACGTCTCGCTCCCCGCGTTGACCCCGTCGGCGCCCCTCGAGCTGCTGCTCGCGCGGGCCGAGGAGATGCAGAAGGCGGCGACCCCGCTGGTGCCTCCGATGAGCCCCCAGCGCGCGGCCGAGCTCATGGGTCGCGCCTATCAGCTCGAGCAGCAGGGTGACCTGAGCGCGGCGGCGGCCGTGTTCCGCCGGGCGGCCAAGGCGCCGAGCCACACCGGCGCGGCGCTCAGCGAGATGGGGCGCATCCAGCGCCTTCGCGGGCGCCCGCAGGACGCCTTGTCCCTGTACAAGCAGGCCCTGCACGACCTCACCGATGGCCGTCAGATCGCGTGGGTGTACGCCGAGATCGGCCAGCTCTACTTCGCGATGCGAGAGGACGAGGAGGCCGAGTACTACTTCCGCCGCGCCGCCAAGCTCGACCCGCGCCACGTCGGCCTGCTCGAGCGCACGCGCTCCGATCGGCTCCACCCCGACCTGCACGAGATCGAGACCGCGGACATCGACCTCGTAACTCTGCAGTAGCTGGAAGAAGTTTCTTCCCGGCCGGGGCTCGTCGGCCCACCGGGCGGATCGCCCGGTTTTCCGGGGCCGACCCGGATCGCCAATGCATGTCCGGTCCGTGAGAACCTGTCGAAGCGACGCGAGTCAGCCGTCGAGAGCGTGTGGCCCGAGCCTTGCTCGGTGTAGCCGCATGCTTTTCCCCGACCTCGGCTGATCGCCCCCGTTCACCCCTCGGCTTCGGACGCCTCTCCCAGATCCGCCGGCACCGCCATCGCGTGGTAGCCGTGATCGACGTGGAGGGTCGTCCCCGTGATCGCGCTCGCGAGCGGGCTGCACAGGAACGCCGCCGCGCGGCCGACCTCTTCGGCCTGGAGCGGCTGCACGATCGGCGCGTTCTTCTCGTAGTGGTCGATCATCCGGCCGATCAAGCCGATCGCCGACGCCGCGCGGGACGCGTACGGCCCGGCGCTGATGGCGTTCACGCGGTGCCCCCACTTGCGGCCGGCCTCGAAGGCGAGGACGCGGGTGTCGGACTCGAGCGCCGCCTTCGCCGAGCTCATGCCCCCGCCGTACCCCGGCACGACGCGCTCGGCGGCCAGGTACGACAGGCACAGGAAGCTCCCGCCCGGTCGCATCAGGGGCCCGAAGCGCGAGACGAGCGACACGAACGAGTACGCGCTCGCGCTCATCGCCGACAGGTACCCGGAGCGGCTGGTCTCGAGGAGCGGCTTCTTGACCTCGGGGCCGTTCGCGAGCGAGTGCACGACGACGTCGAAGCACGGCGAGCCGTACTCGGCCTCGAAGAGCGCCGCGGCGCCGGCGATCGAGAAGTCGCCGCGGTCCTTGTAGCGACGGTTCTCGCGGATCTCCGCGGGCGCGTCCGTCAGCACGTCGTACTCCGCGTCGAGGGGCACGATGCGCTCGAACTCGAGCGTGCCCCCGCCCTCGAGCGCGAGCGACGCGTCGATCTTCCCGCGGCGCAGGAGCGTCTCGAAGATGTTCAGCGCGGGCGGCCAGGTGCCGACGCAGACCGTGGCGCCCGCCTCGGCCAGCGCCTTGGCGATCGCGAACCCAAACCCGCCGTCGTCGGCGACGCCGGCGACGAATGCGCGCTTACCCTTGAGATCGATGCTGAGCGACATGAGGGTCGGTAGGCTCGCTCATTCCGCCGGGGCGTCAAGTGGACCGGACTCCGTCGGATAGCCGGCCTCGATCCAGTGGTAGACGCCCTCGTCGAGCACCACCGCGTGCTCGAAGCCGGCCTCGCGCAGGTGATCGACGACCTCGCCGCTCGCGGCGTGCGGGCAGCCGCAGTACGCGACGATCCACGTGCCGTCTCGGGGGAGCCGCGCGACGATCGGATCGATGGCGTAGTAGGGGACCGGCAGCGCGCCGGGGATCCGCTCGATCAGCCAGTCGCTGGTCGGCCGCGCGTCGAGGAGGACGATCCGGCTGCTCGCGGCCAGCGCGTCGCGGACCTGCGCCGCGGACACGAAGCGCTCCTCGCGCAGCGTGAAGGCCGGGGTCGGCCCGTCCGGGTGACGGATCACCGTCATCTGCTCGAGGCTCGGCGGCGCCATGTAGCGCGGCACGACGTCGTGCTCCTCCTCGAAGCGCCGCAGGAACACGACGATGTCGTCGATCGCCTGTGGCTCGAGCTCGTCACCGAACGCCGGCATGGGCGTCTCCTCGCGGCCGTTCACGATCGCGTGCCGGAGGAACGGGTCGGTGGCGCGCGACAGGAACGTCCAGCGGTTGAGGCTCTGCGCGGAGCCGCCGTTGCCGAGCTGCCCGTGGCACGACGCGCAGCGCTGCGCGAAGACCTGCGCGCCGTTCTCCGCGTCGCCCTCGAGCGGCGCCTCCCCGAGGTCGAGGCTCGCCTCGGTCTGCCAGGCCCGCAGGTGCTGGACGATCGCGTCGATCTGCGGGTCCTCGAGGGGGCCGCCGAAGTTCGACGAGTAGCCGGCCATCGCGGTGTGCGGCCGGCCGCGGGCGATCGACATCGCGAGGAAGTCGTCGGACGCGGTCGTCAAGAAGCTTTGCCCTCGGAGCCGCGTCGCGTTGTCCGCGGCGTAGCCCTCCCCCGCCTCGCCGTGGCAGAGCGCGCAGTACTGCGCGTAGAGCGCGCCGCCCTCGCCGGTCGCTTCGGGCGGGGTGGTCCGGGGTTCGGTGGGGGCCCCGCCGCAGGCGACGAGGAGGAGCGACAAGACCGCGATGCGCATGCGCCGCGAGGATAGCGTCACTCGGGCTCGGGCGTGACCTCGGGCTCCCGGGCCCGCCCGAACACCTTCGAGCCCGCGGGGACCGAGCGCACGAGCCAGACGTTGCCGCCGATCACCGAGCCCTCGCCGATGACCGTGTCGCCGCCGAGGATCGTGGCGCCCGAGTAGATCGTGACGCCGTCCTCGATGGTCGGGTGCCGCTGCCGATCCGCGGCGGCGTCGGTGTCGGGGACGCTCAGCGCGCCGAGCGTCACGCCCTGGTAGAGCTTCACGTCGTCGCCGATCACCGCGGTCTCGCCGATCACCACGCCGGTGCCGTGATCGATGAAGAAGCGCTCGCCGATCCGCGCGCCCGGGTTGATGTCGATCCCCGTCTCGGAGTGCGCGTGCTCGGAGAGGATGCGCGGGATCATCGGCACGCCGCGGAGGCGCAGCTCGTGGGCGACCCGATACGCGGTGAGCGCCCGGATCGACGGATAGCTGAAGACGATCTCCTCGATGCTCGAGGCGGCGGGGTCGCCCAAGAACGCCGCGTTGACGTCGAGGTTGAGCTTGCGGCGCAGCTCCGGCAGCTCGCGATAGAGCGCGAGGAGCGCCTCCTCGCCCGAGCCTGCGGCCGGCCGGCGCGTCGCGCGACCCATCCAGTGGTCGTAGTGGAGCGCGCGATCGATCTGCTCGAGGAGCAGCTCGTAGGCGGCGTACATGTGCTCGGCGACCGCGTGCCGCAGGTTGTCGCGGTGGAGCGATCGCGGGCTGTAGAAGCCCATGTAGATCACGTGCTCGAGGTGGTGGAACGCCTCGATCACGCTGCGCTTGTTGGGGAGCGCGGCGCTCTCGAGGTGGTCGATCTCGCGGCCCTCGTCGTAGCTCTGGACGATCCCGTCGATCGCGTCCTCGAGCTCACGAAAACGGCTGGGCGCGGAGGTCATCGCTGGGCGGCCTTACGGCGCCCTCCGGCGGAGCGCAACCGAACGGCTACTCGTGGCGGGTGCCGTTGAAGGTGTAGCTCCAGCTCCCGCTCGTCGCGCCCACCGCGTCGGGATCGGGTGGGGCCGGGACGGAGCCGTAGAGCATCAGGTTGATCGAGGGATCGTCGCGACCGAACATCGCCGACCCGCTCACCTCGATGGGCCCCGAGTAGCCGTCGACCTCGACGTTGCACACGACCGTCTCGGTCCCCGGGACGCGGGTGTTGTGCTCGTTGGGCTCGGGCTGCTGCTCGAAGGGCACCACGCAGCCGTCGTCGAGGGTGATCTCGAGGCGCGAGTCGCCCGTGCGGCGGACCGTCACGTTCACGTCGGAGCGGGACACGTTCGCGTTCTGCGCGCGGGCGTTCAGGTTGCCGTCCTCGTCGGGGCCCGAGAGGAGGGTCGAGATCTGCGTGCTCCCGCTCACCAGGCCGGAGTAGGTGCCCTCCGGCTCGAGGTCGTCGCAACCCACCAGGCACACGAGCCACACGAGCGAGACCCATCCGACGCGCATGCCGACAGGCTAGCACCGGTTCTTTGGGGTTCGCTTCGCTCTCAGCGCACCCCGGTCGTCCCTCCCTGAATCGGGTCGCTCGGGCCCCGCTCGCCCTGCTCGTAGCCGGTGTCGACGTCGCCCATCGTCCCGTCGGCCTCCGCCTCGCCCGCGAGGCGCGCCTCGTCCTCGCGGATCTCCACGAGGCGATTCTGGACGCGCTCGAGCACGACGCGTTGACGGGCCGCGGTCTCCTCGTTGCCGTCCGCGACGAAGCGATCGACGGCGGCCTGATAGACCCGCTCGCGGTCCTCGAGGATCGCGATCCGGCGGCGCGCTTGGCCGAGACGCCACCCCGAGCTCTGGTTCTCGTCGAGCGCCTCGCGCGGGATGCCGCGGCTCGGCCGGACGCCGCTCGCGGTCGGCTCGTTCGGCGAGCCGTAGTCCGTGCGCACGCCGACGTGCGGGACGCCGCCGTCGCCGAAGATCCGACGGGAGCCCGCGGCCCCGGGGCGCTCGCCCGGCCGCAGGATCTCGGGGCCGCCGCCCTCGACGACGTCATCGCCGGAGCCGACCACGGGCATCCGGCCCGCGGACGCGCCGTGGCTCGAGCCCGTCCACCACACGTAGACGCCCACCCCGATCAACAGGAGCGCCCCCAGCGCCACCAGCCAGCCTCGTCGTTCCACGGTTCCCTTTCGTCGATGCAGTCTATCGACGTTCGAGGCGCCGTCCGCTTCAATCTCGATGGCGCGGTCAGAGGCTGTCGAGGATGCGAGCCTTGGTGCGCTCGTACTCGGCGTCGTCGACGAGCCCCTTCTCGCGCAGCTCGTCGAGCTTGGCGAGGCGGTCGGCGAGCTCGTCCACCGTCGGCGGCGCCTCGCTCGGCGCGTCGGCCGCGGCGCCGGGGTCCGACTTGACCGCGTCCTCGGCGCGGGCGCGAGCCTCCGACGAGCGCGCGCGCGACGGATCGAAGGCGGCCTTCGCGCGCTTCAGCTCGTCGTCGTAGGCGCGCTTCATGTCCCGCGCGGAGAGGTCCCCGTCCGACGCGAAGTAGAGCCGCGCGACCGTCCCGATCGCGAGCGTCGACGCGAACATGAACGGCGCCGCGACGAGGCCGCCGAGACCCGGCAGGATGAGCTTGCCGGCGGTCATCGCGATCCGGGAGCCGACGAGCGACAGGCCGACGGTCGCGCCGATCCGCGAGATCAGCTCGACGGCCGAGTCCTTCGTGAGCGTCTTGCCGTACTCCTCGCCGACCCCGATCACCATCCCGACGTGGAGCGGCATGACGCCGATCACCTCGCTGCCCGGGATCGGGATGATGGTGAGCGCGGCGGCCGCGTAGCCGCAGCGCTCGATCAAGGTCTTGCAGCGCTCTTCGCGCGAGTCCCGCGTGTGCCAGTCGGTCATGGTGTTCCGTCCCTCAGCAAGGGGTCGGCCACGCGAAGGGCCGGGCGTTCGGGGAGGTGGGGCGGACGTCGACGTGCACGGGATGCACGCGGACGATCACATCGCGCCCGGGACCTGCGCGGAGTCGAACTGCACCGCGAGCGAGCCCATGGCCGGGAACGCGGCGATCACGTGGGTGCCCGCGACCACCGCGGTGGCGCCGGCGCTCAGGTTGAAGTCGCCGAACACGTCGCGGTCCTCGCGGGTCGCGCCGGACACGTCGTCCTGGATGATGAACACCGGGTGCGTCACCGACAGCCCGCCGGTCCCCGCGATGAGCTCGAGGTTGGTCATCAGCAGGTTGGTGCCGCCGTTGATCAACATGGCGTCGAAGACGAGCTCGGAGCCGGGGAGGCCGACGTCGGCGAGCGGCAAGCGGTTCGCGCCGGGCTCGATGGGGAAGAACGGGGTGACGACGGGGTCGTCCACGGGCGGGGGCGGCGGCGGCGGCGTCGTGGTCTCGCCCTCCGCGTCGATCCAGCGACGGAGGATCGCCGCGTCGTTGTCGCTGACGGTGCCGCCGCGGTGCGTCTCCACGGTGACCTTGCGGACGAGCAGGCTCCCCGCGCCGTCGCCGGGCACGAAGAGCGCGCCGTCGTTGTAGGCCCAGATCGAGGCGTAGTAGTCGCCGCCCGGGTCGAGGAACACGGCGCCCGCGGAGGCCCCGGCGTCCTCGTGGCAGACCGCGCACTGGGTCGCGAGGATCGGCTCCACGTTCTCGGCGAAGTAGTCCGCGGGGTCCTCGATCATGGGCGGCGGCTCGTCTTCGATGACGCCCGGCGCCCGGATGATCGCTGCTTGGCAGCCGCCGACGACGAACGCGCCGAGCAGCGAGAGAAGGACCACCGGGAGAATGGACCGCATCACGCGCGATCAATATCAACCAACATGCCATCCCCATTCAAGGTGTAGAATCCCTTTATCTCCACCAAGGCTGGGGACTTGGAGCACCGCAGGCGGGAACTCGGAGCGTTCCGGATTCCAAGGATTTCCCTGTAAAGCTCATGCTTTCGTCGACTCCGACAACACGGCGCACCCGGTGCATGGGGTCCCTCGGCCTCATGCGCGCGCTGCCCTTCATGTTCCTGATCGTCGCGGGCTGCGCCTTCGACGCGCCCTCGGCCGCGCCGCCCACGCCCGTGTACGAGCCCGCCTTCACCGAGACGGTCTACCCGATCCTCCTGCGCGACTGCGGCTTCCCCGACTGCCACGGCAACACCGACCGCTTCTTCCGCGTCTACGGACCGGGGCGGACGCGGCTCATCGCGCCGACGCCGGAGAACAACACGACCGACGATCCTCGGAGCGACGCCGAGGTCCGCGCGAGCTACGAGCGCGCCCGATCGATGCTCGCGTCGGCGGGCCGCGCGGAGGACTCCGTGCTGTTGCGCAAGCCGCTCGAGATCGACCGCGGCGGCGCGCCGCACATGGGCATCGACCACCACGGCCAGGACGTCTACCAGTCCGTGGACGACGAGAGCTACCAGGCGATCCTCCAGTGGGCGCGCACCGGCTTCCCGGGGTCGCCATGAAGCGCTGCCTGCTCGTCCTCGCGACCCTCCTCGCGCTGCCCGCGCCGGCGTTGGCGTTCGACCACTTCGAGTCGTTCGGGCAGCCGATCTTCCCGCCCCCGCCGGACGATCCGATGGTCGAGCCCGAGCCCCCGGGCGGCGGCGGCGGGCGCTACTTCACGGGCTCGCTGCGGGACGGCTACACCTGCAGCGTCTGCCACTTCGGCGGCGTGGAGCCCGAGGAGCCGCTCGAGATCACCATCGTCCCGGACCCGTTCGTCGACGGCTATCGCGCGGGGCAGGAGTACGCGATCACGCTGACCGTCGCGTACAGCCGGAACGCGGCCAACGCGCCCACGGGCGCCTACGCGGGCGCGCTCGAGCTCGTGGATGGGACCGGACGCGGCGCTGGCACCATCGAGGTGGAGCCGACCCAGTGCGGCGACTCGCCGGACATCGGCGCGCACGTCGCGGACCTCATGGACCCGCCGCGCCAGGTCGCGGGGCTCGACGTCTGCGCCCTCGAGCAGCTGCGCGTGACGTGGACCGCGCCGCCCGTCGCGACGGGCCCGGTCTGGCTCAACGCGGGCTCCGTGTGGACGGGCACCGGCAACCAGCGACCGAGCGAGGACTACGCCTCGGTGTACGCGCGGATCATCCCGCCCTTCGGCGGCGTCGCCGAGTCCGGCCGCGTCGACAACGCGTGCTCCACGTCCGCGGCGCCCGCCCAGCGGCCCGCGCCTTGGCTCCTCGCTCTCGGCCTCGTCGCCGCGGCCCTGATCCGCCGACGTACGAAAGACTAGTTGCAGCCGCAGCCGCCGCCGGAGGCGTCGAAGCCGCCGGAGGATCCTTCGCGGACCTCGGTGGCGTGGGCCTCGGCCGCGGCGAGCTCCTCGGCGCCGCCGAACTCCATGTCGGGGTTGGCGAGGCGGCCTCGCTCCCACGGGTTGATCGTCACGCAGCCGCCGACGGTGGCGGCGCAGGCGAACAGGACGGCGAAGGCGATGGTGGTGCGCATCACAGCTCCAGGGTGATCGAGAACGTGGTGTCGATCCCGTAGACCTCTTCGAGGCCCGTGAAGTCCGAGTAGACGAACGCGCTGCCCCCGACGGCGATCGCGAACTTCATCGCGATGCCCTCGGCGATCACCGCGCGGCCCTGGTACGAGACGGCGAGGCGGTTGCTGAACATGGGGCTCAGCTCGCGGTCGCGCGTGACGTTCAGGATGTCGTCGCGGTTCGGGTAGACGTTCATGTAGAAGCCCGCCGCGGTCTGCGTATAGAAGCGGTACGCGAGCGTGATCGTCTGGCCGCGCTCGGGGATCCACGCGATTTGCGCGCGCGCGGTGTGAGAGATGACGCCCCAGTCGTCGATGTAGAAGCGGTAGCCGAGCCCCGCGGACGCGTTCGCCCCGAACGCGAAGCGCCCTCGCGCCACGAGCGCGTTCCGGATCCGGACGGACGGATGCGCCTCGGGCACGCAGAGCACCGCGGTGCTGCCGCACTGACCGTCGCCGCCGAGCCCGACGTAGCGATACGGGCTCGACTGGAAGCCGGTCCTGTAGGTTCCGTCGTAGACGAACTGGAGGATCGCGTCGGGGCTCAAGATCTGAGTCCACACGAGCCGTAACCCGAACGTCTCGAGCGGCCGTTCGAAGGTCGGGTCGCCCGCGCGGCCGACGATGTCGTGGACGTAGGTGAGGGCCTCTTCGAAGGTCGTCGAGTTGTTGGACAGCTCCTGCTCGGAGCGCAGCGAGAAGCCGTGGGACCAGTAGTCGTTCTCGCCGCTGTAGTAGTACGAGCCGCCGATCGTCACGTCGTCGAGCTCGTGGGTCACGGAGAGGTCGACCTGGTCGCGCTGCTCGGTGATCGCGTGCACCTCGGGCTCGACGTTGCCCGCCTCGCGAGGGCGACGGATGCTCGCGGCGGTGCGGATGTCGATGGACGCGCTCGTCCAGACGTCGGCCATGTACGAGCCGCGGATCGTGGTGCGGTCTCCGTCGAAGGTCGCGCTGGCCGACGCGCGCGGGGAGATGACGACGGTGCGGTCGGTGTCGGCCCGCACGAAGATCGACGCGCCGCCCTCGTCCGCCGACGCACGCGCCGCCGTCCAGAGGACGGCGAGCGCGGCGAGGGTGATGGAGGTACGGCGCATCGAATCCTCGGCCGCATCCTAGCGGCCCTGGGGGCTAGCGAGCGACGTAAGCCGCCGCGCCTCCCTGCGGCTGACCGTCCGCGTCGATCCAGCTGTCGAGGACCAGGCCGTTGTCCGGGTCGGTGAGGAGCTGCAGGAGCTCCACCCCGAGCGGCCCCGCGGTCCCCGCGTTGAGCGAGCCGCGGCGGAGCTCGGCGACGCGCGCCGGGTCGGTCGCCGGGTGCGCCGTGCTGACGTTGGACACGCCGGTCGCCTCCACCAGACCGTCGAGGTTGTAGACCACGTCGTTCGGGTTGAAGGTCGCGTTGGGCGCCCCGTCGGGGCAGTACTGGCGGCCCGCGAAGTCGTCGAGCGGGTTCTCCGGGCAGCCGGTGTCGTCGAAGAGGAAGAGGCCCGACCCGAGGCCGGCGACCATGTGGACCCAGTACGGCGAGTCGAGCTGGTTGCCGGGGTTCTGACCGATGTGCTGGCGCAGGAGGTTGAAGTCCAGCGCGCCGTAGTTGCGGTTCGCCATGTTCGCGCGGAACGCGGCGTAGCCGGCCCCGAACGTGTCGATGGAGTTCTGCGTGAGGTGGCAGGCGACGCAGTAGCGCGGGCCCTCGTTGGCGCCCGTGACGCGACCCCGGATGGAGTGCGGCATCATGGCGTCGTGGCTCAGGCCGGGGTGCGCGTCGCGGCCCAGGTCGTTCGGGTTGTTGCCGTTGCCCTGGCGGTCGGTGAAGGCGAACACCTGGGACTCGACCCCGTTGAGGTCGGTGTAGCGGTAGAACATCTGGATGCCCGGCGCCGTCTGGGTGACGCGGCCTCGAGCGTTGACGCCGAGGTAGAAGGGCACCGGAGTGATGTACGTGAAGTCCGCCGCGGTCAGGTTCTGCGCGATGCGCTCACCCGTCAGCGTGCTGAAGAAGTAGTTCGCCGGGTTGGCGTCGTACTCGTTCGCGAGGTGGCAGCCGACGCAGTTGTTCGTCCAGCTCGCGTGGCAGGCCGCGCAGTCGAGCCGGTCGGTGTGGCTGAAGCCAGCGGTCACGAGGTCCGGGTTGCCCTGGAGCGGGCCGGTGCCCGTCGAGGGGTTGCCGTCCGCGCGACCCATCGCGTAGGAGCCGGTCGGGTTGAAGACGGCCTCGCGGGTCAGCGGGTTGCGCTTGCCGTTGTCGATCGTCACGTCCCGCGTCTGCGGGATGAAGTGACGGCTGCCGTTGAGGCGGCTGATCAGGAAGAAGTTGCCGTCGGTGTCCTGCGTGACGTGCCGCAGCGGGTTGCCCGCGCGGTCGAGCGCGCACTCGGCCATGTCGCCGGCGTAGGTGCGGCAGGGGATGGTCGCGGCGTAGTTGCCGACGCCGCCGTGGCAGCTCTGGCACTCGATCTGAACGCTCTCGTCCATGCGGCTGACGATCCGGCCGCTGGTGTCGTCGCCGCGGGTGCCGCCGTGCAGGTCGCGGCTGCCGTGGCAGTCGATGCAACCCATGCCGGCTTCGTGGTGGAGGTCGGCGGGCGTGTCGTCGCGGTTGTCGCCGTCGTAGTCCTCGACGAGGAGGTACTGGTTGGCGTTGCGACCGTTGAACGTGTTGTTGCCGACCGCGGGATCGAACAGGCGGTCGTCGGCCGCGGTGTTCTGGAAGTTGACCGGATCCTCGGGGTACTGGCGGTTGTTCGCGACGTCCTGGTTCTGGTCGAGGCGGATGCCCCAGAACTGCATCACGGTGCGGTTGGAGCCCTGGTGGCAGCCCGCGCAGGCGTAGTCCGAGATGCCGCGCACGAACGCGCCGCTCGGGAGCGTCTTGGCGACGTTGCGGATCTGGTGGCTGTCGATGTGCGAGCGCTCCGGCGCGGCGATCGCGTCGGGATCGGCCGGCTCGGTGTGGTTGACGTTCGGGTCCGTCGAGCGGCTTCGGCCGTCCGTCGAGTACTCCATGTGACAGGCGGTGCAGCCGCTGGAGCGGAAGTCGCCGTAGCGGTTGTTCGCGCCGCGGCTGCCGAGGTGGCAGTCACCGCACTGGATGGCCACGGCCTCGAAGAGCAGGTGCTCGAGGGGCGAGTTCTCGACGACCCGGTTGGCCTCGTAGCCGCGGACGGTCCCGTCGTAGACGTAGTTGGGGAGCTGCGTCGAGTCGTACAGGGCGTTCTGGTAGATGCCCGAGCGGTCACCGTAGACCGCGCGCTCCGGGAGCGCGTCGACCCGGCCGACCGACCCGACGCGATCCGAGGCGCCCGACCAGTCGGGGTCGGTGCGCGCGCGCCAACCCCACTCGCCGGCGGTGTCCTCCCACAAACCCTGTTGCTCCGGGATGTGGTTCTCGATGCCCGCCGTGTACGCGACGCCCGAGAAGAAGCCGACCGCGTTGCCGATGGCGTTGTTGGGCGCCCACTCGGCGTGCTCGCCCGCGTGACAGCCCGGGGTGCCGCAGCCCTCGCCCTCGGTCACGACCCGCAGGTCACCGGGGTTCATGAACTGCAGCCACTCGAGCGCGGTGTAGGTCACGCCGTCGACGGTGTAGTCCGGGATGTGATCGACGCCCGACAGGGTCAGGTAGTTGAAGTACGCGCCTGGATCGAGGGCCAGGTTCGCCTCGTCGCCGATCTCCGGCGGCGGCGGGACGTGGCTGCCGAGGCGCCCGCTGCCGTTCGGGTTGCCGCCGTGGCACTCGGTGCACTGGATGTTCGGCATCCCGGGGAACGGGTGCGGGTTGCTCATGCCCGGGCCGGCGTAGTCGTTGTGATCCGACCCGTTGTGGCAAACCATGCAGCTCTCGGCCGCGCCCGTGGGCGGCGGCCTCCCGCCGTCGCCCTCGCAGGACGGGTCGGGGTTGCATAGCGACACGTCACACTCGCAGCAGGCCAACCGGTACACGAGATCGGTCTCGGTACAGCGGTCGAGCGCGCTGCAGTCGTACGTGGTGCCGCGGAAGTCGTAGGCGTTGCAGTCTACGGGTGCGACGGAGCCATCCGGATTGTCGAACGCCGTGGGAGCACAACCCACGAGTGCGACGAGGAGGCCGGCGATCGGCTTGGCGGAGTGACGTGACAGCATCTTGGTCCCCAGGTTGCGACGGTGCCGCGCATGAATCGTGCCCAGCTCGATCCCCCCGAGAGTACACGATGCCGGGGCTCGGGAACCCAGTTTGCTCCCTCGCCGAGCGCTCCGTGTTCCGATTTGGCCGGGGACCACGAACCCCACCGCGGTGCCCCGTCCCCAGGGGTTTTCGAAGCTTCTGCCCTCGAGGCCTCAGGCGCTGGAAGCTCGAGGAGCCGGGCACGCGTGTTGCTCAGTGGGCATCACATGCAACGTTCCACCGGATTGATGGTCGGTCTCGGCGGCGCCGCCGCGGCCCTGCTGTTCGCCTCTTACGTGGCCGCCCTCGACGAGGGCGCGCGCGCCCCGGCGCTCACCGGCCGGGCGCTCGGCGGGAGCTCGGTGGTCGACCTCTCCGCGCATCGCGGGAGCGTGATCGTCGTCGACTTCTGGGCGAGCTGGTGCGGCCCGTGCGCCGAGGCGATGCCGGCGCTCGAGCGGCTCTACCAGCAGTACCGAGCGCAGGGCCTCGTCGTGATCGGCGTCAGCGAGGACGACGCCGAGCGGAACGCGCGCGGCTTCCTCTCGCAGACCCGCGTGACCTTCCCCGTCATGCTCGACTCGGATCACTCGGTCGCCAACCGCTACCGGCCGGCGACGATGCCGAGCACCTTCGTGATCGATCGCCGAGGCGTAGTCCGCCACGTCCATTCGGGGTACCGTGCGGGAGACGCAGCCGCGCTCGAGCGGCAGATTCGCGACCTCCTCTGACCCATCCGATGCGTTCCCTGCTGTTTGCGATCGCGCTCCTCACGACGGCGCCCAGCCTGGCGTCCGCGCAGGAGGGAACACGAGCCCTCTTCATCCCGTCGGGCAGCGTGCCCTCGCACCTCCGGCGCACCCTCGAGAACCTGATCGCGACGCGCGCGACGCTGGTCTCCTACGACACCTACTCGCGGGCCGCGGCCGAGCGCGACCTCTACCCGAGCAACAACCAGGCGATCCGGGAGATCGCCACGCAGCAGGGCGCCGACGTCATCGTCGTGGCGAGCTACGGCGGCCACTACCGCCGGCGCATGCTGACGCTGCGCTACTACAACGGCTCGACCGGCGAGCTCGCGCGGAGGCGCAGCCACGGGCTGCGCGGGCAGGCGTTGCGCCCCGCGAGCCAGCACTCCGTCTTGCGGGACCTCGCCGAGGTGGCGGGGGGCGCGTCCGACGGAGGCGGTGAGGCGCCGCCGGACGAGGACCCCGAGGGCGGCGACGGCGCCGAGGGCGGTGACGGAGGCGACGGAGGCTTGCCGCCGCCGGTCTCGTGGGAGGAGCCCGGCGCCGAGGGCGAGGGCGGCGAGGGCTCGGAGCCCGCGGCCAGCGAAGGCGAGTCCGAGGCCGAGAACCGGCAGTGGGGCTTCGCGATCCAGCTCGGGCTCGGGATCATGCAGCGCCAGAGCGCGGTCCCGATGATGGCGGGCCCGGCGCGGCTCAGCACCACGCCCTTCCCCGCGATCCAGGCGCAGGTCCAGGGCTACTTCCGGCCGGACCTGACGTCGCGGCTGCGGATCTCGCTGATCTCGCGCTACACGACCTCGGTCGGGCTCCAGGCCCAGGACTACTTGGTCGACGGCACGACGCGCACGACCGACATGCGCGCGCACCACCTGACGATCGGCCTGCGCACCGACATCCCGCTCGCGCCGGGCGACCACCCCACCGAGCTCGTCCTCGAGGCGGGCTGGGCGTTCCGGATGCTCGACAGCGAGATCATGGTCTCGATCCCCGACTACACGCTGCACGGGATCTACGCCCGCGTCGGCCTCTTCTTCAGCGTCGGCGACACCCCGCTCTCCATCGGCATCATCCCGGAGATCGGCCACATGATGAACCTGAGCGAGGAGCTGTCGCAGAGCTCGATGGTGGGCGACGGCTTCCACGTCGGCGCCGAGGCGCACGTCCGGCTCCAGATCATCCCCGAGGTCGCCGTGCTCCTCATGTACCGCGAGTCGCACGCCTTCCTGGGCACCGGGCTCGGCGAGGACATGAACGACGTCGAGCGCTACGGGATCCTCAAGGCCGAATACCACTTCTGATCGGAGCCGGGGCACGATGGCCCGATGGGCTACCGCGACGAGATGGAGACGCTCCGCGCGCGGGTCTCCCAGCTCGAGACGGAGCTGTCCGAGGCGAACGACACGATCGAGCGCCTGACGGGCGCGGCGCCGACCGGGCCCGTCACCGTCGGGACCGACGACGTGATCCCGAGCCGAGTGCTCGACGGCCCCGGGAAGATCACGCTCTCGCGCGAGCTCGACCTCGAGGTCGACGACGAGGGCCTCGAGGCGATCGCGGCGCACCTCACGATGCGGTACGGGGTGCAGGTCCGGCAGATCGGTCGATCGCTCCAGGCGCCCGGCTTCTCCGTCACGCAGCGCGACGGGAAGACGCGCATCACCACCACCAACGACTACGGCGCGCTGAGCGCGGCTTCGATCACCCTCTCGGGGCTGCTCGGGGGCTTCCTCACGCTGATGACGTTCGCCGTCGGGCACGACCTCTTCGCCCGCGGGCTCGCCGAGTGGCACATCGCGTGGCTCGCGCCGCTCGTGATGGCGCTCGTGTTCGTCGTCGCGCGACGGCTCACGTCGAGGGTCGCGCGGAACGAGGCGACCAAGCGGCGCGCGACGTTCGAGGCGCTCGTGGAGATCGCCAAGAGGCACGGCCACGCCGCGACGCCGAAGGCCCGCGTCGAGGTGGAGGCCGAAGCGGAGGGCGACGAGGTGGAGGTGGAGCCGCCGCCCGAAGCGGCGAAGCGAGCGCGCTGACGGGCTCGCGCCACCGCGACGTCAGGGCTCGAGCGCGCCGCCGCGGCCCGCGCCGTCGCGGAAGCGCTGCGTCCCTTCGAGCATCGCGGCGTCGCCGAGCGCCTGCATCCCGAGCTCGAGCTCGCGGCCGATCGCGCCGTCGAGGTCGCGGTCGAAGGCCTCGTAGGCGGAGCGGCGGTCGGTCCGCATGCAGGTCTGAGGGAACGCCGCGACGAGGCGCGCGAGGGCCTCGGCCTCCTCGCGGGCCTTGCCCTTCGGGACGACGCGGTTCGCGAGGCCGATGCGCTCGGCCTCGGCGGCGTCGACGGCGCGACCGGTGAGGATGAGGTCGAGGGCGCGGCTGAGGCCGATCAGCCGCGGCAGGCGCACGGTCCCGCCGTCGATCAGCGGCACGCCCCACCGGCGGCAGAAGACGCCGAGGACCGCGTCCTCCTCCACCACGCGCAGGTCACACCAGAGCGCGAGCTCGAGCCCGCCGGCGACCGCGTGGCCGGCGATCGCGGCGACGACCGGCTTGTCGAGGAGCATGCGGCTCGGGCCCATCGGGCCATCGCCGTCCGGCTCGACGCGGTTCGGGCGGCCCTCGGCGATCGCCTTGAGGTCCGCGCCCGCGCAGAACGTCCCGTGGTCGCCGTAGAGCACGCCGACGCGCGCCTCCTCGTCGGCGTCGAACGCGCGGAACGCGGCGGCGAGCGCCTCCGCGGTGTCGCGGTCGACGGCGTTCCGGCGGCCGGGGCGATCGAGGATCACCGTGGTCACCACCCCTTGCTTCTCCACCCGGACGGTCATGGCCGAGGAGCCTATCAGGTCGCCGTCGGGCGGCTCTGAGAGGTCACGGCGCGAAGTCCGCCGAGATGACTCGCACGGGCTGCGACCGATCGAGGACGACGTTCACGACGGGTCCCTCGCGGACCACGACCTCGCTCCCCGTGGCGACGTCGGTCATCTGGAACCGGATCGACTGCGACCCGAACGGGAGAAGGGTGCTCGGCAGAGGAAAGGGCACGCCCTCCCCGTCCACGCGATGGCACTCCCCTCCGATGGAGAAGCCGTCCCCGGTGATCAGGATCTGCGGGGCCCCCGTGATCGCGTAGCAGAGGTCCACGGTCGGCGGCATCCCGTCGATCGTCCAGTCGAACGCGACTCGAGCGAAGTCCGTGACCGGCATCGCCTCCTCGCAGGGGTCGGTCGAGTCGAGCGGCGTCGACGCGATCTGCTCCGACACCTCGCCGCCGGGGGAGGTCACCGTGAGGTGGTAGTGGCTCCCTCGGACGAGGGGCGAGAGCTCGAAGCGTCCGTCGGGGCCGACCGTCTCGCTCGCGCCCGAGAGCGGCGCGCCCACGAACCCGGGGCAGGTGCTGTGCACGAGGCGGGCGACCACCCGGGAGCCAGGCGGCGCGGCGCCCGTGATGCACGATCCGCTGCAGCTATCGTCGCAGTTCCAAGGGGTGAAGTGGCTCACGGTCGCTTCGTAGCGATCGCCGACGCGGACCCCGGCCCCGTCCTCCTGCCAGACCGAGCTGCCCTCGGGGAGGTACCACATGGGCACCGCGTCCGGGCCGTCCGTAAAGCTCGGCACGCCGATCACCGCCGTTCGGCCCGGCGCGAGGTCGAGGTCGACCCCTGCCTCGTCGGTGAACGAGACGTCGATCACCCCGTAGGAGAAGAGCACGACGAGCTCGCCCGCCGCACTGCGTCCCGTGAAGCCTCCCGGCATGTCGTCCGGGCCGCTCCGAGGCGTCAGGACGTTTTGCACGGCCACGGTCACCATCCCCGTCGGCGGCTCGCCCGTATCGGTGACGAGGGACTCGGCCTCGAGCGTCACCGAAGCGCCGTCGTCGGTCGTGAACGTCTCGCTCGTCGTGGGATCGTAGGCGAACGTCTCGCGGGGTCCCGTCGTGGGCCCCGCGTCCGCGGCGGGGAGCGCCGCGTCGGCGCCCGCGTCGAGCTCGAGCGCCGCGTCCCCGGCGTCGGGTCGGGTCCCCCCGGCGTCGCCCGGCCCCGCGTCCGGCGACCCGGCCGTGCCGCACCCGTACAGACCGAAGGCCGCAAAGATCGCCGTCGCGAGGAAGCGGCGCTGAGGGATGTGCACCAGCGCATGATATCGCCGCCCAGGCGCAGCGATACGCGGAAGTCGCGCACGCTGAACCTCGATGGACCCGGAGGCTCACTCGCTCCGGATCGTGACCACTTCGAAGGAGCCGAGGCCCGCGCCGAGGACGCCGTCGAGGTGCTCGGGGCGGACCACCATCAAGAGCGGCGCCTGATCGGGGCGGAGCCACGCGCGCGCCGCCGCCTCGACCGCGGGGGCGTCGAGCACGTCGATCTGCCGGAGCACGTCGCCGAACGCGCCCGGCTCCTGATCGACCTGCACGCGTCGGGCGATCGCGATCGCGAGGCCGGCCGACGAGTCGACCTGGGCGAGGAGCATCTCGCGCGCCCGCGTCTGCGCGAGCGCGAGCTCGGCGGGCTGCACGCCGCCGTCCTCGCCGCGGACGCGGCGCACCTCGGCGAGCATCGCGTCGAGCACCGAGCGCGTGTAGGAGGGATCGATGGAGGTCTCCATCTCGATCGCGCCCTCGGTCGCGGTCGCGCCGTAGGCCGCGTGGAAGCCGTAGCTCGCGCCGCTCCCCTCGCGCACCGACAGGTTCAGGCGCGACGCGAACATCCCGCCGAGGATCTGCTCGAGGACGAGGAACGCGGCGTAGTCCGAGTGGGTGAACGGCGGCGCGCGCTCCACGAGGCGCAGGTACGCGCGGAGCGCGGGGCGGACCACGATCCGCCCGCGCGGCCCCCCGGCCTCGCGGTAGCGGGGGGGCGCGATCGACGGCGTCGAAGCGTGCGCGGGCCACGCGCCGAAGAGGCGCCCGAGGAACGGCAGGACCACGCGTGGGTCCACGTCGCCGGTGAGGACGATCGTGCTGCGGCTGGGGTCGAGCAGATCCGCGTGACGCGCCCGCAGCGCGGCCACGTCGAGGCGCTGGATCACCTCGAGCCGGTCGCCCATCCCCTGCGCCCGGACGTCGGCCGGATCGTAGAGGAGCGACGGCGCGCGATCGTCGAGCAGGCCCGAGGAGCCGACGAGCTCGGTCTCCACGCGGTCCGCGTGCGCCTCGACCCGGCGCGCGAGGTCCTCGGGCCGCAGCTCGGGCTGACGCAGCACCTGGTCGAGCGCGCGCAGGTACCGCGGCAGCTCCTCGCGCGGCATGCGCTCGTGGACCAGCAGGCCCAGCGCGCCCGCGTCGATCTGCGGGCTGAAGCCCTCCCGCGTGAGCAGGTCGTCGACCACGCCGTCGTCGGTCCGCGTGGCGCGGAAGATCATCTGCGACATCCAGCTCGTGACCGCCTGCGGCGCGCGCTCGTCCCAGCGCGGCGTGGCGCGGCTGACGAACGCGACCGAGGCGATCCCGTTCGGCTCGCCGCGCGCGATCACGATCCGGAAGCCGTTCTGGAGCTGGTGCCGCGTGAGCCGGAGCTGCAGCGGCTCGTCCGGCCAGGTCTCGGTGGGGGGCGGCGGCAGCGCGTCGGGCGGCGTCGCCGCGAGGGGATCGCGGGGCGGCGGGATCGGCGCGCGGAGCACGCAGCCGGCCAGCGCGAGGGCGAGGACCGCGACGAGCCCAGGCCTCATCGCTCGGGTCGCCCCTCGTCCGAGACGATCTGCGCGCCGGGCGGCGCGAGGGGGTCGGCGCGGCCCACCAGGACGAGCCGACGATCGGCGGGCAGCCAGTCCCGGACCACGCGCGCCACCGCGTCCGCGTCGACCGCGAGGTAGCGGTCGCGCTCGTGCTCCACGGTCGGGACGTAGCCGCCCCGCGAAGCGGCCAGCAGGCCGAGCCGCGCGCCGAGGTCCTCCGCGTCGAGGCGCACCACGCGCGCCCAGTCGCCGCGCGCGCGCTCGACCGCCTCGGCGTCGAACGGCTGGCGCCGGACCTGCTCCATCGCCGCGTCGATCGCGGCGAGGCACTCGTCGGTGGTGTGGCCGCGCGCGGGGACCGCGGCGATGACGAACACCGAGCCGTGATCGTGGCTGTACTGCCGGGCGTTGAGATCGAGCGCGATCCCCGACTCGACGAGCCCCGCGAACAGCGGCGACTCTCGGCGCTCGACGAGCAGCTCGGAGAGCACGTCGAGCGCCGCGTCTCCGTCGTCGAAGAGCGCGGGGGTCGGCCACGCCACCTCGACCTGGTCGCGGTCGTGCTGGATGCGGACCGCGATCCGTCGCTCGCGCGGCAGCGGCGCGACGGGCGGCGGCGCGACCGGCGTGGGCGCCGGGGCGCTCCGCACGATCGGCGAGAAGTGACGCTCGATCGAGGCCCGCACCCGGTCGACGTCGAAGCCCCCGACGACGATCAGCGTCGCGTCGTCCGGGCCGTAGTGCTGCTGGAAGAACCACTGCACGTGCGGCAACCGGATCGCGCGGACGTCGTCCTCGCGCTCGACGAACCGCGTGTAGGGGTGGCCCTCCGGGAACACGCCCACGTAGCGCTGCTGGTGCATCACGCCGCGCCAGCCGTAGAGGTTGCGCTCCCAGCCCTCGTGCAGGACGACGTCGCGCTGCCGCTCGAGGCGCGCGCGATCGAGGCCGCGCAGGACGCGGGCCATGCGGTGGGACTCGATCCACAGCGCCTGCTCCATCGTCCGGACGGGGAGGACCTCGTAGTACGTCGTGCGATCGACGGTCGTGATCGCGTTGCGCACCACCGCGCCCGCGGCCTCGAGCCGGCGGTACACGGCGACGTCGTCGAGCACGTCGGTGCCGCTGAACATCAGGTGCTCGGTGAGGTGCGCGAGGCCGGTCCAGCCCGACGGCACGTCGCCCGACCCGACGGCGTAGCTCACCCCGACCGCGGCGAAGCGGCGCCCCGGCACCGGCTGGAGCACGACGCGGAGGCCGTTCTCGAGGACGAGCTGGATCGGGTCGTCGTCGAGCGGCGGGGCCGGCTCGATGACCGGGTCCTCGGGCTCGCTGACCTCGCGCGCGTCCGGCTCGGCGGGCGACGCCGCGTCCGGGGGCGCGAGGTCCTCGGGGGACAGCATCGCCCCGCCCTCCTCGACCTCCTCCTCGACGGCCTGCGCCTCGACGCTCGGGACCCACGCCGTCGCCGACCAGGCGACCCAACAGAAGGTGACGAGCGCGCGCACCGACGATTCCATAACACGGCCCGCGAGGCGGCGGCGTTACGATGGCGGGACCATGAGCGGGATGCGCCGGACCCACTACACGACCGAGATCCGCGTTCTGTTGTGCGACGCCTGCGGCGCCCCGATCGAGACCACGCCCGAGGGTGGCCAGGTCGCCTGCGCGTACTGCCGGGCGCAGAACCAGGTGCGCCTGCGCCCGCGCGAGAGCGCGTTCGCGCCGCCGAAGATCCCCATCTCGGACGACGAGCGGTGGCGGCTGTTGCGCTCGCAGGACGGCCGGCCGCTGGTCCCGCCGGCCGCCCTCGCGTACCTCGTCCAGAACGGCGCGCTCCACCCCGCGAAGGTCGACGAGTCGTTCTACCTCTACCAGCAGACCAAGCGCGAGGTCGCGACGACGCACAGCCCGGAGGCCGCCGAGCGGCTGTTCTTCCTGACGCTGATGTTGAACACGCACCTCGGCCTCGCGCAGGACGACTCGCGGCGGCGCGCGATCCTCGAGACCTCGCTCGAGACGCTCGAGCTGCCACGTCATCAGCAGGTCCTGCGGTGCCTCCTCGCGTCGGCCGCCGCGAAGGAGGGCGACCTCACGTCGGCCGAGCGCTGGATCGCGCCGTGCGATCCGATGTCGCAGGACCTCGAGGCCGACACCGCGTGGCGCTGCGCGCGGGTCTTCATCGACACCAGCCGGGGCGACTGGAACGCCGTCCTTCACGTCCTCGGTGTGCAGGACGATCAGGTGCCGATCGCCGACGCGTGGGACCCGACCGCGGCGGTCTTTCGCGCCAACGCCCTCGAGCGGGCCGGCGACCTCCAGGGCGCGGTGACCGCGCTGCGCGCGCGGATGAGCAAGGAGAGCCACTCGGGTCGCACGACCATGCAGCGGATCATCCAGGGTCACCCGCAGCTCCAGCTCTGCCCGCAGAGCTTCCCGCTCGCGACGCAGGGCCACACGCAGGTCGCCGCGGTGGCCGCGTCGCGCGGAGCCGACGGCGGCATCGGCTCCGTGTTCTACTACCTCGGCCTCGCGCTCACGATCGGCGGGATCCTGCTCGGGCTCGGCATCGGCGCGGCGACCGCGATCCCGGCGATGACGAGCGGCGACAGCCTCTTCGGGGCGCTCGAGGGCGCGGGCATCGGGGCGATCGTCGGGATCTCGGTGATGCCCGTCGGGATCATCTTCACCATCGTCGGCTTCGTCTTCCGCAAGAAGGCCCAGCAGGCGGCGTGGCTGCGGGTCAACGGCATCCCCGCGCAGGGGACGATCCGCGGCTACCAGCCGACGGGCACGGAGATCAACGGCGTGCCGGTGGTGAAGGTCACCGTCGAGGTCGACCACCCGCAGCAGGCCCGGTACGTCGCCACGTTCTCCCGGCTGCTGAGCGCCGACCTCGCCCCGAGCCTCGTCCCCGGCACCGTCGTCGCGCTGCGGGTGCATCCGCAGAACCCGCAGGAGATCCTCCTCGAGTCGGCGTGAACGGTGCTCCGCCCCCGGAGCGGAGCATGCTCCGCGCTCCGGTCAGGCGCGATCTCTCCAGTAAACGTGGGGTGGATCGAGGTTTGCCAAGACGGACACCTCATGAGCACTCCCCACTCCGCCCTCGACGTCCTCGCCGTCGGCCTCGGCAAGACCGGTGGCCAGGTCGCCGGCGAGCTCGCCCGCCGTGGCTACTCCGCGCTCGCGATCCACACGTCGCGGCGGGGCCTCGAAGAGCAGGCGAACATCGCCCAGGACCGCTGCCTGTTCGTCGGCGGAGAGCGCGCCACGAACGGCGAGCCGGAGTACGGCCGCAACCTCATCCGCGACCACGCGCCGCGGATCGAGGCCTTCGTCGGCGGGCACTCGGGGAAGTGCGACGTCGCGCTCGTGATCGCGAGCCTCGGCGGCGGCACGGGCTCGGCGATCGGAGCGCTCGTCCAGGCGATCGACAGGCAGCGCACGAAGCTCGTGGCGATGATCCTGATGCCGGAGCAGAGCGAGACGGTGGAGCGCCGGATGCACGCGCTCCGCGCCGTCAAGGAGCTCACCGACGCGGGCGTCGACGGGCTGATCATCGTCGACGGCGACAAGCTCGTCGCGCGCGGCTCGGGTCTCTCGATCCTCGAGTACGACGGCCGGACCCACGAGCGCGTCGTCGAGCCGTTCGAGGCGCTCGACAAGATCGAGAGCCGCTCCGACCTGCGCGGCGTCCGACCGCTGCGCGGCCGGCAGCTGCTCGACGTGCTCACGCACGGCGGCGTCGTGACGATGGGGGCCTACGCCATCGACGAGCTCTCGGCGGGGAGCGTGCTCGACGCGCTGATCACGGTGCTGCAGGAGAGCGAGATGCACCCCGACGGGCTCGACCTGCGCAGCGCGAGCGCGGTGCAGATCGTGATCGAGGCCCCGGAGTCCGTGCTCCGCGGGACGCCGATCAAGTTCGTCGACACCCTGCGCGAGGACGTGAAGGGGCAGAGCCCGGGCGTCCACGTCGACGTCGCGATCTACCAGCGCGTGCGCGACGAGGGCCCGATCGCGGTCCACGTCGTCGCGTCCTGCGCGGAGCTTCCGGCGCGCCTGCGCGAGATGGTCGAGGACGTCGCCCACGAGGCGGCCGCCACGCGCGACAAGCCGCGCAAGCCGGCGACCCTCGACCTCTCGATCCTCGGCGACGACCGCCCCGCGACGGGCGATCGCATCCGGACCCCCGAGCGCGAGGGCGCGACCGCCCGCACGAAGTCCGACGTGGCCCCGCGGCCCGCCGACGACGACCTCTCCGAGCGCGGCCCGAACGCGGCGGTCTACGCGCGCCTCGTCACCCGCTACAAGAGCACCGGCAACGACGAGCTCCAGCGCGCGATCGTTCGCCGTCTCGAGCAAGATCGCTTGACCGACGATCCCCGCGTCCGCGTCCTCGCGGTCGGCGCCATGGGCCAGATCGGCGCCCACGTCTTCGACGCCGCGCTCGTCGCCGCGACGGAGGACGAGTCCCCCGAGGTCCGCCGCGTCGCCGAGCAGGGCCTGGCGCACTCGAACCCGACCCGTCGCGCCGTCTGAGCGGAGCTCGAGGTCTGTCGATCAATCGGCGCCCGGATCGAGCGTCTCCTCCTCGAGCGAGAGGAGGCTCCGCAGCCGCGCGGCCAACGCGCGCGCGTCTCGGTACTGGGTCACCTTCGACGCGGCGCGCCGCGACGGGCTGTGCTCGAAGAACACGATTTGCAGCTCGATCTGGCGCAGGCGCCGGAGGGTGCCGATGCGCGCCGGCTCGCGCAGCTCGAGCGAGACGCTCCAGCCCGAGTGATAGGCGGCGCCGTGCTTGGGCTTGGCGTACATCCGCCCGAGGACCGCGCGTCGCACGCGCTCCGGGGAGAGGGAGAACGTCAGCCACGGGATCACCCCGCGCGTCCGCGTCACGGCCACCGCGTCGATCCGCCACCGAGAGGGGCCCCACAGGAACAGGAAGGCCCCGAAGGCGCTCGCTCCGAGCGCGGCGTAGAAGCCGAGCAGGGTCTCGGACGTGTAGAGGCCGATCGTCAAGTGCCGGCGCGCGTCGTCGAGCGAGTAGCTCTGCACGAGACCCGCCGCGAGTCCCTCCGCCAGCACCGCGAGCACGACCGAGGTCCACAGCCACTGCCGGTCGCGCCACGGCTCCGCCGGCTCGGCCCCCCGGACCGCCGCGGCGAGGCGCACCTGCACGGCGCAGGCGTCGCGATACGGCAGCAGCAGGTCTTCTCCGTCGCGGACGCCGTAGATGACCCGGCCGCGGTCGAGCCGCTCGCCGTGGAGCTGCTCGAGCGAGGCTCGCTCGCGGGTACCGTCCGCGCGCTGGACGTAGACGTGGCGTGGCGTGACCACGACGTGCTCGACGGTGCGGGCGAACGGGTGGTCCGGGTCCGAGAACCAGAAGAGCCGCGCGCGCTCCAGCGGGCCGACCCCGCGCCGCTCCGCGACCACCGGCTCGGCGCCCGCGCGGAAAGCGCCGCCGGTCGGCGTGGCCCCCGGCAGCGCCTCGACGGTCTCCCAGCTCACGCGGCGAGTATGACCGCTCGACGGCCGTGGCGTCAGACCTCGCGCGGCGCCATCGTCAGGGTGGCATGAGCGCGCCACGGAACGTCGGGACCCGCATCATCTCGCTCGACATGGGTCAGCGTCGCGACCCGGGCCGAAACCACGACACGTTCCTCGCGGGGACCGACCCGTTCCTCTCGCGCGCGCAGCTGCCGTTCGAGGCGCTGTTCCTTCAGCACTACGACGCGATCCGCGAGATGGCGCGGCTCGGGACGCTGGGCGCCGGGGTCGTCGCGGTGCACGCGCCCACCGGCGCGCTCGCGGGTCGCGTGTGGGTCGCGCGCCGCCCCGACCGACCCAACGCCGCGATCGTCGGCCGCCACAGCCGGTGCGATCTCGTCCTGCCCCACGGCGGCCTATCGCTCCGCCACCTCGCGCTCGTCGTCCCCAAGGGCCCCGACGGGCCGCCCCGGTTCTGGCTGCGCGAGCTGCGCACGCGCGGGGGGCTCGACTCTCGGCTCGGCCAGCCGATCGGCGGCGCGTTCGTCGAGATCGCCGGCCTGTTCCGCGTGGGCGGCTACGCCTTGTTCACGTTCGCGACCGGGGCGCCCGAGCACTGGCCCGAGAGCGCGACCGAGGCGTGGGCGAAGCTCGAGGGGCGCAACACCCCCCTCCGCGTCGTCCGGATCGAGGACCGCGCGCGCCCGCAGCCGCGCCGCGAGCGGGCGGCGAGCGTGTCCGTCATCCGCGGCCCGATCGAGACCAGCGAGGCGATGCTCGAGCCGGGCGCGACCCGCGCGTGCACCCTCCGGATCGAGGCGGGCGCGCGGCGGCTGCGGCTCGCCCTCGACGAGGCCGCGCTCGGGCGAGGCGTCTTGTTGGGTCGCTACTCGCGGTGCGACTCGGCCCACGTCTTCGCGGACGACGACATCTCCCGGGTCCACGTGCTCGTGGTCCGCGTCGAGGACGACATCGTCGCGATCGACACCGCGTCGACCAACGGCGTCTACACCTCGCCGTCCGACGACGACCCCACGCGCGTCGTGCGGCTGTCGTCCGGCGAGGTCGCGCACCTCGGCGACGGCCTCGGCGTCGTGCGCCTGGGCTGACCCCGGGGACGATCCTCTTCATTTTCTTCTTCGAACGTCGAGCGTCGAAGAAAGCGAAGAAGATCGTCCCCGACTAACCCGCGATCCAGAGGCGGCCCTCGTGGAGCGGCACGCGGTGCTTGCGGTTCTTCCAGCGCGTGTTGCGGTCGCGGAGCTTCTCGAAGCGGTGCGCGCCGAAGCCGACCGACGTCGCGAGGCGCGCGAGCCACGCCTCGACCGGCACGTGGACGCCGTAGGGCGCCGAGTCGCCGATCACGAGGCACAGCTCGGCATCTTCGCGGGTCAGCGCGCGCAGCGTGGCCAGGACGCGGGCGAGGTCGACGAAGTAGGCCGCGACCATCGTGTGGTAGGTCTTGCGCCCGTCGCGCTCGACCCGCAGCGCCTCGAGCTCGCGCGTGACGCGGGCGAGCTCGTCCCGGATGGGCGCGATCGGCGCCGCGTCGAGGAGCTCCTCGAGGCCGAGCTTGTCGGCGGCGCTGTGCTGCGAGCACGACCGGATCAGGTGCCGGCGCACCGCGCCGTGAAGATCCGCCCAGCGCTCGACCTCGCGCCAGAACGTCATCTCGAGCCGCGTCGCGTCGGCGTAGTCGTAGTTGTTCGGGTACGGCGGCGACGTCAGCACCAGGTCGAAGCGCCCGAGCGACCCGGCGTGGAGCCCCGGCTCGCGCGCGTCGGCGAGCTCGAGGCGAGAGCGGCGCGGCGGCGCGGCGCCGAGGTCGTCGGCGAACATCGCCACCCGGTCGCGCAGCGCGTCGTAGGGCTCGAGCGCGCGAGCCTTCGCTCGGTTGGGCAAGACGTATTGCCATTGCGCGGTCCCCACGTTCGCGCAGGGGCGCAGGATCGAGGTGATCGCCAGCCAGATCAGCGCCCCCTCGGGCCCGTCGTCGCGCGCGGCGAGGTACGCGCGCCGGAGCCGCTCGAGCGCCGCGAGGGTCGGCGGCGCGAAGCACTTCGCGATCAGCGCGGGCGGCTCGTCGGCGCGCGCGCGGCTGCGGCGGGCCCTGTCGATCAGCGCCTCGGCCGTCTCGCGCAGCGCGTCCGGGTCGACGCCCCGCGCGAGCTTCGCCGCGGCCACGCGGTGCACGAAGGGGTGCGCCTCGAGGCCCACGGACTCGACGCCCGCCGCGTCGGCCGCGAGCAGCGTGGTCCCCGAGCCGACGAACGGGTCGAGCACCCGGACCGGCCCGCGCCCGGCGCGCTCGCGCAGCAACGCCTCGGCCCACGACGCGGAGAAGCCTGCCGAGTACCGGAACCACCGGTGCATCGGCAGGCTCATGTTGTCGACGAAGCTCCCCTCGCGCGCTCGCTTCGCCGCGACCATCGGGCCCAGCGTACCTACGGGCGCGCCGGATCGGGGCAGTCGTAGTCGGGGCACTCCCCGTCGAGCGCGCAGATGCCGCAGCGGTCGTCGCAGCAGACCTCCGCCTCGCGGCACCGGTTCGGCCCGCAGCTCAGCCCGCCGGGCCCCCCGAGCCGCGTCCCCGCGTCGGCGCTCGCGGTGGCGCCGTCGCTCACCGCCACCGATCCGTCGACCGGGGCCACGCCGCCGTCCGTCGTCGTCGACGCGTCGCCCTCCATCCCGTGCGACAGCGCGCACCCGCCGAGCCAGAGGCCCAGCAGCGCCATGCCGAGCGCCCGCGTCACGGCCGCCCCCGCCACAGGTAGAGGCGCCCGCTGTCGGGCGCGATGCGCGCCACGATCGCGATCTCGCCGTAGCCGTCACCGTCGAGGTCCGAGCCCGCGGCGAGCCCGTTGCCGAGCCGCCAGCTCCACTCGCCGAGGCTGTCGAAGCCGCGGACGCTGCCGTCGTGCTCCGAGAGCCAGAGCTGACCGAGGAACTCCGTCCCCGAGCTCGCCTCCAGCGTCGCGTCCATCGTCCGCGGTCCGAGGAAGAGCTGAACCGAGCCGCGCGGGTAGCCGTCGCTCGTCGCCTCCGAGTCCGAGTAGAGGAAGTCGAGCGCGCCGTCGCCGTTCACGTCGCCGGCGGGGCGGAGCGCGGTCGAGCCACCGACGGCGCCCGGCGCGAGTGCGCGCGCGATGCGGAGCGCGCCGTCCTCGACCCCGAGCGCGGCCGGCCACTCGCCGCGGCCGGGCAGGACGAACCCGTCGACGCCGGCGCCGTTGCGGGTCACGCCGAGCTCCCCGCGGCCGTCGCCGTCGAGGTCGCCGAGGCCCGACACGAACGCCGCCTCGATCGCCGTCCCGAGGGTCTCGATCGGCACCTCGCCCGCGAGGCGCGGTCCCCCGAGGACGAGGTGCCAGACCCCGACGTCCTCGTGGAACGCGGGGCCGGTGGAGCCCGCGACGATCATGTCGTCGAGCCCGTCTCCGTTCACGTCCCCGGCCGGCTGCGCGGGGCCGACGCCGTCGATCCCCGTCGCGAGCAGGATCGCGTCCGCGTCGAGCTCCGAGCGCCGCGCGTCCGACCGCCCGGCGCGCCCGTAGTAGAGGTAGGAGCGATCGCTCGACGGAGCGGCGACGACGAAGTCCGCGAACCCGTCGCCGTCGAGATCCCCGACCCCGACCGCGTTGCCGAAGCGCGTGCAGGCGCCGGTCTCGCGGAGCACGCCGCCCGGCAGGTCGCGCACGTCCATCGTCCCGCTGAGCCGTGACCCGCCGTAGAGCGTGAGCACGTTCCCTTGCTGGCAGTCCGCGCCCACGCTGATCAGCACGTCCGGCCGGCCGTCGCCGTCCACGTCGCCCGCGCTCGACACCCACGGCTCGATCCCGTTGATGTGCCAGCTCTCGAGGCGTGCGTCGGCGCGGATGACTCCGTCGGCGCCGAAGCTCGAGCCGCCGTAGGCGACGTAGACCACGAGCTGCCCGAACCCGGGGCAGCCGCGCGAGCAGTCGACGACGTCGGGATCGTTCATGAGGTGCGCCCACATCACCAGGTCGCCGTACCCGTCTCCGTCGAGGTCACCAGGCATCACGACGCCGCTGACGTATTCGTTCGGGCGCTGCGAGGGGAACACCGCCTGGGCGCCGCCCACGTCGCGGCGCTGCCCGGGCTCGAAGGACGCGTCGGGTGGCGTGTCGTCGGCGTTCTCGTCGGGGACCGCCCGGACGGCGTTGAGCTCGTCGAGCGAGGGCTCGCCGAACAGGCCCCCGCCGGACGAGCCGCAGCCCGCGAGGGTGAGCAGAAGGATGAGCATCGAGCGTCGCAATCGGGACCTCCTGGGTTGGGCTCCCGACGCCTCGGCGCCGCGGGATGGCTCACGGCGCGAGCGTTTCTCGTCGCGTGAGCCATTCTGCGCTCCTGATGCGTCGGGACCACGTGCGCCCCTCGTCCGAGCCCCAAGAGGCGGAGGTCCGAAGCCTCCCCTCGAGCCAGAGCACGGAGACGCTCGTCCTGCGCACCCTCGAGGGCGACCGATGGGCCGCCGACGCGCTCTACCGGCGCCACGCGCGGGACGCCTACCGCGTCGCGACGCTCCTGCTCGGTCGCAACGCCGAGGTCGACGACGTGGTGCAGGACGCGTTCGTCCAGTCCTTCGACAAGCTCGCCACCCTGCGCGACAGGAGCTCGTACGGCGGGTGGGTCGTGCGGATCACCGCCAACCTGTCGCGGAGCCGCTTGCGTCGTCGCGGCCTGCTCCGCCGCCTCGGCCTCGATCGCGGCGAGGAGGACGTGAGCTTCGAGCAGCTCGCCGCGCCGGCGCTGAGCACCGAGCGGCGCGCCGAGCTCGCGCGGATCGGCGGGTTCCTGCGCGGCCTCCCCGCGGACCAGCGCGTGGCGTGGACCCTGCGCCGCGTCGAGGGCTGGCCCCTCGCCGAGATCGCCGAGGCCGTCGACGCGTCGCTCGCGACGGTGAAGCGGCGCGTGACCGCCGCCGACGAGGCCCTCCAGCAGCACATCGAAGGAGGCGCGCGATGAGCCGACCCGAGCTGGGCCAGGAGCTCGACGTGAAGGTCGACGAGGCTCGCCTCGCGCGCGGCTGGGAGCGGGTCGAGGCGCGCGCGTTCGGTCCCCGGCGGCGCGGCCGCGCGATCGCGCTCGGCGCCGTGGGGCTCGCCGCCGCCGCCGCGCTCGTCGCGCTCCTCGTGCGCGAGCGCCCATGGGTGGGCCCCGGCGCCTTGCAGGCGAACGGGCGCCCCGCCGAGGCGACGCTCACCGTCGCGGCCGCCGCGGGCGACACGGTCGAGCTCGACGACGGCTCGCGGATCCGCTTCGTCTCCGCGTCGGTCGTGGAGCCGCTCGAGAACGGCGGGTCCCGCTTCAGCGTCCTGCTCGAGCGCGGCGAGGCGCGCTTCGAGGTCGAGCCCGGCGGCCCGCGCCGCTGGGTGATCGAGGCCGGCCACGTCACCGTCGAGGTGGTCGGCACGGTCTTCACGGTGCACCGCGACGACGGCGAGGTGCGGGTCGACGTCGAGCGCGGCCGCGTCCTCGTCCGCAGCGAGGCGCTCGAGCACCGCGTCCGCGCGCTCGGCGCGGGCGAGTCGGTGCACGTCGCGGCGCCCCCGGTCGCGAGCGCGCCGGTGCCCGTCGAGGAGCCGCCCGGAGCCGCGCCTCCGAGCGTCGCGCCCGCCATCGAGCCCGTCGCCCCGCCGAGCACCCCGCCGAGCACTCCGCCGAGCGTCACAGAGACCAGGCCCCCCGCGCCGACGGTCCCCGCCGAGCCACGAGTCGCCCCCGCCCCGGGGGCCGCGTCGACCGCGGCCTCGCTCATGGCGTCGGCCGACGAGGCGCGGCGCGCGGGCGACGTCGACGTCGCGCTCGAGCGGCTCGGGCGCGCGGCCGCCCTCGACGGCGATCCCGACGCCGCCATCGCCGCCTTCACGCGGGGACGCCTCGCGGTGCGCCACGGCCGCGCGGGCGAGGCCGTCCGCGACTTCGAGCGCGCGCTGCGGCTGGGCCTCCCGGCGGCGATCGAGGAGAGCGCCCGCTACCGCCTCGTCGGCGCCCACGCCCGCGCCGGTGACCCGACGAGCGCCCGGCTCGCCGCCGACGACTACCTCGCGCGCTACCCCGAGGGGGCGTTCCGCGCCGACGTCGAGCGAGACCGACCTTGAGCCGCGCCCTGCAAGCCACCTTGCTCCTGGTCGCGCTCTCGGTCGCGAGCGCCGCGCGCGCCGACGACGTCGGCGTGGCCGTCGAGGGCTGCCCCGAGCTCGCGCCGGCGATGGCCGCGGCGCTGCGCCTCGAGGTCGGCGACGGCTGGCGCGTGGTGGAGGGCGCCGACCCCGTCGCCCGGGTCCACGTCGACGTCACCGCGTGCGACGACGCCCGATGGACCCTGCGCGTGGATGGCCGCGACGGCGCCGTGCTGACGGGCCCCGAGGAGCTCGCGATGGAGGCGTTCACCGCATCCTCCCGGGTCCGCGTGGCGGCGCTGTGGGCGGCCGAGCGCCTCCCCACCCCGGCGCCGGTGTCCGCGCCGCGAGCCCTCGACGATCCCACGGCGCCCGCCCCGACCGCCGTCCCGCCGCCGCCCGAGGTCGCGGCGACGGCCGAGGTCGACGTGGCTCCAGCGACCGTGGACGCTCCGGCGACCGTGGACGCTTCGCCGACCGAGGCCGGGGCGACCCTCCCTCGGCTCGTCGTCGTCGTCGGAGCGGGCGCCGGCTACGTGCTCGACCCCGCGCAGCTCGACGAGGGCGGGCCGATCGTGCGCGCCGGCGCCTTCGCCCAGGTGCTCGACTGGCTCCGGGTCGGCGGCTCCCTCGAGGGCGGCGCCCTCTTCGAGCCGTTCGACCACGGGCAACCTCTCTTGCGGTTCTGCGCGGACCCGCAGGCCGGCTTCGACCTCGGTCCCCTCGCGATCGGCCTCGGCCCGAAGGCCTGCCTCAGCGTCTCACGGCACCTGTGGGCCGTCGTCGACCGCTGGACCGCGGGCGTCGCGCTCGGCGGCTTCGTGCGGGCGAGCCTCCCGGTCGCCGATGGCTTCGCGGTCGGCCTGCGCGTCGACGCCGACGCGTGGGAGCGCGATCTGTTGGTCCCCCTCTACGACGCCGCGTTCGCGTCGCGCCCCGACCCCACCCTGCCCTGGGTCGGCGTCTTCTCGGCGGCGCTCGAGCTCGAGGTTCGCTGAGTCCGACGACGCGAAGCGTCGGAGGATCTCAGCGGGGAGCGCGAGGGGCTTGCCCCTCGCCGGAGAGAAATCGCAGAAGGCGATTTATCGACAGACCTCGACCTTCGAACGCGAGACGCGGCCGGGACCTCTCGGTCCTCGGCCGCGCCGTGAGGAGCCGCTCGCGATCCGATCACTCGGGCGCGCAGGCCAGCTGGATGCAGACCCCGCCCGGCGGCGTGCAGATGCCGCAGCTCGCGTTGCAGCACACCGAGCCGGCCTCGCAGGTCGACGCGCCGCACGCCTGCGCGCCCGTGGACACGCAGTACGCCGCGCCGTCGTGGACCTCGCAGGTCGTGTCGGCCGCGCAGCGCACCGTCGCGCAGGGGCTGATCCCCGAGTCGTCGACGCACGCGCAGACCTCGGGCGAGCCGTCCCAGCGGTAGCCGGGGCCGCAGCGCAGGAGCGCCCGGCACTCGCACACGCCGCCGCAGTCCGCGCCGCCGGTGGCGGGATCGCAGCCGTCGCTCGGGTCGTCGGCGCAGACCCCGTGACCGGGGCAGGTGAAGCCGGCGATGCCGCCGCAGAACGGACCCGAGGCCGGGCTCGCCTGGACGGGCAGGTAGATCTGCGACGCCTGGATCCGGAGGTGGATGTCGCGCCGGCGGATCACCGCGCGGGTCGACCCGGCGACGAGGAGGCCGCCGTCCGAGAGCGCCGCCCACGCCGCCGCGAGCTGCTCGTCGGTCGCGCCCGAGGCGTCGAGGTCGAGGCGATCGAGGAGGAAGAACCACGGGTAGTTCAGGAACGCGGCCTCCTGGTTCTCGCAGGGCGCGCGGAAGCAGCGGATCCCGTTGTCGATCACCTTGAGGAAGTCGCCGGTCGGCGCCGTGCCGTCGAGCGGGCGCCACGCCTCGTCGACCGCGAGCACTTCGTAGTCGATCGTGCGGTCCTCGACGAAGCGGGTGTCGAAGTCGCCGCGGAAGATCAACGCGCCGAGGTCGCCGCGGAGCTCGGCGAAGTCACGCTCGTTCAGGCCGAGGGCGCTCGCGTCGAGGTCCGTCACGTAGCACTCGGCCGCGCGCGTGCCGTCGGCGCACTCGGTCAGGTCCTGGTTGAGCTCGTGGACCCAGTAGCCGCCGCAGAAGGGCCACGCGCAGCGCCGGAAGTCCTGACGGAGCGCGTAGTACGTGGAGCTGTCTTCGGGAGCGACGCGGAGCGCGCTGCCGTCCGAGCCGAGATCCTCGGGGCCGAGCTCGCCGTCGGAGAGGCCGCCGGGCTGAGCCGCGCAAGCCTGGGAGAGGAGCAGCGCCGCGAAGAGGAGCGTGGAGAGGTTCTTGGACACTCGAGTTGACCTGTAGGGTTGGCGCCGGGTGCAATGTAGCTTGCACGAGCACGGCGCTGTGGGATGGGGTGCGTGTTCTGCCGCACATGTGTGCCATGCGCCCTCGATCCTGTGAGAATGCGCTGGCCATACGTTGCGGATCGCGGCGCCGCTCGCGCACCGACAGCCCCCCTGACCCCGTTCGGAGACACCGATCACTCGGTGCGCAGAAAGGGTACGGAGCGCCCCATCGCTCGGGCCTCTGGGTCCCGGGGGCGTGAGCCGATGGCTGACGTCCGAACCTCTCGTGGCTACCCTTCGGCGGGATGGGGAGCCGCCGGCATCACCGCACGATCATGGGCATCGGCGCGATCGAGCTGCCCGAGGAGCTGCGCTCCACCCTCATCGACACCCCGCCGAAGGCGCCCACCCCGATGGCGGACGAGGACGCCACCGGCTACCGCGCCTGGCTCGGCCGGGTGATCGACGGCAAGTACCGCCTCGACGCGCTCATCGCCGAGGGCGGCATGGGCGCCGTCTTCGAGGCGCGCCACGTCGAGCGGGGCGAGCCCGTCGCGTTCAAGGTCATGCACGCCGAGCTCGGCGCCAACGACGCCATCGTCCAGCGCTTCGCGCGCGAGGTCGAGATCGGCCGACGCCTGACCCACGAGAACGTCGTGGCGGCGCTCGACACCGGCGCCACCGACGACGGGTCGCCCTACCTCGTCCTCGAGCTCGTGAAGGGCCCCACCCTGTCGCACGCCATGTGGGAGGAGGGCGCCTTCGAGTGGCGCCGCGCCGTGCGGGTCGGCGCCCAGATCGCCGCGGCCCTCGGCGCCGCGTGGGACGAGGGCTTCGTCCATCGCGACCTCAAGCCCGACAACGTCGTCCTCGAGCCCGATGGCCGCGGCGGCGAGAAGGTGAAGCTCCTCGACTTCGGCATCGCGCACGATCGGTCCGTCGTAGGAGTGAACGCCAAGTTGACGGTCGCCGGCGAGGTCCTCGGCACCGTCGGCTACATGGCGCCCGAGCAGTGCGTCGGTCAGGGCGTCGACGTCCGCTCCGACCTCTACGCCCTCGGCGTCCTCCTCTGGGAGATGCTCGCCGGCTTCTCTCTCTTCGAGGAGGACCTCCCGAGGAGCGACTACCTCCTCGCGCAGATGCGCCTGAGCCCGACCCCCGCGAACGAGCTCGCGCCCGACGCGCCGGAGGCCCTCGACGGCATCATCCGCGGCCTCCTCGCCCACCTTCAGAAGGACCGCCTCGGCGATCCCGGCGAGGTCCGACGGGCGCTGCTCGATCTGCTCGGAGAGCCCGCCGCAGAGGCCGCGCCGCCCGCGCCGCCCCCACCGCCCCCCGAGCCGGCGCCCCCCGTCCCGCTCCCGCCGCCCGCGGCGGTGCCAGCGGCGATGCCGGTTGCGATGCCAGCCACAGCGCCGACCACTGCGCCGACCGCCGCGCCGACCACTGCGCCGACCGCCGCGCCCACGAGCGGCTCGTCTCAGAAGACGCTCTTCCTCGTCGCCGGCGTCGGCCTCGCGCTCTTCGGAGCGCTCGCGTGCGTGGGCGCGGCCGCGCTCCTGCTCCTGCGCTGACCCACGCGGCCGCGCGCGTCGTGCGTACCCTCACGAGGCCCCGCGACCCGCTCGTGGGGGTGCGCTCGTAGGCCCCACGTCCATTCACCAAGTCCACCGCGAGCGCGTCGCCGATCGAGCGACGCCCCCGCTCGCGAAGGAGAGAACGTCTTCATGACTCGAAGCGTGATGAGCTGGCTCGTCTTCTGTCTGACCCTCGGCGCCGCGGGCGCGGCGCACGCCGACGACCCGGCCGCGCGCTACACGATCGTCGAGCCCGAGCTCCTCTACGGCACCGCCACGCCGCCCACGTCCCCGGCGATCCGGGAGTGGTGGGAGAAGCTCACCGGGGAGCCCATCACCATGGTGCGTGGCCGCGTCGAGTGGACCGATCGACTCCGCGGGCGCCACGGCCTGCGCCACATCGACGTGGAGATCTGGTCGGACGGGGACGCGCCGACGCGCATCATGACCACCGTCACCGAGGAGGACGGGAGCTTCGAGGTCGCCATTCCCGAGCGCTCGGCGTTCGAGCGCGTCTTCGTGCTCGCCGTCGCGCGCAGCGCGGGCCAGTACCGCGTCTCGCCCCACCGCATCGACCGACCGTACGCGATGCGCAGCCCGTCGCGTGGGCCCGACAGCTGGGGCGACATCGACTTCCGCACCCTCGTCGCCACCGAGCGGCGAGAGGACCACGTCGCCTTCGGCGTCGGCGACGGAGTGCTCGAGGCGGGGCTCTACGCCTACTCGCGTCGCCTCGACTGGAGCGAGACCCAGGTGCGCTACCCCGTCTACCGAGAGACCTCCCAGACCGGCAGCTCGAGCGGGCACGAGGAGATGGAGATCAGCTACGTCCACGGGCTCGACTGGAACAACATCCACCACGAGTGCGGCCACGCCCTGCAGGACTACAACCACTTCTTCGTGGGCGTCGGCCTGTCGCACGACGTCACCCACCTGACGCTCGCGCACGGCAAAGAGCTCGGCACCGCGGTCGCCTTCAACGAGGGCTTCGCGAACTGGTTCTCCGTGATGATGCAGCGCGTGATGCACACCGATCGGCGCGCCATCCCCGAGACCGGCGACAGCGCCTACGACGTCGTCCGGTTCCGCTACGCGCCGACGACCATCAGCCTCGAGACGAGCGACGGCGTCGGCCCGAGCGAAGGCGAGGACACCGAGTGGGCGGTCGCCCGGATCCTCTGGGACCTCTTCGACGCGGAGGTCGAGCCCGACGACACCGTTCAGCTCGGCGACGCGAAGATCCTCGACCTGCTCCGGCGGATGCCGGTCCATGGCTCCTTCCGCCGGCTCAGCGACCTGTGGGAGGTCCTCGCCGCCTCCTTCCCCGTCGCCGAGCTCGACGCCTACGCCCGGGTCTTCGCCGCGCACGGCGCCGCGCCGCGCCCCCTGAGCGGCTCTCGCCTCCGCGAGGGCGAGGTCCTCACTTGGGTCCGCGGTGGCGCCGCCCCGGTCTACCGGCACGACCGCTTCGACCTCGAGATCTACGACTCCAGAGCACAAGTCCTCTTGCACCGCGTGCCCGACATCACCGTCACCGGCACCGCCGACCGCGCGAGCTACACCCTGACCGCCCGCGACATCGAGCGCATCGTCCTGGCCACCTACACCAACCGCGTCGGGGTGGGCGATCTCATCTGGCTCGTCCAGGGTCGACACATCGACGCCGTCCAGACCACGGGCCGCTACATGAGCCCCTTCCACCGCTTCGGCGAGGGCGGGATCAGCGCCGAGGACGCGAGCGAGATCCTCGGCGCGGGTCGCGACATCTATCGCTGAGCGGCCCCGACCGGCCACCCCTCGGCGCGATGCTCAGCGCCGGATCTGGCAGGTGTCCTCGGAGCTGCCCGGGACCGAGTCACAGAAGTACGCCGACGGACAGTCGGTGTCCTCCTGGCAGATCTCGGCGCAGACGTTGCCCCCCGGCTCGTCCGTGCAGATGGCGTTGGTCACGCACTCGTCGGCGCTCCCGACGCTGTCGCAGGACTGGCCGACGTCCGCGCCGCCGCTGCAAGCGGCGAGCAGCGCCGCCGCACCGAGCGCTCCGATCCCTCGCCTCCACTCCATGCGTCGCCTCCTCATTCGCAGCTGACCTCGCCCGTGAAGTCCTGCGCCATCGTGTCGCTCGGACACTGGATGGTGCACGTCGAGTCGCCGCGGCACTGCGCGGAGCACGTGCTCGTGCAGACGAAGGTGCAGGTCGAGCCCGTGTCGCAGCTCAGGCTGGATCCCTCGCCGGCCGTCACCTGACACTCGGCCCCGTTGGTGCAGTCGTACGTGGCGCTGTCGCCGGTGGTGATCGTGCACATCGAGTCGTCGCAGCTCGAGCTCGTGCTGTCGCCCGTCGCGACCTCGCAGGTCGCGCCCCCCGTGCACTCGATGTCGCACGAGTTGCCGCACATCCCGGTGCAGGTGGTCCCCGCCCCGCACTGGAAGTCCTGGCTCCCGCCCGGCGTGATGTTGCACGCGAAGCCGACGCTGCAGACCGCGATCGTGCCCGTGACCGCGCAGCCCGGTCCAGGGCAGGTGCTGACCAGCGGCGCGCTGGCGTCGTCGCCCGCGTCGGTCGGCGTCGTCGTGCCGCCGCCGCAACCGGCCGACCCGAAGAGGAGAAGCGAAGCAGTGAACGTGTGGATTAGCGCGGGTCGCGACATCTATCGCTGAGCGGCCCCCATGCGGCCCTGTCCCATGTGCGAGGTCCGGTCGGCCCCCTCGGAACGACCGGAAGGCTCAGGGGCACGTCGTGTGCGTGGTCGTCGCAGGCGTAAGCCATGATGCGCCACGTCACTCTCTTCGCGCTCGTGCTCGCCGCGGGCTGCACCGAGCCCGTCCCCCCGACCGACGACGACGCTGGCATCGCGTCCGACCTCGACGCGGGCGAGCCGATCGACGCCGAGGTCCTGCCGGACGCAGCGACCGACGCGGGGCTTCGCCCGCGCCCCATGCGTGACGCTGGACCGCCCGAGCCCGACGATCGCTGTCCCCTCACCGGCGCGACCACCTTCGTGTCGGCAGGGCGCCTGCCGGCGCCGACCGGGAGGGCCAGAGCGATCGTCATCGGCGACGCGCTCCACGTCTTCGCCGGGAGCCTCGGTCGGGAGCTCAGCGACGAGGTCTGGCTCGCGCGGATCCGAGCCGACGGCACCGTCGGCGACTTCGTTCGTGAGCAGCCGCTGCCCATCCCCGTCGACTGGTCGGGCACCCCCGTCGTCGCCGACGGCCGCCTCTTCCTCACGGGCGGCCGCCTGGGCGTCGGAAGGTCGTCGGGCATGGTCTACGAGGCGATCGTCCGCCCGGATGGCGTCATCGAAGCGTGGGAGGCGCGCACCTCGCTGCCGGAGCCCGACGTTCGGGCCAACCACGCCGCGCTCCCGTGGGGCGACGGCATGATCCTGCTCGGAGGCGAGACCTGGGGGAAGGGCCTGGGCTCCGGTTCCTGGATCACCGGCTGGTTCACCGAGACGGGTGAGATCGGCTGGGACACCCCCGTAGCGCAGTGGGACGAGTGGTACGTCGACCTCCTCTTCGGTGCGGCCATCGTCGACGGCTACCTCTTCGCGGGCTCGCTACAGATCATGGAGCGGGCCGACGCCGCCACCCTCGAGGACTGGGTCGAGCTCGACGGAGTCCCCGCCCTCCCGATCGACGGCCGAGGCTCCTGGCTGCTCGCCTCCACCGAGAACGAGCTCGTCCGAGCCGAGGTGGGGACGGACGGATCCCCGGGCCCGTGGGAGACGCTCGCCACGTGCCCCGTCGAGATGACCTACGGCGGACCCGTCATCGTCACGAGCGACACCCACGCCTACATCGTCGGCGGCGGCCCGTTCAGCAGGGAGAGCGACGAGGTGTGGATGGCGTCGCTCTGCGCACCGTGAGGCCGCGAGCGGCGGACGGAAGCGAAACGGCCGGGGGAGCATCTGCTCCATCCGGCCGTCATCGCTGAGAGAATCGAGAGCGGGAAATGGGATTCGAACCCACGACTTCAACCTTGGCAAGACGACCAGGACCCGCGAGATGACTTAGCAAATCCAATGATAACCACTAGATAGCGTCCCCGGGTGTCGTGCGCCGTCCCCTGCTGACGCACAGAAAGTGGAAGGTTGGGTGGAAGGTTTATATGCAATATAGATTGACGAGGGATTCGCTCTGGCGGTCGCGTCATCACTCCGCTCCTCACCGGAACCGACGCCCGATCCTCCTGGGGCGCGGCTGCGAGGATGCGAGGCGCAGGTCCTCGCTGCCCTTGGCGAAGGCATCACGCACGGCCTCGAGCGTCGGGGCGGGGGCCGCCTCGTAGCGTGATCGTCGAGGGTCACGAAGAGCTTTGCCTTGTCTCGAGCCATTTCTCCTCCCGGGCGTCTGAGCGTGACTGGTTTGATGGCGGTCACCAAGGACATCAGCGGCGGGGGCTCGCGCCCGTCCACGGCGCGCCTCCCGAATGTCAACTTCAGTTGACAACCGACTCCGTGATTACCGTCAGTCCATGGGCTACACCGACGTCCTACCGCTAGATGTCGGCGGACGACATCGTGGAGGGGGTGAGGATGCGCGGGGCAACGTGGATTGCACCGGCTGTGTTGGCGGCGCTTCTGTTCATCGGGTGCGATTGCGGGGGCAGTCCGCCCACCGACGACGCCGCGGTGACACCACCTCGGGCCGATGCGGGGCCCGTCTTCCCGGAGGACTGCGGGAACGGGATGGACGACGATGCCGACGGCCTCGTCGACTGCGACGACCCCGAGTGCGGCGCTCCTCCGCTGAGCCCGGACGGCGAGTCCTTCTACGAGTCGATCCGTTTCCTCGTCGACCCATCCGCGGCCGCGTGCTCGGGCGGGTCCGCGCGGCAGACGGACGCCGTCGACATCATCCCGTCGGAGGCCGCCGTCGTGACGGGCTACGTGGAGGACGCGGAGGGCTACGGCCTCGCGAACGTGGAGGTCCGCGTCGTCGGGAGGCCGGGCTACGGTCGTACCGCGACCGCGGCGGATGGTCGCTTCTTCATGGTGGTGAACGCCGGCCCATCCGTCGTGCTCGATCTCCGAGCCCCGGGGCACCTGCCGGCCCAGCGAACGCTCGCGGTCTCACGTCATCAGTTCGCGTGGGCCGGGCGAACCGTGCTGGTCGTGAGAGACGCTCGCGTCACCGAGGTTCAGCTCGGGCGCGACGTCGGTCAGGTGGCGCGGGGAAGCGCCGTGTCGGACGAGGACGGCACGCGCACCGCAACGGTCTTCGTGCCTTCTCGCACCGGGGCCGACCTGATCATGCCTGACGGCGGGCGCGTGGTGGCGACGCGACTGAGCCTCCGGCTCACCGAGTTCACGACGACCCCGCGCGGGGTCGATCGCATGCCCGGCACGCTGCCGGACTCGAGCGGCTACACCTACGCCGTCGAGGTCGACACCGACGAGGGCGTCGAGGCGGGAGCGACGTCCGTCGAGTTCGACCGCGCGGTCCCGCTCTACGTCGAGAACTTCCTCCGGTTCCCCGTGGGAACCGCCGTCCCCCTGGGCTCCTACGATCGCGAAGCGGGGGAGTGGCAGGCGGAGCGCGACGGTCGTGTCATCCGCATCACGAGCGTCGCGAGCGGGCTCGCCGAGGTGGACGCCGATGGTGACGGCGCGCCAGACGACGCGTCTGTGCTCGGCGGCCTCGGCATCACGGAGGAGGAGCGCCGCGCGCTCGCGGAGACCTACGCGGCGGGCACGGAGCTGTGGCGCGCTCCCATCGAGCACCTGACGCCCTGGGACTGCAACTGGCCCTTCGGTCCGCCTCGGGGGATCGTCGACCCGGCCTTCGATCTGCCGAGGGAGGACGACAGCCCGCAGCCCTGCGAGGCGGGGGGGTCCATCGTCGGGTGCCCGGAGCAGACGCTGGGCGAAGCGCTCCCCGTCGCAGGAACCGGCCTGGCGCTCCACTACCAGAGCGCGCTCGTCCCCGGGCGTCGCGCCGCCTACCAGATCGAGGTCCCGCTCGGTACTCCAGGGCTCCCGAGTGACATCTTGGGCGTCGATATCGAGGTCGACGTCGCGGGCGTCCACGTCGAGGCAGAGGAGGACGTGGATCCCACCCGGCGATGGAGCTGGGACTGGGACGGTCGCGACGCCTTCGGCCGCGTCGTTCCGGGAGTCAGCTTGGCGCGCGTGCGCGTCGGCTACCGCTACGCGGGCGAGTACCGCGAGCCGGACGCCAGCTCCACGAGCTTCGGCGCTCCTGGCGGCGCCTTCATCACCGGCAACCGAACGCGTGAAGAGGTCACGATCTGGCGCGAGCACTTCCTTCCGCTTGGCGTAGAGGACCGCCGGCGAGAGGGACTGGGCGGCTGGTCCTTGTCGCCCCACCATCGCTTCGATCCCCGCTCGAAGGTGTTGACTCGCGGCGACGGTCGACGGGTCGACTACTTCGGTCGCGTTCAGCCCGTCGAGCGATTCGCGGGCAGCGCCTCGCTCATGGGCGTGAGCGGCGACGGCGGGTCCGCCCGCGACGCGCGCCTCATGCAGGCGTCATCGCTCGCGGTGGCCAGGGACGGCCGGGTCTTCATCGCCGACTCCCTGGCGCATCGCATTCGGGTCGTCCTGCCGGACGGAACCATCGAGACCTTCGCCGGCACTGGCCGAAACGGCTCGAGCGGCGATGGCGGCCTCGCGAGCGTAGCCGACATCGCAACTCCGGCGGCGATCGCCATCGCGTCCGACGACACCCTCTACGTCGCGAGCGCGACCGAGGGCTGCATTCGTCGGATCGATCCCGCTGGCAACATCTCCACGTACGCCGGGCAGTGCGGCGTGGTCTCGCCGGGCGGAGGGAACGACGGACCCGCGACCATGGGGACGCTGGGATTCGTCGGCGCGGTGGCCGTCGACCGAGACGGTCGCGTGTGCTTCGCGGAGAGCTTCGTCGGCCTCATTCGTTGCGTCGAACCCGGCACGCTGAACCTCACCCAGCTCGCGGGGGGCGGCGCTGAGAACCCCGAGAGCGCCCGCGCCCGGGACGCCGCCGTTCTCGGCGTCACGAGCCTGGCGTTCGACACGGAGGGCCGGCTCTACGCCGCCATTCCCGGAAGGCATCGCGTCTACGCCATCGCCGGTGGGCTGATCACCACGTACGCGGGCACCGGTGCCGAAGCGACCTTCGAGTTCGAGGGCGGTGCGCTCTCGCGTTCGATGATCGCGCCGTACGGGCTCGCGATGGACCCGAGCGGCGAGCTTTGCGTGACCGATCTCGGGTCCGGTCAGCTCATCTGCATCGACCGCGCGCAGGTCGCTCGCCTCCGCGTGTCGGGGCCGGGCTCCCTGAGCGATGGGGCCCCCGCCAACCAGGTGACCCTGATCCGACCCAACTCGGTCGCCTTCGGCCCGGACGGAGACACCTTCATCGGGCAGGGCGGAGACATCGGCGCCTTCGTGACGCGCATCGAGCCGAGCTGGCCGCGCGCGGTGAACGGCGAGTGGTGGGTGCCTTCCGAGGACGGCGGTCTTCTCCATCGCTTCACCGCGACGGGCCAGCACCTGGCCACGCACTCGGTCCGCACCCGGCAAGCGCTTCTGACCTTCCGCTACGACGCGGAGGAGCAGCTGCGCGAGGTAGAGGACGACGATGGGCACGTCCTACGCGTCGAGCGAGGTGCGACGGTGGACCTCGTCGCGCACTTCGGGCAACGCACCGAGCTGACGCTGGGCGCCGACGGATGGCTCCGCTCGCTTCGAGACCCGGTCTCTCGAGAGTGGTCGCTCAGCTACCACCCGGATGACGAGCAAGGTCGCGGGGGCCTCCTGCACACGCTCACTTCGCCCGGCGGCGGCACCTCGACCTTCACCTACGACGACGAAGGCCGCCTGGTGCGAGATGAGGGCGCGGAGGGCTTCGAGCTGACGCTGGACCGCACCGCCGACGGGCTCGTCGAGGAGGTCGAGCGGGCGACCGGCGAGGGCCGCATCACGCACTACCGGAACGACACGGACGCGTCGGGGCTCCCGAGGACGACCGTGACCCAGCCGGACGGAACCTCGGTCACGATCACGCGCCCCGGCGAAGAGGCAGCGGGCGACGCGGTCTTCGTCGGCTCGGACGGCACCTCGCTCACGGCCGCGACGGAGCCTCATCCGGTCTTCGGGCGCGCGGCGCCCGTCCCGTCGTCCATGACGCTCACGCTCCCCTCGGGAGCGTCCCTCACGTCGACCCAGCGCATGGAGGTGAGCTACGAGCCAGCCACCGTGCCGCCGGTGATTCAGTCGGCGACGTGGGTCCAGACGACGCCGACCGGCGACACGACCTCCACGTGGGACGCTGCGACGCTAACGCTGACGGCGACCAGCCCGGAGGGCCGCGTGGCGATCTACGAGTTCGATGCGCGCGGCCGGCTCGAGTGGGTTCGAGCGCCCGGGCTCCATCCCGTGCAGTACGTGTACGACTCTGACGGACGCCTCGAGGAAGTGCGGCGCGGCGTCGGCGCGACCATTCGGCGAGTGGCGTTCGGGTTCGCCGCGGACGGGACCGTGAATCGGGTCACCCCACCCGATGATGCGTTCCTCACCCTGGATGCAGACCCCGTCGCTCGCCTGACGAGCGTCGATGGCCGTGGCCGGACCACCGGCTTCTCTTACGACGACGCGTCGCGCCAGGTCACGGTCACGCAGCCCGGGACCGGGGACCACGTCCTCACTTTCGATCAGCGCGGACGCCTCGATACGTACGCGGCCCCTGGCGCAATGGCCATCGACTGGGGCTACGACGCCGATGGAGTCGGCACCGGCGCGAGCGTCGGCGCGGGCCACGCCGTCCGCTTCGTACCCGATCCGGCGACGGGCCGACCGTCGAGCATCACCTCGGGCGGTGAGTCGATCGTCCCGATGTACGAGCCCATGACGGGCTTCGTGGGGAGCGTCGCCGGACCGGGCGGCGTCACCGTCGGCTTCGTCCGCGACGGCCCGCGAGTCGAGTCGCAGACCTGGTCGGGCACCGTGAGCGGCACCGTGGGCTACACCTACGACGCGGCGTTCCGGCTCGACACGGTGCAAGTCGGAGCCGAGGCACCCGTTGTCGTCAGCTTCGACCGGGACGGTCTCCTCACCAGCGCCGGCCCGCTCACACTCACGCGCGACCCGACGACCGGTTTCGCTTCCCCCATCACTGCGGGCTCCACCTCGACCACGCAGCGTATCGATGGCTTCGGCGCGCTCGAGGAGCTGACGACGACGTGGTCCGGTGGAGGGGTCTTCGGACAGGTCGTGCGGCGTCGCGATGCCCTCGGTCGAATCGCGGAGCTGGAGGAAACGGACGGCTCGACGACCACTCGGATCGAGTACGAGTACGACGCGTCGGATCGGCTTCATCGCGTGCTCCGCGGCGGTGTCGAGGTCGAACGCTACGACTACGACGCCAACGGCCTGCGCACGAGCTGGCGCAACGCCGCCGGGACCTTCACGCCCGCCTTCGACGCGCAGGGCCGGCTCGGATCCGTGGGAGCCACGATCTACGAGCACAACGACTACGGTCAGCGCACCGCCGTGGTCACGGGCGCCTCACGCACCGAGCTGACCTACGACGACTTCGGCAACCTGCGCTCTGTCGCCCTCCCTTCGGGGCGCACGGTGCGCTACGAGGTCGACGCCTACGGCCGGCGCGTCGCGAAAGACGTGGACGGCGCTCGCGAGCGGGCGTGGCTCTACATCGACGCGCTGAGGCCCATCGCCGAGCTGGCGCCTGACGGAAGCGTTCGAGCGGTCTTCATCTACGGCTCACGCGGCCACGTCCCCGACGCAATGCGCGCGTCGGGCGCCACCTACCGGCTCGTCATCGACCAGCTCGGCAGCGTCCGGCGTGTTGTCGACATCTCCTCGGGGTCGGTCGTCCAGGCCATCGACTACGACGCCTTCGGTCGCGTCGTCCGCGACACCAACCCCGGCTTCCAGCCCTTCGGCTTCGCCGGTGGCCTCTACGACACCGACACCGGGCTCGTCCGGTTCGGGGCTCGCGACTACGACCCCGCCGTCGGGCAGTGGACCGCGCGTGACCCGATCGGCCTCGAGGGCGGCGACACCAACCTCTACGCGTACGTGGGCAACGACCCCGTCAACTCGATCGATCCGACCGGACTCTACATCGAGAGCGCCATCGATCTTGCCGCCCTCGGGTACGACATCTACGCGCTGGCGCACAGCAACTGCGCCGACCTAGGCACAAACCTCCTCGCGCTCGGGCTAGACATCATCGGGCTGGCGCTCCCCTTCGTCGGCGGCCTGGGTATGGTTGCCCGGGCAGGGCGCTCTGCCCGAAACGTCAACCGCGCTCTCGAGGCAGGCGACCTAGGGCTGCGACGCGCAGCGCTCACAACCCTCGATGGCACCCTCGTCGACGCGGGTACGACCCGGATCATCACGGTAGAGATGATCGATGGTTCCATCCCCCCGTCGGAGATCAAGCACGCGTTGGACCGCATTCTCGACTCAGCGCGCGCCGACGGTGTTCAGACACTCCAGATCGAAGCAACCCTCGCAAACGAGGGCCTCGATCGATTTGCTCGGCGCCAAGCGGCACGTCATGGGGGCACGGTGACCAGCGGTGGCGGTCGTGACGTGATCACCTTCCTGCTCGGAGGCGGCTCTTGACTGACCGTGAGCTGATCCGGTCGCTCGTCCGCCGACACCTGCGTCGCGCGTCGGGGTTCGTGGTCGCAGCAGAAGGAAGCCCCCTTCCCGTCGGGGCAGAGCCCGACGAAGTTCGCCTCGGGGACTACCGCAATCCCGCGCCCTGGGAGGCGCATACCCTGGTCTTCACGGACGTCGCGCTCTACGCGGAAGGCCGTCCCCCGACGTACCGACTTCGCTGGGCCGACGTGGTCGACTACGAGCTGCCCCCCTCGAAGGAGGGCTCCGTGGGCGTTCGGATCCTCACCCCGTCGGGATTTGCCTTCGCCCGAATGGCAGGTACGGCCGGCCCTACGGGAAACGTCAAGGACGTGTTCGGTCTGATCATGATCCTGAAGACGCTGGCAGAACGTCGACGCCGCGAGGTCCGCGCGGAGGGCGACGACGTGGAGCCCCGCCCGTAGCCGTCCGAGCGACTCCGACCACGTGGTAGCCGCGATGGTCACGGACGATCGCTTTCGAGGAACTGATGCCCGCGCTCTCCGAATACGCCAACGTCTACGACACCGCCCTGGTGGCGCTCGAGGACAAGGAGTTCCAGGTCTGGTTCGACCCGGGTCCGAGCCTCTACTGTGCCGAGAAGGACGGCTGGGACTTCGCCGCCGAGAATCCGGTCAGCCTTCTGGGGCTCGTGGCGATCTGGGAGCAAGTGGGCCCGAGCGCCTACGAGGAGTACTGGTGGCGAGCCGGCCCTCCGTCGGGCGAGCCTCGCTACCGGACGCTCCCGTCGGCGCCACCTACCGGGTACACCCCGATTCGGGAGCGAGGGGGACAACGTCTGTTCCAGGCTTCGCGTTGGCCTTCCGTCACGAGGGACGAGGCACGGGACCGCGAAGTCCGGCGCTGGCAAGTCCAGACAGACCGCCCCGTCGCGGAACCCGCCGGATGGGAACACGACCTCCCGGACGGCGCGACCGTCCGCGTGACCTCGGCGTCGAGCCTCGAGGTCATCATCGATCTGCCGACCGACCCCCACTTCGATCCAGATGCGGAGATGCGGCGCATCTGCGACATCCTTCGGGGCGTCGACGACCGATGGGCCATCACCACGCTGCAAGGCCGGCCCCGTTCGGACTGGAGCGTCCTGCTCGGCCCTCCTGCGTCGACAGACCGAGAGGCAGCTCACCAAGGAGGGCGACCGATGACCGACGAGCACAGCGGTCCCGAGTCTCCCTGGATTCGGTCCTACTTCCAGAGGTTCGCCGTCAGGCCGGGCATGTCCTTCGAAGATCGCCGGGCCCGCAGCGTCTACCTCTGGACGCTCGGATACCGGTGGGCGAGAGAGGACCTCGGATACCCCGAGTACGGGCATGGGGAGGAGTCGCTGCTGGCCGACTTCTGCGCCTGGCTCGCGAAGCGAACCGGTCTCGTTGGCGTGGACTGGATCCACCACATCGAGCACATCGACAGCTCTCCCGACAACGCCGTGACGCTCTTCCGTTTGTTCGACGAGTTCCTTGGAGAGCGTCACCGATGACGGCGACTCTCGATGAGATCGTGATTCAGATCCTCCGCGACGAGGCGCTGGGTCTCGACGTCCGCGCCGGGGTGGGGGAGCTGCTGGCCGCATCGGCGAGGCTCAACATGCTCGCCGCCGACCGCAAGGCACACCGCGACGTCACCGCGCTCGACGAGCTGCTCGAGGTCTACGCGGCGGCTCACGCGCGATGTGAGGCCGCGTGGCATGCCTACACTTCCGGCGCGAGCGATCCCGCAGACCTGGCCGCCGCGTTCCGCACCGCCGCGGAGGAGGTCGAAGCGGCATCCTCATCGGCCAGTGGCTCGGGCGGACGACGAGCGCCGCCCATCGGGCGCAGGTCCATCCCGCTCGCGGGCGGACTCCGCTCGATCGCCCTCGACCACACCCCTGGAGCCTCGAGCGGCCGGGTGCGCATCGTCGTCGAGAACCTCGCCACGGCGGAGACCGTCGAGCGAGAGCTACCGCTCGAGCCGTCCGACCCCGACGGGTGCGAGGTCTTCGAGTGGCCGGAGCAGAACCTCTTGGTAGTCGGCGGCGCTCGACGCATCGTCGGCCTCGACGGCCGCTCCCTCGACTTGGTCTTCTCGCTCGGCCTCGGCCGCAAAGAAGGCGCCACCGTCGACGGCGTTCGCTGGTACGTGCGCGAGGATGGCGGCTGCGCGGTGCTCCACACCGAGACCCGGCTGTGGTGCCTCGGACCTGGACCTCGCATCGCGATCAGCTGGACGACGCAGTGCTTCGAGCCCTGGACGCAGATCCTGGGCGTCCGGCTCGAGGGCTGCGAGGTCGAGGTCGACGTGCGAGACCACCGAGCCGACGCCCGCGTGAGGATCGACCCATCTACGGGTCACTGGACCGTCGTGCCGATCTCCTGAAGCCGCGGCCCGAGCCATCGCAGCGGCTTGGCGCGCCGACAGGTCGGCCATGGCGCCGAGCATGACCGGAGCCACCTCACCATGCGTTGCTCTCTGGTCCTCGCGGACCTGGCGCTACGGCGCCGCCCACTGCTCCCAGGTGACCCCATCGCGGATCGCGAACAGCAGCATCCGAATGCCGAGGTTGTCCGGCGGGTTCAGGGCGAGCATCCGCTCGAACACGGCCTCGGCTTCACCCTGGCGCTTCAGCTTCCATAGCGCCTGCCCGTAGCCGCTGAGGGCACGGTGGTAGGGGCGGTTCGTGATGCAGCCCCACGGGAGCAGCAGGTTCTCGTCGGCGGGCAAAGACAAGGCGCCGATGCGGATGGCCATCTCGTAGTGCGCCAGGGCCTTCTCGGGCGAGAGGTCGAACTCGAGGTTCCCGAGGTGGACGTGTGCGTCGAGGTACCGGAGGTCGTCGTGCAGCTCCTCCATCAGGAGCGCCCGGGCACCGTCGAGGTCGCCCATCTCCTTCATGTCCATCGCGTCGTCGACGGGGCAGTCCTCGATGTCACCCGCCTCGAAGGCGCGCTTCCCCGACCACGCGATGTCGTGGAACTCGTACGCCGGACGGGGCGCACGGGTGTGCTCGAGCCACAGGGGGGCGTAGCGATCGCTCTCCTCGAAGGGCTCGTGGATAGCCCTCAGATCCATCTCCCCGAAGCGCTCGAGCGGGAGCGGCTCGAGGCCGAGAACGCCGACGTCGATGAACGACCTCTCGACGGTCCCCGAGGCGTAGGCATCGTCGTGGAAGGTCCACCGCTTCGTCAGCTCGAGGTCCACGGCATGGCCGGGGACGAGTTGCCAGGCCATCGTGGTCCGGAGCGTCACTTCGCCGTCCTCGCCCAAGATGCGCACCCGCGCGGAGCGTTGGTTGACCTTGAGCACCACCGCGCGGACCCCGACGGTCGACGGCTCATCACCGACGTCTCCGACGAGGACGGCGTCACGGGCCTGGGTGTAGCGCTCGCCGGTTTGCTGCATCCGTTCGCGGATGCGCTTCTTGAGGGTCTTCTGCGTCGTCATCGTTCCTCCGTGTCCGCGAGCCGGGGCCCGCCCCGGTCTCACCGGCATGAAGAAATCGAATCGTTCGCATCCTCCGGAGGAGTCCAGCTCCCCTTCACCCGTTCCGAGGCCCCCGCGGGGTGGGGCCTACTGGGCTCGGCGTCGGTACCGCCGTGCCATGAAGGTCGCGCGGAAGTGCCCGGGAGATCAAGCGGGTCGTCCGCGGCTGCTCGAGCAGCGCGGCGAGGTGAGCGATGACCACACCGAGGTACCAATCGTCGAGAGCCCCATCGAGATCCTCGTCCCAGCGTGACTCCGTGTGTGCGGTAGTCTGCGCCAGCGATGAGATCCCGCTCCCTCGAGCGCTGGCGAACGGATCGGCGGACCCAGCTCGACCAGATCGCGCACGCGCACGCGCGGGTGGGAGGAACCGGGCCAGGGCGCCGCTACGCCACGCAGCAGGTCAACCACGCGTACGTCATGCTGCTCGCATCCCAGTTCCAGGGCTTCTGTCGGGACCTGCACTCGGAGGCGGCCGACGTGATTGCTCGCGCGGTCCAGCCCATCGCGCTCCAGCCCCTCGTGAAGCAGCGCCTCACCGCGGGAAGGCAGCTCGACTCCGGCAACGCCCAGCCCGGTAGCATCGGATCCGACTTCGGCCGGTTCTTCGCCACGAAGTTCTGGGACGAGGTCGACGCTCTGAACGCCCGACACGCCCAGCGGCGCGCGGACCTCGGCTCCATGAACGACTGGCGAAACGCCATTGCGCACCAGGACTTCAGCGCAGTCGGGACGAGTGCGCTTCGACTCGGTCAAGTGCGGAACTGGCGGGCAAACTGCAACGTGCTCGCAACCGCCTTCGACGACGTGCTCTCGCGGCGGCTACGGGCGCTGGTTGGCTCCCGGCCCTGGTGATACGGTGACCCTGTGAGCTATTCGCGCTCCAAGACCGGTTCCCCCAACGTCGGCGACACCGTGATGTTCGACTTCGGTGCCGGCCTCATGGTGACCGGCGTCGTCGTCGAGGATCGGGGTCACATCGGTGCGGAGGGTCGCCGGCTCTGGCGCGTGCGCATGCAGCCCGAGCCCGGCGCCGAGCCGATGTACATCGAGCTGCCGGGCGAAGCGCTCACCGTCGTCAAGCACGTCGCGTGACCCGACCTCGTCGGGGCCTCAACGGCGGCCAGCGTGGCTGACGTCCGGCATCCGCTCAGTTCGACGCCAGCCAGCCTTCGTGCGCGGTCTGGTAGACCGAGCGCGCCGAAGGACTAGCGAGGGTGTAGCCGCCCATCGAGAAGCGCGCACTTCGGGACGGGAACCTGACCGCCGACGTCTACGCCCTCGGGAAGGTCGTGACCATCAAGCTTACGGGCGAGACCGATCCCGACCGAGTGGCGTTCCCGCCACTTCGCCTTCGATCTTCACGGGGCGAGGACGGCTCGGCTCGACAACCCCTACCAATCCGACGGCGACCTCAGCCTCGGCCGTCGACGTCCGCGCTGTCGCCACGTGCAGTCGGTCGGCGACGTGGAAGTGACGCGCGGAGGCCGCCGCCTCATCGGGATGCCGCCACTGTCTTGCGGAAGGCCTGGGTGTTGATCAGCCACTTCGCCGTCCCCTGCTTGGCAGCCCGGGACGGGTGTCGCAATCGGACCAGCAGCAGCTCGTGCGGCACGGCGCCACCGATGACGATGCGGTTCATACGGTGCGGGGCGTCTTCCCAGATCGCCTCGTACTTCGAGACCCTCTGGCCGAGGCCGTGGTGGTTCGGATGGAAGGTGTGCCAGGCATGTGGCCAGATCGCCCTACCGAATACGACGATCGCGTGCGGCATGACGCTGGCGTCCGCGAGGACGTGCAGCTCCTCATGCCACTGAGAAACGTGCGCCGCGAAGTCGGCCTCCGTCAGATTGGACGCCGTCTTCCCGCACTCCTCCGAGAGGTAGACCTTGATCGCGTTGGTCGCCTTCTGGTGCCCGACGGCCGGCCGCGGCGCGCAGGCCAAGGGCCGCCTCGGCTTCCCGACCACATCAAGGCGCTCAGGCAGCTCCGCTCGTCGTCCCGCTGCAGTTCGAGGGCGACGACCTTCGGATGAAACGAGCCCCGTGAGGCCCCACGTCCCCGTCGGTCGTCTCGCTCGCGCTGATGAAGACGGCGATCTCCTCGAGGCCCGCCCCTCCACCCCGAGGTGGAAGATCAGGTGGAAGGTGGGGACCCCGAGACGACGACGGCCGGCGAGGAGTCATCCTCAACCGGCCGGAATCGTTAGTCTATCGAGAGCGGGAAATGGGATTCGAACCCACGACTTCAACCTTGGCAAGGTTGCACTCTACCACTGAGTTATTCCCGCGGAGAGGACGGGCGGCTTACCAAGCGGCCTGGGGGCTGTCAAGGCGAGAAGAAACGGAACGGGGGTCGGGTCGATGAGGGTCCTCGAAGGAGGAGCCCGATGAATGACCCGTCCCTGACCGTCCACGAGCGGGCCGCTCGGCCCTGGATCGATCGCTTCGCTCGCTCGCCGCGCTGTCCGGCGGTCCACCGCCATCACGCGGGGTCGTCGCTGCTGCTGGTGGCGTCGTTCGTGTCGATGCACGAGGAGCACGACTCGCGGGGGCTGCCCTGGCATCGGCTGTCGCCCGACGGGCTGGCGGAGGCGATGCTGAGCTGCGATGCGTCGGCGCGCGGGCGCGTGTTCCTGCGGGACGTGCTCGACGTGACGTCGGCGTTCTATGGGTTCCTCGCCGAGGCGGGGCTGCTTCGGCGGACGGAGGCGCTCGGGATCCAGCGGCGGCTCGTGGAGCTCGCGCTGGCGTTCGCTCACTCGTGACGAACGCCGTCCGCGGGCAGGAGGCGGGCCGCCCACCAGCTCGGGATCAGGGTCGCGATGATGCAGATGACGATCGCGGTCGAGATGGTCATGACGAACTCGATCGCGCTGGTCCGCACGGGCAGGTGGTCGATCAGGTAGACGTGGGGATCGAGGGGGAACTGATAGGCCTCGAGGTACAGGCACACGCCTCCCCCGAGCAGCAAGCCGATCCCCGTCCCGAGTAGACCGATCAAGAGGCCTTGCACGACGAAGATGAGCAGGACGCCGAAGCTCTTGGCGCCCATCGCCTTGAGGATGGCGATCTCTCGCTTCTTCTCGAGGACGATCATGATCAGGGTCGCGATGACGTTGAACGCGGCGACGAAGATGATCGTGGCGATCACCAGGCTCAGCATGATCTTCTGGATCTCGAGCGCGGTGAAGAGGTTGTGGTTCAGCTCCTGCCAATCCATCGTGTGGTAGGGCCCGCCGCCCAGGACGCGCTCGAGGCGACGCGAGACGGTCGGCGCCTGCTCGAGGTCGTGGAGCCGGATCTCGACGCCGGTGACGCTGTCGCCGTGCTCGAAGAAGCGCTGCGCTTCGTAGAGGTCCACGTAGACGAGCCGGGTGTCGTACTCCTGGAAGCCGGCGCTGAAGACGCCGATCACGCGGTACTCGCGGCTGCGCGGCGCGCTCGAGCGGCCGGTGAAGCTGGTGTCGAGGCCGGCGAGCGGGCTGATCACGCTGACGCGGTCGCCGAGCTCGAGGCCGAGGTTCTCGGCGAGGGTGATGCCCACGACGATCCCCGGCAGGTCCTCGGTCGGCGTGATGCCCTCGTCGCCCGCCTCCTCGATCGACAGCAGGTCCTCCTCGAGGAAGTCGTCGAGGAGGTCGTCGTCCGGCAACTCGGGGGTGCCCCGCTCGGCGAGGGCGCGCTCGGCCTCCTCCGGGGAGGGGACGTCCACCTCGGGGAGCTCGTCGGGCGACTCGAAGTCGCCGGTGTCGACGGGGGCCGGGCGCTCGCGGATGAGCGGCGGCACGCCCGCCTCGTCGTCGGCGATCTCCTCGAGCCAGTCCCAGTCGTCGTCGACCGAGTCCATCAGGCTGTCCGGCGTGGTCGGCGGCGCGGCGCCGGCGACGCGCATGCCGTCGAGGCCGCCGCGGATCAGGTGGTGCGGGAGGTCCAGGACGGTCGGCATCAGCTCGGGGTCGACGCCCTTGACGAGGATCCCGGCGATGCGGTCGCCCTTGGCGAGCATCATCTCGTTGATGAGGAACGGCGCCGCGCCCGCGACCTCGGGCATCTCGCGCGCGCGCTCGATGACCATGCGGTACTCCTCGAAGTCGAGGCCGTACTTGAGGACCAGGACGTGCGCGTTGACGCCGAGGACCTTGTTGCGGAACTCGTCCTGGAAGCCGCTCGTGATCGAGAGCACCGCGAGCAACGCCGCGACGCCGAGCGCGACGCCCCCGACCGCGACCGCGGTGATCACGCTGACGGTCCGCCGCTTCTTGCTGCGCAGGTAGCGCCAGCCGATGCGCCCCGCGTACGGGTGCACGAGCAGCGCGACGAAGAGCGCGGTCAGGAGGACCAGCGCGGGGGTCGAAAGCGAGAGGGCGGCGATCATGGGATCGAGGTCGGCGGACCGAATATCACGCCACGGCCTGAGACGCTCGACCGGGTCCGGGGATTTCGGTTGTTTCTCACGCTACTGGATACCGAAGGGGTTCTCGGTACAATTGGGGTCGTCCCCATGCGTTGGGTTTTGCTTTTCTTCCTGGCCTCGCTGGCTTCGACCGGCTGCGGGCCGACCACGGTCACGATCGACGGTGGCGCCTCGAGCGACGCCGACACGGGGCCCGCGGGTCGGCTGGTGGTCGAGTCCGAGTCGACCGTCACGATGATGTACGGCGAGTCGTCGGAGCTCGTGGTGCGCTACATGGAGGGCGGGTCGCCGCGCGCTGGCGTCACGCTCTCGTTCGCGCTGAGCGGGATGGCCAACGACGCGGCGCTCGAAGACCTCGAGCTCGTCACCGACGGCGAAGGGCGCGTGCGCACGCGCCTCGTCGCGGGGACGGTCCGCTCGGTGTTCCGCGTCCGCGTGACCGCCGAGCGCGCGCCCGCCGCCTGGGTCAACGTCTCGGTCAGCGACGCGGGCTTCGGCGCGCTCACGATCACCGCCGCCTACGACGGCGCCCGCGCCGAGTACGCGCGCCGCGTCGTCACGGTCTACTCCGAGCTCGAGTGCGACCCGACGGGCGGCTACCCGGCGAGCGCGATCGCGCGGCAGGTGACGCTCGAGGACCCGACCGCGTCCGAGGTGGCGTTCCGGACGCTGCCCGCCGGGCTCACCTACACGGTGGTCGGGGTCGTCGAGGGGTCGAGCGGGGAGCCGCTCGCGACCGCCTGCGTGGACGGGCTCGAGGTGACGGCGGGGGACTCGACGCCGGTGGTGCTCGACTTCGCGGACGCCGCGCTGATGCCGCGCGGGGTCTACGACGTGGAGCTCGCGCTGGCTGCGGACGCGTTCGGCGCGGTGGCTACTCGTGGCGTGGACGCGGGCCTCGCGCTCACGATGCCCGCGGCCGGCGAGCTGCTGATGGCGCTCGAGCAGGAGCTGCGGATGCGGGGCCTCGACGCCGAGGCCGACGCGGTGGCGGCGGAGCGCGCGACGGGGACCGCTCGTAGAGATCTGCAACGTACATTGACGGACCTCGGCGCCGATCCCGCGGAGGGGCTCCGCCGGCTGTTCGCGCGGCTGCTCGAGCTGCTCACGAGCATCCGGGTCACCGGCCCGCTCGATCTCAGCTTCGACGGCACCGCGACGGACGGCGCGTGGGACGCGACGGAGGTCACGCTCGGGAGCGCCGGGCCCGACAGCCCGGCGCCCCTGCCCATCGGCGCGATGACCATGAGCTTCGCGCTCGACCCGGTGCTGGGTCTCGTGTGGACGCCCGAGGCCGACGCGCTCGACGTCGAGGCGCTCTCGCTGTCGCTCCCGATCGGCGCGCTGATGGTGGCGGCGATGGAGGCGGCGCTGACCGACCCGACGTCGAGCCCCGGTCAGGCGCTGCTCGAGGCCTCGGGCTGCGAGGCCTTGCAGAGCTGGGTGATCGCGGACCCGACGCTGAGCGCGGTGTGCGACACGACCTGCGTGGCGGCGGCCTGCGTGGGCGCGCTCCGCGACGTGCTCGACGCGTCGGAGGCCGCGGTGCTGGCCGAGTCGACGCTCGACACCCTGACCGTCCGCGGCTCGGTGGACGCCTTCGACGACGACGGGGATCTCGAGGTCGATCGGCTCGAAGGCACCCTCACGGGCTCCTGGGCCGGATCGGTGCCGGGCACGGTCGACGTGAGCGGGACGTTCGGCGGGGCCCGGGTCACCGGGGGATGACCGAGCGCTATCCGCTCGAGGCCGCCCGCGTGGTGCGCGCGGGGGCGCGAGAGCGCGCGGAGCAGATCCTGGCGCGGGCGCGACGGGAGCTCGAGGTCGCGCGCGAGGTCACGATCGCCAGCCGCGACGCGCTCGAGCGCTTTCGAGCCGAGGCCTCCGAGCGCCGAGCCCGCGCGAGCGCGCCGACGACGGGCGCCGCGCTCCTCCGCGAGCGAGCCTACGGCGAGCGCCTTTCTGCCGAGGAGGCGCGTCGCGTGCGCGAGCTCGCGGGGGCGCACGCCGAGGAGCGGCGCGCCGCCCGGGCGGTGCGCGACGCGAGGCGCGAGCTCGGGTCCGCGCACGCCGAGGAGCAGGTGGTGAACGAGCACCGGGAGCGGTGGGACCAGCGCCGGCGCCGGGAGGCGGAGCGGGCCGAAGAAGAAGAGCTCGAAGAAACCTCGAGGGCTTAAGAAGGTCTTCAGACGCGGTGAGTCCATTGGTGCAGAGCCGGAACGAACACCCCTCCCTCCCCGGCCTAGAAGGACACCCACGATGAAGCCGTTTTCCAAGATCCTCTCCACCGTCTCGCTCGGGGCCGCGCTCTGCTTCGCGGGCCCGGCCATCTCCTCGGTCTCGGCGCAGGCCGGTCCGGGCGCCCGCGGGCCCCGCACCGAGCAGGGCGTCGAGGGCGCGCGACGCGGGCCGCACATGCGCGGCCGACGAGGCCACGGGCGAGGTGGGCGAGGCGACATGGCCGCCGCGCTCAACCTCACCGAGGCCCAGCAGGCCCAGATGCGCGCCATCCGACAGCAGGCGATGGAGCAGGGCCGCGCCGCTCGCCAGAGCGGCGACCGAGCGGCGATGATGGCCGCGCGGCGGGGCGTGCACGAGCAGATGCAGGCCGTGCTCACCCCCGCTCAGCGGGCGCAGGCGCAGCAGCTCCGCGCGGCGCACGAGCAGGAGATGTTCGAGCACCGGATGACCGCCCTCACGGAGCGGCTGTCCCTGAGCGCGACCCAGGCGCAGCAGGTGCGCGGCATCCTGAGCCACGCGAACACGCAGCGGCGCGCGATCTTCGAGCAGTCCCGGCTCGACGAGACCGACCCGCGGGCGGCGCTCGAGGCGCTGCACACCCAGACCCAGGCGCAGCTCTCCTCGGTGCTCAGCGCCGAGCAGGTGACCGCGCTCGGTGAGCTCCGCGCCCACCACGGCCGCGGTCACCGCGGTCACCGTGGCCCCCGCGGCGAAGGCGCCGAGGGCGGTCGGCGCGGTCCCCGCGGCGAAGGCGCCCAGGGTCCCCGCGGTCCCCGCGGCGCGCGCTGAACCCATCCTCTGTGCTCGGGCCGGCCGCTCCCCTTCGTTGGGGGGCGGCCGGTCCGCTTTTCGTTTCGAGCCCTGGGCGGAACAGCAGACCCGGCTACGCTGGTTGTCGAGGCCGAGGCGTGAGTGAGCAGATTCTTTGGCGACGATCGGGGGGCTCCGTAGGCTCGGCGTCGATGTTGACCTCCGGCGCATACAGGGTGGCTCTGACGGGCCTGACGGCCGCGTTGGCGACGTGCAGCACGCCGCCCCAGAGCAACACGACGCCCGCCGCGCCTTCGGCCGAGGCGGAGGCGACGCCCGAGGCCGACGCGCCGCGCACCTTCGATCCGAACGTCGTCCGCGTGGACCCCGAGAGCACCGAGGGGCGCATCCTGCTCGCCCTCGACGCGGGCGACGCCGACACCGCGGGGCAGCTCGCGGCCTCGGCGCTGGCGCACGGGCGCGACGAGGATCCCCACCGGCTCGGGTGGCTGAGCGCCCGCGCGAGCATCGCCGCGGGTCGACCCGCGGTGGGGTTCGGGACCCTCGCGAGCGTCGCCGAGTCGGACCACCCGCTCGCCCGATGGGCCCGCCTGCGGCGCGCGCGGATCCTGATGGAGGGCGACGCGAGCCTCGCCGCGGCCGAGGTCGAGCCGCTGCTCGAGGACGACTGGGCCGGTCGAGAGCCCGCCCGTGAGCTGCGGGCCGCCGCGCTCGTGGCCGCCGACCGCGCCGAGGAGGCCGAGCCGCTCCTCCGGGAGCTGCTCGCGGCCGCGGGCCCCGACGCCGCCGCGGCGGGTGTCGCGATGCCGCTGGCCGAGCTGCTCGCCGCGCGCGAGGACGACGACGCCAAGATCGAGGCGATCGGGCTCTACCGCCGCGTCGCGATGCACGCGCCGTTGAGCCCCGTGGGCCGCGAGGCCGAGGCCCGCGTGACCGCGCTCTTGCCCTCGCTGCCGCGCGCCGAGCGCCGGCGCCTCGCGGAGCCGACCGCCGAGGAGATGCTCGCGCGCGCGAGCGCGCTCTACGACGCGGTGCAGTTCGCGGATGCCGAGGCGGCCTACCACGCGGTCGCGGAGCGGACGCGCGACGACGCCCTCGAGTGCCGCGCGCGCTTCGGCGAGGGGCGCTCGATCTACTACCGGCGCCAGCGCCGGCGCGCGGCCGAGCACCTCGTGCAGGTGGCGCGCGACTGCGACGCCGTCGACATCCGCGCGTGGTCCTACTACCTCGCGGGGCGCGGGTTCCGCTCGGCGGGCGAGGACGAGCTCGCGCTCGCGCAGTACGCCCGGCTCGAGGAGGCGACGCCCACGCACAGCCTCGCGGACGACGCGCGCTACCAGGCCGCGCTGATCGAGGGCGACCTCGGCCGCGAGGACGCGATGGTCGAGAAGCTGGCCTCGCTGCCGACCGACTACCCGAGCGGCGACATGCGAGGCCGCGCGCGCTTCATGCTCGCGTGGCGAGCGCGCCGGAGCGGCGACCGGGCCACCGCGCTGACCCACCTCGAGGCGCTCGCGCACGAGGGGCTCGGGGAGGACCGCGAGGATCTCGCGGGCCGCGCGCGGTACTGGCAGGCGCGCCTGCTCGCCGAGGACGGCCGCGAGGACGACGCGATCGAGAGCTTCATGGTGGTCGTCCGCGAGGCGCCGCTCTCCTACTACTCGCAGCAGGCGCTGGCCCGGCTGCAGGACGCGGACGAGGCGAGCGCGACCACCGCGCGGGCGCTCCTCGGTGAGCGCAGCGACGGTCAGATCCGCTTCGCCTGGCGCGACGAGCTCGACACGCCGGCGTTCGCGCGGGCCCTCGAGCTGCTGCGCGTGGGGGAGATCGCCGACGCCGAGCGCGAGCTCGCGTGGCTCGAGGCGCAGGCCTCTTCGGATCGAGACGAGCTCCGCTGGATCCACGCGGCGCTCCTCGACCGCGCCGGCGAGTACTCGCGGGCCGTGTTCATCACGCGCCGTCAGCTCTCGGACTTCATGACCGAGCCGCCCGCCGGTCCGCACTACGCGCGCTGGCGCATCGCCTACCCGCGCGCCTTCGCCGGCGCCATCGAGGCCGCCGCCCGCGAGTCCCCCGTCCCGCCGGAGCTGATCTTCGCGATCGCCCGCGAGGAGAGCAGCTTCCGCCCGGACGTGGTCAGCGTCGCGCACGCGTACGGGCTCACGCAGCTCCTCGTGCCGACGGCGCGCCGGTTCAGCCGCAGCATGTCGCTCAACCCGACGCCCACGTCGCTCCGCGATCCGGTCGTCAACGTGCGCATCGGCGCCGCGTACATGGGCTGGCTCTGGCAGCGCTACGAGGACAACCCCGTCGTGCTGCCGTCGGCCTACAACGCGGGGCAGGGCGCGACGGACCGCTGGCTCCGCGAGCGCCCCGACCAGGCCCTCGACGAGTGGATCGAGGACATCCCCTACGACGAGACGCGCCGCTACACGCGCCGCGTGCTCCAGACGTGGGGCATCTACACCTGGCTCGATCAGGGGCGGCTCCCCGAGCTCGCCACGCGGCTCCCCCGCCGCTGAGCATGGCGACCCTGCGCGACTGGCTGCGCGAGGAGCCCTTCGCGCTCGGGATGTCGAGCGGCTTCTTCGGCTTCTTCGCCCACTGCGGCGTCCTCGGCGCGCTCGAGCAAGAGGGCTTGCTCCCCGTGCGCGTGGCCGGATCGAGCGCGGGCGCGCTGGTGACGGGCGCGTGGGCCTCGGGCGTGTCGACGCCGGACCTCGCGAACGAGCTGCTCGAGCTGCGCCGCGCCGACTTCTGGGACCCGGGCTTCGGCGCCGGGCTGCTCCGCGGGCGCCTCTTCCGCGAGCGCCTCGAGGCGCTCCTGCCGGTCCGCGATCTCTCGGAGTGTCGGGTGCCGGCGGCGGTCAGCGTCTACGACCTGGTCCGGCGACGCGTGCGCGTCCTCGACGAGGGGCCGATCGCCCCGGCGCTCCACGCGTCCTGCGCGGTCCCGTTCATGTTCCACCCGGTCCTGCACGCGGGCGGCGTGCTGGTGGACGGCGGCGTGAGCGATCGACCGGGCCTCGCGGGCCTCGCCGACGCGCCGCGGGTGCTGTTCCACCACCTCGAGTCCCGGTCCCCGTGGCGCCGGGTCGACTCGGAGGCGCTGCGCGTCCCGAGGCGCGGCGGCCTCGTCACCCTCGTCGTCGAGGACCTGCCGCGATCCGGTCCGTTCCGGCTCGACGCCGGGCGCCGCGCCCTCGAGGTGGCGCACGAGGCGACCCACGCCGCGCTCGATCAGGAGATCCGCGCCGACGAGGTGCGGGTCAGGCGTCGCGCTCGAAGGTCGACTGGAGCTGAGCGAGCAGCTCCTTGGCCTTCTTCGACAGCTTCTGAGGGACGTCCACCGAAGCGATCGCGATGAGGTCGCCCCGGCCGCGGCCGTCGAGCCGCGGGACGCCCTGGCCGCGCACCACGAGGTGCTCGCCGGGCTGAATGCCCGCGGGGACCGTCACCTCGACCGGCTCGCTGTCCTCGCCGAGCGTCGGCACCTTCACCTTGCCGCCGAGCGCCGCCTGCGGGAACGAGAGCTTGAGGTCGTAGATCAGGTGCGCCTGCTCGCGCCGGAAGTGCTCGTGCGGCTCGAGGTCGACGAAGACGAACAGGTGCCCGGACGGGCCGCCGCGCTGACCGGGCTGGCCTTGACCGGCGAGCCGGAGGGTCTGCCCTTCGTCGATGCCGGCCGGGATCGTCACCTTCACCCGACGCTCGACGAGCTCCTCGCCCGCGCCCTCGCACGCCGAGCAGGCGGACTTCGGGACGCGCCCCCGACCCCGACAGGTGGGGCAGGTCGACGAGAGCATGAACGCGCCGCGGTTGTAGGCGACCTGGCCCTGCCCGTTGCAGGTCGTGCAGGTATCGAGCTCGCCACCCTCGGCGCCCGTCCCCTGACACGAGCTGCACGGCGCCGCGTAGCCCGCCTCGACCTCTCGCGAGCAGCCGAACGCGGCCTGCTCGAGGGTGAGCGTGACCTGGACGCGGAGGTCGTCCCCGCGCACCGGCATGTTGGCGCGCCGGCGACCGTTGCCGCCGAAGGGCCCGCCGAAGCCGCCGAACCCGAACAGATCGCCGAAGATGTCGCCGAAGTGACTGAAGATGTCCTCGACGTTGGTGAAGCCCTGCCCGCCGCCCTGCAGCCCCGCGTGGCCGTACCGGTCGTAGGTGTTCCGCTTCTCGTCGTCGCTGAGGACCGAGTACGCCTCGGAGACCTCTTTGAACTTCGACTCCGCTTCGGGGTCGTCGGGGTTGCGGTCGGGATGGAACTGGAGGGCGAGCTTGCGGTAGGCCTTCTTCAGCTCGGTCTCGCCGACGCCGCGCTCGACTCCCAGAACCTCGTAGTAGTCACGCTTCGACATGGCAGAGGGCGCGCGCAAGATAGGACTCGAAGATGATGGGTCAAGGCCTCGATACGAGCGCTTACGTGCACTTCCCCTGGTGCTTGAAGAAGTGCCCCTACTGCGACTTCGCGTCGGCGGCGATCCGGCGGGGAGAGGTGCCCCACGAGGACTACACCGACGCCATCGTCCGTGAGCTCGAAGGCCGACCCGTCGCGGGCCGCCGCCTCGAGAGCGTGTTCTTCGGGGGCGGGACCCCCTCGCTCTGGGACCCGAAGGCCCTGGGTCGCGCGCTCGCCGCCCTCCGGGGAGCCTTCGACGCGGGCGGCGACCTCGAGATCACCGTCGAGTGCAACCCCACCTCGATCGACGCCGAGAAGGCCGCCGCGCTACGCGAGGCCGGGGTGAACCGGCTCTCGATCGGCGTCCAGTCCGTGAACGACGGCCGCCTCCGGTTCCTCGGGCGGCTCCACGACGCCGCGGGCGCCCTGCGCGCGCTCGAGGCGGTCGTCCCCGTCATGGAGCGGGTGAGCGCGGACCTCATGTTCGGGATGCCGGGTCAGACCGCGGACGACTTCGAGGCCGAGATCGACGCGGTGCTCGCGACCGGCGTGGAGCACGTGAGCGCCTACGCGCTGACGATCGAGCCTGATACCCAGTTCGGGGCGCTCCACCGGAAGGGCCGCCTCACGCTGGCGCCCGAGGGCGACTTCGCCGACACCTTCGAGCGAGCGCGGGAGGTCTTCCGGGCCGCAGGGATGATCCACTACGAGGTCAGCAACCACGCCCTGCCCGGCCGGACCTCGCAGCACAACCAGCACTACTGGCGCGGCGGGGACTACCTCGGGCTCGGCGCCGGCGCGGTGGGGACGCTGAACGGGCGACGCTACAAGAACGACCCCCGCCCCGAACGCTACCTCGCGGCGCCGGCGGCGGCCGAGGTCTTCGAGGAGACGCTCGAGCCCGACGATCGCGTCCGCGAGGCGCTCATGCTCGGCCTGCGGACCGACGAGGGCGTCCGCTTCGATACCGTCCAGGCGCGGACGGGTCTCGACGCCCGCGCCGGCCGCGAGCGGGCGATCGCGCGCCGCGTCGCGTCGGGTGACCTCGTCGTGGACGACGAGCGGATGCGAATCCCCCACGAACGCTGGCTTCATCTCGACGGGATCGTCGCCGACTTGTTCTGAGGCCCCCCGCCTGCGGATACTCGGCCCGCCGATGGAGTTCGACCGCGTCGAGGTGCAGGGCCTCGTCAAAGTGTATGGCGCCACCCGCGCCCTGATCGGGGTGGACGCGTCGTTCGCCGCGAAGCGCGTGACGGTGGTCGAGGGTCCGAACGGCTCCGGCAAGAGCACGCTGTTGAACATCCTGGGCCAGCTCGTCCGGCCGACACGGGGCAAGGTGCGCTACGGCGACGAGAACGTGGACCGGGGCAGCGATCTGCGCGCGGCCATCGGGATCCTCGCGCACGCGGCGATGATCTACCCCGACCTGAGCGCGCTCGAGAACCTGGCGCTGTACGCGCAGCTCTACGAGCTGACCAAGCCGGCCGAGGCGATCGCGGAGCTCGTCGACCGGTTCGAGATCGGCCGGTGGGGCGAGCGGCCGGCCCGCACGTACTCGCGAGGGCAGCTCCAGCGGTTGGCGCTCGGGCGCGCGCTGATGCACCGGCCGCAGCTCCTGCTCCTCGACGAGCCGTCCACCGGCCTCGACGTGCGCGGCGTCGAACGCCTCGTCACCACCGTCGAGTCCGAGCGCGCGCGCGGCGCGATCGTGGTGCTCATCACCCACGACCCCAAGCTCGCCGAGCGCCTCGCCGACGATCGCATCGCGCTCGACCGCGGAAAGGTCGTGAGCCCGTGAGGCGCTTCACCGCCGGCACCTGGGCCATCCTCCTCAAGGAGCTCCGCGTCGAGGTGCGGACCAAGGAGATCATGGTCACGGCGGGCCTCTTCGGGCTGCTCGTCACCGTGCTCACGTCGCTCGCGTTCTTCCTCGACGACGCGACCGCGCTGCGCCTCGCGCCCGGCGTGCTCTGGGTCGGCGCGTCCTTCGCCGGCGTGCTCGCGATGGGCCGCGCGTGGGCGCGCGAGCGAGAGGCCGACGCCATCCGAGGCCTGCTCCTGTCCCCCGTCCCGCGCCCCGCGATCTACCTGGGCAAGGCGATCGGGACGTGGATCTTCGTGATGGTCATCGACGCCGTGCTGCTGCCCATCGTCGCCGTCCTGTTCCGCGTCCCGCTCGACGCGCAGCTCGCCAGCGTCGGAGTGATCCTCGTGCTCGGGATGACCGGCTACGTCGCGATGGGGACGCTGTTCGCCGCGATGAGCGTCCGGACCCGCGCCCGCGACCTGATGCTCTCGGTGGTGCTGTTCCCGCTCACCTCGCCGGCGCTCGTCGCGGGCGTGGTGGCCTCGCGCGAGGTGCTCGGCGGCGCCTCGCTCGACGAGACCCTCGAGTGGCTGCGCATCCTGACGGCCTTCGATCTGGTCGCTGTCGTCTCCGGGCTCGTCCTGTTCGAGCCGCTCATGAGCGACTGAAACGCTGTATACCTCCGGCACGCATGAGCGATCACGAGCTCGACGGCGACCCGGAAGCCAAGGCCCTGCAGCCCAAGACGAGCAAGCGCACGCTCGTCATCGCGACGTTCGTGGGCGGCCTGCTCGGGCTCGCGATGGCGATCGCGAGCCTCATGTTCGATCGATACATCCCGCGCGTCGGGCTCGAGTCGCTCCCTGACGCCGGCCCCGCCGAGGTGCCCGACATCGTCGACCTCGACGCAGGCCCGGGGGACGACACGTCGCCCTGGCTCGACGAGTAGCGGGTCAGCCTCGACCGCAGGCGACGCCGATCCAGTGATTCGGCGGCTGCACCGGGATCTGGCGGACCCGCGGTCGCGCGGCCGCCTCCTCGGCGTCGATCCGGCGCGTCCGGCGCGCCTCGGCGGCGGCGAGGGTCCGATCGGCGCGCTCGAGGCGCTCGGTCTCCGCGTCGACGTCGTAGGTGACCGCGTCGGGCAGCTCCATCGGCGCGGTCGAGACGGCCACGGTCGGGTCGGGCGACGGAAGCGGCTCGATGGGCTCCGCGGGCGCGCTGCTGCAACCGAGCATCGCCGCCGCCAGCGCGGGGCCACGAACACGAGCGAGGACGGCGACGGGGACGCGCATCGCCCATCAATCTACAGGTAGGCTTCGAACGCATCCAGGGCGAGGGCGCTCGACCACTCGCGCTGGCCGTCCACGCGGAGCCGGATGAAGCCCTCGCGGTCGATGACCCAGGTCTCCGGGAACAGGCGCGTGCCGAAGCTCCCGTTCACGATCGAGCGGTCCGAGTCGAGCAACACGGTGAGCGGCGAGTCGTCCGGGACGACGCTGCGGACCGTGTCCCAGTCGCGGTCGACGCTGATCGTGACCAGCTCGATGTCGTCGCGATCCGCGAGCTCTCCGGCGAGCTCGACGAGGCTGGGCATCTCCTCCATGCAGGGCTGGCAGGTGACCGTCCAGAAGTTCATGACGATCACGCGACCCCGGTGATCCGAGAGGCGCCAGGTGGTGCCGTCGGCCATCGGCAGCTCGAAGTCCGGCGCCGTCCGGTTGTTGCCCATGTAGTGCTCGGGGAACGTCTCGCCGCGGTCCCACGCGGCGTACGCGCGCGGCCCGAGCAGCGCCCGGATGGGCGCCTGGTGGCGGGTCCGCTCACCCTGCGCGAAGGCGCTCGCGCCCAACCAGATGAGCGGCGCGCCGAGCACGAAGACGGCGACCGCGGCGATCCCATCGGCCTGGCGACGCTTGTCCATGCAGAGGTGGTTCTAGCTCAGGCCGAGCGGATCGTCGACGGTCGGGGGTCGCACCCGGCGCCCCGCGATGGTGAGGAAGACGCCCTCGGCGTCCTCGTCGAGGAGGTCCCCGAGCTGCATCGCGGCGTGCGAGTCGAACCGCGCCGAGAGCCCCGCCTCGACGTCGCAGTAGAGCGCCCCGTCGGGGCCCTGGCGCAGCGTGTCGGGATCGAGCGGCACCGCGCGGCCGTCCGACAGGCGCAGGGTGATCGCGCTCGACACGTCCACCGCGCGGACGAAGCGCGGGGGCCCCTCGATGGCGACGAACGCCCAGTTGATGTCGTTCGAAAGACACCAGCGGCCGGAGCCGTCGGGGGCCGGGACGAGCCAGGCGTCGAAGGCGCGGGTGAGCAGCGGGTGAGCGATCGGATCGTCCCCGTCGAACCATCGACCGGCGTCGTCGCGGCGAATGCGCGTCTCGCGGGTGCGTCCCTGAAGCATGGCGTTCGGATCGACCATCGCCCGCAGGATAGCGCGCCGGGTGGCGGGCACGAACCGCGAGCGCCAGGATCAGGTCGAGAACACGCGGGTTTTCAGCCACCGTGTTAAGGATCGGGCTCGCATGTGACCCGCGCTCTACGCTGGCAACGATGGCGCCGATGGGCGCTCGTCCTCGGGGTGTTCGCCCTGGGGATTCCTGCGTCGGCGGCCGGCCTCGTGCGCAGCCGGACCAGCCGCGATCGTCTGCAGACGCTGGCCCATCGGGCGATCCGCGACGAGCTCGGCCTCGACGCCACGATCGGCCGCATCCAGCTGCAGCTCGTCCCCTTCTCGCTCGTGGCGCGCGACATCACCCTCGACGACCCCGTCTACGGGCGCACCGCCGAGGCCGACGAGCTGCGGATCACCCCGAGCTTCCGCGCCCTGCTGCGAGGCGGCCTCGACATCCAGACGATCACGATCCGAGGCGCCAACCTGCGCCTCGTCATCCGCAACGGGCAGGTCCGCAACCTCCCGCGGGGCGGCCCCGACCAGGGCGGGGGCCAGCCCGAGCTGCCGTTCGACGCGCTCCACGTCTACGAGTCCACGCTCACCGTGGACGCCGACCCGGACGCGAGCGGCCAGCTCCGGGACGTGGAGCTCCACCTCCGCTCGACCGACGACGGCTTCTCGGTGGACGCCGACAGCCGCGCCGGCTGGATCCGTCACGCGGCCGGTCGCGAGACCATCCAGCGCGTGACCGGGGAGATCGAGGTCACCGAGGATCAGGTCCGAATCCCGCACCTCCGCGTCCGCACCCCCGACCTGCGGGTCTCCGTCGACGCGGGTCAGCTGCCGCTGCCGCTCGGAGAGACCGGCTACACCGGCCGGGTCCACGTCAGCTACGACCTCGCGCACCTCGCGCGCGCGCCGTTCCCACCCGAGGTGACCCTGCCTCCGATCCGCGGCCGGCTCACCGTCGACGCGCAGCTCTCGATGGAGGGCGAGGACCAAGTCGCCCGCGGCGCCATCGATCTGCAGGGCGGCGCGATCGAGCAGTTCGGGATCGGCGAGTCGACCCACCTCGAGGTGCGCGCGAACAACCGCGAGATCCAGATCCTCGAGGGGAGCATCGCGAACCTGCCGCACGACGGCGGCCGCGTCCTGGTGCAAGGGACGATCACCCTGGACCCGGAGCGCGGCTTCCCCGTGGACGTCACGGCGCGCCCCGAAGAGCTGAGCATGACCCGCCTCATGGTCGACCTCGGGGTGACGGAGAACGGGATCGTGGAGTGGTTCTTCAACGGGGAGATGCGCCTCGCGGGGACCCTCGACCCGGTCCGGATGAGCGGCCCGATCCGCCTCGCCACGCACGACTTCCAGGTCAGCCACGACCCGTGGCACGCCCCGCGCGTGCGCCGCGTGATCAGCGTCCCGCGCGCCGACTTCACGGGCCGCTGGTCGATCCGCGAAGACGCCATCCGCTTCGAGAACCTCGTGGGGACGGCGCCGCACACCACGCTCCGCGGCAACGTCCTGCTCGGCTTCCACAACGAGCTCCACGTCGACGCGGTCACCGAGAGCCTCGACCTGCGCGACATCACGCCCCTCGACCGCTGGCCCATCCAGGGCACCGGTCGCGCGCGCTGCCTCATCGACAACACGTTCCAGGACCCGCACGTCACGGGGCACGTCGTGCTCGCGGGGTTCCAGTTCGACGACTTCCGCCTCGGCGACGTCGAGAGCGACGCGCTGCTCGATCCGGACGGCCTCGGCGTGCGCTTCGCGATGGTCCACGCGACCAAGGAGCAGAGCCGCTATCGCGTCGAGGACCTCTACCTCGACTTCCACCGCAACCGCTTCGAGATGACGGGCCTCCTGCACCTCGACGAGCTGCGGATGGCCGACTTCTATCACGTGTTCCAGCTCGAGGAGGACGAGCGCTACGAGCCGTACCAGGGCACCGTGCAGGGGCAAGCGAGCTTGCACTACACCAACGGGTTCCCCGAGGATCTCCCGAGCGGGACGCTCGAGCTCGACATGAACCTCGACTTCCCCGCGGTGAGCCTGAACGACTACGCGTTCACCGACGGACACCTCGTCGGGCGCTGGCGCTGGCTCGACTGGGATCGCGGCGCCGCGGGCGGCGAGCTCTCGGTCGCGTACCTCTCGCTGCGCAAGGGCGCGGGCACGGTGACGGTCGACGGGCGCATGTCGCTCGGCGGCCACCTCGACCTGAACGTGGTCGCCGATCGCCTCGCGCTCGCCGAGATCGAAGGCGTCGGCGATCGGCTGCCGGGCGTCTCCGGCGTCGGCACGGTGGTGGGGCACGTCGGCGGCACCTTCGACGTGATGCGCGCGAACTTCGACGTCGGCGTCACGAACGTCAACTACGACGGCCGACCGCTCGGGGACGGGCGCTTCTACGTCCGCCTCACGGACACCGAGGACCCGTGGGTCGCCGAGGCGCGCACCTGGGATCGCGATCACCCGCCGCGCGAGTCGTGCGCCCTCGCGCGCGACGGGCTCGCGAACGCGGACTGGCCGGCCGACCCGCCGATGCGCACCGTCGACGGCCCGCAGCCGCGGCTCACGCGGCCGATGGCGTTCACCGTGTGCGGGACCGGCCTCGACGATCACCTCGTCGTCGACCTCGCGGTCGGCCGGACCAACGACCTCCCCCTGCGCGGGGCCCTGCGGCTCGACGGGCTCGACCTGCGGCCGCTCCTGCCGACCACGCCGGACGGACAGGCGCTCGACGGCTCGGTGACGGGCGTGCTCGCGTTCATTGACGGCGGGATGCGGCGCCCCGAGACGCTCGAGGGCAGCGTGCGGCTGAGCGAGGTCCGGGTCGCGCAGGGTGACCTCGAGATCCACGGCGACCGCGAGGTCCGGCTCGGCTTCAAGGACGGCATCCTCGCGGTGGAGCGCGCGCGGTTCCTCGGCCCCGACTCGCGGATCCGCCTGCGGGGCTACGCGTCCATCGAGGACGGGCTCGCGCTCCGCGTGAACGGCAACGTCGACCTGGGCATCGTCGCGCGCCTCACCCGCTCGGTGAGCGAGGCCGGCGGAAGCGTGCGCGGGAGCTTCAGCGTGACCGGCGACGTCGCCGACCCCGAGCTGTTCGGACAAGCCGACGTGCGCAACGGCCGGTTCCGGTTCGCCTCGTTCGAGCCCGCCGTCGAGAACCTCGGCGGGACGATCCGCTTCAGCGAGCGCTCGATCCTGTTCGAGGGCTTCGGCGCCGACGTCGCGGGCGGGCACGTCGACCTCGTCTCCGGCGCCGCCGAGCTGCGCGATCAGGGCCTCGAGACCTACTCGTTCGACCTGCGCGCCGCGGGCCTGAGCTACGACTTCGACGACGACATCGAGACGAGCTTCGGCGGCCGCACGGAGCTGACGTGGAACCGCGGCGACCGGCTCCCCACCCTGCGCGGCGAGCTCCGCGTCGACCGCTTCGAGTACGCGCGCCCGATCGAGCTGCGGAGCCTCGGCGACGTGGCCGCCTCGTTCGTTCGCGGCGCGTTCCGCACGGAGCGCACGACCATCCGCCGCTACGACCCGGACCAGGACACCGTCGCGCTCGACCTGCACGTGGTGCAGCGCGCGCCGTTCCGGATCGCCAACAACCTGATCAACGCGGACGTCCGCATCCGCACCCAGGACACGCCCTTCCGGATCGTCGGCACCGACCAGCGCTTCGGCGTCCTCGGGGCGATGGAGATCCGCCGCGGTCAGGTCTTCTTCCAGAACAACCAGTTCGACGTGCGCTCGGGGACGATCGACTTCACGGACGAGCAGGCCATCGAGCCGCACCTGAACGTCATCGCGGTCACCGAGGTGCGCCGCACCAGCGACCTGAGCGCGCCGAGCTTCCGCATCACCCTCACGCTGCGCGGCACGCCGCCGAGCGACCTCACCCTGACCACCCGCGCGGAGCCCGAGCTGTCGCAGGAGGACGTGCTCACGCTGCTCGCGATCGGCATGACGCGCGCCGAGCTCAACCAGCTCCAGCAGGGCTCGGGCCTCGCGACGTCCGCCGCCCTCGACGCGATCACGCGGGTCACCGGCGTCGACCGCGAGGTCCGCCGCACCATCGGGATCGACGAGTTCGGGGTCGTCAACGGCTACAGCCCGCGGACGGGCCGGAGCGAGCCGCGCCTCTCCGTCGGCACCCGCATCGCCGAGCGCGTCCGGTTGAGCGCGACCACCGGGATCGGCGAGACTCGCGAGTTCCGCGGAGCCGTGGACCTGACCGTCGACGAGAACCAGCGCGTCGGCGTGAGCTACGACAACTACAACTACGACGGCACGAGCTCGTTCGGTAACCTGGGCGTCGACTGGGTCTACCACCTGGAATTCGAGTGATCCGCCTCGGTCTCCCCGTGTTGCTCGCCCTGACGCTCGGGGCGAGCGTCGCCGGCGCGCAAGTGCCCGCGCGCCTCGCCGGCCGCCGCGTCATGGCGGTCCGCATCGAGGGCGAGACCTCGGGCGCGACGAGCGCCGACGACGTGGGCGTCACCCCCGGCGTCCCGCTGAGCCGGGCGCTCGTCCGCGAGACCACGCTGCGTCTCCTCGCCGACGGTCGCTGGGCCGACGTCCAGATCGACGCCGTGGTCGTCGCGGGCGGGGTCGACCTCGTCGTCCTGCTCACGCCGCGGATCCTGATCGAGCGGATCGACGTCTCGGGCAACGAGGCGATGAGCGACGAGGACGTCCGCTCGACGATCACCCTCGGCCCCGACGGCGAGCTCGAAGGAGCAGAGCTGCAGGGGGTCGTCGACTCGGTGGCCGCCGAGTACGCCGAGCGCGGGTTCGTCGACGCGCGAGTCCGGGTCCGGCTCCGCGACACCGACGACCCCACCCGCAAGATCCTGAGGGTCATCGTCGACGAGCAGGAGCCGCTGCGCGTGCTCGGCTTCACCTTCCCGGAGGACCGCCCGCCCGAGGGCTTCGACCTCTCGGACGCGCTCGGCCTCGCCGAGGGCGACGTCGTCGATCAGGCCCGCCTCACCGACGGCGTGGCCCAGGCCCGGATTCGCCTGCGCGACGCGGGCTACCTGGAGTCACGCATCAGCCGCCCCACCGTCCACCGCGCGTCGGGGGGCGCCGACATCGAGGTCGCGCTCCACCTCGGGCCCGAGTACACGGTCCGGATCGTCGGCCACGAGCCGCTCCAGCGGACCACCGTCGAGGAGGCGCTCGAGCTCGGCGACCACCGCCTGCAGCGGCGCACCCTCGAGGCGCTCCGCGTTCGGGTGGTCGAGCTGTTCCAGCGCCACGGCTACCGCGACGCCGAGGTCGTGCTCGCGCGCTTCCGCGGCGACGAGGAGGGAACCGTCGTCCTCGAGGTCCAGATCGAGCCGGGCCGCCCGCTCTCGGTCGTCGGGATCTCCTTCCCCGGCGCCGCGCACTTCGAGACGGGCTACCTCCGGTCGCAGGTCGTCAGCGTCCTCGAGGAGGAGCTGCCGGACACGCGCCTCTTCGCCCCCGTCGACTCCGACCTCGCCGACCGGCTCGGCCTCGGCGGCCGGAGCGAGATGTCCGAGCGCCGCTCGACCGCGCGGCCGCTCGAGGTCGACCCGAGCCGGGTCTTCTACGCGCCGCTCTACGAGACCGCGCGCGAGCACCTCCGAGAGGTCTACGAGCAGGCCGGCTTCCTCAGCGCGCGGATCGGCGACGTCCGCCTCTCCCCGGTGGGCCGCGGCCGCACCGTCGTCGTGATCCCCGTGTTCGAAGGCCCGCGGACGCTCCTCTTCGACGTGACCCTGCGCGGCAACTCGGCCGTCTCGAGCCGCGACCTTCTCGCCACCAGCCAGCTTCGCCGCGGAGAGCCGTTCTCGCACCTCGGCCTCGACGAGTCGCTGCGGCGGATGACCGACCTGTACCGGGAGCGCGGCTACCTCTACGCGCGCATCGACGCGGACGTTCGGTTCAGCCAGAACCGCGAGCGGGCCGAGGTCGTGCTCGACGTCGTGGAGCGCTTCGAGGTCCGCGTCGGCGCGATCACGCTCGAGGGCAACGAGCGCGCGACCGACGGTGTGATCCGCGACGCGCTCCGCATCCGCGAGGGCGAGATCTTCCGCCCGTCCGCGGTGCGCCACTCCCAGGACGCGCTGATGGCGCTGGGCATCTTCACGAGCGTCACGATCGCGCCGCGCGACCCGGACCTCGCCGAGCGCGTGAAGCCCATCGTCGTCACGGTCCACGAGCGCATGCCGCAGTACTTCGACTTCCAGCTCGGCATCTCCACCGGCCAGGGCCTGCGCAGCTCCTTCGAGTACGCGTACAGGAACCTCTTCGGGTACGCCCTCGGGTTCACCTTCCGCGCGCAACTCGGCTTGCAGTTCTTCTTCCAGGATCCGCAGCTCCAGCAGAACATCAGCGGCCTCCCCGTGCTCGACCGGCTCGAGCGTCGGATCACCGCGACGCTCGCGCTGCCTCAGATCGGTGGGCTGCCGAACGTGCGGGCCACCCTCGACCTCGTGCACCTGCGCGACAACCAGCGCGCGTTCGGCCTCGACAAGAACGGCGTCGCGCTCTCCTTCACGTGGCGCCCCGACCCGCACGTCTCGCTCGTGTGGTCGGCGCAGATCGAGCACAACGGCGTGACGCTGTTCGGCGGGCAGACCATCGACCAGATCCTCATGGACGCGATGGGCAACCCGCAGATCACACGGCTCTTGCGCGTCCCCGAGGGCGACTCCGCGGTGGTGTCGAGCCGCGTCGCCGCGACCGTCGACGAGCGCGACAGCTCGTTCGTCCCGACCGAGGGCTGGTACGCGGTCGCCGGCGTGGAGTGGGCGCGCTCCGTGGTGAGCGAGGCGCAGGACGACGGCCCCGCGCCCGTGATGCACATCCTCAAGCTCACCGGCACGCTCAACGGCTACGTCCCGATCGACGACGTCGTCCTCGCGTTCCAGGGCCGGGTCGGCGGGATCGTCCCCCTCGAGCCGGGCCAGACCACGTTCGCCAACCGCCAGTTCTTCCTCGGCGGCGTCGACACCTTGCGGGGCTTCAACCAGGACCAGCTCCAGCCCCAGGACCTCGCCGAGGTGCTCGATCCGGCGACCGCGACGATCCTGCGCGGCAGCGAGTTCTTCTATCTGGTCCGCGCGGAGTTCCGCTTCCCCATCTACGCCGCGTTCCACGGCGCGCTCTTCACCGACCTCGGCAACCACTGGGCCGACCCGAGCTCGATCACGTTGGACGAGAACTTCGTGCGGCCGACCGCCGGCGCCGGCGTCCGCATCGTGACCCCGGTCGGGCCCCTCGCGATCGACGTCGGCTTCAACCTGCTCCAGCGCACGCAGCTCAACGAGCCGCTCGCCGCCTTCCACTTCTCGCTCGGCGTCTTCTAACGCTCGGGCGTGGGCGCCGCGATCGTGTGCTCGGCGCGCCAGAGCGAGTCGACGAACCAGCCGCGCTCGTCCTCGAAGTCACGCTGCACGCTGAACCCCGAACCCGCGGCGAGCCGCGTGATGTCGCTGCGCAGGTACTTGTAGCTGTACTCCGTGTGGATCGGCTCCCACGCGTCGAACGCGAACGACAGCTCGAGCGCCGCGATCGTCACGACCTGCGGCACGAGGCTCACGAGGTAGCTCTCCATCGCGCCGCTGAACACGTTGTAGGTCCCGAAGTGCCGGAACGTGCTGACGTCGAAGTCGCCGCCGAGCTCGCGGTTGATGCGCTCGAGCAGGTTGAGGTTGAACGCGCTCGTGACCCCCGACTTGTCGTTGTAGGCGGCGAGCAGGACCTCGATGTCCTTCTTGAGGTCGAACCCGACGAGCGCGTAGTCGCCCGCGCGGAGCGAGCTCCACAGGCGCCGCAGGAACGCGTTCGCGCGCACGCGCCCGAAGTTGCCGATGTTCGAGCCGAGGAACAGGACGAGGTTGCGGCGCTCGCCCGCGACGCGCGCGAGGTGATGGACGCCGTCGGCGTATTCGCAGACGAGCCCCTCCACCGAGACGTCGGGCATCTGGACGCGGATCTTGCCGACCAGCTCCTTCATCGCGCCCTCGGAGATGTCGATCGGGACGAACGTGAAGTCGGCGCCCACGCGACGGAGCTCCTCGATGAGGATCATCGTCTTCTTGCCGTCTCCGGCGCCGAGGTCGACGAGGTTGATCGGCCGCCCGTCCAGCAGCGGGGCGACGATCGCCTCCGCCGAGCGCCGCAGGATCTCCTCCTCGCAGCGGGTCGGGTAGTACTCCTCGAGCCCCATGATCTGCTGGAAGTAGCGGCTCCCCGCGTCGTCGTAGAAGTACTTGGACGAGAGCCGCTTGGGCTTCTCCGAGAGCCCGACCAGCACCTCGTAGGCGAAGTCCCGCCGCGGATCGTGGAGGTCCTTGACGATCTCGGGGCCCAGGACGGAGTAGCCGGAGGTGGTCACCGCATCTCGTTAGAGCCCCTTCATTGACAGTGCAACGGGCGCTCGTAGACTCCGCCGCATGTCGCACCCCGATTTCATCCTCGACAAGCGCGTCGTCGCCCGAAACATGGCCAAGGGCATCGTCACCCAGGACGACCTCCAGAAGCACCTCGCCAAGCTCCCCGACGCCGAGAGCAACGCGGTGGCCTGCGCGCCCGTCGTGCCCCGGGACGGGTCCGAAGAAGAATGAGCGACGAGCGCGCCATCCCGCCGATCGACTTCACGACCTTCGTGCTGTCCCTGAGCACGGCGTGCATGGCGCAGCTCGGCGAGGTCGAAGGGCCCGACGGCGGCGAGACCGATCTGCCGATGGCGCAGCAGAGCATCGAGATCCTCGAGATGCTCGAGGAGAAGACGTCGGGGAACCTGACCGGCGAAGAGGAGCGCATCCTCGAGCAGGTCCTCACCGACCTGAAGCAGGTCTACGCGGACAAGGGCGGCGCCTAGCGAGCTGTCCAGGTCGGACGGACGCGTCCTCGAACGACCGGTGAGTTATGCTCCCGCGCCATGAGCAAGCTGACGCTCCGGCTCGAGGCCTACGAGAAAGACGCGCGACAGCTCATCGCCGCCGCGCAGGGGCTCGCCGACGAACGAGGGAACTCGGAGGTCGAACCGCTCCACCTGCTCTACCGCCTCGTCGAAGGCACGGAGTCGGTGCAGGAGGCCATCCGTCGCGCCGGCGTCGACCCGACCGATCTGCTCGTGGAGGCCGAGGCCGAGGTCCGGAAGCTCCCGCGCAGCGGCGGGTCGGTGTCGTACCTGTCGCCGCGCACCCTCGACCTGCTCACGCGGGCGGACGGCGAGGCCTCGCGCGACGGCACGAAGGTCACCGTCGCCCACCTCCTGGTGGCGGCCGCGCAGGAGACCAGCGGCCCCGTCCGCAACGTGCTCCGCGCGGTGGGCCTGAGCGCGCCGATCCTGCGCGCCGCCGCGCAGAGCGGGGCCTCGTGGACCAACAAGGACGGCGCGAGCCGGCCGTCGTCGTCGGGGGAGCCGCAGGGCGATCCCCTCGACCTCTATGGCCGCGACCTCACGCGCCTCGCGACCCAGGGCGTCTTCGATCCCGTCGTCGGTCGCGACGCCGAGCTCCGCCGCATCCTGCAGGTCCTCGCGCGGCGCCACGAGAACAACCCCCTGCTCGTCGGCGAGGCGGGGGTCGGGCGCAACTCCATCGTGCGCGCCCTCGCGATGCGGATGGCCAAGGGCGACGTGCCCAAGATGCTGCAGAACCGGCGGCTCGTGTCGCTCGAGCTCGGTGCGCTCGTGGCCGGCGCGAAGCTCCGCGGGCAGCTCGAGGAGCGCATGCGCGCGCTCCTCGACGCGGTGCGGGACTCGGGCGGCGAGGTGATCCTCGCCATCCCGGACCTCGCGGGCCTCGTCGACGAGCGCGGCCCGAGCGGCGCCGCCGACCTCTTCAGCGTGGCCCTGTCGCGAGGCGAGGTGCGCGCGATCGGCATCGCCACCACCGAGGGCATGCGGAAGGCCTTCGACGAGAAGCCGAGCTTCTCGCGGCGCTTCGTCCCGATCCCCGTCGAGCCGCCGACGCTCGACGAGGCGATCGCGATCCTGCGCGGCGTGGTCTCGCGCTTCGAGATGGATCACGGCGTCCGGATCACCGACCCCGCGCTCGTCGCGGCGGTCAACTTCGCGCGTCGCTACGTGCCGAGCGTCCAGCTCCCCAAGAGCGCGATCGACCTGATCGACGAGGCCGCCGCGCGCGTGCGCGTCGAGATGGAGAGCGTGCCGGCCGCGCTCGACACGATCGAGCGTCGCCTCGAGCGCCTGCGCCTCGAAGCGGCGAGCCTCGAGGACGACACCGACGCGGACTCCATCGACACCCGCGCGCGCATCGAGGCCGAGATCCAGGAGCTGGTCCCGAGAGCCGAGGAGGGCCGCGCGCGCTGGAAGGGAGCGCTCGCCCGAACCGGCGAGGTGCGTCGTCTCAAGGAGGAGCTCGCCGCGGCCCAGCGCGAGTACGACCACGCCCGCGCCGCCGAGGATCACGGCAAGGCGGGGGAGCTCCGGTTCGGGACATTGCCGCTCCTCGAGAAGAGGCTCGCCGACGCCGAGGCGGCGGCTGGCGATCCCTCGGCCGAGGACGAGTCCCTCGTGCGCGACCGCGTGGTCGAGGCCGACGTCGCCGACGTGGTCGCGGCCACGACGGGGGTGCCCGTCCAGCGGATGCTCGAGGGCGAGGCCGAGAAGCTCCTCAAGATGGAGGACCGCCTCCAGGAGCGGGTCATCGGCCAGAACCCGGCGGTCATGGCGGTCAGCAAGGCCGTGCGCCGAGGCCGCGTGGGGCTGCGCGATCCGCGGCGCCCGATCGGCAGCTTCCTGTTCCTCGGCCCGACCGGCGTCGGCAAGACCGAGCTGGCCAAGGCGCTCGCCGAGTTCCTCTTCGACGACGAGCACTCGCTCACCCGCCTCGACATGAGCGAGTTCATGGAGAAGCACATGGTGGCGCGCCTGCTCGGCTCGCCGCCCGGCTACGTCGACAGCGACGAGGGCGGCTACCTCACCGAGGCGGTCCGGCAGCGGCCCTACAGCGTCGTCCTGTTCGACGAGATGGAGAAGGCGCACCCGGACGTCTTCAACATCCTCTTGCAGGTCCTCGACGACGGCCGCCTCACGGACAGCCGCGGTCGGCTCGCCCACTTCGCGGACACCGTCGTCATCATGACCTCGAACGTCGGCGGCCACGTGATCCTCGGCCACGAGGGCACCAACGAGGAGCTACGGGAGAAGCTCAACGCCGAGCTCCACGCGAGCTTCCGACCGGAGTTCCTCAACCGGATCGACGACACGATCATCTTCGATCCGCTCAGCCGCGAGGACCTGCGCGGCATCGTCGAGATCCAGCTCCGCGGCCTCGCGCGGCTCCTCGTCGACAAGCGCATCGACATCGAGGTCTCGGACGCCGCCAAGGACCACCTCGTCGACCTCGGCTACGAGCCGGCCTTCGGCGCGCGGCCCCTCAAGCGCGTGATCCTGAAGAACCTCCAGGACCCGCTCGCGGAGACCCTCCTGCGCGGCGGCTACGGCGCCGGCGACACGGTACAGATCGATCACGTGGGCGACGGCGGCTTCACCTTCGTGAAGAAGTCGAAGGGGTGACACCCGAAGGTGTGCAAGTTGCGGACAGGGCTTGCTTCCCCGCGAACAGATCCGCATAGTCATCCCATCGCCACATGACGGACTCGAAGCGACCCGAGACCCCTCTTTCCGACGCCCTCGAGAAGCTCTGGCAGGGCGTCGTCGACGCCATCGAGAGCCTCGTGGCCCCGCCTCCGCAGCCGATCCCGGTCCCGATCCGCGGCGGGCGCCGACGGCGCTGATTCTTGTGTCGCCGCGAGGCGACCCCTAAGATCGTCGCAGTGTCGAATCCATCGGTGATCCCGCCCCGAGGGCGGGCGTTGGAACCCGAAGAGCTCGACGAGCTCCTCACCGACTCCACGGAGATCATCGAGTCGAGCCATCTGTTCAAGACGCTCGACGAGGACGGTCGCCGCGAGCTCATCCGGACTGGCTACGTCATCAGCTACGACCCGGGCCAGACCCTGATGAAGCAGGGCGACATCGGCTCGACGATGTACCTCCTCATGCGCGGCCGCGTCTCCGTCGAGACCGACAAGGGCGCGGGGTCCTCCATCCACCTCGCCGAACTCGGCCGAGGCGCCTGCATCGGTGAGGTCGGCGTCCTGACCGGCAGCCCGCGCACGGCGACGGTCAAGGCGATCGACGACGTGAAGGTCATCGCGTTCGAGAAGCACCGCGTCCAGCGGGTCATCGACGCCCACCCCAAGGTGCGCAAGCTGCTCGAGGCGATGATCGAGGGGCGCGCCCGCGACACCGTCGAGAAGCTGATCAGCGGCTGATGCACGTCCACCTGATCGGCGTCTGCGGGACCGGGATGGGCTCGTTGGCGGGTCTCCTGGTCGCGGCGGGGCACCGGGTGACAGGGAGCGACGCGGCCTTCCATCCGCCGATGGGACCCGCGTTGAAGGCGTGGGGCGTCGAGACGCTCGAGGGCTACTCGCCCGACCACCTCGACGCGCGCCCCGACCTCGTCGTGGTGGGCAACGTGTGTCGGCCCGATCACCCCGAGGCCCGCGCCGCGATCGAGCGCGGCCTGCCCTACGCCTCGTTCCCGGCGACGCTCGCGAAGCACTTCCTCGAGGCGCGCGAGCCGTTCGTGGTCGCCGGCACCCACGGGAAGACGACGACGAGCACGCTCCTCGCCTACCTCCTGGACCGCGCGGGCGCGGAGCCCGGGATGCTCGTCGGCGGCATCCCGCGCGACTTCGACGCGAGCTTCCGCCTCGGCGTGGAGGGTGCGCCGTTCGTGGTCGAGGGCGACGAGTACGACAGCGCGTTCTTCGAGAAGACCCCGAAGCTCTGGCAGTACCGGGCCCGCGCCGCGATCCTGACCTCGGTCGAGCACGACCACATCGACATCTACCCCGACCCGGTCGCCTACCGCGCCGCGTTCGAGCGGTTCGTGGAGGACATGCCCGAGGACGGCGTCCTCGTCGCGTGGGCGGGGAGCCCCGAGGTCCGCGCGGTCGCCGCCCGAGCCCGCTGCCGCGTGGTCTTCTACGCGCTCTCCACCGACGACGTCGGCGACGCCTCGCCCACCTGGGTCGCCGCGCCCATCCAGCCGCGAGGCGGGATGGCGCCGTTCGAGCTGTTCATCGGCGGCTCCGCGACGCCGACGGTGATCAGCCCGATGTCCGGGCATCACAACGTGCTCAACGCGACGGCCGCGATGGCGCTCGCCGCCGAGACGGGGCGCGCCACCGTGCCGCAGCTGCTCGACGCGCTGCGCTCCTTTCGCGGGGTCCGCCGACGACAAGAGCTCCTCGGGGTCGCCGACGGGGTCCGGGTCTACGACGACTTCGCCCACCACCCCACCGCGGTGCGCGAGACGCTCCGCGGGCTCCGCGCCCGCCACCCGGAGGGGTCCCTGCTCGCGGTCTTCGAGCCGCGCAGCGCGACCGCGTCACGGCGACTCCACCAGGAGGAGTACCCGAGCGCGTTCCGCTCCGCCGACGTGGCGATCCTCGCGCCCGTGGGCCGGCCCGAGATCGCGGACGGAGAGCGGCTCGACGTCGCCGCGATCGCGGCGAGCATCGGCGATCACGCCCTCGCGCCCGCGAGCCACGAAGCGATCCTCGAGGAGCTGCTCGCTCGCGCCCGGCCGGGCGACACCGTCGTGCTCATGTCGAACGGCGCCTTCGGCGGTCTCCACGACCGCACCCTCGCCGCCCTCGCCCGGCGCGCGGTCGGACGGCCCGCTCCCCAAAATTGACGCGGTCGCTTGACGCGCCTGACGCGGCGCGTTATCTAATCCTCGTTCGTGACGCGCCGCGTCAAAAGGAGGCGAGACGACATGCGTTTGATCGAAACCCTCAAGGAGCGGAGCACCCAGCTCGCGGAGACGGCTCGGGACCGCGGCCTCGGCGCGCTGGATCGCGTCCGTTCGGGCACCCTGGACTGGCACAAGACCCTCGAGGTCCGGCGGGCCGAGCTCGAGAAGGCGGAGCGGCCGAAGTGGCTGCCCTTCGGCGGCCTCCAGATCTTCGTGATCGACCGCGTCGATCGCGCCCTCGAGCGCTTCTCCGAGCGCGTCCGGGAGGAGATCGGGCGGCTTCAGCAGCTCGAGCTCGCGGCCGCGGCGCCGAAGACCGCGCCCGCGAAGAAGCCGAAGGCGAAGGCGAAGACCCGCGTGAAGGCGCGGGCGCCGAAGACCAACGGCAAGACCAGCCGTCGCCTCGTGATGCCGATCGCGGACTACGACGACCTGAACGCGAAGGACGCGGTAGCCGAGGTGGCCCGGCTCACCGCGGCCCAGGCCGAGCTCGTCCGCGAGCACGAGGTCAGCCACAAGAACCGCAAGACGGTCCTCAAGGCGCTCGACGCTCAGATGGCCTGAAACAGCACGGGCACCCGTCCCATCCCATCCCCGGGTGCCCATGTCGGAGCCGAGCATCCCCATGCTCGATCCGAACCGTGTCCCCGCACGGTTTCCATATCCCAATCCCATCCCAGAGGGGCCGCGCTTTCGGGCGCGGCCCCTCGCTAGTTTCGGCGATCAGGGCGCGTGGTGCTCGAGCAGCGTCGCCTGGAAGTCGGCGCGGAGCGCGGTGAAGATCTCGTCGAGGTCACCCTCGACGACCTGATCGAGCTTGTGCAGCGTCAGCCCGAGGCGATGGTCGGTGACCCGGTTCTGCGGGTAGTTGTAGGTGCGGATCTTCTCGCTGCGCTCGCCGGTGCCGACCATCCCGCGGCGCTCCGCGGCCTCGGACGCGGCGGCCGCGGACTGCTCCCGCTCGAGCAGCTTCGCGCGCAGGATCGCCATCGCGCGCGCGCGGTTCTTGTGCTGTGACCGCTCGTCCTGACAGCGAACCATGATGCCGCTGGGCACGTGCTTGATGATCACGGCGCTGTTCGTCGTGTTCACGTGCTGCCCGCCCGGTCCGCCCGCGCCGGTCGCCTGGAACTCGATGTCGCCTTCGTCGATCTCGACGTCGACCTCGTCGGCCTCGGGGAGCACGGCGACGGTGGCGGTCGACGTGTGGATGCGACCCTGGCTCTCCGTCGCGGGCACGCGCTGCACGCGATGGACGCCGCCTTCGAACCGGAGGCGGGAGTACACCTTCGACCCCGTGACGAGCGCGACGATCTCCTTGAAGCCGCCCGCGGCGGCCTCGGAGGTGCTGAGCACCTCGACCCGCCAGCCCACCTTGTCGGCGTAGCGCTGGTACATCCGAAAGAGGTCCGCGGCGAAGAGCGCCGCCTCCTCGCCGCCCGTCCCGGCGCGGATCTCGAGGACCGTGTTGCGCGCGTCGTTCGGATCGGTCGGGCGCAGCAGCTCCTCGAGCTTCGTCTCGAGCTCGCGCGACTTCGCCTCGAGCTCGGGGATCTCGGCCTCGACGAGCTCGCGCAGCTCCGGATCCGCGAGCGCCTCGCGGTCGTCGGCGAGCTGCGCGCCCACCTGCTCGTACTCGCCGTAGACGCTCACCACCTCGAAGAGCTCGCTGCGCTCCCGGTTCAGCGCGGTCATGCGCTTGGAGTCGCCGAGCACGTCGGGCTGGCAGAGCATCTCCTCCACCTCGCGGTAGCGGGCGCGCAGCGAGTCGAGCTTTCCGATGGGGAGCATCAGGCCTCTCGGGGCCGGAGCGACGTCTCGACGTCCTCGAGGAAGCCCTCGAAGCTCTCGAACACCAGGGGCTCGTCGTCGGCCGCCGCGCTCGCGTTCTGCTCGCGCCAGATCGCCGCCCGCATCGCGGTGATCGCGATCTCGACCTGATCGTCCGCGGGCTCGCGCGTCGTGATCTTCTGGAACAGGAACCCCGGCCACAACAGGACCTGGAGGGGACCCGTCGTGCAGTAGCGAGCGCTCACCCGCTGCAGCTCGTAGCTGATCGCGGCGACCGGCGGCAGCAGCGCGATGCGCACCATGAGCGTGATCAGGTTCTGCTCGAAGCGCCCCGTCGCCCACGCCGGCATGAAGAGCGGCGTCACGAACGTCCCCGCCACCACCGACACGAAGATGACCACCACCAGGAACGTGGTGCCGCAGCGCGGGTGCAACGTCGATTGCTTCTGCACGTTGGACACCGTGAGCGGGAGCCCCGCCTCGTAGGCGAAGATCGTCTTGTGCTCGGCGCCATGGTACTGGAACACGCGACGCACGTCGGGCAGGCGGCTGATCCCGAACAGGTAGAGCGTGAAGATCAGGAGCTTGAACGCGCCCGTCAGGGCGTGGAACTGCCACTGGTCGACGGCGAGCTCGACGCCGAGGAGGCGCGACGTCCCCTCGGCGGCGAGCTGGGGCGCGGCCATGAACAGGCCGAGCGCGATCAGCGTCGTCACGACCATCATGCCGCGACCCGAGCCGGCGCCCGCTTCGGCGCGCTCCTCCTCGGTCAGCTGCTGCTCCGCGCTGAAGCGCAGCGCGCCGTAGCCGATCGAGAGCGACTCCACGAGCGTGGCCACGCCGCGGACGAAGGGCAGCTTCCACGCCTTGCTCCGGGCGAGCTTGGACACCACGGGGCCCTCGCGAACCGCGATGGCCCCGTCGGGCTTCCGTACGGCGACAGAGAGGCAGCCGGGGGCGCGCATCATCACGCCCTCGATGACGGCCTGGCCGCCGATGTACGGCTGCTTCGGGTCTTCGCTCACCCGGCGTCAGTCGGGGTCGTGGCGGCCTTGGCCTCTTCGCGCTCGGCCGCTTCGGCCTTCAGCTTCTCGGCCTTGGCGAACTTCGCGCGGAACTTCTCGACGCGACCCGCCGTGTCGACCATGCGCTGCTTGCCCGTGTAGAACGGGTGGCACTCCTTGCAGATGTCGACGGTGTACGAACCCGCGGTAGAACGGGTCGAAAACGACGCACCACACGCACAGGTGATGGTGGCATCGAGGTACTCGGGGTGGATTCCCTCTCGCATGACGCAGCCTTTCGTCCCCTCCGAAGATAGGAGAGGGCCGGGAGATGTAGTGGATCCGGGTGCGACCCGCAAGATCGCTGGCTGCGGGTTTCTTGGAGCGCTAAGCGCAGTTCGGTAAGGAGGAGCTGGTCCGCATGGCACAGAAGCGAATACATCTCGTCGTGCGTGGTCGGGTCCAGGGCGTCTACTTCCGGGCCTCCGCCCAGCGCGAGGCACGCCAGCTCGGGTTGACCGGCTGGGTGAAGAACCGAAACGACGGCGCCGTGGAGCTTGTGGCCGAGGGGGAGGAGGATCAGGTCAAGGACCTCCTCTCCTGGGCCCAGCACGGACCCTCGACTGCGCGCGTCGAACGGGTCGAGACGCGATGGCGAAGCTACACCGGCGAGTTCCCGAACTTCCGTATCGTCCCCTGATCGCAGGGGTTTTGACGGTCGCGATCGCGCTGACGAGCGCGACCGCGGCGGCTCAGGACGTCGAGGCCCTCCCCGACGACGCCCCCGAGGTGCAGCGGCTCGCCGCGCTCGCGGCGCAGCTCGGCGACGCCGACGCCGGCCGCCGCGAGGCGGCGCGCGACGCGTTCGAAGCGCTGACCCCCGACGACCTGCCCGCCATCCGGGGTCGCATCGCGCGCATCCGGCGCGGTCGACCGCCGCAGAACTGGGCGATCGACGTGATGAACCGGTTCCGTCGCCTGGGCCGGACCGAGGACGCGCTCCAGCCCGACCTCGTCGTCGGCGCGATGGAGGAGCTGAGCCGCGAGCACCACATCCCGCAGGAGCGCGAGCGGGTGGTGGCCATGGCCGAGCCGGCGCTGCTCTGGGCCGCGCTCGAGCGTATGGACAGCCTGGAAGCACAGCGCGCCGCGTTCGGGCTGATCGGGCTGGACGAGGGGCTGTGGATGCCGGAGGCCCGCAACTGGGTGCGGCGCCGCGGCGTCGCGCTGACGTCGGCCGCGATCTACGCGCGGGGCGACGGCGACCGCCACGTGCGCGAGTGGGGCCGACACGCCTACGACGCCACGGGCGCCGACAACCCCGGTCGCGTCATCCCGGCGATGGACGTCGACCGCCTCCCGGACCTGCTCCGGGCCTACGCGAACGCCCGGATCCAGTCGGCGATGCGGGTCATCGTCTCGTACACGGGGCACTCCCGCCGAGCGGTCCGCCGCGCCGCGCGCGAGGCGATGGAGACCTACGGCACCAACGCGATCTGGATCCTGCGCACCGCCTACAGGAACGAGACGGGCGAGCACCCGCCGCGCGAGTGGGGCGCCGACCGGGTGTCGCGCGAGCTCTACGCGCAGATGGACGCGCGACGCATGGAGCCGGTGAGGATCGCGCTCGAGGCGGGCCAGGCCGCGCGCGCGGCGGGGGACCTGGACGCGATGCGCGCCTCGTTCGACGACGTGCTCGCCCGGATGCCCGAGCTCGAGGAGCCCGGCCCGGTCGCGTCGGGCTACGCGGAGCTCGCGGCGCGGGCAGCGGCCGCCGGCCAGGCCGAGCAGGCCGACGCGGACTATCGGCGCGCCCTCCGGCTCGCGCCGCGCCACGCGGACGCCCCGACATGGCGCGCGCAGGTCGAGCTGCTCGCCGCCCAGCGCGCGGCCGAGCGCGGCGTGTGGGACGAGGCTGCCTATCGGCGCGTGCTCGAGGTCCTGCCCGAGCAGGAGGCCGCGGTGGCGGCGCTCGCGGCGATGGAGCTGCCCGCCGAAGCGCGCGCGGCGGCCCCGTCGTCGACGCGGACGCGCTGGGGGATCGCCGCGGCGATCCTCCTAGGGCTGCTGGGGCTGGGTCTCCTGTGGCGTCCGGCGCGGCCCGCGCGTGTCTCGATCGATCCGTTCGAGGCCACCCTCGACGACACGATCGACGAGGCCGACGTCACCCTCCCCGACGCCGCCTGAGGGCTCGCGCGCAACCGAAGCCTCGAGCCTCCGATAGCCATGCATCGGAGGCCCGAGATGCATGCGTTCGATCCGCGACTCCCATCCTTCATCGGCCCGTATCGGGTCACCCGCCGCCTCGGATCGGGCGGCATGGCGGAGGCCTTCGAGGCGGTCCGCGAGGGGCCCGGCGGCTTTCGGCAGCGGCTCTGCGTGAAGCGGATCCTGCCGCGGCTCGGCGACGACGACGAGACCCGTCGCCTGTTCTCGCGTGAGGCGCGGCTGATCGCGGAGCTGCGGCACCGGAACATCACGCGGGTCCTCGACTACGGCGAGGTCGCCGCCGAGCGCTACCTCGCGCTCGAGCTCGTCGAGGGCGTGGACCTGCGCGCGCTGCTCCGGAGCTTGCCGGACCGCCGGCTGCCGGAGCCGCTCGCGGCGCTGGTCGGCCTGGAGGTCGCCGAGGCGCTCGAGCACGCGCACGAGCGGGGGATCGTGCACCGCGACGTGTCGCCGGCGAACATCCTCGTCAGCGTCGACGGAGAGGTGAAGCTCACCGACTTCGGGATCGGCAAGCCCCTGTCATCGGGTCCCGGGCCGGCGAGCGTCGTCCGCGGCAACCTCTGGTACATGGCGCCGGAGCGCCTCGAGCCGGGAGCGGAGCCGTCGACGCGAGCGGATCTGTTCTCGCTCGGGGTGGTCCTCTTCGAGTGCCTGGCGGGGGCGCGGCCGTATGGGGCTCCGATGCCCGCGATGCTTCTGCGAGGGCACGCGGATCCGAGCGCGCCGCTGCGCGCGCTCGCCCCCGAGGTGAGCGAGGCGCTCGAGGCGGTGGTCACGCGGTCGATGGCGTTCGATCCCGAAGCGCGCTTCCGTGACGCGGGCGCGCTGGTGGACCGGCTGACCCCGATCGCCAGGGGCCGTGAAGCGCGGCGCGCGCTGGGCGAGCTCGTCCGCCGCTCCACGCGGCAGCCCACCCCGGCGCCTCGGCGCGAGGTCCGCCCGCGCTGGAAGCGCTACGCGCTGGCGCCGCGCCGCTGGGCGGACGCAGAGCAGGCGGCGCGCATGCGCTCGCCCGAGAGCGAGCCCCCGCCCGCGTTCGGAGCTCCGGACGCCACGACGCGCGACGGCGACACCCTGCCCGCGCTCCCTCCGGCCGTGAAGGCGGGGTGGATCGCGTGCGGTGTCGCCGTCTCGTGTGTCGCGACCCTCGCGCTCGCCGTGTGGCTCGCGCTCGGGTCGTGAACCGGCTCAGGCTTCAGCGCCGCCGGCGTCGTCCGAGTCCAGGAACTCGATCATCGCCATCGGCGCGTTGTCGCCCTTGCGCGGCATCATCTTCGTGATGCGCGTGTAGCCACCGCCACGGTTCTCCTTCACGCGCTCGAGGTAGCGCGGGGCGATGTCGTGGAAGAGCTTGTAGACGAGGTCGACGGTCTCTTCGTCGCCGTCCTCGGTGGTGCGCGCCATGCGCGGCGGGAGGAACTTCGCCACCAGACGCTGGGCGTGCACGCGGCGAGCGAGCACGCGCTGGCGCTCCTCGTCGTCGAGCTTGTTGACGTCGACGGTGAGGTCGTCCTCGAGCCGAGCGGCACGAGTCACCATGCGCTCCGCGATCCGACGGAGCTCCTTCGCCTTCGCCTCGGTGGTCTCGATCCGCTCGTGGAGAACGAGGTTCCCGACGAGGTTCCGGAACATCGCGCGGCGATGGGAGGTGTTGCGGCCGAACTTCCGGCCCGCCTTACGGTGTCGCATGGGATTTTCCTAGACCGTGGCCTGCTGCGCCTTCCAGCGCTCGACCATCTGGGGCCAGTTGTCGATCTTCATGCCGAGGCTCAAGCCCATGTCCGCGAGGATCTCCTTGATCTCCTTCAGGGACTTGCGGCCGAAGTTCTTCGTCTTCAGCATCTCGGCTTCGGTGCGCTGCACGAGCTCACCGATGAGGTGGATGTTGGCGTTCTGCAGGCAGTTCGCCGAGCGGACCGAGAGCTCGAGCTCCTCGACGGAGCGGAAGAGGTTCTCGTTGAGCGGCTCCTCAGCCTCTTCGACGCGGTGGAGGCTCTCGTCCTCCTCCTCGAAGTTGATGAAGATGGTGAGCTGGTCCTTGAGGATCTTGGCGGCGTAGGCCACCGAGTCCTGCGGGGTCACAGAGCCGTTCGTCCAGACCTCGAGCGCGAGCTTGTCGTAGTCCGTGATCTGGCCGACGCGGGCGTTGGTCACCGTGTAGTTGACCTTGCGGACCGGCGAGAACAGCGCGTCGATCGCGACGGTGCCGATCGGCTGGCCGGGCTGCTTGTTGCGGTCGGCCGGCACGTACCCGCGACCCACGTTGATCGTGAGCTCGGCGCTGAAGCGGCCGCCCTTGCTGACGCTGCAGATCACGTGGTCGGGGTTCAGGATCTCGATCTGGTCGGTGACCTGGATGTCGCCAGCGGTGACGACGGCAGGGCCTTCCTTCTCGATCCGGACCGTGTGGGTCTTCGGCGTGTGCGCCCGGACCACGACCTCCTTGAGGTTCAGCACGATGTCGGTGACGTCTTCGACGACGTCCGGCACCGAGGTGAACTCGTGGAGCGCGCCGTCGATCTTGACGGCGGTGATCGCGGCACCCTGGAGCGAGTTCAGGAGGACACGGCGAAGCGCGTTGCCGAGCGTGGTCCCGAAGGTCCGCTCGAGCGGCTCGCAGGTGAACTTCCCGTAGTAGTCGGTCAGGCTGTCCTGATCGACGGGCACGGTGCGCGGCTTGATGAGGTCGCGCCAGTTCTTTGCGATGAACTGCATGTGTGCGTCGGCCATAGTGTTTCCCCTAGCGCGAGTAGAACTCGACGATGAGCTGCTCCTGAATCGGGAGCGTGATCTCCTCCCGATTCGGCATGGTCTTGACGGTCCCGGTGAGCTTCTCCTTGTCGAGCTCGAGCCACTCGGGGACCCCGCGGCGCTCCACACCCTCGAGGGCGGACTGCACGCGCACCTTCTGCTGGCTGCGCTCGCGGATCGTGATGACGTCGCCCGGCTTCACCTGGAAGGACGGGATGTTCACGGTCTGGCCGTTCACCTTCACGTGACGGTGACGGACCAGCTGGCGCCCGTCGCTGCGCGTCCACGCGAAGCCGAGGCGGTAGCAGGTGCTGTCGAGGCGACGCTCGAGGAGACCGAGGAAGGCCTCACCCGTGACGCCCTTGGTGCGGTCCGCGCGGTCGAAGTACGAGCGGAACTGCTTCTCGAGCATCCCGTAGATACGGCGGACCTTCTGCTTCTCGCGAAGACGGATGCCGTACTCGGTGAACTTCATGCGGCGCTGACCGTGCTGCCCGGGCGGGTAGGGGCGGCGGTCGAACGAGCACTTGTCGGTGTAACAGCGCTCGCCCTTGAGGAAGAGCTTGAGCCCCTCACGACGGCAGAGCTTGCAGGACGGTCCGGTGTAACGAGCCATGGGACTTCTCTCTCGTCAGACGCGACGCCGCTTGGGCGGGCGGCAGCCATTGTGGGGGATCGGGGTCACGTCGCGGATGAGGGTGACCTTCATACCGACGGTCTGGAACGCGCGGAGGGCCGACTCGCGACCGGCGCCGGGGCCCTTCACGAAGATGGCGACCGACTGCATGCCGTGGTCCTGCGCCTTGCGGGCGGCGTCCTCGGCGGCGAGCTGCGCGGCGAAGGGCGTGCTCTTGCGCGAGCCCTTGAAGCCACGGGCGCCGGCCGAAGCCCAGGACACCACGTTGCCTCGGAGGTCGGTGATCGTGACGATCGTGTTGTTGAACGTCGAACGGATGTGCGCGATCCCGTTCGAGACGTTCTTCTTCGGCTTCTTCTTGCCGCGCTGTACCTTGGGCTTTGCCATCGATTACTCCTGGCTCAGCGACGCATGGCGCCGCGGCGGGGGCCCTTGCGTGTGCGGGCGTTGGTGCTGGTCCGCTGACCGCGGACCGGGAGGCCCTTGCGGTGGCGGAGGCCGCGGTAGCAGCCGAGATCCATCAGGCGCTTGATGTTCATGGCGCGCTCGCGGCGCGCGTCGCCTTCGACCTTGAAGTCGGCGTCGATGACCTCACGGATCTTGCGGATCTCGTTCTCGTCGAGGTCGTCGGTCTTCTTGTCGAGGGGGATCTCGGCCTTCTCACAGATGATCCGCGAGACGTGCGGACCGATCCCGAAGATGTACTGGAGCGAGATCCAGATGTGCTTGCGACCCGGAAGGTCGACGCCGGCGATACGAGCCATGATTCAGCCTTGCCTCTGCTTGTGACGCGGGTTGTCACAGATGACGCGGACCACACCCTTGCGGCGAATGATCTTGCACTTGTCACACATCTTCTTGACGCTGGGTCGGACCTTCATCGTTCTTCTCTCTCAGACCACTTTGCCGTTGATGCGACCGCGGCTCGGGTCGAACGGGCTGAGCGTTACGAGGACACGGTCTCCGGGGAGGACCTTGATCATCACGCGCTTGGCGTGGGTGCCGAGCGTGGCGCGGACTTGCCGCCCGTCGTCCAGTCGCACCCGGTAGAGACCCCTGGGCAGGGCCTCGTCGATGATCCCCTCGTGCTCGCTATCGTTCGACACCTCGTTCGTTCGCTTGGCTCCTAGCTCTTCCCGAGCGCTGCGAGGATTCGGCCGGTGATCTCTTCCACCGTGCCCGTGCCATCGATCTTGTCGATGACTCCCAGCGGCTCGTAATGAGCCAAAATCGGGAACGTTTGGCTCTCGTACGCCGAGTTGCGGGTACGAACCGTCTCCTCCGTGTCGTCCTTGCGCTGGACGATCTCACTACCGCACTCGGGACACACCCCCGACGGAGGGGGCGGACTATAGCGCACGTGGAAGGTGTGTCCACTCAAGCAGACCCGCCGTCCCGTGATCCGCCCGACGATGTCCTCGATGTCCACGGACAGGGCTACGACGTGGTCCACCTTGCGGCCGAGCTTGGCCAGGGTCGCGTCGAGCGCCTCGGCCTGCGGGACGGTGCGCGGGAAGCCGTCGAAGATGGCCCCTTCCGCGGCGTCCGGCTGCGCGAGGCGCTGCGCGAAGAGCTCGAGGACGAGCTCGTCCGGGACCAGCGCCCCGTTGCTCATGTACTCGTCGAACTTCTTGCCGAGAGCCGAGCCGCTCGCGCGCTCCGCGCGCATCATGTCACCCGTCGAGACCTGCGGGATCCCGAGCTTCTCGACCAGGATCTTGGCCTGGGTGCCCTTGCCCGCGCCCGGCGGCCCGAAGAGGATGACGTCCATGATCAGGCCCGGCTCCGGCTGCGGAGGCCCGCGCCCTTGGGCCCGGTGAGGCCCTCGTAGTGACGGGTGATCAGGTGCGACTCGATCTGCTGGACGAAGTCGAGCGCGACGCCGACGACGATCATGACCGAGGTGCCACCCCAGCTCTGCGCGACGCTCGCGGGGATGTTGAGGTAGCTCCGGAAGAAGCCGGGCACCGTGCAGACCGCGGCGATGTAGATCGAGCCGCCGACCGTGATGCGAGTCACGACGCGGTCGATGTAGTCGGCCGTCTGCTTGCCGGGCCGGACGCCCGGGATGAACGCGTTCTGCTTCTTGAGGTTGTCGGCGACCTCGACCGGCTGGAACGTGACCGCCGTGTAGAAGAAGCAGAAGAAGATGATGAGGATCACGTAGATCGTCGTGAACTGCCAGCTCCCGGGCGCGATGGCGTCGTTGACGTCGGCCATCAGCGGGACGTTGAAGTTGGCGAGCTGCTGCGGGAACATCAGCAGCGACGAGGCGAAGATCGGCGGGATGACGCCGCTCATGTTCACCCGCAGCGGCAGGTGCGAGGTCTGGCCGCCATAGAGTTTTCTCCCGACCATCCGCTTCGCGTAGTGGATGGGGAGCCGACGCTGGCCGCGCTCGAAGAAGCAGATGACCGCGACGACGCCGAGGGCGGCGGCGACGAACATCAGGAGGTTCACGGGGGTGATCTGCCCCATGCCCGCCTGGTTGAAGAGCTGGAAGAAGTCGTCGGGGATGCTCGCGACGATGCCCGCGAAGATGATGAGCGAGATGCCGTTGCCGAGCCCGCGCTCGGTGATCTGCTCGCCGAGCCACATGATGAACGCGGTGCCCGTGGTCAGCGAGATCGCGGTCAGGAAGCGGAAGCCCCAGCCTGGATCGTGAACGATCTCGCCGCTCGGGACCTGGCCGTTCAGGCTCTCGAGCCAGAACGCGATGCTCAGCGACTGCACGATGCTCAGCACGACGGTGCCGTAGCGCGTGTACTGGTTGATCTTGCGCTGACCGGCCTCGCCCTCTTTGCGAAGCTCCTCGAGGGGCTTCACGACGACGGTCATCAGCTGGAGGATGATGCTCGCCGACACGTAGGGCATGATGCCCAGCGCGAAGATCGACAGCTGCTCGAGCGCCCCGCCCGAGAACAGGTTGAACATCCCGAGGAAGCCCGCCGACGAGGAGACGTACTCCCGCATCGCGGCACGGTCGACGCCAGGCGTCGTGACGAAGATGCCGACGCGGTAGACCGCGAGCATCCCCAACGTGAAGAGGATGCGGCGGCGAAGCTCGGGGATCTTCGCGATGTTCGCAAAGGCGCTCATGCGTGGTCTGCTTCCGGGCGAGGTGAAGGGACGGTCGGTCTCAGGACAAGTGGGCCGGGAGCCTATTCGCTCGCCGGGCCTCCTTCAACGCGACCCTCCCCGAGGACCTGGGCGGTGCCGCCCGCGGCCTCGATCTTGGCCTTGGCGCTCTTGCTGTAGCGGTGGACCTGGACCGTGAGCTTGCGGTCGAGCTCGCCGTTGCCGAGGAGCTTGACCACGTCGAAGCGGCCCTGGATGAGCCCGGCGGCGACGAGCGCCTCGAGGTCCACGGTCGATCCGGCGTCGAAGCGGTCGAGATCACGCACGTTCACCTCGGCCACGACCTTGGCGAAGATGTTGTTGAAGCCCACCTTGGGGAGCTTCTGCACGAGCGGCATCTGGCCGCCGTCGAAGTGGCGCTTGTGGATGCGGCCGGGCTGACGAGCCTTCTGGCCCTTCTGACCACGGCCGCAGGTCTTGCCGTGACCCGACGCGCGGCCTCGGCCGAAGCGGGTCTTCTTCTGGACCGCGCCCTCGGGCGCCCGGAGGCGCGAGAGGATCGGGACTTCGTTGGTCTCTTCAGCCATGGGACTCCTCCACCGCGACGAGGTGGATCACCTTCTTGATCTGCCCACGGAACGAGGGCGTGTTGTCGACGATGACCTGGCTGTGCGGTCCGCGCAGCCCGAGGCCCTTGAGGACCTTGTTCTGGTTCGCCGGACGCCCGATCCCGCTACGGATCTGCGTCACCTTCAGCTTCGTGCTCATGCCCGGACCTCTTCGACCGTCTTGCCCCGGCGCGCGGCGACGTCCTCGGCGGACTCGAGCGAGGTCAGGGCTTCCATCGTGGCGTTGACCACGTTGTGGGGGTTGGTCGTGCCGAGGATCTTGCTCAGCACGTCCTTGATGCCGGCCGCCTCGACGACCGCGCGGACCGGGCCGCCGGCGATGACGCCGGTACCCGGGCTGGCCGGACGAAGGACGACGTTGCCGGCCCCGTGATGACCGACGATCGCGTGCGGGATGGTCCCCTCGATGAGCGGGATCTTCACGATGTTCTTCTTGGCCCGCTCGTTCCCCTTGCGGATCGCGTCGGGGACCTCGTTGGCCTTGCCCAGGCCGACGCCCACGTGGCCGTTGCCATCCCCGACGACGACGAGCGCGCTGAAGCTGAAGCGACGGCCGCCCTTGACGACCTTCGCGACGCGGTTGATGTGGATGACCCGCTCCTGCAGGTCCTCGAGGGTGTTGGGATCGATGATCGGTCGCATGTGTACGTCTCTCAGAAGCTCAGGCCCGCTTCACGCGCGGCCTCGGCCAGCGCACGGATGCGCCCGTGGTAGATGAAACCATTGCGGTCGAAGACGACCTTCTCGATGCCCTTGTCGGCACAGGCCTTCGCGATCGCGGCTCCGACGAGCTTCGCCGCGGCGGTCTTGTCGACCTCGCCGACCTGATCTCGCACATCCTTGGCGAGCGTCGAGGTGGCGACGAGGGTCGCGCCCTGAACGTCGTCGATGACCTGCGCGTAGATGTGGCGGGCGGTGCGGAACACCGACAGTCGCGGGCGCTCGGTGGTGCCGTTGACCTTCTTGCGGATGCGGCGCTTGCGGCGCGTGCGGTTGTCACTCTGCGACATCGTCAGGACCCTGTCTTTCCGGCCTTCTCGCGGATGCGCTCACCCGTGTAGCGCACGCCCTTGCCCTTGTAGGGCTCCGGCGGACGGTACGAACGGATCTGAGCCGCGTCCTGACCGAGCGATTCCTTGTTGCACGACGCGAGGTGAACCCGCGGGCGCTTGGTGCCACCGTCGTCGATGGTCTCGATGGTCGCCGAGACGCCCGGACGGAGCGTGTGCACCACCTGGTGCGAGAGGCCGAGGCTCAGCGTCAGCGTCTGACCCTCGATGGTGGCGCGGTAGCCGACGCCGAACAGGTCGAGGGAGATCTTGTAGCCATCGCTGACGCCCTCGATCATGTTGCGGAGGAGCGCGCGGCTGAGGCCCTGGAACTGGGCGAAGCGGCGCGGCTTCCCGTTCGGGGTCACGACGACGCCCTCACCGGTCTGCTTGATCACGACGTCGTCGTGGAAGGTGCGCTCGAGCTCGCCCTTGGGACCCTTGACCTTCACGGCACGGTCACCGGAGATGGTGACCGTGACGCCGGCGGGGACCGGGACGGGGCGCTTGCCCACACGCGACTGCCGCAGCGTTTCGGATTGCTCGGACATCACCAAACCTCGCAGAGGACTTCGCCGCCCACCTGCTGCTCGCGGGCGGTCCGGTCGGTCATCACGCCGCGGGACGTGCTCATGATCGCGACGCCGAGGCCGTTGAGGACGGTCGGGATGTCGCGGTAGCCGACGTAGATGCGGCGGCCGGGGCGGCTCTTGCGCTTCATGCCGGCGATCGCGCTCTCGCGGTCACGGCCGTACTTGAGCTCGAGCTGGATCGACCCGTGGCCGGTCTCGTCCACGGCGTAGTCGTCGATGAAGCCCTCCGCCTTGAGGATCTCCGCGATGGAGACCTTCAGCTTGGAGTGGGGGATGCTCGTTCGGTCCTGCCGCGCGAGGGACGCGTTGCGGATGCGGGCGAGCATGTCGGCGATGGGATCGGTCATCATGGCGTTGGTTCTCCCCTCACCAGCTCGACTTGGTGACACCCGGGATGTCGCCGGCGAGGGCGTACTTCCTCAGGCAAAGACGGCAGAGCTCGAACTTGCGGTAGTAACCCCGAGGCCGACCACACACCTTGCAACGGTTGTGGTGACGGACCTTGAACTTCGGGGTCTTGTTCAGCTTCGCGAAACTGCGGGCGCTGGCCATGGCTTCCTCTTACTTCCGCAACGGCATGCCGAGCGCCCGCAGGAGGGCACGGCCATGCTCGTCGTTCTCCGCGGTGGTCACGAACGTGATGTTCATCCCGCGGATCTTGTCGATCTTGTCGTAGTTGATTTCCGGGAAGACGATCTGCTCCCGAATGCCGAGGGTGTAGTTGCCGCGGCCATCGAAGGCCTTGGGGCTGACGCCGCGGAAGTCGCGCACGCGAGGCAGCGCGACCGTGATCAGGCGGTCCGCGAAGTCCCACATGCGCGTGCTGCGCAGCGTGACCATGGCGCCGATCGAGGCGTTCTCACGGAGCTTGAAGCCGGCGATCGACTTCTTGGCCTTCGTGACGACGGGCTTCTGACCCGTGATCGCGACGAGCTCTTCCACGGCGGCGTCGAGGAACTTCGCGTTCTGCACGGCCTCGCCGAGGCCCATGTTCACGACGATCTTCTTGAGCCGCGGAACCTGCATGACGTTGTCGACGCCGAGCTCCTTCTTGAGCGCGGGGACGAGCTCGTCGGCGTATCGCTGCTGGAGGCGATTGACGTAGGTACCCATCAGTCGAGGGCCTTTCCACTCTTCACGGTGACGCGGGACTTCTTGCCCTCGTCGTCGGTCACGAAGCGGACGCGGGTGGGGGCGGCGGCGTCGTCGTCCCACAGCATCACGTTGCTCATGTGAATCGGCATCTCCTTCTCGATGATCCCGCCCTCGGGGTTCTGCGGCGTCGGCTTCTGGTGCCGGCGCACGACGTTGATCCCCTCGACGATCACCCGGTCGACCTCGCGGAAGACCTTCAGGATCCGCCCCTGCCGGCCCTTGTCCCGGCCGGCGATGACGACCACGCGGTCGTCCTGCTTGAGGCGCTGTCCCATCACACCACCTCCGGAGCGAGCGACACGATCTTCATGAAGCGCTTGGTGCGGAGCTCGCGCGCGACCGGCCCGAAGATCCGGGTGCCGAGCGGCTCGAGGTTGGCGTTCAGCAGCACGGCGCTGTTCGTGTCGAACTTGACCACCGTCCCGTCGGGGCGCTGGTGCTCGAACTTGGTCCGGACGATGACGGCCTTGGCCACGTCGCCCTTCTTGACCTTGGCGGTGGGCATCGCCTCCTTGATGGAGACGACGATCAGATCGCCGAGGCCCGCGTAACGGCGCCGGCTACCGCCGAGCACCTTGATGCAGCAAACCCGCTTCGCGCCGCTGTTGTCGGCGACGTCGAGCACGCTTTCGGTCTGGATCATCTCAGACCTCCTCGGGGCGCTCGATGAGGCGGATCGCCTCCCAGCGCTTGGTGGCGGAGCGGGGACGGCACTCCACGATCTCGACGAGATCGTTGAGGCGGAACTGCTCGGTCTCGTCGTGCGCGTGGAACTTCTTCCGGCGCTTGACGTACTTGCCGTAGACGGGGTCGCGGAAGCGACGCGTCACCTGGACGACGATCGTCTTCTGGGCCCGGCCGGGCTTCTTCGTGTCGCTGACCACGCGGCCCACCAGCTTGCGCCGGCTGCCTCGGGTCGAATCCTTCTTCGGGGTCGGCTCACCCATGACTTCAGCCCTCCGCCCGGCTGCGCTCGCCGAGAAGCGTTTTGACGCGCGCGATGTCCCGACGAAGCCGGCGGATCTTCGCCGTGTCGTCGAGCTGGTTGGTGTGATTGTCCATCCGGGTCTTCCAGAGCTCGCGCGTCAGGTTGCGCTCCTGCTCGGTCAGCTCTTCGGTGGTCTGCTCTCGGAGCTCGGCGATCTTCACAGCTGCTCCTCCCGCGTCAGGAAGCGAGTGGCGACGGAGAGCTTGTGGCCAGCGACGCGGAACGCCTCGCGAGCGAGCTCCTCGGGGATACCCTCGATCTCGTAGAGCACCTTGCCGGGGCGAACGAGCGCGACCCAGTGGTCGACGGCGCCCTTCCCCTTACCCATCCGAGTCTCGAGCGGCTTCTTGGTGATCGGCTTGTCGGGGAAGACGCGGATGTAGAGCTTGCCAGCGCGCTTCACCTTGCGCTGGATCGCCATACGAGCGGCCTCGATCTGCCGGGCGGTGAGGCGCCCGCGGCCGACGGCCTGGAGGGCGTAGTCACCGAAGGTGACGTCGCTCCCGCGTTGCGCCAGGCCGCGGTGGCGACCCTTGAAGGCTTTACGGAACTTGGTGCGCTTGGGCTGCAGCATGGTTCTCTCCTCAGGACCCGATCCGCCGGCGACGCTGGGGGAGGATCTCGCCCTTGAAGATCCAGCACTTCACGCCGATGGTTCCGTAGGTGGTCTTCGCGGTCGCGCTGCCGTACTCGATGTCGGCGCGCAGGGTGTGGAGCGGGACGCGACCCTCGCGGTACTGTTCGCTCCGGGCGATCTCCGAGCCGCCGAGGCGGCCGCCCGCGTAGACGCGGATGCCCTTGACGCCGAACTTCATCGCCGTCGAGACCGCCTTCTTCATCGCGCGCCGGAAGGCGACGCGGCGGACGAGCTGGGTGGCGATGTTCTCGGCCACGAGCTGCGCGTTGGTCTCGGCCTTGCGGACCTCCTGGATGTCCACGAACAGCTCGTTGTCCGTGATCTTCTGGAGGTCGGCGCGGAGCTGCTCGACGCCGGCGCCGCGCTTGCCGATGATCATCCCCGGACGCGAGGTCGCGATGATGACCTTGGCCTTGTTCGCGGCGCGCTCGATCTCGATGCCCGCGATGCCCGCGTGCGCGTGCTTGTCACGGACGACGCGACGGATCTTGAGATCCTCGTGGAGCCACTTGGCGTACTGCTTGTCCTCGTACCACTTGCTGGTCCACGTCTTCACGACGCCCAGGCGGAAGCCGTACGGATGTGTCTTCTGCCCCATGACTCAGGCCTCTCCTCGTTCACCGAGCACGACGGTGATGTGACTCATGCCCTTGACGATCTTCGTCGCCCGGCCCATCGCGCGCGGCCGCCAGCGCCGCATGAAGCGGTCGGGCGCCTTGTCCGCCCAGCACGCCTTCACGTAGAGCTTGTCGAGGTCGACGTCGGTCTCGCTCTGCTGCGCGTTGGCGATGGCGCTGTCGATGACCTTCGCGACGATCGGCGCGGCCGACTTCGGCGTGAAGCGCAGCGCGTCGAGCGCGGTCGCGGCGTTCTGACCGCGCACCATGTCCAGGATCACCCGCGCCTTGCGGACGGAGATGCGCTGGAACCTTGCTTTGGCTACGGATTCCATCAGCGACGCTTGCCCTTCTTGTCGGCGATGTGACCGCCGAACTGCCGGGTCGGCGCGAACTCGCCGAGCTTGTGACCGACCATGTTCTCACTGACGAACACGGTCACGAACTTGTGGCCGTTGTGGACGTTGAACGTCATCCCGACCATCTCGGGGAAGATCGTCGAACGCCGCGACCAGGTCTTGATCACGCGACGGTCACCCGTCTGCGCGGCGGCCTCCACCTTCCGCAGGAGGTGGTCGTCGATGAAGGGACCCTTCTTGAGGGAGCGTGACATGGCTACTTCTTCTTCCTGCGGCGGACGATGAACTTGTTCGACGACTTGTTGCGCCGGGTCTTGAGCCCCTTGGAGAGCTGACCCCACGGCGAGCAAGGGTGCCGGCCGCCCGAGGTGCGGCCTTCGCCGCCACCCATCGGGTGATCGACGGGGTTCATGGTGACGCCGCGGTTGTGGGGGCGGCGACCGAGCCAGCGCGTGCGCCCGGCCTTGCCGTGGCTGATGCGCGCGTGCTGCGAGTTGCTGACCTGACCGATGGTCGCGCGGCAGTTGAGGTGGACCATCCGGACCTCGCCGGAGGGGAGCCGCACCTGGGCGTAGTCGCCGTCCTTGGCCATCAGCTGCGCCGAGGTGCCGGCGGAGCGGACGAGCTGCGCGCCCTTGCCGATCTTGAGCTCGATCGCGTGGACGAGCGTGCCGGTCGGGATGTAGCGGAGCGGCATCGCGTTGCCCGGCTGGATGTCCGCGTGGCGGCTCGAGACGAGCGTGTCGCCCACCTTCACGCCGTCGGGCGCGAGGATGTAGCTCTTGAAGCCGTCGACGTAGTTCAGCAGCGCGATGCGCGCCGAGCGGTTCGGGTCGTACTGGATCGACGCGACCTTCGCGGGGATCCCGACCTTGCTGCGCTTGAAGTCGATGACGCGGTAGCGACGGCGGTGTCCGCCACCCCGGAAGCGCACGGTGATGCGACCGGAGTTGTTGCGGCCCGCGCTGACCTTCTTGAACTTCGTGAGCGCGCGCTCGGGCTTGACGCCCTTCGTCAGGTCGCTGAAGTCGGCGACCTCGAACTGGCGGCGACCCGGCGAGGTCGGCTTGAAACGCTTGATGGGCATTGGCTCAGGCTTCCTCGAAGAACTCGATCGTCTCGCCTTCGGCGACCTCGACGATGGCCTTCTTCCAGTTCTTGGTCTTCGCGCGGCCGCGACCCATGCGGCGCATCCGACCACGGACGATGAGGGTGTTGACGTTCGTGACGCTCACTTCGAAGAGCTTCTCGACCGCGTCGCGGATCTGCCGCTTGGTCGCCGTCCGCTCGACCTCGAAGAGGTACTTGTTCTCGTCCTCGCGGAGGAGCTGACCCTTCTCGGTCAGGATGAGCGGGCGCTTGATGATCTGTTCGGGGGTCATCACTTGCACCGGGCTTCGAGCGCGGCGACCGCGCCCTTGGTCAGGATGAGGTGCTCGTGGCGGAGCACGTCATAGACGTTGACACCCTCGGGGGGCAGGAACTGGTGGGTGTCGAGGTTGCGCGCGCTGAGGCGCAGGTTGTTGTTGTCCGCCGCGTCGACGATGACCGAGCTCTTCGGCACCGCGAGGACGTCGAGGACCTTGGCGAGGCCCTTGGTCTTCACCTCGGGGAGGTCGAAGCTGTCGACCACGAGGAGGCGACCCTCCTGCAGCTTGAGCGCGAGCGCGCTCCGGAGCGCGCCCTTGCGCATCTTGCGCGGCGGCTTGTAGCTGTAGTCGCGCGGCTTGGGGCCGAAGGCCCGTCCACCACCGCGGAAGTGCGGCGCCGCCTCGTTCCCGTGCCGCGCGCGGCCGGTGCCCTTCTGGCGGTACATCTTCGCGCTGGTCGCCTTGACCTCCGCGCGGCACTTGACCTTGCTGTTCCCGCCGCGGCGGGACGCGAGCTGCGCCTTCACCACTTCGTAGAAGAGCGCTTCGTTGACCTCGCCACCGAAGATCTCGTCCGAGAGCTCGAGCTCTCCGACACTCTTGCGATCGAGGTTGTAAACCGTGACCTTGGCCATCTCGCTACTCCGTCACGACTTGATTTCGACTTCGACGCCCGCCGACAGATCGAGCTTCATCAGCGCCTCGAGGGTCTGCTGATTGGGCTCGAGGATGTCGAGCAGACGCTTGTGCGTCCGGATTTCGAACTGCTCGCGGCTCTTCTTGTCCACGTGCGGTCCACGGAGAACGGTGAACTTGGAGATGCGGGTAGGCAGCGGAATCGGACCCGCGACGCGGGCCCCCGTGCGCTTGGCCGTCTCCACGATCTCCGACGCCGACTGGTCGAGGAGTCGGTGGTCGTACGCCTTGAGGCGAATCCTGATCTTGGTTGCCATAGTCAGCTAGCTCACTCGTGAATCTTGGTGATGACGCCGGCGCCCACGGTGCGGCCGCCCTCGCGGATGGCGAAGCGCTGCTTCTCTTCCATCGCGACCGGGACGATGAGCTCGACCTTCATCGAGACGTTGTCGCCCGGCATGACCATCTTGACGTCCTCGGACAGCTTGATGGAGCCCGTCACGTCCATCGTCCGCATGTAGAACTGCGGGCGGTAGCCGTCGAAGAACGGCTTGTGACGGCCGCCCTCCTCCTTCTTGAGCACGTAGACCTCGCCGTCGAAGATGCGGTGCGGCTTGACCGAGCCGGGCTTCGCGAGGACCTGGCCACGCTCCACGCCGTCCTTGTCGATGCCGCGGAGGAGACAACCGACGTTGTCACCCGCCTGGCCCTGGTCGAGGAGCTTGCGGAACATCTCGACGCCCGTGACGGTGGTCTTCGAGGTGTCGCGGAAGCCGATGATCTCGACCTCCTCGCCGACCTTGATGATGCCGCGCTCGATGCGGCCGGTGACCACGGTGCCGCGGCCCTTGATCGAGAACACGTCCTCGATGGCCATCAGGAAGGGCTTGTCGGTCTCGCGGACCGGCTCCGGGATGAAGTCGTCGATCGCCTTGACCAGGTTCTCGATCGACTCGATGCCCTCGGCCTTGCCCTGGAGCGCGAGGAGCGCCGAGCCACGGACCACCGGGGCGTCGTCGCCCTCGAACTGGTACGCGTTGAGGAGGTCGCGGACCTCCATCTCGACGAGCTCGAGGAGGTCGGGGTCGTCGACCGCGTCGCACTTGTTGAGGAACGCGACGATCTTCGGCACGCCGACCTGGCGGGCGAGGAGCACGTGCTCCTTCGTCTGCGGCATCGGGCCGTCGAGCGCGCTGACCACGAGGATCGCGCCGTCCATCTGCGCGGCGCCCGTGATCATGTTCTTCACGTAGTCGGCGTGGCCGGGGCAGTCGACGTGCGCGTAGTGGCGCGTGTCCGACTCGTACTCGACGTGGCTGGTGGCGATCGTGACGATCTTCGTGTCGTCACGGACCGTGCCGCCCTTGGCGATGTCCGAGTACGAGATGGCCTTCCCGCCGTGCTTGTCGCTCATCACCTTGGTGATCGCGGCCGTCAACGTGGTCTTGCCGTGGTCGATGTGACCGATCGTGCCGACGTTCACGTGCGGCTTGGTGCGATTGAACTTTTCCTTGGACATCTTCTATCTCCAGCGCGGGCGAGCCGCTTCAACCGCCCTTGGCTTTGGCGATGATTTCCTCGGCGATATTGGTAGGCACCGGGGCGTACTTCTCGAACTGCATGGTGTAGACGGCGCGGCCCTGGGTCTTGGACCGCAGATCCGTCGCGTACCCGAACATGGCCGACAGAGGGACGAGGGCCGTGATGACCTTCATGTTCCCCAGGTCTTCCATCTTGCCGACGTTGCCGCGGCGGGAATTGAGATCGCCGATGACGTCGCCCATGTAGTCCTCGGGCGTGCGGACTTCAACGTCCATCATCGGCTCGAGCAGGTGAATGCCTGCCTTCTTCGCGCCCTCCTGGAAGGCGAGGGAGCCCGCGATCTCGAAGGCCGCCTGGCTCGAGTCGACGTCGTGGTAGCTGCCGTCGAAGAGCTTCACGTGGCAGCGGATGACGGGGTAGCCGGCGAGCACGCCGCGCGTCATCGCGTCGGAGATGCCCTTCGAGATCGGCGAGATGAACTCCTTCGGGATCACGCCGCCGGTGATGTTGTTCTCGAAGATGAAGTTGCTCTCGTCGTCCTCGGCGACGGGGCCGAGCTCGATCCAGCAGTGGCCGAACATCCCGCGGCCGCCGGTCTGCTTCTTGAGGCGGCCCTCGGCCTTGACCCAGTCGCGGACCGACTCGCGGTAGGCGACCTGGGGGGCGCCCACGTTGCACTCGACCTTGAACTCGCGCTTGAGCCGGTCGACGATGACCTCGAGGTGGAGCTCACCCATGCCGGCGATGATCGTCTGTAGGGTCTCTTCGTCGGTGAACGCGCGGAAGCTCGGGTCTTCCTTCTGCAGCTTGCTGAGCGCCTCGCCGAGCTTCTTGGAGTCGACCTTCGTCCTCGGCTCGATCGCGACCGAGATGACGGGCTCCGGGAACTCCATCCGCTCGAGCATCACGGGGTGGTTCGCGTCGCAGAGCGTGTCACCCGTGTTGACGTTGCTGAGGCCGACCGCCGCGACGATGTTGCCGCAGAAGACTTCCTTGATCTCTTCGCGGTTGTTCGCGTGCATCTGCACGAGGCGGCCGATGCGCTCGCGCTTGCCGGTGCGGGCGTTGAGGACGGCGGTGCCGCTCTCGATCTGGCCCGAGTAGACCCGCATGAACGTCAGCTGACCGACGAAGGGGTCGTTGATGATCTTGAAGGCGAGCGCGCTGAAGGGCTCGTCGTCCGACGCCTTGCGCTCGATCTTCTTCTCCTTGTCGTCCGGGTCGGTGCCGAACATCGGCGGCACGTCGACGGGCGAGGGGAGGTAGTCGACGACGGCGTCGAGGAGCTGCTGGACGCCCTTGTTCTTGAAGGCCGAGCCGCAGAGGACGGGGACCATCTTCTGGGCGAGGGTGCCGGCGCGGATGCCCGCGCGGATCTCGTCGGGGGTGAAGTCGGTGTCGTCGCCGAGGAACCGCTCCATGAGCTTCTCGTCGACCTCGGCGACCGCCTCGATGAGGACCATGCGGGCCTCTTCGGCCTGGTCCACGAGCTCGGCGGGGATGTCGATGATGTCCCACTCGGCCCCGAGCTGGTCGTTGTGGAACCGGAACGCCTTCATCGTGAGGAGGTCGATGACGCCTTCGTGCTGGTCCTCGCTGCCGAGGGGCAGCTGGATGGCGACGGCGGGCGCCCCGAGGCGGTCCTTGATGGTGGCGAGCGCGCGCGGGAAGTCGGCGCCGGCCTTGTCCATCTTGTTCACGAAGCAGATGCGCGGGACCTTGTACTTGTCGGCCTGGCGCCAGACGGTCTCGGACTGGGGCTCGACGCCCTCCTTGCCGTCGAAGCAAGCGACCGCGCCGTCGAGCACGCGCAGCGAGCGCTCGACCTCGATCGTGAAGTCGACGTGGCCGGGGGTGTCGATGATGTTGATGCGGGTCTGCTCGCCCTCGAACGGACCGGCCTTCGTCTGCCAGAAGCACGTCGTGGCGGCCGACGTGATGGTGATCCCGCGCTCCTGCTCCTGCTCCATGTAGTCCATGGTCGCAGCGCCGTCGTGGACCTCGCCGATCTTGTAGTTGACCCCCGTGTAGTAGAGGATCCGCTCAGTCGTCGTGGTCTTCCCGGCATCGATGTGGGCCATGATGCCGATGTTACGCGTGCGCTTGAGGGGGTACTTGCGGGGCACTGGAGGAGTCTCTCGTTCAGATCGGATGGGGTCGGCGAAGCGGGGTTGAAGTGAGACCGGGGGGCAGACGCAGCGAGACCCCCCCCGGCCTGCGCGATCACCCTCGGATCGCTTTTCCCGGAGAGGGTCTCGAGTGACGTTCTCGTGCGGGGCTCCTGCGCTCCGCGCTACGGCACTCGTCTATGGTCTGGTCTTCATGAACGCTTGGGCGACTCCCATCCCGGTGGTTTCCTCGGCGCGGCGAGCCGCGGCGGACCTTCCGAAACTTCGTGTGTCTGGGGACCCCTTATGGATCACCAGCGGTAATGTGCAAACGCCTTGTTCGCTTCCGCCATCTTGTGCACGTCTTCGCGCTTCTTGACGGCGTTGCCGCGGCCCTCGGCCGCTTCCTTGAGCTCGGCGGCGAGCCGCTCGGTCATCGTCTTCTCGCCGCGCGAGCGGCTGTAGGAGACGAGCCAGCGCATCGCGAGCGCGAGCCGACGGTCGGAGCGAACCTCGACCGGGACCTGGTAGGTCGCACCACCGACGCGGCGGCTCTTGACCTCGACGCGCGGCTTCACCGAGTCGAGCGCCTTGCGGAAGATCTCGATGGGATCCTCCTTGTAGCGGGTCTCGATGATCTCGAAGGCGCCGTAGACGATGCTCTCGGCGACGGCGCGCTTGCCGTCCTTCATGACGACGTTGCAGAACTTGGTGACCATCCGATCCCGGAACTTCGGATCGGGCAGGACCTTACGCTTGGGTACTTCGCGGCGGCGGGGCATCTCAGTCCTCAGCTCTTGGGGCGCTTGACGCCGTACTTCGACCGGCCCTGGGTCCGGCTGGCCTTGTTGGTGTTCGAGGGGCCCGCCGCGCCGGACGCGTCGAGCGCGCCGCGGACCACGTGGTAGCGGACGCCGGGGAGATCCTTCACACGACCGCCGCGGATGAGCACGACGCTGTGCTCCTGGAGGTTGTGACCCTCCCCGGGGATGTAGGTCGTGACCTCGATGCCGTTCGAGAGCCGCACGCGGGCGACCTTGCGGAGGGCCGAGTTCGGCTTCTTCGGCGTGGTCGTGTAGACGCGGACGCAGACGCCGCGCTTCTGCGGGCAGTTCTGGAGCGCCGGGGAGGCCGTCTTGGCCTTCGGGATCTTGCGTCCCTTACGGACGAGCTGGTTGATCGTGGGCATCAGGGTCTCGGTCGGGCCGCGCTCCCATGCTCGGATGGAGACGGGCCGCGAGGTGGAACTGCAATGAGAATCGAGGGGTTCCGCGGGTGCAGCGGGATTGATCCCGGGCCGCGGGGGAGCGGAAGATTACTGGCGACCGGGGCACTGTCAAGGAGGATTCTAGAAGCGGAATCCGACGCCCGCTCCGTCGCCGAGCCCGAGCTCGAGGCGATCGAGGATTTCGGGGTCGATCTCGCGCCGGCGGCGGATCGTGCGGGTCGGCTGCCAGCTCAGCCGGGCCTCGATCACTCCCGCCACCGCGAGCACCACGAACACGGCGGCGGTGACGAGGTTGGCGATCGAGAGGCCCCCGAGCAGGGCGTCGTAGCCCCGCACGATGCGCCCATCCATCTCGCGGAGGTTGGCGTTGATGTACCAGGCGGCCGACTGGGTCGCGAACGCGGCCAGGACGAAGGCGCCCTCGCTCAGCGCGAAGAGCCACCCGAGCTCCTCGTCCCCGTTCACGAACTGGCCCACCCCGAAGGGCACGAACATGGGCAGCTCGTCGTTCTCGACGACGACCACGTCCTCCTGCGCCTGGGCCAGGAGCGCCACGAGGGCCTCGCGGCGTCGCTCCTGCGCGGCCGCGCGGGTGGCCTCCGCGTCCTGCTGCGCCTCTTCCTCGGCGGCGATCATCTCCGCCTGGATCCGTTCGAAGACCTCCCGGACCTCCTGGATGAAGACCCGCCGGTCGAGCTGCATGGTCCGCAGCTGATCCCGGTTCTCGGCCAGCAGCCACCGGAATTGCTGCTCGCCGCGCTCGACGGCGCCGCTCAGGACGTGGGCCGCCGCGAGGTACTTCCGGGCCTCGCGCGCCATCACGTGGTCGCCGATGCTGGGGACGGCCGAGCCGACGAGGGGCTCGAGGAGCCGGAGCACCTCGGCGGTGTCCCCGTTCGCGTACGCCTCGCGAGCCTGACGGAAATCCTCGTCGATCTGGGCGAACGCCCGCCCTGGCGACGCGAGCGCCACGACGCCGAACAGAGCGACCAGCAACAGCTTTTTGCAAACGACGGGCAAGCGTTTCCGCCGGGCGAAGCGCCCCACCCATATCATTAACCCGTTTGCCGTCGTGCCGGTAACTACGGGGCCTCGGCCCGCTCGCCCTCGCGCTGGAGGTTCACGCGGATCTCCGTCGTGGTCCCGCCCTCGGGGACGCCATGCATTCTCCGCAGAAGGGTCTGCGACACGTAACCGGGGGCGCTGACCGTGATCCGAACGTCCTGCGGGGAGGTCCCGAGAGGCACGTAGATGACGCTGTCCGGAGTGCCGTCCCGGGTACCGCGGCCCCCGTCGACGGAGACGGTGGCGTCGGGGGCATTGGTGGACACGGACAGCTTCGCGTCCCGCGGGGCGAGGACCAGTTGCAAGACGAGCTCGTCGCTGCCCGCCGGGACGCGGACCTGCCTGGTGGTCGGCTGGTACTCCGAGACGAGCTCGCCGCGCGGCACCAGGACGATCTCGTGGGTTCCGACCGACAAGCTCACGGGGCCTCGGACGTCGATCTGGTAGGCGCCGAGATCGTGGCCGTCGATGCGGATGAGGACGTCCTGGACGTTGGGCCGGAGCCGCACCGAGCGGTCCGGGGCCGCGCGCGCCGCGATCACCGGCCGTGACGGGTTGTCGAGCACGGCGGCGTCGGGCTGCGCCTCGACCACCACCTCGGTGGCGGCGTCCACGGGCTCGTCGGCGACCGCCGCGTCGACCTCGACCTCGGCGATCGCCTCGACCCCGGCATCCCCGGCCTCGTTGACGATCGGCGGGTCGGGGAGGTCCGGTTCGGGCGGACGCGTGTAGACCACCCAGGCGACACCGCTCGCCGCGACGCCGAACGCGATGAGCCCGGCGCCCATCTGCAGCGCGCGGCGACGCCGGCGGTCCATGCCGACCCGCTCGATCAGCTTCAGCACGCGCTGGTTGCCGTCGTCGAGGGCGAGGACGCGGTTGTAGTAGTCGAGCGCCGTGGGCACGTCGCCCGTGTCGGAGGCTCGCTCGCCGCGCTCGATGAGGCGGTCGATCGTCTCCTTGCGGAGCTCGGTCGCCACCGTCTCCGGGTCGCCCAGGAACGCCGCGAGCGTCTGCTCGGGGTCCTCGATCCCCGCCTCGCGGACGAACGCCTCGAGATCCGCGCGGAATTCAGGGGCGCTCTGGTACCGATCGTCGGCGCTCTTCTCGAGCGACTTGATGATGATCGCCCGCATGCGCCCGCCGATGGTGGGGTTCACGCGGAGCGGATCGGCGAACTCGGCGTCCACGATCCGCTTGAGGATCTGGTGCGGGTTGCGCCCCGTGAAGGGCAGCCGGCCGGTCGACAGGTAGTAGAGGACGGTCCCGAGCGAGAACAGGTCGCTGCGCGCGTCGGTGTCCTTGCCCTCGATCTGCTCCGGGGCCATGTGCCCGGGCGAGCCGAGGATCTGGCCCGTCGCGGTCATCGACTGAGCGTCGACCATGTCCGCGATGCCGAAGTCGGTGAGCTTGATCGTGCGCGCCTCGTGGAGGAGCACGTTCTCGGGCTTCACGTCGCGGTGGACGATCTTGGCGGTGTGCGCCGCCTCGAGGGCCTTGGCGATCTGGATGACGAAGCAGGCCGCGATCTCCGCGGGGACCTCGCGCTGGTCCTCGCGCCACTGCTTGAGCGTCGGGCCGGTGAGGAGCTCGGCGGCGATGAAGGCCTCGTCCGAGCCCTCGCCGCTGAAGTCGTAGATCTCGAGGACCTGGGGGTGCCGGAGCCGGGCGACGCTCTGCGCCTCGCGATGAAAGCGACGGCGGGCCTCCTCCGCTCCACGCAGGTGCGGATGCATGACCTTCAGGGCGACGGGACGGTCGAGGACGGTGTCGTGCGCGCGGTACACCGTGGCCATCCCTCCGTGGCCGATTTCCTCTTCGATCTCGTACTTCTCGAGCTTGCGCAAGAGCCCCCCGAGGCGCGTCGGAGTCTACAGGAAGGAGACGCGGGCGGCCGCTCGGCCTTGGCGTCCTCGACTCAATTCAACGGATCGAGGCCCTCGGCGGGTGTGCACAGCTCGGCCTCCGCGAGCATTCCCTCGGCGTTCTCACCACCGACGACGAAGACGACGCCCGAGGCGTGCTCGGCTACCGCCGCGCCGGCGCGAGGCTGGGACAGATCGGGGCCTGGGCTGACCATCGGCATCTCGCCCTCCCAGCGGACCAGGTCGACGAGAGCGCTGTCGTCGCCCCCGACGATCCAGAGGACGCCCGCTTCGGTCCGCACCGCCGACGCGCCGTCGCGAGCGCGCGTCCACTCGGGGCCGGGCTCCGCGACGCAGGCGGGGCAGCCGCGGAAGATCGTGGTCACGGCGCCGCTGCCGCCGATGGCCAGGAAGGTCTGGCCGGAGGGCGAAGCGGTGACCCAGCCGCCGACGCTGTCGGGGACACCGTCGATGAAGACGGGCGCGCCCGTGATCGTGATCCACTCCGCGCCCGGTCCGCCGCCCACGACGAGCACGCCCTCGGCGCCGGCCGCCGCGGCGGGGAACGCGCGGGGCGTGGTGAGCGTGGTGGCGGGGAACGGGGTCCGCGCGGTGAACCAGGAGACCTGGTCGGTGTCGGTGCCCCCGATCACGGCGGCGGTGTTGTTGACGAGCGCGAGCGCCGACGCGAAGCCGGCCCCCTCGTGCACGGTGACCTGCGCGGGCGCGGGCGGCCCCTGGACCTGGCGCTCGTACACCCACGTCGTCTCACCGACGACGAGGCTCGCGTCCTCGCTCAGGGTGAGGCCGCGCGAGGGACCGAGGGGGCCGCTCGGCGAGTCCAGCGGCGGCCGCATCTCGACGACGATCTGGTCGAAGAAGTCGGCGCGGTTGGAGCCGCCCGCGTCGCCGCGCCCGCCGGCGAGGAGCGCGAAGTTGCGGCGGATCGCGACCGCCATGTCGCGCCGCGGCTCCACGAGGCGGGGCCTACCGGCGGTGCTGACGTTGAAGAGGGTCAGCGGCTCGCAGGTCCCGGGCGCCATCATCACGAGGCGCACGGGGAGCTCGGCGGTCTCGAGGAACTCGCCCGCGATCGCGAACGGCGGCACGGCCCCCCAGGTCTCGACGGGGCCGCCGATGATGTGTCCCTGCAGGCGCGTGAGGTCGACGAAGCTCTCGATGGGGAGGGTGAGCTCGAAGTCGCCGCCGGAGATCACGGTCGAGCAGCCCTCGGTGCAGAGCGACGTGTCCCCCTGGCGCACCTGGACGGCGAGGCTGCCCTCGATCACGTCGAGCGCGGCGTTGTCGCCGCTCGGATCGACGAGCTCGATGCGCACGCCGGGGTTGCTGCTGCCGTCACAGGCGGCCAGCAGGAGCAGGCTCGACAAGGCACGGAGCGCGCGCATCGATGGGCTTTACTGCGGCGAGCGGCCCGAGTAAAGGAGCCGCGTGTACGCGCTCCGCCTGCCGCTCGACGCCACGCTCGAGGCGACGCTCGCGGCGCTGCCCGCCGGAGGGCGCTTCTGCCTCGACGGCCTGCGCGAGCACCCGGAGGGTCGGTGGACCTTCTTCGGGGCCGAGCCCGAGGAGGTCCTGCGGGTGGGCTTTGGCGAGCCGGTGCTCGAGGCGCTCGAGGGGCTCGCGGGGGTCGGCGACGACGGTCTCGACGGCGATCCGGTCCCGCTCTCGGCGAGCTCGATCCCCCGCTGGGTGGGCTTCGTGGCGTACGACGCCGCGTGGTCGGAGCCCCGCGCGTTCGGGCTGCGGACCCCGCCCCGGCTCACCCGCGATCCCCGCTGGCCGGTGGTCTGGCTGGGGCGCTACGAGCGGCTCGTCGCGGTGGACCTGACCACGGGAACGGCGTGGGCGCTCGGGCCGGACCGGCGCGCGTGCGAGGCGCTGCGGGAGCGCCTGGCCCACCCCGGGCGGATCGCCCCCGCTTCGTTCGGACCCGTCGAGAGCGAGGCCGCCGAGGTCCACCGAGGCCGGATCGAGCGCGCGCTCGAGGCGATCGGCCACGGCGAGCTCTATCAGGTGAACCTGGCTCGGGCCTGGCGCGCGGAGCTCCGCGGCGAGCCGCTCGCGCTCTGGGCGGCGATGCGGCGGGCGAGCCCCGTCCCGCTCGGGGCGTTCGTCGAGCTCGACGCGGGGGCGGTGGTGTGTCGAACGATGGAGCGGTTCCTCCGCTGGGACCGCGGCGCGCGGCGGCTCTGGACGAGCCCGATCAAGGGCACGATCGAGCGCGCCGGCGACGACGCGGGCGAGGCCCGCCGCCTCGCCGCCGACGACAAGGAGCGCGCCGAGCACTCGATGATCGTGGACCTCATGCGCAACGACCTGTCGCGCGTCGCCGAGGTGGGCTCCGTGCGCGTCGAGGCGCCGCTCCGGGTGGAGCCCTACGCCGGGCTCAGCCACCTCGTGTCGACGGTCGAGTGCGCGACCCGCCCACGGACGACGGTGCGCGACGTGCTCGAGGCGACGTTCCCGCCCGGCAGCGTCACGGGCACGCCGAAGCTGGCCGCGATGGAGCACATCGAGCGCGAGGAGGCGGCCGCGCGCGGGGTCTACACGGGCGCGCTGGGCTACGTGGATCGAGGCGGCGGCCTGTCCCTCGCGGTCGCGATCCGCGCCGCGATCGTCGACTCGCGCATCACGTACTTCGCCGGCGGCGGCCTCGTGTCGGCCAGCGATCCGGACCGCGAGATCGCGGAGACCGAGCTCAAGGCGAAGGTGTTCTTCGACGCGCTCGAGGGATCGTCGTCGAACAAGATCGATTGAGATCTGATCGACGCGAGATCGATATTCGATCTTTCTGTTTGACACGGCCGCGAGCAGCCGTTATGAAGACCTACGATGACCACGTGGGTCCATCTGTACGAACTCGATACGCGTCCTGGCCGCAGCTTCCGCGGCTGTGGCTTGGCCGCGGGGAATGGCTCGTTCGGGTAGCGTTTTCGCGCATGTTCGCATGTGTCGAGGCCGCCCCGGGGTTCCAGGGCGGCCTTTTTCGTTCTCCCGGCGCGCCTCAGAACGTTCGCGGGTCCCACGCGTCTGATCCCAGCACCGCCATGATCAATCAAACCTCCGAACCTTTCGGAAAGCCGGACACGCCGAGGTCCTGCAGACGGTGAAGCACGCTCAAACGTGACTTCGAAGGGCCGCCTGCGTTCGTAGGCGGCCTTTCTTTTTTCTCGTGGAGCGCACCGAACCTACGTGGACCGAAGTCGAAGAGTCGAGACGCCTGGCTGTGACCCAGGAGAGAGCCGGTGCGAGACCGGTCGGTCCAATCGATTCACGCAGCGTCGCCCGGCATCCCGGTCGGGGTCTCCCCGGTACGGGATCGCTAAGAAACCGCGGCCTGCGCACACCACCCTCGCAGCTCGAAGGACGAGCACTCGGTCGCGCACCGAGCGGATGCAGGTTCGAGTCCTGCCGAGGGTTTCGCCGACGTACCGGACGACCGCGGGTGGAGCCGTTGCACCCCCGACGTCGGTAAGGGCGTCGGTCGACCTCTGCGGGGGGCGACGGCTCGAGTCGGCGCGACCCGCATGCGTGGAGAGCTGGAGAAGACGATGCAGACGCTGATCCTGACCCAGTCCTACCTGCCCCACCGCGTCGTCGGGTGGCAGAAGGCGATCACGATGTCGTTCACCGGCAAGGTGGAGGTCGTCGAGACGTACGGCGAGGTCGTGCGCTCGGTGAGCCGCGCCTTCGACATGCCGGCCGTCGTGCGCCTGACGCGCCCGATCCGCAGGGGCCGCGCGAAGATCCGCTTCTCGCGCGAGCACGTCCTGATGCGGGACGACCACCGCTGCCAGTACTGCGGTGAGCGCTTCGAGGCGCGCGCCCTGACGCTGGACCACGTGGTGCCGCGCTCGCGCGGCGGGACGACCTCGTGGACCAACATCGTGACGGCCTGCCGTGACTGCAATTCGAGGAAGCGCAACCGCACTCCCTCGGAGGCCGGGATGAAGCTGAGATCCGAGCCCGTCCGGCCGAACGACCTGACGTTCCCGTTCGCTCAGCTGCGGCTCGGGGCCGTACCGGACCCGTGGAAGAGCTGGGTCTGGTGGGACGCCGAGACGTGAACGAAGCGAGGGCGGGCGCGTGCTCCCAATCGGGGCGCGCGCCCGCTCGACGCGCTATCCTCCGCTCCGTTCCGGCGTCGTTCAATGGTAGGACTGCGGACTTTGGATCCGTCTATGCTGGTTCGAATCCAGCCGCCGGAGTAGGAGCCCCCTTGCCCTACCTCCGCGCCCTCGGCTTCGCGGCGCTCGCCGGCGCCCCCGTGCTGCTGGCGACCCTCGCGGTCGCGGCGACGCGACCGGACGCGCCGGGCACGTTGCTGCCGAAGGCGCTCGGGGTCGCGTGGATCGCCGCCGCGGTCGCGTTCGTCGGCGCGCTGATCCACCACCGCGGCGGCTCGCGCGCCGCGAGGGCCCTCGGGGTCTTCGCGTGCCTCGTCGTCGCGGGCTGGTGCGGCTTCCTGCTCTGGGTGTCCGCGGCGACCGCCTGAAGGGGCTCAGCGAAGGCGGAGGAACGCCTCGAGGTTGCCTTCGGGGCCCGGCAGGGTGGAGTCGCACCGATCGACGACCTCGAAGCCGAGCGCCTCGGCGGCCCGCGCGACCTCGTCGATCGCCGCGACGCGCGCGGCCGGGTCCTTCACGACGCCCCGATCGAGGCGCCCCGGGCCCACCTCGAACTGCGGCTTCACCATCCCCACCACCTCGCCGCCCTCGCGGAGCACCGCCCGCGCGGCGGGCAGGAGCTTGGTGATCGAGATGAACGACGCGTCGATCACGACCAGGTCGATCGGCTCGGGCAGCTCGGTGAGGTGCCGCGCGTTCGTGCGCTCCATGACGACGACCCGCGGGTCGACCCGCAGCGAGTGCGCGAGCTGCCCGTAGCCCACGTCGATCGCGTAGACGCGCGTGGCCCCCCGCGAGAGCAGGCAGTCGGTGAAGCCCCCGGTCGAGGCCCCGAAGTCCGCGGCGACGAGCCCGGTCGGGTCGAGCGCGAAGGCGTCGAGCGCGCCCGCGAGCTTCACCCCGCCGCGAGAGACGAAGGGGTGGTCGCGCCCTCGCACCTCGAGCTCCGCGTCGACGTGCACCTTGTGCCCCGCCTTCTCGACGCGCTGGTCCCCGCAAAACACCTTGCCCGCGAGCACGATGGCCTGCGCGCGAGCGCGGCTCTCCACGAGGCCGCGCTCGACGAGCAGGACGTCGACGCGCTCTTTCTTGGCCAACCGCTCTCGGGCTTCCCGCCGCGGTCGTCAGAACGGGATGTCGTCGTCGCCGAAGTCGTCCGACGGGAAGTCGTCCTTCCCACCGCCGCCGCCGAAGTCGTCACCGCCGCCGCCGCGGCTGCCGCCGCCACCGCCGCCGTAGCCACCGCCACCACCGCCGCCGCCGCCGCCGTAGCCGCTGCCTCCGCCGGCGCTGTCGTCGAAGTCACCGCCGCCGCCGCGGCGCGCGCCGAGGAAGAGGAGCTGGGTGCCGATGATCTCGGTCGTGTACCGCTTGTTCCCGTCCTTGTCGTCCCACTGACGGGTCTGGAGGCGGCCCTCCACGTAGACGGTCTCGCCCTTGCTCAGCACCTTGCTGAGGCCCTCGGCCCGCTTCTGGAAGAAGATCACGGTGTGCCACTCGGTGCGCTCCTGGCGCTCCCCACCGCGCGTCATGTACCGCTCGGTCGTGGCCATGCGGATGCGGAGCACCGCCGCCCCGCTCTGCCCGTACTTCAGCTCGGGATCCATCCCGAGGTTCCCGATCAGCATGACCTTGTTCAGTCCTTCACTCGCCATCGTCAGCTCCCCATCCGTTACGTGTTGCAGTCCTCGTCTCGATCGACGGCGCCGAAGGTAGGCCAGGGGCCTCCCTCGGATCAATCGCGCGCCGGAGCCCCAGGACGGAGCGGCGCCGAGCGACTGACGGAACTCACGAGGCGGCGCGCGCGGGCGCCGGCGGCGGCGCGTGACGCAGGATCGAGCGCAGCACGGCCGCGAAGGCCGTCCCGCCGAGCACGGACCAGACGATCGTGGAGTCGGCGGGCCAGGCCATCGAGGCCCCCATGTACGCGAGCACCAGGCTGCACGGGCCGAGGACGAGCGAGATCACGAGCTCCCCGTGGCCCTGCATGGACAACGTCGCGCGCGGCTTGATCGCCACGAACAGGGTCCCGAGGATCAGCGCGGGGAGCGCCGCGACGGTCAGCGCGAGCTCGACGTAGCGGAGCACCTCGGGGGCGCCCTTGGACGGCAGCAGGAACCCACCGACGCCGGGTCGGCGCGTCGCGTGCGCCTCCTCCGCGTCGTCGTCCTTCGCGCTCACGACCTCGTCGGCGTAGTAGAGGCCCGCCAGCTCGCGGATGAGCTCGTTGCGCCGCCGCGCGGCGTACTCGGGGCCGACCTCTCCGCTGGCGAGCTCCTCGGCGAGGAGCTCGGCCTCGTCGAGGAGCGCGACCCGTCGCGCCTCGCGCGCCGCCGCGCCCTTGCCGGTGGCGCGCGCGGTGAGGAAGAGGATGAAGCCGCCGATGAGGAAGAAGGGGAGCAGGAACGCGGCGATCATCCGCACGGGGCCGGGGCCGGGGATCCCGGTGAGCCGGATCACGATCCGCTCGAGGCGACCGTCGCTCGGAGCGCGCTGCGTCTGCACCACCCACGCGCAGCCCTCGGAGGTCAGCGAGTCCACGCAGGCCGCGCCGTTGACGTCGAGGCGCTGCGGGGTGTCCATCCCGCGCACCGACACGCCGAGCTCGGGCACGGCCTCGACGATGACCTGCATCGCGAAGAACGGCATGGGGATGTCGACGGGGATGTCGAGGTCGCCCCCGCCCACCGGGACGTCGTACGCCCACGCGAGGCGGACGGTGCCCGGCGGCAGCGAGCCGCGCAGCGCGTAGGCGTGCTCGTCCTCGATCTCCTCGATGCGCTGGTCGGTGATCACGCGCTGGAACTGGAAGGCGAGCGCCTCGTCGGGGAGCTCGGCGCGGACGCCGTCGTTGCCGAAGACGTAGGTGGCGCTGCCGGCGTTGGTCAGCTCGCCCTGGTGGATGACGTGCATGCGGTCGCCGCGCAGCTCCACCACCGTGCGGAACATGCGGAAGAAGACTTGCTGCGCGTCGGTGGTCACCGGCATCCGCACGACGCGGACCGAGTGGCCAGCCTCGTTGGAGAGCGCGAAGGGCATGGTGCTGTACGTCGCGCCCTCGTGGGGGACGTTGACGCGGTAGTGCTGCTCGGAGCCGACGGGCAGGTCCGCGAAGGTCGCGATCCCGTCAGGCCCGGTGCGGCCGTTGCGCCGCTCGCGCTCGCCGCTCGCGAGCATGCCCACGTCGACGGCCTGGTCCGGGACCGGGTCGCCCGCCTCGTCGACGACGAGGACGCGGATCGTGCCGGCGGGCACGTCGGCGGACTCGCGGGCCTCGGCCGAGGCCGGAGGCTGCAACGCACGTTGCACGGGGTTCGGCACGCCGGTGGTCGCGGTGCCGCCCGTCGACGCCGGGTGGCCCTGGGGCATCCCGCCCGAAGGCGGGGCCGCCTGACCGTCGATCGGCGGGTGCCCCGGCGGCAGCACGTCGTCCTGCGCCGCGAGGGCGCTCGGCGCGAGGAGGACCGCGAAGAGCACGAGGCAGGCGGCGCTATTCTTCATCGTCGCCCCCGTCGAGCCGGCTCGCGCAGCTCTTGCAGAACTTCGCGTCCGGATCGTTCTCCGTCGCGCAGGAGGGACAGACCAAGGGCGCGATCCGCGCCGCGCAGGCCTTGCAGTGCTGCGCGTCGAGATCGTTCTCCACCCCGCACGCGGGGCACTCGACGCCCGCGGGGCGACGAGCCGCCTTGCCTGCGCCCTTCCCCTTGCCCTTCCCCTTCTTCTGCCGGCGCGTGGACCCGCCGCGGCGATAGGGGCCCTGCTCGCCCGACTCGCCCATCGCCTCCGCGATGTCGCGCTCGGCGCGCGCGAGGAAGGGCTCGATGTCGGTGTCGAGGAGCGCGAGCACCGCCTTGGCGCGGCGCCGGTAAGCCTGGTCGAGGCGCGCGAAGTCCTCGTCGGACAGCTTGCCGAGCTCACGCTCGAACTGGATGTCCTTGATCGTGCGGAGCAGCGTGCGCTTCTCGGCGAGCAGCGCCGCGCGCTCGGGCAGCCCCGTGTTGACGTCGCCCGTGAGCGCGGGGCCGCCGCCGAAGGCGCTGCGCAGGCTCTGCCACAGGGCGGCGAGGCCGAGCATCACCATCACCCCCGCCAGGCTCATGAAGACCGCCGGGAGCATGATCAGTCTCCCTCGAAGCGACGCAGCTCGTCCTCGAGCTGCGCGTCGATCTGCTCGTCCACCACGTCGTCCTCGGCGGCCGCCTCGGCCGTGTCCGCGTTGGCGAGCCGGACCGCGGAGCGAGCCCGCACGACGAGGCCGATCGCGGCGAACACGAAGGCCGCGACGGGCACGGCCCAGAGCGCGCGGTCGAGGCCCTCGTCCGACGGGATCGCGATCGACGAGGTCCCGAAGCGGTCCCTGTAGTCGCTGACGATCACGTTGACGTCGTCCCCGCGGGCGAGCCGCCCGCGCAGCTCGGCGCGCATGCCCTCGGCCCAGCTGCAGCCGCAGGTGTGCAAGGGGAGGCGCTGGCAGTCACCGCACTCGCAGAGCAGGCGCGAGAAGAGGCGGCGCTCCTCCTCGTCCTCGATGATCACGGAGCCCGCGTGCAGCGTGCTCGAGCTGTCGGATTGGGCGCTGGCCCCCGATGGGACCAGGGCCCACACCGCCGCGGCGGCGGCGAGCACGAGCAGCGTCGCGAGCCCCACCGCGGCCGCGCGGCGAGGCCGCGGCGACGACTCGACGCTCGCGAGCATTTCGGAGAGCTTCGGCAGCGCCGCGATGAACACCCCGAACAAGAGGAAGAAGCCGCCGAACCAGATCCAGAAGACCATCGGGCGGTGGATCACGCGGAACGTCCCGCGGCGCGTCGCCGGGTCCACCGAGCTCATGATCACGTAGAGGTCGCGCGACGGGGTCGTGTCGATGGCGACCTCGGTGGTCGGCATCTCGGGGTGGCTGCGGTAGACGAACTTCGCGGGCTCGACCGTGGCGATGGCGTGGCCGTCGCGCAGGATCGTCATGTCCGTGTAGACGGCGCGCTTGTTCGTGTCCGTCTCCATGCGGACGCCGTCGTAGCGGAAGTCGAGATCCCCGACGGTCAGGCTCTGACCCGGGCGGAGGGTCGACTCCGACTCCTGGTCGTAGGCCGCGCCGGTGAAGCCCCAGAACATCAGCACGATGCCGACGTGGACGATGTAGCCGCCGTATCGACGCCGGGCGCGCGCGACGAGCTCGAAGAGCGCGAGGAGCACGAACTCCTTCTTCGACTGCATGCGGACCCAGGTGCCGCGGCCGAACTCCTGCAGCACCGTCGCGATCACGAACGCGCACAGCGTCGTCGAGATCAGCGGGGTGACGCTGTAGACCTTGCCGAGCGCGACGCCGACCCAGGTCTCGTAGATCTCGTCGGGCGGGACGAACGGCGGGAAGCCGATCGAGCTCCCCGCCAGGAGGTGGGCGAGGAACATCACGACGCCGAGCGCGACGGGGAAGGCGAACGCCTGGAGCAGGTTCTTGCCGGTCGCCTTCCGCCACGCGATGAGCGGGCCGATGCCCGTCAGCAACAGGAGGATCAGTCCGAAGGGGACCATCCACTTGTTGTAGTAGTCGGGGCCGACGGTGACGGTCTCGCCGCGGAGCACCTCGCTGAGGAGCGGGAACGTCGTCGCCACGAGGACGAAGACGGCCATCCCCAGCAGGATCCAGTTGTTCAGCAGGAACGCGAACTCGCGCGAGAGGATCGACTCGAGCGTGCGCTGCGACCGGGCGCTCACGCGGGGCATGCGGCGCAGGACGTCGAGGCGGAGCACCTCGATGGCCTTGAGGAGGCCGACGGCGACGAGGCCGACGGGGATGATCAGGAGCCGCGCCCACCAGGACACGGCGACCTCGGCGAGGACCAGGACGATGCTCGCGATGATCCCGATGGAGGCGCCGACGACCCACTGCACCCAGCCGATCCGCCGGCCGTCGCGCAGGTCCGGGAGCCGGTAGCCGATGAGCGTGAAGACGAAGATGCAGAGCAGGATCAGGTAGCCGCCGAAGTAGATGCCGATGTCGGAGCGGGCGAACGAGTGGACGCTCGCGATGAGGCCCGAGCGGGTGAGGAAGGTGCCGAAGATCGTCAGCACGAAGGTCGTCGTGAGGAGGAAGACGTTCCAGACCTTCAGGGTGCCGCGGCGCTCCTGGATCATCGTGGAGTGGACGTACGCGGTGGCCGTGAGCCACGGCAGGAACGACGCGTTCTCGACCGGGTCCCAGGCCCAGTAGCCGCCCCAGCCCAGCTCCTCGTAGGACCAGAACATGCCGAGCATGTTGCCGAGGCTGAGGAAGGCCCACGCGAGCAGCACCCAGCGCCGCGCGCCGTGGATCCAGGCCTCGTCGAGCTGCCCGGTCACGAGCGCGGCGGTGACGAACGCCATCGGCACGACCCACCCGGTGAGGCCGAGGTAGAGGCAGGGCGGGTGGATCGCCATCCAGTAGTTCTGGAGCAGCGGGTTGAGCCCCTCGCCGTCGGCCGGCGCCGCGCCGAACGTGGTCGCGAACGGGTTGGCCGCGAACAGCTGCAGGACGATGAAGAAGATCACGACGCTCATCAGCGTCGCGAACATCACGGGCTGCATCGTGCGAAACTTGTTGCCGATCCAGATCGTGAAGCCGCCGATGTAGAGGCTCGAGAGGAACGTCCACCACAAGAGCGAGCCGTCCTGGCCACCCCAGAGGGCGGTCCACAGGTAGGTCGCCGACATCGATCGATCGCTGTACCGCGCGACGTAGCGGATGCTGAACTCGTGGGCCTGGAAGGCGTAGGCCAGCACGAACACGGCGGTGGCCACGAGGGCGACGGTCGCCAGCGTGCCGAAGCGGGCGGAGCGCAGCAGGTGGGGCCGGCCGGCGGACGCCACGCTCACCATGAAGGTGTACCCGGCGCTGACGAGGGCCGCTCCGAGCAGGAGATTCCCGACGCTGGGGATGTCGATGCCTTGCATGTTTTGGAAGCCTACCGCGACGGGAGGTTGGATGCCCGAGTTCGAGGAGGGCAGCGGCGAACCCGTGCAACGGACGCGCCACCGGGAGGCGGGGGTCTTGGGACCACCTGCCCGCGGGAACAAGGGTCGTCGGCGCTCGTGAGACTCCCGCGCGGCGCAGGCGGTGCGCCTATCGGGGGTCGCAGAGCAACGACTGCAGGCCGTAGCCGAAGGGACGCTCGAGGTCCCACATGCACGAATGCGCCGTCCCGAGACCGGTCGCGGGGTCGACGTCGGTGCGGGCATCGAGCCCGATCCACTCCCCGGTCGGAGGACGGTGCAGGGCTATCGTAACGTCAGGGTTCACGAAGCCGTGCCGCCGCCAGTCGAGCACCGGGCTGACCCCGTTGCCGCTGTCGACGCAGATCACCGCGCGCTGCGTGCCCGTCGTCACCTCGCCCTCGACGAGCGGGTGACGCGGGCGCATCCACATGAAGGTCGGCGTCGAGCCGAAGTCGCCGCGCGCGAGCCGCAGCTCGATCGCGGTGTGGTAGCCGACGTCGCTCTGGAAGAACGGGAAGTCGAACGGCGCCGACGCGTCGGGGAGGATCGGCGGAGCCGAGGGCGGCGCCACCTGCGCATCGATTTCGCGCACGCGCAACAGCAGCGCCGTCGCGCGCGCCAGCTCGATGCCTTCGTGGGTGAGCCGAAGCGACAGGCGCGCCGCCGAGCGACCGCGCTTGTCGACCGAGAGCTCCACCGCGAGCGCCGCGAGCGGGACGGGCTTGAGGAGCTCCACGGTCAACCGCGCGAGGTGAGGCAGCTCGAGGGCGATCCCCGGTGGGGTGAAAGAGCCCGTCGTCGAGCCGGTAGAACGCAGAGGTCATCGCGACCGGAGAGTACGGGCGGATCGCGATCCGCGGAAACCTCGGGCCGCGTCGATCGATGAGGGGGCTAAGCTCTCGCTCGACAAGGAGGCTCTCGATGAAGACCGCGGTCCCGCTCGCCGTGATGCTCGCGCTCGCGCTCGCCGCTCCCCTCGCCTCGGCCCAGGCGCCGGACGAGGCCACCGTGGCGGAGGCGCGCCGCATCTTCGAGGAGGCCGAGGCCGCGTTCGAGAGCCGCCGCTTCCAGTCCGCGGCCGACCTCTACCAGCGCTCGTACGACCTCCTCGACGGGCACCCGAACCAGTACCTGGTCCTCTTCAACATCGCGCAGTCGCTCGCGCGAACGGGCCGCTACGACGACGCCATCGCGGGCTTCCAGCGCTACGTCCGCGAAGGCGGCGACCGCGTCCAGAACCGAGGCGAGGTGGACGAGCGCATCGCCGAGCTCGAGGACCTTCGAGGCGGTCCGGGCCCTGTCACCGCCGAAGACGCCGGCCCCGACGAGGGACTGCTCGTCGGCTCGATCACCGGCTTCGGCGTCGGCGTCCTGGCGCTCGGCGCGATGGGCATCTTCGGCGGGCTGGCCATCGCCGAGCACGACGCCCTCGCCGCCGGCTGCGGCGCGACGCGCTCGTGCACCTCGTCGGACGTCGCCGACTCCAACACCTTCGCGTTGGTGGCGGACGTCAACCTCGCCATCGCCGGCGTGGCGCTCGCGACCGGCGTGGTGTTGCTGATCCTCGCGCTCACCTCGTCCGACGAGGAGGCCGTGGCCAACCTGCTCCGCCCGTCGCCCTACGCGCTCGGTGGCCCCGAGGTGCTCCGATGGTGAGCCGCATCACATTGGTCGCAGCGGCGACCGCGCTCGTCGGGTGCAGCCTGCTGGTCGACAACTCCGGCTTCGTCGGCGAAGGCGGCGTGCCCTCGGACGGTGGGACCGACGACGGTGGCCTCGACGCGGGCCCCGACGCGCCGAGCATGCCGGCGGTGCACATCGAGCCCGCGGCGCCATCGCCAGGCGACGCGCTCGACGCCGTGATCGACACCGACAGCGTGGACCCGCTCGCCGCCGGCGCCATCACCTACGAGTACCGCTGGCTCCGCGACGGGACCGACGCGAGCGTCACCACGAGCGGCGTCCCGGCAGACACCATCGCGCTCGGCGAGACCTGGCGCGTCGAGGTCACCCCCGTGACGACCGACGGCCGCCGCGGCGCACCGGGCGCGGCGATGGTCACGGTGGGCAACACGCCGCCGACGCTGAGGACGGTGGGGCTGAGCACGTATCGGCCGATCCAGAACGATGTCCTGGAGGCGCTCCCGGGATCGGCGACGGATCCCGATGGAGACGTCGTCCGGATCGCCTACGCCTGGTTCGTCGACGACTCGCCGATCGCGGCAGAGACATCGAGCCGACTCACGATTCGATCCGACTGGTCGGTGGGCAGCCGAGTCCGTGTGGAGGCGCGAGCGATCGACACCTCGGACGCAGCCTCCCCCTCGGTCGAGAGCGCCGAGGCCATCGTGGTGGCGGACGTGCCGAGATGGCGACAGCTCCTGCCCGATCGCAACCGGGTCGTCGCCACCGTGCGCGACACCCACAACGAGCGAGTCGTGCTCGTCGTGGAGCAACCCGATGCGACGAACCATCTGTGGGAGCACGATCTCGTCTCCAACAGGTTCGTCCGGCTTCGCCCGCCTACGCCGGTCGAGGGGAGGTTCACCGTCCTCTCCTACCTGACCTCCGATGCGCGCATCTTCCGAGTGAGCGACGACGGCACCATCCCGCGCATCGACGTGCTCGACACGACGAGCCGCGGCGCCGAGAGCTGGTCCAGCGTCGAACTGAGCAGCCCGCTCGTCGGCCTCATGACGGGTGGGACGTACGACGCGGCGAGTGGCCGCCTCTACTTGGCGATCGAGGATCAGGGCACCTTTACGCACGACCTCGTCCGCATCGACATCTCTGGGCCCAGCGCGACCCCCGAGCACCTGTCGGACGCGATCAGCGCCCCCATCAAGGCAGGCGCGTGGGTGTTTGCCGAAGAGAGAGACGAGATCCTGGTCTTCGGTGGCGAGGGGAGCGACGCCATCCATCGCATCGACCTCTCCAGCACCAGCCCCACCCTCGAGGAGCTCGCGACGCGCCTACCCGCCGTCCTCTCCTACGGCCTGGGGACGTACGACGCAGCCTCCGGTCGCTACCTCATCGGCTTCGGCGGAAACGCTACCGGCGGAGCGCTCCTCGACGCTTGGTGGTTCGATCCGGACGACGGCTCGTTTCAGCCCGTGGACGTCAGCGCGGCCCCGCCCTCGCTCGGGCGTGGGTGGATCGGAGTCGATCACGCGGGGGAGCTCTTGTATTGGCCAGGCGGTGAGAACCCCTTCAGCTATCCGCTCTACGAGCTGTACGCGATCGACCGTACGACCAATGCGTCGGCGGGCGTCCATGTGGTCGGGGTCGACCTCCCACCCGGCTCCTTCGGTGGCTTCGCGGGACGCACGGCGCGCGGCATGGTCATGCATGGCGGGACCGATCGGGACGGCGTCGTGTTGGGCGCGACCTGGCGCCTGCCCTACCCGTCGGACTCACCGTTCAGGACGATCGATCGGCTCGAGCCCATGCCCGATCCATCAACCGGAGAGCCTGGCGCGCGTACGACGTTGTCGAGCTCCGCCACCTCCCCAGCCTTCGTCTTTGGCGGACGTGACGAGTCCGGCGAACTGGTGGCGGGCGCTCTCTTTCGCTTCGACGAGACCACGTGGGAGGCGCTCACGACCTCGGCGACGAGCCCGGCCCCTGCGGCGAGAACGGGCGCTTCGCTCTTCGAAGGCTGTGACACCCTCACGCTCTTCGGCGGCGAGGTCGCGGCCGGGCTGAGCGACGAGGTCTGGCGGCTGAGCTGCGGAGCTACATGCACCTGGAGCCAGGCCACGCTCGGCGGGACGGCTCCTTCGGCCCGTACGGAGGCCGCCATCAGCCCGTCGGGCGTGCTCTTCGGAGGTCGCAGCTCGAGCGGCGTTCGAAGCGACGCGTTCTACCTGCCCGGATGCTCCACGGACTGGAGGCCCGCGACGCTCAGCCAGCCCATCGGCCCGCGCATGGGCCACGGAATGACGGCCTTCGTTCTTTTCGGCGGCTACGACGGCGCCGACTACCACGCCGAGACCTACCTCATCGAAGATCGCGCCGGGACCGGGATGGTGGACGTGACCGAGATCGTCCCACCCGGCGACGGCGACGGCACCCCAGCGGGCCGGTCCCGGATGGCCATCGCTGACGACTTCACGCTCTCACGCGTCTACGTGTACGGCGGCTACTACGGCCCCCGGCCACCGTTGGGGGCCGAGGACCGTGTCTTCGCCGACTTGTGGGAGCTGCGCCCCCGCTAGGGGTCAGAGCTCGGTGTAGGGAACCCGGTCGGCGGTGAAGCGGAGGTAGAAGTACCAGCCTCGTGCCCCCGACGGTCCCGTGTCCGTGTCGCCGGCCGCGGGCGCCGCGTCGCGGCAGTTGCCAGTGCCACCACGAAGCAGCGACGACAGCGGCTGTCCATCGATCGAAGCGATCCCGGTCAGCATGTCAGGGATGATCGTGGCGTTGGCGACCGCCTCGCTCATGAACCCTCGGATGAGCCCATCCCGAATCTGCTGGGCGGGGTTCCCAAACCACTCACCGGCAATCGAAGCGTCCTCGAGCATGATCGAGATGCCAGCGAGGTCGAACGTCACCGTCCCCGCGTTTGCGACGTAACAGGTGCCGCCGGCCGGAGCGATCGAGGGCGTGATGGCCGGCGAGTAGGGCCGGACGGTGCCCATGAGGATGTCCAGACAAGTGGTCCCAGCTCCCATGTTCATCGCCGTCGCGGGTGTGCTGGGTGCACCGGCGGGCAGCGTGCATGCCATGCCCGGCCCCGGCGGCGAGGCATAGGGACCGGTACAATCCGGGAACGTCAGCCGGCTCGGTGCGCTCGTCCCGGCGGCCTGAGTGAGCGGCTCGAAGACATGGGTGATGCTGAGGCCGAGCCTGTTCACCGTGTCACCGGGCGTGGTGTCCGTTCGGATGCTGTTCTGAATCAGCGGATTGACGCCGTCGATCCCGAAGAGCGAGAGGTTCGTCACGTCTGTGCACCCGAGGAAGGGGGCCATCGCGAACGGGTGCGGGTCCATCAGGTCGAGGTCCGTGAAGCGGAACGCGATCGGCTCGGCGGTGCAGGTCGCGCTGCAGCCGTCGCCGGCCGTCGTGTTGCCGTCGTCGCATGTCTCGCCCGTCTCGATGACGCTGTTACCGCAGGTGGCGGTGCAATCCGCATCGGTGGACGAACTGCATCCCGAGGGACAGCAGCCATCGCCGGTCATCGAGCACATCGTCACCGGTGTCGTGCTGCACTCGGCGGTGCATGCCGCGGCGGAGCCGACGAGCGTGTCGATCGTGCAGGCGTTGCCATCGTCGCAGGAGGTCGGACACGGCGTCGCCGATCCGTTCTCGCAGAGCTCGCCGGCGTCGAGGACCATGTTCCCGCACGTGGCCGAGCAGTCGCGATCGGTCGCCGCGGTGCAACCCATCGGGCAGCACCCGTCCGAGGCCCCACGGCGGCAGCGGGTGATCGCGGTGAAGGCGCAAACCGCATCGCAGGTGGCCGCGCTGCCCATGAGCGCATCGGTCGTGCACGAGTTCATGTCGTCGCAGGATGTCGGGCACTCGGTCGACGAGCCGACGTCGCAGAGCTCGGTGCCCTCGAGAGCCATGTTCCCGCACATGGCGGTGCAGTCGTTGTCGTTCGACGCGTTGGCGCCGGGCGGACAGCACATGTCGTCATCCGCAGGCGCGGTGATGGCAGCGCTCGCACACTCCTGAGAGCAATCGGTCCCGGCGATCGCGTCCTCTGTGCAGGGGTCGCCGTCGTCACAGGCGGTGGGACAGGCGCCCGTCTCACCATCGGCGATGCCGGTGTCGCAGATCTCGCCAGCTTGGAGCATCCCATCACCGCACTCGAGCTGGCACTCGGCGTTGCAGCCGTCGTCGGGAGTGCGGTTCCCGTCGTCACACGTCTCGCCTGCGTTCAGCATGCCATCGCCGCATCGACCCGGCGGTAGGGCCGCGTCGTCACCCACGGTCCCGTCGACGTCTCCGGCATCGGTGCCCACCATGCCGCCGTCGGCGGTGCCGCCGCCGTCCATCCCCGGCACCGATCCGTCGACGTCGCCGCCATCGGGGACCGAGTCGTCCGAACAGCCAACTGCGAGCGCGACGGCGCATGCCGTCGCGACAAGTGATCTCCAGCCCATCCCTAGACCTCCGAGTCTGGGTGACAGAGTAGCAGTGGGTCGGCGGAGATCAGAAATGGGCCGTTTCTTTGCCCAATTGCGGACGCCCCGGGCAGAGGGCCCGGGGCGTCTCGTGGGGAGCGCGCTCGAAGGTCAGTTCGTCTCTTCGAACTCGGCGTCGATGACGTCGTCGTCGCCGCCGCCCGTCGAGCCGCCGCCGCCCGGCGCGGCGCCGCCCGGCGCGGCGTCCGGCGGGGACTGGGCGCCGTACGCGGCCTGGGCGATCTCGCCCATCGCGGCCTCGAGCGCCGAGGTCCGCTCGGCGATGGCGTCGTAGTCCTCCTTCTCGATGGCTTCGCGGAGCGAGGCGACCTTGCCCTCGACGTCGCTGACCTTGTCGGCGGGGAGCTTGTCCTTCGCCTCGACGAGGGCCTTCTCGACGCCGTAGCAGAGCTGGTCGGCCTTGTTGCGCAGCTCGACCTGCTCGCGGCGCTTCTTGTCTTCGGCCTCGTGCGACTTGCCCTCCTCGACCATCCGCTCGATGTCCTTGTCATCGAGGCCGCTGTTCGAGGTGATGGTGATCCGCTGCTCCTTGCCGGTCGCCTCGTCCTTCGCGCTCACGTTGACGATGCCGTTGGCGTCGATGTCGAACGTGACCTTGATCTTCGGGACGCCGCGCGGCGCGGGCATGATGCCCTCGAGGTGGAAGCGGCCGAGGGTGCGGTTGTCCCGCGCCTGAGCGCGCTCGCCCTGGAGGCAGTGGATCTCCACCTTGGTCTGGCTGTCCTCGGCGGTGCTGAAGGTCTCCGAGGTGCTGTAGGGGATCGAGGTGTTCCGCGGGATGAGCGTGGTCATCACGCCGCCGAGGGTCTCGACGCCGAGGCTGAGCGGGGTGACGTCGACGAGCAGGATGTCGGTGACGTCGCCGCTGAGGACGCCGCCCTGGACGGCCGCGCCGATCGCGACGACCTCGTCCGGGTTCACGCCCTTGTGAGGCTCCTTGCCGAAGAACGCCTGGACCTTCTCCTGCACGAGCGGGATGCGGGTCGAGCCGCCCACGAGGACGATCTCGTCGATGTCGCCGGGGCTCTTCTTGGCGTCCGCGAGCGCGCGCTTGAGGGCGTCGAGGGTGCGGTCGACGAGGTCGCCGATCATCGCCTCGAGCTTCGCGCGGCTGAGCTTGACGTTGAGGTGCTTGGGGCCGGACGCGTCCGCCGTGAGGAACGGCAGGTTCACCGTCGTCTCGAGCTTGTTCGAGAGCTCGACCTTGGCCTTCTCGGCGGCGTCCTTCAGGCGCTGGAGCACCATCTTGTCGCCGGAGACGTCGATGCCGGTGTCCTTCTTGAACTCGCCGATGAGGTAGTCGATGACCTTGTCGTCGACGTCGTCGCCGCCGAGGTGCGTGTCGCCGTTGGTGCTGACGACCTGCACGACGTTGTCGCCCACCTCGAGGATCGAGATGTCGAAGGTGCCGCCGCCGAAGTCGTAGACGGCGATGAGCTCGTCCGACTTGCGGTCGAGGCCGTACGCGAGCGCCGCGGCGGTGGGCTCGTTGATGATCCGGCGGACGTCGAGCCCGGCGATCTTGCCGGCGTCCTTGGTCGCCTGGCGCTGCGAGTCGTTGAAGTACGCGGGGACCGTGATGACGGCCTCGGTGACGGTCTCGCCGAGGTAGTTCTCGGCCGCGCGCTTCAGCTTCCGGAGCACGTGCGCGCTCACCTCGGGCGGCGCGGTCTCCTTGCCGTCGATGTCGAAGCCGATGTCGCCGTTGGCGCGCCGCACGACCTTGTACGGCACCCGGCTCTCGTCTCCGCCGAGCTCCTCGAACCGGCGACCGATGAAGCGCTTGGCGCTGAAGACGGTGCCCTCCGGGTTCGTGATCGCCTGCCGCTTCGCGATCTGGCCGACGAGGATCTCGCCGTCGTCACCCCACCCGACCACGGACGGAGTGAGCCGGTCGCCCTCCTCGTTCACGATGACCTTGGCCTCCTTGCCTTCCATGACGGCGACGACGGAGTTGGTCGTTCCCAGGTCGATTCCGATGATCTTGCCCATGACTGCGTTTCTTCTCTCGTGAGGGGAATGGCCGAAGCGGCGCCGAAGATAACCACCTGAATTCAGGGGTCAAGCGCTCGGTCCGTGGCACAACTTGGCAACGACTGACACGATGTCAACCGCCTAGGTCAGTCGGCCGATTTCTCCGTTGGCGATGCCCTCGCGGAGCCGATTCATCTCGGCGGTCTCGGCGAGGACGATGAGGGTGGAGCCCTTCTCGAGGACGAGGTCGGGGCCCGGGTTGTAGCTGTAGCGAGGGGGACGGCCCTCGTGCTTGATGGCGATGACCATCGCCTTGGTGCGGGCTCGGATGGTGGTCTCGCGGAGCTTGGCGCCGACGAGCGTGGACTCATCCGGGATCCGGACCTCCTCGATGCGGAGGTTCTTCTCCGGGTCGCGGAGCATCAGGTCGAGGAACTCCACGACAGCCGGCCGGACCATCTCGCTGGCCATGCGCATGCCGCCGATCTGGCTCGGCGAGACCACCCGGGTCGCGCCGGCGGCGAGGAGCTTCGGGCGGGCGCTCTCGTGGACGGCCTTGGTCACGATCCGGAAGTCGCCCTTGTGCTCGCGCTGCCGGGCGAGCTGCGAGGCGGAGATGGTGATGTAGAGGTTGTCCTTGTCGTCGGTGAGCGCGGCGATGACGCCGATCGAGCGATCGATGCCGGCCTGGATCAGGATGTCGTCGTCGGTCGCGTCCCCCTGGACGTAGAGGAACCGCTGCGGGCCGAGCCGGTCCGCGAGGTCGGCGAGGACGGCCTCGTCCCGGTCCACCGCCACGAACGGGTGGTGCGAGTTGATCAGCTCCTCGACCACGTGGATCCCGGTGCTGCCGATCCCGCAGACGATGTAGTGCCCCGTGAGGTGGTCGATGCGTTTCTGCATGTTCCGACGGCGGATCGCCCCCTGGATGTCGCTCTCGATGATGAAAGCGGTGAACGTGGAGACGAAGTAGAGGAGCGTACCGCTCCCCGAGAAGATCAACACGATCGTCCAGAGACGTGCATAGGGCACGTCGTCCATGCCCGGGAGGGTCTCGCCGAACCCCACCGTGCTGATCGTGATGATGGTGAAGTAGAAGACGTCCTCGGTGCGCCAGCGCCCGTCCCCGAGGACCGTGTAGCCCGCGCCGCCGACGAAGATCACCAGGAACAGGGCCGCCGCGGCGAACACGAGCCGCGCGCGAAAGAGGTCCCGCTGCTGGTTGGGGCGCGCCACGCGGCCAATCGCACATGTCCCGGGTTTGTTGTCAAGCGGCCCGCTTGGAGTAAGAGGCTGGGTCGGTGGCCGAGGCGAGCAACGACGAGACCCGAAAGGCCGGGCGCGGGCTCCTCTGGGTCACCAGCGGGAAGATCTTCTTCATCGTGACGGCCTACACGGTGGCCCTCGCGCTGCCCCGCGTGTTCGGCTCCGAGGAGGTCTACGGGCTGTTCTCCGTCGCCTTCGGGGCGGCCGCGATGCTCAACGCGGTGCTGATCTCGTCGACCCTGCAGACGGTGAGCAAGCTCGTCAGCGAGGACGAGGCGCACGCCCCGCAGGTGCTCCGCAAGGCGCTCCTGTTGCAGCTCGGGATCGGCGCGAGCCTCGGGGTGGTGCTCGTGGGGGCCGCCCCGTGGCTGGCCGCGCACGTGTTCCGGAGCGCCGCGTACACCCCGCTGATCCGGGTCGCGGCCGCGGTCGTGCTGGCCTACGCGCTCTACTCGGCGCTGATCGGCTACCTCAACGGGCACCAGCGCTTCGCGCGGCAGGCGCAGCTCGACATGACCTTCTCGGTCCTGCGCACGATCGGGCTCGTGGGCGGCGCCGCGGTCGGGATCGGGGCGATCGGCGCGATGAGCGGCTTCTCGCTGGCCGCCGTGGCGATCCTCTTCGTCGCGCTCGCGATCGTGGGCGTGGGGCGGTCGGGCGGCGAGGGGGTCTCGTGGAAGCGGCTCGTCGCGTTCCTCGCGCCCATCTGGCTCTACCAGGCTGCGCTGCAGGGCATCCTGCAAATCGACTTGCAGGTGCTGCACTACGTCGCGTCGGGGGTCGCCGAGCGCTCGGGCGTCGAGGACCCGGGCGCGGTCGCCGACGGCCTGAGCGGGATCTACCGCGCGGCGCAGACGTTCGCGTTCGTGCCCTACCAGCTCATCCTGTCGGTGACCTTCGTGGTCTTCCCGTTCGTGTCGCGGGCGACGTCGCTCGGCGACGACGAGGCGACCCGCCGCTACATCTCGAACGCCCTGCGCTTCTCGCTCCTCGTGCTGCTCGCGGTGGCCTCCCCGATCAGCGGAGCGGCGGCCGGGGTGATCCGGATCGCGTACCCGCAGGGCTACCTGGTGGGCGCGGGGGCCCTCGAGATCCTCGTCTTCGGCCAGGTCGCGTTCGCGTTGTTCGTCATCGGCGCGACGATCGTGGCGGGCGGAGGCCGGCCCCGGATCGCGGCGACGGTGGCGGTGATCGGCCTCGTCGTGGTGATGGTCGCGACCTGGTCGCTGATCACCGTGTTCGGCGTCGAGGGGCCCTCGGCGCTGGTCGCGACGGCGATCGGGACGAGCATCGGCACCTCGACGGCGCTGCTCATCATCGGGGTGATGGTCTATCGGGCGTTCGGCACGTTCGTCCCGCCGCTGAGCGGGGTGCGCGCGCTCGTGGCCGGCGCGGCGGGCTTCGGGGTGGCGCGCGTGATCCCCCACGAGAGCGCGCTGAGCGCGCTGGGCGCGCTGATCGGCGGGTTCGTGGCCTACGGGGTCGTCCTCGTGGTCACCCGCGAGCTCGGCGGGACGGAGCTGGGGGCGCTGCGACGAGTGCTCCGCCGCGGGGGCTGAGGTAGAACGTCTCGATGGCACGCCGATTGGTCGTCTTCGCCTTCGCGACGTTGCTCCTCGGGGCCTGTGGGGGGGACGGCTCGCCGGACGCCGGCTTCGACGCGAGCCCCGACGTCGACGCGGGGGGCCCGCCGGACGCCGGCTTCGACGCGGGCGCGGACGCGGGCTCCGACGCCGGGCCGCTCGACGCGGGCTCCGACGCGGGCGCGCTCGACGCGGGCGGTGCGACGACCACGTTCCCGCCACGCGACTTGCGCTGCATGGCTGGCACCACGCCGCCCTGCGCCACGACCGAGCCCACGCGCTCGGACGCCGAGCGCACCGTGGTGGTGCCTCGCGACATGGCGCCGGGCACGTACACCTACGTGATCCGCACGTGGTCGATGCCCGAGGCGAGCTTCGCGGGGACGGCCGCCGGCTTCAACCTCGACGGGCTGGACTCGGGCTCGGGCTCGACCGCGCTCGACGCCAACTGCGAGGAGCTCGGGCTCGACTACCACAGCCTCCGCGATCCCAGCCACGTCGGCATCGACAACGCGATGTCGAGCCTCGTCACCACGATCGAGGGCCTGCTCGACGCGGCCACGTGCCCGGGCATGGTGGTCGACGGCTGCCTCGACGCGACGTTCGCGCGCGGCATCGCCGAGGGGACCTTCCTCGTGCTCCTCGAGCTGACCGGGGTCGAGAGCTTCGAGCACGACGACGACGTGCAGGTGGCGCTTTACGTCGGCGCGGTGCCCGGAGGTGGCGCGCCCACCCTCGAGGCCGACGGCCGGATCGCCGCCGGTCAGGCGTTCGACACGGTGCGCGAGCTGACGCCGCCGACCACCGGCGACATCTTCGAAGGCCGCCTGCGGGTGCGGTGGCCCGACACCCTGGTGCTGCCCGGCTCGGCGGGCGTCCTGCTCCCCCTGCAGCTCGACGCGCCGGAGCTCCGCGGGACGGTGGACGCCACCCAGATCGGGCTCGGCGTGGTCGGCGCGAGCACCGAGGTCGACTTCCTCGTCGCGCAGGCAGAGGCGGCGATGCCGGGCATCGGCGGCACCGTCCGCTCGGTCCTCGAGTCGATCGCGGACTTCGAGCCGACGACCGATCCCTTCATCTGCGCGCGGGTGTCGAGCGGCTACTTCTTCGACGCGGTCTCGGCGTCACGGCGGTAGTCGCCGCGGGCGCCGCCGGTCTTGGTCTCGAGGCGCACGTGCTCGATCGTCATGCCGCGATCGATCGCCTTGAGCATGTCGTAGATCGTGAGCGCCGCGACGCTCGCCGCGGTCAGCGCCTCCATCTCGACGCCGGTCTTGTCCTTGGCGCGCGCCACGGTCTCGATCTCGACCGAGTCCTCTCGCGCGTCGAAGCGGACCTCGACCGAGCTCAGCGCCACGTGGTGACAGAGCGGGATGAGCTCCGGGGTGCGCTTGGCCGCCTGGATCCCGGCGATCCGCGCCGTCGCGAGCACGTCGCCTTTCTTCGTCGCGCCCGCTTGCAGCGCCGCCACGGTCTCGGGCCGCATGCGGACGCGAGCGGACGCCACGGCCTCGCGCGCGGTCACGTCCTTGTCGGAGACGTCGACCATGCGCGCGCGGCCTTGCGCGTCGAGGTGGGTGAGCTCGTCGGACACGCCGACGAGCCTACTACGCCGGCGACGACTCCGTGCTGTCGGACGGGATCGCGCCGCGGGTGCCGGTGACACGCGCGACGAGCTCCACCCGGCTGTGCACCCCCAGCTTCGCGAAGATGCGCTTCAGGTAGGTGTTCACGGTAGCGACCGTGAGACCGGTGCTCGTGGCGATCTGACGCGTGGTCGCGCCCGACAGCAGGCGGCCGACCACGTCGCGCTCGCGCGGCGTCAGCGGCGTCCGCTCGAGCATCGCTTGCACGTCCTCCGCCGTCCTCACCCCGTGACGGTCGTCGAGGCGTCGCGCGTTGCGCAGGCCCCTCGCGAAGATCCGGCCGCCCTTCTCGGCCAGGTGCCGAGCGTCGTCCGTGATCACCCCGTGCAGGTGCAGCACCCCGAGCGACTCGTCGCCGACCGCCAGGGCCAGGGTCAACCCCGGGTCCCCGTGCGGAGCGGGCTCGCTCACGTGGTGCTCGTCACCCAGATGCAGTCGATATCCCGTCGACCCAACCAGCTCCGCGACTCGCGCGGCGCCCCGTTTCGGATAGCTGTCGACCGGATCCAGATCGACTAGCTGCTCCACGATCTCCCACTGCCGATGTGTCAACAAGGCCCCCCCTTCCAGACACGATCGCTACACCCCCACCTGAGGGCGCTGACGTTGTTGTGACTTTCTCCTGCCACGGTGTCCCACGTCAAGGGTGGCATCGTGATTGCCAGGCCCTACGTAGTTGGGCTAGAGGCACCCCATGACCCGCAACGTCATCATCATCGGCTCTGGTCCCGCCGGGCTCACGGCCGCCATCTACGCCGCTCGCGCCAACCTGAAGCCCCTGTGCATCGAGGGCTTCATGATGGACGGCATGATCCCGGGCGGTCAGCTGATGATCACCACGGAGGTCGAGAACTACCCGGGCTTCCCGGAGGGCATCACGGGCCCCGAGCTCATGAAGCACTTCCGCGATCAGGCCCTGCGCTTCGGCACCGAGATCATCACGGCCGACGTGGACCGCGTGGACTTCTCGGAGCGCCCCTACAAGTGCTTCGTGGGCGACGACGTCTACGAGTCGAACGCGGTGATCGTGGCGACCGGGGCGTCGGCCCGCTGGCTCGGCCTCGAGAGCGAGAAGCTGCTGCAGAACCACGGCGTGAGCGCGTGCGCGACCTGCGACGGCTACTTCTTCCGCGAGCAGCACGTCTGCGTCGTCGGCGGCGGCGACACCGCGATGGAGGAGGCGCTCTACCTCGCCGGCCTGTGCGCCAGCGTCACCGTCATCCACCGCCGCGGCGAGCTCCGCGCGTCCAAGATCATGCAGGAGCGCGCGCTCAAGCACGACAAGATCTCGTTCTTGTGGCACTCGGCGGTCGAGGAGGTCCTCGACGTCGCCAAGGGCGAGGTGACCGGCGTCCGCGTCAAGAACCTGCAGACGGGCGAGACGCACGTGAAGGACTGCACGGGCCTCTTCATCGCGATCGGCCACATCCCGAGCACGAAGGTGTTCCGCGACTGGCTCGACCTCGACGACCTCGGCTACCTGCTGACCAAGCCGAACTCGACGGCGACCAACATCGAGGGCGTCTTCGCCTGCGGCGACGTGCAGGACCACGTGTTCCGGCAGGCCGTCACCGCCGCGGGGACCGGGTGCATGTCGGCCATCGAGGCCGAGCGCTGGCTGGCCGAGCACGGCCTGCTGTGAGAGGTCGCGCGCCGGGGTCCCGCGTTACTGGCGGCCCCCGGTCACGGCCGATACCATCGCGAGACCGATGGCCGAGTCTCTAGGCGACGCCCTGGCGAAGATCCAGCTCTTCAACGAGATCCACCCCGCGGGCATCGATCGGCTCGCCGCGATCTGCGCCGAGGAGTCCTATCGCGTGGGGGACGTGATCTTCAAAGAGGGCGAGGTGGGCGACAAGCTCTACTTCATCCTGGAGGGGAAGGTCCGCATCTCGCGCGAGGTCTCGGGCATGGGCGAGGAGGCGCTCGCCGTCCTCGGGCCGGGCGCCGCGTTCGGGGAGATGTCGCTCATCGACGACTTCCCCCGCAGCGCCGACGCGCGGGTCCACGAGCGCTGCCGGCTCCTGGTCCTGACCAAGAGCGCCCTGGAAGACCTGCTCTTCCTGGACAAGGATCTCGCGTACGAGATCCTGTGGAACTTCGTGAAGATCCTCTCGGCGCGCCTCCGCGAGACGAACGACAAGATGACGTTCCTCTCGGTCACCGGGAAGTTCTGAAGGCCCGAGCGCGTAGGAGCCGCCGGTGAACGCGGCGGCCGAGACGACCGAGGAGGCGCTCGACGGAGCGACCTGCGGGACGCACGAGGTCGCGGCGACCTTCGTGTGCACGCGCTGCGGCGACTTCGGCTGCGCGGAGTGCCTGTTCTCGTCCGTCAAGGACAAGTCGGTTTGCACGCGCTGCGCGGCCAAGGGCCTCGGCGAGCCCATCCCGTGGGAGCGCCGGAAGGAGCTCGGGACGACGCGCGCGTTCTGGCGGACGTGCAAGGCGGTGATGAGCTCCCCGGCGCGCTTCTTCCGCACGCCGACCACGCAAGACGGCGTGATGATGGCGGTGCTGCACGGCGTGATCGCGGTCACGATCGGCCTGTTCCTGTCCTACGCGGTCGCGGGGATCTTCCTCGGCATCGCGGGCGGGACGTTCGCCGCGATCGGCGACGAGGCGGCGCAGCCGATCGGCGCGCTGCTCGGGACCTACGGGTGCGTGATCGCGGGCTTCAGCCCGATCCTCGCGCTGATGGCCGGGCCGGCGAACGCGCTGTTCGGCCAGGTCGTGGCGGCCGCGGCCGCGCACGGCGTGCTCGCCCTCGGGAAGAAGACCAAGGGCACGTTCGAGGACACGCTGCGGGTCTGCTCCTACGCCAACGCGCCTTACTTGTTCACGTTCGTCCCGCTGCTCGGGAGCTTCACGTGGTTCTGGGTGGTCGGGCTCGAGGTGGTGGGCCTCCGCGAGACGCATCGCTGCGGGACCGACTGGGCCGCCGCCGCGGCGATCGGCTATCGCGTCGTCTTCGCGCTCCTCCTCATCGGGGGCTACGCGGTCCTGCTGTTCGGCTTCCTCGCGACCGTGCCGCCGCCCCCGACCCCGTGACGCATCGATTTTCACCAGCGGAAACAAGAACGAAACGGGGACCGTTCAGGCTGTCCTCATGCTGCGAAAAGCCATGAAGCTTCCGGGGGGAATCGCGCACTACGTCGTGGGCAGCGCGTACCTCGTCGTCCACCTCTTCGCGCACGAGCACCGCGCTCGCGCCGTCCTGCCCGAGGGCCTGCAGGCCTAAGGACCGAACACGTCGCGCCACTGGAGCGACGCGGGCACCGCGCCACCGCGGGCCGTCCACTGCGCCCCACGCACGAGCAGCTCGGGGTGACCCGGGTCGAGCGTCGGGTTGGGGCTGAAGAGCAGGATCCTCCCCTCGCCGTAGCGAGCCGCGGCGACCGCGGGCGTCCCCGGCATCTCGCCCGGGTGAGTGTCGTAGGCCTCCCAGTAGACGTCCGCGTCGAAGGTCGCGAGCGTGACGTAGGGCGCGAGGCCGTCGACGCGCTCGGGCGTCAGCAGCGGCCCGTTGGCGTAGTGCAGATCGAGCGGCTCGCTGCCGTCGTTGGGCACGACGCGGGTCGGGCGGATGCCGCGGTGCCAGCGATCGCCGGTGAGGTTGTGCGCGGCCACGAATCCGATCTTGTTGAACTCGGCCGGCCCCTGGATGGCGAGGTAGGACCCGGCGCAGATGCCGACGTAGCCGCCGCCGCGACGGACGAACGCGCGGACCCGCTCGCGGCCCGCCTCCTGGAGCAGGCGACCTTGCAGCGACCCGCGCCCGCCCGTGAAGAGCGCGACGTCCGCGTCGTCGAGCGCGCCGGCGCGCACGTCCTCCGGGGTGACCGCGCGGGCGTCGAAGCCCGCCGCGACGAACGCCTCGAGGGCCGTCTCGAGCGCGCGCGGGGCGACGCCCGGCGCCTGGTAGACGACGACGCGAAGCGGGGTGGCGCGCTGCGCGTGCACGACGGCCGCGGCGGCGAGCAGGAGCACGGGGACGAGGAGCCAGAGGCGACGCATCGGTCCCCGAAACCTAAGGCGTCACGGGGCGAAGCCCCAAGAGATCGAAGCCATCGACGAGCTCGGCGGGCGTGACGTCCTCGAGGCGATCGATCAGCCCGAGCCCGAACGCGAGCTCGCCGACCAACGAGGCGGCGGTCCGACCCGCGTCGCGCAGCTCGCGGATCCCGATCGCGCCGTGGCGCTTCGCGAGGCGCTCTCCGTCGGCGCCGAGCACCAGGGGCACGTGCGCGAACACCGGCTCGGGCCAGCCGAGCGCGCGGTAGAGCGCGATCTGGCGAGGCGTGGACGGAACCAGGTCGTCTCCGCGCAGGACCTCGGTGATCGCCATGTCGTGGTCGTCGACGACGCAGGCGAGCTGGTAAGCGAAGAGCCCGTCCTTGCGGTGGAGCACGAAGTCGCCCTCGCCGAGGCCCTCGACGTGGCCGAGGAGGAGGTCCTCGAAGCTCGGCGGCGGCGCCGGCATCCGGAAGCGGATCGCCGCCTCGCGCTCGGGGTGCGACGGGCCGTCTCGGCAGGTGCCGGGGTAGACGGGCTCGCCGCCGTGTGGCGCGGAGGCGATCTCGGCGATCTCCTTGCGCGAGCAGGTGCACGGATAGGTGTGCTCGGCGAGGCTGGCGAGGACCTCCGCGTAGCGCGCGAGCTTGAGCGACTGCGTGTACGGGCCGTAGTCCCCGCCGACGTCGGGCCCCTCGTCCCAGTCGAGACCGAGCCAGCGCAGGTCCTCGAGCATCGCCTCGGCCGCGCCCTCGCGGACGCGGGGCGCGTCGAGATCCTCCATGCGGAGCACGAAGACCCCCCCGACGGATCGCGCCCGGAGCCAGCCGAGCAGCGCGGTGCGCGCGGTCCCGAGGTGGACCGGGCCCGTCGGGGACGGGGCGAAGCGTCCGCGTTCGACCATCCGCGCGACCATCACCGACTCGTAGCACTTGCGGCCGATCGATCGACGGGTGATGGTCGACGCCGATGCGTGGTCAGGTCGAGATCTGCGGCTGCTTCCCGACGGGTCGTCACTACCCCGGGATCGCCGATCGCCTGGCGAAGGCCCGGATCGCGATGCCGGTGCCGGGCCTCGCGACGGGGTTCGAGCCCGACCTGGTCTGGGCCGAGGCGTCCTTCGCGGTGATCGACTTCGAGACCACCGGCCTCGATCCGGCGACCGACCGCGTGATCGAGATGGGCATCGTGTGCTTCGACGACGGCGTCCTGTCCGCGAGCCAGAACTGGCTCATCCAGCCGACGATCCCCGTCCCCGCCGAGGCCACCGCGGTCCACGGGATCACCGACGAGATGCTCGCGGATCAGCCGCGCTTCGAAGCGATCTGGAGCGAGATCCGCACCCACCTCGAGGGGCGCCTGCCCGTCGCCTACAACGCGGGCTTCGACAAGCGCTTCCTGCTCGCCGAGCTCGAGCGGATGGGCGAGACCACCTGGGGCGACGACCTGCCGCCGGCGATGCAGTCCGAGGTGGAGTGGGTGGACCCGCTGGTCTGGGTGCGCGAGCTCTACCCGGAGCAGAGCGCCAAGCTCGGCGAGATCTGCAAGCACCTCGAGATCCCGCTCGAGGGCGCGCACCGCGCCTCGAACGACGCCGAGGCGACCGGCCGCGTCCTGATGACGATGCAGGAGCGGATGCCCGCGACATACGCGGAGCTGATCCGCGTGCAGGTCCGCTACGCGGCGCAGCAGGACGTCGACCTCGCGATCTGGCGCGGCCGGCGCTTCTGAGGCCGCGGCGTGAGCGACGAGGAGACCCTCTACTTCGCGACGCCCGCCGAGCTGCGGCGCTGGTTTCGAAAGCACCACGCGCGCGCGACCGAGCAGTGGATCGGCTTCCACAAGAGCCACACGAAGGTGCCGAGCATCACGTGGCCGGACCTCGTCGACGAGGCGCTGTGCGTCGGCTGGATCGACGGGCTGCGCCAGTCGGTCGACGAGGATCGCTACCGCATCCGCTGCACGCCGCGGAAGGCGACGAGCAAGTGGAGCCAGCGCAACGTGGACCGCGTCGCGGCGCTCGAGGCGGAGGGACGCATGACGGACGCGGGGCGCGCGGCCTTCGCGAAGCTCACCAAGAGCCGGACCGGCGTATACTCCTACGAGCAGAGCAAGAAGGCCGAGCTCGAGCCGGAAATGCGCGCGCGCTTCGAGGCCGACGCGGCGGCGTGGGCGTGGTTCCAGGGTCGACCCCCGAGCTACCGAGGCCCCGCGACGCACTGGGTCCTCAGCGCGAAGCAGGCGCCGACCCGAGCGCGGCGGCTCGACACCCTCATCGAGTGCTCGCGCGAGGGCCGCCCGATCCCGACGCTCTCGTGGACGAAGAAGCCCACCAAGAAGCGGAAGCCCTGAGCCCCCCTAGTCGGCGAGCTTGGGGACGCGGAGCGCCTGCCCGACGACCCCGACGCTGGTCAGCGTGATCGAGACGATCACGGGAACGATCGAGGCGCCGAAGGTGAAGCAGAACGTGGAGAAGATCGACGGGATCTGAGGGATCGCGGTGGTCAGCAGGAAGACCCCGAACGCGATCTGGAAGCGCCGCTCGCGGGTGCTGTGCTCGGCGGGGAGCTTGGCGATGCGCTTCTCGATGAGGCGGCGCTGGATGACGAGCCCGAGCGCCGCGCCGAGCCCGGCGACGACCGCGAAGCCCCACGCGACCGGCGTGAGCATCGGGTTCAGGAACTCACGGATGAGCTGGAAGTCGTCCGGGAACAGCAGCAGCCGCAGCCCCGTCTCGAGACCGAGCGCGCCGGGCGCCGCGACGATCGTGAGCCACAGGAGCGTGGTCGAGGGGCGCTTCTCCGCCATGGGCGCGGAGGATACCAAGACGCCCTACAGGACGCTGCCGGTCCAGGGGGGCGGCGGCGCCGGATCCTGCACGGGCGGGGGCGGCGCGGGATCGACGACCTGCGGGAGCTCGACGGTGGGGGCCCAGGCGGGCGCCACGCTCGGCGTCCAGGCGCTGCCCTGCGTCGTCACCGGCGGCGGATCGCTCGGCACGCGCACCGGCTGGTGCGGGTCGCGGCGCACCTCGAGGTCCGCGCTCTGCTCGATCCGGTTGGTGCCGCTGCCGATGCGGAAGAGGAGCCGGTAGGTGCCCGACCTCGAGATCGTGTGGGTCGCCTCGTAGCTGCCGTCCTCGAGCCGCGTGGCCTCGATGGCGCTGCCGACCTGCCGGCGCGCGCGCTGGATCACGAAGCGCGGGCTCGTCCGATCGCCGATCTCGGTGCCGGGCTCGAGGACCGCGACGAGGGTGATCTCCTCGCCCGCGGTCACGAGCTGAGGCCGCGTGCGAACGCCGGGCGTCGGCGGGTTCACGGGCGGCGACTCGAGCGCCTCGATGGCGGCCGCGATGGCGGCGTCCTCGGTCACGAACGCGGCGGCGCGCCGATAGAGCGCGAGGGCCTCGTCGCGCTCGCCCGCGCCCGCCCGCTCCCGCGCGCGCTCCACGAGCTGATCGCGCGCGAGCCGCCGGAGCCGACCCGCCTCGGGGTCCTGCGGGTGCGCGGCGAGCACCTCGTCGGTGAGCCCGAGCACGCTGGTCGCGCGGGGCTCGTCGAGGTCGCCGCGGCGCAGCGCCTCCTGGGCGCTCGCGATCAGCGCCGCCGCGTCGACGACGGGCGCGGGGTCCGGCCGCTGATCGAGGTAGGTCTTGACCCCGAAGCCGCCGGCCACGAGCAAGGCGCCGATCACGAACGCCATCCCGATGGTGCGCGCGCCCTTGGAGAGCTTCGGGGTCGGGCTCGCGAGCCCCGCGATGGAGATGTCGTTGTCGTCGTCGAACGGGTTGGGCGCGCCCTCGAGGGTGGGCGAGGTCTGGATCGGATCGCGCGGCGGCGGCTCCGACATCGGCGGCGTCTTGGCCAGCGAGCCCGAGGCGGACGCGGGCACCTCGACGCCGGGCTCCGAGGGCGGGCCGATCGAGGGTCGGGCCGCGCGGCGGCGGTGCACTTCGAAGCCCGCGCTCTCGGCCGCGCCGCGGAGCGCGTCGGCGTACGCGTGGGCGTCGTCGTAGCGACCCTCGGGGTTCTTCGAGAGCGCGCGCATCACGACGTCGGCGACGGGCTCCGGCACGTGCTGGCCGTGCGACTGCCCGCGCAGGTGCGGGGCCTCCGCGTGGATGTGCTTCATCAGCATCTGCACCGGCGAGGCCGCGTCGAACGGCGTCTCCCCGCACAGGAGCTGATAGGTCAGGACGCCGAGCGAGTAGACGTCGCTGCGCGCGTCGGTCGACTCGCCGGCTGCGCCCTCGGGGGAGATGTAGCGGGCGGTCCCGAACACGAGCCCCGACTGCGTGGCGACGGTGACGTCGTCGCCCCAGAGGACCCGCGCGATCCCGAAGTCGAGCACCTTCACGAAGTCCGGGTCGCGCCGCCGGTTCACGAGGACCACGTTCTCGGGCTTGATGTCGCGGTGGACGACGCCCTGCTGGTGGGCCTCGCCGACGCCGTCGCAGATCTGGGTCGCGATGTGGAGCGAGCGGTGGACGGGGAGCGCGCCCTCCTTCTGGATGACCTCGAGCAGCGAGCGCCCGTCGAGGTGCTCCATGACGATGTAGAGCGAGCCGTCCTTGAGCTGCCCGAACAGGAAGACCCGGACCACGTTGGGGTGGTCGAGCGCCGTACACACGCGCGCCTCGCGCTTGAAGCGGCGGACCGCGTCGGCGTTGTCGGCGAGCTCGGCGTGGAGGATCTTGATGGCGACGTCGCGGTGCAGCGTCATCTGCCGCGCGCGGTAGACGGAGCCCATCCCGCCGGCCCCGATTTTCTCTTCGATCTTGAACTGATCGAGGAGGGTCTGGCCGATGTACGCGTCGCCCTCCTCGTGCGTCACCTGCAGGCGAAGGCCGTCCTTCTGACAGAACGCCGCCGCGCTGTCGTAGCGCCGCCCACACTTCGGGCAGACCTTGGTGAGGGCGTGCATCGCTTCCATTGATCTAGCTCCGACGCGCGAACACGGCAAAAGAGCTGGGTTCTCGCGACCTTGAGGTGCTATCGTCTTCGCGCACGGAGCGTCCATAAAATGAAGCGAGCCTTCCTCTCCTTGGCCCTCATCGTGGCCGTCCTGGCTCCCGCCGTTGCATCCGCGCAGAGCGTGATGGTCCTCGGCGTCCGCTCGGTCGAAGGCGACGATGAATTCACGCGGAACCTCACCGGCGCGCTGCGCCACGCCGCCTCGCAGGTCGACGGCTGGCAGGTCTCCGACCGCGAGGTGACGTTCGTCCAGATGGCGCTCGTCCACGACTGCGACAACCCCAACCCCACGTGCCTCGGCGCGATCGCCGAGTCGCTCGGGGTCCAGCGGGTGCTGTACGGGGACGTGCGACGCACGAGCGCCGGGGACGACTACGAGTTCTCGGTCAACCTGCATCACTTCAACGCCGAGACGGGCGACATCGAGCACTCGGTCGCCGATACCATCGCGAGCGTTCACCAGGACATCGACGATCTGCGCGAGCCGGCCCGGCGCTGGATCCGCTCGCTCGAGGGGGCGCCCCGCACGGGCACCCTCGTCGTCCGGGTCAACGTGCCCGGCGCCGCGGTGGTCGTGGACGAGGCGCCGATCGGGCTGACCGACGCCGACGGTGTCCTGCGCATCGAAGACGTGGCGACCGGCACGCGGCACGTGCAGGTCACGGCGGACGGTCACTCCGCGTTCACGAGCACCGTGTCGGTCGAGGCCTACGAAGAGGCCACGCTCGAGGGCGTGCTCGAGGCCGGCGCGGGCGGCGGCGGCGGCGGCATCCCCGTCGACCTCGTGGTCGGCTCGAGCCTCCTCGTCGCGGCCGCGGCGTTCGCGGGCGTGTGGATCTACTCGGGCGTCACGGTCTTCGGCTACATGAACGACCCCGACTTCAACGGCACCGAGGGCCCCGACGGTCGGCTCATGGGCGGCATCCGCGGCCGGTACGGCGACAACATCGCGAACCTCTGCGCGGCGAGCGTCGAGACCGACGCGGCGGCGGTGTGCAACGACGCGGCGACCCTCGAGGTCCTGCAGTTCGTCTTCATGGGGCTCACCGCGCTCGCGGGCGGCCTCGGCCTCTACTTCGTGATCAGCGGCGCGTCCGCGTCGGACGACGACGGCGAGGCGAGCGACGCCGCGACGCTCGAGCTGGTGCCGTCGGTCGGCCTGGACCACGCGTCCCTCGGAGCTCGCCTTCGGTTCTGAGCCGGGGCTCGTGATCGCGCGTGCGGATCGTCGGCGGGAGGCTCTCGGGGCGGCGCTTCTCGGGCCCGCGCTCGGACGCGACGCGACCCACGAGTGAGCGCGTGCGCGAGGCCGTCGGCTCGGCCCTCGAGGCGCGCGGGCTGATCGAGGACGCCGTGGTGCTCGAGCTCTTCGCGGGCACCGGGGCCATGGCCTTCGAAGCCCTCTCGCGGGGCGCTCGCCGCGCGATCCTCGTGGAGAAGGCCCGGCCGGTGGCCAAGGCCATCGAGAAGAGCGCGGCCGAGCTCGGCCTCGCCGACCGCGTCACCGTCGTGACCGCCGACCTCGAGCGGAGCGCCGCCACGTGGCTCGAGGCGATCGACGAGCCCGCGCAGCTCGTCTTGATCGATCCTCCCTACGCGCGCATCGACCTGGTGCCCGACCTGCTGACGGCGCTCGCCGAGGCCGGGCGCCTCGAGGACGGCTCGACGGTGGTCGTCGAGCACGCGCAGAAGCACCCCCCCACGATGCCGCTCGGCTTCGCAGAGGTTTCGCGCTATCGCTACGGCGACACGGCGGTGTGGCTGGCGCGCTTCACCGCATCGGAGGGCACCCACGCATGAGCCTCGCGATCTACCCCGGCTCTTTCGATCCGATCACGAACGGTCACGTCAGCATCCTGCGGAGCGGCCTCGTCTGCTTCGATCGCCTGATCGTGGCGGTGCTGCGGAACCCGAAGAAGCAATCCCTCTTCACCGTCGAAGAGCGGGTCGAGATGATCCAGGAGGAGTTCGCGGGGGAGTCGAACATCGAGGTCGACAGCTTCGACGGGCTCCTCGTCGACTACTGCCGGCGCAAGAACGTCCGCGTCGTGCTGCGCGGGCTGCGCGCGGTCGCCGACTTCGAGTACGAGCTGCAGATGGCGAACATGAACCGGCACCTCAACAAAGAGATCGAGACCGTGTTCATCATGGCCAACGACGCCTACTTCTACGTCTCCTCCAACATCGTCAAGGAGGCGGCGATGCTGGGCGGCGACGTGTCGAAGCTCGTCCCGCCTTCGGTCGCGAGCAGGCTCGCGTCCAAGCTCGGGCAGTGACGCGGGGGGCAGGCGAGCCCCGCCTCGATGAGCTCCGGTAGCGCGCGCGCGGCGTCGAGCCCGACGCGGCCCGCGCGCATGTGATCGACGGAGGTCTGGCCCGCCGCGAGCGCGTCGCGGACGGTGAGCCAGCCGACGAGGTAGCCGACGTCGCGCGCGACCCCGCCGCCGCGGTAGGCCCGCTCGGCGATCCCGACCGCGTCGGCCGCGCCGAAGCCGTGCTCGCGCCGGAGCCAGCGCGCGGTGTCGCCGAACGGCGCGCCGTGGTGCATCCGATCGGCCACCAGCACGCGCGCCGCGATCACGCGCATCCGGTAGGCGTCGAGCACCCCGGCGCGCTCCTCGAGGCAGAGGCAGATCCCCTCCTGCGCGCCGAACGACCCGGCGGTGCCGATCTCGAACAGCCGCAGCGGCTGGCTCCGTGCGTTGGCGGCGGCGACGGCGTGGCCGAGCACCTCGTGGACCGCGAACCGGAGCGACTCGCGGCGGCCGAACCGGCGGTCGGCGAGGAACACGGTGCGATCCCCGGTCGCCGCGCCGGCGCTGAGCCGGGGCTCGACCTTCACCTCGATGGTGAGCCCGGCCGCGTGCGCGACGCGGAGCATCAGCCCCGCGAGCGAGGGCCGACCGGGGAGCCCGACCGCGGGCACGACCCGCTCCTCCTCGCGGTGCGGCATCGAGTCGAGGATCGCGCGGGCGAGCCGAGCGACCGGCGCCTTGCCGTCGGGGAGCTCGACCTCCGTGCGCCCGGTCCCGAAGCGCCGGGCCGACAGGGGCCGGATCCGCCGCGGGTCGCCGAGGGCGTCGATCATCGCGAGCTCGAGGTCGAGCTCCTCGAGCCGAGCGAGGTAGAGCGCGGCGGCGGGCTGGCCCTCGACGCGGGCGCGGGCGCGCTCGAGCATGCGCCACACGTGCGGCTCGACCCGGCGGCCGCGGCGGGTCCACACCGGGACGGGCACGTGACCGCGGCTGAGCTGGTCGACGAGGCGGGCCCGCTCCTCGGCGGCGTTGTCCGCGGTGAGCGCCGGGAGCAGGCGGGCGGTATCCGCCACCTGCTTCATCAGCGCGTCGACCTCACGGAGCACGCGCGGGACGGCAGGTTGCGGGGGGAGGCTCATCGATCGCCAGGAACGTAGCAGGCGGCCTACGACGCGTCACTCGGTGCTACCCTTCGGCCATGACCGACCTCGTCGCGAAGATCGCGTCGTTTCAGGATTACGACCAGTACCGTGACCTCCACTGGGACGGGTCGTTCGAGGAGTACCTCGGCATCGTCAAGACGCGCCCCCAGGTCACGCGCAACGCGTACCAGCGCCTCTACGACATGATCGTCAGCTATGGCGAAGAGGAGTACATCGACAACAAGAAGCGCCTCGTTCGCTACCCGTTCTTCAGCGACCCCGTCGGCGACGGGCACGACGCCATCTTCGGTCTCGACATCCCGCTGATGCGGCTCGTCAACGTGCTCCAGGCCGCGGCGCTGGGGTACGGGCCCGAGAAGCGCATCATCCTCCTGCACGGCCCCGTCGGCTCCTCCAAGAGCACGATCGCGCGGCTGCTGAAGAAGGGCATCGAGGACTACTCGCGCACCGCCGAGGGCGCGCTCTACACGTACAAGTGGGTGAACCTCGCCGACACCGGGCTCGCCGCGGGCGACGACGAGTTCCCCTGCCCGATGAACGAGGAGCCGCTCAAGCTCATCCCCGAGGAGTGGCGCGAGCGCGCGATCCGCGAGCTCGGGCTCGGCAACGACCAGCACAAGGTGGTCGTCCGCGGGACGCTGAACCCGGCCTGCCGCTTCATCTTCAACGGCCTCCTCGCGCGCTACGGCGGCGACTGGTCCAAGGTCGCGCAGAACCACATCCGCGTGCGGCGCCTGCTCCTGAGCGAGAAGGACCGCGTCGGGATCGGCACCTTCCAGCCCAAGGACGAGAAGAACCAGGACTCGACCGAGCTGACCGGCGACATCAACTACCGGAAGATCGCCGAGTACGGCTCCGACTCCGACCCGCGCGCGTTCAACTTCGACGGCGAGTTCAACATCGCCAACCGCGGGATCGTGGAGTTCGTCGAGATCCTCAAGCTCGACGTCGCGTTCCTCTACGACCTGCTCGGCGCCACGCAGGAGCGGAAGATCAAGCCGAAGAAGTTCGCCCAGACGGACATCGACGAGGTGATCATCGGCCACACCAACGAGGCCGAGTACAAGAAGCTCCTGAACAACGAGTTCATGGAGGCGCTCCGGGACCGGACGATCAAGATCGACATCCCGTACATCACGAAGGTCTCGGAGGAGAAGCGCATCTACACCAAGGAGTTCGACTCCGAGCGCCTCCGCGGCAAGCACGTCGCGCCGCACACCTTCGAGGTCGCCGCGATGTGGGCGGTGCTCACGCGCCTCGAGGAGCCGAAGAAGCACCAGCTCGCGGTGCTGCAGAAGATGAAGCTCTACGACGGCAAGACGCTGCCGGGCTTCACGCAGGACAACGTCAAGGAGCTGCGCAAGGAGACGATGCGCGAGGGCCTCGACGGGATCTCGCCGCGCTACATCCAGGACAAGATGTCGAACGCGCTCGTGTCCGACGGGGTCGAGGGCTACATCAACCCGTTCATGGTGCTCAACGAGCTCGAGAAGGGGCTCGCGCACCACTCGCTCATCGCCAACGAGGAGCAGCGCAAGAGCTACCGCGAGCTCATCGGCGTGGTGAAGAACGAGTACGAGGAGATCGTGAAGAACGAGGTGCAGCGAGCGATCAGCGCCGACGAGGACGCGATCGCCCGGCTGTGCGCGAACTACATCGACAACGTCCGCGCCTACACCCTCAAGGAGAAGGTCAAGAACCGCTACACCGGCCGCGACGAGGAGCCGGACGAGCGGCTGATGCGCTCCATCGAGGAGAAGATCGACATCCCGGAGAGCCGCAAGGACGACTTCCGCCGCGAGATCATGAACTACATCGGCGCGCTCGCGATCGAGGGCAAGAAGTTCAACTACGACACCAACGATCGCCTGCGGCGGGCCCTCGAGATGAAGCTCTTCGAGGACCAGAAGGACTCGATCAAGCTGTCGAGCTTCGTGTCCAACGTCATCGACAAGGACACGCAGGACAAGATCGACGTCATCAAGAGCCGGCTCATCAAGCACTACGGCTACAACGAGGCGTCGGCGAAGGACGTCCTGAGCTACGTCGCGAGCATCTTCGCGCGGGGCGACGTCAAGAAGTAATGCGTCCTACGATCGGGGTGGCCCTCGCGATGCTCGTCGCGACGGGCTGCAACTACGGGGCGTACTTCTTCCGAGACACGCACCGCCCGATGCAGGCGATGGAGGCACGGATGGACGGGGACGCCCGCCGGACGTGCCTCCTCGTGCTCATGCCGGGCATGCTCAACCTGCCCGACGACTTCTTCGAGCACGGCTTCGTCGAGGACGCGATCGCGTCGTCCCGGCGCTGCGACATCGTCGCCCCCGACGCGCACTTCGGCTACTACACCGACGGGTCGCTGCGGCGGCAGATCGCGGCGGACATCCTCACCGTCGCCGACGAGCGCGGCTACGAGGACATCTGGCTCGTCGGCGTCTCGATGGGCGGGATGGGCGCGCTGCTCGTCGCGCAGGACCAGCCCGAGCTCGTCGACGGCGTCGTGCTCTTCGCGCCGTTCCTCGGCGACGACGCGCTCATCCGGTCGATCGACGCCGCGGGCGGGCTCGCCGAGTGGGACGCGCCCGAGGACGCGAACCCGAACGACGCGGACGAGTACGACGACGCGCTCTGGGTCTGGCTCCAGGGCTACGCGACCCACGCCGATCGGATGCCGCCGCTCTACATCGGCGTCGGCCGGGACGACAGCCTGCGGCCGGGCATCGACCTGCTCGCCGCGCACCTCCCCGAGTCGCACCACGGCCAGGCGGAGGGCGGCCACAAGTGGGACACGTGGCGGGTGATGTGGAGGCGGCTCCTGGCGAGCCCGCCCTGGGATCCTCGGGGTCCCGCGCCCCGGATCGACGGCTGATCTTGCCGACGGAGGCCCAGCTCCCAGATATGCTATCTAGCCCCATGCTTGGTCGGTTCGTCAGCGCCCTCACCACCGGGTCGCTCGTGCTCTGTCTGACGGCCGCCGCGGCCGCGCAAGAAGACGCCCGCGCCCTGTTCATGCAAGGTCAGGCCGCCTACGAGACGGGCGACTACAACACCGCGGTGCGCCTCTGGACGCGGGCCTACGAGCTCGATGACCGCCCGCTCCTCCAGTACAACCTGGCGCAGGCGTACGAGCGGCTCGGCCAGCTCGATCAGGCCGTGACGGCCTATCGGATCTACATCGACCACACGCCAGGCGACGATCAGCGCGCCACCAACGCGCGCGCCCGCATCGCGTCGCTCGAGCAGCGCGTCGGGCAGACGAGCATCACCCTGACGGGCGGCGTCCAGGGCGCGCACGTCGTGATCGACGGCAGCGACCGCGGCCTGCTGCCGCGCCCCGACGCGTTCCACGTGGACCCGGGGAGCCACCGCATCGTCGTGCGGGCCGACGGGTACGCGGACTTCGTCTCCACCGTCGCGGTGAGCGCGGGCCAGCAGGCCTCGGTGGCCGTGGAGATGCAGCCCGGGACCAGCGGCACGGCGCCCAACACGCTGGGCGGCGGCGGGATCTCCACGGTCGGCCTCATCGTCGCGCTCGGCGGAGCGGGGCTCGTGATCGGGGGCGCGATCGTCGGCGGCGTCGCGCTCGGTCAGGCGGGCAGCGCGCCCGGCAACACGGGGCCCGAGGCCGACGGCGCGCGGACCACGGCGCTCGTCGCCGACATCCTCTTCGGCCTCGGCGGCGCGGCGGTGGTGGCCGGCGTCGTCCTGATGTTCGTGCTCGAGCCCGACCTCGGCGGGAGCGGCGCTTCGGCGCGCTTCGTCCCCGTCGTCGGGCCCGACTTCGCCGGCGGCGCCGTGCAGGGGCAGTTCTGATGCGCTGGTCGATGCCTCTTCTCGCTCCGATCCGCGCGCTCGTGTGCTGCGCCGCGCTCGCGTCGCTGGCCGGCCTCGGCGCGGGCTGCTCGGTCATCGTCGACGGCGAGCTCAACAACCGCGGGAGCGACTCCGGCGTGGGCGGGCAGACCTGCATGTTCGACGCGCAGTGCATCTCGTTCGACCCCTTCAACTGCAACCGCGTCTGCGGCCCGGAGGGTCGCTGCATCGACGGGCCCGCGCCCGACGGCACGCGCTGCGGCATGGGCGGGCCCCAGCACTGCGTCGCGCAGGTCTGCGTGATGCGCGTCTGCGGGGACGGCTACGTCGACCGGAACGCCTCGCCGCCGGAGTACTGCGACGACGGGAACATGGTGGACACGGACAGCTGCAACAACGCTTGCACCCGCTCCTGCTCGGCCCCGGCGCCCGCCAACTGCTCGGACGCCAACCCCTGCAACGGCGAAGAGACGTGCGCCGACGTGATGGGCGTCATGCTGTGCCGCGCCGCCGCGGCGCCGGCCGAGAACAGCGCCTGCACGACCGACACCGGCGAGACCGGGACCTGCCGGGACAAGGTCTGCGTCCCGTGAGCCGGGTGCGCGCGCGGCACTGCCGTTGACCCCTTCCCCCTGATATCCTTCACCTCGTGTCGCTTCGCATCGATGAGGACCACAACCGGTTCAAGCAGATCGTTCGCGGCCGTATCCGGAAGAACCTCCGCCAGTACATCTCGCAAGGGGAGCTGATCGGGAAGCAGGGGAAGGACGTCGTGTCCATCCCCATCCCCCAGATCGACATCCCGAAGTTCCGGTACGGCGACAAGCAGCAGGGCGGCGTCGGTCAGGGCGGCGGCGACGAGGGTGATCCCGTCGGCGGCGAGCCGCAGGAGGGCGACGGCAAGGGCGAGGCGGGCAAGGACGCCGGTCAGCACGTCCTCGAGGTCGACGTGACGCTCGACGAGCTCGCCGAGATCCTCGGCGAGGAGCTCGAGCTGCCGAACATCGAGAACCGCGGCAAGTCGAAGGTCATCGACCAGAAGGATCGGTACGTCGGGATCCGGCGCGTCGGGCCGAACTCGCTGCGGCACTTCAAGCGCACGTACAAGGCCGCGCTCCGCCGCCAGATCGTCATGGGCGGCTACAACCCGGACAACCCCATCGTCATCCCGACGCGCGACGACATGCGCTACCGCTCGTGGAAGACCGAGGAGGAGCCGGTCGCCAACGCGGTGATCATCTACATGATGGACGTCTCCGGCTCGATGGGGGACGAGCAGAAGGAGATCGTCCGCATCGAGTCCTTCTGGATCGATGCGTGGCTGCAGAAGCAGTACAAGGGCGTCGAGACGCGCTTCATCATCCATGACGCGGTGGCGCGCGAGGTCGACCGCGACACGTTCTTCCGCACGCGCGAGTCGGGCGGGACGATGATCTCGAGCGCCTACAAGCTCGCCGCGCAGATGATCGACTCGGACTACCCGCCGGCGGAGTGGAACATCTACCCGTTCCACTTCTCGGACGGGGACAACTGGAGCGTCGACGACACCCTCGTCTGCATCGACCTGATGAAGAAGACGCTCCTGCCCGCGAGCAACGTGTTTTGCTATGGCCAGGTCGAGAGCCCCTACGGCTCGGGGCAGTTCATCAAGGATCTGCGCGAGCACCTGAAGGACGACGACCGCATGATCACCAGCGAGATCCGCGACCGCGACGCGATCGTCGGCTCGATCCGCGACTTCCTGAGCAAGGGGAAGTGACTTGAGCGCGTACAAGCTCACGCGTCGGCTGCCGCGCTACCTGCGCGAGATCCAGATCCAGGTCGAGGAGGTCGCGCGGGCCTACGGGCTCGACTGCTTCCCCACCATCTTCGAGGTCGTCGCGTACGACCAGATGAACGAGCTCGCGGCCTACGGCGGCTTCCCGGTGCGCTACCCGCACTGGCGCTTCGGGATGGAGTACGAGCAGCTCAGCAAGAGCAGCGAGTACGGCCTCTCGAAGATCTACGAGATGGTGATCAACAACAGCCCCGCGATCGCCTACCTGCTCGAGGGCAACAGCCTCGTCGATCAGAAGCTCGTGATGGCGCACGTCTACGCGCACGTCGACTTCTTCAAGAACAACTTCTCGTTCAAGGCGACCGACCAGGGCACCGACCAGCGCACGGGCGAGCCGATCCGGAAGTGGATCGACACGATGGCCAACCACGGCGCGATCGTGCGCCGCTGGGCCGACCGCGTCGGGATCGAGCGGGTCGAGGAGTACATCGACGCCTGCCTGAGCCTCGAGAACCTGATCGACCCGCAAAAACCCTTCCTTCCTCCGAAGCGTCGGGCCGACGAGAACGAGGAGGTCGATCCGCTCGAGCTCGCGCTGCTGCGCGTCGATCGCGACTACATGGAGTCGTACATCAACCCGCAGGAGTTCGTGGACCAGCAGCGGGAGAAGGCCGAGGCGGAGCGCGAGCGGGCCAAGCGGATCCCGGAGCACCCCGACCGCGACGTCCTCGGGTTCCTGCTCGACCACGCGCCGCTCGAGCGCTGGGAGCGCGACCTGCTCGCGGTGGTCCGGCGCGAGGCCTACTACTTCTGGCCCCAGATGCAGACCAAGATCATGAACGAGGGCTGGGCCTGCGTGGACCCGAGCACCCTCGTGTTCACCGACGCGGGCCTGGTCGCGATGCGGGACGTGGTCGAGGGTCGCGCAGGCGTCGTATCGGACGGCGAGGCGCCACGGCGCGTATACGACCAGCACGTCATCGCGGACCACGAGACGGTCACGATCCGGACGCGTCGAGGCCTCGCGCTGACGGGCTCGAACAACCATCGGATCATGCTCCCGGACGGCTCGTGGGCCCGGCTCGACGCGCTCGCGGTGGGCGACTCGATCCGCGTCTCGGGCGGCGCCGATCTCTGGCCGACCGAGACGCTGCCGATCGCCTGGGACCCGCCGCGGCGCATCTCGCTCGACGACGCCGCGGCCGAAGCGGAGGTCTCGGTCTGGACCGTGCTCCGGCACCGGGCCGGCGCCTCGACGCAGCGCGCCGAGGCGGTCGCGCGGGCCCTCGAGCCCTACGAGGCGCCCGAGAACCAGCGGCTGCCGCAGGCGGTCAACAAGAGGCGCGCGATCCGGGTCCCCGCCCGGCTCGACGCCGAGCTCGGCGCGTTCCTCGGCTACCTGGTGGGCGACGGGCACATCTCCAAGAAGAAGCGGCAGCTCGGGCTCACCACCGGCGACGAGGCGCAGGCCGAGCGCTTCGCGCAGCTCCTCGTCTCGCTCTTCGACGTGCGCCCGAGCACCAAGCTCGACGGCGGTCGGTGGCGCGTCCTCGCGCACGCCGAGATGCTGAGCGACTTCCTGGTCGAAACCCTCGGCCTGACCACCGGACCGAGCGCGCGCGAGAAGCGGATCCCCGACGCGGTGCTTCGCTCGCCGGAGCCGATCGTCCGGGCGTTCCTCACCGCCTACTTCGACTGCGATGGGTACGCAGGCAAGCAGGGCGTGATCCTGTCGAGCGCGAGCCAGGCGCTGATCACGCAGACGCAGCTCCTCCTGCTCAACTACGGGATCCTCTCGCGGGCGCGCTCGCAGACCGACGGGACCTTCCACCTCCACGTGACCGGCGCCTCCGCGAAGCGGTTCGAGGAGCGCGTGGGGTTCGGGCTCGAACGCAAGCAGGAGGCGCTGGCCGAGTACCTGGCGGCGCGGAAGCACTTCAAGCGCGAGCGCTGGGAGGACGCGGTCGTCTCCGTGGAGCACGGTCGAGGCGAGGTCTGGGACATCTCCGTCGAGAGCACGCACCGCTACGCGGCCGCGGGCTTCGTCAACCACAACAGCTACTGGCACTCCCGGCTCATGACGGAGAAGCTCTCGGACGACTCCGAGATCATCGAGTACGCCGAGCGCAACGCGTCGGTCCTCGAGACGGGGTCCGGGCGGCTCAACCCCTACAAGCTCGGCGTCGAGCTGTACCGGCACATCGAGGAGCGCTGGGACCGCGGCCAGTTCGGCAAGGAGTGGGAGGACTGCGAGACGCTCGAGGCGCGCCAGGCGTGGGACCGGCGCACCGGCCTGGGGCGCAAGAAGATCTTCGAGGTCCGCTCGCTCTACAACGACGTGACCTTCATCGACGAGTTCCTCACGCCCGAGTTCGTCGCCGCGCAGAAGCTCTACACGTTCGGCTACAACCAGCGGAACGACCGCTACGAGATCGAGAGCCGCAAGTTCTTCGAGGTGAAGAACAAGCTCCTCTTCTCGCTCACGAACGCGGGCCAGCCGTTCATCCGCGTCGTCGACAAGAACCACGAGAACCGCGGCGAGCTCCTGCTCGCGCACGAGCACCAGGGCGTGGATCTCCGCATCGACTGGGCCAAGGAGGTGCTCGGCTCGCTCGTGCGCGTCTGGCGCCGCCCCGTCGAGATCCACACGATGGTCGACAACAAGCCCACGCTCCTGCGCTTCGATGGCAAGGAGCACGTGCAGCGACCGCTGAAGTAGCATCGGCGAATGGGCGCCGACGGGGAGGACGAGACCTTCGTCGCGGAGCCGGGGGACACGGCGGACACGTCGGGCTTCCGGCGCGGCGACCTCGTGGCCGGGCGCTACGAGATCGACGGCGTCGTCGGGCGCGGGGGCATGGGCTGCGTCTACCGCGTGCACGACAAGAAGCTCGACGAGGTCGTCGCGCTGAAGCTCCTCACGTACGTCTCCGACAAGGCGTACGAGCGCTTCCTGCGCGAGGTCCGCGTCGCGCGCAGGGTCACCCACCCGAACGTCGCGAGGACGCACGACCTCGGCGAGCACGGGGGGATCCCCTTCCTGACGATGGAGCTCGTGGTGGGCGAGCCCCTCGACGACATCATCGAGGCGCGCGGGCCGCTCCGCTCCGAGGAGGTGAAGCGGATCGGGGCGGGGATCGCGGCGGGGTTGCAGGCCGCGCACGCGGCCGGCGTGATCCACAGGGACCTGAAGCCCGCCAACGTGCTCGTCGCCGAGGGCGGTCGCGCGGTGCTCACCGACTTCGGGATCGCGCGCATGGCGATGGGCGACGGTAAGCAGACCGCCGGGCTCGTCGGGACGCCGCACTACATGTCCCCCGAGCAGGTGTCGGGGCAGGCGACGGACGCGCGCAGCGACGTCTACGCGCTCGGGATCATCCTCTTCGAGATGGCGACGCGGGCGCTGCCGTTCGGCGGCGACACCCCGCTCTCGATCGCGGTCGCGCGGCTGACCGTCCCGCCGAGCGATCCGCGCGAGCTCGCCGCGGTGCCCGACGATCTGGCGACGCTCATCTTGAGCTGCCTCGCGCAGGACCCGGCGCGTCGGCCGCGCTCTGCCGAGGAGGTGCGCGAGGCGCTCGTGGGTCGCTCGAGGCCCGGCAGCACGACGCCCCCGAGCCTCTACGCGCCGATCGAGCTGGGCGCTCGGGCGCTCGCGATCCTGCCCTTCGTCTACCGCGGCGCGGCCGAGCACGACTACCTCGGCGAGGGCCTCGCGGAGGAGCTCGTCGACGTGCTCTCGCAGACGCGCGGCCTGAAGGTGATCGCGCTCGGCGCGACGCGCCGGTTCGCCGAGGACCGGGATCCGAAGCGCGTGCACGTGGAGCTCGGCGCGGACGTGGTCGTGGACGGAACCGTGCAGCTCGGCGGCGATCGCGTGCGGCTCTCCGCGCGCCTCGTCGAGCCGAGCGGCGTGCAGCTCTGGAGCGAGCGCTTCGACGGGCGCTTCGAAGACGTGTTCGCGCTGCAGGAGTCGATGGGTCGTCGCGTGGCCGAGGCGCTCCGGCTGGAGCTCACGGCCGCGGCTCACCGCCACTCGGCGCCACCCGAGGCCCTCGAGCTGTACCTGCGCGCGCGCCGCGAGCAGCGCGGGGACATCATGTTCGAAGCGGAGAGCTCGCTGGCCAAGCTCGACCGCGCGCTGGAGCTCGCGCCCGACTTCGCGCACGCCAAGGCCGCGCACGCGATCACGAGCATCCGAGCGTGGTGGACGATGGAGACGGTCGACGTCAGCCGCTCCGGCCGCGCGCACGCCTCGGTGGCGCGCGCGCTCGCCGAGGCGCCCGAGCTGGCCGAGACGCACCTCGCGCGCGGGATGCTCGCGCTCCAGGAGGGCCGCTTCCGCGAGGCGGCCGAGGCCTGCGCCGAGGCGCTCACGATCGCGCCGACCATGCCGGAGGCGCACCAGTACCTCGGCACCCTGCAGACCGAAGCGGGCCGACCGCGAGAGGGCCGCGAGCGCCTCGAGCTGACCCTCGAGCTCGACCCGACCCTCAACATCTGCCACCTCGCGCTCGGCCGCCTCGCCGCGCTGTGGGGTGATTGGGAGGCGATGCGACGGCACGAGACCGCGCTCGTCGAGGCGTTCCCGAAGCCGACCCTGCCGCTCTTGTCGACGCGCATGCGGTGGTCGCTCTACGCCGGCGACCTCGACCTCGCGCGGCACCACTACGAGGGCATCGTCGGCCTCGGCACCATGCCCGGCGAGCAGCTCGGCTTGCTCTACGGCTTCGCCCTCGGTGAGCGCACCATCGAGGACGCCAAGACCACCTTCGGAGGCCTCCGCGACTGGACCCCGAACCGCCGCTTCGGCTCGCTCATGCTGCAGCTCCTGACCGAGGCGTTCGCCACCGGCGGCGCCCCCGAGCTAGCCCTCGAGACCCTCCGCGAAGCCGCCGACGGCTACCTCATCGACCTCGAGTGGGTCCGCCGCTGCCCCCTCCTCGACCCCCTCCGCGCCCAGCCCGCCTTCGACGAAGCCGCCGCGATCGTCGAGCGCCGCGCCAACGACATCTGGCGCCGCTGAGCTGGCGAAGCCCGGCCGACCGAGCGCGAACGCCCCCCGACCCGGTCGAGCTGCACGGAGGCCGTGGCGGAGCGAAGCGACGCCCGGCCGACCGAGCGCGAACGCGCTCGTCGCGCGAAGCGCGAGATGGGTGGGGGGCCCCACGCGCGGCGACGAGCGCAGCGCTCGCCGGGCTTGCCCGGCGAGGCAGCGAGCATCGGCGCCGAAGCGTGGGGGGAGGGGCGCAGCCCCTCCCAGACTAGAACGTGCAGGCGGGCATGCCGTCTTCGATCATCAGCCCGTCGCAGTTGGCGAGGCGGAAGCTGCCGGGCGACATGATGGCCATCCCGCCGGAGCCCTTGGCGTGGACCTCGATGAGCTGCAGCGGGTTCGCCTGGTTGGCGAGGTGCTGACAGAAGATGTTGCCGCGGACGGTCGGGTTGCCGAGGTCGTCGCAGAACTGGACGTTCGAGATCTGGCACGGCTGCATCGGCGTCGGGGTGCCGGAGCCGCAGGCGCCGACGAAGGTGTTCGGCCCGTCCGTCACCGTGACCGTGCAGCTGCCGCCGCCCGCGCTGCCGCCCGAGAAGGGGACGATCGCCTGACGAACGGAGATCCGGAAGTCGCCGCCCTGCGAGGCGCTGAAGGTGAGCGTGCGGGTGCTGCCCTCGACCTCGTTGATGATGCAGCTGAGGTTGGCGGTGCCGCCGACCTCGGGACACGGGTCGCCGTTGTTGATGCCGCAGACGTCTCGGTTGGGCGCGGGCGTGCAGCCTCGCGACTCGTCGCAGTCGGTGCCGTACTGGATGTCGGCGAACAGCGCGCCGGCGTTGGGATCACCGCAAGCGAACAGTCCGATCGACGCGAGCGAGAAGGCAAGGGTTCGACGCATGGTGACGCGACCTCCGGTCATGGCCGGAGGCTAGCAACCCTGATGGCGGGGCGTCCAACTCTCAGACGGCCGCGGCGGCCGCGAGGCCGCGGGCGAGGTCCGCCTGGAGGTCGTCGTAGGCCTCGAGCCCGACCGAGATGCGGATGAGGCCGTCGGCGATCCCGAGCGCGGCGCGCGCGTCGGCGGGGACCGAGCCGTGGGTCATGATCGCGGGGTGCTCGATGAGGGACTCGACGCCCCCGAGGCTCTCCGCGCAGCAGAAGACCTTCACCGTCGCGAGGAGCGCGTGAGCCGCAGGCAGCCCGCCGCGAACGACGAAGGAGATCATCCCGCCGGGGCCGGCCATCTGCCGCTCCGCGAGCGCCTTCTGCGGGTGCGAGTCGAGGCCGGGGTAGATGACCTTCTCGACGTTGGGCTGACCCTCGAGCCACGCCGCGAGCGCGCCCGCGCTGCGCACGTGCCGCTCCATCCGGACCGGGAGCGTCTTGAGCCCGCGCAGCACCAGGTAGCAGTCGAACGGCGAAGGAATCGCGCCCATCGCGTTCTGGAGGAAGCGCAGCCGCTCCGCGAGCGCGTCGTCGCTCGTGACCACGACCCCGCCGACCACGTCGCTGTGCCCGTTGAGGTACTTCGTCGTGGAGTGCAGCACCGCGTGGGCGCCGAGCGAGAGCGGCCGCTGGAGCATCGGCGTCGCGAACGTGTTGTCCACGACCACGAGCGCGCCGCGATCCGCGCCGACCTTCGCTACGGCCGCGATGTCGACGAGCTTGAGCATCGGGTTCGTCGGCGTCTCGATCCACAGCATGCGGGTGGTGTCCCGCATGACCGCCTCGACGCGGGCCGGGTCCGCCATGTCGACCTGCGTGGTCTCGATGCCCATCGGCTTCATGACCTTGTCGAGGATGCGGAAGCTGCCGCCGTACACGTCGTCGCTCGCCACGATGTGATCGCCCGGGCGGAGCGTGTGGAGCAGGGTCGTCATCGCCGCGCAGCCGCTCCCGAAGGCGACCCCGTGAGCGGCGCCCTCGAGGGCCGCGATGCAGCGCTCGAGCGTCTGCCGGGTGGGGTTGCCGGTGCGGGCGTACTCGAAGCCCTTGTGCACGCCGGGGCCTTCCTGCGCGAACGTGCTCGCGAGCACGATCGGCGTCATCACCGCGCCGCTCACCGGGTCCGGGGCCTGGCCCGCGTGGATCGCGAGCGTCTCGAGGTTGTCGCTCTCTACCGCCATGCGCGCGGACGTAGCACGTCCGTCAGGGCGCGTCCGGCTCGACCTGACCCTGCAGGTTCTCGATCTGGCGGTTGACCGCCGGCCGCTGCGCCTCGAGCCGCTGCATGACCCGCCGCGCGCGCGTCGCCGCGGCGTCGTCCCCCGCGCGCTCGGCGGCTTGGACCTGCTCGCGCATCGCGTTGATCCTGTCGTCGAGCATGCCGCGCCAGAAGGTCGCCTGACGGAGCTCCTGCTGCGGCGTGAGCGGCTCCCGAGGGGCCGGCGCGGGGCGCTCGGCCGCGGCCTCGGCGCGCGCGCGCATGCGCTCGGCGGCGACCTCGATCGGCTCCTCGACGCCGCGCGTCGGCGCCGGCGGATCGTAGAGGTCGGCCGCCTCCTCCGCCTCGAGCGCGGTCCCTCCGTCGAGCAGGATCCGCGCGAGGCGGTCCGGGTCGAAGTCCTCGGGCTCCGCGGGCGGCGCCTCGACCGGCTCCGGCTCCGGGGGCGCGTCCGCGACCTCGACCTCCTCCTCGGGCTCGGGGGGCGCGGGCGCCGGCGGCTCCGGGCCCGGGCTCAGCAGCCACCACACGCCCACGCCGGCGAGCGCGAGCACGCCGAGCGCGAGCGGCCAACGGTTGGCCAGGTCCGATCCCTCCTCCGACACGCCGCGGACCATAATCGTGTATCAACGGCTCCGCCATGACCGACGTGCTGCTCCTCGACGTGATGGACACCCTCGTCTACGACCCATTTCGGGCGGAGATCCCGGGCTTCTTCGGCCTGACGCTCCGGGAGCTGCTCGACCAGAAGCACCCCGACGCGTGGGTGCGGTTCGAGCACGGCGAGCTGACCGAGGACGAGATGATGCGCTCGTTCTTCGCGGACGGTCGCGCGTTCGATCACGCCGCCTTCGCCCGCACCGTCCAGCAGGCCTACCGCTGGCTCGACGGGGTCGAGGCGCTCCTCGGAGAGCTCCGCGCGCGCGGCACGCCGATGCACGCGATGAGCAACTACCCTTGCTGGTATCGATGGATCGAGGACCGCCTCGGCCTCAGCCGCTACGTCGAGTGGACGTTCGTGTCGTGCGAGACCGGCCTGCGGAAGCCCGCCCTCGAGGCGTACGCGAACGCCGCTCGGACGCTCGGCGTCCCGCCCGAGCGGTGCGTGTTCGTCGACGACCGACAGAAGAACGTCGACGGCGCGGTCGCGGTCGGCATGCGCGGGATCCGCTTCGAGAGCGCCGCCCAGCTGCGACGCGACCTGGGGCTCGAGTAGAGGTCAGCGCAGGCAGGGGATCGAGCCGTCGCCGGCTCGCGCGCAGACGCCCTCGAGCACCGTCCCCGAGGGCTGCTGGTCGGGGAAGTAGGTGCGGTACGTCCGATATTCTTCCGGGAAGATCACGACGCGGCCGTCCATCCCGAGGTCGTGCACCTCGGCGCGCGAGCCGTCGTATCCGACCTGCGCGGACACGTACCGGCCTGCGCCCGAGACGTCGTAGATCGCGGCGCTGCCGAGCAGCCCGAGCCATCGACGCGGGGGAGGCGTGAACACGCCCTCTTCGAGCACCTCGGCCGCCGCGTCGCCGCGCATCACCCGCAGGGCGTACGACTCGCCGGGCTCGAGCTCGTACTCGATCGCCTCGTAGGCCTGGAACGCCTCGGCGGGGGCGCCGTCGATCGAGATCATCACCGGCATCGGGTTGGAGTTGCGGATCCAGAAGTGGCTCGGGACCTTCGGCGCGACGCTCTGGTATGCGGCCGCGAGGAGCGAGACGCCCACCAGCAAGGCGACCGCGACGAGGCCCGCGACGACGCTGCGGTGCTCCCGCTTGGACTGCCGCTGCTCGATCTGCTGGCGCTCCACGTCGTTGGCGAACGCCCGGATCTTCGCGACCAGCGCCGAGCCGGACGCGACGTCGACGCCGAAGTAGAGCGGGTCGAGGCGGCCCGCGAGCGCCCGCAGCTCGTCTTGCACCCCACGGCGATCGCTCACCCGATACCGCAGCCGGAGCAGGTCGTGGTGCACCAGGTAGCTCCACGCTCGCGCCTGGTGCTGCGGGGAGCCGACGCTCTTGGCCCGCGCGTAGTCGATCTCGCCCTGGACCTGTGGCTGGGAGACGTAGGCCCGCGAGTGCTCGAAGGACTGACTCTCGACCGCGAAGCACTGCTCGAGGTGCGCGTCGATCACGAGCCCGTGCAGATCGCTGCCCGAGGGCGCGGACTGCGCGGCCGCCCGGGCGAAGGCGAACATCGCCTCCTCGCTCCCGTGCCACTTCTTGCACTTCCACTGCAGCGCCCGGCGGTACACGTCGTAGTTCTCGGGGTCGCGCCGGCGGCCCTCCTCGAACGCGGCGTCCGCCTCCTGCATGGTCCACTTCGCCCCGAGCCCCGCGCGCAGCAGGAACCCGAACGCGGTGGGGTCGGCGGGGTCGAGCGACGCGGCGTAGCGCAGGTCGGCGACCGCCATGTCGCAGCGCTCCTTCAGCAGCCGCCAGCCCTCCTCGGTCACCGAGTCGGCCCACCCGCGACCGCGGGCCTGCCAGCCCCACTGGATCGCGTGGACGCCGCGCAGCAGGTACGCGACCGGGTTCTGCGGGTGCGCCGCGACGAGCTGGTCGAAGAGGTGCCGCGGGACGTCGGCGTCGATCAGGGAGAGCAAGAACCAGCGGCGGTCCCAGGCCCCGCGGGCCGCGTCGAGCGCGGCCGCGGTCGGGAGCAGGTCGCCGCGCAGGCGAGCCTCGCGACAGGCGCGCGCTCGAGGGTCTCCGAGATCGGGGTCGAGCAGGGGGGCGGCGTCGGTGGACATGGGTCCCTCATCGGGTCGGCTCGTGCCGGGTTTCGCGAGCTGCGGGAAAGGCGTCAGCTCGGCCGCTGGATCCCGGCGGCGGGCGTGCCCTCTTGCTGGAGCCGCGCGAACAGGTCGCCCAGATCGCGGCGGCTCCGCAGCGGCTCGACGAAGACCCCGCCGAGCTCGGTCATCCGCGCTTCGAGCCGACCGACCTCCTCGCCGCTCTGGGCGAGGGTCTCCTCGGCCGAGGCGCGGTCGACCTCGTAGCTCGTCTCGAGGCGCTCGAGCTGGGCGCGCAGCGCGGTGACCTGGAACTCGAGGTCGGTCACGTCGCGCTGCTTCGACTCCACCCAGTTCTGCGCCTTCTGCGCGGCGCTCTTGGCGAGGAACCAGCGATCGAGCGCTTCGCCGAGCTCACGCGCGGCCGCGGCGGCCGCCTGGCTGGGCTCGAAGAGCACCTCGCCGCCGCCCATGCCCAGGAACGTCTCGTGGGCCTTCTCATAGGCGTCGTAGGCCGCCGTGTCCGCGGTGAGGTAGGGCTCGATCTCCGTCGACGCGCCCCGCGCGCTCGCGCGAGCGTTCGACAGGTCCTCCGCCAGCACGTGCACCGCGTGGCCGAGGCGCGTGCGCCCGTCGCGGGCGTTCTGCTCCATGCTCTCGAGCTTGCGCTGCTCTCGCAGGCCCTCGGAGCGCAGCTCGTGGATGCGCCCGAGGATCGTCCGGATCTCGGCGAGCGCCTGCACGATGCTCGGCGGCGCGTCGCCGCCCGGGTAGGCGCGCTGGAGCATCTGCTCGAACAGCGCCGTCCGCCCCGCCCAGCGCTCGAGCGTCGTCGGGGGCAGCGTGGGCGCCACCGCGGCGGGGCGCGCGGCGGCGGGCGCGGGCGGCGGCGGCAGGGCCGCGCTCGCGCCCTGCGGAACGAGCGCCACGAGCTCCTTCGTCACCGCGTGCGCGTCGACGGGGCGCTTCTGGGGGTCCTTCTCGAGCAGCGCGAGGATCAGGTCCTCGAGCCGCCGCGGGATCGTCGGCACCAGCGCCGAGGGGCGCGGCGGCGCCTCCTGCATGTGCTTGATGAAGAACCCGGGGATGTCCTTCGACTCGAAGGGCAGGCGCCCCGTGACCATCTCGAAGAGGATCACGCCGAGCGCGTACAGATCGGACTCGGCCCCCGCGTCGATCGAGGTGACGCGCTCGGGCGCCATGTACTGCGGGGTGCCGAAGATCTGGCCGGCGCTGGTGAGCCGGGTGTCGTGCATCGAGCGCGCGATGCCGAAGTCGAGGATCTTCGGGTGCGACAGCGACCCGTCGGGGCCTCGGCAGACGAAGATGTTCTCGGGCTTGAGGTCGCGGTGCAGGACGTCGAAGTCGTGCGCGCGCGCGAGGCCGCGGGCGATCTGCACCCCGAGCTCGGCGACGCGGCCCGGCGGCAGCGGCCCGCGCTCGATCAGCTTGTCGAGCGGCTCGCCGTCGAGGATCTCCATCACGAGGAACGGCACCCCGTCGTCGGTCTCGCCGTAGTCGTAGATCTCGATGATGTTCGGGTGCGCGATCGCGGCGGCGTTCTTGGCCTCGCGGCGGAAGCGCTCCTTGAGCGCGGCGTCGCTCTTGAGGTTGGCGTTCATCACCTTGACCGCCACCGGCCGCTCCACGAGCGTGTTCCGGGCGCGGTAGACGATCGCCATCCCGCCTTCGCCGAGGGGGGCCTCGATCTGGTAGCGGCCCTTGAGGAGCGTCCCGATCCGCTCGTCGGGGAGCGGCTCGAGCACCACCTTGTCGACGAAGCACCGATCGTTCTCGTCGGGGTACTTGAGGCCGCAGCTGGGACAAACCTTCATCGGGAGCGGCATGATGCCAAATCGGCGCTTGCGGGTCACCGATCGGGCGAGTAGCCATGCGCGTTCATGGGCGCGAAGCTGAACCCCGCGCAGCAGGCGGCGGTCGATCACGGCGAGGGCCCGCTCCTCGTCCTCGCGGGCGCGGGCTCGGGCAAGACGCGCGTCATCACGCAGCGGATCGCGAGCCTGTGCGAGCGCGGGGTGCGCCCGGAGGCGATCCTCGCGGTCAGCTTCACGAACAAGGCGGCGGCCGAGATGGGCGAGCGGATGCTCCCCCTCGTGGGCCGGTCCCGCGCCGAGAAGCTCTGGCTGAGCACCTTCCACAGCTTCGGCGTGCGCTTCCTGCGGGAGGAGTCGAAGGCGCTCGGCTACCCGGGGCGCTTCGTCATCTTCGATCAGGGCGACGCGCTCGGGCTCGTGCGCGAGATCGTGAAGCGCGAGGGCCTCGCCGACCGCAAGCTCGACCTCTACTCGGTGCACGCGCGGATCTCGCTGTGGAAGAACCGCGGCCTGCCGCCGGAGAAGATCCCGGAGATCGACTTCGAGTACGACGCGGTCGCGCGCGACGTCTACCCGCACTACCAGGCCGGGCTCCGGAGCATGTGCGCGGTCGACTTCGACGACCTGGTCGCCGCGCCCGCGGCGATCCTGCGCGAGCGCGAGGACATCCGCGAGCGCTGGCAGAACCGCTTCCGCCACATGCTCGTCGACGAGTTCCAGGACACGAACGCGATCCAGCTCGAGCTCGTGAAGCTCCTCGCGAACGCCCGCGGCAACGTCACCGTGGTCGGCGACGACGACCAGTCGATCTACGGGTGGCGGGGGGCCGAGGTCGGCAACATCCTCGACTTCGAGTCGCACTTCAAAGGCGCCAAGATCGTCAAGCTCGAGACGAACTACCGCTCGCGATCGCCGATCCTCGAGGTCGCCAACGAGGCCATCGCGCGCTCCAAGCGCCCGCGCCACGAGAAGGTGCTGCGCTCCGCGAAGGGGCCGGGCCCCAAGGTCCGCATGTGCACCCTCGAGGAGGCCGAGGCCGAGGCGAAGATGGTCGTGCACGAGATCCGCAAGCTCGCCGCGAGCGGCTACGACCTCGGGTCGATGGCGGTGCTCTACCGCTCGAACCTGATGGCGCGCCCCATCGAGGAGGAGCTGCGGGTCAACGGCGTCGGCTACCGCCTCTACGGCGGCACGAAGCTCTTCGACAAGAAGGAGATCAAGGACGCCGCGGCGTACCTGCGCGTCGTCGTGCACCCCGAGGACGAGCTCTCCCTGCGGCGCATCGTGAACTACCCCGCGCGCCAGATCGGCGACACCACGATCCAGCGCATCACGCGCTACGCGCTCGCGCACGACCTCACCTTCATCGAGGCGCTCGCGCGCGCGGACTCGATCCCCGACGTGCCCGAGGCCGCGCAGCGCGGCGCGCGGGACTTCCTGCACGCGATCGCCGCCGCTCGGCGCGGCTTCGCCGAGGGGGCGCTGACGGCGACCGCCCGCAAGCTGTTCGTCGACGTCGGCCTCGAGCGCCTCCTCACCGAGGACCCCGGCCCCGTGGCGAAGAAGCGCTGGGGCAACATCGAGTACGTGCTCCGGTCACTGACCCGCTTCGAGGAGAAGAGCGGCAAGAAGTCGATCGCCGAGTTCCTCAACCGCCTGACGCTCGACATGAGCGCGGAGGCCGAGAAGACCGGCCAGCGCGTGACGCTGTCGAGCCTCCACGCGAGCAAGGGGCTCGAGTTCGACGTGGTCTTCTTCATCGGCCTCAACGAGGGCCAGCTCCCGCACTCGCGCACCCTCGACCCGAAGGTCACCGAGGCGGCCCCGACCGACGTCGAGGAGGAGCGGCGCCTCTTCTACGTGGGCGTGACGCGCGCTCGCGAGCTGCTCTACCTGTGCCGCGCCCGGCGCCGCGTGATGCGCGGCCGCGCCACCCCGCTGTTCCCCTCGCGCTTCCTCGAGGGCCTCCCCGAGGACCTCGTCGAGCACTACGACGCGGGCGTCGACGCGCCCGTCGAGCACGACGAGGCGGCCTCGCTCGGCAAGGCCCTGCTCGACCAGCTCCGCGGCGGGTAGCCTTTTCGGGCACCGGCTCGGGCGCGCGGTCACAATGGCCGCCATGCGCTTGGCCAACCTGCTCGGACCGGACCTCGAGGACGCCCTCAAGACGGACCCCGACGCGCTCCATGACGCGCTCGAGGAGTTCCACCCGGAGGACATCGCCGAGATCGTCGAGGACCTCAGCCTCGAGCTGACGCTCGAGCTGTTCACCAAGCTCCCGGACGAGTTCTCGGCCGACGTCCTGACGTGCCTGCCGAGCGAGCTGCAGACGGAGATCCTCGAGCGCCTCTCGCGCCGCGACGCGGCCGAGATCTTGTCGGAGATGGACCCCGACGACCTCGTCGACGTGGTCCAGGAGCTGCGCGAGGAGGACGAGAAGCTCGCCGACGACCTGCTCGCTCACCTCGAGCAAGCCGACCCGGAGATCGCCGAGGACGTCCGCGAGCTGAGCGCCTACCCGGAGGACGTCGCCGGCGGCCTCATGACCACCGACTACGTCGCGCTCTCTCCGGAGCGCAAGGTCTGGCAGGCCATCGAGGAGGTCCGGCGCCTCGCGCTCGAGGACGGGGTCGAGACCGTCTACTACGTCTACGTCGTCTACTCCGAGAAGCTCGTCGGCGTCGTGTCGATGCGCGACCTGATCCTGAGCGAGTCGGATCAGGAGCTCGGCGACATCATGAGCGAGAACATCGTGTCGGTGCGCGACACGGACGACCAGGAGGTCGTCGCGCACACCATCGCGAAGTACGACTTCATGGCGCTCCCCGTCATCGACGAGCAAGGCAACTTGCGCGGCGTGGTCACCGTCGACGACGTCGTCGACGTCGTGATCGAGGAGGCCACGGAGGACGCGCACAAGATGGGCGCCGTCGAGGCGCTCGAGGAGGGCTACTTCGAGACGGACCTCGTCCAGATGTTCCGCTCGCGCGTCTTCTGGCTGAGCCTGCTCTTCGTGGGCGGCTTCCTCACCACCACGGTGATGGAGCGCTTCAGCGGCCAGCTCTCCGCGGCGGTGACGCTGGCGGTGTTCGTGCCGCTGATCATCTCGTCGGGCGGCAACTCCGGGTCGCAGTCCGCCGCGCTCATCATCCGCGCGCTCGCGGTCGGCGACGTCGAGCCCCGGGACTGGCTGCGGGTGCTCGGCCGGGAGGTCGTCGTGAGCCTGTCCCTCGGGCTCGTGCTCGGCGTGCTCGGCTTCGCGCGCGCCTACTTCGCGGGCGGCCCGGACGACGACCCGATCCTGCTCGGGGTCGCGGTCAGCCTCTCCACCGTCGGCGTCGTCATGACGGGGAGCCTCTTCGGGTCGCTCCTGCCGCTCGGCATCCAGCGCGTCGGGCTCGATCCCGCGGTGAGCTCGACCCCGTTCATCGCGTCGCTCGTCGACGTGATCGGGCTGCTCATCTACCTGAGCATCGCGGGGGCCGTGCTCGGCGTGGGCTGAACGCCTCGGATCGGGCCGCGCCGCCTGCTACAAGAGCGCGATGCAGACGCGCACCCTCGGCCGCACCGACCTCCGCGTGAGCGAGATCACCCTGGGCACCTGGGGCCTCGCCTCGGGCAGCTACGGGCCGGTGCGCCCCGCCCGCGTGGAGGAGACGATCCGGGAGGCGCTCGAGGCGGGGGTGACCACCTTCGACTGCGCGCCCGTGTGGGGCGACTCCGAGGCCCAGGTCGGGGCGGTGCTCCGGGACGCGAAGGCCGACGCGGTCGTGATCACGCGAGGCGGCGCGCGCCTCGTGAAGGGCAAGCTGCTCCAGTCGTTCACCGCCGAGGCGCTCGTCGCCGACTGCGAGGGGTCGCTCGAGCGCCTCGGGCGCGAGGCCGTCGACGTGTTCCTGCTCCACAACCCGGGCGACGTGACGATCCGCGGAGGAGACTGGCGCGCCGCGATCGACCAGCTCGAGGCCGAGGGCAAGATCCGCAGCTGGGGGATGAGCGTCGGCGACGCGGAGGAGGCGCGGCTGGCGATCGACGCGGGCGCGCAGGTCCTCTGCATGACGTACAACTTGTTGACGCCGCACGGGCTCGAGGACGTGGCGGAGCGGGTGTCCGAGCAGGGCGTGGGCGTGCTCGCGCGCTCGCCCCTGATGTACGGGCTCCTGGCCGGCCGGTGGTCGGACGGTCGCCGCTTCGCCGAAGACGATCACCGCGAGCGGCGCTGGAACCTGGCGTCGTTCGAGGACCGGATCCGTCAGGTCGACGAGCTGCGCTTCCTCGTCGGGCCGGACCACCCGGACCTCGCGACCGCGGCGCTGCGCTTCGTGCTGTCCCAGCCCAACGTCGCCTCGGCGCTCGTCGGCGCCCGCAACCCGTACCAGATCGGCGCCGCCGTGGACGCGGCGAGCGGGCCGCCGTACCTGTCCGACGAGGACGTGGTGCGCCTCGCGAAGATGCGCGACGCCGCCGGGATCTGATCGGGCTCGCTACTCTTCTTCGCCGTCGGACGGGCCGCCGGTGGCGTCGGCGTCGCGCTCGTCCGGCTCGTCGAGCAACCCGTTCTCGGTCGCGACGTCGCGCACGACGTCGAGGACCGCCGCGAGCGTGTCGCGGTTGTTGCACGCGAGGATGCCGCGACGGTTCTTGAGGTCTTCGCCGCCGTAGACGAACTCGTCGCCGCCGAGGTCGGTGAAGCAGCCCCCGGCGGAGCGCAGGATCGCCTCGGGCGCGCAGCTGTCCCACGCGCTCGAGTGCTCCGACAGGTGGACGTAGAGGTCCGCGTCGCGCTGCGCGATGAGGCCGACCTTGAGCCCGACCGAGCCGCTCATCGTCTCGTGCTCGATCCCGAGCCGCTTGACCAGCGTGTCGGTCGAGGCGGAGCGGTGCGACCGCGAGACCACGAGCCGGAGCTCCTTCGGATCGGACACGTCCGTGACCCCGAGGGGGAACGTCCGGTCGGCGATGTCGACGAACGCGCTGTCACCGATGACGCCGCGGTAGAGCCGGTCGCCGACGGGGCGGTAGACCACGCCGAGGCGGGCCTGACCGTCGACCGCGAGGCCGATCATCACGGAGAACTCGCCGTTCTTGGAGACGAACTCCTTGGTCCCGTCGAGCGGGTCGATGTACCAGCAGCGGCCGCGCTTGAGCGCGTCGGACTTGTCCTCGGTCTCCTCCGCCACGATTCCGTCGTGCGGGAAGGACTCGCGCAGCCGGCGCACGAGCATCTCGTTGGCGCGCCGGTCGGCGGCGGTCACTGGATCCGCCTCACCCTTGAAGTCGACGTCGAAGTCGGTGGCGTAGATCTCCATCAAGATCTTCCCCGCCTCGCGCGCGAGCTTCACGGCCTCCACGAGCTCTCGGTCCAGCATCCGAGAGGACCCTAACCCGGACCCGCTCGGATCCGCCAGTAGCCGACCAGGGATTCGGCGCCCCGCCAGAGCCCGTCTCTCGACCCCGCCTCGGGGCCGGTCGATCAGTCGGCGATGACCTCGACGACGGTCTCCCCGCTCTGGAGGCGGTCGGCCGTTCGGTTTCGACCGGGGAGGCGCTCCTCGCGCGCCGAGCAGAACCGCGACCAGTGGCGCATCGAGGAGGGCTGGATGCCGTTCTGCGCGCACGCCCCGTACGCTCGTCGAGCGTGCTCGAGGAACGGTCGCGCCTGCGAGGTCATCACGTTCCGATAGATCTCCTGAATCTCGGGCTCGTCGTCGAGCTCGCGCGGCGCGGGGATCGAGCGCAGCACGCGCGCCACGTCTTCGTACATGAGCCCCACGATGGCGCCGCCCATGATCCGCTGCCGGTGGTTCTCCTCGGCGGCCTGATCGAGCTCGGCGCGGGCCGACTCGATCGTGTGCGTCTTGCGCTCGAGCCACGGCGCGAGCACCTGCGACGACCAGGCCTCGAGGCTCTCCGCGGACTGATCGTCGGGCGCCTCGGGCGGCGGGATGAGGAAGGACTGCTCGGCGAGGGTCCACCCGAACCGCATGTGCCGCGACATCGACGCCTGCTCCATGTCGGGCTCGGGCAGGCACTCCATCGACGGGTCGGTCTCGGCGCGACCGGGGTCGAGCGGGCCGGATCGCATCGCCATTCCGGGCCCACACGCGGAGAGGAGGAGGAGGGCGATGAGCAGGGGCAGGCGCACGGCGAATCCCACGTAGGGTAGCGGCTCAGGTGCCCGGGTCGCACGAACCGTTCAGAGGCGCTCAGAAGCGGAGGGTGAGCCCGACGCCCGCCCCCACCGGCGTGACCTGCAGGGTCGGCCCGGCGAGGGGGGTCGGCCCCTCCTCGCAGGCGGCGTCCGGGAAGCGCCTGCGATAGCGGCGCCAGAGGCCACGCGCGCCGTGCGGTCGCAGGAGCAGCCGCCCGTGGCCGAGCACGATGCCGCCGAGGATCGTGGTGTACGCCGCGCTCAGGCGATCGAACGCCACGAGCAGCGTGGTCGACGCCGCGGTGGTGTACGCGGCGGTCCCGGTCGCCGCGAGCCAGCTGTCGACGAAGTCCACGGCGTTCGCCTCCCGCCGCAAGATGTCTTCCGCCTCGCGCAGCTTCGCGAGGCGCGCCGCGTCGCTGTCCTCCCGCATCCCGTCGAGGGTGCCGCCCGCGCCCATCATCGGCGGCGTCGCCGTCAGCAGGGTGATCACGGCCAGCGTGGAGCTGATCGTGTTGACGGTCATGTCGATCTGCTGGCCCTCGTTCTGATCCGCGGAGGCCGCGAGCATGGCCGAGCTCGCCGCCATCACCCCGTGCAGGACGAGGAACGAGGTGAACCACCGGCGAGCCGGCGGCTCCTCGGCGCGCACGTACTCGCGCAGGACCTCGAGGCGCTGGCGGACCTCGGCGTCCGAGGGCGTCTCCTCGCAGATCGGCCGATCGTCCGCGCGCGCCCGCATCGGGGCCAGAGCGAGCGCGAGGGCGAACGCGAAGCGCAGCACGCGGAGGAAGCTATCACGTGTGCCATGCTCCGGGGCGTGGGCCGAGGATGCTGGGCGCTCGTGGCCGCCGCGCTGCTCTGGACCGCGTGCCGCGATCCGGGGGTGTCGGCGCAGGAGCGAGCCCGCGTGCACGCGACCCACGCCGATGGGGTGCCGCTGCACGCGACGCCGGGCGACTCGGCGGTGACGGGACGCCTCGCGGACGGGCTCGACGTGGAGGTCCTGCGGTGGGACGCGGACCATCGCTGGCTCGAGGTGCGCGCGCCCGACGGGTCGGCGGGGTGGATGAGCGCTCGCTACCTGGACCGCGCGCCGGCGCCGCTCCCGCCGGCCTGGAGATCGCGGACGGCCTGCGCGGCAGCGCCCCGCCGATCGCGCGCCCCGGGTGCGCGGATCGGGAGCTGGAACCTGCGCTGGTTCCCCGACGGCGCGGCCCACGGGCCCGCGGATCACCCGACCGACGTCGAGTGGATGGCGTGCGCCATCGCGTCCCTCGGCGTCGACGCGCTCGCGGTCCAGGAGGTGATGCTGCACGCGCGCGGACAGGCCGCCGTCGAGCAGCTCACGGCGCGCCTCTCGGCGGCCACGGGCGGTCGGTGGCGAGCCGCGTTCGACGCGTGCCCGCGCGACGGGCGACAGCACGTGGGCTGGCTCTGGGACGAAGCGCGGGTGCGGCTCGAAGACATCGAGGGCCTCGACGACGTCAACCCGCTCGGGGGATGCACGGGCCGCCTGCGCCCGGGGCTCGCGGCGACGCTGCGCTTCGGATCGGGGCGGGTGCTGCGCGGGGTGGTCGTCCACCTCGACAGCGGGACGGAGGCGCGCGACCGCGACCACCGCAGCCAGAGCGTGGAGCGGCTCGCCGCGCGGGCGGCCGAGCTCGGGGACGCGATCGTGTTGGGCGACTTCAACTCGATGGGCGGCGGGGGGATCGACGGCGCCGCCGAGCGCGCCGCCCTCGACGCGCGCCTCGGCCGGGCCGGCTGGCGGCGGCCGCCCGGGGAGGTCGAGTGCACCGAGATCTACCGCGGCCACGGGGCGGCGCTCGACCACGCGTACGTGTCGGCGGGCTTGTCCGCGACCATGGAGACGGCGGGGATCTGCGCCGCGGGCTGCCAGGTACCGCGCGGCTCGGCGCCGCCGTCGCTGGACGTCCTCAGCGACCACTGCCCGATCGTCGTGGAGATCCGCGATTGACGCTGGTGTAGAGTCTCCTCGTGGCGGAGCGCGACGACAGGGGCCTGACCCCCTTCCCCAAGACGCCGGCGATGGTCCGCGAGGCCGCGGTCGCGCTGGCGATCACGACGCTGGGCGCGATGGGCTGCGGTGACACGACGGCCCCCATGGTGCCGCCCTCCGATGGGGGCGCGGCGGTGGACGCGGGCGACGCGGGTCCTCCGTCACCCATGCCGGCCCGGCTCGACGCGGGCACCGACGCGGGCGGGTCCCCGCCGCCGATGCCCCCGCCGTTCGACGCGGGGACCGACGCGGGCGGGCCGCCGCCTCCGATGCCCCCGCCCGTCGACGCGGGGACCGACGCCGGCGGGCCGCCGCCTCCGATGCCGGCCCCGCGTGACGCGGGCTTCGACGCAGACGTGATCCCGCCGATGCCCCCGCCGATGCCGCCCCCTCCGATGCCCGCCCCTTGAGCCGGGCGCCGCGCAAGCCTGCGACCCGCAAGCGCAAGCCCCAGCGGCGGCCGCCCGAGACGCTCGCGCTGGAGTGGCGCGAGTGGCTCGCCGAGAACCTGCTCGGGGGTGCGCGCCCCGAGGCGGTGCTCGAGGCGCTGGTCGAGCAAGGGGTACCCCAGAAAGAGGCGCGCGCTCGCGTCGACGAGACGCTCGCGTCACCCATCTTCCGCGCCGCGCTGGGGACCGCCCGCCGCGCCGCCCGCTACGGCCAGGTCTTGAGGCTGCTCTCGCAGCAGCTCGCCACGCGCACTGCCCCCGCGGTCATCGAGCGGGCGGAGGGGCTGACCGCGGAGACCTTCTTCGAGCGCTACTACGCCACGAGCACCCCCGTCGTCTGGACCGACTTCACGAGCGGCTGGCCAGCGCTCGAGCGCTGGCAGCTCGCGGCCCTCGCCGACCGGTTCGGGGAGCTGGTGGTGGAGGTGTGCGAGGGACGCGAGGCGGACCCCGACTACGACATCAACGCGCCGAAGCTGCTCTCGAAGACCACCTTGGCGGAGCTGATCGAGCGCACGCAGGCGACCTCGGAGTCGAACGACTTCTACATGATCGCCCGCAACCGCAACCTCGAGGGGCCGCTGCGCCCCCTGCTCGACGACCTCGGCGACCTCCACGGCGTGCTCGAGCGCGAAGCGCTGGTGGGGGGTTGCCAGCTCTGGATCGGACCCGCCGGGACCGTGACGCCGCTCCACCACGACACCTCGAACATCATCTTCTGTCAGATCGCGGGCCGGAAACGTATCACCATTGCACCACCCGTAATGACCCGGCTCCTGACGAGCCCGCGGGCGATGTACGCCGATCTCGACCCCGAGCTCGAGGGCGCGAGCCTCGACGGCTTCCGCTCCGTGGACCTCGGCCCGGGCGAGTCCCTCTTCCTGCCCGTGGGCTGGTGGCATCACGTTCGAGCCCTGGACGCCTCCGTCAGCGTCGCGTTCGTGGCGTTCACGAGGAACAACGACGTGCGGTGGTATACCCCGGGCAAGCTTTGACAGGGCGCGAGAGGGCCCTGCCAAAGCCCCGTGCCCGTGCCCGTGCCCGTGCCCGTCCGAGCTGACCCGACTAGTCGGAGCGAACCCAGAGCATCCCCTCGCGTTCGTCGATCCGCGCCACGAGGTCCGCGACGGTCTGGTTGGTCTCGACCTCGATCACCGGCGCGGCGTCGGTGGGGGCGCCGAAGCGGAGGGTGGCGCGCAGGCGGTGCACCGATCCGGCGGGGTCGACGAGGGCCCGCCGAGCCACCGCCTCGACGGCCACGAAGTCGGTGTGGTCGCAGGAGCAGCTGCGGAGCGCGGTCATCAATCCGTCGATGGAGGGCGCGCCGAGCGGGGGACCGCCCTGTCGCACGGCCGCGGGCGCGGGCATCTGCCCCCGCGCGGCGGGGCAGTCCGAGGTGGCGCGGGTCCACGCGGTCTCGAACCGCACCCGCTGGCCCTCGGGGCGACCTTGAGCACCCCCGGACAAGGTCTGGTCGAGCCACTCGGGCTCGTGCTCGAGGGGGCCGAGCGGGGGCCCTCGAACCAACCCCGCGAACCGGACGTTGGGCGGCGCGTGGCGCAGGAGCCGAGCGAGCGTGTCGGCGCTCGAGCTCGCGTCGGCCCAGAGCGCGATCGTGACGACCTCGGGGCCCTCGAGCCCCTGCGCCGCTTCCCAGGATCGCAGGTCCGATCGCAGCGTCTCGGCCACGCGATCCACGTCGTCGCCGCCCCCGACGCCCCGCCCCTGGAACACGACCTCGTCGCCGACCACGAGGAGCGGCGGCGCCCCCTCGAGCAGGACCCCGTGCTCCGAGGGCGCGAGCTGCACCTCGGTCGGAGCCTCCGACGGAGGCGCCGTCCGAGCGGCCTCGGCGAGCCGGGTCTCGAGCGCAGCCATCCGGCGCTCACACGGATCCGTATCGTCTGCGATGCCGCAGCCCGCGAGCGCGATCCCGAGCGCGATGCAGCGGTAGATCATCGGCGGGTCAGCTGCACGATCAGCGCGCCCGCGCCGCCGAGCTCGGTCGAGGCCGTGGCGAACGCCTGGACCACGGGCGCCGCGCCTCCCTCGGTGAGCACCGCGACCACCCGCTCGCCGAGCACGCCGACCCCGCCCTCCGAGTGCAGCCCCTTGCCGTGCACGAGGCAGACGCGGCGGACCCCCTTGCGGTGGCGATCCCGGACGAAGCGGACGACCTCCCGAGCCGCCTCGTCCGCGCGCATGCCGTGCAGATCGAGGGTGGCCTCGGCGACGACCCCGCGCCGCTCGAGGGCGTGGGCCTCGCGGGCCGGGCTGCCGGCGCGCCAGCCGCGGACGCGCTCCCCGTCCCGCTCGATCTGGAAGTGGATGCCCCCGGCGACGAGCGCCGCGAGCCGCGCGCGCACCTCGTCGTCCTGCCCCGTCGCGTGGATCCGAGCGGCCTCGGCGACCGCCTTCGCGCGCGGGTTCTGCTTGGCCAACGTGCGCGCCTTCAGCGGGCGCACCCCCACCATCGCGTCCTGGAAGACGACGCGGTCATCCCCCGCGAGCCCCTCGCTCGGCGGCTTCGACTTCACGCGGCGCGCGGGCGCGGGGCTCGGCTTCGGCGCCGCCGGCGGGCTCGGCTCGACGCCCTTCAGCAGCCCTCGCAGCGAGGTCCCGACCTCTGGCTTCTTCTTCTCGCGTGCCACGGCGCTCGATCGTAGCAGGGACGCCCGAGCTGACGACGGGTCGTACGACGTTGGGGGGCGGGGTCGCGAAGCGGGTCTCCGCGTCGGGTCGGATCTCCGCCGCGTCGGGGCGCTCGACGAGGGCCGGCAGCGGGTCGCGGGGGACCCCGCCGCGCCTCCACTCGAAGTGGAGGTGGGGGACGACCGGCAGCCCCGTCGCCCCGACCTCGCCCACCACCTGCCCTCGCCGCACGAGCTGCCCGGGGGCCACGTAGATCGCCTGGCAGTGCGCGTAGAGCGTCGCGGAGCCGTCGACGTGGAGGAGCACGAGCAGGTTCCCGTAGCCGCGGACCCCGTTGTCCGCGTAGACGACGAGGCCGTCGTTCGCGGCGCGGACGTGCGCGCCGGCCTCCGCCACGATGTCGAGCCCGTCGTGTCGGCGGTGACGGATCTCGGCGCGCCGGACGTGACCGAAGCCGCGGCTGAACAGGCCCCGGGCCACCGGCCAGAGGAGGTCGTCCGGAGGCGGCCCGTCGAGCGACGCGAGCCATGCTTCGGGCGCGTGGCCGATGCGCAGCCGATCCGCGGCCGGCCGACCCCCGAGCCCGAGCGCCTCGGCGCGCCGAGCCGCCTCGCCGTCGGGGAGCGGGACGCGACGCGGGCCGTCGCAGACGCGGGCGCGCGCCACCGTTCCGTCGGAGCCGGTGGGCCGCGCGTAGCAGGCCTCGCGCGCGGGGGGCGCGTACTCGGGGGGCTCGATGGGGTCGGGGCGCAGCGGCCCGACCTGCGCGGCGGCGGGCGTCGCCATCGCGCAGAGCAGGAGCCCGATCGCGGCGCCCCTCATCGCAGCCGCGCCGCCCGGCCGTTGGACGCGATCCACTCGACGAGGTCGAAGACGAGGAGGAAGCCGCCTTGCCCGAGCTGCGCCACCGCGTAGCCGCGGAGCAGGTCTGGCTCGTCGGGGCCGGTGAGCTGATCGGCGAGGACGAACAGGAGCACCCCGGTCGCCAGGTAGAAGACGTCGAGGCCGGCGTTGAAGGCGAACAGCGTCGCGGCGCCCTCCTGCTGTCGGATCGCGGCCGCGCGGGCGCGATCGACGTCGTCGTAACGCAGGCCCCGCTCCGCCTCCACGGCGCGCTGCCGCTGATCGTCGAGGTCCAGCATCGCGATCGCGAGGGCGGCGTTGACGGCGCCCCACCCCGCGGTCCCGACGCCGAACGACAGCCAGAAAGGGTCCGCGTTGCCGAAGCCGGCCACGAGCCCCCCGGCGACCAGGGAGAGCAGGCCCTCGAAGACGAGCACCACCCCCGCCTCGCGGCGCTCGACCTCCAGCGACAGCCGCACGTCGGTGAGGGCGCTCATCGCGGGCTCGGGCCGCGTGAGATCCACGGCCTGCGCCGAGGCCGTGCTCGACGCGAGGCAGAGGGTCAGCGCGAGGGCAGAGGCGCGCACGCGCACAGTATGCGCGCCCGGCGAGCGACGGTAACCCCTCGGGAGTAAGCCACGGCGCTCAGGGTCTGTTATCTTCTCCGGGGCGAATGGGCAGCAGCGCCGAGACCAAGGTCGGGGAGCTCGTAGACGGCAAGTACGAGCTCGAAGCGCTTCTCGGCAAGGGGGGCATGGGCGCCGTCTACCGCGCTCGCCACGCCGTGACGGGCCGGCGCGTCGCCATCAAGTGGCTGCTCGAGGACGACGAGGAGCGGCGCCGCCGGTTCCTGCGCGAGGCCCGCGCGATGGGCCGCCTGTCGCACCCGAACGTCGCGCAGATCTTCGACGTCTGTGAGCACGAGGGCGAGATCTTCCTCGTGATGGAGTACCTCGAGGGCGGGAGCCTCCGGGACTTCATCCCCCCGGGCGGGATGCCGCCGGACGAGGCCATCGGGCTGCTCCTGCCGGCGTTCCAGGGGGTCGCCGCGGCGCACCAGGCGGGCATCCTGCATCGGGACCTCAAGCCCGAGAACCTCTTCGTCTGCTGCGATCGGGACGGCACCCCCTACGACATGAAGGTGCTCGACTTCGGCCTCGCGAAGGCGGCCGAGGCGCAGGCGGACTCGAAGCTCACGCACTCGGGCTCCATCGTCGGGACCCCGCGCTACATGTCGCCCGAGCAGCTCGAGGAGAAGGACGTCGACGAGCGCGCGGACGTGTTCGCGCTCGGGCTGATCCTCTACGAGTGCCTGCTCGGCGACCTGCCGTACCGCTCGCAGAGCCTCAACGCGCTGCTGCTGGAGATCCTGACCGCCGACCACCCCTCGCCGACCGAGCTCAAGGACGAGATCCCCGAGGAGCTGGGCGCGATCGTGAAGAAAGCGATCGAGCGCGCCCCCGAGAACCGCTTCGCGTCGGTCATCGAGCTTGCCCAGGCGATCGAGCCCTTCACGAAGGCCAACTTCCAGGTCCCGCGGCAGGTGCACCTCGCCGAGATCGACGATCGCTCCGGCGGCCTCACGCCGCGGATGGACGACGAGCGCATCAGCTCGACGATTCGCGCGCGGCCGAGCTCGCCGTCCGGGTCCGGCGCGGTCACGGAGGACGGCCCCCTGCGCCCGCAGGGCGAGCGCTCCGAGCGAGCCTTCGCGCCCACCGCCGCGCTGAGCGGGGACGACGTCGCGGCCTCGCTGGCGGGGACGGATCGGATCGCCGCCCCTGCCCGCAAGAGCTGGGTGGTGCCGGCCAGCATCGGCGTGGTCGCGCTCATCGTCGTCGGCGCCGTGGCCAGCCTCTTCCTCGGAGGCGAGGATCCGACCGCGATCGTGCCGCCGAACGCGCCCGCGGCGATCGCCGAGCCGGCCGCGGTGGAGCCGACGCCCGAGGTGCCCGCGGTGCCCGAAGTGCCCGAGGTGGTCCAGACGCCGGAGCCGCCGCCGGTCGCGGTGGAGGCTCCCGAGCCGGAGGAGCCGGCCGTCGAAGCGCCGCCCTCCGAGCCCGTGGCGGCGGAGCCCACGCACCACGGTCGGCGCCGCCGCTCCACCTCGACCGAGGAGACCGCCCCGGCGAACCCGCCCGCGGGCGAGCCGGACTTGCGCATCAACAGCCGAGCTGGTGTGCTTCGGGCCGACGATTTCTGATGATGCGCACCATCGAGCTCATCGCCCTCTGCGGCGTCCTCCTCCCCGCGCACGCCGCCTTCGCCCAAGAGGCGGAGCCACCGGCGGAGTACGAGCAGCTCATCGAGGAGGCCCTCTCGGAGTCGGCCAACGGGAACTGGGAGGACGCGCGCGCGGCCTTCCGACAAGCCCACGCGGCGTTCCCGAACGCGCGCACGGAGCGCGGGATCGGGATGGTCTCGTTCGAGATCCGCGACTACGTCGACAGCGTCCGGCACCTCCGCCGCGCGCTGAGCAACGAGGTCCGGCCGCTCACCGAGGAGCAGCGCACCGAGGTGCAGTCGCTGCTGACGCGCGCGCTCGGTCGCGTGGCGATCTTCTCCCTGGCGAACGTGCCCGAGGGCGCGGACATCACGATCGACGGCCGCGCGGTGGAGCCCGAGGACGACGGCACCCTGATGCTGCCGATCGGTGAGCACGCGGTCGTGGTCAGCGGAGCCCACCGCTGGGAGAGCTCGATCCCGGTGCGCGGCGGTGAGAACGCGCCGCTGCCGATGCGCTTCGAGGCGCCCGTGGTCGAGGACACGCCGCCGCCGCGGATCACGCCGCCCGTCGCGCCGCCGCCCGAGACGGGGCCTCCCGACGGCTCGCTCGCGCTCACGCTCGGGGGCGTGGTGGGCTTCCTCGCCGGCGCGGGCGTCCTCATCGCGGGGGCGGTCACGTACTTCGAGGCGAACGGCGCCGGGCCGATGACGGAGTGGGCCGACGTCTCGGGCTCGTACGCGATCACCCAGCCGCTCCAGGGCATCGGGTACGGCGTCATGGGGCTGGGAGCCGCGCTCACCATCGGCGGCGCGATCTGGATGACGACGGGGAGCAACTCACGGCCGAGCGCGCAGCTGCAGCTCCGGGGGACGTTTTGAAGAAGCTCGCCCTCCTCGCGCTCCTCGCCCTGGGGTGTGAGCCCCAGACCTCCGGCAAGGAGTACCTCTGCGCTCGCGGCGGACAGTGTCCGCCGACCCACTTCTGCTGGGCGGACGGCGTCTGCCGAAACAGTGCTCCCTCGGCCGAGATCGCCGAGTCGTGCGTCGACGACATGTTCTGCAGCACCCGCGTCTGCGCGGACAGCGTCGATCCCATGGCCAACGAGAACAAGTACTGCTCGACCGAGTGCGCCACCGACTCGGACTGCGCCGGCTTCCCGCTCTCGCCGATGCTCCCGCCGGAGCGGACGACCGCCTACTGTCGCGATGGCGTCTGTCGCGCGCCGTGCGATTCGCCCGTCCAATGCCCCACCGGGACAGGGACCGAGTGCTGGGTCGGCATCACGATGGACCCGATGCTCCCGATGGGGGGCTACTGCTTCCACCTCGAGCGGCAGGACCTGAACGGCTCGCGCGCCTGTGACGGCAACGCGGGGACCCCCTCGGCGTGCCAGCTCCCGGGGTGGTGCGTGCAGCTCGGCGATCGCGCGACGACCGACATCGGCCTCTGCTCGATGATCTGCGAGACGCGGCCGATGACCAACCAGTGCCCGATCGGCAGCGCCTGCGCGCCGCTGGTCGGCGGCTTCGGCCAGTGCATGATCCCGTGCCCTGGCGGGGAGTCGGACTGCACCGACCCGGACCTCTTCTGCACCCCCCACTCGAACGGCACCTCCTACTGCATGCCGAGCTCGTGGGCGGGGATGACCTTCCCGCTCTCGGGCATGCTCCCGAGCATCGTCCAGATGGGCGGCGGCGGCATGATGATGGATCCCGCGCCCTGACGGGGTCAGTCACACGAGACGCGACGAAACGTGTAGGGCTCGTCGATGTCGAACGCGCCGTCGTTGTTCACCGACTCCCAGACCTCGCGCATGACCTCGACCCGTCCCGTGAAGCTGTCCGGGGCGTAGAGCGAGTCGCCGCGCGGGCAGTCCTGCGCGATGAGGCGCGCGCCGCCCGACGAGCGGAGGCTCATCTGGTCGCCTTCGAAGGTGCCGCGGGCGCGCATGCGCCACGTGTGATCCATGCCGAACGCGGTGCACGCGCCGGGGGTCGGGTTCGATCGGTTGCCGGTCCAGATGCGGCTGGTGATCGTGCCGGTGAGGTCGGCGCCCCCGCTGCCCCGGCGGATGTTGACGATGAAGCGCACCCAGGTGTGATCGCTCGTCCGGTACTTCTGCGCGCGCCAGGTGCCCGCGACGGGGTCGGCGCAGACGCCCGAGTTGGGCAGGAGCGCGGTGCGCGGGGTCACCTGGCTGCCGCCGAGGCCGGCCGAGCCGAGGATGAGCCCGGCGACGTCGCCCGCGGGCGGACCCGCGAGGGTTCCGTCGCCGCCCGTGCCGGACGGATCCGGGTGCAGGCCGGGGGTCGACTCCGCGGTCGCCTCGGGGCCGTCGACGCTGTCGGTCTCGGTGGTCCCGGGGACGGGCGCGTTGCCCTCCTCGACCGCCGGGGCGGGCGGCCGGTCGGTCTGGACCTGACGCGAGCGCGGCGGCAGCGTCTCGGCCGCCGCGATCGCGAGCTCGGCGGCTGGGTCGATCTCGGTCGGGTCCTCGCCGGTGACCTCCTCCTCGGGCTCCGGCGCCGGGAGCTGCGGCATCGCGCGGTCGGACGTGGGTTGCAGCGCGCCGTGGGCATCTCCGTCGTTCGGGCCCGTGATCTCCACCTCGATCGACTGCCCGCCGAAGCCGTCGCCGTCGAGCGCGCCCTGGCCGGGGAGCAGGCCCACGCCGGCCGCCGCGCCGAGGAAGAGCGCGACGTGCAGGACCGCGGACACGATCACCCACGGGGCGAGGAACGATCGCCGGGCCCAGAAGCTCACGCCGCGAGTGTAGCCAGTCGTCAGGTGCAGTGCCGTCCGGGACCGACGCCCGGACAACCCGACCCGGTCGGGCACTCCGAGTCGTCCATGCACGAGTCGGAGCACTGCGTGGGGCCGCCCATCGGAGACGTGGTGCACGCGCCGACCTCCGCCTCGCCGGCGCAGTCCTCGGGGTTCGTACACGCGATCTGCTGACAGCGCCCCCCGAAGCACGTGCTCCCCGGCATCGCGGCCGCGCAGACGGCGTTGCTGGTGCAGGTCACCTCGTCGCAGAGCTGCGTCGCGCGATCGCAGGAAGGGAAGAGCGGGTCGCCGCAGTCCTCGCTCGTGTTGCAGCCGCACTCGCCCGACGGCAGGCAGACGCTGCCCTCGTCGTGGGCCGGGCCGCCGCCGACGGGCCCACAGTCCTCCGACGCGTCGCAGCTATCGGCGCAGTAGAACTCGCCCGGCGCGCTGGGGATGGGGACGCACACGTAGTACGCCTCCTCCTCTGCGAGGGTGCAGTCCTCGTGGCGCGTGCAGCGAAAGACGCCCGCGTCGACGCCCACCGCCGCGTCTGGCGCCACGCCCGCGTCCTCGGTGGCGGCGTCCATCGCGGAGGCGTCCGGCGAGCCGCCGCGCTCGTACTTGCCCCCGTCGAACAACAGAGAGCATCCGCCGAGCGCCAGCACCGTGACCGCGATCATCACCGGTCGAGCCCACTGCATCGTCGGGACAGTATCCTCCACCGCGCGTCAGATTCGCCGCATGGAAGCCGTCTGTAAACCTCCCCGATGATTCGCCTCACTTACTCCAACCACACCGAGGCGTTGCTGGACGCGCTGGTGCGGCGCGTGGGGACGGCCCCGGGCGATCCGCTGGAGGCGACCCACATCGTGGTGCCGAACCAGAACGTGGAGCGCTACGTGGAGCTCGGCATCGCGCGGCGCCTCGGCGTGGCGGCGAACCTTCGCTTCCGACGCCTCGCGCACCTCGTGGAGGAGCTGCTCCCGGGGCCGCTGCTCGCGGGCGAGGCCCTGCAGGCCCGCGTGCTCCGAGGGCTCCTCGACGACGCGCTCCTGGCGGAGCCCGAGCTGGCCCCGGTGCGGCGCTACCTCTCGGCGGCGGGCGCCGCGACGGCCGCGACGGAGCCTCGCCGGGCGCAGCTCGCCTTGCACGTCACCCGGCTCTTCGAGGAGTACGGGTTCTCGCGGCCGGAGCTGCTCGAGGCGTGGGCCCGCGAGGAAGCGCGCTTCGCCGGCACCTCGAGCGAGGCGACGGAGGCCTGGCAGTCGACGCTCTACCGGTTCGCGCGATCGCGCCACTGGGGGACCCACGCGCCCCGCGCGCGCAGCCTCACCGAGGCCGTCGAGGCGATGGAGCCGCCGCCCTTCCGGTCGCTGCACGTGTTCGGCCTCTCGTATGTCGCGCGCGCGTTCGCCCACGTGTTCCGCGCGGTCGGGGAGCACGCCGCGCTCGACCTGTACGCGCTCAACCCGTGCGAAGAGTTCTGGGAGGACGTCGAGAGCCCGGGCGAGCTCCGCCGCCGGCAGCGCTCGAGCCGCGCGGAGCCCGAGTGGCTCTTCGAGGACGAGGATCCGTTCCGGCTCGGCGTCGACACCGAGACGCCCCTGCTCCGCCAGTGGGGCCGGCCGGGGCGCGAGCACGTCCGCTTGCTCGGCGCGCTGACCGAGTGCGACTTCGAGGCCGCGTTCGTCGACCCCGTGACCGAGGCGGGGGTCGATCGGGACGACGAGCTCCCGCTCCTCGCGCGCCTCCGCCAGCCGCCGCTCCTTCATCGACTACAGCACGACGTGTTGACACGCGCGCCGCGCGAGCGGGACCCCGTGGGGGCGCCGCGCGACGAGTCGATCACCGTGATCGGCGCGCCGAGCCTCCGGCGCGAGGTGGAGACCGTCGCCGCCGAGATCTGGCGGCTCGTCGACACGATCGAGGACCTCACCTTCGACGAGATCGCGGTGCTCGTGAACGGGCCGGACCGGGACGTGTACCTGCCGCACGTCGAGGCCGTGTTCGACGAGGCGCGGAGGATCCCCTTCAACGTCACCGACGTCTCGCTCGCGTCCGTCAGCCCGGTGGTCGAGGGGGCGCGGCGTCTGCTCGCGCTGCCGACGGAGGACTTCGCCCGGCCCGAGGTGCTCGCGGTGATGACCCACCCCGCGGTGCTGGCCCGGGTCCCCGACGTCGAGCCGCACGAGTGGGTCGCGCTCGTCGAGCGCCTGGGGATCTTCCACGGGATCGATCACGAGGAGCTCGCCGACACGTACGTCGGCGAGGAGGACCGGCTGAGCTGGGAGCAGGGGATCGTGCGCGTCGCGCTCGGGGCCCACGCGCGCGGCGAGGTGGACGGCGCCCCGCGCGCGATCCCCGTCGGGCCGCGGAGCTACCTGCCCGAGGAGGCCCCGGTGGGCTCGCGGGTCGAGACCTGCTTCGCCTTGCTGGCGCGGTCGCTCTCGAGCGACGTCCGCTTCGCGCGCGAGGCGGCGCTGTCCCTGACCGAGTGGGGCCGCTTCGCGACCTCGATGCTGCAAGCCTACCTGACGCCGACCGACGACCGCGAGGAGGCCGCCCTGCGGCGCGCGCTCCGGGTCGCGGAGGGCCTCGGCGCGCTCGACCTCGACGGCGCGCCCGTCCGCTACCCGATCGTCTGGGAGCTGCTCCGCGGCCCGCTCGAGGAGCTCGCGGGGACGCGAGGGCAGCACCTCGCGGACGGCGTCGCCGTCTCCTCGCTCGTGCCGATGCGCGCGATCCCGTTCCGCGTGATCTTCGTGCTCGGCCTCGGCGAGGGGCGCTTCCCCGCGGCGGACCGCCGCGACTCGATGGATCTGCGCGCGGCCCGGCGCCAGGCCGGCGACGTCACGCCCCCCGAGCGCGACCGCTACACGTTCCTCGAGACGCTCCTGTGCGCGCGCGAGCGCCTCGTGATCACGTACGTCGCGCGCGACGAGCGCACGGGCGAGCCGCTCGCGCCGAGCGTGGTGGTGAGCGAGCTGCTCGACGTGGTCGAGGGCGGCTACCTCCCGGGCGCGCGTTCGACGATCGCGAGGCACAACGTGCCGCTCCGACGCCACGAGGACGACGCCGCGCGGGTGGTGCTCGAGGAGGCGACGCTCGAGCAGCGGGCCAAGGGGCTCGGCGAGCGCCTGCGCGCCGACCTCGAGGGGCGGCTCTCCACCCGGCTGTCCCCCGCCGAGGCGTCTCGCGCGGTGGCCCGCGACCCCGCGGTGGAGCGGCTCCTCGGGCTCGCGCCGCTCCCGCGCGCGGCCGCCGACGCGGAGCGCTCGGGCACCCTGCGATTGTCGCTCGGCGCCCTGCGTCGCTTCCTCGAGTGCCCGCTGCAGGGGTGGACCCGCGCGGTGCTGCGGCTCGAGGACGAGCGCGTGGAGGCCCCGGCCACGACGTCCGAGGAGCCGTTCGCCCCGGCCCGGCTCGACGAGACGATCGTGCTCCGCGCGAGCTTCGAGGAGGCGGTGCTCGCGAGCGAGCCGTGGGCGGGCGCCTACCACCGCGGCGTCGAGGCCGCGACCGCGCACGGCCGCTGGCCGCTCGGCCCGCTCGCGCACCTGCTCGAGCAGGACCACGCCCACGTCCTCGACACGTGGCAGCGGGGCTGGGACACGCTCGGCGCGGTGACCGCGCGGCGCGTGCGGCTCGGCGCCGCCGACTCCGATCGCCGCGGCGTCGAGGCCGCGCCGCCGATCGTCCTCGAGCTCGCCGACGATCCGCGCGCGCACGGCCGACCGCTCCGCGTCGAGCTCGTCGGGGCGACCGAGCTCCTCGGCGGCGACGCCTCGGTGGGGCTGCTCCTGTTCCACCGCGGCGGCGCCCACGGCCGCGTCGAGGAGCTGCGCCACGCGCTGCGTGCGTTCTTCGATCAGGTCGCCCTGACGCTGCTGGGGCAGCGCGCCGCGGGGCACCGGTCGGTCCAGCTCTACGCGAACCAGGACGCGCCGGTGCGGCTCGGCCTCGCGCCGATCGAGCCGGACGCGGCGCGCGCGTGGCTGACGGCGCTGGTCGTGGATCTGCTGACGGGCCCGCACGACTACCTCTTCCCCATCGACGCCGTGCTGCGCGTCGCGGATCGCTTCGCGAGCATCGACGGCGAGGGGCTCGTCGCCTCCGTCGAGTCGGTGCGCGAGCGCGGCGGCGGTCAGTCGCGCTGGGGGCCCGTGCGCGACGCGGTGACCCGGCCCGCGCCCGCGCCGGGGCTCGCCGAGGCAATCGCCGAGCGGCGCTTCGGCCCGTGGCTGCGCCGACTGGAGCTGCGATGACGATCCCCTGGCGAGCCCACGGCGCGGCGCGGATCGCCGCCGGCCTCGGCGAGCGGGACGGGTGGCCGTCGGAGCTGCCCGAGGTCGCCCGCGAGGCGCTCGCGCGCGCGGACGTCTCGGCCGAGGAAGCCCACGTGGCGTGGGAGCTCGCGCGGATGACGCCCGGGCTCGAGGCCGAGGATCGCCGCGCGCTCGAGGCGCTGTTCCTGCTCGTGTCGGAGGCGCTCGCGAGGGGCTCGACGCGCGTCGGGATCGCCGAGCTCGCGGAGCGCGCGGGGCTCGTGCTCGGCGACCGCGCGCTCGGCGCCCGCGTCGAGGAGCGGCTGCGCGCGGGGGCGTTCGACGCGATGGTGGGCCCGGGCCGGCCGCTCGTCGTCGAGGACGGGTTCGTGTGCTCGGAGCGCGTGCGCGCCGTCGAGGAGGCCCTCGCCCGCCGGATCGCCGCCCGCCTGCGCGACGGCGTCGTGGTCGACGCGAGCGAGGCCCTCGCGCGCGTGCTCGAGCGCCCCGCGACCGGCCCGCGCGGCCCGGTGGTCCTCACCGACGAGCAGCGCCGCGCGGTCGAGGTGGCGCTCGGCTCGCCCGTCTCGATCGTCAGCGGCGGCCCCGGGACGGGCAAGACCTCGATCGTCGTGACCCTCCTGCGCGCCGCGCTCCAGCGGGGCGACGTCGACCCGGCCGCGATCGCCTTGGCCGCCCCCACCGGCAAGGCCGCCGACCGGATGCGGGGCGCGATCGAGTCCGCCCTCCTCGCGATCGAGGATCCGCTCGACAGCGACCGCGCGCTCCTCGACGCGCTGCCGCGGCCGCGCACGATCCATCGGCTCCTCGGGTGGTCGCCGTCGCAGCGGCGCTTCCGCCATCACGAGACGAGCCCGCTCAGCGAGCGCCTCGTGGTGCTCGACGAGGGCTCCATGATCGACGTCTTCCTGATGGAGCGCGTCGTGGCCTCGCTCGGCGCCGGCGCTCGGCTCGTGCTCCTCGGGGACGCCGAGCAGCTCCCGTCCGTGGCCGCCGGGGCGGTCTTCCGCGACCTCGCCGATCACGTCCCGACGGTGCGGCTGACCCAGAGCCACCGCGTCGACCCGAGCCGGCCCGAGGGCTCGCACATCCTCGACGTCGCGGCGGGGGTCAACGCCGGCGAGGTGCGGCCGATGAGCGGCCCCGGCGCGTTCCTGCACGACGTCGACGCGCGCGGCCGGCGCGCGTTCCTCCGCTCGTGGCTCGAGCGGGTCCGGCCCGACGACCTCGCCCGCCGCACCTTCACCCGGGTCGACACGGTCTGGGACGCGCCCGCGCTGCTCGGCGGCCTCTTCGATCACGCCGAGCGGCACGCGCTCCTGTGCGTGACGCGCCACGGCTGGCGGCCGACCAGCGTCGAGGCGGTCAACCTCTGGATGCACCAGCAGTTCGCGGGGGAGGCCCGCTGGGTCGCCGGCGAGCCGGTGCTCGTGACGCGCAACGACTACGACCGGGGCCTCTTCAACGGGGACCGCGGGATGCTGCTCTGGGTCGCCGCCGCCGCGGACGCCACGCCTCGGCTGAGCGCCGTGTTCCGTCGAGAGGACCGCTTCGTGGCGCACCCGCTCGAGGCGGTCCGCGGCCTCCTCGAGCTCGCCTGGGCGACGACCGTGCACAAGGCCCAGGGCTCCGAGCACGACGAGGTCGCGCTGCTCTTGCCCGAGCAGGATCACCCCCGGCTGCTGACGCGCGAGGTCATCTACACCGCGATCACGCGCGCCCGGCGGGTCGTGCACGTCGTCGGCGATCCGATCGCGCTCGGCCGCGCCGTGCGCCGCCGGGTGGAGCGATCGACGGGGATCGGCGAGCGCCTCCGCCCATGAGGCCCTACTCGGGCGGCGGGAACGCCGGCGGCGGCGGGTCCTCGAGGGCCCAGTCCGGGATCGGCCCGGGCGGCGCCGCCGCGTCCTCGTCGACCTGCGCGTCGGTCTCCTCCACCGCCTCGAGGAGCGGCGCGCGCTGGGCGCCCGCCGGGTCGATCGTGATCTCGCGACAGCCCGCGAGCGCCGCGGCCAACGCCACGGCGAGGCCGATCGCCCCGATGCGCCTCCCCCGCACCCGGAGAGGATGAGGCGAATCGGCTCCGAAGTCCCGCGGACGCGCGCCACGACGCGGGAGTACGATGGCGCGCGGGAGGGTGGAACATGCGCGCTCGATGGATGCTGGTGGCGGTCCTCGGACTGGCCGGGTGTAGCGGCGGGACGGACGTGGACGGCGGCCCCGCGACGATGGACGCGGCCGCCGGCAGCGCCGCAGGCGCCACGGACGGGGCACCACCGACGCCGGAGCGGGCACCGACGCGGGCGAGACCAGCGACGCGGGCACGAGCACGGACGCGGGCGCGAGCACGGACGCGGGCGAGACCACCGACGCGGGCTCGAGCACGGACGCGGGCTCGGCCTCGGACGCGGGCTCGGACGCCGGCACGAGCATGGACGCAGGCTCGGACGCGGGCGCGGGCACGGACGCCGGCTCCGACGCGGGCACGGACGCGGGCACGGACGCCGGCCCCGGCGCCGACGCCGGCCCGGAGTGCGGCGGTCGGTTCTCCGGCTTCTGCACCGACGGGTCCCTGATGTGCCTGAGCTGCCCCTTCGGCGGCCCCGCCGAGAACTACCTCTGCACCACCGCGTGCAGCACCGACGCCGACTGCACCGACGCGGCGCGCCCCACGTGCAACCGGCCCACCGGGCCGGGCAGCGGCGGGCGCATGGGGATGTGCACCGACTCGAGCTTCATCTGCCGCTGGGGCGCGGTCTGCGCCTCGCCGGACACCCCGATCGCGACGCCGTCGGGGGAGCGACCGATCGCCGAGCTCGAGGTCGGCGACCTCGTGTACACGATGCACGAGGGCGCGCTCGTCGCGCGACCGCTCGTCCGCGTGCACCGGAACCCCGTGGTCGATCACGCCGTGGTCCGCGCAGTCCTCGCGACCGGCCGCGTGCTCGAGATCAGCGGGCCCCACCCCACCGCCGACGGGCGGCTCTTCTCCGAGCTCTCGGTCGGCGACGCGATCGACGGAGTCGCGATCGAGACGGTCGAGACGCTCCCCTACGAGCACGCGTACACGCACGACATCTTGCCCGACTCCGACACCGGAACCTACGTCGCCGCTGGCGTCCTCATCGGCAGCACACTGTTTCCGTGACCGCGAGGAGTTGACGTCGCCCCCGAGCCGTCGGTCACAATGAACGCTCGGGGGGTGACGACATGAACGCTCGGACCTTGTGCGTCGCGGTGCTGCTGCTGGCCGGCTGCGGCGACGGAACGGACGCGGACGCGGGCGTCGGCATGGACGCGGCGACGCTCGCGGACGCGGGCGACACGGACGCCGGCGACGTCGACGCGGGAGCGGGCAGCGACGCGGGTCCGGGCACCGACGCGGGAGCGACCGACGCGGGCCCGGGCTCCGACGCTGGCGACGTCGACGCGGGGCCGGCGTGCGAGGGGATGACCGAGGGGTTCTGCGCCGACGGCGCGCTCGGCTGCCTGTGCTGCCCGGCGGGCGGGCCGACGCAGAACTGCCTCTGCACCACCGCTTGCACCGACGACGCCGAGTGCACCGACCCGGCGCGGCCGCACTGCAACCAGCCGCGGATGGGCATGGGCGGTGGATCGGGCATCTGCACCCCGATGATGTTCACCTGCGCCTGGGGCGCGGTCTGCGCATCGCCGGACACGGCCATCGCGACGCCGTCCGGCGAGCGACCGATCGCCGAGCTCGAGGTCGGCGACCTCGTCTACACGATGCACGAGGGCGCGCTCGTCGCGCGGCCGTTGATCCAGATCACCCGGACGCCCGTCGTGGACCACGCGGTGGTTCGCGCCGTCCTCGAGTCGGGACGCACGCTCTTCATCAGCGGACCGCACCCGACGGCGGACGGGCGGCGCTTCTGGGATCTGCGTCCGGGCGACGATCTCGACGGAACCCGGGTGATCGAGGTGCAGACGGTCGCCTACGAGCACCCGTTCACGCACGACATCCTTCCGGATTCGGACACCGGGACCTATGTCGCGGGGGGCGTCCTCATCGGGAGCACCCTCACCCCCTGACGTGGACAGGCCGCCTGGCGCGGTCAAAACTGCGCCTGCTTCGCTCCGGAGCGAGAGATCGAGATGCTCAGAAACACCGCCGACCTCCGCACGATCGGGTTCGTCCTGACCTTCTACGGGCTGCTGGCCGCCGCGTTCGTCCTCGACCTCCCGTGGTGGGGCTGGATCGCGTTCTTCATCCCGCTCTGTCTGCTCGCGTTCTTCATCGCCGTGGCGACGCACAACACGGTGCACTGCCCGGTCTTCAAGAACCGGGTGCTCAACAGCATCTTCCAGGTGCTGCTGACCAACGGCTACGGGCACCCGGTCAGCATGTACGTGCCGGGCCACAACCTCAGCCACCACAAGTACACGCAGCGGCCCAAGGACCGGATGCGCACCGACAAGATGCGTTTCCGTTGGAACCTGCTCAACCAGCTCCTGTTCTCGTTCGTCGTCGGGCCGCCGATCTTCAAGGACAACGCGCGCTTCGCGAAGGCGATGCGGCGCGCGAACCCGAAGTGGTACCGGCAGTTCCTGATCGAGACGATCGCCTACGTCTCGTTCCTCGGCGCGCTCGCGATCCTCGACCCGGTCAAGCTGTGGGGCTTCATCCCCCTGAAGTTCATCGTGTTCGTGATGATCCCGCACCAGTACGCGGCGTGGGGGATCATGGGCATCAACTTCGTGCAGCACGACGGCTGCGATGGTGAGCACCCGTACAACCACAGCCGGAACTTCACCGGCAAGGTGCTGAACTGGTTCACGTTCAACAACGGGTTCCACGGCGTCCACCACATGAAGCCTGGGCTGCACTGGTCGAAGCTCCGCGAGGAGCACGAGAAGGAGCTCGCCCCGCATCTCCACCCGAACCTCGACCGGGTGTCGCTGCTGCCCTACCTCATCGAGGCGTACGTGTGGCCTGGCAAGCGGATGACGTTCGATGGCAAGCCGCTCGAGTTGCCCGCCCCGCGCGAGGACGAGGACTGGATGCCCGCGAAGCTCAAGGCCGAGCTCGACATCTACGACGCCGACTTCGTCCCCGGCGAAGCCACCACGTCCTCCTGATCGGTCACGCGCCCTGTAGGGCGTGGGAAAACGACTGTGGGGTCCGATCCCACAGCGCGGTGTCGGGCCCCGGTTCGGGTCGCGTCGACGCCCGCTGGATCGGAGTTTGCGCTGGTGGCCTCCATGATGGCCGCCACGACCGAAGACGAGATCGCCGACCCGCTGATCGGCGCGACGATCGGGGGACGCTACGAGGTCGTCGGCCAGCTCGGCCGCGGGGGCGCGGGGGTGGTGTACGAGGCGCGCCAGCGCCGCCTCGGGCGCACCGTGGCGATCAAGGTGATGCGCGTGCGGGGGGCGCTCGACGCGACCTCGCTGAAGCGCTTCAAGCGGGAGGCCACCGCGATCAGCGGGCTGGCGCACCCGAACATCATCGACATCTACGACGTCGATCGGCTCCCCGACGGACGCCCCTACCTCGTGATGCCGCTGCTCGCGGGCCGCGACCTGCGCACGATCCTCGGCGAGCGAGGCCCGCTGGCGCTCGAGCGTGTCCTCGAGCTGCTCGAGGGGCCCGCGAGCGCCATCGACCTGATGCACGGGCGAGGGATCGTGCACCGCGACCTCAAGCCCGAGAACCTCGTCCTCGAGGCGCTGCCGAACGGCCAAGAGGTCGTGCGGATCGTCGACTTCGGGCACGCGTGGGTCATGGATCGCGAAGCGCGTCGCCTGACCCGCGAGGGCTTGGTGGTGGGCACCGCCGCCTACCTCAGCCCCGAGGCCGCGCGCGGAGAGACGATCGACGGTCGGGCCGACGTCTACTCGCTGGCGTGCGTCGTCTTCGAGCTCCTCAGCGGGCGGTGCCCGTTCGACGACCGCTCGGGCACGCAGATCCTGATTCGGAAGACCGAAGAGGATCCCCCGACGCTCGCCTCGTTCGGCGTCGTGGTGGAGGACGGGGTCGAGGCCGCGCTGGCCCGCGGGCTCGCGCGGGATCCGTCGCGGCGCCACGCGACCGCGGGCGACCTGATCGCGGACCTCTCCCGCGGCGCGGGCAGCCCCGTGCGGCGCGCCCCGACGCCCGTCGGCGACGCGCCGAAGGTGATCGTGGATCCTCACCTGCGCCCCGCGCTGCGCCGACCGCGACAGCGGCAGCTGCCGACCGAGGTCGTGCGGCCGCTCGAGAAGAAGGCGAGCGAGCCGGTCGAGGTCCCGATGCTGAAGACGCGCCGCCCGCTGCTCGCGGCGGCCGCGGTGGTCGGGGCGCTGGCGCTCGGGCTGGTGCTCTGGAACCTCGGACCCGACGAGGCGCCCGCGGCGGCGGCGGCTCCGGCCCAACCCGTCGCGAGCCCCGCGCCGGCGCCCGCGCCGATCCCGGACGCGGTGGATCCTCCCGAGGAGCCGGTCGAGCCTCCCGTGCTCGCGGACGCGGTCGGGATCCCGCCGCGCCCCGTGGTCGAGAGGACGCCGTCGATCGTGGCGAGCGCACCCGCGGCGCCCGCGACCGCCGACGCGCCGCCGGCCTCGGATCGCGTGCGGGCCGAGCGCCTCACGCGCCAGGGCACGCACGCGCTCACCGAGGGGCTCGTGCCCCAGGCGATCCAGCGGTTCGGGGCGGCGACGCTCGCGGACCCCGACCACGCGCCGGCGTGGCGCGGCCTCGGCCTGGCCAACCAGCGCATGGGCCGACCGGCGGAGGCGCGCCGGGCGTACACCCACTACCTCGCGCTCGCGCCGACGGCCCGCGACGCCGCCGCGATCCGCGCGCGACTGGAGGCGCTGCAGTGAGCGCGCCCGAGTCGATCCCCGCGCCCGACCCGTTCCTCGGCGAGGTCCTCGCCGGTCGCTACAGGATCCTCGGTCGCCTCGGCGAGGGCGGGATGGGGGCCGTCTACCGCGCCCTGCACCTCGACCTCGAGCGTGAGGTCGCGGTGAAGCTCCTCGCGCCCGAGCTGAGCCGGGACAAGAGCAACGTCGAGCGCTTCCAGCGCGAGGCGCGGACCGCGAGCTCGATCGGCCACCCGAACATCGTCGACGTGTTCGACATGGGCCGCGCGAGCGACGGCACCCCGTTCCTCGTGATGCAGCTCCTCGAGGGTCACGACCTCGACGACGAGCTCGATCGGGCCGGGGGCGCGCTGTCCCCGAGCCGCGTCGTGGAGCTGCTCGAGCCCGTCGCCAACGCGCTCGACGCCTGCCATCAGCGCGGCGTCATCCACCGGGACATCAAGCCGAGCAACATCTTCCTGGCGCGCCTCGGGGACGGGACGGTGTGTCCGAAGCTCGTCGACTTCGGCCTCGCGATCCTCCACGCGTCAGAGAAGCGCCTCACGCAGACCGGCTTCCTGTCGGGCACGCCGCACTACCTCCCGCCGGAGGCGGCGCACGGCGACCTGGCCGGGGCTTCGGGCGACATCTACTCGCTCGCCACCGTCGCGTACGAGTCCATCTGCGGCGTCCTGCCCTTCGACTCGACCAACCCCAACGGGGTGCTCGTCCAGAAGGTGACGATGGAGCCGCCTCCGATGAGCGCGGTGGTCGAGGGCAGCTTCCCCGAAGAGATCGAGGAGGTGCTCCTCAACGCGCTCGATCAGGACCCGAGCCGGCGCCCCCCGACGGCGGCGGCGTTCATGGCGGCGCTCCGTGAGGCGGTGTCGCGCCAGGACCACGACTGGGGCCCGAACCTGGCGGCGCCCCCGAAGGAGCGGCTGACCTACGAGCAGTACCGGCGGCTGTCGCGGGAACGGGTCTCGGCGGTGCGCGAGGTCGAGGTCCAGATCGATGCCTCCGGTCCCGTGACCGAGCCCGAGGAGCCCGCGCTGCCCCCTCCGCCTCGACGGTGGATCCTCGGGGCGATCGGTGGGGTGGTGGTAGCCCTCGGGATGGCGTTCGGGGCGTGGTGGCAGCTGAGCAGCGGGGACGGCGAAGACGGGGCCGAGATGGTGGCGGTGGCTGGCTCCGAGTCCGAGGCCGAGTCCGAGTCCGAGGCCGCGCCCGAGTCCGAGTCCGAGTCCGAGGCCGAGGCCGAGTCCGAGTCCGAGGCCGAGTCCGAGGCCGAGGCCGAGTCCGAAGCCGCGCCCGCGCCCGCGCCCGCGTCCGCGGCCGAGTCCGACGCCGCTCCCGAGGTCGAGGCCGCTCCCGAGGCCGAGGCCGCTCCCGAGGCCGAGGCGCCGGTGACGGCGCGGCGGCGGGCGCGCGGGCCGAGCCCGGGGCCGGTTCGGGACCGAGCCCAGGCCGAGGCGCTCGTGCAGGGCGCCGGCTCCTCGCTCGTGCGCGGCGACATCGCCGCGGCGCTGGCCGCGCTGCAGCGCGCTCGGCTCGCGGACCCGACCTACCCGGCGACGTACCGCTCGCTCGGCCTCGCCTACGAGCAGTCGCACCGCGACGCGGCGGCTCGTCAGGCCTACGAGCGCTACCTGCAGCTCGCCCCCCGCGCGGGGGACGCCGACCGCATCCGCGCGCGGGTCGCGGCGCTGGGGGACTGAACACGAGCCGCGCGAGCTGCTATGGCCGAGCATGGAGATCGCATCGCTCGGCACCTCGGACCTCGACGCGCTGGTGGACTTCGCGCAGCGGCCCGAGGTCGCGCGTTTCGGCGAGCACCTCGAGACCGATCCGTCCTCGGTGTGGGCGGCGTGGCTCGGAGAGCCGGACCCGCAGCGACGGATGACCATCGCCGTGCGCGACGGAGGCGAGATGGCGTGCGCGGCGCGGCTGTCCATCGGCGTCCATCGGCGACGGATCCACGTCGGCGCCCTCGACCTCGTCGCGCCGTGGGAGGGCGCCGACGACGCGGTCGACGCCGCCGTCGGCGCGCTCGTCGACGCGGCCGACCGGTGGATGCAGCTCTGCCGCCTGGAGCTCTACGCGCCGGCCGGTCACCCTCGCGTGACCGGAGTGCTCGCGGCGCACGGCTTCGAGGTCGAGACCACCCGCCGCGGCTCGATCCTGCGCGACGGCGCCTACGCGGACGAGGTCGGCCTCGGTCGCCTGCGGCCCGGGACGCGCTCGTACGATGCGATCGCGGGCCGACCGACCCCGGCGCCCCGCAGCCCCGGCCCGGGCGAGCTTCGGTTCCGGCCCGTGGTCCCGGCCGACGCGCCGGCGTGGACCCGGGCGCTCTCCGACGAGTCCGTGCTGTGGGGCACCCTGCAGCTCCCGTATCCGCGCGTGGAGCACTGGGAGCAGCGCCTGCGCACGAACGACCCCGCGCAGATCTTCATCACCGGGCCGACGATCGACGGCGAGCTCGCCGGCGGCGGCGTGCTCTTCGTGTCCTCCGTGTTCCGGCGCCGCCACGCCGCGGGGCTGGGCATGCACGTCGACCCCCGCCACCACGGCCGCGGCGTCGGGCACGCGCTCATGGCCGAGCTGCTCCGGCGGGCGACCGCGCTGGGGCTGCACCGCGTCGAGCTCGAGGTCTTCGGAGACAACCCGCGCGCGCTCCGCATCTACGAGGGCGCGGGCTTCGCGCACGAGGGGACCCGCAAGCTCGCTTGCTTCCGAGATGGCGCGTTCGTCGACGACCTGATGATGTCCTGGCTCCGGGAGTAGATTCGGCGCATGCGCGAGCACTGGACCCTCGACCCCGAGATCACCTTCCTCAACCACGGCTCGTTCGGGGCCTGCCCCCGCGTGGTGCTCGAGGCCCAGTCCGAGCTCCGGGCGCGGCTCGAGCGCGAGCCGGTGCGGTTCTTCGTGTACGACCTCGAGCGGATGCTGAACGACGCGCGCGAGGAGGTCGCGGCGTTCGTCGGCGCTCGCCCGAGCGACCTCGGGTTCGTGCGCAACGCGACCAGCGGCGTCAACGCGGTGATCCGCTCGCTCCGCTTCGCGCCCGGCGACGAGCTGCTGGTGACCGACCACGGCTACCACGCGTGCCAGAACGCGTGCGCGTTCGTCGCCGAGCGGTGGGGCGCGAAGGTGGTCGTCGCGAAGCTCCCGTGGCCGGTCCCGTCCGAGGACGCGGTGGTCGACGCGATCGTCGACGCGGTGACCGAGCGCACCCGGTTCGCGCTCGTCGACCACGTCACGAGCCCCACCGGGCTGGTGCTGCCCATCGCGCGCATCGTCCGCGCGCTCGACGAGCGCGGCGTCGACACGATGGTGGACGGCGCCCACGCGCCGGGGATGCTCGACCTCGACGTCCCGGCGATCGGCGCCGCCTGGTACACCGCGAACTTCCACAAGTGGACGTGCGCGCCCAAGGGCGCGGCGATGCTCTGGGCGCGCGAGGACCGGCAAGACGGCTTGCATCCCGCGGTGATCTCGCACGGCTACGACTCGGGCCGCCCGCGCAGCAAGTTCCTCGAGGAGCTCGACTGGACCGGCACCGACGACCCCACGCCGTGGCTGTGCGTGCCGGTCGCGCTGCGCTTCCTCGACGAGCTCGTCGGCTGGCCCGCGATCCGCGCGCAGAACCGCGCGCTCGCGCTCGAGGCGCGATCGATCCTGTGCGAGGCGCTGGGCGTCGAGGCGCCCGCGCCGGCCTCGATGATCGGCTCGCTCGCCGCGGTGACGCTCCCCGACGACCATGGCGGCGCGCCCCCCGCGAGCGCGCTCTACGCCAACGCGCTGCAGCTCGCGCTCTTCGACGAGCACCGCGTCCAGGTCCCGATCCCCCCATGGCCCGCGCCGCCCGCGCGCCTCGTGCGGATCAGCGCGCACCTCTACAACTCGCGGGCCGAGTACGAGAAGCTCGCCGCCGCGCTCGTGGAGCTCCTCGCGCGCAATAACTGAGCGCGGCCCCGCAGGTTGGGGCGGAAGAACACCGTGACGTACGCGTGGGTCGCCTCGACCTGGGGGTGGAAGCGCGCGCTCGTGAGCACCTCGACCACGCAGCGCGCGGGGAGGCTGATCTCGTCGTCGATCGCGCCGTGATCGATGGAGACCGACGCGTCCGGGTCGATGCGGACGTGCACGTGGATCACGTCGTCGGGCGCTTCCGCCTCGCAGCGCCGGAAGGCACGCGAAGGCCACGCCCGCTCGAGCACCCGGACGGGGATGGGCCCCCGCTCGACGACCACCTGCACGCGCGGGCTTCGCGGGGCCTGCGCCGTCGCGGGCAGCGCGAGGAAGAGCGCAACGATCCCACTGACGAAAGTGACGAAGAGCGTCCCCCGGATCTGGGGACGCTCTTCGTCACTTTCGTCACTTCGTCGCATGGTGGAAGGGATCTAGACCCTACGCGCCCGCTGTCGACGGCGCATGCATCGACTGCACACGCGTGGACACGCAGTGCCTACGGGCGCCGCCGCGATGCGATCTCGCGTGGGGTTCCGCGGGTTGGATCGTGGCTTGCGGAGGGGCGGCCCCAGGAGGTCATCGAAACGTATGCGCAAGAACACGAGCTCGAACACCGCCGCGTGGAAGTTCCAGGTCTGGGCGTCCTTCGTCGTGTCGACCAGCATCACCGGCTTGGGGGTCCTCTACCTCCCCGTGGATCTGTGGACGAAGGGCTTCCTCGCGATGGGGCTGCTCTTCACCGTCGGGTCGTGCTTCGGGCTGGCCAAGACCGTCCGCGACGACCACGAGGCCGAGCTCCAGAACGCGGACCCGAACCGAGCCCAGCCCGCGCACCCGTTCCGGTCAGCCGCGTGATCGGCCCATCCCGCGACGCGCGAGCAGCTTGTAGAACGTCACCGCGGACACGCCCGCCACCCGGGCGGCCTCTCGGACGTTGCCGTCGTGCTCGTCGAGGAGGTCCTTCAGCCAGCGCCGCTCGAGGGGCGCGAGCCACCGCTCGCGCATCTCGGCCAGCGTGGGGCGAGCCACCGGCGCCGGGGGCGGCGCGGCGCCCGCGACGATCATCTTCGGCAGATCGGACGGCTGGATCGTCGCGCCCGACGCCATGATCACCCCGTGCTCGATCGCGTTGCGCAGCTCGCGCACGTTGCCCGGGAAGTCGTACGCGTAGAGCGCGGCCATCGCGTCGGGGCCCACCGCGCGGACCTCGCGCCCGTGCCGATCACAGGCCTGCTTGAGGAACACGGCGGCCAGGATGTGCAGGTTGTCTTGCTTGTACGTCCGGAGCGGGGGCAGCTCCATCGTGATCACGCTGAGGCGGAAGTAGAGGTCCTCGCGGAAGGTCCCCGCGCGGGCCATCGCCGGTAGGTCACGGTTGGTCGCGGCCACGAGGCGCACGTCGACGGTCTCGGGGGCGGCGTTGCTGCCGAGGGGCTGGACCTCGCCGTCCTCCACCGCCCGCAGCACCTTCGCCTGCAGGGGCATCGGCAGCTCGCCGAGCTCGTCGAGGAACAGGGTCCCGCCGTGAGCCTTCTGGAACTCGCCGCGCTTGTCCGCGGTGGCGCCCGTGAAAGCGCCCCGCACGTGCCCGAAGAGCACGCTCTCGAGGAGCTGATCGGGGATCGCGGCGCAGTTCACGGAGACGAACGGGGCCGTCGCGCGGCGGCTGTTGAAGTGGATGGCGTGCGCGACGAGCTCCTTGCCGGTGCCGCTCTCGCCGGTGACGAGGATGGGCGCGTCGGTCCCCGAGACGCGCTCGATGCGACGCTCGACCTCGAGCCACGCCGGCGACAGCCCCTTGATGAGGAAGGGGCGGGGCCCCGTCCGGGTCGCGCGATAGAGCTGGGCCCGGCGCAGGAAGAGCGCGCTCTGCGTCGCGATGTCGCCGAGGCGCTCGAGGGTGTCGGGCTCGAAGCGATCGCGGCGCCGCGACGAGACGCTCAGGACGCCGATGGGGCGGCCCTGGTAGCGGATCGGCGCCGCGGCGATCGACAGGACGTCGAAGAAGTAGTCGCCGTAGTAGGGGTCCTCGGACGTGTCGTTGGCGAGGTAGGGCGCGTTCGACTCGAACACGTGCGCGGCGACGCCGTTCACGCGGCCCGCCTTCCGGAGCGGGATCACCTCGTCGGGCAGGGTGACGATGCGGTCCTCGACCACGTGGAAGTCGAGCGCGAGCCCGCCCGCCGCCTCGTCCCAGAGCAGGATCGCGCCGTGGTGGGCGCCCGTCTGCTCGCAGGCCATCGCCATGATGTCGCGCCCGAGGGACTCGAAGTCCGAGGCGTGCAGGCTTTCGGAGGTCGTCTCCATGAACTCTAGTTCAGAGTTCTTAACTCGATTCTCTACTGATGAACAGGCCGGAAGATAAATCTCAATGATTTCGTTCGCGACCGACTGGCACCGAACTTGAGAAGGGGAGGGACAACTCGATACCGGAGAGACTTCTCATGACCACCCAGCGCATCTTCGCCCTCCTCGTCGTCACCTTCGCCCTCCTCGGCGGTTGCGCGATGGATCGGGGCGTCAGCGGCGCCGCCGACGAGCTCACCAGCCACCCGTACTTCGACGTGTGGCAGAGCGACTCCGGCGACTACTACTTCGACCTCCGCGCGGCCAACCACGAGATCATCCTGCAGTCGCAGGGCTACGGCAGCCGCACCGCCGCGATCAACGGCGTGCTCAGCGTCCTCGACAACGGCGAGAGCTGGAGCAACTACGAGGTGCTCCCCGCGCGCGACGGCAGCTACTACTTCGTGCTCGAGTCGGCCAACGGTCGCGTCATCGGGATGAGCGAGACGTACACGACCCGCAGCAACGCGAACCGCGGCCTCGAGGGCGTCGTCCGCAACGTCGGCGCGTACCTCGACTGGCAGGCGAACCGGACCGGCGCGCGCTTCGACGTCTTCCGCGGCGCGGACGGCCGCTTCTACTTCAGCCTCCACGCGGGCAACGGCGAGATCGTCCTGCGCTCGCAGGGCTACTCCACCGAGGAGGCCGCCTACAACGGCGCGTTCTCGGTGTCGGAGAACGGCGTGGACGCGGCGCGCTACGAGATCAACGACTCCGCCGACGGCGGGGCCTACTTCAACCTGAAGGCTCGCAACGGCGCCATCATCGGCACCAGCGAGGTCTACGCGAGCCGCAGCAACGCGACGCGCGGTCGCGACGCGGTCATCGCCGTGCTCGGCCAGCTCGACGTGCTGTGAGCCCAGGGGGGACCCGGGGGGGTCCTGGGGAGGGAGTGAAGCGGCGGCGGGTCTCGACCCAGCCGCCGCTTCGCTTTCTGCGGGTAGACTCGCCGTCATGCGATCCGCGCTCCCGATCCTCGTGTTGCTGCTCGTCGGGTGTGGCGGGCACGAAGACCCCCCGGCGGCCGACCCGGCGCCAGAGCCCGAGCCCGCGACCGAGCCTGCGCCCGCCGAAGCCCCCTCGACCGACGCGGCCGAGGGCCCGTCGATCCGCGAGCTGGTGCGCCGCGGTCGCGTCGCCTTCCGAGCGGAGAACTACACCGCGGCGGCGCGCGATCTGGAGGCGGCGCTGGCGCAGAACCCGGACGACGGCGGCCTCGCGTGCGAGACCGGCTGGGCCTTCCACCACGCCGGCGACGACGTCACCGCGCACCGGCACCTGATCCTCGGCACGCGGATCCTGTCGGCGCGCCCCGACCGCCGCCACGCCTACGGCGCCTGCCTCTACAACCTCGGCCGGATCGCCGAGGACGCCGACCACGACGACGTCGCGGCTCGGCACTACACCGACTCGCTGCGCGCCCGCCCCAACCGCGTCGTGCAGCAGCGCCTCGACGCCCTCGAGGTCGCGCTCGCGGCGACGCGGCCCCTGCACGAAACGCGGGAAGCGGCGCTCGACGCGTCGGAGGGGTTCGATCCCGGGGGCGCCGACCTCGAGGAGAACTACATCAGCGACGTGTCGACGCGGGACTGGGACGGCGTCGCCACGCCGCCCGTGCTCGCCGTCAGCACCCTCTCGTTCACCGACGGCGGCGCGTGGCACTGCTACTTCTGGCGCCTCACCGTCCAGCTCGACGGCGGCTGGGTCGCGCCCGCGCCGCTCGGCGACGCGTGCGGATCGACAGAAGGGGACTCCTCGGACGACGGCCGCTTCAGGATCGAGTCGATCGAGGCCGTCCCCGGCGCCGCGCACCCGACCCTCGCCGTCCACGTGGACGCGGGCAACATCGATTGCTCTCTCGACGACGAGGGGACCGAGCAGGACTGCACCCAGACGAGCTGGACGCGGCTCCTCTTCGTGGCCCTGATCGCGGGCGCGCTCGAGCCCGTCCTGGACCTCCAGCTCTCCTCCTTCGAGCAGCAGGGTGGCGACGACGAGCCCGTCGGATACGCGGCCGAGGCCGACGTGGGCGACGACGGCCGCGTCACCGTGCGCGCCGTCGAGGGGACGCCCCCGCGCTGGATGCTCGGCACGCACACGCTCGATCAGCTGATCAGCGCGGCGGAGTAGCCGGAACTTCCACGAAGGCCGGGGGTCTCTCACGCCATGCGTGAGCTCCTGGTGCTGCACGGGCCGTGGCTCGGGCTGGCGCTCGTGGTCGCCGCGGCGATCCTGGGCGCCGGCCTCGAACGCGCGCTGCGTCGGCTCCGGGCGTGGAGGCGCTGGACGAGGCGGAGCCGGGGGCTCCGCCGCGACGTCGCGATCGCCGACGGCGCGACCGGGTGCTTCGAGGGCGTGCTGCGGATCGAGGGGCCGCCCTGCACCTCTTTCGACGGTCGCCCTCGCGCCGTCGCGACCGCCGCGGCCGGGCCGGAGCGAGCGCGCGACCTGCACGTCGTCTCGCGGCGCGCGCCTCGGCTCGTCCTGGTGGTCGGGGGGCACGAGCTCGCCATCGAGGGACCGATCGACGTGGTGACCCCAGGGGTGGCGGCGGCGAAGGGCGGCCTCCGGGAGGAGGTGCTCGACCGCATCGCCGAGGAGGCCGGCGAGGAGCCGCTGCCGTATCGGACGCTGGCCACCGAGCTCCGCTGGCTGAGCGACGGCGACAGGGTCCGCGTGGCGGGGACGATCCATCGGCGGGCCGACGACGGCGCGGGGTACCGCGAGGCGGCCGAGGGCCTCGCGCTCACGGGTGATCGCGGACCCGCGCTCGCCGCTGCGCCCATGCGCGCGGGCGTCCCGGCGCTCGGCGCGGGGCTCGCGATGGTCGCGGTGGCGCTCGCGATCACCGTCGGCGGCTCGATGCGGATCGAGGGGCTCGAGCTGGTGTCCGTGCTCCATCGACACGACGCCCTCGCGGACCTCCCGCTGATCGATCGCCTGCGCTGCCTGGGACCGAACGAGCACGCCGCCCGCGCTCGGGTCCTGCGCGAGAACGCGCTCCCCGAGGCCGCGCTCCACGAGGCGTCGCGCGGGTCCGACCCCGCGTCGCTCCACGAGCAGCTGGTCCTGCTCGCCGAGGCGGGTCGTCGGAAGGACTACGTCGAGACCTGGCGGCGCCTCGTCGCGGCGCAGGACGCGCTGTGCTCCAAGGGCGGTCGCTGCCTCGACCACGCGGGCCTCGCGGCGCTGACGCGCACCCCGTCGCGGTGGGCCGGCCCCTCGCCCACGCGGGCGCCCCTCGAGGTCCTCTTCTCGGAGCCGCGCGCGCTCGGGCGCGACCCCGCGCTGACCCGGCAGATGGGGTCGGATCTGTGGGACCTGCACCCCAAGTGCGCCTTGCTCGCGCGCCTCCGGATCGCGTGGCTCTTCGAGCTGGCCGGGCAGCTCGTCGTCACGGGTGAGCACGCGGGAGCGCGCCGCGCGCTCGAACGCATCGAGGCCTCGCTCGACGACCCGCGGCTCGGTGCGCCGACCCGCGGGCGCGTCCGGCGCGATCTCCATCACCTGAACGCGGTCCTCGCGATCCGCTCCGGCCGAGCCCGCTCGCTCACCGCGGCGGAGCGTCACCACGAGGGCGGCTGGTGCCCGATGCGTGAGGCGGTTCAGCTCGCCCTCGATCCGCGGGGTCGCCACTGGCCGGGCGCGTTCGCGTCGTTCGGGGAGGCCTTCGCCGCTGAGCTGAGCGCCGTCCGCGCGAGCGGCGTCGTCACCCAGGCGATGCAGTACCGGATGTCCCTCGGCGCCGCGGAGGCCTTCGAGCACGCGGTCTACTTCGCGCCGATGACGGGTCGGGAATCGAACGAAGCGCAGCGCGAGTGGCTGACCCCGGAGGACTGCCCGCAGACCACGACGGTGGCCGAGCTGATGCGCGAGACCTCGCGGAGCCGAGCCCTCGACGCCTTCGGCGCGCACGAGGTGGCCGAGAAGGTGATCGCGTGCGCGGCCGGGATGCGCGAAGCCCTCGCCGGGCCGTGGGGGACGGGCGGCGATCCTCGGCCCGAGCGCGATCTCGAGGAGCCCGTCACGCGGGTCGCCATCGCGCGCGCCTTCGTCCAGCCCCGGCGCGTCCGGCGCCGACCCCGGCCGGCGTACGTCGCCATCGTCCGGCCGGTCCTCCCCGCGCGCGGCGTCGCGGCTACTCGATGAGCGTGACGCTGAGCTCGAGCGGGTTGCCGGGCGTGTGCATCAGCAGGAACCCGCGGATGTCCTCGCCGCGGCGCCAGCTCCCGCCCCACGCGTAGCTCCCGCGCGCCAGCTCGGCGGCGTCGTCGAGCCCGAGCTCCGCGAGCGTCGCGGCCGTCCGAGCGTTTCCGTCCACGAGCGAGTGGGGCACGAGCGTCCATCCCTCGGCCGTCAGCCACGCCTCGACGCGCGCGCGGACCGTCGCCTCCATCCCGTCGTCGAACTCCACCGAGAGGTTCTCCGGCTCCATCGTCCGCAGCCGGCCGCCGCTCAGCGCGGGGCCGAGCGACGTCCACGGCTCCGTCAGCCCCACCAGCGGCGGGAGCTGCTCCGGCGCGCGCCCCGTCGTGACGAGCGGGGCGAACGCCGCGGCGATCTCGGCGGAGCCCACCGCGCTTCCGCGCAGCGCGTAGCTCGCGCTCGCGAGCTCCGGACACTCGCTCGGCTCGGAGCCGAGGAGCCGCGCCGACTGGAGCGTCCGGCCCGAGCTCGCCTCGACGAGCCGCGCCGGCCGCGCGCGTCGGTAGCGGTGGATCTCGAACTCGCTCTGACCGTAGGCGCAGTCCTCGATGACCTGGTCCTCCTCCTCGCCGAGGCAGAGCACCAGGCGCGCGTCGACCGAGTCGGCGGCCCGCTCCCACTCCACGGGCATCTCCGAGCCCGCGTAGATCCAGCCCGAGACCCCCTGCGAGAACGCGACGATGGGGTTCGCCTGCCCCTCGATCACCGGCGCCGCGCCCTGGACGATCCCGTGGTCGCAGACCTCCGCCGCGTCCGCGACCCGATCCGTCTGCGTCTTGCCGAGGATCGCGAGCCCGATCCCCGAGAGGCAGCAGAGCCCGACGAGGCTCGCGCACCCTCCCCCGAGGACGAGGGGCAGCTTGCTCTTCTTCGGCCGCTCCTGGGCGTACACGCCCGGGTCATACGGAGGGGACCGTCCCGGCATCCCTTCCCCGGCCGTCGTGGACTCACCCTCGCGCATCGACGACCCTCCCGACATGTCGCGCGTCCTCTACACGAGCCCTCGCCGGAGCCTGACCATCGCGGCCGCGGGCGCGCAGGAGTACATGAGCGAGCTGCGCGACGGCCGCGTCCTCGATCCGCGGCCGCAGATGACGGGCGCGCTCGCCGCGATCGTGATGCAAGGCCTGCAGAAGCAAGCACAGCGCCCCACCGCGGCGTGGATCGCGGACGAGCTGAGCCGGCTCTAGATCACCCGCTTGGCGACCGCGGCGATGTTGTCGGGCGTGATCCCGAAGTGCTCGTAGGCCTGCTCGAAGGGGGCGGAGACGCCGAAGGTGTCGACGCCGACGCTCGCGGCGACCATCCAGCGGGACCAGCCGAAGGTGATGCCGGCCTCGACGGAGACGCGGGGCGCGGTGCCGAGCACCTCGCCGCGCCAGGCCTCGGGCTGCTGGGCGAAGAGCTCCCAGCAGGGCATGGAGACCACCGCCGCGGCGACGCCGTCGGCGGCGAGGCGGTCGGCGGCCTCGATCGCGATGGCGACCTCGGAGCCGGTCGCGAGCAAGGTGACGTCGCGGGGACCGTCGGTCTCGCGCAGCACGTAGGCGCCGCCCGCGCAGCGGTTCTTCGCGGCGTCGGCGTCGGCCCGCAGGGTGGGGACCGACTGGCGGGTGAGCGCGAGGACCGAGGGGGCGTCCTTCGCGCGCAGCGCGAGCTCCCAGCACTCGAGGGTCTCGACCGCGTCGGCCGGGCGGAAGACCTGGAGGTTCGGGATCGCGCGGAGCGCCATCACGTGCTCGACGGGCTGGTGCGTGGGTCCGTCCTCGCCGAGCCCGATCGAGTCGTGGGTCATCACGTAGATCACGCGCTGCTCCATGAGCGCGCTGAGCCGGATCGCGGGGCGGCAGTAGTCGGTGAAGACGAGGAAGGTGCCGCCGTAGGGGATCACGCCGCCGTGCAGCGCCATCCCGTTCATCGCCGCCGCCATCCCGTGCTCGCGCACGCCGTAGTGGACGTAGCGGTTGCCGAAGGCGCCCTTCGCGACGACCTGCATCGACTTGGTCTTCGTGAGGTTCGAGCCCGTCAGATCCGCCGAGCCGCCGAGCATCTCGGGGATGGCGTCGGTGAGCACGGCGAGCGCGTCGCCGCTCGAGGCGCGGGTCGCCTTCTTGGGCTTGGCCTCGATCCATGCGGCCTTGGTGGCCTGGACCTGCTCGGCCACGCTCGCGGGGAGCTCCCCCGACATCGCCTGGTCCCACGCCGCCCGCTGGTCCGCGGGCAGCGCGGCCACGCGGGCCTCCCACGCCTCGCGGGTCGCCCGACCGCGCCCGCCGATCGCGCGCCACGCGGCGCCGATCGCCTCGGGGATCTCGAACGGCGGGTACGGCCAGCCGAGCCGCTCGCGCGCGCCGGCGATCTCGTCCGCGCCCAGCGGCGAGCCGTGAGCCCCCGCGGTGTTCGCCTTGGTCGGCGCGCCGTACCCGATGGTGGTGCGGCACGCGATCATGCTCGGCCGGTCCGTCACCGCGAGCGCCGACTCGATCGCGGCCTTCACCGACGCCGGGTCGTGACCGTCGCAGCGCTCCACGTGCCAGCCGGACGCCTCGAAGCGCGCGGCCTGGTCGTCGGTGACCGTCAGCTCCGTCGGCCCGTCGATCGAGATGTGGTTGTCGTCGAAGAGCACCGTCAGCTTCGAGAGGCCGAGGTGGCCGGCGAGGCTGATGGCCTCGTGGCTGATCCCCTCCATGAGGCAGCCGTCGCCCGCGATGACGAAGGTCCGGTGATCGACGACGTCGTCGCCGAAGCGCGCGGCGAGGTGCCGCTCCGCGAGCGCCATCCCGACCGAGTTGGCGAGGCCCTGACCGAGCGGGCCGGTGGTCGTCTCGATGCCCGTCGCGTGCCCGTGCTCGGGGTGCCCGGCGGTCTTGCTGCCGAGCTGACGGAACGACTTCAGCTGGTCGAGGGTCATGTCCTCGTAGCCGGTCAGGTGGAGCAGCGAGTAGAGCAGCATCGAGCCGTGGCCCGCGCTCAGCACGAATCGATCGCGATCCGGCCAGTGGGGGTCGCTCGGGTCGAAGCGCAGGAAGTCGCGGAAGAGCACGACGGCGACGTCGGCCATGCCCATCGGCATCCCCGGGTGCCCGGAGTTGGCCTTCTGGACGGCGTCCATCGAGAGGGCGCGGATCGCGTTGGCGAGGTCGGCGTGGGTGGGCTCGGACATGGGCCCGCTTTTCCCCCGCGCGCGTGCCCCCGTCAATAGGCGCGGCGCGGCTTCACTCGTCCGATGGAGGCGAGATGGCGGTGAGGGCTTCGGCGTAGGGGATGGCGCGGCGCTCGCCGAGCACGTCGACGGTGAAGAGGATCGCGACCAGGAGCATCAGCGCGACGCCCAGCCCGCTCGACCAGTCCTGCTTGACCAAGAGGATCAGCGCCATCGCGATCACCCCGATGACGGCCCAGGCGAGCTTGAGCCGCGGCCAGTTGGCGTTCACCCGGGTCATGCGCTCGCCCTCGGTCCGGGCGAGCTCGGCGGGGTCGTCGGCGTATCGCGCGGCGATGTCCGAGGCGAGGCGATCCTGCTGGAGCGCGAAGAACGGCCCGACGGTCACGGCCATCACCCCGACGATCGCGAGGGGCAGCGCGAGCCCCCAGACGAAGGCGCCCTCGTGCGTCCGCCAGATGTAGATGGCGAAGCCGAGGAGCCCGAGCCCGACCCCGATGAAGGCGAAGCCGGCGAGCTTCTCGCCGCGGAAGTACTCCTGCATGACCTGGATGAAATCGGACATGACGGGAGCCTATCCGTTCGCGATCCCAAAGTCCGAGGCTTGGGGTATGCTCGTCCGCCATGTCGATGGCACAGAGGGCGATGGCCGCCGCGGGCAGCTATCTCCGCCGCAATCCCGGCGAGATCGGGCGCGCCGTACGCAATTTCATCGGGCTCCGCTGGGGCCTCCCGGTCGACTCGCTCCGCTGGCTCATGGAGCAAGCGGCCAAGGGCGGGAAGATCGAGGACCCCGTCATCACCGAGGTCCCGCCGGGGCTGCGCGTGACGGCGAGCGTCGACTTGATGAAGACGCCGGTCCGCGCGTCGGCGGTCGTCTACATCGATCGTGTCGTCCTCGATCCGGAGCAGATCCGGATGGTGGTCCGGCTCGAGGAGATCTGGGTCGAGGTCATCGGCGACGCGACCACGCCGGTCGCCGCGCTCCTGCGCAGCGGCGCGCTCGACCTGAGCAAGCCGGGCGAGCTGGCCAAGTACATGGACCTGCCGCCCGTCATCGTGGAAGCCAACGACAACAAGCTCACCCTCGACCTGATGCGCGAGCCGAAGATCGGGGAGAACCCGATCGTCCGGCAGGCGCTCTCGATCGTGACCCCGATGGTCACGATGCACGGCATCGAGGCCGACGACGATCACCTCAACGTCGTCTTCCGCGCCTTCCCGCGCGGCATGACCGAGGCGGCCGGCGCGCTCCGCACGCACCTGCTGCGCCCCGGCTTCAAGCGAGTCCGAGGGCTGATCCCGAGCTTCCTGTAGCGAGGCGCCAAAGGCGCCGAGCTACCCCGTGCCCGTGCCCGTGCCCGTGCCCGACCCCGACCCCGTGCCCGTGCCCGACCCCGACCCCGTGCCCCAAATCCGGGCTCAGCGCCGCCGCCTCAGCCTCCGCGCCCCGAGCAGGAGCGCGATCGAGAACAGCACCCCGCCCTGAATCGGCGCCGTGCCGCCGACCATGCAGAGGCACCCGCCCGAGCTCGAGCTCATCTCCGGGCACTCGGTCGCCTCGCTGGCCGGGATCGCCCCGAGGCCCGCGCAGTACGAGTGGTCGCTGACGACGCGACCGCTCGAGATGGGGACCACCACCCCGTCGAGGTCCCAGTGCTCCGGCGCGTCCTCGGAGAAGTACTCGGCGCTGCACGCCGTCACGCGGCGCGCGAAGTACACGTTGCTCCGGTCCTCGATGCCCTCGTCCTGTACGAACACCGCGTCGAGCGTCATGTCCTGCGGTCGCATCGCCGTGTAGAGCCGCGTCAGGTGGTTGTGCCGGTGCACGAGCGCGTGCGCCTCCGCGCGCGGCTCCACGATCTGCGCGGTGATCTGCTCGGTCAGCCCCGCCGGGTCGAACGCGAGGGGCTCACCGCACGAGACGACCCCCGACACGAACAAGCAATTGTAGTAGTCACGAGACGCCCCGCCCCAGTCCGCGGGCGGCTGGATGTACGTCTCGAACAGCTCGAGCAGGAGCGGATCGCCCTGGTGCCCGCGCGCCGCGAGCTGCTGGATGTAGACGGCGGCGTCGACCTCGGTCGCGAGGTCGTCGACGGTCTGGGTCTCGAGGGTCAGCGCCGGGGTCGGGCCCGAGTAGTCCGTCGCGAACGCCTGGCCGCCCATGCGCTGGATCTCGGTGGTGAGGTCGCGCCGCCAGGACCGCGCGCCCGTCCAGTAGCCGATCTGATCGGGCTGGAGCTCGACGGTCGAGTAGTTCGCGGGGGTGACCGGGAGGCGGCCGAGGAAGAAGGTCGTGATCGGCAGCTCGGGCACCGTGGCGATCGCGGTCAGGCGGATCGGCAGGCACGCCTCGGTGGTGGGCATGCGCAGCGTGATCGGCCGGATCGCCCGCGTGTCGACGTTGGAGCGCAGCCGGAGGGCGACGAAGACCTGGCCCGCGGCGGCGTAGGTCTCGAGCAGCGGGATCGACGCGTCGGGGACCTGGTAGCCCTTCTCCTGGAGCCACGCGACGACCTCGGCCGCCGTGGCCGCGCCGAGGACCACCGACTCGTAGGGACCGATCGGGCCCTGGGAGAAGACCATCACGCCCGGGTCGGGCGGCGCGCTCGCGTCCGCGACCGGCGCCGACGCGTCGGACGCGCCCGCGGCCGCGTCGACGTAGTCGCCCGTCCACGGCGCGGACCCGCTGGCGTCGTAGCCGCAGCCCGAGCCGTCGTACGCCGTCCCGCACGATCCCTCGTACACGCAGCGCGGGTGCTCTCGGCACGTGCCCGCGGTCTCGTAGGTGGTCAGGAAGCTCGGCTCGGTGACGCGGCGCAGCTGGTCGAAGAGCGCGTCGGTGCCGATCGAGAGCTCGGGCGGCGCGACCACCGGCAGGATCCACGCGAAGTCGTCATCGTCGCCCGTGTAGTTGATCCGGACCGACATGGTGAGCGTGCCGTCGTCCTCGAGGCCGTAGACGATCGTCTCGCCGGCCTGCTCGATCGGCGTCGTCGAACAGAAGAACCCGCCGCAGGCGGAGGCGGCGTGAGGGGCCAGCGAGAGGGCGCAGAACGCCATCGCTGCGATGTGGGTGCGGTTCATGGGGACCCTCCAAAGCTAGGATCTCCGTGCACCGCACCGGCCGTGCCAGGCCCGATCCCCAACGCGCGCGCCGACCGTGGCGCGACGTGGCACGAGGGCCGTGAAGCGACGGCACGTCCCGTTCAGGGACGACTTCGTCTCAAGGTCTGTCGATAAATCGCCTTCGGCGATTTCTCTCCGGCGAGGGGCAAGCCCCTCGCGCTCCCCACTGAGATCCTCCGACGCTTCGCGTCGTCGGACTCAGTGACAGAGCCGCGGCCAGTCCCGCTGGCTCGGCCGGGGCGGCGCGGGGACGGCGTCGCTCGTGATCCGGGTGGCCCCGACGGTCACGCGCCCGCGGTCGTCGATCCGCGCGGCGTAGACCTCGGTCGCGCACTGCGACAGCTCGCGGCAGCTTGGAGAGCCGTCGTTCCGAACGTCGTTCCAGGTCGCGAGCCAGCCCCCCACAATCACCGCGAGCTGGACCTGGGAGCCGGAGGACGAGAGGGTCTGGCGCACCGCGTCGGTGCCGAACACCACGGCGCGGCTGGACTCCGCGTAGGCGAACCCGAGCCGGTCGCCGCTCCACGCGGCGCGCCCCCAGCGAGGGTCCTGGCGATCGATCGGGCTCAGCGCGCGCGACGCGAGCGATCCCCCGTCGAGGCGAACCGCGCCGTACACCAGGCCCATGCCGTCCGCGGGGTCCGACCCCTCGAAGCTACTGTCCTGCCAGACGATCTCGAGCTGGTCGGCCGACGCGCGGACCGCGGTCGCGGCGCCGCCCATCGGGAGCGGAGGCGTGCGGGCGACCCGCGCCCCGGAGGCGTCGTAGCGGAGCGCGACCAGCCGCTGCTCGGGGCGGGCTCGCTCGACGACCCACGCGCCCGTCGCGTCGGCCTCGACCCACCCGCCGCCGGTGTGCTCACCCTCGGGGATCGCCTCGATCGCGGGGCCCAACGGGGCGCCCGAAGCGTCGAGCCGCCACAGCCGCAGCGGCCCGGAGAGCAAGTCGCCGTGGAGGAGCCACGCGCGATCCCCGTGCCCGGACATCGAGACCGCGAGGCCACCGCCTCGGGGCAGAATCTGCTCGGGACCGACGACCAGCGCGCCCGCCTCCCAGCGGACCTCGCGGAGCATCGGGCGCTCGGTCCCCCGGGCGTCGTGAATCGCCGCGACGAGCACGCCCCGCGACGTGGCCGCGAGCGCGGGCGGGTAGCCGAGCTCGCGCGACGCGAACAAGCGCGCCGGGGGCGCCGCCGGCTGGAGCCGCGCGTCGAGCGCGACGACCCACAGCTCGGTCTCCCGGGCGTCGCTGCTCGCGTCGTGCACCTGCCGCGTGAACGCGAGCAGGGTGTGCCCGGACCCGGCGAGCGGGGCGGCGCCGAGGGCCGCGCTCTGGACGGAGCGAAAGCTCGTGAGCGCGGCGAGCTGCTGCCGCCGGCACTCCCAGAGCGCGAGGTCGCCGCCCACCACGCGGATCGTCACCGGGTTCGAGAGCAGCGTCCGCGCGCCGGACCGGTAGCGGACGCGCATCGCGTAGGTGCCCGGCCGCGCCGACGCGAGGACCCGGTGCTGCTGGGTCGAGCCGGCCCCCATCGGGATGGCGCGGGTGCCCCGGCTCGGCACGGTGATCCGGTCCTGTGGTCGGATGGGATCGAGCACCCCGCACTCGAGCCCGTCCTCGTAGCCGAGGGCGTCCTCGACGACCTCCCCGGTGCTCGCGTCGGTGAAGACGGTGTCGTAAGCGGGCTCGCGCGCGTGCTCCCAGGAGCCGTAGACGGGCGCGACGATCTGGACGGAGCGGCCCGACCCGTTGTGGACCTCGAGCCGGAGCGCGAGCTCGTCGTGCGTCGTGAAGGGGGACCCGTCGACCGCGAGGCGGAGCTCGACCCCGCGCTGCGCCCGCGCGGGCGTCGCGACGAGCAGGCAGCCGCCGAGCAGGGCAGCGATCGCGGTCGGCCTCATCGGGTCGGTATACGACGCGGGGACCGATTCTCTTCGCCGCCGCCTCTGCTACGCTCCGCCGCCATGCCGATCGCCAAGTCCACCCTCGAGACGTTCGTCAGCCCCGAAGAGCTCAAGGAGGTCATCCTCGACTTCGAGAAGTACCCGGAGTTCATGGACGAGGTCACCAAGGTCGAGGTCCTCGAGCGCAGCGACTCGTCGATCACGGCCAAGTTCCACGTCCACGTCGCGTTCGCGGGGTTCGACCTCAAGTCGACCTACACGACCAAGTACGCGATCACCGACGACACGGTGAGCTGGGAGCTCGTCGAGTCGACCGACATCAGCAAGATGAACGGCAAGTGGGTCTTCACGGAGACCGAGGACGGCGAGTGCAAGGCCGACTACGAGGCCGAGCTCGAGACCAACATGGCGATCCCGCCCGAGGTCCAGGCCGCGTTCGTCGAGGAGAGCCTCCCCAAGCTGATGGAGGCGTTCCGCGACCGGGCCGAGGACATGTGATGGAGCTCGTCGACAAGGCTCGCGACGTCCTCGAGAGCCTGCAGGAGGCGATGGTCCGGAGCGAGCCGCTCGTCGACGGGACGCAGCAGCTCGTGGACGCGACCACCATGCTCGTCCGCGACACGCGGACGCTGGTGGGCAAGGCGACGGGCACGCTCGGGCGCTGCGACGCGATCCTCGACAAGGGCCCCGCCCTCGCCGACCAGCTCGGGAAGCTGCTCGAGGCGCACACGGAGCTGGCCCGAGCGAAGCTCGACCGCGGCGACAGCTGACGACGCGGGGTCGGGGTGCTAGCAATGCGCCCGTGAGCGACTCCGCCGAAACGCCCTCGTTCTTCGCCCGCATCTTCCTCGCCTGGGTGGCCTACTTCCGCACGCTCTTCGACGGTGACTTCGCCGCGGGCGTGGTGCGCCTCCGGGAGGGCCGGCCCGCGCTGCCGCCGCCCGAGGAGCCGAAGGCCGAGGAGCCCAAGAAGAAGAAGAAGGCCAAGAAGCCGGCCCCGGTCCTCAAGGAGGCGGGCCCCGACGCGGCGCTGCAGCTCCTCGGGCTCCTGCAGCGGGAGGGTCGCTTCGTGGACTTCATCGAGGAGGACCTCGGCGACGCCTCCGACGCGGACATCGGCGCGGCGGCCCGCGTGGTCCACGACGGCTGCAAGAAGGCGCTCGACGATCACTTCACGATCGAGGCGATCCACGCGTCCGAAGAGGGCGCGCGCGTGAAGGTCGAGGAGGGCTACGACCCGCACACCATCCGGCTCACCGGCAACGTGGTCGGCGAGGCGCCGTTCAAGGGCGAGCTCACCCACCGCGGCTGGAAGGTCAGCGACGTGCGGCTCCCCAAGATGAGCGAGAAGCACGACCCGAGCGTCATCGCGCCGGCGGAGGTCGAGCTGGCATGAGCGAGGCGACCTACTCGGTCGGCATCGACCTCGGGACCACGCACTGCGCGCTCTCCTACGTCGACCTCGACCTGAGCGAGGGCGAGGCGGTGGCTCAACACGTCTTGTCGCTCCCGCAGGTCGTCGCGCCGGGCACGATCGAGGAGCGGTCGCTGCTCCCGTCGTTCCTGTACCTCCCGGGCGCGAGCGAGCTCGGGGAGGGCGCGCTCACGCTGCCCTGGGACGAGGCGCCCGCGTTCGGCGTCGGCGAGGTCGCGCGCACGCTCGGCGCCAAGACCCCCATCCGCGTCGTCTCGAGCGCCAAGAGCTGGCTCTGCCACGGCGGCGTCGACCGCCTCGCGCCGATCCTCCCGCCGCACGCGCCCGAGGAGGTCACCAAGGTCTCGCCGCTGCAGGCGAGCATCCTCTACCTCGAGCACCTGCGCGACGCGTGGAACGCGGGTCACCCGGACGCCCCGCTCGACGAGCAGGACGTGGTGATCACGGTGCCGGCGTCGTTCGACCCAGCGGCGCGCGAGCTCACCGCGGAGGCCGCGCGCGAGGCGGGCCTCGACAACATGGTGCTCCTCGAGGAGCCGCAGGCCGCGCTCTACTCGTGGATCCAGGGCACCGAGGGCACCTGGCGCGATCAGGTGAGCGTCGGCGACGTGATCCTCGTCGTCGACGTGGGCGGCGGCACCACCGACCTGTCGCTCATGGCGGTGGCCGAGCGCGAGGGATCCCTCGAGCTGCACCGCGTCGCCGTCGGCGAGCACATCCTGCTCGGCGGCGACAACATGGACCTCGCGCTCGCGGTCGCGGTCCGCAACAAGATCGAGGCCGAGGGCGACAAGAGCCTCGACGCCTGGCAGCTCGGCGCGCTGACCCACGCGTGCCGTGGCGCGAAAGAGACGTTGCTCGGCGACGAGAGCGTCGAGGCGGTGCCGATCGTCGTGCCGAGCCGCGGTCGCAAGCTCGTCGGCGGCTCCATCCGGAGCGAGCTCACCCGCGCCGAGGTCGAGTCCCTGCTCGTCGAGGGCTTCTTCCCCGAGGTGGGCTCGGACGCGCGGCCCAAGGCCCGCACCCGCGGCGCGCTCACGCAGCTCGGCCTGCCCTACGCGCAGGACGCCGGGGTCACGCGTCACCTCGCGGCGTTCCTCGCGCGGCAGCTCCACGCGACCGAGGACGTCGAGGGCTTCGAGCCGCGCCTCCCCGAGGGCGCGACGTTCCTGCACCCGACCGCGATCCTCTTCAACGGGGGCGTGTTCCAGTCCGGGCTGCTCGAGAAGCGCGTCTCGGCGCAGATCGACGCGTGGCTCGAGGCCGACGGCGGCGAGCCGGCGCGCATCCTCGAGGGCGCGCGGCTCGACCTCGCCGTCGCGCGCGGCGCCGCCTACTACGGCTACGTGCGGCGCGGCCGCGGCGTGCGCATCCGCGGCGGCACCGCGCAGGCCTACTACGTCGGCGTCGAGGCCGCGATGCCCGCGGTGCCCGGGATGGAGCCGCCGCTGACCGCGATCTGCGTGGCGCCGTTCGGGATCGAGGAGGGCACCCGCGCGGACCCGGCGCCGCAGGAGCTCGGGCTCGTGGTGGGCGAGCCGGTGAGCTTCCGCTTCTTCGGCAGCTCGGTCCGGCGCGACGACGCGGTCGGCACCGTCCTCGAGCGCTGGCGCGACGGCGAGCTCGAGGAGCTGCCCGAGATCCAGGCGACGCTGCCCGCCGAGGGCAAGACGCCGGGCGACGTGGTCCCGGTGCGGCTGCAGGCCGGCGTCACCGAGGTGGGCGTGCTCGAGCTCGAGGCGATCCCGCGCAAGGGCGACGAGCGCTGGAAGGTCGAGCTCGAAGTGCGGGCGGGCGAGCAGGAGTAGCGCGTGGCGCCGAAGGACTCGCGCTTCATCGTCGGCATCGACCTCGGCACGACCCACACCGTCGTCGCGTACGTCGACACGCGCCGCGGCCCGGACGCGCCGATCGAGGAGCTCGGCCTCGACCAGCTCGTCGCGCCCGGCGAGATCGAGGCCCGCCCGCTGCTGCACTCGCTCCGCTACCACCCCTCGGAGGCCGAGCTGACCGACGACGATCGGCAGCTCCCCTGGAACGCCCGCGCGCTCGACGGCGTGCCCGGCGGGGTCGTCGGCGAGCTCGCCCGGCAGCTCGGCGCCAAGGTCCCCGGCCGCCTCGTCGCGAGCGCGAAGAGCTGGCTGTCGCACCCGAACGTCGACCGCACCGCGCCGATCCTCCCGTGGGGCGCGCCCGAGGACGTGCCCAAGGTGTCCCCCGTCGGCGCGAGCGCGAGCTACCTCGCCCACGTCCGCGACGCGTGGGACCACCACTTCGAGGACGAGCCGCTCTCCAAGCAGCAAGTCGTCCTGACCGTCCCCGCCTCCTTCGACGAGGGGGCGCGCGCGCTCACGGTCCGCGCCGCGCGCGAGGCCGGGCTCTCGAAGGTGCGCCTCCTCGAGGAGCCGCAGGCCGCGTTCTACGACTGGCTCGGCCGGCACGAGGAGGACATCGACGAGCTCGTCGAGAAGATGCACCTCGCGCTCGTCGTCGACGTCGGCGGCGGGACCACCGACCTGACGCTCATCCAGGTGGAGCTGCGCGAGAGCGGCCCGCGGCTCACCCGCGTCGCGGTCGGCGACCACCTGATGCTCGGCGGCGACAACATGGACCTCGCGCTCGCGCACGACGCCGAGCGCGCGATCGGAGACGCCGAGAAGCTGGGCGCGGGGCGCTTCACGCAGCTGATCCAGCAGTGCCGCACCGCGAAAGAGAAGTTGCTCGCCGAGGACCCGCCCGAGGCGGTGAAGGTCACCGTCCTCGGCGGCGGTCGCAAGCTCATCGGGGGCAGCAAGTCCGCGGATCTCCAGCGATCCGTGGTGCACGAGCGGATCCTCGACGGCTTCTTCCCCGCGGTCGACGTCGACGCGCGGCCGTCCAAGAAGCGCGGCGCGATCGTCGAGTTCGGCCTCCCCTACGTCGCCGACGCGGGGATCACGCGTCACGTCGCGGCGTTCCTCGAGCGGCACTCGGACGTCGCGCGCGAGGCGTTCCCCGAGGGCACGATCCCGGAGGGCGCGCTGCCCGTCCCGGACGCGGTGCTGCTCAACGGCGGCGTGTTCAAGGGCCACGCGCTCAGCCAGCGCATGATGGACGTGCTCGCGTCGTGGCGCGGCGGCGAGCCGCCCATGCGCCTCGAGAACCCCGCCCCCGAGCTCGCCGTGGCGCGGGGCGCGGTCGCGTACGGGCTCGCCCGGCGCGGCGTCGGCGTGCGCATCGGCGGCGGCTCCGCGCGCTCCTACTACCTGATGCTCGACGGCGGCGAGCGGGGCGTGTGCCTGCTCCCCCGCGGCGCCGAGGAGGGCGAGGAGGTCGTGCTCCGCGCCCGGACGTTCTCGCTGAAGCTCGGCGAGCCGGTGCGCTTCGACCTCGCGTCCAGCACCGGGGAAGCCGTGTTGCACCGGGCGGGCGACATCGTGGACGTCGCCGACACGTTCCAGGAGCTCCCGGCGCTCGCCGCGGTGCTCGAGGACGAGTCGGGCAAGGCGGGCAAGGCGCTGCCGGTTCAGCTGAGCACCGCGCTGACGGAGGTCGGCACCGTCGAGCTGAGCTGCGTCGCCGCGGAGGGCCCGGCGCGGCGCTGGAAGCTCGAGCTGCAGCTCCGCGGCGAGGCGGCCGAGGACGTCGCCGCCAAGAAGATCACCCAGCTCCACCCGCGCTTCGAAGAGGCGACGGATCTCGTGCGGCAGGTGTTCGGCAAGAGCTCCGCGCACGCCGAGGGGGCCAAGCCGGTCAAGACGCTCCGGGCGGGCCTCGAGAAGACGATCGGCGCGCGGCAGACCTGGAACACCCCGCTCCTGCGCGAGCTGTTCGGGGCGCTCCTCGCCGGCATGAAGCGGCGGCGCCGCAGCGCCGACCACGAGCGCGTGTGGTTCAACCTGACCGGCTACTGCCTGCGGCCGGGCTACGGCTACCCGCTCGACGACTGGCGGGTGAAGCAGCTCTTCCAGATCTTCGATCAGGGCGTGCAGTTCGTCCCCGAGGCGCAGGTCTGGAGCGAGTGGTGGACGATGTGGCGGCGGGTCGCGGGCGGCCTCGACGCGCCGTCGCAGACGAAGATCCTCGACACCCTCGCCTACTACCTGCACCCGCCGACCAAGCGCCCCCGCGCGCGCCCCAAGGGCCCGAAGATGGGGGGCTACGACGACATGGTCCGGCTCGCCGGGACCCTCGAGCGGGTCGCGTCGGCGCGGAAGGTGGAGGTCGGCGGCTGGCTCGTGAAGCGGCTGCAGGGCCACGACGAGGGCGACTTCAGCTGGTGGGCGCTCGGCCGGATCGGCGCGCGGGTGCCGTTCTACGGGAGCGCGCACGAGGTCGTGCCGCGCGATACCGCGGCCGAGTGGCTCGAGGCGGTGCTCGCCGTGGACTGGTCTCAGAGCGACAACGCGTCGTTCGCGGCCACGGTCCTGAGCCGGATGAGCGGCGACCGCGAGCGGGATCTCGACGAGGCGCTGCGCCGGAAGGTCGCGGCGCGGCTCGAGGCGATCGAGGCCCCTGCGAGCTGGATCTCGATGGTGCGCGAGGTGACCGAGCTCGAGGAGGCGGACGAGCGCCGGCTCTTCGGCGAGAGCCTCCCGCCGGGTCTCGTCCTCCTCGATTGAGGGACGAGCCGCCCGCGCGAGCCCGCTCGGACTGATCGTGTGTTCCGGCCTCGGGCCGGCCGATCGGGCCGAAGGGGTGCAACAGACTTGACGAAAACGCCCCCGGCCCGGTTCAATGCGAGGCCCGACGCGTAGCGAAGCCGAACCCCCGCCCTCGAGGGCGAAGAGGAGCCCATGTTCGCAGTTGTCATCACGGAGAAGGGTGGAGCCCAGAGACGCCTCGACTTCGATAAAAACGAAGTCACGATCGGCCGCGTCCAGGGCAACGACATCATCCTGCCCAAGGGCAACGTCTCCAAGCGACACTCCCGGATTGTCCTCAAGGACAACCGCTTCATCGTCGTCGACCTGAAGAGCACCAACGGCACGTACGTCAACGGCCGGAAGATCACCTCGCCGCTGGTCGTGAAGGCGGGCGACAAGATCTACATCGGGGACTTCATCCTGACGCTCGAGGAAGGCGCTGGCGCTGGCGCCGGTGCTCCCGAGGCGGCGCCGATGCCCGCCCCGATGGCGCCCCCGGCGCCCGCTCCGGCTCCGGCCCCTCCGGCTCCCGCCCCGGCCCCCGCGCCGATGGCCCCGGCGCCGATGCCCGCGCCGGTCGCCCCCGCGCCGATGCCCGCGCCGGCCCCCGCGCCGCCGCAGCGTCCGTCCGCGCCGCCGCCGCTGCCGCGTGGCGGCGCTCCGGCACCCGCGCCGATGGCCCCCCGCGCCGGCCCCCGCGCCGATGGCGCCCCGGCTCCGGCCCCCGCGCCCGCGCCGATGGCCCCGCCGGCTCCGGCCCCCGCGCCGATGGCCCCGCCGGCCCCGGCGCCGAGCCCGCCGATGTCGGCCCCCGCGCCGCACATGCCGTCGCCGGCCCCGACCCCGGCGCCCTCGAGCCCCGGCGTCGATCGCTTCGCCCTCGACGAGGAGCCGCCCGCGGACTCCGATCCCGGTCCGTCGCCCCGCATCGTCGGCGGTGGCGCGCCCGCGCAGGCCGCGCCTCGACCGATCATGCGCTCGGCCGGACCGGCCCCCGCGGCCGACGACGTCGGTTTCTGGCAGGCCCTCGTGGTCGCGGCCGTCTCGTCGGGCAAGAACGCCGACGAAGCCGTCGCGATCGCCAACGCGGTCCTCGAGCGCCAGCCGCGCTGACTCGAGGAGGCTGGCTCAGCTCACGTGGCGGACGGCGTCGGCGACGTCGTCGGCGCTGCCGATGAAGAGCGGCACGCGGTCGTGCAGCGTCTCGGGCTCCACGTCGAGCACGCGCTGCGTGCCCGTCGACGCGGCGCCGCCGGCCGCCTCCGCGATGAACGCCATCGGCGCGCACTCGTAGAGGAGGCGCAGCTTCCCGTTCGGGTTCTTGACGTCGCCGGGGTACGCGAAGACGCCGCCCTTGAGCAGCGTCCGGTGGAAGTCCGCGACGAGGGTGCCGATGTAGCGCAGGCCGTACGGCTTGCCGCCGGGGGCCTCGTCGCTCTTGAGCCACTGAACCCACTCGCGCATGCCCGGGCTCCACTTGGAGGTGTTGCCCTCGTTGACCGAGTAGGTCGACCCGCGCTTCGGGATCCGGATGTTCTCGTGGCTCAGGAAGAACTCGCCGACGAGGGGGTCGAGCGTGAAGCCGTGGACGCCGTCGCCGGTCGTGTACACGAGCACGGTGCTCGAGCCGTAGAGGATGTAGCCGGCCGCGACCTGCGAGGTGCCCTTCTGCAGGCAGTCCTCGCGCGTCCCCGGGCCGCTCTTCGAGGTCCGGCGGTGGATCGAGAAGATCGTCCCGATCGACATGCACACGTCGATGTTCGAGCTGCCGTCGAGCGGGTCGAACATCAGGACGTACTTCCCGTGCGGGAAGTGCGCGGGGATCGGGATGATGTCCTCGTTCTCTTCGCTGGCCATCACGCACACGTGACCGCCCGCCTCGACGCAGCGCACGAGGACCTGGTTGGCGAGGACGTCGAGCTTCTGGACCTCCTCGCCCTGCACGTTCGTCTCGCCCGCGCGGCCGAGCACGTCGCTGAGGCCCGCCTTGTGGACGCGCGACGCGATCATGCGCCCGGCGAGCGCGATGGACTGGAAGAGGCCGGTGAAGTCGCCGGTCGCGTCCGGGGTGCTGCGCTGCCGCTCGAGGATGTGGCGATCGAGCGTCCAGCCGAGCTGTTCCGGGTGGGGGGGACCCCACGAGTGTGTCGGTTCCACGAGGAGCCTCCGAGAGCGTTCAGGCCTTGCGACGGCGGTCGCGGCGCTTGCGCCCCACGTCCTCCTCGACCTCGTCGTCGTCGCCGACGTCGACGCGGGCCTTGGGGCCGTCGCTCTTCTTCTTGGTCTTGGCGGCGTCGCCGTCCTCGCCCGTGTCGTCGAGCTCGACGAGCGAGCCGTAGACGCCCGCGATCGCCGGCGCGAACACGACGGGGAGCGACGCGAGGGTGTGCGTGCCCTCGAGGCCGGGGAACGGGAAGCCGAAGGTCAGGTAGGTCAGCCCCCAGTAGGCGAGCGCGCCGAGGCCGACGCCCACCATGCCCTTGAGGGTCGCCTCGATCCACGCCCCCTCGCGCCACGGCGCCTTGCCGGCGAAGACGCCCGCGGTGCCCGCGACGCCCATCGACAGCAGGAAGCCGAGCAGCCCCGTGGCGTCGGTCCAGTGCAGGCCGTACTGAAGCCCGGCCCCGATGGCCCCGCCGATCAGGAGCCCCTTCAACAGACCGAGCCCGAGCCGCTTCAACACCCTGGTCCTGTAACACCGATTAGTTGACCGAGCCACCTGCGCCGGAGTACCGCAAGAGCGTGTCTGGGAGGCCGAACGGGCGCCGTCGCTGGCTGTGGATCAAAGCGCTCGTCAGCGTCGGTCTGCTGGCGTGGCTGGGCTATCGGATGGTGCGCCGCGACGGGGTGGAGCTGCTCGTCGAGCGGCTCGCCTCCCTCGACGTCGGGTGGCTCGCGGTCGCCATCGCGCTGCACTTCGTGGCGGTCGTCGCCGGGGTGTCGCGGTGGAAGACCCTGCTCGAGGCGACGGGCCTCCAGCACGGGTTCGGGCGGCTCCTGCGCTCGTTCCTCGTCGGCCGCTTCGTGGGTGCGTTCACGCCGTCCACGACCGGCCTCGACGGCTGGCGGCTCTACGACGTCGGCCGGGCCCCGGGGGCGATGGCGCGCAGCGCCGCCGTGATCGTCGTCGAGAAGCTCGTCGGGCTCGTCGGCATGGCGATCGTCTGCGCGGGCCTGATCCCGTTCGGGGGCATCGAGCTGATGGGGCCGACCGCGCCGCTCGCCGCGCTCGGGATGGCCAGCGCCGCGATCGTCGGGCTGGGCCTGCTCCGCCGGCCGGCCTGGATCGCCGCGGTCGTCGAGCGCGTCCCGCACGCGAAGGCCCGCGCGATCGGCGCCAAGGTCGTCGACGCGCTCGGCCAGAGCCGCCTCGACGCGCGCGGCGCGGGGACCGCGGTGACCCTCGGCGTGATCTCCCACCTCGCGCTCTCGAGCGTCTTCTTCGCGACCGCGCGGAGCATCGGCGTCGACGCGAGCCCCCTCACCCTCCTCGTCGCCGGCAACGCGATCACCCTCGCCGTCTTGCTGCCCGTCTCCGTCGGCGGGGTCGGGGTGCGCGAGGGCGTCGCGGTGGTGCTGCTCGCGACGGTCGGCGTCGTATCGACCGACGCGGTGCTCGTGGCGCTGCTCGGCTACCTGACGGGCCAGGTCCCGGCGCTCCTCGGCGGCGTGCTCACGCTCGTCGACCGGCGTCCTGAGGTACCCTCGCCCGCATGAGCGTGAAGAGGGTCGCCATCACCACGGGCGGCGGGGACTGTCCGGGGCTCAACGCGGTGATCCGCGCGGTGGTCACGGTGGGCAAGGAGCGCTTCGGCTGGGAGATCCTCGGGGTGGAGGACGCGCTCAGCGGCCTCATCGACCTCGACTACCGCGGGCCGCGCGGCAACCGCTGGCTCGAGCTCGAGGACGTGCGCGGCCTGCTCTCGCGGGGCGGCACGATCCTGGGCACCTCGAACCGCTCCGATCCCTTCCGCTTCGTCGACGGCGCGCGCGAGACCGACGTCTCCGACCGCGTGATGGAGAACTTCGCGAAGCTCGGGCTCGACGCGATGGTCTCGATCGGCGGCGACGGATCGATGGCGATCGCGCAGAAGCTGATCGCCAAGGGGATGAAGATCGTGGGCGTGCCCAAGACGATCGACAACGACCTCGGGGCGACCGACCAGACGTTCGGCTTCGACACCGCGATCGGGATCGCGACCGAGGCGCTCGACAGGATCCGCGACACCGCCGACAGCCACGACCGCGTGATGCTCGTGGAGGTGATGGGCCGCAACGCGGGCTGGATCGCGCTGCACGCCGGCATCGCGGGCGGCGCCGACGCGATCCTGATCCCCGAGATCCCGTACCGGGCCGAGGCGGTCGCCGACATGATCGTCGCGCGCCGCGCGAGCGGGAAGAACTACAGCATCATCGTGGTGGCCGAGGGCGCCAAGCCGCAGGGCGGCGACGTGAGCCAGCTCGAGGCGCGGCTCGGCGAGATGCCCCGGCTGATGGGGGCGGCCCACCGCGTGGCCGCGGCGCTCGAGGACCACGTGGGCTCGGCGATGCGCGTCACCGTGCTCGGCCACATCCAGCGCGGGGGCTCCCCGTCGACCTTCGATCGCGTCCTCGCGACCCGCTACGGCGTCCTCGCCGCGCAGCTCGTGCACGAGGAGCAGTTCGGCAAGATGGCGGCGCTCCGCAACGGCGCGATCGTCGCCGTCGACATCGCGGAGGCGGTCGCGCGCCCCCACCTCGTCGACCCGAGCTCGCAGATCATGAACCAGGCCCGAGCGCTCGGGATCTCCTTCGGGGAGTGACGCGAGCCGCTCGTCAGGGCCCGCAGCGGCCGCCGGCCAAGAGCTCGTCACCCCGCCGGAAGCCGACCTGGACGCTGCGCCCCGCGCTCGCGACGAAGGGGTCGCCGAGCCCGCTCCCGACGGACACCATCTCCGGCGAGCCGGGGGTCCCGCTCGCGTCGACGGCCGCGAGCTGAACGCCGGCGGCGTCGACGTAGAGGAGCAGCCACCCGGTGTCGGCGCGCGCGACCGCGACCGACGTGACGCCGGCGCCCGCGCAGCGGGTGGCGCCGCCCTCGAGCCCTCCGCTCGTGACCGCCCGGAAGCAAGCCTGGCCAGCCGCGACCCAGGCGACGGCGATGTCGGATCCGTCGGCCGCCACCACGACGTGGTCGAGGCTCGTCCCCGGATCGAGGATCACGCCGGCCGGGACGTCGAGGTCGGGCGTGGCGCGGGCGGCGCCGAGCGGGTCGATGGTCGAGGCGTGCGGCGAGGTCGCCGAGACCTCGCTCGGGTCACGCGGCGCGGGCACCACGCGCAACGAGACGCCTCCTCCCTCGGCGGCGTACGCGACCGCGTAGCCGCCGAGCACGGGGTCGCCGGCGATCGCGACCGGCGCCGCGCCCTGGGCCCGAGGCGTGAGCGCGACGGGGCGACCGGAGCCGGTCGCGCTCACCCACCGGAGCGGATCGCCGCCCGCCGCGGGCGCCTCCTCGAGCCAGAGGCCGATCGCCTCGACGCCCACCGCGTCGGTCGCGCCCGAGCTCTCTCGGCTCCGGCGCGCGGCCTGCCAGGCGGCGAGCGCCTGCGGCCGGAACCGACCCGCGCTCGCGCCCCCGGGGAGGCTCGCGATCGAGGGCGCGGAGATCCCCGACGAGCCGTCGGCGCGCCCCCCGCCGCTGCACGCGCCCGCCGCGCCGGCGCCGAGGTCGACGCCGGTGAAGCCCGGCGCGCGCCGCGCGTCGCCGCGGGTGAGCAGCCCGGCGCCGGGGACTCCGTCCGCGAGGCTCGCGTCGCCGGAGGGCGACATCCAGCCGAAGCGCAGCTGACCCTCGTCGCAGCCCGACACGTTGACGCCGACGCCGATCCACGCGCCGCCGCCCGCGCTCGCCGCCGCGACCTCGGCGAGCTGGCAGGTCCCCGCGCTGACCCGAGCGCAGGCCCCCGCGGGCTCCTCGCAGGTCTCACCGTCGTCGAGGCACTGGGCGCGCATGGCGGCGCGGCAGCCGCGCCCGTCGGCGGCGGGGCTGGTGGGCTCGCAGGTCTCGTAGCCGTTGCAGAAGGTCCCGTCCTGGCACTCCTCGTGAGTGGAGCAGGTGCCGGGGCCGGCGCCGACCACCGGGGTCGTGGGCAGCGGGGGCGTGGTCAGCGTCGCGCGCGCGCAGCCGGCCGCGATCGCGAGATCGTTCACGCTCGCGTCGGTGAGGGCCGTGATCGTGGCGCCCTCCCGAGACGGCGTCGCGAGCGCGACCCGCGCCTCCCGCGCCGCGCCGAAGGTCGCCCCGACGCGCCCCTCGTCGCTCACCCAGCGGACCCAGCGGTCCGACGCGTCCACCGACGCGAAGGGCACGAAGGAGAAGGGCGCCGCCGTGCTCACCGCCGGGTTGCGGTCGTCGCAGTCGAACGGCCCGTCGCCGCACGCGGCCACGCCGTCGTCGTCGTCGTCGCGCGCCCGGAGCGCGCAGCCGCTCGTGTGGTTGTCGCCCGGGCACTGCCAGCGGTAGCAGTCGCCCGGCGCGATCCCGTCGCGCTCGTTGAGCGGCTCGCACTCGGCGTCCGACCCGCACTGGTAGATCGCGAAGTCGTCGAAGCCGAGCAGGCTGCACCCCGACGCGAGGAGGAGCCACGAGGTGATGGCGAGCCGCCTCACCAGCGCAACCCCACTCCGCCCGTCGCGCCGCCGGGTCGCACGTCGAGCCAGGGGAGCGCGGCCTGGCTCGCGGCCTCGCCGCCGCCCCAGTCCGTGAGGAGCGCGAAGACCACCGCGAGGACGACGCCGAGGCCCGCGACCCCGAAGGACACGTCCGTCGCGAGCGCGAGCGCCTCGATCTCGGAGCGCTCGGCCTCCCCGACGGTGAGGCGGCGGACGGGGTCGGCGAGGTCGGCGTCGATGTCCCCGCGTCGAGCGACGACCGCGATGCCGAGAGAGAGCCCGAGCAGCCCGGCGACGCCGGCCCCGACGACCGACGTGATGAAGAAGCCGGGCTCGAGCCCGCGGTACGCCTCGGCCAGCGCGCTCAGGGTGACCGAGACGGTCTGCTCCGTGCGCGGCGCGATCTGGATCTCGCGCTGCGCGGTCTCGTAGCCCGCCGCGCGCAGCTCGAGGACGTGGCGCCCGCCGGTGAGGAGGACGTCTCCGGGTGCCTCGCCGACCTGACGGTCCTCGATCCAGACCTCGGCCGCCACGTTGGTGTGGACGTGGACGGTCGCGAGGAGCCCCTCGAGCGTGTCGAGGGTCGACCGAACCGCCTCCGCGCGCGGCGTGCTCGCGCCGCCTTCGTTCAGGAAGCGTCGGTAGTAGGCGAGCGCGAGGTCGTACCGGAACCGTCGCTCGTGAGCGCGCGCGATGTTGTAGAGGACCTGGAAGCGCGCCGGGTGCTCGCCGATGACCTCGTAGGCGCGCTCGAACTCCGCGAGCGCCGCGTCGTAGTCGCCGGCCGCGTAGAGCGCCTCGCCGTGCTCGATGCGCTCGTTGGCCTCGACCACGTTCGGTGGGAGCGCGGGCGCGGTGGGGGGCGCCTCCTCGCTCGCTCCCTCCGGCTGCGCCCTCGCCATCGTCGCGAGCGACGACAGCACGAGCACGACCATGACGAGCGCCCCCCGCGTCATGGGCCGCATCCTACCCGAGCGGATCGGAGGCGACCTTCGAGATCGATCAGTTGCCGAACCGCACGTGGTTCAGCTCGTCCGGGCTCGGCGGCGCGGGCTCCGGCTCGGCGGGCGGCGACGTGGCGGGGGCGACCGCGGGGGGCGCGGGCTCGCGACGAGCCGTCACGGGAGTGGCCTCGGCGGGCGCCGAGTCCTCGACTTGGCGGGAGGCGGCCGCGCGCCGACCGCTCGTGGCCGCCGGGTCCTCGGCGCGGCTCGGCCGTCGGGCGCGGTCGTGGCCGTCGGCGTCCTCCGGCGTGAGGGGGATGTGCACGCGCTGCGCGTAGTGCGCGGACACCTCGCGCGTGGCCGTCACGTGCCCCGCGAGCCGCACCTCGACGTGGTGCGGCGCCTCGCGCTCCGGGAGCTGGGCGTCGAAGGGGTTCGGGACGACCTCTCCGTCGAGCCACAGCTCGGCCCCCGGCGGGTCGGTGTCGATCTGCAAGCGAACCTGCGGTGCCGCGGCGGGCTCGAGCGGCGCCGGCGTCAGGCTGTTCGCGCCGGCGTCGGGCGTCTCGATCTCGTCGGTCGCGATCGCCAGCCCCATCGCCGCGCCGCCGAGGGCCACCGCGAGGGCTCCGCCCAGCACCCACGGGAGCAACGAGCGGCGGCCGGGCAAGGCGGGGGGCGGGGTCGGAACCGCCTCGCGCGTCGGGGGCGGCGGCGGCGTCGGGGCGGGCTCGTCGAGCCTCGCGGTGGCGAGCTTCTGCCGCGGGGGCGGAGCGAAGGAGGGGTGCGCCGGCGGGTTCGGCGCGAGCTCGGGGCGGCTCGCGAGCTTCGCGAACGGCGCCAGCGCGGCGCGCACCTCGGCGGCCGAGCCGAACCGCTCGTGGGGCTCCTTCGCGAGGAGCCGCTCGACCACCGCGACGAGCTCCTCGGGGACGTCCGGGCGGAAGGCCCGGATCGGGGGCGGCGGATCCTGGAGGATCTGCACGATGAGTAGCGGCAGCGACTCGGCGTTGAAGGGCCGCGCGCCGGTGAGGCACTCGAAGAGGATCACCCCGATGGCGTAGAGGTCCGCGCGCAGATCGAGGTCCTTCTGCCCTCGCGCCTGCTCCGGTGGCATGTAGCAAGGTGTCCCGACCGCCTGCCCCGTCGCCGTCAACAGGTCTTGCTCGTCGCGGCGGAGCTTCGCGACCCCGAAGTCGAGGATCTTCACGAACTCCGCGCCGTCGCGGCGCACGACGAAGAGGTTGTCGGGCTTGAGATCGCGGTGGACGATGTTCGCCGCGTGCGCGGCGCCGAGCCCCTCGAGCACCTGGCTCACCAGATCGATCGTGCGCGCGATCGTCAACGGCCCGTCCTCCTCGACGAGGCGGCGCATCTCGCGTCCGTCGAGGAGCTCGAGGGCCATGTAGAAGGAGCCGTCCTCGAGCTTCCCCATGTCGCTGACCTCGACGATGTGGGGGTCGCCGATGCTGCTCGCGGCGATCGCTTCGTTCCGGAAGCGCGTGACCACGGCGGGGTGCCGCGCGAGGGTCCGGTGCAAGAGCTTGAGCGCGACCCGGCGCTGGAGGAGCACGTGCTCGGCCTCGTAGACGACCCCCATCCCGCCTTCGCCGAGGAGGCGGATCACCCGGTAGCGGTCGTGCAGGATCCGTCCGATGTACGGGTCGGGCGGCTCCTCGTGTCCGAGCGCGTGGGTCGCCCCGAACACCTCCGAGCCCGAGGGTCGGCGCGTGGGGTCGTAGCCGCGGTCGGTGCCCATCCCGAGGCGAGAGGATAGATCGGGCCGCCGAGCGGCGCCCGCGACGAGCGCACCGGGTAACCCAGATGTGCCTTCCCGCGGAGCGCCCGCGCGGTCATGCTCACCGCGATGCGGTGGGGCAACGTGGGGTGGGGGCTCGTCCTCCTTTGGGGAGTCTCCCTCGTCGGCGGCTGCGACGGCGGCGCGGGGGGCGACGACGCCGGCGCGGCGTGCGGGACCGACGAGGGCTGCGACGACGGCGTCTTCTGCAACGGGTTCGAGCGCTGCGACCCGGCGTCGACCGACGCGGACGCGCGCGGCTGCGTGCCCGCCTCGGCGCGGCCGTGCGGGACCGGGACGAGCTGCGACGAAGCCAGCCGAGCCTGCAGCTGCACGGGCGTGGTGGACGCCGACGGCGACGGACACGACGCCCTCGCCTGCGGCGGAGACGACTGCGACGACACCGACCCGAACCGCTACCCCGGCAACGCCGAGATCTGCGACCCGGCGGGACACGACGAGGACTGCGACCTCGCCACCTTCGGGGTGCGCGACGTGGACCGCGACAGCTACCCCGACGCGACCTGCTGCAACGACACCAACTGCGGCAACGACTGCGACGACGCGAGCGCGGTCGTCCACCCGAGCGAGGCCGAGGAGTGCGACCACCTCGACAACGACTGTGACGGCCTCGTCGACGAGGGCGTCGAGCTCACCTTCTATCGCGACGGCGACGGCGACGACTTCGGGTTGGACTCGATGACGACGACCGGCTGCTTGCCGGCGCCGTCCGGCTACGCCGAGCGCGGCGGGGACTGCGACGACGGCGCGAGCGGCGTGAACCCAGGCGTTCCCGAGCTCTGCACGAACCGCATCGACGACAACTGCATCAGCGGGGTCAACGAGGGCTGCGACTGCGCCGTCGGTGACCCGCCGGTCGAGTGCGGCGACCCCGCGACCTCGTGCGTGCTGGGTCAGCAGGTCTGCCAAGCCGATGGAACGCTGGGTGAGTGCACCGGCCGGGTGCCGAGGCGCGCCGAGATCTGCGACGAGTCGGCGCCGCTCGCGGACGAGAACTGCGACGGCCTGGTCAACGAGGGCCCCGCGGGGGGCGCGCACGACCTCGAGTGCGACCGCGTGACCGCCGTCGGCAGCTCCTGCACCGTCTGCGCGGGGAGCCGGACGCGCGACCTCTCGACCCTCCACCCGCAGATCGTCTCCGATGACGGAACGCTGAGGTGCAACACCGCGAACGTCTGCACGCCGGCCACCTGCGAGCCCGCGCCGGCCTCGACGATGTCGGTGCTGGACGGGAACGTCCGCTGGAACCCGTGGTCGACCTGCGGCTCGTTCCGCACCAGCGGCAGCACCTACGTGGGTACGGACTGCAGAGGCGGCGCCGTCGGCCAATGCATGTGCGGCTGGATCGAGTACCCGCTCCCGCCCGGCCAGTACCGGCTCGAGGGCGGGATCTGGGACGCAGGCGCCGGGTGCCACTGGGAGCTGCGCGACTTCGACACCGACGCGATCCTCCAGCGAGGCGACCTCCGAGCCAGCGCGGGCGCGGGGTCGACCTATGTGACCTACGACTTCTACGTCCCCCCTGACGCGGCGCGGGACGCGATGGGCATGTGCCCGCTGTCCCCTCGGCTCGCCATCTACGCCAACATGAGCGGCTTCTCGAACGACTGCTACCTGCAGAGCTGGGTGCTGAGGCGTCGGTGACGGCGCCAGCCTGAAACCCCACGAATTCAGGTGCCGACACCGCCTGTCGGGTGACCGACGCGCCAGGGCGTCTCGATCCGCGGCACGCGACGGCACACGCGCTGGCACGAGGCGGCTCGGATCGGCGAGTGGCACAGACTTCGCTGAGGGGAGCCCTCATGCTGCCTGCGCCCCGCCACGAGCCCCTCGGAGACGGCCCCTTCCACCGCGCCCACGCGGCGTTCACGGAGGTCGATCGCTTCGACTGGGACGCCCTCGGGGAGGGCGTCGACGACGCCCGGGCGCGGGAGCTGGGGCGGCGCTCGTTCATCCTCCGGGCCCTCGACGAGCAGCGCTCGCTGCGGGCCTTCACCGAGCTGCTCGGGGAGCTGTGCGAGGCGGGCGCGCCGATCGACGTCATCGGGACGCTCACGCGGGTCGTCCGCGACGAAGCGCAGCACGTCGACCTGTGCGACCGGGTGGTGAAGCGCCTCGGCGGCTGGGACGCCGGCGCGCCGGAGCCGCGCTGGGTCCGGAGCGACGCGCGGCAGCCGCTGAGCCGGCGGATCCTCACGACGGTGCTCGGGTCCCTGTGCGTCGGCGAGACGGTGAGCGTGCACATGATCAAGGCGGTGCGGGAGAACGCGAGCGATCGCGTGACGCACGACGTCTTGACGCAGCTGCTCAAGGACGAGTCGTTCCACTCGCGCTTCGGGTGGTGGTGGCTCGAGGCGATGCCGCTCGACGACGCGGATCGCGCGTGGGGTCAGCGCTACGTCGCACGCCTCCTCCCGAGCCTCGCCCAGGAGCTGACGCCGAAGCCGGCCAAGCGCCCGTTCGCGGCCAACCCGTTCGGCAACGCGAGCGCCGAGGCGCGCACGGCGGCGTTCGCCGACGCGCTCTACGGGACGATCCTGCCCGGGTTCGATCGCGCGGGGCTCGACGCCTCGACGATCTGGAGCGAGGTCCGCCCGGCCGCCTGAGCGGCGCGGTGGAATCACAAACGAAGCTGACACGCGCCCGCGCGGCGCGAGAGGAGAGGTACGCGATGAGAGGCACCCCGCACAACGTCATCCAGACCGCGATCCTGGTCGCCAAGGCCGGCTGCGCCCGCATCGGGCGAGGCGTGGGCGTGGCCAGCGTGGTCACGGCGCTCGGCCTGATCGTCGGGCTCGGGAGCGGGTGCTCGATGAGCCACGGCAGCTCGGGCGTCGATCGCGACGGGGACGGCTACGCGTCGGACGTCGACTGCAACGACGACGACCCGCGGATCTACCCGGGCGCGCCCGAGTACTTCCCCTCCGACTGCTGCGACACCCCCGCGATCGACTTCGACTGCGACGGCGTGCCGCTGATCTGCAGCTGCAACCCGATCCCCGACTACGACGGGGACGGCTACCCCGCGTGGGAGGACTGCAACGACGACGACCCAACCATCCACCCCGGGGCCTTCGAGGACCCGTGCGCGGCGGACGGGATCGATCGGGACTGCGACGGCATGCCCCCGGGCCTCGCGTGCAACCCGATCCCCGACGCGGACGGTGACGGGTGGTTCGCCCCCGAGGACTGCAACGACGCGGACCCGAACGTGAACCCGGGCGCGACCGACGACCTCTGCCCCGACGGCGTCGACCAGGACTGCGACGGCGAGGACGCGCCGCCGGACCCGACGATCTTCTGCGCCCCCGCGGACGCCGACGGGGACGGCTACGACCGCTACTACGACTGCGACGACACCAACCCCTACATCAACCCGGGGATCAGCGAGCCGGACGACGGCTGCGCCGACGGCGTCGACAACAACTGCGACGGCGTCGACAACGGCTACATCTGCAACGGCATGGCCGACGCCGACGACGTCGACTGGAGCCACGCGTAGCAGGCTGCTGAAATGGGCCCAAAGGGACCGTTTCAGCAGCCTGCTCCGTGCCCGTGCCCTTGCCCTTGCCCGCCCGTGACCCGTGACCGTTCCCCGTGCCCGAGATCACGCGCCTTCTGCGGGAACGGTTGACGGTCCGGGCACGGGCACGGGCACGGGCATGCGCGCTTCGCGCGCGGCACGGAAGCAGGCTGCCTTCAGCAGCCTGCTGGAGGGGTCGAGCTACTGGCCCGCGCGGACGAGCCGGCCCGGCCGGGCGCCGGTGAGCTGGCCGTCCCGCGCGATCACCTCGCCGGCGACGAGCGTCGCGAGGTAGCCCTTCGCGTGCTGCATCAGGCGCTGCCCGCCGGCGGGGAGGTCCTTCTGCATCACCGGGTGCAGGAGCTCGAGGCCCTCGAAGTCGATGACGTTCAGGTCCGCCCGCTGACCCGGCGCGATCGTGCCGCGGTCGGTGAGGCCGACGAAGCGCGCGGTGTCGTGCGCCTGCAGCTTCACCACGTGCTCGACGGGGATGCGCCCGTGGTCGCGGTCGCGCGCCCAGTGCGTGAGCAGGAAGGTCGGGAAGCTGGCGTCGCAGATCGTGCCGACGTGGGCGCCGCCGTCGCTGAGCCCCGGGATGGCGAGCGGGTGCGTCAACATCTCGTGCACCACGTCGAGGTTCATCCCCGAGTAGTTGTAGACGGGGAAGTACAGCAGCGCCTGGCCGTCGTTCTCGAGCATCGCGTCGTAGATGACGGAGAGCACGGGCTCCTGCCGGCGCATCGCCTCGGCCGCGAAGCTCTGCTGCACCGTCGGCTCGTAGTCGGGGTGCTCGCCGAGCTTGAAGAGGCGCATCGCGACCATGTCGAGGTTCGACAGGAAGAAGTCCGCGAGGGGCGGCAGCATGCTGCCGTCGCCGGCGACGGGCTCGCTCTTCTCCTGGATCATCCGCGCCTTGAGCTCGGGGTCGCGCATGCGCGCGACGCGCTCGTCGTGGGGGAGCTGGCTGATCGCCTTGTAGCTCGGGAAGCCCATGAAGGGGTGGAAGGTCGCCTGCAGCCCGAGCATCACGCCGATGCCGCGGGGCGCGACCTGGCAGCGGACGTCGAAGCCCTTGTCCACGCACTTCTGCGCGCGGTCGAGGATCCACTTCCACTGCTTGCTCTGGTGATCGCGCTGCATCGTCGAGACGCTCATCGGGCGGCCGCCCGCGGCCTCGAGCATCTGCTCGAGCAGGCCGAACTCGCGGTCGAAGTGCTCGTCGCCGTGCAGGATGTTGAAGTCGCTCACGGCCTGCAGGACGCCGTGGTCGAGGCCGGCGAACGCCTCCGCGATGCCGCTGAGCTCGCGGCCCGTCGCCTCGCTCGCGGGGGTCCAGTCGCCGTGCACGCTGCGGTGGTTGTCGCTGCGCCCCGTGCTGAAGCCGACCGCGCCCGCCTCGAGCGCCGCGCGGAGCAGCCGCCGCATCTCGGCGATGTCGGCGTCGGTCGCCTCCTCCTCGGCGAGCGCGCGATCGCCCATCACGTAGACCCGCAAGGCGTCGTGCGGGACGTGGCACATGAAGTCGATCGTGTGCGGCATCGCGTCGAGCGTCGCCATGTACTCCTCGAAGCTCTCCCAGCCCCAGCTGATCCCCTCCGAGAGCGCGCTGCCCGGGATGTCCTCGACGCCCTCCATGAGCTCGATGAGCTTCTTGTGATCGGTCGGGCGCACGGGCGCGAAGCCCACGCCGCAGCTCCCCATCACCGCGGTGGTCACGCCGTGGATCGACGACGGCGCGAGCTCCTCGTCCCACGAGATCTGGCCGTCGTAGTGGGTGTGGATGTCGGTCCACCCCGGCGTGACGAGCGCGCCGGTGGCGTCGATCGTCTCCTCGGCCGGCCCCTCGCAGACGCCGACGTCGACGATCTTCCCGTCCTTGATGCCCACGTCACCGGCGAAGCGCGGCGCGCCCGTGCCGTCGACGATGGTTCCACCCACGATCTTGAGGTCGTACATCTCTCTGGTTCCCCTTCGGTCCAATCCCGTCGCTCACCCGAAGCTCAGTGCGCGAACAGCGAGACCGCCGCCGCGATGAGCAAGATCCATATCGCCACCTTGAAGCGGCGCTCGTTCACCCGATGGTGCAGCCACTCCCCGACCGCGACGCCGAGCGGCACCGCCGGGAGCAGGACGAGCAGCCGCATGCCGGTGGCCGCGTCGTAGCGGCCGTCGATCGCGAAGCTCGTGATCAAGATGAGGCTCAGCGACAGCCAGACCGCGGCGAGGGTGCTGCGGAACTGGTGCTTGTCGAAGCCCTCGCGCCCGATGGCGTAGACGAGCAGCGGGCCGCCCGTGGCGAAGACGCCGTGGATGAGCCCGGCGCCGAGGATCGCGGCGAAGGAGACCGGGCGCGGCAGCGGCCCGCGCTCGGCCGAGGCCTCCGCGGAGCGCATCAGCCACAGCTCGCGCACCGCGAGGACGAGGATCATCCCACCGAAGGCCATCCGCAGCCACCCGCCGGCCATGTCGGCGAAGACGAGGAAGCCCACGAGCGTGCCCGCGCCCATCAGGGGCAGCACGCGCCGGAAGAGGAGGCCGCGATCGATGCCGCCGTGGTGGCGCGCGACGATGTAGCCGGTCTGCAGGATCGAGATCGGCACGGCGAGCGTCACCAGGTCGCGGATCTCGAGGAGGTGCGCGCCGAAGGTGACGATGATCAGCATGCTGCCGAAGCCGACGACGGTCTGGACCGCGTAGGACGCGAAGACGACGACGGCGAAGATCAAGAGCGGGGTCTCGAGGGTCACGCCGCGTGCTCGCAGGGCAGGAAGGTGCGCAAGAGAGACGCCTTGACGGTCTCCTTGGCGAACCCGTCGTCGAGGCGGTCGGGGCCGGGGTCGAAGGTGCGGTTCACCGCGAACCAGTAGACGGTCTCGCTGAGGAGCCGCGCCGCGCACGCGGGATCGGGCATCGGGCGGAAGTCGCCCGCGGTCGAGCGCCGCGAGAGCCAGCCCGCGAGGCGGCGGTTGAGGCCGCCGCGCGCGGCGCCGTACCAGAGCTCGCCCAGCTCGGGGAGATCGCTCGCCGACGCGTTGATCAGGCGCAGCTTCACGCGGTGCTCGAAGAGCGTGCGGTAGAGCTCGTCGACGAGGCGCTCGAGCTCGGCGCGGGGCGCGAGCCCGGACTCGCCGGAGAGCACCTCGTCGAGGGCGCCGAACAGGGAGCTGTCGCCGATCAGCGAGCGCACGTAGTCGAAGGTCGCCTCGGGCTCGGGCGTGGGCACGGGCAGCGACGGCTCCGGGAACGACGCCGGCGCGTCGGCCCGGCGGAGGCACACGTCGAAGAGCGCCTCCTTCGACTGCACGTAGAGGTAGACGGTCCCCTTCGCGACCCCCAGCTCGCGGGCGACGTCGTCGATCGAGGTCCGCTTGAAGCCGCCGTTGGCGATGAACGCGCGCGTCGCGGCCTCCACGAGGTGCTCGAACCGATCGTCGGGACGCTTCCGGGCCACGGGGCGTCTTTATAACTGACTCGATCAGTCAGTCAAGGAGATCCGTTGCCGACGAGGCAAGAAACACAGGGTCATGCCGGGTGACCCGCAGGTTCACTTATCCCCGGAGAGGGCGCGGGCGACCGCGAGCACGAGGTCCACGTGCCCGCGGACCCGCGCGCCGTGGCTCGTCAGGCGCCAGCTGCTCTCGAGGGTGATCTCGGGCACGCCACGTCCGTCGAACCACATCCCGGTCGCCATCATCGAGAGCGTCGCGCCCCACACGGCGCTCACCAGCCAGCCGAGCTTCCCCATCGGGGCGTAGCCGGGCGTCGAGAGCTTCGCCCCGAAGTAGTCCTCGGTGGCGAGCACCGTGCCGCCGGCGGCCATCGCCTCGAGCGCGGCGGCGACCACGCCCTCGTCGACGAGGGTGTTGGTGATCATGAACGTCGCGTCCTGCGGCCCCTCGTGGAGCGCGATCGCGAAGTCGGGTCGCCAGGACTCGGCGACCTCGCGGACCAGCCGAGCCTCCTCGGTCTCGAAGCGCACGAAGTCCCGGTTGACGTCGAAGCCGTCCGCATTGTAGCGCGAAAAATGTGCTGCCCCCACGGGGTTGACCGGCGTCAGGATCCGGATCGCCACGTCCTCGGGGGGCGCCTCGGCGACCGCGTCGAGCAGCTCGGGGATGGCGAGCAGCCCGGCCTGCTCGTTGCCGTGCACGCCCCCGAGCACCAGCAGCTTCTTCTTGGGGCGCGCCGCGGCGACGTGGATGTCGAAGATCGGGTGAGCGCGCCCCTGGTAGGCGATCTCGCGGACCGCCGCGACCTCGAAGCGATCCGCGTACCCGCGCAGCGTCTCCGCGTAGGCGTCCGCGTCGTACCCGAGCGACACCACCCCGAGCGCCGTCTCCGGAGCGGGGTGGTCCACCACCCGACGGATCAGGTGGTACTTGGCGAAGAGGCGCAGCTCCTCCAGCGTCGGCATCCCCCCATGGAACCATCGGGACGGGGTCCAGGCGTAGACATTCCCGAGCTCGAGCGCTCCCCGCTGAGATCCCTCGGTCGCTTCGCGCCCTCGGACTCGAGGTCTGTCGATAAATCGCCTCCGGCGATTTCTCTCCGGCGAGGGGCAAGCCCCTCGCGCTCCCCGCTGAGATCCTCCGACGCTTCGCGTCGTCGGACTCAGCCCTCCTCGAGGTCCTCGCCCTCTTCGTCGAGGTCTTCCCCGAGGGGCGCGCGCGGCACGTGCTCGGGGTCCGGGTCGGGCCGGATCGCGGCGGCCTCCGCGTCGGCGCGCACCTCGGCGACGGTGTTGAGGATCTCCGCGACGAGCCCGCGGGTGCGCGTGTAGTCGATGGGCGGCTCCCAGTCGCCTTCGAAGGCCATGTGGCGCTCGAGGAACTCGCGGCGCTCGCGCAGGCGGCGCTCGAAGATCGCACGCACGTCGGCGGGGCCGCGGATGACGTGTGGTGTGATGAAGAAAAGCAAATTGCGCCGCTGCGTCCGCGTGGTGTGCTGTCCGAAGAGCGCGCCGATGATGGGGATCTGCGACAGGACGGGGAGCCCGCTCTGCGTCGAGTCGAGCGAGTCGCGGATCATCCCGCCCATCACCACCGTCTGCCCGTCGCGGGCGACGAGCTCGGTCTGGGCCACGCTCTGGGAGATCACCGAGGCGTCGAGGTTGCCCACGCGCGAGCCCTCGCGCGAGTCCTCCGCCTGGATCTCGAGGCGGACCTCTCCGTCGTCGTTGATGTGGGGCGTCACCGTCACGATCGTGCCCGTGTCGCGCCGCCCGCCGCCGCCGCTCGCGGCGCTCAGCGCGCTCGCCCCCGCGAGGGCCTGCTGCTGGTCCGCGGACAGCGTGCTCGAGAGGAGGCTCGGCACCCCGGGGACGCTCGAGCCCTGCAGCGGGATGTTCTGCCCGATGTTGATGATCGCCTCGCGGTTGTCGAGCGCGAGCACGTACGGCGTCGAGATCACGTTCGTCTGCACGTTCGACGAGAGCGCCTGCATCTGGACGCCGAAGGACGGAATCGAGGTCCCGGGGACGTTGGGGCCCGTGAGCCGGAGGGTCGTGCCGCCGAGGCCGCTCGTCGCCGTGCTCGACGCGATGTTGGCGAGCGCGCCGACGAGGTTCTCGCCGAAGAGGCCGCCGATCCCGCCGAGCAGGTCGAGGCCGAGCGAGTCCTGGTCGTCGACCCCGAGCTCCATCAGGACCATCTCGAGGAACACCTGTCGCGGCGCCACGTCGAGCTCGTCCACGAGCAACGAGATCGCGCGGTAGTCGGCGGGCGTCGCGGTGATCACGAGCGCGTTGAGGTCGGGGTGCGCCTCGACCCGCACGGGGTTGTGGAGGCCCTCGATCGCCGCCGACGCGGCGCCCGACGCGCCCGCGGCCGAGGCCGTTCCGCTGGGTCCGCCGAGCAGCGTCTGCAGCGTCGTCGCGACGGCCTCCGCGTCGCCGTGCTGGAGCCGGCGCACGCGCACCGACGCGCTCGCCTCGCGGTCGCGTCGGTCGAGCTCGCGCATCAGCTGGATCGCGCGCCGGTACTCCGGCTCGATGCCGATGATGAGCAGCGAGTTGGTCCGCTCGTCGGCGAGGAACCGGATCGGCGCGTGCTGGATCGACGCGACGGTGGACGGCGCCGCCGCTGCCGTGGCTTGCGCGGCCTGGGCCGGGCGTCGCCGGGTCGCGGGCGCGGGGGCCGCCGCTTCGTCCTCGGCGAAGATGGCGCCGAGCGTCGTCACGAGCTCGGCCGCGTTGGCGAAGTGGACCGGCTCCACCCAGACGTGCGTGTTGCTCTGCGCCACGTCGACGGCGGCGAGCACGCCGCGCATGCGGTGGATGTTGGCGCCGGTGTCGATGACGATGAGCGTGCGCGTGGGCTCGTAGGGGATGAGCCGTCCGTCGTTGCTGCGCAGGCCGTCGAGGAGCTGCGACGCCTCGGCGACCGGCATGTGTCGCACGTGGTGGATCCAGGTCACGAACCGATCGTCGGAGGCGGGCAGCGAGCGGTCGTTCATCAGCGCGGTCGGCCGCCGCGCGACCTCGCCCGAGTCGGTGATCACGTGATACGGGCCGCGCCGCACGACGGTGAGCCCGTTCATGTTGAGGATCGCGAGGAACGCGCGGTAGGCGTCGCCCGGGGTCACCGCGCCGCTCGCCGCCACGGTGGCGTGCAGCTCGCGCACCGAGCCGGTGATGATGAAGCGGTAGCCGGTGATGGTCGTCATCATCCGGACCAGATCCATCAGGTCCCCGTCCTCGAGGTTGAACGCGACGCGCTCTCCGCGGCGGGGCCGCGCGGCGCGACCCTCGAGGCCGGTCTCGAACGGGGCGGGCACCGGCGGCGGGTCTTCGAGCCCGTCCGTCGCGGTCTGGTTCTGCGCGTGCGCCGTGCCCGCGGTGGTGACGAGGAGCGCGGTGAGCACCACGAGTCGATGGGTCATGCGCCCTCCGTTCAGCAACGGCCGTGCCGCTCGCGTTCGGAACCGGGCGCACGCCGAGACCGGGCGGGGTCGCGACAAGGTGTCGAAGCGAGCCCTCGCCAGAGGACAGACCGTCGCGGACGTCGAGTCAGGGGGCGGTGGCGATGATCGCGGCGGAGCTCGAGGAGACGCGGCCGTCGGGGCCGAGCCAGACGGCGGTGAGCTCGCTGTCGGGGTTGGGGACGCCGCCGCTCGGGAGGCTGGGGCCGCAGCGGCCGCCGGTTCGTCCCTGGGTGAACGAAAAGGTCGTTGCCCCCGGCTGGGTCGGCGCGGCGTGCAGGGCCGTGCGCTCGGGGGTCGCTGGGCCCTGGTAGACGAGGAGCCACGCGGCCCCGGGCGGGGAGGCGGGCGAGACGGTGACGGTGAGGGTGCGGAAGGTGGTCGTGCCGCCACCGCGGCGGGGATCGCGCGGGACCTCCGAGGTCGCGACCCGGGCCGAGGTCAACCCCGGCGCGGGCAGAGGAGCCGGCGTGGAGTGGTCGAAGCGGACGCGGCCGCCGCCCTGGATGCCGGTCACGCGGTAGGTGCCGGCGCGGAACGCGCCCACCACGCGGTGGACGCCCGGCGCCACCTGGCGACGCCGCACCGAGGGGCTGCCCGGTCCGGCGACCCGGAGACCGCGGAACGGATCGGCGAACCGCGCCATCTGGCTCCGATCGACGCGACGCTCACCGAGCACGACCCGCAAGAGAGGGCCGGCGTCGGGCCCGAGAGGGATCGCCCCGCCCGGGTCGACGAGCTCCGCGCCGAGCGTGCCGAACTGCGCGCAGGCGCCCGCGCTTGCGGTGGACAAGGGCAGCGACCACGCGGCGAGCGCGAGGGTGGCGAGCGCGACGCCGAGCGCGCCGAGGGTTCGGGGACGCATCCCCGGAGTCTACCCCTCGGGCTCAGTTCACGATGCGGATGAGCTGCACGTCGAAGACGAGCATGCCCGCCGGGCGGCCCGGCTGGCCGCGGTAGGCGAGCTCCTCCGGGATCCAGAGGCGGCGACTCTCGCCCTCGACCATGAGCTGCAGACCCTCGGTCCAGCCGGCGATCACGCCGTCGAGCGGGAACTCGATGCTCTCGCCCCGCGCGACCGAGGAGTCGAACATCTCGCCGTCCGTGGTCCACCCCGAGTAGTGCACCTCGACCGTCGTGGTCGGGCCGGGGTGCACGGTGCCGGTGCCCGCGACGAGCACGCGGCTCGCGAGGCCCGACGCGGTGCGCTCCGCGTCGTCCGGGGGCGCGGCGACGTCGCTCGGCGCGGGGACGACCGCGCCGACGGCGCCGGAGCCGGAGCCCTCGGAGCAGGCGGCGACGAGGAGGAGGCAGGCGGCGAGGAGGTGGACGACGCGCATGGGGCCGCACGATTCCACGCGCGGGCCGCCGGTCAAGTGGGGGGCACCGCGGCCGGACACCGGCTACAACGCGGCGTGCTCCGTCGCTCGATCCCGCTGCTCGTCCTGGCCGCCCTCGGGGCGGCCGGCTGCGAGTGCGCCGCGTCGCACGTGCGCTCGGACGCCGGCGGCGGTGACGACGCGGGGACGGACGCGGCGAGCGCCCCGGACGCCGGCGCGCCCGACGCGGGGCCGCCGCCCGACGGAGTGCCGGTGCTCGTCGCGTCCACGCTCCCCGACGATCACGTGGTCGCGCTGAGCCTCGCGCCGGACGGCACGTGGGTGCGCGCGGAAGCCGACGTCGCGCTGCCCGGGATCCCGCGCCGGATCGAGCTGGGCCCCGACGGGACGGACGCCCTGGTCACCTACGTCACGACGATCGACGGCGAGCGCGGGGTGGTCGCGCTGTCGGTCGAGCGACGCCCGCTCCGCATCACCGCGACGCAGACGCTCGTGCTGCCCGGCCCGGGCGACCTCGCCTACCTCGGCTACCTCGGCCCCGACACCGCCGTCGTCGTCCGGTACGTGAGCGACGATCAGCACGAGCTGATCACCCTGCGCCGCGACGCGGCGGGCGCGTGGAGCGCCGACGACCCTGTCGCGTTCCCCGTCGCGTGGCCCCGCGCGCCGCTGCCGATCGGAGGCGCCCCGGGGCGCGGGCTGGTGCCGCGCCTGAACGAGCGGGACCGGCGCGAGCCCATGACCTTCTACGGCGTCGACGCCACGGTCTCGCCGCTCACGATCTCGACGACGCCCGCGACGATCGACGCGATCGGCGTGCTCGCGATGCACCCGACGCTCGACCGCGGCTACCTCTTCGCGGGGACGCCGGGCGTGCCGAGCGACGAGACACAGACGGGGCAGCTCCACGTGCTCGACGAGGGCCGGCCCGATCTGTGGCTGGTCCTCGGTCCGTACTTCGCGCTGCCCAACGAGCCGGAGCTCGCGGCGGTCGCGCCCGACGGCGCGTTCGCGATGATGCTCGAGCCGATCGTCGACATCGATCACGACCCAGCGACGGGCGAGCCGATCTTCACGCGGCGCGGCTACGGCCTCGACCGGGTCAACCTGAACGCCTCGGGCGTCCCCCAGAGCGTCGAGGTCGGGCTCGGTCGGATCGAGGCGGATCGCGTGGAGGCGCTCGGGTTGCTCGCCGACGGCCGCGTCCTGGTGGCGCGCTCGATCGGGAGCGGCCCCATCGAGGGCGCGATCGTGGCGCTCGAGCTCGTCGGCGATCGGCTCGAGCCGCAGAGCCAGATCGTCGTCGACGGGCTCCTGCGCGCGACGTTCGGTCGCGAGTAGCGACTACTCTGCGGCGTCGGGGTCGAGCTGCTCGAAGGTCGAGTGCAGCCCGCCGAGCGATCCGGGCGGCGTGACCGCGGGATCCTGCGCGACGACGGCCCAGCCCAGGCGCGGGACCCCGAGCGCCTCGAGGCGCTTCCACCCGCCCTCGTCGAGGAGCTGGCAGGCGTTGTAGAGCGCGAGGGTCTGCGCGCTGCGGACGACCGCGTTCAGGTCTTCGGCCGACGCCCCCGCGTCGAGCAGCCGTCGCGCCGCGGCGCCGTCGACGAAGGGGAAGCCGCGCGCCGCGAGCGCGGGCCAGCGCTCGACCGCGAGCGGGGAGCCTCCGTCGCGCGGCAGGACCTCGCCCCAGAGCGCGCGAAGCAAGATGAGCTGCAGCAGCTCGGTGGAGTCGCCGGCGTCGTGGCGCTCGGCGCACCAGCGCGCCGTCTCGGCGTCGACGCCCGCCTCTCGCAGCCGCTCCGCGAGCGTGGCGACCGCGTCGCTCACGCCGGCTCCGTCTCCACGTCCTCGCCGCGCACCTCTCTCATGTACCGGACGTACTTCTCCACCGCGCCGGGCTTGCCGGCGTTGATCGCCTCGAAGAGCGCGCACCGCTCGCACGTGAAGCAGTTGCCCGAGTAGTGGTCCCAAGCTCGGCTCTCCTCCTTCTTGGAGAGCTTCAGCTTCGGCGCGTCGGTCATGGCTCCCACCCTACCCAAGTCAGCTCGCGGCGGCGAGGGTCTGCACCTTCAGCGGCGCGAGCTCGATCGTCTCGTAGGGCAGGTGCACGCCCGCGGTGCGCAGCGTCTCGAAGATCGCCTCGCGCAGCTCGAGGCGCGCGACGATGTGTTGGGTCTCGTCCTCGAGCCACGCCTGCAGCTCGAGCGCGACGTTGTAGTCGTTGAGCTGCGTGACCACGACGCGCGCGGCCGGCTCCGCCATGAAGCCTTCGCGCGCCGCGACCATCTCGAGGAGCAGGCGCCGCACGCGGCCGAGGTCCTCCTCGACGCCCACCGTCACGGGGACGTCGAGGCGCAGGTGCGGGAAGTTCGTGTAGGACGCGACGGTGGTGTTCACGACCTCCGAGTTCGGGATCGCGAGCATCTTCCCGTCGGGCGTGACGACGCGGGTGGACCGCATCGTGATGCGCTCGACCCGGCCGTACTTGCCGTCGATCTCGATGAGGTCGCCGATCGTGAACGGGCGATCCCAGAGGATGAACAGGCCGCTGATGATGTTCGACAGCGCGTCGCGCGCCGCGAACCCGATCGTGAGGCCCACGATCCCGAGGCTCCCGAGGAGCGACGCGGTGTCGACCCCGAGCTGGCCGAGGATCGCGATGACCCCGACCGAGATCAGCCCGTAGCGGACCACCGCGGCGATGAACGTGGCGACCGTTCGATCGAGGTGCGCGGTGCGGGCGGCCATCCGCAGAGCCCGGTTCACGACGAACCACAGCACGACGAGGACGAGAACGATCCCGAGGATGCCCGCCGCCGTGAGCGCGAGGTTGGTCACCTCGAGCTGGATCCCTGGCGTCTCGCCGCCGCCGAGCCATTCGAACGTCTCTCCCATCGCGTGCTCCTCCCGCGAAGCGCCTGCCGCCTTCGCACCCGGTCCTTGTAGCCGAGTTGCGCACGGTCAGGGTCGCGGCCACTCCGACGGAGGGCTCCAGCAGCCGCCGAAGCCGCTGCTCGGATCGGTCGGGCGCGCGAGCTGCTCGGCCGGCGTCCGCACCCACGCGGTGATCAGCCAGCCGCCGCCTTCGGCGTGGGCGTGGACGATCCACGGCGCGGGCCCCGTCGGCTCGGCAGGGACGCGACGGCACACGCCGTTGGCGCACCCCTGGCCGGTCGGGCCGTGCAGCGGCTCGACCCCGATCGCGTCCGCGCGCAGCCGACCGAAGGGCGTCGACGCGGTGCGCGAGGCGTAGAGCTCGGTGCCCGCGGGCAGGGTCACGACGATCCCCGTCCCGAAGCCGTCCCCGCACGCGGTGCCGATGTCGCCGAGCCGGATGGTGCCCTCGCAGCTCGGCATCGCGCCCTGGAGCCAGCCGTGGACGACGAACCCGTCGACGAACACCTGGGCGCGCGTGAAGCCGCCGCGCTCGGGCCCGAGCTGGATCCACTCGGCCGAGCCCGGGGTCGTCCACGCGGGCGCGCGCGCGTCGGGGCGCGGCCGGATCGTGAGGGCGCCGCACGCGGGATCGAACGCGGGCGGGGGCCCGGCGTGCTGGAACGCCGACGAGGGTCGGTCGGCGCCCGAGGGCGCGTCCACCGCGCGGGACAGCACGCCGCTCGAGGCGGGCAGCCCAGGCGGGAGCGCGACGCGGACCCCACCGCCCGCGCGACCGAGGAGCGGGGCCCAGCTCAGCGCGCGCATCTCGATCCGGAACGGTGAGCCGTTCTGGACGGTCGCCGCGCGGCCGACCCCGACGGAGACGTAGGTGTCCCTGTCGGTGAGCGACAGCTCGGCCTCCATCGAGACCACGTCGTCCGTGTAGGCGACGCGCGGCGCGGTGTCGCTCGCCCACGACGTCGGGGTGACGCGGCCGCCGTAGAGCTGGCCGACGACCACGCCGTCGGCGCTCAGGTTCCCGTGCACCACGTACCAGCTCTGAGCGCGGGCGAGGCCCGGCGCGAAGCCCAGCACGAGAACGAGCCCGAGCGCTCCGCCCAGGCCGGCTCCGATCCGTGGTCGTCGCGTCTCGGTGTGCACGCCCCCTGGACCGTCGCACACGGCGAAGGTTCCCGGTGCGCTACCCTTCGTCTCGATGCGGCTCGTCGCGCTGGTCCTGCTCGCCGGCTGTGGAACGGTCGCCCCGCCCGTCGACGCCGGCCCGACCGACGCGGGCGCCCCGGACGGCCGCCGCTGCCTCGACGACGCGCGCTACGAGGTCTGCGCGGGTGGCGTGTGCGCGACCACGCCGTGCCGCGGCGACGAGCTCTGCGACGGCGCCGCCTGCGTCCCGTGGACCGAGGCCGAGCTGCGCTGCGACTTCCACCTCGGCCGCGTCGCCGCCGTCCCGCGGCAGGTGCTCGTGGAGGTCGACCCGGGCGGCTTCCCGCGCGCGCAGGTCGAGGCCCTCCGCTTCGACTTCGGCGACGGCTTCGCGGGCTGGGGCGAGGTGCTCCGACACACCTACGAGGCGCCCGGCGTGTACCTCGTGACGCTCGACGTGCGCTTCACGGGGATGCGCACGTGCCGGTCGCGGCAGCTCGCGGTGATCGACCCGCCCGCGGATCACGATCCGCTGCGGCTCACCGTCGACGCGATCCCGGAGCTGCTCAACGGGAGCATCCCGCTCGAGCGAGGCGCCGGGCCGGAGCCCTTCGTGCTGTGGCTGCCGCGGCAGGGCTTCACGGTGGACGTGGAGGTCCTCGAGGCCCCCGACGATCCCGTCACCGCGCTCACGCTGACGGCCGGGCCGCTCGGCGACGTGACCGACCGAGTGGTGTTCGAGGCCGGCGACGCGCGCGTCGGGCGCTGGCTCGTCGACGAGCCCTTCGGTGACGGGCTCCTGACCTTCGTGCTCACGGGGACCACCGCGAGCGGCGCCGCGCACCGGCGCGAGCTGACCGTGCAGATCGTCGAGCTCCCCCCCGAGCGCGACCCCATCGACGCCCCGATCGTGTGGCTCTTCCGCGACGACGTCGACGTGTTCACGACGCGCCTCGAGGGCGACGCCCTGCTCAGCGCCGCGACCCCGAACGGCCTCCCGGACCTCGTCGAGGAGCTCGCGCTGATCGGCGCGCAGGGCCCCGACCCAGCGATGAACGCGACGTACCTCCGCTGGATCACCGACGCGATCCGGCGCGAGGTCTACCGGACCTACGGCGTCGCCCCCGACGGCACCGCGCTCGACGGGATCCCGCTGACGATCCACTGGACGGGCGAGCCCGACGCGCCCGACCCGGCCGCGTTCCGCGCGGACGGCGCGTTCTCCATGATGCGCTTCGGCGGGACCTTCGACGGGTTCGTCGGCTTCTCGGAGATCTCGCCCTGGTACGCCGCGCGGGTCGACGACAGCGACGTCGAGCACGGCGTCGCGACGGCGCGGCTCGCGGGGATCCTCACCTCGACGCCGGTCGTCCGCGACGTGCTGGCCCCGCTCCGCGCGACCCCGGTGGGCACGCACCCGCGCGACGCCGAGGCGCTCGACCCGAGCTTCGATCGCTACGCGCTCGACGCCGACCCCGAGCTGCTCGAGCGCCACGAGCTGCTCGCGTCGATCGCCCGCTACCTCGCGCTCGTGTTCGCGTCGGTGACCGCCCACGAGATGGGCCACGCGATGGGCCTGATGCCGAACGGCGTGCCGCCCGACGGCTTCTTCGGAGACGTCACCGACGTCCCGTTCGTGAACCCGGCCCGCACCAACTCCTGGCACGCGGACCTGCCGGGGCTGAACCTCATGCAGGCGGGCGGCGACTACCTCGACGTCGTCGACGAGGCGATCGCGAGGCTCGAGCTGCCGCGCGGCGTCGACCTGGTGCGGATCGCGGAGATCCTCGCGCTCGAGAACCGGCTGTCGCCCTACTCCCGCGCCTACATGCAAGGGAGGTTGACGTACGCGACGGCGCGCGGATCGTCCGGGGGGCTCCGCGTCGGCTGCGCCTACTGAAAGCCGATGCCGATCTCGACGGTGCCGAGGTGCATCTCGAGCCCGTTGGAGCGGAAGTAGTAGAGGTAGCCGACCTGCACGAAGCTCGAGCGCGCGGTGAGCGCGCCCTGCCGCTCGAAGAACCACCGCGCGTTGAGCCCGATCTCCTGCGCGTAGAGCGTCTCGAGGTCCGAGTCGGCGGTGCGCGGCTCCCAGAGCTGCAGGTCCACGGGCGCGTACGCCATCCAGAACTCGGGCGCGTCCTGGTAGTGGAAGCGGTAGTGCCCGCGGAGCCAGAGGTCGCCGAGCTCCTGCGTCACCGTCGCCTGCGCGCTGTGGGCGTAGGCCTGGAAGCTGTCGCCGTAGAACCGGTAGGACAGCATCAGGTAGGTCCCGGTCTCGAGGATCGCCTGGCGCAGCTCGCCGCTGATCGAGTGCCGCCCGCGGGTCCGCGGGAGGAGCTCCTCGATGCGCCCGCCCTGTTCGTAGGGCACGGAGTTGTAGGTCGTCTCGAGGAAGCCGAATTGCGCCGTGAACTGGTAGAGCGCGCTCACCATCGTGGTCGGGGACAAGAGCTGCGAGATCCCGGCGTGGAAGGTGGCGGCGAAGCGGTGGACCCACGGGCCGCTGTGGAAGCCGGCGGGGCCGATCTTGTCGAAGGAGTCCAGGGTCAGCTCGGCGCCGACGCGGAGCACGGCGTTGTCGTCGGCGAAGCTGTGCAGGATCGCGCCGCCGAGGGACTCGGCGTGCCAGTGCTCCTCGAGGTGCGGGCGCATGCGGAGCTGATAGGTGGTGTGCTCGGTGTCGCGCAGGGTGAGGAGGTAGTCGACGTCGACGGACTCGGTCTCGCGCGAGGCGGTGGCGACCGCGTCGAGGGCGTCGGTGGAGGCGGCGCTGACCACGTCGACGGGGATGGCGACGTTGTGGACCGCGTTGCGATCCTGGCGGAGCTGGAAGTCGAGGATGGACTGGAAGATCCACGCGTCCTCGGAGCCCGGCATCGCGGAGTCGTTCGCGGCGCGCGACTGCAGCCCGCGCCCGCGCTGGTTGAACAGCCCGAACCGGTAGCCCGCGTACTCGAACGTCGGCTCGTCCGCCTGCGCCGCCGCGGCCGCGCTGGCGAACGTCAGGAGGCCGACGAGAGCCCAGGCCGAGGCCCTAGTTGCTGCAGGCGCAGCCACCGCCGGCCGGTCGTCCATTCCCGCCCGACGCCACCTCGCGTGCGGTGTGCATCTTGGCCAAGGAGCGGTCTTCGAGCTGCGTCCCGGCCGGGTCCATCGCCGGGTGAGCGAACGCTTCGCGCTGATAGCGAGGCACGATCGCGCACCCGGACGACAGAGGCGCCGTCACGAGCCCGAGCGCGAAGGCGAGCGTGAGGAGTCGCGGCACGGCGCAGAGGATAGCGGCGCATCCCGTTCTTGCCCGCCAGGCGCCGTGCGGGTCCTCATCCGTGGGCGCTCGCGATCCCAATTGCCGAGGTGCGTGCTACCTTGCGTGCGTGAGCGAGGGCCAGGCGAGCAAGCTCGTGGGGACGGTCGTCGCCGACCGCTACCGCGTCGAGCGCAAGCTGGCCGCGGGCGGCATGGGGGTCGTCTACCTCGCGGAGCAGGTGCCGCTCGGGCGCATGGTGGCGCTGAAGATCCTCGACACGCAGGCGCTCGACGAGGAACACGCGCGCAACTTCGGGGACCGCTTCTTCCTCGAGGCCGCGGCCGTCGCGAAGCTCCAGCACCCGAACACCATCACGGTCTACGACTTCGGGAAGGCCCCCGAGGACATCTACTACTACGCGATGGAGTACGTGGACGGCGCGAGCATGGCCAACCGCGTGCACAGCAAGGGGCCGCTCGACGCGGGCGCCGCGATCCACGTCGGCCTCCAGGTCTGCGGCTCGCTCCGCGAGGCGCACCTCGCCGGGCTGATCCACCGCGACCTCAAGCCCGGCAACATCATGCTCACGGAGCGGCTCGACGATCCCTTCTTCGTGAAGGTGCTCGACTTCGGGCTCGTGAAGGTGATGGGGGACGACGAGGTCGAGGCGTCCGACCTCACGCAGAGCGGGATGCTGCTCGGCTCGCCCCGCTACATGGCGCCCGAGCAGGTCCTGCGCTTCGAGCTCGACTCGCGCTGCGACATCTACGCGCTCGGCGGCGTGCTCTACCACGCCCTGACCGGCTACCCGCCGTTCCGACACGGCTCGCAGTTCGAGGTGCTCCGCGCGCAGGTCGAGGAGCGCCCCGCGCCGCTCGCCGAGGTCTACCCGTTCACGAAGGTCACGCCGCGGCTCGAGGCGCTCATCTTCCGCTGCCTCGAGAAGGAGCGGCGAGATCGGCCGCAGGACATGGCCGAGGTCGCCGCCGAGCTCGTCGAGTGCGCCCGCGAGATCGGCCTCGACGCGTCGCTCGGCGGCGCGATGCGCGGTCAGGTCAGCAGCCCCGGCCACTCGATCCCGCCGGAGCTCCGCTCGAACCCCGGCATGTCGCAGCCCGGCCTGTCGCAGCCCGGCCTGTCGCAGCCCGGCATGTCGCAGCCTGGCATGTCGCAGCCTGGCCTCTCGCACCCCGGCTTGTCGCAGCCCGGCATGTCGCAGCCCGGCCTGTCGCACAGCAGCGCGTCGCAGGCTTCGTGGAGCGCGACGTCCACGAGCGGCGTGCGGACGATGGGCCCGACGCCCCACGGCTCCGTCGCGTCCGTTGTCGCCCCGGCGCCCCAGCGCTCGAGCGCCGCGCCGCTGATCCTCGGGGGCCTCGCCCTCCTCGCGATCCTCGCCGCCGGCGCGGGCGTGTTCGCGATGGCCGCGTTCGGTGGCGACGATCCCACCCCCGTCGCGCAGGCCGAGCCGACGCCGCCCGCCCCGGCGCCGGACCCGGAGCCGATCGTGGCCCCGCCCCCGCCCGACGAGCCGACCGCCGCGGCGCCGGCGCCGGTGCGCATCGAGACCGACCCGCCGGGCGCGCGGGTCCGGCGCGGCGAAGTCGACCTCGGCGACGCCCCCTTCAACCTCGAGATCCCCGAGGGCGAGCAGTGGGAGCTGACGGTCAGCCTCGAGGGCCACGAGACCCGCACGGTCCTGGCCCTGCCTGGTCGCGACGTCCTCCACGTCCGGCTGACCGCGGTGGCCGCGGCGCCCGCCCCGAGCCACCCGACCCACCACGTCGCGCGGCCCGCGCCGACGCCTCAGCCCCTCGTCGCCCCGCCCCCCACGCCGGCCCCGGCGCCGACGCCTCGTTTCCAAGATCGAGGCGACCTCCGGCATCCTTGGGGCCACTGATGAGGTAGCCTGGGGCCGTGACCTCGCGGCACCCCTCGGATCGTCGGTCCCGGACCTCGGCCGTCCCCTCGTGGCTCGCGGCGGCGCTGGTCTTCGTCTCGGTGCCGTGGGCTTCGAGCGCGCTCGCGCAGGTCGACAGCGCCTCCGACGCGCGCGCCCTGCAGCTCTACGAGGCGGGCTCCGCGGCCTACACCGAGGGCCGGTACGAGGACTCCGTCGACGCGTGGTCGGAGGCCTACCGGCTCAGCCCTCGGCCGCTGTTGCTCTACAACCTCGCGAACGCCTACGAGCGGCTCGGTCGCTACGCCGACGCCGCGCAGATGCTCGAGGGCTACCTCCCGAGCTCGCAGCCGAACGAGCGCGCCACCCTCCAGACCCGCATCACGAACCTGCGCACGCGCGCCGAGAGCGAGCCCCCGCGGCAACGCTCGGGCGGTGGCACCGGCGGGCTCCTCGTGCCCGGCATCGCGGTCGCCGCCGGCGGCGTCGCGCTCGTGGCGGCCGGGGTCGTGTTCGGGGTCCTCGCGCTCGACGCGCGCGACGGCGTGCAGGGTGGCGCCGACGCCCCCTGTCGCGAGTCCACGGACGGCGCGCTCTACTGCACCGGCGGCGCCGAAGGGCAGATCGCCGACGCCGAGCTCTACGCGCTGCTCGCCGACATCGGGATGATCGGCGGCGGCGTCGTCGCGGCGGCGGGGCTCGTGCTGCTCATCGTGGGCGCGGCCGGCTCGGGCGGCGGCGGCTCGAGCGGCGGGTCGAGCACAGAGCAAGTCTCCCTGCAGCCCGACGTGCGGGTGGGACCGAACGGCGCCTCCTTCGGCCTGATGGGGAGGTTCTGATGCGAGCCCCTACCCTCGTCGCGCTGCTCTGCCTCAGCGGGTGCTCGCTCGGGAACCCGACGCGGGACGACTGCCAGACGAGCGCGCAGTGCCGCTCGGTGTTCGGCGGCGGCTTCTACTGCGACACGGAGACCGGCCTCTGCGAGAGCGCGATCACCCCGACGTGTCCGGAGCTCTTCCCCGCGGAGGCGGCCAACGATCCGGAGGCGATCGTCATCGGCACGATCTTCGACCGCACGAGCCCCAACCAGCTCGCGCGCGAGAAGGCCGCGCGCCTCGCCGTCTCGGCGCTCGACGAGCGCTCGGGGATCGACGGCCGCCTCGTCGCGCTGCTCCACTGCGACACCTCGGTGGCGCCCGCCACCGACGCCGCCGATCACCTGATCCGCGCCGGCGTCCCCGCGATCGTCGGGCCGTCGTCGTCGTCGAACGTCGAGGCGGTCTTCGCGTCGCACCGCGACGACGGCGTGCTCGTGATCTCGCCGTCGGCGACGGCCACGCAGCTCGGCGGCATCGACCCGGGCACGCCGGGCCTCCTGTGGCGCACCGCGCCGCCGGACAACCTGCAGGCCGACGTGATCATCCAGGAGCTCGTCGACGCGGGCGCGACCACGGTCGGGATCGTCACCCGCCAGAACGACACCTACGGCCAGAGCCTCTCGGTGCTCGTGCAGATGCGCGCCGCGCCGGCCGGCATCACGATCGGCGCGACCCCGCAGTTCGCCGACGTGCCCGCGATCGCAGGCGCGGCCAGCGCGGTCGTCGAGGGCACCCGCCCCGACGGGGTGCTCTTCATCTCCTCGCAGGTCGCCGACGCCGCCGCCTTCCTCGACGCGGCCGCCGGGAACGCGACCTACGACGGCCTGCCGATCTTCCTCCCGGACGCCGCCGCCAACGAGGACCTGTTCACCCGGACCACGAGTGGCAGCGCCCGCTTCGGCCAGGTCCGCGCGACCCGCCCGTCGGCGCCGGACACGATCATCACCAACGAGTTCGTCTCGAACTACATGGCCGCGAACGGCGGCGAGAACCCGCTCTCGTTCTCGTTCACCGCGCACGCCTACGACGCTACCGCGCTGGTGCTCCTCGGGGCCGGCTACGCCCTCGGGGACAGCGACGAGCTGACCGGGCAAGGCATCGCCGAGGGCATCAACCGCATGTCCGGCACCGGCACGCCGCGCGCGCTGCTCGGCTCGAACTTCCTCTCGATCATCGAGGAGCTTCGCAGCGCGCCCGACCCCATCGACGTGGTCGGCGCCTCCGGCCCGCTCGACTACGGCCCCGACGAGGAGCTCACGAGCGCGATCTACGACGTCCTCGACATCGACACCGCGGGGCCGAGCTTCCGCGTCGTCCGGACCCGCGCCGCGCCTTGAGGGCAATGCGCCTTGCGATGCTACGGGTCGCGCGGACTCCGTGGCCTCGCCCGACGGCGCGGCCGTGTAGGATCGCCGGATGAGCGAGCTCGGCCTGCGGGACATCGCGTCGGGCTACCCCGGCGGGACCTTCGGCGAGGGGCGCCGGACCCCGGCGTCGGTCGCGCGGGGGCTCGACGTGCACCGCGGCGCGACGTGGCCCGTCTCCGCTTCGGCGTCGAGCGAGTACCGCCTCGCGTCATGGAAGGCGGCCCAGGCCTGCGGGCGCCCGAAGGTCTGGCCCCTCGGCGGAGATCGGCGAGGCGCCTGGGCGCCGAGCGCGCTGCGCTCACCGGTCGAGTGGCTCGAGCTGCGCTTCGACCCGGGCCCGCCGACGACCATCGTCCGCGTGTTCGAGACCTGCGCCCCCGGCGCCGTCTACGCGGTGGCGATCGACTGCGGCGGCGGCCTCGAGCTCGCGTGGCTCGGCGCCCCCGACGCGAGCCTCGGGACCGGCGGCCAGCTCCTCGACGTGACCTTGAGCGAGCCGCGCGACGTGCACGCCGTCCGCGTCTACATCGACAACGCCCAGGGCTGGTGGGTGGAGATCGACACCGTCGCGCTCGTGAGCGCCGACGCGCCGGTCCTGCTCCCCGTGGACGCGAGCGAACCGACGTCGGGCGGCGAGGCGAAGGCGCGGCGCTACACGCGCCGAGAGATCGAGGGGATCGACAGCCTCGTCGCCTCGCGCGGCGTCTGGCCGATCGCGGCCCGCGCCTCGAGCGAGTGGAGCCCCACCGGCTGGAGCGCCGAGCAGATCGTGGGCCGCCCGAACGTCTGGCCGAAGGCCGGCGACCACAGCGGCGCGTGGGCGCCCAAGCAGCGGACGAGCGACTACGAGTGGATCGAGGCGGTCTTCCCGCCCGACACGCCCCCCGTCCGCGCGGTCCGCGTCTTCGAGACCTGCGCGCCCGGCGGCGCGGTGGAGCTGCGCGTCGGGCGCGGATCGGAGCTGACGAGCGTGTGGGAGGGCGAGCGCGAAGCGCTGCCGGTGCGGCAGGCGCGCGTGCTCGAGGTCGACCTGGCGACCTGCGAGCCGATCGAGCGCGTCTGGGTCCGGATCGACAACTCGGGGGACTACTGGTGCGAGATCGACAGCGTCGCCCTGCTCACCACGCCGCGCCGCCGGGTCGAGGCCGAGCTCGCGCTCGCGGCCGCCTACCGAGGCCGGCGCAGCGCGACGCTCCGAGAGCGCCTGCTCGCGGGCTTCGACGGCGCGCCGGTCGGTCGCGGAGCGCGCCACTCGTTCTTCGACATGATGAGCCGCGACTGGCGCGCCCGGTGGCGCGGGACGTGGCCCACGAGCGCGCGCGCCTCGTCCAGCCACGGAGGGTCCTGGGGCGCCGGCGCGGCGACCGGCTCGCCCGGCATCTACCCGCTCGCGGGCGATCTCCCCGGCGCGTGGGCGCCCGCCGAGGGGGGCCCGAAGGTCGACTGGCTCGAGGTCGCGTTCGAACGAGACGCGAAGGCCGAGGCGATCCGGATCTTCGAGACGCACGGCGCCGGCGCCACGTTCGCGGTGACGCTGGTCCACCCCGCGGGTGAGTCGCTGATCTGGAAGGCCGCGCCCGAGGCGGCGAGCGGCGCGCGCGTGCTCGAGATCGAGCTGCCGGGCCTGCAACCGGTCGAGGCCGTGGGCGTCTACGTCGACAACACCGTCGCCGGGCAGCCCCAGATCGACAGCATCGGCCTCATCGCGGGCTGAGTCCCGAGGGCGCGAAGCGACCGAGGGATCTCAGTGGGGAGCGCGAGGGGCTTGCCCCTCGCCGGAGAGAAATCGCCGGAGGCGATTTATCGACAGGCCTTGACGCCCGCGCTTGCGACCCTGGTGGACGGATGCAATGCGTCTTCCGGTGGGGGACGACGAGTACGAGCTGCCGCAGCGCCGGTGGTGGGAGGCGCTCAGCGTGCCGGGGCTCATCGCGGCGGTGGCGGCGATGGCGCCGTTCTTCGCGCACCTGACGCTGAACGGGCAGGACTACGTCAAGGTCGGGGCCGGCGGCACGGCGATCCTCTTCGGAGGCATCGCGATCGGCTGGGAGCTGCTGCGCTCGGCCCGCGGCCAGGCATACCGCCGCGGGTTCGGCGGCCTCGCGCCGGTGCTCGCGCTGGCCGCGGGCGGCTTCCACCTCTTCACCTCGGGCTTCGCGATGCCGGGCCTGCTCGATCGCTCGGACGCCGTGCGGCAGATCCTCGAGGACGAGGGGCGAACCGAGATCGAGATCGGCGATCGCAGCGACGACGGGAACGGGTACTCGTTCACCGCGCGGGACGGCGACACGCTCTGCGAGGGCAGCGTCCGCTTCGTCGGCGCGTTCGGCACCGACGACTACCAGCGCTTCGAGCAGTGCGGGATCCCGCGCCCCGTCGAGGACCTCGAGCGCGACTGCGAGGCGGGCGAGGGTCACGCGTGCGCCCTCGCGGCCGCGCGCCTCCGCGACGCGGACCCCGTCGACTGGCCGCGCGCCACGGCGCTCTCGCAGCGCGCGTGCGACCGCGGCGAGCGCGGCGAGTGCTTCGAGGTGGGCGTCGCCTACGGCTGGGGCGAGCGAGGCGTGCCGGCGAACCAGAACCTCGCCTTCGTGAGCTTCACCCTCGCGTGCGAAGGCGGGACCCCCGAGGCCTGCCTCAACGTGGGCGTGCAGCTCCGCGACGGAGAGGGCGTCGCCGCCGACGAAGAGGGCGCCTGCGAGCACTTCGAGCAGGCGTGCAACGCCAACCACGTGCCCGGCTGCGCCGAGCTCGGCGAGTGCTACCGCCTCGGCCGCGGCCGACCGCGGGACTTCACCCGCGCGCACGAGCTGCTGTCGCGCGGGTGCGAGGCGGAGGCGGGGACGGCGTGCGCCAACCTCGGCTACCTCTACGAGAACGGCCAGGGCGTCGAGGCGAACGACGCACAGGCCTTCGATCACTTCCGCCTCGGGTGCCGGTACGGCGAGCAGGTCTCCTGCGCCGAGGCCGCGCGGATGCAGCTCGAGGGACGGAGCCCCTTCCCCGATCGAGCCGCCGCCGTCCCCGAGCTCTCCCGGCTCTGCGACAGCCACGTCGGGACCGCGTGCACCAGCCTCGGCGTCCAGCTCCACCAGGGCATCGAGGGCGTCCTCCCGCAGGACCGCGCGCGCGCCTGGACCCTCTTCGAGCGCGGCTGCGCCGGCGGGAGCGCCGCGTGCTGCCGGAACCAGTCCGTCTACCTGACAGACGGCCTCGGCGGCCAGACCCCCGACCCGGCCCGAGCGCGCGCGCTCCGCCAGCGCGCCTGCGACCTCGGCAGCCGGCAGGCCTGCGACGAGCTCCGCTAGGTGCAAGTACGGGGAATTTCGCGCAAAGCGCGCGAAGGGAGCCAAGGGGAGAGGGGGGCGCGAGCCGCGGGCCGGTCGTCGAACGGCGACGGTCCAACATGCACCCTCGAGGCGCCGAGGCGCCTGGCGTCGGGGTTCTAGAAAACCTCTTTGCCCCCTTTCGCGGCCTTTGCGCGAAATTCGAGCCCGTGGGTAGAATGTGAACCGTTCTCCGAGAACGGCTCGGCGAATCTCCATCCTCAGCAGGGAGCGGCGCCCCCGCGCAGCGATCGGCTGACGGAGGCCTGCTACACCTCTGCTCGTGGGCCCCGAATGGATCGTCATCGGCACCGTGGTCGCGCTGCTCTTCGGCGGCGTCGGCGCGGCGGCGGTCGGCGCGTCGAAGCGGGGGCGCAGCTACCAGGACGGGATCGAGGCGCTGTGGGCGCGCACCGCCGAGACGATCGGGGGGCGCCTCGAGGTGGTGTCGCGCAAGTCCCTCGAGCCGCGGGTGCTGCGGCTCGTGGTCGAGCGCGACGACGCCACCGCGACCGCGATCCTCTCGGTGCCCGTGACGGCCGACGCCGAGGCGCACACGAAGGCGCGCGCGCTGTTCGTGCTCGGGACCGGGCCGCGGTTCGTGGCGCGGCCGCGGCTGGTGTCCGAGCCCGCGCAGATCGAGATGCCGAGCAGCTTGCGAGCCGTGCAGGGGAACGCGGGCGCGGCGATGACCCCGGAGGTGCGGACCCTCGCCGACTCGATCCGGCGCGGGCTCACGATCCGCAGCGACGGCACCGAGGTCGACGTCGTGTGGGACGGCGCGGAGTCGGATCCCGCCGTGATCGACGCGGCGCTGCAGCTCGTCGCCGCGATCGCGCGCCACGGCGCCGATCACCTGCGCGGCCTCTCCACGATCGACGACGCCACCTACGAGGCGCGCAGCGACGAGGGCCCGCGCGTCCGCGTGCGGCGCGGGCTCGTGGACGTGCGGCTGCTCGTCCGGCCGGGCGACGATCAGCCCGTCTACCTCGCGCGCGTCGACGCCCGCGACGGCACCCCCGAGGTCGACACCTTCATCGGCGACGGAGGCGCGCTCGGCGAGCCGGTCCCCGAGGGCCTCCTCGGCCCCGAGGTCGAGCCCGAGCTCGCGCGCGTCGCCCCCGCGCGGCTCGAGACCGGCGAGGGGCGCATCGAGATCGTGTGGCGCGAGGCGCCGTCGCTCGATCAGGCCAAGGCCGCGGTGCGCATCCTGTCCGCGGTCGGCGCGAGCGCCGGCTCACGCGGAGCGTTCCGCTAGCGACGCGCGGCCCGGCGGCGGCGGACGCCGAGGGCGATCAGGACGGCGCCGAAGCCTCCCACGCCGCCGCCGAAGCAGCCTCCGTAGCCGACCGCGTCCTGGATCCCCTCGGACAGCACCCGGGACCGCTGCGAGGCCTCGACGAAGGCGACGTCCCCGAAGGCCGAGATGAGCATCGCGAGGATGAGCCCCGCGCCGCCGAGCAGGCCGCCCGTCAGGAGGATGCTCCCGACGACGATGGCCAGGGTTCCGGGGCTCGCCTGCTCCTTCACGGGGCTGCGATAGCCGACCGAGGCGCCGGCCGCACGCCCTCTCTTCAGCTCGCGGGCGCGGCCGCGTTGAGGCGCGCGGGCTCGTGCGCGGCGCCGTCGGCGGGGATGGAGAGGCGCTCGCGCAGCTCGGCGACCGTCATCGTCAACAGCTCGTCGTAGGGGACGCCGAGGCGGTAGAGCGTCATCGCGCCGCGCCCGTCGAGGAAGGCGCGCAGGGTCCGGAGCGGCGCGATGAAGACGCCGAGGGTGACGGCCATCAGGTTGTAGACGTAGCCCGCGAGGTTGGTGCAGCCGGCGCGCAGCTCCCAGGCGCCGATCTCCGCCTCGCCCGCGAGGTCGGTGCCGTAGTTGGTCACGACGTGGTGGATGTCGTGGAGGCGGACGATCGCCTTGCGGCCCTCGCTGTTGGGGAGGTGGATGGTGAACGGGCCGAACGGGATCGCGACCTTGGGCGCGTCGTAGGCCTCCATCGTGAAGCCGTTGATCGACAAGAAGCGCTCGAGGGCGTCGCGGACGGTGGTGGGCTCGGTCATCTCTGGGTTCCTCCTGTGCCACCAATGTTGGGTCGAACGCGGGTCGGGGGAATTCGTGTTTCGGTCGCGACAAACATCATTATTTCAACTACTTGGAACGAGCGCGAGCGAACCCTACAGGTTCTCGCGGTACCCTCGGGGCGCGTGGCGACCTCCCGGAAGAAGCGGCCCAAGCAGGCGCGGTCGAAGGCGACCGTCGACGCGATCGTCGAGGCGACGGGGCAGATCTTCGAGAAGGAGGGCTTCAAGAAGACGACCACCACTCGCGTCGCCGAGCGCGCGGGGGTGAGCGTGGGCTCGCTCTACCAGTACTTCCCGGACAAGCAGACGCTGATCGCCGCGTTCTTCGAGCGCCGGCTGGAGCAAGACGTCGCGCTATTGCAAAGCGTCTTGACCCGCGTCCAGCCCGGCACGTCCCCCGGCGAGCTGCTCCGGGTCGCCGCTCAGGAGCTCGTCCGCGTCTACCGCGACGACCGCGAGCTGTACGCGAGCGTCGTGGAGATCCTGCCGCTGATGGAGCAGACCGACGAGGTCCGCACGGGCATCGCGCGCGCCGTCGGCCTCGCCTCGGGCTACCTGCGGATGTACCCCGACGTGCTCGGCGACCGCGACCCCGAGCTGCTCGCGCTCGTCGCTTTCCACGGCCTCCGCGGCGCGCTCAACGCGATCATTGCGCACGCGCCCGAGAAGCTCGACGACCCGCACCTCGAGGCCAGCCTGACGGGCGCCGCGTTCGGCTTCCTGGGGTTGCCGGACGACGACGCGCGAAAGTGACGAAAGTGACGAAGAGCGTCCCTAGAGCCGGGACAGCAGGTCGGCGGGCGTGAGGAGGGGCCACACGCCGTCGGCGAGGGTGGCGGCGACGCGCTCGCGATCGGACGGCGGGCGACACCACAGCGCGGCGGCGGGCTGCAGGCCCGCGGCGACGGCGGCCTCGGCGTCCATCGGGGTGTCGCCGACGTAGACCGCCTCGCCGCCGCCGAGCGCGGCGTGCGCCTTCAGGATGCCGGCCGGGTCGGGCTTGGCCGCCGGCACGTCGTCCTCGACGATCACGACCTCGAACGCCGACAGATCGACGTGCTCGCAGGTGACCTCGTACGCGAGGCGGCTCTTGCCGGTGACGATGGCGACGCGAAGGTCACGCGCGAGGACCTCGTCGAGCATCTCGCGGACGCCCTCGTAGAGGCCGCCCATCAGCGTCGCCGCGTGCGCGGCGTAGTGCTCGACCACGCGGCGGTGCAGGCGATCGCCGAGCTGCTCGCCGTACCACTCGAGCAGGAACAGCCGCTCGGAGGCGGGGCGCCGGGCGGCGAACATCTCCATCGTGGGCGGCGTCGTCAGCTCGGTCGTGAACGCGTGGTGGTAGGCCGCGGCGTAGAGCCGGTTGGTGTCGAGCAGCGTGCCGTCGAGGTCGAAGAGGATCGCGTCCACGGTCAGTTGCCCGCGGCGACGCCGGTGAGCTTCGCGAGGATCAGGTCGAGCGCGACCTGGTTACGCCCGCCCTCGGGGATGATCAGGTCCGCGTAGGCCTTGCTCGGCTCGACGAACTGCAGGTGCATCGGGCGCACGGTCTTGTAGTACTGCTCGCGCACCGAGTTGAAGTCGCGGCCGCGGTGCTCGAGGTCGCGGCGGATGCGGCGGAAGACGCGGATGTCGGCGGGGGTGTCGACGAAGAGCTTGAGGTCGAGCTGCTCGCGCATGCGGCGCTCGACGAACACGAGGATCCCCTCGACGATGAGCACCGGCTTGGGCTCGATGCGCTTGGTCTGCTCGGCCCGGCGGTGCGTCGCGAAGTCGTACACCGGGACGTCCACCGCCGTGCCCTCGCGCAGCGCGAGGATGTGCTCGATGAGCAGATCCGTCTCGAGCGAGTCGGGGTGGTCGAAGTTGAGCTGGCAGCGCTCGTCGTAGGTGAGGTCGAGCCGATCCCGGTAGTAGTTGTCGTGCTGCAGGATGCTCACGGACTCGGGCGGCAGCGCCTCGACGATCCGCTTGGAAACGGTCGTCTTGCCCGAGCCGGTCCCGCCGGCGACGCCCACGACATACGTCATCGAGGGGGTTGATAGCAGAGGGTGGCCCTCTCGGGAATGCCGACAATTTGACCCCCTGTTGGCACCGGGCTACCCGGAGGAGCGGTCACCACTCGGGCGTTCAGCGGCTCGGGTGTGCAGTGCCGCTGACGAGGCCATCGCGATGAGCGACGACAAAGAGTACGACGCGACCCTGCAGGACTACGGGCCCCCGGCCTCGCTGGTCGCCGAGCGCGAGAGCGGCGCGCCGCCCGAGGCGCCCAAGCCCGAGAAGCCCCTCTGGAAGAAGGCGCTGACGCTCGGCATCAAGGTCGCCGTGTCCGCGCTGGGCCTCTACTGGGTCTACGGCCAGGCGCTCGGCCGGGACGGCCTCGACGAGCTCACCGCTCAGCTCCAGCAGATCCGCTGGGAGTGGTTCGGCCTCGCCGCCGCGATGCAGCTCACCGCGATCGCGTTCGCGATCGTGCGCTGGCGGCTGCTCCTCGGCGGTCAGGGGATCCGCGCCTCGTGGGGCTTCCTCGCCCCGAGCTTCATGATCGGCCGCTTCTGGGGCGCGTTCACGCCGGGCGGCCTCGGCCTCGACGGCTGGCGCCTCTACGACGTCGCGACCCAGACCAAGAAGCCGGCGCGCGCCGTCGCGATCACCGCGGTCGAGAAGATCCTCGGCCAGCTCGCCTTCGGCCTCGTCGTCGTGTTCGCGAGCCTGTGGGGCCTCGAGATGATGGGGGTCGAGGGCCTCCTCATGGTCAACGGCTTCTTCGTCGTGCTCGTCACCGCGGGCATCACGTTCCTCAGCAAGCCGCAGATCTTCCAGCCGCTGTTCCGGCTCCTGCCCGCGCAGGTCCAGCCGCAGCTGCGCACGCTGCTCGACGCGGTCAGCGCCTACCACGGCAAGACGAAGCTCCTCGCGATCTCCGTCCTCTGCGGCGTCGCGGTGCACGCGTTCAACAACCTCATCTACGTGAGCGCGGCGCAGGCGATGAACCTGCCGCTCGGGCCCGAGGTGGTGTTCTTCGCCAGCTCGATCGTGATCATGAGCACGATCGTCCCGCTCTCGCTCAACGGCATCGGCCTGCGCGAGGCGACCGCCGCGGGCGTGCTCTCGGCGTACGGGATCGCCGCGCCCATCGCGGCGGCGACCTACACGCTCGGCTGGCTCGCCGAGATGTGCGTCTCGTCGATCGGCGTGCCGATCTTCCTCGCGCGGCGGCAGGGCTACGACGGCAAGCTCGTCGTCGAGGACGCCGAGCGCGAAGAGAAGGTCTACGCGGAGATCGCCGAGGTCCCCGAGGAGCGCTGGCCGAAGGTCGCGCGGGCGCTCGTCATCGGGCTCGGCGCGGGCCTCCTCGCGGGCGCGATCGTCGGCGTCGCCGAGGGCGCCGCGGTCGTCTACGACGGCGGCGGGCGCGGCGGCTACGGCGTCCTCGCCTACGGCGCGGTGGCCTACGGGATCGCCTGCGCGTTCGGCGGGGCCGGGTTCATGGTCGTCGCCGCTTGGGTCGGCCGGCGGATGCGCCGCGAGGCGGTGCCGGAGCCGCAGGCCTACGGCCGCCTCACCGCGCTCATCGTCGCGGTGCTCGCGTTCGGGCTCGGCGCGTTCCGCATCCGCCGCGACGTCTACGCCGAGGAGTTCGCCTTCAAGAGCAAGGAAGGCATCTTGCTCCTGCTCTGCTGCTTCGCGGTCGGCGCGCTCCTCTACTTCGCCCTCTCCACCGGGCTGCGGCTCTGGACGAGCGGCAAGGCCGGGCGCTGGATGCTCAAGGCGTGGGGCTCGCCCGCGTTCGTCGCGGTGCTCGTCGTCGCGCTGTGCGGCGCGACGATCGCGATCGGGGAGCCCGCGGCGGCGAACGGCCACGGCACCCACCCGCCGGCGCCTCCGGGCGCGCCGAACGTGATCCTCATCGTGGTCGACACGCTGCGCGCCGATCACCTGCCCGCCTACGGCTACGGCGCGGGCTCGACGCCGAACCTCGACCGCTTCGCCGAGGACGCGGTGCGCTACGACCAGGCCTTCTCGAACGCGAGCTGGACCCGGCCGAGCTTCGCCTCGATCCTCACCGGCCGCTTCCCGCGCAGCCACGGCGTGATGGGCAAGTCCGACGCGCTGCCCGACGACGTGGTGACCGTCGCCGAGGCGCTGCACGACCACGGCTACGCGACCCACGGCTGGGTGACGAACTTCAACGTCAACAGCCACTACAACTTCCAGCAGGGCTTCGAGAGCTACTCGTTCCTCGAGCCCGAGAACGTCCTCTGGGCCGACGACTCCGCGATCAAGCTGCTGATGATGCAGGTCGTCCGGCGGGGCTACGAGACGATCAACGCGCGCCTCGGGCGCGTGCAGGCGGGCACGATCTACCAGGACGCGGAGGTCGTGAACGAGCACCTGTCGGGCTTCCTCGACACCGCGCCGACCGACCACCCGTGGTTCGCGTTCGTCGGCTACATGGACCCGCACGACCCCTACTTCCCGCACCCCTACGACGGCACCGGCTACGCGCGCGCCGCGCACCAGGAGCCGGACGTCGCGGAGGCCGATCGCCTGCGCGAGCTCTACGACGGCGAGATCACCTACTGGGACGAGCAGTTCGGCCGCCTCGTCGCCGACCTGCAGCGCCGCGGCGTCTACGACGACACGATGATCATCGTGACCGCGGACCACGGCGAGGAGTTCGCCGAGCACGGCGGCTTCTGGCACGGCACCACGCTCTACGACGAGCAGATCCACGTCCCGCTCTTCGTGAAGCTCCCCGGCAACGAGCGCGCCGGCACCCACGTGAGCCACTGGGTGCAGAGCATCGACCTGATGCCGAGCATCCTGCGCCGCGCCGGCATCGACGTCCCCGAGGGCGTGCAGGGCGGCAGCCTCGAAGAGGGCACGAGCCGCGTCTACTCGGAGGAGAGCCACGAGGGCAACGTGCTCGAGGCGGTCCGCGAGATGCGCGACTTCGAGGAGCTCAAGCTCATCACCGCCAACGCCGGCAACCCGCGCGGCCTCGAGCCGGTGGAGCTGTACCGGATCGCCGACGACCCGACCGAGCGCACCAACGTCGCCCACGACTCGCAGGAGATCGTCCGCGCGCTGGTCGCGAGCCGGGACGACGCGCGCCGCGCCGCCGCCGAGGGCGCCGTCGAGTCCGAGTCGGTCGAGATGAGCGAGGAGGAGATGCGCCAGCTCTGCCGTCTCGGCTACATGGACGCGGCGACCTGCTGCCAGCGCGGGATGCTCACCGGCGCCCAGTGCCACTGAGCTAGAGGGTCGCTAGCTAGAGGGTCGGCGGTCCCACGACGCCGTGCTCGTCGGGCCAGTAGTCGACGGGCGCGGTCGAGGCGAGCTGAGCGACCCAGACGCCTCGGCGCCGGCGGAGGTCACCGTCCCAGAGGAACTGCTCGACGTCGTCGGCCAACCCCGCGACGGCGGCACGGTCTTCGGGCGGAGCCCACGCGACCGAGGCTCGAAGCCCCGCGCGGAGCCCGGCCTCGAGGGCCCGATCCAGGGCGTCGGCGTCGGCCGCGCTCCACGCCAGGCCGCGGTCGTCGCCGAACCGACGCCAGGGCCGCAGCGGACCGGTGAAGAAGGGCCCCTCGCCGGTGGGGAAGGCGAGCCGGGCGACGAGCGGGACCCAGGCGCGCCAGGCGTCGGGCGTCGGCGTCGCGAGGCGCTCGACGATCGCCCCGGCGTGCTCGGGCCAGACCGTCACCACCGACACCGCGAGCTCGAGCCAGGCCCACACGGGTCGAGACGGGGAGCGCGCCGCGGCGCGGAGTCGGTCGACGGCGCGGACGAGCGCGGCGCCGGCGTCGAGCACGGAGTCTCGGCCGAGGGCGGCCTCGACGATCGGCCGCCGCTGGTGGAGCGCGACGAACGCGCGCGAGAGGGCCTCGTCCTCGTCGACCGACCACGGCTCCGCGACCGCGTGCGTCGCGGCGAGCGCCACCGTCGCCTCGAGCGCGCGGACCAGCAGGTCTCTGTCGTCGTCGAGCCACGCGTTCGCGTAGTCGATCCAGTAGTCGTAGAGGGCGCCGACCTTCGTGTGGGCGGGCCCTGGGGCGCGCAGTCGGCCGAGCCCCTCGGGGCTGCTCTCGAGCTCCTCTCGATTCACCGCCATCGAGTAGCGCGCGGTGGCGCTGGGCGGAAGGCCGGACGAGCCGACCGAGCAAACCGGGGCCCGCCCGCCGATGATCGCCTATCCTCTCGCCGTGCGTTCGACCGCCCCCCTGATCCTCGGGGTCCTCCTGCTCGCGTGTGAGCCGCACCTCGCCGTGGGCTCGCCCTGCGTGCGCAGCGGCGAGTGCGACGAGCCTTTGGCCTGCCTCCTCGGTCGGTGCCGCGCCGAGTGCGTGAACCCGCGCGACTGCAGCCCGGGCCTCCGATGCGTCGAGGCCACCCCGGGGATCGGCGCATGCACGTTGCCTCCCGAGGAGGACTGCACCGACTCGTGTGACGGGCCGCTGGTGTGTCGCGATCACCAGTGCCGGAACACCTGCGACGACATGAACCCCTGCCTCGCGAGCAGCCGATGTGAAGACGGAACCTGCGTGACCCCGCCCACCGAGCCGCTCGACGGCGGCACCGCGGACGGCGGCGCCGTGGACGCTGGCAGCAGGGACGCCGGCCCGATCCGACCCTGCTCGAGTGACCCCCAGTGCGCCACGGGCGAGGTCTGCGCGATCGAGTTCGGCGTGTCGTGGTGCACCCCCGAGTGCACCACCCACGAAGAGTGCGCCGCGATCGATCCCGACTCCACGTGCGACCGCTACCAGAACCCCGACGAGTACTTCGGCTGCACCCTCGTGTGCGCTCCGGGCACCCCCGAGGGCTGCCCGCCCGGATCGATGTGCAGCGTCGCCCCGAACGGCAGCGGCACCGGCGGTCCCAACGCGCTCACCCTGTGCCGAAGCTCCGGGCCCAGCTCGAACGGAGAAGGGTGCCCCTGCTTCGAGGTGGGTGGCAGCGAATGCGACGCCGGCCTGAGCTGCCCGCAGAGCGGCGCGCGCGCGATGACCTGCGCCCGGAGCTGCGTCGTCGGGAGCGACGACTGCGGCGCCGGGCTCACATGCGAGCGGGAACCCGGCCTCGCCGTCGTCGTACACGGTGAGGAGTACGGGTTCTGCCAGACGTCTGGCCCACCGTCGGGCTGCAGCGCGCCCTGATCGCCACGAGCTTCTTCTCGGCGCATGGGATCCCGAAGAGGCGCGAAGGTGACTCCGCGGAACCCTCCGGAGGCGCGCCGGCGCCGGTCTGCCAAGCCCCAGACCCCGTGCTATCTCGGCGCGGCCATGGCTGAATCGAAGCGAATCGTCGAGGTGCTGGGCGGGGGCGTCGAAGTCGGCGCCGCCGTCGTGGTCGAGGGCTGGGTCCGGACCCGCCGGGACAGCAAGGCGGGGCTGTCGTTCGTGAACGTGCACGACGGGTCCTGCTTCGCGCCCATCCAGCTCGTCGTGCCTGGGACCCTCGACAACTACGAGTCCGAGGTCCTTCACCTCACCAGCGGCTGCGCGGTGCGGGCCGAGGGGACGGTCGTCGAGTCGAAGGGCAAGGGGCAGACGGTCGAGCTCGAGGCGACGCGCGTCGAGGTGGTGGGCTGGGTCGACGACCCGGACACCTACCCGATGCCGCAGAAGCGCCACTCGATGGAGCACCTGCGCGCGCACGCCCACCTGCGGCCGCGCACGAACCTCATCGGCGCGGTGACCCGCGTTCGGCACAGCCTCGCGCAGGCCGTGCACCGCTTCTTCCACGAGCGCGGCTTCTACTGGATCCACACGCCCATCGTCACGACGAGCGACGCCGAGGGCGCGGGCGAGATGTTCCGCGTCTCGACCCTCGACCTCACCAACCTGCCGCGCACCGAGGACGGCGGGATCGACTTCAGCCAGGACTTCTTCGGCCGCGAGGCGTTCCTCACCGTGAGCGGTCAGCTCAACGTCGAGGCCTACTGCCTCGCGATGGGCAAGGTCTACACGTTCGGGCCGACCTTCCGCGCCGAGAACAGCCACACCCGGCGGCACCTCGCCGAGTTCTGGATGATCGAGCCCGAGATCGCGTTCGCCGACCTCGACGCCGACGTCGCGCTCGCGACCGACTTCCTCCAGTCGATCTTCGGCGCCCTCCTCGCGGAGCGCGGCGACGACCTCGAGTTCTTCGCCAGCCACGTGGACCAGGGCAAGCCGCGTTGCATCGAGCGGCTCGAGCGGCTGGTCAGCGCGAAGTTCGAGCGCATGACCTACACGGACGCGATCGCGCAGCTCGAGAAGGCCAAGACCAAGTTCGAGTTCCCGGTGCGCTTTGGCGTGGACCTGCAGTCCGAGCACGAGCGCTGGCTCACCGAGGAGATCGTCGGCGCCCCGGTCGTGGTCACCGACTACCCGCGCGAGATCAAGGCGTTCTACATGCGCCAGAACGACGACGGGAAGACCGTCGCGGCGATGGACGTGCTCGCCCCGGGCATCGGCGAGATCATCGGCGGCAGCCAGCGCGAGGAGCGCCTCGACGTGCTCGACGCGCGCATCGCCGAGATGGGCCTCGAGGTGGAGCACTACGGCTGGTACCGCGACCTGCGGAAGTACGGGACGGTGCCCCACGCCGGCTTCGGCCTCGGCTTCGCCCGCGCGATCCAGTACGCGACCGGCGTCGACAACATCCGCGACGTGATCCCGTTCCCGCGCGCGGCCGGCCAGGCCGACTTCTGATCCGCGCCGACGGCGGGGTCGGACGCGCCGAGGATAGTGGTGGTTTCCGGGCCGGCCGTGCTCTAGATCCGTTGCGTGGACCGTCAGTACAGCGACGAGGAGGTCGAGGCGATCTTCCGGCGCGCGCTGGAGCAGCAGGTCGACGACGAGGACGGCTACGCCCACGACGAGCTCGTCGCGGCGGCCCGGGAGGTCGGGCTCTCCGACGCTCAGATCGCCAAGGCGGTCGGCGAGATCGACGCGCAGCGCGGGCACGCCGCGGTCTACGAGCGGGTCAAGAAGCGGCAGCGCGAGCGCTGGCTGCGCCACTTCGTGACGTACCTCGTGGTGGTCGGCGGCCTGCTCGGTCTGCACGCGCTCGGGCTGTTCGGGGTGGCCGCCATCTGGACGGCCGTGTTCTGGGGGATGGGCCTCGCGCTGCACACGTTCTCGACCGTGCGCGGCCCCTCCGAGGAGGCCGTCGAGAAGGAGCGCCGCAAGCTGAACCGCAAGGCGCGACGCGCGGCGGCCGCGAAGGCGCGGGTCGAGGCGAGGCGCCGCAAGGAGGCCGAGCGCGCGGAGCGCAAGGCCCGCGGCGGGAGCCAGGCCGGCGACGAGCTCGAGCGCGTGGTCGAGGAGGGCGTCTCGCTCCTGCTCAAGATCGCGGCGGAGAAGATCCGCGAGGCGAGCCAGCCCAAGCCCGCGCCCCCGGCCCGCCCGCCGACCGCCTTCGACGAGTTCGTCGCCGACAAGAAGGCCGGCCGAGACACCACCGCGCGTCGAGACCCCGTCGTGACCCCGCCCCCGACCCGCGAGCCGCTGCGCGCCCGGGTCGAGGTCGCCGACGAGGAAGAGGCGCCCGAGGTCGACGGCCGCGAGGCCCGCCGCCGCTCCCGTCGCCGCTAGTGCGGCAAGACGACTTGCCCGGTCTCGAGGTCGCCGCTCAGGCGGACGGTCTCGCCGGGCTCGACCTCGAAGGTGCGGCGCGCCTCGCCCGAGAGGTGCGGGCTGCGCAGCGACAGGGTGTGCCGACCCGCGCGGACGGCGTGGCCTCGGACGGGGGTCCAGCCGACGAGCCGGCCGTCGACGTACGCCTGCGCGGGCTGGACCGACGCGATCTCGAGCGTCCCGCGAGCGACGGCGACGGGTCGCGGCGTCGGCGGGTCCTCCACGACCGGGGGGTCCTCCACGGGCGGGTCCACCGCCACGGGCGGGGGGTCCGGCGGGGGGACCGGCGGGGTCGGATCCTGGCGGGGCGGATCGACGGGCGGGTCGTCGGCCACGGTCGGCGGATCGACGGGGGTGAGCGGCTCGGGCGGGGTCGGCCACGCGACCCAGGCGAGGACGCCGGCGGCGACGAGGCCGAGCGCCACGAGCTCGAAGCGGCGGGACGGCGGCGGCGCGACCTCGCGCTCGCGCGCGATCGGCTCCGCGACGGGCGCCGGCTCGAGCTCGTCGGAAGGAGACGGTGCCTCGGCGACGGGATCGCTCGACCGCTCGATGCGCGTGGTGCCGACCTCGCCCTCGGGGCTCGCGTCCGTCTCCGGAAGCGCGGGGCTCGCGGAGACACGCTCGATCGGCTTGGTGCCCTCCTCCTCGACGTCGGCCGCCCGGACCGATCCCGGGGCCGAGACGCGCTCGACGGGCCGGGTCCCCGGCTCTTCGCCGTCGGCCGCCCGGACCGATCCCGGGGCCGAGACGCGCTCGACGGGGCGGGTCCCCTCCTCGAGCATCTCGTCGAGCACCCGGCTCGTCGCGAGGGTCCGCACCTCCACCTCGCCCGAGCGCGGCGCGTCGTCCTCGGGCGCGTCCTCGCGCTCGGCCGGCGCGTGGGCGCTGGCGGCCCGCACGCGGTCCGCGAGCTCGGGGCCGACGCCCTCGGGCGCGTGCGCGGCGACCCACGATCGCAGCGCGCGCCCGAGCTCGCGCGCGCTCTTGTAGCGGGCCTTCGGGTCCCGCTCCATCGCGTGGTCGATGATGCGCGCGAGCGTGTCCGGCACCAGGTCGTCGGGGTAGAAGTCGGGGCCGTCGAGGGTCAGCACCTCCTTGGCCTCCTCGACCGTGCGGGCGAAGAACGCGCGCCGCGCGGTGAGGGCCTCGAAGAGCACGGCGCCGAGCGAGAACACGTCGCTCGCCGGCCCGAGCGCCTCGCCGTCGGCCTGCTCGGGCGAGAGGTAGCCCGGCGTCCCGAAGAGCGCACCGCCCTCGTCGTCGCTCGCGGGCGCGGCGATCCCGAAGTCGAGGAGGCGCGCGTGGCCCTCCTCGTCGACCATCACGTTCCGCGGCGTCACGTCGCGGTGGACGATCCCGAAGCGCTCGTGCGCGTAGTGGAGCGCGTCGCAGATCTGCGCGCCGAGGTGGCCGACGAGCTCGGGCGCGACGGGCCCGGACGAGAGGATCTCCGAGAGCGTCGCCCCCGAGACGTGCTCCATCGCGAGGAAGTACACGCCGTCGACCACGCCGAGCTCGTAGACCGGCGCGATGTGCGGGTGGCTCATCTGCACGAGGGTCTTGGCCTCTTGCACGAACATCTCGACGAAGCGCGGGTCGGACGCGAGCTCGGGCAGGACCTGCTTGACCACCAGCCGCTTCTCGAAGCCACCGAGGCCACGCAGCCGCGCGAGGAACACGCGCGACATGCCGCCGCGCGCGATCTCCTCGTCGAGCAGGTACTTGCCGAAGCTGCGGACAGGGGAAGCGGTCACGGGGTGGGATCCGGCGGCTCGCCTCGGTCGGGCGGCGGCCTGCTAGGATCATAACGGATGCGTTGGACGGCCGCGCTCGTGCTCGTGCTCCTCGCCGGCGCGTGCTCCCGTGAGCCCACGGAGATCCAGCTCGCGCTGGTCCCCGCCCAGGCCATCGGCTGCCAGCCCACCGAGGTCCAGACGGTCCTGCTCCGGCCGCTCGGGGACTCCCCCGCGGACGAGCGACGCAGCCTGCGGTTGGACCTGAGCGGGGTCTCCACGATCGACTCCTTCCCGGCCAGCACCGAGCAGGTCTCGGTTCGGGCCGAGGGCGTGATCGTGCGGACGGGCGGCGGTGAGGAGCCGTGGGTCGGCGGCGGCGTCGCCGTGTTCGCGGCGGGCGAGGACCTCGTCGTGCCGCTCCTCCGGCTCCGGCGCGGCTGCACCCTGTCGGACACCCGGGCGGGCGTGCCGGACGGCGCCGCGGTCACCGCCCTCGACGACGGTCGGCTGATCATCGCCGGCGGCGATCGCGGCCTCGAGGACCTGCGGGTGGTGGTCGTCCGCTCCGGCGACGCGCTCGCGCGGACGGTCGACCTGCGCGGCCGGCGTCCGCGGGTCGACGGGACCGCGACCGCCCTCGACGAGGATCGGGTGCTGCTGGCCGGCGGGGTCGGGCGGGAGACGTTCGAGGTGATCCGCGTCGACGCCGAGGAGGTCGTCGACGACGGCGTCCTCGACGCACCTCGCAGCGCGCACGATACGTTGCGGCTGCCAGACGGACGGATCCTCCTCGTGGGCGGCCGGTCGGAGATGGGGACCGCCCGGCGGGACGCCGAGCTGCTCGACCTCACCGCCGCGCCGCCGGCCCAACGCACGGGCGACCTGCACCACGCGCGCATCGGCCCGCGCCTGCTCGGCCTCGACGACGGCACCGTCCTCGTGGTCGGGGGGGTCGACGACGCGGGCGAGCCGGTCTCGAACGTGGAGCGCTTCGACCCGCAGACGGAGACCTTCACGGACCTCGGGGCCCCCTGGCCGGCGCGCGCGGACGCCGACTACGTGGCGCTCCCCGGCGGCCGCGCCGCGCGGATCGGCGGCCTCGAGGCCGGCACGTGGTCTCGCGCGGTCTCGGTGCTCCTCGATCGCGGCGAGACCTACGTCTCGCTCGGGGCGATCCTCCGCGAGGTCGTCGAGCGCCCACGCGGCGTGAGCCTCGGCGACGGACGCGTGCTCGTGATGGGCAGGACGGCCGGCGGGCCCGCGGCGCAGATCGTCGATCCGGGCGGCAGCCGGGACGCGTCGGAAGCCAGCCTCGAGCCGCTCGACGTCGGCCGTGAGCCCACCCACGCGGTGCACCTCGTCGATGGCACCGTCGCGCTGCTCGACGGCGGCGGGGTGTCGCTCCTGCGGGTCGACCTGAGCGGGCCCTTCAGCGATCCGTCCGCGACGATCAGCCCGGCGCAGGCGGACCAGCGCGAAGAGCTGTCGATCGACGCGCCGGGGCGCTGGCACGGCGTCGGCGACAGCCTCGTCGCCGACGTGGACGGCGCGCGCTTCGACCTGCCGAGCGCGCGCTTCCGAGACGTCCGCGTCGAGCTGACGTCGAGCGGCGCGGTCGAGCTGCTGCTGACGCCCGACGCGGCGACCCCGCGGGCGATCGCGATCGATGGGGGCCGCGCGACCTTCGGCGACTGCTCGGTCGCGGTGGACGGCGCGCTGATCACCGAGCTCCTCGACGGCGAGCTCCGGCTCGAGAGCGGCGGCCAGAGCCAGAGCTGCGGGCTCGGCGTGGGCGGTCGCGTCGGCGTGGCCGTGCGTGCCGCCGCCGGCAGCGGCGTGCGGCGCCTCGCGATCACGCGGCTCTGAGCCTCGCCAAGCGAGCCCCAACGAGCGAACCGCTAGGTCAGGGCGCGGAGGAGCGCCACCCCGGCCGCGCGTTCTTCGACGATCTCGATCTCGACCGGCGTCTTCAACGCGCGCAGGGACATCGCCGCGGTCGCCGCGCCCATGCGGACCAGCGGCGACGTGATCACGGCGACGATGAGGCGCAGGCCGTGCTGTCGGTGCAAGGCGACGAAGTTCTCGACCGCGTGGCTCACCGCGTCCGGTGAGAACGAGGTCACGGTGCTGGCGTCGATGAGCCAGCGCTCCTCCGGATGGAGGCGATAGGTGTAGAACATCCGGTCCAGCTCGACGCTGGTGACGCGCTTCACGTCCAAGTCCGTCTCGACCCACGCCACGCGTCCCCCAGATCCTCCGATGGAGCCCGGCACCACCGGGCGCCGCAACCGTCTACGTTCTCAGAACGCGGCCGGCGCGGTGTACGAGCCCGCGGTCGGGCCGACCATCGGCGGGTCGCCGCCGGGGACGGCGAGCGGGCCGATCGGGAGCGGCTGGCCGCCCTTCTCGAGGTACACGCGGTACAGCTCGGCCCGCCAGTACGTCATGATGACTTGCATCACGATCACGCCCGGGAAGAGGAGCACGTAGAGCGTGAAGATGCCGACGAAGCCGACGAGCATCCCGATCAGCTGCATCACGATGAGGCCGATGAACAGCTCCTTCGCGATGAGCTTGGTCATGTCCATGACCTCTTTGAAGCGCAGCGCGGCGTTGACGTCGTCGGTGATCTCGGCGCGCATCACGGCGACCTGCATGACCATGTTGGCCACGACGATCAGCGTGAACATCACGAGGAAGGCGAGGCACATGAACAGGACGCCGACGACGAGGCCGACCACCCCGCCCGCGTCACCGCCCGCCTCCGCGCCGAGCCCGGCGCCGCCCACGATCCCGAAGATGCCCGCGTACATGCAGCAGTAGCCGGCCATGAACGCGGCGATGAAGGGGAGCGACCAGAGGAGGCTCGCGAGGAAGCCCTTGAACCCGACGTTCAGGAGCTTCGTGAGGTAGTCGATGTCGAACTCCATCCGCGGCAGCGGCGAGTCCTGACCCGAGATCGCGCGACGGAGCATCAGCGTGTTCCAGCCGAGCAGCGCGATCTGGCCGACGACCGGGATGCACATCGACGTCAGCAGGATCAGCGTCGCCCAGCCGACCTTGCCCATCCACGCCGGGTCGTTCTTGAGCGCGGTCCAGCCACGAAGATATTGCATCGCCCTCGGTCCTAGTCCTAGTTCTGCGGGGTGAAGTCGAAGGGCACGGCGACCACCGCGCAGTTCCCCGTCGGTCGCGGAAACCTAATGCGCTGCGCGATGTTCCGCACGCACGAGAGGACCTCCGCGTCCTGGAGGCTGCCGCCGGTGCGCACGCCGCTCGCGGCGCCGTCGCGGCCGACCCGGACCTGCAGCTGCACGCGGCCGCTGAGGGTCTGGTTCACCTTGAGGCGGCGCTCGTAGCAGTTCCGGAACTGCAGGCTGTTCGCCGCGAGCGCCCGGTTCGCGCCGGCCTGGTCGATGTCGCCGCTGCAGCTCCAGTCGCCGCCGCCGCCGCCGCCCACGTAGCGGGTGACGTAGCGGATCCGCGTGCCCGCATCCGGCAGGGCCGCGTCCGGCAGCTCGTCGGGCATGATCAGCGAGTCGTCGATCACGACCTCGGGCTCGGGCACCCCCGCGTCCATGACCGTCGCGACCGGTGGAGGCGGTGGCGCCTCGCAGCTCTGCATCCCGAACCACACGCCGACGCTGGCGAGGATCAGGACGACACCGATGATTCCGTACTTGAGGTTTCCGCCGCCCGGAGGGGCGGGAGGAGCTGACTCGGACGCCAAGAGGCCCCCCTGCTGAGGTGGTGGACGCCGGAGAATAACGCCTCCCCTCACAAGCTCAAAGCGGCGCCTCGTGTCATTGTCGGCGCCGTCATGAGCCGGATTCATCGCAAGCTACCCACCGAAGGAACCCGCATCGGCCTCGCGTTCTCCGGTGGCCTCGACACGAGAGCCGCCGTCGCCTGGATGAGCCGCCGCGGGATCGACGTCTACGCGTACACCGCGGACCTCGCCCAGCCGGACGAGAAGGACGTCACCGACATCCCGCCCATCGCGCTCCAGCACGGCGCCAAGGTCGCGCGCCTCGTCGACTGCCGCGAGGCGATGGTCCGCGAGGGCATCGTCGCGATCCAGTGCGGCGCGTTCCACCTCTCGAGCGGCGGCAAGAAGTACTTCAACACCACGCCGCTCGGCCGCGCCGTCACCACGACGGCGATCGTGCGCGCGATGCGCGCCGACGAGGTCCACGTCTTCGGCGACGGGTCGACCCACAAGGGCAACGACATCCAGCGCTTCTTCCGCTACGGCATCCTCGTCGACCCGCAGCTCTCCATCTACAAGCCGTGGCTCGACCCGGCGTTCGTGGACGAGCTCGGCGGCCGCAAGGAGATGAGCGAGTTCCTCGGGACGCTCGAGCTGCCTTACACGATGTCGACGGAGAAGGCGTACTCGACCGACGCCAACGTGCTCGGCGCCACACACGAGGCGAAGGACCTCGAGCGGCTCGACGTGGGCATGAAGATCGTCGACCCGATCATGGGCGTCGCCCACTGGAAGCCCGAGGTCGAGATCGCGCCCGAGACGATCACCCTCACCTTCGACGGCGGCGTGCCGGTGGCCATCGACGGCCAGCGCTACGACTCGACCTTCGACCTGTTCCTCGAGTGCAACCGCATCGGCGGCCGGCACGGGCTCGGGATGAGCGACCAGATCGAGAACCGCGTGATCCAGGCCAAGAGCCGGGGGATCTACGAGGCGCCCGGGATGGCGCTGCTGCACGTCGTCTACGAGCGGCTCCTCAGCGCGATCCACAACGAGGACACGACGGACCTCTACTTCACGCTCGGGCGCCGGCTCGGCCGCCTGCTGTACGAGGGCAAGTGGTACGACCCCGAGGCGCTCCTGCTCAAGGACGCGCTCACGCGGTGGATCTCCACCGCGGTGACGGGGAGCGTGACCCTCGAGCTGCGCCGCGGGGACGACCTCACGATCCTCGCGACCGAGGCGCACCACATGGCCTACGACCCCGAGAAGCTCTCGATGGAGAAGGTCGACAGCGCCTTCACGCCGGAGGATCGGATCGGGGCGCTCGAGATGCAGACGCTCGCGGTCAGCGACAACCGCGCGCTGCTGCTGCACTACCTCGACACCGTGAAGCGGCTCGGCGGCACCCCCGACGCGCGGCTCGACAAGCTGCTCGAGGAGTAGCCGGGGTACCCTGGAGCCGTGCGGCTCGCCTCGATCCTGGCGCTCCTCGCGGCCCTCGGGCCGCTGGGCGCGAGGCGAGCCGAGGCCCAGGAGCCGGCGCGTCAGGTCGTCGTCGCCACCGACGCGACCCTGGCGACGCGCATCCGCGGGCAGACCGCGGACCTCCCGCTCGAGCTGATCGAGGCGCCCCCGGTCGAGAGCTTCGAGCGGTCCCTCGCGCTCGGCCGCGACCGCGGCGCGCCGTTCGTCGTGTTCGCGACAGAGACCCCGGCCGCGCAGGGGCTGGCCGCGCTGACGATCCACGTCGTCGAGGTCGAGCCGCGGCGGATGCTCGCGCGCCAGATCCCTGCCGACGGCCCCGACGACCGCTCGGCGCAGCTCGAGGCGGCCGCGCTGATCGTGCGGAGCGCGCTGCGCGACCTGAGCGAGGGCGGCCACGTGGGCGTCGCGATGCCGGGCCCCCCGCGGCCCGGCACGCCCGTCGCCCCGGCGCCGATCGCGGAGGCCGCGCCCGGTCGGACGGTGGGCGTGCGGATGGAGGTCGGCTGGAGCGCCAGCCTCGACGATCACGCGCCCTACGGCGTGCAGGCTCCGTCGCTCGCGGGCGTCGTGGAGGTGGAGCGGCTGCGGCTCGGGCTGCGCGTGGAGGTCGGGCTGCCGGTCGAGCTCACCGACGATCGCGCGGTCCTCGAGGTGATGCGGGTGCGGCCGACGCTGACCGCGCAGGTCGACCTGCTCGAGGAGGACGAGATCGGGCTGACGCTGGGCGCCGAGCTCGGCGTCGCGCTCTGGCATCGGTCGACGGAGATCCGTCAGGCGGGGCTGGTCGCCACCGACGCGCGCTGGAGCGCGAGCCTCCTGGTCGGCCCCGCGGTGGGGCTCGAGGTGTTCCCATCCGCGCTCGGCGGCGTCGCCGGGATCGTCGTGGCCGCGGGCGCCGACATCGTGCCGAGCGCACCTACGTTCGCCTACCAGATCGACGGCGTGTCGGTGGACGAGGCGGCGCTCTGGCCCGTGCAGCCGTGGCTGCGCGTCGCGCTCGCGGTGCAGGGGCGATAGAAAAAGTGTCGACCCCGATTGACCCGGATCGACCCGAGCCGACCACGGAAGGGTCGGACATGCCCGGTCACCCTGCCCGAACCAAGTCCCCCGACGCCTACGTGCGCGCCGCGATCGGCGGCGACCGCGCGGCGGCGCAGGCGATCCTGGAGGCGCTCCTGCCGCGGATGCGCAACCTCTGCCGCTTCCTGCTGCGCGGCGACCGCGACGTGGACGACGTCGCGCAGATCGCGTGCATGGAGGTGCTGCGGAGCCTGCACGGCTGGCGCGGCGACGCGAGCCTCGAGAGCTGGGCGCTGCGCATCACCGCGCGCGTGGCCCGGCGCCACGCCAAGAAGGAGCGCGACCGCGACGCGCGGCACGGGTCGGTCCCGCCGGAGCTGCACGCCGTCCCGACCGCGGACTCCGCGCCGGACCGCTACCTCGAGCGGCGCCGGCTCGCGCGGCTGCTCGATCGGCTGCCGGACGCGCAGCGGGACGCGGTCGTGCTGCACCACGTGCTGGGCCTGAGCGTCCCGGAGATCGCGGCCGAGCTGGAGATCCCCGCCGAGACGACCCGGAGCCGATTGCGCCTGGGCATGCGGCGGCTGCGCGAGCTACACGGGGAGGGGGAGTCATGAGCGAGGCGGAGCCGATCGACGAGGAGCTCGAGGAGCTCTTCTCGCTGGACGGGCCGGGGCCGGCGCGCCGGCAGACGTCGGCCGCGAGCGCGGCCCTCATCGGCGCGGCGCTCGACGGATGGGAGGCGGCGCCGCCGCTCGACCCGACCGCGACGACGAGCCCGACCGCGGGCGCCGGCGCGTCGGTGCCGTGGGCCAAGGTGGCGATGCTCGCCGCGGCGATCGGCGCCGGGGTCGGCGCGGCGGTCGCGGCGGCGGTCCTCTGGGGCTCGACGGAGACGCGGCCGCCCGCGCCGGAGGCGCCGCCCACCGAGGCCGTCGCGCCCTCGACGCCCGAGCCCGAGCGGCTCGAGGCGCCGACACCCGAGGCGCCGGTCGTCGAGGTCCCGGCGCCCGACGTGGAGGCGTCACCGGCCCCCGAGGCGCCGCGCCCCCCGCGCGCCGAGCGCCGCCCCACGCCGCGGCCGGCCGAGCGACCCGAGGACCTGATCGCGCGCGGCAACGAGCTGCGCGCCGAGCGGCGCTGGGCCGAAGCAGAGCAAGCGTACTTGTCGGCGTCGCGCGCCCAGCCGCGCTCGTCCACGTCGCACATCGCCGACGTCGCCGCCGCGGGCATCCGCCTCGACCACCGCGGCGATCCCGCGGGCGCGGTGACGCTCTTCGAGCGCGCGCTCGCCGCGCGGCCGAGCGGGCCCCTCGCGCTCGAGGCCCGCGAGGGGATCGCGCGCGCCGAGCGGCGTCGCGGGCGAGCGGCCGCGGAGCGGGCGGCGCTCGAGGCGATCGTCGCGCATCACGCGGGCACGGCCGCCGCGGCGCGCGCGCGGACGCGGCTCCAAGAGCTCTCCCCATGAGGTGGGCCCCGTGCTTCGCCTGCTTCGCCCTGCTGGGCTGCTCCAACGTCGACGTGGTGGCGGTGGGCGGCGACGCGGAGACGATCGGGCGAGACGCGGGGGAGGTGCCTCTGTGCGAGGGCGTCGGGCCGCCGGTCCTCGTCGGCGACGGACCGACGGGGCGCACGCTCTGCGGCGGCACGGTCGCCGAGCGGACCTTCCGCTACGCCCTCTGCTCGTGTCGCGGGATCGCCTTCAGCACGCCCGTCCACACGGACTCGTTCGACAGCCGCGTCGCCCCGTTCATGGCGCCGGGCGGGCGAGGCGGCGCGGTCGGGAGCAACGGCGGCGCGATGCTGAGCGACGCGATGTCGTTCGGCGGCTCGCTGTGGGTCGCGGGCGCCGCCGGGGTCAGCGCGCCCGCCTCCGGGTCCCCCGTCGACGTGGCCGGAGAGCTGCGCTCGGGCGGACCCTACGCGTCGGCGTCGTCCCTCGACGTGACGCTCGACGCGTTCGTGGCGGGCGACGTGACCACCGACGCGCTGACGGTGGGCGGCGCCCTCGTCACGCCGGCGGGCGCGACGGTCACGGCGTCGAGCGAGGCGGTCGGCGAGCGCCGCACCGAGCCCGTCGTCGTACCGCCGCCGTGCGACTGCGACCCGAGCGTGCTGCTCGACGTCCGCGCCCTCGTCCGCGCCCGCGCGACCGACCACGACGACGCCATGGCGGGGGTCACGCCGCAGACCCTGCGCGACTACGCGGGCGACGTGCGGGTCGAGCTCCCGTGCGGGCGCTTCTACTTCGACGGCGTCGCGGGCACCGGCGCGCTCACCCTCGCGGTCACCGGCCGCGCCGCGGTCTACGTCGCCGGCGACCTCGCGCCGGGGGGCGCGTTCCGGGTCGAGGTGGCCGACGGCGGCGAGCTCGACCTGTTCGTCGAGGGCATCCTCACGAGCTCGAGCGACATCGCCTTCGGCTCCCCCGACGCGCCGGCGCGCACCCGCCTCTACCTCGGCGGCAGCGGAGCGGTGACCCTCGCAGGCACCAGCACCTTCGCCGGCAACGTCTACGCGCCCCGCGCCGACCTCTCGACGTCGGGTCTCCTCGACGTCTACGGCTCGATCTTCGTCGGCGGCATCGCCGCCTCGGGCGGCGTGAGCATCCACTACGACACCGCCGTCCTCGACGTCGGCGCGGACTGCCCGGCGGACCCGATCCCCTGCGACTCGTGCCGCGACTGCCGCAACCAAGCTTGCGTCGACGGAGCCTGCGTCGCGTGCACGTCCAACGACCAGTGCTGCTCCCCGCTCCTCTGCATCGCGGGTCGCTGCCAGATCGAGCCGTTCTGAGCGTGATCGTGGGGAGAGTCGAGGTCTGTCGATAATCGCCGGACGCGGTTTGACCCGATCCGGTCCTTCGTCGCCACGGACCCCGCATGGCCATGAACCGACGAAGCTTCCTGCGAGCCCTCGGGGTGAGCGCGCTCGGGCTCCCGTTCGCCGGGCTCGCGGGGCGGCTCGCGTCCGCGTCCCCGAGCGCGGTCCCCAAGCGGCTGATCCTGTGGCCCTCCCTCAACGGGGTGCGGCCCGACCTCTTCTGGCCTGGCGGCGGCGGGGGCAGCCTCGTGACCGAGCCCTTCGCCGACTACCTCGACCGGGCCACGTTCGTACGCGGGATCGGCATCGAGGGATCGATGAACCACTTCGCCGTGCGCAGCGTCTTCACCGGCGCGCCCATCGCCGACTACGCGTCGCCCGACCCCGGCGTGAAGTCGCTCGATCAGGTGGTCGCCGACCACGTCGCGGCGACGGCGCCGACCGCGCGGCGCTCGGTCCACCTGGGCGTGATCCCCGCCGACGCGATCGAATTCTATCAACTGTTCGGGCGCTCGACGTTCTTCTTCGACCCCACGCCGGTGGACTATGAGGCCAACCCGGTGAGCGCCTTCGACCGGCTCTTCGGCGGGCTCGGCACCACGCCGACGGATCCCGCCGAGCCGGCCGCGCCCTCGAGCGACGCGCGCGCCCGAGCCGCCGCGCTCGCGCTCACCCGCGCGGAGCTCGCCGAGCTCAGCGGGCGAGTCGCGGGCCTGCCGCTCGAGGCCGACAAGCTCGCGCAGCACGGCGAGGCGCTGTCCCGGCTCGCCGGCGAGCCCATGGGCGGCGGCGCGGTGATGGCCCCGACCACGCCCCCCGCCGTCTGCGACGCGACGCGGCTCGACAGCGTGGAGGCCCTGCGCGGCGAGCTCGAGGGCAACGACCACGCGGCCTACCGGCACGAGCTCTTCGACGGGCTCTTCGACGCGCAAGTCGACTTGCTAGCTCGATCGGTGACCTGCGGGCTCACGCGCGTCGCGACGCTGCAGGCGGGCTCGGCCGACGGCAACGTGATCGTCCCGATCGACGGCGGCTACCCGCACCACGACACGTCGCACGGCGATCAGGAGGTCTTCGGCCGCTGCCAGCGCTGGTACGCCGGCAAGTTCGCGAGGCTGCTGCGCCAGCTCGACGTGCCCGACCCGCTCTGCCCGGACGGGAGCACGGTGCTCGACAACTCCTGCGTCGTCTGGATGAGCGAGTGCCTGCCCTCGGACCACAGCTCCGACGAGGTCCCGTGCCTCTACGTCGGCGGCGCCGGCGGCTCGCTCGTCACCGGGACCCAGATCACGGCCGCCGGCGCGAGCAACCGGACGCTCCTCAAGACGATCGCGCGAGCGTTCGGGGTCGCCGACGCCGACACCGCCCACTACGGGGACGCCGCGATCCGGGAGCTCCTCGCGTGAGGGCCGCGATCGCCGTCGCGGTGCTCCTGACGGGCTGCCTCGGCAGCCTCGAGGACGCGTCCGTGCTGCGCCCGGGCCCGCTCGAGCGGGAGGGCGCCACGCGGCCGAGCGTCTGCGCCCCGTCGGCGCGCGACGTAGCCGGCCCACGGCTCCTGCGTCGCCTCTCGCGCGACGAGCTCGAGGCGAGCGTGCGCGCGGTGTTCGACCTCGACGAGGCCACGTGGTCGGGCCCGATCGTGCCCCCCGACCCCGCGAGCGCGGACGGCTACACCAACCACGCGGATCTGCTGCGCGTCAACGAAGCGTACGCGACACAGCTCCGCGACACCGCCGAGCGCGTGGGACAGCTCGTCGCCGCGCGCAGCCCCTGCGCGGACCCCGCGTGCGTCGACGCGTTCCTCGACGCGGCGGGGCGGCGCGCCTACCGCCGCCCGCTGACCGAGGTCGAGCGCGGGCGCTACCGCGACCTCGCCGCGGCGTCCGGCGACGACGCGATCCGCTGGATCACCGCCGCGCTGATCCAGTCCCCGCACTTCCTCTACCGCTCCGAGCTCGGCGTCGAGGACGGCCGCGCGGCGACCCTCGACGGCTACGAGCTCGCGACGAGCCTCGCGTTCCTGCTCACCGGCGCCCCACCGACCGACGCGCTGCTCGACCGCGCGGGCGAGCTGACCGATCGCGACGCGCGACGCGCCATCGCGACCGAGCTCGCGTTCGACGAGGCCGGCCAGCCGCGCCCCGCGTTCCGCGCGCAGGTGATGCGCTTCGCGCGGGGCTGGCTCGGGCTCGCCGCGCTCGACAACCTCGGCAAGAGCCCCGACCGCTTCCCGACCTGGAGCCCCGAGGTGCGCGCCGCGCTGCGCCGCGAGGTGGACGCGTACCTCGAGCGGGTCCTCCTCGAGGAGCGCGGCGACGTTCGAGCGTTGTTGACCTCGGCGACGACCGAGCTCGATCCCGTGCTCGTCACCTACTACGGGTGGGGCACGGCCGGCCGGAACGAGCGCCCTCCGGACTGGGGTGTCGGGGTGCTCGCGCTCGGCGGGGTGCTCGCCGTCGGGGCCACCAACGTGGCGACGAGCCCGACGCAGCGCGGGCACTTCGTCCGCACGCGGGTCCTCTGCGACACGATCGACCCGCCGCCCCCGAACATCCCGCAGATCCCCGAGCCGACGGGCGCCGAGACCACTCGCGAGCGCTACGAGCGGCTGCACGCGGGCGACCCGTTCTGCCAGGGGTGTCATCGCCTGATGGATCCGATCGGCTTCGGGTTCGAGCACCTCGACGCGGCGGGTCGGTTCCGCGACCTCGACAACGGCTTCCCGATCGACGACTCGGGCGCGATCGAGGAGCTCGACGAGACACCCGGCCGCGGCTTCGAAGGCCCGGCGCAGCTCGCCGACCTCCTCGCCGACGACCCGGCGGCCGCACGCTGCGTGGGCTCGTTCGGCGCGAGCTTCGCCTACGGGCTCTCGCGCGAGGACACCGAGTGCCTCGCGTCGAGCACCCTGGAGGCGGAGGGACCGCTCGTGGACCTCTTCGTCGAGCTCGTGGCGACGCCGCACTTCGAACGGCGCGCGCTGTAGCGGGCTGCCGAAATGGGCCCGGAGGGACCGTTTCGGAGCCTGCTCCGTGCCCGTGCCCTTGCCCGTGCCCGCCCGTGACCCGTGACCGTTCCCCGTGTCCGAGATCACGCGCCTTCTGCGGGAACGGTTGACGGGACCGGTCCGGGCACGGGCACGGGCACGGGCACGGGCATGCGCGCTTCGCGCGCGGCACGGAAGCAGGCTGCTCTGCAGCAGCCTGCTAGCGAGAGATCAGACGGCCGACCGCGCGGATGGTGACGTTCACGCTCATCCGGACGCTGCCCTCGGGGAAGGGGTCGCCGGGGTCGAGGTCGACCATGGTCTGGGCGAAGAAGCGCAGGCGGCCGTTGCCCGCGACGAGGTAGTCGCTGAGCGCCATGACCCCGGCGCCGTCGACGGCCATGTTCCCGCTCGTGGTCGCGCCCGCCGCGATCGGCGGGATGGTCCCGAAGCGACGCACGCCGAGCGCGGGGTCGACCGAGGTCGCCGCCTCCGGTCCCCAGAACACGACGATCTCGTTGGTGGGCACCGTGAGGGTGTTGAGCGAGATGTCGTAGGCGACGCGCTCGACGGCGTACGAGTCGACGATGTTGAGCCCCACGTCGCCCGCGTCCGAGAGAAGCGCGTCGATGTCGATCACGCCGCCGACGGGCGCGCTGATGGTTCGGGGAGCCGGGTCGCAGAAGCCCGCGGTGCAGTCGAGCGTGACCTCGGAGGCGGGCGGGCACATCCCCATCGGCCCGCACGGGACCATGGCGATCGTGCCGCTCATGTCGTCGCGGAGCTCGGTCGGCAGCGAGAGCGAGGCCGTCGAGACCTCGAACTCCTGCGGCCCGGTGCTGAACACGACGCTGATGGTCCCGTCGCAGCCCACCGCGAGGACGGCGAGGACGGCGATCCAAGAGAAACGAGGCGAAGTCATGGCCTCAGTCTACACCCGCAACCGGCAGCCGACTCGGATCCACGACGAGGACGAGCGGCGGTGGGGCCCCCTGGTCCTGCGCGACCGCGAGCCCGATCCCCACGCCGACGCCTATCGCGACGACCGCCGCGACCGCGGCCCAGACGTACCAGCGCTCCCACCACTCGGGCTCGTCGATGTGGATCGCGGGCCGCTCCAGGAGCCAACGCTCGCTCTCGGCGACCGACGCGATCGGCCCCGTCAGGCTCGGCCCCGGCGCGCCCTCGAGCTGCATCGGGCCGCGGCAGCCCGAGGCGTCGCACGTCGTGAGCAGCGCTCGATCGAGCGGCCCCGCGCCGAGCCGCACGCGATGCACGACCGGCGCCTCCTCGAGCGCGCTCAGCGCGCCGACCAGCGCGTCGAGATCCCCGACCGTCGCCGCGCGCGCGGCCGCTCGCGCCTGCGTGAGCTGCGCCGTCGGGGCCAGCGTGACCTCGATCGCGGGACGGTCCCCTTCGAACACCGTCACCACCGAGGCCCACCCGCGATGGGCGGGGGCGTCGACGCGGAGCACGTGCGGGCCGACCGGCGCCTCGACCGTCGCGGGGAGCGGACCGACGAGGCCGTCGTCGAGGTACGCGACGGCGCCCGCGGCGTCCGAGCGCACCTCGAACCGGCCGCGCGGTCCCGTCGCCGCGGCGCGCGCGATCGCGCGGGCCCGAGCGACCACGTCGGGGTGGGCCTCGGCCGCCTGGACGGAGCGCGAGGCGTCGACGGACGCGGCGCGTCGCAGGGCCGCCTCGCTGACCCCCGCCTGCCCCAGCTGCGCGGCCGTGATCGCGATCGCGAGCTGGACCTCGGCGTACCAAGCCGCCATGCCGGGGACGTCGAGGTGCCGCTCCGCGAGCTCCTCGGCCTGCGTGAGCGCGTCGAGCGCGTCGCGCTCGCGGAAGCGGGACCGCGCGTGCCGCGCGAGCATCAGGCGCCGCTCGATCTGAGCGAGGACGAGCAGCCGATCGGGAGGCACGGTGGCGACGGGCTCCTCGGCGCCGGCCCACGCCTCGAGCTCGACCGCGTCCGCGCCCTGCGCGGCGACCACTCGCTCTCGCCATCGACGCGCGGCCGCCTCCGAGGCGCCGTCCGCGTCGACCACGACGACCTGAGCGCGACCGGCGGACGGCGCGCTGGCCCAGAGAGCGAGGCCGAGCGCGATGGGGACCCAGGCGCGCATGCGGAGCGAGCTTACCTCGACCCCGGACCGCGCCGAACCCTCGCGCCGCGCCTCGGGTCGTCGGTGGGCCTCAGGTCACTGGCGCTTGTTGCCGCCGCCGAAGTCGATCGCGCCGGCCCGGGTCCGGTCCCGAGGTGTCACCTCGGATCCGATGGCCCCGAGGAAGAGCGGGACCCAGATCGCGACCCCGACCATCCCCGTCAGGCCGGCGAGCTGCTTGTCGTCGGTGCCGAGGTAGACCCCGACCGCGGCGACGAGCGCCACGATCGGCAGGACGACCGCCGCGATGCGGTACTTCCGGCGTCGGGCCTCGAAGAGCTCCTTGGCGACGCGCTCCTCCTCGACGGCTTGGTCGCGGTCTTCACGCTGCTTTTCGCGCTTGGTCTTCTTCTTCCCCATCGGCCCGGGCCAGCATAGCAGCCCCGCGGAGAACGCCACGCCTCCCGTGGACGAGGCGACCTCGGGGGCGTCCCTCGGTGGAGACCGAAGAACGCCGGTTGCCCCACTACAGCCGCTCCTCTATGGTTCGCGGCCGCTCGCGGAGGGCTCGCTCGAATGTGGGAAAATTTTGGCAAGAAGGTCCAGACGTTTCTGCTGATCTTCATCGTGGTGCTCCTGAGCCTCGTGATGGGCGTCATCGGCTTCGGGAACCCGACCGGTGAAGGGTGCAACGCCGACGGTCCGGGCTACGCGGCCCAGGTCTACGGAGAGACGATCTCCGAGGGGGAGTTCCGCGCGGCCTACACCGTGACGGGCTTCACCCGGTACCCCGCCGAGCGTGCGCAGACCCTGCGCCTCAAGGAGTACACCCTCGACGGCCTCATCGAGCGCGAGCTGCTCGTGCGCGAGGCGGATCGCCTCGGACTCACCGCCGATCCCGACGAGGTCATGCGCGAGATCGCGCGTGAAGAGGTCGTGCGCCTCGGCGGCCCGATCGGCGCGCCCGACGGCTACCCCGCGGGCGAGCTGCAGCAGAGCTTCCGCGATCGCGACGGCACCTTCTCGGCCGACTACTTCGAGCGCTTCGTGCAGAACTACCTGCGCCGCAGCATCGACGAGTTCCTGCAGTGGCAGGTCGCCGAGACCCGCGCGAACATGGTCCGCGACCTCGTGAGCGCGTCGGTGACGATCAGCAACGGCGAGGTCTGGGACGCCTACGTCCAGGAGAACGACCGCGCCCAGCTGAGCTACGTCCGCTTCGATCCGGCCCACTACACCGACCGCGTCGAGGTGACGGACGCGGCGGTCGGCGCGTGGATGACGGCGAACGCGGAGGCGCTCGACCAGGAGTACCGGCGCCAGCGGCACCGCTACACCAACCTCGAGGAGCAGACGCACGCGCGCCACATCCTCCTCCAGATCGGCGAGGACGCGAGCGACACGGACCGCGCGGCCAAGCGCGCCGAGGCCGAGGGCCTGCTCGCGCAGCTCCAGGGCGGGGCCGACTTCGGCGCCCTCGCCCGCGAGCACAGCAACGACGAGGGCAGCGCCGCCCGCGGCGGGGACCTCGGCTGGTTCCCGCGCGGCCGGATGGTGGCGCCTTTCGAGGAGGCCGCGTTCGGCGCCGACCCGAACACGCTGATCGACCACCTCGTGGAGAGCCGCTTCGGCTTCCACATCATCGAGGTGCTCGGCCGCCGCTCGGGCGACGTGCCCGAGGACGAGGCCAAGCGCGAGCTGGCCGACGGGATGTTCCGCGAGGCCCGCGCGAGCGAGTTGGCCCACGAGGACGCGGACCGCGCGCTCGCCTACCTGCGCGACGGCCACACCCCCGAGGAGCTCGACGATCGCCTCGCCCACGACTGGGCCGAGCCGGCCGCCGAGGAGCCGCCCGCCGAGGGCGAGCCCGCCGAGGGCGAGCCCGCCGAGGAGCCCCCGCCGGAGCGTGACTCGCGCGCCCCGCAGGTCCGCGAGACGCTGAACTTCGGCCGCGCCGAGCGCGCCGTCCCCGGTCCCTTCGACAGCGGCCCGCTCACCCAGGCGGCGTTCGAGATGACGATGGACGAGCCCCTCCCCGAGGCGCCTCTCCAGCTCGGCGAGAGCTGGTTCGTGTTCCAGCTCATCTCGCGCACGACCGCGAACGAGGAGGACTTCGACGAGGCCAACCGCGAGCGCCTCCGGTCGCGCCTCCTCACCCAGAAGCAGCACGAGACGCTCAGCGCGTACATCGGCCGCCTGCGCCGCCACGCGGACGCCGAGGGTCAGGTCGTGATCAACCAGGCGATCCTGTCCTACGGCCTCGAGCCCGACGCGGGCGTGCCCGCCGAGGGCGCGTCCGAGGAAACCGCCGCTCGATAGTGGACTCGATCCACGAGCGGTGGCATCCCGAGAGCGGGATGCAGCTCGTGCTCGACTTCACGGCTCCCAAGCCCGCGACGCCCCCGGCGCCGCGCGTCCCGCCGACGCCCCGAGTGCCGCCCGCGCCGGCCGCCGGGCGGCCGCCGGTTGGCCGCGCCCGCCTGCTCGGCCGCATCCGTCGCGCGCTCGAGGTGCCGGCCGATCTCGTCGTGACCGACAACCGCCGCACGATGATCTCCACCAAGAAGCGCGGCGGGCGGCTCGAGGTGCGGCTGCACCACATGTTCCTCGACGCGCCCGACGAGGTCGTCGAGGAGCTGCTCTCCTACCTCACCGAAGGCGACCCGCGCGCGTCCCACCGCATCGGCCGCTTCATCGAGGAGAACCGCGATCGCATCAAGCGCCGCGGCCGCCGCGTGCTCCTGCGCACGAGCGGGGAACACCACGACCTCGAGGAGCTCCTCGAGACGGTGACGCGCGAGCACCTCCCCGACGCCAAGGACGGCGCGAGCATCACGTGGGGCCGCTGCCCGCCGAAGAAGGGTCGACGCCGGCGGCGCCGCAGCATCCGCCTGGGCACGTACACGCACGAGTCGCAGCTCATCCGGATCCACCCGGCGCTCGACCAGGCGGTCGTCCCGCGCTTCTTCGTCGCGTTCGTGGTGTTCCACGAGCTGCTCCACCACGTGGTGCCCGCGCGCGAGGTCGGCGGTCGCTTCGACCACCACCCGCCGGAGTTCAAGCGGCGCGAGCGCGCCCACCCGGACTACGCCGCCGCGGTCCGCTGGGAAGCCGAGAACCTGGACCTGCTCCTCCGCTTCCGCGGCCGGAGCTAGTCCGTCGAGGGCTTGCTCTCCTTGAAGAGCTGATTGAAGCCCCACACCTCGCGGGCGCGGAGGCTGCCGTACTGCACGCCCATGCCGTCGTCCTTCTGCCAGCGCACCACCGCGGCGAGCAAGACGTCTTCCTTGAGCGCCGGCAGGTACATCCGGAGCTCGACCTTGGTCCCGTAGGGGAGCTGTTGATCCGTGATCAGATACATCCCGCCGAGGCTGATGTTCTTGGACACGGTCTGGAGCTCGCCGCCCTCGTGGACCACTACCACTTTGAGCTGACGGTCGTATCGTTCGTGGACGCGACGCCCGGTGGTCACAAGCGGGTCCTTTCCGGCCAGGGAGGGGAAGCGGTTATCCTCGTGGCGAACGGGGAAGTCAAGGTGGGTGAACGCGAGGATAGCAGGGCGCGGAGGCTGGCGACGGGCGCGCTCGCGTTGGTCGTGTTGACGCCCGCGCTGCTCGCGTGGTCCTGGAGCCGCCCGCAGCCGGCGCCGCCGATGGAGGTGCCGCCGCTGACCCTGGCGCCGAACGAGGTGCGCGCCGCGCTCGCCGCTCGCGCCGCGCTCGAAGAGCCGACGGGGCCCGAGGCCGACGCGCGCCGCGCGATCTATCGAGAGACCAACGTCGCCGAGCACGAGGCCACCGACTACCCCGGCCAGGCGCAGCTCCGGCGCGAGCGCCTCGTCGAGGCGTTGAGCGCGCTGGTGACCGCGGCGGGCGAGGACGCGATCCCGGCGACCCGCCACGCCGACGTCGAGCGCGCGCTGCTCGCGCTGCGCGGCGAGCTCCCGGACGACGAGAGGACCGACGAGCTCGGCGGGTTCGTGCGGATGATGGATCGGTACTCGATGGCCGCGGAGGGTCGGCAGATCGCGCCGATGTTCGTCGTGCGCACCGCGCTCGCGGCCCGGTGGAACGCGATCCACGGGCGCCCGCTCACGGAGGGCTTCGAGCCCATCGAGCTCCAGGCGTACTGGGGCTGGCTCGCCCTCCACGCGGTGAACGCGCCCGCCGAGCGGCGCTTCGAAGCGCTCGAGCACTACGCGGCCGCCGGCGGCCCGCGCGCCGCCGAGGCTCGGGGGGTGCTGCTCTTCGAGGCCGGCGAGGGCGAGGCCGCGTCCGAGGCCTTCGTGGAGGCGTTCGAAGCCGCCGGCACCTTCCGGCTGCGCAACCACGCGATCGCCGCCGCGCCGGAGTAGCAGGGAAGCTCCGCCCCCGATCCGACGTACGTGGGCGGGACGCGACATCGCGACCGGTCGCTGCTAAGCTCGGTCGCTCTGGGGGGAGGTGCGTGGCGTGAAGGTGAATCTCAGGAAGACGCTCTTTCTACTCCCGAGCTTGTTCACCCTCTCGAGCATCTTCTGCGGCTTCTACGCCGTGGTGCTCTGCTTGGGAGAGGTCGACTCGGAGAGCTTCTACCGCGCCTCGCTGCTCATCGTGTTCGCGATGTTCTTCGACCTGATCGACGGTCGGGTCGCGCGCCTGACGAAGACCCAGTCGGCCTTCGGCGTGCAGATCGACTCGCTCGCGGACCTCGTCTCGTTCGGCGTGGCCCCCGCCGTCCTCGTGTACCGCTGGTCGCTCCAGACCATGGACACCCTCGGCGTGCTGCTCGCCTTCGTCTTCGTGGCGTGCGGCGCCATCCGCCTCGCGCGCTTCAACGTGCTCGCGATGAACGAGAGCGGCGCCCCGAAGAAGCCCGGCAAGTACATCGTCGGCCTCCCCATCCCGGGCGCGGCGGGCGTGCTCGTCTCGCTCGTGGTCGCCAACCACGTCGTGGCGGGGACACTGCACGCGCAGGCGATGATCGTCGTCGCGGTCGTGGTCACGCTCTCCTTCTTCATGGTCAGCACCATCAAGTTCCGGAGCTTCAAGGACATGAAGCTCAACTGGCGGACGATGGCGATGCTCACCATCGCGCTCGGCTCGAGCGGCGCGCTCGCGATCCTCTACCACCCGTCCTTCGCGCTCGTCGCGCTGCTGACCTGCTACCTCGCCATGGGCGTCGCCGAGACGCTGTTCAACCTCTCGCGCCGCGGCCTCCGACGCCGCCGCGGGGTCGAGGACGAAGAAGAGGCTTGAGCCGGCCCCGCGGAGCCCTGATCGCGCTCCTCTTGCTCGCCGGCTGTGACGCCCCCACGCAGCTCGCGCAGAGCTGTGGTGGCGAGCGCGTCGCCCTCTGCGGCGCGCACGAGTGGGCCGAGATCACGAGCGCGAGCCTCGGCCCCGAGGGGCTGACGATCGCCGACTTCTCGATGCGCGCGCAGCTCCGCGTGACCCTCGACCGGTGCGCCGACGCGCCCGCGCCGCACTCCGTGGACGTCACGCTGCTCGTGCCCGACGGCGACGGGGGGACGGGCGTCGCGGTGATGAGCCTGCTGACGCTGACCGACGGAGAGGACGGCGATCCGGTCGCGGACGATGGCGTGATCGACGTCGACGTCGTGAACCCGCTCATCACGACGGTGCCCCCGAACACCGACGTGACGGTCCGCTACATCGCCCGCTCGACCACGCCGGGCGGGTGCACGAGCGGGACCTTCGAGCAGCCCTACCGGACCGGGCCGCCGCGGCCCTGACCGTCGCGCCGCGCGGCGTGGCGGGGGTTCTCGTAGATCGAGATGATCGGGACGCCGTCGTAGGTGAGCACCTCGACGGGCGCGACCGAGCCCCACGCCTCCCAGATCTGGTAGTCGACCTCCACGAAGTGATGCTCGTGGTGGACGATCGCGTAGTCGGCGCCGAAGAGATCGGCGCTCGCGCGGATGTCGTCGTGGAGCAGGCCGTCCTCCTGCAGCATCCGCCACGCGGTCCAGGTCGTGTCGCAGATCCACACCGAGCCGCCGTCGGGCATCCGCTCGTTGAGCGTCCCCGTGATGCTCCCGGTGGTGAAGCCCCAGAACTGCCGGTTCATCCCGTGGTCCGCCGCGCCCGGGACCCCGCCCGCCGCGAACGTGTAGTGCGAGAGGCCGAACGGGTGGCTGTGGATCGTCTCGATCACCGGCGCCGCGAGCAGCACCGCCGCGACCGAGAGGCGCGAGACGTACTTGGGCGCGGGGATCTTCGCGGGCAGCCGCTCGCGGACCGCGCGCGCGACGAAGACGAACGCGATCCCGGCGAAGATCGCGAGGAACGGGTAGGCCGGGAACCAGTGCTTGGTGCCGCCGAAGATCGGCGTCCACGGCATGCTGATGACCACGAGCGGCGCGAGCAGCATCCCCATCAGGAGCACGTCCGTCCGCGACGCGTCGGGCTCGGCCCGACCGACGGGCCACAGCCGCTCGAGCAGCACGGGCGGCAGGAGCGCGCGCGCCCGCGCGCCGATCCCCGACACCGCGAGCGCCAGCGTCACGAGCGGCACCGTGAACAGCGTCATCATCCACGGGTAGCTGATGGGCATCGGCGGGGCGAAGTAGTTCACCCCGAAGTAGGCCATGTTGTAGTGCGTGTGGTTGAGGTGGAACGACGCGTACTCGCGGAAGCGCGCGGCCGTGTCGAACCACATCCAGGGCCACAGCGCGACGAAGATCAGCGGCCCGAGGACCGCCATCGCGAGCAGCCCCCACGGCACGAACTTCGTCCACCGCCGCGCGCGCGCCCAGCGCGCCGCGAGCGCGAGCAAGACGAGGTAGAGCGGGATCGGGATGAACGCGGCGGCGACGTCACCGCGAAGCACGACGTCCAGCTCCGTCGCGGTCGCCACGACCGGGACGAGCACGCCGAAGTAGAACGTCCCCCCGATCGCGAGCAGCGGCCCGAAGATCGCGAGCAGCAGGAACACCACGCGGCGCGCGCCCGGCTCACCGCCCCGACCGCGGCGACCGAGCACCACGAAGATCCAGTGCACCCACAGGATCGCCGGCACCGTCCACGCGTTGTGCTTCGTCTCGAGCGCGAGGCCGTACACGATCCCGGCCACGATCGCCCAGCGCCAGTCCGTCAGCGACCGCCACCACGTGTACGCGACGGCGGTCAGCGCGAGCGTGATCGGGACGTCGAAGCAGTCGAGCTGCGAGTGGTAGAAGACCCGCGGCATCAGCGCGAACGCGAACGCGGCGAACACCCCGACCTGCCGGCCGTAGGCCCGCGCGCCGAAGATGTAGATCAGCCAGAGCAGCAGCCCCGCGCTGAGCATGCCGGCGAAGCGGTAGGCCATCGACGGCAGCTCGAAGAGCTCCCACTTCTCCTGGGCCATGTGGAAGAGCGCGAAAGCCGATTTGACGAGCGACGGATGCTCGTGGTTGTACTCCCAGCCGCGCTGCACCGCCTCTCGCGTCGTCGCGGCGGAGGGATCCTCGAAGAGCTGATCGAACCAGCCCGCGTAGCGGTTCGCGGCGTCGACGTAGAAGCCCTCGTCCCGGCTCATCCCGAGCCCCGCGCTGCTCACGAGCAGCAGGGCGACGTACGCGGCCGCGATCGCGAAGCCGAGCAGGTGATCCTGGAACCCGACCTCGCGGCTCACGGCGCCCCCGCGCGGGTCGTGGCAGCCCAGCAGAGGGAGCGCAGGTCGGGGTTGGGCGCGGTGACCTCGACGCGGACGTCGCCGCGATCGCCGGCTCGCGACGGCACGCGCGTGGACGCCGTGAGCTCCTTCCAGCCGTCGCCGTCGCGGTGGATCATCCGCCCGATCTCGACGTCGCCGAGGAACACGCCGACGCTCACCGGGCCGTGCTCGAGCATCCGCTCGTGCTCGTAGTAGAGGTCGCCCGCGAGGACGACCCGATCGCCGAGGGGCACGTCGCGGAAGGTCGCCGAGATGACCTCGGGCGAGGCCGGGTGCTGCCAGATGCAGTGGCGCGGCTGGAGGTGCAGGTCCTCCTCGACCGTCGCCCCGACCCACAGCCACGGGCGACGCTGAGGGTCGCAGAGGTGGCGCGAGGCGGGCTCCATCGGCCCGACGCCCAGGCCCCCACCGCGGGGTCGGCTCGTCTGCCAGCGGCACGGCGTCTGCCCGATCGCGACCTGCGCCTGCCCGACGTGCTCGACGAAGTCGTAGAGCACGCGCTCTGGCGTGAGGTCCCAGCGCAGGATGCGCACGGCGCCCACCTGCTCGGTGAAGTCCGGCTCCCGCGCCGGCGCCTCGCGCGGCCGGTGACCGCGGACGCTCAGGCTCCACAGCCGCTGGTATCGATCGATGTCGGCGCGGCCGGCGTCCGAGAGCCCGAGGAGATCGCCGAGCTCCCGACGCATCAGCGGGTCGGTCCACTCGGGCGCGGGCACCACCAGGTCGCCCGCCTGCCACTCGGCCCGGACGCGCGCGCTCGCGCGGTGCCAGTCGTCGTCGCCCACGACGCGCGCTTGCACGACGTAGTGCCCGACGACCTCCACGACGGCGACGGCCAGGAGGATCAGCCAGTACGGGCTCCGGCGAAACACCGCGGCAGGCATATCACGGCCGCGCGCTCGTGGCGCGCGCGGCCGGACACGGGTCGAGCGCTACTCGACCGGGACGCAGGTGTACTGGACCTCGAAGCTCCGCAGGATGGGCGTCTCCGTGCGCGCGGCGTTCGACCGCAGCACCGCCTTGATCTGCAGGTACGGGATCAGGTTCGGGATGCCCGCGGTCGCGAGCCGGGCCGCGATGTCGACGGGCGGCATCGTGGACGGCGTGGTGAAGGTCACCGGCGTCGCGCCGGGGAGCGCGGCGAGCGTGTTGGCGGCGCGGATCTCCCAGCGGATGCTCGTGCCCGCGGGCATCGAGACCACCTGCCAGTTCAGGTCACCCCAGTCCGGGCGCTCGTTGGGCGCGCAGTAGAGCGTGCTGTCGTAGTCGCGGAAGTAGGTCCCCTCCGGCGGGTACAGCGGCACGTTCGGCGGCACGACGATGCGCACCGGGATGCGCTGCAGGATGAACGTGCCGTTGCCGATGACCTCGATGAAGAAATTGAAGACCTGCGGGACGGTCGTCGGCATCACGATGTCGTTCCGGAACGCGATCCGGAAGTCGACGTGGGTGCCCGGCAGGCACTGCACGAACGTGCTGCCGCCGCTGATCGACGTGCAGCTGCCCGGGCCCCAGCCCACCGCGGTGATCGAGTCGACGAAGCCCCGCTCGTCCACCGCGGTGCCCGCGGTGTCGACCGCCCGCGCCGAGATGTCCATGCGGTTGTAGTTCGCGAGGTCGACGACCGCGTTGACGACCGCCGCGGAGAGGCCGCTGCCGCTCGAGCTGATCGGGAACACGTAGCGCGAGCCGGAGCTCGAGTAGGAGCTCGTCGCGTCGGCGAGCGCGTCGGCGTCCGTGCGACCGTAGGTGCCGCCGGAGTGGACGGTGATCACGCGGACGTTGCGCGCGTTGAGCGCCGAGACGGCCTGCGCCCAGGTGACGGGGAAGGACGTGGGCGGGCCGGAGCCGCTCGACGGGTTGCCGATGCTGAACCGGTAGGTGCCGCAGTTCGTGTAGTAGCCGGCGACCACCGCGTAGTAGGTGCCGGGGTTGAGCGTGACCGTGATGGCCGACGCGAGCCCGATGGAGTCGTCGTTGCAGGCGAGCTCACCCATCGACGAGTTGAAGATCGAGAGCACCGTGTCGTAGGTCGAGCCCTCGAGCGTGAGCGTGATGCTCGTGCGGGTGGAGACCGTGAACCGGAAGACGGCCTCGCGAGAGTAGGACCCGTAGCCGCAGCTCGGGTTGATGCTCCCGTCGTTCGTGGCCGAGCAGGTGTTGCCGGTCCAGCCGGTCCACGTGGTGGCCGCGTCGCCGGTGTTGCGCGCGCTGCCCCAGCTGTTGTTTCCGCTGACCGAGGTCGGGGACGGCAGGGGCGCGGAGCCGCCGCCGCCGCCGCCGCCGAACGAGTAGTTGTAGCCGTACGGGCCGTTGTGGAAGGGCGCGTCGGTGAAGAGGATGACGATCGGGATGGTCCCGTCGCGGAAGCAGGGGTAGCCCCAGCGCCCCGCGCCGCAGCCGGTCCGGGCCGGGAGGTAGCTGCCGAGCCCGCCGCCGCTCGCGACCGCCCACAGCGCCTGGCTCTGGCTCTCGGGGCCGTCCGCGCCGTAGTGGAGCGCGAGGCCGTTCACCGCGGTCTGCGCCGCGGAGACGCTCGCGCTGATGTCCTGGTGGTTGCGGTAGACCTGGTCGCCGCTGCTGCCGTAGCTGCCGTAGGGGTAGTCGTCGTGGTGCCCGACGCCGAACCAGGCGTCCGGGATCGTGCACCGGATCGCGCCGATGATGCCGCCGCCGCAGCCGGAGATGTAGCTGCCGCTCGTGAGGCCGCTCCGGAGGTTCGAGATCTCGCCGCCCATCGAGCCCGTCGTGTCCATCAGGAAGTAGACGTCGGCGGTGCGGATCTGGACGTTGACGTCGAGCGGGTCGATCTCGGCGGGGCCGCCGTAGGGGAGCTCGTGGAAGAAGAAGGTCGTGCCCGAGCAGGAGCCGTCCGCGTTGCGGTAGGCGCCGGGGCCGACGCAGTCGTCCGCGACGTCCGGGACCCCGTCACCGTCGGAGTCGGTCAGCATCGAGCTGCCCATCATCCCGCCCACGAGGCGGATGCCGCCAGCGGACGGGTCGTACTCGACGTCGGTCGAGCGACCGGGGAGGTCGCGATCGCTGGGCACGTCGCGGCTCACCGCGCAGGCGGGGTCGCAGGGGTTGCACGAGGTCGGCCCGGTCACGAGCGACGTCGCGGCGCCGACCACCTCGTACGAGCGCACGGACTCGCACCCCGACCAGAAGCCGTCCCGGCAGTAGCGCGTCCCGGCGTTGCACATCAGGACCCCGCGCTCCTCGACGGGCGGCAGGTAGCAGTCGATCGGGACGTCCGTGTCGCAGGCACACCCCTCTTCGGGGTGAGCGCATTCCCCGCCTCCGTCCCCACCGATGGGGAGCGGGTCGAAGAAGGGGTCCGACTCGTTGGACGGGTCCCCTTCCGAGGGGACCGGTTCCATGCAGCCGAAGAGCAGCAGAGCCGAGCTGATGATGGCCAGATGCTTCATGCAGTCATCCCGAGCGCGAAGACGTTGGATCTCGTGCAATCTTCGGACCCCGGTTTTCTGCTCGAAATCACGGCCGATTTCGGCGGAATTCGGCCTCGGGCCTCGTCCCTGATTGCACGACTCTGAAAAGATTTCATAAGGGCCGGCTGAAGCAGCGGGCGCCGCCTCCCCCCACCGGGACCCCGCACAGGTCGCCGGCCGGGCAGTCCGTCTGGCGCGTGCAGGTGCCCCCGGGAGGCACGCACTCGGTGACGCCGTCGCCCCAGAGGTCGATGCAGCTGAAGCCGGTCCCGCAGTCGGCGGCCGAGGCGCAGGGCCCCGCCGCGTGACAGTCGGCCTCGAAGACGTCGGGGTCGGCGCCGCACACCTCGCCCACGACCGGACAGTCGGCGTTGACCCGGCAGTTGGGACCGGTGGCGATGTGGCAGACCCGCGCCCCTGTCCCGGTCACGTCGCGGCACTCCGCTCCGAACGGACAGCCCGCGTTGGAGGTGCAGGGGATGTGCGCGCGGAAGCAGTAGGGGCGACCGATGCCCGTGAGGACCTCGCAGTAATAGCCCTCGGGGCAGAGGACCCCGGGATCACAGCGAATGCGCCGGTCGACGCAGCTCCCGGAGTCGCACGAGTGGCCGAGCGGGCAGTCACGCGAGTCGCCGCAGCCGCTCGCGCGGTTGCAGACGCCGCCGGTGCAGGCGCTCCCCGACGGGCAGTCGGTGACCGCGCTGCAAGGGTTGCCCGCCGAGTAGCAGCGCATCTCGCCGCAGCCGGTGTCGAGGCAGACCTTCCCGGGGCCGCAGCTCCCGCTGGTGCAGGTGGGCGCGGGGACGGTGATGCTGCACGCGTCGGGCAGCGCGGCGTCCTCGAGCGCGGCGTCCTCGGGCGCGCCGTCTCCGTCGAAGCCCGCGTCGAAGCCCGCGTCGAAGTCGGGGCCCGCGTCGAAGTCGGGGCCCGCGTCGGAGCCCGCGTCGAAGCCGCCGTCGAAGTCGGGGCCGCCATCGAAGCCGTTGCCCGCGTCCCCGCCTCCGTCGACGTCACCCGCGTCGGTGGCGCCCGCGTCCATCCCCCCGCCGTCGCGGACTCCCGCGTCCGTGCGCGGAGGCGGCGGAGGCGGGCGGGTCATCCCGTCGCAGCCCGTGACGGCGACGAGGAGCAGGAGCGTCCCTCCGGTCAGCGTGCGCATGATCACCCTCCACACCGGACGAGCTGGACGTTGATGGCGCGACCGTCGGTGTCGTCGTCGACCCAGGCGACCGCGAGGACCCCCGTGCCGGTGACGCGCAACGTCAGCCGTCCCCCGCGCTCGGCGGCGGGCCCGATCGCCGCCTCGTCGAGCACGTTGCCGAGGCCGTCGACGAGCAGGAAGAAGATGCGCGACCCCATCCCGTCCATGCTGTCGCCGCGGTACGCGACGGCGTAGCCACCGGCGAACGGCACGATGGAGGCGTCGCTGCCGATCGTGGGAGGCGAGATGAGCGGGATCTCCGCGCCGAGGAGCGTGCCGTCCGAGCCCATGGCGCGGAACCGGACCTCGCGACGGACGCCGGACACGAGGACGCCGAACACCAGCGCCCCGCCGTCCGCGGGGGAGATCGCCGCGTCCACGGTGCCGTCCGAGTTCGCCTCGGCGGTGATCGGGGTCGGCGCACCGGCGCGAGCTCCGTCCCGACCGAGGCGCTGCATGAGGAGCTCCTGGTCGAGGCCGACGCCCTCGCTCCAGAAGGCCACCGGACCCGACGCGAGCTCGCCGATCGCGACCTGGCCGGGGCGCTGCCCCGCCTCGCTCACCGCCTGCGTGGCGCCGCGCGGCGAGCCGTCGGTGCCGAGCGGACGGGAGCGCGCGGTGCGCGTCCCCGCCATCATGTCGTCCTCGACCCAGAGGACGAAGGGGCCGTCGCTCAGGTTCAAGAGCGTCGGGCCGTCCTCGAGCAGGGTCGCCGTGTTCGTGAGCGCCTGCGCCGTGCCCATCGGCGCGAGGTTCGCGCCGAGCACCTGCGCGCGAAGGTCGAAGCCCGAGGAGCCCTCGTTGTCGACCCACGTCGCGAGCCACTGCGTCCCTACCGCGAGGAGCGCGGGGGGGTTCTCGCGGCTGAACTGGTTGGTGATCCGTTGCTCGTCCCCGAGCATCCCGCTGGTCGGGATGCGGCGCCCGAACAGATCGGGCTGTCCCTCTCGCGTCTCGTTCCAGACGATGCCGAACGCGTCCCCTCCCGCGGCGAGGCCGAGGATTCGATCGCCACCCCCGGTGTCCGTCGCGAGCTTGTGGCGGTCCATGGGATCGGCGGTGCAGGTGGGGGTGCCGCCGTCGGTGAGCGGTCCGCCCGCGTCCTCGCCAGGCCCGCCGTCGAAGTCGGGGCCGCCGTCGAAGTCACCACCACCGTCACCCGGCGGACCCGCGTCCATCGGGGTGTCTCCCGCGTCGACCCGCGGACCCGCGTCGGGCCGAGGGGGTGGCGGGGTGGTCGAGTCGCAGGCTCCGAGGATCAGAACCAAGGCCAAGCATGACGTGCTGCGCATCACGGCCATGATACAGGTGAAACAGGAGCGTTCCCATTTGCCGACGGCGGAACACAGCGCGCTGATCGATCTGGACCGCGCGCTCCCGAGCGGCGCGGTGGTCACCGATCCCGATGTTTGCGCCGCCTACGCGCGCGACGAGTCGGAGGCCGAGCCGCGCCTCCCCGACGCGGTGGTGCGGGCCCGCAGCACCGAAGACGTCGTCGCCGTCATGCGCGTCGCGACGCGACACCGCGTCCCCGTCACGCCTCGCGCGGCGGGCACGGGCCGCAGCGGCGGCGCGGTCCCGACCGAGGGCGGCTGGGTCCTCGCGTTCGAACGGTTCGACGCGATCGACGAGGTCTCCACGCGCGACGCGGTCGCCGTCGTGCGGCCCGGGGCCGTGCTCGGAGACGTGCACGCCGCGGTCGAGGCCGAGGGCCTCTTCTACCCGCCCGACCCCAACAGCTGGGCCAGCTGCACGATCGGCGGCAACGTCGCAGAGAACGCGGGCGGGCCGCGAGCGTTCAAGTACGGGGTCACGCGCGACTGGGTGCTCGGGCTCGAGGTCGTGCTCGCGGACGGCCGCGTGCTGAACGTGGGCCGCCGCACGACCAAGGGCGTGACGGGCTACGACCTCACCGCGCTCGTCGTCGGCAGCGAGGGCACGCTCGCGCTCGTGACCCGGGCGACCCTCGGTCTGATGCCGCGCCCCGAGGTGGTGCGGACGCTCGCGGTCCACCTCGAGGACGAGGCGGCGATGGCCGACGCAGTGAGCGCGTGCCTGCGCGCCCGCGTGACGCCGCGCTGCGTGGAGGTGATGGACTCGATCACGCTGGGCCTGCTGCGCGAGGCGGGGGTGCCCGTGCCCGCGGGCTCGCGCGCGATGCTCATCGTGGAGGTCGATGGGGAGACCGACGCGGCCGACCGCGACCTCGAGCGGGTGGGGAACGCGCTGCTCGACGAGGGCACGCTCGAGGTCCTCGTGGCCAAGCACGAGGGGGACCGCGAGCAGCTCTGGAGCGCGCGCCGGGAGATGAGCCGGTCGCTGCGCACGCTCGCCGTCAACAAGCTCTCCGAGGACGTCGTCGTGCCCCGGTCGGCGCTCGCCGCGCTGCTCGGGCGCTGCCGCGCGATCTCCGAGCGCCGGGGCGTGCGCATGCCCGCGTACGGGCACGCCGGCGACGGGAACCTGCACGTCAACTTCCTCTGGGACACGCCCGACGAGAAGCCGTCGGTGGACCTCGCGATCCGCGACCTGTTCGAGGCGACGGTGCAGCTGGGCGGGACGTTGAGCGGCGAGCACGGCATCGGAGCGCTCAAGGCGCCTTACCTCGCGCTCGAGCAGTCGAGCGACCTGATCGCGGTGCAGCGATCGATCAAGGCGACCCTCGATCCGCTCTCGATCCTGAACCCGGGGAAGATCTTCCCCCGGGCCGGTCACGGGGGCTGCTAGACGCGCCATCGCGGGAAGGGGGTCGCCGGCCCCGACCGCCCCGTGGCCAAGCACGGGCACGGGCACGGGCACGGGCACGGGGTAGCAGGGCGCTTTCAGCGCCCTGCTACAGCAGCATCAGGACGGGCTGCTCGATCGCCTTCTTGAAGGCGGCCAGCCACTGCGCGCCGACCGCGCCGTCGACGACACGGTGGTCGCAGCTCAGCGTCGCCTTCATGCGCTTGCCGGCCACGACCGCGCCGCCGACGACCACGGGCTCGTCGCGGACCGCGCCGACGGCGAGGATGCACCCCTCGGGCGGGTTGATGACGGCGGCGAACTCCTCGATCCCGTACATGCCCAGGTTCGAGAGGCTGAACGTCCCGTTCGTCATCTCCTCGGGGGTGAGCTTCTTGTCTCGCGCGCGGCCGGCGAGCTCGCGCACCTCGCGGGCGATCTCGCGGATCCCCTTGCGGTCCGCGTCGCGCACGACCGGGGTCACGAGCCCCTCGGGGATCGCGACGGCGACGGATACGTCGACCACCTGATGGAAGTGCAGCGAGTCGCCCATGAACGACGCGTTGGCGGTGGGGACGCGGCGCAGCGCGACGGCGCACGCCTTGAGCACGAGGTCGTTGACGCTGACCTTCTCGCCGTCCGCCTCGAGCTCGGCGTTGATCTGCTTGCGCGCGGCGAGCAGCGGGCCCGCGTCCACGTCGATGGTCAGGTAGAAGTGAGGGACGGTCTGCTTCGACTCGGTGAGGCGACGCGCGATGGTGCGCCGCATCGACGAGAGCTTCTCGACCCGAGGGGGCTGGCGGACGCCGGACGGCGCGGCCGGGGCCGCGGCCGGGCGCGGGCTCGCGAGCCACGCGTCGAGGTCGCGCTTGATGATGCGGCCGCCCGGTCCGGTGCCGGGGACCTGGGCGAGGTCGACGTCGTGCTCGCGGCCGAGCTTGCGGACGTACGGCGACGCGAGGACGCGGCCGTCCGCGCGCGGCGTCGCGACCGGCGCGCTGGCGGCCGGTGCGGTCGCGGCCGGCGCGCTCGCGCTCGGCGGAGCCGCCGGAGCGGCGACGAGCTCGGGCGTCGCGGGCGCGCCACCGCCCTTCGCGAGCTCCGCGAGCAGCGGGCCGATGTCCTCACCCTCTTCGCCGAAGATCGCGACGGGCGCGTCGGGCTGCAGCACGGCGCCCTCCTCGACCAGGATCTTCAGCAGGCAGCCTGGGTCGAAGGCGCGCCACTCCATGGTCGCCTTGTCCGTCTCGACCTCCGCGATGAGGTCGTCGACGCCGAAGCGGGCGCCCTCCGCGATGGCCCAGCGCGCGAGCGTCCCCTCCTCCATCGTGGGGGAGAGCTTGGGCAAACCGACGATCTTCGCCATGACGATCCCCCGCTCAGTCCAGGTAACAAGCCTTGCGGATGGTGTCCCTCACCCGCGCCTCGGTCACGACGACCTCGCTCTCGAGGTGGAGCGCGTAGGGCATCGGGACGTCCAGGTTCGTCGCGCGCAGCACCGGCGCGTCGAGGTAGTCGAACGCCTCGCGCTGGACGCGATCCACGATCTCCGCGCCGGGGCCGCCGTAGGGCCAGTGCTCGTGCACGACCACGCAGCGGTGCGTCTTCTTCACGGACTCGACGATGGTCCCGTGGTCGAGGGGCCGGAGCGTGCGCGGGTCGATCACCTCGCAGCTCACGCCCTCGGCCGCGAGCTCCTCGACGACCTTCATCACGCTCACGTAGGGCCGACCCCAGGTCACCACGGTGCAGTCGGTGCCCTCGCGCGCGACGCGGGCTTCGCCGAACGGGATGAGCTCCTCCTCGTCGGGGACCTCGCCCTTGCTGTTGTAGAGCGTCTCGCCCTCGAGGAAGACGACCGGGTTGTTGCTCCGGATCGCGGTCTTCAGGAGGCCCTTCGCGTCGCGAGGGGTCGAGGGGTACACGACGTAGAGGCCGGGCACGTTCGTGTAGAACGGCTCGACCGCGTGCGAGTGCTGCGAGCCGACCTGCCGCGCCGACGCGTTCGGGCCGCGGAAGACGACGGGCACGCTGAGCTGACCGCCGCTCATCTGGTGCATCTTCGCCGCGTTGTTGACGATCTGATCGAACGCCACGAGCGAGAAGTTCCAGGTCATGAACTCGACGATCGGCCGCAGGCCCGTCATCGCCGCGCCCACCGCGATCCCGGAGAAGCCGGCCTCGGCGATCGGGGTGTCGATGACGCGCTGGTCGCCGAACTCCTCGAGCAGGCCCTGCGTCACCTTGTAGGCGCCCTGGTAGTAGCCGACCTCTTCGCCCATCAGGCACACGGTCGGATCGCGGCGCATCTCCTCGGCCATGGCCTCGCGGAGCGCCTCCCGGTAGCGGACCTCACGCATGGGAGCCTCCCTCGGGGGCGAGGACGAACTCGTGCATCGACTGCTCGGTGGCGGGCGGGGACTCGTCCGCGAACCGCACGGCGTCTTGCACCTCTTCCTCGACCTCCGCCTCGAGCTGGGCGATCGCCGCCTCGTCGAGGCCACCCTCGAGCAGCCTCTCCCGCGCGATGCGCAGCGGATCGTGAAGGCGCTTCTGCTCCTCGACCTCGGCCGAGGTGCGGTACTTGCCCGGGTCGCTCATCGAGTGACCACGGAAGCGATACGTGAGGATCTCGATGAGGGTCGGCCCGCCGCCGCTCCGCGCGCGCTCGACGGCCTCGCCGATCCGCGCCTTCACCTCGAGCACGTCGTGACCCTCGAAGCGATCCCTCGCCATCGAGTAGCCGGCGGCCTTGTCGGTGAGGTCCTTGGCGGGCATCGAGCGCACCAGCGGCGTGCCCATCGAGTAGAGGTTGTTCTCACAGATGAAGACGGCGGGGAGCTTCCACAGGCCGGCGAGCGACATGCCCTCGTGGAAGCCGCCGATGTTGGTGGCGCCCTCCCCGAAGAAGCACAGCGTGACGTCGTCGCTCTTCAGGTACTTGGCGCGGAACGCGATGCCGGCGCCGACCGCGACGTGCCCGCCGACGATCCCGTGGCCACCGTAGAAGCGGTTCTCGGCGTCGAACATGTGCATCGAGCCGCCGAGCCCGCGAGAGCAGCCGGTGTCCTTGCCGAAGAGCTCGGCCATCACCGCGCGCGCGGAGGTCCCTCGGGTCAGCGCGAAGCCGTGATCCCGATAGGTGGTGATCACGTTGTCGCGCTTCATGATCGCCGCCTCGGTGCCGACCGCGATCGCCTCCTGCCCGATGTAGAGGTGGAGGAAGCCCCCGATCTTCCCCTGCACGTACGCGCGCGCCGACTCCTCTTCGATCCGTCGAATGAGGAACATCTGCCGGTACAGCGGGAGCAGCTCGTCCGTCGCCATGAACCCGTCCTTTTCCGCTCTCGAGCGGCCGGCGAGACTATCACGAATCGAGGGCGTGAATTGCAGACGGCCCGACGCGCGAACGCGACGGGCCGTCGTGGGAGTCAGAAGCGCTTCAGAGGTACGACGTGATGCCGAAGATCTGCTGCACTTCGATGAGGGCCTCGAGGAACGACTCGCCCGCGGTGAGCTGACGACGCAGCTCCACGAGGTGAGCACGCTCGGCCACCGTGAGGGTGCCGCGAGCCTCGAGGTCGCGGACCTCTTCCTGCGTGTTGTGCAGGCGGAGGAGGAGCTCGAAGCCGATCTGCTCCTCTTCGAGGTTGAAGGTGAGCCGCTCGGTCACCTTGACGGCGACGTACGGCTGATGGAGGCGGTCCGACACGTAGATGATGTAGTCGGCCTCCACCGGGTCGGTGGTCAGCGCGTGGCCCGAGCCCGGCACCGCCTGCCCGAAGGCCTGCGTGGGCTGACCGTCGAGGCGAACGTCCGGGATGACGAAGCCATCCGCGCTCCCGAGCTTGAAGACCGCGAGGCGGCTCTCGAAGGACGGGTCGTAGTAAACGGGGAACTCGGAGAGCGCGAAGATCGACGCGTAGAGGCGAAGGATCTCGTTGCTCGTGCCCATGATCGGCGTGCCGGGGAAGCGCTCCTCGACCGGACCGTTGCAGGGCTCGAAGGCACCCGTGGTGGCGCTGCGGCAGTTCCCGCGCAGCAGGTTGACGTACGAGATCTGCGGCTCGCCGCCGACGACCTCGAGGCGCGGAGCGCGGTTCGCGTCGTCGTCGGTGACATAGGCTCCGAAGAGCTCCGTCATCTCGATCGGGAAGAGGTCGTAGAAGTTGATGAAGTAGCGCTCGTCGATCGTGAAGCTCAGGCCCCAGTCACGGACGGTGAGCGCCTGCAGGGCGACCAGCTTGTCCCAGAACACGCCGGCGCGCTCCATGCGGAAGAAGCCGTAGAGGCCGTCCTGGTAGCGCGACCAGTGGTAGAACCCCTCACCCGGCGCGAGGCTGACGTCCGAGCCCGGCATGTCCATCTCTTCGCCCATGTGGACGTACCCGTAACGACACGCGGCGTCGTTGCCGGGGGCGTCGGGGTTGGTGGGATGGCAGGTCTCGGGACCGGCGACCTGCTCGCGGTGGTACGAGCCGACGTCGGGCATCTGGGCGAGCTCGGCGAGCCAGTTCATCGCGTCGATCGAGGCGAGGTACTGGTCGTTGAACCCGAGCGGGCCGATCTCCCGGCGGAACTCCGGCTCGTAGAAGTACCGGAAGAACAGGTGCTGGTAGATCTTGGCCGCGTCGATGATCGAGCGGAGCGCCCGGCTACCCGTCGAGAAGCCCTGGCGGTAGTTGCGGAAGTAGGACCGCGGGTAGGCCTCCGTCCACTGCTGACGCATGTGGTCGATGGTCTCCTGGAAGCTCTCGCCGGCGTCGTAGACGTTGCACCACGAGATGTCGCCGAGGCGGGAGTTCGAGCAGAACATGTAGTCGGTCGGCTCGTAGTCGGGCGCGCCGTCGCCGTCCGCGTCCCAGTTGAACGTGGGCTCGGCGCCCTCGACGAAGTCGATGAAGTCCTCGTCGAAGTTCGAGCAGATGCAGTTCCGGTCGCCGTCGCAGGGCACCGGGATGCCGGTGTAGCGAGGGTTGCGGATGCAGCGCTGGTGGATGCCCTGGTCGCCGGTGAGGGCCTGGTTGCCCGCCGCCATCGGACAGTCGTCGCTGACGTTGCAGGCGTCGCCGCCGCGGTACCAGGTCCAGAGCGTGCGGGGGGTGATGTCCGAGCGCTCGAGGGTCTCGAGCGACGTGCCCACGCCCTCGCGGAAGCTCGGGTCGCCCTCGAACGCCTCCACCAGGTTGAAGTAGTTGTAGTAGACGGCGGCGTGGTCGTAGTGCCCGAGGCCGGACAGGTCCGAGTAGTCGCCGTTGTAGTCCATGAGGCTGGACGTCATCGTGTTGCCCGCGCCGGCGCGCGACCGCGCCTCGCGGATCCGACGGAGGTCGGCGGCCCAGCGGCTCACCTCGATGTCGGTGATGTTGTTGTCGCGCTCGCCCGCGTCACGGGCCGTGTAGCCCGCGTCGCCGGGGCACAGGCCGTCCGCGCCGCAGTCGTAGTTGTCGAGCACGGGGAGCGCGTTGACGAGGTCACCCGCCGCGTCCGTCTGCGTGGCGATGTTGAAGTAACCATCGCTGTAGTTGTTGCGGTCGAAGCTGCCGGCGAAGTTGTGCTCGAGGCCCACGCCGTGGCCGACCTCGTGCAGCATGACCGCGCGGAGCCACAGCTGCCGGGTGCGCATACCGAGCTCGCCCTGCGTGAGACCGCGGCTCGCCTCGGCCCACCACTGGTTGTAGCGGCTGGTGAAGATCGCCTCGCGCGGCATGTAGATGTAGTTGTCCGCGAAGACGTTCTCCTGGATGTGCTCGGCCTGGATCAGGTCCTGGAAGCCATCCCGGAAGGGCGAGATGCGATCGAGCATGGCCTCGGAGTCGAGGCGCTCGCCGCGCTCGGTCATGTTGTTCGCGAGGAGCGGGTTCTCCGAGCGGACGGCGTCGAAGCCCTCGAGGCCGAGCCCGCCGACGAGCCGACGCTCGAGCGAGGTGCCCTGCAGGTTGCGGAGCCGGTCGGAGAAGATCTGCGAGCGACCCTCGCCGTCGATGCCGCCGCGGAGGTTCTCGAGGCGGGGCTCGAGGCTCGCGAAGACGTCGTTGAGGTGCGCGTTGAGGTCGGTCGGGAGCATGCCCGCGGGACGACCGAGGTCGTCCGGCGCGTGCTCCGAGCCGTCGAGCGACGGCGCGAAGCCGACCGGGACGTGCACGTTGCCCGTGTTGGCGAAGTAGCCGCGCATGTTCTCGCCCGTGTAGAGCGAGTCCTCGCCCACCTCGCCCCGGAGGACCGGGTAGAGGTCGAGCGCGCGCGTCGCGATGTTGTCGAGGCAGAGCCCGCCCATGTTGACCGGGATCGAGATCGCCTCGCCGTTCGTCGGGTCCTGCAGGGGCTGCATGACGCCACACCAGCCCGCGCCAGCGGCCGAGGTGTAGTTGAAGAACTGGTAGCGAAGGTCGCCGAACTCCTCACACGCGGCGCGCTCGCCGCCCTCCGCGACGGGGACGTCGCAGCTGTTGACGTTGAGGCGGAACATGCACTCCGAGCCCACGAAGGCGTAGCGGTACACGTCCTCGGGGTAGTCGGAGTAGCTGGTCGGGTGCGACGGGTTCTCCGCCTCGGTCTCCGCCCGCGGGGTGCCGTCGGCACCGACGATCGCGACCCAGCAGTCGAAGGGGTTCTCTTCGCCGCGAGCGCTGGGCTCGACGAACATGTCGCTGCGGTGCGCGCAGGTGCCGTCGGCGCCCACCTCGGGCGCGTTGACCGCGCCGCAGTAGCAGTACTGACCCATGTCGACGCCCTGGCAGGCGACGCGCGCGCCGCTCGGCGCGGCGTCGCCGTGGACGGCGCGGTTACCCGTCATGAAGGTCTGGTTCCAGTCGGAGATGACCTGGAACGCGGACCGGACGAGGTAGGTCGGGAAGCCGGAGCTGAGGCGGTAGTCGACCGCGCGCACGGGGCGCTGACGGATCGGGATGGTGCAGAGGCCCGCGGCGGTGTCGCAGACGGAGCCGTCGGTCATCGCCGGGTCGGCGCCGGCCACGGTGCCGTAGCGGTTGTCGCACTGCCAGTCCGCCACGCAGGGGCGGTCGTTCTGCAGCGAGTCGCTGTAGAAGTTGTGGCGCAGGCGGTAGAAGGTCAGGAAGTCGGTCTCGCCGCGGTAGCGGGTGAGGCCGCCCTGGCAGAGGTGGGTGCCCATGTCGCACGCCGCGCCGCCGCAGACCGCGTCCACGTCGTTCTCGCAGCGCCCGGTCGCGTAGTTCGCCGCGTTGCCCGCGCCGCAGTCGTCGATGTCCTCGAGGACACCGGCGGTGCAGCGGCCCGCCGCGATGTCGCACGCGCCGCCCGCGCCGCACTCCTCGTCGAAGTTGCAGCGGGCGACGGCCGCGCCGTCGCAGTAGGCGCCGATGGTGTCGCGGTCGCGACCGCCACGGATGAAGGTGCGCTGCTCGGTGCGGATGATGCCGAAGCGGTCGTACTCGCTGTTGGCGAGGGTCTCGACGGCGTACTCGTGGTTCGGCGGGACGCGGAGGAACGAGTTCCTCATCGTCAGCCGGATCGACGAGTTGCAGGCGTCACCGAAGCAGTTGTTCGGCGTCCAGATCTCCTGGGTGACGAACGACATGTAGTGGACGGTGTCGTCCATCTCGGCGGGCCACTCGGACGCGAAGCGGTAGGTCTCGCGGTCGTCGCCGATGCGGACGAACTGCGGGCGCCACGACGCGGGGATGCGCGTGTCGCCGCCCTCCTGGATGAAGTTGCCGACCGGCTCGCGGCGGAACGTGCCGAAGTACTCGTCGAGCTCGAGGCCGGCCCCGAAGAGGCCGAAGCTCACGAGGTTGGTCGACCAGTCGACGCGCATGTACTGACGGTCGTACCAGCGGCGATCGCTCGACTCGCTGATGACGTTGGTGCGCTCGCCGGTGCCCGAGTTGTACTCGTAGCGAACGTCGACGTGACCCTCGATCGCGTAGATCGCGAGGGGCTGGCCGAGGTAGTCGCTCGCCGACGGGTCGTCCGCGGCGCCGACGACGATCTCGTGCGCCCGGTAGGCGTAGAGGAAGTTCTCGTCGATGACCCAGCGGATGCGACCCATCACGCCCGAGTTCGAGGCGATGTCGTAGTTCGCCATCGCGCCCGGCCACGGAGCGCCGGCGCCGGCCTGGCTGATCGCCCAGGCCGCGTCGTCGTCCAGCTCGAGGACGGCACGGGTGTGCCACCAGTCGCCCTGGAAGATGCTCTTGTCGACCAGGTTCGTCTGGGTCCGGTCGATGTCCGGACCCGGTTCGGCGCAGCCGGCGACCCAGAGGCCGCCGAGGCCGAGAACGATGAGGCTGAGGAGGAGGTTACGCATGATCGTGCCGTGGTTTCCGTGCCGGGGCTGCTGACTGTGCTCGTTCATCGTCATCACCTCAGATTTCCGGCCGGTTGTAGAGGACGGGGAAGTTGATGCCGAAGGCACGCTCGAGCTGGATCAAGTAGAAGAAGAACGACTCCAGCGAGGTGAGCCGACCCTCGAGCCGGTCGATCTCGAACTGGATCTCCGCGGCGCCGATGCCCGCGAGGTCGTACCCGATGGCCGCGAGCTGAGCGCGCTCCTCGTCCGTCAGGTAGGTGATGTCGGGCGGCGGGTCCCCGGGCAGCCCGTCGCCTCGGTACTTCTGCAGCATCCGGATGATGAAGTCGTTGTCGCGGGCCTCGCCGACCATCGCGAAGGCGATGGAGGTCTGCTCGGCGACACCGTCCGTCGCGTCGACCTGCCAGGCCAGGAAGCTCTTCCCGAACCGGCGGCTGGTGTGGCGGACGTAGTCGACACCCTCGATGGCGGAGCCGTCGGGCTCGAAGCACGAGCCCTGGCCCTCGACACAGAGGAACATCTGATTCTGGAACGAGGTGTCGTAGTAGATCGGGAAGTCCTGCAGCGCGTAGATGGCCGCGTAGGACTGGAGGAAGTAGCGCGTCCCGCCGTTGAGCACGTCGAGGTCGCGGTAGGTGACCTCGGCGGGGTTCGGGCGGCACGTCTCCGTGCGCGGCTCACCGGTGGCCGGGTCGACCGAGCAGTCGCCGCGGTAGAAGTCCATGAAGACGATCCGCGGGTCCGAGCAGGTCGGGAAGGTGTCCGAGCTCTGACACTCGATGCGGGGCATGTACTGCTCCGGACGGCCCGCGATCATCCCCGTGAAGATCTGCTGAATCTCGTTCGGGAAGATGTCGTAGAAGTTCGTCCAGAAGGCGGCGTCCGGCCCGTAGAACGGCCCGATCCCGCGCGCGGTCATGAAGAGCATCCCGTAGATCGAGTCGTAGATGCTCCCGATCCGCTCCACGCGATTGATGCCCGAGAGACCGGTCTGGTAGATGGAGTTGAGGTAACGACCCTGACCGAACGGCAGGCTGATCTGCGCGTCGGGCTCGGCGTCGAAGCTCACCAGCTCGTACCGGTCCCAGCCCGCGTCGTACTCGTAGGAGCCGATGGAGGGCTGAGCGAGGAGCCGCGCGAAGAAGTTCATCGTGTCGGCGGTGGCGAGGAACTGGTCCTCGAAGCCGAACGAGCCTCCTTGCGTGCGGAACTCCGGATCGCTCGCGTACCGGTAGATGAGGTTCTGGTAGATGCTCAGGAGCGGCTCGATGTAGCGGGTGAGCCGACCACCGTAGCCGTAGGTCGAGAACGTGCGCCGGTAGCGGCGGAAGTTGTTGAACAGGTAGCTACGCTCGTAGGCCTGGCTCTGGGTCCGGACGATCTCGCGGAAGCTGTCGCCAGCGTCGAAGATCGCGCAGCCCGGGAGCGAGCGCGTGCTGGAGCGGATGTCCTCGCAGTAGAAGTACTGGACGGGCACCCACGCGGGGTTCGGGCCGGCCGACTCGAGGTACCGGGCCGAGTCCTCGTCGAAGTTCGAGCAGGTCCGGAGCCCGTCGGTGCGCTCGCTCGGGCGGCACGTCTGGGTCAGGCCCGCGGACGTGTTCGCCGGCAGCAGCTCACCCGAGCGCGACCCGGACGTGGAGTAGGGGCACTCGGCGTCGGACGAGCAGGTCTCGCCGCCGTGGTACCACTTGATCCCGACGCGGAGCGTGTTGACCGGGTTGAGCGTGTCGATGCCGAGCGCCGGGCGCCCGCTGCCGTCGCCGGCGCGGCTGTTGTCGTAGATGTCGACGATGTCGCCATACCCGAAGGAGATGGCCATGAAGTCGTAGTAGGCCGCGCCCTGGATGCGCTGGTACCACTCCGGCGTGTAGTCCATCACCGAGCTGTTGGCCCACTGGTCGATGCCGGCGAGCTCGCGCAGACGGCGGGCCTCCTCGTAGGCGTCCTCGAACGCGATCTGCTCGTCGGGGCTGAGGCCCGGCGTGCCGTCCGTGTTGAAGTCGTTCGGGTCGGGGAAGGGGAACCGCGCGTCGATGGTGTAGTAGCCGTCGAAGTAGTTCGCGGGGTCCGCGGTGCCGCCGAAGTGGTGGCGGAGGCCGAGGCAGTGGCCCATCTCGTGGACCTGCGTGTCGCGGTAGAGGCGGCGGTCGAGCTCGAACTCGACGCGGACGCGCGACCAGTCGCGGTGCTCGTTGACGAACGAGAGCACCGAGTTGTCGGTGTACGCGTTCGGCATGATCATGTTGCTCAGCCCGAGGCGGAGCTCGTGGTCGGCGGCCTCGTAGAAGCGCTCCTCGAGGTTGCCGCGGAAGGGCGACACGTGGTCGAGGACCTCGTCGTTGAGGTTGTCGGGCGTCATGCCCTCCGGCACGTAGTCGAGGCCACCCATCGCCAGGGCGTCCATGCCCGAGACGAGGCGACGCTCGAGGTCCGTACCCGCGAGCTCGCGGGAGCGGTCGCTGTAGATCGCCGCGCGACCCTCGGTGCCCCGGAGGAGCTCGCCGCGCTCGAGGGCGCGGTCCATGACGCCCGCGATCCCGGCGCGGAACGACGGGTCGACGGCGACGCCCTCACGGAGCGCGACGCTGAAGTCGATGCGGGGCGAGGCCGGGAGCTCGACGTGCTCGATGGCGTTGAGGTAGGAGCGGACGTCCTCACCCGTGTAGTACTCCTGGTCGGTGATGTTGCCGTTCAGGAGGTCGTAGAGCTCCATCGCGTAGGTGCGCTGCGAGTCCATCGCCGGGCCGCCGATGTTGGCGTCGCCCGTGATGATCTCGCCGGTGACCGGGTCACCGCGCATCTGCGCGACGCCGAGGAACGGCGTGCCGGGCTGGTCGACGAAGCTGAGGAGCTTGAAGCGGATGTCACCGCGCTGCTGGCAGTCGAGCGAGCCCCACTCGTCCACGTTGCCCTGGTGGCACGTGTTGATGGTGAGGGTGTTGATGCACTCCGAGCCGACCATGCCGGTGTGGAACCAGCCGTTGAAGGCGCCGTCGTGGAGGCCGAAGTCGTTGAAGTCCGGCTCGTTGTCGCGGGCGTCGCCGATCGGGTTGCCCGCGTCGTCGAGGTTCGCGACGTAGCAGTCGAAGGGCTCGCCGCTCGAGAGGCGGCCGCGCGCGGCGTCCGGGGTCTCGAAGGGGTCGTAGATGCCGGCGCAGGTCGGGTTGAGGACCTCGCCCGTGTCCGGGTGGTTCTGGCAGTAGCAGTAGCCGCCCGGATCCTCGGTCTGACAGGCGACGGGCCGGTACTCGGGGAGCGCCTGGCCGCGAAGCTGGCGGACGGTGCTCATGAGGGTCTCGTTCCACTCGCCGACGAGCTCGTAGCTCGGCTTCACGAGGTGAGCGGGGACCTCCCGGCTCGTGTACCAGCGGATCGGGCGCGTCTGCCGCTCGGTGTAGGGCAGCTGCATGCGGCGGCCGTTCGCGTCGAGCATCACGTTGCCCTCGGCGTCGCGCTGCCACCAGTCCGCCCAGATGTTGTGGCGGTTGGCCGACTGGTTGGTGAAGTCGGTGAAGCCGTAGCTCGGGTCCTCGGCGTCGCTCGAGCGGTCGTAGGTGGGACGGCTCAGCGCGAAGTAGCCCGCGCGGTTGAAGCGATCGTTGGTCCAGCCGACCGGCTCGTACTCGCGGCGGTCGCTGACGCGCAGGAAGCTGGTGCGCGTGTGGATGGAGACGCTCGCGCACTCCGGGGCGCTCGGGTAGAAGAGCGCGACCTCGTCGCTCCAGCGACAGAGGAAGCCGAAGTACGGGATCGCGGCCGGCGACAGGACCATCTGGTTGACGAAGCTCATCGAGTAGAGCTCGCCCTGGTCGTAGTCGGTCGCGTAGTCGCGGTCGTCACGATCGCAGTTGGTGTCCTCGGGGCCGGTGCAGCCCATGAAGTGGAACTGCGGGCGCCACTCGGCGGGGAACCGCGACGCGTCCTGCACGAACAGCGACGCCGACTCCGCCGAGACGAAGCCGCCGTCGTTCTGGAACGCCGGGGCGACCAGGTTCTGCGACCAGTCGACGCGCATGAACTGGCGCTCGTACCAGTGGCGGTCGGTGGTGTTCTCGACGATGACGTTCTGCTCTTCGCCGGTCACCGAGTTGTAGGTGCGCCGGATGTCGAAGTGGCTGTCGATGCGGAACGCGGCGACGGGCTGGCCGAGGTAGTCGGCGTCCTCGTCCCCGCGGTACGCGAAGGGGTCGTCCGGGTTGGCGACGAGCTCGTAGTCCCGGTAGGCGTAGAGGAAGTTCTCGTCGATGACCCACCGGATCCGCGGGATCGCGACCCCGAGGAAGCCGGCGGTGCCGTCACCCGCGTTGGACCCGACGTAACCGATCGGAGCACCTTCGTACTCCATGTCGATGATCGTCTGGTGCATGTACCAGGTGCCGTTCAGCGCGCTCTTCTCGATGACGTTCACACCGACGCGGTTGATGGGCGCCTGTTCGTCGCCGCACCCTCCCACGAAGATGGAGAACGTCCCGAGCAACGCGAGCGTGGTGAGAAGTCGCCTCATGTTCGGGGCCTCCAAGGAGCCTGTCTGAGCCAAGACACTGTTCTTTCGGGAGATGGAGCGCAGCGGCGTACGGCCGGCTGCCGAATTGGTTTCGGTGGTGTGCATCAGAACGTCCCTCCGACGCGCTGACCGCTCGCCAGACCCTGCTGACGACGCTGCCGCTGCTCGGGCGTGAGGCCCTCGTCGCCGGCGCCGCTGAGCTCGCTGTAGAGCTCGTCGATCGTGACGGTCGCGGTGAGGAAGAGCTGGGTGTCCGGCGTGAACAGCGGGTTGTAGAGGTTGCCGCTCGGGTCGTAGACCGCCGCGACGTTGCCGGAGTTCTGGATGCCGAACGAGATGTTCAGCCACGAGGTGAACTGGTAGGCGATCGACAGCGAGACGTACGTGTAGTTCTGCCAGTGGGTCGGGCTGCCGTCGTCGAAGCGGACGGGCGCCTCGCTGGTCGCGACGTCGACGTACGCAGGCGCGAGGTCGTGCCCGTACGTGAGGAACAGGAACGCCGAGAGGTTGATCGAGAACGCGCCGATGGGCGTCATGGTCGCCGAGAGGCCGGCGAGCACCGTGTGACGCGTGGTCGTGAACCCGCCGAACTGGCCGCAGGTCGCGGGGGGCGAGTCGGGCGCGAGGACGCCGCCACCGGTGGTCTGCGCGATCGAGTTGCTCGGGCAGTAGTCCGGCTGGGGCGTGTCGCTGAGGACGACGTTGCTGCCCGCGAACCAGTACGCGTACCGGCCGAGGAGCGCGAGCGTCAGGTTACCCGCCTCGGGGATGATCTTGATGGCGGTGAGCTGACCGGCGAGCTGCAGGTAGCGCTGTGCGGCGAGGCTCGAGCGCGAGAGCGGGACGGTCACCCGCGCCATCGGCATGAGGAGGAAGCCCTCGCCGAGGTCGATCGGGTGGACGTAGTCCACGATCAGGTCGTTCAGCAGGGGCTCGCGGTTGAGCGCGTTGCTGTCCGTGTCGGTGACCTCGAGCGAGAAGCCGAGGTTCGCACGCAGGAAGCCGCCCGTGCCGGGGTACCAGCGCGGGACGACCGAGAACTGCATCTGCCACAGCGGGTTGTAGCTGAGTTGCGCGCCCCGCCAGAAGCTGTTGGTGGAGACCTGGTTGTTGTAGTTGAAGAAGGTGTTCCGCCACGGGATCGGCTCCGGCTCCGGAGCCTCTTCCTCCTCGGCGGCCTCGCCCGAAGCCTCCTCGGTCGACTCCTCGCTCGTCTCGCCGGCGGCCTCCTCGGAGGGAGCGGCCAGGCCGGTGGTGGCGGCCTCCTCGACGGGCGCCTCCTCGACGGGCGGGGGCGCCTCCTCGACGGGCTCCTCGACGGGGGCTTCCTCGACCGGGGCTTCCTCGACGGGCGCTTCGACCCCCTCGCTGGGAGGCGCCTCCTCGGGAGCGGCGGAATCAGCAGGCTCGGAGGGGGCGTCGCCCGTCTCCGTCTCGTCGTCGGCCTGAGCCGCCGCGACCCCCACCCAGGACATCCCGAGCGCGAGCAGCAGTAGCACCGACAGCGTGGCGTTCTTCACCGAACGTTTCTCCGTGTTCCGTCTCGAGCACACCCGAGAGCCCACCCAGGGCAGCGCGGTGACTCACCCCCGAACCCCGCCCCTCGGCCTTCCCAAGAGGGGAAGGCCGCGCAGCAGAGCCCAAGGTCACCGAGCTGTCAACGGGTCGCCCCTTTACGACGATCCGCTCGCGGCCGCCACGCGGCGCGCAATGAAGGCACTCGTGCGGCCGGGTCCTAGGCAACGCATGTGCCAGCGATCGGCGATCTTGCTCAAGCAGTCGGAATCATTGCGCTAACGCCGATCGAGGCTCGGAGGCGCTGATCCATCTACGCTCGTGACAGCCTGACACAGGGAGGCCGTCGGGCGAGGTATCAGGCGGACCTTAACGCCATGATCCCGGCGACTTGACCGGACTGCGCAGTCCTCGTGCCGTCAGAATGGTAACGGCGCCACGCGAAGCCAGGGGAGCGACACCCAACAGGTGACGGCTCGCCTTTCTTCGTGTGCATCCTCACAACTCGTCGTACGGGATCACGCGGAGCTCGCAGACACCGTCGAGCGATCGAAGGGCGGCGCGGAGCTCGGGGGTCGCCGTCGCGAGGACCGCGATGGTCAGATCGTCGCGGCTCAGCCGAGCGCGGACCGCGTCGTTGGCCGCGGCTCGGGTCACCGCGCGCAGCCGCTTCGTGTAGCTCGCGTACCAATCGTCGGGCAGGCCGAGCGCCACGCTCTGGAGCTTCGGCTCGAGGCGCTTGTCCGCGGTCTCGAGATCGAAGGCGTGGCTCTTGATCAGGTAGCGCTTCGCGCGGCGGACCTCGTCCTGGGTGAGGCCCCGGTCGAGCCAGGTCTCGTAGAGCGAGAGCTGCAGGGCGAGGCAGTCGACGAGCTGCTCGGCGCCCGGGTGGGTCCACATCGACCACGCCTCGCGCTGGCGATCCGCGCCGAGCTTGCTGTACGCGCCGTAGCTCCAGCCTCGCTCGCTGCGCACCTCTTTCATCAGCCGCGCCGTGAACGTGCCGCCGAACGCCGTGTTCGCGACGATCATCGCGTGGTGATCGGGCTCGCCCATGATCATCCCGAGGGTGCCCACGTAGATCTGCGACTGCGTCCGCTTGGGCTTGTCGACGAGCACGACCCGCCGGCCGGCCTTGGGCTTCGGCTCGCGGATCGGCGGCCGTCGGGTCACCCCGCGTGGCGCGTCGACGAACGCGGCGCCGACGAGGGCCTCGGCGTCCGCGGCGGTGATGTCCCCGGCGAGCCCCACGATCAGGTGCGGCGCCCGGATCAGCTGCGCGTGGCAGGCCCGTACCTCGTCCAGCGTGATGGCCGAGACGGTCGGCAGGGTCCCCCCGACCGAGCGCCCGTAGGCGTGCCGGCCGAAGAGCTGGTGGCGGAACGCCCGGGCCGCGAGGGCGCCGTCGTTGTCGCGCAGCTGGACCAGCTCCGCCTCGATCGTGCGGCGGAGGCGCTCGAAGTCCTCGTCGCGCAAGCCCGGCCGCAGCAGGACGCCCGCCACCTCGTCGAGGAACGGGGCGAGGTTGCGGCGGATCACCGACCCCTGGACGTGCATCGACTCGGAGCCGACCGACACGCTCAAGGTCGCGCCGAGGCGGTCGAGGCGCTCGTCGAAGGCGTCCGCGTCGATCCCCACCGGGCCGCGGCGCATGAGCCGGGCGGTCATCCGCGCGAGCCCGTCGCGCCCCTTCGGGTCGAGGATCGAGCCGCGCGTCACGATGACGTCGACGTCGACGATGGGCAGCGCGTGGGAGGCTTCGAGGTAGACGGGGATCCCGTCGGCGGTCCGGAACGCGGGCTCGATCACGCAGCCTCCGGCACGACGTGGACGATCGAGCGGCGCGACGCCTGGAGGATCTTCGTGGCCACCCGCCGGACGTCGGCCGCGGTGACCGATCGCACCTCCTCGAGGCGCGCGAAGACGTGCGACGGATCGCCGACCACGGTCTCTCCAAAGCCCACCTGGTAGGCCTTCTCACCCATCGTCTCCACCGAGCTGAGGGTGAACAGCTCGCAACGAGCCTTGATCTTCTCCAGCTCGTCTTCGGTCACCGGCTGCTCCAGCAGGCGGCGCACCTCGTCGTCGACGACCTCGAGCGCGCGGGCCGCGGGGATGCCTTCCCGCAGCTCGATCCACAGCTCGAACAGGCCGCCGTGCTGGAGCCCGCCGACGCCGCCGCGGAGCCGCGTGACGATCTCGAGGTCCTCGACGAGGCGCTTGCGGAGCCGGCCGCTGCGGCCGCCGATCCAGAGGTCGTGGACGAGCTCCGCGACGGCGTGATCGGCGTCGCCCTCGGCGGGTCCGTGCCACCCGACGAGCAGCTTCTCGGACGGTGTCGGCCACTTCATGGTGGCGCGGCGCTCCTTGCGCTGACGGCTCGGCGCGGGCGCGGCGCGGGTCGGGAGCGCGGCGGGGCGGTGGCCGCCGTAGTGCTCGGCGATCCGCGCGATGGTCTCCGTCGAGTCGAAGTCGCCCGCGACCACCACCGTCGCGTTGTTCGGCGCGTACCAGGTCCGATAGAAGTCGCGGCAGTCGGCGACCCGGTAGCCCTCGATGTCCTCCATCCAGCCGATCGTCGGCCACCCGTGCGGGTGGGTCTTGCCATAGGCGAGCGCCGAGAGGAGCTCGTCGGCCTTGCCGCGGACGCTGTCGTCGACGGCCATCCGGCGCTCGTTCGCGACGACCTCGCGCTCGGACTCGACCTGCGCCTTGCGCACCACGAGGCGCGCCATGCGCTCGGCCTCGAGGGTGACCGCGAGCGGGAGCTCCTCGCTCGGGAGGCTCTCATAGTAGTAGGTCCAGTCGATCCAGGTGGCGGCGTTGGTCTCGCCCCCGGCCTCCTCCATCAACCGATCGAACTCGCCGTACCCGTGCGACGCGGTCTCGTTGAACATCATGTGCTCGAAGAAGTGCGCGAGCCCGGTCTTGCCGGGCTCCTCGTAGCGAGACCCCACGCGGAACCACGTGTGGTAGCTGACCACGGGGGCGCTCCGGTCGGGGAGGAGGAGGACGGTGAGCCCGTTCTTCAGGCGCCAGCGCTCGACCTCCAGCGCCGCACCGAACGGGACCCCACCAACTCGTTCGTAGCCGTGGCGCATCCAGAAGCACGCGAGCATACAGTGTGCTATCGGCGCACGCGATGTCGTCCGTTCGCGTCCGGTTCGCGCCTTCGCCGACGGGCTATCTCCACATCGGAGGAGCCCGCACCGCGCTGTACAACTGGCTCTGGGCCAAGAAGACGGGCGGCACGTTCGTGCTCCGCGTCGAGGACACCGACGTCGCGCGGAACACCGAGGAGAGCACGCAGGCGATCTTCACGGCGATGGACTGGCTCGGCCTCGACTGGGACGAGGGCCCCCGGGTCGGCGGCGACCACGGGCCGTACTTCCAACAGCAGCGCCTGCCGCTCTACCGCGAGCAAGCCGACCGGCTCGTCGCCGAGGGCAAGGCCTACCGCTGCTACGCGACGCGCGAGGAGCTCGCCGCGGCGCGCGCCGAGTACGAGGCCGAGCACGGCAAGAAGGGGTTCAAGTACCCGGGCTGGTGGCGCGACAAGACCGAGGCCGACTGGCCGACGGACGACCGCCCGTACGTCTACCGGCTCAAGGTCCCCCGCGAGGGCGCGACGGGGTGGGACGACCTCGTGAAGGGCCACATCGAGATCGGCCACCGCGAGATGCAGGACGAGGTGATGATGCGCTCGGACGGCATCCCCCTCTACAACTTCGGCTGCGTCGTCGACGACCTCGACATGCGGATCACGCTCGTGGCGCGCGGCGACGACCACGTGATCAACACGCCGATGCAGATCCTGATGTGGAAGGCGCTCGGCGCGGAGCCCCCGCAGTTCGCGCACCTGCCGATGATCCTCGACGAGCGCCGCAAGAAGATGAGCAAGCGGGACGACGCCGGCTCGGTGGAGATCTACCGCGAGCGCGGGTTCGTCCCCGACGGCGTCCTCAATTACCTGGCGCGCCTCGGGTGGAGCCACGGCGACGACGAGCTGCTCACCCGCGAGGAGCTGATCGAGAAGTTCGACTGGTCGGGCGTCGGCAAGGAGGGCGCCGGCTACGACGAGAAGAAGTTCCTCCACGTCGAGGCGCACCACCTGCGCGCGATGCCGGGCGAAGCGCTCGCCGCGGCGGCCCTGCCCTTCGCCGCGAAGAGCGGCCTGACGATCGCGCCGGACGACCCGCGGCTCGTGCCCGCGGTCGAGACCGTGCGGCAGCGCGCGGTGACCCTCGCGGACGTCGCCGACATGATCGACTACTACTTCCGCGAGACGCCGATCGAGGACGAGAAGGCCGCGAAGAAGTTCTTCCAGGCCAAGCACCTCGAGCCCCTCCGCTCGTTCCGCGCGCTCGTCGCGGCGCAGGACGACTTCGACAGGGTCCCCCTCGAGGAGGCCACGAAGGCCTGGATGGAGGCCGAGTCGATCGGCTTCAAGGACTACGCCCAGACCGTGCGGGTCGCGCTCAGCGGGCGCGGCGCCACGCCGGGCCTGTTCGAGGTGATGGAGGTGCTCGGCAAGGAGCGGTGCCTCGCGCGCCTCGACGCCGCGCTGGCGCGGATCGCGGCCGAAGGCTGAGCGACGTGGCCGCGAAGAAGGCGAAGGCGCCAGCGCCTCCGAAGACCGACACGGTCGGCGACACCGTCTCCCGGGTCGGCTGGCTCGTCTTCGCGATCGGCCTCGCCGTCGTCAGCTTCGAGCGCGGCTCCCAGATCGGCGGCTACGGCGCCGTCACCGGGCTCGTCGGCACCCTGCTCGTCGTGGGCGGCCGCTTCTACCGCGATCGCGAGGCTCGCGCGCAGCGGCTCCCGTGCAAGCCCGCGCCCTGGACGTTCCCGCTCGGGACGGCGCTGATCCTCTTGGGCGCGGTCGGGCTCCTCTACCCGGCGTTCCTGCTCCGCGCGGACTTCCGCGAGCTCGTCGCCGCCTACCCGTTCGGCCCGCTCGTGGCCGTGTCGTGCGGCTTCTCCGGGATCGCGTTCATGATCGACGGCCTCGACCGCGCCGCGCCGACCGAGCCGGTGTTCGCGCTCGAGGTGCACGGGCCGTTCTGGAAGAAGCTCGGCCTCCTCAACCCCAAGGCCTTCTTCTACGACACCTGGATGGAGCTCGACGCGGAGGCCGCGCGCGAGCGGGAGGCCCGCGGTGGCAAGGGCTACGCGTGGGGCCCCCTCACCGTGTTCTGCACCGGCGCCGTGTTCCTGGCGCTGATGGAGTACTACGGGCACGCCCCCGCGCTGCGCCAGGTCGTCGACCACTTCGACCCGATCGGCCGCATCGGGGAGCCCGAGACCTTCTTCGCCGTCGTCCGCGAGTCGCCGTTTCGCCGCCTGATCGAGTTCGTGTGGTGGTCGGGCTGGCGGGTGCTCGGCTTCTTCCTGCTCCCCGCGCTCGTCATCAAGCTCATCCTCCGCCAGCCGATCCGCGACCACGGGCTCGAGACCCGCGGGTTCACCGAGCACGTCTGGATCTACGTCCTCTTCTTCGGGATCGTGGCCGCGCTCGTCTACACGGTGTCCTTCGAGGAGTCGTTCCAGACCTATTACCCGTTCTACTCGGAGGCCTCGCGCTCCTGGTACGACTTCTGGGCCTGGGAGGCGCTCTACGCGGCGCAGTTCTTCTCGCTCGAGTTCTTCTTCCGGGGGTTCTGGCTCAAGGCGGGCAAGCGCGGGATGGGCAGCCACGCCATCTACGCGATGGTCGTCCCCTACTGCATGATCCACTTCGGCAAGCCGGTCCTCGAGACCCTCGCCGCGATCATCGCCGGCGTCGTCCTCGGGACCCTGGCGCTCCGGACCCGCTCGATCTGGAGCGGCTTCCTCATCCACGTCTCGGTCGCCATCAGCATGGACATCGCCGCCCTGCTGCAGACCCGGGGGCTGCCGACCACGTGGTGGCCGGATCTGTGAGCCGTCGGGGGCCTGAAACCCCCAAAAGACGGTAAATTACGAAGGATTACATTTCGATGACATTCCGTCGCGTATCACTGAGGCGCGATGGAAGCACTCGTCATCGGTATCTACATGGCCACCCTGTCGATCCTCGCGGTCTACGGGTTCCACCGGGGTCAGCTGGTCTACCTGTACTGGAAGCACCGCAAGCGGGCCCCCAAGCCGATGCGGAAGTTCGAGACCCTCCCGAGGGTCACGATCCAGCTGCCGATGTTCAACGAGCTCTACGTCGCCGACCGGCTGATCGAGAGCATGACGAGCCTCGACTACCCGAAGGACAAGCTGGAGATCCAGGTCCTCGACGACTCGACCGACGAGACGGTCGGCATCGCCAAGGCCAAGGTCGAGGAGCTCGTCGAGCGCGGCTACGACGCGGTCTACGTGCACCGCACCGACCGCACCGGCTACAAGGCCGGCGCGCTCGAGGCCGGGCTGCACCACTCCAAGGGCGAGTACGTCCTGGTGTTCGACGCGGACTTCGTGCCGACGCCCTCGATCGTCACCGACCTGATCCACCACTTCACCGACCCCAAGGTCGGCATGGTCCAGGCGCGCTGGGGTCACCTCAACCGCGACTACTCGATGCTCACCCGCGTGCAGTCGATGATGCTCGACGGCCACTTCGTGATCGAGCACATCGCGCGCAACCGCTCGGGCCGCTTCTTCAACTTCAACGGCACCGCGGGCATGTGGCGCAAGGCGACCATCGTCGACGCCGGCGGCTGGCAGCACGACACGCTCACCGAGGACATGGACCTCAGCTTCCGCGCGCAGCTCAAGGGCTGGCGCTTCGTGTACGTGCCGGACGCGCTCGCGCCCGCCGAGATCCCCTGCGAGATGAACAGCTTCAAGACCCAGCAGTTCCGCTGGGCCAAGGGGTCGGCGCAGACCGCGAAGAAGCTCCTGCCGATCGTGATGCGCGCCAAGATCCCGTGGCACGTGAAGCTCGAGGCGATCTTCCACCTCACGAACAACTTCGCGTACGTGTTCCTCATCGTCCTCGCGCTCCTGCAGCTGCCGAACATGCTGCTCCGCGAGTCGATGTCCTCGCCCGAGCTGCTCCTGCTCGACGTCCCGCTCTTCGCGGCGACCAGCGGCTCGATCGTGCTCTTCTACCTGACCACGCACCGCGCGCTGTACAGCAACATGTTCGAGGCCATTCGCCGGCTCCCCATGATGATGGCGCTCGGGATCGGGCTCTCGCTCAACAACGCTCGCGCGGTCGCCGAGGGCATCTTCGGCTCGGAGAGCGAGTTCGTGCGGACGCCCAAGCACGGCGTCGTGCGCAACGAGCAGAGCTGGTCGAAGAAGAAGTACAAGGCCGGCAAGAACCTCTTCGCGATCCTCGAGTTCGCGTTCGGCATCTACTTCATCGGGACCATCGTCCTCGCCGTCGCCATCGGCGCGTGGATGAGCATCCCGTTCCTGCTGTTCTTCATGGTCGGCTTCCTCTACGTCGGCGGGCTCAGCCTCTACCAGGCGCGCTGAGCGAGGCGCCTTGAACGAGCTGGTCGCGATCGACCGGCGGCTCAGCCGGCGCGTGGACGCGCTGACCTTCGAGCCGCCGACCGCCTTCGTCTACAACCCGCTGGCCTACGCGCGGGCTCCCCACGAAGCGTTCCTCGAGCGCTACGGCGCGGGGACCCGCGAGGTGGTGCTGATCGGGATGAACCCCGGGCCCTTCGGCATGGCGCAGACCGGCGTGCCGTTCGGCGACCCGACGTTCGTCCGCGAGTGGATGGGCATCGACGGGCTGAAGGTGAAGAAGCCTCCGCGCGAGCACCCGAAGCGCCCGATCGTCGGGCTCGAGTCGCCGCGCTCGGAGGTCAGCGGGACCCGGCTGTGGGGCTGGGCGAAGGACCGGTTCGGCACGGCCGACGCGTTCTTCGCGCGGTTCTTCGCGATCAACTACTGCCCGCTCGTCTTCATGGAGGAGTCCGGGCGCAACCGGATCCCCGAGAAGCTCCCCAAGCCCGAGCGCGAGGCGCTCTTCGAGGCCTGCGACGAGGCGCTCTCGAGCTCCATCGCCGCGCTGAAGCCCGAGCTCGTGGTGGGGGTCGGGAAGTTCGCCGAGGACCGCGCGCGCGCCGTGCTCGGCGAGGGCGCGCGCGTCGGCCGGATCCTGCACCCGAGCCCCGCGAGCCCCGCCGCGAACCGGGGCTGGGCGGCGGCCGTCGAGGCCGAGCTGCGCGCGCTCGGCGTCAAGCTCCCGTGAGGCGCTTGAGCTCCTCGACCTTCGCGCCCGTAGCGGCCGTCCCCGCGTTCGTGAGCACCGCGACCCCCACCCCGCGGCGCGGGTCGACGTGCACCTCGGCGCGGTAGCCGCCCGCCTCGCCGCCGTGACCGACCCAGCCGTCCTGGTGGTGCCAGAGCGAGAGCCCGTGGGCGCCGCGCGGGCCCGTCGCCACGCGCCGTCGCATCGCGCGCAGGCTCGCGTCGCTCACCACCACGTCCGAGACGAGCAGCGCGCGCCCGAGCGCCACGAGGTCCTCGATCGATCCGATCAGCCCGCCGTACGCCCTGCCCTCGAGCTCGAAGGGTGTGAGGCCGACCCAGCCCGCCCGGGCGTACGCCACGAGCCGGGGCGTGCGGCGCCCGAAGATCACCGCCATCGCCGCGGTGCGCGCGGAGCGGAGCGGCTCGTGCCCGCGCGCGGACGGACCCACGGTGAAGCTCGCGGTGGTGGCGCCGGCCCGTGACAAGACGTCCTGCGCGGCGCGGGCGTAGTCGCCTTCGACGACCTCGAGGAGCTCGCCGAGCACGAGGTAGCCGAGGTTGGTGTAGCGGGCGATCGCGCCGGGCGCGGACCGCAGCCTCGCGTAGCGCGCGAACGTGGCGCGGGTGAGCTCGGCGTCCGAGCGCCGCGGCCGACCGGGCGGGTGGACCCACCCGAACGAGATCGGATCGGCGAGCCCCGACGCGTGGCTGAGGAGGTGGCGCGGCGTCACCCGAGCGCGCGGACGGAACCAGGGCAGGCGCTCGCGCACGTCGTCCTCGAGGCCGAGCCGGCCCCCCTCGACGGCGCGCAGGATCGCGAGCGCGGTCACGACCTTGGTGACGGAGAACCAGCGGAAGCGCGTGGTGGCCGCGATCGGCGCGCCGGTCACCAGATCCGCCACGCCGCCCGTCTCGATGGCGCGCGCGCCGTCGGCGTCGAAGGTCGCCGTGGCCCAGCCAGGACACTCCACCGGCGCACTCTACGTCGAGCGGTCGCGAGTGCTACGGTGCGCGCGTGACGCCCGAGCAGCGAGCCGCGATCACGAAGCAGATCAACGACCACGTGCAGGCGGGCGTGCCGCACAACCGGGAGCTCGGGCTCCAGCTGATCGACTTCCGCCACGCGCGCGGCGAGGCGTGGATGAAGCTCCCCTACGACGAGCGCTTCGTCGGCGACCCGAGCACGGGCGTCCTCCACGGCGCCGCGATCACGACGTTGATGGACGCCGCCTGCGGCATGGCCGTCATGATCAAGCTCGGCACGCGCGAGCCGATCGCGACGGTGGACCTGCGCATCGACTACCTCAAGCCCGCGCGCCCGCCCGAGGCCGTGATCGCTCACGCCGAGTGCTTCAAGGTCACGCGCAGCATCGCCTTCGCGCGCGGCCTCGCCTACCACGAGGACGCGCCCGACGACCCGATCGCGTCGGTCGCCGCGACCTTCATCCGGAAGGCCGCGGAGTGAGGGACCGATCGTGAGCGCCGACCACCTCACCGACCGCCTGCGCGAGGCGCGCAGCGCGGAGGACCTCGACCCGCTGATCGCGAAGATCCCCTACGCGCGCTTCCTCGGGCTGAGCGCCGAGCTCGACGGCGAGGAGCTGCGCGTGAGGATGCCCTTCGCGGAGCGGCTCATCGGCGACTCGAGCGTCCCGGCGCTGCACGGCGGCTCGGTCGGCGCGCTCCTCGAGTCGACCGCGATCTTCACCGTGCTCCGGTCGACAGAGACCGACGAGCTCCCCAAGACCGTGACCCTGACCGTGGACTACCTGCGCTCCGGTCGGGCGGAGGCGACGTGGGCGCGCGCCCGCGTCACGAAGCGCGGGCGCCGCATCGTGATCGTCCACGCCGAGGCCTGGCAGGGCGACGTGGACAAGCCGATCGCGACGGCGAACGTCCACTTCCTGTTGAAGTCGGTCGAGCCCGCCGCCCCTCCGACGTCAACGTGACTGGCGATCCTCCTCGGTTCGCGTGAGTGAGCGCACGCGATCGCCGGCTCGCGAAGGAACACTCGAAAAAGCAGACGTAGGCTCTCGCGGACGCGCGGAGTCGGTTTCCACACGGGGAGCATTCGATGAGAAGACAGCTTGGTCTAGTAGGCCTGACGGCGATCCTCGCCGCGGTCGCCTTCGCCGGGTGCGACGGCGACAGCCCGAGCGGCACCGACGGCGGCGTCCCGCCGGGGACCGACGGCGGCGGCGGCGGGATGTGCACGGGCGGCACCACGGAGTGTGGTGGCAGCTGCGTGGACACGCGCTTCGATCCCAGCAACTGCGGCGGCTGCGGCACCACGTGCGGCACCGGCGAGACCTGCCTGAGCGGCACCTGCACGCCGCAGGGCTCGTGCACCGGCGCGCTCGTCCAGTGCGGCGGCACCTGCGTCGACCCGCGCAACGACCCCGGCAACTGCGGCAGCTGCGGCATGGCCTGCGCGAGCGGCGAGGTCTGCAACACGGGCACCTGCTCGGGCGCCTGCGGCCTGGGCACCGAGGCCTGCGGCGGTCGCTGCGTCGACAGCCAGGTCGACCCCAACAACTGCGGCACCTGCGGCAACACCTGCGGCACCGGTGAGGTCTGCAGCGCGGGCGTCTGCGCGCTCAACTGCGCCGGCGGCACCGTCGAGTGCAGCGGCTCCTGCGTCGACGTCGACGCGAACGTCAACCACTGCGGCATGTGCGACAACGCCTGCCCGACGGGGACCGCGTGCAACGCGGGCTCGTGCGGCATGCGGCCGACGGTCGACGCCGACAGCGACACCATCAGCGACGTCGACGAGGGCGCCGCGGCGATGCGTGACACCGACGGCGACGGAACGCCGGACTACATGGACGACGACTCCGACGGCGACGGCCTCACCGACGCCACCGAGGCCGGCGACACCGACGTGATGAGCCCGCCCGTCGACAGCGACGGCGACGGCCTCCCGGACTTCCGCGATCTCGACAGCGACAACGACGGCCTCTCCGACGGCGACGAGGTCAGCGTCTACGGGACCGACCCGACCGACCCCGACAGCGACGGCGACGGCGACACCGACGCCGCCGAGATCGCGGCCGGCACCGACCCCAACGACCCGGCCGACACCATCGGCGGCGGCGGCGACTTCACCTTCGACCTGCCCCCGGGCGGCATGGCCCGCACCGACGTCCTGCAGTTCGACCCGCAGATCCGTCGCGCGGACATCCTCTTCCTCGTCGACACCACCGGGTCGATGGGCGGCGAGATCAACAACCTGCAGATGGAGCTCGCCGGCCTCGTCGGGCGCATCCGCACCACGATCCCGGACACCGCGTTCGGCGTCGCGCGCTTCGACGACTTCCCGACCGCCGGCTACGGCGGCGGGTCGGACGTGCCCTTCGGGCTCGAGCAGCGCGTCACCACCGTGATGGCCGACATCACCCGGGGCGTGAACGCGCTCGACATGCCGCTCCACGGCGGCTCCGACGGCCCGGAGAGCCACCTCGAGGGTCTGTACCAGGCGGCGACCGGCCAGGGCTTCCGCTCCACCACCGGCACCGCTTGGGTCGCGCCCTTCAACCCGGCGACGGGCTTCGACGCGACGCGCGGTCACGGCATGATCGGCGGGGTCGGCTTCCGCATGGACGCGCTCCCGATCGTCATCATGGCGACCGACTACTCGTTCCACCGCCGCTGGGACGACAACACCGTCACCGCGGGTGACCGCGCGACCTGGTGCGGCAACACCGCGACCGACGGCTGCGACGAGTACCGCATGACCGACTTCGGCGCGATGCCGGACCAGCAGCCCAAGAGCGTCGCCCAGACGCTCGCCGCGCTCGACGCCATCGGCGCCGTCGTGATGGGCATCGTCAGCGACTCGACCGGCGACCCGAACGCGGTCGACGCGCGCGCGGAGATCTCGACGTTCGCGGTGCGCACGGGCGCGTGGAAGGCGCCGACCGCGGGCATGTGCGACACGGGCTTCATGGGGATGAACCGCGCCGCTGAGAACTGGGATCCGGACGGAGCGGGCCCCGCCCCGACGCAGGATCTCTGCCCCCTCGTCTACTCGGTCAACACCACGGGCTCGGGCCTCGGCACGAGCATCGACGCGGCGATCGCCGACCTCACGACCTTCGTGAACTTCGGCACGCTGCACACGGAGGCGCGCGACGATCCGGCCACGGCCGTCGACGAGCGGATGTTCTTCGTCCGCGGCATCCCGGTCAGCTACGACCCGGCGACCTGCACGGTCCCGCCGGCCTTCGCCGACCGCCTCACGCCGGGCACGCCCCCGACGCTCACCCCCGACGGCACGCTGGACTCCTTCACGGGCGTCGAGCCGGGCTGCCTGGTGAGCTTCCAGATCGTCGTGGAGAACGACGGCTTCGTCGCCGCGACGTGCACCGACCAGATCTTCAACGTGCCGATCATCGTCGTCGGCGACGGCACCGTCGAAGCGGACCGCCGTCAGATCATCGTGCGCATCCCGGGCCAGCGCTCGCTCTGCGCTCCCTGATCTCGATCGGTCGATCGACCTGAACGGACGGCGGGGACCCTCGGGTCTCCGCCGTTCTTCAATTGGGGCCGTGGATGTCCACGACCCGCCACTCGCCGGACTCGCGGACCAGCTCGATCGAGCCGCCGCCCGTCGTGCGCACGCGCGCTCGGTTGCCCTGGACCTCGACCTCGAGGTCGTCGGTGTCCTCGGTGCCCTCGATCACGCGGCGGACCTCCTCCTCCCACTCGGCGCGGGTCTGGCGGCTGAGCACGCGCTCGACGCCGGGGAGGTCGCGACGCATGAGCGCGCGCCGGAACGCGGCGACGGCGTCGAGCGGGGTGACGAGCCCCGCGGCGTCGAGGACCCCGCCGTCGATGCGCCAGCCCCCCTCCTCGAGGACGAGGAGGATGGTCTCGCCGCTCGCGAGCTGGACCCGCGCCTGGGCGTCGATCGTCTCGGGGGCCGCCGACCGGGCGAGCGCCTCACCCTGCTCGCGCAGCTCCGCGGCGTTGGTCGACAACAAGGCCGCGTGCTCCTCGGGGCTGCGCCCGCGGCGCGCGTCCTCGTCGAGGAGCGCCCACGCGGTGGCCGCGTCCCCCCGGCTCAGCGCGCCGGCGTACTGCTGGAGCGTCCGCGAGGGGCCCTGGTCCCGCGCGCTGCCGCCGCAGGCGGTCGCGCAGACGCCGAGCGCGAGAATCCAGACGGGGGCTCCCTTCACGGGCCCGAGTCTAGCCGCCCGAGGCCGGCCTGTGCCGCGGTGTTCACTCGGAGGCGGTTCCGCGTGAACGGGCGTTGACGCTGCGGACGAATCGAACGCGATCCGCAGTACTCCACGCCCTGGCACGAATCCTGGTACATGTGCCGTTGCCCGCCCTTCGGTGCGGGAGAAAGGTACCTCGTGCTGCACCGCCTAGCCTTCATCTCGTTCGTCACCCTGGGCGCCGCGACGGTGCTCGGTGGCTGCGCGCAGGAGGACTACTACTGCGACGCCGATGGCTGCTACTTCTGCGACGGCGTCGGCTGTCGGGACGTGGCCCCCCCCGATCGCACCCTGTGTCGTGGCGACTTCGAATGTCCCACCGACATGACGTGCACCGACCTCGGCTGCGCCAGCGCGGGCTGCACCCGGGACGACGAGTGCGTCATGGGCACCGTCTGTCGCGATGGCTGGTGCGTGGCCCCGACCGAGCCCGTCCCCACCCCGACCCCGGGCGACTGCACCACCAACGACGACTGTGACGCGGACCTCGAGTGCCTCGACGGTGTGTGCACGCCGCGCGTCGCGCCGCCCGAGTGCAGCGCCGACACCGACTGCGCGAGCGGTCAGGTCTGCGTCGACTCCGAGTGCCGTGACGTCGAGGACACCTGCCACTTCAACACGGAGTGCGGCGAGGGCCGCATCTGTGTCGACCAGAGCTGCACGCCCACCTGCGCCGTCGACAACGTCTGCCCCGAGGGTCAGACCTGCAACGCCGACGGCTACTGCGAGAACGTGCCCCCGCCGGTCGGCGAGTGCGCGGACAACACCGGCTGCGCGACGGGCCAGATCTGCGTGGACGGCGCCTGTCAGGACGAGTGCTCGGCGGACGCCGAGTGTGGCGAGGGCCGCTACTGCAAGTACGGTCGCTGCCACGTCGACACCCGCCCCAACCCGTTCTGCACGAGCGACTCCGACTGCATGACCGGCGCGGTCTGCCGCAACGGCGCCTGCCGCTCCCCGTGCGTCGAGCACGCCGAGTGCCCCCGCTTCGACGTGGCGCTCACGTTCTGCATCGACATGGTCTGCGGCACCACCAACGAGGCGACGACCGACTGCGCGGCGGCCAGCGACTGCATGAGCGGTCAGTCCTGCATCGACGGCGTCTGCGGCTGAGTTAGCCGGGCGCGACCAGCGAGGCCCGCTCCGTCACGACGGGGCGGGCCTCTTCGCGTATACCTCCCGGGTGATCGACCCCCACGCTCTGCGCCCGCACTACGCTCGCTTCCTGCGCGACGATCGCGTCCTGTTGACGGGTCACAGCCACCAGGCCTGGCCCGACGTGGCTCGCGAGGGGGTGCTCGAGGCGTACGACGACGCGGCCGCGCACGTCGACGACAAGTGGGCGGCGGCCTCCGAGGCGGCCGACGTGGTCCGCGCCGCGATCGCCGGGCACGTGGGCGCGCAGCCCGACGAGATCGCGCTCGGTCAGAACACGCACGAGCTCGTGACCCGCTGGCTCAGCGCGCTCGACCTGCGCGCGCGGCCGCACGTCGTCACCACCGACGGGGAGTTCCACTCGCTGCGCCGACAGCTCACCCGCCTCGAAGAGGAAGGCCTGCGCGTCACGTGGGTCGCGCCGGAGCCCTTCGACACGCTCACCGCGCGGCTCGCCGAGGCCATCGAGCCGGACACCGCGGGCCTCGCGTTCTCGACGGTGCTCTTCGAGACCAGCGCCATCGTGCCCGCGCTCGACGTGGCGATCGACGCCGCGCGCGCGGTCGGCGCCGAGGTGCTCCTCGACACCTACCACGCCCACGGCGCGATCCCCTTCCGCCTGCGGGGCGACGTGTTCGCGACCGGCGGCGGCTACAAGTACCTGCAGTGGGGCGAGGGCAACTGCTGGCTCCGCGTCCCGGCGTCGTGCGATCGCCGGCCGGTGTTCACCGGGTGGTTCAGCGACTTCGCCAACCTCGCCGCGCCGCGCGGCGCCGCCCGCGTCGGCTACGGCTCTCGCCCCGCCGATCGCTTCGCGGGCTCGACCTACGACCCCACGAGCCACTACCGCGCCCGGCGGGTGATCCGCTTCTTCGAGGAGCAGGGCCTCACGATCGATCGACTGCGCGAGCGCTCGCTCGTGCAGACGGCGCGGATCCGCGACGGCCTCGAGGGCTGGAACGTGCGCACGCCGGAGGCGCGCGGCGGGTTCGTGACGGTCGAGCTCGACGACGCGTCGGGCACGGTGGCGCGCCTCCGCGAGCGCGGCGTGTTCGTCGACGCGCGCGGGCGACTCTTGCGGTTCGGCCCCGCGCCCTACGTGACCGACGACGAGATCGAGCGCGCGCTGGCGGCGTTCCGCGAGGTGGCCCGCTGACCGGCGTGTATCCTCGCCCGATGGCCGATCGCTTCCACCCCGTCGACAGCCCCTACCTCGTCCCCTTCGACGGCAGCTTCCGCATCGCGGACGCGCCGACCTCGCCCCCCAAAGGGAAGGGCGGCAAGAAGCGGAAGAAGGAGAACCAGGAGGCGCTCGAGGAATCCATCGCGGCGGTCGCCGAGCTGCAGCAGGCGCTCTACGCGAACGACTCGCACGCCGTGCTGATGGTGTTCCAGGCGATGGACGCGGCCGGCAAGGACGGCACGATCCGCGCGGTGATGAGCGGCGTGAACCCGGCCGGCTGCCAGGTCTCGTCCTTCAAGTCCCCGAGCTCGGAGGAGCTCGACCACGACTTCCTCTGGCGCATCAACAAGCAGCTCCCCGAGCGCGGCCGGATCGGGATCTTCAACCGCAGCCACTACGAGGAGGTCCTCGTGGTGCGCGTCCACCCCGAGTACCTCGCCGGGCAGCGGATCCCGCACGCTCCCGAGCTCGAGACCTTGTTCGAAGAGCGCTACGAGTCGATCCGCGACTTCGAGAAGCACCTCGCGCGCAACGGCACGGTGGTGCTCAAGCTCTTCCTCAACGTCGGCCGCGACGAGCAGCGCGACCGCTTCGTGGATCGGATCGACGAGCCCGAGGCGAACTGGAAGTTCAACCCCGGCGACATCGCCGAGCGCCGGCTGTGGGACCAGTACATGGACTCCTACGAGCGCGCGCTGAACGCCACGAGCCGACCCTGGGCGCCCTGGTACGCGGTGCCCGCGGACGACAAGGCCTACATGCGCCGCGTCGTCGCCGACCTCTTCCGCCGCACGCTCGAGCAGATCGACCCGAAGTTCCCCGACGTGGACGCCGAGGCGCGCGCCGAGATGCTCGCGCTGCGAGAAGAGCTCACCAAGAGCTGAGAGGCCGTCTCAGAGCACGACCCGGACGGCGGCCGCGGCGCGCTCCGCCTTGGCGCGCGCCTCGTCGATCGATCCCGCGCGCGCGAGCGCGACGCCGAGCCGGCGGTGGCCGCGGACCTCGGGCTTGCCGAAGAGGCGCAGCTGCGTGTCGGGCTCGACGAGCGCCCGCTCCACGTCTTCGAACGTCGGGGCGTCCGAGTCGCCCGCGACGAGGATCACCGCGGAGGCGCTCGGCCCGTGCTGGCGGAGCGGCTCCGGGATCGGGAGGCCGAGGATCGCGCGCGCGTGCAGCGCGAACTCGCTGAGGTCCTGCGAGATCATCGTGACCATGCCGGTGTCGTGCGGCCGCGGCGACACCTCGCTGAACCACACGGTGTCGCCCTTCACGAAGAGCTCGACCCCGAAGAGGCCGCGGCCGCCGAGCGCCTCGGTCACCGCCGCGGCCATCCGCTCGGCCTCCGCCCGCGCCGCGTCCGACATCGGCTGCGGCTGCCAGCTCTCGACGTAGTCGCCGCTCACCTGCCGGTGCCCGACCGGCGCGCAGAACGTCGTGCCGCCCGCGTGGCGCACCGTGAGGAGCGTGATCTCGTAGTCGAAGTCGACGAAGCCCTCGACGATGACCCGGCCGGCGCCGCCGCGGGCCTGCTCGTTCGCGAACGCGAAGCCGCGCTCGACGTCATCTGTCGTACGCAAGGTGCTTTGTCCCTTGCCGGACGAGCTCATCACCGGCTTCACGACGCACGGCAGGCCGATCGCGGCGACCGCGTCGCGGTACTCGGCCTCGGTGCCCGCGAAGCGGTAAGGCGACGTGCGCAGCCCCAGCTCCTCGGCGGCGAGCCGGCGGATGCCCTCGCGGTCCATCGTGAGCCGCGCGGCGCGCGCGGTGGGGATCACGGTGAAGCCCTCGCGCTCGAGCTCGAGCAGCGTGTCGGTCGCGATCGCCTCGATCTCGGGGACGACGAGATCGGGCTTCTCCGCCTCGATGATCGCGCGGAGCTTCGCGCCGTCGGTCATGGGGAGCACGTGCGACGCGTGCGCGACCTGCATCGCGGGCGCGTTCGCGTAGCGGTCGACGGCGACGACCTCGACGCCGTAGCGCATGAGCTCGATCGCGACCTCCTTGCCGAGCTCCCCGGAGCCGAGCAGGAGGACCTTGGTCGCGGAGGCGGTGCGGGCGGTTCCGATCGTGGTCATGAGCGGCTCACTTGCCGAGGGGGTAGACGGGGACGCGCGGGGCGCGGACGGACGCGGCGCCGACGCGCTCGAGGTGCGCGAGGACGGAGAGGACGGTCGCCTCGTCGAACGCGTCGCCGACGACCTGAAGGCCCACGGGCAGCCCCGCCTCGCCCGAGCCGACCGGCGCGGTCGCGCAGGGCAGGCCCGTGAGGTTGCCGAGGAACGCGAAGCGACACGCGCCGTGCAGCGCGGGGGTGTCGGCGAAGCCCGCCTCGAGATCGAGCGCGGTGACCTCGGGGGCGACCGAGACCGTGGTCGGCATCACGAGCACGTCGTACTCGCCGAGCGCCTCGGCGGCCTGGCGGCGCAGCTGCGCGCGCAGGCCCTGCGCGTCGAGGTAGTCGCCCGCCCCGAACGTCGACACGAGCCGCATGAGGAGCTGGAGGTCGGGGCCCATCTGCGCGAAGTGATCGCGGCGCGCGTCGAGCAGCGCGGTGTACGTCTCGATGCCGATGGTCAGGTAGCCGATGCCCGCGGCGTGCTCGAGGAGCGGGAGCTCGACGTCGACGAGCGTCGCCCCGTCGGCCTCGAGCGCGTCGAGCGCGTCGGCGCAGGCGTCCTGCACGGCGACCTCGGCGGCGGCGAGCTCCTGGGTCAGCACGCCGATCCGCAGGCCGCGCACCCCGCGACCGAGCGACGCGACGAGGGAGCCCGGCGCGATCGCCGGCGTCCCGCGCGTGAGCTCGTCGAGCGGGTCCTCGCCGCCCGCGATCTCGAGGAAGATCGCGAGGTCGCGCGCGGACGCGCCGATCGGGCCGAGGTGATCCATGGTCCCGTCGAAGCCGTCGCCGTGGCGCGAGATGCGGCCGAAGGTGGGCTTGATCCCGAACAGGCCGTTGAAGCACGCGGGGATGCGGACCGAGCCGCCGCCGTCGCTGCCGAGCGCGACCGGCGCGAGCCCGGACGCGACCGCGACGCCGCTCCCCGTCGAGCTGCCGCCCGCGAGGCGATCGATCGCGTGCGCGTTGCGCGGCATCGGCCGCTGGGTGTTGCCGCCGAGGGGCGACATGCCCATCTCGGTCATGATCGTCTGGCCGAGGATGATCGCGCCCGCGGCGCGCAGCCGCGCCACGCAGGTCGCGTCGCGGGCGTCGGTCGACGGCTCGATGAACGCGGTGCCGAGGCGGTTCGCGGAGCCCTCGATGTCGACCTCTTCCTTGATGGGCACGACGACGCCGTCGAGCGGGCCGAGGGGCTCGCCCTTCGCCCAGCGGGCGGCGCTCGCCTTCGCGTCGCGCAGCGCCCCGCCGTCGTCGATGTGCGTCATGCAGCTCAAGGTCGGGCGCGCGCTCGCGAGGCGCCGGGCCTCGGCGATCGCGCGCTCGGTCGCCTCGACGGGGTTCGTGTCGCCCGCCGCGTAACGCGCGTGCCAGGTCGCGGCGCTCGGGATCGCGGTGGGCGCGTCGGGGATCGGCAGGTCCTCGGACGCGCCGTCCCTCGGCGGCCGCCCCGCGACCACCGCGCACGACAGCGGCATCCGATCGCGCGAGGACGCGGGCAGCGCCAGCGCCGCCTCGATCCCGAGGTCCTTGCGCATGATCGCGGCGAGCGCGCGCCGCACGGGCTCGGCCGCGGTCGCGGCGACCACCGAGCGAAGGAGACCGCCGCTCATGCGCGGCGCGGGAGGCAGCTCGAACATGGCGCCGTCATATCACGCCGGCCCGCGGTTGACGCGGCGCCCATGGCCTCCCTATTTTCCGGCCTCCGAGGAGAGCGCCATGAGCGGGCACAACAAATGGTCGAGCATCAAGCACCGCAAGGGCCGGCAGGACGTCAAGCGCAGCAAGATGTTCACGAAGGTGATCAAGGAGCTGACGATCGCGGCCCGGTTCGGCGGCGGCGATCCCGGCGGCAACCCGCGGCTGCGGCGCGCGATCGACGAGGCGCGCTCCATCAACATGCCCGCCGACAACATCGACCGCGCGATCAAGAAGGGCACCGGGGAGCTCGAGGGCGTCAGCTACGAGGAGCTCACCTACGAGGGGGTCGGCGCGGGCGGGACGCTCGTGCTCGTCGAGGTGCTCACCGACAACCGCAACCGGACGTCCGCCGAGGTGCGCAAGGTGTTCGAGCGCAACGGCGGGCAGATGGGTCAGGTCGGCTCCGCGGGGTGGGCGTTCGATCAGAAGGGCGTCGTCCGCGTCGCGCGGGACGCGGCGACCGAGGAGCAGCTGTTCGAGATCGCGGTCGGCGCGGGCGCGGAAGATCTGCGCGGCGAGGACGAGCAGTGGGTGGTCACCACCGACCGCACCGACCTCGACGTGGTGCGGGACGCGATCGACGCCGCGGGCATCCCGGTGTCCGGCAGCAAGCTCGAGCAGATCGCGAAGCTCGACAAGGAGCTCGGCGGCGAGGAGGGCAAGACCAACGTCGGCCTGCTCGAGGCGCTCGACGATCACGACGACGTGCAGAACGTCTACAGCGACTTCACTCCGTCCGAGGAGCTGATCGCCGAGCTCGACGCTTGACCCGCGTCCTCGGCGTGGACCCGGGCACGCGACGCACCGGCTGGGGCGTCGTCGAGCGGACCCGCGGGGGCCTGCGCGGCGTCGGCGCGGGCGTGATCAAGCTCGACGAGAAGGCCCCGCTCGCGGACCGGCTCGAGATCGTCTACGACCGGCTCGACGCGCTGATCACCGAGCATCAGCCGCACGCGGTGGCGGTCGAGGACGTGTTCTTCGCGAAGTACCCGAACGCGGCGATCAAGCTCGGCCACGTGCGCGGCGTGGTGCTGCTGCTCGTCGCGCGGCGCGGCCTCGGGCTCGGCGAGTACCCCCCGGCGCTCGTGAAGCGCACCGTCGCGGGGCGCGGCGCGGCCGACAAGAAGCAGCTCGGCCGGCTCGTGAGCGCGATGCTCCACCTCGACCAGGCGCTCGGCGCGGACGCGACCGACGCGCTCGCGATCGCGATCACGCACCTCTCCGCCGCGCGGTGACGCACGGCGTCGCGGGGGCCGCCAATTGCGATCAACGATCGGGCGCGAGCGTCCGACGCGCGAGCGCGATGAGGCTGACCGGGTCGATGGGCTTCACGACGAAGCCGTCGGCGCCGAGCGACTGCAGGAGGCGCCAGTCGGGCGCGCCGCCGGTGGCGGTCACCACGAGGATCGGGGTCTTCTCGAGGTGCGGGGTCGCGCGGAACGCGGCGGTGACCTCCACGCCGTTCATGCGCGGCATGTCGAGGTCGATGACCGCGAGCGAGACGGGGCCGGCCTCCGCGGCGCGGACCGCCGCCTCGCCGTCGGCGACGGTGACGATCTCGGCCCCGTCGAACGCGTAGCGGAGGGTCTCCTCGACGAGGTCGCGGAAGTCGTCGTCGTCGTCCGCGATCAGGATCCGCAGCGACGCCTTGGCCGAGCTCACGCTCTCGCGCGCGCCGAGCAGCGCGCGGCGGAAGGCCTCGGCGCCGCGCGTGCGCTCGCGCGGGTTCTTGGCGAGCGCGCCGAGGATGACCGCGTCGAACGCCTCGGGCAGATCGTTGCGCAGCTCGCTCGGCACCGGCGGCTGCTGCTCGACGTGCGCGAGCATCATCTCGGTCGGGCTCACGTGGGTGAACGGCAGGCGCCCCGTGATCATCTCGAACGCCATCACGCCGAGCGCGTAGACGTCGGCCTGCTGCTCGAGCTCGGCGTCGAGCGGCGTGCCGAGCACGACCTCCGGCGCCATGTACGCGGGCGTCCCGCTCACCGTGTCCTTGGGGGCGCTCGCCGGCCGGTCGAGCACCTTCGAGAGCCCGAGGTCCATCACGCACACGCGGAACGCCGGCCCGATGAGGACGTTCGTCGGCTTGAGGTCGCGGTGCACCGCGCCGGCCGCGTGGATGGCGGCGATGCCGCGGCAGGTCTGGTCGAGGATCCCGATCGCCTCGTCGACCGAGAGGTGCGGCCGGCCGTGGTCCTCCATCCACTCGAACGCGGTGACCCCGGGCACGTACTCCATGACGAAGTACGGCGCGCGAGCGAACTCGCCGTAGGCGTAGATGTCGACGACGTTGACGTGCTTCACCCGGGCCATCGCGCGGGCCTCGAGCAGGAAGCGCTCGTGGGCCTCGTCGCTCTGCACCATCTCGGGCTGGATGAACTTGATCGCGACCTTGCGCTCGAGCTGCAGGTCGCGGCCGAGGAAGACCACGCCCATCGCGCCCTCGCCGAGGCTCTCGACGATCTCGTACTTGCGATCGAGCACCGTCCCGACGCCGATCCCCGGGGGGATCGAGGGCGGCGCGCTCCGATGCGGAGGAGGAATCGTGGGGGGGTCGGGGAGACCAGACTGGCTCATCGAGCGTCGCCTCAGCGTGCCTGCGCGCGATAAATCCTGCAAGATTTGGCACTTCTGGAGGATCCTTCGAGGGAGGCATGAGCAAGCTCTCCGAGCTCGAGGCGCGGCTCGCCGCGCTGCACGCCAAGACCGAGGCGGGGTTCGCCGATCGCGCGGCCGCGCTCTGCGACGCGGCGGCGCGCCTCGACCGGGGCGAGGAGCCGGCTCGGGACGAGATCAAGCGCCTCGCCCACAAGCTGCGGGGCATCGCGGGGAGCGCCGGTCATCAGGGGCTCACCGATCGCGCGGGGCGGCTCGAGGCGGCGATCACCGCGGGCGCCTCGACGATGGTCGTGGTCGAGGGCGCCCGGCGGCTGGCCAAGGCGGCCGAGAGCGCGGGCGCGGGGGCGGCCGCGAAGCCCCCGGCCGAGGCGGCGCCGGCGGCGACGAAGGCGGCCGACGCGCTCGGTTGGCGCGTCGTCGCGCTCGACGACGAGTCCTCCACCCGGCGCCTCCTCGAGATCACCCTGAAGACGGCCGGGGGCTGCGAGGCCGAGGTGCTCGAGGACCCGGCGCAGGCGATGCAGCGGATCCTCGCCGCGCCGATCGACCTCGTGATCGTCGACGCGATGATGCCGGACATGGACGGGCTCACCTTCTACCGAGGCGTCCGCGAGCGGTGCGGCGACCGCGTCCCCGTCGTCATCCTGAGCGCCGCGAGCGCCGAGGAGCTCGGGTGGTGCCTGCCCGACGACGCGCGCCTGCGATGGATGCGGAAGCCGTTCCGCCCTGGCAGCCTCATCGCCGAGCTGCGCGCCTTCGTCGAAGAAGCAGCAGCGCCAGGCTGAGGAGGCCGACCGGCGCGGCGTTCGAGGGCCGCGGCGCGGCGGCGCACCCGCCCATGAGGTTGCCGCCCGGGATGCGGGGCGCGCTCGGGCTGAGCCGCCCCTCCGGGTAAATCCAGCAGAGCCCGTCGCGGTCGTCGGCGGCGAGGGTCCGCTTGTCGAGATCGCCGGGGAGGCTCAGCCCGTACATGGTCGCCTCCGGGTCGTCGACGTGCGCGAGGCCGATGAGGTGGCCGAGCTCGTGCGTCAACGTGTTTTCCACATCTGTGTTCACCAGGGCGGGGTCGTCGGTGTCGGTGAACGTGTGGTTGAACCCGTTGAGGTCGATGTCGGCGTCCTCGATCTCACCGGTCGAGCGGCGGTAGACCAGGGTCGTCAGCGCGAGGGTCGCGCCGGACACCTCGGCCGGCCAGTCGTCCTCGCGCCAGACGATCCGGTTGTCCATGTCGGGGCGACCGCCGGTGAGGTTCGTGGTCAGGCCCGTCGGGTATCCGTCGTCGACGAGGCGGAGGTCGCTGCACCCGATCGCCGCCTGGTTCCAGGTCGTGATCGAGCGCGCCAGCGCCGACTCGACGGCGGCGGGCCCGACGTCCTCGGAGGTGTCGTACGCCGGGTGCAGGAGCACCGTCCGGAACTGCCAGAAGAGCGCCTTGTCCGGGTCGGTGTCGACCCGCGTGCGCTCGAAGGCGCGCGCGCTCGCGGGCGCCAGCAGGCTCGTGATCACCAACGCCAGGGCGACGCGCACCACGGCGACAGCATAGCGCGCGTTCGGCTCCGAGGGCTGTAACCGCGGCGGGAACGCCGCTGGGGACTGCGGGAACACGGCGCGCTCCCGGCGGCGACTCGAGGAGCCGGATCGCAGCCGACACCCAGCGCGGCACGGACCCTGCACAACACCCCCTCCGAGGAGACCACACCATGCGCCCGATTCGTCAGCTCTGCTTCGTGTTCATCGCCTCCCTCGCGCTCCCCGCGTGCGTCGGCGGCTTCGGCACCGGAACGGGGGACCGCTTCGGCCAACCCGACGAGGGGGACATCGGAGAGGTCCCCACGCCGGTGTGCCCGGCGGACCCGGACTGCGCGATCGGAGGGGACTGCAGCCTCTACGAGTGCCCGGACTACTGGATCTGCGAGGACCAGCCCAACGACCGGAAGCACTGCATCAACCCCGGCCCGGACTACCCGGACGGCGGGGACTGGGACTGCGAGGACGTGGACGGCAGCACGGTCTGCTCCCGCCACGGCGACTTCCCCGACGGGGGCGGCGGCGACGCGTGGAACTGCGAGCTCCAGGGTGACCTGGTGGTCTGCACGGACACGACGCCGAGCTACCCCGACGGCGGCGCGGGCGGCCCGTACAACTGCTGGTTCGAGGACGAGTTCCGCGTCTGCGACACCATCCCCGGCGGCGGTGGCCCCGGCGACGGCGGCGGGTGGAGCTGCTACGACCCGGGTGACGGCTCGACCGAGTGCCGCAACAACAACCCGGACGTCCCCGACGACGGCGAGTGGGCCTGCTGGGATCAGAACGGGACGACCTACTGCCGGCGCCACGGCAACGACATCCCGGACGGCGGCGGCGGCGGTGAGTGGAACTGCGAGCTCCAGGGCGAGTTCGTGGTCTGCTCGGACGACACCCCGGACTACCCGGACGGCGGGGGCGGCGGCGACTGGGACTGTCACTTCGGCGACGAGTTCCGCATCTGCACCCCGGACCAGCCGGACATCCCGGACACGGGCCGCGGCGAGTGCGTGCCGGGCGTCGAGCGGTGGTGTGACGACGCGACGTACTGCTCCTGGGGTAAGCAAACCTGCTTGCCTGACGGAAGCTGGGGTCGCTGCGTCGAGCCTCGGGTGACCGCGTCGGGCCTCGTCGACCGCCCGGACACCGCCTGCGGCTGCCGCTACTTCTACTTCAACCACGACTGCTGCGAGGACCAGGAGGACCGCGACCGCGACGGTCACGCCGACTGCATCATCCCGAGCACGCACACCGCGCCGGCGTGCGCCTCGGACGGCGGGCTGTGCTCCTACTGCGACAGCCACGGCGACTGCGGCGGCGGGAGCGACCTCTGCATCTTCCGCTCGGACGGCTACGCGATGTGCGGCCGCGAGTGCTCGGGCGGTGGCGATTGCGGCGCCGGCTACGAATGCAGGACCATCGGGACGCGATCCGGGGTCACGCAGCAGTGTGTTCCCACCGGTGGATCGTGTGAGTGAAGAGGAGCTGAACACGATGTCCAACGCCCGCCACATCCTTGCCTTCTGCCTCGTCGCCGCCGCGACGATCCTCCCCTCGGCGTCCCGCGCCTACTACCTCGAGGTGCGGGGCACCGACACCCTCGTCCCGATCCGGTACGCCGACACCGACGACCCGCCGATGGGCACCGTCGACGTCACCTACCGGATCAACGAGTCCACGTTCCCCGCCGGGGTCGAGGGGGTGGGCGACGCCATCCGCGCCGCGTTCACGACGTGGAACGACGCGGGCTGCACGACGCTCGTCATGACCGAGGGCGCGACCACCGACTCGACGAGCCGGGCGCACTGGATGAGCGACATGGGCGAGATCTACATCCTCGTCTACTTCACCGACAGCGCCGAGGAGTGGACGGGCGGTCCGTCGGTCGGCCACTTCTACTTCGCGCACGACGGGACCGGGACGCTCATCGGCGGGACCGCGGTGCTCAACACGCGTGACCACGCGTGGGCCACCGACGGCGCCGCCGAGGCTCTAGACGTGCAAAGCGTCGTGACGGCGCTGATCGGCCGCTCGCTCGGCATCACGTCCGCGATGGAGATGAACGCCACGTTCCCGCGCTACGCGCCCGGCGACATCAGCAAGCAGACGCTGGGCGACGACGACATCGCCGCCATCCAGTTCCTCTACCCGTCCGACGACATGGCGTGCGCGATGCCCGCCGATCCGGAGGACGAGTGCGACGGGCTCGATCGGAGCTGCCCGCCCACGCCGATGACGATGCCCGGCGACGGCGGGACGATCACGCCCGGCACCGACGGCGGCATGGTCATGCCCGGCGCCGACGGCGGCACGATGATGATGGACCCCGACGGGGGCTCGATGTCGGCGACGGACGCCGGTACGACGGGAGGTGGAACAGACGGCTGCTCGTGCCGCGTCGGCGCGCCGGCGTCGCCGCGCGATGGTGCATGGATCGTTGCGCTCGTGCTCGCGTCGATGATCCTGGTGCGCCGCAGGCGCTAGAGAACATAAAAACAAGTTGCAGGGAGAAGAACGGCGGGTGCTTCGGCGCCCGCCGTTCTGCCTTTGATTCCATGTTGATACCCCCCTCGCGGACTTCTGGACGCGCCGACGAAGGGTGGTAGTCTCGGCGTCGATGGTCCGCGCGCGGATCGGGCTCCCCTCGGTGAGCAGCTCCGGCCCCCCGCCCGAGAGAGAAGCCCCGACCTTCTTCGAGGCGTGCGCCGACACGCTCGCTCGAACGGTCCGGACGATCGTTCGAAACCTCGAGCCGATGGCCCTCAGCTGCGTGTTCGCGGTGGGCGGCTGCGGCCCCGGGCAGCTCGTCGACGTCAACGGCGTCGTCCGTGACGGCCGGACCGGCGCCCCCATCGCGGGCGCGATCGTCTCGACGGACGACGGCGCGACCGCCGAGACGGATGAAGACGGCCGCTTCAGCGTGCCCGTCGAGGAGGGGCGCGGGCGTCGCCTGACCGCCGAGGCCCCCGGACACTGCGCCGCGAGCGAGACGGTCGACGTCACGCGCGCGCAGCCGCCCGAGGTGACGCTCCACCTCTTCGGGCGGCTCGAGGTGGCGCAAGAACACGTGCAAGTGGGCTTCGACACGCTCGTCCGGGTGGAGGCCCGGCTCCGGTGCGAGGCCGACGCGCCCCTCGAGTGGGCGCAGACCGCGGGAGTCGAGCTCGACGAGGACCGCCTCCGGACGGAGGATCGGGGGCGCGTCCTCGTGGTCCGCACGCACCCCCTCGAGGAGCTCGTCCAGCTCTCCGATCGCATCGGAGTGATCGCCTTCGATCACCACCAGCGCGGTGAGTACCGATTCCGCCTCCGCGGGACCTTCGGGGACGAGGTCGAGGAGCGCGTGGTGCGCGTCGTGGCGGGCCCCACCGCGAGCGGCCTGTTCCAGGTCCCGACCGGCGCAGACGTCTATCTCAACGGGGGCAGCGGCGATACCAACGCGTGGACCCTCGCCAGCCGACCCGAGAACAGCGAGGCCGAGCTCGCCGACGCGTCGACGCGCACGCCGTCGTTCCGGCCGGATCGATTCGGAACGTACGTAGTCGAGCACGGGCCCAGTGGGATGCAAATGTTGTTGCAGGCTGGCGCCTACGAGGACGTCCCGCGCGACTGCGGCCGCGAGGGCTGCCACGGCGCCGAGGACGAGGGCTGGGCCGACACTGCACATGCGCAAACCTTCCAGCGGGGCGTGACCGGCGAGCTGGGCCCGGAATTCGAAGAGCGCTGCTGGAGCTGCCACGCAACGGGAGTTGACTTCGGCATCGACAACGGTGGCATGCATCACACCGCCGCGCGCGTCGGCTGGGCGGAGCCCACGCCCGGGCCGGAGGTGTGGGAGGAGATGCCGCGTCGCGTGCGCCGTCACGGCTCGGTGTGGTGCGCCGCGTGCCACGGCCCGGGGCGGATCATCCCGCCGCAGTTCCGGTGGCAGTACGGGTCGAAGTTCCAGGTCGGCGTGTGCGCGCGCTGCCACGACGCGGACGCCGACGACCCGGACACGAACCACCGCTCGCCGCACGTCGACGAGTGGCGGCTCTCGCCGATGGCGCGCTTCACGCGCGACCTGTCGGCCGAGGATCCCGCCGTCCGCGTCGAGTGCGCGCAATGCCACAGCGCGCAAGGCTTCGTGTCGTGGCGCCGGACCGGTCGGGTCTCCGAGGTCGACCCCGTCACGGTGGAGCCGATCACCTGCGCGACCTGTCACGACCCGCACCAGGCGACCAACCCGCGCGGGCTCCGGACCTACGACACGTCGGACCCGATCGCGGGCCGCGTCGCGGAAGATCTCGGCGCGGGCGCGATGTGCGCGTCGTGTCACCGGCCCGCCGTCGCGTGGTCGGGGGACGCGAACGCGGCGCCGCACGCGGCGCAAGCTGGTTTGCTGGTTGGACGTGGAGCGCGCACCGCGCCCGAGGTCCCCGGCGGCGCGCACCGGCACATCGCCGACACGTGCGCGCGCTGCCACATGACGCGCCCGGATTCGAGCGACCCGGCGTTCGGCAACGTCGGCGGCCACACGTTCAGCGTGCGCGCGCGACGCGGCGAGCCGTCGCTGTCGCGCGCCGCCTGCGGCCCGTGCCACGGCGAGGTCGACCCGGCCGGCGTCGGCGCGCGCGACTGGAACGGCGACGGTCAGGTCGGCCCGATCGCGGAGGAGCACGACGCGTCGATGGCGACGGTGACGACCGCGCTCCGCGCCGCGATCACGCGCGCCGGCGTCACCGACTCCTGCACCCCCGCGCGCACCGCGGCGGACGTCATCGACCTCGACGCGCGGCTGCACCTCGTCGACGACGGCGGCGCGATCCTCGGCGACTGCGACGCGAACGGCGCGCTCGCGGCGACCGAGCAGCCGGTGCTCCTCGGCGCGCTGCCGGCGGCGCTGCGCAACGCCGCCTACGACGTCGCGCTCCTGCGCGCGGACGGCTCGCGCGGGGTCCACAACCCGGCCTACGCGTTCTCGATCTTCCAGAGCCTCTCCCGCCAGCTCCAGTAGTCGCGACGGGGGAAGCGTCGGCGCCGGTCTGTCGTAAGCTCCGCGTCATGCCCACGCTCCTCACGCTCGCCGTCGTCGGCATCGTCGGGACGATCGCCTTCGTCGTGATCTCGCGCGCCAACGAGCTGTTCTGCGTCTCGATCCGCGACGGCGTGTGCCTGACGATCCGCGGCACCGTGCCGCCGAAGATCTGGCGCGAGCTGGTCACCACGGCGCGCATGGCGGGGATCCAGCGCGGGACGATCCGCGCGGTGAAGCAAGGCGGCGGCGCGCGCCTCGTCACCGACGGGATCTCCCCCGACGTGACGCAGCGCCTCCGCAACAGCATCGGCTCCGCGGGCCTGTCCGCGATGAAGCTCGGCGGCGGCAGCGCGTCGAGCGAGTCGCGCAACTTCGGCCAGCTCCTCGGCGTCGCCTGGCTCGCCTGGATGCTCACGCGCCGGTAGCGGGCTGCTGAAAAGCAGCCTGCTTCCGTGCCGCGCGCAAAGCGCGCATGCCCGTGCCCTTGCCCGTGCCCGAACGCGCCGGCGGCCGCGCGCGCGAATCCGCCTCACGAGCATCGAGACGACCCGCTCCAAGTAGCCGAGGGCCTCGCGTAGCAGTCGCTTGGGTGACTCGTGGCGCCGCCGAGGTTCCCTCTGACCGGGCACGGGCACGGGCACGGGCACGGGCACGGGCACGGGCACGGGCACGGGCACGGGCACGGGCTGATCTAGCAGGGCGCCTTTCGGCGCCCTGCTAGATCAGCGCGGCGTCCGTCATGACCTCGACGAGCGCGGGGCCGTCGTGGGCCATCGCCTCGCTCAGCGCGCGATCGAGGTCCTCGGCGTCGGTGACGCGGACGCCCTTCGCGCCGCAGATGCGCGCGAACTCGGCGAAGCTCGGGTTGTGGAGCGACGTCTGCCAGACGTCCCAGTCACCCGCGCGCTGCTCCTTGCTGATCTTGCCGAGCTCGCCGTTGTTCAGGAGCACGTGGGTGATGTTCATCCCGTACTTCACCGCCGTGGTGAGCTCGCCCATGTACTGACCGAAGCCGCCGTCGCCGCTGATCGAGACGACCTTGCGGCCGGTGAAGCGCGGGTCGCCCTCTTGCGTCGCGGCCCACGCGCCCATCGCGGCGGAGAACCCGAAGCCGATCGAGCCGAGGTAGCCGCTCATCAGGATCGCCTGTCGGTCGCACTCGAAGTAGCGACCGAACGAGTACGTGTTGTTGCCGACGTCGACGGCGATGATCGCGTCCGGCGGGGTCACGCGCCCGAGCGCGGCGAAGAGCGCGGCGCTCGAGATCCCGACGTCGCTCGTCTCGGCGAGCCGGCGCTCCTTCTCCGCGCGCCAGATCGCCCAGCGCTCGGCGACGTCCGCGCGCTGGCTCTGCGCCGACGCCTCGCCGAGCTGCTCGCGCATCATCGTCGCCGTCACCCCGACCTCGCCCCAGACGGGCACGGTCACCGGGTGGAAGCGCGAGAGCGCCATCGCGTCGAAGTCGACCTGCACGATCGTCTTGTAGTCGGAGATGCCGGTGTGGTTGCTGAAGCTCGCGCCGAAGACGAGCAACAGGTCCGCCTCGTTCATCATCCAGCTCGCGATCGGGGTGCCGCTCCGACCGAGCACGCCGCACCCGAGCGGGTGCGCGTCCGAGACCTGCCCCTTCGCCTTGAAGGTCGTGAGCACCGGGCAGTCGAGCGCCTCCGCGAGCGCGAGCACCGGCTCCATCGAGAAGCGCGCGCCGTGACCGACGACGATCGCCGGGCGCTTCGCCGCGCGGATCTTCTCGAGCGCCGCGCCGAGCGCGTCGGGCGGCGGCACGATCGCGCGCTCCGGGAGGCGCCCGACCGGCGAGCCGATCGGCGCGTCCTTCGCGGGGACCGTCTGCACGTCGTCCGGGAACACGAGGTGCGAGACGCCGCGCTCGAGGATCGCGTGCTTGCAGGCGAGGCTCATCAGCTCGGCGAACGCCGAGTGCGGCATCGCGACGCCGGTGTAGTGGGCGACGCCGCCGAACGCCGACGCGAGGTCGACCTCCTGGAACGCGCCTCGCCCGATCAGCTTGGTCGGGACCTGCCCCGTGAGCGCGAGCACGGGCGCGCGATCGACGTGCGCGTCCCACAGGCCGGTCAGCAGGTTCGTCGCGCCGGGGCCCGCGATCGCGAAGCAGGCGGCGGGGCGGCCCGTCAACTTTCCGTACGCGCTCGCGGCGAACGACGCGGCGCCCTCGTGGCGGATCCCGTAGAAGCTCAGCTTGCCCGCCTCGGCCTGCCGGCGGAGCGCGTCGGCGAAGCCGAGGTTGCTGTGGCCGACCATCCCGAAGACGTGCCGGACGCCCCACTCGACCATCGTCTCGACCATGACGTCGCTCGACGTCCGGACGTGGGCCGCCTCCTCCGGGAAGCCGACGTAGACGCCGTCCTCGCGCACCTCGACGGGGTACGTCTCGAGGCCGTCGTCGAGGCCCTCCGGGCTCTCGCCGGTCGTCGGGTGGAAGTCCCAGCCGTGCCACGGGCAGCGCAGCCAGCCCTTCTCGATCGAGCCCTCGCCGAGCGGTCCGCCCTGATGCGGGCAGCGGTTCTGGAGCGCCGCGTAGGTGCCCTCGAAGTGGCTCATGCACACCGTCTGGTGCGCGCACGTCACCGACTTCACGCGCCCATCCGGGAGCTCGTCGGGCTCGAGCGTCTTGAGCCACACGCGCTTCGATTCGGTCATCGTCCCCTCCCCTGTGCCCCGACGGATGCGTGGCGGCCGACGAAGTTACACGAGGCGGCGCGAGAAGGGCGGAAGTGAAAACGGGCGTAACGGCGGCGCGCGATGGATCTAAGATCCGCGACCTGGGGGAGGACGAGACATGACCGACGTCGTGAGCCTGAGCACCAACCGCGCGCTGACGGTGGCGAGGTGGAGCGAGCTGCGCGATCGCGAGCCCGCGTACGCGCTCGCGCTCGACACCGACCTGGTGGTCGTCCGGTACGGAGACGAGGTCTCCGTGCTCTACGGGCGCTGCCTCCACCGCGGCGCGCTGATGGCCGACGGCCACGTGGACGGTGACAACTTGATCTGCGGAGTCCACGGCTGGGACTACCGCCTCGACACCGGCGTGAGCGCGTACGAGAACGAGGAGATCCTCCACAAGTTCGACGCCACGATCGATCGCGACGCCGACGTGGTGACGGTGCGCGAGGCGGACGTCCGCGCGTTCCAGGTGACGCACCCGCAGCCCTACGATCGCGACGCGTACCTCGGCCTCTACCAGGACGTTCACGGCACGCCGGACGAGGACAAGAACGGGTACATCCAGACGCTCGCGCGCGACGGGCTCTCGAAGCTCGGTCACCACGGCGTCGTCTCCGCGATGGGCGTGCCCCGTCACCAGCTTCCGTCGTGGGACTCCGTGCAGCTCCTGACCGGGCAGCTCGCCAAGCGGCCCCTCGCCGACGGCGACCCGGTGAGCACCGAGCTCGTGATCGGCCCGAACGCCGACAAGCCCCTGACCCTGGCGATCCCGATCTTCGTGAGCGACATGAGCTTCGGCGCGCTGAGCGAGGAGGCGAAGATCGCGCTCGCGAAGGGCGCCGACGCGGCCGGTACGGGGATCTGCTCCGGCGAGGGCGGGATGCTCCCCGAGGAGCAGGCGTCGAACCGCCGCTACTTCTACGAGCTCGCGAGCGCGCGCTTCGGCTGGAGCATGGACAAGGTGAAGCGCTGCCAGGCGTTCCACTTCAAGGGCGGGCAGGGCGCCAAGACGGGCACGGGCGGGCACCTGCCGGGCAACAAGGTGGTCGGCAAGATCGCCAAGGTGCGCGGGCTCGAGGAGGGCACGCCGGCGATCAGCCCGAGCCGCTTCGACGACCTCGCGACGGTGGACGACTTCCGCCGCGTGGCGGACTCCGTGCGCGAGGCGACGGGCGGGATCCCGATCGGCTTCAAGCTCAGCGCCCAGCACATCGAGGCCGACCTCGACTTCGCGCTCGCGGCCGGCGGCGACTACGTGATCCTCGACGGCCGCGGCGGCGGCACCGGCGCGGCGCCGACGATCTTCAAGGACAACATCAGCGTGCCCACGATGATCGCGCTCGCGCGGGCGCGCCGGCACCTCGACCGGGTCGAGCGCCGCGACGTCACGCTCGTGATCACCGGCGGCCTCCGGACCGAGAGCGACTTCGTCAAAGCGCTCGCGCTCGGCGCCGACGGCGTCGCGGTCGCCAACAGCGCGCTGCAGGCGATCGGGTGCCTCGGCATGCGCGCCTGCCACACGAACAACTGCCCCGTCGGGATCGCCACCCAGAAGCCGCACCTGCGCGAGCGCCTCGTGATCGAGAAGAGCGCCGAGCGACTCACCCAGTGGCTCGAGGCGACGACGGAGCTGATGACGATCCTCGCTCGCGCCTGCGGCCACGCGAGCCTCGGCGACTTCCGCCTCGACGACCTCACCACCTACGACCGCGACCTCGCGCACCTCGCCGGCGTCCCCTACGCCGGCGTCGGCGCGCTCTGATCGTCACCGTGCACAAAGCGATGAACGAAACCACCGCGAGCAGGAACGCATAGCCCGAACCCACGGCGAGGGCGCGGTTGGCCTCCTCGCGGAGCGCGGCCCCGTGCCGCGCGTCGAACGTCGCCTCGAGCTCCGTCGGGACATTCGGGGATTGTACCGGGGCGCCCTTGGCTCCAGGCATGCGACGCGCTACCCCATTCCGGGGGTTCGGAAAGAGAGACAGCTCGTGCGTCAGACATCGGTCCTGTCCCTGCTCCTCCTCCTCGTCCTGGGGCTGGTCCTCGCGGGCTGTGACTCGGGTCCCTCGGTGCTCGTCCCCGACGGCGGCGATCGGCCGCCGCCGACCGACCCGGTCTACTTCCACGAGGACGTCCTCCCGATCCTCGCGGAGCACTGCTTGATGTGTCACAGCGCGGGCGGCATCGCGCCGTTCGAGCTCCGCACCTACGACGACGCGGTCGAGGTCGGCGAGCGCATGGCGGAGGCGACGCGGTCGCGGATCATGCCGCCCTTCGTCGTCGACGCGAGCGGCGACTGCAACCACTACACGAACGCCCGACGCCTCGAGGACGCCGAGATCGAGGTCATCGGCGACTGGGTCGCGGGCGGGATGCTCGAGGGCGACCCGACCACCCCCGTGCCGCCGACGGTCACGCTCCCCACGCTCGATCGGGTCTCGAGCACGCTCGACATCGGGGTCCAGTACGAGCCCGACCACTCGATCACGGACGACTACCGCTGCTTCGTGGTCGAGCCCGACTGGACCGGGATCAAGTACATCACCGGCGCGGACGTGCGCCCCGGCAACGCGGAGATCGCCCACCACCTGATCGTCTTCGCGCCCGTGAGCGCCGCCGAGGGAGCCCGGGCGCGGCGCCTCGACGGCAGCGACGGCCGGCCCGGCTACCAGTGCTTCGGCGACGCCGTCGTCACCGCCCTCCCCGTCGTCCTCTGGGCGCCGGGGGCGGGCGCGCAGCGCTACCCCGAGGGCACCGGCATCCAGCTCGACGGGAGCGTCCCGCTGATCGTGCAGATGCACTACAACTTGCTCGCCGACAACGGCGAGCCGGACCGCACGCACGTCGACCTGACGCTCGAGGACCGGGTGGACACGGAGGCCTGGATGGGGCTCGTCGCCGACTTCGGGCTCGAGATCCCGCCGCGGATGCCGTCGTTCACCAACGAGTACGAGGGCAACATCGCCTTCGGTCCGGGCGGCGCGTACCGCGTGTGGGGCGCCTTCCCGCACATGCACACGATGGGGCGCCAGCTCCGGGTCGAGGCGATGGACGCCGCCAGCACCTGCATGGTCGACGTGCCGCGCTGGGACTTCAACTGGCAGGGCGCCTTCTGGTACCAGACCCCGATCGACCTGGAGCCGAACCAGCCGATGCGCCTGAGCTGCACGTACGACTCGATGGAGCGAGACGGGACGACCTACTGGGGTGACAGTACGCAGGACGAGATGTGCCTGAGCTTCTTCTACGTCACGCGGCGGTGAGCCTCTGATCGCGAGCCCCGACGACCTGACGATCCCGCGCTCCACCGACACGGCGCGCGGGATCGTGTCGGCGGGGCTCAAGCGGCTCCTGCGCGACCTGAGCGCGCTGCCGCTCGAGGGTCGGGTGCGCGCGCGCGTCCGCGAGCTGCTCGCGAGCGACCCGGGCCGTGTGTTCTCGGCGCTGCGGCGCCCGACCGTCGGGGCGCTGATCCGGTGCAGCCGCTCCGGGCGCGTGGAGCCCCGCCTCGCGTCGGTCCTGGCGGCGGAGCTCGGGCTCGACGCGGACCCGAGCCTGCCGTGCCTCTCGACGCGCCGGCCCGAGGGCGCGTTCCACCCGGTCGAGCGGGACCTCGTCCTCGCGACGGTCGACGTGAACCCGCTCGCGCTCGTCGAGGCTCACCCCGACAAGGACGGCAACGCGGTCGACCTCGGCGGCCACGACGCGCGGGCGTGGTGCGACGCGCTGCGCGAGGCGCTCGGGGTGATCGAGGCGTACGCGCCCGTGGTGCGCGAGGAGATCGACCTCGTCATCCAGCAGGTCGTGCCGGTCGGCTACGACGAGGAGCGCCACCTCTCGGCGAGCTACGCCGAGGCGGTCGGCACCATCTACCTGACGCTGCACCCGAACGTGATGACGATGACCGAGGCGCTCATCCACGAGCACCAGCACAACAAGCTCAACGCGCTCTTCGACCTCGACCCGATCCTCGAGAACGACTTCGACGAGCGCTACGCGTCGCCGGTGCGCCCGGACCCGCGGCCGCTGTTCGGGATCCTCCTCGCGGTGCACGCCTTCTTGCCCGTGGAGGCGCTCTATCGCCGCCGCCTCGACGCGGGCGCCGCGCACCTCGAGCGCCGCTACGCGCAGATCGTCGAGAAGAACCGCGAGGGCGCGGCGGTGCTCCTCGAGCACGCGCGACCGACCGCGGTGGGCCGTGGGCTGCTCGACGAGATCGCGCGCCTGTCGTAGAGCGCGTCTAATGATCGTCCTCTGCACGGGCTGCCGATCCGGCTTCGGCCTCCTCATCGCCGTCCACGCCGCGAAGGCGGGACACACGGTCTACGCCGGGCTGCGCGACCTGAGCACGAAGGGCGACCTCGTCGAGGCCGCGCGCGGGCTCGACGTGCGGCCGGTGCAGCTCGACGTCACCGACGCGGCGCAGCGCGCGGCGGTGGTCGAGGCGATCGTGTCCGAGCACGGCCGCATCGACGCGCTCGTCAACAACGCGGGCGTCGCGCTCGGCGGCTTCCAGGAGCAGGTCGCGGAGGACGAGCTCCGGCACCTCTTCGACGTCAACGTCTTCGCGCCGTGGGCGCTGACCAAGCTGTGCCTGCCGCACCTGCGCGCGCAGCGCGAGGGCGTCGTCATCAACATCACCTCGATGTCGGGGCGCCAGGCGATGCCCGGCCTCGGCGCGTACGCCGGGAGCAAGTTCGCGCTCGAAGGCTTCTCCGAGGCGCTGCGCCACGAGATGCGTCCCTTCGGCGTCCGCGTCGTGCTCGTGGAGCCCGGCCCGTTCGAGACCGACATCATGGGTCGGAACCGGACGATCGCCGCGGACGCCGAGACGACCGGCGGCCCCTACGCCGTCTACATGCGCCGCATGGAGGGGCTGCTCGACAAGATGAAGGACCGGATGGGCGACCCGCGCGAGGTCGCCGACCTCGTCGTGCGCCTGCTCGACGACCCGAGCCCCAGGCTGCGATACCCGCTCGGGCCCGGCGTCTCGGCGCGGCTGTGGGCCCGGCGCGTGCTGCCATTCGAGGCCGTCGAGCGGATCCTCGAGCGCGTCGTGGGGTTCTGAGGTGGGCGCCTACGACGCCGACACGTCGGCCGCTGGCTTCGGGGCGCTGCGCGAAGCCCATGCGAAGCTCGGCGCACTGATCGAGCGGCCCTCCGTGAACCTGATCGAGCTGGCCAAGGCGTTCACCGCGGTGGCCTCCGCGATGGCCTCGATCGCGCGGGACGCGGGCCGCCCCAGCCTGCGCTTCGACGCCGTGGAGCGGGCGCTCGACCTGCGCACGCCCAAGAGCGCGCTCCGCGCCTTCGTCGAGGGGTGACGCCGGGGCGAGTTGGATCCACGCTCCGCCCGCCCGATGCGCAGCCTCTACCACGTCGTCGTCCGCAGCACGCTCGCGGTCATCGTGCTCATCCCGATGTGGTTGGCGTACGCCATCCCGTTCTTCCGGGAGAAGAAGCTCGGCGCGAAGATCCCCGACGAGGTCTGGGACCGGAAGCACCGCAAGCACGCGCGCCGCTTCTACAGGCTCGCCGTCCGCATGCGCGGCGGCCTCATCAAGGTCGGCCAGATCTTGTCGACGCGCGTGGACCTCGTCCCCCTCGGCTGGACGCAGGAGCTCGCGGGTCTGCAGGACGAGGTCGACCCGATGCCGTGGCCCCAGATCCTGAGCCACCTCCAGGAGACCTACGGCCGCCACCCCGACGAGCTCTTCGAGCACCTCGAGCACGAGGCGCACGCCGCGGCGAGCTTCGGCCAGGTGCACCGCGGCCGCACCAAGGACGGCGTCGATGTCGCGCTGAAGATCAAGTACCCGGACGTCGAGATGAAGCTCGGCATCGACATGTTCTTCTTCGGCTGGGGCGTGAAGCTCTTCAACGTCTTCATCCCGCGCGTCAGCCTCAAGCCGATCTTCGAAGAGGTGAGGCGCGCGCTCACCACCGAGCTCGACTACGAGCAGGAGGCCCGCTTCACCCGCATCGTCCACGAGAACTTCGAGGGCCGCGAGGGCGTGGTCATCCCCGCCGTGATCGACGAGCTGACGACGAAGAGCGTCATCTGCACGACGTGGTTCGAGGGCGTGAAGATCACCAAGCCCTCGCTGCTCGAGCGCGACGACCTCGACCGCGACGAGCTGCTGAAGCGCCTGCTCTCGACGTGGATCCAGATGATGTACGTGGACGGCGTCTTCCAGAGCGACCCGCACCCGGGCAACCTCCTGGTGCGCATCGAGGACGGCGCGCCGCTGCTCTGCGTCGTGGACTTCGGCCAGGTGAAGATCCTGACGCAGGAGTTCCATCAGAAGCTGGTGAGCAGCGTGATGGCGTTCGCGATGGGCAACGAGGACATGTTCGTCGGCACCCTCGTGAACCTCGGCCTGTTCCCCGAGTCGGAGAAGGAGAAGTTCGCGCCCCTCGTCGCCGCCCTCATGAAGCGCCTGCGCGAGCAGGGCGCGGGCACGGGCCAGGACCTCGACTTCATGAAGGTCCGCGACATGGTGCTCAGCACCCTCGACGAGATGCGCGGCGTGGTCATCCCGCAAGAGCTCGTGCTCTACGGCCGCACCTTCGCCCTCCTCGCCGGCGTCACCCGCGCGATCGCGCCCAAGGCCAACCCGCTGGCGGTGGCCAAGCCGCTGTTGACCCAGGCGCTGCTCGCGGGCGGCCCGCCCAAGGACCCGGGCCGCATCGCTGCCGCGGCGAGCTGATCAGAGGTTCGTCAGCGCGTCGGCGAGGGCGCCCCAGTCGGCGCCGGCGTCGACGATCGACCAGCCGGGGAAGGTCTCGACGCGCCGAGCGTCGGGCGTGGTGAAGCCCCAGAGGGCGACGCGGCAGCCGTCGGGGATGCGCGGGAGGAACATCGCCAGGGTCGCGACGTCGACCGCGGGGCGGTAGCCGTCGACCACCACGAGGAGCGGGCCCGTGCGGGTCTCGAGCGCGGTGATCAGCTCGAACGCGTCGCGGACGCGACCGACGTCGGCGAACGAGCCGAGGTGGCGCTTGAGGTCCTCGAGCGAGGCCGCGGTCACGACGATCACGCGCAGGGCCGCCTCCTCGCGCCGCGGCGGGGGGAAGCTCGACGAGCGCGATGGCGGCGCGACCGACTTGGGGCGCTCGGCGGACTGGCGCGGGCGGACCCCGCTGGAGATCACCCCGAGGATCGGGTCGAGGTGCGCGAGGAACGAGTCGGCGACCTCGACGCCCACCATCTCGATGACCGCGGCGCGGAGCTCCCCCTCGGCCAGCTCGCGCACGCGCTCGGCGTTCTCGGGGATCGAGCTGCGCGCGGACCGCTCCAAGGCGCGACGAAGCACCTCCGCCGCCGTGTCCGGAGTCATCATCGTCCCCAACACCTCGAGGACGGTCTGCCCGATCGGGCCCTTGACCCGAGACTTCGCGGGGACGCTCACCGAACGGGAATGTACGGCCAGTCGGGGGGCGACACCAACGGATCATTGCTGGCCGGTGCGATGCCCCTCATGTTGCGGACATGCGTGCCCTCTGGCTCGTCCTCGCGATCGCGGCGACCGGCTGCGCCACCAACGTCGGCCCCGAGGGGCTCGTCATCGGCGGGCCCTGCATCGACGAGTTCGACTGCGCGAACGGCTCGTACTGCATTCGCCGGAGCGACTTCCCCAACGGGACCTGCACGACGAATTGTCGGGACGACGGCGACTGCCGCGGGGACAGCCGGTGCGCCGAGCTCGAGTCCGGGGTGTGCCTGCTGAGCTGCGAGACCGACCCGGACTGCGGGCGGGAGGGCTACACGTGCCGCTCCCTCGCGGCGCACGGCCTCCCGGAGCAGATCTCAGTCTGCTCGGGGGGGTAGCCCCAGCTCGAACGGGGCCTCGGGGTCGAGCTGCTTGGCGACCACGAGCAGCCCGTAGAGCGCGGCGAGCAGCATCTGCACGAGCCCTCCGCGGTCCACCTCGCGGTGCTCGAGGTGCTCGAGGCACGCGGCCTCCACCGCGCCGATCCACGTGCGCGTGGCCGCGCGGAACACGGGCCGCGGCTCCTCCATCCCCATCGACGCGAGGGCCCGTTGCACGATCCGGGTCCGCGTGCGCTCGACCACCTCGGCGACCTCGGGGTCGTTGCCGATCCCGCTGCGCATCAAGGCCATGTACGCCGTCTCGTGCTCCTCGGCGTAGTCGAAGTAGGCCTCGAGCCCCGCCCGCGCGCGCTCGGGCTCCGGGATGCTCGGGTCGGCGAGCGTGCGCTCGAACAGGGCCTCGGCGGCGTTCTCCACGCAGGCCACGTAGAACGCGCGCTTGCCTCCGAAGTAGTGGTAGAGGAGGCCCTTGCTGACCCCCGCGGCGTTCGCGATGTCGTCGATCGAGACCTCGTCGTACGCGCGCTCCGCGAACAAGCGCAGGCCGAGCTCGAGGAGCTGGGCCCGGCGCGCGTCGACGGAGAAGCGGGTGCGAGCGGCGGCGGTCACGAGGGGAGCATCCCCCACCGTTGACTACGGTTCAATACGGGCGCCGAGCTTGTTCGCGGGGGCTCGACTCGGCACGATCGTCTCGTGCGTCCCCTCCTCTCGCTGATCTGCGTGGGCCTCGCCTCGGGCTGCGGTGTGCTGCTCGACCTCGACCCGCCCGACGACGCGAGCGCCCCCGGGCTCGACGCCGCCCTCGCGGACGCCGGCGTCGGAGACGGTGGCGGCATGGACGCCGCCCGCCCCGACGCCGGGCCGCCCGTCGAGTGCTCCATCGACGAGACCTGCGGTGACGACAGCTTCTGCAACGGCGCCGAGCGATGCGACCTCGGGGCGTGCGTGGCCGGTCGACCGGTGTCGTGTGACGACGGCGTGCGCTGCACCGTCGACGAGTGCGACGAGGCGAGCCGCGCGTGCGGGCACCGGCCCGACGCGACGCTGTGCCCGACCCCCGACGTCGTGTGCCTGAGCGCGACCTGCGATCCGGCGCTCGGCTGCGTCGTCGAGCGCGACGACACCGCCTGCGACGACGGGGTGCACTGCACCGTGGACCGGTGCGGCCCCACCGGTTGCGAGCACGTCCCGCGCGACGCGCTGTGCGCGGCCGGCGAGTACTGCGCGGTCTCCCCCGACGCGGGGGGGTCGCCCGGCTGCGTGCGGATCCCCGACTGCTCGACCGACGCGGAGTGCCCGGCGCTCCAGTGCAACGGCCCCGGCCGCTGCGAGGGAGGCGTCTGCACCTACAGCCCGATCACGCTCGATCCGACGTGCACCGACCCGGACCCGTGCTTGCCCGTGTTCTGCGACGAGGGCACCTGCCGGACCGGCACGCGAACCGTCTGCCCCGCTTCCGATCCCAACGTCTGCACCGTCGAGGAGTGCCTCCGGAACGAGACCGGCAACACGGTGACCTGCGCCTCGGTGCCCCGCACGGGGGCCTGCTCGCCGAGCGCGCCCTGCAGCATGGGCACCTGCATGAGCGGGACGTGCGTCGAGACCTCCATCTGCTCCACGCCAGCCGACGCCTGCTACGTGTCGACGTGCACGGGCGGCGGCGGCTGCGCGGACACGCCGGTCGCCTGTGGCGCGAACGCGACGTGCCTCGCGGGCGCGGGCGGCCCGGTCTGCGCCTGCAACCCGGGCTACGAGCGCTGCGAGCCCACGGACTTCGGCTGCGCGTGCCTCGCGGCGTCGGACGCGGGGACGGCGATCGACGCCGGGCGTCGAGACGCCGGCGCCACGGGCACTGCCGACGCGGGGGGCCGGGACGCGGGCTTCGACGCGGGCGACCTCGCCTGCACGCTGGGCCGCATGGACTGCGACATGAACGGATCATGCGAGTGCCGCGGCCTGCTGAGCCGTTGCCTCGCGGGTCGGTGCGAGTGCCTCCTCACGTGCGGGCTCGGTCAGGTGTGCTGCCGCGACATGATGCTGGGCATCGGCTACTGCGGTCGCGCGAGCGACTGCAGCATGCCTCCCTGACCTGTTCTTTCGTTCAGCGAGCGTGCTAGGTTTCCGCCGATGATCGGACGGCTCCGAGGCGTCATCGCCGAGCGCCTCCCCGACGGCTCCTGCATCCTGGACGTGGGCGGCGTGGGCTACGAGGTCTTCGTCCCCCTCGGGACGCTCGGGCGTCTGCCGGACGCGCCGGAGGCGATCGACCTGCACGTGCACACCCACGTGCGCGAGGATCAGCTCGCCCTGTTCGGCTTCGCCCGCGCCGAGGACAAGCGCGCGTTCCGGACCCTCCTCGGGATCTCGAACGTGGGCCCCAAGCTGGCGCTTGCGATCCTCGGCTCGATGGACGCGCGGCAGCTCGCGGCGGCGATCGCGATGCAGGACAAGACCCCCTTCAAGGGCATCCCCGGCGTCGGCAAGCGCACCGTGGAGCGGCTCCTCCTCGAGCTGAAGGACAAGCTCGGCTTCGTCGCGGGCGGCGCCCCGGCGCCCGTTCGCACGAACGGCGCCGCGGTCGCGAGCGCGCCGGACGACACGGTCCTCGGGCGGGTGAAGAACGCGCTCGTCGGCCTCGGGTTCAAGCCCGCCGAGGCGGACGCCGCCGTGGCCGCGATCGCCGGCGACGCCGGGCCGGACGAGCCCTTCGAGACCCTGATGAAGCGCGCGCTCGCGCAGACCGCCTAGCCCCATGCCGATCTCCCCGACCCGCCCCGCCACCGAAGCCGTCCTCGACCCGAGCGCCGAAGAGGACGAGTCCAGCGAGGAGGCCAGCCTCCGCCCGACCCGGCTCAAGGACTTCGTCGGGCAGCCGACCCTCGTCCAGAACCTCGAGGTCTACGTGAAGGCGGCCCGCAAGCGCGGCGGCGCCCTCGACCACGTGCTCCTGTTCGGGCCGCCGGGCCTCGGCAAGACCACCCTCGCGTTCATCCTCGCCGAGGAGATGGGCCAGCAGATCACCGTCGCGCACGCGCCCGCGATCGAGCACAAGGGGCAGCTCGCCGCGCTGCTGACGAAGCTCGAGCCGGGCGACGTGCTCTTCATCGACGAGATCCACCGCCTGAGCAACGTCGTCGAGGAGAACCTCTACACCGCGATGGAGGACTTCCGGATCGACATGGTCCAGGGCGACGGCCCGATGGCCACCGCGTGGACGCTCAAGCTCTCGCCGTTCACGCTCGTCGGCGCGACCACGCGGACGGGGCTGCTGACCGGGCCGATGCTCTCGCGCTTCGGCATCGAGGCGCGGCTCGACTACTACGACAGCGACGCGCTCGCCCGCATCGTGCGACGCAGCTCGAAGATCCTCGACGTGCGCATCACCGACGAGGCCTGCGAGGAGATGGCGCGACGGGCGCGAGGCACCCCGCGGATCGCGAACCGGCTCCTGCGCCGCGCCCGCGACTTCGCGGAGGTGCTCGGCGACGGGACGCTCGACCACGACACGGCCAAGGAGGCGCTCGCGCGGCTCGAGGTCGACGAGGCGGGGCTCGACGAGATGAACCGCCGCTTCCTGCGGGTGATCATCGAGACGTACGGCGGCGGTCCGGTCGGGATCGAGGCCCTCGCGGCGACGCTGAGCGAGCCGCGGGACACCCTCGAGGACGTGATCGAGCCGTTCCTGCTACAGCAGGGGTTCCTCGCGCGGACCGCTCGCGGGCGGATGGCCACCGACAGGGCCTATGAACATCTGTCGATCCAACGCACCCGAGCACCACAAGGACAGCTCTTCTGATGGTTCCCAACCTAACCGGTCGGGATTTGCGGAAACCATCCTCCTGAGCTAGAGCAGACGGGATCCATGCCGGCATATCAGCTGAGTCACTTGCGCGCCCTCGAGGCGGAAGCGATCGACATCCTTCGAGAAATGGCCGCCGAGCGGGAGCGCGCGGCGCTGCTCTTCTCGGGCGGCAAGGACTCGATCGTCCTGCTCCACCTGTCGCTCAAGGCGTTCCGTCCGGCGCGGCTGCCCTACCCGCTCGTCCACGTCGACACGGGGCACAACTTCCCGGAGACGATCGAGTTCCGCGACCGCAAGGTGGCCGAGCTCGGCGAGCGGCTGATCGTGGGCAGCGTGCAGAAGTCGATCGACGAGGGTCGCTGCGTCGAGGACTCGGGGCCGCGCGCGAGCCGCAACCGGCTTCAGACCACGACGCTGCTCGACACGATCGAGGAGCACGAGCTCGACGCCTGCATCGGCGGCGCCCGCCGGGACGAGGAGCGGGCCCGCGCGAAGGAGCGGATCTTCAGCCACCGCGACGAGTTCGGACAGTGGGATCCGAAGAACCAGCGGCCCGAGCTGTGGTCGCTCTACAACGGCCGGCTGCGGCGCGGCGAGCACTTCCGCGTGTTCCCCCTGAGCAACTGGACCGAGCTCGACATCTGGCAATACATCAAGCAGGAGAACATCGAGCTGCCGGACCTCTACTTCGCGCGGCGCCGCAAGGTGTTCTCGCGCGACGGGATGCTCTACTCGCCGGCGCCGTTCATCCAGCACCTGCCGGGCGAGGAGGTGTTCGAAGAGCTCGTGCGCTTCCGGACCATCGGCGACATGAGCTGCACCGGCGCGGTGCGCAGCGACGCGACCGACATCGACATGGTGATCGCCGAGGTGGCCAGCGCGCGCGTGACCGAGCGCGGGGCCACCCGCGCCGACGACAAGTTCAGCGAGGCGGCCATGGAGGATCGGAAGAAGGAGGGCTACTTCTGATGGGCGAGATCGTCGACACCTCCAAGGGCATCCACCACGGCATCGAAGAGGGCCGGGATCTGCTCCGGTTCATCACGTGCGGCAGCGTCGACGACGGCAAGTCGACCCTGATCGGCCGGCTCCAGTACGACACGAAGACGATCTTCGAGGACCAGCTCGAGCACGTCGAGGACGTGAGCCGCCGCCGCGGCAACGAGCGGACCGACCTCGCGCTGCTCACCGACGGCCTCCGCGCCGAGCGGGAGCAGGGCATCACGATCGACGTCGCGTATCGGTACTTCTCGACCCCGCTCCGCAAGTTCATCATCGCGGACGCGCCCGGGCACATTCAGTACACGCGCAACATGGTGACCGGCGCGTCGACCGCGAACCTCGCGATCGTCCTCGTCGACGCGCGCAAGGGCCTCGTGGAGCAGTCGCGGCGCCACACCTTCATCGCGTCGCTGCTCGGCATCCCGCACCTCGTCTTCGCCATCAACAAGATGGACCTCGTCGACTACGACGAGGCGGCGTTCGACAGGATCAAGGCGGACTTCACGGACTGGTCGGCGAAGCTCCAGATCCGCGACGTGGACTTCATCCCGATCAGCGCGCTCAACGGCGACAACATCGTCGAGAAGAGCGCGAAGATGCCGTGGTACCGGGGCACGCCGCTCCTCTACCACCTCGAGACGGTCCACATCGCGTCCGACAGGAACCTCATCGACTCGCGCTTCCCCGTGCAGTGGGTGATCCGCCCGCAGTCGGCCGAGCACCCGGACTACCGCGGCTACGCGGGCACCGTCGCGGGCGGCATCCTCAAGCCCGGCGACGACGTCGTCGCGCTGCCGAGCGGCTTCACCAGCAAGATCGCCAAGATCGAGACCTACGACGGACCCGTCGAAGAGGCGTTCCCGCCGATGGCGGTGACGGTCCACCTCGAGGACGAGATCGACGTGTCGCGCGGGGACATGCTCTGCCGGCCCAACAACCAGCCGATCGTGGGTCAGGACCTCGACGCGATGGTGTGCTGGATGGTCGACCGGCCGCTCCAGCCGCGCGGGCGCTACGCGCTCAAGCACACGACGCACTGGGTGCGCGCGATGGTGAAGGACGTGCAGTACCGGCTCGACGTGAACACGCTCCACCGCGACGACGACGTGCATACCCTGGGGCTCAACGACATCGGCCGCATCCAGCTCCGGACGACGGCGCCGATCTACTACGACCCCTACCAGCGCAACCGGACCACCGGCTCCTTCATCCTCACCGACGAGGTCACCAACGAGACCGTCGCCGCCGGGATGTTGCTCGCGCCGGGGCAATGACGCGCCTCCCGCGTTGATCTACAGTCGCGGGCCCTGTGATCGCACGGCTACCCAGCGAGCGTGACGTCTACGCCAACCTCCTGCGCGACTCGCGCGGGCTGCGGCGTGATCAATCCACCGCGCGCGACGGCTGGTACGACGCGCTCCCGTGGGACCAGAAGGAGCAGACGCTCTTCGAGCTCGAGATGCTCCTCAAGGGGGTGGCGTGCTTCGGCAACCCGCGGAACCACCCCGGCCCCCGGATGAGCGCGCCCGTCGCGCACGACTTCGTCGAGGAGCTGATCATCCTCCGCGAGGGCCTGGCCCGCGCGGGCACGCTGATCCGCGACCTGCTCGGGGACCGGGAGCGCGCCTACACGTTCAGCCGCTACCTCTCGAGCGTGCTGCCCGAGGACTCGGCGCGAGGCCAGCTCCTCAAGGAGCAGCTCACGCAGGACACGCCCGAGGAGGCGCTCTTCGTGCTCCGGAACGCGTTCGCGTCGTTCCAGGACCTCGCCGACGGGATCCTCCGCAACGACCACGTCCCGAACCGGGTCTACACCGCGCTCCACGGCGTCATCGCGCGCGAGATCGGGCGCAACGCGTTCTTCAACCCGCTGATGGCCCTCGAGTTCCGGCCCGAGTTCGATCGCATCCGGAACCCCGAGGTGCTCGAGGCGCTCCACCACGTCGACAGCGACGCGGCGCACCGGGTCGCGGCGCTGACGATGCTCAGCCTCTTCCGGGTGCTGCGCTACCTGGACATGATCGACCGCTACGCGTCGGACGCGAGCTCCACGCGCCGCTCCTACCTCGTGCTCGCGGTGCTGCGGAGCGATCTGAGGGCGCTCACCCGCTACCTCGGCCGCCACTCGGCGGACGCGATCGCGAACGGGTTCGAGCGCGAGCTGATGAAGGTCCACGCGCTCGAGATCGGCCAGCGACGCGAGGAGCTCGCGGCGGAGGCCAAGCACCTCTCGATGCTGCGCAACGGCCTCGAGGCGACGGCGAGCGCGGTCCGGGTCGACGTCCGCAAGCTCTTCCTCCACGACCTCCCCGCGCCGAGCGACGGCGTGGCGAGCGCGGAGCTGGGCCCGATGCTCGTCGTGATGACGGCCTCGCTGCGGGCGACCGCGCAGCACGCGATCGCGGCGCTCTGCCGCGTGCTCGCGCCCCAGCAGGCGCCGCCGCGGCTCGCCCTCGACCGCGCCGGCCGGCGCGCCGAGAGCGACCGACTGCGCCGCGAGATCTGGATGTTCATGCAGATCCTGCGGGCCTTCATCGCGAAGGCCCAGGCCGCCGAGGGCACCACCGACCGCTGGGCGAGCGCCGCGAGCTTCCAGTTCGTCCGCGACTTCCTCTCCCACTTCCGCGCGATCGGCTACCAGCTCGTGCGCACGGCCGACTACGGCCGCCTCGACCCGTTCCTCGCCGCGCTCGAGGAGCTCACCGACGTGGACCTCGTCGACCCCGCGCGGCTGCGCGCCGCGCTCGCCGAGTGCCACCGCTTCTACGAGTTCCTCGAGAAGCTCTTCGACGAGATCTCCCGGCGCTCCGAGCTCACCGGGGTCGCGTTCGATCGCAAGGACGCGACCGAGACGCTCAAGATCTACCTCGGCCGCTGACGACTTCGGCGCCTCAGCGCATCGCGGACCAGTCGCCGGTGAAGCCGCTGCCGAGCAGGGTGCCGTCCCAGGTGCCGGGGCGGAGCGAGCTCGGGCCGGTGACCGGCGACTCGCCGCGCAGGGTGATCGGCGAGGTGCCGATGCGCGCGTCGATGAGCGCACGCAGGGCGCGGTCGACGAGGCTCTCGACCTGCGTGGTGCAGATCCCGTAGACGCGGTCGCCGACGCCGGCGTAGTCCACGTTCTCCTCGGCGAAGTCGCCGAGGGCGCGGCAGAAGCCCGACGCCATCGCCGCGAGCGCGCTGCCCAGCGAGTCGTGCTCGCCCTCGGTGATCGCGTAGACGAGCACGTCGACGGCCCACGCGATGATCGCGCCGATGGAGACGTTGACCGAGTGCCGGTCGATGTAGAACGTCCCGCAGACCGCCGAGGCGTTGAACGGGGACGGGCTGAACCGCCAGTCGCGGATCGTCTCGGGCGTGCCCATGAGCGGCATGCCTCGGTAGTAGATCGTGAGCCGATCCCACGTGTGCTCGCCGCGGTACGAGTCGGTCACGGAGCCGGAGGTCAGCGTCATCGTCTCGTCGATGTGCCACTCGTTGAGCACGTCGTTCAGGTCGGCGATGGCCCGCGCGAGCGAGCGCCCCCACGGCGGGACGTAGGACTCGATCAGCGGGCGGACGAGGTCGCAGATCTCGGTCTCGACCCACATCGGCAGGCCGAAGTCGAAGCACGCCGCGTCGCCGGCGATGAAGCGGAGGGGATCCTCGATCGTGGTCAGGAAGGAGTCGAGCCAGCTCGGGAGCGCCTCGCGGATACGCAAGATGCTTTGCATCGTCCAGCGCCCCGCGAAGTCGGGGTGGGCGATGTCGCAGAGCATGCCGTCGCGGCAGGAGCCGCGGTCGCAGACCTCGCCGCCCGGGCACTCGGCGTCGGCGACGCACGGGGTGCCGGAGCCGGGCGGGGGCACGCAGGCGCCCTCCTCGCAGACGAGCCCCGCGGGGCAGTCCGTGTTGAACAGGCAGATGCACGTGCTGGCCGGCCCGCAGGTGAGGCCGGCGTAGCAGTCCGCGTCGTTCACGCAGGGCGTGGGCACGCGCGGATCCGGGGTGCAGCGACCGGCGATGCAGAGGTAGCCCTCCTCGCACTCGGGATCGAACTCGCAGAACGCGCCGCCGGGCGAGGGCTGCACGCACACGTCGGCGCGGCACTCTCCGGGCGAGGGGCAGGGGCTGCAGTCGGTGCCGTCGCCGGGCGGGGGCGGATCGGGGTCGGGCACGCAGCGGGGCATGCCCATCACGGCGGCGCAGACGAAGCCGCTGCCGCAGTCGTCGTCGCTCGCGCACTCGGGCGTCATCGGCTCGCCCGCGTCGAACGCGCCGGCGTCCGGGGCCGTCATCGAGCCGTCGAGGGGGGAGCCTCCACCCGCGCTGCACGCGGTGACGCCGCACGTGAAGAGGAGGCCGAGCACACGAGCCAAGGGAAGACGTCCTGAGGTCACGCGAACAAGCTAGCAGACGCGCCCGCGCCTTTACATGGGTGCCCGCGCGAAGCCGTCCCGTGTCATGGTGGCGGCAGACCCGATGGCGGATGACTACGAGTCGGACGCGATGCCGCCGCGAGACGCGGTGCGGTTCCGGGACAAGCTCGTCTCGCGCGGCATGGCCGCGGCGCTCGGGGGGACGGGCGCGCTGGCCGCCGCGGTCGGCGTCGGCGTGCTCGCGGGGATCGACCCCGCGGCGCCGCCCTGGGTGGCGATCTTCCCCTTCGCGGTGGCGGTCGGGGTCACCCTCCTCGGCCTCGCCCGGTCGGTGGTCCGCGTCGCCGTGACCGACGACGAGGTGATCGTGGATCAGGGCATGCGCACCACCCGGATCCCGCTCGCGGCGATCGAGTCCATCGAGATGATCGACGTCAGCGAGCGGCGAGCGCCGGCCGGCTGGGAGCTCCTCGCCCCCTCGGGCAAGGGCGCGCTCTTCGTCGGGGTGACGTGGCGCGATGGGGCGAAGGTGCGCAAGAGCCTCCTCAACGGCAGCGACGTGACCGGCCTCGCCGACCACCTCCGGCGCGCCCGGACGCGCGTGCGCGTCGAGGTCGACGAGGCGCCGACCGCCGCAGAGGACGACGTCGAGGAGGAGACCGTGGACGACCGCGAGGAGCGCGCCCGCGAGGCCTGACGCTCAATAGCCACGGGCGCGGTCGACGAGCCCCTCGCGCGGCTCGCCGCGCTCGAGGCGGGCGACGTTGGCGAGGAGCAGCTCGACGGCGCGGTCGAGGTAGCCCTCGCCGTAGCCCGCGACGTGCGGGGTCACGATCGTGTAGGGGGCGTCCCAGAAGGAGCTGTCCGCCGAGAGCGGCTCGTCCTCGAAGACGTCGAGGGCGGCGCGGAGCGTCCCGGCGCGCAGCCGCTCGAGCAGCGCGGCCTCGTCGACGAGCCCCCCGCGCGAGACGTTGACGAGGAGGGCGTCGTCCCGCAGCGCCGCGAGCGCGGCCGCGTCGATCAGGCCGAGCGTCTCCGGGGTCCGCGGCGCGCAGATCACCACCGCGTCGCACCAGCGGAGCAGCTCCTCGAGGCGGTCCGGGGTCAGCACCTGGGCCACGCCCGCCACCGGCGCGCCCCCGCGGCGGACGCCCCGCACCTCGAGCCCGAACGCGGCGGCGCGGCTCGCGACCGCGCGGCCGATCGCGCCGAGGCCGACGATCGCGAGCCGGGCGCCCGCGAGGCGAGGGACGCTCCGCTGGCGCCAGACGCGCGCGCGCTGGTCGTCGAGGAAGCCGGGCAGGCCGCGCCGGAGCGCGAGGAGCATGGTCATCGCGTGCTCCGCGGCGTCGGGCGCCATCGCGCCGCGCATCCCCGCGATCTCGACGTGCGCCGGGAGATCGGGCGACGGGAGGAAGTGGTCGGCGCCGACGCCGCAGAGCTGGATCAGCTCGAGCCGACGCGCGCCCTCCCAGCCCTCGCGCGGCGGGTAGGGCGCGAGGAGCACCCGCGCGGAGCCGAGGCCCGCGTCGAAGGCGCCCCGCTCGGTCCAGCACACGACCTCGCGGGTGGGGTCCTGCGCGGCGACGAGGTCCGCGAACCGCGCGGCCTGCGGGCTGAAGACGTGGATGACGCGACGCACGCTCGGGAGCATTCCACAGTCACACGGCGCTACGCTGCCGGCGTGGAGCTCCCCCGCCGCTGCTTCCTCGGCGCCGCCGTCCGCGACGGGGACGAGGGCGTGGAGATCCAGCGGGTCTGGCCGGGCTCGATGGCCGAGCGAGCGGGGGCCGAGCCGGGCGATCGGATCGAGGCCTTCGGCGAGCCGGTCGCCACCGTCGCCGAGCTCGTCGACGCCGCTCGCGCCCACGCCGGCGCGGACCTCGGGCTGCGGCTCGTGCGCGACGGCGAGCCCCGCGACGTGGAGGTCGCGTACGTGCCGTTCCCGGCGGAGGCGGTCCCCGGGGCGCGCGTCACGTACGGGGCGAGCGCGGGGCTGCGGACGATCCACGTCGAGCCCGACGGAGGCGCCGACGTCGTGGTGGTGATCCTCCCGGGGATCGACCGCGAGAGCGTGGACTACGCCCTGCGCGAGGCGCACCCCGCGGCCCGGTTCGTCGCCGATCTCGCGGCGGGCGGCGTCGCCACGCTCCGCGTCGAGCGCCCCGGCCTCGGGGACAGCCCGGGGCCACCGTCGGCGGGCTTCCTCGACGAGCAGCGCGCCTACCGCGACGCGCTCGCGGACCTCGGCGAGGCACGCCCGCTGGTCTTGTTCGGCCACAGCGTGGGGGGAATGCACGCGCCGATGCTCGCCGACCTCGCCGACGGCCTCATCGTCTACGGCACCAGCTCGCGGCGGTGGTCGGAGTGCCTCCGGGCCAGCCGGGACCGTCAACTCCGCTTGCGAAACGCCGCCCCCGTGGAGGGCCCCGTCGCGTGGCCGCCGGGCCGACCGGCGCGCTTCCACGAGGAGCTCGACGCCGTCGACCTCCGCGCCGCGTGGGCGGCGGTGGACGCCCCGGTCCTCGTCGTGATGGGCGAGCACGACTGGGTGGTCGGGGACGAGGAGCCGCGCGAGCTGCCCGGCGAGGTGCGCTGGCTCGACGGGCTGGATCACGCGTTCACGCGCCACGCTTCGAACGAAGAGAGCCTCGCCCAGTACGGGCGAGGCTCCTACGACGAGCGCGTGGCTCGCGCGTGCGTGGACTGGCTCAGGGCGCGCGACGCTCGCCGGTGAAGGTGCCGTCGATCGTCATCGTCATCGTGTCCTCGCCGAACGAGCCGGACCACATGCCGTTGACGAGGCTGCCGACCCGGCCGGTCTCCATGTCGATGTCCATGCCGTCGGCGGTGCCCATGAGCGTGAGCGTGCCCTCCGAGTCGAGCGCGTCGCCGATCGCGCCCTCGAGCGCGTCGCCGGCCGCGGTGAGCGCCGCGTCGCAGTACCCGGCGAGCGCCATCGCGTTGGGGCCGCTGCCCGCGCCGATGTAGCCGTCGAGCGAGTCGCGCAGGCTCTGGCCCACGTTCATGCAGTTGATCCAGGTGCCGAGCAGCTCGCCCGTGCTGCCCACGCCGAACACCTCGCGGAGGATGATCTCCCGGTAGATGTAGAGGGTGAGCCGGCCCCAGTTCAGGTTGAACTGGTGCGACGGGATCGAGAGGGTCGTGCCCGTCACGCGCGTGATGTCGGTGACCTCGAGGCTCGTGAAGCCCGCGTCGGCGAGCGCGAACGTGTACTCGGACACCATCCCGGGCGGGTCGGAGAGCGGGTTGTGGATCGGCACCACCATCGACACGAGCTCGTGCGACATCGGCAGGTCGAACTCGCTGCCCGCGGCGGGCGCGTTGATGGTCAGCACCGAGAGGATGTGCGCCTGCGTGATCGCGCGCGAGAGGTCGCCGGCGAGCATCAGCCAGTCGGTGACGAAGTCGGGGGCCAGGTCGTTGATGCGGGTCTGGATGTCCTCGTGGATGAACGTCCAGCCGCCGCAGCCGCCGAAGAAGCGCGACTGCGCGCCGTCCCAGCTGGTGAAGTCCTGGACGTAGAGGCTGCGCAGGTCGCCGAGGCGGTGGTCGGTGGACGAGCAGGTGCTGTAGTCCTCCCCCGTCGCGCAGGTCCAGTGGCAGGTCTGACGCATGACGAGGTCGACCACGAACGCGCCCGGGTCCTGGCCGTACTCGGGCCACACGCCGTCGCCGTCCGAGTCGCCGCCAGGGCCGAAGTCGCCGCTGAGGGCGCTGTCGTCGGTGAGCTCGTCGAGGACGTTCAGGAACGTCTCCACGCTCGGCGGCAGCGCGCCGCCGAAGTCGAGGCGGTTGTCGAGATCCCACACGCCCGTGAAGTCCGGCGGGATGTCGAGCTCCATGAGCGTGATGTTCACGGGCGTGTCCTGCCGCGCGACCACCGAGATCATGTCGCGGCATCCGAACGCCGAGATGTTGGTGGCGCTGCGCGCGACGACCGCGACCGCGTAGCTGCTGCCGACCGGGACGCCGGCGAACGCGGGCATCGCCGTGATCGAGCTGACGCTCGGGGCCGAGCGGAGCGCGGTGGGCAGCGCGTTCGGGTCCATCCCCGCGCAGCTCGCGCCGTCGAAGAGGAACGCGTCGAAGCGCGACAGCGTGCGGCTGCCCGCGTAGGTCATCGTGACCGTGATGCTGCCGAGATCGGAGTCGCTGACCGCGACGCTGAACACGACCGAGTCGCCGACCGGCGGGGTCACCTCGACGTCGAACATCGCGTCGGCGCTGCCGGAGGTCAGGCCGACGGAGGCGTTGCCCGCGACGTCGGTGACGGTCTGGAGCGCGGCGAGCATCGACCCGTTCGGGGTGCCGACGATCGCGTAGTCGATCGGCGCGTTCTCGATGACGCTGCCGTCGGCGCGCTCGTAGCGCACGGGCAGGTCCGCCATCTCGCCGTAGCGGAGGGTGACGGCCGGGGAGCCGACGATCACGAGGCGCGCGCCGTCGAGGGTCGGGTCCATCGGGTCGAAGGGCATCTCGTTGGCGCACGCCGCGAGCAGCGCCGCCGTGGCGAGCAAAGTCAGGGAAAGTCGAATTCGATGCATCGGGTACCTCACGTGAATCTCGCGATGTTATCCGATGCGGTCACCCGCTGGCCACTGCGAGGGGCGAGACCAGCATCACCACCGAGTAGCCGATCGCGACGCCCGATCCCGCGTTCCCATACGAGTGGCGCTGGTCACCGCGGAACGCGACCACGTCCCCCGCCTCGAGCTCGTAGCGGTCGCCGCTCGCGACCAGCAGGATCCGACCTCGCTCGCAGGCGAGGTACTCGCGCGTGCCGGGGGTGTGGGGCACGCCCGTCATCCGCGCCCCCTCGGGCAGCTCGAGGCGCTCGATGTCCATCCCCGGCACCGGGTCGGGCAGCAGCTTGCGGATCTGGACCTGCCCCCGCTGCCGCTCCTTGAGCTCCGCGCGCGGGTAGTGGCGCCCCGTCGCGCGCGGCGGGGCGAGCAGCTCCTCGAGCGAGACGCCGAGCGCCGCCGCCGCCGCGTGGAGCACCGACAGCGTCGGGTTCGCGGCGCCCGACTCCAGGTTCGCCCAGGTCGCGCGGGGGACCCCCGCGAGCTTGGCCATCTGCTGCTGGGTCTTCGCGCGGGCTGCCCGCAGCTGCCTCACGTTGTCGGCCAGGCGCTCGCTCAGGTTCGTCTCGGTCATGTCACCCCGTGAGTCGTTTGCCAACAGATTAGCACCGGCGTCAACGCTGTGGACAGGCGGACGCATGCTGGCTTCGGGAGGAAGACGACATGACCGAAGCGAAGAAGAGCGTCCTGATCACCGGAGGGAGCCGAGGGCTCGGCCGAGCCCTGTCCGAGGCGCTCGCCGCGCGGGGCCACCGGGTGGTGATGGTGGCGCGGACCGAGGGGCCGCTGCTCGACGCGGCGCGCGCGATCCGCGAGGGCGGAGGCGACGCGCACGCGCTCGTCGCCGACGTCGGCGAGCCGGGCGCGGCCGCGCGCATCGCGGGCGCGGCGGCGGCGATGGTCGGGCCCATCGACGCGGTGGTGCACAACGCCAGCACGCTGGGCCCGGTGCCGCTCAAGCCGCTCGTCGAGACCACCGACGAGGAGCTCGAGGAGGCCCTCGCGGTGAACCTCGTGGGCGCGTTCCGGCTGACCCGGGCGGTCGTCGGCTCGATGGTCGCGCGGGGCGCGGGGCTGATCCTCCACGTCAGCTCCGACGCGTCGGTCGAGGCCTACCCGGCGTGGGGCGCCTACGGCGTCTCGAAGGCGGGCCTCGATCACCTGTCGCGGATCTGGGCCGCGGAGCTCGACGGGACGGGGGTCCGAGTGCTCGCGGTCGACCCGGGCGAGATGGACACGACCATGCACGCGGACGCGATCCCCGACGCCGACCCGGCCACCCTCGCGCGCCCGGCGGACGTGGCGGCGCGGCTCGTCACGCTGATCGAGCAGGCCCCCGCGCCGAGCGGCGCCCGGGTGGTCGCGGCCACGCTCAGCCCGGCGGGAGCGCTCTGATGGGGGCCGCGCGAAAGCTGGAAGCGACGCCGGGGCTCCGGGCCGCGAGCGCCCCTCGACGCGGGGTCGGCCATCAACGTCTGTTGCACATCGACACCGCGACGGGCGCCCTCGAGGACGGCGCGTTCGACGCCCTCTCGGACCACGTCCGACCCGGCGACGTCTGGGTGCTCAACGACGCCGCGACGCTGCCCGCCTCGCTGCGCGGGACCGCCGCGGGGCGCGCGGTCGAGCTGCGTCTCCTCTCGGAGCGAGCCGACGGCTCGTGGTGGGCGGTGCTGTTCGGGGAGGGGAGCTGGCGCGACGACACGGATCGACGGCCCGCGCCGCCCGTCCTCGCGCCGGGCGATCGGATCGCGCTCGGCGAGCTGTCGGCGACCGTGCGCGCGGTCGACCCCCGCGCCGCGCGGCTCGTCCACGTGGACTTCGAGCCGGGCGGCGACGCGTTCTGGCGGCTCCTCTACGCGGGCGGTCGCCCCGTCCAGTACAGCTACGTCGCGCGAGACCTCGAGCTCGCCGAGGTGCAGACGCCGTACGCAGGTCGGCCGTGGTCGGTCGAGCCACCGAGCGCGGGCCGGCCGCTCTCGACGGGGGCCCTGAGCGCGCTCCGGCGGGCGGGGGCGCAGATCGTGACGCTCACCCACGCGGCCGGGCTGAGCGCGACGGGCGACCCCGCGCTCGACGCGCGCCTGCCCCTGCCCGAGCGCTACGAGCTGCCCGAGGCGACGGCGCGCGCGGTGGCGCGGGCGCGGCGCGAGGGCCGGCGGGTGGTGGCGGTGGGGACCTCGACGACCCGCGCGCTCGAGGGGAACGCCAGGGACCTCGGCGCGCTCCGGCCGGGCGTGTTCGAGACCGACCTCGTCCTCGGCCCCCGTACTCGGAGGGCCGTCGTCGACGCGCTGCTGACGGGCGCCCACGACCCGGCGAGCTCGCACTTCCAGCTCCTCTGCGCGTTCGCCCCGGCGGCGCTCCTCGACGCGGCGGTGCGGCGCTCCGCGGAGCTCGGCTACCTCGGCCACGAGCTCGGCGACAGCTGGCTCGTGACCTGAGCGCGAGGTAAGCGCACCGCATGGCCCACGAAGCCGGGCGCGCGCTGACGCGGCTCCAGACCCGCGACCTCGAGAACCTCTTGAGGCGCCTGCACCAGGGCGCGCTGTCGTGCCCGTTCGGGCCGCAGGAGCTGCACGACGCGGGGCTGAGCTATCTCGTCGATCGCGTCGGCTTCCTCCAGGGCCACGACGAGCGGACGGTCCGGGCGGTGCTCGTGGCCGTGATCGCCGAGCGCCGTCGCGGGTAGAGTGTGGGGATGCGTCACGCGCTCCCCGTCCTCTTGGTCGTCGCCTCGGTCGGCTGCTCCGGCGGGACCGGCGGCGACCCCGACGCCAGCTCGTGCGACCCCGGCTTCGGGACGCTCGAGGTCTGCGTGTTCTCCGACTCGACGAGCACGAGCCCGAGCCCCGGCGCCGAGGTGACGGGGAGGCGCTCCGAGACGGACGTGCCGTTCCTCATGCCGGCGCCCGAGGGGTGCTCGCGCGAGCAGGTCGAGGTCGGGACCTGGCAGGTCAGCGGGAACGACTCGAGCGGGACCTGTCCCACGCCGTTCGAGCCCGTCGAGGTCCGCGAGTGCGAGACGACCACGCACCGGGTCGAGTACATCAACTCCTGCGTCGACGGGATGCTCTAACAGGCTGCCAAGAGCTGCCTGCCAAACGTGCCGCGCGCGAAGCGCGCATGCCCGTGCCCGTGCCCGTGCCCGGACCGTTCCCGTCGACCGTTCCCGAAGAATGCGCGCGAGCTCGGGCACGGGGGACGGTCCGCGGATTACGGACGGGCACGGGCAGGGGCACGGGCACGGGCACGGAGCAGGCTCCGAAACGGTCCCTTCGGGCCCATTTCAGCAGCCTGCTACCGCGCCTTGGGGCCGATCGACGCGTCGAAGACGTGGGCGGCTCGCTTGATCAGCGACACCGCCTCGGGGCTCGGCTCGCCGACCAGGTCGATCCGCGCGATCGCGGCGTCGCCGCCCGAGAAGAGGATGTTCTGCATGTCCTGCACGTTCATCCCCGCCTCGCGCAGGATCGACAGCACGCCGGCGAGCACCCCGACGTGGTCCTCGTGCCGGACCACCAGGGTGTGGGTCGCCTCGGTGCCCTCGGCGAGGTTGACGCAGTTGGGGATCAGCGCGCCGCGCGCGTACGCGTCGACGATGTGGAGGACCTCCTCGCCGACCGCGTCGGTCGCCTCCTGCGTGCTCGCGCCGATGTGGTGCGTGCCGTAGACGTTCGGGTGATCGACGAGCGCGTCGGCGAACTCCCCGGCGCTGCCCGTCGGTTCGTCGGCGAAGACGTCGAGCCCCGCGCGGAGGTCCTTCTGGTCGAGCGCCCGCGCGAGCGCCTCGTGGTCGACCACCTCGCCGCGGGACGTGTTGATGAAGTACGCGCCGGGCTTCATCGCGCCGAAGATGCTCTCGCCGATCCGACCGCGCGTCTCGGGCGTGAGCGCGAGGTGGACGGTGACCGCGTCGGCCCCCTCGACCGCCGCCTCGGGCGTGTCGCACCGCTCGACCCCGAGCGCGCGCGCGGTGGCCTCGTCGAGGCTGCGGGACCACGCGCGGACGCGCATGCCGAGCGCCTGCGCGCGGTGCGCCACCTCGCGACCGATCGCGCCCATCCCGAGGATCGCGAGCGCCCGGCCGTGGAGACCCCGAGCGACGGAGAACGTCTTCTTGTCCCACCGGTGGTCGCGCAGGGACGCGACGTTGTCCGCGATCCGCCGGTCGAGGTTGACGAGGTGCCCGATCGTGAGCTCCGCGACGGCGCAAGCGTTCTTGCCCGGGCAGTTGGTCACGTAGACCCCGCGCGCGCTGGCCGCCGCGAGCGCGATCGTGTTCACGCCGGCGCCCGCTCGGACGATGAGCGCGAGCGAGCGCGCGGCCTTCAGGTCCGCCTCGGTGACCTTCGTGCTGCGCACGACGAGCACGGTGGGGTCGAGCTCCGCGAGGCGCGCGGTCAGCGCGTCGCCGTCGAGGCCGGGTTCGTTGTGGACCTCGGCGCCGAGATCTTGGAGTCGACCGGCGACGAGGGGAGCGAGCTTGTCGGCGAGCAGTACACGCATGGCCCGCGAGGATGCCAGGGGCGGGTGACGCTGACGAGCCAAGCGTGCGAGGATGACGGGCGATGCTCGAGCCGGCGATGCGGACCGCGTACAAGTGCGCGCACCTCATGTTGCGCAGCTACTGGTTCGTCCGGCGCCCGCGCACGAACGGCGCGCTCGGCGCGCTGTGGCTCGACGGCAAGATCCTGCTCGTGAAGAACAGCTATCGCCGGCAGTACTCGCTGCCCGGCGGCTACGTGCGGCCGGGGGAGGACCCGCGCGAGGCGGTGCGGCGCGAGATCATGGAAGAGATCCGCATCGAGGTCCCGCCCGCGTCGTTCGAGCTCGCCTACCACGGGACGCGGCCGTTCGAGTTCCGAGCCGACACCCTCGACATCTACGAGGCGGAGCTCGACGCGGCGCCGCCGATCCGGATCGACGAGGTCGAGGTGGTGTGGGCCGGCTTCAAGACGCCCGCCGAGGCGCGCGCGATGCGGATCGTGCCGCACCTCGCCGAGTACCTCGAGGGTCGCTGACCTCACTCTAGCGGGACGGCGCCGGCGAAGACGCGGCGCGCGGGACCGGTCATGAGCACGGGCGTGCCCGGCGCGCCGACGCGGATCACGAGCTCCCCGCCGGGCAGGTGAACGCTCAGGTCCGCGCCGCGCGAGGCTCGACCGGTCTCGACCGCGGCGACGGCCGCGGCGCAGGCGCCCGTTCCGCAGGCCTGGGTCCACCCGACGCCGCGCTCCCACACCGCGAGCTCGAGGCCGCCGTCGACCACGGTCGCGAAGCCGGCGTTGACCCGCTCGGGGAAGCGAGGGTCGACCTCGAGCGCGGGGCCCACGACGTCGCGCGCGACCTCGTCGAAGGTCACCGCGTGCGGGTTGCCCATCGACACCGCGGTGACGCGCAGGGCGTGGCCGGCCACCTCGATCGGTCGATCGATCCAGGGCTCGTCCGCGACGACGGGGAGGTCCGAGGGCGTCAGGGACGCCGGCCGCATGGCCACCTCCACGCGGCCGTCGCCGAGCACGCGCACCCGATGCGGGCCGGCGTCGGTGTCGAGCTCGAAGGCGTCGGGCACCAGCTCGTGCGCGCGGAGGTAGAGCGCGACGCAGCGGACGCCGTTGCCGCACATCTGCGGGGTGCTGCCGTCCGCGTTGCGCACGCGCATGAAGGGTCGGCCGCCCTCCAGGCCGGTCAGCAGGACTCCGTCGGCGCCGACGCCGCGGTGCCGATCGCACAGCCGCTCGGCGACGCCGGGGACGATCCTGTCGGCGCCGTCGCGCACGACGAGGAAGTCGTTGCCCAAGCCTTCGTACTTCTCGAACGAGAGCTCCACGGTACGGAGCTATAACGCGGCGCGCGCGTGCGGTACATTGCCGCGCATGGAACCGGTGACGATCGGCGCGGGGGCGCTCGCCGTGGTGTTCGCGGTGATCGCGCTCTTGCAGTGGCGACGAGCCAGCGAGCTCGAAGAGCGCGTTCGCGAGCTCGAGGCGAAGCTGGCCGAGCCGCTGCCGCCTCCCAAGGAGGAGCCGCGGCAGGTGGCGCCGGAGCCCGAGCCGGCGGAGCCCGAGCCGGAGCCCGAGCCCGAGCCCGAGCCGGAGCCCGAACCGGAGCCCGAGCCGGAGCCCGAGCCGGAGCCCGAGCCCGAGCCGGAGCCCGAGCCGGAGCCCGAGCCGGAGCCCGAGCCCGAGCCCGAGCCCGAGCCCGAGCCCGAGCCTGCGCCGAAGCCCGTGGCGAAGCCCGAGCCGAAGGCGCCGGCGCCGGATCCCGAGCTGCGACTCAAGGCGCTCCGCGTGGTCGCGGAGGCGTACGAGACCTGCCGCTACCTCGACTTCGACGCGATCGTCGAGAAGCCCTCGACCTACCGCGTGACCGTCCCGATCACGGCCGCGAACGGCGCCGCGGTCCGCTTCCTCGAGGCGGGGATGTTCGGCTGCCTCAAGCGGGTCGAGATCGAGGGCACCAACGCCAAGCTCTACATCGACAGCTCCAAGGGACCGCCGTGAGCCAGGCCAAGAGCAGCGGCAACGGTTGCCTCTACGCGCTGCTCGGCCTCGGGGTCCTCATGGTCGGCGCGGGGGCCGCGCTCGAGCTGCTCCCGGACGAGCTGCCGACCATCGAGCAAGAATCATTGCCCCCTCCGGCGCCGCCCGTCTACGAGCCGGAGCCGCCGCCAGAGGACACCGCGCTGCCGCAGCGCGACCCGCTCGGCGAGCCCGTTCGCGACCTCGAGGACCTGCTCGGAGACGCGCTCGACGAGGAGCCGACCCGGACGCTGCTGTGGCACGCGGAGGCGCCGGGGGAGCCCGCGACCGCGTGCGTGCTGCGGCTGGAGGCCACCGCCCAGACGCGGCGGCCGCGCGGCGAGGTCACGCTGCTCTGCGCCGACGGACGGCGCTTCACGGGGCGCGTCGACGAGGGCCAGCTGATCGGGCGCCCGGTGAGCGGGGGCGTCGCGTTCCGGGCCGACCTGCGCTTCGTCATGGGGACCGACGACGAGGGGGTCGCGGCCAGCCTCCGCGTGAGCACGGGCGAGCACGAGCTCGTGGTGAGCGGCTCCGCGAGCTTCGACGGGCCGCTCTTCGTCGAGGAGCTGAGCGTGACCGCCGCGGCGAGCCCGGGAGAGACCGACGCCGCGTCCACCACCCCCGTGGTCCGGCTCGCCGTGCCCACGGTCGTGAGCGGCGCGATCCCGATCCCGATCGCGCTGGTGCGCGGCACCGGCCCCGAGCCGCGACCCGAGGACCCGGTCTGCGAGCTGGTCGTGAGCCCCGCCCTCTCGAGGTCGTACAACTGCCGCGTGGTGCTGCGCTGTCACGGCGAGACGATCTACGGCGCGGGCACGACGGGCTACAACGACTGCCAGGTCTCCGGCCCCACGGTGCTCACCGCGACCGACACGGGCACGACCCCGGAGAACCAGGATCCCACCCTCGATCTGGATCTGCCGAACCACCGGCTCGTGGTGGGGGACGCCACCGCGGCGGGCACCTGGTCGGCGACGTTCGACCTCGTCGTCGACCCGCGCCTCGGGCAGAACCTCGAGTACCGGGGCGGGTACCGCGGCGACGCGGACGGGAGCTGGTCGATGCGCCCCTTCGCCACCCCGGCGACGATGACCTTCGACGAGGAGCCGGCGCAGCCGCTCACCGCGACGTCGGCGCAGCTGGGCCGCGGCGAGTACACCATCGCGACCGACGGCGTCCCCGGGCTCCCGCTGGTGTTCGGGCGCAACGGCCGCGGCGTCGCGGGCTACGTGGGCGACCGCGCGGTGTGGGGCTTCGCCCGCTGAGGCTAGCGGACGCGGACCACGGTGCCCGCGGCGCGGTCGTGAGGCAACACGGCGTCCCAGCCGGGGGGCAAGTTGGGTTGCGTGAACTCGAAGAGCCAGCGCGCGTCGCGCGGCGCGAGGTTCACGCAGCCGTGGCTCCGCGCGTGCCCGAACTGGTCGTGCCAGAAGGCCGCGTGGAACCCGTTGCTGCCCTCGAAGTACTGGACCCAGGGCACGGCCTGGATCGCGTAGTTCTCGACGACGTCCTCGCGCTCGAGGTCGTCCATGTCGTCCTCGGCCAGCTTCACCCAGATCCTGTGCACCCCCGGCGGCGTCGGCGTCCGGGGGCGGCCGGTCGAGACCGCGGTGGCCCACACGGGGTGATCACCGACGTACGCGGTGGTGATCTGACGCTGGGTGTCCACGTCGATCCAGCGCGCGCCCTCGGTCACCTCCTCGGGCACCGTCGCCTCGCGCGGGCGCGCCACGTGGGACGCGCGGATCCAGCGGTCCTCGCCGATCCGCAGGTAGGGCCCCTGCTCCTCGAGCACGTGCACCAGCGACAGGCGCGGCGCGCGATCGACGACGCGACCGCCGGGTCGGACGTGGACCGGCGCCTGGTTGCGAGCGACCCAGGCGATCCCCGTGAGGGGGTTGTCGTCGTCGAGCTCGACCCCCTGGAAGTCGCTCGGCCGCGCCCACCGGAGCTGGCTCACGGGGATCCAGAGGTTGTTCATCGTGCGCGCCATCTCGGTGCCGCCCACGTCTCGTCGCTCGACGATCGCGACCCCGAAGCCTCGCCCGAGCGACTCGACCCAGATGTCGCGGAAGTAGTCTTGCGGGCGCGCGTACGCCCAGGTCCCGTCGGTCGCCACGAACGCGTGCATCCGAGGCGTGAGCTGCCCCGGCTCGAGGCGCGGTAGCTGATCCCCGTTGGGCGGCGCCGGCGAGAAGCGCACGAGCGTCTCGCAGACGAACGCGTTGGCCCCCACCTGGATCCACTCGCCGCCGGGGCATCCGTCGCCGCGCACGCGCGCCAAGAAGGGCGCCCGCGTGCCGAGCTGGATCGTTCCGCGACGCGCCGACGCGGTCGTGGGGCCGGCGCGGACGGTCGTGCCGGGGCGCGTGATCTCCACCGACTGCACCCAGCTCGGCGCAGGCAGCGCGGGCGGCTGCGCCTGCGCGATGCCTGCCGAGGCGAGCACGAGGAACAGCGCGAGCCCACGACCCATCGCGGCAAGTATGGCGCGCCGCACCGCCCGGGCCGAATTGTTGGGGACGGTCAGCCGCCGCCGCGGATGCCGTACTTCTTCGCCAGCTCGCGCAGGTGGTAGCGCGTCAGCCCCGCCGCCTTGGCGCTGCGGGTGACGTTCTCGTCGTGCTTCTCGAGGAGCTTGGTGATGTAGGCCGCCTCGAACTCGTCGAGGACGCGGGTCTTGGCGTCCTTGAAGGGCAAGCCGTCGTCGACGAACTGCTGCGCGGAGCCGCCGCCGATGACGGTGGGGATCGACTTCTGCGCGCCGGGCATGAGGTCGGCGACGGTCAGCACCGCCTCGTCTGCGAGCGAGCCGCCGCGCTCGACGGTGTTCTTCAGCTCGCGGATGTTGCCGGGCCAGGGGTAGGACTGCAGCCGCCGCATCGCGTCGGGCGCCACGCTCAGGACCGCCTCGCCGTCCGGGAACCGGCGGCGCGTGATGTCGTGGAGGAAGTGCTCCACCAGCGTCGGGATGTCCTCGGGCCGCTCGCGCAGCGGCGGCAGCTCGATCTGCACCACGCTGAGGCGATAGAAGAGGTCCTCGCGGAACGTCCCCTCGTTGACCATCTGTCGGAGGTCGCGGTTCGTCGCCGCGACGACCCGCACGTTCACGGGGATCTGACGGTCGCCGCCGACCCGCTTGATCTCGCGATTCTCGAGGACGCGCAGCAGCTTGGGCTGCAAGGTCAGGTCGAGCTCCCCGATCTCGTCGAGGAAGATCGTGCCGCCGTCGGCTGCCTCGAACGAGCCTCGGCGTCGCTCGACGGCGCCCGTGAAGGCCCCGCGCTCGTGGCCGAACAAGGTGCTCTCGATGAGGTCCTTCGGGATCGCCGAGCAGTCCTGCACCACCAGCGGCGCCTCGGCGCGCTTGCTCGCCGAGTGCAGCGCCCGCGCGATCAGCTCCTTGCCGGTGCCCGTCTCGCCGCGGACCAGCGCGGTCAGCTCCGTCGGCGCGATCTTGGCCAGGGTGGCGAAGATCTCCCGCATCCGGACCGACTTGCCGATGATCCCGTGGAAGCTCTCCTCGGTCGACAGCGGGATCTCCACGGTCCCCGCCTCGGGCTCGAAGCGCAGGTGCGTCTTGCCGACCCGCATCACCGTGCCGGGCTTGATCCACACCTCCTTGACCTGGAGATCGCCGATGAACGTGCCGTTCGTCGAGTCGAGGTCCCGCAGGACGAAGCCCTTCTCGGTCGCCTCGACCTCGAAGTGGGTGCCGCTGACCGCCTTGTCGGCGAGGGTGAGGTCGCAGATGACGCTGCGCCCGACCGTCACGCGCTCGCGCTCGATGAGCAGCTCCTGGCCCTGGTCCGGACCCTCGACCACGAGGAGCTTCGCGCGACGCAGCTTGCGCTTCATGGCGCGCTCGTCGACGAAGATGGTGGTCAACCCGGGGTTCGAATCGTCACTCACGGTGCGTCCTCTCGAAGCTCTTTGATCGCCTTCGCGTAGTCGTCGGTCCCGAAGATGGCGCTCCCCGCGACGAGGACGTCGGCGCCCGCCTCCACGACCCGACCCGCGGTGCCAGGGCGGATCCCGCCGTCCACCTCGAGGCGGATGTCTTTTCGGCTCGCCTCGATCATCCAGTGCACCGCCTCGACCTTGGGTACGAGCTTGTCGATGAAGGCCTGCCCTCCGAAGCCCGGGTTCACCGTCATGACGAGGACGAGGTCGAGGTGCTCGAACACGTACCGGAGGACGTCCTCCGGGGTGTGGGGGTTCAGGCTCACGCCGGCCAGCTTCCCGAGGGATCGGATGTGCTGCAGGGTCCGGTGCAGGTGCGTGCAGGCCTCGGCGTGCACGGTGATCACGTCGGCCCCGGCCTCCGCGAACGCGTCGATGTAGCGCTCGGGCTTCTCGATCATCAGGTGGACGTCGAGGGTGCGCTCCGTCACGCGGCGCAGCGCCGCGACCACCGGCGGCCCGATCGTGAGGTTGGGGACGAAGTGCCCGTCCATCACGTCGACGTGGATCCAATCGGCCCCGGCCGCCTCGACGGCCTGGACCTCCTCGCCCAGCCGCGCGAAATCGGCGGAGAGGATCGACGGAGCAATGCGCACCGGGCGGTCGGACCGTGTCACGCCCGCAGTCAACCTGCGAGACCCGAGGGTGTCAACAGCCGCCGGAGAGAGAAGGTGTTGCGTTGGGGGGGTAGCGATTCCTACAATCCGGCCCCGAGCTCAGGACGCGTGCGTCCTCGCTCACCCCCCCATGGCCGCCGAACAGCGATACAGAGTCGTCGACCGCCTCGAAGCGGGCGGCATGGCGGAGGTCTTTCGCGGTGAAGCCCTGAGCGTTCAGGGCTTCAAGAAGCAGGTCGCGATCAAGCGCGTCCTGCCGCACCTCGCGCAGAACAAGAGCTTCATCTCGATGTTCCTCGACGAGGCCCGGCTCGGGGCCCGTCTGAGTCACGCGAACATCGTCACGGTCTTCGACATCGGAGCGGCCGACAACACCTACTTCATCGTCATGGAGTTCATCGATGGTTGCAATCTCAAGGCAATCATCGAGCACTTCCGGCAGATGGGGCGCCGCATCGGGGTCAAGGAGAGCGTCTACATCTGCATGGAGACTTGTCGCGGGCTCAGCTACGCGCACGAGCTCGCCGACGACGAAGGGGACGAGATCGGGATCGTCCACCGCGACATCTCGCCGCCCAACATCCTCCTGAGCAAGCGGGGGGAGATCAAGGTCACCGACTTCGGCCTCGCCAAGGCGACGACGCAGCTCGAGAAGACCGACCCGGGCGTGGTGAAGGGCAAGTTCAGCTACCTCGCGCCCGAGGCGGCCAAGGGCGAGGACGTCGACGCCCGCGCGGACATCTTCGCGCTCGGGATCGTCCTGTGGGAGATGCTGGCGGGCCGGCGGCTCTTCCTGGGCGAGACCGACTACCAGACGGTGAAGCTCGTCCAGCAGGCCGACGTGCCCAGCCTGTCTCGGATCAACCCCGAGGTGGACGAGGAGCTCGAGGCGGTCCTGCAGAAGGCGCTCGCCGTCGACCCGCGCAACCGCTTCGAGTCGGCGCGCGAGTTCGGCGACGCGCTCGCGAGCTTCCTGTTCGGCAAGCAGCTCAAGGTCACCTCCTACGACATCGCGAACATCGTCAAGGAGGTCGTCCAGCGGAAGTCGGCGACCAAGAAGACCACGGCTCAGGAGGCGTCGATCATCGATCGGCTCATCCAGGAGGAGCTGCTGCGCTTCACCTCGCTCGACGACATGAGCTCGGGCTCCGACCCGCTCAACGTGGGCGACGCCCCCCTCAGCCCCGACGACGTCGCGGGCGCGATGCCGCTCGACGCGGCGCTGTTCGAGAACCCCGCCGACTGGTTCGCCAACGACGACGAGGTCATGGGCGCGGTGACCGAGGCGGCGAGCTCGGGCGAGACGTCGTCGAGCGAGCCGGGCTGGCGCGAGAGCGGCGTCGAGGCCGGCGCGGACCTCGCCAGCCTGCTCGAGGACTCGGGCGAGATGCGGATGCACGAGCCGCTCCCCCCGCCGCGAGAGCCGACCCCGGAGCCGCCTCCGCCGCAGGTGCCCGCGGGCTCCTCGCTCCCCGTCGTCGACGCCGTCTCGGCCGAGCCCCCGGCGAAGAAGTCGGGCGGCGCGATGATCTGGGTCGTCCTCGTCGCCGTGCTGCTGCTCGCGGGCGGCGCCGCCGCCTACTTCGGCGGCTTCATCCAGTTCTGAGAGAGACCTCGAGTCGATCTCGAGCTACTCGCAGCGCGCCTGGACGCGGCGCACGTCGGTGGCGTCGAAGCCGCGAGGCGCCGCCGCGAGGTAGCGGGCCGCCGTCGTGCAGGCCTCCTCGCCGAACGGCAGGCGGGTCGCGAGCAGGCCGAGCGCCTCGGGCGAGGGCATCTGGCCCGCCGCGGCGTGGCGCAGGTGCTCGATCGGGTTCTCGTTCTCTTCGATGGCCACCGTGCCGAGGAGCAGGTGCGCGCTCGAGAGCTGCGGGTTCGCCGCGATCGCGGCGTTCGCGTGCGACCGCGCCTCGGAGTAGTTGTCGTGCTCGTACGCGATCCAGCCGCGCGCCGACTCGACGCGAGGCCGGAGCGCGTCGGCTCGGCCCTGAGCCTCGGCGGCCGCGGTCGCGCGCGACAGCAGGCTCTCGGCCTGGCCGAAGCTGCCCGCGCGGATCTGGAGCAACGCCTCGCCGATCAAGGCCTGCACGTGCGACGCGTCGATCTCGAGCGCCGACTCGTAGGCGCGGCGCGCGCGGCTGTCCTGCTCTGCCTGCGCGTGCAGGTCGCCGAGCGCGGCGAGGATGACCGCGTCCCGGTGCGTACGCGCGAGCCGCGTCACGATCTCCGCGCCGGCCGCGCCGGTGCCGTGGATCACCTCGAGCTGCGCCCGCAGCCGCGCCGCCTCGAGCGCGTCCGCGCCGCCTTCCCCGGCGGCCTCGAGGCGGGTCGTCGCCTGCTCGAAGTCGTTCGCGTCGAACGCGACCCGGGCGAGCCCGAGGAGGGCGCGGGAGTTGTTGGCGTCGATCGCGAGCGCGGCTTCGAAGGCGCTCGTCGCCTCGGCGGCCTGGCCCGCGAGCTGCGCGGCGCGGCCGAGGTCGGCCCGGACCACCGCGTCGCGAGGGAGCGCCTCGGCGGCCGCGCGCAAGGGCGCGAGGGCGTCGGACGCGCGACCGCGCGCGAGGAGCACCGAGCCGCGGACCCCGTTGAGCGCGGGCGCGTCGGGGCGGCGGCGCAGGGCCGCGTCGATCACCCGCTCCGCGTCGTCGAGGCGCTCGCGGCGGACGTACGCGCGCGCGAGCAGCGGCACGAGCTCGAGGTCGTCCTCGGCCTGCGGCTGCCGCGGCTCGAGGAGCGCGATCACCCGCTGCTCGTCGCCCGCGGCCATCTCGATCGCGGCCAGCCGGACCGCCGCGGTGCGGCCCTGCCGGCCCGGATCGACCTCCATCACGCGCTGGTAGAGCGCCCGCGCGGCGTCGCGCTGGCCGCGGGCGTCGTAGATCTGCGCCCGCAAGAGGTCTTGTCGGTTCCCCGAGCCCGCGCGGCCCAGCGCCGCCTCGGCGCGCGACAGATCCTCGACGGCGAGGGCCACCTCGGCGGTCAAGAGCGCGACCCCCTGAGCGTCCACCGGCTCCTCCGGGAGCTGCCCGAGCTGCTCGTCGGCCTCCGTCGGCGCCCCCGCGCGCAGCAGCACGCGCACGAGCTGCAGCCGGAAGCTCTCGTCCCCGGGCGGCGGGTGCTCGATCGCCGCGCGGGCCTCCTCGAGCGCGTGGCTCGGGTCCCCCTCGGACGCCCGGATCAGGTGGGCCCACGCGAGCTGCGGGGGCGTCGCGCGGTCGGCGAGCTCCTCGATCACCGCCGTCGCGTCCTGCACCGCCTGCGCCGGATCGCTCTGCGCGTCGGCGAGGATCCGCGCCCGGACGATGCGGATCGCCGGGTGGCTCTCGGCGTCGGGCGTCCCCTCGAGCAGCGTCAGCGCCCACTGCGTGCGACCCGCGCGGTGGCCGGTCAGCGCGTGCAGCGAGATGTGCCGAGGCGAGCTCGGGCGGTGGTGCACGGCGGTGGCGGCCGCGTTCATCGCGTCCTCCCACTCGCCCATCGCCGAGAGCATGAAGGCCTGCGCGCGGAACGCCTCGGCGATCTGCTCGCCCTGGGTGGGCAGGCTGTCGAGGCTCTGCCGCGCGTGCTCGACGTCCCCGTCGGCGAGCGCGGTGAGCGCGACGGCGATGCGCGCGTCGGCGGCGGCCTCGGGCGAGGTGAGCGAGCCGACGATCGCCGTGACCTGATCGCGGTGGTCCTCGGCGTGCTCGTACGTGAGCGTCCCGAAGAGGCGCGCCTGGAGCGCGCGCATCTCCTCGTCGTCGGTGTCGCCGATGCGATCGATCACCGCCACGATCGCGTCGTGCGCGCCGGACTGGCCGGCGGCGTCCGCGGCGCTGCGGATCTCGTCTTTCTCGCTGGTCTCGATCCACGCCGAGACCCCGAACGCCACCACCACGCCGAGCACGAGCAGGCCCACGCCGCCGGTGATCGCGGGCATGAGCCAGCTCTTCGCGCGGCCGCGCACGCGGGACGTCGGGATCTTCTGCGCGCCCGACGGCGGGACCGCCGGGGTGAGCTCGCCGGGGAGGCGCGGCTTCGGCGAGGTCGGCGGGTCGTCCGGCTCGGCGAACGGCGTCGGCTTGTAGACCGGCGGCGGGAAGTGATCGTAGGTCGGCGGGTCGTACGCCGACGAGGCGGGCTGGTGCGCGCCGGTCGGGGTGCCGTCGTCGAGGGCGCGCGTCGGCTCGCCGAGCAGCTCGTCGTCGGCGTCGCCGATCCCCCCGGTGAACGCGAGGGTCGGCGCGTCGTCCTCGGAGAGCGGCTCGGACGGCGGGAAGTAGAACGGCGACGGGCCCTCGTCGGAGGTCGGCCGGGCGCGCGTCGGCTCACCCTCGAGGGCCTGGACGGGCGCGAGGTCGGCGGAGTCGAGCTCGTCGAGGGACAGCTCGTCGGTCACCGGATCGAGGAACTCCCGCATCGCCGACGGGCGCGCGGCGTTCGTCGCCTCCGAGGCCATCGCCGGGCGCGGCCGGGGAGGCTCCAGGAAGGGCGAGCCCATCGGCCGCG
>JACKEC010000016.1 GCA_020633195.1 Sandaracinaceae bacterium | reverse complement strand
TCCGGCGGCAGCTCGACCTTCCGCTCGGCGGCCTGGTGCGCCTCCTGGAGCTCGAGGCTGAAGTCGGCGTTGGTCGCGAACTCATCGACGAGGGAGGGCTTGTTCTCGGCGAACTTCTCGAGCTCCTCGACAGGGAACCGCCCGGTGGTCAGCGCCTGGACGAACGCGCGCGAAGCTCCGCCGCGGAGCGCGCCGGCCTGCATCGCGAGCGCGAACATCTCGCTCGGGGTGAGGACGTTGACGTGACCGAGCAGCGATTGAACGAACGCGCGGATGCTCTCGACGCTCCACGCGCCGAAGCACTGGGGGCACCGGCCGTGACTCTTCGTGCGCGACTTCACCGAGGCTTGGAACTCGTGACCTCGCGAGCAGAGCCACCACGCGGTCATCTTGTGCTCGGGCTCGACCTGCTCCGCGGTGAGGTCGCCGTTCTTGTGCGGGTGCCACTCGGCCGCGATCTCGGGGAAGCGGGCGGCGAGCGAGTCGCTCCGGAGCGCGCAGTGCGGGCAGTGGTCGTCGGCCACCATCTGGAGCGGCGAGCGCTCGAACGAATGACCCTCGGGGCATACCCACCAGACCGACGCGGTGTGCGAGGCGTTGACGGCGCTCGGCGACATCGCGTTCTTCGCCTGATGCCAGCGCCTCGCGAGGTGCGGGTGCGTGTCGGCGAGGCTCACCCCGCCGAGCGCGCAGTGCGGGCAGGACGGATCGGTCGACATCATCCGCGGCTTGCGCTCGAACGAGTGGCCGCTCGGGCACTTCCACCACGCGGTCCGGTAGCTGCGCGCGAGCACGTCCGCCGCGGGCTCCTCGTTCATCTCGGGGTCCCACAGCGCGGCGAGGGCAGGGATGTCAGCGACCGTCTCAGCCATCGTCGGGCTCTCCTCGCTCTCCTCGCTCTTCGGCCTCCGCCACAGCGGTCAGCCGCTTGGCCTCTTCGACGAAGCGATCGAAGTCCGACTCGAACGCCGCGTCCTGAACCTCGCGGAAGCGCTCGAACTCGCCCTCGGCCTTGAGCTTCGCCTCGAGCGCGCTGACCTTCCCCTTGTCCGGGAGGATCGGATAGGCGTTCAGGGTGAGGAAGCCGTCGAGGAACGTGCTCCAGTCGGCCATCTTGGTCACGATTCCCCGGCGCGCGCGGTTCTCCGCAAGGTCGAGGTAGGCCGACACGAGACGGTTGAGCTCGCCCAGGTGCTCTTCGCTGAGGTAGTTCTTCGCCACGCTCACGTCAGACTTCAGGATCTTCCCGTCCGGCGCGCGCTTCCACGTCGTCAGGCCCATGTGCGGCGCATCTCGATCCGCTCGGTCGTGGACGAGCTCCGCCGCTGTCTTGCCCGTGATCGCCCAGTGCAACTTGTTCTGCACCGTCGCGAAGAACTCACGCGTGAGCGGCGCGTCCTTGTCGTAGTCGACGCTCAAGGCGTAGAGGTCGGTCACCTTCTGGTAGAACCGTCGCTCGCTCGCTCGGATCTCGCGGATCCGCTCGAGCAGCTCGTCGAAGTAGTCCTTGCCGAACGCCGCCGTGCCGCGCTTGAGGCGCTCGTCATCGAGGACGAACCCTTTGACCAGGTACTCCCGGAGCGTCCGCGTCGCCCAGATGCGAAACTGCGTCGCCTCGTGGCTGTTGACGCGGTAGCCGACGGCGATGATCGCGTCGAGGTTGTAGAAGCGCGTGGAGTAGACCTTCCCGTCCGCGGCAGTTGTTTCCAAAACGGAAACAACTGACTTCTCCTGCAATTCCGCGGTGTCGAAGATGTTCTTGAGGTGCTTGCTGATGGCCGGCACGCCCACGGCGAAGAGCTCGGCGATCTGCCTCTGGGGCAGCCAGACCGTCTCGTCCTGCACGAGCACGCGGACGCTCACGTTGCCACTCGGCGCCGCGTAGAACACGAACTCGCTCGCCGCGCGGCCCAGCGCGTCGGCCGCATCTTCCTCGTCGCTCATCCCAGCTCCCGGGTTGGACGAGACGACGCGAGAGGCGCGGGCCGACTGACGGGACACAGGCTCATGGGGCCGTCGCCTCCGCTCGAGCCCCCTCGGCGCCTGGAAGCGGGGGCGGCTCGATGCAGTCCGTGGAGAACCAGCGCGGATCCTTCGGGTCGAGCTCCTTGCCCTTCACCTTCGGCAGGCCCGGGCCTTGGATCGTGTGGCCGGCGGCTTCGTCTTCGGCGAGGGCGAGGTTCATCTCGAGCAGGAACTCGGTCGCCTCTTGGTCGGCGGGCTTGCCGTACGCGGCTTCGACCGCGGCATCCAGCGCGGCCTGCGCGTCCTTGAGCGGGTGGGGGCCTTCGACCTCGGCCGAACGGTAGAGGTCGCGGAGCGACCAGCCGTTCTCGTCCATCAAGCGCTGGCGGGTTGCACGGAGTTGCTGCGCGGCTCGAGCAACCGCGACAACATCGTCGAGGGTCGGCTCTTGGGGCCAGGGGAACGTCTTCCAGACGTTCGAGGTGTAGCGGATGTCGCTCTTCAGGCGGCCGCCCTTCGCTTTGGTCCACTCCCAGTGGAGCGAGGACTGGATGATGCCGAAGGAGTAGTCGTCGTCGTAGGCAAAGACCTTGAGTGTGTCTGTCGGTATGAAGACCGAGCTGACAAACACGTAGATCGGGCGCGTTTGGACACGGCCGCAAACGATTAGTCGACCGACCCCAGCCGTCTCTTTCCGAAATGTCGCGCGCGGATCCAGTGGTTGCCACCAGCGCGCGAGCCATCTTGAGTAGTGCTGAGGCCGCTTTGGATCGGCGGCCCGTGATTCAATCTCCGGGAGGACGCGATCCCTCAGATAGCGTAGCCCCTTTGGAGCTGCGGCCGCCGCGAGGCTCTCGCTCGGGTAGTCGGCCAACCACACCGCATAGCGAGGCGGCTGGCCGCTGAGAATATCTGAAGCAGCAGCGAGCGGTCGGATACAGCCCTCTTTGTGTAGGTTCACAAGAGCTCCTCCGGCAACCTGAAATCCAGGGCTCCCCAGCTTGACTCCCTCCGCGGTGGACTGGGTCGGCGTCCCCAGATCTCGTGTCTGCGACAAATCTGCGTGCAGTTGTAGATGCGAGGGGATGTTCGAGACCAGATGTGCGTGGCCCCCAACCGTAAGCCGCCTCGCTCCCAAGTAGCTTCCGTGAACCCAGTTGACGATACAGACGTTCACGACGGCCTCACCTGGCCAAGGCTTGGACGAGACCGCATCGACGATCGCACCTTCGCGGGAAACTATGAAGTCAAGACTTGACTCTCGGGCGATGCCAAACCGAATGGCACTCGTGCCGATGAGCCCCGCACGACCGCCAGGTGACAGGCGCTCGTGCGCCAGGCGAAACCACAGCGCGCACAGGTCGCCTCGCACCCTCGGAAACCGCTCCAGAAGCCGCGCCACGTAGGGAGCCCCGAGTTCTTCCCGGACCCGAGTTCCACCCAGGAACGGCGGATTCCCGATGATCGCATCGGCCTCCGGCCACTCGGTGAAGAGCGCATCCGCGCAAACGATATTCTTGTCGAGGTTGTCGAGCGGCAACGATGGATCGACCTCGATCGGGAACTGCCCGAGCTTCGCGATGACCTCTTCCTTCCGCTGCTCGAACGCGATCTTCTTCGCGATGTTGAGCGTGGTCTTGGCGAGCTCGACCGCGAACGGGTTGATGTCGATGCCGAAGAAGTTGGTGGTGCGGATGCCGGAGGCCCAGCTGATCTTGCCCTTCCCCTTGGTGGCCGAAGGGAACTCGTCGTAGATGCGAGCGAGGACTTCTGTCTCGAGGCGGTAGAGCTCGCGGAAGGCGACGTAGAGGAAGTTGCCGCTGCCACACGCGGGATCGAGGACGCGATAGGTGGTGAGGTCGCGGAGAACGGCCTTGAGGTCTTCGAGCGTCTTCGCGCTTTCGATGCGCTCGCGCCACGGCTCGACGATGGTGGGGCCGACCACGCTCATGATGTCTTCGCGCGCGGTGTAGTGCGCGCCGCTCGCGTGACGCTCGGCGTCGTCCATCACGCCCTGGAAGACGCTCCCGAAGATGTGGGGGTCGACGTAGGTCCAGTTCGCCTCGGCCGCCTTGGTGAGCGCGCGTAGGACGGTCGTGTCCAGCGTGAGCGAGATCGCGTCGGTGAAGAGGCCGCCGTTGAAGTAGGGGATCGCGGCGCTGTCTTTGGCGCGCTTCTCGAGCGGCGTGCTCATCCAGGTGAAGAGCTCGGTGAGCTTGGCTTCGGCGCCTCCCTCTTCACCCGCTCGGTAGAGCAACGTCGTGAAGTACTCCTTCGGCAGGAGCCCGATGTCCTCGGCGAACATCGCGACGATGCACTGGAGGGTGAAGCGGATGACGTCGTCTTGGCGATCGGGGTTCTCGCGAACGAGCGCCCGGTAGACCTTGGCCACGAGGTCGGCGACCTCTTTGCTGACCTTGTCGACGTTGATGATCCGAGGCGTGCTCCCCGGGACCCAATCGGGCTCGAAGAACGGGAACGCCTCGCTGTACTTCGGGAGCTCGTCGAGCGCGATGGTGAGCCGCGGCTCGCCTCGATCGCGGGCGAGGTCATAGAGCCGCACGTCGCGTTGGTTCGTGAGCACGACGTACTGCGGCTCCGCGTCCATCTGGAGGCACGCGCGCAGCAGATCGGTCCAGGCGAGGTCCAGGGTCAGCTCGCGGTCGACGACGTCGACGACCACGCGTCGCGCCGGCCAGTAGGCACTCACGGAACGCTCGGAGCGCTTCCCGTCCGCGACGACCGGGAACGAGTAGCCAAACGTGGGCCCCTCGTCCATCGGCACAAGGTCGACGGATGGCTCTGCCGAAGGAGGCGGCGAGCCAAAACAGCTGATGAAGTCGCGCGCGAACGACTCGCCGGCATCGCGGCCTCGGTACCCACCGACCGCCGCGAGCGCGAACCTCCGCAACGCCATCTTCGCGTTCATCTCTGAGTGCCCCCCATCTCCACGCGAGCTCTGTCGTCTCTCGAGCTCTGCCGGCCATGTCGTTCGTTGCGCTGCGCCCGCTGAGGGCGAGCCTACACAGCCGCGGGACTTCGGCGCGATCACTTCGTGTCATTGGGACTTGCTCGCGGATTGTGTCGCGGGCTGGGCCACGATCCATCCCGAGAAGCGGACGTCACGTGGCTGGGCGGGGCCGCTTGTCGTGGTCCAGCCAGACGATCGCGGCATGCGGACCGCCGTGTTCGACCTCTGGCCGCTCAAAGCACTTCGCCTGGCTGAAGAGCCAGGCGAACGTGGACCAGATACGGTCGGAATTGCGGGGGCCGGATTTGAACCGACGACCTTCGGGTTATGAGCCCGACGAGCTACCAGACTGCTCCACCCCGCGGCAGAGGACGGGGATACTAGCTCCGCGAATCGGGCTGTCAACAACTTCGGCGAGGGTTTCTCGCGGCGGGGGTTTCGCCCACGATTCCGAGGGGGTTCGCCGCCTCGCGGGAGGTCAGTTGAGCAGCTCGGTGGGTGGCTCGACGACTTCGGGGAGGGGCGGCTCGTGGAGCCAGGCGTCCCACGCGTCGTCGTCGTCGATGTCGACGCCCTCGGCCTCGGCTTGGTCCTCGAGGAGGTTCCTCAAGGCCTCGAGGAAGGTGTTCGCCTCGAGCTCGGGGTGGGCGTCGAACTGGTCGACGAGGATGCGGTAGATGGACTTGAGGTCCTCGAGGCTGGCCTCGAGGCTCGGGCCGAACAGGTCGTTCATCCGTAGTCCTCCTCCTCGGCCTCGGCCGCCGCCTCCGCTCGGGATCGGCGCGCCGGGTTGAGGTAGTGCTTCTTGAGCTTGTCGAGCTCTTTCTTGTTCAAGGGGCGGTACTCACCCGGGCGAAGGCCTTCGATCGTGAGGCCCGCGAACTCTTGCCTCACGAGGCGCTGGACGGGGTGGCCGATGGCCTCGGCCATCCTGTGGATCTGGCGGTTCTTGCCTTCGAAGAGGGTGACGCGGATCCAGGTGTTCCGCTCCTCTTCCCGCAGCACGAAGACTTCGGCGGGCTTGGTGACGTACCCATCGTCGAGCTCGACGCCGTTGCGGAGCTTGTCGAGCTCGGGGATGCCGAGGAAGCCGCGGACCTTCGCGGCATAGACCTTGGGGACCTGCTTCTTCGGATGCAGGAGGGCGTCGGTGAGGTCGCCGTCGTTGGTGACGAGGAGGACGCCGCTGGTGTGGTAGTCGAGCCGCCCGACGGGGTAGACGCGCTCGGGGACGTGCTTGAGCAAGGTGCCGAGGTGCTCGCGGCCCTCGGGATCACTCAAGGTGGTGACCATCTCCCGCGGCTTGTGGACGAGGTAGTAGACGGGCTTCTCGCGCACGAGGCGCTTGCCGTCGACTTCGATCTTGTCCTTGCGAGGGTCGGCCTTGGCGCCGAGCTCGGTGACGACGCGGCCGTTCACGCGGACGCGGCCGTCCTGGATGAGGCGCTCCGCCGCCCGACGCGATGCGATGCCCGCGTGAGCGATGATCTTCTGTAGGCGGTCGGCACTCATGGTGAGCCCCGGCATGTAGCAGGGTCTCGGGCTCGCGCCTACTCGGCCGGCGCTTCGCCCTCGTCCTCACCCCCGGCGCTGTCGTCCGGCGCGGTGGTGTGGGTCTCCCAGGTGGCCTCGCCCTCGGGGTCACCACCCCCACACGCGACGAGGACGGGGAGCGAGGTGAGGACGAGGAGGAGGAGGCCGATTCGAGCGGTCACGCGCATGAGTCTAACGCGACGGGCGAGCGGTGCCTTTGGGTCTTCACGCCGCCCACAAATGTTGCTCAGGGGTTCCACGGGTTGACGAAGTCACCCCGGCACGCGGCCCTCGCCTCGCGGACGCCGCTCGCGGACAGGCCGTCGTAGACGCGGATGTCGAGGCCGCCACCACTGGTCTCGCGGATGCACGCGACGGCGGTGTAGCTGCCGGGACAGACGCCGCCGCCCGCGGAGTTGCCCTCGCTGCTGCACTCGCCGCCGACGTCGTAGTCGTTGCCGCTGTAGCAGAAGGGGGTGTCGCCGAAGGGGTTGAGGGTGCCCGTCCGGGTGGTGCAGTGGTTCTGGCCCGGCCAGTCGTCGAGGGCGCCCTGGACGGAGCCCGGCAAGGGGGCGTCGCCGGTGGGCGCGTCGCGCGAGGCCTGCTCGAGGACGGCGGCCATCGGCTGCAGGATGATGGCGTCGTCGGCCCCGGTGGGGACGAAGTTGGCGCCGGCCGCGGCGATCTGGAGCTGGTTCGGCAAGGCGCTCTGGCACCGCGTGAGCTCGTCGGCGGTGATCGGCTGGCCGGCGTCGTAGCGGGTCAGGACGTCGTCGCACCCGCCGCCGGCGCCGATGATGCCCGCCCCCACGCCGAGGCCGGTGAGGACGCCGAGGGTCAGGGTGACGCCGGCGATGAGGAGGAGCTGGCCGCTCCGGCGCTTCCGTCGCGAGGCGCGCGTCACGGCTGCACCTGCATCCCGGCCACGACGCTCGCGAGGTGGCCGTCGAGGAAGGCGACGCTGACGACCTCGGGGGCGTCGTAGCGCAGCATGACGAGGGCCTGACCGCCGAGGTCCTGCTCCTCGACGCGATCGGGAGCGCCGAGCGCGGCCTCGACGTCGGCGCGGGTCATCGCGGGGTCGAAGTCGGCCGGCGAAGCGGCCGCCGGGTCGGCGTCCAGATCGGCGGTGAGGTCCACCTCGTCGACGAAGTAGCCCGAGTCGAAGACGATGCGCCGGGCCGGAGCGCCGGCGTAGATCCAGGTCTCGACGCGCCGCGCGGGGGTCGCCACGGCGAGGCCGCTCTCGTCGAGGTCGGCGTCGGAGAAGAGGATGGCGAAGGCCGTCGGCGCGCCGCGCGCCTCGAGGAAGGCCCGCTGCGTCCGGCTCAGGCTGCCGCCCTCGTCGCCGCAGCCGGCGAGCAGGACGAGCGCCGCTGCGAGCGCGATTCGTTTGGTCATGGGTCGAGGGTACCGGACGGGGGCCGCTTCACAAATGGCGGAGTTTTCTTCGATCCAACCGGGCGGCTGACGCGTATCGAGCACTTCGGGAGGGGTCGACCCATGCGAACGCTTTGGAGTGCGGGGATTCGGGCTTTGGTGATGCGGCGGGATTTTCGGGTGCTCGGGTGGATGGCGGCGGCGATGCTCGTCGTATTGCTCGGCCCAGGCTGCGAGCCGGGAGACTTGGTGGTCCAGTTGGAGGTGGAGGGCGAGCCCATCCCGCCGTTCGGAGACGTGATGGTGCCGGCCGGCGAGATTGGGGTCGCCCGCGAGTACTCGGTCTCGCGAAGGGTCCTGTCCGGACGGGACACGATCACGGCGTTCTCAGCGACCGACGCCCGCGGCGCCGCCGTCGTCGCGACCGGAGAGACCCTGCCGTGGAGTGGCGGACCGTCGGAGGACACGGTGGACGACAGCAACGTCTTCTTCGGATCCATCACCGTCACTCCCTCGGAGGAGGAGTGGTCCGTCCGTGTGGTCTTCGAGGGCACTTACCCCCAGAGCGTCACCATCGTCGGCCTGGGAATGTCGCCCGTCGTCGACCTGGACATGGACGGGTACCCCGACATGAACGACTGCAATGACGACGACCCGGCCATCAACCCGGGCGCGCCCGAGGTCTGCAACGACATCGACGACAACTGCAACATGATGATCGACGAGGGACTGTTGTTTCAGACGTACTACCCAGACGTCGACGAGGACGGCTACGGGAACCCGATGTCGCCGATGACGACCTGCGGCGAGGTCCCCTTCGGCTACAGCCTCGACAACACGGACTGCGACGACACGCGGGCCTCGATCAACCCAGGCATCGCCGAGATCTGCAACGGGGCCGACGACGACTGCGACACGATGGCCGACGAGGGCCTGCCGACGCAGACGTTCTACGCGGACGTCGACGAGGACGGCTACGGCAACCCGATGGCGCCGACGGTGACCTGCGAGGAGCTCACCTTCGGGTACTCGCTGGACGGCACGGACTGCGACGACTCGCTGAGGACGGTCAACCCGGGCCGACTCGAGGTCTGCAACGGCCGGGACGACAACTGCAACACGTTCGTCGACGAGCTGATCCTGACGCAGACGTTCTACGCGGACACGGACGGAGACGGCTACGGCGACCCCGCGGCGCCGATGGACAGCTGCATGACGACGCTGACGGGCTACGTGCTCGACAACTCCGATTGCGACGACTCGAACCGGCTCGTGAACCCCGGCGCGACCGACGTGGCCAACGACGGGGTCGACGCGAACTGCGACGGCGCCGACTGCACGGCGCGCGTGATGGGCACGACGACGTTCGCGATCTGCACGGGCACGTTCAACTGGGCGCAGGCGCGGACGCTGTGCCAGACGGCGTTCGGCGACATCGCGTCGATCCTCAGCGCGACCGAGCACGCGTTCATCCGTTCGATCATGGACGAGGTGATGCTGAACTTCGCGCTCATCGGCTTCACCGACGCGGTCGACGAGGGCGTGTTCCGCTGGGCCAGCGGGCTGTCCTCGGGCTACACGAACTGGGTCCCGGGCGAGCCGAACGACACGGCGATGAACGAGGACTGCTCGGCGATCCAGGGCGACGCGGGCTGGGGCTGGAACGACGTGCCGTGCGATCTGGTGACGTCGATCGTCGCCTGCGAGCTCCGCTGAGTCTCCCAAGACACCCCTTCGCGATGCTCTGCTCCTTCGCGATCTCCGCGTGAAATTCCGACGGTCCCGGCCGGCTACCGCCCCACCACGGAGGCCAGCCGGGTCACCGCGACGCGCAGCTCGGCGAGGGTCCGCACGGGCGCCGAGAAGGTGATGAACGGCAAGTAACGTTGCATCTCGCTGTCCCCGACGCCCCAGCTCGCGCGGGGCTCGGGGTTGAGCCAGACGACGCGGGCGCAGCGCTCGCGCATGCGCTTCAGGGCCTCGACCTCGGGGTCGTTCCGGTTGTTGCGCGCGTCGCCGAGGATCAAGAGCGTGGTCTTGGGGTCGAGCGCGTCGAGGTGCTGGTCCACGAAGCGGGCGAAGCTGCGGCCGTAGTCGCTGCTCGCGCCGACGTTGACTGTATCGCCCCGGAAGGCGCGCTCGATGGCCTCTTCGATCGGGCTGTGGTCGAAGAGCGCGGTGGTCTCGCCGACGTCGCCGACGAACACGAAGGACCGCGTCCGCGAGAAGGCCTCCTGCATGCTGTAGACGAGCACGAGCAGGAACCGCGCGGCCTGCCGGACGGAGTCGCTGACGTCGCACAGGACGACGAGGCGAGGCCGCTGGCGGTGCCGCCGCCGGAAGACGGGGGTGAACGGGACGCCGCCGGTGCGCGCGGCGGCGCGGGCGGTGGCGCGGACGTCGAGACGGCCCTGGCGCGCGCGGCGGCGGTTGCGCTCCATGCGGTCGCGCAGCAGCCGCCCGAGGCGGCGGACCTCGGCCTGGACCTGGGCGAGCTCGTCCTTGTCGAGGCGGATGAACGCCTCCTGGTCGAGGCGCTCGGCGCGGCTCTGCTCGAGGCGCGCGGGGTTGCGCCGCGCGAAGTCCTCGCGGACGGCGGCGCGCACGCGGCGGCGCAGGGCCTCGAGGCTCGCCGCGAGGAGCTCGCCGATCCGCGGATCGAGGCCCTCCGCGAGCTGGGCGAGCTCGGCGTCGGCGCCGTCGATCCCGAGGGCGTCGAGGGTGCGTGTGGAGAACAAGCCGACTTGCATGGGGCTGACCATGCGAGCGACGCCGGCGTCGCGCATCGCCTCCTCGATCCGGCGGTCGAGCTCGGCGCCGCCCTCGAGCAGGGCGTCGAGGCCCCCTCCCCCGCCGCCGGCCTGCTGCTGGCCGATGTCGAAGCGGCGCTGGAGCTCGTCGAGGGTCGCCGGGTCGACGCCCTCGGCGCGGAGGCGGTCGAGCGCGCCCGCGCGGCCCCCGGTGTCGGCGCGGAAGAAGCGATCGAAGACGCGCAGGAACGGGGCCTGGTCCTCGGGGCGCTTGACGAGGCTCGCGGTCAGCGCGGCTCGCAGGACCGCGCGCTCGGCGACGCCGACGGCGGCCGCGGCGCGCTGCGCGTCGAGGGCCTCGGCGGTGCCGATCCGGAGGCCGGCGCGGCGCGCGGCGCCGATGAGCTCCTGGAGGACCTCGTCCATCGAGGCGACATCCTGCCGCGGCGACCGCGGGGGCGCGACCCGGCCGCGATGTTGTAGGTTCTCGGCATGCGCTGGACCGTTCGCCTCGCCCACTCCCTCTGCCTCGCCGCGCTGCTCGGCGGGGTCTCGATCGCCTGCGGCTCCGATCCGGCGCCGACCCCCGAAGTCACGCCGGAGCCGGCGAGGCCCGACCCGGTGCACGTGCCGCCCCCGGAGGACGAGGACCTGCCGTCGGCGCAGCCGAGCACGGAGGCGTGGCGCGAGCCGGCCGCGCCAGAGCACCTCCGCGTGCTGCATCGGTCGCGCGATGGGCTCTCGTGGGACGAGGTCGAGCACCCCGACCCGGCGATGCGCCGGCGCCTCGCGTCGCTCGCGCGAGAGGTGTCGCACGCGTGGCGGAGCCGACACTTCTCGTCGTTGGGCTGCGAAGTGTCGCTGGCGCACCCGACGGTGGTGTCGTTCCGCTGCCACGCGCGCGAGCAATACCGCCGGACGACGAGCGCGACCTCGGCCCTCCACGTGGCGATCGCGGACGGGCAGCTCTTCCCGTTCGAGGCCGCCGACGTGCTGGGCCCGAGGGAGACGATCGGCGGCCTGACGCGCGGCGACTGCCGCCGGCAGCACCGCGCGCAGGTGCGTGAGCAGCCGCAGGTCGAGGCCGCGTGCGATCCCGAGCGCGCGGTCGCGGTCCTCGGGCCCGACGGGCTGCACGTCCACTACCCGATGGTCGGCACGGCCGACACGATCGACGTCGTCGTGCCGTTCACGAGCGAGGCCAAGTTCCGCGACGGCGGACCGCTCGCGGGGCTGCGCGCAGGCGGCACGCCGGAGCCCCTCCCGGTGACGACCGGCCCCTGGGCGGTGTCGTGGGCGGGCACGGCGGCGGAGGTCGTGCCGGGGATCGACGCGGTGCCAGCCGCGCGGCGCGACGAGCTGCGCCTCGAGGGCGCGCCCGGTGGGGTCGTCCGCTACGTGCTCGCCGAGGACGCGAGCGCCGAGGACGCGGCGTCGATGGCGGCGCTCCTCGGCTCCGAGGCCCGACGCGTGGCCGCGCGGAGCGAGCTGCGACCGGTGACGCGGCGGGTCAGCACGAAGGCCACGACCGTCCTGGCCGCCGACGGCGCCGCGGTGCTCCCGGCGGGGACGCACGTGTGGACGGTGGACCCGCACCCCGGGGAGCTCCGCGACCTGCGAGAGCCGCCTCTGGCCTACACCGGGGTCGCGTCGGGCGGCTTCCGCGAGGCGGACTTCGCCCCCGACACGGGCTGCACGCCCGCGGCGCCGGGCGAGGGCGACGCGCTGGCGGCGACGACGACAGCGTTCGTGAGCGGTCGGCGCGAGGACGTCGCGGTGTTCGCGCGGGTCGACGGCGAGGAGCTCGAGGTGGCGGTCCATCACCTCGGCGCGCGCTGCGCGGTCGGCGAGGCGATCCAGACGGTGCGGGTGACCGGTCGCTACGAGGACGTGCGCCTCGGCTCGACCGAAGCGGACGGCGGCGTCGGCCTGCTCGTCGTGGGCTATCGCGTGGCCGACGAGCCGCGGGCCCGCTACCGCGTCCACCGCCTCGGGGACGACGAGCCGCTGCTCACCGCGGAGCGCCCCATCCGCAGCTCGGCCGAGAGCTTCCTCCGGCTCGGCGAGACGCTCGGGGAGACGTACTTCCCGCTGACCGTGAGCCACCACGAGGACTACGCCGGCGACGTGGAGCCCGAGGACTACCCGGTACGGCGCTTCACCTGGCGCGACGGCCGCCTCGTCGAGAGCTCCGGCGCGTAGCCGAACCTCGACCCGTTCTCAGACGCGCTCGGCGAGCATGCGCTGCACGAGCGTGTCGAGCGCTCCGAAGCTGGCGCCGTCGACCCCGACCATGACCTCGCGGACCTTGCCCGCGCGATCGATGGCGACGAGCATCGGGATGCCTCGCACGCCGTAGGCGCGGATGGTGCCGCCGATGTCGCGGGCGATCGTGTACTGCACGGGGTTCGCGGTGAGGTGATCGCGGATGAGGGCCTCGGGCTCGGGCGAGAGGCCGACGATGCTCAGCCCGCGGTCGTGGTAGCGGCCGTGCATCGCGTCGAGGAGCGGCATCACCGCGCGGCACGGGCCGCACCAGGTCGCCCAGAAGTCGAGGACGACGACGCGGCCGGCGAGGCCGGGGAGCGTGATCTCGTCGGTGCCGCTGAGGCGCTGCAGCGCGAGCGGCGGCGGCGGCTGCCCCACGGTGAGGGGGCCGTGCGAGGCGGCCGCGCCTCCGGGGGGGTTGCCCGGCGCGGCGCGCGCGATCGCGGGGATCGCGGCGGCGACGAGGGGGAGCCCGGCGAGGAAGGCGCGTCGTTCCATGAGGTGCCGCTTCAAGATAACGCACCCGAGACGGATCACCTGCATGCGGGATTCATCCGGCGAGACACCCGGCGGCGGCGGGAGCCTCGGCTACTCGTGCAGCCTCTTCATGTGCAGCTGCACCGGGGACATCGACTGCAACGACATGTTCACCAGCGGCGTCTGCCCGGGCGACGCGTACTGCGACGACACGACCAGCACGCCGACCTGCTACTGCACCCGCTGGGGCTCGCGCCTGCGGGGCTGAGCGCTCAGCCGCGGTAGCATCGTCGCATGAGCACCGACGACCGCGCGCGCCTCGTCGCGCGTCTCGAGGACCAGTGGCCCGACGCGGACCCCGAGCGGCTCGCGCGGCTGCGCGCGACGGCCGAGTACGCGGCCGCGGTCCTGCTCTCGGATCGTCACCTCTCGCGCCACGAGGCGCAGGCGCTGGAGCGATCCCTTGCCAGAGACTTCGAGCCGGACGAGGCGCGGGGGATCGTTCAGCTCCTCCACGAGCTCCCCGACGAGCTGCTCGCCACGCCGCCGAGGGAGTGGGCCGCGACGCTCGCGCCGTGGGTGCTCGACTACGTGCCGGGCGACGGCGACCCGGCGTTCGACTACACGGCCCACGTCGACTCGGCGCTGGGCTTGCGCTGGCGGCTCCCCGGGCCCCCAGACCGCCGCCGGGTCCGCGCCCAGGATCTGTCGTGGAGCGCGACGTCCCTGCAGGTCGACCGCCCTTCGGCGATCGACTCGCTCCGCGTCGCGTGGAGCGACATCGAGACCCTCGAGCCGGTCGATCCGTGGCCCGAGCTGCTCCTGGAGTGGCGCCGCGAGCACACCGTGGAGGCGGTGCGGGTCCGACCCAAGGGCGACGTCGAGGCCTTCGCCGATCGGATCGGCGACCTCGTGCGCGCCGCGCGGGCCCCTCGGGGTCGCGTCCGGCGAGGCTGGCTCGACGCCGAGGAGGTCGAGTGGGAGCCCGTCGACCACTGGCCGGCCGACCCGCGCCCGCGCCCCCCGAGCTACCGCGAGGCGTCCGTCGAGCCCGAGGTCGTCGTCGCGACCCGCGCCGCGAAGGGCGCGCTCGACGGGATGCTCCGCTGGCTGGCGTCGACCCCGGCGACGCCGTTCCGCGACCAGATCGCCGAGGCGCTGCTCACGGAGACGCACCTCTACGTGCGCCGCCAGAGAGGCGCCCTCGAGCGGATCCCGCGGAGCGCGCTGCGGACGCGGCGCGGTGGGTCGGACGCGATCTACGTGTTCGGTCGTCGCGCGCAAGTCCTCTTCACCGATCGGCTCGCGTGTCCGGTCTGCGCGCAGCTCGACGCGCAGCTCGCGATGCTCCGCCGCGCGAGCGCGGATCAGAGCTCGTCGGGGCCGAGGTCGTAGCCGCCGCCGTTCGGGCGGGGGTCGCCGTCGCGGTCGCGGTCGAGCCGGTCGGGCGGGTCCACGGGGAGCGGGGTCACGCCGATGTCGACGCAGGCGGGCGTCAGCAGGTGTCCGTCCGCGTCGATCTCGCAGCCGAGGTCGACGTTGCCGCGCGCCTCGACGCAACCCGCGAGGCTCGCGCACATCGCCTCGACCTCGGGGATGGTGTTCGCGGCGCGCGCGGCGGAGAGGACGGGGCTGGCCGCGGGGCCGAGGCTCGTGACGTCGCAGCCGAGCAGGCGCACCGCGCCTCCCGTGTCCGTGTGGATCCCGATCGACTCGCCGAGCGGGCCCGACTCCGCGCGGACCACCGAGTTGACGAGGTCGACGGTCGGCGTCTCGACGACGATCCCTCGCGCGGTCCCCGTGTCGGCGCTCGCGGAGACGTACGTGTGCGCGACGTGGGCGGTGACGCCGGCCATGAGCTGGAGGCCGACGCCGCTGACCGCCGCGCCCCGCGCGACGACCACCGCGTTCGTGAGCTGGACCGCGCCCGAGTCGGCCAGGATCCCCACCGCGTCGTCGGTGGCGGCGTTCTCGATCCAGGGGCCGTCGAGCGAGAGGCTCCCGTCGGTGAGGCCGATCGTGCGCGACGCGCTGCCGCCGAGGGTGACGAAGCGACCGCCCGTCGCGGTCAGATCGGTCCGGACCAGGGAGAGCGCGGCGCTCGAGCCGCTCCCGGAGATGCCCGGCTGCGCGTCGACGTTCTGGAAGGTCACGGTGGAGTCGACCGCGGAGAACGCGATCGCGAGGCCGGCGTCGTCTTCGGTCGTGAACCCCACGCGGACGGCGCGCAGGGTGCCGCTCGTCACGACCGCCCCGTACTGGCCGCCGGCGCCCGCGGTGGCGTGGACGTCGAGGTCCTCGATGAAGAGGTCGCCGCCCGGCTCGACGGTGATGACGCGGTCCGGGGCTCGGATCAGCGACCGGTCGCCCGCCCGACCGTAGTCGCAGTCTCCGTCGCGCCCGCCCTTGATGAAGACGGTCGGGCCGGCGGCGATGCTGAGCGCGACCTCGTCGTAGGTGCCGCTCGCGACGTAGATCGATCGGCGCGTGGGGGTCGTGGCCGCGAGGGCGTCCGCGACGGTGGTGAAGTGGCGCGTCACCCAGGGCGGCGGCGCGCCGGCGGAGACGAACAGCCCGTTCGGGTCCGCGAGCGGGCCCCCGCCCTCGCTGCAGTCGTTGTCGAGGCCGTCGCAGAGCTCCGGGGCGCCGGGGTAGGTGCTCGGATCGAGGGGCGCGCAGTCGGCCGCGTTCTCGACGCCGTCGCCGTCCTGGTCCGGGTCGACGTCGTCGCAGAGGCCGTCGCCGTCCAGGTCGGGACAGCCGATCGGGACGCAGGCGGCCGCGGGATCGCAGATCGCGCCGTCGCCGCAGGCCTCGTGGTCGAGGACCTCGAAGCACACGCCCGACGCGCTGCACTCGGGGTGGGCGCACGCGACGCTGGACGAGGGGCACGACGCGGTGGTGTCGCAGCGCGCCAGGCCGCACGCCTCGGGCGTCTCCTCGGTGCAGCCGCCCGGCACGCAGACGCCGGCGAGGCAGGCCGTCGCGTCGCCGGCGTCGCCCGGGAGCGGACACATCACGCCGACGCAGTCCGCGGTGAGGAACACGGTCACGAGGTTCAGCCCCGGCTCCATGTGGACCCGCACCGGGCGCTCGACGAGGACCGCGCCGGAGGCGTCGACGAGGCCGACGCGCAGCACGAGCGTGCTCGTCGGGAGCCCGGCGACCTCGGCGACCCGCGCGCCCGTGCCCCAGGAGCGCCGCTCCTCGAAGCCGACCTCGATCGGCGTGGCGACGCCGTCGATGGTGGTGCGCACGCGCGCGAAGCCGGTGCCCGGCGCGACGTCGGTCCGGATCTGCACGACCAGCGTCCCCTCTTGGCTGCAGGCGGCCAGCAGCAGCGCCATCGCGATCCCCCATCGGACGTGCATCGACCGCGAGAGTGCCACGAAGCCGCGCGGCGCACCGTGTCAGGAAGGGGGATCGGCCTGGCGCGGCGCGATCCGCCGGAAGCCGACCGCGACGACCTTCGCGTCGGCGGTGCCGATGAGCGATCCGAACCGGAGCTTCTCGACGAGCACTCCGTCGGCGTAGGTGCCGTCGGGCTGCTGGTAGACGACGGGGTCGCCGGCCGACAACGAGGCGTGCACGCGCGCGTCGGCGACGAGCGCGTCGTGCTCGGGGTCGACGGGATCGGTGGGGACGATGCGGCCGGGCTCGATGCGCTGCACGCGGCCGGCGCCGATCCAGACGTCGCGCTCGGTGGGGCTCGAGTGGACCACGACCCCGACGCGCTCGGCGAGGCCGCCGACGACGCGCACGACGGCGCCGATGTCGGGCCCGCCGATCCACGCGCCGCCGAGCTGCTCGCGCGCCTCGTCGAGCGAGGGCGGGCCCTTCCCGAGGTGGCCGAGGACGCCGCCGAAGACCGGGAGCCCGGGCTTCCGGGAGGTCCCCATCAGGCGTGGTCCTGCGCCGCCTCGGCCTTGATCAGGCCCTCGAGGTCCGGGTGCGGGGTGTCGTACTCGACCGCGAGCTGGTAGCGCCACGGCCCGGCGTCCTCGGTCTGCTCCTGCGCGCGGACGATGGTGGCGCCGACCCTGCGCTCGCTGCCCTCGGAGCTGAGCGTGAACTTCAGCGTGACGTGGCTCCCCACCGCGAGGGAGCCCGCGCAGGCCATGAGGATGCCGTTGACGCTGGCGTCGTACGTGATCGCCGTGCCCTCTTCGCCGTCGTCGGTGACCACCGTGATGGGAAACCAGACGGGGTACCGCTCGCTCGCACGGCGATCGTCCATGAGGTCAGACTACGGTGCGCCTTCCCGAGATGGCAACGGTCTCGGCGCTTCGAGCCCGCGGTCGCCGCCCTCGGAGCGATTTGAGTCCGGGGCGTCGGCGGATCATGGTCGGGTCGGTGAGGGCCCTCGTCATCGCCGCGATCGCGCTGACCGCCGCGTGCGGAGGGGCCGTGGCGCGCCGCCCTCGAACGAACGTGGCGCCGCCGCAGGACGCCGAGGGGGCCCTGCCGACGGTCGCGAACCGCAACGGCCCGCCCCCCGAGGCGAGCCCGCGAGAGAGCTCGATCTCGCTCTGGTGCTCGCAGCCCGGCGGACCGGCCTGCGCCGCCGCGGAGCAGGCGCTCGGCACCGCGCCCACGCCCGCGGAGACCACCCCGCGCGGGTTCCTCGAGGGCTCGCGCGACACCGAGGACGACTGCGCCGACCCGGACGTCGCGGCGCTGATGCAACGCGTGACGTCGGCGGTGGGCGCGGGGCCGCGCTGGATCGACCACGACGGGCAGCTCACCGGGCCGGCCACCTTCGCGGACCCCTACGGGGGCGCGGGCTGCACGGGCCTGCCCCAGCCGGCGGAGCCGCTCGTGAAGATCCAGGCCGCCGACGCACCCGAAGGGGTGAGGTTCCTGGTGCGGATCTGGGAGATCGGCGACGTGTCGTGAGCGTGGAGTACCGGCCAGCCGGGGGCGGCCCTATGGTTGCCGGCGTGGAGGCGACCGAGACGATGCCCGCCGCGGGGGCCGACGCGCCGCCCATGGGCGCCAAGGTCAAGCGCCTGCGCCGGCTGCTCCGGCTCTGGGACGTCCTCCGCCCGCACCTCGGCCGGTTCTCGCTCGCGACGGGGGCCCTGCTCGTCGGGGGCGCGAGCAGCCTCGTCTACCCGCAGGCCGCCCGTTACGCGGTCGACGAGGGGATCTCGGGGCCGCACCTCGATCTGATCGCGGCCGGGCTCATCGTCCTGTTCCTGCTGCAGGCCGGGGTCACCTGGATGCGGCACTACCAGATGAGCTGGCTCGGGCAGCGCGCCGTCGCGGAGATGCGTCGCCGCGTGTTCTCCCGCCTGCTCGCGCTGGAGCCCGGCTGGTTCCACACCCGCTCGACGGGCGAGCTCACGGGGCGCCTCGCGAGCGACGTGGCCGTCGTCGAGGGCGTCGTCGGCACCGAGATCAGCATGGCGCTCCGGAACGCGCTGACGCTGATCGGCGGCGTGATCCTGCTCCTCATCGAGAACGCCAAGCTCACCGGCGTGATGCTCCTCGTGGTGCCGCCGCTGATGGTGACGATGGTCTTCATCGGCAAGCGGATCCGGCAGCGCAGCCGCTCGGTGCAGGACCGCCTCGCCGAGGCGAGCGCGCGCGTGCAGGAGGCCATCGGGGCGATCGAGACGGTGCAGGGCTTCGTGCGCGAAGAGGACGAGGCCGCCCGGTACGCCGAAGGGGTCGAGGCCGCGTTCGAGGCGGCGAGGCGCCTCGCGGTGTGGCGCGGCCTGTTCATGAGCGCCGCCACGTTCGCGGGGTTCGCCGCGATCGCGCTGATCCTCTGGGTCGGCGGCCACGCGGTAGAGCGCGGCGACATGTCGGGCGGGTCGCTGACCGCGTTCATGCTCTACACGACGATGGTCGCCGTCTCCCTCGGCTCGCTCGCGGGCCTCTGGGGTTCGCTCCAGCGCGCGGCGGGCGCGACGGATCGGCTGTTCGAGATCATCGACGCGGTGCCCGAGATCAAGAGCCCCGCGGACCCCACCCCGCTGCCCCCGGGCGGCGGCGAGCTGCGGCTCGAGGGCGTGACGCACCGCTACCCCACGCGGCCGGACGTCACCGTGCTCGAGGGCCTCGACCTCGTGGTGAGGCCGGGCGAGACGGTCGCCCTCGTGGGCCGCTCGGGCGCTGGCAAGTCGACGCTCGCGCGCCTGCTGCCCCGCTTCATGGATCCGACCTTCGGGCGGATCCGACTCGACGGCGTCGACCTGCGCGAGCTCGCGCTCGAGGAGCTGCGCACGGCGATCGCGACGGTGTCGCAGGAGCCCGTGCTCTTCTCGGGGACGATCGCGGAGAACATCGCGTACGGCGCCAAGGACGCGACGCAGGAAGAGATCGAGCAGGCCGCGCGCGACGCGTACATCGACGATCTGGTGCGGAGCCTCCCCGACGGCTACGCGACCCTGGTCGGCGAGCGCGGGGTGGCGCTGTCCGGCGGGCAGCGGCAGCGCGTGGCGATCGCCCGCGCGCTGCTCGCGCAGCCGCGGCTCCTGATCCTCGACGAGGCGACGAGCCACCTCGACGCCGAGAGCGAGGCGGCGATCCAGAAGGCGCTCGACAAGCTCCTCGCGGATCGCACCGCGCTGATCATCGCCCACCGCCTGAGCACCGTGCGCCGGGCGGACCGGATCGTCGTGGTCGACAAGGGCCAGATCCTGGAGCAGGGGACGCACGCGGAGCTGATGGGTCGCGACGGGCTGTATCGCCGGCTGGTCGAGCTGCAGCTCCTGGACGAGAATGACGCGCTCACCTCGAACGTCGGACACGCATGACTTCGCCTACGCGCCTGACGGCGCTCTCGCTCTCCTTGCTCCTCATCGCTTGCGGCGGCGACGCCGACGAGCCCGACACCAGCGCCGACACCTCCGGCGGTGAGGCGGTCGTCGTGGCCCCCGAGGTCGCGACGGGCCCGGTGCGCTCGTACGTGGCCGAGGACGCCGCGGTGACGATGCGGCTCGACATGACCCGCGTCCGCGCGTCGGCCGTCTCGGCGGACATCGCCTCGCTCGTGCGGGCGTACCCCGCGTGGCAGCAGCTCCTGGGGAGCTCCGGGATCGACCCCGTCCGCGACTTCGACCGCGTCCTCGTCACCTCGGCGACCACCGCGACGGACTCGGGCACGATGCTCATCGTCCACAACCTCACCAACGAGCGCGTGCGCGAGGCGGTGCTGGCGATGGCGGTGGATCGCGGCGCGCGCCCCGAGTGGCGGCAGGAGGACGGCTTCGACGTCGTCGACTGGCCCGCCGAGACCGACCCACCGCGCGTCGTGGTCCTCACCGGGGCGCACGAGCTCGTCGTGACGACGACGGCGGAGCTGCCGGGCATCCTCGCGATCGCGCACGACCACCGCCTGCGCCGGCAGGCCGACGAGGTCGTCGAGCCGGCCCTCGCGCTCGAGGACGGCGTCATCGCGATGGTCCACGCCACGCAGGTCAGCGAGCGGATGGCCGCGCGGATCGAGCACCCCCCGCAGGGCTTCGACCTCGAGCTGCGCGACGCCCCCGGCGACGGCGAAGAGGACCGCATGACCATCGCGATCCGCGGCGGCTACGCGGACGCCGCGGCCGCCGAGGCGGCGCGCGCGTGGGCCGTCCAGCAGCGCGACTTCTACGCCGGCCAGATGCTCGTCCGCGCCGTCGGCCTCGACCGGGCCCTGCGCGACGCGCAGATCACCGCGCAGGACAGCGACCTCGTCATCGACGCGAGCTTCACCGAAGAAGAGGTCCAGCGCGTCCTCGGCCTCCTCGCCTTCGCCCAGATCGGCGGCAGCTGACGGCGATCACCAGCGGAGCTCGACGTCGAAGTCGCCGCTGGGGTGCTCGCGGATCCGGCCTCGGACCTCGCTCTCGAAGCGCTCCGCGATCCACCCGAGCGTGCCGAGGTGGTACTCGGGCCAGACGAGCGAGTTGGCCACCGAGATGACCGCGCGACCCGGCGCGCCCTCGATCAGCGCGACGCGCACCGAGCCCACCGCTTGATAGAAGCGGACCACGTGGGGCATCGCGTCGAGCAGCGAGTCGCCCCCCATCGCCAGCAGCACGCGGCCCAGGGTCGCCTTCGACGCCCGCTCGCCCGTCTCGCGCCCGAGCGCCCAGATGCCGCGGCGCGGCTCGCGCGGGTGGGTGAGGCCGGCCGACCACGCGAAGATCTCCAGGGCGTCGCGGGCCGCGTACGAGCGGAACGGGAGGTAGACCCGATCGATCGGCGGGGTCCCTCCGAGCGCGCGGCCCCGATCGATCACGGGCCGGATCAGCAGGCCGTTGACGGTCGCGCGCGCCGGCACGAGCGCGAGCCGCGAAGGCAGGTCGAGCGGCCGGGACCAGTCGGGCTCCTCGAAGGGCACGTCCACGCTGCGTCGTGAGTAGCACGACCACGTTGCATCGACCGCCGGATGCAGCACCCTGCCCTCCGCGATGACCTCGCTGCGCCGATCGCGTCATGGCCCCGCGCTCCCCCTCGGAGGCGGCGGCGCCCCGTTCCTCCCGACCACGCGGGCGGAGATGGAGGCGCGCGGCTGGGACGAGCTCGACGTGCTCATCGTCACCGGCGACGCGTACGTCGATCACCCCGCGTTCGGCCCGGTGCTGATCGCGCGCTTCCTCGAGGGGCGGGGCTTCAAGGTCGGACTGATCGCGCAGCCTCGCTGGGACTCGGCCGAGGACGTGGCGCGGATGGGCCGCCCTCGCCTCTTCGTCGGCATCTCGGCGGGCAACCTCGACTCGATGCTCAACAAGCTGACCGCCCAGAAGAAGGTGCGGTCGGACGACCAGTACTCGCCGGGCGGGCGGACGGGGATGCGGCCGAACCGGGCGACGGTCGTCTACTCGAACCTCGTGAGCGGGGCGATGCCCGGCGTGCCCATCGTGCTCGGGGGGATCGAGGCGTCGCTCCGGCGCATCGCGCACTACGACTACTGGAGCGACAAGATCCGTCGCTCCATCCTGCTCGACGCCAAGGCCGACCTGCTCGTGTTCGGGATGGGCGAGCGGCCCGTCTGGGAGATCGCGCGGCGGCTCGACGCGGGCGAGCCGGTCGAGGGCATCCGCGACGTCCGCGGGACCGCGTTCGTGATGAACAAGGGCGAGCACGAGGCGATCGAGGCGAGCCGCTTCGTGCGCGACGGCCGCCCCGTGATCCTGCCGAGCTACGAGGACGTCTCGGCCGACACGAAGGCGTTCAGCGAGATGTCGCGCGCCTTCCAGTACGAGACCAACCCGGGCAACGCGCGCCCGCTGCTGCAGCGCCACGGCGCGCAGGCGGTCTACTTCAACCCGCCCGCGCTGCCGCTCGACACCGAGCAGATGGACGAGCTGTACGACCTGCCGTTCGCCCGCGCCGCGCACCGCTCCTACAGCGAGCCGATCCCCGCGTTCGAGACCGTGAAGCACTCCATCGTCACGATGCGCGGCTGCTTCGGGGGCTGCACCTTCTGCTCGATCACCGAGCACGAGGGCCGCGTGATCCAGTCGCGCTCGAGCGAGAGCGTCCTGCGCGAGGTCCGCGCGCTGCGCCGGATGGAGGACTTCCGCGGGGTCGTCACCGACGTCGGCGGGCCGACCGCCAACATGTACCAGATGAAGTGCAAGTCGGAGCGCATCGAGAGCGCGTGCCGGCGGCTGAGCTGCGTGCACCCGGGCGTCTGCGAGAACCTCGTCACCGACCACGACCCGCTCGTCGACCTGTTGAAGAAGGTCCGCGCCGAGAAGGGCGTGAAGAAGGTCTTCATCGCGTCGGGCGTCCGCTACGACCTCGCCGAGCGCTCGCCCGAGTTCGTCACCCAGCTCGCGCGGCACCACACCGGCGGGCAGCTCTCGGTCGCGCCCGAGCACGTCGACGACACCGTGCTCGACAAGATGAAGAAGCCCGGGGCCGAGAGCTACGAGCGCTTCGCCGACATGTTCTCTTGCGCGAGCGAGGCGGCCGGCAAGGACCAGCACCTCGTGCCCTACTACATCTCGGGCCACCCCGGCTCGACCCTGAAGAGCATGGTCGCGCTCGCCGTCTACCTGAAGCGCCGCGGCATCCGGCCGCGGCAGGTGCAGGACTTCATCCCGACGCCGATGTCGATGGCGACGAGCATGTACGTGACGGGCCTCGACCCGTTCACGCGCGAGCCCGTCTACACGGCCAAGGATCTGCGCGACAAGCGCATGCAGAAAGCCTTGCTGCTCTACTGGGACCCGGCGCACCACGACCTCGCGCGCGAGGCGCTCGCCGCGGCGGGTCGACACGACCTGATCGGGAGCGGCCCGAAGGCGCTCGTGCCGCCGGCGCGGGGCAAGGGCTCGCTGTCGATCCACCAGCGGCGCAAGCCGGGGCGCGCGCGACCGGTCAAGGGTCGCCGCTGATCAGCGCCGGCCCCACCCCGTCTCGCCGGGGCCCTCGTCTTCGGGGAAGAGCACGGTCTGCACGCCGGTCGACGGGCCGCCGCTCCCGAGCTGCCCCCTGAAGTTGTCGCCCCAGCAGCGCACCGCGCCGGACCGCTCGAGCGCGCAGGTGTGCTGGTTGCCGATCGTGACCTCGCGGACCGGCCCGAGGCCGCCGATGGTCCCGGGCGAGCGACGACAGCGGGTGTGCTCGCGGCCGCAGCGCACGTCGTGGTCGGGGCCCGCCTGGCCTCGGTTGTTCATGCCCCAGCAGCGCAGCTCGCCGTCCCGTCGGATCGCGCAGGCGGTGTAGTTCCCGACCGCGACGAACACGGCGTCGTCGATCCCGCGGACCGGGTTGGCCGCCGAGCACACGCCCTCGACGCAAGCCGGGTTGCGCCCCGTCCCTGACCCCGCGACCCCGTAGCGGTCCACGCCGACGCAGAACACCCGCCCGTCCTCGAGCGCCGCGCAGAGGGTCTCTCGATCGGCGCCGATGTGAGCGACCCGCGCCGGGAACGGCACCTCGTGGAGGCCGCTCGCGGGGGCGCCGATCGCGCCGAGGCACTGGACGCGCCCATCGCGGCCGCGGAAGCACACGAAGTCGTTCCCCGCCGCCATCTGCGCGACGCCGCGCGCGCCGGGATCGGAGGGCGCCGCCGCGCCCTGCGATCGACAGCGGACCGATCCGGAGGCGGACCGCGCGCAGAGCGTGAACCACGAGGCCTCGAGCTCGACGAGGTCGTCGCCGAAGCCCGGGAGCACGCTCGGCCGTCGCTGGCCGGTGGCGCTCGCGCCTCGACGCAGGCCGAGGTCGTGGTCCCAGCAGACGACGCCTCGCTCGTCGAGCGCGCAAGAGAAGTAGATGCCGCGCGCGTGAGCCCGCACCGAGGCCCGCCGATCGAAGCCGGGCGTCGGGGTGGCTCGGCGGGCGATGACCTCGCCCCCGTCGTCGATGCGGCGGCGCCCCCAGCAGAGCAGCTCTCCGTCGCGGATGAAGCACGTGTGGGAGTCCTGCGCGACGAGCGTGAGCCGGCCATCGGTCGGCGGACCGTCCGCGCCGCTCGGGGCCGAGGGCGCTGGTCGCGCGCCCGCGGCGGCGAGCCCGTCGAGGCGCGCGCGGACGACGTCGTTGGGCCGCAGCGCGAGGGACTCGCGGTAGCGAGCGCGCGCGTCCTCGATCCGGCCCCCGGCCTCGGCGACGCGCCCCGCGTTGTAGAGGCAGCTCGCGGCCCGTCGTGGCAGCGGGCGGCCGTAGCGCGCGAGGCCGAGCGCGAGCTGCTCGGTCGCGACGTCGAGATCCTCGGCGAGGAACGCGAGCCACCCCGCCTCGCAGTGGAAGACGGGATCGTCCGGCTGCTGCTCGACCGCCCGCAGCATCGCGCGCAGGGCGCCCGCGGCGTCGCCCGCGCGGGACAGGCGCCGCGCCTCGTCGGCGGACGCGGACGGGTCCTGCGCCAGCGCGGTGCTCGCGAAGCCGAGGACCGAGACGAGGACCAGCGCGCGCACGAGAGCAGCTTACTACGGGCGGCGCGATCGCACGCCTCGGCTGGCCCCGAGCGCGCGATCCCGCTAACGAGGGCCTCACGTCGACGAGGGGCCGACGTGGGAGGCCCGGCCTCCTGGGTGTACCCTCGTCGAGCGGTGTGGTCTTGGGAGGTCGTGCGATGCGGTTGAATCGATGGCTGGGGCTCGTGATGTTCGTGTTCGCGACCGGGTGCCCTGCGGGCAGCCCGGCTCCGGACGCGGGGCTCCGATCCGACGCGGGTGACGTGCCCGTGGACGGGGGCCGAGCCGACGCGGGTGGCACCGACGGCGGCGGGACCGACGCGGGCGTGGAGGCCACCTGCACCGACGAGCTCCAGAACGGCCTCGAGACCGACGTCGACTGCGGCGGCAACACCTGCATGCCGTGCGCGGACGGGCTCATGTGCGAGTCCGGCCCGGACTGCGCCTCGGGCGTCTGCACCAGCGGGGTCTGCGTCGCGCCGTCTTGCACCGACGGCGCGCGGAACCAGGACGAGAGCGACATCGACTGCGGCGGCGCGATCTGCGACGCGTGCGAGGACGGGCGCGAGTGCGCGGCCGGCACCGACTGCACGAGCGGCGTGTGCGACGCCCCGACGTCGACCTGCGTCTCGGCCGGCTGCGGCGACGGCGTCCTGAACGGGGACGAGAGCGACGTCGACTGCGGCGGCTCGTGCGCGCCGTGCGCCGACGGCCGCGACTGCGCCGCGGGCACCGACTGCATGAGCGCCTACTGCAGCCCGTCGATGACCTGCGCCACGCCGACCTGCATGGACGGCGCGCGCAACCAGGACGAGAGCGACATCGACTGCGGCGGCACGATCTGCGCGGGCTGCGCGGTGGGTGACAGCTGCGCCACCGGCGCGGACTGCGCGAGCTTCGTGTGCGACCCGGCGACCATGCTGTGTCGCTCGGCGTCCTGCTCCGACGGAGTCATCAACGCGGGCGAGACCGGCGTCGACTGCGGCGGCGGGACCTGCCCGGCCTGCGGGACCGGCGCTGGCTGCGCGAGCGGCTCGGACTGCGTCAGCGGCGTGTGCAGCGCGATGACCTGCGCGGTGGCGAGCTGCACGGACGCCGTGCAGAACGGCGCCGAGACGGGCGTCGACTGCGGCGGCGGCTGCCCCGGCTGCGCGACCGGCGCGGCGTGCACGATGGGCACGGACTGCGCGAGCGGGATCTGCAGCATGGCGACGATGACGTGCTCGGCGCCGACCTGCACCGACGGACGGCGCAACGGCGCGGAGACCGGCGTCGACTGCGGCGGCGGCACCTGCGCGGCGTGCACGGCGGGCGGCGGCTGCGCGAGCGGGTCCGACTGCGTCAGTGGGGTCTGCAACCCGACGACGATGACGTGCAGCACCGCGGGGTGCATGGACGGCGTGCGCAACGGCACCGAGACGGCCGTCGACTGCGGCGGCACCTGCCCCGGCTGCGCGGACGGCGTGGCGTGCGGCGTCGACGGCGACTGCGCGAGCGGGGTCTGCGACCCGACGACGATGACGTGCGCGATGGCCTCGTGCACCGACATGGCGCGGAACGGCATCGAGACCGACGTGGACTGCGGCGGCGGTGTCTGCCCCAGCTGCCGTGACGGCCAGGGCTGCGGGATCGGCAGCGACTGTGGCTCCGGCGTGTGCGGCAGCGGCTCGATGACGTGCAGCGCCGCGACCTGCACCGACGGCGTCCACAACGGCGCCGAGAGCGACATCGACTGCGGCGGCACCTTCTGCCCGCACTGCCCCGACGGCGGGCGCTGCCTGCGCGCGTCGGACTGCATCAGCGGCGTGTGCGACACCAGCACCCGGCGCTGCTCGTCGCCGACGTGCTCGGACGGCGTGCAGAACGGCGGCGAGGGCGGGGTCGACTGCGGCGGGCCGTGCACCTCCTGCATCGTGATGGCCTCGACGATGTTCCCGGCGGTGGGCGACACCCGCGTGGCGTCGGCGGGCCTCTACTTCTGGCGGCTGGGCGACTACGTGGAGGGCTCGCGGACCCTCCCGCTGACGTCCGCGACCCGCGTGACCTTCAACCTCCAGATCAACCCGAACGTGCTGAGCTGCGACACCCAGGACGTGCGGCTGAGCATCAACGGGCGGATCGTCGGGTCCTTCTCGATCAGCTCGGGTCAGACGTCGACGTCCCAGTCGTTCACGTTCCCGGCGGTCGCGGGGCCGACCTTCACGATCCGCCTCGAGACGACGCGGCAGGTGAACGGGGGCTGCGGCTCCGCGGGTTACACCGACGGCGTCTCGACGCTGACCCTGTTCCAGTAGCGGCGCCGAGCCGTCAGACCTCCCACGCCTGCGGCACGGGGTGATCGAGGAGCCACGCCCGGACCATCGCGTTGACGGTCTCGGGCGCCTCCTGCTGCACCCAGTGCGAGGCGTGGGGCAGGTAGCGCACCGTCAGATCGGCGACGTAGTCACCGGTCCCGATCGTGGTCGCCTTGCCCAGCGCCGTGTCCTGCTCGCCCCAGACGAGGAGCGTCGGCGCCTCGATCACGGGGAAGCCGAGCTTGGCCTGGCGGCGACCGCCCCCGCCCCGGACGAAGTCCCGGTAGTAGCTCATGTGGGCCGTGATCGCGCCGGGCGACGCGGCGGCCTCGCGGTAGATCCGCAAGTCGTCTTCCGTGAAGCGGGTCGGGTCGACCGCCATCGAGGTGAACGCGTTCTCGATCCGCCGGTACCCGTCCTCGGCGAGCATCCGCTCCGCGAGCCCCGGGATCTGGAAGAGCGCCACGTAGAACGAGCGCCGGGCCTGGTCGCCGTGCCGGACCTCGCGCATCAGGCACGCCGGGTGCGGCAGGTTCATCACCACGAGGCGCTCGACGAGCTCGGGCCGGCGCATCGCGACGTGCCACGCGATCAGGCCGCCCCAGTCGTGCGAGAGGATCGTCGCGCGCTCCTCGCCCGCCGCCTCGACGAGGCCGGCGACGTCCTCGATCAAGATCTCCATCGCGTAGTCGCGGGTCCGGGTCGGGCGCTCGCTCCGGCCGAAGCCGCGCAGGTCGGGCGCCCAGGCTCGATAGCCGAGCTCCGCGAGCATCGGGAGCTGGTGGCGCCAGGAGTAGCCGAGCTCGGGCCAGCCGTGCAGGCAGAGCGCGAGGCCGCGTTCGCCGGAGCCTCTCGCCTCGGTCACGGCGAAGCGGATCCCGTTGGCGTGCACGTCGAGCATCACGTCGGCGAGCCTGACCTCGCGGTCGGTGGATGTCCACGATACCTTCCGAGCGTGGATTCGGCGCGGCGGCCCCTGGCGACCCTGCTCCTGGTGGCGTTGGCGCTGCCCGGGCTCGGCTTCGAGTGGGAGGGGCGGCTCGCGCGGCTGCGACGCGAGCTGAGCTCCCCCGACGCGAGCCGGCGCCGCGAGGTCGTCGAGCAGCTCTCGAGCTACCCGGCGGCCGAGGTGCGCGATCCGCTCCTCGGCGCGCTCGAGGACGAGGATCCCGGCGTGCGCGCGCAGGCCGCCGAGGCGGTGGGCCGGGTGCGGCTGCGCGAGGCCGTCCCCCTCCTGCTCGACTGGCTCGACGACCCCGACGCGGACGTGCGCGCCGCGGCGTCGCGCGCGCTCGGCTCGATCGGCGAGGAGCAGGCGGTGCCGAGGCTGGTGCGCGTCCTCGGGGACCGGCAAGCCGAGGTCCGTCGCGCCGGCGTGGCGGCCCTCGCCGGGATCGGCGGCGAGTCGGTGGTCGTGCCGCTGCTCGGCCGGCTCGACGACGTGGACGCGCGCGTCCGCGCCGACGCGGCGACGGTGCTCGGCCACCTCGGGGACACGCGCGCCGCGGTGCCGCTCGTGGGTCGCGCGCGGGACGACGCGCCCGAGGTGCGCACGGCCGTCTACTCGGCGCTCGGCGACCTCGGGGACGCGCGCGCGGTGCCCGCGCTGGTGCAGGGCCTGCGCGACGACGCGCCCGAGCCGCGGCTCGCCGCGGTCGCCGCCCTCGGCCGGCTCGGCTCGCCCGACTCGGTGCGCCCCCTGGTCGCGCTGCTCGCGCCCGACGCGGACCCTCGGCTGGCCCGCGCGGTGACCGCGGCGCTCGGCCAGATCCCGGATCCGCGCGCGCGCGAGGCGCTCGTCGACGCCGTCGCCCCGGCGACGACGCGCGAGATGGCGGCGCAGACGCTGGTCGAGCAAGCGCGCCGCTACGAGCGCCGGGATCGAGCGGAGGACGCCGAGGCGATCGTCGTCGCGCTGGCCGCCGAGCTCGCGCACGCGAACGACTCCGGCCACGCGTCCCGGCTGGCGGACACGCTCCTCGAGATCTCGAGCTCGCACCCCATCGCGAGCGCCGCGCCGGCCTTGCTCAGCGCGCTGCGCGAGGGCCGCGGCGACCCGCCCAACATCCTGCGCGCTCTCGGCGCGACCGGCGCCGACGTGGTGCTCTTGCCCCTCCTCGAGCGCATGCGCTCCGAGCAGATCGTCGAGCGCCTCGCGGTCTTCGAAGCGCTCCGGCGCTACTTCCAGCGGAGCGGCCCCGACGGACGCGCCGCCGACCCGCTCCTCGCGGCGCTCGGGGTCGTCACGACGGTGGAGCGCGTCCCCGTGGTGCAGCTGCTCGGGCAGGTGCGCGCCGCCCGCGCGTTGCCCGCGCTGCGCCAGCTCCTCGATCATCCGAACGCGGACCTGCGGCTCGCGGCGATCCAGGCGATCGGCTCGATCGGCGATCCCATCGGGGCGTCCACGCTCGTCGCGCTGCTCGAGGACCGCGACGCGCGGCTGCGCTTCGAGGCGGCCCGCGCGGTGGGTCGCGCCGCGTCCGCGGACGTGGTGACGGAGCTCGTGGCGCGGGTCCTCGATCGCGAGCCGACCGATCGCCACGCGATCTTCCTGGCGCTCGCCCGCGCGCTGCCTCGCCTCGCCGAGGCGGGCGAGCTGCCGCCGGCCACCGCCGAGCACGCGCTCGCGGTGCTCGTGCGGGTCGCGCGCGGTGACGACGAGCCGCTCGCCGCGCGGGCGCTCGACGCGATCGCCGCCTGGCACCCGTCGGAGGCGGCCGAGCCGCTGGCCCGCCTCGCGGGGCGCGCGGGGCCTCGCCGAGCTCGGGCCGCGGCGCGAGCGCTCGGGGCGGTCGACGACGACCGCGCGCGGGAGGCGCTGCGCGCCCTCATGGATCGCCCGTCGGTGTCGCTCCAGACGGAGACCGCGTCGGTCCTCGGGGAGCACGGCGGCCCGGCCGAGGCGGCGCTCTTGCTCGAGCGCGGCCCGAGCTTGCCGTGGCCCGCGAGCGCCGCGGCCGCGTTCGCGCTCGCGCGGATGGCCCGCCGGGGCGTGCTCTCGCTCGACGCCGCGCACGGGCCGCTCTGCGCGATGGGCGCCAGCCACGATCCCTTCGTGCGCGCCAACGTCGCCACCGCGATGGCGGCGCTCGCGGCGCCCCCTTGCGAGGGCGGGGTCCACCCCCTCGACTGGCTCGACCGCGCCCACGCCGCGGTGGTGCGCGGGCCCGCGGCGCGGTGGGCGCGCGCGGCGGTGGACGCGGGTCACACGAGCCCCGCGCCAGTCGCCGAGGCGCTGCTCGCGTGCGCCGAGGAGCCGCTTTCCCCCGAGGTCGCGCGGGTCTGTGCCCGCCCCACCCTGCCCCCGCTCGACTCACGGGCCGACGTGTTCGCCTACGGGCCCGACCAGCGCAGCCTCCTCGCGTCGCGCCTGGTCGCGCTGCGCCTCGCGGACGGGAGCGTCTTCATCTCGTACACCGACGACAACGGCCACCTGCGCCTCGAGGACGTGCCCACGGGCCGGGTCACCCTCGAGGACCCCTCGGCCACCCCGCTCGAGCCGTGATCCTTCGTTTGGCGACAGCGCCCGCCGGGGCTACGTTCGCGACATGTCGTTCACCCAGAGCATCCTCGTGCCGACCGACTTCTCCGAAGGGTCCACGCACGGCATGACGAAGGCCGCCGAGCTCGCGCGCGAGGTGGGCGCCAGGGTCACCGTCTGTCACGTCCTCGATCCCTCGCCGCTCGCGCCCGTCCTCGACGGCGCCGCCGGCAAGCACGACGACGACGCGATGGAGAAGGCGATCCACGAGGCGCTGCGCGAGGTCATCGAAGCGCACTTCGCCGACATCGCGGACACCAAGACCGCCCTGATCCTGAGCCCGAACGCCGCTCAGGGGATCTGCCACTACGCCTCCAAGGAGGACACGGATCTCATCGTCCTGAGCACCCACGGGCGCACCGGGCTGGCCCACCTGCTCATCGGGAGCGTCGCCGAGAAGGTCGTTCGCCACGCGCCGTGCCCCGTCCTCACGGTGCGCACGCCGCTCGACTGACCACGGGCGCCGGGCCGGTCGCGCTTGACCGGCCGGAGGGCCCATCGGACCCTCGGTCTCGCGCATGCGAATTCGGGCAGCGGTCGTGGTGGTGGTGGTGCTGTGTGCCCCCGCCGCGGCGGAGGCGCAGACCGCGTGGGACACGCCCTCGAGCCAGGGCTACGACCTGGTCCCGCGCACCGGCGCGGCCCTCGAGGCGGGCTTCTGGGGCTCCGAGAACGCCGGCGCCGGGCTCTTCGGGATGTCGGGCCTGCTGCGCGCCGGCCTCGTGCTCGATCGGGTGTACGAGCTGTCGATCGACGCCGGGTTCATGTACGGGAGCCTCAACCCGGTCATCGACAGCACCTTCCTCGGCTCGACGACGGGGAACCACGGCGCGTCCGCCAACCCGCGCTTCTCGCTGCGAGGGATCGTCGGCGAGCGCCGCTGGCGCCTGCGGGTCGGCGGCGGCGTGTCGATCCCCGCGATCCCCCCGAGCCCTCAGGCGCGCGAGACGGCGCTGCTCGGCTCGCTGATGCACGGCTACTCGGAGCTGTGGCTCTGGAGCGCGAGCCGGGCCTCCATCATCGTCGACGGCGAGCTCGTGGCGGTCCCCGAGGACTACCTCTACCTCGAAGCGCGCGCCGCGATCGGGACGCTCCTCTCGACGTCGGAGAACTCCTTCGCCCCCGACCAGGGGGCCCGCTTCGCCGACGTCGCGATCGACCTGTCGGGCGCGATCGGCGTCCGACACGACAACTTCCTGGGCGGGGTGCGGTTCCGGCAGACCTTCCTGCCGACCTTCGACGTCGATCAGGCGCAGAGCTCGGTCGAGCTGTTCCTGCGCCCCACGGGTCGCCTCGAGGGGACGTCCATCGAGCTGTTCGGCGAGCTGCGCGCCTCCGCCAACCTCGACGAGCCGTTCGGGCTCACCTCGCAGCTCCCGATGTGGGGCGTCTACGCGTCCTTCGGGATCGGCACGACGCCCATCGAGATCCCCGACGGTCGCTTCGGCATCCGGTCGGTGGACTTCCACGGGGTCGAGCAGCTCGACGACCGCGCCATCGCGGCCTGCCTCGGCACGCGCGCGCGGTCTCGCTTCGGGGTCGACATCGGCATCCGCGGCACGCCTGAGTGCGGCGAGGCCCCGTTCGACGGGGACCACATCGTCCTCGACCTCTTCAGCTACCCCTGGTCGACCTGGCCGCTCTTCGACGAGAACGTCTTCGAGCGCGACATCGAGCGCATCGAGCGGTGGTACCGCGCCCGCGGCTACTACGACGCGCGGGTCACCAGCACCGAGGTGACCCCGCCCGAGGCGACGCAGGTCGACCTCGAGGTCGAGGACTGCGGCGACGGACACGGCAACTGCACCGCGCACGTCGAGTTCGGCATCGACGAGGGTGAGCCGGTTCGCGTCGCTCGGATCTCGATCCGAGGGATCGACGACCTACCGGAAGGGATGAAGTCCGACCTGCGCGACCGCCTCGGCTTCCGCCGCGACGACCCGTTCGACGAGGCGCTGCTCGAGACGACCAAGCAGCGGATGCTGCGCGTGCTCGCCGACGCGAGCTACGGCCAGGCGCGCGTCCGCGCCGACGTGAAGGTCAACACGCGCCGCCACGAGGCGTTCATCGTCTTCGAGGTCGACGCCGGGCTGCCCAACGTCATCAACCGCATCTGCATCACCGGCTTCGGCGAGCTGCCCCCCGAGCTGATGCTCGGGGTCACCTACCTCGACCCGGGCGACCGGTTCCGCCTCGACGAGATGGAGGAGGCGCAGCGCGCGCTCTACGGCCTCGGCACGTTCAGCGCGGTCGAGATCGCGCCGGTCACGCGCGCCGAGGAGCGCGAGGCCGAGAGCGGCGAAGCGGACCCGATCCCCGCCGACGCGCACTGCAGCGAGCCGCTCGACGTGGTCCCCGAGGGCACCCACCCCGTCGACATCCTGATCCGCGTGACCCCCGGCCGCCGCTACCGCATCGGCGTCGGCGGCGGCTTCCAGGCCGGCCAGGCGGTGACCGTCGGCACGAGCACCGGCTTCGGCTCCGGCCAGCAGAACGCGGCGCAATGGGACTTGCACCTCTCGTTCTTCGCGGAGGACCGCAACTTCACGGAGAACCTCGTCCGCGCCCGCTTCGAGGTGCGCCCGCGCGCCATCTTCGACATGCCGATCCTGCCGCCGGTCCCCGCCGAGCCGATCCCGTTCGGTGTGCTCGTCAACGGCAGCCTCCGCGCGCCGGGCGTGTTCGAGCCGCGGACCAACCTCGTGATCGAGACGCGCCTCGATCTGGGCCCGATGCCCTTCACGAACTTCTTCCGCTTCGAGCCCGACGGCGTGGTCGGCCTCGACCACACCTGGGAGGACGGCCGGATCTACGCGGCGGTCTTCGCGCACGGCAACGCGTTCCTGCCGACCGACCGGCAGCCGCCCGATCCCAACGACGAGCTCTCGTTCACCTACGCCAACTACCTCGAGGCGAACGGCCGGGTCGATCTGCGCGACGACCCGCGCAACCCCCACCTCGGCGCGTACTTCGAGGCGGGCGTGCAGGGCAGCGTGCAGCCGCTCAGCACGTGGTCGTTCCTGCGGTGGAACGCGGACGCGCGCGGCTACGTGCCGCTCGGTGACCTCTTCACCGTCGCGGTGCGCTTCCAGATCGGGGCGATGCACATCTTCGGCTACGACGAGTCGCAGCTCGACTCGAACAACCGCTACCGCCTCCATCAGCTCGGCCCGCCCGCGCTGCAGCTCCGCGCGGGCGGCGCGTCCAGCAACCGCGGCTACCTGCCCGGTCTGCTCGGCGACGCGGAGGACGTGTACGTGACCGAGCCGCAGACCGACGAGGAGATCCGGCGCGGCGCCCCCGTGGAGCAGCGCTCCGTGCGCATCTCCGGCGGCACCGCGATGTGGCAGGCCTCGTTCGAGCTGCGCGTCCGCCTCACCGTCGACCTCGGGGTGGTGGGCTTCGTCGACGCGGGGGACGTGCTGCGGCCCGAGGATCCGACGACCACCGACTTCGTCGGCTTCCGCTTCGACCGACCGCAGCTCTCGTTCGGGCTCGGGCTCCGCTACCGGACGATCATCGGCCCGCTGCGCGTCGACTTCGCGCTGCGCCCGGACGACCTCCAGGACCTCGGCTCCGAGCGCACCCTGCCGATCGACTGCCGGCCCGACCGGGCAGAGAACTGCCGACCGCGCAACACTCTGTTCGGGATCAGCGAGCTGCCGGGAGCCGTCCACCTGACCATCGGAGAGTCGTTCTGAAGCGCGCGCTCAAAGCGCTGGCCGCCACCGTGGCCTGGATCCTGGTGGCGCTGGTCGCGCTCGTCCTGAGCGCCGCGTACCACCTCCAGCTCGACTTCGCCGGCGTCGTCGCGGTGGAGACCGTGACCTCGCTGCTCGACCAGGAGATCCAGGGATCGATCGAGATCGGCGAGCTGCACAACGTCAGCTACGAGAAGGTCGTCGCGAGCGCGGTGGTGATCCGCGATCCCGACGGTCGCGAGGTCATCCGGGCCGACCGCGTCGCCGCCTGGCCGAACTGGGGCGCCCTGATGCGCGGGGTGATCTACGTCGACAAGGTCCGCCTCCGCGGCGGCATGGTCACCCTCATCCCGTCCGGCACGGAGGACTCGCCGAGCGTGTCGATCGCGGAGACCTTCCTGCCGGTCCACCCCTCCGACGACCCGCCCGACCCGAACCCGATCCGCATCGTGATCAACGACATCGTCGTCGACGAGCTGACCACGCGCGGCTCGGTCCCGGGGTTCGAGGGCCTGCGCGTCGAGGAGATGCGCGTGAGCGGGCGTGTCGACGTCGCCGGCGACGCTCGCGTGTACGTCTACGACGGCCGCGCGGTCGTGACGGGCCCCTACGAGGGACGCACGCCCATCGACGAGATCAGCGGGACCGTGCACAGCGACTTGACGGCCGACGGCATCCGCTTCTGGGCGCGCGGGCACCGAGGCGACGATCGCTTCCGGGCGCTGTTCCGCCTCTGGCAGGTCGAGATCCCCGACGGCGAGACCCAGACGCACATGGACCTTCGCGTCGCGCTCGACCCGGTCCGCATGTCGACGCTCGCCGAGATGCAGGTCGCGCCCGGGCTCGAGAACCTCACCGGCACCTTCCGCGGGTTCGGGCGGCTCGCGGGCGAGGTCTCGGACCTACGGCTCACCGCCGAGGTCACGAGCGAGGCGGGTCAGGTGTACGGGACCGGTCACCTCCCGTCGGACGGCCCGCTCGTGTTCACGGCGCGCACCCTCGGGCCGCTGCGCGCGGACCTGCTCGTCCCCGTCGCCCCCAACATCCGGGTCGCGGGGAGCGCGCGCGTGACCATCGAGCGCGGCGAGGGCGAGGAGCCGACGATCCGCGTCCACGCCGAGCCGGGCCCCTTCACGCTCGACGAGATCGCGATCCCCGCGGCGGTCATCGAGGCGCGGATCCTCGACGAGTCGATCGCGGTCGACTCGGCGGTCGCCGAGGTCGCGGACGGCCGCGTGACCACCGACGGCACGGTCGGCTTCGACGGCAGCCTCGACCTGCACGTCGTGGCGCGCCTCCCCGAGATCTCCCGCGAGCCCAACGTGCGGCACTTCGCGCCCGAGGCGCGGGGCTCCCTCGACGCCGAGCTGACGCTGCGCGCCGACGCCGAGCTCGCGAACCTCCGCGCGGACGGCCGCGTGTCGATGCGCAACGTACGTTACGGGGCGTCGCTCTCCGCGGGGGCGCTCACGGTGCGCGGCCACGCGTCCGGGGAGCCGCCCGCGCCGGTGCTGCGCCTGACCGGCGAGGCGAGCGGCCTCCACCTCGGCGAGCTCTCCTTCGGGACCGCGACGCTCGGCGTCCGCGGCGGCCCGGGCGGCTACACCCTCGAGGCGAGGGCCTCCGATCCGCAGAGCCACACGCGCGTCGCGATCGACGGACGCGCGACCTCGCGGGAGGGTCAGCTGACCCTCGACACGACGCAGCTCGTGCTCGACCTCGGCGACGGCGCGCCCTGGCACGGGCAGGCCGGGATCACGATGCGCACCGGCCAGTCGGTCGACGTGCGCACCCTGCACCTCGAGCGCGACGACGAGGCGATCGCGGCCTCTGGCGTCTACCGCTTCAACGGCCCCGACGCCTTCGACGTGACCGTCACCAACGCGGACCTCGCGCAGCTCGAGCGGTTCGCGCCGCAGCAGCTCGCGGGGATCGCGGGGCGGGCCGACGCGCACCTCGTGGTCACGGGCGACGTGGACACGCGGCCGCAAGGGACCTTGTCGGCGAGCGTGCGCGGCGGTCGCTTCCGCGGGGTCGACGGCGTCGAGGTCCGGGCCGAGCTCGCGCTCGAGGGGGAGACGCTCGCCACCGACGTCCGCGTCGACCTCGGCGAGGACGGACGGCTCAGCACGCGCGGCGACGTGCAGCTCAGCGCGGCCTCGCTCCGCGACCCGTCGCGGATCGTCGAGGACGCGGATCTCTCGGCGCTCACCGTGCAGGCCGACGACCTCTCGCTCGGCCCCATCCTCGCGCTCGCCGGCACCGACGCCGCGGTCGCGGGCCGGATCACGACCGACGTGATGCTCGGCGGGAGCCCCGGCCACCCCGAGGTGCGCGACGCCGTGATCGTGCTCGATCACGTCGGGCCCGAGGACTGGGATCCCCTGCGCCTCAAGGCGAGGGTCTCGTACACGAGCGATCGCGTGCGGGCGTCGCGGGTGTGGGTCGCCAACGAGGGCGGCGAGCTGCTCAACGGGAGCGCCGACCTGCCGCTGTCGCTTCAGGATCCGCCGACGGACCTGCGCTCGTTCTGGCGCTCCCTCAACGCCTCCACGTGGTCCGCCGACGTCCGCCTGCCGCCGCGGCGCCTCGACAGCTGGCCGCGGCCGCTGCGGGATCGGATGCCGCCGGGGATCCTCGTCGCCGCGCAGGTCCGCGCGAACGGGGACGCGAGCGGCCCCCACGCGACCTACAGCGCCCTGGCCCGCGTCGTCGAGATCGCCGACGAGGAGGCGCGCTGCTCCGCCGAGCTCGATCCCCACGTCACGCTCGAGGGGCGCCTCGACGGCGCCGTCGCGACGGGCTCGGTGCTCGGCTACACGGGGACCTCGCGCGCCGTCGTCGAGGGCAGCCTGATCGCGAACCTGCCGCTCGACGCGTGGATCGACGAGGGCGACGTCCGCGACTTCCCGGGGACCGAGGTCCGGCTGCGGCTCCTCGGCGCCGAGATGAGCGCGATCCCGTACGCGTGCACCTACGGGTCGGGCCCGATCTCGGGCACCGTGACCGCGAAAGACATCTTGACGGACAACCCGATCTTCGGCGCGGTCGTGGAGATGCCGCACCTGCAGGTCTGGGAGCAGGCCGGCGATCACGGGACGGCGCGCCTCACGGAGGCCTTCCGGGTCCACGCGCGCGCCGGCAGCAGCCCCGAGCGGGACGCGCTGACCGCGTGCGTGATCCTCGGCCTCGCCGGCGAGACGGCCACCCCCGGCGAGCAGTGCCGCGAGGTCGAGCGCGCGGGCCCCGGGGAGCTCATCTCCCGGCTCCGCGTGCCCGTGACGTGGACGGGAGGACAGCTCGCGCCCACCCTCGTCGAGGACGCGACGCTCTCGAGCTGGAGCGACTTCCACGACGTCCACGTCGCGCCGGTCGTCGGCTTCATCCCCGGCGTCGTCGCGGGCGACGCGGTCATCACCGGCCAGATCACGGCCGAGGGCCCGTGGGAGGGCATGCAGATGAACGGCGATCTCGACGTGAGCAACGGGCACGTCCAGATCGAGGGCCTCGGTCAGCACCTCCACGGCATCGCCGGCCGCATCGAGCTGAGCGGCGACGAGGCCGTGTTCCCCGCCGATCACCCGCTGCGCGCGAGCGACTCGGGCGGGACGGCGCTCGCGCAGGGCCGCATCGGGTTCGAAGGGCTCTTTCCCCGGACGGTGGATCTGTCCGTCTCGGCCGACGCGTTCCCGATCCGGCGGGAGGGCATGGTGCTCGCGTGGCTGACGGGCGGAGCCACGGTCGGCGGCACCATCGCCGACGAGTCGACGACCACGACCATCCGCACGTCGGACTTCTCGATCCGGCTGCCGGAGCAGACGGCGGCGACGCTGCAGCCGCTCGAGCCCCACCCCGAGGTGCTCGTCGTCGGCACCGAGCGCGTCGTCGGGGGCGTGCGCCCGGACGCCTACGCGGTGCACGTGCGCATCAACGCGACCGATCCGTTCCTCGTCCGGCGCAACGACTTCACCGTCTGGGTCGCCGCGGATCTGAGCGCCACCTACGAGGACCCCGAGCTGCGGATCGGCGGCCAGGCGCAGATCATCCGCGGCACGTTCGAGATCTTTGGGAAGCGCTTCGAGCTCAACGAGGGCGTGATCCAGTTCGGTGAGCCGGGCTTCGACGGAACGCCCATGGAGTCCGCCGCGCTCGACCCGCAGGTCCGCGTCGTCGCCGTCTACGCCATCCCCGGCCGCAGCGGCGACACGGTCACCGTCGAGGTCACCGGCTCGCTCACCAACCCGACGGTCACGTTCCGCTCGACGATCACCAACGACCAGGCCGAGATCATCTCGCTGCTCGTCGCGGGCGACCGCAGCCAGAGCGGCAACTCGTCGCAGGCCGCCGAGGAGCAGGCGACGAGCTTCCTCGCCGGCCTGACCGCGGGCATCTTGACCCTGGGCCTGCGGCAGGAGCTCGGCGACGTCATCCCCGTGCTCGCGATCGAGAGCCAGGGGCTCGGCGGCACCCGCATCCGCGCGGGCTTCACCGCGGACGACCTGATCCCCGACTTCATGCGCGACGTGATCCTCGGCGCCTACGTCGAGGGCTTCTTCACCGCGGCCGCCGAGGGCACCAACGCCGCGGGCGGCTCGTCGGGCAACGGGGGCGTCGGCGGCGGCGTCACGATCGAGTTCACCTTCCCCGACGATCTGCTGCTGCGAGGCACCTACGTACCCGTCGACAACGGGAGCCTCGACCTGGTCTTCGAACCCTGATAATCGAGCCTGCGATGGCGAGAAAGCTGTTCGGGACGGATGGAATCCGCGGGCTGGCCAACGAGGGGAGCATGTCCCCCGAGGTCGCGTTCCGCATCGGCGCGGCGGTCACCTACCAGATCCGAAAGAAGATGGTCGGCCACAAGCCGCGCGTCGTCATCGGCAAGGACACGCGGCGCAGCGGCTACCTGTTCGAGCAGGCGCTGTCCGCGGGCGTCTGCAGCCAGGGCGGGAAGGTCCTGCTCAGCGGGCCGCTGCCCACGCCCGCCATCGCGCACCTCACCACGAGCATGCGCGCGGACGCCGGCGTCGTGATCTCGGCGAGCCACAACCCGTACCAGGACAACGGGATCAAGATCTTCGGCGGCGACGGCTTCAAGCTGCCCGACGAGCAAGAGGAGCAGCTCGAGGCGCTGATCGAGAGCGCCGAGCTCGACGTCGATCGGCCCACCGGCAAGAACGTCGGCCGCGCGGAGCGGCTCGACGACGCGCCCGGCCGCTACGTCGCGTTCGTGAAGCAGTCGTTCCCGGCCGACCTCACGCTCGACGGGCTCCGCATCGTCGTCGACGCCGCGCACGGCGCCGCCTACAAGGTCGCGCCCGCGGTGTTCTACGAGCTCGGCGCGGAGGTCTACCCGATCGGGGTCGCGCCCGACGGCGAGAACATCAACAAGAAGTGCGGCGCGGTGCACCCCGAGGCCTGCGCGCGCGAGGTCGTGCGGCGGCGCGCCGACGTGGGCATCGCGCTCGACGGCGACGCGGACCGCGTCATCGTGATCGACGAGAAGGGCCAGAAGGTCGACGGCGACGTGGTGATGGCGCTCTGCGCCACGCGGATGCTCGCCGCGCGCAAGCTCCGCAAGCGCACCCTCGTCACCACGGTGATGAGCAACCTCGGCCTCGAGCACGCGGTGAAGCGCGCGGGGGGCAAGCTGCTACGCACGAAGGTCGGCGACCGCTACGTGGTCGAGGCGATGCGCGCGAAGGGCTACAACCTCGGCGGCGAGCAGTCGGGTCACATGATCTTCATGGACCACGCGTCGACGGGCGACGGGCTCGTCGCGGCGCTCCAGCTCCTGAGCTACGTCCTGCGCGAGCAGCACCCGCTCTCGGAGCTCGCCGCGAAGGCGATGCAGAAGGTCCCTCAGGTCCTCGTCAACGCCAACCTCAAGACGCGGCGGCCGCTGAACGAGATGCCGAACACGTCCAAGGCGATCCAGAGCGTGAAGGCGGCGCTCGGCGACACGGGCCGCATCGTCGTGCGGTGGTCGGGGACCGAGCCGAAGCTGCGCGTGATGGTCGAGGGCGAGGACGAGAAGGACATCACGCGGCACGCCTGCGCGGTGGCCGACGCGGCGATCGACGAGCTGAGCTGAGGCGCATGCGCCCGGTCGTCTGGGAGCACGCCGGGGCCGAGATCGTGTGGGACCCGGCGAGCCTGCGGAGGCTGCTGCCGTCGCGCGTCCACCGGCTCGTCGCCGGCGCGCCCGTCGACGACGTGGTCGCGCTCACCCTCGAGACGATCGCGACGGTGGAGGCGACGCCGACGCGGCTCTCCGCGCCGGTCGCGATCGAGGTGGTCCGGCTCCGCGCCGCGCTCGTGGCCGCGTCCGACGCCGAGTACGCGGCGGCCCGCGACGCCGCCCTGCCCTTCGTCGAGCGAGCCGACCCGATCCGGCTCGGCTGCCTCGCCGGCGCGTTCACCGCGGAGCGCGCGTGGACCGAGCGCGCGATCCGCGGCTACCTCGCCAAGGGCGCTCGGCCCGCGCGCCTCGCGGAGCTCGTTGGGCCGTTCGTGACCGATCCCCGGCTCGCCGAGCAGCTCGCCGTAGCGACCGCGGCGTCCCCCCGCGGCGTCGCGCCGTTCGCGCACGACGTCGTCGCGCACCTCGGCTTCGACGCGGTCGGCCCGCTCCGCGCGATGCTCCTCGGCCGCTTCAGCGACAGCAGCGTGGACGTCGTCGCCCGGGCGCTCGGGCGGATCGGCAGCGACGCCGCCGGGCGCGTCCTGATGCCCCTCGCGGCCGTCCGCCCGCTGCGGCCCCGCGCGGTGAGCTGGGCCAAGCGTCACCCGGAGCGCGCCGTCCGGATCCTGACGTCGCTCATCGACGAGCCCACCGACGAGGCGCTCGACCTGGCCGAGGCGTCCGACATCCGCTCCCCCCTCGAGGCGCTCCTCGGCGAGCTCGCGCCCGCGCCCCCCAGGCGCTCGACCGAGTGGCCCCGAGAGACGCCGGCGCCCCTCCGCGAGGCTGCGAAGCGGCCCGCGTTCCTGGTGCCGGAGCGGCTCCCGCGGCTGACGCTGCGAGATGGACGGGAGCTCCCGGAGGCCGCGGTCCTCGGGCTCGCGAGGCTCCTGCGCGAGCCCGACGAGGCGGAGCTCCGAGCGGTGCGGGGCGCCTGCGATCCCGACCGCCTCGCGGAGGTCGCGATGGCGCTCTTCGAGCAGTGGCTCGCGCACGGCGCCGACGCGAAGGCGAGCTGGGCGGTGATGGGGCTCGGCCACTTCGGCCGCGACGCGCAGATCGAGCAGCTCCTCCCGTACCTCGCCGAGTGGCAGCAGCGCGGCGCCCACCGGCGCGCCGGCACGCTGCTGGACGCGATCGCGACGATGGGCACGGAGGCCGCGCTGTTCGAGCTCGACCGCGTCGCGCGCAAGGACCGCTACCGGAAGCTCCGCGCGCGGGCCACCGAGGCGGTCGCCAAGGCGGGGGCGGCGCTCGGCCTGTCCGGCGAGGAGCTCGAGGACCGCCTCGCCCCGACGCTCGGGCTCGACGCGCGCGGCGCGACGAGCTTGGACCTCGGCGGGCGCACCCTCGCGGTCACCTTCGACGAGACGCTGACGCCGCGCGTCGGGGGCCGCGCGACCTTCCCTCGGCGGCGCGTGTCCGACGATCCCGCGCTGCACGCGGAGGCCTCGGCGCGCTTCCGGGCCCTCCGGAAGAAGGCGTCGGAGGTGGCCGAGCAGCAGGTGACGCGGCTCGAGCGCATGATGATCCACGAGCGTGACGTCTCGCTCGCGGACTTCCATGAGCACTTCGTGATGCACCCGCTGGTGCGTCACCTGGTGACGCGCCTCGTCTGGGGCGCCTACGACAGGACCTTCCGGGTCGCCGACGACGGCTCGCTCGCCGACGTCGAGGACGACGCGGTCGAGCTCCGCCCGGGCGCGCGGGTTCGACTGCCGCACACGCTGCGGCTGAGCGAGGAGGCGCGGATCCGCTGGGCCGAGGTCCTCGCCGACTACGAGCTCGTGCAGCCCTTCGAGCAGCTCGGCCGCCGCGTCTACGTGCCCTCGGCGGAGGAGCGCCGGGCCGCCCACCTCCTGCGCTCCGAGGGCCGCGTCGTGGACTGGCCCGCGCTGGTGCGCCTCGAGCGCGCGGGGTTCGTCCGGTCCACGCGCGACGGCCTCCGCTACACCAACTTCGACGGCTCCGTCGCCGGCGCGGCCGTCCGCGTCGTGGCCCACCCGGGCCTCCACGTCGGCGACCCGACGGGGAGCGGCGAGCAGCGCCTGGTGGAGGTCTCGGTCCCGCGCCTCGAGGCGCTGCCCGAGGTGATCCAGAGCGAGGTCTGCCGCGCGCTCGCGCTCCACCTGTGAAGGCGGGTTTGGCGAACGTTTGGGTTGGCGGCGCAAGCTACGCTCGAACCCCGTGCGCGTCCTCATCGTCGACGACGACCCCGAGCTCGCCGAGCTCGTCTCCCGCTCGCTCGCGCGGGAAGGCCACGCCGTGGCGACGGCGGCGGATCTGGAGAGCGCGCGCGCAGCGCTCGTCGAGGCCTTCGACGTCGTGATCCTCGACCTCGGGCTCCCGGACGGGTCGGGCCTCGAGCTGTGCCGGGAGCTGCGCGCGGCCGGCGCGTCGGTGCCCATCCTGCTGCTCACCGCGCAGTCGGCGGTCGGGGAGCGCGTCGCCGGCCTCAACGCGGGCGCCGACGACTACGTCGTGAAGCCCTTCGCGCTCGCCGAGCTGCGCGCGCGGGTCCGCGCCCTCGGCCGCCGCCGCGAGTCGGCGCCCTCGGTGACCTACCGCACCGGCGACCTGGAGATCGATCTGTCCGCGCGGCGCGCGCGACGCCTCGGGCTCGAGGTGGAGCTCACGCCGCGCGAGTGGGTGGTCCTCGAGTGCCTCGCGGGCTCGCGGGGTCGCGTGGTGAGCCGTGATCGCCTACTCGAGGAGGGCTGGGGCGAGAGCTCCGAGGCGGCCAGCGCGTCGCTCGAGGTCCTCGTGGGCCGCATCCGCCGCAAGCTCGGCCGCGACGCCATCCGCACCGTTCGGGGCCAGGGCTATGCCATCGACTGAGCCCGGTCGGCCGTCGAGCGGCGGCCGGTCGCTGGTCCGGCGCGTCGGCCTCGTCGCCGCGCTCACCGCCGCGGGCGCCTCGCTCGCCACGCTGTCCGTGGCGATGGTCGTCGTCGACTACCGCGTGACCAGCGACGCCGAGGACGACGCGCTCGAGCGCGCCCGCGCCCTCGCGGCAGAGCTCGACGCGGAGGCCCGCGCTCAGCAGGCCGTGACCCAGGCGCAGCTCGAGGACGAGCTCCGCGAGTTCTCGCACGGGGACGTGACCCTCGCGGTGTGGGAGGCGTCGGGGCGCCTCGCGGGCGACCCCGCCCTCCCCTCGCCGGCGCAGGACGGCTGTGAGGCGAGCGCCGGCCCCGACGGCGCCTGGATGGTCTGCCGCGCGAGCTCGGCCTCCGCTGGCCGCTGGGTGCTCGTGGGGGAGCCCCGATCCCAGCTCCTCGCGCACCGCGAGCCGCTCCTGCTCGGGGGGCTCGTCGCGCTGATCGTCGTGGTCCTCGGCGGCATCTTCGCCGGGATCTCCGTGGGGCGCTGGTCGCTGCGGCCGCTCGTACGTCTGCAAGGTGCGTTGACCGCGATGGACGCCGCCGCGCCGCAGCCCGCGCCGTCGCTGCCCCGCTCCGGGATGGTCGAGATCGACGACGTCGCGGCCACGATCGACGACCTCCTCGGCCGGCTCCGCGTCGAGCTCGAGCGCTCCCGTCACTTCGCCGCCGACGCCGCGCACGAGCTCCGGACGCCGCTCACGAAGCTGCGCACGGAGCTCGAGCTGCGCGCGGAGGAGCACGACGAGGGATCCCACGAGGGGCGCCAGCTCCTGCGCTCGGTGGCGCGGGTCGAGGACCTCGGCGAGCTCGTCGATCACCTGCTCGTGCTCGCCTCCCCGGAGTCGGCGCTGCGCGGCGCGTCGCTCGTCTCGGTCTCCGCGCTCGTCGAGGCGGTCGTCGAGGACCTCGACGCCGACGCCTCGCGGGTGCGGCTCGAGCTCGAGGACGACGGCGCCGTGGTCGGCGACGCCACCGTGCTGAGCGCGGCGATCTCGAACGGCCTCGGGAACGCGCTCAAGTACTCGAAGGGCCCGGTCCGGGTCGGCGTCCAGGACACCGCGGAGCACGTCGTCTTGCGGATCGACGACGAGGGCCCCGGCCTCGGCGAGGAGGCCCGCGCCCGCGCGTTCGAGCCGTTCTACAGGGCCCCCGAGCAGCGCGGCACCGGCGGGCACGGCATCGGCCTGGCGCTGATCGCCCACGTCGTGGCGGCACACCGAGGCGACGCGGCGTTCGTCGACGACGGACCGGGCGCGCACCTCGTCGTCCGGCTCCCGCGACACCGCGGCGTGCGCCCAGAGCAGACGTAGCAGGCTGCCGAAATGGGCCCGCCGGGCCCATTTCGGCAGCCTGCTCCGTGCCCGTGCCCGTGCCCCTGCCCGCCCGTGTCCGTGCCCCTTCCCCGTGCCCGAGATCACGCGCCTCTCTCGGGAACGGTCGACGGGAACGGTCGACGGGAACGGTCGACGGGAACGGTCGACGGGAACGGTTCGGGCACGGGCACGGGCACGGGCATGCGCGCTTCGCGCGCGGCACGGAATCAGGCTGCCTTCAGCAGCCTGATTGGAGCAGACGTAGGGGGGTCGTTCAGGTCCCGTTTGGGTCGGCGAGGCACGCTCCAGTCGCCGCCGATGGACCTCGCCCTTCGACGACTCGGCCCCCGCGCGGGTGCCCTCACCTTCGCCGTCCTGTGGCTCGGCTGCGCGACCCCGAGCCGCGATCGGGGCTGGGTCGCCGACGAGCTCACGCGGCGCACGGGGCACGCGATCCGGACCTCGGGGGGCGACGAAGGCGACCTCCCCGACGGAGTCAGCCTCGAGGACGGGCTCGACGAGGACGAGGTCGTCGCCCTCGCGCTGTGGAACAGCCCGACGTTCGCCGCGGACATGGCGAGGCTCCGCGCGGCGACCGCGGACTTCGACGAGGCGGCCCGGATCGACAACCCGCGCATCTCGGCGCTCGGACCGCTCGGGGTCATCAACGCCGCGGCCAGCTTCATCGCGCCGATCATGAGCCTGTTCCAGCTCCCGCAGCGCACCGAGGCGGCGGGCCGCGCGCTCGAGAGCGTCGCCGAGTCCCTCGTGCAGAGCGGGCTCGACCTGGCCCGCGACGCCCGGCTCGCGCACGTCGACCGCGCCCTCGCGGAGGCGCGAGTCACGTTGCTCGCGGAGCTCGCGGCCATCGCCGACAACCTCGGCGCGCTGGCCGAGGCGCGCTCCGCGTCGGGCGACGTGAACCCGGCGGACGCCCTCGCGGTGCGCGCGCAGGCCTTCATCGCGGCCGACGCCGCGGCCGTCGCGGCCCGGGAGCTCGAGGTGACGACGGCGAGGCTCCAGGCGGTCGTCGGGGGCGAGCCCGGCGCGCCGCTCACGGTCGTGACGGAGCGGGCGCTGCCGGACCGCGCCCCGCCGCTCGCGGATCTCTTGCCGCTCGCGCGCGCCGCGCGCCCGGACCTGCGCGCCGCCGAGCTCGAGCTCGAGGGCGCCGCCGCTCGCGCGGGGTGGGAGCGCTCACGCATCGTGTCCCTCTCGGTCCAGGCGGACGCGCAGTGGAACGCCACCGCCGGGGGCGTGCGCGTCGGCGGCGTCGTGGACCTGCCGATCTTCAACCAGAACCAGGGCGGGGTCGGACGCGCGGCGGCGGCGATCGAGCGCGCCGCCCACCGCGTGGACGCGGTGCGCCAGCAGGTCGGGCTCGAGGTCGTCACCGCGCGCGCGCAGCTCGAGCAGTCGCTCGTCTCGTACGAGCGCTACGAGCGCGACATCGTCCCTCCGCTCGAGGCCACGCTCGCGGCGGCCACCCAGCGCTACGAGCTTGGGGACGACTCCTACCTCGTCGTGCTCGACGCGTCGGGGCGGCTCGGCGCGGCCCGGCTGCGGCTCGCGGAGCTCGAGGCCGACGTGCGTCGCGCCCACGCGCAGCTCGAGCGCGCGGTGGGCGCGCGCCTCGAGATCGGCGACGGAACGGAGGATCGATGAGAGAGGGTCTCCTCGCGCTCGCGCTCGTCACGGCCTGCGGGGCGCCCCCCGAGGGGAGCCACGAAGAGGCCCCGGCCTCGGTGGAGAGCCCGATCCCGGAGTCCGACCTCCCCGTCGTGCACTTGACGGAGCGGGCCGTCGAGCGGCTCGCGCTCGAGACGGGCACGGTCAGCCGCGTGGCGGTGCCCGCGGTGCGCCGGGTCGGCGGAGAGGTGATCATCCCGCCCGGCCGCGTGCTGACGGTGTCGGCCCCCGTCGCCGGGGTCGTGCGCGCGGCCGCCGACATCACCCCCGGCGCGGCGGTGCACGAGGGGCAGGAGCTGCTGCGCCTCGTCCCCCTCGCGCCCGTCGACCGGGACACCCGAGCGCGGGCGAGCCGGGAGGTCGAGGTCGCGCGGGCGACGCTCGCCGCCGCCGAGGCGAGGCTCACGCGAACCGAGGCGCTCGCGGCCGAGCGAGCGGGGAGCCGGCGCGCGATCGAAGAGGCGACGGCCGCGCGAGACACCGCGCGCGCCGACGTCGACGTGGCGCAGGCGCGCGCCCGCGCGATGCGATCGGCGCCCCTCCTCTCCGACGTCTCGATGACGGTCGGCAGCCCCGTCGACGGAATCGTCCGCGCGGTGTCCGTCGGGACCGGCCAAGCGGTCGCGGCGAGCGCGCCGCTGCTCGAGATCGTCGCCGTCGCCAACCTCTGGGTCCGCGTCCCCGTCGGCTCGGGGGACGTCCACCGCGTGGATGGAGAGCGGGACGCCGACGTCGTCTCGCTCGACGCGACGAGCGAGGTCGCGCCGAGCCGGGGGCGCGTCGTCGCCGGGCCGCCGACCGCGGCGCCCCTCGCCGGGACCGTCGATCGCTACTACGCGCTCGACGCTTCCTCGGCCGCGTTCCAGCCCGGGGAGCGGGTGCTCGTCTCGCTCCCCCTGCGGTCCGAAGAGGACGCGCGGGGGGTGCCGCTCGGCGCGGTCGTCTACGACACGGCGGGCTCGGCCTGGGTCTACACGTGCGAGGGTGAGCGCAGCTTCCGCCGCGCGCGCGTGGACGTCGCGCGCCGACACGGCGAGCTCGCGATCTTCGAGCGCGGCCCCCCCGTCGACACGTGCGTCGTCTCCGTCGGCGCCGCCGAGGTGTTCGGGGCCGAGTTCGAGCCGGGGCACTGATGCGCGCGCTCGTCCACCTCTGCCTCCAGCAGCGCTTCGTCGTGATGGGCCTCGCGCTGGTGCTCGTCGCCGTCGGCGCGGTCCTCACGCGCGACGCCTCCTTCGACGCCTTCCCCGAGTTCGCGCCGCCGCGCGTCGAGATCCAGACAGAGGCGCCGGGCCTCTCGAGCGAGGAGGTCGAGTCGCTCGTCACGACCCCGCTCGAGGCCGTGCTCGCGGGGACCCCGGGGATGACCGAGATGCGCTCGCGATCGGTGCTCGGCCTCTCCTCGGTCGTGCTGGTCCTGGACCGCGGCGCCGACCTCATGGAGACGCGCGCGCTCGTCGGCGAGCGGGTCGCGCGCGCCCGCCTGCCCGCGCTCGCGAGCCCGCCCGTCCTCTTGTCACCGCTGTCCTCCACCTCGCGCGTGCTGAAGGTCGCGGTGTGGTCCGAGACGCGGTCCCAGATGGAGCTCACCGATCTCGTCCGCTGGGTGGTGCGTCCTCGCCTGATGTCCGTCCCCGGCGTCGCGAACGTGGCCATCTGGGGCGAGCGCAACCGACAGCTCCAGGTCCAGGTCGATCCCGTCCGTACGCAGGCGTACGGGCTCACCCTCGACGAGGTCGTGCTCGCGAGCCGGCAGGCCGTGACCCCGCTCCCCGGCGGCTTCGTCGACGGCCCCAACCAGCGCCTGCCCGTGCTGCACCGGAGCCTCGTGTCGACGCCCGAGGAGCTCGCGCGCGTCCCCGTGGGGGTCCGCGCCGACCGCTCCCTCACCCTCGGCGACGTCGCCCGCGTGGTCGAGGACCACCCGCCGCCGATCGGCGAGGCCGTCGTGACGCACGGCGCCGGCCTCCTCCTCATCGTCGAGAAGCAGCCCGGGGCGAACACCCTCGAGGTCACCCACGGCGTCGAGGAGGCGCTCGCCCAGCTCGCGCCCGCGCTCCCCGGAGTCGAGGTCGACCCGACGGTCTTTCGCCCCGCCGGGTTCATCGAGCGCGCCCTGTCGAACCTCGGCGAGGCGATGGCGATCGGGACCGCGCTCGTGATCCTGGTCCTGCTCGTCTTCCTCTGGGACTGGCGCACGGCCGTCATCAGCGTGGTCGCGATCCCCATCTCGCTGCTCGCCGCCGCCTCGATCCTCACCCTCGCGGGCTTCTCCCTCGACACGATGGTGATCGCGGGCCTCATCATCGCGCTCGGCGAGGTGGTGGACGACGCGATCATCGACGTGGAGAACATCCACCGTCGCCTGCGGGAGGCGCCCCCCGATCGGACCTTCGCGCAGACCCTCCGGATCGTGCTCGACGCGTCCCTCGAGGTCCGGAGCGCGGTCGTCTACGCGACCCTGATCGTGACCCTCGTGTTCGTCCCCGTGCTCTTCCTCCCCGGCGTCGCGGGCGAGTTCTTCCGGCCGCTCGCGCTCGGCTACGGGCTCGCGGTGCTCGCGTCGATGGCCGTCGCGCTGACGCTCACGCCCGTGCTCGCGCTGCTCCTGCTGCCCGGCCACCTCGGCGAGCGCCGGGAGCCGCCGCTCGCCCACCGGCTCCGCGGCGCCTACGAGAAGCTCCTGAGCGCGACCCTGCGGCGGCCGCGCCTCGTGATCGCCTCGAGCGCCCTCGCCGTCCTCGCGTCGGTCGGCGCGCTCGGCACGCTCGAGGAGGAGTTCCTGCCCCACTTCGCCGAGAACGACTTCCTGATGCACTGGATCGGCCGGCCCGGCACGTCCCTGTCGGCGATGGCCCGGACCGCCGACCTCGCCCGCGCGGAGCTGCTCACGGTCGAGGGCGTGCGGAGCTTCGGGGCCCACATCGGGCGCGCCGAGGTCGCCGACGAGGTGGTCGGCCCCAACTTCGCCGAGCTGTGGATCAGCGTCGACCCGGACGCCGACCTCGACGCCACCCTCGCCGAGGTGCGGGCGGTGGTCGGCGGCTACCCGGGCGTCTATCGCGACGTGCAAACATACTTGCAGGAGCGCATGCGCGAGGTCCTGAGCGGCGGCTCGGGCGCGATCGTGGTCCGCCTCTTCGGCCCGGACCTCGAGGCCCTCGAGGCGCACGGCGTCTCTCTCGCGAGCGAGCTCGCCGCGGTCGAGGGCGTCGACCACGCGAGCCCACCGGCGCAGGTGCTCGTGCCGCAGATCGAGATCGTGGCGAGGCTCGATCGGTGCGCCGCCCTCGGGGTCGACCCAGGGCTGATCCGGCGGCGCGCGACCACGCTCGTCCAGGGTGAGCGCGTCGGCACGATCGTCCGCGGCCAGCAGCCCGTCGACGTCGTCGTGTGGAGCCCCGAGGCGGTGCGGGACGACGTCGCGGCGCTCCGCGAGCTCCTGATCGACGTCGACGCCACGCGGAGCGTGCGGCTCGGCGACGTCGCGCGGGTCCGCGTCACCGAAATGCCGAACACCATCGCGCACCAGGCGGGGTCCCGGAAGGTCGACATCAGCGTCACGCTCGAGGAGGGCGCGGACCTCGGCGCGGTCGCGCGGCGCATCGAGGAGCGCGTCGCCGCGCACGCGCTGCCCGCCGGCCACCACGCGGAGACGCTCGGCGAGTACCGCGCCCGCGAGGAGGCGCAGCGAACCCTGCTCTCGGTGGGCGCGCTCTCCCTGTTCGGCGTGTTCCTCATCTTGCTCGCCGACTTCCGCTCCTTCCGGATGACGGCGCTGGTCATGACGAGCCTCCCGCTCGCGCTGATCGGCGGCGTGCTCGTCACCGCGCTGGCGGGCGGCGTGGTGTCGCTCGGGACCCTCGTGGGGCTCGTCACCGTGCTCGGCATCGCGTCCCGCAACGGCATCCTGCTCGTCGCGCACTACCGCCACCTCGAGGAGGTGGAGGGCATGACCTTCGGGCCCGCGCTGATCCTCCGAGGCGCGAGCGAGCGGCTGTCCCCGATCCTCATGACGGCGCTCTCGACCGGGCTCGCGCTCGTCCCGCTCGTCGTGGCGGGCAGCGACGCCGGCCACGAGATCGAGCACCCGATGGCCGTCGTGATCCTCGGCGGTCTGGTCAGCTCGACACTGCTGAACCTCTTCGCGATGCCTGTCGTCGTGCTCCTCAGCCGGCGCCGGAACGCCTGAGCCGGCCCTACTCCTCGCGCGGCATCACGAGGAGCTCGGCGGGCTCGGAGCTGACCGAGATGTCCTCGGGCAGCGGGCGCAGCCGGACGGGCAGCGGCTGCGCGCCGAGCGAGGGGTCGAGCCCGCTCGCGTCGACGTAGGGGATCACGCGGCGCTCGTGCAGCTCCTCGACCCGGGCGCGCGGGCCGCGCAGGGTCACGTTCACCGCCGAGGGCCGCAGGACCAGGTCGCTGCCGCCGACGATCGACACCTCGACGTCCTCGAGCACGCGGTGCCCCTCCTCCGCCTCGACCACCACCGTCACGGTGACCGTCTGCGACGCGACGTAGCTCACGTGCGCGGGCAGCGGCATCAGGGGGACCCGGAAGTCGTGCGCGCCCGCGGTGAGGCCGCCGACGTCGACGGGCTGGGTGCGGACGCGAGACAGCTCGCCGATCTCGTCGGCCGCGCCGCGGACCATCACGCTCGTGGGCTGCACGGTCGTCCGCACGCGGGTGAAGCCCTCGGCCACCACGCCCTCGACGACGGCGTCGATCCGGAAGCGGCTCTCCGCCTCCTGCACCCACTGGATCGGGATCGCCGTCGGCTCCACGCGATCCACGGTCACCCCGGGGGGCAGGTCGAACTGGTTGGCCTCGATGTAGAAGAAGCGCTCGGAGAACGCGTCGGGGATGTTGATCTCCTCGAGCGTCTCGGAGCGCACCGCGTTCACGAGGGCGCGCGAGCCCGACAACGTGACGTGCACCTGCTCGGGGACGTCGCTCACGAGCACGTACCCCGCGCGGGTCGGCGGGTGGACCCGCGCGCTGACGATCCCCGTGTCGTCCGAGGTGCCGCGCATCACGAACAGGACGAGCGAGCCGACCAGCGCGATCAGCTTCAGGCCCAGGTTCTCGGTGAAGGCGCGCCGCAGGAAGCTCGGCGTCGGGCGCTTCGCCGTCACGGCGCGATCTCCTCGGCGACGTTGGTGCTCGAGGACGTCGGGCCCGCGGCGGCCACGTCGCCGGGCGACGAGGGCGTGGTCTTGCCCGTGATCTCCTTGGCGCGGCGCGCGCGATCCTTGGGCGTGGTGGTCGGCTTCTTGGACGAGGGCGTCTCGAACAGGCCGACGAGCGTCTTGCGCAAGGTGTTGGTCTCGAGGTCGCGGACGATGTTGCCGCCGTAGCAGAGGCTCACCGTCCCCCGCTCCTCGCTCACCACCACGACGACCGCGTCGGTCTCCTCGGAGATGCCGATCGCCGCCCGGTGGCGCGTCCCGAGGGTGCGCTCGAGCTTGGTGCTCTCGGTGAGCGGCAGGAACACGCCCGCCTCCCACATGCGCGCGTCGCGGATCACGAGCGCGCCGTCGTGCATCGGGTTCTCGTAGCTCGGGACGAAGATGCTGTAGATGAGCTCCTTGCTCACCGCCGCGTCGAGCTTCGTCCCCTCCTCGATGAACTCGTCGAGGGCCGCGTCCCGCTCGAACACGATGAGCGCGCCGATGCGCTTCTGCGCGAGCGCCGCGGAGGCCTTCACGACCTCCTCGATCACCTGCGACTCGCGCGCGCTCTGACCGCGCTTGAGCCAGCGCCGCGAGCCCACCCGCATGAGCGCGCGGCGGATGTCGTTCTGGAAGATGACGACGATGATCAGGACCACGTAGGTCAGCAGCGAGTCGAGGATCGACCAGAGCGTGATGAGGCCGAGCCGCCGCGCGAAGTTGTAGACGAGGAACACGAGCACGAGGCCGATGCCCATCTGCATCGCGCGGGTCCCGCGGAGCAGGAGCAGGATCCGGTAGAGCAGGTACGCGACGAGCAGGATGTCGACGATGTCCGTGACGACGCGGAGCGCGTCACGGTTCGCGAACTGCTGCACGTAGACGGCGAGCTCGTGCCACATCAGCGCATCGCCTCCGCGACCCGCGCCGCTTGTAGCGACTCGTACACGTCGTGGACCCGGACGGCCGCGCAGCCCGCGAGCGCGGCGGCGACCACCGCGGCGAGGCTCCCGCCGAGCCGCGCGTCGGGACCCGGCGCCTCGGCCCCGGCTTCGGCCATCGTGGCGGCGATGAAGGACTTGCGAGACGCGCCCACCAACACCGGGTACCCGGTCTGCACGAAGGCGTCCAGATGCCCGAGCAGCCGGGCCGACTGGGCGGCGGTCTTGGCGAACCCGATCCCGGGGTCGATCCAGATCGCGTCCCGAGCCACGCCGCGCGCGGCGGCCCGCTCGACCTCGCGGAGCAGCTCTCGGCGGACGTCCTCGACCACGTCCTCGTAGGCGGTGGTGCTGGCGTCGACCCGACCTCGATCGCGCGAGTGCATCAGGACGAGGCCCGCGCCGTGCTCGGCGACCGCGTCGAGCAGCGCGTCCGACGGCGCGCCCGAGACCTCGTTGACCACGCTGGCGCCCGCGGCGAGGGCGGCCGCCGCGACCTCGGCCTTCACCGTGTCCACGCTGACCGCGCACCCGAGCTCCGCGCGGACCCGCTCGATGACGGGGACGACGCGCGCGATCTCGTCTCGCGCGGAGACCTCGGCGAAGCCCTCTCCGTACGTCCGACCGGGTGGACGGGAGCTCTCGCCGCCCACGTCGATGGTGTCGGCGCCCTCGCGCAGCATGCGCTCGGCGTGCGCCACGGCGTCGTCGACGGAGAGGTAGCGCCCACCGTCGCTGAACGAGTCGGGGGTGACGTTGAGCACGCCCCAGACGGCGCATGCACGACGCCCGCGTGGTGCCGTGTGGACCCGCGCGGGCGCTCGTGTTGTCGGCACGCCTCCGGCGCGCGCCTCCCCCCTCATGAGCTCACCCCCCCGACGGGACCTCCCGCGGACGCGGCTGGAAGATCGATCCCTTGCGACGGTCCTTCTTCTCCTTGGCCTTCTCGGAGTAGGTGGGGATCCGTACGTACGTGCGCTCGGGGAGGTCGCGGCCGTTCATCAGGGCCTCGATCTCCTCGCGGTCGAGGGTCTCGCGCTCGAGCAGGGCCTCGGCGATCGCGTCGAGCTTGCTCTGGTGCTCCGCCATCATCTCGCGAGCGCGGACGTACTGGCGCTGCACGATCTCGCGGACCTCGTGGTCGATCTCCTGCGCCGTCTGCTCCGAGTACTCCTTGGAGCGGAAGCTGGGGCCCATCGTGAACGGCGAGTCGTCGCGCTCGCCGAAGGCCATCGGGCCGAGCGCGCTCATGCCCCACGAGGTGACCATCTTGCGGGCGAGGCTGGTCGCCTTGCTGAAGTCGCTGGAGGCCCCGCTGGTGAGCTCGCTGAACTTCAGCTCCTCGGCGATGCGGCCGCCGAGCGACATGGCGATGGTGTCCTCGCACCACTCCTTGCTGCGCGTGTGCGGGTCGGTCTCCGGCAGCATCTGGGTGACGCCGAGGGCAGGACCGCGCGGGATGATCGTGACCTTGTAGACGGGGTCGCCGTCCTTGGTGAGCCACGCGATCAGGGTGTGCCCGGCCTCGTGCCACGCCGTCGTGCGCTTCTCGCGCTCGGTCATCGCCATCGAGCGCCGCTCCGAGCCCATCAGGACCTTGTCCTTGGCCATCTCGAAGTCGTGCATCCCGACGAAGTCTTTGTCCTGACGGGCCGCGAGGAGCGCCGCCTCGTTCACCAGGTTCTCGAGGTCCGCGCCCGAGAAGCCCGGGGTGCCGCGCGAGAGGATGTCGAGCTCGACGTCCTCGGCGAGGGGGACCTTGCGGGTGTGGACGGCGAGGATGCCCTCGCGGCCCTTGAGGTCGGGGCGCGGGACGACGATGCGGCGGTCGAAGCGACCGGGCCGCAGGATCGCGGGGTCGAGCACGTCGGGGCGGTTCGTCGCGGCGACGATGATGACGCCCTCGGAGGCCTCGAAGCCGTCCATCTCGACGAGGAGCTGGTTGAGCGTCTGCTCGCGCTCGTCGTGGCCCCCGCCCATGCCGCTGCCGCGGTGGCGACCGACCGCGTCGATCTCGTCGATGAAGATGATGCAGGGCGCGTGCTTCTTGCCCTGCTCGAAGAGGTCGCGGACGCGGCTCGCGCCGACGCCGACGAACATCTCGACGAAGTCCGACCCGGAGATGCTGAAGAAGGGCACGCCCGCCTCACCCGCGACGGCGCGAGCGAGGAGGGTCTTGCCGGTGCCGGGCGGCCCCATGAGCAGCACGCCCTTGGGGATGCGGCCGCCGAGGCGCTGGAACTTCTTCGGGTCCTTCAGGAAGGCGATGATCTCTTCGCAGTCGTCCTTCGCCTCGTCGATGCCGGCGACGTCCGCGAAGGTGACCTTGTTCTGCGACTCGTTCAGAAGCCTCGCGCGCGACTTGCCGAAGCTCATCGCCTTGCCGCCCGAGGCCTGCAGCTGCCGCATGAAGAAGAAGAAGATCACGAGCAGGAAGATCATCGGGAGCCAGGTCACGAGGACGCTGGTCCACATCCCGTTCGAGTCGGCTTCCTCGTTGCGGTACTGGATGCCGTGCTCGCGGAGCTTCTCTTCGAGCTCCGGCACGCTGCGGCTGTTCGCATCCGTCGTGCGCGTCTCACGGCGCTCGTTGTCGTCCACGTAGACGAACTGGATGTCGGTCGTCAGCTCGTGCGGACGGATCTCGACCGACTCGACGTGACCGTTCTCGACGGCCGTCACGAAGTCGGAGAAGTCGACGTTGCGGGGTGGGTCCTCGTTCGTCACCAGCTGGTAGATGGCGACGAACATCAAGATGAGGAGGACCCAGAGGAGCAGGGTCTTGTGGCTTTGCTTCACGAAGAGGACCTCTCTGGGGCCGACCGTCTAGCTAGCACAGTCATTGCACTCCATCAATCTCTGCGGCCCGGCGCAGCCAACGAAAACCCCTAAAATTCTCTCAGGCGTTCGTCGTACTCGCAGACCCATTCGTTCATTCCTCCGCGGCCCGGCTCCGGGTGGGGCGATCGCCCTCCCGCGCGGCCACGATTCGGTCCCCGGACGGCCGCGCGACCCACCCCCCGGCGAGCAGCGTCTCGTCGCCGCGCCCGAGGGCGACGAGGTGCGCGCGCTTCGCCCTCGCGCCCGTGATTTCCTCGATCCAGCGGCCGATCGCGCGTGTCCGCACCGGCTCGGGGCCCGCGAGGCGGAGGACCTCCGGGCGCTCGCGCGCCTCGAGGAGCCGGCCCGCCTCGAGGTCGACCCAGGCCCGGATCGAACGCGCCTCGTCCGCGAGACCCGCGAGGTGCTCGACCACCGCGGGGTCCTCCTCGAGGAGCGTCGGGATCACGACCTCGCGCAGCCGGACCCGCTCGAAGCGATCGTCGTGGTTGCTCGGGTCGGTGACGTGCGGCAGCCCGAAGCGCGCCACGTGCGCGCGGACGGCCTCGCGGCGACAATCGAGCAGCGGCCGGATCACCCCGTCGGCGCGCCGCGGCTCGATCCCCGCCAGCCCGGTGAGGGACGCGCCGCGGAGCATCCGCGACAGCACCGTCTCGGCCTGGTCGTCGAGGGTGTGACCGACCGCGATGGCGTCCGCGCGGAGCTCGGCCGCGAGGCCTCGGAGCGCCGCGTACCGCGCCTCGCGCGCGTGAGCCTGGAGCGACGCGCCCTCCCCCTTCACCTCGACCGCGAGCGCGTGGAACTCGACCCCGAGCCGTTCGGCGAGCGCGCGCGCGGTGGCGACGTCGTCCGCGGAGCCGGGCCGGAGGCCGTGGTCGACGGAGGCGGCGCGCAGATCGAGGGCGAGCTCGTCGAGCCGGCGGAGCACGTCGAGCAGCGCGGCCGAGTCCGGGCCGCCCGAGACGGCGACGAGGACGCGGGCGCCGGGGCGGAGCAGCTCGCGCTCGCGCAGGGTTCGACGCACGCGGGCCAGCACGCCTCAGCTTGGCACGGGAGGCGGTGCTATGCTGCCCGCGTGTCGAGCCGACGCGCCTGGACGCTCGCCCTCTTGAGCTCGTCCTGCCTGCTCGGGGGAGCCCAGTTCAGGGGCTGCCAGTTCGACGAGCGCCCCCCCGACGACGTCCCGCTGCCAGAGACGATGGGCGGCTGCCTCGTCGATCGCGACTGCGTGAGCTCGGACATGTGCGTCGTGCTCACGTGCGTCGCGGGCTCGTGCGTCGACAGCGGGTTCATCCTCGACGACGACGGCGATCGCTACGCGCCCATCCCCTGCGGCGTGGACTGCGACGACACCAACGCCTCGGTGTTCCCGGGCGCCACCGAGATCTGCGACGGCTTCGATCAGGACTGCGACGGAACGATCGACGAAGACGCACCGGGGATCCGGACCAGCCCGCTGCTCGAGCCCTTCGCCCGGGCGGTCATCGTCGGCATGGAGAGCCAGTACGCGGTCGTCGGGGTGACGCCCACGGGAGAGCTCGGGGCGATGCTCGTCGGGCGCGACCGCGTCGAGGGCCCGCTCACGATCCTCGAGATGCCGGATCCGAGCGCACCCTTCGCGGCGTCGCGGGACGCGCGCGAGCTCTCGATCGTGATCGGCGGCGGCGCCGGCGAGCCGCGCCTCCACGTGCTGACGGAGACGGGCGACGGCTTCGTCGCGAGCGGCGCGATGAGCTTCACCACGGACGTCGAGGTCACCCACCTCGACGTGGCCCTCATCGGCGGTCAGCGCTGGGTCGTGCTCGACACCGCCGCGGGCTCGCGCGTCCTCTTGCGCGGGATGGAGGAGCGGATCGACCTCGCCATCGGATCGGCGCCCCCGCGGCTCGCGACCGACGGGCGGCTCGTCGCGGTGACCGACGGCGACGACACCGTCCGGTTCTTCCGCGCCGACGGCGTCGACATGGGCTCGCAGCGGGTGCCCGGCCCGTTCGCGACGCGCGGCCTCGCCTCGGGTGACGGCTCCGTCTACGTCGCGTACCGAGACGCGTTCGACCACGCGATCACCCGCGTGACGCCGATGACGACGACCTCCCCCACCACCGCGCCCTTCGGCGACCGCGCCGACGAGGTGTCGCTGTTCTACTTGGCGCCGCGCCTGCTGGTCACGCGGCGCAACCCCACGTCCGTCAGGGCGTGGCTCATGGACGCGACCGTGGCGCGCTACGAGGCCACCTTCGAGATGGGCCAGATCACGTCCTCGCTCGAGAGCCCCGAAGAGGTGAGCGCCGACGCCACGGGTGATGGCCTCGGCGCCATCCTCGGCGCCTATCCCCTGACGGCCCAATCGAGCCTGGCCATCCTGGAATGCCGCTGACTATCCTCGGGCGGCGATGAAGTTGAACGACCGGGTCGTGTGGATCGACGTTCGGGCCAGCGGCCTCGACCCCGCCGCGGATCGGCTCGAGCGGCTGTCCGTGGCGGTGACCGACAAGGAGCTCGCCGTCCTCGCCGAGGCCGAGGACGTCTCCGTCGACGATCCCAAAGAGGCCGAGCAGGTCGCGCTCGCGCTCATCGCCGAGCACGTCGAGCAGGGCGTCGGGATCCTCGCCGGCACCCGCGTCCAGGACGTCCGCCGCGTCCTCGCCGCCCACCTCCCCGTGCTCTTCGGCTACCTCCACTACCGGAGCATCGACGTCAGCACCGTCCGCGAGCTCGTCCGCCGCTGGTACCCGGACGTCCACGCGTCCCGCCCCCCCGACGCCGGCTCGATCCAGGACGGCATCGCCGAGCTCCGCCACTACCGCGAGACCGCCTTCGCGCCGGCTCCTGCCTCGGTCGACTGACTCGGTCGGGCGCTCCGGGATTTCGCGCCAAGCGCGCGAAAGGGAGCAAAGAGAATTTCTTTCGATGCGCGGGCTCGTGGCACCACGGCTCACGGCACGTGGAGGTCGTGGTCGAGCGAAGCGAGACCCGACCGACCGGCGCGCTCCGCGCGCCGTCGCGCGATAGCGCGTGATGGGTGGGGGGCCCCGCGGGCGCGAACGAGCGCAGCGCTCGCGGGCGAAGCCCGCGAGGCAGCGAGCATCGTTCGCGCATCGCGGGGGAGGGGCGCAGCCCCTCCCGGCCAACTCAGAAGACGCCGGAGGCGACGGGGACGATGTAGTCCTGCGAGCCGGAGAGGCGCATGTGATCGCGCTCCTCCTGCGTGAACGAGTCGGTCGCGTACGCCATCGGGATGCCGAGCAGGAGCTGGCCCTGGTCGTAGCGGAACAGACCCGGCCCGCCCGCGAGCGTGCGGCGGAGGGCGCTGTTGGTCGCCTCCTCGTCGCGGACCGCGTCGTTGGACGGCTCCTCGTCGCTGGGGAGGTCGTCGTCGAGCGCTTCGTCGTCCTCTTCGCCGGTGGCGCCGCTCGGGTTGTCGGACGCGCCGGGGTTGTAGCTGGTCAACGCCAGCACCCCGACGAAGGTTGGGACGATTAACGCCATCCCCACCGCCAGCACCGCGACCGCGGCCTCTGGGAACCCGTTGACCCTTCGCGCGGGGCTCGTCGGCGTCGCGGGGACGATCTGGACCGGCTCCTCGAGCGCGAAGTAGCCGGCGACCGCGCCACCGGCCGCGAAGACCACGGGGAAGAGCACGTAGGCCCACCACTCGTCGAGCTCGTGCCCGCCGGCGCCCACGATGATCGCCGGCAGCATGAAGCCGATCTCGGCGCCGATGATCCCCAGCCCGAGGATGCCCTTGCCGTCCGCCCCGACCGTCACGCAGCGGACGCTGGGCGTGCACTGCGCCTGGACCTGCTGCGGCGCCATGATCTCGGGCGTCATCGCGAGCAAGATCGCGAGGCCGGCAACCTGGGTCAGTCGATTACGAAGCAAGCCCTCTCCTCCCGAGCGTCGGACAGCGCGACCTTATACGGCGCCGAGGGCACCAGCAAGCCGGCGTGGTCCGGCTTGACCAACGGTCCGTGAGCGGATAGTTAGCACGCGAAGCTTTGGCCGAGCCCGAACGAGACGCGACCTCCGAGACGGTGTCCCCGGAGCCCCGGAACGTTCAAACGGACGTCGACCGGATCCTGGAGGCGATCGTCTACCTCTACACGGAGAGCCGGCGCGTCACGAAGGAGCTGGCGCGACAGCACGGGCTCACCGGGCCCCAGGTCACCGCGCTGAAGATCCTCGAGGGCTTCGGCACCCTGAGCCTCTCGGAGCTCGGGGCGCGCATGAGCGCGAAGAGCTCGACGGTGACCGGCCTGGTCGACCGGATGGAGCGGGACGGGCTGGTCCGGCGGCGGCGGAGCCGCGAGGATCGGCGGGTGATCCGGCTCGAGCCGACGAGCGCCGGGCAGGCCGTCGCCGCGGCGATCCCGGTGACGGCGATGGAGATCTTCGGGGAGGCGCTGCGCTCCCTGTCGGGCGAGGACCGCGCCGAGCTGACGCGGATCCTCGGCAAGCTCGCGGAACGGGTCCGCGAGCAGATCGAATCACGAGAAGGCCTCGGAGGCTGAGCATGGCGTTCGAAGACAAAGTGGTGATCACGTGCGCGCTGACCGGCGTGCTCGCGAACCGCAAGCACTGCCCCGCGATCCCCTACACCCCCGTGGAGATCGCGGAGGAGGCGCGCCGCGCCTACGAGGCGGGCGCCTCGGTCGTCCATCTCCACGCCCGCAACGACGACGGGTCGCCGACGTTCGCGCCCGCCGTCTTCGCGCAGATCAAGAAGGAGATCCGCGACCGCTGCCCGATCATCCTCAACTACTCGTCGGGGACGATCCTCGAGGACGTCTCTCAGCAGCAAGAGTACTTGCGGGCCGACCGCCCCGAGATCGGCGCCCTCAACATGGGCACGATGAACTACGCGAAGTACTCCACGAACCGGAAGTCGTTTGCGTTCGACATGGTCTTCCCCAACCCCTACGGGAAGATCATCAGGCTGCTCGAGACGATGAACGAGGTGGGCGTAAAGCCCGAGCTCGAGTGCTTCGACACGGGCCACAACCACGGGGTCTGGCCGCTGCTCGACATGGGCGTGCTGAAGCCGCCCTTCCAGTTCTCGTTCATCCTCAACGTGCTCGGCGGGATCCCGCCGACGGTGGAGTCGCTGCAGCTCCAGACCAAGATCATGCCGGCCGACACGGAGTGGGAGGTCATCGGGATCTCCCACTGCCACTGGCGGATGCTCGCGACGGCGCTCGTGCTCGGCGGGAACATCCGGACCGGCCTCGAGGACCACCTCTACCTGCCGAACGGCGAGATGGCGACGTCGAACGGGGCGATGGTCGAGGTCGCCGCGCGGATGACCCGCGACGTCGGCCGCACCCCGGCGACGGTCGAGGAGGCGCGGCAGATCCTCGGCCTCGACGCGCGATCCGCGGGGCGCGACGCGGCCCTCGCGGTCGGGCACGCGGCGGAGTGATGGAGAGCCGCCCCTACGAGCAGCTCGAGGTGGTCGTCGCCGACCACGTCGCGCGCGTCACGCTGAACCGGCCGGACCGCAAGAACGCGATGGGCCCGCAGATGGTCAACGAGCTGCTCTACGCGCTCGACGACGCCAAGGAGGACGCCGAGGTGCGCGCGGTGGTGATCACCGGAGCGGGCAAGGCGTTCTGCGCGGGCGGCGACCTCAAGCAGATGTCGAGCGGGGGGGACGGCCCGAAGCTCGAGCCGCGAGGCGACTACTCCGATCTGCTCCTGCGCTTCACCACCCTGGGCAAGCCCACCGTGGCGCGTGTGAATGGCGTCGCGATGGGCGGCGGGCTCGGGCTCGTCGCCGCGTGCGACTTCGCGATCGCCGCCGAGGGCGCCGTGTTCGCGACCCCGGAGATCAAGCGCGGCCTGTTCCCGATGATGATCATGGCCGTGCTCATGCGCGTGATGAGCAAGCGGCGGCTCCTCGAGATGATGCTGCTCGGGGACAAGCTCTCGGCGGCCCAGGCGGCCGAGCTCGAGCTGATCAACCGCGCCGTGCCCGACGAGGCGCTCGACGCCGAGGTCGACGCGCTGACCGCGAAGCTCACCGCGCAGTCGCCGACCGCGATGCGGATGGGGCTCGCCGCGTACCACCACCAGGCCGACCTCGCGCTCGCGGAGGCGGTGCCCTGGCTGCAGACCCAGCTGTTCGCGGTGCTCGGCACCGAGGACGCGCGCGAGGGCCTCACCGCGTTCCTCCAGAAGCGCGAGCCGCAGTGGACGGGGCGCTGAGGCGATGCCCTCGGGCCTTGGCCCGGGGCTTGCGCACTCCGCGCGCATGCGCGCGCGATGGCTCACCCTGGCACTGATCACCGCGCCCCTCGCGGGGTGCTTCGACATGCACGGCCTCGGGGACTCCGACGCCGGTCCCCCCGAGGCCGACGCGGGGGCGCTGATGTGCGAGCTCTACCCGGGCGCGGTGATGGAGCTGTCGTGTCCGTCGGTCGTCGTCGCCGGGACGTCCGCGGTGGTGCGCGTGCAGACGAGCCCGACCACGTGCTGCGACTCCGGAACGGTCCGCCGGCAGGTCGAGACGGTGGGGCGACGCCACCTCGTCGAGCTCGAGTGGGACGCCTGCGACTGCTGCCCGACCTGTCGCTGCGTCGGTCCGATCGAGGAGGTGGAGATCACGCTCGAGAACCTGTTCGATCTGGGCGCGCACACGGTCGAAGCGGGCGGCGCGACCTGCACCTTCGAGGTCCTCGCGCCGACGCCGTCCACGTGCGGACCGGCCCCTGGCGGCGGCGGCTTCCGCGCCCCCGAGCACGTGCTCGAAGGGCAGCCCTACCCGGCGACGCTGACCAGCGAGCCGGGCTTCGGCTGTGACTGCCGGCCCCGGGTCGTGGGCGCGGAGTCGCTCTCGTACGCGCTCGAGCTCTGCGACTGCTGCGACGAGTGCGACTGCATCGACGGCGGCTACCAGGCGGGTCACGTCCACGATCCGCTGCCGGTCGGGACGCACATGGTGGGGTTCCCGCACGGGGCGGGTCAGGTCGAGGTGCACCCCCGCGACGAGTGCGCCGAGATCCCGGCGGTGAGCCTCGAGGTCGAGGGCCCGCGGCTCGATCTGGTGCAAGGCGGGCAGCGGCTGTGGTGGGTGCGCGCCACCGGCGAGGCCCTCGTCTGCTGCGTGACCCCCGAGCCGGTGGTCGAGCAGCTCGCCACCGCAGACGACGGCTCCATCGCCCTGCGCATGCTGAGCTGCCATCGCGAGGACTGCGACTGCGTCGGGCGGCCGGTGCCGACCTCGGCCTGGTTCAGCCTCGGCGAGCTCCCCTCCGGGCGTCAGCTGGTCCGGCTCGGCGATCTCGTGGCGACCTTCGAAGTGCCCTGACCGACGAGCGCGGGAACAAAGATCGGCGCGCCGACCGTGGTCGCTCTCGTCATGACGCGCCTCACCACCGCGAGCCGTTGGCTCCTCGCCGCCATCTTCCTCGCCCTCCCCGGCACCGTGCTGGCCAGCTCGAACGTCCGCTGGAGCGAGGTCTTCGAGATCCTCGTGGTCTTCTCCCCGTTCGTGCTCGCGGGGCTCGGGCTGGTCTTCCGGGTCGCCGCCGCGCGCGGGCTCGGCATCGGCCTCGGGCTGGTGGGGCTCGTGGCCTGGGGCCTCGGGACCGGCTTCGACGTGCCGGAGCGCTTCGAGCAGTGGGTGCTCCTGTCGCAGAGCCTGGGGCTGGTGCTGGCGCTGCCCGCGTTCGGGGAGACGTTCGGCGACAGCCCTCGGCTGCGCTGGACCGCGGCGGTGATGGGCGTGGCGATCCCCACGGCGGCGTTCTTCGCCGTGCTGCACTCCGGGCCCGCGCAGGCGCTCGGCTGGGGCGCGGTCGCGCTCACGGGGGTCGGCGTGATCGGGCTCGGCTTCCAGCGCACGTGGTCGCTGTTCGTGCTGCTCGCCGCCGCGCTCGTCGTCGGCCTCGCGCCGCTCGCGGTGGCCCCGTCGCCGTACCTCGGGTGCACCTCGCTCGAGCCGCCCCCCGAGCTGGGCTACCTCGCCGCCGGCGCGCTCGCGCTGACCTGGCTCCCCTGGATCGGCCCCGTCGTACGCGGCCTCCGCGCCCCCGCATGATCGGCGCGCAGCGTCGTTAGCAGGCTGCTCGAGCAGCCTGCTCGCTACAGGATCCCGCCGATGCGGAGCTCGATGGCGTCGCCGCCGCGCCACGTGTCGGGGCGCAAGCTCCCGTGCACGTCGACGGTGCTGCCGAGCTCGGCGGCGAGGTCCCCCATCTCCCACCCGAACGCGGTGAGCACCCGCCCGCCGGCGCGCAGCGAGAGCTTGAGGTGGCCCTGGCCGACGATCTTGGTCTCGAGGATCTCGGCGCCCTCGAGCAGGAACAGCGGCTCGGCGTTGCCCTCCCCGACCGGCTCGAGCGCCGCGAGCTCGGTCGCGGTGGGGAGCGGGTAGTCGCCGCCGATCACGACGTCGATCCACGGGGTCGCGTCGAGCGCCGGGAGCACCGCGCGCATGCCGCGGCACGCGTCGTCGAAGTCGGCGCGGAACGCGTCCACCTTGCTCGCGTCGAGGCTCAACCCGGCCGCCGCGGCGTGGCCGCCGAACTTGGACAGGTGCGCGCGGCACGCGTGGACCGCGTCGTAGATCGAGAAGCCGTCCGGCGTGCGGCAGCTGCCGTGACCCACCCCGTCCTCGAGCGCGATGACCACCGCGGGCGCGTCGAAGCGCTCGACGAGCCGAGCCGCCGTGATGCCGACCACGCCGCGGTGCCACCCCTGCCCGACCGCGACGATCCCGCCGTCCGGCGACGGACCGTAGATGTCCTCGACCTGCTCGATCGCGTCCTGGGTGATCCGGCGCTCGATCTCCTTGCGCTCCTGGTTGATCTGCTCGATCCGAGCCGCGAGCATGCGGCCCTCGGAGAGGGTCGCCGCGCGCAGGAGGCGCAGGGTGATCTCCGGGTCGCCGAGGCGCCCGGCCGCGTTGAGCCGGGGGGCGAGGCGGAACGCGACGTCGATGCCACCGACGGGGCTGCCCGCGCGGACCCGCGCGGCCTCGCGCAGGGCGATGATGCCGGGGCGCGCGCGCGGCGAGGCGACGCGCAGCAGGCCCGCCTTCACCAGGCGGCGGTTGTCTCCGTCGAGCGGCGCGACGTCGGCGATGGTGCCGAGCGCGACCAGGTCGAGCCACGGTCGCAGGTCGAGCGAGCTCCCGACGGCCGAGCGGACCGCGGCGCCCACGCTCAGCGCGAGGCCGGCGCTGCACAGCCCCTTGTAGGGGAAGCCGCAGTCGGGGCGGTGCGGGTTGAGGAAGGCGAGCGCGGGGAGTTTCTCCTCGGGGACGAGGTGGTGGTCGACCACGATGACGTCCACCCCGCGGGCGCGCGCGCTCGCGATGCGCTCGTGGTCGCTCGAGCCGCAGTCGGTCGTGATGATGAGGCTGGCGCGGGTGGCGAGGGCGCGCTCGAGCGCGGGCGCGGAGAAGCCGTAGCCCCCTTCGAACCGGTTCGCGACGAGGACGCGGACGTCGGCGCCGAGCTGCTCGAGGATGCCGCCGAGGATCGCGGCGCTCGTCGTGCCGTCGACGTCGTAGTCGCCGAACACGGCGACCGTCTCGTGCTCGCGGACGGCGCGCGCGAGGCGGTCGGCCGCGACCTCGCGGTCGGCCATCGCGTCGGGGGGCGTGAGCCCGGCGAGGCGCGGGTCGAGGTAGTCCCGACCGGCGGCGGGGCCGTCGACCCCGCGGTGAAGCATCACCTGCGCGGCGCTCGGCCCGACGCCGCACGCGTCCCCGAGCGCCTTGGCCGCGGCGAGGTCACCCTCGCGCAGGCGGACGCCGCGACGCGCTCCCACGCTGCTCGCGGCCCCGGGCGCCGCGATCGTGGGCTCGCTCGTGTCCGTCGCGGTCTCCATGGCCGGCGACCATGACGGAAGCGGTTTGCCCGTCAAAGACGTTTCGTCGATACGTCGCGGCTTCGCGGCGAGCGACGCCGTCGATGGGCCAAAAACCGGCATGATTTGGGTCGTGACGCGTCAGCCGCCGAGCGACTGACGCATCTCAGACCCGATCGCCGAGCTCTCAGGCTTCTTTGCGCTGCCGGGCGCGGGCGCGCTTCGCCCGAGCCTTCACGCGGCTGAAGAAGCGGCGGTCCATCCACTCGGTGAGCGGCGCGGCGACGTAGATCGAGGAGTACGTGCCGATCAGGATGCCGATGAACAGCGCGAAGCTGATGTCGCGGATGACCGACGTGCCCCAGATGAAGAACGCGCTGACCGAGAGCAGGGTCGTGCCCGACGTCACGATGGTGCGCGAGAGCATCTGCGAGGTGCTGAGGTTGATGACCTCGTACAGGCTCTTGTCGCGGTAGCGGCCGATGTTCTCTCGGATCCGGTCGTAGACGACGATGGTGTCGTTGATCGAATAGCCGACGATCGTTAGCAAGGCCGCGATGATCGTGAGGTTGAACTCCTTCTGGAGGAGGATGAACACCCCGACCGTGATGATGGCGTCGTGCGCCATCGCGATGACGCCGCCGGGCGCGAACCGCATGTCGAAGCGGAACGCCACGTACACCATGATGAACGCGATGGCGTAGAGGAGGCTCTTCACCGCGGCGTCGCGCAGCTGCGCGCCCGCGCGGGGGCCGACGCGCTCGATGCGCTCGGGGGCGTTCGGGGCGCGCCCTTCGAAGCGCTCCGCGAGGCCCTCGAGGAGCTCCTCGGCGACGCCGATGAGCTGCGCCTCGTAGGTGTGCGACCCGGGGTTGCCGAACTGCGTGACGCCGAGGACGTTCACGTCGAGTCCGTCGAAGGCCCCCACGAGGACGCTCGGGTCGATGTCCGCGCTGAGCTGGATGCGGACCTTGTCGCCGCCCTCCGGGATGCGGATCCGGCGGACCTCGACGCCCTCGACGCCGCCGACTGCGGTGTTGATGGCGGCCTCGATCTGCTGCTTCTGCGCCTCGGTGATGGCGGAGAACTCACCCGTGCGGATGATGTACTCGTTCTCGCGCTCCACCACCTCGACGACGTCGGCGCCCTCGTAGCCGAGCTCGTTGAGCGCAGTGCGGAGCTCGGAGCTCGACACGTCGCCCTGGAAGCTGACCTGGATCTCGGTGCCGCCGAGGAAGTCGGTGCCGTAGTTCGGCCCCGGGTAGAAGAGCGCGACGATGCTCGCGACGACCAGGACGGTGCTGACCGTCATGTAGATGCGCCGGTGGCGCATGAAGTCGATGACGAGGCCCGGCTTGAAGAACTCCATGGCTTCACCCGACCCGCAGGCGGCTCACACGGAGCCCGCGCACGATCCAGTCGAACATCACCCGCGAGCAGAAGACCCCGGTGAAGAGCGACGTGACGATGCCGATCATCAGTGTCTTCGCGAAGCCCTGAATCTCGGGGCTCCCGTATTGGAAGAGCACGACGCCGGCGATGAATGTGGTGAGCTGACTGTCGAAGATGCTCCAGAACGCTCGCCCGAAGCCCTGATCGACGGCCGCGCGGGCGCTCTTGCCCATGCGCAGCTCCTCGCGGATGCGCTCCGTGATCAGCACGTTCGCGTCCACGGCCATCCCGACCGTCAGCGCGATCCCGGCGATGCCTGGCAGCGTCAGGTCGCTGTTGAAGAAGGCCATGATGGCCATCATGAAGATCAGGTTCAGGAGCACCATGATGTCGGCGACGACGCCGGCGATCTCGTAGTAGACGGCCATGAACAACAGCACGAGGCCGATGCCGATGACCGCGCCGAGGGCGCCCTGCTTGACCGAGTCGGCGCCGAGCGTCGGCCCGATGAGCTGCTCGTTCTGCGCGATGATCGGGGCCGGCAGCGCGCCCGCGCGGAGGACCACGACGAGGTCGCGCGCCTCCTGCTGGAGCGAGGCCGGGTCGCCGAACCCGCCGAGCGTGATCTGCCCGTTGCTGCCGATGCGGCTCTGGATGACCGGCGCGCTCTTGACCTCGTCGTCGAGGACGACGGCCATGCGGCGGCGCAGGTTGCCTTGCGTGAGCTCGGCCATGAGGCGGGCGCCGTCGGTCTTCATCGAGAAGAGGACGACCCACTGCTGCGACTCGGGGTCGGTGCCGACCGACGCGTCCTCGAGGTGCTCGCCGCCGACCGCGTCCGAGCCGTTCGGGGGCTGCTCGTAGAGGAGGTAGGTGCGCCACGAGTCGGCCTCGCCGCTCGCGTCGGTGCTCGCGTCGCCCGTGCTCATCTGACCGATCGCGAGCTGCCGCCCGTCGGGCACGCGGCCGTCGCGGTGGAGCTGGCGGACGAAGCCGAGGAGGCGCTGGCGGCCGGTGCACTGGGTGTGACCGTCGGGCGGCGTCTCCCCCTCGGGGCAGGGGCCGGGGCCGTCGGTGTAGAGGTAGTAGTCGGTGACCGTGCGGCCCTCGCCGACCGACACGCCGCTGCTCGACTGCCGCTGGATGCCCTCGGGCAGGTCGGCCGCCGGGAGCTCGTTGACGAACGCGTTGCCGTCGTCGCAGATCTTGAACTCGAGGCGCGCCGTCTGGCTGATGATGTCGCGGATCTGCTGGAAGCGAGCCTGGTCGGCGCCGGGCACCTCGACGCTGATGTCGATGTCGCGGGCGCGGACGTTGGCCTCGGAGATGCCGAGCTCGGTGATCCGGCTCTTGATCGTCTCCTGCGCCTGGTTGACGGCGACCGTGCGCAGCTCCTCGATGCTCTCCTCCTGCAGGCGCAGGCGGACCGAGTCCTCGGTGCGGCCGTCCTCCACGAGGTCACCGAAGCGGTTGACCATGTCGTGGTCGACGTGCGCCATGTCGGCGGCGATGGAGTCGCCCGTGAAGCGCAGGACGATGAGCCGCGAGTCGGCGTCGCCGATCTGGGCCTGGACGCGCGCGCGGATGCGGTCGAGCTCGTCCTCGTCGGGGACCTCGCCCTCGTCGACGATGTCGAGGCGCTCGCCGAGCCGGCGCAGCAGCTGCTGCGCGCGGGCGCGCTGGCGATCCTCGATCGCCGCGTCCATGTCGACCGTGTACATCAGGCGGAGGCCGCCCTGGATGTCGAGGCCCGGGGTGATCTGCCGATCGACGTGCTCGGTGAGCCACGCGAAGAGGGCGTTCATCCCGGTCAGCTCGTCGGTCGTGCCGTCGCGCAGCGCGGCGGTGACGGCTTCGTGATCCCCGACCCAGCCCGCGCGATTGACGGTCTGCAGGAGGAGGAAGAGGGACGCGAGCAGCGCGATGATCACCGCGCTGAAGCGCAAGTACCAAGCTCTATCCATGATCAGGCCTTGTCCTTCGCCTCGGCGCTGGACTCGTCGGAGCCCGCCTCGGGCTCCTTGTCCGAGCTCTTGTCGGAGCTCTTGTCGGCGGTCTTCTCGGCCTCGGCCAAGCGGGCCGATTCGACGGTCGAGATGTTCGCCCGGAGGATGTTGATGCGGACGTTCTTCGCGATCTGGAGGACGACCTCACCCTCGTTCATCGAGATGACCTCGCCGAGGATCCCGCCCGCGGTGCGCACCTTGGTGCCCTTGCGGATCGAGGCCAGCATCTCCTCCGTCTCCTTGCGCCGCTTCTGCTCGGGACGGATGAGGAAGAAGTAGAAGACGACCAGCATCACGGCCATCAGACCGCCCTGCATGGCGCAGCTGTATCCGCCACCCGAGGCCGCGTCGGCAGCGCCACCGCCACCGCCACCGCCGCCACCGGAGGCCGAAGGCTGGAGCCACCACAGGAAGTCTAGGAATACCGTGAGCACGTACCTTACCCGTCTCGCACAGACTGCTCGGGCGAGCCCTGTCGGTGCTCGCCCCTACCCTCGCGCGGACCGCTCTATTCCAGAGGCTGAACGCCTCCCCGTCCGGCAGGGCCGCGGGGTTGTACTCTACGGCCCCGGGAGCGTCAACCGGCCGTTAGACCCCTGATTTTCCGAATGATCTCGAAAGAAAACGCCGAAGCAGCGCTGATCGAGCACGCGGCGGGGCTCGTCCCCCTCGTCCGCGCGGACGACACCTTGCTCGACGACGTGCTCGCGCGGCCGCTCGCGCTGGCCGCCGACCGGCAGTCCCTCGCCGCCGAGCTCGGGGTCGGTCTGCCGCCGACCGACGGGCCCGAGCTCCGGCGCGCGCTGCGGCGATTCCGGCATCGGGCCGTCATCCGTATCGCCCTGCGCGAGGTCCTGCGCCTCGCCGACGTCGAGCAGACCTCGGCGGAGATGGCGCACCTCGCCTCGGTGATCATCGACGCCGCGCTCGACGGGGCCCGCACCAAGGAGGCCGAGTCCCGCGGGACCTGCGCGGTCCCCCTCACCGTCCTGGGGATGGGCAAGCTCGGCGGCCTCGAGCTCAACCTCGGCAGCGACATCGATCTCGTCTTCTTCTACGAGACCGACGACGCGGCGGTCGAGGGCTCGGACCTGTCGGTGCACGAGCTCTACTCGCGGGTCGTCCGGCGCGCGGTCCAGGCGATGAGCGAGGTGACGGAGGACGGCTTCTGCTTCCGCGTCGACCTGCGGCTCCGGCCCGAGGGCTCCCGCGGCCCGCTGGTGAACTCGCTCGCCTCCGCGGAGCGCTACTACGAGTCGTGGGGCCGCACCTGGGAGCGAGGCGCGCTGTTGCGTGCGCAGGCCGTCGCCGGCGACAGGGCGTTCGGCGCGCAGCTCCTCGACGCGCTCCGGCCGTTCGTCTACCGCCGCGTGGTCGACCCGAGCATCGCCACGGCGATGCAAGAGATGTTGCAGCGCTCGCGCCGCGAGCTGAGCGTCGACGAGGACCGCGACGTGAAGCTCGGCCGCGGCGGGATCCGCGAGGCGGAGTTCTTCGTGCAGACGCTGCAGCTCGTGTGGGGCGGGCGGCACCCGAGCCTCCAGGTGCCCGGGACGCTCGAGGGGCTGCGGCGGCTGCAGGCCGAGGGGCTGGTCACCGATCGCGAGGCCGAGACCCTGACGCGAGCGTGGGCGCTGCTGCGCCGCGTGGAGCACCGCATCCACGTGTGGACCGGCTACCAGACCCACGTGCTCCCCGCGGATCGCGAGGTCCTCGAGCGCTTCGCGACGAGCCTCGGGCACGCGAGCGCCGCCGAGATGGAGGCCGCGCTCGCTTCGGCGCAGCGCGAGGTGGCGGCGCTCTTCGAGTCGCTCCTGCCCGGCTTCGAGGCCGCGCACGACGAGGCCGAGGCCCTCCTCGACGACGTAGCCGCGGGTCGCCCCGCCGAGGCCATCGCGGAGGCCATCGAGTCGTTCCTCGCGGTCCAGGATCCGCACGAGTGCGCGAGCCACCTGCTGCGCATGGCGCGCCGCGCCGACGGACCGTTCGGCCCCGTCTCGCGCGAGGCCACGCCCGAGCTCGGTCGGATGCTGCTCGTCGAGGTCGCCGGGGCCGCCGACCCGGACGCGGCGCTGCGCTGGCTCGCGGACTTCTTCGCCCGCATCGGCAACGCCGCGTCGTACGGCCGGCTCCTCGTCGAGCGCCCGCGCACCACGCGCCGCCTCGCGACCCTGTTCGGCGCGAGCGGCACCCTCTCGAGCGCCCTCGTCGGGCACCCCGAGGACGTCGACCTGCTCCTGTCGAGCGACGCGCCGACCCGCGAAGAGATCCGCGACACCCACGCGGCCCTCGTCGCGTCGTTCGAGGGCGTCCCGGACGAGGAGGCCTTCGTCCGCGAGCTGCGCCGCCTCAAGCGGACCTTCACGCTGCAGATCGGGCTCGCCTACGTCACGCACGAGGCCGATCGCGCGCTCGCGACCGACCGGCTGAGCGAGCTCGCCGAGGCGCAGATCCGCGCGGCGCTCGAGGGGGCCCGCGCCTGGGCGCACTCGCGCTGGGGTGAGCCGAGCGGCGCGTCGCTGGTGGTCGCCGCGATGGGCAAGCTCGGGGGCCGCGAGCTCGGCTTCGGCGGCGACCTCGACCTCGTCTTCCTCTACGACGTCGACGGCGAGACGACCGGGGGCACGACCCACGCCGAGCTCTTCACCCGCATGGCGCAGCGGACGATGCTCCTGTTGCGGCAGCGCGACGCCGAGGGGCCCGGGTACGAGACGGACACGCGCCTGCGCCCGAGCGGGAGCCGCGGCACCCTCGTCGTCTCGTTCGCGGCGTTCGACAACTACCACGAGCGCGGCGCCGCCGCGTGGGAGCGCCAGGCCCTGATCCGCGCGCGCCCGGTCGCGGGCGATCCGATGGCCAGCGAGGAGGTCGCCCGCCGGTTCGTGCGGCTCGCCTACCTCGAGGGCGAGACGCCGCCGGAGGAGCTCGCGCACATCCGCGGCCGCATGCAGCTCGAGCTCGCGGGGGAGTCTCGCCGCCGCTACCACCCGAAGCTCGGTTTCGGAGGTCTCACGGACGTCGAGCTTCTCGTACAGTGGCTGCAGATGCGTCACGGACAGGATCACGGCGTGCGCACGTCGAACACGCCCGAGGCGATCGAGGCGCTCGCCGCGTACGGCGTGCTCGACCCGCACGACGCCGACGCGCTGCGCGCGAGCCACGACCTGCTGCGCGACGTCGAGCTGGCGCTGAAGCTCTACGACGAGAACCGCGAGCCGCTGCTCGAGCCCCACGGCCGATCCGGCTCCCACGTCGCCCGGGTCCTCTCCATCCACGCGCGGGACGGGCTGAGCCCGGCCGAGGCGCTCGCCCAGACCTACCAGCAGCGGGCGGAGCGAGCGCGCGAGCTGTTCGAGCAGCACGTCGCGCCGATCGACGCGACCGCGCCCTGGGAGCCGGCCTCGTGAGCCGGGTCCTGATCGTCTTCGCCGACCCCGCGCTCGGGGCGCGGCTCGCCGCGGAGCTCACGGACGCGGGCCACGACGTCCGCGCGGTCACGAGCGGCGAGCGCGCGATGGATCGCTTCATCCAGGAGCCGAGCGACGTCGTCGTGATCGACTTCGACCTCGAGGGCCGCGACGGCATCACCACCGCCGAGGCGATCCGCTGGATGCCCGGCGGGCGGCGCGCGCGGGTCGTGTTGACCGCCGCCGCGGAGCCGGAGGACGGGCCCCTCGCGGATCTCGCCGAGAGCGTGGACGCGTTCGCGACGCTCGTCGGCTCGCGCGAGGAGCTGTCGGGGGTGGTCGCGCGCGCCGCGTCGGTCGAGCCCCACACCGCCGAGACCCGCGTGCTCAGCACGGAGCACGTCTTGCTCGAGGCGGAGCGCCGCCGCTCGTCGAGCTTCCCCTCGGAGCCCGAGCCGCTCACGCCGCGCGAGGACCCCACCCCGCTCACCCGCGCGCTCGAGGCGCCGTCCCCGATCGCCGAGGACGTCGAGGACTCGACCCTCGACGAGCCGACGCCCGACTCGTGGCAGTGGCGCGACACCGATGGTCGCATCGAGGGCCGCGAGGTGCGAGAGCTCGCCGAAGAGGACACGCAGGGCGACCTCGTCGGCACCTTCGATCAGCTCTCCTTCGCGCGCGTGCTGCACCGCATGGCGGAGAAGCGCGCGACGGGCGCCCTCATCTGCGTGCACCCGCCGGACCTGCGCGAGACGACCGAGGGGACCGAGCCGACGAAGGTCGTGTACTTCCGCGCGGGCGTGCCGGTCCACGTGCGGAGCAACGTGGTGGGCGAGTGCCTCGGCCAGGTGCTGACGCGCATGCGCAAGATCGGCCCGGTCGCGCTCAAGGAGTCGCTCAAGGCGATGCGGCGCGGCGAGGGCCGACAAGGCGAGGTGCTCGTGGAGATGGGCGCGATCGAGCCGCTCGAGCTGTCGGAGGCGCTCGCGCAGCAGATGCGGCTCAAGCTCTTCGAGCTGTTCGCGTGGCGTCGAGGGACCTTCCGCTTCACCGCGGAGCGACAGCCGCCGCCGGACCTCATCGACCTCGAGCTCGGGCTCGCCGAGATCGCCTACCGCGGGCTCACCGCGACGCGGGACCCGCGCGAGATCCTCGAGCTCCTCGAGGAGCACGGCCACCGCTTCGTGATCCCCGAGGCGCGCAAGATGGTCCGCTTCCTCGCGCTCGCGGAGGAGCGCGGGCTGCGCGCGGTGATCCGGCGCGCGGACGGGAGCCGCACGGTCTCGGAGGTCCTCGCGGGGAGCAGCGACCCGGGGCACGCGGCGATCCTGTTGCACGCGATGGAGTGCCTCGACGCGGTGACGCTGGCGGAGGAGCCGCTGCGCACGCGCGCCAAGCCTGCCGCGTCTCTGCCCAGCGTTCCGTCCGCGGTGGCGACGCTGCCCTCGTCGTCGGGGGTGCCCGCGCCGATCTCGCTCGCGTCGGTCTCGATTCCGTCGGGGGACGCGCTCGCGCCGTCGGCCGAGGCGCCCATCGCCGACGACCTCGCCGATCCGACGGACGCCGATCGCGATCGGACGTCGGTCGCCTACGTCCCGAGCGTGCCCTCGTCGCGGGTGGAGGCCGAGACCGTGCTCGCGTCGGCCGAGTCGCTCGGGCTCCCGGTCGAGGAGCCGGCGCCACCGTCCGAGCCGTCGGCGCCACCGTCCGAGCCGCCGGCGCAGCTGCCCGCGCCCGAGCCCCCGCCGTCGCGCGCAGAGCTCACGCTCGCGTCCTCGTCCTCGTCGGTCGAGCTCCCCGATCCACCCGAGCGCGACGCGGCCGGGTCCGGGCTGCGCGCGAAGCCTGACGGTGAGCTCGACGAGCGCGTCGAGCGGCTGCTCAAGGCCGAGCGGCGCTTCCGCCGCGGGCAGCGCGCGGTCGAGAAGGCGTCGTTCGCGCAGGCCGTGAAGGCGTTCGAAGAGGCGGTGGAGCTGTGCCCCGACGAGGGCCACTTCCTCGTCCACCTCGCCTACGCGCGGTACGCCGCCGCGCCGGGGGACGCGGGGCTCCTCGCGCGGTGCATCGCGGAGGCCCAGCGCGGCTGCGCGATCGCGCCCCCGATGGCCCTCGAGCACGTGCTCCTCGCGCGCCTCCTGAGCGCCGCGGACCGCGACCCCGAGGCGCGCCGCGCGTACTCGCGCGCCCTCGAGATCGAGCCCGATCACGACGAGGCTCGGCGCGAGCTCGAGGCGCTCGTGCGATAGGTCCAATTGGCCCGTCTGGAGAGAATCCGGCGGGCCGGTGGCGCATCGCGCTCGTGTGCTACAACGCCCCGCGAGGAGGCCCGCGGATGGTCGACAAGGTCGAGAAGATCTGGATGGATGGCGAGCTCATCGCGTGGGACGACGCGAACGTCCACATCCTCACGCACACCCTCCACTACGGGCTCGGCGCCTTCGAAGGCATCCGGTGCTACGCCACGGACGACGGCGGCAGCGCCATCTTCCGCCTCCGGGAGCACGTACGGCGCCTCTTCGACTCGGCGCACATCGCGACGATGGAGGTGCCGTTCACCCAGGAGCAGATCGCCGACGCGTGCGTCGAGACGGTCCGCGTGAACGGGCTGAAGTCCTGCTACCTGCGCCCGCTGTTCTTCGTGGGCGACGGCGCGATGGGCCTCGGCGCGATGACCAACAAGACCCGCGTCGCCATCGCGGTCTGGAAGTGGGGCGCGTACCTCGGCGACGAGGGCCTCGAGAAGGGCATCCGCGCCTGCATCAGCTCGTTCACCCGCCCCGGCGTCAACATGCTGATGGCGAAGGGCAAGATCGTCGGCCACTACGTCAACTCGATCCTGGCCAAGCGCGAGGCGCTCACCCGCGGCTTCAACGAGGCCATCCTGCTCGACGCGCAGGGCTACGTGTCCGAGGCGAGCGGCGAGAACATCTTCGTGGTGCGCGACGGCATCGTCAGCACGCCGGCGCACGGCGCGAGCATCCTCGGCGGCATCACCCGGGACACGATCATCCAGCTCCTCGGCGAGATGGGCTACGAGCTGCGCGAGCGCCTGATCGCGCGCGACGAGCTGTACGTGGCCGACGAGGTCTTCATGTGCGGCACCGCCGCCGAGGTGACGCCCGTCCGCGAGATCGACGGTCGCGCGATCGGCGCGGGCACCCGCGGCGAGATCACCAAGCGCGTGCAGGATCGCTACTTCCAGGTGGTCCGCGGCGTCGAGGTGCCGAACGCGGAGTGGCTCACGTACATCTGAGCCGGGTCGTGTCCACCCTGTAACCCCGTGCGCCGCGCACTGCGCGGTCACAGCGGCATCACGCGTCGAGCCCCGGCGAGCCCACGAAACCCGGGGGCACGCGCGCTGCAGAGCGTGGGATCACCGCGTCCGTGGTGGACCGCGGGCTCCGGCGTCGGCGTTCGTGGGGACCTCACCACGCCTCCGTTGGGGTATCCTTCGGACCCATGGGGTCCGGCTCAGCAGACTCGCGGGAGCGCGATGACGACGTCGTGCGCACGAGCGCCACGAGACGGAGCCAGGACCACCTCGGCACCGCGGACACCGTGGACTCGACCCCCCGCTCGGGCGGCCGATCGCTCCCGACCGGCACCCTCCTCGAGGGCGCCTATCGGATCGAAGAGCTGATCGGTCGCGGGGGCATGGGCGCCGTGTACCGAGCCGAGCACATCACGCTGGGTCGCCAGTTCGCCGTCAAGGTCGTCGGCGCGGAGGCGCTCATCAACAAGGAGTCGGTGACCCGCCTCGTCCAGGAGGCGCGCACCGCCAGCTCCATCGAGCACGAGAACATCATCGACGTCACCCACCTCGGCACCGACCCGGACACCGGGCTCGTGTTCGTCGTGATGGAGCTGCTCCGCGGCGAGGACCTCCGCGCCCGCCTGGTCCGCCACGGAGAGCGCGGCGGGCACGCCTGGCTCGACGACGACGACGTCCGGCGCCTCGCGCCGCAGTTCCTCTCGGCGCTCGCCGCGGCGCACTCCGCCGGGATCATCCACCGCGACCTCAAGCCCGAGAACGTCTTCCTGGCGAAGAAGCGCCACCGCGAGCTGGTCAAGGTGCTCGACTTCGGCATGTCGAAGATCGCCGTCGAGGACGAGTCGATGCGGCTGACCAAGACCGGCCAGATCATCGGCACGCCGCTGTACATGGCGCCCGAGCAGAGCCGCGACGGCGCGCTCGTCGACGCCCGCGCCGACGTGTACTCGCTCGGCGTGATGCTCTACGAGCTCCTCTCGGGGGAGGTGCCCTTCCCCGCCGAGACCGTCTACTCGTGCATCATGGCGCACGCGACGGTGCCGCCCCCGCCGCTCGGCGAGCGCCGACCCGATCTGCCCGAGCCCGTCGTCGACCTCGTCCACCGCTGCCTGGAGAAGGACCCCGCGCGCCGCTACGAGGACGGCGCCGAGCTCCTCGCGGCGTGGGAGGCGGCCTGGAGCGACGCGGCGCCGCTGGCCTCCTCGCACGAGACCGACCAGTTCGCGGCGATCACGGATCGGACGAGCACCCCCGCCGCGGAGCCCGCGCGACCGAGCCGACCGTGGTGGGCGATCGCGCTCGTCGCCGTCGCGCTGCTCGCGGTCGGCGGCTGGCTCTATGCCTCGACGCGCGAGCCGGCCGTCGTCACGCCCCCGCCCGTCGCGGCGCCCGAGGCGCCCACGCCCGAGCCGGTGGTCGTCGCCGAGCCGCCCGCGCCCGAGCCCCCGCCCGAGCCCGAGCCTCCGCCGGCGCCCACGGTGCGGACCGTCACCATCACGTCGACTCCCTCGGGCGCCACCGTCCGCGAGGGCGACCAGGTCCTCGGCACCACCCCGCGCCCGATCGAGGTGACGGAGGGGGCGCCGCCCCGCGCGCTGGTCGTGCAGCTCCGCGGCCGGCGCGACGCGCCCGTCGAGCTCGACGACGACAGCCCCGACACCGTCGAGGTGACGCTGCGACCCGTCGCCACCCGCGGCGCGAGCGCCGACGACCTGGCCGGTTGGTGACATGCAACGAGTGTTGTCGGCGCTGCTGGTCGCCCTCGCGATGTGGCCGTCGATCGCGTCCGCCGACCTCGCCGCGCAGGCTCGCTTCCATCACGAGCAGGCGGCGCGGCACTACGTCGCCGGCCGCTACGAGGCGGCGCTCGAGGAGTTCTTCGCGGTGCAGCGCATCGCCCCGAGCTCCGGGACGCTGTTCAACATCGCGCGCTGCTTCGAGCGCCTCCACCGGGACGAGGAGACGTACCTCTTCTACTCCGAGTACCTCGCCTCCGACGACGACGAGGAGTCGCAGCGCCGGATCGCGACCGAGGCCATCGCGCGGCTCGACGAGCACGTGGCCCGCGTCCGCGTCGTCACCACGCCGCCCAACGCCGACGTGTTCGTCGATCAACGCGACCGCGGCCGCTACGGGCGGACGCCGATGGTCGTGGCGGTGCCCGCGGGCACCCGCGAGATCACCGCGGCGCTCGAGGGGTACCGAGGCGCCTCGGCGCAGGTCGAGGCGGTCGCCGGCCAGGAGGTCGAGGTGCACCTCGCGCTCGAGCAGATCCTCGGCGGTCTCACCGTCCGAGGCCCTCGCGCGGGTCGCTACGTGGTGCGCGACGAGCAAGGCGCGGAGGTCGCCGCGGGCGCGCTCGGCGAGCGGGTCGTGATCGCCCCAGGGAGCTACGTGCTCGAGGCCGCCGTCGACGGCTACCAGCCGTGGCGCACCATCACGCGGGTCGAGGCGGATCGGGACGTGGTCACCGTCGCCGAGCCGCAGCCGCTGCCCGCGCCCTCGGGCGCGCTCACCGTCACCGCGAACCGCACCGGCGCGCTGATCCGGATCGACGGCGAGCCGGCGGGCTTCGTCCCGCTCGCGCTGCCGACCCTCGGGGTGGGCGACCACACCGTCGCGGTCAGCCACGCGGGCGACCGAGCCTGGGAGGGCCGCGTGGAGATCCGCGCCAACGAGCGCGCCTGGGTGACGGCGTCGCTGACGCCCCCCGCGAGCACCGACCGCTCGCCGATCACCTGGGTGATCGGCGGGCTCGGGGTCGCGGGGCTCCTCACGGGCGGCGTGCTCGTCGGTCTCGCGACCCATCAGCACTCGCAGTTCGAAGGCGAGCTCGGCGCGTCCTCCCCGGACCCCAACGTGCTCTCCAGCCTCCGGGATCAGGGCGTCGCCTTCAACACCGCGGCCGACGCCACGCTCATCCTCGGGGCCATCGGGTTGGGCGTGGGCATCACCCTCTTCTTCCTCACCGAGTCGACGACGGACGAGCCGCCGAGCGCGACGATCACGCGCGAGGCGCGGTGAGGCGGGCCGCCGCGCTGCTCGTCCTCGCGGTGGCGATGCCCTCCGCCGCGCGCGGCGACGCGGGCGCCGCCGAGGGGCGCTTCTTCCACGAGCGCGGCGCCGAGGCCTACGCGCGTCGACGCTACGGGGACGCGGTCGGGCGCTTCCTCACCGCCTACCGCGCGTCGCCGAACCCGCGGGCCCTCTACAACGTCGCGACCGCCGCGTTCCGAGCCCACGAGGACGCGCTCGCGTTCACCTCCTTCGAGGAGTACCTCGCCTCGGACGACGACGACGCGGAGCGTCGCGCCGAGGCGACCCGCCGGCGTGACGAGCTCGGCGCGCGCCTCGCGGTGGTGCACGTCGTGACCGATCCGCCCGGCGCCACCCTCTACGTGGGGCGTCGCGAGCGGGGCATCGCGGCCCGCTCCCCCGCGCGTCTCCCGCTCGTCGACGCCGGGGAGGTCCGGGTCATCGCGGAGCTCGACGGGCACCGTCGCGTCGAGGGGGTCGTGCAGGTGGTGCTCGGGGCCACCGCGGAGCTGTCGATGCGCCTGCCCGCGCGGAGCGGACGCCTCGAGATCGCGACCGAGCCCGCGGGGGCGGACGTCGTGATCACGCGCGAGGGCTCGACCGACGCCGTCTCCCTCGGCGCCGCCGGTGAGCTCGAGGTCGGCGCCTACCAGGTCCGCGTCACGGCCACCGGGCACCGCCCGCGGACGGTCGACGTGGTGGTCCGCGCCGACGCGGTCGCGCGCGCCGAGGTCACGCTCGAGCCGCTGCCGCGGGTGATGGGCCGGCTGCTCGTCGACGGGGCGCCGGGGGCTCGCGTGCGCGTCGACGGTCGCCTCGTCGGGGTCACCCCGCTCGCCGTGCCGCTCCCGGTCGGTCAGCACGAGGTCGTCGTCGAGCGAGGGGGGCTTCGCCGCGACGTCGTGGTCACCGCGGACCGGCCCGTGTTCATCGAGGCCCGTTGAGCGCGCCGACGATCAGGACGCGCCCGAGCCTTGGTAGGCTCACGCGATGAGGAGGATCGGCGACTGGAGGCTCGTGTCGCGTCTCCACGACGGCGGGATGGCGCAGGTCTGGCTGGCCCAGCGAGGCGACGAGCCCGCCGTCGTCCTCAAGCTCGTCCACGAGCGCTTCGCCGAGGACGCGAAGCTCCGCGAGATGCTCGAGGAGGAGGCGCGCATCGCGGCGAAGGTGACCCACCCGAACGTGATCCGGATCCTCGAGGTCGACGAGGTCGACGAGATCCCCTACCTCGTGATGGAGCGGTGCGACGGACGCACCCTCGCGGCGCTGCTGACCGCGTCGGTCACCTTCCCGGTCCCCGAGGCCGTGGCGATCGCGCGGGACACGGCGCGAGGGCTCCACGCGGCGCACGAGGCGATCGGCGCCGACGGCCGACCGCTCGAGCTCGTGCACCGCGACGTGAGCCCGTCGAACGTCATGCTCGGCTACGACGGCGTCGTGAAGATCATCGACTTCGGCATCGCCTGGGCCCGCGGCCGCGCGATCAAGACGAGCGCGGGCACCGTGAAGGGCAAGTTTCGTTACATCGCGCCCGAGGCGCTGACCGGTCAGACGGTGGATCGCCGCTTCGATCTCTACGCCCTCGGGATCGTCCTCTGGGAGCTCCTGACCGGGCGCCGGTACTTCGACGCGAAGAACGAGGTCGACGTGCTGATGATGGCGCGGAGCCCGCGCTGGATCCCCGCGCGCACCCTGCGAGCCGACGTCCCCGAGGCGCTCGACGCGGTCCTGCGCCGCGCGCTCGCGGCGCGCGCCGCGGATCGCTACCCGACCGGCGCCGAGCTCGCCGACGCGCTCACCGCCGCGGTCCCCGAGGCGACCGCGGTGACCCCCGCCGCGCTGGGCGCGCTCGCCGCGCAGAATCGCTGAGCGCTCAGTTCTCTGGGCTCAAAGCCTGTCGATAAATCGCCTTCGGCGATTTCTCTCCGGCGAGGGGCAAGCCCCTCGCGCTCCCCACTGAGATCCTCCGACGCTTCGCGTCGTCGGGCTCAGTCCGCGACCACGTCGGCGTGGTAGAGGAAGCGCTGGCACGCCTGGCACTGGTAGAAGTCGTCGCCCTTGATGATCTGGTTGTAGAGCTGGGGCGCGATCTGGATGCGGCAGCCCATGCAGACGCCGTCCTTCGCCTCGGTGAGGGTCGGGTGGATCTGGGTGCGCAGGCGCTCGTAGCGCCGGAAGATCGGCTTCGGGATCTTGCCCGAGGCCTCCTTGCGGCCCGCGGTGATCACGTCGCGCTCGGCGCGGAGCTCGGCGAGGCGGCCCTCGCTGGCGGCCTCGGCCTCGGCGAGGTTCTGCTTCTGCTCCTCGAGCTCGCGCAGCGGCTCGGCGAGGATCGAGCGGCTCTGCTCGATGACGCCCTGCAGGCGCTCCTTCTCGGCCTCGCCCTCCTTGATGGAGCGTCGGATCGCGTCGAGCTCGCGCTCGGCGGCCTCCGCCTCGCGCATGTTGCGCGCCTTGGCTCCCTTGGCCTTGGACCGGGAGAGCATGTCCGAGCGGAGCTTGAGGTCTTCGTCCTGCGCCGTCATCAGCGCCTCGGCCTCGTCCATCTCTCGCTTCTGCGAGTGGACGAGCTGCTCGAGCGCCTCGACCGCCACCCGGCGCTCTTCGAGCTCGACGGGGATGCCCTCGAGCTGCTCTTCGAGGTGTCGCGCGGAGGCATCGATCTCCGCGAGCTTCACGAACGCCTTCAGCTTGTCCTGCACGCGCGCCGGACTAACGCGAGTCGCGCCCTCATGCAAGGACACATCGAGAGTGGGCCCAGACGGACTCGAACCGTCAACGACCCGTTTATGAGACGGGGGCTCTAACCGATTGAGCTATGGGCCCGATCGAGGCGCGGCCTCGACGCCCCTACCCACGCGCGCGCCCGCTCCCGGTTCGACCATCGGGCACGGGCACGGGCAGGGGCACGGGGGCTAGAGCCTAGCAGCCTCCGGCAAAAATGACTGCCTAGCGGCTGGCGCCGCTCGGCTCTAGCCGTCGATGAACGAGCGGAGCTGCTTGCTGCGGCTCGGGTGACGCAGCTTGCGCAGCGCCTTCGCTTCGATCTGGCGGATCCGCTCGCGGGTGACCTCGAAGTCCTGACCGACCTCTTCGAGCGTGTGATCGCTCTTCTCGCCGATCCCGAAGCGCATGCGGAGGACCTTCTCCTCGCGCGGCGTGAGGGTCTTGAGGACGCGGCGGGTCTGCTCCTCGAGGTTGTTGTTGATCACCGCCTCGACCGGGCTGACGACCGACTTGTCCTCGATGAAGTCCCCGAGATGCGAGTCCTCCTCCTCACCGATGGGCGTCTCGAGCGAGATCGGCTCCTTGGCGATCTTCAGGACCTTGCGGACCTTGTCGAGCGGCATCTCCATCTTCTCGGCGATCTCCTCGGGCGACGGCTCGCGGCCGAGCTCCTGCACGAGGTACCGCGAGGTGCGGATCAGCTTGTTGATGGTCTCGATCATGTGGACCGGGATCCGGATGGTCCGGGCCTGGTCCGCGATCGCGCGGGTGATCGCCTGGCGAATCCACCACGTCGCGTAGGTCGAGAACTTGTAGCCGCGGCGGTACTCGAACTTGTCGACCGCCTTCATGAGGCCGATGTTGCCCTCCTGGATCAGGTCCAGGAACTGCAGCCCGCGGTTCGTGTACTTCTTGGCGATCGAGACGACGAGGCGGAGGTTGGCCTCGACCAGCTCGGCCTTGGCACGCTCGGCCTGCCGCTCCCCGAGGTGGAGCTTCTTGTAGGTCGCGCGGAGCGCGGTGACGGGCTGCCCCATCTCCTCTTCGACCGTCTTGATCTGACGCTGGGCCTCGGCGACGCCCTCGATCAGGCTCTTGAGCTGATCGACGCTGAGCCCGAGGCGACGCTGCACGCGGCGCGCGACGTTCGCGTTCGTCTGGACGTCCTTGAGGAGCTTCTTCATCCCCTTGTCGTCCTTGCCCCCGACGCGGCGCTCGCACTCGGCGATGGCGGCCTCGGCGCGCTCGACGCGGCGGATGTACAGCTTGATCGCGGAGACGACCTTGTCGATCGTCTTCTTGTTCAGGCCGAGCTGGCGCAGCGCCATGCGGCGGTCGCGGTTGAGCCGCTCCCACTGGACCTGGTGCGCCTTCTTGTCGCCGACCTTGCGAGCCCCGGCGAGCTCCTCGCGGACCTTGATGCCCTGCGTCTCGAGGCGCTTCACGCGGTCGATCGTCTTGCCGACGATGACGCGGTAGTCCTCCTCGGACATCGTCTCGGGATCGTAGGCCTTGAGGATGTCCTTGGGGCGCTTGGTCCCGCGGCGGACGGCCTCGCCGATCTCGATGATCTCCTGGACCGCCACGCGGCTGTCGAGGATCACGTCGAAGATGCGGTCCTCGCCCTGCTCGATGCGCCGCGCGATCTCGACCTCGCCCTCGCGGGTGAGGAGCGAGACGGAGCCCATCTTGCGGAGGTACATCCGGACCGGGTCGTTGCTCTTGGTGTAGAGCCCCTGATCCGTCGGCGGGGGGAGCGTGCTCTTGCGGTTCTTGCGATCGCTGGCCTTCGCCTTGTTGATCTTGGCGTTCGAGGCGTGATCGACGACTTCGATCTCCTCGCCGCCGAGCGTCATCATCAGCTCGTCGATCTGCTCGGACGAGACCTCCGACGCGAGCGCGTCGTTGATCTCGTCGTACGTCAAGAAACCTTTCCCCTTACCGCGCTCGAGGAGCTGGAACAGCTCCTTGCGGTCCTTCTCGCGAGCCTTGGCCTTGGACTGGGAGCTCCGACCATTTGAGCCGGGCTTCTTCGGCGTCACCGGCGCACGCGCCTTCGTCGTGGTCGCCGCCGTCGCCGCCGTCGCCTGGCCGTTTCGCCCCGTCTTCTCCACCATCGTCACCTCTCGGCCTCGGGTCCGGGGTGCTGCGCGCCCCGGAAGGATTCGTTCATCTGGCGCATCAAAGCCTCGGCGCGCACGTCGTCACCGGCGCGCTTGGCTTCCAGAAATTCGCGTCTCAAGCGCTTGGTCTCCCGGGCGATTCGTTCACGGTCCAGCCTGGGAACCGCGCGCTCGACAAATCGCGTTGCACTCGCTTCGTCCTCGAATTCCTGAACGGCCAACCGACGCTCGAGCCAGTAGCGCGCCGGTCCCTCTGGGAATTCCTCCAAGAGAGCCGAAGCGTCCACGCCACGAGCGCCCACCCAGCGCGCCGTGAGCAGAAAGATGGCGCGAAGTTCCTCGCTCGTCAAAAGCGAGTGGACCTTTTCTGCACACTCGGTCCCGTGAAGGTTGGGCTGATCCAGGAACGCGCCGACGAGCTGAGCCTCGATGGCGGGGAGCGGCGCGCCCGACCGACGCGGGAGCGCGGCGGGCGCAGGAGCCGAGGCCGCGGGAGCCGCGCGGCGAGCGGGGCGAGGGCCGGACCGAGCGCCCCGACGGAGCTGGTCGCGGACGACCTCGATGTCGCGGATTTCGAACGCGTGCGCGACGCGCTCCACGTAGAGCCGCCGCTCGACCGGGCTGTCGATGGCCCCGAGGACGGGGCCGAGCTCCTCGATCGCGTTGGCGCGCGCCGCGGGATCGCGACCCGCCTCCTGAGCCGCGCGCTCGATGAGCCAGTCGACGATGGGCGGCGCCTGGTCGATCAGCGCGCGCAGGGCGGCGGCGCCCCGGTCGCGCAGGAAGCTGTCGGGATCCGCGCCCGCGGGCATCGTGACCACCTTGCCGGCGATCCCCGCGCGGGCGAGGAGCGGCTGCGCGGCGCGGACCGCCTTGCGGCCGGCGGCGTCGCCGTCGAACAACAGGATCGCGGTGGAGACGAAGCGGTGCAGGAGCTTCGCCTGCGCCTCCGTGAACGCCGTCCCGAGCGGCGCGACCACGTTGGCGAAGCCGTGCTGAGACAGGCCGACGACGTCGAAGTTGCCCTCGCAGAGGAGCGCCACGCCGTCGCGGCGCAGCTCGACCCGCGCCTCGTGCAGGCCGAAGAGGATGTCGCTCTTCTTGTAGAGCGCCGTCTCCGGGCTGTTGACGTACTTGGCGGGCGCCTCGCGCAGCTCCTCTTCGCCCGGCGGCGGATCGAGGGCGCGACCGCTGAACGCGACGATCTTCCCGTGCGTGTCGGCGATGGGGAACATCAGCCGGTGGCGGAAGCGGTCGTAGTGACCCTCCCCGCTCTTGCGCGGGACGATCAGCCCGACCTGCTCGGCGTCCCGCGGGCTCACGCCGCGGCGCGAGAGGAACGTCGCGAGCTCGTCCCAGCCGTGGGGGGCGTAGCCGAGCCGGTACCGTTCGACCGCTGGTCGCTCGATCCCCCGCTTCGACAGCTCCGCCCACGCCATCGGTCCGAACCTATGCTCGGTCAGCGATTTCACGAAAAAACCCGCGGCTGACTCGAGCACGGAGAGCAGCCGCTCGCGCCGGGCGCGCGCCTGGCGGGCCGCGCTGGCCTCCTCGTCGTCGAGCTGCGTGATCTCCACGCCTACGCGCTCGGCGAGCACGCGCACCGCTTCGGGGAACGCGAGGCCGTCGATTCGCATGAGGAACGTGATCGCGTCGCCGGACACCTGGCAGCCAAAGCAGTGGAAGAAGCCGCGATCGGGGTGGACGTGGAAGGACGGCGACTTCTCGTTGTGGAACGGGCAGAGGCCCTTGAGGCTGGTCCCAGAGCGCTTGAGGTCGACGTACTCGCGCACGAGCGCGACGATGTCCGCCCGATCGCGGACCTCGACGACCTTCTCCTCCGGGATCACTCGACCTCCAGGGTCACTTGCCCTCCGGGATCACAAGACCTTCCGACCACGGCCCACGAGGATCACAGAAGCTACTCCCGTCCCCGTACCCACGCCTTCCCCCCATAAGGAAGCCGCAAGGCATAGCGTGGGCCCCGCCGGGGTCAAGACCTGCGCCCCGTGCTTGCGAGGGATCGCACGCGGCACTATCACCGCCGACGGTGGAGGGTGAAACCGACCGGCCGCTCGGCGAGGTCCTGCTCGTGTTCGCGGCGGTGACCGCGGCCACCGCGGGGATCACGTGGCTGCCCCGCGCCCTCCCCGGGATGACCGAGTACGTCTCCCTGGCCGTGGGCGCGGTGTTCCTCATGGTCGCGGTCCGCCTGGCCCGTCGCCGCCCCGGCGGGATGCAGGCGATGGGGATCGACCTGGCGGGCCTGCTCGAGCCGCCCGAGGCCGACGACGAGCGCGCCGCGGGACCCCTGGGCCTCTACGACCTGCTCCGCGCGATCCGGGCGGCGGCGCTGCCCGGGATCCGGGAGGCGGGGGTCGCGCTCGGCGTGGCCGCGGTGGTGTTCCCGCCCTTCGTGGTGGGCTTCTACTACTGGAACCACCCGACCCACCCGTTCGAGCTCCGACTGCCGGAGGACTTCGCCGAGCTGGCGCTGACCCAGCTCTTGGTGATCGCCCTCCCCGAGGAGGCGTTCTTCCGGGGCTACGTCCAGACCCGCCTCGGCGATCGCTGGTCGACCAAGCCCAAGTGGCTCGGCGGGCTCGTCGACCCGCGGGTCCTGCTGCTCCAGGCGGCGCTGTTCGCGGCGATCCACTTCGTCTCGATCCCGCACCCGGCGCGGCTCGCGGTGTTCTTCCCGGGTCTGCTCTTCGGCCTGCTGCGGTCGTGGCGCGGGGGCATCGGCGCGGCCATGCTGCTGCACGCGCTCAGCAACCTCCTCGCCGAGCTGCTCGAGAAGGGGTTCCACCTCACGTGAAAGCGGCGTTCTTCGACCTCGACCGCACGCTGGTCCGCGTCAACACGGCGCCCCTGTACGTGCGCTGGCAGATCCGCCAGAAGAAGCTCGGCTGGGCCGACTACGCGCGCGTCTCGTGGTGGGGCTTGCAGTACACGCTCGGCGTCCTCGACCCGGCCGGCGCGAGCGAGAAGGCGGTCGTGTCGCTCCGCGGGATCGAGGAAGAGACCTTCCGCGCCGAGTGCCTGCAGTGGGCGCACGACGAGGTGATGCCGCTCGTGACGGATCGCGCGCGAGACGAGGTCGCGCGGCGGCGTGACGAGGGCTGCCTCCTCGCGGTGCTCACCTCGACGACCCGCTACGTGGCCGATCCGGTCGCGGACGCGCTCGGGGTGGAGCACGTGCTCTGCAGCCGGATCGACGTCGACGACGGGCGCTTCACGGGCCAGCTCACCGAGCCGCTCTGCTACGGGCCCCGCAAGGTGGATCGCGCGCGAGACTGGGCGAAGGAGCACGGCGTCGATCTGGAGGCGAGCTCCTTCTACACGGACAGCGTGAGCGACCTGCCGATGCTCGAGGTCGTCGGCGAGCCGCGCGTGATCAACCCCGACCCCCGCTTGCGCCAGGTCGCGCGACGGCGCGGGTGGTCGATCGAGACTTGGGCTTGAGGCCCAGAAGACCGCGAGACCCACGATGACCCACCGCACCATCCCTCCCATCCCGCTCGTCGTCATCGACGACGTCGTGCGCCGCGCCCTCGCCGAGGACCTCAGCCGCGGCGACCTCACCACCGACGCCACCGTCCCCATGGACGTCGGCGGCGTACCGGTCCTGCGCGCGCGGGAGGGGATCGTCGTGGCTGGGCTCGACGTGTTCGAGGCCACCTTCAAGCTCGTGGACCCGAACATCCAGGTCGAGCGCCTCAGCGCCGACGCGATGCGCGTGGGCCCGGGGGAGATCGTCGCGAAGGTGACCGGCGCGGCCAACCCGATCCTCAAGGGCGAGCGCGTCGCGCTGAACCTGATCCAGCGGATGAGCGGGGTCGCGACGGCGACGCGGCACCTCGTGGACGCGCTGCCGCCCGGGAGCCGCACGCGCATCACGGACACGCGCAAGACGACCCCGGGCCTGCGCGCGTTCCAGCGGTACGCCGTGCGCTGCGGCGGGGGGCACAACCACCGCGAGGACCTCGGCGCCGCGGTCCTCATCAAGGACAACCACGTGGCCGCGTGTGGCTCGATCGCGACCGCGATCCAGCGCGCGAGGGATCACGCGCCGCACACCTCGAAGATCGAGTGCGAGGTCGACACGATGGAGCAGCTCGCGGAGGCGCTCGAGGCGGGCGCCGACATCGTGATGCTCGACAACTTCGACGACGCGACGCTGCGCAAGGCGGTCGCCCTCGTGGACGGGCGCGCGTTCGTCGAGGTCTCGGGCAACGTCACCCTGGAGCGCGTCCCGATCATCGCCGAGGCGGGCGTCGACGCGATCAGCGTCGGCGGGATCACCCACTCGGCGCGCGCCGTCGACCTCGGGCTCGACTGGTCTTGAGCCTCGACGCGCGGCGGATCGCGTCGCTGCTCGCGACCGAGCGGTTCGGGCGCTCCCTCGACGTCCGCGAGCGCACGGGCTCCACCAACGACGACGCCCGCGACGCGACGGACGCCCCCGACGGGCACGTCGTCCTCGCCGACGCGCAGGACGCGGGCCGCGGCGCGCGCGGCCGGAGCTGGGCGTCGCCCGGGGGGACCGACCTCTACTTCTCCATCGTCGTGCGCCGACCCGGGATCGAGCTCGCGCGGCTGCCCCCGCTCACCCTCGCGGTCGGCCTCGGCGTCGCGCGCGCGTGCCAGGCCCACACGAGGGCCGAGCTATCGCTGAAGTGGCCCAACGACGTCGTCCACGCCGACGCGAAGCTGGCGGGGATCCTCGTCGAGTCCGTCTCGATCGGAGCGACCCTGGAGCGCGTCGTGATCGGGGTCGGCGTCGACGTGAACCGAACCGACTTCGGCGACCTCGCCCCCATCGCGACCTCGCTCCGCGGGATCACCGGCGAGCCCCTGGATCGCGAACGAGTCTTCGCCGACGCCCTGCTCGGCATCGAGTCCGAGGTCGATCGCTTCCTCGCCCACGGCTCCGCCGCGATCGTCCCGCGCGTCGAGGCCCGCCTCGCGTGGAAGGGCCGCGAGGTCGACTGCGACGGCGCCCGCGGCGTCCTCCTCGGCCTCCGCGAGGACGGCGCCCTCCGCCTCGCGACCCCCACCGGCGAGCGCCCCATCGTCAGCGGCACGCTGCGCCTCCAGTAGGGAGACGGATCGAATTTCGCGCCAAGAGCGCGAAAGGGGGCGAAGAGGTGGGTGGGCGCATCGGACCCGGCGGGCTCCTGCGCGTCTCCGCATCTTCGCCCTCCCTTCGCGGATCCGTCCCCTTGGCTCCCTTCGCGCGCTTGGCGCGAAATTCTTGGCTCAGATCCTCCGACGCTTCGCGTCGTCGGGCTCAGAGGGCGCGGCGGCGCATGCGGGCCTGCTCGCGCTGCCAGCGCTGGTAGGCGCGCTGCCACTGCTGGTTCTGGCGGCGCCAGGCGCGAGTGGGGCGGCCGACGAGCGGCGGGGGCGGGACGGAGTAGAAGCTGGCGCCCGGGTTGACGGTCACGGACCCGGCGAAGGGGGCGATGGTGATGGTGCGGCCACCCGTGGGCGGACCGAGGGGGCGCGCCTGCGGCATCGGGCGGGCCTGGACCACGGCTCCGCCGGGGTGCTCGGGGAAGCCGGGGGGCGGCCCCTGGACCCGCGGGTCGACCTGGAGCTGCTGGCCGGGCGCGGCGCCCGGGGGGAAGGGGTAGTACCACCAGCGGCCCGAGCCGTAGACCCAGTACGCGAGGACGCGGCCCTGGTCGTCACGATGCACCACCACGGTGTCGTTCGAGCCAGGCTGGTAGGCGAGCGAGCCTCCCCCTGGCGCGGACGGCGCGGACGGCGCAGCCTGCGGAGGCGGCGGGGCCTGAGGCGGCGGACCGGCCTGCGGCGGCGGGGGCGGCATCGGCGGCCGCGAGGCCACGGGCGGGGCGATGTCGGCGACCGACGGCGGAGGCGGGACCGGCGCGGCCTCGATCGCGGGCTCGGCCACCGCCGGCGGCGGCGCCTCGGCCGCGATGCCCGCGAACACCTGCGTCACGTACACGCCGCGCTCGGTGGGCAGCGCCGCCAGGCCGATGTGGGTCACCGACCCGGAGAGCATGTTAGACCGGTGCGCCTCCGACCCGACGAGCGCCTCCTGCGCTTCGATGGTCGTCCGGTGCAGCGCCACGTTCTCGGCCACGCTCGTGGCGTTGAGCCCCGCCGCGCGAACGCGATCGGCCGGCGTGCCGCTCGTGTCGGACACGTGGGTCAACGCCTGCTGCGTCGCCATGTCCGCCGAGTGAGCCCGCGCCGCCGCGTCGAGCGCGTCGTTGCGGGTGAGCGGCGGCAGATGCTGCGCCTCCCGCATCGAGTTGATGCGCGCGAGCATCTCCTGCTCGCCAGAGGAGTCGAAGCTCTGAGCGGCGCACAGCCCGGGAACCAGGAGCACGCCGAGCAGAGCTGCGACGAGCGATCGGGGGGTGGGTACGAATCGCATGGCCGTGACGATAGATTTAGCAACGTCCGCGCCACGGCTGCCAGGACAACGCATCACACGCGATCGCTTCGCGTAGAGAACGACGGTTCACGATCGGTTGTGCCGTTTGCGTTCGCACTCGGGGGACCTTGCGTGAGACCGGAGGTCACCCCAGAACCTCGGTGATGAGCGATCCGCTCGAGCAGGCGCGCTGGTTGACCGAGACCGTCGGGGTCCGCCCGCTCACCCTCGGGTGCATCCACGTGTCGGGGGACGACGCCCGCACCTGGCTCAACGGTCAGATCACCAACGACGTGAGCCGGACCTCTTCGGGCGACGCCGCCTACGCCGTCGCGGTCGACCTCAAGGGTCGGATCCTCACGGACCTGTTCGCGCTCGATCGCGGGGACGCGTTCGATCTGCTCGTCCCGCGAGACCGCCTGGAGGCGATGGTCGAGCACTTCGATCGCTACGTCGTGATGGAGGACGTCGAGCTCGAGGGCCGCGAGATCACCGTGATCAGCGCGCAGGGGCCCGCCGCGGCGACGCTCGAGCTGGACGGCTTCTCCTGTGACCGCCTCGGGCGCGGCGGCTTCGACGTGATCGACGGGGATCTCGACGCCATCGTCGCTCGCGCGGGCCGCGCCGGCGGCGGGCTCGTCGGCGAGGAAGCGTGGGAGCTCGCGCGTCTGCGCGCCGCGCGCCCGGGCTACGGCGCGGACTTCGACGAGACGACATACCCCCAGGAGGCGGGTCTCACGGCGACCGCGGTGTCCTTCACGAAGGGCTGCTACCTGGGCCAAGAGGTCATCTGCATGCTCGAGAACCGAGGCCAGGTGCGCCGGCGGCTCGTGCAGCTCGAGGGCGACGCCCTGCCCCCTCCGGGCTCGAAGCTCACCAAGGACGGCGTCGCGCTCGGCGACGTGCGATCGGGGGCGATCGACCCGCTCGATGGACGCGCGGTCCTGCATGCCTACGTGAAGCGCGCGGGATGGGAGCCAGGAACGACTCTGGACTCCGACGTAGGATTCGTTACGGTACGTCATGTCGTGGGCAGCGAGCCGAGGCCGGCCGCCCCGTGACGAGCCCAGCTGAGAGGTCAAAAAGGTCATGATTTCGCTAACTCCCAAGGCTGCCGACAAGGTCAAGGAGATCCGGGAGGCCGAGGGCCTCGAGGGCCAGGGCCTGCGGGTCCGGGTGATCGGCGGAGGTTGCTCCGGCTTCACCTACGATCTCTTCTTCGAGGACGAGACCACCGAGCTCGACAGCACGTTCGAGTCGGACGGCATCCCGCTTTACGTGGACATGATGAGCATCCAGTACCTCGACGGGACGCTCATCGACTACGTCGAGGGGCTGCACGGGGCGGGCTTCAAGTTCCTCAACCCCACCGCCAAGTCGACCTGCGGCTGCGGATCCAGCTTCAGCGCCTGAATCTTCCGAGCTGCACTAACGTCAGGTTGCCGAGAAACGCGCCCTGCCTCCTCACGGAGGCGGGGCGTGCTCGTTTCTAAAGGCCACCTTCACAGTTCTTCACTGAACTGCTTTCCGAAAGTGCCTATCAAGGATGGGTAGCCGGCGGAGCGGACCACGTTGACCCTCCCCGCCAAAGACGTTACGTAACGTAACTACCTGAAGGAGCTCCCCCATGGCATCCCGGATCGATGACGGCCCCATGCAGCGATACATCGCTCGTGTCCGAAAGATCCCGCGCCTCAGCCGCGAGGAAGAGCACGACCTCGCCGTCCGTGTTCGCGCCGGTGACAAGGAGGCCGCCGACAAGCTCGTCGAGGCCAACCTCCGCTTCGTCGTCGCCGTGGCCCTGCAGTACCGCCGCTACGGGATCCCCGTCGGCGACCTCCTCGCGGAGGGCAACCTCGGCCTGATGATGGCCGTCGACAAGTTCGATCCCGAGCGGGGCACGCGCTTCGTCACGTACGCCGGCTACTGGATCCGCGCCTATGTGCTGGACCGGGTGGTCCGCTCGACGACGATGGTCGGCGCCGGCAGCGGCCCGCTGCGGAGCAAGCTGTTCTTCCGGCTCCGCCGCGAGCGCGCGAAGGTGGCGAGCCTCACCTCGGACCCGAGCGAGCGGCTGCGCCTCCTCGCGGAGCGGTTCGAGACGACCGAGACCAAGATGGAGGGGATGCTCCGCCGCCTCGACTCGCGCGACGTGTCGCTGAGCGCCCCCCTGTTCGACGACTCCGGCTCGACCCTGCAGGACTCGCTCAGCGAGGACAGCGAGGATCAGGAGACGCGCTACGTGGACGAGGAGCGGCAGCGGCTGCTCGAGCTCCACCTCGGCGACGCCCTCACCGGGCTCGACGATCGCGAGCGGTACATCGTCGAGCAGCGCTACATGGCCGACGATCAGATCTCCCTCGCGGAGCTGGGCCGCGAGCTCGGCGTCTCGCGGGAGCGGGCCCGTCAGCTCGAGGCGCGCGCCAAGAAGAAGCTGAAGAAGAAGCTCCAGCACCTCGAGCTTCACGCCGCCTGATCGCCGGGAAAACCACCACTTACGTTCCGGTCCGCGCTTGTCGTATCGTCGACCTCCCCGATGAGCGACGACGGCAAGGGCAAGCGCGGCGAATCGACCATGGAGGTCGAGGTCGAGGAGCTCAAGGACGCCGGGTCGCGAACGGACTCGACCCTCGACCGGCTGCTCGGTGAGCTCGAGGACGAGGTCGTCGCGGAGCCTCCCCCGGCGCTCGCGCCGTCGCCGAAGTCCTCGATCCCGCCGCCCCTCCCGGCGCGTCGACCGAGCAAGCCGCCTTCCTTGCCGGTGAAGGTCAACACGCCCGGTCCGTCGGCCGTCCGCGCCGCGCCGCCGCCGCGGCCGCCCACGCTCGGGGCGCGCGCGTCGGCCCCGCCGCCGCCTCCCCCGCCGACGCCGCTTCGAAAGGCGCCGCCGCGTGCCCCGGGGATGGGGCGGCCGGCGTCGATCCCGCCCGCGAGCCCGGGGTCGCCGACGGCGCGCGGGATCCCCTCACCCGAGCCCGAGCACAAGACGCGCGAGCACATCAAGTCGTCGCAGCACGGGACGCTGGCCGAGGCCGCGAAGGGGCTCGCGGAGGCGTGGATCGCCGAGATCGCCGAGACCACCGATCCTTCGCGGAAGGCGCGCCTGTCCTACGAGGTCGCGCGCTTGTTCGAGGGGCCGCTGCAGGATCCGAAGAAGGCGCTGCAGCACTTCGAAGCGTGCCTCGAGCTGTCCAAGGACCACGTCCCGAGCCTGCGCGGCGCGCGCCGGGCGGCGCTCGCGACGGGCAACCACCGCGGCGCCCTGCCCTACTTCGACGCCGAGGCGCGCGTCACCGCGGACTCGCGCCGCAAGGCCGCGCTCCTCTACGCCAAGGGGCGCGTGCTCGAGGACGCGCTCGGCGATCACGACAAGGCGCGCGCGGCCTACCGCACCGCGGCCGAGCTCGATCGCCAGGACCCCTCGATCCTCAAGGCCATCGAGCAGCGCGATCGCGACGAGCAGAAGTGGAAGGAGCTCGAGCGGACGCTCGAGCGCGGCGCCAACGCGATCCAGTCCGACGATCGGTACCGAGCCGCCCTCATCGTCGAGCGCGCGCGGCTGCTCGAGCACCGCGAGGGTCGCGTGGACGCGGCGCTCGAGCTCTACGAGACGGCGCTGCGGCTCGACCCGCACGCGACCGGCGCGCTCGAGGCGCTCGAGCGGCTCTGCCACGCGCAGCGGCGGTGGCGCGAGCTCATCGGGGTGCTCGTGCGGCGCGCCGAGCAAGCCACCGACGCGAGCGATCGCGCGATGGCGCTCTACCGGATCGGGCTGCTGCACTTCGAGCGGCTCGGGAACCGCGAGGAGGCGATCGAGGCGCTCGAGGCGGCGGTCGCGGAGACCCCCGACGACCCGCTCGTCCTCGACGCGCTCTCGGGCCTGCTCGAGCGCGCGGAGCGCTGGGAGCGGCTCGCCGAGGTGCTCGCGCGCCTGACCATCGTCAGCAACGACCTCCAGGACCAGCTCGTGCTCTGGCATCGGGTGGGCAACATCCTCGACGAGCGCCTCACGCGGCCGACGCAGGCGCGCGAGGCGTACGAGCGCGCGCTCTCCTGCGACCCGACGCACGTGCCCACGCTGCAGGCGCTGAGTCGGCTCTACGTCGCGTCGGAGGCGTGGGATCCGATGATCCGCATGCTCCTCGCGGAGGCCGAGCAGGCGGCGGACCCGCGTCGGCGCGCCGCCGCGCACGCGCGCGTCGCCGAGGTCCTCGAGGCCCAGAAGCAGGCGCCGGACGAGGCGATGACGCACCACGCCCGCGCGCTGAGCCTGCACCCCGGCTACGCCGCGTCGTTCAAGGCGCTCACGCGGCTCTACGCCGACGCGGGGCGCCACCGCGCGCTGATCGAGCTCTACGAGCGAGCGGTCGAGCAGGCCGAGGAGCCCGGCGCCGCGGTCACCCATCTGTTCAAGGTCGGCGCGCTCTACGAGGACACGCTCAACGAGCACGACCAGGCCGCGCACACGTACGCGCGCATCATCGAGCTCGACCCCGAGAACCTCGGCGCGCTGCACGCCCTGCAGCGCGCGACGGAGCGCGCGGGCCGCTACGACAAGCTCGTCGACGCCCTCGAGCGCGAGGCGGAGCTTCGCCAGGAGGACACCCACGTCGTCGACCTGCTGCACCGCGCCGCGGAGATCCTCGACGAGCGCCTCGGCGACCCCGACGGCGCGATGAAGCGCTACGAGCGCATCCTCCAGATCGACGAGCGCTACGAGCCCGCGCTCGCGGGGCTCGGCCGCATCTATCACCGGGGCGGGCGCTGGGACGACCTCCTCGAGCTCTACGAGCGCGAGCTCGCGCTCGACCCGAAGGGCCGCGGGGCGGCCGCGCTGCTCCACAAGATGGGCCAGCTCGCCGAGGAGCGGATCGGCGACGAGCTGCGCGCGATCGACTGCTACAAGCGCGCGCTCGACGCGGACCCGCGGCACCGTCCGTCGCTCTCGGCTCTGCAACGAAAGCTGACGGCGCGGCGCGAGCACCAGGCGCTCGTCGACGTGCTCGAGCTCGAGGTCGAGGGGGCCCCCGACGGAGAGTCTCGCGCCCGCGCCGCGTACCGGCTCGGGCAGGTCTACGAGGAGCATCTCGAGGCGCCCGACCGCGCGGCCGCGGCGTTCGAGACCGCGCTCGTCGCGCAGCCCGGGTTCGCGCCGGCCCTCGACGCGCTCGGGCGCCTGCGCGCGCGGCAGGGCGCGTGGCGCCGCCTCGTGGATCAGCTCGAGGAGGAGGCGACCGCGGCCCGCGACGACGCGACGCGGGTCGCCCGCCTCGTGCGCGCCGGCGAGCTGTGGACGCACGCGCTCGACGACCCGCGCCGCGCGGTCGGCTGCTACGAGCGCGCGCTGCAGCTCGCGCCCGGTCACCTCGAGGCGCTCCTGTCGCTCGAGCCGCTGTACCGCAAGCTCTCGCGGCACGACGCGCTCGCGCAGGTCTACGGGGCGCTGGCCCGCGTGCTCGTGGATCCCGGGGCGCGGGTCGCGGCGCTGCGCGAGCTCGCGCGGATCGCGACGAAGAGCGACCCCCGCGAGGCGCGGTCGGTGTACGAGGCGATCCTGAGCCTGTCGCCGGACGACCCCGGGGCGCTCGAGGCGCTCGAGGCGCTCGCGCTCTCCGTCGACGACCGCGAGCTCCTCGCCCGCATCGATCAGCGCCTGTGCGCGAAGGCGGGTGACGTGAAGGTCATCAGCGCGTACCAGACCCGCCTCGCCGAGTCCCTCGAGGTGGCGGGCGACGGGTCCTCGATCGACGCCTACCGCGCGGCGCTCGCCTCGGACCCGGAGAACGTGGCCGCGGCGAAGGGCCTCGCCCGCGTCGCGCTCGTGCGCCGCGATCCGGAGGCGCTCGTGGAGGCGGCGCGCCGTGAGGCGTCGGTCACCCCGGACCCGCAGCGCGCGGCGCGGCTCCTCGTCCGCGCGGGTCAGGTCGCGCAGCGAGACCTGCGCGACGGGCGCGCCGCGCTCCTCGACTTCTCCAACGCGCTCGAGCTCTGGCCCGACGACGCCAACGCCGCCGCGGGCATGACGGAGCTGCTGCTGAGCGCGGGCCACGCGGCTCGAGCGGCGGATCGCCTGAGCCGCGCGGCCGCCTCGGCGCAGTCCGCGGAGCGGATCGCGGGGCTCTGGATGGAGGTCGCGCGGCTGCAAGCCGACTTGCTCGACAACGTCCCGGCCGCGATCACCTCGCTCAAGCGGGTGATCAAGGAGTCGCCCAACCACGTGCCCACGCTGCGCACGATGGCGAAGCTGCACGGCCGCCAGGATCGATGGCCCGAGGCCGCCGAGATGCTCGCGAAGGTCGTCTCGCTCGCGCCGGACCGCGGCGTCCTGCGCGACGCGCACCTCGAGCTCGCCTCGATCTGGGACGAGCGCCTCGACGACCCGGCCCGAGCGCTCGTGAGCCTGCAAGCGGTGTTGTCGCTCGAGCCGGATCACCCCTACGCGCTCCGGCGCCTCGCGATGCTCTCCGCGCGGACGGGCGACCTGGACAAGGCGTCACACACCCTGCGGCGCCTCGTCGAGGTCGCGCCGACGCCCGAGCTGCGGACGCAGGCGTGGGTCATGTACTCGGACATCCAGTCGGACCGCGGCGACTCGGAGGCGGCGCGCAACGCGGCGCTGCAGGCGATCGCGATCGCGGGCCCGGGCAGCCTCGGCGTCGAGCGGCACCTCACGCTGATCGAGGGCAACGCGGACTGGAGCGCGCACGCGGACGCGCTGCGGGCGTGGGTCGAGCACCAGTCCGATCCGCTCGCGCGGCGCACGGGTCGGGTCGAGGTGGCGCGCGTGCTCTCGGAGGAGCTCGCGCGGCCCAACCGCGCGGTGGAGGAGCTCGAGCTCGCGGTGCGGGAGCAGCCGACCGACGTGGAGCTGCGCCGCCTGCTCGCGGTGAACCTGCGCCTCTCCGGCGCGACCGACGACGCGGCCAAGCAGCTGCGGGCGGTGCTCGACGAGCACCCGACCCGCGCCGAGATCTGGCGCGAGCTCGCGCAGACGCACGCCGCGGCGAACCAGCGCGCGGCCGCGCAGCGCGCGCTCATGCCGCTCTTGCTGCTCGGCGAGGCGACGCCTCGCGAGAAGGAGGAGGTCTCCCGCTACGTCGCCCGACCCGGCCACGCGCAGCCCGGCAGCCTCGACCCCGCCACCACGGAGGCGTTCTACCCGGTGCGCCGCACCGCCGAGCTGACGCAGCTCATGCGCCTGATGGTCCCCGCGATCGGCAAGCTCTACCCGCCCGACTACGAGGCGTACGGGGTGTCGAGCCGCGCGCGCCTCTCGACGCGCTCCGACGAGCCGATCCGCCAGACCGCCGACCGCGTCGCGGGCATGTTCGGCCTCGCCGACTTCCACCTCTACGTGCACCGCGCGCGGGCCAAGGGCGTGGCCGTCGAGCTGTCCGAGCCACCCTCGATCCTCATCCCGCAGCCGATCGCGGAGATGGCCGAGCCGCAGCGCGTGTTCGCGCTCGCCAAGGCGATGGCGAACATCAGCGTCGGGCTCTACGCGGTCGATCGCTTGACCCCTCGAGAGCTCGAGATCGTGCTCGCCGCGACGTCGCGGAAGGTCAGCGACGGCTACGGCGCCGGTCTCACGAGCGAGGACGTGCTCGAGGACGTCAGCAAGCGCCTGTTCCGGGCGCTGCCGCGGCGCAACCGACGCCCCGCGGAGGACGCCGCGCGCGCTTACGTCTCGGCGAAGTCGATCGACTTCGCGCACTTCGTGGAGGCCGTCGTGACCAGCGCGAGCCGCATCGCGCTCGTGGTCTGTGACGACCTGGTCGCGGCGCTCGACGTGCTGCGCCGGACCGAGCGCGACCTCGGCGAGCTCACGGGGCAGAAGCTCGTGCGCCACCCGATGGTGTCGCGCCTCATCCGCTTCTGGGTCTCCCCCGAGGCCGAAGTGCTGCGCTCGCGCTGCGGCCTCAAGGCGCGGCCGCCGACGGGCTGAGGAGGGACGGATGGCCCGAGTCCTCGTCGTCGACGACAGCGCGACCATCCGCCGGGTGGTGCGGCGCACGCTCGCGCAGGCGGGGTTCGACGTGTCGGTCGCCTCGGACGGACGCGAGGGGCTCGAGCTCGCGCAGCGCGAGGTCCCCGATCTCGTGCTCGTCGACTTCGTCATGCCGCAGATGAACGGGCTCAAGTTCGTGCAGGCGATGCGGCGCGTCAGCAACCTGGCGGACATCCCCGTCGTCCTGATGAGCGCGAAGGCCGACAAGATCGGGGACGGGTTCCTTGCGCAGACCGGTGCGGTGGACGCGATCAGCAAGCCCTTCTCGCCCGACGCGCTGCTCACCGTGACCGAGCACGCGCTCGCGAAGACGTCGGACACCGAGCCTCCGCCCGCGATGATGGAGAGCGTGGAGCGGATCAGCAGCGTGCCGCCGAGCGGCGAGCTGCCCACCGAGACGACGCCGCTGGTGCTCGCCGACGCGAGCGCCCAGATCGCGGCGCGGCTCGCCGCGCTGGTGAGCGGGGTGATGCCGGACGTCGATCCCGAGGGGCTCGCGGACGCGATCGAGGTGCGCTTCGAGCCCTCCGCGCTGTTCTCCGCGATCGAGGAGCTCGCGCAGCTCGTCCCGGGCCGCGACGGCGAGATCGCGCTCCGCGGCCGCACCGAGCACGTGCCCCTCGGCGAGGTGCTCCAGCTCGTGACCCAGTCCCGCCAGACGGGCGTGCTCGAGGTCGAGAAGCGCGGGTCGCGCTCGGGCCGAGCCATCTCGGTCTGCCTCGAGGACGGCCGCGTTCAGCTCGCGCTCGGGCGCGTACACGAGCAGGAGTTCCGGCTCGGGCGCTACCTGCTGCGCGAGGGGCTCATCGAGCGCGAGGACCTCGACCGCATCCTGACCAACAAGACGGCGTCGCAACGAGGCTTGCTCGGCGCGCGGCTGGTCCGCCTGGGCTACCTCTCGGCCGAGGAGCTGCACCGCGCGCTCGTGCTGCAGACCTCGGAGCTGATCTACGAGGCGCTGCGGTGGCCGCGCGGGGACTTCCGCTTCGTGCGGTTCGCGTCCCGCCCCGAGGCGCGCGACGCGAACCTCGGGCTCCCCCTCGCGAGCATCCTCATGGAGGGGCTCCGCCGGGTCGACGAGTGGCGGCTGATCGAGGAGCAGGTCGGCTCGTTCGACGCGGTCCCGCGCCGCGACGAGGAGACGCTGCGCTCGATGGATCCGGAGCGCTTCGACGGCGACGAGCGGAGCGTGCTCGAGACCATCGACGGAGTCCGCACGGTCCGCGAGATCATCGACGCCTCGCAGCTGTCGTCGTTCGACGCGTGCAAGATCCTCTTCCAGATGGCCACGTCCCGCCTCGTCCGGATCTGAGCGGTGGAATTTCGCGCGAAGAGCGCAGAAGGGGGCAAAGGGGTTGTTCGTGGAGCGCCGGCCCTCTCCCCTCCCCTTCGCCTCCTTGGCGACCTCCGCGCGAAATTCCGAGTCTGAGGCCGGCGGCGGCGTCTAGCTGATGTCGCCCAGGTCCGCGGTCACGCCCTCGTAGAGGGTGTCGACGAGGTCGGCGTAGCGGCGGGCGACGGCGTCGCGCTTGATCTTCCCGGTGGGGGTCAGCGTGCCCTCGGCCACCGAGAGGTCGCCCTGCACGAGCTCGAAGCGCTTCACGCGCTCGAAGCTCGCGAGGCCCTCGTTGACGCGCTCGACCTCGCTCGCGAGGAGCGCGCCGATCTTCGGGTGGCGCAGCAGCGCGGTCAGGTCACCGCGCAAGGCGTGTTGCTTGGCCGTGGCCTCGATCTGGCGGGCGTTCACGACCAGCAGCGCGACGGGGAACTTGCGACGGTCACCGAGGACGACCGCGCGCTCGATGAGCGGGCTCTGGCACAGGCGAAGCTCCACGCGCTGCGGCGCGATGTTCTTCCCGCCGGCCGTGATGATGAGGTCCTTCTTGCGGTCGGTGATGCGGAGGTATCCGTCCGCGTCGAGCTCGCCGACGTCGCCGGTGCGGAAGCGGCCGTCCTCGGTGAACGCCAGCGCGGTGGCCTCGGGATCGTTCCAGTAGCCGGGCGTGATGCTGCGCCCTCGGAGCAGGATCTCGCCGTCCTCGGCGAGGGTGACCTCCACGCCCGAGACCGGCCGGCCCACCGTGCCGAAGCGGTACGCGTCGGGGAGGTTGAGGGTGCTCGCGCCGGTGGACTCGGTGAGGCCGTAGCCCTCGAGGACGAGCAGGCCGAGGGCGTGGAAGAGCTCCGCGGTCTCGCGCGCCAGCGGCGCCGCGCCGCTGAGCATGAAGCGCAGGCGACCACCGAGGCGCTCGTGGACGCGGGAGAACACCATCCGGTCGGCGGCGCGTCGCTGGACCTCGAGGACGCGCCCCGGCTCGCGCCCCGCCTGCTGGAGCGCGCTGACCTCGCGACCGACCCCGAGCGCCCACTCGAAGACGCGCTGCTCGACGTCCCCTCGCTCCTGCGGTCGCCGCTGGATCGCCTCCTGGATCTTCTCGTACACGCGCGGCACGCCGACGATGAAGGTGGGCCGCACCTCGGCGCAGTCCTCCGCGGCCTGATCGAGCTTCGCGAAGCTCGTCACGAACCCCACCCTCAGCTGCAGCATCACGGTCAGCTTCGCGACGATGTGCGCGAGGGGGAGGAACAGGAGCTGCTCGTCCCTCGGCCCGACCTCGATGTCCCGCGCGACCCGCTCCGTCTCGTAGACGAAGTTGTCGTGCGTGAGCATCACGCCCTTGGGCAGCCCGTCGGTCCCGGAGGTGTAGTGGATCGCCGCGAGGGAGTCGGGGCCGACCGCCGCGTGACGCTCCTCGAGCTCCTCGTCGCGCGGGTGGGCGAGGAGCACGTCCTCGTAGGTGTGCGCGGGCAAGCCGTCCTGCACCACGTCGGCGAGCGCGACGTCGAGGCGCCCCGCCGCGTCGGGGCGGTCGAGGCGCGAGACCTTCGCGATGGACACGACCCGCTCGAGGTCGGGGAGCGGCCCGGTCCTCGGATCGAAGAGCTTGCCGAGCGGGACGGGGTCGCTCGCGACGAGCACCTTCGCGCCGCTGTCGCGGAGGATCTCGCCGATCGTGTCGGGGAGCAGGGTCGGGTAGATCGGGACCGACACCGCGCCGGCGCAGAGCACCCCGAGGTCGATCTCGACCCACTCGATGCTCGTCTCCGCGAGGATCGCGACGCGGTCGCCGACGCCCACGCCGTGCTCGCAGAGCCACGCGGCGACCCGCCGGGACCGCGAGCGCCAGTCGTTCCAGGAGCGCCCGCGCCAGATGCCGCCCGACCGATACCGGAGCGCGGTCCGCCGAGCGCCCACCGCGACCTGGCGCGCGAAGAGCGTCAGGAGGGTGACGCGGTCGGGGGCTCGGTCCACGCGGGGCTGCGCGCGGATCAGAAGCTGACCGAGGCGCCGAGCGACAGGTCGAGGTTGAACATGAAGGTCGGCACCTGGAACATCAGGTCCGCCTGGAAGAAGAAGCCGAAGTTGCGGACGATCCGCAGGTTCGCGGCGAGGCCGATGCTGATGTTGCCGAGGCCGCTGATGATCCAGGGCGCGTCGGGCGCCGCGTTCGGATCACTGCCCTGGACGGGCGGGTTGCCCGGCGGCTGGATCTGGATCTGGCCGAAGCCACCGCCCGCGAAGGCGACGACCTGGAGCGCGGCGCCGGAGTACCCCTGCGGCGTGAGCGCGATGTCCGCGACGGCCACGTTGAGGCGCGCGCCGAAGTTGTAGAAGGCGTGGTCGCCCTCCCCGGCCGGCGCGAAGCGAGCCCAGACGCCCACGCCGAGGAAGTCGAGGAAGTAGACGTGGGCCTGGATGCGCACGCCCCCGTGCAGCACGAGGCCGCCCTGCGCGACGCGCACGCAGTAGTAGCCCGGATCGAGCATGCACGGATCGGTGCCGCCCGGGACGAGCGAGGGCGACATGCTGCCGTCGTCGAAGCGGTCCGCCTGCATGCCCGCGTTCGCGAGGCCGAGCCCGAGCGTGCCGCCGACCTGGATGTAGACCATCGGGGGCCGGTCGCTGCCGTCGCCGTCGTCGTGGTGATCGTCGCCGCCGGCGCGCTCGCCGAGGACGCAGAAGTTGTCCTCGCAGGAGAGGCCCGAGGCGCACTCGCCGTCGTTGCGGCAGGTGGCGCCCATGCCACCACCGCCGCCGCCGCCGCCGCCGGAGCAGCCGTCCATGCCGGGCGGGCACTCCTCGTCGCCGCAGGTCTGCGGCGCGGCCATCCCCGGGAGCGCGGGCGCGGGGTGGGATCGGCTGCTGACGATCTCGACGGAGAACGGCTCCTGCTGCGAGCCCGCGAAGCCCTCGGGGCTGCCGTCCTCGCCGAACGCGACGATGTAGTACTCGACGCGCGGCTGGAACACGTCGGTGCAGGGGATCTCGTAGCCGTAGCCGTCGGCCACGGGGTGCATCTCGGCGCGCCGGTACTCGGTCATCCCGTGCGCCCGGTAGAAGGCGTACACGTGCGCGGGGTGGCCGTCGATCTCGATGTAGATGGGCACGCCCGTCTGAGCGAGCTGCTCGGGGACGGGCTGGTGCTCGAGGTTGCCGCCCGCGGCGCTGCCTCCGCCGCCGCCGCCACCGCCGCCGCCGCCGCCGCCGCCGCCGCCTCCGCCGCCTCCGCCGCTGCCGGCGCGCTGCTGGGCGAGGGAGAACACGGTCTGGACCTCGGGGGTCGAGGTGAGCGGGTCGAGCTGGATGTTCCGGTCCGCCTGGATCGCCTGGATGAAGTAGTTCATCCCCGATCCGTTGTCGCCGAAGCCACCGACCGCGACGACGCCGAGGTTGAGGTAGGTCCGGGCGAGCGGAGCTCCGGTGACGTTGCTGCGCTGGGCGAGCTGCAGCGCGCGTTCGAGCGTGGCCTGCGCCGTCTCGAGCTCGAGCTGCATGTACTGGTCCATGCCCTGGCGATTCAGGTCCAAGACCTGACGCATCGGACTCTGAGCGGTGACTCCCGCGGTCCACGCGAGGGCAACAAAGGCCGCACAGACGGCGACGATCCTCGAACGAGCACGTGTCATGGTTTGGCTCCCCGGCACGGCGGGTTGTACCCGCGAACCGGGGCTCCCATCAAGGAACCGCTTGTTCTTGCCGCGCTCGCTGGGCGACCGAGTCGGTCCGGACGAACTCCACGCGGCGGTTGGTCGCCCGACCCGCGTCGGTGCGGTTGGTCTCGATCGGGCGCGTCTCGCCGTACCCGCGGGCGGTCAACCGACCCGACGAGATGCCCTGCTGCGTGAGGTAGCTGAGCACGGACGCCGCCCGCTCACCCGACAGGCGCAGGTTGTACTCGTCCGACCCGCGGTCGTCCGTGTGGCCCTGGATCTCGATCGTGATGTCCGGGAAGTCCCGCAGGACCTGGGCCACCGTGTTGAGGATCGGGAAGGAGACGTCGCGGATGACGGCGCGGTTGTACTCGAAGTAGATGCGCTGGTGGATGACGATGCCGGTCGAGGTGACCTCGACGTCCTGGTAGACGCGCGGGCAGCCCTGCTCGTCCGGCGGGCCCGGCTCGTTCGGGCAGTTGTCGGTGGCGTCCTGGATGGTGTCGCCGTCGTTGTCGAGATCGGGGCAGCCGTCCGCGTCCTGGAAGCCGTCGATGTCCTCGGGCTCGTTGGGGCAGCGATCGCCCTGGTCGTTGATCTCGTCGAGATCGTTGTCGAGCTCCGGGCAGCCGTCGTCGTCGAGGTAGCCGTCGGCGTCCTCGGGCTCGACCGGGCACGCGTCGGTGGTGTCGGGGTTGCCGTCCCCGTCCTGATCCTGATCCTCGGGGCAGCCGTCCTCGTCCTCGTAGGCGTCGAAGTCCTCGGGATCGTCGGGGCACTGGTCGTCCGGATCGAGGATGCCGTCGCCGTCGCGGTCGCCCGGCGCGGGCTCGGGGCGCTCGATCTCGACGCCGCGCGGCGAGCACCGGGCCGCCGGGCTGAGGCGGAACGCCGCGCGGCCGTTCGGCTCGGCGAGGTTGAAGTGGTTCTCGGCGCGATCGACGCTGCCCTGCGCGAGCTCGGTCTCTGCGAAGTCGAGGTTGGCCTGGGCCACCGCGAGCTCGCGCGGCGCGCAGCGGTAGGCGCCGTTGCGCTCCGCCTGGTCCACGATGTCGCGCAGGCCGTCGATCCGGCCCTGAAGGGTGGCGGCGCGGCTGCAGCCGACGAGGGACCACGCCGCGATCACGACGAGCGAGAGGGTGCGTCTCATGGGGTTCAGCGCCCCTGCTCCCGCATGCGCCGACGAGCGAGGTCGCGCGCCTTGGTCCCGAACTCGTTGGCGCGCTCGGCGAAACGGACCGCGTCCTGGTAGTTCGCCTCGGCCGCCTCTTCGCGCGCCTTGTCCAAGTAGGACTGCGCGTAGAAGTACTCGTAGGGCGCGTGCTCGGCGGCGTTCGCTTCGCGCGCCTGCTCCACCGCCTGCGAGGCGGGGACGATGTTGAAGGTGTACAGCGACGGTCCGCACGCGGCGAACATCGTCAGGATGGCGGCTACCGCCACGAGTACGACCAAGCGTTTGATCCGCCCGCCCACGCGCTCTCCATCCCCCCGGAAAGGCGAGGAGAATTGGTCCGGACGCTACCAAGGACGGCGGGGGTCGGTCAACTCCGACCTACGTCGTCCGCCCCGTGAGCCACAGACGGGCCACGAGGAACCCGAGCCCGGCCAGCGAGATGCCGCCCATCGCGAGCGCTCCCGTGAGCAGCGGGCCGTCGGTGTAGGCCTCGAGCCCGAACTGGCCGTGGTACTGAGCGTGCGTGCCGACCTGCCCGAGCCGGTCCGCGTAGACGAGGACCAGCGCGGCGCCGGCGATCGTCACGACCGCCGCGATCACCCCCACGACCACCTCGCGCTGGTTGCGGACCAGCAGCGCCCCGAAGAGGAACCCGAGGGCGCCGAGCCCGGCCTGCCCCACGAACCCGATCAGCGCGATCGCCGACGGGATGCGGTTCACGTCGACCATGTAGAGGAGGAACCAGTCCCCGTGGAAGACGTAGAAGTAGACCGAGATCGGCACGACCACGAGGCACGCGTACGACACGTACGCCGCGAACCCACGCGTGAGGACGATGGGCCGCGGGCTCATGCGCAGCTCCTGCCGGCCGGCGAGCGACGCCACCAGCCCCGTGAGGAGCGCGAATGCTACGAGCGGCGGGAGGGGCACACCAGGCCGGAAGATACGAGACTGCGGCTCAAGGGCAAAGCGCGAGCGACTCCGCGTCGGAGCCGTTCGACTGCGCCTGCGACGCGCTGGTGAGGACGTCGATGTCCACCACGACGTCGAGCTCGCGGTTGGTGATGGAGCCGTGGCAGCCGGCGCACAGGCCGTTGAAGAGCTGGCGCCGGAACGACTGGTGGGCACGCTCGCCGGGATAGAACTGCATCTGCTCGCGCTGGATCATGTCGCCGGTGAACGGCGCGCCCTCGCCGAACGGCAGCGGGCTGCCGTCCCAGCCGGTGAGCCCGAGGACGATCGGGACGCCGCCGCAGTAGCGGAAGTGCGCCGACCCGTCGGGGTTCAGGCTCACGTGGCCGAGAGAGCGGCGGTCCAGGAACATCATCCCGAAGTCGTCGTTCACGACCTGCGCCGAGACCGCCCCGAACGAGGTCGTGCCCATCGGCGGCGGGTACTCCCCGTACACGTCGATCCCGCCGACGTCGTGATCGATCGGGCGGCCGGTCCGCGTGTTCGAGAAGAGCAGCGTCGCGAGCAGCGGGAAGTCCACCACCTCGACGTCGGCGTCGGTCTGCCCCGGCTCGACGTAGGTGTGGCCGTTGGCCTCGTCGATCCGAGAGACGAAGGTGCCCCGGTTCGCGCGCGCATAGACGGCGACCGCCTCGATGTCGGCCCGCCCCGCGGCGCCGCCGATCTCGCGGACCGCGCCGCTGTCGACGTCGAGCTCGCAGAGCTGGAAGTCGAAGCCGCCCGCCTGCAGGCTCCCCGCGCCCTGGTCGCAGCTGACGAGGAGGCGCCCGCTCGGGAGCGGGTACGGCGAGCGCCACGCGCCCCGCGAGGTCACGAAGCGCTGCGACCCGATGTAGAAGTTGTCGCCGTCCGGGCGAGGCTCCGACTGATCGGGGCCGATCGAGCGGTTGGCGATCGCGATCATCCCGGCGCCGTCGGCCGCGTCGAGGGGCGCCGCGACGATGGCGAGGTTCCTGTCGAACATCTCGACGATCTCTGTCGCCATCCCGTAGCCGACGCTGCCGCGCTGAGCGAACAAGGGGTGGTAGTCGCCGCCGTCGAGGTTCTGCCGACGACCCGCGAGCTGATGGAAGCCGGGCTCGCGCTTCTCCGCGGTGAAGATGATGCGACCGTCCGACATGAACGACGGCTGCATCTCCTGGTTGAGGAGGAAGGTGAGCTGCCGGACCTCGCCGCCCGGATCGAGCGAGTAGAGGTTCGCGTTGGGCTGCATCGCGGCGGGCGTCCGCGTCGGGCCCGAGAAGCCGAGGATCCCGGCGTTCGAGTTGCCGCGCGAGGACGCGAACACGAGCGCCCCGTTCGGCGCGAAGGCCGGATCGAAGTCGTGGGTGAGGATGCCGTTCTCGGTGTCGGCCCCCGGCGCCACGCCGGGCACGCGCTCGCACCCGGTCCCGTCGCTCTGCATGCGGTAGAGGCGCAGCGGCGCGCCCGCGCTCGAGCGCGCGCCGAACGCGAGCGTCGAGCCGTCCCAGCTCACCGCGAGCCCACGCAGATCCGCGGTCCCCGGGTCGAGGCCGCAGCCGCCGAGCACGCTCGCGCCGCCCGCGATCGAGAGGTCGCCCGTGGTCGCGTCGACGGTCGCCGGCGCGAGCATCAGGTCGGCGCCGCCGCGGTAGGTGTCGAAGTCGCGGGGCTCGCCCACCCCGGTGGGCCGCGAGATCCAGGCGACCGATCGGACCACCTCGGTGTCCGCGAAGATCTCGCCGCTCGCGATCGCCTCCTGTCGCTCGATGGCGTGCCAGCGCGCGAGGATGCAGTACGCGGGGACCTCGTTGAGGTCGCCGTTGTCCGCGTCGAAGCCCGCGCAGTCGTCGGGGGTCGCGCCGTTGAGGACGCCGCCCGTGCTGAAGTCCTCGAGCAGCGGGCCCCCGCGATGGAAGATGCCCGGGCTCCCCGCCGTGAGCTCCGGCGGGTAGAGGTTCTTGCCGATGATCCGGCTCTCGTTCGGGTTGGCCGCGTCGTACGCGAGCAGCGCGCGGGAGGCCTCGTAGTTGCGGAAGGTGCCCACGCGCGAGAACACGCCCTGCGCGCCGCCCTGGAGCCGCAGGTCGTGGAACATCGACACGCTGTGGCAGTTCAGGAACATGCAACCCTTCCTGACGAGGACGGGCTGCACGCGGTTGGCGAAGAAGCGGAGCCCCTCGCTGATCGCGTCGGGGGGCGCGATCGCGTCCGGCTGCGTGGTGACGAGCTCGTCGGCCCAGCCGAAGATCTCCTGGTAGTCCTCGTCCTCGGCGGAGGAGAAGACGTTGCCCCCCTCGTGGAAGACGCCGCCGCGGAAGGTCGAGAGCGGGCGGCGCAGCAGCCCGGACGTCGAGGCCGGCGTGGTGACGTGCTGGACCGCGACCCAGAAGTTCCAGTCGCGCTCCGCGTCGGTCTCGCCGCACGTGAGGAAGAGATCGACGATGGAGGAGCCGTGGCACGAGCCACCGGCGCAGGAGCGCTGCAGCACCGGCTCGACGCGCTCGTTGAAGCGCGCGAACGAGGCGGCGAACCGGGCGCTGAAGCCCGGGGTGTACAGCGGGTGCCGGCTCGCGAGCTCGGCGTCGTCGACGTGCGTGCACTCGCCCCGGTTCTCGGAGAGCGTCTCGTCGGGCACGCCGGTGCGCGTGTGCCCGGCCTCCATCCACTGCTTGAGCTGCGCGTAGCCGCGCGAGCCGCGCTCCACCGTCGTGCCGTTGTTGTGGCGGATGTCGGTCGTGATGTCGACGTAGCGGTTCGTCGGATCCCAGGTCTCGACGGAGATGTCGATCGGCTCACCGGCCTTGAGGAGCAGGAGGCTGACGTTGTAGGGCCCGAAGGGGGTCAAGACGTCGTAGCGACGCGACAACGAGTCGTAGCTCGTGATGTCGAGGTTCCCGAGCGCCGTGCCGTCGTCGCGGGCGATGTGGCAGCCGCTGCCCGCGGGCGAACGCGCGCACCCGTTCGCGAGCGTCGGGCCGATCCGCTCCTCGTAGTAGGAGAAGTCCGGATCGTCCGTCTGCTGGCACCCGGCCAGGACGGTCAGCACGAGGAAGGGAACGAAGATCCTGCTCATCGGTGCTCCAAGATCCGGAGTCTAAATAAAAAGTCGGGGCGCCAAGAGGTGATCCCTCCTGGCGCCCCGTTCCCCCGTGAGGATCCCTACCCGGGACCCTCTTCCCCCAGGGCGTGCGAGTCTACATGCGCAGCGCGATGTCGATCGCGTCGCGGACGTACGAGGTGTCCTCGACCGACTGCTGCGCGGTCAGCGCGGCGCGAGCCTCTCCGCCGCCGATGCGACCGAGCGCCCAGGCCGCCGCCTGACGAGCCATCGGAGCGGCGTCCGAGAGCATGCCGACCAGGGCGGGGCTCGCCTCCGTGACCCGGAAGGTCCCGAGGGCCAGCGCCGCGCGGCGGCGGACGTCGACGTTCTCGTCGGCCAGGAGGCCCATGAGCGCGTCGTGGTCACGGAAGAGGTTCACGTAGAGGACCTGACCGACGGCCGCCTCGCGGACGGTCGCGTCGGAGTCCGAGAACGCCTCCACGATGCCCTCGTTGCCGGCGGGCGAGTTGATCCGGCCGAGGCCGGCGACCGCCGCGGCGCGGACGCGAGCGTCCGTGTCGTTGTTGATCGCCTCGCGCAGGTAGGTGACGCCGTGGGGGTCCATGAACTCCCCGAGGGCCTCCGCCGCGCGGGCCCGGCGGACCGGGTCGGCGTCGGTGGCGAGCGCCGTGCGGATGTCGTGGAAGACGGCCGCGAACCCGAACGGACGGCGGCGGAGCCACCACGCGCTCATCTCGCGGACGAGGGCGTTGTTGTCCTCGAGGAGGCGGCGCTCGAGCAGCGGCACGCAGGCGTGGCACTGGACGAGCTCACCGTACTCGAGGAGGGTCGCGAGCCGCTCGGGCGAGCCGCTCTCGATGACCTGCATCAGGCGAGCCTGCGAGGGCGCGGTCGTGCCGGGGCTCAGCTCACCGCGGGCGCGGTCGTACTGGTTCTCGGCGGACGAGTCGTTCTGGGCGGCAGCCGGTGCGGTCATGAGGAGGACCGCGGCGGCGAAGATGGCCTTGTTGAAGTGCTTCATGACGTTCTCCATGTTCTTCCGCGGTTCCATCACGGGGCCGGGTAGGAGGGGACGGTCGAGAAGTCCGTGCCGCCTTCCACGTTCCATCGTGTGTAGTACTGGCCACCGAGGTCGGCGGTCCGGATGAGTTGCAGGCGGTCCTCGCGGGACACGGTCACGCCCTGGTCCTCCGGGTGGAGGGGACGGTCAGCCCACGCGTGGCTGTCGTCGGCGCCGATCATGTTCATGACCTCGATGAAGCGGGACCGGCGGGCCGCGCCGGGCACGATCCACTCGGGGGGCACGTCGCCGGTGGCGACCGAGTCACCCATCATGGCCGAGACGTAGAGCAGCGAGACGTACGAGGCCGGGTAGTTGACCACTTCGTTCTCGTAGTAGACCTCGAGGGGCCGGTCGCTCAGGTCGAGGTACGGGATGTCGTAGGTCAACATCTCGCCCTCCATCGTGGTGACCTCGACGGTGTAGAAGCGACCCGCGTAGGGGTCCATCGCGCCGCCGTCGTGGCAGCTCACGCAGTTGCGGTCGAGGACGTCCTGGATGTTCTCGCGGCTCGCGGCGCCGTACCAGGGCAGCTCGATGCGGTCCGGGATGGTGCGGAAGGTGCTCATGTCGGGGCCGAGCTGCTGGGCGAGGGTCGTGGCCCCCATCCGCGGCTGGACCGTCGAGGAGCGCGACTCGTGGCAGCCACCGCAGTTGCGGGTCTCGCCGGGCATCGCCTGGATCCAGAGGAGCTGGTTCCGGATGGCGAGGCCGTACTGGTCGATGGGCTGGAGGTGGTAGGGCAGGTAGCCCGGGACCGCCGCCCGCCAGGAGCCGTCCGCCTGAATCGGCGTCTCGCCGAGGATGGCGGCGCCCTCGTGCATCGTCAGACCGAACTGACCGACCGCGCCGATCTCCGAGGAGAAGCCCTCGATGATGCGCATCTGGGTCGCCTGGCCGAGGGCCTCGCCGAGGGGCATGCCGTCGAACTGGGCGCCGCTGACGTTCTCACGCAGCGAGGTCGCGGTGACGTCGACCGAGCCGATGATGGCCGGCGCGTTCGGGTCGGGGTCCGAGATGGTCGCGCTGATGACCGGGGGCTCGTCGCGAGGCGCCACCGGGATCGCGTAGACGTCCCACATGTTGGGGTTGTCGTAGACCAGGGTGCGGGTGCCGTTCTCGGCGTTGAGCAGGTAGATGCCGAAGTTCGGGGCGGTGTCCGCGAGCTCGTTGCGCTCGTTGACGTCGCCGTCGGCCCAGCTCACCAGGATGAGGTTGTCGTCGCCCGTGACCGAGCGGAGCGGCATCGGGTTCCGGTAGCGGCCCACGCCGCTCGCCGGCGACTCCTCGCCGGTCGGGACGTCGGGGGTGAGGTTCGTGAAGCGAGCCTGCTGGACGTCGACGTAGAGGCGCGGGTCGGTGGAGGTCTCCGACCGAGCGTCGATGCGCATGACCGCGCCGGCCTGGATGGTGCCGCGGCGGCTGGTGGCGATGCTCAGGTAGACACCCGGCTCGACCTCGTGCGCCTGGACGACCGAGTTGAAGCCCTTGTTGAACTGACCGGCGACCGCGACCATGTCGCTGCAGTCGGGGTTCATCGCGAAGAACTTCACGTCGTTGACGGGCCCGAGGTGCTCCCACCGCGAGTAGCCGATGCGGCCGTCGCTGAGCAGGGTCGGGGTCGCCGTGTGCGAGAGGTTCTGCGAGCAGAGGTGGCGGCTCGCGTCACCCGCGTTGATGTCGATCGTCGCGATCTGGGTGACGACGCGCGAGTGGTTGTACTCGTCGGCGCGGGTGCCCATCGCGGTGTAGGGCTGGTTCGTCACGAACGCGATGCGCTCGCCGGGCAGGAAGATCGGCTTCACGTCGTGGTAGTCGCCGAACGTCAGCTGCCGGATGCCGGAGCCGTCGATGTTCGCGACGTAGACGTGGTAGCGGTTGTCCGAGCCGTGGCGCATCGAGAACACGACCTGCGTCGCGTCGAAGCTCAGGTCGATGCCGTTGATGTCGACGCCCTCGTACCCCGCCTCGGCGGTGAGGTCGGTGAGGGTTCCGTCCGGCGTCGGCGGCGAGAGGACCATCAGACCGCCGCCCGGCTCGTACCGGAGATAGTCGATCGTCTGCATGTTGCCGCTCATGACGTTGTGGGACCCATCGGCGCGCTCGAACGCGCGGGAGACGAAGACGATCGCCTCCACGTTGGGGACCACGCTGGTACCTACGCCGTCGTCGCTGCAGGCGCCGAGCGGCAGGGCCATCAGGACGGCCAGCGCCGCCATCACCCCTCTGTTCATTTCTCGAATCATTCGCGCCTCCAACGCAGCACGGTAAACGGTAGCTGGACACTGTGCAGGCTTCGTTCCATCTCGTGGACCCCGGAATTCAAGCGATTTTGGTCCATTTTCCGCCTGATTTTCGGGGGGGACCGCCCCCTCGGGGGTCGGGGCTTGGGGGTCCTGGCCCCCTGGGGTCGAAGGACCCGGCGGGATGCTCCAGGCCGGAGCCCGGCGTGCTCGGCGGCCAGGCCCGCGGGGTGAACCTGCCCGGCTCGCGAGGGGGCCCGCTCCTTGCGTTGGCGGTCAACCGAGCCAACCTGGGGGTCCCCGCAGCCCGATGGGTCCACTACAATGAGCGCTCGGAGTAGTACTGCGATGAACCGACTGCTGAAGACCGCCGCCCTGGCGGCGCCCCTGCTCCTCGTCGCGGCGGTCGCCCGCGCGGACTTCGACGAACAGCTCGAGAGCGCGCTGACCTCCGGGAGCTGGGGGCTCGCCCTCGGGATCATCTTCGTCGGCGGCGTGCTCACGTCGCTGACGCCCTGCGTCTACCCGATGATCGCGATCACGGTGAGCGTGTTCGGGGCGCGCGAGGCCAAGAGCAAGGCGCACGGCGCGATGCTCTCGAGCATGTACGTGCTCGGCATCTGCGCGCTGTTCACGCCGCTCGGCATGGTCGCCGCCCTCGGCGGCGGCATCTTCGGGCAGTCGCTGTCGGAGTGGTACGTCGTGTTCCCGATGTCGATCTTCTTCGTGGTCATGGCCACGGCGATGTTCGGCGCGTTCGAGCTCGCCTTGCCGCCCTCGATCCAGAACCGCCTCGCCACGATGGGGGGGCTCGGCCCCAAGGGCGCGTTCGTGCTCGGGCTGGTCGGCGGCCTCATCGCGGCGCCGTGCACGGGCCCGGTGCTCAGCGTGCTCCTCGGCTGGATCGCGACGACCGGCAGCGTCGCGTTCGGCGGCCTCGCGCTGTTCACCTACGCGCTCGGCGTCGGCCTGCTGACCTGGCTCGTCGGGACCTTCGCCATCGGCCTGCCCAAGTCGGGCAAGTGGATGGAGTACGTGAAGAGCTTCTTCGGGATCGTGATGATCGCGGCGGCGCTCTGGTTCGTGAAGGACTTCATCGGCCTTCAGCCGCTCGTCGAGAAGTCGTGGCTGTACCTCGGGATCCTCGGCGGCCTCCTCGTGGTCGGCCTCGCGATGGGCGCGGTGCACCTGAGCTACCACGGCGCGAAGAAGGGCACGATGGCCCGCAAGACCGTCGGCGTCGTGTTCGCCGTGGTGGGGGCCGCGGGCGTCGCGATGTGGCTCAACGCCGCGCCGCAGGTGGCGGCCGCGAACGGCACCGACCCTCACGAGATCGTGTGGATGACGAGCTACGACGAGGCGCGCGAGCTCGCGCAGCGCGAGGGTCGCCCCCTCCTCGTCGACTTCGGCGCGTCGTGGTGCCAGGCCTGCCAGGAGCTGGAGCGCGACACCTTCTCCGACCCCCGCGTGATCGCCGAGGGCCAGCGCTTCGTCCCCGTCCGCGTCGACCTGAGCCCCGGCGCCGACGTCCAGCGCGGCAACCAGCTCCTCGCCCAGTACAACCAGCACGGCCTCCCCCTGGTCGTCATGCACGGCTCCGACGGCGAAGAAGCCGACCGCGTCACCGGCTTCATCGAAGCCGACGAGATGCTGCAGAAGCTCCGCTCGGTCGACTAGCGCTCCGGCCGACTAGCTCTCCGCGCCATGGGGACGCCATGGGGACGGAGTTCATCATGTTGTCTTTTCTGCGCAGGTCGGGAGGCCGGGCGGGAGCAGGCCGCGCCATGGGGACGCCATGGGGACGGAGTTCATCATGTTGTGTTTTCTGCGCGGGCCGGGACGCCGAGTGGCGGATGGCGTCAGCTCCAGCAGACGGGCGACGAGGCGGCGCTGGGACTCCGTGGCGCACGCCATGGGGACGGAGCGAGCTCTCGCGTGGTGAAGAATGACGGGCTCGGACTCCGCGAGCTGTTGTTCTCTCGCGCGCTTCGCGCGCGAGGCGGGGGCTTCGCCCCCGATGCTGTGGGACGGTGAGATCGCTGGCCACGTGCGGGTCCGTGGGACTTCTGTCCCCGGGGGACCCCGGTCCCCCGAGCCGGCGCCTGCGGCACCGGCTCTCCCCCTCGGCCTCCGTCTCCGGCGCTTCGCGCCTACGACGGAGGGGCGGCGCTTCGCGCCGTCGGCGCGCGGAGCGCGCCGGTCGGCCGGGCCGCGCTTCGCGCGGACCACGGCCTCCATGCGAGTCGAGCGGTGGGGTGGGGGCGGGATGGGCGGACCTGGCCGGTCCGCCGTGCTCGGGCTTGTGCTCGTGCTCGTGCGTGCTCGGGCTTGTGCCCGGGCTTGTGCTCGGGCTTGTGCTCGGGCTTGCTCAGCTCGGGCTTGTGCTCGTGCTCGTGCTCGTGCTCGTGCTCGTGCTCGTGCTCGTGCTCGTGCTCGTGCTCGTGCTCGTGCTCGTGCTCGTGCTCGTGCTCTCGCTCGTGCTCTCGCTCGTGCTCGTGCTCGTGCTCTCGCTCGTGCCCGTCCTCCCGCTCGAGCACCGGAGCCTCGGAACCGCCACCGGCTCCGAGGCTCCGGGCTCCCCTCTTCAGCGCTTCGCCATCACGAGCTTCAGCAGCGTCGCCCTTACGTGCCCGAGCGCGTCGACCGCCTCCTCGTCACGCTCCGCGTAGCCGAGCGCGTCGCCCAGATCGAGACACGCGATCACCTCGTTCGTCGAGCCGAGCGCCGTCCGCATCCGCTGCCGCCGAATGCCACCCTGCGCGTCGATCGACTCCGCGATGTTGAGATGCATGCTGCTCAGCGCGCGCCGGGCCTGGCGACCGAGGTCCGAGTCGTGCCTCGCGATCAGCGTGATGCGCGCCGTCACGAGCTTCGCCGCGCGAAGCGACACGCCGTAGAGCCGGAAGGTGAAGTGGTTCTTCATGAGAGTCTCCTTGGTTGAGGCCCGCGTTCGTTCGCGGGTCTTCCCCCCCACCAGCGGCGCGCGCAGCGGTGTCGAAGCCCCGTCCGGAGCGGCGCGCAGCCGCGCGCAGGGCGCGCGAAGCGCGACCGAGCACGGCGAGCACCGCGAGGACGGGGCCTCGACACCGCGAGCACGCCGCTATCCTCCAAAGACCCGCGAACGAGCCCCCGCCTACCAGCACGGAGGGCCATGAAGCGCTCCTCGAGGCGTCATCGTCGTCGTCCACGTGCGCGTGGTCCGAAAGTTCGAAAAGTTCGAACCGTCCCCTTCAGAGGTGGGGACGGAGTTCATCGTGTTGTCTTTTCTGCGCAGGTGGGACGCCGGGCGGGAGCATGGGGACGGTTACTTTCCGAACTCTCGCGGGGCGATGGATGACGGCCTCGGACTCCGCGAGCTGTTTCTTCTCTCGCGCTGCGCGCGCGAGGCGGGGGCTTCGCCCCCGGGTCTGTGAGACGGTGAGGACGCTAGCCACGTGCGGGGCCGTGGGAGTTCTGTCCCCCAGGGGGACCCCGGTCCCCCTCGCCGGCGCCTGCGGCACCGGCTCTCCCCCTCGGCCTCCGTCTCCGGCGCTGCGCGCCTACGACGGAGGGGCGGCGCTTCGCGCCGTACGGCGCGCGGAGCGCGCCGGTCGGCCGGACCGCGCTTCGCGCGGCCACGGCCTCCGTGCGACTCGAACGGTGAGGTGGGGGCGGGATGGAGGACCTGGGCCGGCCCGCCGTGCTCGTGCTCGTGCTCGTGCTCGTGCTCGTGCTCGTGCTCGTGCTCGTGCTCGTGCTCGTGCTCGTGCTCGTGCTCTCGCTCGTGCTCGTGCTCTCGCTCGTCCCCCTGCCCTGCTCCTCCCCCACCGAGCTCTCAAGGCGCCGCGTTGGCCTCTCCCGGCGTAGGCGCGCACGCGGTGAAGTCGCCCGTTCCGTTCGGCAACCGGCAGTAGCTCTGCATGTCCGGGACGGCGCCGGCCGGGTGGGGCTGGGTGAGATAGACCGTGTCGTCCCCCTCCGGCCCCATCACGTAGATGACGTCGCCCGCGCTGGCGCTGAGCCCGAAGTCGGTGTGGAAGCAGGGATCGCCCGCGTCGCAGTCCGCCCCTGTCTGGATCGTGCCCGGCATCGAGCCCTGGACGGCGACGAGGTAGCCGCCCGACGCGATGGTCGTCCCCGCGGGGAAGGCGACGAGGTGGCCCATGTCGGGCATCCCCATGTCGTCGTCGGTGATGCGGTAGCCGGAGACGTCGATCGGGGCGCTGGTGGTGTTGTACAGCTCCGTAGCCTCGGTGTTGGCGTCGATCTCGTTGATGACGAGGCCGGTCAAGCCCGTGGTCCCGCCGCCGTCCACCGGCGTCGAGCCCGCGTCGTCACCGGGCCCCGCGTCGGTGTCCGTCGAGCCCGCGTCCACGTCGGAGACGCCGGCGTCCACGTCGCCGCCCGCGTCGGAGGGGGGAGCCCCCGCGTCGTCGATGACGCTCTCGGAGCACCCGCTCAGGGCCCACACCATCACCAGCGCGCACATCGTCTTGCTCATCGCCCTGCCCTCGCCTCTTCCCGTTCCGTCCATCACAGCACCCCGGTGAAGGCGTGCTCGAAGCTGCCCTCCGCGATCACGCGGAGCCGCCATCGCTCGTAGCCCGGCATCGTGGCCAAGGCCTCGTCGCCGCCGAAGCGTCCGTCCACGGCGACGTGCGCGCCGATCACCCCGAAGAGGCGATAGCCCACCGAGAAGGTCAGCTCGGTCAGCGTGTCGGAGTCCTGGTCGAGCCGGCGGATGAAGTGGTTGACGCGGGCCGCGAGCATCAGCCCTTCCCACGGGTTGCCGCGGGCCCACGCCTCGATCAGCGCGCCCTCCTGCGAGCCGCGCTCCTCGAACCCGAGCACGTAGGTGGCCGCCACGCCCGCGCCGATCTGCGAGTGGATCCACGCGAGGGCGCCGGTCAGCCGATCGCTGCGGGCGAGCCCGGTGCCGCTCGAGCCGAGCTGGTAGGCGCCGATGATCGCGAGGGGCGCGAGCTCAGGGACGAACGCGAGCGGGTGGATCTCGCCGAACAGCTCCGTGTTCTTGCCCCGGTTGAGCTCTCGGCCACGGTAGCCCTCGCCGTTGTAGAAGCCGACCCCGAGGCGCCCGAAGCGTTCCGGTATGTCGAACGTCAAGTTGACACCGAGGTCGGCGGGCTGGAGGACCTCGAAGCGCCGCACGCCCGTCTGGGCGATCGGGCGCATGCCCCACGCGGTCCCGAGCGCCGGCGCCGTCATCGTCGGCACGATGCCCGCGCGCAGCTCGAACAGGTCCCAGGCCCTGTAGCCGAGCCAGGCCTCGCGGAAGCGGACGACGACGCTGTCGCCGCCGACCCCCACGAGCGAGCCGGCCCCCGTGGCGCGCGCCCCCTCCATGAGGAGCCGGGCCCGGACGTCTCCGAGGGCGAACGCCGTCCAGAGCCACACGCGGGGCACGTCGAATTCGTGGAAGTACTCGGTGCTCCCCGCCTCGTCGTAGATGTCCAGGTCGTACTCGGCGAAGACCTGCGCGCCGGGCGTGAACGTCAGGGTCCGCCAGTACCGCTCCTCGGCGTCGGACTCGGACTCGGACTCGGGCTCGGACTCGGAACCGGGCTCGGAACCGGGCTCGGAACCGGGCTCGGAACCGGGCTCGGAACCGGGCTCGGAACCGGGCTCGGAACCGGGCTCGGAACCGGGCTCAGGCTCCGCCCCCGGCTCGGCCGCCGGCTCCGCCTCGGTCGCCTCCGTGTCGTACTCGGTGCCGTACCAGGGATCGTCCGGCTCTCCGGCCGGCTCCATCTGCGCCGAGGCACCCCCGGCGCCGAGGAGGACCACGGCGATCGCGACACCCAGACCAACGAGGCGGGACGTGTTCACGGGAGCTCCGAGATCATGGGAGGAGGCACGGGCGAGCCATAGAGCGCCTGCCAGTCGGGGGACGCGCGGTCTCGATCGGAGACGTCGACGGGCACGCCGAGCCGCGGCCCGAGGCGGCGGAGCCCGCGGCGGAAGTGCATCCAGTCGCTCTCGATCCCGTCGGCGTACTCGATGGCGACGTCGCGCTCCTGGGCGACGAAGCCCTCGAGGTCGCGCCCGATCGCGTCCGCGATGGAGCGCGCGGCGCCCGGATCGACCTCGGGGTCCGCGTGGACGCGCGCGAGGAGGCGGCCGAGGAGCGCCCCCGTCGCCTCGAGGTCCTCGGGGGTCCCCTCGTCCTCGACGAGGCGCGCGATGCGCAACGTCTTGTGCATCTCCGCCTCGCGCCGCAGCTGGACCGGCATCCCCAAGAGCGTGGACGTGCCCCAGAGCGGATCCGCGTCCGGCCGCGCCCACGCATGGCGGGTAGCCCAGAGGATGCGGTCCTGGACCGTGTCGGCGTACACGTACGGAGGTCGGAAGCCCGGCGATCCCGAGTCGGCGAGCTCCTTCACCTCGAGGATGACGTCGTCGTAGTCCTCGTCGCTCGGACCGCGGACCAGCACGAGCATCCGGATCCGAGGCCAGCTGGCGATCCCCGTCGCGAGCTCGCGCACGGCGTCGAGGACCACGAACTCCTCGGCCGGGGGCGGGTTCAAGAGCGAGCTCCGGTACTCGCGTAGCATCTCCGGCAGCGCGTCGAGCGCGAACGCGGGCAGGTCGAGGAACACGTTCTCGGGCTCGTCCGGATCGACCGACCCGCGCAGCAAGCGACGCTGGCCGTCCACGATCTCCGTGATCTCGTCGAGCTCCTCGCCGGGCGTGGTCCCGTCGGGCTGGTCGTTGCGACCCCGCCGGAACGCTTCGGCCACGAGGCTCGAGAGGGCCGCGTCCCCCGCGTCGTCCACCGGCGCGCGCGGGGCACCGTCGGCGAAGGCGCGGATGCCCTCGGCGTAGCCGCGCGCGGTCGCGGAGACGATCTCGGGGATCCGCGCCACTGCGGCGGCCCGCGCCGCGTCGTCGTCGGCGTTCGAGAGGCGCGCCGCGACGACCATCCCGACCGTGAGCCGACGGAGGTCCCAGTGGTAGGGGAGCCGATCGGCGGCGTCGAGGTCGTTGGGCTCGAGCGCGAAGCTGCCGTCCGAGGACCGCAGGAGCCCGAAGTTCTCGACGTGCGCGTCGCCGAGCGAGAGGGGCAGCGCGTCCGAGGCGAAGGCGTTCCGACCGACGGGCCGCGACGGGTCGTCGACGTCGCGCCGGAAGACCGGCACCGCGGCCCTGTAGAAGGCGTACCGCTCGTTCGCCATCCGGACGTACTTGCCCTCCGCGAGCTCGGGGCGGCTGCGGATGTACACGAGGTCGGCCTCCGCGAGGGCCGACACGACGAGCGCCTCGCGGGGGTCCACGTCGGACGCGCAGCCCGACCCGGCGAGGATCAGCACCGACACCCCGAGCCCGAGGAGACGCCCCATCGGCGCTGCGCTACCGGAGGGCTGAGGGCCACACAAGCGGACCGGCCGCAATGTCACGCTCCGGTCACGCGAGGGGAGGCGCGTCGGGCCGAGGCGCCGCGGGCGAGAGCGCCTCCGCGAGGTGGCTCGCGCCGGACGCGGTCGCCCAGGACGCGCCGTGATCTTCGGCGCCGTCGTCCTCTTCCTCGACCTCGCCGACGAAGAACCAGTCCGCCTGCGCGCGGGCCTCCGTCAGATCGAGCACCACGTAGCCGCGGCGGGTCAGCTCGGCCCAGTGGAGCGAGCGGTTGTCCCGGATGAACCCCGCCGCCGCCCTCGCGAGCGCGGGCGGGAAGCCCGGCGAGCTCACCGCGGGCACGACGACCTCGACGGCGAGCGAGCCGGCGCCGGTGGTCGGGTCGTAGGCGACGTCGGCGGGATCGAGCGGGAGGTCGAAGGCCCACGAGGAGTGGATGTCCCCCGTGAGCACGAAGACGTCCTCGATCGCGTCGGTCTGGATCGCGTTCAGGAGGCGCGCTCGAGCGGCCGGGTAGCCGTCCCACTGATCGGGGTTCGGGAAGCCCGACAGCTCGCCCATCATCACCTGCTGCGCGAGCACCTTCCAGCGCGCGGTCGAGCCGCGGAGCTGCTCGAGGAGCCAGGCCTCCTGGTCGGCGCCGAGGAGCTGACGGTCGGGGTCGTCGACCTCGGGATCGGTGAGGCTGCCCGCCTGCTCCTCGCGGCCCCAGATCCGGGTGTCGAGCACGACCAGGTCGCAGAGGTCCCCGTAGCCGAGCTTGCGGTAGAGCTGGCGCGGATCCCCGTCGTGGTCGCGGATGGGCATCCACTCGCGATAGACCTGCGTGGCGGCGGTGACCCGGTCGGCCCAGGCGCCCTCGCTCGCGTCGTGGTTCTCGGCGCCGCCGCTCCACGAGTTGTCCGCCGTCTCGTGGTCGTCCCAGATCGCGATGAAGGGGTGCTGTCGGTGCGCCTCGGCCAGCGCCGGCTCGCGCCGGTACTGCGCGTAGCGCTCGCGGTAGTCGTCGAGCGAGACGGCCTCGTGCGCGGGGAGGTACTCGCGCCGGTCGCCGTAGCCGCCGGTCCCGTACTCGTAGATGTAGTCGCCGAGGTGGATCACGGCGTCGAGGTCGGCGCGCTGGGCGAGCTTCGCGTAGCTGTGGAAGAAGCCGTGCCCGAGGCTCGAGCAGGAGACGAGGCCGAAGCGCACGCGCTCGACGGCGCCCGTCGGCGCGGTGCGAGTCCGCCCGACCGGCGAGTCGCCGCCGAGCGCGCTGAACCCGTAGTAGTAGGTCGTCGCCGGGCTCAGGCCCATGGCGTCCACCTTCACCGTCCAGTCGCGGCTCGCGTCGGTGGTGGCGGTGCCCATCGCGACCACGTCGGAGAGCTCCCGGTCGGTCGCGACCGCCCAGTCGACGTCGACGCTCGCCGGCGACGGGGCGTCGGGCATCCCCGTGGTGATCCGGGTCCAGAGGATCACCGCGTCCGCGAGGGGATCGCCGCTCGCCACGCCGTGCTCGAAGGTCGCGTAGCTCCGCTCGCGCGGCGGCAGGGGCCCCGTCACCCCCGCGTCCGTGTCCACGACCGCGGCGTCCGTCCCCGCGTCGCTCCCCGCGTCGGTGGGGGACATGGCGTCGTCGCAGCCGGACAGGACGCCGGCGCCGAGGGCGGCGGAGGTGCCGAGCAACCACTCTCTACGAGACCAGGGCGCGCTCCCGGAGGTCGAGCTCATGGCCCCGGAGGTAGCACCGCGCGAGGACGACTTCGGCGCCGTCACGCCATCGCCACCAAGGAGGCGCGCCGCGGTCACGCGCGCGCGAATGGACGGACGGCCTCGGACGTAGACAATCCCGGGGTGGGGTCGAGTCGGCAGCGATCGGTCGAGGGGCGCTGGGTGCCGAACCTGGTCGCGGGGACGTCGGTGTGGAACCTCGTCCGCGACCTGAACGCGCCGGGGCTCTTCGACGGGCGGCTCCTCGAGCCCGAGATCGACGGGCCCGACTCGTTGCCCACCGCGGTCGAGTGGGACCTCACGGGGCTGGTCCCGCTCGCCGAGGCGCGGGCCGCGCAGCCGGTCGAGGTGCAGCTCGCGATCGACGCGTTCCTCGTCTGCCTCGAGCGCGCCGAGCGGTGGCTCGACGACGAAGGCCAGCGCTACCACGACGCGTTCACGCTCCCGAGCCTCGGGCTCGACGACGGCGCGCACTACTTCTACTCGCCGCGCGAGCGGCGCCTCTACGTGAAGAACTGGGGCGCCACCCCGCACCGCGCGGGCGGGGCCGAGGTCCACACCTACGGCCCTCGCGGCATCCTCGACCTGATGCAGGCGCAGGCCGCCGCGGACGCGGCCGCGGTGGAGGAGAGCCGGCCCCGCCGCGCTCCCCTCGGATGGATCCTCGGGGTGGGCCTCGCGCTCGCGGTGGCGCTGGTGCTCGCGTTCGCGCTGTGGCCCGCGGCGGACCGGCCCGCGGAGGCCGAGCCGCCGCCCGCGGCCGATCCGCCTCCCCGGAGCGAGCCGCCGACCGAGCCCGAGATCGTGCCGCCGCCCTTGCCGCAGCCGACGCAGCAGATCCACTTCGCCGTGGATCAGCCGACGCTCGAGCCGGCCGAGTACGCGACGCTCGAGCAGGTCCGCGCCTACCTCGAGGAGCATCCGTCGGTGCGGCGCCTGCGGGTCGAGGGGCACACCGACGGCCGCGGCGAGCGGACCCACAACGACGACCTCGGTCGGGCGCGCGGCGCCGTCGTGGTGGACTGGCTCGTGTCGCGCGGGGTGAGCCCGACGCGGCTCGAGGTGGCCTCCTGCGCCGACCGCGTGCCCGCCGCGGACAACGCGACCGAGGCGGGACGGCAGGAGAACCGGCGGGTCGAGCTGTACGTCGTGGACCCGCCGGTCGCGCGCGCCCCGCACCTCGAGTGCGTGCTCCCCTGACGCGACCCGGAGCCTCCGTGGCTCGGATAGTGCACCATGCTCTGGAGCTGCAACGGGCCGCGGTCTCGCGGCACAATCCGACACGGGACACCCCATGCTGATTCGCCCCCTCCTCGCGCTCCTCGTCCTGATGAGCTGCGATCCCGAGCCGCCGCCGACCCTCGACCCCATGCTCACGCTGGGCACCGGCGAGGGGCAGTTCTCGACCTTCGAGGACGGCGAGACCCTCGGACTCGTGAGCGGCTGCCAGGGCCTTCAGCACGTCTGGGTCGCCATGCGAGGTCAGGGCGTCGACCCGCGCGGCACGCTCGTGAACGCGTCCTTCCGGCGGGCCTCCGACGGGGTCGTCGTGAGCCAGGTCTTCCAGGTGCGGATCAGCATGCAGCCGGTGGACGGTCAGGACGGCGTCTACGAGCTCTACGGGCTCACCGTGATCATCCCGACGCCGGACGACGCGATCGGGCAAGATCTCTTGCTCAGCGCGACGGTGACGGACCGGGACGGCGTCGCGATCACCGACGAGCGCCCGGTGCGCGTCGACTGGGGCCCGGGCGGCTGCTTGTAGCGGGCCCGGCGCGCTCGACGCGCCCTGTCACGCGGGAGTGACACCAAAAACCCCACGATTTCGGGCTGCTGCCTCGAGATCGCACCCTCGGAGCCGGCCCGTCCGGATTCTGGACGCTGGGCGCGGACCTCACGCCTCGGGGACCCCGAGCTGTGCAGACTCCGTGCTGCACCAGTCGTGCACGTGCCCTCTCTCACAGGTCGGCACGATGCGTGCGGAAGGAGTGGTCGTGGACACGAAGCACCTCACCGCCGCCCTGATCGTCACCCTCGCCGCCGGCTGCAACGCGCAGCTCGGCTCGGGCACCTATCAGGGCCACGCGAGCCAGGAGATGGCCGCCTCGCCCGAGGAGATCATGGGCGGGAGCTGGCACGACGACGGCGAGTGGCTCGTCTCGCCGACGCTCGACGCCCCCGACGGCGCGACCCGCGTGGGCGTGTTCCTCGGCCAGAGCGAGCCGGGCCTGATGCCGCGCGTCCAGGCGCGGGCGCTCACCGGCGGCGTGCCCTCGGGCGAATGGGTCGACGTCTCCGAGACCTGGGGCGAGGAGGACCACCACGTCGGCATCGCGGAGCTCGGCAACGCGGCCGACGGCGCGCAGCTCCGCATCGCGCGGGCCGACGCCCCGATCATCCAGCACCTGCGCTGGGACGCGGTCATCCCGGACGAGGGCGTCGAGATCGAGCCCGAGACCGGCGACCTCGGCGCGAGCCGCGAGGCGCTGCGCAGCGAGCTGAGCGGCCTGGGCATCGTCACCCGCGAGTCGTGGGGGGCGCGCGCCACGCGCTGCACCTCGGCCAACGCGAACAAGACGCGCATGGCGATCCACTACACGGTCACGCCCTCGAGCAACCCGGAGCGCCAGGTCCGCGGCATCCAGAACTACCACATGGACTCGCGCGGCTGGTGCGACGTCGGCTACCACTTCCTCGTCGGCACCGACGGCTCGATCTACGAGGGTCGCCCGCTGCACCTCCTCGGCGCTCACGTCGGCGGCAACAACACCGGCAACATCGGCATCTCGTTCATCGGCTGCTTCCACCCGAGCGGCTGCAGCGGCATGGGCCCGACCACGCCGCCCGAGGCGATGATCAACGCGGGCGGTCGCCTCCTCGGCCACCTCTCGCGGCTCTACGGGATCGACCTCGACGGCACCCACGTGAAGGGTCACCGCGACCACTCGGGCGCCTCGACCTCGTGCCCGGGCGACTACCTGCACCGGCGGATCGGCGACATGCTCGCGATCGGTCGGAGCGGCACCACGCCGCCGCCCGCCCCGAGCCCCGCGCCGACGCCGTCACCCACCCCGTCCCCGAGCCCGAGCGGCGCGTCCTGCACCCACAGCTACGGCGGCACCTACGGTGACATGGCCTGCTCGAGCGGGTACCAGTGCTGCGACGGACGCTGGCGGGTGCGCGGCAGCAGCTCCGCGTGCGGCGCCTGCGCGTGTGTCGAGGGGAGCGGCTCGACGGGCTGCAGCGCCGGGTCGACCCCCGCGCCCGCGCCCACCCCGACGGCCCCCGCGGGCGCGTCCTGCGGGCACACCTACGGCGGGACCTACGCCAACACGGCTTGCTCGGCCGGGTACCAGTGCTGTGACGGTCGGTGGCGCGTGCGCGGCAGCAGCTCCGCGTGCGGCGCGTGCTTCTGCACGGAGGCGAGCGGCTCGCTCGGCTGCGGGACCTGAGCCCGCGAGCGCGACCCGGCGCGGGCTGCTAGACCCGTGGCGCGTTGCCCCTCCCCTGGTTCAAGCCCGAGCCCCTGGCGATCCCGCTCCCGGACTTCGGGCCGCTCCCGGAGCAGATCGAGATCCACCCGTTCGGCGCGCTCGTCGCAGCCGGGGTGCTGATCGGCGCGAACCTCGCGTCGCGGCGCGCGCGACAGGAAGGCTTGCACCCGAAGGTCCTCGGCGAGATGGCCGCCTACGTGCTCGTCGGCGGCTTCGTGCTGGGCCACGTGCTCGACGCGGTCTTCTATCACTGGGAGGTCGTCGAGCAGGATCCCCTCTTCGTGCTTCAGCTCTGGAACGGGCTGTCGAGCTTCGGCGGCTTCGTCGGCGCGATCTGCGGCGGCGTGTTCTGGCTCTGGCGCCGCGGCTACCCGCTGGTCCCGTTCGCCGACATCACGAGCTACGCGTTCCCCTTCGGCTGGGTCTTCGGCCGGATGGGCTGCTTCGTGGTGCACGATCACCCGGGCTCGGTGACCGACTTCCCCCTCGCGGTGGCCGACTACGAGGTGCGGGGGATGATGCCGCCCTGGCAGGTGCGCCACGACCTCGGCTTCTACGAGGTGCTGTGGTGCCTCGCGGTGATCCCGCTCTTCTTCTGGCTCGGTCGCACCAAGCGGGTGCGCGGGTTCTACGCGGCGCTGCTGCCGATGCTCTACGCGCCGATCCGCTTCGGGCTCGACTTCCTGCGGGCGACCGACATCCCCAACGGCGATCCGCGGATCCTCGCGGGGCTCACCCCCGGCCACTACGGCGCGATCCTGCTGTTCGCGATCGGCGCGGCGATGTGGCTCTACATCCGGCAGGAGCGGCGCTACGTCATCCCGCGGGACATCCGCTGGACGGCCGAGGACGAGGGGACGCCCGACGGGCGCACCGCGGAGCAGCTGCTCGCGCTGGTCGGGACGGTGCGCGGCCCCTTCCGGGTGACCGAGCCCGAGGCCCGGACCGATCACACCGAGCGGTGGCCGGGCGGCGCGCTGATCGTCGACGCGCGGGACCCCGAGGCGCTCGAGGCGCTCACCGAGGAGGTCGAGGCGCTCACGCCGACCGATCACCACGTGTGGCGCGTCGCGGAGCCGACCGAGGGGCTGATCGAGCTCGTCGCGGCGCACCCCGCGAACGTCCGAGACGTGGCCGTGGTCGACGACCCCGGGCTCGCGGAGGCGGTCGCCGAGGCGCTCTCGATGCCCGTCTTCGTCGAGTCGGAGGGGGAGCCGCCCTGGGCGGTCGTCGAGCGCGACGACGGCGCCGTCGTCTTCGGGACGCTCGGCGAGCCCGCCCGAGGGTGAAGCCGTGCCCCCCACGACGTATCCTGCCGTGGGATGAGCCGTTCGCGACCTCTGTTGACCGGCGCAGCGTTCTCGCTGCTCGTGCACGGGCTCGCCACGGTGGTCCTCTTGGCGTTGCCGCCGGCGCGGACCGCGGCGAAGGACTTCGCGGCGGCCCGCGATCCGCTCGTCGACCTCGATCCGCTCGAGGCGACGACGGGCGGCTCGGCCACGCAGCGCGGCCACCTCGCGACCCGTACGTCGCCGGCCGAGGCGGGGGGCTCGACGGCGCTCCAGAACATCGACGGCCGCGACCCGGGCGAGGGGGGCGACGTCACCGGCGCGCTCGTCGGGATGCGCCTGATGATCGAGGACGATCGCGTCCTCCTCTTCGACTCGCCGCTCAACAACGTCGCCGCGGCGCAGCTCCAGCGGATCCGCACGGCCAACGATCAGGCGACGCTCGAGCGGCGGCGCGCGACGCCGAACCCGCACGACCAGCCGTTCCTCGCGTCGGGCGACGGCACGCATCGCGAACGACGCCCGCTGGCCTCCGTCGACGCGAACGAGGGGGCCCGCGTCGCGCCGACCGCGAGCGTGGAGGGCGCCCTCCCCTCGATCGAGCGCGCCGGCGCGCCGGGGACCGGCGGCGCGGGTGACGTGACGGGTGCGCCCGGCGCGCGCGCCTCGGCGAGCGCGGGACCGGCCGGCGCCGAGGCGAGCCCGGGGCGCGGGATCCTCGACGGACGCGGCGAGCGAGCCAGCGACCGAGCGCGGGTGGCGTTCGGGCGCCCCGCCGTCGACCAAGGCCCGGCGGCGACCGTGGCGGCCAACTCCGACTCGCAGGTGCGCGACGACGTGGACTCCGAACAGCTCGCCCGCGAGATGATGCAGTCGTGGGTGGACGCGACGGGGAGGACGAGCCGCGTCGAGGGCGCGGGCCGCGGCGGCGTCTCCGAGGGCGGCTCGCCCGGGTCGGGCGGCGGCGTGCGCGAGGGGGGCCGCGCGTCCCCGTACGGCCCCGGCGACGGACGGTTCTCGGCCCTCGACACCAACGACTCGCGCTACCGCCTGTGGTTCCTGCAGGCGAGCCGTAGAGTGCACGACGCCTTGCGCTTCCCGCGCGAGCGAGCGCTCGCGATGGACCAGGGCACGACCATCTACATGCTCTCGGTCGGTCGCGACGGACGGCTCCAGGGCGCCCCGCGGCTCGTGCGCACGAGCGGGTTCGACGACCTCGACCGGGCGGCGCTCGCCGCGATCCGGCAGGCCACGCCCTTCTCACCCGTCCCGGACGACATCGCCCCGGGGCTCGGTCGCATCCCCATCCGGCTGCCCGTCGAGTTCAGCAACCCGATGGTCCAGTGAGCCCGGCTTCGCGGGGGGCGGCAGCGTCCAGACCTCCACGAGCAGCCAGCCGGTGACGAGCAGCCCCGCCCACGGGGGGCCCGCCTGGAGCGCGAAGAACCCGAGGTGCTGCGCCGCGAACGTCGCGAGCGCGAGGACGGCGAGGGCTCGCCGCGCGTTGCGCGGGTAGGTGTCGCGCCGCAGCCAGAGCGCGGCCGCCGGCAGGATGAGGAGCAGCGCGTCGTAGAAGTACGCGAACGGGCTCAGGGTCAGGGTGCCGAGCGCGAGCCAGCCGGCCGCGCGGATCGGCGGCACGTCGGCGCCGCGCGCGCGAAAGAACAGCCCGCCGAAGCCGAGGACGGCGAGCGCGTAGATCCCGAGCGCGACCGGCCGCGGCGCCACCGCGCGCAGGAACGCGAGCAAGGTGTGTTGCTTCCACAGCGCGACGTGTCCGTCGCTCACGTCGCCGAGCGTCCGGCCGACCGCGGCGAGCCACTCCGGCCAGTGGCCGACGACGAGGGACGCGACGAAGAGCGCGCCGATCGACGCGGCCATCCCCGAGAGGATCTTGGGCCGACGCGACAGCAGCGCGAACAGGATCGGCGCGACGACGTAGGGCGGCTTGATGGCGCAGAGCCCGAAGAGCACGCCGGCGAGCACGGGGCGGTCGCGCGCGACGAGGGCGAACGCGACGAGCCACGCCCCGAGCACGAGCGCGCTGGGCTGACCGAGCACGAGGCCGATGACCCACGGCGCCGACGCGAGGATCCCGAGGACGACCGCGTCCTGCCCCTCGCGCTCGGGCTCGAGGCTCCGCAGCGCGAGCACCGCCATGGCGAGGCCGAGGCCCTGCAGCGCGACCATCAGCGCGTAGAAGGCGCCGTCGCCGAGGTGACCGAACGGGGCCAGCACCGCGGCGACCCACGGCGGGTGCAGGTACGGGAAGCCCCCCGGCCGCGGGTCGTAGAGGCCCTCGACGCGGCCGTCGAGGACGCGCGCGGCCGCGTCCCGGAACGCCGCCCAGTCGCGGCGGGCGAACTCGTCGGTGCCCCAGCTCGAGGCGAGCGACACCCCGAGCACCCCGTGCAACCCGACCGCGGCGACGAGGAGCGCGATCCGCGCCGTCTCCAGGGGCCAGCTGCGCGGGGGCGCGTCCTCCATCAGAACCGCGACAGCACGTGGCGCCAGTCCGAGGGCAGGTCGAGGAAGCCCTCCCCGTGGAGGTAGTCGTAGACCGCGTCGTTGATGACGGTGCAGATCTCGGAGTGGATCTCGGGGCTCGCGACGAAGCGCGCGGTGGCGTCGCGGAAGCGGTCGCTCTCGGTCGCGCGCTTGGTGATCGGCTCCTGCACGTGGAAGACGAGGCTCTCGAGGAAGTGCTTGTCGAACGCCTCTCGGAAGGCAGGGAACTTGTCGGACTTGATCTTGTAGCCGAGCTCGTGCTGCGCCGCGACGCGCGACTCGCGCACGACCTTCCAGCAGAACTCGCCGAGGCCGCGGCCGAACCCGTCGAAGAAGAAGTCGGCGAGGACGTCGCGGTAGATGCCGAGCAGGCGCTCGAGCTCCGGCGTCGTCCGCGACAGGAAGTCCGTGCGGAGGCGACGGGTGTAGGTGTGCCACTGGTCGAGGGCGCGCTCGCGGATCTCCTCGTTCGCGGTCGGCATCGTCGCGAGCTCCTCGAGGATCAGCTGCTCGTGGATCTTCACCGCGTAGTAGAGCGCCTGCTCGGGCCACTCGGCGGACTCCACCCGGCCGCCCTCCATGGCGAGCTGGTAGTAGAGCTCCGAGTTGAAGAAGAGCTGGGAGATGCGGCGCTGGATGTCGCGGATCTTGCGCTCGACGAAGTTGCGGCGCTTGGCGCTGAAGAGCTTCTCGAGCAGCTCGCGCAGGCTCTGGATGAGCTCGATCTCGACGTCGGGGACGACGGTGTCGCGCCGCTCCTCGCCCGCGAGCTGGAGCTGCTGCAGCTCGGCGACGACCGCCGCCGTGATCGCGTCGAGCTCCGAGTTCGTCTGCTGGTCGGCGCCGTAGTAGCGCACGATCGCGGCGACCTGCTCCTGGCGCAGCGCGAGGGCGGCGCCGGCGACCTGCAGCTTGCCGCGCGTCGACGCGAGCAGCGGCCCGTCGGGTCCGGGGGGCGGCGGCTGACTCGGCTGCGGCGGCGGCGCGGGGAGCCGCGGGAGGGCGCCGCGCTGAGGCGGCGGAGGGATCCGTCGCCGGTTGGGAGGCGGAGGCGGGGGCTGGCGCATGGGCTCAGGGTGCCCGACCCGACCTCACGAAAAAAGGGGCTCTCCTGGCGTAGTCGTGGGTCATGGCCGGCAAGCGAATCGCCATGCGTCGCAGCACGGCAGGGCGACCGACGCGGCTCAAGCGCAGCGCTGGTAGCGCACGACGTCCTCCCGCACCCCGCCCACCGGCTCGCTCTTCAAGGCGCGCCTCACGATCTCCATGAAGTCGGCCTCCGGGCCGAGCTCGCCGCGGACCCGCTCGAGCATCGCCCTCGCCTCGCGCTCGCTCCACGACATCGAGCGGAGCACCTGGTGCGCGTCACGCATCACCGACGCGCCCGGCTCTATCCTCGGCGATCCGTACGGCCGCCCATCGGCGTGCCGATAGACGAAGCCCTCGCTGAACCGCCCGCTCACCTCGAGCGCACCGTCGTGCGTCGCGCGGTGATGCGCCGAGCACAGACCAACGAGGTTCTCCGGATGGTGATCGCCTCCCTCACTGCGGTGTCGCACGTGGTGGAGGTGCAGATACGCGGAGTTCGAGCAGCCGGGCACCGCGCAGCGGTGGTGCTGTCGCCGCTCCACCTGCCGTCGCGTCTTGGGCGGGATCGTCTGCGACGCTCGCTTCGCCGGTCCCTCGCCGTCGACGACCCCGAGGTGCTCCCCGTCGCAGCAGGCCATCGCCACGGTCACGTCGTCGACGGGGACCGACTCGCCGGCGGCGTCGATCACCGCACCGCGGTGCGCGTCGATCGTCAGCGCGATCTGATAGGGCGCGCGCCCCGACTGACCCTCACCGTCCCCACTGAGATAGGCGAGCATCGCGTGGGTCACGAAGGTCGAGTCGTCGACGGACGCACCCGCCGAGGTCACGGCCCGCTCCCGCGCCGCCAGGAGCAGCGCGTAGGCGTCGGGCAGCAGCTCCAGCGTCACCCGGTGCGGAACCAGCGCCGGCTCCGGCTCGTCGGTCGGGAGGTCTCCGGGCTGCCGACCCGCGACCTCGCGCTGGACCTCCGAGCCGGTCTTCCCCTCGACGCTGGCGAGCCACTCGGCCTCCGTCTCCGGCGTGGCGACCCGGCAGAGCTCGCGCACCACCGTGTAGACGACGTCGCCCTCGGCGAACGCCTGATTCAAACGCGGAAGCCGCCGCAGCGCGCGCGCGACGCGGAGCCGGTCCTCGACGCCGCGGGGCCCGAAGCCGAAGACCCGCGCCCCGTACTCGCGCATGGACGCGTAGCCGTGGAGGCGCTCGACCTGCAGCTCGTCGCCGCGCAACAGCCACTCCAGGAGCGCGTGGTCCTGCTGGTTGCGGGCGCGCGCCATGCGTCGGAGGACGGCGTCGACGGCTTCGGCCGTGAGCGTGGAGCCGGCATCGTCGGGGTGAACAACATCCATTGACCGATGGTAGCAGAACGGGTGTTTAGTGCAACGAGTTCCTCGTTTGAAATGCGGTTTGTGGGCGCGTCGCCCGCGGCCACCATCCCGAGGGGGGCTGGGGGGTACCCCCAGCGAGGCGCGCGACGCGCGCCGCGGCCCAACGGCGCTCGCGGTCGCCGCCGGGGTGGCGTGCGCCACGACGGCCGCATCGGGCACCCCCGTTTTCGCCGCCTCCCTCGTAGCCCACACGAACCGGCGGCCGTCGCCGATCGGTGTGGGGCGCTCCACCGGTCTGGGCGCACCGACCCACGGCTACGTCAGGTGAGCCCAAAAAGGAGCGTCTCACCCGGGCCGCGCGACGCCCCAGGTGTTGTAGTTGAGCCACCGAGGGCCCGGCAGGTAGAGGGACTCCACGAACTCGAGCGCGAAGCCCGCCGCGGCGAGGAGCGCGGGGACGTCGCGGTCGAGGTGGCAGCCCCCGGCGCAGCGGGTCCAGTAGCGGTCGAGGCGTCGCTGCCACCGCGCCACGTCCGCGTCCGGCGCGAGGCCGTGCTCCACGAAGCGAAGGGATCCGTCGGCTCGCAGCGCGCGGCGCGCCTCGAGGAGCGCGGCCGCGACGTCCGGGATCGAGCACAGCGAGTACGTCACCACCACGGTGTCGAAGCTCGCGTCGTCGACGGGGAGCGCCTCGGCGGACGCCTCCTCGAAGGTGACCTCGAAGGGGACGTCGCGGGCGGCGACCCGAGCGCGCTCGAGCAGCTCGCGCGAGGGGTCGATCGCGACCACCGCGGTCACGGCATCGGAGTCGTAGTGCGCGAAGTTCAGGCCGGAGCCGACGCCGAGCTCGAGGACGCGCCCGCGCGCGCCGGGGACGATCTTCGCCCGCTGCCGCCGGACCGGGTTGGCGCCGCACGCCCACTCGACGAGGTGCGGTACGACGCGGCGGTCCCACAGCGAAGCGCTCACGCGACCTCCACGTCGAGGGCGCGCCGGAAGACCTCGAGCAGCGCTTCGGGGTCGCGCCTCGGTGCCTGACGGTAGCCCTCGCCTTCGCTCTCGACATCGAGCCCGCTCCCGCGCTTCGCGAGCTGCTCGACGATTCGGTACGTGGCCGCGCGAGCCTCGGGCGTGAGGTCGCACGCGCACACGCGGACCGCGTCCTCGAGCTGCGCTCGAGTCCGGATCGACTTCGCCAGCCGACGGAGCTCCGCGACCACCTCCCGGGGGTCCTCTTCGAACGCGGGCTGGGCCTCGTACAGTGCGTAGAGGCAGGCCCACTCCTCTTCGCTGACGTGGTCGTCGGCGAGCACCGCGAGGACGATGGTCTTCGCGAACGAGTAGCGCTGGTTGGCGAGCGCCATCGACTCCGTGGGCCCCGGATCCATGAGGTCGCGCAGCGAGTCCCGCAGGTCCTTGGACCAGTTGGCGACCCCGCCGACGAGGACGGAGGCGAAGAACAGGACGGCGAGACCCTCGAAGTACATGGTGCGATCCTCGCTACGCGCCTTCGTCGACCTGGGTCATCTCTTGCGCGAGCGCGACGAGGCGGTCCTGCGCGGCCACATCATAGGTGGCCTCCGACGAGCGCAGCTCCTTCATGAACCGGAAGTACTTGCCGGTGACGCCCTCGAGCTCGGGGCTCGTCGCGAGCCACACGGGGGTGCGCGCGCCTTGCTCGGGGCTCTGCGCGAAGAGGTGGCCGACGGCGATGACGGGGCGCAGGTACCAGGGGAAATCGCGCGTGAGCCCGCTGCGCACGAAGCCCGGGCAGAACGCGTTGGCGGTCACGCCCGTCCCCTCGAGGCGCCGCGCGAGGTGGTAGGTCCACAGGATCTTGGCGAGGACGCTCTGCGTGCCCGCGGGCATGGCGCCGTAGCCCTTCGTGAGCTCGACGTCGTCCCAGTGGATCACGCCCTTGCGGTGGGCGTCGCCGGCGATCAGCACGACGCGCGAGGGGGCGCTCTCGATCAGCCGCGCCTCGAGGAGGTGCTCGAGCAGGAACGCGCCGAGGAAGTTCGTGGCCCACACGAGCTCGACGCCCTCGGTCGTCGTGTGGCGCTGCCAGGGAGCGACGCCGGCGCAGCTCACGAGGGCGTCGATGCGCGGGCAGCGCTCGAGCACCTCCGCCGCGGCGCGACGGACCGACGCCTGCGAGGCGAGGTCGCACGAGACGACGTCGACGGTGCCCGCGAGCCCCTCGGCCGCGGCGCGCCCGCGCGCCTCGTCGCGACAGAGCGAGACGAGGCGGACGCCGTCGGACGCGAGCCCGCGGGCCACGCCGAGGCCGACGCCGCTCGTCGCGCCGGTCAGGACGTAGGTCTTCGAGGCGGTCGACACGCCCGCAACGTACACCCGCCGTCCTCGGTCGCGAGGATGGGCGGCGGAGGCGAGCGGCGCTTTTCGTGAGCCGTCCGAGCGCCTCGTTCATCCAAGCCTCATGCGTCTCTCACGATGGCTCCCGGCCGCGCTCCTGGTTGGCCTCGCCGCCGCCCCGACCCTCGCCGAAGCCCAGCTCCTCCCCTCCCCCGACCCCGTCCCGCTGACGTTCATCCAGCCCGGCGTGACCCCGGGCGCCTACTTCGTGCTGCCGCCCGATCCTCACGCCGCGTCGGAGCTCGAGCTCGAGGGGGCGTACGAGCGCACGCGCTGGGAGGCCATCGTCCCCGGGCTCGTCGCCCTGGTCGGTGGCTACGTGGGCTACCTCCTGACCACGATCGTGTGGAACTCCGTGAACAACGAGTGCCGACACGGCTTCCTCACGGTCCGCTGCGAGTTCAACGGCCGGGGGCCCGAGGGCTCCGACATCGAGCGCTCGCTCGTCCCGCTGGTGGGGCCTTGGATCTCCGTCGCCGACAGCCCGTCGATGCGCGGCGCCGACCTCGCGGTCCCGATCGCGTCGGGCCTCGCCCAGGCCGCGGGGCTGATCACCCTCATCGTCGGGATCGCGGTGCCGGTCACCGCGTCCGATTCGGACGTGGCGGTGAACGTCGGACCGGGGTCGGCCGAGGTGCGCCTCCGGTTCGATTGAGGGCGCGGTGACCAAACCATGACCGAATGCTGAACGCTCGGAGACGTGACCGAGCCCACCATCGAGAGCATGACTTACGCCTCGACGCGCCCGGAGCTCCGCCTGGTGGAGCGCGTGGTCCTGCACGAGGGCCCGATCCCGTTCCAGACCCTCGCCGACCGGGTGATCGGGCCCGAGACGCGGACGCTGGTGATGGACCTCGATCGCACGGTGCACCTCGGCCGGAACATGGGCGAGCTGCTCGGCTGGGAGCTGGGCGTGCTGCGCGCGTTCGGCCGCGCCGAGCTCGAGGCGATGGAGAAGGACCGGGAGCCCGGTCGCTTCCTCTTCGATCGACGTCGCTTCACGGGCTCGCTCCGCTACCTCCGCGAGGGGTTTCGGACGTGGGCCTCGCCCGGCCTCTACTACTTCGTCTTCGGCAAGCTGCCGGCGAAGGCCGACCGGTCCCGCCGCTGGGCGTTCCGCGCGTTCGGCGACGAGCCGATGCGCGTGGTGCAGCGCGTCCCGCAGAACCGGCTGATGGAGCTCATGGGCTCGGTCCCCGCCGCCACCCTGCGCGAGCTCGGCGCGCGCATCTGGGATCGGCACGCCGACGATCAAGTGGTCCAGCGCGCCCACCTCGACGCGCTCCGGGCCCAGCACCCCGGGCTCCGGATCGTGCTCGCGAGCGCGTCGCCGCAGCCCATCGTGGAGCTCGCGGGCGAGCGCCTCGGGGTCGACGTGGCGCTGGGCTCGAGCCCGGGCCACATCAACTCGGGGCCCGCCAAGATCGCGCGGCTCAAGGCGCGCCTGCCGGAGCTGTTCGCGGACGGCGCGCGGACGGTCGGGCTGACCGACACCGGCTACGGCGAGGATCACTGCTGGGCCGACCACTTGGGTTGCGTCGTCGACGTCAACAGCGACACGCCGTTCTCCCCCTTCGTGGCGGCGAGCTCGCCGCTGCGCGCGATCCACTCGGCGCACCCGATGACGCGAGCCGAGGAGCGCGCGCGGGCTCGCGGCGTGGAGGACTGGGTGGACCCCCGGCGGCCGCGCGCCCCGCGAGCGGAGGCTCGGGCGTACGAGCTCCCCGAGCTCGAGGCGCGCGTCGGGGGCCTGCTCGAGGAGGCCGTCGCGGCCGAGTCCGAGCGCGCGTGGCACCTCGATCGAGCGCGTCGCGAGGCGCGCCGCCGGCTCGACGACCAGCCGCCGATCGCCGCCTGAGGCGGGGCGCTTCACGCGCGCAGCGCGGGGTCCTCGTGGAGGAGGAACGGGTGCATCCCGAGCGCCTCGAGCGCCCGGCGGGCGTCGGCCTGCAGCGCTTCGCCCTCGTCGCCGCCGAGCCGCAGCCCGCGCTGGAACCGAGCGATCGCGGCGGACAGCGCCCGGTCGTGCGTCGTCGCGCGCGTCTCCGCGAGCTCGAGCAGGCGCAGCGCCTCCTCTGGGCGGCCCCGCGCGTCGGCGAGGTAGGCGAGCGCCCGCTCCCCGTCGCCCGCGCCCCCGGGCATGCCCTCCGCGCGACCCGCGAGCGTCCGGGCGAGGCGCGCGTCGCCGAGCGGGTGGCCCGCGCGCACCGCGGCGGCGTGCGCGAGCGCGGCCATGCCCCCGTAGAGGCCGCGCACGTTGCCGCGGAAGAGGCGGTTCTGCTTCGCGAACGCGAGCTCGCCGTCGCGCAGCGCCGCGAGCGCCCCGGTCGGCTGGCCGTAGCTCTCGGGCTGCGTCCGGAACAGCCACGTCACCACGCGCTGGAGCGTCGGGCGCTCGCGCGGCAGCGCGCCGATCGCCTCGTCGAACCAGCCCAGCGCCGTCGGGAGGTCCCCCGCCCAGAAGGCGAGCATCGCGTGGCCGACGTAGAGGTACGCCTGCATCGCCGCGTCCCCGGTCTCCCGGAGCACCGCGCTCACGGTGACCAGCGCCTCCGCGACCTGCTCGGGGCGCTGCCGGATGACGTCGACCGTCCCGCGCTGGATCAGCGCGTACGACTCCTCGAAGCGGCCGCGTCGGCCCTCCGAGCGCGCCCGCTCGACGCACGCGTCGAAGCCGGCGCGCGCCGCGTCCCAGTGACCCGCGCGGAGCTCGTCGAGCCCCCCGAGGAAGCTGCGGAGCGAGTCGTTCCCTCGATCGTCGGGCGCGCGCTCGCGGCGGATGCGCTCGGCGCGCGCGCGGTAGCGCCGGGCGAGCCGCGGCGCCTCCGCCCCGCCGCCCGTCGCGTCCGCGAAGACCGCGAACAACAGATCGCACCAGATGACGCGCTCGGCCGCGCCGGCGGTCGCGAACCCGCGCCGGGCGCGCCGCAAGATGCGTGCGCCCGCGAACGGGTCGAGGACGCCGACGAGGAGGCCGAGGTCGGCGTCGCACTCGGCCTTCTCGAGGACCTCCGGCGGCGCGGCGCCGGCCTCCCGGAGGCGGCCGGCCTCGTGACCCGCGAGGAAGGCGAGCCCCGCGAGGTAGCCGCTGGCGTTGCGCGTCCCGAGCGGGGGGTCCCCGACCGCCGCGAGCGCCTCGTCGAGCCGACGGGCGCCCTCGTCGATCGCGTTGCTCGCCATCAGGCAGTGCGCGGTGCGCAGCGCGGCCAGCGCGGCGGCCGTCCCCGTGGCGTCGCCGGCGACCCGCTCCCACGCCGCGACCGCGTCCCCGTAGCGCCCCGCCCGCTCGAGCGCCTGCGCGTGCGCCTTGGGCACCCCGGGATCGAGCCCGCCGCCGTGCTCGATCACGACCCCGTACATGTCGGCGGCGAGCGAGTAGGCGAGCTTGGCCTCCGCCTCGACGGCCGCGGCGAGCGCCGCCCGCGAGGCCTCGGGGCCGCGGCCCGCGCCGAGGAGATGACGCACGAGTCGTTGCGGGGGCGCGCCGAGCCCGCCGCCCAGGATCGAGTCCGCGAAGCGCCCGTGCGCCAGCGCCCGAGCCGCGGCGGGGGCGGCTCGGCCGAGCTCGGAGCGGATCGTGTCGTGGTAGAGATCGACGGAGCCCTCGGGCCCCGCGGGCCCCGACCGACGGAGCAACCCGCGTTGACCGAGCTCGCGCGCCGCCTCCTCGACCAGGCCGACCGGTCGACCCGCGAGCGAGGCCAGCTCGCCGACCCGGGTCCAGCCGTCGGCCGCGAGCACGAGCGAGAGCAGCTCGGCGTGCTCCGAGACGGCCTCCGTCACGATCGGCGCGAGCCCCGCCTCGGTGGCGCGGCCGAGCGCCCGGCCCGCGAGCTCGGCGAGGAAGGGGCGGCCGCCCGCGAGCTCCACCGCGCGCTCGAGCTGGGCCTCGTCGGGCTCGCAGCCGACCTCGCGCGCGGCGTCGGCGGCGATGGCGCGCACCGCGTCGGCGTCGAGGGGGCCCACGTCGAACACGCGGACATCGGCGCGCTCCTCGACGAGCGCGGCGGGCGGGCCGGGCTCGACGTCGTCGCGCAGGGTGGCGACGATCGCGACGCGCTCGAGCCCCGCGTCGAGCAGGTGCGACAGGAGGCGAACCGAGTCGACGTCCGCCCACTGGAGGTCGTCGATCGAGAGGACGAGGCCCCCGCGCTGCGCCGCGTCGCGGAGCAGCCCGACCACTCCGTCGAAGGCCGCGAGGCGCCCCGGGGTCGCGCTGTCGGCCGCGACGTCGCGGAGCACGGGGAACATCAGCGCCGCGTCCGCGGCCGCCTGCCGCACCTCGGGAGACAGGCGACGGCGGCGGCCGAGGGCCATCGCGAGCTGATCGATCATGCCGTCGATGGCGTTGTAGGCGATGCGGTCGTTGGGTCGCCCGCGGCCTCGGACGACGAGCGCGCCGCGCTCGCGGGCGGCCCGGTCCACCACGTGCTCCGCGACGGCGGTCTTGCCCGTGCCGCTCGCGCCGCGCAGGACGTGGAGGCGCGGTCGGCCGGCGAGGCTCTCCTCGAGGCTCGCCGCGAGCTCGGCGCTCAGCGCCTCGCGGCCGCGGAGCTCGGCGAGGTGCGCGCGCGGGAGCGCGAGCACGGGCGGCCGCGCGCCGATGGCCGCGAGGAGCTGCCCGAGCTCGGGGAGCCGGGGCCGGGCCGCCGGGTCCTTCGCGAGCAGGGCCGCGCAGGTGTCCGCGAGCGCGACCGACACGCCCGGCACCAGCTCGTCGAGCCGCGGCGGCGTGGCGTCGAGGTGCGCGAGCATCTGCGTCGTCGGGGGCCCCTCGAACACGGGGCGGCCCGACACGAGCAGGAACAGCATGGCGCCGAGCGCGTAGAGGTCGCTCGCCGGCTCCGGGTCCGCGCCTCGGAGCTGCTCTGGCGCCATGAACCCGATCGTGCCGGCGACGCGCCCCGCGTCCTCCGCGGGGGCGCTGACGCTCGCGAGGATCCCGAAGTCGAGCAGCTTCACCGCGCCGGTGCGGTCGACCATGACGTTGGCGGGCTTCAGGTCGCGGTGGACCATGCCGGCGGCGTGAAGGCACGAGAGCCCCTCGAGGATCTGCGGGTACGTGTGCGCGACGCGCCGCTGGATCGTCGCCACGTCCACGGCGGAGGAGGACGCGACGCCGCGCGCCGCCGCGTCGGGCCCCCGAGCCTCCATCGTCGGCGCGTACATCGCGTCGAGCGTGTCCGCGGTCCCTCGGGAGCGCGTGACCTCGCCGCTCTCGGCGACGAGCGGCGCGTCGCTGCCGGGATCCCCGAGGCCCTCGCGGCAGTAGCGCCCGAGGTCGACGCCGTCGACGACCTCCATCGTGAAGTAGGGGCCCTCCTCGTCCTCGCCGAGCTCGTAGAGGCGCACGAGGTTCGGGTGCAGCAGCCGCTCGACGCCGCGGAACTCGCGCTTGAAGCGGATCAGCGCGCTCGGGGTCGGCAGCAGCACGCGCTTGAGGGCCACGGGCTGCTCGCGCGCGCCGTCGTGGACGAGGCGGACCGCGCCCATGCCCCCTTCGCCCAGCACCGCGAGATCGCGATACCGCCGCGCCACACCACCCACGAGGGCCGATGGTACGGCGGGCGCCCATCGGTATCCACGGCGGTGATGCGCGCGAACCGCTTGCGGGCGCCCCCCTGTCGCGCCGAAGCTCGCGCGATGCGTCACCGAGCCACCGCCAAGCACCTCCTCGCCGCGGGCGGGCTGCTTGCCCTCTGCCTGGCGTGCGGCGCCCAGCCGCCGGACGAAGAGACCGAGGCCCCCGCGAGCCCGGTCACCGCGGCGGCGGGCAGCGACATCACCGACGCGCAGCTCGCGCAGGTCCGAGCGCTCGCGTGTCCGGGCAACGCGTTCGCGTGCGAGGCCCTCGGGCGCTTCGAGGCCGCGAGCGGCCCACCGCCTGCGACCACCGTCGCCTACTCGTTGATCGGCCGCGCGTTCAGCACCTTCAACGCCTGGCGTGGGGAGGAGGTCGACTGGTTCGTCGCGCGCCCCGGCGAGCAGATGTCCTTCGGCGACGTGATCGCGGAGAACGAGCAGGAGCAGGCGCAGACCCGCGAGGTGCTCGCGACGCTCACGGCCGGCGGCACCGTCGATCCCGCGCACCCGCTCGCGGGCTTCGTGCGCTCCCTCGCGACGGGAGGCCAGGCCGCCCACCCCACCGAGCTGCGCGGCCGGTCGCGCCACTACCGCCAGGACGAGATGAACGCGGACGTGTTCATCCGGCAGGGCGCGGGCGAGATCTTGGTGGTGAAGACCAACGGGACGGGCGCGGTGATCGGCGTCTTCCGGCAGGGCTGAACAAACGGAGCGTGGACCCCGGCGTCCCGGTCCGCGTAGCCTGGTCCCACCGTGAGCGAAGAGAACGAGCCGGAGAAGCCGGTCAGCGAGTACGACCGGATGAGCCTCAACTCGCTCCGGCGCGAGCTCGACGTCCAGAAGGCGAAGACCGAGCAGGCGCGCGACGAGGCGCACGCGCGCATCCGCGAGGGCTCCGAGAAGAAGACCCCCTGGGGCAAGATCATCGGCGGCGTCGTGGTCGGGCTGGTCGTGGTCGGGGGCGGCATCTGGCTGCTCCGATCGAGCGTGCTCCCCATCGAGGACTGGAGCTTCCCCGAGTTCGTCGAGCCGGACTACGACGCGGGCCCCGAGCCCGAGCTCACGCAGTACCCGACGCTCGCGCGGCCCGACGCGGGGACCGACGCGGGGCGCCGCCACGCCGCGCCGCGGCATCGCCAGCCGACCGATCAAGACGACCGGCCGGCGGTGCAACGCCAGCTCGACTTCGGCGACACGAGCGACCCCCTCGAGGGCCTGCCGCAGTAGCCGTCAGCCCGGCAGGCAGACGAAGCGGCTCGTGCCCCCCAGCGTCGGCGTGAAGTCGCACGAGTAGCCCTCGGCGTCTCGACACGGCGCGCTCACACAGCTCAGCGCGCACACGTTGATCGCGCCCTCGGTGACGCAGTACGTCCCCGACTCGCAGTCCGCGTTGGAGGTGCAGCCCACGCGCGCGCAGTAGCCGCCCGCCCACTGGACGCAGGAGCGCTGCAGCCCGCACACGGAGAAGCTCGAGCACGCGTCGCCGTTCTGACCGCTGCCGCGGCGGCCGCAGAAGCGCCCCTCCGCGAACCACTTGCACGCCTCCTCGGCGCGGCAGTCCGGGTTGTCGGTGCACGCGGCCCCGCAGCGCGGCGCGGCGGGGATGGGGCCCGCTTGCACGCACTGGTGCATCGCGGGGCAGCCCGGCGTGCCCATGCAGCGGCCGTCGCGGCACATCCCCGAGTCGCAGACCGTGTCGGGCGGGCACTCCAGGCTCGAGGTGCAGCTCGATCCGAGGCTCCGCGTGATCTCGGCGATCCAGTCGTTGCCGCCGCGCGCGCCGAAGCTGTAGATGCGCAGCGTGTAGGTGCCGCCGCCGCTCACGTCGACCGTCATCATCTCGTCGTCCGTCGAGCTGACCGCCGATCGCAGCCGTGTCCCCATCGGGTCGTAGAGGGCGATGTCGATGTCGCCGAGCGCGTGGTCGAAGAGCACCAGCACGTCGATCGTGCCGGGCCCGGACATCGGGATCGCGAGCCAGTCGTCGTCGCCGGAGCACGCGGTGCCCTCCGCGCTCGCGACGTCGGAGGTGAAGGTCAGCGTGCGCGCGGTGGTCCGGCTGTCGTCGTCCTCGCCGAGGTCGTCGACGCAGCAGCCCGCGGGATCCGGCGCGACGTCGGCGCGGAACGAGTACGCGTTCTCGGCGCTGCTGAAGCCGAACACGCGCGCCGTCAGGGTCGTGGCCGCGTCGCCGTTGCAGTAGGTCACGCTCTCGGAGTCGCGCACGCTCGCGCTCGTCCCGAGGATCGTGCCGTCGGCCGCGCGCAGCTCGAGGTCGAGGTCGCCCGCCGAGTGGGAGAAGCCGTCGACGGTCACCACGACCTCGTCGCCCATGCCCACCGCGATGGCGAAGAAGTCCTCGTCGCCCGAGCAGATCTGGCCGTCCGTGATCGGCGCGGTGTAGCGCGTGGCGGTCGTCGCGGTGTCGTTGTCCTCGCGGGAGTCGTCGGTGCACATCCCGCCGCCGCTGCCGCAGGTCTCCGAGAGGGGACCGCAGCCCGCGCGGGTCCCGCCCTCGGTGGTGACGGTGGCGCCGCAGGTGCCCGCCGTGCACGCCGCGTCGGAGCACGCGTCCACGCAGCGCGCGCCACCGGCCGCGCTCGCGCAGATGCCGGACGCGCACTCGGTCGACGCGGTGCAGAAGTCACACTGCCGCAGGCTGCCGTCCGCGGGCATCCCGCCGACCGCGAAGAAGGAGACCACGGGCGAGTCGGTGCGGTGGTCGCAGGACGAGCCGGTCGGGTCGTCGTTGTCGGTCGCGCTGACGAGGAACCAGACCTGCTGCATCGCGCCGACGGACAACCCGAGCGGAGGCACGCGCGCGACGTAGCGCCCGGCCTCGCCGGGCTCGAAGGTGGCCTGCTCGAACTCCGTGACGTCCGGCATCGACGGGTCCGCCGGCTCCGACGTCGTGTAGTAGAGGAGCGGCGCGTCGCGCAGCCCCATGTCGTCCGAGACGCTGACCTCGATCGGGTAGCTCGTGCCGCTCGTGATCGCCTCGCCCGACGCGGGGCGCTCGATCGTGATCGTCGGCGACGCGCCCGGGCAGCCGTCCTTGGGGCCGCTGCGGAGCACCACGATGTAGTCGTGCTCGACGCGGGGGTGATCCCTGTCGTCGGCGTAGAGCTGGATCGTCCAGCGCTCGGCGGCCGCGATCTGGTCGGGCGTCGGGCACCAGTCGAAGGTCGCGCGGCGCGGGCCCGCGTTGGCGAGGGTCGCGCCCTCGGGGGGCTCGACGCGGGTCCCGATGTCGACGTCGGTCGAGTCGTCGTCGCGGACCTCGACGTCGAACTGCACGCACGGGTCGCGCTCGACGTCGTAGGTGCCCCCGGCGCCCGGCCGGACGAACACGGGCGCGGAGTCGTCGGACGCGCGCACCTCGACGAGCGCCGTCTCGCGGTCGAGCTCGGTGCCTCCGCCCGGCGTCGACAGGATGAACGTGAGCTCGTGCATCCCCACGTGGCTCGGGAGCGGCGCCCACCGGAACACGGCGCCGCCGGGCTCGGTGCTCAAGGAGTGGACCCTGTCGAACATGGGCAGGTCCTCGGGCGCCTCGACTCGGAGCTCGACCGGTCGGCCCTCCGGGTTGTCGATGGCGATCGTGACCATGAGGATCTCGTTCACCCGGACGGTCTGCGCGCCGATCGGCTGCAGGCTCGCCCCGCTGCCCTCGGCGCAACCGAGCGCGAGGACCGCCAGACACCACCCCAAACGTTTCCAAGCCATGCCGCAGAGTCTAGCGGACCTGGGCTCCGGGGGCCGCGAGCATTGGAGCGGTCTCGGAGGGCCCCCTGTTCTAGACTGCCCCGGTGCGATTCGCGCTCTTGCTTGGTCTCGCCTTGGTGCTCGCGTCCTGTGACCCGTCCACGCCCCCGCCTCCGGACGCGGGCATCGACGCGCCGATCATCCTGGACGTGGTCGTCGCGCAGCCGGCGATCGAGGGCTCCGCGATCGAGGTGCGCGGGCTCGGCCTCGACCGCATCGGGCTCGACGCGCGCCTCTCGATGGAGCGCGCCGGCGAGTCGGTGGCCGTCCTCGACGTGGTGCCGGGCTCCGACGACGTCCTCGTGTTCCTGCTCAGCGCCGAGGCGGTCGGCACCCTCGGGCCGGGCATGCACACGCTCGACCTGGTCGCGTTCGGCAACGGGCTCGCGTCGCAGCCCTACGAGATCACGCTGCGGCTCGTCGGGGAGCTCCCCGTCGATCTGTTCGAGACCCCGCGCGGCGAGGTGCACCGCAACGACGTGGCGGTGGTCAACGGCAACGGGATCATCAGCGCGACCGAGGGCGAGCTCACCGCGCAGCTCGTCGGGACGTTCACCGCCGACGCCGGCGGCTCGAGCGCGGTCGACGTGACGCTCCCGGTGGCGCCGCTCGAGCGCGTGGATCGCGAGCGCGGGGTGATCGTGCTGACCACCGACATCGGCGGGCTCCAGCCGGGCACCTTCGACGGCACCATCCAGCTCCGCTCGCGCCTGCGCTCCGGGCAGACGAGCGAGTCGGGCGCGCTGACGACGACCCTGCACTTCAACCCGCCCGACCTCTACACGCTCGACCCGACCGAGGCGACGGTCGGCCAGGTCCTGCACGTGCTCGGCGCGGGCTTCCTCGGCGGGCCGGACCGGCCGGACGAGACGACGCTGATCCGGCTCGAGGGCGTGTTCACGCCTTCCGGGGGCGAGCCGCCGGAGCCGTTCGGGCCGCAGGAGATCGTGCCCGGCTACGTGTCGGGGAGCGAGGTGCAGCTCGTGGTCGAGCCCGCGATCCGGCGGGACGTCCTCGCGTCGGCGCTCTTCGGGCACGCGCGCGGGACGTTCATGGGGACGGCGACGCCGATCGCGATCCGCGGGACGGAGGAGCTCGAGGGCGCCGCCGTGCCGTTCGGGTTCGTGCTCGGCCCGGTGCGTCAGGTCGTCTACGTGCGCTTCCTGCCGGGGCTCTACTCGAGCCTCACCAGCTTCGGCCTCGACGAGGCGGCGCCCGAGGTGGAGGCGCGCGTGCAGGAGCGCATGCGCGACATCTACGCGAGCTGGAACGTGGACCTGCGCTTCGAGGAGCCGGACGACTACGTCCGCTCGGCCTACTCGGTGGTGGAGATCGGCGGCCCCGACCCGAACGGCGTCGGCCTCTTCGGCTACGACAACTCGCCGGGCAAGGACATCGGGAACCTCCGGCTCTTCGACTCGATCGGCGGGACCAACGCCGAGACGCAGATGGACGGCTACCCCGGCTACGGCGGGGTGTTCGTCGAGTCGTTCCTGTTCTGGAGCTCGCACCCGGACCTCCCGGGCGATCCGCCACCGGGCGCGCCCGACCCGGAGCCGCTCTTCGACGAGATCTTCGACCCGGTGCGCAACCAGCCCGCCACCCGCGCCGAGGCGCGCGGCGAGGGCACCCCGGAGCGCAACGCCGCGGTGGCCGCCGCGATCCGGGCGCTCGGCTCGATCATCGGCGAGACGACCTCGCACGAGCTCGGGCACAGCCTCGGGATGGCGCAGCCGTACGGCTCGCCGACCGTCTACCACAACGACTTCGACGGAGAGGGCTGCCTGATGGACTCGGGCGGCGATCGACCGCTCGGTGAGCGCATGGCGCTGCCGGGCTACAGCACGTCGACCTTCTGTCACGACCACCCCGACTACATGGACGAGATCCTCCCTCGATGAACATGCGAAAAACGACTTGCCTGGCCCTCCTCCTCGCGTGGGCCTCGCCTGCCGCCGTGCGCGCGCAGGACGCGGGGACGCCCGACGCGGGTACGGAAGCACTTACGGAAGCGGATGCGGAAGCCGGCGTCGAGGCGCCCGCCGAGCCCGGTGACGAGGGGCCTGAGGCCGAGGCCGCCCCCCACGTCCCGCCGCCGCCGGAGCCCCCCGCGCCGCCGCCCGTCGCGCCGGTCCCGCCGCCCCGCGCGGTGCCGGATCCCCCAGACCTCGTCGAGCCGTGCTCGGCCCGGGCGCGCGAGGCCGCGGTCGACGCGGTGGTGCGGGTCCGGAGCGGCCGCACGTGGGGGGCGGGCTTCGTCTACCACTCGCGCCGGCACGTGGTGACTGCGTTCAGCCTCGTCCGGCTCGGCCAGGGCGCGTCCGTGGTCACCCACGACGACGTCCGGCACGAAGCCCACATCGTCGCGCGCGACGAGGCGCTCGACCTCGTCATCCTCGAGCTCGACGAGCCGCTCGACGTCACGCCCCTCGAGCCGGCGCCCGAGACGAGCGCGATGATCGGCCGCCCCGCCGTCGCCCTCGGTCACCCGTTCGACGGCGCCGCCGCGGTGCTCGGGGACCGCGGCGCGGGCCTGCTCCGGTGGTCGGTCGTGCAGGGTCAGGTCGCGGCGGTGAACGACGCCGCGATCCAGGCCGACGTCGCCCTCGCCGCGGGTCACGCGGGCGCGCCGCTCCTCGACTGCGAGGGCCGCGTGCTCGGGATGATCACGGGCGCCGGGATCCTCGGCACCGACGTGGGTCTGGTGGTCCGCGCCTCGCGCATCGACGCCACCATCGACGGCGCCGGCGTCCCCGGCGACTACATCGGCGAGCTCCGCCCGCAGCTCGGCCTCGGCGGCGCGATGTACGTCGACGAGAGCGGCTCGGTCGCGCTCGGGCTCTACGTGACGCTCGGCGCGACGCTCTTCGACCGCGTCTCCCTGATGAACCGCGTGGGTCTGTTCTTCGGCGGCGTCGACAGCCCGACGGGGGACGTGCTCAGCCGCGACCGCCAGCTCATCCGGATCGAGTCGCTGCTCGGCTATCGGTTCTTCATCGACGTGTTCGGGTTCACGACCCTCTACATCGTCCCGGCCGGCGGCATCGCGGTCCTCCACGATCGGCTGAGCGAGCGCACCGCGATGGTGACGCCGGGCTGCATGCCGGGCGCCGACATGAGCTGCATCACCTTCGAAGAGGTCACCACCGAGAACTGGCTCGTGCGCCCCGCGTTCGGGCTCTCGTTCCTCTTCGGAGGCTCGATCGAGATCGGCTACACCATCGAGCTCGGCGTGGACACGGACCCCTTGAGGACCTTCCACGTCGTGCGCCTCGGCGCGATCTTCTGAGCTAGCCGGAGGGGGCTGGGCGCGCTGGGCGCCCCCTCCCGGCGCGACCGGCGAAGCCGGCTCGGGCTCAGCGGCCGATCAGGGAGACCGGCGCGTCGGTGATGTTCCACGTCATCTGCGAGCGCGGGACGTCGCGGCGGTGGATCACCGACCGGCGCGGCCGGCCGTTCACCCACACGTAGCGGCGCACCTCGCCCTGCTCGTCTGCGGCGACGTACAGCTCGTCGCGGCCGTCCTCGTCGAGGTCGGCGATGTAGCTCGCGTGCTCGAAGCCGGACGACTCGCGGTCGATGCTCTCCATCGACCACTCGCCGTTCGGATCGCGGCCGGGGCGCAAGAGCCACAGGCCGCTCGAGAACGCGGCCGCGACCATCTCGCGGTGGCCGTCGCCGTCGAGGTCGCCGACCGTGAGGAAGCGGCAGAGCCGGTCCTGGATGCGCGCGATGACCACGCCGCCGGTGGCGGGGGTGTTCGCCTCGTAGCGCCGGATCTCGACGGGGGCGTCGATCTCGACGTTGGCGCCGGTGCCCGTCGTGTGGGCCTCGACCGCGACGTAGAGCTCGTCGCGTCCGTCGCCGTCCACGTCGCCCACCCAGATCTCCTTGGCGTGGCGGTTCCCGAGGTCCGCGACCACGGTCTGCTGGTTCCCGTTGCGGGGGACGAAGCGCACGACGCTCCCCGACTGGTCACCGCCGTCCAGATCGTTCGGCTCGCTGGGCGTGGCGTAGACCTCGGGGGTCCCGTCGCCGTTCAGGTCCCCGATCTCGATCTCGTGGATGAACATGTTGGGCGTGCGCACCAGCTCGGTGGCGTCGAAGCCGCCGTTGGCGTTCGCGCGCAGCGTCGCCACGACGCCCTGGTCGTGGGTCGCGATCGCGAGCGCGGCGCGGCCGTCTCCGAACAGGTCCGCGGCCTCGGCGTCGCGCATGCGATCGAAGCGGCCCCCGAACGAGGCCTCCCAGAGGGTCTGCGCGGTCCAGCGGCCGTTCTGGCGACGCCACAGCTTCACGCGCGCGCCCTGCGCCCCGAGCGTCAGGATGCCCGGCTCGCCGCCCGGCGGCGTGTAGACCATCGCCTTGTGGAAGACGTTGCTCGTGTCGTCCTCGACGACCTCGACGTGCCACTCGCCGCCGCTGCGCGTGAGGATCTCCAGCCGCGCCGCGCCCGGCTCGGGCACCACGCGGCCGTCGCGCACGGGGAACTGCGAGTAGGCCAGCAGCAGCCCGTTCGGCAGATCGTCGGGGACGTCGGCGCTGCCGCCGCTCGGCGGCGGGGTCCCCTCGGCGTGCCCCTCCTGGGTCGCGGTGGGGTTCGGGGTCGGGCTCGGCGTGGGCGTCTCTTCGCCACCCCCACAGGCCCAGAGGCCTGCTCCGGCCAAGCCGACGACGATGACGGCGACCAGCGCCCCGATGTTCCTCTTGCTCATCGCCTCCGGCTCTAACAGCGCCGGATCGCTTGGGCAAATGTTCAGCGCCGCTTCGTCTCTTCCGCGATCCGCTTCTTGCTGGCCGCCCAGCCGCAGATCGGACAGGCCGTCAGGTCGTGCCCGCGGGCGGGGCAGTGCTCGCGGCCGAAGTAGATGATCTGCAGGTGCAGGTCGTTCCAGCGGGCCTCGGGGAAGAGCTTCTTGAGGTCGCGCTCGGTCTTCTCTACGCTCTTTCCGTCGCTGAGCCCCCACCGCGCGGCGAGCCGATGGATGTGCGTGTCGACGGGGAACGCCGGGACCCCGAACGCCTGCGCCATCACCACCGACGCGGTCTTGTGCCCCACCCCGGGCAGCGCCTCGAGGGCCTCGAACGACTGTGGCACCTCGCCGCCGTGGCGCTCGATCAGCAGCGCCGAGAGCCCCGCGAGCGCCTTGGCCTTCTGCGGCGCGAGGCCCAGCTCGCGGATGTAGGGGTGGATCCGATCGGCGCCGAGCGCGGCCATCCGCGCAGGATCGCCGCCCGCTCGGAAGAGCGCCGGCGTGACCTCGTTGACCTTCTTGTCGGTGGTCTGCGCGCTCAGGACCACGGCCACCAGCAGGGTGAACGGGTCCGCGTGATCGAGCGGGATCGGGACGGTGGGATAGAGCTCGTCCAGGATCGCAGAGATCTTCGAGGCCTTCTCGGCGCGACGCATCGGCGGAGGGTATGCCCCGGCCCGCCGCGGATGCTACCCGTCGGTCCGGCGATGGCGCGGCGATGGACAGCGTGCGTGCTCGCGGTCGCGGCCCTCGGCTGCGGCTCGGAGGGCGGCCCCGCGATGCCCGAGGTGGCGCCGGAGCTGGCGGCGCCGGTGGCCCAGGCTCCCGAGCCCGAGCCGGCGCCACCGGAGCCCGGCGTCCGCATCGAGCCGATCCCCGAGCTGTCGGTGCTCACCGCGTCCCTCGTCGAGCACCTGCGGGCGATCCGGGCGACCAGCGATCGCCGCCAGGACGACGTCTTCATGAAGGTCGGCGACTCGAGCACCGTCAGCCGCGGCTTCCTCGAGTGCTTCTCGAGCCCCGACGAGGTCGACCTCGCCGGCCGCGAGGAGCTCGAGGCCACCCTCGCCCACTTCCGGAACCGCCACGCGGGGAGCCGGGACAGCTACCGGCGCGTCAGCCGCGCAGCTCACGAGGGCTGGAGCGCGCGCCACGTGCTCGACGGGGATCCCTCCCCGCTCTTGCAGGAGGTCCGCGCGATCCGCCCGCGCTTCGCGTTCGTGATGAACGGCGGCAACGACGTCGAGGGCGCCGACGACTACCGCTACGCGCAGCGCATGCTCCGGATCGTCGAGGGGCTCGAGGCCAACGGGGTGATCCCGATCCTGAGCGCGATCTCGCCCCGGCGGGACGACCCGGAGACCGAGCGCTGGGTCGAGCGGTACAACACGGTCGGCTGGGCCATCGCGCGGGCCCGTCGGCTGCCGTACCTCGACTACCACCAGCTCATGATGAGGCTGCCGCGGCTGGGGCTCGCGGGGGACGGGGTGCACCCGAACATCTACCCGGTCGACGGGCGCGGCCGCGCCTGCGTCCTCGACGAGGCGGGTCTCCAGTACGGCCACAACGCGCGCAACCTGCTGGCGCTGCGGGGGCTCGACGCGACCCGGCGCGCGGCGCTCGAGGGCGCCGACGGATCGCCGGATCCGCCGGTCGAGGGGGACGGAACGGCCGCGTCGCCGCGCGAGGTCCGCGCCCTACCCTTCGCCGAGCTGGTCGACACCCGCACCGGCGGCAGCCGCTCGATCGATCGCTACGCCTGCGGCGACGCCGACGAGTCGGGCCGCGAGATCGTCTACCGCCTCGTCGTCGATCGCCCCCTCGCGGTGCGGCTCCTCGCGGTCGGGCGCGAGGACGTGGACGTCGACGTGCACCTGCTGCGCGGCGAGGCGACCGGCGCGGCCTGCGTGGAGCGGGCCGACCGCGAGATCGAGGCGACGCTCGAGCCCGGGACCTGGCTGGTCTCGGTCGACACCTTCTCGGAGGGCGGCGAGGCCCGCGCGGGGGAGGCTCTGGTGGTCCTCTCACCGCGTGTTGAAGGTCCTCACGGCCTCGACTAGGGTTCCCGGCCACGCAAGAGGGGACCCCGATGAACCGAGATGCTTTCTTCACCGCCGCCGCGCTCGCAGCCCTGCTCATGGGTTGCGGCGAAGACATGGGAACCGACGCCGGAGGCGGTGACGACGCCGGCGGAGTCGACGCCGGGATGATGATGGGCGTCGACGCAGGCGGCACCGACGCCGCGCGGCCGGACGCCGGTCCGTCGGGCTGCACCGGCTCCGGGTGCGAGTTCGTCGAGCTGGATCTCGGGATCCTCCACTCCTGCGGCCGCCGCGAGAACGGCGAGGTCCTCTGCTGGGGCTACAACCAGGACTCGCAGCTCGGCGACAACCGCAGCCGGCACGAGGAGTGCGCGATGCCCGGCTCGACGCCCAGCGACTGCGCAGGCACGCCGGTCAACGTCCGCTACGACAACGGCGGCGGCTTCCCGATCATCGACGACGCGACCTCGCTCGCGGTCGACGGCTTCAGCTCGAGCTGCGCGCTGCGCGGCGGGGCGATGTGGTGCTGGAGCAACGAGACCGTCCCCGAGGTCGCCGGCGGCGTCGCGCGCGAGCGTGAGACGGCCAGGCTCGACAACGACCTGACCGACATCGTGTCGGCGTCGGTGACGGGCAGCCACGCCTGCGTGATCCAGGGCTCGGGCGGCCGCGTGCTCTGCGTCGGCGACAACGTCGTCGGCCAGCTCGGCAACGGCATGATCAGCGAGCAGATCGTGGACTACGCGCCCGTGCTCCTCGACGCGATGGCCACGCCGCCGGTCGAGCTGACCGGGGCGCTCCAGGTCACCGTGTCGCCGGGCAGCTTCACCTGCGCGCGGACGGCCGACCACGTCTACTGCTGGGGCTACGACAACTCGAGCCAGATGGGCGACGGCAACGAGACCACGCGCACCTGCATGCTCAGCGCGACCGACATGCCCGACTGCGCGCCGGACGTCCGCACCGTCGGCGGCACGACGACGCCGCTCGGCCAGGTCTCCGACATCGCGGTCGGCTCGGCCCACGTGTGCGCCGTCGTGTCGGCGCCGGGCACCCCGGGCCCGGTCATGTGCTGGGGCGACAACCGCACCGGCCAGGCCGGTCAGGCGGACCCCGCCACCACCCAGGCCGTCGACCTCCCCGCCGCGGTGCCGGGCCTCACCGACATCATCCAGGTCGCGGGCGGCAGCCGGACCTCGTACGCGCTCCACGCCGACGGGACGATCAGCGCGTGGGGCTTCAACGACCGCGGCCAGCTCGGCGACGGCGTGATGGACCACGGGACCAACTGCACCTCGGGTGACAGCAACGGCGACTGCTCGGTGGCGCCGGTCACCGTGGCGACCATCGACGACGCGACCTTCATCGCCGCCAACTCGGTGCACGCCTGCGCGATCCGCGCGAACGGCAGCGTGTGGTGCTGGGGTCTCAACGACAACCGTCAGCTCGGCGACGGCACCCGCGACACGCGCTTCACGCCCGTGATGGTCCTGGACACCGCTCCTTGAAGAGCACCGTCGCCGTCGGACTGGTCGCGCTCGCCTTGTTCGGGTGCGACGCGGCCGCTCCGTCGCGCGACGACGACGTCATCGAGGGCGCGCCGCCCGTCCCGGAGCCCGCGGACGCGCTCGAGGCGCGGCTCCGCGAGCTCGGCCGGGAGCGCGCCCCGTACATGATCCTCGACGAGGCCTCCACCCGGGGCGAGGCCGCCCGCGGCGACGTGCGCGACGTCAGCCACGTCCTGCACCCGGGCTGGTGCTACAAGATCCTCGGCGCCGGCGGCGAGGGGGTCGAGGATCTCGACTTGCGGATCTACGACCCCAACGACGTGCTGCTGCAGCGCGACACGACCCGCGACCCCGATCCGTACATCGGGCAGATGCGACCCATCTGCCCGTCCGAGTCGGGCACGTACAGGATCCAGATCCGCATGGTCGAAGGCGCGGGCGCCTACGTGGTGCAGGTCTATCGCTCGATCTAGTGACCCTGCACCAGGGCCGTGAACAGGCCCATGCAGATCATGAAGCCGAAGACGACGATCATGATCGCGCAGCCGATCAGCTGCTGACCGCCGCCCTGCAGGCCGCGGCGGGCGACGTCCATCGGCGCAGCCGCGGGGGACAGGCCCTGGATGTTCTCCTCCGCGTCCAGGCTCCCGCGGTCGAGGATCAGCGCCTGCGGGATGAGCTGCTTGGACTGCGTGTCCATCCCGGGCAGCGCGCGCCGCACCGCGGTGCCGAACGCCACGATCTCGACGAGCCCTTGGCCGATCTCGCGGATCTGCAGGCGCGTGGAGAGGACCCGCTCGGCGCCGAGGGACTGCGCCTCGCGGCGGACGAGCTCGAGGCAGTTCTCGCGCGCCTGGTAGATGAGCTGGGTCACCTCGGGCAGCTCGGTGCGGCGGAGGCCCTGGAACATCGCGCCGATCCCCGCGGCGACGCCGAGCGAGTAGACGCTGGTGGCCATCACGATCTGGAGCGGGGCGTAGCCGAGGCTTGCGAGGTTCCAGAGCTCCTCGCCGGTGAGCTCGCTCGTGATCACCTGCTGCGGCTGCACGGGGCCCTGGCTGATCGCGGGGTGGTGGCTCGCGGTCCCCGTGAGCAGCAGCTCGACCGTGCCCGGGCCGTACGGGAGCATCTCGATGCGCACGTCGACGACCGAGTTCGCGCCGGCCGCCGCCGCCTCCTGCCGTAGCCGCGCGAGCGCGGTGTGGCGGATCTCGTTGTACATCGACGAGTACTCGGACACCTCGCCGCGCGCGAGCGTCCGGAAGCTCCCCATCACGCCGCGGCCGACCCCGAGCGCGTAAGCGATGTTGCCCATCGCGAAGCGCACGGGCTGGTAGCCGGCGTCGAGCTGACAGTAGAGGCCGATCCCGCTCGCGGCGGTGCTGAAGAAGTTGCCGCTCGGCTGCTGCGCGACCACGCCCGTGCCCTGGGCGAGGAACTCGGTGAAGCCCGCGAGCCGCCCGAGCTTGCTGCGCACCCCGGTCACCCCGATCGCGCCGTCGCGCCGGGCCTCGTCCTCCATCCGCTGGATCGCCGCGTGGCGCCCGTCGCTGATGAGCGAGGTGATCTGCGTGATCTCGCCGCCCGCGAAGGTCCGCCCCGCGGCCCCGAGCCCGCCCGCCACGCCGAGCGAGACGACCGAGTTGCCGACCACGATCTCGCCCGGCGTCAGCCCCTTCTGCGCCAGGCAGTAGATCTCGTTCCCACTCATCGCCGAGATGTGCATGGGCGCAGGCTACACGGACCTCGGCCATCGGGGTCAGGTCGGATCCGGACCTCGCAGGCGACGACGGAGCTCGATCGAGGGCCCGCTCGCCCCGCCGTCCCCCCGCAAGAAGCCATGCTTGCTCAGGATTCGCTCGGAGGCGACGTTGGACTCGAGCACGCTGGCCTGCAGCTCCCGGATCCCCTGCCCCTCGGCCAAGCTCGACAGGAGCCCGACGAGCTCCGTCCCCAACCCCTGCCCATGCGTCTCCGCGCCCAGCCAGTAGCTCACGGAGGCCCGCTCGGGGTCGACGCGCTGGAGGCTGGCGAAGCCGATGGCGCCCCACCGGTGGTGAAGGACCGCGAGCGGGAGCCGCCTGGGGCGCGCGAGCTGCCGCTCGACGAAGCGTTGGGCGTCGAGCAGCGCGGCGAGGCGCGTCATGTTCGCGCGCCGAGCGACCGACGGGTCGGCCTGATGCGCGCGCAGCGGCGCGGCGTGCACCGGGTCGAGGAGCTGCAGCGCGAGGCGCGGACCCTGGACCCGCTCCACCCCGAGTCGCCGCGCGCAGGCCCGCGCGTGCTGGTCGAGCGCCTCGCGAGCCTCCGCCACGGCGCGCGCCCGCGTCGTCGTCGAGGCGGGCAGCGATCGCCGCGCCTCGTCCATACAGCGCCGCGCCTCCTCGAGCTCCCCGAGCCGCCACCGCGCGACGCCCCGGTTGAACCAGAGCGCCAGCCGCGACGGGCCCTCGCTGCGCTCGAGCAGCGTCAGCGCGGCATGCGGCCGCGCGATGTGCAGGGCCGTGGAGGCCAGCGCGAAGGCCGCGTCCCCGACCCCGACGATCGAAGACGACGGGAGCGGCGCCTCGCACCACCGCGCGACGAGCACGTCCCGCGCCCCCCAGCCGAGCGCCCGTGCGCGCCGTTCGACGTCGCGGGCTCGCGCGGGGGTCGGCCGCTCGATGAAGGCCCGCGTGGCCTCGATCGCGAGGTCGAGCGCGAGGTCGAGCGCGCGCGCGGGAGCGTCGAGCCGCAGCGAGGGTGTCCCCACGAAGCGAAGGCTACCCCCGAATCCTCGCCGCGGCGCCGGTTCGCGGGGAGACCTCCCCACCGCGACCCACCTGCAACGAACCGCAACAGAAGGCAACGACGGCCCCTGCTAGCTCGACGTCATGACTCGACGCCACCTCCTCCTCGCGCTCCTCGCGTCCGCGCTCTCGTCGGCCTGCGCCGCCGAGGTGGACGATCCCACCACCGCCGCCGAGGGCCCGCTGGTCCTCACGTCCCTCGACACCTCCTCCTGCACCGCGAGCTACGCCGTGTTCGGCAGCTACGACTGGCCGGAGACGTACTACGTCCGGGCCTACGCGAACCGCGACGGCACCGGCGCCCTCGCCGACCCCGACCTCTCGAGCCTCGTCTGCTCCGGCCGCGACTGCCTCTACACCACGCCGCCGGGCGCCACGGTGGGCTTTCAGCGCGACGGCGGACGCACCGAGACCCGCTACTACCCTCCGTCGGAGGAGGGCGTGGTCGACCTCGATGGGTGGCTCGCCTCCTTCGGGCTCGAGATCCCCCTGCAGGAGCCCTTCGTCGACGACGAGGTGTGGCTGCGCAACCCGTTCGCCGAGAGCATCGAGTGGGGCCCCTTCCACGGGGGCATCGACTACGAGGACCAGTACGAGGAGGACTTCCTCGTCCGCGCCGCCGCGCCGGGTCGCGTGATCTGGGTCGGCTGGGCGGCGGGCCCGGGGAACGTGGTCGTGATCGAGCACCAGCCCACGAGCGGACCCCTGGAGGGGCGCCGGATCCGCACCATGTACCACGGCCTGCGCGACGGTCGTGACCACGACATCGCCCAGACGCTCGCGACGCTGATCGTGGCCGAGCGCCCGAGGATCGCCCAGCGAGCCAACGGTTGGTACGAGGAGATCGGCGACGCGCAGCGCGCGCAGGCCATCCTCGCGAGCGCCTCACCGTCGGCGAGCGACCTCGCGTGGCTCGACGAGACCTGGGGCAGCAACGAGGACACGCTCCGAGTCCAGATCGGCGACCGCGTCGCGGCCGGGCAGCCGCTCGGTTGGGCCGGATCGACGGGCGGCGACGAGGGTCAGCAGCACACCCACGTCCACTTCCAGGCGGCGATCGAGACCTCGTTCCGCCGCTGCCTCGACGACGGCTACCCCCACTGCACGCGCGCCGCCCCCACGACCGAGTGGGTCCTCTTCGACCCCTACGGCGGCTACGGCCCCTGCGGCGAGGAGGGCGGAGACCCCTCGCGCTGGCGGCAGCACGAGACGCAGATGGCCCCCATCCCCCACAACTTCGCGGACGTGGACGCGAGCACCTACAACGAGGCCTTCGGCTACTTCGCGCAGCGCGGCTACTACGCCCAGGTGCTCTCGAGCTACGCCGAGTCCGGAGCCTGGCGGGCGACCGGCTCGTTCCAGCCGCTCGGCGCGGGGCCCGTGCGGCACGCGCGCACCCTCTCGTCGTACCAGGGCACCGCCGCCAGCCTGATCGCCAGCGGCTACTTCCCGCGCATGGTCTCGGGCACCGACACCACCGCGGGTGCCCGCTACAGCGGCCTCTTCGAGCGCGGCGGCGGCGTCCGAGCCGAGCCGCAGCTGTCGAGCGGAGCGTTCAACACCGCGTTCCGCGACCTCTACGCGACCGCCCAGCTCGTCGACGCCGAGCCGTACGTCGCGGGCGGACAGCTCTGGTTCACGGCCACGTGGGACCACGGAACCGGCGGCGGCTACGCCTACCGCTATGGCCTGCGCGCGAGCGACGTCCAGTACTACCAGTCCGCCTACGCGCCGCGCGGCCTGACCCTGACGCGGCTCTACGCGTACCAGCACCTCGGATCCGGGCTGCGCTACGCCGGCCTGTGGCGCCGCGAAGGGGGCCAGACCTCGTGGCCCATCCTCGACCTGCCCTCCGCGGACGTCTTCGAGGAGACCGCGCGCGAGCAGGAAGCCCTCGGCCGTCGGCTGCTCCACTCGAGCAGCGATGGATCGACCTACGCGATGGTCGTCACGCCCCGCTGAGCGCGCATGGAGGCCAGCCCCTCGCAGACGGGCTGGCCGCCCCATCACCTCGCCCCCACGCAGGGAGCACGGGCCAGCCCATCGCAGACGGGCTGGCCTCTGCGCGGCGGCCCCGTGGAGCGGCGCTACTTCTTGAAGACGGCTCGGAAGAAGCGCATCGCCCACCCGTCGAGCTCCGCGCTCTCGTCGACGGTGACCGTTCCGTCCGCGTGACGCGTCTCGGTGCGCCGCTGCGTGAACGACAACGCCGGACCGCCGAGCCCGAGCCCATCGCGGTTCTCGACGGCGGCCCGCATCTGCTCCTCGTCGGCCTGCTGGTCCGCGAGAGAGCAGGGGTCGCACACCAGGCCGTCGCCGCTGTACGCCGCGGTGGTTGGATCGATCGGCGCGCCGCAGCGCGCGCATGCCCCCTGAGTCATGGACACAGGCTATCAGGCGTCCTCGATGCCGAGGTGCGCTTCGATCCGCCGCTCGATGAAGAGCCCCTGCGCGGCCAGCTCCAGGTTCGTCAGCAGCGCCACCTCGGATCCGTCGCGCAGGCTGACCGCGAGGCGATGTCGCGTCGACGTCGTGCCCGCTCCGGCTCGGGAGCGGTAGACACGGAGCGTCTTGACCGAGAGCTGCTCGATGTCCTCGCGCGGGACGAAGTGGCGCTTCACCCAGAACGCGGGGAGCGGACCGTGCGTGACCTGGATCCCCGTCCCGTCGACGACGATGTGGGTCCGGTTGGTGAAGCCGGTGAGCGAGACGTAGGCGGCGAAGGCGAGCAGGACCATCGCCGCGAGCAGCACGGCGGAGATCGCGGCGTTCGATGTCGAGACCAGGCGGAGCGCCCAGGCGACGACGCCGAGGCCGATCAGCGCCGCTGGGCCGAGGACGATGGTGGTGACGGTCATCCAGCGACGTCGCAGGACGAGCGTGCCGCCCACCTCGGTGACCTCGACGCCGGGCGGTGGGGTGTCCTCCTCGACCGCTTCGGCCTCCCGCGCCGCCGCCTCGGTGACTGCGACCTCGGCGTCCGGCGCGTCGATCGTCCAGGTGAAGTCGCAGCTCGGGCAGCGCACCTCGGCCTCCGAGCCGCGGACCTCCACTGCGCTCGCGCCCACCTCGGCCTTGCACGCCGGGCAGTTGCCCTGGCTCTGCTCCCGATACCCGCCCACGGCTCATGATAGTCGAGTGCTCGGATCGGTAGCACCAGAAGCTTGGCAAGCCGCGCCGCTCAGCGCGGGATCTTGCCGGCCGTCGTGTCGTCGTCGTCGAGGCCCAGGACGTCGTCGATCGCGAGGTCGAGGTCGTCCTCGGGCGGCGGCGGCTTGGACTTGCCTTTGCCCTTGCCCTTCCCCTTCGCCGGACCATCGGCTCGAGCCTCGGGCTCGGGCTCGGCTTCCGCGACGGGCTCGACGACGACCTCGGGGGCGGCCTCCGCGGGCGCGGCTTCCACCGGAGCCTCCGCGAGGCCGTGACGCGCGGCGATGAGCGGCCCCACCACGCGATCCCAAATGTGAGGCAGCGGGATGAACTCGACGAGCGTGGACGCGGGGACGATGCCGAGCATCTTCTGCTCGTCGAACGCCGCGCCCGAGTGGGACTCGGTCAGCGCCGCGGCGAGCAGGCGCCCGAGCTCCTCGCGCGGGAGGCGCTCGGCGAGCGTGTCGGTGCCGATCCCTTCCACGATCTCGCGGTGGGTGATCAGGTCGTCGGTGAGCGCGCGACCGATCATGTAGGCGACGTGCTCGCGCGCCGTAGCCGAGCCCGCGTCGCTCCAGAACTCGCCCTCGGTGACGTACGCCCACAGCTTGGGCGCGTCGAGGTAGAGGACGCGGTCATCCGGATCGAGCAGGGTGACGATGGTCTCCGCGTCGGTCTCTTCCTCGTCGAGCGCGATCTGGAGGTCCTGAGCACACGACTTCGCAGACTTCTTGACGGCGATCTTCATCCGCACGCCGGTGCAGATGACGAGGATGTTGGCGCGCCGCTGCGGCTCGTCCTCGAGGCCGGCCATGATCGCCGACGGCGGGAAGTGACGGATGAAGTCCTCGGGCTGCCGGCGCTCGATCGCGAAGGCGTGCTCGACGACGTGCGCGAGGAAGCGCTGCCAGCCGTCGGGCAGCTGGGACTCGTAGGCACGGGACTCCTGGGCTGCGCTCATCGTCGACGTTCCTTTCCGCGGGCGACCGAGCGCCTACCGCGACCTCACTGGTTCAACGCCTCGAGGCGTTCGCGGCACGCGGCGAACCGCGGGACGCGCTCGAGGCACGCCTCGTAGGCCTGGCGCGCGCTCGGTCCTCGACCGTGCCGGCGGTGGAGATCCCCCACGAGCAGGTGGTGCTGTCCGTTCCGAGGATCGAGCTCGACGGCGCGCTCGGCCTGCTCGAGGGCCTCGTCGTCCTGGCCGAGGCGACGCAGCGCCGCCGCGAGCACGTAGTGCGCGCCCGCGTCGTTCGGGAACCGGAGCACCGCGAGCCGAGCCATCGTGGCGGCCTCCTCGCGATCGCCCGCCCGGTAGGCCTCCTGCACCGACGCGATCATCGCCGCCGCCGACGAGTCGGAGGGCTCGTCGTCCTCCTGCGCTGGCGCCGGCTCGGCGACCTCCTCGGGCGTGGGGTCTCCTTCGGTGGCGGGCTCGGCCTCCACCAGCTCGTCGACGGGCTCGCCCTCTTCGACGTCCTCGACCGCGTCCTCTTCGACGACGTCCTCGTCGAAGAGCTCCTCCGCCGGCGGCGCCTCGACCACGGCCTCGGTCGGCGCCTCGTCGACGGTCACGCCCTCGGGGACGTCATCGGGGAGCACGAGCCCCTCGGGGGAGGGCTCCGCCGAGGACGTGGGCGTCGCGGGGGTCTCCGTCTCCTCGTCGCCCCCGCCCCACAGGTACCAAGCCAGGAGCGCCAGCACGGCGACGACGACGACCCCGACGACGATCCCCGTGTTGCTCTTCGCGATCGGCAGCGCCTCCTCGTCGGCGGCCTTCACCGGCTCGGCCTTCGCGGCCTTCGCCTTCTTCGTCGCGGTCTTCGCCGGCGCCTTCTTCTCGGCGGCCGCGCTCACCTTCTCCTCGGGCGCCGTCGACTTCGGCCCCGGCTCCGCCTCGCCCCGCGCCGGCGGCGCGACCGAGTCCGCCTTCTTCTTCTCGCGCCGCTGCCGCGCCTGATCCTTCTTCTTCTGCTTCCGCGACCGCTTCGTCTTCCCTGGCCGCGTCGACGGCGTCCCCCCACCCTCGGAGGCAGCCTTCGTGTCCGAGTCGCTCGAAGGCTCCGACTCGCTCGCTGACTCGGACTCGGTCGCAGACTCGGACTCGGTCCCAGACTCGGACTCGGTCGCAGACTCGGACTCGGTCGCAGACTCGGTCTCGGTCTCGGTCTCCGACGCCGCCGCGGCCTCGGTCTCGGCCTCCGACTCCGCGGTCTCGGACTCGGACTCGGACTCGGACACCGTCGCGGTCTCGGACTCGCTCGCAGACTCCGACTCGCTCGCAGACTCCGACTCGCTCGCAGACTCCGACTCGCTCGCAGACTCCGACTCGCTCGCAGACTCCGACTCGCTCGCAGGCTCCGACTCGCTCGCAGACGCCGACTCGCTCGCAGACGCCGACTCGGACTCCGCCTCCGGTTCCGACTCGCCCGCAGCCGCGGCCTCAGGCTCGGACTCGGGCTCCGTCGCCGACTCGGACTCGGGCTCTTGCTCGGACTCGGACTCCGTCGCGGACTCGGACTCGGGCTCCTGCTCGGACTCGGACTCGGACTCGGACTCCGTCGCGGACTCGGACTCGGACTCGGGCTCCTGCTCGGACTCGGGCTCCTGCTCGGGCTCGGGCTCGGACTCGGACTCCGTCGCGGACTCGGACTCCGTCGCGGACTCGGACTCCGTCGCGGACTCGGACTCCGTCGCGGACTCGGACTCGGACTCGGACTCGGACTCGGACTCGGACTCGGACTCGGACTCGGACTCGGACTCGGACTCGGACTCGGACTCGGACTCGGACTCGGTCTCGGGCTCGGGCTCGGGCTCGGGCTCGGGCTCGGCCTCGGCCTCGGACTCGTGCTCGTCCTCGGGCTCGCGCTCGGCCTCCTGCTCCTGCTCGGGCTCGGCCTCGTGCTCCTGCTCGGCCTCCTGCTCGCCCTCGTGCTCCTGCTCCTGCTCGGGCTCGACCTCCCGCTCCTGCTCGGCCTCCCGCTCCTCCTCCTCGACAGCCTCCTCCTCGCCCTCCTCCGCCAACGGCGCGCGCAGCCTCCCCGCGCTCGTGTCGAACTCGGGCGGCGGCGGCCTCACGCTCTTGCGCCTTCGCCGCAGCTTCTTGCGCGGTGTCGGCGCGACCACCGGGAGCTCGTCCGTCAGCGCCTCGAGCTGCTCCTCGGTCCCGATCGCGACGCGCCCCACCCGCATCTCGAGGAACGCGGCGAGCGCCTTCTTCCCCTCGACCGGCTCCTCGCCCCGCGGCTCGTACCGCGCCCGCTTGATCTTGCGCGCGTCGAGCTCGATCGTGAGCCGACCGGCGGGCGCGACGACCTCGAAGCTGAGCGCCGCGTCCACGTCGCCGATCACCTTGAGCCAGCGCGCCGCGCCGAAGCTCTCGAGCCGCGAGCGCAGCACCCGACCCGCGCCGAGCGCGTCGACGACCGCGCGCTCCGCGGTGTAGGCCGCGCCGACCGCGCGCACCGTGGCGGGCACGTCCTCGTCGCCGACCACCACGAACGAGGCGCCGAGCGCGCGCTCCTCGTCCCAGACGACCATCGGCCGCCCCGACACGAGCGCGCCGCGCGACAGCACCACCACGCTCGGGACCTGCTTCTTGGCGGCGGCGCGCGAGTCGTCGTCGTCCTCGACGATCCTCGCGTCGGCGCCCGCCTCGACGAGCGCGTCACGCAGCGCGGCGGCCGCGGCCGGGTCGTCGTGCACGATCGACACGCGCGCGCCCTCGACGCTCCCGCCCGCGCTCGCCTCACCCGCGCTCCGCGCGCGGCTCGCCGGCAGCTCCACCACGCGGAGCTCGGCCTCCTCGGCGCCGTCGAGGAGCACCTCGACGCCGGGCGCGCACTCGCCGCCGCCCGTGAGGAGAGCCGCCGCCCCCGAGCCGGCGACCACGAACGCGCCCGCTCCCCGCCCCGCGTAGCCGCCGAGCCATGCGCGCAGCAGGTCCGGCCCGCCCGCGATGGTCTCGTCCTCCGTCGCCTCGGCGCGCCCGTCGAGGAGCTCGGCGACGCGGTCCGCGAGCGCGTCCTCGTCGAGGGCCTCCGGGAGGCGGGCGGCCACCCCGTACCGGCCGACGATCCGGGTCTCGCTCGTCCCCGGGTCCACGACCGCCACGGGCACGCAGCCGAGGCCGGGCGTCGCGCGGAGGGCGGTCACCAGATCGCTCCACCGATCCACCGCCGCCGCCGACAGCACGATCAGATCGGGCGCGAGCGCGAGCAGCGGCGGGATCGCCGCGTCGCCGTCGGCGACGAGCGCGCGAGCGCCGCGGGCCGCCAACGACCGCGTCGGCGCGCCCTCCCCGATCCACACCACCACGGCCTCCGCGGCGCCTCGATCGGCGTCGCTCGAGCCCTCGGCATCTGTCCGACTGGAGGTCACGGACCGTGGATGGTACCCGGTCCGGCCCGCAGATGTGATCCTCGTCCGAGCCACCCATGAAACCCACCGCGTTCGCCCTCCTCTGCCTGAGCCTCCTCCCCGCCGCCGCGTCGGCGCAGCTCCGGCGTCCCACCCAGTCGGTCGCCCAGCCGGGCTACGGCTTCACGTCCGTCGACGGCCCCGAGGCCCTCGCCCTCAACCCGAGCGCGCTCGCGTTCCTCGAGTCCTGGGGCGTCGGCTACGTGCACGCCGACGCGAGCGACCAGGACGCGATGTCGGGGCGCGGAGACGGCTTCTACGCCGCCACCCCGATCCTCTTCGGGATCGCCGCGGGGCTCTCGGTCGAGAGCGTCCGGCCCACCCGACCGTCGCTCTTCGAGACCGACCCGGAGCGGACGATGGTGTCCCTCGGCCTCGCGTGGGAGATGCAAGACTCGCTGTCGCTCGGGGCGGCGCTCCGGGTCCTCGCGTCGGGGGACCTGCGGCTCGCGGGCGTGACCTCGCTCGACCTCGCCGCGAGCTGGCGGCCCGTCGACTGGCTGGGGCTCAGCTTCGCCGCGCGCGACGTCGTCGGCCCGCGGCTCGGCGGGAGCACCGAGACCATCGCGCGGTCGTTCGTGCTCGGGACCGCGCTGCGCCCCTTCGGCAACCGCACCCTCGGCCTCGACGTCTTCGGCGTCATCGACGAGCAAGGGCGGATCGGCGCGCGCGCCGCGGCCGAGGTGACCGTGCCGTTCGTCGGCCGCCTCCTCGCGGCCGCGGAGGCGGAGCGGCTCGACACCGGCGACCCGTCGGTCGCCGTCACGGCGGGCGTCGCCGTCGACTGGGGCATGGTGGGCGTGGGCGGCGGCGTGATCGCCGGCGACGGCTACGAGGCCGAGCCCGGCTGGTACGTCTCCGGCCGCGTCGAGGGAGCGCAGCGCGTCGGGATCCCCCCCGGCGACTACGTGCTCGACGTCCGCCTCGGGGGCACCGGGTCGCGCGGGATCCTCTCGGTCGTCCGCCGCCTCGAGCGCGCGCTCCACGACGACCGGGTCCGCGGCGTCCTGCTCCGACCGCGCGGCAGCGGCATCGGCCTCGCGTACGCCCAGGAGCTCCGGCTCCTCGTCGACCAGCTGCGCGAGGCGGGCAAGCCCGTCGTCTGCCACCTCGACGACGCGTCCGGCGCGGAGTGGTACCTCTGCGCGGGCGCCGATCGCGTGCTCGTCGACCCGGCCGGCGGCGTGCGCCTCAGCGGCGTGTCGAGCGAGCTGTTCCACCTCGGCGACCTGCTCCGCAACGTCGGCATCCGCGCCGACTTCGTGCGCATCGGCCAGTGGAAGAGCGCGATCGAGCAGTACCACGACAACACGATGAGCGGCCCCGCGCGCGCCCAGCGCATGGACATCCTCGACGGCGCGTACCGCCGCCTCCTCTTCGACGGCGCCCGCGACCGCGAGACGACGCCCGAGGCGCTCGAGGCCCTCGTCGATCTCGGACCGCACCTGCCCGACGAGGCGGTCGAGCGCGGGCTCGCGGAGGCGCTCGCCGACGAGCGCGACATGGACGAGGAGCTGCGGGCGGCCTTCTCCGGGAGCTACCCGCGAGAGACCGGCGAGCCCTGGGCGCAGCCCGATCGGTGGGGCCACCGGCCGCGCGTGGGCGTCGTCGTGGTCGACGACACCATCGTCGACGGCGAGAGCTTCGACATCCCGATCCTCGGGATCCACGGCAGCGGCGGGACGACCGTGTCGCGCGCGATCGATCGCCTCGCCGCGGACCCGTCGGTCGTCGCGATCGTGCTGCGGGTCGACAGCCCGGGCGGGTCGGTGCTCGGCTCCGATCAGATCTACAGGGCCATCGTGCGGGCGCGCCGCCGCAAGCCCGTCATCGCGTCGCTCGGGGGGATGGCCGCGAGCGGCGGCTACTACGTCGCGGCGCCGGCGCACGAGATCTGGGCGGACCCCTCGACGGTCACGGGCTCGATCGGGATCTGGTTCGGCAAGGTCGACTTCGCGCCGCTCGGGCGGCTGCTCGGGGTGGAGCTCGAGACGATCGGGCGAGGCCGCCACGCCGGCGCGACGAGCCTCTACCGGCCCTTCACCGCGGAGGAGCGCGCGCTCCTCGCTCGCGACGTCCGGCGCTGGTACATGATGTTCCTGCGTCGGGTCGCGCGCGGACGCTCGATGACGGTCCGCGAGGTGGACGCGCTCGGCCGCGGGCGCCTCTACCTCGGCGACGAGGCGGTGCGGAACGGCCTCGTCGACCACCTCGGCGGCTTCGCGTCCGCGCTGGACGCCGCGCGGCAGGCGGCGGGCGTGGGCCCCGAGGTCGACTTCATCGTCGTGCCCGAGCGGCCGAGCACGCTCCTCGACTACGTGCTCTCGTTCCTCGGCCTCGGCGCCTCGCCGCTCGAGCCGGTGGAGGCCGAGGCCCAGGGCGAGGCGCTGGCGCGGGTCGCCCCGGAGCTGCGGGCGGCCCTCTCGACGGTCGTCACGCTCCGGCACCTCGGCGCGGGCGCCCCGCTCGCGCTGACGCCGGACATCCTCTCACCTCGCTGACAGCGGCGCGGTCGGACCTTTCGATCTGGCTCGCCGCCGACCGAATCCGGTAACGTTCTGGGCATGCTGGCGAGCCGCTTCACCTTCGCCCTGGCGTGCGCGCTCGCGCTGCTCGCCGCGGCCGGGCCAGCGCGCGCGCAGGAGGACACGCCGCCCGAGGCCGTCGAGATGTACCGCGAGGCGCGGGAGCACTACGCCTCCGGGCGCTACCAAGAGGCCGCGGACGCGCTGGAGCGGGCCCTCGTGCTCGACCCCGACTCCCCCACCCTCGTCTACAACCTCGCGCGCGTGTACGAGCTGCTCGGCGAGCTCGATCGCGCGGTCAACATGTACGAGCGCTACCAGCAGCTCCTGCCGCAGCAGCAGGCGCAGGAGCAGGAGCGGGCCGAGGCGACCCTTCGGCGACTGCAGGGCGCGCGCGAGTCGCAGCGCGCGGACGAGCTGCCGCCCCCGCCGCCGCAGGAGGTCGAGGCGCTCCGCCAGCTGCCCGGGTTGGTGCTGGTCCGCGAGAACGGCGTCGCCGACGAGGCCTTCTGGGTGCTGCTCCTCGGGGGCGCCGCCGCCGTAGCCGCGGGCGCGGTCTTCGGGAGCCTCGCGCTCGCCGCCCGCGGTCGCGCCGACGACTTCCTGCTCGGCCAGGACGGAGCCTCCAGCACGAGGCGTGGCCTCTACTCGGACGCCACCCTCTTCGCCGGGGTGTCCGACGCCACGCTCGGCGTCGGCGGGGCGGCGGTCATCGCCGCGGGGCTCCTCTACTTCCTCCGCGAGCACACCGTCGAGCGGGCCCCGGTCCGCGCCGTGGAGCGGGCGCACAGCGCGTCGCTCTGGCCCGAGCTGATGGTCGGTCCGACGGGCGGCGGGGTCGCGGCGCGAGGCCGGTTCTGATGCGGCACCTCCCCCTGATCCTAGTGGCTGGCCTCGTGAGCGCGTGCAGCGTCATCGCGGGCGGCGGCGAGCCGTCGAGCTGGCGCTGCACGATGGGCTCGGACGATCTCTGCCAGGAGATCGCCCCGGCGGGCGAGAACTACCGCTGCGTGATCCCGCCGGGGGAATCGGAGGGCGTGTGCGCCGCCTGCGCGGACAACGACATTTGCGGTAACGGGATCGACGACGACTGCGACGGCACGCCGGACAACGGGTCCCCCGAGACCTGCAACGGCGAGGACGACGACTGCGACGGCTCCGTCGACGAGGAGCTCGACGAGGACGGCGACAACTTCTCCTGGTGCCCGACTGGGCCGCCGCCTCAGGACTGCGACGACACCAACAGCGCCATCCACCCGGCCGGCGCCGGCACGCCCGTGCCCGACATCTGCGACGGGCTCGACAACGACTGCGACCCGGCCACGCCGGACGGCTCCGGGCAGTGCAACGCGCTCACTCAGGACTGCGACGGGCTCGGGTGCGTGGACGTCAACTGCATGACCCGCCCGAGCCTTTGCGTGACGGGGCAGTTCTGCGACGAGACGACCCTGCCGCCGAGCTGCCAGACCACGAGCATGACCTGCATCAACGGCGAGGCGCCCTGCCCCGAGGGGACCGTGTGCAACCCCGCCAACGCCGCCTGCGTCACCCCGAGCGGGGACGGATCGCGGTGCGACTACGACGCCGAGTGCACCTCGGGGCTCTGCGTCCCCGTGCAGGCGCTCCGCGCGCCCGAGCTCCCGCCGCCGGCCCGCGCGGGCTACTGCTCGCACTCCTGCTGCCGGGACTCGGACTGCGGGTCGCAGGAGCGCTGCTGGGCCTCCGGCACCGGCGCCCGCGCCTGCGTCCCGGCGTCGTTCTTCGTCGACACGGGCTTCGGCGCCCCGGCGGCGATGGACTGCACGACCCGCAGCCAGTGCAGCCAGGAGTGCGTCGCCGGGACCGACGACGCCGCGGACGTCAACACCCGCTACCGCCTCGCGTGCGGGCCCGGCCGCTCGAGCCGCTCGACGTGCTTCGGGGACTTCACCTGCCAGTTCGAGTTCCTCTCGAGCGGGGCCGCCTGCGTCAACGACTCGTGCACGCTCTACGACTGCGGTGGACCAGGCGACTGCCCCTCGGGGATCTGCGGGAGCGGGCTGTGCCGCGAGACCTGCGCCGTCGCCGCCGACTGCCCTCGCGGCGGCGCCTGCGTGCACTGGTTCTTCATGGGCGGCGACGGCTCCCGCCGCGACTACGTGCCCGCGTGCTCGTACGCCACCACCGGCGGCGGCAACGGCGCGGACTGCACGGCCGACACGGACTGCCTCGAGCGCACCTGCGTCGACGAGACCGGCGACCCCGTCCCCGACCTCGGGACACCGCTGCACTGCGCGTCGTCGTGCTGCTCGGACGCCCAGTGCGGCGACCAGCAGTGCCGCCCGATCCGCGTCCACGGGCACTGGGAGAACCACTGCCTGCCGCGGCCGATCTTTGGCCGCGTCGCAATGGGTGGCTGACCCCCGACGCGTGATATCCTCGGGGCGCACCCAGCATGCGCATCTGCCCCAAATGCCGCACCGCATACCCGGCGCGGGGGCGAGCCACGTGTCTCAAGGACGGCACGAGGCTCGTGGATGGGGAGGAGTACGCCGCGTCCCGGCACGACCCCCTCGTCGGCAAGGACATCATGGGGCGGTTCCACGTGCACGAGCGCATCGGGACCGGCGGCATGGGCACCGTCTACCGCGCCGACCAGAAGGGCCTCGATCGGCCCGTGGCGCTCAAGGTCCTCAAGAAGGAGCTGATCAGCGATCGCGAGACCGTCGCCCGCTTCCACCGCGAAGCGAAGGCGATGAGCATGCTGATGCACCCGAACACGGTGCGCGTCTTCGACTTCGGCGAGGACGACGACGGCTACCTCTTCCTCGCGATGGAGCTCCTCGAGGGCGAGCTGCTGACCGCCTGGGCCGAGCGGGAGGTGACCCCGCCCATCGACCAGGTCATCGACACCATCCGCGAGATCCTGCGCTCGCTGAACGAAGCGCACAGCAAGGGCCTGATCCACCGCGACCTCAAGCCCGACAACATCTTCCTCGCGCGCGTCGAGGGCCGCGTGCGGCCGGTCGTGAAGGTCCTCGACTTCGGGATCGCGAAGGTCTTCCGGGGCGAGAAGAAGATCGATCAGCTCGAGACGCAGGCCGGCACCGTCTTCGGCACCCCGCGCTACATGTCGCCCGAGCAGGCGCAGGGGAAGAAGCTCGACCACCGCAGCGACCTCTACTCGGTCGGCGTGCTCCTCTATCAGCTGCTGACGGGCCGCCCGCCCTTCCTCGACGACGACGCGGTCATCGTGATGGCCAAGCACATCCGCGAGGAGCCCGTCTGGCCGCGCAAGCTCGCCCCCGAGCAGCCCATCCCGAAGAGCCTCGAGCGCGTCGTGATGCGCGCGCTCGCCAAGGACCCCGAGGAGCGCTTCGAGAACGCCGACGCGTTCGAGACCGCGCTCACCGACTGCCTCCCCGAGGTGACGGCCGAGGCCGAGCGCTTCGCGTCGGGGCGCCCCTCGGGCTTCGTCGAGACGGTGAGCGGGCTCCCGCGCGTCCCCCTCGCCATCGCGGGCGTCATCGTCGTGCTCGCGGTCGTGCTGTCGGGCGTGATCGTCTTCGGCTCGGGCCCCGACGAGATCGCGGTGGCCGACGACGCGGCCGCCGTGATCGCCGAGAACCCACCCCCGATCGCCCCCAGCGTGCAGCCGGCCGTCGAGCCGCCCGCGCCCACCGAGGTCACCCTCTCGAGCACCCCGTCGGGCGCGGCGATCTTCCAGGACGACGAGCGGATCGGCGAGACCCCGCACACCTTCGCGCTCGGGGCGGAGCAGGCGCTGCGGCTCACGCTCCGCCTCGACGGCCACGAGCCGGCCGACGTGGAGCTCCGCGCCGAGGCGGCGCCGGGTCAGGACATCACGCTCGTCCCCATCGAAGAGGAGCCCGATCCCGATCCGCAGCCCCGCGCCGGCCGCCGTCGGCGAGGTCCTCCGGAGAGCGACCCCGCCGGGACCGGCTCGACCTCCGACACGCCGCACAACACCGGCTCCCCATACGAGCGATTCGACTGATCTGCCGGAGGGGGTGTTTCACGCCCCTGTCGTAGTCGAGCGAGGCACGCTGGCTGCCACAGCTCGTCAACTTAGGTTTCATAAACTAGGCTCTGCGAAGCAGTCGACGCCCTCCCGGGCGAAGAGCAACTCCCTGACCTCCCGATAGTTGTGGGCGGGTCGAGGTGGCCACTCTCCCGGCCCCCAAGTGGGGCCGGGAGGTGTCAGGGTCGGTCGACACAAGCAGCCGCCTACCATCAGGCCTCCGCAGCCGTCGGCGCAGGAAGACGACGTCACTTCAGTCGTCGATGGGCCGCTCGAACTCGTCGAGGTCCTCGCGCACTTGCCGCGCAACCTCTTGTCCCTCGAGCTGGCGAAGCGAAGGGGGCTCATCGTCGTACTCGTCGAGTTCCTCGCCATCCTCGCACTGATGCTCTTCAAGCTCACGCATATAGCTCTCTTCGTGGTGTCGACGCTCCGCAATGAGCGCTGGCATTTCTCGACTGAAAGCCTGCACGTCGCGGACGACTGCGGCTGACATTTCGTCCGGGATTCCGGCGAGCCAAGACATCGATAGCCAACGATTTTTCTCCATCCGAACACGTTCGAGATGAACGTCCACCCACAACACTCCGCCGAGGCTACACTCCGTGAGTACGGTGTCGGTGAGAGACGCTGCTGCCAGCGAAGATCCTTCTAGGTCGCATTGAACAAGTTCTGTGTCTGCAACTATGCAATCTCGCAGGTCGAGTCCGGCGAGGTCGCACTCGATGAGTCGGCAATGGAGCAACGATGTGACCTTAGTTGAGTCGCTGTACTCGTGGTTCGATATGAAGGTGCAACCCTTGAAGGTGCAACCTTCGAACTTGAGACCAGCCTCGATTCCCTGCACGTTGCAGGATGTCCACGTCTGACCGCGAAGCGTGGCGACGCGCGTCACAGAGACGGCCGCTTCCTCAACGACGGCGCCCGGTGCATCGATGTCGCACCATCTGCCGCCGACGATCTGGGCACCCACGAGCAGGGCACCGGTGAAATCCGTGCGAATGAATGTGCAGTCGACGAATCGGATGCCGTCGAGGTCGGCGTCCCGAAACGTCGCGTCCTCGAATCGACAGCCCACGAAATACGGGCCTTCGTCTGGGTCCCCTGACGGGGGAAGCTGTGCGCGTACGCGATCGAAGTTGGACTGCGAGAAGTCCACGCCCTGGAAATGCCCCCCCACGAACACCGCTTCCGAGAGCACTGCGCCGTGGGCGTTGCCCGGCTCTACCTGGAGGTCTGGCAAGTGACGCCCTTCCGCATGCTCAAGCGCCTCGCTCAACGCGCGGCCAAGTCCATGCGTCGTGTTCGAGTAGAAGACGTAGACCTTCTCCTCCGTGGAGTCCCATGCCTTGATGTTGACCATCAGTCCCCGGTCCCTCGAAATACCATGCCGAATGCCCGCCGGGGCGGCTTCTATCTGGCGGGCCGCACGCGGTTGACGAACGCGAAGTAATCCACGAGGAGGATCGCCGTACGCGAGTTCGTCTCCGTCCCGTAGCCGACGTCCCCTCCGTGCAGGATCGCGTGGCGGCTGAGCGGGCTCGTCACGGCCTTCCCATGCTCGAACGTGGCTGCAAGAACGTCGGAAACGAACTGCTGCATGAGCTGGCCGCTTAGTGCGTCCTGGCTCGCGACGTCGCTGAGGTGGGTGCGCCATTCGATCGCCTTCATGCGGCCTTCGTGCGACGAGATGTCAGCGATGAGACCTTCGAGCTGCGCAAGGAGCACCGGAACGGACGCCGAGAACAGGCGAGCTGCATGCGCATCTAGCCCGTCGGACAGGACGGCGAAGCGTCGGCCTAGCATCGGATCGGCGCGCCATGACAGCTTCAGACGCGGCAAGAAGTTGGGACACGCGAAGAGGCGGTCGTAGTAGTGGCGAACGAAGGCCACCGAGGCGTCGGGTCCATCGTCCCGGTGCGCTTTGAGGAGCGCGCCGATCTCGGCGGGGGGCATCTGTGAGAGCGGTACGATCAGGCCGGTCTCTGCGACCGCGCTCGGGAGGCTCTGCCACCACGGAAGCATGAGCCCCATCATCTGGACGGACAGCGCCAGCAACTGGTCGAAGACGACGTCGGGTGCATCTGAGAAGCGGAACCCGGGAACGGTTGCCTCAACGCGCTCGAGCAGCGCCTGCAACAATGGCGCGCTTTCCGCCTCTTGTGAGCTGAGCGAGATGAATCGCTCCTTGAAGCTCGCAAGCTCCGCTGCGGCCTCCGGGTCGTCGCGAAGCCGGGCAATCACTTCCTCGACGTCAGACATCTGTGCAGCGTTGCGCTTGGCCTAGGAGGAGGCAAGGTGCCGCGGCGGAGGCGACTACTGTCGGTCCGAAGGAGAAGCCAGCAGTGGGCCGCGAGCCAGCTCCACCTCGAGCGCATCGACGAGGAGGAGCTCGCCGCCGAGATCGACGCCCTCGCCGGCCCGACTACCTCCCCTTCATCCGCCGCGCGCACGCCGCCTTCGGCGACGCCCTCGGCCTCCGCGCCGACCGCCCCGAGGCCCCGTCCACCACAGCGATCGCCGACGCCTCGAGCGCCCTCGCCTTCGCGATCGCCGAGTACGGCCGCCTCCTCACCGGCGAACTCGACCGCACCGACCCCGACAGAGTCGCGACCTTCCGCCGCGCGATGACCCCGCTCGACGAGCACCGCGCCACCGCCTTCGGCCCGCGCTCGCGCCCGACCGACGAGCCGGTGGTCGAGCCGGAGCCGGAGGTCGACATCGACGAGCCGATGGGCGCCGCGGGGGCGTGAGCTCCCGCGGCGCGCCCTCTGCTCGCCATCGGTTCAAATCGGCACCTGCTCGGTGCTAGAGGAAGCGTCCGACGTCTGCCTACTCTGGCGGCTGGCGATGGTCACCCAATCAGAGACGTCGAGCAGCCGGCGATTCGAGAGACCGACGCGGCGAGTTCATCGGCCGCGTAGGCGTGGACCGAACCCACGCCAACGAGACTGCGACGCCACAAGAGACGCGCGGACTGCAACACTGCCGCCAAGCGCGCTTGCTCAACAACTATCGCGCAAACTAACGTGTGCTGCCCTAGCCGCCCCCATCCTCTCCGGAGACATCAACCCGCCCGACTGGTGTACCCTCGTGGCCCATGTCCAGGCGGTTGGGCACGGTCGTGCCCCGCGAGCAGGTCGGCCCGCGAACCGGAGCGCAGTACGAGTTCCAGTACGGTGAGGCTGCGCTCGCGTGCTTGGAGCTGCTGGCGCAGGGCACGGACGCGTGCGTGTACTGCGAGTGGCACGACGACTACGTGGTCGAGCGGAGCGGCGGACAGCCGACGTACGAGTTCTTCCAGGTCAAGGCGCGTTCCAACAAGGCCGGCCCGTGGCCCATGAGCGAGATTCTCGGCGTTGTCGGGAAGCGCCCGCGCATCGACGTGAAGCAGACCGCACCGGCCGTTGCCCGCAACCCGACGAAGAAGAAGACCGTCAAATCTAAGCCGCGGAAGCCCCTCAAGCCGACCGTGGACGTTGGGATCGCCGAGAGGCTGCTCGAGCATCAGCGGAACTTCCCTGGCGCGTGTGCCGCATTTGCCTTCGTCAGCACCCACGAGGCGACAGACGACGCTTTCCTCGCACTCCTCACGGCAGCAGCCGCGGTGCGGTCGCAACCCCGAGCCGGTCCTTCGATGCTGGACCCCGAGGCGCAGGCGCTGTTCGCGGAGTTGCTTGCCGCTTATCAGGCGCGTGACTCGACGATCACTTCGCAAGACGTGTGGGACCTGATCACACGCCTGAGGATCGAGAACGCTCGAGGCCGTCCCGGTCAGGCCGACGTCGTGATCGGTCTGATTGGTCAGCGGATCTACGATCTCAGCGAGGTGGACCTCCAGACGACCGAACAGCGCCGCGTCGCGGCTGACCTGATCGCTCGCGTCCGCGCGAAGTCGCATCTCGTTCTTCCTGTCCAGCCGCTTCCGAGCGAGGACGAGATCCGATCGTCGAAGGCGATCGCCATCGACGAGGTGCTCTCGTTGCTCGCTCTATCGCCGTCGGGGTACCGCGAACTGATCAACGGCGGAAGCGCGAACGTTCGCGAGTATTCCCGCTTGCACCGACTCTGCAAGGCGAGCGGAATGGACGGGCCGATGATCGCGGCAGCGTGCAGGTTACGCGTCAACTGGCTCAAGTGGCTGTCGGAGCATCGCGACACCCTGACCGACGACGTAATCATGGAGGTCCGAGGCCGCACCAAGCCGCTGCTCGATCAACTCCGCAACGGGATGCCGACGGCGGACCTCCGCACCGCGGCCGAGGCAACCGCTGGAGCGTTCGACGCGGTACGCGGTCTGCCGCACCTCGACGCCCAGACCGTCATGGGGCTCGTGTTCGCGATGGCATCGGAGGAACCCAGTGGATGATCTCGACGACCTACTCGCCCAGCTCGGAACTGGAACGGTTCGGCTCGTGAGTCCAAGCGACGACCGCACGATGGCCGCCATGGACGAGCCTCTCTATGACGCCGTGCAGCTCCCGATCGTGGCGTTCGCGATCGTCGCTGCCTTGTCGTTGCCGGGACGCGTTCGGCTTCGCATTCCCGACGCGGGTCTGCGAGTCGGCCTGATCCTGATGGACTGCTTTCCGCAGTTCGAGTCGGTCGGACGGAGACTCCAGTGGTCGTTCCGGGTCCGGTCCACCGCCGCCGACGCGATTTCCTTCTTGGAAAGCACCGGCATGGTCCAAGTGCATGACCGCGACGGTGCGCGAGCTCTTGAACTACTCACTAACGGGCGAACGTTCGTACATAGGACTCGAGGCGAGAAGTCCGACGCGGCGACACTGTTGGAGGCGTTGCGCACGTCGGCGATGCGAACCCGTCACGAGGAGCTGCGACTCCTGTGAGTCCGCGCCTCCTATCGATCGAGCTGCTGCCGAAGCCGGGCGGGCTCGCGCTACCGCAACACGCGTTCGGCGAGTTCCTCACACTGATCCACGGCGAGAACGGATCTGGAAAGACGGTACTGATGTGCGCCCTCTACTGGGCACTGGGCGGGACGCGGCAGGTCGCCGAGCCGGTCTGGTCTCGGTGTACGGGCGTCCGCCTGGCACTGCGTGCCTCAGACGGCCGCAACGCCACGATCGAGCGCGCGTTCTCCACCGGGCTGGACGCATCGATCCAAGTCGGCGACGAGGTGCGCACGTACGATCTCGAGGGTGGGTTTAGCGCCGCAATCTTGGCGCTGTTGGGGATCCCACGCCGTGACTGGACGGCGAAGAGTGGCGGGACCTGCCCCGTGTACACCAGCGTCCTCGTTCCAGCGTTCGCCATCGACCAGGACAAGGGCTGGTCTATGCCGTATGCCGCGTTCGACGCCAAGGACTTCATCAGGGACCAGGCCGAGGAGGTAGCGCGTCTCCTGTTCGGGCTCTCACCGAAGCATGACGTCGAGCGCGACCGGATGCGCGAGCGCATGGAGCGCCAGGTTGCGCGCCTCGCGCGCGAGATCGATGTCCGCACGCGGACGATCGACTCGCTCGCCAAGAGCGCGCTCAAGAGCGAGACGGGAGGGATCGACCAGCTTCGCAATGCACGTGAGCGCCTCCAACAGGAGCTGCGGAGCTTCGACGGTGTGGTGACCGCATTTGCCGAGGCCAACGAGGGGATGCGGACCCGGGTGAACGCAGCGCGTGCGGAGTTCGACGAGATCGAGATGAGGCTGAGCAACGCGCGCCGACGACGGGCCGCGCTCGATCGACTCACCGAAGAGGTCAAGGGCGATCTCGAAGTCGTCGGATCGAACGAGGTTGCGGCGCAGGCGTTCCGACGATTCTGCGGGAACAGCAGCTGCCAGTTCTTCCAGGGCAAAGACGTCGCAACGTCGTACGGCAAGCGGGTTCTCTACCTTCGCGATCAGTTGAAGGACGTGGCCGCCGCGATGGACTCGTCCAACAGCGAGATCGCGGCGCTGCGGGATCGACGCGAGGCGAGCGCGGTGGCGCTCGCGCAGGTCCGCTCGGAGTACGAGGGGCTCGCGAAGGCGAGCGGCGCCCAGAAGGTCTCGACGCTGGTGGACACGGTTGCGCGCGAACTCGCCCGCGTCTCGAACGGCATTGCGATCGCTGAGCAGATCCAGGCCGAACGACTCGCGCGAGACCAGCTCAGTGCCGATCGCGACCGCATCGAGACCGACATCCGCAACCACGACGCTGCACGGAAAGAACGAGACGCGCGCGACGCCGAAATGCGGAGGTCGTTCGATAAGATCTTCGATCGCTGGCTCACGCTCCTCGGCACGAACGACCATGGCAAGGTGACTATCGACAGTTCGTTCCGGGTCACCATCGACGGGGTGCCACTGCGCGACACGAACGGCCCCAGCGGCAGCTCCCGAACGCGATTCATGCTCGCGTTCCACGCTGCGCGTCTCGAGACTTCGCTGGGTGGTGGAGGCGCACACCCGGGGCTGCTCCTCCTCGACGCCCCGAAGCAGCACGAGCTGAAGACGGAGGACTTCGAGGCGTACATGCGCGAGCTGAGGAAACTGGGAGCTCAGCATCCGGACCGGATCCAGCTCGTGATTTCGCTCAGCAGCGGACTGCCGCTCGCGAAGAACGAGGTCCAGTGGGATCCGCCGTTCCCTGGGGAGCGTCATTCGTGGTTTCTCGGTCCCGTGACCGCGGTGAAGTAGGGCGCCCAAGCGGTCGCGGCCGACCGTCAGGGTCGCGCGGAACGGGTCGAGGAGCTGCGCGCGATCCACGCACCACTGAGCCGCAGCGACCGCTGCGTCGGGAATGTCGCCTCAGGAGGGGCGTCGCGGATCTTCGCGATCGGTACGGCCCACAGGTAGCCGACTCTCAGCGAACGGTGGAACCGTCCGATGTGCGTCGCAACTCGTCGAGTCAAGCGTCGAGCGCACGGCGCACCACATACCTGACGAGCCGGAGGCGCGGCGATCGCCACGCCGATCTCGCCGGCTTCGCCGATCGGCGGCTGCAAGTCCGCGAGATCACACGAGCGCTCTTCCGGCGTGACGTGTGCACCGTGCGCCGGGGTGTCTCCTCCGGGCATCTACGTCGCAGGCGCGACGACGGCGATCACGCGTCGAACGGTCTGTCGCAAGGCCTTCCTGGCGCCGTGGGATCCCCGCGTCGGCGACGTCTGCCTCTACAGCCTGGCGGACGCTCAGCGTCACACCGGCGTGGCGGTCCACTACTTCACCACGGTCGTCAGCCACTACCACGGCGACGTCACGCCTCGAACGGACAACCTCCCGGAGTTCCTGCGGCGCCTGAATCGCGACATCAGCTGTGGTCTCCACGCGGTGCTGTGCGAGCAGCGCTACGACGCGCCGCGAGAGCTCTTCGACGACCGGCAGACGCACCGGATGCGACTGGTCGATGCGGCCGCGCAGGCGAGCCACCTCATCTATCACCACCTGAACACGGTCGCGGCGGGGCTGGTCCGACGCCCCGAGCACATGCCGCAGCCCACCTTCGACTTTGGGCTGTGGAAGACAGGCTTCCTCGAGGTGCGCCGACCCGAGCTGTACTTCGGCGCCGACCGCCCCGAGGTGCTCCGCCTCGTGGTCACGCCGCCGCCCGAGCTCTACCGCGCGTTCGGCGGTGACCTCGACGCGCTCGTTCATCACATGAACAAGCTGAGCGAGACGGCCCTGAGCGCGATCGCGCAGAGCCGCCGACGAGCGCCGTTGGGGGCGCGCGAGGTGCGGGGTCTTCACCCTTGGAGCGAGCCCAGAACCCTGCGAGAGACCGGCGGGCAGCCGGTCCCGACGTTCCGGATCGGGGCGCGGGGGATCGTCGGCCGCCGCATGCGCGTCGAGGGCGCCCGGGAAGTGCGCGCCTTCCGAGCGAGCCATCACGCGACGCGGATCGCGCGGCGGTCCGGCGACCTGGCGGCCGCCTACCCCTTCGGGACCTACGCGGCGCGCGAGTACCGCGGCGAGCCGGTCGAGGAGGAAGCTCCGCCTCAAGCGATCGTGGCCCGGCCCGGGCCGACCCTCGACGAGGTCCGGGCCGAGCTCGAGGGTGCGCGCCGCGGCGCGGTGCCCCACGACCTCCTCGACGAGGTACGCGCCGCGCTTCGAGAGGAAGCCGCAGCGATCGTCGAGGAGTGCGATGCGGACGCGGAGCGCGCAGACACGGCGAGCGCGGACACGGCGAGCGCGGACGCGGAGCGCGCGGAGACGACGAGCGCGGAGCCCGAAGAAGATCGACCGCCGTCGGTGACGCGGCACCGCTTCGACGCGCGCCCACAGCGTTGCGCACCGGCCCGCGTGGTCACGCTCCGCGACCGTCGGCGCGGCCCATCCCGACGCCCCCGTGGTTCCGACCCACCTGTCTGACGACAGACCGCTCATCGAGGAGCGCGCTCGTCCACCTACAGCCTGGGCGGCGCGCTCGTGCGTGCGCTTGGTCGTCATGGAAGCGCACGGGGCCGATTTCGACCCTCTGAGGACGTGAAGGCTGCTCAGCGGGCACCGCGGCCGCTCGCTTCTTCATCGGCTTGGGCTGCAAGGGAACGATTCGTGCCCTCGACTCGCGACGTACATCGGACGGTTCTCCCCGACTCGCGACGTACATCGGACGGTTCTCCCTCGCGGAGGTTCTCCCTCGCGACGTACATCGGACGGTTCTCCCCCCCGTACATCGGACGGTTCTCCCCCGCCGCGACGTACATCGGACGGTTCTCCCCGGGCGGAGAGCCATCGGGACGGTGCGAGCGCTGGACGAGGTCTGCGTGCGACCTGAACATGTCGCTCCGGCTCTCGAGTAACCCACATGATCTCAGGCTGTTATGAGCGTCGCGGCGCCGAGTCGCGCCAACCCGCATCGCGGCCATGCTGTCGTCACCGACACACCACGGGGGCCGAAGATGACGAAGAGGATCGGGATGGTGGCCGCACTCGCCGCGGCGCTTCTGGGCTGCGCGCACGAGGCGGAGCTGCTCGAGCGCGCAGACGACGGATGCGGAGCGCGACCGACCGAGGAGATGCGCTTCTCGTGTCGCGTATCGCAGCGAATCGAGGAGGGCATGGCGGGGGCGAGCGTGGAGGTCCTCGGGCCGCTCGAGATCGCGGTCGCGGTCGGACCCGACGTCCGCGCACGAGCCGACCTCGAGCCGCTGCTCGCGGTGTGTCGTGATGCGCCGGACCTCTGTGCAGCCGGCGTGGATACGCAGATCGAGCTCTTGCGCAGCGCCCTCGAGCTCGGCGGCGGGCCCGCCCCGATCGACGCCAGCGCGGTGCGCGCGGTGATCAAGCCCCGGGAGTACCTCGACGAGCTCCGCGTCGCGATGCGCGAGGACGGCGTCCCCGAGAACGAGCTCGAGGCCTCCCTACCGGTGCACCGCCCCTTCATCGGGGACCTGGTCACGGTCTACGTTCAGGACCTCCCGAGCTCGATGGCGATGCTGATGCCGGAGTCGGCCGCTCGGCTCGGCCTCGACGCGGAGGCGCTCGATCGCCTCGCCCTCCGGAACCTGCGCGTCGCCTGCCGCGACTTCGGACACGCGCCGGTCGAGGCCGGTTCGCGGATCCGACGCCTCACCGCGGGGGACAGCTACGAGTCCTCGCGTCTCCTTCTGCCCGAAGCCTGGCGCCCGCTCGCCGAGACCGTCGAGGGCGAGCTCCTCGTGGCGGCGCCGAGCCGCGACGTGGTGCTCTTCACCGGCGACGCGAACGCCGAGGACGTCGCGCGCCTTCAGGCGCTCGCGCGGGAGCACGCCGCCACGGACGCCTGGCCTATCGACGAGACGATCTTCCGCCTCGGGCCGCATGGCTGGACGGCGGCGGAGTCGTCATCGGATGTGGCCGAGATCGTCGAGGGACGCGAGCGATGCGGACCCGACGGTTGCCCGCGCGCGGGGGTCCAGCTCGCGGAGTGAGCGCCCGTCCCGCGGCTTCCGCGTCCGCCCGGCATCGTCGGTCGACGCATCAGCGCTCCCCGCGTCCGCCTGGGGCAGTCCATCTCCGATGACCAAGGTCGTGGAGACAACTTCCTCGCCCCCGACCTACCATCGATGGGACCGCTGACCCCTTCGAGCCCTGGAGTCAGAGCCTGTGGCTCGCCATGTCATCGGACGTGCCGCGTGACGACGACGGTGACTTCCGAGTCACCTGGCGGCATTGTGCGGACCTGCGGCCTTTGGCCGGCTCGAGCCAGCAGATGCAGCCACGGCCGATGCCCGGTCGTACGCCGCGCTCACTCTCGGAAGACCAGGGTCGCCACGAGTGCATCCTCGCCTTCAAACGACGTTACACGCCCCGCGTCGCCGCTCAGATGTATGTACATGGGTACCGACGACAGTCGATGAACGAGCAGGTAGCTACCAGGTGGGAGCCTGCCAAAATGATACTCTACGCGATCGAAGGACCCGCAGTCCTCTGTATCGCCCGGGACATTCCGAAGAACCCCAACGGGGAGGTCAATCGCCCCATCGGGTCCGTATAGTTCGAACATGGGAGGGCTCGGTATCTCGGGCGGCTCCCATCGATAGCAATCGACGACCGCAGTCTCGAATTGGTAGCCGTCATTCGATTCGCTCCAAGCCACTTCATAGCGACCAATGTCTGTTCCGAGTTCGCCCACAAGGTAAGCTGGACCCTGCAGATCGCAGCATCCGCACGCGGCAAGCCCCAGAAGGATCGGAGCTGTGTGCCAGATCGCGAGAGCTCGCGGTAGGGCTCGGTGCCCCCTATACCACCCACCTAGAAAACGCATCGTCCACTTCGACAATCATGCGGATAGTACACATGAACGGCCTGTGGCTGCCACAGCTCGTCAACTTAGTTTACATGAATTAGCTTCTGCGAAGCAGTCGACGCGACCAACGCCCATCGCTACGCGATGGGCTGGTCTCGATTTCTAGAGGGTTTGTTCCAAACCCCCGGAGCTACTTCAGGTAGACGACGGTGAGGCGGTCGCCGCCTTCGTCGGAGGTGCCGCCGCGGGTGCGGGCGACGTACTGGCCGGCGTGGGCGTCGAGGTGCTCGCGGATCGCGTCGCGCAGCGCGCCCGAGCCGATGCCGTGGAGGATGTAGCCGACGACCTCGGAGCGACCGAACAGGCGGTCGAGGAAGGACTCGGCCATCGAGAGCGCGTCGTCGACGCGCATGCCGCGCACGTCGAGGGTGTTGTCCGGGTCGGGCGGGCGCACGCGGACCTCCGCGGGGGTCTCCGGTGCGGGCGGGGGGCTCGGCTTGGGCGCCTCCGCGGGGAGGCCGACGCGGTGCAGCTCCGCGACGGTGACCCAGAGCTTCACGGGGCCCGACGCGACGCGGACCCGGCCCTTGCTGGGCATCTCGAAGACGGTGACCTCGGTCCGCAGGCGCGGCACGTAGACGCGCTGCCCCACCGTGAGCGAGGCCTCGTCGACCCGGTCGCCCAGGGCCACCTCGGGCAGCGCCTCGGGGACGGGCCGCACCGCGTCGGGGACCGCCCCCTGCGCGCGATCGAGGTGCTCCCGGATGGAGCGGAGGCTCGCCTCGTCCTGCGTCGGGGCCTGCCGGAGCTGGCGCCGCGCCTCCTTCAGCTCGGCCCTCGCCGACCGCAGCTCCGCGAGGACCTTCTCCGCCTCGACGCCGAGCTTCTTCTTGTCGCGCTCCGCCACCGCGGCGAGCTCTCGCTCGGCCTCCTCGCGGACGCGGCGCGCCTCGCGGCGCTCGGCGTCGGCCTCCTCGCGCAGCCGCTCGAGGGACTCGAAGCGCTCCTCGAGCTGCCGGACGAGCGCGTCGAAGCTGCGGCTCTGCTCCGAGACGAGGCCGAGGGCCTTGTCGATGATGTCCGTGGGCATGCCGAAGCGGCGCGCGACCCGGAGCGCGCTCGAGCTGCCGGGCACGCCGTCGCGGACGCGGAACGTCGGCGCCATCCTCGCGACGTCGAAGCCGACGGAGGCGTTCTCGAGGCGGTCGTCCTCGACCGCCATCGCCTTGAGCCGCTCGTAGTGCGTGGTGACCGCGACCGCCGCGCCGCCCTTGCAGAGCGCGTCGATCAGCGCGCAGGCCAGCGCCGCGCCCTCGTTCGGGTCGGTGCCCGTCGCGATCTCGTCGAGGAGCACGAGCGACTGCGGCCCCGCGGCCTCGATCACGCGGACGAGGTTGGTGACGTGCGCCGAGAAGGTCGAGAGGTTCTTCTGGATCGACTGGTCGTCGCCGATGTCCGTGAGCACCGGCGACAGGAACCCGACTCGGCTGCCCTCGTCGGCCGCCACGGGGAGCCCCGCGCGCACCATGAGCGCGGCGAGGCCGAGCACCTTGAGGGTGACCGTCTTGCCGCCGGCGTTCGGCCCCGAGAGGATCAGCGCGCGGCCCGACGCGAGCTCGATGTCGTTCGCCACGACGTCCACTCCGTCGAGCACGAGGAACGGGTGCTTGGCGTTGCGCAGCTCGACGCGCGTCTCGCGGGTGAGCTCGGGGATCACGCCGCCGAGATCGAGCGCCAGCCGCGCGCCCGCGTTCCGCAGGTCGGCGCGGTCGAGGGCGGCGACGGCGACGCGGACCTCCGCGAGGCGCTCTCGGACGCGGCCCCCGAGGATGCCGAGGATGCGCGCGACCTCTCGCTCGAGCTCGCCCTGCGCCATCTTCAGGCGGTTGCCCTGGCTCACCACCGCGCGGGGCTCGACGAACACCGTCGCGCCGCTCCCGCTCGTACCGTGCACGATGCCTTGCAGCTTCTCGTGCGCGTCGGTGCGGATGGGGATGACGTAGCGCCCCTCGCGCAGCGTGTGGAAGCGGTCCTGGACGATGTCGGCGTGCTGGACGAGGAGCTGCTCGAGCCGCGACACGATCCGCGCGCGCAGGTTCGCGACCTCGGTGCGGAGGCGGCCGAGCTCCTGGCTCGCGCCATCGGCGAGCGTGCCGTCGGGCTCGATCGCGCGCGTGAGCTCTTCCTGCAGGTCGTCGAGCGTGGGGTCGGTGCTGCACGCGTCGCGCAGCCCGGGCGCGTCGGCGCGATGGCGAGCGAGGTAGCGGCGGAGCACGCGGGCGGCGCCGAGCGTGGACGCGATGGCGCGGAGCTCGGGGCCGTCGAGGGCTCCCTGCCGCTCGAGCCTGTCGAGGGAGCGACCGATGTCGCGGATGCCATCGAGCGGGAGCGGATCGGCCAGGTCGATCAGGCGCCGCGCCTCGGCGGTCTCGCGCAGCGCGACGGCCGCGGCCTCGAAGGTCTCGGCGAGCTCGAGCTCCTCGAGCCGCTCTCCGAGGGGACCCTTGCAGCGACTCGCGACCGCCTCGATCACACGATCCCAGGAGAGATCGTGAAGGGCCTTCTCCAGGCCGTCCGAAGGTCGCTCGCTCATCCCGAGGATCGAGCCGTCAGCCTAGCACGCTCAGCGCTCTTCCCGAGCGTCGGAGACGCTGGTGACGCGCACCCTGGGCCCGCGGCCACCGCGGGTACGAGCGTAGGCGTAGAGGACCGCCGTCGAGGCGGCGATGAGCGCGAGCGTCACGCCGCACCCCGCGATCGACACGACGTAGCCGAACCATCCGCCGCCCATGCCCGGACTGTGGCACGCGCCACCGAGATGCGCCCACCCGTCCCCATGCCTAGGTGGGCTCAGCAGCTCCAGCCGTCGACGCAGGCGCCGAGGACGACGGGGGTGCTGACGGTGACGCCGACGACGATCGCGACGAGGGCGGCCACGGCGAGGAGCGCGCCGCCGATCCCGAGGGCGATGATCAAGGGGTCGTCACGGCCCGCGTCGGGGTCGGGCGGAGGCAGCGTGAAGGCGTCCTGCCCCTCGAGGAGCAGGGCGCGCGACGCCGTCCGCGCGGTCGCGTTGCAGCCGAGCTCTCCGCCCACCTCGGGCGCGATGGCGAGCTCGAGATCCGGCGACGGCCCCTCGGCCACGTCCGACCAGGCGCCGTGGACGCAGCGCAGGGTGAGCGTCTCGACGAGCCCGGCGTCGTCGAGCAGGCGCACCCTCGCATGTCGCCGCTCGGTCTCGTAGGTCAGCAGCAGCCGCACCGGGTGGGTCGCGGATCGCAGCGCCTCGAGCGCGCCCGCGAGCTGCTCGGCGCCGTCCGGCGGCGTGACGTTCGGGTTCAGCGCGAGCGCCGCGCGCCCGTGACGCTCGGCGGCGGCCGGATCGCCCAAGACGGACCGGATCGCGAAGAGGTATCGATGCGACTGCAAGATCGCTCGATGGTCCGAGCTCGGATCCGCGAGCACGGCGTCGAAGACGGCGGCCGCCTGTTCGTAGTCCGCCTCGGCCCAGAGCGCGCGTCCTTCGTCGAGCGCGGCCTGCGCGCTCGCGTGGCTCGCCGACGCCATCAGCGCCAAGGCACCCAGGATGGTCAGTACCCCCCGCACGCCGCCATCATGCCATGCGTCCACGCGGGGCGTGTGCTCTGATACGATCCCGCCGTGCTCGATGCGGTGGCGGGTGGCGGTCCCTCGGAGGCTGCGCGGCCGAGGGGATGTCGGGGGGTGGAATGACTCGGTGGTCCGTGTGGGCGGTGGTTCTCCTCGGGGCGGCGTCGATCGGATGCACCGCGGACTACCGCGTGGTCGCGACCTTCGCCTCGGACCCCCTCCGCGACCAAGCGGCGTACGTGGACGTCTGGCTCGTCGATCGCTGCGTGGAGGAGGTCGTCGCGACCGGCGTCGCCCCCACGACGTTCGACTGGACGGCGCGGCTGACGCCCGCGGGCGGACCCATCCCCTCGGTGGACGCTCCGCACGGAGCCCACGGGCTGTGGGCCCGAGCCATCGGGAACGACTGCAGCATCCTGGCCGTGGGCTGCAGCCGCGTCCTGCTCGAGCCGACGGGGAGCGGCGATCTCGAGGTGCAGCTCACGCGCCTGCGAGACCGCTCGCTCTGCACGGGCCGCTCCGTGTGTGACGGAGCCGGCACGTGCGTCGGCCCCGACGTGGACGCCGGCCCCCCGCCGCCGCCCACGGACGCGGGCCCGGGCGTGGACGCGGGCCCGGGAACCGACGCGGGCCCGGACACGGACGCGGGTTCGGACGGGGGCACCGACGCCGGTTCGGACGCGGGCAGCGACGCGGGCACGGACGCGGGCACGGACGCGGGCACCGACGCGGGCACGGACGCTGGCACTGACGCGGGCTGAGCCAGCTGGCTCCTCGGCTCGCGTAGGGTCCAGGCCCCCGACTCCTCCCCCCGACTCGTTTTCGAGATCGGTACGAACGCCACGCTGCATTGCGTACGAGCGCGGTGATATGCTCTCCGCGGAGTGCGGATCGTACGGCGCTTCCTTTCCCTCTTCTTGCTGGCACCGCTGGTCTTCGGCGGCTGCGAGTCGAGTGATCACGTCGTCCTGATCGAGGTCTACTCGCAGGCCCCGGTCGCGCAGCTCGACGTGACCGTCATCTCGCTCGAGGGGCTCGGGCCGCCCTTCCCCGCGCCGGCCACGCCCTTCCGCCCGGCCCGTCAGCCCACGGACCTCCTCAACGATCCGATCCGCGTCGCCATCCGCCTGCCCGGGCCGGCCACCGCGCTCGTCCACCTCACCGCCTCGACGGGTGACGGGCGCAGGCTCGTGGCCACGCGCTGCTACGGCGTGAGCGGGGTGGTCCAGGACTCGGTGGTCCTCACCGACCTCGGCGCGCTCGACGCCGACCGCGACACGTTCCTGAGCGACCCGGCGATCGCGTGCCGCGAGCCCGTGGCCGGCGACACCGACGGCCGCCCCTGCACGTCGACCGACACCTTCGTGTGTCCGACCGAGCTCGCCGCCGACTGCAACGACACGCCTCGAGACGACACGGTCGACCCGCCGGATCCGGGCGGCAGCCGCATCCACCCCGGCGCCGCGTTCATCTGCCAGAACGGCATCGACGAGGACTGCGACGGCGACATCGACGAGGCCTGCATCGACAACGACGGGGACGGCGTCGACGCGTGCCCCGAGGGCACCACGATCAACTGCGACTGCAACGACAACGACCCGACGATCAACCCGCGGGCCGTGGACGTCTGCCTCGACGGCGTCGACCAGGACTGCGACGGGGTGGACGCCTGCTGCGACGCGGACGGCGACGGCTACACCCAGTGCATCGACCCGGACACGTTCGAGCGGACCGGCGACTGCATCGACGTGGCCGATGACTGCCTGCGCCAGGATCCGCCCTGCGATCCCGCCGCCGTGGATCCGCGCTCGGTGAACCCGGGCGCCGACGAGATCTGCTTCGACGGCATCGACAACAACTGCAACCGCGCCCAGAACGAGATCGGCGAGTGCCTCGGGCCCGACTTCGACGGCGACGGCGTGTCGGTCTGCGGGATGGAGATCGCCGGGCGGCCCTGCGAGGAGCCGCAGTACGACTGCGACTCGGGCATCAGCCCCGAGGAGCCGGAGCGCTGCGGCAACGGCATCGACGACAACCTGAACGGCATGGTCGACGAGGGCTGCCCCGCCGGCGACATGGACGGCGACGGGCAGGTCGCGCCGCGCGACTGCAACGACATGGACCGCCTCGCCTACACCCACGACCCGGGCGATCCGGTCATCGAGCGGTGCGGCGACGGCGTCGCGCAGAGCTGCGTGGACGGCGAGGACGTCGCCTGCCCGGCGGCCGCGGACACCGACGGTGACGGGTTCGTCGAGCCCGCCGGGTGCGAGGGCAACGCGGCGATCAACCCCGACGTGATGGAGACCTGCAACGGGGTCGACGACGACTGCAACGGCGCGGTCGACGAGGTGCTCGACGCCACGATGACGATGGGCTGCGCCGAGGGCGCGCCGATCACGTTCGCCACCGACATCGCGCACTGCGGTCGGTGCCGCTTCAACTGCGCCGACACCTTCGGCGCCGCGGCCAACGTCTGCGTGGGCGGCGTCTGCGACTGCGCGGAGGAGCTCGGCGACCCGGGCCCCTGCGCCTTCGGCGACAACCCCACCTGCTGCAGCGACGGCTGCCAGGACATCGACAACGACCCCATGAACTGCGGCGGCTGCGGCGTGCAGTGCGGCAACGGCGAGATGTGCGTCGGCGGCCGCTGCGGCTGCGGCGGCGTCGTCGGCGCGGCGCTCGGCGACCAGGCCTGCCCCGAGCCGGCCGGGGTCGGCGGATCCGAGGCCAACGTCTGCTGCGACGGCGCCTGCCGCGTCGTCACCGTCGACGCGAACAACTGCGGCGGCTGCGGCGTGGTCTGCGGACCGAACACGGTCTGCAACGACCGGATCTGCCAGTGCGACCCGGCGACGCCGAACCTCGACGACTGCAACGGCGACATTGGCACCGGCGGGGACGGCTGCGAGACCAACCTGCAGACCACGCTGGCGCACTGCGGTCGCTGCGGGCGTCGCTGCGCCCCCGATCACTCGACCGGCCAATGCGTCGGCGGCTCTTGCACGATCGCCACGTGCGACGTGGACTGGGACAACTGCGACGGGCTCGTCGGCAACGGCTGCGAGGGCAACCTCCGCTCGCTCGCTCACTGCAACGGGTGCGGGATGACCTGCAGCCTGTCGGGCGCGACCGCGACGTGCATGGGTCGCGTCTGCGAGATCGCGGCCTGCGGGACCGGCGTCGCCGACTGCAACGGCAGCGACTCGGACGGGTGCGAGACCCCGCTGGGCACGGTGATGAACTGCGCCTCCTGCGGCGACCGGTGCAACCTCGCCCACGCCACCCCGCGCTGCAACACGAGCGGGCGCTGCGTGATCCAGACCTGCGACGACGGCTGGGCCGACTGCGACGGCGTCCCGTCGAACGGGTGCGAAGTCAGCATCGACACCAACACGAACTGCGGCGCGTGCGGCAACGACTGCGGCGCCAACGCGGCCTGCACGGCGCGCGCGTGCTCCTGCAACCCGCGCCGCCTCGACTGCACGGTGGGCTCTCCGTACTGCGAGATCCCGTTCTCGACCAGCAACTGTGGCGCCTGCGGCGCGACGTGCGGCGTCAACGAGTCGTGCAATGCCGCGGGGGCCTGCGCCTGCGGCGGATCCGACGGCGGGGTCGGCCGGGGCACGGCCTGCCCGGGCCAGCGCTGCTGCAGCGGCTCGTGCCGGCCGCTCGGCACGGTCACGAACTGCTCCGACTGCGGCGACGCGTGCGGGGGCAACGAGACGTGCTTCGGCACCGGCCCGTGGAGCTGCCGCTGCGACGGCGGGCTGCGCTGCAGCGGGTCGAACACCTGCTGCCCCGGCGACGGCGGTTGCGTGAACACCAACACGGACGTCACGAACTGCGGCGGCTGCGGCCGGGACTGCGGCGCGGGCGAGACGTGCACCACGGGCACGTGCCGCTGCAACGGCGGGGCGGCGTGCACGGGCGGTCAGGTGTGCTGCGGCGCGGCGGGCTGCCGGAACACGATGGGCACGAGCACCGCCCACTGCGGCGGCTGCGGCATCTCCTGTCAGATGAACGAGATGTGCGCCGCGGGCGCCTGCACTTGCGGCCCCGTCACCGGCATGTCCGGCAGCGGGCGCGCCTGCGCGGTCGGTCAGACCTGCTGCCCCGGCAGCGGGAACTGCGTCGACATGATGACCGACGTCAACAACTGCGGCGGCTGCGGCGTCACCTGCGGCGCGGGCGAGATGTGCTCGGGCGGCCGCTGCACCTGCGCCGGCACGATGGGCTCGGTCGGCGGTGGCTCCGCGTGCCCCGGGACGCCTACCTGCTGTCCCGGCGTGGGCTGCCGCGACCTGACCAGCGACAACAACAACTGCGGCATGTGCGGGATGATGTGCACCGGCGGCACGAGCTGCATGGGCAGCTCCTGCAGCGGCTGCGACGGAATGTCGATGTGCGGCGGCGGCACGACCTGCTGCTCGCCGGCCGGCTGTCGCAACACGAACAACGACCCCGCGCACTGCGGTGGGTGTGGGCTGTCGTGCGGTGGCGGCGGCACTGGCGGGACGGCGGAGACGTGCAGCTCGGGCATCTGCCGGTGCGGGCCCAGCATGGGCGCCGGCGGCGGCGCGGACGCGTGCACGGCCGGCCAGGCCTGCTGCCCGTCCAACGGTGGCTGCAGCACGCTCGCCACCGACCCGGCCAACTGCGGGGCCTGTGGCGCCTCGTGCGGCACCGGCGGCGCCGGCAGCGCGGAGACCTGCAGCGGGAGCCGCTGTCGTTGCGGCCCGAGCATGGGCGGGATGACGCCGGGCACCGACGCCTGCGGAGGCGGGACGCCGGACTGCTGCCCGTCGACCGGCTGCACGAACGTCGGCACCGACGTGAACAACTGCGGCGCCTGCGGGACCGTGTGCATGGGCGCGACCCCGGACTGCTGCGGCGCGATGGGCTGCCAGGACGTCGGCGGGAGCGACGCGGCGCACTGCCTCGGGTGCGGGATGGCCTGCCGGATGGGCGAGACGTGCTCGACTGGCGCCTGCCAGTGCAACGGCGGGGCGGCGTGCACGGGCAGCGACATCTGCTGCCCCGGCACGGGATGCCAGGCCGCGCCCTGTAGCTGAGGCCATATCCCTTGCCTCGGAGGGGTCCGCGTAGTAGCTGGCCCCGCGCATGGAGCACTTCGGCGAGACGGTCCCCCTCTGGGCGGTCATCCCCTTCGTGGTGATGCTGCTGGGGATCGCGGTCCTCCCGCTCGTGGCCAACCACTGGTGGGAGAGCAACCGCAACCGCGGCATCTTCACGGCCGTCGTCGCGACCCCGATGGCGATCTACCTCGGCGTCGTCTACCACGAGGGCCTCCTGCACAGCGGGCACGAGTACGTCTCGTTCCTCGCGCTGCTCGGCTCGCTCTACGTCATCGCCGGCGGCGTCCACGTCAGCGGCGACCTGAAGGCCACGCCCACGACCAACGCCGCGATCCTGATCATGGGCGCGATCCTCGCGAACCTCATCGGGACGACGGGCGCGAGCATGCTGCTCATCCGGACGCTCCTGCGGACGAACAAGCAGCGGAAGAACGTCGCGCACATCCCCTTCTTCTTCATCCTCATCGTCTCGAACTGCGGCGGCCTGCTCACCCCGATGGGCGACCCGCCGCTGTTCCTCGGCTACCTGCGCGGCGTCCCCTTCGAGTGGACCCTGACGATGTGGCCCTTCTGGCTCGGCTCGGTCACCTACCTCGTCACCACGTTCTTCCTGTTCGACCGGCGCGCGTACGCTCGCGAGGACGCCGCGGACATCGCCCGCGACCTCTCCGAGCACGTCCCGCTGCGGGTCCAGGGCTGGATCAACGTCCCCTTCCTGATGGGCGTCATCGGCGCGATCTTCCTCCCCACTCCCTGGCGCGAGGCCGGCATGATCGCGCTCGCGATCGGGAGCGTCGTGCTCGGTCCGCGCCCCGCGCGCAGCGCCAACGGCTTCACGTACGGGCCCATCCTCGAGGTCGCGATCCTCTTCGCGGGCATCTTCGTCACGATGGTCCCCGCCCTCGCCCTGCTCGAGGCGCGCGGGTCCGAGCTCGGCCTCGATCAGCCCTACCAGTTCTTCCTGATCACCGGCGGCCTCTCCTCGGTCCTCGACAACGCCCCGACCTACCTGACGTTCCTCGCGACCGCGATGGGCCTGCACATGAACGAAGGTCACGGCGTCCTCATCACCCTGACCGACGGCTCGCTCCCCGAGGTCTTCCTCGTCGCCATCAGCACCGGCGCCGTGTTCATGGGCGCCAACACCTACATCGGGAACGGCCCGAACTTCATGGTGAAGGCGATCGCGGAGGAGGTCGGCTACAAGATGCCCTCCTTCTTCGGCTTCGCCGGCCGCGCGATCCTGACGCTGATGCCCATCTACATCGCGATGAGCATCTACCTCGCCTTCGCGGGCTAGCGCGCCCGTCGCCGAGCCCGGCGAGCATCAGGCGCAGCCGTAGACCTGGCGCCAGGCGAACCCCTCGCTGGCCGGCGTGGGCAACTACGAGGCGCCGTCCATGCCAGCCGCGGCGTCGCTCCTCCTAAGGAGCTGCGTGAAGTCGTCCGGTGCCTCGCGCAGGTACGTCTCGAGGAACGCGTCGAAGCTCGCCGCGAGGAGCCGCGGCGCGTCCTCGATCCGAACGACGCCGCGATCCTCGGGGCCGAGGCGCAACGCGAGCGCGGTGCCCTGCCGCCAGTCGGCGAAGATGAGCGCCACCCCCTCGGGCCCGCGGGTCGCATACAGGGGCTGAGCGAGGTCGCTCGCCTGCATGAAGATCAGCCAGTGCCGGTCCGGCGCCGTGGTCCCGTCTCGCAGCCGCCAGAGCTCGCGGAACGACGGCGGCAGCTGGACCCCGTGGACGCGCTCGGCCTCGTCGAGGAGCTCCGCGTCGGCGCCCGCGTCCCAGGCCACCCCATCCTCTTCCCACCGGTCGGCGACCCGCTGCGCGAGGCTCATGGTCAGAGCGTGCCCGAGGGCGGGGGATCGAGAGAAGCGCCGACGGCCACGGCCATCACGTCGTGACGCCCGGCTACGACACACGAACCCGAGCTTCGGATTCTCTCCGGATCCTCCGTGGCGCGGTGCGACACTCCTTTTGGTGTCGACCCCGGTCTCGACGGCGGCCGCGTGGCTCGTGGCGAATCTCCCCACGACACCATGGCGGACCTCCCAGCACGTGGGGCGCCTCGCCGGCCGGCCCGAGGTCGGCAGGGTCGGCGTCACGCATCGCTGGGTGTTCGAGCTCCGCGAGGTCGACGGAGAGGTGCGGATCTCGGCGCCGGACCTCGACGATCGTGCGCGCCGACGCGAGTGGCGCTGCACCGACCCCGAGGTGCTGCGCGCGCATCTCCACGAGCTCGCGTCGGTGTTCACCACGTGGGCGCATCGCGTGACCCTGGGCGCGCTGCGCGAGGGCCATCGTTACCTCGTGGTCCGCGACTTCACGGACTATCGCCGGCAGCTCTGGTCCGCCGGCGCGGAGCTCACGTTCGAGCACCAGGCCTTCCTCCCGTACGACGGAGGCCACACCGTGACCTTCCGCGTCGGCGACACGACGAAGGCGATGTACCTGCAGGACGACGTGAACGCGGACCTGCTCGCGGACCTCGACCTCTACGTCGAAGAGATCCCGTGACCTGCGCACCGCCCGGCTCGTCGTCGTGGAGCGCCGAAGCCCTGATAGGCTGAAGCCGTGGGGGCTCGCTTCGCGTTCGCGCTCGCGATCGGCGTCTCGCTCCTCGCCCTCTCGGCGAGCGAGGCCCACGCCTGTGGCTCGGACCCGCTCGACTACGAGCCGAGCACGGGGCGCCCCATCTACGGTTGGGACGCGACGGGGGCGCCCATCTACGATCCGCCCGAGCCGCCGACGCCGGGGCTGCTCTACTGGGAGGCGTTGTACGCGGGGCAGGCCGCCCTGAACCTCGCCTTCGTCGGCACGGACATCGGCTACGGCGTCGCGAACGAGATCCCGCCCGAGGTCTACGCCGTGCTCGAGATCACGGTCGCGGTGGTCAACACGCTCGCTACCGTCGGATGGGCCGTGGGCACCCTCTTCTCGGCGTCCGCCGGGGGCTGCGACGGGGCGGGGCTCCGCTCCGCCGCCATCCCCATCGCCGCGGGCGTCAGCCACCTGTTCGCCGTCACGTTCTTCGTGCACGGCTCGTGGGCGCTGAACCGTGGCCACGACCGCCCGACCGTGACGCCGACCGTCTCGATCGGACCAGGCGGCTTCTCGATCGGCGTCGCGGGTCTCCTGGACTAGCCCGCGCCGACGATCGCCGCACCTGGCCGAATCGACCGGGACTAGACTCGGCGGCCATGGGCTCTCTGCCTTTCGTCCTGCAGGTCGTCCTCCCGCGCTCCGGCGCCGTTCCGACGAACTCCGCCATCGTCCTCCAGGGACATGTCCAGGGTGCGCTCTCCGTCTCCGCACGCGCGGCGGGGGTCGACGTCGACGTCACGCTCGAGGCCGCGCCCGAGCTCGGACCGCGAGCCCCTGGCACGTACCGGATGTGGCTGGTCCGACCCGCGGCCGGCGTCTGGCCGAGCGGCGGCACCGTGGTCTTGACCGCGACGCGCGAGCCGCAAGAGCCGGCGGTGCTCGAGGTGCCCATCGCGTCGGCGCCCGACCTCACCCCGCCGGTGCTGTCGTCGATCTCGCCACCGGAGACGATGGTCTTCGGCGGGCCCCGCGAACCGAGCCGCGAAGTGGTGGTCCTCCTCCATCGGGGGCTCGTCGACGAAGCGAGCCCCCTCGTGATCGTCACGCTCGAGGCGGGTGGATCGATCCTGACGGGCAGCGTGCTCGAGGGGATGGCCGGCGCTCTGCCGATGCCGCCCGGCGGGGCGACCGCGCTCGACGCGATCACGCTCGCGGACCTCGCGGGGAATGCGGTCCGGATCACGAATCCATGCACCGAGACGCCGGCGTCGGAGCCGCCCGCTCCCGAAGCGCCCGCGCCCGCGCCGCCACCCGCGCCCTTCACCTGCATCGCAGGAGCGATCATGGCCGAGGGCGACGAGTGGTTCGCGACCACGGACGCGGGCACCGAGAACGGGTTCTCGCGCGGCCACTACCGAGCGAACGAGTCGGTCGCGGGGGACCTCGAGATCTCATTCACCGCGACGCGGCTCAGCGACGATCACGGGATGCCGATCGAGGTCGCCTTTCGCGGCGGCTTCTTCGCCGCGACCGGGACCTCGTCGTGCTTCCTCTACGAGAGTGATGCGAACTGGACCGGCTGGCAGAGCACGCCGACGCCGACCGGGCCGGGGCCGCTGACCTTGCGGGTCGTCCAGCGCGGCGCCGAGGTGTCGGGCTTCGTCGACGGAGTCCTCGCGGGCAGCCTCACGCTGCGGAGCCCGACCTCGGAAGGACCGGTCGGCGTGTTCTTCAAGGGGCCTCCCGGCAAACGAGCCCTCATGCGCTTTCGCGACTTCGCGGTGCGGTCCCTCGCGCCTCCCGCTCCGTCGTCGCGGCCCGTCGGTCGGCTCGTCTGGGGCGGCTACGACGTCGGGGTGGGCGACGCGCATCCCGCGGGGGCGGCCAATCCCTCCGGGGAACCGTGGGACTTCGCGGTGCTGGCCACGGAGGACGAGGACACCATCCTCGCGCGCGTCTGGCTGGCCACCATCGAGTCACGGGTCGTGGCCGACTTCGAGTTCGACGACGCCCTCGATGGCCAAGTGGACGAGGCCGTGCTGCCGCTCCTCGTCGAGGGGTTCTTCGGCGACGAGGGGCACACGCTCGGGTACTACCGAAACCCCGATCGGTTCGACCAGGCGCGGCTCACCAACCTCCGGACCGGCTCGTCCTGGTGGTTCAGCTGGGAGTCGATCGACGAGCAGGTGCAGGAGATGAAGGCATCACCCGCGTTCGTGCCCCGCGACATGCGCTGACGGGAGCGATGGGCCTTCCCGGCGCTCGGGCGCCCGCTCTATCATGGACGAAATGCTGGGGGTGGGCGGGCGTCTCGTGTGGGTGCGGGGGGTGTGCCTCGGCGCCCTCGCGTTCGCATGCGGGACCCCACACGGGGGCTCGGACGCGGGGCCCCCGCCGTTCGAAGACGCGGGCGAGGACGCCTCGGCCTCGCCGCTCCCGCTTCGGATGCTGGCGCCGCTCTCCGGGTCTTTTGTCACCACGCGGCGCCCGACGCTGCGATGGACGCTCCCGCCCGGGGTGCGCGGCGCGCGGGTGACGATCTGTCGAGACTTCGAGTGCACCGCGCCGGTCGCGAGCTTCGACGCCGAAGGGGATCGCGGCGCGCCGGACGTCGACCTCGAGCCAGGCCAGGTCTTCTGGCTCGCCTGCGCGCTCGACGCGCCGGCCGAGACCTGCATGCCGTGGATCTGGAGCTTCACCGTCCCGCGGCGGAGCGCGTCCCACGACACGAGCTTCGGCACGCGGCCGGACCTCAGCCGCGACGGCTTCTCGGACCTCGTGATCGGCCAGCCGAGCAACGGCGGCGCGGGGCTGATCGCGGTCTACGGCGGAGGCGCCTCGGGTCCGACGCTCGGGGGCTACACCAGCGTGGTCACGCTGAGCGTCGCGTCCCCGCGCGGCTACGGGACGTCGGTGGCGATCGCGAGCGACGTGGCGGGGAGCGGCGGCGCGCCGATCATGGGCGCCGCGATCGGGAAGTCCTTCCTGACCTACAGCTTCAACGCGCAGCCGGATCGCGAGCTCCCCGCCGGCACCTACGCGGTGGCGGGCGCGGGTGACGTCGATGGGGACGGCTACGGGGACATGCTCCTCGGCACCTCGACCGACGCCATGGGCTCCACCGTGGCGCTCTTGAGCTACGGCGGCGACACGAGCTTCCCCGTCGGCGCGGAGATCCCCCTCTACATGGGCGAGTCGAGCGGCTACCTCGTGCCTTCGATGAGCGCCGCGGAGCGCTTCTCGAGCGCGCTCTCCGGCGCTGGCGACCTCGACGGGGACGGCCTGGCCGACGTGATCATCGGCGCGCCCGGCGCGAGCCGCGCCTACGTCTACCTCGGCCAGCCGACGCGGCCGCCGACGCGCACGCCGATCGTGCTCGAGGGCCCGAGCGGCTCGCGGTTCGGCGCCTCGGTCGCGTGCGCCGGCGACGTCAACGGAGACGGGCTCGCGGACGTCGTGGTCGGCGCGCCGCTCATCGACCGCGCCTTCGTCTACTACGGGGACGTCGCGCTCGGCGTCGTGAGCACGCCGGTCGAGCTCGCGGCCCCGGGCATCGGCGCCGCCGACTTCGGCGTGGCCGTCGGCGGGGCGGGGGACGTCGACGGAGACGGCTTCGGCGACGTGATCGTGGGCGCGCCGTTCGCGGAGATGGGCTTCGGTCGCGTCTACGTGTTCGCGGGGAGCGGGGCGGGCGTCGCGAGCGCGCCGAGCGCCGTGCTCGCCGGCGAGGACCCCTCCGGCGCCGACTTCGGCCGCGCCGTCGCGGGCATCGGCGACCTCGACGGAGACGGCTTCGACGACGTCGTGGTCGGCATCCCGGGCGCGCCGCCCGACACGCGCGGCGCGGCCGCCGTCTTCCGCGGCGGGGCCGCGGGCATCGAGACGACGCGCGCCTGGCGCGTCGAGGGGCACGACGGGGGCTACACGGCGTTCGGTGCGTCCATCGCGCGCGCGTTCTGACGAATCTGCGAGGTACCGATGCGTGGCTGGGGGTGGTGTGCGGCGGTGCTGGGGCTGTGGGGTGCGCTCGGGTGCGACGGCGGGGATCCGCCACCGCCCGACCCGGACGGCGGCGTGATGGACGCTTACGTGCCCGAGGTCGACGCTGGCCCACCCGAGGAGCCGATCCCGATCCCGATCGACCTCGCCTGCGCCGCCACCCTCGACGAGCCCGTGCTCGTGCGGGCCCTCGCGATCGATCGCGACGGCTCCGTCTACGTGCTCGGTGGGCTCTACGGAGACGTCGACCTCGATCCCGGCCCGGGCGTGGAGCGCTACGTGTCCCCCGTGGTCGGCACGCAGCAGAGCTTCCTCGCGCGCTTCGAGCCCGACTGCACCTACGCGTGGACCCGCGTCTTCGATCCGAACGTCGACGTCCGCGGGCTCGGCCTCGACGCCGCGGGCACGGTCGTCGTCGTGGGCGACCCGCAGGGGGACGGGACCTCGATCGACTTCGACCCCACCGACGGCAACGACCGGCGCCTGCCGTCGGGTCTCTTCGTCACCCGGCTCCGCGCGGACGGCAGCTACGTCTCGACGATCGTGCGGGACGACTGCGACTTCGCGACCTGCGGGGCGCCGCCGAGCGGCGTCTACGACGTCGCGGTGGCCGCCGACGGGACCGTCTACGTCTCGACGCTCCGGGAGCTGTACCGGGTCGACGACGCGCGGTTCGGGTGGGACGCGGTCCCGCCCGATGGCGGGGTGCCGTTCTCGGGTCGCCTCGACGTCGCCCCCGACGGCGCGCTCTGGGTGATCCACCCGGACGGCGCCGGCGACCAGGATCCCACCCCGGGCATCGACAGCCCGACCACGAACTGCCGCCCCGACGACACGACCTGCATCGAGCGCTTCGGGCTCACCTGGATCGAGCCGGACGGGAGCTATGGGGGGACCCTCGCGCAGCCGCCGAACCAGGTCTACGCGTACGACGACTTCGCCATCGACGGCGCGGGCGACCTCCACCTCGTCGGCCGCTTCGCGTCCGGCACGTCGGACGTGCTCGCTCCGAACTTCGACTTCGCGGGCGGCGTGGACCGCTGGGGCGGCACCGGCTTCTACGCCGCGGCGCTCACGCCGGAGGGGCACGCGATCTGGACCAACACCTACGGGGTCGGCATGACGACCACGGCGTCCAGCGGGCCGTCCTACTTCGGCGCGATCGCGATCGACCGCGACCTGGGCATCGTCTATCGCACGGGGAACTTCGTCGCGTCGATCGGCACGCGCACGGGGATCCTCTTCACCGAGAGCAACATGTATGACGGCTTCCTCGTCGCCGAGACGCTCGACGGCCAGCCGCTCTGGTCGACCACGCTCGGCGCGGCCCGATCGCCGCCGGGTCCCGACGTGGTGCTCGCCGCCGGCCGCGGCGGTCGCTTCGCGCTCGCCTTCCGTGGGCCCGACATCGACATCACGCCCTACGGGGTGCGCGCCCCCGACGGCCCCGGCCCGTCCATCGCGGTCTACGAGCCCGAGCGATGCGCGGACGGCGCGACGCGGCCGAGCGTCTGCCCGACGTCGACGCCGGTCGAGCTGACCTGCGCCAGCGGTCGATGGGGGCCCAACCCGTGCGACACCAGCTACCTCGAGATGGCGCGTTACTGCCTGCGCACGTGCGGCGACCAGTCCGCCTTCGCGGTCGCCTGTGGGACCCACGACGACGGCTGCGGCGGCACCGAGTCGTGCGGGACCTGCGCGGGCCCGATGGTCTGCGCCGGACCGGGGCGCACCTGCAACAGCCCGGACCTCGGCGCCGTCGCGACAGGGCTCAACCACCCGAGCTACCTGCTGCGCCTCGACGCGACGCACGCCTACGTCGTCACGCAGAACGACTTCGTGGACGGCGCGGCGGGGGAGCGGCCCTCGCTAGAGAGCATCTGGCGCGCCCCGCGGGACGGGAGCGGCGCGCCGACGGAGCTCGTCACCAGCGGCCCCGGGCTGAGCTTCGCGGTCGACGCCACGCACCTCTACTGGACCGACCCGGCGGCGGGCACGTTCTCGCGCCGACCCAAGGACGGTACGGGGACCATCGAGGTCCTGGCCACCGGCCTCGTGTCCCCGGGAGGCGTCCTCGCCGTCGACGACCGCGTCCACTTCACGACCGCGCTCGACACGGAGCCGACGCGCCCGCGGTGGCTCTACACCTACGTGCCGCTGTCGTTCTTCCTCGCGCGGAGCGAGGGGCTCGGCTTCGAGCCGTCGGGGATGTTCGTCGACGCGACGCACGTCTGGGTGAGCGCGGCGCCGCCGCCGGGCGGCGACGCGCAGTGGCACCGCTGGCCCCGCGGCGAGGTCGGGCTCCCCGCGCCCGAGCTCGTGATCGGGACGCGGCTGTCCATGGTCGCGATCGACGGCCCGGGCGGGTACCTCTACGGGACGCTGCGCTTCGACAACTCGCTGTATCGCCAGCGCCTCGGGACCTTCGGCGGCGCGCCCGAGCTGGTGCGGAGCTACGGCGATCCGCGAGACATCCCGGCCCCGGGATACTTCGACGGGACGGGGACCTGGTACCTCGAGTACGGCGAGTTTCGGCAGCACACCTGGACCGGGCGACTGCGCTATGGCGTCCTCGCGACCGGGGAGAGCCAGATCGCCCACAGCGGCCTCGACCACCCCGTCGCGATCGCCGGGGACGCGTCGGGGCTCTTCGTCGCCACGCAAGGCGGCTTGCAAGCACACGGCGACACCGGCGAGATCGTGAGGATCTGGTGAGGCCGCTCGCGCTCCTCGCGCTCCTCGCGCTCGGCTGCGGCGATCCGCCCGGGGCGAGCTCGGACGGGGGCGCCGCGGCCGACGCGGCTCCGACCGACGGCGCGGCGCCCGACGCGACGTCCATCATCGACGCGGGCGAGGAGTGCCCCATCGTTCCGGAGCCGGGCCAGGGACAGATCTTCGTCGACGTGTCCCTCGCGAACTTCGAGCGCGACCTCCTCGGGCTCGAGGTCGTGCGCACCGCGGGCACGGGCAGCTTCTGCGTCGTACGAAGGCCGCCGGCGTCGACGATCGTGACCGTCGACGGGGTGGTCGGCTCGATCTACGAGCTGCGCTTCACGGCGGACGGCTACGTGCCCTTCACCTACCCCTTCGAGGTGACCCCGGAGCTCGTCGAGGGGGGCGGCTTCCACCTCGATCCCGTCGTGATGGTGCGCGGCGCAGTGCTCGGGCCGACCTTCCCGAGCCCGCTCCCGCTCCAGGACCACATGCCCGGGCGCTTCGGCGTGCGGCCGGGCTCCGACGATCTCTTCTTCGGGATCGACGACACCTGGCGCGTCGCCCGGCGGACCGCCACGGGGATCGCGGTGAGCGAGCTCGACGTGGTGGCACCGACGGTGGGCGACTACCTGGAGGCGCCGTCGTTCACCCCGGACGGGCAGGTCGCCTTCCTCGCGACCGCGCCGGCCGAGTCCTACGACTTCACCTGCGTCGCGGTGAACGCGGCGACCGGCGAGGTGCTCGCGGCGGGTCTCTCGGCCGGGCACTGCACCGACGGCGCGCGGCCGGTCTTCGCGGCGCTGGGGCAGGTCGGCCTCGCCCCCGACGAGTCGCGCGGCGAGCTCGTCGTCTTCACCTGGACCGGGTCGTCCTACCGCGAGACGCAGCGGCTCTCGGAGGCAGACCGCTTCCAGCGCGTCCTCGACGCCGCGGGGACGCACGCGCTGCGCGAGGACGACCGCGCCAACCCGCTCATCCGCGATCTCGCGAGCGGGGCGGACGCGGCGCCGACGCGCGATCCGGATGCGCCGAGCCGAACCACCGCCCGCGTCCTCGGCGCGAGCGGCACCTTCACGATCCACGCGAACGGGGGCGGGTTCTTCGGAGGCTGCGACGCCGCCGGGTGCGACGTGGCGATCGAGCCGATCGGACGCGCCACCGTGCCGGTGGTGACCGGCGCGAGCGCCTGGGCGGCGAGCCCGGTGGCCGACGCCCTCGTGTACGTGGCGGGCGGCGAGCTGCACCACTACGACGTCACCACGGCGACCGACCGGGTGGTGGACGTCTCGGTGTTCGACGCGACCTTCCACTTCGAGGACGCGTTCGTCGTCACGGGAGCGGCGGGCTTGCAAGCGGTCGAGATCTCGACCGGCGCGATCCGCCTCACCGTGCCCGGTTCCTTCGAGCTCGAGCCCGACGCGCGCGACCCGGGCGTCCGCGCCGCGAGCCCCCTGCTGCTGCGGGTCTGCCGCGAGCCGGACTGCGAGGTGGCGGTGGTCGACCTCCGCGCGTTCACACGCACGCCGTCACACGACCACCCGTTCCAGCACGGCGCCCGCGCCTGGTTCGAGGACGCCGCCTCCGAGCGCGCGGTCGGGCCCGCCGCGCTCGGGACGGGGCGCTGGCCGTTCTTCGCCCGCGCCGGCTCCGAGATGGATCCGGTCGCGAGCACCGCGGCGCTCGCCGACTTCCCGTGCGTCCCCTTCGTCTGGCGCGAGCAGTGGATCTGCGCCGAGTAGCCGAACGCTCGAGTGGGGGCTCCCGATCGCCGTGCACGTGAGCCGCGCGCGAGGCAACCTCGTCCGCATGCAGGGCCTGTCGTCGGAGCTCGCGCGCGCGCTCGAGAGCGCGGATCGACACGCGATCCCTCGCCTCGCGCAGGCCGGCTCGCGCGACGAGTGGGCCGTCGCGGCGAGGGACATCGCGGCGAGGGACATCGAGGCGACGCCAGCGCAGCGCCGCGTGATCGCGATCGAGCTCGCGCTCCGCGACAAGGCGCTCGATCCCGATCACCCGATCTTCGTCGGCATCGCGGAGGGGCCGGCGCCGCTCCAGCTCCTCCCGTTCGAGCGTTCGCTGCTGGCCCAAGTGACGCGGTTCGGCGGCGTCGCAGGCGTCACGGCGGTCTCGGGGCCGGCGCCGGGGGTCGCGCCGAAGAGCTACCCGCTCGTGGTCTCCAGCTCGCGCGAGGTGACGAACGACGACGCGCGCGTCGCGATCGAGAGCGCGGTCGCCTCGTGGGTGACGGGCTCGAACGGGACGGTCGAGTCGCGCGTCTTCGCGATCGAGGCCCCGCACGGCCGCCACGCGGGCGCCGACGTGCTCACGGCGCTCGGGCTCGCCGCGATCCCGGCGGGCGAGGCGCCGAGCGTGGAGGTGATCGACGCGGCCGGCGCGCTCGCGCGGCTCTTCACCGCCGCGCGCGGGGGTGCGTACTGCGGGTGGACCGCCGACGCGAGCGCGCGCGATCTCGCGTGGACGTCGCTCCGCGGGCTCCTCGGCGTCGCCGCGAGCACGCCGGCGGAGTCGGTCGCGACGCTCGCGCAGGCGACCGGCTTCGTCTCGTTCCTCGGCACCTCGTTCTTCCACGACGTCGCGTGGGATCTCGGCCTCGCGGTCGTGCCGCCGTCGCGCGACCGCCTCGCGATCCTCGCCGCCACCGACACCGACTGAGTCCCGAGGGCGCGAAGCGACCGAGGGATCTCAGTGGGGAGCGCGAGGGGCTTGCCCCTCGCCGGAGAGAAATCGCCGGAGGCGATTTATCGACAGACCTTGAGTGGAGCCCCCCACGCCTCAGCGCGGCGCCCTCGCAGGAGAGCGCCCGGAGCCACGCCGAAGAGCGATCCGCTCGTGCTGTCCGCCTCGCCCGAGGTGACGATCGACGACGCGCAGGTCGCGATGTTGGGTACCAAGGCGCGAGAAGCGCCGACCCCCTGTTAGAAGACTGACCGTCAGGGGCCCCAGACGGCGTGGAAGTCGCCGAACACGCAGGCCGGCGGGCACCAGCCCGCGATGGTCTCCCAGCTCGTCCCGTTCCAGTGCAGCAGGGTGCGCGCGTCACCGACGGCCCAGACGTCGTCGCTGGTCCGGCCCCAGACGCCGCGCAGCGTGGCCGTGCTGCCGCTCGGGATCGAGCCCCAGGCGGCGCCGTCCCAGTGGAGGATCGTGCCGTCGGTCCCGACGGCCCAGACGTCGTTGGCGGCGGCGCCCCAGACCGCGAGCAGGTCGCTCGCGGTGACCGCGGCGAGCCCGCCCCAGGCGGTTCCGTTCCAGCGGAGGATCGTGCCGGCCTGCCCGACCGCCCAGATCGCGTCGGGCGCCGAGCCCCAGACGCCCTCGAGGAGGGCGGCTCCGCCCGTGGGCACGACGGTCCAGGCGCCGCCTTGCCAGCGCAGCGCGGTGCCGCCGCTCCCGACGGCCCAGACGTTCGTCGACGACGCGGCCCACAGGGCGCGGAGGCTGCTCGTGGAGCCCGTCGTGACGGGGGTCCAGGCGCTCCCGTCCCAATGAGCACTGACCCCCGCGTCGCCGACGGCCCAGACGTCCGACGTAGCGGTCCCGCCGACGGCGCGGAGGGTCTCCGGCGTCGGGTTGGAGATGTTGTATGAACGCGTGCCGTCCCAGAGCCGCAAGTACGGACCGACGACCCAGACCTCCGAGGGCGAGGCGCCCCAGACGCCGACCCACGGACCGTCGGCGGTGGTGGTGTCGCGGCCCCAGCGGTCCGTGGTCCACTGCGCGGTCATCCCCCCACCGCTGCTGCTCGCGCCGACGATCCAGGCGCCGTCCCAGCTCGGGAGACAGGTCGGGCTTCGACCGCTCCAGACGTCGCCGCCCATGCAGGTCCGCGTCGGCGCGTAGCTCAAGGCGAAGCCGGCGTTGCACATGAAGGTCGCGACGGTCCCTGTCGGTCCCGTGGTGACGTCGACGGATCCATTCGTCGGGGGGACGAGCGGCGTGACGCAGCCGGCCACGTCGCAGGTGGGCTCCGCGCCGCTCCAGCTTCCGTCGGAGAGACAGGTTCGCGTCATCGACCCGGACAGCGTGTAGCCCATGCTGCACGAGTAGGTCGCCACGTCGCCGTACGAGCCGGACGTCCGATCGACGCCGCCGTTCGTCGGCGCGGTGAGCCCCGGGCAGCTCACGCGCGTCGCGCAGGTCGGAGGCAAGAAGCCGCGCGCGCAGGTGCAGGTGAAGTCCGTGCCGTCCTCGCTGCACGAGCCGCCGTTGAGGCATGGATTCGGATCGCAGGGGGACCGGGCCGCCTCGCAGGTCGGCGCCTCGCCGCTCCACGCGCCGGTCGCGTCGCACTCGCGCTGCGCGGAGCCGCCGTTGCCCGTCAGCACGTAGCCCATCACGCAGGAGTAGGTGGCGACGTCGCCCGGGCGGCCGTCCGCGCGATCGATCGCGCCGTGGAGCGGCGGGGACAGCGTGGGGCACGCCACGGTCGAGGCATCGGATCCCGCGTCGGTCCCGCCCCCGTCGGTCCCGCCCCCGTCGGTCCCGCCTCCGTCGGTCCCGCCTCCGTCGGTCCCGCCACCGTCGAGCCCGCCACCGTCGAGCCCGCCGCCATCGCCCGCATCCATCCCGGCGTCGGTGCCACCCGCGTCCACGGGCGACCCGACCACGCAGACTCCGTCCACGCACGCCTGCCCCGGGGGACACCGCGACGCGGCGCCGCCGCACGTGAAGGCCCCCGACGGAATGGTGAACTCGCAGCCGGCGAGCAGGACCGAGAGCGCGAGGGCGGCCCGCATCAGAACCGCCCTCGCAGCTCGACCGTGCCCGGCCCGAAGGCCACCGACGCCGCGTCGCCCCCGTCACCGAGGCTGACGACGGCCCAGACGACGCCCGCGGCGACCGCGACCACCCCGACGGGCAAGAGGATCGCGCCGCTGGTGAGCAAAGCGGGTCCGCGCTCGTAGGAGGCCTGGGTCTCGTCCGTCCAGATCGCGCCAGCGCCGGGGGTCTCGACGGCGGAGCGATCGGCGAGGCCGATCCCGAGCAGCACGCCGCCGACCACCGCGACCGCCGCGCCGATCCCGACGACGATCCAGGGCGCCGGCCCCGCACCGCCGTCGTCGGCTGGCGAACCGGCGGCCGGGCCCTGCGTCTCGGCCGGGCCGGTCGACGCCTCGGGCGCTTCGCGCGCCTCCGCCAGCAGTCGACGCAAGGCCTCGATGCGCCGCTCGACACGTGGTCGGATCGGAGTGTCGGGGACCTCCGCGAGGAACCGCTCGTAGCTCTCCACGGCGAGCTCGTCCTGGCGGTCCCGCTCGGCCGCCGACCCGATGTTGTTGAGCAGCTCCGGTCGACCGCTCAGCTCGTAGCTTCGCTGAAAGTGCGCGAGCGCCTCCCCGTAGCGGCCGCCCGCGTAGGCCGCCGCGCCAGCTTCGTAGAGCGCGCGCGCCTCCCCCTCCAGGGTGGCGTCCTGCGCCACCGCCGGCGCAGCCACGCCGAGCAGACACAGCAGAAGAAGCGCGCGGCCGCTCACCGCGGCCCCCAGATGGCGTGCAGCGTCGGCGCACCACCGCCGCCGAGGAGGCTCGTGTCGGCGTGGGTCATCGAGACTCCGTCCCAGTGGATCAGCGAGCACTGGCCGACGACCCAAACGTCGCTCGGGGACGTGCCCCAGACGCCCTCGAACCAATCGCACAGGCCGAAGCTCGTGACGGGGTGAGGCACCGAGGTCCAGGCGGATCCGTCGCCGTGGAGGATCACGCCGCGCGTGCTCGTGTCCGTGCGGAGCCCCACCGCCCAAACGTCGGTGGCCGAGCTCGCCCAGACGTCCGCGAGCTGAGCGCTGAAGGGGAGCGCCACTGCGTTCCAGGTGGCGCCGTCCCATCGGTAGGCCGACGCCCCGTTGTTCACCGCCCAGATGTCGTTCGACGCGAGGCCCCAGACGCCGGAGAAGCCCGCGCCGTAGTACGTGCCCGGCGTGTGCTCTGCCCAAGCGGTGCCCTGCCAGCGGTGGAGGGCGCCGCTGCCGGTCGTCGGCCGCGTACCCACGATCCAGGCGTCGCTCGCCGAGGCCGCCCAGGCCTGGCGCAGGATCCCGGTCGTCCCGCTCGCGACCCCGCTCCACGAGACGCCGTCCCAGTGGCGCACGGCCCCATTCCAGCCCACCGCCCAGACGTCGGTCGCGGACGAGCCGCTGACCCCCTCGAGCCGCTCCGAGGTGCCGCTGCCCACGGCGGACCAGACCGCTCCGTCCCAATGAACGATGGTCCCGTCGAAGCCGACGGCCCAGGCGTCGGTCGGCGAGGCACCCCAGACATCGAGCAGCACGTCGGAGGTGTCGCTCGGCACGCGGACCCACCGCACACCGTTGAAGCGGATGATCGCGCCACCTGCGCCGACCGCCCAGACACCGGCGATGCACGTCGGCGTCGCCCCCGTCCACGTTCCGTCGGCCTGGCAGGTCTGCGTCGCGGTGGTCTCGAAGTGGCAGCCGGTGGGGTCGCACGTGTGGACACCCTCCACGATGTAGCCGAGGTCGCACGTGTGGGTGGCGACGTCTCCGGTGCCTCCGGTCGTCCGATCGACGGACCCGTTCGCGGGCGCGGTCAGCCCCGGCGAGCACGGCGCGCCCGTGCAGGTGGGCGCGGTGCCCGTCCACGTGCCGTCCACCCCGCAGGTGCGCGTCGCGTCGCCGACCAGCGCGTAGCCGGGGTCGCACGAGTAGGTCGCCACGTCGCCCGCCGTCCCCGACGTGCGATCCACGGAGCCGTTCGTGGGCGCGGTCAGCGCCGGGAAGCAGCCCCCGGCCACACAAGTCGGGGCGACGCCGCTCCAGGTTCCGTCCGCCTGGCAGACGCGCATCGCCGCGCTGCTCGGGAGGTAGCCGGGATCGCACGAATAGGTCGCCACGTCCCCGAACGAGCCGGTCGTCCGATCCAGAGAGCCGTGGTCCGGCGGCGTGAGCGCGGGAGCGCACATCACCCGATCGGCGCAGGTCGGTCCCTCGTAGCCCATCGCGCACATGCAAGAGAAGCTGTCGGCGCTCGGCGTACAGGCGCCCCCGTTGAGGCACGGGTTGGGAGCGCACGGGCTCGCGACCGCTTCACAGGTGGGCGCGACCCCGGACCAAGTGCCGTCGCTCTGGCAGGTGCGGATGTTGGAGCCACCGTTTCCGACCAGCACGTGACCCGGATCGCACGCGTAGGTCGCGACGTCGCCCGCGCGCCCGGTGGTGGGATCGACTGACCCATCGACCGGTGGATCGAGCGGTGGACAGCTCACCGGCGGGAGGCCTGCGTCGGCGGCCGCGTCCCAGCCGGCGTCCTCGGGGCCCCCGTCTACCACCATCCCCGCGTCGAGACCGCCCCCGTCGATCGCGGCGTCGGCCGGGCCGGCGTCGACGTCCGCGTTGCCGGTCACGCAGCGCCCCGCGACGCACCGCTGGCCAGGGGGGCACGCCGGAGCCTCCTCCGAGCAGACGTACCGGTCGCTCGGGATGTTGATCGTGCACCCGGCCGTGCCGAGCGCGCAGGCGACCACGAGCCAGCCGCTCAGACCTCGCGGGCTCACTCGAAGGTCCCTTCGAAACCGAGGGTGCCGGGCCCCACGCGCAGCGAGACCGTCGACGCGCCATCACTGGACGCCACCACCCCCCAGACGACACCGACCGCGGCGAGCGCCACGCCGACCGGCAGCATCACCACGCCGCTCGTCAGGAGCGCGGGGGCCCGGTCGTACGCCTGCTGCGTCGCCTCGGTCCACATCGCGCCCTCAGCGGGGTCCTCGACCGTCGCTCGATCCACGAGGCCGACCGCCAAGACGATCCCACCGACCACTGCCACCGCCGCGCCGACGCCGACCAAGACCCACGGTGCCGCGTCGCCCCCGCCGCCGTCGTCCACCGGCGCCGTGCCGGTTCCGCTCGCGGAGACTGGCGTAGCCGCGTTGTGCTCCTGAGCCGGCCCGGGCGGCGCTTGGTCCTCCTGGGCGAGCCGCTCACGGAGCTCGCTCACCCGCGTCTGTGCGCGCGCGCGCGCCGCCGCGGTGACCTCGCTTGGAGGCACCTCGCGGAGGAACGCCTCGTAGCTCCGGAGGGCGAGCCGGTCCTGACGCGCTCGCTCCGCCGCCGTACCGATGTTGTTCAGCAGCTCGGCCCGACCGCTCAGCTCGTAGCTCCTCTGGAAGTACTGCAGCGCCTCTTCGAAGCGCCCTCCCTCGTACGCGGAGACGCCCGCGTCGAAGAGGGCCCGCGCCTCTCCCTCGTAGGTGGACTCCGTCTGTGCGGCGGCGGGCGCCACCACTGTCAAAACCAGCGCGAGGCCGAGAGCGGAGTGGGTGGCTGGTGTCATCGGGACATCGAAGCGCGTGGCTCCGCGAGGGACGAGCGTATCAATGCGTGAGACCCCTTGCCAACCCGGACCGGGCGTGCCTGACCGACGGTCCGTGGCGCGCACCCAGAACAGTCACCGAGACGATTCGTGACAGCGCGCGGTGCAATCGGGGGTTGGTCGCGCCCGCAGAATTCAGCGCGGGTCGGCGCTCGAGGTCTGTCGATCAATCGCCTCCGGCGATTTCTCTCCGGCGAGGGGCAAGCCCCTCGCGCTCGTCGGACTCAGTCGGTTCGGAAGATGTCCGGGATCTTCAGATCCCCGCCGCCCCGCCGGCGGCCGGTCGTGCCGCCGCCGGTGTTGCCGCCCTCTTCGGCCTTGGTCGGTCCGCCGCGGCGTCCGCCGGTCGGCGGCCGACGGCTCAAGGCCAGCTGGATCATCGTGTTCTCCGCGGGCGCGAGGACGCTCTCGGCTTCGTTGCGGCCGAGGCGCGCGCGCACGGTGATCTCTTCGCCGGCCGGGGTGTCGAAGGTGCAGGGCGTGCTCGCGCAGACCTCGCCGCGACCCTCGACCCAGACGCGCGCGCCGCTCGGGGTGGTGCTGACGCTCAGGTCGATCGAGCGCGGGCCCGCGTCGGTCGGCTCCGCGACGGGCTCTTGGCCGGCGTCGACGGTGTCGCCCACGCCGTCCGGCGGGACGCCGATCACGAGCCCGGCGTCGGTCGCGCCGCCCGCGCTGGGGTCCGTCCCCTGCGTCGACTGCTGGGTGGCGAACCAGTACGCGCCCGCCGTCCCGCCGATCAAGAGCATCGCCACCACGCCGCCGAGGACGAGACCTCGCGAGGAGCTCGGCGGGAGCGGGACCTCTCGGGTCGCCGACTCCGGGTCGACCACGCGCGGCTTCGAAGGCGCGCGCGAGGGCACCGACTCGCCGTACCCGAGGTAGGTCGCGCTGCCGATCGCGCGGCCCTCCATCGCGCCGCGCAGCGCCGTCGCCATCTCCTCGCACGACGCGTAGCGATGGTCGGCCTCCTTCGCGAGGCCCTTCCACAGGAACGCGACGATCGGCTCGGGCACCCGCACGTTCGGGTTCACGTCCTGGAGCTCCGGCGGATCCTCGAACATGTGCTGCGTGAGGATCCCCATGAAGGTGTCGCCGATGAACGGCACCCTCCCCGTGATCATCTCGAACAGGATCACCGCGAGCGCGTAGATGTCGACGCGGTGGTCGAGCGACTTCCCGGCCGCCTGCTCGGGCGACATGTACTCGGGCGTCCCGAAGATCATCCCGGTCTTGGTGAGCTTCCGGCCCGGCGCGCCCGGCGTCTCGATGTCGCTCATCTTCGCGATGCCGAAGTCGACGAGCTTCACGAAGTCGTCCCGGTCGTCCTTCTTCGTCAAGAAGATGTTCTCGGGCTTCATGTCCCGATGGACGATCCCCTTCGCGTGCGCGGCGCCGAGCGCCTTGCAGCACTGCAGGATGATGTCGACGGCGCGCTCGAGGTCGAGGGTGCCCTCCTTCTCGAGCACCTCCGCGAGATCCTGGCCCTCGAGCAGCTCCATCACGAAGTAGCTCGCGCCGCTCGGCGTCATCCCGAAGTCGGAGATGTCGACGATGTGATCGTTGCCGATCCGGCTCGCCGACTTCGCCTCTTGCTTGAAGCGCTCGACCACCTCGGGGCGGCTCGAGAAGTCGTCGCGCAGGACCTTGAGCGCCACCGGCTTCTCGATCGCGACGTGCTCGGCCTCGTACACGAGGCCCATCCCGCCTTCGCCGATCTGACGCTTGATGCGGTAGCGCTCGCCGAGCACCACGCCGATCAACGGGTCGCCGCTCGGGTCGGGGCGGACCGTGTCGTACTGCGAGGTACGGATGAGCCGCGTCCCGTCGTTGGGGCAGAAGATCTCCCCGCCCGGGAAGTCGGATTTACACGAGGGACAGATCTTCATGCGAGTGGGTGATCGCTTCCGGACGTGCTGGGGATGTCTGCGTGCTCACGACCACGAGGCCCGAGATCTCTTCGTCAACTTCGATACGACCCGGCTGCGGGGGCGCCCTTGGAACCCGATCGTAACGGCCCCCGCGACCGGACGGCAACCTCGTCGACGTCCCCCCGAGGATCACCGCGGCCGGATGTTCTCGACGAGGGCGGACGGCCTCGCTCGACGGGATCGTGCCGCTCTGGTACGGGTCGGGCGTGGCGTCACGGATCCGCGTCCTCGACGACGCGCTCGCGGACCAGATCGCCGCGGGCGAGGTCGTCGAGCGCCCGGCGAGCGTGGTCAAAGAGCTGATCGAGAACGCCATCGACGCCGGCGCGCGGACCATCACCGTCGAGATCCAGGCGGGCGGGACCGTCGACATCACGGTCGGGGACGACGGCCAGGGCATGAGCCCCGAGGACGCGAGCCTCGCGATCCGCCGCCACGCGACCAGCAAGATCCAGAGCCTCGACGATCTGATGCGCATCGCCACGCTCGGGTTTCGGGGCGAGGCGCTGCCGTCCATCGCCTCGGTCAGCCGCTTCGAGCTGTCGACCCGCGAGCCCGACGCCGTGGGCGGCACGCGGGTCCGGGTCGACGGCGGCGCGGAGGCGGTCGTGGACCCGATCGGCCGCGCGCCCGGCACGACCGTCCGCGTGCGCGACCTGTTCTTCAACGTGCCCGCGCGACGGAAATTCCTGAAGTCGATCGGCACCGAGAGCGCGCGCGTGTCCGAGGTGGTGCGGCGCGCGGCGCTCGCCCACCCGGAGATCCGGTTCGTGCTGCGCCGCGACGGCCGCCGGAGCGGCGAGTACCTCCCCGCCGGCTCCCGACGCGAGCGGGCGCGCATGGTCCTCGGCGACGCCACGCGGCTCGACGCGATCGACGGAGACCGCGACGGAGTCCGGGTCGACGCCATGCTCGGCGCCCCGGAGAAGGCGCGCGCGGGCGCGGGCGCGCTGCACCTCTTCGTCAACGGCCGGGCCGTCAAGGACCGCGCCCTGTCCCGCGCGGTGGCCTTCGCGTACGGGTCGGTGCTGCCCCCCGGCCGCTACCCCGTGGGCGTCGTCCACGTCGACGTCGATCCGTCGGAGGTCGACGTGAACGTCCACCCGCAGAAGAGCGAGGTCCGGTTCGCGCGCGGGCGCGACGTGCTCGACGCGATCACGCGGGTCCTCGCGAGCGGGCTCGGCACCTCGGCGTGGAGCGGGCCGGCCGCGCGCGGCTCGGGGTTCTGGTCGGACCGGCTCGGCGGCGAGCCGCCGCCCGCCGCGTCGTCGCCCGAGCCGTCGCCGCCCGAAGCGGATCCCTGGGGCCTCGCGCCGGCGGCGAGCATGGAGCCGCGCTCCTACCAGCCGGCCGCGCCGGTCCCCTACGTCCACGACGCGCCGCTGTTGGCGGAGGAGGGCTTCTTCGCGTCGCTCCGCGTGCTCGGCCAGACGCGCAAGATGCTGATCGTCTGCGAGGGCCGCGACGGGCTGCACGTCATCGATCAGCACGCCGCCGACGAGCGCGTGCGCTTCGACGCGCTCCACCGGGCCTACCGCGAGCGAGCGGTCCCGATCCAGCGGATGCTGATGCCGGACCGCGTCGAGGTCACCGAGGCCGAGGCGGTGCTCTGCGAGGAGCGACGAGAGGAGCTGCTCGGCTTCGGCCTCGACGTCGCGCCCATCGGGCCGACCACCGTCGCCGTGCACGGCGTCCCGTCGCTCGTCTCGCGCGCGTCGCCGGAGCGCCTGCTCCACGACGTCCTCGTCGAGCTCGCGCGCGCCGGCGAGCGGGCCTTCGGCGACGCCGTCGACATGGCCCTCGCGACGATGGCCTGCCACGGCGCGATCCGCGCGGGCGATCCGCTCTCCGTCGAGGAGTGCCGCGCGCTGCTCCGCTCGATGGACGCGGTCGACGACTTCGGCGGCCACTGCCCGCACGGGCGGCCGGTCATCTACTCGGTCGGGTTCTCCGAGCTCGAGCGCAAGCTGGGCCGATGACGGCGAAGATCGTGGTCATCGCGGGGGTCACGGCCGCGTCGAAGACCGCCGCCGCGATCGCGCTCGCCAAGCGCCGCGACGGTGAGCTCGTCGGCGCCGACAGCGTGCAGGTCTATCGGGGCTTCGACATCGGGTCGGCCAAGCCGACCGTCGAAGAGCTCGACGGGGTGCCGCACCACCTCCTCGACGTCGTGGACCCGGACGAGCCGATCGACGCGGGCCGCTACGCGGAGCTCGCCGACGCCGCGATCGCGGACGTGATCGCGCGCGGCAAGCTGCCCGTGGTCGTGGGCGGAACCGGTCTGTGGCTCGGCGCGCTCGTGCGCGGCCTCGTGGCGCTGCCTCGCCCCGAACCGGCTCTGCGCGCGGCGCTCGAGGCGAAGGCCGACGAGGTCGGCGCCCCCGCGATGCACGCGCACCTGACCACGGTGGACCCGGGCTACGCGGCGAAGATCCACCCCAACGATCGGCGCCGCATCCTGCGGGCGCTCGAGGTCCTCGAGCAGACCGGCCGCCCGCTCGGCGAGCTCCAGGCCGAGCACGCCAAGGGCTCGCCGCGCTACCGGACCGAGACGTACCTCCTCGATCGACCGCGCGCGGATTTGCACCTCGCGATCCGGGCTCGCATCGAGGCCATGCTCGCCGCGGGCTGGGTCGACGAGGTCCGCGCGCTCCTCGAGCGATGGGGTCCCGACTGCCGCCCGATGCAGAGCGTGGGCTACCGACAGATCGCCGAGCACCTCCTCGAGGGCGTGCCGATCGAAGAGGCGGCGCAGCGCGCGTACAAGGCGACGCGGATCTACACGCGGCGCCAGCGCACGTGGTTCCGCGGCGAGCCCCTGGGCGGGACGTGGACGGAAGCCGAGCGGGTGCCCTGAAGAGGAGCGGGGATCAGGCGAGGAAGGAGCCGACCGCGGTCAGGATCGCGGCGGCGCTCGTCGCGGCGGGCTCCTCGTGCTCGGCGATGACCACGAAGTAGAAGAGCCAGCTCATGAAGATCGCGTCGACGATGATGAACGGCGCGCAAGCCCCGGCGAGCATCCCGAGCGGCTTCTGCTCCGCCCAGGTGCGGACCCCGATGCCCACGAAGATCCAGACCACCGTCAGGATGGCGAACGTGAGCGCGGCCAGGCCGACCCCGAGGCCCCACTCGGCCTCGGCGACGTCCGCGACGAGCCAGAGCACGAGCCCCGCCACCGTGACGATCACGTTCAGCCCCGGGAGCACCGAGAACAGGATCGCGAAGAAGCGCTGGTAGTTCTGCAGGTGGGTCGCGTCGCTCATGCGCGGGACTATGCCGAACCTCCGGGGCCCTGCGCAAGAGGATGGAGCGCCCTACACTGCCGGCCGTGAACTTCTTCGGACACGCCGCCGTGGCGGGGTGGATCTCCGCCGAGCCGCGCTGGGTGCTCGGGGCGATGCTCCCGGACTTCGTGTCCATGTGTCGGGCGCGGGTCGTCGCCATCGAGGACCCGCTCGTGCAGGCCGGCGTCGACATGCACCACCGGACCGACGACGTGTTCCACGGCTGCCCGACGTTCACCGCGCTCCAGCGTGACGGGGTCGACACCCTGGAGGCCCGCGGGGTGGGCCGCGGGACGGCGCGGGCGGTGGCCCACGTGGGCACGGAGCTCCTGATCGACGGGCTGCTGCTGGACGACCCCGCGGCCTGCGAGGCCTACCGCGCGGGCGTCGCCGTCTCCGGTGATCTGGGGATCCAGTTCCGGCGCGGGGGCGACCGGTTCGCCGAGCTCCGCGCGCGGGCCGCCGGGCACGGGCTGCCGCTGGGGCTCCGAGCCCCCAGCGACGTCGCGGCCCGCCTCCGGCGCATCTTGGCTTCTCGCCCCCGGCTGGCCTTCGCCGAGGGCGACGACGACCCCGTGATCGAGTGGCTCGAGGCCACCCGAGGCGAGCTCGAGGGCCGCGTCGACACCCTCCTGACAGAGGTTCGTGACGGACTCGGCGCGGTTGACATGGACGCGCGGAGACGTGCCATACTGCGGTCGCGCGAATTCCCATACTCCAGGGGATCCGAGAGTGTCTGAAGCCCCCGCCCGGGCGACCCCGCCTCCGCTACCGCAGGGGGGAAACCCCGAAGACAAGATCGATCCGACCGACCCGAACGCGAACATGCCCGCGCGGTTCGGGAAGTACACGCTCATCCGTCAGATCGCGCTCGGCGGGATGGCCGAGCTCTTCCTCGCGCTGCAGCGGTCGGTCGCCGGCTTCGAGAAGCTCATCGTGGTCAAGCGGGTGCTGCCGCACCTGGCCAAGGACGAGAGCTTCATCGAGATGCTCCTCGCCGAGGCGCGCATCGCGGCGACGCTGAACCACCCGAACATCGCGCACATCTACGACGTCGGGAAGGCCGAGGGCCGCTACTACATCGCGATGGAGTACGTGGCGGGCGAGGACCTCCGGTCCCTCGTGCGCCAGATGAAGAAGAAGGAGGTCACGGCCTTCCCGCTCGAGCACGCGCTGGCCATCGTGCTGGGCTGCTGCTCGGGCCTCGCCTACGCGCACGACAAGCGCGACCTCGACGGCGAGCCGATGGCGATCGTGCACCGCGACGTCAGCCCGCAGAACATCCTCGTCACGTTCACCGGGGACGTGAAGCTCGTCGACTTCGGCATCGCGAAGGCGGGCCGCGGCCAGATGGAGGACACCGGCAGCGGGCAGCTCAAGGGCAAGGTCCCTTACATGAGCCCCGAGCAAGCGCAGGGGCTCCACCTCGACAACCGGAGCGACATCTTCTCGCTGGGCATCATGCTCTTCGAGCTGTGCACGGGCCGGCGCCTGTTCCGCGGCAAGAACGAGATGGAGACCCTCCGCAAGATCGTGGAGGACGAGTACCCGCGCCCGCGCGACCTGAACCCGCACCTGAGCCCGCGCCTCGAGGAGATCATCCTCCGCTCGCTCGAGAAGGACCGCACCCGCCGCTACCAGAGCGCGCGGGACATGCAGGCGGACCTCGAGGACTACATCCGCGCCGAGCAGCTCAAGGTCTCCTCGCTCTCGCTCGGGACCTGGATGCAGGACCTCTTCCGCGAGAAGCTCGAGGCGCAGAAGAAGATGCTCCAGGAGGGGCGTCAGCTCGCCGAGGTCGTCGCCGCGCAGATCGAGGAGGCCGAGCGCGAGGGCTCGCTCCCCGAGGGCTCGCTCTCCGGCGTCCGGACGCGCAAGGCGTCCAAGGTCCCATGGATCTTGCTCGGCCTCGTCGTGCTCGCCGCGACCGGAGTCGCGGGGTGGTTGCTCACGCGGCCTCCCCCCGAGGCCGTCGTCGAGACGGGGCCGGGCGTGATGGTCCTGACGAGCACGCCCGAGGGCGCCGCCATCTGGTTCGACGGCGACCGCCGATCCGAACGCACGCCGGCGACGATCACGGATCTGCCCGTGGGGCGCTACAGCGTCCGGCTCACGCACGAGGACTACGTCCCCTGGGAGCAGCAAGTCGAGCTGACAGAGGACGCGCCGCGAACGGAGCTCACGGCCACCCTCGAGCGCGTCAGCGCGAGCAACCTCGCGGTCATCAACGTCAGCACCGTGCCCGACGGCGCGCGCGTGCTCTTCGACGGGCGGGACACCGAGCTGGTGACCCCCGCGACCATCACCGAGATCCAGCCCGACGTGGACCACAGCCTCGCGCTCTCGCTCGACGGCTACGTCACGCGGAGCGAGACCGTGAACCTCCAGGCCGGCCAGACCACCGACCTGCGCTTCGACATGGAGCGCACGCCGCTGACGCCGGGGGAGTCGATCCTCCGCGTCGTCACGGTCCCCGCGGACGCCAACGTGCAGTTCGACGGGGAGACGTACCGGACCGGCAGCCCCTACGAGTTCCGCGTCCCGACGCGCACCTACCGCATCACCGTCTCCCGCGACGGCTACCACGGGCTCGACCGCTCGATCCAGCTGCGCGGCGGCGAGGTGAGCGAGGAGACCGTCGAGCTGCGGCGCCGCGCGACCACGGGTCGCCGGGGCGGCGAGGAGCCGACCGCGCCGGTGTCGAACGAGCCCGGCCGGCTCACGTTCGCGTCGAACCCGTGGTGCAACGTGACCGTCGACGGGCGCTCCGCGGGGCAGACCCCGGTGGTCAACTTCGAGGTCCCCCCCGGGCGCCACACGGTCGTGTGCACCAACCCGACCGCGGGCACCGAGCGCGTCGTGATCAACGTCGCGCCGGGCCAGACCGTGCGCCGCTCGATCACGTTGCAGCAGTGAGCCAGGCCCCGGGGGACGAGGCGGTGGCGGCCCCCGCGCGGTCCTCCGTCGGCAAGTGGTTGCTGTGGGGCCTGCGCATCGCCGGCACCGCGCTGGGCTTCGGCTACATCGCGTACGTCGTCGACGCCGACGAGCTGTGGGGCGCGCTGACGAAGGTGAGCCCGCTCGCCTTCGCCGCGGCGTGCGCGACGACCTCGGTGAACCTCGGGGTCGGCGCCGTCCGCTGGCGGGTGCTCCTCGCCGCCTACGGCGCGCCGCGCCGCCCCTCGCTGCGCCTGCTCGTGCGCGCCTACTACATCGGCTTCTTCTACAACAACTACCTCCCCGGCGGCGTCGGCGGCGACCTCGTCCGCGGGGTGGTGACGCGGCGCTCGTTCGGCGACGAGGGCACCACCGCCTCGGTCACCGTCGTCCTCGTCGAGCGCGCGCTCGGGCTCGCGGGGCTCCTCCTCCTGGTCAGCCTCACCTCGCTCATCCGGCCGATCGAGGGCACGGAGAACGTCCTCCCGTACAGCGCGGTCGGGCTCACCCTCGCGGCGGCGGGGATCGGCTCGGTCGCGCTCGGCCGCCGGGTCGCGCGCTTCGCGCCCGGCCGTATCGGCGCGCTCCTCGGCTCGCTCCCCGAGATCGTGCGCCCCGGCCCCTTCGCGGCCGCGTTCGCCATCTCGCTCGCCACGCAGTCCCTGGTCGCGGTGACGGGCTGGTTCCTGCTCGCGTCGGTCAGCGATGGCGCGGTCGGCCTCGGCGACGCGTTCGTGCTCGTCCCGCTCGCCGCGGCCGCCGCGTTCTTCCCGCTGTCGGTCGGCGGCGCCGGGGTGCGCGAGGCCGCGTTCGTCGGCCTCTTCGTGAGCGCGCTCGGGATGGAGCGGGCCGACGCGGTCGCCGTGTCGCTCGCGATGTGGGGGAGCCAGCTCGCGATCGGCGCGGTCGGGGGCTTGGTGCAGCTGCTCGTGCCGATCGAGCCAGAGCCCGCCGCGACGTGACCGAGCGCCTGCGAGCCGCGCTGCGCCTCGGGCTCCCCCTCGGCGAGCCCGCGTTCGCGTGGATCGCGCCCGCCGTGCTGTTCGCGGTCTACGCGGCGACGATGGCGCGCGACCTGACCTTCTACGACAGCCCGGAGCTCGCGCTCGTCGCGCACGAGCTCGGGGTCGGCCACCCGATCGGCATGCCGCTCCACACGCTGATCGGGTTCGCGTTCGCGCACCTGCCCCCGAGCCCGCACGTCGGCTTGACGGCGATGAGCGCGCTCTTCGGGGCGCTGTGCGCCGTGCCCGCGTGGTCGATCGCGGATCGCTTCGGACCGGTCGAGGGCGCCGCTCGCTGGGCGCGGGTCGCCGTCTTCGTCGGGCTCGGGCTCTCGGTCGTCGCCTGGGAGCCGAGCTCGCGCGTCGAGGTCTACACGCTCGCCGTGTTCCTCTCGCTGTGGGGCGTGGCGCGGGCGGCGGATCGCCCCGGCTTCCTCGCCGGCCTCGCGTTCGGGCTCGGCGCGACGGCGCACGCGGTGATCGCGGTCGCTCACGCCTTCGGCGCGCTCCCCCGCGTGCTCTCGCGCGACCCCGAATCGCTCGACGCGCCCCCGCCCGAGCGCGACGCGAAGCCCGCGGTGGGCATGGTCGACCGCTCCGCGCCGGTGGCCGAGGGATCGCGGGGCGGCCGCTTCCTCGCGTACGCCGCGGGCGCGCTCCTCGGCCTGCTCCCCTACGCGCTGCTCCCCGTGGTCGCCGCCGACCCGCGCCGCTTCGCGTGGGGCGCGCCGCGCGACGCGGCCTCGCTCCTCGAGTACCTGCGCGGCGGCGACTACCAGCACAACCAGGGCATCGCGCTCGGCGACTGGCTCGACCACCTCGGGCAGCTCGCGGCGTGGGGCCTCGAGCACGGCGCCCTCCCCGTCCTCGTCGTCGGCGGCGCGGCGTTCGTGGTCCTCGGTCACGCACGCGGCCGCGTCGGGTACGCCTTCGCGATCGCGGGCGGCCTGTGCGTCGCGTTCGTCGCCGCCAACGTGGTCTTCCACCCCGACGTGCCCGACTACTCCGGCTACTTCCTCGGCCCGCTGTGGCTCGCGGGCGTGGGCGTCAGCGCGGGCGCGGAGCGGCTGATGGCGCGGGGCGGCCGCTTCGTCGCGTACGGCGCCGCCATCGCTGCGTTCCCCGCGCTCGCGGTGCTGCCGTCACCGCAACACCTCTTGCAGGTGCGCGACGACCCTTCGCTCGCGCGCATCACCGCGCAGGCCGCGCTCGACGAGGCCCCGCCCGGCGCGGTGATCGTGGTCGAGGCCGACCACCACGTCGCGCCGCTGCTCTACCTGCAGGAGGTGGAGGGCGCGCGGCCCGACGTGGTCGTGCTCGCGGTGGGGCTCGCCTCCTCGAGCTGGTACTGGGAGCACGTCTACGCGCGGCACGCGAGCCTCGCGCGCTTCGAGCTGGTGGCGCGCGGGGGCGACGACCGCGGCGCGCGGGTGCGCCGGTTCCTCGACGCGCAGCCCAGCCGACGCGTGCTCGTCGAGTCGAGCGCGGTGGCCTTCGCGCTCGGCCGCATCCCCTGCGGCGTGGGCGCGCTCGTGTGGACGTCGCCGCCCGGCGCGGAGCCCACGGCGTGCGGGGATCCCGGCCCCGACGCGACCACCCGCGCGATCGCGGGGGCGGCGCCGCTGCGCGGCGAGAGCCTCGAAGTCGCGGCGCGCATCGACGAGGCCCGCGGCGAGGCGCTCTGGCGCCTGGGCTTCGGGCGCGCGGCGCTCGAGGCGATGCTCGCGGGCCTCCCCGAGTCCGGGGTCGGGCCGGCCGTCGTCGACTGCCCGGAGCGCGCGGCCCCGCTGACGGGCCCGCTGCCGGGCTGGGGAAGCCCCCACGCGCTGCACGATCCGGCGCGCAACCTCGCGCTCGCCGGTTTGCTGCTGCAGGCCGCCGGGCGCGGCGACGCCGCCGGCGCGTTCGTCGAGGCGGCGCGCCAGCTCGGCCTCGTCGAGGCGTCCGTTGCGCTCGAGCGCAACCTCGGGCATCGATAGACGCCATGCGACGCACCAGCCACGGCAGCGGACGCTTCAGCCCCGACCAGCTCGCGGCCTGCGGCGAGGGGTGCGTCTTCGAAGAGGGCTCGCTGATCTTCCACCCGGATCGGGTCTGGATCGGCGCGGGCGTCTACGTCGGCCACGGCGCGATCCTCCACGGCTACCACAAAGGTGACCTGCGGATCGGCGACGGGACCTGGATCGGCCCGCAATGTTTCTTCCACGCCGCGGGTCACCTGACCCTCGGGCGCAACGTCGGCGTGGGGCCGTCGGTGAAGATCATCACGTCCGCGCACCAGGAGGCGGGCCGCGACGTCCCGATCCTCCACTCGCCGATCGGCTTCGCGCCCGTCGTGGTGGAGGACGACGCGGACCTCGGCGTCGGCGCGATCGTGCTGCCCGGGGTCACGATCGGCCGCGGCGCGCAGGTCGGGGCCGGCGCCGTGGTGACCCGCGACGTGCCCGCCTACGCGGTCGTCGCCGGCAACCCCGCCCGGGTGCTGCGCGAGCGATGACCGACCTGAGCGTCATCGTCTTCGCCTTCAACGAGGCCGAGAACGTCCCGGCCGTGCTCGCCGAGCTCGTCGCCTGGCTGCGCGCGCACGAGCCGAGCTCCGAGGTCGTCTTCGTCGACGACGGCTCGAGCGACGACACCGCCGGCGCGGCCGGGCGCGCGCTCGAGGGCTTCCCGCACCGGGTCGAGCGGCACGCGACCAACCGCGGCATCGGCGCGGCGCTCAAGACGGGCGTTCGCGCGGCCCGCGGCGCGTGGATCACGTTCATGCCCGCCGACGGCCAGATCGAGCCCGACGCGATCGCCACGCTCCGCGATGGCGCAAAGAACGTGGACGTCGTCTTCAGCGTCTACGAGGACCGAGACGACGGCCTGGACCGGAAGATCCTCTCGGCGGGCGTCCGCGCGCTCATCCGCGCGGTGCACGGGGTCACGATGCGCAGCGACGGCCCCTACCTCGTGCGCCGCCGGATCTTCGATCCCGACGACCTGCCGCCGGACACGTTCTTCCTGAACTTCGAGCTCCCCATCCGGACGATGGCGGCGGGCCTCCCCCATCGGATCGTCACGATCCGATGCCGGCCGCGCCTCGCGGGCTCGTCGAAGTCCAAGAGCCTCGCGCGCATCGTCGGGGTCGCGAAGGACCTCGCCGACCTGCGCCGCCGCCGCCTCCGCCGCGCCGTGAAGCTCTGGCGCGGCGGCTGACGGCCAACTCCGTCAGAGGCTGCGGAGGTAGGCGACGAGGTCGGCGCGCTGCGCGTCGTCGAGGTCCGACGTGTTCGTGTGCGAGCTCGCGCAGCTGCCCGCGACGAGCGCCTCGATCGACTCGGCGCAGCCGTCGTGGAAGTACGGCGCGCGGAAGACGAGCCCGCGCAGCGACGGCACCTGGAAGTCGCCGCCGGTGCCGACGTCGACGCTGGCGTTGTCGGTCAGCGCGGGGCCCGAGTGGCAGCTCGCGCAGCTCGTGCTCGCGTCCTCGAACACGGCCCGGCCGCGCTCGACCGCGGCGGCGTCCGTCGCGGGGCGCTCCGGCAGCGGCTGCGCGTCGAGCCACTGCCCGATGAGGATCGCCTCGTCCGGCGTCGAGGAGCCGCCCATGCGCTGCATGAAGCCGCCCATCATGATCGCGGTCATGTCCGGCTGGTCGCCGGCCCAGTGGAACGGCGCCGTCTCGAGCAGCCCGCCGAGGAGCGACTGCGTGCGGCGGACGCCGGTGCCGACGAAGTCCCATACGTGGCCGTCCTCCCCGCCCTCGGGGTGGCAGCTCGCGCACGCGGTGAGGCTCGGCGTGGCCGTGTGGAACAGCTCGTAGCCGCGATCGAGCGGCCGCGCGGGCGCGACGAACTCGACGGTGTCCGCGACGATCACGCGGAAGGGCTCGACGTGGACCGACACGACGCGGCCGTCGGCCAGCTCGCCGACCGCGCTCACGGCGGTGGGCCGCATCGAGGGGGAGACCATGTCCGCGAACTGACAGTCCTCCGAGAGGAAGCTCGACCGCAGCGAGAGGACGCCCATCCCGAACCACATGTCGAGCGCATCCGTCGCCGCGGCCGCGAAGTAGTACGCGTCGGCGCGGCGCGCGATCGCCAGATCCACCGCGAGCACCGCGTTCGAGATGTTGCCCCCCGCGCGGACCGAGCCCCCGGCGGGCTCGAAGACGGAGAGGGCCGGGCCGACCACGCCGCCCCCGCAGCCGTCGCCGGAGTAGCCCGACATCTCCACCTCGATCGGCGTCGAGATCGCGGTCTGGTGCAGCATCACGACCTCGCCCGAGTCGCTCAGGCGGATCCGCCAGGCCGTGTTCGGGACCGTGGTCGCCATCGACACCTCGGGCCGCATGACGATCTCGCGGGTCCGCTCGGGCGGCTGGCGCCGGGCGATCACCGCGCCGGTCGTCGGATCGACGTCGAGCAGCTCCGCGCTCCGGAACCGGCTCACGTAGAGGCGATCCTCACCGACGAGCACGTCGCGCAGGTCGTCGTCGAGCCGGATGACGCGCGTCACCGGGCTCCGGCTCGGCGGCATCGCCAGCAGCTCGCCGCTCGCGCACGCGATCCAGAGCAGCTCCGCGCCGGCGTCCCACGCGATGCCCCGCGGCGTCCGGCACACGGCCCGCGCCTCGACCACCGACGCCGTCGCCGGGTCGACGGTCAGCACGCCGCCCGAGCGCCGCAACACGACGTGCACGCGACCGTCGGAGTCCTCGACCATGCGACCCGGCTCGTCGTCCGGCTCGAGCGCGATCCGGCCGCGCACCGAGCGGGCCTCGGGATCGAGGACCCAGAGCGACGCGCCGTCGGGGTCGCCCGCCACGATCAGCCCGGCCTCGGTGATCACGAGGCTGCCCCCCGCGATGGACGGCCGGACCGCGACGGGCTCGACGTCCATGAGGGAGACGGTCGTGCGCCCAGACGGGATCGGCCCTCCGTCCGGCACCGGCGGCGGCGGCATCCACGGCGGACCCGCGTCGGGCTCGGACGGGACATTCACGGTCACGTGGGTGCACGCGGCCAAGGCCACGCACGCGCAGAGGATCGGTGCGATACGCATCGGACTCGACTACGCAAGTCTGGTTCCACCTCGGGAATCGGCGTCGAGGCGCGCCTGCGCCACCGAAGTTGCGGGGCGTTGCACAGTCCGTGGCACAGGCGCGCCACGGGGGCGCAGCGTCGATCAGCTCCGCCGCGCGCGCAGCCGGTCGCGGAGCGTGGTCCGAGGCACGCCGAGGGCTCGCGCGGCCGCGGCGAGGTTGCCCCCGTGGCTCGCCACGACGACCCGGAGCCCGTCGTCGTTCAGCTCGGCGGCGGCGCCCATGTCCTCGAGCGCCACCGCGACGTCCTCGAGGGTGACGTGGGTCCCCGCGCACCGAGCGGCCGCGGACCGGACGGCGTTGCGTAGCTCGCGCGCGTTGCCCGGCCACCCGTGGGCGACGAGCCGCGCGAGCGCCGCCTCTTCGAAGGCCTTGGGCCCGACCACGTCGGCGCACGATCGCAAGAAGTGCTGCGCCAGCGCGCTCACGTCCCGGGGCCGGCTCCGGAGCGGGGGAACCCGGACGGCGAGCTGCGCGATCCTGTAGTAGAGGTCCTCGCGGAAGGTCCCCTCCCCGACCATCGCCCGCGGGTCGCGGTGGGTCGCGCAGACCAGCCGGACGTCGACCGGCAGCGACCGCTCCGAGCCGACCCGGCGGACCTCCCACGTCTCGAGCACCCGGAGGAGCCGCGCCTGGAGCTCGAGCGGCAGCTCCCCGATCTCGTCGAGGAAGAGCGTGCCGCCGTGCGCCTGCTCGAAGACCCCGCGGTGGGTGTTGGCGGCCCCCGTGAACGCCCCGCGCTCGTGGCCGAACAGCTCGCTCTCGACCAGCGAAGCCGGCATCCCGCCCGCGTTGACGGCCACGAAGGGCCCGGACGCGCGCGGCCCTCGTTCGTGCAGGGCCCGCGCGATGACCTCCTTGCCGGTCCCGCTCTCGCCGGTGACGAGCACCGGCCACGGGTGCTTCGCGAAGCGATCGACGAGCTCGAAGACGGCCCGCATCTCTTCGGACGCGGCGATGACCGTGGGCCGGCTCGGCTCCCCACGCGCCACGAGCCGCAGATCGGTGCGCCCGACGCGGAGCGCCGACCCCGCGTCGACGCGCGCGAGGCTCACGACCACCCCGTCCACGTAGGTCCCGTTGCGGGACCCGAGGTCGCGCACGCGGAGCCCATCGCGCGACGGCTCGAAGCGACAGTGCAGCGCGCTCACGGTCCGGTCGGCGAGGCGCACGTCGCACGCGTCCCCGGAGCCGATCGTGAGCGGGCGCCCGTCGAGGCTCACGCGCCGGGCCTCGGCCCCGCGGCCGATCACGAGGCTCAGGTCGGCGCGCGCAGCTCGCCGCGACCCCTCGAGGGGGTCGGTCCGGTGGAGCGCGCTCGGGCGTGTCGCCACGGACGGCAGCCGCGCCAGGGAGTGGTGTCGCCCGAGCGGGACCTCCTCCCCCGTCGCGATCGGGCGCGGCCGGGCGCGACGGCCGTCGAGCTCGTGGAGCAGGACGGTCCCGCCGTTGGCCGCGACCAGGTAGTGGCGATCGCGGACGGCCGGGTCGTGCACCACGATGTCGCAGCCGGCGCCGCGGCCGATCTCGAGGGGCGCGGTGTGCAGCGGGAACTCGCGGAGCGCCTCACCGCGGTAGCAGAGCATCAGGACGTCCAAGGGCCACCTCCGTTCGAGAGGCCCTATCGGCGTCACGCCTCGGGTGTTGCGTCACACGTCACGCGCGGCGTGACGGAGGCGATCCGCTCGTCGCGGCGGTGGACGGCGTAGATCACGGGCAGAAGCAGCAGACCGCCGGGCAGGACGATCGCCGCCACCCAGAGCCCCGCCTTCAACCAGAACGCCATGACGTGACACGAAGCAGGATGCGTGCCCCACCGCGGAGTGGTGTTCCCGCGGCTCATGGCGTCCTCGCCCTGACACGGGAGTCGTGCCTGGTGGGCCGCACGCGCACGCGCACACGCCCGCTTGATGATGGAGAGGCACACCGCTATCGTCCGCCGCCGTGAGCGAAGCCTCCGCCTCGTTGGCGCGCACTCCCCTCCACGACGAGCACGTCGCGCTCGGAGCGCGCATGGTCCCCTTCGCGGGCTGGTCGATGCCGGTCCAGTACGCGGGCGTCGTGAAGGAGCACCAGGCCGTGCGAGAGGCGGCCGGGCTCTTCGACGTCTCGCACATGGGCGAGCTGCGCCTGCGGGGGCCGGACGCCCTCGCGGTCGTCGACTCGGTCATCACCAACGACGTCGCCAAGCTCAAGGTCGGCCGGGCCAAGTACACCGTCTCGGTCAACGAGGGCGGCACGATCCTCGACGACCTCATCGTCTACAGGAAGGGCGAACAGGACGTCCTCGTCGTCTGCAACGCCTCCAACGTGGCCAAGATGTCGGCGCACTTCGCGCGACACGCCGAGGGCCGCTGCGACTTCGAGGACCAGAGCGCGGGCACGGCGCTGATCGCGCTGCAGGGCCCCAAGGCCGTCGACGTCGCGCGCGACGCCGGCGCGCCGGAGGCGATCCTCGGGCTCGGGAAGTTCCGCCTCGCGGACGCCGAGATCGGCGGCGCGGCGGTGACCTTCGCGCGGACCGGTTACACCGGCGAGGACGGCTACGAGCTGTTCTGCGCCAACGCCGACGCGGCCGCGCTGTGGCGACACCTCATGGCCGCAGGCGAGGCGCACGGCGTCGCGCCGGCAGGCCTCGGCGCGCGCGACACGTTGCGCCTCGAGGCGTGCCTGAGCCTCTACGGCAACGACATCGACGAGACCACGAACCCGTTCGAGGCCGGCCTCGGCTGGGTGGTGAAGCTCGACGCCGGAGACTTCATCGGGCGCGACGCCCTGAGGAAGATCCACGACGCGGGCCTCTCGCGGAAGCTCGTCGGGTTCGAGATGACGGGGCGGGGCATCGCGCGCCACGGCTACCCGATCCTCGGCGCCGACGGCGCCAAGGTCGGCGAGGTCACGAGCGGCTCGCCCGGCCCCACGATCGGCAAGAACGTCGGCCTCGGCTACGTCCCGATCGAGCTATCCACGCCGGGCGCGAAGCTCGGAATCGAGATCCGCAACAAGGTCATCGACGCCGTCGTCGTCGAGACCCCGTTCTACGAGAGGCAGTGAGCCATGGCTTCGATCCCGTCCGATCTCCGTTACACGAAGGACCACGAGTGGGCGCGCCGTGAGGCGGACGGCCGCATCCGGGTGGGGGTGACCGACTACGCCGTGCAGCAGCTCGGGGACGTGACCCTCGTCGACCTGCCCTCGATCGGCGCGGACCTCGGCGCCGCGGACCACTTCGGCGACATCGAGTCGGTCAAGACCGTGAGCGAGCTGTTCGCGCCGCTCGGCGGTGAGATCGTCGAGGTCAACGAGAACCTCGAGGACCGGCCCGAGCTCGTCAACGAGGATCCCTACGGCGAGGGCTGGATGGTCGTGATCCAGCCGAGCGCGGCCGAGGAGTGGGAGGAGCTCCTCGACGCGGCCGGCTACGAGGCCCACCTCTCCGCGCTCGAGGGTTGAGCCGTGCGCTACCTGCCGCACACCGAGCAGGAGATCCGAGACATGCTCGCGCGGATCGGCGTGAGCTCGATCGACGACCTCTTCGCCCCCATCCCCGCCAGCCACCGCCTCGAGCGGCCGCTCGCCCTCGAGCCGGCGCTCGACGAGGCCGCGCTCATCAGCCACCTCGCGGCGCTCGCCGACAGGAACGACGCGGCCAAGGCGCTCTCGTTCCTCGGCGCGGGCATCTACGACCACCACATCCCGCCGGCGGTCGATCAGCTGCTCCTGCGCAGCGAGTTCTACACCGCCTACACGCCGTACCAGGCGGAGGTGTCGCAAGGCACCTTGCAGTGCATCTACGAGTTCCAGACGATGGTGAGCGAGCTCTTCGGGCTCGATATCGCCAACGCGTCCATGTACGACGCGGCGTCCGGCGTCGCCGAGGCCGCGCTGATGGCGCGCCGCGCGACGAAGCGGAACCACGTGGTGCTCTCGAGGGCGCTGCACCCCGAGTACGTCGAGACGACCCGCACGTACCTCAACGGCATCGACGAGGACGGCCCCGCGATGGACATCGCCCCGATGACCGCCGCGGGGACGACCGACCTCGACGCGCTCGCGGAGCTCGTCGACGACTCCACCGCCGCGGTGGTGATCGGGTACCCGAGCTTCCTCGGCGCGGTCGAGGACGTCGCGCGCGCCGCCGAGATCGCCCACGCGAAGGGCGCGCTCCTGGTGACCGCGACCTCCGAGCCCTACGCGCTCAGCCTGCTCGCGCCGCCTGGCGCGCTCGGCGCGGACATCGCCGTCGGCGAGGGTCAGCCGCTCGCGGTCCCGATGCAGCTCGGCGGCCCCGGCGTCGGCCTGCTCGCCGCGCGCGAGTCGCTGGTCCGGCAGCTGCCCGGCCGCCTCGTCGGCGAGACCGTCGACACGGACGGCGAGCGCGGCTTCGTGCTCACGCTGAGCACCCGCGAGCAGCACATCCGTCGCGAGAAGGCGACGTCGAACATCTGCACCAACCACGGGCTGATCGCCCTCGCCTTCACGATCCGCACGGCGATGCTCGGCCGTCAGGGCTTCGCGCAGGTCGGGCGCCTCTGCCTCTCGCGCGCCGAGTACCTCAAGGCGCGGATCGACGAGCTCGACAACTTCGAGGTCGTGCGCGGCGCGCCGACCTTCAACGAGTTCGTGGTGCGCCGCCACGGCGGCAAGGCCGCGCCCCTGCTCGCGGCGCTCGCCGTGAAGGACATCCTCGCCGGCGTCGACCTCGGACGCTTCTACCCCGAGCGCGACAACGAGATCCTCGTCGCCGTCACCGAGAAGCACGACCGGGCCGCGCTCGATCGGCTCGTCGAGGCGCTCGGCTCGGTATGAGCGACTCCCGCATCCCGAGCGCCGACCCCATCGCCCGGCTCGCCGAGCTCGACGCCCAGGCGCTCGAGGCCGGCGGCGCGCGGCGCATCCAGCGCCAGCACGACGCCGGCAAGCTCACCGCGCGCGAGCGCGTGGAGCTGCTCCTCGACCCGGGCTCCTTCGTCGAGATGGACCGCTTCGTGGTCCACCGCTGCAGCGACTTCGGGATGGGGGAGAGCCGCATCCTCGGCGACGGCGTCGTCACCGGGCACGGCACCATCGACGGCCGCAAGGTCTTCGTGTTCGCCCAGGACTTCACCGTCTTCGGCGGCTCGCTGAGCGGCGCGTACGCCGAGAAGATCACCAAGATCATGCGCCTCGCGATGCGGGTCGGCGTCCCGGTGATCGGCCTCAACGACTCCGGCGGCGCGCGCATCCAGGAAGGCGTGGAGAGCCTCGCGGGCTACGCCGACATCTTCCAGGCCAACGTCCTCGCGTCGGGCGTCGTCCCGCAGATCAGCGCGATCATGGGCCCGTGCGCGGGCGGCGCGGTCTACAGCCCGGCGCTCACCGACTTCATCTTCATGGTCGAAGAGTCGAGCTACATGTTCATCACCGGCCCCGACGTCATCAAGACGGTGACGCACGAGGAGGTGACGAAGGAGGAGCTCGGCGGCGCGCGCACGCACAACGAGAAGAGCGGCGTCGCCCACTTCGCCTGCGCCTCGGACCAGGAGTGCCTCGCGCAGATCCGCGAGCTCTACTCGTTCCTGCCGTCCAACAACCACGAGGACCCTCCGGTGATGGAGTGCCTCGATCCGATCGACCGCGAGGTCCCCGAGCTCGACACGCTCGTGCCGGTCGATCCGATGAAGCCGTACGACATCTCGAAGGTCATCGGGCACGTCGTCGACGACGGGAACTTCTTCGAGGTGCAGCGGCACTACGCGAAGAACATCCTCGTCGGGTTCGCCCGCCTCGGCGGCCGCCCCGTGGGCATCGTCGCCAACCAGCCGATGGTCCTCGCCGGCTGCCTCGACATCGACGCGTCGGTGAAGGCGGCGCGCTTCGTCCGCTTCTGCGACGCCTTCAACGTGCCCGTCGTCACGTTCGTCGACGTCCCCGGCTTCCTCCCCGGCACCAGCCAGGAGTACGGCGGGATCATCAAGCACGGCGCCAAGCTGCTGTACGCCTACGCCGAGGCCACGGTCCCCAAGATCACGCTGATCACCCGCAAAGCCTATGGCGGGGCCTACGACGTCATGGCGTCCAAGCACCTGCGCGGTGACCTGAACTACGCCTACCCCAGCGCCGAGATCGCGGTGATGGGGCCCGACGGCGCCGTCAACATCGTCTACCGCGACGAGATCGCGAAGGCCGACGACCCGGTCGCCAGCAAGGACCGCTTCGTGGCCGAGTACCGCGCCAAGTTCGCGAACCCGTACAAGGCCGCCGGCCTCGGCTTCGTGGACGAGGTGCTCTACCCGCGCCTGACCCGGCCGCGGCTCGTGGACGCGCTCCAGCTCCTCAAGGACAAGCGCCTCGACAACCCGCCAAAGAAGCACGACAACTTGCCCCTCTGAGGGGGCCGTCGTCAGCTCGGGAGCAGGTCCCAGAGGTAGTTGAAGCCCTGCGCGATCCAGCCCTGGCTGAAGTCGACGGGGTCCGGCAGCCCGCCGAAGAACCCGGCCATCCGCGCGACCCAGAGCGTGATGAGCACCGTCCCGATCACCACCCAGACGGCGTTGGGGATGCGCCCGAGCGGGTCCTTGGTGGTCGACGAGACGAGCCCCGCCGAGATGAGCGTGGCGCGGGCGAAGCTGAAGATGGCGACCGGCGTGATGATCGGCGCGAGCGGGTGCATCCGCAGCATCGTCATGAAGTCGCCGGTGACCATCGCCTCGGTGGCGCGGGTGAGCCCGCAGCCCGGGCAGGGCAAGCCGAACAGGTTCTTCGAGGGACAGAGCGGGACGTCGAACGCGATCAGGATCCCGAAGATGGTGATCGGGAGGAACGCCATGAACACGCGCTTGGGCGTGGTCTTCGAACGCGGGACGCCCGCGTCATCTCCGCCTTTTCCACCGTTCTCGACGGTGGCCTCGGCAGGGGACGCGGGCGTCACGGGTTCCTCATCGGGCTCAGCTGAATCTGGATCGGCTGAGCCCCGGAGTCACGATCAGAAGGTGGCCGGCGCGCCGCCGCCGCTCTCCCAGACCTTGTTGAGCTCTTCCTGGATGTTCTTGTAGCCCATGCCACAGATGAAGATCCACATGAGGAAGCTCATGCCCTGATCCTCGGCGTTGGCCATGCCGGCGCGCTGCTGCGCCTCCTGGATGAGGGCCCCGTACTTGATCGGCAGGTAGAAGATGTAGAACGGGCAGACGAAGGAGATGATGATGTCCATCGTCGGGTTCAGATCCTCCTTGCCCAGGTAGTTCTTCAGCTCGTTGCCTACCAGGTACCACCAGTAGATCGCGTAGAAGCTGCAGAGAATGCACAGGAGCCAAACCGTCGTCGGGTTTCGAACCTCGCCCTTCATGGTGCGCTTACCTCCGTACAGGGTGCGTTTGTGATCCAGGCGGCCATTGTTCCCCCGCCCGAGGCGACGCCGAGGATACCAAAGGACCCCTGGAGATCAACGACGGAAAGGTTCCGCGCGGCCCCGCGGAGCTAGGGCGCGGGGTCGATCTCGGCGTTGCCGGAGCGCCACGAGTCGAGGAAGTGGACGGCCTGTCCGAGGGCCGCGTCGACGGGGTTCGCGACGTCGACCGGGTCGGTCGCGACGAACGGCGGCTCGGGCGGGTGCTCGTACGCGGCGACCCCTCCGCGGCTCGTCAACAGCCCGTGCGTCGCCGGCTCGAACAGGTAGAGGCCGCGCGTGTACCGCGAGGTCGCGACCTCGATGTTCTCGCTGACCGGGGCGGTCTCCCGCGCGAGGTCGGTGAAGCCCGGGTCCGCGTCCAGGATCGTCGCCCCCGCCGCCCGCGCGAGCGCCTCCGTCGCCGAGTTCGGCAGGGTCTCGTCGTTCACCGCCATCTGGAACAGGAGGTGTCGCGGGGCGCTCGCGAGCAGAGGCGCGAACGCCATCGAGTCGCCGCGGTCGAGGAGGGTCTGGTAGAGCGCGACCTCCGGGTGGAAGACCGCGGGGTAGACCTGCGAGTCGAGCTCCGAAGGATCGAGGCCCACCTTGGGCATCAGGATCGGGAGGAACAGCGGGCCGAAGGCGGGGCTCCGCTCCACGAGGGCGGTCAGGTCGCCGCCGGTGACGTTGAGGACCGCCGCGCCGATCTCCGGCTCCGTCGCCACGAGCGTGCTGCCCACGATGCCGCCGAGCGAGACGCCGATGAACGCGAGCGGGCCCGAGTCGAACGAGAGCGTCTCGAGCCCGGGCAGGGATCGGAGCGCGCTCCAGTCGCCCTCGCGGACGAGGCGGACCGCGGCCATCAGGTCGACGACCGACTGTCGGAGCGCGTCGCGCGGGTAGACGGGGTGGAAGGCGTCGAACTCGCCCTCGGTCTCCACCACGCCGAGGTAGTCGAGGTAGATCTCGCTCCCGGTGATCTCGCCGAAGCCGTCGGGGCCCTCGCCGCCGCCGTAGTTGTGGCGCGTGTCGTTGGCCGGCAGCGCGGCGCGGCGGCCGTGGTACGGGATGTCGATCGCGAGGACCGCGTAGCCCGACGCCGCGAGCGCGTCCGCCACGGAGAGCATCGTCGAGCGCTCCGAGCCGAGGCCGTGCTGGAAGACGACGAGGGGCAGCGACTCGACCGACCCCGCGGGGAGCGTGAGCGTGAAGTAGACCTCGTCGGTCCGCGTGCTGACGAGCGCGCCCGACGCGTCGCGGTGGAACCGGCCGTGGACGCGCGCGGTGTCCGAGATCATCCACGGCGAGGCGAAGCGCCCCTGCACCAGCCAGCCGATGCGCCGGTGCGCGACGCCGCCCGCGACGTCGAGCCCCGGGACGTCCTCCGAAGGGATGCCGAGGAGCAGGTCCATCGGCTCGCCGGCCGAGACGGCGTCGTCGAGGGTGACGACCGCCGGGTCCCCGGACCACACGACGGCGCGCGCGTCGGCGAGGTCGCGCGCGATGGTCTGGACCGTGAAGACCGCGAGCGCGGCGACGGTCTCGCGCGGGATCCCGTTGCTCGCGAGGCTCGAGAGGATCGGCGTGTACTCGTCGTAGGCCTCGGCGTCGACGGGGTCGCTCGGGCGGGACACCGCGTCGCGGACGGCGAGGAACCTCGCGGAGGGCCCGATCGGATCGCCCGCGCCGTCGCGCACCCGCGTGGTGACCACCGCGGCGTAGCGCCGGCCGGGCATGAGCGGGTGACCCTCGTAGGGCCGCAGCGCGAGCTGACCGAGCTCGGCGTTCCAGTGCGTGCGCACGGGGACCCGCCGGAACGCCGTCGGCGAGGCGGAGTCGGCGTCGACGAGGCAGACCGCGGTGTCCTCCCGCGTGCTCGCCGCGGGCGTCTCCGGCAACGAGGTCGGGTCGATGGAGCCCGGCGGGAAGTAGAAGAACACCGGCGCGAGCGGAGAGAAGCCGTCCAGATCGCGCATCGCCTCACGCATCCCGTCCGGGAAGCCTTCGAAGGCGAGGTCCTCGGACGGGAAGCGACCGAGGTCGATCCGGCCGTCCGCGTCGAGGTAGAGATCGTCGGGGAACGGGATCGCGCCGAAGTCCATCGGGTCGGCGCTCGGCTCGAAGCGTGGCTGCACGCTGGCGGCCGGGACCCCACCATCCGGGTCGGGGCTCGACTCGCCGCAGCCGAACAAGAGCACCGCTACCGCCCAGCCGAAGAGTCGCGGCTTGTCGAAGTAGGTCAAGGAAGAATAGGGTCGCACGGTCATCCGACGCGAGCAACGGTGGGCGGCCTTTGAGACCGCCCAATCCCGAAGGTAGACTCCGGGTCCGTTCCCCGTACGCATAGAAGCGAAAGTACCTGATGGCCCGCACCTGCCAACGCTGCTCCCACGCCAACGAGGACCACGCCAAGTTCTGCTTGAGCTGCGGCGCGATGCTCGAGGTCGAAGACCAAACCGGGGGCTCCGATCCGTGGATCGGCAAGGTCCTCCTCGGTCGCTATCGCCCGATCAGCGTCCTGGGCGAGGGCGGCATGGGCAAGGTCTACCTGGCCGAGCAGAAGATGGGGACGGCGACCCGCAAGGTCGCGATCAAGACGCTCCACCCCGAGCTCAGCAACGACCCGCAGCTCGTCGCCCGCTTCCACCGCGAGTCCGAGACCGTCATCGAGCTGCGGCACCCGAACACGATCCAGTTCTACGACTTCGGTGAGCTCGACGACGCGACCCTGATCATCGTCATGGAGTACATCGAGGGGCGGCCCCTCGCGACGGTGCTCGAGGAAGAAGGGGCGATCGACCCCGGTCGCACGGACAAGATCATCATCCAGGTCTGCGGCTCGCTGCACGAGGCGCATCAGCGCGGCATCGTCCACCGCGACCTCAAGCCCGAGAACATCCTGCTCACCAACCAGGGCGGGCAGAGCGACTTCGTGAAGGTGCTCGACTTCGGCATCGCCAAGCGCGACGACGCCGAGGATCCGAACCAGGCCAAGCTCACCAAGCAGGGCATGGTGCTCGGCACGCCGCCCTACATGAGCCCCGAGCAGTTCTCCGGGCAGCAGCTCGACGCGCGCTCGGACATCTACTCGCTCGGCGTGATGGTCTACGAGATGCTCACGGGGAAGCTGCCGTTCGAGGCGGCGACGCCCTGGGAGTGGGCCACCAAGCACCTGACCGCGCAGCCCGCGCCGATGAATTCGCACCCCGCGGGGGCCAGCGTCGCGCCGAACAAGCAGGCCGCGGTGATGCGCGCGCTCGCCAAGAACCGCGACGAGCGGCAGGCGACGGTGCTGGACTTCCTGCAGGAGTTCACCGGCTACCAGGACGCGGACTCGGCCTGGACGATGGCCACGTCCGCGGGCGGCGGCTCCCACGGTGGCGCGGTCGCGAGGCCGCCGGCGCCTACGCCCGGCCCGATGCCCCAGACGGGCGGCTTCGGTCAGGCGGCGACGCCCCCGCCCGGCTACTCCCAACCCGGCTACCCCTCCCAGCACGGGATGCAGCAGACCCCGCCGCCGAGCCAGGCCTACGGCGGCCAGGCGGGGTACGGCTCCCAGGCCGGCTACGGCTCGCAGCCCGGCTATGGCTCGCAGCCCGGCTTCGGCTCGCAGCCCGGCTACGGGACGTCCCAGATGGGGCAGATCAGCCACCCGGGCTACCCAGCGAGCTACTCGACGGGCTCCCAGGCCCAGACGAGCTCGGGCGGCGGGCTCGGCAAGTTCCTCGCGGTCGGTGTGATCGCGCTGTTCGTCCTCGCGGGCGCGTCCGTCGGCCTCGGCTGGTACGTGATGCAGGACGACGACGGCGACACGGACATCGCCGACAGCTCGAACCCGACGCCCACGCCCACGCCCCCCGGCACGAACGACCCGAACGCGCCTCAGCCGATGGTCCCGACCACGCCGATGCAGCCGATGCAGCCGGCGCAGCCCGTTCAGCCGGTCCAGCCCGTGCAGCCCGTCCAGCCCGTACAGCCGGTCCAACCGGTCCAGCCCGAGGAGACGACCGACCCCGATCCGCCGGCCGAGACCACGGGTCGCCGCAGCGCCCCCCGCGGTCCGTCGCCGGCCGACGAGGCGCGAGCTCGAGGCCTGGTCGCCAACGGCCTCGGCGCGGCGCAGCGCAACGACTTCGCGGGGGCCGTCGCGTCCCTGCAGCAGGCCCAGCGGGCCGTCGGGCGCCGCAGCCCGATCACTCGCGAGCTGCAGAACGAGCTGACCCGCCGCGGCGGCAACCAGGTCGGGATCCTGCTGCAGCAGGGGCGCTGTCCGGCCGCTCAGGCCCTGTATCGCCAGCTGAACAGCGTGGGAGCGGGCTCCGCCGCCCGACAGCAGTTCGGCGACTGGTGCCCCGCCCGCTGATCGTCCGTTCGTCGTAAACGCACAGGTCACCGTACGGTGACACGCGTGTGTCGTTTCGCTTGCGTGGGCCCAGATCGGCTGGGAGAATCGAGCCTTCCTTGCGCTTGATGGACCGTGTCGACGCTGTCGAGAGGAGCGAGCGTTCGCAGAGAAGTTGACCGGGTATGTGCCGCGGAATATGAGCGGGAACGACGCTCATGGCAGTCCTCTTCGGTACCGAATGGTCAAACCGCGCCCTCCTCCGAGGCGCACCTTGGCGACGCCGCTGGGAGTACCCGATGGAGCGCATGAACTGGACGGACATCTGCCGACGGGAAGAGTACGTCGGCCGCTGGGTCGCCCTCGACGGCTGCCGGTACGACTCCGGGTCGGGCCGAGCGACGGAGGGCGCCGTGGTGGACGTCGACGACGACCTGGTCGAGCTGATGAACCGCATCCGCGAGTCGGACTACCAGGGCTGCGAGATCCTCTTCTGCGCCGAGGACGGCCACCCGAGCCACGCGTCCGACGCGGAAGAGCCCGACCCCTTCCGCAATACGGCGCACTGAGTCCGACGACGCGAAGCGTCGGAGGATCTCAGTGGGGAGCGCGACGGGCTTGCCCCTCGCCGGCTGCTAGCCCTCGGCGGGCTTGCGGCCGGCCAGGAGGAGCCAGGCGTAGAGGCCGGTGCCGACGAGGAGGGCGAAAGCGAGCTTCGCCCAGTACGGGATGGTGGGCTCGTGGATCTGGCTGATGGTGCCCTCGATGAGGCCGGCCAGGACCAGGACGGGCATGACGCCGACGACGAGCCTCGCGGCCTGTTTGGCCTCGGCCACGAGGGCGTCCCTTCGCCGACGGCGTCCCGGCATGAGGAGGCCACGCGCGAGGAGGAGGCCCGCGCCTCCGGCGACGAAGATGCTCGTCAGCTCGGGGATGCCGTGGGGGAGGATCCACGCCCAGAAGAAGAGGTCGTCGCCCGCCTGGTGGTACTGCATGGCGAGCGCCCCGATGGGGACGCCGTTGTAGAAGAGCATGCTGACGGTGCCCACGCCGAAGGTCAGGCCCATGGCGAAGACCATGAAGCTGACCTGGATGTTGTGGGTGAACAGGAAGCTCGAGAACTGAGCCGCCTGATGGCCGCCGTGGTCGCCGCGCGCGGTGTCGCGGGCGATGCGCTCGTCGGGCGTCTGGGCCTGGTGCTGCTCGGGGATCAGCACGCCGAGCGCGTCGGAGTCGACCGCCACCGCGACGGCGCCGACGGCGCCGCCCGCGAAGAAGAGCGCGGCGGAGAGCGCGATCACCTTCCACTCGAGCCGGAAGAGCCGCGGGAACTCCTCGACGAAGAACGAGAGGAGGCGCTTGCCACGCTGGCCGGTGCCCGCGTGGATCTGGGCGTAGGAGCGACCGACGAGGTCGTTGAGGTAGTCCGTCACGGAGACGTCGACGAGCTCGGTGCGCGCGCGGATCAGGTCGCTCGAGACGGCCCGGTACAGCTTGCCGAAGCGGCGCGCGCCGTCGATCCCGAGGGCTGACAGCCCCTCGCGCTCCACGCGCGAGAGCAGGGACTCGAGCTCGTCCCACTCGGCGCGGCGCTCCACGAGGAAGCGGTTGACGTCGAAGCCCTTCACGCTGGAGGCAGAGGATAGCAAGGCTGGGGTCCGCTGCTATCGTAGGGCTGTGTCGAGCTACGTGATCCGCACCCCGGAGAACGTGACCTTCGAGTTCGAGCTCGCGGGTCTGGGGTCGCGCGCGCTCGCGTGGGCGCTCGACGTGGTCGTGATGATCATCCTCCTGATGATCGCCTCGCAGGTCGTCCAGGTCGTGACGCCGGTGCTCGGAGGGTTCGGCGCGGCGCTCTTCTTCATCGCCGTCTTCCTCATCCAGTGGTGGTACTCGGCGCTGCTCGAGTGGTGGTGGGGCGGCCAGACGATCGGCAAGAAGGTCGTCGGTCTGCGCGCGCTCTCGGCCGACGGGATCCGCATGACGTTCGTGCAGGCCGTCGTCCGCAACCTCGTGCGAATCGTCGACCTGCTCCCCGGGCTCTACCTCGTCGGCGGAGGCTCCGCGCTCCTCGACCCGCATCGCCGTCGCCTCGGCGACCTCGCCGCGGGGACCATCGTCGTCCGCGAGCGGCGCGCGCTCGCCCCGAGCGCCGTCGTGCCGGCCTCCGAGCGCTACAACACGTTCGTCGACGACCCCGCGATCGCGCTGGCCGTCCGCAAGATCACGGCGCCCGAGCGCGAGGCGATGATCGGCCTGAGCCTGCGGCGCGAGCGCCTGCCCCTCGCGGTGCGTCGGGAGCTGTTCGCGAAGCTCGCCGCCCACCTCGAGGAGCGCCTCGGCGTGGCCCGCCCCTCGTTCTTCTCCGAAGAGAAGTACGTGCTCAACCTGACCGCCGTCGCGATGGCGACCGGCGAGCGCTAGACGAATCGCTACGGGGACGGATCGAACTTTTCGAACTTTCGCTACTGTAGCGATGACGGACGTGGACTCCGCGAGCTCTCGTGTTCTCGCGCGCTTCGCGCGAGGCGGGGGGACGGTTCGAGCTCTCGCTGGTGTAGCGATGACGGACGTGGACTCCGCGAGCTGTCGTGTTCTCGCGCGCTTCGCGCGCGAGGCGGGGGCTTCGCCCCCGGTTTTGTGGGACGATGGGACGCCGGCCACGTGCGGGTCCGAGGGAGTTCTGTCCCCCAGGGGGACCCCGGTCCCCCGAGCCGGCGCCTGCGGCACCGGCTCACCCCCTCGGCCTCCGTCTCCGGCGCTTCGCGCCTACGACGGAGGGGCGGCGCTTCGCGCCGTCGGCGCGCGGAGCGACGCCAGCACGGTCGGGCCGCGCTTCGCGCGACCACGACCTCCGTGCGACTCGAACGGTGGGTGGGGGCGCGAACTGGCTTCGCCGGTCTGGCGGGAGCCCTCCAGAAATCAGTCCGGGCCGCCGGGGCCGGGGATCTCCGGCGGGATGAGGAAGAAGACGCGCCGCGAATCCAGCGGCGAGCCGTCGCCCGAGACGGTGAGGCGGGCCTCGAAGATCTGCGGGACCGCGGTCGGCATGACGGTGTCGTTCTGGCGCGGAATCACGTCCCAGCAGACCGGCGTGCCGGGCGTGACGCTCGGGAACGCGTCGTCGAAGCCGTCGCCGTCGGTGTCCTCGGTGGCGACCGCGGAGCAGCCGGGATCGGTGGTGTTCGTCTGCAGGCGATCGATGAACTGCAGCGAGTCGCCATCGTCGCCGGGCTCGTCGCTCGCCGCGATGGTCACGCGCAGCGGGACGCCCTCGACGATCTCGTTGATCGCCGCGGTGACCGCGGGCACGACGCCAGGGCCGTCGCCGTCGAAGACGAGCGGGGCGCCCGTGCGATCGACGGAGCCGGAGGCGTTGGCGAGGTCGACGAGCGCGTTGCGCCCCGTCGCCGAGGTCGCGCTCCACACGCCGACGAACGTGACGTCGGCGGCCGTCAGCGCGGCCGCCGCCTGGGCAACCGTCGTCGAGCCGTCGCTGTCCTCGTCGGTGAAGGCGATCAGGATCCGCACCGCCGACGTGCGGTAGTCGACACAGCCGATGAAGCCGGGGTTCGGCCCCGTGCAGCCCGACTCGCCGGGCACCATGCCCGGGTCGACGACGCCGATCACCGCCTCGTAGAGCTCCTCGGTGCCGCCCGTGATCGACCACGAGGCCGCCGCCGTCACCGCGGGGTCCGCCTGGATGGACACCGAGTTGGTGTAGGAGGTCTCGTAGTGCCCGATGCCCGTGTAGGGGCTCAGGATGCAGCTGCTCGTCCCCGGGTCCTCGATGCAGGTGCTCGTGAACGGGCTGCAGATCTCGCCGCCCGCCGCGCAGTCCGCGTCACGGGTGCAGGCGGTGCCCGAGCCGGTGCACTGCAGGTCGTTCATGATCGTGACCACGGCGCCGCGCAGCGCGTCGGTCTCCGGGCCCATCGAGCCGGAGTGATCGAAGAGGAAGTAGATGTCCGCGAACGCGATGTTCGTGCGGAACATCAGCGTGTCCTCGGTCGGGTCGGGCGGCATCATGTAGGGCACGAGGAAGACGAAGTCGCCGCGCGTCCGCGGGCTGTCGGTCGGGTCGCCCGGGTCGGTGCCGCCCGCGACCTCGATGAGGTCGGAGACGCCGTCGCCGTCGGAGTCCGCGGCGGTCGGCGAGGTCATGTACACGGTGACCTCGTCGTGATCGCTGAGGCCGTCGTTGTCGCTGTCGGTGTCGCGGAAGTCCGGCGTGCCGTCCATGTCCGTGTCGACGGGGAGCGTGTCGAGGTCGGCGTCGCCGGCCTCCATCGCGTCGGTGAGGCCGTCGTCGTCGGAGTCGAGGTCGTTGACGTCGAGCACGCCGTCCATGTCGGTGTCGGCGTCGCGCTCGTGGCCGTCCATGATCGAGTCGTTGTCGCTGTCGCGGTCCTGGTAGTCCGGCGTGCCGTCCATGTCGAAGTCGGGCGGCGACGAGGGCATGCCCGCGATCTCGTCGCGGTCGTTGATCAGGTCGTTGTCGTCGTCGGTGTCCGCGAAGTTCGGCGTGCCGTCGCCGTCGACGTCGCCTGGGACCTCGTCGCCGTCGAGGATGCCGTTGCCGTCCGAGTCGGTGTCGATGAAGTCCGGCATGCCGTCCGAGTCCGCGTCGCGCGGAGGCGTGGCCGGGTTGTCGTCACCCGCCTCGTCGATGTCGAAGATGCCGTCGCCGTCGGAGTCGTCGTCGAGGTAGTCGGGGGTGCCGTCGCCGTCGGTGTCCCGGTTGGTCGCGCGGCCCTCGTCGGCGTCGCTGATGGTGTCCCCGTCGGTGTCGGCCGACGGGGCGGTGCCGGCGTCGCCGCCGCCCCCGTCACGGTTGGGAGGGGGGCTCCCCGGATCGCAGCCCGCGATCGCCGCGGACGCCAAGAACAGCAGGGTGAACGACAGGCCTGAGCGCATACGGGGAGAATAGCGAAGCTCGAAAGCACAAAGAAGGGCTCGGGTGTCCCCACCGTCTGGAGCCGGGAGCGCTCCGCGCGCCGCGTGTCGTCGATGATCTGCTGCCTCGAGTCCGCGGCACGTGCATTGCGGACATGTCCAGCGTGGGAACCACCGCACGCATGGGCCGTACGATGCCGCCGCCGGTCCCGCCGGCCGCGTCGCCTCGACGCGTCCCCGAGAAGTCGGGCCCCGTCCCGAAGATGCCGCCGCGGCCGCCGACGGGCCGGCTGCCCGCGCCGCCGCCGATGCCACGCGAGGCGCGCGCCCCTCACCTGCGCGTGCTCCCGCCGCCGCCGCCGACGTCGTCGATCCCACCCGCCCCGCGCGTCATGCCTCCCAAGCGCGAGACGCTGCGCGCGGCCCCTCCCCCGCCGCCGAGCGCGCCTCCGCCCCGCGCCGAGATCCGACGCTCGAGCGCGCCGCCCCCGGCCCTCCTGCCGATGGCCAAGCTCCCGCCCAAGTACGTCCCGCCGGTGCCGGACGAGGAGGAGGACGGCGACACGCTGGTCGAGGGCCTCGAGGAGGACTCGTTCGACGCCAACCTGATGAGCGTGGATCCGGGGCCCGCGTCGGTGCTCCACCCGCTCCACTCGGTGGCGGAGAGGTCGGCGAAGGCGCTCGAGGCGATCGTCGAAGACGTCGTCGAGCGCGTCGACGAGGCGATGATGTCCCTCGCGGAGCAGCGCGTCGTGCGACCGCTCTACGCCATCGGCGGCGCCGTCGCGGTGCGCGCGATGATCGTCCCCGCGATCGTGATCTTCTGCCTCGGGGTGGCCTTCGGATCGCCGTCCGACGACATCCGTAAGTCCTTCCCGAAGTCCGCCCCCGAGCTCGTGGTAGCCGCGTCGGCCCCCGCCGTCGTCGCCCTCCCCGAGCCGCCCGCCCCCGTCCTCGCGGCCCCGGAGCCCGAGCCCCAGCCCGCCGTCGCCGCCGAGACCGAAACCGCAGCGGCCCCCGCGGCCGCGCCGCGCCGCGCCGTCAACCGCCGCGCCGCCGCCCGCCGCCGAGCCCGCGCCGCCCAGCGTGCCCGAGCCCGCCGCCGAGCCCGCACCCACCGACGCCGCTGAAACCGGCAGCGCGAAGCGCCTGCCAACGACCTACCCACTCCCCCCGTCGCACGGCGCGAAGCGCGCCGTGCCTAGCCGCGCGCAGCCGCGCGCGGCTCAGAGGTCCCCGAGACCCAGGTCGTCGCCGCCGCCGCCACCAGAGCCGCCACCGCCGCCGCCACCGCCGCCGCCGTCGTCCGCGCTGTCGAACTCCGTCGGCCCGCTGTCGTCGCCGCCGGACGTGCCGGTCGAGCCCGCGTTCTGCGACGGGCGCGCGCGCCGATCGCGGACCGCGTTCCACTCGCCGCCGCCGGTGGTGTTGTCGTCGACGCCCCACTCACCGCGGATGTAGTGGTCGCTGTCCTGACCGATCTCGTAGCGGAAGTAGCCGCGACCGCGGGTGGTCACCGCGCGACCGGCGACCATCTCGCGCTGCTCGCTCCACTCGAAGCGGAGCACGTTGCCGTGCAGCGTCCCCTGGATGCGACCGGTGCGCTCGTCCTTCTCGTAGGTCCCGACGACCTGCTGGCCCGTCTGCACGAGCTCCATCCGCCCGTACTGCGGAGAGTGCCAGACGCCGGTGTACGAGCCGCCCGCGGGCATCGGCCCCTCGGGGATGTTCGTCCCACCACCGCCACAGCCGGCGATCACCACGGCGATCGCCGCCAGGCCGTGAACCACGGCGTTTCGTACGATAGTGCTCTTCATCGGTCCTCGTTCCCACATGGCGGCCGAACCATAGCCCGCGGGCAAATCGGGCCGCAACGGTTCGGACGGATGAAGGGGCTATCGGATCTCGGGCACGTCGACCGCGTAGCAGAAGACGCGCTCGTCTCCGCGGGCCAACGAGAGCAGGTCGCCCGCGCGCGGGTCGACCTCGGCGAGGACGGCTCGCGCGGCCGCTTCGACGGGGCGCGGCTCCGCGGGCGGCAGCTCGAGCCGGAGCACGCGGAGCACCTTCGGCCGCAGCGCCTGGCGCGCGCGCTCGCTCAGCCGGGAGCCGAGGCGCTCCCGCACCTCGTCGACCGCCGCGTCGAGCCCGCCGAGGCGATCCACGAGGCCGCGCTCCTTGGCGTCCGCGCCGGACCACACGCGACCACGCGCGAGCCCTTCGATCTCGTCGGCGGGGCGCCCGCGGCCCTTGGCCACGACCCCGACGAACGCCTGGTAGAACGCGTCGATCTCGCGGTCGAGGATCTGCCCCTCGACGTCGTCGAGGCGACCCGGCCCGGTCAGCATCGTCGCGTGCGGCGCCTTGCGGATCGACTCCACGTTCACGCCCAGCTTCTCGAGCAGCGGCGCCGTGACGAGGCGCGCCGACACCACGCCGATGGACCCGGTCACGGTGAGCGGCTGGGCCACCACCGCGTCGGCGCAAGCGGCCACGTAGTAGCCGCCGCTGGCCGCCACGTCGCCGAAGCACGCGACGACGGGCTTGAGCTCCTTGAGGCGCTCGACCTCGCGGTGGATCAGGTCGCTCGCGAGGGCGGAGCCGCCGGGCGAGTCGACGTGCAGCACCACGCCCGCGACGAACGGGTCGCGGCGCGCCGCGCGGAGCGTCGCCACCGTCGTCGAGAGCGAGCGACCGCCCCGGGTGCCGGGCTGACCGCCCTGGATGGTCCCGTGGATCGGGACGACGGCGACGAACTTCTCGGGCAGCACGCGGCCGAAGAGCCGCATCTTCCTGTAGGCGTAGTAGCGAGGCGCGCGGCAGACCGGGGTGACCTTGCGGTCCTCGGCCAGCCACGTCGGGAGCTCGTCCTCGTAACCGACGCCGTCGATCAGCCCGCGCTCGACGGCGGCCTGCGCGCTCACGAGCGCCGCCTCGAAGAAGGACTCGAGCTTGGCGTCGTCGACCCCTGGGCGCGACCGCAGCGCGTCGCGCAGCTCGCCGTCGATGGTGTCGAGGAGCGCCTCGGTCTGCTCTCGCTGCTCGTCGCTCATCGACGTGCGCGTCACCGGCTCCGCGGCCGTCTTGTACTCGGCGCGGCGGTGGACCTCGACCTCGACGCCCGCCTTGTCGAGCAGCCCCTTGAGGTAGGTGACCGACGCGCCGAGCCCGAGCGGCGCGAGCTGGCTCACCGGGCTGGCGATGATCCGGTCGGCCGCCGAGGCGACGTAGAGCTCGCGGTTACCGCCGCCCTGCGAGAGGTAGACGACGACCTTCTTGTCCGCGGCCCGGAGCCGGAGCATCAGCTCGCGCAGCGACCGGCACGTCGCCCAGCCCGCGGCGAGCGGCGGGACGTCGAACACCACGCCCTCGATCCGGTCGTCCTCCACGATCTGGTCGACCAGCTCCCGGATGAGGGTGAGCGACGTCGGCAGCGTCTCGGAGAAGCCCGGGACGTACTCCATGAAGAACGGGATGGGCTTGCCGATCTCGACGACCTTGGGCCGCATCCGGATGTGAACCCACCGCGCCCGCGGCCGCGCCGCGAGCTTGGCCATGAAGTAGAACGGCGCCGTCAGCAGACGGAACAGGTTCGTGAGGACTCGGCCGAGGAAGAGGATCACGGTGGCGTCTATGGGGCTCGTCGAGCCCGACCGGAAGGCTAGCAGTCCGTGAAGTACTCCGTCGGATGGATCGGCGAGCGCGACGTCGTGTCCAGCGCGCCGGGCCGAGGTCGAAATGCTGAAGCATTTCGACCGAGCGACTGGCGTGCTGGGCGCGGCGTCCCGTCGACGAGGCGCCGACAGCGAGTACTTCAACGGGCTGCTAGGGCCGATCACCGCCGAACGCGAGGACGTGCTAACCCTGCCCGCCGGTGACCTCCCCCATCCCGTGGCACGCGCGCGCCCTCGACGACGCGCTGAAGCGTTGGGAAGCGAACCCCACCCGGGGGCTCGAGCCGGAGCTCGTGGCGACGCGTCGAGCCAAGCTGGGCGACAACAGCCTGCCGACGGAAGAGCCCCCGAGCGCGCTCCGTCAGCTGCTCTCGCAGCTCGCCGATCCTCTGGTGGGCGCGCTGCTCGTGGCGGCGCTCGTCTCGATGGGGGTCGCGCTGACGAGCGGTGGCGAGGGCAGCTTGCTCCTGCGGTTCGGCGACACGTTCGCGATCCTCCTCATCGTCATCGTCAACGCGCTGCTGGGCTTCTTCCAGGAGCGCCGGGCCGAGCGCGCGCTCGAGGCGCTGCAGAAGATGGCGGCGCCGAACGCCACGGTGATCCGAGCCGGCAAGAAGACCGTGGTGCCGGCGCGGGAGCTCGTGCCGGGGGACCTGATCGAGCTCGTCGCGGGCGACTCGGTGCCCGCGGACGTCCGGCTGATCGAGACGCACGAGATGGCGACGGAGGAGGCGGCGCTCACCGGCGAGTCGACACCCGTGGCCAAGCACGGCACCACGCGCCACGCCGACGACGCGCCCCTCGCGGAGCGCTCCAACATGGTCTACCTCGGCACGACCGTCGTGCGCGGCCGGGCCAAGGGCGTCGTCGTCGCGACGGGCGCCTACACCGAGCTGGGTCGCATCGGCACGCTGATGCGCTCGGTCGAGGAGGTGGACACCCCGCTCGAGCGGCGCCTGGACCGGCTCGGGAAGATCATCCTCGCGATCTGCCTCGCGCTCTCGGTCGTCCTGTTCCTCCTCGGGGTGGCGATGGGCGGCCGGTCGTGGACGGTGATGCTGCTGACCGCGGTGAGCCTCGCGGTCGCCGCGATCCCCGAAGGCCTGCCCGCCATCACGACGATCACGCTCGCGCTCGGGATGCAGCGGATGGCGCATCGCGGCGCGATCGTCCGCAAGCTCCCCGCGGTCGAGACCCTCGGCAGCGCCACCATCATCTGCAGCGACAAGACGGGGACGCTCACCCAGAACCAGATGACCGTCCGCGCGGTGGAGACCTTCGAGCACGCCTACCGCGTCGAGGGCGACGGCTACGTGAGCGACGGCCACGTCATGGACGACGACGGGCCGGTCACGGCGCCGAACCGCGCGCTCCGGGCGCTCGCCGAGGTCGCCGCGATCTGCAACGACGCGTCCTTCGAGGAGGCCGACGGCAAGCGCAAGGTCCTCGGCGACCCGACCGAGGGCGCCCTGCTCGTGCTGGCCGAGAAGCTCGGGGTGCACCGCGACACGGTCCTCGCGCAGAAGACCATCGAGGCCACCCGTCCCTTCGACGGCGACCGCAAGCGGATGAGCGTCGTCGCCGACCGCGTCGCCTACGTGAAGGGCTCGCCGGACTCGCTGGTCGAGCGCTGCACCCACGCGCTGACCGAGGACGGCCCCGTGCCCCTCGACGACGCGGGGCGGGCCCGCCTCCACGAGCGCAACGAGGCTTACGCGAAGCAAGCGCTCCGGGTGCTCGCGTTCGCGACGCGCGAGGACCCCGACCCGAGCGCGATCGAGACCAACCTGGTGTTCGTCGGCCTCGCCGCGATGATCGACCCGCCCCGGCCCGAGGTGAAGACGGCGATCGCGGAGTGCGCGCAGGCGGGGATCCGCGTCGTGATGATCACCGGCGACCACGCGCTCACGGCGACGGCGATCGCCAAGGAGCTCGGGCTCTGGACCGACACCTCGATCGCGATGACCGGCACCGAGCTCGCCGGGCTCAGCGAGCAGGAGCTCGACGCGCGGCTCGACGACGTCGCCGTGTTCGCGCGGACCACCGCGGAGCAGAAGCTGCGGCTGGTGCGCGCGCTGCAACGCCGCGGGGAGGTCGCCGCGATGACCGGCGACGGGGTCAACGACGCCCCCGCGCTGCGCGAGGCGCACATCGGCGTCGCGATGGGGCTCGCCGGGACCGACGTGGCCCGCGACGCGGCCGAGATGGTCCTCGCGGACGACAACTTCGCCACCATCGTCCACGCGGTCCGCGAGGGCCGCGCGATCTTCAGGAACATCCAGAAGTTCATCTTCTTCTTGAACAGCAGCAACGCCGGCCTGGTCGTCGCGGTCATCGTGGGCTCGTTCTTCGACTGGATGCCGCAGCTCACCCCGCTCCAGCTCCTCTGGGTGAACCTCGTGACCAACGGGCTGCCCGCGCTCGCGCTCGGCGTGGACCCGCCGGACCCGAGCCAGATGGAGGAGAAGCCTCGCGATCCGGGCGAGGGGATCGTCGGCGGGCGCGACTTCGTGGGGATGCTCCTCGTCGGCGTGGTGATGGGCGGGGCCGCGCTGGGCCTGATGTGGCTCCCCGAGCTGGCGCCGGGGCTCATCGGCGGCGCGACCCGGGCCGAGACCCTGGACCGGTGCCGGGCGATGGCCTTCACCCTGCTCGCCGTCTCGCCCCTGTTCCACGCCTTCAACTGCCGCAGCCGCTGGCGCAGCGCGTTCTCGCGGCCCTTCGAGAACCGGGCGCTGTGGGCCGCGATCGGCGTGAGCTTCGCCGTCCACGCCGTGACCATCCTCGTGCCCGGCCTGCACGAGGTGTTTCGGACGCACCTGCTCACCGCGACCGAGTGGGGGATCGTCCTCGGGCTGGCGGCCCTGCCGATCCCCGTGTTCGAGCTCATCAAGGCCGTCGCGAGGGCGGGACGACAGAGCCGGTGACACGGGGGCCCAAGATCTGTTACCACCCTACCCAGCCGGCCGGCCGGGAGCGCGGACTCCCGGTCGGTGACGTGCGGAGGAGCTGATGACGAACCCGCAGATGGTGATGTACGAGGAGGAGTTCAACCAGATCCAGACGATCGTCGATCGGCTGGTGAAGGAAGCGAACGCCAGGGTCGTCTTCATCATCGACAAAAATGGGCAGCTGATCGCCGCCTCGGGCGACACCGAGCAGATCGACACCACCTCGTTGGCTTCGCTGACCGCGGGCAACATCGCCGCGACGGGCGGGATGGCCAAGCTCCTGCGCGAGAGCGAGTTCACGACGCAGTTCCACGAGGGGGAGCAGTCGAACATCCACATCCAGCTCGTGGGGAACCGCGTGATCCTCGTGGTGATCTTCGACAGCAAGACCAGCCTGGGCCTCGTGCGGCTCCGGGTGAAGAAGGCGTCGGAGGAGCTGAACCGGATCTTCGAGGCGCTGCTTCAGAAGGTCCAGGACCCGGCGAGGGAGACCCCCTTCGCCGAGATCACCGACGACGACATCGACAACCTCTTCAACGACTGAGGCAAGACGATGTCTTTCATCAACTACCTGTCGCGCGAGATCAACTGCAAGATCGTCTACTACGGGCCCGGCCTGTGTGGAAAGACGACCAACCTCCAGTTCATCTACAACAAGACGAACCCCGAGGCGAAGGGCAAGATGATTTCCCTCGCCACGGAGACGGAGCGGACGCTCTTCTTCGACTTCCTGCCCCTCGCGCTCGGCGAGATCCGGGGGTTCAAGACCCGCTTCCACCTCTACACGGTGCCCGGCCAGGTCTTCTACGACGCCAGCCGGAAGCTCATCCTCAAGGGCGTCGACGGCGTGGTGTTCTGCGCCGACTCGCAGATCGCCCGGATGGAGGCGAACCTCGAGTCGCTCGAGAACCTCCGGACGAACCTCGCGGAGCAGGGCTACTCGCTCGACAAGCTCCCGTACGTCATCCAGTACAACAAGCGCGACATGCCGTCGGTGGCTCCGGTCGAGGAGCTGCGCGCGATGCTCAACCCGGCCGGCGTGCCGGACTTCGAAGCCGTCGCGGTCTCGGGTCAGGGCGTCTTCGACACCTTGAAGGCGATCGCCAAGCTCGTCCTCACCGAGCTCAAGCGCTCCGGGGGATGACCCCGTCCCGCGGATTGTCTACGATCCGCGGGTGCCGCGCGCGGCCACGCTCTCAGCGCTGATCGTCGCTCTTTCGGCATCGGCAGGTGTCGCGACGGCGCAGAGCTCCGTCGACGTCGGGTGGCAGCGCATGCAGGAGGCCGACTTCGAAGGCGCCTCGCGCGCCTTCGACGAGGCCGAGAGCGGCACCCTCGATCGCGCGGAGCTGGTCCGCGTCCTCGAGGGCCGCGCGCACGTCTGCTACGCGCTCGGGGAGGAGGCGGCGCTGCGCGCGGCGTTGGTTCGGCTGGCCGCCGTCGCCCCGGAGCACCGCTTCGCGCCCGAGGCCCCGCCCGAGCTCGTCGAGCGCTTCCGCGACTTCGCGGGTCAGCGCCGCCTCGAGCTCGCGGTGGAGCTCGATCAGCGGGAGCGCGAGGCGCGGCTCGAGGCGCGGGCGAGCGGCGACCCCGGCGGGCTCGTCCGACACCTCCGGGTGGCCGCGCGGGTCGAGGACGGCGCGTGGGTCACCGCCGAGGACGAGCCGCTCACGATCCCGGTCGATCCGGAGCGCGCGCTCGCGTGGTACGGCGAGGCGCTCGGCCCGGGCGGCGCCGTGGTGGCGAGCGACGGAAGCCGCGACGCGCCGCACCGACGGGAGGGGGCCAGCGCGGGCGACGAGGTGCCCTGGGGCTGGATCGGGCTCGGCGCGGGCGCCGCCGTGGTCCTCGCGGTGGTGATCACCGTGGTCGTCGTCGCGACCCAGCCCGGCGACACCCAGGTCACGGCGCCGATGTTCCCATGATCGACGCGAGCGCCGAGTGGAGCGACGTCCCCGACGACACGCCGGAGCGACTCGACGATCACGAGGCGGATCGGCTCGGGCGGTACGTGCTCTGCCGGCGCCTCGCGGACGGAGGGATGGGCACGGTCTACCTCGCCAAGGCCGAGGGCCCGGGTGGGTTCGAGCGCGCGTTCGCGATCAAGCGGATCCACCCCCACCTCTCGAGGCGCAAGGACCTCGTGGAGATGTTCCTCGACGAGGCGCGGCTCTCGGCGCGGATCCATCACCCGAACGTCTGCTCGACGATCGACTTCGGGGAGGCCGACGGGACGTGGTTCCTCGCGATGGAGTACCTGCTCGGCGAGTCGTTCGCGTCGCTCGTCCGCGCGGTCGCCGAGGTCCCGGAGCTGCTGCGCAGCGAGCGCTGGCGAGCGATCGTGGCGCGGGTCGTCGCGGACGCCGCCGAGGGCCTCCACGCGGCCCACGAGCTGAGCGACGAGCAGGGGGCGCCGCTCGGCGTGGTCCACCGAGACGTCTCGCCGCAGAACCTCTTCGTCACCTACGACGGCGGCGTGAAGGTGCTCGACTTCGGCGTCGCCCGCGCCGAGGGCCGCATCCACCAGACCCGGAGCGGGGCGCTCAAGGGCAAGGTCGCCTACATGGCGCCGGAGCAGCTCGCGTCCCGGCCGCTCGATCGCCGGGCCGACGTCTTCGCGCTCGGGGTCTGCCTCTGGGAAGCGCTCACCGGCAAGCGGCTGTTCAAGCGCGAGACGGACCTCGAGACCATCCAGAACGTGACGACCCTCGAGGTGCCGCCGCCCTCCGAGCTCGTCCCGGGGATCGAGCCGGCGCTCGACGCCTGCGTGCTCGCCGCGCTCGCGCGGGATCCCGACGCGCGCACTCCGTCGGCGCGCGCGCTCGCGACGACGCTCGAGGACTACCTGCACCGACGCGCCGGCGCGACGACGCGGGCCGACATCGCGACCCTGATGAGCGAGCGGTTCTCGGGCCGCAAAGAGGCCAAGCGCGAGATCGTCCGCACGGAGCTCGCGGGCGCCGAGGAGCGCTCGGGCGTCGTGCCCGTCCCGCAGGGACGCGACCCGACGGCGTCGCTCGCGGGGCCGCCGGGGCAGCGCGTCGGCGAGGCGACGCCGTCGCTGATGCGCGCGCGTGTGGGTGAGGCCACGCCCTCCTTCGTACCGGCGCCGTCCGTGCCGCCGCCGCCCGCCCCCGTCGCGACGACGGTCGACGCGTCGCCGCCCGCGCCGAGCCCCCGACCGCGCGCGCCGTGGCTGCTCGTCGCGGGGCTCATCGGGGTGGCCGGCGTGGGCGGCGCCGCCGCGGTCACCGCCGTCCTCTGGGAGGATACGCCCGACCCGTCGGTGACGGTGCTGCCCGCGTCGCCCGAACGCGCCGACGAGACGCCGACGGATACGCCGACAGACACGACGGATGCGCCGCCCGATCTCGATCTCTCGGAGCTCGCCGTCCCCGTCGAGGCGGTGGAGGACGTCGCGCCGACGCCGACGCCCGTCGCGACGGTCACCACCGACGAGCCCCGCGGACGCCGGGTGCGGCGCGCGCCCGATCCCGAGCCGCCCGCGCCGGTCGACACGCGCCCCGGTCGAGTGAACGTCGTGACGCGAGGCGGCTGGGCGGACGTGTACCTGCGGGGTCGGCTCCTCGGCCGCACCCCGCGCTCCGTCGAGCTGCCCGCCGGGGACCACGTCCTCGAGCTGCGCCCGTTCGGCCAGAGCCCCGGCCGCGAGATCCGCGTCCACGTCGAACCGGGCGGGGTGGAGCGCGTGGTGGAGCCCGTCAGCCAATGACGCGCGCGCTCCTCGCGGTGAGCTTGCTGCTGGTGGGCTGCGGTGAGACCAACCCGCGCGGGGGCGAGGCCGGCGTGGACGCCTCGACGATGGACGCCGCGCGCCCTGACGCCCAGGCGGACGTCGAGGGCACGGGCGAGTGGGTGCTCTTGATCCGCTACGTGCACCTGCCCGACCTGCCCCCCTCGGGCTCGCACGAGGTGCCGGGCATGGATCTCGACGGCCACGTCACCGCGAGCGGCTCGGATCCGATCGGGTGCTTCTTCGAGGACTGGGTCGCGCCGGCGCGTTACGTCGACACGAGCGGCGTCGACAACCAGGTCCCCGACATCATCTCGGCGATCCGCGGGATCAACGACGGCCTCGATCTGAACCGCGACGTCGAGCAGGCGATCCACGACCTCGACGCGCTGCTCGTGATCCGCATCACGCGCATCGGCGATCCCCTCGACGACGGCGAGGTGGACGTCGCGCTCTTCCAGGTCGACCTCGTCGGGGAGCCCGTCTACGAGATGGTCACGGTGGACGGAGAGACGCTCGAGCTGCTCGCGCCGAACCAGACCTTCCGCGTGCAGGCCGACTCGCTCATCGACGGTCGCCCGCGCACGCAGATGATGAACGCGAGCCTCCGCGGCGGCCGGCTCTACACGCCGGGCACGAGCTTCTCGCTGCGGATCCCCGCGCGCGACATGCGCACGATCGAGCTCGAGCTCGACGGCATGCAGGTCGGCGGGCGGGTGAGCGAGACGACCCTCGAGAGCGGCCTCGTCGCGGGCTACGTGCGGGTCGAGGACGTCCCGGCGACCATCGCGTCGCTCAACCTGCCGACGCCGCCGGACATGGCCACCGTCGACTCGATCGCGTCGTCGCTCGCCGACATCGACGTGGACGGCGACGGACCGTGCGAAGCGATCTCGATCGGGCTGCAGGTCGAGGGCGTCGCGGCCTCGCTGGTCTTCCCGTGATTGCGGGAAATTGTGCGAGCGGCAATTTCGCGCGAAGAGCGCGAAGGGGGCAAAGAGGGTTTCTATTGTCGAGTCTGCGGGGCGTCGAGGCGGGCGCGCGCTTCGCGTCTTCGCGCCCTTCCCGCACCGTCATGCGCAGACGGCGGCGAATCAGCGGCCGAGGCTGACGGCGCCGCGCAGGCCGGCGTCGGCGACTTCGAAGGAGGGCTCCGCGAGCGGGCCGCCGGGCTCGCCGAGGTGGAAGCGGGCGCGCTCCTCGGCGCGCGCGATCACGCAGACGTCGTCGACGCCGTCTCCGTCGAGATCCCCGACGCCGATACTCGCGCCGAGCTCGCCGCCGGGGGCGCCGCGATCGAGGAAGCGGCTCGGCGCGGCGTCGAAGCTGAGGCCGCGCGAGAGGTAGATCAGCGCCGCTCCCCCGGGGTCCGCGTTGGGGGCGCCCACGACGAGGTCGCTGCGTCCGTCGCCGTTGAGGTCGCCGGAGCTCAGCGCCGCGCCGAAGCGCTCGCCGACGGCGGCGCCCGCGCCGGTGAACGGGTTGGCGAGCTCCTGCGGCGGGACCGTGTGCACGCCGGCCTCGCTGCCCGAGTACACGAACACGCGGCCGTCGAAGAGGTCGGGCGTCCCGCCCGCGTCCCAGCCGGGCGCGCCCACGGCGAGGTCGGCGATGCCGTCTCCGTCGAGATCGTCGAGCACCTCGACCGCGGCGCCGAAGCGCAACGAGGGTTGCGGGCTCGAAGGAGCGATCACGTCGGGCGTCGCGGAGACGCCCGCGGGCCCGCCGCGGAACACGAGGACGCGGCCCGCCTCGACCGCGCTCGCCGCGGGGGTGCGCCCCGGCTCGCCGACGACGAGATCGGCGAAGCCATCTCCGTCGAGGTCCCCGCCGGACACCGACGCCCCGAACGCGGCCGAGGGCGCCGGATCCCACGTGATGACCGCGGGTCCGGAGAGCCCGGCGGCGGAGCCGTAGAAGAGCACCACGCGGCCCGCGTCGTCCTCGACCGCCGAGAACTGGGGCGCGCCGACCGCCACGTCGAGGTAGCCGTCGCCGTCGAGGTCTCCGACCACCGCGACGGAGGCCCCGAACGTCTCCGCGGGGCTGCCCGCGACCGACGCCGGCGACCGCGGATCGCCCCCGCCGAGGAGCGTGAAGACGAGCCCGGCGTCGCCGCCCGCGGGCGTGTCGGCGAACGGCGCGCCGACGAGCGCGTCCCCGCGTCCGTCTCCGTCGAGGTCGGCCGACGCCGCGGCGGACCCGAAGCGCGCGCTCGCCTCGAGCCCGGGGTCGACGAAGGACGGCGCGCCGCCGAGCGCCGCGGAGGCGCCCGACAACACCCCGACGCGCCCTCCCCCCACCGCGGGCGCGCCGAGCACCGCGTCCGCGAAGCCGTCGCCGTCGAGATCACCGTCGAGCCGATCGATCGCGAGGACGCGGGGTCGCGAGAACGGTCCGCAGGTGGTGTCTCGACAGCTCCGGACGGCCCACGCGCGGCGCTCGCCGCCGGGGCGGCGCGTGAGCCCGACGTCGGCGAGCGCGAGCTCGGTCCCCGAGACCGCCATCGGCGCCGAGGACAGATCGCAGTCGCTCGCGACCGTGTCGCAGGGAGCGCCGATCACCACCTCGTAGCGGTTCGCGCTCGGCGCGGGATCCCAGCGGAGGCGCGTCGCCTGCGGGGCGTGGGGGCTCCCCGTCGCGTACGCGCTCGGGGGCCAGACGACGTGCGGCGGCGGCGGCGGATCGGTCCCGACGCAGACCCCCGACTCGCACAGCGCCGCCGCGCACGCGAGCTCCATCGCCGCGCCGCACGTGATCTCGACGTCCAGCGTCGCCTGGTCCGAGGGCAGGTCCCGCTCGATGCAGCGGTCGGCCACGAAGCGACAGCTGGAGTCGCGCGCGCGGACGCGGAACCCCCAGCGACCGGGGCTGAGCGCGCTCGGGGTGGGCAGCGCCTCGCTCGATCCCCGGAACCGCGTGACGGCGTAGACCGCCTCGCCGCCGCACCCGTCGCGCTCGAGGCTCGCCTCGTAGGCCACGACGTCGTCGCAGAGCGACGGATCGGTGACGGAGACCGTCCACGTCAGCGGCACCGGCGCCGCGCAGCCGAGCGCGAAGAAGCAAAGCAGGGGGACGGTCCGCACCGCCCCCCTTCCTATCAGATCTCTTCGAGCGCGACCTCGACGTCCTCACGGAGCGCGTCGAGGTCCTCGGCGTCGCGGGTGGCCCTCAGCAGCTTGCGGGCCGGCCCGCGCTGGCCCCGCTTCGCGTGGATCAGCGCCCGGATGAGCTTGGCCTCGGGGTCGTCGGACTGGCGGCGCGCCTCGTCGGCGAGCCGGGCGGCCTCCTTCAGATCCTCGCCGCGCCGGCCGAGCGCGTGGGCGAGGCGGCGCTCGACCCGCGGGAAGCTCCCCTCGCTCCGGAGGATCTCCCGGTAGAGGCGGATCGCCTCGTGATCGTCCTTCAGCGCGTAGCAGGCGTGCGCGAGCCCGAGCCGGACGGCGACCGGCACGTGGTCCTCGGGGTAGCCCGCGACGGCCTCGCGATAGGCGACGCGCGCCCTGTCGAACGCGCCGGTCTCCGCCGCGACGAGGCCCCGGCGCTCGGCGACCCGGGCGGGCGCCGCGAAGAGCCGCATCCCGATCGCCCAGGCGAAGCGCGCGCGCAGGGCGTCGGCGTCCTTCGTCGACAGGAGCGGCACGGCGGCGCGATCGAAGCGCGCGAGCGAGCGACGCCCGATGCGGGGCGCGAGGACGTACAGCGCCACCATCGGCACGCCGACGACGGCGACCCACCAGGGCGCGACGCGCAGCCCGTAGACGAGCGCGAAGCAGACCACCAGCGAGAGGGGGATCAGCGCGTGCCGCGTGAGCGCCGCGGCGGGTTCGGGCGCCGCCATGAGCGAGCGAGCGTAGGAGCGTTCCGGGCGGGCGGCCATGCTATTGTTCACGCGCATGGGACACCGCCTCTCCCGGCACGTTCCGGTGCTGCTCGCGATCCTCCTCGGTGCCTGCGATGGCGGCGCCCCGACGGATACGTTCGAGCTGTCCGGCCGTGTCAGCGTTCTGCTCGACACCTCGGAAGAAGGCGGGCCGATCGAAGGGGCCACGGTCACCTTCACGTCGGACACGCTGCTGACGACCGAGGCCACCACCGACGGCGACGGGCGCTATCGGATGCGCGTGCTCACCGACCACCCGTTCGGGCAGGTCCGGGCGAGCGCGGCGGGCTTCCGGGACCACGAGAACACGGTCTACTTCGACGGCCCGCAGCGCCGCGTCGACATCGAGCTCAGGCGCGCCGTCGACCCCTGACGAGGCCGACCAGGCCGAGCAGCACGAGCAGCCCCGCCAGCCCGCGGGAGTCGGTGGACGCCGCGCGGCAGCCGCATCCGTCGGAGCCGCCCATCATCATCGAGCCGGGGCCCGCGTCGTCCGCGCCCATGACCCCCGCGTCGTCGCCGACCGGCGGGCCCGCGTCCGGGTCGTCGCAGCTCTCGTCGAGGCCCGACCGGACGAGGTTCGCGGTGACGGTGTAGAGCGACTGTTGGATCGACGCGAGGTTGTTGGTCACGACCGCGACGTAGAGCGTCTCGCAGCGCGGCAGCGCCGGATCGCCGTCCCGCGTCATCGCCTGCCCGGGCCGCAGCATCCCGTCCGCGAGGACGGGGGGCCGGCGGCTCGCGACGAAGTTCACCGGGCCACCGACGCGGTAGTGCAGCGTGTACTCGCCGCCGCCGACGGTGAGGTTCGAGACGTTGATGTTGAGGCGCTCGGCGTCCGCGGGGATGTCGATCCGGTACTGGATGGGCGCGATCGATCCGCCGGCGTTGCCGGTGACCTGCGAGTTGCCGGAGTACGCGGTCCGCATGACCCCGCCGTCGAGGGGCGTGATCCGCTCGCAGCCCAAGAGGCCGCGCGCCTCGACGATCGACTGCACCATCGCGCGGTCGCTCGCCGTCAACGTCCCGTCCATCTCGAGCATGTCCGCGGCGGCGAGGACCGTGTCGGCCGCGTCCGCGAGGCTCGGCACCATGTCGATGGCGACGATGGTCGCGTACATCAGCGGGTCGGACTTCTCCGGGCCGAGCGCGGTGTACAGGTCCCACCCCATGCCCGCGAAGATGCGGCCGTCGAAGTGCACCTCGCCCGTGAGGTCGTCCGGGCACACGAACGGGTTGTCGAGGTTGCGCAGCGCGCCCTCCCCGCCGAGCCCCGCGTCGGTGAAGTACTCGGCCATGGCCGGGTCGCCCGAGACCGTGGCGGCGACGTAGTCCGCATAGCCCTCGTTGATCGCGCCGGGGTCGTAGGAGACGCCCATCCGATCGACGAGGAAGAACCCGAGCTCCGCCGTGCCGTCGACCACCGCGTGGCCGAACTCGTGGGAGACGACGTCCGAGTCGTAGACGAAGTCGTGCGTCGCGCCCTGCCCGAAGAGCATCAGGCCGCACTCGCCGCCGCCGCTCGGCTGATAGGCGGCGTTGTCGTAGGGCATCGAGGCGCCCTCGGCGTAGTTCACGTAGACGCGCATCAGCGTCTCGGCGCCGCAGGACCAGGCGAAGCCGTGCGTGTCGCGGAAGTGCGTCGCGACCACGTTCGCGTGGAAGTAGCCGCTCACCTCGGCGAAGGGGTCGTCGTAGGACGGCTCCATCGGATCGTAGATGAAGTCGCCGTCGGCGTTGGCCTGCGCGCCCTGGATCGGCTCGCAGCCGCGCGCGCCGGCGTTGCACTGGTAGAGGCGGAAGTAGCGGCCCGTCAGCCGGTCGCGGCTCGTGAGGAACGGCAGCTCGAGATCCGAGGTGACGTCCATGTCGGTGACCGGGTTGGACTCGAAGACGCGACCGAGCGCGTCGAGGGCGAGCGGGTGGCTGAAGAGCAGGCCGTCGGCGGTCACCGCGGCGCGCCAGCGCTGGTGCATGTGGACGCCCGCGAGGTCGACGACGGCGAGGGGCTCGACCTGGCCCTCGATCTCGATCCCGCCCGGCGCGACCGACCGGACGCGGACGGCGTCGGGGGTCTCGGCGAGCGCGAGCGCGCCGGCGCCGGACAGATCGACCCCCTGCGCGGACGCGAGGGGGGCGGACACGCGGCTCAGCGAGACGTAGTCCACCACGTCGCCGCGCAGGCGCACGACGACCGAGGCGCCCTGCACCACCCCGCCGAAGGCGGCGCGCTCGAAGCGGACGACGTCGTAGCCGTGCGCCTCGATGGTGCGCTGATGCACGAGCGCGGCGTCCGACGCGAGCGCGAGCTCGGGGCCGAAGCGCCGCAGGAAGGCCTCCGCGCGGTCGCGCGGGGTCGCGCCCGGGGAGCGGATCGAGAGCCCCGAGGCGCGGCGGACCCGATGCGCGTCGTCCCACGTGAGACGCGCGCCGGGTGCCGCGAGCCCGGGGAGAAGCGGAGCCGATGGTTCCGGACGGAGCTGCGCCGACGCCGTGGACGTGACGAGCACCAACGCCAGCGCGAGCACCGTACGGTTGGCCATCGGTCAGTACTTCTTCTTGTAGGGGTCTTCGTCCTTCTTCGCGTACGGGTCCGGCGCGCCCTTCTGCGCGTACGGGTCCGCCGCCTTCTTCGCGTACGGGTCCGGCTGCGCGCCCTTCTGCGCGTAGGGATCCGCCGGCTTCTTCGCGTACGGGTCCGGCTGCGCGGCCTTCTGCGCGTACGGGTCGGCCGCCTTCTTCGCGTACGGATCGGGCTGACCCATCGGGGCGCCGCCCTTCTTCGCGTACGGGTCGTGACCGGGCGCGGCGCCCATCGCCGCGGCGCCGCCGCCCGAGAGCGCGGCGATGACGATCTGAGCCGCGCGGTGCGCCTGATCCTGCGACATGCCCATGTCCTTCATGAGCGCCATCGCGGCCACGTCGGCCTTGCCGCCGCCGCCCGCCATCGGGGCCCCGCCCGACATCGCCGCCGCCGCCGCCATCGGCGCGCCGCCCATGCCCTTCTTGTCGTAGGCGCCGCCGCTCTTGTCGTAGCCGCCGCCGCTCTTGTCGTAGCCGCCGCCAGCGCCGCCCTCGATCTGGACGCCTTGGATGTGGAGCTGCCCGTGCGCCTGGAACGCCTGCGCGAGGCCGGGCGCGATCTGCTGCGAGACCCACTGCCCCCACTCGCCGGCCTTCGCCGGGAGCTCGTGCACGTTGCCCTGATAGGACGCCGCCGAGGTCGCGAGCGCGTTCATGATCCACTGCTGGATCGCCTGCTCCTCGTGCGCGTCGACGCCCTGGCCGGCGTAGATCCCCCACACCCGAACCTGCACCTGCTGACCCGTGCCGTGGTCGGTGAAAGGCACCAACCCCCCGAACTGAAGCTGACCGTTCATGCGTCTTCCTCCCAGAAATCCCGGCGCAGCATAGAGGAGATCCCGGACGCGACCAATGGGTTCAGGACGCGCCGCGCGGGGGCCCCTTCAGGCGCGCCACGAGCGCCTCGCCCTCGCGCAACCCGATGTCCACGCCGCGGCGCAGGCTCGCGGCGTCGCGGGTCAGGCGCGACAGGGTCATGTCGTCGGGCGGGGTCACCAGGATCAGGCGGCCCGCAGCCTCTTCGGCCTTCAGCTGCCGCACGATCCGGTTGTAGAGGTCGTGCTGCCGCAGCGACGGGCCGCGGATCGCCTCGGGGACGATCAGCCGCAGGAACGCGCGCTGCCACCAGCTCGGCCGCTGCTTCTCCTCGCGAGGGCGCCGCGTGAGGATGACCACGGTCGGCTCCTCGAAGGGCGTCTCGAGCGGCATGTCGAACGGGACCGGCGCGGCGAGGCCGCTGTCGACGTAGTCGTCGCCATCGATGCGGACGACGCGGTTGTAGCCGACCGGCAGCGCCGACGACGCGCGCAGCCACTCGAAGAGATCCTCGCGCTTCGGCCGCGCGAGCACGCCCTCACCCGACGGGACCTTCGTCGCGACGACGTAGAGCACGGGCGCGCCCTCGAGCAGCCGGTCGACGTCGAGGCGCGACCAGCCCTTCTGGAGCACGTCGTCGATCATCCGGTCGAGGTCGAGCGCGGGCCGGCCCCACGGGGTGACCAGCCGCCGCCAGCTCACGAGCCCGTCGGGCATCACCTCGGTCCACACCCGCACGCCGAGCTCCATCTGACCGGCCGCGAAGTACGCCGCGGTGACCGCCGAGGTGGAGCTCCCCACGATCGCCTCGCAGGGGACGCCGGCGCGCTCGAGCGCGAGCAGGACCCCGGCGCTGAACGCCGCCCGGTTCCCCCCACCTTCGAGCACCAGCTTCACCGGAGCGTTTCTAACCCACCGCCGCGGCGGTTGGGGCGCCGTTCTCGCCTCGATGAGCCGGTCAGGGGTCCAGGTTCCACGCCTCGCTCAGCCCGTTGCTGAACACGCCGAAGGCGTTGAAGCGCTCGTACTGCGTCTTCCACGCGGCGAACTTCGGGTACGCCTCGAGGTCCGCGCGGGTGTTCCAGTTGCGCTGCCCGTGGTGGAAGCGGGCGGTCGGGCACGCGGCGCGCATCGCGTCGGTGAAGCGCTTCAGGATCTCGGAGACGACCTGCTCGCTGCTCTCGTTCTGGTGGGGCCCGTGCCCCGCCTTCGTGTACAGCAGCAGCGGCGCCTCGATCGTGCACGTCCGCCGCCCGTAGGCCATCGACAGGTAGTGCTTCGACGCCTTGCTGAAGCGCACGCCGAAGGGCGAGGTGTGGTGCAGCCCCTCGGCGTCGAGGATCGCGTTGTTCGCGAGGATGGCCTCGACCGCGGTGACGACGTCGTCGAAGGGCAGCGACACCTCGGCGCTCGACGCGAGCACCAGGTCGCCGATGCTCGTCCGGAAGATGTGATGGCTCGCGGAGCGGTGCTTGCGCTTCACCTCCTCTTCGAAGGTCTCCACGGCGAAGAAGTTCGCGAGGCGCGGGTGCCGGCTCGCGGTGCTCGAGAGCTGCTTGGTGAGCTTGACGCGGTCGTCGCTCTGCGGCTTGGCGAGCAGCCGATCCCGGCGCGCGTCGTCGCGCGGGTTGCCCCAGCCGAGCGAGGGCTCGCGCTTGCGCGTGGTGACGAGGCACTTGTATCGCAGGCCGCCGGGGCCGCTCACGGTGGGCCGCGTCGAGACCAGGAAGTCGAGCCAGTCCTGGTCGGCGAGCGCCGGGAGCTGAGGGGAGAGCGTCTCCCACTCGAGCAGCTGCTGCGTCTCGTCGAGCCAGAACGCGTCGGTGAGGCGCAGCGTGACCGCGGTGACGATCCCGAAGAAGCCGAGGCCCACCACGCAGCTGTAGAAGGCGTCGTCCTCGTCGATCAGGACCATGCCGTGGGTCGCCGAGGCCGCGTCGAACTTCGCGCGGTCGGTCGGGCCGCCCTTCGGCTCGACGCGGACGTGGGTCAGCTCGGCCTTGCCGTTGGCCCCCTCGAGGAAGGTGAGCAGCTCGATGGAGGCGACCAGATCACAGAGCGGCGCGGTGGCCATGCCGGTGCCGTGCGTCCCCGTCGCGATGGCCCCCGAGATGGTCTGCGCGTCGTAGGAGCCGAGGTTCGGGAACGCGAGCCCGTGATCGAAGAAGCGCTGGTTCAGCGTCTCGATCGTCGCGCCCGCCTCCACCCGGAAGAGGCGCTCGGCCGCGAGCACCCCCGGCTTCCACCACGCCTCGGCGGCGTCGGGCAGGTGCAGCGGCATCGCGTCGGGGCGCACGACGATCCCCGCGCGGCGCGCGTCGTCGCTGCGCCGCCACGGGCGCGCGACCGGGGTCGTCGAGTGCCCCGCGCCGATCCCTCGGATGCGCAGCCGATCGGTGCTGAACATCCCCATGAACGCGCGCAGCTGCGCGACCGACTTCGGTCGGAAGTAGGTCGTGAGCGCGTCCTGCTGGCCCAGCCAGTCTTCCCAGAGCCACGGTCCCGAATCGAGCTGTTCCGGCATGAGCGTTCTCCCCCCGTTCAGGCGACGTTCCCGTTGGCGAACCACTCCCCGAGGACCTTCGCGAGCTCTTCGGGGCGCTCGTTGTGCAGCGAGTGCCCCGCGTCGCAGAAGCCCCGCCAGAAGACGCGCTTCATCTTCGCGGCGCGCATCCGCCCGTAGAGATCGTGGGTCGCGGTCGCGAGCCGCTCGGGGAAGAGGTTGTCGCGACAGCCCGCCATGAGCAGCAGCGGCGCGGTGTACGCGTCGTAGGGGTGCTTCGTGTCCGAGCCGATCCCGTGGTGCGAGAAGCGGAGCTGCTCCCACGCGAGCTGCCAGTGCACGGCGCGGAAGCCAGCCGAGAAGATTTCCCGGCGCGACTCGTAGCACTCCTCGAAGTACTGGGTCCGGAGGTCGGGGTACCACTCCGACCAGTACCAGTGCTCCGGCTGCGCATCGAGCACCTCGAGGCCCGCGATCTTCACTGGCTTCGAGAGGAGCTGGAAGTAGTCCTTCCAGCCGTACTTCGTCGTCAGCGCGGGGTCGCGGGTCATCCGGTCCTCGGCCGTCCCCCACCCGTGGACCATCCAGGGGCTCGAGGTGTCCCCGTCCGGATCGCTCGGGAAGTACCAGGCGCTCCCCGGCGACCACGCCGCGAAGCGGCTCGCCCCCGCGATGGTCGCGGCGCGCGCGTTGAGGCGCAGGGCCAGGTTGCCGCCCAGGCTCCCCCCGGCGAAGTGGATCTTGCGGCTCGCCTTGGGCAGCTCACCGCTCGCGCGGAGGCGATCGACGAGCGCGAGCACGAAGTCGAGGAGGTAGTCGAGCGCGGCGGTTCGGAAGGTCTTCGTCGACGCGGGGGGCAGCTCGCCGCGCGTGAAGCCGGAGCCCCCCGGCAGATCCGGGACGAGCACCCGGAACCGATCCGAGAGCAGCGGCACGACCGCGTCGAGCTCCTCGAGCTTGCTCGAGTGGCCGTGGAGCAGGACCACCGCGGGCGCGTCCTTCGGGCCCTCGAGCACGTAGCGCGCGTCGGCCACGTAGGACCGCCGCTTGGTCCTCGTCTGGTTCGCGTCGAACGTGAACGGCCCCGTGCGGCGCTCGATCAGCGGGGTCGCGCCGACGTTCACCGCGCGGTGCGGCGCGTCGACCTCGCCCACGACGGGGATCCACTCGGCGCCCAGCCGACGGCGCATCGCGGCGCGGCCGCCCGCGAGCTCCTTCTGCACCGTCGCGGGGAGCAGCGCGACGCGCGCCGGGTCGCGGTAGTCGGGATCGTTGGCGGTGAGGCACAGGGCGATCGCCCGCGCCTGCATCACGAGCTCGACCGCGCGCTCGACGTCGACGGGCCCGGTCAGCCCCTCCGCGTCGGCGAGGGCCATGCCCTCCACCGTGCCCCACGTCCAGACCGGCTTGGTCCAGCGCGCGCGCAGCGCCGTCCACGCGCCGTACCCGGTCACCGCGAGCGCGGCGAGCCGCACCGCGTCGGCGGAAGGGGCCTTGCGCCCCTTCGGGTCCGTGGTGAGCGCGCGACACAGGATCGCGAAGCCGTCTCGGAGCTCGGCGGCCTTGCGGAGCGTCGGCGAGAACGCCGCGCCGCCGAGGCAGGGGTGCGCCGCGAAGATCTCCGGCGCGGCCGGCTTCGGCTCGAGCGGCTCCGGGGTGCAGCTCTCACAGGTCTCCGACACGTTCCCCTCCGTGGCGGGGACCGTACCATCAAGCGAGCTTGCGGGGATCGAGAGGGAGCGGCGCGATCAGATCCCGAGCCACTCGCGCGCGGGCAGGGGTCGGGTGCCGCGTCGGACCTGGAAGAACACGGGCTGCGGCCCGACCGCGCCGAGCACGGCCTCGCGCTCGATGGGGCTGCCCGAGCGCGTGGTGATCGCGCCGAGCCCGCCGTAGACGGTGTAGTGCCCGTCGCCGTGGTCGACGATCACGAGGCGGCCGTAGGCCGGGTGCGTCGACGCGTAGGAGACGGTGCCCGGGCCGACCGCGCGGACGCTGACGCCCGCGGAGGTGATGATCTCGAGGCCGGCGCCGCCCTCGCGCTCCGCGTCGCGCACCTGCGCGGATCCACCGACGGGCAGCGGCAGGCGGCCGCGCTCCTGAGCGAGCTGGTAGCCGCGCGCGGGCGCGTCGCTGAGGCGGATGCCGAACCCCTGCCCCATCCCCATGGACGGTCCGACCCACGCGGCCGGGTCCTCCATCATCTGCTCGATGAGCTGCATCTCGGACTGGCGCTCGTCCTCCTCGCGGCGCAGCGCGACGAGGCGCGCCTCGGAGTCGCGCTCGGCGCTCTCGAGGCGGGTCTCTTCGGCCTCGAGCTCGCTCACGCGGCGCCCGATCGTCTGGAAGGCGCGCGCGTCCCGGCCGACGAGGCGCTCGAGCCGCGCCACCCGCGCCTGATGGCGGAGGACGGCGTCGAAGCCCGAGGCCATCGGCAGCGAGCCCGCCCGCCGCAAGCGATGGAGCATCCGGACGCGCTCGCGGAGACGCCGGCGCGCGTTGCTCTGCTGCGCGCGGAGCGCCGCGACCTCCGTCTGGGCGCGCTCGCGCTCGGCGCGCACCGTGGCGACCTCGCGCGTGGCGACGCCGACGTCGGGGGTGACCTGCCCGCTCGCCGGGCCGCCGAGCAGCAGGCCCGCGAGGGCGAGCGCCGTCGCGCCGAGCGTCGTCGAGGCGAGCCGTCGCATCGGTCAGACCCCCAGGTACCGGCGCAGGGAGAGCGCGCTGCCGGTCGCGCCGACGAGGCCGCCGCCGACCACGAGCGCGACCGCGATCGAGGGGTGGATGAACACGGAGCGGACGCCCGCGAGCGCGGCGATGGTCGAGTCGACCTCCCCCCGGACCGCGACGAACGCCGCGAAGAGCAGCGACACGGCGATCGCGCTCGACAAGAACCCTTGCACGGCTCCTTCGACGAGGAAGGGTCCGCGCACGAATCCGTCGCTCGCGCCGCAGAGCTTGAGCACCTCGATCTCGTCGCGGCGACCGGCGATCGCGAGGCGGATCGTGTTGGCGACGACGAAGAGCACGCAGAGCAGGACGAGGAGCGCGAGCGCGCCCGCGACGACCCGCCCGGTGGTGATGAGCGACTCGAGCTGGCCGAACCAGGCCTCGTAGGTCTCGACGCCCTCGACGGCGCGGAAGCGGCCGACCCGCTCGGCGATGACCGCGCTGCGCGCGGCGGTGGTGCCGCCCGCGAGGGTGACCTCGAGCGACGCGGGGAAGAGATCCGCGGGGAGCCGGGAGAGCTCGGCGTCCTCGGACTCGGTGGCCATCTGCGCCCGCGCGGCGCGCGAGGTGACGTGCTCGATCTCGCGCACCTCGGGGAGCCCCTCGAGGAGCAGCCGGAGCTGCGCGACGTCCTCGGTCTGCGCGCCCTCGGCGAGGTAGACGCTCATGCGCCCCTGCCGCGCCCAGCTCTCGGCCATGCTCGACAGGTTCGTCATCGTGAACAGCGCCGCGGCGAGGCACAGGAACGCGACGGTCAGGCTCGAGATGGCGACCACGTGGAGGCGCAGGTCCTCCCGCATGGCTCGAGCGGCGCGCGCGATGGCGGTCTTCAACGGCATGGTGAAACGCTCCCTCAGGCGGTCTGTCGATCGGCCCAGGCCCCGAGCCCCTTGCGCGCCTCCACGGCGCGCCCCTCGTCGATGTAGACGATGCGGTGACTGCGAGCCTCGAGCAGCGAGTGGTCGTGCGTGGCGAAGAGGACGGTGGTCCCGGTGTCGTTGATCTCTTCGAAGAGCGTGAGGATGTCGAGCGCGAGCGTCGGGTCGAGGTTGCCGGTCGGCTCGTCGGCGAGGATCAGCGCCGGCTCCGAGACGATCGCGCGAGCGACGGCGACCCGCTGCTGCTCGCCGCCCGAGAGGCTCGACGTGGGCTCCCCGCCCCGCCCCGCGAGGCCGACGCGCTCGAGCGCCTCGGAGACCCGCGCGCGCACGAGCCGGCGCGGCATCGAGAGGATCTCGAGCGCCACCGCGACGTTCTCGTAGACGGTCCAGTGGCCGATGATCTTGAAGTCCTGGAACACCACGCCGAGGTTGCGGCGCAGGTACGGGATCGAGCGCGAGGTGAGGCGCGCGATGTCGCGGCCGCAGAACAGGATCCGACCCTCGTCGACCGTCTGCGCCCTGTAGATGAGCTGCAGGAGCGTGCTCTTGCCGGCGCCGCTCGGGCCCGTGATGAACGCGAACTCGCCGCGCTCGACCTCGAGGTTCACCCCGCGGAGCGTCGCGACGTCGGGTCGGAAGTACTTGTAGACGTCCTCGAGCACGAGGATCGGGCGCTGGCTCGGGTTCGCGTGAGCCTGATTACCCGCCCGAAAGAACGCGAACGGCCGGACGACGTTCCCTTTGCCTGACATGTCTCCCGGGTACCCCGCCGGGGCATGGGGGGGCAAAAAAACGGCAGAGGGCAGACCGTGCCGCCTCCGTGACGGCCTCGTGTCGCGGGCTCTGGCCCCCCTGGCCGGTGCTAGCTTGCCCGGCCTCTCACGGAGGCTCCTCGTGCGTCACCTCGCTTCGACTGGTTCGCGTCTCACGATTCTCATGGTGCTCGTCGGCCTCTCGGCCTGCAGCGGGTCGAGCGGCACCGACGCCGGCGGCGGCGGCGGTGACGACGGCGGCGGCGGCGGGGTGGACGCCGGGGGAACCGGCATGGACGGCGGCCCCAGGGGGATGGACGCGGGCGCCGGCACCGACGCCGGCGGCGGCACCGACGCGGGCGCCGACATCGACGCGGGCGGGGGCACCGACGCGGGCCCCGACTTCGACGCCGCCGGCTGCACGCCGACGACCGAGCGGACCTACACCGAGTGCACCGACGGGATCGACAACGACTGCGACGGGCGCATGGACGCGGCCGACGACTGCTCGCTGTGCCCGCCGATGTCCGGCGCGGAGACGGACGTCACGGCCTGCAGCAACGGCATCGACGACGACTGCGACGGTTGGGTCGACTGCGCCGACGACTCCTGTGACGGCGTCGGCGCGTGCGCCGAGGAGGACACCGACGCGCTCTGCTCCGACGGCCTCGACAACGACGGAGACCACCGCATCGACTGCGGCGAGCGCGGCTGCGCGGCGACGACGCCGTGCATGGCCGCCACGATGACCGCGGACGAGGCCGACACCACGCTCTGCGGGAACGGCATCGACGACGACCACGACGGCCGGACCGACTGCGACGACAGCTCCTGCGACGGCGTCGGCTTCTGTGGCGACGAGGACGCCGACGCGGTCTGCATGGACGGCCACGACAACGACGGCGACGGGCGCCTCGACTGCCTCGATCCGGGCTGCGCGGACGTCGCGTACTGCGCGGGCGAGGACACCGACGCGCTGTGCACCGACGGCCTCGACAACGACCACGACACGCTCGTCGACTGCCGGGACGCGGACTGCAACCGGCGGCCCGTGTGCCGCGACCGGGAGACCGCGTGCGCCAACGGGATGGACGACGACGGAGACGGGCTCGTGGACTGCCTCGACGACGACTGCATGGCCGACTGCGCGTCGATGGCCTGCAGCGCCACCAACTGGTTCGGGACCTGCGCGGGCAGCATGGAGACCTGCGCCGCGGGCGTGTGCGCGCGACCGCTGTCGAGCTTCACGTTCCCGGCCGATCGCGTCCTGCTGGTCACCGAGATCATGCCCAACCCAGCCGGGGTCGACGACGACGACGCCGAGTACGTCGAGGTCACCAACGTGTCGACGTTCACCGTCGACGTGATGGGCCTCGAGCTCATCGACGACGACGCGACCCATGCTCCGGCGGTCGTCGGCCGCCCGCTCCCCCTCGCGCCGGGGGCGTCGATGCTCTTCGTGCAGGACGAGGACCCCACCCTCAACGGCGGGCTCACGGGCGGCGTGCTCTTCGTGAACAACCTCGGGAACAGCGGCGACGACGCCGCGATCCGCTTCGGCGGGGTCGACCTGCACCGCGTGACCTACCCCGGGACGGGCAACGACCTGAACAACGTCGGCACCGACGACGTCTCCGGGCAGTCCTTCAACCTGAGCCAGGCGTTCATCACCGGGGCCACGACCACCGCGACCTGGTGCGTCACGCCGGCCGACGCGGCGAACCAGTACGAGGCGACCGGCCCGAACTACGGGACGCCGGGCGCGGCCAACCTGACCTGCCCTTGAGGATCTCGCAGCCGTCGAGGCAGGTGAAGGCGACCTCCTCCACGACCACGTCGGGGGGCTCGTCGCCGTCCTCGTCGGCGAGGCTCACGCGCACGCTGCGCCCCTCCATCAGCTCGTCCATGCCGTCTGCCCCCTCGCCGATGAGCGCATGGCTCGCCGTCTCGGCCCGGCTGAGAGGCACGAGCTCGTCGGCCCCGTCGCCCTCGACGCCCTCGAGCGCGAGGCGCTCCTCGGCGACGAGCCGACAGCCGGGGATCGCCGACTCCTGAAACTCCCTGACGTGGCCGGCCGTCGTGGGTCGATGCGGCCAGACCGGTGGAGCGCGCCGCCCGGATCGGCCACGGCCGCGGGTTCGTGTGAGCTACGAGGGAGGGGGCGAAGACGGGGGTGCCCGATGCGAACGCCGTGGCGCACGCCGCCCCGTCGGCGACCGTGAGCGGCGTTGGGCCGCGGCGCGCGTTGCGCGCCTCACTGGGGGTTCCCCCACGCGCTGCTGCTCGCGGCGAGGGAGCGCGCCGTGACCTCGGCGGGCGCATCCGTCGACGACTCGACGTTCGTGACCCACGCGATGCTCGCCTATCTCAGCGGCGATGGTGAAGGTCAGTCGGGACGCGCGCCTTATCAGATCGCGCTGACGATCGACGCGCACCGCGGTGCGGTGATCGACGCCGCCGGCGAGTCGGTTCCCGTCGACGACGTGACCGTGGCGATGGCCTGCTGCGACGGGGAGCACGTCGGCGTCGTCGACGGCGACGGGCCGGCGAAGCGGGCGTCGCAGACGATCCCGCCCAAGACGCGACGGCAGGTGGAGCGGCGTCAGCACCACCGCTGCGCGGTGCCCGGCTGCTCGAATTCGGCGTATCTGCACCTCCACCACGTGCGACACCGCAGCGAAGGTGGTGATCACCACCCGGAGAACCTCGTGGGCCTGTGCTCGGCGCATCATCGTGCGGCGCACGGCGGTGCGCTCGAGGTAAGCGGGCGGTTCAGCGAGGGGTTCGTCTACCGGCACGCCGATGGGCGGCCCTACGGCTCGCAGAGGATGGAGGGTCCCAGCGCTGCCGCGATGCGTGACGCGCACCAGGCGCTGCGCTCGATGTCGTGGAGCGAGCGCGAGGCGCGGAGGATGCTCGAGCGGGTCCGAGGCGAGCTTGGCCAAGGGGCCGACTTGATGGAGATCGTGAGGCTCGCCTTGAAGAGCGAGCCGGTGGGCGGGGTGCGCGAGGACATGGTGCCCTACCAGCGCTGCGCCTGAGCGGCCTCGCCCGCGGTGGGTCTCGTCGCGTGGCCGATCGCCTCGCCGGCCCATGATCCACGAAGCTGCTCCCGCTCGTACGACGCCGGTCCCCCGCCTGGGCGCGGAGATGCGCCGCGAGCCGCTGCGACCAGCAAGCGCCGGAGACTCGGTGGGGTGCGCGAGGGGCTTGCCCCACGCCGGAGAGAGATCACGAAGGGATTTGTCGACAGATCTGGAGCGTTACGGGAGCCGCTCGACGCTGCCCTCAGATACCAGCGGGCAACGAGCGCGAGGCTCGAAGGGACGGACTGGCCGAAGTGGTCACCGGTCGAGTACGCCTCGGCGAGGTCGTAGGTCGCCTCGGCGTCGTCGAAGACGAGCCCTCGACGTGGAGCCAGAGAAGCCGCGAGATCCGTGGCCACGGACGGCGCGGGCCGCCGCTCACCTCCCCTCGGCGAACGCGAAGCCGCGGCCGCGGCGGGCGTAGAAGAGCGACGCGCCGGCGGGCATGACGCGCGCCAGCGCGGCGCGGGCGCGCTCCTCGTCGTACTCCCAGCGAGGGACGCGGATCGCCTCGAGCTTCGCGCGCTCGACGCGCGCGTGGAGGGCGTGCGCGTAGCGCGTGGCGCCGGCGTACGACAAGCAGACTTTCGCCTTCCAATCGATGCTGAACGCGCCGTCGGGGTGACGGGGGCCGAAGGTGATCTCGTGCTTGGCCACCGAGTCGTGGCCGAGCAGGTAGATGTGGAACGCGGCGTCGTCCCAGGGCTTGGGCTTGGTGTCGACGCGGAAGGTCCGGCCCTCGAGGCGGTCGAGGTCGAGGGGATCCTTCTCCGTGGCCGCCAGGAACCCGCGTCCGTCCGCGTGGAGGTGGCACGCGTGGTAGTTGTTCCAGACGATGGGGCTCTCCCACGACGTCTCCTTCGTGGTCGGGGCGCCTTCGGCCTCCGCGTCGTAGTCGGCGCTGCGCAGATCGAGCTCGAAGAAGAGCCCCTTGGGCTCCACCCGCGCGGTCCACGCGAAGGACGCGAGCGCGTGCCCGTCGGGCCAGGGGTTCTTGGGGAAGGTGATGCGACCGATCATCGCGCCGAGCGTAGCGCGCCCGTCCTCGGTACGCGTCCGCGACGGTGGATCGTCCCCTCGTCCCGGCCGTAGGGCTGGGAGCGCGGGTCGATTCGGGGCACGATGGCCGCGATCGTGACCGCATCGGACGAGCACGAAGACGACCGCCGCACCGAGGTGAGGGAGGACCCCGGCGCTTCGCACGCGCGCGCCAGCCGCCAGGCCGCGCGGGGCTCCGATGAGGACGCGATGGCGGAGACCCTGAGAGCGCCTGGCGAGTCCGGCACGCACCTCGCGCGGGGGACGCTGCTCGAGGGGACCTACCGGGTCGAGGCGCTGCTGGGCAAGGGCGCGATGGGCGCCGTCTACCTGGTCGAGCACGTGGGCCTTCAGACCAAGTTCGCGGCCAAGGTCGTCGCCGGCTCGGGGATGGACGCCGCGGGCATGGCGCGCCTCCGCAACGAGGCGCGCATGGCCAGCGGGATCGACCACGAGAACATCGTGCGGGTGACCCACCTCGGCCACACCGAGAACGGCAACGTCTTCGTGGTCATGGAGCGCCTGCACGGCGAAGACCTGCGCGCGCGGACGCTGCGTCACCGCGCGGACGCCGCCGCGGACGGCGGCGATCCGTGGCTCCCCGACGAGGACGTGAGGGGCATCGTGGGCCCCGTGCTCTCGGCGCTCGACGCCGCCCACACGGCGGGCGTGGTCCACCGCGACCTGAAGCCGGAGAACATCTTCCTCCACGAGCGGCAGGGCCGGATCGTCCCGAAGATCGTCGACTTCGGGATCGGCAAGGCGAGCTCGTCGGACGACTCCGACGTACGGCTGACGGCGACCGGCCAGATCGTCGGCACACCGCTCTACATGGCCCCCGAGCAGACTCGCTCGAGCACGCTCGTCGACCACCGCGCCGACATCTACGCGATGGGCGTGATGCTCTTCGAGCTCCTCACCGGGCGGCTCCCGTTCGAAGCGGGCGGGGTCTACGAGATCGTCGTCAAGCACGTGACCGAGGCGCCCCCCGACCCACGGTCGCTACGACCGGACCTGCCCGACGCGGTGTCCGCGCTCGTCCTGCGCTGCCTCGCGAAGGCGCCCGAGGATCGGTTCGCGAGCGCGGCGGACCTGCTCGCCGCGTGGCAGGACGCCTGGGGGCTCGGCGCGGACGTACCGTCGCTCCCCGCGACGGGCCTCGCGCGACGCAGCGAGCCCGAGATCGAGGACCTGCCGGAGGTCGAGCGGGACAGCGGCACGCGCGCCCGGACGCCGACCCCGGCCCCCGCCCCCGCGCGCGACTCGCTGGCGGACACCGCGGCGCCGATGCCCGACGTGCCCGCGGAGCTGGCGGCGCCCGAGCCTCGGCGCCCCCCGTGGGTCCTCGTCGCGATCGGGGTCGCCGCGCTCGCCGCGGTCGGCGCCTTCTTCGTCATGGGCCGCGACCCCGAGCCGGTCGTCGACTCGACGCCTCGACCCGCCCCCGCGCAGCCCACGGAGGTGTCGGTCGAGGCCGCGCCGGACCCCGTCGTCGAACCGGAGCCCCTCGAGGCGCCGTCACCCGAGCCGGCGGCGGCGCAGACGCGCAGGATCGAGAGCTCGCCCCCGGGCGCCGAGGTGGTGCGCGACGGCGTGGTCCTCGGCACCACGCCGCTGGAGGTCGAGCTCCCGTCGGAGGGAACCCTGCGCCTCGAGCTTCGACGCCGCGGCCGCGAGACCGTCGAGCGCGAGGTCGGCCCCTCGGATCCGGACCCGGTCGAGGTGACCCTGCCGCCGCGCCGGCGCCCCTCGGACCTCCGGTTCCCGGGCCTGGCGCCGCAGTAGGCCCGGCCCCCGCGTGATAACGTCGCGCGAGAGATGCCAGCCTGGCGCATCGCGCTCGCCCTGTTGTGGCTCGGGGTCGCGGTCCCGTCGGTCACCCGGGCCGACGACGCCGCGATGGCCCGGTTCCACCACGAGCAGGCGAGCCAGCACTACCTCGCCGGGCGCTTCGATCGCGCGGTGCAGGAGTTCTTCGCGGCGCAGCGCCTGAGCCCCAACTCGCGCACCGTCTACAACATCGGCCTGTGCTTCCTGCGCATGCGTCGCGACCTCGACGCCTTCTACTTCCTCAGCGAGTACCTCTCGCTCGTGGACGACGCCGACGGGGCCGACGAGCGCCGCCGGTTCGCGCAAGACACGTTGCAGACCCTCGGGCCGAGCGTGGCGCGGGTGGCGGTCCGCGTGGAGCCGGCGCGCGAGGGCGCGGTCATCTTCGTCGATCAGCGCGAGCACGGCAGCTACGGCGAGGCGCCGCGCGTGCTCGCCCTCCCCCCAGGACCGCATCGGGTGTGGGTCGAGCTCGAGGGCTACCGGCCGGCCGAGGCCAGCGTCGAGGCGGTCCGAGGCCAGGAGGTCGAGGTCGTCCTGGCGCCCGAGCGCGTGGTCGGGACCCTCGCGGTCCGCGGCCCCGCCGGGGCGCGCGTGCGGGCGTTCGACTCGGGAGGCACCGAGGTCGACGCGGGCGTGCTGCCGGCCGAGCTGCGCGCGCCGCCAGGCCGCGTGGAGGTCGAGGTCGTCGCCGAGGGCTACCGGACCTACCGCGGCTTCGTCCAGGTCGTCGCGGACGAGCGCGCCGAGCTCCTCGCCGAGCCCGAGCGCCTGCCGCTCCCGACCGGAGACGTGACGGTCACCGCGAACGTCGCCGAGGCGGTGATCGAGCTCGACGGCGAGCCCGTCGGCCTCGCGCCGCTCGTCCTCACCGACCTGTCGGTGGCCGCGCGCACGGTGCGCGTGAGCGCGCCGGGGCACCTCGCCTGGTCGGGGGAGCTCGAGGTCGAGGCCGACACCCGGGGGTGGCTCACCGTCCAGCTCGCGCCGCTGCCCACCGGGCCCTCGCCCTTCACCTGGGTGGTCGGCGGGGCGGGGGTCGCCTCCCTCGTCGCGTGGGCCATCACGGCCGGGCTCGCGGCCGATCGCGCGGCCGAGTTCGACGCCCGCTGGAACCACCCCGGCGGCGGCTCCGTCGTCGATCTCCGCGACGAGGCGACAGGGCTCGCGCTGGCCTCCGACGTGACCCTCGGGGTCGCGCTCGTCGGGCTCGGCGCGGCGGTCGCCCTCTACTTCGTCACCGACGACAGCGCGCGCGAGGGCTCGAACGCCAGCTTCACGCGGAGGACCCGGTGAGGCTCGGCGGGCTGCCGCTCGCGCTCGCGCTCGCGGGGTGCACGCTCGTGACCGGGCTGCCGTCGGTCGAGCCCGAGGAGAGCGCGGCGGCCTGCGCCAACGGGACCGACGACGACCTCGACGGCGCCGTCGACTGCGCGGACGACTCCTGCCACGCGTTCTGCTGGGACGGCTCCCTCGTCGTCGCGCCCGCGGTCACCGAGTGCTTCTCGGACGGCCCCCTCGGCCTCGCGTTTCGCGTCGTCGATACCGACGGACGCCATCAGCGCTGCGAGCCGGACCCCGACCCCGCGCAGCGCTGCGGCGGCGGGGAGCACCGGGTCCCCGGCGCGATCGACTGTCGACCGCCCGGCGCGGCGTGCCCGGAGGGCGAGTGGCCCGCCGTCACCGAGGGCGGCGTCCCCCTGCTCCACGTCCGGCCCGGCGCGACGGGCGGAGACGGCTCCGAGGCCGCTCCGTTCGGGACGATCGCCGAGGCGCTCGCGGTCGCCCCGCTCGGCGCGCGGGTGCTGCTCGCTCGCGGCGAGCACGACGCGCCCGGCGAGCTCACCCGGCGGGTGGAGCTGCGCGGCGCCTGCGCCAACGAGACCACGGTGCGCGGCCCCCTCGTCGTCGAGGCCGACGGCGTCGTCCTCAGCAACCTCCGGCTGGTGGCGGGCGACGCGGGTCACGCGCTCGAGGTGCACGCCGCCACCGACGCCGACGGACTCCGGGTCGAGGGTACGGTCTGGGTGGAGGGGGCGCGGCTGGCGCTCACCGACGCGATGGTGATCGCCGGCGAGGGCGTGGCGGTGACGGCGCGCGACGGCGCGCGGCTCGAGCTCGTCGAGGTGACGGCGTCTGGCGAGTCCGGCGTGGACGTGGAGGCGTCCACGCTCTGGGCGCGCTCCGTCGCGATCCGCGAGACCGTGGGCACCGGCCTTCGGCTGGGCGCGGGCGCCTCGACCGACGAGGCCGCGGGGCTCGTGCTGGAGCCCGCGGCCGGCGTCGGGGTCGAGCTCGCGTGCGACGAGGGCGCGGAGCGCTGCGCCGAGCTCGAAGACCTGATCGTGCGCTTCCCCGCGGGACTCCCCGCGAGCGGGCGCGGGGTCGTCGCGCGGTCGGGCCACGCGCGGCTGCGGCGCGCCTACCTCGCGCGCACGCTCCAGAGCGGGCTGGACGTGGAGGCGGCGGTGGTCGAGCTCGAGGACAGCACCGTCGAGGCCGCCGAGGCGGGCGGCGGGATCCGCGTCGGCCCGGACGGCGAGGTGCTCGCGGTGCGGGTGTTCCTCCGCAACGACCGGCCGCGCGGCCTCGTCGTCGAGGAGGGCGGGCGGTTCACCTCCATCGACCTCGACGTCCTCGGCTCCGACCGCACGGCGACGGGCGACATCTGCGTCGAGGCCGCCGAGGGCAGCTCGCTGTGGATGACGCGGTTCGTGCTCGAGAGCTGCGGCGTGTGCGGGCTCCGCGTCGACCGAGGCGTGGACCTCGTGCTGCGCGACGGCCTCATCGCGAGGAGCTCGCGGGGCGCGTGTATCGGCCGAGGGGCGGAGTATGCTGTGGGTGAGCTGACGAGCACCGTGAGCTACCGCGACAACATCTCTGTCGATCTCTATCAGGAATGAGGGCGCCCCTCCAGCTCGCGCTCGCCGCGCTGCTCCTCGCCGCCTGCGAGGGCCCCGCGCCGTTCTGTGGCGGCTTCGAGGATCCCCTGGCCTACGAGCTGAGCCTCTCGAAGCTCAGCCTCAACCTCGACGAGTTCGTGCCGGTCGCGGGAGAGCTCTGCGTCGAGCAGCCGACCGGTTGCGAGTGCGTCTCGACCGACGAGGACGGCCTCATCCGGGTCGACGCCCCTCGCAACACCGAGATCCTCGGCGAGGTGCACGCGACCGGCTACGTCTCGACGATCCTCGTGCACCGCTCCGACGAGGTGGACCGCTTCACCGCGATGCGCGTGCTCGACCGCGCCACGCTGACCATCCTCGGCGGCACCATCGGCGAGCGCATCGAGCGCACGCGGGGCCAGCTCGCGATGCGCATCTCGGCCGCGGAGGGCGCCGACGTGACCGGGTCGGTGGTCACCCTGCGCAACCTCGACACCGGCGAGGTGGTTCCGAGCGTGTACACCCAAGGTCGGATCCCCGACCCCGACGCGACCTCGAGCGACGACAGCGGCGTGGTCCTCGGCGTGAACCTGGTGGAGGGCCGCTACGAGGCCGAGTCCGCCGCGCTCGGGACGTGCGGGGTCATCGACGCGGGGTGGCCTCGCTACGACGCGAGCGGCCGCCTGCGCGCGCTCGAGTTCGTGGTCCGCGCCGACCGGGTCACGCTCATCGACGCCCTGCGCTGCTTCGGCCCCGGCGCGTAACCCCACCGAAAGGCCCTCCCGACCAAAGGGTGGTCAGGATGGAGGGGCAGTGATGACCCCCGGCCCACGCTCCTCCGCCGATCCCGACGCGACGCTCTCGGACGGGTACGGGGGCGACCTGCTGATCGGGTACGCGATCGAGAACCGCTACCGGGTCGAGCGCCTCCTCGGCGAGGGCGGGATGGGCCGGGTGTACGAGGTCACCGATCTGGTCCTGCAGCGGCGCATGGTGCTCAAGACGCTGCTCCCGCACCTCTCGGAGGATCCGACCCTGCTGCAGCGCTTCCTGCGCGAGGCGCGGGCCGCGGCCAGCGTCGGGAGCGCGCACGTGGTCAGCGCGATCGACGTCGGCACGCTGATGGACGGGCGCTCCTACTACGTGATGGAGCACGTCGACGGCGTGGACCTCGAGACGACGCTCAACGAGCTGACCGCGCCGATGGAGCCGCGACGGGCGCTCGAGATCGCCAGGGGCGTCACGCGAGCGGTCGCGGCGGCGCACGCGGCCGGCGTGATCCACAGGGACATCAAGCCGGACAACGTCGTGCTCTGCGTGCGCGGCGGCCGGGCGGACTTCGTGAAGCTCCTCGACTTCGGGCTCGCGCGGGTCACCACCGACGACACGCGCCTGACGATGGGCGGCGAGCTCGTCGGCACGCCGCACTACATGGCGCCCGAGCAGTGCTCGGACGGCGCGGTCGACGCGCGCGCGGACCTCTACGCGATCGGCGTCCTGCTCTACGAGATGCTGACCCTCGAGCTCCCGTTCGACGCGGAGGCGTTCGCCGAGGTGCTCCGCCTCAAGATCATGACCACCGCGGTCCCGCCGTCGGAGCGCCCGCGGTGCGGGCACATCAGCGTCGAGGTGGAGGACCTCGTGATGCGCCTGATGCAGAAGGACCCGGCCGCGCGCTTCGAGTCGGCCGACGATCTCCTGCGCGCGCTCGAGGGCATCCTCGGGCCCGAATCGAGCGGCGCGTACGCGCTCGACATCTCCGGCGAGGAGCCGACGCTCTACCGCGCGCCGCCCCCCGTCGTCGCGCCGGCCACGCCGATCGCGCCGACCCCGAGCGCGAAGCCGAGCGCGAAGCCCGCCCGGAGCGCGCTCCCGATCCTCGCGATCGCGGCGTTCGCGATCGCCCTGCTCGCGACCGCGATCGGCTCGGCCGCGATCGGCTGGATCGTCGCGCACCCGCGCGACGTGACGGCGGCGAGCGCGGATTAGAGCGGGGCTCGACGCGGCGCTCTCCGTCCCCCATGCATGCGGCATGGTCCCGCTCTCGATCCTCGACCTCGCGCCCATCGTGGAAGGCGGCGACGCGGGGCAGGCGCTGCATCGGAGCCTCGAGCTGGCGCAGCACGCGGAGCGCTGGGGCTATCGGCGCTTCTGGATGGCCGAGCACCACGGGATGCCCGGGGTGGCCAGCGCGGCCACCGCGGTGGCGCTCGCGCACGTCGCGGCGGGGACGTCCTCGATCCGCGTGGGCGCGGGCGGGATCATGCTGCCGAACCACGCGCCGCTGCTGATCGCGGAGCAGTTCGGGACCCTCGCCGCGCTGCACCCGGGCCGGATCGACCTCGGCCTCGGGCGCGCGCCGGGCGGCGATCCCCAAACCGCCCGCGCCCTGCGCAAGGACCCGGTGGCCGCGGCCGACGCCTTCCCGAGGGACGTGGTCGAGCTGATGGCCTACTTCCAGCCGCCGCCCGGCCCGCGACGGCTCCGGGCGATCCCCGGCGAGGGGCTCGACGTGCCCGTCTGGATCCTCGGCTCGAGCCTCTACGGCGCGCAGCTCGCGGCGGCGCTCGGCCTGCCCTACGCGTTCGCCTCCCACTTCGCCCCGGCGCAGCTCGACGACGCCCTCGCGGTGTACCGCGCGAGGTTCCAGCCCTCCGCGGCGCTCGAGCGCCCGCACGTGATGGTCGCGGCCAACGTCTTCGCCGCGGACACCGAGGAGGAGGCGCGGCTCCTGCGCAGCTCCCTCGTCCGAGCCTTCCTCGCGCTCCGGAGCGGTCGGCCCGTCCCGCTGCCGCCGCCGGATCCGCACCTCGAGGTCAGCGAGACCGAGGCGGCGATGCTCCAGCACGTGCTCCGGCACACCTTCGCGGGCACCGCGGGTCAGGTCCGCGACAAGCTCGCCGCGTTCGCCGAACGGACGGGCGCCGACGAGGTGATCGTCACCTCGCAGATCCACGACTTCGCCGCGAGGCTGCGCTGCTTCGAGCTCGTCGCGGACTAACGCGGCACGACGGTGGAGCGCAGCCGCATCTGCAGGTCGGTCACCACGTCGTAGACGCTCGGGCCGGCCGGCGGCTCGGTGACCCAGGCCCACGGCTCGGGGTCGACCGCCCAGGGCTCGGCGAAGACGCGCTCGAGGACCCGCTCGGCGAGCTTGCCCTCGGGGCTGAACCCCCAGATCGCCTCCTGGCTCACGTCGTCGACGTCCGCGTACCAGCGCCACACGAAGAAGCCGACGAACCACCGCTGCGGGAGGAACGCGCGGAAGCTCGCGAGGATCGCGCGAGCCTGCTCCCGCTCGGAGATCTCCACGCCGTCCATCCCGTCGGGCCAGAGCCAGGGCTGCACCGCCGCGTTGCGGCGCGTCGTGTAGCCGATCTCGGTGAAGAGGACCGGCTTCTCCAGGATCGCGACCTGCTCGGCGAGGGTCTGTCGCGCGCGCATCGCGCCCTGCACGTACTCGGAGAAGCTCGCGTCGTCGTGATCGGCGAGGGGGTAGAACGCGTTGATGCCGATCAGGTCCAGCTCGTCCCAGAAGAGGACGTTCTCGACCTCGTCCCAGTTCGCGCTGTAGGTCAGCACGCCGTCGAAGATCGAGCGCACCTCGGCGATGAGCGCGCGCCAGTACTCGCCGAAGCGGCCCGACCAGCTCCCGCACTCGACGCCGATCGAGAACGCGTCCGCGCCCGCCGCCGCCGCGTCGCGAGCCCAGGCCGTGACGAACGCGCGATAGGACGCCTGGTACGCGGCCCAGCCCTCGGGCGAGCCGGGATCCATCTCCCCGCGCCAGCCCTCGGTCTCGACCCAGAGGTGGGGGATCAAGAGGACCTGGATGCCACGCTCGTGGGCTTGCTCGACGAGCCGGCGGATCCCATCGCGGTTGTCGTCGTAGGGCGCCTCGAAGTCCATCGCGATGTCGGTGCTCGAGAGGCTCCAGATCCGCCCGAACGGGGTCACGCTCACCCAGTTCACGCCGAGCTGCGCGAGGTGGTCGAGCAGCGCCGCGGTCGCCGGCGTGCCGTAGCCGCGCCCCGGGAACAGCGAGCTCTCGATGGGCCCGATGGTCGCGCCGCGGATGCCTTCGAGCCCGGACGTGTGCCACGCCTCCTCGCCCGGGGTGGCGCGATCGTCCGCTCGGGCGGGGCTCGCGAGGGCCGCGAGGCCGAGGGCTGCTAGCGCGATGCCGACACGCACGGGGCGGACCCTTGCACAGGGCCTCGGGCCTGTCCCGGAGCCAGGGTCAGGGGGCGAAGAGCGCCGCGCTGATCGTGTAGTCGCTCGTGTCCGACGCCGCGGTCTCGACGATCAGGTAGTACGTGCCCGGGTCGAGCACTTGGTTCAGCGTGGCCGACGCGGGCGCCGGCGAGGTGAGCCCGGACACGCAGGCGATCGAGCTCGTGTCGCTCGGGGTCCCGCAGTCGCCGCGGAGCGTGAGGTAGAAGCGCGTGGTGCCGCCGTCGGCGTCGCTGACGCTGATGAGCACGCGGCGCCGGCTGCTCAGCGTGATCACGTAGAACGCGTCGAGGCGCGCGGTGCCCGCGCAGGTCCCGCCGGCGACGTCGTCGCCGAAGTCGATCGTGGTGTCGGTCCGGCTCGACCCGTTGCGGAGCATGATCGCGCCGCCGCACCGATCGTTCGGGGGGATCGGGGTGGGCGGGCGGATGTCGACGGTGGCGGACACCGGCCCCGTCGTCGTGGAGGTCCCGACCGTGACCCAGTACCGGCCCGCGGGGAGGCTCCGCCAGGTCTGCATCGGCGAGCCGCTGCCGCTCCAGCAGCGGACCTCGGAGGCGAGGTCGCCGCACGTCGTCATCAGGTTGACGTAGTGGAACGCGGTGTCCGACGTCGTCAGCGTCACGTCGGAGACGGAGGTGAGCTCGAACGTGAAGTACGCGTCGCGGTAGGACCCGAACGTCGAGTTGCAGGAGGGCAAGGTGTCTTGCAGGAGCACGGCGGCGTCCGCGGCCTCGGTCCCCGACGTGATGTCGAGCGCGGAGTCGCAGGTGTCCCCGGGCGGATCGGGGGTCGGGCTCTCGGCGCGCAGGGTCAGGTCGAACGGGATCCCGCCCGGCGTCTGCACGATGATCGCGTACTCGCCCGCGGGCAGGCTGCGGCGGATCACGGACGGGGGCGACGCCGCGCTGCAGCGCACCTCGGGCCCCGCCGCGCAGTCGGCCCACGCGCGGATCGTCACCGCCGCGCCGGCGCCCGCGCCGGACACGCTGACGGTCACGTCACGGGTGTCGTCGAGGGTGAAGCGGAACACCGAGTCGGGGCCGCGCGAGGTGCTGCAGCCGAGGGTGTAGTCGCTCAGGAGCGCGCGCGTGGAGCCCGAGTACGTCCCCGGCCCGGGCAGGACCGTCGCGAGCGCGCAGGTGTCGTTGGTCGGGACGCAGTCGGAGTCGTTGTAGTCGCGCGAGCCGTCGCAGTCGTCGTCCCGACGGTTGGTGCAGTCCTCGGGCGCGCCCGGGTAGATCATCCGGCCGAAGCGCGGGTCGTCGTCGCAGTCGTCGCCGCCGCAGCGCCCGTCGAAGAACCCGTCGCCGTCGAGGTCGCGGGGCGAGAACACGCAGCCGGTCAGCGTGTCGCAGGAGTCGACCGTGCAGGAGCTCTCGTCGTTGCAGTAGAGCGGCGCGCTCGCGAGGCAGCCCACCGCGAGGTCACAGACCTCGGCGCCGTTGCACGCGTCGCCGTCGCTGCACATCTCCGGCTGCGGATCGAAGATGCAGCGGTTCACCTCCTCGAGGCAGCTGTCGGCGGTGCAGTCGATGTCGTCGACGCAGGGGTCCTCCGCGGCCACGCACGCGCCGCCCTCGCAGCGCTCGACGCCGTTGCAGAAGCAGCCGTCGTCGCACGCGGTGTCGCCCGCGCACGGCTGGCCGATCGTCGCGCCGCGCCCGGCCTCGGTGCACGTCTCGCGCGTGGGCGCCGGCGGCCGCGCGGCGTCCTCCATCATCGGAGGCGCCGCGTCGAGCGACGCGTCGAGGGGGCCCGCGTCCGGGAAGCCCGGGTTGCTCATCGTGGTGCAACCCGCGGCCAGGGCGAGCCCGCCCAGCGCCAGCGCGAGGCCCCGACCGGTCACGGGGTGACCATCACCTCGAGGTAGTACTCACCCGCCGAGGTGCTGCCGAACCCGTCGACCACGATGAAGTAGGTGCCCGGGTCGAGCATCTGGTCGATGAGGCTCGTCGAGCCCTCGCCGCCGTCGTCGTCGCAGTAGATGTCGCCGCCCGTGGCCGTGCACGACGTCTGGTGGACGTGGAGCACGGTGTCGAAGGTCGAGCCCTCCGTCGACGCGACCACGCGGCTGCGCGCGGTGAGCGTGAGCTGGTAGACCGCGTCGTTCGACGTCGCGCCGCCGCCGCAGGTCGTCCCGCCGAGGTCGGGGAGCATCGTGGTGGTGTTCCCGTGGAAGAGCCCGCCCGTCGGGGGGATCACGCGGGCCGACATGCAGTTCTCGTTGCCCGTCACCTCGGTCGCGATGGTGGGCGGCGTGGTCGCCTCGACCGTCAGGTTGAAGCCCGTGGCCGCGGACGACTCGGCGATGACGTAGTACGTCCCCGCGGCGAGGTTCCGGATGCGCTGCCGCGCCGGCGCGCCGCTCGTGCACCGGATCTGCGTGGCGCTGTCGGTGCAGGTCGGCCGGGTCGAGATGTTCCCGAAGGAGCCCGCGTCCATCGCGACGGTGACGTCGGAGTCGGTGGTCAGCGTGAACTGGTAGACCGCGTCGCGGTACCGGAAGCCGCAGCTCACGTCGTGGTCGTCCTCCTTGTCGAGGAGCGTCCCGACCACGCGGGTCCCGTCGATCGGGACCGTGATGGGATCGGCGCACGTGTCCCCGGGGGGCGGCGGCGCGGACGCCGAGAAGCGGACGTCGAGCGTGAAGTCGACGTCGCGGAAGCTCGGCCCCTCGACCATCAGGATGTACGTGCCCGGCGGGAGCTGGTGCAGCGTCCCGCTCGCCGGCGCCGCGTAGCGACACCGGCGCGGGGTCGCGAGGCTCGAGCAGTCGTCGGCGACCTCCCACGTCATGCTCTCGCCGGTCGTGGAGAGCGCGCTGATCGTGACGTTCTGCTCGGTGGTCGTGGTGAACGTGTAGAAGAGGTCGGGTGAGCCCGAGAACCCGCACGTCGTCAGCGCCGCGTCGCTCGTCTCGACGGTGCTGCCCATGAACGTGCCGCCGGCGCTCACGTCGATCGGCGTGGCGCAGGTGTCGTTGGTGACCGGCTCGATCGGCGGCCCGAAGGTCGCGGTCAGCCCGATCTCGCCGGTCGAGCTGGCGGCGAGGACCACGAAGTACGTGCCCGGGTCGAGCGACCGGCGGCGGATGACGCCGGGGAAGCCGCTCTCGCACGCGAGCTCGCTGTCGCGGCTCGGGCAGTCGGTCCGGAGCGAGAGCGCGACGGTGAAGAAGTCGCCGTCGGCCTCGAGGTCGATGCTCGAGCGCTCGGTGAGCGTGAACTGCGCCACGAGGTCGCGCGTGGTGCCGCGGCAGCTCAGCGCGTAGTCGGGCGACGCGCCGTCGGTGTTGAGCAGGTAGAAGCCGCCGCTCGAGATGTCGAGCGGGTCGTCGCAGGTGTCGTAGCGGGGCCGACCGCAGTCCGCCTCGTCGACCATCTCGTCGCAGTCGTTGTCGAGGAAGTCGTCGCAGACCTCGTTGACCAGGCCGCTCACGGACGGATCGCCGTCGTTGCAGTCGGTGCCGCCCTCGCAGAACCAGTCCGCGTCTCCGTCCTCGTCCTGATCGCGCGGCGAGCGGTCGCAGGACTTCGTCTCCTCGTTGCAGCGGTCGATCGTGCAGACGTTGTCGTCGTTGCAGGTCTCGCGCTCGCCGGGGACGCAGCCCATGCGGGGGTCGCACTGCTCGACGCCGTTGCAGAAGATCCCGTCGTCGCACGAGGGCGGGTCCACCACGTTGCGGCAGGTCCCGGTCGGCCCGCACGAGTCGCGCGTGCAGTCGACGTCGTCGTCGCACTCGGAGTCCTCGGTGCAGAAGACCGTGCCGTCGGGGAACGCCGTCGAGCCGTCGATCGGCCCCGCGTCCATGCCGCCGCCGTCGTCGGAGCCGGCGTCCATCGGGTCGTTGCCGTCGCACCCGGCCGCGGCGAGCATCGAGGTGGCCGTCAGCGCGGCGAGCAAGTAGGTGCGCCGGCGCGCGGTCCTGTGAAGCAAAGTCATCGAGCCTCGTTCCCCCGGGCGGCGCACGCGAGCGTCCCGCCATTCGCCACTATGACATTCTGCCGTACCGCGTCCCACGGGGCGTGTCCAGGGACGCAGGTGTTGACGCGGCACCTCCCACTCGGATAGCTGAGAGCGGTTCGTCGCCATGTCGCTACCCCTCCCCAAAGAAGAGCTCCCCGAGAAGATCCGTCGCTTCGGGGACCCGGCCGCCCCGACACCGGCCCGGACGATGGCGGCCAAGGGGCTCGTCCCGGTCAAGGGCACCGACCTGGTCACCCTGCTGGTTCAGCTCTCGGCGGACTCGGACGAGGGCGTGCGGTCGGCCGCCGACGGGACCCTCCGGGGCCTCCCGGACGAGGTGCTCCGGCCGGCGGTGACGGCGCCGCTCCACCCCGAGATCCTCGACGGGCTCCTCCGCTACGTCCAGAAGGAGCAGTCGCTCCTCGAGGAGCTCGCGGCCAACCGGGCGACGCCCCACGCGACCGTCGCGAAGATCGCCAAGCAGTGCGACGTCCACACCGCCGAGCGCATCGCGACCGACCAGGTCCGCCTCCTCGAACACCCCGAGATCATCGAGGCGCTCTACAAGAACCGAAGCACCCGGATGAGCACGGTCGACCGGCTCGTCGAGCTCGCGGCGCGCAACGGCGTCGAGCTGACCGGCGTCGCCACCTTCGCGGCGCACGTCGAGGCGATCCAGGGGCAGCTCATCATCGAGGAGACGCCCGAGGAGGAGCTCCCGAGCGACGCGATGTTCTTCGAGGCGCTCGCGGCGGACGACGACGAGGACGCGATCGAGACCGATCGGGTCGACGGCACCGAGGAGATCCGCGAGAAGCACCGCCCGCTCGCGTTCCGGATCGGCGAGATGAGCATCGCCGAGAAGGTGCGGCTCGCGCTGATCGGGGACGCCGCGGCGCGCGCGCTGCTCGTGCGCGACTCCAACAAGCTCGTGTCGATGGCGGCGGTGACGTCGCCGGCCACCAAGGACGTCGAGGCGGCGCGCATGGCCGCGAGCAAGCAGATCTCGGACGACATCCTCCGCTACATCGGCAACCGTCGCGACTGGCTCGGCAACTACGAGCTCAAGAAGAACCTGGTGTTCAACCCCAAGACGCCGATGGGCGTCTCGATGAACTTCCTCAGCCACCTGCGCGCCAACGATCTGCGGACCCTGGCGCGCTCCAAGAACGTCCCCGCCGGGTTGCGCGCGGCGGCCCGAAACCGCGTGACCAAGCGCGACAAGTAGAGGCGACATGTCCTTTTTCAAGAAGCTCTTCGGCGGCGCCTCGTTCGCCGACGAGATGACCGAGGGCCACGCGCGCTTCGGCGAAGCGCGTCACGCGGAGGCCCGCGCGGCCTACGAGCGCGCCCACGACCTCGCGAAGAGCGACGGCGAGCGCGCGGAGGCACAGGCGAAGATCGACGCGTGCCTCGACGAGCTCGCGCGCGCCCGCATGGCCGAGGCCGAGGAGCTGTTGGGCAACGGCGCCGTCGATCTCGCGGAGGCCGAATTCCAGAACGCGATCGAGCTCGCCGCGTCGGACGCGGTGCGGAACGAGGCGCGGCGCCGGCTCGAGACCCTCGAGCAGGAGGACGCCAAGCGCTCGCAGGCCGAGCTGCCCGACGAGATGAGCGACGAGGATCGCTGGGCGCTCCTCGCGGGCAACTGGGAGGACGAGCAGGTCGAGGAGTACGACGAGTACGGCGACGCGTTCCGCGACGCGATCCTCGCCCTGCACGACGGCGAGGGGGAGAAGGCGCGCGTCGCGCTCGAAGCGATCGCCGACGAGTACGAGGACTCGACGTACCTGTGGCTGGAGATCGGCCGCGCTCGGATGATGGTCGAGGACTGGGAGCCCGCCGAGGAGGCGCTGCGCACGTTCCTCGAGGAGCTGCCCAAGGACGAGGGCGGCGCGGCGCGGCTCGCGGCGCTCGCGAACATCGCGGCGCTGCGCGAGCGCGCCGACGACGAGGACGGCGCGATCGAGGCGCTCGAGGCGGCGATGGAGGCGTTCCCGGAGGAGCCGGGCGCCTTCCTGATGATGGGCCGCTTCCTCCTCGACAAGGAGCACGCGCAGGAGGCCGCGGACGTGCTCGAGGCCGGCGTGGTCCTGCTCGACGAGGAGCGCCCGGACTGGCGCTACCTCGAGCAGCTCGGGCTCGCGCACGCCGCCGCCGAGAACCCGGAGCGCGCGGCCGCGTACCTCGATCAGGTGATCGCGTTCTTCGTGAGCCTCCGCCGCCACGACCGCCCCCTCGACTACCCGCCCGCGACGGCGATCGCGCGGGCGGAGATCCACGAGGCCGAGGGCGAGCTCCTCAAGGCCGCCGACATCTACAGGACGCTCGCGTCGGGGACCGACACGGCCAACCACCTGACCTACCACCGGGAGGCGGCGCGGCTCCTGCTCGAGCTCGAGCTCGACGACGAAGCGCGCCGGATGCTGACCCGCGCGCTCGCCCTCGCCGAGGACGACGAGGAGACGCACGCCGCGATCGAGGCCCAGCTCTCCGAGCTCGAGTAGCCCGAGCAGGCTGCTGAAAAGCAGCCTGCTTCCGTGCCGCGCGCGAAGCGCGCATGCCCGTGCCCGTGCCCGTGCCCGGACCGTTCCCGTCAACCGTTCCCGCAGAGGGCGCGTGATCTCGGGCACGGGGAACGCTCACGGGTCACGGGCGGGCACGGGCACGGGCACGGGCAAGGGCACGGGCACGGAGCAGGCTCCGAAACGGTCCCTTCGGGCCCATTTCAGCAGCCTGCTAACGCAACACGAGCTCGCGCCGGTAGGCGTGCGTGCGGTTCTCGATCTGGACCTCGATCCGCCCGTCCGCGGTGTACGAGTAGCGCTCCACGATGATCTGGTCGCCGAGGTCGGGCCGCCGCTGCACCGGCACCGCCGCGAGGTCCCCGCGCTCGCGAAGCGCCGGGTCGTAGGGGAAGCGGAGCTCGCCGAAGGGCGCGAGGTCGCCGCTCGGCCGGCCCTCCGCGTCGAGGCGCGTGCACTCGACGAAGCGCAGGTGGCCGACCGAGTGCGCCGGGTGGTAGGCGCGCTGGATCACGAGCGGGCTCCCCTCCGCGCCCATCTGGTCCTTGCGCAGGATCGGATCGAAGACCGTCTCGCGGCCGCCCTCCCCCTCGCGCCATACCCCGAAGTAGCGGGTCGTCGCCTCGCGGACGAGCACGCCCGCGTCCGGGTCGGCGGCGACCGCGAGGCCCACCGCGGTCGCCGCGTGGCTCTCGGGGGCGAGCATCACCTTGCGGCCGTGGCGCTTGCGCAGCGCGCGCTGGACCGCGGGGAACGCGACCCCGCCGCCGACGAGGTACACCGCGCCGAGCTGCCGCGCGTCCTCCGGGTCCAGATCCGCGGGGAGCGCCGCGAACACGTCGTCGAGCAGCGCGAGGGTCGGCTCCACGAGCGCGTCGCACGCGTCGTAGACGGCGCCCACGTCGAGGACGCAGGGCTCGAGCCCCAGCTCGGCCGGGGGATCGAGGAGCAGCCGGCGGCTCTGCGCGGTGAGGCCCTCCTTGGCCCGGCGGCAGACCTCGAGGGCCGCGATGCGCAGCGCCTCCCCGACGGGCTCGCCGCGCTCGGCCTCCCACGCGTCGAGAAGGATGGAGTCGACGTCGTCGCCGCCGAGCCGCGCGATGCCCTCCGACGCGAGCAGATCGAAGCGCCGCCCATCGAGGCTCACCGCGGACGTGTCGAACGTGCCGCCGCCGAGGTCGTAGACGACGACGTAGCGCTTCGGGCTGCGCGGGCTCAGCGCGCTGCGGAACGCGAACTCCACCGCCGCCGCGCTCGGCTCGTTGATCATCCCCACCACCTCGAACCCCGCCCGGCGCGCGGCCTCGAGGGTGAGGAAGCGCTGCCGGCTGCTCGAGTTCGCGGGGACCGCGATCATCGCCTCGAGCGGCTCACCCGCCGCGAGCTCGAGGTTGCTGCGCTCGACGAGGGCCTCGCGCAGCTCGGCGAGGAACCCCGTCGCGAGCTCGAGCGCGGTGACGTCGAAGCCCGGCACCGGCTGCTCCGGCGCCAGCGCGCCCAGCGCCCGCTTGATCGAGCGCACCCCCGGACCGCCGCGCTGGAGCAGCTCCGCGGCGCGCTCGCCGTAGACCCACCGGCCCTCGTCGAGCGCGGCCATCGTGGGCACCCAGCTGTGGAAGCCCTCCGCGCCTTCGAAGGCGGCGACCGGGTAGCGCCCTCCGTCGGCCGAGGCGACCACGGTCCGGGTCGTGCCGAAGTCGATCCCGATGCGCATCGCACGGAGCGTAGCAGCCCCGAGACCCTGCACGCGCGCGCCCGAGCCGAGGTACCCTCGCCCGTCATGCCGACGAGGGCCACGTGACCGCTCGACTCGGCCCCTTGGCCTTCGCGCTCGGCGTGGGCGGGGGGGTGGCGCTCGCCCTGGCGCTCGGAGCCTATGCGCTCGGCTGGGGCGCGACCCTGGCGTTCCCCGCCACCGTCCTCGTGCTCTCGATCGGCGCCTGGATGGAGGACGACGACGGGGAGCAGCTCACGTCGCTGCTCCGGCTCGCGGTCGGCTTCGCGGGGGGCTACCTGGTCACCACTGTGCCGCTGACCTGGTTCGCGCTCGACGACGCGACCCGGGCCGACGTGGCTCGCGAGGTGTGGTCGCGCTGGGCCGTGGTCGGCCTCGCGCTGCCCGGCGGCGTGACCACCCTCCTGCTCCGAGCGCGGCGCGAGGGCCGGAAGCGAAAATCGCCCTGATCGCGCGGCGGGCGATCCGGTGCTATACGTCGGTTGCCGAGAGGGCGCGGACCCGGAGTGGACCTGGCCGCGACCCTACGAAGCGACGGATCGAGCATGACCACCTCCCGTGACGGGGCGCCCAAGCCGCGCGCCCGTGTGACCGTGCCCAAGCTCCAGACGATGAAGGAGCGGGGCCAACGCATCACGATGCTCACGGCGTACGACGCCACGTTCGCCCGGATGTTCGACGAGGCGGGGATCGACATCCTGCTCGTCGGCGACTCGCTCGGGATGGTGATCCAGGGGCAGGACTCGACGCTGCCCGTCACCGTCGACGAGATCATCTACCACTGCCGCGCCGTCGCGCGCGGGTGCACCACGCCGCTGATCGTCGGCGACATGCCGTTCATGAGCTACCAGGTCGACGGACGCGACGCGCTCGTCAACGCCGGCCGGTTCCTCTCCGAGGGCGGCGCGCACGCGGTGAAGCTCGAGGGCGGCCGCTCGGTCGCGCCGACCATCGAGCGCATCGTGGCGGCGGGGATCCCCGTCATGGGCCACGTGGGGCTGACGCCGCAGAGCGTGCACGCGATGGGCGGCTTCCGCGTCCAGGGCAAGAGCGAGGAGCAGGCCGCGCGCATCCTCGACGACGCGCTCTACGTGCAGGAGGCGGGCGCCTTCGCGATCGTGCTCGAGGGCATCCCGGCCCCGCTCGCGGCGCGCATCTCCGAGACCCTGGAGATCCCGACCATCGGGATCGGCGCTGGCGTCGACTGCGACGGCCAGGTGCTCGTCTGCTACGACCTGCTCGGCCTCACCCCGGACCTCAAGCCGAAGTTCGTGAAGCGCTACGCCGAGATGTTCGACGAGGGCGTGGCCGCCGCGCGTCGCTACGCGGACGAGGTCCAGAGCGGCGCGTTCCCGGACGCCGCGCACTCCTTCGGCGTGGGCGCCGCGCGCCCGAGCGCCGCGCCGGCCGCGATGGTCGCCGGCGACACCGCCAACGTGGTCCAGCTCCGCCCGGTGTACGGCCCGGTCGAGTGATCGGTGACGGTCCTGGTCGACGAGCCGGCCGCCCTGCGCGCGGCCTGTGACGCCGCGCGCGCGTCCGGCCGCCGGGTCGGCCTGGTGCCGACGATGGGCGCCCTGCACACCGGCCACGTGAGCCTCGTGGACGTGGCCCGGCAGCGCGGCGCCGAGCACGTCGCGCTGACGATCTTCGTCAACCCGCTGCAGTTCGCGCCGACCGACGACCTCGACCGCTACCCGCGCACGCTGGACGCCGACCTCGAGCGCTGCCGCGCCGCGGGCGTCGACCTCGTCTTCGCGCCCAAGGACGGAGCGATGTACGCGCCCGGCTTCTCCACCCACGTGACCGTCGCGGACGTCACCGGCCCCCTCGAGGGGGTGCACCGACCCGGCCACTTCCAGGGCGTCACCACGGTCGTGGCCAAGCTCCTGAACCTCGCGGGCCCGTGCGTCGCGGTCTTCGGGCGCAAGGACTACCAGCAGTGGCGGACCCTCGCCCGGATGGTGCGTGACCTCGACATGCCCATCGAGGTCGTCGGCGCCCCCATCGTGCGCGAGGCCGACGGGCTCGCGCTCAGCTCGCGCAACGTCTACCTGTCGGCCGAGGAGCGCGCGCGGGCGCTCGGTCTCGTGACGGGCCTGCGCGCGGCGTGGGACGCCTTCGAGGCGGGGGAGCGCGACCCGGGCCGGCTCCTCGCGATCGCGAGCGCCCCGGTCGAGGCGGGCTTCGATCGGATCGACTACGTCGCGCTCGCGGATCCCGACCACCTCGGCCCGCTCGACCTGCCGCTCCCGTCCCGGGTCCTCCTCGCCGGAGCGGCGCATCTGGGCAAGACCCGGCTCATCGACAACGTCGTCCTGGGCGAGGATCCCCGACCGGGTTGACCCCGCCCCGAAGTGGGGGAAAAGGGAGATGCATCACGGCCCCGCCAACCGCGGCGGTTAGTGATATCGTGCCGCCCTCTTCGAGTGCCGATGCTCATCCGCGGGATCACCAAGAGCGACTTCGACTACATCGTGTCCGTCCTGGACCGGTGGTGGGGCGGTCCGTCGAGCGAGCGCGCGCACCCCGTGTTCTTCTACGAGCTCGGGTCGCACGCGCTGATCGCCGAGGACGACGGCGAGGTCGTCGGCTTCCTGCTCGGCTTCATCACCGAAGAGGAGCCGCGCGTCGCGTACATCCACCTCGTGGGCATCCACCCCGAGCACCGGCGGCTCGGCGTGGGCAAGGAGCTCTACACTCGCTTCAGCGAGCGGGCTCAGGCCGCGGGCGCGGCGGCGCTGAAGGCGATCACCACCGTGGGCAACGAGGGCTCCGCGCGCTTCCACGAGGCCCTCGGCTTCGCGGTGCGCGAGGAGGCCGACTACGCCGGCCGGGGTCGGTCGCGCGTGGTATTCACCAAGGACCTTTGACGATGAGCTACTCGGGCGCCATCAAGGCGAAAGAAGCGCGAGAGAGCCTGGGGCGAGCGCTCGCCGCGCTCCAAGAAGACCCCAACATCCCCCCGGACGTGCTCGCGGTGGCGCAGAACATCGCGAAGGCGGTCGGGGCGCTGTTCGAGGCGGAGCGGGCGTCGAGCGAGCTCGACGGCAAGGCGAGCGTGAAGAACGCGCTCGGCTCGCTCAGCCAGACGCTGGCCCTCCTGCAGGACGTGCGCGGCCAGCACGGCGGGATCCAGACCGCGACCGAGACCATCGCCAAGGCGATGAGCGTGCTCTTCCCGCTGACGACGGTGCCGTCGCGCGCCCCCTCGGCGCCGCCCCCCGCGGCGATCCCGAACGCCGGCCCCGCGCCCATTCCTCTGTCGCGCCCGGCGGCCCCGCCGGTCCCCGCGACGACCCTCGACGACGGCATCGCCCGTGAGCGCTTCGAGGCGAACCTCGGCGCCACCACCGAGTCGAACTTCTACGTCGGCTTCTCGGGCGAGATCTCGCAGGGCGGCGTCTTCTGCGCGACCTACAACATCCTGCCCAAGGGCACCGCGGTCCGGATGCTGATCACCCTGCCCGGCAACCTCTCCACCGAGGTGAACGGGCACGTGCGCTTCGTGCGCGATCCAATGGACATGACGTCCGACTCGGAGCCCGGGATGGGCATCGGCTTCGACGGCCTGACCGCGGAGTCGCGCGACCTGATCCTGCGCTTCATCCGCAAACGCCCGCCCATGTTCTACGACGAGTGACGAGCCCCGCGACCAGCGAGCTGAAGCGAGGCGGGCTCGAAGCGGCCCGCGACGCCCGGCAGAAGATCGCCGCGCTGATGAGCGCGGTGGCGACGGAGGAGCCCGAGCTCGGCAAGCGCCTGTCGGGGGTCGTCGCGGCGCTCTTCTCGGCCGAGGTCGGCGACCTCCAGAAGATCCACGACTGCCTCTCGCGAGCCAACGAGGGCCTGCGCGAGATCCTCGACGAGCCGAAGTGGGCCGCGCGCGAGGACGTGGCCAAGGGCGTCAGCCGCGCGCTCGCGCTCGTCCACCCGGCGCGCAGCGCGCTCGCCCGCGAGCTCGGCGACGACCCGCGCTTCGAGGACTCGACCGAGCCCTTCTTGCTCACGTCGTCCCGGGTGAAGCCCTCGAGCCCGCCGGACGCGCACGAGCGCCGCGAAGCCCTTCGCGCCGAGCTCGAGGTCGAGGTCGGCCTCGAAGGCGCGAACCGCTTCTACTCGGGCGTCACCGGCGACCTCTCGGCGGGCGGCCTGTTCGTCGCCACGGACACGCCGCTGATGGTCGGCACCGAGCTGGTCCTCTCGTTCCTGCTGCCCGACGGCTACCGGATCGCGACCGACGCGGTGGTCGCCTGGGTCCGCGCGCCGCGCTACCGACCGGACGAGCTGCCCGCCGGCATGGGCGTGCGCTTCGAGCGCCTCTCGGACACGGACCGAAACGCGCTGTCGCACTTCCTCAAGGACCGGCCGCCGTTCCGCTACGGCGACTGAGTCCCGAGGGCGCGAAGCGACCGAGGGATCTCAGTGGGGAGCGCGAGGGGCTTGCCCCTCGCCGGAGAGAAATCGCCTGAGGCGATTTATCGACAGACCTTGAGTCCGACGACGCGAAGCGGAGAGAAATCGCCGGAGGCGGTTGATCGACAGACCTCGAGTCTCTGGCTCTCCTGACGTAGTCGTGGGTCGGTGCGCCCAGACCGGTGGAGCGCTCCGCACCAATCGGCGACGGCCGCTGGTTCGTGTGGGCTACGAGGGAGGCGGCGAAGACGGGGGTGCCCGATGCGAACGCCGTGGCGCACGCCGTCCCGTCGGCGACCGTGAGCGCCGTTGGGCCGCGGCGCGCGTTGCGCGCCTCACTGGGGGTTCCCCCCAGCCCCCCGCGGGATGGCGGCCGCTGGCGACGTGCACACAAATCGCATTTCAAACAAGAAACCTGTTGCACTGAACACCTGTTCTGCTACCATCGGTCAATGGGTAGTGTTCTCCCCGAAGACGCCGGCTCCACCCTCACCGCCGAAGCCGTCGACGCCGTCCTCCGACGCATGGCGCGGGCCCGGAACCAGCATGACCACGCGCTCCTGGAGTGGCTCTTGCGCGGCGACGAGCTGCAGGTCGAGCGCCTCCACGGCTACGCGTCCATGCGCGAGTACGGGGCGCGGGTCTTCGGCTTCGGGCCCCGCGGCGTCGAGGACCGGCTCCGCGTCGCGCGCGCGCTGCGACAGCTTCCGCGTTTGAATCGGGCCTTCGCCGAGGGCGACGTCGTGTACACGGTGGTGCGCGAGCTCTGCCGGGTCGCGACGCCGGAGACGGAGGCCGAGTGGCTCGCCAGCGTCGAGGGGAAGACCGGCTCGGAGGTCCAGCGCGAGGTCGCGGGTCGGCAGCCCGGAGACCTCCCGACCGACGAGCCGGAGCCGGCGCTGGTTCCGCACCGCGTCACCCTCGAGCTGCTGCCCGACGCCTACGCGCTTCTCCTGGCGGCGAGGGAGCGGGCCGTGATCTCGGCGGGCGCGTCCGTCGACGACTCGACCTTCGTGACCCACGCGATGCTCGCCTATCTCAGCGGCGATGGTGAGGGTGAGTCGGGGCGCGCGCCCTATCAGATCGCGCTGACGATCGACGCGCACCGCGGTGCGGTGATCGACGCCGCCGGAGAGTCGGTCCCGGTCGATGACGTGACCGTGGCGATGGCCTGCTGCGACGGGGAGCACGTCGGCGTCGTCGACGGCGAGGGGCCGGCGAAGCGCGCGTCGAAGACGATCCCGCCCAAGACGCGACGGCAGGTGGAGCGGCGTCAGCACCACCGCTGCGCAGTGCCCGGCTGCTCGAACTCGGCGTATCTGCACCTCCATCACGTGCGACACCGCAGCGAGGGGGGCGATCACCATCCGGAGAACCTCGTGGGGCTGTGCTCGGCGCATCACCGCGCGGCGCACGCCGGTGCGCTCGATGTGAGCGGGCGGTTCAGCGAGGGCTTCGTGTATCGGCACGCCGATGGGCGACCCTACGGTTCGCCGATCGAGGGCCCGGGCGCGTCGGTGATGCGTGACGCGCACCAGGCGCTGCGCTCGATGTCGTGGAGCGAGCGCGAGGCGAGAGCGATGCTCGAGCGGGTCCGAGGCGAGCTCGGCCCGGAGGCCGACCTCATGGAGATCGTGAGGCTCGCTCTCAAGAGCGCGCCGGTGGCCGGGGTGCGGGAGGACGTCGTGCCCTACCAGCGCTGCGCCTGAGCGGCTTCGCTCGCTCTGCCGGGCTGCGACGCGTGGCGATTCGCTTTGCAGGCCATCACCCACGACTCGGGCAGTAGAGCTGATTTCTGGAGGGGTCGTTCCAACGCGGAATCTCCGCGCACCCTCCCCGGTTGGGCACGAGCGCGGACCGCGCGGTCCTTTGCGGACCCGGTCGGCGCGGCTCATCCTCCCCCCCTGGAGCACGCTCGTGATCCCCGCTCACCTCATCGCGCTCGCGCCACGGCGGAGCCTCCTCGTCGCCCTGCTGATCGCCTCCGCGGCGACGGGGTGCGCCGACACGCCCACCGCGCCCGGGGCGGTGATCCTCGACTGGCACCGCACCTCGGCGCTGAGCGATCCGCACCTCACGCTCGGCGCCGACGAGGGGCCGGCGACCGAGGAGACGCAGGCGGGGACGCTGAACGTCGGGCAGGACGCGATCCAGTACACGATCACGCTCGAGGTCGGCGACATCCGGAGCGGCGGCGGGGACGGCCTCCCCCCGATGCTCCGCGGGCCGCGGCGGATCCGGGTCACCGTCGACGAGCCGCTCGGTCACGTCGTCGCCGCTTCGTGTCGCGACGAGCTCACCCTCACGCCCGCCGCCGAGGGTGAGGGCTTCGAGCCCGACCTCGCGGCGACGTGCACCATCCAGGTGGCCGCCGACGCGGTGAAGGTGTTCATGCTCCGATCGGAGCAGGCCACCCCCGCGGCGCCCGCGCCGGTCGACGTCTTTCCGACCATTCCGCCAACGAGCGAGGGGCCCGCGAGCGAAGCGCCCGCGAGCGAAGCCGCCGAGGAAGCTCCGGCGGGCCCCTGAGCGCAACTCGGTTGAGCATCTGGGGAAACCCTGCAAGATGCGCCGATGCTCGAGACCCGACTCCCGCTGGCGCTCTCCCTGCTCTCCCTCCTCGTCCTCGCCGCGTGCGATGACGGCACCGGAGGGACCGACGCCGCCGTGGCCGACACCGGCGTCGGGATCGACGCGGGGACCTCGGACGACGCGGGCGCGGGGGTCGACGCGGGCGCGGACGCGGGCGAGGGGCTGGACGCGGGCGATGTCGACGCCGGCGGAGGGCTCGACGCGGGCGGCGACGTCGACGCGGGCGGCCCGAGCTGCGGGAGCGCGCGTCCGGACGTGTCGGGCATCGGGGGCACCGAGGGTCTCGTCATCGCGCGGGACGGCACCCTGTACTACTCGCAGACCGGCGCCGTCGGTCGGCTGCAGCCGGGTGGCACGCCCGAGAACGCGTGGGTCTCCGTCGGGGGCGGCACCGTCTGGGGGCTGGCGCTCGACGCGGCCAACGAGACCCTCTACGTCGGCGTCCCGGGGACGGGGGTCCGCGCGATCGACCTGACCGCCGCGACGCCGGCCGCCACCACCGTCGCGACCGGCGGCTCACCGAACGGCCTGACCGTCGGGCCGGACGACGCCCTCTACTACAGCGACTTCTCCGCGGGCCGCGTGTATCGCCTGGCGCCCGGCGGCACCCCGACGGAGGTGACCACGACCACGATCGCGAGCGCCAACGGCGTCGCGTTCCTCCCCGACGGCACCCTCCTCGTCGCGAGCTACGCCACCGGCGTCCTCCACCGCCTCACCTTGACGGCAGGCGCCGAGACCGCGCGGGCCACGTTCGCCACCGGCCTCGGCTCCGCCGACGGCCTGGCCCTCGACGCCGACGGCAACGTGTACGTCGGCTCGCAGAGCTCCGGCGGACGCCTGATCCGTCTCTCGCCCGACGGCTCGAGCCCGACGACGCTGTTGATGAACGTCCGCTCGATCGCGAACGTCGAGTTCGGCGCCGGCCCCCTCACCTGCACCGACCTCTACGTCACGAGCGCCGGGATGATGCAGCGCTACGAGGCGGGCGACGTCCCCGGCGCCCCGGTGCCCTGGCACTGAGGCGGAGCGCGAATCAAGCAGGCTGCTGAACGCTCACGGGTCACGCGACGCAGGGGGAGCAGGCTCCAACGACGCGGGACGCGGAGGTCGGCCGTCGCGGTGGAGACGATCCAGACGTCGTCCGTCGCCGCTAGATCCAGGATGGGGAGCGCGGGCGTGAGGCCGGGGATCTCGAGGTCCTCGAGGCCGGTCGGCGTCAGCCGCACCCAGCGGCCGTCGAGGAGAGGCGTGACGAGGTCGCCGGCGACCCACCGGAGCGACCTCAGCTCCTCGGGGCCCGACGTCAACGTGCCTTCCGCGTCGACATCGACGACGACGTAGCCCGGGCCGAACGGGGCGTAGGCCACCACGATCCCCTCCGCGATCTCCTGGCACCCCGTGGCCGCCTCACCGGTCGGCAGGCTGACCGCGATGACCGTCTCGGTGCCGTCCGGCCGCGCGCAGTGCAAGCCATCCGCGTAGAGCATGCACACGCGCCCGCTCCCCAGCATGCACAGCGCGCCGCCCCCGAAGGGACGGTAGGAGGGCGGCAGGGTGACGGAGAGCGGGGTTCCGTCCGGTCGCACCGCCGCCTGCTCGACGACGCTTCCGTCGCGGTAGGTCAGCGCGACGCCGCCGCCGACGAGCGGCTGCCCGATCGTGACCGCGGCGGCCACGGGCGCCTCCGGGGTCGGTTGGAGCGCCTCGAGCCAGGTTCCGTCCGGGAGCTCGAGCGTGGCCCCGTAGGTGTCTTCGCGCAGCGTCGCGACCCACGCGCCCGCTCCCGTCGCGTCGGGGTGGGTTTCCCCTCGCGTGGCGCGATAGCGGAGGGGGAGCCCGAGCGCGTCGGTGACCACCTCGTCCCCGAAGATCGCCCCCGCGGACGAGACCCCGAAGACCGGGTCGTGCGGCGCCGCGTCGACCGTCACCAGCGCGCGCCCGACGCCCGGGATCGGACCCTCCACGAGCAGCGCCTCGGTCACGTCGATCGCGGCGAGGTCTCGAAAGACGAGGGCGCAGCCGGGCTCGTCCGGCACAGGGACGACGGCCGCCGCGGGGCGACCGGCGAAGACCCACCCCGTCACGTCCAGCGGCTCCTCGGTCGGGGGCCAGCACACCAACGCCTCCCGACCCGCCGCGGTCGCGATGACGGCGGCCGCGGGCGCCATCGGCTCGGGCGCCTCGACGCCGAGCTCGACGCGGAACAGGTGCGACCGCTCGGGCGAGGAGTCGCCGGGCTCCCGCGGGGACACCGAGCGCGTCACCACGAGGAGGCCGCGCGGGTCGAGCTCACCCATCCGCGCCGCTCCCACGATGGTGTGAGCGGGCGGGACCTCCACGGTGGCGATCCGAGTGAAGCCACCATCGGAGCCGCGCGCGAGGATGGCGCCCTCGGCGGTCGCGGTCAGCCGATCGCGCCCGCCCCGGTGGACGCGGACCGTCACCGCTCCCGGCGCCGGCGGCGCCACGGCCGCGCGGGTCACGACCCCGCGGGCCGCGTCCAGCGTCGCTATGGCCGCGCGGCCCTCCGCGTCGACGTACAGGAACGGGAGCGTTCCATCGCTGCCCAGCGTGCCCGCCACGCGCAGGCCCCCTTCGGGGCGCGCGGTGCGCGGCGCGAAGCGGGTCACCGTGAGGAGCAGGTCGTCGCGGTAGTCCACGAGGTCGGTGGGCGCGCGCCACGGGTGCGACTGCCATGTCCGGAGCGGCCCCCGCTGCAGGACGTGCGGCTCGAAGTCACCGGGGACCCCGAACAGGTGCACATCGGTCAGCCCCCCGGAGGGCGCCCGGAAGAGATCCCCGTTCTCGTTCATCCAGAGCTCCTCGGGCGGCGCCCAGGGCGCGAGGTTCCCCGAGGCCGTCACCGTCACGTGGCAGCCGTTCGACAACGAGCTCAGCGGGTCCCCCGGATCGGAGCCGTGGTCGACCGTGGGGAGGGGGCTCGCCGTCCACGCGCCGTCGCGGATCCGGACGGCGAGGCACGTCACCGAGCCCGTGGTCAGTGTCACCGTCAGGCCGTCGTCGCGGGCGTAGGCCTCGACGACGTCGACCCCCTCGTCGAGCTCCATGAACGGCTCGCCGACCGACACCGAGGGGATGACCGGGAGCGGCGCGCTCGCCTCGAGCGGGACCACGGCGGAGACGAGCTCGTCGAGCCACGGGCCGACGCCCTCGATGTAGCGCTCCTCGACGCCGGAGCGCGCGATGGTCCACACGGTTCGCGGGCCGAGCCGCGTGGCGACCCCCTCCTCGCGCGCCGTCACCTCGAGCTCGAAGGGCCCGCTGCGCCAGGTCATGCCGACGCGGACCGTGTCCGGCACGTCGAGCACCGCCCCGTCCAGGACCTCCGAGAGCTCGCGCCGGCCGGTGGCCCCGATCCTGTAGATCAGCGGGTCGAGGTGACCCCAGCCGTGCTCGGAGCGCGCGAACCTGCCCTCGCTCGTCACCGCGACTCCGTCGTCGGTCACGCGGATGACCTCCCAGCGGTCTCGCCGGCCCCCGCTCAGAGAGCTCAGCCGGAGGCCCGCCCGCATCGGCAAGAGCGGCAGCTCGTTCGCCGGCCCATCGCCGCCGACGGGCGGCGTGGTCTCCACGGGCGAGCTGCTCGGGACCGGGTCGCAGCCCCCCGCGAGGCAGAGCATGGTCGTGAGCCAGACGAGCGCGCTACGCCACCGCATGTGCAGGCCACAGCGTACCGTCGCCGAGGGCCGACGCCGAGGGGGAGGTTCGGTGGCTTTGCTCGCGCTCGCGCGGCTCACCGCGCACAGCGCGATCTCGGGTAGCGGGGAGTACCATCGTGGACATGCGTGGAGCGCTCGCTCGGCTCGTGCTCCTCGCGGTGCTCGCGGGGTGCGAGCCCGCGGAGCTGCGCACGGACTTCCTCCCCGGAGCGGAGGTGCCCATGAGCCCCGACGACGCACGACGGGTGACGTGAGATGGAGACGTGCTCGCCAGCGGCCCTCGTAGGGCTCGACATCGAGCTGCCCGTCGGCGCGGGCCTCGCGAACGACGGCGCCCCGCCGCGCGTCGGCTGCAGCCGGCTCGTGTGCGAGGCCTGCGGGGCCTACGTCCGACACGCGGACGGGCGCGTGGCGCCGGACAAGCTGCCTCCCTCGAGGCACGTCGCCGAGGCGCTCCACGCGTCGACCGATCCGGCGAGCTCGCCGCACCTCGACGGGTCAGCAGTGAACCAACGCTCGCGCGCGTACTTCTGTCGCTGCGGCTGGGCGTCGGTCCACCTCGGCGGGTGGAGGTCGCTCGGTCAGGTCGACGCGCCGTGGAAGTGCGCCGGGCACGAGGCGCGGTTCGTCGAGGCGCCCGAGCCCCCCGCCGCGGCGCCGACGAAGCCCGTGGCCCCGAGCGGCCCGAAGATCCGGCTCGACTACGCGCTCGGGGTCCATCCCGAGTTCGCGACCGCCTCCGAGCTTCGGGACGCCCTCCTCGGCTCCTACCCCGACGCGGCGTACTTCGAGGCTCCCGTCGTCCCCTTGCACCGAGACGACGTGGCTCCCGCGTGGGGCTGGGTGGTCGAGCTGCTCCGGAGGCGCAGCGACTGGTGGGCGGCCATCGGCGTCGCGCTCCAGCACGCGGTGGTCGACGGCGGGGACCTCGCGCGCACGGCATTCGCGGATCTGCTCGCCGACTACCGCGACTCGTTCGTGCTGCTGCCGTGGGCCGCCCCGCTCGCCGCGACCCTGCCCAACGTCAGGGCGCGTGGGTCCGGCACGGGCTGGGGGCATCCCGACCTCCGGCTCGAGACCATCGTGCGCGACCAGACGGCCTTCGCCTCGCTCATGAGCGAGCGCGGCGAGGCGGCGCTCCTGGGGCACGGCAAGGGAGGGAAGATCGTCGTGGGTCCGCTCTCGAACGGGGCCGAGCTGCGGACGCTCCTCGAAGAGACGGCGCGCGCCGGGCAGTTCCCGGACGGAAGAGATGGGCCGTGGAGCTGGCTCGGCTTCGAGCTCCGGACGCGCGGTGAGTGGCTCCGCGACGAGCTCGTTCGGCACGTCGACGCGCTCGACGGCTCCGACGAGCCGCAGCTGTTCGCGTGGCTCGACTGGGTCTCCGAGGAGCAGGACCTGTGGCGGTTCGTGCCGACCCTGGAGCGATGGCGCGAGGCACCGCCGGCGTGGTCGAAGACCCCGGCGAAGGCGAAGCCGAGGGGCTGGCGACGGACGATCCGCAGCGCCTACTGGCCCGGCGTCGAGACGCTCGGCGACGTCGCGCGCGCGGCGCTCGGACGCAGCCGGGCGCAGCTCGCGACGCCGCCGATCCTCGACCTCCCCGCGCTCTACGCGCCGACGTCGGCCTCCGAGCGCTAGGGCCGGGGCCGAATATGGGTGGCGTCCGATCCTCGCGCGCTATGCTGCCAGCGTGTTTCTTCGCAAGGCAGCGCTGCGACCCGTTCCTCCGTGGGCGGTCGTGGACGAGGTGGCCCTCGATGGGCTCGAGGCGTCGCTCGGGGACGACGACGAGGGGCTCCAAACGACCCTCGACGCGGGCTACCGGGAGATGGATCGGCTCCAGCCACACCTCGCCGAGTGGCTGGCCGGGGAGGTCTCGAGCGAGGCCGACGAGCTGGCGCAGTCGGTCGGCTACTTCCTCGTGGTCACCGTCTACATGGCCTTCCGGGAGGCGTTCCCGACGCGGCTCGACGAGGTGGACGAGGCGGCGCTGCGGATCGCGCTCGAGACGCTCGAGGTGGACGAGGAGCTGCGCGCGGCCGACCCCACCGAGGTGTTCGAGAGCGACGACGTGGTCGCGATGGGGCAGCCCGCGCTCGTGGCGTACGTGCAGCACCACTTCGACGAGGCGCTCGCGCAGGCGGATGGGTCCCCCGACCTCGACGCGTTCGACGTGGTCTACCGCGCCATCCTCATCGAGGTGATCGCGCTGAGCCACGCGGTCCGCGCGCCGGACGAGCGCGCGCAGGCCCGCGGCCTCGCCTGAGGCTCGAGATCTGTCGATAAATCGCCTCCGGCGATTTCTCTCCGGCGAGGGGCAAGCCCCTCGCGCTCCCCACTGAGATCCTCCGACGCTTCGCGTCGTCGGACTCACTGTCTGTCGATAAATCGCCTTCGGCGATTTCTCTCCGGCGAGGGGCAAGCCCCTCGCGCTCCCCACTGAGATCCCTCGGTCGCTTCGCGCCCTCGGGACTCACTCCAGGTCGCGGATGCGCTGACGCAGCCAGCGGTCGTCGGGGTGACGCCGCAGGCCTCGGCGCCAGGCCTCGCGCGCTCGGTCCGGGTGGCCGGCCTGTCGCCACACGTCACCCAGGATCCGGAAGGTCGCGGCGCTGCGCGCGTTGCGCTGCACGGCCAGCTCGGCCCACGCGACGGCTTCGGGGAAGCGCTCCTGCCGCGCGCGGGTCCGCGCCATCCCCTCGACCGACGCCACGTCCCAGTCGTTGATCGTGAGCGCCTCGGCGTAGCTCGTGGCTGCGTCCTCCCAGCGCTCCGCGCGGTACGCGGCGAACGCGCGCGCGCGCAGCCGGCCCGACTGCTGGCGCCGCTGCGCCTGAGTCATCCGACGCGCGCGCCTGCTCAGCCGGGGCAGCTCGAGCTCGTAAGCTTCGACGTCCGCGATCGAGACGGTCCCCGCGGCGACGGGCGCGACGGGCTCGTCGTCGGCGTCCTCCTCGCCTTCTTCGCCCTCTTCGCCGTCTTCCGCGATCGGCTCCGTCCCGTCGGGCTCCGCGTTGGGCTGCGCGTTGGGCGGCGCGTTGGGCTCGGAGGGCTCCCGCACCACCGGCTCGGCGGGGTCCGCCACGGCCTGCGTCGGCTCGACGGCGGGCTCGGGATCGGCGCCCGACTCGGTCGCCACGATCGAGTCGCCGGAGCCGCCGCTCATGAACGCGTACCCGAGCCCGACGCCCACCGCGACCACGAGGACGCCGCCGATCGCGAGGCCGATCCAGAGCCCCATCGAGCTCTTGGTCCCGGGGACGACGTACGCCTCCTCGTCGCCGGTCTGCATGGCGATCCGGCCGGAGTCCATGTCCATCGTGTAGACCTGGGCCGGCTGCTTGAGGCTCGCGGGGTCGACGATCACCGTGGAGACGGGGACGAGGTCGTCGTGCACGACGGGCTCCGGTCGCACGCCGACCGGCGCACCCGGAGGGAGCGGATCGGTGACGCGGCTCTCCGGCTCGAGCGCGGACGCGGCGGGCATCGTGGGCTCCGACGCGAGCTCGCCCTCGAACGGGATCTCGAGGCCGGGGTCGGTGTGGATCGCCTCGGGCTCGTCGGTGACCTGCGTGGACTCGCCAGCCAGCGGGGCCGCGCTGACGTCGTCGTCCTCCTCGCCCACGTCCGGGATCTCGGCGGACGACCAGTCGTCCATGAGGGTGCGGGCCCCCGGGCGCTCGGCGGCGGCCTGGGTCGGCTCGCCCCCGAGGTCCTCCGGCGGCGGCTCCGACGGAGACGCGAGCTCCGGCTCGACGGCCGCGGGCTCCGGCTCGGGCTTGGCCTTGGGCGGCGGCTCCGGGGGGCGCCGCGGGAACGGCTTGCGCGGCGGCAGCCCCCGCGCGGTGAACGCGGGCGGCGCCTTGGGGACGACCCCGGAGCTCGGCGCCGGGAAGGCCTTCTTCGCCGCCGGCGGCGGCGGGGCCGCCGGCGCGGAAGCGGGCTCGACGGTGGCCGGCTCGAGGGTGGCCGGTTCGATGGACTGTGGTTCGATCGACTGTGGCTCGATCGACGGAGGCTCGATGGGCGTCGGCTTGGCCGCCACCATCCCGATCAACGTGGGCTCGCGCGTGCGGACCCTGCGCGCGCGGACCGGCTGGTCCGGTGTGTCGCCCCCGGAATCACTCATGCCCACGGATGATGCCCGTTCTGCCCGCTCACCGCGAGGGGGGCCTCCCGTCACAGCCCCCGGCGACGATCCGCGCGCGCGTCGGCCTCGGGCTCGAGCGCCTCCTCGACCTCCGGCTCGAAGGTCTCGACGCGGACCTGCGCGCCACGCGCGCGAAGCTCGTGGAAGACGTAGGCGACGCCGCCCTGGTCATCGATCTCCACGTCGACCTCGCTCCCATCGCCGACCAGCGAGGTGAGCACCGCGTCGGCGTCCTCGACGGAGAGCCCGAGGGCCTCGGCGGTCTGGGCGGCGCTCAGCACCCCGCCCTTCTTCTTCGCGAGATCCCGCACCGCCTCGCGACCCACCTCGTCGCCGATCCCCCGCGCGCGCTCCATGTTGCGCGCGCCGCTCCGGATCGAGAACGCGCCGGCGCCGACGCCGAGCAGCCCCACGAGGAGCGCGAGCCCGATCCCCGCGCCGCCGGGGACGAGCGCGGCGACGGTGGCGGCGGCCGCGATCCCGGCCGCGAGCGCGAAGATCCCGAACGCGCGCTGGGTGCGGCCGCGCGCGCGGGTCAGCATCGCTGCGGTGCCCGCCTCTCGCGCGGCCCGCGACGTCGGCACGATCGAGCCGCGCGCCTTGTCACCGCGCAGCGTGACCGCGCCGACCCTCGGCTTGCCGCACGCGGCGCAGTAGGTCTTCCCGCGCCGCTCGATGACCGCCGCGATCGCGTGGCAGTGCGGGCAGCGGTTCTCCTCGCCGAACACGCGCCCGCAGCCCGGACACCGCACCGCGCCGGCGGGGATCTCCGTGCGGCAGGTGGGGCAGTGCGTGATTGCGTCGGCCACGAGCCAGAGGCGTAGCGCGGATCGACCGGTTCTACGAGAACCGAGCCCGCGAAGGACGAGCGCCGACGCCCTTTGCTACAGCGTCGCGTGCGGGGCGCGAGCGGGGGCCGCGTCGTCGATCACGACGCCGGTGGCCTCGATGGACAGCGCGGACGCGGTGGCCTGCGCGCCCTCGGACTCGAGGTGCTCGCGGACGTCGGCCGAGAGCTCGCGGATCTGCACGCGGCCTTGCATGGTCGCGTGGCGGCCCGCCGAGTCCTGCGGGAGGAAGAACGAGTGGCCGGCCATCGGGACGCGGACCGCCGGGCCGTCGGGAGCGCGCAGCTCCATCCAGCAGCCGGCGCGCTGACACACGCGAGCGATCTCGCCCTCGGTGCGCACGACGCGATCGCGGAAGCGCTCGGGCTCCGCGACGATCTCGGACAGCTCGGTCAGCGGCACGCTCTCGTCGAGGGCCTCGCCGTGCGCCGTGCGCGCCAGCGCGGGGGCCGCCGCCGTGGGCGCGGCGGGCAGGCGCGTGGTCGGCTCACCGCTCGCGGTGCAGCCGGCGAGCGTCAAGCACACCAGCGCGAGCGTCGCCCTCACGCCTCCCCCAGGAGCTTGTTCATCGACGCCTGATCCACGGGCGTGAACGGGAAGTCGTCGAACTCCTCGCTGGTCACCCAGCGGAAGTCGTGCACCGCCTGCTTCACGAGCTCGCCGCCGATGAGCGCGCACTCGTAGAGGTAGAGGTCGACGGTGTAGTGCTCGTAGGGGTGCGTCCGGAAGCAGATCCACGGCTGCGAGACCTCGACGCTGACGCCGAGGCGCTCGTCGATCTCGCGCCGGAGCGCGTCCACGTCGCTCTCCTCGTCCTCGACGCGGCCGCCCGGGAACTCCCACAGCAGCGGCAGCACCGCGTTGGGGCGCCGCTGCGTGATGAGGTAGCGGCCATCCTTCTCGATGACCGCTCCGACCACCCGGATCGTCTTGCGCGCTTCTTCGGACACGGCCAGGCGATATAACGCGCGGCCGGGGCCGAGTCCACGGCGTGAAGGCCGGAGAGCTCGAGGTCTGTCGATAAACCTCTCAGGCGCGCGGGTAGCGGCTGACGGTGTTCTGCCGCGGCCGCTCGACGCTGAGGATCGGGCTCGTGACGAGATCCCGGCCCGCGGCGTGGAAGAACAGCGACTCGCCGACCCGCGGCGCGCCGGTGTTCGGGACGATGCCGCCGTTGCGCGAGAACCGAATGCCACCGTGGACCTTGTTCTTCAGCGCGAGGTGGCTGCGCAGCCACTCCCCGCTTCGGCGGTCCTTGACGGCCACGCACGTGTCTCGACGCACGTGATACTCCGTGTTGCGCGTGACGAAGACCTTGTGAATCCGGCGATCCTTGCCCTTGAATCCCATGTCGTGGTCCCTCCGAGGACCGCCCGAACCTACATGTAGGCCGACGAGGCACCAAGAAAGTGGAGAACCCGATCCCCCCGCTGCTGCTCCAGAAGGCGTGCTTCACGCCGCCGACGCGCACGCCGTGGGGCGGCCACCGCATCCGGCGCCTCAAGGGCCTGCCCTCGGGGGACGTGGTCGGCGAGTCCTGGGAGCTCTCGATCGAGCCCTCGTTTCCCAGTCGGCTCGACGACGGGCGCGCGCTCCGGGACGTGCTCGGCGACACGCCGCTGCTGGTGAAGCTGCTCGACGCGGCGGACGCGCTCTCGGTGCAGATCCACCCGAGCGACGACGACGCCGGCCTCGCCCCCGACGAGGCGGGCAAGCCCGAGGCCTGGTACGTGATCGACCGCGACCCGGGCGCGGGGATCTACCTCGGCCTGGCCGAGGACGCGGACGAAGCCACCTTGCGCCGCGTGCTCGCGGAGGGCGGCGACCTGTCGGCGCTGCTGCCGTTCGTGCCCGTGGAGCCTGGCGACTTCTTCTCGATCGAGGCGGGGACCCCGCACTGCATCGGGGGCGGGGTGTTCCTCGTCGAGCCGCAGCGGGTCAGCCCGGGCCGCCGCGGCGTGACCTACCGCTACTGGGACTGGAACCGCACCTACGACGCCGAGGGCCGCCGCGATCCGGGCGGCTCGCCGCGGGACCTGCACGTCGAGGAGGCGCTCGCGGTGACGCGATGGGATCTCCCGCGCGGCGAGCGGCTGCTCGACCAGATCCGCGTGCGCGCGGGCGCGCCAGCGCTCGACGACGCGGCGCGCTGGGACGAGCTGGTCGAGGGGCCGCCGCTCGGGGTCCGCCGGCTCGCGGGCACCGGCGAGCTCGAGCTCGAGGTGGGCCCGACCGTCGCCGGCCTCACCGTCCTCGCGGGCGCGATCACGCTCGGCGACCTCCGCGTCGAAGCCGGCCGCACCGCCGCGCTGCCACCCGGTCATCGTGGCCCCGCGCGGCTCGACCGGGCGCATGGCATCTTCTCGACCGCATGACCCACGACGCCATCCTCATCGTCTCGTTCGGCGGCCCCGAGGGCCCCGACGAGGTGATGCCGTTCCTGAAGAACGTGGTCGGGGACCGCGTCCCCGAGGCGCGCCTGCGGGTGGTCGCCGAGCACTACCACCACTTCGGCGGCGTCTCGCCGATCAACCAGCTCACCAGCGAGCTCATCGACAGGCTCCGCGAAGAGCTCGCCGCGCACGGCCCCGACCTCCCCGTGTACTGGGGCAATCGGTTCTGGCGCCCGCACCTCGTCGACACCGTCCGGCAGATGCGCGACGACGGGATCACCCGAGCCGTGGCGCTCGCGACGAGCGCGCTCTCCTCCGCGTCCGGGTGCCGCCGGTACCTCGACGACCTCGACGCCGCGCGCGCGCAGATCGAGGGCGCCCCGGTCATCGAGAAGATCCGCCCGTTCTCGCGGCGGCCCGGCTACGTCGACACCTGCGTGGAGCGGCTCCAGGAGGCCCTCGAGGCCAGCCGACGCGACACCGGCGAGGCGCACCCCGAGGTGCTCTTCACCGCCCACAGCATCCCCGTGGCGATGGCCGCGACGTGCGACTACGTGGCCGAGCTCGAGGACCTCGCGGAGGCCGTGTCCAGGCGCACCGGGGTCGAGCGCTGGCGCCTCGTCTACCAGAGCCGCTCCGGGCCGCCGCATCAGCCGTGGCTCGAGCCCGACATCCTCGCCGCGCTCGACGACGTGCCCGAGGGGGCGTCCGTGGTCGTCGCGCCGTTCGGGTTCATCGCCGACCACATGGAGGTCGCCTGGGACCTCGACGTCGAGGCCGCGGCGCACGCGGCCGCCCGCGGGATCCGGGTGACCCGAGCCCCGACGGCCGGCTCCCACCCGCGCTTCGTCCGGCTCCTCCGCGACCTCGTCGCCGAGCACGTGGAACGCGGGCCCGATCCGTGCCCCCCGGGCTGCTGCTCCTGACTGGTGCTCTTGACCGCTGCTCTTGACCGCGGCGGCTCCCCGTTCAATATCCCGCCGCGATGCCGCCGGAGCCGCGAATCTCGATCGTCATCCCGATCTACAACGAGGAGGCGATCCTCCACGCCGCCGTGGTCGACCTGATCGATCGGCTCTCGGAGCTCGATTGGCCGTACGAGCTGCTGCTCGCGGAGAACGGCTCGCGCGACGCCACGGTGAAGATCGCCGAGGGGCTCGCGGAGCGCTTCGAGCAGGTCCACACCTTCAGCTTCGGCCAGCCCAACTACGGCGGCGCGCTGAAGTCGGGCATCCTGCGCGCGCGCGGCGAGTTCGTGATCTGCGACGAGATCGACCTGTGCGACACGGACTTCTACGTGCGCGCGATGGACCTGCTCGAGACCAACCGGGCGGACCTGGTGGTCGGCTCCAAGGCGATGCGCGGCGCCAGCGACGAGCGCCCGATCGTGCGCCGCGTGGCGACCAAGGTGATCAACGGGATGCTCCGCGCGAGCCTCGGCTTCCGCGGCACCGACACCCACGGCCTCAAGGCCTTCCGGCGCGCCGCGCTCGTCGAGGTCGCGCGCTCCTGCCTCGTCGACAAGGACCTGTTCGCGAGCGAGTTCGTCATCCGCGCCGAGCGGAGCGGCGTGCGCTCGGTCGAGATCCCGATCCGCGTGCTCGAGAAGCGGGCCCCCGCGATCCACCTGTTCCGGCGCGTGCCGAACGTGCTGAAGAACATGGCGCGGCTGGTCTACGCGATCCGGATCCAGGGGTGACGGAGCGGCTCGCGGCGCTGAGCGTCGACCTCGACGAGATCGGCTGCTACTCGGCCATCTACGGCCTCGAGCCGCCGACGGGAGACACGGCGCGCGCCATCTACGCGAAGGCCCTCCCCCGCCTGCGCGAGCTCTTCGACGACCTCGGGGTCCGCGCCACGTTCTTCGCGATCGGCGGGGACCTCGACGACGCCCGGAACGCCGCCGCGCTGCGCGCGCTCGTCGAGGACGGGCACGAGGTCGCGAACCACTCGCTGTCGCACCTCTACGACCTGAGCCGGCGGCCGCGCGCGAAGATCCGCGACGAGGTGCTCGGCGGCGCCGACGCGATCGAGCGAGCCACGGGGGTCCGGCCCGTGGGCTTCCGCGCGCCCGGCTACACGATCACCGACGAGGTCTTCGACGTCCTCGCCGAGCTCGGGGTCGCCTACGACTCGAGCGTGTTCCCTTGCCCGCCGTACTTCGGCCTCAAGGCGGCGGCCATCCAGTGGATCCGCCTGCGCGGCCGGCGCTCGCGCAGCGTCGTGGACGACCCGCGCGTGCTCACGGCGTCGCCGAACCCCTACCGGGTCGGGCGCCCCTACTGGCGGCGGGGGCGCGGCCTCGTCGAGCTCCCGATCGGGGTTTCCCGTGGGGCGCGCTTGCCCTACATCGGCACCACGGTGGTGCTGGCGGGACCGCGGGGCGCGCGCCTCCTCACGCGCGCGATGGTGGGTCGACCCCTGGTGAGCCTCGAGCTCCACGGGATCGACCTCTCCGACGCCGACGAGGACGGGCTCGGGTTCCTCGCGCCCTACCAGGCGGACCTGCGGCGCGGCGTCGCCGACAAGCGCGCCGCGCTCCGCGCCGCGATCCTCGAGCTCGAGGGCACGGGCCATCGCTTCGTCACCTGCGCCGAGGCCGCGCGCTCGCTCGGTGACGGCGAGGCGTGACGAGCGGGCCGAACAGCACCCTCCCCGCCGAGCTCGAAGCGCTCGTCCAGCGGCGCATCGCCTCCTTCGCCGGCCTCTTCGGCGCCATCAACCTCGCGGGCCTCGTGGTGCGCTCGGTCGCGATGATGATCTGGCACGAGCAGCTCGCGATGGTGCCCGCGTCGACCATCCCGCTGCAGGCCGTCGGCGTCGCGTCGCTGTTCACGATCTGGCTCCTCACGCGCAAAGGCACGCGCAGCCGCGCCTTCGTCCGCAGCGTCGAGGGCGTCGGCCTGATGATCGTCGGCCTCGTCTTCAGCGCCATCGCGCTCACGATGACGATCACGATCGCCGGCGCCCCGGCGATCCGCCAGGTCCTGCTGGAGCCGGGCTCCGAGCTCTACGCGGTCCTCGCGATGTCCACGCCGCTCGTCGGCCTGAGCCTCATCCTCACCTACGTCGTGGTCCTGCGCGCGGCGTTCGTCCCGACCGAGGTGCGCCACACCGCGCTGCTCACGGGGGCCATCGGCTTCCCGATGCTCGGGGTCGCCTGGATGCTCGGGGACAAGTGCGGAACCAACGTCACCTTCCTGACCCCGGTCGCGTTCGCGCTCTTCTCCACCGCGCAGTGGGCGATCGCGGTCGTCGCGTGCTCGGCGATCTCCAAGGTGATCTACGGCCTCCGCGCCGAGGTCCACGAGATGCGCCGGCTCGGCCAGTACACGCTCCTCGAGCTGATCGGCGAAGGCGGGATGGGCTCGGTCTACCGCGCCAAGCACGAGATGTTGCGTCGGCCGACGGCGGTGAAGCTGCTCTCCTCGGAGCGCTCCGGCGCGGCGGCGATCGAGCGCTTCGAGCGCGAGGTGCAGCTCACGGCCGAGCTCACGCACCCGAACACGGTGACCATCTTCGACTACGGCCGCACCGCGGACGGCGTCCTCTACTACGCGATGGAGCTCCTCGACGGCGCGACCCTCGAGGAGGTCGTCGAGGTCGACGGCCCGCAGCCCGCGGCGCGCGTCGTCCGCATCCTCGATCAGGTCGCCGGGGCGCTCGGCGAGGCGCACGCGATCGGGCTCATCCACCGGGACATCAAGCCCGCCAACGTCGTGCTCTGCCGACAGGGCGGCGAGCTCGACGTCGCGAAGGTCGTCGACTTCGGCCTGGTGAAGGAGCTCGAGGAGCGCGGGCCCGTCGAGGTCAGCCAGGACGGGTCGATCAGCGGGACGCCCCTCTACATGGCGCCGGAGATCCTCAAGAAGCGGAACCGCGAGAGCCCCGCGTCGGACCTCTACGCGCTCGGCGCGGTCGGCTACTACCTCCTGACGGGCACCCACGTGTTCGAGGGCCAGTCGGTCATCGAGGTGCTGAGCCACCACCTCCACTCGACCCCGGAGGCGCCCTCGGCGCGGCTCGGCGACGAGGTGCCGCCCGACCTCGAGCGCGTGATCCTCGACTGCCTCGCCAAGGACCCCGCGGCGCGCCCCGCGGACGCCGCGGAGCTGCGGCGCCGGCTCGAGGGGTGTGACTGCGCCGGCGAGTGGACGGCGCGCAGCGCGGCGAAGTGGTGGGCGGTCCACGAGCCCATGCTCGTCGCCCGTCGGACGTCTCCGCCGCAGCCCTCGGGGCAGCCGCAGAACACTGTCGAGGTCGACCTCGTGCGGCGCGGCCCCGCGCGTGTAGAGTCCGCCCCAGTGACCCGCGGCGAAGACCCATGAGCGACCTGCTCCAGCGAAGCCGATGGCTCCTCCTCGGGGCGGTCGCGACGGCCGGGCTCGCGTTCGCGGTGGCCACCTTCGGTGGCGAGAGCGGCGCGCCGGGGCACCCGCTCGACGTGGCGCCCTCCGGCTCGTCGCTGGTCGCGCGCATCGACGTCTCGGCGGTGCTGGGCTCGCACCTCTACGGCGCGCTCCTCGAGGAGGACGACGAGGGCGGCGCGCGCCGGATCGTGCGCACGTGCGGCTACGACCCACTCGAGCAGATCGACGACGCCGTCGTGTTCGTGTTCGGCGCCGAGGGTCACCCCTTCGAGCACGTCGGCTTCGTCGCGCGCGGTGAGATGGCCCGCGGCAACGAGAACCGCGAGCGCCTCGTCGGGTGCGTCCGCAGCGTGATCCGCGAGCAGGGCGGCGCCATCGAGCAGGTCGAGGTGGAGGGGCAGGCGGTGGTCGCGTCGGCGCACGGCGGCTCGCACGCCTCGTTCCTGGGCGACGACGGCGTCGTCGGCGGTGACCGCGAGGTCGTGTCGCGGACCTTGCGTGTGGCGAGCGGTCGCTCGGCGCCCGCGCGCTCCGACCCGTCCCTCGCGCGGCTGTGGGATCGCGTCGCGGCCGGGCGCGACCTCGTGATCGTGGGCCGCCTCCCCGACCGCTGGCTCAGCGCGCTGCGACGCCTCGCGGCGGACGCCCCCGACGAGCTCGACGCCCTCGCCGCGGTCCGCGCCTTCGGCCTCGGAGCCACCGTGCGGAGCGGCCTCTCGATCGGCGCCAACGTCGAGACCGCCTCGCCCCGAGACGCGGTCGCGTTGCAGGAAGATCTCGAGGCCCGCATCGACGCCGAGCTGTCCGACCCGATGGCTCGCTTCAGCGTCATCGGCGCCGCCCTGCGCCGCGTGCGGATCGAAGCCCAAGACGCCGACGTCGTCCTCACCGTCGACCTGACGAACGATCAGATCGACGAGGTCCTCGGCCTCTGGCGCGAGCTCCGCCGGCGTGGGGCCGAGGAAGCCACCGAAGAGGGGGAGCCGGACGCGGAGGCGGATTCGGAGGCGGGTTCGGAGGCGGAGGCGGGGGCGGACTCGGAGGCGGAGGCGGACTCGGAGGCGGAGGCGGGGGCGGGCTCGGACTCGGCTGAGAGGTAGCGCGAGGGGCGGCGTGGAGGCCGTCCCCGGTCCTAACCAGATCCATCCCACCACGTCCAATCCGCACGGAGGTCGTGGCCGCGCGAAGCGCGGCCCGGCCGACCGGCGCGCTCCGCGCGCCGACGGCGCGAAGCGCCGCCCCTCCGTCGTAGGCGCGCAGCGCCGGAGACGGAGGCCGAGGGGGTGAGGCGGCGCCGCAGGCGCCAACGAGGGGGACCGGGGTCCCCCTGGGGGACAGAACTCCCACGGACCCGCACGTGGCCAGCGTCCTCTCCGTCCCACAGAACCGGGGGCGAAGCCCCCGCCTCGCGCGCGCAGCGCGCGAGAGAATGACAGCCGGGGAGTCGAACCCGCACATCGGTCGGGACGGAGATGGAGACTCTGGTGGTCGCGTGAAACCGGGGCGCAAGCGGCTACTCCGCGACGATCTCCACGTCGACGACCGCCTCGTCCCTCGACACTGGCGCGCTCTCGGCGGCGCGCGCCGCGGCCGCTCTTTGCTGGGCGATCCGGGTCTGCGTGCGGTCCCACGCGATGAAGCCGGCCGCGACGAAGGCCAGGAACAGGAGCAGCTTGGTGCGCCAATTGGACCGAACCCGGACTCGCACGTGCGGAGCTTGGCGCCGGCCGCGCTTGAATGCACCCGGTCGAGGGCTCGTCTTCGAAGCACGACCATGAACACGCCTCGCCTCCTCGGCCTCCTCCTCACCACCAGCCTCCTCCTCGCCGCGCCCGCGTCGGCGCAGGTCCTCCGCGGCTCGAGCGCTCGGGCCGTGCGGAGCCCGACGCCGGCGGTGGTCGCCCCGCGGGTCGACTGGAACGCGTGGCGGACGTCGGGCGTCACGTCGCCGAGCCAGCCGCACCCGGCGGTCCCCGCTCCGGCGCCCGCGGCGCCCGGGCGCGTGGCGTGCGACGTGACGGAGAACGGCGCCGGCGCGCCCGCGTTCGTCGAGGTGCGCGACCAGGGCCGCGTGATCGCGAGCGGCCGCTGCGGCAGCGTCATCGAGGTCCCCGGCGGCTCGTACTACGCGACGATCACGCTCGAGTCGGTGCTCGACCGCCCCCAGCGCACCGTGCCCCTCGAGGTTCCGTCGAACGGCACCGGCGTAGCCCGCGTCGACTTCCCCGTCTCGATCGTCGAGGTCCGCTTCACCGCCGGCGGCCAGCCCGCGTTCGGTCAGGCCGTCCTCGTGATCGACGGCCGCGAGGTCGGGAGCATCGGCAACGGCGTCCCGGCGCGGATCAGCTCTGGCCCCGTCACCGTCATCGCGCGGTATCGGGCGCAGACGCAGACGTTCGCGCTCGACCTCCGGCCCCAGCAGCGGCGGATGCTCGTCCTCGCGTTCTGACGAACGCGATCAGGTCCTCCCAGCTGCGCCGCCCCTGCGGGGTCCAGAACCGCGCCTGGAACGCGTGGCCCTGCCCCGTGTAGTAGCGGACCTCGTGGTCGACCCCGCGCCGCGCGAGCGCCCGCTCGAGGCGGCGGGTGTCCTCCACGATCACGTCGTCGCTCCCACACGACGCGAAGAACGGCGGGAGCGGCCGGTCGGGCGCGCGGTCGCTCTCGAGCGGGACGATGGGGCTCGCGAAGAACGCCGCGTCTCCGCTCACGTGGCCCGCGTAGCCGTCGACGAGCTGCGCGACCCTCGCGCGGACGAAGCCCGGCATCGACGCCTCGCGCGGGGTCGGCGCTCGCCCGGCGACGTGCAGGAACGGGCAGAGGGGCGCGACCGCGTCGATCCGCGGAGCGCGCTCGAAGATCGTTCGCGCGAACGGCTCGGGTCGCTCGAAGCAGGCGGCGAGCGCGAGCGCCGTGGACAAACAGCCGCCCGCGGACTCGCCCACGAGGAGCAGGCGATCCGGATCGGCGCCGAGGTCCGCTGCCCGGTCGAGCGACCACATCAGCGCCGCCGTGGCGTCCTCGAGCGCGGCCGGGAACGGGTGCCGCGGCGCGAGCCGATAGTCCGGGCAGACGACCGTCCAGCCCGCCCCCGCGAGCTGGCCCGCCATGAAGCCGTGGGTGTCCTTCGAGAGGACGCGGAAGCCGCCGCCGTGGAGATAGAGCGCGAGCGGCCGAGCCCCCGGGAGGCGCAGCGGCGCGTAGACGTCGAGGCGCTGATCGGGTCGGTCGCCGTAACGCACGTCGCGCGTGATCCGGTAGCGGCCCCGAGCGTAGGGGCGATCCGGGCGCAGCCGCGCGAACCGCGCGACCGCCCCGTTGGCGCCGTCGAGGGCGGCCCCGACGAGCCGATGCGGGAGCGAGGTCATGCTCCGGTTCTAGGTAGGGGCGGCGCCCTCGCGCAAGCGTGGTATTCGGTGCCGCATGCCTTGGAAGCAGATGATGCTGCGTGGGACCCTGGTGTTCGCTCGCTGCGACGAGCGCGGCGAGCTCGTCGCGGAGGGCGGTCGGGTCGAGATCCGATACAAGCGCGCCGGGACCAAGGCCTACCAGGCCGCCGCCCGCAACCTCGAGCCGAGCGACGACGCCACCGTCCACCCGGACGAGCACTGCGGTGACGCGGAGGCGGCCGCGCCCTCGACCAAGAAGAAGGCCGGCTCCAAGAAGGCCGGCTCGAGCAAGACGTCTTCCTCTCCCACGCCCCACCAGGAGGGCGCGATCATCGTCTACGCCGACGGCGCGTGCTCGGGGAACCCGGGCCCCGCCGGGCTCGGCGTGGTGATCCTGGACGGCGACGCGCGCGAGGAGCTGAGCGAGTACCTCGGGCGCGGCACGAACAACATCGCGGAGCTGACGGGGATCCTGCGCGCGGCCGAGAAGCTCAGCGGCCGCGACGCCCCGATCCGGATCTACACCGACAGCCAGTACTCGATCGGCGTGCTGACCAAGGGCTGGAAGGCCAAGAAGAACCAGGAGCTCATCCGGGACATCGAGGCCGCGCTCGACGGGCTCCCCGACGTGAAGATCCACTACGTGCCGGGGCACGCGGGCCACGCGCTGAACGAGCGCGCCGACGAGCTCGCGCGGGCCGCCATCGTCGCGGAGGCCACGAGCGGCTGGGTGCGCGCCCGCCCGTAGCAGGCTGCTGAAATGGGCCCGAAGGGACCGTTTCGGAGCCTGCCCCGTGCCCGTGCCCTTGCCCTTGCCCGCCCGTGACCCGTGAGCGTTCCCCGTGCCCGAGATCACGCGCCCTTCTGCGGGAACGGTTGACGGGAACGGTCCGGGCACGGGCACGGGCACGGGCATGCGCGCTTCGCGCGCGGCACGGAAGCAGGCTGCTTTTCAGCAGCCTGCTACAGCTCCTGCTGGATCCGCAGGTAGATCCGCGAGCCCAGGCCGGGGACGTCGACGCCGCCGCCGCCAGGCTCGACGAAGCCGCCGGGTACGCCGCGGAAGCTGAGGCTGAGGATCGTCTCGCGATCCCCGAACGGCCGCAGCCCGATCGTGGAGATGGTGAGGTCCGCGTCGAAGTACGCGGGCAGCTCGTAGGTCTGCGAGAGGTCGCGGTTGAAGAGCTGGTTGTTGACCAGCGACGCGCGCCGCGGGCCGATGACGCGCACCGCGAGGTTCGCGTTCAGGTGCGCCTCTTCGAAGCGCAGGTTGAGGCCGCCCGTGACCATCACGTCGGGGTAGCGACCGACCGGCACCGCGCGGTTGAACTGCGAGAGCATCCACTCGAAGTCGGTCTCTTCGCGGCGCTGCTGCGGGCGCACCTCGCTGTGCAGGAGGAAGCTCCCGTTGGCGAAGAACGTCGCGATGTCGTCGGCGGTGTACGAGACGGAGGCCTCGAGGCCCTGCACCTCGACGTCCGCGTTCCGACCGACCATGCGCCCCTCCTCGACGAGGAAGAGCACCGTGTCGTCGACCCAGGTCGAGAAGCCGACCACCGACGCGTGGAACCCCGCGAAGGGCCGGATGCCGATCTGCGCCTCGACGGTGTTGGCGGTCTGCGGCTGGAGCGCCGGGTTGCCCAGGCTCGAGCCCGAGATGGTCAGGCGGTTTCGGAACAGCTGGTAGGGCGCCGGCGGCTTGTAGGACGAGCCGTAGATCAGCTTCGCGTAGAGGCCCGCGACGGGGAACTCGTAGACGACCGCCGCGCGGCTGGAGAGCTGCATGATGCCGCGGCCGTCGATGAGCACGCTCTCACCCGTCGGGCCGGCCACCGTCGTGTCGCCGATGTCGCCGAGGCAGTTCCACACCTCGGTGTTGCAGGCGATGACGCTGTTGTGATCGACCCGCGCGCCCGCGGTGAGCTGCAGGCGATCCCACGGGTTCCAGGTGACCTGCGCGTAGGCCCCGAAGGTGATGAACTCGCGCTGCCCGAAGCCGCCGTCGTCCGTCCGCGCGTTCGTCGCGATGTTGATGGACTCGACGCGCAGCAGGTCCTCGAAGTCGTGCGCGTAGTCGACCCCGAGCCGGACGGAGGAGTGCGGCGCGAACGTGTAGTCACCCTGCACCACCGCGTCGAGCGCGACGTTGCCCATGCGGCGGCGCTGGTACTGGCCGGGCACGAGGCGGTCGATGATCCTGTCGTCGTCGGTCGGCTGCCCGCCGGACACCGTGAACGACGCGTCGAGCGCGAAATTCTCGGGCTCGTGCGAGCCGAGCTCGAGCCGCACGCGGCCGAAGCCGTTGAGGTGCGTGATGCGCGTGTCGTGGGTCAGGAAGGAGAAGTCCTGCCACTCGGCGTTCCTGTCGAAGTACTGGAAGTTGCCGTCGACGGAGAGCCGCGCCTCGTCGGAGAACTGATAGGAGCCGATGCCGTAGAAGCTCGCGGTGCGCTCGTAGTCGTCGCGGCTGATCGGGTTGGCCTGCAGCAGCTCGCGCGCCGAGTCGTCCCACCCGGGCGACGGGTAGCCGCGCGGCGGCCGGTAGCTGCTCGGATCGACGCGGAAGAGGCTGGCCTGGATCAGGTCGTCGATGCCGGGGACCTGGAGCCCGGAGCGATCCGAGTAGTGGAACGCGCCCGTGAGCAAGAACCGGAACCCCTCGACCTCGGCCGCGGTGAGGAACGAGGCGGAGCCGTTGCCCGTCGTCGCGTTCGGGTTCTGCATCAGGTAGCCGTCGAGGGTGAGCTGATGCCGCGAGCGTCGGGACAGCTCGGAGTCGCTGCCCTGGAAGGTGATGATGTTGATGACGCCGAGGAACGCGTTCGCCCCGTAGAGCGCCGACGCCGGGCCCCGCAGGATCTCGATGCGGTCGACCGCCTCGATCGGGATCAGCTCGAAGCCGAGGAAGTTGCCGGCGGTGGGCCGGAACGCCGTCGGCTGCCCGTTGATCATCACCTGGATGACGTCGTTGGGCGTCCCCGTGGCGCTGAAGATCCCGCGCACCCCCGCGAGCTGGTAGAGGTGGTCGTCGATCATGTGGATGCCGGCGACGTGGCGCAGCGCGTCCGCGATGGTGCGATAGCCGCGCTGCCGGATGTCGCGGTAGCTGATCACCTCGACGACCGACGGCGCCTCGTCGAGCGTCATCTGCGTGCCCGTGGCGGTGACCGTCATGCCGAGGAGCTCCTCGAGGGAGACGTCCTCGATCGCGTCGACGTCGAGCTCACCCTCGACCTCGTCGTCGGCCGGCTCGTCGGTCTCCTGCCCTTCGGGGTCGGTCGCCTCTGCGTCGGTCGGCGCCGCGTCGGTCTCCGCTGCGTCCTCGGGCCGCGCCGGCCCGAGATCGGGCGGCTCGACCTCGAGGATGGGCTCGCTCTCCGTCGGCTCGCTCTCCGTCGGCTCGCTCTCCGTCGGCTCGCTCTCCGCGGGCTCGCTCGGCGCCCCCGCGTCCTCACCGTCCGGGGTCGCGGCGCCCCCGTCGGCCGGAGGCACGCCGGCGTCCTGCGCGCGCACCGACGCCACGCCACCCCCGAGGGCGAGCAAGAGGACGAGAGAGCCGAGCCGCCCACGCGTCACGGGCAGGGCGTCGCGTCGGGCGTCCAGCAGCCCGCGGTCTGGATGGCGCCGGAGGTGATCGTCCACTCCTCGACGTTGGAGACGGGCTCACCGTTCTCGTCGAGGTCGACCGGGCCGGCCGCGCCCTCGTAGTTCACCATCCCGGCGCTCGCGGCGCCGAGGAACACGTCCCACTGCTCCGGATTCACGACGGTGCCCGTGCTCGTGTTGCGCAGGTTGTCCCGCACGCTCGTCCGGTTCTCGGGATCGCCGAGCGCCATCGAGATCGCGATCAGCATCGCCGCGTCGTACGCGTTGGCGCCGAAGGGCCCCGGGCCTTCGCCCCACAGCTCGGTGAAGCGGGCGGAGAACGTCGCGAAGTTCGCGCCGGTCGGCGACGCGGGGATCGTCCCGAAGGCCCCCTCGAGGAACGCGTCGTTGCCGACGGCCTCGACGAAGGAGTTGTCCCGCAGGCCGTCGGGGAACATCCAGACCCCCGGGTCGAACCCGCGCGAGATCGCCGTCTGCGCGATCGCCGCGCCGTCGGTCGTGAACGAGATCATGAAGACGCCGGGGGCCCCGTCCGCCTCGGCCGCGGCGATGACCGTGTCGGCGAAGCCGGCGGTGTCCTCGCTGTAGGTGACGAAGTCGGTGGTGCCGCCGAGGAACTCGAAGTTCTCGATGAACACGTCGCGGAGCCCGTTGCCGTACGGGTCGTCGCGGTTGATCACGAACACGTCGGTGAGCCCCTCGCGGTTCGCGATGGCCGCCATGATCTTGCCCTGGAGCGCGTCCGAGGGAGCGGTCCGGTTGAGCCAGCCGTCGTCGACGATGTCGGTGATCGCGGGCGACGTCGCCGACGGAGAGATCATCACGATCCCCTGCGCGATCGCGACCTCCGACGCCGGAATCGTGGCGCCGCTGCAGCCGCAGCCGACGACGCCGGAGACCAGCTCCGCGCCGGCCAGCTCGGTGAGCGCGGCGCGCGCCGCGGTCCCGTCGCACGCCGAGTCGCAGGTCACGAGCCCGACCGAGTGGCCGTCGATGCCCCCGTTGTCGTTGATGTTCGTGAGCGCCGTGAGGATGGCCTTCTCCATCCCCTCGCCGACGGGGAGCGGCCCGGTGATCGGGAGCGCCGCCCCGAGGTAGTAGTACCCGGGCAAGGCGACCGAGCAGCTCGTCAGCCCAGTCACCATCCGTGTGGTGGGCGTGCCCCCCGCGTCACGCGCGGTGCCCGCATCGGAGCCGCCGCCCCCTCCGTCGCATCCGGTCCCCAGCAGCAGGACCACCGCCAACACCCTCGCGCCAACCCTCATCGCGCACCCCCCAGAATCCGGCCCCAGCCGACGATTCTAGAAGGTTCGACGATCGATGGATAGCGTCGAGGTGCGCGGGATCAACCGGGCTTGGAGCTCGCCTGGCGGAGCGCGCGGAGGAAGGTGTCCGCCTGCTCGATCGGGACGCTCGTGAGGCGCAGCGGGCGCCGGGAGCGGCCCGCGAGGTCCATCACCACGTGGCCTCGGCGCGCGGGGAGGAGCACCACGAGCAGCAGATCGAGCCCCGCCCCCGCGATCACGATGCCGGCGGCGGCGAGCACGAGGACCAGCTCCCCGCTCCGCACTCCGTCGAAGAGCACGAGCGAGCCGAACAGGATCCCCGCGCTGAGCGCCAGCGCGCCGACCACGAGGTGCAGCGACGGATACCGAACGCGACGCGAGGCGCCGTCGAGCGCCTCGAGCTTCCACGTCTCCTCGGCCTCGCGCACGGTGCGGCCGAACATGGACAGGTGGGTGCGCACCTCGAGCTGACCGCGGGCGAGGCGCAGCTCCGCGCGCGACCGGAGGCCGAGCAGGTAGCCCAGCGCCCGCGCGATCCACACGAGGATGGCCCAGCCCGTGATCCAGCGAACGACCTGCGCCGCGCCGCGGCTCGGGGCGGGCCCGAGCGCCCCGGTGACGGTCACGCCGACGGCCGCCGACTCGTCCGCGCCGTCGCCGGCGAGGGTGCTCGCGAGCGTGCGCGTCGCCTCGTCGAGCGCGCTCGTGCCGACCACGCCGCGGAGCGCCTTCTTCGCGCTCGCCGAGCTCGAGCCCGCCAGCGCGGTGAGCCGCGCCGCGTTCCGGGCGCGCACCTCGGGTCGATCTCCGTCGCGACCCGCGGCCTCGTCGACGACGCGCTGCGCGAGCTCGGCCCACACCAGTTCGGCGCGCTCGTCGCTCAGCAGCCGGTCGACCAGCGGATAGACGCAGTAGTCACCCGAGACCTCGAGCCAGTCGGCGTGCTTCACGAACCGAAAGACGATCGACTTCTCGTCCGACCCCTCCGCCAGCGCGTCCTCGAGCCCGGCGACCGCGAACGCCGCCACGAGCGCCCGCTCGAGGGGCGCCTTGGCGCCGCGCTCCAGGATGCTCAGCAGGTTGCCCGCGCCGGTCTCCGCCGACTTGGACGTGACCGAGCGCTCCTCCGCCTTCTTCTGCGCGAGCTTGGCCCCCGCGAAGAGCGCCCTCCCCTCGGCCTGACCGCTCAGCACGTCCCGCGCGAGCGCCGCGAGCGGCGCGCGATCCTCGACGGCCTCGAGGGCCTCGACGGCGCGGTCCAGGTCCTGCGGCCGAACCGGCGGTGGATCGGTCGTGGTCATCGGCGCGGCATGATAGCTAACGAAGCGGATCCGACCAGCTCTTCCCTCGCGGGCGATCGTCAGGCGTCGAGGACCGTCACCTCGTCGCCCACCGCGATCCAGCCGGCGCCGTCGTGGACGAGGTTCTGGCCGAAGCGGGCCGCGCGGTCGATCGTCCGGAAGCGCGCGAGCTCGCTCAGCACGCCGCGCGTGGCGACCCCGCGATCCGGGTCGACGTCGACCACCGAGCAGCGCGGGCACGCCTTGCGCGGGTGGAGCGTCACGTCGCCGACCCGGAGCCGCGCCCAGCCGTCCTCGGCGAACGCCTCGGCGCCCCGGACCACCAGGTTGGGTCGGAACCGTCGCATCTGCGCGGGCGCCTCGAGGCGCGCGTTCAGCGCCCCGAGCGAGGCCTCGTTGGTGAGCAGGAACGGGAAGCCGTCCTGGAAGGCCACCACGTCGTCCGGCCGCGCGTCGTCGGGATCCGCGGGCCGGCGCGTGCCGTCGGGCATCCAGACGAGCCGCGCCGCCGCGCCGAGGTGCCGCTCGAGGAAGGCCGCGGCGGCGTCGCCCGCGTCCACCGCGGCGACGGCCGCGCCCCAGATCGTCACCTCGACCGGCTCGCCCCCCTCGGGCCGCGCGACCTCGACGGCGTCTCCGCTCGGCGCGTCGATTCGGAGGCCGCCCGCCGCGAGGGACGGGACGAGGCGCGCGAGCTCCGGGCGCTCGCGCTGCGTCATGAAGCGGCGCAGCGGGTCGACGATCATGAAGCGTCGATCCGACGTGAACCCGCGCGGGCCGACCTCCGCCCGGTCGACCGCGGTACCGCAAAGAGACTTGACGGGATAGACCCAGATCTCGGAGACCTGGATCAAAGGCCGAGCTTCTCCCGCAGGGCGGCGAGCTCCTCGTCGACCTTCTTCTCGAGGTCCTCCTCGCGGCTGCGCGCGGGCGCGCGGCCGGCGGCGGGATCGGCGGACATGCCCTCGATCGCGGCGTCGGGATCGGAGAGGCGCTCGAGCCCCTGCGGGAGCCCGGCCGGGGCCGCGAGGCTGAGGCGCTCGTCGCCGTCGAGCGTGCCGATCGCCTCGGCGACCCGGGCCGCGCCCCCGCCCGCGTCGAGCTCCGACACCGCCGCGCGGGCGCGCTCGATGGCCGCCGGCGCGAGGGCCGCGTCCAGCGTCACCGACAGCGTCGCGGCCGCGTCGGCGATCATCGCGAGCCCCGCCACCTCGACCCGGTGCGCGAGGCCGAGCTGCGCGTGCGACGGCCGCGGCGTCACGAGCCCGGCGCCCACCGCGAAGGCTCGGAGCGTCTCGCCGCCGTCGAGGCGGCCGAGCACCACGTCCGCGGCCTGGTAGGCGCGGAGCGCGTCGGGGCCGTCGGCGAACATGAACGCGTCGAGCCCGTGCCCGGGGGTGCGCCGCCGCAGCACGCGCGCCGCGTCCGGGTCGGAGCCGACGTCGAAGAGCCACACCACGTCGCGGCTCACCAGCGAGAGCTGCACGAGCGACGGCGCGAGGTCGTCGAGGTCGAGCGCGTGCGCGCGCACCACGATCCAGGGCACGTCGACGCGCAGCCCCAGCTCGCCGCGGAGCGCGGCCCGATCCGGGTGGGGCTCCCACCCGGCCGGCGCGATCGGCCCGACCACGCGCACGCGGTCGCGCTGCACCCCGCGCGCGATGACGTCGGCGACCGAGGCCTCGTGCGACACGAGCACCGCGTCGCCGTGGAAGTCCCAGTCGCTCATGTCGGCGCCGAGCCTCGGCAGCACCGCGACCACGCGCCTCACCCCCGCGTCGCGGGCGCGGGCCTCGCTCGCGGCGTCGAGCACGATCGCCACGTCCGCGTCGCGCAGCGACGCCTCCTCGGCCGCGTCGTCGTCCCACACCGGCACCGCGATCGCGCCGGGTCGGTCGGGCTCCGCGTCGTCGTCCGGCGCCCGCACCGCGGCGCGGAGCGCCGTGGCGACAGCGATCAGATCGGGATCCTGGCCGTCACAGAGCACCACGGTTCGCTGGCTCATTCTTCCTCCTCGGGGGGTCGAGCGCGGTTCGCCTCGGGATCGGGGGCGGGCTCCTCGGGCGGCGGCTCGGCGACCGCCTCCTCGGGAGCCTCGTCTTCGTCGAAGTCCGTGGGCTCCGACGCGTCGGCCTCGTCCACGGAGTCTGCCGGGTCCGCGTCGGTCGGCCACTCCTCGTGGGCCTCGAGCTTCGCCGCCGCGAGCCCCGCGTCGTCGGGGAGGCCCTCCTCCTCGAGGAAGCCCACGAGCGCGCTGTGGGTCTCGGCGGGCTTGCCCTCGTTGAAGATGGCGCTCTTCCGGTAGTGGGCGACGGCGCGCAGCACGAAGATCTTCGCCACCGCCGCGGCGGGCACCGCGAGCAGGACCCCGAGGAAGCCGAACAGCTCGCCGCCGATCATGAGGGCCACGAGGACCCAGACCGCCGACAGGCCGACCTTGTCGCCGACGATCCGCGGCGTGATCACGAGGCCCTCGAGCGCCTGGATCACGGCGTAGCCGATGAGCACGCCGCCGACCTGCCACCAGCTCTCGAAGCCGAGCGCGCACATCGACAGCCCGAGGATCAGCGCCGACGCGCCGCCGACGTACGGGATGAAGGAGAGCATCCCCGCGATGATCCCGATGGGGATCGCGAGCGGGATCCGGGCGATCGAGAAGGCGATCGAGTAGAGCACCGCGAGCGTCAGCATCACCAGGAGCTGACCGCGGATGAACTGCCCGAGGACCTGATCGATCTCTTTCGCGACGTCGACGACGAACGGCCGGTACCGATGCGGGACGAGATCGCGGATCCCCGTCGTGATGCGGTCGAAGTCGTGCAGGAGGTAGAACGCGAGCACGGGCACCACGACGAGGCTCCCGACCACGCTCATGAGGGTCGCGGTGCCGCCGAGCACCCACTGCCAGAGGGTCGCGAGCACTCCGCCGGCCCGCGTCGCGAGCTCCTGGCTCGCCTCCGGGTGCGCGCCCTTCCCCTCGGGGCTGACGTAGTGCTGCACCATCGCGCGCAGCTCTTCGAAGTCGTGCGGCAGCTCGATCCCGTACTCGCGCAGCCAGGGCTCGACCGTCGCCTTCAGCCCGGTGAGCTTGTCGGGCAGCTGATTGCCGAACTCGAGCACCTCGTGGACCACGCTCGGCAGCAGGAGCACGAAGAACAACGTCATCGCGGCGAGCGCGATCCCGAGCACGAGCACGATGCCGACCGCGCGCGGGACGCGCTTCTCGAACCGGTCGACGAGCGGGTCGAGCAGGTACGCGATCATGAACGCGAAGAAGATCGGCGAGAGGACCGCGCGGAGCCCGTAGATGGCGAAGCCGACGAGGCCCAGACCGGCGACGACCCAGAGGACGCGAGGGAGCTTCGGGGCCGCTTCGTTCACGCCGCGGTTGTACCTTAATCGTCCTTCGCCCACCCGGCGCGTTCGCTTACCCTGGCCGGACCACATCCCCATGAAGCGCATCGACTTCTACGTGCAGCACCTCGTCCGCCACAACGCGCGGGAGGTCGTCCTCGCCTCGGGAGAGGCGGTCCTGTTCCGGTTCCCCACGGGGGAGCGCAGGTCCAACGCCCCGATCGACCACGCGCAGGTCGCGCAGCTGGTGCAGGAGGCCGCGCCCCCGGAGGCGGTGAGCGAGCTCCGCCAGCGGGGCAACGCCACCTTCGAGCACACGGCCGAGAACGGGACGCAGGTGTCGGTCAGCATCCACGCGTCGGGGAGCCGCAACTGGACCGTCACGCTCGCGCCGAGCACGGGCGCACCCGCCGAGGCGGCGCCCGCGGCCGCGCCGGCTGCCGCCGTGCCCGCCGCGCGCCCGGCGCCCGCCGCCGAGGCCCCCCACGCGGCGCCCGCGGTGTCCGTCCAGGTCGCGCCGGGCGAGCCGAAGATCAACCGCTGGCTGCGCATGATGCATCAGCTCGAGGCCTCGGACCTCCACCTCTCGACCGGCGTCGTCCCCATGGTCCGCCTGCACGGCGAGATGGTCCCCCTCGAGGAGCGCGGCCCGCTCACCGAGAAGGAGCTCGAGCCGATCCTCCGCGAGATCATGCCGCCGCGGAACAAGGAGGAGTTCGACGCGGACGCCGACACGGACTTCGCCCACACGATCGAGGGCGTCGCGCGCTTCCGCGTGAACTACTTCCGCGACCGCAAGGGCATGGGCGCGGTCATGCGGATGATCCCGTTCGACATCCTCTCGTGGCAGAAGCTCGGCATCCCGGAGCAGGTCCTCGACCTCTGCTACCTGACCAAGGGCCTCGTCCTCGTCACCGGCCCGACGGGCAGCGGCAAGTCGACCACGCTGGCCGCGCTGATCGACTTCATCAACGAGCGGCGGACCGACCACATCATCACGATCGAGGACCCGATCGAGTTCGTGCACCCGAACAAGAAGTGCCTCGTGAACCAGCGCGAGGTGGGCACGCACACGTCGGGCTTCAAGCGCGCCCTCCGCGCCGCGCTCCGCGAGGACCCGGACATCGTGCTCGTCGGCGAGATGCGCGACCTCGAGACCATCGCGATCGCCATCGAGACCGCGGAGACCGGCCACCTCGTGTTCGGCACCCTCCACACCACGACCGCGCCCTCGACCGTCGACCGGATCATCGACCAGTTCCCCGCCGACCGGCAGGAGCAGATCCGCACGATGCTCAGCGAGTCGCTCCGCGGCGTCATCGCCCAGGTGCTGTGCAAGCGCAAGGGAGGTGGTCGGGCCGCCGCCTACGAGGTGCTCATCACCAACCCCGCCGTCTCGAACCTCATCCGCGAGGGCAAGACCTACCAGCTCGTCAGCGTCATGCAGACCGGCAAGCGCCAGGGCATGCAGACGATGAACGACCACCTGATGCACCACGTGAAGAACGACGTGGTCGCCCCCGAGGAGGCCTACATGAAGGCCGCCGACAAGAAGGACCTCAAGGAGCAGTTCCAGCGAGCCAACATCCCGCTCAACCTGGAGTGAGCGGCGCAGCCTCAGCGCTTCTTCTTGCGGACGAGGCTCGACGCCTTGACGTCGGGGCGCCGCGCGCGCGGCCACATCTTCCACGCGAGGAAGCCGAGCGCGGCGGCGACGATCGCGAAGACGGCCACGTCTTGCCAGGTCATCGCGTCAGCCGTAGCCCAAGAGCCGACCGCCTTGCTGCACGAGCAGCGCGCCGACGTACGCGAGGGTCGTCATGTAGGCGACCATCAGGAGCGGCCACTTCCACGACCCGCTCTCCCGCCGCACCACCGCGATGGTGCTCATGCACTGCGCGGCGAGGACGAAGAAGACCATCAGCGCGATTCCCGTCAGCGGCGTGAACAGCGGGGTGCCGTCGTCGCGCGTCGCGTTCCGCAGCGCGTCGCGCAGCGGCGGGCTCTCGTCCGAGTCGTCGCCGATGCCCCACACGATCCCGAGCGTGCTCACGAGGACCTCGCGGGCCGCGAACGACCCGATGAGCCCGATGCCGATGCGCCAGTCGAAGCCGAGCGGCTCGATCGCGGGCTCGATGAAGCGGCCGATCGATCCTGCGGCGCTGTGGCGCAGCTGCTCGGACGCCTCCTGCGTCTCGAGCTCCGCGTTGCGCGCCTCGAGCGCCTCGCCCTCGAGGGAGCTCGCCGCCTCGGCGCGGAGGTCCGCGAAGCGCGCGGACACCGAGTCGTTCGTCGGGTAGGTCAGGAGCGCCCAGAGCACGATCGTGATCGCGAGGATGATGGTCCCCGCGTCCACGAGGAAGTCCTTCACCCGACGCCACACCGAGCTGATGACGTTGCGCGGCGCGGGCCAGCGGTAGGGCGGCAGCTCCAGCACGAGCGCCGGCCGCGGCCCGCGCAGGACCGTCCGCCGGAGCACCGCGGCGGCCCCGAGCGTGGCCGAGACGCTGAGCGCGTACATCGCGAAGAGCACGAGCGCGCCCACCGAGACGAAGCCGAGCCGCTCGTCGGCGGGGAACACCACCGCGATGACGAGCGCGTAGACGGGGAGCCGCGCGCTGCAGCTCATCAGGGGCAGCGCGAGCATCGTGACGAGGCGGTCCTTGCGGCTCTCGATCGTGCGCGTCGCCATGACCGCGGGGATCGCGCAGGCGAACCCGCTCAGGAGCGGGACGAAGGCCTTGCCGTGCAGCCCGACGCCGCGCATCAGGCGGTCGATCACGAACGCGACCCGCGCGAGGTAGCCGCTGTCCTCGAGGACCGCGATGAACGTGAAGAGCAAGGCGATCTGCGGGACGAACACGACCACGTTGCCGACGCCGGCGATGATCCCGTCGACCACGAGGCCCTCGAGCGGGCCGTCCGGGAGCACCGCCGCGGCGAGCCCCTGCAGGAACGCGACGCTCACCTCGATGCCGCCGATGAGCGGGTCGGACCAGCGGAAGAGCGCCTCGAAGAGGACCAGCATCACGACCGCGAACACCAGGACGCCGAGCACCGGGTGGGTCAGCGCCTGATCGAGCCGCTCGGTCCAGCCGACGCGATCGGTGACCGGGGCGGGGACGACGAAGCGCATGTGCTCGTCGATCCGGGCGTAGCGCGCGGCGATGATCTCCCTGTCGAGATCGATCTCCTCGGCGGCGGCGCGCTCGTGCGCGTCCTTCACGCGCGTCCGCAGCTCGGCGTCGATCCCCTCGAGCTCGTCGTCGCCGAGCGAGAGCATCGCCCAGAGCGCGCGCGCCCGCTGCGCCGCCGGCGGATCGCCCGGTCGCTGCTCCTTCACCCGCGCCTCGATCGGCGCGACGAAGCTCTCGAGGGCGGCGGGGATCGGCTCGGGCTCGCCGCGCGCGGGGCCCCGCTCGAGCGCTCGCGACACCGCGCTCGCGAGCTCCGCGAGCCCCTCGCCCTTGGTCGCGACGAGGCGGATCGCCTCGACCCCGAGCGCCTCCCCGAGGCTCGTCGCGTCGACCTTCACCCCCGCCCGCTCCGCCTCGTCCATCAGGTTGAGCGCGAGCACCACGGGCAGCCCCGCGTCGATGATCTGCTGCGCGAGGTAGAGGTGCCGCTCGAGCGCGCCCGCGTCGGCCACCACCACGACGACGTCGGGCGATCGCTCGGCGCTCGACGGCAGCACCGCGTCGACCGCGACCTGCTCCTCCGGCGACCGCGCGCTGAGGCTGTAGGTGCCGGGGACGTCGAGCACCTCGACCGGGGCGTCGGTCGCGAGCTTCCACTCGCCGACCCGACGCTCGACGGTGACGCCCGGGTAGTTCCCGGTGCGCGCCGACGAGCCGGTCAGCGCGTTGAAGAGGGTCGTCTTCCCGGCGTTCGGGTTGCCGGCCAGGGCGACCCGCGGCCGGGGCGCCAGGGCCGGCGCCGCGCTCACGAAGGGGCCTGCTCCGCCACCGCCGCCGCGGCCACCGGCTCGCGCACGTCGGACAGCACGATGCCGGCCGCCTCTCGACGACGGATCGACAGCGAGTAGCTGCGCAGTCGCAGCTGAATCGGGTCGCCGAGGGGGGCCACGCGGACGACCGCCACGCGCGTCCCCGGGAGCACGCCCATCTCCATCAGGCGACGGGCGATGGCGCGCTCGCACCGGACCGCCACCACGGTGCCTTCGGCGCCGACGGGGAGCTCGTCCAGGGTGGCTCCATCCTCCACGAGCGAATGATAATCGTTTTCAACTCGCGGGCAAGCGAGCATCGTGAGGGGCCCCACCCCTATGGATCGGCTGGCGGCGCTCCCGTACCCTACGGGCTCTCGAAGCTCCCGCGATCGGACGGAACGCTTGCAGCACGCTGCCTCTGGAGGACTGGTGGAGCGCGCGGTCGTCGAGGCGATCGACGCGCTGGCGGTGCCCAAGGTCCGCAACGCCGTCCTCGCCCTCGCGCTCCGCTGGGCGCAGCACGAGCGGATCCCGGAGCGCGGGCCGGAGGTCGCCGACTTCGTTCGAGGCGCGCTGTTCGCCGCCGCCGAGCAGGTGCTCGGGCAAGGCGCCGCGGAGTCGCTCGAGGGGCAGCTGCTGCCCGTGGCCGAGATGGTCCGCTCGACCGAGGTGTCGAGCGTCCGACCGTCGCGCCCGCCCGGCCGCACCACCCCGGGCGACTTCCCCGAGGTCACCTACGTCCCGCCGCCCGTGCTCAGCCACCCGCCCGCCGAGCCGGGTCCGCTCTACCCGACCGACCCCGCGCCCGAGCGCGTCCAGATCGTCGCCGTCGCGAGCATGGATCCGGGCGGCCTCTCCGAGATGAGCCGCGCCCTCGTCGGCGTCGCGACGGTGCACGCGGTCCGCGACGCGCTCGCGATCCTCGAGGAGCTCGACCAGCGCGAGACCGACCTCGTCGTCGTCGACTGTCGCCGCCCCGTCGTCAGCGTCGAGACGCTGCTCGCGCTCGGCCCCGAGCTGCCCAGCGACGCGCGCATCGTCCTGTGGGGCGAGCGGGCCGACCTCGAGGAGCGCCTCGGCGTGATCGGCATCGAGCTCCCCGACAACTGGGTTTGCTGTGGACCGCACGCCTCGGCGGAGGACGTCGGCGCGGTCTGCCGCATCCTCCTGGACTGAGCGGTTGGCAGCGACTCGGTCGCGCGGCGCGTGCTAAGCCGTGCGCGCATGACCGAGCCGCCCTTCCCCACCGTCGAGGCCTTCGCGACGGCCCTCGACGACGCGGGCTACCTCGCGGACCGCGACACCGTCGTCGTCGGCTGGCTCGCCGGCGCGCTCGGCCGCCCCCTCTTGATCGAGGGCCCGCCCGGGGTGGGCAAGACCGAGCTGGCCAAGGCCGTCGCGCGGGCGCGTGGCTGCGCGCTGCTGCGCCTGCAGTGCTACGAGGGCCTCGACGAGTCCAAGGCGCTCTACGAGTGGGAGTACGGCAAGCAGCTGCTCTACACCCAGCTCGTGCGCGACGCGCTCGCCGACACCGTCGCGGGCGCCGCCGACCTGAGCGAGGCCGTCGACCGCGTCGCCGCCCACGACGCCGCCTTCTTCCACGAGCGCTTCCTCGTCGAGCGCCCCTTGCTCGCCGCGCTGCGGAGCGAGACCCCCGTCGTGCTCCTCGTCGACGAGGTCGACCGCGGCGACCCCGAGCTCGAGGCCATGCTGCTCGAGGTCCTGAGCGACTACACCGTCAGCGTGCCCGAGCTCGGCACCCTCGAGGCGCGCTCGAGGCCGTACGTCGTCTTGACGAGCAACGCCACCCGCGAGCTCACCGAGGCCCTGCGGCGTCGCTGCCTGCACCTGGTCCTCGACTTCCCCGACGCCGCCCGCGAGCTGAAGATCGTCCGGCGCCAGGTCCCCGAGGCCAGCGAGGCCCTGGCCAAGCACCTCGTGGCCTTCGTCCAGTCGGTGCGCGGCGGCGAGCTGCGCAAGACCCCCAGCGTCGCCGAGACCCTCGACTGGGCCCGGGCCCTCGTCCTCCTCGGCGCGCGCACCCTCGACCCCGAGCTCGTGCGCCAGACCCTCGGCGTCCTCCTCAAGCACGCCGACGACGCCAAGCGAGTCTCCCCGGAGATCTCGCGCCACCTAGCAACAGGGCGCTGACAGCGCCCTGCGGCTAGCCGTGCCCGTGCCCGTGCCCGTGCCCGAACGCCCCCGAAGCGGTTGGGGACGGATCGAGCTTTTCGAACTTTCGCGCCGCCCCTACGGCGGGATCCCCGCCTCCTCGCACCACACGCCGCCGAGCGCGGTGATCGGCCGGCACGCGAGGCCGCAGCGGGTGCAGTAGGCCCGCCGGATGATCCCGCCCTCGCACCACTCCGCGGTGCCGTCCGCGGTGCATCGCCCCTGCATCGTGAGCCCGTCGCAAGGGTCGCCGGGGCTCGGGTCCGGGCCTCGACAGCGGTAGCCGTCGGCGCCGTCGCGGCAGGTCGTGTCGCCCACGCAGTCCATGCGCTGCAGCGCCCCGCCCTCGCACCACTCCGCGGTGCTGCCGTCGCATCGCCCCCGCGCGTCGAGCCCCATGCACGGGTCGGCCGGCGGGTCGGGTGGGTCGGTCGGCCCCACGTTCTCGAGGACCCAAGCGGGGTCGACCCGGGTGTAGTTGTCCTCGCCCACGCACGACGTGTCGCCGCCGGTGAGCGCGCCGAGCACGAAGATCTGCCCGGCCGTGTCCTGATAGAAGATCGGGCCGCCGGAGTCGCCGCCGCACAGCCCGTGGCGCCCCTCGCCGTCCACCGTGATGTACGTGCCGTCGACGCCCGAGATCGGCTCCGCGGTGAACCGACGCTCGCCGAGCGTGCCGTCCTCCTGCGTCCCGTAGCCCGCGCACTCGACCGTGCGCCCGCTCCAGCTCGAGTCGATCGGCCCCGTGAAGTACGGGATGAAGGAGACGTCCGCGAGCCGCCCGTGCACCGACTCGCTGAGCTCGAGCAAGATCAGATCGCGGCCCGGGTGGCGGAGCACGCGCGCCACGTCGATGGCGATGTCGGGGTTGTCGGGATCGCGGCCGAAGTGGACGCTCCCGGTGGTGCCGCCCGACGGGTTGCAGTGCTTGGCGGTGAGCACCCAGCGGTCCGCGATGATCGTGCCGCTGCACACCCCGCCGCCCGTCCTGTACATCACCACCGCGAGCTTCTGCCCGTTCGTCATCGAGAGCAGCGTCGGCTCCGTGGTCCCGTGGAAGACCGCGCTCGGGCGGTGGTCACCGACGTCGCACTCGCCGCCGTCGACGCCCGGCGGCGGTCGGCCGCCGTCCACGAAGATGCTCGGCGGCGGCCCCGGCGGGCGATCCGGCTGCGGGACGTCCAACGAGATCAGGCCCTCGCAGGCCCCGAGGAGGAAGAGGAAGACGACCGCGCTCCATCGCACGGTCTCCCCATCCGCAATGCCCGTACCACCGACCGGACGCGCAGCGGCCGAACGAGTCTGTCACCCGTCGGGCGACAAAGGCGGCCCCACGTAGCGCGCCCGAGGTCTCAGGAGGTACCCCGCCGCGCGCTGCTCCATCGCGTGCGCGAGCCACCCCGCCGAGCGCCCCACCGCGAACAGCGCCGTCGCTCCGCCCGGCGGCAACCCGAGCGCCGCCGCCAGCGACACGAGCCCCACGTCGAGCGTCGGCCGATCACCGCCCACCAGCTCGAGCGTGTCCACCAGCGCGACCAGCACACGCACCCGCGGGTTGCGCGGGGCCAGGCTCACCGCCGCGTCGAGCAGCGAGCGCGCGCGCGGATCTCCGTCGGGGTAGAGCGGGTGCCCGAAGCCCGGCACCGAGTCCCCGCGCCGCAGCCGCTCGCGCACGACCCGGGTGGCGAGCTCCGGCGCGCCGACCTCGTCGCACAACGCGGCGACCCGATCGCTGACCCCGCCGTGCCGCGCGCCGGTCAGCGTCGCGAGCCCCGCGAGCGTGCACGCGTACAGATCCGCGCCCGCCGCCGCCGCGATCCGACACGCGAAGCTCGACGCGTTGAGCTCGTGATCCGCGCAGACGACGAGCGCGCGATCGATCGCCAGGAGCGCGCGACGCGTCGGCCGAACCCCGAGCGCGACCGCCACGGTCCGCGAGACGGAGGGCTGATCGGCGGCCTCTCGGACCCGCGCCCCCGAGTCGAGCGCGCCGAGCGACGCGGCGAGCCCACGGATGATCCGACGCGCCACGCGCAGCTCGGCCTCGACGCCGAGATCGTGGCGGCCGGGATCCCGCATCGCGAACGCGGGCAGCGCGAGCATCGCCGCGTCGACCGGTCGCGCGTCCGCCGACACGAGCCCCGCCAGCCGACGCGTCGGCGCCAGCGGGAGCCGCCCGCTCCACGAGGCCTCGTCCACCAGCGTGCCCGCCAGCAGCAGCTCCGCGACGCGCTCGAACGAGACGCCCCGCTCCGCGAGCCCCACCGCGACGTGGCCGCGGTACGCCGGCCCCGTCGCGTCGATCCGCGTGATCGCCGAGTCGAGGACCGGCTCCCCCCAGCGGAGCGCCCCCGCCGCGACGGCCCCGTGCCCCGCGCGCGCGTCGGTCTGCGCCTTGAGCCGCAGGACGTCGGCCTTCTGGTACGAGCGCCGCCGCCCCCCGGAGGCGCGGCTCCGGATCCGCCCGCGGCTCACGTACGCGTACAGCGTCTCACGCTTCACCTCGAGCAGCGCGGCCGCCTCGTCGGCCTCGAGCCACCCCTCGAGTGGATCGTCGTTTCCATCGGGTTGATTCATGAATCCACGTTGATCAACGTATCACCGGCTCGCACGTTCTCGCCATCGAAGGAGGTGCCCGATGGATGGACTCGAGGGTGTGATCGTCGCCGAGACGACGACGAGCGCGGTGGACGGCGAGGCGGGGGAGCTGCTCCTGCGCGGCTGGCCCGTCTCGGAGCTGGCCGGCGTGATCCCGTTCGAGCGGGTCGCCAGCCTGTTCCTGCATGGCTCGGTGGACGCCCCGCCGGTGGATCTCGGCCCCGGCCGCGCGGCGGCGTTCGAGCGGATCGATCGGCTCGGCGGCGCGCTCGACCTCGCGGACGGGATGGACGCGCTGCGAGCGTCGGTCGCGCAGCTCGACAGCGCCACCGCCGCGCCGGAGCTCGCCGCGGCGGTGGCCGTCTTCGCCGCGGCGTGGTCGCGGCGCTCCCGCGGCCTCGCCCCCGTCCCGCCGGACCCGACGTCGAGCCACGCCGCCGACTACCTGCGCATGGTCCACGACCGCGCCCCGAGCGCCGACGAGGCCGCCGCGATGGACGCCTACTTCGCGACCGTCGTCGACCACGGGATGAACGCCTCGACGTTCGCCGCGCGCGTCGTCGCGTCCACCGAGTCCGATCGGGTCTCCGCGATCGTGGCCGCGATCGGCGCGCTCAAGGGGCGGCTCCACGGCGGCGCGCCGGGCCCCGTGCTCGACATGCTCGACGCGGTCGGCGAGCCCGAAGCGGCCGAGGCCTGGATCCGTGCCGCCCTCGCGCGCGGCGAGCGCGTGATGGGGATGGGCCACCGCGTCTACCGCGTGCGCGACCCGCGAGCCGCGGTGCTCGAGCGCGCCCTCGAGGGGCTCGCCGATCGCGGCGACGACGCGCGCCTCGCGCTCGCGCGCGCGGTGGAGCGCGCGGCCGAGCGGGTCCTCGCGGCGGACAAGCCGGGCCGGGCGATCCGCGCGAACGTCGAGTTCTACACCGCCACCCTGCTCGAGGCGCTGGGCCTGCCGCGGGGCTCGTTCACCCCCACCTTCGCGAGCGCCCGCGTGATCGGCTGGTGCGCCCACTACGACGAGCAGCGCGCGTCGGGGCGGCTCATCCGCCCGCGCTCGCGCTACGTCGGCCCGCGCCCGGCGTCGGCGGCCTGAGCCTCGGCGACCGCCTCGATCGGCTCCGTGATCGCCCGCACCAGCGCGACGTCGTCGAGCGGCTCGCCCGCCACCGTGTCGCCCTTCTCGCGGTCACGGAGCCACGACCAGATCGGCCCGCGCTCCTCGCAGCCGTAGGCGCGCTCGCGCGGCGTACACAACACGCGGACGTGGAAGTGGTCGTCGTGCGGGCTCGCGCCGATCGGCTGGTGCAGCACCGACGCCGCCCGCAGCAGCGCACGCGGATCCTCTTCGTGCTCGATCGCGTAGCGCAGGAGCCGCGCCTTCACGCCCCGGCTCACGAAGATCCACTGCACCCCCGCCTCCTCGTCGAGCAACAGGGTCCGCACGAAGTGCCAGTTGCGAGCCTCGTCGAAGAGGAACAGCCCGCCCGCCGGGCCCGCGTCCTCGCGCTCGTGCTCGACCGCGTAGCCGAACCGGTTGTACGCGAGCCACCCGCGGCCGCGCCGCGAGCGACCGGTCGGATCGGTCACGTAGAAGAGCACGTCGACGTCGCGCCCGGTGCGGTGGGATCCGTGCCGATGATGCCGCCCGCCGGGCGGCGCGCTGAGGTCGCCGACGCGCATCGGCGCGGTGTTCGGGAACCGGGCCGCCACGTTCGTGAAGGCCCGCTCGAGCACGTCGACCATGCGCGGGGTCCCGAACCGCGTCTCCTCGCCGGGGCGCGCCCGCTCGAAGCCCGGCCCCGTGTCGGGCAGCGCCTCGCCGTTGCGGAGCACGCCAAGGTTCGTAGCGCCGTACGAGACGGGCTCGTCGGGGGCGGGGGTCAGCCCGAGGCACCCCGCCGTCGAGAGCGCGAGGAGCGGCGCGAGCGTGGCGGGCCGGAGCACCCCGCCAGGATGACATGCTCGCGGCTTGACGCCGGCATCCTCGCGCGCAAAGCCCTGGCTCTTCGCTCGGCCGCCATGAACGACCCCTCCGACGAGCCCATGGGCCAGCTCTCCGCGCACCTCGATCGAGGCTGGGACCTCGTCGCGCGCGGTGACTTCAGCGGCGCCATGCTGTCCGCCGAGAAGTCCCTCGAGCTCGACGAGGGATCGCCCGAGGCGCACAACCTCATCGGCTACATCTTCCAGGCCGAGGGCCGGGCCGAGGAGGCGCTCGAGCACTACCGTCAGGCCCTCGACCTCGACGAGAGCTACGTCGACGCGATGCTCAACGCCGCCGATCTGCTGATGCACCCCCTCAACGATCTCGAGGGCGCCCTCGAGATGGTCCGCGAGGCCCGCGAGTGGCTCGAGGAGGACGGCTCCGCGGACGAGCTCGCCGACACGATGCTGCTCGAGGTGGACATCCACCTCTTCCGCGGCGACCGGGTCGCGGCCACGAGCGTCGTGCGCGACCTCCCCGCCGGCCCGTTCGAGAACCCTCGGATCACCACCGCCGTCGGTGGCGCGCTCCTCGACGTCGGCGACACCGACGCGGCGATGGCGCTGCTCGAGCAGGCCGTGGCCGAGGAGCCGACCTCGGACGCGTTCTACTTCCTCGCGCTCGGCCTCGAGGCGCGCGGCGACAAGACCGGCGCGCTGCTCGCCTTCCTCCAGTCGCGCGAGCTCGACCACCAGAGCGACGCGCCGCCGTGGACGATCCCCCTCGGCCAGTTCGAGCGGCGGGTGCAGTCCGCGCTGACGACGCTGCCCGCCGAGGTCTCGAGCGTCATCGAGGGCGCGCTCGTGGTGGTCACGGACCTGCCCGGCGCCGAGGTCGTGGCGGAGGGCGCGGACCCGCGGACGCCGGTCCTCCTCGACGCCGTCTCGGAGCCGGGGCAGCCCGATCGCGTGGGGCGCATCTTCGTCTACAAGCGCAACATCGAGCGGATCGCCCCCGGGCTGTTCGACCTCGACGTCGAGGTCGCCCGCGCGCTGGCCAACGAGGTGCAGGCGGTCTTCTCCGCCGACCCCGAGGCCGACGCACCCTGACGCCCCCTCAGACGCCGACGAGCGGGAGCTGCCGCTTGACCGAGTCGTCGCGCCGGCGGACCGGGACGGGGTAGTCGCCGCTGAAGCACGCGTCGCAGTAGCCCTCGCCGCCGACCGCCGCGCGGAGGCCCTCGAGGCTGACGTACCCGAGCGAGTCCGCCGTGATGTAGCGACCAATCTCCTCCACCGAGTGGCTCGAGGCGATCAGCTCGCCGCGCGACGGCGTGTCGATCCCGTAGAAGCAAGGCCACCGCGTGGGCGGCGACGAGATGCGGAGGTGGACCTCGCGGCAGCCCGCGTCCCGGAGCATCGTGACGATCTTCCGGCTCGTCGTGCCGCGCACGATCGAGTCGTCGACCACCGCGACGCGCTTGCCGCGCAGCACGTCGCGCACGGGGCTGAGCTTCAGGCGCACCCCGAAGTGCCGGATCGACTGCGCCGGCTCGATGAAGGTCCGACCCACGTAGTGGCTGCGGATCAGCCCGAGCTCGAAGGGCAGCCCGAGGTGCTGCGCGTAGCCCATCGCCGACGCGACGCCGCTGTCCGGCACGGGGATCACCACGTCGACGTCGGCCGGCTGCTCCTCCGCGAGCCGCGCGCCGAGGCGCTGCCGCGCGCCGTAGACCCCGATCCCTTCCGTCGTCGAGTCCGGCCGCGCGAAGTAGACGTACTCGAAGATGCACATCTTGCGGGGCTCGGGGTCGAAGGGGCGGAGCGAGCGCACGCCCTTCTGGTCGATGACCACCATCTCGCCGGGCTCGATGTCGCGCAGGTGCTCGGCGCCGATGAGGTGGAACGCCCCTCGCTCGGACGCGACGACGTGCGTCTTGTCGCTCATCAGCCCGAGGCAGAGCGGCCGGAAGCCGTGGGGGTCCCGCACCGCGATCAGCTCGTTGGGCGTCAGGAACACCATCGAGTAGGCGCCCTCGACGTGTCGGAGGGCGTCGACGAGGCGCTCGACCGTCGTCTCCTCGCGCGAGCGCGCGATGAGGTGGACGAGCAGCTCGGTGTCGCTGGTGGTCTGGAAGATCGATCCCTCGGCCTCGAGCGAGGCGCGCAGGGGATCGAAGTTCGTCAGGTTGCCGTTGTGCGCGACGGCGAGCGAGCCGTGCGCGTAGTCGACGGCGATCGGCTGCGCGTTCTTGAGGCCGCTGTCGCCCGCGGTGCTGTAGCGCACGTGGCCGATCGCCCGATCGCCGGGGAGGCGATCGAGGACCCGCTCCCCGAACACGTCCTGCACGAGGCCGAGCCCGCGGTGCGCGAAGAGGCGCTCACCGTCCGAGCTGACGATCCCCGCGCTCTCCTGGCCCCGATGCTGGAGCGAATGGAGACCGAGGTACGCGAGGTTGGAAGCCTCCGGCGCGCCTACGATGCCGAAGACGCCGCACACGTCAGAGCAAACCGCTGTGCTGCAGGAACGCCGACTCTTCGGGGCTCGACGAGCGATCGAGGATCGCGTTGCGGTGCGGGAAGCGCTCGAAGCGCTCGACCACGTCACGGTGCTTCTCGGCGTGCTGCAGGAAGGCCTCGCAGGCCTTCTTGTGCTCCGGCGGCGCCTCGGCGAGGAGCTCCGCGAAGACCTCCACGCTCGTGAGCTGCATGTCGACGTCCTCGGCGTGCATGCAGGGCATGTAGAAGAAGGCTCGCTCGAGCGCGTTGAGCGAGCGATCCATGCCCTCGTCGAGCCCGTCGAGGCAGAGCGCGAGCGCCTTCTCGTCGCCGGCGAACATCTCCGGGGTCTCGCGGTGGACGTTCCGGTTGAATTGGTCGAGCAGCACGATGAGGGCGAGGCGCCCCTTGGGGGTCTCCGCCCAAGCGTCGAGCGCGCCGGACTTGGCCCTCTCGACGGTGCGGCCGAACTTCCGCTCGATCTTCCTGTCGGTCGCCGCGCTCTTGGCGAACCAGAGCTCCATCCCCTGCGGGCGCTCCTCGCCCTCGGGGGGCGGGTCGAACCAAAAGCTCAAGATTTCGGCGATCTTCTCGTCCATGGCCACGCTGACGGCCTCCCGAAGGTGAATACGGCTGGAGGTTGGCTAGGAGTAGAATCTCGCGCTGGTGCTTTCAAGCCGAGAATGCGAGGAGCCATCCATGCCGGAGTGTCGTGAGTGCGAGGACGAGGTCGACGAGCTGGTGAAGGTCAAGGTCGGCGGGAAGACGAAGAAGGTCTGCGAGGACTGCGCGGATCGCCTGCGCGAGGAGATGGAGATCGCCGAAGCGTCGGAGTCGGTCATCCAGGACATGATGGGGTTCAAGGGGCGCCGCTGACGCCGCGCGAGCCGCCGCTCAGAGGTCGCACACCCCGTACTGGGTGCCGCCGACGATGATCGGCGTCGTGAACCCGTAGCAGGTCAACCCGGTGGCGCAGCCGGCGGCCGTCCCCGACAGCCCGATGCCGGTGCACCAGCGCAGGCACTCGCTCGGGGCGGTGCCGAAGCAGCCGTAGCCCGCCGCGCAGTCCTCGGGGTCGGTGCACGTCGAGAACTGCGTCCCGGTCCCCACCGGCGCCGAGCAGTCGGTGAACAGGCGCATGGCGCCCGCGCTCTCCTGATAGATGTTGCAGGCGGTGCCCGCCGGGCAGCCCGCGCGCGTCGCCGGGTTGCAGGGGCTGGTGCACACCGTGACGCCGGGGATCGAGCCGCCGGCGCCGTCGTTCAGGGTGTGGAGGCAGAGCCCGCCGCCGCAGTCCGAGTCCGTGTTGCAGAAGCGGCTGCACATGTTGGCCGCCGTGCCGCTGCTCGCGACGTTGATGCAGATCGCGCCCGGCGTGCAGCTCGAGAGGCCCGAGCAGGTCGCCCCGACCGCCGACGATCCCGCGGTGACGCACACGCGGCTCGTCCCGCTGAGGTAGCAGCCCTGACCGCCCGGGCAGCCGCACTGCGGGCTCACCAGCCGGCACGGCGAGTCCGAGCACATGGCCGTGCAGCCCGCCGCCCCACAGCTCTGGCCGCTCGGGCACAGCGCGTCGTCGGCGGTGAAGCTACACGTCGGGCTGGCGCCCTCGACGCAGGTGTCGCGGGTGCAGGAGATCGCGTCATCGCAGGTGAACGGCGTGCCCGCCGAGCAGGTCCCGCCGATGCAGCGCTCGGCCCCGTTGCAGTTGAGCCCGTCGGAGCAGTCCGCGGCCGTCGTGCACCCAGGCGGCGGCCCCGCGTCGAACCCGGCGTCGAACCCCGCGTCCGTGCCCATCATGATCCCCGCGTCGGTGCCCATCGTGGTCCCCGCGTCGGTGCCCATGTCGCCCGCGTCGACCCCCATCACGTCGCCGGCGTCGAAGCCCATCACGTCACCGGCGTCGAAGCCCATCACGTCGCCGGAGTCCATCGAGCTGGCGTCGACCGGCGGTGGCGGCGAGCCGGCGTCGACGAGGGTGCCACCCCCCTGCGCGCAGGCGGTGAAGAGGAGAGACGAGAGGAAGAGGGATCGACGAAAGGACATGGGGGCCTCGTAGGGAATCGACGATACCCCGGCCGCCGGGCCTTTTCACCGCCGGCGCCGGAATGACGCGTCGCGTCATGACACGACTCGGGCGCCCTCGCACGCCCGTCGCTGGTATCCTTCGCGCCCCCGTGAGCGCTGTCGTCCGCCGCATCGAGTCCATCGTCCCCCGCAAAGCGCACGCGTTCGGGGGCAAGGCGAAGAACCTCGCGGCCCTCGCTCGCGCCGGATTCCCCGTCCCCGCGGCCTACGCCCTGGCCGCGTCCGCGGCCGACGATTTCTTCGCGGATGCCCTCCCCGAGGCGGACCGGCCGCCGAGCCTCCTGCGCCTGCCGACCAGCCAGCTCGATCCGACCCGCCTCGCGGCGATCGCGGCGCGGGCGCGCGCGGCCCCGATCCCCGACGCCGTTCGGTCGGGGCTCGTCGAGGCGATGCGGTCGCTCCTCGCGGAGGGCGCGCTCGCGATCGCCGTCCGGTCGTCGTCGACGCGCGAAGACCAGGAGGCCAGCAGCGCCGCGGGCCTCCACGAGACCGTCCTCGGGGTCCGGACCGAGGAGGAGCTGTTCGACGCCGTCCGCGCGTGCTGGGCCAGCGTGCTGACGGTCGGCGCGATCACGTACGTGCGCAGCCTCGGCGTCGAGGAGCCCGGCGCCGGTGTCGGCATCGTCCTTCAGGCGATGGTCCCCGCCGAGGTCGCCGGGGCGATGTTCACGGTGAACCCGCTCTCGGGGGACCCGGGCGAGATCGTGGTGAACGCGTCGTGGGGCCTCGGCTCGGCGGTGATGGACGGCCGGGTCTCGCCCGACACGTTCCGCGTCGACAAGGCGAGCGGCTACGTCCGGGATCGCGTGATCGGAGACAAGGCGCTCGCGGTGCGCTGGGACGAGGCCGGCGGCCTCCGCGACGAGCCGGTCGCTCGCGATGACAAGGAGCGCGCGTGCCTCGACGACGACGCGCTCGAGCAGCTCGTCAACCTCGGTGTCCGGATCGAGGACCACTTCGACGACGCGCGCGACGTGGAGTGGGCGATGGCCGGGGGCACGCTCTACCTGCTCCAGGCCCGACCGGTCACCGCGCTCGCGACGCCGCCGCGCAAGCGCCGCAGCCGGCGCCGCCGCACCGCGCGGGAGCGCGCGCGGCTGGTCTGGTCGAACGTGAACGTGGGCGAGGCGCTGCCCGGCGTGGCGACCCCGCTGACGTGGTCGATCCTGAGCGAGTTCTCCGAGCGCGGCTTCCGCCGGGCGTTCGGCTCCGTGGGCTGCTCGGTCCCCAAGGACGCCGAGCTCGTCGGCAGCTTCCGCGGCCGGATCTACCTGAACATGAGCGAGTTCATGGAGATCGCGTCGCAGGTGCCGGGCCTGCGACCGCGCACGCTCCTGTCGCTCGCCGGGGGCGACGAAGCGGACCGGCTCGAGATGGACGTCGAGTCCCGCGGCTCCTCGCGCTTCCTCATGAAGCTGCCGCTGACCGTGGCGCGCTACGCCCGCGAGAACGTCGGCCTCACCGACCGGGTCGCGCGCTTCGAGCAGGCGTTCGGTGAAGAGCGAAACCGCCTGACCTCGATCGACTTCCGCGTGCTCTCGAGCTCCGGGCTCGGCCGCGTCCTGTTCCGTGTCGAGCGCCTCCTCGACGACAGCGGGCAGGTGATGCTCAACGTCTACGGCAACCTGCTCGGCACCATCGTCGGGCTGCGTGGGCTGCTCTCGGTGGTCGCGCGGGCCGACGCGGCGCGGCTCGAGCGCGACCTGTTGACGGGCCTCGCCGACGTCGAGTCCGCGGCGCCGGGCCTCGCGCTCTGGCACATCGCGGAGATGGCGCGCGCGGAGCCCGAGGCGCGCGAGCGGATCCTCGGCGCGGACGTGCGCGAGCTCGCCGTCCGAGACCTGCCCGCTGGCCCCACGCGGCGCGCGATGGAGCGGTTCCTGACCGCTTACGGCTACCGGGGCGCGCGCGAGGCCGAGATCGGCGAGCCGCGCTGGGACGAGGATCCGAGCCTGCCGTTCGCCACCCTGCGAGCGCACCTCGGCCGCGCGGGGCACGGCGACACCCCCGTCGACATCGAGCGGCGTCAACGTCAGGTGCGCGACGCGGCGCAGAAGGAGCTCGAGCGCCGGCTCCCCGGGCCGTCGAAGCTCGCCGCGCGGCACCTCCTCGCGCTCGCGCAGCGCTTCACCCGACTCCGCGAGCGCCTGCGCGCGCACGTCGTGAAGGTGCTCGGCCTCTACCGCGCCGTCGCGCTCGACGCCTCGCGCCGCCTCGCGGTGATGGAGCCCGGCGCCGGCGCCAACGCGGCGTTCTACCTGTCCGTCGAAGAGATGCACGCCTTCTTGCGGGGTGAGAGCGGCGCCCTGGCCCCGCTGATCCGACGCCGGAGGCTCCAGCTCGAGCGCGACCGCGCGCTGCCGCCGCCGCCCGACACCTTCGTCGGCTTCCCGCCGCCGGTGCCCGAGCCGCCGGCCGATCAGGACGCGCTGAAGGGCCTCGCCGCGATGAGCGGTCGCGTGCGCGCGAAGGCGCGCGTGCTGATCGATCCGGCCGAGGCGGGGACCCTGGAGAACGGCGAGATCCTCGTCGCGCCGTACGCCGACGTGGGCTGGTCGCCGCTGTTCCTCGTCGCCTCGGCCGTCGTCACCGACCTCGGCGGCCCGCTCTCGCACGCGGCGGTGGTGGCCCGCGAGTACGGCGTCCCCACCGTCGTGAACGTCAAGGTCGGCACCCGCCTGATCAAGACCGGCGACGAGATCGAGGTCGACGGCGCCGCGGGCACCGTCCGCATCGTGACGCGCGCGTGATCGAGCTCGCCTACGAGTCCGCGCACCTCGCGATCGCGAAGAAGCCGAGCGGGATCGCCACGACCGCGCCGGACGGCGGCGACTCGCTCACCACGCGCCTCGAGGCGCAGCTCGGGGTGAAGCTCCACCCGACCTCTCGCCTCGACGCGGAGGTCAGCGGGCTCGTCACGTTCGCCAAGACCAAAGACGCCATCCACGCGTTGAAGCAAGCGCGCGAGCGGGGCGCGTACTTCCGCGAGTACCTCGGCCTCGCGGTCGTGGCGCCGACCCCGCGCGAGGGCGTCTGGGACGCGTCGATCGCGATCGACCCGCGCGATCGACGGCTCCGGATCGCGGTGCCCGAGGGTGGCTCGGGGGAGCGCCTGCAGCGTGCGCGCACGCGCTACGAGGTCCTCGAGGAATTCCTCGGCGGCGCCGCGCTCGCGCTGTTCCCCGAGACGGGTCGCACGCACCAGCTCCGCGTCCACGCCGCGAACGCGGGCGCGCCGCTGCTCGGCGACGTGCGCTACGGCGGGCCTCGGCGCGTCACCCTCGACGACGGCCGCGTGGTCCGGGCGGCGCGCGTGATGCTCCACTGCCGACGCCTCCGGCTCCCGAACGTCGAAGGCGGCGAGCTCGACCTGGTCGAGCCGCCGCCTCCGGATGTGTTCAAGGTCTGGCGATCGCTTGGCGGCTCACCGCGCTAGCGCGGGAGCCCGCCGAGCGGGGTGGGTCACGAGGACAGGCTGATCGTGAAGAACAGCGGGATGCAGTTCCCGTTGCCCGAGGAGTTGTACGGACTGCAAGCCGCATTGTCCCAACGCACGATGCCACTGCTCACGTAGCAGTACTCGTTGTCGCCGGTGCTGGTGGGGTCGGCGCTCGAGCCGGTGTGTCGCTGACTCAGGCCCGTGAAGCCGCCGAGGGTCATCGACGTGCGGTGCCCGATGAGCGGCGCCATGTGGTCGAGGATGTACTGCGCGCTCATGTCGGTGCCATTGCAGAGGTAGTGGTACATCGGTTGATTGATGTCGTCATTGAAGTAGGGGAGGCTGCACGTCACCGAGGTCGCCGTCTGAGTCAGACCACCGCGGCACTGCACGAAGTCGCTGCCGCGCAGGTAGACGCGGTTCGCCGTGAAGTCGAGGTTGGTCCAGCCGCCGCCGAAGTTGGTCATGTCGCAATACGCGGAGAACGCCGCCGTGGGCCCGGTCCCGTCCGGGTCGATCATGTAGCGCCCGCTCGGCGTGCTCGGCGCGCGGGCGAGGAGCTCGGCGCAGCTGATCGCCGTGCACGGCGTGCACGGCCCACCGCAGTCGACCCCCGTCTCGCCGCCGTTCTGTACCCCATCCGAGCAGGTCGGCGCGGCGCAGTGACGCGTCCCGTCGCACACCCCGCTCGAGCAGTCGCTCGCGCGGCGGCAGATGTCGCCCGGGTCGCACGGCGAGCAGGTCCCGCCGCCGCAGTCGATGTCCGTCTCGGTGCCGTTCAGCACGCCGTCGCTGCACGTCGGCGCGTTGCACGTCATCGAGCCGCCGCCGCAGATCCCGCTCGAGCAGTCCCGCCCCATCAGGCAGTCCTCGCCGGGGCTGCACGCTGGGCACGTCCCGCCGCCGCAGTCGATGTCCGTCTCCGCCCCGTTGCGCCGCAGGTCGGTGCACGTCGGCATGTCACACGTCATCGTCGTCGGGTCGCACGAGCCGCTCGCGCAGTCCGCGCCCGTGCCGCACGGCCCGCCGTCCGGACAGCCGGGGCAGGTGCCCCCGCCGCAATCCACGCCCGTCTCCGCGCCGTTGCGCACGCCGTCCATGCAGCCCGCGCTGCTGCACGTCATCGTCGTCGGGTCGCACACCCCGCTCGTGCAGTCCGACGGACCCGAGCAGCCTCCGCCCGCCGTGCACGTCGGGCACGTCCCGCCGCCGCAGTCGACGCCCGTCTCCGCCCCGTTGCGCACCCCGTCGGTGCACGTCGGCGACACGCACATCGTGCCCATGCACACCCGGCTCGCGCAGTCCGTGCCCGTCGTGCACATCCCGCCGTCCGGGCAGCCCGCGCACCCGCCGCCGCAGTCCACGCCCGTCTCGGCGCCGTTCATCACGCCGTCCATGCAGCTCGCCGCCGCGCACGTCATCGACGCCGCGTCGCAAACCCCGCTCGCGCAGTCCGAGCCCGTCGCGCAGCCGCCGCCCGTGGTGCAGGCGGGGCAGGTCCCGCCGCCGCAGTCGATGCCGGTCTCCGCCGCGTTGAGCACGCCGTCCGAGCAGCTCGGCGTAGCGCAGAGCATCGTCGCCGCATCGCACACGCCGCTCAGGCAATCGGTCCCCGCGGTGCAGGTGCCTCCGTCCGAGCAACCGGGACAGGTGGCGCCGCCGCAGTCGACGTCCGTCTCATCCTGATTCTGCACCGTGTCCGTGCAGGTCGGCGTCGCGCAGGTGCTCGAGCTCGGATCGCAGTAACCGCTCGCACAGTCCGCGTCTCCGCCACAGGCCAAGCCGACCCCGCAAGGCCCGCACGACCCGCCGCAGTCGACGTCGCTCTCGTCCCCGTTTCGCGCGCCATCGGCGCAGCCAGCGGCCACGCAGACCAGCATCGACGGGTCACAGACGCCGCTGACGCAGTCGGTGCCGAGCGCGCAGCCCTGCCCGTCCGGGCAGCCGTCGCAGGTCGCGCCGCCGCAGTCGACGTCCGTCTCGTCCTGGTTCTGGACCATGTCGGTGCAGCTCGGCGCCAGACACACCCCGGGTGTGCACGCACCACCACCGCAATCCACGCTGCAGGATCCGCTGACGCAGTCCATCCCGGACGTACACATGAGGCCATCGGCGCACGGGTCGCAGATGGCGCCGCCGCAGTCGACGTCCGCCTCGGAGCCGTTTTGCTCTCCGTCCGTACAGCTCGGCTCGGGCCGGCCACCGTCGGTGCCGCCGGCATCGGTTCCAGGCCCGCCGTCGACGCCGGGGCCGGCGTCCGTGCCGGTCATCCCCGCGTCCGTCCCCATGCCCCCGCCGCCGTCGCCGACCATCCCGCCCGCGTCGTCGTTCCCCGACCCACCGCCGCACCCGAACGCGAGCGCGCCGAGCAGCGACGTCACCACAGCTATCCTTCTTCCGCGCATTCGATTCCTCCCTTGGCGAGAGGGTACCGCAAAGAAGGGACCTGGTGCAGACGTTCAGGTTCAGCGGAACGTCGAAGGCGGCGGGCTCGACCTGGTCGAGCCGCCGCCTCCGGATGTGTTCGAGGTCTGGCGATCGCTCGGCGGCTCACCGCGCTAGCGCGGGAGCCGGCCGAGCGGGGTGGGTCAGCGAAGACCCATCTGATAGGCGAACTGGTTGACCATCAGCTCGACCATGTCCGGCACCGTGTCCGCGTCTCCGTCGTCGGACGGGAAGTCCGCGGGGAGGAACCCGTTGACGATCGTGCGACCGCCGCCGAGCGCCACGCAGACGGTGGCCCCGGTCGAGGAGCCGACGCTCATCAGGACCGTCCCCGCGCCCGTGAAGGTGTCGCCGTTGTCGATGTAGCTGTCGCCGGTCGGGTCGATCGGCGGGGGGAACGACTCGATGAGGTTGAAGAGGTCCGTCGGCGCGCCGCTGCGGGGGTAGAGCGTCGCGGGGACCCCGTAGTCGGTCGGCGTGATCCCGAACGCAGCGCTGATCACCGCGCCCGAGCCGCTGAAGTTGGCGTCGTAGTCCCAGTACGAGAAGTTCACTCGCCCGCCGCCCGCGTGGTGAGAGAGGGCGCGGTCTCGCACCGTGTCGGGGATGCCGTTGCTTGCCGAGTGCACGACGACGATGTCCCACCCGCCGGCGTCGAAGGCGGTGTTGAAGACGGACTCCGTGCTGGTCGAGGTGACCGTGGTCGCGCCGAGGCGCGCCGCGGCAGTCGCCGCCGGGTCGGTGCTTCCGTCCGACCAGATCAGCACGCGGTCGGGCGGGGAGAAGCAGGGAGCGCAGGGCCCACCGCAGTCGACGGCGGTCTCACCGCCGTTGCGGACGCCGTCCGAGCAGGTCGGCGCGGCGCAGTGACGCGTCCCGTCGCACACCCCGCTCGAGCAGTCGCTCGCGCGGCGGCAGATGTCGCCCGGGTCGCACGGCGAGCAGGTCCCGCCGCCGCAGTCGATGTCCGTCTCGGTGCCGTTCAGCACGCCGTCGCTGCACGTCGGCGCGTTGCACGTCATCGAGCCGCCGCCGCAGATCCCGCTCGAGCAGTCCCGCCCCATCAGGCAGTCCTCGCCGGGGCTGCACGCCGGGCACGTCCCGCCGCCGCAGTCGATGTCCGTCTCCGCCCCGTTGCGCCGCATGTCCGTGCACGTCGGCATGTCGCACGTCATCGTCGTCGGGTCGCACGAGCCGCTCGCGCAGTCCGCGCCCGTGCCGCACGGCCCGCCGTCCGGACAGCCGGGGCAGGTGCCCCCGCCGCAGTCCACGCCCGTCTCCGCGCCGTTGCGCACGCCGTCCATGCAGCCCGCGCTGCTGCACGTCATCGTCGTCGGGTCGCACACTCCGCTCGTGCAGTCCGACGGACCCGAGCAGCCTCCGCCCGCCGCGCACGTCGGGCACGTCCCGCCGCCGCAGTCGACGCCCGTCTCCGCCCCGTTGCGCACCCCGTCGGTGCACGTCGGCGACACGCACATCGTGCCCATGCACACCCGGCTCGCGCAGTCCGTGCCCGTCGTGCACATCCCGCCGTCCGGGCAGCCCGCGCACCCGCCGCCGCAGTCCACGCCCGTCTCGGCGCCGTTCATCACGCCGTCCATGCAGCTCGCCGCCGCGCACGTCATCGACGCCGCGTCGCACACGCCGCTCGCGCAGTCCGAGCCCGTCGCGCAGCCGCCGCCCGTCGAGCACGGTCCGCAGCTCGCGCCGCCGCAGTCGATCCCGGTCTCGTCCGCGTTCTGCGTGCCGTCCGAGCAGCTCGGGGTCGAGCACGTCAGCGCCGTCGGATCACAGACCCGGCTCAGGCAGTCGGCGCCGATGAGGCACGCCTCACCGCTCGCGCAGCCCGTGCACGTCAGGCCACCGCAGTCGACGTCCGTCTCGTCCTGGTTGCGCGCCCCGTCGGTGCACGTCGGCGTCGCGCAGGTGCTCGAGCTCGGATCGCAGTAGCCGCTCGCGCAGTCCCCGTCCTCGCCGCAGGCCAGGCCCACGCCGCACGGTCCGCAGGAGCCGCCGCAGTCCACGTCGCTCTCGTCGCCGTTGCGGGTGCCGTCCATGCAGCCCGCGGACACGCAGGTCAGCATCGAGGGGTCGCAAACGCCGCTCGCGCAGTCGGTGCCCAGCGCGCAGCCCTGGCCGTCGGCGCAGCCGTCACACGTCGCGCCGCCGCAGTCGACGTCCGTCTCGTCCTGGTTCTGGACGCCATCGGTGCAGCTCGGCGCCGTACAGATCGAGCCCGTACACACCGCGCTCACGCAGTCCATCCCGGCGACGCACATGGCCCCGTCGGGACAGCGGTCGCACATGTTGCCGCCGCAGTCGACGTCCGTCTCCGAGCCGTTCTGCTCGCCGTCGGTGCAGCTCGGCTCGAGCCGACCACCGTCGGTGTCGCCGGCATCCGTTCCAGGGCCACCGTCGACGCCCGGGCCGGCGTCCGTGCCGGTCATCCCCGCGTCGGTCCCCGTGCCCCCGCCGCCGTCGCCGAGCATCCCGCCCGCGTCGTCGTTCCCCGACCCGCCGCCGCACCCGAACGCGAGCGCGCCGAGCAGCGAAGTCACCAAAGCTATTTTCCGTCCACGCATCGATAGTTCCTCCCTCGGAGGAAGAGACTACCGGCGCGCGGCGACGCCCGCAACAGGTGCAAGAAGAGTGAAAACTCAGAGTAACTCGGCGAATTCGCGGCCGAATTCGAGCGGCGTGGGCCGGTCCTTCCAGTCCGTGGCGGTGGCCGCGCGCATGAGCTTCACGAGCGCGGCGGGGTAGGCCCGGAACGGCTCGAGGTCCGCCATGGGGTCCTCGTTCATGTGCGCGATGATCCGCTGGCGAGGGTCCTCGAGGTGGTCGAAGAACTGCCGGCCCGTCGTCACGTTGTAGATCGTCCCCGCGAGCGCGTAGACGTCCGCGCGGCCGTCGAGCTCGACGGGGTCGAGCACCTGCTCGGGCGCGATGTAGCCCGGCGTGCCCGCGACGAACTTGCCGCCGACGTCGGGGGAGACCTTCATCGCCCGCACCATCCCGAAGTCGATCACCACGGTGGCCAGGGGCGTGGCGTGCGCCGGGTCGCGGTGCTTCTCGGGATCGAAGCGCTGGCCGCCCGCGAGGGGGAGCCGCAGCCAGATGTTCGCGGGCTTGATGTCGCGGTGGACGAGGCCGGCGTTGTGGAGCGCGGTCAGCCCGGCGCAGGTCTCGACGACGACCTTGCGGAGCTCGTAGAGCGTCATCAGCTGCGCGGCCGAGTACTGCTTGAGGTCGGCGCCGATGAGGTACTCGAGCACGAGGAACGGCACGTCGTTCTCGACGCCCCGGTCGATGATGTTGGCGACGTTCGGGTGGTAGAGCCCGGCGAGCGCCTTGGCCTCCTCCACGAACGAGGCGAGGATGCCTTCGCGCTCGAAGTCGGTCGCCTGCGCGAGCGCGTCGGCCTTCGGGATCTTGAGCACGAAGAAGCGGTCCGCGCCGGGCTTGCGCACGAGCCACACGGTGCCGATCCCGCCCTCGCCGAGCGGCTTGACGAGGTCGTAGTCGCGGAACGTCTTGGGCGGCGGCTTCTTCGGGGTCGGCGGCGGCGGCGGGGTGCGCTTGATCGCGCCCTTCACCGCGGCCTCGACGAGCGCGGAGGCGATCGGCCCGAGCGACGCGATCCAGACCTCGAGCAGCGAGATCTCGCGCGCCCGGATGGCCCGCGAGACGACCGAGGCCATGCGCGGGGCGTTCACCGTCGTGGACTTCGCGAGCGAGTCGTCCCGCGGCGCCTCGACCGCGGGGTGGAGCGCGCGGACGGGATCCTTGAGGGCTCGCTGCAAGCGCTCCGAGGCGAGCACGAGCTCCATCGACAGAGCCTCGAGCTCGGGCTTGCGGCCCCCCGCGTCGCCGAAGCGCTCGAGCGCGCGCGCGAAGTCCATGAGCGACTCGGCGAGCTCGGTGCCGTCGGCCTTGAGGAGCGTGAGCGCCTCCTGCACCCGCGGCCCCCACGCGCCGTCGGCCTCTCCGCTCGTCAGCTCGAGGCGGGTCTCGTTGGCGAGGTCGCAGCAGTGCTCGAGCACGCCGTCGGCGATCATCGGCAGCGCGGTCGCGAGCTGCTGGAGGATCTCGGGGCGATCGATGACGAGGCCCCACCACGCCGCGAACGGGCCGAGCCACTGGACGTCGTCGACCTCGCCGAGGGCGCTGCCCCGTGTGGTGTCGACGAGCCGCCAGAACAGCGCGCTGAGCGCCCCGCGCAGGGCCGGCGGGAACTCCCTCGATCCGTCGGAGAGCCCCTCGAGCTTGCGCAGCACCAAGCACGTGTCGTGCGCCACGGGGCCGCGGCCGGGGCCCAGATCGCTGCCCTCCCCGGAGGCGTCGAGAGCGTAGCCGGCGATCTTGAGCGCGAGCACCTCGAGCGCGAGCGCCGCGTCGGGATCGTCGACCTCGCCGGACTCGCGCCGCTCGCGGACGACGTCGAGCAGCTCCGCGGGCGCGTTGGCGACCATCTGCCAGGTCTCGCCGAGGTCCGGCTCGGTGATCGGATCGCCCTCCGGCCGCGTCGTGAGCATCGGGCTCCACAGCCGCAGCGCGAGCGAGCGGGCGCACCCCTCGTAGGCGTTGATGGCGGCCGCGCGGTGCCGCCGGGTGTGGTCCCCGAGGATGATGCGCCGCGCCTCCGTGAAGGTCGGCGCGAGCGTGCTCGCGAAGCGCGCGGCGCGGGCGTCGGCCTCCTCGTCGTCGTACTGCGCGGCGAGGCGCACGAGGTTCTCGATCCCGAGCTCGATGTCGAGCGGGTCGCGCTCCGCGCCGTCGACCGGGTCGGTGACCGCGATGACCTCGAGCCAGCGGCGCCACTGATCGATCGAGTCGGTGTGCGCGCGGCGGGCCATCTGACGCAGGCGCCGGCAGGTCGGCTCGATCGCCTCGCGGTCCCCGCCCCGTCGCCACAGCGAGGCCACGCCCCGCGCGAGCGCGCGCGCCGCGACGGCGCCGCCGTCCCCCGAGGTGATGCGATCGGCGAGGCGCTCCCAGAGCGCGCGGCGCTCGACGAAGAGGTGCGGCGTCGCCGCGGCCGCGGCGGCGAGGCCCCAGGCGGCCTCCTCGGGCCGGTCGAGGATCGCGCCGAGCTCGTGGCCGAGCATCATCAGCCGCTCCGCGGGCAGCGACGCGAACGCGGTCAGCGCGCGCTGGCGCAGCACTGGCGTCGCGCCGTGGACCCAGTCGAGGAGCGTGCCCTCGAGCGGCTCGAGGACCCCGGCGAGCCGACCGAACGCGCGCGCGGCGTGGATCCACACCTTCGGCTCGGGGTGCAGGAGCAGCGGCTGCAGCACCTGGAGCGTCCGTCCGACGAGGTGCGGGTCGGTCATCGGCGACATGCCGCACACGGCGACCTCGAGGCAGCGCGCGGCGAGCACGCGACCGCGGAGCGTGCCGCGCGCGGGCCGACCGATCATGACCTCGAAGGTCTCCGCCGAGTCCCAGATCCACTTGCCCAGGTCGGGGAGCTGCAGCGCCGCGGCGCCCGCCTCCCACAACAGGATCTGCATGCGCGCCCGGGCCTCGTGGTTGACCGTGAGCTCGAGGCTCTCGCCCGAGCCGAGCAGCGGAACGCACCGCAGCGCGTCGAGGAGCGGGCCCTCCACGATGCGCGAGCGGACGACGTCGAGCGCCTGCTCGCGGTACTCGGGGTGCGCGCACGCCGCGCCGAGGATCGGGGCCAGGTCGGCCTCGCTGCGCCCGCTGTTCGCCGCGCACCAGATGAAGACGACCTCGCTCGACGGCTCGGTGAAGATGGCCTTCAGCTGCGCGGCGGTGCGCGGCTCGCGGGTCCACTCGGGCAGCTCGCGATCCAGGACGGCGGCCGCCTCGCCGACGTCCGGCGCGAGCTCGTCGTCGGTCTCGAAGACGCCGTAGCGCCACCAGGTGTAGAGCGCGCGCGCGACCGCCGGCGTCGCTCGGATCGCCGAGGTCGTCGTGGACAGGGCTGCCTGGCCGGCGTCGCTCAACATGGACGTCGGCCCATCCTAACGGGCTCGGTGGGCGTCAGGCCAAGTTTCCGAGGCTCGCGAGGCCCTCCTCCACCGAGATCACGGGCGCGTAGCCGAGCTCGCGCGCCGCCTTGCTCGCGTCGACGGTGATGCTGCGCGACATCATGCTCGCCGCGAAGTGCGTGACCGGCGGAGGGGAGCTCGCGCCGACCAGCCGCCACAGCCCCTCGAGCGCGCGCGCGACGGGGCGCACCAGGCCGCCGGGGAGGCTCCGGTCGGGGAGCTCGACGTCCTGCGTGCGGGCGAGCGCGCCGATGAACTCGCGGACCGAGGTCTCGCCCGCGTCGGCCACGAAGTACGCCTCGCCGCCCCGCCCCTGCTCGAGCGCGAGCTCGATGGCGCGAACCAGGTTCTGCACGTGACAAGTCGACGTGCGGGCTTGTCCGCCGTCGAGCCAGGTCCACGACCCGGCCATCCGCACGACCGCGGGCAGCACCGAGGTGTCCCGCGGCCCCCACACGAGGCGCGGGCGCAGCGAGACGGTCGAGAAGCCGTCGGCGTCGGCGGCGAGGACGCGGCGCTCCGCCTCGGCCTTGGTCTCCGAGTACAGGAACCGCTGCCGCGCGGGGTACGGCGTCGACTCGTCGACGTCGACGAGGGGGTGGCCGTCGAAGAGCGCGGCCTCGGTGCCGATGTGCACGAAGCGCTTCACCCCCGCGTCGCGCGCCGCCGAGAGGAGCTGCGTCGTGCCCTCGACGTTCGCCTCCCAGAACTGCGCGCGGGTGCCCCACTCCTCGACGAAGGCGGCGCAGTGAACGACCGCGTCCACGCCCTCGAGGTGCTCGGGCCGGACCGCGCCGAGGGAGCAGGTGACCGGCTTCGCGCCATAGCCGCGCACCTTCGCGGCGCTCGCGTCGGAGCGCGCCATCGCGAAGACCTCGTGGCCCGCCGCGGTGAGCCCTTCGATCGCGTGACCTCCCACGAACCCCGAACCACCCGTCACGAACACCCGCATCGGCGACCTCCTCGACGCCCATTCTGGGTTGCCACCGCGGATTCGTCTCATCGATAGTCAGCATGTACTCATGCACGGCATCGATTTATCTGCGATCGACCTCAACCTGCTGGTCGCGCTCGACGCGCTGCTCGCCGAGCGCAACGTGACCCGCGCGGCGTCGCGCATCGGGCGCACGCAGCCGGCCACCAGCCACGCGCTGTCGCGCCTGCGCGAGCTCCTCGGCGATCCCCTCCTCGTCCGGTCGGGCCGCGGGATGGCGCCGACGCCGCGCGCGCTCGCGCTCGCGGAGCCGCTCGGCCACGCGCTCGCTGACATCCGACGGCTCCTCCAGGAGGAGGGCGAGTTCGACGCGCCGCGGACGACCCGCACCTTCCGCCTCGTCTGTCCTGACTTGCTCGCGGCGTTCCTCCCCGAGCTGCTCGGCTCGATGACCGCCGACGCGCCCGGGGTGGGCCTCGCGGTGCGGTCGCCGGACGGAGACACCGTCGGCGCGCTCGCCAACGCGGACGTGGCCCTCGGGCCCGCGACCCTCGAGGGCAGCGGGCTCGTGCGCCGGGGCCTCGGTCGGGTGACGTGGGTCGTGATCGCGCGCCGTGACCACCCCGGAGTCCGAGGCCGCCTCACGCTGAAGCGCTGGTGCGCGTACCCCCACATCCAGGTGCGCGCGCGGGACGGCGGGCCGAGCATCCTCGATCGCGCGCTCGCGGCCGCCGGCGTCGAGCGGCGCGTGTCGCTCCACGTGCCCAGCTTCCTCGTCGCGCCCGAGGTGGTCGCGCGCACCGACCACTTCTTCACGGCGCCTCGCGAGCTCGTCGCCCCGATCGCCGAGCGCCTCTCGCTGCGCATGTGCCCCGTGCCGATCCCGATCCCGGAGCTCCCCGTGGCGGTCTTCTGGCACGAGCGCTTCCAGGCCGATCCGGGGCACCGCTGGTTTCGCGAGGTCGTGGCGGAGCGCGTGTCGGCGGCGCTCCGGCGCGAGCCGATCAAGGGACCATGACGGCGCGGTAGCGCACCCGGCGATCCTCGAGCCGGTGGAGCGCGCGGCGCAGCTGACCGAGCGGGTAGCGCTCGACCCGGGGGCGCACCGCGCCGCGCTCGAAGAGCGCCACGAGGGAGACGAGATCCTCTCGGGAGCCCGAGGTCGCGCCGACCAGCGACCCGCCCTTCTCGACGAGCGCGAGGGGCGTCACCGGCACCGACCCGGGCGCGGCCCCGACCACCACGACGCGCCCCTCGGGGCGAAGCGCGCGGATCGCTGGCTCGAGGTCGAGCGAGGGCGTGGTCGAGAGGATCACGTCGGCGCCGCCGGCGCGCGCGAGCGCGTCGAGGGGGCCAGCGCCCGAGAGGACCTCCACCGCGCCGAGCGCGAGCGCGTCCGCGGTCTTCGTCGGGTTGTCGGTCAGCGCGAACACCTCGGCCCCCTCGGCCGCCGCGAGGCCGAGCGCGATGTGGCCGACCCCTCCGATCCCGACGACCGCGACCCGCTCCCCGGCCCGGAGCTGGGCGCGCCGGATCGCGCCGAGCGCCGTGTGCCCCGCGCAGAGCAGCGGCGCGAGCACGGCGGGGTCGGCCTCGAGCGGCAGCGGCACGCACGCGGCCGCCTCGGCGAGCGCGTAGTCGGCGAACCCGCCGCCGCGATCGAGCCAGGTGACGAGCCGCTCGCAGAACCGCGGGTGCCCCCCGCGGCAGGCGTCGCAGGCGCCGCAGCTCGCCTGCGCCCAGGGGACGCCCACGCGCGCCCCGAGCGAGAGGGCGACGCCCTCCCCCACCGCGTCGACCACCCCGACGGTCTCGTGCCCGAGGACGAGGGGCAGCGGCGCGCCGAGCGCTCCTCGCCAGAGCTGCACGTCGGTGCCGCACAGACCACACGCGAGCACCTGCAAGCGAGCTTGCCCCGGACCGGGCTCGGGGACGGCGCGCCGACGCCACGCCACGCGCCCCACCGACTCGAGCGCCGCGACCCGCATCTCCCCCGGCGGCGGATCGTCGCGGCGCTCGCCCCAGCGCTCGAGGAGGTGATGCGCGAGCTCGAGGGCGCGGGGATCGAAGCCGCTCGCCCACCCGCCCCACGCCGGCAGGGCCGACAGCGCGCGCGCCGCCGCCGCCGCGTCCGGGGCGTCGTCGAGCGTCTCGAGGAAGCGGCCTTGCGCCTCGTCGAGCGCCACCTCTCCCTCGTCGGGGAGCGCCGCGATCGACGGCGTCCACGTCGGCGCCGAGGCGGGGCCGGCGCTCTCGACGAGGCCGCGCACCATCCGAAACGTGGCCCGGAACGCGGCCACGTCGCGCACGTCGCGCAGCGCGTTGTCGGCGTGCTCGATGAAGATCCACCGCAGCTCCGGGCAGCGCGACAGCGCGACCTCGAGGAGGGAGAGGCACGCGTCGGGCACGGGGCGCTCGTGATCGTCGCGGCGCAGCGCGGGGCCCTCGGTGGGGAGGAAGTGCGTGCCGCCGGCGAGGTGGATCTCGCGGACCCGATGCAGCGGGTAGCGGAGCAGCAGCTCGGTGGGATCGCGGCCGAAGTTCTCCGCCTGACAGAGCAGGTTGTGCAGATCGAGCAGGAGGAAGCCGCCGACCGGGTCGAGCATCGCCTCGATGAAGTCGGGCTGCGCGTCGACGTCGGAGGGGCCGAGCGCGAGGGCGAGGTTCTCGAGGCCGACGTCCACCGCGAAGCGCCGCCGGAGCTCCGAGAGCCGCCGCACGCCGACCGCGACGGCGCTCTCCGTGAAGGGGTGAGGCAGCGGCGTGCCGCCGATCACGGCGCCCGCGGTCATGAAGCCCATGTGCTCGGTCAGGTGCGCGAAGCGGTACGTCGCGAAGGCCTCCTCCGCGTCGGCGAGCCAGCGCGCGCGGCGCCGCGCCTGGCCGACGGTGAGCAGGGACAGCTCGACCCCGTGCGCGACGAGCCGGTCCTCCTCGCCGAAGAAGCTCAGGAGCGCCTCGCACCAGTCGGGGACGCCGCCGAACCCCATGTCGATCGGCCACTCGATCGCGTCCACGAGCTCGTCTTCGAAGAGCGGCAGCGCCGCGGCGCGCAGGTCCTCCGACGGCGAGAGGGTGAGGCCGACGCGGATCGTCACGGGCCCTCGAAGCGCAGCACGGTGCCGCCGTGGCCGACGACGACCACGGCACCGGCGCCCGTCCCCCAGACGCCGTGGAGGAGCTCGTCGGTGCCGCTGTCGCGCCAGCGCCAGCGCTCGCCGTCGAAGTGGAGGATCGTGCCGTGCTGTCCCACGGCCCACACGTCGTCTCGGCCCGCGCCCCAGAGCGCGAGCAGGTTCTGTCGGGTCGGCGCCTCGCGGGTCGTCCACGCCGCGCCGTCGTAGTGCAGGACGCGACCGCCCGCGCCGACCGCCCAGACGTCGTCCGCGGCGGAGCCCCACACCGCGAACAGGACCCACGACGCGGTCTCCGGGACGGAGGTCCACGTCGCCCCGTCCCAGTGGTGCAGCCCGTCGCGGCCCGCCGCCCACACGTCGTCGGGCCCGCTGCCCCACGCGCCCGCGGCGTCGGGGCGATCGGCGTGCTCGGTCCAGGCGCCGGCCTCGCGCTCGAGCCAGACGTCCTTGCCGACCGCGAACACGTGATCGACGTCGGCCCCCCAGAGCCCGTTGAGCTCCTGGCCCGAGCCCCGGTGCTCGTCCACCCAGGCGCCGCCGACGTAGCGGAGCAGCGCGCCGTCGTCGCCCGCGGCGAGGAGCACGCCGCCCACCCCGAAGATCGCGCGCAGGTCGTGCCCGGTCGGCCCTTGGGGGATCCAGCTCCGGCCGTCGAAGTACAGGAACGCGTGATCGCCGACCGCCCAGACATCGTCGGGGCCGAGGCCCCAGACCGCGTTCAGGTGCGCGGTCGCGCCGTCGCCATCGCGTGTCCACGTCGCGCCGTCCCAGTGGAGCGTCACGCCGTGCGCGCCGACCGCCCACACGTCGTCGGGGCCCGAGCCCGACAGGGCGTGGAGGTCGTGGTCGAAGGGGGACTCCTGCCGGGTCCAGCGCGCGCCGTCCCATCGCGCGAGCGCGCCGTCGTAGCCCGCGGCGAACGCGGTCGCGCCGTCGCCCCAGAGCGCGCGCACCGGCCGCGTGAGGTGAAGGACCTCGGTCGACGGCGTTCCGTCGGCGGCGCGGTGTCGGGCGTTGGCGCCCGCCACGATCACGTCGCCCGCGTCCGTGGCGAGCAAGGCCTCGAGGTCGCCGTCGAAGGCCTGCACCTCGACCCACTCCGACTCGCCGCGTCGATAGAGCACCGCGCGGGCCCCGACGAGATCCACGGCGAGCGCGTGGACCGCGTGCTCCGTCACGTCGACGTCGACGAGGGTCAGCGGGGTCGACACCGCCTCCGTCGTCCACGCCTCCCCGTCCCAGCGGCGGACCGCGCCCGCCGCGCCGACGGCGTAGACGACGCCGTCCGGGCCGCCGTCGACCGACCACAGATCCGCGTCGCCTCCGCCTTCGTCGGCGGTCCACGCGCCATCCGCGTAGCGCAGGACGGTGCCCGCCTCCCCGACCGCGAAGAGGGCGTCGGCGCTCGGTCCCCAGACGTCGCGGAGGCGCTCCCGGGTGGGCGCGTCCTCGAAGGCCCAGGCGCCGCCGCGGCGGCGGACGATCGTGCCGCGCTCGCCGACCGCGACGACCTCGCCGTCGACGACGTGGACGCCGTACAGGTCGTTGCCCTGGGGGAGCGGCCGCTCCCAGCACCAGCCGTGGTAGCTGCAGGTCGGCCCGGGTCGCTCCGGCGGCGCAGGGGGCGCGGGCGGCGGTGGAGCGGGGACGGGCGCGGGGGTCGGCGGCGGAGGCGCGGGGGGCTCCTCGCAGCCGAAGAGGGAGAGCCCGAGCAAGAGGGCGACGCGCCGCACCTCGGCAGGGTAACACCCGGTCTCGCGGGTGGTTCGCCGCTGCAACCGTGTTACCGTTGCGATCGAGGCGAAGAGACGTGCCGAGCGAATCGACGGGACCCAAGCACGAGCTGAAGCGCCGCCTGCGCGAGGCCGGTCTGCGGGCGACCAACGCGCGCACGCTGGTCCTCGAGTGCCTGACGGAGGCCGGCCGCGCCCTCACCCACGCCGAGGTCTGCGAGGCGGTGTCGGACCACGGCTACGATCGCGCGACGCTGTACAGGAACCTCATGGACCTGACGAACGGCGGGCTCGTGAACCGGACCGACCTCGGCGACCACCTGTGGCGCTTCGAGCTCGCCGGCGCCGGAGGCCACGACAGCAGCGCGCACCCGCACTTCGTCTGCCAGGAGTGCGGCGACGTGAGCTGCCTCCCCGACGACGCGGTGTCGCTCAACGCGCGCCGCGGCGCTCCTCGGGCGCTGCGTCAGAAGAACGTCGAGATCCAGATCCGCGGCGTCTGCAACGACTGCGGCTGATCGCGTCAGGGCGCGGCGCTCAGCGCGCACTCGCCCTCGCCCTGGAAGTGCCCCTGCGTCTTCACCTGCGCGGTGACGTAGTCCCAGAGGCTCGCGAGCGGAGTGACGGGCGTGCCGCCGAGCTGGAAGCGCGGATCGAACTCGACGAGGTCGGCGGGCACGAGGGCCTCGAGCTCCTCGCGGGTGACCTCTCCGTCGACGTTCAGATCGCCGTCGGCCAGCCACTGCGCGAGGCGACGCACGCCGCCCTCCCCGCCTTCGGGGAAGCCGTTGAAGAAGAGGTGGTCGCCGTGGATGGTGAGCGCGACGCTGGTGCTCGCGCCCGCCGTGACGGCGAAGCCGGGCGTGTCGTCGACCTCGCAGGGCCCGAGCGCGGTCGGCGCCGTGAGCCCCCACCGGAAGGCGACGACCGGGTTGTCGTAGCAGGGATCCCCGGCCGCGTTCGTGTCGCCGTTCGGGATCGCGTCGCCCGGGGTCGCGCGGCTCGCGGGCGGACACGACGCGCCGTCCGCGCGGCTCAGCGCGCCCGCGATCAGGTAGGTCCAGTCGCCCTCCACCATCTCGGCGAGCTGCGCGTCGGAGACGCTCGCGTCCGCGACGGCGCCGTCGGTCGCGGCGCGGCCGAGCGCGTAGCCGAGCTCCCATCGACCCGGCGTCAGCCCCGCGATCGACCAGAGCGGGAGGCCGGCCTCGGGCACGTCGACGAGGTCCACCGCGAACCGTTCTCCGGCGGTCGCGGCCTGCGAGGCGTCCTGCGCGAGGCGCACGTCCACGCCGCCGATCACGACGACGTAGTCGTCGAAGGCGACCGACCAGCCGTCCTGGATGTCCTCGGGCCCCTCGCCCGCGGCGATGCCCTCACCAGCCGTCGCCTCGGCCTCGAGCAGCACGACGAGCCGACTGCCCGCGCCGCCGTCGGACCCGGGCGTCGGCGTGGACCCGCAGCCCGCGAGCAGCGCGACCCAGAGCGTGAGCCGCGCGTTCACTCGAACACCAGCTCCGGCCGCGCGCCCGCCTCGAGCCCGATGCGCAGCGCGCGTCCGACCTGATCGTCGGAGCCGAGCTCGAGGCGCTCCACGCAGCCGAGGTCCCTCACGCAGGCGCCCCCGAGCGCCGCGCAGTCCCGCGTCTCGGCGACCGACCCATCGGCGGCGCAGCGCTGCTCGATCGGCCCCGCGCACGCGACGTCGAGCCCCGGCGCGCAGGTCGCGTCCTCGACGAGCGCCGCGAAGTCCGCCATCGCGAGCCAGGCGCGCGGATCGAACCGCACGAGCAGCCGAGACCCGCCGTCGGGCGCGATGGGGTGCTCGAACCCGTCGTCCTCGCCGCTGCGGACGACGGGGACCCCCTGCTCCACGTCGGCGCTCTGCTCCACGCGTACGCGCACCGTGAACGGGATCGACTGCCCCTCGACGTCGGCGACGCCCTCGACCACCGCGGACGCGGGGCCGAGCGACTCGGCGGCGGCCGTCACGAGCGGGGCGTCGCTGGTGAGGAGCGAGACGATGCCGTAGTCGAACATGTAGGAGTGCGCGGTCCCCGTGAGCGCGACCATCGCGCCGAGCGACGTGGGCGCCGCCGAGAGCGCGTCGACGACCGCGGCGTCCCGCCACTCGGCGAGCGCCTCGTCGCAGAGCTCGCCCGCGGTGTAGCCAGCGCACAGGTACACGGGCCCGAACGCGACGTCGGCGCGCGAGAGCGTGATCGTCGCGCCGCGACGACCTTCGAACGGCGCGCGGGCGTCGGTGCCGGCGACGGAGAGGTCGACGGACGTCGCCTGGATCGAGGTGTCGACGCAGCCGGTCGCCAACGACAGGAGCCCGACGATCCACGTCGCGCGGCTCACGGCGACACCCCGAGCGTGACCATGAAGGTGAACGGTGAGCCCGCGGAGAGGTGGCGCGCGGGGACGCGCGAGGGGATGCCCGTGGGGTCCCAGTTGGACGCGAAGAGGAACTCGGAGGCCGCCCAGCGCGTGTCGAAGAGGTTGTAGAAGGAGACCCCGAGATCGACGGGCCCCCAGCCGAGGCCGGCGCTCGCGTCGAACAGGTTCACGGGGTCGGCCATGCCGCCGAAGGGCAGCGGCCGCGGCGAGAGGAACGAGTAGCCGATCCCGATGCGCCCCGTGAGGCGCTGGTCGAGGACGTCCTCCGCGAGGGTGCCGTGGACGCCGACGTCCGCGCGGATGACGACGGGCGCGACGTAGGGGAGGTTCTGGCCCGGGACGAACGCGGGCTGCGGGTCGTCGGCGCTCGGCGGCGGCGGCTCGAGCAGCTCGGCGTCGACGTAGGTGACCGACAGCGAGCCGAGCAGCCAGTCGAGGGGGCGGGCCTGCGCGTAGAGGACCGCGCCGAGGCGCCGCGAGGCGCCGATGCGCTCGAGCCGACCCTCGCGGGGCTCGAAGGCGATGTCGTCGGAGAGCTCCGTCCAGAAGCCCGACACCGCGACGCGCAGCAGCCGCTCGTGCTCGAAGATGGCGCCGAGGTCCGCGGACCGGACCGTGGTGAAGGGGGCGGCCTCGCCGTCGTCGAGGGTGCGCGCCTGCGGCGAGCGGTAGCCCTCACCGTAGCTCGCGCGCAGCTTCAGCCACTCGGTCGGCCGCACCTCGGCGCTCGCGCGCGGCCCCACCGTCACCCCGCCGGCGCTGCGGCGGAAGCCCATGATGAAGCCGTCGCGGGGGCGCACCAGCGGGACGAAGTTGCCGAGCCGATCGTCGATCTCGTAGAGCAAGAGCGCCGATCGGACGCCGACGTGCAGCGTCACGTGCTCGGTCGCCGTGATCTCCACGTCCCCCCACAGCGAGACGTTCGAGGCGACGATCGACGCGTCCACGCGCGTGTCCCACGTCTGGTTGCGGGGCATCGCGAGCAGGTTCTGGGCTTGGTCGACGAAGTCGAGGCGCCCGTCGAGGCCGACCTCGAGGCGCGCGCCGGCCCAGTCCCAGGGCCGCCACGCCTCGGTGCGGTAGCGGCCCGAGACGCCCGCCGAGTAGGTCTGGTTGCGCTGCTCGATGAGGTCGCCGCGACCCGCGGTGTCGGCGAGGGTGCGCGAGCGCTGGACGAAGCCCGTGAAGTTCTCTTGCAGTCGAAACGTGTCGGCGCCGAGCCAGATCCGGAACGCGCCCGTGTCGTCGCCGCGGCCGCGGTAGTCGCCGAAGAAGCCGGCCATGAAGCGGCCCGAGAGGGCGTTCTGAGCCTGCGCGGTCGGCTGCGCGTAGGCGTCGTAGAACCCGACGCGGCCGGCCTCGACGTCGTCGACGCGGACCACGCCCGCCAGATCGGCGCGCGCGCCGTAGAGGATCCCGAGGCCGCGGAGCCGCCAGCTGCCGCTGCGGGCCCCGACCTGGATGATCGCGCTGGCCGCGTCGCCGCTCCGGCGCTGCCCGAACCCGCCCGTGTGCTGGTACTGCACCGCGCCGAAGGTCTCCGTCCGCTCGCCCTCCGGCGCCCACATCACGAGCTGCCGGAAGGTGTCGTAGAGCCCGTAGCCGGACTCGATCCGCCAGCCGCGGTGGGCGTCGTCGACGCCGAGCTCGAAGCCGACGGATCCAGCGACGGCGAAGTCGCCCTGCCGCGGATCGGAGACCCCCTCGGTGGCCCGGACCCGATGCACGACCTCCGGGATGAGGAACCCGAGGTCCGAGTAGCCCTGCCCGTGGATGTGGGAAGGCAAGTTGACGGGTAAGCCGCCCACCGAGAGCTCGATGTCCTGGCCGTGGTCCGCGTCGAAGCCGCGCAGCTGGATGCGCTGGCCGACCGCGAGGCCCTCGGCGCGGGCGACGAACACGCCGGGGACCGCGAGCATGAGGTCCGCGCCGTCCTGGTGGGGGGCGATGGAGAGGAGGTCGCGCTCGACGTCGAAGCTGCTGGCGCCGCGCTCGGCGTCGCGCAGCTCGCGCTCGACGGCCGCGGTCACGCCGAGCTCCTCCTCCGGCTCCGCCGGCTCCTCCGGCTCGGCCGGCTCGACGGGCGCCGCGGGCTCGGGGGGCGCCTCCTCGGGCGGCGGCGCCTCGACGGGCGGCGATGGCTCCGCGCCGTGCGAGTGCTCGCCGTGCGGTCCGGGGTGCCCGGCCTCCACGCTCGTGCCTCCGTCGGCCGGCGTCGCCACGTCGAACGCGGGCAGCTCGAAGTGCACCGCGACGCGGATGCGAGAGGCGATGGGCTGTCCGTCGCGGGTGGCCGGCGCGAACGTCCAAGAGCGGACCGCCTCCTGCGCGGCCGCGTCGAACTCCGCGTCGGCGGAGTGCTCGACGGCGCTGTCGACGACCCCGCCGCTCTCGTCGAGGGTCACGATCAGCACCACGCTCGGGTGCAACCCTTCGGAGATCCGACCGGCGGGGTAGCGAGGCGGCGTGGAGGCGACGATGCGGGGCGGCGAGAGCCCCCGCGGCGGCTCGGGCTCCGGCGCGGGCGGCGCCTCCTCCTCGGGCGCCTCCGGCTCCGCGTCCTGCGCGCGCACCGAGAGCGGCAGGCACACGCACAGCGCGAGGCCACCGAGGCATCCAGCGCGCAGGCAGCGGCGAAGCCCTCTCATGCGGTCGGGTATGACCCAAGCCAACAACTGTTGCAACACAGTTGTGAAAGACTCGCGCTTGCGTCGAGCGAGGGCTAGTCGTCGTCGTCGGGCTCCTCGAGGGGCAGCGCGTTCCCCATCAGGATCTCGAGCAGGCCCTGCGCCTCCTGCGCCACCTCGACCTCGGGGCCGGTCGCGAGGAAGCGCTCGAGGTAGGCCTTCGACGCGGCCTCGTCGCCGATCGCGTAGTGCGTCAGCGCCATGAGGTAGAGCGCGTCGCCGTCGTTCTTGTCGTGCGCGAGGACCTGCTTGCCCATGCGCAGCGCCTGGTCGTAGCGACCGAGCAGCCGGAGCGTGTGGCCGAGGTGCACCATCGCGCCGACGTACATGGGGGCCTTCTCGAGCGCGACGACGAACGCCTTCATCGCCTTGTCGAGGTTGCCCTGCTCGAAGTGCGCGCTCCCGAGGAAGAAGTAGCCGTACTCGTTGTCGGGATCGTCGAGGACGAGCCGCTCGAGCTCGTCGATGGCGCCCTCGACGTCCCCCTCGCGCAGCCGCTCCGCGCCCTCTTGGGCCGCCTCCCAGCGATCCCCCTCTTCGCTCTCCATCACGGTCCTTTCGTGGGCCGCTCCGCGCTCACCGCGCGAAGAGCTTGCCCATGTCTTTGAACGACTTCAGCTCGATGGCGTTGCCCGACGGGTCGCGCACGAACAGGGTGCCCTGCTCGCCCGGCTCGCCCTCGAAGCGGACGCGCGGCCCGATGAACGGGCGGACCCCGAGCGACTCGAGCCGCTCGCACGTCCGCACCCACTCGTCCCACTCGAGCACGAGCCCGAAGTGGCGCACGGGGACGGAGTCGCCGTCGACCTCGTTCGCGTCCGGGCCCGCGACGTCTCCGTCGATCAGGTGCGCGCTGATCTGATGGCCGCGCAGATCGAAGTCGATCCAGCGCTCGGCGCGGCGGCCGACGCGGCAGCCGAGCACGTCGACGTAGAAGCGCTCGGTCGCGGCGAGGTCGGAGACGGGGAACGCGAGGTGGAAGGGGGTCATTCGTGCATCACCGGCGGCAAGCTCCTAACACGCGTAGCGCTCCAGGACCCATCGCGCCCCTCGTAGGTGCCGCGCAGCTCGCTCGCGTCCTCGACCTCGGCGACTCTCGTCGGCGCGCCCTCCTCCAGCGTGAACGAGAGCGCCTGCCCGACCTGCTCCCAGCGGCCCGTGACGTCCGCGTCGTCGTCGACCGCCACGCGCCCCTCGTCGAGGAACGCGACGACGTGTCCGTCGAGCTCCCAGCGCGTCCCCGCGACGGTCATGCAGGCCGCGTCGAGGTGCGCCTCGTCCGCCGCGCACGGAGCCTCGCCGAAGTCGCGGTCGGCGCGGAACGACCAGCGCTGGCCGCGCACGTTGATCGCCTCGCCGATCAGGACGGTGCCGTTCGAGACGCGGGTCCTGTACTCGACGAAGCGGTCGCCGAGGAACACGCGGAGGAGGGTCCCGTCCTGGAACCACTCGTCCCGGGCGGGGCTCGCCCCGTCGTGGTCGTCGGCCCTCACCCGGCCCGCCGCGAGCAGCGCGAGCGTGAAGTGGTAGGCACCGCCCGGCCCCTCGGCGTCGACGCGCCAGCGCGTGCCCACCGCGCTCCAGCACGTCCCGCCGAGGGCGGCCTCCTGAGGCGCGCAGTCGTCCTCGGCGCGCGCGCCCGCGCGACCGTCCCGCACCGCCGATTCGCCCCCCGCGGGGCCACCGCAACCAGCGATCGAGGCACAGAAAAGCAGGGCTGCGAGGCCTCGCATCGCCCGGGAGGATAGCCCGAGTTTCGGTGCTATGGTCCGCGCCATGAATTTCGAGCTGACCGAGGAGCAGGCGCTCGTCCAGCAGATGTCCCGCGACTTCGCGACCAAGGAGGTCGCCCCGCTGGCGCGCGAGCTGGACAAGGAGGGCCGCTGGCCGACCGAGCTGGTCGCGCGGATGGGCGAGCTGGGCCTGATGGGCGTCGCCGTCCCGAGCGAGCACGGCGGGGCCGGCATCGACAACGTGAGTTACGCGCTCGCGATGGAGGAGATCGCCCGCGCGTGCGCGTCGACCGCGGTCATCATGAGCGTGAACAACTCGCTCTTCTGCGACCCGCTCCTCAAGTACGGCTCCGACGCCCAGAAGAAGGAGTTCCTCGAGCCGGCCGCGTCCGGGGCCAAGCTCGGATGCTTCGGCCTCACCGAGCCCGCGAGCGGCTCGGACGCGTCGAACATGGCGACCTTCGCGGAGCCCGACGGGGACGACTGGATCCTCAACGGGTCGAAGAACTGGATCACCAACGGCCCGCACGCGGACTTCATCCTCGTGTTCGCCGCGAACGAGCGGAACGTCGGCTACAAGGGCACCACCGCGTTCCTCGTCCCCAAGGGTCACCCCGGGTACAACCCGCAGCCGCGCGACCACAAGCTCGGCATCCACGCGGCGCACTCGTGCACCGTGTTCTTCGAGAACTGCCGCGTCCCGAAGGCGTGGCAGGTCGGCGAGGTGGGCCAAGGCTTCAAGATCGCCATGTCGACCCTCGACGGCGGGCGCATCGGCGTCGCCGCGCAGGCGCTCGGCATCGCGCGCGCCGCGCTCGAGGAGTCGGTCGCGTACTCGAAGGAGCGCAAGGCGTTCGGCGAGCCCATCGCCAACAAGCAGGCGATCCAGTTCATGATCGCCGACATGGCGACCGACCTCGACGCCGCGCGCCTGCTCACCCTGCGCGCCGCGACGATGAAGGACCGCGGCGTGCGGCACTCGCAGCAGTCGGCGATGGCGAAGCTGATGGCGTCCGAGGTGGCGACGCGCTGCGCGCACAAGAACATCCAGATTCACGGCGGCTACGGGTACTCGGTCGAGTACGACGCCGAGCGCCACTACCGGGACGCGCGGATCACCGAGATCTACGAGGGGACCAGCGAGATCCAGCGGATCGTGATCAGCGCCAACGCGCTGAAGGGGTGAGCACCATGAAGCGGCTGTCGTTCTTCCTCCCGGCGTTCCTCCTCTCGGCCTCCGGGCTCGTCGCGTGCGGCGGCTCCGACGACGGCGCCGAGGAGGAGACCGAGCTCTCCTCCACGTCGGGCTCCGAGACCTCGCGCGAGCCGGACGACGGCCTCGGCATCACGGGCCTCATGGGCACGATCCGGCCGGACCAGGTGGAGAACGCGCTCCACCCGCGGATGGGGCGGTTCCAGCGCTGCTTCATGGAGCGCATGAACACGGTGGAGCTGCTCGGCGGCAACATCCGGCTCGCGTTCCGCATCCACGTCGACGGGTCGGTCGCGTGGGTCTACCCGTCGGAGACCGACATCGGGGATCGCGAGACCGAGCAGTGCGTGCTGACCGTCGCGCGCGGCACCCACTTCCCGCGGCCGCGCGGCGGCGAAGCGGAGTTCGGCTGGGGCTTCGGCCTCGACCCCGCCGACGACCTGCGCCCGCCGCTGAACTGGGCGGCCGACGCGCTCGGGCGCGCCGCGGACGACATGCGAGCGCTCGGCCGGCGCTGCGGCGCGCGCGGCCCGGGCCACACCATCACGGCCTACATCAGCCCCGGCGGCGAGGTCCTCGCGGCGGGCGGCACGATGCCCGACCAGGACGCCGAGCAGGCGCTCGACTGCATCCTCGAGGGCGTGCGCGGCACGTCCATGCCCGACCCGGGCTCGTACCCCGCCAAGATCACCTTCACCGTCCGATGAGATTCGAGCTCACCGAGGAGCAGCAGCTCGTCCAGGCGGCGGCGCGTGGCTTCGCGCAGGAGCGCATCGCGCCGCGCGCGGCGGCGATCGACCACGACGAGAAGATCCCCGCGGACGTGCTCGACGGCCTCGCCGAGCTCGGGCTCTTCGGGGTGAACCTCCCCGAGTCGCTCGGCGGCGCCGAGGCGGGGGTCGTCGCCTACCACCTCGCGATGCGCGAGGTCGCGCGGGCGTGCGCGTCCACCGCGGTCACGATGGCGGTGACGAACATGGTCGGCGAGGTGATCGCCGCGTTCGGCGACGAGGAGACGCGTCGGGCGTTCGTCCCGCGCTTGTGCGACGGGAGCCTGCGCGCGGGCTCGTTCGCGTTGAGCGAGGCCGAGGCGGGCAGCGACCCGGGCGCGATGCGCACGACCGCGCGCCGCGACGGCGACGCGTGGGTGATCGACGGCAGCAAGCAGTGGATCACGAGCGGCGACTTCGCCGGCGTGTTCGTGGTCTGGGCGCGCACCGGCGACGCCGGCCCCAAGGGCATCAGCGCGTTCGCGGTGCCCTCGGACACCCCCGGGCTGAGCGTCGGGCGCCACGAGGACAAGATGGGCCTGCGCGGCTCGTCCACGACCGCGCTGCACTTCGAGGGCTGCCGCGTGCCGGCGTCGGCGCTGCTCGGGGAGCTGCACGGCGGCTTCCGCATCGCGATGATGGCGCTCGACGGCGGCCGCATCGGCATCGCGAGCCAGGCGATCGGGATCGCCGAGGCCGCGCTCGACGCCGCGATCGGCTACGCGAAGGAGCGGCAGACGTTCGGCGAGCCCCTCGCGAACCGCCAGGCGATCCAGTGGATGATCGCGGACGGCCGGACGGAGCTCGACGCCGCGATCCTCCTCACGCAGCGCGCCGCGTCGATGAAGGAGCGGGGCGTCCGCTTCTCGCGCGAGGCGGCGATGGCCAAGGTCTACGCGACCGAGGCGGCCTGGCGGATCTGTGATCACGCGCTCCAGATCCACGGCGGCTACGGCTACACGAAGGAGTACGCGGTGGAGCGCCACCTGCGCGACGTCCGCGTCACGCGCATCTACGAGGGCACCAGCGAGATCCAGCGGATCGTGATCAGCCGCGACGTGCTGCGCTGACGCGCGCCCGCGAGGCGCCGAGCGGGTAGGTCCGCTCGCCGTCCGCGCTGCGCAGGATCCCACTCGACTCGAGCGTCACGAGGTCCCCGACGCGCTCTCGCGCCTCTCGGAAGCGACGCACCTCGCGCCAGAGCCCGAACCCCGCGAACGGCACGATCCCGGCGGCCGTCCAGGCGGCGAGCCACAGCGCCGTGCGCAGGACCGCGGCCGGGCTCGCCGTGCCCGCCCACAGATCGGCGGCGTGGTTGACGAGGACCCCCGCCGGGACGAGCACCGCGAGGGCGACGATCACGACGAAGGCGAAGAGCCGGCGGGCGCGTCGCGCCTCGTCTCGAACCGTCGGGAGCCGCAGCTCGCGGGTCCGGAGCGCCGCGTCGGGTCGCCGGAACGGCGGCTCCCCGGAGCTCCCCTGAGGCTCCGTGGGCATCCGGTCCGCCATGCGGCGCAGCGTGTCGAGCGTCAGCATCCCCGACCCTCGATCTAGCACGTTCCGAGGGTGTGCCTTGAACCGAGCGAGTTGTGTGCCCATGCTGCGCCTCCCCATGCACTGCTTGGACGGATCGGCTCACCTCTATCGGCTCGACGAGCTCTATCGGGACGACCGCATGCTAGTGGTCAACAAGCCGAGCGGGCTCAGCGTCCACAAGGGCTGGGACTCCGATCCCGTCAACGCGGTGAAGCTCGCGCGCAAGCTCGCCGGCCAGTACGTGCACCCGGTCCACCGCCTCGACCGCGCGACCAGCGGCTGCCTCGTGTTCGCGTTCGACGGCGAGACCGCCGGCCGGCTGCAGGACCACTTCCGCGACAAGACCATCTCCAAGCGCTACCTCGCGCTCGCGCGCGGCGTCGTCCCCGACGAGATCCGCATCGACCACCCGGTGCCTCGCAAGCCGAAGGGCGAGCGCGTCGACGCCGTCACGAACGTGCGGCGCCTCGGGATCGTCGAGGACCGCTACTCGCTGATCGAGGCGTGCCCGGAGACGGGGCGCCTCCACCAGATCCGCCGGCACCTCAAGCACCTCAGCCACCCGCTCGTCGGTGACACGCGCTACGGGGACGGCTCCGTGAACCGCTCGTGCCGCGACCGCTTCGGGTTGCTCCGGCTGGCGCTGCACGCGGTGCAGATCGACTTCCGGCATCCGCACCACGGCACCCCGATCACGATCTACGCGCCGCCGCCCGACGACTTCCGGGTGCCCCTCGAGCGCATGGGGTTCTCGACGACCGCCTGGGCGGCGTGAGCTCCGCCCGGCTCGCGCTGGCGTTCGGCCTGCTCACGGCCTGCGGCGCGCGCACCGGCCTGACCGAGGGTCGCGACGGATCGATGGCCTCGACCGACGCGGGCGCCCCGTCGTCGGGCTGCCCGCGCGTGCTCGCGCGCGACGCGCTCTTCGAGGTCGAGGTCGACGACCGGTTCGTCTACTACTCCACCGGTCAGGCCTTCGCCGGAGACCAGCGCTACCGGCGCGTGCCGAAGTGCGGCGGCGAGGCGGAGACGATCCTGGAGGATCGCGTGGGGCCGTTCACCCTCGACGGCGGCTACCTCTACTTCACCTCGTTCGAGGGGCTGGAGCGCGTCCGCACGGACGGAAGCGGTCGCGAGCTGCTCTACCGCTCGGAGCGGTTCGCGGTCGGGCCCTTCGCGATCGGCGCCCGCGAGATCTTCTTCTGCGAGCCGGCCGGCGCGCCCGAGCGCACGCTCGCGGTGCCCAAGGACGGCGGCGCGGCGCGCGAGGTCGCCGCCATCGGCGGGCTCGACCTCACCGCCGACGCGACGCACGTGTACCTCGCGAGCTGGATGCCGGGCGGGATGGGGTTCATGGCGCGCGTCCCCATCGACGGCGGCGAGGTCGAGCGGCTCGGGCCGATCCGCGAGACGATCCGCGACCTCGTCGTCGATGGTCGGCACCTGTACTGGAGCGACTCCGCCGACTCGGCCGAGGCGGAGATCTTCCGGGCCGCGGTCGACGGCTCCTCGAGCGCGCCCGAGGTGGTGTTCCGCGGACCCGGCCTCCCCCTGCGGCTCGGCGTCGGCGGCGCGTACCTCTACTTCACCAACCACACCGGCGACGCGCTCGAGCGCGTGCCGCTCGGCGGGGGTCCGCGCGAGGTCCTCGACCGCGAGCTCCCCGTCGCGGAGGACCTCGCGCTCGACGAGGCGCGCGTCTACGCGGTCAGCTTCCGCGACCGCACGCTCATCCAGGTGCCGCGCTGACGCGTCAACGAACGGCGCGGCGCGCGCGGGCCGCGAACGGGCCCTCGGGGGCGAGCTCGAGGTAGCGCTCGTAGTGCGTTCGAGCCTCGGCGCTGTTGCTCCCGGAGAGCGCCTCGCCGAGGAAGAACTCGGCCTCGGGCGGCGCGCCCGTCACCTCGATCGCCTGCTCGAGCTCGCGCCGCGCCGCGTCGGTGCGATCGCCGAGCAGGTAGGCGCGGCCGTAGAGCGTGTGCATCCGCGCGTGCATCTGCGGCGGGCGCAGCCGGCGCTCGAGCGAGGTGCGGACCCTGTCGAGGATCTCGATCGCGTCCGAGCTCCGCTCGCTGCGCACGGCCATGTCGGCCTGGCCCAGCAGGCCCTCGGGCGACGCCGAGTCGGCCGCGACCGCCGCCGTGTAGGCCTCCTGCGCGGGCTCGACCTGACGAGCCGCGAGGAGCGCGTCGCCGTAGAGCGCGAGGACGTTCGCGCCCGGCTCCTCGACGGTCGCGAGGGGACGGATCTCCGCGAGCGCCGCGCCCGCCTGCCCCTGCGCCAGCAGGAGGCGCGCCGCGGTCATCCGCGCGGTCGGGGTGGCCCGCTCGTCCTCGCGGATCCCCTCGAGCTGGACCTGCGCGTCGTCGAGCCGACCGAGGCCGAGCAGCGCCTCGACGCGGCCGAGCCGGCCCGCGATGCCGACCGCGCGGCCCGCGGACACGCGAGAGGAGCGCGCGAGCCCGGTGTAGAGCGTGTCCGCCGCCTCGTAGTCGCCGAGGTCGAGCAGGAGGCCACCGAGCGCGATCTTCGCCTCGGTGTGCTCCGGGGTCAGCGCGATGGCGCGCTCGAAGGAGGCGCGAGCGCCCTCCCCGTCGGCCGCCATGCGGCGCGCGCGGCCGAGCAGGTAGTGCCCCTCGGCGTCGTCGGGGGACGCGGACGCGACGGTCTCGAGGGCCTCGACCGCGGTCGAGGCGTCGTAGGTCCGGAGCGCCGTCTCGCCGAGCGCGAGCGCCGCGGCGGGGTCACCCGGCGCGTCGTTCGAGAGCTGGCGGGCGACCGGCATCATCTCCTCGGCGGCGCCCTGCCGCACGCGGATGCGGATGCGGAGCGCGCGGACCTCGACGGAGGCGTCCTCGTTGCCCTCGACATACGCCTCGAGGGCCTGCGCCGCCGCCGTCAGCGCCTCGTCGGTGCCGAGCAGGAGCGCCGCCTCGCCGCGCATCTCGATCACGTCGGGGTCGTCCCCGGACAGCTCCCCGAGCGTGGCGAGCGCGCCGCGGCCGTCGCGCCGAGCGAGCTGGATCTCGGCGAGCAGCTTCCGGAAGTCCTCGTTGGACGGAGCGCCCTCCACCGCGGTGCGCGAGGCGTGCTCGGCCTGGAGCATGCGGCCCGCGCGGCGCGCCTCGATCGCGACCACCGCGAGCAGGCGCGGCTCGCTGGCGCCCGCGCGCAGGGCCAGGTCCACGGCCTCGCCCGCCGCCTCGGCCTCCCCCTTGCGGCGCAGCAGCCGCGCGCGCGTGAGCTGGTAGACCACGTGATCGGTCGGGGCGCCGTGGTCCTCGAGGTTCTCCGCGATCTGCTCTGCCGCCCCGAGCAGCTCGTCCGGCTCACCGGCGTCCGAGGTCATGAACGCGCGCCAAAGGCGGGCGCGCAGGTGCTCGGAGTCGTTGGCGAGGACCTGGTCGAGCAGCTCGAGCGCCTCCTCGGCCTGGCCCTCGTCGTAGCGGGCCTCGGCGAGCGCGATGCGCGGCGCGTTGAGCGTGGACTCGCCCTCCGTCGCGGCCTCGAGGTGCGTGAGCGCGTCCTCGCTCCCGAGGCGCTGCTCGAGGCGACCGGCGAGGTAGAGGATCGCGGGGTCGCGCGGGCGGGCCTCGAGCGCCGCCGTGATGCGAGCCCGCGCCTGCTCGTGGCCGCCCTCGGCCGCCTGCAGGACGGCGCGCGCCGCGTCGAGGTACGCGCCGAGGTCCTCGCCCTCGAGGCCCTCCGCGCGCTCGATCGCGGGGCGCAGATAGCCAGCCGAGAAGGCGCCGTCCTCGAGCGCGCGCTGCGAGTGGACGAACAGCAACAGGGTCGGCCCCGAGACGTCGTGCGGGTCGAGGTCACGCGCCTCGCGGAGGTGCCGCTCGGCGTCGACGAGGTCCGCGTGGGTGCCCCCGTAGGCCTCCCGCGTGGCGCTCGCGACGAGCTCGTGCGACTCGGCGTGGCGCTTCTCGATGAGCCACTGCCAGCCGAAGTAGCCGCCGACCACGAGGCCGATCCCGAGGACCCACACCACCCCGAGCCACAGGCCGATCCGCGTCCCGGAGGCCTGCGTCTGCTTGACCTCTTTCCGGGCGGCCCACGTGGCGCCCTCGCCCGACGGAGGCTCGAAGAGCCCCTGCTCCTCGAGCATGTGGAGGATGTCGTCGACGTCCTCGCCGCCGGAGCGCGCGACCACGAGATCCGGCGCGGGCGCCGGGGGCTCGTCGACGGGCTCGTCGTAGTGTCCGGCGTCGGCCGCCGCGAAGGGATCGTGGGCGGGGCGCTCGGGCTCCGGCGCGAGCGGGTACGCGTCGGGCTTCGGGGCCGGCGGCAACGCCGCGGGCGCGAAGGGCGCCGCGGCCGGCGCGAAGGGGGCCGCCGCCGCCGGCGCGAACGGCGCCGCGACCGCCTCCGCGGGGACGCGAGGCGCGGGGGGGAACGAGGGCTCGGGATCGAGGAGCTCGAGCGGCTCATCGATCGGGACCTCCTCCGAGAGCCCGTCCCACGGCGAGGGCTGACCCAGCGGCGCCGCCGGCTCGACCGGGGGCTCGGGCTTGCGCTGCGACGGCAGCTGGCGCCGCGGCGGCGGCGGCTCGGGCGCCACCGCGGCGCCCGGCGAGGTGGCCGTGGGCGACGGCCGCACGGGCGCTCGGGGGCGGCCCTCGACGCTGGTCGTGCCCTCCTCGAACGCGAGGGGTGCGGGGACCGGCTCCGCGGGCCGCTTGGGCGGCGGGATGTCCTTCGCCGCGGCGCCGAAGCCGAGGGTGCGCTGGATGCGCGGCTTGCGCGGCTGCGCGGCGGGCGCCGACGGCAGCGGCGCCTGCGGGATGCCGGCCGCCTCGCGCAGGCTCCGGCCGTCCATGAGGTTGGTGGGCTCGTCCTCGAACGAGTTGTAGAAGGCGTCGGACTTCGGCGAGGCCCCGAAGTCGATCGGCGCGGTGAGCGAGGTCTCCGAGGAGTCGACCTCCATCTCGTCGGAGGAAGAGGCCTGCAGCTCCTCCTCGCGGCTGAGCTGCCGGAGGTGGTCGGTCAGGTCGGTGCGGATGACCGTGCGCTCCTCGGGCGCGGAGATCGGCTCGGGCTCGTAGCTGGCCTGCGCCTGCGTCTCGGCGGCGCCGACGTCGTCGTCTGCCGCGCCGTCGGCCACGCGCTCGAGCCGCTTGGCGCGATCGAGGAGGAGCTGGACGGCGCGGTCCGAGGGGTCGATCGTGCGCGCTCGCTCGAGGACCTTCGCGGCCCGACCGGGATCGCCCCGCTTGAGGAGCACCTCGCCGAGCCAGCGGAAGGGGCCCTTGTTCGAGGGGAGGACGCGGGCGGACTTGAGCAGCGCCGCCTGCGCGCCGAGGAGGTCGCCCGCGGCGAAGCGCGTGCGACCATCGAGGAGCAGGAGCTCGCCCTCGTCGGGGCGCTCCTTGAGCGCCTTGCCCACGACCTCCTGCGCGTCGGTGGTCCGGCCCGCGGACAGCAGGTCCTCGACGAGAGCGACCGCGTTCTCGTCCCCACCTCGACTCCGGAACCGGAGGAGACGGGTATCCAGGTTCGCTGAACCGACGCCGCCCGTGCTCACGAGGCGAGGATGGTACCAGAGTTGGCGATCCCTGTACCCGTGTCCGGACGCGTTCCGGCCTTTTCGAGCGCGCCCGGAAAGAAACAGGTCACTCCGCCCGCTCCATGCGCCAGGTGCCGTCCTCGCGGACGAACTGCGCCGTGAAGCGGTCGCCGTAGCTCATCGTCGCGCGGTCGCCGACCTCTTCGATCGGATCGTCGAGCGCCGCGCGCAGGTTCGAGAGCAGGCGCTCGACCTCCTCGCGCCCCTCGCCCTCCCAGGTCTCGCGGAGGTGCTCCTCCGTCTCGCCCTCGCGGCCGGCCTCGGGGATCAGCGCCAGCACCACGTCGTATCGGCGTCGCTCCATCGCTCGCACGAACGACCGGAGCGTCGCGCGCGGCGTCGACTGGTCGTAGAAGTTCACGACGTCCGACGCGATCCGCCAGTCGCCGTTCTCGCGGACGAGGCGGAGGCTCTCGCCTTCGCCGTACGCCACCACCGCCTCCTGCTCGGCGCGGCCGGTGCGCTGCGAGAGCGCGCGGGCGGTCTGCTGCACCTCGGCGTCGTAGTCCCGGAAGTAGCGGCGGAACTCCTCGAGGCTGACGCGCTGCCGGTAGGACTCGCTCATCAGCGCGTACGCGTCCTCGCTGCGACCATCCCGGAGCGCGCTCGAGAGCGCGGCCACGCTCGACTCGGGGGTCGAGCCGCTGTCGAACGCGGGGCACCCCTCGAGCACGAGGAGGAGGAGCACGAGCGAGAACGAGAGCCGTGCCGTGCGCATGCGCCGGAGGTGTATCACGGCTCGCGGCGGCGGCGCCGTCCACCCCCGGAGCCGGCTTCCTCGCCCTCCTGAAGGATGGTGAACTCGACGCGCCGGTTGAGCGCCTGCCCCTCGGGGCTGTCGTTGGGCGCCACGGGGTTCTCCATCCCGTAGCCGCGGTACTCGACCCGCGCCCGCGGCACGCCCCGGCCGACGAGGTACTCGACCACCGCGCGCGCGCGACGGTAGGAGAGGTCCAGGTTGTAGGCGGGCACGCCCTGGTTGTCGGTGTAGCCGTCGACACGGATGCGCAGCGCGCCGGGCAGGTCCTGGATGGTCTGCGCGACCTGGTCGAGCATCGGCATCGACACCGAGCGGATCGTGTCGCGGTCGTAGTCGAAGTAGATGCGCTCCGAGATCAGGATGCGCGTGTCGGTCACCGTGACGGAGGGCCCGTCGGGGCCGGGCTCGGGGCAGCCGTCGTCGTCCTGGAAGTGGTCGAGGTCCTCCGGCTCCATCGGGCAGTCGTCGACGCCGTCGGCGATCCCGTCGCCGTCGTTGTCCGGCTCGGGGCAGCCGTCGGCGTCGTCGTAGCCGTCGCGGTCCTCGGACTGCGTGGGGCACGCGTCGTCGGCGTCCACCACGCCGTCGGCGTCGTTGTCCGTGTCCGGGCAGCCGTCGTCGTCGGCGAAGCCGTCCACGTCCTCCGGGTCGTTGGGGCACTCGTCGACCTCGTCGAGGACTCCGTCGGCGTCGTTGTCGGGGTCGGCGCAGAAGTCGCCGTCGTCGAACCCGTCGAAGTCCTCGGGCCCCGCCGCGCAGGCGTCGCCCTGCTCGGTGGCGAAGCGGAGGCTCGTGAACGCGCGGAACAGCGGGGCCCCCGCGCCCGCGAGGATCGACGTGCCGCCGCCGACCTCGACCGAGAGCCCGCGGACGGGCCAGAAGCGGAGCCCCGCGTCGACCTCCCACGGCACATCGTAGGCCTGCACGTCCTGGTGCCCGGCGACGCCGACGCGCAGCTGCGTCTCGCCGATGACCTCGACCTCTTCGATGATCGGGACGTTGACGCCGACCGAGAGCTGGAGCTCGTCGTCCTGCTCGAAGCCGGCGATGAAGCGGCGCTGCCGCAGGCGGTAGCCGAGCTCCGAGGCGATGGTGAGCGGCCCCGGATCCCACGCCATCGTCAGGCTCGGCGTGATGATCCAGTACTCCATCCCGAGGTAGTTCTCGTAGGCGCCCGTCGGGAGCTGCGCGACGAAGCGCGCCGCGAGCGCGAAGTCGCCGCGGAGGATCGGGATCTTCGCGCTGAGCCGCAGATCCGCGAGGCCCGCGTTGGTGGAGTAGCTGGCGTAGGTGACCGCGCTCGGATCGTCGGCGGCGCCGTCGGCCGCGTCGACGATCCCGACGGGCACGACGAGCCCGAGCTCGATGAACTCGAAGAGGCCGAGCGCGGCGTACGCCTCGAGCTGCACGAGGTGCCGCACGACCGCCTGCTCTTGCAGGACCACGGCCCCCGAGGCGTCCCGCGACTCGAAGCGGGTGAACGGCTGGTTGGCGTAGCTGCCGCCGATCCCGAACACGGCGTTGAGGTGCCGCGGCACCGTCGGGCGCGCGATCGTGAACGTGGTGCCGCCCGCCGCGGGAGGTAGGAAGAGCTGGAAGTCGAAGCGGCGCTCCTGCGCGTGGGCGCTGCCGCAGACGAGCCACAGCCCGAGCGCGGCCACGAGCACGTGGCCGAGTCGTCGCGGCGCCCCCTCGCCCGCCCACAAGCCCATGCCAAGCACGCGGGGGATCGTAACGGACCCGAGACTATTGGGGATAGTCTTCGTTTTTCCCCGGCTGTATGGTCCCCCGCATGTTCGTGGTGGCCTGTTCCGGCTTTCCCATCGCGGTGAGCCGGTACCTGAACGAGTTCATGGCCGTGGAGATCTCGGATACCGAGCTCGGGATCCCGGGCACGGGGACCATCCGTCGCTGGCAGCGAGAGGCGCCCGACGGCTTCGTCTTCACCGTCCTCGCGCCCGCCGAGATCGGCGCGTCGGGCTTCGCGGAGGGGGGCGAGACCGACCTGGCCCTCAAGAACATCCTGTCCTTCAGCCGCAAGCTGAGCGCGCTGGCGCTCGTGTTTCGCGTGCCCGAAGAGGTCGCCTACAAGCGCACCGTGGTGACGCGCGCGAAGGCCGTCCTGGGGGGCCTGCCCAAGGCCGCGCCGCAGGCCGTGCTCGACGCTCCGCACTGGACCAAGGCCCAGGTCGACAAGATCTGCGAGGCCACGGGGGCCGTCCCGGCGCGGCACGCGCTCGAGCTCGCGGAGGCCCCGAGCGGGTCGATGGCCTACCTCACCCTCCCCGGTCCCGCGGGGCATCGCTCGCGCTACGACGAGGACTCGATCGACGAGCTGGCGGCGATCTGCAAGCGCTCGACGGCCAAGACCACCGTCTGCGTCTTCAGGAACATCGACATGGAGGCCAACGCCAAGCGCCTCGTGTCGCTGCTCGACCCCGACGCCGAGCCCGCCTGACGGTCGACTCCGGCGCGAGGCGCGGTGGTAGCATCGCGCCATGCTGCCTCTGCTGATCCGGCTGGTGCACCTCGAGACGGGGATCGAACGAGAGGCTGGCTTCCGCCGATCGCCCGTCCGGATCGGCCGCAACCACCTCAACGACCTGACCATCGACGAGGGCTTCGTCTCGCAGTGGCACGGGATCGTCCGCTTCGAAGAGGACGAGACCCGCTACCTGGACGTCGGCTCGAAGAACGGGACGCAGTACGAGGGCAAGCAGCTCGAGAGCAAGGAAGAGGTGGTGCTCGGCGAGAACGCCGAGCTCGAGATCGGGCCGATCAAGCTCACGCTCGTGCGCACCGAGCTGCGCGACGATCAGGTCGTGTCGCGGCGCGCGTCGTCGTTCCGCCTCGGCGGCGCGGGGGGCGCGGCGACGGACGGCAAGGCGGCGACGATCCTGCTCTCGGCGCGCGCGTCGGGCCCGATGGCCGCGCCCGCGGCGGTCAAGGCGACGGGCGCCCCGGCGCCCGCGCCGGTCGGGGACAGCGGCGCCGCCACGATGGTGGATCCGGGCTCGGCGGGCGGCGCGGCCACCAAGGACGCCAACACGCAGATGCGTGAGATGCTCGAGCGCCTCGAGCCCCTCCACAAGGCGTACGACGCGGCGCGAAGCGAGCTCGAGAAGGCGATGGACCAGTCGCTGAAGGAGCTCCAGGGGCGCAAGGACGGCGCGATCCTCCTCGAGGAGCTCCGCCGCCAGGCGCCGCTCGCGTTCGAGATCCCCGGGATGCGCGAGCGCGCGGGGCTGCCGCCCGAGAACGACGAAGTCAACGTCGCTTCCTGGCTCGAGCGCCTCGTCCCCGTCGGCTCGAACGCGCAGTGGGGCAGCGCCGCCGACGCGATGGAGCGCGCGGGCGCCTTGCTCGAGGCCTTCGCGATGGGGCTCGTCCAGCTCCGCGCCGCGCAGCGCGAGGTGATGAGCCGCCTGGCCGTGAGCCAGAGCTCGGAGGGCAGCTCGCTGCATCGGATCGAGGACCCCCGCGAGCTGCTCGCCTACCTGCTCGATCCGCGGACCCAGGGCGAGCAGCAGCTCGACGAGGTCGCGCGCGCGTTCGCCGACGTGGCGCTCCATCAGATCGGGATGCTCAACGGGGCGATCGAGGGCGCTCGAGCGGTCCTGTGGGAGATCTCGCCGCACCAGATCGGCGCCGCGCACGCCGGCGCGCTGGCGCGGACCTCACCGGGCTTCGGCGACTGGCTCTGGCCCTTCTCGACGGTCGGCCACTACTACAAGTACGCGGCCAAGCACTTCGAGCTCGGCTCGGGCGACCGCTTCACCACGTACCTGTTCGGCACCGCGTTCTCGCGAGCCTACGGTCGGGTGGCGGGCGCCCAGGGCGCGCGCAACTCGAGCCCGTCGGGCAAGATCTCCACCTGACGCAAGCTCAGCCGCGACGACGGCGGACGAAGACGAGACCGCCGAGCGCGAGCAGCCCGAAGGGCAGCGCACCGGATCGCGGGCTCACCGCGCAGCCGCCGCCCATCACGGTGCCGCCGCCCGCGTCGGTGGCCACGCCCGCGTCGGGATCGGCGCTCGCCGCGTCGGACATCGGAGCGCCGGCGTCGGTCATCGGAGGCGGGATCGCCGCGAGCGCGGTCGTCAGCCAGTCGGTGTGGGCCGACACGTCGACGAAGCCGCTGCCCGCCGGGCACGTCGGCGCCGACATCCCGTCCGGGCTGTAGGTGAAGAGCCCGACGCCCACGACCTCTCCGCTCGCGGCGATCGCAGGCCCCGAGTCGCCCGCACAGAGGGCGCCCGGACCCTCGGAGGTGATGATGCCCCCCATCACCGCCGTGACCCGCAACGTGGCCTCCCGCCGCTCACCGCTGCTGCCGCTGTCGGCCTCGCCGTAGCCGACGATGGTGAGCTCGTCGCCCATCACGGGGCTGACCGAGGCCAGCGGGAGGATCGGCAGTTCGACGGGCTCGCCGGTCACGAGCATCACCAGCTCGTTGCCGGCGCCGCTCATGTCCGGCGGCCCCGGCGTCGCGATGATGTCGGCGACCCCCAGCTCGCGCTCGAACGCTCGGCTGTCCGGCCCGACGTAGATCCTCAGCGAGCTCGGCTCGGCCAGGGTCGTCCCCGAATGGACGCAGGACTTCACCGCGAGCACGTGGTGGGCGCCGACGACGGTGCCCGTACACGTCGTGCCCGCGGTGCCGTAGAGGAACACCACCGAGGCGTTCGTCGAGGGCACGTCGCCTCCGCCGATCGCTTGCCGCGCGGCGGTGGCGCCCTCCCCGGTGCAGCCGACGAGGAGGGTGACGAGGATGAACGAGAGGCGCTGACGCATCGCTAGAGCCTACTGCGAGACGACGGGGTCGCGACGCCCTGATGAACGCTTCGGGGCGAAGCGCGGTCACTCCGCGACGCGACGTCCCTGGTCTTCGTAGAGGTTCGCGCGGGTGACCTCGCGCATCGCGCCGTCCTCGACCCGGCCATGCACGAGCTCGTAGCCGAGCAGCGCGTACACGAGCCCTCGATAGAAGAGCGGGCGGGCGTCGCCGTACCAGTCGGCGCAGCTCGCGACGCAGTGGTCCTCCGTCACGTGGGCCGACGCGTCGAGCGTCCCGAGCGGCGTGAAGTCGACGGCGTCACCGTCGGCGACTCGCAGATACAGCACCGCCCCGGAGCCCGGCTCCCAGCCGTTGCGGCCCTCCTGGATGATCGGGAGGCCGAGCGTGCCGCCCTCGGGGCCGTCCATCGAATAGAAGAAGCCGTGGCTGCGGCTCTCGCTCTCGACGACGCCGGCGCGGACGTAGGCGCCGACGACCCGCGGCTCGGAACCGAGGTCCACGGCCGTGAAGTGCAAGCCGTCTTCCGCTCCTCCGATCGCCACCGCGCGGTCCCCCAGCACGTCGATCCTGTCGACGCCGTGCGGGAGGTGGATCTGCGCCGTCTCGCCGCCGGCGACCGGGTGGACGACGAGGTCCCGCGCGCGGTCGCGCTCCCAGCGGCTCGAGGCCGCGCCGTAGAGGACGTGGTCGCCGACGTGCCGCACGTGCAGGCTCCAGCCCTCCACGGCGGGGAGCAGCGTGAACGCGCCGCGCGGCGCGTCCGTCACCCCGTCGGTGAACGCGGCCGCGGGCAGGCGCCAGAGCGCGAGGGCGGACCCGCTCGCCTCCGCCTCCGCGCCCCACATCGCGTCGCCGGAGCCGTCGGAGCGCACGAGCACGTTCAGCCAGCCGTCGGCCTCGCGGAAGGCGAGCTGATCGATGGGCGTGCCCGCGACGCGGACCGCGCCGATCGGAGCGGACCCGTCGAGCGGCATCCGGTAGACGACCGCGCGCTCGTCGCCCGCCGCGGTCCCCCACCGATCGGAGCCGACCCACACGTAGACAGCCTCGCGCGAGACGTAGAACGAGCGCCCCGCGGGCCCGAGCACGCCGCGCGCGGTGCAGCGGAGCTCGGGCTGGCTCAGATCGCAGCGGACCACCGTGTGAAGCACCGGATGGATCGTCGGCTGGACCGGTCGCAGGATCTCCTCGGAGTCGAGGATCGTGTCCCACGCGGCGCCGTCGTCGGGGCGGATCCCCGGGAGCTGCACCTGCATCGAGGCCTCGTCGCCGTCGTACTCGGGGCGGAGCAGCGCGTAGGGCATGTAGAAGATCAGCGTCTGCCCGATGAGCCGGCTCGCGTAGTTGCGAGACGAGAAGTAGTCGTCGCTGGTCAGGAAGTGCGTGTCGACCCGCTCGATCTGCCCCTCGCCGTCGATGTGGAAGCGCCCGATCTCGGTGCCCGACGACCCGTAGCGGTAGCCGATGACCACGATCGTGTCCCCGCTGATCAGCATCTCGTCGTACCAGCCGCCGGTGACGCCGGGTGGATAGGCGTCGGCGCGCGAGATCGGGGTGATCGAGCCGTCGGCCTCGAGCTGAGCCGAGAAGAGGCGACCGTGCCGCAGGATCACGAGGTGGTCCCCGTGCGCCTTCACGATGCCGCCCTCGTCGACCCCGGCCTCCTGGTTGTTGGTGACGGACTCGGCCCCGGTGCTGGACGGCGCGTCGGCGGCGGCCTCTTCGGCCTCGGGCTCCGCGAAGCTCAGCAGCTCGACCCGGGCCGCGCGCGCGGCCTCGTCGACCCGGTGCTGGATCGACGCGGCGCGGCCGAGGCGCTCCACGTACGCGTCGAAGGCGTCCCCCGTTCCGAAGGCTTCGATGCGCGAGGCGGTGACGCCGCGGACCAGCGCGACGGCGCGTGGATCGGGCGGCGAGTCCCACCCGGTGTAGTCGTCGCCGCCGACCGCGAGCGCGAGACCGAAGGCGATCCCCGCCGCGCCGAGCGCCGCGAGCGCGAGACCGATCCACGGCCTTCTCCGAAGCATGGCCATCCCTTCTACCAGGCGAGGGGGGCTCCCGGGGTCGATCGACGTACCCTCGGGGCATGAGCGGATACCTGCTCGGAGCCGTGACGATGGGGCTGCTCCTCCTGTTCGGGCGGGAGCTGTGGCGAGCCTTCGGCCGAACCATCGTCTCCCCGCGCGACCGCGCCCGCGACGATCGAGAGGCGCGCGAGCGCATCGAGGCGGCGATGAAGACGCCGGGCGCGACCCCCGAGAACCCGCTCGAGGTGACGACCGCGTCGCTCGTCGAGTCGGTCGCCACGAACTTGCCCTGCGTGGTGTGCGGCGAGGCCGTGATCGCCGAGGACCACTCCGTGGACACGACCGGCGCGGAGCCGCTGCGGAAGGTGGACGTGCACTGCCGTCGCTGTGGACACCGCCGGCCGCTCTACGTTCGCATCGTCCACGAGCGGCTACACTGACTCCGACGGTCGCTCGAGCATCTCGAGCGCCCGGCGGAAGTCCTCGGGGGGCTCGCGCTCGAAGCGCAGCGCCTCCCCGGTCACCGGGTGCACGAACCCGAGCACCGCCGCGTGGAGCGCCTGGCGTCCGAGCGCCGCGGCCGCCTCTCGCAGGCGCGGGTCCTTGCGCGGGCTGCCGTAGAGCGGGTCGCCGAGGATGGAGCAGTTGGCCTCCGCGAGGTGCACTCGGATCTGATGGGTGCGCCCGGTCTCGAGGGTGCATCGGACCAGCACCGACGCGTGGAGCACGCGGACGCGCTCGACGTGGGTCACCGCGCGCTTGCCCTTGTCGACCTTGCCGCTGAAGCGCTTCCGGTCCTTGGGGTGGCGGCCGTGCAGGGTGTCGAAGGTGACCGTCGCGGGCACGTCGCCCTGCGCGATCGCGAGGTAGGCGCGCTCGATGTCGTGGGCCGCGAAGCGACGCACGAGCTCGTCGCGCGCGACGGGGGTTCGCGCGATGACCATCACGCCGCTGGTGCCCGCGTCGAGCCGATGGACGATGCCGGGCCGCGCCGCGTCCTCGCCGGGCAGCGCGCCGAAGTGGTGCAGGACCGCGTTGACGAGCGTCCCGTCGGGGTGGCCCGGCGCCGGATGCACGACCATGCCGGGCGCCTTGTCGACGACGAGCAGGTGCTCGTCCTCGTAGACGACGTCGAGCGGCAGATCCTGCGGGATCGCCTCGGTCGCCGGCGGCGGCGCGGGCCGCACGACGATCCGCTGCCCCACCGTCGTGCGCTGCTTCGCCTTCGCGACGACGCCGTCGACGGTGACGCGGCCCTCCTCGAGCCAGCGCGCGAACGTCGAGCGCGACGTCTCGGAGAACCGCGCGGCGAGGACGCGGTCGAGCCGGTCCCCCGCTTCGCTCGCGTCGACCGCGAACGCGATCGGTTCGAGGGCTACCAGAGCTTCGACTGCACGTGGCCCTTGGAGCGGACCAGGATGTCGATGATGGCGCGGTCGTAGAAGTTCTTGGCGTAGAGGTCGGGCGAGACGCGGCTCTTGAAGAGCGCGCGGCCTTCCTCGATCTCACCGGACAGCTCCTCGTAGAGGTTGTCCGCCTGCACGCCCTTCACGATCTTCTCCTCGTTGTAGAGGGAGAGGTCGCTGGCGATCGCGCGGGCGAGCCGCCGTGCCGCTTCTTCGGTCTCGATGAGCGCCATGTCGATCTCCGATGTACCCGAGCTGCCGCCCGGAAGTCAAAATCTGCGGGCGCGTTCAGTCGGCGATCACGCGCTCGTAGACGATCTCGAGGTCCGGGCCTCCGGCGCGCTTGAGGGCCGGCTCGATGACGCTCCGCTTCACGTAGTTCGTGCCGGGGTCTCCGAGCAGCGTCCCCGAGATGCGGAGCGTCACCACCGAGCCCTCGAAGCTCGCGAGCTCGACGCCGCCGCCATCGGCCTCGATGAGGGGCGCGAGCACCTCACGGACGACCTCCTCGATCCGCTCACGACGCGTCACGGGGCGAGTCTACCGGGCCTGCCAGCCGATGTCGCCACGGTGATGCGCGCCCTCGAAATCGATGGCCCGGACCCCCGCGTAGGCGCGCTCGGCGGCCTCGTGGACGTCGCCGCCGCTGGCGGTGACGCACAGGACGCGGCCGCCGCTGGTCACCGTGGCGTCGCCCTCGGCGCGGGTCCCGGCCTCGAAGACGGACACCCCGGGCAGCGCGTTCGCGGCCTCGATCCCGTGGATCGGGCGGCCCTTGGGGTAGCTGCCCGGGTAGCCCTCGGAGGCCATCACCACGCAGAGCGCCGCGGGCGCCCCCCAGGTCAGCTCCACGCCCTCGAGATCACCGCGCGCCGAGCCGAGCAGGAGCGGGACCACGTCCGACGCGAGCCGCGCCATCAGCACCTCGGTCTCCGGGTCGCCGAAGCGCACGTTGTACTCGAGGACCCGCGGCTGTCCGTCGACGAGCATCAGCCCGACGAAGAGCACCCCCGTGAAGGGGCAGTCGTCCTCGGCCATCCCCTCGAGGGTGGGCAGGACCACCCGATCCATGATCGAGCCCTCGAGGGTGGGGTCGACCATCGGCGGCGGCGAGTACGCGCCCATGCCGCCGGTGTTCGGGCCCTCGTCGCCGTCGAGGAGGCGCTTGTGATCCTGCGCGGCCGCGAGGGGGATCGCGCGGGTGCCGTCGCAGACCACGTGGAAGCTGATCTCGGGCCCCTCGAGGCGCTCCTCGACGACGACCCGCCGGCCCGCGTCGCCGTGCGCGCGCTCGAGCATGATCGCGTCGATCGCGGCGAGCGACTCCTCGACGGTGGCCGCGACGACGACCCCCTTGCCGGCCGCGAGGCCGTCGGCCTTGACCACCATCGGCCGGCCGAGCTCGCGCACCCACGCCTTGGCCGCCTCGGCGTCGTCGAAGACGCCGTACGCCGCGGTGGGGATGCCGTGGTGCTTCATGAAGTCCTTCGAGAAGGCCTTCGAGCCCTCGAGCCGAGCCGCCGCGCGGGTCGGACCGAAGGTCGGGATCCCGACCGCGCGGAGGGCGTCGACCACGCCGGCGACCAGCGGGCCCTCGGGGCCGACGACGACGAGCCCGACGCCCAGCTCGCGCGCGACGCGCACGATCCCGGGGACGTCGTCGGCGGCCACGTCGAGGTTGGTGCCGACCCGCGCGGTGCCCGCGTTGCCCGGCGCCGCGTACACGGCCTCCACCCGCTCCGAGGCGGCGATCTTGTGGGCCAGCGCGTGCTCGCGCGCCCCCGCTCCGACGACCAGGACCTTCATCGCGGCGGACCATAGCCGCTCGGCCTCGGGCGCGCCGCTCCGCGATTGCGGCGGTTGGGGCTAGGCTCTGTCGATGCGCTGGACGTGGATCTGCCTGTTGCTGGTCGCGTGCGACCCGGCCACCCCGGGGACGGACGCCGGGCTCGAAGACGCGGGGCCGCCGCCGCCGATGACGGACGCCGGGCCGCGCGCGCCGCTCGACTACACCGACGACGCCTACTGGCTCTGTCGACCGGGCATGGACGGGGACGAGTGCCTGACCGCGGACCTGACCGCGACGGTCATCGCGCCCGACGAGACGACGAGCGTCCTCGAGCACACCGTCGCGACCGACCCGGCCTACGACTGCTTCTACGTCTACCCGACGGTCGCGCTCTCGGGTCGACAGGGCACCGTCCCCGAGTCGGCGCTCGCCGATCACTCGCTGATGCTCGATCCGCTGCTCAGCCAGGCGGCGCCGTTCACGAGCCAGTGTCGGGTGTTCGCGCCGCTCTACCGCCAGATCTCCTTCGCGACGTACAGCCGCGCGGACGCGCAGGACTACCTCGAGGACGCCTACGTCGACATCGACGCCGCGTTCGAGCGCTACCTCGAGCTCGCGCCCGACCGGCCGTTCGTGATCATGGGCCACTCGCAGGGCGCGCACATGACGCGGCGCCTCCTGCAGCGCGTGATCGCGCCCGACCCCGCGCTGCGCGCCCGCATGATCGCGGGCCTCCTCATCGGCGGCGACGTGCTCGCCCCGCCGGGCGCGACCACGGGGGGCTCGTTCGACGACATCCCGCTGTGCACGTCCGACGAGGAGGTCGGCTGCGTCATCGCCTACCGCACGTTCGCCGAGGGCTATCCGCCCACGACGCCGCCGAACCCGGAGGTGGCGTGCACCAACCCCGCCGCGCTCGCCGGCGGCGAAGGCCGGCTCGCGGGGACGTACCTGCCGACCCGCACAAACCAGGAGGCGTTCAGCATCCAGAGCGATCTGACGGCGATGTTCTCGACGCCGTTCGTGATGCTGCCGAACCTCTACGCCGCCGAGTGCGTGACCGACGCCGAGGGTCACCATTACCTCGAGATCCGGGTCCGCCCCGAGCCCGGCGACCTGCGCGAGAACCCGGTCCCGTTCGATCACACCCTCTTCTCGCCCGCGCTGCTCGGGCTGCACGTGCTCGACTACAACTTCGTGCTCGCCGACCTGCAGCGCGTGGTCGCCATGAAGGCCACCGCGATGGGCCTGTGAGACGCCGGCGTCAGCGAGACGCGAGGCGGGCGCGGACGCTTCGCGTCGTCGGACTCAAGGCCTGTCGATAAATCGCCTTCGACGATTTATCTCCGGCGAGGGGCAAGCCCCTCGCGCTCCCCACTGAGATCCTCCGACGCTTCGCGTCGTCGGACTCAAGGTCTGTCGATAAATCGCCTCCGGCGATTTCTCTCCGGCGAGGGGCAAGCCCCTCGCGCTCCCCACTGAGATCCCTCGGTCGCTTCGCGCCCTCGGGACTCAGTGCCGGAAGTGGCGGACGCCCGTGAAGATCATCGCGATGCCGGCCGCGTCCGCGGCCGCGATCACGTCCTCGTCCTTGACCGAGCCGCCGGGCTGCACGACCGCGGTGACGCCGACGGCGATGGCCGCCTCGAGCCCGTCGGGGAACGGGAAGAACGCGTCGGACGCCATGACCGCGCCCTGCGACTCGTCGCCGGCCTTCTTCGCCGCGAGCTCGACGCTCACGACGCGCGACATCTGCCCCGCGCCGACGCCGACGGTGCGGCCCGGCTTGGCGAAGACGATCGCGTTGGACTTCACGTGCTTGCAGACGCGCCACGCGAAGTCGAGCGCGGCGAGCTCCTCGGCGGTGGGCGCGCGCTTGGTGACCACGCGCGCCGAGCGGACCTCGCCCGCGCCGGTGGCGTCGCGGTCCTGGACCACGAGGCCTCCGCCGATGCGCTTGTAGGTGAGCGCCGCGTGATCCGCGCCGACCCAGCCGCCCGTCGCGAGCAGCCGGAGGTTCTTCTTGCGGCGCAGGCCCTCGAGCGCGTCGTCCGCGAAGCTCGGGGCGATCACGCACTCGACGAAGCTCTCGCCGATGGCCTCGGCGGTCGCGCCGTCGACCTCGCGGTTGAGCGCGACGATGGACCCGAAGGCGCTCAGCGCGTCCGCCTCGCGGGCCGCGCGGTAGGCGTCGACGAGCGTCTCGCCGGTCGCGGCGCCGCACGGGTTCGTGTGCTTGATGACCACCGCCGCGGGCGCGTCGAACTCGCGCACCGCGTCGAGCGCGGCCTCCGCGTCGACGAGGTTGTTGTAGCTGAGCTCCTTCTTGCCGAGGTCGAGCGACGCCGCGCGCGCGAGCGAGCCGTCGGGGGCGTGACGCTCGACGTAGTAGGCGCCCTTCTGGTGCGGGTTCTCGCCGTAGCGGAGGTCGTAGACCTTCTCGAAGTGCAGGGGCAGCGTCCCCGGGAACGGCAGCGCGCCGCCCTCCGCGTCGCGCGAGGTGAGGTAGCGCGCGATGGCGCCGTCGTACGCGGCGGTGTGGCTGAACGCCTTCGCCGCGAGCTCCGTGCGCAGCGCGAGCGACGGACCGTCGTCCTCGCCGAGCGCCTCGACGACGCGCCCGTAGTCCGAGGGGTCGACCACCACGGTCACTCGCGCGTGGTTCTTCGCCGCGCTGCGGATCATCGACGGGCCGCCGATGTCGATGTTCTCGATGACCTCGTCGTAGGCCGCGCCGCGCGCGACGGTGTCCTCGAACGGGTAGAGGTTCACGACCACGAGATCGATCGCCTTGCCCCCGAGCTCGGTGAGCTGCGTCCTGTCGCCGATCGTGTCCCGCATCAGGATCCCGCCGTGGACGCGGGGGTGCAGCGTCTTGACGCGTCCGTCCATCACCTCGGGCGATGCCGTGTACTCGGACACGTCCGTCACCGCGATCTCGGCCCCGCGGAGTGACCGCGCGGTCCCCCCGGTCGAGAGGATCTCGACGCCGGAGCGAGCGAGCGCGCGGGCGAGATCGATCACGCCACGCTTGTCGGAAACGGAGATCAGAGCGGTCCGGATGCGCGCCATGGCGGGCCAATTACTCCACTTCCTTGACGAGGGCTAGGGCGGGAGAGCAACGATTCAGCGATGAAACGGCGTGTCGTGGGGGGGCTCCTGGTCGCCCTCGCCTTGCTGGCCATGGGGAACGGGCGTCCGCCGTGGACGGCGCGTCGGCGACCCAACCCGCAGCCGAACCGGCTCGCGATGGCCCGCGTGGCGATCGCCGACTGGCCGGACGAGCCGGCGACCCCGAGCCCGATCGACCCGGCGCGCTTCGCCGCCGCGATCCGGCGCATCTGCGGTGGCATGCCGCCGGACCGATCGGTGCGGTACGCCGAGTGGATCCTGGAGAGCGCGGCCGAGTTCGAGGTCGACCCGTTCCTCGTCGCCGCGCTCGTCTACCGAGAGGGCCGCTGCCGCTACGACGCCGAGAACGGCGACCGCGGCTCGGGGATCGGGCTGACGCTCATCGACAACCGCATGTACTGGGAGAACGTCCGCCACGGCCACCTGCGCTACCGCGTGCGCGAGAACGAGGCGTGGGTCGACCGCGACTGGACCGTCGATCGGTTCCCGTTCAACGGCCCGCGGCTGCGCGTCCCCGAGACGAACATCTACTACGCCTCCGCCCTCCTCCGGATGTGGCGAGACCAGCACGCGTCGGTCGACGAGGCGTTCGAGAACGAGACCCACCGCCACTTCGTCTCCCACTTCGTGTGGGGCGATCGCGTGCGCAGCGACCGGCAGGAGGACCGCATCCTCACCGAGCGCCGGCGGCTGCTCGAGTACTACGGCGCCCCCGAGAGCGCGACGCCCATCGTGTGGGGCGGCGTGACCTTCGGCTGCCCCCTCAACGGCTGCCCGCGAGTGATCAGCAGCTACATCGGCTCCGAGCGTGAAGACGGCGCGCGGCATCACCGCGGCGTCGATCTCGAGAGCCTCCCCGGCGAAGAGGTCCGCGCCGTCTCCGGCGGCCTCGTCGTGTTCAGCGGCGTGGACCTCCCCGGCGGCCAGAACAACCGCCAGGTCGGCACCCAAGCGGAGCTCGAGGCCATCCCGCGCAGCTCGCTCGCCGCCGGCGGCCGCTACGTCTGCATCCGCCACGCGCGCCCCGGCGATCTCCACAGCGTGCGCTCCTGCTACATGCACCTCGAAGAGGTCCACGTGCACTACGGCCAGACCGTCGAGCGCGGCGAAGTGCTCGGCACCGTCGGCCGCACCGGCATGCAGCGCTCCGCCGCGCACCTCCACCTCGAGCTGCACACCGATCGCCTCGAAGACCCGAGCGAGATCCTCTACGGCCTCCTCCTCGGCCACCGCGAAGCCGACCCTCTCCCGCCACCGCGGTAGTCGGGACGGTTCGAACTCTCGCTCGTCGTTCTCTCGCGCGCTTCGCGCGCGAGGCGGGGCAGGCCCGTGGCGCCCGCCATGGTGGCGCGCGCCATGGGGACGGAGTTCATCATGTTGTCTTTTCTGCGCGGGTCGGGCGGGCCGAGAGGCGGATGGCGTCAGCTCCAATCATGGGCGCGCCATGGGGACGGAGTTCATCATGTTGTCTTTTCTGCGCGGGTCGGGAGGCCGAGCAGACGGGCGACGTGGCGGCGCTGGGACTCCGTGGCGCGCGCCATGGGGACGGAGCGAGCTTTCGCGGGGTGAAGAATGACGGTCTTGGACTCCGCGAGCTGTTGTTCTCTCGCGCGCTTCGCGCGCGAGGCGGGGGCTTCGCCCCCGGTGCATTGAGACGGTGAGGACGCTGGCCACGTGCGGGGCCGTGGGAGTTCTGTCCCCCAGGGGGACCCCGGTCCCCCTCGTTGGCGCCTGCGGCGCCGCCTCACCCCCTCGGCCTCCGTCTCCGGCGCTGCGCGCCTACGACGGAGGGGCGGCGCTTCGCGCCGTCGGCGCGCGGAGCGCGCCGGTCGGCCGGGCCGCGCTTCGCGCGGACCACGGCCTCCATGCGACTCGAGCGGTGGGGTGGGGGCGGGATGGGCGGACCTGGCCGGCCCGCCGTGCTCGTGCTCGTGCTCGTGCTCGTGCTCTCGCTCGTGCTCTCGCTCGTGCTCGTGCTCTCGCTCGTGCTCTCGCTCTCCTCGCGCTCCCGCTCGAGCACCGAAGCCTCGGAACCGCCACCGGCTCCGAGGCTCCGGGCTCCCCTCTTCAGCGCTTCGCCATCACCAGCTTCAGCAGCGTCGCCCTTACGTGCCCGAGCGCGTCGACCGCCTCCTCGTCGAGCTCCGCGTAGCCGAGCGCGTCGCCCAGATCGAGGCACGCGATCACCTCGTTCGTCGACCCGAGCGCCGTCCGCATCCGCTGCCTCCGGACGCCGCCCTGCGCGTCGATCGACTCCGCGATGTTGAGGTGCATGCTGCTCAGCGCGCGCCGGGCCTGGCGACCCAGATCCGAGTCGTGCCGAGCGATCAACGTGATGCGCGCCGTCACGAGCTTCGCCGCGCGAAGCGACACGCCGTAGAGCCGGAAGGTGAAGTGGTTCTTCATGAGAGTCTCCTTGGTTGAGGCCCGCGTTCGTTCGCGGGTCTTTCCCCCACCAGCGGCGCGCGCAGCGGTGTCGAGGCCCCGCCCGGAGCGGCGCGCAGCCGCGCGCAGGGCGCGCGAAGCGCGACCGAGCACGGCGAGCACCGCGAGGACGGGGCCTCGACACCGCGAGCACGCCGCTATCCTCCAAAGACCCGCGAACGAGCCCGCCCCCCTACCACCAGGCGAGGTGGGGACGGAGTTCATCATGTTGTCTTTTCTGCGCGGGTCGGGAGGCCGAGCAGACGGGCGATGAGAGCCGCAGAGCGATGGGACGGCTCGAGCTCTCGCGTCGTCACGAATGACGGCCTCGGACTCCGCGAGCTGTCGTGTTCTCGCGCGCTGCGCGCGCGAGGCGGGGGCTTCGCCGGCTTCGCCCCCGATGCTTTGAGACGGTGAGATCGCTGGCCACGTGCGGGACCGTGGGACTTCTGTCCCCCGGGGGACCCCGGTCCCCCGAGCCGGCGCCTGCGGCACCGGCTCTCCCCCTCGGCCTCCGTCTCCGGCGCTTCGCGCCTACGACGGAGGGGCGGCGCTTCGCGCCGTACGGCGCGCGGAGCGCGCCGGTCGGCTCGGGCCGCGCTTCGCGCGGCCACGGCCTCCATGCGACTCGAACGGTGGGGTCGGGACGGGATGGGCGGACCTCGCCGGCCCGCCGTGCTCGCGCTCGCGCTCGTGCTCGCGCTCGTGCTCGTGCTCGTGCTCGTGCTCGTGCTCGTGCTCGTGCTCGTGCTCGTGCTCGTGCTCGTGCTCGTGCTCGTGCTCGGGCTCGTGCTCGTGCTCGTGCTCGGGCTCGTGCTCTCGCTCCCGCCCCCACTTTTGCCTCCGCGCCCCGCGCCGGTCACGCTGCGCCCCGGCATGCTGGCGCTGCGCTTCGATGGTCAGACCCCGCGGGTCACCGAGATCGACGTCCCTCTCCCCCAATCCGGCGAAGCGCTCGTCCGCGTCCGACGCGCCGGGATCTGCTCGACCGATCTCGAGATCGCGAAGGGCTACATGGGCTTCACGGGGACCCTCGGCCACGAGCTGGTGGGCGAGGTCGTGGAGCACCCTGACCCGAGCTGGATCGGGCGTCGAGTCGGCGCTGAGATCAACCTGGGCTGCGGCGCGTGCGAGCGCTGCGCTCGAGGCCTGAGCCGGCACTGCGCGACCCGCACGGTGATGGGGATCCTCGGCAAGGACGGCTGCTTCGCCGAGCACATCACGTTGCCCCTCGCGAACCTGCACCCGCTGCCCGACGCGGTCTCGGACGACCTCGCGGTCTTCGTCGAGCCGCTCGCGGCCGCGTTCGAGATCCTCGAGCAGGTCCGCGTGGACCCGAGCTGGCGCGTCGCCATCCTCGGTGACGGCAAGCTCGGCTCGCTCGTCGCGATGGTGCTCGCCCACACCGGCGCCGAGCTCACGGTCATCGGGCGCCACGCGCACAAGCTCGCGCGCCTCGACGGAGTCGCGCGCACCGCGCTCGTAGACGATGACGTGGGCAGCGCGTTCGATCTCGTGGTCGAGGCCACGGGCTCCGCCGCCGGCTTCGCGCGGGCCCGCGCGCTGACGCGGCCGCGCGGGACGCTGGTGCTCAAGAGCACGTTCTTCGGGGAGACGTCGGTCGACATGGCCCCGCTCGTGATCGACGAGATCACCCTCGTCGGCTCCCGCTGCGGCCCGTTCGCGCCGGCCATCCGCGCGCTCGCGGATCGCCGCGTCGACCCCGCGCCGCTGATCGAAGAGACCTTCGCGCTCGCCGACGGCGTCCGCGCGCTCGAGCGCGCCAGCGAGCGCGGCGTCGCCAAGGTGCTGCTCGATCCGAGCCGGGCCTGATGCTCGAGCTCGACGGCGTCACCGTCCGCTTCGGCGACGTCGTCGCGGTGCGCGAGGTCTCGCTCACGGTCGCCGAAGGCGAGCTCTTGATGCTCCTCGGCGGCTCGGGGAGCGGGAAGACCACCACCCTCGAGACCATCAACCGCCTCGTCGAGCCGACCGAGGGCACCGTCCGACTGCGCGGCGAGGACGTCCGCGCGCTCGTCCCCCACGAGCTCCGCCGCCGCATCGGCTACTGCTTCCAGGGCACCGGGCTCTTCGCCCACCTGACCGTCGCCGAGAACGTCGGGATCACCCCGCGCCTGCTCGGCTGGCCGCCCGAGCGCGTCGCCGCTCGGGTCGCCGAGCTGCTCGAGCTCGTCGAGCTCCCCGCCGAGCTCGCCGCGCGCTTGCCGGATCAGCTCAGCGGCGGTCAGGCGCAGCGGGTCGGGGTCGCGCGCGCGCTCGCGGCCGAGCCCGAGCTCGTGCTCTTCGACGAGCCCTTCGGCGCCCTCGACCCCATCACCCGCGAGAGCCTGCAAGCTTCGTTTACACGCGTCCGGCGCGAGACGGGGCTCACCGGCGTCTTCGTGACCCACGACGTGATCGAGGCGCTCACCCTCGGCGACCGCGTCGCCGTCCTGCGCGACGGCGCGCTCGTCGCGCTCGGGACGGCGGCCGCCCTGCGCGAGAGCGACGACCCGTACGTCCGGAAGCTCCTCGACGCCCCGCGCCGCGCCCTCGGAGCGCTCGCGTGACCGAGCGGGTCCTCGCGCTCGCGCTCGATCACCTCCGGCTCAGCCTCTGGGCGCTGCTGCTCGGCTCGGCGATCAGCCTCCCGCTCGGCGTCTACGCGGCGCGCCGCCCCCGGCTCGAGCGCATGGTGCTCGGCGCCGCCAGCGTGATCCAGACGATCCCCGGCCTCGCGCTCCTCGCGATCATGGTCCCCGCGCTCGCCTGGCTCGGGGCGAGCGGCCTGCCCGTGCCGAGCATCGGGCCGCTCCCCGCGGTGCTCGGGCTGACGCTCTACTCGCTGTTGCCGATCCTGCGGAACACCGTCGTCGGCCTGCGCGGCGTGGACCCCGCGGCGAAGCGCGCGGCGCTCGGGGTCGGCATGACCACGACCCAGTCGCTGCGGCTCGTCGAGCTCCCCCTCGCGACGCCGACCATCGTCGCGGGGCTACGCACCGCCACCGTGTGGACGGTCGGCATGGCGACGCTCGCGACGCCGATCGGCGCGCGCAGCCTCGGTGACCTCATCTTCGCGGGGCTGCAGCTCCGCGACCACGGCGCGGTGCTCGCCGGGTGCCTGGGCTCGGCGGCCCTCGCGCTGGTCCTCGACGCGACCATCCGCGCGATCGAGTCGGGCGCGCGCCGGAGGCGCCCGAGGCAGTGGGCGCCCGCCGCGGCGCTGCTCGCGACCGCGTGCGCGTGGGCCGTCCTGTCGCCGCTCGCGGCGCTCGGCGCCGACGACGCCGCCGCGCGGATCGGCGCCAAGCCGTTCACCGAGCAGCACGTGCTCGCGGCGCTCGTCGCGGAGCGGGTCGAGGCAGCCGGCGCGACCACGGAGACGGTCGGCTCGCTCGGCTCGACCGTCGCCTTCGACGCGCTCGTCGCGGGCGACCTGGATCTCTACGTCGAGTACACGGGCACCGTCTGGACCGCCTCGATGCACCGCGACGCGGTCCCCGCCGATCGCGAGCGGCTCTACCGCGAGGTCCGCGACTGGCTCGCCGCGGAGCACGGCGTCGTGATCGTCGCGCGGCTCGGGTTCGAGAACGCGTACGCGCTCGCCACCCGCTCGGCCTCGAACGGTGGCCCTGGGGCCGCGACGATCGGCGAGCTCGCGCCGCTCGCGCCGCGCCTCGCGGTGGGTGGCGACTACGAGCTGTTCGAGCGCGGCGAGTGGCGCTCCCTCGAGTCGACCTACGGCCTCGCGTTCCGTGAGCAGCGCGCGATGGACCCGACGCTGCTCTACGACGCGGTCGCGCGCGGCGACGTCGACGTGATCGGCGCCTACACCACCGACGGGCGCGTCGCGGCGTTCGACCTCGTGGTGCTCGAGGACGAGCGCGGCGCGATCCCGCCCTACGACGCGATCCTGATCGCCAACGGCGACTTCGCGGCCCGCGAGCCCGCGGTCATCGACGCGCTCCGTGCCCTCGAGGGCACCATCGACGACGCCGCGATGCGCGAGATGAACCGCGCGGTCGACGTCGACGGCGCCGCTCCCCGCGACGTGGCGCGGCGCTTCGCGCGTCGCGCCTTCTGATGCTCGGGCGCTCGCGGTACCGTGGACCGCGTGAGGGGGACCCACGCGTGGATCGCGCTGCTCGCGGCGTCGTGCGGAGCGCCGGCGGCGCCCGCGGCTCCGCCCACCGCCGAGCCCGCGCCGTGCTCCGACGTCGATCCGTCCGTCGCGCTCTACGCGATCGATCGCGGCGAGGACGGCGTCCACCTGCGCCGGGTCCGCGAGGGCGCGCGTCCCTCGCGAGCCGGGGGCGCGCGCGACGGCCAGGTGATCCTCGCGACCGACGACAACGACGACGGGATCGTCGACTACGAGCTCTACCTCGGCGACGCCGACGACGACGGCCACCTCCAGATCGACTGCGGCAGCGTCGGCTGCGTGCGCGGCGCCTACACGAGCTGCGACCCGGGCTTGTGGGCCGAGACCGAGCCGGCGGAATACGAGGACCTCGCGCCCTTCGACGTCGAGGACGTGTGGCACGAGGCGACGGAGGCGGCGGACGACCCCGAGCCCCCCGAGCCACCGCAGCTCGAGGCGATCCGCGTGTGGCCGCCGACCCCCGAGCCGCGGCTCTTCCTCGGCGACCTCTACGTCGGCGCCGGCGCGACGCTCGCGATGGGCAGCGGCCTGCTCGCCCGAGGCGAGGACGGATGGCGATCGGTCGGCGGACAGCACCGCATGCTCGACGGGGTGTGGGCCGCCGGGCCCGACGACGTGATCGCGGTCGGGCAGGAGGCCGAGATCCGACGCTGGGACGGCGCGGCGTGGCAGCACGTCTACGGGTTGCCGGACAACTGGCTGCGCGACGTCTGGGGCAGCGGCCCCGACGACGTGTACGGCGTCGGGATGGGCGGCCTCGTGGTGCACTGGGACGGCGCGGCGTGGGCCGTCCAGACGACGCCGGCCGATCGCATGCTGAACGCGATCGACGGCTTCGGGCCCGAGCTCGTGTTCGCGGTCGGCAACTCCGGCCGCGCCTTGCGGTGGGATGGGAGCGCGTGGACCCAGGTCGAGACCGGCAGCGAGCACGGCTTCAACGCGATGACCCGCGCCGGCGACGCGCTGATCGCGGTCGGCACCAGCGGCGCCGCGATCCACTACCAGCGCGGCGCCTGGACCGAGCACCGCACGGGCTTCGCGGGCGAGCTGGGCGCGGTCTGGGCCGACGGCGAGGACACGGCCGTCGCCGTCGGAGAGAACGGCGCCATCGCGCGCTGGGACGGCACGAGCTGGCGGCCGCAGTCCGCCCGCACGTCGAGCGACCTGCTCGCGGTGTGGGGACAGAGCCCCGACTCGATCTGGGCGGTCGGCCAGGGCGGCACGATCCTGCACTGGGACGGCGCGTCGTGGCGACCCGAGGCGGAGGCGCTCTCCTGCGATCACATCACCGCCGTCGCGGGTGACGCGGACGGGATCGTCTACGCGACCGAGGCGCGGGGCGGTGTGCTGCGCCGGGACGCGAGCGGGTGGAGCGTCGATCGCGCGGGCGGCGTCGAGGAGCTCGAGTCGGTGTGGGCCGCCGCGCCCGACGACGTCTGGGCGGTCGGCGAGCGCGGCACCATCGCCCACTTCGACGGCACCCGCTGGACGTGGCGCCGACCGCGCCCCTGCCACGGCCTTCACGCCGTCTTCGGGCTCGGCCCCAGGGACGTCTACGCGGTGGGTGACGAGGGCACCGTGATGCGGTGGGACGGCCGCGCGTGGCGCGTGGAGCTCACCCCCACCACGCACGATCTCCGCGGCGTCTTCGCCTTCGACGACGAGCACGTCTACGCGGTGGGCGAGGCGGGGGTGATCCTCCGGCGCGTGCGCGGCGCCTGGCACGTGGAGGACGCGGGCACGGACTGGGCGCACTCCCTCTACGGCGTGTGGGGGAGCTCGCCGCAGGACGTCTTCGCGGTCGGGCACTACGGGCGGATCCGACACTTCGACGGCGTCTCCTGGAGCGTCGAGAGCACCGAGGGCATGGAGCTCGCGGCCGTCTGGGGCTCGGGCCCATCGGACGTCTGGGCGACGAGCCCGCGAGGTCAGATCTGGCACTTCGACGGATCGACCTGGACGCAGGGGACCCTCGGCGTCGACGCGTTCTTCCCGGGTCTGTGGGGCACCGCGCCGGACGACGTCTACGCGGCCGGGTCGGCCGGTCGAGTCCTTCACTTCGATGGACGCGCGTGGACCCCGATGACCACCGCCGCGACGCGCATCCTGCGAGGCGTCCACGGCGTGGATGGGGTGCTGTTCGCGGTCGGCGCCGACGGCGAGGCCATCCGGTCCGCGCAGCTCCCGGGCGAGTGACGAAACGAGGTGCGTCCGCCGCCGACCTCGCGCACGGTGCGGGGCATGACCTATCGGGAAGAGGCGACGCCAGGGCCGGTGGTGGTGACGGGGTACCTCGACGTGTACGCGTTCGATCGCGCGACCGGCGCGATGCTCTGGCAACAGAAGACGCCGAGCTCGGTCCGCCGGTTCATCGTCACCGACGATCGCGTGTTCGTGCTGTTGGGCGACGCGACCATGATGTGCTTCGACGCGATGTCGGGGACGCTCCTGGGATCGGTCCCCACCCCGCTCAGCGGCGGGGAGGCGCTCCTCTACGATCGCGGGACGCTCTTCGCGGTCGGGAGCAAGGGCGTCGTCGCCCTGGACCGCTCCGGGCAAGTCCTCTGGACGCAGCCCCTGCCCACGAACTTCGACACGACCCTGCGCGGCGTGGGCGTGGCGGGCCAGGTCTGTCAGCCCGACTACGACACGCGGTGAGCAACTCGGTCGAGTGGTGGGTCTACGTGCTGCTGTCCGACGACGCGGCGCGGACCTACGTGGGCATCGCCACCGACGTCGATCGGCGCCTGCGGCAGCACAACGGCGAGCTCGTCGGCGGCGCGCGGTCGACCCGCGCCGGCCGACCGTGGAGCGTCGCCGCGCGGCACGGCCCCTACGCGGATCGCGGCGCCGCGTCGCGTCGGGAGGCCGAGCTCAAGCGCCTGCGCGGCCGAGCTCGGCTCGAGACCTGACCGCTACATGCAGAGCGAAACGGACGTGTAGACCCAGCCGCCCGAGCACGTGTCCGGCGCCGCGCCGCCGACCTCGGCGGTCATGCAGCCACCGCCGCCGCCGCACCAGCCGCAGAACGCGTCGCCGAGGCAGGCGCCGCAGCTCCCGTAGCTCGAGCAGTCCATGCACTCGGCCAGGCCGTCCTGCCACGCCGCCGTCCCGCCGGGGCACGAGCCCTGCTCGGAGTCGTTCATGCACGTACCCGTGCTCTGGCAGTAGCCGCAGCCGTCGATCGCGTTGCAGGCCTGACAGCCGCTCGCGGAGCCGCACACGCCCGCCGGGCCCGCGTCGCCGGGCGGCCCGCCGTCGCCGGGAGGCGGCGGCATCCCGCCGTCACCCCCGACCGTGCCGCCGTCGGGGTCCATGCCCGCGTCCATGCACATGTCGAACGGGAAGGTCCCGTTGGCCTCGGCGATCGTCGCCGTGAGCAGGCTCTGCGTCGCGGTGTACTCGGCGAGGGTGTAGTCGAACGCCGGGATGTCGAGCCGGGCGTTGAGGTTCAGGTCGAGGCCCGCGCTGAGGTCGGCCTCCCACTCGCAGAGGTCGGCGCTGAACGTCCCGGTGATCCCCGGCGACAGGCCGATGCCGGGGCCCGCGACGTCGTAGAGCTTGGCGAGGTAGCCGACCCCGCCGCTCACGCCCGCGCTGACGCTGAGGGTGCCGGGCTGACCCGGGGTGAGGGTCACGCTGCCTTCGCGGCGGGGCTCCCAGATGGTCCGCCAGCCGGTGACCTGCGTGTACTCGGCGCCGGTGCGGAAGCCGATGGTCGCGTCGGCGGTCATCGTCGTCGCGGCCGTCTCGACCGACCCGCTCGCGCTGATGCTCAGCGAGGGCTCGATCGTGTGCGTGATGATCACGGGGACGGGGCCGACCGCGAAGGTCGTCACCCACTCGCGCTTCGGGATCGGCACGCCGCGCTCCTCGAGCGCCGCGAGCAGATCCCAGGAGCACGAGACGCCGACGCTGTCGCTCGTCTCGATGGTGATGCCGGGCGAGACCGAGCCGCTGAGCTCGAAGCGCGCGTAGTGCAGCTCGCCGCGCGGGATGAGCCACGGGCCGAGGCCGATGCGCAGGTCGATCTCCACGTCCGCGTCGGCGTCGAGATCGAAGCGCGGGTCGAACTCGACCGTCCGCGAGCCCTCGGCCGCGCACTCGACGTTGTGACCGAAGTCGACGGGCAGGAGCGAGAAGCTGCCCTCGAGGGGCGCCATCGCGCCGCCGACGTCGTCGTCGACGGTGACGAACGCGCCCTCGCGCGGGCGCATGTGCACGATGAAGTGACCGTCGAGGATGAGCTCTCCGAGCTCCGCGGGGACCGTCGTGACCTCCACGCGGGTGTGGCCCTCGGCGTCCTCGTAGGGGTTCCGAACGGCGGTGATCCGGCGCAGGTAGCCGCCGTGGAGCACGCCGCTGACGACCTGGTTCTCGTGCAGCTCGTCGGCGGGCGCGCCGTCGTAGATGAAGGCGAGCCGGTTCGAGAAGATCTCGACGTCGATGAGGTGACCGTCCTCCTCGGGGAGCCGGGCGTTGTCCGTGAGCTGGATGTCCCGGAGGATGTCCACCTGCGTCTCGGGCGGATCGCCGGGCGTGGCGCGGCCGGGGGTACACGACGTGGCCGCCGCGATCGTGAGGATCGCGAGGGTCCGGAAGAGGCGGGTGCGATGGATGGGTCGCGTCACGGCGTGCTCTCCGTCGGCAGGGTGTTGACCACGTTGTTCGCTCCCTTGGCCTTGTATTCGACCGTCTGTCCGAACTGCTTCCAGACGGCGAAACCAACCACCGCGATCAGGCAGAGGATGATGATGTACTCCACCGTGGTCAGACCTCGCTGGTCCTGGAGGAGGCGCCGCACGGAACCCAGAGTACCGGAAGCGCGGACGCGGATCATCGCCCCGGATCGTTCGCAAAATCGCCGCCAGGCCATCCCGGCCCAATTCCGTACGATTTCTGCGCAGATCGCTCGGGACTCGAAGCCCCACCCCTGCGTCAGGACGTCACGGCCAGGGGGTCATGAGGTCGATCGCGCCGGGTCGATCGAAGCTCGGCGCGGGCTGCGCCTCGGTCCCGCAGTAGAGGAACGCGACGATGTGATCTTCGGCGCGGAGGCCGAGCTCGAGCTTCACCGACGGGTCGTACGCGGCGTCGCCGGTCCGCCACATCCCGGCGAAGCCGCGCGCGTGGAGGCCGAGGAGGATCCCGTGGACGAGCGCCCCCGCGCTGAGCACCTGCTCGATCTCGGGCACCCCCGGCCGAGGCGACGGCGTCGCGGCCACGATGAGCATCAACGGCGCGCGGAGCGGCTTGCGCCCCTCGCGGTCGAGCTGGTCCTCGCCGATGGCCGGGTCGCGGCGCTGGAGCGCGGCGCGGAGCACCCCGCCGAGCCGCTCGAGGGCCTCGCCGCGGAGCGTCAGGATCTTCCACGGCCGCATCGCGCCGTGATCGGGCGCCCGCAGGGCCGCGTCGACGATCGCGGTCAGCGTCGCGTCGTCCGGGGCCGGCTCCGTCAGCTTGCCGTTGGAGGCGCGGGTCTCGAGCAGCTCGATGGCGTCCATGTCTTCGTCTCCTAGCCGCGCGAAAGGCGCCGCGTCCGTGGGCCCGCGTCCGGCGCCCCGATCTCGTCTCCGTCCCGCATCGCCGCCAGCGTGGCCGCGGCCCAGGCGGCGTAGCGCCCGGCCTCGATGGCCTCGCGCGCGGCGCGGGTGAGCGCACCGTAGAAGTGCAAGTTGTGCTGCGTGATCAGGCGGGGCCCGAGCATCTCCTTGGCCCGGACCAGGTGGTGCAGGTACGCGCGGCTGAACGTGGTGCAGCAGGCGCAGTCGCACGCGGCGTCGAGGGGGCGCTCGTCGTCCTTGTGGCGCGCCTGACGCACGTTCACGCGGCCGGTCCACGTCAGCGCCTGCCCCGTGCGAGCGTTCCGGGTCGGGAGCACGCAGTCGAAGAGATCCACGCCGTGGCCGATCGCGGTGATCAGATCCGCGGGCGTGCCGACGCCCATCAGGTAGCGCGGGCGGTCGGTCGGCATGCGCGGCGCCACGTCGGCGAGCACGCGATACATCTCGGGGATCGGCTCGCCGACGGAGAGCCCCCCGATCGCGACGCCGTCGACGGAGAGCGCGGCGATCTCCTCGAGGTGCGCGAGGCGCAAGTCGACGTGCGTGCCGCCCTGGAAGATCCCGAAGCGCGCCTGCGTCGCGGGGCCCGGCGCGGCGAGGCTGCGATGGGCCCACGCGGTCGTGCGGCGCATCGCCTGCTCGATGACGGGCCGCGCCGCGTCGGCGGGCGGGCACTGGTCGAAGAGCATCGCGACGTCGGCGCCGAGGAGCCCCTGCACCCGCATCGACTCCTCGGGGGTGAGCCGCATCTTCGAGCCGTCGAGGTGCGACTTGAAGGTCACGCCGTCGTCGTCGATCCGGTTGTCCGAGGAGAGGCTGAAGACCTGGAAGCCGCCGCTGTCGGTGAGCAGCGCGTGCGGCCAGCCCATGAAGCGCTTCACCCCGCCGAGCGCCCCGACCCGCTCGGGGCCCGGCCGCAGCCACAGGTGGTACGTGTTGGCGAGGATGAGCCGCGCGCCGGTGGACTCGACCTCGGCGGGGGTCAGGCCCTTCACCGTCCCGAGCGTCCCGACGGGCATGAACGTCGGGGTCTCCACGACCGCGCTCGGGGTGGTGAACGTGCCGCGCCGCGCGTCGCCGTCGCGCGCCCGCTCGACGAACGCGAACCCCTCCCTCACGCGCGCCTCCGGACGAGCATCGCGTCCCCGTAGCTGAAGAAGCGATAGCGCGCACGCACCGCCTCGGCGTACGCGGCGCGGGTCGGCTCGACCCCCGCGAAGGCCATCACGAGCGCGAGCAGCGTCGAGCGCGGCAGGTGGAAGTTCGTCATCAGCGCGTCCACCACGCGGAAGTCGTACCCAGGGCGGATGAACAGGTCGGTCGCGCCCTCCCCCGCCGCGAGCGCGCCGTTCGCCGCGGCCGCCTCGAGGGTCCGCACGACCGTCGTGCCCACGGCGACGACGGGCCGACCGGCGCGCTTCGCCTCGTCGATCGCGGCCACCGTGGACGAGGGCACGACGTAGCGCTCGACGTGCATCGGGTGGTCCTCGAGGCGCTCGGCGGTGACCGGCCGGAAGGTCCCCGGGCCGACGTGGAGCGTCACCGCCGCGAAGCAGTGCCCCGCGGCCTCGAGCGCGCTCACGAGCGCGTCGCTGAAGTGGAGCCCGGCCGTCGGCGCGGCGACGGCGCCCGCGGACTTGGCGAAGATGGTCTGGTAGCGCGCCTTGTCGGCCGCCTCGTCGTCGCGCCGGATGTACGGCGGCAAGGGGACGTGCCCGTCGCGATCCAGGATGCCGCCGATCGGGGCGTCCGCTTCGAGGTCGAGCACGAGGATCCCTGCGCGCTTCTCGACGACGGTCGCCCGGATCGCGCCGAGGTCGAGGACGGCGCCCTCGCGGATCGGCTTGCTCGATCGCCCCATCGCCTCCCAGCGCTCGCGGGCTCCGTCGCCGTCGACGCGCTCGATGAGCAGCACCTCGACCTTGCCGCCGCTCTCCTTGTGACCGTAGAGCCGCGCGTGGAGCACGCGCGTGTCGTTGACGACGAAGAGCGCGGGCGGGAGCTGCCGGGGCAGGTCGCGGACGCGCGCGTGCTCGACGGTGTCTCCGTCGACGACGAGCAGGCGCGCCGCGTCGCGCGCGTCGAGGGGCCGCTGCGCGATGAGCTCGTCGGGCAGGTCGTAGTCGAGGTCGGACAGCTCCACGGAGGGCGAGGTGTAGCAGGCGGAGCCGCGGTCGCGACGAGCGCCGCCACTCCGATTCGCGCGTTCTGGAGCGGTGGCGAGAAATGCCGCTTGCGTTTTCGTGAATAGCATTTACTTTCTGACCGTGCCTCACGCAGACCACAAACCGAGCACTCGGCGCCGCGCCGCGAACATCAAGCGGATCCTCGAGGCCGCGATGCAGATCGTCGGCGAGGGGGGCTTCGCGGGCCTGTCGATGAACAAGCTCGCCGACGCCTGCGACTACACGCCCGGCGCGCTCTACCGGTACTTCGCGTCCAAGGACATGCTGCTCTCCGCGCTCGTCGGTCAGATCCTCGAGCAGCTCCGCGAGGCGCTCGACGACGCGGTCGGGCGCGCCCCGGCGGACGCACCGCTGGTCCGTCTCTGGGCGATCACGACGGCGTATCGCCAGTTCGCGCGCACGCAGCCGCACGAGTTCGGCCTCATCGCGCTCTCCTTCGCGGAGCCGCAGCTGCTGCTCACGACCCCCGAGTCGGCCGAGCCCATCGTCAACCAGATGATCCAGACCATGACGCCGCTCGCGGAGTCGCTGACGCGAGCCGCCAGCGAGGGTCTGCTGGCGGAGGGCGACGTCGTCGAGCGCGCCCTGCTCGTCTTCACGTCTACGCAAGGCGTCTTGCAAATGCACAAGCAGGCGCGCATCGCGCCGAACGTCATCGACGTCGATCGGCTCGCCACCGCGGCCCTGCGCACCCTGCTCATCGGCTGGGGCGCGGACCCGGAGCGCGTCGACCTCGCCCACGAACGTGCCCGCGCCCTCGTCGTGTCACTCGGAGACTTGTCATGATCGCCCTCGAAGTCGGAATCGCCCTCTCGCTCGGAGCTGTCACGTGGTCGCTGCTCGAGTACTGCATCCACCGCTGGGCGGGTCACGATCCGCGCTTCCGGCCGAACGCCTTCGCCAAGGAGCACATCCGCCACCACATCGAGGGTGACTACTTCGCGCCCACCTGGAAGAAGGGCAGCGCCGCGCTGATCCTCTTCGCGATCATCGTCGGCCCGGCCGTCCTCGTCGGCGGCGTCGCCGCGGGGCTCGCCTACTGCGCCGGCCTCGTCGGCTTCTACCTCTTCTACGAGGTCCTGCACCGGCTCGAGCACGTCAAGGCGGGTTTCGGGTTCTACGGACGCTGGGCCCGACGGCACCACTTCTACCACCACTTCGTCGACGCGCGCTTCAACCACGGCGTGACCTCGCCCCTCTGGGATCTCGTGTTCGGCACCTACCGCACCACCGAGGTGATCGCGGTGCCCAAGCGCCTGATGATGCCGTGGCTCGGCGACCCGGAGACGGGGGTGCGGCCCGAGCTCGCCGCGCACTACACGCTCAAGGTCTCGAAGCGCGAGCGCGAGGCGGCGAGCCAGCCCAAGGCCGCCTGAGCGCCTCGGTCTCCGTCGCAGACGACGCTCGCCGCGCTGCCGACCCTGGCTGGACCTGCTACGAGGGGGGGATGAGCCGGTCGGCGATCCTGGGCCTCTTCGCGTGCGCCGCGAGCGTCGCGTGCTCGACGCCCGCGACGATCGACGACCCGACGGAGCGAGACCCGAGCCGGCTGGATCTCGGCAAGACCGACTACGTCGCGACCGACACGCTCTGGCCCGACGCCCGCATCCCCGTCTGCTGGGAGGACATGGCGCCCGAGCACGCGGAGGCGCGCGGCTGGGTGGAGGACGCCTGGCGGACGAGCTGGGCGACGGTCTCCGCGGTCGAGCTGATCGGGTTCGAGGCGTGCACGCCGGGGCAGCCCGGCATCCACGTCGGCGTCACCGACGCCTCGCCGCACACGCTCGGCCTCGGGACCGAGATCGACGGCCTCGACCGCGGGATGGCGCTCAACTTCGAGTTCCAGAGCTGGAGCACGGGCTGCCAGTCGACGCGCGAGTTCTGCATCCGCGCTGGCGCGATCCACGAGCTGGGGCACGCGCTCGGCTTCGCGCACGAGCAGAACCGCCCCGACACGCCGGGCTGGTGTCAGCTCGAGAGCGGGGCCGGCGGGAACCTGTCGTTCACCGACTGGGACCTCGACTCGATCATGAACTACTGCAACCCGCGCTGGACCGGCGACGGGGTGCTCTCGCCGTTCGACGTGCTCGCGGTCCGGGCGCTCTACGGCCGCCCGCGCGGCACGGTGGTGGTCGCGCGCAACGACGGCGGGGCGCTGCAGCCCGAGTGGGTGCTCGCGGTCGACGAGCGACTCGCCTCGCTCGACGGGGTCGCGCTCGCCGACGTCACGGGCGACGGCCGCGACGACCTCGCCGGCTTCGACCCGGAGGCGCGGCAGTGGTGGGTGATGGCGGCGGGTGACGGCGCGCTCGGCCCCGCGACCTCCTTCGGGAGCTGGTCCGACCTCGACGTCGCCCACGCCCTCGTCGGCGACCTCGACGGCGACGGCCGCGCGGACGCGGTGGGCGTCACCGCCGACGGGCAGTGGTACCTCGGTCACTCGAGCGGCGAGGCCTTCGAGCCGCCGCGCTGGATCGGCGCCCTGCTCGGCGACCCGCTCGTCGGCGACCTCGACGGCGACGGCCGCGACGACGCCATCGCCGTCGACCTCGCCACCGGCGCGTGGTGGGGCGCGCGCTCGGTCGGCGCCGTCCCGACCGACGGCCTCGCGACGGCCGAGCTCCTCCGGGACGAGCTCGGCCCCGCGTTCGAGCACCGCGTGGGCGACGTCGACGGCGACGGCGCCGCCGACCTCGTCGCCTGGTGGCGCGCGAGCGGCCAGTGGGAGATCGCCGCCTCGAGCGACGGACGCGTCTCCACCTGGACCAGCGAGCACGGCCAGGCCGCGAGCGCGCGCGGCCTCGCCGACGTCGACGGCGACGGCCGCGACGACGCCGTCGTCTACGAGATCGGCCGGGGCATCTGGTTCGGCCGCGCGAGCACCGGCAGCGCCTTCGGCGCCGACGCCGTGGTCGGCGAGCGCATCGGAGTGAGCTTGCCGCGCGCCGAGCCGACCGTCCTCTTCGGCGACATCGACGGCGACGGCGACGACGATCCCTTGCTGCTCTGGCTGCGCTGAGCGCTGTCGGTTTCCCCACGCGGCGTCCCGACACGCGCAGAAAAGACAACACGATGAACTCCGTCCCCAGCCGTACCCAGCCGCGTCCCCAGCCGCCGCAGCCGTAGGGGACGCCCTATCCTTCGACATGCGGTGGGCCCTGCTCCTCTTCGCCTGCGGCTGCGCCACCGCGCACGAGCCCATGACGCGCGCCGAGGCGCCGGCCCCCTGGGAGCGTTGGGATCCTGCGCCCGCCGGGCCGCTCCCGGACGTGGAAGCGCGGCCCGTGCCCGCGTCGCTCACGCCGCGGCTCCGCGGGGCGTGGTCGCGCGTCCTCGCGCTCGGCTGGCCCGACCCGCGGGCTGGCGAGCCGCACGAGGTCGAGGTCTTCGACAGCTCGGTCTGGAGCGTGGAGCCCGAGGTGCGCCCGGCCATCGGGTTCGTCCTGCCCCACGCGCCCGGGGCGCGGCCGTTCGCGATCGTCGACGGCTCCCTCTATCCGCTGGTCGCGCTCGGGCCACCCGTCGATCTCGCGGCCGAGTGCGAGCGCCTGATGGAGGGCCTCGTCGCGCTCGGCCCCGAGCCGACCGAGGAGCTCGCAGAGTGGTTCGAGCAACGCAGGGCGGTCATGGCGCGCTGCCCGGTCGACTCGTCGGCGCTCTTCCTCGCCGACTCACACCCCGGAGTCGCCCGCGCCCTCGACGACGTGTTGGGCCCCTTCGGGGGGAGCCTCGCCGACGCCTGGGTGCTCGACGCGGTCCAGCGAGCGTTCGAGCGCGCGGTCACCGCGTTCATGCGGGCCGACGACACCGTCGCGCGATACGAGGCCCACCTCGTCGTGCGCGGCTGGGATGAGGTCTTCGAGTCGAGGTCGATCAGGGGCTCCATGGAACGGCTCGAGTACCTCGAAGGAGCCGAGGCGCTCGCCGCCGACCTCGATCGCCGGGCGGCCCGAGGGACGCGGCCGCCGCTGCCCGCCGTCCCCGCCGAGGGCCCCGTGCCCGCCGAGCTCGTGCCCGCCCTCGTGGACCTACTCGACGAGGTGCAGGAGACGCAGATGAGCCAGCCCGGCGGCGTGGCGCTCCACCGCTCACCGATCGTCGACGCGCTGATCCGCGCGGGCGACGCGGCGGTGCCCGCGCTCATCGACGCGCTCGAGGACGATCATCGGCTGACGCGGTCGGTCCACTTCTGGCGGGACTTCGTGCCCGACCGGACGGTCCTCGGGGCGCACGAGGCGGCCTACACCGCGCTCGCGGAGATCCTCGGCGCCTCGTTCTTCGAGGCGGCGACCACGGGCGATGACCTGACGGCGCGAGGGGACGCTCTGCGGGCCGCGCTCGCGGCGAGGATCCGAACGTTCTGGGAGGGCTACGGTCGGGGAGACGCCGCCGATCGACGCTACCGCGTGCTGGCCGCCGACGACGTCGCCGACGATCTCCAGGTCGCGGCGGCGCGGTGGCTCACGACCCCCGAGGGTGGCTACGTAGTCCCCGGCTCGATGGTCTTCACGCGCTGGGTCGAGCCGGTCGAGGGGCCGATGGCCGGCGAGCCGCTGCGCTCGGGGCGTGATCCGTCGGTGACCGAGCTCCTCGCGCTGCGCATGAACGAGAGCGAGGGGGACTACCGCGGCTTCGAGAGGGCCTGCGCGTTCGCCAGCGCGCTCACGCGCTGGGATCCCACCGAGGCCCCCGCGCGACTCGCGGCGTTCGGGGATCGCTGCCTCGGGCGGGAGGCCTGCGCGTGCGCGCCCTCGGTGGTCAGCTACCTCGGGACGACCGCGCTCATCGAGGCCTACGCCGCTCGCCTGAGGCGCGCGACGCAGCTCGAGCCGGAGGACCTCGCGCCGCTGGTCCAGCTCGACGACCGACCCGCGATGATCGAGCTCATCGACTGGCTGTTCGACGTCGGCCCGTTCGCGGAGGCGAGGCTCGCGACCCGGGAGATCAGCTGGCGGATCGGCATGCTCGTCGAGGTCGGCGCGCTCGAGAGCGAAGCGTTCCGCGCGCACCTCGCGCGCATGCTCGACGCGGAGAGCGAGCGCGGGCTCTACACCGAGCGGGACGGGCAGGGCTGGATCGTCTACCGCGACGGGAGCGGCACCATCGGCGAGGCGACGGGCGCGACCCCGCACCCGCTGCGCTGCGCCGACCACGTGGCCCGGGCGCTCGCGCCTCGGCTCGCGGTGCCCTTCTCTCCCGCCTGGGATCAGGCCCGCCGCGACGCCGCGATCGCTCGCATGCGCGACGCGCTCCAGTCCGGCCGACCCGGCGCGACGCCGTCGCCTTAGTTGCAGACGGTTGGCATCGGCGAAGTGACCGCGTCGCAGGGTCGCCACAAGCGGCCGAGCTGATTTGGCGACAATCGCATTGTGGGTGACGAGCCGGCGAAGATGTCGCCACACTGATTGATGGCCGGAAAGCCTGTTGACGTGCACGCAGCCGTTGTCGAGTATGGATTGATGTTCGTTAGCACGTCCATGGGATTCGGAGGCGCCGTTGAATAGGCCCCACGCGCGATCCAGAAGCGGCCTCCGGCCTGCGCGAACCAGCCATTGTCAGAACTGGGATCTGAAGGTAAAGGCAACATCTGCAGCCCGCTGACACGCAAGCCGAAAATGCCCCCGGGTCCTCCAAAGAAAGGATAGGAGCACATCGAAGCGGACCGTTCCCGGATTGCCACGTAGACCCCACGCGGCGGAATGACGTCAGCCGCACTAAAGTTCATGTAGCGTGCCGATCCAGGTGAACAGGTGCTGTTGCAGTAGCCAAAGTGATTGCCTGTCAATTCGACGGGGCAGTGGCTCAAATTTGTGAGCTCGATGGCTTCACCTGCCTCACAAGTTGGTCCGGGACAGGGACCCCCATCCCCGTCGATCACGTACTCCGAGAACACGATGTTCAACGGTGTCGGCGCCACCGGCGTCGTGCACTCCTCCACCATCCGCACCGTCGTCGCCGCGCTCGTCGTACAGCAGGTCGGCTCGGTCTCGCGGCACGCGCGCACGTAGATGCTCGAGTTCGTCCCTGGTGACGGCGGGCCGCCGACGGCGATGGGGGCGGTCGGCCGGTGGTAGTTGTAGCCGGTGTTCGTGACCGTCGCGTACGGGACACCGTCGACCACGAGCTCGTAGTCGATGCCGGCCGGCACCGGCGTGAACTCGACGACCGGGCGCCGGTCCCAGCTCGTGCCGCAGATGGTCACCGTCGGCGCGGTGGGCGCCATGCACGGCGAGGTCGCCGTCACCGCGACGGTGCAGCAGGTGCGCTCGCCCTCGTCGTCGGTCACGCAGAGCTGCAGGGTGTAGCTGCCCGCCGCGTCGGGCGTGAACGAGGTCGACGCGGTCGCCGTCGGCGACGGCGTGGCCGTGGAGCCGACGGGCGCGGTGACGACGGTCCAGCGGTAGCCCACCGCGCCGCCGTCGGGATCGGAGCCGGCGCCGACGAGCGCGACGCTCATCCCGACGCCCGTCGTCTGCATCGCCGGGCACATGGCGGTCGGCGGGAAGCGCGGACACACGCCGCCCTCGTCGACCATCATGTTGCAGTTGTCGTCGCGCATGTTGCAGACCTCGGTGGTCGGCCCGCGCGAGCCGAGGCACGGGCCCCAGTGACCCATCGCGTCGCAGGTCTCGGTGCCCTGACGGCACTCGCCGACGGAGCTGCCGCACGCGCGCGTCGAGCCCGTGATGCAGTCGCACCCCTCGTCGGTCATCCCGTCGCAGTCGTCGTCGGTGCCGTCGCAGGTCTCGGTGCGCGGATCGGTGGCGCCCATGCACGCGCCCCACATCCCGGAGGCGTTGCAGGTCTGCGACCCCGCGACGCAGCGCCCCACGTCGGTGCCGCAGCCGCGCATGCGCCCCGTGATGCAGTCACAGCCCTCGTCGACCGCGCCGTCGCAGTTCTCGTCGTTCGTCCCGTCGCAGAGCTCGGGCCCCGGGGGGGTCGACCCCGCGCACACGCCCCACGATCCGGCCGAGCAGGTCTCCGTGCCCGCGACGCAGAGGCCGACGTCGGTGCCGCAGCCCCGGACGAGCCCCTCGTCGGTCATCGAGTCGCAGTCGTCGTCCATCCCGTTGCAGGTCTCGGCGACCGCGTCGACGCGGCCGGTGCACGCGCCGAACACGCCGTCGGTGCACGTCTCGGTGCCGGCCACGCAAGCCCCGATGTCGCTGCCGCAGGTCCGCCGGACCTCCTCGTCGACCATGCCGTCGCAGTCGTTGTCGAGCATGTCGCAGAGCTCGTCGATCGGCGCGACGGCGCCCGCGCACTCGCCCCAGACGCCGGCCGTGCAGGTCTCCGTCCCGCGACGGCACACGCCGACCGCCACGCCGCAGCCCCGCGCGAGGAACTCGTCGATGTTGCCGTCGCAGTCGTTGTCGAGCCCGTCGCAGGCCTCGATGGCCGGCCCGATCGCGCCCTCGCAGTCCGTCCGCATCCCGCCGACGCAGCGCTGGACGCCCGCGGCGCACTCGCCCTCGTCGCGCCCGCAGGGGAGGTCCGGGTCGCCGTCCGAGCAGCCGCAGCCGTCGTTCGGCGCGCCGTCGCAGTCCTCGTCGATCCCGGCCGCGTCACACACCTCGGCGGTCGGACCGACCGAGCCCTCGCAGGGGCCCCACTCGCCGAACTCGAAGTCGCCCGAGCAGAGCATCCGCCCGTCGGTGCAGGCGCCCACCCCGCGGAACGACGGGTCGTCGAGGAAGCAGCTCGCGGTGTCGCCGGGCACGCAGCCGCAGCCCTCGTCGACGAGGCCGTCGCAGTCCGCGTCGAGCCCATCGTCGCAGATCTCCTCTGTCGAGCACCCGCTCACGCCGCCGTCGCGACCCATCCGGCCGCCGTCGACGTCGCCGCCGTCCACGTCGCCCCCGTCGGTGTTCGACGCGTCGAGGCCCGAGTCCAGGAACGGCACCGTGGCGTCGATGAGCGACGGCTCGGAGCAACTGCAACCGGACCCGGCGACGGTGACGAGGCCGAGAACGACGACGAACGACAGACGCCGCATGGACGAGGATGTTAGCAGGCCTCCGCGGTCGGCCCCATGCGTGGCGCGTCGATCGCGCGATCGATGCAGATCCGAAACCCGGGGTTCGAACTTGCACGGCGGGGTGACGGGAGCGCTCCATCCCGGTGACCCCTCCATCGAGACGAGCTGTTCGTATTCTGCGCAGTTCGCCCACGGAGCGGGACCCGGCGGGGCCTTGCACGTGGTTTGCAAGAGGGGTGGTCATGCACTCACCTGGCTTTCCGCTCCACTCCTGGACTGGCGACGAGACCGGCTGGCCCGAGGCCGCGCTCGCGCAGGGCGCCGTCCGCATCTCGGGGGCCGTCGATCGGGGCGCGAGCTGGCACGCCTGCCGCGATCGTCTGGGCTGGACCACCGTGGTCCTGATCGGCCGACCCGACGGGCAGCCGATCGAGACCGCCGAGATCGATCACCTCGTCCGCGCCTGCGCCGACCGCTGCTTCGACCCGCTCCGGACCGCCCGCGCCCTCAGCCACCGGTTCGGCCTCTGGAAGGACGACGCCGAGCTCGGCGTCCTGCGCGTGGGCCCGCGGGGGACGCTCGTCGAGCTCCTCAACGTGAGCCTCCCGGCGATCCTCCAGCACGATCCCCACGACGGCGTCGTGCCCTTCGAGGCGCTCGGCGCGCAGAACCTCCTCGACGTCGGCGCGACCACCGAGATGGTGCACCTCGAGCCCGGCGGCCTGCTCCTCGCGGCCACCCGCGGGGTGCTGCCGCGCGACGCGGGCTGGGGCGATCTGAACCGCTTCGTGGAGTCGCTGGCGATCGAGCAGCTCGGCGGCCAGATCGCGGACGTCCCCCCGACCGAGCTCGCCCGCCTCATGCGGACCTCGTGGGGCCTCGGGAGCGGACCGCGCGCGATCCTCGCGGTCGGCCTCCCGCCGGCCGAGCAGCGCGTCGCCTGATCGGGTCCTCGCTCAGGGCGGAGGCGGCGTCGGCCGGGCCGGCATGGGTCGCCACGCCTGGAGCGCGCCGCGCTCGGTGCTGACGTAGAGCGTCCCGTCCGCGCCGAGCACGGGGGACTCGTACGAGAAGGTCCCGAGCACGAGGCGCCACAGCTCGGCGCCGTCCCTGTCGACGGCGAAGAGGCGGCCCCCGCGATCGATGACGAGGGTCGTGTCGTTCTCGTCGATCGCGGCGGGCGCCTGGAACCCGTTCGGGCTCTCCATGACCCAGCGCGGGGTGCCGTCGCCCGCGACGCACACGAGGCCGCCGCTGAGGGTCGGGACCCGGACGGCGCCGTCGTGCCCGATCGCGACGGAGGCCTCGTCGTAGTGGCGGGCCCCGAGCTCGGTGCGCGAGCGGACCCGGCCGCCCTCGTCGACGCTGAGCAAGACGCCTTCCGCGGTGGTGATCCAGATCATCCCGTCGTCCCCGACGGCGGGGGGGCTCGTCGCGCGGCCGCCGAGGCCGACCTGACGCGCGAGGCTCCCGCGCGGCGTCAACAAGACGAGCAGCCGCCCCGCGGCCACCGCCAGCGAGCCGCGGCGCGTGCGCGAGAGGGTGCTCGCGGTGCCGTCCGAGAGCTCGGTGACGAACACGGGGCGCAGGCTGGCGTCGAGGCGATGCACGCGCTGGTCGATGGTGCCGACGAGGACCGAGCCGTCGTCGAGGACCAGCGGGGAGCCGCGCGCGGGGGCGCCGAGGCTCGTCGAGCGGCGCACGACGCCCTCGGGGCTGACGAGCGCGACCAGCCCCTCGCGGGTCACCACGGCGACGTCGTCGGACGGCGTGAGGCTCGGGGCGCCGGGGATCGATCCGAGGCGCGCGGTCCAGCGCTCCTCGCCCTCGGCGTTCAGGGCCACGAGGCCCTGCTCGGTCCCGAAGTAGAGGGTCGTGTCGTTCGCGATGGTGGGACCGCGCGGACGCCGGTGCGGCAGCGCCCGCTCCCACGCGCGCTCCGGGCGCTCGAGGGGCACCCGGCCTCGGATGCGGCCGTCGCGTCGCGGGCCGCCCCCGGCGGTGGGGTGCGGGTGGTCGGGCCGGATCCCGTACGGGATCTCCGCGTAGCGCCCGATGCGGACCGGGTGCGCCATCGCGACCGAGCTCGCCAGCGACGCGAGCGCCGCGAGGACGAGCGCGCGCCTCACGGATCCTCCGCGCCGTGCTCGACGTGCAGGACGTAGCGGTGATCGGGGTCGTTGCCCGTGCCCACCTTCGGGCGCCGGGCCGAGACCTCGAAGCAGTAGCGACCGGGCCTCGCGCGCTCGAGCGCGTCGGTGCGCTCGCCGGCGCCGACCCCGTGCTCGTCGAACTCCGTCGCGCGGCCCGTCGTCCGATCGATGCGGCGCAGCACCAGGTCGAGGGTCGCGACGGCCTCGACGCGGGCGACCACGTCGGACGCCTCGCCCTCGAGGCAGTACACGTCCTCGTCCCCGCCCCAGCCGACGTACCCCCGCGCCGTCCCGTTCATCGGGATCGAGCCGGACAGCTCGATGGAGTCGTTGACCTCCTGCTCGTCGCCCTCCTCGGGCTCCACCACGTGCCACGACACGGTGTAGGCGTCGGAGACGTTCTCCGTCGGCAGGCGCCCCGACTCCCACAGCTCGCGGATGCGCAGGTAATAGGACGGGCCGTCGATCACGAAGTTGGGGACCGACTCGGGCTGCCCGATGCCGCCGCTGTCGGCGGCGAGCACCGGCGCGGTCGTGATGCCCTCGCGATAGAGCTCGAAGGTGATGTCCATGTTCGGGATCGCGCCGACGTCGATGCGCACCACGCGTCGCTCGCCGCCGGGGTTGTGGATCTCGAAGATGTCCGCGTCGCTGCGGTCCTCGTCGAGGCGGCGCCCGAGGTGGCCGCGGAGCTCCACGCCCTCCGGGAGCGGGTTGGCGTCGACGAGCTCGTCGTTGGGCTCGTGCTCCACCGTGGCGACCTCCACGGGGCGCTGCTGCCAGAGGTAGCCGCCGCCCACGATCGCGGCGACGAGGAGGCCGACCGCGAGCAAGACGCCGTACACGCTGCGGCGCCGCAGGCGCGACTCGAACTCGTCGACGTCGCCGCGCGTCGCGAGGTGGCGCTGGCGGCCCGAGTCCGTCGGGATGGCGACGCCGCTGCCGAGCCGCAGCGACTCGAGCCCCGTGTCCTCGCCGACCGACGCGAGGTACTCGAGCAGCGCCTCGCGCAGCCCGCGCATCGTCTGGAAGCGGTCCGCTGGGTTCTTGCGCATCGCGCGCAGGAGGATCTCGTCGGCCTGCTTGGGGATCTCCCGCTTGGGCGCGCGCTCCGACGGCGGCTCGACGTCGTCGGTGAGGTGCATCGTGAGCACGCCGACCGGGGTCGTCGCCCAGAAGGGGGGCACGCCGGTGAGCGCCTTGTACATGAGCGCGCCGAGCGCGTAGACGTCGCTCCGCTGGTCGACCGGCTCTCCGCGGATGTGCTCCGGCGCCATGTAGTACGGCGTGCCGAGGATCGAGCCCTGCCGCGTGATGCTCTGGCCGCCCATCTCCTCTTGCTCGCGGAGCTTGGCGAGGCCGAAGTCGAGCACCTTCACGAAGTCGGGCATCGCGCTGCCCTCGATCAGCATGATGTTCTCGGGCTTGAGGTCGCGGTGGACCACGCCGAGCTCGTGCGCCTGCCCGACCGAGCCGCAGATCTGCGCGCCGATGCGCGCCACGCGGGCGAAGGGGAGCGGCCCGTCCTCCTTGATGACCTGCCCGAGGTCGCGCCCCGGCAGGTACTCCATCACGAGGAACATCATCCCTTCGCTCTGGCCGAAGTCGAAGACCTGCACCGTGTTCGCGTGGTCGAGCCGGGACACGAGCTCGGCCTCGCGCTTGAAGCGCTTCACCGTGTCCTTGTCCCGAGCGAGCGCTCCGTGGAGGAGCTTCATCGCCATGAGCTTGCCGATGTTGACGTGCTCGACCCGGTAGACGACGCCCATGCCGCCGCGGCCGAGGAGCTCCTCCATCCGGTAGCGGTCGGCGATCACGCGGCCGAGCAGCGGGTCGGCGACGCCGTCCTCGTCCTCGAAGACGTCGGCGCCGAACTGATGGCCGCAGCCGGCGCAGAAGCGCGCGTCCGGCGGGTTGGGCCGGTCGCAGAGCATGCAGTTGAGGACGCTCTCGGACGACCGCGAGCCCGGGGTGACCTCGGTGGGCGACGCCTCGAGCCTCGGCTGCGTGTGCGAGCCGGTCGTACGTCGTCGCCGCCGCTTCTCCGTCACCGCTCGTCCGTCACGACGCGTGCCTCGTCCACTTCACGTCAGCGCCTCGCCGGACCTTCGCCCGGTAGGATGAACGTGGCGTCGACCCGCGGGACCGTTCGAATCTGCCCGCTCTGCGAGCGGAACTGCTGCTCGCCGGCGACCGTGCCGAACACGCGCACGCGCTCGCGCAGCTCCACCGTGGTCGCCGCGGGGAAGGTCACCCAGAGGGGGCACTGGTCGCCCTCCGGGCAGTCGCGCACGAGGATCTGCACGATGCTGCCGCCGTTGCGGACGTCGACGTTGTAGACGAGGCCGTCGAAGCGGACGCGCTGCCCTCGGTACGTCGTCGGGCTCTGCGAGATCCGCGCGTAGGTCAGCTCGGCGTTGTGCTCGAACGACGCCGCCTCGGCCTCGAGGTCGGCGACCCGACGGATCGCCACCCGCGCGACGCGGGGGGCGCGGCCGGCCACGCGAGCGACGACCTCGACGGTCTGCTCGCCGACCTCGGGGACGGCGCGCGAGTACACGAAGCGGCCCTCGTTGACCTCGACGGCCTCCCCTCCGATGGTCACGGTCGCCCCCGGCGCCACCGCGCCCGCGAACTCGACGGTCGCCTGGTCGGTGACCACGGACGTCCCGGGGCGATCGAGCTGCAGGCTCGTCAGCGGGATCCGCGTGCGCAACTCTCCTTGCGCGTCTTCACCGCTCGGCGGGTGCACCCGGTAGCGGACGACGTTCTCGACGACCCCCTGCGCGCTCGCGTCGCCGGCGTCGATCTCGAAGCGGCGCGAGCCGTGCCCCTGCGCGTCGAGGGTGAGCGCCTCGCCGTCGAGCGTGACCTCGGAGCCCGCGGGCGCCTCGACGATCACCTCGATGGCCGGCGGCGCGCTCGAGAGCGGCCCGAGGTCGGCGCGGATGCGCATGTCGAGGTGCAGCGACACCGCGCGGCTCTCGACCGATCCGCTCGGAGACACCACGTCGACGGTGAGGTCGTTGTCGCCGAGGGACAGGTCCTCGGCGGAGAGCGGGAACCGAGCGCGGCCCGCGGAGAGCTCCTCCTCGTGCCCACCGAAGCGCGCGCGGGTCCCCGCCTCGGCGCCGGGGACCTCGATCTCGAGCATCTCGCCGTTCTCGCCCTGCACCACCGACGCGTTGAGGCCCGGCCCGCCCGCGAGGAGCGCCCACGCCAGCGCGCCGCCGCCCACCGCGAGGACCACGAGCCCCACCACGAGCGCCCCGACCGCGAGGCCGCGGGGCGGCTTGCGCGTCGGCAGCGTGAGGGCGTCCTCCTCACCGGTGTCGCTCGGGTACACGACGGGCGCCCGCATCCGGCCCGAGCTCGGCGTGTCGCTGAGGCCCTTGGGGCGCTTCGAGTCCCGCTTCTCCTGTCGGTGCTGCGCGACCGCCTCGTCGATGTCCTCTTTGCGAGGCGCGGGCTGCCCGAGCATCGTGCGGTTCGTGGTGGGGTCGAGCGCCGCCTCGGGCCGCGCCGACGGGTGCTTGCCGTCGGTCGCCGCCTCGGCTTTCTTGGCCTCCCGCTCGGCGCGCCGGGCCTTCGCCTGCTCGACCGCCTCGGCGACCTGCGCCTTGTCGGGCGCGGGCATGCCCAGCATCGTGCGCCCCGAGCCCGCCGGGATGACCGGCGGGGGCGCGAGGATCTCCTCGTCGGCCGCCGGCTTGGCCTCCGCCTCGGCCTTGGCGGCCTCCTTGGCGGCGCGCTTCTCGGCGGCCGCCTTCCGTGCCGCCGCGACCACCTCGGCGTCGGGCTTGCCGACCCCCACCAGCGTCTTGGCGCCGCCCGCGACGCGACGCGCGCGACGCGGCGCCGCCTGCGGCCGCTCGGAGGCGGGAGCCGCTGGTCGCTCGGACGCGGGCTCTGGCTCGGGCTCCGGCTCGGGCTCCGGCTCGGCCTCCGACGCTGCGTTCGCCGCGGCCACCGCCGCGGCCAACGCCTCGGCCGGCGGCGGCTCGAGCAGCGTCTTGCTGCCATCGATGAGGGGATCCGCGGCCACCTCGGGATCCGTCGGCCGCGCCGGCTCCGCCGGTGGGATCTTGCTGCCGCACTTGCTGCAGAACATCGCGTCTGGCGTGTTCCGATGCCCGCAGCTCTTGCAGATCGCCCCCTCGCTCATCGGTCCCGGAGCTTAGCGCAAGCGATGTGGCGGCGGGCGGGGGATTGCCCCGGCCGGACCGGCCGCCTCGCTAGTAGCTTTCTGTCCCGGATACAGTTGAGTTACTCTGTGCATCAGGGTTGTGACGTGCTGGCGGGGGGATCCCGCGCTGGCGGGATCTCTAGGGTGGAGAACAGCAGGATGCGAACCAATCGATACTTGGCATGTGTGCTCGTGCTCGCGATGGGCGCGTGGGGTTGCGACAACAACGACGATCCGGACGCCGGTCCGAGCGGCACGGACGCGGGCCCCGGCCCGACGGACGGCGGCGGCACCGACGCGGGTCCGGGGATGACGGACGGCGGCGGCACCGACGCGGGCGGCACCGACGCGGGCGGCACCGACGCGGGGATGCCCGCGAACTTCGAGATCCGCCTCGTGAACAACATGCCGGGTCTCACCGGTTCGACGGCGGTCCCGGGCGGCACGCACGTCTGCATCTACATCGCGAGCCCGGCCGGCATGATCGTCGGGATGCCGCGCTTCGCGACCGAGACGGTCGGACCGATCCCCTTCCGCGGCGTCTCGCCGTACCTCGCGTTCCCGTCGGTCGACCCGTTCAACTACATCGTGGCGCTCTACGATCCGCCGAACATGGGTGACCCGGCCGCGTGCCCGGCCGACCCGAACGCGGCTGGCGCGGCCACCGCGGCGCTCATCGCGACCGTCGAGCCGTCCGCCACGCCGGTGGACAGCCGCGTCACCGCCATCGCGACCGGCCTCGTGCCCGACACCATCGGCGCCACCGGCGGCGCCCTCCCCTCGGTCTGCGGCCCGCCCACGTTCAACGGCGCCTGCACCGACGGCACCCAGCTCGTCACCGTCGTCGATGATCAGGCGGTCCCGGCGTCGGGCATGACCCACGTCCGGATCTCGAACCAGATCGCCAACACCCCCGGCGCGCCCTCCCCGGGCTTCACGGTCTGCTACGACCCGAGCGTCGTCCCCATGGGCACCAGCGGCGCCTGCATGGACACGAACCCGACCGACACCCCCGAGAGCCTCGGCACGCAGGGCTTCGGGACCGTCGGCGCCTACACCGAGCGCGCCGCGATCGTCCCGACGATCCCGACCATGGCGGTCGGCGGCGGCATCTACATCCGCGTCGAGGACGGCATGGGCTGCACCCCCGCCTTCACCGCGGGTGACCCGTGCTTCCCGATCCTCGCCGACGCGGCGCGTCCCACGCTGCCCGCCGACGAGATCCGCACCCGCCTCGACGACGGGACGAACAACACGATCTTCATCAGCGGCCTCATCGCGCAGGGCGCGCCCAACGACATCTCGTTCTTCGTCTGGCAGGACAACTACGTCGCTGCCCCCTGACCTGACACGAGTCGTTTGACGAGCGCCCCGCTCCGGCAACGGAGTGGGGCGTTCTCGCGTTCGAAGGCGCGGTCGGTGGCGCCTCCAATCGACACCCACCGCCAGCCCGCGGTACCCTGGCGGCGATGCGCCCTTGCTTCGCCTTGCTCGCCCTTTCGCTCGTCGCCTGTGATGGCGGCAGCGGCGACTCCTGCGTCCTGGACTCGGACTGCCCGAGCTTCCTCGACGTCTGCATCGACGGGACCTGCCAGCCCGCCGGGACGGTGCCCGAGTCGGGGACGCCGCCGGAGATGGACGCGGGCGGCGGCCGGGACTCCGGGACGCGGATGGACGCGAGCGAGCCGGACGACGCCGGGGAGCCGATGGACGCCGAGCCCACCGACGCCGGAGAGCCCACCGACGCCGAGCCGATGGACGCGATGCCGACGGACGCGCCGGAGCCGGTCTGCGACATGCCCGGGCCGACGTGGACGGTGGCGTTCGTCAGCGCGCCCGCCTCCTGCGGCGACGCCACCACGGGGCGCGCGGTCGCCATCGCGCCCATCGCGGGGATGCCCTGTCAGTTCAGCGCGACGAGCCCCGCCGAGCCGGCGCTCTCGGGCTCCTTCGGGCTCGACCCGGCCGGGATGGTGCTCGGGATGCTCGCCACGGGCACCTCGGCGCCCGTGACCTGCAGCGGGACCTACAACGCCGCCGCGCCGTCGTTCACGATCATCTGCGGCTCCTGCGTGATGAACCTGAACCCGCTCTAGCAGACTCCGGCAAAGATGCGCGTGATGGATCGGCGAGCGCGACGTCGTGTCCAGTGCGCCGGGCCGAGGTCGAAATGCTGAAGCATTTCGACCGAGCGACTGGCGTGCTGGGCGCGGCGTCCCGCCGGCGAGGCGCGCGCAGTCATTTCTGCCGGAGGCTGCTAGCTCACAGGCCGAGGACGTCGGCCATCCCGTAGCGGCCCGGCGCCTGCTCGACGATCCACTTCGCCGCGCGCACGGCGCCTCGGGCGAAGATCGATCGATCCATCGCGCGGTGGGTGAGCTCGAGGCGTTCGCCCTCCCCCACGAGGTGGAGCGTGTGGTCGCCGACGACGGCGCCGCCCCGCAGCGTCATGACGCCGATCTCGTCGTCGGGGCGCGGGCCCACCTGACCGGCGCGCTCGTAGCGGACCACCGCCTCGGGGTCGAGCCCGCGCCCGTGGGCGACGTGCTCGGCGAGGCGGACCGCGGTGCCGCTCGGGGCGTCGACCTTGTGGCGGTGGTGCATCTCGACGATCTCGGCGTCGAAGTCGCGGAGCTTCGAGGCGGTGAGCTCCGCGAGGTGGAAGAGCACGGTGACCCCGACGCTCATGTTGGGGGCGTGGACGACGGGGACGACCTTGGATGCACGGAGCAAGGCGTCTTCCGCCGACGCGTGCAGGCCGGTGGTGCCGCTGACGAGGGGCACCTCGCAGGCGGCGCACACCGCGGCGACCGTCTCGGTGCCGTCCGGGGACGTGAAGTCGATCGCGACGTCGGCCTCGATGTCGCCGAGCACGCCGATGGCGACGCCCATGCGCCCGACCCCGGCGAGCTCGCCGAGGTCGGCGCCGAGGCGATCCGCGCCGCCGTGCGCGTAGGCCGCCACGACCTCCACGCCGGCGGTGTCGGCGATCACGCGAGCGATCGCCTGGCCCATGCGGCCGGTCGCGCCGATGAGGGCCACCCGCGTCACGACGCGCTCACCTTCGCGGCGTCGCAGATGGCCTGGACCTGCGCGACGGTGGGCTCGGTCGGCCACGCGAGCGGGAGCCGGACCTCGGGCCGCAGGTGACCCGCCGCGGCGAGCACCGCCTTGACAGGCCCCGGGTTGCTCTCGAGGAACATCGACTGATGCACCGGCAGCAGGCGCAGGTGCTCGGCGCGCGCCGCGTCGACCTGGCCCTCGCGCCAGAGCTCGACCACTCGGCAGACCTCGCGCGGGAACGCGTTGGCGGTGACACTGATGACCCCGCGCCCGCCGACCGAGAGGACGGGCAGGGTCAGCCCGTCGTCCCCCGACAGCACCGTGAAGCGGTCTCCGCAGCGCGCGAGGATCATCTGGCTCCGCATCACGTTGCCCGTCGCCTCCTTGATGCCGACGACCGCGTCGACGTCGCCGAGCCGCTCGAGGGTCTCCACGCTCAGATCGACGCCGGTGCGGCCGGGGATGTTGTAGAGCACGGAGGGGAGCGGCACCGCCGCGAGGACGGCGCGGAAGTGCGCCTCGAGCCCCGCCTGCGTCGGGCGGTTGTAGTACGGGCAGACGAGCAGCAGGCCATCGGCGCCGGCCGCCCTCGCCTGCTTCGCGAGGTGGATCGAGTGCGCCGTCGACGCGGTCCCCGCCCCCGCGATCACGGGCACGCGCCCGCGCGCCTGCTCGGCGACGATCCGGACGACCCGCCCGTGCTCCTCGTCGGACAGCGCCACGCTCTCCCCGGTGGTCCCGCAGGGCACGAGGCCGGCGACGCCGCCGTCGATCACGCGGTCCACCAGCGCGCGCAGCGCCGGCTCGTCGATCGCCCCGTCGGCGAACGGCGTCACGAGCGCCGGGAACACCCCGTCGAGCTTCAGCATCGTGCGCCTTCATAGCAGCTCGGCACGGCGCGAGACAGACCGCGCGCGCGGACCCTCGCGCTTCGTCACCGCGGCCGAGTTGCCGCCCGTCGAAGGAGCCGACAAGCTCGCCGCCCATGCACATTCTCGACGAGCTCGAGGCGCGCGGCCTGGTCCAGGACGTCACTCATCGGGACGAGCTGCGCGAGCTGCTCTCGGCCGGGCAGGTGACCTTCTACACCGGCTACGACCCGACGGCGTCGAGCCTGCACATCGGCAGCCTCTACCAGGTCAGCGTGCAGGCGCGGCTCCAGCAGGCGGGGCATCGACCCATCGTGGTGGTCGGCGGCGCGACGGGGATGATCGGCGATCCCTCGGGCAAGTCCGACGAGCGCAACCTGCTCGACGAGGCGACGCTCGCCGCGAACGTCGCCGGCATGCGCGCGCAGCTCTCGCGCTTCCTCGACTTCGAGGGCGAGCACGCGGCCCTCCTCGTCGACAACGCGTCGTGGCTCACCAAGATGGGCTTCATCGAGGTCCTGCGGGACGTCGGCAAGCACCTCACGGTCAACTACATGATCGCGAAGGACTCGGTGAAGAGCCGCCTCGAGCAGGCCGAGCGCGGCATCAGCTACACCGAGTTCTCGTACATGCTCCTGCAGGCGTACGACTTCGTGCACCTCAACCGCGCGCACGGCTGCCGGCTGCAGGTCGGCGGCTCCGATCAGTGGGGCAACATCACCGCCGGCTGCGAGCTCTCCCGCAAGACCGGCGGCGACTCGCTCTACGGGCTGACGACGCCGCTCCTGCTCGACTCGAGCGGCCAGAAGATGGGCAAGACGTCTTCCGGCACGCGGATCTGGGTCGACACCGACCAGACCTCCCCGTACGCGTTCTACCAGTACTTCCTCAACGCCGAGGACGACGTCGTCGACAAGCTCCTGCGCGTCTTCTCCTGGCGCCCGCTGAGCGAGATCGAGGAGCTGATCGCGAGCCACCGCGAGGCGCCGCAGAAGCGCGTCGCCCAGCGCGCGCTGGCCGAGGACGTGACCCGCTGGGTCCACGGCGACGACGGCCTCGCCCGCGCGCAGGGCGCGAGCCAGGTCATGTTCGGCGGCTCCCTCGAGGCGCTCACCGATGCGGACCTCGCGCCGCTGCTCGCCGACGTCCCGTCGAGCGAGCTGGCGCGGACCGAGCTCGAGGCGGGCGTCGAGCTCACCGAGCTCCTCGCGCGGACCGAGCTGGCCAAGAGCAAGGGCGCCGGCCGCCGCCTCGTCGAGCAAGGCGGCGTGTACGTGAACAACGAGCGCCGCGACGACGCCCAAGCCCGCCTCACCCTCGCCGACCTCGGCACCGAGACCATGCTCGTCCTGCGCGCCGGCAAGCGCAGCTACCACATCGTCCGCGTGGTCTGACCCTGTCGGTCCCGGTCGCCCGTCGGCCTCAGTGCAGCACGTCGTCGACCGGCTTCAGGAGCTCCGGGAGGTCCTTGTCGCCGATGCGCTGCCGCAGGTTCACCTCGATCATGGTGGACAGCGTGCTCAGCGGGAGGTCGTTGAGGTCCTTGCCGAAGGGGTCCTCGATCTCGTCGCCGACGGAGTCGAGGCCGAAGAACGCGTAGGCGACGATGCCGACGACGAGGGGGGTGAACCACTCGGTCTCGTTGACGATGCCGAACGGCAGCGCGTAGCAGTACAGCGCGACGATCTTGTGAATCAGCGCCGTGTAGCTGAACGGGATCGGGGTGCTCTTGATGCGCTCGCAGCCGCCCTGGATCGCGGTCATCTCCGTCAGGCTCTTCTCGAGCACGACGAAGTGCTGGGAGTGGATCCAGCCGCGGAGCCACGCCTCCCGGAAGCGGTCGCCGAGGGTCTGGAGGATCGCGATCGGCCGGTTGGTCTCGTTGCGCAGCTGCTCGACCTCGTCGTCGGGGAGCAAGCGCTTGAGCTCCTCGAGCGGGTCCTCGTCGCGCAGGTGCATCCGGAACGCGTGAACGTACGCCGCGACCCGGTGGACCATCTCCTTGTGGAAGTCGAGGAGCTCGTCCATGTCGGGGTCGCTGACCCGCTGCTCCGCGGTCGGCAGCTCGCCGTAGTAGTGGCTGCGCATGCCGTCGGTGAGGCGGCCCTCCCACTCCTTCTGGATGGGCCCGATCATCGTCAGGATCTGCCGCGTGATGGTGCGGCTGACGTTGACCATCGCGCCCCAGAGCTTGCGACCCTCCCAGAAGCGGTCGTAGCTCGTGTTGTTCCGGAAGCCGAGGAAGATGCCGAGCGCCACGCCCACGAGCGAGAACGGCAGCACCGTCAGGTCCTCGTGAAACGTCCAGCGGCCGCCCTGGCCGAGGTCGACCCAGGTGATCGCCCACGCGAGCGCCATCGTGAACGCGAGGCGCTTCCAGATGCGCTGCAGGGCCGTGCCCCGCCACGTGAACAACATGATGAGCCACGACTTCGGTCGGCGATGAACGATCACGTCAGAGCCCCATCTGCTTGGCGATGATCACCTTCATGATCTCGTTGGTGCCGGCGTAGATGCGTTGCACGCGCGCGTCCATGAACGCGCGGCTCACCGGGTACTCGAGCATGTAGCCATAGCCTCCGAACAGCTGAAGGCAGTCGTCGACGACGCGCTGGGCCATCTCGGTCTGCCAGAGCTTCGCCATCGAGCACTCCTTCACCAGCGACGCGCCCCCGGCGTGAGCCGACACGAGGCGGTCGAGGAACGCGCGACCGACCTCCACCTGCGTCGCGCAGTCGACCAGCTTGAACTGGGTGTTCTGGAACTTGCTGATCGGCTTGCCGAACGCCTCTCGCTCCTGCGTGTAGCGGACGGTGTCGGCGAGGACCTGCTCGGCCATCGCCTGCGCGCTCATCGCCACGACCAGGCGCTCCTGGGCGAGCTTCTTCATCAGCATCACGAAGCCGCCGCCGTCGCGGCCGAGCAAGTTCTCTTTCGGGACGCGGCAGCCCTCGAACGCGAGCTCCGCGGTGTCCTGGCTCGCCATGCCCATCTTCGCGAGCTTCTTGCCCTTGATGAACCCGGGGCGGTCGGCCTCGACGAGGAAGAGCGAGATGCTCCGGTGCGGATCGCCCGGCGCGATGTTGGTCTTCGCCACCACGACGCAGACGTCGCAGAGGATCCCGTTCGAGATGAAGGTCTTGGCGCCGTCGATGACGTACTCGTCGCCGTCCAGCGTCGCCGTCGTACGCACCGCGGCGAGGTCCGAGCCCGTCCCCGGCTCGGTCATCGCGATGGCGGTCACGACCTCGCCCGACGCGCACCCCGGGAGCCAGCGCTGCTTCTGCGCCTCGCTCCCGAACTCGTGGATGTAGGGCGCGATGATGTCGGAGTGCAGCGACAGCGCGAAGCCGCTCTCGTAGAACTTCGCCGCCTCCTCGATGACGACCGCGGAGTGCAGGAAGTCGCCCCCGGGCCCGCCGTAGGCCTCGTCGAGCCACGGACACAGCAGCCCCGCGGCGCCGGCCTTTCGCCACGCGTCGCGGTCCACCATGCCCTGCTCCCGCCACCGCTCCTGGTGCGGGACGACCTCGCGCTCGAAGAAGCCGCGGACGTTCTGCCGGAACAGCTCGTGGTGCTCGTCGAAGAGGATCCGATCCATGCCGCGAGGAACCTATCACGGGTTAGACTCCGGCCATGCACCGCGAAGTGACGTGGATCGGGCTCGTGGCTCTCGCGCTCGCCGCCGGCCTCGCGCCGGGCTGCGGGGGCGCCAGCGTCGATCGGGAGACGACCATCTCCCGGCTCCGAGAGGCGATGACCGCGGAGCTCGCGCAGGGCGACGCGACCGCGCTCGAGGACCACAACCAGCTCGTCGAGGACGTGCGCGACGGCAACGTCTTCGACGGGATGCGGCGCGCCGAGGTCGAGACGCAGCTCGGCCGGGGCGAGGACTGCGGCACCCGGCCGATCTGCTCCGAGCACGACTTCCTGCCGACGGACTGGATCTACGAGGTCGGCCAGCGCGAGGGCGTCCCGTGGGGGCCGACCATGGTCATCGGCTTCGACCGCCAGGGCTTCGTCGAGAACGTCTACACGCTGACGCGGCGCTGATCGGCGCTCGCCACGGCGACGTCGTACGCCGCGCCTTCGGTGAGCACGCGCCACTCCGATCCGTCGTCGGCCTCCGCGAGCGCCGCCTCGAGCGCGCGCAGCGGCTCGTCCTGTCCGTCGTCGGCGAGCGCGAACGCGCCGAAGTGGATCGGCACGGACACCCGCGCCCCGACGAGCCGCGCCGCCTCGACCGCCTCGGCCGGCGAGACGTGCACGCGGCTCATGAACCACTCGGGCCGGAACGCCCCGATCGGCATCAGCGCGAGATCGGGGGCGCCGCACCGCTCGCGGATCTGCTCGAACATCGGCCCGTTCATGCCGGTGTCGCCCGCGAAGTAGACGCGGCGGCCGTCCACCTCGAGCACGAGGCCGCCCCACAGGGTGCGATCGCGATCACCGACGCCCCGCCCCGAGAAGTGCTGCGCGGGCACGAACGTGATCGTCGCGTCGCCGACCTCGACCCGGTCCCACCAGTCGAGCTCGTGGCACCGCTCGATCCCGTACGCACCGAGGAGCGCCGCGTTGCCGAGCCCCGTCACCACCGTCGGCGCGTGCTCGCGCGCGAGGCGCCGCGTCGTCGGCTCGCACAGGTGGTCGTAGTGATCGTGGCTGAGGAGGACCAGGTCGATCGGCGGCAGGTCCTCGAAGCGGATCCCCGGCGCGGTGAAGCGCCTCGGCCCCGCGAACGAGACCGGGCTGACGCGGTCGGCCCACACCGGGTCGGTGAGCACGTTGACGCCAGCTACTTGTATCAAGCAAGTCGCGTGGCCGACGAAGGTCACGCGCAGCTCGTCCACGCGCACCGCCGGCGGCGGCCCCGGATCCCGCGGGCGCCGCTCCCACGGGCCGCGCTCGCGGTGCGTCATCCACTTCGCGAGGTCGCCGGCGCTGCCGTGCGCGACCCGCGGGAGGTTCCAGAAGCGCTGCCCGTCGAAGTGATCGGTCACCGGTCCGCGCCAGCGGCTGGTCAGGAACGGGCTGCGGAAGAGCTCGGAGCGTGAGGACATGCCGGCTAGCTCTGGGGCTGTCGCAGCAGATAGGAAAGCACCAAATCGCCGACGTGACGCGCGAGGGTCTCGTCGTCGAGCCCCGGCTTCGACACCACGCCCGCGTGCGTCGCCGCGTCCACGGTGTGGACCGCGATGAAGGCCATCACCTCGATCTCCTCGGCGCGCAGCAGCTCCCGGTGGCGCGCGAGGTACAGCGTGGTCGCCGCGACGATCTCGTCGAGCTGCTGCTCGTAGCGCTGCATCCGCCCGACCCTCGGGATCTGCTCGCGGAGCACGCGCGCGAGCTTGGGGTCCTCTCGCTTGAGGCGGATCATCGCGGCCACGAGCCTCGGCGCGACCACCGAGGGCGGCTGATCGGCGAGCGTCGCGAGCTCACCGACGACCATGTCGGTGATGTGCCGCGAGTACCGGTCGACGAGCTCGCCGACGAGCGCCTCCTTGTTCGGGAAGTACTGGTAGACCGAGCCGACGCTCACCCCCGCGCGCTCCGCGACGCGGTTGGTGCTGGTCTTGTCGTAGCCCTCCCTCACCAGAACGTGAGCGGTGGCGTCGAGGATCGCGTCCACGGTCGCCTTGGATCGCTCCTGTCGCGGCCGTTTTCTGGGGCTCGTGCGCACTCTGCGCGCCATCGCTCGGACCTCGATTCGAATGCGAGTTGTGAATGTGAGCAATAGCTCACATATTAGTCGTCACGCAAGGGAGGCCAGTGATGATGGGTCCGATCCAGGCATTTCGTTACGCGCGCGCGTTCGTCCGCATCGTCCAAGATCCGACGAACCTCGACGAAGTGTTCGTGCTCGCGGACATCTCCGAGGAGTCCGATCAGCTGCGCGAGATGATCGAGAACCTCCGCTCGGACCCCGCCGTCGCCGAGATCTTCGAGGCCAAGCCGCGCCTCGGCCCCGTCGACCAGGCCGCGCTCGGCCGGCTCCCGGAGGGCACGCTCGGCCACGCGTACGCGAGCTTCATGGGCGCCCGCGGGCTGTCGCACGAGGACCTCAAGCTCGTCGAGGGCGAGAAGGACATGGACTGGATCCGCAACCACCTGCGGGAGACCCACGACCTCTGGCACGTGCTCACGGGCTTCGACACGGACGTCGCGGGCGAGCTCGGCCTGCAGACCTTCTACCTCGCGCAGCTCGAGGGCCCGCTCCCGGTCCTGCTGCTCGCGGTCGGCATGATGAACACGCTCTTCAAGGGCATGGACGACGCACGCCACCGCATGCGCGAGATCGCGCGCGGGTGGCTGCTCGGGACGCGCGCGAAGTCGCTCTTCGGCCTCGCGTTCGCGGAGCGCTGGGACCAGCCGCTCGAGGAGCTGCGCGCCGAATTCGCGCTCGACCTCGACGGGGTGGAGGCGGCGCTCACGGCGTCGACCCCCGAGCGCGTGCTCGCCGAGGCCGCCTGAGCCCAGACGCGGCGACGCCGGACCGCGTGAGGCGATCCGGCGTCATCCGGGCGCGTAGGTAACGGAAACGCGGCGACGCCGGACCGCGTGAAGCGATCCGGCGCCGTCGGGAGCGATCAGGCGGTGATCAGGCCGCGCTGTTCTGCGCCCAGTCGTCGATGAACGCGGTGCCGCCGGTGAGCGACTCGCCCTTGCTGACGTTCGGGACGACCTGGATCTCGCAGTAGTCGTGGAGCGTGGCCGAGTGCGCGTGAAGCGTGTGCGGCTGAACGATGCGGACCGAGGTGAAGCGACCCTGCTCGATGCCGTAGTTCCAGAACTCCGTGACCTCGCCCGTGTCGTGGTGGCGGTGGAACATGTGGAGGGTCAGGTCGACGCGCTGGTTGCGGCGCGCGGCCTCGAAGATCACCGGGGTGCTCTTGCCCATCCGGATGACGAAGCGCGCCGGCTGCCAGATCCGGTGGCCGGTCGCCTGGCTCGAGCCGTGGCTGCCCTGCTGACCGGTCGTGACGGCGACCTCGAACTCATGACACTCGATCCAGGCGGACACGTCGACCTCGCCCTGATGGGTCATCGTGGTGTCCTCGCCAAACTCCACCGCGACAGCTTCGCCCGCGACCTTGAGCTCGAGATTACTATTGAAGGCCATTTTCGTTTTCTCCTTGGTTGGTTCCGAGTGCCCTCGTCTTCGAGGACCGGCGCAGAATAACCATCTGACCCGGGCTGGGAAGCCCCGACGTGCACGATCTGGGTTCCATGGGGGTTCCAGGGGTACCCGTCGGGCCCTACGCGCGGGCCAGTAACTCGGAGTAAGTGCTCGTCGAACCCTGGCACGGCTAGGCTGGGAGAATGCTCCGTGCGCTGACCGCCGCGCTGCTCCTGATGGCCTCGGGCTGCGACGGTGACGTCCGGGCCCGGGACGGCGACGGCGGCGAGGCACGCGACGCGGGCCCGCCGACGCCGGTGTGGACCTCGGACGCGGGCGCGCGGGCCGACGCGGGCGCGACGGACGCGGGCACGATGGACGCTGGCTCGCCGGGGCCGGACGACGCGGGGTCCCCGGCCCCGGACGCGGGCGAGGCCTGCGTCTCGGGCACCGCCACCTGGGCGTCCTACACGGTCAGCGACAGCGACCGGTCGCGAGGGGTTCAGCTGTCCCTGGACCCGGACGTCTCGTACAGGACCCTCACCGTCGAGCTCGAGGTGGAGCCCGGACAGTGGCAGCCCGACTGCTTCAACCCCGCGTCGGGCCGCATGATGTCGCCGTTCCAGATCTTGCTGGAGGTGCGCAAGGGCGAGCGTTGGTGTCGCGGCGGCAACCTCTTCGAGCTCGCGGCGCGCGGGCCGACGCAGAACGATCTGTGGGTCGAGAGCTACTACGCCGAGTCCGTGGGGAGCTCGTGCTCGGGAGACCAGCACGAGATCCTCGCGTCGCGGCCGCCCTCCCCCCTCGCGCTCGGCGTCTCGACCCCCGTCCGGATGCACATGGACGCGACCACCCGCGCGGTCGACCTCGACGTGGGCGGCGTGAGCCGCACGGGCACGATGGACCCGCGGCTCGAGCTCGTCGCCCGCGCGGGGGAGCCCCTCGTGCTGTTCACGAGCATCGACCGGTCGGTGGAGTGCTACGCGCCGGGCGGCGGCCCGGGCGACGCCTGCTGCCACCTCCCGGCGTTCGGCTGGACGTATCGAAACCTCCGCTACACGGCGTGCCGATGACGCGGCTCGTCGCGGCGCTCCTCGTGGTCCTCGCGGGCTGCGACGAGGCGGGCCCCGCGGGCTCCGACGCCGGCCCCGGCGAGGCCTGCCTCGATCGCTGGTCCCTCTCGCTCCCCGACGCCGTCGTCGAGGACCTGGCGTCGAGCGACGTGGGCCTGTTCGCCTTCGGACGCGCCGGAGACGACGGCTGGATCGGGACGATCGACGCGTGTCGCGGGCAGCTCGCGAGGGAGGAGCGCGCGCGGCCCGAGGGCGCGGACCGCGCGAGCCTGACCGCGGGCGCCGTGCGCAATGGGGAGCGGTTCGCCGTCGGAGCCACCTCCGACGACGGCGTGCTCGTCCGTGGGGCGCTCGACGGCCCGCTCGCGTACGTGGCCGCGCTGGGCGATCCCGGCTCCGTCGAGGCCTTCGCCGACGTCGCCGCGGCGGGCGACGCGCTGTATCTCGCGGGCGACGTCTCGAGCGCGGGCCCCTCGCGAGCGCTGCTGGTTCGGGTCGACGGCGCGGGCGAAGCCTGTCCCCTCACGGCCCCCGAGGGGCGCCGCGCGCGCGCGCTCGCGACCGATGGAGACAGGGTCTACCTGGCCGTCTCGAGCGCCGACTCGATCGCGCTCCATCGCTACTCGGAGTCGACCTGCGCGCGCGCGGGGTGCGCCTGCTCCCCCGCGGCGAGCGGGCCGGCGATCCCGATCGGCCCCGGCGAGCCCACGGTGACCGCGCTCGCGATCGACGGGGGCCGCGCGTGGCTCGGGGGCTACCTCATCGAAGGGCCGGGGCGGGGCGCCGCGTTCCTCGTCCGCGTCGATCTCGACACCGGCGTCGTCGAGGCGACGAGCCGACTCGACCCGACCGACGGAGTCGACGGGTTCGTGGACCTCGCGCTCGACGGCGACCTGGTCCTCGCGACGGGCGCGACGGGCTGGGATGGAGGCGCGGGGTTCGCGAGCGCGACCGGCGTGCTGGCGGCGTTCGATCGCGACTTCGTCGAGGGCGCGTCCCCGATCGTGATCCTCGAGCCCTCGGGCGTGCGCCTCGTGAACGCGGTGGGGGTCGACACCGCCCGCTCGGGCTTCTGGCTCGCGGGGCTCACGGGGGACGGGAGCTCCCGAGTCCAGCGCTGCCTGCGGTCGGCCGACGGGTGCGAGGGGACGCTCACCGGCGAGTGGCCCGACGCACCGCCGCCTTCGATGGACGGAGGCGCGACGGGGCTCGACGGCGGGACCCCGCCCGAGGACGCCGGCGTGAGCGGACCGAGCCCGCCCGCGATCGATCCCCGAGACGGTCGTCGGTTCGTGCGCGATGGTCGGCCTTGGTACCCGACCGGCTACTACCCGGGCGCGGGCCTCAACATGACGGGGCCGGACTACGCCGGCGACTACCGCGCGTACGACGACGCGCTCGTCGACCGGCTCGCGGCCGAGGGGATCGACCTGTTCCGCGTGTGGATCAACTGGGGGGCGCTGCCCCACGCGACGCCCGGGATGCCGGCGACGTGGGACGCGTTCGTGCTGACGCCCTACGCTCGCACGGGCCCGGGCGTGGCCATCGACGGCCTCCCGCGGCTCGACCTCGACGCGTGGAACGAGGCGTACTTCGACGAGCTCGAGCACACCGTCGCGCGCGCCGAAGCGGCGGGGATCGTCGTGCAACTTCTCTTGCTGGACTGCTGGCACGCCGGCTTCGGCCGCAGCTTCGGGTTCGAGGACTTCGACTTCTTCGCTGCGCAGAACAACGCCAACGGCGTGTCCTTCGCCTCGGAGGCGGCGTGGGCCGACGTCGACGGGCCCATCTACGCGCGCAACGTGGCCTTCGTGGAGGAGGTGGTGCGCCGGGTCGGCCACCACCCGAACGTGGTCTGGGAGACCTGCAACGAGCCGCGCTGGGTCCCGCCGAGCGACCCCGCGGCCGTCGCCGCGCACCCGTTCCACGCCCGGCTGGCCGCGCGGATTCACGCGGTCGAGGCCGACGCGGGTCACCCGACGCACTTGGTGATGCCCGTCGATCTCCCGGAGCACCGCACGGTCGCGGGACACCGCACCCCCGCCGACAGCGCGGCGCAGTCGGTGGACGACTTCCGCCGCGCGCTCGTGAGCACCCAGCACGCGTGGGGGATCCCCCTCGTCAGCGACAACGACTGTTGCCCAGGAGAGCCCGACGCAGCCCTGCTCCGGCGCAAGGCGTGGGCCGCGTTCACGGGGGGCGCGCACCTCGACGTGTTCAACAACGAGATGTTCCAGCGCTCGGTCCTCGAGTCGACGAACACCACCCTCGGCATGCGCTGGGTGTCGATCCCGGGGCGGCTGGTCCGGGACCGCGGGATCGATCTCGCCACGATGGCGCCCTGCGACGCCACCGTCGCCCCGGCCCGCTGGTGCTACGGGCACGCGACGGGCGAGCGGATCCTCTACGTCGAGGGCGGGGGCGACACGACGGTGAGCGACGCGCCGGCGCCCGCCGACGCGGTCTGGCTCGATCCGCGCACGGGGGCCCTCAGCGACGCGGGGGACGGACCGACCTTCACGGCTCCGAGCGCGTCGGACTGGGTGCTCCACGTCCGCTGACCAGACGAGCTCGGCGTGGCAAGACTCGGGGGCCGTGTCCGAGCCCCCCCTCCCCGTCCACCCGATCGGCGTCGTCCGGAGCCCGTTCTCGCGCAAGGTCGACGCGCCGCGGCAGCCGCGAGCCGCCGAGGGCGTCGAGGGTCGCATCGAGCTCGACCCGTCCCTCGCGCACGCGGTCGAGGACCTCGACGGCTTCGAGCACGTGTGGGTCCTCGCGTGGATGGACCGCGTGGAGACGTTTCGACCGAAGGTCCACCCGCCCCGGAGCGAGACGAAGCGCGGCGTCCTCGCGACGCGCTCGCCGCATCGGCCCAACCCGATCGCGCTGTCCGTGATGCGCTTGCTCCGGGTCGAGGGGACGGTCCTCTTCGTGAGCGGCGTCGATCTCCTCGACGGCACGCCGGTGCTCGACGTCAAGCCGTACATCCCCTGGACGGACGCGATCCCGCGCTCGCGCGTGGGCTGGCTCGAAGCGGAGGCGCCGGCCATGACGGCCGAGGATCGCCCCGAGGATCCGCAGGGCAGCTTCGTCGTGACGGTGGAGCCGAGGGCCACGGCCCAGCTCGCGTGGCTCGGGTCGCGGGGCGTCGAGCTCGAGCCGACGCTGCGCACGATCCTCGAGACGAGCCCGCACCCGCGCCCGTATCGGCGTATCCGACCGGATCGCCACGAGATCGGGGGCTTCGTCCTCGCGATCTCGGAGTGGCGGGTCGCGTTCCGCCTCGAGGACCGACGCGTGACGGTGTGGGAGATCCGCTCGGGCTACCGGCCCAGCGAGCGCGCGGCGCACCCGCTCCACGCGGACTACGTCGAGGCGCTCGGCGCATGATCGACGTCCCGCTCGGCGAGGGGCTCGTGGCGCGACGGCTCCGGTTGGCCAAGGCCGACGTCTACGTGCTCGGCGGCATCCTGTGCGGTGAGGACCACCTCGCGTCCATCCACGGGGAGGCCGCCGCGGCCGACGCCGACGGGCGCGTCACGGTGTCAGTCGTGACGACCCGTGCGCGGGCCGCCGAGCTCGACGCGTGGCTCGAGGACCTCGAGGGCACGCTCGCGCTCGAGCTCGTGGGCTGACCGAGAATTTCGCGCCGAGCGCGCGAAGGAGCCGAGGCTTCGATCCAGGATGAGGTGGTGGACCGCGCGCGTCCGCTGCGCCGGCCCCAGACCGTGGAGGCCGCACCTCTTTGCTCCCTTGGCGCCCTTCGCGCGAAATTGCCCGACCTTCGAACGACGACGGCGCCGGGCCGCGTGAAGCGATCCGGCGCCGTTCGGAGCGTTCAGCTCAGGCGGTGATCAGGCGGCGCTGTTCTGCGCCCAGTCGTCGATGAACGCGGTGCCGCCCGTGAGCGACTCGCCCTTGCTGACGTTCGGGACGACCTGGATCTCGCAGTAGTCGTGGAGCGTCGCGGTCTCGGTGTTCAGGGTGTTCGGCTGAACGATGCGGACCGAGGTGAAGCGACCCTGCTCGATGCCGTAGTTCCAGAACTCCGTGACCTCACCCGTGTCGTGGTGACGGTGGAACATGTGGAGCGTGAGGTCGACGCGCTGGTTGCGGCGCGCGGCCTCGAAGATCACCGGGGTGCTCTTGCCCATGCGGAGGACGAAGCGCGCCGGCTGCCAGATCCGGTGGCCGGTCGCCTGGCTCGAGCCGTGGCTGCCCTGCTGACCGGTCGTGACGGCGACCTCGAACTCATGACACTCGATCCAGGCGGACACGTCGACCTCGCCCTGATGGGTCATCGTGGTGTCCTCGCCAAACTCCACCGCGACCGCCTCGCCCGCGACCTTGAGCTCGAGATTACTATTGAAGGCCATTTTCGTTTTCTCCTTGGTTCGTCCGGGGTTCGTCCCCGAAGACCGAGGCAGGATAACCACCCACCCCCCCTTGGGAAGGGCTGGGCCGAAGAAACCCGTATTCAGGGGGTTTCCACGCGGTCCTGCAGATCGCGCGCGAAGGCCGCCGCTCGGTCGTGGCGCCGCGGGTCGAGGAGGCTCACCGCGACCCCCGCCACGAAGGAGCCGAGGAACGCGGGCGGCAGCTCCCCGAGCGTCGCGAAGGTGTCTCCCACCACGGGCAGGGAAGGCGCGAGGAACTTGAACAGGGGGACGCAGACGAAGCCCGTCGCCATCGCCGCGACCGCCCCGCGCGCGGTCATGCGCCGGAAGTAGAGCGACAGGATCATCGTCGGGCAGAACGTCGCGCTGATGCCCGACCAGCCGAAGATCACGAACCAGAAGACGGTACGGTCCGGGGTGGTGATCGCGACGCCGAGCGCGATCGCGAGCGCCGCGATGGCGAGGCCGAAGGTGGCGAGCCGGCTCTTCGACACGAGCTGATCGTCGGGCAGGTCCGGCCGCCGCACCTTCTGATAGAAGTCGCGCACGAGCGCGCTGCCCGCGAGCACGAGGAGCGAGTCGACGGTGCTCATGATCGCGCTCAGGACGATCGCGACGAAGAGCCCGACGAGCAGCGCGGGGAGGAGGTGCTCCACCGCGAGGGGCAGGACGGCCTCCCCGCTCTCGCCGAGCGCGGTGGACGCGAGCGCCTCGCCCGGGCTCGTGAGCAGGGCCCGACCGCTCATGCCGATGAGCACCGCGCCGGCGTCCGCGAGGACCGTGAACACGATCGCCACGAGCGCGCCCTTCGGGATCTCCGCCTCGTCGCGGAGCGCGATGTAGCGCACGAAGATCTGCGGCGAGCCGAGGAAGCCGAGCCCGATGAGGGTGAGCGAGGCGACGCTCAGCGCCGTCGCGACCGACCACCCGTCGGGGCCCGCGAGGGAGAGCAGGCCGGGATCGATCGCCTCGAGGCGGGCGCTCATGGCGCCGGGCCCCCCGAGCACGACGAGCGCGACGACGGGGAGCCCCACGAGCCCGAGGAACATGAGCGCGCCCTGGAACACGTCGGACCACGCGACGGCGAGGAAGCCGCCCGCGACGGAGTAGACGATGACGACGGCGAAGCCGACGGCGATGCCGACGTAGTAGTCCCAGCCGAGGAAGCTCTCGAACGCCTTGCCGGTCGCGTCGATCTGGGCCGAGACGTAGATCGTGACGAACACGACGAGCGCGGCGGCGCTCACGATCCGGAGGATCTGCCGCGTGTCGCCGAACCGATCCTCGAGGTAGTCGGGCACCGTGATCGAGTCGTAGCGATCGCTGAGGCGCTTGAAGCGGCGGCAGAGGACGAGCCACGCGGTCGCGACGCCGAGCACCTCGCCGAGGACCACCCAGAACGCCTTGGCGCCGACGGCCGCGCCCATCCCGGTGAGCCCGATGAGCAGCCACGCGCTCTCGCCGGTCGCGCGTGCCGAGAAGGCCACCGCCCAGTAGCCGAGGCCCTTCCCGGCGGCGAAGTAGTCGCGAACGTCCTTCACGCGGCGGGAGGCCACCACGCCGATCCCGAGCAGGACCGCGAGGTAGAGGACGACGGCGACGAGCTTGATCACGACGTGGGGCCCATTGGAGCAAGACGGGGCCCGACAACGCAACCGAAGCGTCGGACTCGGACTCGAGATCTGTCGATCAATCGCCTCCGGCGATTTCTCTCCGGCGAGGGGCAAGCCCCGTACCGCTCCCCACTGAGATCCTCCGACGCTTCGCGTCGTCGGACTCGAGATCTGTCGATCCATCGCCTCCGGCGATTTCTCTCCGGCGAGGGGCAAGCCCCGTACCGCTCCCCACTGAGATCCTCCGACGCTTCGCGTCGTCGGACTCAGACCTGGCTGGCCTGGACGAGCTCGGCGACCCGGGCGTCCTGACCGAAGACCGCGTGCATGAACGCGTAGGCGTCGGCGGCGACGGGGTTCCCCATCACGTGGCGCCCCGGGATGTTGTGCGCGGCGAGGCCGGAATTCGCGTGGGGGCGCTCGTGCGGATCGAGCGATCGGAACTCGGGCCCGTCGGGGCCGACGCGGTACTCGAGCGAGACCGCGACGCGCTGCTCGGGGGTCGAGTCGTCCTCCCACTCGCCCATCAGCAGATCGACGTTCGCGCCGTTCTCGGCGGCGCGCCCGACCGTCCACTGCACGTAGTACACGGCGCGCGGCACGCCCTCCACGTAGAGGTAGCCCCAGACGGTCCGGCTCACGCCGTGCTCGCCGCAGTCGACCTCGCTCTGGTTCGTGGGCTCGATGGTGATGTTCTGCATGGGCTCCGAGGCGGAGGGTGTACCGTCGCGAGGAGCGCGGGAAGCGGCTTTCGGAGGCACCATGAGCGAAAAGAAGGGCGGAGCGACCGAGTCGGACGAGCACCTCGCGCTGCTGCGCGAGATCCGGGACCTGCAGAAGGAGTCGGTGCAGCAGCAGAAGGCGCACATGTGGATCCTCCTGCCGATCTTCGCGCTGCTCGCGATCCTGCTGATCCTGGGCCTCGCAGGCTTCTTCTGATTTTCTGGAGCCCCTCGACGCATTGCGCCCGCGCGGGGCGCGCTCTACACCCGCGGCACCGTGAGCGACGCGTACGCAGTGGAGGCGGCGCTCGAGCGGGCGAGCGCGCGACGAGACGACGCGCTGGCCGCGCTCGCGACGCAGCGGCGCGTCGATCTGAGCGGGGTGGCGCCGAGCGCCCTCGCCTACCTGCTGTCCCACCTCCCCGCGAGCAGGCCCGCGCTGATCCTCACCAAGGACGACGCGTCGGCGAAGGCGCTCGCGTCGGACCTGCGGTCGTTCCTCGGGTCCCGCGACGCCGCGCTCTACTACCCGGGGCACGAGACGTCGCCGTTCGTCGAGGTCGCGCCCGACCGCCGCGCGTCGATGCAGCGCCTCGCGACCCTGTTCCACCTCGCGCACGGGCTGCCGTGGCGGTTCGTGGTGGCGCCGCTCGGCGCGATGGCGCGCCGGATCACGCCCAAGGAGGCGATCCTCAAGTGCTCGATGGTCGTGCGGGCCGAGGACGAGCTCGACCGCGACCGGCTCGTCCGCGTGCTGATGGAGGGCGGATACGTCCGCGTCCCCGTCGTCGAGGACCCGGGCACGTTCGCGGTCCGGGGCTCGCTGATCGACGTGTTCCCGCCGCACTCGGAGCACCCCGCCCGCATCGATCTCGACGACTGGCTGGTGCTCTCGATCAAGCGGTTCGACCCGGACGACCAGCGGACGCTCGAGCCGATCGAGGCGGTGCACGTCCACCCGGTGCGGGACGCGCTGCACGGCGACGACGAGGTGGCGCTGGCGCGGATGCGCGTGCGCGACCTCTGCGACGAGATGAACCTGCCGACGCGGCAGACCAAGCAGCTGCTCGAGGACCTCGAGACGGGCCGCGTCTACCTCGGCGCCGAGGCCTACCTGCCGGCGTACTACCGACGGCTCGCGACGCTCGACGACTACCTCCCCGACGACGTGCTGACGGTGGTGATGGAGGCGAGCGCGACCGCGCGTGCCGCCGAGTACGTGCTCGACTGCGCGCTCCGCGACGAGGACGCGCGCAGGATCGACGGCCGACCGACCTTCCCGTTCGAGGCGCACTACGTCGACGAGGACGGGCTCCTCGAGCGGCTCCACGCGCGGCCCCTCGCGGTGGTGCACCGGCTCGCGGTGGGCGGTCGACCCGACGACGAGCGGCCGCTCGCGGCGCTCGACGCCGTCCGGGACGTCGGCGCCGTGTTGCGGATGGCGGCCGAGGACCAGCAGCCGCTCGTGGCGGAGCTCAAGGCGCGACGCTCGTCGCAGGGTCGGGACGACGCGCTCGCCCCGCTCGCGGCCAAGACCCGTCGCTGGCTCGACGGGGGGATGCGCGTGGTGTTCACCGCGCGCACGACGACGCAGGCCACCCGGCTCGCCTCGCTGCTCACCAACTACGAGGTGCCGCTGCGGCGCGGCGAGCCGCCCGCGTTCTCGCGCGCGCTCCTCGAGGGCCCGCCCGACGGGCGCGCGATCATCAGCGTCGGGAACCTCAGCCACGGGTTCGTGCTCGGGACCGAGGCGCTCGTCCTGGTCACCGAGGAGGAGGTCTTCGGGACGCGCGCGCACCGCCGCCGGAAGAAGGCCGCGCAGCGCGGCAAGGGTCGCGGCCAGGGGCGCGCTTTCCTCGAGGATCTGCGGCAGCTCGAGATCGGCGACTACGTGGTGCACGCCGACCACGGGGTCGGGACGTACCTCGGCCTCGAGCGAAAGAAGCTCGGGGTCAGCGTCGACGACAGCCTGCGCGGCATCGAGGGCGCCGAGGTCGAGGTGCTCGTCGTCGAGTACGCGAAGGGCGACAAGCTCTTCCTGCCGGTCACGCGCCTCAACCAGCTCCAGAAGTACTCGGGCGGCGAGGGGCACAAGCCCAAGATCGACAGGCTCGGCGGGCAGACCTTCAGCAAGGTCAAGGCGCGCGTCCAGCAGAAGGTCAAGGAGATGGCGGAGGAGCTGCTGCGGCTCTACGCCGAGCGCCTCGCGCACGAGCGGCCGCCGCTGCCGCCCGCCGACCGGGCGTACTCCGAGTTCGAGGCCACCTTCCCGTTCGAGGAGACCGCCGATCAGGCCCAGGCGATCGAGGAGGTGCTCACCGACCTCGAGGGCCCGCGGCCGATGGACCGGATCGTCTGCGGCGACGTGGGGTTCGGCAAGACGGAGGTCGCCGTCCGCGCCGCGTTCCGGGTCGCGATGGCGGGCCGGCAGGTCGCGGTGCTCTGCCCGACGACGGTGCTCGCGCAGCAGCACATGAACACGTTCGCCGACCGGCTGCAGGACTACCCGATCCGCGTCGCGGTGCTGTCGCGCTTCGTCGACAAGGCCGAGCAGACGCGGGTGCTCGCGGACGCCAAGGAGGGCAAGGTCGACGTCCTCGTGGGCACGCACCGGCTGCTGAGCAAGGACGTGCACTTCAAGGACCTCGGGCTGCTCGTGGTCGACGAGGAGCAGCGCTTCGGCGTCGCGCACAAGGAGCGGATCAAGAAGCTGCGCAGCGAGGTCGACGTGCTGACGCTGACGGCGACGCCGATCCCCCGGACGCTCCAGCTCGCGGTCGGCGGCCTGCGCGATCTGTCGCTCATCACCACCGCGCCGACGGATCGGCGCCCCGTGCGCACGTTCGTGACGCGCTGGGACGACCACCTGATCAAGGAGGCCATCGACCGCGAGCTGTCCCGCGGAGGCCAGGTCTTCTTCTGTTACAACCGCATCGAGGGGCTCTACGAGCGCGCGCAGCGCCTGCAAGATCTCGTGCCCGGCGCGCGCGTCGCGGTCGCGCACGGCCAGCTCGCCGAGGGGACGCTCGAGCGCACGATGACGGACTTCGTCGACGGCGACTACGACATCCTCTGCTCGACCGCGATCATCGAGAGCGGCCTCGACATCCCGCGGGCCAACACGATCCTGATCGACCGCGCGGACCGCTTCGGGCTCGCGCAGCTCTACCAGCTCCGGGGCCGCGTCGGCCGGAGCCGCGAGCGCGCGTACTGCTACCTCCTGACGCCGCCGGCGAACAACATGACCGACGACGCCCGCGCGCGGATCGAGGCGCTCGAGCGCTTCGGCCACCTCGGCGCGGGCTTCAACGTCGCCACGCTCGACATGGAGCTGCGCGGCACCGGCGACGTGCTCGGCGCGGAGCAGAGCGGGACGGTGTCGGCGATCGGGTTCGACCTGTTCCTGCAGATGCTCCAGGACGCGGTCGCGGAGCTGCGGGGCGAGCCCAACGTCCACGAGGTCGACACCGAGCTCACGCTCGACCTCGAGCAGTACCTGCCCGACGACTACATCGAGGACGTCGGCCTGCGCCTCTCGTTCTACAAGCGCTTCGGCAGCGCGATGGACGAGCAAGAGGTGGTGGACCTCGCGAGCGAGATGGAAGACCGCTTCGGCCCGCCGCCGAAGGCCGCCGCGCAGCTCGTCCGCGCGATGCGCCTGCGCCCGGCGCTGCGCGACCTGCGCGTGCTCGGCTGCGAGGGCACCCCGACGCGGGTGGCGTTCCACCTCCGCGAGGACACCCCGCTCGATCCGGCGAAGGTGATGAAGCTCGTCGGCCGCCGCGGCTCGCCCTGGAAGCTCACCCCGGACATGAAGCTCGTGCTGCGCTTCGATCCGGATCAGCCCGGCGACGCGATCGATCGGGTCGAGGAGATGATCGCCGAGGTCCAGCCGCTGCTGCGGGACACGCCCAGCGAGGGCTGACCGCTCGCCGGCTACTCGCAGGTCGCGCCGACCGACGGGTTCATGACGCAGGTCTGGCCGCACGCGGTGCAGTCTCTGCGCTTCTGCACGCCTCGTTGACACCAGCGCGCGGCGTTGCCGTCGCACTGACCGCGGGGGCTCAGGCCGCCGCACGGATCGGGGCCGGCGAGGCAGCGGTAGCCGTTGGCGTCGAAGTCCCAGCCGCAGCTCCCCGCGCAGCGCTCGGAGACGAGCGTGTCGTCGGCGCCGCAGTAGGTGGCGCTGCCGTCGACGCACGAGCCGGTGACGGTGACGTCGCCGCACGGCGGGGGCCCGGGCGGGGCGATCGGGCCCATGTGGCTCTCGAGGAAGTCGCGGTAGAGATCCACGCGCGTGAAGGTCGCCTCGTAGATGCAGGTGCCGTCGCCGTCGGAGACGACCCCCGCGGTGCGGACCGACCCGTCGCTCCCGAGCACCATGATGGGGCCGCCGCTGTCGCCGTAGCAGACGCCGCTCTCGCCGTGGCCGTTGATCACGATGCGGTCGCTCGAGAGCGAGTCGATCGGGTTGGCGGTGAACTCGCGCTGGTTGAACCCACCGGACTCCTGCTGGCCGAACCCGCCCGCCTCGGTCATGCGGCCGACCCAGGACGCGTCGAGGTCGTCGGTGATCGGCAGCACCGGCACCAGCTCGGGGAAGCGCGCGGTGACGCTCTCGCTCAGCTCGAGCAGGGTCAGGTCGCTGCCCGAGGGCTCGTGATAGACGGTCGCGATCGTGAAGCAGATCCCGGGATCCTGAGCCTGACGATCGACGCAGAAGCGCTGCCCGGAGCGCTGGCCGCAGTGCGTCGCGCTGAGCACCCAGCGGTCGCCGACGACGAGGCCGGAGCAGCCGTTGAACGAGCCCACCGCGTAGATCTGGCCCTGGCTCATCGGCAGGTACGTGGGGGTCGCTGTGCCGAAGTGCACCGTCGACACGGTGCGGAGGTCGCCGCACTCGTCGCTCGTGATCGGCGCGCCCGCGTCGGTGCCCGAGGGCGGCAGGCCCGCGCCCGCGTCGGCGCCGGGGACGAACCCGGGGCCCGCGTCGAGGTAGATCGCGGGCGGCCCGCCCCCGTTGTTGCTGCCCGGATCGTGCGGGAGGTCGATCGCGAGATCCCCGACGCAGGCGGGCAAGAGCAAGAGAGCCAGAGACGCGAGGCGGACGCGCACGGCGTCGTGTACAGCAGGAGTCGTGCCCGCGGTCCGGGCCGCGGCTCGGGTGCTCGGGTGTCTCTCGCGGGGTGACGCGTTCGGAGCCTGGACCCCTCAGAACCGGCGGGCCTGCACCGTGCACCCGAGCACGAGCGCCGAGCAGGGCCCGCTCGCCGTGTCTCCAGCGAGGTCGAGGTTGCAGCTCCCGGCGGTGGCGCTGAACGACACCGAGCCGTCGAAGACCTCGACGGTCCCCGTGCCGACCGACTCCCCGCTTGCGTCGAAGCAAGCCACGCTGCCCCCGCACGAGAGGTTCTGCGAGATGACGCAGTAGCTCACGGGGCAGTCGCCACCGACCACGTCCCAGCGGCCGTTCACGTTCTGGCAGGAGATGCACTGGCCGTTGAGGCAGTCGCTCTCGCAGGCGTTGCCGCACGTCCCGCAGTGAAGGGCCTCGCTCGACAGGTCGACGCAGCTGCCCTCACACATGTCCGGCGTGGGCTCGCCGCAGAGCGCCCCGGCGTCGGATCCGGACGACGGAGAATCGGGCGGCGGATCGTCCTCCCAGAAGCAGCCGCCGCAGACGGCGAGCAGGACGGCGGCCGCGCCGAGGAGGCGGGCGAGCTGGGGCGAAGGGGTGAGCATGCGCGCAACGTGCGGCGCGCGGCGCGGTGGGTGAATGAGCACTCCTGCTCATTCGGGACCTGCCCCGTGCCCCTGCCCGTGCCCGTGCCCGTGCCCGTGCCCGTGCCCGTGCCCGTGCCCGTGCGCGCGTCCGTGACCGTGCGCGCTCCACGTACCCGAGATCACGGGTATTCCGCAGGAACGGTCGACGGGAACGGTCGACGAGAACGGTCCGGGCACGGGCAGGGGCACGGGCATGCGCGCTTCGCGCGCGGCACGGAAGCAGGCTGCCTTCAGCAGCCTGCTACGGCCGGAAGACGAGATCGAAGACCAGCGGCTCGGCGCCCGACGGATCCGCGATCAGCACGTACTCGAGCCCGCCGGGGACCGCGACGGCGGTGACGGGGGCCGCGGTCCCCCCCACGGCCGCGCAGTACGGCATCGTCGGCGAGGCGGAGGTGCACTGCAGGGCCACGCGCGCCTCCAGGGTCCCCGCGCCGGACACGATCCGGACGTCCACGTCGTACGTGCCGGGCGGCACGCTCGTCAGGAAGACCCGCTCGACGCCGCCGCCCCCGCAGGTCGGCGTCACGGTGTCCGTCGCGCCCGCCGGATCCGCCCGGTAGCGCGCCGCGAGGCCCGCGCCGGCCGCGACGAGGGTCACCCGCTGGGCGGCGGCGCAGGTGTCGCCTCCGGGACCCACGGCCTCGAGGTCGCAGGTCGCCGAGCAGCCGTCCCCCGCGACGCGGTTGCCGTCGTCGCAGACCTCCGGGAACGACACCGCTCCGTCCCCGCAGCGGCCGGCCACGCACACGCCCCCCGCGCAGACGTTCCGGGCCTCGCACGGCACGGCGCCGCAGGCCTCGCCGAGCCGGGCGACGGGGTCGAGGGTCAGCGACACGGTCGAGCTCGTGGGCGGAGTGACGCCGCTCGGCGGGCCGAGCATCACGTAGACCGGCTCGTCGGCGAGGAGCGTCCCGATCTGGCCCGCGCTCGGCCGCGAGCCGCAGTCGGCCTCGGTGGAGGGGTCGTCGCAGTCTCGGCGCACCGCGATCGTGAGGCTCTCCATCGTCGAAGACTCGGCCGTCAGCTCCACGTCGACGGTCGGTGTGAAGCGCACGACGCGGACGCCGGAGAGCCCTCCCCCGCAGCTGAGCGGATCCCAGAAGCGGAGGTCGTCCGTGAAGGTGTGGGTGCCGGGACCGACGCGGCCCAGATCGACGAAGCCGACCCCGGGCCCGCACTCGGAGGGGCCGACCTGGCAGATCCCGTCGATGCAGCCGAGGCCGTCGGCGCAGAGGTCGGTCCGGGGGTCGCAGGAGCGACCGGCGGCGCGCCGAGGACGCGCCCACCACGTCATCGTCGGGGCCTCGAGCAAGACGAAGAGCGGCCGCGTTCCGTCCTCGTCGAGGCGGATCCCCTCGGTCCCTCGCGAGCCGAAGTCCGACCGGCACGCGATCTCGGACGAGGCGACGTCACACGTCGTCCGCACCGACACCTGCGGGGCCTCGATCAGGATCCGCTCGGGCTCGGAGGGTTGATAGCGCAGGAAGACGTCTTGCCCCGTGATGTCGGCCGAGGGCGGCCCCTCGCAGGACGGGCGGAACACGTCGACCCCCGAGTCGGACAGGGTGACCGAGTGAGCGCCGTCCGAGGCGGTGGTGGACTCCGCGAGGAGATCGAGGACGAGCACCGCCGAGTCACCGCACGAGGGCGGCAGGCACAGCGGCCCCGCCGCGGAGCTCTGACACTCGAGGCCCGGATCGCAGATCGTCCGCCCGGGCTCGCAGCCGTCGCCGAAGCCCGCGGTGGGCGAGAACCGAAACCGCAGGGTCGTCGGGGCCGGGAAGGTGGGGGTGTCGATGTCGTAGGGGAACAGGACCTCGATCCACACGGTCTGGCCCGCCGTCACGGGCACGCGGAGCGAGCCGTCGTCGGCGCCGCACCCGAGGTCCCCGATCTCGTCGCAGCCGCTCCGCCGCGACGCGCGGAGCCGGTAGGGGTCGTCGGCGATCTCCGCCTCGATCACTCCGTCGACCTCGGCGACCACCTCCACCGCGCCGATGCGGGACAGGCCGCAGCCCGCGTCGAGCTCGATGAGGATGAAGCTCGGCGGGAAGGCCACCGTCGCCCAGCCGTCCGCGTCGGGCGTCGCGAGGCTCGCGTCGTACACCCGCGGGCTGGAGCCGCGGCTCCCCGGCGTGCGGCAGCGCCGAAAGTCCGACTCGCAGTAGCCATCGAGGCAGCGGTCACCTTCGGGGCACTCGGAGGCGTCGGCGCACCGCGTGGTGCACAGCCGCTCCCCCGCGGAAGCGGCGCACGCGAACGTGGTGTCGGAGAACCCACCTCCGCCCACGGGGTTGCACTCCTCGGCGTCGGCGCAGCGGCGTCGACACTGACCCTCCACGCACGCGGAGAGCTCCCCGCAGACCGACTCCGGGAGGCCGGGGATCCCGCACACGGTCGTGCAGAACGGGCCATCGTCGTACGAGCACCAGCCGAAGCCCCCCGGCGAGTAGCACACGACGGGCTCGAAGCCGCTCTGGCAGTCGACGCCGATGTTGTCGTCGCGCTGGTCGTTGTAGTTGCCAGCTTCGCAGATGCCGGCGGTGGGGTCGTCGAGCGGGTCGGGCGTGGGACCGCAGCGGAAGCCCGGACGGCACCCCGCGCCGTGTCCCGACCTCCCGAGCCGATCCTCGGGGGGCTCGGCGCCGACCTCGCAGGCGCGCCCGCAGACCCCGTAGACGTCACACCGACCGCCCTCCTCACAATCGGCGTCGTCCGCGCAGAGGTGGGTGCAGGAGCCGCCTCCGACCCCGTAGCGGGGCCCCGCGAGGGGCCGCTGGCGGAAGCGCGCGAGGCGGTCGGCCGAGCAGTAGAGGCCGGCCCCGCAGTCCTCGTCGACGACGCAGTCGGCGAGGAATCCGCCCCCGTCCGGGCCGCCCGGGTTCACGCAGACGCCCTCGTCGCAGGCCCCCCGGAGGCTCGGATCCCAGGACAGCTCGCTGACGCCGCGACCGAGCACCTGACACTCGAGATCGGAGGAGCAGCCCGGGGCGCAGTGGTAGGTGACCGTCGGCTCGAAGACGCCGATGTACACGGCCTCGCAGGCGTACCCCGGGCGACAGCCGCCGCGCTCCGGATCCGGTCCGAAGGGGTCGCACGCGTCCGCGCAGGTCGCGGGCGGGACACAGGCGCCGCGGTCGCAGAACAGCCCGCCAGGGCACGGGACGTCCGTTGAGCAGGCGGGTCGGCACTGACCCCGATCGCAGATCGGCTCGGCGCCCCCCGCCAGCGGCGGGCAGTCGTCGACGCGGGAGCAGGGCGGGGCGACGTCGAAGTCCGAGCCGATGCAGTCCGAGCACGCGTCGCAGCCGTCCGTGCTGCACGTGCCCGGAGCGGTCGCGACGCAGGTCCCCCCCGGGCTCGACCGGAGCAGGAGGGGCTGATCGGCGCCCGCGACCGAGACCTCGGTGGTGCGCTCGGGATCGCAGAAGGGCCGCTCGGGGGGGCAGTCACCGTCGGTGGCGCAGCCCCGACCGATGCTCGCCCAGCCCGCGCCCTCCATCGGCGGGACGCACTCGTCGGCGAGCGTCCAGCCGCGCTGCGGGACGATCGGTCGGCCGCTGACCCCGGAGTCGATGAGGGGGACGCCGCCGTCGTCGGCCGCGCCGACCTCGCACACGCGGGCGCCGTCGGGCTGCTCCACGCAGCGGCCGAGGGGCCCGCACTCGGCGTCCTCGCGGCAAGGGTTGCGGCACAGGCCCGCGTGGCAGACGAGCGGCTCGGGGCACTCGCCGACCCCCACGCACTGCTCGCGCGGGAGGGAGCACGCGTACGTCTCGCTCGCGGGATCCCAGAGGCACGTCCGCGTGGCGTCCCCGCCCGCGCAGCCGAGCTCGGAGGAGCACCCGGTCCGGCATCGGCCGAAGGCGCAGACGAGCCCCATCGGGCAGCCGTCACCGCAGGGGTCGCCCTCGCTGGCGTTGCTGCAGGCGACGAGCAGCAACGCCGCGATCACCCACCCGAGCCCCCAACGCATGAGGCATCGTGCCCGCGACGGTCGAGCGGTTCAAGGTGTACCCTCGGGGCGGTGAGGGGAGGTGCGCTCTGGCTGGGGCTCGTGGCGTCGACGGCGCTTCCGGGCTGCTTCGCGCTCTTCCCCTACGACGATCCGACGCAGGTCGAGATCTGCGACAACGAGATGGACGACGACGCGGACGGGCGCGTCGACTGTCGCGATCCGGACTGCGCGTTCCGCTGCGGCGAGCGCGACGCGGACACGTGCTCCGACGGGATGGACAACGACGGCAACGGCCTCGTGGACTGCCGGGATCCGAGCTGCCAGATGGCGGGTCTCTGCCGGGAGCAGAGCGCGGAGCTGTGCAGCAACGGGGCCAGCGACGACGGCGACGACCTCGTCGACTGCGACGACCCCGACTGCGACCCCTTCTGCCCCGAGGTCATCGCGCGTCGCTGCGAGGACGGCTGCGACAACGACGGCGACGGGCTCGCGGACGGCGCCGACGCGGCGTGCTGGCCGTTCTTCCCGATCACCGCGCGCGCCTGTCGGTCGACCGCGGCGCAGCGCTTCACCTCCGACCTGCAGAGCGCCGAGCAGTACCTCGCGCGCTACTACGTCGACGGCCCGAGCGTCGCGATCGTGAACCGGCCGGGCCCGGACGCGACCTCGATAGGGGGGGACTCCACGCTCGGGTCGATCCAGACGTTCTCGGGCCGGGCCGAGGACCTCTTCCTCACGGCGCTCGTCGACCTGTCGGCCACCGACGCGACGTTCCGGGTCGAGCTCGCGCGCGGATCGACGACGCCCGTCGGCACCCCGTACGCCGCGGCGCTGCCCGTCGTCGAGGCGACCTTCGCCGACCGCACCCTCACGCTGCGCGTCGGGGCGACGGAGACGCGGGCCCCGGCGGTGGTCGAGCCGGGGCTCCATCGGCTCACCATCCAGGCGTCGTCGCGGGTGCGCCCCGGCGCGGGTCCTGGCCTCGCCGCGACCCTCGAGCCCGTCGGCGGCACCAGCCTCTCGATCGTCGCGGCCGAAACCACCGCGATCATGGACGACCTGCCCGAGTCGCGGCTGCTGCTCAGCGACGGGGTCTTCCTGTCCGCCGACGTCACGATCGACGGCAGCGACCCTTGCGATGTACCGGTCCCCGGCGTCATCCCTCCGGCGGACGTCGTCCACGTCGCGCTGAGCCCCTTCGCGGACGGGTGGTGCGCGACGAGCACGACCCGCGACGGCGGGGTGTACGCCCACCGATCCACCGACGGCCTCACGTGGACCTCCACGGTCCTCATCGAGGCCTCCCCCTCGGATCCCTTCCGAGCCAGCGCGGTGACCGAGCTCGAAGGGGGAGGCGCGCTGATGGTGTTCCGCCAGTCCGGCGGCCGATTGGTGGCGCTGTCGAGCCCCGACTGCGCCCGATTCAGCGCGTCCTTCGGCGTCCCGCTCGCCCCGCGATCCTCGGCGGAGCCCGGATCGCTGAGCCTCACGCGCCGCGCGCTCGAGGATGGCGAGGAGGAGATCTCGCTCTTCTGGGTCGAGCCCATCGAAGGCGATCGATGGCTCGTTCAGGCGCGCTCGTTCGACGGAGGCCGCACCTTCGAAGACGTCGGCGCCGAGGGTCGCCGGGGGCCGCGCGCCGTGCTCCCCCTCGACGCCAGCGTGGGCGACTCCGTCTCCGTCGGCGTGGTCGGCGACCAGCTCGTGATGACCTACCTGATCTCGCCCTTCTCCGGCGCCGACGGCCTCGGCCTCCGCATCGCGCAGAACCTCGACGCGGGGCGCGAGCTCGGCGGCTTCGACGAGGTCGGAATCCCGGGGACGTTCCTGCGCCCGACCGGCCGCCCGGGCACGTTCGATCGCGACGCCCTCCTCGGCGGCGCGATCGCGGCGCGCGGGGAGTCGATCCTGCTCCTCTACCTCGGGCTCGGCGACTTCGTTCCGACGACCACGGGCCGCCGCGCGACCTTCGGGACCGCGTGGCTCGAGGCCACCCCCGTCGAGGATCCGCCGATGTGCCCCGTGGCGCCCTAACCCCTCGGGCCGCTCACGGACAGGTCGCCGTCTCGTCGTTCGCCGCGATGCGGACCGAGCCCATGAAGCCGGCCGCGCGCAGGCGCTCCTCGACGGCGAGGGCCTCGCAGTTGGGGAGCGAGCGGTTCGAGGCGATCGCCAGCGAGCGAGCGGTGGTCAGCTCGGTGAGGCCCACGATCGCGCTCAGGAATTGGTTGTGCTCGATGACGAGCTCCCGGCCGACCGAGGTGAGCGCGGGGACCCCCGCGAGGTCGTCCAGCGCGGTGTTGCGGACGCGGAAGGCCTCCTCGACCGTCGTCAGGCTCGCGAGGCTCAGCGTCGAGAGCGCCGGCGCGCGCGTCGGGAACACCGCGTCGTCGCCGATGGAGAAGTCTCCGTCCACCCGGACGAGCCGGGGAGCGACGAAGGCGTCGAGCGGCGGGCCGTCGATCCGGAGGTCGCCCCGCACCGACTCGAGGCTGTCGAGGGTGATCGTGGCCAGCGCCTCCGAGACCACGGTCAGGGTGCCCGCGATCAGGTAGTCCGTGTCGACGCGGACGAGCGCGGCGAGGTCGACCGCTTCGAGCGCCTCGTTCCGCTCGATCTCGATGGTGCGGGCCTGCTCGAGTCGGCCGAGCCGCACCGTGCGGAGGGCGGGGTTGGCCTGGATCTGGACCCCCACGAAGCTCGTCGAGACGCCCTCGTCGTCGAGATCGACGTCCCGGAGCAGGCCGAGCCCGATGTCCTCGAGCGCGTCGTCGTCCTCGACGCGCAGGGCGCCGCCGACGCTGCCGAGGTTGCCGAGCCCGTCGAGGTCGACGAGGCGCGCGTTCGTTCGCACGGTGACGTCGCCGTCGACCTGGTAGACGCCGTCGAGGCCGCGGACGTCGAGGAGCGCGGCGTTGGCCTGCACGTCGAGGTCGCCGTGGACGACCTCGATCCCCTCGAGGCCGCGCAGGGTCGGGAGCGCGGCGTTGCTCGTGATGGTGAGCTCTCCCGGCCCGAACGGCGCGACGTGACGCACCGCCGCGAGCGCGCTCAGATCGGCGAGCTCGAGGTTCCGGCGGATCACGACGCTGCCCCCGATCGCGACGAGGCCGTCGAGCCCCGCGAGGGACGCGAGCCGCGCGTTGCCGTCGACGATCAGATCCCCGCGCACGCAGCGCAGGTCCTCGAGCCCCGCGAGGTCGACGAGGGTGGCCGACGCGACGACGAGATCGCCGTTCACGAGCGAGACGCCCGCGAGCGAAGTCAGGTCGGCGGGGTCGGCGACGGTCGCGTCCCCGCCGTAGGCGCGGCCTCGACCGGCGTCGGTGCACCAGGCCCAGAATTCGTCGGGGTCGCCGCTCGGATCGAGCTCGGCCGGTGACCCGCAGCCGAGGAGCGCGACCGCGACGAACGCGAGGGCTCGATGGGGCGTGCGCGGCATCGGCCCGTCCAGGGTAGCGAAGCGCGCGAGCCGACGCCTCAGAACGGCTTGGAGAGGTTCATCACCAGCTCCTCGAGCTGGTCACGATCGTCGCCGCGCGCGCGCTCCGCCGCCGCCGAGGCCGCGGCGCGGATCGCGGGTCGCGCCGCGTCGTAGCCGTGGCGGCCCGCGTAGATCGCCCAGTCCGTGATCGGCCGCGCGTCGCCGGGGCAGAGCTCCGCCCACGCTTCGAACGCGCGCGAGCCGAGGTCCACGCGGCCGAGCTCGGCCTGCGCCTTGCCGTACCACCACACCGCCTGCAGCGAGTGCTGATCGGGCCAGCGCAGCGCGAGCTGCTGCCACACGAGGCGCGCCGTCCGCGGGTCGGCGCACACGCGGTGGTAGTAGCGGCCGAGCACCCAGAGCGCGTGCATCGCCAGGTCGTCGTCGCCCCAGCTCACGCGCTCGAGCCACGCGACGCCCTCATCGGGGGCGCGGCTCAAGAGCGCCTCGCCGAGCGCGAGCATCGCGCGGGGCTCACCCGCGGCGGCGCCCTCACGCATCGCGGGGACCGGGTCGTCGGCGACCACCGCCTCGCGCGCCTCCGCGATCCAGGAGCCCGGATCCGAGAAGCCCACCACGCGGCCGACCTCGAGCCCGTCCGGGCCGAGGACCACCACCGTCGGGAGCTCGAGGATCGCGAGCCGCCGCACCAGCTCGGGCGCCGCGTCGAAGTCTACGCCGCAGGTGGCGACGCCCTCGAAGACCGCCCTCCCCGCCTCGGTCGCGAGGACCTCTCGGTCGAGGTCGTCGCACATCGAGCACCAGCCCGCGCCCAGCTTCACCGCGACGCGGCGCCCCTGGCCGAGCAGCTCGTCGAGCGATCCAGTGTCGAACACGCGCGCCCCCTCAGCGGAAGTCCGCCGCCTTGAGGCCGTGCTGACGCAGCAGGCGCTCGAGGCTCTTGCGGTGGATGCCCGCCTCTTCGGCGGCCTTGTCGAGATCGCCGTCGCAGCGCTTGATGATCCGCACGAGGTACTCGCGCTCCATCGGGGCGACCCAGCGATCGCGCGCCTCCTTGATCGGCAGGTCCTCGGAGACCTCCATCGGACCCGCGGCGGGCGGGCCCGGCGTGCGACCGAGGGCGCCGCTGTCGCGCAGGGGGCCGCCCGTGTCGAGCGCGAGGTCGCGCGAGGTGAGCAGCGGGCCGTTCGCGAGGACGACCGCGCGCTTGAGCACGTTGCGCAGCTCGCGCACGTTGCCCGACCAGCTGCGCCGCTGGAGCGAGTCGACCGCGTCGTCGGCGAGGCGCGGCACGGGCCCGTCGTTGGAGAACTCGGTGAGGATGCGCTCCGCGATCACGGGCACGTCGCCGAGCCGGTCGCGCAGCGGCGGCAACTCCACGACGACCTCGGCGAGGCGGTAGTAGAGGTCCTCGCGGAACTTCCCCTCCTTCACCATCTGCGGGAGGTCCCGGTGGGTGGCGGCGATGACCCGCACGTCGATCTCGAGCAGCTTGGTGGAGCCGAGGCGCTTGACCTCCTTGCGCTCGAGGACGCGAAGGAGCTTGGGCTGCAGCTCGAGCGGGAGCTCGCCGATCTCGTCGAGGAACACCGAGCCCTCGTGGGCGGCCTCGAACGCGCCGGTGCGCGAGCGATCGGCGCCGGTGAAGGCCCCGCGCTCGTGGCCGAAGAGCTCCGACTCGATGAGGTTCTCGCTGATCGCGCCGCAGTCGACGACGATGAAGGGCTTGCCGTCGCGGGGGCTGTGCTCGTGGATGGCCCGCGCGGCGAGCTCCTTCCCGGTGCCCGTCTCGCCGATGATGATGCAGCTCAGGTCCGTGGGCGCGAGCTTGGCGAGCAGCGAGAAGACCGACTTCATGGTCCCCGTGGTGCCGTAGAGCGCGCCGAAGTGGTCGGACTCCGAGACGTCGATCCGCTCCCACTTCTTGCGGGGCTGGAAGAGGATCTCGGTGTCCCCGAGGCGGATCCGCGCGCCGGGTGCGAGGTAGGCCTCCTTGACCGGGGTGCCGTCGAGCACGGTGCCGTTCGTCGACTCGAGATCGCGCAGGACGTAGCGATCGCCCTCGACCGCGAGGAGCGCGTGGCGACGGCTCACCGTGGTGTCCTGGAGCACCAGGTCGTTGCTGCTCGAGCTCCCGATCGTCAGCTTCGTGGCCTGGATCTCGACCTCGACGCCACGGTCTGGCCCGTCGACCACGAGGAGGCGGTGCGAGTGTTCCAGGATCTTCGGGCCTGCACCGTCATCGGTGACCTGGGTCCCTCGGAAACTGCTGCTCGTCTTCGGGCCGTCGGGGCTCGTCATTCAGGAAGCCGGACCGTAGCACTTTTCACGTTCGTTCGGGACGCTGGAGCCAACCCCTCGCTCGGCGTAATCTCCGGGCTCCCATGCCCCACACCGACCTCCTCCATCGCATCTTCGACGCCGATCGCACCGCCCGCGACGCGGAGGAGGAGCTGCTCGGCGAGCCGTCCGACGAGCTCGCGCCCCAGCTCGTCGGGGCGGTCGAAGAGGCCCTCGCCCTCGACGACGACGAGGAGGCCGAGCTGCGGCTGCGCCGGCTGGCGGATCTGTGCGCTCAGGTGCCCGGCCCGAAGATGGCCGACACCCTGCTGAAGATCCTCGACCACCCCGAGCCCACCATCCGCGCCGAGGCCGGGGAGGCCCTCCTCGACGTGGCGTTCGAGCGCTTCAAGGAGGTGGCCCGCGCCGTCGAGCGCGCCCTCGACCGCGATCACCAGGGCCTCTCGATGCAGGAGCTGCCCTTCGTGCTCACCGAGATCCGCGATCCGGATCCGCTGCCGCTCGTGGCGCGGTTCCTGTCCCACCCGGACGCCACGGTGGTCGCGGCGGGGATCGAGGCGATGGCCGCGTACGGGGATCCAGGCGCGGCGAAGTACCTCGAGCCGATGCTCGAGGACGAGCGCGAGGCCACCCTCGAGGACGTCGACGAGGGCCCCACGCAGATCGGCGAGCTCGCGGCGGCCGCGCTCGAGGAGCTCGGTATCGAAGTCTGATGGCGATGAAGGGCCGAGAGAGCTCACCTCGCATGGCCGCGGTCAGCTCGGCGAACGACGCCGCCGTGTACGACGCTCACGTCGTCCCTCGCTACAGCTCCCTGTTCGGCAGGATGCTCCTCGCGCACGTGCCGGAGAACGAGCGCGTGCAGGTGCTCGACGTGGGCTGCGGCACCGGGCACCCCGCCCTCGAGATCCTCGCGCGCCTCGACCCGGGCGGGCGCGTCATCGCGATCGATCCCGACTCCGCGCTCCTCGATCTCGCGCGGCGCCGCGCGCTCGACGAGTCGGGGCGCCGCATCTTCTTCAAGGCGGCCAGCGCGGAGGAGCTCGACTTCGGCAACGAGGTCTTCGACGTCGTCACCGGCAACCTCGCGATGAGCGCGTGGCTCGCGCCGGAGAAGGCCCTCTCGGAGCTGTACCGCGTGCTCACCGAGCGCGGCCTGCTGCTCTTGACGCAGGCCCTGGCGGGGACCTTCGAAGAGGTCTTCGACATGTTCCGCGAGCTCGCGCTGCGGCGCGACGACGGCGCGCTCGCCGCGCGGGTCGAGCGGATCGCGCTGCGCTACCCGAGCGCGAGCACGCTGGAGGCGGTCATCGCCAACGCCGGCTTCGCGTCGGTGCGCGTCAAGACGGAGGAGTTCCAGCTCGCGTTCGGCTCCGCCCGCGACCTGCTCGCGGACCCGGCGCTGCGGTTCGTGGCGGTGCCCGAGTGGCGCTGGATCGCCGGCTTCGAGGACGACGGGCTCCTCGAAGAGATGGTGCGCATGCTCGACACCTACTTCGGCGGCGGGCCCCTCTCGCTGCGGGTCCACGCGGGGCTCGCCATCGCGCGGGTCTGATGCGCCTCCACGAGCTCGTCGAGACCTCCCTCGCCGTCGGCTCGACGCGGTCGCGGCTGAAGAAGCGCGCGCTGCTCGGTGATCTCCTCCGCGCGCTGACCCCCGACGAGGTCGCGGTCGGCGTCGGCTACCTCTCGGGGGTCTTGCCGCAGGGGCGCATCGGGATCGGCTGGGCCGCGTTCCGGGATCTCGACGCCGGCCCAGCCTCCCTCGAGCCGCAGCTCGGGCTCCTCGAGACGCACCGCCGCTTCGACGAGCTCGCGAGCATCTCCGGCGCGGGCTCCAAGCGGCGGCGCGAGGACGCGCTCGGGGCGCTGTGGGCGCGGGCCACCGAGGCCGAGCGCCGCTTCCTCGCGCGGCTCGTGCTCGGGGAGCTGCGGCAGGGCGCGCAGGTGGGCGTGATGGTCGAGGCGGTCGCCGACGCGACGGGGATCGACGGCGCCCTGGTGCGGCGCGCCGCGATGCTCGCCGGAGACGTCGCCGCCGTGGCGACCGCCGCGATCCTCGAGGGCCCCGAGGCGCTGGCGCGCTTCGAGCTCACCCTCTTCTCCCCGATCCTGCCGATGCTCGCGTCCCCGGCGGACGGCGTGGACGCCGCGCTCGAGCGGCTCGGCACCGCGGCCTTCGAGCTCAAGCTCGACGGCGCGCGCGTCCAGGTCCACAAGGCCGGCGACCTCGTTCGCGTCTACAGCCGCAAGCTCCACGAGGTGACCGATCGCGTCCCGGAGATCGTCGAGGCGGTGCGCGCGATGCCGGCCGACGAGCTGATCCTCGACGGCGAGGCGATCGCGCTGCAGCCCGACGGCCGGCCCCACGCGTTCCAGACGACGATGCGTCGCTTCGGGCGCACCTCGAACGTCGCGGCGATGCGGAAGAAGCTGCCGCTGAGCCACATCTACTTCGATCTGCTGCACCTCGACGGCGCCGCGCTGATCGATCGGCCCGCGATGGAGCGGCTCGAGGCGCTCGACGCGCTCGTGGGCGACGCGCACCGGGTGACCCGGATCGTCACCGACGACGCCGACGCGGCCGCCCGCTTCTTCGACGAGGTCGTCGGGGTCGGCCACGAGGGGCTCATGGCGAAGAGCCTCGACGACCCGTACGAGGCCGGCCGGCGCGGGTTCTCGTGGCTCAAGCTCAAGCCCGCGCACACCCTGGACCTCGTCGTCATCGCCGTGGAGCAGGGCTCCGGGCGCCGCTCGGAGTGGCTGAGCAACCTGCACCTCGCCGCCCGCGAGCCGCGGGACGGCTCCTTCGTGATGCTCGGCAAGACCTTCAAGGGCATGACCGACGAGATGCTCGTCTGGCAGACCGAGAAGCTCGGCGCGCTCGCGATCGGTCGCGAGGGCCACGTCGTGCACGTGCGACCCGAGCTGGTGGTGGAGATCGCGCTGAGCAACGTGCAGGCGAGCCCGATCTACCCGGCGGGGATGGCGCTGCGGTTCGCGCGGGTGAAGCGCTACCGGCCCGACAAGGCGGCCGCGGACGCGGCCACCATCGACGAGGTGCGCGCGCTCTTCGAGGCGGGGGGTTCCCCGGCGGCCGGGGACCTCGACCTGGGCTAGGATCGCCACGCATGCGGGAGCTCCCCATCGTGCTCGGCTGCCTCGCCCTCGCGGGGTGCGCGAGCGACTCCATCGTCCAGGTGACGGTGGAGAGCGACATGGCGATCCCGACCGAGCTCGACGAGGTGACCATCGAGGTCGAGGGGCGCAGCGCGTCGGCCGCGCTCGTGGACGACGGATCGCTCCCGGCCATGCTCGAGCTGCGCGCGACGGGGGACCAGCTCGGCCCCTTCGACCTGCGGGTGAACGGCCGCCGCGGGGGCGCCGAGGTGGTCTCGGTCGTCCGGTCCTTCTCGTTCGAGGCGGGAGCCACCACGTCGATGACCGTGCGCCTCGAGGGCGGGTGCCCGGCGGGGTGTCCGCCCGGGCAGCGCTGCGACGGCGCCACCTGCGTCCTCGACGGCGCGGACGCGGGCGTGGACGCAGGCAGCGAGCCCGAGGACGGCGGGGGCTTCGACGCCGCGAGCCCCGACGACGCGTGCGCGCCGGAGCTCTGCAACGCGACCGACGACGACTGCGACGGGGACATCGACGAGAGCGGCTGCGAGCCCTGCGTACGCTCGACCTTCGCGGGGCACATCTACCAGGTCTGCGCGATGCCCCGCACCGCCGCGATGACCGCGGACGCCTGCGCTTCACGCGGCTACACGCCCGTGTCGATCGCCGACGCGGCCGAGGACGCGTTCGTCCACGCACAGACCAGCGGCGTCGGCGAGCCCTGGCTCGGGCTCCATCGCGAGGGCGTGGACTTCGTCTGGGTCGACGGGACCCCCAGCGGCTACGACAACTGGCAGACGGGGCCGAGCTCCGGGCAGGACTGCGCGGTCATGCGAGGCAACGGGCGATGGCGAAGCGAAGACTGCGCCGCCGAGCACGCCTACGTCTGCGAGCTCGCGCCGTAGCCGATCAGGGCGCGAGCGCGTCGAGCCGGGACCGGACCGCGGCGTTGCCCGGCCGCACCTCGAGCGAGCGGCGGTACTGCCGGATCGCCTCGGCGCGGTCGCCCTGCTCCTCCGCGATCCGCCCGAGGTTGTAGCGCAAGGCGCCCTCGGTCCGCGGCGACGGGCTGCTGGCCAACGCGCACTCGCAGAGCTGCCGCGCCTCCGCCCAGGCGCCCTCGCGCATCCGCAGCGCGCAGTCGTTGCCGAGGTCCGACGCCGAGCGGGACGCGTCGCACGCGGGGGCACAGCGGCCGGCGGCGCACCGCTCGCCCGCGTCGCAGTCGTCATCGGCCGCGCACTCGGGCGGATCGCACGCCCCGCGCTCGCACACCCGGCCGTCGGTGCAGTCCCCGTCGTGCTGACACTGCACGCAGCGGCCGTCCGCGCACTCGTAGCCCTGGGGACACCGCTCGTCCTCGTCGCAAGACCCGTCCGGCGCCGGACCGCAGAGCCCGTCGGTGCAGGTCGCGCCGCAGAGCCCTCGCGTCGCGCAGTCCGAGTCGCTCGCGCAGGGAGGCACGCACGTCACGGTCTGCGGGTCGCACCGCAGCCCGCCCCGGCAGGTCAGCGCCTCGTCGCAGTAGACGGGCTCCTCCTCGTCCGCGCTCGCCGGCGCCTCCTCGGCGTCGCGAGCCAGCGCCTCGGCGAGGACGGAGGCGTCTCCGAAGAAGAGGACCCCGACGTGGGGCCCCTCCGGCGCGTCGCTGCGGACCGGCGCCTCGGTGGTGGGCTCGAGGATCTCCCCCGCGCCCGTGAGCGCCCAGCGACCGTCGGTGCTCACCCAGTACCCGACCGCCGGATCGAGCCGCGCGCCGAACGGCGCCGCGTCGCCGCACGGGTCGAGCGCGGACGGACACCGATCGGGCCCCAGCGGCGCGCAGGTGACCCAGGTGAGCTCGTCGCCCGCCACGCCGGTCGACACGCCGACGTCGCAGAGCTGGCCGCTGCCGAGCACCAGGTAGTCCCCGTCGGCGGTCCCCTCGTCGCACTCGCGACAACGTTCGTTGCCATCATCCCAACCCTCGTCGTCCTCGTCGGGGGGTGGAGCCGGCCGCTCGGCCGGACACTCGGCGCGGGCGAGGACGCCGTCGGGGCCGAACAGCCTGGTCGGGTCGACGCGACCGTCCTGGCAGTGCTGCCACCCGGACGGCATCGCGACGCGAGCCCCGGCGATCAGCTCCTGCTCGAGGACGTAGGCGTCGTAGACGTTGAAGCCGGTCACGTTGCCGCACTCGTCCTCGAGGGAATTGCTCATCCCCTCGCGGTACACCACGCCGCCCACGAACGCGGTGACCGGCTCGGGCGCGGGCGGCGGCGGATCGCAGGTCGCCATCTCGTCGTCGGGGGAGGCGATGTCGAGGACGGCCGGGCGCGGCGTGTCGGCGGGGCCCCAGCAGACGCACCCCTCGGGGAACGTGGCGCGCCACCCCTCGCTGGCGTCGAGCTCGCGGGTGACCACGCCGCCGATGCACGCGTGCTCGACGTCGCTGCACGCGCACTCCGGCAGGCCGACCGCCTCCGCCCGGTCGGGCTCGACGACCTGCACGATCCGCTCGGGGCGAGCGGGGTCGGCGATCCACGTGCCGGCCCCCGTCACGATCGGACGCGCCGGATCGACCGGGATCAGCACCGTGTCCTGACCGGAGTACACGGCGAACGCGGCGAACGGCGCGCGCGGTGTAGCGGGGGGCGCGGCGGTCGTCGGGCGCGCGGGGCTCGGCGGCGTCGAGCCGCCGCAAGCGCCGAGCAGGAGCGCCGCGATCCAGCCCGAGGCCCTCACGCGAGCCCGGACTCCAGCCCCGCGACGAGCATCGCGAGCTCGGCCTGGCGCGAGCTCGGCAGCGTGCGATCGCGGGCGATGTGACGGCGCAGATCGCGCGCGACGTCGAGCCCGTGGCGCGCCATCGGGCTCACCTCGGAGAGCGGGCCGAGGATCCCGAGGAGGGACTCCACCGTCGACAGATCGTCGACGCCGCGCAGGAACCGGAAGGGCCCCTCGTCGCGGGCGCAGGTCGCGCGCACGAAGGCCTCGAGCCAGCGCGCGGTGGCGGCCATCTTCGGCCACGCCAGCTCGGAGGGGACGTCGCCCGGCGTGTGGTAGACGCGCGAGCGCCCGTTGGTGAGCAGGAGGAACGGCCGCTCCCGCTCCCAGAACCCCGCGTAGTCGCTGAGCGGCGGGATCGTCTCCGCGTCCACCGGCCGGACGATGACGCCCGGCTCGGTGGTCTGGAGCAGCACGTCGCGCGTCCGGGGGCTCCGCTCCGCGCCGAGCGCGAAGACCGTGTCGCGGACCGCGTCGGGGAGCCCCTGGGCGCCGAGCGCGTGGCCGACGAGGTCCATGCAGATCATCAGGTCGATCCTGTCGAGCGGGATCGTGGGGTGCCTCGCGAAGTGCTCGCTGCCCATCCCCTGCGTGAGGAAGTAGGGCGGCTCCTCGGCGTCGAACGCCGCGAGGATCACCCCCCGCCCCTCGGGTGGGTCGTGGGCGAGCGCGCGGGCCACCTCGACGAGGATCGCGACCGCGGCGGCGTTGTCGTCGGCGCCGCGGAACATCTGGCCGTCGATCACCCCGAGGTGGTCGTAGTGCGCCGCGACCATCACCCAGCGATCGATGTCACCGCGGATCTCGGCGAGGACGTTGGCGCCGCGGCAGCGCGGAACCGCCTGCTCGTAGGGATCGAGCCCCTCGTCGTGGAGGGCCTCGATCACGTAGCGGCGCGCGAGGCGACCGCCCTCCGTCCCCGGCGCGCGACCGGCGCACGCGTCCGAGCAGAGCCGCTCGACGAGGCGCTTCACGTGGAGCCTGGACGCAGGATCCCCGCCTCGAGCGCGAACGCCACGAGGTCGGCCCGCGAGTGGAGGCCGAGCTTGTCGCGGATGCGAGCGCGGTAGGTCTCGACCGTCTTGACGCTGAGCCCGAGCTCCTCGGCCACCGCGCGCTGCGTCTCGCCGCGCGCGAGGCGCTCGAAGACCTCGCGCTCGCGGCGGCTCAGCAGCGACAGGCTGTCGGTCCCGGTGCGCGGCACCTTCGGGAGCGGCCGGGTCACCGACTGGATCGAGTCCGCGAGCCCCTGCTCGGCGAGGACGATCTCGTAGATGCCGATCTCGAGCTTGTCGCCGATCCCGAGGTCGCCGCGCCCGTAGACGCGCTCCCCGTTGACGCGGACGCCGTTGCGCGAGCCCTGATCGCTGAGCTCCACCGCCGTCTCGGTGACGCGCAGGCTCGCGTGGCGCCGCGACACCGACTCGTCGCCGAGCCGGATCTCGCACGCCGGGTCGCGACCGATCCGCCAATGCCCCGGAGACAGCCGGATCTCCGAGTCGCCGAGCTTGAGGACAAACCGCCGCACGGGCCAATGGTTGCGCAACCCCGCGAGAACGCAACGAGAGATCGCGTTGGAAGGAGTCTGCGTAACCCCTCGTACGACAGCGGGTGAACCCGATCGGAACCCTCGCGCGTCCAGACTGTCGGAGATGCTCATGAGGAACACGATCGCCGCGCTCGCCCTCGGCCTCCTCGCCATCGCCTGCGAGGCCCCGGATCCCGAGCGCGACGGCTTCGTGGTCGTCGACGAGGACGCGCGGAACGCGGGGATCGCGGTCGAGGTGTCCGGGGAGCGTCACAGCGGCGCCCTCCCCGTCGCGATCCCCGAGGGCGCCGAGGCCGCGGTGGTGCGCCCCGGCGGCGTCGAGCCGATCGCGGTGGAGCCCGGGGAGCTCGTCGAGGTGGTGGGGGCGAGCGGCGAGCTCCGGCACCGCGACACCCCGCGCGATCAGATCTGGGTGGGCGGCGACGAGGCCTCGGTGACCGCCTTCGCCGAGATGATCGGGGCGCGGGCGACCCGCCTGCCCAGCGGCGGCTGGGCGGTCGAGGGCCCCGACGCCTTCGTGCTCGCGTCGCTCATGGGCTCGGTCTCCGGCGTCGGCGCCCTGGCGATGGTCCCGCCGGCCGACCGACCGGACGTCATCGACGTCGCGCTGTTCGTCGACCGCGCGCCCGTGGAGCGCACCGCGGCCGACGACGCCGCGCTCGCCGGGCCGACCCCGGACGCCGCGTCCCTGGTCGGCCTCTACGCGCACGGCGACGTGAGCCTCCTGCTCGACGCCGCGGGCGGCTGGTCGCTCTGGACGACCGACCCCGAGCAGCCGGTCCGCGCTGGCACCTACCGGCCGCGCCCGGGCGGCGTGGACTTCGTACCCAACGACGGCGGCGCCGTCGCGGTCATGGAGCTGACGGGCGACGCGCTCGTCGACGACTTGGGCGTGAGCTTCGCGCCCTGAGGGAGAGACGACGGATGATCGAGCGACGCACCTTCCTGACCTCCGCCGCCGCCGCTGGCGCCGCCACCCTCTCGGCCCCCGCCTGGATCTCGCGGGCGTTCGCCCAGGAGGGCGACAACGGGCGTGACCGCGCGGCCGAGCTCCGCGACCTGTCGGCGGCCTACCGGCGCGCCCAGCAGCAGGGGCGGCCGCTGCTCGTGCTGGTGGTCCCCGAGGACGGCGGCGCCCGGTGGGAGCGCGCGCACGCGTTCGGGGAGCTGCTCAACCACGGCACCGACGCGACGCTGACGAACTTGGCGATGGCCGAGGTCGCCTGCTCGACGATGACGTCGCTGCGGCGGCTCGTCCCGCAGGCGGGCGACGGAGAGCCGTGGATGGTCCTCGTCGAGCCCGACCAGCACCCCGCCGTCGCGCGCCGGATCGCGGTCGAGCTCCCCGAGAACCCCAGCCAGTGGACCGACCGGGAGCAACCCGACTACGAGCAGCGCGTCGAGAGCGCGATCGATCAGCGCATGGCGATCCTCTCCGCGTCCCTCGAGGAGGCCATCGCGGGCGACGCCGAGATGATCGCGCGTCGCGCCCGTGTGGCGGAGCACGCCCTCGACGCTGCGCTGGTGCAGCGCGTCCACGCCGCGATCCGCCGCGGCACCGTGCCCGCGGAGCTCCTCGAGGCGGCGCCCGCGATCGTCCGCGCCGGCGCCCGGGACCGCGCGCCGGTCCTCGCGCAGCTCGCCGAGAACGCGCGCGAGCGCCTCGTCCGGCGCCCGCTCCCGGGGAGCTACTGGGCGACGAGCTGGGGCTGCGGCGTGACGGTCGAGGGCCGGGACGACAACGTGATGGTCGGCTGCGGCATGGGCCACGTGCCGGAGCGCAGTCGACGCTTCTTGTACTGGTACACGTCGCCGGCCAGCATGTACGAGTGAGCGCTCGGATCGACGTCGGGTTCACGCTCCAGCCCGACGACGAATTCCTCGACCGCACCGCCCCGCTGCTCCGCCACGTCGACTACGCCGAGGTCGCGCCCGAGACGACCTGGTACGTCGACGGAGGCGCGCGGCGCGAGAACGGGTTCCACCGGCGCTTCCGCGAGCTGGGGGAGGCGCACGGGCTGAGCTTCGTCGCGCACGGGGTCGGCTACTCGCTCGCGGATCCGGGCGGCGAGGCGCGCCGGGCGCGCTGGCGCGAGTGGGTCGCGTCGGACCAGGCGCAATTCGGTTTTCGTTGGTACAGCGACCATCTTTGGGCGACGGCGATCGGGGACGCCGCGCTCACGCTCCCGATCGGGCTCCCGCTCACGGCGACGGTCGCCGCGAGGGTCCGCGCGCGGCTCCGCGAGATGGCGGAGGTCGTCCCGGTGTCCGGCGTGGAGACGACCGTCACCTACTTCGGCTTCGGCGATCCCCTCGACGAGCCCCCGTGGCTGAACGAGGCGCTCGGGGCGTCGGGGCGCGTCGTCCTCGACGTGCACAACGTCTTCACGATGGCGCAGAACCACGGCTTCGATCCCGACGCGTGGATCGCGCGCCTCGACCTCGACGCGGTGATCGAGATCCACGTGTCCGGCGGCGCCTCGAGCGACCCGCGCTGGCTCCCGAGCCGCCGGGTGCTGCGGCTCGACGCGCACTCGAGCGCGGTGCCGGAGCCGGTCTTCGAGCTCCTCGAGCGATGGGCGCCGCGGTGCGCGCGGCTCGAGGGGATCACGCTCGAGCGAATGGAGGGGACGGTCGCGAGCGACGCCGACGTCGCCGAGCTCGAGGCGGAGCTCGCGCGGGTCCGGGCGCTCGCCCGCGCGCTCCCCGAGCGACGCGCCGCGTACGAGCGCCCGATCGTCGAGGCGGTCGCCGCCGTCGTCGACGAGCCGCGCGCGCTCGAGGCCCTCGCGGCGTTCGCGCGCGCCGACGATCCGGTGGTGTGCCTGCGCGAAGCGGGCCTGTCTCCCGACCACGAGGACGGCGTGCGGATCGCCGCGCTGCTCGCGACGCGCCTGCGCTTCGAGCGCCTGCTGCGCGGCTCGGGGCATGTCGAGCGCTGGTTCGAGGAGGACCCGGAGGACTTCACGCGGACGTTCCGCGCCTACCACGCCGCGGTGCCGTCGACCGCGTTCTTCCCGACCGACGAGGTCGCCTGCTTCGACGCGTGGCTGCGGCGCTGAGTCCGACGACGCGAAGCGTCGGAGGATCTCAGTGGGGAGCGCGAGGGGCTTGCCCCTCGCCGGAGAGAAATCGCCGGAGGCGATGGATCGACAGACCTCAGCGCAGCGAGATGCGGTCGAGGGCCGGCGGCGCGTAGGGTGAGCTCGCGGCGAGGTAGGCCTCGACCACGTCGAGCAGAGGCGGGCCCGGCGTGCGCTCGGTGCCCATCGGGAGGGTCGTGAACCCGTCGCCGCCCTCGGCGATGTAGCTGTTGACCGCGACGCGGTAGCTCGCGGCGCGATCGAGCGGCGCCCCGTCGATGAAGACCTCCGCCGGATCGATCGGATCGCCGGAGGTCGCGAACGTGTACCGCAGCGAGGCCGACGGCTGGAGGATCCCGTTGCGCCCCTGCTCCTCGAGGAGCGCCTCGAGCTGCGCGCCCGTGAGCGTCATCGTGAGCACGTCGTTGCCGAACGGGAGCATCGCGTAGAGCTCGGCGTAGGTGACGATCCCATCCTCCGTCTCGTCGCCAGAGGCCGCGTACCGAAGCGTGGTCCGGGTGCCGCCCACGTTCGTGAACGCGACGTCGGCGCCGGGGACGGCGGCGAGGATCGCGTCGGCGACGAGGAAGCCGGCGGGCTGCGAGGCGTCGACGCTGGCGTCGTTCGAGATGTCCGCGGTGATGCGCCCGACCTCGCGCGCCGCGCGGGGCCCGACGATCCCCTCGAGCCACGCGAGGTACGCGTCGACGGCGGGGACGGTCCCGGTCGGGTCGACGGGGACGAGGCGCGCGTGGCGCTCGACGACCGTGCGCGTCGTCGTGTCGAAGGTCAGGTCGACGTCGGCGACCACGTCGCCCCAGCGCCCCGCGGAGACGAAGACCCGGTCGGCCTGCTCGCACGCGTACTGCACGTGGTTGTGGCCCATGAACACCGCGTCGACGCCCGGGTCGAAGCGCTCGACGTCGTACCAGGCGCCCCCGATCGGCGAGGCGCAGTCGCTCGCGTCGGACACGCTCTTGTGGATGAGCACGACGATCACCTCGGCCCCGTCCGCGCGCATCCGCGGGAGGTAGCGGTTCACCGTGTCGGCCTCGTCCTCGATGCTCAGCCCCTCGAGGTAGGGCGCGAAGACGATGCGCGCGGTGCCCGCGAGGGTGATCCCCACGAAGCCGACGCGGACGCCGGCGACCTCGACCACGACGTAGGGCGTGAGCGCGGGCTCGCCGGTCGCCGCGACGACGACGTTCGCGCCGAGCATCGGGAAGGACACGCCGTCGTAGGGTCGGCTCGGATCGAAGCACCCGTCGTCGGGGTGGCAGCCGCCCTCGAGGAGCCGCTCGAGCTCCGCGAAGGGGCGGTCGAACTCGTGGTTGCCGACCGTGCTCACGTCGAGGCCCATCAGGTCCATGACGTCGAGGGCGGGCTCGTCTCGGAGCAGACCCGACGCCAGCGTCGAGCCGCCGATGAGGTCGCCGGACGAGACCAGCAGGCTGTTCGGCGCCTCGGCTTCGAGGGCCGCGATCTGCGCCGCGAGCGCGCTCGCCCCCGGGACGCCGGGCTCGGGGAGCACGCGCCCGTGGAAGTCGGTGATGCCCAGGATCTGGAGGTGGATCTCGGCGCCCGCGTCACCGCCGGCGTCGACCGCGTCCGGCCCCGCGTCGACCCCCGCGTCGGGCGTCGGCGGATCGGTGCACGCGACCAGCACCACGCCCAGGACCCCGCACGCGAACGCTCGTCGAAGGCCCATCGGACGGGAGTACATCCGCCGGGTCTCGGCGACAAGCGCCTCGAGATCGCCACATCTTCTCCGTGGCACCGCCAAGCCCGCTCGTCATCCTCCAGGGCATGTCGCGTGTGTGGCGAACCCCCGGCCTCGCCGCCCTCCTCGCCGGGAGCGGGCTGTGGGCCGGCCTCTACCTCGGCCGGGTCGGCTACTCCGGGCGCTTCGTGTACGGGTTCCTGCTCTGGAACCTCTTCCTCGCGTGGGTGCCGTGGCTCTTGTCCCTGCCCGTGGCGTGGGCGATCACCCACCGCCGGCGCTCGGTCGGGATCGTCGCGCTCCTCGCCTGGGTCGCGTTCCTGCCCAACGCCCCGTACGTGATCACCGACTTCCTGCATCTCACCGTCCGGTCGCCGGTGCCCCTCTGGTACGACGTGCTCCTCCTCGGCACCGCGTCGATCACCGGCCTCCTCGCGGGGGCGTTCTCCTTGCGGCGCGTCGAGGAGTCCCTCGACGGCCGCGTCCACCCCTGGCTCCTGCAGGCCGGCGTGTGGGTCGTGATCCTGGCCTCGGGCTTCGGGATCTACCTGGGCCGCTTCGAGCGGTGGAACAGCTGGGACGTCCTGGTGCACCCGATGTCGCTGGGTCAAAGCCTCTTGAACATGCCCACCCCGCGCGCCGCGGTCGTGACCGCCGCCTGCGCGGGGCTGCTCGGGGTCGCGTATCTCGCGGTCCGCCACCAGGGCCGCGGCTGGGTGAACGACCCCGAGAGCGGCCGCGACTGATCAACGCCGGCGCTTGCGTCCGCGCGACTGCTTCGCCTGGACCGAGACGTTCTCGCGCTCGACCTCGACGCGCGCGCGCAGGGCCTGGCGCTTCTTTCGGCGGGCCCGGGCGGCCCGCCGCTGCGCGCGCTCCACCCGCTCGGCCACCTCGTCGGCCCCCCCCGCCGGCGGGGCAGGAAGTCTCGAGAGCTTGAGCACCAGCGCGGCCCCGAAGAGGAAGGTCACCAGACCGGCGAGGGCGGGCCAGACGCCGAGCCCGAGCCCAGCGACGCCGACCGCCTGCGCCACCCCCAACCCGACCAGGACGCCGGCCCCGCTACGCCCGCGCGAGCGGCGCTTGCGGATCGCGTTCCCCGCCGATCCCTCGGCCTCGTACCCGAACACGCGCAGGAGCTCGTCGCGCTCCGTCTCCAAGCCGTCGCGCTGCTCGCGCAGGGCATCGCGCTCCGCCCGCAGCCCGGCGATCCGCGCTTCGGCGTCGTCCTCGCCCAGCTCCTCGAGTCGAGCCTCGAGCTCGGCGACGCGCCGCCGCAGGGTCTCCTTCTCGTCGCGGTACTCGGCCACCTTCGGGCCGACCATATCCCGCCGGCGGGCGGCGAGCGCTGAACAGGTGTACAGACCCCATCGAAGTGTGCTAAGCGCTCGATCCTTCGATGGCGAGGACGCAACGACGCTCCGAGCTCGACCGCATCGAGATCGTCGGTGCGCACGAGCACAACCTGTCGATCGACCACCTCGAGCTGCCCAAGCGCTCGCTCGTGGTCTTCACCGGCGTCAGCGGATCGGGCAAGAGCTCGCTCGCGTTCGACACGCTCTTCGCCGAGGGGCAGCGGCGCTACGTCGAGAGCCTCAGCGCCTACGCGCGGCAGTTCCTCGGCCGGCTCGAGCGGCCCGACGTGGAGCGCCTGCGCGGGCTCTCGCCGACGATCGCGATCGAGCAGAAGGCCGCGTCGAGCAACCCGCGCTCGACGGTCGGGACGATCACCGAGATCTACGACTACCTCCGCGTGCTCTACGCCCGCGCCGGCCGTCAGCACTGCCCGACCTGCGGGAAGCCCGTGGAGGGTCGCAGCGCCGAGGAGATCGTCAGCGACATCGCGCGCCGGCCCCAGGGCACGACGGTGGTGCTCCTCGCGCCGCTGGTGTCCCACCGCAAGGGCGAGTTCCGCGACCTGTTCGAGAACGCCGCCGCCGACGGATTCGCGCGCGTCCGCGTCGACGGGGTCGTGCACCGCCTCGACGCGGTGCCCGCGCTCGACAAGAAGAAGAAGCACGACGTCGAGCTCGTCGTCGACCGCGTGACGATCGAGCCCGACGCCATCGGCCGCCTCACCGAGAGCGTCGAGCTCGCGTTGCGTCAGGGCGAGGGCGAGGTGATCGTCGACGTCGACGGCGAGCTCGTCCGCTACAGCGAGCACCGCACGTGCTGCGGCAAGTCGTTCCCGGTGCTGAGCCCGCAGAGCTTCTCGTTCAACAGCCCGCTCGGGATGTGCCCGCAGTGCCACGGGCTCGGGCGCATCGACGCGATCGATCCGTCGCTCGTGGTCGAGCCGAGCCTCTCGATCCGCGACGGCGCGATCATCCCGTGGGCCACGTCGATGCAGCGCGGCGAGGGCTGGCGCTTCCGCATCATCGACGCGATGTCGAAGGCCTGCGACGTCGACCTCGACGTGCCGTTCCACAAGCTCTCGAAGAAGAAGCGCGAGCTCGTGCTCTACGGCGTCGACGGGCGCATCGACGTCTCGTGGGAGAACGAGCGGACCGGCAGCCACGGCAACTTCGCGGTGCGCTTCGAGGGCGTGCTCAACCTGCTCGAGCGTCGGATGAAGGACACGACCAGCGACCGCATGCGCGCGCAGTACCTCAAGTACTTCGGCGAGCAGGCGTGCCGCGCGTGCAAGGGCCAGCGCCTGCGGCCCGAGAGCCTCGCGGTGCTCCTCGCGGGCCGCAGCCTCGCCGACGTGTCGAGCATGACCGTCGCCGCGGCGAGCGAGGCGTTCGCGGCGCTCGGGCTCGAGGGCAACGCGGCGCAGATCGCCGCCGGCGTCCTGCGCGAGGTCCGGAGCCGCCTTCGCTTCCTGCTCGACGTGGGGCTGGACTACCTCACGCTCGATCGCGCGGGCCCGTCCCTCAGCGGCGGCGAGGCGCAGCGCATCCGCCTCGCGAGCCAGCTCGGGAGCGAGCTGTCGGGCGTGATGTACGTGCTCGACGAGCCCTCGATCGGCCTGCATCAGCGCGACAACCAGCGCCTCATCGCGACGCTCGAGGGGCTCCGCGACGCGGGCAACACGGTCATCGTGGTGGAGCACGACGAGGAGACGATCCGCGCGGCCGACCACGTCGTCGACTTCGGGCCGGGCGCGGGTCACCTCGGCGGTCGCGTGATGTTCAGCGGCACCCCGGCGGCGCTCGCCAAGGCGAAGGACAGCGTGACCGGCGGCTTCCTCAGCGGGCGCCGGAAGATCGAGCCGCCGAAGGAGCGCCGGAAGGGGAACGGCGCGAGCATCCGCGTCCGCGGCGCGCGCGCGAACAACCTCCGCGGGGTCGACGTCGAGATCCCGCTCGGCTGCCTCACCGCGGTGACCGGCGTGAGCGGCGCGGGGAAGAGCTCGCTCGTCACGCAGATCCTCTTGCCGGCGCTCGGCCGCGAGCTGCACGGCTCGTCGGCCCCCGTCGGCGCGCACGACGCGATCGAGGGGCTCGACGCGCTCGACAAGGTGATCGCCATCGACCAGAAGCCGATCGGGCGGACGCCGCGGAGCAACCCGGGCACCTACACGAAGGCGTTCGACGAGGTCCGCACGATCTTCGCGCAGCTCCCCGAGTCGCGCGCGCGGGGCTTCACCCCCGGCCGCTTCAGCTTCAACGTGAAGGGCGGCCGCTGCGAGGCGTGCGCCGGCGACGGCGTCGTGAAGGTCGAGATGCACTTCCTCAGCGACGTCTACGTCCACTGCGAGGTGTGCAACGGCCGCCGCTACAACGCGCAGACCCTGTCGGTCCGCTACAAGGGCAAGAGCATCGCGGACGTGCTCGACACCTCGATCGAGGAGTGCCTCGAGATCTTCGCGCCCTACCCGCGCCTCACGCGGATCCTCGCCACGCTCGACGAGGTCGGCCTCGGCTACATCCACCTCGGGCAGCCCGCGACGACGATCAGCGGCGGCGAGGCGCAGCGCGTGAAGCTCAGCCGCGAGCTCGGCAAGCGCCAGACCGGGCGCACGCTCTACGTGCTCGACGAGCCGACGACGGGCCTGCACTTCGCGGACGTCGAGCGGCTCCTCGCGGTGCTCCAGACGCTGGTCGACGCGGGCAACACGGTGCTCGTGATCGAGCATAACCTCGACGTCATCAAGTGCGCCGATTGGGTCATCGACCTCGGCCCCGAGGGCGGCGCGGGCGGTGGTCAGGTGGTTGCCAAGGGGACGCCGGAGAAGGTGGCGAGGTCGAAGCGGTCGCACACGGGGCGGTACCTGCGGGATGTGCTCGGCCGGTGAGCCGCGTCACTCCCTGCAAGCGATCGGGAGGTAGTCCACCGCGCCCCTGGAGGGGGGAGGCGCGATCCGGCCCAGGGTCTCAAGGAGGGGGGGCGCGATCCGGCCCAGGGTCTCAACGACTGGGTTGACAAGGTGGGTTGCGGAGCTTCGACTCGAGGTCGGTGCCGAAGGGGCGACAGGCCCGTCCAGGCCCTCCGGTGCCCCTGATTCGGCCAATGACAACGGATACTCGCACCCCGCCAGCGCCGACGGACGCACCGCGGCCCGGGAGCCTCGTGGGTCCCAGGCCTCATCGCGCGCTCGACCTCCCGCTAAGGAGGGTCCGCCACGCGCACGCCGTGTCGGACGCGCATGAGCATCGTCCCGTAGGGGAACACCACGTCCCGCTCGCCGGCTTGGTAGCGGCGCCAGCAGGCTCGGTACTCCGTGCGGAAGGTCTTCAGCTCGATGGCGGCCTCGATGCGCTCGACGACGCAGCCCGGTCCGGTGGCGAAGTTGGGATGAATCACGCCGAACGTCTCCCAGGTCTTCGCGCGCTTGAACGGGCTGACGTTCCGGGCGGCGACGCGTCCGAGCACTCGGTAGCCCCTGGCCTTGATGTCGGCGTGGGCCTCGGCGACCTGACGCTTCACCTCGGCGGCGATGCGCCGACGCGACACCTCTTCGCCGAGCTCCGCCAGCATCCGGGGCGGCAGGGTCACGGCGAGCGAGGCGTCGCGCTCCCAGAACCTCGCGTCGAAGAAGAACCCAGGTCGCACGCCTTCGAGGACGCGGCGGCCCAGGTCCTCGACCTGGATCGACAGACCGGGCCAGTCCTCTGGCTCCCACACGAGCCCCGCGGCGACGGGGTTCACGATGGCGTAGGCGATCTCGAAGATCTCCGCCTCCACCGTCTTGCACTCCACGATCCCGAGCTCGCCGGGCGCCCACACGATGCCGCGGCGCGCCCTCCTCAAGACGTTCACGGCCTTGGCGAGGAAGCTGTCGAAGTCGCGGAAGAAGTCGCTGATGCGCTGGTCCTCGACGGTCACGACGGCGTGGAAGTGCGAGGACATCACCGTCAAGGCGTTGAGCTCGAGCCCGAAGAGCGGCGCGAGCGTGGCGAAGAGCCAGGTGACGAGCACCGTGAGCTTCTCATCGGGCCGCAAGAGGAAGCGCCGGTCGTGCACGCGCCGACAGACCGCGAAGGTGGTCTTGGGCATCGGGATGCGGCGCGGGCTCGTCACGCGCTGGCAGGTCATCACGCGGTGTGCCGGAGATGCGCCTCAACGATCCCGCGGGCTTACACGCTCGGAGCGGCGTGAGCGGCGAAACCGCGGCGGCGATCGCCGCTCGGGCGTCGCAAGCTCGAGATCTGTCGATATCGCCTCCGGCGATTTCTCTCCGGCTAGGGGCAAGCCCCTCGCGCTCCCCACTGAGATCCTCCGACGCTTCGCGTCGTCGGACTCGAGATCTGTCCATAAATCGCCTCCGGCGATTTCTCTCCGGCGAGGGGCAAGCCCCTCGCGCTCCCCACTGAGATCCTCCGACGCTTCGCGTTGTCGGACTCGAGGTCTGTCGATCAATCGCCTCCGGCGATTTCTCTCCGGCGAGGGGCAAGCCCCTCGCGCTCCCCACTGAGATCCTCCGACGCTTCGCGTCGTCGGACTCAGTCCCTGCAAGCGACGGGCACATAGTCCACCGCGCCCCTCGTGACGTAGGAGCTCGTCGCGAACCACGCCGCCCCGTCACCGAGCCCCAGCGCGCCCGCGGAGGCGTAGCCGAGGCTGTTGTCCATCGCCGCCAGCTCGCGCAGCTCCCGGCCGGTCTCCCGCTCGAGCAGGACCACGCGGGGACCGCCGTCGCGGCCGTCACCGCGCTCGAGCACCAGAAGGCCCTCTCCTGTGCTCAGCGCGCCGAACGCAGGAAAGGGCAGCCGCGTGCGAGCGACAATCTGCCCGTCCTCGCCGACCTCCACGACGGAGCTGGCGGTCGTCAGCTCCACGCGACACCCATCGGAGACGGCGCTCGCGTACTCGTACCCGTCGTAGGGCAGCTCCACGCCGAGCTCGACGACGGGCTCGACGGATCGCCCCTCGGCGTCGACCACGAGCGACTCCAGGAGCTCGAGGCGCCTCCAGCTCGCCAGCCGTCGACCGCCGGGGAGCTCCGTGAGCTGGAGATGTCGGACGTCGGTCCGACCGAGGGGCGTCCGCGACAGCTCGACGAGATCCTCGTCGAGGACGACGAGTTGGAGGTCGGGCCCCTCGAGCACGGCGAAGCCGCCCGCGGCCAGCCGCGCGATGGCGGGGGGCGTGGACGCGTCGGACCTCACCGGGGCGGTCGACTCGCGCGTGACCTCCCCCGTGTTCGCGTCGAGCCAGCGCGCGTGGCGAAAGCCCTCGAGCGGATCGAGGACGAGGACGGTGGCGTCGACGCCGGTCACCCGCGGCCCGATGCCCACCCTCGTCGAAGCCGTCGGCCCGACCCCAGCGAGGACCTCTCCGTCGGGGAGCCGGAGGACGCCCCCGGCCGCTCGCCGCTCCCCGAAGCCGACACAACAAGTGTAGGCGCCCCACGCGACGAGCGGCTGCCCGGCGACGAGCGCGAAGTCGCCCAAGAAGACGTTCATCGAGCCATCCGCTCCCGGGAGGGACACGCGGACCACGTCACTCGCCTCACCCACGACGGCGCAAGCGGGCCTGCACGTCGTGGGGCGCACGCCGCCGTCGCGCGTCGTCGCTCCCGCGTCGACGCCAACGGAGCCCGCGTCCGAGGCGCGGACCACGGGCGGGTCGACCCGGGGATCGGTCACGAGCCCCGTGCGGGCGCAGCCCCCGATCAGGACGAGGAGGGCTGGGACACGAGCGAGTCGCCATGACATCGGCCCGACCGATCATACGCCCCCCGAAGCTCGCCGCCCGGCAGCCTCCATCCACACCCGTCCTGAGAACCCTCTCGTCGTGAAGGGTCGGGGAGTCTCGGGAATGGGGGCACGGAATGGCGCCCTGAACCCGCCGCCACCTTCGACCGATCCAGCCACCCACCGACACCGATGGACGCACCGCGGACCGGCAGGCCTGAGGACGACTCGGAGACACCCTTCGTCTCCTCGGGCACACTGGAGCATGCGTTGGTGGCTCGAGCTCGCGTGCGCGGCTGCGCTCACCCTCCCCGCCGCGAGCTCGCACGCGCAGGAAACGCCCGAGGCGGCGACCTCCGACGAGGCGTCCGACGAGGCGGCTGCACCCTGCCCGAGTGGCTGGGCCGAGGACGGACCCGACTGCGTGCACACCTCGATGCCGACGGTCGTGGTCGGCAGCGTCCTCCTCGGGCTCGGGTACGTGTTCGGCGTGGTGACGGGGACGATGTACGTCACGAACACGCCCCCGAACATCGGCCACGATCCCAACGCGGCGTTCAACTACATCCCCGTCGCGGGCGGGTTGGTCTGGATGTTCACGGGGCGAGCCCACCTGGCGCCGCTCCTCTTCGGGATCCCCACCACCATCGCTCAGGTCGTGGGGCTCGCGATGCTCTCGTTCGCGCTCCTCTTGCCCCGACGCCGCGCCCGCGGGCCGGTCACGGACCTCGCCGTGGCGTGGGGTCCCGGAGACGCCGGCCTTCAGGTGCTCGGCCGCTTCTGATCGACGACCCCGCGGCGCTATGCTGGCGCTTCGATGCGACGCGCCCGACCGCTGCTCGCGCTCTTGCTGCTCGCCTGCGACGGCCCCGCCGCGGTGGACGCGGGCGCGTCGGACGCGGGCGACGACGCGGGGCCGCCGCCGCCGCCGCCGATGGTCACCACCGCGAACGGGCCGGTGACGGGCACGCTCGGGGACGGCTACCGCGAGTTCCTCGGGATCCCCTTCGCCGCGCCGCCCGTCGGCGACTTGCGCTGGCGGCCCCCCGAGCCCCCCGCGTCTTGGACGGAGCCGCGCGCGTCGAACCGACCTCGACGTTGCGTGCAGGACGCGCTCGGGCTGCCGCTCGCGAGCGGAGAGGACTGCCTCTACCTCAACGTGCACACGCCCGACCCGATGCCGGACCACGCGCCGGTGATGGTGTGGATCCACGGGGGAGCGTTCCTCTTCGGCGAGGGCGTGCAGACCGACGAGGGGACGCGCGGCGACCTGCTCGCGCGCCAGGGGGTGGTGGTCGTGTCGATGAACTACCGCCTCGGACCCTACGGGTTCCTCGCGCACCCCGACCTGACCACCGAGCAGGGCGCGAGCGGCAACTACGGGCTGATGGATCAGCGCATGGCGCTCGAGTGGGTGCGGGACAACATCGCCGCGTTCGGCGGCGACCCGGACGACGTGACGCTGTTCGGGCAGTCCGCTGGCGGGCTGAGCGTGTGCCTGCACATGACCGCGCCCTCGAGCCGCGGGCTCTTCCACCGCGCGATCGTCCAGAGCGGGCTGTGCGAGAGCGGCCTCGACGACCTCGCCACGAGCGAGGCGAACGGGCTCGGGTTCGCGACCCGGCTCGGCTGCGACGGGCCCGACGCGCTCGGCTGCCTGCGCGGCAAGACGACCGACGAGATCGACGCGGTCGACACGTCGGGCATGGGGATCGTCGCCGAGCTCTCGGGCACGCGGACGTGGTGGGCGATCCGCGACGGCGCGTTCCTCACCCAGGACGTCCGCGACGCGGTGCTCGCCGGCGACGTGATGGACATCCCGATGGTGGTGGGCTGGAACCGCGACGAGGGGACGTTCTTCACGTTCCTCGCCGACACCACCGAGGAGACCCTCGACGAGCCCACCTACCGCGCCATCGTCGACGCGATCGCGGAGCTGCAGGGCGTCACCGCCGCCGACGTCCTCGCCGCCTACCCGATCGCCGACTACCCCGACCCGTCCTACGCGACCGCGGCGCTCTACGGGCACGCGACCATCGCCTGCCCCTCGCGGCGCGCGGCGCGCCTCTTCGCCGAGCACCTCGCCTCGGACGTGTTCGTCTACCGCTACGACTACCCCGACGGCGAGTTCCAGATCCCGACCGACCGCGAGCTCGGCGCGTTCCACGCCTCGGAGATCCAGTTCGTGTTCGGCCACCCCGCGCCGATCGGGCGCCGCGCCTTCACCTCCGCCGACGACCTCGCGATGAACGCGCGCCTGAGCGGCGACTGGCTGCGCTTCGCCCGCGCGTCGGACCCGAACGGGGAGGCGCCGACGTGGGCGCCCTACGACGTCGCCGAGGACCGCGAGCTCGTCTACGACCGCGTGGTCACCACCGCGACGGGGCTCGACGAGGACGCCTGCGCCCTGTGGGACGCCGCCCGCGCCCCGTGATCACGATCCTCGACGGCCCCGTCGGCACCGAGCTGACGCGTCGCGGCGTGTCCACGAGGCTTCCGATGTGGAGCGCCGCCGCGAACCGGGACGCGCCCGACGTGGTCGCGGCGATCCATGCCGACTACGCGGCGGCCGGCGCCACCGTCCACACCGCCAACACGTTCCGCACGACGGCGCGCGCGATGGGCCCCGACTGGGCGCGCTGGGCCCGCGAGGCGGTGCGGATCGCGAGGGGCGCGGTGCCGCCGGGGCACCGGATCGCGGGGAGCGTCGCGCCGCTCGAGGACTGCTATCGGCCCGACCTCAGCCCGGGCGGCGGGGCCGCGGTCGAGCGGGAGCACCGGGCGCTCGCCGAGGTCCTCGCGGACGCGGGCGTCGACGTGCTGCTCTGCGAGACGTTCCCGCACGTCGAGGAGGCGCTCGCCGCGGCGCGCGCGGCGCGCTCGACGGGAATCGAGACGTGGCTCGCGCTCACCGCGGGCTACGAGGCCGACCTGCTCACCCCCGAGGCGCTCGCCGAGGGCGCGCGGCGCGCGGTCGACCTCGGCGTCGACGCGGTGCTCGTGAGCTGCACCCCGACCGAGGCGACCCTCCGCTACGTCGAGGCCCTCGCGAGCGCGGGCGTCCCGTTCGGCGCTTACGCCAACGGGGGCATCGCGGACGACGTCGACGGCTTCTCGAGCGCCCCCGCGTCACCCGAGCGCTACGCGGCCCAGGCGCGCGCGTGGGCGGACGCCGGCGCGACCCTCCTCGGCGGCTGCTGCGGGACGCGGCCCGAGCACGTCGAGGCCCTCTGGCGCGCCTTCGCCCGGGGCTGAGATCGCCGAGGGCGCGAAGCGACCGAGGGATCTCAGCGGGGAGCGCGAGGGGCTTGCCCCTCGCCGGAGAGAAATCGCCGGAGGCGATCGATCGACAGACCTCGAGATCGCCGAGGCGGCGTCACGCCTGCGCCGCGATCCACTCGAGCGAGCGATCCGCGACCTCCTCCCAGCCCGGCTGGCCCGCGAGGTAGTGCGTGCGGCCGGGGAGCTCGATCAGCTCCGTGACGCCTGCCTCCGCTCGGTAAGCGCTCGCGTTCTTCCGGTTGAGCGAAGCCGGGATGATGCGGTCGAGCTCACCGGCGACGAAGAGCAGCGGCGCGCGAGGCCGCGCGAAGTCGATCGCGGACTCGGCCCCGAGCGGACCGCGACCGACGAGCCGAGACTCGGGGACGACGTGCTCGTCGTAGGCCGCGCGCACCGCGTCGGGCTCGCCGGTGTGCCAGAAGGCGCCGCGCCACCAGTCGAGCGACGGCACGATCGGCGCCGACGTCGGCCACAGGACCGCCGCGTTGGCGGACAAGTGCGACCACGCGAAGCTGCGGACTCCGTTCGGTGGCGCCGAGCTCAGCACGACGCCGCGGGCCCCGATCCCCCGCGCGAGGAGGAGCTGGACCACGAGGCCGCCCATCGAGTGACCGACGAGGACCGGCGCGCCGGGCCCCTCGCTCGCGATCGCCGCGAAGTGGTCGACGACGTCGCCGAGGCGGAGGCTCGAGAGGGCCGGGTCCGGGCTCGCCCGGCGCTCGGCGGCCAGGCCGTCGTGGCCCGGCCAGTCCGGCGCGACGGAGTCGAAGCCGGCCCGCGAGAACCGCTCCTCCCATCGCTCCCAGCTCCGGCCGGTCAAGAACATCCCGTGGACGAAGATCACCCTCTGCTTGCTCATCGTTCGGTCGCCTCCCAAGACCATCCCTAGCGATGGCGGGGAAGCGAACGAAGGGCTCGGCCGGACGGTCGCCGGGCCAGATCGGACACGCCGTCGATCTGCTCGTCCTCGATGGCTTCTTCGCGTCGGGCTTCAGCGTCACGCTCGACGTGCTCGCCACCGCGAACGTGATCAGCGAGGCCCTCGGCGGCCGAGCGCCTTTCCGATGGACCACGCGGTCGCTCGACGGACGCCCGGTGCGCTCGAGCGCCGGCGCGGTGCTCGAGGTCGACGGAGAGGTCGACGACGCCGACGGGCACCTGTGGATGGTCTTCGGCCAGGGCATGGCCGACGCCGCGCGGGTGCTGACCGACGTCGAGCGCCCCGACTCGCGCGCGCTGACCGCGCGGCTGCCCGACGCCCACGCGCGCGGGGTCACCGTCGCGGCGAGCTGCTCGTCGACCTTCCTGCTCGCGGAGGCGGGCCTCCTCGACGACACCACCGCGACGACGTGCTGGTGGCTCGCCCCGCTGTTCCGGGAGCGCTACCCGAAGGTCGACCTCCGCGCCGACGCGATCGTCTGCGCGCACGAGCACGTGGTCACGGCCGGCGCGGCGATGGCGCAGCTCGATCTCGCGCTCGCGATCGTCCGGCGCCACGCCGGCCACGAGGTCGCGCACGCGTGCGCTCGCTACCTCGTGATCGACGACGCGCGCGTCTCGCAGGCGCCGTACCTGATCATCGAGCACCTGAGCCGCCACGACGAGGTCGTCGCGCGGGCCGAGCGCTGGATGGCCGAGCGCCTCGCGACCCCGATCGATCTGCGCGCCGCGGCTCGCGCCGTCGGGGTCTCCGAGCGCACCCTCGCGCGCCGCTTCGTCGCCGCCACGGGCCTCGCGCCCGCGAGGTTCCTGCGGCGGCTCCGGATCGAGAACGCCGCGCGCCTCCTCGCGACCACCGACCTCCCCATCGAGCAGGTGGCCGAGCGCGTGGGCTACGAGGACGAGCGAGCGTTCCGGCGAGCCTTCGGCCGCGACCAGCGGCGCAGCCCCGCCGAGTACCGCCGCGCCCACCGATCCGAGTGACCGCGCTCCGGCCTCACTCGACGAGCCAGCGCGTCTGCGGGGTGCGGTCCAACGCGACCGTCACCTCCGGCTGCGTGCGGTGCCCGATCCGGAGCTCGCGCGTGGCGTAGCCGTCCATCCAGAGGCGCACGGCTCGGTGCTCCCCTTCGGGCGGCGCCGCGATGCGCACGGGCGACCTCCCGACCTCCTCGCCGTCGACGAACACGACCGCGCCCGGGGGATCCGTCGCCAGCGTGATGAGCACCTCCGCCGGCTCGGGCGCCGCCGCGGGCACCTCGACCGGGAGGGCCTCCGGCTCGATCGCGACCGGCGCCGCAGGCTCGGGGCGCCACCACACGGCGAGCCACAGCACGCCGACGAGCGCGACGAGCGCGGCGGCGGCCGCGGCGAGGCGCCGGGTCACCGTGGGGCGCGACAGGTGGAGCGCCGCGGCGATCTCGGCGTGGCTGAACCCGCTCTCCCGCAAGAGCACCAGGGCGCGCGCCTGCTCGTCCACCGAGGCGGCCGTCCGCAGGCCCTCGGCCTCGAGGCCCGCGTCCGGCGCGGGCGGCTCCGACGCGTACCACGCGGCGGCCACCGGCTGCTCGTCGCGCCCCGTCTCGACGGCGGGCCCGATCCCCAGCGGGCGCAGCAGCGCGCGCCGCCGCCGCTCCTTGCGGCGCCGCTCGCGCAGGTGATCCCGGAGCCGGTCGCGCAGGAAGACCTCGAGCGAGCGCGTCTCGGCGTCCTGCGCCACGCGATCGGCCCAGTCGGCGAGCCAGCGGTCGTGCGCGAACAGCGCCAGGTCGCCGAGCGCGTCCTCGCGGGACACGACGTCCCCGAAGCGGGCGGCGACCGAGTCGGCGACGCGCTTCAGCAAGGGCAGCAAGGCGGCCCACCCCTCGGGGTCGAGCGCCGTCAGGTCGATCGCGAGCCGGGCGGCGGCGCGGCCGTCGCCGGGGGCTTCGCAGGAATCGGAGACTCGAAGCGTGGTGTCCATGTTCGAGAGGTGCGGGGGGACGACGCGAGCCGATGGTTCGGTCCGCGCGAAAATAGAGTGACGCCGACCGCGCCCCCGCGCCCGCGACGCGCGCCCGGTCCCCGCGCGCGGACTGCGGTACCCTGTGTCGTGCGCCGCGTCTCGCTCGTCGTCCTCGCGCTCACGCTCCTCGCGTGCGACGGGGACGAGCCCGCGCTGTTCGTGGACCTCAAGACCGACTACCTCCCGGGCCGTCAGGTGTTCGGCGTCCGGACCCTGCTGCTGTCGCCCACCGACGCGGAGGGCGCGTCCCCGCTCGACCGGATCGACCGCTTCGTGTCCCCCGGCGAGCCGCTCCTCGACGGCGTGCGCATCGCCGAGGTCTCCGGCCTCCCCGCCGGCCCGCTGGTGGTGCGCGTGCTCCTGCTGGGGCCGACTGGCGAGATCGTCGACGCCCGCGACACCGCGGTCACGTTCTCGGGGCGGCAGGTGATCACGGTGTTGATGACGGGGAGCTGCCTCGGCGTGGTGTGCCCGAGCCCGGACGGAGACGCGACCCTCAGCACCTGCGTCGGAGGCCGCTGCGTCGACCCGCGCTGCTCGGTGGAGCACCCGGAGTTCTGCGGCGAGCTCGGCTGCGCCGACGCGTCCGAGTGCTCGAGCCCCGTCGCGTGCGGCGAGGCGCTGTGCATCGACCGCGAGTGCTTCGTCGCGGTGCGCGACGACCGGTGCGGCTCGCAAGAGCTCTGCGACCCGCGCGACGGCTGCGTCCTGCGCCCCGACGCGGACGGCGGCCCGGGCTGCCCGGCGACGGAGACCGACTGCGTCGACGGGATGGACGACGACTGCGACGGGCTGATCGACTGCGCCGACCCGGACTGCCTCGACGCGCCGTGCGACGACGCGAGCGCGTGCACGCAGGGCGACGCCTGTCGCGCCGACGGGACCTGCGGCGCCGACCCCATCGACTGCGACGACGCCGACCCCTGCACGGACGACTCGTGCGAGGCGGAATTCGGGTGCGTGCGCACCAACAACACCGCGAGCTGCGACGACGGGTTCTGGTGCAACGGCGCGGACACCTGCCGCGACGGGCTCTGCCAGGACCACGGCGCGCCGCCCTGCCCCGCGTTCTGCAACGAGATGTCGATGGCCTGCGAGGAGTGCATGGTCGACGCCGACTGTGGCGCGCCCACGACGGGCGCGTGGGGCGCGTGCGGCGGCTTCTCGGGCACGTGCGGCCAGTCCGGGACGCAGTCGCGCCCGGTGATGACGCCGCGCTGCATGGCGGGCACGTGCAGCGTCGAGGCGAGCACCGACACGCAGGCGTGCACGCGGGACACCAGCGGCGTGAGCTGCGGCACCACGACGTACACCACGTGGGGCAGCTGCGGCGGCTACAGCAACGCGTGCGACACGACGGGGACCCAGAGCCGAACCCGCACCCAGCGCCTCTGCGCCGGCGGCGCGTGCACCAGCGTGAACAACGGCGAGTCGCGGGCGTGCTCGCGGACCGTCGCGAACGGGACGTCGTGCGGGAGCGGGTCCGCGTGCTGCAGCGGCGCGTGCGTCTCGATCACCTCCAGCACGCGCTGCGGTGGGTGCAACGTGAATTGCTCGAGCATCGGCCGCACCTGCGCGTCGACGGGCACGGGCGGCTACTCGTGCCGCGGGTGCACGACCAACGCGGAGTGCAGGACGATCCTGAACTCCGCGGCGACCTGCTACGACGTGACGGCGCCGCCCGCCTACTGCGAGTGCCAGTGCGCGGCGAACGGCGTGTGCGCGAACGGAGGCTGCGGCGCGGGCTTCTACTGCCACGACTGCCCCGGCCACAACTTCTGCTCGAACAGCGGCGGGAGCTGCTGAATCTGGTTTTTGAAGGGGCTCGCGACCCCGCGGCCGCGAAGCGGCCGCACCTCCTCTACTCCTGCTCTCCCCTACTCCCACCCCGCGCTCCCCGCCCCCGTCTCAGAGCTCCCCGTCTCGGAGCCCCCGTCTCACGACCCATGGTGAGGCGGCTCCGGCATGAGCCGGTCGGTCTGCGTGTCGATGCGCGCCCGCTCGATGCGCAGGCGGCCCGCCGCGATGGCGTCGTGGATGATGGGTCGGGCCATGAACTCCCGGATCCGCTCCTCGCGCTGATCGACGAGCTCGACGACGGCGGGGAAGCGCTCGCGCAGCTCGGGGTCGGCGGCGGCGCCCTCGGCGGCGCAGTCGGTGTGCGTCGTCAACACGATCACCTCGACGCCGTTGACGACCGCGAGCTCGAGCATCTCCTGCTCGGGCTCCGCGAGCGCCGAGCCCGCCGTGCGCACGATGTAGTAGTAGCGGCGGGTGTCGCCCACGAGCTCGCTGGTGTCGATGCGCGCGTCCATGCACACGAGCAGCGCGACCACCGGGTGCTCGGAGGAGCGCGGGAAGCTGTCCCGGACGCTCGCCGCGAGCTCGTTCTGGCGCTGGAGCTCGGCCCAGATCGCGCCCGGCTCCGAGTGCTCGTGGGCCATGTCGAACGCGTGGATGTGGTCCTGCATCCTGTAGCCCATGTTGACGAGCGCGCCGCCCGTGAGGAACTGCAGCTTGGGGCTCAGCAGGAACCCCGCGGCGACCGCCGCGACGACCACCGCGATCCCCAGCGCGACCTTCCGCGTCTTGGTCATGATCTCATGCCTACGCACCGCGGGCCCTCGCCCCAGATCCAGCGGCCGTCGGGCAGTGGGCTAGCTCACGCGAGCGGGACGCTGCGCGTCGTCGGGCTCAGATCTCGAACGCCATCGCCTCGAGGCGCGCGCCCTCGCGGACCTCGAGCAGCTCGGCCGCGAGCTCGGCGACCTCCGCCTCCATCGCCTGCTCCGCGAGCTCGATCTGCGTCTCGAGGAGCGAGCCCGCGACCGCGAGCTGCTCGCCGAGGCCTGTCGCGAGCTCGTCGAGCCGACCGTCGAGCTCCGTCAGCTCCCGGTTCGTGCGGGCGACGAGCTCCGCGACCGACGCCTCGTAGGCGACGTCGAGCTCGACGCGGGAGGCCTCGTCGACCACCTCGGGGAACATGCGCGCGATGACCGCGAGGGTCCGCCACAGCCCGTGCGCCGCGGCCGGATCGGGGCGCTCCGCGCGGAGCTCGGCGAGCCCCGCCTCGACGCGGCGCCACGCGGCGCGGGTGCGCGCGAGCGAGACCTGGTAGCCCATCTCCTCCACTCGCGGCCAGAGCTGGTGGCGGATCGAGTGCTCCTCCCGGGTCGCCACGTCCTGCAGCCCCGCGCTGGACTCCGGGAGACGCGCGAACAGATCCGCGGCCACCGTGCGACCGGCCTCCACGAGCTCGTCGCTCGCGAGGCGACGTCTCAGGCGCCGCGCCGAGCGCCCGATGAGCAGCCGCGCCTGCCGACGCGCGATCTCGATCGCGTCGTCGAGCGTCTTGGCGTACTCGCTCGCCCACCCGAACAGCTCCTCCACGTGGTGCTCGTAGATCGCGTCGAGGTCCTCCTGGCGGCGCTCGCGCATCCCCTCGAGCCGACGCAGGAAGACTTGCGATCGGTGCCGCAGGTAGAGGAACAGGCCGAAGTAGATGGCGCCGTAGACGGCGAGCCACCCGCCGAGCGCGATCCCCGTGGCGAGGTGCGGATCGAGCGCCTCGCCGAGCGACCCGAGCGGCCCCGCGAGGTAGGGCGGCGGCCCGAGCGCCGCCCCGACCCAGTCGATGAGCCGCGAGCGCAGCGAGAACGCGATGTCGATCACGATCGCCCCGAGGATGACGACGACGAGCGACAGCCGCCGGAAGATCACGCCGAGCGGGACCTCGGCGTTCTGGCTCATCCGCGCGACGTGGCGCGAGCTGTAGACGACGTCCGCGGCGCCGAGCACGAAGACGAGCGCTCGCCGCCAGAAGCCGTACCGAGAGCGCACCTCGAGGGTGTAGAGGTCCTCGGGCGGGGGGCGCGGGCGCCGGACCCGCGGGAAGGTCACGTCGAGCCGCACGTCGGACGGCGAGCCGTCGACCCGGGGCATCGTCAGCACGCAGATCGCGTCGGTGACCTCGCCGGTCGGGCTGGAGCGGAGGCGCTCGAGGAACCACTCGCGCACCTTCACGTGGTCGCCGAGGACGCGATCCATCGAGAGCAGGCGGCCCTCCATGCGGCGCACGAACGCGACGGGATCCTCGTCGTCGACCCCCGTCGAGGCGTCCGACCAGCTCGACTTCGCGCTCTGGTCCCAGGCGCTGAGGACCTCGCTGGTGGCCTCCCGGACCTTCCGCTCGGCGTCCGCGACGAGCGCCTCCTGCAGGCGCCGGAACTTCACGAACCAGAGGACCTTGTGGACGAAGTAGACCAGCGCGAGCGACATCGCGACGTAGAACGCGATCACGAGCGCCTGGGTCAGGGTGGCCATCGGCGGTGCCACGTGTAGCGCTCGGGTCGGCGGCCGTCGAACGGGTCGCTCGACGCGCGCTGGCCCGCGGCCCTGTCGGGCCCGCCCGCTCGGCCGTCAGCGCCCGTCGAAGGGGCTCGGGAAGAGGCCGTACTTCTGCGTCGTGCGCTTGTCGACGATGGTGTCGCCGCCCGGGGGCGACAGATCCTGGAGCGCGTAGATGTCGTCGAGCCGCAGGCTGAGGGTCTGCGCCAGGCGCCACAGGAACTTGCCGGCGATGGTCTGATCGGAGCGCATGATGTCGTAGAAGGCGTCGCGCTCGAGGGCCAGCATCTGGCAGTCCTTGAGGCACCGGACGGTCGCCGAGCGGGGCCGCCGGCTCAGGAGCGCCATCTCGCCGAAGTGATCGCCGGCCCGCAGCAGCGCGACCTGGGTGCCCGCGCGGGTGACCGCGGCGGCGCCGCGCACGATCACGAACAGCGTCTCGGCGACGTCGCCCTCGTGGACCACGACCTCGTCCCGGACGTAGTCCTTGTGGGAGAAGGCGTTGTTCACCTTCACGAGCTCCTTCATGTCGAGCTCGCTGAACAGCACGATGTGGCCGAGCGCCGCGAGCTCGGCGGTCACGCGGCTGGCCCGCGCGGTGACCTGCGGCTCCGTGGACTCCATCGCCCGGACGATCAGCGCGGTGATGTTGTCGCCACCGCCGCGCTCGTTGGACGTGGCGATGAACGTCTTGCAGATGGCGTCGAGCTCGTCGGGCCGGCGCAGCGCGTTCGAGAGCTCCCCGTGGTCCTTGTAGTAGCCGTGGAGGCCGTCGGAGCAGAGGAGCATCGTGTCGCCGGGGAGGATGTCGAACACCAGCGTGTCCACGAGCACCGAGGGGCTCGGACCGACCGCGCGGGTGACCAGGTTGTGGTGCGGGCTGTTCTCGGCCTGCTCGGGCGTGATCATCCCGCGGCGGATCGCCTCCTGGACGAAGGTGTGATCTTCGCTGAGCTGATAGACCGCGCCCGCGCGGGACAGGTACAGCCGCGAGTCGCCGACGTGGCCCATGATCCCCTTGCCGCCGAGCACGAGCACGCCGACGCAGGTGGTCCCCATCCCGCGCTTGGACTTGTCGTCCTTGCCGAGCTGGTGAATCGCGTTGGAGGCCGCCTGGATCGCCTGGCGGAAGCAGTCGGCGGCCTCGTCGGGCGCCGCCTTGCCGGCCGCCACCGCGAGGAGGATGTCGCGTCGCTGCCGCAGCTCCGACTGCACCGTCTCGGCGGCCATCTTCGACGCGACGTCGCCCGCGGCGTGCCCTCCCATCCCGTCGCAGACGAGGTAGAGGCCGATCTCGGCGTCCACGAGGAAGAAGTCTTCGTTGTGCTGACGAACGCTCCCGACGTCCGTCTCCCCGTGCGCAGAGATGTTCACGTCGGCGAGAGTGCCCGACTCCGCAGACGGTGAGAAGGGCTCGCTCAGAAGCGCCCGCGCGCGCCCACGCCGAGCGGCCCGACCGAGGCCTCGATCCACGTCCCGCCCTCGCCGTAGACCGCGAGCAGCGCGGCCCCGACGAAGACCCCGGCGACCCCGAGCCCCATCACCGCGAACCCCGTCCCGGTCAGGATCGGGGCGCGGTCGTAGGCGTCCGCCACGTCCGCCCACCGCCGTCCGTCGGACGCATTCTCGACCGTGTTGACGTCGTCCACGCCGACCGCGAGGAGGATCCCACCGCCGACGCCGACGCCGATGGAGGCGGCGAAGAGCGCCCAGGCGGCGACCCGCTCGTCGGACCAGCCGAGGGTGGAAGGCTCGGCCTCGTCGGCGTCCGAGTCCGTATCGGCGTCCGCGTCCGCGTCCGCGTCGGCGTCCGCGTCGGCGTCCGCCTCCGCCTCCGTGCCCGTGCCCGTGCCCGTGCCCGTGCCCGTGCCCATGCCCGTGCCCCCGTCCGCGTCCCCGTCCGTGCCCGTGCTCGTGCCCACGTCCGCGTCCGGCTCCGTGCCCGCATCCGCGTCCGCGTCCGCGTCCGCGCCCGCATCCGCGTCCACGTCGGCCGCCTCGGAGCTCGCACCCAGCTCGGCTCCCGCCTCGTCGCCCTCCGGCGCATCTTGCGCCGCAGCCGACCCCGCCGCGGTGAGGAGCAGGAGCGCGAGGATCGACGACCGCATCGGCGCCGAGTCTTTCGTCCCCCGTCGAAGGAATCAAGTCAGCGTTGCTGTGCGGTGACCGTCTCCCCGTGGGGGGCACACGCGGCCCTGACGAGCGTCTGGGTTGCGTCCTGACACCGAGTGTCGGTACCAACGAAGAATGACGAGCCGCCGATGAAGAGACCGCTCCGGAGCGATCCCTTGATCGAGCGGCTCCGCTCCGAGAGCGCGTCCGCCGTCGCGCAAGGGCGCCGGAGGAGGCGCCTGCGCATCGTGATGTTCTTCGTCGTCGCGTCGATCAGCCTGGGCGGGGGTGGATGGCTGGCCCTGTCACGGGTTCGCGTGATCATGGACAGGAGCCTGGGCGACACGCTCTGTGCGCTCCGCGACGCCTCTGCCCACGGGCTCTCGGTCTGGCTGCGCTCGCAGGAGCGCGCGGCCACGGCGGCCGCGGGGGCGCCCGGGATCCGACCCCACGTCCTCGCGTACCTGAGCGCCGAGGACGACGCGCGGGCGGACGCTGCGGCGCAGCTGACGTCGCGCCTCGAGTTCCTGACCAGCGGCGACGCCTTCACCAGCTGGGCGCTCACGGACGCGCGGGGCCGAATCGTCGCCGAGCGTCGAACCGGGCTCTCGCGCGGGGAGCCTCCGCACGCGCTCGATCGCGCCGTGCTCGCCGCTCGGTCCGGAACCGCGCGGGCGGGGTTCCCCTTCGTCACCGCCGACGGCGAGCGTCAGCTGATGGTCGCGGCGCCCATCACGGCGGAGGACGGCTCGGTACGAGGCGTTCTCCTCTTCGGGCTGCGGCCGAGCTCGTTCGACGAAGCGCTCGAGGGCTCGCGGGTCGGGCGCTCGGGGGAGACGTACGCCTTCGACGGCGACGGCACGATGCTCAACGAGAGCCGCTTCCAGGACGACCTTCGGGCCGTGGGCCGACTCTCCGCGAACGAATCGTCCGCGAACGGCCTGAGGCTGACGCAGCCCGGCGGGGCGTCGCTCACGCGCATGGCGAGCGCCGCCATCGACGGTGACGACGGCGTGGACGTCGACGGCTACCTCGACTACCGCGGCGTCGAGGTCGTGGGCGCTTGGACCTGGTTCGAGGATCGAGGCTTCGGCGTGGCGAGCGAGGTCGACGCGACCGAGGCCTTCGCGTCGATCGACACGCTGGAGCAGATCTTCGGCGGGCTCGTCGCGGCGCTCACCTTCGCGATGCTCGGGCTGCTGGTGGTCACCGTGGTCGTCGAGCGGCTGCGGCGAGACGCCGAGGAGGGCGCCCGGGTGGGTCCGTACGAGCTCGTCGAGCGTCTGGGTGAGGGTGGGATGGGCGTGGTGTACCGAGCCGAGCACGCCCTGCTCAAGCGACCCACCGCGGTGAAGCTGCTGCATCCCGAGAACATGGGAGAGGGGGCGGTAGCGCGCTTCGAGCGGGAGGTGCGGAAGACCGCCGAGCTCACCCACCCCAACACGATCGTGATCTATGACTACGGCTGCACGGCCGACGGAGTCCTCTTCTACGCGATGGAGCTCCTCGCCGGCGCGGACCTCGACCGGGTGGTCTTCCTCACCGGCGCGTTTCCCTCGGGCCGCGTCGTGTCGGTGCTCGTGCAGGCGTGCGGGGCGCTCTCCGAGGCCCACGCCGCGGGGCTCGTCCATCGTGACATCAAGCCGGCGAACATCTACCTGTGTCGCTGCGGCGGGGTGTTCGATCGCGTGAAGGTCCTCGACTTCGGCCTGGTCAAGGCGACCGAGGGGGACGACAAGACGCTCACGCAAGAAGGAGCCCTCATGGGGACGCCCGCCTTCATGCCTCCCGAGATGGTCGCCGGAGGCGGCAGCGCGGCGACGCCAGCGAGCGACATCTACGCGCTCGGCGCGGTCGCCTACTACATGCTCACGGGCGACCTCGTGTTCGACGCGCCGACGATCGCCGAGCTGTGCGTCGCCCACCTCAAGCAGACGCCACGGCGGCCGAGCGAACGGCTCGACACGCCGATCGACCCCGACCTGGAGGAGATCGTGCTGCAGTGCCTCGCGAAGGATCCCCTCGATCGACCGACATCGATGCAAGTGCTCGCGGAGATGCTGCTCGCGACCGAGAGCGCAGGCGCGTGGACCGAGAGCATGGCCGCGGAGTGGTGGCGTGGGCACGAGGCGGCGCTGCGCGTCGGCGAGGGCGAAGCGGCCCCAGAACCGGTCGTCGAAGACGACGGGTCCACGCCGTCGGAGTGAAAGGCTCGTTGCGCCCGCGGACGGCGCCTCAGCGCGGGGATGAGTCCCCCAGCGCCGCGCGCAGCGCGCGGGACAGCTCCGCGAGGGCGACCGGCTTCTGCAGGAAGCCCGCGGTCCCGAGGCGGCGCATCGCGTCGAGCTCCGGCTCCTCGACGAAGCCGGAGACCACGATCACGGGGAGCTCCGCGTCGCGCTCGCGGATGCGGGCGAGCGTCTCGTGGCCGCCCATGCCGGGCATCCTGACGTCGAGGAGCACCACGTCCGGGCGCGCGGCGTCGAGGGCGGCGAGGCCCTCCTCTCCGCTCGCGGTGACCGCGACCTGGTAGCCGAGGCGCGCGCACATGCGCTCGACGACCATGCGGACCTGCTCGTCGTCCTCGATGACGAGGATCGCGCCCTGCCCCGTGAGCGCCACGTCGTCGCCCTCGATCGCGCGAGGCGAGTCGGTGATCGGCAGGAGGACCTCGAACGAGGCGCCGTCGCCGGGGCGGCTCTGGACCGTGATCACCCCGCCGTGGCTCGACACGCTGCCGTAGACCGCGGCGAGCCCGAGCCCCGTCCCGCGCCCCGTCTGCTTGGTGCTGAAGAACGGCTCGAAGATGCGCGACCGGGTCTGCGGATCCATCCCGACGCCCGTGTCGGTGACCCGGACCCGCGCGAACGCCCCCGGCGACACCTCGCCCCCGTGGCGACGGCACGCCTCCTCGTCGAGATCGACGCGATCGGAGCGGATCGTGATCTGCCCCGCGCCGCGGATCGCGTCGCGCGCGTTGAGGCCCAGGTTGAGGAACGCGCTCTGGAGGCGCGACTCGTCGCCGAGCACCGCGACGTCGGCGCCGAGGCGCAGGTCGAGCTCGACGGAGATCTGCGGGTCGACGGTGCGCTCGAGGAGCGCGCCCACCTGCGCGACGAGGGCGTCGAGGGGCACGGGGTGCACGTCGAGCGGGGCCGCGCGCGAGAACGCGAGCAGCTGGCCCGTGAGATCTGCGGCGTTGCGGGCGGCGCCGACGACGAGCTCGAGGAGGGCGCGCTGGTCGTCCCCCTCGGCGTCGCGCTCGAGGATCTCCGCGCACCCGAGGATGCTCGTCAGGAGGTTGTTGAAGTCGTGCGCGACGCCCCCCGCGAGGCGCCCGACGGCGTCCATCTTCTGTGCGTGGTGCAGCTGCTCCTGAGCGAGCGCGCGCTCCGTCTCGGCTTTCCGGCGCTCGGCGATCTCCCGCATCGCCTGCGCGTGGGCCAAGCACCCCTCGATCGAGATCGCGAGCTTCGCGGTGACCGCCTCGAGCTGCCGCACCTCGCGAGCTTCGGCGAGCACGTCTTCGTGGCTCGCGTGGAGCACGAGGAACCCGCGCGGGGGCAGCGGAAAGACGGCACAGGTCCCTCGGGTCAGGCCTCCGCCGCCGAGCAGCGCGGCGACCTCCGCGGCGTCGGGCGCCACCCGGAACGCGCGCTCCTCCCGCACGCGGGCGAGCAGCGGATGGTCGGCGCCGAGCGTCGTCACCCCCACGTGCGCCGTGGGCGCGGCGAAGGCGAGGTGGTAGGGCAGCGCGTCGGTCGCGGGCCCGGCGGCGCCGCGATCTTCCGTCGCGTCCGCCCTCAGCCAGATCTGCGCGAGGTCGAGGTTCTTGCGCGCCATCAGCGACGTCACGAACCGCCGGCAGTTGGTCTGGAGATCGATGGACGTGCCGGCCGCGAGCGAGAGCTCGAAGAGCAGCGCGATGTCCGCGAGCGTCCGGCGCTGATCGAGCGGGTCGGTCACTCCGACCCCGTGACGACGTGCTCGTCGGTGGGCACCGACGCGACCACCGCGGTCTTGTTGAACAGCTCGAGGTAGCCGTTGCCCTGCGACGAGATCTCTCCGAGGGTCAGCATCCCGATCTGCGACGCGCCATCGCCCCGCGCCGCGTCCATCGCCTCGAGCTCCTCCGCGAAGCGATCCTCCAGGAAGATCGCCCGCGAGACGCAGTCCGCGACGAGGCTCAGGCGACTCGGCGCGCCTACCGCGCGAGCCGCGGCGGCGGCGGCTCCGGCGGCCGCGACGAGCTGCTCCGGGACGCCCTTCAGGATCGAGAGCACCGCGTTCTCGGGGACGTCTCCCACGCAGCGCAGCGAGCCGGCCGGGCCGACCGCGATCGGATCGCGCACGACGTCCTCGGCGCCCTGCTTCTGGAGCCCGAAGGGGTAGCCCTTCGCGACCTCGAAGAAGCCCTCCTCCGTGATCTCGCGACCGCAGTCGGCCGCGACCGCCGCGCGGTAGACGTCGAGCGCGCGCTCCCAGTTGAGCTCCTGGATCTCGTTGCCGCTCGTGCGCGTGGCGACGAGCGGACCCACGAGCTTCGTCCAGCCGTGGCGCACCCCGAGCGACGCCGCCGCGGGGACGAGCGCGACGATCGCCGCGTCCTGGAAGACCCCCGCCTCCGTGAACACGCAGGGACGCGGCCCCGACCGCAGCGACCCGGCTCCGCCGCCCCAGTACGCGACCGTGTTGCCGAGCCGGTCGTAGAGCGCCTCGAGGAAGCTCGCGAGGCTCCGCGCGAGCCCGTCCACGAGCACCAGCGCCGTCGCGCCACCTTGGCGGCCAGCCATCGCGGGGATCTGGATCGTGTCGCGGTCGAGCCCGCTCACCACGCGAGGCGCGCCGCTGGCCGGGAGCCAGACCACGAGGCCCCCGCGCGCGTGCTGTCGGGTCCCCTCGATCACGGCCGGGAAGACGCCTCCGAAGAAGGGCACCGTCGCCTGCGCGGCGAGCGCCGCGACGAGCGCGGTCAGGTCGGGCGCGTCGTCCTCGGCGACGAGCACCAGGAGCTGCCCGCCGGCCCCGAGGCGCGCGACGAGCCGCGTCGCGGCGCGCACGAACCCATCGACCGTGGGGTCGGGGACCCGCTCGTGACCCGTGGCAGGCAGGCGGCTCAACCCCGGGACGATGCCACGGGGGCGCCACCGCCGCATCGCTCGGGTTTGGTGACGCTCGCCTCAGGGCACGGCCGCGCCGGCGCCCTGATCCTGGCAGCCCTCCTGCTCGACGATGCGGAACTCGACGCGGCGGTTGTTCGCCCGGCCGGCGCCGGTGCGGTTGTTGTCGATCGGGCGCGCCTCGCCGAAGCCGGCCGACACCAGGCGCCCGGGGCTCACGCCGTGCTGGACGAGGTACTGGACGACGGACGCCGCGCGCCGCTGCGACAGGTCGAGGTTGTGCGAGTCGCTGCCGCGATCGTCGGTGTGGCCCTCGACGCTCACCCGCGTGATGTCGGGGCGGGCGACGAGCACGGCGGCGACCTGGTTGAGGAGGGTGAAGGACACGGACCGGATCACGTCGCGATCGGTCTCGAAGAAGATGTGGTCGTTGATCTCGAGCGCCTCGCACGTGACCGTGATCGCGCTCTGGTCGGGGCAGCCGTCCTGGTCGTCGACGCCGTTGATGACCTCGGGCTCCATCGGGCACTGGTCGTCGACGTCGAGGATGCCGTCCTGGTCGTTGTCCGGGTCGGGGCAGCCGTCCTCGTCCTGGAAGCCGTCGACGTCCTCGGGCTGCTGCGGGCACTGGTCGACCGGATCGAGCAGGCCGTCGCCGTCGGTGTCGACCTCGGGGCAGCCGTCCTCGTCCTGCACCCCGTTCATGTCCTCGGGGTCGTTCGGGCACTGGTCGTCGACGTCGAGGATGCGGTCCTGATCGTTGTCGGGATCGGGGCAGCCGTCTTCGTCCTCGAACTGGTCACGATCCTCGGGGTCGTTCGGGCACTGATCGGGCTCGTCGAGGATCTGGTCCTGGTCGTTGTCCGGATCGGGGCAGCCGTCCTCGTCCTCGAACTGGTCCCGGTCCTCGGGCTGGTTCGGGCACTGGTCCGGATCGTCGAGGATCCCGTCCTGGTCGTTGTCGGGATCGGGGCAGCCGTTCTCGTCCTCGAACTCGTCGAAGTCCTCGGGATCGTCGGGGCACTGATCGTCGTCGTTGAGGATGCCGTCGCCGTCGCGGTCGGCGGGCGGCACGAACTGGTAGCTGCCGCCGAGGAGCACGCGGAAGTCCGGCGCGCCGAAGCCCTGGAAGAGGCCGACCCCGCCGCCGATCTGGATCTGGATCTCCTGGATCGGGAGGATGCGGATCGAGAGGTCCGCCTCCATCGGGATCTCGGCGAAGTTGATCTCCGGGGCGGTCACGACGATCGAGCCGCGCACCTCGGGGACGACGTGGACGTACTCGGTCACGAAGGTCGCCGCGAGGCCCCAGTCGAAGGTCGGGCCGACCGAGAGGCCGCCGAGGGTGGTCTCCTGCCGGTAGGTGAAGCCGACGTTCGCGGACACGCGGTGCTGCGTGTCGGTGATGCCGTCGAGGACGAGGCGCGGCGCGATGCGCCAGTCGTCGCCCTGGTAGAGGCTCTCGTCGCCGCTCGGGAAGTAGCCGTCGAGCACGAGCGCCATCGCGGCGCCGCCGGGCGACTCGGCGGTGTTCGTCTCGAAGAAGCGCAGCTTCGCGGTGAGGCGGATGTCACCGACCCCCGCGCCCACGTCGTTCGCGCCGACGTTGAAGCCGGGGATGGTCGGGATGACGTCCCCCTCCTGCGAGAGGATGATCGGCAGGTCGGCGCCGATCTCGAGGTACTCGAAGAGCCCGAACGCGCCGAACACGTGCATCGTCGCCTGGTGGCCGACGATGTTGTAGAGGCGGTCGCCGTCCTCGTTGCGGACCACGAGCGGGGCGTGATCGTAATGCCCGAGCAGGCCCACGTTGAACGAGCCGTCGTGGAGGACGTTGGCCGACCAGACGCCGAGCGGGTTGGTGCGCTGCGACGTCGTCGGGTGGAAGAACTGCGGATCGAACCGCGTCTGGGCGCTCGCCGGCGCCGCCCCCGCCAGAGCCACCAGCGTGAGCGCGAAGAGGGTCGCTCGCTTCATCGGTCGCTCCCGCCGTTTCGCGCGCGCAGCCTTCGGACCCCGTAGAGGGCGATCCCGAGGAGCAGGAACATCGGCAGCGGCGCGCCTCGCGGCGAGGCGCCGCAGTTGAAGACGCCACCGCCGGTGACCCGACCCGGCAGCGGGTCGTCGATCGGGTTGAGCGGATCGGAGCCGCGCGCGACCTCCGGGCCGTCCAAGACGCCGCCGTCGTCGGAGTCCGGGTCACGCGGATCCGTCATCGCGCAGCCGTCGCAGCCCTCGCGGCCCATGCAGACCTCGCGGCAGTCGAACGGGCACATGCCGACCGGGGTCTCGCACCCGTTGAGCAATCCGTCGCCGTCGATGTCGTCGTCGCACGCGTCGCCGATCAGATCTCCGTCGAGGTCTTCTTGCATCGTGTTCGGATGGTCGGGGCAGTTGTCGAGGTCGTCGGGGACCCCGTCCATGTCGCGGTCCGGCTCGGGGCACCCGTCCTGATCGCGGAACCCGTTCGCGGTCTCCGGCTCCTGCGGGCACATGTCCTCGCCGTCGGTGCACTGGATCGCGGGCACGGTGGCGCGCAGCGCGCAGTCCCCGTCGCTGTCCTCCTCGAGGTAGTCGGGGATTCCGTCTCCGTCCGCGTCGTCGTCGGTCGGGTCGCCGTTGCCGTTCGCGTCCTCCATGCACGAGGGCACGCCGTCCCCGTCGTCGTCGTCGTCGAGGTAGTTCGGCGTCCCGTCCATGTCGGTGTCGTCGTTCGTCGGGTCGCCGTCGCCGTCCGGGTCCTCGTCGCGGGTGAGGACGCAGTCGTCGTCGTCGTTCTCGTCGAGCGCGTCGATGATGCCGTCGCCGTCGGTGTCGATGCCGGTCATGCCGCGGCGCGTCTCGATCGAGTCGTTGACGAGGTCGCCGTCGGTGTCGGGATCGAGCGGGTCGGTGCCCGTCGCGCAGCGCTCGATGTAGTCGGTGAGGCCCTCGCCGTCGGTGTCGAGCGTGCCGTCGACCGCGCGGATCGTGATCGGCGCGCTGAGCGCCTCGTCGAGCCACGTGTACGTGTCGAGGTACGCCTCGTTGCCCTTGCCGGTCCCCGTGCCGCCGACCGAGACGAAGTCGCCCCAGGCCCGCGCGTTGGCGCCGGGGCGGATGACCGTCTCACCGAGCGGGACGGGCGGGGACGACGGGTCGCCGGAGCTGATGCCGTTCGGTCCCGAGGTCCCCGCAGCGATGAACGCGAAGGGCGCCGGCATCGTGATCGCGTTCGCCTGCACGAGCGCGTCGTTCCAGTACATGTCGAGGGGCGCGCGGCTCGCGTCGCGCTGGACCTGGAACATCCGCAGGCCGCGGAAGCTCGTCTCGATGTCGCGGCCGACGTAGTGGAACTCGCCCACCGTCACGCGCACGCGGCACTGGTGCTCGCCGATCGGGAAGGGGTTGCCGTTGTTGTCGAGGCCGTCGAAGGGCACGACGTTGTTGCCCATCACCGCCGAGCCGAGGATGAGGAAGTCGCCGTCGTCGACGATGTCGAAGACGCCGTCGCGGTTGAGGTCGCAGATCAGGTGGAACGACCCGGCGACGTTCGAGGTGAACGAGAACTCGCCCATGCTGCCGCCGGGGATGAACTCGTCGCACATCCCGGTGCCGCCCATGATCTCGCGGCCCCCGGTGAAGGTGAAGTCGCGCACCGCCGGCGGGAGGAACGTGTAAGACGCGTTGTCCGGCGGGTTGAGGTAGATGCGGTACTCGTCGCGGACGCTCGCGGTCGTCTCGGGCACGCTGCGGCCGGCGTTGGGGCCGTTGACGCCGGTGCTGTTGCCCTGGATCTCGAAGATGAAGCCCGCGAGGCCATCGGTCCGCAGCTCCATCACCGCGAAGCTCTCGGCGTCGCCGCCCGGCACCCGCGCGTAGAAGCTCGCGTTGGTCGAGGCGGTGCGGTCGAAGGAGCCCGTGTTGAAGCGCCACGCCTGCGAGAAGACGCGGCCCACCCGAGGCGTCCCGCTCACCGACAGGGTCACGTCCCACTCGACGATCGTGCTCGGGATGATGTTGCCGTCGACGTTGACGTCGAACTGGTCCTCCTGGAGGTCGAGGACGTAGACGCCGTTCATGGTCGGCGTGATCGTCTGGCCGCTCCGGAACATCCCCACCACGGTGCCGGCGGGATCGCGCACCTCCACCGAGCCCTTCCCCGTCCAGACGAAGGTCTCGATGGTGAAGTCGAGGACGTCGACGCCGATGTCGGTCGTGCCCCGAAGCGCCTGGGTGGTGTCGAGCTCCGGACCGAGCGAGCCCTCCGCTCGAGCCTGGTTGGCGCCCGCGAGCGCCAGGACCGTGACCAGCGAGCAAAGTGAAGTGCGACGGATCATGGACCCTCCCGAGAAGCTAGCGGTACGCGAAGCGTCCGTGACCATCATACTCCGCGAGGCATCGCGACCGAAGGGCTCACGCTGGTAGGCTCCTCCGCGGGTGACCAGCAGCGACCAGCCCGACGGCCCGCGAGGACTCGCCCCGCGTCACACGGCGACCCCGCCGCGTCGCTACACCATCGAGCCGGACCTCACGCGGTGGGGCGAGCTGCGCGATCCGGCGCTCGAGGCCGAGTTCCTCGAGCACCGGTTCGAGAACGAGCTCGCGCGCACGCTCCGCTGGTCGGCGTGGGGGGCGACCTTCGTCTACGCGTTCTTCGGGTTGGTCGACTACCTCGTGGTCTGGGACGTCGCCGACGTCGCCATCCAGATCCGCTACTTCGCCGTGGTCCCCGTCTCCATCGGCCTCGCCGCGCTCTCGATGACGCGCTTCGCCGGCCGCTACGTCCGCGCGATCGGGATCATCCACAGCCTGATGGGGCCCGCGCTGTTCCTCACCGTCGGCGAGCTCGCCGTCGATCCCGGCGGCCTCCTCTACACCCTGTGGGGCGCGATCCTGTTCCCGCTGCTCGTCCCGCAGCTCACGCGCCTGGGGGTGCGGTGGAGCCTCGTCGTCGCCGCGATCTCCCTCGCCTACCTCGTCGTGCTCGACCGGCTCGTCGCCCCGCGCGAGCTGTACCAGCTGCTCTTCATCGTCCTGTTCTTCATCGTCGGCTGCGGGTTCGGGGCCTGGGCGACGTACCAGGCCGAGGTCGCGGGCCGGCGCTCCTTCTGGAAGGAGAAGATCATCGCGTGGCAGATGGAGGAGCTCGCGTCGGAGCGCGAGAAGTCCGAGCGGCTCCTCCTCAACGTCCTGCCGGCGTCCATCGCCGAGCGCCTCCGCGACACCGACGAGACCATCGCCGATCGCTTCGACGAGGTGACGGTCCTCTTCGCGGACATGGCCGGGTTCACGAGCTACTCCACGCGCGTCTCGCCCGAGCAGCTCGTGTCACGGCTCGACGCGATCTTCTCCCGCTTCGACGACATCGCCGACCGGCTCGGCCTCGAGAAGATCAAGACCATCGGCGACGCCTACATGGTCGCCGCCGGGCTCCCCCACACGCACGAGGACGGGCCGGCCGCGGTCGCTCGGATGGCGCTCGAGATGCGCGCCGCGGTCGAGGCCCTGAACGCGGAGACCGGCGAGTCCTTCGCGGTGCGGATCGGGATCCACACCGGGCCCGCGGTCGCCGGCGTGATCGGGCGCCGCAAGTTCATCTACGACCTCTGGGGCGACACGGTGAACACCGCGAGCCGCATGGAGTCGCACGGTGAGATCGGCCAGATCCAGCTCTCCGAGACGACCGCGCGGCTCCTCGAGGGTCGCTTCGAGCTCGAGGCGCGCGGCGAGATCGAGCTCAAGGGCAAAGGCCGCATGCCCACGTTCTGGCTGCGCGGGTCGACGAGCGAGGCGTGACGCCGGCGCGCGCCTGCCTGCTGCTCGGGCTCGGGCTCGTGACCTCGGCGGCTCGCGCGCAGGAGCCCCCCGACGACGCCGAGCTCGGGGTCGAGGCGCGGGTCCGCGCGCCCGACGACCCCACCGCCGACCGGGCGCGCACGACCGTGAGCCGCGAGGAGCTCGAGGAGTCGCTGCCCCGCTCGGCGCCCGACGCGCTGCGGAGCGTCCCCGGCGTGACCATCCAGCAGACCTCACACGGCCAGGCGAGCCCCTACGTGCGGGGCCTCACCGGACAACGTGTCGTGCACCTCTTCGACGGCGTCCGCCTGAACACCGGGATCTACCGCCAGGGCCCCAACCAGTACTTCTTCACCGTCGACTCCGCGACGCTCGAGCGGCTCGAGGTCGTCCGCGGGAGCGCCTCGACGGTGTGGGGCCCCGACGCCCTCGGCGGCGCGATCCTCGCCATCCCGCGCGAGCGCCGCCCCAACGCGAGCCTCGACGGGGTCTACTTCGAGCCGGCGCTCACCGCGCGGTTCCGCTCCGCCGATCTCGAGTGGGGCGGGCGGGCGGAGCTCGGCGCGGACCTCGGCGACCGCGTCTCGTTCCTCGGCGGGGTGGGCTTCCGGTTCGCCTCGCGGCTCCGCTCCGGGGGCGTCGTGGGCAGCCCCGTGGAGGGAACCCGCGCGCTCGTCCCGCGCTTCACCGAGGAGGTCGAGGGGCGCCCCGCCGACGAGTGGCACACCCAGCTCGGCACGGGCTTCTCGGAGATGACCTTCGATGGACGCCTCGTGTACCAGCTCGCGCCGCGGCTCCGCCTCCTCGGCGCCGTCTACGGCTACCGCCAGACCGACGCGCCGCGCACCGATCAGTGCCCGCCCCCCGAGGCGCCCGCCGACGAGTGCAGCACGGTCCGCGAGCAGTTCCGGACGCTCGGCTACCTCGCGCTGCGCGGCGACGCGGGCCGCGAGGTGCGCGACCTCGATCTGATCCTGAGCTACCAGCGCCACCACGAGCGGCGCGACACCGTGCGGCCTCGCTCCAACGTCCGCTTCGACTACCTCGACGACGTCGACACGTTCGGCTTCGCGGCGCGCGCGGCGACCCCCGCGGCGCACCTCGGCGACGCGTCGTGGCTGCGGGTGCGCTACGGGCTCGACGCCTACCGCGACCGCGTGTCGTCGGCGGCCTACCAGACGCTCACCGACCTCGACTTCGTGCTCCCGCTCTCGCGGGGGCAGTACGCGGACGGCTCGATCTACGCGACGCTCGGGACGCACCTCACGCTCGAGATCCAGCCCCTGCGCGGGCTCATCGTGCGGAGCGGGGGTCGCCTCGGCCTCGTCGGGGTACGCGCGCCCGGCGACGACGCCTCCGGCACGCGCGGCGTGCGCGACGACTTCGGGGTGGGGATCGGCCGGCTCGGCGCCGAGATCCGCCCGCTCCGCGAGCTCGGCGTCCTGTTCTCGATCGACCAGGGCTTCCGCGCGCCCAACCTCGACGACCTCACCTCGCGCCAGCAGACCGGGCCCGGCTTCCAGTTCGAGAACCCCGACCTGCGCCCGGAGCGCTCGACGAGCTTCGACCTCGGCCTGCAAGTCCGCTTGCCATGGCTCACCCTCGACGCGCACGCGTTCGCGCTCGTCATCGAGGACGGTATCGTGCGAGCGATCCGCGGGGCCGCCGACTGCCCGCCGGGCACCCCCGCCTGCCAGGCGTCGCGCGTCCACCTGCAGCTCGTCAACGCGCGCGGCCTCGCGACCCTGTTCGGCGCCGAGGGCGGCGCGACCGCGAGGCTGCCCGAGGACCTGACCCTGCGCGCGACGGTGGCGTACGCGTGGGGCGAGGGCCCCGACCCGAACGGCGACGAGCGCGTCCCGCTGTCGCGGGTCCCCCCGGTCAACGGCACGGTGGAGGCGCGGTGGCGCCACACCGAGACGGGCATCTACCTCGGCGCCGTGTTTCGCTGGGCCGCGACCCAGGATCGGCTCGCCCCGAGCGACGTCGCGGACGCGCGGATCCCCATCGGCGGCACGCCGGGCTGGGCCACGCTCGACCTGCGCGGGGGCTGGCGGCTCGATGAATACGTCTTGCTCGGTCTGGTCGTGGAAAACCTCTTCGACGTCGCCTACCGTGTCCACGGCTCGAGCATCAACGCGCCCGGCATCGGGGTGCTGGCATCGGCGACGGTACGACTATGGCCACTCTGAAGAAGCTGCTCCCCCTGCTGCTCCTCCTCGGTTGCGAGAGCCCCCCGCCGGCCGGCGACGGCGGCCTCCCCGACGCGGCCGCCGCGGTCGACGGGGGTGGCGCGCTCGACGCGAGCGCGGACGTCGACGCCGGCCCGACCACGCCGATGTGCGACGGGTTGGCGGCGACGCCCCCGGTCGTGACCTGCGAGCCGCTCGACACCGACTACGCGCCGGGCGCCGACGACATGTGGGCCGCGTGCGTCTCGGACGACGGCGAGTACCACCGGATCCTGCCCGACATCAGCTCGATCGCGAGGGTGATGGCGTTCGAGGAGATCGCGGCGCTGCTGTTCGACCCGACGCGCGATCCGAGCGCGATGGACTTCCTCGACGCGCGCCTCGTCTACCAGCGCGACGAGGGGCTCGACTCCCGCGTGGTGCGCCGGTACGACCCGCACTTCACCGTCCCGGACGGGACGGACTGCGCGCTCGACGGAGTGCCGGACGCGTTCCCCGACTACTGCGTGGGGCCCGCGCGGATCGGCCCGCTCCTCCTCGACGCGTTCGCCGCGGGGATCGCGGGCGACGGCCCCTCGTCGCGCGTGCACGCGGCCCGCGTCGAGGCGGGCCTCCTGTGGTTCCTCGCGGTGTCGACCTTCAAGGAGAACCTGACCTGCACGACGACGGCGAAGGACTGCGACTCGTCGTACGCCTACTACACGGGCGGCGAGGCGGCGCGCGGGGGGATCGGGCTCGCGGGCCGGGTCGCCGCGGTGGACCCCGACGCGCACGACCGCGCCTGGGACGGCGTGCTCGCGGTCCGCTGCTGGCGGGATCTCGACGCGGCGGACACCGCCACGGACCTCGCGATGCGGGATCGCGCGCGGACGCAGCTCGACCGCGCGGTGCTCGACGGGGTCGCCGCGATCGTGCGCGCGCACCTCGCGCAAGCGTGCTCCACCGACGGCGCCGAGAGCCTCTACCATTGGGAGCTCGCGCGCGTTCTCGGCGGCTTCCTCGACCGCGCGGCGCGCGAGCGCGACGCGACGCAGGCGGACGCGCTCGCCGCGGAGCTGTCGCACGAGGCGCCCGCGGAGGCCGACGCGGCGGCCGCGGTGGCGGCGATCGACGCCCTCTTCGACTGCCCCTGAGCGGCCTCGGATCCCGGGGTCCGGTTGCGCCGCGCGGCTCGGGGCGTCAGCGTTCGCGCACGGATGCCGCGCGCCGCTCTCGCCGTCTTCGCCGCCGCCGCCGTGTGGTGCACCGGGCTCACCGCGAGCGCGCAGCGCTCGTACGTCGTCCGCTCCGGCGACACGCTGGCCCGGATCGCCCGTCGCTTCCACGTCTCCGTCGAGACGCTCCAGCGCGCCAACCGCCTGCGCGGCACCAACGTGCGCCAGGGCGCGACGCTCACGATCCCCGCGACCGCGCGCTGGGCGCGCGATCACGGCCGCAGCTACACCGTGCGCGAGGGCGACACCCTGACGCGCATCGCGCGGCGCTACCACGTCACCGTCGACGCGATCCGGACCGCGAACCGCATGCGAGGCCACGCGCTGCGGCCCGGCGACTCGCTGCGCATCCCGGGCCCGGGGACCAGCGGCGCGCTCATCACCGAAGGCAACCCGGTGACCGAGGAGAACCCCGAGGTCGCCGAGGAGATCCAGGCCCGCGCGGGCGCGCGCGCGACCGACCTCGGCCTCGGTCCGACCTTCGTTGGGCAGCGCCTCTTGCGCGAGGGACCAGCGCCCGAGTGGGTCACCGCGGCGGGGACCGTCGACGGGCTCGAGGGCACGATCCTGCTGCCGGTCGAGGACGGCCGCTACCTGCGCGGCTGGGGCTCGGGCGAGGGCGGCTACCACCTCGCGGTGGACATCGGCGCGCCCGAGGGGACCACCGTGCGCGCCGGTGAGCGCGGGCTCGTGGCGTACGCCGGGCACGGCATCCGCGGCTACGGCAACATCATCATGATCGTCCACCCGAACGGCTGGGTGACCGCGTACGCCCACAACCGCGTGAACCTCGTGATCCCCGGCCAGCTCGTCACCCGCGGCCAGCCCATCGCCGAGGTCGGCCAGACCGGCTTCGCGCGCGGCCCGCACTGCCACTTCTTCCTCGTCGACGGCCTCGAGCACTGCGACCCGACGCCCCTCTTCACCCCGCGCATCACGCGCCCCAACGGCGAAGAGCCCGACGGCCCCGAGGTGGCGTGGGACGGCGACCACCGCCCGTCGGGCGTCCAGTGCCTCACCCGCCGCCAGCGCCCGCACCCCGCCTATGAACGCCAGCGCCAGCAGCGCCGTCGTCGGCCCCGGCGCTAGCAGGGCGCCCATAAGCGCCCTGCTAGACGTGCCCGTGCCCGTGCCCGTGCCCGTGCCCGCTCGCGGGTATTGCGCGCGCGGGTGTTGGGGACGGTTCGAACTTTTCGAACTTTCGCCGGGCGAGAGATGTGGGGCGCGGACTCCGCGAGCTGTCGTTCTCTCGCGCGCGGCGCGCGCGAGGGGTGTTGGGGACGGTTCGAACTTTTCGAAGTTTCGCCGGGCGAGAGATGTGGGGCGCGGACTCCGCTAGCTGTCGTTCTCTCGCGCGCGGCGCGCGCGAGGCGGGGGCTTCGCCCCCGATTCTGTGGGACGGTGGGACACTGGCTAACGTGCGGGGCCGTGGGAGTTCTGTCCCCCAGGGGGACCCCGGTCCCCCTCGCCGGCGCCTTCGGCGCCGTCTCACCCCCTCGGCCTCCGTCTCCGGCGCTGCGCGCCTACGACGGAGGGGCGGCGCTTCGCGCCGTCGGCGCGCCTTGCGCGCCGGTCGGTCGGGCCGCGCTTCGCGCGGCCACGACCTCCGTGCGGGTTGAGCGTTGCCACCACATCGCCGGCGAAGAGCTCCCGATAGATCGCCGGGCAAACGCGGTGGAGTTGGCGGGTGGCGAAAGGACGGAGCTCTCACCCCGCGCCGCGAGGGGCTCGGTTGTTCTGGCTCGCCTCCGCGGGCGCGCCGCAGTGCGGGCAGGTCAGGAGCTCCATCGCGAACGGGCCCTGGCAGTACGTGCAGAAGATGCGGCCCGCGATGCTGTTCGGATCGATGAGGCTCATCTCCGGGTAGTTCTGCTCGAGCTCCGCGCTGCTCATGCGGTCGTTCTCCTCCGACGGAGACCACACGACCTCGAGCGCGCCGAGCTGGTCGGCCGTCAGCGCCGCGCGGTTGTCGAGCGCGGTGCGGAGCTGGTTCGCGTCCGGGTTCTGCATCGCGGCGAGCGGGCGGTAGCTGGCGATGATGAGGCTCACCACCACCGTCCCCTCCCCCTCGTTCTTGTTCGCCTGCATCGCGCCCGCGTCCTGCTGCTGTACGCCGCCGCCCCACCCGGCGCGGACGGTCTCCTTCTGGAACCGCGCGCGCACGTTGTTCGCGATCTGGTGGAACTGCTGCTCGGCCGACTGCGGGGCCATCGGGCCGGAATTCTCCTGCGCGATGTAGAGCCAGGACATCTCCGCGCGACGCAGCGCGAGCACGGTCTCGCGCAGCAGGTTGGCCAACCCTTGCGGTGACGAGGTGTCCCCCGACTGCGCCAACCTCGTCAATGTCCCTTGCACATCTCGTCTAGCTCGCCAGTCGATGCCGATGCTCAACCGGGACACGTGCATGGCGTCGGGCCCGTGGTACGCGGCCGGCCCGCCCGAGGCCTTCGCCCCCGATCCGCCCTTCTTGCTGCCGAACATCTTGCCGACGACGACGAGGCCGATGATGCCGACGATGAACACCAGGCAGCAGAGGCCGCCGAGGCCGAACCCGCCGCCGCCGCCACCGGAGCTGCTCGTGGGGGTCGAATTCGATCCCCAGCCCGAGTTGCTCGAGCCGCCGCCCCAGCTCCCCGAGCCGCTGCTCGAGCCGCCGCCCCAGCTCCCCGAGCTGCTGCCGCCGCCGCCGCTGCTGGCGCCTCTTCCGAAGCTCCCGCCGCCGAAGCTCCCACCGCTGCTCTGCGCCGTCGCGTCCCCGGCGACCATGAAGAGCGCCAGGAGAGCCGCGAGGAGCATGCTCCACGTCCGCCCACTCATGCCGCGAGTATGCCTCGCGCCCCGCGGTTTGCGGGAACGGTTTGGGTGTCGAACGCGAGTCGTTGACCCCCCGCGGGATCGCGCCCTATGCTGATCACTCGTTCAGTATGGAGCTCACGTGGCCAACCCCGCTCGCCGTCCCGTGGTCGAGGCCCTGCGCGTCGCCCTCCGCGAGCGCTTCGGCGCCGACGTCGACCTGCATCGTCGCCTCGAAGGGGACTCGCTCCCGAGCGGGTGGAGCCGCGTCGACCGCGCGATCGGCGGCGGCCTGCGGCCCGGCGAGAGCGCCCTCGTGGTGGGCGGCGCCGGCTCGGGGACCCTCGCCCTCGCGACCTCGTGGGCCCGGGAGATGGCGCGCCGCGGGGAGCCCGTCATCGCGCTCGACGCGATGGGCACGAGCATGCCGCACGCGTGGCTCGAGCCCGAGGACGCGAAGGCGCCGATCTGGGTGGTCCGGACCCACGGCGGCGAGGTGTGGGCGGCGCTCGACATCGCGCTGCGCTCGGGCGCGTTCGGGCTCGCGGTGCTCCTCGAGCCGCCGCCCGCGCCGCAGGGGGTGGGCGTCCGCGTCTCCCGCGTGGCGCGCGATCGCGGGACGCGCGTCGTGGTCACGCAGTGGTCGGCGCAGGCGGCGCCCTGGTCGACGACCCACCGCATCGGGCTCTCCGCGGGGCTCGTGCGCTGGGTCGATGGTCCCCTCGGCGACGTGCCGAGGACCCGTCGCGTGGAGGTGATGGTCGGTGAACGAGGCGAACGAACCGCGCTGGAGATCGAGACGGGCACGCGCCCCGATCGCCTGCGTCCTGCTCCCCGAGCTCCCGATCGTCGCCCACCATCCGGACACGGCGGGCGGACCCGGCGGACGAGCGGTGCATCGGGGCCGCGGGACGGCGGCGAAGGTCCAGTGGATCGATGAGGCCGCGCGCGCGGCCGGCGTGCGCCCGGGCCAGACCCTCGCCGCCGCCCGCGCCCGCTGCGCATCGCTCGAGAGCGCGCTCGTCGACGCCACGCTCCTCGCCGAAGCGCACCGCCTCGTGACCGGGGCGCTCCTGCGCTGGACCCCGCGCGTGAGCGCCGACGGCGTCGGGCGCTTCTGGTGCGAGCCCGTCGGGGCGCGCTGGATCGACGGCGTACGCGCCGCGCTCTCGCACGCGGGGCCGGTGCACGTCGGCGTGGGCGCGTGGGCCGCCGTCGCCTACGCGGCCGCGCGCACCGACGCGGGCGCGGTGGACGACGCGCACCTCGACGCCGCGCCGCTCGCCGCGCTCGAGCTCCCGCCCCGCGCGATCGAGGGGCTCGCGTCGCTCGGGGTGCGATCGGTGCGGGCGCTGCGCGCGCTCGATCCGGTCGACGTCGGGGTCCGGTTCGGGCCGGAGGTCGCCGCCGCGTGGCGGCGCGCGGGCGGCGACGATCCGCGCGGCCCGCGGGTCCCCCCCGTCGACGAGCCCCCGTCGGTGTCCATCGACCTCGACGACGTCGAGCTCGATCGGCTCGAGCCGCTCCTCTTCGTGCTGCGGCCCGCGCTCGAGCGCCTCCTCCACGAGCCGCGCGGGCGCGGGCTCGGGGTGACCGCGCTCGAGCTCGAGCTGCGCGGTCGGCGCGGCGTGGACCCGGTGCTCGTGACGATCCGCGGTGGCGGCCCCATCGCGGATCCGCGGCTCCTGCTCGAGCTCGCGCACGCGCACCTCGAGCGGCTCGAGCCCACGGGACCCGTCACCGGGCTCGCGCTCGTCGCCCGCGAGCTGGCTCCCCTCACCGATCGCAACGTGCCCCTCTTCGCCGAGCCGCGGCGCGATCCCGCCGCGCGGGAGGTCGCGCTCGCGCGCTTGAGCAGCCGCTTCGGCGCCCACGCGATCCGGCGCGCCTCGCGGGTCGAGCTCGCCTCGGCGCTCTCGCGCGCCGCGTGGACGGGCGACGCGCCGGTGGCCGGGCCCGCGCTCCCGTGGCGCGAGCAGGTGCCCCCGGTGTTGCTCCACGGCGAGTGGATCGAGCTCGCGGGGCGGCGCCGCCGGCTCGTCCGTCTCGGCCGCGTGGAGCGCGCGCTCGCCCCGTTCTGGCTCACCGGCGCGCTGCGCGTGGAGCGCCTCGCGTGGGCCGAGGTCGACGGCCCGCTGCTCGTCATGCTCCGCGCTCGCCGCCCGGCCGCGTGGGAAGCGGTCGCGTTCGTCGATTGACGAGCTACGTCGAGCTGCACGCCCGGAGCGCCTTCTCGATGCTCGACGGGGCGTCCCTCCCGGAGGCGCTCGCGCGCCGCGCCGCGGATCTCGGGCTCGGCTGCCTCGCGCTCACCGACCTCGACGATCTCGGCGGCGCGGTGCGCTTCGCCGAGGGCTGCAAGGAGCACGGCGTCCGCCCGATCTTCGGCGCCGAGCTCACCCTCGATCGCGGCGGCACGGTGGTCCTGCTCTGCGAGGACGCGCGCGGCTGGTCGAACCTCAGCACCCTCGTGACGCGCGCGCGCATGGGCCAGCCGCGCGGGGAGCCCGCCGTCGATCTGGCGCTCCTCGATCGGCACGCCCGCGGCCTCGTCTGCCTCGGCGCCGCGCACGAGGGCGCGCTGCAGCGCGCGCACGACGCGGACGGCCCCGCCGCGGCCGAGCGCCTCGGCGGCGCGCTCGCCGAGATCTTCCGCGGGCGCTTCTTCGTCGAGCTCAACGATCACGCCCTCGCCGAGGACGTGGAGCGGACCCGCGATCGCCTGCGCCTCGCCAAGCGCCTCGGCGTGCCGTGGGTGGCCGCGGGGGACGTCCGGCACGCGACCTCGGCGGACAAGCTGGTGCAAGACACCTTGCGTTGCTTGAAGCTCGGCGTGCCGCTCGCGGAGGCCGGTGACGCGCTCTTCCCGAACGACGCGCGGCGCCTGCGCGCGCCCGCCGAGCTCGAGCGCGCGTTCCGTGAGGTGCCCGAGGGGGTGTGGCGCACCCTCGAGGTGGCCGAGCGCTGCCGCTTCTCCCTCGACGACCTGCGCCCCACCCTCCCCCGGTTCCCGCTCCCACCCGGCGAGGACCCGGACGCGTTCCTCGCCGAGCGCGTGCGCGAGGGCGCGCGGCGGCGCTACGGGGCGCGCCTGACCGACCGCCACCGCGCGCAGCTGCGGCACGAGCTCCGGGTGATCCGCGAGCTCGGCCTGGCCGGGTACTTCCTGATCGTTTGGGACATCGTGCGCTTCGCGAACGCGCGCGGCGTGCTCGCGCAGGGCCGCGGGAGCGCCGCCAACAGCGCGGTCTGCTACTGCCTCGCGATCACCGCCGTCGATCCGATCGCGGGCGGCCTGCTCTTCGAGCGCTTCCTGGCCGAGGGGCGCGAGGAGCCGCCCGACATCGACGTGGACCTCGCGCACCAGGACCGGGAGCAGGTGCTCGCCTACGTGTACGAGCGCTACGGCCGCGAGCACGCGGCGATGGTGTGCACGGTGATCACGTGGCGCGGCCGCTCGTCGGTGCGGGACGCCGCGCGGGTGCTCGGGCTGCCGACGGAGATCGGCGATCGGCTCGCGCGCGAGGTCGGCCCGTCGGTCCCGACCGACGGCCCCGTGGGCACCGCCGAGGGCGCCGCGAACGAGCTCTCGCACGGCGGCCTCACCCGCGCCGGCCTCGATCCGAGCAGCGGCGCCGCGCGCGCGCTCGTGCGGATCGTGCGCGGGCTCAGCGGCCTCCCGCGGCACCGCTCGATCCACGTGGGCGGCTTCGTGCTCACGGGGGAGCCGCTCAGCCAGGTCGTCCCCATCGAGCCCGCGAGCATGGACGGCCGCACCGTCATCCAGTGGGACAAGGACGACCTCGCGCCCGTGGGCCTCGTGAAGATCGACCTGCTCGGGCTCGGCATGCTGACGCTGCTCGCCGACGCGCTCGAGCTGGTCCGCGCTCACCGGAGGATCCCGATCGACCTCGCGAGCCTCCCCGCCGACGACCCGGCGACGTATCGGATGATCGGGCGCGCCGACACGGTCGGGGTCTTCCAGATCGAGTCGCGCGCGCAGATGAACACGCTCCCGCGGACGCGCCCCACGCGGTTCTACGATCTGGTGGTGCAAGTCGCCTTGATTCGTCCAGGCCCGATCCAGGGCGAGATGGTGCACCCCTACATCCGGCGCCGCCGCGGCGAGGAGCCGGTCACCTACCTCCATCCTTCGCTCGAGCCGGTCCTCGAGCGCACCCTCGGGGTGCCGCTCTTCCAGGAGCAGGGGATGAAGCTCGCGATCGTCTCGGCGGGCTTCTCGCCGACGCAGGCCGACGCGCTGCGCCGCGCGATGAGCCGCTCGCGCTCGGGGGCGCAGATGGCGCGGCTCGGGCTCGCGCTGCTCGACGGGATGCGCGACCGGGGGATCGAGGACGACGTCGCCAACCGCATCGTGAAGCAGCTCACCGCGTTCGCGAGCTACGGCTTCCCGGAGAGCCACGCGGCGTCGTTCGCGCTGCTCGTCTATGCGTCGGCGTACCTCAAGACCCACCACGCGCCGGAGTTCTACGCGTCGGTGCTCAACGCGCAGCCGATGGGCTTCTACCCCGTCGGCACGCTCGTCGCCGACGCGAAGCGCCGCGGGGTCGAGGTGCGGGGGCCCGACGCGGAGCGCTCCTCGTGGGCGTGCACGCTCGAGCCGACGGAGGGCGCTCACCCCTTCGCGGTGCGCTTCGGGCTGTCGCTCGTCGACGGCGTGGGCGAAGCGGCGCGCGAGGGGCTCGAGCGAGGCCGCGCGGCGGCGCGGGGTCGCGAGGGGCTCGACGCGCTCGGCCGCTACGCGGAGGCCGCCGCGATCCCCGCGCGCGCGCTGCTCACACTCGCGCGCGCGGGCGCGTTCGACGCGTGGGCCGGCGACCGTCGCCGCGCGCAGTGGGAGGTGCGGCGCCTGACCCGCGCGCGCGGCGGCCCGCTCGATCGCCCGCCGCCCCCGCGCGGCGTCCCGGAGCTGCCAGCGCTCACCGAGGGCGAGATCGTGATCGACGAGTACGCGACCTTCGGCGCCTCGACCGGCCGCCACCCCATCGAGCTGATGCGCGCGCGCCTCGCCGGCCACGGCGTGACGCCCGCGGCCGCGCTCGCCGATCACCCGGGCGGCCCGATCCGCGTGGCCGGGCTCGTGAACAGCCGCCAGTCCCCGATGACCGCCAAGGGCTTCGTGTTCCTCTCGCTCGAGGACGAGTCCGGGATGGTCAACGTGGTCGTGTCTCCGCAGCTCGCCGCCGCGCAGCGCAAGGTCCTCACCGAGCACCCGGTGCTGCTCGTCGAGGGTGAGCTGCAGCGTCATCAGGGCGCGCTGAACGTGAAGGCCGCGCGGCTCGTCCCCATGCGCGACGTCCGCCCTCTCCCTGACGCAGGGACGAGAGAGAATTTCGCGCGAAGGGCGGAAAGAAGCAGAGAGCGCGAAGGGGGGCAGGGGAGAGCGGAATGACGATCGCGTCGCTACTGCTGACGAATGACCATCCCACCCAACCGACCCCCCTCTTGCCCCCTTTCGCGTCCTTTGCGCGAAATTTCCACGACCCTCAAGCGGGGAGCGCGGAGCCGATGGCGTCGCGCACCGCGGCCATGAGCGCGTCGCGGCGCTCGAGCCCGTAGGCCGCGGCCTCGATCGGCGCGTGGAACGTGATCCGCACGCGCTGCCCCTTGCGGACGCGCCAGTCCTTCGAGGGGAGCACGTCGCGGGTGCCGTCGATCGTGACGGGCAGGATCGGGATCCCGCTCTGCAGCGCGAGCATGAAGCCGCCCTTCTTGAACGGGAGCAGCGCGCCGTCGGGGCTCCGCGTCCCCTCGGGCGCGATCCACAGGTTGATCCCGTCGGCCATCACGCCCTTGGCGTGCTCGAGGGTCGCCACCGCCTTGGCCCGATCGCTCCTGTCGAGCGAGACGAACCCCGCCGCGAGCATCCCGCCGCGCATGATCGGGAGCCGGAACATCTCCTTCTTCGCGACCATCCGCATCGAGTGCGGGAACGCGACGAAGAGCGTGAAGATGTCGTAGCTCGACTGGTGGTTGCTCATCAGCAGGTGCGTCCGATCGCCGCGCACGTGCTCGAGGCCCTTCACCTCGAGCCGCACGTCGGCGAGGCGCACGGCGTTGCGCGCCCAGACGTCGAGGCGCCGGTCGCAGACCCCGCGATCGACCCGGCCGAGCGCCGCCTCCACCACCGTCGGCGCGCAGACCCGGAACGTCTCCGCGAGCTGCAGCGGGAGCACGAGCGCGGAGGTGCGAGGCACGCGTCAAAGGTGCACGCGGGGGCGCCGGAGGTCGAGCGCGGATTAGCGCGTCCGGCGACAGGAGATCGGGCCGCGACGATTTTCTCGTTCACACCTCGAGGCGAGCGTCTCTACCCCTCGAAGCGAGGAGGAGACCATGAAGCGAGCCATCGTCACGGGAGCCAACGGCCACATCGGATCGAACCTCTGCCGGACCCTGCGGGGTCGCGGGGTGGAGGTCGTCGCGCTCGTCCGCGCCGGGTCGGATCGCCGCGGCCTCGAGGGCGTGGACGTCGAGCTCGTCGAGGGGGACATCCTCGAGCCCGAGACGCTGGGGCCCGCGATGGAGGGCTGCGACACGCTCTTCCACTGCGCGGCCGTGTTCGCGATCTGGGCCAAGGACGTCGAGACGATCATGAAGCCCGCCATCGAGGGCACGGAGAACGTGCTGCGGGCGGCGAAGGCGGCGGGGATCACCCGCGTCGTGGCGACCAGCAGCGTCGCGACCGTGGGCATGTCGCCCACCGCGGATCGCCTCCTCGACGCGGAGCACTGGGCCGAGGATCTCCAGGTCCCCTACTACGTCGCCAAGCAGCGCGCGGAGCGGCGCGCGTGGGAGCTCGCCGAGGAGCTGGGGCTGGAGCTCTGCACCATCCTGCCCACGATGGTGCTCGGGCCCCACGACCACCGGGTCACGCCCTCGTCCAAGCTCGCGCGCGATCTGCTGAGCGGCGACAGCCCGCTCGTCGACGGCGGCGCCAACCTGGTGGACGTGCGCGACGTCGCGGAGGCGCACGCGCTCGCGGCGGAGCGCGGCCAGCCCGGGCACCGCTACATCGTCGGCGGTGAGAACATCGAGAACCAGGAGCTGGGGCGCATCATCGAGCGCGTGTCGGGCAAGAAGCCCGGGGCGCTGAGGGCGCCGCGATGGGTCCTCGCGAGCGTCGCGTCGATGATGGAGCTGGGCGCGTGGATCACGGGCAAGCCGCCGCAGCTCACGCGGGCCGCGGTGCACGACGTGCTCGGCCGCTTCGCCTGGTACGACCTCGAGAAGACGCGCAGCCACCTCGGGCTCGAGCCCCGCAGCCCCGAGGCGGTGATGCGGGCCACCCACGCGTGGTTCGCCCGCGAGGAGCGCGCCGCGGCGTAGAATCGCGCGATGGACGACGCCCTCGAAGCCGGCATCCGGGAGCGCGCGACGGCCGGCGACCTCCACGGCGCGGCGACCTCCGCGCTCGAGGGGTACGGCTCCGAGATCCTCGGCTACCTCGTCGCCACGTGCGGCGACGCGTCGGTGGCCGAGGAGGTGTTCTCGACGATGAGCGAGGACCTCTGGAAGGCGCTGCCCGCGTTCCGCTGGGAGAGCTCGATGCGGACGTGGCTCTACGTGCTCGCGCGCAACGCGCACGCGCGCTACCGCCGGACGCCGCACGAGAAGCGGCGCGCGAACCTGAGCGCGCTCGGCGAGGTCGAGGCCGCGATCCGCACGCGCACGCGGCCGTGGCTGCGCACGGAGGTGAAGGACCGCTTCACCGCGCTGCGCGACGAGCTCGACGAGGGGGAGCGCTCGCTGCTGGTCCTTCGCGTCGATCGACGGATGCCCTGGGCGGACATCGCGCAGGTGCTCGGCGAGGACGACGCGAACGCCGTCCCCCGCATCCGCAAGCGCTTCAGCCTGCTGAAGGCGAAGCTCCACGAGCGCGCGCGCGCGGCCGGGCTGATCGACACCGACGAGGGCTAGAGCTCGAAGCTCGTGACGGTGAGCTCGAAGTCACCGTCGATCGCCATCGTGGGATCGAGGATCCACGAGAGGACCGCCGCGCAGAGGAGCGCGACCGTCGCCTCGACCGCGCCCTCGTCGCGCGCGTGGATCGCCGCGTACACCGCGAGCTCGCCCTCGAGGTCGTCGACGCTGCGCGGCCGCATCGCCTCGATCATCGCCGGCAGCCGCTCGGCCTCGAAGCCGTCGGCGACGAGCTGACCGCCCTCGACCTTCTCGGCGAGCGCGGGATCGTCGAGGACGTCGGTCGGCGGCGGGGCGTCCATCCGGCCCAGCGCCCAGAGCAGCACCCACTCCATCACGAGCCCCGAGACGATCGTCTCGTCGGCGACGTCGGGGACGGTGGCGCCGACGTCCGCGGAGAGCAGCGCGCGCTCGTCCGCCGTCATCACCTCCTCGAGGCCGAGCTCCTCGGCGAGCGCGGCGTACTCGGCCACGTACTCGGCCGCGTCGTCGCCGACCTCCTCGGGGTCGAGGTCGATCGCGACGCGCATCCGCAGCAGCTCGAGCGCGAGGCAGCGATGGGTCAGGGCGGTGACGGTGCGCATCGCCGCGGAGCATACGCCGCGGCTACGGGGTCGGGGTGTACCGAGCTTCGACGACGACCGTCGCGGCCGGGGCGACCGCGACCGGCGCGAGCTCCGCGCGCAGGCGCTCGCGATCCGGATCCAGGGTGACCGTCGAGAGGTCGACGGGCGCTCCGTCGATCGTCACCGCCTCGAGCTCACCGGCCGGGAGCCGGAGCCCGATCGCCACGGCGACGGAGTCGACGCCGTCGGCCTCGGTGAGCTCGTAGCGACGCACGCGGCTCGCGCCGTCGCCCGCGTCGCTGACGACCAGGTCGAGCGTCGCGGCGCCGAGCCGGAGGCCCTCGAGCGCGAAGCGATCCCAGCCCGCCGGCAGGCGCGGCGCCAGGTGGAGCCGCGGCGTGGGGTCGAGCTCGGGCCGAAGCCCCGCGAGGTAGTCGAGGAGCGCGCGCAGGTCGATGCCGCCCTCCCAGGGCCGATAGCGCGCGGTGTACTCGCCCATCGGGCCGTCCGGGTCGTAGCCGAGCGCGACGTTCGCGTGGTCCTCGTAGACCATGTACTCGGACCAGCTGCCGGTGGTGTTGGCGGTCCGGCCGATCGCGTCGAAGGCGGCCTCCGCCTCGGGCAGATCGAGCGCCGCGGCGGCGCCGAGGAAGTAGCCCGCGCTCATCCCCGTGTGCATCCCGTAGCGGGTCCCGATCGCGCGCAGCGCTACCGCGTGTCGGGCGTCGGCCGGCGTCGCGGGGAAGCCTCGGTCGCGCAGCCCGAGCCGCTCGACGAGGCTGGTGAGGCTGCGGCGCGCGCGCGGGTCGCCGGCCTCGAAGTAGCCGAGCCACGCCGGCTTCTCGGAGACGTCCTCGAAGGGCGCGGGCCACGGGACGCGGTCGGGGTCGCTCGCGAGCGGAGCGAAGAAGCCGCCCTCCTCGTTCCAGTAGAGGGCGTCGGCGGACGCGCGGACCCGGGCCGCGAGCTCGCGCAGCGCGTCCGCGTCGGCGCTCCGGCCCAGCGCGTCGGCGGACGCGGCGAGGCGCTCCGCCGCCACGACGAGCAGGAACGAGCTGTCCGAGGAGACGAAGCCGTCGACGAACTGCTCGGCCGCGCCGAACCCGAGCGAGAACGCCATCGCGGTCCTGTACGTCTCGTCGCCGCTGTAGGGGAGCAAATCGTCTGGCGTGCGCTGCTGGTCCGCGGCCGCGTGGAACAAGAGATCGAAGCGCTCGTCGACCCGGGCGCGGCTCCCCGTCCAGCGAGCCTCTTCGTCGTAGGCGAGCACCACGTAGCTCGGGCCCTCGGCGCGGACGCGGCCCTCGAGCGCGCCGAGCGCGCGGAAGTCGGGCGTCGGGGGCAGCGGCGCGGCGGGGTCGAGGTCGCTGCGGAGCCGGTTGGCGAGATCTCCGCGCGTGACGATCGCGGCGTACTGCGCGTCGAGCATCGCGCGCACGTCGTCGTGGTGCCCGAGGGCGGCGAGCGCGATGACGGGCCCGATCGCGTCGCGCAGCCACGTCCCCGTGTACTCGGACATCGGGCACGTCGCGCCGTTCGCGGCCTCCTGGACCTTGAGCATCACGCGCGCCGCCTCGACGAGGTCGTCGACCATGGGCTCGGGGGTGGTGAGCCTCGCCCCCGTCGCCGCCCAGCCGCGCCAGGCGTCGCGCGTCGCCTCCGCGAGCGCGAGCGCGTCCGCGGCGCCGAGCGCGTCGAGGGTCTCCGCGGTCGCGGCGTCGGAGCCGGCGGCCGACAGCACGAACACGCCGCGCGTCTCCTCGCCGGGCGCGAGGGTCGGCCGCGCGATCCGCGCCTCTCGCGACGCGCCGTCCGTGGTCCCGCCGACGGCGCTCAGCCGGGCCAGGCGCGCGCCGCCCGAGCGCCGCTGCGCGGGCGCGCCGCCCTCGTCGGTCCAGCCCTCGATCCCGCCGAGCGCCACCTCCACGTCGGAGAGCGACGACGTCCCCGTCGAGCGCACCGCGACGAGCCGCACGATGGCGCGCTCCTCGGGCGCGGCCGGATCGCTCCACGCCGCGCGCGTCCAGGGCGCGAAGTCGACCGTCACCACGTCGAGGTCCGGGCCGCGGCTCAGCGTCACCACCACCGCGGTCGAGCGCACCTCCCACTGCCACTGCGTGGTCGGCCGCCACGGCGCCCCCGCGACGCGCACGCGCAGCTCCACGTCCGAGAAGAACGCCTCGCCCTTGTCGTAGGTCGGCCCGACGAGCTCGTGCACCGTCGCGAGGTCGGGCTCGCCGATCCCCACGAACGCGAACACGTGCCCGTTGCCGAGGCCGAACCCGCCGCGGCGCGCGCGCTCCGGCGTGTCGCTGGCGACGTCGTACTCGGTGCGCCAGCGGTTCGCGTCGAGGAGCCAGGGCGCGTCGTCGAAGAGCGCGAGCTCGACGTCGGGCGGCGCGGCGAAGGTCGGCCAGGGGTCGCGCGGCGGCGGCAGCCCGGAGGCGTCGACCGGCGCCCCCGCGTCCGCGGCGACCGCTCCGTCCGCGCCCGCGTCCTCCGGCGCGCCGCCGTCGCAGGCGCCGAGCCAGAGCGCGCCGAGGGCGACGCCGACCTGGAGACGGAGCCGCACCCGCCTCCGCGCCTCGCTACCGGATCTCTTGGAGGTTCAGCCCGCCCGCGTAGGCGTAGCTGACGAACGCGTCGAAGCCGTACACGGTCAGGCCGACCGGATCGCTCGCGACGAGCGTGTGGTAGCCGTCGTCCTGGATCCCGTCGAGGACGCGCACGTTCGGGAGCCCGATGACGTCGGGGAACGAGAACTGGCAGCGGTAGACGAGCCACTCGGGGGGCGGGTCCCCCATGCGGCGCATGATGCCGTCCGCGGGGGCCGCGTGGCAGCGACCGTCGGCCACCCACATCTGGATGTCCATGTCGTCGAGGATGACGGTGGCGTCGAAGGGCGCCTCGATCGTGACGAAGTCGAACGCGTACAGGTTCGGCGTCAAGAAGACGTACTCCTGCCGGTACTGCTCGACCGGCGGGACCGCGATGATCGCGGGGTCCCCGCCCGGGTAGTCGTTGATGATCCCGACGGCCTCCTGGCTCGGCAGGGTCTGGAGCACCGCCACCGCGTGGTCGGCGTTCATCTCGAAGTCCTGGTTGGCGAGCAGGATCACGCTCTGACCCTGGTCGATCGAGACGAAGTCGTCCGGCGGCATGAGGGTCGTGGTGATGGTCGTCGTCCCCGACTCCACCGCCACGACGCGCACGTACTCGGGCTCGTTGAACTCGCCCACGCTGTCGCGCGTCGGGTCGACGAACGCGGCGTTCAGCGCGGTGGAGCGGGGCGGCATCCGCCCGATGAAGAAGCGGCGGCCGAGCGTGTCGTTCGGGAAGAGCTGCTCCTCGAGGTGGTCGGCGCAGCACTGCCGGTTCGCGAGCGTGTTGAAGCGCGGCGCGTCGGAGGCCTCGGAGCCGACGAAGACGCCGACGGGGTTCGTCGCGTCGACGAGCGTGCCGGTGAAGTCCGCGTTGAAGCCCTGGGTCTCGATGTTGACGACGTCGAACGGGCCGATGTCGAACTCCCACACGTCGCCCGGCACCGCGTTGGGACGCGTGCCGAGGCCCACCACGTTGCGGACCGACTCCCCGAACGTGATCGTGACGTGCGTGCCGGGCGTCGCGCCCACCACCGTCATGAACGCGCGCAGGTCCTCGTCGTCGGTGCTCGGGTCGAAGTCCTCGTTCGGGTTGGTGCTGTTCGCGATCGTCTGCGGCCAGGCGACGACCGTGTAGGTCTGCCCGATCGCGGAGGTCGGCAGCAGCAGCGACGCGTCGTTCGAGAAGACGCCGACGTTGTCGAGCGGGTTGAACTGGTAGGCGATGATCGGCAGGACCGAGCTGACGCGGTAGCCGTTCGACGTGAGCGCGGAGTGGGTGCCGTCGTTCATCCCGTTGCTGCCCGCGGCGTTGCGGCAGCGGCAGTCGCGGTGCATCCCGCCGACGGGGGGCGGGTCCTCGACGCGCGCGTCGCCCGCGCACCAGCAGGCCTCGCCGACGTCGCACTGCGCGCTCGCGTCGCACGGCGCGAAGCTGCTCGATCCGTCGACCTCGCGGCGCGGCAGGTCGAGGACCTCGAGGTCGCCGGGCAGCACGGTGACGCGCTCGACCTCTTCGAGCTCCAGCGCGGCGCCCTGGGCCGCGCGGTTCCGCTCGACGACCACCTCGGTCGGGTACGGGCTCGGGTTGGAGACGACGATGCTGTACTGCTGCCCCGCCGCGTCGCGGCCGGCGCCGAGCGCCGCGTTGTCGAGGTCGACGCCGAAGAACTCGCAGCCCTGGTACGAGCGCGCCTCGATCGCGAGCTGGCAGAGGTTGCGGCACTGGCCGAGGTCGCAGACGTCGCCGATGGAGATGTCGCACTCCTCGAGCGTCGTGTACGCGGTGCCGTCCGAGTTGCACTGCACGACGTCGCCGTCGCGGCAGAAGATCTCGTCGGGCCGACAGACGCGGCAGCCCAGGCCGTTCACGCAGAGGTTGAAGCCGTCCGTGCGCAGGTCGCAGTTGTCCGCGACGGTGCTGAGGAACTCGGAGTCCCGGGTGCACGAGAGGTGCGTGTTCCCCTGGCAGGTCATCGACGTCTCGTCGATGCAGAAGAAGCCGCCGTCTCGGAACGGCGAGCCCGCGTCACGACCGGGAGGCGGCCCACCGCCGGTGTCGCAGCCCGCGGCCGCGAGGGCCGAGATCAGAAGCAAGGCAGAGAAGCGAACCTTCAAGACAACCCCCATGGAGAGCTCGGGATGGGACGGCCTGAGCATAGCGAAGGCGGCGCCGCGGACCCAGCCGTGACGCCGCCCGACAGAGACAGCCCGGCGCTCAGCGCTGCGCCGAGAAGTAGTCGACCGCCCAGCGGCTCCAGAAGCGGCTGTTGAGGTACTCGTAGCGGAACTCGTCGAACTCGAAGCCGGGGATGCTGACGGCGAAGACCGCCCACGTCATGAACCCGGGGTTGAGGTCGTCGAGGCCCTCGATGCTGCTGAGGTCCGGGATGGGCGCCTCGCGGACGTTGCCGGGCAGGAACATCCGCCACGCCGGGTTCCCGGTGGAGTCGACGATGATGACGATGTTGAGGTCGGGCGTCGCGCCGTCCGCGTCCCAGCGCAGGACGCGGTCGTCCGGGATGCGCTCGCCGAAGCCCGGCGCGGTCGGGTTGGGGATGCCCAGGTAGCCGCCCATGATGAGCGTGGAGTCGATCGCGGTGACGCCGTTCTCCACCGCCACCGTGTACGGCTGGCCGTCGAAGTCGCCGGAGAACCACCCCGCCTCGACGCGGTAGCGGCCGTCCGCGAGCGCGCCCTCGAGGCTCGGCTGCGAGACGAAGCGGAAGGCCCGCGAGGCGTCGCGCCGGCGCAGCGTGTTCAGGTCGATGTCGTTGACGATCGGCACGATCACGCCCTCGCCGCCGAGGTCGATGTCCGCGCGGAGGCGGAACCGGTCCGGACCCGTGCGGGCCTCCATCGGCAGCTCGGTGACCTCGACCTCGAGGTAGTGGTCGAGGGGGATGTTCATGACGACGTCGACGCCGGAGACGGTCTCGCCGGGGCCGGCGAGCACGTTGCGGCCGACGCCCATCACGTACGGGACGAACCGTCCGTCGGCGTCGTTCTCGAGGCCCGCGAGCGCGTAGACCGCGAGGCCCGCCGGGCGCGCGAAGATGGAGTACGGGTAGCCGAGGATCCCCGTCGGGGTCTCCAGCACGCGGTGGATGGAGCCGCCGGCCGCCGGATCGGGGTTGCCGTAGCGCGGGTCACGGGTCACCGCGAAGAGGTTGATGGCCGTGGTGTAGACGTAGGCGACGCGGGTCCAGCCCGGGCGCGCCTCGGGGACGTTGCCCCACGGGTTGGGGCCCATCTCGTTCGGGCCGTACCAGATCAGCTCGCCCTCGATGAACGAGCCGTTGCGGCCGCGCCCCGCGGGCGGCGGGTCGGGGTCGCCCATGCCGCACATCGGGTCCATCCACGGGATGAGGAAGACGGTCACGTCGCGCGCGTCGAAGGCGACGACCGAGGTGCGCTCGTAGCAGAACTTCGAGATGTGCACGGTGGCCGGCGGCATGATGTCCGGGCCCGAGAACGTGATCTGACCGAGGCTGTCGGTCAGGCCCTGGTGGACCGTGCTGAGGTCCTCGCCGACGATCGCGTAGGCGTCCGGCACCGGGGCGCCGGTGGTCGCGTCGATCACGTTGATGTTGATCGCGCCCTCGATGGAGCCGCCGCCGAGGCCGCCCGAGAACGGGTCGGTCGAGTCGTAGTAGGTGTAGGCGTCGGTGGCCGCGATCTCGCTGCCGTCCTCCGCGTCGGTGACGGTGACGTCGACGGTGCCCGCCGCGGACGGGGGCGTGCGGCAGGTGATGACGGTCGGCGAGACGACGGTGACGTCGGTGCAGGCGGTGCGACCGAAGGTGACGGTGTCGCCGTCCTGGAAGTTGGTGCCCGAGCCGGTGATGGTGACGAACGTGCCACCCGCGACCGCGCCGGAGTCGGGGTCGACGTAGATGGGCTCGTACGTGTAGCCGTTCTCGAGGGTGACGGTCTCGCCGCCGACGGTGATCTCGACGTCGACGGGGCCGACCTCGCCCGCGGGCGCGATGACCTCGAGGCGGCGGTCGTCGATCAGGCGGTGATCGGCGGGCTGCACGTCGCGGCCGCCGAAGCGGACCTGCGCCTCGTCGTCGAAGCCGCGGCCGCGCAGGACCACGGCGTTGCCGCCCGAGTACGGGCCGAACTCCGGCACGAGGCGATCGAGCGAGAGGCCACCCCCGCCGATGCCCGAGTCGGGGAGCCCGGTGCCTCCGTCGACCATCGGGCCGCCGCCGTCGGGCAGCACGATGTCGGCGTCGGGCAGTCCGTTGCCTCCGCAACCGAACGCGAGCGCGATGAAGAGGGCCGGCAAACGGCTAAGCAATCGTCGAGGCATGCGCTCAATCTCCTGGGGATCTCGGGGCGCGGCCGGCCGCCGCCAACGGGCCGTCCGGGGACCCGATGGCCGCACGCCCCCGTGCGGCCAGACCGGGCCTCGCGCCAGTATCGAACAGGGGCCGCAGGTGTCAAGGTGCGCGGCGGGCGACGAGCGTTCGACGGCGGCCGCCGATGGTGACGTGCGAACCGGTCGGCGGACGTGCCACCATCCCCGGCGTGCGTCACTCGCTCGCCTTGGCCCTGCCCCTCTTGATCGCGTGCTCGCCTCCCGCCTGGGAGGTCGTCCAGGAGGATCTCCCAGGCGCGCTCCTCTCCGTCTGGGGCACGAGCTCGACCGACATCTGGGCCGTCGGCGGCGACGTGGGCTCGGGCCCGCAGGTGATGCGCTACGACGGAACGGAGTGGCGCTCGGTGGACACCGGGCACACCGGGTCGCTGTGGTGGGTGTTCGGGTTCGCGGGCGGCCCCGTCTACATGGGCGGCGAAGGCGGCGCGATCCTTCGCTACCAGGACGGCGTGTTCACGCCGATGACGACGCCGGGCACCGAGACCGTGTTCGGCATCTGGGGCGCGTCGCCCGACGACCTGTGGGCGGTCGGCGGCGCGTCGGACGCCGCGGGCGGCTTCGCCTGGCGGCTCGAGGGAGACGCCTGGGTCGAGGAGCCGACCCTGCCCGCCGAGGTCCCGACGATGGCGGCGATCTGGAAGGTGTCGGGGCGCGCCACCGACGACGTGTGGCTCGTCGGGAGCAACGGCGTCTCGCTCCACTGGGACGGCTCGTCGCTCACCCCCGGGGCCACGGGGGTCGGCTCGTCGCTCTTCACCGTGAGCGCGAACGCGCAGCGCTTCGCGGCGGTCGGCGGGCTCACGAACGGCATCCTGGTCGAGGACGACGGGGACGGCTGGCACAACGTGACACCGGACAACACCTTGCCGAGTCTCTCGGGGATCGTGCTCGGCGAGGGCGACGAGGGCTTCGCGGTCGGCAATTTCGGGACGATCCTGGAGCGCGACGGCGGCGGCTGGCATGAGCTGGCAACCGAGCTCGCCGTGGCTCAGAATCTGCACGCGGTGTGGCTCGACCCCGACGGTGGGGTCTGGGCCGTGGGCGGGCGCACCTTCTCGCTCCCGCTCAACGAGGGTGTGATGGTCCACCGCCCCGCACCCTGAGGCCGCGACGAGAGATGGGGGAGAGATGACGATGGGTAGAGCGCTCGGTTGGACGATCCTGCTGTCGCTCGGGATGTGCATGGGCTGCGAGCCCGGCGACCCGTGCGAGGGGCTCGAGTCCGGGCACGCCTGTACGTGGGCTGGGATCCGCGAGGAGGAGGGCTTCAACGGAGACCACCACCGGCAGGCCACGCGCCTCAACCAGGTGCAAGATCTCTTGTTCCTCCCGGACGGCACCGCCTGGTTCAGCGACTTCAACAACTACCTCGTCCGGCGGATCCACCCGGACGGTCAGGTCGAGAGCATGGTCGGCTGGACCGACCCGGTGTTCCCCGGCGACGGACCGCTCGGCGGCATCCCGCCGGGAGGCGCGCCGGGCTCGGAGTGGCAGCTCAACCACCCGACCAACCTCCTGCTCGGCCGCGACGGCAACGTCCTCCTCGTCGCGTGGCACAACCACAAGGTGCTCACCATCGATCCGGACGACGGCTTCGTCCGGGTCGTGTGCGGCGGCGGCGCGGGCTTCGCTGGCGACAATGGCCCGGCGACGAGCGCGCTGTTCAAGCAGCTCGTCGACGCGACCTTCGACGACGCCGGCAACCTGTACATCGTCGACCAGCAGAACCAGCGCATCCGGCGCATCGACGTCGCCGGCGAGATCACGACCATCGCGGGTAACGGGACGCAGGGCGACGCGGGCGACGGCGGACCGGCGACCGAGGCGGAGTTCAGCTGGGCCGTCGGGTCGAACCCCAACCCGAGCGGCGGGATCGTCTTCCACGAGGGGCGGCTCTACGTCTCCGACACCGAGAACAACCGCATCCGCGTGATCGACCTCGCGACCGGCGTCGTCGAGCCGTTCGCCGGGACCGGCGAGGCGGGCGACGGCCCCGACGGCGGGCCGGCGATCTCGGCGCGGCTGAACGCGCCGCGCGACCTCGAGATCGGGCCCGACGGCGACCTCTACTTCGCCGACACGAACAACGGCCGCGTCCGCGCGGTGGACCTCGCCACCGGTGAGCTCCGGACCGTCGTGGGCACCGGCGAGCTCGGCCTCAACGAGGAAGGCCTGCTCGCGACCGAGACGATGCTCCGCCGCCCCTTCGGCGTCGCCTTCGACCCCGAGGGCAACCTCTACGTCATGGACTCCCTCAACAGCCGAATCGTCATGGTGGCGCGATGACCCGTATCTGCATCTTCACCCTCTGCGCGCTCGCGCTCGGCTGCGAGCCCCCCTGTGACCCGTCCGAGGGTGGCGCGATCTGCACCATCGTGGGCAGCGGCGACAACGGCTACGACCGCGGCGCCGACACGACCCCCATCCCCGCGCTCGAGGCGCGGATGTCGCTGCCGCAGGACATCCTGGCGCGGCCCGACGGCTCGCTCCTCATCCTCGACTGGAACAACCACCGGCTGCGCGAGCTGACCACCGAGGGCGACCTCCGCTGGATCGCCGGCCGCGGCGAGCTGGGCGGCTCGCTGGACGATCCGGCGAACGGGGACTTCAACCACCCGACGAACATCGTCTTCGACGAGACCGGCGACCGCGTGATCATGGCCGCCTGGCACAACAGCAAGATCCGCATCGTCGACCTGACCACCGGCGCGGTCACCGACAGCTGCGGGGACGGACGCCGCGCCTACTTCGGCGACGGCGGCCCGGCGATCACCGCGTCGCTCGACCTGCCCTCGAGCATCGCGCTCGACCCGTCGGGGAACCTCGTGATCCTCGACCAGGCCAACCAGGTGATCCGGCGGATCGACGGCGCCGGCAACATCGACAGGATCGCGGGGCGCTGCGTGATCGACGCGCCCGCGCCGGGCGGCCCCGGCGCCTGCGCCGACGGCGTCGAGCCGGTCGCGTGCCCCGGCGGCTCGGGCAAGTTCACTTGCGGTGACCCGGCCGAGTGGTGCTCGCGTCCGTGCACCCCGGGCTACGGCGGCGACGAGGGCCCGGCGCTCGAGCTGCGCATGGGCCAGCCGTTCGGGCAGTCGGCCACGCCGGCCGGCCGGATCATCTACGACGCGGAGGGGAGCCTCTACTTCGCCGACACGTCGAACCACCTCATCCGCCGCATCGATCCGTCGGGCGTGGTCCACCGCGTCGCCGGGCAGCCGCCCGTCGGCGGGGTCGCGCAGAACGGGTACTCGGGCGACGGCGGGCCGGCCTCCGAGGCGCTCCTCAACTACCCCGTCGACCTCGCCTTCGGGGACGACGGCACGCTCTACTTCAGCGACGTGCGCAACCACTGCATCCGCGCGATCCGCTCCGACGGAATCATCGAGCGCGTCGCGGGCACCTGCGGCGAGTCCGGCTACGACGGCGACCGCGGCCCCCCGCTCGAGGCGCACTTCAACCTCCCGTTCGGGATCCACTGGGCCGCGCACCGGCTCTACGTCGCCGACACCGGCAACAGCGTGATCCGCGTCTTCGAGACCCCGTGAGGCGCGGGCTGCTCCTCCTCTTCGCGGGGCTCCTCACGGGGTGCCCCGGACCCACCCCCGGCGTCGACCCCCTCCTGCCCGCCGACTACGCGGACACGTACACCGAGGTGCGCGACTGCCGCTCGAGCGGCGACCACGACCTCCACAACATCCGCGTGCTCGCGGATCCCGCGGCGCTCGGCCCCTACCTGAACCGGATGGATCCGTTCCCGGTCGGGTCGATCATCGTCAAGGAGGAGTACGACTTCGGCGACTCCGACTGCAGCGGCGAGATCCTGCGCTGGACGATCATGCAGCGCCTCGAGGAGGGCGAGTCGCCGCCCGACCTCGACTGGCACTGGCAGGACGTGAACCAGGACTTCTTCGTCACCGAGGACAACTCGGAGCGCTGCGCGCAGTGCCACTTCGACTGCGGCGCGGCCACGACGAGCTACATGGGGACCTGCACGGATCCTTGACCGCGGGTCGCGTCAGGGCAGCGTGATCCGACGCGCGCACGAGTTCGACTGGTCCGCGACGAGCAGCGTCCCCTCGTCGAGCGCGATCCGCGCCACGTAGCCGAACGCCGCGTCGAGCGCGGGCCCGCCGTCGCCCGCGCTGCCCTGCGTGCCGCGGCCCGCGATCGTCTCGATCAAACCGTCGGGCGTCACGCGCCGCACGCGGAAGTTGCCGCGATCGGCGATGTAGATGGTGCCGTCGTCGTCGATCGCGAGGCCGTTCGGCTCGTCGAGCCGCGCCGCGGTGGCGAGCCCGCCGTCCCCCTCGAAGCCCTCGACGCCGTCGCCCGCGACGGTGCGGATGGTCCCGTCGGGCGCGACCCGCCGGACGGCGTGGTTCTGCGAGTCGGCGATGAGCAGGCCGCCGTCGGCGTCGAGCTCGATCGCGGTGGGCCAGTGGAGGCTCGCCGCGGTCGCGGGACCGCCGTCGCCCGCGAACCTGGCCTCGCCGTCGCCCGCGAACGGGTAGACGACGCCGTCGCGGATCACGCGCACCCGGTTCGCGAGGCTGTCCGAGACGTAGATCGCGCCGTCGTCGCCGATCGCGATGCCGTCGAGCTGGATGAACTGCGCGAACAGCGCGTCCTCGTAGTCCCCCTCGTCGCCGCGCATCGCGACCTCGCCGGTCCCCGCGAGGACCCGCAGGTGGCCGTCGGGCTCGACGCGGATCACGCGTGGGTCGTGGTACTGGACGAACACGAGCTCACCCGCGGGGCCGAACGCGAAGTCGATCGGGTTCTCGAGCGGGCTCTCCTCGGCGGGCAGCGTGGTGTCCGCGAGCGCGTGGAAGCCGTTCCCCACGACCGTGCGGACGAGGCCGTCGGGGTCGATCCGCCGGAGCCGCATGTTGTTGAAGTCCATGAGGTAGAGCCGGTCGTCGGGGCCCCGGCGCACCGCGGACAGGAGATAGAAGTCGCTCTCCGCCGGCGCGTGGCCGTCGCGGTTGAAGCCGAGCTCGCCCGTGCCCGCGATCCGGCAGACGATGCCCGGCACCGACGGATCACAGGGCCCGTCGCACCCGAGCGCGAGGAGCGCCAGCAGGCTCAGCGCGATCGCTCGGCCGCCGCGGGTGCGGCCCGGACGCGGGTCGTCGGCTCGAGGCGCGGTCGGCATGACCGAGGGTCAACCTAGCGACTGGGCGCGCGAGCGTCGACCGCCCGGCGGAACACGACGCGCGCGGCCGGACCAGCCGCGCTACCCTTCGGCCCCCGATGACGCTCACCCGCCTCGTCGTCAGCGACCTCCACCTCGGCACGGGCAGCCGCCCGGGGGAGAGCAACGTCTTCGAGGACTTCCACCACGACGACGCGTTCGCCGAGCTGTTGGCTCACTACGACGACGCCGCCGGCGCCGACGGTGAGGTCGAGCTGATCATGAACGGCGACATCTTCGACCTGCTCAAGGTCAAGATCGGCGGCGTCTGGCCGACCGAGATCACCGACGGGATGGCGACCGACAAGCTCCGTCAGTGCCTCGACGGGCACCCGCGCTTCGTGCACGCGCTCAAGGGCTTCATGGCCAAGGACCGGCGCCGCCTCGTGTTCTTGCCGGGCAACCACGACCTCGAGATGTGGTTCCCGGGGCCGCAGGAGCTCTTCAAGCGAATGGTCGCCCCCGGCTCCGCGGGCGAGCGCGTCCACTTCGTCACGTCGAGCGACACCTACTACCTGCCGGAGGGGATCCAGATCCGACACGGCCACCAGCTCGAGCACATCCACCGCGTCGACTACGACCGGATGACCCGCAAGAAGCGCGACGGCACCGAGATCCTCGACCTCCCCTGGGGGAGCCTGTGGATCCTCGAGGTGATGAACCCGGCCAAGGCGCTCCGCTCGCACGTCGACCGGATCCAGCCGCTGAGCCGCTTCCTCGTCGCGGCGCTCCTGTTCGACACGATGTTCGTGCTGCGCTTCCTCTACCACTCGGGCCTCTACTGGTTCCGGAGGCGCCTCTTCAACCTCGCCGCGTGGCGCGACCGGCTCCGCAACGTCCCCGAGATGCTGCGGCAGGAGATCTTCGCGCTCGGCGGCTTCGACGAGGCGGCGGTGCGCGCGCTCAAGAAGATGCGCGGCGTCAACACGCTCATCGTCGGCCACAGCCACGGGCCGCGCTTTCGCCAGCTGCCTAACGGCAAGCTGCTCATCAACACCGGCACGTGGATGAAGATGATCAACCTCGACATCCGCCACCTCGGCCAGGACAGCGGCCTGACCTACTGCCGGATCGACTACGACGACGACGGGCGCCCGACCGTCAACTTGATGCGCTGGCTCGGGACCCGTCGCCCCTACGAGGTCATCCCCTACGCGGATTGACCGAGGACCGCTACGCTGTCGCGCGGAGGGACACCGATGCGTCGACTGATCATCCTGGGCCTCGCGATGGCGCTGTGCGGCTGTGACGAGGGCGGCGCCGCGGGCACCGACGGCGGCGGCGGAGGCGGCGCGGACGGCGGACGCCGAGGGCGCGACGCGGGGACGGCGCCCCCGACCGACGCGGGCAGCGTCGACGCCAGCAACCCGCTGACGAACCCGACCGACGGGCCCCCCGCGGGCAACGCCGAGGGTGACTGCACGATCCCCGTCGAGGCGGGCCCCGAGGACACCAGCTCGCCGGACCACGTGGTGGGCACGGGGAGCCCCGAGAGCTGCACCGCGGACGCGTTCATCGAGGCGGTCGCGCAGGGCGGCGTCATCACCTTCGACTGCGGCCCCGACCCCGTGACCATCACCGTCGATCGCCCGGCCCGGATCTTCAACGACACCGGCCCCCAGATCGTGATCGACGGCGGCGGGCTCGTGACCCTGAGCGGCGGCGGGAGCAGCCGCATCCTCTACATGAACACGTGCGACGAGGCGCAGCACTGGACCACGTCGCACTGCCAGAACCAGGACCACCCGCAGCTCACCGTCCAGAACCTCACCTTCATCGACGCCGACTCGCGCGGCGAGGACGAGTACGACGGCGGCGGCGCGATCTGGGTCCGCGGCGGCCGGTTCAAGGTCGTCAACTCCCGTTTCTTCAACAACCGCTGCGCGGACGTCGGGCCCGACGTGGGCGGCGCGGGCATCCGGGTCTTCTCGCAGTTCGACGGGCTCCCCGTCTACGTGGTGAACAGCACGTTCGGCGGCGCCGAGGGCTACGGCAACACCTGCTCGAACGGCGGCGGCATCAGCAGCATCGGCGTGTCCTGGACGATCCTGAACAGCCTCTTCACGCACAACCACGCGATCGGGATGGGCGGCAACCCGAGCATGTCGGGGACGCCGGGCGGCGGCAGCGGCGGCGCGATCTACAACGACGGCAACACGATGACGCTGTCGCTCTGCGGGACGCGCATCCAGTACAACGAGGTCGTCCAGCACGGCAGCGCGATCTTCTTCGTGACCAACGACCACTCCGGGGACATCCGGATCGATCGGTCGACCATCACCGACAACATCGGCGGGTCCTGGTACCCGACCTATCCCCAGATCTCGAACCACGACGACACCCCCATCGTCGTCACCGACTCGGTCATCGAGTAGCCTTCGCCTCCGTGCGCGCGCTCCTCGTCGTCGGCCTGGTCCTGCTGTCGCTCGGTTGCGAGGACCGGGTGATCCCGCCGCCGCCGGGCGGCGACGCGGGCCCCCGCCTCCCCATGGACGCCGGCGTGCCCACGCGGCGGGACGGCGGCTCCTCGGCCCCGGTGGTCGACGGGACCCTCGACGACGCCGAGTGGGCGGGGGCCACCGCCGCACGCTCGAACACCCCCACGGACACCGACGGCAGCGTCCTGACGCGCCTCGTGGCGCGGGTCGTGGACGACGCGCTCTACGTCGGCGTCGAGGGGACGCTCGCCGACGGCGACACCCTCGTGCTCTACGTCGACCACACCCTCGGCGGCGCCGACGGCGTCGACGACCTCGCGTCGCTCACCGACGAGGACGGCGCGCTCGACGCCGATCTCTCGAGCCCCGTGGTGACGCCGACCGACTTCCGCGCCGACTTCGCGTGGGGCACCACCTCCATGCCGCGCACCTCGGTGGGGCTCGACGCCGAGACCGGCTGGCGAAACCTCGGGACGCCCGACCGCTTCACCTGGGTCGCGGCGGAGACCGCGCCGACGGTCTGCTCCGACACCGCGTGCGAGACCTCCATCCCCCTCGCGGAGCTCGGCGGGGCGCGGCCCCGGACCCTCGCCATGTTCGCGCGCATCGCGCACACCGCGGGGGGCTGGGCGAACCAGACGCTCCCCGGCGACGACGCCTCGGCGCCCGGGGTCGTGAACGTTCTCTACGAGATCGACGACGGATCGACGGTGACGGACGGCGGCGTGGCGGACGGAGGCCTCGACGGCTCGACCCCGACGGGGATCGTGCTCGACGGGGTGATCGACCCCGCCGACGAGTGGGCCGCCGCCACCCTGTTCGAGCAGTCCACGACGGGCACCGGCGCCTTCGCTGGAGACCAGGCGCAGGCGCTCTACGTCCTGCGGGACTCGGTGTCGCTGCGCGTCGCGCTCCGCGGCACGCTCGGCGCCGACCACGCGTTCGTGATGTACGTCGACAACGACGTGTCGGGCGTGGACGGGCTCGCGAGCCCCACCCCGCTCGACGACTTCGTGGGCGCCCTCGACACCGCGCTCAGCAAGTCGATGGTCCTGCCCTCGGAGCTGCGGATCGACGCGGCGTGGGGGACGCTCGACATGGATCGGACGGCGGCCGTCGGCGACGACCGCATGGGCTGGCGCTCGCTCTTCGACCCGTCGACGTTCACGAACCTCCCCGGGGCCACCGTCTGCGGGACGGAAGTGTGCGAGACCGAGATCGCGCTCGCCGACCTCGGCGTGGCCGCGACCGCGGAGATCGGCCTCTACGTCCGGCTGGTGTCGGCGAACACGGCGGCGTTCTCGAACCAGACCCTGCCCCTCGACGACGGGTTCTCGCCCGAGGTCGTCAGCGTCTACGTGTCGATCCCGCCGCCGTGACTCGCGCCGCGCTCGCCTCGCTCCTCGTCCTCGTCGCGCCGCTGACGGCGACGGCGCAGCTGCGCGTGGAGCTCGAGGCGCCGCCGAGCCTCACGCGCGGGGATCGCACGGAGATCATCGCGCGGGTCTACGAGGCCGGGCACTGCGACGCCGACGAGCCGCTCTGCGGGCACCCCGTGCTCCTCACCCCGAGCAGCGAGGGGACCGCGATCGAGGTCGTGCGAGGGCGCCTGATGCGCGCCGAGGCGACCGATCCCAGCGCCGACGTGCTCGAGTTCCGCATCCCCGTCGTCGCCCGAGAGGCGGGCGCGGCGGTCGTCCGGGTGCGGGTGAGCGGGTACGCGTGCGCGGCGCGATGCGCGGCCGTGACCGCCGAGGCGTCCGCGGTGCTCGAGGTCGGCGCCGCGATCACGAGGCCCTCGGACGGCCGAAAGAAGCAGGCGCGGACCTCGTCCCTGAGCTGGGTCCGGCTCGACGGCGCGGAGTCCTGCATCGCGAGCGCCGCGCTCGCGCGCGCGGTCGAGGAGCGCCTCGAGCGCGACGTCTTCGTCTCCGCGGCCGACGGCGGCCTCTCGGTGGAGGGCCGCGTCGAGCGGGTCGGCGCGGGCTGGCGAGCGGTGATCCAGGTCGTCGACGCCGACGGCGCGAGCCTCGGCGAGCGGACCCTCGACAGCGACGAGGCGAGCTGCGACCAGCTCGGCGAGATGGCGGCGGTCACCATCGCGCTGATGATCGACCCGCTGACGGCGCCCGAGCCGGAGCCCGAGCCCGAGCCGGAGCCCGAGCCCGAGCCGAACCCGCCGGCGGAGCCCGAGCCGCGGGTCGTCGTGCGGACCGTCGAGGTGCCCGTCCCCGCCGAGCCGGAGCCGAATTCGGGCTGGCGCTTCGAGGTCGACGCCACCCTCGTCGGCGAGGTCGGGCTGTTGCCGACGCCGATGATCGGCGGCCAGAGCACGATCATCCTGCGGGCGCCCAACTTCGTCCCGATCGCGGTGGAGGGCGCGCTCTTCCCGTTCTCGCGCGCCGAGAGCGCGATGGGGCCGGTGGACTTCCTGCACGTCCACGCGGGGCTGCAGATCTGCCCGCTCTGGTTCCGCGAGAACGGGCTCGCGCTGCACGGCTGCATCGGCGCCGACGCGGGCGCCGTCATCGTGATCGGCGGGGGCCTGAACATCGCCGAGAGCGAGCGCCTGATCGGCCAGGCCCACGCCGCCCTGCGCGGCCACTGGGACGTCATCGGGCCGCTGACGATCCGGGCCGCCCTGCACCTGCTGGTCCCGTTCCGGCACGACGCCTACGTCGCGACCGCGGGCGGCGCCTCCACGCAGGTCTACGCCCCCGAGCCCGTCGCGGGCATGCTCGACCTCGGGATCGGCGTGCACGTGGACTGATCGCGCGCTCGGATCAGAACGCGGCGGGCCTGCCTCCACACACCTCTCGCATGGAAGCCTCCACCCAGACGAGCTCACCGCCCTTCGCGGTGATCTTCCGCGAGCACGCGCCGCTCGTCTGGCGTGCGCTGCGGCGCCTCGGCGTCCGCGAGGCCGACGTGGAGGACCTGTCGCAGGAGGTGTTCGTGATCGTCCACCGCAAGCTGCCCACCTTCGAGGGCCGGTCGGCGCTGAGCACCTGGATCTACGGGATCTGCGTCCGCGTCGCGTCCGATCACCGCAAGCGCGCGCACGTGCGGCGGGAGCAGCCGACCGAGCGGGTGCCCGACGAGCGCCACAGCGCGCCCCAGCTGAACGACCTCGCTCGGGAGCAAGCCCGCGCCCTGCTCGACCGCGCCCTCGAGACCCTCGACGACGACAAGCGCGCGGTCTTCGTCCTCTACGAGATCGAGGAGCTCGACATGCCGCAGATCGTCGAGGCGCTCGGCTGCCCGCTCCAGACCGCGTACTCGCGCCTCTACGCCGCCCGCAAGCTCGTGCAGGCGGAGATGACGCGCCTCGTGGGAGACGTCCAATGACGCAGCCGCCGCCCCGCCTGCTCGACGATCCGTCGACCGACGAGACGATGCGCGGCGCCCTCGAGGCCGGGCGCGCGGAGCTCCCCTCGGAGGCTCAGCTCGACGCGCTCGCGGCCCGCCTCGGGCCGCTCCTCGGCCCCGGAGGCGGGGGAGGCCCGCCCGCGGATCCCAGCCCCGCGCTCGGCGGCGGAGGCTCCGCGGCGGCCAAGGCGATCGCCGGGCTCGGCCTCGCCGCGGCCGGCGTGGCGGCCGTCCTCTTCGTCGCGACCCCCGACGATCCCCGCCCTCCCCGCCCGCCGCCCGTCGAGGCCCCCGTGATCGAGGCGCCCGTCGTCGAGCCGCCCGTGCCGCTCGGCGTCGACGTCCCGGAGGACGTCGTCGAGGACCCGCCCGCGGAGCCCACCCCCGTCCCGTCGCGGCCGCGACAGTACGAGACCGACCCCGCCGCCGAGCTCGCGCTCATCCGTCGCTCGCAAGACGCGTTGCGCAGCGATCCAGGCGCCGCGCTCGCGCTCACCCGCGAGCACGAGCGCCGCTTCGGACCGGGCACCCTCGCGCAGGAGCGCGAGGTCGTCGCGATCGACGCGCTCCACCGGCTCGGCCGCGACCCCGAGGCGCGGACGCGCGCGGCCGCCTTCCGTCGTCAGTGGCCCCGCTCGGCCCACCTCCGCCGGCTCGAGGTCCTCCTCGAGCCCTAGAACGCGCCCTAGAACGCCACGGGGGCGCCCTCGGCGCGCTCGAAGGCCGCCTTCACGCTGGGCCGGATGAGGACGATGATCGAGAAGACCCCGAGCACGAGCCCGATCGGCTGGAAGAAGACGCACTGCAGGATCGCCACCGCGAAGCAGAGCGTCCGCTTGCGCTGCTCGCGCAGGCAGCGGCCTGCGTAGATCGTGAGCCCGGCGGTCGCCCAGAAGAACGCGATCAGCGCCGACGCGACGGCGACGAAGATCCACCCCGCCGGCTCGGGGCGTCCGCCCATCTCGCCGCTCACCATCCCGATCCCGACCGCGAGGTGAATGAAGGGGAAGAAGCCGCACAGCACGGTGAGCCCCCCGAGGATGAAGTGCCCCCACGACAGGAGCTTGAGCTGCTGTACGTCGTCGGCGGTGAGGTCGGGGGCGGATTCGGAGAAGGTCGGGGTCATGGTGTGGGTCCTCAACCCGGGGACCGCGGCTCGCATTCTTCGAACCGGACCGCCGGGACGTGGATTCCATCATGCCGCGCGGGGGCGAGAAAGCTCGGAGACCTGGGGACGCTCTTCGTCAGTTTCGTCAGTTCATGAGCCGTGACCGACGTCGACTCCGCGAGCTGTCGTGTTCTCGCGCTGCGCGCGAGGCGGAGAAAGCTCGGAGACCTGGGGACGCTCTTCGTCAGTTTCGTCACTTGATGAGGCGTGACCGACGTCGACTCCGCGAGCTGTCGTGTTCTCGCGCTGCGCGCGAGGCGGAGAAAGCTCGGAGACCTAGGGACGCTCTTCGTCAGTTTCGTCACTTGATGAGGCGTGAGCGACGTCGACTCCGCGAGCTGTCGTGTTCTCGCGCTGCGCGCGAGGCGGGGGCTGCGCCCCCGGCCGTCAGTATGGTGGGCCCGCCAGAGAAGGATGGGCCCGTGGGATTCCTCGACCCCCGGGGGACTCCAGTCCCCCGAGCCGGCGCCTGCGGCGCCGGCTCTCCCCCTCGGCCTCCGTCTCCGGCGCTTCGCGCCTACGACGGAGGGGCGGCGCTTCGCGCCGGACGGCGCGCGGAGCGCGCCGGTCGGCCCGGCCGCGCTACGCGCGGCCACGGCCTCCATGGGACTCGAACGTGAATGGGGAGTGGGGAGCGGGAGCCGGGACGGGGGAACGGGGAACTGGGACGGGGAACGGGGAGCGGGCTCGGGCTCGGGCTCGGGACCGTGCTCGGGCTCGGGACCGTGCTCGGGCCCGGGACCGTGCTCGGGCTGGGGACCGTGCTCGGGCTCGTCGCTCTTGCCCTAGTCTTCCTCTCAGCGGACGACGTAGACGGCACATGGCGCGTGGCGGACCACGCGCTCCGTCACGCTGCCGACGAGGAAGCGCGCGAGGCCGCCGCGGCCGCGCGTGGCGATCACGATGAGCGAGGCGTCGAGCTCCTCCGCCAGTCGGCAGATGGCGTCCGCCGGGCTCGGCCCCCGGACCATCGCGGTCTTGACGCCCTCGACGCCCGCGAAGTGCTCCTCGCGCACGCGGTCGAGGTGCTCGTGGACGGCGACCTCGAGCGAGGCGTCCTCGGGGTGCGGCTGCTGGAGCTCGCCCGCCTCGAGGCGCAGGTCCGCCACCGACAGCACGTGGACGATCGTCGCGGTCCCCCCGAGCTGCTTCAGCAGGATCGCCGCCGCCTCGGGCGCCGCAGCGGCCGCGTCGGAGAAGTCGGTCGTGACCAGGATGTGTCGGGTGTCCATCGCGCTGGCCGAGTCTAGCGGGCCCTCGAAAAAAAATACTCGGTTGTTCAGAACGGGCGCGCCCCACCTCCACGCATGGGTATGACGCGCTTCCAAGCCCTCCTCGCCGCTCTCGCCCTCACCCTCGGTCTCGGCTCGGCCACCTCGGTCCGCGCCGACGACGACACCCCCTACAGCCAGATCGACGCCTTCGACCGCGAGTGGGCGGTCGGCTTCTACGGCACCGGACACGCGGGCTCCTACTTCGCCGGCGGCATCGGCGGGCGCCTCCGCTGGCAGCCCTTCGGCGACGACGTCCCGCTCGGCCTCGAGGCGTACCTCGAGGCGACCATCGTCGACTGGCCCGGTCAGGGCTTCCGCCACGACTACCCCAACGGGTTCAACGTCTTCTTCCCGGTGCGCCTCGGCCGCGACGTGCGGCTCCGCGCCTTCCTCGGGTTCTGCGACATCCTGAGCTTCGTGGAGCCCGCCCAGGAGGGCGCGCCGAGGGCCGACGACGTGCTGTTCGGGATCCACGGCGGCGGCGGCGCCGAGTGGGCGGTCCACTCGATGTTCAGCCTGTTCCTCGATCTGCAGGCCAACGGCTACATGGGGCACGACCGCGCCTCGGCCGACTGGACCGGCGGGGTCGACGAGGAGTTCACCTTCTTCTGGAACGCGCAGGCCAACCTCGGCGTGCAGTTCCACCTCGGCCGCTGACGTGCGCGCCCTCGCCCTCGCGCTGCTCGTCGGCTGCGCGCCGCCGGCCGACGAGCCGCTCCCGCTCGGCTCCGACGCCGCGTCGTGCGGGTCGTGCCACGAGGACCACTTCGATCAGTGGGAGGGGTCGCCGCACGCGAACGCGTCGCGCTCTCCGATCCTGGCCGCGCTCCTCCCCGAGGTGGAGGCCGAGTGGGGCGCGCTCGCGCGGGACACCTGCGAGGGCTGCCACGCCCCCGCCCACGACCCGGGCGACGACGGCATCGGCTGCGTCTCCTGCCACGCCGCCACCGGCAACCACGAGGAGCGCGACGGAGCGCTCGTCGTCGACCCGAGCGCGGGCATCGCCGGGCCCTTCGCCGACGCGGCCCCTTCGCCGGCCCACCGCACCCGGTCGGGCGCGTTCCTCGCCTCGCCGAGCCTCTGCGGCACCTGCCACGAGCTCACCGGCCCCAACCTGGTGAACGAGCCGACCCTCACCGAGTACCGCGCGTCGCCGGCCGCCGCCGAGGGCCGCACCTGCGCGAGCTGCCACCTCCCCGCGGACGGCGAGCGCCTCCTCTCGAGCGACGCGAGCGCGCCGCGAGCCACCCGCTCCCACCGCTTCGTCGGCTTCGATCCGCCGTGGGGCGCCCCCGAGGACGTCGCCGCGGCCGCCGCCGAGCGGACCCGACGGCTCCTCGCCGAGGCGCTCGAGCTGCGCGTAGAGCGCGCCGAGGGCGGCGTGACCGTCACCGTCGCGAACGTCGGCGCGGGCCACTCGGTCCCCACCGGGGCGACCTTCCTGCGCGAGCTGTGGGTCGACGTCGAGCTCGACGGAGCCGTGATCGCCGAGCGCGTCCTCGAGCTCGGCGATCAGCCGATGCACGGCGAGCGGCCCGTCGCGCTCCTCACGCAGGCCGACCACGTGACGGGGGGCTCACTCGAGGCGGGCGGGTCCCGCAGCGTGTTCGTGCCCGCCGAGGGCCCGGTCGAGGTGGTGCTCCGCGGCCGCGCGATCCGCGGGGCGGTCCTCGACGCGCTCGATCTGCGCGCGCTCGAGCCTCAGATCCCGACGCACGAGGTCCACCGCGTCTCGGGGGCTCCGACGCCCTGATGCGCGGTATCCTCGCCCCGGCCCTCGATGAGCGAGCCCGAGCACACGGGCGCGGAGACCCCGCGCGTCGGTCCGTACGAGCTGCTGCGCCGAATCGGGGTGGGCGGCATGGCGACCGTGTACCTCGGCCGCAAGACGGGCGTGGAGGGCTTCTCGCGCATCCACGCCCTCAAGGTCATGCACCCGCACCTCGCGACGCAGCCCGAGCTGGTCACGATGCTGATGGACGAGGCCCGGATCGCCGCGCGGATCCAGCACCCCAACGTGGTCGGCATCGTCGATCTCGGCTTCGCGAACGGCGTCTACTACATCGCGATGGAGTACGTGGACGGGGTCGCGCTCGACCGCCTGCTCGCGCCCAAGCCGAGGTTCCGCCCCGCCAGCCTGATCGTGCCCATCGCGATGGACGCCCTGCTCGGCCTCGCCGCGTCCCACGAGCTGTGCGACGCGGACGGTCGCTCGCTCGATCTCGTGCACCGCGACGTGACGCCCGGGAACCTCATCATCGGGACCGACGGCATCGCCCGCATCACCGACTTCGGCACCGCGAAGGCGCGCGCGCGGGCGACCAAGACGATGCCCGGGATCGTGAAGGGCAAGGTCGGCTACGTGGCGCCCGAGGTCGCGCTCGGCCGCGCCTTCGACCGCCGCGCCGACGTCTTCTCGATGGGCGTCCTGCTCTGGAACGCGCTCACCGGCGAGCGGCTCTACGACACCGACGACATCGCGAAGAACGTCGCGCAGCTCGTCTCCCTCGACGTGCCGCCGCCGAGCACGGTCGGGCTCAAGCCCCCGGCGCTCTTCGATCAGCCGATCCTGCGCGCGTTGTCGCGGTCCCCGGATCGGCGCTTCCAGGACGCGCGCTCGATGTTCGAGGCGCTCGAGGACGCGCTCGCGATGTTCGGCGGCGAGCCCCCGCGCCACCAGATCGGCGAGTGGGTCGAGACCTCGTTCGCGCGCCTCCTCGAGAAGCGGCGCGAGCTCGCCGACCCCGACTACGAAGTCCGGACCGTGCCGTCCGCCGAGGGCGACTCGACGACCCCGTTCCGGACCGTCCCCGCGGAGACCGAGGAGACCGACGCCCTCGCGCCGGTCGTCGAGCGGCCCTCGGGCGCGCCGATCCCGGAGACCCCGACCCCCGTGGTCTCGATGCCGCCCGCGTTGCCAGAGGTCGACGAGGGACCGGATCGCACCTTCCGGATCGCGGCGCTCTTCGTGGCGATGCTCGTGCTCGGGCTCGCGACGGGAGTGCTCGCGCTCTACCTGCTGCGCTGACCCACTCTGGCACGCGCTCGGGCGGTACGGGTCCTGCAATCCCGTCTGGGCATGCTTCACTCCGCTTGGATTCGCCACGCTTCCACCGCCCTCGTCGGCGTCGCCATCGCCGCCACCACGATCGCGACGTCCCGCGTCGATCCCGAGCCGCCGGCCGAGTACGACGCCGGCGTCGCCGTCGACGGCGCCACGATCAGCTGGGCGCGCGACTTCCGCCTCGACGGATCCACCGAGGCGGGCGAGAGCGAGATCGTGCTCCGGCTCGACATGAGCGTGGAGGCGCTGGCCGAGATCGACAGCGGCCAGCTCGGCGTCCATCTCGAGACGGCGGACTCCGCCGCGAGCCTCGTGGTGCTCGGGCCGAACGGCGCCGAGCTCGCCGCCGACTCGAGCGCGGTGCCCGGCGCGCCGGAGCTGCGGGCGAGGAACGTGATCCTCGGCTGGGAGCAGCTCGTCGACGAGTGCGAGGAGACGATCAGCGGGACCTGCTCCTTCGAGGTGACGATCCAGATCGCGAGCGCGACGCCCAGCACGTGGGCCGCGCAGGGGTTCATGGGCTCCGCGCGCAGCCCCTACACCGAGCCCCCCGGGATCATCCGCCTCACGAGGGTCCCGTGACCCGACGCGCGGGCGACTTCCTGCTGCACCCGGCGACGCTCGCGCTCCTCGCGCTCTGGGCGCTCAACGATCACGTCCTCAAGGACCAGCTCCACGACGCGCTCACCGGCAAGCTCAGCGACGTCGCGAGCCTCGCCGTCTTCCCGCTGCTCCCGACCGCGTTCTTCGAGATGCTGCGCGCGCGGCGCGGCCCGCCCTTCGAAGGCAACGCGACGTTGGTGTCGTGGTGCCTCGCGACCGGGCTGGTCATGGCCACCATCAACGTCTTCGACGACGCGGCGTGGGGCTACCGGTTCGGCCTCGGCGCGCTGCAGGTGCCCTTCCGCTCGCTCGCCGCGGGCCACCTCGTCGCCCTGCGGCCGGTCACGCTGACGATGGACCCGACCGATCTGTGGACGCTCCCCGCGCTCGGGATCGCGCTCGCGATCGGGTGGCGGCGCCCCTACTCCGAGCCCGCGACGCAGCAGTCGAACAGCGCGATGAAGCAGGTGTTGTGAACCGCGACCCCGACGGTGCGCGCGCGTGTGTGGGTGAGCGCCGCGTAGTGACCGGGTGACTGGCTCCAGCCCCAGACCGCGTCCGCGCCGTCGGTGAAGCCGGGGCCCGCCGCGATCTCGTTGACCGTCCACGTGTCTTGCGGGAATCCACACGCCATCGCGCGATCCCAGGGCCAGGTCCCGTCGCTGCCCACGTGCCCGCAGGCGCCGCTGCCGCCGACGTCGAGGGCGTGCTTGCGCGCCGCGCACATCAGCCGCGGATCCGGCTCGACGGTCCCGAGCCCGAGGCGCGTCCGCTCGTCGTTGAGCGCGCCGAGGAGATCGAGCTCGGCCGGCGTCAGGTCCCCTGTCGATGGAGCCCCCGCGTCGATCGGCGGAGGCGGCGCGCCGCTGCCCGCGTCGGTCGAGCCGGCGTCCGGGCGGCCCGCGTCGACGCCCGGCGGCGGAGGCGGCGGCGTCGCGCCGGCGTCGCTCGACCACCCGGCGTCCGGCCTCGGCGTGGTGCCGGGAGGACCGACGTGGTCGGTCGTGATCTCGCCCACGCACCCCGCGTAGAGGACCAAGAGCGAGCCGAGCACCGCGCGAGCGCGCGAGAGGAGGCCACGGGCCATGCCCGCTCCAAGAGCAACCGCCATACCGCGACCAGGCCGCAGTGGTTGCCCTGGCCGGGTGTCCCCCGGCGGGGTTCAGCGCCGGGGACCCGAGGCACCCTCCGCGCGCCACCACTGTACACCCGTCCAGCGTCGTGACAGGTTGAGGGCGTGCCTCGGCCGCGCCGCGTGGAGAACCCGCCCAACCCGTTCCACTCCGCGCACGTCGAGTGGGACGTCCCGACCGACGTGCGGCTCGAGATCTACGAGGAGCGGGCGAAGACCATCCTGGCCGAGAACCGGAGCCCCGACATCGGGTTCCGCTACAGCCTCAACCCGTACCGCGGCTGCTTCCACGGCTGCATCTACTGCTACGCCCGGCCGAGCCATCAATACTGGGACTTCGGCGCCGGCACCGACTTCGACCGCAAGCTCGTCGTGAAGGTCAACGCGCCCGAGCTGCTCGAGCGCCACCTCCGCAAGCGCTCGTGGGCCTTCGAGACGATCGCGTTCAGCGGCAACACCGACTGCTACCAACCCCTCGAGGCCTCGTACGAGCTCACGCGGCGCTGCCTCGCGATCTGCGCGAAGCACAGGAACCCGGTGGGCCTGATCACCAAGGGCACGCTCATCCGTCGGGACCTCGACGTGCTGCAAGAGCTGACGGCGCGCGCGGGCTGTCGGGTGTCGGTGAGCATCGCCTTCGCGGACGACGCGATGCGCAAGGTGTTCGACCCCTTCGCGCCGCCCATCGACGCTCGCTTCGAGACGGTCCGGCGCCTCGCCGAGGCCGGCGTCCCCGTCGGCGTCGGGCTGTCGCCGATCCTGCCCGGGATCAACGACTCGATGGTCCCGGAGATCCTCGAGCGCGCGCGCGAGGCGGGCGCGCGCACCGCGTTCATGACCCTCGCGAGGCTCCCCCGCGAGGTGGCCCCCTACTTCTTCGAGCGGGTGCGCGAGGCGCTCCCGAACCGCGCCAGCAAGATCGAGAACGGCCTGCGCGAGATGCGCGGCGGCACGCTGAACGACGTCCGCTTCGGGCGGCGGATGGGAGGCGCGGGGGCCCGCTGGACCCTCGTCGAGCGGCTCTTCGATCTGCACGTGAAGCGCCTGGGGCTCGACGATCGGGAGCTCCCGGAGGCTCCGCCACGCGGTCAGCTCGCCCTGGATTTCTGATGTCTTTCCAGCGACTTGTCCGCTCGGGGAATGAAACCTCGCTGCCAACGTGTCATTTGACTTGCCATGATGACGACACAGGACACAATGTCCTCAACCCCTGTCAGAGAGTCAAGTCCGATGCCCGACCCCGCGTTGGCCAGCACCACCGTCCTCGTCGTGGACGACGAGCCGAGCAACCTCGAGTCCCTCGACCGCATCTTCGCGAAGGAGGGCTTCCGGGTCCTCACCGCGAGCAGTGGGAGGCACGCCCTCGACGTCTGTCGAACCCACCGCGTCGACGTGGTCCTGACGGACCTGATGATGCCGGGCATGAGCGGCATCGACGTCATCAAGGCGCTCTCCACCGTCGCCCCCGACGCCGAGGTCGTCGTGATGACGGCGTACGGGACCATCGAGACGGCCGTCGAGTCGATGCGCGAGGGCGCCTACGACTTCGTCGAGAAGCCGCTCAAGCGGATGCAGATCGTGAAGACGGTCCGCAAGGCCGCCGAGCGACACGCGCTCGTGGCCGAGAACAAGACGCTCAAGCAGGAGCTCTCCGCGCTGAAGAGCCGCCCCATCGTCGGCAGCTCGCGGGCGCTCCGGCACGCGCTCGACGTGGCGCACCAGGCCGCGCCCTCGACCGCGAACGTGCTCGTGCTCGGCGAGAGCGGCACCGGCAAGGAGCTGCTGGCCCGCGCGATCCACGAGCGCAGCGGGCGCGACGGCCCGTTCGTCGGGGTGAACCTCGCGGCGCTCCCCGAGACGATCGTCGAGTCCGAGCTCTTCGGCCACGAGAAGGGCGCGTTCACGGGCGCCTCGGCGCGCCGCGTGGGGCGGATCGCCCAGGCGGACGGCGGCACCCTGTTCCTCGACGAGATCGGCGAGCTCTCCCCGACCGTGCAAGTGAAGTTGCTGCGCGTCCTCCAGGAGGGCGAGTACGAGCCGCTCGGCGGCAAGACGGAGTCGGCCAGCTTCCGCCTGATCGCCGCGACCAACCGGGACCTCAGCCGCTGCGTGGAGGAGGGGACGTTCCGCGAGGATCTCTACTACCGGCTCAACGTGATCGCGATCACCTGCCCTCGCCTCGCGGACCGCCGCGACGACGTGCCGCTCCTCGTCGATCACTTCCTCGAGCGCTACTGCGCCAAGAACGGCCGGCCGCGCATGACGGTCGAGCGCGAGGCCCTCGACCAGCTGATGAGCTACGAGTGGCCCGGCAACGTCCGCGAGCTCGAGAACGTCGTGGAGCGCGCGGTGGTCCTCGGCCGCGACCCCACCCTCGGGCTCGGCGACCTGCCCCCGCAGATCCTGAGAGCGGAGCGCCGCGCGGGCGACCTGAGCTTCTCCATCGGCACGCCTCTGGACGAGATCGAGCGGCGGGTGATCAAGGCCACGCTGGATCACACCGACGGCGACAAGCAGCTCGCGGCGCAGCTCCTGGGCATCTCGGCGCGGACCATCTACCGCAAGTTGGATTGACGCTGTCGGCGCCGTCGAAGACGCGTGATGGGGCGAAGCGGAGGAACCTCGGCGATGCCACGCGTACCAAGAGGGGTGCGGGCGTGGCCGATGGTGTTCGTGTGGGTGATCGCGTGCGGAGGAGCGGGCGGGGCTGGGGCCGAGTCGGCGTCGGAGGCCGCGTCCGAGCCCGAGCCTGAGCCCGCGGCCGCTTCCGAGCCCGCGTCCGAGCCCGAGCCCGCGTCCGAGCCCGAGCCCGCGTCCGAGCCCGAGCCCGAGGCCGCTTCCGAGCCCGCCTCCGAGGCCGCGTCGGTGCCGGGCTCTGCTTCCCCCGAGCGCCGGACCCATCCCCGGATCGCCCACCTCCAATCCCTGCGGACCGCGTTCGGCCACTGCCGCACCAACTCGTTCCCCAACGCGGCGCACGCCGCCTGCCTGTGCGACACGATCTGCCGGCAGCGCTTCCCGCCCGACGAGGGGGTCACCACCATCCGGCTCCCGTTCGTCGAGGTCGACGGGCTCGCCTTCACCATCGAGGCGGATGGGCGGGTCTCGGCCTGCAGCTACCACTACCGCGCCGAAGCGCTGGCCGACATGCAGTGCGCACCGCCTCCGAGCCCATGACAGATTGTCAGAACGACCGGGGGTCCACCCTCCGCGCTTGTCATCCTGTCGCGCCGTTTGCAGCCGAAAGAGGGCCTTTTCGCTGGCGGTTCGAAGATCCGCGGGCTAGGCACGGCCGTTGCTCTTAACGCGTGCGAGATAATTCGTCTTGGCCAGTACCCGCCGACAGCGCCGCATCGCGGCCGCCATCGTGTTCTCCACGCTGGGCCTCACCGGGCTCCTCGTAGCGCAGGGGAGCACCAAGATGCTCGCCGCGAGCGTCTTGCCGCTCGACTCCCACAGCGTGGAGCCGCTCGGCGCGGTGCGGCCGACGCCGCCGGAGACGATCGATCCGACGCCCGTCCTGCGGCGCAACATGTTCGACCACGAGACCGGTCGGCTCGACATCGACGAGCCGCCGCCCGAGGAGATCGTCGAGGACGACACCCCGCCCGAGGAGGTCGACCCGAACGCGCCCCCGCCGCCATGCGACGGCAGCATGCGCCTCGTCGGGGCCTTCGTCCGGATGCGCAACGAGGAGGACTCGTTCGCCGCGATCACCAGCGCCAGCGGGGTCGCGATGCTCTACCAGTCGGGCATGGAGGTCGACGGTCGCGAGATCGTCTCCATCGTGCGCAACCGGGTGATCCTCCGGCCGCGCGGCGGGAACCTCTGCTCGCTGTCCATGTTCGCCGAGGAGGGCGCGCCTCAGGTCGCGACGGCGCCGGCGCCCTCGCCCGCGGCGGTCCGCGCCGAGATGGCCGCCGACGCGGCGTCGAGCGGCGGGATGGACCAGGCCGCGCTCGACAACGGCATCACCAAGGTCAGCGAGCGCCAGTACACGATCGAGCGTTCGCTCGTCGACCGCCTCCTCGCGAACCAGGCGGCGCTCATGCGCACCGCCCGCGTCATCCCTCACGAGGAGGGCGGGCGCGTCGTGGGCGTGAAGCTCTACGGCATCCGCCGCAGCAGCCTGCTCGGCCGCCTGGGCATCCAGAACGGCGACATGCTGCGCACGATCAACGGCTACGACATGACCGCGCCGGACAGCGCGCTCGAGGCCTACGCGCGGCTCCGCGCCGCGGACCGCATCACCATCAACCTCCAGCGTCGTGGGTCCGACCAGACCATCGACTACCAGATCCGGTAGGAGCACCTTGAGGCTACGAATCGCACTCCCGATCCTGCTGACGAGCGCATCCGTGATGCTCTGCGCGATCGGTCTCACTTCGGCCCAGCCCCCGGGCATGCCGCGGATCCCGGTCCAAGTGCAGCAGGGCGGCGACGACGACGCCCCGAGCGGCGCGGCCGGCAAGCTCCGCCCGTTCCGCACGGGCCTCGAGGGGCGCGACGGCGGTCGCACGCCGCCGAGCGCGGTCGTGGACTTCACGCTCGAGGACGCGGACCTGCCCGACCTCGTGCGGATGATCAGCCGCATCACGGGCAAGCGCTTCATCCTCCCGGGCAAGGCGCGCTCCATCAAGGCCACCGTCGCCAGCGAGCGCCCCGTCACCGCGGCGGCCGCGTACGCGGCGTTCCTCTCGATCCTCCAGCTCAACGGGATGACCATCGTCCCGGCCGGTCGCTACCTCAAGATCGTCGAGTCGGCGGGCGCCGAGACCAACCCGCTGCCGCTCTACACCGACGGCCAGGCCACCCCCTCGGACGACCGCTACGTGACGCGCATGCACCGCGTGCAGAACGTCTCGGCGGAGGACGTCGCCACCCTGCTCGCGCGCTTCAAGTCGCGCGAGGGGAACATCACGGCGTACGCGCCCACCAACACGATCATCATCACCGACACGGGCACGAACATCCGGCGGATGCTCCGCATCCTGCAGGAGATCGACGTCCCCCGGACCGGCGAGCAGATCTGGATCGAGCCGATCCACTACGCGAACGCGACCGAGCTCGCCTCGAGGCTGCAAGAGATCTTCCCGAGCGCGGGCGGATCGGGGGGCTCGGGCGGCTCCGGTGAGCAGGCCCTCGCGGCGACTCAGGCCGCGACCGCGCGGGCTCGCGCCGCCGCCGCGCGTGCGCGCGCCGCGCAGGCCGCCGCGGGCGCCGGTCAGCCCGCCGCCGCGGCCGAGGGCACCGCCGAGACCGTGGGCGCGAGCTCCGGCGAGGCGCGGATCACCAACATCCTCCCGGACGAGCGCACCAACTCGCTCATCATCCTCGCGACCGAGCGCGCCTACCTGCGCATCCTCGAGGTCATCCGCGCGCTCGACATCCCCGTCGAGGGCGAGGGCTCGATCCACGTGCACCCGCTGCAGTACGCGGACTCCGAGCAGATGGCGACGACCCTCCAGGCCCTGATCACGGGCCGCGGGGGCGCCTCGTCGACGAAGGCCGCCGGGGGCCGCCCCGGCGCGGCAGCCCCCGCCGCGGCCGGCGCGTCGGGCTCGACCTCGTTCGAGGGCCAGATCAGCGTCCAGGCCCACAAGGCCACCAACTCCCTGCTCATCACGTCGTCGCTGCACGACTACGCGTCGCTGCGGCGCGTCATCGACCGCCTCGACATGTCGCCGCGGCAGGTCTTCATCGAGGCCGTGATCATGGAGCTGAGCGTCAACCGCTCGTCGAGCCTCGGCCTCGCCTTCCACGGCGGCGTGCCCTCGCCCGACGACGGCCTCTCCGTGTTCGGCTTCGACGCCGGCCGGACGGCGACGCCGACCCTCAGCCCCGACCTGCTCACCGGCCTCGCGGTCGGCGTGCGCGGGCCGGAGATCGCCGAGGCGGCGCAGCTCATCGGCTTCTCGATCCCGAGCTTCGGCGTGGTCCTCAACGCCGTCGCGAACTCGGGCGACGTCAACGTCCTCTCCACGCCGCACATCATGGCGATGGACAACGTGCAGGCCGAGATCACGGTCGGCGCGAACGTCCCCCTCCAGACGTCGGGCCTCGCCGGCCTCGGCGGCGCGACGAGCGCGCTCGCCGGCCTCGCCGGCCAGTCCGGGCAGACCTCCGGCGCGTCGGGCCTCGCGGGCCTCGCCGGCCTCGCCGGCCTGAGCGGCGGCCTCGGTGGCCTCGGCGGCGGCGTCCAGCGTCAGAACGTCGGCACGACGATCCGCATCACCCCGCACATCAACGACGCGGGCGAGATCCGGATGGAGATCGAGGAGGAGATCTCCGAAGCGGGCGAGGCGCAGGGCACCCTCGGCGTCGTCCCGATCAACCAGCGCATCGCGAAGACGCAGGTCGTCGTGCGCGACCAGCAGACGGTCGTCATCGGCGGCCTGATGCGCGACCGCGTGACGACCAGCGAGGACAAGATCCCGATCCTCGGGGACATCCCGCTCCTCGGCGTGCTCTTCCGCCGTCAGTCGACGACGACGCAGAAGACCAACCTCCTGCTCTTCCTGACGCCGTACGTGATCCGGTCGCCGTCCGACCTGCGCGCGATCTTCGAGCGCAAGCTGCGCGAGCGTCAGGAGTTCATCGACCGCTACTTCGTCTTCGGCGACAGCGGCTACACCCCGGCGACGGACTACTCGCGGACGCGAGGGCTCGTGTCCGAGATCCTCAACACGATCGTCACCATCGACGAGGAGCAGCGCCTGCTCGAGGAGATGCGGACCAGACCGCCGCCCGAGCACGTCCCGCGCCCGCCGGTCGGCTCCGGGCCGGACTCCATCACCGGGCGGGGCACGATCATCATCGGCCCCGACGGCGACGAGGTGCCCGACGACGGGGGCGGCGACGACATCACCGTTCAGCCGGGCGCCGAGACCAACATCACCGTTCAGGTGCAAGACGAGTAGTCACGCATGATCCTCGAGCAGCAGCGTTACGTGGGAGAGATCCTGGTCCGGCGAGGGGCCCTCGCCGCCGACCGGATGGAGGAGCTGCTCCAGACCGCGGTCGAGAAGGACGCGGCGCTGCTCGACGTCGTCTTCGCCACGCGCGAGACCGAGGAGGAGAAGGTCGTCCGGGCGCTCGCCGCCGAGGTCGGGATCCCGTTCCTCGAGGAGGAGATCAAGCCGGACGACGTCGCCCCCGAGCTGATCGACGCGGTCCCGATCGGGTTCGCGCGGACGCACTGCCTCGTGCCGCTCGTGGACGAGGGGCCCTTCGTCCGGGTCGCGATCTCCAACCCGCTCGATCCGGGGCCCCTCGACGATCTGCGCGCGCTCCTCGGCAAGCGCGTCGAGCCCGTCGCGGCGCCGAGCGAGAAGATCGAAGACGCGATCAACAGCGTCTACCAGCGCAAGGCCGACGGCGAGATCGGGCAGGACGTCGCCGAAGAGGTCGACGAGATCCAGGACCTCCTCGACGCGACCGACGAGGCGCCGGTCATCCGCTGGGTCAACAACCTCTTCTACAACGCGTCGCGCGCGGCCGCGTCCGACATCCACATCGAGCCCGGCGAGCGCGAGGTCATCGTCCGCAACCGGATCGACGGCAAGCTCTTCCCCGTCAAGACGGCGCCCAAGAGCGTGCACGCGGCGATCGTCAGCCGCGTGAAGATCGAGGCCGGCCTCAACATCGCCGAGAAGCGGCTGCCGCAGGACGGCCGCATCACGAAGAAGATCCAGGGCCGCCTCATCGACGTCCGCGTCAGCACCATCCCGACCGCGCGCGGCGAGCGCATCGTCATGCGTCTCCTCGACAAGGAGAAGACGGTCCTCAACCTGACCGACCTCGGCTTCGAGGGCGCGCGGCTCGAGACGCTGCATCACCTGATCACGCGCCCCAACGGCATCCTCCTCGTCACCGGCCCGACCGGCTCCGGGAAGACGACCACGCTGTCCGCGTGTCTGAGGCGCATCAACTCCCCCGAGCTCAACATCCTGACCGCCGAAGACCCGGTCGAGTACGACATCCCCGGCGTCGGGCAGCTCCAGATTCACCCGAAGATCGGGCTCACGTTCGCCTCCGCGCTGCGCTCCTTCCTGCGCCAGGACCCGGACGTGATCATGGTCGGCGAGATCCGCGATCACGAGACCGCCGAGATCGCGATCCACGCGTCGCTCACCGGTCACCTCGTGCTCTCGACGCTGCACACCAACGACGCCGCCGGCGCGGTGACGCGGCTCGTCGAGATGGAGGTGCAGCCGTTCCTGATCTCGTCGAGCGTGCTCGGCGTCATCGCCCAGCGGCTCGTGCGCAAGCTCTGCAACTACTGCCGGCAGCCCTACCGGCCGAGCGCGCAGGACCTCCGCTCGCTCGGCATCGACGAGGAGCGCTTCAAGATGCTCCGCGGCCCGGGCGTGCAGGCGTTCCGCGGCGAGGTGCACGACGGCCTCGCGCAGGGCGGCCCCGCGAGCGAGCCGCCGGTGCGCGAGCGGCAGAGCGTGGAGCCGCTCGGCTTCCTCACCGCCGAGGAGCTGAGCGCGCTCGAGGTCGACGAGATCGAGTCCGAGCCGACCCGCATGGTCGCCGTCGAGGATGACCTCGACGTCCCGCGCGGGTTCCCGTCCGAGCTCTCGCGCGCGGTCCTCTACCGCCCCATCGGCTGCGACGAGTGCGCGCAGACCGGCTACAAGGGCCGGGTCGCGATCTCGGAGATGCTCATCGTCGACGAGGCGGTGCGGCGCGACATCCTGAACCAGGCCGACGCGGCCACGATCGCGCGGACCGCCATCCACGGCGGGATGCGCACCCTGCGCGACGACGGCTCGCGCCTCGTGCTCTCGGGCACCACGAGCCTCGAGGAGGTCCTCGCGGCCACCCAAGCGGCGGAGCTCGAGTAGCCGTGGCCGTCTACGAATGGCGCGGGATCACGACCTCCGGCAAGGAGGTGAAGGGCACGCGCGACGCGGACAACCAGAAGGCCCTGCGCGCGATGCTCCGGCGCGAGGGCATCTTCGTCACGCAGATGCTCGAGGAGGCCCAGGCGCGCGTGAAGAAGGCGCGCGACGTCGACTTCGGCAAGTACTTCCGGCGCGTGTCGCCGCTGCAGCTCGCGCTCGCGACCAAGCAGCTCGCGACGCTCCTGAAGAGCGGCGTGCCGCTCGTCGAGTCGCTCAGCGCGCTCGTCGATCAGATGGAGAACCCGGAGCTGAAGGCGGCCCTCACGCAGGCGCGCGACAGCGTCAACGAGGGCAACAGCTTCCACGACTCGCTCGCCAAGCATCCGACCATCTTCAAGAACCTCTACGTCCACATGGTCGAGGCGGGCGAGGCGTCGGGCACGCTCGAGCTCGTGCTGTCGCGCCTCGCCGGCTTCCTCGAGAACGAGTCGAAGCTGCAAAACAAGGTGACGGGGGCGCTCGTCTACCCGGTCGTCCTGCTCGCGGTGACGTTCATCACCCTCACCGTGATGATGACCGTCGTCGTCCCGAAGGTGACGGCCATCTTCGAGTCGTTCGAGCAGGCGCTGCCCTGGTACACGCGCGCGCTCATCGGCACGAGCGACTTCTTCACCAGCTACTGGTGGGCGATGGCGCTGCTCATCATCGGCGGCGGCTACGGGTTCCACCGCTGGCGCAACACGGAGAAGGGCCGCGCCCGCTGGGACGCGTTCATGATCGACGTCCCGGTGTTCGGGAAGCTCAACCTGATGGCGTCGGTCGCGCGCTTCGCGCGGACCCTGGCGACGCTCCTCACGAGCGGCGTGGCGCTCCTCAACGCGCTCGAGATCACGCGCAACGTGCTCGGCAACGTCGAGCTGATGCGGGTCATCGAGGACGCGCGCAACTCCATCCGCGAGGGCGAGAGCATCGCCGAGCCGCTCAAGCGCTCGGGCCGCCTGCCGCCGATCGTCACGCACATGATCGCCGTCGGCGAGCGCTCGGGGCAGCTCGAGGAGATGCTCGAGAACGTCGCCGACAGCTACGACCAGCAGGTCGACAACCAGGTCAACGTGATGACCGCCCTCCTCAACCCGGTGATGATCCTCGTCCTCGCGGGGATCGTGATCTGCGTGATCTTCCCCATTCTCATGCCGCTGATGCGCATCAACGAGTTCGTGGCGGGGAGTTGATGCATGGCCACGAGACGGCGCCGAGGGCCCTCGATCGCCCTCCCCTGGGAGCGGCGGGGCACGTGGCTCCGGGGGTTGGTCTCGGGCCGGCGCTGGCGGCTGGCGCTGGGGGTCCTGGCGATCGTGGGCGCGCTGGCGATGATCGCGAGCTCGGCCGACCAGCGGCAGCGCGAGCGGGAGACCCGCGCGGCGATCTCGGAAATCAAGCGCGCGGTGGGAGCGTTCCGAGCGGACCTGGGGCGCTGCCCGCAGAGCCTGCACGAGCTCTTGCACCCCCCGCGGAGCGGGCGCCGCTACCTCAGGCACATCCCCGTCGACGGATGGGGGCGAGCGTTCTGGGTCCGATGCCCCGGCCGCTACGACCCGGACGGCGCCGACGTGGTCTCCGCGGGCCCGAGCGGCTCCTACCTCGAGGACGACAATCTACGCTGACAGAGCGAGGCAACCCATGAACGAGCGAACCGAAGAGAAGAAGCAAACCCCGTTGCGCCGCCTGCGCCGCGCGAGCCGCTGGCGTCGACCCCGGAGCCAGGAGGGCATGACCCTCGTCGAGATCATGATCGTCGTCATCATCATGGCGCTGATCGCGACCGGCGTGGCCGTGGCCGTCCTGCCGCAGCTCGAGAGCGCCAAGGAGGACACCACCCGCACGCGCGCCGCGACCATCCGGAGCGCGGCGACGCTGTACGTGGCGCAGTCGCCCGGCTCGGACTGCCCGAGCGTCGACGACCTCCTCGAGGAGGGCTACCTGCAGGACGGCACCGACACGACCGACGGCTGGGGCAACGACTACACGATCCGCTGCGAGCGCGGCGACGTGACCGTGGTCAGCGATCGGTTCGACGGCGAGAACATCCTCGAGGAGGGCGCGAACTAGTCGCCTCCGCCCGATGACCTCCTCGCGACATGGCTCGGCTCGATCGCGGCGCGCCCGCGCCGGGATGACGCTCATCGAGATCATGGTGGTCATCCTGATCATCGCGCTGGCCTCGACGGCGGCGGTGTACGGGCTCGGGGCGGTCACCCAGGCGAACCTGCGGTCGGCGTGCATGACGATCAACGCCGCGTCGCGCGGCGCGTATGGGCGCTCGATCGCGGAGGGGACCACCGTCCGGCTCGTCTTCGATCTCGACGCGGACCAGAGCACGATGGCGTTCGAGGAGGCGCACGGCCGGGTCACGCTCACGCGGACCGACGACGCGACGCGGGCGCAGCTCGAGGAGGGTGAGGACGGCACCGTCGTCGACCCGTGGGCGGCCGCCGAGGCGCGCCTCTCGAACACGCTGCACCCGACGTTCGGCGCCTCGCCGTTCAGCGCGATCGAGGGCAACCGCTTCCGCACCCGCGAGCTCCCGAACGGGATCCGGGTGGTCCGGGTGATCGTCCCCCACGAGCCCGAGCCCGTGGAGGAAGGCCACGCCGCGATCTACTTCTTCCCGGGTGGCCAGACCGAGAACGCGGTGGTCTGGGTCAGCGACGCGAACGACCGCGTCTTCTCCGTCGAGATCCACCCGCTCACGGGCCGGGGCACCGTCTACGACCACGCCTACGAGCCCGAGCAGCTCCTCGACGACGGCCACGGCCGCCAGCGCTCGGAGGTGGAGCGATGAGTCGGCGCATCTTCAGGGGCTTCACCCTGCTCGAGGTGACCGTCGCGGTCGCGATCCTCGGCATCGCGATGACCGCGATCCTGTCGAGCGAGGCCGGCGCCGTCCGGACGGGCGCGCGCGCGACGCACATGACCACCGCGACGCTCCTCGCGCGCTGCAAGATGGGCGAGATCGAGGAGGAGATGGCGGTCGAGGGCTTCCCCGCCGTCGACGCCGACGGCGAGGACGAGTGTTGCGAGGGCGGCGAGATGCCCGGCTTCCGCTGCGAGTGGCGGGTCGAGCGCGTGGAGCTCCCCGACGCGGTCGACCTCGGCGGCGAAGAGGACGGTGACCCGCTCGGCCTCGGCGGCGATCACTCGGCCGACTCCACCGGCGGCGCGGACCTCGAGAACGCGCTCTCCGGCGCGGCCGGGGGTGACGCGATCGGCAGCTACGCCGTGCAGTTCGCGTGGCCCGTGATCCGCCCCGCCATCGAGGACCAGGTCCGGCGCGCGACCGTCAGCGTCTTCTGGAGCGAGGGCCAGTCCGAGCAGACCTTCGACGTGGTGCAGTACATCGTCTCGAACCCGGCGCAGACCGTCGACCCCGACGCGCCAGTGACGGGCGCCCCGGGCACCCCCGGCGCGCCCTCCGTCCCGGGCGTTCCCTCCGTCCGCCTCCCCTCACCCACCCAGCAGGTCCGGTGACGTCATGAGGGGCAACGGCAAGCGCGGGATGACCCTGATCGAGGTGATGGTCGCCGTGACCATCCTCGCCGTCATCGCCACCGTCACGTTCAGCGCGTTCGCCCAGACGATGCGCAACCGGCGCTTCATCGAGGACCAGACGGACCGCGCCCACGTGATCCGCGTCGCGCTCGAGCGGATGGTCTCCGAGATCTCGATGGCCTACGTGTCCATCCACGTGAACCCGAGCCCCACCCTGCAGACGATGAACACGTGCTTCATCGGCGGGCGCAGCGGCCGCGGCCATCGCCTCGACTTCACGAGCTTCAGCCACCGGCGCCTCTACCGAGACGCGCACGAGTCCGACCAGAACGAGCTGTCCTACTTCATCACCGAGCACCCCGACGACCACTCGCGGCTGGTGCTGGTGCGGCGCGAGCAGAACCGGATCGACGACGACCCGCAGACGGGCGGCGCGCTGCAGATCCTCGTCGAGGACGTGCTCGACCTCGAGATGGAGTACCTCGACGCCGCGACCGGCGAGTGGACCGAGACGTGGGACACCCGCGAGGTCACCCACCAGCCGAACCGCCTCCCCGTGCAGGTGAAGATCTCGCTGACGGTGCGCGACGAGCACGCCGACCACGACCGCCGCACCTTCGTCACCCGCGCCACGCCGATGATCACGTGGGGCCTCAACCACGCCGTCTACAACACGAACTGATGCCGACCGCCTCCCGACCGCTCGCGCTCTTCCCCTTCGTCGGCTCGACCGACTCGAGGGCGCGCGACCGTCGGCCGCCGCCGGCGCGGGGGATGAAGCGCGTCCCGCGGCGTCGGGAGAAGGGCATCGCGCTCGTGATCGCGACCATCGCGATCACCCTCCTCGCGATCGTGCTCGCCGACATGCACGAGAGCACGTCCACTTCGTTTGCGCTCGCGACGACGCAGCGGGACCGGCTCCGCGCCGAGTACATGGCGCGCAGCGGGGTGAACCTCACCCGGATGCTCATCGCGAACGAGCCCGCGATCCGGCAGGCGGTGCAGCCGGTCTACCAGCAGATGCTCGGCGGCCGGCGCCTGCCCCAGCTCCCCATCTGGAGCTTCGCCAACGAGATCCTCCAGCCGTTCTGCGACTACGAGGCGGCGCAGGCGGACCGCGACAACAGCGGCATCGACTTCTCCGCCGCGGCGGGGCTCGGGGACACGGGCGGGACCTGCGACATCGTCTCGTTCGCCGAGAACAGCAAGCTCAACCTCAACAACCCGCTGCACCTCGCGGGCGACCCGGGCCGCCTCAACGTCGCGATGCAGGTCTTCGCGATGACCGGCGGCTACCAGGCGCCGAGCCCCTTCGATCCGCTCTTCGAGCGGCGCGACGGCGACGGGCAGATCACGACGCGCCTCGACATCATCAGCGCGCTCGTCGACTGGTGGGACTACGACACGCAGCGGACCGTCTTCGACCCGGGCGCGACCCGCGTGGAGTCGAACAGCGGCGCCGAAGACAACATCTACGCCTCGTTCGACGACCCCTATCAGGTCCGCAACGCGCCCTTCGACTCGCTCGAGGAGCTGCGCCTGATCCGCGGCGTCGGGGACGACTTCTGGGCGACCTTCGTCGAGCCCGACCCGGACGACCCGACGACGCGCACGATCACCGTGTACGGCTCGGGCAAGATCCACCTCAACGAGGCGCGCGCGGAGGTGCTCCTCGCGCGGACCTGCTCGATCATCCCGCAGCAGCCGCTCTGCACGAACCCCGCGGAGGCCGCGAAGTTCCTGCAGGTGATCAACACCGCGCGCGCGCTCGCGCCGATCCCGTGGTTCAGCAACGTGAACGACTACGTGGAGTTCCTGCGCGGCGGCGGCACCGGCATGGCGCTGCGCCCGATGCTCGAGGGGCTCGGCCTCGGCGAGGGCATCCTCCCCGCCCCGGTCACCATCGACCCGCAGCAGACGCAGCAGATGTCGCAAGTCTTCCTGACGAGCGCCGCGATCATCTTCGTGCAGAGCACGGGCCGCGTCGGCGCGTGCGACGACACGGTGCCCGAGGAGGAGCGCGGCCCCGGGCGGTGCACGAGCGTGCGCATCCGGTCGGTCCTGAACTTCGACACCCCCTGGACTCCCCCGCCGCCCAACGCGGGCCAGATGCCGCCCCTGGGCATCTTTCACTACTGGAGGATGGACTAGTCATGGCCACGATCCTCGGCCTCGACGTCGACCCGAAGACGGCGCGCGCGGTGCTCCTGAAGACCGCGCTGCGCCGCTCCGAGGTCGAGCTCTACCTGGCCGCCGACATCGAGCCCGCCGACACCGAGGAGGGCCGCGCCGAGAACCGTCGCAAGGCGGTGCAGGCGATCCTGTCGCGGCTGGCGAAGCCGGCGGACAAGATCATCACCGAGCTCAGCGGTGAGGAGGTCTCGATCCGCAAGGTGTCGCTGCCCGCGAAGGCGGCGAAGAAGATCGGCGACCTGCTCCCGTTCGAGCTCGAGGGCCAGGTCCCCTTCGACCCGATGGAGTCGGTGCTCGACCACCAGCCGATCGGCGCGAGCGACGGGATGGTCCACGTGCTCGCGGCGGTCGCGCCCAAGGCGAAGGTCGCCGCGCACCTCGACGGGATGCGCGAGGTGGGGGTCGACCCGCGCGAGGTCGCGGTCGGCTCGGTGGCGCTCGACGGCCTGATCCCGCTCGTGCCCGAGCTGGCGCAGCCGGGCCCCTACTGCCTGATCGACATCCACCACGAGGGCACCGACGTCTGCATCGTGGAGTCGGGCCACTGCGCGTTCGGCCGCACCCTCAGCGTCAGCACCCTCGACCTCGACCAGGGCCAGCAGGGCCGGCTCGAGCGGGAGGTCCGGCAGACGCTCGCCGCGTTCCGCATGGAGGGCGGCCGGGAGCCAGCCGGGTTCTTCGTGTGCGGGACGATGGCGACGCGCAACGACGTCGACGGCTGGCTCACGCGGATGTTCGGCTTCGAGGTCCGCGTGCTGCCGCTCCCCGCCGCGCCCGGCGCCGACGACGCCGTGCGGCCCGCCTACGCGCGCGCGGCGGCGCTCGCCGGGCGCGCGCTCGCGCGGGGCAAGCACCTCGACGCCCGCCAGGGCGAGTTCGCCTCGCTGCAGACGGCGACCGCGATCCGGCGGCACGTCCCGCTGATCGCGGTCTGCGCGGTCGTGGTGCTCTGCGCCTTCATCTTCTCGAGCTACGCGCGCTACTCGGTCCTCGACGCGCGGCACGCGCAGCTGCAGGACGAGCTCGCCGACGTCACCGACGAGTACCTCGGCACGGAGGCGCGGAGCCCCGCGCAGGCGCTCCGGCTCCTCGAGCGCGGCGCGCGCGGCGACGACCCGATGCCGGAGTTCGACGCGTACGACGCGCTCGCCGCCATCAGCGCGTCGATCCCGGAGGAGGTCGTGCACGACGTCCGGCAGCTCCAGATCGACCTCGGCGACGGCGAGGAGACGGGCCGGTTCTCGCTCCGCGGCGCGGTCGGGAGCGTCAGCGACACCGAGGTCGTGCTCCGCGCGCTGCGCGACCACCGGCTCGTCCGGCGGGTCGGCGACGAGGAGACGCGGCTCCAGTGCTTCCGGGAGATCGAGCTCGGCAGCACCACCGCGACGGCCGACGACCGCCAGGCCTACCGCATCGAGGGTCAGATCCAGTGCCTGCCCGAGGGTCAGGACGCGAGCGAAGAGGAAGAGAGCCGAAGCAGTCGGCGCTCGCGGCGCAGCACGAGGGGCAACTGACATGAGCGCCTTCCGCGGCTTCTTCTCCGGCCTCGCGACCTACTGGGAGAACCTCAGCGATCGCGAGCGCTTCCTCCTCGGCGTGCTCGGCGCGGTGGCGGCGACGCTGATCGTGCTGCTCCCCGTCTACCTCTTGTCCACGGCGATCGGCGACCTCGAGAGCGACAACGCCGAGATCACCGCCGCGCTGCGGCGCATCCAGGGCTCGCGGAACCAGCTCGCGGCGCAGCGCGCCGAGCGCGCCGCCGCGGACGCCCGCTACGCGCGCCAGGCGCCGTCGCTCGGCTCGTTCCTCGAGGCCAAGGCCGGCGAGCAGGACGGCCTCACGATCTCGGACGTGCAGCACGAGCCCGAGCGCGAAGAGGGCGGCCTGCGAATCCGCCACACCCGCGCGCGCTTCCAGGGCACCGGTCTGCGCCCCGCGATCCGCTACCTCGCGGCGATCGAGAACAGCCGCTACCCGGTCGCGATCGAGCGCATCCACGTCGACCACATGCAGGCGGGCGACCGCTACAACTTCCAGATCGGCGTGCTCGCGTTCGACCGTCCCACCGAGGGCGGCGTCGACGCGGGCGTCCCCGCTCCGAGCGGGGCTGGCGCTGGCCGCGCGGGACCCCCGTCACCATGAGCGATCGCGTCAAATCGATTCTCCTCTACGCCGTCGCGGCGCCCCTCTTCTTCCTGTTCTCGCTCGTGGCCGGGGCGTACTGGACGTTCCCGTACGACCACGTCCGCGACTTCATCGTCCAGGAGGCGGAGCGCGGCGGCGCCGTCCACCTCGAGATCGGCAGCCTCGAGCCCTCGTGGGTGACCGGCGTCGAGCTCGAGAACGTGCGGGTCTCGAGCGTGCCCGAGGGCAGCGAAGAGCCCACCGTGATGGAGATCCCCCACGCCGAGGCGCGGGTCTCGCTCCTCGCGCTGATGGGCGGCACCACCGAGCTGAGCTACGGCGCGGAGCTCCCGGGCAACGGCGTCGTCAACGGCACCTTCGCGCAGAACCCAGAGACCACGCACATCCAGGCCAACCTGGACCACGTGCGCCTGGCCGGCATCGGCCCGCTCGCGAGCGCGATCGGCCTCCCCATCGCGGGCACCGCGGAGGGCACCATCGACCTGACGATCGGCGCCGAGGCGGTGAACACGGAGGGCACCGTCGAGATCACGATCGACGACCTGTCGATCGGCGACGGCGAGACGCCGCTCGAGATCGAGGGGCTCGGCGCGGGGCTCACCCTCGAGCGCATGCAGCTCGGCCGGCTCCAGTTCCGCATGGAGAGCGAGCGCGGCAACGGGACCATCGAGACGCTCCACGCGAGCGGCGAGCACGCGGAGCTTTGGGGCACGGGCTCGATCCGCCTCGCGACCCCGTTCGAGCGCAGCACCGTCGACATGCTCTTCCGCATCCAGTTCAGCGACGCGTACAAGACGTCGAGCCCGCGCATGGAGGGCCTCTTCGCCCTCCTCGAGGTGAACCCTCAGGTCCGCCCCGCGCGCACGCCTGCGGGCGGCTTCCAGTGGCGCGTCACCGGCTCGATGGGCGGGCGCATCCGGATGCTCCCGCAGGGCCGCGCGCCCATGCCCGAAGCGGACTAGACGCTCGGAGCCTTCACGAGACGGTGAGCTAAGCCCGCGCCCACGCCTCCGCCCTCGCGACGCCTGGCACGGTGGCTGCTCTGGGTCGGCGCGGAGGTCATCACCCCACACATCGCGACTTCGACGCGGCGCGGTCCCGAGCAGGACCGTCGTGCCTCACCCAACACCGGTCCGCCGCGGCGCGGTCCCGCGCGCCCTGCGTTGGACGGCTCCGTGTCCCGTGAGCGGGTCCCGGGAGGCCGTCCGCGTCCCAGGGATTGAAGGTTCGAATCCTTCCGGGCCGAGTACCCCTCATGACGGCCTGTGGCGGAACGGTAAACGCACTGGGCTGCTCAACCCAGCTCCCGACCTTTCCTGAAACGAAAGGAAAACCTTGAGCCGGCCGGGGGGAGCGCGTCCACGCGCCCCTCGGGGACCTCCGCGCCCGCCTGCGTCCTCGACGCGCCCTTGGCCGAGCCTCGCTCCGCCCCGGGCGCTTCGGTCGCGCACGCGCCGCGGTGGGGCAGACGAGCGAGCAAGAGACGCGGCACGCAGCGACCCTTGCTACCTCCGATGCCCGGGCGCGCCCTCCCCGGCCACCTCTTCGCCCCTCGTCCCCGAGGGGCCCTCAAGGAGAACAGAACCATGCACACCACCCAGAACATCGCGCTCCACGAGCGCGGCGTCCTCCTGCGTCACGGCCTCCCGCTGCGCGCGCTGGGCCCGGGTCGCCACTCGATCTGGGGCTACGGCCGCACGGTGATGGTGCTCGACACGCGCAAGCTCGTCGTGGACCTGCCCGACGAGGTGCGCGCCGTCTTCGCCGAGGGCACCTTCGGTGAGGCGCGCCTCGCGGCACACGAGCGCGGGGTCCTGTTCCGTCAGGGCCGCCCGCAGGTCTTCCTGGGGCCGGGGTTCCACCGCTTCTGGGCGCTGGATCCGTCCGTCGAGCTCCACGTCTTCGACACCGGTGAGCCGGTGCCGGACGTGACCGACGAGCTGCTCGCCCTGCTGCCGAAGACCGAGATCGTCCAGGCGACCGTGCTGGAGTTCCAGCGCGCGCTCCTGTACGTGAAGGGTCGGTTCGAGCGCGTGCTCGAGCCCGGGCGCTACGCCTTCTGGACGCGCGCGGGCGCGCCGGTGGCGGTCCGCCTGATCGACATGCGTCGGCAGCAGCTGACCATCCCCGCGCAGGAGCTGCTGACCCGTGACAAGGTCTCGCTGCGCCTGTCGGTGGCGGTCGACCACGCGCCCGCGGACCCGCACACGGCTCCGCACACCGTCGCGGATCCGGACGCGGCGCTCTACACGCTCGTGCAGCTCGCGCTGCGTGAGCACGTGGCCGCCGTGACGCTGGACGAGCTGCTCGAGGGCCGTGACGCGCTCACGGCGTACCTCGAGACCCGCACGTCCGCCGAGGCCCTGCGCTTCGGGGTTCGGGTCCTCCAGGTCGGCGTGAAGGACATCATCCTCCCCGGCGACATGAAGGCGCTCATGAACCGCGTCATCGAGGCGGAGAAGCAGGCCGTCGCGAACGTCATCCTGCGCCGTGAGGAGGCAGCGGCGACCCGGACGCTGGCCAACGCCGCCAAGGTGATGGCCGACAACCCGGTCCTGCTGCGCCTCAAGGAGCTCGAGGCCGTGGAGCGCATCGCGGCTCAGGTCGGAGAGGTCAAGCTCTCGCTGGGTCCCGACGGCGTCGACGGGCTGCGCCAGCTCCTCACCCGCGGCAACTGATGCCGCACCCCACGTGACCCTCGCCCTGCCGGGCTCGTCCCGGCGGGGCGTCGGTCCGTCTACGCCCCGGAGCCTACTGGCCGAGCCAGAAGACCTCGACGCTGTTCACGAGCCGCAGGCCCGTGCGGGACGTGAACTCGACGCCGCCGACGGTGAAGACGCCGAGGCCCGGCACGCCCGTGGACGTGTGGAAGAAGCGACCGGTGCTCAGCGCGACGCCGGTGCCGAGCAGCTTGCTCGCCTCACCGGAGGAGTCGACGCCCCCGGTGAACACCTCCGCGCTCCGCTGCGCCGACCACGTCGAGTTGGCGATGCCGCCCAGGACCACCACGCGCCGGCGGAAGCCGTCCTCGCGGTCCGGGTCGAAGTCCTCCGTGACGGCGACCTGCGCGAACGCCTGCGGGCGAGCGTCGGTGGCCGCGGTCAGCCCCGTGTCGCCGTCCACGGTGAACGAGCGCGTCGCCGGGGACATCGGCGAGTTGCACGTCTCCGTCGTCGTCGCGGGGTCGAAGAAGCGCTCCGCGCTCATCATCGGCTCGCACTGCGCGCCGTACCACCCGAGGACGAGCGCGCTGCTCCCGCCCCCGACCGCGACCACCGCCGGGCGGATGAGCGAGTACTCGGGGTGGTCCTCGGCGGTCCCGGCGGTGGCGCTCGGGAACTCGCTGTCCATGCTCGCCGGGCGGGTCGCGCCGTTGGCGTCGTCCTCGGCCTCCCACACGTCCGCGAGGCCCGCGTTGTCGGTCGCGAAGGTGCCGCCGACGATCCACACGCGGCCCTGCAGGCCGACGGCGCTGGGCGCCACGCGAGCCGTGCCGAGCTGGTTGGCGCCCGCGCGATGGAAGCCGTAGCCGCCGGGCTTGTCGGCGTCGAAGACCTCGTAGGTCGACGGGGTGTTGTCGCCGCCCATGCCGCCGGCGATGACCACGCGGCCAGGCGTCGAGGGCACCGCGGCGGCGGCGTGGAGGAAGCGCGGCTGGTTCGTCGCGCCCGGGGTGCTCGTGCCGCCGACGCCGATGAAGCCGCCGCGCGCGGGGTCGCCGTCGCGATCCGGGTCGTCGGCCTGGTGCCCGACGTACGCGTCGAAGATCTCGTAGCTCGCGTGCGCGGTGGACTCGCCCGCCGCGTCGCGCGGGAGGATCTGGATGTCGTAGCGACCGCTGTCCATCCCGCCGATCGGCGCGAACGCGATGACCGCCTCGCTCGCGCCGCCGACGAGCAGCACGCGGCCGTCCGGCAGCGAGGTCGCGGTGTGGCCGCCGCGCGCCTCGAGCATCGCGCTCCGGATCACCTCGACGCGACCGGAGGCGACCTCGATCGCCATCGCCTCCGCGACGGCGACCGCGCGGAAGCACTGCGTCCCGTCGGGGAACACGAGATCGGTCGGGCACGCGCCCGGCGTCGCCGAGGCGAAGCCGCCCGCCACGAGCAGCCGCCCGTCGGGCAGCCAGGTCGTCGTGTGCAGGAAGCGACCGACGTTCTGCCCGGCGAGGGCCGAGCCCTCACCCACCGTCCACATGCGGACGGTCACCTGGCGTCGCTCCCCCTCGCCGAGGATGAACGGGCCCGCCTGGCCGGTGTGCGTGAGGCCGCCGTCGGCGTCGCGCGCCTCGAGCAAGAAGCGGATCGGCGTCCCCGTGGCGAGGCCGCGGCGCACGAGCACCGGCTCGTCGCCGAAGTCCTCCGTGCCCATCGCGGGGTGGCACGTCTCGGACTCCGTCTGCCCGGTCAGCCCGGCGACGCTGCAATTCGTGGGCACGCACGCCTCGTCGCCCGTGTCGGGATCGACGGTGCACGTCACGAGGCGGATGGTGTCGACCGTCGAGGGCAACAGAGAGGAGCCGGTCAGGCCCCACTCCACGCGGACGGCGAACGGGGATGGGTCCGGAGGTCCCGCGCAGGACAGCGCGAGGACGGCCACCGAGCTCAACAAAGCGCGTCGAAGCACCCCGCAAGGCTACCACTACTCCTCGGTGGCGCGGAGAACCAAGGCGTAGGCGTCACGCACGGGGATCGAATGCGCCTCGGCGAGATCGCGGGCGACCGCCTTGGTCCGGCGCCCTTCGTCGAGGAGCGCCCTCGCCTGCTTCACCAGCGCCTCCTCGTCGAGGGGCTCGTCCCGCTCGGGGGCGCCCTCGACGACGATCGTGATCTCGCCGCGCGGCGCCTCCGCGAAGCGCTCCGCGAGCTCGGTGAGGGTCCCCCGCGCGACCTCCTCGTGGAGCTTGGTGAGCTCCCGCGCCACCGCGGCGCGCCGATCCGGGAGGCGCGCGGCGAGCTCGGCGAGGGTCTCGGGCAGGCGGTTGGCGGCCTCGAAGAAGACGGTGGCCTCGCTCGCCGTCTCGAGCGCGTCGAGCGCGACCCGTCGCTTGCCCCCGGAGCGCGGGAGGAACCCGACGAAGCGGAACGCGCCGACGTGGAGCCCCGAGGCGACGAGCGCGGCCAGCGGGGCGCTCGGGCCGGGGATGGGCTCGACGCGGATGCCCGCGTCGGTCGCCGCCGCGACCAGCCGCGCGCCGGGATCGCTCACGAGCGGGGTCCCCGCGTCGGTCACCAGCGCCAGCACGGCGCCTCCGCGCAGCTCGTCCACCAGCGCCTGCACCGTCGCGTCGGGGGTGTGCGCGTGGAACGCGCGGAGCGGCGTCGAGACCCCGTGGTGGCTGCACAGGGCGCGGGTCCGCCGCGTGTCCTCCGCGAGGATCGCGTCCGCCTCGCGCAGGGTGCGCAGCGCGCGGAGCGTCATGTCCTCGAGGTTGCCGATCGGCGTGGCGACGACCGCGAGGCGGCCGCTCATGTCGCGCTCTCGAGGAGCGCGTCGACCGCCGCGAACAGATCCGGCCCGCTCCGCGCCTCGAAGCGGTACCTCACCTGCACCACGGGCACCTCGAGGCGCAGGAGCCGGTCGAGGTGGGCCGGGCTGCCGTCGACGACGAGATCGGGCGCGGCCGCCGCGATCGTCGCCTCGAGCTCGTGGCGCTGCGCGTCCGAGTAGCCGAGCGCGGGCAGGACGGGACCGATGTGGGGGTAGGCCGCGTAGGCCTTCGCGATCGTCCCCACCGCGAACGGCCGCGGATCGAGGATCTCGGCCGCGCCGCCCGCGGTCGCCGCGAGCAGCCCCGCGCCGCTCGGCATCCCGCCGTGCGTGATCGTCGGGCCGTCCTCGACGACGAGGACCCGCTTGCCCGCGATCACGCCCTCCGGCTCGGCGTGGACGACCAGATCCGCCTCGACGATCCCCGCGTCGGGGTTCGTCCGCGCGGCGGTGGCGCGCAGCGCGGCGAGCGCCTCGGGCGTGGCCTGCGCCGCCTTGGAGAGCACGAGCAGGTCGGCGACCCGCAGGTTCGTCTCGCCCGGGTAGTAGCGCGTCTCGTGGCCGGGCCGGAGCGCGTCGAGGACGACGATCGACAGGTCCGCCTTCACGAACGACGTGTCGTTGTTGCCGCCGTCCCAGAGGATGAGATCGGCCTCCTGCTCCGCCGCGGCGAGGATGCTCGGGTAGTCGACGCCGGCCCACACCACGAGGCCGAGGTCGAGGTAGGGCTCGTACTCCTCGCGCTCCTCGATGGTGCACTCGTGCGCGTCGAGATCGGCCGCCGTCGCGAACCGCTGGACGGCCTGCTTGGCGAGATCGCCGTAGGGCATGGGGTGGCGCAGCACCGCGGCGCGGACCCCTCGATCGGCGAGGCGGCGCGCGATCGCCTGCGACAGCGGGCTCTTGCCGGAGCCCGTGCGCGCGGCGGTCACGGACACGACCGGCTTCGACGAACGGATCTGGGTGTGCTTGGGGCCCAGCAGCGCGAAGCTCGCGCCCGCGGCCTGCGCGATCGACGCCTTGTGCATCACCTCCTCGTGCGGGAGGTCGCTGTAGGACAGGAACACGTAGTCGACGTCGTGCTCGACGATCAGCCGCGCCAGCTCCGACTCGGGCTCGATGGGGATGCCCTCGGGGTAGTGCGGGCCGGCGAGCGACGCGGGGAACGTGCGCGCGTCGATGAACGGGATCTGCTCGGCGGTGAAGCACACCACGCGGAGCTGCGGCCGCTCCCGCAGGAAGGTGATGAAGTCGTGGAAGTCGCGCCCCGCGGCGCCCATCACGATGCATCGGTCGGTCATCGTCGCTCCTCGCGGGCGAGCGCCCGAGCCGGCTCGCCCCGCAACACGTCTTTCGGATCCGCCACGGTGGTCATGTAGCCTCCTCGGCGGGTTCGTCCACGTCGCTACGCCGACCGCCGCCGCCGCGCCCAGCCGAGCGCGAGCAGGAGCGCGAGCCCGCCGACCCCACCCCGAGGCGCGACCACGCCGCAGCCGCAGCCGTCGTCACCCGGAGGCGCCGCGGCGCCCGCGTCGGTCGAGGTCACGCCCGCGTCGGGGGCCTCGCCCGCGTCCGGGCGCTCGGGGCGCATGGGGATCTCGCCGGTGACGAGCGGCGGCTCGAGCTCGGGGCAGTCGCCGAGGTGGTCGGCGTCGCAGCGCGTCCGGAACGAGAACAGGTACGGCTCGGTGGACGTGCGGTCGTCGAGGGTCTGGGCGCCCGCGCCGATCTCGATCGTGTACTCGGTGTCGTAGGCGAGCGTCTCGTCCGGCCGCAAGAAAACCAAGTTGCGGTCCCGTCCGCCGTAGGCGGTCTGCACGGTGAACGGCACGTCGACGCCCGTGGCGTCCCGCAGCGAGAGCAGCGGGGCGAGCTGGTCGCGGTCGATGCCGTAGCCGAACCAGATCGCGGGGCGGCCCCACGCCGCCGACTCGGTGAGGTCGACAGGCCAGTTCACGCCGCCGTCCTCGGGCACCGTCCGGATCACGAGCTGCGCGTCGACGTCGTCGGTGGCGTGGAGGCGATCCCAGAGGACCGCCCAGTAGCGCGCGACGAGCTCGGCGACCCACGGGACCGAGCCGACCGCCTCGACGTCGTAGATGTGCGTACCGAGGAAGGGGTATTGCTCCCAGGCGCCCCAGTAGAGGTTGCGGGCGAAGCGCGGGTTGCCCTGCACGTCGATGACGCCGGCCATGCGGTTCACGCCGCTGAGGAGCGTCGACTCGGTGACCGTGTGCCCGGCCGCGGCGATCGCCGGCACGAGCTCGGCGTAGGGCGCCCAGGGCTCGACGGAGAACACGACGTCCTCGTCGATCACGAGGAAGTAGTCGGCGTACTGGTCGACGGGCAGCTCCGGGTCCTCGGGGCCGTCGACCTCGAAGGCGCGATCGAGGAGCGTGGTGTCGTAGCTCTGGTCCGCCATCCCGTGCGACGCGACGCCGAGCAGGAAGGCCACCGCGCGCTGCGCCTCGGGCGAGCTGTAGTCGCCGCCGTACGTCGATCGGAGCTGCGCGACGAGCTGGACCAGGAAGGGCTCCCAGTGCGCGAGCTCGCCGTAGGGATCGTCGACGGCGTAGCCGGAGTCGGGGAACATCGAGCCCGCCTCGAGCGCGGCGCGGTTCTCGGGGACCGCGAGCAGCGTGGCGAGCTCGCCCGACGTGAGCCCGTCGGCGGCGAGCTGCGACATGTGCACGTGGGTGTAGGCCCCGTTCGCGAGCGCCGTCGAAGGCAGCAGGCACGCGCAAAGGACCAGCGGGAGGCAGCGCATCGTGGGGTAGAATAGCGAGCGCTGGACGCTGGTTGGGGGCCATTGCATGCTTTCGGCCCTCGCGAGACCCACCGTGGACCCGGACGACGACGAAGACGAGCTGATCGATGACGACGACGCCGAGGACGGCGACGACGCCAGCGGCCGCGCTGACGACGCCGACGGCGAAGACGGAGACGACGCGGACCTCGAGGACGGCGAGGACGGCGAGCCCGACGACGACGAGGTCGTGGAGGCCGAGATCGTCGACGAGGCGGAGGCGGTCGGCGCCCTGCCCGTCCGGGTCGCGAAGGGCCGCGCCAAGGGCGCGTCGGTCGCGCGGACCGACCCGCTCCAGGCGTACATGCGCGACGTGTCGCGCTACCCGCTCCTGACCCGCGAAGAGGAGCACGAGCTCGCCGTCCACTACACGGAGACGGGCGACGTCGAAGCCGCCGCGCGCCTCGTGACGGCGAACCTGCGGCTCGTCGTCAAGATCGCGTACGACTACCGGCGCGCCTACAAGAACCTCCTGGACCTGATCCAGGAGGGCAACATCGGCCTCATGCGGGCGGTGAAGAAGTACGACCCGTACAAGGGCGTGAAGCTCTCGAGCTACGCCGCGTGGTGGATCCGCGCGTACATCCTGCGCTTCATCCTCAGCAACCACCGGCTCGTGAAGCTCGGGACCACGCAGGCCCAGCGCAAGCTCTTCTTCAACCTCAAGAAGGAGAAGGCGAAGCTCGCCGCGATGGGCATCGAGCCCACCGCCGATCTGATCGCGAAGCGCCTCGAGGTGACGAGCAAGGAGGTGACGCAGATGGAGCGTCGCCTCGGCGGCGGCGAGATGTCGCTCGACGCCCCGGTGAGCGCCGGCGCCGACGGGCGCCCGACCGCGCGCGTCGAGCTGATGCCCTCGCCCGGCGAGCGCGTCGACGACTGGCTCGCGAACGAAGAGGTGAGCCGCATGCTCACCGACAAGATCCACGAGTACGGCGAGACCCTCGACGGCAAGGAGGCGATCATCTTCCGCGACCGCCTGGTCGCCGAGGACCCGCGAACGCTTCAGGACCTGGGCGACGAGTTCGGCGTCAGCCGCGAGCGCGTCCGCCAGATCGAGAAGCGCCTCCAGGGCAAGCTGAAGAAGTTCCTCCAGAAGGAAGTCGGCGAGCCCGTCCTCCCCTAGCCGTCCGCCCTAGCGGCTGCGCCAGCAGCCGCTCAGAACATGCCGGTGACGGCGAAGCTCAGCTCGACCTGCACCGACTCGTTCTGGCGGAAGGTCCGGCCCGGCAGATCGATCGCCGGGCGGTGGTGCGGGTTCACGATGCCGCGGCGACAGGTGCCTGCTCTGGCGTCATGTACATCGTCCGCAGTGCCGAGCACTCCGTCTGGCCCTGGGGATGGCGGGTTCGGGTCTGCATTCGGGTTGCACGCGTCGGTGTAGGTGATGACGTGCGGCTCGATGTACCAGACGGCCGCGCCGAGCTGGAAGTCGACGAAGCGGGCCGCGCGCATCTCGAGGCCGAAGCGACCACCGAGCGACGCGAAGGGCGCCGTGTCGGTGAGCCCCGTGAAGGGAACCTGCCTCAGGTCGGTCGTTCCGTCGGGAGACCCCTCGAGGTTGAGGTTCGTGAGGTACGGGCTGTTCGAGGTGCCGAGCGCGTCGAAGAGCGGCGAGTAGGAGCGGCCCTCGGACGTGTACCGACCCATGAAGCGCAGATCGACGGTGAAGCGCTGGTAGCTCGAGCGGTCCTCCCAGGGGTGGATCGCGATGCCGCCGGTGAACTCGCCGAGGATGGGGGGCTTGTCGTTGATGAAGCCGCGGATGTTGCCGGCGGGGAGGTAGAAGCGCTCCGCGTTGGCGGCCCACTCGATCTGGAACTGGAGGCCCGCGTAGGGCTCGACGTAGCCGGCCCGCCAGGACGCGCGCGTCTCGATGTGGAGCGCGTTGGTGCCGCGCGTCTCCCCCGCGTCCGCGCCGCCGTCCGCGTAGGTCCAGTCGCCGCTGCTCTCCGTCCACTGGCGGCAGCCCTGGGCGGCCGCGGTGCAGGGGATGATCGGATCGCCGAGGTTGAAGCGCCCCGACACCATCAACAACCAGGTCGGCAGCTCGCGCTCGCGGTTCTGGTTGAAGATCGACCACATCAAGCCGGCCTCGATGTAGTCGAGGCCCGACCGGGTCGGAGAGTCGAAGGGGACCGAGAAGAGCGGCGGGTCGTTGCTCGGGTCGCCGTCACCATCGGCGTCGGCCTGGAGGTAGGGCGCGGGGTTCGCCGCGCCGGCCACCGCGCCGAGGTGCCGATCGTCGCTGAGGATGATCGGCAGTCGACCGAAGATCGCCAGGTCGCGGAAGATCCCGACGTCGAGGCCGAGGTCGAGGATGTTCCGGCTGTGCGTGAAGTGGGCGACGTCGACCCAGTTCTGGGCGCCGCGGTTCGGATCGCCCGGCAGGCTCATCGAGCCGCCCTCGCGCTGGATGTTGCCGTACGTGTACTCGTGCCGGAACCCGAGCCGGACGTTGAGATCGAACGGATCGTCGTCGTCGAAGGCGTCCGCGACGTCCACGTAGGAGTGCGGCTCCTGCATCAGACGCAGGTCTCCGTCCTCCTGCGCCGAGGCCACGCACGGGAACCAGAGAGCGCCCGCGAGGGCGAGCGAAAGCCATCGCATCGCGGGGCGAGAATACGAGCCCAGTCGATCGCGCGTCAAGCGACGCGAGCCGAGCGAAAGGCGCGTGACCTCTCGGATTTCGCTCACTGACCGAGCAGCCCGTCCACCCGGTCCTGCCGCGCGGCGACAGGATCCTCGGTCGGCGCGCGCCCGAGCTCGACGAGCCGGAGCTGCCTCGCCCGCAGCCGCTCCCACCGAGCGGTGGCGAGGCGGCGGAGCCGATACAGCGCCTGCGAGTGCGCGACGAGCTCGCGCTGGAGGCGCGTCGCCTCCTCCTGCTGACCCTGCCGGACCGCGTCGCGGTGCTGGTTGGTGAGGTCCCGACCGCGCCCCGCTTCCGTCTCGAGCCAGCGCAGCGCCTGGTCGAGGCGGTCAGCCTCGGTGGCGAGCACCGCGTGCTCGGCGGACTCCTCGACGGCCGGCGTCTCGATCGCGGCGAGCGCCGCCGCGGCCTCGCGCGCCGCCGCGAGTCGGCTCGGCCCCTCGGTCGGCTCCGCGATCCGATCCGGGACGGCCACCGCGCGGCCCGCGTCGAGCTCCACGTCGCGGAGCCGACGCCGCGTGTCCGCCTCGCCCACGGAGACCGCCGCCGCGCCCTCGAGCACGGCCACCCAGCTGCCTCCCCAGGGGAACGCGGCCAGGTAGATCTCACCGGACTGCCCGATCTCGACCGTCGCCGTCGGCGACGCGATCCGCAACGGGGGCCGCGGCGCGTTGCCCGCCGGGGGCTGCGCGGCGTAGAGACGACCCCGCACGAGGATCGCCTGCGCCGCGCCGTCCTCGAGCAAGATGGCGCGCGCCGGGCCGTCGAGCTCGATGCGGCCGCCGTCGCGGAGCTGGACCACCGCCTGCCCCGCGTCGGGCACGTCGATCGGCGTCTCGGCCTCGAGCTCCATCGACGCAGTCGCCTCGGCGCCGCCGACTGTCACCGTGCCGGTGAGCCGGACCAGCGTCCCCGGCGGCGGGTCCGGGGGCCGCGCCGCGTGCCCCTCGTCGACCTCTTCAGGCGGCGGCGGCTCGGGCGGCGGCGTCGGGACGGGGTCCTCACCACAGCCAGCGAGCAGGGCGAGCGCGAGGAGCGGAGCCACGCGCGTGCGGCGCACGGCTACTCCGACTCGGGGGCGGTGAGGAGGGCGTCGGTCAGCTCGGTGGCGACCTCGAGGCTCTTGTCCTTGGCCTCGCCGAGCTGGAGGTTGGTCGTCCGCAGGCGCTCGGTGAGCACCCCGAGGAAGCTCCAGAGGAGCTTCACGGCGATCGCGTGGTCCTTGCGGATGATGTCGAAGAAGTCCCGGCGCCGGATCACGAGGAGCTTGCTCGGCTCGTCGGCGCTGACGCTCGCGCTGCGGGGCGCCTTGTCCACGAGGGCCATCTCGCCGAGGTGCTGGCCGGGGCCGAGGTGGGTGAACACCGCGTCGCCGCTGTGTACGCGGACCTGCCCCGTGAGCACGATGAACAGCTCGTCGCCCTCGTCGCCCTCCTCCACGAACATCCGATCGGTGTCCGCCGAGCGGACCTCCGTGATGTTCAGGACGCGCACCAGCTCCTGGTAGGTCAGGTGCCGGAACAGCGGCATCTTGTGGAGGACCTCCATCTTGAGGTTCACCTCGCGCGCGAGGCGATCGACGCCGCTCTCGGCGTCGGGGACCTTCACCACGACCGCGGTGATGTTGTCCTTGCCGCCGCGCTCGTTGGCCAGATCGATCAGCCGCTGCGCGAGCGCGTCCTCGGGCGTCTCGGCGAAGAGCCGCGCGAGCTCGACCTCCTCGACGTAGCCGCTGAGCCCGTCGGAGCAGAGCAGGAAGCGATCGCCCTTGAGCACGTCGAAGTCGAGCGTGTCGACCTCGACCGACTCGTAGACGCCGACCGCGCGGGTGACCGCGTTCTTGTACTGGAGCTTCTCGATCTGCTCGCGGCTCAGGCGGCCGCGCTTGAGCAGCTCGTTGATGAGCGAGTGATCCTCGGTGAGCTGGTGAACCGCGCCCTGCCGGTAGAGGTAGACGCGCGAGTCACCGACGTGCGCGATGAAGCCGCGCGAGCCGATCAAGAGGAGCGCGTCGATGGTCGTCCCCATCCCGCGCTTCGACTCGTCCTCCTGGCCCTCGTTGTAGACCTGGGAGCAGGCCTGCTGGACCGCCGACTCGAGCAGCCGCAACAGATCTTGTCGACCGATCCCCCCGTGCCCCGCCTCGAACTGGTGGAACATGTCGGAGGAGCCCTTGAGGACCTCGCGCACCGTGTGGGACGCGACCTGGGAGGCGACCTCGCCGGCGGCGTGTCCCCCCATTCCGTCCGCGACGATGAACAGGTTGAGCTTCTTGTCGACGAGGAACGAGTCCTCGTTGTGGTCGCGGACGCGCCCCACATCCGTCACGGGCCAGAACTGGACCGCGGCGGGCGGAGGAGCGACGTCGACACCGTCGGGCGCGGACATGGGCGTTCAATATCCCGTAGGCCGAACCCGCGTCAACGCGCACCCCACGAGAGCGCACTTGGCTGGTTGCCGGTGCCGGGTCCTTCTGCAAGGGTTTCGCCGCCCCGAACCTTGGTCAGTCCGGCCGGGCGAGCGGGTAACGGGGCCTCGCGCGCTCGCGCACCGGTCGGACAGGAGAGCGATATGTACAGAATCGGACCCTTTGGTCTGGTGATCGCGGCAATCGGAATGGCGGCCGGTTGCGGTGAGAGCCACGATGGAGGCACTGACGCCGCCATCACCTTCGACGCGGCGTTCGCGGACGCAGGCCCCTCCGGCGGAGACGCAGGGGTCCCGCCCTCGAACGTCGGGGCGGCGTGCCGGGAGGACATGGACTGCGACGGTACCGACGCGTACTGCGACGCGGAGTACCCGGGCGGCTACTGCACCGGCGTGTGCGCCGAGGACCAGCCCTGCCCGGAGGGCGGGGTGTGCCTCGAGTCGATGGCGGGCGCGACGTGCTACGGCGGCTGCGACTTCGACGCCGCCGACGGCGACTTCTGCCCGCGCGACGGCTACGGCTGCGCCGACATGCTCGGCGTGTGCCTGCCGGGCTGCGACACCGACGCGGAGTGCGCGACGGGCCTCGTCTGTGACACCACCGGCGGCTTCTACGGCGAGGGCGCCTGCGCCAACCCGGACGCGCACCTCGGCGACGCGTGCACCGACGAGACCGAGTGTCCGCCCGGCACGACCTGCTTCTCGGAGCGCTTCACCGGGATCCCCGGCGGCGCCTGCGGCTCCTTCGGCTGCGATCCCACCACCGGCGATGGCTGCCCCGACAACGGCACCTGCGTCTCGACCGGGCGCCGCGGCGGCATCTGTCTCCTGGCGTGCGAGGCCGACACGGACTGCACCCGCGACGGGCAGAGCTGCACCGACAGCCCGAACGGCGGCTACTGCGGTCCCTCGTTCGTCCCGGCCAACCTCGGCCAGGTCTGCTCGGCGGGTCGCGGCTCCTGCACCGGCGGCGCGTGCCTCAGCGAGGGCATGACCGGCTGGCCGGACAGCTACTGCGTCGCGGTCGGCTGTGACCTGACCGACGGCAGCGGCTGCCCCGACGGCGGGGTCTGCATGGCGGACTCCGACGGCGACGCGATCTGCGTCCTGGGCTGCACCGGGGCCTCGGACTGCCGCGACGGCTACGACTGCGCGCCGGTCGACTCGAGCGACCCGTCGAGCGCGACCGCCTGCCTCCCCGGCTGCGACGACTCCACCGTGTGCGGCAACATGGGCTTCACCTGCAACCCGGGCACGGGCCTGTGCACGGAGGGCTTCGACGCGGCCAACCTCGGCGAGCCCTGCAGCAACGCGGGCGACTGCCCCGGCGGGCTCTGCCTGAGCGAGCCGGCCAGCGGTTGGCCGGCGGGCACCTGCACCTTCCCGGGCTGCCGGCTCACGGGCACCGGGATGGAGCCCGCGTGCGCGATGGGGAGCACCTGCGTGGACGACGGCGCCGGCGATCCCGAGCTCGGCGTCTGCGTGGACGCGTGCACGGCCCCGACCGACTGCCGCCCCGGCTACGACTGCACCGGCGGCGCCTGCGTCCCCGCGTGCTCCGCGGCCGACTGCGGCATGGGTCGGACCTGCAACACGACCAGCGGCCTCTGCGAATGATCCGAGCGCGGGGGCGGCTCGCCGCCCCCGCTGCTATCCTCTGCGCGTGACCCGTCCCCTCGCCGCGCTCCTCGCTGCCGTCGTGTCGGTATCGAGCGTGGCCTTCGCGCAGGACGCGGGCGTCGACACCTGCGACGACCTGCCGCTGCAGCGACCCCAGGAGACCTTCCCGGCCGATCGGGCGCCGTCCGTCTCCATCGACGCGCCCCTGCGGATCCGCTACACGCCCGGCTACTTCGGGCCCACGGGCCCCGGCGGCGATCCCACGCGGCTGCTCGAGGTGCGGCGCTGCACCCGGAGCGCGTGCGACTTCTTCGCCTGCGACGACACCGCGGAGTTCGTGCCCGGTCGCGTCCAGGTCCTCGGGGACGAGCTCGTCTACTTCCCGGACGCGGGCTGGGAGACCGCCGCGACCTACACCGGCATCGCGCGCGGACGCGACGACGACCTCACGTTCTCGTTCTGCACCGGCTCGAGCTCGGACGATCTGCCGCCCGTCCTCGGCGAGATCGACGAGATCCGAACCGACCCGATCGAGCCGCGCTGCGACGCGCCCGACGGCGGCTATCGGGTGGGCGTCTTCTTCCGCCCCGCGACGGACTCGGGGCCGCCCGGGTCGATCGAGTACCTCCTCTTCCAGACCCGCGGGGCCGACGTCGACGCGCCGATCCTCCGGGATCGCGTCCGCAATTACGCGGGCGAGCAGATCACGATGGCGTTCGTGCTGCCGCCCGACGAGGCGGGCTCGCCGATCTGCGTCCGCGTCGCCGCCGTCGACGGGGTCGGCAACCTCGACTTCTCCGACCTCCGCGACGGCCAGGAGGAGTGCCTCGACCCGGTCCAGGGCAACTTCTTTTACGGTCTGTGCAGCGCCACGGCGCCGGGCTCCGGCGGCGCGAGCCCGCTCGTCGGCCTCGTCGCGCTGGGGCTGCTCGGCGCGCTCCGGATCCGACGCCGTCGCTAACGCCGCCGACGGCGTGAGCGTGCTATCCCTGTCGCGATGACGCCCGGGTTCCTCGACGGGATGCTGCTCGCCGCGACCGCCGCCGACGATCGCGGCGCCGCGCAGGCGCGGCCGGGGCTCGCGGCGGGCCTCTCCCGCGCGCTCGAGGCCCGCGCGTCGCGGCTCGAGGCGCTCGACGCGGACGCCCGACGGGCGGAGGTGCGACGCCTCGCCGGCGGCCTCCGCGCGATCGACGAGAGCGCGGAGCTCCCCGCCCGCGCGCGCGCGATCCTCGCGCCGGCGTTGCCCCTCCCGGTGGGGCGCAAGTGGGCCGCGCACGCGCCGCCGGTCCGGCGCGGCTTTCGGGTGCACCCCGACCTCAAGGCGACGCTGCGTCGATTCGCCGAGCCCTGCGACCCGGGCGCCCGAGCCGCCGAGCTCGAGGCCGCGGCCAGCGCGGACGCGCGCCTCCACCGCTGGGTGGAGCGCTGCGGGCCCGGCGAGAGCCCGGAGCGCGTGCTCGGGGCCCTCGCCCTCGGCGCGAGCGGCGACACGCGCGGCGACGCGACCTCGAACCCGTGGCGTCGCATCGGCGCGGAGCTGGCCGCCGTGTGGGAGTCGCCGTGGCGAAGGTGATCCGCGGCGCGCGCGTCGTGCCGAGCGAGGTGGTCGAGGCCGAGGCGCGCGCGGAGGCGATCCTCGAGGCCGCCGAGCGCGAGGCCGAGCGCCGCCGGGCCGCGCTCGAGGCCGAGCTCCTCGAGGAGGCCCGCGCGACCGCGCGGGCCGAGGTCGCCGCGAAGCTGATCGGCATCGAGGCCGCGCGCGCCGCGGCGGTGGCGGAGGTGCAAGGCAAGGCGCTCGAGCTCGCGATCACCGTCGCGCGGCGCGTCGTCGGCGACGCGGTGGCCACCGAGCCGGAGCGGGTGCGGGCCGTCGTCGAGGAGGCCACCGCGCGCCTCGCGCGCGCCGCGCGCGTGGTGGTCCGCGTCCACCCGGACGACCTCGCGGCGCTCGACGGAGTCCGCGCGGAGCGGACCGCGGACCCGTCGCTGAGCCGCGGCGACTGCGTCGTCGAGAGCGATCTCGGCGACGTCGACGCGCGCGTCGAGACGCGCGTCGAGCGCGTGCTGCGCGCGCTCGAGGGCGCGCTCGAGTGACCGAGGACGCCCCGACGCGCCCGACGCTCTGGCAGGAGTGGCGCCGCCCATTGGGCCTGCTGTTCCTGACCTTCCTCTCGACGTTCTACGTCGGCGCGGGCAGCGCGCGCTCGGCGCTCGCCAAGCACTGGCCGCACGAGGCGCTGAAGTGGAGCCTCCTCGACAAGCCCGTCGAGGGGATGGCGCACCTCTCGTTGCCCCCCCTCTCGCTCGAGGAGCTGACCTACTACGCGACGCACCTCGACGTGTTCCTCGCGGGCTGGACGTTCGCGGTCCCGTTGATGCTCATCCTCATCGCGCACGAGATGGGTCACTACGTCGCGGGTCGCATCCACGGCGTCGACATCTCGCCGCCCTTCTTCATCCCGATGCCCATCTTCCTGCTCGGGACGATGGGCGCCGTGATCAAGATGCGCGGCCGCATCGAGACGCGGAACGCGCTCCTCGACATCGGCGCGGCCGGGCCGCTCGCGGGGATGGTCGTCGCCCTCCCCGTCGTCATCTACGGGCTGATGATCTCGCGCGTCGGGACATTGCAAGAGTTCTTGCCCCCCACCGCGCTCGCCATGGAGCCCAACGTCTTCGTGGAGGGCCGCGGCGTCCTCTACCTCGGGCTCATCTACCTGCTGAAGGGCCCCCTCGCGAGCGACCAGGACGTGTGGTTGAGCCCGTGGGCGCTCGCCGGCTGGGCGGGGCTCCTCGTCACCATGATCAACATGATCCCGATCGCGCAGCTCGACGGAGGGCACGTCGCCTACGCGCTCTTCGGCAAGCGCCAGGACACCTACAGCCGTCGCGTGCACTGGGCGCTGCCCTTCATCGGCGGCCTCGTCTCGCTCGCCTACGTCCTGCCCGCGTACCTCGCCGGCGAGCGGGGCATCGAGGCGCTCTCCGGTGAGGCGATGGCCGGCTTCCACTGGGTCTTCTGGGGCGCGGTGCTCGTGGTCCTGGTCCGCCTCTCGGGCGCCGAGCACCCGCCGACCGGCCCCGAGCCGCTCTCGCGCGGCCGCAAGATCGTGGCGATCGGCACCCTCGCGCTCTTCGCGCTGCTCTTCATGCCGAGCTGGATCTACGTGCCGTAGCCCGGGGCCCGCGAGCGCTCTTCAGAAACCGACCGCGCGGGGCGCGGGGAGATCCCGGACCGTCTCGAGCGGCGCCGCGACGCCGCGCGGCACGACCCGCGCCGCCGGACAGTCGGCCAGCGCCGCGACGACGCGGTCGAGGAACATCGCGTCCTCGATCTCCACGCAGCGCACCACGCGCCGCCCGCCCCGCGACGCGTCGCCGTCGAGCCCGAGCGCCGCGAGCGCCGCGTCCGCCGGGCTGTCCGCCCGGGTGAGCACGAGCCACACCGGCGCCGCGCTCCAGCCGCCCGCGTGCCCGCGATGCGCGATCGCCACGTCGAGCCGGAGCAGCCCGTCCGGGCGATGCTCGAGGACCGTCCGGAGCCGCACGTCCTGCACGTCGCCGTCCGCGCTCACGTGCATCACGGGGCGCAGCGCCACGCCCTCGGGGAGCCGCTTCAGGTGGCGCGCGAACGAGAGCAGCGAGGCCAGCGAGTCCGTCGCCGGGCGCGTGAACGCGAGCCGCGTCCCCGTCAGGAAGATCGGGGCCGGGAGGACCGCGGCGAGCAGCGCGACGTCGAACGTCACCGGCAGCGACGGAGCGAGCCAGGGCGCCGCGAGCCAGGCCGCCGCGTGGAGCGCCCCGAGCGGCGTGGTCACGTCGAGGAGGGAGGCGGGGTGGAGGAGCCAACCCCATCGCGCGCGACGCGCAGCCCGGAGCCAGCGCGCGTCGACCGGGCGCCACGCCCCGAGCTTCGAGGCCGCGGGCCGCTCGCCGCGCAGGTGCGCGGCACAGAGCGTCACCACCACGAGCGCCGCGATCGCCGGGAGCTCGAGGCCCTCGATCCCCAGCCAAGCCGCCGACGGCGCGGCGACGAGCACGCCCACCGCGCGGATCAGGGCGGGCGCGTACAGCAGGGGCCGCGCCCCGACCCACGCGCGGCGGGCGCGCCGAGCCACGAACACGATCTGCGCGAGCGCGAGCAGCGCGAGCACGGCGGGGAGGAACATCCAGAACGGGGTCGGGTCCTGGTCGGGGCCGAGCGCCGCGGACGGCGGCGGCGGCGGCAGGTGCACGACGGGCGCGCCGCGAAGGCCCGGGTCCATCGCCTCGGCGGGCACGTCCGCGCTCACCGTCCACGGCACCGTGCGTGGGAGGTGCGCGCGCCAGTGGTGGAACACGGCCTGACCGTCGAGCTCCTCGACGCGCAGCGACATCTCCGCGCCGCGGCCGAGCTCGACGTCCTGAGGGCCCGCCACCGATCCGGTCGGCACGTAGAGGTCGACCTCGACGCCGTCGAGGCCGGCGCGCCAGCCCGGCAGGGTCCACGTCACCCGGACGCGGTCCTCCCCCTCGACCGGCGCGGTCGCGCGGTGCGCCAGGGAGGTCCGGTAGGCGAACCCGATGCGCACCTCGCCGCGTCGGGGCGAGTGGCCGCGGAAGGCGATCTGCACCCGCTCGTGGCTCAGGGTGAGCCGGGGCACGTAGCGCTCGCCATCGCTGCCCTCGGCCCACACCTCGTAGGCCTCGTCGAGGACGAGGTCCGGGTCGAGCCCGGCGATCTCGAGGCCCTCGAGCCAGCCGCCGTGGACGCGGACCGTGGCGGTGACCGTGACGTGGGCCTGCGCCTGCTCGTCGACGCGGACCTCGGCGTGGACGCTGCGCACCGCGGCGTCGGTCCACGCGGACGCGGACGCCGGAGCGAGCGCGATCAGGGCCACGACGAGCGCACGACGCACCGCCCGACGCTATCCGCCCGCCCCGATCGCCCCAAGTTTTCGGGGAATCTCGCTACGGAGGGTCCCGCAGCCGGTCCCGGAGCTGGACCAGCCGGAGCTGCGGGAGCGCCTGCCCGGAGAGGTCGTCGATGCCCGTCTGGACGGCGGTCAGCGCCTCGGGCCCGTAGATCCGCTCGATGGCCGCGGCGGCGAGATCCCCCACCGAGTCCCGGGAGGCCAGGCGCACGAGGAACCTCAGCATCCGGGGATCCCCGCGCACGGTCTCGTCGAGCGCGTAGGCGCGCTCGTAGCGCTCGATGGCCAGGGTGTACCAGCCCCGCCCCACGAAGAGGTGCGCGAGGAGGAGCAGGGGCCGAGGATCGTCGGGCATCGCGCGGGCGAGCGCGTAGAGCGGCTGGATCTCGCGGCGCTCCTGGAAGACGTAGTCGTCCTCGACCATCGCGTGAAACGGCAAGAGCGGCTCGGGGATGTCCCCCTCCCAGGGATCTCGCGCGGCCGGGCGGCCCGGCGTCGAGTTCTCGGGCACCTCGACCGCCTCCTCCACCACGGGCGGGGGCGTGGGTCGAGGCTCGTCGCTACCCCACACGAAGGCGAGCGCGAGCGCGCCGATGGCGGCCACCGCGCCGGCGCCCACGGCGACCCCGACGCCCACCCGGCTGCGCTCGACCGGGGGAGGCTTGATCGACACCTGGGTGGCCGCGACGCTCACCTCGGCCGGGTCCACGAGCCAGGCGGGATCGTCGGGCAGCGCCTCGAGCGCCGCGAGCATCGCCGATCCGTCGGCGTAGCGATCCGAAGGGGACTTCGCGGTCGCGATGTCGAGCAGCTCGACGAGGTCCTCGTGCGCGCGCAGCTCCGGCCGGACCGAGGCGAGCCGCGGGAGCGGATCGGCGAGGTGGCCGCGCAGGACCTCGGCGCGGGTCTCGCCGACGAACGGGCGCCGGCCCGCGAGCATCTCGAAGAGCAGGATCCCGAGCGAGTAGATGTCCGAGCGCTCGTCGGCGGGCGTCCCCGCGGCCTGCTCCGGCGACATGTACGCGGGCGTGCCGAAGACCACGCCGCGCTTCGTCAGCGTCACCTCGTCGTCCTCGGCGCCCTTCGTCGACACCACCCGCGCGAGCCCGAAGTCGAGCAACTTGACGTGCTCGTTCTCGTCGCGGCCACGCAAGAGGAAGACGTTCGCGGGCTTCAGGTCGCGGTGGGCCACGCCCTTCTCGTGCGCGAACGCGAGGCCCTCGAGGATCTCGCGCGTGACGTCGAGCGCGAGCTGCGGCGTCATGTCGCCTTTGCGCAGGACCTCCTCGAGGGTGCGCCCCTCGAGCAGCTCCATGACCAGGAACGGCCGGTCCCCGTCGATGCCGTAGTCGGAGATCGAGACCACGTGCGGGTGCGTGAGCGCGCTCAGGACCCGGGCCTCGCGCTCGAAGCGAGCGCGGAGCTCCTTCATCGTGAGCAGGTCGTCGTGGAGGACCTTGATCGCGACCGGCCGCTCGAGCGGGAGCTGCACCGCGCGATAGACGGCGCCGATCCCGCCGCCGCCGAGCAGGCCCTCGATCCGGTACTTCCCGTCCAGCAGATCACCCGGCACGAGCTCGGAGCTCTCGACCTCGGCGTCGGGCTGGGAGCGGTCGGTGCTGGGCATGGGGCGGACGCTCAGTATGGGCTCATTCGCAGGTCACGTCGCTCGTGGTGGCCTGCGTCATGCCGATCTCCATCGTCGACGCGTCGAGCCAGCGGAAGAGGACGGTGACCGTCGCTCCGCAGAGCTGCGACGGATCGGTGGCCATCGTGTCCATCCCCAGGATCGGGGAGGAGCGGCTCTCACCGGGCGAGACGCGCTGGACGAAGGTCGGCGGGACGGTGGGGACCATGCGAGCCACCAAGACGTCTCCGACGTACAGCTCGATTCCGTTCGGCTGGAAGAGGCGGTCGCCCTCGGCGTGCTCGCCGACCCGGTACGTCGTCTCGAGCCGCGCGGTGACCACGCCGTCGGGCGCGACGGTCACGCGAGAGGAGTCGATCACGGCGTCGAGCCCGAGCTCGGTGTCGATGCACCCCGAGGCGAGCAGCGCGAAGCCGACCACCCACGCCGCGCCGCGCCTCATCGCGCCAGCCGCATCTCCAGCGGACGCCGGATCTGGTCCACCTGGCGAAGGGCTCGCTCCACGGCGTCGGCGTCGAACTCCAGCTCGTCGACGAGCGCGCCGTGCACCGCGTCGTAGAGCCAGGTCGAGTCGTCGGGATCCCGCGCGCACCCCGCCGGCGTGTGACCCTCGTGGGTGAGCTCCGGCAACGTGTCGACCGCCCGCTCGAGCACCACGAGGAGATCGCCGAGGTAGCCGCGGATCGTCTCCATCTGGGCGGCGAGCGGCTCGAAGAGCTCCGGCGAGTCCTCCTGGTGATGGGCCATCGCCTCGGGCGCGTCGCGGACGAGCCGCTCGAGCACCAGGCGCAGCACGATGGCGTCGTCGACGTACGCCAACGTGCCTCGCATCCCCGGGATCGCGTTGCTGGCCGAGAGGACGTGGACCAGGGAGCCCGCCGCCAGGGTGCGCTGAGCATCTTCGAGATCCGGGTCCTCGACGATCCTCAGCACCGCCTTCATGTCCTGCGGAAGCGAGACGATCGCTTCCACCATGACGTCCTTGAACGCCTGCGTCTCGAACGGTTGTTTCTCCACGAGTCCTCGGGCGGTCGACGGGGCCCTTTTGTCTCCGTGTTCGTCGACTGCGTCCGAGTCTCTCAGAAACGTCAGCGCGGCATCAAGTCGCGTCCGGCGGGACAGGCCACCTCGACGCCGGTCGGACCATCCTCGGTGCGGATGATCTTGAACTCGACGCGACGGTTGCGCTCCCACGCCTCCTGGTTGTGACGCGGGTCCACCGGGCACCGCTCGCCGTAACCGGCGCTGCGCAGCCGATCGCGGGCGACGCCGCGCTGGACGAGCGCCTCGACGACCGACGCCGCGCGGTCGCGGGTCAGGCGGATGTTGTACTCGTCGCTGGACCGCTCGTCGGCGTGACCCTGGACCTCGACGAGCGTGATGTGCGGGTTGCCCACCAGCGTCGCGGCGACCGCGTCGATGATCGGGAACGAGCGCTCCAAGATCTGCGCGCTGTCGGTCTCGAAGTAGATCTTCTCGAGGATGAGGATCGAGTTCTCTTCGATGATGACGCTCCCCGTGTCGGGGCAGCCGTCTTCGTCCTCGGTCCCGTTGTAGGTCTCGGGCTCGTTCGGACAGTTGTCGTCCACGTCGAGGATGCGGTCCTGATCGTTGTCCGGATCGGGGCAGCCGTCCTGGTCCTGGAAGTTGTCGCGATCCTCGGGGTCGTTCGGGCAGAGGTCGTCGGTGTCGAGGATGCCGTCGCGGTCGTTGTCCGGGTCGGGGCAGCCGTCCTCGTCCTGGAAGCCGTCGCGGTCCTCCGGGTCGTCGGGGCACTCGTCGTCGTTGTCGAGGATGCCGTCACCGTCGCGGTCGCCCTCGTTGCCCTCGGGGCAGCCGTCCTCGTCCGCGTCGCCGTCGCGGTCCTCGGGGACCATCGGGCACTCGTCGTCCACGTCGAGGATCCCGTCGCGGTCGTTGTCCGGATCCGGGCAGCCGTCCTCGTCGGCGAAGCCGTCGAAGTCCTCCGGCTCGTCGGGGCACTGGTCGACGTCGTCGCGCAGGCCGTCGCCGTCGCGGTCGCCGATCGACGGCTCGAAGATGAAGCCGAGCATCCCGCGGACGTCCGCCTGCGTCGCCCCGCCCACCGGGAGGCCGCCGCCGCCGCCGAACACGAGGTAGCTGTTGCGCTCGACGAAGATCTTGAGACCGAGGAGCGCCTCGAGGTTCATCGAGCCGTCGGCGCCGAAGTCCCCGTTCCCGTCGATGCCGCTCATGATGTAGTTGCCGTAGGCCTCGAGCACGAGCTCGAGCGGCGCGTCACCGAAGCGGAAGCTGGCGCCCAGACCGAAGGTGATCTGGTCGTCGTAGCGGAAGTTCGAGCCCATCGTCGCGTACATCGGCGTCGTCGCCTGGGTCGACATGGTGGGCACGGTGCGCGCGCCGATCGGGAGCGAGGTGCCGTCGCCGATCACGAGCCGGTAGCCGACGTCGAGGTCGAAGCGCACGTGACGATCCGGTCGCCACTCACCGATCAGGTGGGGCCAGAGGACGAAGGTCGGGTCACCCGCGAACCGGTTCGAGGCGCCGGTGGGGAACTCGAGCTGCACGATGCCGGCGAGGCCCCATCCGTCGTTCCGCTCCGCGCGGAGGATGCGGATCTTCCCGTGGAGCGCGATGTTGCCGAGGCTCTGGTTGTCGAGGCCGGTGGTGCGGTTCGACGCGACGTCGTTGAAGACGCCGGGCAGCGTGAGGTTCGCGCCGCTGCCGATCGAGACCGGGATCTGGAGGCCCACGATCATCAGGTTCGCGAGGCCGAGGTTGAAGTGCAGCGTGCCGGTCAGCTGCGTGTCGACGAGGCGACCGCAGAGGATGCCGTTCGGCCCGCCCGCGTCGTTTCGGTCCCCGCGGCCGCTGCAGTAGTTGGCCTGGTCGGCGGTGAAGTCCGCCTCGTTCACGAAGGTGGTGACGGGGATCATCCCGAAGCCACCGTCGAGGAGCAGGCCGAAGCTGATCCCGAGGTGAGGGAGGATGTCCGTGCCGTTGACCGACAGGTGTCCCTTGCTGTCCACGGCGGGACGGAAGAGATGCAAGTCCATGCCGCCCGCGGTGAGCGCGCCGGCCTCCTGAGCCGAGGCGGAGATCGGGGCGCACAGCGCCGCGAAGACGACGGCGAGGGTGAGGACGAGCGAGCCACGACGGGTCGCGAAAGAGGCGGACATCAATCGAATCTCCCAAGGCCGAAATCCAAAGGATTTCAGGTCGGCGCCGATTATCGCCCGCCCGCGGTTCGTGTCAACGGATTGAGCGCTCCCCCGGGGGAGCGACCTCTCACTGGTTCCGCTGGATGAACTGCCGGTACATGCCCGCGCGGGAGTGGTTCGGGAACCGCCGCACGAAGACTTCCATGTTCTGGATGGCGCGCTGGGTCTGGCCCTGCGCCCGGTAGGCGTCGATCAGCATCGCGAGGCCGGTCGCCGTCCGGGCGCGGCCCGGAGGCGAGAGCAGCCGGATCACGCACTGGTTGTCGCCGCGCGGGATGCACTCGGCCGCCTCGGCCTCGTAGTTGTGCGCGGGCTCCGCGGTGGTGTTGGTCGACCCGCCGCCGCTGGTGTCCTGGCCGCCGCCGCTGGTCGTGGTGGTGCCGCCGCCGTTGTTCGTGGTCGGGGGCTCGTCGGTCCCGCCACCGCGGCGGCGCCCCGTCGTCCCGCCGCCGCGCCGGCGACCGGTCCCCCCCGTGGGAGGCGGCTCGACGAGCGCGACGGGATCCGTCCCGCCGCCGCCGCAGGTCTGCGCGTCGGCGCGCAGGCGCGTCGCCTGCTCGCGCTGAACCGGTGTGATCCCGGCCATCGCCAGGATCCGATCGGCGGTCTGCATGGCCTGATCGCAGTCGCCGTCGCCGAGCGCGTCCTGGCCGATGACGAGGTCCGCGCTCGCGACCGTGCGCGCCGCCTGGCCGACCTGAGGCCGGCTGCGGAGGGGGCTGTCCTCGGGCAGGTTCATGAACTGCTCGTAGGCGGCCTGCGCGTTGCCGTTCTCCAGCAGACGCTGCCCGGACCCGAACTGCTGCTCCTGGGCCTGCAGGTCCTGGGCGCGGCGCACGCAGTCGGTCGCCGCCGGGTCGCCCGGTCGAGCCACGAGGGCCGCGTTGCCCTGAGTCACCGCGGCCGTGAGGTCGTTGTTGCGCAGCGCCTCGGTGCAGCGCGCGTAGGCCGCCTGGTAGGGATCGGCGGGCGTGGGATCGCCGTTCGCCGGATCGAGCGGCGTGACCACCGGGTCGTCCCCGCCGCCGCCCCAGAAGGCGACGACGATGGCCCCGACGACGGCCAAGAGCACGATCGCGATGGCCACGAGGATGGGGACCTTGGAGCCGCCCTCCTCGGGCTCCGCGCTGACCGCGTCCATCTGGACGGTGCGATCGGCGTCGAAGGCGTAGTGCTCCCCGGCCGCGACGAAGCGGAACCGGACCTGCCCGAGCTCGACGATGTCGCCGGCGACGAGCAGGGCGTTCTGCACGTCCTCACCGTTGACCCGGACGCCGTTGGCGCTGCCGAGGTCGATGAGGCGGAAGCCTCCGTCGGGCTCCTTCTGGATCTCGGCGTGCTCGCGCGAGATGGAGCGGTGGTTGACCCACACGTCCAGGTCTTCGGCGCGCCCGATGCGGACGCGCTCGCTGGTCAGCGAGAACTCGGCTCCGGGGGCCGGAGGGGTCGTCATGACGAGGCGCGCCGGCGGACCGGGCGACGCGATCATCGCCGTGTCGACCTGCGTGACGCCGGGGGCGTGCTGGTCGACGGACGTGGTCTCGGCCCCGTCGACCTGCAGCGCGAGGAGGTAATCACCGATCGTGACCTGGTCGCCCGGGTCGAGCGCGGTCTCCGCGCCGATACGCTGCCCGTTGACCCGGACCCCGTTGTAGGAGTGCAGGTCTTCGACGACGAACTTACCGTTCGCCTTCGCGAGGCGCGCATGCCGGCGCGACACGTTCCGCTCCGTCAGGCGGATCGTGTTGCCTTCCTTACGCCCGATCGTGATTTCGTCACGGACGAGAGGGACTACCGTCTGCTTTCCCTCGTCGTCCGAGATGACGAGCTTGTACATCCCGCCTCTAGTAAGGAGTTGCCCGGGTTCTATTGCAGATTACGCGCCAATTCGGCAAGACAACGGATGGTACCGCCCACCCCGAGGGTGTCAATCGTTGCGACCCGCGACCACCGCGGACCTTGGGCGTGCCGAGGGTACACTGTACTTTGTGATCGTGCGGTCAGTATCGCCACTCTGCGTCCTCGTATCGTTGGTCGTGGGGTGCTCGGGCCGGGCCCCACCCCCTCCGCGCGCCGACTCCAGCGTGCCCGATTTCGACGCCGGAGTCTTGGTCCCGTTCGACGCGGGAGGCCCGGGATTGGGCCGCCCCGATGGTGGATCGGTGCTCCCGAGCGTCGACCGCGTCATCGAGCTGCCCTACCTCGGCGACCCCGTCACGGAGGACCTCGAGGTCGCCGGAGGGGTCGGCACGCTCGACGTCTTTTTCTCGATCGACACCACGGGGAGCTTCGGTGGCGAGATCGACAACCTGCAGTCGACCCTCCGGTCGCGGGTCCTGCCCGAGCTCCGAGCGCGAGTCGCCGACGTCCGCCTCGGGGTGGGTCGCTTCGAGGACTTCCCGGGGCAGCCGTTCGGCGACACCGACGACCGGCCCTTCCGCCTGCTGACCGCGATCACCGCCGACGACGGCCGCGTCGCGAGCGCCGTGGCCTCGCTCGATCAGCCGCTCGGCAACGGCGGCGACATCGACGAGGCGAGCGCCGAGGCGCTCTGGCAGATCGCGACGGGGGATGGCTACGGCTCGATCGTCACGCCCTATCGAGGCGCCGGGCTCGGCGGCGTCGGGTTCCGCGACGACGCCCTGCGCGCGGTGGTCCACGTCACCGACGCTCCGTCGCACGAGCCCGCGGACTACGGAGACCGGTTCCCCGACACCCACTCCGTCGACGAGGCCACCGCGGCGCTGCGCGACCTCGGGGTCCGTGTGCTCGGGATCGCGAGCGGCAGCGCGGCCCGCGGCCACCTCGAGGACGTGGCGATCGGGACGGGCGCGGTGGTGGACCCCGTCGACGGCTCCTGCTCGACCGGCATCGACGGCGGTGCGCGGGCGCCTCGCGCCGGCGTGTGCCCCCTCGTCTTCGACGTGAACTCCGACGGGACGGGCGTGGGCGACGCGGTGGTGGACGCGATCGTCGATCTGCTCTCGACCATCCAGTACGAGGAGGTCTGGGCCGAGACGGACGACGGGCTCGGCTTCGTGCGCACCCTCGAGGCCACCGAGGCCGAGCCGCCGCCGGGGATCGGGCCGCCGACGCGCGGAGACCTGCGGCCGCCGGGTGACGGAGTCGACGACACGTTCCTCGGCGTCGGTCCGGGGACGCGCCTCGCGTTCCGCGCGATCCTGCGCAACGAGACCATCCCTCCCGCCGACTACGACCAGATCTTCCACCTCGAGCTCCGCGTGGTGGGCGACGGAGTGACGCTGCTGACGCGCACCCTGCGGATCGTCGTGCCGCGAGGCAGGCTCGACGCGGGCACCCCACCGCCCCCCGACGCGGGCACGGACTCGGGAACGGACGCGGGGACCGACGCGGGCACCGACGCGGGCTCGGACGCAGGGACCGACGCGGGCACCGACGCGGGCTGAGCCCGCCGCCTCGACGCGTGCACCCCGCCCCGCTAGAACGGGCCGCTCCATGTCGGCCGACGAACTCACCGAGCTCCTGACCGTGCTCTGGACGCTGGGCGCGGCCCTCGCCGGGCTCGCCGCCCTCGCGTTGACGGTGCGGCTGAAGCTGCCGCAGGTGCTGCAGCTCCCCGCGGCGTTCCGCGCCCTTCGCGAGGACGACCCCGGCGCGGCCGGCACCGTCCACCCGGCGACCTCCGTCGCGCTCTCCGCCGCCTCGAGCTACGGCGCGGCCGCCGCCGTCGGCGCCGCGACCGCCATCGCGCTGGGCGGCCCTGGCGCGATCGCCTGGGTCTGGATCTTCTCCTTCTTCCTGGCGCCGCTGCGCATGGGTGAGGCGGTCCTCGCCCGCACCGCCCCCGCCGGGCAGGCCGGCGGGAGCACGGGGAGCCTGGCTGGGCGCCTGCTCGGAGACTCGACGCCCGCCCTCCGGATCCTCGGGTGGGCGCTGTTCGCGCTCGTCCCGCTGGCCGCGTTCGCGTTCTACGGCGGCACCCACGGCGGCGCGGTGATGGACGCCGCCGAGCAGCTCCTCCCCGGGAGCGCGATGGTCCTCGGGGCCGCGGTCGCGGGGGTCGGGGGCGCGCTCGCGCTGCTGCCGACGAAGCGGTTCGCGTCGCTCCTCGGCTGGATCGCCGCGGTCGCCCTCATCGCCTTGCTCGGCGCCGCCCTCGTGACGCTCTTCAGCGATCTGGGGCGTGGGTTCGGCGGCCTCGGCCGCGCCCTCGACGACGTGATCTACGACATGCCGAGCGTCGGCGCGTTCTCCGGCGCCCTCGCCGGCGAGATCGCGATCGCCGCGATGCTCCATCTGCTCCCGCCGCTCGCCGCGGGCGGCGGCGTCGAGGGCAGCTGGCACGCCGAAGCGCAGGCGAAGACCACCAAGGCGCAGGCCTCCGCCGCGCTGCTCGGCGCGCTCACCTACGGCCTGCTCACCACGGTGCTCGGGCTCGCGCTCGTCGCGACGAACGCCTTCGCGCGCCCCGTGGAGGGCTCGCGCTCGGTCGGCGAGATCCGCCTCTACGACGCGGCCTTCGAAACGGTCAGCCAGCGCGACGAGGAGAGCCGGCGCTTCAACGGCATCATCCGCGTGATCGACGGCGCCACCGGTGTCGTGACGATCTACGCGGGCACCGAGCGCGGGATGATCCGCGCGCCTCACTTCGAGGAGAACGGCGAGCCCGCGAACGTGATGTTCCGCGTCCGCGAGGGGCGGATCATCGAGATCCAGCGGCCGGGCACGCTCGGCGCGCTCGAGGTCGCCGAGCCGGAGGCCATGCAGACCGTCCACGTGCAGGGCGAGATGCTCCCGATGGGTGGGCAGCTCCTCGCCGCAGGGGTCACGCGCGGCGGAGGCTCCGTGACCTCGCGGGTCGCGCTCGCCGCGCTCCTGCTGCTCGCGGCGCTCGGCATCGCGGGCTGGGGCTTCGGCGTGCGGCGCACCCTGAGCAGCCGCCTCCCCGACGCGCAGGCGCGCTTCACCGCCGCCCTCCCCGCGCTCGGCCTCGGCCTCGCCGTGTCCGGGACGCTGGAGTCGTTCTCGCTCGTCGGCAGCGCCATCGCGGCGCTCCTCACGATCGTGACCTCGCTCGCGTTGATCGCGAAGAGCGCCGAGATCGCCGGCCTGCTCGGGCTGCGCAAGACGGCGCCCGCCGCCAGCGCCCCGGCCGAGGCGGAGCCCGAGGGCGGGCCGAAGAAGAAGCGGAAGAAGCGGAAGTAGCCCGGCGGGTGCCGATTGACCCCCACCAGATCGCGGGCTAGCGTCCGCGGCCTCGCGGGGACGGGGCAATTCTGGGCGGATCCGCCACGGAGGTAGGATGAGCGGACGGGTGCTCGGCGTGATCGGAGGCAGCGGCCTCTACGCCATGGAGGGCCTCGAGAGCGTGGAAGAGCACGCCGTCGAGACCACCTTCGGCACGCCCTCCGACGTCGTCGTCTCGGGTCGCCTCGGGGACACGCGCATGCTGTTCCTGCCGCGGCACGGGCGCGGGCACCGGCTCGCGCCGCACGAGATCGACTACCGCTCCAACGTGCTCGCGCTGAAGATGCTCGGCGCCGAGCAGATCGTCAGCGTCTCCGCGGTCGGCTCCATGAAGGAGACGATCCACCCCGGCGACGTCGTGCTGCCCGACCAGCTCATCGACCGCACGCGGCACCGGCGCAACACCTTCTTCGAGGGCATCGGCGTGGTCGCCCACGTCGAGTTCGCCGACCCGATCGACGCCGCGCTGCAGGAGGCCCTGTACCGGGCGTGCGTCGACACCGGCGCGCGGACCCACCGCGGCGGGACCTACGTCTGCATCGACGGCCCGCAGTTCTCGACCCGCGCCGAGTCGAACCTCTTCCGCTCCTGGGGCGTGGACGTCATCGGCATGACGAACCTCCCCGAGGCTCGCCTCGCCCGCGAGGCGGAGCTGCCCTACGCGACCATCGCGCTCGCCACCGACTACGACTGCTGGCACGCGTCGGAGGCGTCGGTGAGCGTCGAGGCGGTGCTCGCGATCATGAAGAAGAACGTCGCGGCAGCGCAATCCATCTTGCGGGCGCTGGCGACCGCGCTGCCCGACCCGAGCGCGAGCCCCGCCAGCCGCGCGCTCGAGCACGCCGTGATGACCGCGCCGTCGATGATCTCGGAGGCGTCCCGCGCGAAGCTCGCGCCGCTCTGTCCCCGCAAGTTCGGCTCGCCGCAGTGACCGGAGAAGCCCATGCCTGAGAACAAGCCCAACATGCTCGTGGTCGGGTCCGTCGCCCGCGACACCCTTCACCTGCCCACCGGCTCGCACGAGTACGTCCTCGGCGGCTCGGCGGTGTTCGCGTCGCTCGCCGGCGCCTTCTTCTCCGCGCCGCGGATGGTCGGCGTCGTGGGCACCGACTTCCCCGACGGAGAGGTGGCGCTCCTCAAGACCCGCGGCGTCGACGTCACCGGCCTCGAGGTCGTGGAGGGCGAGACCTTCCACTGGGAGGGCCGCTACAGCGACGACCTCTCGAGCCGGAACTCGATCCGCACCGAGCTCAACGTCTTCGCCGACTTCCACCCGAAGATCCCCGAGGCGTTCCGCGACACGCCGTTCGTGATGCTCGGCAACATCCACCCCGACCTGCAGATCGAGGTGCTCGACCAGATGCGCGAGCCCAAGCTCGTGATCGCCGACACGATGAACTTCTGGATCGAGGGCACGCCCGATCGACTGAAGAAGATGCTCGAGCGCATCGACGTGCTCGTGATCAACGAGGAAGAGGCGCGGCAGCTCGCGGGGACGCACAACATCGTGCAGGTCGCCGACCGCCTGCTCGAGATGGGCCCGCGGATCGCGGTGATCAAGCGCGGCGAGTACGGAGCGCTCCTCTTCGAGGGCGACGAGGTGTTCAGCGCGCCGGCCTACCCCGTGCGCCGCGTCCTCGACCCGACGGGCGCGGGCGACTCGTTCGCCGGCGGCATGCTCGGGTTCATCGCCGAGCAGGGCAAGGCGGACCACGACACGCTCCGTCAGGCCATCATCTACGGCTCCTCGCTCGCCAGCTACTGCGTGGAGGGCGTCTCCGTCGAGCGGCTCGCCGACGTGAGCCGCGAGGACGTGGAGCAGCGTTATCGAGCGTTCGCCAGCCTCGCGCGGTTCGACTCGCGCTAAGGTGTGCAGACCTGGGTTCCGGGATTCGAAAAGGGGATGAGATGCGGGTTCTTCTGACTTCCTTGATCGCGATGGCGATGGTCGCGGCGGCGGGCTGCGACGACGGCGGTGGCACGGACGCGGGCGGCACGGACGCAGGCGTCGCGGGAGACTCGGGGCCGCCCCCGAGCGTGTGCCCGACGACGAACGTGCCGGCCCCCGAAGAGCTGATGGGCGCGTGCTGCTACCGGCACGAGCAGACCGATCAGCACGACGCGCCCGAGCTGCGGCTCACCTACCTCGAGCTCTCCGAGCCGCTGAACTCGCCGCTCTCGAGCATGACGCTGCGCACCGTGCTCAACACGGCGATGCAGGACGAGACCTTCAACTGGCTCTTCCGCGTCGAGGGCGCCGGCGCCGACGGCGACGTCAGCATCGTGACCGGCTTCGGTCGCCGCAACACCGACGGCACCTACAACTTCTCGGCGGGCTCCGGCGACGGCGACCCCGACACGTGGTGCCCCGTGACGATCCCGGCGACGCTGACCGGCGAGAGCGTCACCTCGACCAACCTCGACGGCGCGATCACCGTCCCCGTGTTCGACGACGCGGGCGAGATGCTCCAGGTCGAGCTCGTGCTCCGCGCGCTCAGCATCCAGGACAGCAACTGGAGCGAGAACCGCAGCTGCATCGGCGCCAAGACGAACCGGCCCTTCACCTACACGCCGGACGCGCAGCTCACCGCGTTCATCGAGGTGGAGCGGTCGCGCACCCAGATGATCAACGTGCCGCCGGTGACCACCACCGTGTGCGCCGCCATCGCCGGCTCGCTCGACACCCCGACCTACTGCGACGACAACGCGCAGGCCGACTGGATGGTCCCGCCGGACTCGCTCTGCGACGCCAGCGGCTGCACCCGCAACGCCGACGGCATGAGCGACGTCTGCGACCCCGCCTCGACCTGCAACGCGTGGCGCATCGTCGCCGGCTTCGCGGCGGCGGGCGTGCAGATCGCCAACGGCACCTGCCCCTGATCGCGACCGCGCTCCGAGCGTGAACGAGCCCTCCCCCACGTCGTGGGCGGAGGGCTCGCTCGCGTCAGTACGTGTGGAAGAAGCCGAGGTCGTACAACCGCAAGACACCTTGATCGCAGCGAGCGGCGAGGGTGTCGGTGTGGGTGCTCGGGGCCAGCTCTCGCTGGGCCGCGCAGAAGAAGTCTCCGGTGCACGGATCGCGATCCGCGGCGCCCTGGATCGCGGCCTCGCAGTCGGCCCACGGGGCCACGCCCGCGGCGTCCGGGCGCACCCCCTCGGCGACCGGCGCGGGGCAGAGCTGCCACAGCGAGTCGTGATCCGGCCACATGCAGCGGGCCACCTCGAGGCAGCCCCCCGTGCTCGTCTGGACGTCGAAGCCCATGCCGTACGAGTCGAACACGTTGGGCTCGAGGCAGCGGCCCTCGGGGTAGGAGCTCGCGATCACGATCGCGGCGCCCTTCAGCAGCCGCCCGTCGAGGCAGGTGTTCGAGGTGAAGTCCGCCGCGATGGGGTCCTCCCGGTGGCTGCAGGACTCGCCCATGGGACCGTCGAAGGTGCAGGCGTCGCCGTTCTGGCCCTCGAGGACCATCGCCTCGTTGGTGCACGTGGTCCACGGGGCTTCGTCGGACCCGTCTTCGAGCAAGAGCTGCTGATCGTCGGGGCCGATGCACCCGTGGAGGGCGACCGCGACGAGCGCGACCGAGGCGGAACGAGCGAGCGAGGCAAACATGGGATCTCCTGGCTTGGGGTTCGTCGCCTCGGTCCGCGAAGGCGTTCGATCGGCTCGCAGAAAAGAATCTCGGTCGAATGTGAGCCGGTTCGGGCGCCACGAGGACCGTACCGACGATGTCCTTGCCCGCGAGAGCCGCTCCGGCGCCGACCCGCTCCCCGCCGGGGGTCGTCTCGCTGCAGCCGCGACCCGAGAGCGTGTCCGACGCGGAGCTCGTGCGGCGCGCGCTCGAGGACGACGCGTGGGCCCGGGCCGCCCTCTATCACCGCCACGCCGACGCGGTCGCCAACCTCGCGCTCCGCCTGCTGCGCGACCGCGATCAAGCGGCCGACGTGCTGCAAGACACGTTCATCGAGGCGCTGACCCAGCTGCACAGGCTCCGCGAGCCGGAGAAGGTCCGCGCGTGGCTCCGCCGCATCGCCGTCAACCGGGTGCAGCGCCGGTTTCGCCGCAAGAAGCTCCTGCGGATGCTCGGGCTCGACCGCGAGCCAGCGCTCGGGCTCGACGAGCTCGCGTCGGCGTCGGCCAGCCCCGAGGTCCGCCTCGAGCTGCGCCGCGCCGACGGGGCGCTGCGCTCGCTCTCGACCCGCCGGCGGGTGATCTGGACCTTGCGCGTCGTCGAGGGCGAGACCCTGCCCGCCATCGCCGAGGCGGTCGGGCTCTCGCTCGCGACGGTGAAGCGCGAGCTGACCGCGGCGACGGAGGCGGTCCGCGCGGCCGTCGAGGAGGCGCGATGAGCGAGCGTCCGCTGGCCGACCACCTCGACGACGCGTTCGGGCGCGACGAGCTCGCGAGCTCGCTCGTGGCCGTCGAGCGCGGGATCCGTCGCCGCCGCGCGACGCGCCGCGCCGCGATGGTCGGCGCCGCGCTCCTGCCGCTGATCGCGGTGGGGGTCTGGCTCTCGACCCGCCCCGGTCCCCCGCCGCCCCAGCAAGCGACGGCGGCCGCGCCCGCGGTGGTCGCGCCGCTCGCGACGACCGAAGGGCGCGCGCTCCCGCCGAGCCTGAGCGACGCCGGGGTCGTGGACCTCGACGACGGCTCGCGGCTCACCGTGCGGCCGGGATCGGAGCTGTCCGTCGCGGCCAACGAGCGCGGGGTCGCGGCGTTCGCGCTCGGCCGCGGGGTGGTGCGGTTCGACATCCGGCCCGGCGGTCCTCGCCGCTGGCGCGTCCTCGCGGGTCCACTCCAGATCGAGGTGCTCGGGACGGCGTTCACGGTGCGCCGCGACGGCGACCAGGCCTCGGTAGCCGTTCACCGCGGGGTCGTCTCCGTCGTCACCGCCGAGGGCGCGCGCCGCCTCGTGGCGGGAGAGCGCCTGGCGATCGGCGAGCCGGAGCCGACGGTCGACGCCGTCGAGGTCGAGGCGAGCGAGGCGACCGAAGAGGCCCCGCGTGCGGGGGCCACGCCGACGGTGGAGACGCTGCTCGGACGGGCCGACGCCCACCGCCGCGCGGGGCAGCTCGACGACGCGGTGCGGGCGCTGCGAGCCATCGTGGAGACCCACGCCGACGCCCCGGAGGCGCCGTCGGCCGCGCTCTCGTGGGGTCAGATCGAGGAGGACCGCGGCCACCCCGAGCGCGCGGCTCGCGCCTACCGGCGAGCGCTCGGCCTGAGCCCGCCGCCGGCGCTGCGCGAGCTCTGCTACCTGCGCCTCGTCCGCGTCGAGCTGGCCTCGGGGGATCGAGCCCGGGCCGAAGCGACGGCTCGCCAGCACACCGCGCGCTACGGGCGCGGGGCGCATGGAGCCGCCATCGAGGCGCTCCTCCAGCGATGAGGCGCCTCTTCGGATCGCTGGCGCTCGCGCTGGCCCTGACCCCGAGCACAGCTTCGGCGGAGACGATCGCCGTCGGCGTCGAGCCAGCGGCCTGCGCCGAGGGGGGCGTCGACGCGGCCGCGCTCCGAGAGCGGGTCGCCCTCGAGCTGTCCACGCGCGGCGCGCCCGACGTGGTCGCGCCAGCAGACGACGTGGACGTCACGGTCACGATCCGCGAGGGCTGCCCCGAGACCGAGGTCGAGGTGGTGATCATGAGCCGTCGCCTCGCGGTCACGCGGCGCGTGGCGCTCGGCGATGGCCCCGGCCCGGCGCGCGTGTGGGCGCTGGCGTTGGTCATCGTGGATCTGCTGCGGAGCCCGCTGCTGTCCTCGGCCGCGCCAGCGGCCGAGGACAGCCCCGTGCCCGTGCCCGTGCCCGTGCCCGTGCCCGTGCCCGTGCCCGAACCCGAACCCGAACCCGAGCCCGCGTCCGCGCCCGAGCCCGAATCCGTACCCGAATCCGCACCCGCATCCGAGCCTGCGCCCGCACCCGAATCCGCGCCCGAGCTCATGCCCCCGGCCGACCCCGAGAACTGGGAGACCCGCCTCGTCGTAGCCGCCACCGGCCGCCTCTATCTCCTGACCCCCACCGGGCTCGGCGGCCTACGGCTGGCGCTGCACCACGCCTGGTTCGGCCTCGGAATCACCGCCCTCGGGACCGACGCGGCGGCCGCCTCGGGGCACCTCGCGGCTGGCGAATTCCTGCTGGATGTCGGCGTGCGGCCCGTGGAGCACCGGGACGGTCCCTTCTCCGTGGCGCTCGAGCTCGCCGTCTCGGGGGGCGCCGCGTACGCGGCCGGCCAGCCCTCTCAGCCCACCGCCGAGGCCACCTCGAGCTGGTTCGCCTCGCTCGGAGGCGCGGCGCGGCTGCGCGCCCGCTGGGTCGTGGACCCGCAGCTCGCGCTCGACGCGAGCTTCGCCGCGGGCTTCGACGCCGTCGGATCCGACCTCTTCCTCGGCGTCGCCCGGGCGGCCACGACCTGGGGCCCCTGGCTCGAGCTCACGGTCGGCGGCGGCCTGCCGCTGTGAGCGGGGCTGACAGGTGGCTGACAGCTGCCACCCTCGTTGAAAGCGAAGTGTAACGAAGGGTAGGCTCCCACTGCGCACGTGGGGCAGACGTGCGCACGGAGGATGGGATGTATCGCTTGGATCACTTCACGGTGTATCGGCTGGGGCTGATCACCATGCTTACCCTCACCCTGTTCGCGTGCAGCGGCGGGGGCGGGTGCTCGGGCTGCGCCGGGTGTGGGATCGCGCCGATCCCCGACGGCTTCCCGCTCGATCAGCGGATCGACAACTCCGCGCAGGTCCGGCTCACCCAGAGCGGCATCACCTTCATCGAGGACAACATCGACGGGATCGTCGCGACGTTCCTCCCCGATGGCCTCGACTTCACCATCGACGAGCAGAACGTCAGCTTCGGGATCAGCATCACGATCTGCCGCGGCGGCGGCTGCGTGGCGCACATCGAGATCGACTCGGTCGACATCGTCCCGACCGATCCGAACCTGCTCCGCGCCCACCTCCGGCTGATCCTCGACAGCCGCAACGCCGCGGGCATGCGCGCCGCCTGGCCGGGCACGTGCGACATCGACATCAACACCCGCGAGGGCAGCCGCCCGTACGTCGGGATGAACGTCGACATCCGGGTCCAGGCCGTCGACGCGGCTCGGCCCGCGCGCGGCGGCTACACCGAGATCGTCATCGAGAGCCTCGAGCTCGACGACGGCGAGCCGATCGAGAACGACGACATCGACATCTCGGGCGGCTTCCTCGGGTCCTGCGGCCTGCTGAACCTCGGCCTGCTCAAGGGCTTCGTCATCGACCAGGTCAAGAACCAGATCGGCGGCCTCGCCGACAGCGCGCTCGGCGACGCCCTCTGCACCACCCAGGGCGAGTTCGGCTGCCCGGACGGCACCACCGCCGACGGCGCGGCGGACGACCCGTCGGCGGTCTGCCGCTACTCGGACGGCGTCTGCGCCAGCACGCTCCTCGGGATGGACGGCCAGGGTGACCTCGGCGGCCAGCTCATCGGCGGCTTCTCGCCCGGCACCCACGCCTACGCGCAGTTCCTCCTCGCGGCGGGCGGCGACGGCGAAGCCGTGAACGAAGGCATGAGCGTCTTCATGTACGGCGGCTTCCGCGGCACCAACAGCGACTTCAGCGTCACCCCCGCGCACAACTCCTGCGTCCCGGTGGTGGAGCCGCCCCCGCTGCCCACCATCCCGCGCGTGGACTCGTTCCGCGGCAACGTCATCCCCGGCACGTCCACCGAGACGCACGTCGGGATCGGGATCGCGGAGTCCTTCATGGACTACGCCGGCTACGGCCTCTTCGACTCGGGCGCGCTGTGCATCGGCGCCGGCACGCGGCTCTCGCAGCAGCTCAGCACCGGCCTCCTCTCGGCGGCGATCATGAGCGTGCCGGAGCTGACCTACCCGCTCGACGCGGCCGCCGTGACGATCGCGATCCGCCCGCAGCAGCCGCCGGACTTCACGCTCGGCTCGGGCGGCGACGCCGATCCGATCCTGCAAATCGCCTTGCCCCAGGCGCAGATGGACTTCTACGTGTGGAGCACGGAGCGATACATCCGCTTCATGACGTTCCAGACCGACCTCGACATCGGGATCAACCTGACCGTCGAGGCGGGCGAGATCGTGCCCTCGATCGTCTACGTCAACTCGAACAACCCGGTCGTGACCAACTCGGAGCTCCTCGCGGAGAACCCGGACATCCTCGCGAACACCATCTCGACCATCATCGGGAGCTTCGCGAGCATGCTCGGGGGCGCCATCAGCCCGTTCGCGCTGCCCGAGATCATGGGCTTCGAGCTCGACGTGCCGGACGGCGGCCTCACCAGCGTCGCGGACGGCGGCGAGAACTTCCTCGGCATCTTCGCCAACCTCCGCCTGGCCGCGGCGATGCCGCTGGTGCAGCCCGTCGAGACCTCGCTCGACGTCACCGACCTGCGCCTCGACCGCGAGTCGATGGACCCGGCCCACTGGGCCGAGGGCCGCGGCAACCAGGTGTGGCTGACCTTCGCGGGCAGCGGCATCCAGGGCGTCGAGTACGAGTACAGCTACCGCATCGACGGCACGTCCTGGTCCGCCTGGACCACCGACGAGCGGATCCTCGTCGACGACGACATCCTGCTCCTGCAGGCGCGTCACGAGATCGAGGCCCGCAGCCGCGTCGTGGGTGAGCCGGCGACCGTCGACCTGTCGCCCGCGACCGCGGAGCTGATCGTCGACATCATCGCGCCTCGCCTCAACGTGGGCCGCACCGTCGAGGGCGTGGAGGTCACCGCGACCGACCTCATCACCCCGGCGGACCAGCTCGAGTACCGCTACTTCGTGGACGGCTCGTGGACGCCGTGGGGCCACCGGTCCAGCTACCCGCTGGCGACCGACGCCTCCGGCGTGCGGGTCGAGGTCCGCGACGAGGCGGGCAACGTCGGCAGCTCGCAGGCGGCGCTCATCCGCGGCCTGCCGAACACGGCGGCCGGCGGCGGCTGCGGCTGCCGCGTCCAGGGCGACTCGGACTCCTCGAGCCCGTTCGGCCTGCTCGCGCTCCTCGGCGCGCTCGGCGCGGTCTTCCTTCGCCGCCGTCGTGGCGGCCGGAGCCGCGCCAAGGCGCTCCTCGCCGTGATCGGCCTCGGCGTCCTCGCGATCGTCGTCTCCGGCTGCGAGTGCGGCTCGCCCCCGGCGGGCCTGCCCTGCGGCGGCCGCTGCATGCCGGCCACGCCGCCGGCGATGACGGCGGGCTCGATCTGCTGCGAGGCGACCGACATGTGCTCGATGTACGACGTCGACGCCCTCTGCGAGCCCGGGTACACGTGCCCGATCGACAACCTCGTGCAGGACGCCGTCAGCTGCGACGTGACCTGCTCGGCCTGCATGGCCAAGCCGGCCATCACCCCGGGCATCCTCGCCACGGACCTCGACATGGTCGTCGACGACGCCGGCCAGGTCTTCGTGTCGGGCTACAACCCGGGCAACCCGTCGGGCCTCGACTTCGGCGACCTCGTGTTCGGCCAGTGGAACGGCACGGCGGTGGACTGGGAGATCGTGGACGGCGCGCCGACCACGCCCATCACCAACGATCCCAACGGCTGGCGCGGCGGCGTCAGCGCGCCCGGCCCCGACGTGGGCCGCTGGACCTCGCTCGCGAACCAGAGCGGCACGTTCCTCATCACGTACTACGACGTCGGCGCGGGCGCGCTCCGCTTCGCGGCGGGCGGGCCCGGCTCGTGGTCGAGCCACACGATCGACGACGAGGGCGACTCCGGCCGCTACTCCTCGCTGGTCGTGATGGCCGACGGCACGCCCGTCGTGTCCTACCTGCGGATGGCCGAGGACCCGTCGACGCCGGGCGCGATCCGCGGCTCGGTGATGGTCGCCATGGCCAACACGATGAACCCGTCGGCCCCGACCGACTGGACGATCACCGAGGTCGCCTCCGCGCCGATGCCCTGCCGCCCGTTCCTCTGCGGCGGCCTCACCACCTGCCTCGAGAGCGGCCTGTGCGTGACGCCGAGCAGCGACTGCACGGACACCTGCGGCAGCGGCACCACCTGCTCCATGGGCAGCTGCCAGGCCTCCCTCGGGGCGGGCTACGTCGAGGATCTGCCCCCGGCGTACGGCCTCTACACCTCGCTCGCGGTGACCCCGACCGGCCTCGCGCTCGTCTGGTACGACCGCACCACCGGCAACATCTTCGGCTCGGCCTACGACGGCGCGGCGTGGGGCGCGGCGTTCCACATCGACGGCTACCAGCTCGCCGACCCGAACGTCGGTGACAGCGGCCAGGGCGCCAGCCTCGCGGTCGACTCGACGGGCCTCTGGCACGTCGCCTACATCGACGGCGCGGAGGAGACCCTGCGCTACGCCCAGGTCCAGTCCAGCGGGACCGTCGTCAGCCGCGAGATCGTGGACGACGGCAGCACCTCGGACGGGACCATGCGCTTCACCGACGGCCGCCACATCATCGGCGACGACGCCTCGATCGTGGTCGACGCGGGCGGCGGCGTGCGGGTCGTCTACCAGGACGCGACGAGCGGCACCTCCGTCGTCGCGACGCGCGGCGCGGGCGGCGGCCCGTGGGCCATCGCGCGCTTCGACACCGAGGGCTCGAGCGGCTACTGGCTCGAGCAGCAGCTGCTCGGCACCACCAGCTACGCCGTCTCGTTCTGGCGCCAGCGTATGGGCCGCACGATGAACAGCGGCGTCCGGGTCACCACGCTCGATCCCTGAGCGACTCCCCGAGCGCACGCTCGAGCTCTGGAGGCCGGGCCCGCACACGGGCTCGGCCTCTTCTTTTCCTGCCGCGGAGCGCCCGGTGGGGAGAAGAACGGATCTGGGCTGGGAGTAGAGGAGAGAAAGGAGTCGGGGAGCGTGCGCGCTGCGCGCGCCTTTTCTTTCTTCGCGTCTACTCCCCCCGGCCGGCGGAGGAGAACGTCGGATCTGGGAGTAGAGGAGAGAACGAGTAGGGGAGCGTGCGCGCTGCGCGCGCGTTTTCGTTCTTCGCGGCCGCGAAGCGGACGCTCTTCCTCTACTCCGACTCTCCCAAGCTGGCCGCGGTGCTCTCGGCCGAGCGGGCGGCGGCGCCGAAGACCGCGAGGGCGGCCACGGGGGGCCGCGCGGTCGGCGCTGAGCCTGATCGAGAACCGGCCGTCCCCCGCGGGGGCGGCCGGCTCGCGTCACCTCGGACGACGGATCAGGCGGCGACGCGGGGCTCGGTCGGCCCGCCGTCGACGACCTCACGGCGCGCGTCGGAGACGGCGCGGAGCAGCGTGTCCCGATCGACGAGACCGGCGTCGAGGAGCGCCCGCATGTAGCCGTCGGCGTAGCCGTGGGCTCGTGCCAGCTTCGCGTACATGGCGCCTTCGAACCGCGCCTCCGTGACCTGCCGTACCAGCTCCTTGACCCGCTCGACCATTGCGTCCTGCGACATGTTGCGCCTCCCTGAACCAAGGGAGTGCACCAGCGAGATCCGAGGGGTCAAGTTTTCGTGCGCTGAAACCGTGCACCGGGATCCATTTGGGCTTCTACGGAGAATTTTGGGGGCTCCGCGACGGATCGTCGGGGCGTGATCCCGCAATTTTCAGGGTTTCAGCCGTGATCCGCGGCGCCCGTGATCACATCCCGCAGCCCATCGGGAACTCGAGGCTGGGGTCGGGACAGGTGAAGGCGTTGCCGTCGAGCTGGAGGTGAACCGAGTTGATGCTGCCCTCGCAGCCCGCATTGATGAACGGGTCAGCGCCCGTCATCGCGCCCGAGCGCACCTCCGGACAAACGTGATTGAGGCAGATGCGGTTGTCCTCGCCGGCGAGCAGGAGGAACGTCCCGACGAACGCCGGCGCCGTGGGCACGCAGCAGTACCCGGCGCTCCGGCGCTGGCAGGAGGTCCCGCCGCCGCACTCCGCGTCGCTCGAGCAGGCCGGCGTGTTGTCGACGTCGCCGACCACGAAGCGGTCGCCCACGTTGCGCTCGACCGGGTTGCCGTCGGCGTTGCAGGAGTTGGTGATCGTCACGTACGAGATCTCGTCGCGCTGCGTGTTGCAGCTCTCGGCGAGCGCGTCGTCGTAGAGCGCGTAGTAGGCGGTCACCCCGACGCGCACCGTCGCGCAGCTCTGGTCGCGGCGGCCGTCGCCCAAGACGTAGATCTCGCCGTTGTCCTCGCCGTCGAGGTCGTCGATGAAGGTGATGCCCCCGCGCATGTCGGCGGTGCACATCGTCGAGCCGCAGGTGGGGTCGGTCGGCGCGCAGTCCGACCGCGGGATGCCGCCGCCGCCGCCACCGTCGCCGCCGCCGCCACCGCCGCCGCCACCGCCACCGCCGTCGTCGCCGCCGTCACAGACGCGGAACTCGCGGGTGAACCGGCAGCTCCAGCTCCCGCCGCCCCCGCCGTCCGGGTAGTCGGGGGTCGTCGTGCAGTACTGCTCGCCGCCGCGCTCCACGCACTCCCAGCCGCCGCCGTCGGGGACGTCGCTGCCGCCGTCGCAGTGCGTCACGCCCTCGTAGTCGTAGCAGGTCCAGTCCCCGCCATCGCCCGGGAGGTCCGGCCGATCGCGACGACAGTGGTGCCCCGTCTCGTCGTCCCAGCACATCCAGCCGCCCCCGTCGCCCGAGTCGCCGGGGACCGTCGAGCACACGCGGAGGTCGCCCTCGTACCAGCAACTCCAGCCGCTGCCGCCGCCCCCGTCGGGGTAGTCGGGGTGGTCGCTGCTGCACGTCACGAGATCGCCCGCCTGCATGCAGTTCCAGCCGTCGCCGCCGCCGCCGTCGGGGAAGCTCGATCCCTCGCAGATCGTCTGCCCCGCCTCGTCGTGGCAGGACCAGTCGCCCCGGTCCGGGTAGTCCGGCCCCGGCGACACGCACCGCCGGCCCTGCTCGACCTCCTCGCAGATCCAGTGATCCGGGCACTCGTAGAGGGTGCAGTCCCCTCCGATCGAGCAGTCCGGATCCGCCGGGCAGACCAGCTGATCGGGCGGGATGTCGTCGAGGAAGTCGTCGACCGACCCCCCGTTGCTGGTGGCGAAGCCACCGACGCAGCCGCTGATGCCGAGGACGAGCGCGAAGGACAGGGGGGTGAGGCGAGGCATGAGCGCCCCTACCGCACAGGCCGTGCCGAGACCGATCCGCCCCCGCCTGTCAGCGCAGAGGCTACGCAGGAGCACGCGGTGTTCCGCTGGGCGGGGTCGGCTGTCGTGCCCGCCGGACAACGTCGTGCAGCCGCGATCCCCACCTGCGACGCCTTCACCACCTGACGTCGACTCTTCGGTGATTGCTTGCCGGCGGCACGATGGGCAGGGTTGGTTCCATCACGGTACCCATGAGACCGCTTGGATTCGTCTTGGTCATCGTGACCGGCTGTGCAGGCGCAGTCCCGACCAACCCGACCCCGGAGGGGCTGGCGACCACCCTGTGCCAGCCCGACGTACCTTTCGATGGAGCTCCACGCGGGTGCTGGCAGGAGCAACTTCCCGTGCGACCGTGCGAGGATGCGGCACACCCCGAGCTCGTGGGGCTCTGGGGTCAGGTAGAGGACGGCAGGTGGCGTGCGCGACTGCTCTACGACGGCTGCTGCGTGACACTCGAGGACCTGGTCGTGAGCCCGACGCTCGACATGCTGCTCGAAGCCAACGAGCGCGGCGGCCCGACGAACGTCCGGCTTGCGTGGCGGACGCAGGCAGCCTGGGACGGCGACCGCCTGCTGAGCCTTTCCCATCTCGCGAGCCCCTCCCGCACGGTCGGACGACGCATACGCACGGACGATGGCTCCCTCGGGCTCGCCTTCATCCACGAGCACCACACGGACCCAGGCCCGCATCTCCTTCATCGCCACGATCCGGCCGCCTGCATCGACGGGCAGACTCGAGACATGCTCTGCGCACGACGGGTCGCCTCCGGCGGGGCATCCGTGAGTCGCCACGTCTGCCGAGAACGATGAGGTCCCCGCGGCCGGGTCCCCGTCGCTCGGGATAGCGCCCCGGCCGGCCCCGTGCTGAGCGGCCCTCGCCCGGTGGACGCGCTACCCTGCCAGCCGACGCTAGCTGACGCGGGGATCGTCAGGATTGACCCAAGCTACCCAGATCACACAACAGAGCCGGGCTGGCGGAATTGGCATACGCAGGCGACTTAAAATCGCCCGCTGGGGAATCCAGCTTGAGGGTTCGACCCCCTCGCCCGGCAGTTAGACCAGGTCGGCCTGGTGGCGCGGCATGGCGGGGCCCGGCCGCTCGCGGTCGAGGCCGCGGATGCGGTTCTGCTCGTCGACGAAGACGACCTTGGGCTGCCAGGTCCGCGCCTCCTCCTCGTCCAGGTCGCCGAAGGTGGCGAGGATGACGAGGTCGCCGGGGCCGTTGAGGTGCGCGGCCGCGCCGTTGAGGCAGATGACGCCGCTGCCCGCGGGGCCCGCGAGGGTGTAGGTCACGAGCCTGGTGCCGCGGGTGACGTTCCAGACGTGCACCTCCTCGTGCTCGAGCATCCCCGCCGCCTCGAGCAGGTCCTGATCGATCGTGACGCTGCCCTCGTAGTCGAGGTCCGCGTGGGTGACCGTCGCACGGTGGATCTTCCCCAGGAACATCCGTCGCTTCATGGCTGAAACGCTGCCTTCCCGCCGTGGCGTCTCGTCTCCGAGTACACCCAGCCCGCGAAGATTAGAGCGGCGCCGAGATCGTTTCCAGGTGCCGGGCGTCACACCTTCCCCAGGAGGACTGCATGCGCACCACGCTGATGACCCTGGCCGCCATCCTGACCCTGTCGCTGAGCACCGCGGCGATGGCCCAGGACCGAGAAGACCCCGAGACGACCTACGACTTCGAGGACGACGACGTCCAGGGCGAGTACCGCTCCCCCCTCGGCGAATCGATCGTGGTCCGTCAGGGCGCCGGCCGCGTGAGCTTGGTCCGCCCTCGCCTGCACTTCATGCCGGAGCTCATGAAGTCGGTCGAGACGATCTGATGCGGGCGGTCCTGCTCTGCGCAGGGGCGATGGCGCTGGCGGTGTCGCTGGGCTCGGTCGCCTCCGCGCAGGACGTCCCCGATACGGTCTACGCCTTCGACGACGACGACGTGGTCGGGGACTACCAGTCGCCGCTCATCGGGTGCGTCCTCGCGAACCACCGCGGGCCCCGCCGGACCGTCGTGCGCCCGCGGCTGCATTTCGTGCCCGAGCTCGTGAAGTCCGTCGAGACGCTCTGAGGCCGTCACTCGGGCGTGGCTTGACCCGTCCCCGTCCCCGGGCGATGACTGGAGGACATGCAGCTTCGCCTGATCTCCGCCTGCTCGCTCGCCACCCTGCTCTTCGTCGCCGGTTGTGAGTGCCGCACCCCGATCACCTCCGACGCCGGGCCGGACGCGATGATCCCGCTCGAGGACGGGATGATGCCCAACCCCGACGGAGGGATGCCGTCGGAGATGTTCCCGCCGCCGACGATCACGGAGTGCGGCGCGCTCCCCCCGGCCAGCGCGGGGCGCTGCGACGTGACGCCCGGTGACGGAACGACGCTCTACCAGGGCGACGTCCTCACCGGCGGCGAGGTGTTCCACGGCGGCGGCGTGCTCGTCGGGATGGACGGCACGATCTCGTGCGTCGGCTGCGATTGCGCGGGCATGGCCGGCGGGGCGCGCGTGGTGAGCTGCCCGAACGTCGTGATCTCGCCAGGCCTCATCAACGCGCACGATCACATCACGTTCAACAACACGGTGCCGTACGCGGCCGAGGGGCTCTTCGACGACGAGCGCTACGAGCACCGGCACGACTGGCGGACCAACCAGCCCAGCCCGCCCCACACGAGCGTGTCCTCGGGCGGCGGCCGCGCGACGACCGAAGAGATGCAGTGGAACGAGCTGCGTCAGCTCATCGCCGGCACGACCAGCGTCTTCGGCAGCGGCGGCCCCGACGGGCTGCTCCGGAACCTCGACAACGACTCCCGCGACGGCCTCGGCATCGAGGCCGAGTACGAGACGTTCCCGCTCGGCGACTCGGACGAGACGCAGTTCGCCGAGGGCTGCGGCTACAGCTACTGCGCCAGCTGCACGACCAGCGACGTCATGGGCTTCCACGCGTTCGTGCCCCACGTCGCCGAGGGCATCAACGCCGAGGCGCGCAACGAGTTCCTGTGCATGCGAGAGGGCATGCGCGACCTCGTGCAGCCGGTCTCGGCGTTCATCCACGGCACGGGCCTGTTGCCGATCGACATGGCGGAGATGGCGCTCGAGGACGTCGAGCTCGTCTGGTCGCCCCGCACGAACATCACCCTCTACGGCGACACCGCGCGCGTCACCGAGTACGCGTACGCGCGGGTCACCATCGGTATGGGCACGGACTGGGTCCGGTCGGGCTCGATGAACATGGTCCGCGAGCTCCAGTGCGCGGACGAGTTCAACGCCAACTACCTGGCGAGCTTCTTCCCCACCGACCAGCTGTGGCGCATGGCCACCGAGAACAACGCGATCGCCTTCAACATGGACGACCGCATCGGCGTGCTCGCGCCCGGCCGGCAGGCGGACCTCGCGCTCTACGACGCGTCGACCCACCAGGACTACGCGGCGGTCGTCCGCGGCGGCCCCGGCGACGTGGTGCTCGTCGTGCGCGGCGGCCAGATCCTCTACGGCGACGCGGACCTCGTGGAGGCGCTGCGGCCCGGCTGCGATCCGTTCACGCCGGGCGGCGTGGCCGACGTCTGCGGCTCGGCGAAGCGCGTCTGCCTCCAGGAGCTGATGACGAACTTCACCGACTTCACGGCGGAGGCGAACCGGCGCGAGGCGCAATACCCCTTGTTCTTCTGCGGCGCGGTCGACGGTGAGCCGTCGTGCCTCCCGGCGCGGACCGCGACCTCGCCCGACGCGATGGTGAACGGCTCGAACCGCTACACGGGGATGAGCACGGCGGACGACATGGACGGCGACGGGCTGCCCAACGCGATGGACAACTGCCCGTCGATCTTCAACCCCATCCGCCCCCTCGACAACGGCATGCAGGCGGACTCGGACGGCGACGGCATGGGCGACGCCTGTGACTCGGACCCGGTCGACGCGGCGGACTTCGACGGCGACGGGGTCGACAACGACGTCGACAACTGCCCGGCGACGCCGAACTCGGATCAGAGCGACCGCGACGGCGACCTGATCGGTGACCTCTGCGACCAGTGCCCGGACGTCTCGATCATGGCCGGCGCGCCGACCGTCTACGCGGTGCGCTGCGGCGCGACCGCTGGCTCGGTCACCCTGAGCGACCTCGTCGTCACGGGCGTCACCGACAGCGGCTTCTACGCGCAGCAGCTCGAGGGCTCGACCGACTACAGCGGCGTCGACTTCAGCGGCATCTTCATCTACACGGCGACCGCGCCCACCGTCGCTCGCGGCGACGTGGTGAACGTCACCGGCACGACCGCCGACTTCTTCGGGCTCGCGCAGCTCACCGGCCCGACGATCACCCCGGTCTCGAGCGGGATGGACGTCACGCCCCTCACCGTGATGACGACCGACGTCACGACCGACGGCCCGCGCGCCGAGGCGCTCGAGAGCGTGCTCGTGCGGGTCGACATGGTGATGGTCACCGAGGCCGGCCTCGCGGGCGGTGAGTTCGCGGTCGACGACGGCCTCCACGTCGACGACGAGATGTTCGCGATCACGCCGCCCGCGGCGCTCGCGCAGATGTTCGACTACATCCAGGGCCCGCTCTCGTTCGGCTTCGGCAACACGAAGGTCGAGCCTCGCGACGCGGGCGACGTGGGCTTCGGCTCGCTGCTGCTCTCGCCCGCCGACGTGATCGCCGCGCCGGACGCGATCGTCACCCTCAGCGTCGTCATCCCGATGGACGCGCCCGCGGGCGGCGCCTCGGTGACGATCACGCCCACGCCCGCGTCGATCCTCGTCGGCCCCGCCGCCATCGTCGTCCCCGCCGGGATGCGGTTCGCGAGCGCCGTCTACGTCGCTCAGTCCACCGAGGGCATGGGCACCGTCACGGCGTCGTACGGCGGCGAGATGGACACCTCCACCGTCAACATCGCGACCGCGCCGACCCTCTTCTTCAGCGAGTACGTCGAGGGCAACAGCAACAACAAGGCGATCGAGATCGTCAACGCGGGCGGCTCGGCCGCCGATCTGTCGATGTGCTCGATCCGGCGCTACACGAACGGCTCCGCGACCCCGTCGGCGATGTACGGCTACAGCGGGACGCTCGCGGCGGGCGACGTCTTCGTCCTCTGCAACGGCGCGCTCGAGGGCGCCGACACGCTCTGCGACGACACGAGCAGCGTCGTGAACCACAACGGCGACGACGCCTACGACCTGTTCTGCGGCGGGATGGTCGTCGACACGTTCGGTCAGATCGGCACCGACCCCGGGACCGAGTGGTCGGGCGGTGGCCTCTCCACGCTCGACTACGTGCTGACCCGCCAGTGCTCGGTCATGACCGGCGACATGAACGGGTCCGACGCGTTCGATCCCTCCACGCAGTGGATGGGCGCGGCCTGGGTCGACGCGGCGACGAGCCTCGGCGGCCTCGGCAACCGCTCCGAGTGCCCCTAGCCGGGCGCGATCGGCGCCCGGCTACCCGTGCCCGTGCCCGTGCCCGTGCCCGTGGCCGAGAGCACGACGCTCGGGATCAGGTGAGGAAGCGGAGACCCACGAGCCAGCCGTCCGGCTGCTCGCGGGTCCACACCACCTCGGCGCGCTCGGAGCTGCTGCGGTAGCCGGCGAGGCGGACCTGCAGCTCGAGCTGGGCGCCGAGCTCCACGGGGTGGTCGAGCGCGAGGCGCAGCCCCCCCGCGCTCGCGTTGAAGAGGAACCCCTCGGCCTGGATCGGCGACGTCACGCTGACCTCGCCATGCACGGGATACCGGGTGCTCTGGCGCCGCGCGCCGCGGTGGACGAGGTCGTCCTGCGGCCCGGTGGGCATCATGCTGCCGATGGTCTGCATCACTGGAAGTCCCCCTGAAAGCTCTGGTGGACGCGGTCGCGCCCGGTCTGGGTTTCGCAACGCCCACGCCACCGACTTCGTGCGCAGGTTCGTCGCCCCGAAGTGCGCAACCTCACGGGTGAGGAGTCAGGGCATGCACACGGTGCCACACCCCTGTGCGGACCCGGCACGCAGCCAGGCTCGATCGATCCGTCATTCCTGTTCGAGCTGCTCCGAGAGTCGTCGCATCGCGGCCAGGGTACGCACGCCGTACCAGAAGAGATCCTTGCCGCTGACGAGCTCGACGCGCGCGGCGAGGCCCCACCCCCGGACCTCCGCGAGGTGCGACTCGTCGAAGCGAAACGGCTCGTCCGGCAAGAGGATCCGCTCGGGCCGTCGCGCGCCGATCTCCTCGACGGTCGCGCGCGGATAGCGGGTGTCGCGCTCGCCCGGATCGCGGGCGGGAGCCGCGCCCAGATCGGCCGCGAGCGGGTAGCGGCGTGGGCGCTCGGCGAAGACGTTGTCGGCCCCGAGCCACGCGAGCAGATCGCTCGCGTAGGTCCGCCCGTCGAAGGTCATCCACGGGTCCCTCCAGACCGGCGCGAAGACGCGGACGCGGGGGTGTCGGCGGGGCGGCGCCTCGAGCCTCGGCGGCGGGACACCGAGCAGCTCGGCGAGGCGGTCCACGTAGGCGAGCGACTCCACGACGGTGCAAGGGAAGCTGACGTGTACGGGCACCCCCGCGGCCGCGAGCCGCTCCACCGCGGCGCGCGTGTTCTCCTCCTGGTTCGCGAGCACGAGGTCGGGCGTGAGGGCGAGGACCGCGTCGACGTCGACGTCCTTCGTGCCGCCCACGGTGGGGACCTGCTCGATCGTGCCCGCCGGCTCCTCGCACCACTCGGTGCGACCGACGAGCCGGTCGACGCCCGCGAGCGCCACGACCGACTCGGTCTCGCTCGGCACCAGCGACACCACGCGGCGCGCCGGCGCGTCGAGCGCCACGATGCGTCCGAGCGCGTCCTCGAGCCTCACGCCGCTCTTCAGGCGCCGAGCACGGACGCGTCGAGGCGCTGGTGGCTCGACGAGGAGGGCTCGCCCTCGTCCGGGTCGCGCATCGTCACGCCGTGCAGCCGGAAGTCGCGGGCGATGGGCACGAACTGGTCGCGGAGCTTGCGGGTCGTCGCCTCGAACGCGATCTCCTCGACCTCGCGCCGATAGAAGTACTTCATCGGCGAGCCGCTCAGGATCCGCATCTCGTCCGCCTCCGGGCGGAAGAGGTGGAACGCGACGTTCGGGAAGTTCGCCGCGATGGCCCGGTTGGCCTTGTCGAAGCGGCCGTTGATGAGCGCCTTGAGGCCCTGCGTGGTGCCGTAGATCCCGCCGCGCTCGCGGACGTAGCCGGGCTCGCGCCCGAGCGCGGGGACGAGCGGATCGATCAGGATCACGAGCGTCGCGCCGCGTCGGGCGGCGACGCGCATGTTGGTCGTGCGCGAGAACGCGCCGTCGACGTACCAGCGGCCGTCGACCTCGACGGGCGGATAGAACGGCACGAGCGCCGACGACGCCTGCACCGCGCGGTGCACCGGCACGTGGGCGTGCTTCTCGTGGCTGAAGAGGACCGCCTGCGAGGTGTCCTGGTCGGTCGCGCCCACGTAGAGCGGGCGGTGCAGATCGCCGAAGCGGTTGGCCATCCCCGGCCGCTCGAGCTGACGCTCGAGCCACGCCCCGAGGCGGCGCCCGCTGAACGCCGCCGTCGGCACCGCGCGCGCGAGCGAGCTGAGCGCGCCGCGAGGCCCCTGACCGCCACGCGCGAGCTCGCTCGCGAGCCGGAGCAGCCGCGCCCCGATCTCGGAGACGTTGGGCTCGAACAGATCCCACTTCCCGATCGCGTCGACGCGGTGGCCGCGCCCCTCGAGGGAGCGCAGCACCTCGTCGGGGCCGATGCCGTTCGCGAGGAGCGCCCCGAGGATCGCGCCCGCGCTGATCCCGCAGAAGAAGTCGAAGTCGACGATCGCGCGATCCGCGAGGAACGACTCGAGCGCGCGCAGCACGCCGAGCTCGTAGAGCAGGCCCTCGATGCCGCCGCCGGCGAGGCAGATCGCGATCTTGCCGCGGCCGCGCGGCGAGAGCAGCTCGCTCAGCGCGGCCTCGACCGACTCGCCGCCCTCGGCGGCCACGACGCCGCCGATGCCGTGGTGGCCGAGCGCGAACGCGCCCTCCACGCCGTCGGGCTCCACGATCGCGAGCACGCGCTGGCGAAGGATCGGGCCGCCCATCCGACCGTGCGGGAACACCTGGTCGAGGAACGCCGTGGACGCGGCGAGCCCCTCGCCGCGCGCGTCGAGCAGGAGCGCGTCGACCGCCTGATGCCGGAGGTAGCCGAGCGCGCGCTCGGGCTCGGCGATCCCGAGGACCCGGCGGCGGGTGGTGACCGCCCGCTCGGTGGCCGCGTAGTGGATGGAGCCATCCTCGGCGACGCGCGCGTCGGCGAGGCGCTGGAGGCCGAGGTCGTCGAACCGGGCGCCGAAGTAGAGGATGGTGTCCATCGCCGCGGACCATAGAGAGGGCGTTTGCGACGAGCAAGGGTTCGGCGATTGCTGGCCCCCCGCAGATGGTGGTAAGGTTCGTTGCCTCTCGGGGGGCTCGGAGACGAGACGGAGTGAACGCGACGGATCTCCAAGCGGTGAAACGAGAGCTGGTGAAAGCCGGGCTCGAGATCTACCGAACGAAACCCTCCGAGCTGGAGATCGCGGAGCGTGTGCGCCTGCACATCATGGACTCCGGGGTTCGGGTTCGGAACAACCTCTCGGTGGTGTTCACGGGCCGGACGCAGCGCTCGGACTTCGGCGCCGGGATCTCCACCGAGCAGCTCTTCGAACGCGTGCGCGACGCGATCGGGCAGCAGGCCCAGGACCGCGGCTACGTCGAGGAGGCGGCCCACCTCGTCGAGGTGAAGGACCCGATGGACGACCAGCGCGTGCTCGATACGTGGCACGAGGTCGTCTACGTGAAAGAGGCCGGCCACGTCGACGGCGTCGTCGAAGAGGTGCGCTGGGCGCTCTCGGTCGAGAAGTTCGTCGCGCCCTGACGCGCCGAGATCGGCGATTCGAAATCGGGGCTTCGAAATGATGAGGGCCGCACCCACGGGCGCGGCCCTCGAGTCACGAGCCGAGCGGCTCAGGAAGCGACTTCGGCGACCTTCTCGGCGAGCGGCCCCTTCGGACCGTCCCGGAGATCGAAGCTAACGTTCTGTCCCTCGCGCAGCGTGCGGAAGCCGTCGCCGCTGATCTGCGAGTAGTGCACGAAGACGTCCGGACCCTCGTCCTGACGGATGAAGCCCCAGCCCTTGGCGTTGTTGAACCACTTGACGGTACCGACTGCCATCAACCCCTCCAGATGCGTGACACAGGGTGCGCCGGGGCGACGTGTCAACGAGACATGCATTGCGACACGGTCGCAGGGCCGTCTCATCCCCCCGGTGAGCACCGGAAGAGTAAGGGGTGAACAGGGTCAGTCAAGCGCTTTTCGATAAGGAATTACGGTGTAGTACGAGTGGTGCTGAACACTTGACGCCCGGGCGTACGGTCGAAGCGGACAAGTGCGTCAGCACCGGGCATCACTGTCCTCGTTCGGGGGCCAGGTCGACCCCCACGCCTGCTTGTCGGGAGGCCGCGGAGGCCGTAAAGGAGATCGCGTCGGAGGTACCTCGCCGTGATCTCGAAGCTCACCAACCTGCTCGCCGAGAAGAAGAACCGCGACCTCGCGCTGCTCGCCGGCGGCGCCGTGACGCTGATGGCGGGCGGCAAGGTCACGCCGGTCGCCCTGTTCCTGGCCGGCATGAAGGGCCTCGAGGACGAGTGGCGCAAGGCCCACCCGGACTTCCGCGGCGGCCTCAAGGAGCGCTTCGCGGTCTCGATCGAGCACTACGACGCGACGCACCAGCACCCGACCAACCGCGTGCTCCACACCGTCGGCATCCCGATGATCGTCGGCGGCTTCGTGGGCATGCTCGGCGCGCCCCGCTTCTCGCCCCCGTGGTGGATCGCGAACGGGTCCTGGACGGCGGGCTGGGCCCTGAACTTCATCGGGCACGGCCTCTACGAGAAGGGCGAGCCCGCGTTCGCGACCGACCCGCTCGGCCCCATCGCCGGCCCGGTGTGGGACTTCGTGCGCCTGCGCGACAAGTTCTTCGGCGGCGCGGCCGAGCCCGACGAGGCGCCGGCCGTCGAGGCGGCGGCTCCGACGACCCACGCGTGAGGGCGACCCTCGCCCTGTCCGCCCTGCTCGTCGCGTGCGGCGGCGCGGGGGGGACCGGGCCGACTACTGGCCCCGTCGAGGATCCCGCGGCGCTGACGGAGCAGGCCGAGGCGGCCTGGGCAGAGCTCGATCCGGAGGCCGCGGCCGAGCTGGCGGAGCGCGCGATCGCGGCGGGCGGCGGCACGGTGGCCCTCGAGATCGCCGGCCGCGCGCACCTCGCGATGGGTCACGACGACGCGGCGCTCGAGGCGCTCGGTCCGGCGACCTCGCCTCACCTCCGACGCCTGCGCGCGCGCGCGCACCTCGGCCGCGGGGACTTCGCGGCGGCGGCCGCGGAGCTCGAGGGCGATGACGATCCCTGGGCCGAGTCGGTCCGCCCCGCCCTCGCGGCCGTGGGCGGGCGGCCTGCCTATCAGGTGCGCGGGGACGCCGCCGAGCTCGCGATGGAGGCGCTCCCGTTGCCGGTCGTTCGCGTCCGCGTCGACGCGGTCGAGACGCTCGCGGTGATCGCGACGAGCGCCGAGCTCACCGTCCTCGATCCGTCGGTGCGCGCCGCGCCCGGCGTCATCGACGAGCTCGGTCTCGGCGGCGTCCGCGTCGGCGTCGTCCCCCACACCGTCCGCGACCTCGGCGCGCTGCGCGAGGGCCTCGGGGTGCCCATCGGGGCCGTCCTCGGGCTCGACCTCCTCACGCGCCTCCACGCCCGGATCGACGGCCCCGGCGCGACCCTCGGGCTGTCGTCGACCGCCTCCGCGCCGAGCGCCGGCGCCACCGTCGCCGCCTACTCGACGCCGACCGGTTCGTTCCTCGCGGTCGCCGGTGCCGTCGCCGGTCAGCCGGTCTGGCTCACGGTGGACTCCACCGGGGTCTACCCCGTCGCGTTGGTCCCCGGCGCCGACGAGGCGCTCGGCCTCGAGGACGCGGGCTGGGAGGCGGCGGACGGCGTCGACGTCGCGGTGGTCCCCGTCTCGGTCGGAGCGATGCGCATCGAGGGCCTCCCCGTCGTCCGCGGGGTGCTCGACGAGGGTCACGCGCGCGCGGTCGGCGCCCCCGTCGCGGGCGCGCTGGGCTGGGCGTTGCTCGCGCAGCTCGTCACCCGATTCGACCCCGAGCGGCGGCAGCTGGTCTTCGAGTAACGGCCGTGTTCTGGCGGTCCTGCCGGGTGTGCCTCTATCGTGAACGAGGTCACCGTGTCCGCCTCCCATCAACCGAGCTCGTCGGCGATCCCGCTGGACGAGCCGACGGTGCTGCTGATCGCCGAGGGTGAGCGCCTCGCGCCAGCGCTCGCGGCGCGGCTCGTCGAGCGAGGGATGCTCGTCGAGCAGTCGTCGATCGACGAGGCCGCCTCGACCGCGTTCGTGGCCGCCCCGGATCTCGTGGTCCTCGCGGGCGTCGCGTCGACCGACGGGGGGCTCGAGCTGCTCGCGGAGCTCGGGAGCCGGCCGGGCACCTCCACCCTCCCCGTCGTGCTCATCGCCGACCCCGAGGAGGACCGCCCGCTGCGTTCGACGTTCCGCCACGGCGTGGTCGGCGTCATCGACAGGACGGCGAGCGCCGACGAGATGGCGAGGCGGATCGAGGAGATCGTCCGCGAGCTGCCCGAGCGGGACGGCCAAGCGACCGGGCACCTCGAGGAGACGAGCCTCGAGGAGGTCGTCGCGCTCTTCGCGGAGTCGCTGCGGAGCGGCATCCTCTCCGTCGCCGGGACGTCGGGGCCCTCCGCCCAGGTGATGATCCGCGCCGACCGCCCCGTGCACGAGGCCATCGCCGAGCTCGTGGAGCGGATCCGCCCTCTGCTCGGCGCGGGTGACCCGGGGCCGCTGCGCTACGAGTTCCACGAGAGCCCGATGGCGCGGCTCAGCACGCTCGACGTGTTCGACGAGCCCGACCAAGGCCGGGACCTCGACCTCGAGGGGCGGCGCGTGCTCCTGATCGAGCAGAACCCAGCCCGCTCGGACGTCCTCGCGCAGGCGCTCCGCGCGGAGGGCGCGGTCCTGGTGGTGATCGACGGCGCCGGCAACGGCCTCGAGCTCGCCCACGACCTGATGCCCGAGGTCGTCCTGATCGACGGCGGAGGCGTCGAGGGCTGGGCCACCCCCGCGCTGCGCGCGATCCGGCGCGATCCGTGGCTCCGCTGGGCCTCGCTGCTCATCGTCGACGCCGACCGCCTGTGGGCGAACCCGCGCCGGCCGGACATCGCCATGCTCGCTCCCAACGTCGCCGCGCTCGTGGAGCCCGATCAGGAGCTCGCGGCCCGGGTCCGCGCGCGCGCCTCCACCCACGCGCGGCTCGACGTGATCGGACCGGTGCGCCTGATCCGAGCGCTGAGCGCCACGCAACTCGGCTTGCGACTCCAGGTCCAGCACCCGCGGGTGCGGGTCGAGATCGACCTCGCCGACGGGCTCGTCGCGGGCGCCAGCGCGCGCGCCCGCGGACGCGCGGAGTCGGTCGACGGGCTCGAGGCGCTCTCCACGCTGCTGGGGCTCGGGTCCGGCCGCGTGCACATCTCCCACGAGGAGGCGCCCCGGACCGCCAACGTGATGACGCCGGTCGACGACGCGCTCGCCGCGGCGGCCGCCGAGCGCCCCGCGGTCGCGCCGTCGATCCCGCCGCCGAGCATCGCCCCGCCCCCGCCGGACCCGCCGAAGAGCGATCCCGCGACCTCGCTCCCCAACATGATGCGCAAGCTCGAGGTGCTCCTCGACGCCCTGTCGCGCAGCACGCCCTCGGCCTCGGCGGGCCCGCGCGGCGACGACCTGCCGCCAGCCGACGAGGACGCGTTCGACGACGAGGAGATCACGGGGCTCTACGAGGCCCGCCTCGTCGACCGGCTGCGCAAGCGCGTGCAGCACGTGGGCCCGCGTCCGGCCACCGTGGCTCCGCCGCCGCCTCCGCCGACCGGCGTCATGGGGCTGCCGCCTCCCAAGGCGCGCATCCCGAAGCCGGGCGAGCGGCCGCCGCCGCGCAAGCCCCCTCCCCCCAAAGGCGGCCTGCCTCCGAAGGCGCCCCGCGCGGCGCCGGAGACCCCACCGGCGCAGAGCGGTCGGCGTCGACGGCCGATCCGCGCGGGGCAGCGCACGCTGGTGCTGGGCTCGGTCCAGTCGGACGGATCGCCTCCCCCGCCCCAGGCTCCGCCCGTCCAGATGGCGGTTCCGGAGCCGCCCCCGGACGACGAGCCGGAGCTCGAGGACGCGACCCTCGAGGGCGTCGTGCCCGTGATCGAGGCGGCGCCCCCGCCGACCTCGGAGCCCGCTCCGCCCCTGGAGGAGTGGGAGGCGGTCGCCGAGGTCGCGCCCGCCCCGTTCGAGCCGGTCGCGCCGATGCACGCGGCGCCCGAGCCGGAGCCCCTGCCGCCCCCCGTCGCGCCCGCGGAGCCTCCGCCCGCCGCGATGGAGCCGGCCCCGATCGATCCTTTCGCGATGGACGAGGCGCTCGCCGAGCCCGTGGTCCCCGGCCTCTCGACGCGCCCCATCGGGCTCTGGCTCGCCGGAGGGGCGGTCGGCCTCGCGCTCCTCGCGGGGGGCGTCGGGCTCGCGGTGTGGGCGCTCTCGGGCTCCGAAGCCGCTCCCGTCGCGACGACCGAAGATCCCCCCGCGCCGGAGGCCGACGTCGACCCTGACGAGCCCACGGAGATCGCGCCCGCTCCCGAGGCGACCGATCCGGTGGCGGCCGATCCCGCGGCGCCCGATCCCCTGGCCGCGGAGCCCGTCGAGGCCGATCTCCCCGAGCCCGACGCGCCCGCGCCGACGCCCGCGCCGCCCGCTGGTGGCACCCCCGGGACGGCGGGCCCCGGGCCCGGCGAGCCGCTCGAGGGCGACGACGCCGACTTCGATCTCAGCCGACTCGGCATCCCCTCGATCCCCCCGCCCGACAGCCGTCGGCGCCGCAACCGCCTGCGCACCCAGCTGATCCAGCGGGCGAACCGCCTCCGCCGCGACGGCGACCTCGACGAGGCGGAGCGTGTGTATCACCAGCTCCTCGGCACCTTCCCCGAGGACACCCGCGGCGCGGCGGGGCTCGCCCGGCTCCACGTCGAGAGGGGCGAGCCGGCTCGCGGGATCGTGTTCGCCCAGCGCCTCGTGCGCCTGCGGCCCCGCTTCGCGAACAACTGGGTGTTCCTCGGAGACGTCCTCCGCGACGCGGGCAACCGCGACGCCGCGCGGCGCGCGTACGAGCACTCCCTCGAGCTCGACCCGCGCCGCAGCCCCGCGCGCGACCGCCTCGCCCAGCTCGACGAATAGTCGGTCAGGACGCGATCGCCGCGATGGTGGCGCGGCGGTGCAGCTCGACCCCCGCCACGTAGGCGGCGAAGCCGGCGAACAGGAGCGCCGGGCCGATCGGGCCCACGCTCCAGACGAAGAGCGCGGCGGTGGAGCAGCCCGCGACGATCGAGGCGGGCACGAGGGCGGACTCGCCGTCGGGATCGAGCTCCGGGCGAGCGAGCAGGTCGTCCACCATGGCGTCGACGTCGGAGCGGTCGACGGTGGGCGTCGGCCCCGCGTCGCGATCGTGGAGCGCGACGCCGCAGCGGAAGCACTGCTCGGGGAAGGGGAAGCAGTCGCCGCAGGAGCCGCAGGTGTAGCGGTCCGGCCGCGGGCCCACCCGCGGAGCCCGAGACGCCGCGCCGGGGCGGAGGCTCGCGCTGACGTTTCGGTAGGCGCTGACGATCTGCTTGAAGCGATCGGCGGCCTCCGCGTCCCCGGGGTTGCGATCGGGGTGGTGCAGGAGCGCCAGCCGGCGGTAGGCCGCGCGGGCCTCGGCCGGGCTCGCGTCGTGGGTCAGTCCGAGGAGGGCGAAAGACGCGGTGGGCATTGGACCTCCGACAACCTCGGGGGCTCGAGGTTCCTTCCAATTACGGCGCGAGCCGAGAGACCTTCCACGGCCCGTCGCCCTGACGCTCGAAGACCCAGCGATCGTGGAGGCGCGCGGCGCCGTTGACCCAGCGCTCGATCCGCAGCGGACGCAGCACGAAACCGCCCCACTCCGGGGGTCGGGGCACGGGGCTCCCCTCGAACCGCGCCTCGAGCTCGCGGACCCTCGCGAGCAGATCGTCGCGGGACGCGATGGGCTGACTCTGCGGGCTGGCCCAGGCGCCGATCTGGCTCTCGCGGGGTCGCGAGGCGAAGTAGGCGTCGCTGCGCTCGGCGCTCGCGCGCTCCACCGGCCCCTCGACCCGGTACTGCTCGCCGATCTCGGGCCAGTGCATCGCGAGCGCGGCCCGCGGGTTCTGCTCGAGCTCGGCGGCCTTGCGGCTGCCGTAGCTCGTGTAGACGTGGAAGCCCTCGGGCCCGACCTCCTTCACGAGGACCCAGCGCACCGAGGGCGCCGCGTCGAGGGACGCCGTGGCGAGCACGGCGGCGGTGCCGTCGAAGGGGGAGCCGGCGGCGACGGCCCGCGCCCGAGCGTCGAGGAACAGCGCGATGGGGTCGGTCTCGTTCACGAGACCAGGTATGCGCTCCCGGCGCCCGAGCGTCACGGATCCAAAGGTTGATTTGTGGCCGGCCGGCGTTACGAATTCGGCGTGTCTCGGACCTTCACGCTCGAGGAGGCCAACGCCCTGATCCCCCAGGTCACGGCGGCTTTCATGCGCACCACGCAGCTCGTGGCGGCGGCGCGTCGGATCGCCCGCCGCCTCGCCGAGGCGGGCGTCCGACCGGCCGAGCCGGGGCAGCTACCCGACCCCGCGTCGGTCGCCCACGACCCCGCGCTGGCGGCGGATCTGGCGCTCGCGTCGTCCCTCGCGGAGGCGGCGCTCGCGGAGGCCCGCGCCCTCGAGGCGCTCGGGATCGCGGTGCGCGACATCGAGCGCGGTCGGATCGACTTCCGCTCCGTGATGGACGGCCAGCGGGACGTCTGGCTCTGCTGGCAGCTCGGCGAGCGAGCGATCCGCCACTGGCACGACAAGGACACCGGCTACGTGGGCCGGCAGCCGATCGAGGGGCACCGCTTCTTTCGCGCGAGGCAGCTCCTGGCCCCTAGAGAATGATCGCGCGCGCGTGGGTTACAATCCCGGCACGACCTCGTGGTACGTTTCGCGCGCCCCGACGGGGATGCGTGCATGGACGCCACTGCGCAAGAGCTGATCGCGCGCCTGCGCCGTAACCCGAACGACTCGGAAGCGTTCGCGGCGCTCCGCGCCCATTACCAGCGGATCGGGGACTACGCGTCGCTCGCGAACCTGCTCGAGGGGTGGGCGGGTCGGTCGCGCGATCCGGCCGCCGCGGCCCAGGCGATCTACGAGGCCGGGGAGCTCGTGCTCGGAGCCCTCGCGGATCGAGAGCGCGCGATCCGGATGTATCAACGGACGCTGTCGCTCGACCCGCGGCACCCGGACGCGTTCCTGCGGCTGCGCGGGCTCTTCGAGGACTCCGGCGAGACGCGCCGCCTCGCCGAGCTGCTCGAGAAGCAGGGCGCCGCGCTCGCGACGGCCGGCGCCGACCCCCGCGACGTCGCGCTGCTCTACCACCAGCTCGGCGAGATCTGGGAGCACCGGTTCTCCCGCGTCGACAAGGCGGTCAACCACTACAAGAAGGCCTTCGACCTCGACCCGAGCTTCGTCGCCGCGATCTACGCGGCCCGCGAGATCTACAGGGCCGCCGGCAACATGAAGGCCGCCGCGACGCTCCTCGAGAAGGAAGCGAAGGCGGAGCTCGACAAAGGCCGCAAGCTCGCGCTCTGGCGAGAGCTCGCGCACCTCCGCTCGGACAAGCTCGACGACCCCGAGGGCGCGGCCCTCGCGCTCAAGCGAGCGCTCGCGGAGCAGCCCGGCGACGTCGAGGTCATGACGGACCTCGCGCGCGTCTACCTGACCCGCGCCAACCGCACCAAGGACGAGCACGTCGCGGCGTCGGACCGGCACCGCGCGGCGGACCTGCTCTACCAGATGGCGCAGCAGGTCTCCGCGGACCGCGCGCTCACGCTCCTCGAGCAGGCGCTCGACGCCCGGCCCGATCACGACGGCGCGATGTCGCTCTACGAGCGCTACTGCGACGAGCTTCGCCAGCGCCCTCGCCTCCCGGCCCGCTGGGTCGCGTACCTCGCGCACGCGCCGTCGCGCCCCGAGGCCGCGTACCGCCGCAAGCAGCTCGCGCAGGCCTACCTCGACGCGGGGCAGGTCGACTACGCGATCACGTGCCTCGAGTGGCTCCTCGACGAAGGCGACGCGGAGGCGGCCGAGCACCTCGTCACGCTCTACCGCCAGGTCGGCCGCGAGGACGACGTCGTGCGCGCGCTCGGCGTGGCCGCGCAGGGGCTGTCGCCCGAGAAGCGGGTGCCGCGGCTGCGCGAGCTGGTGGCGGCGCTGCGCGACAGAGGCGACCTCGCGCAGGCGGCGCGCTTCGCCAAGCAGATCCTGGACGTCGAGCCGGGCGACCCGGAGGCGATCCACGTGCTGGACTCGTCGGCGCGCGAGACCGGCGACTACACGCTCTATCGGGACGCGCTGCTGTCGGCGTCGCGGATCAGCGGCTCGAGCGCCGAGGAGCGCAAGCTCCGGCTCAAGCAGGTCGCGTCGATCAGCGAGGGCCGCATGGGCGACCTCGACGGCGCGATCAGCGCGTGGCGCGGCGTCGCGGCGCTCGACCCGTCGGACGTGGAGGCGAGGACCTCGCTCAAGCGGCTCTTCTCGCAGACGGAGCGCTGGGACGACCTCGTGGAGGTGCTCGAGCGCGAGGCCCTCTCGCACACCGAGCCCGAGCCGAAGGCGGAGATCTACAGGCAGCTCGCGGTGCTGCACCGCGACCGGCGCGAGGATCTCGAGTCCGCCATCGTGGCCCTGCGCCACCTGCGCGACCTGGTCCCCGGAGACCTCGGCGCGCGGGACGCGCTCGGCGACGCGCTCGTCCGCGCGGGCGCCTACCTCGAGGCGATCCCGCTCTTGCGCCAGCGCATCGACGCGACGGTCGGGCCCGACCGCTCGGCGCTGCTCCGGCTGCTCGCGTCGATCCTGGAGGACCACGTCGGCGACGACGAGGGCGCGTTCGATGCGTGGGCGCAGATCCTCGACGAGAACCCGACCGACCTCGACGCGCTGTCCCACATGGAGGCGATCGACGAGGCCTCCGGGATGCACGAGCGGCTCCTCTCCACGCTCTCGTACAAGGTCGAGATCATCGCGGAGGCCGAGCGCGGCGCGGTCCTCGTCCGGATGGGCGGCATCGCCGACCAGTCCCTCAACGACTTGCCTCGAGCCGCCGAGCTCTACACGCGGGCGCTGGAGCTCGCGCCCAGCGAGCCGGGCGTGCTCGACCGGCTCTGCGAGGTCTACGAGCGCTCCGAGCGGTTCAAGGACCTGGTGGTCCTCCTGCGCAGCACCGCGAACCGCGAGGACGATCCGACGCGCCGCTCCGAGCTCTACCGGCGCATCGCCCGCACGCTCGCGGACTCGGTCGGCAACGACGACGGCGCGGCCGAGGCGTGGGTCGAGGTGCTCCAGGCGGGCGAGGACGAGGAGGCGCTCCGCTTCCTGCAGCGACACACGACGCGGAAGGACGACGCCGAAGGGCTCGTCGACGTGCTCGCGCGGCTCGTGAAGATCGTCCCGGACGACTTCGAGCGGCGCGACATGCTGTGGGAGCGCGGGCTGCTGCTCGCCGACCAGCTCGACCGACCCGCCGAGGCGATCGGCGTGCTGCGCGAGGTCGTCGCGATCCAGGCCGACCACGTCGCCGCGCTGCAGCGCCTCGCCGCATTGTGCGAGCTCACCCGCGACCTCGCCGGCCTCGCCGAGGCGCTGTGGCGCCAGCTCGAGGTCGTCGAGGATCCGGGGCTGCGCGTCCCCGTCGCGCGCCGGCTCGCCGAGCTGCACGAGGCCGAGGTGCCGCAGCTCGACAAGGCGATCGAGGCCCTCTACGCGTGGGGCGACGCCGACCTCGCGGACCCCGAGCCGCTCGAGCGGCTCGTCCCGCTGCTCGAGAACGCGAGCCGCTGGGCCGACCTCACCGCCGCGCTCGACTCCCTCGCCGGGCTCGCGGGAGACGAGGCCGAGGCCTCCGAGCTGACCCGCCGCGCCGCGCGCGTGGCGTACCGGCAGCTCGGCGACATCGACGGAGCCTGGGAGCGCCTCGAGCCGCGCATCCGAGAGGACGGCGACGAGGGCGCCGAGGAAGATCTGCGCGACCTGGCCCGCGGCGCGTCGGCGGGCGAGCGCCTCGCCGAGATGTACGTGTCGATGGCGCAGACCGCGTTGTCGCCCACCGATCAGGCGGCCGCGTGGATGAAGGCGGCCGGCGTCTACGAGACGTACCTCAAGGACCTCGAGCGCGCGCTCGAGGCGGTGCTGCGCGCCTTCGCGATCGACATCACGGACACGAGCTTCCTCGACGAGGCGGATCGCCTCGCGAGCGCCGGGGACGCGTGGCCGCGGCTCGGGCAGGTCTACGAGACGCTCATCCGGCGCGCCGAGTCCGCGGAGGCGAAGGTCGACCTGCTGCTCCGCCACGCGGATCGGCTGTTCGAGAGCGACCCGGGGGCCTCGCTCGACCAGACGCTGCGCGCGTGCGCGCTGCTCCCGCTCGACGACGAGGTGCTCGCGCTCGCCGAGGAGCGCGCGCCGATCGCGGGGCGCGCCGAAGAGCTCCTGATCACGTACGACAAGCGCAAGTCCACGGCGACCGACGACGAAGGGCGCGTCGAGGCGCTGCTGCGGTCCGCGCGCCTCTGCGAGAGCACCCTCGGCGACAGGGATCGGGCGACGCACTACTTCGCGCTCGCGATCGCGCTGACCGTGCGCACCCCCGAGCTCGCCGACGTGGTGGAGGCGATCGCGAAGGCGCTCGACGAGCGCCCCGCGGCGATGGGGGGGCTCCGGCGGGCCGTCGTGGAGATCTACGCGGCGCTCGCCGACGACATGGAGGAGAACCCGATCGGCGGCGCGACGCTGCTGCTCCGGGCCTCGCGGATCCTCCACGCCGAGCTCCGCGACGACGAGACGGCGCTCATGGCCCTCAAGCGGGCGGCCACGTTCGCGCCGGGTCACGAGGAGGTGCTCGACGAGCTCGATCGCTTCACGCGTCACCTGCGGCGCCTCGGGGATCTGGACCGGCACCTCGCGCAGCTCGTCGAGGAGGCGCTCGACAAGCAGACCGCGGCCGGGCTCCTGCGCCGCCGGGGCGACCTCCTCGAGGAGCTCGGGCTGTTCGGGCAGGCGGCCGAGGTGTGGACGCGGCTCTCGAGCGTGACCGGCGACGGGCCCGAGTCGCGCGAGCGGCTCCGCGCCGCGCTCCGCAAGGCGGGCAAGCTCGAGGATCTCCTCGTGGCGCTGCAACGCGACTTGCGCAAGACCGAGGACGAGGACGAGAAGCTCGAGCTGCGCCGCAAGGTCGCGCGGGTGTGGGACGAGGACCTCCGCAACAAGTGGGAGGCGCTCGACGCGTGGAAGAAGGTCCTCAAGGCCGCCCCCGGCGACCCGGAGGCGCAGGAGGCGATCGCGCGCCTCGAGGAGGATCGCCGTCGGCCCGTCGACTCGGACCTCGGGATCGCCTCGCCCGCGCCGCGCCCCGAGCCCGAGTCGGTGGAGCTGCACACCGGTGAGATCCTCGCCGAGGACCTGGTCTCCGAGGACCTCCAGGTGGACCCGGACGTGGTCGGCGTCGGCGAGGTCACGCACCTGTCGGCCGAGGACATCGGGCCGCTCGACGATCAGACCATGGACGGAGCGCCGCGCGCCGAAGAGGCCTACGCGGACGCGACGGACTCGACGCCGAGCTCGGAGTCGTCCGAGACGATGTACGACAGCGGGCTGTTCCGCGAGCTCGGCGAGGCGCTCGCGAGCAACCCGCCGCCGGCGCCGCCGGCGCTGCCGCGCCGCGAGGAGCCCGAGCCGCCGGTCGTCGACGCGACGCCGTCGGACGAGGAGGCGCTCCCGCCCCTGCCGCCGCGCGAGACGCGGCAGCTCGACGCCTCGGCGTACCTCGAGGAGGAGGCGCAGAAGGCCGAGGCGTCCGTCGCGATGCCGGCCGCGCACACCGACGACTTCGACGACGAGGACGACTACACCGCGGTCGCCGAGGACGTGTTCTCGCAGATCCGCGCGGACCTCGCGGGCGGCGCCGAGGTCCACGACGAGCTCGGCACCGGCGAGCTCGAGCTGATCGAGGACCGGGAGACGGAGACCTTCGACAGCTCCGAGGAGGAGGTCTTCGAGGCGATCGAGGCGGAGGGCCGCGCGAGCTTCGACGACCTCGGCCCGCCCGACGAGCTCGGCGACCGGCCCGGGTTCGACGAGGTCCCCTACGACGTCCTCGACGCGGTCGAGGAGCTCGAGGACATCGACGAGCTCGAGGAGTTCGGCGAGATCGTGCCCCTCGACGAGGTCGAGGAGCTCGACGACGAGCTCGAGGAGATCGACGACTTCGACGAGCTCGAGGAGCTGCCCGGGCGATCGAGCGCTCCCCCGCCGCCCCCGCCGCCCCGCAAGCGGTAGCTAGCTCAACGCCACTTGCCGGAGAGGTACTTCTTCGCGATCTCGGCCCACGACCCGGTCGGATCGAGGTCGAGGTAGGTCTGCCAGTGCGGGCGCGCGGCTTCGGTCTGCCCCTGCTCCTCGAGCGCCATCGCGAGGTTGAAGTGCGCGTCCGCGAAGCCGGGATCGTGGGCCACGGCGCGCTCGAAGAGCGACGAGGCGTCCGCCGTCTCGCCGCGCTCGAACGCGAGGAAGCCCAGGTTGTAGAGGGCCTCGGGCTGCTCCGGGTCGACGGCGAGCGCCTGCCGGTAGAGCCGCGTGGCGGCCTCGACGTCGCCCTGCCGGAAGCGCAGGTTGCCCCAGTTCGTCAGCGCGTTGGCGAGGCCGGGGTCGAGCTCGAGCGCGCGGGCGTAGGCGCGCTCGGCGGTCGCGAAGGTCGCCTCGTCCTCGTCGAGGCGGCAGCCCTCGAGGTAGTGCTCGTAGGCCTGCTGCCGGAGCTTCGGGTCGACGGCGCCGCGCGGCCGCAGCACGCGCACGACGTCGTCTCGGATCGAGCGGACGGCGAAGTCGAGCTGCAGCTGCCCCGTCTCGGCGTCGTAAACGCGGTTTGCGTCATGTACGACGACGCCGTGGCCCTCGCTGCGCACGCGGAGCTCGTTGAGCGGGCGCGTGACGTGCGGCAGCGACCGCTGCAGGGTCTCGAGCCCGCGGCGAACCGCGGTCAGCGCGGCGCCCTGGTCGAGGAGGTCCTTGGCGGCGCGGATCCCGATCAGATCCTGGAACGTGTAGAAGCGCCGGCGGCCGACGCGGCCCGACGGCGACAGGAACCCGGAGCGGTCCCAGTAGCGGAGGCGGCCGAGCGGGAGGTCGAAGAGCTTCGCGACCTCCTTGGGCTTGAAGAGCGCGCCGTAGGGCTCGCCGACGGCGTCCCGGCCGAACATCGGCGGCGGGATCGAGTCGGGGGCGGCGGGCGCTTCGATCGCCCCAGGCGCCTCGGGCGCCTCGCTGGCCTCCGTGACCTCGACGGGCGGGTCGACGCGACGGCCGCCGCCCGGTCCGAAGCGAACGTGGATGACGTTGTCCTCGTTCACGACTCTCTCACCGAAGGTAGATCGACAGGCGCCTCGAGGTCGATGTCCAGCAGCAGGGCGTCCCCTTCGCGCCGGAATCGGCTGAAGATCTGGGCGGTGCCGACGTGGCGGTCCGGGAAGCGGCGGTAGATCTCTCCGCACGCGATCCGGTGGGCGCGCACGCGCACGCGCACCGAGCCCTCGATCGCGACGACGATCGCGTCGAGGTCCTCGGGCCCCGCCACGTCGCGGCCGGTGCGCGAGAGGATCCCGAGATCGAAGGAGATCATGATCGAGCCGTACCAGCGCCCGGTCTCGTCCAGGCTGCCCTCGGTGAGCACCTCCGCGGACTGGAAGAGCTCGGCGATCGCCGACGCGCTCAGGGCGCCGCGCCCCTCGCGCTGCCAGACCCGGATTCCTCGAGCCCTCGCGGGCGGCTTCATGGGCGGGGGCATCGACGAAGATCGTACCTTTCCCTACATGGCCGATCCAAGTTCGCGCGGTAGGGTCCCGGGATGCGCGACAAGCCGCGCCCCGCCAACGCACCGATGGCCTTCCTGGCCGACATCCACGGCAACGTGACCGCGCTCGACGCGGTGCTCGCGGAGCTGCGGCGCCGGATGATCACGCAGATCTACGTCGCCGGAGATCTGCTCCTCGGGGGGCCCGATCCCGTGGAGGTGTTCAAGCGCCTCCAGCAGGTGGACGCGCGGTGCACGCGGGGGCTCGCCGACAGCGCGCTCGTGGAGCTCTCGCCCGATCGCCTCGCGCCGGCCACCGAGGAGGAGCGCGCGATGGCCGAGCGCTTCGCGGCGACCCGGGACGCCATCGGCGAGCTCGCCCTGATGTTCCTGCAGCGCCTCCCCGAGCGGCTCCGGATCCCGATGATGGACGGCTCCGAGATCGTGATGGTCCACGGCTCGCCGCTCGACCCGGCGACGGAGATCTCGCACGACGTCGACGACGACGAGCTGCTGCACCTGCTCGGGGGCGACCCCGCGGACATCGTCGTCTGCGGCGCGTCGCACGTGGCCTTCCAGCGCGAGATCGAGGGCGTCCGCGTGATCAACGTCGGCTCCGTCGGCGCCTCCCCCGAGGGCGGCCTCGCGCACTTCACCGTGATCACGCCTCGCGTGGACGGCGCCCTGGTCGAACAGACCTGGGTCGAGTGGGAGTAGCCCTCCCTCGAGCGCTCAGGTGACCGAGCGGCGGATGGTCGAGGACTCCACGTCGTCCGGCCACGGCGGCGGGACCTCGGCGGAGACGATCGCGTAGCCGCCCGCGCCCTCGATCGGGCGCACCCGCACGTCGACGAGCTTGCCCATCAGCAGCGCGCCGCAGAGCTCCTCGAGCGGCACGGGGCGCTGGCGGCGCAGCATCGCGAGCACCGCGCTCCGGGCGCCGCGCCAGCCGTCGCGAGGGATGGGCACGACGAAGGCCACGGTGCCCCCCGATCGAACGGCCCGGCGGACCTCCGACACGAGGCCGACGAGGTCGACGTCGCGGCCCCAGCCGGCGATCAGCGCGGCGTCGAACGGCTCGCCGCGCGGCGCCGCGAGGGCGCCCCGAAGCTCCCCGAGGGTGGCCGGCGCCTCGACTGGGTGCGGGTCGACGGGCGCGACGGTCGGCGCGCGCAGCGCACCGACCACGAGCACGCGCCCGTCCTGGATCACCGCGCTGCGGGCGGCCGTGACCATCATTCCGCCGCGGCGTGCTCCGGCCCATCCGCGTGGGGCCGCTCGACGATCTCGACTTCTGTCACGTGGCGCTCGTCGGAGGCTCGCACGATGAACTCGAAGCCGCGAAAGAACAGCGACTCGCCGACGACGGGCACCCGACCGGCCCGCTCGACGATCATCCCGCCGACCGAGTCGTAGTCGCCCTCGTCGGTGTCGAGGTCCGCGTCGAGGACGTGGGCCACGTCGTAGACCGAGACGCTCGCGTCGACCCAGAGGTGCCGCTCGCCGAGCTGCCGGATCGGCATCTCCTCGGCGTCGTGCTCGTCCTGGATCTCGCCGACGATCTCCTCGAGGATGTCCTCGAGGGTGACGATGCCGCTCGTGCCGCCGAACTCGTCGGCGACGACCGCGAGGTGGAAGCGCTGCGACTGCATCTCGCGCAGGAGCTGCCCGATCTTCTGGGTCTCGGCCACGAAGAAGACCGGGCGCCGGATGATGTCGCGCAGCGACTCGTAGGAGCTCTGCTCACCCTCCCGGAGGATCCGGAACAGATCCTTGGCGTAGAGGATCCCCTCGATGCGATCGAGGGTGTCTCGGTACACCGGGTAGCGGCTGTGGCCGTGGCGCTCGATCATCTCGACGACCTCGTCGAGCGAGGCGCCGAGCTCGAACGCCCTCATCTGCGTGCGGGGCACCATGACCTCACGGGCCACCGTGTCTTTGAACTCGAAGACGCTGAGCAACAGCTCGGCGAACTCTTCGGTGATCGAGCCGCTCTCCTCCCGCTTCTCGATCATGTGCTCCACCTCGCGGAGCGTGTGCTCGTCGTCCTTGTTGGCGTCGGGCGGCGACTCGAACGCGCGGCCCACGGCGGTCGCGAGGAGATGCACGGGGATCGAGAACGGCCAGACGAGGAGCTCGAACGGGCGGAGGAGCCGCGCCATCGGCAGCGCCCAGGTCGTCGCCCGTGCCCGCGCCGCGGCGCCGAGCCCCGCCGCCACCGCGGCCTGCGTGAACGCCACCGCCGCCACCCCGAGCGCCGTCCCCCAGGGCGGGAAGATGCCCCAGGTGAGGTGCATCGTGAGCGCCACCGCCGACACCAACCCGAGCACCCGGCCGACCGCGAGCCGGGTCCGGCGGTGACCGGCCTCCTCGAGCAGCCGCGCCGCCGTCCGACCGTCGCGCCCGCCCGCCTCGACCGCCGCGAGCAGCCGGACCTCACCCAGGGAGGCGATCGCGCCTCCGAGCGCGTCGAGCGCCGAGCTCACAAGGATGGTCAGGAGGAGCGCGACCCATTCGGTCGCGGGGCCTTCGAGTGGCTCTGGCAAAATCGATTCTCTTCCGCCCGCGCACCCCCTGTGACGGACAGATGTTTCGAGACTAAAACGGGGATCGGGGGGTCGCAAGCCCCCGCGCAGTTGTCCGAGATCCAGACCCTGGGCTAGGTTGGGGCCCATGCTTCGCAACGCTTGCCTCGCCCTGACGCTCTGTGCCGTCGCCTCCGCGTGCGGCCCTTCGGTCCCGCCGATCCCTCCGCTGCCCGACGCCGGCCCCTACGACGGAGGCGCCCGCGACGCGAGCACCGCCCCGATGTGCGAAAACGGGGCCCGCGACGGAGACGAGACCTCGGTCGACTGCGGCGGCTCCTGCCCGGCCTGCGCCGACGGCGACAACTGCGGCGTGCCGGAGGACTGCGCCAGCGGCGTCTGCACGCGCGGCCGCTGCCTCGTCCCCACCTGCATGGACGGGGTGCGCAACGGGCGCGAGACCGGCACGGACTGCGGCGGCGACTGCGGCCTCTGCCCCGGCGGGGAGCCCTGCTCGAGCAACGACCAGTGCCTCAGCGGACGCTGCCGAGGCGGCGTGTGCACGATGAGCGACTGCGAGGACGGCCGCATGAACGGCGGCGAGACCGACGTCGACTGCGGTGGTCCGACGTGCCCGGCCTGCGCCGGCGGCCTCGCGTGTGAGGACCCGGAGGACTGCCAGAGCCTGATCTGCTCGGGCGGGATGTGCACCGACGCGGCCTGCAACGACAGCGTGCAGAACCAGGACGAGACGTCGGTGGACTGCGGCGGCGGCTTCTGCCCGGCCTGCCGCGACGGCCTCGCGTGCAACGTCGACGCGGACTGCGAAGGGCGCCGCTGCCTCGACGGCGGCTGCGTGTCCTGCATGGACGGGATCCAGGACGCCGAGGAGACCGACGTCGACTGCGGCGGCGGCCTCTGCGACGCGTGCGACGACGGCGAGATGTGCGGGATCGACCGCGACTGCCGGAGCGACTCGTGCGTCGCCGGGGTCTGCGAGTCGTGCAGCGACCGCGTCCAGAACCAGGACGAGACGGACGTCGACTGCGGCGGCTCCTGCCCGGGCTGCGCCGACACGCTGATGTGCGTCGTCGACGGGGACTGCGGGGCGCTCGGCGCGACGTGCGTGTCCGGGGTCTGCGCCTCGTGCGCGGACATGGTGATGAACCGCGACGAGACCGACGTCGACTGCGGCGGGCCGACCTGCCCCGGCTGCCGCGATCGGCTGATGTGCACCGGCGACTCGGACTGCATGTCCGGGCGCTGCCTCTCGAACCGCTGCGTCTCCTGCAGCGACGGCGTCGCCAACCAGGACGAGACCGACGTCGACTGCGGCGGCTCCCTGTGTCCGGCCTGCGCGCCGGGGCGCATGTGTGACGGCGCGTCCGACTGCATGTCGATGATCTGCGACGGGCCGAGCGGGCTCTGCAACGCGCCCGGCTGTGGTGACCGCGTGCTGAACGGCCTCGAGACGGACCTCGACTGCGGCGGCGGCGAGTGCATCGGCTGCGCCGACGGGCTGCGCTGCGTGGCGCCGCGCGACTGCCTCAGCGGCGTCTGCACGGGCGGCGTCTGTCAGGTGCCGACGTGCACCGATCGCGTGTTCAACGGCCTCGAGACGGACGTGGACTGCGGCGGCTCGACGGGGTGCCCGCGCTGCGTCACGGGGCGCCGCTGCGACGCGACCTCGGACTGCGCGACCGACTCGTGCGACATGGGCTACTGCGGCGGCGCGGCGATGTGCAACTCCGGCCCGGCGCGCGTGCTCGTCTACCAGCCGGGCGGCACCACGGGCACGACGTGGTTCCCCGCGGGGACGATGACGACCATCGCGAGCGACGCGATGTGGCGCTCGCTCTCGACCGCCGACTTCGGTCAGTACGACATCATCTTCATCGCCGGCGGGCGCTGCTCGGGCACCCTCGACTCCGTGATGGGCACCGCGCTCGACACGATCGGGACGTGGGGCCCCGCGGTCCGCGGCCGCATCCTCATCTCCAGCGACGACGCGGACCTCCACGGCGGCACGCAGGCGATGACCTACCACGCCAACCTGATCAACTGGCTCAAGGTCCCGGGCCGCAACGTCGACGCGGGCCGCACCAGCCTCTACATGGCGTGGGGCTGCACGATGGTGAGCGGCTACACGTCGGGCTCCGGCGCCCGCGGCGCGCCCGAGACGTTCGCCTCGGTCATCGGGACCGGCGTCTCCGGTGACTCCGTGAGCTACTGCAGCTCGGTCGTGACGGCCCCGGGCGGGGGCACCCACCCGGTGATGGCGGGTCTCGCCGCGCCGTACTGGGGCTGCCCCTTCCACGGCGGCTTCACCGCCATCCCGACCGGCTACACGTCCCTCGTGAACGGCACCATCTCGCCGATGAGCAGCGTCCTCGCCGTTCGTGACTCGCCGATGCCCTGCATCCCGTAGTCGCCGGGGAGCGCAAAGCGCGACCCGGCGACCCCGTGCCCGTGCCCGTGCCCGTGCCCGAAAACCACGGTCCGGTGCAAGTGCCCAAGAACCACGGTCAGGTGCCCGTGCCCGGCGACCCCGTGCCCGTGCCCGAAGACACGACCCAACCACCCGTGCCCGAAGACCGGGCACGGCCGAACCGCCTCACCCCCGCCGCCGCCAACACACCAGCAGCAGCCACCCCACCAACCAGCTGCCGCCGGCGCCTCGGCCGCCGACCCGACACCCGCACCCAGCGGGCGGCGGCGGCTCCACGGTCGGCCCCCCGTCGATCGGCGTCGTCACCACCCCGCCGTCCACGCACAGCCCCGGGGTAGCCACGCACCAGCCGTCGACGCCGCACGCGTCGCGCGAGCAGGGGTCACCGTCGTCGCAGTCGGCGTCGGCCACGCAGCAGCCGACGATCGGCGTGTGCGTGCAGCCGCCCTCGTCGCTGCACGCGTCCGCGGTGCAGGCGTCGCCGTCCTCGCACTCGAGGGGGACCGGCCCCGAACAGATCCCCGCCTGACACGACGAAGCGGACGTGCAGCGGAGCCCGTCGTCACACTCGGTCGCGTCGGGCACGACCACGTCGTCCGGACAGACGACGCCGTCGGCGCACACCTCGGCCGGATCGCAGGGCCCGCGGCTCGGTCGGCACACCGCGCCGACGGCGGAGCGAGCGTCCGGGGGGCACTCCGCGGAGACGCCGTCGCAGACCTCCGCAGGATCGCAGCCCCCGGTGGACGCGCGACAGACGTCGGTCGGCCCGAGGGGCGCGTTGGGCGGGCACTCCGTGTCGACGCCGTCGCAGTGGTCCATCGGGTCGCACGGCCCGCGGCCCGTCCGGCAGAGCTGGGTCGTCGGCGCGGGCCCGCAGGTGCCCGTGCGCGGATCGCCGTTGCCGAAGTCGCAGGTGAGGCAGTGCCCCGCCTCCGCGCGCCGGCACTCGGTGTCGCAGCACACGCCGTAGGCGCAGAACGCGGCCGGGCCGCAGTCCGCGTCCACCCCGCAGCCGCGCCCGCGGTCGGCGTACACGGTGAACGCCGCGGGGGCCGAGAGCCGCTCGGTGTCACTGCAAGTCCAGTTGTCGGGGTCTCCGATCCGCGCGAGCAGCTCGGAGCGCGTCCCGACGACGGGGCCCGCGTAGGCGCAGTCCAACCCCGGGCCGAGCGCGACCTCGAAGCCGGCCAGCGACGGCGGCAGCGCGGAGGTGGTGTCCGAGGTCGCGTCCGCGGCCCAGGCCCCGCCGAGGTTGGCGCCGAAGAGCAGGGAGTCCGTGGGGGTCCCGTCGGGCATCAGCGCGCCCACGAACCCGACCACCGAGTCCGCGCCGGGCGAGAGCGTCAGGCCGCCGAGCTCCACCACGGTGCCCGCCGGCACGAAGCGGTCGACGTCCCAGTACACCTCGCCCTCCCCCGCTCGGAACGCGCCGCTCGCGAGCCAGCCGCGGTCCGTGAAGATCACGATCTCGACCGGGTGGAAGGCCTCGAGGGTCACGAGCTGGAAGGTCGGCGGCCCCATCGCCGGGTTCGTGTGGATCGACACGACGGCGACGTCGCCCGGCATGATGGTCGGGTGCGCCGCCGCGCGCGCAGGCAGCGCGAGCAGCACGAGCAACGCGATCCCGAGGCGGCCAGCGATGGCTCGATGGTAGGCCGACGCCGACGCCGACGCCCACCCGCGCATCAATTCTCGCGTTCCGAGACCTCGCTGGCGCTCATCAGGTTCAGCAGGTCGTGCGCCGTCACGATCCCGAGCAGCTCCCCCGTCGCGTTGACGACCGGGAGGCAGTCGAACCGACCGTCGACCATCAGCGCCGCGGCTCGGGTCACCGGCGTCTGCGGCGGCACCGTGATCGGGTTGCGCGTCATCACCTGAGCCACGAACGTGTTGCGCTCGAGGTCGACCGCCTTGGCCGACGCGGCCGGGCCGACCTCCGTGACGCTCACCGCGAAGCGCAACAGATCGCGCTCGGTGATGACCCCGACGACCTTCCGACCGTCGACCACGGGGAGGTGACGGAACCGGAAGCGGTCCAGGTTCTGGGTCACCTGCTCGAGCGAGTCCTCTTCGCTCACGGTGACCACGTGCTCGGTCATGATGTCGGCGACGGTGTACGAACGACCCATGCCCCACATGTTCGCACGGGGCGCGCGGCGTCACCCCTCGAACTGAATCGCGCCGAGGTCGAGCAGCTCGACGAGGGTCTTGAGCACCTCGAGGCGGCTCATCCCCGTGACGTCGATGATCTCCTCGATGGTGTGGTTCCCGTCGACGAGCGAGAGGACGAAGCCGTCCCGGTGGTCGAGGCCCAACCAGCGCACGTCGGAGTCCGCGACCGCCGGGACGGGGACGCGGTCGAGCGATCCGAGGCGTGACCCATAGAGCTGCGCGAGCTTCTCGCGCGAGATGCGCGCCGTCTCGAGGGCCTGGCGGCTGTCGGCGTCGGTCCCGAGCACCAGCTCCGCGAGGCGCAGCGCGGCGGTGAAGTCCCCGAGCGCGAAGCGGTCGGCCATCTCCGAGAGCGGCGTGGGCCCCGCCACTGGAGGACGTGAACGATGGTCGACGAGCGCGAGCGCGTCGCCCGGCGCGACGTCGAGCACCGGGAGCGCGGGTGGCGGCGCCACTGCGACCGGCAGGTCATAAGCGCGCGGCGGCGGCGTCACGCTCCGCCGCTGGCGCTCCCATCCGTCACGCCCGCCGTCGTTCTCCTCGCGCGGAGGGATCGTCGAGGGCCGCCGCGCCCGCTCGACCTCTTCGAGGCTGGGCAGCCGGAGCTCGGACGACTCGTCGTCGTCGAGCTCGGCGTCCTCGCCGGGCAGGGCGAGCCGTTGCGCGGCGAACTTCAAGGTCACCCGCGCCCGCTTGCCCCGGCCCTCCTCGGACATGGTCAGGCGATCTTCCCGACCACGCCCTTGAACATGCGCTGCGTCCGCGAGAGCGCGTCGATCTGCTCGCGGAGCGCGTCGGTGTCCTGCGCCTCGATGAGCTGCTGGGCGCGCTCCACGACGGCGCGCGCCTTCTCGATCGCGTCGCGGCCGAAGTCGCTGCCCGCCACGACCTCCTCGACCTTCGGGAAGAGCTTCTCGATCTCGGCGATGAGCGTCTCGGCCTCCTGCTTGGCCTTCTCGTGCTCCTCGTCGGCGCGGCGCGTGACCGCGTAGTCGCGCGCGTCGGTCATCATCTCGTCGAGCTCGTCCTCGGTCAGGCCGCTCGTCGAGGTGACGGTGATCGACTGCTCCTTGCCGGTCTCCATGTCCTTCGCGTGGACGCTGACGATGCCGTCGGCGTTGATCTCGAAGGTCACCTCGATCTCGACCTGCCCCGCCGCGGCGCGGCGGAGGCCCGTGAGGATGAACTCGCCGAGCAGCTCGTTCTCGTCGGCGCGGCGCGACTCGCCCTGCATCACGAGGATCTTCACGGCCGTCTGGTTCTCGCGGACGGTGGTGAAGATCTTGGAGCGCGAGATCGGGACGGTGCTGTTCTGAGGGATGAGCTCCTCGAAGTAGCCGCCGACGACCATGATGCCGAGGGTGTGCGGCGTGACGTCGAGGAGCACCATGTCGTGCTCCTCGTCGACGAGCGCGGCGCCCTGGATGCCGGCGCCGAGCGCCACGACCTCGTCCGGGTGCACGCCCTTGCAGGGCTCGCGCTCGAAGAAGTCGGCCACCGCCTGCTGCACGCGCGGCATGCGCGTCATGCCGCCGACGAGCACGACGTCCTCGATGTCCTCCTTGTCGAGGCCGGCCTCGTCGAGGGTCATCTCGCAGATCTGGACGGTGCGCTCGACGAGGTCGCCCGTGAGCTCCTCGAGCTGCGAGCGGGTGAGCAGCTTCTGCAGGTGGAGCGCCTCGTTGCGGGCGCTCGAGATGATGAACGGGAGGTTGACCTCCGTCTCGACGACGCTCGACAGCTCGCACTTGGCCTTCTCGGCCGCGTCCTTGAGGCGCTGCAGGGCCATGCGGTCCTGCCGCAGGTCGATGTCGTTCTCCTGCTGGAAGTCGTCGACGAGCCAGTCGATGATCCGCTGGTCGAAGTCCTCGCCGCCGAGGAACGTGTCCCCCGCGGTGGAGATGACCTTGAAGACGCCGGCGCTGCTGATCTCCATGATGGAGATGTCGAACGTGCCGCCGCCGAGGTCGTAGACCGCGATGGTCCTGTCGATGTTCTTGCCGAAGCCGTACGCGAGCGACGCGGCCGTCGGCTCGTTGATGATCCGGATGACGTCGAGGCCGCTGATCGCGCCGGCGTCCTTGGTCGCCTGGCGCTGCCCGTCGTTGAAGTACGCGGGCACCGTGATGACCGCCTTCTGGACCTCCTGCCCGAGGTAGTCCTCGGCGATCATCTTCATCTCCTGGAGGATCATCGCGCTGACCTCCGGGACGCTGTAGACCTTGCCCCGCAGCTGGATGCGCGGGTCGTTGTGCGGGCCCTCGACGATGCGGTAGGGCGCGTTCTTCAGCGCGTTCTGGACCTGCGTGCTGTCGAACTTGCGCCCGATGAGGCGCTTGGCCGCGTACACGGTGTTCTCGGCGTTCGTGACGGCCTGCCGCTTGGCGATGTGGCCGACCAGGCGCTTGCCGGCCTCCGTGATCGCCACCATCGAGGGCGTCGTCTTGTACCCCCCCCGATTGGCGATGACGATGGGCGTCCCGCCCTCCACGACCGCGACGCACGAGTTGAACGTGCCCAGGTCGATGCCGATGACCTTCTCCATCCAGGTCTCCCAACGTGCGCGGTGTCACTTCGACCGCGCGATGATCCCAAAGAAGCCGCTAACGACCCAAGTCGCGGAGCAGATTCTCGACCATCTCGTCGTCGGGGTCCAGCTTGGCGGCGTGCTGCAGCACTCGACGTGCGTTCAGCTCCAGGCCGGCGGCGATGTAGACCCGCGCGAGGCCCCTCAGGTTCGCGACGTTGTCGGGGTCCAGGTCGGCCGCCTTCTGGGCGAGCTGCTTGGCCTTGTGCATGTCCCCGCCCGCCTCGACGAGCGCGACCGCGGCGCGCTGCGCGGCGTGGGCGTCGTCCGGCCGCCCCTCGACGACCTTGCCCCAGCTGATCGCGGCGGCGGCCCACTTCCCGTGCCGCTCCTCGTAGATGGCGCGCTCCTCGTACGTCGTCGCCATCGCCTTGGAGAGCTGTACGCTGATGCGGGCGTGCTCGTGCGCGATGTCGGCGCGGTCGGGCGCCCTCAGCATGGCCGCCCGGAGGTGGTTGGCGGCCTCGGCGAGGTCGCCCTCGGCCTCCGCGCGCTTGGCCTGGCCCAGGGACCGCTGGACGGGGTCGAGCCCTCCGGTCTGGGCGCTCGTCTGGCGCAGCGTCGAGGCGAGGCCCCGGAGGACCTCCTTGCGGTCGGCCTTCGGAGCGGTCGACGTCGGCGGGGGCGGCGGTGAAGCTCCGCGGCGCGAGCTGCCGGAGGCGCGGGTGGCGTTGCGCAGCTTCTTCGCCATCAGCTCCCGCTGCGCGCGCTTGCCCTCCTCGGACATCGCGCGCCGAGCCTCGGGCGGCGTGGAGCTCGTCGGCGCGGGCGCGCTCGGCGGGGGCGGCGCGGCGCTCTTGGGAGGCGGGCCGCGCAGCTCCTCGGGGATCTCGGTCTCGACCGACGGGGGACGGCCCGCCGCGACGTCGGCCTCGTACTGAGCGGCGGCCCGACCGAGGCGCTCCCGCTCTTCGTCCTCGTTCGGCTCGTCGAGGGAACGCTCGACCTCGCGGGTGCGGTCCTGGAGCGAGAGGTAGTGGTCGTACTCCTCCCGGTGCTTCTTCTTCCCGAGGGTCTCGTACGCCTCGGTGAGGCGCTGGAAGATCGCCTCCATCCGCGCCTTGTAAGCGCCGAGGCGCTTCCGAAACATCGTGTCGGGGTGGAAGACCTTCGAGAGCTGGAAGTACGCGTCGCGGATCTCGGCGCGCGCCGCCCCGCGTCCCACCCCGAGCACCTGGTAGTGGTCGAGGAGCTCGAGCGCGAAATACAGGTTGTCGATCCGGTGCTGACGCTCCTCGTCGAGGTCGAGCTCCTCCCCCTTTGCCTCCGGCGCGGGCTCGGACGCGGGCTCGGGCTCGGACGCGGACGCGGGCTCCGGCTCCGGCTCGAGCTCGGGCTCCACCGCGGACGCCGCCGGCGCGGGCTCGGACGCCGCGAGCGGCTCCGCCACGACCTCCGCGACCAGCGCCTCGAGCGCCTCGAGGTCCGAGGTCGGCGTGGGCTTCACCGGCTCGGGCGCCGGCTCCACGAGCGACGCCACCTCTGGAGCGGGATCGGGATCGGGCGTGGTCGGGGCAGGCGGCTCGGACGGCGGCAGCGGGAGGTCCTCGAACGTCGCGGCGTGTGCCTCGGCGAGCTTGGCGAGCCGCTCGGCGCTCGGCGGGGGTGGGAGCGGCACGTCGACGGTGGGGACTGGCGGCGGCGGCGGCATGTCGACGGGCGGGCCCGCGGACGCGTCCGTGGGAGCGCTGGACCGCCGGGTCCGCGGCGAGCTCGGGAAGACCGAGCTCCGCTCCATGTCGACCTCGTCGTTCGTGGGCGGCTTGCTCGAGTACACGCCCTCGAGCCGGACGGGCGGGCGAACGGACGGTCGCTCCTCGGAGCGCATCCGGACGCGGGCTGGCCCCTGCACGGGACGTTGCGGGGGGCCGCGCAGGAACGGCGGCACCTCGACCTCGCGGCTCGGCGTCCGCGTGGAGGGCCGACCGGTGGGGAGCGGGAGGCTGACCGACTCGCGGGACCACTCCGCGGCGCCGAGCTCGATCAGGCGCTCGGCCATCCGGTAGACGTGGTCCTCCTCGAGGTTGGTGAGGTCGGCGAGGACCTGCACGCTCGCGGCGCCGTCGATCCGAGAGAGCACGAAGCCCTCCAGCGGGGACAAGGGGAGCGACGTCAGGTCGACCCCCTCTACGAGCCTCGGGACTCTGGCGCCTTTCGAGATCATACCGAGCGATGCGGTCGCGGATACGCTAACACCGCGGCCGTCCGCACCCCATCCCCGCGGAAACCTTTGGTTACCGCCCCTTTCGAGCGGATTCCATCCATTGTGCACCGAAGAGCGCCTCGAGCAGCGCTTTTTGCGCATGGAGGCGGTTCTCGGCCTCGATCCAGACCCGCGACGCGGGCCCGTCGATCACGTCGGCGCTGACCTCCTCGCCGCGGTGCGCGGGCAGGCAGTGCAGGAAGATGGCGCTCGCGTCGGCGCGCCCCATCAGCGCTGCGTCGACCTGATAGTCCCGAAAGGCGCGTTGACGCTCGGCGTTCTCGTCTTCCTGCCCCATGCTCGCCCAGACGTCGGTCGTCACCACGTGGGCGCCCTCGACGGCCTCGCGCGGGTCGACCACGACCTCGACGTCCGCGCCGAGCGACTCGGCGAGCCCGACGATGTCGGGCGCCGGCGCGTAGTGCTCGGGGGAGGCGAGGCGCAGCGACATGCCCGTCCGCGCGGCCGCCAGGATCCACGAGTGGGCCATGTTGTTGCCGTCGCCGATCCAAGCCACGCGCGTCCCGGCGAGCGGCCGCTCGGCGCGCACCGTCTGCAGGTCGGCGAGGAGCTGGCAGGGGTGATAGCGCTCGGAGAGGCCGTTGATGACGGGGATGCTCGCGTGCGCGGCGAGCTGCTCCACCCGGTCGTGGCCCGACGTCCGGAACACGACGCCGTGGGCGTAGCCCGAGAGCATGCGGGCCGTGTCGGGCAGCGGCTCGCCCCGGCCGATCTGCGTGTCCTTCGCGATGAGCGTGAGGGGCCGGCCGCCGAGCTCGTGGATGCCCACCTCGAAGGACAGGCGCGTGCGGGTGGAGGCCTTCTCGAGGAGCACGACCACCGTCTTGCCCTCGAGGGGCCGCTCCTTCGTGGTCCCCCGCTCCGCGCGCAGCACGTCCGCGCGGTCGAGCAGCGCGGTGAGCTCCTCCGCCTCGAGGTCGAGCAACGACAGGAAGTGACGCGTCACGGGGCCACCTCCGCGCCGAGCCCCGCGGCGGGCTGGCTCACCTCGGCGAGGAGGGCGCCGACGCGCTCGAGCGCCTCGTCGATGTCGGCCGCCGTGACGTTGAGCGGCGGCGCGAAGCGGAGGACGTCGCCCCCCGCGATCGAGGCGAGCATCTTGTGCTGGTCCCGGAGCCGCGCGTAGACGGCGAGCGGGTCCACGCCCTGCAGGCGCACGCCGCGCAAGAGCCCGAGGCCGCGGGCCTCCGACACGCACCCGTGCGCCGCGGCGAGCTCCTCGAGGCCGGCGCCGAGGCGGTCCCCCATCGCGCGCGCGTTCTCGACGAGGCCCTCCTCGTCGAAGATCGACAGGACCGCGAGGCCCGCAGCGCACGCGAGCGGGTTGCCGCCGAACGTGCTCGCGTGAGCGCCGGGGGGCAGCCCGTCGGCGAGCGCCTCGCGGACGAGGATCGCGCCCACCGGGAAGCCGCCGCCCATGCCCTTCGCGATCGAGCAGGCGTCCGGCACGACGCCGCTGTGCTCGGCGCCCATGAACGTGCCGGTGCGGCCGAAGCCCGTCTGCACCTCGTCGAAGAACAGGAGCGCGCCGCGCTCGTCGCAGAGCGCGCGCACCGCGCGCAGGTACTCGGGGTCGGGGACCACGAGGCCGCCCTCGCCTTGCACCGGCTCGAGCATGACCGCCGCGGTGGTGTCCCCGACGGCCGCGCGCATCGCGTCGAGGTCGCCGAACGGGACGTGCTTCACGCCGCCGACGAGCGGCCCCATCCCGACGTGGTACTTGGGCTGCCCCGTGAGGGTGAGCGCGCCCATCGTCCGGCCGTGGAAGCTCTTCTCCGCGGCGACGAGCTCGACGCGCTCGGGGCGGCCGTGCTCGTGGTGCCAGCGGCGCGCGAGCTTGATGAGCGCCTCGTTCGCCTCGGTGCCGCTGTTCGCGAAGTAGACGCGGTCGAACGCGGTGCGCTCGACGAGCTGGGCGGCGAGCTCGATCGCCCTGTCGTTGTAGAAGAGGTTCGACGTGTGCATCAGGCGCGCCGCCTGTCGCCCGATCGCCTCGGCCAGCTTCGGGTGGGCGTGGCCCACCGAGAGGACGGCGATGCCGCCGGAGAAGTCGAGGTACTCGTTGCCCTCGACGTCCGAGACCCGGCACCCCCGGCCCTCGGAGAGGACGAACGGGGGCGGCCGGTAGTTGGGCAGCGAGGCGTGCTGCGCCATCGCCACGAGCTCTTCGTTGGTGCGGGCCATAGGGGCCGAGGGTTACCAGGGTTCGCGCGCTTCTGCGACCCGATCGCCGACCGCCCGGGCGAAGGCTCAGGCGGCCTTCGGCGCCGCGCCCCGCCCCGCGAGCGCGAGGCCCGCGAAGGCGAGGACGAACGCGAGCACCGCCGCGAACACGGTGTTGTTCACCGACTCGCGGATCCCCACCCCGAGGATCTCCGCGTCCCCCGACGCGTGGGCGACGGTCATGTACAGCCCCGTCGACATCCCGAGGAGCCCGGACGCGAGCACCGCGATGGCCCCGCCGTACGCCCAGCGCTCTCCGTCCCGGTGACGCCGCAGCACCGACGCGACGGCCCCCGCCAGGAAGAACGCCAGCGTCAGCCACATCCCGAAACCACCCTCGCGCATGAACTCGATCATCGTTGGCTCTCCTTCGGTCCGGCGCCGCGCCGGCTCGAGGAGACGTACCGCAACCGATGTGCCACCGCGCGGCTTCGTGCGGGGACGGAGCCGACCGTCCGGGATCCCGGCCACCCGCCTCGAGCGCGTCCGCTCGACCGGCCAGGCTGCTAGATTCGCCCGCATGTCGGACTCCTCTCACCTCGGAATCGCTGCGCTCGTGCTCCTCGCCGTCGCGTGCGGCGGGGCGCCCTCGACCGAGGGGACGACGCCGGACGAGGACGACGGCGAGGTCGAGGAGGTCGCCCGCGCCGAGATGTCGCTCTACGAGCTCGGGGTGTCCACGGGCGCGCCCGCCGAGGGATCGGACGTGCTGAGCTCCGAGGACGCGGCCGCCCGCGCCCACTTCGAGGCCCGGCGGTTCGAAGAGGCCGCGAGCGCGTTCCTCCGTGGGGCCGCCGCGGTCCGCGCGGCCGCCGACGCCGACCCGGAGGGCACCGTCGGCCGCAACCGCGAGTGGACGTGCAAGAACGCGGCGGTCGCCTACTACAATGCCCAGCTCGAAGCCGAGGGGCGCCGCGCCGCGGACGAGCTCGAGGGCGTGGACCCCGCGTGCGCCGCCGCCATCCGCGCGGTGATCCCCGAGCCCTGAGGCTCGCTCACGGATCAGCCCCTCGGTCGGAGCCAGCGCTCGGCGAAGCGCTCGCGGTCGACGTCCCAGGCGCGCCAGCCGCGCGTGCCGCGGGCGGCCTCGACGACGTTGTGGATGGCGACCTCGACGTCCGCGGGGCCCCACAGGTCGTCGGCCTCGCCCGGGGTCGCGTGCGCCCTCGCGATGTCCGAGGATCGGTTCACGACCACGCCGCTCATCGGCGGCACGAGGCAGCCCATCGTCACGAGGACGCCCTGAAGACGCGACAGCACGCCCTTGCCGCCCACCTCGTGGGCCGACACCAGCACGCAGACGGGCTTGCCCAACCAGAGCGCGGTCCCCTCGGTCGGCGTCGCCTCCTCGAGGAGCTCCCCGAGCTTGCTCGACCACGCGTCCCAGTACGTCCCCGTCGCGAAGACGAGCAGGTCCGCGCGCTCGAAGGCGCCGCGGTGCGGCGCGAAGCCGGGGATCTCGGCCAGCGTCACCACCTCGACCTCGACCCGCCGATCGGTGAGGTGAGCGGCCGCGAGCTGACAGAGCGCCGCGGAGTTCCCTCCGGCACCGCCTCGACCCGCGTTCACGACCGCGGCCTTCATTCGGTCGGAATCTACGTCGCGGCCCCGGCCTCGGCGAGGGACCCCGTGACGTTTCCGCGCGACCGGGGCGGAGGCGCGTAGAATCCGGAGGTCGTCGTGCCCCCCGAGCTCCCCCCGCGCGTGATCGAGCGACGTGAGACCCCGCGCGGCGAGTGGGTGCTGCGCGAGCGAGACACGGCCGTGGGGAAGGTCTTCGAGGTCATCGCCAACGGGACCTTCCTGATGGACAGCCGCGAGGCGACGTCCGAGCGCGCGCTCGCGAGCCTCGCGCTCGCCGGCCGGCCCGGGGCGCGGGTGCTCGTCGGCGGGCTCGGGCTCGGGTTCACGCTGCGGGCGTGCCTCGAGCTCGATCCGGCGCACGTGGAGGTGGTGGAGATCGAGCCGGCGCTCGTCGAGTGGGTCCGCGGGCCGGTGGCGTCCGAGCTGGGCGACCCGCTCGCGGATCCACGCGTCGCGGTCACCGTGGGGGACGTGCACGACGTGGTGGGCCAGCGGCCCGGCGCGTTCGACGCCGTCTTGCTCGACACCGACAACGGGCCGAGCTGGCTCGTCGATCCCGACAACGCCCGGCTCTACGAGCGCGACGGGCTCGAGCGCGCGGTCGGGGCGCTGCGACCGGGCGGCGCGCTCGCGGTCTGGGCCGCGGCCGCGGAGCCCGCGCTGCTGGACGGGATGGCGGCGTTCCTGACCGACGCCCGCGAGGAGCGGGTCGAGGTCCGGCGCGAGGGGCGAGACCTCGACTACTTCATCTATGTCGGGATCCGCCCGGGGACCTGACCGTGTACAGTGGGCGCGTGTCGGTCGAAGACCCGGTCACGGCTCGGCGGATCCGGCTGGACGTCCTCCGCACGTGGGCGCGCCCGGGGAAGCCCCCGATGCGCGCGCTCGGCGCGCGAGAGCTCGACGTCCTGCGGCGGGACGCGTTCCTGCGCCGCGACCCGGTCACCCACCGAGAGCCCCTCTCCGAGGTGCCGGACGTGTCCGTCGAGGAGCACGAGCCGGCCGTCTCCGAGCTGCACTGGATCGAGATCGAGCTCGTCGACGAGGACGGCCAGCCGTTCCCGGGCGTGCGCTACGAAGCCAAGCTGCCCAACGGCTCGGTCCGCCGAGGGCGCATCGGTCGCGACGGCGTCGTGCGCATCGATGGCATCAAGGACGCCGGCTCGGTCGAGATCACCTTCCCCGATCTCGACGAAGAGGCCTGCACCCCCGCCTGATCAGCTCGCGGTGATCTGCGTCCCGACGCCCTCGTCGGTGAAGATCTCGAGCAAGCAGGCGTGGCGGGTGCGCCCGTCGATGATGTGAACCTTGTTGACACCCGCGGCGATCGCGTCGAGGCCGCAGCGGACCTTCGGGATCATGCCGCCGGCGATCACCTCGTCCTCGATGAGCTGCTCGATGCGGCCGGCGTTGATCGACGACATGACCTCGCCGTCCGCGCCCCGGACGCCCTCGATGTCGGTCATCAGGACGAGCTTGCGCGCGCCGAGGGCCGCCGCGACGGCGCCCGCGACGGTGTCGGCGTTGACGTTGAGCGTGCGGCCTCCGTCGTCGACGGCGATGGGCGCGATCACGGGGATGAAGCCGCCGTCCACGAGCCGCGTGACCACCTCGGTCTTCACCTCGCGGACCGCGCCCACGCGCCCCGGATCGACGAGCTTGCCGGACCGCGTCCGCATCTCCTCGACGCGGTCGGCGCGCAGGAACGCGTCGTCGACGCCGCTGAGCCCGACGGGGCGACCGCCGTGGTTGCCGATCAGCGTGCAGATCTCTTGGTTGATCTTGCCGCCGAGCACCATCTCGACGATCTCCATCGTCGCGTCGTCGGTGACGCGGAGGCCCTCGACGCGCTCGGAGCTCGCGCCCATGCGGACCATCATGTCGTCGATCTGCGGTCCGCCGCCGTGCACCACGATCGGGTGCAGGCCGACGAACTTCATCAGCGTGATGTCGCGCGCGAAGCTGTCCCGCAGCACCGGGTCGACCATCGCGTGGCCGCCGTACTTCACGACGAAGCGCGCGCCGTGGAAGCTGCGGATGTAGGGCAGCGCCTCGAGGAGGACGGCCGCCTTGGAGATGACGCTCTGGACCATGGGCGCGTGCGTACATCGCGCGCGGCGACGCGTCCACCGGCGACTCGGTCGTTTGAGCGCGCGTCCGAGCCCCTCAGCCCGCGAGCCGATCGACGAGGGGCGGCCCGTCGCCGTCGAGCGCGCGCATCGTCGTGACCTGCGCAACCGCTCGGTCCCCGACGCTCATCGCGTGGGTGAAGACGGCGGCGTCTCCGTGTCGACCCGTGAGGCGCGTGGCGACGCGGACCCGCTCGCCCCCGACCACGCCGGACTTGAAGCGCGCCGACTCGGCGACGGGGCGCATCCGGGCGGGATCGATCCCGCGAGCGGCGAGCCACCGCGCGAGCGCCTCGTCGGCCCAGTCGACGTAGACGGGGTGGTTCACGTGACCGAGCGGATCCATCCACGTGTGCCAGCACTCGAGCTCCATCTCGTGCTCGAGCGGGGCGTCGACGGGGTCGTGGCTCGGCAGCTCCACGGGCGGGTCGTGCGCCTCGACGGCGAAGCACGCGACGAGCGCGTCCGAGGCCCGCGCGAGCGTCACGTCGGCGGCGACGTGGACCCACTGCTGCGTCGCCGAGGCGACCGGGCCGTCGGGGGTGCGCAGGCGGCACTCGCGGCGGAAGAACATCCCGCGCTTGAAGTCGCTCGGCCACGTCGTCCCGCGGAGCGGCTCGCCGAACACCGTCTCGCGGTGGTGGACCACGACCATCGAGCGGACGATGAAGGAGACGCCCTCGGCGCGGTACCGCTCCGGCGGCCAGCCGGCGAGGGAGGAGCCGCCCACCGCGACGTCCTGGAACGCGCGCCAGACGTCGCCCGCGCGGGCCACCTCCCGAGGGGTGAACGCCGACCGAGGCAGCGTGATGTCCATCTCGTACATGACGGCCCACTGGTCGCACTCGGTCGAGGCGAGGGCAAGGCGAGGGGCGTGACGGGCCGTCGCGGAAGGTCCGTTGACCCCACCTGAGGCGTGGGGTTTTCCTCGAGAAGCGTAGCCGTTGGAGAGTCGCCCGATCCTTGCTTCGTACGCGCGCGAGATGACTACGCTTCGATCTTCGACTCGATTCTTCCGCGCTGGCCGGACCCCGTGGGTCGCCGCGCTCGCCTCGATGGCCCTCGGCGCGGCCTGCGGCCCAGGCGAGCTGGGCAGGGGCGGCAGGACCTGCGAGTCGAGCGACGACTGCGAAGTGGGCGAGATGTGCGTCGACGGCCGCTGCGGCGGCCTGGTCGCGATCGATGGCGGCGGCAGCACGGAGAGCCCGACGGACATCGTCGCGCTGTCGCTGTCCCCGACCGACCCGGTGATCGCGCTCCCCGACGACCCGACCACGCTGGCCTTCACCGTCATCGCGGAGCAGCGCGACGGGATGACGCGGACGCTGACGAGCGGCGTGGTGTTCACCCTCGACGACGCCTCGATCGGCACCCTCCAGCCCTCGACCGGCGTGTTCACGGCCGCTGGCGTCGGAGGCTCCGCGAACGTGCGCGTGGCGCTCACGGGAGGTGGCGGGGCGTCGGCCTCGACGACCCTCACCGTGACCTACCACGGGGTGGTGCTCGGCGAGGGCGTGTCGCCGACCGACACGGCGGTCTTCGACGGCGCCACGCCGGTCGCGGATCCCGCCACGGCGCCCGCCGTCGACTACCCGCTCGCGGGCGCGGTGATGCCGCGCAACGTCTACCCGCCGAACGTGATGTGGACGCGGCACCATCCGTCGCCGGCCGCCGAGGACCTGTGGCACGTTCGGCTCGCGCGCCCTCACGCCGTCCTCGACGGCTACTTCCGCGGCGCGGCCGGGTTCACCGACAACTGGCAGCTCACCGGCGACAGCTGGCCCGCGATGGCCGGGAGCGACGTCGGCGAGCCCATCGACGTCACCGTCGAGGTGTCGTCCGGCGGCGCGGTCTACCAGAGCGCGTCGGTGGCCTTCCGCACCGTCGACGGGGTCCTCGGCGGATCCGTTTACTACTGGTCGCCCCCCGCGGCCCGGCTGCGGCGCATCGACGTGCAGACGGCGGCGCTCGTCGACTTCCTCCCGAGCCCCGGCGACGACTGCATCGGCTGCCACTCGGTCTCGCGCGACGGCCAGCGCCTGATGGCCGTCCGCGAGCCGTCGGAGACGGTGACCGCGTTCGACATCACGCGCGACCTCACCGCCGACCCGGCGCCGAACCTCTTCGCGGTGCGCTACGACGTCCGGCGCTGCCAGTCGTTCAACGCGGACTCGACGCTCGTCGTCACCGGCGACTGCGGCGCGAACCCGACCAGCCTGCCCTTCGGCATCCTCGACGTCGCCACGGGCGCCGAGGTGACGCCGCTCGCGGGCTCCCCGGGGAACGGCTTCGACCCCGAGTGGTCCCCGGACGGCGCGACGATCGCGTTCAGCAACCGCGACAACGACCTCGCCGTCACCCCCGTGATGACCGACGGATCGTTCGGCGGCTCGACGGTGATCCACGGCGCCGCGAGCTCGCCGGGCGGCGCGGTCGACTGGCACCCCACGTGGACGCCCGACTCGCAGTGGCTCGCCTACCAGCACGGTGAGACGCGCCGGACGAGCGTCGCGACGGGCGGCCTGTCCGGGACGCGCGGCGCCCTCTGGCTGATCGCGCCCGACGGCGGCACGCCGGTCCGCCTCGACAACGCCAACTTCGGACCGGCGGACGACGCCGGGACGACCGACGGCTCCTACCGGCCCACGTTCTCCCCCTTCGACTCCGGCGGCTACTTCTGGCTCCTGTTCACGACGCTCCACGACTACGGCAACGCGCCGGCGGGCGTGCACGGACAGAAGCAGGTGTGGGTCACCGCGATCTCGCGCGCCCCGGACGGCACCACCGACCCCTCGTCGGTCCCCTACTGGCTCGCCGGCCAGGAGGTCGCGACGATCCTCTCCCCGCAGTGGGTGCCCCCGCCGTGCAACTCGAACGGCAGCTCGTGCGGCGACGACGGCGAGTGCTGCAGCCTCGAGTGCGGCCCCGACGACGTCTGCATCCCGCCGACGACCGAGTGCCGCGGACGCGGCGACTCGTGCGGCGGCGACGACTGCTGCGACGGGTTGGTCTGCACCGCCACCCACCTCTGTGACTTCGCCGGTCCCGACTGAAGGTCCGCGCGCTAGCAGTCCGTTGAAGTGCTCCGTCGGATGGATCGGCGAGCGCGACGTCGTGTCCAGCGCGCCGGGCCGAGGTCGAAATGCTGAAGCATTTCGACCGAGCGACTGGCGTGCTGGGCGCGGCGTCCCGTCGACGAGGCGCCGACAGCGAGTACTTCAACGGGCTGCAAGACCCCCCTCCGGCACACCCGGGCGGCGGCCGGTCTTGCATGGCGGACCCAGGACCGCCCATGACAACCGGAGGTCGTGGCCGCGCGCAGCGCGGCCCGACCGACCGGCGCGCCGCGCGCGCCGTGCCGCGCGAAGCGCGGACCTTCGTCGTAGGCGCGAAGCGCCGGAGACGGAGGCCGAGGGGGTGAGCCGGCGCCGCAGGCGCTGGCGAGGGGGACCGGGGTCCCCCTGGGGGTCGAGGAAGCCCACGGGCCCATCCTTGGCTGGCGTGTCCGCCATCCTGAGGGCCGGGGGCGCAGCCCCCGCCTCGCGCGCAGCGAGAACACGACAGCTCGCGGACTCGAATCCGTCATGCGCGATTCCGGGCCTCCGCAGCACCGCGTCAGCGGAGCCGGAGGCCGATGACGGGGCGACAGAAGAGGTCCGTCTCCCACTCGCGCTGCGATGACCGGACCGCGCTGAGCAGGAGCTGCCACTCGCCGACCTGCTGCCACGGGAAGACGTGCGCGGCGCCGCCGCGGACCACGCGCGGGCCGGCGCCGCGGCGCGGCGATCCGTCCGTCGGCGCGTCGTCGTACGAGGGCGCGTGGAGGTCCGCGCAGACCTCGGGCAGGAGGCCGACGCCCCAGACCCCGAGGTCGTTCGCGCCGCGCGCCTTCAGCTTCTTCATCGCGACGAGAGCGGCCGCGTCGGGCGGGTCGTCGCCGCGCGCGGTCAGCTCGCCGTCGCGCCCGCCGCGGGCGCAGTACTCCCACTCAGCCTCGGTCGGCAGGCGGTACGGCCCCTTCTCGAGCCAGCGCACCAGCGCGGCGGGCGCGCGATGATCGCCCGGGGCCTGACCGATGAGGAGCGGCGGGACCTCGACCTCGACCACCGGCCGCATCGTGCCCACCGCCTCGAGCAAGGCGACGTGCTCCTCGAAGTGGTTGGGCTGGCCTCGACGCGCCTCGGCGAGCTCGCGCAGGCGCGCCTCCTCGCGCTCCGACAGCCCGCGTCGAAAGCGCCCGCCGGGCACGAGGGCGAGCCGGAGCTTGCCCTTCGCGGGAGCGATCGTGGCGCCGTCGACGCGGAAGGCGCTCGCCTTGCCGACCTCGGCGCAGAGCGCCGCGCACACCGCCGCCGTGATCTCGGCGCGCCGCGCGTCCGAGGCGGCTCGCCAGGCCTCGAGCGAGCCGAGCTCCGGCGCGCCTGCGACCTCGATCCGGCGCGCGCAGGCCGCCTCCGCGACGGGCCCGAGCCGCTCCGCGAGGCGCTCGTCGTCCAGGTGCTCGAGGGTCACGCGCAGCGACGGTCGGATGGCCGCGGTCAGCCCGTCGTCGCCCGGGAGCATCACCTCCCGCGCCTCGAGCCAGGCGCGCCGCGCGGCGAGGTCCTCCCGCGGCGTGAGGAGCGCGCGCAGCGCCATCGCGCGCTCCACCACTGCGTCCGTCAGGGGCACCAGGTCGAACACGAACCGCAAGACTTCTTGCGAGTTGCGCGCGTGGAGCGGCTCGATCGAGCACGTGCGCAGGAACAGCTCCGCGCGCTGCTCGGGCTCGAGGCGGGCGTAGAGCGCGCGCAGCACGTCGACGCCGAGGACCGCGTCGAGCTGAGCGTTCGCGAGGGGATCCGTCAGGGCCCAGAGCGCCGCGGCGGACACGCGCGGCTCGTGGATCGCGCAGGTGAGCACCATGACGTCACGCTGCGGCGTGGACGGGAGGACCTCGAGCGCCTCGCGGATCGACGCACGCTCGACCTCGGCGGCGCGCGCTATCAGCGCCGCCGCGACCCCCGGCGGGGGCGCCTGCAGGGTCCGCGTTCGATCCACGAAGCAGGCCACCGCGAGCCCCGCGATCCGCCCCTCCGTCCAGCCCGCGCCCCCGAGCTGGTCCGCGAGCTCCAACCACATCGCCCCCGGCACGAGGTTGTGCTGGCCTCCGCGGAGGAGGATCACCGCCGCCTCGCGGACGCGCGCGTCGCTCGGGAGCGTCCGCGCGTGATGGATCACGAGCTCGCGGAGCGTGCGGGTCACCCCGTCGAGGGTCACCTCTTCGTCGAGCTCCGGGAGCGCCATCGCGGGAGCTTACCTCGGCGCGCGAGCGGCTCGTGGTGAGCTATCGGCGCAGCAGCGCGACCAGGCGTCGCTTGCGATGGCGCTCGGCGCGGTCGAGCGGCGTCTCGCCGTTCGCGTCGACGAGGGTCCGATCGGCGCCTCGCGCGAGGAGGACCTTGGCCGTGGCGAGATCGCCGTACGTGCAGACCTCGTGCAAGGCGCTCCGCCCGCGAGCATCGCGGCGATCGACGAGCGAAGGGGTCGCTGCGAGCTGGGCGTCGACCCCCTCGGCGTCGAAGGAGTGCGCCGCGCGAAAGAGCGCCCGCGCGTCCCCGTCTTCACCGACGAGCGCGTCGATGGCCCCGTGCTCGACGAGGAGCTTGCACACCGCGCGGTGTCCGCGCTGACCCGCGAAGTGGATCGGATCGCCCCCCGCCTCCGTGACGTCGGCGCCGCGCTCGATCAAGAGCCGGACGACCTCGAGGTGCCCGCGGTAGGCGGCGTGTACGATCGGGGTCCACCCGCCGCCGTGCGTCGGCCCGTGAACGTCCGCCCCCTGGGCGAGGAGCAGCTCCGCCACCGCCGCCTGGCCACGCTTCGCGGCGACGTGGAGCGGCGTGAGGTCCTTGGCGTCGCGCGCGTGCAGCGCGGTCGGATCGGCGCGCAGGATCGCGCGGACCTGCGGCACCTGTCCGTGGAACGTCGGGTAGAAGATCGGCGGGTTCGCCATGAGCGCTCGATCGAGCTTATCGCGAGGCGGCTCGCGGGTTGGGGGTCGACGGTGGCAGTCTGAGCGCATGCGCCTCTGGATCGTCCTCACCGCCGCGCTCCTCGCGTCCGCTTGCAGCTCCGGGTTCTCGTCGGGCGTCGATGGCTCGAAGCCCTTCTCGACGCTGACGCCCGCGGAGGCGATGACCGCCTGCGAGAGCCTGAACGACTACGTCCAGAGCACGTTCCCGCCGGCGCAGATCGACCAGACCAATTGCTACCTCCAGGCGCTCGAGTCGACGACGAGCCCGAGCGATTGTCAGACCTCGTACGAGGCCTGCTTGAGCTCCCCGCCGAGCGGACCGCTCAGTTTCCGTCGGAGTGACTGCAGCGGCGTCACGAACGACCCGACCTGCACGGCGCGCGTCTCCGAGGTCGAGTCGTGCCTGACCGCGAGGATCGGCGACCAGAAGGACCAGCTCGACGCGATCGACTGCTCGATCGCTGGCGACCCGGCCGCGATCCGCGACGCGAGCGCGACGCTCACCGCGCCTCCCGAGTGCACCGCGCTGGTCGAGACGTGCCCCAGCCTCGCGGGCATCGCGGAGGGCTGAGTCCCGAGGGCGCGAAGCGTCGGAGGATCTCAGTGGGGAGCGCGAGGGCTTGCCCCTCGCCGGAGAGAAATCGCCGGAGGCGATTTATCGGTCGGGTCGCGGCGGGGGTCGCCCCCCGCCGCTCCCACAGATCCGGACGTGCGGGACTACCGCATCCGGCTCCTCGGTTCATGGGCTCACTGCGTTCGGCCCGAGCGCGCTGTGCACGACGCGTGGTGGCGGCAGCGGGTAGCGGGCGAGCAGGAGGTTGAAGCGGTCCCAGGTCATGGCTCGCCGCTGCGATCGCCGCGAGAGCCACTTTCGCCAGACCCGCGCCACCTCTCGTACGCGAAGCGACTGAGGGCCTCCTGAGTTCCCGGTGATGCCGTAGTACCCGTAGTGCCCTCGGAGCTTGTGCCCGAGCGCCTTCCATTGCTCGGCGATCGGGCGGTGTCGGTGCTTCCGACACCACTCGCGTATGGCCGCGAGCGCTCGCGTGAAGCGCGAGCGCATCGTGGTCTGCTGCACGAACCAGTTCCCCTTCCGGGAGCGAGGCCCAGTGATGGTTGAAGCCGAGCAGCTCGAAGCTGCCCTGCTCCCCCTCCCTCCACCCCCACCGGTTCGCGGTCTCGTGAACTTCACGAGGCGCGTCTTGTCGGGTGCAGGGTGAGCCGTACTTCCCGAATCGCTTCGGGAGGACGGCCATCACGCGCCGGGCGTCCGCTTCGAGCGCGAAGGCAAGGACGAAGTCGTCCGCGTACCGGACGAGCTGAGCGCGGCCTCGCAGCCGCGGCTTCACGTCCGTCTCGAACCACCGGTCGAGCACTTCGTGCAGGTACACGTTCGCCAGGAGCGGTGAGATCACTCCGCCTTGAGGTGTGCCGACCTCCGGGTGCGTCACCGCCCCCGCTTCCAGCACACCCGCCTTCAGCCACTTGTCGATCGCACGGCGGATCACGCCGTCCGTCACCCGCTTGTCGAGGAAGCTGCGCAGCGCACCGTGGTCGAGCGTGTCGAAGAAGCTTTGGATGTCGACTTCCAACACCCAACCGCCCCCGGTCGACATGACACCCTTCCACAGCGCGTCGAGCGCATCATGGGCGTTCCGTCCCGGTCGGAAGCCGTACGAGCCCGGATGGAAATCCTGCTCGTAGATCGCTTCCAACAGCATCGCGACCGCACGCTGGAGGATCTTGTCCTCAAACGTCGGACGCCGATCGGGCGCGTGCGCCCGTCGCCTTCGGGATGTGCACTCGCCGCACCGGGGGGCTCGGTACGCGCCCGTACGGAAGCGATCGCGAAGCGCCTCGAGGTTCCCCTCGAGGTTCCGCGCGTACTCCTCCGCCGACTGCCCGTCCACACCCACCGCCGCGTCCTTACGAGTGCGCCGGTACGCTTCACGCAGCCACTCCACGTCGATCACGTGATGCAGCGACATGAAGGCCCGCTCGGGATGCTTCCTCGCGAGCTCCGCTACCCGTTCGAGTCTCGTCGAGATGCTCCCGGAGTTCAGTGACTCCGACATCGTTCCCTCGTTCGGTTCCATGAGCCGGACGCTCTTTCCTCCGCCGGGTCCTCGTGGGGCGAGTTCCCCGGCATCGTCGGTACCGTTCGCGTCTCCGACTTCTCGCCATCCATCCCGCGGCGCTTCGTTTCTTCGCCCGCGGTGCCTCGTCTGCTCGCCATGGTTCGTGTTCCTGTCGGCTCCTGCGCGCGTGGCGTGCGCCGCGCTCAGGCCTCGGGCTTCGGGTGCGGCTTGCCCGGTTCCGCATCAGGACGAGGAGACGACGAGATCTCCCAGGTTCCTGGGGCGCCTCCGCGCGCGTGCCCTGCTCTTCGACCCCGGTGGAGCCTCGGCGCCCATGATCCTCGGGTGCTCCGGCGCGGCCTTCCGCAGTCTGTACGGCGTCGGCCTCCACGCTTGCTCACTTTCGGGGCTCCATCACACGGCCCACATGCTCGCTGTCTACGCTTCGCGGCCGGCCTCACGGACGGTCACGCAAGACTCGCTTCCGGCTGGTGATCAACCTCTACCGGGCGGCACGACTTCTCACCGCCAGGCGCCACAGGAGGTTTCAGCGATGTTTACCCGTCCACCACATCCTCCTCCTCCAGGCTTGCCTGGCGCACACAGACCTCGAGTCCGACGACGCGAAGCGTCGGAGGATCTCAGCGGGGACCTCCCCTCGCCGGGCTCGCGCAGCGAGCCAGAGACCCGAGTCGCTGGACCCTGTGACGAAACCAGCCACGCCCAGTGGAGCAAATCGTCGTGTCGCGTGGCGACGGGCCCGGACCGCGGCTACGCGCCCGGTTGGCACCCACCGTGCACAGCCGGCGTCCCATGAACAACACCCCACTGAGAGCGCTCACCGTCCTCGTCGTCACCCTCGCCGGAGGCTGTGATCCGGGGAGCCCCGCGGCCGACTACGAGGGCTACCTCCTCGACACGCAAGGGGCCGCCTGCCAGCACTACTTCGACTGCTGCACGGCCGAGGAGCGGGCCTCGCAGAGCTGGCTCGGCGATCCCCCGGCCGCCGACGTGGCGTCGTGCGAGGCCATGCCGCGGGTCGGCGGCGACGACATCTCGGAGGCCATCGCGGCCGGACGGATCCGCTTCGATCCCGTCGCGGCCGACGCGTGCTTGCGCGACTTCGAGGAGCTGTCCTGCGACGTGTGGGCGCGGCGCGGGTTCCTCGACCGAGGTGAGCCGTGCGGCGAGGTGCTCGTCGGCCTCGTCGAGCCGGGGGGCGAGTGCGAGAGCCCGCTCGAATGCGCGGACCACGGGTGGTGTCGCGTCGCCTGGGGCGACACCGTCGGGACCTGCGAGGCGCACCTCGAGGCGGGGGAGGCCTGCGTGCGTCACGACAGCGCGTGCCCGCCCGGTCTCACGTGTCGGGGCGACGGGTCCGGCGCCACGGTCTGCGGCGCGCCGCTCGAGGTCGGCGAGCCGTGCGAGGACGTCTTCGACTGCCGCAGCTTCGTGTGTGGCGACGGGGTCTGCGAGGAGGCGAGCACGACGCCGCGCTGTGGGGGGTGACGGCTGTCGGAGGCGGGTTGCGGGGCGCGGGTCGCGGGGGCACGGGTAGCTCGGGCAAGGGCACGGGCACGGGCACGGGCACGGGCACGGGCACGGGCAGGGGTAGCGGGGCGCTCGGCGCCCCGCTAGAGGATGTACTTGCCCAGCTCCTGGTCCTCGAGGATCGGCGCGAGCACCGAGCGGACCATCGCCGCGTCGATCACGAGGCGGTCCTCCGTCATCTCCGGCGCGCTGAAGCTGATCTCCTCGAGCAGCGCCTCGAGCACCGTGTGCAGGCGGCGAGCGCCGATGTTCTCGTTGCGGCGGTTCGCCTCCTGCGCGTACTCGGCGAGCGCGTCGATCGAGTCGTCCTTGAACTCGAGCCGGAGGCCCTCGGTAGCGAGCAGCGCTTGGTACTGGCGGGTCAGCGAGGTCCGCGGCTCGGTGAGGATGCGGATCAGGTCCTTCTTCTCGAGCGAGTGGAGCTCGACCCGGATGGGGAAGCGCCCCTGCAGCTCGGGGATCAGGTCGCTGACCTCGGCGACGTGGAACGCGCCCGCGGCGATGAAGAGGATGTGGTCGGTCTTGACCGGGCCGTACTTGGTGCTGACGGTGCTGCCCTCGACGATGGGCAGCAAGTCGCGTTGCACGCCCTCGCGGGACACGTCGGGGCCGCTGTTCGCCTTCTGGCGGCCCGCGACCTTGTCGATCTCGTCGAGGAACACGATCCCGGAGTTCTGCGTGCGCTCGAGCGCGTTGCGGTGCACCCGATCCATGTCGACGAGCTTCTCCGCCTCCTGGGCCTCGAGGATCTTGCGCGCCTGCGGGACCTTGAGGCGACGGCGCTTCTTCTTGCCCTTGAAGCCGGGGAGCTGGCCGAGCATGTCGCGGAGGTTGACCTCCATCTCCTCCATGCCGTGCGCCCCGAAGATCTGCATGAAGGGAGACGCGTTGTCGTCGACGTCGAGCTCGATCTCCTCCTCGTCGAGCTCGCCCTTCTTCAGCTTCTCGCGCAGCTCGTCGAGCCGCGCCGCCGGCGGCGCCGGCTGGGCGGGGGTGTTCGCCCCGGGCACGAAGAACGGGCCGAACATCTGGCCCGACCGCTGCGCGCCCCCCGTCGTGGCCACGGGCGCCGCGGGAGCCGGCTCCTGCGCGCGCGCGAGGAGCTCGACGAGCCGGTCCTCCGCGTTCTCCTTGGCGCGGACCTCGACGCGATCGACCTCCTCCTTGCGGACGAGCGCCACGGCGATCTCGACGAGGTCGCGGATCATCGCCTCGACGTCGCGGCCGACGTAGCCGACCTCGGTGAACTTGCTCGCCTCGACCTTGATGAAGGGCGCGTTCGCGAGCTTCGCGAGGCGGCGCGCGATCTCCGTCTTACCGACGCCGGTCGGCCCGATCATGATGATGTTCTTCGGCGCGATCTCGTCGCGCAGGTCGGGCGGCTCGACGTGCTGACGACGCCAGCGGTTGCGCAGCGCGACCGCGACCGCGCGCTTGGCCTTGTCCTGACCGACGATGTAGCGGTCGAGCTCCGCGACGATCTCGCGCGGGGTCAACGTGCCCGCCGGCTGCGCTTCCTGGGTCACGAGCCGACCTCCTCGACGATGATCTCGTCGTTCGTGTAGACGCAGATCTCCGACGCGATCCGCAACGATTCTTCCGCGATCTCGAGGGCCGACTTGTCGGTGTGGCGCATCATCGCGCGCGCCGCGGCGAGCGCGTAGGAGCCGCCCGAGCCGATCGCGAGGACGCCCTCGTCGGGCTCGATCACGTCGCCCGTCCCGCTGATCAAGAGGGTGTGCTTGGCGTCCATCACGATGAGCATCGCCTCGAGGCGCCGCAGGTAGCGGTCGGTGCGCCAGTCCTTCGCGAGCTCCACCGCCGCGCGCGGGAGGCTGCCCGAGAACTCCTTGAGCTTCGACTCGAACCGATCGAGCAGCGCGAACGCGTCCGCGGAGGCGCCGGCGAAGCCCGCGACGACCGATCCGCCGGCGATCCGACGCACCTTCCGGGCGTGGCCCTTCATGACCGTCTGGCCCAGCGAGACCTGACCATCGCCGGCCATGGCGGCGTGATCCCCACGGCGCACCGCGACGATGGTGGTGGAGCGGAACTTCGGGCGGTCCGAGGTGAGGTCCATGAGTCGGGGCAAGCTAGGGATCGCGCCATCCCCCGTCAATCGATCGTGTGCAGCGGGCGGCACACCGAGGTGTGCCGTCGAGGCACGCGACGGGCCACGCGGCCCCGGGCCGCCAGGCGGTACGATGCCTGCACTGCGAGGTCCCATGACGCCGTGCGAGAGAGCCGAGCGATGAGGTTGGAGGGTCGGGTAGCGCTCGTCAGCGGCGCCTCGCGCGGGCTCGGCCGCGCCATCGCCGAGCGCCTGAGCGCGGAGGGCGCGAAGGTCGCGTGCGGCTACCGTCGCGAGGCCGACAAGGCGGCCGAGGTCGCGGAGGCGTGCGGGGGCTACGCGGTGCACCTCGACGTGACCGACGGCGCCTGCGTCGACGCCGCGGTCGCGTCGGTGATCGAGCGGCACGCGAGGATCGACGTGCTCGTCTGCGCGCACGGCGTCGCGCACGACGCGCTCTTCGCGATGGCCCCCGAGCGCGACTGGCTCGCCGAGATCGAGACCAACCTCGTCGGCGCGATGCGCTGCGCGCGCGCGGTGGTGCGGCCGATGATGGGCGGCGGCGGCGGCTCGATCGTCCACCTGGCCTCCGTGGCCGGCCTGCGCGCGAGCCCCGGCCAGGCAGGCTACTCGGCCAGCAAGGGCGGCCTCCTCGCCGTCACGCGCACGCTCGCCACCGAGCTCGCGCCGCGCGGGGTCCGGGTCAACGCGGTGGTGCCCGGGCTCATCGACGCGGGGATGGTGAAGCGGATGGACCGTCGCCACCGCGACGCGCGCGCCGCCCACATCCCGATGGCGCGCCTCGGCGAGGCGAGCGAGGTCGCGAGCGCCGTCGCCTTCCTGGCCTCGAGCGACGCGAGCTACGTCACCGGGCAGGCGCTCGTCGTGGACGGCGGGCTGTCGCTGTGAGGATCGCCGTCGCGTTCGCGGGTCAGGGCGCCGAGGAGCCGCGGATGGGCGTCGCGATGGCCGAGGCCTACCCCGCCGCGCGCCAGCTCCTCGACGTCGCGGGCCCGGACGTCGTCGAGGCGCTGCACCGCGGTCGCGCGCTCCGAGCGACCTCGCGCGCGCAGCCCGCGATGGTCGCGGTGGGGCTCGGCGCCTTCGAGGCGCTCGCGGCGCGCGGCGTCGCGCCCGAGGTCACGCTCGGGCACTCGCTGGGCGAGCTCTCCGCGTGGGCGGCGACGGGGGCCATCGGGTCGGCCGACGCGGTGCGCCTCGCGGCCGCGCGCGGCGTCGCGATGGAGCGCGCCGCGACGCGGCGACCCGGCGGGATGCTCGCGCTGTCGACGGCCGATCTCGCGGTCGTCGCGCGCGCGCTCGAGGCGGGCGAGGCCGTCGGGTCGATCGCCATCGCGGCGCACAACGCCGTCGACGAGTGGGTGCTCACGGGCGACGACGCGGCGCTGCGCGCGGCGGCGCGCGAAGCCCCGAGCCGGCGCCTCGCGGTCAGCGGCCCGTGGCACGCGCCGTCGATGCGCGATGCGGCCGACGCCTTCGGGGAGGCGCTCGCGCAGCTCCCAGTCCACCCGCCCCGCGCGAGGATGGTGGCCAACGCGACGGGCGAGCTCGCTCCCGCCGACGCCATCCCGCGCCTGCTCGTGCGTCAGCTCGCGCGGCCGGTACGGTGGGCGCGCTCGATGCGGAGCCTCGCGCGGCTCGGCGTCACCGACCTGATCACGTGCGGGCCGGGCAAGGTGCTCCGTCACCTCGCGCGCGGCGTCGACGGAATGCGAGCCCACGCGTGCGAGGAGCCCCGCGACGTCGAGCGGCTCGCGCAGATCCTCGGGAGCTGATCAGCCCTCCTCGAGCACCCGCGCGAACAGGGCCATCGCGTCGCTGACAGTGAAGATCCCGGCGACCTGATGGTCGTGGACCACGAGGGCGGAGCCGATCTTGCGGTCGGCCATCTCGCGGACGACCTCGGCGAGGTGGGTCTTGCGGCTCACGGTGTAGGGGACCGGGCTCATCGCCTCCTCCACCTTGGTCTTGGTGGCGTCGACGCCGTCGAAGCCCGCCGCGAGCGCGAGGTCCCGCTCGCTGACGACGCCTTCGAGCGTTCGGCCTCGCAACACCGGCAGGTGGCGGATGTGATGCTCCGCCATCAGGTGCTGGGCGTACTCGATGGTCTGATCGGTGCCCACGGTGTGCGGGAGCACGGTCATGAAGGCCTCGATGGGTGCGTCTTTGTCCACGCGCTCCACGTAGGCACCCGGGTCGCTTCCGCCAGCTAGGGTTCGAGCAGCGCGAGCGCCTCGCGCTCGACGCGATCGAGCGACGCGACGAGGTCGTGGCCGTCCTCCACCTCCACGAGCCGCACGTGGGGGTGCGCCGCCACGTAGCCGCGCGAGCTGTCGATGGGGACGCGGTCGTCGCCGCGGCCGTGCACGATGGTGGTCGGGCACGAGACCCCGGGGAACGCCGGCTGCGCGAGGGCCTCTTCGTAGAAGCCGTAGTGCACGGGCTGCGGCGTCCCCGTCCCGTCGGGCAGGAGCAGCGACCCGCGCCGCCACATCGCCATCGCGCCCGCGGGCAGCAGCGCGGGCCAGCGCGCCGCGATGTCGAAGGCCGGGCAGAGGAGCAGCAGGCGGCGGGCCCGGTCGGGATGGAGCTCCGCCCAGCGCGCGGCGAGCCAGCCGCCGAGGCTCGAGCCGACGAACGCCCAGCCGTCCTCGTCGCCCTCCTCGGCGTCGAGGCGATCGACGCGCTCGAGCATCGCCGCGAGGCTGAGCTGCCGGAAGGTGGGCACGTTGAGATCGGGGCTCGCGAGCTCGACCGCGCGATCCGCGAACACCTCGCGGAGCCGCTGGCCCTTCTTCGAAGGGGCCCGCTCGCGAAGCCGTGGAGGTAGGCGAAGCGCATGAGGAGGCGCGGAACGTAGCGGATTTCTCGACTCGGCGCGGGCGCCGGCGCTACACGGAGGGAGCCCGTGGATCGCCTGGCCGACCAGATCACGCTCTTCGAGCGCTACCTGCGCGCGGAGAAGCGCAGCTCGCCGCGCACCGTGGAGACGTACGGCCGCGCGCTCCGGGAGCTGCACGACTGGGTCGTGGAGCAGGCGCTCCCGCTCGACGCGACGCAGCTCGCGCCGGCCCTCCTGCGCGGCTTCCTCGCGTCTCGCTTCGCGACGAACGGCAACCCCACGATCGCTCGCAAGATCGCGACGCTCCGCTCCTTCTATCGGTTCCTCGTCAAGCGCGGCCACGCGAAGGACGACCCGACCGCGATGCTCGACTCGCCTCGGGTGAAGCGCACCCTCCCCCGCTTCCTGACGGTGGACGAGGCCTTCCGGGTGGTGGAGGCGCCGCGCGAGGACACCGAGCGCGACCCCCGCCTCGCGCTGCGCGACATCGCGATCCTCGAGCTGCTCTACGGCGGCGGCCTCCGCGTGAGCGAGATCGCGGGGCTGCGCCTCGAGGACGTCGACCGAGGTCAGCGGCGCGTGCGTGTTCACGGCAAGGGCGGAAAGCAGCGTTTGGTGCCGCTCGGCGGGGCGTCGCTCGAGGCGCTCGAGGCCTACCTGCTCGTCCGCGGCACGCTCCGCCCCAAGCACGGGGAGCTCCCGGACGCGGTCTTCCTGGGCCGCTTCGGCACCCACCTGACGCCGCGGGCGATGCAAGACGTCGTGCGTCGCTACGGGACCCGGGCGGGCCGCGGCGACCTCCACCCGCACGCGCTGCGACACACGTGCGCCACCCACCTCCTCGACGCGGGCGCGGACCTCCGATCGATCCAGGAGCTGCTCGGCCACGCGAGCCTCTCGACCACCCAGCGCTACACGCACCTCACCGTCGACCGCCTCATGGAGGTCTACGATCGCGCCCACCCGATGGCGCACGACGAAGACGACGAGGAGACCTGAGGGCTGGGCGCGCGCCCCTTCCCTGCGTCACGGGCGTTCCCGTCGTATCCTGTGCCGTGATGCTTCGTACTTCGGCTCTCGCCTTCGCTTCGCTCCTCCTCGTCGCTTGCAACTCGGGGCCGCCCCCCATCCCGCCGCTCCCCGACGCCGGGCCCCGCTTCGACGCGGGCGCGGGTGACTCGGGCGCCGGCGCGAGCTGCGACAACCGGGTCTTCGACGGAGACGAGAGCGCCGTCGACTGCGGCGGCTCCTGCCCGCCGTGCGCCGACGGGGACAGCTGCCGCACCGCCGACGACTGCGAGAGCGGCGTGTGCACGCGCGGCCGCTGCCTCGTCCCGACCTGCACCGACGGGGTGCGCAACGGCCGCGAGACCGGCCGCGACTGCGGCGGCGACTGCGGGCTGTGCCCGGGCGGCGAGCCGTGCTCGAGCAACGACCAGTGCCTCAGCGGGCGCTGCCGCGGCGGCATGTGCACGATGAGCGACTGCGAGGACGGCTCGATGAACGGTGAGGAGACCGACGTCGACTGCGGCGGCTCGGTCTGCCCCGCGTGCAACGGCGGCCTCGTGTGCGACGACAACACCGACTGCACGAGCCTCATCTGCGCGGCCGGCACCTGCACCGACGCCGCCTGCAACGACAGCGTCCAGAACCAGGACGAGACCTCCGTCGACTGCGGCGGCGGCGTGTGCCCCGGCTGCCGCGACGGGCTCGCGTGCAACGTCGACGCGGACTGCGAAGGTCGGCGATGCCTCGACGGCGGCTGCGTGTCCTGTATGGACCGCGTGCGCGACGCCGAGGAGACCGACGTGGACTGCGGCGGAGGCCTGTGCGACCCGTGCGCCGACGGCGACATGTGCTTGGTCGACTCCGACTGCGAGAGCAACAGCTGCATCGGCGGCGTCTGCCTCTCGTGTGTCGACGGCGTGATGAACCAGGACGAGACCGACATCGACTGCGGCGGCACGGCGTGCCCCGGCTGCCCCGATCGCGGCGTCTGCCTGGTGGACTCGGACTGCGCCTCCGGCGACTGCCTCGGCGGCGCGTGCGTCTCGTGCATGGACTCGGTCCGGAACCGCGACGAGACCGACGTGGACTGCGGCGGCACGCTCTGCCCCGGCTGCGCGCCCGGGCGCATGTGCGCGGTCCCGTCGGACTGCATGTCGATGCTGTGCGACGGGCCGACGGGGCTCTGCAACGCGCCAGGCTGCGGCGACGGCGTGACCAACGCCGAGGAGACCGACCTCGACTGCGGCGGGAGCATGTGCATCGGCTGCATGACGGGGCAGCGCTGCGTCCTCGCGCGCGACTGCCTCGACGGCGTGTGCATGGGCAACATGTGCCGCGCGCCGACGTGCAGCGACGGCGTCGCCAACGGCGACGAGACGGACATCGACTGCGGCGGCTCGAGCGGGTGCCCGCGCTGTCCGGACCGCGCGCGCTGCGACGACGCGAGCGACTGCACCGCCGGCGTGTGCACCGTGCCGCCCGGCCGCTGCGGCACCTTCGCGGGCTGCTACTGGGGGCTCATCTCGCAGGAGACGCAGTTCACCGACACGACCATCCAGGGCCTGTTCACCACCAACGGCCACTCGTTCGACGTGCTCTCGAACAACGGGACCACGGGGGTGCACACGTCCAGCGCGACGACGCTCGCGGGGTACACGCACCTCGTCTTCCACCAGCACGACCGCGTCCTGAGCGCGACCGAGCTCGCCGCGCTGAGCGCGTGGGTCGAGGCGGGCGGCCGGCTCATCGTGACGGGCTACGACTCGCTCGGGAGCCCCACCGACGCGCCGCTCGCGGGCCTCGTGCGCTGCTCGGCGCCGGGTGACGGGCCGTTCGGCAGCGCGATGACGGTGGTCGACGCGACCCACCGGATCATGCGCGGGCCCGCCCAGACCTTCACGATGGGCGAGGCGCTCACCGCGGCGTCGACGGACCACGACCAGTGCACGCCGACGGGCGGCTCGGTGCGGCTGATCGAGCTGTCGGGCACGAGCAAGCTCAACATCGCCGAGGGGATCGGCGCCGGCCGCGGGATGGTCGTCTACTGGAACGGCAACGGCAGCGGCAGCGGCGCGCTGCTCGACTGGACCGGCCCCGGGGGGACGCAGCCCGCGCTGCAGAACCTCTTCGTCAACGTCCTCGACTACCTCTGCTCGGCCCCCTGAGGCTCGAACGGCGGCGCGTGCGCGCGGCCGCCGCGTCGGTCATACGTGGGTCCGATGAGGGCCCTCGGAACCACGCTCGCGCTGCTGCTCACGATGGGGTGCTCGGGCTCCGACCGATCGGGGCCCGTGACGGCGCACGACGAGGCGTCGCCCGCGCCGACCGGGTCCGGGGAGACCGAGCCCGGGGAGACCGAGACGGGGCCGACCGAGACAGGGCCGACCGAGACGGGACCGACCGAGCCCGGACCGACCGAGACGCCGACCGAGCCCGGACCGACCGAGACCGGACCGACCGAGACCGGACCGACCGAGACGGGGCCGACCGGTTGGTTCGCGGCGCCGCGGACCAACGCCACCATCTTCGCGACCGGCCACAGCCTCATCGACGGCGTCTTCGAGCCGCCCGCCGTCGACGGAGGCCCGCTCACCGCCCTCGCGCGCGCGGCGGGCAAGCAGCACCACAGCACGTTCCAGAGCGCGCCCGGGTCGACCGCGCGCGCGCGGCACGAGGACCTCGATCAGGGTCGCTACGCGGCGCCCGCGTGGCGGAGCTTCGACACGCTCGTCGTGACCGAGCGCGCCGACCCGCACAGCACCGTGATCTTCGAGCGCACCCTCGAGGAGGTCGGCTGGTTCGTGGACCGCGTCCCGGGCGCGGCGCCGGACCAGGTGTTCCTCTACCAGTCGTGGTGGGGCTTCTCCGACGGCAACCCGCCGACGCTCTCGACGTGGCGCGCGTGGGCCGGGTTCGTCCGCGAGGAGCTGCCGCTCTACGAGTGCATCGCGGGCGCGGTCGGGCACCGCCGCGGCGTCCACGTCCGCGTGCTGCCCGCCGCCCTCGCGCTCGCGGCCCTGATGGAGGCGGTGGAGGCCGGCCGGGTCCCGGGCGTCCGCCCCTACGACGTCTTCGCGCGGGACAACGTGCACCCCGCCGCGCTCGGCAACGCGTACCTCGCGATGGTCGTCTTCGCGAGCGTCTACCGAACGCCGACCGCCGGCCTCGAGGTGCCCGGGGTCCCCGCGGCGGCTCGCGCCTCCCTCGCGGCGATCGCGGATCGCGTCGTCGGCGAGTACTACGCGCGCGCCCCGGCGCCGACCGTCGCGAGCTGCCGCGCCACCCTGTCGGGGCTCTGCGACCGCCACGGTCAGGGCTGCAACTACTACCTCGACCAGGCGTTCCCGGACGGCTCGCTCTGAAGCTAGCCCGGGCCGGCGTCCGGGAGGCGCTCGTTGAAGACGCGGGCCTCGTCCTGGCTCTGGTCGCGGATCTCGAGGCGCACGTGACCCTCGCGCAGCTCGGCGGTCCACGAGTAGCCGCGCCACATCGACGCGTCGAGGCGGCGCTGACCGATCGCGAGATCCTCCTCGCCGGAGCGGAGCACCACCCAGCGGTGCTCCTCGACCCCGGGCTGACAGGCGCGCGACTCGTCGCGGACCCGAACCCCGGGCCCCACGTCGCGCACCTCGCGCTCCTCGAACGGGCAGGTCGCCTCGTCGAACGCGAGCTCGCTGCGCGCCATGAACACGAACGCGAGGATCGCGAAGCCGATGGGCGCCGTCGCGAGCGCGACGAGCGCCGCCTTCTTCCAGCCCTTCACGCCCCCACCGCGTGCGGCGCCTCCGGCCGCGCGACGCCCACCGCCTCGAGCCACGGCCCGAGGTCCTCGAGCGCTCGCGCCGCCAGGCGCTCGCGACGCTCGCGGCGCTTGCGGACCTTCCGGCCGGGGAGCGGCGGGACCATGCTCCAGACGACGTTGGAGGGCGCAAAGTCCTTTGCGTCGTCGCGGAGGTGCCGGACGAGCCCGCCGAGCGCCGTCGTCTCGGGCGGCAGGACCGGCGCCTCCCCGCGCGCGCGCGCCGCGAGCATGGTGCCCAGCACGAGCCCGATCGCCGCGCTCTCCACGTAGCCCTCGACGCCGCTGATCTGGCCGGCGAGGTACACGCCCGGCAGGTTCACGAGCGCGAGGTCGTCGTCGAGGGCGCGCGGCGAGTCCACGTAGGTGTTGCGGTGGACGCTCCCGAGGCGCTCGAACTCGGCCTCCTCGAGCCCCGGGATCGTCCGGAACACGCGCTGCTGGTCGGGCCACTTCATGCGGGTCTGGAACCCGACGAGGTTGTAGGCCGACGCGTGCTTGTCCTCCTGCCGGAGCTGCACCACCGCGTGCGGCCGCATGCCGGTGCGCGGATCCATGAGCCCGACCGGCTTCATCGGCCCGAACGCGAGCGTCTGCAGCCCCCGCTCGGCCATCACCTCGACGGGCAGGCAGCCCTCGAAGTAGCGGACCTCCTCGAACTCGTGCGGGACGACCTTCTCGGCCGCGACGACGGCGGCGACGAAGGCCTCGTACTGCTCCTTCGTCATCGGGCAGTTGCCGTACGCGGCGTCGCCGCCCTTGTCGTAGCGGCTCGCCCGGAAGACGACGTCCCAGTTGATCGAGTCGGCGCTGACCACCGGCGCGATCGCGTCGTAGTACGCGAGGTGATCCCGGCCGACGACCCGCGCTAGATCGGCGGCGAGCGCGTCGCCGGTGAGCGGCCCCGTCGCGAGGACGAGCGGGCGCACGTCGGGGATCGCCTCGACGACCTCGGCGCGCACCGCGATGCGCGGGTGCGCGTGCACGCGCTTGGTGACCTCTTCGCTGAACGCGTCCCGATCGACGGCGAGCGCGCCCCCGGCGGGGACCCGCGCGATCTCCGCGGCGCTCATCACGAGCGAACCTGCGCGGCGCATCTCCTCCTTGAGGAGCCCGACCGCGTTGACGAGATCGGCGCCGCGGAACGAGTTCGAGCACACGAGCTCGGCGAGGCCGTCAGCCTTCTGCGCGGGCGTGCGCGCGAGCGGCTTCTGCTCGACGAGGTCGACGGAGACGCCGCGCTCGGCGAGCTGCCACGCACACTCGCACCCCGCGAGACCGGCGCCGACGACGGTGACCTTCGCTTCCATGGGTGCCTGCATAGCCGCTCACGCGACGGCCAGCCATCCGCCGTCGCGCTGATCGGCCAGGTCGCGCGCCGCGAGGCGCACCAGCGCGACCCGGACGCGCACCACGCCGAGCCCCGTCCGCCGGACGATCTCGTGAACGGGGGCCGGCGTCGCGCCGAGCGCCTCGAGCACCGCGCGCTGCTCCGGATCGAGCAGCGCAGCGGGGCGCGGCGCGCCGGCCGGCGGGACCGCGCGCCCGAAGCGCTCCGCCACGTCTCGGGCCCCCGTACAGGGGAGCGCGCCCTGCTCGAGCAGGCGCGCGCAGCCCGCCGACTTCGGGTCCCACGGGCTCGCGGGGACGGCATAGAGCGGCCGGGCCAAGTCGATGGCGGCGCGCGCGGTGCTCATCGCGCCCGACTTGAGCGGCGCCTGCACCACCACCGTCGCGTCGGCGAGGGCGGCGATGATCCGGTTGCGCGACAGGAAGTGCCACGAGGCCGAGACCTCGTCCGGCGCGCGCTCCGAGACCCACCCGCCGCCCTGCTCGAGGACGCGATCGAAGAGGAAGCGATGATGCGCGGGGTACGGCCGCGCGAGCGGGGTGGGCATCACGACCCAGGTCCGGCCCCCCGCGGCGAGCGCGCCCTCGTGCGCGGCGGCGTCGATCCCGTCGGCGCCGCCCGACACGACGCCGAACCCCGCCGCCACGAGGTCGCGGGCGAGCGCGTGCGCGAAAGAGGTGGCCGCGAGGTCGGCGCGCCGCGTGCCGACGATGGCCACGCAGGGCCCGGAGGGCAGCGACCCACGGGCCCACAGGCGGGTGGGAGGGTCGGCGAGATCGGAGAGGCGGGCAGAGAGGGCGTCGGGCTCGAGTCGGCGGATGTCGTCCATGCGGCGCTCATCGGATCCCGGGCCACCAGGTTTCTTGCCCGTGGTCGCCGCGCGCGGTGGGATGGGCTTCGTGGAGCTCGACGCGCGCTCGATCGGCTTGGCGGCGCTGGCCGCGGTCGCCCTCGTGCAGACCCTCCGGCTCTTCTGGCGGGACGCCGCGCGCCGCTGGACCCTCGCCCGTCGCCTGGAGCGCGCCAAGCGCGGTGAGCACGAGGCCGAGGCCCTGCTCGCGCGGGAGGGCTACCGCGTCCTCGGGCGCCAGGTGCGCGCCGCCGTCACCTACCTCGTCGACGGCGCGGCGCGCGAAGCCCACGTCGTGGCGGACCTCCTCGTGAGCCGCGGGGGGCGTCGGTACGTCGCCGAGGTGAAGACCGGCGATCGCGCGACCGATCCGCTCTGTCGGCCGACGCGGCGGCAGCTCCTCGAGTACGCGCAGGCCTTCGACGTGAGCGGGCTCCTGCTCGTGGACCCCGAGGCGGGCCGCGTGCTCGCCGTGGGCGTGCCGGGCCCCGCCGCCCGGGGCGTCCCGTGGGCGTGGGTCCTCGCCGGCGCCGCCGTGGGCTGGGCCTGCGCCGTCCTCCTGGAGTGACCCGATCGTGCGCGAACGCACCGACCGGTATACGCTGGGCCTCGCCGGCGCACGCCGGCTCTCGCTTGGCCTCGACTGGATGCGCACCGTACGTCACGTCCCTCTCGCGCTGGGTCTCGTCGTCCTCGGCGGCCTCCTCCCCGCAGCGGCGAGCGCTTACTCCACGGGGATCGCGTCGCCCACGTTCGACACGACCGTCGGCTGCGGCGACTGCCACAGCGGCGGCGGCGGCACGACGAGCACCTCGATCAGCTTCAGCTCGCCGCTCGAGGTCGGTCGACCGGCGACGATCACGGTGACCGTCACCAACGCGTCTCAGGTCGCCGCGGGCTTCAACCTCCAGCTCACCCGAGGGGACTTCTCGGCGTCGCCGGGCACCAACGTGCAGCGCTGGAGCGCCACCGAGGTGTCGCACGACAACGCCGACACGAGCAGCCCCTGGACCTGGACCATCAACTGGACGCCGAACGCGGAGGGCTCGGTCACCTACCGGCTCTGGGCGAACGCGGTGAACCTCATGGACCTCAACGCCGGCGACACGCCGTCGGCGCTCCGAACGAGCTCGGTCACGGTCCGCCGGCCGGACGGGGCGAGCTGCACCACGGGCACCCAGTGCGGCTCGAACCAATGCTGGGACGGCGTCTGCTGCGACATGTCCTGCGGCGCGACCTGTCGCGCGTGCACCCCGTCGGCGGGCGGCCAGGGCGCGGTCGGCGAGTGCTCGCCGCTCGTCGCGGGCTCGCTCGAGTGCTGCGGGGCCGGCTACCGGTGGAACGGGTCGAGCTGCATCCTCGAGGATCCGTGCGTCGCCGGCACCGACAACTGCGTCGGGATCGCCACGTGCACCGACGCGCCGGGCTCGGACCCGAGCTACACGTGCACGTGCCCGCACGCTGGCTACGCCGGCAACGGGCGCTCCCCGGGGACGGGCTGCACGAACATCAACGAGTGCGCCTCGAACCCGTGCGCGCCGTTCGGCATGGGCGGCGGCGACGGCATGGGCTGCACCGAGCGCTCGCTCGCGGCCTGGTCGGCGCCCGGGTACACCTGCACCTGCCAGCCCGGCTACGACACGAACGGGGTGACGTGCGCGCTCGAGAACGAGTGCACCGCGGGCACCGACGACTGCCACCCGCTCGCGGCGTGCAACGACCCGACCGACGCGATGGGCGACTTCACGTGCACCTGCCCGAGCGGGTACGTGGGGATGGGCCACGGCGGCTCGGGGTGCATCGACATCGACGAGTGCGCGATGTCGCTCGACGACTGCGACACCAACGCGACCTGCACGAACACCCCCGGCAGCTTCACGTGCGCGTGCAACAGCGGCTACTCCGGCACCGGGCGCGTCTGCACCGACATCAACGAGTGCCTCGATCCGACGTTCCTCTCGATGTGCGACGTCAACTCGACGTGCAACAACCGGCCGGGCACCTTCGCGTGCGTCTGCAACACGGGCTGGCGAGGCGATGGCCTGGTGAGCTGCGCCGACGTCGACGAGTGCGCCGAGAGCTCGGACGACTGCGACACGAACGCGATCTGCACCAACACGCCCGGCAGCTGGACCTGCGCCTGCGACGCGGGCTGGGACGGCGACGGACGCACCTGCACCGACATCGACGAGTGCCTCGACTCGACCTTCTCGAGCCGGTGCTCGACCGCGGCGGTCTGCGTGAACGAGCCGGGCTCGTGGCGCTGCTCCTGCAACGCGGGCTTCCGCGGCGACGGCTTCACCTGCGAGGACATCGACGAGTGCCTCGAGGGCACCGACACCTGCGACGTCAACGCGATCTGCACCAACACGGTGGGCAGCTTCAGCTGCGCCTGCGGCCCGGGGTGGCGCGGCTCCGGCTTCGACTGCGCCGACATCGACGAGTGCGCCGAGGGCACCGACAGCTGCACCTCCGTCGAGATCTGCGTGAACCAGATCGGGATGCCCCACACCTGCGAGTGCGGGCCCGGGTTCACGCGCGACGCGATGGGCGTCTGCGCGGTGTCGTGCGGCGACTCGATGGTCGGCCGCGGCGAGTCCTGCGACGACGGCAACGCGACGCCGGGTGACGGCTGCGACGACTTCTGCGCCGTCGAGCCGGGCTGGGTGTGCTTCGAGCCGACCGGCGGCGCGAGCACCTGCCGCGAGACGTGCGGCGACGGGTTCGTCGATCCGGGTGAGGAGTGCGACGACGGCGCGGCCAACGACGACGCGGCCGCCGACGCGTGCCGCACCACGTGCGTGCTGCCGACCTGCGGCGACGGCACCGTCGACACGGGGGAGGCGTGCGACGACGGCGCGGCCAACGACGACGCCGCGCCGAACGCCTGCCGGACGGCGTGCGAGAACCCGTTCTGCGGGGACGGCGTGATCGACGACGGGGAGACCTGCGATCTCGGCGGCGGGGTGCCCGGCGCGGCGGTCGCGGGCGCCTGCACGACGATGTGCGCCGGCGACGCGGGCATCGACGAGGCGGATCCCCCGGTGCTCACGGGCGGGGCCTGCACCTGCCGCGCGGGCGGCGCCTCGCGCACGCCGTGGGCGCTGCTCCTGCTCGGGCTGGCCCTCGTCGGCTGGCGGCGCTCGCGGCGCTCGCGGCGCTAGGCGCTCGCGACGCTGACCACGGGCTGCACGTGCCTCGCGATCCGGTCGGCGGCGTCCGGAGCGCTGCTAGCGATCGGCGACGACGGTCCCGACACGCTCCTGGGGGGTCAGGTACGGCACGGTCCCAGACTATCGCAGCGGCCCCGGGGCGGGCAGCCCACAAAGGTCACCCGGGCAGCATGTGCTCGCCGCTCTCGCCGGGATCGAAGTCCGGCTCGTCGATGCGGACGAGGACCACGCTGACGTTGTCTCGACCGCCGCGCGCGTTCGCCTCGACGATGAGCTGATCGACGGCCTTCTGGAGCGTCTCGGCGCCCGAGAGCATCGGGAGGATCTCGGCCTCGGGGACCATCTTGAAGAGGCCGTCCGAGCAGAGGAGGTAATAGTCGCCGGCCTGCGGCTCGTCGATCGTGAGGTCGACGTCGACGTCGTCGAAGACGCCGACCGCGCGGCTGAGCTTGCCCGCCGCGGGCCCCTTGATGCCGACCGCGCCGAGCGTGTGGTCGGTCGTGAGCTGCTTGATCTCGTTCTGACGGATCCTGTAGCAGCGGCTGTCGCCGACGTGCGCGATGTAGACGCGGCGACGGCCCGGCGAGAAGCGGGCCGCCACCACGGTGGTGCCCATGCCCTGCTTCTTGTCGTCCTTGGCGGCCTCGGCGCGCACGCGGGTGTTGGCCTCGCGGATCGCGGACGCGAGCTCGGCGCCCCGGCGGGGCCAGCCCTCCTCGAGCTCGCCGAACTTGCCGAGGGCGAAGCACTCGGCCAGCGAGTCCACGGTGATCGCGGAGGCGACCTCGCCGGCCGCGTACCCGCCCATCCCGTCGGCGATCGCGTAGACGTCGTGCTCGGCGAGGACGAGGAAGGCGTCCTCGTTGTGCTCGCGCTTCTGCCCGGGGTGGGTCCCGCCCGACGCGGAGACGACGATCTTCGGCACCGGGCCGGTGGGCTCCTCGTCCTCTTCGAGCCACAGCTCCTGGCTCTCCATCACGGCCGCGAGCTCCTCGCTCGGAGCGGCCTTGGAGGAGATGCCGGAGGGAGGCGGATCGCTCGCGAGGCGCGTGCCCCGCTCGTCCGGCTCCTCGTACTCGTCGTCGCGACCGCCCTTGCCCCCGGCCTTGCGCTTGACGGGCTCTTCCGGCCCGTCGTCGCCCTTGAGCGCGAGGAAGGCGATACCCGCCAGCATCACCGCGCCAGCGATCGCAGCGATGATCCACAACATCATCCAGGAACCTCGTCACACGCGCGGGCGCGGGAGGGGGGATTCACCCATCGAGTCATGCGTGTTGCCCGATTCTGCCAGGGTCCGCGCAATAACACAGCGCTTTCAAACACGACAACGGGCAAGCGCACGGAAAGCTCACTCGACGGGGACCGCGTCCTCCATGATCGTGGGGGTTTGCGGCTCCTCCGAGGGAGGCGCGGAGATCGTCTCCGGGGTCGCCGACAGCGCGTTCGCGAGACTCGCCACGCGCGCCCGCAGCCCCGCGAGCTCGCCGACCGCCGAATCTCGCGCCGCCCGAGCCGCCGACAGCTGCGTCTCGGCCGCCGTCGCCCGCGCGTTGGCCGACTCGATCTCCTGCCCGAGCGCCGCCGCGTGGGCGCGGGCCGCGTCCCGGGCGCGCTCGGCTCCGCTCGCCCGCTCGAGGGTGGCCACGAGGTCCCGCTCGACCCGCTCGCTGCGGGCGCGCGCGTCCTCGAGGTCCGTCTCGAGCCGCGCCACCGTCGCGTCGCGCGCGGCCAGGGTGGCCTCGCGCTCGGCCAGCGTCCCGCGGGTCGTGAGCAGCTCCTCGCGCGTCGCGCGCCGCTGCGCGATCGCCGCGCTGAGCTCCTGACGCACGATCCCGAGCTGGCCCTCGGTCGTCGCGAGCTCTCCGGCGAGCTCGCTCCGGCTGAGGCGGCTCTGCTCGTAGCGCTGCAGCAGCGCGGCGTGGCCCTCTTGCAGCGCCTCCTGGCGAGCTCCCGCGACGATGAGATCGGCGCGCGCCTCGGCCGCGGCGGCGCGCGCGGATCGGGCCGCGTGCTGCCCCTCGGCGACCTGCTGCTGCATCGCCCACACGACCGCGCCGAAGCCGACCGCGAGCGTGAACAGCAGCGGCGCCAGCCATCGGAAGAGGCGCCACCGGCGCTCGCGTCGCTCCTCGGGGGCGGTCAGCACGGCGAGCTCCTCGGCGAGCTCCACCGCGGTCGGCCGGTCCAGCGGATCGTGGCTCATCCACCGCAGCAGGTGCGGCCCGAGGAAGCGCAGGTCGCGCTCGTCCGGGAGGTCGGGGATCTCCTCGGCGCGCCGCGCCACGAACGCCCGCACCGCGCCCGCGGGCACGTCGGCCTGCGTGTCGGGCTCGAGCGCGTTGCGCAGCGAGAGCGCGAGCGCGAAGACGTCGGCGGCCGGACCCACGTCGGGGCCGAAGGCGCCGTTGCTGGTGAACCGGGCGGCGACCTCGGGCGCGAAGTAGAGCGGCGTCCCCCCGAGCATCGTCTCGCACTCCTCGGCCGCGACGCCGAGGTCGATGAGGACGGGGAGGATGCCCTCCTCGCCGGGCAGGCGGGTGAGCAGGACGTTCTCGGGCTTGATGTCCTGGTGCCGGATCCCGACCGCGTGGAGCGCGCCGAGCGCGCGGGCGAGCGGCACGAAGATGGCTCGGGCCTCCGCGCGGGTGAGCGGCTCGCGGCGCATCCGCTGCTCGAGGGTCTCGCCCTCGTACCAGGGCATCACGAACCACAGCCGCTCGTCGAACCAGCCGTGGTCCTTGAACTGCACCAGCGACGGGTGGAACACGGCCGCGTTGAGCTTGAGCTCACGCAAGGCGCTTTGACGAGCCGAGGTGCTCAGCGCCGGCTGACGGAGCATCTTGAGGGCGACCTGGTGGCCGGGGACCTCGACGTCCTCGGCGCGGTAGACGTCGCCGAACGCGCCCACCCCCACGCGCTGCACGAGCTGGTAGCGCCCGCCCACGAGCGTGCCCGGCTCGAGGCCCTCGGTCTCGGCCTCCTCCCCTTCGGCGTTCCAGGAGCGCGCGAGCGCGAACGCCTCGACGTACGGCGCCGCGCGCGAGTCGAGCGGATCGGGCGCGTCGCGACCGAGGATCTGACGGGCGCGCGCCTCGGCGGTGTCGAGGCGAAGCTCCGCCTCGGGGGTCCCGAGCTCGAGCACGAACGCGAGCTCCTCGAGCTCGAGCTCGCGGGCGTGGCGCAGCTCGAGGATCTCGGCGTCGCGCGGCGACAGCTCGGAGCGCAGGCGCGCGTAGCCGCGCCGGCCCGCGGTGCGCCACTTGAGGCTGCCCTCGCTGGCGCCGCCGGGCATCGCCCGCTCGGTCTCGGCGACGGAGCGCGCGAGCCGATAGAGCTGCGCCTTGGGCCCCGGATCCTCGAGCAGCTCCTCGATCGGGAGGCTCTCGACCATGCGAGCCAGCGTCCGATACGCGGCGCGGCCTCGCGCGCCGTCGCCGAGCCGGATCGCGAGGTACTGCTGGATGCCCTCGGCCCAGGGGCCGAGCACGCGTTTGCGGAGCATCCCCGGCGACGTCTGGAACACGCCCGAGGCGTGCGCTTGCTTGGCGGGGATCGTTCCGAGCTCGGAGGCGGTGGAGGGCATGGGTGTGCGAAATCAGCCTACATCCCACCACACAGGCGACCCAAGAAAGCCGCAGGGTTACTCTGTGCCGGTGTGGCGATCGAACGCGCGGCCCTTCGCCCGCTGTTCCCTCGTCCAGAGGAGGAAGCTTGGGCTACGGAACCAGGGTCGACTCGGTGATCGGGGGCCTCTCCCGCCTGCTCCACGTGCGAGCCGCGAAGACGAACACGGTCGCCGATCTCGAGCGCTACCTCGACCTCGAGCCCGCCGAGGTCTTCCCCGCTCCGCCGCCGATGCCTCGCGTCACGCTGCACCGCAGCCTCCTCGACCGCGCGATCCGCTCGAGCACGGTGACCTGGCGCTCGACCCACGAGGTGCTCTGCCCGCGCTACCGGAAGCGCCACGAGGGCGAGTACGCGATCAACGAGAACGCCTCGATGCGCTGGCTGCGCCCGGACGGGGAGCGGCGCGAGCACTGCCTCGTCTACGTCCACGGCTGGCTCGAGCCTGGCTCCTGGGCCGAGGAGACGACCGTCTTCCGCAAGTGGAGCCACGAGCTGCCGCGCTGCGATCTCGCGCACGTCGCCTTGCCCTTCCACGGGGTCCGCAAGCCGTGGCGGGCGCTCTACTCCGGGGAGCTGTTCTGGACCGCCGACCTCGTGCGCACGGTCGAGGGGATCCGGCAGGCGGTGCACGACGTGCGTAGCGCGATCGGGTGGCTGCGCGAGCAGGGCTACGAGCAGATCGGGGTGACCGGGCTGAGCCTCGGCGGCGCGATCACGATGCTCCTCGCGTGCCTCGAGCCGGGGCCCGACTACGCGATCCCGATGATCGGCCACCTGCAGCTCGTCGAGGCCGTCGAGCAGGCGCCGATCCTGTGGCGGATGAAGCACGACCTCGAGAAGTGGGGCGTCGACGAGGCCGCGCGTCGCCAGATCTTCGATCGCCTCGGGTGGGCGAAGTACCGGCCGCTCCTGCCGCCCGAGCGCCAGCTCTGGATCCAGGCGCGCGAGGACGTCTACATCGACGCGCAGCTCGCCGAGCGGCAGTGGCGCGAGTGGGGCCAGCCCCCGATCCTCTGGATCGACGGAGGCCACATGACGTTCCCGCTGCACATCGACGCGATGACCGCGCGGATGGCCGACTTCATCGCCGCGCGCTGAGGGTCAGGAGCGCTCGGCGCGCCAGCGGGTGATCTTGCGGGGCCAGCCCTCGCGCGACCACGGGCCGCCAGCGTGGCTCTTCGCGAAGCTCTTCAGCAAGCGGTCGGTGAAGACGGCGAGCCAGGCGTCGAGCTCGCGCTCCCACGGCTCGACGGTGACGCCCTCCTCGGAGAAGCGCGCGAGCGTGCTCTGCAGCACCCCGTCCGGCTCGTACACGGTCACCGTGTAGGTCGCCGAGCCCTCGTCGATCGCGGCGCGCTCGAGCACGACGCGCGCGCCGTTCTGGGGGTGCAGCGAGGCCATCTCACTCGAACGGGTTCACGATCGTCGGCGCGACGGCGACGCCCCCGTCCGGGATCGGGAGGCCCGCGTCGGGCAGGGCGAAGGGCGTCATCACGCCAGTGCGGCTGATCGTGAAGGCGGCGCCCTCGGGGTTCACGTAGGCGCCGAGCTCCGCGTCGTAGCGCGGCAGGGGCGTCTCGATCGGGGTGGCGCGGGAGCCGCGGATGCGGCCCTCGAGCACGTTGACCCGGATGGGGTGCTCGAGCTGGAAGACGTAGCCGCCCCGCTCGATGTCGAGCTGGTAGGTGTGCCCGTCGTGCTCGATGGCGCGGTGGAAGGCCGTCTGCTGGTGACCCACGCGGGTGTGGTTCCGGTGCTCGAGGACCCAGCTCATCAGCCGCACCGCGATGTGGTTGTGCAGGCGGTGACACCCGTGCGAGTGGCGCCGCATGATGCTCATGTAGTCGACCGAGCCGTGGCTCCGGATCCCCTCGTCGCCGCGCAGGGTGATGTTGCCGTCGTCGTCCTCGCTGTACATGCGGTGGTACGCCGCGACGAGGCCGTACGCGCTCGCGTAGCTCGGGCCCGTCTCGTGGAGGTTCACGCGGTACGCGTCGGCGCCGCTGCGCCCCGGGACGCGCGTCACGAGGTCGCGCGAGGGGGTCGACGGAGGCGGCATCCACACCGGCGCGCTGACGATGTTCTCCCAGACGCGCGGGCCGACCGGCGAGTTCTTGTAGCGCCACCAGATCGAGCCATCGATCTCCTCGGTGCGCCAGCCGCCGACCGTCGTCCCGAAGCGCGCCACGCGGATGTCCTGGCCGCGGTAGCGGACGATCACCGACGTGCGAGGCCGCCGCTGCACCGGCTGCGAGCGCTCGCGGCCCTCCTCGTCGTACGGGAACTCGTACCAGACGTCTCCGCGATCGATCTCGATGCGGATGTTCATGTCGCTCGAGTAGTAGGGCGGCAGCTCGGGCGCGTGGATCGCGACCATCCGCTCGTCACCGGGCGAGAGCTCGCCGAGCCCCTCGAGGAAGTCGAGCGTGGCCTCCGGCGTGGTCAGCCCGAGGGCCTGCACGAGCGCGTCGCGCGTCTGCTCCTCGAGGTTCGGGATCGGCGTGTCGGTGTTGTCCGCGGCGCGGTACGTCGACCCCTCGGCGCTGCCGTCCTCGAGCACGCCGAGCGAGTGCACCGCGCGCTCCGTGAGGATGCGGATGACGGCCTGGCGCTCGAGCTCGAGCGGGCTCATGCGGAGCCGCTCGAGGGTGTCGTTGCCGATGAAGCCCCAGCCGAACAGCCGGTGGCGACGCTCGAACTCGGCGAGCGCCTCGTGCGTCGGCCAGTCGAGCCCGCCCGAGATGTAGTCGCCCTTGCCCTCGAAGTAGCCCTCGCACTCGAGGCGCGCCTGGGTCGCGCGGATCGCCCGGACGCGCGGCGCGTTCTCGCGGAACTCGCGCAGGGTGCGCTGCTCGCGGTCGTCGAGGCGGCCCTCGTCGAGCGCGCTCTCGTCGGCGACGTGCTGCCGCGCGACGTAGTCGGCGACGGCGCGCTCGACGACCACGAACCGCCGGGCCGAGGTCCGCGCGGCGCCGTTGTTCGTGTAGCGGATGAAGCCGTCGAACGCCTCGAGCGGCGCGAGATCGAGGTCCTCGCGGCACTCGAGATCGCGGACCCGCCGGAAGCGCTCTCGCAGCAGGCCGAGCGTCGGCATGATCCCGTACAGCTCGAGGTACTTGTCGCGCTCCGCGCGCGCCCCGTGATGATCCGAGGGGAACTCGCCGCGCGCGAGCGCGAGGTAGGTCTCGCGGTACGCGTGCTCGATGCGCTCCTCGCCGGGGTTGGACTGCTCGGTGAAGAGGTAAGGCGTCCACTCCTCCCCGAGGTCGAGGAGCAGGAAGCCCTCCTCGCTCGCGGTCGCGGCGTCGATCTCCCGCTCCGTCGCGCCGTCTTCGAACAGCGGGACCGGGTGCGCGAGCGGCGGGGGCCGCGCGTCGACCCGCGGGCGATGCTCGCCCTCGGCGGGCGGCGGCTCGGTCGCGTCGACGTCGGGGTCCGCCACCGCGGGCGGCGCCTCCGGGGTCGGGCTCGTCCCGAGATCGAGCTCCTCGCAGCCGTAGGCCGCGAGCGCGAGGAGCAACGTGAGGGACAGCCTGCGCATCCGAACAGGCCGAGCCTTGAACACGGGATCGACCGGCGCAAGTTTCGAGCTTCGAGGCGACATCGAATTCCGGAGGTGGCAAGAGCCACGCCAGGAGGCCCTGGGGCCCGGTTGCCCGGGGTCGGAGCGCGGGTCGCGTCCGGCCGGACGCGCTGCGTGGCTGCTCAGCCGCCCCCCGGGGGCTGCTATCCTGGCACCGCGTGGAGGCCGCGAGCGGGTCGGGGTGGCGAGCGAGGGCCGGGATGGTCGGGGCTCCGCTCGTCTTCGTCGCGCTCTGGTTCGCGCCGCTCCCCCTCGACCTCCCGGCCGATCAGGCGCAGTCCGCGCATCGGCTCGCCGCCGTGTTCGGCGCCATCCTCGTCGCCTGGCTGACGGAGGTGATCCCGATCGCGGTGACCGCGCTGCTGATCGCGCCGCTCCTCGTCGTCGCCGACATCGCGCCCGCGGCCGACGCGTTCAAGTACTACGCCGATCCCCTCCTCTACCTCTTCGTGGGCGGCTTCTTCATCGCCGAGGCGATGAGCCACCACGGCCTCGACCGGCGGATGGCCAAGGCCATCGTGGGCTCCTCGTGGGTCGCCGCGATTCCTTCGCGGGTGCGGATCGCGCTGATGCTCGCGGGCGCGCTGCTCTCGATGTGGATCTCGAACACCGCGGCGACGGCGATCCTCGTCCCCATCCTCCTCAAGATGCTCCGGCGCCGCGCGGGCCAGGACCACGCCGCCACGGGCGGGCTCCTCGCGCTCGCGTTCGCCTGCTCCGCGGGGGGGCTCGGCACGCTCGTCGGGAGCCCGCCGAACCTGATCACGGTCCGCCTCCTCGCGAACGCCGGCACGACGATCGGCTTCCTCGACTGGATGAAGGTCGGGCTCCCCGCGGCGGTGCTCATCAGCGTCGCGGTGTGGATCGTGGTGGGTCGCTTTCACCCGACCACCGAGGCCACGGCCAGCGCCGCCGCGCCCGACGAGGACCCGTTCGAAGCGGTCCCCGAGGCGTGGTCGCGCGGCGAGATCGTCACCGCGATCGCCTTCGGGCTCGCCGTCGTCGGCTGGGTCCTGCCCGGCGTCTCGCGCGCGCTCGAGCTCGAGGCGGCCGAGGAGATCAAGCGGCTGATGCACCCGGGCGTGGTCGCGATCCTCGCCTCGTCGATCCTCTTCATGGTCCCGCGCGGCGACGGCGAGCGGGTCCTCTCGTGGAAGCAGGCCGCGCAGATCGACTGGGGGATCATCCTCCTGTTCGGCGGCGGCATCGCGCTCGGGACGCAGCTCGTGGACACGGGGCTCGCGTCGGCGATGAGCCGCGGCTTCGTCGCGCTGAGCGGGATCCACTCGCTGTGGGCGCTCACCGCGGTGGCCTGCGTCTTCACGATCTTCTTCACCGAGGTCTGCTCCAACACCGCCTCGGCGAACATGCTCGTGCCGCTCGTGATCGGGATCGCCGCCGAGCTCCACGTCTCGCCGGTCCCGCCCGCGCTCGCGGTCGGGCTCGCGGCGAGCTGCGCGTTCATGCTCCCCATCGCGACCGGCCCGAACGCGATCGCGTACAGCACGGGGCGCGTCTCCCAGATCCAGATGATGAAGAGCGGCCTCGTGCTCAACGTCGTCTGCGCGATCCTCGTGTTCGCGCTCGTCCGCGTCCTGTGTCCGCTCTACGGCTGGACGTGATCGATCTCGCGGACGCGCTCGTCGAGCTGCTCGCGCCGCTCTCGCCGGGCGAGGAGCTGGCCGGCGCGACCTTCCTGCGCGCCTCCACCGAGCTCGGGCTGCGGCTCACCTTCGAAGACGCGGGCGAGCTCGTGCACGTGGAGGTCTTCGCCGACGCGCCGGACACCAAGCACGCCGCGCGCAGCGGCCGCCTGCTCTTCGCCTACCGCGCGGGCGCGACGGGGACCAAGCGCGGCGAGGCCCTCTGCGCGGCGGTCGCGGCGCGCGCGCGTCGCAACGAGGACCGCGTGCTCGAGCGCCTCGCTCGGCACGCCGGGGACGGCCGCGTCCGCGAGGTCGAGGTCACGCGAGCGCTCGAGCCGGCGGGCCGCGCCGAGCAGCCTTACTTCACGCTGAGCCCCTACGTGGGCTGCCTGATCGGCTGCCGCTTCTGCTACGCGCAGGGCCGCGTCGGGCTCGCGCGGCGGATGCGGGGCCTGACGACGGCGCCGTGGGGCTCGTACGTGGACGCGCGGATCAACGCCGCGGCGGTCCTCGCCCGCGAGCTCGAGGAGGTGCCGCCCCACCCCATCAAGCTCTGCCCCGTCGTGAGCGACCCGTACCACGCGATCGAGGCGAAGCTCGAGCTCACCCGCGCGTGCCTCGAGGTGCTGCGCGACGCGCCCCCGCGCCCCGTCCTCGTCCTCACGCGCGCGCGCCTCGTGGAGCGCGACGTCGATCTGCTCGCGTCCATCGAGGGCGCGCAGGTCGGCTTCTCGCTCCCCACCGTCGACGACGCGGTCCGCGCCTGGTTCGAGCCGCGCGCCGCTTCGGTCGCGGACCGGCTCGAGGTGCTGGCCGCGCTCCGCGCGCGCGGCGTCCGCACGTTCGCGGTCGTGCAACCCGTCTTGCCCGGCGACGTCGACGCGCTCGCGGACGCGCTCGCCGCGGTCGCCGACTCGGTGAGCCTCGACGTGTTGCGCGGCGAGGAGGACGCGACGGAGCTGTTCGACGCACACGCCGAGGCGCGCGACCCCGGTTGGCAGCGCGACCGGCTCGAGGCGCTCACGCGCGCGCTCGACGCCCGCGGCGTGCCGCGCTGGGACGGAGAGCTGCCGCCGGGAGTAGGCTGATCGCATGGACGACCGCATCGACGAGATCCTCGCGCGCCTCGAGGCGCTCGAGCGCCGCCTCGACCGCCTCGAGGACAACGACGAGCCCGCCGGTCCGCGCTGCTCGTTCTGCGAAGAGGAGAAGCGCATCGTCGACACGATCGTGCGCCTCACCACGGAGAGCATCGTCCGGGAGATGGACGCGCGGATGGAGCACGGCCCGCCGCCCGGACCGCCCCCGCCGCCGCCGCCCGACTACGGGCGCCACGGCCAGGGGCCGGACGGGCGGGGGCCGCGTCGGCGATGACTGTGTGACACACGTTGTATCACAAACACCGTGACACAAGCTCGACCGTGTGTAATACATCGTGTTACACACCGTCAACGGAGCGTGTCACATGGAAATGCACCGAGAAATCAGCCGCCCTCGCCGCCCTCGCCGGGATCCCGACGCCGGCCTGCGCGAGTGGCTCCGCCTCCTCGACGCCGTGCTCGGCGCCATCGAGGCTGTCGTCTGGGACGTGCGGGAGATCGGCGAGCAGACCTGGGAGGAGACCCGGGGCACGCCCCGCAAGGTCAAGCGGCTCGCCGCGACGGGCTGGTGCCTGACCGCGATCGCGACGAGCTACCGGCTCCACGTGACCCGGTCCGCGTTCGTCACGCGGGGGCGCGCCGCGAGACAGCTCGAGGCGCTGCACCAGAAGAACGCGAGGCGGTTCTACGAGCTCTGCGTCGGGCACGGCGGCGCCTTCCTCAAGGTCGGGCAGCTCCTCTCCGCCCGCGCGGATCTCTTGCCCGCGGCCTGGATCACGGAGCTCTCCAAGCTCCAGGATCAGGTGCCCGGCGTCCCGTTCGAGGCGGTCCGCGCGACCCTCGAGGAGGACCTCGGCGTCGAGCTCGCGGAGGTGTTCTCGTCCTTCGACGAGGCCCCGATCGCGGCCGCGAGCATCGGCCAGGTGCACCGCGCGACGACCACCGGGGGCCTCGAGGTCGCGGTGAAGATCCGACGTCCGGACATCGACGAGCTCGTCGTCCACGACCTCGACCTGCTCGAGGCCTTCATCGGCGGCGTCCGGGATCAGCTCCCGCCGAGCGACTGGGACACGATCGTCGCCGAGGTCCGGGCGATGGTGATGGCCGAGCTCGACTACCCCCGCGAGCGCGCGACGATGGAGCGCCTCGAGGCCTTCTTCGCGGAGGGCGGCTTCGAGGGCATCCGCGTCCCCGCGCCGGTCCCCGAGCTCTGCACCGAGCGCGTCCTCGTCGCGAGCTTCGAGCCAGGCGTGAAGATCACCGACGCGCTCGACGCGCTGCACGCGGCCGGCGAGACGAAGCGGGTCTCGACGATCCTCGGCCGGCTGCTCGAGGCCTACGTCGCGCAGGTCATCGAGGCCGGGGTGTTCCAGGCCGACCCGCACCCGGGGAACTTCCTCGTCACCGAGGCCGACGAGCTCGTGGTGCTCGACTTCGGGTGCGCGAAGGAGCTGCCGGCGTCGGTCCGGCGGACCTACCTCGGGCTCGTGCAAGCCGCGTTGCTCTCGGATCGGGCCGGGGTCATCGAGCACCTCGACGCGCTCGGCTTCGCCACGCGGAGCGGCTCGCACGAGACGCTCGAGCGCTTCGCGGACGCGATGCTGCGCGACTTCCGGGACGCGGTGGCCAGCGGCGCGATGCGCTTCGGCGACGGCGACGCGATGATCGCGCAGGCGCGCGGGCTGATGAGCGCGTCGGAGCACGACCCGGTCGTGCGCGTCCCGGACCACTTCGTGATGATCGGCCGCGTGTTCGGGACCCTCGGTGGGCTCTTCGCGCACTACCAGCCGACGATCGACTACGCGCGGCACGTGCTCCCGAGCTTCACCCGCGGGGTCCGAGGCTGAACGTCACAGGCTGATCCGAGCCGCGATCGTCACGGTCCAGTCGCCGGTGGTCGGCCAGTAGTCGTAGTCGGCGCGGACCCCCACCCCGAAGAGGTGGACGCCGGCCCGGAGCCGGAGCGCCGCGTCGGCGTCCCGGTCCCCGAGCTGCCGCGCGACGACCCCCACGCCCCCGCTGATGCTCGGCACGATCACCATGAGCTGCGGGGTCGCCGCCTCGACCACGAGCGCCTCCGCGATCGAGTCGAAGTCGGTCTCGAACGCGGCCGACACGAGCACCCACTCGAAGAGCCCGAGCTCGTAGCCGACCGAGAGATGGAAGCGCGGCTCGTCGTCCGGGCTGCCCGGGAAGGGGCCGGTCGCGCCGAGCGCCACCACCGGGCCGCCGAGCTGGACCACCGGATCGGCGTCCGGGCGAGCCTCGATGCCGAGGCTGAGGGTCGGCCGGCTCGCGTCGAGGGTGCGGCTCCCGTCGACCTCGTGACCGGCGACCCGCACGTGGAGGAAGCCGGGCGCCTCGACCTCGACGCCGAGCTCCCCTTCGAAGCGCACCCGCGCCCCGTCGACGAGGACCCCGCCGATGCCGTCGCCGCCGCGCCGCATGCCCTCGCTCTGACCGAACAGGGGGTGGCGTCCGACCATCGGCATCACGATCCAGGGCGCCTCACCCACGTACTCGACGCCGCGGCCGAGCTCCCGGTCCGCCTCGATCTCGACCTCGACGCGCGCTCCGGGCTCGAGGCCGCGCGGCTCCTCGCCGAGAACCTCGCCGTCCACCCGGACCTCGCCGACGCGCACCAGCTGCCCCATCGCCCGCAAGGAGGTCTCGCCGTCGGGGCGGGGTGCGCGCGGCCCCGCGTGGATCGACACCTCGCCGATCGCCTCGAGCGAGAACCGAGCGCGCAGCGCGCAGCGCGCGGTGTCGTCGATCAGGTTCGTGGCGTCGCAGTGCACCTGCAGCGCCAGGTCGCGGACGACCGCCTCGCCGATCACCTCGAGCCCCGCCAGGCGCTCGTCGGGCGGGGGCCCGGGCGAGGCCGAGGCGGCGCAGGGAGCGGGGACGGCGAGCAGCGTGAGGGCCAGGGCGAGGTGTCTCATCGTGGCGGTCCAACGGCCCCGCGCCGCCGGCCTTACACCACGCGAATGCTTTCTCGGCTTCGGGCGTTCGCCGGCCATGAGCCGACCCGCGCCCTCGCGCGCCGCCGAGACGGCGCGCACCCTCGCCCTCGCCGTCGTCCTCGCCCTCGGCGTCCGGACCGGCATCGCGCAGGCCTACGTGGTCGAGGGGCCCTCGATGGAGCCGAGCCTCGTCGACACCCAGCGGCTGTTCGTCCTGCGCGCGGCCTACGGTCTGAGCGTGCCCTTCCGGACCGAGGCCCTCACCACCTGGGCCAGCCCGAGCGTCGGCGACGTGGTCGTGATCGAGAGCCCCGCGGACGGGATGGATCTGGTCAAGCGCGTGGTCGGGCTGCCCGGGGACGAGATCGAGGTCCGCGACGGGCAGCTCGTCCGCAACGGCGTCGCGGTGGCGCAGGAGCTCGTCGGCCCGTGCGATCCGGACCAGCACCTGGACTACGAGCCCGGCTGCGTCGTCGTCGAGGAGCACGTGGGCGCGCGGCGCTGGGCGACCAGCCACACCGTGGTAGGGCCCGCGATCACCGACGTCGCGCCGGTCCGCGTCCCCGCCGGACACGTGTTCGTGATGGGCGACCACCGCGACCGCTCGAACGACAGCCGCTTCTTCGGGCCGGTGCCGATGTCGTACCTCCGGGGCCGCGTCCTGTTCGTGGAGTGATCTCGCGGGCCCTTTGGTGACGCCCGGACCCTGGGGTATGCTTGCGCGAGCGCATGGCGAAGTCCTCGAGCCTCACTCTCTTGCTCGCGCTCTCGGCAGCGCTGAGCCTGGCGATCGCGGGCTGCGCGAGCGGCGAAGGTTCCGACGCGGGCAGCGGCGGAGGCATGGACTCGGGCCCGCCCGGCGACGGGAGCGTGGGCGACTCGTCGACGCCCCCCCGTGACTCGGGCGGCGGCACCGACGGCTCCATGATGATGGTCGACTCGGGCGGCGGCGGTGAGTGCGGCGGCGCGTGCGACGACTTCCAGTACTGTGACTCGGGCACCTGCCGCGACTACCCCGCGTGCCGCGGCGACGGCACCTGCGATCGACCGACCGACGTCTGCCACAACCGGCGCTGCGTCCCGATGGACGTCGACATCGACGGCGACGGCTCGCCCGCGGGCGAGGACTGCGACGAGACCGACCCGGACAAGTTCCCCGGCAACCCCGAGCAGTGCAACGGGATCGACGAGAACTGCAACGACATGATCGACGAGGGCGACCCCGCGACCCTCTGCGAGTCGTACCCCGGCGGCGGCATCTGTATCGCCGGCAGCTGCGGGTGCCCGGCGGGCACCTTCGATCTCGACCGGAGCATCGCCGGATGCGAGTGCGTGGCGATGCCCGCGCTCGATCAGGGCCTGAGCTGCGAGAGCCCGATCGATCTCGGCAACCTCAGCGACACCGGCACGATGATGACCGTCAGCGGCAACGTCATGCCCGACGACCGCGAGGTCTGGTACCGCTTCCACGCCGTCGACGCGGCGGACACCGCCTGCGACAACTTCCACGTCCGCGTGCTGTTCACCTCGAACCCCGGCGACACCTTCGAGCTCACCGTCTTCCGCGGTGACTGCGCGACGGTGGGCTGCACCGACTCCGGGTTCACCGACTACAGCTGGGCGACCGACTTCCGGCAGACCGTCATGGACCGCCTCACCGGGCAGTGCCCGTGCACGGGCGCCGGCGCGGCGCTGATGACCGACGTGAGCGTCTGCGAGGACGACACGGCCGACTACTTCGTCCGCGTCCGCCGGCGAGCCGGCTCCGTGCTGGCGTGCGACCCGTACCGCATCGAAGTCAGCAACGGCATCTACGACACCATGTGAGCGGGACGCGTAGCCACCCGCCTCGGCCCGGGATAAGCTCCGCGGCTCGGGGAGGGATGTGAATGACGCAGAGGAAGACGCTCGTCGATCAGCTCGAGGGCTGGGCGAAGAAGCGGCCGGATCGCCAGGCGATCGCCACCAAGGTCGACGGCAGCTGGCAGACGCTCACGTGGAGCGAGTACTGGACGGCGGCCCGCGAGGTCGCCAAGGGCCTGATCGCGCTCGGCCACGAGGTCGGCGACTGCGTCGCGATCGTCGGCAACAACCGCAGCGAGTGGGTCCTCTGCCAGTTCGGCATCATGAGCGCGCGCGGCGTGCCGGCGCCGATCTACACGACCAACACCGACGAGCAGACGGCGTACATCGTCAGCCACTGCAAGGCGAAGATCGCCATCTGCGACGACCGCGTGCAGCTCGACAAGTACCTGCGCTGCATCGAGGCCGGCCTGATGTCGGTCGACAAGATCGTCACGATGGACGCGATCGGGAGCAGCGACGAGCGCGTGATGAGCCTCGAGGCGCTGCGGGCGCTCGGGCGCGAGCAGGACGACGCGGCCCTCGACGAGCGCCTCGAGGACCTGACCGAGGACGAGACCGCGCTCCTGATCTACACGTCGGGCACCACCGGCGTCCCCAAGGCGGTCACCCTCGAGCACGGCGGCATGGTGATGATCGGCGAGGCGATCATCGAGCGCATGCCCCCGTTCGCCGAGGAGGGCGTCTACCGGTCGGTGAGCTACCTGCCGCTCTGCCACGTCGCCGAGCAGCTGTTCACGAACTTCATGCACCTCGCCACGGGCGGGCAGGTGTTCTTCTGCCCCGACCTGAAGCTGATCAAGGACTACCTCGTGGACGTCCGCCCCACCCTCTTCCTCGGGGTGCCGCGCGTCTGGGAGAAGTTCCAGGCCGCGCTCGAGGCGAAGCTCGCCGACACGGGGGGCCTCAAGGGCTGGCTCGTGGGCTGGGCGCGCGCGAAGGAGCTCGAGTCCTTCAAGCAGGAGGTCGCGACCGGCAGGCCGGTCACCGGCTTCATGCGCAGCCAGGCGCAGAAGATCCTCGGCGGCGTGCGCGAGAAGCTCGGCATGGATCAGATCGTCGCCGCCGCGACCGGCGCCGCGCCGATCTCGGTGGGCACCCTCGAGTTCTTCGCCTCGCTCGGCATCGTCGTCTACGAGGGCTTCGGGATGAGCGAGACCACCGGCGTCGCCACCTGCGGCACGTACGGCAAGCCGCGCTTCGGCACCGTCGGAAAGGCGCTTCAGGGCGTCACCATCAAGATCGCGGACGACGAGGAGATCCTCCTCAAGGGCCGCAACATGACGCGCGGCTACCTCCACATGCCGGACAAGACCGAGGAGCTCCTCGACGCCGACGGCTGGCTGCACACCGGGGACCTCGGCGCGCTCGACGACGAGGGCAACCTCAAGATCACCGGCCGCAAGAAGGACCTCATCATCACCGCGGGCGGCAAGAACGTCGCGCCGGCGGAGATGGAGGCGCACATCAAGCAGATCGCGGGCGTCGGGCAGGCGGTCGTGGTCGGAGATCGGCAACCCTACTTGTCGGCGCTGATCACGCTGGACCCCGAGTCCCTGCCGGAGCTGACGAGCCGCCTCGGCATCGCCGACGAGGGCCTCGAGAAGGTCTCGAAGAGCGACGCCGTCCGGAAGTACCTCACCGATCAGATCGAGGCGGAGTGCAACGCGAAGGTCGCGCGCTACCAGACGATCAAGAAGTTCGAGGTGCTGCCGGTCGAGTTCTCGGTGGAGGGCGACGAGCTCACGCCGACGATGAAGATCAAGCGCAACGTCGTGAACAAGAAGTACGCGTCCAACATCGACGCGCTCTACGCCAGCCCCGAGGGCAAGGCGGCCGCCGCGCCGGCGGAGTGACCGGCTCCGCTCGGCGATGACGTTCCTCTCGGTCCTCCTGCTCGCGATCCTCGCGTTCGGCCTCATCGCGGGCATCGGCTGGTACTTCTCGGACGACCAGCGCGCGAAGCGGGCGATGCGCGGGGCGCCTCGGCGGGTGATCGCCGACGTGCTCGAGGGCGAGCGGGCGCGCGTCGTGGGCGAGGTCCACGTCGAGGCGCCCGTGGCCTCGCCGCTCAGCGGGAGGCTCTGCGCGTACTGGCGCGTGATCGTCGAGGAGAAGATCTCCCGCGGCAAGAGCAGCTACTGGAGGACGATCGTGGACGAGGCCGGCGGCGTCGACTTCTTCCTGCGCGACGACTCCGGCAAGGCGCTCGTGCGCACCAGCCACGTCCAGGCCGTGCTCGACGGCGACGCGCGCGGCGGCAGCGGCTTCCTGAACGACCCGACCCCCGAGCTGACCGCGTTCCTCGCCGCGCGCGGCCACGACACGCAGGGCTGGATCTTCAACAAGACCATCCGCTACCGCGAGGGGATCGCGGAGCCGGGCGAGACGGTCGCGGTGGTCGGCCGGGGCCGCTGGGAGCGCGACCCGGACGAGGCGGCGCGCGCCGGCGAGGGCTACCGGGAGGCGGTCTCGCCCAAGCGCCTCGTGGTCGAGGCGCCCGAGAGCGGCCCCCTGCTCGTCAGCGACCAGGCCGACGTCACCCAGGCGGACTGATCGGCGCGAGCCACCGGTAGCCGTGCGCCCGCACCTGGTTGATGTGCAGACCCGCGCACTCGGCGTCGTGCACGCACGCGCGGCAGCGCAGCGACTTCGAGCGGTAGCCGTCGAGGATGTAGCGGCGCGTGTAGCGGAAGATCTCCAGCTGCCCGTCGGGGCGCATCATCGCCGTGTCGAGCGTGCGCGCGGGGATCCTCGGCGCGCGCCCGATCACGCAGGCGGGCAACCCCTCCACCGGGACGTCCTTCGCATACCGCGCGAAGAACGCGGGCGCGTCGACGTCCTGCTCGCTCGCCTCGGTGAGGCGCTCGTAGGTGGGCTGCCGGATCGCGAGGCGCGGCGACGGCGGGTTCGCGTCGAGCCACGCCATCGTGGCCACGCCGAGATCGACGAGCACCTCGAACGGCGCGTCGACGGCGAGCAGCTCCTCGATCTGCGCCGGCGTCGACGCGATCGCGCGGGTCACCTTCGAGGGATCCTCGGCGAGGCCGGCGTAGTCGTCGAGCTCGAGCTCGATCGCCTCGACGTCGTCGAAGGGCGCGAGCGCGGCGCGCGCGGCCGCGAGGTCGGGCGCCTTCACCCAGAACGTCGTCGCGCCCGCGCGCGCGACGCGCGCAGGCAGCGGCAGGTGCTCGAGCGTCGGCGTGGAGCCCCCGAAGACCGGCAGGCCGACCTTGCCGTTCACCTTCCGCGCGGAGGCGGGATCGCCCCCGTAGACGGGCGGCAGGCTCGCCTCCCAGCGCGTGTCGAGGCGCACGCGCTCGAAGCGGTGCTGATGCGTCGTCTCCTGCGCGACCTCGAGCCCGTCGCAGAGCGACTCGAGGTAGCAGTACTTGCAGCGCCCCGGATCGCGGCAGTCGAGGGGCTCGCCGTGCTCGAGCTGTCGGTCGAGCTCCTGGCGCCGGCCGCGGACCTCGTCGTTGAGCTTGTAGGGGTCCTGGATGAGGTGCTCGTAGCCCTCGAGGTGCGGCGGCGGGAAGCGGTTGAACCAGACGTGGACGTCCGGCCGCTCCGAGAACGCGAGCGCCTCGCGGACGTACGGCGCGGCCTCCTCGAGATCGTAGAAGAGGATGTCGCGGCCCTCGGTGAACGCGCGGCCGAAGGGCACGACCTGCAAGAGATCGAACTCGCGCACGCCCCAGCCGTAGAAGGTCTCGAGCATCTCCGGCAGGACCTTCACGTTCCCGCGGTTGATGACGATGTCGACGTTGACGATGGGGCGGCCGTCGTCGAGCGCCTTGCGCAGCCCGGCGCTCTCCTGCTCGAACGCGCCCTTCACGCCGACCAGCGCGTCGTGCACGCGCGCGTTCGGGCCGTGGAGCGAGAACGTGATCTCGGAGAGCCCCGCCGCGACGCACTTGTCGATGAACTCCTGGTACGCGAAGAGGCGGCCGTTGGTGACGGTCTGGATCTTCGGGTACCCGGCGAGGCGACCGAGCCGGATGAAGTCGACGTAGCGCGGGTGGATGGTCGGCTCACCGCCCGACAGGATCAGGCGCGTCGCGCCCTTCTTCCGCCCGTCGAGGATCTGCCGCTTCACCTCCTCGGGGTCGCGCATCTCGCCGTCGTGGGTGTCCGAGTCGAGGCAGAAGATGCACTTGTTGTTGCAGTCGTAGGTGAGGCGCACCCAGTTCCGGCGCTCGTGCGCGGCGTCCTCGTGAAGCGCGACCTTGTCGTCGGCGACCCCGGCGGAATGAACCTCCTCGGTGAGCATCGCCTGGATCGTATCCCGCGCTACCCTGTCGGTCATGCGCCGCGTGCTCGTGATCCACCCGCCGACCACGATCGCGCGCGACTTCATCGACTACCCGTACTTCGCGGACCTCGGCGCCGCGTCGGTCGCGGCGACCCTGCGGGACCGGCTCGGCGACGTCGCGCTCGTCGACGCCTACGCGCTCCAGACCTCCACGCTCCACTGGCGCCGCGACGGCCGAGGCCACCTCGGCGCGAGCGTCGAGAACGTGCTCGCCGAGGTCGAGGCGGCCGGCCCCGTCGACGCGGTGGTGGTCGCCGTCACCCCGTTTCACCGCCCGCCGCACCGCGACGACGTGCTCGCCGCGATCCTGCGCGGCTCCCGGGCGATCCACGCGAGAGCGCCGATCGTGCTCGCGGACGCGTACCAGTCGGGGCAGCACTACGTGGAGACCGGCGACGCGCTCCTCGCGAGCTACCCGGAGGCCCGCGCGTGGCTGAAGTACGAGGCCGAGGCGAGCATCGTCGCCGCGCTCGACGGCGTGGGCGTGCTCCGCGGCGCCACCCCCGACCTCGACGCGCTGCCGCCGCCCGCGTGGGATCTCGTCGACCTCGACGCGCTCGACCGCTTCCGCGTCCGCGTCGTCGCGAGCGCCGGTCGGCCGAGCTGGCACTTCCCCATCGACGACGGGCGAACGCTGCCGATGGTGACCTCGCGCGGCTGCCCCTTCCGCTGCGCGCACTGCTCCTCGAACCCGGACCACCGCGCGGGCGAGCCCAAGGTGCAGCGCCGCCTGAGCGCCGAGAACGTCGCCGCGCACGTCGCCGCCCTCGCCGGCCACGGCGCGACGCGGATCGCGTTCCTCGACGAGCTGATCAACGTGCGGCAGGGCCACTTCGACGCGGTCCTCGACGCGGTCGAGCGCCACGACCTCGCCTTCGAGGTCCCCAACGGCTACCGCGCGGACTACCTGTCGAAGGAGCACCTGAGCCGCATGCGCGGCCGCGTCACGACGGTGAGCGTCAGCGCCGAGAGCGGGAGCCAGCGCGTGCTCGACGAGGTGGTCGACAAGCAGCTCGACCTCGCCGACATCGAGCGCGTCGCCTCCGAGGCCGCCGAGGTCGGTGTGCCGCTGCTCGTGCACTGGATGATCGGGCTGCCGACGGAGACGGCGGCGGAGATCAACCAGACGCTGTCCCGCGCGCTCGATCTGTTCGACCGCTTCGGCGCGGAGCCCGCGGTGCAGTACGCCACGCCCTTGCCGGGTACGCGCCTCGCCGAGGGGCGCTCGCTCCCGGTGGTGGAGGACTGGGGGCCGCACTTCCAGCAGGTCCCGAGCCACGACGCGGGGCACCTCGAGAAGTTCCGCTGGACGTTCGAGCAGCGCCTCGCCGCGTCCCGCGGGCCCGAGAAGCTCATCATGAACGTGACGTACGTGTGCAACAATCATTGCACCTTCTGCGCGGTGGGGACGCGCACGCAGGTCGACGGCCACCCGCCGCGTCAGCGCGAGCACCTCGACCTGTACAGAGCGCGGGGCGTCACGATGGTCGACTTCGACGGCGGCGAGCCCACCCTGAACCCGGAGCTCGTCCCGCTGATCCGACACGCGCGCGCGATCGGCTACGAGCGGATCAACGTGACCACGAACGGCCGCCGCTGCGCCTACGACGACTACGCGCGGACGCTGGTCACGAGCGGGCTCACCACCCTCCTCTTCTCGGTGCACGGCCACGACGCGCGCACCCACGCGCAGCAGGTCGGCGTGGCCGAGGCGTTCGACCAGACCGTCGAGGGCATCCGGAACGCGGGCCGCCACCGCCCCGACGGCGTCGAGCTCGGGATGAACGTCACGGTGACCAAGGGGAACCACGAGCACCTCCGCGCGCTCGCGCAGCTCGCGTGGGACCTCGATCTGCGCTGGCTCAACATCCAGTTCCTCACCCCGTTCGGGCGCGCGACGAAGTGGGTCGCGCCCGACACCCAGGCCGCCGCCGACCGCGTCATGCGCCTGATCGACGAGCTCGGCGACAGGATGAAGATCCAGGTGATCAACCTGCCCTTCTGCTTCATGCCCGGCTACGAGGCGCACCTCACCGGAGACCTCGCGAAGCTCTCGCGCCACATGACCTTCGTGAACAACGAGACGGTCAACCTCGCCGAGTACCTGGCCGAGCGGCGAACGAAGAAGCCCGTCTGCGAGGGCTGCCCTCACGCGTGCTTCTGCGGCGGCTTCTACGAGCTCGACGACGTCCCCGAGCCGCCGTGGCTGATCGCGCCCGAGGACCTGCTCCGCCCCGCGCGGCCGCTCTGAGATCCCCGAATTTCGCGCAAAGATCGCGAAGGGGGCAAAGACTTCAGGGTCGTGCGCCGTGGCCGTCAGTCCCTCCCCTGGACGTCCCCATCGCCGATGGCCGCGATCGCAAAACAGCCCTCTTTGCCTCCTTTCGCGCCCTTCGCGCGAAATTCGAAAGCCGAACCCCTCAAGCCCCGACGAGCCAGGCGGCGCCGCGCACGCCCGACGAGTCGCCGTGGAGGTTCTTCACGAGGCGCGTGGCCACCGCGTCGCTGAAGACATAGGCGCCCCACCGCTCGGGGATCGCGGTGTACAGGTGCGCGAGGTTCGAGACCCCGCCGCCGAGCACGATGACGTGCGGGTCGAACACGTTGATCACCGACGCGAGGCCGCGGGCGAAGCGGTCCACGTGGCGGTCGAGGGTCGCGGAGGCCGCGGCGTCTCCGTCGCGCGCGCGCTCGGCGAGGGTCCCGGCGTCCAGCCGCGCGCCGGTCGCGCGCTCGTGGTCGGCGGCGATCCCCGGTCCGCTCAACCACGTCTCGAGGCAGCCCCGGCGGCCGCAGTAGCACGCCGGGCCCGGGAGCTCCGTCGCGTGAGGCCAGGGCAGCGGGACGTGGCCCCACTCCCCCGCGATCGCGTTCGGCCCTCGCACGAGCTGGCCCCGGACGACGAAGCCGCCGCCCGTCCCCGTGCCGACGATCACCCCGAACACCGTCTCGGCCCCCGCCGCGGCGCCGTCGACGGCCTCGGAGAGCGCGAAGCAGTCGGCGTCGTTGGCGAGCCGCACCTCGCGGCCGAGCGCGTCCGAGAGATCCACGGCGAGCGGCCGCCCGTTGAGGCAGACGGTGTTCGAGTTGCGGAGCAGCCCGGTCGTCGGCGAGAGCGCCCCGGGCGAGCCGACCCCGACGGGGCCGCGGCCGCTCGGGTCGAGCCGGCGCACGAGCGCCGCGACGGCGTCGACGATCGCCTCGTAGCCGTCGGCGGCGGGGGTGGGGACCCGCTCGCGCGCGGTGATCGCGCCGTCGTCGGCGAGCGCGACCGCCTCGATCTTGGTCCCGCCGAGGTCGACGCCGATCCTCATCGCGCCACCACCGGGAGGCGGGTGGGCGGCAGGCGCGTGGGCGCGACCATCGAGGCCAGGCCGCGCGCGGCCGCGACCTCGGCGTCCCCGAAGCGCTCGAGGTAGTCCGGCCGCAGCCCGCGGCAACCCGGGCGGTCCGGGCAGCCGTCGCACGCGGGGACGTGCACCTGGGGCGTGAGCTTGCTCCCCGAGAGCTCGAAGACGTCGTCGGGGGTCACCACCATCACGCGATCCGCCGCCGGGTCGTGCGCGCGATCGGCGTGCTCCGCGAGCAGGCACCGCGGGAGGTGAAGCGTCCGCACCGTGATCCCCAGCTCGTCGGCGACCGCGAACGCGTCGCGCACGAACGGCATCACGTCGGTCATCCGAGGCATGGAAGCGAAGTTGTCACGGTTCGCGTCGGTGAGCGAGACCGACCACAGATCCGCCCGGCGCACCCCGAGCCCGTGGAGCCAGCGCAGCGCGTCCACGAGGCGCGGGGCGGTCGTCGCCTCGAGGATCACGTCGGCCGCCGGGTCCACGCCGAGCGCGACCAGGTTCGCGAGCCCGTCGCGCATCGCGCGCCAGCTCCCCGGTCGGCGGACCATCGCGTCGTACGCGGCCGGCTCGTGGGTGTGGATGGACACGTGGAAGGTGTCCACGCCCGCGTCGACGAGGCGCGTGGCGTTCTCGCGGGTGGCGTAGAGCAGCCCGTTCGACTGCACCTTCACGCCACGGAACCCGAGCCGCTTCGCGAAGCGCACGAGCCCGAGGAGGTCCGGGCGGATCGTCGGCTCGCCGCCCGTCAGCGAGACGTCCTCGTAGCCTCGCGCCCGGGCGTCCCGCATCGCCCGAGCCACGCGCTCGGTCGAGAGCGCGCGCGCTCGCATCGCCGGCCCGATCGTGCAGTACGTGCAAGCGACGTTGCAATCGTAGCCGAGGATCACGTCCAGGAGGGCCATCCCCCCCGAGCGTAGCAAGCCTCGGTCGGACCCCGAGTGAGGGCCGCCGCTTGACCCACCCGATCATCCGTCGATACGCTTCGTTGTCGGAGCCTCATTGAAGACGAGCGACGAGAAGCAGTTCGGACGTAGGGGTGCGCTGGTCGGCATCGGGGTCGCCGCGGCCGGGATCGCGTCGGTCACGCTGCCGCGCGAGCTCGAGGCCCAGGCCGCGACGCCCGCGCCGTCCCATCCCGACTCCCCGATGGGTCCCCCCGACGCGCTCGCCGCGCACGCGCTGGTGGCGCCCGGCGACGACGTCCGAGCCCTCTTCGGCCCGCTGACGGTCGGCGAGGCGATCGGCTCCCACTGGCGGCTCGAGGCGCTGTACGGCGTCCGCGCCGGCGCGATCCCCCTGATCCTGTCGACCCGCAGCGGCGCCCGGTTCGGCGTCGAGGTGCTGCGCAGCGGCGAGGCGAGCCCCCTCGCCTCGGCCGGGCCGCTCGGCCTCTACCTCGTGAACCGCGGCGACGGGAGCCAGGTGTCGGACGAGTCCGCCGGCCTGGGCGTGGTGGCCCTCGCGAGCGCCCTCGAGGCGCGCCTCGCCGCGGGCGCCCCCGTCCCGAGCGCCCTGACGACCCTCGAGGAGCGGCGCCGTCGCCACCCCGCGGGCGTCTTCCACATCCCGGTCACGTGACCCCGAGCCGGCGTTGGCTGGCCGAGGCGGTCGACGCGAGCTCGCTCGCCGCGCTGTCGCGTGAGGGCGTGCGCGCGGTCGCCCTCCCCCTGCACGGCGCGCGGGCCGAGGTCCACGACTGGGTCGCCGGCCCACCGGGCGCCTTCCGCGCGACCCTCGACGCCCTCCAGACCGCGCGCTCCCTCCAGCTCGAGGTGACCGCGTGGACGCTCCTGACGCGCTCGAACGCCCGCGTGCTCGGCGAGCTGCCATCCCTGCTCGCGGCCCGCGCGGTGGTGAGCTGGATCGTGGTGGTGCCGCCCCTCGAGGACGACGGCTCGGCGCGGACCCGGGTCGTACCTCGCTTCGGGCTCGGGGTGCCGAGCGCGCTCGCCGCCCTCGACGCGGCGGAGAAGCGCGGGCTCCGCGCGCGCATCCTCGGGGCCCCGCGCTGCACGTTGGGGCGCTTCGCCGATCGGGCGGTCCCCTCCCCCGCCCGAAGCTACGCGCCCGTCTGCGAGGGTTGCCCGAGCCGCTCGACCTGCCCCGGCGTCGACGCCGCCTACCTCGCGCGCTTCGGCGACCACGAGCTCCGGCCCGCGCCGCTCGTGGCGCCCGGCGCGCCCCTGGCCTTCGAAGGAGCCCCATGACCGATCGCCGCCGCGCGCGCGAGCTCGCCGCCGAGGCCGCCGCGGAGAACCGACCCACCGAGTGGTTCGAGACCCTCTACCGCGAGGCCGCCGAGGGCGCCGCGATCGTGCCGTGGGACGACGGCGCCCCGAACCCGCACCTCGTCGCCTGGCTCGACCGCGAGGCGCCCCCGCCGGGTCGCGCCCTCGACGTGGGCTGTGGGTACGGCGACAACGCGGGCGAGCTCGTCCGTCGCGGCTTCGACGTCGTCGGCTTCGACGTCTCCGAGACCGCGGTGGCGCGCGCCCGCGAGCGGTTCGGCGACGGCGCGCGGTTCGAGACCGCCGACGCTCGGGTCGGCGACCCCGCGTGGGTGGGCGCGTTCGACCTCGTCGTCGAGATCTACACGCTCCAGACGCTGCCGCCCGAGGCTCGCGCGGCGGTGCTCGACCGGCTCGCGTCCTGGGTGCGCCCCGGCGGCACCCTCCTCGTCGTGGCCCGCGCGCGCGACGACGATCAGCCGGCGACCGAGGCGCCGCCGTGGCAGCTCACGCGCGCCGAGATCGAGTCGATCGGCCTCGAGGTGGAGCGCTTCGAGGACTTCCTCGACGACGAGGACCCGCCCGTCCGGCGCTTCCGCGCCACGCTCCGCGCCTGAGGCTCCGCGCGGAGGCTCAGGCGACGTGCGCGGCGAAGGCCGCGAGCACGGTGTCCCACGACGCGTCGAAGATCTTCGCCCGCGACGGCCACGCGTCCCCGAGCCCGCTGTCGGCGATGGAGTGCACCACCTCGACCCGCGTCGCGTCATCGTCCGCCACGAAGCGCACGTCCACCTGCGTGGGCCCGACGTCCGAGCCCGGGTGCCACGTGTAGGTCAGCCGCCCGGGTGGCTCCCAGCGCAGGACCTCGCCGAGCTCCACCTCGACGCCGTCGGCCAGGCGCTGATAGAAGCGGCCGCCCTCGCGCGCCTCGAGCGCGAAGGTCGTCGAAGCTCCGCCCCGGCGATGGCTCGGCGGCCACCACGCGTCGATCTGCGCGGTGAACACGCGGAACGCGACCTCGGGGGGGCAGGGGACCCGGATCGATCGACGAACGGGCTCGGTCACGGAGTGTTGAAGATGGAACGTCCGCTGATCGTGCCGGGGTCCCGGGGTGGCGGCGGCGGGCGGGTAGCTGGGACCGTGGTCCCCCCACCCCCAGCAAGGGACGTGATGACTGGCTGCTGACTGGCCGGAACGACTCTCTGCCGAGGCACGTGCCGCATCGAAACCCGGTAGAGCTGCGGGTGATCGAACACGGGTGTCTCGTCGAAGTCTTGGTAGCCATTGCCCGTGGCCTGAACGTGATGCTCACCAACCGGAACCGTGCCCACGAACGGGTTCTCGACTGGCCTTCCGTCCAGAACGATAGTGACGCCGGCGGGCGCCGTGAGCGTCACCGCGATCTCTTGCACCGCCGGCTGAGCCACGGCGGGCTCGCTGGGCGCCGCGACCTCGGCGGCGGGCTCGATCTCCTCGACCGGCGCCGGCTCCTCGACGGGCGCCGGGTCCTCCGTCGCCGCGGGGGGCGGGGAGCTCACGTTCGTCTCCGCGACCGGCGCGTCCGACGTGTCGCGCACCGCGAAGTAGGTGCCGACGCCGCCGCCGAGCAGCACGATCAGCCCGAGCATCGCGACCACCCCGAGGATCAGGCCCCGGTTGCTCGAGGGCGGCTCGAGCGGGTACGGCGTCGCGCCCGGGACCGAGGAGTAACCGGGCGCGGGCGTCGTCGTCGGGAGGTACGCGGTCCCGGTCGGCGTCTTCGCGGGGCTCGAGCCCTGCCCGGCCAGCACCGACGGACCCTGGAGCGACGTGCGCGGCGCGTTCTCCGCGAGCACGGGCGCCTGGTTGTGCCCGAGGTAGGGGAGCAGCGCCGCCTTCACCTCGGAGCAGCTGTTGAACCGGTGCGTCCGATCCTTGGCCAGCATCCGCTGCAAGATGCCTTGCATCTCCGGCGGCAGGTCCGGCCGGTACGCGTGCAGCGACGGCGGCGGCTCCGTGCAGATCTTGAGGACCAGCATCGGGTAGGACTCGTCGTCGAACGGGTACTGCGCGGTGAGCGCCTGGAAGAGGATCACGCCGAGCGAGTAGATGTCGGCGCGGTGGTCGACGTCCTTCTTCCCCTGACACTGTTCGGGCGCCATGTAGTACGGCGTGCCGAGGGCGGTGCCCGTCTGGGTGAGGCTGCGATCGGAGTCGCCGTTGTCGACGACCTTCGAGATGCCGAAGTCGACGACCTTCACGAAGTCGTGATCGCCGTGACGCTCGATGAGGAAGATGTTCTCGGGCTTCAGGTCCCGGTGGACGATCCCCTTCGCGTGAGCCGCGTCGAGGGCGTCGCAGACCTGCGAGAAGATGTGGACGACCTTCCCGAGCGGCTGAGGGCCCTCCTTGGAGATGTCGCGGGACCAGTCGCGGCCGTCGAGGAACTCGAGGACCATGTAGGCGCTCCCATCCGGGAACGACCCCATGTCGGTGACCTCGACGATGTGGGGGTGGCCGATGGACGTCGCCGCCTCGGCCTCGCGCTGGAACCGCGCGATGATCTCGGGGTTCTGGGCGAACTGAGGGTGCAGGATCTTGATCGCCACGCGCCGCTTGATGACGACGTGCTCGCCCTCGTACACCGCGCCCATGCCGCCATCGCCGATCTTGCGGACGATGCGGTAGCGCTCCTGGAGCACCATCCCGATCTTCGGGTCGACCAGTCCTGGCTGTGGCTGCGGCATGGCTCGGGGAACTCCAAGGACAACGGTACGGAATCGGAGGGCGGGGGGCAACGCGATGGCGATCTCCGCCGCTGACCCTCCCTATCGGCGAGGGCCGCCCGTCGGATTCGTCCTCGACGCCGAATGTCTGGGGGCGCCCGGTCGATTCAGGGGCGCCCCCGCCGCGGCGAAGGCCTCCACGAGGTCCCGAGCGGCCTCCTCGATGGCGTTCCCGACCGCGAGCGGGACCGGCGCGCTCCGACCGGCGACCACCGCGTCCCGGAACGCGGCGAGCATCGCCTCCTCGGCCCCCGCGCGGGTCTCGACGGGCTCCCCGTCGACCCGGATCTCCCGCCCGCGGCGCGCCCACCGGCGATCGCCCACGTCGATCTCGAACGAGCCGTCCGCCAGCCCTTCGAAGCTCAGCCGCGCCTCCCCCCGCTCGAGCTCGACGGTCGCCGAGAGGCGCTCCGCTCGCGACGCGCCCGCGAACCGGGCGTCGACCACGCGGACGAGCGCTCCCCGAGCGATGACCGGCGCCGACACCAGGTGATGGAGCAGCTCGAAGAGAGGAGCTCGTGCCCACGCGCGCGGCGCGTCGGGCGCGTCCGGGCCGCATCGGAAGCGCACCGTCACGAGGCCCGGGGCGTCGAGCAGCGGGGCCAGCCCCGGCTCGAACGCCTCCTGGATCGCCATCGTCACCCACCCCTCGCTCCGCGCCGCCGCGGGCTTCTCGAGGAGCACCGGCCGGTCGTGACACGCGGTGAGGAGCTCGGCGTGAGCCTCCGTCGCGGCCGCCACGATCACCGCCTCGGGCTCGACCGCCTCGAGCGCCGCCGCCGCGTCCCGAAACACCGGCACGTGGCCCCACCACCCGCGGGCGTCCGGCGCGTGCGGCGAGGCGACCCCGACGAGGGCGATCCCGCCGACCGACGCGGCGCGCTCGGCGAGGCGTCGCGCGCGCCCGCCGGAGCCCACCATCAACACCCGAAGCGGGCGCGATCGCTCGGGGCCGAGCACCGGCAGCGCGCGCACCTGAGGCGGCTCCGGCTCGGGCGCCGCCTCCGCGACCGGGTCGCGCAGCGTCGGCGGCGCGCCCTCGAAGCTCATCGGCACCCCCCACGGCGCGGGCCGGTGGTGCCCCGTGATCGCGGCGAGCTCCGCGTCGTCGAAGGGGTCCCCCTCGACCGGGACGAGCTCGTCGAACCCGACGCGATCGGCGTAGGGCCGCCACAGCCCCGGGCAGAGGCGCCGGTAGCGGCACCGCTCGCACGCGGGGCCCTGCACCTTCTGGGGCGCGTCCTCGCTGGCCGCCTCCGCGCTCGTCCCGAAGATGTCGCTCCACGCCGCGAAGGGCCCGAGGAAGCACGGCGGGACGCCCTGCCGCGCGCCGACCACGAAGGGCTGGCCGAGCTCGATCGCGCGGCGCATCGCCCGCCGGAGGTGCGGCATCGTGTCCGACAGGCGCGGCACCAGCTCGGGGTGCTCGAGCGCCTTGTACTGCGGCGTCACGAACGCGAACGACAGGAACACGCGCGGCTCGAAGCGCTCCGCGAGCAGCTCCACGAAGCGCGTGAGGTAGGCGCGGTTGCGGGTCGTGATCACGTGGTTGATCGCGACGAGGATCCCCGCGTCGCGCAGCCGCTCGATGCCGCGCAGGGTCCTCGCGTGGTCACCGCGCTTCTGCGTCAGCGACGCCGAGAGCGCCTCGTCGTGCGCGTGCAGGGACACGAACGCGTGGGTGAGCCCCGCCGCCGCGAGCTTCTCCACGCGGCCCGGCCGATCGAGGAGGACCGCGTTGGTGACGATCTCCACCTCCGGCACGCCGAGCCGGCGCGCCGCCGCCACGTAGTCCGGGAGGCTCGGGCTCAGCGTGGGCTCGCCGCCCGAGAACGAGATCCGGCGCACCCCGCGCTGCGCCGCCCGCGCGATCGCGCCGAGCATCGCGCGCTCGCCCTCGAAGGCGTTCTGCGAGCTCTCGTTGGCCGAGCAGAACGAGCAATCCTGATTGCAGTGGATGGTCGGGCGCAGGACGAGGAAGGACACGTCGCGCGCGGCCTCGCGCTCCTCGGGGCCCCACACCGGCCGGGCGGTCGGGCGGCGGCCGGTCAGCGCGGCGGGCCAGCGCCTGAACGGGGTGAGCCCCGACCCGTCGTGGACCGCCCTGTAGGCGACGGTCGGGCCCTGGCAGGCGTGCCGGACCACGCACGTGTCGCACGCGTCGACCGGCGCGCGCCCGGCGAGCGGCCGCGCCTTGCGCGAGAAGTCGAAGCGGTCGTGCAGCGCGTCGCCGAACGCGCAGAGCGGGACCCCTTGCGACGGATCGAAGCGCGCCTCGACATCCGCGATGGCCTCGGCGAGGGCGGGCGCGATCGCGTCGAAGCGGGGCGGCGCGACCGCGGCCGGCACCTCGTGGCTCGGCACGTAGAAGCGGATCGCGCGCGCCTCGAACGCGCGGCTCACCAGCTCGACGACCCGCCGCGGATCGCTCAGGCGCAGGGGCAAGAGCGGCGCCTCGACCTCGACGGGGAGGCGGAGCTTGCGCAGCGCGAACAGCGCCTTGGCCAGCGAGCCCGGCCGGCCCGTCAGCCGGTCGTGGACCGCCGGGACGTGGCTGAAGAGCGTGGCCCGGATCACGTCGGCGCCCGCGTCGTCCTCGAGCCGATCCGCCGCCGCGGTCGCGATCACCACCTCGCGGAACCCCGCGGCGCGCGCCTGGGCGACCACGGCGCGCCGGGCCTCGCCCTCCGGGGTCCCGCGCAGCACGACCCGCCCCCCGCCGCCGCGCAGCGCCGCCTCGAGATCGGTCGAGCGGTCCCCGTGCGCGCAGAGCGCCCCGTTGCAGCAGGGGTGGCCGAGGCCGACGGTCACGGTGCGCACGCGGGTACTGTATCGGCTGCGGCGGCCGCGCACCCCCGGGCGATCGCGACGCAGGCGAGGTACCCTGGTCCTCACCTTGAAGCCCTCGACCGCGAAGCGCCTCCTCGTCGTCGCGCCCTCGCCCGACGAAGCGCGCGCCCGGCTCGCGGAGGTGGGCCGCGCGATCGGCATCGAGGTCGTCACGCCCGACGCGATGCCCCCGACGATCGACGCGGACGCGGTCTGGGTGGACGAGGCGCTCGCCGACGCGCTGCCCGCGGCGCTCCTCGATCACCCGCGCGTGGTCGTCGACGGCCTCGGCATGGGCTCGCTCGCGCTCGGCGGGCTGCGCGGCCGGATGGACGCCGAGGCGCTCGGGCCCGTGCGTCGGATCGCCGTGCGGCGCCCCGGCGGCCGACGGGTGCGGCCCGCCGCCTCCAAGCGCACGCCGTTCGACGCCGACGGGAGGGCTCAGTGGCGGCTCGAGCCCGCGGACCGCGCGCGCGTCGAGGCGCTCGCGGCGCCGCTGTGGCGCGTGATCGAGACGGTGTGGCCGGGCAGCGCCGAGGCGCTCGCGGTCACCCAGCTCATCGGCGGGGACGCGCCGCGGCTCGAGGCGCGCGCCACCGTCCGCGGAGTCGCGGTGGAGGTCGAGGTCGACGAGGAGGTCCGCGGAGACGAGGCGTGGGAGGTCGAGGCGAGCTGCGCGCGAGGGACCCTGACGGCTCGCTTCGACGCGGGCCGCGGCGTGCTCCTCGTGCAGGCGCCGCTCAAGAAGGCCGAGTCGATCGTCGACGCGCTGCCCGCGGAGCTGGCCCTCGCGCGCCACGCGCTCGCCAGCCCCCCCCGAGTCGGCGACGTCGCCACCCTGACCCGCGCGCGCGCGGGCCTCCGAGCCGCGCTCGACGCCGCGCCGGGGCGCCTCGCCGCGCGGCCGATCTCCGTCGCGCTCGTCCACGTCCCGCGCTACCGCAACCGCTACGACGAGCTGATGCTCCCGTCGCTCGGGATCGCGCGCCTCGGCGCGTTCATGCGGGGCTACGGGTTCGAGACGCGCGTCGCCGATCTCGAGGCGCTCCACGCGGGGCTCGACCTCGCGGTGTTCACCGACGACGCCCGCGTCGACGCGTGGCTCGCCGGCGACGCGGACCCGATCATCGACGCACGCCTCGAGGCGATGTGGCCGGCCCTCGACGAGGCGATCAGCGAGCGCTGCCTCGTCGGCTTCTCGATCGTCGACTACTTCGGCCACTTCCAGATGAACCTCGCGTCGTGCCTCGCGCGCCTCGTGAAGGACCGCCGCGGCCAGCCGACCGTCCTCGGCGGCGAGCGCGATCAGGTCGACGGTGACCGCGCGCTGCGCGCCGGGATGCCGTTCGACCACGTCGTCGACGGCGACGGCGAGGAGGCGCTGCTCTCGCTCGCGTGCGCACACGCCGACGCGGATCGGAGCGCCCGCGACGTCCCCGGGGTCTGGACCCGCGACGGCGACGCGATCGTCAGGAACCGCATCGTGCGCTCGCACCTCAACGCGATGCCGCGGCCGCGCTTCGACACGGTGCCGCTCGAGCGCTACCGCCGCGCGCCGAGCGCCGCGCTGATGGAGGCGCTCCGCGCCGACGGGATCACGCCGCCGAGCCCGCCCGAGCCGTTCCTCTACCTGCCCTACGCGTTCGTGAAGGGCTGCACCGCGGACTGCACGTTCTGCTCGGCCAAGGAGCACCTCGACGTGCAGGCGCCCGAGAAGACGGTCGACGAGCTGCTCGCGCTCCGCGAGGCGCACGGCGTCGGCGACTTCGTGTTCCTCAACAACCTCGTGAACCTCGGCGCGAAGTGGCTCCGACGCTTCTGCGAGCGGCTCGTCGAGGCCAAGGCGGACCTCTTCTGGACCGACTCGTGTCGGCCCACCGGCATCGACCCCGACCTGGCGCACCTGATGGCCGACGCGGGGTGCCTGCTCCTCAACTTCGGCGCCGAGTCGGGCAGCGACGCGGTCCTCGAGCGCATGAAGAAGGGCCTCACCCGCGCCGACATCGTGCGCACCCTGAACGCGACGCACGCCGCCGGGATCCTCAACCGCGTGAACCTGATCGCGGGCTACTTCCACGAGACGCCGGCCGACGTCGACCTCACGATCTCGCTCGTCGACGAGCTCGCCCACGCGATCGACGTGATCGGCTGCTTCCAGGGCTTCTACCTCTTCCCCGGCATGGGCGTGGACCCCGAGGTCGAGGGCATCACGCTCCGCGGCGGGGTGGACCGGCTCAAGACGGGGCAAGTCACGTTGCCCTACGACGAGATCGGCGGGCTCCCCTGGGAGGCGAAGCGGGAGTCCATCGACGCGTCGCGCAACCGCATCCTCGACGCGATCGGGCGCCACGAGATCCGCACCATCGACAAGATCGACGAGTACGATCTGTTCTGGCTCGCGCGGACCTTCCGCGATCGCGCCAGGCTCGCCCGCTACGTGCTCCGCGTCCCGCCGGCCGAGGCCTCCCGCCCCAACCAGGCCGCGCTCATGCCCGGCGGCGCGACCGGCCGCGTCGGCTGAGGGGCACGAAGAGCAGGAGCGCGAGCGCGCCGAGACCCCGGCGATCGCTCGGCGCCGCCGCGCACGCGCCGCAGCCCGACGACGCGCGGCGCGGCGCCGCGGGCGGAGCCGCTGCGGGCGCCTCGGGCTCCGGAGCGGCGACCTGCGCGGGCGCGGCCTCTGTCAGCTGCCGGACCTGGGGCCGCCGGAGCAGCGCGCCGAACGGCCGCGGCGCCGCGACGGGGTCCTGCCAGCCGTCGGGCGCGGGGATCGTGCGCTCGGCCCCGGCCCCCGTCCGCACGCGGCTCGTGCCGTCCCGCATCTGCGTGACCTCCTCGACGAGCTCGAGCACCAGCGCGGTCTCGGTCACCCGCGCGATCCGGAACCGGCGGGTGATCTGCCAACGGGGGTCGTCCTGGGCGACGAGGCCGGGCGGGTGGATCACCGCCTCGGCCACCGGCGCGCTCGCCGGCGGCTCCCGTACGACGAGCACCGGTCGGCCATCGTCGGCGTGCGGGTGCCGCGGCGCGGTCGGATCGTGGCGCCGCAGCGCGTCGCGGGTCATCGCCACGAGGTGGGTCGGCCCGCCCAGCCGCTGGCCCATCATCAACCGATCGAGGGACAAGCCCTCCTCCATCACGTAGCCGAAGCCGGAGTTCGAGGTCGGGTAGAGGATGAACGCGTAGTCGGGGTGCTCGGCGAGGTTGGTGACCTCGAAGTGGTACCCGAGGCCGCGCTGCCCCGGGCCGATCGCATCGGCGCGCGCCGTCCCGGCGGCCGCGAGCAGCGCCGCGCAGATCACGATCGAGCGCACGCCGGTCACTCCGAGGGCGGGCGCGTGCCGTTGAAGGACTGGTAGTTGCGGCAGGTCTCGAGGATCCCGCAGTCGGCGTGGCCGTTCGTGACGGGTCGCCACTGGAGCTCGCCCTCGATGAAGTCGCCGTCGACCGTCGCGTCGAGGTCGACGGTCGTCGTGTAGGTACAGCCGCCTTGTCGCCCTGCGTTCGATCCGATGAGGGCGGCGCTGATGCCGTTGCCGGACACGTTGCCGTTGAAGAGGCTGCTCCCGAGCACCACGTCGAGGTAGGTGCCGCCGAGGCCCTGCACGTCGAGCTGCACCGTGTCGTCGGACTGGGTCACGACGATCGGGATGTTCGCGGTGCTCTCGCCGACCGTCCAGTTGTCCAAGCCGCAGCCGTTCTCACCGTTCGTGAGGTTCACCGAGTAGTTCCCGGCGACGTCCGCGGGCGCACAGCCCGCAGCGACGACGAGTGAACCCATGAGCATCAGAGCACGTGCCGAACGCGTCATCTCCACCTCCACCGAGGCGCAGCCTAACCCTGTCGCTTCCGCGCCGCACGCTGCCGTGGCAGCCTCGGTCCGTGGCGCTCCTGCCCCTCTTGTTCGCGGCGGACCTCGAACGGGCGACCGATTGGTTGTCGGTGATCCGGCGCTCGCACCGGATCGAGCTGCTCGCGTCGCTCGATCTGCCCGCGAGCGGGGTCGAGGGGCTCGACGCCGCGCTCGACGCGCGCCCCGACTGCGCCGCGGCGGTGTGGGCCGCGGGCGAGCGCGAGGCGAGCGTCCTGGCCGAGCGCCTCGCGGCCCACGGAGGCCCGAGCCTCCTCTATCCGCCGCCCGCGCGCGTGCCCGGCCAGGACGGCCAAGTGCAGATCCCTCACGGCTGGTTGTCGCTCTCGGGCGTCGCCGCGGTCGAGCGCCTCATCGCGTCCCGGCGCGTGGAGCGGATCCGCGTCGTGGCGCGCGGCACGCCCGAGGGCCCCGCCGCCGGGATCGCCGGCGCGCTCTACCACGTCGCCACGCTGGTCGGTCGGCTCGGGCGCGAGATCGTGGTGCGCCGCGCGGTGCTCACCACCGAGGACCAGCTGACCCTCACGCTGCGCGTCGACCAGATCCCGTGGCACGTGGACATCCACCCGAGCGGCTGCCGGCTCGAGCTCGTCACCCGGAACCCCGACGGCGAGTACGGCTGGACGGCCGACCCCGTCAGCGAGACGCTCCTGCGGCCGCGCGCGGAGCCGCGCGCTATCCCGGCCGCGTCGTGGGCGGAGCGCAGCATCCGACAGCTCGAGGTGCCGGTCCGTGGCTCGTCGCTCGCCGACGCTCGACGCGCGCGGGACATCGTCGATCAGATCGAGGCGTCGCTCGAGCGACCGCTGCCCCCCGATCGCGTCGCGATCGCGCCGCTCACCGACAGCCTCGCGCCGCTCGGGCTGACCGGTGACCTGCCGCCGGCGCCGCCCCTCGCGCCCGCCCCGCCGCCGAGCGCGGACCTGCCGCTCGAGGCCATCGCCTACGCGCTCGACCTCAAGCCCGCGCTGTTCCTCACCGTCGCGCCGCAGGACGAGGCGCGCGTCCGCGCTCGGCTCCCGGGTCACGTCGAGCGACGTGAGCGGCGCGTCGACGTCGGCCGCGCGGATCGGTGGAACGACGATCGCTCCCGCGGCGCGCCCGCGATCGAGCTCTACGCGGCCCGCGATCCGGAGACCCTGCGGAAGCTCATCGAGCTGCAGACGACGGATCCGACGCGCCACCTCGACGCGATCGGCGCGCTGCTCGGCTACCCCGCGTGCTGCGTCCAGGCGTTCGGCGCCCTCGGGGACCGATCCGACAACAGCTACAACCGCCTCGCCGCGGCGGTCCGGACCTCCGTCGGGGGCTCGTGGCCCGCGTTGCTCGACGACACCGCGCTCAAGCTGCTCGCTCACTTCGTCTGCACCTATCGCTGCGAACGCTCGCTCGAGCAGGCGCAGCAGCTCCTCGACGCCCTCGCCGACGAGCAGCGATCGCTGCGCGACTCGCTCACCGGCTACCTGCGCGGGCCCGTCCTCTACTTCGACCACGACCACCAGGTCCGCTTCCACGGGGAGGCGAGCGGGCTCGGCGTCCGGTACTCGGCCGCGTCGATCCCGTGGAGCCCGTCGCCTCTGTTCGCCACGTTCGCGGGGGCGATCGCGCAAGGCGATCGGCTCACCCTCGGCGAGGACGCGCTCACCGTGTTCCGCGGCGACGCGATGCTCTTCAGCCTCAAGCGCACCGACCCGCACCTCGGCGTGCTCATGCCCTTCGCGCGTTAGCGAGGCACGGGGACCATCTCGTCCCACCCGTAGCGCGCGACGTAGTTCGCCCAGACGCCCTCGCAGGCGCCGTCGTAGCGACAGGTCGCGCACTCGGCGCGCTTCTGTCGCGCGGCGTCGTCGAGGTCGCTGCGTCGGATCTGGACGAGGTCGTTTGCGGGCCCCGTCTTGGCGCCGGACTCCGGACCCAGCTCGAGGTCGTGCGAGCCGAGGCCCGGCGGCTCGAAGTGGACGTAGCTCTCGACGTAGCCGCGGTTGAAGTCGTCGATCCCCTCGGTCGTGCACAGCGGGATGTCGACGAGGAACGCCATGGGCCGCGGCTCGATCGCCCTCTGGGCCGCCAGGAAGTCGCGAGCCACCGCGGCGATCTCCGTGTAGCGCGGGAAAATCTTCTCGAAGTGGGTGTTCGCCCGCCCGTTCGCCTGCATCACGTTGAACACCACCTGCTGAACCCCGAGGCCCCGCAGGAACCGATAGATCTCAGCGAGGTGGGGGAGGTTCCGCTTGGTGACCACGGTCGAGGTGTGCAGCTCGATCCCGCGCGGCAGGTAGCGCGCCACGGTGCGGATGCCCGCGACCGTCTGCTCGAACGATCCCGGCGTCCGCGTCAGGCCCTCGTGGAGCTTAGCGGTGTGCCCGTGGATGCTCACGTAGAAGCGTCGCATCCCCGCCGCGAGCAGGCGCTTGGTGTACGCCTCGTATGAGAGCGCGCGCCCGTTCGTCATCACGCTCACGCGGGTGACGCCGGCGTCCTTGGCCATCTTCGTCCAGCGGCCGAGCGCGGGGTTGGTCGTCGGCTCGCCGGACGTGAAGCAGAGCTCCTCCGCGTCGCCGTGCTGCTCGAGGATCCAGCGGATCAGCGCGTCGTCGGTCCGCGAGTTGACGACCTCTCGGCCCTCGCGGTCCTCCTCCATGCAGAAGACGCAATTGTTGTTGCAGACGGTGCCGGTGAGGACGTGGACGCGCTCGCGGCGCGCGGCGATCCGCCCCTCGATCGCGTCGCCGGTGGGCGCGGTCACCAGCTCCCGTGCGAACCGTGGCTGCCGTGCGACCCGTGGCGACCCGTGGCTGCCGTGCGACCCGTGGCTGCCGTGCGACCCGTGGCTGCCGTGCGACCCGTGAGAGCCGTGGCTGCCGTGCGACCCGTGCGAGCCGTGGCTGCAGTGCTGCCCGGGCGGGACGTCACCGTCGAAGCCGAGGCCCGGGGCCTCGTCGGCGTGGCTCCGCGCGCGCGCGGAGATGTCCCGCTGCTCGGCGTCGAGCGCGCTCGCCGCGTCCCGCGTGAACGTCGGGAGGTCCGCGAGGTCCTCGTCCCGGTGCTGCTCCTCGGCCATCGACCGCTGAGTCTAGCGCGGGTTTCGGAACGGTGTCACGCCGACGGGAAGAAGGAGCCCTCCTTCCAAGGTCTGGGAAGGCATGTTCGTCGCACGCGTACGATGCAGCGTGAAACTCTCGAGCCGCCCGCGCGTCGAAGGTCCAAGATGAAGACACACAGCGCCCTGGCCCTCCTCGCGCTCCTCGCCGCCCCCTCGATGGCCTCGGCCCAGGGGGAGCTGATGGGCGGCCTCGGCGGCCCCGCCGGCTTCGGCGAGGGGGTGCTCGAGTACAACGACGACGGCTCCAGCGCCGAGATCGACATCCGCGAGGCGTTCCCGAACGGCCTGCAATTCTTCGGAGAACGGTTCCACTCGCTCTACGTGAACAACAACGGCTCGGTGACCTTCGGCGGCGCCACGGGCACCTTCACGCCGCAGCGCTTCCCCGTCAGCGGGAACCGGATGATCGCCCCGTTCTGGGCCGACGTGGACACCCGGGGCGGCGGCCGCCCGGCGCGCAACGGCGTCTACTGGGACCTCTCCCCCGGCCAGATGGTCATCACCTGGCACAACGTCGGGTACTACAGCTCCCACAACGACAGGGAGAACACGTTCCAGATCGTCATCATCTCGAACGAGCTGCTCGATCAGGACGATCTGTGGAAGGTCCAGTTCCGCTACAACCGCTGCGAGTGGACCACCGGCGACGCGTCGGGCGGATCCGGCGGCATGGGCGGCACCCCGGCGCAGGCCGGCTTCGACGCGGGCAACGGGCAGACCTTCGAGATCCTCCCGGGCTCGGGCACGGCGGGGATCCTCCAGCTCTGCCGCACCTCGAACGTAGGCGTCGACGGCATCTGGGAGTTCGACATCTACCTCGGCAACCCGCAAGTCACCTTGCCGGGGTCCGAGGAGACCGAGACGATCGACTACTCCCAGGGCGGCCGAGGCCGCCGCGCGACGCCCCCGCGTCGACCGCGCCGCCGCGGCCGCGAGCGCTGACCGGCGCGACCTGGCGTACCCTGGGGGCGTGCGTCGCCCTCGCCCCGTCTTCGTCGCTGCTCTCGTCCTGTGCTCGCTCGCGTGCGACGGCCCCGCCGCGCCCGACGCGGGTGGGACCGACGCGGGCGGTACCGACGCGGGCGCGATCGACGCGGGCGCGCCGACGCGAGCCTGGATCCGCGACGAGGCGGGCGGCGTGCTGATCCTGCGGGGCACCAACGTGGAGGGCGCCTCGAAGTGGACCGAGGGCTTCCTGCCGCCGAGCTACCAGACGGTCGACGACTTCCGCCCCCTCGTGGACGAGCTCGGCTTCAGCGCGGTGCGCTTCCTCGTGTTCTGGGAGGCCGTCGAGCCCGAGCGAGGCGTCTACGACGACGCGTACCTCGCGGAGGTTCGCGCGCGGGTCGAGGCCGCGGGCGCGGCCGGCCTGTACGTGATCGTCGACATGCACCAGGACGTCTTCGGCGCCGGCTTCGGTGGTGACGGCGCGCCCCGGTGGGCCTGCGACGAGGCGCTCTACGCGAGCTTCACGCCGCCCGACGAGTGGTTCCAGGGCTACTTCGAGCCAGAGGTCGCCGAGTGCTTCGACCGGCTCTGGACCGACCCGACCACGCGCGCCGCGTACGCCGCGGCGTGGGCGCGCGTGGCGCGAGCCGTCGCCGGCGCGGAGGGCCTCATCGCGTACGAGCTCATGAACGAGCCCTTCTGGGGCACCGCGACGGTGCGGACCTTCGAGCGCTCGATCGCGCCCGTCGCCTACGCCGAGTGGCTCGACGCGATCCGCGCCGAGGACCCCGCGCCCTACGTCATGATGGGGCCCGCGAGCGCCGCCAACATCGGCCTGTCCTCGTTCCTCGTCCCGCCCGACCGCGAGCGCCTGATCTACGGGCCCCACCTCTACCCGCCGAGCCTCGAGCGCGGCCTCGGCTGGACGGGATCCGCGGACGACGTCCTCGACCTCGCCGACGTCATCCTCGACGACGCGCTGCGGATGGGGCTGCCCGTCGTGGTCGGCGAGACCGGCGCGCGACGCGACGTCGACGGAGCGCTGACCTTCCTCGATCAGGCCTACGACGCCTTCGACGCGCGGATGCTCGGCGCGACGCAATGGGAAGGGGGCCGCGGCGGCGAGGGCAGCTACGACATCTTCGAGCTCGACGGGACGCCCTCCTCCGTCGGTCGGGCGATCGCGCGGCCGTACCCCACGCGCGTCGCCGGTGAGCCGCGCGGCTGGTCCTGGGACGGCGCCGAGCTCGCGCTCGCGTGGACCGAGGATGGGTCGGCGAGCGGCGAGACGATCGTCGCGCTGCCCGCGGTCGCGTTCCCGTCCGGCGCCGACGCGTCCCTGGCCGACGGAGGCGAGGTGCGGATCGAGGGGACGCGCGCCTACGTCCCGTCGATCGGCGGCGACCGCTCCCTCACGATCCGCGCGCGCTGACCCGGCCTGGATCTCGACGGCCGGGTGCGTGAAGCTGGAGATGAGCCATCCGGGGGCGGTCGGGGCTCTGTTCGAGGTGACACGGGATGATGCGATGAAGTCGTTCGGCTCGGTGCTGGCTCCGGCGCTCTCGCTCGCCCTCGGGGGCTGCTACCTCTCGCACCGGATCGCCGAGGACGAGCCCCCGGTCGACGGGCCGCCGATCTGCTGGACGGCCACCGCGGGTCCGACGTTCCTCACCGACGCGCCCCCCGCCGCGTACGCGGGCACCTTGCTCTGGGAAGACGGCGAGGCCCTGTTGGGGTTCGCGGCGACCAACGCCGACCCCACGCGACCCCGCACCCTGGCTCACCTCGACGCGCGGGGGCAGGCACGCGCGGAGGAGGTCGTGTTCGACTCGCAGGTCGAGCGCCAGTTCGGGCCCGCGCTCGAGGTGGTCTCGAGCTCGTTCGGTCGCGTCGCGACCGCCTACAGCGAGGGCCGGGGCTGTGAGCTCCGGGTCCTGGGCGCCGAGCCCTCGGTGATCACGAGCGACTACTGCCGCGGCCTGCGCGCGAGCCCCACCGGCGGCGTGATGCTCCTCCTCGACGGGATCGGCGCCGACGCGCCGGAGCGCCGCTTCGCCGCGATCCGGTCGATCGACCCGCCGCGTCTCCGGCAGGGGGCGCGCGGCGTCCTGGGCGACGCGCTGAGCTGGACCTACGAGCCCCTCGATCGCGACGCGGTCGTCGCCGCGATCGCGCCCCGCGAAGGTGGCCCGATCGAGGCCGGCACCATCGAGTGGCGCGGCGGCGAGCGGCGGCTCGTCCCGGTGGTCGAGACGACCCGCGACGTCCGCCGCCTACGGCTGCTGCGCCACCGCGGCGGGTGGGCGCTCGGGTGGATCGAGCAGACCGACGACGCGTGGCGCCTCGGCCTGATGCAGCTCGACGATCAGGGCCTCGCGATCGGGCCGGCTCACCACCCCGCGGTGGGCGCCCTCCCGGAGACCGGGTGGCGGATGGTCGAGCGCGGCGACGAGATCGTGGTCGCGTTCGTGGTCGGCGACGAGCTCCGGCTCGCGTCCCTCGACGCCGACTTCGGGCTCGTGGCGTCGACCTCCACCGTCGCGCGGCTGACCGGGCTCGACGAGCTCGGGGTGGTCGTCCTCGACGATGGCGCGGTGCTCGTGTCGTTCACCGAGGGCACGGGGACCGGCCTGGAGCGCGTGGGCACCGTCCGCGCCGAGTGCGTGGTGCGCTAGCTCTAGTCCACGGCCTCGGCGAGGGCCTGGAGCAGCTCGACCACGGTGAACGGCTTGGCGAGCAGCTTGAGATCCTGGCGGTCGCTCACGTACGACTTGGGGTAACCCGACATGAGCACCGTCCGGTCGGCGCCGACGCGCTCGGCGAGGGTCACGCCGGTACCGTCCGGCATCACGACGTCGGAGAGCAGGACGTCGAACTCCGCGCCGCCGTCGATGAGCGCGAGCGCCTCGGCGACGCCGCCCGCTTCGAGGGTCGAGTGTCCACAGGCGACGAGCATCCGCCCGACCGCGCGCCGGACCGCTGGCTCGTCCTCCACGAGGAGCACCCGGAGCGCGCGGCCGGGCTCGCCTTTCGGGGGCTCGTCGTCCGGCGCGCTCGGCGCCAGCGACAGGCGTACGGTGAAGCAGCTCCCCGACGGGTCGCTGTCGACGGTGATCTCGCCGCCGAGCGACGCGACGATGCCGTAGACCGTCGACAGGCCGAGCCCCGAGTTACCGCTCGCCTGCTTGGTCGTGAAGAACGGCTCGAAGAGGTGCTCACGGACGGCGTCGTCGATCCCGACGCCCTCGTCCCGGACCTCGATGCGCAAGCGGTCGGCGTCGGCCCCGAGGACCACGCGGATCGCGCCGCCGCCGGGCATCGCCTCGCGCGCGTTGAGCACCAGGTTCATCAGGACCTGCGTGAGCTGCCCGGGATCGGCGACGAGGAGGAGGGGCGTGGCCTCGATGGTCAGCTCGAGCGGGTGCTCGTCGCCGAGCAGGCGCCGCATCAGGGGGACGAGGTCCGCGACCTGCGCGGCCGCGTCGATCCGCTGCGCGGGCCGCGGGCGCGTCTGACTGAACGTGAGGAGGTGGCCGGTGAGCTCGGCGGCGCGCGTCGCCGCGGTCACGATCCCGTCCACGTGGGGACGCCCCGTGTCGGATCGCTGGAGGTGGTCCGCCGCCGCGAGGATCACCGTGAGGAGGTTGTTGAAGTCGTGCGCCACGCCGCCCGCGAGCCGGCCGAGCGCGGCGAGGCTCTGCGCCTGCTGTAGCCGATCGCGCAAGGCCGCCGCTTGGGCCTCGGCCTCTCGACGCTCGCGCACGTCGCGGATCACGGCGAGGACCTCGCCGCCCCCGATGGCGGTCAGGTTGACCTCCACCGCGACGCGCCGGCCGTCGGCGTGGAAGAGCTCCCGCTCGACGACGTAGCTCTTGCGGTGCTCGAGGCGATCCAGCCGCATCGGCTTGATGTCGAGGTCCGCGATCGCCTCCTCGGGCCGCATGGCGAGGATCTCCTCGCGGGTGCGGCCGAGCATGTCGCAGAGCCGACGGTTGGTCTGCGTGGGCAGCGCCTGCAGGTCCATCACGAGCAGGCCATCGGCGGCCGCGTCGAACAGCTCGCGGTAGCGCGCCTCGCTGCGACGCAGGTCCTCCTCCATCGCGACGCGCTCGGTCAGGTCCCGGATCGAGGTGATCCTGTAGGCGCCGTCGGCGACCGTCACCGAACGCCCGCGGAGCTCGCCGCGGAACCGGCTCCCGTCCGCGCGCAGGCCGGTGGCTTCGTACGGCTCGGTCGACCCGCTCCGCACCGCCGCCGCGATCCGCGCGTGGTCCTCGGGGGCCGCGAACTCGAGCGGCGACCTCCCCACGACGGCCTCTCGCGGGACGCCGAACAGCGCGCAGAAGGCCTCGTTGGTCCACACGATCACGCCGTCTTCGAGGATCGCGATGGCCTCGAAGGCACCATCGATCATCAGAGCGCGGACGGCGTCGGGGAGGCTCACGGCCAGGGCAGCATACCGGAGCCGCCGCGCGCTCCGCCGAACGGGATTTCGGGTCATCCGTGATCGCGGCGACTAGACTCCCGAGATGCGAAGAGGACTTGCTTGCGCCGCGCTGCTCTTGCTCGCCACCGCCTGCGACGGGGAGATGCCCCCGGGCGGCTGCCGAGCCACCGAGACGGACTGCGGCGGGGCGTGCGTCGACACGCGCTCCGACGCCCGGAACTGCGGCGCCTGCGGCACGACGTGCGGGGCCGGGGAGGTCTGCGCCGCGGGGCGCTGCGACGCGATGGGCTGCAGCGGTGGCACCACCGAGTGCGACCGCGCCTGCGTGACGCTCGCCACCGACGAGCGCCACTGCGGAGCGTGCGGCAACGCCTGCGCCTCGGATCAGACCTGCCGTGACGGCGTGTGTGGCGGAGGCGGGCCCATCGATCCGCCGCCGACCTCGTGCGACCCGCCGATCACGCTCGAGGACACGACCGCCCCCGATCAAGTGGTGGGCGACGGGACCGCGGCGAGCTGCACGCACGCCGCGCTCGCCGCGGCCGTCGCCGAGGGCGGCGTCATCACCTTCGACTGCGGCGGCGACGCCACGATCGACGTGACCGAGGAGCTCGCGCTGCGGACCGACGTCGACACGATCATCGACGGCGGCGGCGCGATCACGCTCGACGGCGGTCGCACCGCGGGGCGGCAGAACCGCATCTTCCACTTCGACTCGCCTGACTACCGGCGCAACACCACGCGCGTGGTCTTGCAGCGGCTCACGCTGCAGAACGCCGAGGCGCCGGCGAGCGACTTCACCCCGCAGGACGCCGGCAACCCGATGTGCGCGTGGGGCTACAAGGACGGCGAGGGCGGCGCGATGCGCATCCGCGACGGCCGCCTCCACGTGATCGACTGCGTCTTCAGGAACAACGCGGGCGCCTCCCCCGGACCGGACACCGGCGGCGGCGCGATCTACGCGCTCGGCGCGCTCGAGGTGATCGTCGTGGGCAGCTCGTTCGTGGGCAACGAGGGCAGCAACCACGGCGCGCTCGGCCTGCTGCAGACCGACGTGGTCATCTACAACTCGGTCTTCGAGGACAACCAGGCCACGGGCATGGGCCAGAACTTCGGCGGCGCGAGCGGCTGCCCGGTCTTCAACCACGAGGAGCAAGGCGGCGCGGGCGGCAACGCGGGCGCGGTCGGGATCGACGGGGACTCGGTCGAGCGCGTCGAATTCTGCGGCGTGACCTTCAGGAACAACCGCGCGAACGAGCTCGGGACGGTGGCGCGCACGCCGAACGGGCACCGCGGCCTCTCGACCTTCAACCGCGTGCTCTTCGAGGGCAACCACGCGGGCGACGGCGGCGGCGCGATCTACATGCAGGACATGGAGCTCGAGATGTACGCGTCGGCCGTCATCGGGAACACCTCGGACGGCAACGGCGCCGGCGTCCGCATCGAGCAGGGCCCGCACGGCTCCACGATCCTGATCGAGAACACGACGTTCCAGGGCAACCAGTCGAACCGCGCGCTCGGCGCGGGGCTCGTGTTCTCCGGGGAAGGCCTCTTGCGCAACTGCACCTTCGCGGAGAACGACGCGGCGGGCGGCGAGGGCTTCTTCGGCGCGGCCATCGTCGCGTTCGGGGCCGAGTCCCAGCGGCTGCGCATCCAGAACACGATCTTCTGGAACAACGTCGACGACCACGAGTGGACCCCGATGACCTGCATGGTCGACAACCCGGGCGCGCCGGTCCCGCTGCCCGGCTCGGGCAACGTGCAGTGGCCGCGGCTCCGCAACGGGCCGTCGATGGTCGAGGACAACCCGTGCACCACGGACATCGTGTTCGCCGACGCGATGCTCTCGCCGCTCGCCGACAACGGCGGCCCCACGCCGACGATGATGCCGGGGGCGGGGAGCATGGCCATCGGCCTCGGCGCCGACTGCCCGGAGACGGATCAGCGGGGCGAGCCGCGCCCCACGGGGACCTGCGCGGCCGGCGCCGTCGAGCCCTGACGCACGCGCCGCCTTGCGGCGCCTCATGTGGGTGCTAGTGGTTGGTCGTCCACATGAGTCACTCCCGTCTGAGTTACGCGATCGTCCTCCTCCTCGCCGGCTGCGCCTTCGAGGGGGCGGGCGCCCACGACGAAGAGATCACCGGCATCAGCGGAGACGCCCACGTCATCGAGTGGGAGAGCTTCGTCTACGTGCCGGAGGGCGCCGACGAGGCGGTCGTGCGCTGGGCGATCCAGCGGCAAGTCAAGAGCTCGCTCGGCGCGCTGCGGGAGATGCGCATCGGGATCCAGGATCGCGACGCGCAGGGCAACCTCGACCCATCGACGTGGTCCCGACGCACCCTGACGGTCGCCGAGACCGGGCAGCGGGTCGAGCGGATCACCTACCGCTACCGCGACCGCGCGATCGCGTGGCGCGGCAGCGCGAGCTCGCTGACGCTGCCGCTCCTGTTCGGCGACTACGCCGCTCGGCGCGACGAGCTCGTGCCCGACTGCACCGACGACGCCGAGGCGGCCGCGGACTCGCTCTGGTACCACTTCGCGCCGTCCCGCTCGTCCTGCCGGACCCGCATCGCCGCCGAGCAGCGCCGCATCGAGGCCGCGCGCGCGACGCTGGCGGCGCCGGCCGACGAGATCTCGCAGGTGGACCTCGAGCGAAGCTTCGTCAGCGTGCGCGCCACGCTGTCCCCGGCCGAGCACGCGCCGACGCTCTACCCCGAGTACGACCGCCTCTTCGCGCGCGACCGCGTCGTCGCGTACGCGTTCTTCGGGGTCGACGCGAACCCGCGCGACCCCGGCGACTACGGCCTGCGCGAGATGCTCCGCATGCTCCGCCGCATGCGCGCGGAGCTGCCGGGCCTGCACCTCGTCGAGACCCGCCCCGGCGACCACCTCACCGCCTACGAGGACCGCGGCGAGCCCGTCCCCGGCGTCACCTTCGACGACGTGACGTCGTGGATCGTCGACGAGACCGGCTACCCCGCGGGCGTCGACCGCGAGGCGCTGCGCGCGCAGGTCGTCGATCACTTCCTCGGCCGCTGGACGATCTGGGAGCAGCCGACGCGCCTCGCGGATGGCCGCACCGTGACCATCGAGCTGCGCGTGTTCTACGGCGAAGAGGACGGCAGCGCGTGGGCCCACGACGCCGCGCGGAACCGCTACCTCGAGGCGTTCTGGTACGGCGACGTGTTCGCGTACACGGGGCACAGCCACTTCGGCCACGGGCCGCTCAACCCGACGGGCTACGGCGCCGGCAACTTCCCCGACCGCTACCAGGTCATGCTCGTGAACTCGTGCCTGTCGTTCAACTACTACGACGACGACTTCGTCGCGATGCACCCCGGCGGGAGCGCCAACCTCGACGTGGTGAGCAACGGGCTCCCCGCGTACTGGCACGGCATGGGCGAGGCCACCGCGGGCTACCTCGTGTCGCTGCTCGACGGGCGGAACCGCAGCTGGCGCGACCTGCTCGAGTCGATGCGCGTCGACCTCCCGTGGGCCCCCGGCTACGACCCGCTGCGCGTGGTGCACGGCGAGCTCGACAACGCCTACACGCCGTCCGCGTCGCGCCTCGCGACCCCCGTCGCGCCGACCTCGGACTGGCAGCGCACCATCGTGTTCTACGAGGTCGAGACCCAGCCGGGGCAAGACCTCTTCCTCATGGGCGGCGTCGATCACGGCTTCGCCGCGAGCGCGCTCGGCCGGCGCTGCGACCCGTTCGACTACGAGTGCGCGATCCCGATCCGGCATCGCAACCGACTCAACCCGACGACGGCGCCGGGCAAGGTCGGCGACGACTTCCTCGACTGGTACGGGTGGGAGCCCGGCCAGCCGTATCGCACCCGCGGCACGCCCGCGGACTGGACGACCGACGTGTGGCCCGACTCCTGGGGCGCCGCGCGCACCGTCGAGCGCGACGGCTACGGCGCGACCCCGCTCAACACGTTCGGGCCGCACTACTGGATGCTCGACGTCGACATGGACTGCGCGGCGACCGCCGACGGCCACTTCGAGCTCAAGGGCTTCGTCACCGGCATCGGCTGGGAGTCGGACGTGCACCAGGCCGAGACGCCCTACCCCACCGCGAACCACGTCGGCCGCTGCGGCGCCGTGAACGTGTTCCACTGGGGTCGCGACGAGGCCGAGATCGTCGACCTCTGAGAGCGGTCAGGCGAGGGCTTCGGGGGACGCGAGCACGCAGCGGTTGCGGCCGCCGGCCTTGGCTCGGTAGAGGGCGCGGTCGGCGGCCTCGACGAGCTGTTCGGCGGTCTGGATGCTCGCGTCGGGGATCGACGCGATGCCGATCGACGCGGTGACCTCACCCGCGGGGGCCGGCCCGAGCGAGCCGCCCTCGAGGGCGACGCGGAGGCGCTCGGCGAGGACCGCCGCGCCGACCTTGGTCGTGTTCGGGAGCACCACCACGAACTCGTCGCCGCCGTAGCGAGCGACCACGTCCATGACACGCACGCCGAGGCGCAGCGAGTCGGAGACCGCGCGCAGCACGGCGTCGCCCGCCACGTGACCGAGGCGATCGTTGGCCGCCTTGAAGCCGTCGAGGTCGAGGAGCAGGAGCGAGAGCGGCAGCTTGTAGCGGCGCGCCCGCGCGACCTCCTCGTCGAGGCGCTGCACGAAGTAGCGGTAGCTGTGGGCGCCCGTCTTGTGGTCCGTCGCCGCTTGATCCTCGAGCTGCGAGAGCTGCTGGCGAGCCCGCTCGAGCTCGGCGTTGCGCAGCAGGAGCTGCTCGTTGGCGTGCTCGAGCTCGGCGACCTTCCGGTGCAACGCGCGGCCGAGCTCGAAGCGCTCCGCGGCGCGACGCACCGTCGCGAGCAGCTCCTGGGCACGGAACGGCTTGGGGAGGAACGCGTAGACGTGGCCTCGGTTGATCGCGTCGAGCGCGAGATCGAAGTCCGCGTGCGCGGTCAGCAGGATCGGCACGATGTCGCTGCGCGCCTCGATCGACGCGATGAACGCGATGCCGTCCTGGCCGGGCATCGCGTAGTCGGTGACGAGCACCGAGTACTCACCGCTCAGCACGCGCTCCCGGGCCTCGTCGAGATCGTAGGTGGCGTCGACGACGAGGTCGGGCGCCGCCCTCAGCGCTCGCACGATCGCGGCGAGCACGAGCTCGTCGTCGTCGAGACAGAGGACCTTCGTCGGGACGCTCACCCACACCTCCGGGTGCCGAATCGCCAGGAGCATAGTCGAGGTTACGCGTCCCTTGAAGGGACGCTCCTCACGGGGATCTCACGGGTCCCCGTCCGCGGACCCCGCGCCGTCGTGCAGGAAGTGCTCGCGCGCGCGGACCGTCGTCCAGCGCTCGAACGCCTCGAGCACGTGGGGCTCTCCGTCCGCGAGCTTCCCGAAGAGGTAGTCCTGGATGCCCTTGTGGACGGCGCAGACGTTCGACTCGCGCATGCGCCCGAAGATGCTGCCCTGCGTCTTGTGGTTGTGCGTGGTCTGGATGCCGCAATACGGGTTGTACGTGCAGTCCACGCAGTCGGGCTGGCTGTCGAGGTTGCTCGCGATGACCATCGCCCGCACCGTCGGGTGCCCGACCAGGTCGCGGTAGCTGCTCTCGAAGACGTTGCCGATCCGGAACGTCTGATCGCCCTGCGCGGCGAGCATCCGCCCCTCGTCGCAGGTGTAGACGTCGCCGTCGTACGAGTAGGCGAGCATCGAGATGCCCGCGCCCGCGGGGCTGCGCAGGTCGAGGAAGTTCGGGTCCTCGCCGCGGAGGATCTTGGTCAGGAAGATCGCCGCGTAGCGCTCGATCATCTGGGTGCCCTGGCGGTTGAGCTCGAGGATGTAGTCGGTCGCCTCGGCGTAGAAGCGCAGGTAGTCGGCGCGCGGGTACTCGACCATCTTCGCGGTCTTGCTCGCGAAGCCGAACGGATCGATCGGCCGCAGGAACAGCGCTCGACAGCCGAGCGCGGCGTAGGTGTCGACGATCTCCTCGGCTCGCCCGAGCGCGCCCTTGGTCGTCGTGACGAGCGCCTCGACGTGATAGAGCGACGGGTCGAGGCCCCTGTCGACGTAGGCCCGGTTGATCTTCTCGATCCACGAGGAGGCCGCGTCGTAGGCGCTGAGCGTCGGGAGGATCCGCTGCTTGTCGTGCAGGTCCTTGGGCCCGTCGATGCTCGTGCACATCTGGACCTTGTGCTCGAGCAGGTAGTCGAGCTTCTCGTCGTCCATCAGCGAGAGGTTGCTGACCATCGTGAACTCGACGGTCTTGCCCGCCGTCTCGTTCTTGGCCTTCGCGTACTCGATGATGTGCTTCACGAGGTCGTAGCGGACGAGCGGCTCGCCCCCCTGGAACTCGATCGTGATGCTCGGGCTCGTCGACATGAACGCGAGGTCGACGGCCTTCTCGGCGATCTCCGGCGTCATGTCGGTGTGCGTGGCGTCCATGTCCGCGCGCGAGGCGTGGCAGTACACGCAGGTCTCGTTGCACCGCAGCGTCACCACCATGACGTGCAGGTTCGGCCCGTAGCCGAGGAACTGCTTGCGGGCGGCGATCATGTCCCGCGCCTTCGCCTCGTCCCAGGTGGCGCGCAGGAAGTTCCCGTCGCTGAGGCGGCGGTACAGCTCCGAGCCCTCGACGACGGCGCCGGTCGCGTAGGCGGCGAAGTCCGCGTCGCTCAGGATCAGCCAGCGCCCCTCGGCGTTGGTGATCAAGGTCCGCTCGGGGCCGAGGCGCCGGAAGCGGAAGAAGGCCTGGCTCGTCCGATCGAGCTGGCCGCGCAGATCGAGCAGCTGCATCAGGGCTTCCCCTCCCGGACGGTGAGGCCGAGGGCGTAGTTGGCCATCTCGTCTCCTATCCTGCGTTCTCGTGCCGGGGAGCTCGCCGCGATGCGGACGATCCAGTGGGTCTCGTCCTCCTCGGTCGTGATCTCGGCGTAGGCGGCGTAGACCTGGATGGCCGAGTCCACGCACTCGCCGCGGTAGAGCTCGCGATGGAAGCGGAGCTCCCTCACTCCTCTTCCCCCTTCGCGGCGGTCTCCTCGGCGGGGTCGCTCTTCTTCGCGTACTTCTCTTCCCAGCTCATCGCGATGCCGAGCGGGTCTTCGAAGGCCTCGTCCGTGAAGTCGAAGTCCTCGAGGTCGTCGAGGCTCGGCGGACCCATCGCGCCCGAGATCGCCTGCATGGTGACGGCCTCGATCCGAGCCCGGTTCTCCTGCGTGATCTGGTGCCGCCAGGCCGCGCTCACGAGCTCGTTGGCGAGCTCGCCGACCACCTGCCGCAGCTGCGCCTCGCCGCCCTCGAGCGACTTCGGCGTCACGACGATGCGCAACTTCTGCGGAGCGGGCCGGTCGAGGAAGACGTAGCAGCGGTCGATGAAGACATAGGCCGCGCCATACAGCGCCTCCACCGGGTAGAGGCTCGCGTCGAGATCGAGGATGGCGCGCTTCTCGTCCAGATCGACGTGCGCCAGATCCTCCGGGATGCCTTCGATCATGGTCATCGCGGAGTGAGTAGCAGATCGGGAACGGCGTTTGCACACGGAAGGCTCGACGAGACGAAAGGCAGATGACCCAACCAGCAACCCAACCCACCAGCGAGCGGGCGGTCGCGGTTCGACCCGCGATGGCGGGTTCGACGACCGCGAGCCGCCCGGGCAGGTCGAGAGCCCTCCGGTTTCCGCACACAACGCGGACGCCGAGGGGGCGATCGGCCACAACCAGGGCGCTCCCGATCGCGACCGCGATCGGGGGCCAGGCACACCTTCGTGGCGACTTCTCGGATGGGAGCGGTCGGGTGTGTCGCTCGGTGTCCCGCCGAACCATCGCGGGCTCCGCACGTCGGGGCCCCGGGGCGCCTTCGGGCCGAGGTCGAGCGTTCGCGCTCGCGCCTCGTTCACATCCACGTCCCTGACGGCCCGGGCTGGGCCCTCGATGCGAGCGCGACGACCGACGGGTCGTCGGGGCGGCGCGGTGTCGCGAGACGCCGTGTCCCGATGACCCAAGAGGGATCGTCGCGCTGGTCTCGAGGACCCCGCGTGTCGGACACCCACCGAGTGAAGTGGTCGTGTCGCGACCGGCCGCGCGCTGGCACCATCGGGGCCCTCCGTGGAAGACCTGCGCCTGCATCGCCTGCTCGAAGAGCCGGACGCCGATCCCGAGGGCCTCGCGTCCTTGCTCGCGGAGCTCGCCGGGCGAGAGCCGCACGCGCGCGGCCCGTGGGTGGGGATGCTCGAGCTGGCGCTCCAGAGCGCCGACGCGCGGGTCCGCGCGGGCGCCGTCCGGGCGCTCGGGGGCGTGGCGGGGCGCGTGGGGGTGGCCGCGATCGTGCGCGCGCTCGACGACGGCGACGAGGGCGTCCGCGCCGCGGCGGCGCGGGCGATGCTGCGCACCGCGCAGAACCAGCCACAGCGTATCGCGCACGTCGTGTTCCACCCCCGCGAGGACGTCCGCCGGGCGGCCTACGACGCGGAGATCCGCGCCGAGGCGCGATCGGTCGCGGCGCACCGCCTCGCCGATCCCGGGTTCGGTGGCAACCTCGCGAGCCTTCACCTCGCCGCGACCCCGACGTCGGTGGCGCTCGTGATCGACCTCGTCGCGAAGGGGCGCGTCCCCGAGGACGACGCGCGGGCGTGGCTGTGCGAGGGGACCCCGCAGCCGCTCGCGGCGTGGGCCGACGCCGCGCCGCGGCGGAGCGCCGACGAGATCGCGCGGGTGCTGGACTCGCAGGGGACCGATCAGCCGGGTCAGGACCGCCTCGACGTGCTGTTCCGACTCTTCGGGGCGGCGGCGCCCGCCGCGCTGCGCGAGCGGTTCATCCGCGCGTGGTGGGCGCAGGTCGCGGGGCGCCCCCCGCAGTACGGCCGGCGCGTGACCGCGGCGCTCGTCTGCGCGCACCACGGGCGCTGGACGTCGGAGCCCCTCGGCCTGGCCGCGTCGGCCGCGCCGCTCATGTTCGCGTGGCCCGCGATCCCGCTCGCGGTGCGCCGAGCCGCCGCCGACGCCATCTACGCGCACCCGCGCCCTCGCCACGTCGTGCCCCCGCTGATCATCCAGAAGATGATCGAGTCGCCGCTCGTCCGGCGCTCGGGCGGGCTCGTGGATCTGCGGATCGCGGGCGCGCTCTCGCGCTTCCAGACGGGCAAGCACCCCTACGAGCTGCTCCTCGATCTGATCGGGCTCGACACCATCGTCCGCTCCTTCCTCCACGACCCCGAGGACGCCGCGCCCTTCCTGACGATCGACGACAAGTCGAGCCACGGGCGGCGCTGGGTGATCGATCGGATCCTCGACGAGGCGGGTGACCGCGCCGCGGTCGTGCACGCTATCGCCGCGTGCTCGGGTCAGCCCGCCGACGTGACGTTCCTCTCGTCGGCGCCGCCCGCCACGCGCCTCGCGATCGTCGACAGCCTGCTGGAGCTCGAGCACCGCCCCGGCCTCGCGTTCGACGAGGCGCACGCCGCCACGCTCGCGAAGGCCCTCGTGGAGGGCCTCGGGATCGAGCGGGAGCTGATGGCCCGCTGGCTCTCGCGTACGGACTGGGGGGGGTCGGCGCTGGGCCGCGCGATGCTGAGCCGCGCCGCGGTCGTGCTCGACCACGACGTCTTCGCGGTGGTGGCGGCGGGGCTCGGGACCAAGCTCCTGCGGCGCCTCCTCGACGTGATCGACGCCCACGAGCTGCTCAGCTACGCGGCGCAGCGCGCGCTCGCGACCGAGCTCGCCGCGCACACTTCGCCGGCGATCGCCGCGTGGGCGGAGCTGCGCGCGCGCCCGGAGCCCGCCGCCGAGGCCTCGGCCTTCGACGCCGATCCGAGGATCCACGATCTGCCGGGCGAGCTCGCCGACGCGATCGCGACGGAGCCCGACGTGGTCGAGGCCGTCCGACGCGTGGCCGCGCGCCCGTGCCGGGGTTTGGTCGCCGCGCTGCGCCGGCGCCCGACGCCCGCTCGCCCGCACGTCGAGGTCGCGGCGGCGATCCTCGCGAGCCACGACGAGCCCAAGGTCGTCGCCCACGAGCTCGAGTCTTGGATGGAGTACCGGAGCGCCTTCATCGAGGCGCTCGACGCGCAGGCGGTGAAGCTGGCGGCGCGGCACCCGAACCCGCCGCTGCTGCTGATGTGCTGGCTCTGGCGCTTCGAGCGCTTCGGCCTCGAGGCGGGCAGGCGGATGATCGAGGGCGAGGGCGGGCTGCCGGCGAGCCTGCGGTTCCTGACCGACCTGCCCTCGGCGATCGTCGCGGAGCACGGCTGGGCCGCGGTCGCGCGGACGGTGGCGGTGTGGTGGCGTCGTGAGCCGGACCGATTGCGAACGCTGGTCCCCCACGTCGAACCGATCCTCGACCTCGCGATCGGCCGGCTCGACCACGCCGAGGGGCTCCCGGCGGCGCGGCTGATCCGGGCGATCCACGACTCCGGGATCGCCCCGGGCGCGGTGCGCGCGCGGGTCGCGAGGATCTCGGAGCGCCTGCCCGACATCGCCGACGAGGCGCGCCGGGAGCTGCGCGAGCTGGTCTCGAGCGACGGGCTCCCGAGCCGCGCGCGCGGCGCCCACGCCGACGACGGACGGGTCAGCGAGGACGCGCTCGCCCACGTGCGCGCGTCGACGGATCTGGACGAGCTGGCCCGCCGCTGCGGCGACGACATCCTGGCCGTGGTCCACGAGGCGGCGCTCCGGCTCGTGAGCCTCGGGGAGGCGGGCCAGAAGCGGCTCGCGTGGCTGCTCGCCGAAGACCCGCTGCCCATCCACTTCGACGCGATCACCGCGAGCCTCCCGCTCTGGCGCGAAGGGGACGCCCTCGACGCGGTGCGCTTCGCGCTGTCGCGGGGGCACGGCGGCCCGGAGCTGCGGTTCCGGATCGCGCTCTCGCTCCACGAGCGGGGCGAGGATCGGCTCGAGGAGGCGATCGCGGCGTCCCTCGAGCCGAGCGACAGCCGCTGGCTCCGGGTCGCGGACGCGGATCAGCTGGTGGCGCGCGCCGCCGATCCGCGAGCGACGATGCGACGCCTGGTCCTCTCGCCGCACGCCGCCGCGTACCGCAAGGCGATCCAGAACCTGCTGCTCGAGGAGCGCGCCGCGGCGGATCGGGAGGCGCTCGCCGCGTTCCTCGAGCTCGGCAGCGAGCGCATGGCCGACGTCCGCCGCGAAGTGGCGCTCGCGCTCGCGCGGGACGGTGATCTTCGTGGGCTGCCTCTACTCGCGCACGCGCTCGTCGCCGGGGGCGAGACGGATCCACGGCTCTTCACCGAGGCGCCCGAGGGGCTGATCCTCGCGATCGTCGAGAGCTTCCTCGTGCTCGGGGACAGCGCCCACGAGACGCCGCTGATCAAGCAGCTCGCCGCCGTCGACGCGGAGCTGCGCGAGCGGTGCCTCGAGCGGCTGCTCTCCGAGTCCCAGCAGATCGGCACGCGCTCGGGCGCGCTGACGAGCCTGCCTCGACGTCCGACGCGGGCGCGCAAGCTGCGGCAGCTCGCGGAGATGTTCGCGTGGGGCGCCGAGGTGAGCCGGGCCCTGACCGGCGGGGTGCTCCGGCCGCACCTCATCAGCGGCGACGCGCTCGGCTACACGCGCCTGAACGAGAGCCGCGTGTTCGTCTCGCCGCTGCCGCTGCTGCGCGGGGACCGGCACGGCCGCGAGATCGTGGAGGGGCTGATCCTCCACGAGATCGGGCACCACCGACACCACAAGGGCCCGGTGCAGCAGGCGATCTGGGGCAAGGCCGACGCGGTCGGGCTCGGGCGCCTGCTCAACCTCGTCGCCGACGAGCACCTCGAGCGGAACATCCGCGCCTACGACGAGGACTTCGGGCACAAGCTCAAGCGGCTCGACGCCTACGCGTTCCAGCACGCCGATCGGGACGTGCTGGTCGACGCGCTGCTCCAGGCGCTCGGCGCGAGCGCGTACGACGTCTTGACGCAGTGCGCGCTCGACGCGGCCACGCACCCGGCCGCGGTGCGGGTGGGCACCGGGGCGGTGCTCCGCGAGCTCGAGAAGCTCGGGTCGAGCTTCGCGCGGTTCGCCCGGGCCCTGCGGATGGGGCTCGGGGATCGGCACGACGACCCGCTCGTGCGCGAGGCGCTCGCGCTCTTCGACCGCGGCTTCCGCAAGCTCGACATGCAGGGCCTGTGGCGCATCACCAAGGAGCTGCAGCGCATCTTCGGCGAGCAGGTGCAGCTGTCGTTCGCGTTCGGCGGCGCCGAGTCGCTCGAGGACGACCCGTGGGGTCGCGTGACGCACGGCGAGGAGATCGGCGACGGCGACGTGCAGCAGGAGGTCGAGCGCATCCTCGGGCGCCCCGACGCGTCGCGCGAGGGCAGCGCCTCGCCCGGTCGGGGGCGGCTCGCGATCAACGTGGGCGGCGACGGGGGCTTCGACCTCATCCACGACGTGATGAAGGTGCCGCCCAACCCCACGAGGCACCGCGAGGTCGCGGGGCGGGTGGGCCGCCACGCTCGGCGGCTGCGGCAGTACCTCGTGAGCCTCGGCCTCTCGATCGAGCCCGAGCGCATGCGCCTGCGCGGCCGGCGGCTCGACCGCTCGCGCCTGCGGCCGATGGTCGTCCGCGGTGACCCGCGGGTGCTCATCGCGCGCGAGGTCCGCTACCACAACGATCTGTTCCTCGGCCTCGTCATCGACTGCTCGGGCTCGATGCACGGGCAGAGCATGGAGCGGGCGCACGCGTTCGGCGTGCTGCTGACGGAGGCGGTGCGCGACCTGAAGGGCGTGGACCTGCGCATCTTCGGGTTCACCGATCGGACGATCTTCGACGCCGGGGACGCGCGCCGGCCGGCGGTGACGTCGCTCGTCGCGACCGCGGGCAACAACGACGCCGCCGGGCTCTACCACGCCGCGCAGGAGGCGATGCGCAGCCCCCGGAAGGCGCGCGTGCTCGTGATGATCAGCGACGGCCTCCCCACCGAGTGCTCCGTCGACGCGCTGCGGGGGCTGGTGCGGCAGCTCACGCGGCGCCACGGGCTCGTCTGCGCGCAGGTTGCGGTCCGCCCGCTGGAAGAGGTCTGCTTCCCGCACTACGTGGAGGTCGACGAGGCGAACCTCGACGGCGCCGTCTCGCGCTTCGGTCAGATCATCGCCCGCCTCGTCGGGCGCACGTTGAGGAGCTCATGAAGCTGAGAGTGGAAGACATCGAGATCGGCGCGGTCATGGAGGCGACCTTCTGGGTCAACTCGGCGGAGGGCTCGCGGTTCCGCTTCCGCTCGACGCACCTCGACGGCAAGCGCGCGCCCAAGGTCGTGTTGAGCAACGACAAGCGCATCATCCCGGGCGTGCCGTGCCTCGTGAGCATCGCGAGCATCGACAAGCCCGAGCGCGCCGACCACGGCCACATCGAGGTCACGTACGTGCGGCCCGCGCCGTTCCGGATCGAGGGCGTCTACATCGATCCGATCGTGAGCAAGAAGCTCCAGATCCTCCTCGAGAGCGGGCTCAACATCCTGCTCGACGGCCCGCAGGGCTGCGGCAAGACGACCCTCGCGCGCTCGATCGCGGACACGCTCGGGATGCGCTTCGTGTTCTTCAACTGCGGCGCGGTGGTCGAGGCGTCGGACTTCCTCGCGACCATCCAGGTGCGCGCGTCGTCGAGCGGTCAGCCCGTCACCGACTTCGTGAAGACCGAGCTCCTCGAGGCGCTCGAGCAGGCGCGCGAGAACCCCGAGGAGCGCTACCTGCTCTTCCTCGACGAGCTCAACCGCTGCACCGAGGGCGCCCGGAACGCGCTGATGCCGGCGCTCGACGCGACGCGGAAGGTCTTCCACCCGATCGAGAACCGCTTCCTCGAGATCCCGAGCAACGTGCAGTTCGTGGCGGCGGTGAACCGCGGCAGCGAGTTCACCGGCACCTTCGGCATCGACGCCGCGCAGCTCGATCGGTTCGCGCCGCTGCAGATGGACTACCCGCCGCCCGACGAGGAGGTGAAGATCCTCCGCGCGCGCCACCCCGGCCTCGGCAAGGGCCTCATCGAGCGCATCGTCCTCGCCGCCGACGCCGTGCGCCGCGCCCCCGACGTACCGGGCGGCTTGAGCGTGCGCGCGACCGACGAGGCCTGCATCTACCTCGAGCACCCGCTGATGGAGGGCGACCACGCGCGCATGCTCCCGGAGGTGCTCAAGAGCTCGTTCTGCGGGCGCTACTCCGGGCGGTGGAGCGACAACGACTCGGACGCCGGCGCGGTGTGGGGCGTGACCCAGGCGAGCCTCAAGGAGTCGGAGTAGGCTGCCGAGGTGACACGCGCTGCGTTCGCCGGGCTCCTGCTGCTCTGGGGATGCGCCGAGCCCGCCGCGCCGTCGCGATCCGCGGTCGTCTACGGCGAGGACGGTCGCGCGGAGGTCTACGCCGAGACGAACGCCGCGCTCCGAGCCGTCGCCGAGTCGGCGATCGCGATGAAGGTGCGCGCGAGCTTCGTCGACCAGAGCGATCCCGCGGACGTGCGCTTCGACTACACGCGCACGCTCGGCGAAGCGAGGATGCTCTGCCCCGGGGAGCGCTTCGCGGAGCAGATCGATCCGGGCACCTGCTCGGGCACGCTGATCGACTCGCAACACGTCTTGACGGCCGGCCACTGCATGGACGTGGCCGCGGACTGCGACGACTACGCGTGGGTGCTCGGGTTCCGGTACGCCGCCGACGGGGTGCTCGCGCCGCTCACGTCGGACGACGTCTACCGCTGCGGGTCGGTGGTCACCCTCTTCGACGACGACCAGGTGGACTACGCGGTGGTGCGGCTCAGCCGGCCCGTGGTCGGGCACACGCCGGCCACCGTCCGCCGCGCCGCTGGCGCGCTCCCCCACGGGACGCCGCTCGCGCTGATCGGGCACCCGCACGGGATCCCGATGAAGATCGACGCGGGGGGCCAGCTCACGTGGGCGAGCGTCGACGCGTCGTGGTTCCGCGCGACCGTCGACGCGTTCGCGGGCAACTCGGGCTCGGGGACGTTCAGCCTCGACGGCGCGCTCGTCGGCGTGCTCGGCGGGGGCGCGACCGACTACGTGGACCGGGGCGGCTGCAACGTGGTGAACGTGATCGACCCGCCGCCGACCGACGGCGGCGAGCGGCTCACGTCGGTCCACCCCGCGCTCGAGGCGTTCTGCGCGGTGCCGGGGGTCGTCTCGGAGCTCTGCGACTGCGGCGGCGCGCCCTGCGTCGAGGGGCCGGCCCACGATCGCTGCGACGACCCGGAGACGATCGAGCCGGTCTCGCAGGTCATCGAGGCCACGCTCGCGGGGTACGCGCCCTGGGAGCTCGGGACGTGCGGCGGCCGCGGGCCGGAGCGGATCTACACCTTCACGCTCACCGCGAGCGCGACGCTCGACGCGTCGGTCGGCGGGTACGACAGCGTGCTCTACCTCCGCGAGGCGAGCTGCGACGGCGCCGAGGTCGTGTGCGACGACGACATCGACCCCGACACCGACCGCGGCTCGAACATCGTGGCGGGGCTCCTGCCGGGCACGTACTTCCTGTTCGTCGACGCGTACGACGGCGACGTGGACGCGTTCACCCTGACGCTGACCTTCACGCCGCGCGGGGTCGACGCCGGGCCTCCCCCGACCCCCGACGCGGGTCCGCCGCCCCCGCCGCCCGACGCGGGGATCGACGCCGCGGTCGACGCGGGCGACCCCGCGCCACCGGCGACGGGGTGCGCGGCCGGGGCGGGGCGCCGCGGGGCGGGCTGGCTCGCGCTCCTGAGTCTCGGGCTCGTCCTTCGGCGGCGCCGAGCCCCCTGACGGCGGCCGAGGGCCCGCGCTTGCGCTAACGTCGACTCCGTGGGGACGAACAGCTTGGTCATCGCGCGCCTCGGCGTCGCGTTCGCGTCGGTTCTGCTCGCGCTCGGCGGCGCGCTCGCCGGCTGCGGCGGAGAGGTCGGCCGCGGCGACGCCGCGGCGGGCGCGGACGGCGGCGGGGTGGCCGACCTCGACGCGTCGAGCGCGGACGGCGGCTCGGCCCGCGAGGACGCCTCGATCCCCCTCGACGCGGACACGCCCGGCGACGACGCCGGCCGGATGCGCGAGGACGCCGGCGTGATCGAGGACGCGGGTGTGATGGAGGTCGACGCCGGCGAGGACGCGGGCTGGGACGCGGGCCCGCCCCCGATGTGCGTCACCGATGGCGACTGCCCCTCGGCCGTCGCGTGCAGCTCGGCGACCGAGCTGACGACGCGGACCTACAGCTGCGTCGGCGGCGTCTGCGTCGAGGAGCGCGCGACCCGCGTCGACTGCGCGACCCGCGACACGTCCTCGTGCAGCCGCGACACGGTCGTGTCGATCCGCGGCACGTGCGACGCGGCGACCAGCGCCTGCGTGACGAGCACCTCGATGACCGCGTGCGCCGCGCCGATGTGCGCGGCGGGGAGCTACGTCACCGAGACGTGCAGCGCGGCCTCGGGCACCGCGACGTGCGTCCCGACCTCGACGAGCTGCGGCGCCGCCTCGAGCCGGACCTGCACCAGCGCCACCCGCCACGACACCACGCGCGGCTGCGACACCGCGAGCGGGTGCACCTCGTCGACGGTCGACACCGCGTGCACCGCGGCGGCCGCCACGTGCTTGGCGGGGCCGACGCACGTGACGTACACGCCGGCGTGCGACGCGGCCGGCGCCGACTGCGTGAGCGGCGGCGTGGTCGACACGCGGGCTCGTTGCGCGACGCCCACGGACACGTGCACCCGAGGCACGCTCACCACCTACACGGCGACCTGCGACCCCCGCGCGGGCTGCGGGAGCACGTCGACCGACACGACCTGCCGCGTGGCCCGCTCGTCGTGCGCGGGCCTGGACTGGACGAGCTACGCGCCTAGCTGCGCGAGCGGCTCGACGTGCGACACGACGGGCGCGGCGACGACCACGACCTGCACCGCGCCCGCGGACGCGTGCTCGGGCGACACCTTCGTCGACCACAACGCGACGTGCAACGACGCCTCGGGCTGCGGGGACACCATCCGGATGAGCGACTGCTCGGCGGCGGACGCGGACTCGTGCGCGAGCACCCGCATCTGGAACTTCCGCCGCGGGGCGTGCACGTCGTCGGGCTGCACCTCGTACTCGGGGTCGATCGACTGCGTGAACGGCGGCGCCGTGTGCCTCGGCACGCGCGCGCGGATGGTCTGCACCGGCGGACGGTTCCTCTGCAGCGGCAGCGCCTGCGCCGGGGGCTGCACCGAGGAGGCCTGCAGCGTCCTGAGCACGTGCCGGACGAACTCGACCACGGGCCAGGGCGAGTGCGTGCTCCGGGTCCCGCTCTGAGCGGGTCTCAGCTCCGGATCATCCGCAGCAGCCAGAGCGTGCTCGTGCCGACGCCGACGTCCTTGCGCTCCACCTCGCGGAGGCCGGGGGCGGCGGCGGCGAGCACGCGCGCGGCGTCGGCGGCGACGTCGTTGCGGTAGTGCTCGAAGGCTGCGCTCGAGCCCTCGGCGCGCGCGGTCTGCTGCTTGGTGCGAGCGAGGCCGAACGCCGCGTCGTCGACGATCAGCGCCTGACCATTCGGTCGCAGGGCGCGCTCCACGGCCGCGACGAACGCGCGCGGATCGACGAGGTGGTTCCAGCTCCGGAGCACGAGCACGTGGTCGAGCGAGGCGGGCTCGACGGTCTCGGCCCACGCCTCGGCGGTGGAGACGAAGGCGCCCTCGAAGCGACGCCGCAGGGCCTCGATGGCGTCCGCGTCGGGGTCGAAGGCCTGGTAGCGGATGGCGTCGCCCCGCGCGGCGATCACGTCGTGGTAGCGGCCGTGACCGCAGCCGACGTCGAGCACGTCGCCCTCGAGCGCCTCGAGCAGCTCGCGGACGCGGGCGTCGTCGCGGGCGAAGGGGTCGACGTCGAGGCGCGGCTCGAACAGGCCCGTGCAGCCCACTCGCTCGGGGCAGCCCTCGCAGAGGCCGCTGCGCTCGAGGGGGCGCAGGTCGCGGCCGAAGTCGTCGGGGGCGTCCTTGTCGCGGGCGACGTCGAGGTAGAGCTGCCCGTGGTCGTGCTTGATGGCGCCGATCTCGACGTCGCTGAAGTCCCTCGAGTCGGCGCGGAAGCGCGCGAAGCGCCCGCCGTGCTTCACGAACAGGTGGCGGCCGCGGTCCCACGGGGTGACGCCGTCGGCGCGGAGCGGGCAGCCGCCGTCGGGGGGCGCGGCCACGGACGCTTCGAAGACGTAGTTGAACGAGTTGCTGCGCGGCCGGTCGGGGATGGGCGCGAGCTCGTCGTGGCCGAAGACGGTGTGGTAGCCGCGGTAGAGGCCGGGGCACGGTCCGCTGGCGCTGCAGCCGGCGCAGGTCTCGGGCGGCTGGATCTTGTTGAGGTCGTCGACGGGGTAGAAGTCCGGCTCGCCGACCTCGATCATCGTCGCGAAGCGGTGGGTCTTGAGGTCGTCGAAGCAGTCCTCGTAGCCCCGCATGAGGCACAGCGGGATCGCGCCGTGGGTGATCCGCTCGACGCCGATGGAGCGGCCGTGATCGATGGCGTCCCGGACGCGCTCGGCGACGCGCGCGACCCGCGGCATGAGGTGCTCGAACAGCGCCTCGCCGCCGCCTTTGGGCTCGACCATCGAGAACTTGAGCGCCACGTCCGGGTACGGTCGGATCGCGTCGACGACGCCGCGGAGGTGCTCGACGTTGTGGCGCGTGATCACGCAGTTGACGGTGAAGTCGAGGCCCTTGCCGCTGAGTACGCCGATGGCGCCGTAGGTCTGCTCGAACGCCTCGGAGCGGACCATCAGGTCGTGCACCTTCGCGGTGCCGCCGTGGAGCGACAGGTAGACGTAGCGGAGGCGCCGGGCGAGGAGCTTCTCGACGAGCGCGGGGTAGCTGAGCATGCGGCCGTTGGTCACGAGGCCGAAGTCCATGTCGAGGCGCGCGACGTGAGTGGCCCACGCGACGAGCTCGGGCCGGATGGTGGGCTCGCCGCCGCTGAGCACGACCATCCGGTGGCCGAGCTGCTTCGCGCGCTCGATCTTGGCGTGCACCTCGGCGGCCTCGGCGTCGACGTCGCGCACGTCGAGGGTGTGACAGAACGAGCAGTGGTCGTTGCAGCCGTAGCCGACCTTGATGAGGGCCTTCACGCGGACGTCAGCATGGCACGATGCGTGTACCGAAGCTGAGCCATGCGGTCCTGGTGCCATCCCGTGCCACTCGCGGCGGCGCTCTCGCTCCTGCCCGGGTGCTTCCTGTTCCACGGCTTCGGTGATCCGCCGTCGGCGGGGCCCGACGCCGGACCGGACCTGCCGCCGATCGCCGACGCCGGCTCGCGACCGCCGCCGCCCCGGGTCGACGCGGGGCCCGCGACCCCGCCCCCGACCGCGTGCACCACGCTGGACATGACGATCGCCTGCACCGACACCGGCAACGGCGCCGTGCCGGTCGGCGTCCCGTACGACCTCCCGATCGCGCTCGGCGGCCCCGAGGACTGCTTCTGCGGCGAGCAGATCGACTGCGAGGCGCGGATCGTCGGGCCCCACCAGATCGCCCTCGACAGCTTCCTTTGCATCCCCCCGCTGCTCTGCGACGGCTGCTTCCCGTTCGTCGCCGGGAGCTGTCGACTGCCGCCCCTCGAAGAGGGCACCTGGCACGCGCTCGTGAACGGCCGCGACGCGTTCGACCTCCGGGTGACCGACGCCTCGCCGGTGGTCGGCCCGGTCGACGCGTGCGTGACCCTGCCGGGCGACGCGTCGCCGTGCGACCCGCTGTGGATCCCGCAGCCGGAGCTCGTCGACCAGATCTGCCTGCCCGCGATCGCGCCGCCGGGGACGCCGATCCACGTCGCGGTCACCGACTTCTGCCTCCACTGCGGCGACGAGATCGGGAGCTGCGAGGTCGTGCGCACCGCCAACGACGTGCGCATCGTCCCGACGAGCCTGCCACCGTCCTGCGACATCGACTGCATCGTCGAGTGCAGCCAGTTCGAGTCGACCTGCGTCATCCCGCCGCTCGAGCCGGGGGCGTACACGGTCCACGTCGACGGCCTGCCGGGCACGCTCCCGCTCCGCATCGAGGAGGGCTCGGGGCCCGGGCCCGCGACGAGCTGCCTGAGCATCCCGGAGGACTGAGCGGAACCTGACGGGGCCGAGCGTGTCGAGCCCAGCATGGCTCGAGACGTCGTCACCTACGCGCTCGTCGGGATGGCCCTCGCCCTCGCCGGCCACGCGCTCCTCGACTGGCTCGCCTACTCGGGCTTCGTGCTCCGGCTCGGGCTCTGATGGAGTGGCTGGCGAACATGGCCCGAGAGTCGCCGCGAGCGCTTCAGCTCGTGGCGCTGGCCATGACGATGTCGATGGGGACGACCCTCGCGGCGCTCGCGATGCGGAGCCAGCGCCGAGCGCTGTCGACGGTGGCCGTGATCGGCGCCGCGCTCGCCGTCGCGGGCGCGTTCTCGGTCGTGCGGCACGCGCGCGCCGACTTCGTCGCGTCGCTGCTCTCGCCGTGGGGGGAGGCGTTCTGGAACCGCGCGATCCCCGTGGCGCACCTGGTCTACGGGCAGCTCGTGGCGTTCTTCGGGCTCGCGGTCGTCCTCCCGTCGAGCGTGGTCGCGCGAGGGCTGAGCTTCGAAGGGCGGCCGCGAGCGGTGACCCTGGCGACCGCGGCGTGGATCGCGGTGGTCGGCGGCGTCGGGCTCGCGTTCGCGCTCGACGTGGACTTCGGGCTGCGGTCGGGCCGCCACGAGACGCTCGGGTACCTCTACCACCTCGACGCGGCCGACCAGCGCTTGCAGGCGTGGCGCTGGGCGGCGGTCGCGGTCGCGGTCGCGGTTCCGGGGGCGGCGCTCGCGACGTCGCGGCGCGCGCCGCGGCTCGGGTGGGGAGCGACGGCGGCGGCCGCGCTCGCGTTCGTCGCCGCCTGCGGGCTCGCCGCCTCGACCCGATCGATGGCGGCGGACGCGGCCCACCCGGTGTCGCTCGAGCTCGGGTGGCACGAGCCGGACGACTGCGGCGTCCGCGCGCCCGACCTGCCCGCGTCGACGCGCGTGCCCCTGATCGGCCCGTCGCTCGCCATCTGCTCGAGCGGGGAGGTGAGGCTCGATGGGCGCACGATGCGCTCGGTCGACGACCTCCGTCAGGACCTCGGCACGCTGCGCCGCAACTGGGCGATCCTGCACCCGCGCGAGCCGTTCGTCGGCCAGATCCGCGTATGGATCGGGGCCGACGCACCGGCGTCGACGTTCGCGCCCTACGTGGCCGCGGCGTCCGAGGGCGAGTGGTCGGCGGTGCTCGCCGCGCAGCACGTCGAGCCCCTGCCGACCGCCACGCTCGGCACCCTTGAGCGCCTCGACGGCCGCGTCTACGCGATGCCGTCGATGGCGGGAGCCCGGACCGGGAGGGACCTCCTCTGGGCGGCCACCGCCCCGCATTAAGGCATCGGAAAGCTCGTAACCGGTTTCGGGCTCCGCTATTTTGGCTCGACCATGCTGCGGATCGCCCCCCTGGTTCTCGTTCTGTTCGCCCTCTCTGGCTGTGACGCGGGGCCGGGTCCGCGGCTCCTACGCGACTCGGGGACGCCCCCGGGGACCGACGCGGGGCCGCCGCCTCCCGGCACCGACGGCGGGCCGCCGCCGCCTCCGCCGGACTACGACGCGGGCCCGCCGCGAGCGCTCGATCAGGACAACGACGGCGTCCCGGACGCGGACGAGGCCGCGCACGGCACCGACCCGACCAACCCCGACACCGACGGTGACGGGCTCGAGGACGGCGTGGAGATCCTGGCCGGGACCGACCCGACCGACGCGAGCAGCACCATCCCGCCGACCGACTTCTACGTGGTCCTGCCCTACATGGACCCGCCGGTCCTGCGCGAGCTCGACTTCAGCGCGCGCCTCGGCCGCGGCGACATCTTCTTCCTCGTCGACACCACCGGCAGCATGAGCGCGGCGATCAACAGCGTGCGGTCGTCGCTCTCGACGACCATCGTGCCGGCCGTGCGCGACGCCATCGCCGACGTCGTGATGGGCGTCGGGGACTACCGCGACTTCCCGATCGATCCCTACGGCTCGTCGGGCGACTACCCGTTCCGCCTCGGCCAGGCGATGACGCCGGACACCGCGGCGGCGCAGAGCGCCGTGAACGCGCTCTCGCTCGGCAACGGCAACGACACCCCGGAGTCGCTGATCGAGGCGCTCTACCGGACCGTGGCCGGCACCTGCGCGGGCGGCGCGGGCTTCGGCGAGGCCTGCTTCCGCGACATGACGCACCCGATCATCGTGGTCGTCACCGACGCCGAGTCGCACAACGGCCCCGGCGGCGCGAACAACTACTCGGGCGTCTCCCCGACGCCGCGCAGCTACTCCGAGACGACCGCCGCGCTCAACGCGCGCGAGGTCAAGATCGTCGGCGGCGCGGTCGACGCGGGCATCCCCTTCCCGTTCCCGATCCCGGGCGCGAGCGGCGGCCGGCCGCACCTCGAGAGCCTCTGCCGCGACACCAACTCGCGGAACACCAGCGGCGGCCTCACCGTGTACGACTCGCCCGGCGGCTCGGTCAGCACCTCGGTCGTCGACGGCATCCTCGACCTCGTCGGCTCGTCGATGCAGGACGTCACCGCGCGGACGATCGACGACACGAGCGACGCGGTCGACGCGACGCGCTTCATCAAGGCCGTGCGCCCCGTGCGCGCGACCCGCGCCACGACCTTCGACGACACGACCTTCTACGGCGTCGGCGGCGGCACCACCGTCACCTTCGAGGTCCGCTTCGAGAACGACTTCCTGCCGTCCGAGAGCTTCGTCCAGATCTTCCAAGCCTTCATCGAGGTCGTGGACGTCGCCTCCGGCACCGCGCTCGACCGGCGCAACGTCTACATCGTCGTCCCCGCCGTCGGCGGCGTCCTGATCTGAGCTGAGTCCCGAGGGCGCGAAGCGACCGAGGGATCTCAGTGGGGAGCGCGAGGGGCTTGCCCCTCGCCGGAGAGAAATCGCCGAAGGCGATTGATCGACAGACCTTGAATCGTCCCCGCGCCTCAGGGCTCGAGGTGCTTCTCGAAGAGGGCTCGGTACTTGTCCGGGATCGGGCGGCCGGCGTAGTCGTCCATGCCGATGCAGGCGACGACGACGCGGCCGGTGCACGCGCGCTCGCCGTCGGGGCGCGTGACGACGTAGTCGAAGGTGATGCTCTTGGTGCCGATCCTCGGGATGGTGAGGCGCACGGTGATCACCTCGCCGAAGCGGACGGGGCGCTCGAAGTCGGCGTGGGCCTGCACCGCGGGCCAGCCGACGCCGTCGCCGTCGAGGCACTCGCGGTAGGGGTAGCCCTGCTCGTCGAAGAAGTCCTCGAAGGCGCAGTGGAAGAAGTGGAAGAAGCGCGGGTAGTAGACGATCCGCGCGTGATCTTCGTCGCCGAAGCGGACCTTGATCTGGGTCTCGAACGCCATGGGGCGCGGAGCATACCAGCCGGTCGCGGCGCGGCGATCGCCGCCGCCGACTTCGCCGCTTCGCCGATCTGGCGCCGCAACTAGCCGAGATCATTGAGGCGCGTCTCCGGCATGGGGGCTGCTGAGGTCGGGTCCATCCCTCTCACTGGAGATGACTCGTGCCCCACTTCGGACTCAATCGCGTGCTCTTGATCGGCCAGGTCGCCTCGGCGCCTCGCTTCAAGATCACCTCGCACAAGCAGATGCCGCGGCTCTGGTTCCGGCTCCGGACCCGCGAGCGCTACCACGACCCCGCCGGCGCGGAGAAGGAGCGGCAGGCCTTCCACACCATCGTGGTGTGGGGCAACCACGCCCGCGCGCTCGAGGCGTTCCTGCGCGAGCACCAGACCGTCGCGGTGGACGGCCGGCTCGCGAGCCACGCGTACGAGCTCGCCGGGCAGAAGCGCTACGAGACGGAGGTCGTCGCGAGCAGCGTGGTCGTCCTGACGCCGCGCCCGGCCGAGGCGGGCGCCGACGCGGCCTGATCAGCCGAAGCGCTGGCCGAGCTCGGCGCACAGCGCGTCGAGGAATTCCTGGTCGACCGCGTCGAAGGCGGCGGGCGCGTTCGAGTCGACGTCGAGCACGGCGAGGACTCGACCGTCGGGTCGCAGGACGGGGACGACGATCTCCGAGCGCGTCGAGCTCGAGCACGCGATGTGGCCTTCGAACGCCTCGACGTCGGGCACGAGCTGCGTCTGCCGCGTCCGCGCCGCGGCGCCGCACACCCCGCGCGAGAACGGGATGCGCAGGCACCCGTGGGAGCCCTGGTAGGGGCCGATCACGAGCAGGTCGTCGCCGACCGCGCGGTAGAAGCCCGTCCAGTCGTAGTGGTCGAACGCGTGGTGGAGCTCGCAGCTCACCGTCGCCATCGCGGCGATCCAGTCGTCCTCTCCGTCGAGGAGCGAGTCGATGGCCGCGCGGACCTGCTCGTATCGGGCGCGCTTGTCTTCCGTCATGTCGATAGCAACGCGTATTGACGGCTCAAGGCGACGAGCTGGTCGTCCGCGTCCCAGAGCTCGCCGTCCTCGTCGAGGCGCCCCTGGATCAGGAAGCGCGTGCGGAACCACCCGCGGATCCAACCCGGCGCCGGCCGGCGACGCACGTGCACCGTCAGCTCGATCGTGGGCACCCACACCCGCTGCTCGACGCCGTTGAGGCTCGGCGGCGGCCACGCGTCGGCGAAGAGCAGCAGCGCGAACGGGTCGACGGGGTGATCGTCGATGAGCCGGATGTAGCCGCCGAGCTCCATCGGCCCGACCCCGCCGTCGAGGAAGGGCACGCTGCCCGGCGCGAAGCGCAGGTCGACGCGGGCCCCGAAGCTCGAGCCGGGCGGCGCCCCGAAGCGAGGCGGCACGGTGTCGACCGGCGGCATGGGCGGGACCTCCGCGGCGATCACGGTCGGTCCCCGCATCGCGTCGAGGTCCCCGTAGGTCGCCGTCACCCGGAAGCACTCCTTGCCGTCCTGCAGGAGCTTCGCCACGCCGGCCGACTGCGTCCGCCCGATCTTGATGACCTCGCACTCGATGGTCGCGGGGCCCGGCTTGGACGGCCGCGCGTAGCGCGTCGTGACCGTGAGCGGGTCCGGGTGGGGGAGGACCTGCCGCAGCGCGGTCGCGCCGAAGTAGCTGAGGTAGCCCCCGTTCGGGATCCCCCCGATGCCCCACGCGTCGCTGACCTCGGCGTCGAACGACAGCTCCGAGGTGCGACGCAACACGACCGAGTCGTCGAGCTCGCTCATCGCCGCTCAGTACGTGTTGTCTTCGAGGGTCAACCGGTAGCCGGTGCTCATCCCGATCGGGTGGAGCTGGATGACGTCGCAGCCGATCGTCTCGCCGGTGTCGGGGTCGACCGAGACGGTGACGTCGGCGACGCGCCACATCGTGCCAATGGATCGGTTGCCGTCGGGCCCGCGGAAATTCCGGACCTCGTCCGGCGCCTGCCCGAACGTCGCGACGCGTCGACCGCCGCAATAGACGTTGACGAGAGGCCGCGCGACCCCACCCGTGAAGTTCTGGACCATGATCCGGAACGTGTCGCCGTCGCGCGGGTTGTCGACGTTGATGTTCTCCGGCACGCCGATGCCCTCGCTGAGGTTGTTGTCGATGTCGAGGCGCGGGTTCGAGCAGGCCCCGAGCATGCGCCACTGGTCGCCGAGCATGCCGTTCTCGCAGCCGGAGATGTCGGTCGTCGGGTAGCCCCAGTCCGCGCGCGTCACGGGCGCGCCGGTGACCGGGTGCGTGGGCTGCCGCACCACCGCCTCGCAGTTGTGCCAGCCGCACGAGGCCTCGGGCAGCGGCTGGTGCGCGGTCGAGCGCGTGCTCGGGTACCAGTTCGTCGAGTCCATCGGCCGGTGCAGGAACAGGTCGAGGTCCTCGGTCTCCGACTCCGGATAGCACATCTCGACGCGGAGCCCGGGGCCGGCGACGTGGACGACCCACGAGCACTGCAGGCGGTCGCCGCCCGGGAGGATCACGCGGAGCGTGACCCGGTAGTCGCCGCTGAGGCGCGGGGTGAACGTGGCCACCTCCTCGCGGTCGCCGGTCAGCTCGTAGCTGTTCAGCCGCGGCGCGAGGCCGTCGCAGGGGCCGCCGTCGACGAGCCAGCGGAAGCCGTCGGCGGGGCCCGCGTAGAACTCGCGCGCGTTCAGCGTGTAGGCCGCGAACGGGACGCCCTCGGGGACGCGCGGGTCGCCCGGGCTGGGGCAGTCGATCGGGCAGATCCGCTGATCGCTGCAGCCGTTGCAGACGTCGTCTCGGCCCGTGCAGGCCTCCTCGTCCGGGAGGACGCCGCCCTCGCAGGCGCCCCAGGCGCCGGCCGCGGTGCAGACCTGCATGCCGTCCTGACAGGCGCCCACGTCGCGGCGACCCGGCGGGCCGAGGAAGCAGCCCTGGACCGAGCCGGGCTCGCAGTCGCAGTCCTCGTCCACCTGCTCGTCGCAGTCGTCGTTGGCGCCGTTGCCGCAGACCTCGACCATCCCGCAGGCGTCGTCGACGGCGATGCAGCCGGCGTCGATCGCGCCGTCGAAGCCCGCGTCGTGGCCGCCGTCCGGGAACGGGATCGCGGAGTCGATGCCCGCCTCGGGGCCCGCGTCCATCCCGGCGTCGACGCCGCGGGGGGACTGATCGAGCGAGGCGCCGGTGCGCGCCCCGCATCCGGCGAGGAGCGCCAACGAGAGCGCGACGAGAGGGCGTGCGGTCACGGGGCGAGACTAGCGCGGGATCGATTCCGTGCACGGCGGATCACGGCGCCGACCCTGGGCCGGGGTCCGTGACACGCAATGGCACGCGCGCCGGCTGGCTTGTGGAGCTGGCATCGGCCTTGCGATGATGGGTGCTCATGTCGAAGCTGCGTTCCTGCTCCGTGTGTGCCGCGTTCCTCCCCGAAGGCGCCTCCGAGTGCCCCGTGTGTGAGGCGCCGGCGCGGTCGATCCTCTCGTCGAAGCCGCTGCGAGGTCTCTTCGCCGCGGGCGCGGGCTCGCTGCTCGCGATGACGTTGAGCGCCTGCTACGGCGCGCCGATCGACCCGTACTCGAACCCGTGGTGCCCGGACCCGGCGACCGACCTCGACGGCGACAACTACTGCAGCGCCGCCTACGACTGCAACGAGAGCGACCCGAGCGTCCACGTGGGCGCGAGCGACGCGCTCGGCGACGGGATCGACCAGAACTGCGACGGCGTGGACGGCTACGCCGGCGACGCGGGGATGTGAGCGAGAGCGCCCGACGACGGCGGCTCGACGTGCTCGACGCGTCGAGCTTCCACCCGCGCTACGTCGTCTGGGAGCTGACGCTGCGGTGCGATCACGCGTGCACCCACTGCGGGTCGCGCGCGGGGGTGGCGCGCGAGACCGAGCTGTCGACCGCGCAGGCCCTCGAGGTCGTCGAGCAGCTCGCCGCGATGGGCGCGGGCGAGGTCGTGCTGATCGGGGGCGAGGCGTACCTGCACGAGGGCTTCCTCGAGGTCGTGCGCGCGCTCGCGACCCACGCGATCACCCCGGTGATGACGACCGGCGGCCGCGGCGTCGACGCGGCGCTCGCCCGGGCGATGCGCGCCGCCGGGCTCGAGCGCGTCTCGGTGAGCATCGACGGGCTCGAGGCCACGCACGACCTCATGCGCGCGCGACAGGGCTCGTACGCCGACGGCATGCGGGCCCTCGCCGCGTGTCGCGCGGCGGGCCTCGGGGTCTCGGCGAACACCAACTTCAACCGCCTCAACGCCCCCGACCTCGAGGCGCTCTACGACGCGCTGCGCGAGGCGGGCGTGCGCTCGTGGCAGGTGCAGCTCACCGCGCCGCTCGGGCGCGCGGCGGATCGACCGGAGCTCTTGCTGCAGCCGTGGGAGCTGCTCGATCTCCTGCCGCGGATCGCCGCGCTCAAGGCGCGGGGCCTCCGCGAGGGCCTCCTGATCATGCCCGGCAACAACCTCGGCTACTTCGGCCCCGAGGAGGGCCTCTTGCGCTCGCAGCGCCCCGAGGACGGGGACCACTTCGGCGGCTGCCAGGCGGGCCGCTACGTCATGGGCATCGAGTCCGACGGCGCGGTGAAGGGCTGCCCTTCCCTGCAGACCGCGTCCTACGTGGGTGGCCACCTGACCGAGCGATCGCTCGCGTCGATCTGGGACGACACCGCGCCCCTCGCGTTCACCCGCGCGCGGACCCGCGCCGACCTCCACGGCTTCTGCGCGACGTGCCCCTACGCCGACACGTGCCTGGGCGGCTGCTCGTTCACCGCGCACGCCTTCTTCGGTCGACCCGGCGACAACCCGTATTGTCACTTCCGGGCGCTCCACCACGCCAAGCGTGGCCTGCGCGAGCGCCTCGTCGCGACCGACCCCGCGAGCGGTCGGCCGTTCGATCACGGCCTGTTCGAGATCGTCGTCGAGCCCGCCAGCGCGCCCGAGCCGGTCCGTCCGCCACGCGAGCAGCTCGTGTCGATCGGGCGCCGGCCGAGGCCGGCGTCTCGGCTCAGGGGATCACGTAGGTCGCGGTGATCGAGTCGGCCACGACGGGCACCGTGAAGTCGCTGTAGGTCGTCGCGCCCATCATCGCGTGGATCGTCACGGGCCCCGGCGGCAGATCGAAGATCACTGCGGTGCCCGTCGAGTCGGTGTCGGCCGCGGTCGCGCTCGGCATGCCGGATCGCAGGTAGCGGACCGTGCCTGCGGGCGTCGAGCTGACGGTGGCGCCAGCGATCCGCGCGCCGAGGCAGCCGCGGACCTCGACGTAGGCGAAGCCCCGCCCGGCTGGCTGCGTCGCGCTGGCGACGCCGGCGATCAGCGAGACGAAGGTGCCCGACATCATCAGGAGGTCGAGGGACTCGGAGCTCCGGTTGAGCGGGTACGGCCCGTGTACGTAGACGTCCCACTGACCGGTCGCCTGGACGTGACCGTAGACGAAGCGCGGCGCGCCGCCGCTCGGGAAGGTCGCCGCGTAGGCGCCCGTCGCCGTCGAGGTCCCGGTGCCGAGCACGGGCGTCGTCGTCCCCACGTCGAAGACGTCGAAGGTCGCGCCGCTCACGGGCATCAGACCCATCGTCGTCGCCTGCCGAACGGTCCCCATCACGGTGATCGTCGCGCCCTCGGCCACCGTGGGGAACGGGCAGGTCGAGGGAGAGCCAGCGTCGAGCCCCGCGTCCATCGGGCCCGCGTCGAAGCCCGCGTCGAAGCCCGCGTCCATCCCGGCGTCCATCCCCGCGTCCGTGCCGCCCGCGTCCGTGCCGCCCGCATCCGCGCCGCCCGCGTCCGTGCCGCCAGCGTCCGTGCCGCCAGCGTCCGCGCCGCCCGCGTCCGTGCCGCCAGCGTCCGTGCCGCCCGCGTCCGTGTCGCCCGCGTCCGTGTCGCCAGCGTCCGTGCCGCCCGCGTCCGTGTCGCCAGCGTCCGTGTCGCCCGCGTCGACGTCCCCCGCGTCGACGCCGCCCGCGTCCATCGTGGCGGCGTCCCCCCCCGCGTCGGTCACCGCGCCGTCGGTGACGCCCGAGTCCGCCAGCTCCTCGCCATCACAGCCGATGACGGCGAACGCACCGATGGCCACCACGATCGAGAATCGAGTCCAACCCATGCGCGGGAGGGTATCCCCAGCCCGAGCCCGACCTCAACGCTGTCGGGACCACGCGGGCGCGTCTCGCTCGTCGGCGCCGGTCCACTGCTCGCGGACGTGGACTCGGCGCCCGCCCGTCACGATCCGTTCGAGCAGCATGAGGCGCACCTCCCCGGCGCCCGCGGTGTCGCTCGCGCCCGTGACCGAGAGGAGAACCTCGCCATCGGCGCGCATGGTGACAATGATCGTTGCGCCGTCGAGGAGGATCGGGTCGAGCGGCAACAGCGCCACCGTCTCGCTGTAGAAGCGCCACCGGATCGCGTCGTCCCACACCCCGATCACGATCTCCCCGTCGAGCGTCGGCCACTCGGCGAGTGGGCGCACCTCGACGGCGGGCGCGAGGAGCGTGACGGGGATGTGCGGCTGGAGCAGGACCCGGAGGGGCGGCGTGGCGGCGGGCGCCGGGGTCGGCTCCGGGCGCGGGACCGGCTGCGGCGCGGCAACCCGAGGCGGTGGAGGCGCGTCGGGTTCGGTCGAGCACCCATCGACGCCCTCCCCGGCCGCGTCCGGGCAGCGGTCGTGGGCGTCGGCGGCCCCGTCGCCATCGCGGTCGGATCCCACGGGCGGGCTGGCCCGGAGCGCGAGGTCCGCGACCTCGGCCCAGTCGCGCTCGAGCCGATCCGCGCTCATCCGGCCGACCGCCAGGGCGATCACCGTGTCGCCGTCGAGCACCGAGTACACGCTGGGACCGTGTTCGAGCACGGTCAGGGTGATCCCGTCCACCGGCCCGAGCGGCGCGTCCGCCCGGGAGGGGCCGAGCGCGGCCTCGACGGCCGCCCGACTCATACCCACGCGCCCCGGGAAGCCCGCCCCCTCCTCGAGCAGCGGGCCTCCCGCCCAGATGACGGTCTCGACCGGCCCGCGACGGTGGGCGCCTCGATACACGAGCGCGACGCCCGTCGCGCCGGGGAGCTCGTCCGGGCAGTCTCGCGAGGCGCGGCCCGCCCACGCGATGAGCCGGCGCTCCTCGCCGACGCTCGTGTCCACGCAGTGCTCGCCGTCCGCGAAGGGCGCGCGGCGGAGCACCTCGGAGACCTCGTCGCCGACGCGCAGCGGACCGAACGAGTAGTCGCGAGCCGCGAAGCTCGGATCGGAGGGCCTCCCCGGCCCGCCGCAGCCGCAGATCACGACGAGCCCGAGCACCGCGCCCCTCAGGCGGAGAGCAACCATCGCCGCCATCCTACTCGGCTTCCCCCGCGAGGAGGCGTCAGAGCGGGAGGCCGCGCGCGCCGATCATCATCAGGAGCACGATCGCGCCGATCACGCCGAGGCCCGCCCGCGGGATGATCCTCAGGAGCCGCACGATCTTCGTGATCAGCTCGCCGTCGGGCTCCTTCTCCGCGACGCAGATCATCTCGCCGAGACGCGGCTCGAGGAAGAAGTGGAACAGCGTGAGCGCCGCGCCGAGCGTCGCGCCGGCGAGGATCGCGCGGCCGCTCCAGGTCCCGAACAAGAGCAGCCAGTTCCCCCAGAACTTGATGGCGAACATGGTCAGCCCAGTCACCGCGGCGGTGCCAGAGAGGATCGACGCGAGCCGAAAGATGCGAGGGAAGATGCGCCCCAGCGTCAGCGCGCGCTCCGAGGCGGTCATCCGGCTCACCGCCGGTACGAGCACCAGGTTGATCGTGACGACCTCACCGAACCAAGCGGTGGCCGCGAGGATGTGGATCCAACGGAGCAGCACGAACCAGGACAAGGGGCACCTCGTGTTGATAACGACTATCACTCGCAGCGACAGGTGTCCAGGTCGCGCTCGCCCCCCATGTCCATGGGGAGGCGGGGATCCTCGAGGTGGATAGGGTGGCGCCATGCGTGGGGGAACGGCCGCCCTGGTCCTGGGGCTCATCGCGCTCGTCGGCTGCGGCCGCGCGCGCAGTCACGTCGTCTACGGTGGCGACATCACGCTCGAGGTCGCCAACGACCTGGGCCAGACGGTTTGCTTCGTATACATGGGGCCGTCGACCGATCCCAACTGGGGCACGGACTGGCTCCGGCGACGGGAGGTGGTGAACCCAGGCCAGGTCCGCGCGTTCGGGATCTACCGACCGGTCTCCTGGGACATCCGCGTGACCGACTGCCGCGGCCGCGAGCTCGCGCAGGGGCGCGGGCTGGCGATCACCGGTCCGTCGCGGATCCTCTTGCGCTCGATGACGGTGGTGCCGCTCGATCGGGGCGCCCCCGCGGCGGTCCCGGCGGTGGCGGACCGCGCCGCAGACCTGACCGAGGGCGCCGTCCACGCGGTCTACCTGACGCGGATCACCGAGACGCAGGAGGCGCGCGCGGTGGTCACCGGGAACCGCATCGAGATCAACCAGCGGATCCTCTTCGAGTCCGGCAGCGCGCGGATCCTCGACGAGTCTACCCCGATCCTCACGCAGCTCCGCGATGTCCTCGGCGCGCACCCGGAGATCCGCCGCGTGCAGATCGAGGGGCACACCGACGTGCGCGGCAACGACGCCGACAACCTTCGCCTCAGCCGAGAACGCGCGGAGTCGGTGGTGGCCTGGCTCCAGGGCGCGGGCGTCGCGCAGACCCTCGACCACGTCGGCTTCGGCGAGACGCGCCCCCTCTGCAGCGACGACGCCGAGGAGTGTCATCAGCGCAACCGGCGCGTGGACTTCGTCATCGTCGAGCGAGACGAGGTGCAAGCCGCCGTCGCGGCGCCGGCGGCGACCACGGTCGAGCGGACCCTGAGCCCCGCCTGCGTCGAGGCGGTCTCGCCGAGCGGTACCGCCTACGTCGCGTGCAACCTCGAGACGAACCAGCCCGGCGCGCGGCGCTCGTGCCGCGAGATCGGCTTCGGCTGGGACCTCGCCACGGTCCGCGACGCGAGCGAGCAGGGCTTCGTCCAGCAGCTGTCGCTGGCGACGCCAGGGGGCGGTCGGGATCGTCGCTACTGGCTCGGCAACAACGACCTCTTCGTCGAGGGCCAGTACGCGTGGGGAGACAACACGCCCGCGTCGTTCGCGCCCTGGTGCCCGAACGAGCCGAACGACTCCGGCGGAGGCGAGGACTGCGTGCACACCTGGCCGGTCGACTGCGGCGGCGGCTGGAACGACATCGCCTGCAGCGATCCGGGGCCGTGGCGACGCCAGAACGGGAGCGTCTTCTCGAGCGGCTTCGTCTGCGAGCGCCCCGCCGACGCGTCGCGCGCGTTGGCGCGGAGGCGGTCCGAGATCTGGACGAGCATGGTCCGCCAGTGGATGCAGACCCCCTCGTCGCAGGGCAACCACTACCTCGCCGCCTGCGCCGCCACGGTGTTCATGGACGAGTGCGGCGGCGACACGGACACCGAGACCCTGGGCTGCATCCACCAGCGGCGCGACGCGCTCACCGCCCTCATCGGTCAGCGCTGCGCTCGGTACGGCGGCCTGGCCACCCTCGGGCTGCCCAACGGGGTGGCCCAGCTCGGCCCGCCCGACGACGCGCAGATCCGCGGCTGGAACGCGGAGTACGCCGACTGCCTCCGGCGCGCGAACCCGGTCGAGCGCTACATCGCCGACAGCATCGACGCGACCTGCGCCTGCATGACGACGTGGGTCGTGGACCTCTGCCTCGCTGCGCCCGGCGCCAGCCCGGGCTCCGCCCAGGCGTGCGTCCAGGAGCACCGCGGCGAGTTCACCCAGATCGCCAGGACCTGCCTCCAGTACGGACACCTCGGGAGCCGCCGATGAATTGCAAGACACTTTGCGCCGCCGTCCTGCTCCTCCTGCCGGCCTGCGGCTCGCTCGAGCCGCCGCTCGTCTCCGGCCCGCCGACGTCGGAGCTGGCGCAGACCGAGCTGATGGCCACCGCGTGCCCCGACGGCCACGGCCAGATGCCGAACATGGGCTTCGAGGCGCCCGAGCTCCGCGGGATGACCGCGCAGCGGACCCTCCACGAGGTCGAGGGCTGGACCACCGTCGGCCCCCCCGACGCGCAGATGATCCAGGTGCGTGGCAACCCGTGGGACGAGCACGTCCCGACCGCGCCCGCCGACACGCAGTACAGCTCGATCCCGATCGGCGGCGCGCTCCGGAACACCATGCAGGTCCAGGCGGGGCAGCCCTACGTCCTCATGGTCGCGCACCGGCAGGGCGAGCGCTCGATCGGCCAGCTCGTGGTGCGCCTCGAGGGCGCGGCCCTCCCCGACTCGCCGACCGTCCCCGTCATCGAGCTGACGCACCAGGGCTCTGTCGCCTGGGAGTGGATCCGTGTCCCGTTCGTGTCCCAGGGTCCGCAGGTCGCGCTGCTGCTCGGGACCACCGACTCCCCCGAGCGGCGGGTCCTCGACCACCGCGCGCACGGCCACTTCGTCGACCTCGGCGGCGTATGGCGCATCTGCGACGCGCCGGCCGGGGAGACGCCCACCGCGGGCGGCGAGGCGGCGATCGGCGGCGGCCTGGGGGCGGCGATGGAGGGGTCGGCGGAGTAGCGCTGGCGGCGCGAAGAGCGCCTCAGAAGAAGAGCCAACCCACACAGACGCCGCCGTACACGCGTGGGCTCCAGGACGTTCGCGGGTTCCCCGCCGGATCGTAGGTGTCGGTGGCGACCGCCGCGGCGCCGAGCGAGACACCGAGCTCGAGCCGCCGTGAAGCCTCGGGCCGGACGATCCACTCCGTGCCGCCACCCAGCGACCAGTCCGTGAGCCAGCGCTCGGGACGTCCGTCGTCGATGGGGATCGTGCCCGCCGGGGTGGCCACGTCGACAGAGGCGGGCGGCACGGCGTCGGCGCGCGCGGCGACGAAGCGGAGCTCGCCGAACAGGCGCCCCTCGACGACGGGATCGAAGCTGTAGCCCTCGCTGAGACGGAGCGAGAACATGTGGCGGTCGCGCCAGGTCGGTCCCGTGGAGGTCGTCGAGACGACCGTGCCATCGGGCGTCACCAGGGGCGGAGCCTCCTCCGTGGAGAGGGGCTGCGGCTCCAGGTTCCTCGCGTAGGCGTAGCCGACGAAGAGGCGCATCGAGTGCTCGGCGTCGAAGCGCACGTGGGCGACCGGCCCCGTCTGGACCATGAAGACCGGGTCTTCGAAGACGACGTCCAGGCCGGTCTGCATCCCGAAGGAGAAGGGACCATCGGCGACGGGCTGCGCCGCGGCGGTCGACGGGAGGCCCGAGGCCATCAGGACGAGGAGCGCTGCGCGGAGAGGTCGGAGGCACATGTCCGCGCACACGAGCAAGTCGTATTCCAGCCGCGAACGTACAGACGAGAGCGGTTATCGACGCGCGGGCACGCGGGCGTGTGTCACACGTGCGTGGGACACGTCACGACCCAGGCCCTCGCGCGGCTCCGTCAGCCGCGCACGAGCTCGCGGAGGCGGGAGCGACGGTAGCTCGCTGCATGACGAAACCGTTTCGGGGGCCTACCGATAGCCTCGTGCTGTCCCAAGAGGAGGTTCCATGAGCGTGTTCTGGCAGATCGATGAGGGCCGAAAGTGGATTGACTTCGAGGCAACGGTGCATCTACGGCTCGTTCACCCCGAGCTTCGCGCCGCAGATGACTGGCACCTGTTCCTCTCGGTCGCGCAGCGGCAGGCGAGATGGTGGAACCGGCAGCGCGAGGTCGCGTCCCTCTATGGTCGGCCGATCGTCGTTCGCTTCAATGTTACGGTTGCTCCAGCGGACCCGCCTCCCGGTTTGGAGGTGGCGTTTCAAAGCGCCGATGATTGGTTCACGGTGATTCGCTCCCTGCAGGCACAGGCACGATTTCGGTCTGGTCTCGCCTTCGTCATGGTCGGCGCGGCTGGGCTCGGGGGGACACGATCGCGGACCCGTTCAGGGATCGTCGCCTGGACCCCCCCCCAACATCGAGGCTGATGCGCTTGGGCCTGCGCGCTCTCTCGTCCTAGCCCACGAGGTCGGCCACCTGTTGGGCATCGGAGACGCCTACGAGGATGGCTCCGCGCGGGAGCATCGCGAGCCGAACAATGATCGCTACATCACCCACAGCCCTCCCGGACTTCGGTTCAACATCATGGCCGATGTGAGAGGTGATCGATTCTCCGCTGGAAGGAATCGGCGTTTCACGGGTGGTCGCGCATGGATAGGCGCTCCGCTCGCGGTCCAGATGGCGGCGCCGGCCTGGGCGGCGCGAGACCTGGGTGAGACCATCGTCGAAGGGCAAAGGTACTTCGTAGTGCGTCGCGATGCGCCACCGGGCCGATTCCGGACGGGTCGGTGAGGAACCTGGCCATCCCGCTGTGCGCGCTCTGTCTCGTCGCGATGCCAGCCCGCGCCAATGCGCAGCGCAGCCTGCTCGAGCGAGTCAACGAGGCGCTGGGCGTCCGTCCCGACGTCCCTCGACGCGTGGTCTGGGAAGGGCGCTGGACGTTCACGGCGCCCGGGTGGGCGATCCGGGGGGACGGGCGCTGGCCGGGCCTGTATGACGCCCGCGACCCGGACCGCCTCTTCCTGGGGCTGGTCGAGACGGCGAGCGCGGGCGAGATCGACTCCGCGCGGCTCGGCCGCGTGGCGAGCGAGCTTCACTGGATCGCGCCCATGCATGCGTCGCGGGGCCCCCACTGCCTGATCCACGAGGAGACCCGCGGACCCGACGGAGGGCGCCGAGTCTCGTTCGACTGCGACGACGGAGAGCCGAGGGCCTACCTGCTCGAGCACCCCGACGGTAGGTATCTCCTCGTGCTTCCTGGGCCCGATACCGAGGCCACCGATCTCATCGACGCGCTGCGCCCCCTTCCCCCGCAGGGAGGTGAGCGCATCTACGCGCACGGCGGTCACCTCGGCTTCACGACGCAGGGGCGGCCGCTCGCGCGCGTTCCCTCGGGCCTCACCGACGGCGCCGAGATGGTCGCGGAGATCCACTCGCCAGGCGACCTACGGGTGGCGGTCGTGATCGGCGAGCCCAACCATGGGCCGCTGCGACGTTGGGAGCGGCGGCCCCGCAAGATCTCGATCCTGGGCGAGGCGATCCCGTCGGATCGATCGACCTGGGGCGGCGGCTACGCGCGAGCGCTCCTCGTGGACGGCTGCGGCCTCGGGCACGCGGCGCCGATCGTGGCGATGGGTCGGAGCGCCGAGGAGCTCGAGCGGGCGATCTCCCTGCTCGAGGGGATGACCCGCGGGCCGGCCGCACGGCCCGGCTGCCGTCTCGTGCCGAGCCATGCCCTCGCGGACAAGCTCTCGACCAAGGGGCCCCTCGCGGACAAGCCGGACCGGGCCGCCGCGCTCGGTCCACGTGCGCGCGCACTCCGCCAAGACCGAGCCCGTCGTCGAGGCGCCGCATATGGCGACGCGTGGTCCGCGGCCTGATCCTGTTCTGTCGGACAGCGCGCTCTCCGCTCGTGCCCGTGCCCGTCGCCCCCGACCTGCGCCCGCCCCTCAGCGCGGCAACGCCCACACCGCGACGGCGTGCGCGGGGAGCTCCACCTCGAGCTCGCCGTCGACCACCACCGCGCGGGCGCCGGTGGCTCGACCGAGGCGATCCTCGAGGACGGTCCCGTCCACGAGCGCCGCCTGGGTCGCCGCGTCGAGGCCGGGGTTGGTCCGGATTGGGAGGCGCTGGCGAACCTCTCCGGTGCTCATCGTCACGACGACCGGCGCGTCGCCGTGGTCGCGGACGAACGCGTAGAGCGGCACGCCCGAGCCGCCGGGGCGCCACAGCTCGGCGTAGCCACCCGCGTGCAGCGCCGGCAGCTCGCGGCGAAGCGCGAGGAGGTCGTGGGTGAGCGCGAAGGTGTCGGCGGGGTCGCCGAGGTAGCCCTCGCGCGGGCCGCGGGACGACGGGTCGAAGCCCCACGCGGGGAAGTCGCGCCGGTTGTCCGGCCACGCGCCGGCCATGCCCAGCTCGCCGCCGGCGTAGAGCTGCGGGATGCCCGGCGTGGTCATCAGCACCCCGATCGCGAGCCGCTGTCGGGCGACCGCGAGCTCGGGGGTCGGCGCCTGGATCTCGGTCGCGTAGCGCGGGACGTCGTGGTTCTCGAGGAAGAGGCTGCGCAGGCGCGCGCGCTCGGGGCCGAGCTCACGGACGGCCTCGGCGACGCGGACCGCGACGGCGTCGAGGGTGCCGTCCCGACCGAGGCCGTCGACGAGCGCGCGGCGGAGACGAAAGTCGAAGAGGCCGTCGAAGCCCGCGTCGAGGTAGGGGCGCTGGGTGGCGTACGCGCCCTCGTCGAACAGCTCGCCGAGGAGGTAGAGGTCGGCGCCGCGCGCGTCGCGCACCGCGGGGATCCAGCGGTCGGCGAAGAAGGACAACGGGACGTGCTTCACGGTGTCCATGCGGACGCCGTCGACGTCGAAGCGCGCGAGCCAGCCGAGGCTCTGCGCGGTCAGGTAGTCGGCGACCTCGGGGACGTCCTGGTCGTAGTCGGGGAGCCGCGCGAGCGGGCACGTCTGGTCCGGGTCGCCGAGGCGCTCGCAGCCGTCCACGGGGTGGAACCAGGCCGGGTGGCTCCGCGTCACCGGCGCGTCGTAGCCGGGGTGGTTGACGACCATGTCCAGGATCAGGCGCATGCCGCGCGCGTGCAGGTCGTCGAGGAGCGCGTGGAGGTCCTCGTCGGTGCCCAGCCGCGGCTCGAGGGCGCCGTCGTCCGGCGCGGTCGCGTCGGTCCAGTAGCCATGGTAGCCGCACTCCTCACCACGCAACCCGATTTGACGCGTCAGCGGCGTCACCCAGAGCGTGTCGACGCCGAGCGCCTGGAGGTAGTCGAGCCGCGCGCGCAGGCCGACGAGGTCGCCGCCGTGGAAGCGCCGCGGGTTCGCGGGGTCGAAGCAGGGGTCGTCGGCCGGGTCCGGGTCGGGTGCGCCGTCGGCGAAGCGGTCGACCATCAAGAGGTAGATCGACGCGGCCTCCCACGACGCGGCCTCGGGCGCGCCGGCGTCGAGGAGCGCCGCGTCGATCTCCCCACCCGCGTCGGGCGTCGCGGCGTCCCGGAACCGCACCGTCGCGTCCGGCGGCGGCGGCGGCGTGCCCGCGTCGAACACGAACGAGCCGCCCGGCGTGCCCGACGTGCAGGCGGTCGCGAGCAGGGCGAGTTGTCCGAGGAGGGCTGGGCGCGGCACGATGCGGTGGCTCCGAGGAGAGGCTCTAGCGAAGAATGTCCCGACGCGCTCCCCCGACTCGACGTAGCAAACGCGCCGCGGCGTCGACCCCCGCGCGTCCGGCAACGGAGCCGGAGGATCCGTCAATGCTGCGGCGGCGCCAGGCGCCCGCGCCGCCCGTGGAGCGGCTCGACCTCCGCGGCGGGGTGATGGAGCTGCGCGTCGAGGGGCTCGCGCCCGATCGCCCGCTGCGGGTCGACACGACCGGCGTGATGATCCTGTTCCCCCTGCGGACCTCGGTGATCGAGGCGGACGTGCGCGGGCAGACGATCCCGCTCGACAGGACGCACTGGGGCCTCGCCCCGACGCGCTCGCGGGTCCGCCTGCGCGCCCGGACTCCCGGCGCGCGCGTGTTGCTCGCGACGGCCCACCCGCCGCTGTTCGACCACGTCGTCGAGCTCTACCGGAAGGTGCACCTCGACGGCGCGCGCTACGCGCGGTGGCGCGCCGAGCCGCAGCTCCTGCCCAGGACCGTGTGGGTCGACGAGATCGTGCAGCGCTACCTCTTCGAGCGACAGGTCTGCGAGGGCTTCGAGAACGACGCGACGCGCTTCCTCGAGGCCGAGATCGTGAAGGAGGCCTACTACCTCCTGCGCGATCGCGACGAGGGCGCCGACCGCGCGTCGCTCGTGCAGCGCCACTCGCCGACGATCGACAAGGCGCTCGCCCACGTCGAGGCGCACCTCTTCGAGCCGGCCAGCATCCCCGCGCTGGCCCGGGTCGCGGGCGCGAGCGAGAGCACGCTCTTGCGCGCGTTCAAGCGCGAGCTCGGCTGCACGCCGAGCGCGTACTGGCGCATGCGCCGCCTCGACGAGGCGCTCGTGCTGCTCGAGGCGGGGCACCAGACCGTCGCCGAGATCGCCGCGGTGGTCGGCTACGAGAACGCGAGCGCGTTCGCCCACGCCTTCGCGCTGCGGTTCGGGCGGGCGCCGTCCGAGCTGCTCCCCCGCTGACGGCGCCGCCGCCACCGTTGACGGAGCCGCGGGCGTCCGCGCGGCGGGCGCGTGGTACGTCGGTCGGTATGCGCTTGTCGTTCGCGCTCCTCGGGTGCCTCGCGGCGTGCTCGCCGAGCGCGGTCACGCCCGCCGCCGACGCGGGCGCGCTCACGCCCGACGCGAGGGCGGCCGACGCGAGCTCGACGCCCGACGCGGCCGTCGACGCGATCGCGCCGCCCTCCGATCCGTGGAGCTGCGGCCCCGCGCTCGGGGCGCGCCGCCACGACGACGGCTCCGTCGAGGTGCGGGTCCACGCGCCGAACGCGACGCGCGTCGAGGTCGCCCTCTTCGACGTCGCGCTCGGCGCGCCGGAGCGGCTGCGGGTCCCGCTCGAGGCGGACGGCGAGGGGCGCTTCGAGGTTCGGGTCGACGCGGCCGCGCTGAGCGCGGCGGGCCTCGCGGAGCCGCTCTTCTACGGCCTGCGGGTCTGGGGCCCGAACTGGCCGTTCGACGAGGCGTGGGCGCCCGGCTCCGAGGTCGGGCGCGTCCTCGACGTGGACGCGGACGGGAACCGCATGAACCCGAACAAGCTCGTGCTCGATCCGTACGCGCTCGAGGTGAGCCACGACCCGATCCACGCCGAGCACCGCGACTTCGGGGTGTTCCGCACCGACGCCGCGAACCGCGCGCGCGACTCGGGGCCGTTCGCGCCCAAGGGCGTGGTCATCGGCTGCGCGGCGGCGACGCCGGGCCCCGAGCGCCCGTTCCGAGACGAGGTCGTCTACGAGGTCCACCTGCGCGGCCTCACCCAGGCGGATCCCACCGTGCCCGAGGCGGAGCGCGGGACGTACGCGGGCGCCGCGCGCCGAGCGGCCTGGCTGCGCTCGCTCGGCGTGACCGCGGTCGAGCTGCTCCCGGTGCACGAGACGCCGAACGACCAGAACGAGCTCACCGACGACGCCTCCGGCGACAACTACTGGGGCTACTCGTCGCTGTCGTTCTTCGCGCCCGACCGGCGCTACGCCGCCGACCGAAGCCCTGGAGGGCCCACGCGCGAGCTGCGGGCGATGGTCGACGCCTTCCACGCCGAGGGCCTCAAGGTCTACGTCGACGTCGTCTACAACCACACCGCGGAGGGCGGCGCCTCGGGCGACGCGGCGACGATCCTCTCGTGGCGCGGCCTCGACAACGCGTCTTTCTACGTGCTGGGCGACGACGCGCGCGGCTACGTGGTCAGCAACGGGGTCGGCCCCGACCTCGCGACCGCCGGGCCGGTGGCGTCCGAGCTCGTGCTCGCGTCGCTCGGCTACTGGCACGACGCGCTCGGCGTGGACGGCTTCCGCTTCGACCTCGCGTCGGTCGTGGCGAACGGCTGCGCGCGGGGCTGCTATCGCTACGACGCGCGGCTCCCGACGCGGATCGCGGACGCGCTCGCGCGCGACGCCGACGGCGGCCCGGGCGTCGATCTGATCGCCGAAGCCTGGGGCGCGGTGGGCGGCACCTACCAGGTCGGCGCGTTCCCGCGCGGGTGGGCGGAGTGGAACGACAGGTACCGCGACGCCGTCCGCCGCGACCTCAACCGGCTCGACCGCGAGGTGGTGCCGCTGCGCGAGGTGATGCGCCGGATCAGCGGGAGCCCCGACCTCTACGAGGACGACGGCCGGCCGCCCGCGGCGTCGGTGAACTTCGTCGTCGCGCACGACGGGATGACCCTCAACGACCTGTTCCGCTTCGACACCAAACAAAACGACTTGCCGTGGCCCTACGGGCCGTCCGACGGCGGGACGAACGATGACCTCGCCTGGTCGCACACCGGCGACCCGCTCCGGCAGGGCACCGTGACCCAAACGGCGCTCGCGCTCCTCGCGCTCTCGGCGGGCGTACCGATGATCACGGGCGGCGACGAGTCGGGCCGGTCGCTGCGCGCGAACAACAACCCCTACAACCTCGACAGCGAGGCGAGCTGGCTGCGCTGGCCGGGCGACCCGGCGCACGACGAGGCGCTGCGCGACTTCACCGCGCGGCTCTTCGCGTTCCGGGCGGCGCACCGCGCGCTGCGCCCAGGCCGGCACTGGCAGGTGTTCGGCGACGCGGACGGCGACGGCCTCACCGAGGTGCGCTGGTTCCGCGACGACGGACGCTTCGTGGACGACGCCTACATCGACGCGGCGGCGAATCACTTCGTGGCCTGGCAGCTCGACGGAGACGAGCTCGGCGACGAGGCGGCGACGATGTGGTTCGGCTACAACGGCTGGTCCGGGACGATCCTGGCCGCGCTGCCCGAGCCGCCCGCGGGGCTCTCCTGGCGGCGGGCCATCGACACCAGCGAAGGCGCCGCGAGCGTCGGCTGGATCGAGGACGACGGGCCGGTGGTGACGGGCGAGGTGGCGGTCGCGCGGCGCAGCGTCGTGGTGCTCGTCGCTCGGTAACCGGGCGCCGGGATCGGGCTTGACACTGGACGTGTGTTCAGTCATCGATCAGGCAGGATGGCCGTCCGTGCCCTGCCGCTTCGCGTGCCCTTCGCGGGGCCCCTCTCGGGGGGTCTCGTGCGGGCGCTCGACCTCCCGGATCGAGCCCGGAAAGGCTTGCCGCCGGGGCTGCTGGTGGAGCTCTCGCGGGGCCCGGGCGCGGCGGCGACGACGGCCGCGGTGCAGATCGTCCTGGCCAGTCAGCGCGCGGGCGACCCAGCCGCGTGGATCCAGCCCGAGGGCGGGACGCTCTACCCGCCGGACCTCGCGGCCGCCGGGGTGGACCTCGACGGGCTGATCGTCGTTCACGTGCCGCCTCGGGCCGGTCGCGCCGGGCTCCCCAAGGCGGCCGAGCTGCTCCTGCGGTCGGGCGCGTTCGGCGCCATCGTCGTCGACGTCGAGGGGCAGGCGCCGCCGCGGGGCGGCGCGTGGTTGGGCCGGCTCGGCTCGCTGGCCCGCGAGCACGCGTGCCGGTGCGTGTTCCTCACCGCTCCGTCGGAGGGCTCGCTCGGGCCGCTCATCTCCCTGCGCCTCCGCGCCGCGCGGCGAAGGGTGCGGCCCGGCCGCTTCGTGCTCGAGACCGAGGTGCTCAAGGACAAGTCCGGCGCGCACCCGACGCTGCCCGGCCCCGCGCTCCACCTCGGGCCCGCGGGGCTGCCGTGAGGGCGCGGGTCGCGTGCGTCGACATCCCGGCGCTCCCGCTGCAGCTCCTCGCGCGAGCGCATCCGTCCTGGCGCGACGCGCCGTTCGCGGTGGTCGAGGCAGACGAGCCGCAGGCCAAGATCGAGTGGGTCGACCCGCGCGCGGCGGCGCTGCGGATCCGGGTGGGGATGCGGTACGCGAGCGCGCTCTCCATCTCGCGCGATCTGCGGGCGGCGCCGGTGTCCGTGGCGGACATCGCCGCGCTCCGCGCGCAGATCCTCGAGTCGCTGCAGGCGCGGACGCCGCGGGTGGAGCCGGACGCCGAGCGGCCGGGGGTGTTCTGGCTCGACCCTTCGGGGCTCGGGCCGCTGTTCGGCTCGCTCGAGAAGTGGTCCGCGCACGTGCACGGCGCGTTGACGACGCTCGAGCTCCGCGGCGCCGTCGTGGTCGGCTTCGCGCGGCTCCCCGCGTGGGCCGTCGCGCGGGGGCGGGACGACGCGCTCGTCCTGCGCAGCGCGGCGGAGGAGGCGGAGCTCGCGGGGCGCGCGCGCCTCGTCCACCTCGACCTCCCGCCCGAGCTGCGGAGCGCGCTGGCCGCGCTCGACGTCCACCACCTGTCGGGCTTCCTCGCGCTGCCGCGGGGGGAGGTCGGCCTGCGCTTCGGGCCCGAGGCGAGCCGGCTCCACGCCCTCTTCGACGACGCGCTCCGCCCGCCGATGCAGCCGGCGGGCTTCGAGGAGCCCATCGCGATCGAGGCCGAGCTCGACCCACCGGACGACGACGCGAACCGGCTGCTGTTCTGCGTGAAGGGAGCGCTCCACGCGCTGATGGCCGAGCTCGGCGCGCGGTCGCTGGCGCTCCGGGCGCTCACGCTGCGCTTCGAGCTCGAGCGGCACCCGGACCACGTGGAGCACCTCGAGCCCGCGCGAGCCACGCGCGACGCGGGCTCCGTGATCGAGCTGGTCCGGCTGCGCATCGCGGACGTGCGCCTCGGCGCGCGCGTCGAGCGGGTCGTGCTGGTGGCCGAGCCCGCGCGCCTCGACGGACGGCAGCTCGAGCTGTTCCGGGGCCGCCGGCGCGACCCGGACGCGGCCGCCCGCTCGATCGCGCGGCTGCGCGCGGCGTTCGGCGACCCATCGGTGACGCGCGCGGTGGTGCGCGACGCGTGGCTGCCCGAGCACCGCTTCGCCTACGAGCCGACGACCTCCGTCGACGCCCCCGACCCGAGCCCCGGCGACGGGGGCGCGCTCGTGCGCCGGGTCCTGCCGCGACCGGAGGCCGTCCCGCACGGCCGCGACGGCCGGCCGCGCACGCAGCCGCCGCTCGTCGAGCTCACCGGCCCGTACCGGGTCCAGGGGGGCTGGTGGATGCAAGAGACCTTGCGCGACTACTGGTTCGGCGAGCGCGCGGACGGCGCGCTGCTGTGGCTGTACCAGGATGGCTCGACCGGCGGCTGGTTCCTCCATGGCCACGTCGATTGAGAGGGACGCTCCGGCGTTCGCGCCGCTCTGGGTGAAGTCGAACGGGTCCTTCCTCGAAGGGGCGAGCCACCCCGAGGAGCTGATCGATCGGGCGGCGGATCTCGGGCTGAGCACGGTCGCGCTCACCGACCGCGACTCGGTCAACGGGATCGTGCGGGCGTGGGTCCGCGCGAAGGAGCGCGGCGTCCGGTTGATCTGCGGGGCGCAGGTCACGGTGGGCCCGACCCCCGAGGAGGCCCGCCGGGTCGTCGTGCTCGCGTCGAGCCGCGAGGGCTACGGCCACCTCTGCCGCGCGCTCACGCTGGGGCACGCGCGCCGCCCCAAGGGCGAGTCGCTGGTGCTCCTCGACGAGCTCGGCGCCCTCGCCGACGGCAACCTCGCGCTCTGCCCCGACGCCGCGTCGCTGCGCTGGTGCGCGGAGCCGTTCGGGGATCGCGCCTACGCCTTGCTCGCCCGGCACCGGCACGAGGACGAGGTCGCCCCCGAGGCCGCGCTGCGCGTCGCGGCGCGCGAGCTGGGTCGACCGCTCGTCGCCGCGGTGGAGGTCCTCTACCACCACCGCCGCCGCCGCTTCCTCGCCGACGTGCTCACGTGCGTTCGGCACAAGTGCACCCTCGAGGACGCCGGCCGGCGGCTGAAGCCGAACGCCGAGCACGCGCTGCCGAGCCCGCGCGAGATGGCGCGACGCTTCGGCGACGTGCCCGACGCGGTCGCGCGCACCGTCGAGGTGGCCGAGCGGTGCGCCTTCGGCCTCGCGCAGCTCCGCTATCGCTACCCGACCGAGCACCTGCCGCGCGGCGAGAGCGAGCAGAGCTGGCTGCGCACGCTGACCTGGCGCGGCGCGCGCGAGCGCTTCGGCGACGCGCTCCCGGACGCGATGCGACGGCAGCTCGAGCGCGAGCTCGCCGTCGTCGAGGAGCTCGAGTACGGCGGCTACTTCCTCACGATGTGGGACGTCGTCCAGTTCTGCAGGAAGGAGGGGATCCTCTGCCAGGGGCGGGGCAGCGCGGCGAACAGCGCGGTCTGCTTCTGCCTCGGGATCACCGCGATCGATCCGGTCCGGATGGACCTGCTCTTCGAGCGGTTCCTGTCGCGCGAGCGGGCCGAGCCGCCAGACATCGACCTCGACATCGAGCACGACCGCCGCGAGGAGGTCATCCAGTACGTGTACGGGCGCTGGGGCCGGCGGCGCGCGGCGATGGTCGCCAACGTCATCCGCTACCGGACCAAGAGCGCGGTGCGCGACGTGGGCAAGGTGCTGGGCCTGCCGCAGACCGCGCTCGACCACGCGAGCAAGCTGTCGAGCGGCTGGGGCGAGCCGCTCGAGGAAGACGCCTTGCGCCGCGCGGGCCTCGACGTGGCGAGCAAGCGCGTGCGCCAGCTCGCCCGGCTCGTGGAGGACATCCAGAATTTCCCGCGGCACCTGTCGATCCACCCGGGCGGCTTCCTCCTCGGCGCCGAGCCGATCGACACGCTCTGCCCGGTGGAGCCCGCGACGATGGCCGACCGCACGGTGGTGCAGTGGGACAAGCAGGACATCGAGGACCTCGGGCTCTTCAAGGTCGACCTCCTCGGCCTCGGGATGCTCACGCAGATCCACCGCTGCTTCGACCTGCTCCGCGACCACGAGGACGTGGACCTCACGATCGCGACGGTGCCGGCCGAGGACGCGGAGACCTACGCGATGATCGGGCGGTCGGACACCGTCGGCGTCTTCCAGATCGAGAGCCGCGCGCAGATGTCGATGCTGCCGCGCCTGAAGCCCCGGACCTTCTACGACCTGGTGATCGAGGTCGCGATCGTTCGCCCCGGCCCGATCCAGGGCGACATGGTGCACCCCTACTTGCGGCGCCGCGACGGCCTCGAGGAGGTGAGCTACCCGCACCCGAGCCTCGAGCGGATCCTCGAGAAGACGCTCGGGGTGCCCATCTTCCAGGAGCAGGTGATGAAGCTCGCGGTCGAGGCGGCGGGCTACACGCCGGGCGAGGCCGACCAGCTCCGGCGCGACATCGCGGCGTGGCGATCCCGCGGGCGCATCGACGAGCACGAGCAGAAGCTCGTCGGACGGATGCTCGAGCGGGGGATCCCGCGCTCGTTCGCGGAGCGCGTGTTCTCGCAGATCCGCGGCTTCGGCGAGTACGGGTTCCCGGAGAGCCACGCAGCGTCCTTCGCGCTGCTCAGCTACGTGACGGCGTGGCTCAAGTGCCACCATCACGACAAGTTCACGTGCGCCATCCTGAACGCGTGGCCGATGGGCTTCTACCAGCCGTCCACGCTCGTCGAGGACGCTAAGCGCCACGGCGTCGAGATCCGCGCCGTCGACGTCCAGCGCAGCGCGTGGGAGTGCACGCTCGAGCGCGTCCGCGGCGGCCCGCACGGGCACGCCGTGCGGATGGGGCTCCGCTTCGTGAAGGGGCTCGGCGAGCGCGAGCAACAGCGGCTCGAGGCGGGGCCGCCGCCGTACCGGGACCTCGCGGACTTCGCGCGCCGGACGGGGCTCGGCAAGCGGCCGCTCCTCGCGCTCGCGGAGGCCGGCGCGTTCGAGCCGCTCGGCCTCGACCGCCGGCGCGCGCTCTGGGGGATCCGAGGGCTGCTCGCGCACGACCGGTCGGGCCTCGACCTCGCGCCGCCGACCGCGCCGAGCGCCCTGCCCCGCTTCGGCGAGCTGGCCCCGCACGAGGAGGTGAGCTGGGACTACGCGACGAGCCTCCACAGCACCCGGGGTCACCCGATGATGCGGCTGCGGCCGACGCTCGTGGATCGTCGGATCGCGGACGCCCAGACGCTGAACGCGATGCCCGCGGGCCGCCGGGTCACCTACGTCGGGATGGTCATCTGCCGCCAGCGCCCCGGGACCGCGACCGGCGTGACGTTCATGACCCTCGAGGACGAGACGGGGTTCGTGAACCTCGTCGTCTGGCGGGACGTCTACGAGCGCTTCGAGGCGATCGCGAAGACCTCGGCGGTGCTCGAGGTGACGGGCAAGCTGCAGAGCGAGCACGGGGTCGTGCACCTGATCGCGGAGCAGCTCTCGGTGCCTCGGCTCGCGGCGCTCGGCGAGGTCCCCCGCTCGCGCGACTTCCATTGACGGAGCCCCCGTGCTAGCCGAGAGCCGTGACGCGCGAGGTCGCCGGCAAGGTCGAGAAGGATCGAGTGATCGCCGTGGAGCTGCGGCTCACGGACGACGCGGGCGAGGAGCTCGAGTCGACGACCGCGGAGGCACCGCTCGTGTACCTCCACGGCCGGGGCGCGATCCCGAAGGCGCTCGAGGCGGCCTTCGAAGGGCGCGAGGTCGGCGCGCGCTTCGAGAAGGACCTCTCGCCCGAGGAGCTGGTCGGCGCGCGCCACGCGGACGCGGACCGCGCGATCCCGCTCGACGCGTTCGACCCGCTCTCGGTCCCGGGGGTCGGCACCGAGCTGCAGGTCGAGGAGGGCGGCGAGGCCATCCCCGTGTGGGTCGTCGCGGTCGGTCGGCACCACGTCCGCGTGAGCCTCGACCACCCGTGGGCGGGCCGGTCGGTGAAGCTCACTGCGGAGGTGCTCAAGGTCCGGCTGGCGACCTCGGGCGAGCTCACGCGGGGCGCGCCCGACGGGATCGAGCCGGTCACCGACGAGGAAGAGTAGCCGCGCTCGAGAGCGGCTATCCTTGCTCGGTGCGCAGGGGGGCCGCGATCGTGATGCTGCTGGCGCTGGGCTGCGACGCCGGCGGCGCGGACCTGACCCTCGAGGTGCGGACCGACCTGCGACCGGGCGACGACTTCGTCGCGGTGCGCGCCGTGCTCGAGGAGCAACCCGGCGTGGCGGAGCGGACCGAGGAGACGCCCGCGCTGCGCAGCCACGACTTCGCTCGCGGCCGGCAGGTCGCCACGTACGCAGGCGTCCCGCTCGGCGACCGGCGCGTTCGCGTGGATCTGCTCGACGCCGACGGAGAGGTGCTCGTCGGCCGGCGGCTCGCGGTCGAGCTCCGCGCGAGCCGCGTCGTGGTCCTCCTGCTCAGCGGGGCCTGCCGCGGGGTGACGTGCCCGCGCGCGGACGGCGACGAGGGCTCGACCGAGTGCCAGGCGGGCGTGTGCGTCCCCCCAGGCTGCCTGTCGCTGGCGGCCGGCTGCGCGAGCTGCACCGTCGACGCGCACTGCGCCACGAGCATCGACTGCGTGCGCGGCCGCTGCGTCGAGGGGGCGTGCGAGCAGCTCACGGACGACGCGCGCTGCGCGGGGGGCGCGGTGTGCGACGTCGACCTCGGCTGCGCGGAGCGGGTGATCGTCGACGCGGGCACGGACGCAGGCACCGACGCGGGCGACACCGACGCGGGCGACACCGACGCGGGCGACACCGACGCGGGCGACACCGACGCGGGCGACACCGACGCGGGGCCGCCGGGGACGGATGCCGGCTTCGACGCGGGCCCGCCGGGGATGGACGCGGGGCCGCCGGGGCTGGACGCAGGCTTCGACGCGGGGCCGCCGGGGATGGACGCAGGCTTCGACGCGGGGCGCGACGCGGGCTTCGACGCGGGCTTCGACGCGGGCTTCGACGCGGGACGTGACGCGGGCTTCGACGCCGGATGCTCGCGGAGCTGCGGCTCGGCGATCTGCGGCAGCGACGGCTGCGGCGGGACCTGCGGGGTCTGCACCGGGACCTGCAGCGCGGGCGAGTGCGTCGCCCCGGGCGGCGGCACCACCACGCTGTGCGTGGACGGGATCGCGAGCTCGTGCACCGGCACGGGCGAGACGTGGACCGGCTCGAGCTGCTGCGTCACCAACGCCTCCGCGTGCGTGCCCGGGATCGCGAGCTCCTGCACCGGCACCAACGAGTCGTGGACCGGGCGCGCGTGCTGCGTGCGCGGCCCGAGCATCTGCGTGGACGGAATCGCGAGCTCGTGCACGAGCCCGGCGGAGAACTGGACGGGGTCCCGCTGCTGCGTGTCCAACGCCACGGCGTGCGTGGACGGCATCGCCTCGAGCTGCACCGACGCCCTCGAGGAGTGGACGGGTCGCATGTGCTGCTTCACCGCGCCGGGGATCTGCGTCGACGGAATCGCGTCGTCCTGCACCGGGACGAACGAGCACTGGACCGGGAGCCAGTGCTGCGTCGAGAGCGCGACCGCGTGCGTGCCCGGGATCGCGTCGAGCTGCACGGACTCCGTCGAGGCGTGGACCGGTCGCGAGTGCTGCTTCACCGCGCCAGGCCTCTGCGTCGACGGGATCGCGTCCTCCTGCACGGGGACCGGCGAGCACTGGACCGGGAGCCAGTGCTGCGTCGAGGGCGTGAGCGGGTGCACCGGCGGGACGGCGTCGTCGTGCACGAGCGGCGGCGGTCACTGGACCGGCCGCATGTGCTGCGTCTGAGCTTCTGGAGGGGAGAGCAGGAGTAGAAGAGGTGCGTCCGCTTCGCGGCCGCGAAGAAGAGATGGTGATGGATCGCCCCTCGAAGAAATTCTGCGCCGGTCGTCGTCTCGCCGCGTTCCGTTGGCGAAAGGCGGCAGACGATGATCTTCAAGGCTCCCCGAAGCGTTCGACACCAGCTCCTCCACACCCTCGTCTTCTCCAGCGTCCTGGCCCTCGATGGGTGCGCGGGCGGAGCGGGGCTGACCCCGACCCCGCAGACCACCTCGGCGCCGAGCGAGGTGACCGTCGCCGCGCTGCCGAGCGGCTCCGGCTCCTCCTCTGGATCGGGGGCGGCCGTCGCCGAGGACCCCGAGGTCCAGGTCGCATCGGGCGACCCCCGCTACTGCGAGCGTGGCTGGCCGACGACGAAGGCCGGCACGCGTCCCCCGGCCTACCACTGCACGACGGTCACGCTCGAGGACGGCACGGAGCGCGAAGAGTGCTCGGACGAGGTGGGCCCGTGCGTGCTGCGATGACCTCGTTCGCCTCGGCGCCCACGCGGGACGCGGTTCGGCCGGACGGACGCTTCGGAGGTCGCGTCAATCGCGCGCCGCTGCCACCGCTCGGGGCGGTGGAGCTCTCGGACGAGGCGCGCCGCGAGATCGCGTCGGTGTGGCTCGTCCAGGCGGCCACCGAGGCGCGCGTCGCCACCTCCTTCGCCATCGTGCGCGCGTCGCTCGACGAGCTCGGCGCGGACCCCGGCCTCATCCGGCTCGCGGCCCGCGCGGTGGACGACGAGCACCGCCACGCCGCGCTGTGCGAGGACGTGGCGGGTCGCTACCTCGGCCACGTCGTGAGCCCCTACGCGCCGCTGCCCGATCAGCGCCCCGACCACCCGGGCGCGAGCCCCGAGCTGCGCAGAGCGCTCTTCGTGGTGGGGCAGTGCTGCCTCAACGAGACCTTCGCGAGCGCGTACCTCGACGTTGCCCGACGCGGCGCGACGATCCCCCTCGCGACCGCGGCCGTCCGCGCGCTCCTGAGCGACGAGATCGACCACGCGCGCATCGGCTGGGCCTTCGTGCAGACCCTCCCGACCGCGGTGCGGGACGGCCTGCAGGCGTGGCTGCTGCCCCTCACCGTGTGCAACCTCCGCGAGTGGCGCCGCATCCATCTGCCGAGCGACGACCGCCTCGCGGCCCACGGCATCCCCGCCTGGTCGGACGCGCAGGCCGGAATCACCGAGGCCCTCGAGGGCGTCGTCCTCGAGGGCTTCCGCCACGCCGGCTTCGACACGCGCGCCCTCGAGCGCTGGGCTCGGCGGGGCGCGCCGGTCGGCGAGGTCGTGTGAAGAGGAGGCTTCGCAGCCATGGGGACGGATCGAGCTCTTCGAACGTTCGCGTCGGGCCCAGTGACCGCGTTGGACTCCGCGAGCTGTCGGTCTCTCGCGCGCTGCGCGCGCTCGGGTTGCAAAGAATGACGGTGTGGGACTCCGCGAGCTGTCGTTCTCTCGCGCGCTGCGCGCGCGAGGCGGGGGCTTCGCCCCCGTTGCTTTGAGACGGTAGGAACGCGCGGCCACGTGCGGGCCCGTGGGACTTCTGTCCCCCTGGGGGACCCCGGTCCCCCGAGCCGGCGCCTGCGGCACCGGCTCTCCCCCTCGGCCTCCGTCTCCGGCGCTGCGCGCCTACGACGGAGGGGCGGCGCTTCGCGCCGTCGGCGCGCGGAGCGCGCCGGTCGGTCGGGCCGCGCTTCGCGCGGACCACGACCTCCATGCGACTCGAACGGTGAGGTGGGGACGGGATGGGCGCACCTGGCCGGCCCGCGTGCTCGTCCTCGTGCTCCCGCTCGTGCTCGTGCTCGTGCTCGTGCTCGGGCTCGCGCTCTCGCTCCTGCCCGTGCTCTCACTCGAGCCCCGAAGCCTCGGAACCGCCACCGGCTCCGAGGCTCCGGGCTCCCCTCTTCAGCGCTTCGCCATCACCAGCTTCAGCAACGTCGCCCGCACGTGCCCGAGCGCGTCGACCGCCTCCTCGTCGAGCGCCGCGTAGCCGAGCGCGTCGCCCAGGTCGAGGCAGGCGATGACCTCGTTCGTCGACCCGAGCGCCGTCCGCATCCGCTGCCTCCGGATGCCGCCCTGCGCGTCGATCGACTCCGCGATGTTGAGGTGCATGCTGCTCAGCGCACGCCGGGCCTGGCGACCGAGGTCCGAGTCGTGCCTCGCGATCAACGTGATGCGCGCCGTCACGAGCTTCGCCGCGCGCAGCGACACGCCGTAGAGCCGGAAGGTGAAGTGGTTCTTCATGAGAGTCTCCTTTGAGTGAGGCCCCGCGTTCGTTCGCGGGTCTTCCCCCACCAGCGGCGCGCGCAGCGGTGTCGAGGCCCCCCCCGGAGCGGCGCGCAGCCGCGCGCAGGGCGCGCGAAGCGCGACCGAGCACGGCGAGCACCGCGAGGACGGGGCCTCGACACCGCGAGCACGCCGCTATCATCCAAAGACCCGCGAACGAGCCCGCCCCCCTACCACCAGGGAGAAATGGGGACGGAGTTCATCGTGTTGTCTTTTCTGCGCGGGTCGGGAGGCCGAGCAGACGGACGACGAGGCGGCGCCGGACTCCTTGGCGCACACCATGGGGACGGAGCGAGCTCTCGCGTTGTGAAGAATGACGGTCTCGGACTCCGCGAGCTGTCGTTTCTCGCGCGCTTCGCGCGCGAGGCGGGGGCTTCGCCCCCGGTGCTTTGAGACGGTGAGGACGCTGGCCACGTGCGGGGCCGTGGGACTTCTGTCCCCCAGGGGGACCCCGGTCCCCCTCGCCGGCACCTACGGTGCCGTCTCACCCCCTCGGCCTCCGTCTCCGGCGCTTCGCGCCTACGACGGAGGGGCGGCGCTTCGCGCCGTCGGCGCGCGGAGCGCGCCGGTCGGCCGGGCCGCGCTTCGCGCGGACCACGGCCTCCATGCGACTCGAGCGGTGGGGTGCGGGCGCGATGGGCGAACCTGGCCGGCTCGCCGTGCTCGTACTCGTGTTCGTGCCCCCGCTCGCGCTGGTCCCGCTCGTGCTGGTGCTCCGGATGACTCGCGCTCGACTCGTGCCCGTGCTCTCGCTCGATCTCGCCCAAGCCGCCGAAGGAGCGCCCGCGGATCAGGCCTGAGCTCCTGGACGAGCTGCTGGGGGACTACCAGTCGCCCGAGGACCTCATCGGCGCGGATGGCCTGCTGAAGCAGCTGACGACCGCGCTGGTGAGCCGCGCGATGCTCGGAGCTCAGCCACCACCGTCGGCTACGAGCCTGTCGGGAGCGCCGGCCGAGCCAGGAATCGGCAACGGCTCCGGCGGACGGACGGTCCGGACCCTCAGGCGACCCATCGCGCGCGCGCATCGTTCCCTGCCTCCGCGACGGCCGCGCTTCGAGCTCGCAGATCATCGTCGCTCTGCTCCGCCGCCGCGATCGACGCCGGTTCTGACGCCTGCGCGTGCGACGTTCCGCGCGCGTGATGCTCGCGGGAGATCGACGCGCGCACTTGGCCGAGGTCTACGGCGTCGACGTGAGCCCGACCTGATCAGCCGCGCGACGGACGCGGTGATCGACGAGCTGAAGGCGTGGCAATCCCGTGCCCTCGAGCGGCTGTACCCGGTCGTCTACCTCGACGCGCTAGTGGTGAAGATCCGCGACGCAGCGCTCGTCGGCGGTGAAGGTCACGCCGCATCACGCCTCGACGCTTCGGATCGATGGAGGGGCGACCAGGTGCTCCCGCGAGGGCCTCCCAGACCGAGGGCGCCAAGTTCTGGCTCGCCATCCTCGAGGAGCTCGCCGCGCCGCGCGCGAAGACATCCGTCGTGCCTGCGCCGACGACCGCTGCGCCCTCTGAGTTCGAGGCTCCCGGTTCGTGGCGGCCTTCCCGCGTCCTCGGCGAGCCGCTCAGCGGTGTTGACCTCGCATCTGCGCATGCGCGCAGGCTGCGCGACGGACGATCGCAGCAGTCGGTTTGCCGCGACCCGCGCGCGCTGACAATCGCCGCAACCGCGACGGAGCCCGCGCTGCGCCCTGAGCGACGGTCTCGGAGTTCATCGCGCCGTCTGCTGCGCGGGTCGCGCAAGGTTTGAGGGACGGTGCTGGGCCGAGGTCATCCCCCCGGTGCCCAGTACCCCCCCGAGCTCGAGCGCCGTCGCGGTTCCGTAGGCGTCTGCGCGATCGAGGCGTTGAACCGTGCTCCGCAAGACGGGCTCGGACCCGCGGCCACATGCCAACGGAGCAGGCTGCCGTCAGCCCTTGCGCCTCGCCATCCGCAATGCGCTGAAGACCTGGGGTCACCAGGCGTCGCACTCGGGCCGCTCGCTTGCCCTTCGCGTGCCTCTTCGAGGACCGCTTTCGACCGCGCGCCCCACGTGCCGCCAGCGCCGTGCTCCTCGCGCGGACCCTCCCCGTGCGGCTCGTGCTCGTGCTCGTGCTCGTGCTCGTGCTCTCGTGCTCGTGCTCGTGCTCGTGCTCGTGCTCTCGCTCGTGCTCGTGCTCTCGCTCGTGCTCGTCGCCCGTGCTCGTCGCCCGCGCCTCCGACGACGCGGCTCAGCCGACGACGTGCTTCGTCAGGTCCTTCGTCAGATTCTTCTGGTGCGCCTCGAGCGTCCCTCCCCCGATCTCGAGGAGCTTCGCGTCACGCCACAGGCGCTCGACGGGGTACTCGCGGCAGTAGCCCGCACCACCCATGACCTGCATCGCCCAGTCCGCGACGGTCTTGCCGACGGGGGCGGCGAAGAGCTTCGCGGCGTCCGAGCCGATCCGCGCCCTGCTGTCCGCGCGCACGTCGCGCGCGACGTTGTAGGTGAGGCAGCGCGCCGCTTCTGTCATCGCGTAGCCGTCTCCGATGTACCGCTGGATCTGTCCGAACCGATTGATCGGCTCGCCGAAGGCTCTCCGCTCCTGGCCGTAGCGCACCATGATGTCGACGCAGCGCGACGCGATGCCGCAGCTCATCGCGGCCAGCGTCAGCCGCTCGATCTCGAGGTTGCGCATCATGTGCACCACCCCGCCGCCGATCTCGCCGACGAGGTTCTTCGAAGGGACCCGGCAGCCGTCGAAGACCAGCTCGGCCATGGTCGAGCCGCGCATCCCGAGCTTGTCGATGTGGTTCGAGGTCGAGAAGCCAGGGCACTCGCGGTCGACGAGGAACGCGGTGATCTTGCCGTCGACCTTGGCGTACACGAGGAAGCAGAAGCCCTCGCAGCCGTTGGTGATGTAGGTCTTGGTCCCGTTCAGGACCCAGTCGTCGCCGTCGCGCACCGCGGTGGTGCTCATCCCGAGCACGTCGGTGCCCGCGCCGGGCTCGGTCATGCCCATGCCCGCGACCCACTCGCCGCTGATCGTCTTGGCGAGGTAGCGCCCCTTCTGCTCCGCGTTCCCGCAGTGATAGAAGTTGTTCACGAAGAGCATCGAGTGAGCGAGGTACGCGAGGCAGAAGCCCGGGTCGTGCTTGCTCAGCTCCTCGTGGACGATGACCGCGGCGGTGGTGTCCATCCCGGCGCCGCCGTCGGCCTCGGGCACGGTGATGCCCAGCAGGCCCAGCTCCCCGAGCTTGCGGAAGAGCGGCACGTTGAGCTCGCCCTTCGCGTCGTGCTCGGCGGCCTGCGGCTCGACCTCGCGCAGCGCGAAGTCGGCGACCGTCTGGCGGAGCATCTTGTGCTCGTCGGTGGGGTTGAAGAGGTGGTCGGAGGTGAGGGGGTCGGACATGGGGCGAACGTTGGCCTCTGCGCGCCGAGCGGACAAGGGGCGGGTTTGGCGTTACGGTCCGCGGCCGATGCGATCCTTGCTCCTGGCCCTGGTGATCCTGTTCGCGCCGCTCGGCGCGGCCGCGCAGGACGTCGTCGTCCTGAGCCTCGGCGGTGACGCCCCCGCGGCGACCGCCCGCGAGGCCCGCGAGGCCACGGCCGCGGCGCTCCAGGAGGACGGCCTCGAGGTCCTGCCCGACGCCGACCTCGGGCTGCGAATGCCCCCGTCGAGGCTCGCCGCCTGTCAGCGGAGCGCCTGCGCGTGGACGATCGGGCGCGAGCTCGAGGTCTCGATGGTCGCCGCGGTCGCCACCTGGATGACCGATGGCCAGCCCAGCTCGATCACCGTCAGCCTGATCGTCGGGCCCGATCGTTCGCACACCGCGACCGAGGAGCTCGGCGACAGGACGCTGACCGTGGCGGCTCGCGAGGCCGTGACCGCGGCTCAGGCGGCGCGCGGGCGCGCGCTGATCATCGAGGGCACGACGCGGCCGGAGCAGAACGTGGAGACGCCCGAGCTCCCGGCCGTGACGGAGGACGGGCAGAGCACGACGCAGGGGGACACCGAGCCCCGGACCGACGACCCGCTCCACGCCGAGCGCAGCCTCGAGGAGTGGATCCTGCCCAGCGTCCTCGGCGTGGTGGGGCTCGGCCTCATCGGCGCGAGCGTCTACGCGATGCTCGACGTGCAGTGCGACGCCTACGGCGGCTCGGGCGTCTGCCTGCGCGGGACCGAGCCCAACTACGGCCTCGGCGTCGTCATGGCGGCCCTCGGCGGGCTGTCCCTCGTCGGCGCGCTCGTGTGGCTCATCATCGGCGGGACGCCGAGCTCGCAAGGCCAGATCAACATGGTGCTCGGGCCGCAGGGCGTCGGGGCCAGGTTCTGATGCGACGCCTGCTCCTCGCCGCCCTCCTCACCACCTCGCTCGGCGGCTGCATCCGCCACGAGTTCGATCTGTGCGCGGAGACCCCGCCTCACCCGGACTGCAGCGACGCCGGCGACGGAACCGACGCGGGCCCCGGCCCCACCCCCGACGCGGGCACCGACGCGGGGTCCGACGCGGGCTCGGACGCGGGCACGGACGCGGGATCCGACGCCGGCACCGACGCCGGCTCGGACGCGGGCACCGACGCAGGCTGACCCCCCGGAACATGAAATCGTCCCTGATCCCGGTTAGCCTCGCATGGTGAGCTCGACTCCTCCCGGGCGGCTGAACCTCGGCCGCTACGAGACCCTCTTCCCGATCGCGGTCGGAGGCATGGCGGAGGTCTTCGCCGCTCGCTCGATCGGGGAGGCCGGGTTCCAGAAGCTCGTCGCGCTCAAGCGGATGAAGCCGGACCTGGCGAACGACCAGCGCTTCGTCAGCATGTTCCTCGACGAAGGCCGGATGGCCGCCAACATCTCGAGCCCGAACGTCGTCTCGACGCTCGACCTCGGCCGCGCCGACGACAACTCCCTGTTCCTCGTCATGGAGCTGGTCACCGGCGTGTCGGTGGCCAACCTCCTGCAGGAGCTGACGCTCCGCCAGGACCGCATCCCCGTCGAGATCGCGGTGGAGATCATCGCGCAGGCCGCCAACGGGCTGCACGACGCGCACGAGGCCTGCGCCCCGACCGGCGAGCCGCTCGGGATCATCCATCGCGACTGCTCCCCCCACAACATCCTCGTGGACGTGGGCGGGCAGGTGAAGATCACCGACTTCGGCATCGCCAAGGCGATGGAGCGGCAGACCGAGAGCCACCACGGCGAGATGAAGGGGAAGCTGAGCTACCTCAGCCCCGAGCAAGCGCGCGGCTACCCCGTCGATCGCCGCTGCGACGTGTTCATCCTCGGCGTGTGCGCGTGGGAGCTGATGTCCCAGCGGCGCCTCTTCGACGCGCAGTCCACGGTGGAGGTCCTCCACAAGATCGTCGCGATGGAGATCCCGTCGCTCGACGAGCTCCGCAAGGACGTGCCCAAGGACGTCGCCGACGCGATCGGGCAGGCGCTCCAGCGCGACCCCGACGATCGGTTCGCGACCGCGCGCGCGTTCGGGCAGGCGCTGCTCTACGCGATCGGCGACCGGCGCCCGTCGCGCGCGCAGGTCGGCGCGTTCGTGCGCTCCTACGGCGGGCAGCGGCTCGTCGACATGGAGCGCAAGATCCGCGAGACGTTCGGCACCAAGTCCCGCCCCGCGGTCCCCTCGCCTTCGCTGCCGGAGTACCCGCTGCCGCTCCAGGCCAAGCCCGAGCTGCCGCCCTCCCCGTTCGCCAGCTCGCCGCCGCCGGCCCCCGCGCCGATGGCCGCGCCCCTGCCGCCGCTCGCCGATCTCGACCCCCTGCTGAACGGGGCGACGATCCAGGATCTGCCACCCTTCGGATCGATCGAGCCGCCGGACACGATCCCGACGCAGGCGCTCCAAGGGGTCCAGATCGACCTCGGCCCGGCGCCGGCGCCCGTCCCGAAGGTCCCCGAGACGGCGGTCTACCCTCGCGATCGATCGATCCCGGCCATCCCGACCAAACGCCGCTCGTTCGCCGTCCTCGCGGTGCTGAGCGCGACCGTCATCGCGATCGCGGGCGGCGTGGGCGCGGCGTGGCTGCTGCGGAGCGACGCGCCGGACGCCGTGCACGACAACGCCGCGGACGCCTCGGCGGCCACCCGCCAGCCGATCGCGCCCGCCCCGACGCCGCCGCCCGCGGTCGTGCGCCCGACGCCGGAGCCCGCCGCCCCCGCCGCCGCCGCCCACGCCGGAGGATCGCGCCGAGGCGCTCGCCGCGTCGCAAGCCGAGACGCCGCCGCCGCGCCCGGCGCCCCGGCGTCGACGCGCCCCGGTGGTGAACCCGCGCACCCTCCGAGGGGACCGGGTCCCGTCCGGCGATCGACAGGCCGCCTTCGACGAGATTCCCTGGTAGCGTTCCCCTCATGCGCCGAATGGCCCCGGTCCTCGCGCTCGCGTTGTTGGGAGCGTGCAACCTGCTCGGTGGAGACGACGACGAGACGCCGCCGCCGGTCGCGGATCCCGCGCTCGAGCCGCCGCCGACCCCGAGCCCGACGCCGGAGCCCACGCCGGACAACGGGACCGCGAACAACGGGAACGGCACCCTGACCATCCCGGGGCTCGAGGGGCTCGGGATCCCGCTGCCCAACCCGAACCCGAACCGCCCCGACCCCGAGCCGCCGGCCCGCGGGTCGCTGCCGCCGCCGACGCCCGGCTCCTTCGACGCGAACGGCTTCCTCACGCGCCCGTTCATGGAGCAGGAGGCCGAGCGGGTGCACCAGGCGCTCGTGGCCGCGCTCGACGAGCACGAGCGCTCGCAGGTGAACGCCGTTCCCTTCGAGGTCGTGGTCACCGACGAGCCGAACGCGGCGGCCGGCTGCACCCGCACCGATCGCAGCCCGGTGATGATGATCACCTCCTCGATGCTCGAGCTCGTCGCCGGGATCAGCGAGACCAAGGCGTACGACGAGGCGGCGAACACGGAGACCTACGAGGCCTACGTGACGGCCATCGTGCAGGAGGTCCGCGCCGGCCGGCCGGTGCACGGCGTCGACCCGAGCGCCCACGCCGCGCCGTGGAACACCGACGCGCACAAGCTCGCACGCCAGATCCACCTCTTCGACCAGCAGGTCGCGTTCATCCTCGGCCACGAGCTCGCGCACCACTACCGCGGCCACACCAACTGCGTGCAGGGCCGGAGCGACGCGGAGCTGCAGCGCGACGAGCTCGCCCAGATGCTCTCGCACACGGTCCCGCCGTTCGAGCAGCCGCGCGAGGTCGAGGCCGACATGTGGGGGGTCGTCGACCTCCTCGAGGCCGGCCACGACCGGCCCGGCGGATCCTGGAGCGAGGAAGGCGCCTTGCTCAACCTCGACTTCTTCCGGCGCGTCGCGGACCGCGGCGGCCAGGAGCTCGTGATGGCGTTCCTCTCGACCCACCCGCCGAGCGCGATCCGCATCCCGATCGTGCGCTCGACCGCGCAGCAGTGGACCCCGGGCTACCGCCCGCCGCGCATGCCGACGCCGGGTGATCCGGGCGGCCTCCGGATCCCGGAGGGGCTGCCGATCCCGCAGGGTCTCCCGATCCCGCGCAACTTCCCCATCCCGCTGCCCTTCCCGGGGCAGAACGGGAACGGGAACACGAACGGGAACGGCAGCAACGGGAACTAGTCTTCGAGCGGCACGAGCCCGCTGCCGCCGCACGCGACGACCCGGACGCCGTCGCCCTCGAGGGTCGCGGTCGGCGCGGCCTGGGCCCGCACGAAGGCCTCGTCGAGGGGCAGGCCGACGTCGACGAGCACGAACGTTCCGTCGGGCCGCTCGAGGACCACGCGCTGGCTCATCGCGCTCATCGAGAGGCCACAGATCTCGTCGTCGCCCTCGCCGTCGCACGACTGCTCGCTCTGCTCCTCCTCGACGGCGAACGCGACCGGGGCGCGGGCGCGCAGCTCGATCCCGCGGAGCTCGCTCGCGGACTCGGTCCCCGGGGACTCGGTCCCGAGGCGGCGGAGCACGTCGTAGCCGCCGGCCTCGCGCGGGACGACGAGCACGAGCTCGAAGCCCAGCAGGCCCGGCCACGGGCCCTCCGCGGGGCAGTCGGCGGAGCCGGGATCGACGCCGGCCGCGGAGCAGAGCGCCTCGGTGATCTGCGCGTCGGTGGCGTCGGCCTCCGCCTCGACGCCCGCCCGGAACGACTCGAGCGTCGCGTGGTGCTCGACCTCCGCGCGGCGCGCGTGGACCTCGCAGCGCTCGGGGATCGCCTCGGTCGGCGCGGCCGCGGCCGCGGGCTCGACCGGGGGGATCTCCAGGACCGAAGGCTCCTCGCTGGGCCCCGCCGCCCCCGGCGCCCACTCGAGGATCCGACCGTCGCGGGTGAGCGCGACGAGGTGATCGGGGCCCACGATCTCGGCGACGTCGGTGCCGCCGGCCACCGCGGCCCGCGCGCCATCTCCGTCGAGCCACACGACGGTTCCGTCCGTGAGGAGGCCGAAGATCTCGTTCCACCCGAAGACCGCGAACGCGACGGCGCCCTGCAGCGCGGGGCGCACGGGGTGTGGATCGTCGCCGACCGGCATGAGGGCCGGCGGCGGCGACGGGGTGCTCGTCCAGCCGCGCACCTCGCCGCCGGGCATCGCCGCGAACACGGTGAAGTCGTTGGCGTAGAGCGCGACGGCCCCGGCCAGCTCGGGCATCGGCGTGGGCGTCGTCGAGCCGGGACCCAGCGAGCTCGTCGTCCAGCACAGCACCTCCCCGGAGGTCCGCTGCACGCAGACCTCGGACCCGGAGCGGGCGATCGACCGCACGTCGTCGAGGAAGTACGGTTGGACGGAGAGGTCGTCGAAGGCGCGGCCGGCCCCCTCGACCGTCGACGGAGCCCGCCCCCAGCAGACGATGGCGCCGCCGCGCCGCCGCGCGCACATCGCGAGCGAGCCCTTCCAGCCCAGGACGTCCTCCGCGTCGGTCACGCCGACCACCTCGGCCAGCCCCCGACGCTCGCCCCGGGTCGAGGTCCCGAGCTGGCCGTCCGAGTTCATGCCCCAGCAGGCGACGCGCCCGCTCCGTCGCGCGGCGCAGGTGGTCCGCATCCCCGCGGCGATCGCGACCGCGTCGTCGAGCCCCTCGACCCACGTGGGCGGCGCGCGCATCGAGGGGCGCCGCGGATCCGCCTGGCCGTCGCCGTTGGTGCCCCAGCACAGCACGCGCCCCTCGCGATGGAGCGCGCACGTGTACCCCTGCCCCGCTCGCAGCGAGACGAACGGAGGCGTCGGCGCCGGCGCGGCTTCCTCGGGCGCTGGCTCGGGCGCTGGCTCGTCGGGCTCGGCGACCGGCGCGGGAGGCTCCGGGGTCGGGGTCGGCTCGGTCGGCTCACAGGTGCAGGCGCTGGCGATCGACACCGTCAGGATCGCGATCCACGCCAAGCGTACGTCCGCGCTCATGCCTCGGGAGCGTACCTCGGCGGCGCGCGGCGCGGTCCGGGCTATGCTCGCGGCATGCCCTCGACCGAAGGCCTCGCTGCCGTCGTCGACGAGGTCCGCCGGCTGGTGGCCTTCCGGAGCATCACCCGGGGCCCGAACCGCGACCTGATCGAGGACGTGCGACACCGGCTCGACGCGCTCGGCGCGCCCTGCCACCTCACCTGGGACGACACGAAGACGAAGGCCAACCTCTTCGCCAGCTTCGGCCCCACCGACCGCCCCGGCGTGGTCCTGTCGGGTCACACCGACGTGGTGCCGGTCGACGGCCAGGACTGGTCGCACGACCCGTTCGACGTGGTCGAGCGGGATGGAAAGCTCTTCGGCCGCGGGACCGTCGACATGAAGGCGTTCCTCGCCGTGCCGCTCGCGATGGCGCCGCAGATCGCCGCGCGCGACTTGAAGCGTCCGTTGCACGTCGCCCTCTCGTACGACGAGGAGATCGGCTGCGTCGGCGTCCACCGGATGCTCGCGGAGCTGTCGCGCTACGCGGCGACGCCCGCGGCGTGCATCGTGGGCGAGCCGACGGGGATGAAGGTGATCACCGGTCACAAGGGCAAGCGCGTCCTGCGCTGCCTGGTCCGCGGCGTCGCCGGTCACAGCTCGCGGCCCGCGGAGGGGGTCAACGCGATCGAGCACGCGGCCGAGCTCATCGCCCACGCGCGCGCGGTCGCCAAGCGCGTGCTCGCGGAGGGCCCCTTCGCGGACGCCTTCGACCCGCCCACCACCACGATGCAGACCGGCAAGATCCGTGGCGGCCTGGCCGTGAACATCATCCCGGCGGAGTGCGTGTTCGAGCTCGAGATCCGGTTCCTCCCGGGCGACGATCCGGACGCGCTCATCGACGAGCTGACGCGGTTCGCGAGGGAGCACGTCGAGCCCGAGATGCGGGCGCTCGACCCGAGCGCGGGCTTCACCTTCGAAGAGGTCGTGCGCTACCCGGCGCTGAGCACCGGCCCCGAGGCCGAGGTCGTCGCGCTCGCGCAGCGCCTCACCGGCGAGACCGAGACGAGCGCGGTCGGGTTCGGCTCCGAGGCGGGCCTGTTCTCGCTCGCCGGCGTCCCGTCGATCGTGTGCGGGCCCGGCGGCATCGGCGAGGCGCACCGCCCCGACGAGTTCATCGAGCTCGGCGAGCTCGCGCGCTGCCAGCGCTTCGTGGAGCGGCTCCTCGACGAGCTGTGCGCCTGACCCGCGTCAGCGGAGCCCCATCACCTGGAGCACGCGATCGAAGTTCGCGCGGCGCTCGTCGGCGCCGTCGACCGGCCCGGTGGCGCACGGCGGGGCGTGGCAGCCGCGGTTCACGATCCCCGACGCGGCGTCGATGAACCCGTCGTCGACGAGGCCTCCGTCGACGAACGCGCGCAGCGCGTCGAGGTAGGCCCAGCCGTCCGCCTCGTAGGTCTGCACGCTGCTCATCCAGTAGAAGAGCCCCGCGACCCACTTCAGCTCCGGGTGCGCGGCGCTCGCGCAGATCGCCTCGGGGTCCTCGCAGAAGTCGACGTCGCCGTAGAGCGGCGCGGCGGGGTGCGCGAAGCGCGCGGGGTCGAGGTGCGAGCGGCCGAGGTGGTGGTTGAGGATCCCGAAGTTGCACCGCCCCGTCGTCTGGATGACGCCGCGGCCCCACCAGCAGCAGCCCTCGACGGAGCCGCCGGAGCCGTCCCACACGTAGCGCCCGGCGCGCTGGCCCTCGTAGACCTCGCACTCGGGGCGCGACCACGCGGGCCCGTCGTGCGGGGTGAACCCGGCCTCCGTCGCGGGGTACGGCCAGCAGTCGTGGGCGTAGTCCCAGCGACCGCCGACGCCGGCGCCCGCGGCGGTGAGGGTCGCGTCCGGCGCGCAGAAGAACGGGCCCGGCGCGCCGTACCACGCCGCGTGGGTGACCGCGGTCATCGCCGCGCCCGGAGAGCGCGCACACGCCATCTCGCAGTCGTAGTCCTCGTAGCGCTGGCCGAGCTGCCCGCACGCGTTCGACACGGCGTAGCCGGTCGTCGAGTCCCAGTTGTTCTCGTCGCACGCGTCGTAGCGGATCGTCTCCTTCATGCTCTGCGCGAGGAACGCCGCGAGGTGCACGAGGCCCTGCGCCGCGCGCACCTCCTCGGACGCGCCCTCGTCCCCGAGCCACAGCCGGAAGTCACCGACGCCGCGCTCGTGCATGTCGTGGACGGCCTGCAAGAAGTCGTGCCATCGATAGATCCGGGACGGCCGCCAGCTCCCGTCCGGCTGCTCGGAGATCAGGATCTCGTCGTCGAAGCGCGCGGCCTCGCCGAGCAGCACCGCGTCGATCGCGCCGAAGCCCGCCACGGTGGCCTCGCAGGTCCCGGCGACGCACACCGCGCCCCCCTCGCACGCGGGTGAGCACGCCACCGGCGGCGGCGGCGCGGCCGCGTCCGGGCTCGAGGGGAGGCCGCCGTCGGTTCGGACAGGAGCGCCGGCGTCGAGCGACGCGGCGCCGCCGTCGAGATCGGGCGCGTCGCCGTCCGAGGGCGGCGCGGTCGTCGAGGGCTCGCAGGCCGACAGCAGACAGAGCGCGGTGAGGATCGAGAGTGCTCGCACGGGGGCCTCCAGCGGTGGTTCGTCGGTCCGTGGGCGCGGGGGCGCGGATCGGGTCACGGCGAACGCGACGTTCTCGGTCGAGCCCCGCGAATTGCTGTGGATCGGGGGCGATCAGCGCTACGTTCCGACCCGGGATGCGCCGCTGGGTCTTCGCCTCGCTCGCCTCGACGCTGCTCGCCTCGGCGAGCCTCGCGTCGACCGCCGCTGCCCAGTCCGGGTCGTACGGCCAGTACCTGCTCGTCCTCGACGATTCGGGGTCGATGGACCGCTCCGATCCCACGCGCCTCGTCGAGATGGCGGCGCTCGCGTTCGTCGGCGCGCTCGAGGACGGCGACCAGGTGATGCTCGTCGGCCTCAACGAGCTCGCGAGCGGCGCGATCGCGGGGCCCTCCTTCCGCTCGCCGCGCGAGGTGCTCGAGGGCCGCGACGGCGCCGAGGGCACGCGCTCGATCGGCGAGGCGCACCTCGAGCGCCACGAGGGCGCGACGCCTTGCCACGACGCGCTCGCGCGGGCGCGCTCGATCCTCGAGTCGATGTCGACCGCGGGCGCGCCGCAGACGCTGCTGCTGCTGACCGACGGGGCCTGCAACGAGGGCGCGCTCGAGGCCCCGAGCGCATGGCTCGCCGGGCTGCGGGCGCACCGCGAGGGCCGCTTCCGGTTCGTGCTCCTCGGGCGCGAGGGCCGCGAGCGCCCCGACCCGACGCTCGTCGAGATGGCGCGCGCCACGGGCTGGACCGACGAGGCGACGGTAGCGTTCGACGCGCGCGCGCTCCTGCGGGCGTTCGCGCAGGTCCTCTCGTTCAGCCGAGGCCTCCGCTACGACGACGGCGGCCGCGTCGGGCTCGAGCGCACGTTCGCCGGCGCCCGCACCGTGCGCGTGCTCGCGATCCAGGAGCAGGGCGCCGATCGGATCGCGCTCGAGCGGATGGAGCACGGGCAGAGCTCGACGCTGCCCGGCGGGCCGACCTACCGGCACCCGCAGTACCGCTGGAGCCTGCGCACCGCCGCGGACGGCCCGAGCGAGGTGCCCTACGCGGTGCGCAGCCCCACGGCGGGCGCCGAGGTGCTCGTGATCCCGGTCTACGGCCGGCTTCGGGTCGAGGCGATCGTCGCGCCGTGCGGCGACGCCCCGGAGCTGCCCTGGAGCCACGAGCGGACCGTGCGCGCCGGCCAGCCCGCGTGCGCCTGGGCGCGGCTCGTCGGCGACCCCGGCCAGACCATCCACCCCACGCGCTCGTTCGGGTTCGCGATCGAGCTGTGCTCCGACGCCGGCTGCGCGGACGCCACGGCGATGCAGGGCGGCGACGACGGCACTTTCCATGCGCAGCTCGGCGCCGAGATCCCCCTCGGCCGTCACGAGCGCGCGTTCCGCGCGGCCGGCTCGGGGATGGCCGCGCCGATCACCGTCACGCGCGCGTTCAGCGCCGTCTCCTTCGGGATCCACCGCGTGGCCCTCGCGAGCGAGCCGGCGCGCCCCATCCAGGAGGTCCTCCTCGGTGACCTCCCCGAGGCGACCTCCCGCGACGTCGCGCTGACGATCAGCGGCGCGTTCCCCGCCGACGCGCGCGCCGCTGTGACGTGCGCGGTCGAGGGTGACGCGCAGGCCGCCGAGTGTGTGCGCTGCACCCCGGAGAACGACTCGGTCGAGCTCACCGACCCCTTCACGGTGCAAGTCAACGTGCAGGCGACGCCGTTCTGCCCCGCGGTCAGCGCCGACGGGCGGCCGCTCCCGATCCAGCTCCGCGCCGTGATCCGCCCCGACGGCGAGGTCCCGGAGCGCGCGATCCCGATCCGCGCGACGCTGCGCTACGCCGCCGTCGCGCCGGTCCGCGTGAGCGTGCTGCGCGGCGAGCGGAGCGACACCAGCGTCACGGTCCCGGGCCCCGTCGCGCCGTCCGTGATCCGGGCGCGCGTCGAGCTCGAGGGCGACGACGTCGAGGTCGGTCCGGTCGAGGAGGAGACCCGCTCACGCGCGGACGAGAGCAGCCGGACGTTCTCGATCGCGGTCCGCGCCGAGGCGGGCGACTGCTGCGGCGTCGAGACGTACGCGGGCACGCTGATCCTCTCGAGCCCCGAGGGCCCCGAGCTCCGCGTGCCGCTCGAGGTGGTGGTCCGGGACGCGGGCTGGTGGACGTGCCCCGGCAAGCAGATCGCGATGTGGACCGCGGTCGGGCTCGCGCTGCTCCTGCTGATCTGGATCATCCGCGGCTTCCTCTCGCCCGCGCGCTTCCGCAACGGCGCGGTGCTCGTGTGGGCGGACAGCCACGAGGGGCTGCTCCGCGTCCGACAGGGGGACGAGGGCTGGCACACGCTCGAGGCGTTCGTGCAGACCAAGCGGCGGTTCCGGAAGGACGCCACGCTGCACCTCGGCGGGCCCAACGCGCCGCTGCCCTCGCTGCACGGGCTCGCCGACGACGCGCGCATCGTCGCGCGCGAGGGGGGCGGGGCGGCGCTGGTGGTCGACGGGCCCGGCACCGAGCGCTTCGAGGAGTCGAGCGGCTGGGTCGAGGTGGCCGCCGGCGAGCACCTCATCGCGAGCCGCATGACCCTGCGCCGCGGCGACGACTACCTGCAGTTCCGCCGGTGATCGCGCCGCGCGGGGCGATGGGGTAGAACCCGGGCTCGATGGAGCGCCGCCAACGCCCGTACCTGTTCTACTCGGCCACGCGGGCGCTGTGCTCGAAGTGCCTCGTGGTGTGCGACGCCAAGGAGCTGATCGAGGACGGCAAGGTGTTCCTGTGGAAGCGCTGCCTCGAGCACGGGACGGAGCGCGTGCTCCTGTCCGACGACGTGGAGTACTTCAAGCTCTGCCGCGAGGTCTTCCTCAAGGAGCCCGAGCAGGTCGAGCGCTACAACACGCGCGTCGAGTACGGCTGCCCCTACGACTGCGGGATCTGCCCGGACCACGAGCAGCACGGCTGCGTGAGCCTCCTCGAGATCACCGACCACTGCAACTTGCGTTGCCCCACCTGCTTCGCGTCGAGCGGGCCCGATCGGGACTCGGTCCGGTCGCTCGCCCAGATCGAGGCGATGCTCGACCGGATCGTCGCCAACGAGCGGCGCCCCGACGTGGTGCAGATCTCGGGCGGCGAGCCGACCACGCACCCGGAGCTGTTCGCGATCCTCGACGCGTGCCGTCGGCGGCCGATCAAGCACCTGATGATCAACACCAACGGCCTGCGCATCGCGCGCGAGGACGGCTTCGCGGAGCGCCTCGCGGCCTACCAGCCGGGCTTCGAGGTGTACCTGCAATTCGACGGGCTCTCGGACGAGGTGAACCGCGAGCTGCGCGGCGCCGACCTCACCGAGCTGAAGCTCCGCGCGCTCGAGCGCCTCGACGCGGTGGGCCTCTCGACCACCCTCGTCGCGACCCTGAAGCGCGGCCTCAACGAGGACCGCATCGGCGAGATCATCGAGACCGCGGCCCAGCACCGCTCGGTGCGAGGCGTGACGCTCCAGCCGATCCACGACTCGGGCCGCAACGAGTCGTTCGACGTACAGGCCCACCGCCTCACGCTCTCCGAGGTCCGCCGCCGGCTCTACGAGCAGGCGCCCACCTTCACCCCCGCCGACGTCGTGCCCGTCCCGTGCCACCCCGACTGCCTCGCGATGGCCTACGCGATCCGCGGCGAGGGCGCAGACTTCGCCAAGCTCACCCCGCTCACCCGCCACGTCCCCGCGGACATCCTCCTGAACGCGGGCAAGAACACGATCATCTACGAGGGCGACGACCGCCTGCGCGCCGAGGTGGTGAAGCACGTCTACGGCGCCTTCTCGACCGGCCACGGCCCCGAGGGCGCGAGCCACGCGCTCTCCGAGCTGCTCTGCTGCCTCCCGAAGATCGAGGCCGTCCCCGAGCTCGGCTACGACCGCGTCTTCCGGGTGGTGATCATGTCGTTCCTCGACAAGCACACCCTCGACCTGCGCTCCGTCCGCAAGAGCTGCGTCCACATCGCGAGCCCCGACGGGCAGCAGATGATCCCGTTCGACACGTACAACATCTTCTACCGCGAGGAGGCCCAGCGTCAGACCCTGCGCCGCATCCGCGAAGGCCTGCGCGGCAAGCGCGCCCTCCCCACCGTGGACACGTGAGCCGCGGACTTCTCAGCGAACCACGCGCGCGAAGTCGAACGTGCTCACCACGCCTTTGATGCGCATCTCGTCGACCAACAGGATCCGCCGCACGTTGAGCGCGAGCGCTTGTCCCGCGGCGCGGTAGAGCGGGATCGACGGCGGCAGCGCGAGGACGAGCAGGTTCATGACGTCCTCGAGCGGTGTCCGCGGGTCGCGCGCGCGCGCTTCGAGCGCGTCGATCTGCGAGAAGGTCCCGACGGGCCAGTCCCCGTCGACGATGACGAGCCCGTGCTTGTTGGACACGTCGAGGCGGCTGATCCCGAGCGAGAGGGAGTCGTCGACGTTCGCGCGCACCACGCCGGTCGTCGCGATCTCGATCGCGGGCGTGGTCACGCGCTTGTCGTGGACCGCCCGCATGATGTCGCGCGTCGAGCAGACCCCGACCGGCGCGCCGTCGCGGTCGACGAAGACCCGATGGATCCGCTCGCCGAGCATCAGCTTCGCCACCGCGTCGAGCGGCGCCCCCGCGTCCACCCGGATCGGCGCGGGTGTCATCAGGTGCCGCACCGCCTCGTCGGGCAGGCTGAAGGCCTGGCCCGGCTCGCCCGAGGCCGCGTCGAGCAGATCGGTGCGGGAGACCACTCCGACCAGCTCGTCGCCGTCCATCACGCCGAGCGCGGACACCTGACGATCCTCCATGAGCCGATCCGCCTCGAGCGCGGACGCGCGCGGGGAGACCGCCAGGATGGGCGACGACATGTACTCGGACACGGGGGACTTGAAATTGGCCATGCTCCTCCGGAGCCTACGTACGCACCGCGGCGCGCCGGGCACGCAGTGTGGTCTCAGGGTCTGTCGACAAATCGCCTCCGGCGATTTCTCTCCGGCGAGGGGCAAGCCCCTCGCGCTCCCCGCTGAGATCCTCCGACGCTTCGCGTCGTCGGACTCGAGGTCTGTCGACAAATCGCCTCCGGCGATTTCTCTCCGGCGAGGGGCAAGCCCCTCGCGCTCCCCGCTGAGATCCTCCGACGCTTCGCGTCGTCGGACTCAGCTGACGCCGAAGACGCGCACGCCGTGCACGACGAAGCGGTCGCCCGCGCCCTCGGGGCCGAGCTCGATCGAGGGGACGCCGCGGCCGAGGCTGCGGTCCTGCACCGAGAGGACGGGCTCGTCGTTCGCCAGGAGCAGGAACGCGGTCCCGGCGACGCGGACCTCGAGCACGTTCGACTCACCGCGGCGCAACGACGGCGCGGGCTGCGGAGGCCCGAGCGCAGACCAAGCCCCCGCGACGCGCAGGTAGAGGCGCGCCGTCCCGAGGTTGGGCTGGAACGTGGCCGTGTAGCAGCATCGCTTGGACTCCACGTCGAAGCGGCGCACCGTGAGCCGCACGTCGGAGGCGCCGGTGGCCGGCGCGGTGACCGTCGCCTGCAGCGCGACGTCGTGCAGCTCGTAGCGCCACATCGGGTAGCCCATGCCGTCCCGCGTCTTGCAGACGACCGCGTACCCGGCGGGCTCGAAGGTGGCCGTCACGTGGACGTCGTCGAACGCCGAGAATGGATCCCGGGGGCCCGCGCGCAGATCGAAGTCCGCGAGGAGCTCTCCCTTGCGCACCGGGAGGTCGTCCAGCTTCGAAGCGCGGTAGGGGCCGTCCACGACGCGAGCATAGCAAGCCCGCGGGCTGCGCCTCGCGCGGCGGCGAGTACAGTGCGCCGATGCAGACGCGTCCCCTGGGCTCCACCGGTCTCGTGGTCTCGGCGCTCGGGCTCGGCGGCGGCCCGATCGGCCACCCCGACCTCGACGAGGGCGCCGCGCGCGCGCTGATCGACCACGCGCTCGAGCGCGGGGTCACGCTGTTCGACACGGCCCGGAGCTACGGCGAGTCCGAGGCGCGGCTCGGCCGAGCGCTCGCGCCGCACCGCGACCGAGTCGTCCTGTCGACCAAGGTCGGCTACGGCGTCGAGGGACACGAGGACTGGACGGGCCCCTGCATCGTCGCGGGGGTGCAACGCGCCTTGCGGGTCATGGGCACCGATCGCGTCGACGTCGCCCACCTGCACTCGTGCCCGGCCCACGTGGTCGAGCGCGAGGACGTCCTTCGCGCGGTGGACGACGTGCTCGCGTCCGGGGACGTGCGCGTCGCGGCCTACTCGGGCGAGGAGGAGGACCTCGCCGCGGCCCTGCGGACGGGGCGCTTCGGGGTGATCCAGCGATCCGTGAGCCCCTGGGATCAGCGCGGCGTGCGCGGCGCCGACCCCGGGGTCGGCGTGCTCGCGAAGCGACCGCTCGCCAACGCCTGCTGGCTCCCGCTGCCTCACGACGCGAGCCCCGATCGCGTCGAGTACCGGCACCGATTCGAAGCGATGGGGATCGAGCGCGGCGACTGGCCCGAGGTCGCGCTGCGCTTCGCCGCGTACGCCCCGACCGTGACCTGCGCGCTGATCGGGACGGGCTCGAAGGACCACCTCGATCACGCGATCGACGCGGTAGAGCGCGGCCCGCTCGACGAGGCCCTCCGGCGCGAGCTCGAGGCGCGGTTCGACGCGGTGGGCCAAGGCTGGCGTGGCGTCATCTGACCACGCCTGGCGATCCGCCGCCACCGCCGCGGCCGTCCCGTGGCTCGCGTTCGCGGGCGGGGCGGCGGGCGCGGCGCTCGCGGACGCGCTCGGGCTGACGAGCGCCGACGAGCGGTTCGCGCTGGTGGGCCTCGGCCTCGCCCTCCCCCTCCTGCTCGCGGACCTCCTCCGACGCAGAGCCAAGGGGCGCCTCGTGCTCGCGGCGCTCGGCGCTCCGTGGATCGGCGCGCTCGTGTTCCCCCGATCGCCGATCGCGCTGTCCTGGCTCGCCGGCGGCGTCCTCTGCATGGGCGTCGTCGCGCTCGTGCACGCGGGCCGGCGCGCCTGGCCGCTGGGCGCGAGCGCCCCGACGCGCGTCGCGCTCACGCTCGTCGCGGTCGGCCCCGGCCTCTACCTGTGGCTCGCGGCCGCGACCGTCCTCGTCAACACCGAGCTCGCGATGGCCCCCGTCCGCCTCGCCCACCAGCGGCCCGAGACCGCCGCGGACGAGCTCGACGTCTCGCTGCTCACCGACGACGACTACGGCATCGAGGGCACCTACACGCCGGGCGCCCCGGGCGCGGGGGCGGTGCTGCTCGTACACGGCGTGGCCGACGGTCGCGGCCGCTGGCTCCCGTGGGTCGGGCGCCTGCGCCAGGCGCGGCTCCACGTGCTCCGCATCGACCTCCGAGCGCATGGCCGGAGCGACGGCGCGGTGGTCACCTACGGGCAGCGCGAGGTCCGCGACGTGGCCGGCGCGCTCGCATGGCTGCGCGCGCATCCGTCGATCGACCACGACCGCCTGGCGCTCGTGGGGACGTCGATGGGGGGCGGGATCGTCCTGGCGGCGTCCGGGCGCGCGCGGGTCCGGGCCGTCGTCGCGCTCGCCCCGGCGTCGAGCTACGGGCGCCTCGTGGAGCAGCGGACCGCCCTCCTCGGCCCGGCCGCGACGCCCGTGCTGAACGCGTCCGCGTGGCTCGCGATCGGGATGGGCCAGACCCCGATGACCGACTGGCGCCCGGCCGACTCGATGTCCCGGCGCACGCCGATCCTCGTCGCGCACGGCACCGCCGACACCACCATCCCGATCGCGATGAGCCGGGAGCTCGCGGCGGCGCGCCCCAACGTCGAGCTGGTCGAGCTCGGCTGCGGCCACGACGACATCCCGGCCGCCACCGCCGCGACGCCCACGTGGGCGCGCGTGCACGCCTTCTTGACGGAGCACGGGGTCGGCGGCGAGGTCAGCGCGCCTTCGCCGTAGACGCGCCGAGCAGCGCCTCGAGCGCCCCCGCCAGCTTCGTGAGCCCGAACGGCTTGGCGAGGAACCCGTGCTGAGCGGCGCGCGCCGTGAGCTCCGAGGGGGCCTCCTGCGAGTAGGCCGACATCATCAGCACGGGGAGCCGCGGCCAATCCCGCGCCACGAGCGCCGCGAGCTCCGCGCCGCTCATCCCGGGCATCGCGATGTCGGTGAGGAGCAGGTCCACGGGGGCGTCGGCGAGCACCTCGAGCGCCTCGGCCGCGTCCGCGCAGGCGATGACGCGGTACTCGAGCACGTCGAGGAGCTGCCCCACGAGATCGCGCACCTCCTCCTCGTCCTCCACGAGCAAGACGAGCTGTCCAGCGCCGCGCGGCGCGGGCCCTGGCTCGTCGACCGCGGTGATCGCGTCGTGCGCCCGCGGCAGCCGGATGCGCATCGTCGTGCCCGCGCCGGCGGCGCTCTCGATGTCCAGCGAGCCGCCGCTCTGCTTCACGATCCAGTACACGGTGGAGAGCCCGAGCCCCGTGCCCCGGCCGACCTCCTTGGTCGTGAAGAAGGGCTCGAGGGCACGCGCGCGCACCTCCGGGCTCATGCCCTCGCCGGTGTCGACGACCACGAGCTCGACCTCGGCGTCCCGCCCGATCGTCGTGACGGTGACCGTGCCCCCGGAGGGCATCGCGTCGCGGGCGTTGAGCACGAGGTTCAGCACGACCTGCTGCAGCTGCGTGGGATCGATGCGCGTGAGCAGGGGCGAGGCGGCGGGACGCGTGACGAGGGCGACGTCGGAGCCGAGGAGGCGCTCGACGAGGACGCGGGTCTCCTCGACGACCTCGTTCACGTCGACCACCCGCTCCTCGCCCGTCGTCGGGCGCCCGTACGCGAGGAGCTGGCGGGTGAGCGCGGTGGCGCGATCGACGGCGGTGAGGATCCCCTCGACCGCTCCGGCGACCGTCTCGTCGCGGTCCTTCCGCATCCCGAGGAGCTCGGCGTGGGCCCGCACCGACGTCAAGACGTTGTTCACGTCGTGCGCCAGCCCGCCGGCGAGGCGCCCGACCGCCTCGAGCTTCTGGGCCCTGACGATGCGCTGCTCGCTCGCGCGCAGCGCGCCCTGCGCGCGCTTGCGGTCGGTGATCTCGACGGCGACGATGACCGCGCGGGTCGACTCGGGGAGGCGGCTCGCTCGGCACGCCCACCAGCGCACCCCGCTCGGGTGGGTCGTCTGCATCTCGGCGGCGACGGGCTCCCCCGAGTGGAAGACGTGCGCGAGGAGCTCGCGGGCCGCCAGCCGATCGGTCGGGCTCAAGAGCGCCATCACGTTCGTCGGGGGCTCGTCCGGCTGGAGCGCGCCGCCGTGCAACGCCTCGATGGTCCCTTCGCGATCGACGACCGCGACGATCCCCGGGAGGTTGGCGGTCAGCGCCTGCCAGCGCTGCTCGGAGGCCGCGAGGCGCTCGTTGGCCTGCCGCAGGCCCGCCAACGTCCCTTGCACGTTCTCGACGATCTCCGAGAGGGTGACGTCGACGTCGTCGGCGTCGAAGAGGGTGGACCAGGCTCGCCCGAGCCGCGCCCGGAAGCTCGCCGAGGGCGCGAGCTGCAGCCGGTAGGTCGCCACGCGGGGCGAGATCGACGCCTCGACGATCGCGGGCGCCTCGGCGAGGAGCGTCGGGAGCTCCTCCAGGGTGCCCGCGATGCTCTCGAAGAACTCCGTCCCGTCGGAGAGGTCGGCGTCGAGCTCGAGCGTCACCGCGACGCCTTGATCGCCGACCAGCTCGACGCGGGGGCGGATGACCGGGATCTGGTGCGGCAGGACCCAGGTGTAGGTCGTCTCGATGAGCGGCCGCACGCCCCCGACGAGCCGGCCGAGGTGGCGAAAGGGCGTGTCCGCGGCGTGACGCATGACGAGGCGCCCGACCTCTCGGTGCCGCGCCGCGGTCGGCTCGGAGCCCGCGAGGGCCACGAGGAAGCGGCGGTACTCGTCCCACGACAGCCACTGATCCTGGGCTCGGAGGCGCCCCCCGCCGAGGCCGAGGGCCTCCCAGTCCGGCTCGTCGGTCCACCGAAGCGAGTCGAGCGCCTCGAGGGCGTTCGCGACGACGCGCGAGGACACGTGACGGGTCGCAGACACGAGCAACCCGGCGAGACTACCCTACCCGGGCCGGCCCTCGTCCGAGGGAAGACCGCCGCCCTCGAGGAGCGTTCCCGCCGCGATGCATCGTGCCCGTGCCGCCCTCCTCGCCCTCGCCCTCGCCGGGCTCGCCCTCCCCGTCGGCGCTCAACCCCGCGCCAGCGTCACGCGGGTCGAGGTCGACTCGCAGCGGGCGGGGCGCGTCGCGTACTGCCTCCGAGGCCGAGACTGGGCGCTCTGCGACGACGAGGAGCAGCCCGATCCGGAGCTGTTCGAGGTCCCGATCGAGTACGCGCTCGGGCTCCGCTTCGGCGGCGAGCGCACGCCGCCCGTGCGATCCGCGGCGGTCCCCGCGTGGCTCCGCGCCCGGTTCGGCGTGACCCGGAGCCAGTGGGGCCGCGCCCGTCGCACCGCCCACGGCGGCCACGACCGGATCGACGTCACGCGCGGCGGCCGCCACGTCCACGTCACGCGGCACCGATGCGGCTCCGCAAGCTGCGACTGCCCCTTCGCGCTCGACGTGGACATCGTCTACGACGCGAGCGGTCGCCTCGAGCGCCTGCGGCGGATGAGCACGACCTGCGAGTGCGTGGACTCGATGCTGCTCGAGGACACGCTGAGCTACGACGCCTCGGGCGCGCTCGCGACGATCCGGCGCACGCACTACCAGCACCCCCTCTGCCACATGGACGACGAGACCGCGGCCGAGCGCTTCTCGGCCGCCGACCTGGCGTTCCCCGACGGGACGATGCCGCCCCCGCACGACCGCACCGAGTGCTCGATGGATCACGCCGCGAGCCGGCTCACCTGCGCCCCCGTGGATGGCGCGGGGCAGACGTACACGGCGACCTACTCGCCCTAGCCGGCACAGCCGGTGACACAGGTGTGAGCGGGCCTCACGAACGCGAGCCCGCGAGGCACGAGCCCGGCGTCCCGAGGGCTCGGCACGCGGGCTGCACTGGTTGGGGGTCAGGAGGCTCGACGACGATGCGTACCCTGACTTTGCTTTGCTCCCTCTCCGTGCTCGCGAGCGCGTGTGCGTTCCACCCGTTCGATCTCGGCGACTCCACCGAGGGCGACGACGGCCACTCGCGCTGGAGCGTCAGTGATGGCCTGTGCCCCGGCCTCGGCTCGTGCGGGCTCGAGGTCCCCGTCGCGGCGGGCGCGACCATCCGCCTGAGCGTCGACGTGCCCGACCGCCTCCTCGCCGAGCTGCGGCCGATCGTGGTGAGCGGCGACGGGGTCATCGGCGACGTCGACCGCGACCCGGAGCACGACCAGCTCTACTTCGACGTGAGCGCGGGCGGCGCGGGCACCATCGAGCTCGCGATCGTCGACTCGGAGAGCGAGGTCGTCGACCGATCCCGCGTCCACGTCGTCGAGCCCGTGGGGCTCGAGTGCGGTGAGCTGACCGAGGGCGCGGTCGTCGGCTACGGGATGGACGCGATGTCGTCGGACCGACACGACATCACCATCGTCCGGAGCACCGAATCCGCGCCGACGCCGCAGCTCGGCTGCCTCGTCACCGACGCCGAGGGCTCGCCGCTGCTCAGCGCGGACCTCGTCCACTGGCACGTGGCCGAGACCGACCCGCTCCTGCTCTACGTGCGCAGCAACCCGTTCGACTGGATCCCGGACGGCGAGGCCGACGGGGCGCGCGTCTACCTCTCCCCCGCCGCCGACGCCGGCACCGCGACGCTCGAGGCGAGCTTCGGGGACCGCCTCGAGACCTTCGCGATCACGATCGAGTGAGCGTCAGCGCCGCCAGTTGCGCGCGGCCACCGTCTGGGTCTTCCGGGCCTGCAGGCGCGTGGCCGCGCGGAGCTGCGCCTCGGCGCGCACGACGAACACCTCTTGCGAGCTCTGCCCCTCGCCGTTGCCCTGCACGTAGGTGCCGTCCGAGCGCATCTCCCAGGCGCTGCGCTGATCGGCGAGCTGCGTGTCGAGGATGAAGCGGAGCTCGTCCTGGATGGCCGGCTCCTGCACGGGGACCACGGTCTCGACGCGGCTCTCGAGGTTGCGCTGCATCAGGTCCGCGGAGCCGATGAAGTACTCCTCGTCGCCGTTGTTGTGGAACGCGTAGATGCGCGTGTGCTCGAGGAAGCGGCCCACGATGCTGATGACGCGCACGTTCTCGCTGAGCCCGGGGATCCCCGGCCGCAGGCGGCACGTGTCGCGGACGATGAGCTCGATGCGCACGCCGCGCTGCGCCGCGCGGTAGAGGGCGCGCGTGACGTCCGCGTCCTCGAGCGCGTTCATCTTCATGCGGATGAGGCCCTTGCCGCCCTTGGCGACGTGCTTCGCCTCGCGCTCGATCTTGTCGAGGATCGCGCCCTTGAGGACCTTCGGCGCGGGCAGCAGCTTCTTGTAGTGGCGGTTGGGCGTGTAGCCCGTCGTCAGGTAGTTGAAGAGCTCGGTCAGGTCGTGGCCGATCGCGGGGTCGCAGGTGAAGAGGCCGACGTCCGAGTAGAGGCGCGCCGTGCCCGAGTGGTAGTTGCCCGTCCCGAGGTGCGCGTAGCGCTTGAGGCCGCCGTAGTCCTGCCGGATCACGAGGATCACCTTGCAGTGCGTCTTGAGCCCCACGACGCCGTAGGTGACGTGGATGCCCACCGCCTCGAGCCGGTTCGCCCACTTGATGTTGGCGTGCTCGTCGAAGCGCGCCTTGAGCTCCACCACCACCGCGACCTGCTTGCCGTTGCGGGCGGCCGTCTCGAGGTGCTGCACGACCTTGGACTCCTCCGCGGTCCTGTAGATCGTGGCCTTGATCGCGCGGACCTTCGGGTCGTTGGCCGCCTCCTCGAGGAAGCTCTCCACGCTGGTCGCGAACGACTGGTAGGGGTGGTGGACGAGCAGCGAGCCGCGGTCGCGGATGACGTGGAAGAGGTTCCGATCCGTCATGAACTCCGCGAAGTCGGCCGGGTGGTGCGGCTCGCAGCGCAGGTCCGGGCGGTCGAGGCGCAGCAGCTCCATCAGGTCCGCGAGCCCGAGCATCCCGGGCATCTCGAACACGTCGTCGTCCTCGTTCAGGTCGAGCTCGGCCGCGAGGTAGCCGCGCGTCAGCGGCGTCATCCCCTTCGCGACGGTCAACCGTACGATGGAGGCGAACTTGCGCTCGCGGAGCTCCGTCTCGATCAGCGCGAGCAGATCGTCGGCCTGGTCCTCGTCGCGCTCGGTGTTGGAGTTCCGCGTCACCCGGAACATCTCGACGCGGTCGACGACCATCCCCGGGAAGAGCAGGTCGAGGTTGTTCGCCATCACCTCCTCGAGCGGCACGAGCGGCGTGTCCTCGACGGAGAGGAAGCGGGGCACGCCTCGGCCGACGGGCACCTTCACCCGCGCGCGCAGGCGCTCGGTGTCCTCCTCCGAGCGGCGGAGCGTGACGAACAGGTTGAGCGACAGGTTGGACACGAACGGGAACGGGTGCGCCGGGTCCATCGCCTGCGGGGTGGCGAGCGGGAAGACGTTGTCGAGGTAGTGCGCGCGCAGCTTCTGCTTCGCGTCGTCGGTCAGCTCGGTCCAGCTCGCGAGCACGATCCCGGCGACCGCGAGCTCGCGGCGCAGCTCGCGGAGCAACTCCTGCGACCGATCCCCGAGCCCGCGCATGACCGCGTAGCACTCCGAGAGCTGCTCGCTCGGGGTGCGCCCGTCGACGCTGCGCTCGATGACCCCGGCCGCGATCTGCTGCTTGAGGCCGCCGATCCGCTTCATCACGAACTCGTCGAGCGTGCCGTTCGCGATGGCGAGGAACTTCACCCGCTCGAGCAGGAGGTTGCGGTGGTCCTCGGCCTCCGCGAGCACGCGGCGGTTGAACGCGAGCCACGTCAGCTCTCGATTGAGCAGCAGCTCGGGCGCGTCCGGATCCACGACCTCGGGCAGCGGCGCGGGGTTCGGGATGGAAGCGCGCTCGGGGCCGCTCGAAATCTGGGTCATGTTGCGAAGTTACGAGATTCTGGTCCGGCGCTCCAGCTGGTACGCTCACGGCCGTCATGCCGATCAAGATCATGCCGGGGGAGGTCACCCCGACCCTCTTCGTCGGGCTGGGCGGCTCGGGGGGGCAAGCCATCGGTCGCATCGCCAAGCGGCTGCGCGCGTCGGCGGACTACGACCTGAAGTTCAAGAGCCTGGTCCGCTTCGTGGCGATCGACACCAACGCCGCCGACCTCGCGCGGCTGCGGCAGGGCTACGGCCCGGTCGGGCACGTCGACGCGACGATCACGCTCAGCGACTTCGACAAGGTCGAGTACAGCAAGCTGCGCCGCGGGGAGACGTACGCCGACGCGGACGAGTACTTCACCCAGTGGGTGCACCCCTGGTACCGCTTCCGCGAGGAGAGCGGCGCGGGCGCGGGGCAGATCCGCGTCGAGAGCCGCCTCGGGTTCTTCCGCTCGATCGAGGTCGGCGAGCTGCCGCGACAGATCTCCGACATCCTGCAGGACCTCCGCAGCCACCAGCACGGGATGCGGCGCCACGACGCGTCCATCCAGGTCTTCGTCTACTTCAGCGTCGCCGGCGGGACCGGGAGCGGCGCGTTCCTCCCGTTCGCGTACCTGCTGCGCGACCTCATCGACGACAAGTCGGCCAAGCTCTTCGGCTTCGCGATCCTCCCCGACGCGTTCGAGGAGGTCGTCGGCATGAACCGCGACGGCACGCTGGCGAACGGGTACGCCGCGCTCAAGGAGCTCGAGCACCTCTGCCGCCTCGACACGCAGGTGCCCGACGCGAGCGACCCCGCGACGTTCCATTACGACCCGCGCAACACGCACAAGCGGACGGTCTCGCGCCGCCCCTACGACCTGGTCTACGTGGTCGACCGGCCCAAGCACTTCTCCGTCGACGACGTCGGCGAGGCGCTCTCGGACGCGACCTACGTCCAGATCTTCAGCCCCATCCTCGGCGACCAGCAGGGCGACTACGACAACTACACGAAGGAGAGTCGCAAGGTCTTCCCGCCCGAGCTCGGCGACGCCGGCTACACGGCGTTCTACGGGACCCTCGGCGCCTCCGTGCTCGTGCTGCCGCGCCAAGACATCTTGCGATACTGCGCCCGTCGCTTCGCGGCGACCGCGGTGCGCCGCTACCTCCTCCTCGACGATCCGGCGCTGGTCAGCGAGGCGCAGCGCGAGCGCTTCAAGCAGTTCAACGTCGACCGCGAGGAGCTCGAGCGCCTCAGCCCCGAGGCCCGGGCGGAGCGCCTCGACGCGGCGTTCGTCCTCAAGCTCGACATGCTCAGCGATCAGGACCGCGAGGGCGGGACCTGGCACCGGCTCAAGACCGTCGCGGAGACCTCGCGCGCGCGCCTCGCAGAGACCTTCCAGACCGTCGAGGACGACCTCCGGTCGCGCTGCGCGCAGATCCGCGAGATCAGCGCGAACCGCATCCTCGATGGGTCGTGGACCCCCGCGCAGACGATGAACACGCTCGCGCGCGAGGTCGCCGAGGCCAAGGCGCAGGTCGACGCGCGGCTCGCGTCGATGATCGCCCAGATCGAGGGCGGCGACTGGTGGGCCGACTTCATGGGGCGCGCGGGCCCGGACGCGTCGCCCGAGCTGAGCCCCTACGAGCAGCGCTACGTGCTCGTGAAGATGCGCCAGGACGGCGGCCAGCTCGCGAGCGGCGCCACCGACGAGCTCGGCCGCACCGTCGCGCGGCTGCGCGCCGAGGCGGACCTCGGCCGCGACAGCAAGTTCCGCAGCGAGATGGACGCGCTCGCCGCCGAGATCAAGCGCACGCACGGCGGCTGGGACAAGCTCCTGACCCGCAAGGACAAGGACTTCGACGCGGCGCGGGAGCGGACCGTGGCGACGTTCAACGAGTACGTCGACAAGGCCCGCGCGCTGCTGATCAAGGGCGCGCTGTACGACGTCGTCGTCGCGCTCGGCCGCGCCGCCGACACGCTGCGCGGGAGCTTCCGCAACATCGAGAGCAGCGCGGGCCGGCTCGCGACGGAGCTCGAGGAGAAGGCGCGGCGCTTCGAGTACGACGGCGGCCCCGACGCGCAGTCGAACGACTTCGTGCTCGACGTCGAGGTCCTCCAGCACCCGAACGGGCGCGACCGCTTCTGGAGCTGGTATTACGAGGATCAGGTCGCGACGCGGCCCGAGTCGTCGGACCAGACCGAGGTGCTCGACGCCGTCCGCGCGGCGCTGCGCCCGAAGTTCGACGAGCAGGGCCGCCCCATGCGGCGGACCGCGCGCGAGATGATCTCGGACGTGGAGCGGTCGCTCATCGGCGCCGCGGAGCGGTTCCTCACCAAGCAGATCCTCGGCGACCCGAAGAGCGACGACCCCTTCGAGCGGCAGGGCCTGCGCCTCGACGACGCGGTCGCGCTCGAGGCCAAGTACTACGGGCTCACCACCGATCGGGTCGGGGCGTCGGCGCGCGAGGCGCTCGGCGCCGAGGCCCCGCTGTCGTCGACGAAGCTCTGGCAGGAAGAGTCGGTCCAGCGCTACGTGCAGAAGAAGATCTCGACGACGCTCGCGAAGGGCGAGCCGCTGACGCGCTTCCACCCCGAGGCCAAGAGCATGATCGCGCACGCCGACATGCTCCTCGTCGGGCTCCACGCGCAGCTCCACGGGGGCGGCTTCGGCGCCGCGCTCGACGCGGCCACCCACGGCAAGAGCGCGAACGTGCTCGACAACTGGGAGGACCCGGATCGCATCGTGCTCTACCGCTCGATCCTCGGCGTCCCGCTCTACTGCTTCCCGCACGTCAACGAGGAGATGAAGGAGGCCTACCGGCGCTTCCAGGCCGAGGGCGACAAGGGCTGGCCGCTGCACATCTCGGGCGACTGGGAGACCCTCCCCGACCTCGACCCGCAGGAGAAGAAGCGCGCGCTCGAGGCGGCGGCCGTGCAGGCGCGGCTCGGGATCACGGCGCTCGCGCTCGGGGTGGCGCGCGGTCAGGTGCTGCGCACCGACGCGGGGCTGATGCTCGACCTCCCGGACCTCGAGACGCAGCTCGCGCTCGCGCCCACGCTGACCGAGGCGGCGAGCAAGCTGCTCGGCCTCGAGCAGACCAAGCCGAGCATCTACGACTCGACGGTCGCCCCGCTCGCCGCCGACGCCCGCAAGGTGAAGGGCAGCAAGGTGCTCACCGCCGAGATCGAGGCGACCGCGGCGGAGTGGAAGAAGCGCGCGATGCAGCTCGAGGTGATGGACAGCCGCGACGCAGCGGAGGAGCAGGAGTACCAGGCCCTGCGCGAGGCGACGAAGCTCCTCGGATCCTGACGTGATCACGGACCCCGAAGTTCCGTCGATCCTCGTCGGGCTGGGGGGCTTCGGCGCGAAGGTCGTGGCGCGCGTGATGCGCGAGCGCGCCGAGGCGATCGGCGGTGAGGACGACGCGCCGCTGACCTCGATGACCATCGAGCGCGGCGTCCGCGCCGAGGCGATCGGCGAGCGGGTGCTCGACGACGCGCGCGCCCTCCTCGCGCACTCGCGCATGGTCCGGTCGCGCGATCGACGCAGCGCCGAGGGCCTGACGCGGCTCCACGTGTTCGTGATCGCGAACCTCGGCGAGGCGGAGGCGCGGGCCCAGCTCGCGGCGACGCTGGCCGCGATCGAGGGGCGCCTCCTCGGTGAGCTCTCGCCGATCTTCGAGCCGTTCCGCGTCGGCTCCGAGCGCAACCTCGTGGTCCTGCCGATCTGCGCGATGCCGCACCCGGGCGCGTTCGATCGCGGCGACGACGTGATCGAGGCGGTGCGCGAGCTCGGCGACCGCATCGCCGCCACGCCGCCGCGCCGACGCGCGGTCCCGCAGCTCTTCGTGATCGAGGACGTCGCGGAGTACTCGGTGCTGGGCGACGCCGAGCTCGAGCAGTGCGTCCGCAACTTCCTCACGCTGCTGCTCTACTCGCTCAGCTCCGTGACGCGCGTCGCGCCGCTGCTCTACGGCGACGTGCCGAGCGACCCGCTCGCGACGTTCATCTGCGCGGTGAGCGAGCTGCCCCGCCGCGGGCTCACGCGCTACGCGACCGACTCGGTGTCGCTCGACGTGGTCGACGCGGTCATCGCGCAGACCAAGGAGGAGGGCGCCGACCTCGTCGACATCGACGCGCTCGAGGAGGTCGAGCTCGCGGCCTTCGACGAGCCGCGGGACGCCGACCGCGACGTGCTCGAGCTGCTCGGCCGCTACGCCCCCGCGGTGCACCGCGACGCCGAGCCGCCGTGGTGGGAGCGCGGCGAGACGACGCGCGCGCGCTACGGCCCGGACCCGGGCGATCCGTCCCTCGACGACGCGCAGCCGGCCCCCGATCCGCCGGTGGGCTGGGCGCTGACGCGCATGCGCGAGATCGAGAAGACGTGGACGCTGCTGCAGCGCCGCCGCTTCGACGACCTGATCTCGGGCGAGCGCGAGCGCATCGCGTCCGAGCGCGACGGAGTGCTCGAGGGCATCGCGCGCCGCGTCGACGACGCGCTCTTCGCGGACCCGTCGCCGGTCGCGTTCCGGCGCAGCGGGGTGCTGGTCGAGCGCATGGAGCGGGCGGTGTCGCTGCGCCTCGAGGACGCGATCCGCGATCGCGACGCGGCGCTGCCGGTGCCGCCCCCGTCCTTCACCGCGTTCCGCGACGCGCACGCCGCGATGATGGACGCCGCGCGCCGCAAGCCCGACCTCGCGCGGATGGTGCTCTGGGGCGCGCTCTTCGTGATCGCGATCGTGCTGTTCCTGCCCTTGCCGCTCCGCGCGCTCGCGGACGCGCTGTCGGTCGCCGAGACGCAGTGGCAGTCGCCGTGGCTGCGCGAGCGCGGCTGGCTCACCGCGCTCCTGCTCTCCCTCACCGGCACCGGCACCTACCTCTTCTTGCGCTACCGCCGCGCGCACCTCGAGCTCGTCGACGCCTTCCACGCGATGTTCGACGCGCTCGAGAACACCGTGACAGGGATGCGCGACTCCGTGCTCGAGTACTTCTCCTCGCGGCTCCGGCTCGCCCGCGAGGTCGCGCGCGTGGAGGCGCTGCTCGCGGTGCGCTCCGCGGTGCTCGGCGACAAGGAGCGGCTCACGCTCGTCGACCGCGCGGCGCGCCGCGCGCGCGGAGAGCTGCTCGAGGCGCTGCGCCAGGTCCGCGTCGAGCGCACGCGCGACAACCGGCTCGACCCGAGCGGCCTGTTCGGCCAGGGCGACGAGGCGCTCGTCGAGTCGCTGCTCCCGCCCGAGTCGGGCCGCTTCCTCGACGCGCTGCTCCCGCTCGAGGAGCGCGACGCGCGGGTCCGCGACGTGCTCTTCGCGCTCGCCCGCGATCAGCGCTACCGCCACCGCTGGCGCGAGGAGGTCCCGTTCACGTCGATCCGCGCGCTCCGCGAGGCGGCGTGGACGCACGCCGAGCCCGCCGCGCGCTGGGACCCGCTCGAGATGCCCGAGAGCGCCGAGGCGACGGCCGCCGCGCTCGCGGCGTTCGCGCGACGTCAGGCGCGCTCGCTGAAGGTCGCGCTGAACGTCTCGGGCCACGACCTGCGCCCCGAGGCGAGCGCGGTCCTCGAGGGCGAGCTCATCGTCCCGCCGCGCGCGTACGACGCGACCCGACGCAACCTCGCCGAGGAAGGCGCCGGGGGCCGCGCGCGGATCCCGGTGCACCGGGGCCTCGATCCCGATCGCGCCTTCTACGTGGCGGCCATCGGCGACATCGCGCGGGACTCGGTGGCGTCGCTCGAGAAGAAGCGCCCCGAGCCTCGAAGCTGATGTCGGTCGAGGGAGTGACCCGCCGTGGGACCGGCTCGCGCGCGCATCGACGGATGACGCCGTCGCTTCGCGCTCGCTGGCTCTGGGTCCTGATGGTCCTCCTCGCCGGCTGCAACGTCGTGCAGTGGCAGCAGGCGGGGCTCGTCGGGACGCTGCGGGACGCGGGGCTGCGGTCGCGCCAGGTCGAGCTCGGGGACGCGTCGGTGCGGGTGTGGGTCCGGGACGGCGCGGGGACGCCGGTGATGCTGCTGCACGGGTTCGGCACCGCCGCGCACTGGCAGTGGGCCGAGCAGGTCCGAGCGTTCGAGGGGCGGCCGCTCGTGATGCCCGACCTCCTCTGGTTCGGTCGCTCGTCGTCGCGCGACCTCGACCACGGGCTCGACCCGCAGGTGGTGGCGCTGACGGCGCTCCTCGACGAGCTGGGTCTCGAACGGGTCGACGTGGTGGGGCTCTCGTACGGGGGGCTCGTCGCGGTCGAGCTGGCGACCGCGCGGCCCGAGCGCGTGCGCCGGCTGGTGCTCATGGACACGCCGGGGCGCGCGTACACCCACGCGGATCACGTGGCGCTGCTCCGTCGGTTCGGGGTCGATCACGTGGGGCAGCTGATGGTCCCGGAGACCGACGAAGACGTCCGGCGGATGATGTCGGCGGCCTATGCCCACCCGCCGCTGGCGCCGGACTTCGCGCTCGCGCAGGTGCGCGAGGCGTTCTTCCCGCCGGCTCGGCGAGCGAGCCTGTACGCGGTCCTCGACGCGCTCGAGCGCGACCTCGAACGGCTGCGCGCCCGGCCCGATCCGTCGGCGCCGACGATGATCGTGTGGGGCCGCGACGACGCGGTCTTCCCGCTCGCGATCGCGCGCAGGCTCCGCGAGCGGCTCGGCCCCGGGACGCGCCTCGAGGTGATCGACGACGCGCGCCACACCCCGAACCTCGAGCACCCGGACGCCGTCAACCGGCTCCTGTCCGAGTTCCTGGCTGATCCCTGAGCCCGCGCGTCGCGTGCGGCTGTTGGAGAGCGCCGCGCTATCATCGCCGTCGTGGGGGAGCGGACCGCGGCGTTCGTGGGGATGGCCATCGGCCTGGCGCTCGTCGCCTGCGCCGGTGAGGGCACGCTCGTGCTCCAGGTCCGCTCGGACCTGATCCCGGGGACCGAGCTCGCGTCGGTCGAGACGGTGATCACCACGCGGGAAGGCGTCGAGGTGGGTCGGTTCGAGGTCGGCGCGGCCGAGCGGCGGAGCTGGGGCGTCGGCGCGCGGGTGGCCGAGACCTCTCTGGCCGCGGGTCGCTACCGGGCGACGGTGAGCGTCCGCGACGCGAGCGGAGCCGTCACGCTGGAGCGTCGGGTCGCCTGGGAGACGCGGTCGGGCGAGCTGGCGGTGGTGACGATCCTGCTCACCCGAGACTGCCTCGACGTGGTCTGCCCGGGCGCCGCCGACGCGCCCGAGCTCACGAGCTGCGTGGCCGGGCGTTGCGCCGAGGACGGGTGCACCGAGGAGACGCCCGACGCCTGCGGGCCGCCGGCGTGTTCGACGAACGCCGACTGCGCGCCGGCCCCCTCGGCGAGCTGCGCGAGCCGCGAGTGCACTCCGTCGGGCGCGTGCGTGGACGTGCTCGACCACGAGGTCTGCGCCTCGACCGAGGTCTGCTCGCTCGCCTCGGGCTGCGGTCCCGCGGAGTCGTCGCCGCTCTCGGCGCCCGGCGCTGGCCACGCGCACGTCGTCGCCCTCGACGGGGGATACCGCACCTTCCGCGTCGAGCTCGTCGCCGGCGCGGCGCCGCAGGATCTGAGCGCCGCCCTCGACCCGCACGCGGCGTCGGTGGCGCCGGTCCAGGACACGCTCGCGGGCCTCTCCACCAACGGCGAGTGGCTCAGCCTCGCGGCGCGTCGCGGGGGCTGCACGGAGGGTTGCGTGCTCTTGGCGCCGGTCCGCGACCTGACGCGCTGGGAGGTGCTGCCCGAACACCGCCCGGCCCTGGTCGGGTTCACCGCGGTGACGAACGCGGGCGACGCCATCGTCTACATCGGCGAGGGCGACGTGCTCCTCCGAGTCGACCGCGGGGCGGGCGGCTGGGCATCGACCGCGGCGCGCTTGGACGAGGGCTCGGGGCACCTCGTCGCCTCGGACCCGAGCTTGACCCTCGACCAGTCGCGCGTGCTGTTCCTGTGCGGCGACGACACCACCGAGCCGAACCGCGGCGCGGGGGTGTGCGAGGTCCCGCTCGCCGGGGGCGCCGTGACCGAGCGCCTCGCGGCGGGCTCACAAGGCGCCGACGTGTTCCTCGCCGGCCCGCGGGAGCAGCCCGACGGGACGATCCTCTTCGAGTGGCGCGATCCGTCCGGCACGCCCGCCGGGCTGCGCAAGATCCTCTCCGACGGCAGCGTCGTCCCCGCCGCCGGGTCGCTCGCCGACGTGACGTCGGCGTGCGTGCTCCCCGACGGCCGGGTCGTCGCGCGTGTGGAGAACGTTCGGCTCGGCGTCTTCGACGCCAGCGGCAGCGAGCTGCTCGCCCTGCCCGTGGACTTCGGCCCCGCGACGTTCGACTGGTACGTCGACGGCTGCGGCCTCTAGCAGCCTCCGGCAAAGATGACTGCGCGCGCCTCGCCGGCGGGACGCCGCGCCCAGCACGCCAGTCGCTCGGTCGAAATGCTTCAGCATTTCGACCTCGGCCCGGCGCGCTGGACACGACGTCGCGCTCGCCGATCCATCACGCGCATCTTTGCCGGAGTCTGCTAGCCCGGCTCGTCTGAGAGGTCTACTCCTCGAGCTCCGCGAGGCGGGCGCGGATGCGGGCGGCGTCGCTCGCGCCCGGCGCGAGCCGCAGGTACCGCTCGAAGGCCGCGCGCGCCGCGGCCGTCCGCCTCGCGCGCTCGTGGGCGAGGCCGAGGCTCCGGTAGGTCGGCGCGTAGGTGGGATCGGCCGCGCGGGCGCGCTCGAGCAGCTCGGTCGCCGCGGCGAGGTCTCCGCGGACGAGGAGCGATCCTGCGCTCTGGACGAGGCGCTCGGCCTCCGCGCGATCACGCGCCGGGGCCGGCGCCTCGGGCTCGCGGGGGCGCGCGCGGGCTGGCTCCGACGCCACGGGCGCTGGCGCGGCAGGCTCTGCCACGGGCTCGTCCGAATCGGCGGGGCGCTCCGCCGCGCGGGCCGGCGTCGGCGAGCGAGGCGCCTCATCGCTTGGCGCGGTTTCGCTGGGTCGCGCAGCTTCGCTGGGCGGCGCCGTGTCGGCCGGCGCGGTGTCGGCAGGCGCGGTTTCGCTGGGCGGCACGGTGTCGGCTGGCGCGGTGTCGGCCGGCGCGGGGTCCGCGGTGGGCGAGCTCGCGACGGGCGGGAGCTCGGCGCCCGGCTCGTCGGGCGGGACGACAGGGGACGTCGTGTCGCCCGTGGCCGAGCCCCACCACGCGGCGCCCACCACCAGGGCCAGGAGGAGCGCGGCGGCGGCGAGGACCGGCCACCGCCGCCACGGAGGCGGCGCGATCGCGCGCGAGAGCGCCGACTCACGGACGCTGGAGACGGGCTCCGGCGCCCCCTCGACGAGCGCGCGGTGACCGGAGCGCGGCTTGGGCGGCGCCGAGCGATCGGGGCCCCACCCGTCCGGGTGACGCGCCACGGCTTCGGCGAGCGCCGTCACGAACGCGCCCGCGCTCGCGTGGCGGCGCTCCGGATCGCGGTGGAGCGCCTTGGCGAGGACCGCCTCGACGTCGGCGGGGAACTCGCCGGTCGTCACGGTGGCCATCGTCGGCGCGGGCCCGAGCACCTTCTGCACGAGCAGGCCGCTGGAGTTCTCCACGTCGAACGGGAGCTGCCCGCAGAGGGCCTCGAACGCGACGGTGGCGAGGGCGTACGTGTCGCCCGCGCTGCCCGGCAGATCCCCGTGCGCGGCCTCGGGCGGCAGGTAGTGCGCGGTGCCCGCGAGGAACCCGCTCTTGGTCAGCCGCTCGTCCGAGGCGACGAGCATCGCGAGGCCGAAGTCGACCAGCTTGGGCGAGACGCTCCCGTCGCCGAGCCGCGCGAGGAAGATGTTGCTCGGCTTGATGTCCCGGTGGATGACGCCGCGCGCGTGGCAGGTGTCGAGCGCGTTGGCGATCGGGCCGAGGATCTCGACGACCCGCGCGGCCGGCAGCACCCCGCCCGCCGCGCGCAGCTCCGCCTGCAGGTCGTGACCGTCGAGGAGCTGCATGACGAGGTACGGCGTGCCGTCCTGACCGCGCCCGAGGTCGAAGACGTCGACGATGTTCGGGTGCCCGATCTTGCTCGCGGTCCGCGCCTCGCGCTGGAAGCGCTCGACCGACGTGCGCTTGCGGCTGAGCTCGGGCGCGAGGAGCTTCACCGCGACGTCGCGGCCGAGCTCGAGGTGCTGCGCCCGATAGACGGCGCCCATGCCGCCCTCGCCGAGCCGCTCGACGACCTGGTAGCGGCCGCCGAGGATCGCGCCGAGGTGCGGGTCGGTCGCGACGGGAGAGGTGTCGGCCGAGCGCTCGCTCAACGCAGGCACTCCATCAGGATGAGGTTCAGGCAGCGGTTCGGGGCCCGGCAGTCGCCGCAATCGCAGACCTGCTCGGCGCAGGACACGCGCGCGCCGCCGCTCATACCGCAAGCCGCGTTGCACGACCCGCAGTGGTCGGAGCTCGTGTTGAGGTCGACGCAGCGCGTCCCGCAGCAGGTCGACGCCACCGTCCCCGCGCAGTCCTCGCCGCCGGCGACGCCGCCGCAGCGGCAGGCGCCCTCGACGCAGTCCTCGCCCGGGTCGCAGCGCACGCCGCAGCCCCCGCAGTGCGCCTCGTCGGTCGACGTGTCCACGCACGTGTCCGCGCCGCAGTCGGTGAAGCGCATCGGGTCGCAGGTCGACCCGCACGTGAACCCGCCCGACCCGTCGGGCACGCACATCGAGTTGGGCGCCGTGCACACGCGGTCACACGCGCCGCAGCGCTCCGGGACGTGGAGGTCGAAGCCCTCGTCGACGTCGCCGTCGCAGTCGTCGTCGACCCCGTTGCAGATCTCCGTCGTCGCCACGCAGGCGTCCTCGTCGAGCACGCAGAGGCCCGACTCGACGCCCTCGGGTCGATGGCAGTGGCGCCCCGGCGGACACGCGCCGTCGTCGTCGCAGGCGTTGGGGTGGGCGCCCGCGTCCACCGCGCAGCCGACGAGCAACAGGGCGATCGCCACCGGCCTCACGGCCACCTCCCGGAGACCGACACGCCCGCGAGCGTCGGGCTCGCGAGGGGCGTCACGGACACCTCGGGCGCCTCGCCGCTCGGCGCCGCGACGACCTCCGCGATCAACCAGACGAGCCCCGCCCCCGTCGCGACGCCGCCGGCCACGAACAGGACGTTCGCCGTGATCGCGTCCTCGTTGGCCTGACGCAGGCGGCGGCCCGCCTCCTCCGCTTCGTCGACCGTGTCGGTCGGCGCGCGCTCGTAGGCGGCCTGCCGGTCGAGCGTCGAGACGCCGAAGCCGACCCCGAGCGCCAGGCCCGCCACCCCGACGAAAAGGACGACGCCGGCCGTCGCCAGCCGCGCCTCGTCGGGGCCGCCCGTGGACGGCGGCGGGAGCTCCAGCCCCGCTGTCACCGACGGCTCCTCGACCGGATCGGGGGGCTCCTCGGTCGGGGCGGCGGTGACGCCGAAGAGCTCCTCCAGCAGACCGCGGACCTCCGACACCAACGCGCCCTCGGCGTCGGGACCCGACGCGCGCCGGGCCACGCGGCGGGGCGCGCCGTCGGCGTCCGCGTCGAAGAGGGCGACGCTCAGCACGGCCTCGCTGCCGATCCGGTCGAGGTTGGGGAGCAGCAGGAAGCGCACCCCGATCTCGCGGGCGACCGCGCCGAGGCAGGCCTGGGTCTCCCCCTCGCAGCCGAGGGCGAGCTGGACGTCGTCGAGCTCGAGCGCGACGCTGCCGTGGACGCGGACCCGGTCGAGCGCCCCGAGCTCGCTCCGCAGGACGCGGTCGAACGCCTCCGGCGCGCCAGGGCCGAAGCCACCGGCGACGCTGGTCGCGAGGAGCGCCGCGCTCGGGCGCTCCTGCGCGTGGACGACGAGCGCGCTGGCGGTGCACAACCATCCGGCCAGCGCGGCGCATGCGACGTACCTCACGTGCACGTCAGGGTAACACGAGGCCCCTCGGGTCGCCGTCCTCGACCAGCGATGGGGGGTCGCCCGACGGCCCGCGGAAGATGGGCGCATCCCCCCGTCCCGGGCGTGTAGAATCGCCGCCCGTCCCGGGGGGAGGAGAGATGGTGTCCGCGTTCTCGTTCCGCGCGAATGGCGATCTGGTCTACCGGCTCGAGGTCTCGGGCGCGGGACGAGGCGGCGACACGCTCGACGCGTGGCGAGCGAGGCGGACCCTCTCGGAGGTCCTCCGAGATCCGGTGGCGGCTCAAGAGCTGCGCAGCTTCCTGATCGATCACGGCCTCGAAGCGGGGCGGCTTCGGAACGACGCGCTCGCCCGCTGGGTCGCCGACGCGATCGAGCGCGGTGAGCTCACGCTCTACGAGAGCCCCTCGACGTATCGCCGGCTCCTCACCGGCACGCGCGAGGCCGAGCCCGACACCTCGGACCCGTTCGCGGACGCGCCCGCCGAGACCGCGGCGGCCCCGCCGATCGGCGAGACGGGCGCGGCGCCGGGCGCGGCCGCGGCCGCCGCGGCGGAGCCCGAGGCGCCCCCCGCCGCGGCTCCCGCGGAGGCCGAGGCGGAGGTCGAGACCGAGGAGCCCAAGCTCGTGTCCATCGAGTGGCTCGAGGGGGACGACGCGACCGTGGCGACGAGCGGCGTCGACCAGTGGGTCAACCTCCCCAAGGACGCCAAGTGGGTCGACGGCACGATCGTGAAGAACCTCGATCGGCTCGGACAGAAGCCGCGTCTGCTCGTGAAGTTCGACAAGCCCGGCGCGAGCGCGTTCAAGCTCCGCCTGATCCCCGGCCCGGGCAACGTCTCGTACACGGGCGGCGAGAAGGGCCGGAACGCGAAGTTCATCCAAACCGACACCGACGTGGCCCTCACCACCGAGGGCGACGGCACGAAGATCGTCGACGGCAGCCTCACGATCACCTGCGCGGGCCGCGACGTGTTCCAGGCCGAGGCCGAGGACAACCACGGGATCAAGAAGCGCAGCCAGGCCCTCACCACGCGCCGCCTGGTCTACTACCAGGAGGTGAAGATGAAGGACGCGGGGGGCGCGATCCTCGCCTCGACCGCGGCCAACCTCACGAGCGCGAAGACCGAGCTCGGCAACCACGGGATCCGGTTCGAGGGCTTGGCCGCCGCCTCGATGAACCACCTCGAGAACATCGACGGCGACGCCGACAAGACCAGCCTCAAGAACAACGCGCGCGCCGCGTACACGGGCGCCGCCGGGACGACCGCGAAGGAGCCGTACGTCCTCGCCGTCGCGTACACCGATCACCTCGCGGTCAAGGACGCCGCGCAGGCGGTCCACAAGGCGGGCGTCGACGTCGGGCCCGGCAAGCCGAAGGTGGTCATCCCGCTCGCGAGCGCCGGCGGGAGCGATCGCTACCTGTGGAAGGACATCATCACGGGCGAGGGCTGGTTCGTCTCCGCGAAGTTCCTCGAGGACGGTGGCGCGGCCGCGGACGAGGTGGCGATCCCCGAGGCCAAGTGCAGCCCGGTGTCCCACTCGGCCGGCTACCCGGAGCTCTGCCCCAAGGTCGAGATCGACGTCACCGGCCTGGCCGCGGCGACGGGGACCCTCTCGATCGAGGTGAACCTGGTCAACCGCATGCGCGGCGGGATCGCGCTCTCCGGCAACATCGTCATCATCTGCACGCGCGCGTGGTGGCGGAACCAGAGCACCCTCTACCAGAACCAGGTGGTGACCCACGAGGTCGGCCACCAGCTCGGGCTCGTCGCCGACGGCAGCGGCTCGCTGCCCGACAAGCCCGCCAACCAGTACACCGCGCGCGGCCACCTCGGCTCCCACTGCCACACCGGCCTCGCGCTCAAGGCGACGTTCGGCAACGCGGACAAGGGCGATTGCGTCATGTACGGCGCGACAGAGAAGTCCCCGTTCTGCGCCGAGTGCGCGCCGACCGCGAAGAAGGTCGACCTGAGCGCCGGCTGGACGCGGTTCTGAGGAGCACGCATGGAGATCGATCCCCCCGACATGGCCCAGGTCCCGCTCGACACCTTCGCGCGGAACGCCGCGACCCCAAGCGCCCCGGACGCCAGCTTCCGAGGGCTGATCGTGCGCGTGCCGACGGAGGTGCGGATCGACGCCGGGGAGGAGCCGGTGATCCCGATCGCGGGGTTCGGCCTCCTCGACGTGCCGAGCCCACCCACCGACGAGCCGATGCTCTTGATCGCGGTCGACGAGGCGGGCGACGAGCACCAGGGCGTGATCGCCCCGGTCGACGAGGGTCCGGTGATCCCCCCGCCGGCGCTGCCGCCCCCCGACCCCGCGGACCTCGTCGGGGTGTTCGTGGAGAGCTACTTCAACCCCGACCTCGTCGCGACGTGCTCGCTCGCTCCGCCCTTCGGTCGCTACCGCGTCCGGGTCGAGTACCGAGGGTTCGTCTCGAACGAGGAAGAGGTCGCGGTCGTCGACATCGTCCCCTGACCCCGCAAGCTGACTTGCGGGTTGGTTCCTGGGCCGCCCGGCGCGAGGCGGCGCGAGGCCCGAGAACCGGGGAACTCCGTTTCGGGAATCCCGCTTCGGCCCGGGCCCCCGCGTCCGCGAGGAGCGCCCAAAACCCCGTGGTTTTCGGGTTCCGTGCCCGCGCGCGCGGCCAGGCGCGCGGTCGACGCGGGCCCGATAGGCGAAATCGATGTCGCCCCACATCCGCCTTGACACCCCCCCACCCACGCCATAGACCGCAGTCGTGTTCGAAGTACCCGAGCACCGGCTCGCCACCGCGATCTTCGCGGTCCTCGTCGGCTGCCTCGCGACCCCGCACTCCGCGCCCTCGGACGAGCTCGCCTCCGCGAGCTTCGAGCCGGCCGACGCGACGTACGCGGGGGGCTACCACGAGCACGACGCGCATCGAGAGGCCGACCGCCCCGCCGTCCCCGCGGAGGAGAACGCCCCCGAGCGCAGCGACGACGCCTCGAGCCCCGAGCGCCTCTCGATCGGGATCACCCCGACCGAGGATCGCGTTCGGCTCCTCGCGGCCGCGCACATCGGCCCGAGCCACGCGCCTCGGCGCGACCGCCTCGCCTCGTCGGCGCCGCCGGTCCGGCTCGCCGCCCGCGCCCCGCCGCTCGCCTGACCTCGCCGCGCCTCGCCGTCGACGCGATCTGCCCGCGCTCCCTCCGTAGGAGCCACGGATGGATCCAGAGAGACGGCCGCGACGAGGTCGACACGCTCGCCGCCCCACGCCGGCTCCGCGCACGCGGACCTCGCGGGGGACCGGTGGGCTCGCTCGGGGGGGCTGCAAGACCGAGGAGCCGAAGCACGGCGCGCACTCACTCGACCTGCCCCGCAGGTCTCGCCTTTCCTCGTTGATTCGGACCGATCCGCATGTTCAAGCGATACGTACACAGACCCCCGGCCGCGCTGCTCTCGCTCTTCCTGCTCGCCGGCTGCGTCCCCGCGCTCCCCCAGGGGGCGGCGAGGCACGCGACCACGACGATGCCCGCCTCCTATCAGGGGCAGCTCGACCTCGAGAGCGCGGCCCTCATGGACTGGCGCGAGCTCTTCGGCGACGAGCAGCTCTCCGCGCTCGTCGAGCTCGCGCTCGAGAACAACCAGGAGCTCAACATCGCGGTGCAGGAGAACCTCATCGCGAGCTACGAGGTCATGGCGCGGCGCGGTGAGATCTACCCGAGCTTGAACGCCGGCCTCGGCGGCGGCGTCGAGCGGGTCAGCTCCGCCTCGAGCCAGGGCGCCAGCGACGAGCAGGCCGGCCTGGACCCGAACCTCCAGGGCTACTCGCTCGGCCTCTACGCGTCGTGGGAGGTCGACATCTGGGGCCGCCTCCGCAACCAGGCCGACGCGGCGTCGTACCGCTACCTCGCGAGCGTCCAGGGTCGGCACTTCATGATCACGGAGCTCGTGGCCGAGATCGCGCGCCTCTACTACGAGCTGATGGCCCTCGACCAGCGGCTCGAGGTCGTCTCCAACACCGTGCAGATCCAGCGCTCCGCGGTCGACGCGGCGCGCCTGCAGTGGCAGGCCGCGCGCACGACCTCGCTGGCGGTCACCCGGTTCCAGGCCGAGCTGCTCCAGTTCCAGAGCCGCGAGTACGAGCTGCGGCAGCAGATCGTCGAGACGGAGAACCGCATCAACTTCCTCGTGGGGCGCTTCCCGCAGCACGTGGACCGGGCCAGCGATCACTTCATGGACATGCAGCCGCGGACGCTCGTGGCCGGCCTCCCCACCCAGCTCCTGATCAACCGCCCCGACATCCGGGCGGCGGAGCTCCAGCTCCAGGCCGCCGACCTCGACGTCAGCGCGACCCGCGCCCGGTACTTCCCCGCGCTGAGCCTCGAGGCGGGGATCGGCTACTCGTCGTTCGACATCCTGCGCTTGGTGGAGACCCCGGGCTCGCTGTTCTTCGCCGTGTTCGGCAACCTCACCGCGCCGCTCCTCAACCGGACCGGGATCACCGCGGACTACTTCAGCGCGGACGCGCGCCAGCGGCAGGCGGTGATCAACTACGAGCGGACGATCCTCTCGGCGTACATCGAGGTGGTCAATCGCCTGAACCTCGTGGAGAACCTGGCCGGCAGCTACGCGGTCCGAGAGCGGCGCGTCGCGCGGCTCAGCGACTCGATCGACATCTCCACGCAGCTGTTCCAGTCGGCGCGCGCGGACTACCTCGAGGTCCTGACGGCGCGGCGCGAGTCCCTGGACGCGCAGCTGGAGCTCATCGAGACGAAGCAACGTCAGTTGTCGGCGGTGGTGAGCCTCTACCAGGCGCTCGGCGGCGGCTGGCGGCGGGGTGACGACGACGACTCGCCGGCAGACGCGCCCGCGGACGACGCGGAGGACGACGCGGGAGACGAGGCGCAGTGAGCGCGCTCGACGGGGAGCGATGACGCGGTCGGCGGGGCAGCGGGACGAGGGGGCGAAGGCGTGGACGTTCTTCACGAACCACGCGCTCGTCCTGTTGTGCCTCGCGCGCGACCCTCGGATGCGGCTCCGCGAGGTGGCCGACCTCGTCGGCATCACCGAGCGGACCGTCCAGCGGATCGTCTCCGAGCTCGAGACCTCGGGCTACCTGCGCATCCTCCGCGAGGGTCGGCGCAACCGCTACCGCGTGGTCGGCAGCGCGACGCTCCGTCACCCGCTCGAGGGTCAGTGCAAGGTGGGCGACGTGATCGAGTGCGTGCTCGGCGACGAGTGACCCTCGGGCGCGGCGCCGGCGCTCGGCCCGCCGTGTTCCCAAGCGAAGGAGGCTCGTTGTAGGCTCGCGGCCGCCCAGACGCGGCCCGCGCTGGCGCGAAGAACGAGGGAGGGGTGACGGACCCGGACCTCGCCCGGAGCCCGCATGAGCAACGACGGTTCGCCCCCTCCCCAAGCGCCCCCCAACATCGCCCTGCCGCTCGCGGAGGACGTCGGCCGGGTCCACTACCGGTTCTTCTGCGAGGACCTGACCGAGACCTTCCTCGTCGCCGACTTCGAGCTTGTCGAGGAGCTCGATCGCCCCTTCCGGATGACCGTGCGCCTGACCGCGGAGGACGAGGTCGCCGATGGTCGCCAGCTCCTCGGGCGGGACGTGAGCGTGATGCTCGAGCGTCACGAGCAGTCCCGCGTGTTCTACGGGATCGTGCAGCGCGTCACCGTCGGGGACAGCGTGCAGGCGCGGCAGGAGTGCACCGTCGAGATCGTCCCCGCGCTGGCCGCGCTCGCGCTCACGAAGACCAGCCGCATCTTCCAGGACAAGACCGCCCTCGAGATCGTCGTCGAGGTGCTCGAGGCCGAGCTCGCCCCGTACCGCCGCTCCGTCGACGCGGCGCAGCTCGACGCGGAGACCTACGAGACCCGCGACTACTGCGTGCAGTACCAGGAGACGTCGCTCGACTTCGTCCACCGCCTCCTCGAGGAGGAGGGCATCGGCTACGCGTTCACCCACGGGCTCGACGGCCCCGAGCAGGTCGTCCTCTTCGACCGCAACGGGCACATGCCCGCGGCCGACACGCTGCGCGGGCCGGTGCCGTTCGACGCGACGTTCCGCGAGTGGGCGAACGACGAGCCCGTGGTCCGGTTCGTCCCCTCGGTGGCGCTCGCGTCGAGCGCGGTCACGGTGCGCGACCACGACTGGATGCGCAGCCGGTCGAGGGTCGAGGCGAGCGCGGAGGCCGACCCCGCGGCGATGGGCCCGGTGGCGCAGCGACACGAGGTCTACGAGCACGGGCTCGCCCGCAACCTGACCCTCCACGAGGACGCGCAGGGGCTCGGCACCCTCGTCGCGATGGCGCAGACCGCCGCGATCCCGAGCGGGCTCCCGGGCCACCTCGACCGAGCGGTGCTCGGCCTCGACGGCGCGCTCCTCGACAACTGCAGCGAGAACGACGCGACCCATCAGGCCTCGATCCGACGCGAGCTCCAGGACCGAGACCGCGCGGTAGTCGAGGGCGTCGGCCTCGTGATGGGCTTCTCACCCGGCCGGACCTTCACGCTGACCGGGCACCCCGCGGCCGACGCGGACGGCGCGTACTACGTCAGCCGCGTGGTCCACTCGAGCCGCCCGCGCGACGCAGCGCTCGAGGGCGCCGCGCCGGTGGTGCCGGAGGGCACGAACTACCAGAACCGCTTCGAGTGCCGCCCCACCCGCGCGGCGTGGCGGCCGACGCGCGCGACGCCCAAGCCGCAGATCGCGAGCGTCCAGACGGCCAAGGTCACCGGCCCGATGGGCATGGACGTCCACACCGACGGCCGCGGCCGCATCCTCGTGCAGTTCCCGTGGGACCGCGCGGATCCCAAGCCGTCGGGCGCGTACACCTGCTGGATCCGCGTCTCGCAAGCGTGGGCGGGGCAGGGGTTCCCGGGGTTCATGTTCATCCCGCGCGTCGGCATGGAGGTCGTCGTCGCGTTCGTCGACGGGGATCCGGATCGGCCGCTCGTGACGGGGTGCGTCTACAACGGCGAGAACCCGACCCCGAACCTGCTCCCCGTCCAGGCGACGAAGAGCATCCTCCGCACGCGGACCGTCCCGCACGGGCCGGGCCACAACGAGCTCTCGTTCGAGGACGCGATGGGGATCGAGCGGGTCCACCTCCGCGCCGAGCGCGACCTCGACGAGCTGATCCAGCACGACCACGTGACCAAGGTGAAGCGCAACCAGGCCAACGTGGTCGAGCACGACCAGCTCGTGGCGGTCCTCGGCAACCGCAAGGTGCACGTGGAGGGCGATCAGACGCGGCACGTCGTCGGCCGTCAGGCGGACTTCTGCTCCGGCGATCAGCGCCTCGTCACGGAGGGCTCGCGGAGCGTGACGGTCAACGGCTCCTATCGGCTGTCCGTCCCCGAGAGCAGCCTGTTCGTCGGGGCGGGCACCGAGATGGTCCTGAACGCGGAGCGACACATCGTCCTCGCGCAGGGCGACGAGCGCTTCATCGAGGTCGCCCCCGACGGACCGAACACGGGGATCCTCATCGAGTCGAAGGGCGCCACGATCCACGTCGGCGACGACAAGATCGAGATGATCGTCGGGCAGTCCAAGATCCTGATCGTGGACGACCGCATCCAGATCAACGGCAAGACCTTCCCCTCGAGCGGCAGCTGACCCCGCGAGCGACGGAGAGACGCGATGTGCGAAGCCGATATCGATCGACACGACCACGCCGAGGTCCACTCGGTGCCTCACTACAACTACGAGTCGCGGATGGGGAACAGCCCCGGAGCCCACGGTCTCTACCCGCTGACCTTCCACATCAACGTGTTCCTCGAGTTCCCCACGACGCACCACGAGGAGAACATCGACTGGTCGTGCACCGCGCTGACCGACGAGGAGCAGGGCGACGTGTTCGCGGACTTCCAGGACGCGATCCACGAGCACTGGAACGACAAGCTCTGGATCGGCCCGCGCAACCGCGCGCACCGCGCCCAGTACCACTCGTTCGCGTGCGGCATCTCGCTCCACCGAGTGCAGCAGCGGAGCCGCGCGGAGCTGATCATCTGCATGCTCGCGACCCCCACCTCGCCCGAGGGCGTCCGTCGCAACGCCCTCCCCGCCTCGCAGACCGCGAACCTCCCGCCGCCGCCGCGCTACACGCGCTCGCACTGCCAGATCGACGGCTGGAGCACCGCGCAGACCCGCAACCGGACGGACATGACGCTCGCCTGGCAGACGTACTTCCAGCCGAGCAGCTCGAGCAACGGCTTCGACTTCGAGAGCTCGCAGCCGACGAGCGACCGAGGCGACGTGGTCTTCGTGCAGAGCCGCGCCGCGCACGAGCTCGGCCACTACCTCGGCCTGCACCACCCCGGCTTCCCCCGGACGCACGAGGACCGGAGCGCCGCCTCCTACCTCACCGGCAGCACCTTCGCGCGTCAAAACGTCTTGATGTCGACGGGCAACGAGATGGTCGCCGACTACGGCGCGCCGTGGGTCGAGCGCCTCCTCGAGCACCACTACCACTGCGGCATCGCGTACGAGCCGCACCTCGATCCGTCGTCGTACCCGGCGTGGCGCCGGCGCCACTGAGTCCGACGACGCGAAGCGTCGGAGGATCTCAGTGGGGAGCGGTACGGGGCTTGCCCCTCGCCGGAGAGAAATCGTCGGAGGCGATTGATCGACAGACCTCGAGTTGGCCGGGCCGACGGAGCACCCGCGCCCGCTCAGGGGACGCAGCCGCGACGCGCCACGTAGAACGCGGCGGCGCCCGTCCGGTGGGACGTGAACGCGATGGCCAGGCCGTTCTCGAACAGCTCAGGCGCGCCGTCGAGGCCAGGGCTGTTGAGCTCGTCGAGCGCGCGAATCATCTCGAAGGGCTCCGTCGTCGAGGGGCGGCGCGCGAGGTAGATGTCGCCGTCGCGCTCGAACGCCAGGGTGAGGCGATCTTCGGCGATCGAAGGGCAGGCCTCCTCGGTGCCGGCCAGCTCGTCGATCATCGTGGGAGCGGAGAACACGTCGCTGGTCCGCTCGCGCGTCGCGTGGAACAAGCGAGACGGGCCGACCCGCGAGCTCGTGAAGAAGAGCTCGAGCCCATCGTCCGAGAGCTCGGGGCAGAACTCGGCCGCCCCTCCGTTGACCTCCGTCATGCGCCGACTCGGCCCGAAGGGGTCGGACGCGCTGACCCGCACGGCGCTGTAGAGGTCGTCCTGGTCGTCGTAGCCGCGGAACACGATCTCGAGCTGGTCGCCGCGGAGAGACGGCCCGTCGGTGATGGTGAGCGGGGGGACGACCAGCTCGACGAGCTCGCGGTCGTCGACGTAGCGACCCATGGCGTCTCGGGTCGCCGCGAAGATCCGCGCCGGTCCCTCGGCGCCGTAGTGAACCGTCTGGCCATCCGACGAGAACGACGCCTCCTCGAGGAGGAAGTGCGACGTACCCAAGCCGGTGACCAGCGCGGGGGGCCCGAAGGTGTCGGACGGCACGCAGGCGGCCTCGCAGCCGCGTCCCGTGACGCACTGCTCGGCGTCCGCGCACGCCGTGTGGTCCGGCGCCGCGAAGCAGGCGCCCGAGGGCGTGCACTCGGCGGCGGAGCACGCGTCGGTCGCCGTCGGGCAGTCCGCGGCCGACGCGCACGCCGGCTCGCCGCACGACGCCCCCTCCTCCTCTCGGCACTCGGTGAGGACACACCGGCCCGCGAGGCAAGCCGCGAGCGCCGGGTCGCCCCCGACGAGCGGACACTCGACACCGACACAGTCTCGAGTGAGGAGCACCGTCACGACCTCGAGGCCAGAGGTGAGCGCGACGCGGACGGGTCGGCTGACCACCACCTCGCCGCCGGGGCCTCGGGCCGTGACCTCGACGATCACGGTCTCGGCGGGCAGGTCCGCGATCTCCGCGACTCGCACGCCGGTGCCCCACGCGCGCTGCTCCGTCGCGTCGACGCCCACGCGGCGAGGGGTCCCGTCGAGCGTCGCCGTGACCTCGATCCGCGCGAACTCGGTGACCGGGATCAGATCGGTACGCACCTGCACGATGAGGGTGGCGCGATCGCCACACCCCGCGAGCAGGACCAGCCACACCCCCACGATGGCTGCGCGACGTCGCACGCCTCGATGCTAACAGCGATCGACTCGCCCCGCGCCGTCCGCTGCACCAGCGATCACTCGCACCCGACGAGGATCGCGGCCGCTCGGAGCTGGAGCTGATCTCGCCTTCGGGGTCGGCGTCCCTCGACGTCGCGCGGCTCGCCTGCGACTCGCCGTTCTGGGGCGTCGAGCGAAGAAAAGTGCCGTCCGCAAAACTTGACACTTGATATCGACACTACAGGTGTCACATTGGGCGGCGTGGACGGAGACGGCGAGACGCCGGTGTACGGCATCGAGGACCTGGCGGAGCGCGCCGGGGTGTCTCGGCGGACCGTCCGCTACTACGTGCAGCGCGGGCTGCTGCCGACGCCCACGGGCGTCGGGCGAGGCAAGCACTACACGGAGGCGCACCTCACGCGGCTCGTTCGAGTACGTGAGCTCCAAGAGGCGGGCGTGTCGCTCGCCGACATCGGCGCGCGGCTCGACGGGGCCACGCCGGAGGCGACCGAGGTCGCTCCGTGGGCGCCCGCGCAGACGACGTGGACGAGGGTCGTCCTCGGCGAGGACCTGGAGCTGATGCTCCGCGGACGGCGGCTCGACGAGTCGCAGGTGGAATCGATTCGGGCCGCGCTGCGGCAGATTTTGGGGAGGTGATCATGAGCACGACAGCCGGTTTGAAGACGTCCGATGGATCCGCGATCCCGCTCACGGGGGTGCGCGTCGACGCGACCCTCCGGGGCGCCTGCCTCGAGGTCGAGGTCACGCAGCGCTACCGCAACGCGGAGAGCGTGCCGATCGAGGCGGTTTACGTGTTTCCGCTCGAGGAGGGCTCGGCCGTGTGCGGGTTCGCCGCGCTCGTCGGCGACGAGATCGTGCGCGGTCGCGTCGAGGAGCGCGAGAAGGCGTTCGAGGCCTACGACGACGCGATGATGGAGGGCCACGGCGCGTTCCTGCTCGACCAGGAGCGCCCCGACGTGTTCACCGCGTCGGTCGGCAACCTGCGCCCCGGGGAGACCGTCGAGCTGCAGATCCGGTACGTCGCGATGGCGCGCCGCGAGGGCGACGCGCTCCGCGTGGCGATCCCCACCACCGTCTCGCCGCGCTACGTGCCCGGCGCCGCCAGCCCCGAGGTCGGACAGCCCGACGGTGAGCGGGTGAACCCCGAGCGATGGCCGTCGGTCCCCTACGGCCTCGCGCTCGCGCTCGACGTGGATCTCGGCAGCGCGCTCCGGCGCGTGGAGTCGCCGAGCCACCCGATCCGGACCGAGCTCCGCGAGGGCGGCGCGCGCGTCGAGCTCGCGCAGGACGACGTCGCGCTCGACCGCGACGTGGTGATCCTCGTGGAGGCGGCCGATCGCTCGCAGCCCGTCGCGATGGTGGCGCGCGAGGAGGACGGCACCCGCGTGGCGATGCTCACCTTCCTCCCCGACGTGCAGACCAGCGACGCCGGCCACGAGGTGATCTTCCTGCTCGACTGCTCGGGCTCGATGGGCGGCGAGTCGATCGCCTCGGCGAAGAAGGCGCTCGCGCTCTGCGTCCGCGCCCTCGCCACCGGGGATCGGTTCGACATCGTGTGCTTCGGGTCGACCCATCGATCGCTCTGGGGCACCTCGCGCGCCTTCGACGACGCGTCGCTCGAGGAGGCGGCCCGCTTCATCGGCACCATCGACGCGAACCTCGGCGGCACCGAGATCCTCGCGCCGCTGCGAGAGATCCTGACGCGGCCGGCCCTCGAGGGGATGCCGCGCCGCGTGCTGCTGCTCACCGACGGGCAGGTCTCCAACGAGGCCGACGTGATCGCGCTCGCCGGCCAGCACGCGGACCGCTCTCGCGTCTTCGCGTTCGGCATCGGCGCGGGCGCGAGCGAGCACCTCGTCCGCGGGGTCTCGCGCGCGTCCCGGGGCGCGGCCGAGATGATCGCGCCCGGCGAGCGCATCGAGCCCAAAGTGCTGCGGACGTTCGCGCGGGTGCGCACCCCGGCCCTCGACGACGTGCGCGTCGAGTGGGGCGAGCTACGCGTGAAGCAGGCGCCGGCCACGACGCCGCCGGTCTTCGTGTCGGACGCGCTCACCGTGTTCGCGCGCGTCGAGTCGGGGAGCGCCTCGGAGGTGACGCTCACCGCGGGCGGGCACCGCTGGACCGCGAAGATCGATCTGGAGCACGCCGAGCCGGGCGGCCCCGTGCCCTCGCTGTGGGCGCGCGAGCGCATCCGCGAGCTCGAGTCGCCGACCCCGCAGCGAGGCTCGCAGCAGTCGCGCGGCGACCGCGCCGAGCGCACCAAACAGGAGCTGATCGCGCTCGGGGTTCGCTACGGGCTCGTGTCGAGCGCCACGAGCTACGTCGCGGTCGCGGAGCGGCGCGAGAGCGACAAGACGAACGCGCCGGCACAGCTCCGGCGGATCCCCGTCGCCCTGACCGACGGCTGGGGCGGAGGCGCTCGCCCGGCGTTCGCCGTGGGCAGCGCGCCCCAGATGCGGAGCGCGGGCTACGCGGGTGCGCCGCCGCCGAGGTCCGGTGCCGTCCCGATGGCCGCGAGGCCCATGGCGCCGCCGGCGGCGATGCCCCCGGGCGCGCCGCCGCCGCCGTCCCGCCCGCGGGCGAAGAAGAGCGTGATGGGCCGGGTGAGCGATGCCCTGTTCGGCGCTCCTCCGCCGCCGCCGCCCGCGGCCTCGCCCGCGCCGCGCCCGATGAGGGAGGCCCCGATGGACATGATGATGGCCGACGCCCCCGCCGAGGCGAGCGATCGGGTCTTCGATCTCCTGATGACCCAGAAGGCCGACGGCCGCTTCGAGCGCTCTCGGGAGCTCGACGCTTGGCTCGGCGGGCGGGCCGCCGCGCTCGTCGCGGCCATCGCCGCCCACGGCGAGGCGATCGCCTGCACCGCGATCGTGCTCGCGCTGCTCGAGGCCGAGGCTCCCGAGCGGCGCAGCGAGTGGACCCCCGCGGCGGACAAGGCTCGGGGCTGGCTCGCGAAGCAGGGAACGACGCCCGACGGAAGCGCGCTGCTCTCGGCCTGATCGCCAGGCGCCCCGGCTCCCCCGAGGGGCCGGGGCGCCCACGAATTCCGGTGGTCTCAAACCGATTGGCGCTTGAGATAATCCCGGCGTGCCCCAGCCGTCACGAGCCTCGATGAGCCGCCGGCGACGCCCGGGGACGGAGGCGTGGTCCTCGTCGCTGGTGGCGCGCGCGCTCCTCGACGCGCTGTCGCCGGAGCAGCGCGCGCGGGTGCTCGAGAGGACGGGCGTCGTCGAGGCCGTCCTCGCCGAGGACGAGCGGATCTCCGCCGCGGACGAGCTCGGCCTGTGGCGCGAAGCGCTCGACGTGACGGGTGACGACCAGCTCGGGCTCCGCGCCGCGCAGACGCTGCGCCGCGGCACCTTCGGCGCGCTCGAGTACGCGGTGCAGTCCAGCGCGACGCTCACCGAGGCGCTCCACCGGCTCGCGCGGTTCGCGAGGCTGCACGGCGCCGCGCTGGCCACGCGGTTCGAGCCCGACCCGGAGGGCGGGGCCACCCTCGGGTGCCCACCCGTGCGACACGACGACCCGCGCCTGAGCGCGGTCCTCGGCGACTTCCGGCTCGCGGCGCTGTACGTCCTCGGGAGCCACGCGGTGGGCGCCCCCATGCGCGTCGAGCGCGCCCGCCTCGGGCGCCCGACGCCTCGACGCCCCGAGCCGTACCTCGAGCTGTTCGGGCCGCGCGTCGAGTTCGGCGCGGAGCGCTGCGAGCTGGAGTTCCCCGCGGACGCGCTCGGCGCTCCGATGCGCCAGCGCGACGACGGGCTCTGCCGCGTGCTCGAGGAGTACCTCCAGCGCGACCTCGAGGCGATGGACGTCAACGAGACGTTCTTGGCTCGAGTCCGCGAGGCGCTCCGGGGGCGGCTCGCCTGGGGCGAGCCGTCGGTGGCGGGCGTGGCGGAGGCCCTCGGGATCCGCGAGCGCACGCTGCAGCGGAGGCTGAGCGAGCTCGACACCACGTTCCAGGACGAGCTGGACCAGGTCCGACGCGAGCTCGCGCTGCGCCTGCTGCGCCGAGCCGACACGACGACGCACGGGGTCGCGCTCCTCCTCGGCTACGCGGAGGTGAGCACGTTCCACCGCGCGTTCCGCCGGTGGACGGGGACGACGCCCGGGCGCTTCCGCCGCTCGTGACGCGATCTGCCAAGGCGCTGACGGGAGCCGCCAAGGTCGCCGAGCGGTTCGACGGCTACTGCTCCAGGGGATGCCAGCGGGTGACACTCTGCGTCTGATCTGCGAGGCGTTCGAGGGGGCCGGGATCGGGCTCCTCGTCGTGGACGCGGGCCGCGTCACCCACGCGAACGGCCTCGCCGCGGAGTGGCTCGGCGTCGGCGCGCCGGCGCTCGAGGGGCGGGCCCTCCTCGACGCGCTCGCGGAGCCCACGGGCCTCGCCACCTGGCGGCTCGAGCTGTGGCTGGCGCGGGCGCGGAAGGGACCGACGCTGCTCCGACCCGCGGAGCGCGCGCAGTGGGCGGGGGGCCGCAACTTCGAAGCGCGCTACCTCTCGCCGCTCGTCCGCGAGCTGCCGTCGAGCGACGCCCTGGTCCTGCGCCAGCCCTCGCGACCCCATCAAGCGCGCGTGGCCCACGATCTCGCCAACCTGATGCAGGGCGTCTCGGTGGGGCTCTCGGTGCTCTCGCTCCGGGCCGACACCGGCGAAGGCGGGCTCGACACCGACGCGGTCGGCGAGCTCTCGCTCCTGTCGTCGCGCGCCGCCGCGCTCGCCCGTCGCCTGTCGGCGCCGCCGCGACAGGGATCGGCCCACGACGTCGCCGGGCGCGTCGAGCAGACGGCCCGCGCGATCCTCGGCGACCGCCTCCACTGGGAGGCTTCGGTGGCCGTCCCGAGCCTCGCGTTGAGCGGCGACGAGTGGGAGACGGTGATCCTCAGCCTCCTCTTCAACGCCCGCGAAGCGGCGCCGGGCGAGAGCCCCATCCACGTCCTTCAGCAAGCGGAGAGCGGGGTGTTCGTGCTGCGCGTCGCGGATCGCGGTCGAGGCATGGACCCCGAGACGCTGCGGCGCTGTCAGGAGCCCGGCTTCTCGACGAAGGCCGCCGGGCCGGGCATGGGCTTGACCACCGTGGCGGGGATCGTCGCGCGCGCGCACGGCGCGCTCTCGATCGAGTCGTCCGAGGGCGTCGGGACCACGGTCTGGATCGAGCTGCCGATCCTCCCCGAGGAGTGATCGCGATCCGTCCATTGATCGCCCTCGCGCTCCCCCGACGCGAGTATGCTCCGCGCGATTTGGCGCGCCGATGGGGCGCGCCCCGGGGAGGTCTCACATGAGCAAGTTCGTTCACATGGAGCTCAACACGTCCGACGCGAAGGGCGCCAAGGCGTTCTACAAGGGCGTGTTCGGCTGGAAGATCCAGGACATGAAGATGCCCGAGGGCGTCTACTCGATGATCGCCAGCGCCCAGGGGGAGGGCATCGGCGGCATCCAGCAGAACCCGTCCCCGGACATGCCGCCCGCCTGGCTCGGCTACGTCGGGGTCGAGTCGATCGCGAAGACGATCAAGAAGATCGAGAAGCGCGGCGGCAAGGTGGTCCACCAGGGGGACGTCCCCGGGATGGGCAAGCTCGCGATCTTCCTCGATCCGCAGAACGTCGCGTGCGCGCTCTGGGAGCCGGCGCCCCCGGCCGCGCCCGAGAAGAAGGCCAGCAAGAAGAAGGCGGCCAAGAAGAAGGCGGCCAAGAAGAAGGCGGCCAAGAAGGCTGACAAGAAGAAGTGACTTCTACACGTTGCCGCGACCCTCCGTCGCGGCGGCGTGGAGCCCCCTCACGAGCCTCTGACGACGAAACGGTGCCCCTGGATCATCGCCGACACATTCGTCATCAAATCGTGTACTTCGAAAGAACTTCTGATACTCGACCTATTCATGGGTCGAATTCGTGCGGTTTGTGTGTGCGTGATGGTGGCGCTCTGGCTCCCCGGCGCGCCCGCCCTCGGCGAGCCCTCCGACCAGCACGCGCGTGACCACGACGCGGCCGATCCGGTCGCTCGCCGCGCCGTGCGCACGCGCCCGAACGATCGCCCGGTCGTGCCCCTCGCGGTGTCGCCGCTGCCCGACGGCTTCGTCCCGGGCAGCACCTACGGCGTGCGCGTCAGCCCGCGCACCGGCCGCCGGACCTTCCACGCGGGCGCGGACTTCCTCGCCCCGCGGGGGACCCCGGTGCACGCGGTCCGCGCGGGGATCGTCGAGCGCGTGACCCGCAACACGCTCGGGCGCACGCGCTTCGGTGGCTACGGCCGCGCGGTCGTCGTCTACCACCCCGACGTCGAGCGCTGGTCCTTCTACGCGCACCTCGACTCGGTCGACGTCACCGAGGGTCAGGAGCTCCGCGCGGGCGATCCGATCGGCGCGGTCGGCAACTCGTGCAACCGCCGCTTCCGCGGCATGGCGACCCACCTGCACTTCGAGGTGCGCGGCGCGAGCTACGGCGGTCGCTCCCCCTTCCCCGGGCCCTATCGGCGTCACAACCAGGACCCGATCGAGTGGCTCGAGTCGATGGGCGTTCGCTTCGTGCGCGCGACCCCCGCCGTCCACCCCTCCTGAGGGCCCGGCCTCGCCGCGCGAAGAGCGAGAGCTCACCGAGCCGACCCGGCTCTGCCGGCCCGACGGACGGCTCGACCCGGACGCGATCGGCTGGTCGCGGCGACCGCTCGTCCGAGCCAACCTGAGAGGCCACTGGCCGCGCAAGAAGCGCTGGGACTACTGGTGCGTGACGACGGATACGCACGTGATCGCGATCACGTACGCGAACCTCGACTACCTCGGCCTCGCCGACGTCTGGTTTCGCGAGCACGCGAGCGGGCGCGAGCATCACCACCCGATCGCGATCCCGGGCGCGTGGGGCTTCGCGCAGTCGGAGCGCGTCGATGACGCGCGCATCTTCATCGACCGGCTCGGCCTGCGCCTCGAGCTGCGCGACGAGCCCGAGGGGACGTGGCTCCGCTTCCGATCGCGGCGCCTCGGCGGCGGTCGGCTCGAGGGTGAGCTGTTCGTCGAGCGCCCCGCCGGCCACGAGACGCTGAGCGTGGTGGTGCCGTGGAGCGACCGCCGGTTCCAGCTGACCTCGAAGCACCAGTGCCGCCCCACCCGCGGCGAGCTGACGCTGGACGGGACGCGCTACGCGTTCGGCCCCGACAACCACGCGTTCGGATGCCTCGACTTCGGCCGCGGCGTGTGGCCGTTCGCGACCACGTGGAACTGGGCCTCCGCGTCGGGCCTGCAGGGTGGCCGCGTGGTCGGCCTCAACCTCGGGGGCCAGTGGACCGACGGCACCGCGAGCACGGAGAACGCGCTCGTGATCGACGGCCGCCTCCACAAGATCTCGGAGGACCTCCGCTTCGAGTACGACCGCCGGGACTTCTCGGCGCCGTGGCGGCTGAGCACCCCTTCGGGCGCGATCGAGCTGCGCTTCGTGCCGTTCCACGAGCGCGCGAGCCGCATCGAGCTCGGCCTGCTGCGCTCCGAGGTGCACCAGTGCTTCGGGCACTTCGAGGGATCGCTGCGGCCGGCCGACGGCCCCGTCGTCGAGGTGACCGAGCTGCTCGGTTGGGCCGAGGAGCACCGCGCGCGCTGGTGATCGGCGCGGCGATCAGGCGTCGGGCCGCGTGGGATCGAGCGGGTCCTCGCAGCGTGGCTGGAAGGGCGACAGGAACGGATCCGTCTCCTCCTCGACCACCCCTCGCCGCAGCGCCCAGACCCTGAAGCGGTTGCGCGACGGCTCGTCGGGGTCTTCGAAGTCGCGCGCGTAGAGCAGGCCGTAGGAGCCCTCGGCCTCCTCGCCGATGAGGCGCAGGAGCTGCAGCGGCCACGCGTCGCCGCGGCGGGTCTGGAGCCCGTGCCACGCGATCACCTCGTCGTCGGTGAACCCGGCGGTCGCGTGGATCCCCGTCTGTCGCTCGAGCTCCCGGAGGCGAGACACGACGCGCCCCCAGGCGTCCGCCTGCTTCACCGGGTCGGTGTCGTGCGCGTGGTAGCGAACGCACGCCCAACCGTGGAACTCGTACATGACCGCGAGCTCAGCCGGTGCAGTCGTCGGTGGGGATGCAGGTGCCGCTCGCGGCGCTCGGCGCGTCCTGGTAGCAGCAGAAGAGGCCCCGCTGGCACGTGCGGTCCGCCGAGCCGCCGTGATCGCAGGCGGCGCCCTGGGCCGCGCGTCGGCGGCCGCCCTCCGTCGGATCGCCGCCCTCGTCGCCCGCCGTCGTCGCCGCCGGGGCCGGCGCGGGCTCCTCTTCGGCGGCCCCGCCGCCGCAGGCCATCGCGAGCACGAACCCAGCCGGGATCAGAGAGCGCAGGAGTCGTCGCGTCATCGAGTCGGACATCGCGCGAGGATACCGGACGGCGGACTCGCGTGTCTTCGGACCGCGGGACGCTCCCACGGTATCCTCCGCGGCACCCATGGGGTGGCTCGACGCGATCCTCTGCCCGCTCGCCGCGGCCGCGGAGCACTACGGCGCCACGCTGATGATCGCGGTGATCAGTGGCGTGGCGTTCGGTGGCGTCCTCGGCAGCAGCGTCGTGCGCTGGCTGAGCCGCCTCGCGAAGATCGACGCCGGGAGCCTGGCCACCGGGTGGGTCGCCGCCACGCTGATCGGCGTGCTCGTCTACGCGAGCGCGCTGCTCGTCGATCCGCTCCTGATGGCGACGGTGGACCGCCCGGCCTCGATCACCGCCGAGGACTGGGATCGCCTGAGCTTCTTCGAGCACGAGCTGCTCGGCGACTGGGCCTGGCCCGTGCTCCCGCTCGGTGAGCACCCCGCCGCCGGCCTCGCGGTGCACCTGCTCGCGTGGGGCCTCGTCGTGATCCTCGTCCGGGCGGTCCTGCTCTGGATCCACCGCGACACCCCGATCCGCTGGAGCACGCCCACCTCGGCGCTGCCCTGGTACTACCGGTGGACTGGCGCGAGCACGGCGCGGCGCGCCGACCAGCGCTTCCGCGCGTGGGCTCGCCGGTTCGTGTGGATCGCGTGGCCGACGCTCATCCTCTGCGGCTTCCTGCTCGCGAACGAGTCGCGGCGCGCGAGCGCGGATCAGGCCCTCGCCTGCGGCGCGGCGGCCCTCGGCGGGGCGCACGCCCTCGTGGGCACCCCCATCGCCAGCGCCCCACCCCCGGGGGCCTGGGTCCTCGCCTGCTACCTCGTCTTCGCGCTCTCCATCCACCTCGTGCTCGAGGGCTCGCCCCCCAGCGTCGAGAAGAAGAAGGAGGAGGACGAGGACGAGCCGCTGCCCGGACCGCCGCCCGATCCGCTGCGCCGGCTCGGTGATGCATTGCAAGCCAAGTTGCCCGGCGCGTTCCTCGAGGCGCTCGAGGAGCACGCCGCCGAGGAGGCGGAGACCGACGGGTTCCACGAGTCCGAGAGCCCGCTCGTGCGCGAGGCCTTCGAGTCGCTCACGGGGGTGACCGAGCCGTGGTCTCATCAGCGCGAGGTCCTCGATCACCTCCGCGCGGTGTGGACGATGTCGTCGCCCGACGCGCTCGGGGCCGCGCCCGTCCTCGAGGAGCAGGCGGGGCCCTCGCCGATCCAGCAGGCCGACCTCAGCACGCCCCACGCCCTGGTCCTCGCCCCCGAGGGGGCGGGCCGGACCACGCTGACGTGCCTGGCGGCGCTGTACGTCCACCTCGATCGCGGCGCGACCACCCTCGTCGTGGTGCGTGACGCGAGCGCCGCGAAGGCCTGGGCGCGCCGGCTGCGCGAGGCGCTCACGCGCTCGAGCGCGCGCTGGAACGTCTCGGTGGTGGTGGCGGGCGACGACCTCGCGGAGACCTTCCTCGCGGGGCGCACGCCCGCGGTGGTGGTCGCGGGGCTCGAGCAGCTCGAGTCGGACGTGCTCGGCCTCGAGCGGACCGAACCGTTCTTCGCGTCGCTCGGGCTCGTGGTCGCGGACGACGTGGACCGGTTCACGGGCGTCTCGGAGATGCACCTGCACATGGTGATGCGGCGCATCTGGACCGCCCTCGACACCCTGCACGACGCGCCCTACCCGCCGGTGCTGCTGGCGACGCTCGGGCCGAGCGCGTCGGGGATGGTGGCGTGGGCGCGGCACGTCCTCGCGGCGCCGATGCGGGTCTTCGATCGCGACGGCGCGCCGAGGCTCGCGCGCGCGGTGCTGCGGCGCCGGGATCTCGCGGACGCGCACGGCGAGGCGATCCCGCTCGCGACGATCGCGGAGGCCTGCGAGGCGGCCGAGGTGCCCTGGCACCTGCGGCGCGCGGGCGACGCCGAGCGGCACCTGCGCCGCGCGGAGACGGAGCTCGGGCACCTGCGCCGGCACCACCGGCCCGATCCCCTCGACGCCGAGGTCGTGCTGATCGAGGGCACCTACCCGGACGTGCGCCGCGAGGCCGAGCGCCTCGCGCACGCGGGCTCGCGCACCGAGCGCGACTCGGTGGTGCTCGTCCTCGCGCCGCCGGCGGACGAGGAGATGGTGCTGCACGAGGAGGCCGCCGACGCCCCCGAGCGCGATCGGATCGACAGCCTCCCGCGGGCGGTCCCCCTCGCCGAGCCGGACGTCGTGCGGCAGCGCCACTTCGACCGCGCGCTCGGCTCGGAGCAGGACGTCGCGGCGCTGCGCGAGCGCTTCGGCGCCGAGCTCGCCGACTCGATCCTCGAGCGCCTCGAGGCGAGCCGGCGGGTCCGCTACCGCGAGGTCTGGCACTTCGATCCGGTGGCCGACGACGCGGTGAGCAAGCGCCTCGTCCGGGCCGCGGGGGAGCGCGCGCTCGGCGAGCCGATCCGCGCCGACTGCGTGAGCGAGTCCGCGGATCGCGCCCGGGTCGTCGATCGAGGCACCGGAGAGACCCTGCGCGAGGTCGACCGCGTCCTCGCCGCGACGCTCTTGCCGCCCGGCTCGATCTTCGAGCACCCGCGCGGCCGCTACCTCGTGACCGGCGACCGCGGCGACGCGATCGAGTGCGAGCAGGTCACCGAGACCCACCGCACCACCCCGGCGCGCGCGATCGAGATCGAGCTCGCGCGGACCGACGCGTTCGAGGCCCGCGACCTCGGCGGCGCGCCCGTCCGCGTCGCGGTGGCGGACGTGCGCGTGCGGGAGGTGGTCCACGCGATCCGCCGCTACGCGCCCGGGCCCAAGCTCGTCGATCGGCGCCGCTACCCGACGCCCGTCGAGACCGCCTACAGCACCGAGGCGTGCGTCGTCCGCGCGGAGCTGAGCGAGGCCGCGCTGATCCCGCTGACGGCCGCGCTCCGGATGATCTTGCCTTGCGCGCTGCGCAGCGCCGGTGAGCTCACCGACGTGGGCCTCGCGACCGTCGAGGGAGGCTCGGTGATCGTCTTCTTCGATCGCACGCCGGGCTCGAGCGGGTTCGCGCGCTTCATCGGGGAGAGCGCGCTCGGAGACCTGCTGCGCCTCGCGCGCCAGGTGCTCGAGCGCCTCGTCGGCCCCGTCGCGCGGCGCCTCCACCGCATCCACGACACCGCGTGGAGCGAGCTCGAGCCGGAGGCCTGGGAGGTCGGCGACGCGCTCGCGTGGCTCGACCGCACCCTCGACACCCCCGCCGACGAGGCGCCCGAGGAGGTCGACGACGATCGGCGCCGCCGCGTCGAGTGGGTCCCCGGCGAGGGCCCCGGAGACCTGGGCCGGCTCTGGATCTCGTCGACCGGGCGCGTCGACGACCTCGTGTGGACGCGCCACCGGTTCCGGAGCGCGCACGCGATCGGCGGCCAGCCGCCGGGCCCCGTGACCCTCGACGTCGCTGTCGAGCGACGCACCATCGCGTGGGCGATCCGCAAGGCCATCACGAGCGGCGCGTCGCGCGGGGTGCTCGAGATCACCGATCCCGACACCTGGATGCGCCAGCACCACGCGGCGCTGAGCACCGCGTCGGACGATCTCGGCGCGGTCTACGAGCGCCTCTACCGCCTCAGCGGCGATCACCTCGCGGACACGGTGCTCGCGCTCGTCGCCGGCATCCCCACGCACCCGCAGGCGCTCCCCGTCGCCGAGCGCGCGCCGATCGCCGCGTTCGCGCGACGCCGCGCCGACAGGGACGCGAAGTGCCTCTTGGCGTGGGCGCTCCTGCCGACCGCGTTGAAGCCGACGGTGCGCCTCACCGAGCACGGCCCGGTCCTGCAGATCGACCGGGGCGGCGGCCCCGAGGTCGTCGACCTGAGCGGCAACGCGATCCGCTCGGTCACCGGCGACACGGGCTCCGCGCTCGCGCTGAGCTGGGGCGAGGAGACCAAGCCCGAGGACCAGGTCGCGCCCACCGAGGACGAGGACGCGACCGAAGCCGACGGGTAGAGCCTCGATTTATTGTCTCGTCGACACTAAAAATCGTTGACCTCCCCCGGGCGCGACTTAAGTCGTGTTCACGGGTCGCGCGTTCGTGGACCCGACAGCCCACCCGGAGGACCGCCATGGCGGAGATCAAGCGACTGTTGTTCCTGCGTCACCTGCGAGCGGAGGCGAGCTCGTTCGTCCTGCACTACCGAGACGGCGAGCTCGTCCGCTCGGGGCGCGGCCTGACGTTCTGGTTCCTCCCGCTCTCGACGAGCGTGGCGGAGGTGCCGGTCGACGACCGCGAGCTGCCGATGCAGCTGCACGGGCGCTCGTCCGACTACCAGGAGGTCCACTCGCAGGGCGTCCTCACTTACCGAGTGGTCGACCCCGAGACCCTCGCCGAGCGTGTCGACTTCGGCGTCGACCTGACCACGGGCAAGCACATCGAGGAGCCGCTCGAGCGCCTCGCGCTGTCGATCTCGCAGCTCGCCGCCCAGCTCGCGCAGGGCGTGATCGCGACGACCCCGATCAAGGCGATGCTCGAGTCCGGCTGCGAGCGCCTGCGGGATCACATCGAGGAGGGCCTCCGCGCGGACGACGGCCTCCGGGACGTCGGGGTCGAGATCGTCAGCGTGCGCATCGGGTCGGTGCTGCCCGCACCCGACGTGGAGCGCGCGCTCGAGGCGCCGACGCGGGAGCACATCCAGCAGTCGGCCGACGAGGCGGCGTTCGCGCGGCGCGCGATGGCGGTCGAGAAGGAGCGGGCCATCCAGGAGAACGAGCTCAAGAACCGGATCGAGCTCGCCAAGAAGCAGGAGCTCCTCATCGCGCAGCAGGGACAGAACACGCGGCGCGAGGCCACCGAGAAGGCCGAGGCGGATCGCATCGGGGCCGAGGCCGACGGTGAGATGAAGCGCATCCAGGCCGAGGCCGGGGCGCGGGACCTCACGCTGATGGCGAACGCCCGCACCGAGGCCGAGCGCCTCGCCGAGGCCGTCCACATCGAGGCGGAGCGCGCCCGCATGGAGATCGCGCGGTCGCTGCCGACCGACGTGCTCTACGCGCTCGCCGCGCGCGAGCTCGCGAGCAAGCTCGAGAAGATCGACCACCTCAACATCTCGCCCGAGGTGCTCGGGCCGATGCTGTCGAGCCTCGTCGCGGCGGGCACCCGTCGCCTGGAGGGGTGAGCATGAGCTCCGGCGTCGCGCCGAGGGTGCTCCTGGTCACGCGACCGACGCTGCTCGACGGCGTCATCGCGCGGCACGGCACCCTCGGCCAGGCCCGCTTCTTCCTCAAGACGCGGGGGCAGGCGGTTGCGCCGCTCGAGGAGGCGCACGAGCAGCAGCGGGTCGCGCTCGCGACGGCCAAGAAGAGCATCCCGCGGAGCTGGCGCAGCGCGCGGCTCGACCGGGCCGAGCTGAGCCGCTTCGTGTTCGAGCCCGAGGACCTGATCGTGGCGGTCGGCCAGGACGGCCTCGTCGCCAACGTGGCCAAGTACCTCTCGGGCACCCAGCGCGTGATCGGCGTCAACCCCGACCCCGCGCGCTACGAGGGCGTCCTCGTGCCCCACGCCCCCGAAGCGGTGGAAGATCTCTTGCACGACGCGGTCGCCGGCCGCGCGCGGGTCGAGTCCCGCACCATGGTCCTCGCGCAGACCGACGACGGGCAGCGGCTCACCGCGCTGAACGAGATCTACGTCGGCCACCGCACCCACCAGAGCAGCCGCTACGTCCTGCGCCAGGGGCCCCGCGAGGCGCGCCACTCCTCGAGCGGCGTGATCGTGTGCAGCGGCACCGGCGCGTCGGGCTGGGCGCGCTCGATCCACCGGCAGAGCCACATCGAGTGGCCGCTGCCGACGCCGACCGAGGCGCGCCTCGCGTTCCTGGTCCGCGAGCCCTGGCCGAGCGTCTCGACCTCCACGGATCTGAGCGATGGTCTCCTGGCCGCCGACGCCACGCTGCACGTGCGCTCGGAGATGTACGAGGGCGGCGTGCTGTTCGGCGACGGGATCGAGGCCGACGCGATCGAGCTGCGCTTCGGCGCCGAGGTCGACCTGCGCTGCGCCGAACACCGGCTGCACCTCGTGCGCTAACGCGAGGGGCGGCGGTAGACCTGCGCGGCCGTGTCCGGGGTGTCCACGCCGGCCTCGCGGAGCGCGACGCGGCCGCGCTCGATCGCCTCGGTGAGGGTGCCGACGTACACGCTCGCCCACTGCCCCTTCGAGAGCCAGGACATCGCCGTGAGCGCGCCGCGAAGGAGCGGGTTCGCGAGCACGACGAAGTTCGCGACCTGGACGGTCGAGAGGTAGGCCGGCATCGCGTCGCTCTTCGCCATGATGCGCCGACGGATCACGGCGCCCGGCGGGCTCGCGTCGAGCCCGTCCGAGACGAGGACGAGCTTGCCGCCGCGCGCGTGGGTCTCGTCGACGACCCGGCGGTACTCCTCGAAGTAGCCGTCGACGATCACCTCGTCCGCGGCGTCGAACCACGTCACGAAGAGAAACGGTGGGTGGCCGTCGTCGACGACGACCTGACCCGACGTCCCGCGCACCCGCATCGCGATGGAGCATACCGCGCCTCGACGGGTCGCGGCCGAAGTCGTCGCGCGCCGCCTGGAGCTCAGGGCGGATCGTCGGGGCAGTCGCTCGCGGGCACCGCCGTGACGTAGCCGAGGGCGAGGAGCTGGCGCTGCAGGTCGCAGTCGATCGCGTGCTCGGACCGGTCGCGCTCGGCGGCGAGCTCGGCGCGATACGCGGCTCGCCGCTCGGCCCCGAGCTGGCGGCGGCAGGCTTCGTCACGCGCTCGGTCGAGGAGCTGCGCGGCGACGGGCGACTCCTTCGGGGTCGGCGACGCCGTCTTGTCGGGGGGCGCGCTCGCCGCGCTGCACGCGGCCGCGAGCAGCGCCGCGCCGGCGACGATGGTGGTCGGCGCGCGGCGGGTGAGGCGGTCGGCGAAGACGATCGTTCCGTCGGGGTGGTGGCGATACGCGACGCACGTCCCCACCGCGCCCGCGAGGAACGCGCGCGCCTCGCGCTCGGGCATCAGCGACAGATGGGTGACGGGGGTCTCGCACACCGCGCAGTGACGGGTGCGGCCCGATCCGCGCAGGTCGGACCAGCGCTGGGAGCAACGCGCCTCGATGGGCACGTCGTCGCGGCGAAGCGGCACGGCGCTTCTACGTCCGAGCGCCCCGAGCCCATTCCCCGCGTCAGAGCAGCGCCCGGAGCCACGCCTTCGCGGCGTCCGAGGCGCTCCCGTCGAGGAAGCGCTCTGGCTCGAGGCGATGCGACACGCCCTCGGTCTGCTCCTTCCGGTCCTCGTACCAGCTCACGACGTGGCGGCCGTCCCAGGCGTAGCCGGAGGTGCCCCACTGGTCCTCGTGGTCGACGAAGGTCGGGAGGCCCGCGAGGTCGAGCGGCTCGTCAGCCACAGACCTCCACCTCGTCGCCGACGTTCGCGCGGCGCCGCATCAGCCAGCGCGCGAAGAGGGCGCCGAGCAGCATCGCGGGCGCGAACACGAGCGCGTCGGGGGCGAGGCCCGCCACCGAGGTGATCGCGGGGCCCGGGCAGAAGCCCGCGATGCCCCAGCCGATCCCGAACAGCGAGGCCCCGAGGAGCATCGACCCGTCGATGGGGCGCGCGGTCGGCACGACGAAGCGCGGCGCGAGCCGCGGGGTCTGCCGGCGACGTCGCAGCAGCCAGTAGCCGGGCGCGTAGACCGCGAGGGCGCCGCCCATCACGAGCGCGAGGCTGGGATCCCAGTCGTGGGTGAAGTCGAGGAACGCGATGACCTTCTGGGGCAGCGTCATGCCGCCGATGGCGAGGCCCGCCGAGAAGAGGAGGCCCGAGCCGAACGCGATCCCGAGGGACTTGGCGGCGGCGCTCACAGCGAGCCTCCGAACACCTCGGCGACGACGAAGACGGTGACCGCGGCGGTCGCCATGAACGTCAGGGTCGCGACGATGGACCGCTTCGAGAAGCGCCCGATCCCGCAGACGCCGTGCCCGCTCGTACAGCCCCCGCCGAGCTGCGTGCCGGTGCCCACGAGCAGCCCCGCGAGCACGAGCGCGCCGATCGAGCGGTGGACCGTCGAGGCGAACGCCGTCGGCACGAGGACGAAGGCCACGAGGCCACCGACCATGAGCCCGCCGATGAAGGCCCAGCGCCAACCTCGCTCGCCGTCGGCGGCCTGCACCGAGTCGGCGAAGATGCCGCTGATCCCCGCCACGCGGCCGTTGAAGTACATCAGCCCCAGCGCCGCGAGCCCGATGAGCACGCCGCCCAGGAGCGAACCAACCGGAGTGAACTCGGTCACGCCGATAGTGTTCCACGGTTTTCCGACCTGACAAGTCGGGAACTAGAAGTCGTAGACGTGCTCGAGCTGGCGGTCGGGGGTGCCGAGGCGGTTCAACGCGTCGGCGAGATCGGCGACGGGGACCTGGAAGACCACGCGCTCTTCGGTGGGGCGCGTCAGGATCGGCTGTACGAAGAGCACGTCGTCGGCGACCTCGCGCGACGTGCCGGCGGGGACGATCGCGCTGATGACGATGGGGCCGCGGTTGCCCGCGATCTCGACGAAGCGCGCGCCGGCCTCGGCGAGGATCGAGGCCTGGACCCCGAACGCCTCGTACCGGGGCAGCGTCGCGAGGACCTGGCCGTCGTCGAAGCGCTCGAGCACCTCGAGGTCCACGCCCTCGGGCACCGCGTCGGGCTCGCGCTCGAGCACCACCGCGGTCACGAGGAGCGGCGCCTCGTAGCTCGCCGCCGTACCGATGCCGATCAGCCAGCCGTAGCTCGCCTTCGCCACCAGCTCGGTCGTCAGCGCGTAGCGGCGCTCGACCTTGCGGATCATGTCGGGCCCGATGAGCGGGACCTCCGTCCACAGCCGCTCGAGGGCGTCGACGAAGTCGAAGGCGTACCAGGGCTGCTCGTTGATGAAGTCGACGTACTCCTGCGCGACCTGCGCGGCGAAGGTCTCCTCGGCCGTCGTGGGTCCCGTCTGCGTGGCCTCGGCGAGGCGGCCGACGAGCGTCTCGTAGCCCGCGCGGATCCCGTACTCGACGGTCGTGCTCGAGGCGATCACGAGGATCATCACGTGGTAGCCGACGTTCAGGTCGTACTGGCTCGTCGCCTCGGTGACGGAGCCGTAGCTCGACCAGAGCTGACCGACGTGGCCGAGGAACGGGAAGCCGCTCGGCGAGTGGTCGGCGGTGTAGCGCGCGAGCTCGTTCGGGCTGTGGACGAGGAACCACTCCGGGAAGGTGAGGTAGGTCTGATCGGGCGGGCGGCGGTGCTCCCGCGGGGTCCGGCCGGGCTCGTCCGAGACGCCGGTCGCGGCGAGGCCGAGCGTCGCTACGAAGACGAGCGCCGCGATCGCGCGCCGCCTCACGAGGCCTCCTTCACGAACGCGAGCAGCGCGTTCTTCGTCGGATCGAGGTCCTGGTAGAGCCGCTCGCCCTGGTCCTCGAAGCCGACCGCGACGATGCGCTCGGCCCACGTCTCGATCGGCGCGAAGTGCCGTCGCTCGGCCTGGTTGAAGGCCCACGTCTCGCCGAGGCCGATGTTGAACACGGTGTGCGCGAGCGCGACGAGCGCGTCCATCTTCGCGTCGGTGACGTCGTGGTCGCGCACGATGAAGACGCCACCCGGCCGCAGCACGCGGTGGATCGAGCGCAGGAACGGCGCGACGCCGTCGGGCTCGATGTGGTGCAGGCCGATGTAGCAGGTGACGAGATCCACGCTCTCGCTCGGGACCGCGTCCTCGGGGATGGGGCGGTAGTCGTCGAGCGGCACGTGGCGACCGAGCTTCGCGATCTGCCCGCGCTCGATCACGTCCACCGGAGACATCGTCGGCGCGACGTCGTGGACGAGCACGATGTCTCCGTCGACCTCGAGGTGATCGTCGAGCGCGCCCACGTAGCGGCCAGTCGTCCCGATCTCGACGTAGCCGTCGACGCGTCTGCGGTCCCCGAGCAGCGCGAGGGTCTGCTCGGTCATCACCTGCTTCTGGATCTTGAGGCTCGGCAGCGCGTAGGTGAGCTCGCTGCCCGCGGGCTTGATGTCGGGGAGCTGCTCCTGGACGACGCGGAAGATCGTGGCCTCGTCGGTGTGCTCGGCGGTGGCCTTCTTCAGCAGCGAGTGGAAGCGGTCCTCGGGGTAGAGGTGAAAGATGTTTTGCAGGAAGGCGTAGAAGTCGTCGTGCAGCGCGACGTCGCCGAACACGACGTGGAAGTCGGTCGGCGCCTCGGCGGCCGGCGCCTCGGGCGCGTCCTCGAGCGTCGGCGCGTAGTACCGATCCCAGAGCGCGCCGCGCAGCCGGTAGTCGGGGTCGAGCCGGCGCTTGAGCGCGAACAGCTCGTCGATCCGCGGGTACGCCGCGCGCAGCTGCTCGGCCGTCGCGTGCGGCTGATACGGCAGGTAGTAGGTCCCGCCCGCCTCGATCACGGCGTCGATGAGCTCGCGGGTCCACACCGCGACGCGGTCCCGCGCGTTGTCACGCGTGCGCTGCTTGTAGTAGCAGACGAACGCGAAGCACTCCTCGCGCGCCCACGCGAGCATCGAGCCGGGATCCGGCAGCGCGTGGCGGATCGAGACGTTGAGCATGTTCACGCGGTGGCGCTGGAAGATCGCCGCCATCTTCGGCACGAACGCGTCGAAGGCGGCCACCGGGACGAAGTACTCCTGCAGCACGTACGTGCGGTCGACGCGCGAGGGCGGCTCGAGCTCGCCGACGTCGTAGCCGGCCTCGTAGTTGCGCCAGTGCACGCGCTTCTTGAGATAGAAGAGCGGCTCGATCAGGTAGCGGCGCCGCCACTTGCCGAGCGGGGTCTCGGAGACCGCCCAGAACAGGTACGCGTAGAGGAGGTAGGCGCGCTGCGGCTCCATCAACCGGTCGCGCGTGGTCACCGGCTTCTTCGTCTCGACCCACGTGACCGCGTTGACCGTCTCGTAGCCCGGGACGTAGAGGTCGCCGTTGTGGAAGACGGCTCCCGCGTCGTCGCGCACCGTCCGCTGGAACCACTCGACGTACTGGCCGACGGGGACCTTCTCGATCCGCTGCTCGACCCGCGTGTTCTCCGCGAGCTCGAGCTCCGCCTCGGCGATCACGCCGAGCGCGCCGTAGCCGCCGATGGCGCCGTAGAAGAGCTCCGAGCGCTCCGTCGGGCTCGCGTCGACCCGCTCGCCGCTCGCGAGCACGAGCACGATGGAGCGCACCGACAGGATCACGGGGCCGAGGCCGACGTAGCGGCCGTGGCAGTTGACGCTGAGCGAGCCGCCGACGGTGAAGTTGGCGTACGTCTGCATGATCTTCACGGCCAGGTCGTGCGGGTCGACCGCGCGCTGGATGTCGCACCAGCGGATCCCCGCCTGGACGCGGATGGTGCGCCGATCGAGATCGATCGAGAGCACGCGGTTCATCTTCCGCATGTCGATGTGCAGGCTGTCCGGGCTCGCGACCTGGCCGCCCATGCTGAAGCGACCGCCGCCGATCGAGACGGGGCCGTTGGTGCGCGTCATCGCCTCTTGCAGGGCCTCGACCGACGTCGGCTGAGCCACCGCGAAGACGGGCGTGCGGTAGAGCCCCGTCACGTCGACGACCACCTTCGGGTCGTCGGCGGCGACGGTGAGGTAGTCCGCCTTGCGGCCGTCGCGCGGGTCGAGGCCGTAGTGGTTCTCGCCCTCGGTCCCCTTGCGGAGCCCGAGCTCGACGAAGAGCCACAGCGGGCCGAGCACCGGGACGAGGACGACGAGAAGCGACCACGGCGAGCGCCCGCGATCGTGCAGGCGCTTGGTGGACAGGACGCCGAGGATCACGAGCACCAGGAGGTCGAGCCCGGCGACCCCGAACCGCGGCGACGCGCGCTCCGCGATCGGCAGCACGAGCACGAACGCCATCAGCACGGCGAGGCTCGTCCACCAGAGGGTGGCGCGACCGATGCGACCCCGGGTCGAGAAGAGGAGCGAGCCGAGGGCGAGCAGTGGCTTCACGAGGGGCGAGGGTATCGCGGAATCGAGGACGGCTGGCGCCCGTGGGCTACCCTGCCTCCCGTGGGGAGCGCGAAGCATGGGGACGGGGCCCGACGCTACCGACCCGAGGACCTCCCCGGGCTGGACCTCGCCACGCCGGACGAGCGCCTCGCGTGGGCCACGTGGGCGAGAGGCTCTTCGACCTACAGCTCGTCGTACGGGGCGGGCTCCGCGTGCGGCAGCCCCACCGTCTACCCCGAGAGCGGCGATCGGCGCGGCACGTGGCTCGCCGACAGCGAGGACGCCGAGCCCTGGCTCGAGGTCGAGCTCCCCGAGGTCGAGGGCGCGGCGGCGCTCCTCGTCTGCGAGACCTGCGGCGCGGGCGCGGTCCACGAGATCCGCGACCTCGATCGCAACGAGGTGCTCTGGGAGCGGAAGCCCGAGACGGGGATCCGCGACGCGCGCCTCGTCTGCGTCCCCCTCGAGGGGCGCCCTCCCCCACGGCGGCTCCGGCTCGCGCTGGCGCCCTACGCCTTCGGCGACGCGTACCACGAGATCGACGCGGTGGGCCTGGCCCTGGTGCCCCTCGACGACCTGCGCGCCGAGCCGCCGGGGCTCCGCACCGCGCACGAGCGCCTCGAGCCGTCCGCGGTGGCGCGCCTCGAGCTGCGCGACGACCCGCGCGTGCACTGGGCGACGAGCGCGCACGCGTCCTCGGAGTGGTCGTCGAGCTACGCCGCTCGCAAGGCGGTGGGCCCGCCGCGGGTCTTCCCGCGCGGCGGCGACCTGGAGAACACGTGGCTCTCCAAGGACCGGAGCCACGACGAGTGGCTCGAGCTCGCCTTCGACGTGAAGGGCCCGGTCCACGGGATCATCGTGCTGGAGACGTGCGGCGCGGGCGCGGTCTACAAGATCACGGACGAGCACGGCGGGTTGCTCTGGGGGGCCCGCCCCGAGGTCGTGCCGGAGCGCGAGGCGCGGCTGCTCCACGTCGCGCTCGCCGCGGCCGTCGCGCCGAAGCGGCTGCGCCTGTGGGTGTCGGCCGCGGTGGACGACTACCGCGAGATCGACGCGGTCGCGCTGCTGTCGGCGCCGTTCGAGTCGCTCTCCGAGCCGCCGCCTCCGCCGGGCGAGCCGGAGGAGGGGTGGACCGCGCTCGAGGGCACGCTCGTCGGCGACCTGCCGTTCGTACACGCGGTGCTGCGGACCCGGAACGCGGGTCGCGCCGCGACCTCGAAGGGGAGCGTCCGGTTGCGCGTCGCGAGCGGCGAGGAGATCCCCCTCGACACCGAGCGCGCCGCGGTCCTCGGCGTCCCCGTGGTGCGCGCCCGCGGGTCGTGGGCCGAGGTCGCCCGCGAGCTGCCGTGGGCGGCCGCCTGCTTCGAGGACCCCGGCGTCGGCCCCGACGAACCGGTCGTGCTCGAGGGCCGCCGGGTGCTCGAGGGGGTTACCGTCGAGGCGCTCGGCGACGACGTCGGCGTCCGCGCGCGCGGCTTCCGCGACTCGGCGCGCGGGCTCCCCGAGCGGCTCGTGACGGCGGCGCTCGCGGTGGGCTCGCGGGAGGGCTTCGACCACCTCGGCGCCGACGCCTTCGAGCGGTCGGCGCGACGCTTCGAAGAGCCCCGGACCGTCCCGCGCCCGCTCCACCCCCTCGTGGTCGGCACGACGACGGCCGCGGTCGTGACGGGCCTCGGCTGGCTCGTGAGCGCCGGCGCGGCGGGCTCGACGGCCGTCGTCTCGCTCCTGTGCTTCGTGGCGTTCGCGTTCACCGGCGTCCTCGCGGTCGAGCACGCGGCGCGCATGACCTTCCTCCCCGCGTCCCTGCCGACTCCGAGCGGATCACGGCTCGACACCCGGGTCGGCTTCACCCGCCCCGACCTCACGGTGATGGTGAACGGGCTCGTGCTGGTCCTGAGCGCGGTCGTCCTGGTCGCCGCGACGGAGATCATGGAGGTCCGTGCGGGGGCCGCGCGCGCCGCCTACGCGCTCGCCGCGGGCTTCGCGTGCGTGCGCCTCGCCAAGCTGCTGCGCGTCGCGTGGGGCCCGCTGAGGGAGAGCCTCTCCCTCCTGCGCGCGCCCGAGCTGTCGCGCGTGGTCGGCGCGCGAGGCCGCGTCTCGGGCACGCTGGGTCACGGGCCGTTCTCGCGCCGCGAGCGCTGGACGATCCGGGCCAAGCACCTCGGGACGGGCACGAGCACCGACGACGCCGGCAACCTCGTCACGCACGAGCGCTACGAGACCTGGCACGAGCGCCACGCGACCGGGCAGGCGCCGTCGGCGTTGCGGCTGATCACGGCGGACGGAGCGACGGTGCGGGCGACCGAGACGCCGCCGACGACCGACGTGGGGATGACCCCGCGCTCCGCGCGCCTGGCAGACCTCGCGTACTTCGAGAGCCTGCACGAGGAGGGGGACCCGGCGACGCTGCTCGGGGTCGTCGAGGCGGTCGGTGACGGGATCGAGATCCGCCCGACCCACCTCCTGCTCGGGCGGCTCGAGGAGCTCCGCCGGCGCGTCCGGATCCAGGTCCTCGCGATCGGCGTCCTCGCCCTCGGCGCGACGCTCGCCGGCTTGGCCGCGATGAATCCGTTCTGATGTGATACGGCTGAGAGGTCATGCCTCCGAAGCCGCGCTGGCTCCTGCTGCTCCTCGCCCTCACCCTCCCCGTCGGGTGCGACTCGCGAGCTCCCACCACCGACGCGGGCTCGGCGGAGGACGCCGCGATGGCGCAGGACGCGACGACGCCGGACGCGGGAGACGACGCCGCGATCCCCCCGACCGACGCGGGCGCACCGGCGCTGGCTTCGCGCTTCGTCGAGTGGCGCGGCGACGCGCTCGGAGCGTTCGAATCGGACCACGCGAGCGTCGACGCGGTCGGCGCGACCATCGCGGCCTCCGGCGGCCTCGACGGCTCGGATGGGGCCGGCGCGTTCACGTACGCGGAGCTCGTGTCGCCCGAGGTCGAGGTGGCGCAGCCGTTCCGCGAGGCGGTGCCCTCGTGGAACGCCGACACGCCCCCGAACACGTGGGTCGAGATCCGGATGCGCGCGCGCGTCGCGGGCGCCTGGACCACCGAGTACGTGCTCGGGGTATGGGCCGCCGGCGAGGAGCGCTTCGCGCGGCACAGCGTGGACGGGCAGCGCGACGCGACGGGGACCGTGGCGACCGACACGCTGCGCCTCGACGGCGCGGCCGACGCGTTCCAGCTCCGCGTGCGCCTCGCCTCCGGCGCCGCGGGCGCGACCCCTACGCTCTGGGGGATCGGCGTGTCGACCTCGGATCCGGGCGCCACCCCGCCCGCGCTCGCGCCCGACGACGCCGGCTACGGGATGCCCCTCGACGTCCCGACGCGGTCGCAGATGATCTACCCCGACGGCGGCGAGGTGTGGTGCAGCCCGACGTCGACGACGATGGTGCTCGCGTACTGGAGCCGCGAGGCGGCGCTGCCGGAGCTCACGCTCGCCGTCCCGGACGTCGCCGGCGCGGTGTGGGACGACGTCTACGACGGCGCTGGCAACTGGCCCTTCAACACGGCGTTCGCCGCCCACGCGAGCGGGGGCGCGCTCCGCGCGATCGTCTCGCGGCTGTGGCGCGTCGAGCAGCTCGAGCGCCTCACCGCGGCGGGCGTCCCCGTGATCATCAGCATCTCGTTCGCGTCCGGCGAGCTCTCGGGCGGGCCGATCCGATCGACCAACGGCCACCTGCTGGTGGTGCGCGGCTTCGACGCCTCGGGCGACGTGCTCGTCAACGATCCAGCGGGGCCCGCCGACGCGATGGTCCGCTACACCTACGACCGCGCCGAGCTCGACGCGGCGTGGGCGCACTCGGGCCGGACCGCGTACATCATCCACCCGGCCGACCGGCCGCTGCCGACCGAGGGGTCCCTCGGCGCCTGGTGATGCTCGGGCGCGGCCGCTGGGATTACGATGCGGCTCGCGGCGGTGGGAGGTGGAGCGTGCGCGCGATCGTCTCGATGATGGTGCTCCTCGTAGGCTGTGGGACGTCGGTGGTCCCGGGGACGGACGGCGGCGGCCTCGACGCGGCGGCGCGCGACGGCGCGACCGGCTCCGACGCGGGCCCGTGCGGTCCGTTCGAGTGCACGCTGGACTGCGAGCACGGCTTCACCCGCGACGCGCGCGGCTGCGAGCAGTGCGCCTGCAACCCGCCCCCCGTGGAGGCGTGCGTCGACGACACGGAGTGCGTGATCGCGCGCGTCGCGACGGGCTGCTGCTCGTGCGAGCGGGGCTACCCGCGCTCGCGCGTCGACGCCGAGCCGTGCCTCGTCGAGCGCGGTGAGGCCCCGCCGTCGGGGTGCCTGCCCGACCCCGAGGTCTGCGCCGCCGTCGACTGCGCGGCGTGCGAGCCGCTCGTGCGCGCCTTCTGCGACGTGGACACCTGCTCGCAGGCCTCGGACTGCCTGGCCGGCGACGTGGAGTTCCGGCAGCGCTGCGTCCCCGCCTGCGCGTCGCACGCGGACTGCACCCTCGCCGCCGACTACGGCAGCTGCTGCGGCGGCTGCAGCGCGACGCCGCGCGCGTACTTCGACCTCGATCCCTGCTTCCGCGAGCGGGCGAGCGACACGTCCTGCGCGCCGGCGCCCGGCGCCTGCGACGGGCTCGGCTGCGCCTCGCCGGCCTCGGACTGCACCACGTTCGGGGGCGCCGCGGTGTGCATGGCCGACGGCTCGTGTCGCGAGGGCGGCGCCGGCGGCGCGTGCCCGGCCGGGAGCCACGACGAAGCGAGCGTCTGCGTCCCGGACTGACGCGCGCGGGAATGCTCGCGTCCCCTTCGCTCGTCCGTCCGCGGATGCGAGCTCCCCTCGGCGCCGCGGTCGCGCTCGCGGTCTGGACCCTCGGCGCGCCGGCGCTCGCCAACGACGCGAGCTTCGGCGGCGAGGGCGCGGACCTCGCGCCGCTCGTCGAGACGCGCGTCCGGATGGCGAGCGAGGAGATCGTGATCGAGCAGCCCCGCCCCGACGCCGACGGCTGGCGGGTGACCGCGACCTACGCCTTCGAGAACCCGACGGACGAGGCGGTGGCGATCACGATGGGCTTCCCCGAGCGGCACTGCGGACCCGACGAGGACTGCGGCTTCGACAACCGGTTCCTCGGTCTGCGCACCACCGTGCGCGGGGAGCCCGTCGCGCACCGCGTGTCCCGCGTCGGGCGGCGCCACGGCTGGGCCCCGCGCCTCGGCCGCGCCTACCTCTTCGACGTGCGCTTCGAGCCGCGCGAGCGCGTCGAGATCGTGCACCGCTACCAGATGGGATCGTCGGGATCCGTCGACGGCGGCGACGAGGTCGCCTACGTCACGCGGACGGGCGCGCTCTGGGCGGGCCCGATCGGGCGAGCTCGCTTCGTGGTGCGCACGCATCGGCGCCCATGGCGGCTGTCGTTCCCCGCCGAGTACCAGCTCGCGCGCTACGTCGAGGAGCCGACCGCGGCGGGTCCCGGTCGCACCGAGATCGTCTTCGAGCAGACCGAGTGGTCCCCGCGCCACGACCTGCACGTGTACCTGGGCCGGCCCTGGAACGGCATCGAGACGACCTCGGCGATCTCGCGCTGCCCCGCGCCCGGAGCCACGGGACGCTACGTCGAGCGCACGCGCGAGGCGCTGCGCGAGCTGAGCGACGCGGACCTCGCGACCTGCCGCAACATGATCTTCGCCGCGCACGGCCGCCCCTTCGCGAGCGCCGCGGCGCGCGAGACCTTCTATCGACCCGCCCGCCGGGCGTCGAACCCGTTCGGGTTCCCGGAGCTGTCCTTCGGCGGGGTGTGGTCGCTGCTCGGCTTCACGGAGAACCCGTCCTGGACGCCCTCGCTCGTCACCGCGAGCGAGCGCGCGTACGTCGGCTGGATCCGCGAAGAGGAGACCCGCCGGCGCGCCCCTTCCCCGTGAGCCCGGTCGCGTGCCGGCGGGGGTGGGCTGCGATAGGCTCGTCCGCATGCGTCGCGCCGTACCGTCGTCGTTGGTCCTCGCCCTCCTCGCGGGTTGCGCCGCCGATCCCTCCCCGTCGTCGTCGTTCGACGAGGAGAACGGCGACTACTTCGAGGGGCACGCGTACGACGAGGGCCGCACCGACGCGCCGCTCGACTTCGAGAAGGCCGACCTCGCGTCGCCCTACTCGATCCCGGAGGGCCTGCCGACGCTCGCGCGGCCCGAGATCATCGTCTCGCTGGCCAACACCACGGTGCACCTCTTCGATCGCGAGACCGGCTTCAGCCGCGTCTACCCGACCGGCGTCGGCGCGCTCGGCAGCAGCGGCCGGAGCATCACCCCGACGGGCCACTTCGCCACCTCGCCCGACACCTCGGATCGCTGGTGGTACGTCCCGAACCGCTGGGAGCCGGCGTACTTCGAGGGCTACCCGTTCCTGCGGATCACGGCCGAGAACAGCCGCGGGTACAACACCTACGGGCTCCACGGCCCGATCACGAACCCGCTCATGCGCGGCTACGTCAGCCACGGCTGCATGCGGATGGAGAAGACCGACCTCGTCGAGGTGTGGGCGATGGTGCGGTCGCACGCGTCGACCCCCGTCACGATCCAGCAGGAGGTCGAGCTCGACGCCGCGGGCAACGAGGTCGACGTGGACACCGAGGTCACCCTCTGGGGTCCCGAGGACACGATCGCGTACGGCGCCAGCGTGGGCCCGCGCGACGATCGGCCGGTCGGCTTCGTGGGCGACCCGTGCACGACGGCCGAGGACTGCGGGCGCTTCGGCGACCCGTCGTACTTCTGCCACGAGGCCGGCTTCTGCACCCTCAACTGCCAGGGCTACTGCCCCGACCGCGCGGACTACGCGTCGACCTTCTGCATCTCGGACCCGAGCGAGATCGGGCGCGGCGTCTGCGTGCAGCGGGTCGACGGGCGCAACGCGGATTGCGCGTTGATCCCCGGGACCGCGCCGGTCGACCGTGAGCGCTTCGTCGGGACGAGCACGGCGCCGCCCGCCACCGAGCAGGTCTGCGCGGCGCCGTAGCCGTGCTCTCCCTCGCGATCGTCTACGCCGGCGTCGCGCTCCTCGCGCCGCTGTTCGCGCTCGCCGAGCGGCGCTGGCCGGAGCGCGCGTCGCCCCACCGGCTGCGCGCGCTCGACGTCGCGTACTGGCTCGTCGTGACCCCGATCGTGACGGGCGTGCTCACGCGGGGCGCCACCATGGGCGCCCTCGGCGTGACGGCCTACGCGGTGGCGTCGAGCGATCCGCAGACCTTCCTCGCGCGGCTCCACGCGGCGTCGCCGCTCGGCGGGCTCCCGTTCGCGGCGCAGCTCGGCCTCGCCCTCCTCGTCGCCGACGTGGTCGGGTACTTCAGCCACCGGATCCGCCACCGCGGGGTCTTCTGGTGGTTCCACGCGATCCACCACTCCGCGACGACGCTCGACGCGCAGGCGGCCGCGCGCATGCACCCGATCGACGACATGCTCGACAACGTCCTGGTCGGCGGCGCGGTGCTCGCGATGGGCCTCTCGCCCGAGGTCTTCCTCGCGCTCGGCCCGATCATCCTCCTGCACACCCTGTTGACGCACGCGAACGTCGCGTGGGACTTCGGCCCGCTGCGCTGGGTGCTCGTCTCGCCGGCCTTCCACCGCTGGCACCACGCCCTCGATCGCGCCGGGGCTCGCGGGTGCAACTACGCCGGCATGTTCTCGTTCGTCGATCTGCTCGGCGGCACCTTCCACCTCCCGCGCGCCGAGGCGCCGGAGGCGTTCGGCAGCGGCGAGGCGATCCCCGAGACCGTCCTCGGCCAGCTCGCGTGGCCGTGGCGCGCGCTCGGTCGGAGCCTCAAGGCTCGCGGGTGACCACCGCGTCGGCTCTCGCCGCGGGCGCCCGGGCGCCCTCGAGGGTGGGGAGCCGCGTCCACGGATCGTGCTGCCGGCCGATCGCGTTGTACTCGCAGAACGACAGCAGGTTGCCGCGCGTGTCGGTGATGTGGTGGCAGCAGTTGTCGATGCGGTCCTGGTCGTAGCTGTAGCGGTCCATGAACGGCTTGATCGCCACCGAGAACATGTCGGTCGAGCGGATCACCTTGCCGCCGAGCGTGCGCGCGAGCGTCTGCAGGACGCCGCGGCCCTTCTTGCCGATCACGTTGCGCAGCTCGGCCGTCGACAGGAGCGTCTTGTAGGCGACGTCGTCCATCGCCTCCTCGAGGTCGACGTAGCGCATCACGTTGTGGACGACCCCGAAGCGCCGGACGAACACGGTGATCCAGCCGCAGTTGGGGTGGCTGCACGGGATCGGCAGCCAGTCCTCGCGGCGCGCGCGGACGTTGGCCTGCTCGAGCACGCGCTTGGCGATGTCGGACAGGGTCAGCCGCCGCATCGGGTCGACGTCGAGGTCGTAGCGGCCGGACCAGGTCACGGGCTGGAGCGCGATGACCTTCACCATCGCGTGCTCGAGGCCCAGATCGATCACCGCGCCGAGCTCGTCGTCGTTGACGTCCTGCGCGACGGTGACGGTGAGCTGCATCGGCACGCCGGCCGCGTCGAGGCGCGCGATGAGCCGCTTGCGGATGCGCACCGGGTCCGCGTCGCGCAGCGTCTGGTTGGTCTCGCGGGTCAGGCCGTCCATCTGGAGCAAGACCATCAGCTTGTCGGCGTACTGGACGAGCCGGTCGCTCTCGGCGGGCTTCGCGAACGTCAGCCCGTTGGTCGGCAGGTAGATCTTGGTGACCCGCTCCTCTCTGTAGAGGTGGTCCACGAAGTCCCAGAAGCGCGGGTGCAGGCTCGCCTCGCCGCCGGTGAGCTGCACCGACTCGAGCCGCCCTTTCTTCTCCAGCATCCGGTCGAGGTGTCGGACGAACGTCTCGAACGGGAGGAACCGGTCGCCCTTCGAGTCGCTGTAGCAGACGCGGCAAGCGAGGTTGCACGCGTCGGTGACCTCGACGAGGACGGTGCACGTCCGGTTGTTCCGTTGGTCGGTGACGCCAGCGCCGAGCGCGTCGGGGTCGCCGCAGGTCTGCCCCGGGCCGCAGCAGGCGTCCGCGCCGGGGGGCGACCACTCGGGGATCCGGAACACGCGGTCCTCCGCGAACCGCCGCCCGTTCTTGTCCTTGTTCGACAGCCGATAGAACGCCGCGTCGCCCTCGAGCAGCGCCTCGGTGTCGCCGTGCGTCGGGCAGCGCTTGGCCGCGAGCACCCGCCCGCGGCGCTCGAACACGAGCGCGGGGACGTAGTCGAGGCACTCGGGGCAGAGGCTGATGGTGGTCTTCAGCGCGCGGTCCACGTCGCGCGCGCCGACCCGCTCGATCGCCGCGTCCGCGTCGAGCTCGGCGAGCTCGCGGCGCAGCGCGCGCAGGGTCTCCGTCATCTCGACCGAGGCCGAGGTCGTGCGCAGCCGGATCTTCACGCCATCCCCTGCATCAGGGCCGCGCAAGCCGTGTAGACGAGCCGGCGCGACAGCGGCACGTGGCGCGCGTGCTGGTCCATGAACACGCGGACCTGGAAGGCGCTGAAGGCCCTGTCGGCCGCGGCCTCGGCGCGGCCGTGCAGCTCGAACGCGGCGAGCGCCTCGCGCCGGCCGAGGAGCTCGAAGACCGCCTCCTTCGAGTAGCTCACGTGCCGCGCCTCGTCCGCGTGGACCTTCTCGACGAGGCTCGCCTCCTCGCGCCGGCCGAGCTGCGCGCAGGCCTCCGCGTGGTACTCGACCGACCGCAGCACGCGGCGCTCGAGGCAGTGCGCGTGCGCGAGGAAGTGGCCGAGCTGCTCGCGCTTCACGTCGGGCGCGTCGTCGTCCGCGATCGCGAAGCCGCGCGGCGTGTGCTCGCGGATCACCCGGTTGAACACGTCCCAGCCGCCGAGCTCCACGACGGCCCCGCCCATGCGCTCGATGGCCTTCGCATAGAGCACGGTGTGGCGACGCTCGTCGCCCGCGTGGCGCTTGATGTTCGCCGCGAGCTCGGGCCAGGGCGCGTGCTGGTACGGGAAGTAGTCGTCGACGGTCTCCGGGTGCTGCTCGCCCGCGCGGTACAGGTTGAGGACCCAGGCGTGCGTCACCGGGTGCGACGCGAGGTCGCGATGCCAGCTGAGCTTGAGTCGATCGACGACGCCTACGTACATGGCGCCTCAGTGCGAGCTGCACGTCCAGAGGACGAGGCCGACGAACGCGAGCAACGCGACCACGATGATCGCGAGCATCCCGCCGATCACCGCGAAGGTGAGGCCGAAGGTGAGGCCGATGGCCTGCAGCCAGGTCTTGGTCTCGTCGGGCTTCTCCGGCGGCCGCGGCGCGGGCGGCTGGGCTTGGCTCACGGGGCCTCCAGCGCGGGGGTGGTCGGCAAGGGCTCCGCCTCGGGGAGCGGAGGGAGCCGCCGCAGGAGCCCGAACAGGCCGAGGGGCAGCATCGAGAGCGCGAGGAGCTGATACCCCGAGAGGCCCCACGCGACGTCGGGCGTGTCGCGCACGATCTCGACGAGGAAGCGGAAGGCGCCGTAGGTCATCAAGTACACCGCGAAGAGGCGGCCCCGCAGGAGGCCCTTCCGCAAGAGGACCACGAAGACCACCCCGACCGCGAGCGAGAAGAGCATCTCGTAGACGGGCGCGGGGTGACGCGCGACGCCGTCCGCGTCCACCACCGCCCACGCGCCGTCGAACGGCGTCCCGCGGCAGCACCCCGCGAGCACGCAGCCCACGCGGCCGATCGCGACGCTGAACGGAAGGACGGTGGCGAAGCGGTCGTTCGGCGGGAGCGGGTAGCGCAGGAGCGGCTTGAGGGCCTCGGCGGTGAGGAAGCCGCCGATCAGGCCGCCGGTGATCGAGCGCCCGGAGAACACGATCTGCCGTGCGCTCTCGAGCGGGGTCATCGGCCAGCCGAGGTCGCCGAAGAGCACCGCGAGCTTGGCGCCGACGATGGCGCCGACGAGCGTGAAGACCTGGATCACCCGGTAGGCGCGCTTGTCCTCGGGGCGGACGAACGCCTTCGAAGACGGGAACAGGAACGCGAGGGCGAGCCCGAGCAGGACGGGCACGCCGTAGGCGGGCTGGAATCCGTCGACGAGCTCGCTCACCGCGTCGAGCATAGCGCCTGGCGCGGGAACGAGTGAACGCCGAGTCAACCGTCGTTGACCCCACGCGGAGCGGGGTGCGAACCTCGCGGTGGGCATCCGAAGTCTGGCGAGCCCGTGGAGGATCATGACCCCGACGCTGCCCCAGGACGCCAAGGACGGTCCCGTCCGGAGCGCCACCCTCGAGACCGCCCGCAAGGTCTTCCGCTACTCGTACACGTACCCGCCCGGCGCGGCGTGGGCGGACGAGGTCCCGAAGGGAGAGGGCTACTCCATCCCGTACCTCGCGGACTACGTGAAGATCGAGGCGACGCTCAAGGCGAACCACGTCGCCGCGGACGTCGGGGGGCTGAAGGAGTTCGACGAGAAGCAGCACAACGCGGAGCGCGCGTCGCTGCGCCCGGAGAACCTCGGCGCCGAGCTGTTCGACGTCGGCCGCAAGCTCGCCGCGCAGATGGAGCGGACCCGCTTCGGCTCCGTCGAGGACTACGCGCGGTTCTTCGCCGTCATCGAGGAGCCCCCGATGATGCGGCTCTTCCGCGGCACCCCCGAGGAGCAGGACCAGCTCTTCGCCTGGCAGCGGATCGCGGGCGCCAACCCGATGAACCTCGCGGGCATCGACGCGCTGCCCGAGCGGATGCCGGTGACGCAGGCGCACTTCGCCGCGGCGATGGGCGAAGGCGACTCGCTCGAGGCCGCGCTCGCGGAGGGGCGGCTCTTCGTCGTCGACCACCGCCGCCTCGACGGGCTGCCCAGCGGCAAGAACGGCGAGACGCAGAAGTACCTCTACGCGCCGATCGCGCTCTTCGCGCGGCCCAAGTCCGGCGGCGCCGCGCTGCTCCCCGTCGCGATCCAGTGCGGCCAGACCCCGGGCGACGCGTTCCCGATCTTCACCCCGCGGGACGGCTACCGCTGGCGGATGGCCCGGACGATCGTCGCCATCGCGGACGGCAACGATCACGAGACGCGACAGCACCTCGGCAAGGCGCACGGCGTGATGGAGGCGGTCGTCCTCGCGACGATGCGCAACCTGCCGCCGCCGCACCCGCTCTACGCGCTGCTCACGCCGCACTTCGAGACCACGCTCCAGATCAACGAGTCCGCCAAGACCAGCCTCATCGCGCCCGGCGGCGGCGTCGACCACGTCCTCGGCGGCACGCTCGAGGCGTCGGTCCAGCTCACCGCGCTCGGGCTCGGCGAGTTCCGCCTCGACGAGGCCGCGCCGCCTCGTCAGCTGAAGGATCGGCGGGTGATGGACCTCGAGGCGCTGCCCGTCTTCCCGTACCGCGACGACGGCCTCGAGATCTGGGGCGCGATCCTCGCGTTCGTGACGAGCTACGTCGAGCTCTACTACGCGGACGACGCCGCCGTCGTCGCGGACTCCGAGACGGCCGCGCTCTTCGCCGAGCTCGGCAGCCAGGACGGCGGCCGGATCAACGGCGTCCCCATGGTCACCACGCGCGCGCAGCTCGCGGAGCTGCTCTCGAGCATCATCTGGACCGCGAGCGCGCAGCACTCCGCGCTCAACTACGCGCAGTTCCCCTTCATGGGGATGATCCCGAACCTCCCGGGCGCCGGCTACGCGCCCGCGCCGACGGCGGCGACCGCGGACGTGGAGCAGTCGCTCGTCGACCTGCTGCCGCCCGTCGACATCACGACCGAGCACTTCACGCTCGCGTACGAGCTGTCGGGCATCCGCCGCAACCTGCTCGGCGACTACCCGCTGCTCCACTGGAAGCACCGCCCCGCCAAGCAGCTCGCTGACGCCTTCGGCAAGCAGCTGAAGGACCTCGAGCTGCTCATCGGGGCCCGCGACGGCGGTCGGCTCGTGACCTACCCGTTCCTCAAGCCCTCGATGATCGCCGCCAGCATTCACATCTGAGGTTCCCGATGCCCGTCTTCCTCCCCGACGCCGATCCCGACCCCGCTGCCCGGGAGGCGGAGCGAGCCGAGGCTCGCGCGACCTATCGCTACACCTGGCACCGCCCCGAGGGCGTCGCGACGGCCGCGGAGGTCCCCAAGTCGGACGGCTTCAGCGCCGGGTACCTGGCGAAGTTCGGCGCGGCTTCGGTGAAGCTGAAGGCGCATCGCGTCGCCGTGAGCACGCAGAACCGCGTCGCCAACGCGGAGGCGGACGCCGCCGGCAAGGGCCTCTTCGCGCGCGTCGCGGGCGCGGTCGAGGGCGTGATCGGGTCCGAGGGCTCGGAGCGCCGGGCGACTCCGGAGGTCGCGATCCGCTGGTACGGCGACGACGTCCCCGCGTACGTCCAGCAGCGCGCCGACCACCCCGAGCAGAGCGACCTGCTCTTCGCGTGGGAGCGGCTCGGGGGCTGCAACCCGATGGCGCTCCGCGCGATCGCCGCGCTCCCCGACGGCCTCGCGCTCCCGGGCGCGCGCTTCGCCGAGGCGCTCGCCGTCGGGGGAGCGACCGACGCCCTCGACGCCGCCCTCGCCGACGGCCGCGTGTTCCTCGCCGACTGGAGCTCGCTCGCGGGCTCCCCCACCGGCACCACCGCGAAGGGCCTCGCCAAACACCTCTTCGGCGCCCGAGCGCTCTTCGTCCAGGTGAAGGGCGGACCCTTCCTGCCCGTCGCGATCCAGTGCGAGCCCGACGGCCCCGCGCTGACCCCGGCCGACGGCGACGCGTGGACGATCGCGAAGCTCGTCGCGCAGTGCGCCGACGCCCACGAACAAGCGCTGACCTGGCACCTCGCGCACTGCCACTTCCTGATGGAGGCGTTCACGCTGGCGACGATGCGCGAGCTCGCCAAGGCGCACCCGCTCCGGCGCCTGCTCGCCGCGCACATGGAGTTCACGCTCTCGATCAACGCGCAGGTGCGCGACACCCTCATGAAGCCCGAAGGCGACCTCGAGAAGCTGCTCTCGATGACCCGCGGCCAGAGCCTGGTGATGGTGTCGGAGGCGATGAGCGCCTTCGACTACGCGGCGGTGGTCCCCCCCGCGAACGTCGCCGCGCGCGGGCTCGGCGACGCGGCCACGCTGCCGCAGTGCCCGCTTCGCGAGGACGGGCTCGACTTCTGGGGCGCGATCCACGGCTTCGTGAGCGAGTACGTGGGGCTCTACTACGCGACCGACGCGGCGGTCGCCGAGGACGCCGAGCTGCGCGCGTGGGCCGACGACCTGCGCAGCCACTGGGGCGGGCGCCTGGAGACGATCCCGACGCCCTCCGACCGCGCGACGCTCGCCGAGCTCGTCTCGTTCGTGCTCTGGACGGCCGGGCCCTTCCACACGATCTGCAACTACTCGCAGGACGAATACATGGGCGACTCGAGCAGCATGCCGACCGCGCTGTACGCGGGGGCCCCCGGCCCGGCCGCGACCGCCGCGGACCTCTACGCGCAGTACACCCCCGAGGACCTCTCGCTCGACCAGTACGCGTTCTTCTGGGAGCAGACGCAGCTCCGCGAGAGCGAGTTCGGGAAGTACCCCCCCGGCACCTTCGACGACCCACGGGTCGCCCCGCTCACGGCGGCGTTCGCGGCCGCGCTCGAGGCGGTGGACGCACGCATCGTGGAGCGCAACGCGGCCCGGCCGGCCGCCTACGAGTGGCTCCGCCCGAGCCAGACGCGCGGGAGCATCCACTCGTGAACCCGCCGCCGACGCTGCCGGGCGACGACCGGGACACCGAGGGCCGCGCGAAGACCCTCGCCGACGCCCGCGAGGCGTACACCTACGACTACTCGTACCAGGGGCTCTGCTTCACCGGCGAGCTCCCGAAGTCAGAGCAATTCGACTTGCCCTACGTCGAGCAGTCCCTGAAGGCCACCGCGGCGTTGAAGGCGAACCGCGCGGGCGCCGACGTGGTCGGCGTCACCGAGGCGGTGCGCGACGCGCTCTCCGGGCCGCCGTCGCTGACCGAGCTCACCGAGGAGTGGCGCAACGCGAAGGACACGGGGCGGGTCGGCTCCATCGCCGAGTACGAGGCGATGTTCCGGACGATCCGGCGGCCCGCCGCGGTCGACGTCTGGGACGCGGACTGGGCGTTCGCCTGGCAGCGCGTCGCCGGCGCGGTCCCGACCCTGATCGCGCGGGTCGATCGGCTCCCCGCGAACCTCCCCGTCACCCAGGCGCACTTCGAGGCGGCGCTCGGGCCGGGCGCGTCCCTCGACGCGGCGCTCGCCGACGGCCGCCTCTACCTCGTCGACTACGCGCGCTTCGACGGCATCCCCTGCGGGGTCTACCCACCGGACGGCGACGCGCCGGTCCGCAAGCACCTCGAGGCGCCGCTCGCGCTCTTCTGCAACACGGAGCAGCAAGGCCTCTTGCCGGTCGCGATCCAGTGCCACCAGCGCCCGGGCCCCGACCACCCCATCTACACGCCCGCCGACGGCGCCCGCTGGCGGCTCGCGAAGGCGGTCGTCCAGGTGGCCGACGCGAACCTCGAGGGGATCGTCGTCCACTTCGGCTACACGCACATGATCGTCCAGCGCTTCATCCTCGCGGCGCGCCGCCAGCTCTCCGCGCGGCACCCGATCCTCGCGCTGCTCACGCCGCACTTCCGCTACACGCTCGCGGCCAACGCCTACAGCCGCAAGGACCTGGTCACCCCCAACGGCACGCAAGACCGCGTGCTCGCTCCAGCGCTCGAGGCGACGCTCGCGGTCCTGCGCGAGTCGATCCGGGAGGTGTCCCTCGACGACCTCGACCCCGCGATCGCCGCGGCGAAGGCGGGCGTCGACGACCCGCGCCTCGAGCACCCGTTCCGCGACGATCAGCTCACCGTCTTCGCGCCCGTGCGCCGGTGGGTCGAGGGCTACGTCGACCTCTACTACGCGAGCGACGAGGACGTCGCGGCGGACCCGGAGGTGCGGGCGATGCTCGACGAGATCGGCTCGCCGGACGGCGGCCGGCTCCCGCTCCTCGTCCGCGGCGCCCGCCCTCGGACGCGCGCCGAGCTCGTCGACCTCTGCGCCCGCGTCATCCACCGCGCGTCCACGTACCACGCGGCCATCAACTACAACTGGTACGACTGGATGGCGTTCATCCCGAACATGCCCGCCGCCGGGTCGATCGCCGTGCCCCCGCCGGGCGTCGAGGTCACCGACCAGACGCTCCTCGACATGATGCCGCCGCGCGGCCTCGGCTGGGAGACGATCACGCAGGTCTTCAGCGTCGACTCGCTCCACGTGAACTTCCTCGGCGACGTCCCGAAGGGGCACTTCGCGGACCCGCGCGTCGCGCCGCTCCACGAGCGCTTCCGCCGCGAGCTCGAGGCGGCCGAGGCGACGATCGAGGCGAGGAACGCGACGCGCCGGCTCCCCTACATCGCCCTGCTGCCGTCCCGGATCACCGCGAGCATCAACTCCTAGTCCCATGACCATCGCCATCCCAGGCTTCACGGACATCGAGGAGCTGCACCGGGGCTCCACGTCCCTCGTGCTCCGCGGCACGCGCAGCGACGGGCGCTCCGTGGTCCTGAAGACCACCAACCACCCGCACCCGAGCATCGCGACGGTGGCCGCGCTGATCCGCGAGCTGCGCCTCGCCCGCAAGGCGAACGGCCCGCTCACGGTCGAGATGCTGGGCCAGGTCGAGCACGAGGGGGTGCCGATCCTGGTGATGACCGACGCGAAGATGTCGGCGCTCGATCGGGTGCTGCACGACGCCCCTCCGCCGTTCGGGCGCAAGCTCGAGCTCGCCGTCGCGATCGCCCGCGCGGTCGAGGCGGTCCACGCGGCCGGGGTGATCCACAAGGACGTCAACCCGTCGAACATCGTGATCGATCCGAGCACGGGGGCGGTGCGCCTGATCGACTTCGGCATCGCCACGGAGCTCGAGCGCGAGCGCCCCGTGCTCGACGACGTGCACCGGCTCGAGGGCACGCTGCACTACATCGCGCCCGAGCAGACGGGGCGGACCAACCGACGCGTCGACAAGCGCAGCGACCTCTACTCGCTCGGGGTGACGCTCTACGAGCTGTTCACGGGCCGCCGCCCCTTCGCGTCGCACGACGCGCTCGAGCTCGTCCACGCGCACCTCGCGCGCAAGCCGCTGCCTCTGCAGGCCCACGACGACAGCATCCCCGAGGCGCTCTCCTCGATCGTGATGCGCCTGCTCGCGAAGTCCGCCGAGCACCGCTACCAGACCGCGACCGGGCTCGTCGCCGACCTCGATCAGTGCCTGACGCTCTTCCGCGCCGAGGGCACGATCCCCCCGTTCCCGCTCGGGTCGGCGGATCGCCCGGCGCGGCTCGAGGCGCCGCAGCGCCTCTACGGCCGCGAGGCCGAGGTCGCGGCGCTCTACGAGGCGTTCGAGCGCGCCGCGGACGGCGCCCGCGCGGTCCTCCTCGTCGGCGGCTACTCCGGGATCGGCAAGACGTCGCTCGTGCACGAGATCCTCGAGGCGGTCACCGCGCGCCGGGGCGCGTTCCTGGTGGGGAAGTTCGACGCCCTCCGGCTCGGGATGCCGTACGAGCCCCTCGGCGCGGCGGTCGGCCGCTTCCTGCAATCGGTGTTGACGAGCGACGAGACGGAGATCGCGCGCTGGCGCGAGCGGCTCGGGCACGCGCTCGGGCACAACGCGGGGGTGCTCGCGGACCTGCTCCCCGAGCTCGAGCTCCTCCTCGGCGCCCTCCCCCGCGGCCCCGAGCTGCCCGTCGCCGAGGCCGAGAACCGCTTCCACCTCGCGTTCCGCGCGCTCGTCTCCGTGATCGCGGGGCCCGAGCAGCCGCTGGTGCTGTTCCTCGACGACCTGCAGTGGGCCGACCTGCCCACCCTTCGCCTGCTCGAGGGGCTCGTGGGGGACGAGGCGACGAGCCACCTGCTCCTCGTCGGCGCGTTCCGGAGCAACGAGATCGACGCGGCGCACCCGCTCACGATCACGCGGCGCCGGCTCGAGCAGAACGGCGTCGAGGTGCCGCTCCTCGAGCTCGGCCCCCCGGACGAGGCCGCCCTGCGGCAGCTCCTCGCGGACGCGTTCGCGCGGGACGACGAGCAGCTCGACGAGCTCGCCGAGCGGTGCATCCGCAAGACCGGCGGCAACCCGTTCTTCCTGCAGCGCTTCCTCGCCGAGCTCGTGGAGCGCGGCGCGGTGCGGTGGGACGCCGACGAGCGCCGCTGGACCTGGGACCTCGCCGCGCTCGAGGAGCTCGAGCACACCGAGAACCTCGTCGAGTTCCTCGTCGAGCGGCTCGCGGAGCTGCCCGGGCCGACGCGCGCGGCGCTCTCGCGCGCGGCCTGCGTCGGCGGCGAGTTCGACCTCCGCGAGGTGGCCCCGCTGCTCGGCCTGACGCCCGCCCGCCTACAGCTCGACCTCGCCCCCGCGGTCGGCGCGGGGCTCGTGGCGCCACGCGGCAAGGGCTGGCACCTCGAGGCCAGCGACTCGGTGGACCTGACGCCCGACGAGGCGTTCTTGTACGCGTTCGAGCACGACAGGATCCTCGGGGCCGCCTACGCGTCGCTCGACCCGGCCGACGCGACGCGCGCGCACCACCAGCTCGGCGAGCTGCTCCTCGAGGCGGGCGGCGAGCGCGCGCTCGAGGCCGTGCAGCACCTCAACCAGGCCCGCGAGCTGCTCGACGCGGACGCGCAGCTCGACCTGGCCGAGCGCAACCTCTCGGCCGGGCGACGCGCGCGCCGGGCGTCGGCCTTCGGCGCCGCGTCGGTGTTCTTCGAGGCCGGGCTCGCGTGCCTCGCCGAGGACGCGTGGGACACGCGCTACGAGCTCGCGCGCGACCTCACCGTCGCGTCGGCCGAGTGCGCCTACCTCATCGCGGACTTCGGCCTCACCGCGCGGCGGCTCGACGAGGTGCACGCGCGCGCGCGCGTCCTGCTCGACAACGTGCAGGCCTGGCGCGTCGACATCGGCGCCCACATCGCGCAACACGACTTGCACGGGGCCATCGCGATCGCCCGCGACGCGCTCGGCGCGCTCGGCGTGACGCTCCCCGCGGAGCCGGGCGACGCGGACGTCGGCGCCGCGGTCCAGCGGGCCATGGGCGCGCTCGGCGAGGCCGGCGCGACCCGCATCGAGGCGCTCCCCGACGCCGAGGATCCCATCGTCCTCGCGGCGATGACCCTGCTCGTGGAGGTGAGCTCGCCGGCCTACTACGCGCAGCCCGCGCTGCTCCCGATCATCGCCTGCGAGCTGGTCGCGACCTCGGTCGAGCGAGGCCCCTCCATCGGGACCCCGTTCGGACTCGCGGTCTACGGCATCGTGCTCAACGCGATCGGGATGCTCCCCGCCGCGCACGAGATCGGGCTGGTCGCGCACCGCCTCCTCGACCGCTGGGAGGACCGGCACCTCGAGGCCCGCACGCGGCTCGTGGTGCACAACAACGTCTGCCCCTGGATCGCGCCGCTGCAGCGCGCGCTCCCGGAGCTCCTCGACACCTACGGCGTCGGCCGCGCGAGCGGGGACTTCGAGTTCGCGGCGATCGCGGGCCAGGCCTGGGCCACCAACGCGTTCGTGGCGGGCCTCCCCCTCGGCGAGGTCGAGCGGACCGCCGCCGAGCTCGGCGGGTTCATGCGGAGCTACCAGCAGAACACCGCCCTCGCGCTGCACCGCCCGCTCGAGCAGCTCGTCGGCGCGTTCCGCGGCCACACCGACACGCCCGCCTCGCTGACCTTCGGCGGCTACGACGAGGAGGAGGCGCTCGCCGCGGCCGAGACGGCGGGGAACGCGAGCGTCGTGTTCGTGACCCTCGGCGACATGCTCGTCGCTCGCTACCACTTCGGCACCGCGGAGGAGGCCTGGTCGGTCGCCGCGCGCGCCGCGCCGTTCCAGGCGGGCGCCGCCTCCACCCACCACCTGTCCGCCTACCACCTCTACGCCCCCCTCGCGGCCGCGCAGCGCTACCCCGAGGTCGCCGAGGAGGAGCAAGCTCGCTTGCTCGCCGCGATCGACGCCAGCGTCGCGCAGCTCGAGGCGTGGAGCGAGGTCGGCGAGACGAACTTCCGCCACCGCCTGCTCCTCGTGCGCGCCGAGCGCGCGCGCGTCACCGGCGCCCCGACCGAGGCGGAGCCCCTGTACCGAGCCGCGCTCGAGGCGGTCCGCGCGACCGAGTACATCAACGACGAGGGCCTCGTGGCCGAGCTCGCCGGCCGCTACCACCTGGGCCGCGGCGGGGCGGAGGCCTCGATCGGGCGGGCCTTCCTCGAGGACGCGCGCTTCGCCTACCAGCGCTGGGGCGCCGACGCGAAGACCCGCGCGCTCGAGGCGGAGCTGCCGCAGATCCTCGGGCGCGCGCGCACGCCGGCCACGGGCATCGACGTGACGCTCGGCAGCGTGGTCGGGCTCGACCTCGACGCCGCGGCGATGGTGAAGGCGGCGCAGGGCCTGTCGGCGACGATGGAGCTCGACGAGCTGCTCCGCGTGCTCTTCCGGACCGCCGTGGAGGCCGCCGGCGCCGAGCGCGCGCTGCTGCTGCTCGAGCGCAACGGCGCGTGGGAGGTCGCGGTGGAGGGCTTCGCCACCGGCGAGCCGGAGCTCGTCTCGCGCCCCCTCGAGGGCTGCGATCCGGCGGCCGATCCCGTCGGCGTCCTGCGCTACGTGCTCCGCACCGGGCGCGCCACGCTGATCAACGACGCGACCGAGCGCGGCGGGCTGTTCGCGGCCGACCCATACGTCGAGGCGCGCGGGGTGCGCTCGGTGCACTGCCTGCCGCTCGCGCACCGCGGCACGACCACCGCCGTGCTCTACCTCGAGCACGCCAACCTCCCCGGCGTGTTCACGCCGCGGGGCGCGGCGCTGATGGAGCTGCTGATCTCGCAGGCCGCCGTCTCGCTCGAGAACGCCAAGCTCTACGAGGCGCAGCGTCAGCTCACGCGCCAGCAGGCGCGCTTCGTCCCGCACGAGTTCCTCGACAGCCTCGGCAAGGGCGACCTCGCCGAGATCGCGCTCGGCCAGCACGTCGAGAAGACGATGTCGGTCCTCTTCTCGGACCTGCGGCGCTTCACCCACCTCGTCGAGAGCCTCGGCGCGCGCGCGATCGTCGAGGTCCTCAACGACTACTTCGCGGCGATGGAGGAGCCCATCGTCCGACACGGCGGCTTCATCGACTCGTTCAACGGCGACGAGATCATGGCGCTGTTCGAGGCCCCCGCGGATCAGGCGGTCCGCGCGGCGGTCGAGATGCAGCGCGCCCTCGCCCGCTTCAACGAGCGCGGCGTCGGGACCGACCGCCCCGCCCTCCAGATGGGCGTCGGCGTGAACACCGGGCAGCTCCTGCTCGGCATCGTGGGCGGCCTCGACCGCATCAAGTGCGGCGTCGTGGGCGACGCGGTCAACCTGGCCTCACGGCTCGAGCGGCTCACGCGGCAGTACGACGCGGCCGCCATCGTCGGCGACGCGACGTGGACGGCGCTCGAGGACCCCGGCGCGTTCACCGCGCGCCGCGTCGACCGCGTGATCGTCAAGGGCGCGGCGCGGCCGGTGACCCTCTACGAGATCCTCGACGCGGAGACCGACGCGGTGCGTGAGCTGAAGGAGCGCACGCTCGAGAACTGGGAGCGCGCCCTCGACGCGTACTTCGCCCGCGACTTCGACGCCTCGCTCGAGCTCCTCGGCGAGTGCCTCGCGCTGTCCCCGCGCGACCGCCTGCCGATGATGCTCGCGAACCGCTGCGCGCGGTACCGCGCCGAGCCGCCCCCCGACGACTGGACGGGGGTCGAGCGCCTGCTCGAGAAGTAGAGGGTCAGGGCAGCCGGAAGCCGGCGCTCAGCATCAGGATGATCTCCGCCGGATCGTCCGAGTCCTCGGGCGCGTCGTCGGGCAGCTCGATCCACTCGTCGACGACGAAGAAGCGCGCGGCCACGTCGAACGCGACGTCGTGGTCGATCAGGAACGAGAACGGGAGCTCCCAGGACGCGTACCAGGTGGGGTCGCGGTCCGAGCGGAAGATCACGCCGAGCTCGGGGATGACGGTGCCCAGGTAGGTCGGGACGCGCACGACGGTGTCGCCGGCGCGGTTCGCGAACATCGGCCGGATGCCCACCGCGGTGATCCACTCGGCCTCCTGCGCGGTGTCGGCGCGGTAGAGGAAGTGCGTGCGGAGCTCGGCGCCGATCGTGTCGCCCATGAAGAAGTTGAGGAGGAACTCGTCGTCCTCGTCGCGCGCGTCGTGGGCGTCGACGTAGTAGACGAGGCCGAGCGACGCGGTCGCGCCGAGGTAGGTGCCGGGCGTCTCGACGAGGGTCGCGAGGTCCCCGCTGAGCGCGAGCTCCCACCGCTCCCCGTCCTCCCGCTCCCCCGACACCCAGCGCACGTCCTCGGCGTGGCGGCGGCGCTCGCGCTCGTCGGCGCGCTCCTGGTCCTGGTGGTGCTGGACCCACTCGCCGTAGCCCGGGTGGTTGCTGAGCCCGAGCCCGACGAGCTGCGGATCGGTCCCCAGGATCTCGCGCTCGCGCTCGTAGCCCTCGACGTCGGTGGGCCAGTCCGAGACGCGGGCCACCGCGCGCGACACGCGGTGCATCGTCCCGGACCCCGGACACGCCGGCGGTGCGCACGCCTTGGAAGCCACGATGGGCGCGCAGCCCTGGCTCGAGCAGGCGCTCAGGTACGAGCCGCTCGGCCCGTACACCCGATCCCCGGAGAGCCAGACCGCGGGGCTCTCCCCCGTCACGGACATCAGGCGTCCGTGGCGGGGGGCGTCCTGCGCGGAGGCGAGCGGGGCCCAACAAGACAAGAGGCCGACGAGGGCCAGCGAAGCGTGAGGTCGAGTCACGGGGGCTATCGACGTGTCGCTCGCGGGAATGATCTGTAGGCTGACGCGCATGCCGCTCCGGCTGCTCCGCGCCCTCACCGGGCTCGTGCTCCTGACCGCGTGCTCGGGCGCCGAGGGCGGCGGCGCCGCGTCGAGCGGCGGCGAGTCGAGCACGCCGAGCGGCGAGTGCGAGACGCTCGGAGAGGTGCGCGAGGTGGAGGGCCTCACCTGCCGCTGCGCGCACCCGAGCGGCTGCGGGGGGACCGCCCGCACGGACGAGGACCTGATGCGGCTCGAGGATCAGCAGGTGTGGACCTGCCACCCGACCCCACCGCCCGAGTGCGACGGCGCGTGGGAGGGCGTGCAGAGCAACGTGCCTTGCGCCACCGAGGGCGTGGTCTGCCACTCCCACGGCTGCTGCGACGACGTGGCCCGGTGCGTCGACGGAGCGTGGCAGCTCCAGCCAGGGGACTGCCCGCCGTAGCGCCCGGGTGCGGACTCGACCGGCGCGGCCGCGCGTGGGAGAGGTGTGAGAGGCAGATCGACGGGCGCGGCGCGTAGCCTGAGGAGGCATGCTGCCGCGACGATCCGGCCCTCGACCCCTGGTGTGGCTCGCCCTGATGGGCGGCGTGAGCGCGAGCTGCGGGGCGGTCGGCGACGCGAGCGTGGAGAGAGCATCCGCGTCCGAGCCCGCGCCCGAGCCCGCGAGCGAGCCCGCGCCCGATACCGCCGCCGACTCCGCGCCGGGCTCCGACTCCGAACCCGACCGCGACTCCGAGCCCGCCTCCGCACCCACGCCAGCGTCTCCGCCCATGGCGCTGCCCGGTCCGTGCGTCGCCGTGCCGGAGGAGCCCTTCGAGATCCTCGTGACCTGGATGCACGGCCCGACCGGGCCGGAACGGGTTCTGTACAGCCTCGAGAGCCTCCGGGACCGCGACTTGGATGGTGACGGAGTCCCAGACGTGCTCGTGCCGCAGCCGCGGGCGAGGCGCCCGGAGACGGGCTGCCCCACGGAGGTCGCGTGGGACCTCTACGTGATGCGCGGCGCATGCGGGCATCACCTCGGCCGGATCGAGGGGGCGCTGCACGAAGAAGTCGAGGGCTCGGCGTCGAACGGGCTCGACGACCTCCACACCCGCATCGACCCCATGACCGGTTTCGGTGGGCCCATCGATCTCCGGTATGCGTTCGACGGCTCCGAGTATCGCGAGGTCGAGCGCAGCGCCTCCGAGTCGCGGTGCAGCTACCATCCCGCCGACTGCGACGTCCCGAGCTTCTCCCACCCCCGCTGCGAGCTGCGCGGGCACCCGAGGATCGCGGGCCTCCCCAACCACGAGCAGATCAGCGAGCGGTTCCTCGCCGCGAGCCGCGAAGCGCAGGCCACGTGCGCCCCGACGGGCCCCGAGGAGCGCTGCGACGTCCACCCCACGTTCCGCCCGAACGGCACCATCCGCAGCGTCTCCGTCCGGGACTGCCCCCGCCGGCGCGCGTGTGTTCGGGCGATCTTCGGGGCGATCCGGATCGACCCCTGGACCGGCGACCCCCCGGTCAGCTCGACCTCGTTCACCGTCCCGGCGCCCTAGCCGCCTCCGGCGGAGAGGGCCGCGCGGCCCTCTCCGGCGGGGCCTCATAGGCTCGACCGCGGCGGGGGCGGAAGTAGCCGATCAGCGCGCGGAGCCGGCCGAGCTTCGGGTCGGGCGCGAGGCCGCGGCCCATGCGATCGAGCTGCAGCTGGTACCAGGCGCCCTGGAGCAACGCGTCGAGGGACTTGATGCCGGTGGCGATGCGCACCGGGTAGGCCGCCTCGGCCTCACCCGAGAGGAGCCGGCGCGACAGGTCGGGCTCGGCCGCGAGGGGGCGCGCGAGGCCGACCACGTCGACCGCGCCTCGCAAGGCTTCTTGCATCCCGACGCGGGTCCGGAAGCCCCCCGTGAGCATGAGCGGGGTGTTCGGGACGCGGGCGCGCGCCTTCTCGACGTAGTCGAGGAAGAAGGCCTCCCGGCGCCGGCTGCTCTCGTGCTGGGGCACCGTCTCCTCGAACATCGCGGCGGACTCGTAGGTGCCGCCGGAGACCTCGATCACGTCGAGGCCCTCGCCGTCGAGGATCGAGAGCAGCTCCATCGACTCCGCCTCGTCGAAGCCTCCCTTCTGGAAGTCCGCGGAGTTGAGCTTGAGCCCGATCGCGAAGCGCGGCCCGACCGCGGCGCGGATGGCGCGGATGATCTCGAGGAGGAAGCGGCGCCGGCGCACCGGGTCACCGCCCCACGCGTCGTCCCGCAGGTTCGTCTTGGGCGAGAGGAACTGGCTCACGAGGTAGCCGTGGGCGCCGTGGATCTGCACGCCGTCGAACCCCGCGCGCTCCGCGATCCGCGCGGTGGTGGCGAAGCGCTGGACGACCGCCTCGATCTCGCTCGGCTCGAGCGCGCGCGGCTTGGCGAAGGCGGGGCCCGCGCCCTTCAGCCCCACCGCCGAGGGCGCGACCGGCCGCGGCGAGAGCGTCCGCGGGGACTGGCGCCCCGGGTGGTTGATCTGCATCCACACCTGCGCGCCCCCCGACTTCGCCGCCCGCGCCCACGCGCGCAGCCCGGGCAGATCGCGGTCGTCCTCGACGATCACGTTGCCCTCCTCGCCGATGGCGGTCGCGTCGACCATGACGTTGCCCGTGATCAAGAGGCCGGTGCCGCCGCTCGCCCAGCGCTCGTAGAGCCGGACGAGCTCCTCGGTGACCCGGCCGTCACGCGTCGCGACGCGCTCGCTCATCGCGCTCTTGGCGAGCCGGTTCGGGAGCACGCCGCCGCGGACGAGCGTGAGGGGGTCGGAGAGCTGGGTCATCGGGAGCGTCCTTTCTTCTTCTTCTTCGGTGCGATGCGCTGCGCGAGGTCGCGCGCCGCGGCGATGGCGACGTCGCGGTCGGGGGTGCCGAGCGCGCCCGCGTTGGCGCGGCCGCTCGCGGCGAGGGAGACGAGGCCGTGCAGGCCGGCGACGAGGAGGCGCCCATCGGCGACGGGGTCGACGGCGCCCGCGTCGCCGAGGAGGCAGGTCATCGAGGTGAGGAGCGCCCCGCTCTCGGTCGGCGCGTCGAAGACGCCGGCGGCCCGGAGCGCGGCCCAGTCGTAGCGGCGCTCGAACATCAACGGGTAGAGCTCGGGGTGGTCGAGGCCGAACTCCACGAACGCCGCGGCGAGATCGGCGAGATCGCCCGACCGCTCGGCGACCCCCTCGAGGCGCTCGCGCAGGGCCGCGTACCCGAGCTGGCTCACCTCGAACAGGAGCCGGTCGACAGAGCCGTAGTGGTGGTACACGACGCCTGTCGTCTTGCCGAGGAAGCGCGCGATGCGCCGGGCCGAGAGGTCCTCGTCGGCCAGCTCCCCGGCGATGAGTGCGCGATGGATGCGCTCGATGGCGTCGCCCGACATAACGGTGTTACGCCGGACTACATAACACCGTTATGTGCGGCGTCAATCCACGGGCGTGATCGTGACGTACGCCAGGAACGTGTAGGCCCAGTCGCCGCTCGACGCGGAGCGGCCGCCGACCTCGAAGGAGAGGCGCCCGTCGGTGGTCTCCACCGTGACCGTGCGCTCGATCGTGGGCGCGGCGTCGCTCGTCGCCTCGTCGTTGACGGCGACGACGCCCTCGACGCGCACGTTGTGGGGATCGCCCGGGTAGCCGCGCGCGGGGCGCCCGACGCCGACGGTGACGGAGTACCGGCCAGGCGCGATCGCGAATTCGAACAGGTTGTTGCGCCCGTAGTCGTCGTAGACGTACGAGCGCTGCCGCTCGTCGAAGCCGCCGACGTCGTCGTAGCCGCTCATCACGATGCCGGTGCCGACGTTCTCGCCCATCCATCCGAGGCCGGCGGCGTCGTCCCACGGCTCCCAGCCGACCTTGAGGTACTCGTCGCCGCCGATCACGAGGGGCTCCGCGCTCGGCTCGCCGCTCGGGTCCTGGAAGTTCAGGAAGTACGCCGCGCGCGGTCGGCCGCCCTCGACCTCGAGCACCGGCAGGGTGTCGCGCGAGCCCTCGAGGTACCGCGCGAGCTCGTGGCGCAGCGCCATCAGCGCGTCCGGGTCCTGCGTGAAGCTCGTCATGCTCGACGCGACGGAGCGCACGGTGCGGTCCGGCGCCGCGTCGAGGTCCACCTCGGGGTGCTGGCTGCCGTTCGCGAGGAAGAGGTACTCGTAGTCCTCGAAGCCCTCGCGAAACAGCTCGGCGCGGACGCCGGGGAGGCCGCCGTGGAAGAAGCGGTCGAAGTCGTAGTAGGCCCAGCCGCGGATCCGGTGCGACCACGCGGCCCACGGGATGATGCGCGCGTGCAGCCCCGGCGCGTCGTCGCCGGTCGGGTTGAAGTACGGCGGCGGGTCGTGGTCGAGCGAGTAGAACCACACCTGCTCGCCGTGATCGCGCTGGCGCGCCCACGCGTAGCCCTCCTCGTAAGCCCGCACGTGGGCGATCCAGATGTCGTAGCCGCACGCGCCGCCCGGGTCCTCGGCGATGGCCGGCGTGGGCTCCTCGCTGATCGCGATCCGCAGGTTCGGCGCGGCGGCGCGGGTGAGCCGACAGAGGTGCGCGGCGAGGCGCGCGTCCTCGGCGTCCTGCGGCTCGTTCTGCACGTAGTAGTACGCGCGCTCCTGCATCGAGGCGTCGACGAGGTAGGCGTCGAGCGCGCTCAGGAACGCCGACCACTCGCGGTCGTAGGCGTCGGTGCCGAACGCGTCGCCCCGGCTCTCACCGCAGAACGTGTCGGGCCGCGGGGTGGCGTTGTCGACGAACTGGAAGATCATCGCGGTCGGGAACCCTCGGCCGTTCCAGCCCTCGCCGAGCACGTAGCGCCGCGACAGCGCGCCGATGCTGTACTCGTCGGCCTCGGTCGGCTCGTCCCAGAAGGCGCGGCACCGCATCGGGTTGGCGTCCGAGTCCCACGTGATCGACGGCGTGAAGCCGCTCGGCCAGGTCACGCTCTTGGGCGTGAAGCGGTGCTCGAAGAGCAGCGTCTTGGCCTCGTCGACGGTGCGCCCCGACGCGAGCGAGCCCACGTCGAGGTTGAGCTGGGTCTGGAAGTGGATGTCCTCGGGGATCGCGAAGTCGTAGACGTGGAGGGTCAGCGGGACCTCGACCGCCGTGCCCCCCGCGAGCGTGACCGACACCGTCGTCGCGTGATCGCCCGGGCTCGCGTCGCGCGGGACGGTCACCACGATCCAGAGCGGCACCGCCCGGTCGTCCGCGAGGTCCACGCCGCTCGCCAGCGGCGTCAACGTCTCTTCCACACCTGCGACGTAGCCGGCGACGCTGACCTCGATCCGCGCGCCCGGCAGATCCGCGAACGGCGCGACCCGCGCGGACACGCGCCCCGCGACCGGGCCGAGGAGGAGCTGGGCCGCCTCCATCTCGCCGCGCGCGGCGCTCATCCAGAGGCCCGAGCGCGTCGCGGTGGGGGCCCGATCCGCGACGGTCACCCGCCGCGTGACCGGCGTGGTCCAGAGCGGCAGCGTGGCCGAGCTCTCCTCGAGCGTGTAGGTGAAGTCGCTCGCGTTCAGGGGCACCGGCTCGGTCGGCGGCAGCACGCCCGCGTCGCGACGCATGAAGTCGCCGTCGTACGGCGCGGTGCTCGCGTCGGGCGCGCCGCCCTCGTCGCAGCCGAGCAGGGCCAGGATCGCGAGCCCAACGATGGCGATCCGCATGGCCTCAGGGTGCCACAGGTGCGGCGCGGTCAGGCGAGGCCGAAGCCGTCCTCCCGGATGACGATCCTGTCCTCGGTGAGGGCGCGCAGCGACGGGCCGGCGCTCGCGGCCTCGCGGTACCCGGGCGCGCCGTCGCCGCGCACGCGCTCGATCGTGGCGACGAGCGTCACGAACGCGCCCTGCCGGAGGTACGACTCGCGGTACGCGAGCGCGCGGTTGGTGGCCGCCCGCGCGACCGCGGGCCGGAGCGCCGGGGGCACCGCGAGCAACAGGTCTCCGTCCTCGGGGTCCTCGACGAGGACCAGGCGCGCCGTCTCGAGCGGGACCTCGATCGCCTGCCCGGCGAACGCGACGAGCACGGCGCCATCGCCGTACAGGCCGCGCTCGAGCACGCGGTACCCGCGCTCGGCGCCGCCCCCGCGGTCCGGATGCACCGTGCGCTCCTCGAGCAGGCTCCAGCGGACGAGCGCCGCCTCCATGCCGGTGACGGAGCTCACCACGACGTCGGGCGACGCGACCCGGCACGCGAGCTCGACGCGGGTGGGCCCATCCACGGCCGCGATGTCGCGCGCCCGGGGGTGGAACAGCCGGTCGAAGAAGCCGTCGCTCACGCCCGCGCAGCGTAGCGCGCCGGCCGCGTTGCGGAAGGTGGGGTGCCGGTCCCAAGCTCCCGGGCGATGGAGATCCCGATCCGCGAGCGCGCCCGCGTCCCCGCGACGCCCGAGCGCCTCTACGAGCACATCACGAGCGTGGAGGGCTTTCGCTCCTTCCCGGGCTGGGGACCCATCCCGGGGATCCGCGAGGTCACCGTCGAGGGCGGCACCCTCCTCGACGTCGGCGCGCGCACGCGGGTCGTCAACTCGGACGGCTCGACCCACCGCGAGGTCGTGCGGATCGTCGAGCCGCCCTACCGCTACGGCATCCGCATCCACGATCTCGACTCGGCGTTCCGCTTCATCGTCTCGCACGTCGACGAGCTCTGGGAGCTCGAGCGCGACGGCGACCACACGCGCGTCCTCCGGACCTTCACCTTCGCGCTGCGCTCGCGGGCGTGGCTCCCCGTCGCGCTGCCGCTCGGCCACGGCGCGTTCCGAGCCGCGATGCGCCGCCATCACCGCGTCGTCGACGCGTGGGCGCGCGGGTAGCCCGCGATGCCGCCCCTCCTCGCGTCGTGGGACCGCGACGGATACGTGGAGCTGCCCGCGGTGCTGACGGCCGCGGAGGTCGCGGCGCTGAACGAGCGCCTCGCCGAGCGCTTCGCGCGGGCGGCGCGGCGCGCGCATCTCACCTCGCTGCCCGGCCTCCGTGAGCTGCGACGCGCCGCGATCGGGGGGTTCAAGCTCCGCGATCGCTTGCTGGCGCCCTGGGCCGAGCGCGCGCGGGATCGGCCGTGGACCGCGGCCCTGATCCGCCTCGAGCGCGCTCGCGCCGAGCTGGTCTCGGCGGTCCTCCGCGAGGACGGCGCCGACCGGATGGTGATGGGCTACCTGACCGACGAGCGCGTGCGCGCCGCCGCCGGGAGCCCCCGCGTGTTGGAGGCGCTGACGGAGCTCTTCGGCGAGCGACCCGTCCTGTTCTTCACGACGAGCTTCCGCACCGGCGGGCAGTCCGAGACCCACGTCGACTCGTTCGGCGAGGACCCCTGCGACGCGAGCTTCGTCGGCGCCTCGATCGCGCTCGAGGACTTCGACATCGCGAACGGCCCGCTCTTCGTCGTCCCGGGCAGCCACCGCCTCGATGCGCGCGAGCGCGAGCGCCTGACGAGCCTCCCGACGCCGCCTCCAGGCGCCGTCCCGCTCCTGACGAGGAGCGGAGACGCCGTGCTCTGGCACCGGGACCTGGTCCACGGGAGCTTCCCTCGGCTCGACCGCGCGCGGTCCCGGCGGAGCCTCGCGTGCCACTACGCGCCGCGCTCCGCCCTGCCGCGCCGGGCTCGACTCCGGCCCTTGGGGACGGCGTGGTACCGCCTCGATCGCCTCGCCGCGGAGAGCCCCACATTGACCCGGCTCCTCGCTGAGCGCTGAGTCCGACTGCGAAGTCCGCATGCTGGGATGCGGAACCGGCAGCCCATCTCCACGTGGGGTTCCGGGGGTGTTCCGCGGGCGGGCTTGGAGGCTTCACCTGCCCGGTGATCGCGGTTAGCCTGCGCCCCGTGCTGCCACTTCTCATCCAGGTCGCGAACAAGGAGACGGGCGCGCAGATCGAGGCCGGGTTCAAGCGGTCGCCGGTGCGGATCGGGCGCAACACGCTCAACGATCTCGCCATCGACGAGAGCTTCGTCTCCCAGTGGCACGGGCTGATCCGCTTCGAAGAGGACGCCACCCGCTACCTCGACCTCGGCAGCACCAACGGGTCCGAGCTCGACGGGAACCGGCTCGACAAGAACGTCGAGGTCGACCTCACGCCCGACACCAAGCTCGCGATCGGGCCGCTCCGGCTGACGTGCACCCGGATCGCGCTGCGCGACGATCAGATCCTCTCGCGCCGGGCCAGCGCCTTCACGCTCGGGGGCACCACCCGCCAGTCGAAGGGCATCGCGGCCGGGGGCACCGTCGAGCTCGGCGCGATGACCGCCGACCAGCTCGCCGACACCATCGCGAAGAGCAGCGGGGTGTCGAGCAAGAAGGACCTCGTGCAGATGGCGATCCGTCAGCGCGAGCTGATGGACAAGATCAAGCCGGTCTACGCGGCGTTCGAGAAGGCGAAGGACGCCCTCGACGAGGTGATCCGGCAGGGCATGGCGGACGCCACCGACGCCGAGCGCAGCACCCGCGCGATGCTCCTCGAGGCGCAGTTCCCCAAGGCGTTCGCGACCTCCGACATGCGCGCCGAGGCCGGCCTCGAGCCGACCGGGAGCGACGTCCCCGCGTGGTTCGAGCGCCTCGCGCCGGGCAGCTCCGGCGAGTGGGAGGATCCCGCCGCGCAGATGGAGCGGGCCGGCGCGGTGCTCGAGGCGTTCGCGGCGGCGCTGATCGACCTCGAGGGCGGTCAGTCGCAGATCCGGAAGGAGCTGTCGCTCGAGAGCGCGACCTCCACGAACGCGCTGCCGCGGTTCACGGACTCGCGTGACCTCCTCAAGTACTTGTTCGACGCGAGCGTCGACGGCCGTGAGCGCATCGACGAGCTGTCGCGCTCCTTCGCCGACATCGCGATGCACCAGCTCGGGCTCATCAGCGGCGCGCAGGACGGCGCGCGGGCGCTCCTGAGCGCCATCTCGCCCCAGGCCATCGGCGCGGTCGCGCGGGGCGCCCTCGCGAAGACGTCGATGGGCTTCGGTGACTTCTTCTGGCCCTTCGGGGCCGCCGGCAACTACTACAAGTTCGTCGGCAAGCACTTGGACCTGAGCACCGGCGATCGCTACGCCGAGCACCTCTTCGGGAGCGCCTTCTCGCGCGCCTACTACCGCATCATGGGGAAGCGCTCGTAGGCGCTTTTGGAGGATCAGATGGCAGACGAGCTCACCCTCGGTTTCTCGAGCGACTGCGGCGACCCCGACGTCGCCGCCCTGCGGCTGGCCCGCGTGCGTGGACACGAACGACTGAGTCAGATCTACGAGTACGAGCTGTGGCTCGAGTCGACGCAGGATCAAGGCCTCGCGCTGGAGTCGCTCGAGGCGATGCTCCGGCACCCGTGCCGGTTCACGATCGGCGACGCGACCATCTCGGGCGTCCTCGATCAGATCACGCTCGAGCCGACCACCGACTCGACCCGGACGACGTACCACGTGCTGCTCGTGCCCCGGCTCGCGCGGCTCGCGCGGACCGAGCGCTCGCGGGTCTTCCAGGACATGACGGCGCCCGCCGTGATCGAGGCGATCCTCACGGCGCACCAGATCCCGTTCCAGTCGAGCTACCTCGCCGAGTACCCGGCGCGCGAGTACACCGTGCAGTACGAGGAGAGCGACCTCGACTTCGTGCGCCGGCTCGCCGAGCACTGGGGCGTGTTCTTCTTCTTCGAGCAGCAGCCGGACGGCGAGGTCGTCACCCTCGCGGACGACAACAAGGCGTTCGTCGCACACGAAGGCCACGCCACCTTGACCTACGCGAGCCACGGCGACGCGACGAGCGCCGCCCACATCGGCCCGATGGAGCGGACGCTGTCGCCGCAGACCGCGTCGGTGACCCTCCGCGACTACAACTGGCGCACGCCCTTCGCCGCCGAGGACGGCTCGCAGACCGAGCGTCAGCTGCAGCTCACGAGCACGGCCGCGGTCGACGAGGCGACGGGCAGCGGGCAGCACCGCCGCTACGGCGACCACTTCAAGGACGACGCCGAGGGCCTGCTGCTCTCCACCGTCCGCGCGCAGGAGATGCTCGTCGATCGCCTCGTCCACCGGGGCGGCCTCCACGCGCCCGGGCTCGCGCCGGGCCACCGCTTCAGCACCACCGGCATGCCGATCGCCGAGCTCGAGGGCGAGTACGTGCTGACCGCGATCGAGACGAGCGTCGACAAGGGCGGCGAGACCAACGACGTCGAGCAGCGCTTCGAGGCGATCCCGAGCGACGTGGCCTTCCGCGCGCCGCGGATGACCGAGCGCCCCGTGATCGTCGGCCACATGCACGCCGTCGTCGACGGCGAGGTCATCGGCGTGGCCGCGCCCATCGACGAGTACGGCCGCTACAAGGTGATCATGCCGTTCGACGAGGCCGCGGCCTCGGGCGGCCGCGCGTCGCGCTGGATCCGCATGGCCCAGGCGAGCGCCGGCGCCGACTACGGCATGCACCTGCCGCTGCACATCGGGACCGAGGTGCTCGTGACGCACCTCGACGGCGACCCCGAGCGCCCCGTGATCGTGGGCGCGGTGCCGAACGTGGACACGATGAGCCCGGTGGTGGACGCGAACGCGACCCAGAGCCGGATCCGGACCTCGACCGGGATCTTGTTCGAGCTGGAGGACGACGCATGAGTGGTAACGGACAGCAGCAGCCCGGCGCGCAGCCGGAGGCCGTGCAGATCGACATCGACTGGAGCGACGAGCCCACGCCCGTCTACGCGAACGGCGCGCAGATCGTGCACACGCACCGCGAGTTCGCGATCGCGCTCACCGAGTTCGCGCCCTTCGCCGGCCGCCGCGCCAAGCCCTACCCCCCGCGGCACGGCGAGGTCGCCGAGCAGGCCCGCGTCGTGAGCACCGTGCGCATGACGCCCGACGTCTTCTTCCAGCTCATCGCCGCGGGCGCCGAGAACTGGAACAAGTTCGTCGACACCTACGGCAAGGCGGCCGGCGCCGAGATGCCGAAGTTCCAGATCGTCGGCGACGCGAAGCCGCCCTCGATGATGAGCCAAGAGGGCGAAGCAGGAGCCTGAGTCGAGATCGGTCCGCGGCGGGGGCTCGAAGGCAGGAAGGGTGAGGTCATGGATCTGACGATGTCGACGACAGCCCTCGACTTCGGGCGCACCAGCGTGAGCACCACGGCGACCTCGGCGTGCTCGGCCACGTTCGAGCTCAAGGCGAACGAGAAGAAGAAGGTGCAGCTCGCCGTCACGGGGGACGCATTCGCGCTGACCAACGGCGAGTGGCTGCAGCTCGAGGGGAAGTGGGACCGGGGGACGACGTCCGTCGAGGTGCTCACGGTCACGTACAGCCCGAGCGCCGTGGGCAGTCACACGGGCTCCTTGACCGTGAGCGACGACAAGGGCCAGGTCCTGGCGACCGTCACCTTGCAAGGCGAGGCCGTCGACCAGCCGTGGATCGACACCGACCTGACCACCCTCGCCTTCGGGACGACCGCCGTCGGCAACACCGAGATCGGCTCCGTCCTCGTACGGGCCCCCGCCGGCGACTACACGTTCAACGTCGGCCAGAGCGGCGACTCCCAGTTCGTCGTGTCGCCGACCGGCTCCAAGACGGTGTCGAGCGGTGGCTCCCTCACCCTCACGGTCTCGTTCACCCCGAGCGCGGTCCAATCCTACACGGGCTCCATCTCCATCCCGTGGACGGGGCCCAACTCGACGAGCGGCACGCTGACCGTCTCGCTGAGCGGCACCGGCGTCGAGGCGACCGCCGACGACGACGCGACCAGCACCGACGGCGTCCAGAGCTCGTCGAGCAGCACGAGCACGCAGCGCGCGATCTTCTACATCCCGACCTACGACAGCGTCGTCGGCCTCGGCGCCAGCTACACGCAAGACGGCACCACGATGACCCAGGCCGGGTTCTCGATGAGCAGCACGCGGCACGTGTTCATGCGCGCCGGCGGCTCGGCCACGGTGCAGGCGGAGGGCAACCTGTGGGTCCAGTCCACCGCCGACGACGCCTACCTGCTGAGCGGCGGTCACTCCTCGTGGGCCGCGGGCAAGCAGCTCTACGTCGCCGGCGCCGGCTACGTGGGGATGTTCACGGGCTACGGCGGCGACCTGGTCGACGCGTCGAACCAAGACGACTCGGACCTCTCCAAGCCCAAGGCGGTCAGCGAGATCGCCGACTGCGTGCTCGCGGCCGACATCGTCTGGGGCTTGTCGGACTCGATGCTGAGCATCCTCAATCGCGCCAAGGACCTCCAGGAGTTCCTCGTCCTGAAGAAGTGGCGCGAGGACGGCTGGAAGGGCTTCAAGAAGGTCTGGAACGTGCTGAAGCTCGTCGGCTTCATGCTGTTCACGGTCTGGAACACCATCTCGTACGTCATCTCCTCGATCCGCTTGCTACCGCTGCAGTCGGTGTCCCTCCACGCGCCGGGTGGCATCCTCGCGGGCACCCCCTCGTACCAGTCGATGTGGGGGACCGTCGGCGTCGGCACCACGTCGCTCAACAACACGCAGCTCGGCATCGTCGCGCTCTCCTACGAGGCGGGCTACCGCGCGCTCATCGACGCGGTCTGGGGCCAGGCCTCGGTCGTCGCGGGCAAGGAGGTCAACCTCCTGGCGCTCAAGTACTGGAAGCACGCCGCGCGCTGGGACAGCGTCAACATGTACGGCAAGGACATCGAGATCGGCGGCCTCGTCGCGGCGACCAAGCAGGTCCCGACCGCGACGATCACGATGGGGGCCATCGGGAAGGCGTCCTTCAAGGCGCTGATGCCTTCGACCGGCAAGGTCTCGCTGGGCATCGGCAGCGCCTACAGCATGCCCGGCAGCGTCTCGGTCGGCGCCAAGGGGAAGACCACCTTCACCCAGGGCAACTCCTTCAAGATCGAGGGCGTCGTCTACACCTTCGAGTGCACGCCGACGATGATCTCCATCTCCACCGGGGCGGGGCGCCTGGTGACGTTGACCCCCGGCTCCATCACCTTCGGCAACGAGGCGACGAACATCCAGATGCTGCCCGCGGCCGCCAACATCGGCGCTGGGACCATCCAGATCACACCCACCTCCATCATCGCGAACGCTGGCGTCCTGGACCTGCTGTGACCACGACCTCCACGAGCGACACGCGCCTCTACTTCGAGGTCCCGAGCCCGTTCACCTCGCTCGCGATCGGCAAGTTCCGCGCGGACAACGACACGAGCGGCGTCGACTACGCGGGCATCAGCGTCAACGCCGACGACCACGTCCGGCTCTACGCCAAGGGCAGCCCCGGAGCGAGCGACGCGATCCTGCAGAGCTACGGGCAAGCCTGGTTGCAGGCCAAGAACCGGATGTCGGGCACCGCCGCGGGCGGCGTGATGATCGGCTCGCGCGGCCGAACGCTCGTCGGCTCCTCCGACGGCATCAACATCCTGGCGGGGTTCGAGACGGTCCCGCCCAGCTCGGAGGGCACCCCCGGCACCCTGCCGGCGATGATCGAGAAGTACGAGCCCAAGGCGACCATCGCCTCCTCGCTGTGGACGGGGTTCGACGTCTCGATGGGGATCACCGCCGGCGTCGTGGGCATCGTGCAGGCGGTCGTGGGCACCGGGTTCTCCTGGGTCGGCGCGACGCACGTGGCGGCCAACCTCGTCGGCGCGGCGCTCGGCATCGCGACGCTGGGCTGGAGCCGCGAGGTCTCGATGCTGCCCGGCATCAACCTGTTCTCCCAGGGCGGCACCTACATGGGCGCGCTCTACGGGTCGGTGAACATCACGGGCATGGTCGGCCTCACGATGGGCTCGCTCTTCCACACCAAGCTCGCGATCGGCATGTCGCGTCTGCGGGGCTATCGCCGCGCGTCGGTGTCCGCCGCGGGGACCGTCGATTTCTCCGGGTTGCTCTGGTACGAGTGCAAGAGCGACGGAGAGCAGACCATCGCCTCGCGGGCCGGGACGCTCACCATGCGGGGCGCCGCGATGACGCTCGGGCAGCTGGTCGCCGTGTTCCCGCAGTCGCCGACCTCGGTGATCGAGGTGAACGCGATCAACGAGGTGGCCATCGAGTGCCCGCTCTCGATCCAGATGAGCGCCCTCACCAAGCTCGAGAGCACGGCGATGCTGGACACCTACATGAAGTGTCTCTCGTCGGCGAAGCTCCACACGACGGGGGACGTGGCGATCTCGATCAACAACTCCGAGGCCTCTCTCTCCGGCCCCGGCGGCGGCAGCCATCTCACCGCCGACTCGTGCGGCGCCACGCTGCAAGCCGTGACATCCACGTTCGTGGCCAAGAAGGAGGGCACCATCCTGATCGGCGGGCCGCTCGGCGGGGGCAAGGTGGAGGTCACGCCCGGCGCGTCCGTGACCGTGAGCGGCACCACCGTGGACATCGGATAGCTCATGACGACTCAGCAACGAGCGACCCTGGCGGTCCCGAGCCCGAGCCCCGAGACGTCGATGAACCTCGGCAAGGCGTGGAGCTCGACGAGCTGGAACAGCGACGGGTTCTGCGTGAACACCGACGGGCGCGTCTGGATCGACGCCGACGGCACGGGCACCTCCACGAGCACCCTCGCGCTGCTCTCGAACGCCGACTCGGGGCAACTTCTCTTGCAGTCGCTCCAGAAGAACCTCTGGGTCTGGTCCAAGGACGACACGGTCGTCGGGACCAACGGCAGCCTCTTCCTGGGCGGCGCCAAGAGCGTGAAGATCCTCGGCGGTCTCGGCCTCAGCGAGACGGTCGGCTTCCTGACGAACGACTTCGTCGACGGCGACAAGGCCGACTACGTCGGGCCGGACACGAGCAACCCGTCCAACGACTCCGCCCAGGCCTACGTCGACTCGCTCGACCCCGTCGGCAACTTCTGGGCGATCACCGACGTCGCCTCGAGCGTGCTCGCGATCGGGCTCGAGATCGCGCGAGCGCTGCTGGGGGTGAAGGGGACGGGCACGAGCGCCTCGACGGTCGCCACGGTGACCGGCATCCGGTACACGACCAGCGCGATCGGCAACCTCGTCAACACGTCGCAGCTCTACAGCGACGGCGTCCCGGGGATCCACCTGTACTCCTGGGGCTCGATCTGCGTGGCGACCCCCACGTTCAACTCGATGTTCGCGCTCGCCGGCATGACCGAGTTCGGCGTGACGGTGAACGACTACGGGTTCCTCGACGCCCACGCGATGGCCGGGGTCGCGGCCACGTTCAAGGGTCTCTGCTACGCCGCGATCGAGGGCTCGGAGGTCTCCATCGCCGCGGGCAAGGACGTCAACGCCTGCGCCCGCGCGGGGCAATGGAAGCTCTACGCGACGAACGCCTACATCGGCGCGAAGGGCGGCGAGGCCCTCACGCAGATCCCGACGCTGAGCGTGAAGATGGCCGCGCTGACCAAGATCAAGCTCGAGGAGCCGCTCGCCATCGAGTACGACTCGGGCGGCAACGTCGAGGTCAAGAGCGGCAGGATCGACATCGACGGCAAGGTCCAGCTCCAGATCAAGAACCCGGCCTACACCGTCACGCTCACCCCCAAGGGTCTCAAGATCGACCTGGCGAAGCTGGCGACCGTCGACCTCGGCCCGACCGGCGCGGTGATGAAGGCGGGGACCTCGATGACCATGGAAGCCGCGGCCGACTCCGCCACGATCGGCCTGCCCTCCTGCAGCCTCGCTTGCGATGCCACCGGCGCTTGGAGCTGGACGGCGGCTCAAGTGCTCTTCTTGTGATTGGAAGGCTTCGACGTGGACCTTCTACGCGACACATCGCTCGAAACGGCCAACCTCTTCTGGGCCACCGAGCCCCCGAAGACCTCGATGATCGTGGTCGCCAAGGCCACGTTCGTGCTGGCGCGCGAGGGAGCCGCGAAGCTCTGCGTCGAGCAGGACGTCCCCACCGGCGAGCTCCACTGGGATGACGATCCCGCGCGCTCGGTCCGCTACCCGAGCGACTTCGCGCTCCTGAAGCCCCGCGGGGAGTGCTTCGTCACCGGCTCGGTCCGGACGCTGAGCGGCCGCCCCGAGGAGCGCACCGTCGCGGGGTTCCGCGTCGGGCCCATCAGCAAGTCGCTGGCCGTCTACGGCGATCGCACCTGGGGCGGCGCGCGCCCCTCGACGTTCGAAGCGATGCCGCTCCAGTGGGAGCGCGCGTTCGGCGGGCCGAGCTACCCCGCCAACCCGCTCGGGTGCGGCCTCGATGACGGGCGCTTGCCCAACTTCGAGCTCGAGTCCGCGCCGATCACGTCGCGCGAGCAGCGCCCCGCCCCCGCCGGAGTGGGCGCGACGGGGATGAGCTGGCCCGCGCGCACCGCGCTGACCGGCACCTACGACGAGCGCTGGAAGAGCGAGCGGTGGCCGTGGCTGCCCAAGGACTTCCGCTACGCCTACTTCAACGAGGCGCCCGCCGATCAGCAGATCGAGGGCTACTGGCACGGCGACGAGGTCATCGCGCTCCAGCACCTCCACCCGATCTTCCCGCGCCTCGAGTCGCGCCTCCCGCGAATCCTGCCTCGCGTCTTCGTCGTACGAGGCGAGGACCCGAACGCGCGCGAGGGCTTCGAGGAGGTGCGGCTGGTCTGCGACACGATCACCATCGACGCGGATCGCGGGCTCGTGTTCTGCGTCTGGCGCGGCCAGGTGCGACTCGACCACACGCAGCTCGCCCCGGACGGGCTCGCCCGGCTCTTCACGATGCACGAGGACCTCGGCGCCGAAGGCGCGCGCGGAGCCACCCTCGACGCGTGCTGGCAGCGCATGCGCGCCGCCGCGGACGCGCGCGACGCGGCGCTCGAAGCCCTCAAGGGCGACGCTCCACCGCCGGCCGCCGAGCCTCCGCCCGACGACCAGACCTTCGTGGATGCGCCCGCCGACGACGACGCCCGAGCGCGCGCGGTCGAGGTCGCGGCTCGACTCGACGCCACGAAGAAGGCCGAGGAGGCCAGCTCGGGTCCCGACCCGCTCGAGGAGCTGACGCGTCAGCTCGCCGACGCGGGCGTCGACGTCGCGGCGCTGACCGCGGGACACGAGGACCAGCTCGCCGCGTTCCCCAAGCTCGAACCGAAGGCGCTCCGGGAGGCCTTCGAGAAGCAGGGCATGGAGGCCCCCGCGGAGCTCGATCAGCTCGAGGAGGAGCTCGCCAAGGCCCTCGCTCAGGCCGACGAGGAGCCCGAGCAGCCGAAGCTCCCCGAGGCTCCGCCCGCGCCCGACCTCCGCGAGGTCGTCGTCGCCGCGCATCGCAAAGGCGCGCCGCTCGTCGGCGACTTCACCGGCGCCAACCTCGCGGGGCTCGACCTCCACGGCCTCAAGGCGACCGACGCGATCCTGATGGAGGCCAACTTCCGAGGCACGAACCTGACCGGCGCGAAGCTCGACGGCGCCAACCTCACCCGCGCCGACTTCCTGAGCGCGAACCTCGGCAAGGCGTCGCTGCGCGGCGCGGATCTGACCGAGGCGGTCCTCGAAGACGCGAAGCTCCTCGGCGCGCGGCTGTCGGACGCGACGCTCGACCGGGCCGAATGCCAGGCCGCCGTCTTCGACGAGGCCGTCCTCGAGAAGGCGTCGCTGCAGCACGCCGATCTGCGAGCGGCGAGCTTCGCGGGCGCTCGCTGCGCCGAAGCGGTGTTCAACCACGCCAAGCTCGATGGGGCACGCTTCGCGGGGGCCAAGCTCGTCGACGCCCGGTTTTACTCGGTGAGCGCCCCGGGGATCTTCCTGGACGGGGCCGACCTGTCGAAGCTCCGGGTGGGGCGTGGCGCCGACCTCACCGGCGCGAGCGCACGCGGCGTCCGAGCGGTCGATTCGAACTGGCGAGACGCGACCTTGAAGGGGGCGTCGATGGCCGGCACCGCGCTCACCCACGCCGACTTCACCGGCGCCGACCTCAGCAACGCGGTGCTCACCGGGTGCTCGATGCGCCGCGCCATCCTGCAGCAAGCCGTCCTGGTCGGGGCCTCGCTGCGCGGCGCCGACGTCATGGAGGGGACGTTCCAGCGCGCCAACCTCGGCGGCACGGACCTCCGCGGCGCGAACCTCTACGCGGCCAACTTCTACGAGGCGTTCGGCGACAACGCGTCGCTCGAGGGCGCCAACGTGGACGGCACGATGTGGGAGAAGCGATGAGCTTCGATCGAGAGAAGATCGACGCCGCGCTCGAGGCGTTCGGCGAGATGGAGCAGGAGCGCCGCGACAAGGCCGCGGCGGAGGAGCGCGTCGTCCTGACGCAGCCCGAGCAGGTGCTCGAGCGCGTCCGCAAGCGACGCGCGCTCGTGGACGTGATCGTGCGGGGAGCGAACCTCGCGGGCGCCGACCTCACCGACCTCACGCTCGACAACGTCGATCTCGTCGACGTCGACCTGCGAGGCGCGCTGCTCGACGGGTCCGTGTGGACCGTCGTCTCCCTGAAGCGCGTCGACCTGCGCCGCGCGAGCCTGAAGAAGGCCAAGCTGATCGGCCAGCTCACGCTCGGCTACGGCGAGGACGCGGTGGACGCGAGCGGCGCGTGCTTCGACGGAGCGACGGTCGCGGGCGTCGACATCGGCGCGATGAAGCTCGAGGCCGCCAGCTTCGTGAAGGCCACGATGGTGGGCGCGAAGCTCAACGGCGCGCGCTTCGGCCCCGCGAACCTCACCGACGCCAACCTGACGCGAGCGCAGCTGCGGGTCGCGGACCTCTCCGGGTCGACGCTCGACGGGGCGAACCTCACCGACGCGGATCTGTCGCAGGCCAGGCTCCTCGGGACGAGCCTCACGGGCGCGACGCTGTCTCGAGCCAAGCTCGACGGCGCCGATCTCACGGGCGCGATCCTCGAGAACGCGCATCTGCTCGAGGTCGAATTCACGACGATCGCGGGCATGCCCACCGACCTCCGCGGCGCGCACCTCCCCGAGGTGGGCTTCGCGGGCAAGTCGTTGGCCGGTGTCCTCCTCGACCGCGCTCACCTCCACGGGGCCGACCTCCGGGGCGTCGACCTCTCGAAGGCGTCGCTCGTCGACGCGCAGTTGAACGAGGCGCTGCTCGACGGCGCGAACCTCACCCACGCCGACCTCCGGCGCGCGGACCTGACGGGTGCCGCGGCCGTGGACGCCAACCTCGCCGGCGCGAACCTCGACGGAGCCAACCTCGCCAACGTGGAGCTCGGAGGCGCCGATCTGCGCGGCGTCTCGGTTCAGGGAACCCAGTTCTTCGGCACCGACCTCTCCGGGGCGCGCTTCGACGCGCGCGCGCTGGCCGCGATGAGCTTCATGCGCTGCAAGATGCCCGGCGTCTTCCTCTCGGGCTGCGACCTGACCGGGTGCGACTTCGCCGAGGCCGACCTGTCCGGCGCGGACCTCAGCGAAGCCAACCTCACCAACGCGACCCTCTCGAAGGCGAACCTCACGGGGGCCAACCTCGAGCACGCGCAGCTCGAGAGCGCCCGCGTGCAAGGGGCCAAGCTCGACGGCGCCAAGCTCGCCAGGGCCATGCTGCACCGCGCGAACCTGCGCGGCTCTACGCTCGACGGCGCCGACATGACCGACGCCGACCTGCGCTACGCGAAGCTCGACGACGCCGAGCTCGGCAAGGTGACCTTCCTGCGAACCAACCTCGAGATGGCGTCCCTGCGCGACGTGAAGGCCGTCGGAGTGGACTTCCGGAGGTGCCCGATCATCAACGCGGACTTCACGCGCGCGGACCTCCGCGAGGCGCGCCTCGACGGGTGCCGCGCCAACGGCGTGAGCTTCTACGGCGCGAAGCTGCAGAAGGCCTCCGCGCGGGGGCTGCTCGGCCGATTCGCGATCTTCGCCGAGGCCACCCTCGACGAGGCGGACTTCGGAGACGCCGACCTCTCCCACAGCCAATACCCCGACGCGACCGCGATGAAGACGCGCTTCGCCGGAGCCAAGCTCGACGGAGCCGTGATGGAGGGCGCGGATCTGCGCGGCGCCAACCTCGCGGGGGCCTCGATCCGGCACGGGCTGCTCGCTCACGCGAAGCTCGACGCCGCGGACCTCACCCGCGCGATTCTCGACGGCGCCGATCTCCATCGCGTCGAGGATCACGCCACCATCTGGACCGACGCCTCCCTCGGCGGGGTCCGCCGAACCAACGAGAAGCGGGCGAAGGCGGAAGACTTCGTCCCGAAAGGATCGTGAACGAGATGCGAGCAGCCGAGGTCGTCGAAGATCCCCCGGACGCGGGGCCCCGCGAAGGCCGCGTGGTCGCGCTGCGCGGGCCGCGCGCGGTGCAGGTCGAGGTCGGCGCGGCCGTCGTCGACGCGACGGTGGCCACGACGGGAGACTACCGGCCCGTGGTCGGTGATCGCGTCGTCGTGCTCGTGGGCGCCGAGGGCGCGTGGGTGCTCGGCGTGGTCGGCGCGATCCGACCCGTCGTCGCCGGGCGGACGAGCGACGGAGTCGCCGCGACCGTGGAGTCCGACGTGCTCACCGTGCGCGGAGCCCACGGCGAGGTCCTGTTCACGCACGACGCCCGCACGGGGCGCAGCGTCGTGAGCTCGCGCGAGGTGCTGCTGCGCGCGGACGAGCTCGACCTCGAGGGGCGCGCGGTCCGCATCCGCGGCCAGGAGTCGCTCTCGATCGGCGTGGGCGAGCAGTCCCTCACGATGGACGAGGGCAACACCCAGCTCGAGGCCACCCGCTTCGGCGCCAAGCTCGGGGACGCGCGCTTCTCGATCCAGCAAGCCTTCTTCGCGGCCGGTCGCGTGGACAGCGCCGTCAAGGCGGTACGCCACACCGCCGACGTCGTCGAGAGCCGCGTGGGCCGCATCGTCGAGCGGATGCGGGACGCCTTCCGCGAGGTCGAAGGCGTCCAGCAGATCCGCGGCGGCCGCATCCGCATGGTCGCCCGCGACGCCTACACCGTCATGGCCAACCACGTCACGCTCAAGGCCGAGGACGACATGGAGATCATGGCCGAGAAGATCGAGCTGGGCTGAGGAGCGAAGCGATGCACGTCTCGACGAACATGGCCGGCATGACGATGGCGTTCCCCAACGTCTGCCTCACCCCCGCGCCCCCGGCCCCCAACCCGGTGCCGATCCCCTACCCGAGCATCGGCCAGTGCGCGACCGCGATGGCGCCGACGTGCGCGCTCCGGGTCAAGATCCTCAACAAGAACGTCCTCACCGTGAAGACCAAGGTCATGAAGACCCAGGGCGACGAGCCCGGCGTCGGCGGTGGCGTCACGAGCGGGATGTTCGGCGGCCCGTGCGCCCGCACGCAGTCGTCCATGAAGCTGAACGTCGAGGGCTCACCGGTCGTCCGGAACCTCGACGTCATCGGCAGCAACGGCGCCTCGCCGAACGCCCCCGTGGGCAACCAGCTCGTGCCGAGCCAGACCGTCGTGATCTGCCTGGGGTGACGGCCGCGCCTTCGGCCCTACGCTCCGAGTCGGTGAACGCGCTGATCGACTTGCTCGGGGGTGGCCGGATCGCCGTGCTCACCGGCGCGGGCTGCTCGACCGAGAGCGGCATCCCCGACTACCGCGGCCCCGAGACCCGCCGCCGCGCCCGCAACCCGATCCGGTTCTCCGAGTTCGTGAAGAGCCCGGAGGGTCGCCAGCGCTACTGGGCGCGCGCGTTCGTCGGCTGGGAGCGCTTCCGCGGCAAGGCGCCCAACCCCGCGCACCACGCGCTCGCGTCGATGGAGCGCGACGGTCGCCTCGCGGGGCTGATCACGCAGAACGTCGACCGCCTCCATCACGCCGCGGGCTCGAGCGACGTGGTGGAGCTGCACGGCGCGCTCGCCGACGTCCGCTGCCTCGAGTGCGGCCTCATCGAGCCGCGGGACGACCTCCAGGCGCGGCTCGACGCGATGAACCCCGGCTGGCGCGCCCACCGCGCGGAGATGGCGCCGGACGGAGACGCGGAGCTCCCGCTCGAGCTGGTGGCTCGCTTCACCGTCGCCGGCTGCGGCGCGTGCGGCGGCGCCCTCAAGCCCGACGTCGTCTTCTTCGGCGAGGGGGTCCCGCGCGAGCGCGTGGAGCGCGCCTACGGGATCGTCGACGCCGCCGACGCGCTCCTGGTGGTGGGCAGCTCGCTCGCGGTGTTCAGCGGCTACCGCTTCGTGAAGCGAGCGCACGCGAACGGGCAGCCGATCGCGATCGTCAACCTCGGCGAGAGCCGGGGCGACTCGGTCGCGACCGTGCGGGTGAGCGCGCGCGCCGGGGACGTGCTGCCGCGCCTGGCGGAGGCCCTTCGAGCAGCCGCCCCTCGCGGAACCGCGCGACCGTGAGGTCGACGAAGCGCCGGACGCGCGGCGCGAGCAGCCGCCGCTCCGCGTAGACGAGGGACACGTCGCCGAAGGGCGCGACGAGCTCGTCGAGCACCGTCTCGAGCGCGCCCGCCTCGAGCTCGGCGGCGACCGCGAACGTCGGCAGGTTCACGATCCCGCCGCCCGACAGCGCGACGCGCTTGGCCGTCGGCAGGTGGTTCACGCGGAGGCGCCCCGACACCACCCGCCACTCTGGCGCGCCGTCGACGAGGAAGAGCCACCGCGCGGGCGCCCCCTCGGGCGCGAGCGCCACGCAGTCGTGCGCGTCGAGGTCGGTGAGGCCGCGCGGGACGCCGCGCCGCGCGAGGTACTCGGGGCTCGCGCAGTAGCGCACGGACGCCGGCCCGAGCTTGGTCGCGACGAGCGCGCTGTCCGGCTCGCGGCCGACGCGGAAGGCGACGTCGAAGCCCTCCTCCACGAGGTCGACCTTGCGCTGCGTGAGCATGATCTCGACGGCCACGTCGGGGTGCCGCTCGAGGTAGTCCGAGACGAGGTCGGCGAGGAACGCCTCCCCGAAGAGCGGATCGGCGGTCACCCGCAGGACGCCCGCGACGCGCGGGGCCGCGTCGGTGACGGCCGCCGTCGCCTCGTCCGCGAGGCGCACCACCTCCGCGCAGCGCGCGGCGTAGGCGGCGCCGAGATCGGTCAGGCGGAGCGACCGCGTCGTCCGCTGGATCAGCCGCACCCCGAGGACCGCCTCGAGCTCGGCGACGCGCCGGCTCACCGTCTGCTTGGGCAGCTCGAGCCGCTTCGCCGCCCCCGTGAACGAGCCCGCCTCCGCGACGGCCGAGAAGACCCGCATGTCGTCCATCCGCATCGTCTCGATGATGGGACAAAGAGTCTCGATATCCAACCATTGTCCAGGACGCCAGGCGCCCGTAGGTTCGAGGCCATGAGCGTGGACATCACCGCCGAGGTCACCATCGAGCGCCCGCGCGCCGAGGTGGCCGCCTACATGTTCGACCCCCGAAACGACGCCACGTGGACCGGCGGGCTGGTCGACGCCAAGCCGCTGACCGACGGGCCGCTCGTCACGGGCTCCAAGGTCGAGCGCACCTCGAAGTTCCTCGGGCGCAAGTTCTCTTACGTCATCGAGGTGCTCGATCACGAGCCCGAGGCGCGCGTCCAGATGCTCACCAACGAGCCCTTCGAGATGCGCGTGACCTACCTGCTCGAGGACGCGCCGGGCGGCCACACCACCACCCGGATCCACTGCGCTGGCGGCGGCAGCGGCTTCTTCAAGATGGCCGGCCCGCTCCTGTCACGGATGGTGAAGCGCTCGATCCAGAACGACCTGCTGATGCTCAAAGAGGCGCTCGAGGCCGGCCTATGACCGTCAGCGGCGGACCGCCCAGAGGACCTCGGAGGTGGGGACCGCGCCGCGGTCGACGACGAGGTGCTGGTAGCCCATCGACATGCGGACGTCGGAGGCGTGCTGCCCGAACTGCCGCCACGTGTAGTGGGTCAGCTCGCCGACCGTGAGGATCGCGTTGTTCGGGTCGTTGTCGGCCTCGCCCTGGATGCCGAGCCGCAGGAAGTGGGAGAGGTAGCCGCCCGCCTGGAAGTTGCTGGCGACCGCGCTCGTCACGTCCTCCTCGCTCGAGAACAGGCCCACGCGGCCGCGCGTCGTGATCACGTCCTTCGCGAAGCCGCCCGCGAAGCACGCGTCGAGCGCGATGAGCGAGACGCGCGAGTGGATCTGGTCGAAGAGCTGCCCGACCTCGTCGTCCATCAGGCGACCGTCGTAGACGAACATGTACTCGTCGCGCTCGTCGATCTCGCGCGGGTCCGAGCTCGAGTCCGTCTGACCGCCGTGCCCGGAGTAGAAGAAGATGAAGACGTCGTCGGGTCGGATCCGCGACGCGATCGTCTGCATCGCCTGCCGGATGTTGCCGGTGGTGGCCTGCGAGTCCGTCAGCAAGAATTCCTGGCTCGAGGGCATGTTGCCCTGGTTGCGCACGGCCTCGGCGAGCTTGCGCGCGTCGTTGGCGCACTCGGGCAGGTCGTTGGTCTGCCCGGGGTAGTCGGTGATCCCGGCGAAGAGACCCCACACGCGGCCCGCCTCCCCGCTCGCGGCCGCGGGCGGCGCGCCGTTCGGGGGCGCGCCGTTCGGGGGCGCACCGTTCGGCGGCGTCGGGCTCGAGGGCGGCGACACCACCGACGGCCCCTCGGAGACACGGAGCGTGTACCGACCCGTCTCGCCGGGCCGATAGCTCGTGACCACGATCGCGTACTCGCCCGGCTCGGCGACGGGGATGTCGAGCCCGCTGTTCAGCCCCTGGCCCGGCGTGAGGTCGTCGTTGTCCTCCTGGTTGCCGCTGGGCGAGCGCACGATGAGGTAGGTGTCGAAGTCGCTCGACTCGAGCCGGATCGACACCGCGCTCCGCGGCGTGAACGTCATCGTGAACGTGTCGCTGAACTCGCCGCTCTGGAGCGTGCGATCGCCCTGCGCGAGGCTCCCCGTCTCGGTGCGGCCGCCCGCCGGCGGCGTGTTCGCCTGCGGGTTGCCCGTCGGCGGCGGCGCCGCGACCCCGCCGCCTCCGCCGAGGACGAGGGTGTAGTGGCCCGTCTCACCCGGCTGGTAGCTCGTGACCATCACGCGGTAGGTGCCGGCCTCCTCGGTCTGCAGGTCGAGCCCCGCGTTCAGGCTCTGCCCCGGGACCATGTCGTCGTTGTCCTGCTGCCGGCCCGAGGGCGGGTGGACGATCAGGTAGGTGTCGAACTCCGTCGACTGCGCCTCGATGTGCATCCGCGCGCCGGCCGGCCAGTCGAAGGTGTGCTCGTCGTAGAACTCGCCGCTGCGCAGCGTCGAGTCGCCCTGTGCCAGCTCGCCCTCGATGCGCTGCTCGGGTCCCGCGGGCGCCCCGCCCGCGGGCGCGCCCCCCGCGACGGCCGACGCCGCGGCGTCGCGCTGCGTCAGCACCTTGAGCTCGTAGGGCCCCGTCTCGCCCTCGCGGTAGCTCGTGGTCACGATGCGGTACGTGCCCGCGACCGTGAGCGGCAGCTCCACGCGCGAGTTGAGCGTCCCGCCGAAGTCGTCGTTCTCCCAGTGGCCTCCGTTGGGGCCGTCGACGCGCAGGAAGCAGTCGAGGGTCGCGGACTCCATCTCGATCGCGATGGTCTCTCCCGGCTGCGCGACGCTCAGCTCGTAGACGTCGTAGTACTCCCCGCTCTGGAGCCGGCTGTCGTTGGCGGCGAGGTTCCCGTTGAGCCGATCCCCGATGCGCACGAGCAGCGCGCGAGGCGCCGTGGGCGCGGCGTCGGTCGCCTGCCCCGGGGGCGGCGGCGTGTCGTCGCCGGCGTTGCTCGGCGCGGTCCCCGCGAGCTGGTTGAGGATCTGCTCGAACTGGTGGTGCGCCCGCGCGAGCAGCGGTCGGGTCGCCGTGCCCTGGGTCACCGCGACGCGGTACGCGAGGCCCGTCGCGCCGGCCACCTGGAGCCGGTAGTTGCCCGCCTCGGACGCCTCGTACGCCCCGTCGCGCGGGGAGAGCCCGCGACCGTCCGGGCTGACCACCGACGTGGACGGGGCGGCGCCGCCGCGCGCGCTCACCGCGATCCGGATCGGGCCCTCGGCGCGGATCACGTACGCGTCTCCGTCGCCGGTGATCGCCTGGTCGACGGTCTGACCTGCGCTCAGCACCGGCACGGACGCCGCCTCGCCGTCCTCGCCCACGCGCCGCGCGGTGAGCGAGTAGGCGCCCGCCCCCGTCGGCGCGTAGCTCCGCACCTCGATCTTCATCTGGCCGGCCACGCTCGTGATGAGCTCGATCTGCGAGCGCGTCGTGTCGCCCTGCCAGTCGTCGTTGACGAGCGCCCCGCTCGACGGCGGCGTGACCTCGAGGATCGGATCGAACGCGGTCGAGGTGAGCGTCACCAGGATCCTGTCGTTCGCGCGGACGTCCACGAAGTAGCGGTCGTAGCGCCCGCGGCCGTCGCTCGGCGCGTCCGCCGCGAGGTTGCCTTGCTGCTCGAGCAGGGGCCCGGTCGCCGCCGGGGGCGTGGGCTCCGTCGCCTCGTTGCCCTCGGTCGACTCCTCCTCGTCGTCGTCGCACGCGGCGGTGAGCAAGAAGAGCGCGAGCGCGGCGCGCGTGATCCCCCGGGTCAGCCTCATGGGCCCAAAGATACCCTCTCGCGCCCCGGGTCGGCGCCCGGAGTGGTTTCACGCCGGTGACGGCGTGGGAGCCTTCTCGACGTGCCCGCGCTTGAGCACGTGGGTGATCTTCGCCCGGTCCGTGAGCACCCCGACGTCGGCGAGCGGATCGCCGTCGACGAGGATCACGTCCGCGTCCCAGCCGACCTCGAGGCGCCCCGCGCGCCGGGCCTGCGCCCCGACCGTCAGCGGCGCGTTCGCGGTCGCCGCCTCGATCGCCTGGAGCGGCGTCATCCCCGCGTCGACGAGCAGCTCGAGCTCGCGCGCGTGGAGCCCCCACGGCAGCGCCGACCCCTCGCCGGTGGTGATCGTGTCGGTGCCGAGCGCGATCGTGACCCCGCTCCGGATCGCGAGCGCGACGGCCTCGCGGTGCTGGGCGCCCATCGCGACGAGCTTGTCCCACGCGTACGACGGAAGCCCCGTGGCCTGCCCGTAGGCGAGCATGCGCTCGGTCACGAACCGCGTCGTGACGAGGACCGCGCCGACCTCCTTCATCACGTCGGCGGTCTCCGCGTCGAGGTAGGTCCCGTGCTCGATCGTCTTCGCGCCCGCCCGGAGCGCCGCGAGGATGCCCGCCTTGCCGTGGCAGTGCGCGGCGACCACCCGCTCGGCGCGCGCCGCCTCCTCGACGATGACGCGCAGCTCGCGATCCGTGAACTGCTGGTGCATCGGGTCGTCGTACTCGGTGAGCACGCCGCCGCTCGCGCAGATCTTGATGAGCTTGCAGTTGCGGCGCAGCTGCAGGCGCACCGCGCGCAGGCACTCGGCCTCGCCGTCGCACGTGCGGAGCCAGCCCCCCTGCTCGGCGAAGTGGGTCACGCACCCGACCGAGTAGGTGTGCAGATCCGCGTGGCCGCCGGTCTGCGAGATCAGGTCGCCCGCCGCGTAGATGGTCGGCCCCGGCGCGGTCCCCTCGTCGACGACGCGCGCGACGTGCACGCCGTAGCCTCCGACCTCGCGCACGCTCGTGAAGCCGGCGTCGAGCGCCTTCTGCGCGTCCATCACGGCGCGCGCCGCGCAGACGGGCGGCGGGACCCGCATCGCGTCGTCGAGGCTCGTCGTGCGGAGCCCCGTGAGGTGCACGTGGCAGTCCCAGAGACCGGGCAAGATCGTTTGCGTTCTCCACACCGGGACACCCGCCGCCGTGGCGGGCGCCGAGGCGCGCGGCCCGACCCAGGCGACCCGCCCGTCCTCGATGATCAAGCACGCGTCTCGAAGAGGCGCGCCGGTCCCCGGGAGCAGCTGTTCGGCCTCGATCCGGTGGGTCGCGTTCTGCATGCGGATCCTCTACCACCCCACAAAATCGAGGGAAACACTTTACTTTTGAGGCATTCGAGGCTACAGTGCGTTCAGTCTTCGGGCTTTCGTGCTCGTCTCGACGCGCCCACGGGTGCGTGATGATGCGCGGAGCTCGGCAGGCCAACGACCACAGCGAGGCCCCGGCCTCGCGCCGCCCGAACCGCCCCGCAGTCGCCCCGAGCGCTCCGTGGCTTTCGTGCGTTCCCGACCCCCACGCAAGGAGCGATCTTGTCTGAAACCGCAACGCAAGCTGACACGTCCACCCCCCCCTCGAACGACATCGAGGTGACCTCGCCGAGCGCCGTATCCACCGCGCTGTTCCGCCACTCGCGGCGCGAGGTGTGGGGGCTCGGCACCGTCGTCCAGGCCCTGGACGACCGATTGCGGATGCAGTTTCAGGACGGCCGAACGAGGACGTTCAAGAAGGGCTACTACCACCTGCTCGACGCGGTGGACCGGCCCCTCGACGTGACGCTCGCGATCGTGACCGCGCTGCGCAACATGGCGGACGGCGGCTCGACGCCCAAGGGCGCCGGGGGTCGCATGCCTCCCTCGCTCGAGGAGCAGATCGCCTACTTCGCCGAGCTGTTCGAGGACGGGTTCCTGTCCGAGAGCTACGCCGAGCAGCACCGCGGTGACGGGCGCAAGCGCCCGCTCAAGCGCCACCGCGACGCGATGGTGACGGCCGCCGCCGAGGGCCTCGGCGCCAAGGTGCTGCAGCGCCGCCTCGCCGCCGACGAGCACACCGCGGTTCACGCGGCCGCCTCGTCCGTGCTCGCGCTCACCGACCTCGTGTCGGCCAAGGAGCGGAAGGCGTTCGCCGAGATCGATCCGTCGCACCACGCCGCGGTGGCCAGCTCGCTTCACGCGCTGCTGCACGGCAAGTCGAAGATCGCGGTCCGCATCGACGGCTACGTCGCGAGCCTCGAGCGCGCGCTCGGCGAGGCCCCCTCGTGGGAGCTGACGACCGTGCTCCTCGGGGCCGTGCACCCGGCGACGCACCTCGTGATGCGCACGAGCCCGCTCACGCTGCAGGCCGCCTGGATGGCGCCCGGGCTGATGCTCTCGGGCCGCCCGATGGGCCTGCTCTACGAGCGCTTCCACGCGATGACGATGCGCGTCGACGAGGCGCTCCGCGAGGCCGGCCACGAGCCGCGCGACCTCCTCGACGTCTGCGACTTCATGTGGATGACCCTCAAGCCCGCGGCGCGCGAGCGCATCTTCGAGCGGCGCGGCGCCTACGGCGTCGGCGCCCCGAAGGTGGCCGGCGCCAAGGACGACCAGGCCGCCGCCTGATCCCGTCCACTCCCCTCACCCCTCTCCGAAACACGAAAAAAGGACAACATTTCTTGCTGAGCCCCAAGACGATCGACATCACCACGAGCAACGTGATCTTCGAAGACGCCGACCCGGTCGGCCTGCTGCCCGAGCTGAGCGCCAAGAGCTACCTCGAGGCGCTGCGGGAGCGGGTGGCCGAGGCCTACCCCAAGGCCCGCGTCTTCTTGAAGTGGGTGCCCACGCGGCGCACGCCCGCGGACGTCCTCACGCTGCCCCGAGTCGAGAGCGCCGAGAACCGGCTGCGAGAGCTGGCCGAAGAGGTGCGCGAGGCGCGCACGACCTGGATCCGCCACGACGAGAACGTCCGGGCGGCCTTCGGCACCTGACCCGCTCGCTCGAACCGGCGACTTGACACCATGAGGCGGCCACCGGAAGGTGGGCCGCCTCATGACCACAGAGACCGCGGAGCCCCAGGGCAAAACCCTCTTCGGCCACCCGACAGGGCTGTTCCAGCTCTTCTTCGCGGAGATGTGGGAGCGCTTCTCCTACTACGGGATGAGAGCGCTCCTGCTCTATTACATGATCAAGGGCTTCCTCGGTCTGAACGACTCGGAGGCCTACGGCGTGTACGGGGCCTACACGGCCCTCGTCTACATGACGCCGTACTTCGGCGGGATGCTCGCCGACCGCCTCCTCGGCCGCCGCCGCGCGGTGATCGTGGGCGGCCTGCTGATGGCCGCCGGCCACCTCCTGATGACCGTCGAGAACCGCTACGCGTTCTTCGGCGCCCTCGCGCTCCTCATCGCGGGCAACGGCTTCTTCAAGCCGAACATCTCGACCATCGTCGGCGAGCTCTACCCGAAGGCGTCGGAGAAGAAGGACGCGGGCTTCACGATCTTCTACATGGGGATCAACCTCGGCGCCGCGATGAGCCCGATCGTGTGCGGCTACGTGGGCGAGACCTACGGGTGGCACTACGGCTTCGGCCTCGCGACCATCGGCATGCTCATCGGCGTCGCCGTCTTCGTCGCGCCGACCCTGCTCACCCAGATCCTCATCGGCGGCGGCGCGCTCGCGGTCGCGGTCGCGATGCCCTTCTGGCAGGACTCGCTGCTCCAGCTGATCGTCCGGATCTTCCTCGGCGTCATGCTCCTGATCGCCGGCGCGGTCGCGGTGATGGCGCTGCAGAAGGGGCCGCTCGCCAAGAGCGCCGGCGCCCCGCCCGATCCGGAGAAGCTCCGGAAGAAGCTCCTCGGGTTCCTGCCCGCCGAGTACGCCGTCTACCTCGGCACCCTGGTGGTGATCGCCGGGCTCGCCTACGTCGTGACCAACAACACGATCGCGGGCTGGGTCCTCAACGTCACCGGCATCGTCTTCCTGATCTACGTCATCTACGACATGGTCGTGCGCTGCGACCGGGTCGCCCGGCAGCGGCTCACCGTCGTCCTGGTGCTGTTCTTCTTCAACATGCTGTTCTGGGCCTTCTTCGAGCAGGCCGGGACGAGCCTCAGCAACTGGACCGACCGCAACATCGATCGCGTGATGGAGGAGCGTCACGTGGCCGCCGACGAGGTCGGCTCCACGGTCCGCCTGCGCGTCGCGCCGAGCAGCTCCGACGCCGCGGTCGCCGCCCTGCCCCTCCTCTCGCAGGAGCAGCTCGGGATGGCCAACGGCAACCCGGCGATGAACGAGCAGATCGCGCGCGCCATCCGGGCCGTCGAGGCGCACCGCAACGTCAACCGCGGCGAGGACGACCGCGTCTCCGACGCGCAGATGGAGGCGCTCGCCGAGGCGGTCCGCGAGAGCGACACCTTCACCATGACCGGGCTCACGTACCTGCGCGCGGCGCAGGACCCCGAGCTCGGGGTCGAGGACATCGCCGTCGTCGAGTGGGAGGTGACCGAGGGCAACGTCGGCATGGGGCTCGGCGCGAGCGAGATCCCGGCGTCCGAGTACCAGGCCGCCAACCCGATCTACATCATCCTCTTCGGGCTCCCGTTCAGCGCGCTGTGGGCGTTCCTCGCGACGCGCAAACGAGACCCCAGCACGCCGGTGAAGTTCGCCCTCGGGATCGCGCAGCTCGCGATCGGCTTCGGCATCTTCTACTGGGGCGCGCAGAACGCCGACGCGCGCGGGATGTCCTCGATGGGCTTCCTCTTGTTCGGCTGGTTACTCGTGACGACGGGCGAGCTGTGCAGCTCACCGGTCGGCCTGTCGATGGTCACCAAGCTCTCGCCGACGCGGCTCGTCAGCAGCGTGATGGGCGGCTGGTTCCTCGCGACCGCGTTCTCGAACTACCTCGCCGCGATCATCGCGACCTTCACGGGCGTGTCCGAGGGCGGCGAAGAAGGCCTCCAGTTCATCCCCGGCCCGACCGCCACGGTGGACGCCTACGGCGACGTGTTCGGCATCATCGCCATCGCCGCGATGATCGCGGCGTTCGTCTGCCTCGCCCTGTCACCCCTCCTCACGAAGTGGATGCACATCGGCCTCGCCGAGGGCGACGCGGAGCCCAAAGAGTTCTGAGCGGCGCTCGAGGTCTCCGGACTCAAGATCTGTCGATAAATCGCCTCCGGCGATTTCTCTCCGGCGAGGGGCAAGCCCCTCGCGCTCCCCACTGAGATCCTCCGACGCTTCGCGTCGTCGGACTCAGCCCAGGAACTTGTCGAGGAGCGCGCGGTCGCCCTGGACCGCGCAGCGCTGCATGTAGAAGCGCAGGCCGCGCTCGCCGCCGAGCTCCTCGCCGCCGCCCGCGCGGCCGGGGCCGCCGTGGACGCAGCTCGGGAGCACGAGGCCGGGCGCGATGGCCTGATCCGCGACCTTCTTGCTGCCCATCAGGATCCGGCCGTGGAACGGCGCGAGGCCGAGGACGAGCTTGGCGAGGACGTCGCGATCGTCGCCGTAGACCGACACGACGAGGCCACCGCCGCCGCGCGCCACGAGCTCGACGGCCTCGTCCGCGGTCTCGTACGGCATCAGCGTGGTGCACGGCCCGAAGACCTCGTGCTCGTGGACCGCGGCCGCGTTCGCGGGGTCGTCGGCGCGAAGCAGCACGGGGCCGACGAAGTAGCCCTTCGACGCGTCCGCGTCGACCACCGTGACCTCGGTGGGGCTGCCGTGCACGACGGTCGCGCCCGCGGCGACGAGCTTGGCGACGCCCGCCCGGAAGTCCTCGAGCTGCTGCTTGGTGGCGAGCGGCCCCATGCGGACGTCCTTGTGGGCGGGGTTGCCGATCACGACGCGGTCGACGCGCTCGGCGACGTCCGCCTGCACGCGATCGATCATCGACGCGGGCACGAACACGCGGCGCGTGGCGGTGCACTTCTGGCCGCTCTTCTGGGTGATCTCCTGCGCCACGTCGCGCAGGAACATCTGGTAGGTGTCGTCGCTCGCGTCCTCGGTGAGGACGGTCGCGTTGAGCGAGTCCGCCTCCACGTTGACCCGCGTCGAGCTCGACAAGACGTTGTGCATCCCACGCAGCTTCAGGCCGGTGTCGGCGGAGCCCGTGAACGCGAGCGCGTCCTGCGCGCCGAGGTGGCCGAGCAGATCGCCGGTCGAGCCGCACACGAGCTGGAGCGTGCCCGCCGGGAGCGCGCCCGTCTCGACGAGGACCTCCATCATCCGGAAGGTCGTGAGCGCGGTCGCGGTCGCCGGCTTCGAGATGACGGGGACGCCCGCGAGGAAGGCGACCGCGAGCTTCTCGGCGAGCCCCCACGCCGGGAAGTTGAACGCGTTGATGTGCACCGCCACGCCCTGCAGCGGCACCCACACGTGCCGGCCGAAGAAGCGCGCGCTCTGGGTGAGCTGCTCCGACTCCTCGGCGATCCAGCGGGCGTCGCCGAGGCGCTTCCCGAGGCTCCCGTAGTAGGCGAGCGTGCCGCTCGCGCCGTCGACGTCGAACTTGGCGTCCGAGCGCGGCGTCCCGGCGTTCAGGATCGACGCCTCGATGAGGGCGTCGCGGTGCGTGTGGATCGCCTTGCTGAGCGTCTTGAGGACGGCGCCCCGCTCCGCGAACGTCATCGCCCGCAGGGCCGGACCGCCCACGTCCCGGGCGTGCGCCACCGCCGCGCCGAAGTCGAAGCCTTCGGTGCTCGTCGTGGCGATCGGCTCGCCCGTGCTCGGGTTCACGAGGGTCGCGCCCGCGCCCTGACCCTCGACCCACTCGCCCCGGAGGTAGCTCTTCAGCGTGATCATGCGCGCCAGACTAGGGCGGGGGCTCCCCCCGGCAAGGCGACATCTCACGGGTGACGAGGTGGCACTGCCGACGTGCCACCGTGACATTCGTGTCTCAGTCGAAGCCCGTCGGTGCGTAACGCCTTTCGCACTGGTGCGACGGAACGTATAGTGCACGCCGGCCGACCGATGGCATCTTGGGCGACGAAGGGAATCGCGGTCTGCGCAGCGCTCTTGGGGGCGCTCGCGGTGGCGCCGCCGAGCTCCCGCTCACAGACCGCGGCGCTCGAGGATTTCGGCGGGTCGTGGCAGTTCACCCGGTCGGCGCGCGACACGCGCTCGCTCGAGGACGGCATCGACCACGTGGCCGATCAGCTCAACCTCTTCATCCGCGAGATCGCGCGTGGAGAGATGCGGCGACGCATCCAGCCCGAGGGTCGCGTCCGGTTCCGAATCGAGAGTGAGACGCGCGTCGCGATCTCCATCGACGAGTGGGGCCCCCTCTCCTTCGACCTCGGCAGCGCGCCTCGCCGCGTGCGCGGCAGCGAGGGCGACGACATCCGCGCCGGCCTCTCGTTTCGCCAGGGTCGGATCTACCAGCGCGAGGTGCACGACCAGGGTCACCGCACCAACGTGTTCTCCCTCAGCCCCGACGCGACGCACATGACGATGAGCGCGACGATCGGCTCCAACCAGCTCCCCGACGAGATTCGGTACCGGCTCACCTACCGTCGTTTGCGCTGAGGCGCGCGGCACCCGATGTTTGTCGGGATGAAGCAGTACCTCCCCCTCTTCCTTCTCCTCGGTGGTGTCCTCGGGGGCTGCGGCGCGAGCGCGCCGACGCGCAGCCTCGAGGCCTACCGCATCGTCTCGCAGAGCACCGACCCGACCACGGGCCAGGTCGTCTACCACGGCGTGGCCGAGGACGGCTCCGGCGCGACCGTCCAGATCTACGGCGGCGCCGGCCAGGTCGCCGTCCAGCGCGCGCCGGCCGCGAGGCCGCGCGGCCGACACGGCTGGCGCCACCCGAGGATGCGACGTCGTCAGGCGGCGCGTCGTCAGGTCATGCGCCAGCGCTTCGCCGAGCACATGCGCGGCCAGCCCCACGGCCACGGCCACGGCTGCCGACACTGAGTCCGACGACGGTTCTCACAGCAGCGGGGCGAAGAGCTCCTCGACGTCGTCCTCGCTCAGCGCGAGGCGACCGGCGCCGCCGCTGAGGACGCCCTCGGCGAGGCGGCGCTTGCGCTGCTGCAGCGCGAGCATGCGCTCCTCGACGCTGCCCTGGACGTAGAGGTTCGTCGCGACGACGGGCTTGGTCTGGCCGATGCGGTACGCGCGGTCGGTCGCCTGATCCTGCGCCGCGGGGTTCCACCACGGGTCGTAGTGGATGACGGTGTCGGCGCTCGTGAGCGTGAGGCCGACGCCGCCCGCCTTGAGGCTGATGAGGAAGACGTCCGCCTCGCCGGCCTCGAACGAGTCGACGAGCGCGGCCCGGTCGCGGCTCTGGCCGGTGAGCATCAGGTAGCGCACGCGGCGCTCGTCGAGGCCGCGCGCGATCAGCCCGAGCATCCGCGTGAACTGGCTGAAGACGAGCACGCGGTGGCCGCGGCCGAGCTGCGCCTCGAGCATCTCGAAGAGCCGCTCGTACTTCGCGCTGCGCTCGACGGCGCGCGCGGACCGGAGCGGCACGAGGCGGGGGTCGCAGCAGACCTGGCGGAGCTTGGTCAGCGCGTCGAGAATCGGGACCGTCGACGCGGCGAGGCCGCGCTTCTGGATCACGCGCCGGACCGACTCGTGCGCGGCCAGACGGATGCGCTCGTAGAGCTCGCGCTGATCGCCCTCGAGCTCCACCGGGCGCATCAGCTCGGTCTTGGGCGGCAGCTCCGAGGCGACCTCCTGCTTGAGGCGGCGCAGCAGGTACGGGCTGACCTTCTCCCGCAGCGTCGCGAGGCGCTCCTCGTCGCCGAGCTGCTCGATGGGCATCCTGTAGAAGCGCCGGAACGCGAGCTCGTCGCCGAGGAAGGTCGGGTTCAGGAAGTCGAAGAGCGCCCACAGCTCGCCGAGGTGGTTCTCGACGGGCGTGCCCGTCAGGCAGACGCGGTGGGCGGCCTCGACGCGCTTCGCGCTCTGGTGCGCGCGGCTGCGCGTGTTCTTGATCGTCTGCGCCTCGTCGAGGATGAGCATGTGCCACTCGCGCGCGGCGTAGCGCTCCTCGTCACGGACGAGGATGGGGTAGCTCGTGATCACCACGTCGACCGCGTCGATCTCCGAGTAGCGCGCGTGCCGGGTCGCCCCGCGCAGGACCAGCGTCTTCAGGTGCGGCGCGAACTTCGCGATCTCGCGCTCCCAGTTGAAGCAGAGGCTCGTGGGCGCGACGATCAGCGCCGGCGCGTCGAGGCGCCCCGCCTCCTTCTCGATGCAGAGGTGCGCGATCGTCTGGAGCGTCTTCCCGAGCCCCATGTCGTCGGCGAGGATCCCGCCGACGCCGCAGACGCGCAGGTGCTGCAGCCACGCCACGCCCTGCCGCTGGTAGTCGCGCAGCGTCGCGCGCAGACCCGCCGGCGCCTCGATGGGCGCGGGCTCGACGAGCGCCTCGCCGATCTCCCGAGGGCGCGCCGCGCCGCTCCAGCGGACCTTCGCCTTGGCGGCGACGAACACCTCGTCGAGGCGCGGGATCGCGGCGGCCGACATCGCGCCGAAGCGCAGCGCGACGGGCTCCTCGTCGTCGCCCTCGTACAGCTCGCCGATCACGCGGAGCAGCCCGCGCGCGTGCTCCGGCGGGAGCGCCAGGAAGCGTCCGTCCGGCAGCGCGACCGCGATCGTCCGCCGGCGATCGACGAGGCTCGCGAGGGACGCGCCCCGCGCGCTCGTCGAGAGCAGGTCCACGAGCGCCGGCAACAGGTTCACCCGCCGCCCGTCGATCTCCACGCCGAGCTCGAGACCGAACCAGTCCGCGCGCCCGTCCTCGGGCACGACGTTGGCGTACCACTGCGCGTCCTCGACGACGCGGTAGGGGTAGTCCTCGGCGATCTCGACGGTCCAGCCGAGCGCGCGCAGCTGCGGGACCACGGTGGTCGAGAACCCGCAATGATCGTGGACGTCACCCTCGCAGCGGAGCAGGTAGTGCGCGACCACGCCCGGCGGCACCGCGTAGTCGGGCGTGCACTCGAGGTCGACCGCGCCGAAGCTCTCGAGGACGCAGCCCGCGCGCGCCTCGGCCGCCGCGTCGCGCAGGACGACTTGCATCCCTCCGGAGGCCGCGCGGAAGAAGCGGTCCCGCGGGTCGCAGGCGCTCACCCGCTGGTTGCCGTAGTCGAAGTACAGCCGCGCGATGGGGAGCTCGACCGTCTCGAGCATCGCCCCGAAGCCCGCGCTGTGGTCGATGGTGACCGGCTCGGTCCCCAGCACGATCCGGGGGACCGGGGTCTCCATGACCGCGTCGCGAGCCTCCTCGGCTCCGATGACCCGGACGTGGCTCGTTCGATCGCTCACCTCTTCCAGCGGGGCTCGCACGGCCCCTCTTAGATCACACCGGCATCACCGCGTCGATCCGGAAAGTGCAATGGATCCAGGTTGCTACGCGGATCGCCCCCAGATGTGGTGGTGCGCTCGTCGACGGACCACGAGGCGCGCCGATCCGTCGCGATCGGGGTCTCGGCGACGCGACGAACGAGGGTGACCCCCGACGGCGATCTCTGGCTTAATCGAGGGCCATGTCCGTCTCCGAATCGCTCCGCGAGGTCGCCGAAGCCTGGCGCGCCGACGATCCCGACCCGGTCACCTCGCAGGAGGTGACCGCGCTGCTCGCCGAGGGCGACGCCGCCGCGCTCCACGATCGCTTCGATCGAGGCCTCGAGTTCGGGACGGCCGGGCTGCGGGGCCTGCTCGGGGCGGGGCCCAACCGGATGAACCGGAAGGTCGTCATCCGCGCGACCGCGGGGCTCTGCGCCTACGTCCTGGCCACGACCCCGGACGCGAAGGAGCGCGGCGTCTGCATCGGCTTCGACGGGCGGCGCATGAGCCGCGAATTCGCGGCCGACGCCGCCGCCGTCTGCAACGCGCTGGGCCTCCCCGTGCGCACCTTCGATCACGTCGTCCCGACCCCCGTCCTCGGCTACGCGTGCCTCGTCACGAAGGCGGCCGCCGGCATCATGGTCACCGCGAGCCACAACCCCCCGGCGTACAACGGCTACAAGGTCTTCGCGGGCAACGGCGCGCAGATCATCCCGCCCGCCGACGAGGGCATCGCCGCGGCGATCGACGCGCTCGGGGGGCTCGACACGATCGGTCGGATGGACGCCGACGCGGCCCGCGAGGCGGGGCTCTTGTCGCTCTTCGACGAGACCCTCGAGCGCCGCTACCTCGACGGCGTCCGCTCGCTGATGATCCACCCCGGGCTGCCGCGCGACCTCTCGATCGCGTACACCGCCTTGCACGGGGTCGGCGATCGGCTCGCCCGCAAGGCCCTCGACGAGGCCGGCTTCTCGAAGGTCCACAGCGTCGCCGAGCAGGCCGAGCCCGACGGCGCGTTCCCGACGGTCGAGTTCCCGAACCCCGAGGAGAAGGGCGCGATGGATCTCGTCCTCGCGCTCGGCCGCGAGGTCGGCGCCGACCTCGTCCTCGCCAACGACCCGGACGCGGATCGCCTCGCGGTCGCCGTCCGTGACGACGACGGCGGCTACGTGCAGCTCACCGGCAACGACGTCGGGTGCCTGCTCGGCCACTACCTCCTCGACCAGGGCCCGGCCGGCGATCAGCGGCTCGTCATCAACACGATCGTGAGCTCGCCGATGCTCGGCTCGATCGCGACCGCGCACCGCGCCCACTTCGAGCAGGTGCTGACCGGGTTCAAGTGGATCGCGAACACCGCCTTGCGCCTCGAGGGCGAGGGCCCCTCGCGCTTCGTGTTCGGCTACGAGGAGGCGCTCGGCTACACCGTGGGCTCGCTCGTGCGCGACAAGGACGGGATCGGCACCGCGGTCGTCGTCGCCGACATGGCCGCCTGGTGTCGCAGCCAGGGCCGCAGCCTGCTCGACGAGCTCGAGCTCGCGTGGCGGCGCTACGGGATGTACCTCAGCCGCCAGGTGAGCCGCGTGCTCCCGGGCGCCGACGGCGCCGCGCAGATCGCCGACATCATGGCGCGGGTCCGCACGTCGCCGCCGACCTCGCTCGGCGCCTTCGCGGTGACCGCGTTCATGGATCTCTCGACGGGGGTGCGGCGCGCCGCCGACGGCGCCGAGACGCCGCTCGGGCTCCCGCCGGGCGACGTGCTCGCGATGGAGGTCGAGGGGGGCCACCGCGTCATGCTCCGACCCAGCGGGACGGAGCCCAAGATCAAGTTCTACTTCGACGCGCGGGTGGACATGACGGACAACGAGACCGCCGACGCCGCCCGCGCCCGAGGTGACGCGCTCCTCGACGAGCTGGTGACAGGGCTCGCCGCGGTCACGGACCCGGGCTAGGGTCCGCCCATGCGCCAGCTCCTCGCCGCCTCGATGCTCGCGCTCCTCTTGCCGGGCCTGGCCCTGGCGCAGCCGCAGGACGCCGAGCGCCAGCTCGACGCCGTGCGCGAGCTGGTCATGCGCGCGCGCTTCGCGGACGCCGTCCGCTCGGCGCGCACGTACCTCGATCGCACCGACCTGAACGCCTACGACAGGAACGCCGGGCTCGAGGTGCTCGCCACCGCGCAGATCGCGAACCGCGAGCCCGCGGACGCGGAGCAGACGCTCCTGCTCCTCTACTCGCGCGACCCAGGGCACCGCCTCACGGACGCGGACGCGAGCCCGCCGGTGATCTCCGCGTTCGCGCGAGCTCGTGAGAGCCACCCGCAGCCCGTGCCCGTCCGCATCGAGCACACGCCCCCTCGGCTCACCGAGCGCGCGCCGCCGGAGCTGCGCGTCTCGCTCCCCGAGGGCGCGGACGCGGTCTCCGAGGTGCAGCTCACCTACCGCATCGCGGGCGAGGGCTCGTCGCGCGTGGTGATGACCCGCCGCGACGACGGCGCGTACACGGCGCGCATCCCGGTGGTGGGCGACGCGGCGTCGGCGACCGACGTGGCCTACTTCATCGTGGCGATGGCTCCGTCGCTCACGCCGCTCGCGAGCCGCGGGAGCGCGGCCGAGCCGCTCCAGCTCCAGATCCCGGCCGAGTCCTCGACGGGCAGCGACAGCGAGCGGCCGCCGGTGTTCGCGCAGCCGGTCGACACGACACCCACCACGCCCGAAGAGGGCGGCGGCAGCGTGATCGAGGAGTGGTGGTTCTGGACCTTGATCGTCGCGCTCGTGGCGGGCGGCGTGACGGTCGGCGTGGTCCTCGGGACGCAGCAGTCCCCCGAGGAAGGCACGCTCGGCTCCGTTCGCCTGATGCAGATCGAGTGGTGACGCGCGTCGCGCTCGCGCTGGGGTTGCTCGGGTTGCTGGGGGGCTGCGGCGAGGACGCCGAGCCCGCCGCGACCGAGCCCGTCGAGGCCGTCGAGCCGACCGCACCGACCGGTGAGCTCCGTGGACCGACGGGCGAGGCGGTCGACTGCAGCGGCGCCCCCGACGACCCCGACGAGGTCGACCAGCTCGCGCAGGCGGCCGCCGCCGGTGACCTCGCCGGCTCGATCACCGGGCTCGAGGCGCTCTGCGGCGCGCACCCCCGATCGAGCTCCGCTCGCGTCCGGCTCGGCGAGCTGCTCCTGAGGACGCAGCCTCCCCGCGCCGAGGACGCGCAGGGCTGGTTCGACCGCGCGCTCGCGCTGCACGAGCGCGGCTGCGAGCTGGGTTTCCGCGATCACTGGGCCGCCCTCGAGGGCCAGGGCCTGAGCCGGATGATCCGAGGCAGCTACGGAGACGCGATCGCGCCGCTGCGCGAGTCGCTGCGGCGCTGGCCCGGGTCGCGCGCGACCCACTACAACCTCGCGTGCGCGCTGTGTCAGACCGGCGATCTCGACGGCTGCGCGCGCGAGCTCGAGGCGGTGCTCGGGCCGCTCGAGGCGCCCGACTTCCTGTCGAACGACACGCGCCCCCCCGCGCACTACCGCACGCTCATCGAGCGCGACCCGGATCTGGCGCCGCTTCGGGCCGACGCGACCCGCTACGAAGCGCTGACCGCTAGAATCGGATCGACGCCGTGAGCGCCGCGCCCCCGGGCAGGGGCGCGAGGTCGAAGGCCATCTGCTCGCGCAGGACCCGTCGCCGGCGCTCGCTGGCGCCCTGGTCGATGAACGTCGCGACGATGAAGAGGACGAGCCCGACGCCCGCCGCGATCCCGCCGACCGCGATCGCGATCGCCGCCGCGTCGCAGTCGGCGGAGGGGCCGCACGAGAGCGTCGCGATGGAGCCGCCGATCAGCGTCACGAGGCCGCCGCCCGCGAGCACCGCGCCCGAGACGTAGAGCGCCGTGGCCACGCGCGCCTGATCGGCCGCCGCGTCGAGCTCGGCCTCGTGGGCGGCCTCGACCCGATCGAGGGGGGCGTCCTGCGCCCCCGCGGAGGGGGCGCAGAGCCCGAGGGTCAGGCAGGCCGCGAGCGCGAGGCTCGTTCGCTCGAACGACGCGGCCATGCCCCTGGTCGCTCCGTTCAGGGAGCCGCGTTGATGTTCACCTGGAAGCCGCCCGCGTCGTACGAGGTGCAGCCCGCGACGTGGATGGTGACCGTCTGGCCCGCCGTCAGCGCGAGGCTGAAGCTCGACCGGAGGTCGTCGGAGTCGAGGTCGTCGTTGCACGCGAGCTCGCTGCCGGCGCAGCCGTCGGTGATGCTGAGCACGGTGTCGAAGTGGCTGCCGCGCGTGTCGAAGACGTAGGTGCCGGCGGTCGTCGCGGTCCACGCGTACGAGCGGTCGGCGACCATGGTGTCGCAGAAGACCGACGCGCAGCTCCCGGCCGGGCCGTCGTTGCCCGCGCCGGTCGTGTCGCCGGTGAACACGGCCATCCCGAGCATCGTCGAGGCGGTCGGGTTCTCGGGGCACGGCGACGGCGTCGAGCCGACGAGGTTGGCCGTGACGCACGCGTCGAACATGTCGCCGAACTCCGTGGGCAGGTCGGTGCACGCGTCGAGCGCGAGCGAGAGCGCGTCGTCACAGGACCCGATCGCCACGTCGTCGCAGCCCGCGGTGCCGAGGCAGGTCGCGTAGTCCTCGCGCGAGGTGGTGAGGCAGTCGAAGGGGACCGCCGAGGCGGCCATCGTCCCGGCGTAGGCCATCTCTTCGCAGGAGTCGATGACGGGGTTCTGGCCGAAGCTCGAGCAGTCCGCGGCGTCCGCGAAGCCCGTGAAGTCGCACATGCAGTAGTGGGCGGTGATCGTCCGCACCGCGGTGAGGAAGCGATCCACCGGCGAGGTCGTGCCCGCGTCGGTCGCGACGGCCGCGTCGGTCGCGCCCGCGTCGGTCGCGCCCGCGTCGGTCTCGCCCGCGTCCATGTCGGGGCCGGCGTCC
>JACKEC010000015.1 GCA_020633195.1 Sandaracinaceae bacterium | reverse complement strand
TCCGCCGCCCCAGCCCCAGGCGCAGCAGGGCTTCGGCGCGCCCCCGGCGGCCGCCGCGCCCGAGAAGAAGAAGTCGAAGACCGGCCTCTTCATCGGCATCGGCTGCGTCCTCGCCGTGATCCTCGGGTGCCTCGGCACCGGCGGATACCTCTGGTGGAAGGCCAACCAGGCCGTCGACGAGTTCGAGAGCGATCTCAACGAGGCCGTGCAGAACGCCAACGAGGCGGCCAACGAGGCCGCCAACACGGGCGGCGGTGACACGGCCGGCGGCGGAGGCTCCTGCTCGCGGATCGCCGCGTGCTGCCGCGCCTACGTCAGCGCCATGGGCGCGAGCGTCCCGGCGAGCACCTGCGACGCCTACAACAACGTCGCGGGCATGCAGGACTCGATGTGTGACCAGACGATGGCTGGCTATCGCACCGGGCTCCAAGCGATGGGTCGAGACGTCCCATCCGAATGCAACTAGACGGGCTCGGCCGAGGTCGCGTCTCGCGCGGCCTCGGCGCCCTCCGTCGAACCCCCTGAGGCCACGGCGATGTGGCGAGTCGAGTACGACCCGGACGAGCGCCTGCTCAAGCTCGCGATGCGCGAGACCGTGTTCGGACGCGACATGCGCGATCTCGCGCGGGCGCACGCGCGCGCCCTCGAGGCGACCGCCGGTCAGGCGTTCAAGGTCCTCCTCGATCTGCGCGGGCTCCATCCCCTCGACGCGGAGGCCGCGAAGATCCTCGGGGACATGAAGCGCGTCGCGGCGCGGGTCACGGGCTACGAGGGGCGCGCGGTGCTCGTCGACAGCCCGACGATCGCGATGCAGCAGCGCAACTCCACCGTCGAGGACGGCGGCGACGCCCGCGAGCTCATCACGCTCGAGGAGGCGACGGCGCGCGAGTTCCTCCGCTCCTGACACACCTCCGCCACATCTTCTCCGCGCCCGTTCCCGATCTCGGGCGTGGGGGCTCCTCGCCGGCCTCGCAGCATGGTGGTCATGGAAGCCACCGCATCGCTCGCGGAGCAGTGGGAGCCCGCTCCCCCGCCCGCCACCCACAATCCACCCGAACGGCCCGACGTCGGGGAGCTCCTCGCCCGCACGCGGCGCGAGGAGGAGATCCCGGAGGGCCCCGAGCCCGACGACGATCCGCCGTTGCCGCCCGCGGCGATCGCCCCGGCCCCCGAGGAGCCGCGCGTTCGCCCGAGCTGGGCTCGGGATCTCCTCGCCCTCGACGGCGACGCCAAGGCCCTCGCCCGGCGCACCGCCTTCGGGGTCGGCCTCGCCGCGATCTACGGCGCGGCGCTCGGCGCGCGAGAGGGCGGCCTCGCCCTGCTCACCCACGCGCTCGGGGTCCCCGCCGCGCTCGTCGCGGTCGGCCTCGTCGGCCTGCCCTCTCTCTACATCGTGCTCGCGCTCTTCGACGCCCCCCTCTCCACCGAGCGCGCGGCGGGCGCGGCGGTCCGCGGGATCGCCTCGAGCGGCCTCGTCCTCGCCGGGCTCGCGCCGCTCGCCGCGCTCTACGTCGTGAGCTCCGCGTCCGCCGAGGCGGCCGGGATCGCGGGCACGCTGGGCCTGATCCTCGGCGGCCTCCTCGGGCTCCGCCACCTCGTGATGACGCTGCGCGAGGCCCTCGAGCAGGCCGACAGCGCCACGCGCGTGGTCGCGACGATCGCCCAGCTCGGCTTCGGGCTGTTCGCCATCCTCCTCGGCTGGCGCGTGTGGACGGGGCTGCTGCCCCTCGTGGGAGGTGCGTGATGGGGACCGACACCAGCGCCATCGCCCTCTTGCTCCGCAACCCGCGCGAGGTCGCGCGTCGCTGTCTCGAGGAAGAGAAGCTGCGCCCCCTCGCGCTCGCCTCGCTCGCCGCGGTCGGGCTCGGCGCGGCCGTCTTCGGCGCCGTCGTCGGCTCGTTCCGCGGCAGTGAGCAGATCCTCTACGGCGCCGTGAAGGTCCCGATCGCGCTCCTGGGCGCGCTCGTGATCTGCATCCCCGCGTTCCACGCGATCGCCGCGTCGCTCGGGCGCCCGTGGCCCCTGCGCACCGTGATCGCGCTGACGATGGCCGCGGCCGGTCGCGCCGCGCTCGTGCTCCTCGCGACCGCGCCGGTGCTGTGGCTCGCGTTCGATCTGGGCCTCGGCTACCACGCGTCGGCCTTGGCCGCGACGGGCGCCTACGGCCTCGCCGGCCTCGCCGCGCTCGGCGTGCTGCTCCGTGGGCTCGGCCGCGGCAAGCACTCGATGACCACGGCGCTCGCGTTCGTGGCCGTGTTCCTCGCGGCGGGCGGTCAGACCGGCTGGATCCTCCGGCCCTACCTCGTGCGCCCGCAGACGGAGGACGTGCCCTTCCTGCGCAGCGTCGAGGGCGGCTTCGCCGACGCCGTGTACCGCTCCACGCGCTCCTCGGTCGGCATCTACGACCGCGCCGAGCGCGAGGTGATCCAGAGCTCGCGCGAGCTGTCCGAGCCCTGGGAGCAGCCGATGGAGTCCTTCGACGACGGCTACGACGCGCAGGACGACTACTACGACGACGCGCGGCGGAGCCGGCGATGAGCCTCGTCGACCTCGCGCTGCTCTACACGATCGTCGGCGCGGGGTGCGCCGCGGTCGTATATCGCAAGTCTCGTGGCCCCGTGCGCCGCCGCCTCGGGTCGGCGGCGATCGCCCTCCCCCTCTGGCCGATCTGGGCGCCGATCGCGCTGATCCCCGACGCCGCGCCGCGCAGCCGCGCGACCGATCGCGCCGCGCGGATCGAGACCGAGCTCGCGCAGGCGGTGACCGCGGCGAGCGACTCGCCGTTCGAGGTGCTCCTCTCCCAGGAGGCCGCCGAGCGGATCCGGACCGAGGTCCGCGACGCGCTCCAGCGCATCGCCGAGCTCGACGAGGTCCTCGAGCAGCCCGGCTTCGATCGGCGCGAGGCCGAGGAGCGGGTCGCCCGGCTGAGCGACACGGGCGCGAGCAAGCGCGCGCTCCGCACGGCGGTGCTGCACCGGGACAACGTGCTCCGGATCGAGGCGCTCCGGGACAAGCACGTCCGCGCCCTCGAGGAGCTCGGCGAGCTCGTCGGCGCGCTGCGGTCGCAGCTCGTGCTCGCGCGCTACGCGGGCTCGGCCCCCGAGGGCGTGGGCGGGATCGTCAGCGAGATGTGGGCGCGCGTGGAGAGCCTCGGCGAGGTGATGGACGCGCACGAGTCGCTCGGCGAGCCGTGACACCGGCGCGCGCAGTCGAGCGAACCAGACTAATCTCCGTCGCGGGAGGTCTCTTGAGCCGGCACATCCTCGTCGTCGACGACGAAGCGCGAATCCGCGAGGTCGTCCAGTACGCGCTCGAGCGCGAGGGGTTCCGCGTCAGCGCGGTGGACGACGGCGCCGCCGCGCTCGACGCGCTCACGCGCAAGGACGCGTTCGATTTGGTGGTGCTCGACGTGATGCTGCCGGGGATGGACGGCCTCGAGCTGTGCCGGCGCGTCCGCGCGACGAGCAAGGTGCCGATCCTCTTCCTCAGCGCGCGCAGCGACGAGATCGATCGCGTGCTCGGCCTCGAGCTCGGCGGCGACGACTACCTCACCAAGCCCTTCTCCCCCCGCGAGCTCGTGGCGCGCGTGAAGGCGGTCCTGCGCCGGACCGACGACGCCCCCGAGGAGGAGGCGCCCAAGAAGCGCTTCACCCACGGCAAGATCGCGATCGATCCCGAGCGCCACGACGTGCGCTGGGGCGCCGAGCCGATCCCGCTCACCCCGACCGAGTTCGGCCTGCTCAGCGCGCTCCTCGAGCGCCCGGGCATCGTGCTCTCGCGCGGGCAGCTCATGCAGCGCGCCTACAGCTACGACAACCTCGTGACCGAGCGGACGATCGACACGCACGTCCGGCGCATCCGCGCGAAGTTCCGCGCGGTCGGCGGCGTCGACCCGATCGCGACGGTGCACGGCGTCGGGTACAAGGCCGCCGAAGCGGAGTGAGGGAGAGTGCTCGCGCAGCTCGGCCGCATTCGGGTGCGCATCCTGCTCGTGAACCTCGCGGTGCTCCTCGTGCCCGTGGTCGGGCTCGAGTTCGCGCGCATCTACGAGCGCGAGCTGCTGTCCTCGCTCGAGCGCGACATGCGCAACCAGGCGGCCCTCGCCCGCGAGATGGTCGAGACGGGGCTCGCCGACGGACGACCCCTCGACGACCCGGCGTGGGCCCACACCCTGACCGCGGCGGCGCGTCAGACGCGCACGCGGATCCGCATCCTCGACGGCCGCGGCGCGCCGGTCGTCGACTCGCACGAGAACGGGCCGCCCGAAGGGCCCGAGCCGCCCCCGCCCACGATCCTCCCGCAGAGCGCGTACGACACCGCGCGCAGCGTGAGCACGCGGCCCGACGACACCGCCGACACCTCGATGAGCCCGGAGCGCGTCGAGATGTGGAGCACGCGCTCCCTCCCCGAGGAGGTGTGGCCGATCGTGCCGGATCGCCGCGAGGTCCGCGCCGCGCTCGCCGGCCACCCCGACGCGTACACGCGCATCCGCGGCCGCGCGCCCGGCGTCTTCCTCTTCATCAGCGAGCCCATCCGACGGGGCGGCGAGGTCGTCGGCGTCGTGTACGTGACGCGCAGCACGAGCCCCGTCCTCGCCGAGCTCTACAAGATCCGGACGGGCCTCATCGAGGTCCTCGTCGTCGCGCTCGTCCTCACCCTCCTGCTCACCCTCGTCCTCGCGTGGTCGATCAGCCGACCGCTCTCCAAGCTCTCGCGCGCCGCGCGCCGCATCGCCGCGGGCGAGCGCCGCGTCGAGGTGCCGGTGGGCGGCAGCGGCGAGATCCGCGAGCTCGGCGAGGCGTTCGCGCGCATGACGGAGAAGCTCGACTCGCGGATGCGCTACATCAGCGAGTTCAGCGCGGACGTGGCCCACGAGCTCAAGAGCCCGCTCACGTCGATCCGGGGCGCGGCGGAGCTGCTCGGCGAGGGCGCCGCGGACGACCCCGAGGCGCGCGCCCGCTTCCTCGCGAACATCGAGCTCGACGTGGAGCGCCTCGATCGCCTCGTCATGCGGCTGCTCGAGCTGAGCCGCATCGACAGCTCCGTCGAGCCGCTCGAGGAGCTCGACCTCGGCGCGCTGATCGATCGCGTCGTCGCGCGGACCGACACGCCCGAGAAGCCGGTCGTCGTCACGTGGCACACGCCGCTCCGGCGCTGGTCGGGCCGCGAGGAGGACCTCGAGCGCGCGCTCCTGAACCTCGTCGAGAACGGCCTGCGCTTCTCCCCCGAGGGGCTCCCGGTCGAGATCCACGTGCGGCAGGTGCCGGAGGCCCAGCTCGGCATCGAGGTGCGCGACCACGGCCCCGGCGTCCCGGAGGCGAACCGGGCGAAGATCTTCGAGCGCTTCTTCACAACCGACGCGGACCGCACCGGCACCGGGCTCGGCCTCGCGATCGTCAAGAGCGTGGCCGCCGCGCACGACGGCTCGATCGTCCTCGAGAGCCCGGAGGACGGCGGCGCGTGCTTCCGGATGACGCTGGGCCCGATCAGAAGGCGAGCGTGACGTGCAGGGTCGCCCGGTCCGGCGCGGGCCGGCTCCGGCGGATCAGCACGAGCTGGCGAGCCTCGGCGCCGACCCGCAGCTCTCGGCGCTGCGCGGTCACCTCGTCGAGCGGGTGATCGGGCAACAGCACGCGCACCCAGCCGTCCTCGGGCAGCGTCGGCGCGTCCGCGGGGTGGCGCAGCTCCATCGCCCCAGGGCCCTCGCGCACGAGCCACGCCGCGACGATCCGAGGCCGGTCGCGGATCGGCGCGAACGCCGCCTCCGCCATTGCCTCGCGCGACCGGAAGGCCGACTCGGCCAGGTCCATCCGGCGCGCCCACGCGTCGAAGCGCGCGACCTCGTCGAGGAACGGCTCGATGTCGGTGCGCAGCCGCCGCGCGTCCGACGGCTGGGGGTCGCACGCGAGCAGCAGCGCCGAGGCGACGAGGAGGAGCGCACCGATGGACCGCGCCGACGACATCGCGTGGTTTCGCGTACCACGCGGGCCGGAGCCCGTCGCCTTTGCTGCGGGCCCGGAGCGCTCTATATCGGGGTGGCCGTGGCGCTCATCGAGTTCGAGCAGGTCCGAAAGGCGTTCGGATCGAAGGTCGTCTACGAGTCGCTGAACCTCGAGATCCACGAGGGCGAGGCCATCACCGTCATCGGCGGCTCGGGGATGGGCAAGAGCGTGATGCTCAAGATGCTCATCGGCCTGCTCGGGGTGGACTCGGGCACCATCAAGTTCGACGGCGAGGTCATCAGCAACGTCACGCAGAGCCAGCTCGCCAAGGTGCGCCGGCGCATCGGGATGCTCTTCCAAGGCGCGGCGCTCTTCGACTCGCTCAACGTCCGGGACAACATCGCCTACCCGCTGCTCGAGCACGGCCGCCCCACCCCGAAGGAGATCGACGCGCGCGTCGCCGAGTGCCTCGAGGACGTCGGGCTCCCGGGCATCGAGCGGCACAAGGTGGCGGAGCTCTCCGGCGGCATGCGCAAGCGCGTCGGCCTGGCCCGCGCGATCGCCCTGCGCCCCGAGGTGCTCCTCTACGACGAGCCGACGACCGGCCTCGATCCGATCGCCGTCGCCCACATCGTCGACCTGATCGTCGAGCTCAACGAGCGCTACGACGTCACGACCGTGGTGGTCACCCACGACATGCCGGCCGCGTTTCGAGTCAGCGACAGGATCGCGATGATCGACCGCGGCTACATCATCTTCGAAGGCAGCCCGGACGAAATCCGCTACAGCGACGACGCGCGGGTTCGGGACTTCATCGAGGGCAACGCGCCCGAAACCGACGACATCCAGACCCTGCTCCGTTACGGTGGGTGAGCCGCACGCATGAAGGAAGGTTCGAGCGAGCTTCGGGTGGGGATCTTCGTGACGATCACGATGATCGTCGGAGGAATCCTGATCTTCGTGATCGGCGGCCAGTCGTCGATCTTCGCGTCGCACAAGGAATACGAGACGGTCTTCGAGTCCGTCGACGGCCTGCGCGGCGGCAGCCCCGTGCGGGTCGCGGGCATCGAGGCGGGGACGGTCGATCGCGTGGAGTTCGGCCGCGACGGCCAGGTCCACGTGTTCATCCGCGTCCGGGACGACGCGGCGGGGTTCGTGCGCGAGGGGAGCACCGCGAGCATCGGCAGCAAGGGCCTGCTCGGCGACCAGCTCATCGACCTGAGCGTCGGTCAGGGCGACCTGCTCGACGAGGGCTCGGTGATCCCGACCCAGGAGCGCTCCCTCCTCACGAGCTTCCTCGGCAACACGGGGGAGCAGGCCGAGGGGATCGTCGCGAACATCGACAGGATCACCGGCGGCCTCGCGAACACGCTCGACGACGAGCAGGTGCAGCAGGACCTGCGCGACATCGTCCACAACCTGAACCTGATCACCGCGCTCGTGCACGAGAACGACGGCACGGTGCGGCGCCTCCTCACCGATCCTCAGATGGCGGACAGCGTGCAGCAGGCGCTCGTCAGCCTCCGCGACACCTCCAGCGAGCTGAACCAGACGATGCGCGGCGTGCGCCGCATCGTGGGCGAGGTGGAGCACGGCGACGGCTCGGCCCACGAGGTGATCTACGGCTCCCAGCTCGCGACGGTGCTCGCGAACGCGGCCACCGCGGTCGGCGAGATCGCGACGATCCTCCGGGACATCCGGACCGGCGACAACAACGCCCACGAGCTCCTCTACGGCGACGAGGCGGGCGGCCTGATCACCAACCTCAACGCCATGAGCGCGGACCTGCGGGCGATCGTCGCGGACGTGCGCGCCGGCCGGGGCACGATCGGCGGCCTGCTCGTCGACCCGTCGATCTACGAGGACATCAAGCGCCTCGTCGGCAACCTGCAGCGCAACGAGATCCTGCGCTCGCTCGTGCGCTACTCGATCCGCGAGGACGCGCCCCGCGGGCAGCCGCCCACGCCCGAGCCCCGGACGGAGACCTCGACCCCGGAGGAGGCCTCGGAGGAGCCCTCGGAGTGAGTCGCGCTCTCGCGCTCGTCGCGCTCGCCTTCGCCGCGTGCAGCGCCCCCGAGCCCGCCCCGCGCCTCGGCGCGCCTCCGACCGCGCCGGCCGCCCGCGCGCTCGACGTCGCCTTCGAGGGCCCGCGCGACGGGGACGGCCCGCTGCTGGTCCTCCTGCACGGCTACGGCGCCCCGGGGCGCGATCTGGTGCCGCTCGGTCGCGAGCTGCGCGCGCGCATCCCCGAGCTCCGCGTCGCGCTCCCCGCCGCCCCGATCGACATGGGGCACGGGCGCGCGTGGTGGCCGATCTCGCTGGCCGAGCGCCCGTCCGATCGAAGCCGCGAGCGCCCTGACGGGTTGCCCGCGGCGCGCGCGGATCTACAGGCGGCCCTCGACGAGCTGTCGATCACGCCGTCGCGTACGGTGGTCGCGGGCTTCTCTCAGGGCGGGATGCTCGCGACCGACTTCGGGCTCCGCGCGGATCCTCCGCTGGCCGGCATCGCGTCGCTCTCCGGCGGCCCGGTCGACGCGGAGACGTGGATCGCGCGAGCGGGCTCCGCGCCGCCGATCTTCCTCAGCCACGGCCGCCAGGACCCGCTCTTGACCTACGCCGCGGCGGACCGACTCCAGGCGCGGCTCTCGGAAGGCGGCGCCCAGGTCACGTGGGTGCCCTTCGACGGCGGGCACGCGATCCCGCCGGAGGTCGTGGACCAGCTCACGGCCTTCTTGCGAGAGACCCTCGCCGGCGATCGCTGAACGTCAGGGGTGCGCGCGCTGCAGGATGAGCGCGTTCAGGACCTCGTGGGCCATCCGCGCCTGGAAGTCGTCGGCGAACGCCGGTCCGTCCTCGTCCTCGCCGTCCTCGGGCCCGCGGCGGACCTCCGTCCGCGGGGTGAGCTCCTCGCCCGCCCCGCCGCGCTCTGGCTCCCCGTCGAGGTGACCCTCGAGGCTCGCCTCGCTGAAGCGGTCCAGCGCGCGCTGGATCAGCTCGCGCGAGGTCTCCTCCGAGAGCTGCTCCACCTCCACGTCGGGCGCGATGCCCTGCGCCTGGATGGAGCGCCCGCTCGGCGTGTAGTAGCGCGCGATCGTGAGCTTGAGGGCGGAGCCGTCGGGCAGCTCGATGACGTTCTGGACGCTGCCTTTGCCCCAGGTCCTGCTGCCGACGATGATCGCGCGGCCGTGGTCCTGGAGCGCGCCGGCGACGATCTCGGCGGCGCTCGCGGTGTAGTTGTCGACGAGCACGACGATCGGCCAGTTGGGGCGCGTCCCCGCGGAGTGCGCGTGCGCCTCGCTGAGCACCTGACCGCCGCGGCCGCGCGTCGAGACGATGACGCCCGACGAGAGGAACTCGTCGCTCACCCGGACCGCCTCGTTGAGGAGCCCGCCAGGGTTGCGTCGCATGTCGAGCAGGACCCCGCGGACCCCGCCGCTCGACGCGGTGCGCTCGGCCGCGGCGTCGAGCGCCTGTCGGACCTCGTCGGTCGTGCTCGACTGGAACGCCTTGAGGCGCAGGTGGACGATGCGGTCCGGCAGGATGCGCGCCTCGACCGCCTCGACCTCGACGATCGCGCGCGTCAGCTCGAGCGCGATCGCCTCGTCTTGCCCCTCGCGACGGATCTGCACCCGCACGCGCGTCCCGGGCTCACCGCGCATCACCTGGATCGCGTCCGAGATCGGCATGTCGCGCGCCATGCGGTTCTCGATCCGCAGGAAGCGATCGCCGGGCTGCAGGCCCGCCGCGTCCGCGGGGCCGCCCTCGATCACGCCGTGCACCGTCAGCCAGCCGTCGCGCACATCGATCTCGACGCCGATCCCGCCGAAGCGCCCCTGCGTGTCGGACGTGAGGATCCGGTACTCGTCCGGATCCATGAACGCGCTGTGCGGATCGAGGGTCTGGACCATCCCTCGGATCGCTCCGTAGATGAGCTGGTCCTGATCGGGCTCCTCGACGTGCACGGCCTCGATGTGGCTCAGCGCGCGCGCGAAGATGCCCAGGTTGGCGTAGGGCGAGGCGCTGCCTTCGGTGGCGTGCGCGGCGCTCGGCGCCTCGAGGACCAGCGTGGCCAGGAACGAGCCGGCGAAGGCGGCCGCCACGACGAGGAGCAGCTGGAGGGGTCGGGTGCGAGGGGTCACGGCCGAAGCATACCCTCGCCGGTTTGACAGGGTACTGGGCTCCCCTGTAGTACCGGGAACCACATCCTCGGAGCGAGACGAAATCGATGGCCGGTACCGACAAGCGAAAGCAGAGCCTCTACTTCCCGGAAGCGATGCTCGAAGAGATCCAGCACGAGGCCGCGCGCCTGGACCGGTCGCTGTCGTGGATCGTGCAGCGCTGCGTCAAGATCGGGCTCTCGGAGATCAAGAAGCTCCCCTCGGTCAACGACATCGGCGACGACGCCAGCTCTTCCTGAATGGACTACGCCCGCCAAGGCTTCGCGACCGCGTCCGATGGCACGCGGCTGTTCTGGGGTGCCCGCGGGCAAGGCCCCGCGGTCGTGCTGAACGACGGCATCGGCTGCGACGGGTTCGCGTGGAAGTACCTGCAGCCGCACCTCGCGGAGTCGCACACGACCATCCACTGGCACTACCGCGCGCACGGCCGCAGCGGCCTGCCGGCGGATCCGGGCCGGATCGATCTGCCCGCCCACGCGCGCGATCTCCTCAGCGTGATGGACGCGCAGGGCATCGACTCCGCCGTCCTCGTCGGCCACTCGATGGGCACCCAGGTGGCGCTCGAGGCGTACCGCCTCGCGCCCGAGCGCGTCCGCGCTCTCGTGCTCCTGTGCGGCAGCTACGGCAAGGTCACCGCGACCTTCCACGGCAGCGACATGCTCAAGCAGGTCCTGCCCGGGATCATCGACGCCGTGGAGCGCCGCCGCGGCCTCGCGCGCGCCCTCTGGGGCCGCATCCCCGCGGGCCTCGCGTTCCACATCGCGCGCCTCAGCAAAGAGGTCGACGCGCTCAGCATCCGTGAAGAAGACTTCCGCCCCTACATGGAGCACGTCTCCTCGATGGAGCCCCAGGTCTTCCTCGCGATGCTCCGTCACGCGGGGGAGCACACCGCGGAGGACATCCTGTCCCGCATCGCCGTCCCGACCCTCGTCGTCGCGGCCGAGCGAGACACCTTCACCCCGGCGATCCTCGCCGAGCACATGACCGAGGCGATCCCCGAGGCCGAGCTCTTCATGCTCCGCGGCGCCAGCCACGCGGCCCCCATCGAGCAGCCCGTCGCGATCCAGCTCCGCATCGACAAGTTCCTCCGCGATCGACTCGGCGAAGAAGAAGCCCCCGAGACCGTCCGCGACGCCGGCTGATTCGCCCCTTCGATCGCGCGCGCGCGCTTCGTGAAGAGGAATTTCGCGCGAAGGGCGCGAAGGGGGCAAAGACTGGGGAGGAGACGCTGGGGACGTCGCTCGCGGCGTGGGGATCGCGACCTTGGAGTCGATCCCGTTCGGATCACGACGGAGGTCGGTCGATCACGGAGCAGGACTCGATCCCGCCGGCCGACCGACCGGCGCGCTCCGCGCGCCGTTCGCGCGAAGCGCGTGCTCGGGGTGGGGGCCCCACGCGATGCCGTCGAGCGCAGCGCTCGCCGGGCTTGCCCGGCGAGGCAGCGAGCATCGACGGCGAGCGTGGGGGAGGGGGCTTGAAAAGCCCCCTCTAGAACCTCAGTACTCGACGCGGAAGAGCTGCTGGCCGAGGAGGAGCATGCCGCCGCTGGCGATCATGCCCGAGCCTTGGACGCGCAGGAACGTGCCGTTCGAGCTGCCCACGTCGGTGAGGAAGACCTTGTCGCCCTCGGCGTGGATGCGGGCGTGGAGGCCCGAGACGTAGCCGTCGTCGGGGAAGAGGATGTCGCCACGCTCGCGGCCGAGGTGGAGGCCCTCCGCCGGGACGGCGTAGCTGTTGCCCGTGGTCGCGCGGCCGGTCACGAGGCAGATGCGGCCGACGAGGCCGTCGGCGGGGCTGCCCATCGGCTGGACGCCGTCGGGGCCGGGCGCCTTCGGGGTGATCCGCTCGAACCGGATGATCTCCTGGCCGACGCGGAAGATCTGCCCGTCGCGGAGCTCCTTCGGATCCTCGCGATCGATGCGCAGGTAGATGCCGTTGAGGCTCCCCTCGTCCTTCACCCGGAGGCCGCCGCCTTCGAAGTGGAAGGTCGCGTGGCCCGGCGACAGGTACGAGTCGCTCGCGAACTGCGGGGTCGCCTCGCGACCCACCACGCCGGCGTGGTGGAACGAGATCGAGTCACCCTCGGTGCCGTCGGGGCGGATGAGGACGAGCGTGCCCTGACCACCGCCGCCCGCGGCCGCGGGGACGGCCGCCGGCATCGCCGGAGCCGACGCGGACGTCGCGTCTCCGAGCGGGTGACCGCAGGTGCCGCAGAACTTGAAGCCCGGGTTGTTGGGGGCGCTGCACTTGGGGCAATTGATCTTGCCCCCTCCAGCCGCCGGAGGCGGGCCGCCCACCGCGGGCGGAGGCATCGGAGCCGGAGGCGCCGCGGGCGGGCCGGGCGGAGGACCGGGAGGAGGAGCCGCCATCGGCGGTCCCGCGGGCGGAGCCATCACCGGCGGAGCCGGCGCGGGGGGAGCGGCAGGGGCCGGAGGCGCAGCGGGCGGAGCCACCGCGGGCGGAGCCACCGCGGGCGGAGCCACCGCGGGCGGCGGACCACCGAAGCTCGGGGCCGCGGGCGGCGGACCGGGCGGGGCCATCGCCGGAGGCGGGCCCGGCGCCGCGGGCGGCGGCGCTGGCGCAGCGACCGCTGGTGGCGGTGCGACCGCCGGAGGCGGACCCATCGGCGAAGGAGTCCCGCTCGGAGGCGTCGGAGCGCTGAAGCTCTTCGGCTGCTCCGCGTCACGGGGCAGCTCGGCACCACACCCGAGACAGAACTTGTAGTGGTCCTGATTCTCTTTGCTGCACCGCGGGCAGACGATCACGGAGACTCCCTTTCTCCCCGTAAGAGGGACCGCAAACCGAGCGGGACGATAGCCGTGGCGGGCGAGAAAGGTCAAGGAATCCCGGGGAGAGGATCGTCACCGCGGTTTGCCGCGGCCGGCCCATCCTCTATCCTTGCGAGACGCCGTCGCGGCAGGTCGATGAGCACGAACGCCGAGCCCACCCCGGACGAGCAAACGCCCGAGAAGGTGGACCGCTGGGTCGGTCGCACGATCTCGGGGACGTTCCGTCTCGAGGAGCTCATCGGCGAGGGCGCGATGGGCCGCGTCTACTCCGGCGTCCAGCTCTCTCTGAACAAGCGGATCGCGGTCAAGGTCCTCCACAACCACCTCGGCGGGGACCCGCGGATCGCCAAGCGGTTCCACCGCGAGGCCAAGGCGGCGAGCCGCCTGTCGCACCCCAACTCGCTCCAGATCATCGACTTCGGCGGAGACGACGACGGCACGCTCTTCATCGCGATGGAGCTCCTCGACGGCGAGGACCTCCAGACGATCATCGATCACGACTGCCCGCTGACGCCTGCGCGGATCGCGGACCTGATGCGCCAGACCCTGAGCGCGCTCGACGAGGCGCACCACTCCGGGATCATCCACCGCGATCTCAAGCCCGAGAACGTCGTCGTGATCCCCGAGCGCGAGGGCGAGCGGGTGAAGGTGTGCGACTTCGGGATCGCGAAGATCGTGGAGTCGGAGGGGCGCAGCACCGCGATCACGAAGGACGGCTACGTCTGCGGGACCCCCGAGTACATGGCCCCCGAGCAGGCGCGCGGGGAAGAGATCGACGCGCGCGCCGACGTCTACTCGGCCGGCGTGATGCTCTACCAGCTGCTCTGCGAGCGCGTCCCCTTCAAGGCAGAGAACGCGCTCGGCGTCATCACCAAGCACCTGATGGAGCAGCCCAAGCCGCCGCGTCGGGTGAAGCCCACGTGGGGCATCCCCCGCTCCCTCGAGCGCATCGCCCTCAAGGCGCTCGAGAAGGATCCGAAGGACCGGTACGCGTCGGCCAAGGAGATGTCGCGCGCGATCGACGAGGCGATGATCGGCCTCGGCGACCTCGCCACCCACCGGCTCGGCGAGGGCCCCTTCGCCTCGGACGGCGAGGTCGAGCCCGACGAAGAGGAGCCCGCTCCCACCGCCACCGAAGACGTGATCGCCAAGGTGGTGGCGCCCCCGAGCCGCGGTTGGATGTACGCGCTCGCCCTGTCCCTGGTCGCGCTCGCGGGCGCGATCGTGTGGTACGCGCAGCGCGAGCCCGCGCCCCCTCGACCGCCCGTCGCGTCCCCGCCCGAGGGCCCCGACCCCGAGCCCGAGCCGATCGAAGCGCCGACGCCGCCCGACCCCGAGCCCGTCGTTCGGGTCGCGCCCCCCGAGCCTCCTCCAGCGCCCCCGGTCGAGGAGGCCCCGACGCCGCGCCGCCGATCCCGCCGCGCGGAGCCGACGCCCGAAGCCCCACCCGCGGCTGCGCCGGCCACCGAGCTCGAGCGCGGTCATCAGGCGATGCTCGACGGCGACCTCTCCGGCGCGATCGCCCTGTTCGAGCGGTTCGCGCGGGCGCACCCGCAGAACGCGCGGGTCCAGCAGCAGCTCGGCCGCGCGTACATGCGATCGGGCGACGTGCCGCGAGGCGTCGCCGCGTATCGCCGCTACCTGCGGCTCGCGCCGAACGCCCCCGACCGCGCCATCGTGGAGCGCATCCTCGCGCCCCACGACGACTGAGTCCCGAGGGCGCGAAGCGACCGAGGGATCTCAGTGGGGAGCGCGAGGGGCTTGCCCCTCGCCGGAGAGAAATCGCCGAAGGCGATTTCTCGACAGACCTTGAGACGGAGAGCGCGGCGTCAGGCGGTCTGCTCGACCCGCAGGAGCTGGTGGCCGACGAACAGGTAGTCGCCGTGGGCGAGCTCGCGCTCCCCGTCGATCCGCATGTACGTGCCGTTGCGCGACCCGAGATCGACGAGCGAGAAGGAGCCGTTCGCGGCGAGCTCGATCTTCGCGTGGCTGCCCGACATGAAGACGTCCTCGGGGAAGTTCATGTCGCTGTCCTCGCGGCCGATCTGCACGGAGTTCTCGCGGGCGCAGTAGACCATGCCGTCGGAGCCGCCCTCGAGGATCTGCGCGACGCGGAAGGGGCTGGGCCGCTTCGGCGACGAGTAGAAGTACGTCTGGTCGGGATCGGGCCCGGACGTGTCCTTCGGCGTCGCGTCGAGCCGGAACACCTGCTTGCCGCAGAGGAACTTCGTCCCCGGCTGGATCGGGGTCGGCTGCTTCACGCGGATGTAGACGCCGTTGAGGCTCTTCTCGTCTTTGACGATCAGCTTGTCGTTTCTGTAGAAGAAGTTCGCGTGGCGCGGGCTCACCCAGGGATCGCTGGGGAACGGGATCTGCGCGTCGGTCGTGCCGACGATGTGCTCGGTGCCCTGGAGGAGGTAGCTGAGGCCGTCGGCCCCTTCGGTCCCGCTGATGAGGATCAGGCGCGCCTTCCCGGGCGCCTGCATGCTCCCGAAGAACTCGACCTTCTTCTCGAGCATGTCCTTCGGGACGGTGGCGCCGCACGCACCACAGAACTTGTGGTTGCTCGGGACGGGGGTCGAGCACTCCTTACAGACGTAGTAGCGGGACTGCTCCATCTCATCCTCCTCCTTGGCCGCCGCGGTGGGCTCGGCCGTCGTGGGGAACAGGGCCAAGGCGTGGCCGCAGGCCGGACACCAGTTGGCGCCCATCGGGCTGAACGTGCTGCAGCTGCCACACGCGATCCCGAGGTCCTCTTCCATGACGACGTTGTTCTTCCAAGCCCCTACGCGATTCGCGCATTTCTAAGCCATCTCGCGGCCCGACGTCAACGAAGCGCGCGCGTCGCGGCGTCGCGGACCCGCGCCTCGGGGTCGTGATCGCGCGCGCGCTCGAGCGCGGCGACGTCCGAGGGCCCCCGATTCGTGGCCAGCGCGTCCGCGGCGGCCTCTCGAACGAAGGCGTACGAGTCGTCCTCGAGCGCCTCGCGGAGCGCCGCCCGAGCGGTCTCCGAGCGCGTCGCCGCCAGCGCGCTCGCCGCCCGCGTCCGCATCGACCAGTCGCGATGCCGGCGGACCATGTCCGCGAGCTGCTCGCTCAGCGCGTCACCCGGCACGTGACCTCCGTCGCGCAGCGCGTCGAGCGCCGCGCGCTGCACGGACACCGGCGGCTGCGAGAGCGCCGCCGCCACCGCCGCGTCCGCGTCCGCGCGAGGGTGCCGCACCAGGATCCGCAGCGCGGCGACCCGCACCGCGGCGTCCTCGTGGCTCGCGGCCGCGACGAGCTCGTCCATCAGGGCCTCGCCCAGCGCGTCGAGCGCGGTCCGGGCGCGGTCGCGCGCGTCGGCCGGCCAGGCGTCGAGGTCGGCCGTCAGCGGCCCGAGCGCCAGCCGCTGTCCGCCGCCGTCGAGCACCGAGAGGGCAGCGAGCACGCCCTCCACCGGCCCCGACAGCGCCACCCGGGCGGCCGCCTCGAGGGGAGCCGCGAGGGGCGCGAGGTCGTCGATCGGCGGTGGCTCCCCGCGACCCGACAGCCGCGCGACGTAGTCGCGCACCCGCTCGAACGCGTCGGGCGGCGGCAGCCCGTCCGGCGGCTCCGGCTCGGTCGACTGCAGCCGCCGCAGCGCCGCGGCGGCGGCGCCGCGCAGGACGGGATCCGGGTCGAAGAGCGCCTCGACGAGCGCGTCCACCGCGTCGGGACCGCCGACCGATCCGAGCGCGCCCGCGGCCACCACCGCGGCGGCGCCGCCGCGGGAGCGCAGCACCTCCACGAGCCGCGCCGCGTGCGCCTCCGAGCCCGCCCGGCCGAGCGCCCAGGTGAGCGCGAAGATCACGTCCTCGTGGCCCTCCGTGTCGAGCGCGCGAGCCAGCTCGTCCGCGGTGCCGCGCGACGGGTCGAGCGCGAGACCCATGAACGCATACGCGCGCACCGCGGGGTCCGTCGCGGTGCGCAGCCGCTCGCTGGCGCGCCGCGCGTCGCGGCCCCCGATGCGCGCCAGCCCCCAGGCCGCGATCGCCCGCAGCCGCGCGTCGGGCCCCTCGGCGAGGCTCGTGAAGCGCGGCACGAGCGCGGGCTGAGCCACCTCGCCGGCCGCGCGGAGCGCCTGCATCCGCTCGCGCAGATCGATGAGGCGGTTCTCCGCGACCGCGAGGAGCGGCGCCGCGGCGCTCGCGTTGCCGAGGTCCCCGAGGATGTCGAGCGCCACGTGACGCTGCGACGGGTCCGGATCGGCGAGCGCCTCGAGGAGCGGCTTGATCGCGCGGGCGCCGAGCCGGCGGAGCTCCGCGTCGGCCTCCGCGGCGCCCCGCCCGCCCCGACGCGCTTGCCGCGCGAGCGGCGCCGCGTACGCGTCGTAGAGCTCGACCGCCATCCGGCGGAAGATCGGCCGCTCGGGGTGACCGAGCGAGAGCGGCAACAGATCGCGCTCGAGGCTGCCGAGCGTCCCCGCGCCGAGGTTCAGCTGGATGGACGCGCGCGCCGCCCGCGCGACGAGGTCGTCGTCGGGCGTGATGCGCAGGACCTGCCGGTAGAGCAGGTCGGCGGCCTCGGTCTCGCCGCGCGCGAGGTGGAGCTCGGCGAGCTCGAAGTACACCGGGTAGAGGCGATCGTTGAGCTCGAGCGCGCGCCGATAGCTCTGGACCGCGTGATCGCCGTCCTGCCGCTGGCGATAGAGATCGGCGAGGCGGCGGTGCGCCGACGCGTCGTCCGGGTTGCGCTCGACGGCCTCGGCCGCGTACCGGACCGCCTCGTCGTCCCGGTAGAGCGCGAGCGCGTGCTCGGCCATCTGCGAGAGGTACGTCGACGCGCGGCGGGGGTCCGCGTCGCGCAAGCGCGCGAGCACCTCGATCGCGCCCGCGAGGTCGCCGCGGTGCCGCCGGAGCCGCTCGAGCGCGAGCAGGCTCTCCACGTCCGACGGCTCCGCCTCCACGATCCGCGAGAGCACTCGCTCGGACTCGACCTGGAAGGGCGGACCGCGACGGCGGAAGGCCTCGGCGAGGAACCGACCCGCCTCGACGTCGGGCGGATCGGCCGCGAAGCGCCCCTCGAGCTCGTGGATCCGGGTCGTGATCTGGCGGGTGCGGCTCCAGATCGCGACGACGCGCTCGCGGGCCTCGCGCCGCGCGATGCGGTCGTCGCCGGCGAGCTCGAGCACGCGGTGCCACTGCGCCTCGGCGGGCCCGTCGAGGTGGCTGCGCTCGAGCGCGACCGCGAGCCCCCGCACGTACGCGATCTCGTCGCCCTCGAGCTCCACCGCGTGCCGGTACTCCTCGACCGCCTCGGGCAGCAGATCGTGGTCGGCGAGGATGCCCGCGAACGTGGCGTGGCCCGCGGCGCGATCGCTCTCGACCTCGAGCACCCGCCGCCACGTGGCCAGCGCCGCCTCACGGTTGCCCGCCGCGAGCTGCTGCGAGCCGAGGGCGATGAGGTGCGCCGGGTCGTGCGGGTCGATCCGCGCGAGCAGCTCCACCTCGCGGTTCGCGAGCTCGTCCTCACCCCAGCGCGCGTAGAGCTGCGCGAGCTGATCGTGAAGCGACGCGTCGCGAGGGTTGCGGCGGCCGGTGTCGCGGATCAGGCGCAGGGCCTCGTCCCGCTGATCGGTCTGCATCAGGTGCTGGGCGAGCTCGATCACGAAGCGGGGCTCGCGCGGCGCGGCGCGGATGAGCGCGCGGTACTCGGCGACGACCTCCTCGAGCTCGCCCGAGCGCATCAGGATCTGGATGACGCTCCGGCGCGCGTCGATGTCGCGCGGGCGGGACTGGATCGCGCGGCGATAGGCGGTGAGCGCCGCCTCGTCGTTGCCGAGCTCGTCCTCGATCTGACCGAGCAGGAAGCTCGCCTCGTAGCCCCCGCCCGCCTCGCGACGCAGGCGCTCCGCGAGCTCGGGCAGGCGGTCCGTGCGGCGATACGCGGTGCGCATCTGCTCGTAGATCTCGGCGCGGATGCCGGCCTGCCCGCCCGCGGTGCGCAGCGCGCGATCGAGCGTCTCGATCGACGCCTCGACCTCGCCGGTCTCGAGCTGCGCGCGCGAGAGCTCGAGCAGCACCGGGGGCAGGACGCGGTTGTCACCGCGCAGCGCGCGCAACACGCGCTCGTACTCCTGCACCGCGCGCTCCCACTCGCGCGCCGCCGCGAGCGCTCGGCCGAATTCGGTGCGGAGGTAGATGCTCCCGCCGGTCCCGCCGGCGAGCTCGTCGAAGTAGGCGCGGGCTCCGTCGAAGTCGCGCTGCTCGAGCGCGACGCCCGCCACCTCGCGCAGGAGCTCCTCGCGCGCGAGGCGCTCTCGGGTCCGCTCGAGCGCTTCGTCGTAGCGCGCGCGAGCCTCGGGGAGCCGGGACGCGCGTTGGTCGATCCGGGCGAGCGCCATCGGGGGCGCCGCCTCTCGCGGGCGCAGCTCCGCCGCGCGCAGGTACTCGGCGCGCGCCAGCTCGACCTGCCCTTGCGCCTCGAGCACGTGGCCCAGGATCATCCGGGGCGCGTACGCCGCGTCGTCGGCGGCGATCCGTTCGCGCAGCGTGCTCACGAGCGCGTCGACGTTCCCGTCGCGCTGACGGTGGAGCTCGATCAGCCGCGTGAACGCGAAGCTCGCTTGGGGGTCGCGCTCGAGCACGCCGAGGTAGCGCTGGATCAGGACCTCGTCGCGGTCGCCCCCCTCGGGGGGCGTGGCGCCCTCGGCCGGCGCGGTCGTCGGCGGCCGCCGAGGTCGCGTCGGGCGCCCGGTCCGCGGCCGTCCCGTGCGCGGGCGCGCCGGTCGAGCCGGGCGCGTCGCTCCACTCGTGCGCGGTCGCGTCAGGCCCCAGTCGTCCTGCGCGCTCGCGCGGACGTCCACCGCGACGAGCCCGAAGGCGAGGAGCGAGCAACCCACCCAGCGCAGCACGTCGTCAATATAGCGGGCCGACCGGATCATGCCCCCGCGCGGTCGGACCTCAGGGGACGCAGAAGGTGAGCCCGGCGCCCGTGTCCGTGCAGGTCTGCCCGCCGACGCTGTCGAAGCAGTCTGCGGTCTCGCCGCAGGGCTGCAGGCAGCGCCCCGGCACGGGCGGCGGGCCGGCGTCCGGCGGGCCGGCGTCGAGGTCGCCGCCGTCGGGGTCCGGCGTCCCGCCGTCGTCGGGCATGGGGACCATCTCGCCCTCGCACGTCTCGGTGAAGAAGACGCTCTCGCCGCGGGTCGACGCGATGTTGCAGTCGTCGTCGGAGAGGCACATCGCCCGGTCGCGCGCGCGGCGCCAGGTGGTGCACGAGAGGCCGAGCGGCGGCTCGCAGTAGCCCGCGCTGCTGCAGGTGAGCCCGCCGGGGCAGGGCGTCATGTCGTCGCAGGACTGCAGGCAGACTTGCTCGCTCCAGCCCATCACGTCCCGCGCGACGCACGCGCCGACGAAGCTCATGTCGGTCGTGGCGCACTGCTCGTCGAAGTTGCACGCCGCGCACTGCGACGGGTCGATCGCGTGGCACGTGCCGTTCGCGATGTCGCAGACGGGCGTGACGCCGATCCCGCAGTTCCCATCGGCGCCGATCATCGTGATGAATTCGTCGGTGCAGTCGACGCACTGGTGCGAGAGGGGGTGGCACACCTGGCCCGCCTCGCAGGTCACGGTGGAGCACGGGTCCATGGGGCCCGCGTCCATCATCGGCGGCGGCGGGCCGCCGTCGCGGGCCGGACCCCCGCCGCTCTGGCAGACGCCGTTGCTCCCGCACTGCTCGAGGGGACCGCAGTCGGAGTCGTCGCTGCACTCCGCGTAGCAGCGGCCCTGAACGCACACCTCGCCCGACCGGCAGCCCATCGGGGCGCTCGATCCCGCGCTCGCGTCCATCTCCCCGTCGCCGGCGTCGTCCGACGGCGCACCCCCACCCTCGGTGCACTCGCGCACGGGGTCGGGGTCGGGAGGCGGGGGAGCGACCGGGGTCTCGTCACATCCGGAGCCGAGGACCGAGGCGCAGCCGATCAAGCAAGCAATGAAGCGTCGCGGCACGCGAGCAACGTACCACGGGGTCGAGGCGACCGTCATCGATCCGGCGAGCGCGCCTGCTATACCTGCCGGCCATGACGCGCATCCACGCCGGCGCCCTGCTGGAGCGGCCCCCGGGGCCGAAGTACGCGACCGCGCTCGGTTTCGCGGAGCTCGCCCTCCCCCGCCCGCTGCCGACGGACAAGACGCTCCGCAAGTGGCGCGAGGAGCTGCCCGAGGACCTCGTGCTGTCGCTCGTCGTCCCGACCGAGGCGATCAAGGGGGCCGGCGCGCCCCTGCGCTTCGACGACGCGCTCGAGGCGGGCCTCGCCCGCGCGCGCGCCGCGGCCAGCATCCTCGAGGCGAAGTTCGTCGTCTTCACCACCGGCGGCGACGTCACCACCGGCCCGCGCGACAGGAAGCTGCTCCGCGCCTGGGTGGAGCGCTGGGCCGAGGACCCGGTCACGATCGTGTGGCAGCCCACGGGGCTCTGGGATCCCGAGCAGGCGATCCCCTTCGCCCACGAGCTCGGCGTGCTCTACGGCTTCGATCCCCTCGACGCCGACTACCTGCCCGGCGGCGACGTGATCTACGCGCGGCTCCGGGCGTTCGGGATGCGCAAGCGCTTCCACGAGTCGCTGCTCGAGGAGGTCGTCGACGCGATCGAGCAGACCGACGCCGAGGACGCCTACGTGGCGCTCGAGTCGCCGAGCTCGTTCCGGGAGGCGAGCCGCCTCGCGCTCCTCTGCACGTGACCTCGATCGCCGAGCTCGAAGGCGCCCAGCTCCAGCGCGTCGACGGGCCGCACCCCAGCCTCTTCACGGTGAGCCTCCACCGACCCGGCCTCACCGGCGCGCTGGTCCTCTCGCTCGTCGAGCCCGCGGAGTGGGGCTGGGTGAGCCAGCGACCCAAGGGCGACCCGGCCTCGGCGTTCGTCGGGCAGCTCCGAAAGCACCTCGCGAACGGCCGCGTGGTGGACGCCCGCGCGCACGGCGAGGGCGCGGTCCTCGAGGTGGTACGCGGAGACCACCGCGCTCGCCTCCACCTCACGCGCCGCCCCGCGAACCTCGTGCTCGAGGTCGACGACAGGGTCCTCGGGGCAGCGGATCCCGGTGCCCTTCGCCGCGCCGGGATCGCGCTCGGCGAGCCGTGGCCGATCGTCGCCCCGAGCGCCCCGGAGCTCCCGGCCACCTTCGAAGCGCTCGCGGAGCGAGGCCCGCACGTCGTCGAGCGGACCCTGCGCTCCAGCGCCGACGACCGCCGAGGGCCGCTGATGAAGGCGCTCCGGCGCCACGCCGTGAAGCTCCGGCGCCGCCTCGTCGCGATCGATACGGACCTCGACCGCCTCGACGAGGTCCCCACCCTGCGCGGCCACGCGGATCTGCTGCTGGCGAGCCTGCGCTCGATCCCCTCCGGCGCGACCGAGGCGACCCTGACCGACTGGGTGAGCCAGGAGCCGATCGTGATCCCCATCCGCCCGGGCAAGACCCCGCTCGAGGAGGCCGAGGCGCTCTATCGGCGCGCCCGCAAGCTCGAGCGAGGCGCCCAGATCGCGATGGATCGGCACGCGCTGACGGAAGAGGAGCTGGCGCGGATCGCCGCCCTGCTCGCGGACGCGGCGACCGCCGGCGAGGCGGAGCTCGAGGCGATCGAGCGGGCGGCCAAGAAGCTCGGGGTCCGGAGGGACCACACGGGACCTCGCGCCAAGGAGGCCTCCCGAGTCCCCCATCGGACCTTCCTCGGGGCCGGGGGTCGCCCGATCCTCGTCGGCCGCAACGCCCGCGACAACGACGCGCTCACGGGGTCGGCCCGGTCCTGGGATCGCTGGCTCCACGCGCGCGGGGTCCGCGGCTCGCACGTGGTGATCCCGCTCGACAAGCGGGAGGAGTGCCCCGACCCGCTCCTGCTCGACGCGGCGCACCTCGCGGCGCACTTCTCGGCCGCCCGCGGCGAGCCGATCGTCGACGTGCAGCACTGCCCGCGGCGCAACGTCCGCAAGCCCAAGGGGATGGCCCCCGGCGCGGTGCTCGTCGACCGGGAGGCGGTCGTGGCGGTGCGTTTCGAGCCCGATCGCCTGGCGCGTCTCCTCGCGACCGCGTCGGAGTAAACGAAAACGCCCCGATGCCAGTAGCCTCGGGGCGCTCGTGTTCGCGTCCGTCCAACCCGTGAGGGTTGGCCAGCGATCGGAATGTCAATCGAAGCGGGTCGAAACCGCTCGTCACCTGGAGTCGAGCTCCTCACAAGTCCGTGACCCGGGTGTATTGGGCAGGCCACAGGCCCCTGGTGATGCCGTTGTCCGACACCGTCACCTCGAGGCTCGCGGGGCGACGAACCTCGCTCCCCCTCGACCGCCGGGCGCCCGCGCGAGGCGGGCACCCAGCTCCACAGGGGAGTGTCTAGCTCAGCTGAGCAGCGACTTGCTGCCCGGCGCCGGAGCCTTGCTCTTGGCCTTGCTGGCCTTCTTCTTGGCGGGCGCCTTCTTGGCGGCCTTCTTGGCGGGGGCCTTCTTGGCAGCCTTCTTGGCGGGCGCCTTCTTGGCAGCCTTCTTCGCCGGAGCCTTCTTGGCAGCCTTCTTCGCCGGAGCCTTCTTGGCGGCCTTCTTCTTGGCAGCCTTCTTGGCCGGAGCCTTCTTGGCAGCCTTCTTCGCCGGAGCCTTCTTGGCAGCCTTCTTGGCGGGGGCCTTCTTGGCCGCCTTCTTCGCCGGGGCCTTCTTGGCCGCAGCCTTCTTGGTGGTCTTCTTCTTAGCCATAACGGACCTCCTCCTGTGGGGTCTCAGGTCTGGCGTACCGTATTGTCACGTCATGCAATGTGTCAAGCCGGCCAAACACATAATTTATACGTAACTTTCGCATCAAAGACCCTAAATTGAGCCTGCTTGGACACCAAAACTCTGAAATCATTCACTTAAAACGTATGGCACCCTAGCCCCCCGGAACCGTTGAAAAAGTCGGGATCGACCCTCGAAGGCGCGATCTCGGGGTCGTTGACACCGCCCTACGGGACGGCCTAGGGTCCCCTTCATGCGATCCATGGCGATGCTCCTGGTGGCTCTCGTGGCGGTCGGATGCGGCTACTCGGAGGAGGAGATGCAGGCCAAGCTCGGCCGGATCTCGGAGCTCGAGGGCCTCCTCCAGGACGCTCGGAACGAGAGCGAGGAGCGCCAGACGCGCATCCAGGCGCTCGAGACGCAGAACTCGGAGCTCGGGGAGCGTCTTCGGGCCCTGGGTCAAGAGGTCGAGGGCCTCGAGAGCGAGCGAGGTGACCTCCAGTCCAGCCTCGACGAGACGCGCCGAGCCCTCGAGGAGCTCCGCCAGCGCGAGCGGCAGCAGGCCGAGCGCCTCAACGTCTTCCGCCAGATGCTCGAGCGGTTCGCGTCGATGATCGCGGCCGGCCGGCTCCGGGTCCGCATCGTCCGCAACCGGATGGTCATCGAGCTCCAGAACGACATCCTCTTCGCTTCGGGCCGCGCGGAGCTGCAGGAGGCGGGCGAAGAGGCCCTCCGCGAGATCGTCGGGGTGCTCAATTCCATTCAGAACCGGCAGTTCCAGGTCGCGGGGCACACGGACAACGTCCCGATGCACAGCAGCCGCTTCGCCAGCAACTGGGAGCTCTCGACGACCCGGGCCGTCAACGTCGTCCAGTTCATGATCGAGAACGGCATGAACGCCGAGCTCATCTCCGCGGCGGGGTACGCCGACACCCAGCCGGTGGTATCGAACGCGACCCCCGAGGGCCGAGCCCAGAACCGCCGGATCGAGATCGTCCTCGTGCCCAACCTCGACGAGCTGCCCGACCTCTCGTCACTGATGGAAGGTTCGAGCTGAGCGTGCTAGGCTCACGGGCCGCGTCGCGGTAGACGCGGAGGCTCTCGATCGATCCACGGTAGGAGGTGCCAGCGGCCCCGAAGCATCTCGAACGCTGCTGTCCCGACACGATGCCCGCACCGATTCATCCGGGGCGGGTCTTTTCGCGATACGACCCCGCCGACGAGATCGGCGGGGCGCCGAAGAGGTCGGGGCAGGCGGGGGGATCTGGCCGCTGCACGCTTTCCTCGGATCGATCCACACAACACCGTTGAACTAGGAGTTCCGGATGCAGGCTCGCAAGCAACAGTTCAAGGTCGGCGACAAGGCGGTCTACCCCGCCAAGGGCGTCGCCGAGGTGGTCTCCATCGAAGAGAAGGACATCGCCGGCAACCGTCTGCAGTTCTACGTGCTTCGGCTGCTCGACACCGAGCACAAGATCATGGTCCCCGTCGCGAACGCGAAGAACATCGGGCTGCGCGCGCCGATCTCCGAGGACGAGATCAACGACATCTTCGAGATCCTCAAGGAGCAGACGATCGCGTTCGACAACCAGACGTGGAATCGCCGCTACCGCGGGTTCATGGACAAGATCAAGACCGGCTCGGTCTACGACGTCGCCGAGGTCCTCCGGGACCTGTACCGGCTCAAGGCCGAGAAGTCGCTCTCGTTCGGTGAACGCCAGATGCTCGAGAAGGCGCGCTCCTTGATCGTCAAGGAGATCGCCGTCGCGCGCCGGCGCAGCGAAGAGAAGGTCGTCGCGGAGATCGAGAAGATCTTCGAGACCAACTAGCTGCCAGCGCGACGGGGGAGTGCCCCCGCGTTCGCTCAGGGGCCTCGACCGTCGCGCGCTGCGAGAGCGCGATGGCCAACAACACGATCGTGATCAGCGTCGACGTCGGAGAGATCCGGGTCGCCTCGCTGGAAGATGGAATCCTCGCCGAGCTCTACGTCGAGCGAGAAGCCGAGCGGAGCCCGGTCGGCAACATTTACTTGGGCAAGGTGACGCGGGTGCTGCCGGGGATGCAGGCCGCCTTCGTCGACATCGGCCTCGACCGCGCAGCGTTCCTGCACGTCGAGGACGTCCTGCCCGCCAAGGACGCGGACAAGCTCGCCGACAAGGACGACGACAAGGACGACGAGTCCGACGGCGACGAGGGGTCCGACACGTCCAGCAAGCGCGGCCGGGTCACCCGCAAGACGCCGATCCGCGAGGTCCTCAAGGAGGGCCAGCACATCGTCGTGCAGGTGAGCAAGGGGCCGATCAGCACCAAGGGCGCCCGGGTCACGAGCCACGTCTCGCTGCCGGGCCGCTACGCCGTGTACATGCCCACGATCGACCACGTCGGCGTGAGCAAGCGGATCGGCAACGAGCGCGAGCGCCAGCGCCTCCGCGAGGTCATCGACTCGTGCAAGCCCGAGACGGGCGGGCTCATCGTCCGGACGGTCGCACAAGGGCTCACCAAGGGCGGGCTCAAGGCGGACGTCGGCTACCTCGTGAAGACCTGGGACGAGGTCGTCGCCAAGCACAAGAAGACGCACCGCGCGCCGCAGCTCCTCTACCGCGAGCTCGACGTGATCCTGCGCACCGCGCGGGACCTCTTCACCGAAGACGTGCAGAAGCTCATCATCGACGACGCCGAGGAGTTCGAGCGCCTGCAGGCCTTCGTCGGCGCGTTCATGCCCGAGCGCGTCAACGACGTGGAGCTCTACGACGCCGGCGATCCGATCATGGACGCCTTCGGGCTCGAGGACGAGGTCGCCCGGGCGCTCGCGCGCAAGGTCCCCCTGCCCTCCGGCGGCTACCTGATCATCGACCAGGCCGAGGCGCTGACCGCGGTCGACGTCAACACGGGCCGCTTCACGGGCCGGGGCAAGGACGTCGAGGAGACCATCTTCCAGACCAACCTCGAGGCCGTCAAAGAGATCGGCTACCAGCTCCGCTTCCGCAACATCGGCGGCCTCATCGTGCTCGACTTCATCGACATGGAGCGGGCCAACCACCGGGAGAAGGTCTACCGGGCCCTCCAGAAGGTCCTGAAGAACGACAAGGCCAAGACGACGGCGGTGCGGATCAGCGACCTCGGGCTCGTCGAGATGACCCGCAAGCGCACCCGCGAGTCCCTCGAGCGGACCCTCTACGAGCGCTGCTTCTACTGCGACGGGACCGGCCGCCTCATGAGCAAGACGACCGTCTGCCACGAGATCCTCCGCCAGATCCGCCGCGAGAAGGACTCCCTCCCGGGCTTCAAGGTGGTGGTCAACGCCCACCCCGCCATCTGCGACATGTTCGTGCGCGAGGAGAAGCACGCCCTCGCGCGCGCCAGCGCACGTTACGCGCGGCAGATCGTGTTACAAGCCCGGAAGGACTACCATCTGGAGCAGTTCGACCTGATCGGTCAGTAGGAGAGCGGGATGGACGAAGAGGACGACAAGCGGCGCGAGGAGCGCGTCACGATCAACAAAGAGTTCGAGTCGTTCGACGCGTTCATCCACGAGTACGTCACCAACATCTCCCGCACCGGCGTCTTCGTGAAGAGCAAGAAGCCGCTGACGGTGGGGACGCTGGTGAACCTCAAGTTCACCGTGATCATGGACGACATCGAGACCATCGAGGGCATCGGTGAGGTCGTCCGGGTGCAGGACGACCCGCCGGGCATGGGCGTCGTCTTCACGGAGCTCAGCCAGTACTCGCAGCACCTGATCGATCGCCTGCTCACCGCGCGGCCCGCCGGCGATGCGGATCGGTGACAAAGCGCTGAAAGAGCTCTCGGATCGCGAGCTGGAGGAGGAGCTTCGGCGGCGCCGCGTGGCGCGCGGCCAACCCGCGGTGGTGGAGCCCGCCCCGGCGCGCGGCACGCAACGCGCGCCGGCCCGCGGTGGGCAGCGCCACCCCGGCTGGAAGGTCCGTCAGTGGTATCGGAACCTCGAGCTGACGCCCGGCGCGTCGCGCGACGAGGTGGAGCTCGCGTACGTGCGCCTGAGCGAGAAGTACCACCCGGATCGACAGTCGGAGCCGGACAAGAAGCGCCTCGCCACGGAGCTGGCCGGAGGGCTGCGCGAGGCCTACCGGGGCATTCTCGAGTCGCTCGGCGAGGGCGAGGACGAGGACGCCTGAGAGCCAGCTCGTGGCACGCGCGTTGCGCTCCGTGCGCTCTCGTGATGACGCGACACGGATTGGCACGCCTCGGTCTCCTCTCGGTTCTCCTCTCGGGCCTCCTCGCGGGCTGCGGCAGCTCCCACGGGCGCGACGACGACGCGGGACCCGGCGCGGACGCGGGCGCGATGGCGGACGGCGGGGCCACGGGCCGCGACGGCGGCTCGCGCCGCGACGCGGGCTCGATCGACGCGGGCGCCGCCGCGGACGCGGGCACACCGGCGCCCTGCGACCCAGAGGACGCGCGGGCCGAGGTCTGCCCCGACGCGCTCTGCGACGGCCCGTCGAGCTGGCACTGGAACGGCGACGACTGCTTCGAGATCGACTGCGGCGCGTGCCGCGGCTCCGACTGCGACGTCGCGGCGTTCTCGCGCGAGGCCTGCCTGGCCGCCCACGCGACGTGCACGCCCGCGATCTGCCGCGAGTCGGGCGGGACGTGGCGCTTCTGGGGCGAGGACTGCGGCCCCTTCGTCTGCGGCGTCGCGCCGCCCGAGGACTGCCTCGTCGGCGCGCCCGTCTGCGACTGCGGCCCGCTCGGGACCTTCGACCCGGTCCTCGGGTGCCAGAACGACGTGATCTGCACGATGGGCCCGCCCCCGCGCGACCCGGAGGTGGCGTGCAACGAGACCGGCGGCACGTGGGGCGACTTCTGCTGCCACTCGGAGTGCGGCGAGCGCTGCTTCGACGCGTGCGTCTCGCCCGCGTGCGACTGCGGGGTGGGCCGCGTGTTCGAGGACCAGCGCGGCTGCGTCGAGAGCTCGCGCTGCTACGAGGGTCGACGCGACGGAGAGATCTGCGACGACGGAGCGCGCTGCGGCTTCGGGCTCATCTGCTGCGAGTCGTGCGGGGGCGCCGGCTGCTTCGGCCCCGCGCGGTGTCGAGCGCCGCTGTGCGACGACGACCCCGACATCGACATGTGCGGCAACAACCTGCTCGCCCCGTGAGGGAGCGCGACCGGCGCGCCTACTCGACGCGCCTCCTCGACGCGCTCACTCGACGCGGAGGTAGCCGTTGCGCAGGAGCTTCACGAGGATCTCGCTCGTGTCGACGTCGCTGGCGAGGCTCTTGTTGAGGATCGTCTCGGTGTGCCCGTAGTTGTAGGCGAGCTGCAGGACGTCGACCTCCTCGGGGGACAGGTCGCGCAGCGGCGGGATCATGGGCATCGCGAGCGAGATCGACGCGTGCATCGGGGGCATCGACTCGCCGAGGCGCCGGACCTCGTCGAGCTGGCGCATGCCCTCCATGAGGATGCCCTCCGTGCTCATCGAGATCTTCTCGGGGAACTCGCGCTCCTCCGGCGGCTCCATGTCGAAGGTGCCGTCCTCCCACGTGAGGATGCGGTAGAGGCCCTTGAGCGGCGCCACGTCGGCGTTGTCGTTGACCGTGGCGAACACGACCTGACCGCCGTCGAAGAAGATCTTGCCGACCTCGGTGTCGGTGCGGACGACGAGCACGCCGCTCTTCTTGCTGGCGCTGAAGAGCTGCATCAGGTCGGGGAGCGGGATCTCGGCGATCGAGCCGCTCATCGTGCGGACCTGCGACGTCCGGCGACCCGCCGCGACGTCCTCGAGGTTCGGACCCGCGGTGGCGGAGCCGCCCGCGCTCGCGTCGGCGGCGACGAGCTTGATGATGCTGGTCCCGATCAGGATGCGGTCGCCCTCCTGGAGGCGGGCCCGCTTGATCTTCTCGCCGTTGACGAAGGTCCCGTTCGTGGAGCCGAGGTCCTGGATGAAGATCTGGTCGCCGGTGACCGTGATCTTGGCGTGGCGCCGCGAGACCATGTCCTCGACGAGGACCATGTCCAGCTCGCTCGAACGCCCTACGACCAGCTCCTTGCTGGCCGGCAGGGGGAACTCGCCGCCCTGGTACTTACCGGAGATGAAGCGGAGCGCGAACTGCTTCGCCGGCATCGAGGGCGGGGTCATCTTGGGGACCGACGGCTCCATCTAGGTCTCTCGGGTACTCCCCGGAATCGTTCAGCTCTGAGCAGGTCTAGAGTAGAAGTGTCGCCAAGCAGGGGTCAAGCAACCTGCGATCGCCCAGACTCGGCGATTACAGTGCCGTGCTGGCCCCGGAAACGCAAGCATGGGACCGTCCCGGCTGCGGTGTCCATTTGGCGGATCGCGTGTCTCCTCGCGCTCTTGGCGGTCCCAGCCGACGCCGCGGCGCAGACGCGCGATCCGAGCATGGATTGGCGCACCCTCGATACTCCGCACTTCACGATCCACTACCACGTGCCCCTCGGGGTGCTCGCCCGGCGCCTCGCCGTGGTCGCCGAGCGCGCCCACACGACCCTGTCCGAGATCATGGGGTACACGGCGGACCGTCGGACGCACATCGTGTTGACGGACGGGACGGACGGCGCGAACGGCTCGGCGTTCGGGCTCCCGTTCAACGTGATCCGCCTGAACGCGACCGCGCCGGACGCGATGTCCGAGCTCGGCGACTACGACGACTGGCTGAACATGCTCGTCCTGCACGAGCACACCCACATCGTCCACCTCGATCAGTGGGGCGGGATCCCCGCGATCATCAACCTGCTCCTCGGCAAGGTCTACGCGCCCAACCACATCCAGCCGCGCTGGCTGCTCGAGGGCGTGGCCACCTGGCAGGAGAGCCGGCGCACCGCGGGCGGACGGCTGCGCTCGACGATGTTCGACATGTACCTGCGCATGGACGCCCTCGAGGACCGCTTCTTCGAGATCGACCAGATCTCCACGATCGCGGACCGGTGGCCGCACGGGAACAGCTGGTACCTCTACGGGTCTCGATTCGTGGACTACGTCGCGCGCCATCACGGACGCGAGGCGATCGCGAGGATCTCGCGCGACTACGGCGAGAGCGTGCTCCCGTACGGCATCAACCGCATCGCGCGGCGCGCCACGGGCCGCGGCTGGACGGAGCTCTACGGCGACTTCCTCGCCGAGACGCGCGCGCGCTACGAGGCGCAGCGCGACGCGGTGGTGGCGGCGGGCGTGGTCGAGGGCGAGCGCCTGACCCACCACGGGGAGGTGGCGCGCACGCCGCGCTTCGTCGGGGGTCGACGCGTCGCGTACTGGCGCTCCGACAACCGCACGCGCGAGCGGGTCGTCGCCTTCGATCTCGAGCGCCCCGAGGACCAGGAGACCTGGGCGCGGGTGACCGGCGACCCGGGCTGGGCGCGCCACCCGAGCGGCACCTACATCGTCTACTCGATGCCGCTGCCGCATCGCGACATCTACGCGTTCCACGATCTGGTGCGGCACGACCTCGACTCCGGCGCCGAGGAGCGGCTGACGCACGGCCTCCGCACGCGCGAGCCCGACATCTCGCCGGACGGACGGCGGATCGTGTTCACGGTGAACGAGGCCGGCACGACGCACCTCCACATCGCGGAGCTGCGCGACGTCGAGGGGACGGACCGCGTGCTGCTCCAGAACGAGCGCTTCGACCAGGTCTTCAACCCGCGCTTCTCGCCCGACGGGCGCACGCTCGCGATCTCGCGATGGCAGCGCGGCGGCTACCGCGACATCCAGCTCGTCGACGTGGCGACGGGGCGCGTGACGGACGTGACGCACGACCGCGCCGTCGATCAGGGGCCCGCGTGGGGGCCCGACTCGGACACGCTCTACTTCAGCTCGGACCGCACCGGCATCAGCAACATCTACGTCTTCCGGCTGAGCACCGGGCGACTCCGGCAGGTCACCAACGTCGTCTCCGGGGCCTATCAGCCGGCCATCTCGCCGGACGGCGAGCGGCTCGTCTACGTCGGCTACACGAGCTACGGCTTCGACCTGTTCGGCCTCGACCTGAGCGCGGTCACGACGCGGCCCGCCCTCCCCTACGCGGACCAGCGGCCGGCCCCGTCGGTGGACGACGATCTCTGGCAGGGCCTGACCCGCGACTACGACCCGCTCGAGACGCTCTACCCGCGCTCCTACATGCTCGACGTCTCGAACGACGGCTTCGGGCCGGCGATCGGGATCAACGTCGCGGCCGAGGACCTCGCGGGATGGCACGCGTACACGGTGCGGGCGATGATCGGGCTGACGCGCGGCGACCTGAACATGGACGCGTCGTACTCGTACCGGCGCACCCCGCTCGACCTCGACGTCAGCTTCTTCCGGCGCGTCGCGCCCCGAGGCGGCTTCAGCCTGAGCGGGCAGGATCAGGAGTGGGTGGAGCACGCGGTCGGCGGCGAAGCGCACATCGGCTACCGCTTTCCGTCGGCGTTCCGGTCGCACCGGATCGACGCTCGCTATCGCGCAACCTACGTAGACAACCTCGAGCCGTTCGTCGGCCGCCTCGACCCGAACGAGCCGCCGCCCGTGTACCCGGATCTCGGCTTCCGCTCGGAGGTCCGGCTCGCGTGGTCGTACTCGGACGTCGAGCGCTACGGCTACGACATCAGCCCGAGCAACGGGCGGAGCTTCGGCTTCCAGCTCGCGGTGGCGCACCCGCTCCTCGGGAGCCGCTGGACCACCGTCGAGCTCACCTGGAACGTCCGCCAGTACCTGCGGATGCCGTGGCTCCAGCACCACGTGCTCGCGCTCGCCTACACCGGCGGCATCAGCGGCGGAGATCTGGGCCGGCGCGGCACCTTCGCGATCGGCGGCTTCCCGGACGGCAACCCGATCGACGGCCTCGTCGCGGGGCAGATCTTCGGCGGCGTCGCGCTCCGCGGCTACCCCGCGTTCGATCGGAGCGGCGACCAGTACCACCTCGTCCAGGCCGAGTACCGCTTCCCGATCTGGCGCATCAATCACGGCGTCTTGACGCTACCGGTCTACCTCAACCGCCTGCACGCCACGGTCTTCGCCGACGCCGGCGACGCGTTCTTCGGCGGCGCGCAGCTCGACCGCTTCCGCGTCGGCGTGGGCGCGTCGCTGCATCTCGACTTCACGATCGGCTACCTGCTCGCGTTCACGCTCCGCGTCGGCTACGCGCGCGGCCTGAGCGACGGCGGCATCGACCAGGTCTTCGGACATATCGGGGTCCCCTTCTGAGATCGGCGCCAAAGGCGCCGACCTCAGAACCGTGCCCGTGCCCCTGCCCGTGCCCGAAAAGAACGAACCCGCAGATCGAAGAACGAACCCCCAGATCGAACCAAGCGCCCTCGGGCGCCCCCCGATCTAGATCACCATCACGTCCTTCTCCTTCTTCGCGACGATCTCGTCGACGCGGGCGCCGCCGGCCTGCACGATCGCCTCGACCTCCTTGAGGGCGCGATCGGCCTCGTCCTCACCGACGTCGCCCTCCTTCTTGAGGGTGTCGATGAAGTCCTTCGCGTCGCGCCGCGCGGCGCGGATGGCGACCTTGCACTTCTCACCGTGGTCCCGGGCGACCTTCACGAGCGTCTTGCGGCGCTCCTCGGTCAGCTGCGGGATGGGCAGGCGAATGATCTCGCCGTCGTTCTGGGGGTTCACGTCGATCGAGGAGGTCATGATCGCCTTCTCGATGATCTGGAGCGTGGACTTGTCCCAAGGCTTCACCACCATCATGCGGGCCTCCGGGATGGAGATGCTCGCCATCTGGTTGATGGGCGTCGGGGTGCCGTAGTAGTCGACCCGGATCGAGTCGAGCATGTCGGCGCTCGCGCGGCCCGTGCGAACTTTGGCGAGTTCGCGCTTGAGGGCTTCGTGAGCGGCGGCGATGGACGAGTTGAGCTCTTCGAGGGCGTCGTCGATCATGGTCGGCCCTACTTAGTCGACCTCGCGCCGAAGATCACCCCTCTTCGGTCACCAGCGTGCCGACCTGCTCGCCGAGCACCACCCGCTTGACGTTCCCGCGGCGCTTCAGCGAGCAGACGCGGATCGGCAGGTTGTTGTCCCGGCACAGCGTGATCGCGGTGGAGTCCATGACGCCGAGCCGCTCCGCGAGGACGCGATCGTAGGTGAGGCGGTCGAGCATCACCGCGTCCTCGTGCTTGGCGGGATCCTTGTCGAACACGCCCTCGACCTTCGTGGCCTTGAGGAGCAGCGCGGCCCCGATCTCCATCGCCCGCAGGGCCGCGGCCGTGTCGGTCGAGAAGTACGGGTTGCCGGTGCCAGCCGCGAAGATGATGACGCGGCCCTTCTCCAGGTGACGCATCGCGCGTCGCCGGATGTAGGGCTCGGCGACCTGCCGGATCGAGAGCGCGCTGAGCACGCGCGTGTCGACCTTCAGCTTCTCGAGCGAGTCCTGCAGCGCGAGGGCGTTGATGACCGTCGCGAGCATGCCCATGTAGTCGGCGCTCGAGCGGTCCATGCCGGCCGCGCTGCCGCGCAGGCCGCGGAAGATGTTGCCGCCGCCGATGACGATGGCAATCTCCGCGCCCAGCGCGTGGACCTCGGCGATCTCGCCGCTGATGGCCTGCAGGGTGGCCGGGTCGACGCCGTAGCCGTGGTCACCACAGAGCGCCTCCCCCGAGAGCTTCAGGACGATGCGCCGGACGGGGAGGTCGCTCTTGGTCATGGGTGGCTCAGGCTCCCGCCGCAAGCGTCTCGGCGACGTCGGCGGCGAGGTCCTTCTTGACGACCTCGATGCCCTCACCGAGCTCGAAGCGGACGAAGCGGCGGACGGCGATCTTCTCACCGAGCCGCGCCGTCAGCTCCTCGGAGGCGGCGCCGCAGGTCTTCTTGTCCTCGCGGGTGACCAGCTCCTGGTTGTCGAGGCAGACCTCGTTCAGCCACTTCGCCAGCTTGCCCTCGATGATCTTCGCGACGGCGGCTTCGGGGCGCTTCTTGCCCGTCTGCTTCTCCTCTTCCTCGAGCTGAGCGACGAAGAAGGCCTTCTGCTTCACGAGGTCCGCGTCCGGGATGTCGGCCTCGCGGACGTAGAGCGGGCTGGACGACGCGATCTGGAGACCGACCTCGTCGACGAACGCCTTGAACTCTTCGTTGCGCGAGACGAAGTCCGTCTGGCAGTTGATCTCCACGAGGACGCCGATGCGGCTGCCCGCGTGGATGTAGGCGTGGACCACGCCCTCGGCGGCGATCGCGCCGGCCTTCTTGGCGGCCTTCGCGAGGCCCTTCTTCTTGATGATCTCGACCGCCTTCTCCTGGTCGCCTTCGGCTTCCACGAGCGCGTTCTTGCAGTCCATCATCCCGGCGCCCGTGCGATCACGGAGCACCTTCACGTCCTTGGCGCTGACGTTTGCCATAACTCCCTCTCAGCGACGGCCGCGGGCGCCACGACGGCGTCCGCGAGAGAACTCGACCTGCAGATCGCCGCCCTGCGCGGCGGGGGCGAAGCCCTGGCCCGCGTAGTCACGGCGACGCTGCTGACCCGCGATCGCGGCGTCGGCGAGGCGCGAGGTGAAGAGCTTGATGGAGCGGATCGCGTCGTCGTTGCCGGGCACCACGAAGTCGATCTGGTCGGGATCGCAGTTGGTGTCCGTGAGCGCGACGATCGGGATGTGGAGCTTGCGCGCCTCCCGGATGGCGATGTGCTCGTGGTGCGGGTCGATGACGAAGAGCACCGCGGGGAGCGTGTTCATCATCTTGATGCCGCCGATGAACTTCTCGAGGCGCTCCTGCTCGCGGCGCATGCGGAGCTGCTCCTTCTTGAGCAGCGCCTCGGCCGTGCCGTCCTCGAACATGCGCTCGAGGTCGCGGAGGCGCTCGATGGCGCCCTTCACGGTGCGGAAGTTGGTGAGCGTGCCGCCGAGCCAGCGACCCGTGACGTGGAACTGGCCCGCGCGCGCGGCCTCCTCACGGACGACGTCGACGGCCTGACGCTTGGTGCCGACGAACAGCACGTGGCCGCCGCGGGCGACCGCCTCGGTGACGAACTCGTACGCGCGCTTGAAGCGGACGGCCGTCTGGTCGAGGTCGATGATGTGGATGCCGTTGCGCGCGCCGAAGATGTACGGGCGCATCTTCGGGTTCCAACGACGCGTCTGGTGTCCGAAGTGGACGCCAGCGTCGATCAGGGCGCGGAGCCCGATGGGCAGCTCACCGCTGGCGGCGGGGTGCGCCTCCATCTCGGTCTGCGTGACGGCGGGAGGGGCAGCTTCGACGGGGGGCGCCGCAGGGGCGTCCGCCTCCGTCGTCTCGACGGTATCGGTCATCACTCGATCCTTTCCGGTTGTTCCGCCACCCCCTCGGCCGACGACCTCTCTTCGTGAGAGAGGCACCGGATCGGTCCGTTTCGAGCAGGGGGTGTGTGTGATTACGAGGGCCTGAGCCCCCGACTCCGGTTCCCGGAGCGCCCGGGACATACCACGCGCGCGGGCGGACGCCAGCCCAGGATTCCTTGACGAAGGCTGATGTGGGTGTTTATCTCCCAATGTATGTCTCGCTCTCACCCCTGGGTCTTCGCGCTCGCCGCGCTGGGGATCCCGGGGCTCGCGGTCGCGGACGCCCCGGTGACCACCGTGTTCTTCACGTCGGACGCGCCCACCGGGACGTGCCCGCCCGCGGTGATCGTCCGGCGCCAGATGGGCGACGGGGACGAGGAGCTCGTCGGGCCGCTGCTCGACTGCGACGGCCTCCCCCGCCCCGAGGCGCTGCGCGACCTGAGCGTCCTCGCGCGACCGCGCGGGCTGCCGGCGCCGAGCCCCGAGGCGCTCGAGGCGTTCGACGCGGGCTCGAACCCCGGCTTCGTCGCCGAGGGCATCCGCGAGCTGCACCCCGAGCTGCTCGACCGCCTGCAGCGGCTGCGCGCGGCGCTCGACGGTCGCCCGATCGAGATCGTGAGCGGCTACCGCCCCGAGTCCGCGGCGACGAGCCGCCACCACCACGGCCGCGCGCTCGACCTGCGCGTACAGGGCGTGGAGCGCGAGCAGGTCCGCGACGTCCTCGCCGGCTTCGATCGGAGCGGCGTCGGTTGGTACCCCAACTCGACCTTCGTCCACCTCGACGTGCGCGACCGGTTCACCTACTGGGTCGACGAGAGCGCGCCCGGAGAGCCGCCTCGCTACGTCCGAGGCGCGGTCCCGCCCACGCCGCCGACCGCCGACTCCCCGATCGCGGTGCCGCCCGCGCCAACCATCGACCTGGACTCGCTCCGCGCCACCCTCGGCGCGATCCGAATCGAGCCCATCGAGAGTCCCTGACCTGGCTCGATCCGGCGGTCGTCACGCCCTCGACCGCCGAGCCGGCGCCTCGACAAAGAAACCCTCTTTGCCCCCTTCGTGCCCTTCGCGCGAAACTGCACCGTCCGAGGCGCCCCCGACCGCCGAGCCGGCGCCTCGACAAAGAAACCCTCTTTGCCCCCTTCGCGCCCTTCGCGCGAAACTGCACCGTCCGAGGCGCCCTCGACCGCCGAGCCGGCGCCTCGACAAAGAAACCCTCTTTGCCCCCTTCGCGCCCTTCGCGCGAAATTCCGATCAGGGGTTCGTGAGCTGGACGTCGAGGGTGAACGCGCCCTGGGAGCGGTTCGCGAAGCCGTCGATGAAGACGAAGTACGTGCCGCGGTCGAGGACCGTGTCCACGGCGGAGTGGCGGTTGTCGCCCGTGTCGTCGTTGCAGGCGACCTCGGTCGACATGTCCGTGCACGTCCGGCGGACGTAGATGGCTCCGTCGAACTGCTGCTCGGAGGTGATCTGCACGCGCTGACGCCGCGTGAGCACGAGGCGGTAGACGAGGTCGTTGCTTCGCGCGCCCGCGGCGCACGTGGCCTGGAAGCGGTCGATCGAGCCGCTCGTGTCGCCGGTCAGCGTGCGGCCGGGACGGATGCGCGGCGCCTGCTGGCAAGCGCGCTCGAGCGCCTGGAGGTCGTCGAGCTGCACCTCGATGCGCGCCGCCCCGAACATGTCCGGCGAGGTGCCGTCCACCACGAGGAAGTAGGTGCCCGGCTGCAGGTTCGCGTCGAGCTCCGTCTGGCCGGGGCCGCCGCTCGCGCAGACGACCTCGGTGGACGCGTCGCCGCACGTGCGCTGGAGGTAGAGCGCGCCCTCGAACTCGCCCTCGGCGAGCCGGGCGCGGAGGCGCACGCGGTTCTGGACGGTGATCTGGTAGACGGTGTCCGGCGCGCCCTGGCCGCCGCAGCTGCCCGCGAAGTCGTCGCTCGCGGGGAACGTGTCGATGTCGATGTCCTGGCCCGCGGTGGCCTGGCCCGGCGCGCCGCAGTTGTCGGCCGCCGCCGCCCCGCCGGTGAGCGGCGCGACGTCGGCGCGGAGCGAGTAGTCACCCGCGCTGCCGTCGCTGAAGCCGTCCGCGTAGATGTAGTAGCGGCCCGGGTCGAGCGTCGTCACGAGCATCGAGTGCCGCGTGTCGCGGTGGTCGTCGTTGCACGCGATCTCGGAGTTCGGGTTCTGGCAGTCGCTGCGCATGTAGATCGCGCCGTCGTACGTGCTCTGCATCCGCAGGCGCATCCGCGACCGGGTCGCGACGTCGAAGGTGTAGACGCGATCCGGCGAGCGCGCGCCGCCGGCGCACGTGGCCGTGAAGTAGCTCGGCCGGCCGGTGGTGCTGCCCGTCACGGCCTGCCCCGCCTGGAGCGGGGTGGCGCCGCTGCAGACCTGCGCGAGGCTCTCGAGCTCGGCGACCTCCGCGGTCAACGAGAATTGCCCCGCGCCGCTCGCGTAGCCGTCGACGACCACGTAGTACGTGCCCGGATCGAGCGTCGCCTCGACGTGCGACCGCTCCGTGGTCGGCGCGTCGTCGTTGCACGCGATCTCGGAGCGCTCCTCGCCGCAGGCCCCGAGCAGGTACAGCGCGCCGTCGTAGTTCGAGGTGATGGTGACCGAGAGCTGCGCGCGCCGCTCGAGGGTGACGGCGTACACGAGCTCGGGGGCGTCGCCGCCGCGGATGCAGCTGCCCGACATCGAGTTGGTGCCGCGCGTGGTGTCGCCGGCGACCGTGGTGCCGAGCGGGAGCGGGATGGGCGAGGCGCACGAGCCGCGGCCGCCGCCCGAGGCGAGCGACCCGCCGCCCGAGGGCATGCCGGACCAACCGGTGAGGACGAAGTCGCCGCCGCCCTCCTCCATCGACACGCCGATCTCGTACTCGCCGTCGACCTCCGGACAGAACTGCACCGCGGCCTGGTCGTCGGTGGTGTTGTCCGACGCGACGGGCTCGCCGCGGTCGTCCTTGACCACGAGGTCGATGTCGCGGACCCCGCCGCCGCCGAAGGCGACGAGCGTGTAGCACTGCCCCGCCGTCAGCGAGCGGCGCAGGAAGCGGGCCTCGCCCTCGCCGATCGAGCCCTCCTCGATCTCGACGCTCTGGGTGAGGCCCATCGCGGCCATCGTGTTGTGGACGGCGACGAAGCTGGGGGTCAGGCGGACGCCGCCTCCGCCGCAACCGGCGGCCAGAGTGAGCGAGAGGCCCGTGAGCGCGAACAACCTGAACGTGGTCATGCGAGTCCCTTCGGAGTGCGCGGCGAGCCTATTCGATCGACCCCCGCGAGCACAAACGGAGACGGTGCTACCCTTCCTTCGACGATGCGTTCTTGCCCCATCTGCAAGCGGCTGATCGCCGCCGGATCTCCGTCGAAGCTCGGGCCGTTCTGCTCAGAGCGCTGCCAATCCATCGACCTTGGCCAGTGGATCGGCGAGGGCTACCGGATCGGTGAGGGCGCCCCGCAAGTCCCGGCGCCCGACCGGTCGCGCGACGAGCAGCCGTCGTGAGGGCGCCGCTGCTCGCGCTCCTCGTCGGGTGCCTCGCGCCGTCGGTCGCGCTCGCGCAGGCCAGCGCCCCCGACGACGACCCGGAGCCGGCCGACTCGACCGAGGACGCCGCGGAGCCCGAGGCCGCGCCCCCGGCCCGGACGCCACCGCCCCCGCGCGCGCAGGCCGAGGACCCGCCGCCGCAGCGGTCCGGCGCCACGACCGCGAGCCCGCCCCCGAGGTCGGAGGGCACGGCGGGCGCCCCGGGGCTGCCTCAGCCCGCGGGCCGCGCGCCCGCCGAGGAGGAAGAGGAAGAGGAGGACGGCGGCGACCCGTACGACTTCCTCTGGATCGACATCGCGGGCGGCTTCTCGTACGTGAACATGCGCGCCCTCGACGCGACGAACTACTACCCCGACATCGTGGTGCTCAGCGGCACCGGGCCGATGGGGTCGGTGGCGGCGGGCTTCCGCATCGAGTTCCTCGCCGTCGGCGTGCGGGGCACCCTCGCGCACTACAGCGACGGATTCGACGTGGGGACGGCGACCGCCGAGGCGACCCTCATGCTCCCCATCCCCGTCGTGAAGCCGTACCTGCGCGTGGGCTTCGGCCTCGGCTGGCACGGCGACTCGAACTACATGGCGCCCGCGAACAGCCAGACGACGGTCTTCGGCTTCGCGTTCAACGGGGCCGTCGGCCTCGACGTCTACCTCGTCGAGTGGTTCTCGATCGGCGCGGCGTTCAGCGCCGACATCTTGAACATGAGCCGCCAGCGCATCGACGATCCGAGCACCGCGGGCACCATCGACTTCTCCGAGACCGGCGACGCCGTGGGGATCCAGATCCGCGGCCAGGTCGGCGTCACCTTCCATCTGTGACGTGGGCTGGCTCGGCAACATCTTCGGGTCCCGCAAGCGACGCGAGGCTCGCCGAGAGGTCGAGGAGCGGCTGCGCGAGGTGCTCGAGCGCGACGGCAGCGACGCGGTCTGGCCGCTGATCGTCGAGGCGCTGCGCCTCGACCCCGAGGACGACGGGCTCTACCACCTCGCGGGCCACGTGCTCCGGCTCGGCGGGGAGGCGCGCACCGGCGAGCTCTTCGATCGAGCGGCCGACGCGCCCCACGATCCGCAGCGCCTGTTCGAGCTCGGCAGCGCGCTGCTCAGCGACGAGGAGCCGATCGGCGCGGCCGCGGTGCTCGGGCGCGCGATCGCGATGAGCCCCTTCGACGCGGTCGTCCGCAGCGAGCTCGCCCTCGCGCACGCCCGCTCGGGGGAGCCCGACAAGGTGCTCGCGACCCTCGCGCTGCACCCGTGCCTCGCCGACGACCCGGGCGCGCTCTTCGAGCTCGCGTGGGCGTCGCTGCTCAAGGGCGACCTCGACACCGCCGAGGGCGCGACCCGCGAGCTGCACGGCGTCCGGCCGCTGCGTCACAAGCTCGAGCTCGCCATCGATCGCGCGAAGGCGAGCCCCCCGATGCGCGACGCCCGCGACTTCTACTTCGTCGAGCACGGCGCCATCCTGATCGACGGCGAGGGCCCCCTCGGCGGGCGGTACGAGAAGCTCGCCGCGGACGCCGACTGGGTCGCCGCCGTGCTCGGGGACGCGGGCGCGGTCATCGAGCGCCTGCAGCCCGCGCCGCATCGCGTGATCGCGATCGACGAGGAGCACTGGCCGCTCGCGGAAGCGGTCGCCGGGGCGTGCGGCGGCTCGGTCATCGCCGCCGGCCGCGGCCGGCTCCCCGCCGCGATCCTCCCGCTGCTCTCGGGCGAGATGATCGAGGAGCGCGTCGACGCCGACAGCCGCCGATCGCCGGACCTGTGGATCTTCGCGCTCACCGCCGACCACCGGCGGAGCCTCGCGCGAGCGCCCGAGCTCGTCGGCGCGTTCGCCCGCGAGACCACGCTCGACCCGGCCACCCTGCGAGCCGGGTTCCGTCGAAGCCGCCCCCCGTCGTCGACGCTGCTCGACTTCGTGGAGTCCCGCCGCGACTACCTGCCCCCGCGCGGCGACCGCGTGCGGGCCGCCTACGTCCCCGACGCGCCGCTGCCGCGCTGAGTCCGACGACGCGAAGCGTCGGAGGATCTCAGCGGGGAGCGCGAGGGGCTTGCCCCTCGCCGGAGAGAAATCGCCGGAGGCGATTTCTCGACAGGCCTTGCCAGTTCTGTCGTCGCGGGGGTTCCGCTAAGCTCGGCGCATGCCCAAGCTGCTGCTCGCCGCGTTCGTCTTCGCCGCGCTCCTCCTCGACGCGGGCTTCGGTTGCGGAGGCCCGAGCCGTCCGGCCCCCGACGACGCGAACACGCAAGACAGCGCGCCCTGATCGCGCCTCTCTAGCTCTCAGCGGGCCGAGCGCTCGTGGACGTACTCCACGAGGGCTTGCACCTGTGGGACCTCGCTCCAGCGCAGGAGCCCGTGGCCGAGGTTGAACACGTGCCCGGGCCGGCCGCCGACCTCGTCGAGCACGGCCTGCGCGCGCTCGAACATCGCCTCGCGCGGGGCGAGGATCGCCACCGGATCCATGTTGCCCTGGATGCCGACGTCGGGGCCCACGCGTGACCACGCGTCGTCCATCGAGATGCGCCAGTCGACGCTGATCACGTCGCCGCCCGCCTCCTTGATCACGGGGAGCAGCTCCGGGTTGCCCTGACCGAAGTGGATGGCGGGCACCCCCGTCGGGCGGATGGCGTCGAAGATCGGCGCGACGTGCGGCAGGACGTAGCGGCGGTAGTCGGCCGGGCTCAGCGCGCCGACCCACGAGTCGAAGAGCTGCACCGCGTGCACGCCCGCGTCGATCTGCGCGAGGAGGTAGTTCGTGATGGCGCCGCTGATCTTGGCCATGAGCGCGTTCCACGCGCCCTCGTCGCCGAACATCAGCGCCTTGCAGTGGCGGTAGTCGCGCGAGCCGCCGCCCTCGATCGCGTAGGACGCGAGCGTGAACGGCGCGCCCGAGAAGCCGATGAGCGGGACGCCGCGCGGCTCGAGGTCGGCGCGGATGAGGCGGATCGCGTCCATCACGTAGCCGAGCGACTCGGTCGCCACGATCGACTCCGCGACGCGATCGATGTCGGCGTTCGTGCGGACCGGGCCGTCGATCACGGGGCCGTGCCCCTCGTCGAAGTGGAAGGGCACCCCGAGCGGCTCGAGGATCAGGAGGATGTCCGCGAACAAGATCGCGGCGTCCACCCCGAGCTGATCGACGGCGTGGACGGTCACCTCGCACGCGAGCTCCGGCGTCTTGCAGAGCTCGAGGAAGCTCACCTTCTTCCGGATCTCTCGGTACTCGGCCTGGTACCGGCCCGCCTGGCGCATCAGCCACACGGGAGTGAAAGGGGTCGGCTCGCGGCGGCACGCCTTGAGGAAGCAGGAGTCCTGGATGGAGCTCATGGGCGGGACTCTACAGCAGGTTCACCGCCGTCCCGAGCACCGCTTCGATCGCCGAGCGGCGTTCCCCCCGGAGGGCCACATCGGCGACCTCCGCGTGGGGCAGGACGCGGATGTCCGCGCGGGTCGCGCGGCGGCGCTCCTGGTCCCAGTAGTTGTTGTGCGTCCACAGCGGGACGGCCTCGACGCCCCCGAGCGAGACGCGGTCGCCCTCGAGCTCGACGGCCACCCGGAGCCACACTCCGTCGCGCGTCGCGGGCTCGCGCAGGGGCACCTCCACGCCCGGCTCGCGGCGGCCCTGCCGGTACACGTAGCCCTGGTTCGAGACCAGGTTGCCGAGGCTGTACACGACGAGCGCCTCGCCGCGCGGCGAGGGCACGCGCTCGACCCGCTGCAGCACGTGCGGCCCGTGCCCGAGCACCACGTCGGCTCCGTGCTCGACCAGGTACGCGGCGCGGCTGCGCTGCTCGCTGCGATCGTCGTGTCGATAGCCGAGGCCCCAGTGCATCGAGGCGACGACCACGTCGGCCTGCTCGCGAGCGCGGGTGAGCGCGGCCCGCGCGCGGCGCTCGTCCCACATCGAGACGCGCACCGCCGGCCGGCGGGTGCCCGGGTGGCCTTGCAGGATCACGGTGAACGCGACGAACGCCACGCGGACGCCGCCGCGCTCGACGACGATCGGCCCGGCCGCGTCGTCCTCCGAGGGCCCGACGCCGACGTGCGCGATGTGCGCCGCGTCGAGCGCCGCGATGGTGTCGACGAGCCCCTCGACGCGCTGATCCCAGGCGTGGTTGTTGGCGAGGCTCAGGACGTCGATGCCCGCGCCGTGCATGGCCGTCGCCGCCTCGGGCGGCGCGCCGAGCCGGGGCGGATCCCCGCGCATCGGCGCGTGCGCGGTGGACAGCGGCGTCTCGAGGTTCGCGAAGGCGATCTCCTCTTCGGACACGATCGGGCGCAGCCCGGAGAACGTGTGCGCGAAGCCCCCGTTCGCGAGCGCGGAGTCGACCACGCGGGTGTGGAAGAGCACGTCCCCGCTGGCGCCGAGGATCACCCGGCGGGTCGCCGTCGCGGGCTGCGCGGCGGTGAAGGTCGCGAGCGAGAGCGAGACCCCCGCGGCGAGGAGCGCGGTGCGAACGGCGGCACGACTCATCGGGTACAGCTCATCGAGACACGGCGAGGGTGTCGTGATCGAGCGGGGTGTGCCAGTTGTCCGCGCCGAACGGCTCCGATAGCTTCAACGAGTGCGCGGGCGCGTTCGAGATCGACGACGCTGGTCGGCCACCGCGATCGCGGGGCTCGTCGTGCTCGCGCTCGGCGCGTCGGGCTGCATCCTGGACCGCAGCGGGACGCTGGCGCCGGGCTCCGACGGCGGCCAGCCCGACGACGCGGGGGCGCGGTTCGACGCGGGGCGGTCGGACGCGGCGACGCCGGCCGACGGCGCGGTGCCTGACGCGAGTGGGCTCGACGCGAGCCGGCCCGACGGGGGGCCGGTCCCCCAAGCGCCGGGACCCCCGGGGACCCCGACGTTCAGCGACGTCACCGACACCTCGGTGCGCGTCGCGTGGGCGCCCCCGACGACGGGCGGGCCGGCCGAGCGCTACGAGCTCGAGCGCGCCCCCGACGAGGGCGGCGCGCCCGGCCCGTTCGCGACCGCGGCCGCGCCGACGAGCCCGGCGCACGACGACGCGGGGCTCGCGGCGGCGACCACCTACTGGTACCGCGTCCGCGGGATCAACGGGGTCGGCCCCGGCGACTTCTCGGCCGCGGCCTCCGTCACCACCACCGGGCCCCTGGTCGTCACCCGCGTCCAGCTCGCGATCGCCGACGGGTTCGACCCGACCGCGCGCTTCGACACCCCGCCGACCGCCGGCAACCTGCTGGTCGCGATCGGGTTCCACCGCACCAACGACGCCCGGCCGCGGATCGACGGCTGGGACCTGCGCGTCGACAGGTTCTTCCGGACGAGCGACGGCAACCGGCGCGGCCTGGCCGTGCTCACGCGCGTCGCCGCCGCGGGCGAGAGCCCCGCCGTGCACCTCGAGTGGAGCGAGGCGCGCGAGACCCACCTCCTCGTGCAGGAGCTCCGCGCGGGGCCCGGCGCGACGTGGTCGTTCCAGGCCGAGACGAGCGCCGACAGCGGCGCGTCGACGACCAACTCCCTCAGCGTCGCCACCGGCCCGATCGCCACGGGGGACGCCTTGCTGATCGGCGCGTTCGGCTCTCGCGACGACCCGGGGGGCGAGGTGGACTTCACGGGCCTCGGCGACGGCGTCACGCGCCGCGGCGCGCGCTCGGTCGCCTCCGCGTTCGGCCTCTACGGCGGCGGCGGCCCACCCGCCACGACCGCGAGCTGGCGGTCCAATCAGCGCGCGACCGTCGCGCTGGTGGTCTTCGGGATCGGACGGTAGGCCGCGCGGGCTCACATCGCGATCGGGGGATCGCTCTCGATCCCGAGCACGAACGCCCGCGCGGCCGCGACGACGAAGGCGCTGCCGCTGACGACGACGAGGCCGTCGGGCAGGGCGAGCCGACGGGCGTGCTCGACCGCCGCCACCACGTCGGGCTCCACGTGGTCACCGGGCTCGGCCATGCGGTGGGGATCCTCGCTCCGACCGAGCGCCGCGGCCGTCAAGACGACGTGCGACACTTCGGGGCGGAGCCGCGCGAGCATCTCGCCCCACGCCTTGTCGCGCATCGCGCCGAAGACGAGCACGAACGGGCCGACGCCCGGGTGCGCGCGCAGGTACGCGGCGAGCGTCGCGGCGCCGTTCGGGTTGTGGGCCACATCGAAGAGGACGTCCGGTCGCGAGGCCCGCCGCTCGAGGCGACCGGGCCAGTCGACGCGCGCGGCGCGGGCGGGATCGACGCGGACGCCCTGGTCCTCGAGCATCCAGAGCGCGCCGACCGCCACCGCCGCGTTCTCCCGCTGATGGTCGCCCTCGAGCGCGAGCGACAGGAGCGGCGACGTGTACGGCGCGCTCCGCACGTGCAGCGCGTGACCCGGCCCGTCGAAGCGCGGCCGGATCAGCGGCGCGCCGAGCTGCGCGGCGCGCGCCTCGATCACCGCGTCCGCCGCGGGCTCCTGCGCGCCGACCACGCAGGGCACGCCGGCCCGCAGGATCCCCGCCTTCTCCGCCGCGATCGACGCGAGGTCGTCCCCGAGCCAGGCCTGGTGGTCGAGCGCGATCCGCGTGATCACCGTCACCCGCGGCCGCTCGAAGACGTTGGTCGCGTCGAGGCGCCCACCGAGCCCCGTCTCGAGCACCACGAGCTCCACGCCCTCGCGCCGGAAGATCTCGAACGCGAGCACGGTGACGGTCTCGAAGAAGGTCAGCGGGATCGGCGCGAGGCGGTCCTTCACCTCGGCCCACGTGTCGATGACGCGCTCGCGCGCGACCGGCGCGCCGTCGACGCGGAAGCGCTCGGTGAGCGAGTGCAGGTGCGGCGACGTGTACAGGCCGACCCGGCGGTCGACGATCCCGTGCGCGATCATCGCGGCCACGCTGCCCTTGCCGTTCGTCCCCGCGACGTGCGCGACCTCGAAGGCGCGGTGCGGATCGCCGAGCGCCGCGAGCGCGGCGTGGACGCGGTCGAGCCCCGGCTGGATCCCGCGCGGGGCGAGCCCGTAGAGCTCCTCGAGGAGCGCGCGCCACGCCCGGTCGCTCGCCGCCATGCTCGCCTCCCGAGGCTCAGTCGAGGAGGTGGGAGAGGAAGCGCGCGATCGTGGCGCGCATCCGCTGCCGCTCGGCGATCACGTCGACCATCCCGTGCTCCATCAAGAACTCCGCGCGCTGGAAGCCCTCGGGGAGCTTCTGGCGGATCGTGTTCTCGATCACGCGCGCCCCGGCGAAGCCGATGAGCGCGCGGGGCTCCGCGATGTTGATGTCGCCGAGGAGCGCGAAGCTCGCCGCGACGCCGCCCGTGGTCGGGTTCAACAGGACGCTGACGAACGGCATGTTCGCCTCCTCGCGGAGCTTGCGGAGCGCGCCGACGGTCTTGGCCATCTGCATCAGCGAGAGCGCGCCCTCCTGCATGCGGGCGCCGCCCGAGGCGCTGAGCAGCACCACCGGCTGCTTCTTCTCGTAGCCGCGCTCGAACAGGCGCGTGATCTTCTCGCCGACCACCGAGCCCATCGACCCGCCCATGAAGCGGAACAGGAACGTCCCGAGCTGGATCGGCCGGCCGAGGAGCGTCCCCTCGCCGACGATCATCGCGTCCTCGAGGCCCGTCTTCTTGCGGCTCGCCACGAGGCGGTCCGGGTAGCGCTTGCTGTCGACGAAGCTCAGCGGGTCCTTCGAGAGGATCCCCGTGTCGGTCTCGGTGAACGAGCCGGGATCGAGCAAGAGCTCCACCCACGCCTCGCCGCTGAGCCGATAGTGGTGACCGCACTCGGGGCAGACCTCGTGGTTCGAGGTGAAGTCCTCGGCGCGCAACGTCACGTTGCACTCGTCGCACTTGCGGAAGACGCCGCGGCCGAGGGTCTTCTTCTCGGAGGCGTCGACGTCCGCCTTGGTCTTGCCGAACAAGGGCACGGCGGCGAGTTAGCACGGGCGGGCTAGAGTCCACAGCCGAGATGACGGTTTCCTCACCTTTCCGTACAACGCAGCGCGTCTACTTCGACGACCTCGACGCGCTGAACATCCTCCACAACGTGCGCTTCCTGCTGTTCATGGAGCGGGCGCGCGGCGAGCTCTTCAACGCGCTGGGCTTGCGCTGGGAGGACCCCCTCGAGGTCAACCCGGACAAGTACCACGTGGTCGCGGCGCACGAGATTCGCTACGACCGGCCCGTCCGCGGCGAAGGCGAGGTGCTCGTCGAGCTGACGCCGGTCCACCTCGGCACCTCGAGCCTCGTGCTGCAGGCCGCCGTCCGCAGCCGGCACGGCGACACCGTCTACGCCGTCGGCGAGACGCGGCTCGTTCGGCTGGACCCGGAGACGAACACCCCCTGCTCGTGGAGCGATCGCTTCCGGACCGCGATGGGCCCGCTCGTGCGCGCCGATCAGCGCGCGACGATCGCCGAGAGGTGACGGCCGGTCACCCCCGCGTCGCGGCGGTGGCTGAAGAAGCGCGTCGCGTCCGCGTGGGTGCAGCCCCCGACGTCGTCGACGCGCTCGACGCCCGCGTGCCGGAGCTGCGCGATCAGCGTACGCGAGAGGTCCACGTGCGGCCGCGGATCGCGCGCCTCGACCACGGGCTCGCCGTGCGCCACCGCGGCGATCCGCGCCGCGACCTCGTCGCTGACCTCGAACGCGTCGAGCCGGATGTGCGGCCCGATCGCGGCGACCAGCGAGGCGGCCGCGCCGAGCCGCGCGATGGCGACCTCGACGATCCGCTGCTCGACCCCGCGCCACCCCGCGTGGACCGCGGCGACGCGGCCCGAGTCGACGTCGGCCAGCAGGATCGGCACGCAGTCGGCCGTGCGGACCGCCACCGCGTCGCCCGCGGTCCGGGCCACGAGCCCGTCCGCCTCGATCGTCCGGACCGCCTCGACGCCTCGACCGTCGACCTCGACGACCTCGCACCCGTGGACCTGCGAGACCTCGTAGAGCCGCGGCCCGCCGAGCGCCTCGGCGAAGCGCCGCGCGTTCTCCGCCACGTGCGCCGGATCGTCGCCGACCGTGCGGGCCAGGTTCAGGCACGCGAACGCCCCCTCGGAGACGCCGCCCTCGCGGGTCGAGAACCCGTGGACGAACCCGTGCTCGTCGAGCAGCGCCGAGCGCAGGATCACGCCGGCGCGTCCAGCTCGAACAGCTCGGGGTAGCGCTCGAGCATCACGCCGAGGGCCATCCTGTCGTTCGCGTCGGCCGGCGACCAGACGACCTCGATCGCCACGAGCTGCTCGGAGGTCAGCGCGCACAGATCGTCGAGCGCGGCGTCGATCGACGCGCGCGTGCGCTCCGCCGCGTCCTTCAGCTCCCGCCGCGCGGCGACCACGAAGGTGACGACCACCCGCCCCGGCGCATCCGTCGCCGGCTTCGCGGGCGGCGCCTTGCGGGTCGTCGTGCCGTCGAAGTTTCGGACCACCTCGACGAGGAAGCGCGAGCGCGCGCGGTGCGCCGCCTCGACGAACTTCTCCTCCGCCTGGGCCGGCGGCATCGGCGACGCGTTCTCCGCCGCCCCGTGCGTCCAATCCGCCGCGTTCGCCCGCAGCGCCGCGATCGCGTCGCGCAGCATCGCGAGCAAGCCCGCTGGCGTGCTCGTGTCGCCCGAGCTCGCGATCGCGTCCATGCGCTGCTGGATCGCCGGCCGCGCCGCCTCGTCGAAGGCGAGCATCAGGACGGCCACGTCGAGGGCTTCGTTGGTCATGGAAGGTTGGTCCGGCTAGTACGGATCGAAGCGTTGGGTGCTGTCGCGCGAGGCGTTCAGCGCCGTGATCTCGGCCGCCGAGTAGGCGTCCTCGCTGCCCGCCGGGATCGTGTCCCGGATGTAGGCGTACACGATCTCGCGGCCGCGGCGGCCGGTGTCGTCCTCGGCCATCTCGTCCCAGATCTGGAAGATCCGGCGACGACGCGCCGCGGTGCTGCGGGTGGTGGTGGCCCACACGCGCGAGAGCCGGCCGCGCAGGCGGACCAGCCCCTGCGCGCTCTCCTCGGCGCGGTGCGCGGCCTCGAGCCGCTCCCGCACGTCGCGGGTCCGCCGCATGAACCACTCACGCTCGGCCGCGTGCGGGTCCTGACCCGAGGCGCCCATGATGGCGTCGGTCAGGTCGAAGCTGCCGCTCGCGCTGAAGCCGTTGGTCGACGCGTTGCCGTGGTCCTCGAACTGCACGCTGCCGTCGGGGCGGATGCGCGCGCGGAACCGGTGGCCGTCGTAGAGGAGCGAGCCGTCCGGCTGGCGCCGGAGCTCGGGCTCGGTGCGGGCCAGCCAGGGCCGAGCCATCGCCGCGCCGCGGAGGTGCTCCTGGTGCTGCCGCTCGATGTCCGCCTCGCTCGGCCGCTCGTTGCCCGCGCTCGCGAGCCCCGCCGGGGCGCCGCGCTGCGAGGGCCCGGGGCCCGTCGGGACGAACGAGCCGCGCGCCACGTTGGCCGGGTTCAGGAGCACCTGCATCGCGCGCGCGTCGCTCGTGTCGACGCGGGGGCGGTCGGGGCTGATGTCCGGCACGTCGATGGGCGGGGCCGTCGTCTCTAGGGCGGCGGTGCCCGACGTGGTCGGCTCGGCGGGGTCGATCGGGCCCGGCAAGCCGAGACGCGGGGTGAGCGACGCGGCCACTTGCTGGGGCGCCACGTCCTCGGGCGGAGGCGGCGGCAGGGGCGTCGGCTCGGGCGGCGTCGGCTCCTCCGGCTGAGCCTCGGGCTCGATCTCGACGGGGGACTCGATGATCTCCACCGAGATGGGCTCGATGGGGTGGCTGGCCCCGAACCAGCCGGCCGGCGCGCGCAACACGGCCCAGCCCAGCGCCCCGTGGACGCTGAGAGAGATGAGCGTTGCCCAACCGACACTCTTCATGGCCTATCGCTCAAGACGCGCGAACCCCCAGAACGTGCGGAACCTTCGCACTCCAGCCGATCCGGCGGAGGGTAGCCCCGAGCGAGCGATTGCGCACGAAGGCGGCCGCGGGTAGGTCTCGCGCATGGGAATCCGTTTTCCGTCGGCGGAGTGGACCGCGGCCTTCAAGGACGCCATCAACGCCAACGAGCAGTACGCCAAGCACGGCGCCGGCTGGACGCACGGCAAGGTCGCCTACGTCGTCGAGCCCCGCCCCGAGCTGGGCATCGAGGGCGACACCGCGATGGTCCTCGACCTCCACGAGGGGCACTGCCGAGGCGCCGTGCTGACCAGCGCCGAGGCGGCCGAGGAGGCGGAGTTCGTCATCTTCGCCGAGTACGAGCGGTGGCGCGAGGTCCTCAGCGGCGAGGTCGATCCGACCAAGGCGATGATGCAGAACAAGCTCAAGCTCCGCCAAGGGCACCTCCCCACCATCGTGAAGTTCGTGCTCGCGAGCAAAGAGCTCGTCCGCGCGGCCTGCACCATCGACACCGACTACCCGGGCTGATCGATGGCCTCGGTCGAGCTCGCCCCCGGCGCATCGGACAACGGCCTCGCCATCATGATGGCGACGATGATGAGCCAGAACCTCGAGGACCACCCCGAGCGGCTGGCCACCTTCGAGCGCCTCGGGGGCCGGGTCGCGATCGTCGCGGAGGACGCCGACGTGGCGCTCACCATGGCCTTCGGTGACCGGCGCGCGATCGTCTACGACGGCATCGTCGGCATCCCCGACGTGACGGTCCGAGGGTCCTGGGAGCTCATCGCCGATCTGTCCCGGATGGAGAACGGCCCCTTCGGGCTCCCCGATCCCAAGGGCGAGGTGAACCGGACGATGGCCCGGGCCCTCCGGGAGGGCCGGCTGCGGATCTACGGGCTGCCCGCGGGGCTGCCCCTCCTGGCCCGGCTCGGGACCGTCCTGTCCATCGATTGATTCCGCTAGGATCGGACCGAGGGCTGGTATCCTCGGTCGATGGCTGCGGGGGACTTCTTGCTCGGCAAGGACCTCGGTGCCTACCGGATCGACGTGACGATCGGGTCGGGCGCAACGGGGGTCGTGTACCGTGCGACCCCGCATGACGGCAGCGCGCCGGTCGCCCTCAAGGTCCTGCACGACAACCTCGGCTCCATCACCGGGCTCGAGCGCCGCTTCAAGCGCGAGGCTCGCGTCCTCAAGAAGCTCTCGCACCCGAACATCGTCGAGATCCAAGAGTTCGGGATGGAGGACGGACGGACCTTCATCGCGATGGAGCTGCTCGAGGGCCAGACGCTCGAGGAGCGGCTCGAGGAGAGCCCGATCGAGCCCCTCGTCGCGCTCGAGATCTACGAGCCGATCCTCGAGGCGCTCGCCGAGGCCCACGAGCACGACGTCGTGCACCGCGACCTCAAGCCCGCGAACGTCTTCCTCGAGAAGAACGGCGGCGTGAAGCTCCTCGACTTCGGCCTCGCCAAGATGCTCTCGATCGACGAGACCGCGAGCGAGGACGGGACGCTGACCCGCAAGGGCCGCATCGTGGGCACGCCCGCGTACATGGCGCCCGAGCAGATCACCGGCGTCTTCATCGACGTGCGCGCCGACGTCTACGCGCTCGGCGTGATGCTCTACGAGCTCCTCGCCGACCGGCGGCCGTTCCTCTACGAGCGGCGCTCCGAGCTGCTGCGCGCCCACCTGCTCGAGCCGGTGAAGCCGATCACCGAGGCGCGCGAGGGCCTCTGGGTCGCCGACGACCTCTCCGCGCTGATCGACCGCTCGCTCCACAAGGACGCGGGCAAGCGGTTCAAGAACGCCAAGGAGATGCTCGACGCGCTGCGCGCGCTGCCCAAGGAGCCGGTGCGCTTCGACGTGAAGCTCGCGCGGCAGCTCGCGCGGCAGCGCACGGGCCCGAGCTCGGCCGTCATCAGCGCCAACGAGCGCAAGATGATCACGGAGTCCGCCGGGATCAGCGTCTCGGCGAGCATGCAGATGCTGTCGGAGCCCGTGACGCCGCCGGCCAGCGCGCCGGGCATGACCAACGCCAGCCTGCCGCGGGAGCGCTCCACGCTGCGGATCCCCCGCGCACCTCGTGACGACCAACCCAAGGTGCCGACCGCCGCGCTGTTCGTGATCGCGTTCTTGCTGCTCGGCACCGCCGCGGGCCTCTGGGCCATGCTGGTGGCGACCTGAAGTCCCCGAACGACGTCTGGTCCAACGCGGTCACGATCCTCCGCTTCGGCCGGGGGCGCCACGTGCGTCACGGCGGCGCGCGTCGGCAGCCCGAGCAGCTCCTCGAGCTCTGGGACTTCGAAGGCTGCCCTTACTGCCGCAAGGTGCGCGAGGCGCTCAGCGAGCTCGACCTCGACTGGGTCTGCCACCCCGCCGCGCGCGGCTCGGGCCATCGACGCGACACCCCCGACTGGGGCGGCCGCAAGTCGTACCCGCACCTCGTCGATCCGAACACCGGCGTGTCGATGAAGGAGTCCGAGGCGATCCTCGACTACCTCCACGACACGTACGGGGCGGGCCGGCCGCACTCGCATCGCCTCACCGCGCGGCTCGACACCGTCGGCTCCATCGTCGCGAGCGCGATCCGACCGCGCGGCCTGCGCACCCGCTACGGCGATCGCATGCAGCCGCGCGAGCGGCTCGTGCTCTACCAGTCCGAGGGCTGCCCCTACTGCCGCAAGGTGCGCGAGCGCCTGAGCGAGCTCGACCTCGCGTTCGAGGTGCGCAACGTCCCCTACCGCGGCCGCCGCCGCCCCGAGCTGCGCGAGCGGGGCGGCAAGGCGCAGGTGCCCTACTTCGTCGACCCGAACACCGGCGCCGAGATGTACGAGTCGGACGACATCGTCGCGTACCTCGACGCCGTCTACGCCAAGTAGCGGTAGAGGCTGCGCACGCTGATGTCGAGCGCGGCCGCCGCCGCCTCGCGGTTGCCGTCGTGGCGATCGAGCACCGTCGCGACGTAGCGCGTCACGAACCGATCGCGCGCCTCCACGAGCGGCAAGTCCAGCGGGCCGAGCGACTCGCCCTCGACCGCCGCCTTGCTGTCGAGCTGCAGGTGCTCGGGCTCGATCGTGCGGCCGTCGCAGAGGATCGACGCGCGCCGCATCACCGCGCGCAGCTCGCGCACGTTGCCCTCCCAGCGGTGCGCGAGGATCGCGCGACGCGACGCCGCCGACAGCTCGTGGCCGCCAATCCCGAGCGAGCGCGCGCACTGCTGCAGGAACAGGCTCGCGAGCAGCAGCAGGTCCTCGCCGCGGTCGCGCAGCGGCGGCAGGTGCACCGCGAGCTCGCGCAGCCGGTAGAGCAGATCCTTGCGGAAGCGCCCCGCCTCGACGGCCGCGTCGAGATCCACGCTCGTGGCCGCGACGAGCCGGAAGTCCACCGGGCGCTCCTCGTTCTCGCCGACCCGCGTGACCGCCTTCTCCTCGAGCACGCGCAGCAACGCGACTTGCATCGACAGCGGCATGTCGCCGACCTCGTCGAGGAACAGCGTCGAGCCGTCGGCCGCCTCGATGCGCCCCTTCCTGTCGCTGACCGCGCCCGTGTACGCGCCCTTCTTGCAGCCGAACAGCTCCACCGCGAGCAGCGACTCGGGCACCGCGGCGCAGTTGAGCGCGATCATCGGGAGCTCCGCGCGCGGGCTCGCCTCGTGGATCGCCCGGGCGGCGACCTCCTTGCCCGTCCCCGTCTCGCCGAGCACGAGCACGCTCAGGTCGCTCGGCGCGACGCGCCGCACCAGCTCGCGGACGCGGACCATCGGCTCGGACTCGCCGACCAGCCGCTCCGTCGCCGCGGCCGGCTCGAGCGCGCGGCGGCGCAGCTGCTCGAGCAGCGGCAGCGCCATCGTCGCGAGCAGCCCCAGGTCGCGCGCGTGCGTGTCGCTGAACCGGTGCCGCGGATCGTGGTGCCCGAGGTACACCGCGCCGAGCACCCGCGCGCCCATCCGCATCGGCACGCACAGCACCGAGCTGAGCGACAGCGACACCACCGACGGCACCGTCGCGTAGCGCTCGCTCTGCCCGAGGTCCGACACGCACACGCTCTTCTCCGCGCCGTCGAGCACGTCCGAGACCACCGTGTCGCTGAGCAGCGCCTCGGCCCCCTCGAGCGGCCGCCCGTCGGCGCGGCGCGCGATCGGGATCCGGTACCCCGTCTCGTCGCGCAGCACGATCGCGCCCGTCTGCGCGCGGGTCGCGGCGATGAGCCCCTCGACCAGCGCCGCCAGCGCGTCGGCCGGCTGGTCCGCCTCGGCGAGCGCCTCCGCGAGCGCCTCGAGCGGCAGCCCGTCGTCGACGACCTCGGGCGCGCTCGCGTCGCGGAGCCGCAGCTCGACCCCGTCCACCTCGAGCGCCCCGCCGATCGGCACCACGCGCGCGCCGGCCACCCCGATGCGGCGCAGCTCGAGCCCCGCGTCGACCCTCCGCACGATCGCCCAGCGCTCCGACAGGCTCGTGATCCGCACGTCCGCGCCGCGATCGGAGCCGATCGACAAGAGCGCCCGATCGATGCGCCGCTCCACCGGCTCGAAGCCGGGGACCGCGATCTCGAGGAGCCAGTCATCCATCGGCCCGGAGGATACCTCTGGCGGCGTGGGCGCCCTCGGCGGAGGGCAATTTCACGCAAAGCTCTCGAGTTCGAGGGGGGATCCCCCCTCGAGCTCCCCCCCGGCTTCGGAAATGACGAAAATCGCGCTACGCGCGAACGACATTTTCGTCATTTCCTCAGGAGGGCGCGAAGGAGCAAAGGAGCGCAAAGGGATTTTCTAGGGGACGGAGAAGCGGGTGCCGATCGCCTCGGCGATCGCATCCCGAATCGACGATCGCGACGCGCCGCCCGACCCCCTCTTTGCTCCTTCGCGATCTCTGCGTGAAATTCCACGACCTCCGCACCCGCCTCACCCCAAGCGATCCGCCTCACCGCAAGTCACGGCGCGACACCGTCGGACTGGAGCCGCGCGCACGAGGCCTCGTGCCCGAGTCGGCAGGCGACGCGCAGGTCCGAGTACGCGCCGTCGAGGTCGCCCGAGCGGCCGCGCAGGATCGCCCGGTTCGAGTACATCCGCGCCACGCCGGGCGCGAGCTCCACCGCGCGATCCGCGTCCGCGAGCGCCGGCGCCATCTGGTCCTCGCGCGCGAGCTGGACCGCCCGGGCCATGAACAGCTCCGGGTTGTTCGGCGTCACCCGGATCGCCTCCGTGCACGCCGGCACCACCCCCGCGCGCTCGTGCTGGCTGAGCAGCGTGCAGCGCAGCGTGAGCCCCTGGACGTGCGTCGGCGACAGCTCGAGCCCGCGCTCCGTCGCCGCGATCGCCTCCTCGATGTCGTCCGGATCGCGCGACGACGACAGCGCGATCCCGAGCGACACCCACCCCGTCGCGTGGCGCGGGTGGCCCGCCACGATGCGGCGCAGGAACGGCACCGCGTCGAGCGGGCGGTGCGCGCGCTGGTAGACCTCCGTCATCTCCGCGAGCGCGTTGAGGTTGTCCGGATCGATCGCCAGCACCCGCTGCAGGTCCACGTAGCCGTCGCGCGTCTGCCCGCGGCGCACCCGCAGCACCCCGCGGTGGCGCAGCGCCTCCTCGAAGTGATCGTCCACCTCGATCGCGCGCGAGAACAGCGCGTCCGCCTCGTCGAAGCGCCCGCGGCGCAGCGCCACGTAGCCGGACGCGGTCAGCGCCTCGGGCACGTCGGGGTGCGCGGCGGCGAGCGCGGTGATCGCGCGGAGCCCCTCCTCGGTGCGACCGAGCGCGAGCAGCGCGAACGCGCGCCGGACCTGCTCGTGGGTGTCGTCCGGGTCGTCCTCGAGCGCGCGGATCGCCGCCGCGAGCTCCCCCTCCGGATCGCCCGCGACCGCGTTGCCCTCCACCAGCGGCGCGCCCGCCGGCGCGGCCACGTCGTCGAGCGCGGGCGGGTCGTCGTTGCGCAGCAGGTCGGGCGGGATCGGGTGGTAGTCGAGCCGCGTCACCGGCGGCTCCGCCGCGCCCGCGTCCGTCGCCGGCGGGGTCGCCTCCACTACCTCGGCGGGCGGCTCCGGCGTCGGCTCCGGCGTAGCCGCGTCGTCCGGCCCGAGGAGCGCGTAGGTCCCCGCCGCCCCGGCCACCGCGAGCACCACCGCCGCCGCGCCCCAGACCCGCCAGCCCGGTCGGCGCGCTGGCTGCGTCGACGTGACCACCGCCGGCTCCGCGACCACCTCGTAGGGCTCGCCGCTCGACGCGTGCTCGACGAGCGCGAGCGTCTCCTCGTCGTCGGGCGCGTAGGCCAGCGCGCGATCGAGCTGCCGGATCGCCTCGAGCGCGTCACCGGCCCCGAGCAGCTGCCGCGCCTTCGCGCGAAGCTCCTCCACCACGCGGGGCGCGACGCGCCGCGCGAACCCGTCCGCGTCGCTGAGCACCGACACCCGCAGCTCGCGCGCGTCGTCGCGGGCCCCGTAGATCAGCGGCCGCATCCGCTCGAGGAGCGCCGTCCCGTCCTTGGGCCGCTTCCACGGCTCGCGCGCCAGGCAGACGCTCACCATCCAGTCGAGGTCCGCGCCGACCCGCCGATCCGCCTCCGCGAGCGGCGTGAACGTCCCCGCCAGGATCGCCGCCACCTCCTCGCCCGCGCGCGCCCGCTCGAACGGCCGCCGGCCGACCACCAGCTCGTAGAGCATCACCGCGAACGCCCACACGTCCGCGCTCGGATCCACGTCGCGCCCCTCGATGCGCTCGGGCGCCATGTACGGCACCGAGCCCGCCACCTCGCCCTCGCGCGTGTGGCGCGTGTCCGTCTCGGCCAGCGCCAGCCCCAGGTCCACCAGCGTCACGTCGCCGAGCGGGCTGACCATCAGGTTCTCGGGCTTCACGTCGCGGTGCACCAGCCCGCGCGAATGCAGCTCCGCGAGCGCCTCCGCGAGCGGCGCGAGCAGCAGCACCGCCGCCTCGGGGCAGAGCGACTTGCGTGCATACAGATCGCGCAGCGTCATCCCGCGGACAAGCGGCATCGCGAGCCAGGGCCCGAGCGCCTCGTCGACCCCGTGGTCGATCACCCGGATGAGGTGCGGGTGATCGATCCCCTCCGCGATCCGGATCTCCCGTTCGAAGCGCGCGAGCTGCTCCGGGGACGCGTCCGCGCCTCCGCGGAGCACCTTCACCGCGACCTCCTCCGACTCGGGGCCGACGGCGCGGAACACCTGCGCCATCCCTCCCTCGCCGATGGGCTCGCGCAGCTCGTAGGGACCGACCGCGGCCATGCGGCCCGGAGCATAGCGTCGACAGCGCCCGCGTCCTCGACGATGCTCACCGCGTCATGCGGAGCTCGCACCTGTTCCTCGTCGCCGCGCTCGTCCTCGGGTGTGGCGGCTCGACGCCTGGCAGCGACGACGCAGGGCCCGGGGGAGGCGGCATGGACTCGGGGCGCGCCCTGCGCGACGCCGGGTGCGGCCCCGAGGCGCCGACCGGCGCGGGCCCCGAGTGCGTGCGGGAGACCTGCTTCGGCGGCCTCACCTGCGTCAACGGCCCTTGCCCGTACCCGTGCTGCGTGGGCGGCCGCCTCGAGGAGTGCGAGCTCGCCACCGGCTACGAGTGCAACGTCGCCCCCCCGATGGATTGCGGAGGGGGCGCGTGCGTCCAGGCGGGCCAGCCGTGCCCGTGAGGATCAGAGCGCCGCGAGCTGCTTGCGCGCGCGGAGCCCCGCGAGGGCCCCGCTGACCCCGCCGGCCGCGCTCACGAAGAACGTGATCACCGCCACGAAGATCCCGAGCGCGGCGCCGAGCATCCCGCCCGCCTCGGCCGCCCCGAGCGCGCCCGTCGCGTCGGCGACCGCCTGCATCGCGATCAGGTAGTACGTCGCCGCGCTGGCCAGCGACGCCAAGAGGAACGCCGCCAGGCTCAGCGCCGCCTTCGCCTTCGTGAGCGCCGTGGCCGCGAAGCTGGCCGCGAGGAACACCCCGAAGTAGGCCGCGCTCGACACCTTGGGCCCGAGCCCGGCCGTCGCGTAGGCGGCCCCGATTCCCAGCACCACCGCGCCCAACGCGAAGAGCCATACCCAGTGCGCGCTCAGCTTCCCGATCTTGTCGTTCATCTCGTCCACCTCGGTTGGGGTTCGTCTCCGAGCCCCCTTCCCAAGGCGCGTGCCACGCGCGACGAGCGTCCCGATCCGCCGGAAAAACCGGCCTTCGCCAGACTTGTCCGACAGCTCCGTCGAACCTGTCAGCGGCTTGGCGCGTAGGCTCGGGCATGCGTCGAGCCAAGACCGTCCTGCGCGCCGTGATGGGCGTCCTCTACATCGCCGCGGGCGTGAACCACTTCGTGAACCAGGCCTTCTACGTCTCGATCATGCCCCCGTACGTCCCGTGGCACGTCGCGATGGTCTGGATCAGCGGCGTCGCCGAGATCGCCCTGGGCATCGGCGTCCTCGTCCCCAAGACCCGCGCCCTCGCCGGCTGGGGATTGATCGCCCTCCTCATCGCCGTCTTCCCCGCGAACCTCCACATGGCCCTCGCCGAGCCCGGCACCTACGACGCCCCCGCGTGGGGACTTTGGCTACGTCTCCCCGTCCAAGCCCTCCTCATCGCCTGGGCCTGGTGGGCGACTCGCCCCGACCGCGACGAGACTCCTTGACTTCGACCCCGGCCCGGCTAATTTGGCGCGCCCACGCGGAAGTGGCGGAACTGGCAGACGCGCTAGACTAAGGATCTAGTGGGGGAAACCCTGTGGAGGTTCGAGTCCTCTCTTCCGCAAAGCTCTGAGATCGTGAACAAATCGACACCCGCCACCCCGGCGGGTTTTGTCGTCTCTGGGGCCTCGATCGCAGGCTGGTGTCCCAGCCGGTGTCCCGAAAGGCCCAAGACCTCTCGCGCGGCCTTGGCGCTCGCGTGCGCGTAGCGGTTGGTCGTCGTCACCTGCCTGTGCCCGACGAGGAAGGCCACGCCCGTCAGCGAGCCGCCCTTGTCCAGCAAGTCGGTCGTGCGCGCGTGCCGGAAGTCGTGGTTCGAGACGTACTTGGCCAGGTGCGCGGGCAGCCCCGCCGCGAGCGCGGCCTTCCGGAGCTGATAGCGGTGGTCGGCGTCGGCGAAGAGCCGTCCCGCCGAAGGGCAAACCGCGTCGAGCGCGGCGCGAGCACGGTCGGTCAGCGGCAGCACCCGTTCGTAGCGCACTTTGTCGTTGTCGGCGCGCAGGACCAGCTCCGAGGCGCCCACCCGATAGTCGTGCGGAGCCTCGAGGCCGAGCAGCGTGCCGCGTCGCAGCCCCGTCTCCCACATCACGGTGAAGAACGCCCGGCAGGCCTGACCGCTGCGCAGCGCCTCGGGCAGCTGGGCGAGGATCGCCTCTACCTGCTCGGCGCCGAGATCGACCCGCTGTCGCGCCTGTGCCCGCTGCCCCTGAGCGCCCTTCGGGGGACGCGGAACCGTCGGTGCTTCGGCCAGGAGACCCACGTCGGGGCGCGCCATCCACGAGAGCAACGTTTGTAGCGCGCTGCACTCCTTGCGGACCGTCGACGCCGTCACCACCTCGAGGCGGCGCGCGACGTAGCGGTGCAGCGTCGCCTCGTCGACGAGGGCGCTGGCGTCCCGGAAGAACTCGACCCAGTGCGCCTCGGCGTACGTGCTCCACAGCTCGAACGTCGAAGCCCTTCGCTCGCGCTCCATCGCCGCGAGCCAGGCCCCCAGGATCGACTCGAGCTCGATCCCCGGGAGACTGCTGCTGCCGCTCGTCCTCGAGCGACCGGTCGTCACTTCTTCGAAGATTCGCGTCGCGACCGCCTGAGCCTCTCGGCGATCTCGGTGCCCCGTCGATCGGTGATGGCGGACACCCGCGTGCCGAAAGCGGACCGTGTAGCTCCCCGTGCGGCGGTCGCGGTGGAGGGTCCAACCTTGCTGCTGTCGAGCCATTCGAGGAGATCCCTTCGGTCGTAGAGTACGCGAGTTCCGATCGGAACACGGGACAGCGCCGGCGCGACGTGGCGCTGGAACGTCTTGAGGCTCACGCCGACGAACGCCGCCGCGTCCTCGCGCGAGAGCAGCAAGGAGGACTCAGCCATCGCGCCTTGCCATGTGGTTCGGGCGGACCCTACGCGCGGCCGGGTCGGATAGGGCCCACTCCGAGCCGGATCGGACGCGATCGGCGGCGCCTTCAATTGTTCGATGACGTCGGCCCAGAGGTAGAGGGCCGGCCCTCTCCTTTGGGGCTGGAAGGACGGAGCTATGCGTTGCGCGATCCACGTGCGACTCACGCCGAGCCCGAGCCCGAGCTGGTCGCCATCGAGCGGCAGAGCTGCTCTCTTTCGGACGACGACCTCGTCGAGCTTGCGCTCCCGTGTCGTGCGCCGCGTGGTTCGTCCGCGCGTCGTTCGACGTCTCGCTGGACGACCGGTCAGGAGGAGTGACGGAGGCAGAGGGAAGATCCGCCCCGTGCAGTGTCGGGTAGAGTGCGAGGAGGAGGATCGAGACATCGTTGTCGATAATAAACACGGGGTCGCGAGCGAGGTCAAGGCCGGGCCCTCGATCGGACGGCGCATGAGCGAGTTGCGTGAAGCGGCGGGGATCTCGCTCCGGGAGCTATCACGTCGGTCCGGTGTCTCGGTCGGCTACCTCTCACGGCTCGAACGTGATCTACAGGTACCGACCACGGGCCTGCTCGAAGCGATCGCCGAGGCGCTCGAGGCGGAGCTCGTCGACCTGCTCATCGACCCCGATGGCGGTCTCCGGCATCGGGTGATCGCCCTGACGGCGAAGAGTTCGGTCGATGAGCTCGAGGCCGTGTTGAGAATGCTGACAAGCGGACGGTCGGAGTCGCCCGCTCTGTCGACGAGGATCTTTCCCGGCCCTACTGGGACCGTGAAGCCCGCGAAGAAGAGGACGTCGACGACGCGAGTCCGGCGCCGGCGGACGAAGAAGGTGCCCTGAGGCGGCCGGTGACGCGGCGGTTGGCCGTCGCCGATCTCGACAGCCCCCATCACTGTCGCTCGCGCCGCTGTGGCCGCCGAAGGACTCCCACCCCCATGAACACGATCGCAACGGTCCAGAGTCGGCCGAGCACCTTCGCGACGACGGTCGACGTGACCAAGGGCGCTGGCGCTTCTTCCAAGTCTGGTGTCTTGGCTTCGCGGCGACGTCGAGCGAATGGGGCGGAAGCCTGGGTGCTCTGCCCCGCCGGGTGGCACGCGGTTCCTTCTGCGCCCGCGCTTCGCTAGGCTGGCGGCCGGTGCCTCATGTCATCTCATCACGGACGACGAGGTCTCTGTTTCGCGGGTGCGCCTGGCTCCTCGGAGATGCGTCGCGCGCCCCCCTCACCCCCGGCTCGGCGGTGACCGCTTCCCGCCACGTCGTGGACGAATCCGCGCCTTCGACGGGGGACTGAGCGCGTGGATCTCGACAGCAAGCGGGCACTGATCATGTTCGGGAGCGCCCAGGTGTTCATGGAGCGGGGCACGAGCGAGCCATCCGTGCAGGAGCTGATCGAGCGCGCAGGGGTCTCGCGCCGCACCTTCTACGCCTACTTCTCGGACAAGCAGGATGTGATGCACGCCATCTACCTGCTCGGCGTGGAACGCCTGCTCACGGAGTGCGAAGAGAAGCATCGCGTTGCCGGGTCCTGCGAGGAGCTCATCAACGGGATCATCGAAGCGCACCTGCGGAGCGCGTGGCTCTATCCCCGCCTGATGTATGTGCTCGGTGGCGAGGCACAACACCAGGACTCGCCCCTCTATCCGACCCGGATCGATGCCATGAACCAGATCGGCGCATGGTACCGGGAGTGCGCAACGTCCCCCGTGGACCCGCTGATCGTGAATACGACCCTGCTCGCGCTGGAGATGGCCGTCCGCCTGAAGCTGCGCGAGGATGACGAAGGGAACTCCGTCAGCGACGCTTCGATCGCGCACCTGCGCAGCACCCTGAAATACATCGCCGAGCGTCTGCTGCTCAGCACGCCCTGACCGATGCCGCCGCGACGCCGTGCTCGGGGGCCACGCCCAGCGCGTTGAGCGTGCTGGCGAGGCCGCGATAGTGGCCGACCAGGAGGCACAGCTCGATGAGCTCGCGTTCGTCGAGGTGGACGGAGAGCGCCGCCCACGATTCGTCTCGTAGCCCCACGCCGATGACGAGCTCGTCGGTCGCCGTCAGGATCGCGGTCGTCCTGTCCGACCAGCCCTCACACCCGGCCGAACACACGCGCTCGATCTCCCGGTCGTCGAGCCCCGCCCGGCGGGCCAGCCTCCGGTGGTGGGCCAGCTCGTAGTGGGAGGCCATCTGATGGGCGACGCGCAGGATGACGAGCTCGGTGTCGCGCCGGGGCAAGCGGCCGAACGGCATCATCGAGACGCTGTAGACGAGCCAAGCGCGGAAGAGGGCCCTGTGTCTCCCGAGCGCCGTGATGAGGCGCAGGGGCTCGCCCGATCTCGTAGCGAGCCCCCCGACGTGCGCCGCGACCCAGTTGACCAGGCCCAGCTCGCGCCAGCCTCCCGGCCCGAGCCTGGTGCTCATCGGTCGAACACCGACACGGGCGATGGCGGCTGCGTGGTCGTCATCGTGGGCTCCTCGGTTCGAGCGACCTCGACGGCGCGCTCGAAGCGCGTACGAAGCGCGACCTCCGCACCACGTTGCACGAGAGCGCGCAGTGGAAGGAGGGGCCGCACCCACCAAGGGGACGCGATGATCCTCGCGCGGCGCGTGATCCCGCGCACGAGGGCGTCGATGGCCGGCTCGAGTGGAGCGACTCCCGAGATCGCGCCGTTTCGGCCAGCGGCGCGGGCGGCCTTGGTTCCGAAACCACGCCGGGTCATGTCCGTGTCGAGCTCGGCGAAGTACGCGACGCCCACGCGCGCACCGGCCGGGCGTAGCTCCGCGCGCAGGGAGTTCGCCAGCGCTTCGACCCCGGCCTTGCTCGCGGCGTAAGCGCCCATCAAGGGGAGATGGACCGCACCGCCCAGCGAGCCAACCGCGAGCGCGTAGCCCTGGGGATGTGCGAGGTGGGACCCGGCCGCGCGCAGCGTGTAATAGGCGCCAAGCAGGTTGACCTGGATCGTCTGGTCGAAGATCTCCGGATTGCCACCGATGATGGGGAGCTGCGCGGCGACGCCGGCGTTCGCGACCACGACGTCGAGGCCGCCGAGGTCGGAGACCAGCGCGCCGACCACGGCGTCGACCGCACGTCGATCACGCACGTCACACGAGCTCCAGGGCGCGTCACCGCACTCGCGAGCCACGGTCGCCAGCCGATCGGGCTCCAAGCCAGCGAGAGCGACGCGCGCTCCGCTCGCATGAAGCCGCCTCGCCAGCGCCGCGCCGATGCCACGGGCCGCCCCGGTGACCAGCACGCGTCGCCCCTCGAGAGAGTGTGGGGCGCGCCTCATGGCCGCACCGAATCCCAGGTGGCATCGGTGACCTGCGCGGTCAGGAAGTCCGATAGCCCAGCCGTGCTGGAGAGCGGCTCGTGCAACGCGCCGTGACGGGCGCCAGCGTAGAAGAAGACGCGAAACCCGTCGGCCGTGTGCAGGCTGTCCGCGAGGTCGCCCAGCCCGCGGCGCAAACGGGCGCCCGTGAAGGCGTTGCGGTTCATGACGCTGTAGAGGGTCGCGACCACGGAGTCCTCGTATGCACACAACAGCGATGCCCGCACCGCGGGGTGCAGGCGCGCGTTCGCCTCGTAGACGCGGTGGACGCCCTCTTCGAGGCACTCGGGGCAGTAGGTCCCGACGGTGGCGTCGAGGTTCCACGATTCGCGCAGCCGGTTCTGCGCGAAATCGTCGAGGTACTCGTTCCGAAGGAACGGACCGGCGTCGTCGACGAAGTACGGCGTCGGCCCCCCGATCGACTCGAACGCTCGTGCGATCTGATGATAGTTCCCTGCCGCCCCGACTCCGCCTGCGCTGAAGCCGGTCACGCTCACGCGCCGTGCATCTGCGAAGGTGGCGATGAGGCGTTCGGTGAGCCGCGTGACGTTGGCGTAGCCGTGGTGGACGACCTCCCGAGCGCCGTAGCGCGTGACGGCGTCGCCCACGTGATGGTCGCCGGTGCAGTGGGGGAGCACGACGAAGCCCGCCTGGCGAAAGGGGTTGGAGGCGTCCGCCCGGTCGAAGATGCCCCGGTTGCCAGTGACGCTTGGCTGAATGGCGGTGGACAGCGGGTCTGGACCGACGCTGTCGATCAGGCTCGCGGCACAGGTGATCGCGTCGTAGCAGATGCCCCCACCTTGAAGGTAGATGACGAGGTCTTCTCGATCCTCGGTGAAGTTCACGGCGAAGCCGCCCTCGGTGCCATTCGCGCAGCGCATCGAGGACATGGGGACCCAGACCCACTCGTTCGAGGGCACGTCGATGGGTTCGCCGGGCGCGATCAGGGGACCCGCGTCCACGTCTGGAACGGCGGCGCCGGCGTCAGCGAGGCCCGCGTCGCGCCTCGACGCGGCATCGAGGGGGGCCCCCGCGTCGAGGGTTGGCGCGGCGTCGGCGCGGTGCCCCGCGTCCACGGGCTCGTCGACCGGCGCTCCGCACCCGATGAGGGCGACGGCGAAGGCCAGAGACACCCAGACTGGCATGGACTTGAACGGTTGTTTCATCACGGCTCTCACCTGGCTCGCAACTACATGACTGAGAGCGGAGTATACACGTTGTATATCACAGCGCCAAGCGCAACTTGACCCTCCTCGTCACGCTCGGGTTCTCGTGCGGATGCGCGTCACCGTCCGCCCGCCTCCCCGATGGGGCATCGGCGCTCGACGCGATGTTCGACGACGCCGCTCCCCCGACAGACGCCTCGCCGTCGACGGACGGACACTTCCCACTGGACGCGTCGATCGACGCCGGCGAAGGAGCGTGCGTGCGCGCCTGTGACCCGCACGGACGCTGCGAGCTCGAGGCCGGGGCTGCGCTGTGCCGTTGCGACGCTGGCTGGACCGGCGCCCGCTGCGACGAGCATGCGAGGGAGGCGTACGACCGCGTCCTCGTCTCCATCGATCTGGCCGACCCGGCGGCGCTCGTCCTCGACGACGGGAGGGTGCTGTTCAGCGGGACGAGGGGCGGTCGAACGCTGCCGCTGATCGAGCGGTTCCGGGTCTACTACACGAGCGACGGCGCGTTCCGCCACTTCGCGCACTCCGAGTACGACGGCCACTCGGACGACGTGTTCATCGAGCTGCCGGGGGGGAGCCGCGCGACGATCCCGGTTCGATGGAACGAGCTGCAGACGGGCGCCGAGTACTCGCTCGACGTGCGGCGAACGGACGGGACCTGGGTCGCGCCGTGTCAGGGCGCCGCGATCCTACGAGGGGCATTGGGCCACGACTACGCCGGACGCTGCCGGTCCGCGGCAGCCGATGTGCCCCTCGAGGAGGTCTCCGCGCTGAGGGTCTGTGCGGCCGAGGGAGGCCGCTGGGACCGCGCGCGATGTGGGGAGACGAAGTGGACGGCGACCGGTGAAAGCGCAGACGTGCCAATCCCATGAACAGTTCTAATAGACAGCAAGTGTACACCGTGTATACTTGGTCCACGATGGACGACGACCATGAGACGGGCAGCGTTCGTGGTGACCTCTGCGAGCGCGTCGTTGCGCCGGCCAGCGCGATGAGGGTTGGCGCGGGCCGGAGTCTGTGCGTGGTCGTCGCTGCCGTCCTCGCTGCCTGCGCCACGAATCCCTCCGCCGTCGACTGCGAGGCGGGGCGCGCCTGCCCGACCGAGCGCGACGCTGGCAACCCGGGGGCGGACGCGGACGTCGACGCCGAGATGCCCATGGACGCCGCGAGGCTCGACGACGGGTCGCCCCCCTGGGACGACGCGGGCTCCGCCAGCGCGGACGCGGAGGTGGGCACTGACGGCGGCCCCCGGACCATCACCTCCGTCGAGCGCGAGAGCCGCACGCTCGTCTGCAAGCTGATCAGCGGGGACGAGCTGGGCTACGAATCGGACAACCGCACCCACACCCGCTTCAACCTCCGGGGCACGGACCTCGGCATCCCGGCGATCGTGGGCGACGATCTGACGCTGTTCTTCGGTGACACACACGGCTGGCGAGACATCTGGCGCGTAGGAGAGGATCCCGACTCGGTCGCGCGCGTCTCGCTCTCGGCTGCGCGAGCTGACCTTCGCGCGCTCTGCGACCAGCTCGACTTCTACGTGACCGCGGACACGCCGAGCGTCGCCGCGGCCGGCGACCCCAGCATCCTGCGCGACTTCGAGGGCGCGTACCTGACGGCGCCCCCCGGAGAACGGATTCGCGACTACATCGATCGACCGGTGCCCTTCTTCGAGACGGAGACGGGATCGTTCGCGGGCTCCTTCGAGGTCCCGGCGGGTGCGCTCGGCCGCCCTGACGGCGCCTACGTCTTCTGGGCCACGCGTCCGGGGACGGGGTCCATCGGTCCCATGCGTCTCTCCTTCCTCGCGCGATGGGCTGGCGGGCCACGGTTGAATCAGCAGATCCTCTACCCCCTCGACGACCTCGCCTGGGGGCGACCGCTCGGCGGCCACTTCCTGCAGGTGTCGCCGGTGGAGCGGGACGGATTCCTGTACCTCTTCGGGACGGGCGAGTACCGACGCGATGGGGTGCACGTGGCGCGCAAGCCGATTGCTCAGATCGACGTCCCCGGCGGCTTCGAGCTCTACGATCCGCGGCTCGGAGACTGGATCGCGGCGACCTCGATCGGCGCCGACGAGCGCGCGGCGATCCCGGCCGTGCTGGACGAAGACGTGCGAGGGATCGGCGAGCTCGGGGTCCAATACGTCGATTCGGCGGGCCTCTTCGTGATGATGTTCCAGCAGCTCTCCGATACGTCGGGGGGCAACAACATGGTGCTCTCCGTGGCTCAGCGCCCCGAGGGCCCCTGGACCAGCGTGCCCATCATCACGATGCACGACCCGCTCTTCGCCGCCCGACATTGCTGCGTTGGCGATCGATGCCCGGGAGAGCAGATTCTCCATTGCGATCGCGCGGGCCTGTACGGGATCTACCCGCTCCCCCTCATCGAGAGCACACGAACGAGCGAGGGGGTCGTGCTGGATGTGCCGTTCACGGCGTCGACGTGGCAGCCCTACAACGTCGTGCTCTTTCGGACCCGCGTCCTGGTCAGGGGGCTGTGAGGAGTGAGGACGGCATGGCCATCGCTTCGAGGCACGCGGGGGCAATGTGGATTGCTTCCCCTGGCCGCGCTGCTCGCAAGCTGCGCGACCGACCCCGCCGCGCTCGCCATCGACATCCGAACCGATCTCGTAGCCGGCGATGACTTCACGATGGTCCGGACCACGGCCGAGGAGGGCGCGGGGGAGCCGAGGACCGCGATCCTGAGGGCGACCGACCAGAGCTTCCGAACGGGCGCTCGCATCGCGGAATTCGATGACGTTCGGACGGCCTCGACCCATGTCCGCGTCGAGCTGCTCGACTCTGCCGGGAACGTGACGGCGCAACGATCCGCGCTGATCGCGGTGCACCCCGGGTGGGCGGCGGTGACGTTCGTCGTGACGCGCGAGTGCGGGAGCGACGAGCTCTGTGACGCTGCGTGTCGGTCGAGCAGCGACTGTGACGCGCCGGGCTGCGGGACGGCGACCTGCGACTCGGGTCTCTGCGTCAGGCGCGGAGACGAGGTGGCGTGCGGCGGTGAGCCCGACGGGCCTGCGCCGTGTGATCCCGACAACGGCTGCCGCCTCACCTCTCTGACTTCCGTCGAGCCCAGCGCCACCTCGTTCGTCTGCAAGCTGATCAGCGGCGACGAGCGCGAGTACGAGTCGGCCAACCGGACCCACACCAGGTTCAACCTCACGGCAACGGACCGCGGCGCGCCCGCCGTGGTCGGCGATGACTTGCACTTCTTCTTCGGCGATTCGCACGGAAGGCAGACGATCTGGCGACCCGGAGAGGACCCCGACTCCGTCGCACACGTCGATCTCGAGGGGGCCCGCGCAGACCTCGAGGCGTTGTGCTCGCAGCTCGAGTTCTATGTGACGGAGGACGACCCGAGCCTCGCGTCCGTCGCGGACCCATCGATCCTCCGTGACTTCGAGGGGACCTATCTGCATGCGCCACCAGGCGAGTCCATCCGCGACTACATCGACCGCCCGGTCCCGTTCTTCGAGACGGAGACGTCGTCGTTCGCGGGGACCGCCGAGGTCCCCTCGGGGGCGCTCGGGACCGCGGATGGCGCCTACGTGTTCTGGGCGAGTCGGAGCGGCCGGTTCGATATCGGACCGATGCGGCGCTCGTTCGTCGCGCGCTGGGACCGCGGACCCCGGCTGACGCAGCAGATCCTCTACGCGGTCGATGACGTCGCCTGGGACCGGCCGTTGGGCGGACACTTCGTCCACACGGCACCCGTCGAGCACGACGGCTACCTCTACCTCTTCGGGGCGGGGGAGACGCGCCGCGGGCTGGGTCTGCCGGGTGTGCTCTATCGCGACGGGGTGCATCTCGCGCGCAAGCCGATACGAGACCTCGAGACCCCCGGCGGCTTCCAGCTCTACGACGTCGCGACAGGGCACTGGGTCGCGGCGGCCGAGCTGTCGAGGAGCGAGCGCGTCTCCCTCCCCGCGCTGCTCGAGAACGAGGAGCACGGGGTCTACGAGCTAGGCGCCCAGTACGTGGAGTCGGTCGGGCTCTTCGTGGTGATGTACCACCACGTCACCGAGGGCTCATCGTCGAACCGCGTCCGACTCGCGACCGCCACGAGGCCCGAGGGCCCATGGGTTCAGACCGATGTGCTGACTCCATCGGCGGCCGAGTTCCAGGCACGTCATTGCTGCGAGGGAGACCGCTGCGCCGGCGATCGCTTCTTGCGCTGTGAACGCGCGGGGGTCTACGCGGCTTACCCGCTGCCTCTGATCGGGGCCGAGTGGACGGATGGGGGGGTTGCGCTCGACGTGCCCTTCGTTCTCTCGAGCATGGAGCCGCGGAACGTCGTGCTCCTTCGGGCGCAGGTCGTCGTTCGAGGTGAATGAGGGATCGGAGGCCCAGGTGACGCACGGAATCTCGAACAGGTCGCGATGGTGTCTGGTGTCGCTCGCACCGTGGGCGGTCGCGGCCTCGCTCTGCGGCTGCGCGGCGAGTGGCGATCTACGGAGCGACGCGGGCGCGGACCTGTACGATGCGGCGTCGTCAGCCAGAGACGCTGCTCCCCACGACGCGGCGCGAGCCACCGACGCGTCCTCGGCGGACGCGGGCTCCCTTGTCGACGCGTCGACCGACGCGGGGACCGACTCGGGCCCCTGCCTCGCCCGTGGTGAGGCGTGCGCGTCGGGCTCGGCGGCCTGTTGCGGTGAGCTCACCTGCGGATCGACGACGGCTGGAGACGTGTGCTGCGGTGGCGAGGGTTCCGCCTGCGCCACGGCGGACGGCGCCGATTGCTGTGACGCTCTCCTCTGTGTTGGCGGGCGCTGCCAGCTCCCGGACCACGGCCCACCCCAGTTCTCGGCGCCCTACGCGTGTGGTGAACGCTGGACCTACGGCCACCACTCGGCAGAAGTGCGCCTGGCCCTCGACTTCGTGCGGTCCGATGGCGGGGAGACGAACGGCGCACCCGTGCTCTCGTCCGCCCCCGGGGTCGCGACGCGACGCTTCGAGGCCGGAGGGGCCGGGAACTACGTCGTCGTCGAGCACGGAGACGGATGGAGGACCTACTACTTCCATCTCTCGGCCTTCAGCGTCGCCGATGGTGCCTGGGTCGAGCGCGGCGCCGAGGTGGGGCGAGTGGGGACGACGGGCGCCTCGTCGGGCCCCCACCTGCACTACGAGCAGCTGCGCGGCAGCGCCGGACAGACCATCCACATCGAGGGCCGATCGCTGGCGCCCTATCCGGGCAGCTACTTCGCCGCGCACCTGGTGAGCGAGAACGCCTGCGGTGTGGGGGGGCGGACGTTCTCGACGTGGGGCGCCGACCGGCCTGTGCACGAGTCCCCCTCGCTGTCGTCCGCCGTGGTCGCGGTGCTCTCGACCCCGACGCGCGTGCGGGTCGAGTGTCAGGCTCGAGGCGAGACGGTCACCGCCGAGGGCTACACGAACGACTGGTGGGCCCACGTGCCGGAGCGAGGCGGCTACCTGTCGAACATCTACATCGACGACCCCGCCGCGCACCTGCCGGGCGTACCCGACTGCCCGTGAGGCCGCGCGAACCTGGTCCGCATCCCACGTGCAGCCCCAACGGCGGACCGTTCCGCATCCACTACGATTTGAGCTGGGCTGGGAATGCGTTCCGATTGTGGAACAGTGCCCTCCATGCGCACCGAGGATCTCGAGGCGTTCTTCGCGGTGGTCGAAACCGGCAGCCTGACCTCCGCCGCCAAGACACTCAGCCTGCCCAAGTCCACGATCAGTCGCCGACTCGCCCGGCTCGAGTCCGACCTGGGCGCGACGTTGCTCTTGCGAACGCCTCGGTCGATCCAGATCACGGAGACCGGCGAGCTCCTGCACCGGCAGGGGTCTCCGGCGCTCTCCTACCTCGACGAAGTGGAGCGCATGGTCCTCGACCGTGCGGCGGAGCCGAGCGGACTGCTGCGGGTGTCCGCTCCGCCCGATCTCGCTGGCGTCCATCTGGGTGCCTTGTGCGCGCGATTCGGACGGACGTACCCAGAGGTTCGCCTATCGATCGTTGCCACGGGTACCTTCTCCAGTCTGATCAGCGACGGCTACGATGTCGCGCTGAGGATTCACACCGATGCGCTGGACAGCGTGGCGAGCCTACGTGTCCGCCGGCTGGCCCGCGTCGAGGTCGCTCTCTACGCGGCGCCGTCCTACGTGGAGCAGGAGGGGCTGCCCCGAAACCCGCGCCAGCTCGCGCAACACACCCTGCTCGGGATGGCCGCGTTTCCGGGGAGCTGGACGCTGACCCACGTCCGGAGGGGCACCACCTTCGAGATCACCGAGCAGCCGAACCTCGTATCCAACGACCACCTCCTGCTACGGGACGCCGCGCTCGCCGGGGCCGGCGTCGCGGCCTTGCCGAGCTTCGTGGCCGAGCCACGAGTCCGCCAGGGTCACCTCCGTCGAGTCTTGCCCGCGTGGGCCGTCCAGACCGCCGTGCTCTCGGCCGTGTGGCCTACGACGCACCACACGTCGCCACGCGTCCGGGCTTTCCTGGACGAGACCGCCAGGTTCTTCGACCGGCCGACCTGGACGCACGGATGAGCGTTCCGTTATTGGAACGCTGACTTCCGGGTTCGCGGCCTGGTACCACCTTCGGAACGTCCCCAGGTTCTCCTCGTCGGCCCCTCGGCCGCACCACCAAGAGCCGGCGCCACCGAAGGCGCAGAGGAGCATCCATGTCCGACTACGTCCTTCCGAAGGTCTGGACCGCGCGACCCAGCGGCGGACGGTTCGCCGAGATCAACCGACCCATCGCGGGTCCCACCCACGAGAAGGAACTGCCCGTGGGCGAACACCCACTGCAGCTCTACTCCCTCGCGACCCCCAACGGGGTGAAGGTGACCATCATGCTCGAGGAGCTTCTGTCCCTCGGGCACGCGGGCGCCGAGTACGACCCCTGGCTCATCCGCATCGACGAAGGTGACCAGTTCGGCAGCGGATTCGTCGCCGTGAACCCGAACTCGAAGATACCCGCCCTCCTGGACCGCACCGCGGATCCGCCGATCCGAGTGTTCGAGTCTGGCTCGATCCTCTTGTACCTGGCCGAGAAGTTCGAGGCCTTCCTGCCGAGCCGCCTGCCCGACCGAACGCAGGCGCTGAACTGGCTGTTCTGGCAGACCGGAGCGGGACCCTTCCTCGGTGGCGGCTTCGGCCACTTCTACGCGTACGCACCGACCAAGCTGGAGTACCCGATCAACCGCTACGCGATGGAGACCAAGCGCCAGCTCGACGTGCTGAACCGGCACCTGGCCGACCACGAGTACCTGGCGGGCGAGGAGTACAGCATCGCCGACATGGCCAACTGGCCGTGGTACGGAGCGCTGGTGACCGGGAAGCTCTACGACGCCGCCGAGTTCCTGTCCGTGCACGAGTACGCCCACGTCCGGCGCTGGTCCGACCAGATCGCTGCCCGCCCAGCCATCGTGCGCGATTGGCGAGTCAACCGCCCCTGGAGCGAGCCGCCCGACCAGCTGCAACGAACGGGTACGGGCTGAACCAAGAAGCTCCGCGGCCAGGAGTCTCGACGGAACAGCGGTGTAGAATCGCAAGCCTCGTTCGCGGGGGAGCTTCCCGACTCCTGCAGCTCCAGTCAGGACACGGGGGCCCGGGGGCAAGGTGTGCTATGTCCGCGGCTCAGGGCGTTGGCGCCCATGGGAGGACACGAGTCGTGAGTCGCGAGGTCATCCGTTCGGCAGCCTGGGGGCTCGGCACCACCGCGACCCTGGCCGTCCTGATCCTGCTCGGGTCGCGCAACCTGGCTCACTTCGACGCCGCCCTCGTCGCCTACACCTTCTCGATCCTGTTCGCGACGTTCGGGTTGACCTACCGCTACGCGATGTGGCTCTCCCGGCCGCCGACGGCGATGTACTGGCGTCGGGGATGGCAGGCCTTCTTTCGGCGCGGCTGGCGGCTGCGCAACGCTCGCTTCTGGCTGTCGCGGATGAGCCTCGACGTCGTCGCCAACCGCTTCATCTTCAAGCGCGACCGGCTGCGCGGCCTGACCCACATGCTCATCATGTGGGGCTGCATCCTCGCGGTCGCGATCACCTTCCCTCTCGTCTTCGGCTGGCTCCACTTCCGTCCTGTCGCGGGCGATCTGTCGCTGTACGAGGCGGTCGTCTTCGGCTTCCCGGCGTTCCGGTTCCCTCACGACTCGGCCGCCGCGTTCTTCCTCTTTCACGGGCTGGTCTGGGCTTCGTTTCTGGTGATCGCGGGCGTCATGCTCGCGGTCCGCCGACGATTGCGAGACGAGGGCGCGGCCGCGGTCCAGCGCTTCGTCGAGGACTTCCTCCCCCTCTTTCTCCTATTCGCGGTCAGCCTGACCGGCCTCATGCTGACGGCGAGCTACACGTGGATGAAGGGCTACGGCTTCACCTTCATCGCGATCCTCCACGCCGCCACGGTCATCGCCACGTTCTTGTGGCTCCCCTTCGGCAAGTTCTTCCACATCTTCCAGCGGCCTGCGCAGCTCGGGGTCGGCTTCTACAAAGACGTCGGGCGGAGTGAAGAGAAGGCGCACTGCCGCCGCTGCGGGCACGCGTTCACCTCGAAGATGCACGTGCTCGACCTCATCTCCGTCGAGAAAGAGCTCGGCTACCGCTACGAGCTCGAGGGCGAAGCGGAGCACTACCAATGGATCTGCCCGCCCTGCCGGCGGGCCTCGTTCGCCATGGCGCAGGGGCTCGCGTGGCAAGTGCATCGGGGCGGCGCGTCGCCGCCGTCCGATCAGCCGATTCCCATGCCCATCCACGTCAACCCGGGCGTCGGAGAGGGTCCCCTCGGCGACGAAGACGCGGAGAACTTTCACCCATGACCGAGACCGCCACGCCACCCGTTCCTGGACTCGATCTGAAGATGATCCGCGAGTTCGGGCCGTTCCGCGCCTATGCCACCGACGCGCGGGTGGATACGGGGGTCGAGCCCGATCGGACCGTCAAGACCCATTGCTGCTTCTGCGGCCAGCAGTGCGGCGTTCAGCTCAAGGTGAAGGACAACTCGGTCATCGGCATCGAGCCCTGGTACGAGTTCCCGTTCAACCGGGGCATGCTCTGTCCCAAGGGGGTCAAGCGCTACCTCCAGCAGGGCCACCCCGATCGCCTGGTCCACGCCTACGAGAAGGACGCGACGAACCCCGCGGGGTTCCGCGCCCTGCCCTACGCCGACGCCATCGCCCGGGTCGCCGAGGCCATCGAACGGATTCAGACCGAACACGGCCCAGACGCGTTCGCGGTGCTGTCGGGCGCGAGCCTGACGACCGAGAAGACCTACCTGATGGGCAAGTTCGCCCACATGTGCCTGCGTACGGCCAACATCGACTACAACGGCCGGCTCTGCATGGTGAGCGCCGGGGCCGGCAACAAGAAGGCGTTCGGCGTGGATCGCGCGGCGAACCCGTGGAACGACATCCTCGGAGCCGAGGTCATCCTCGTCACGGGCGCGAACGTGGCCGAGTGTGCCCCGATCACGACCAACTACCTCTGGCAGGCGCGGGAGCACGGCGCGAAGATCATCGTCGTCGACCCCCGCATCACGCCGCTCGCTCGGACGTGCGATCTGTTCATGCCGATCAAGCCGGGTCGGGACGCCGCGCTCTTCAGCGGCCTCCTGCACCTCATGATCGAGAACGACTGGCTCGATCACGACTTCATCGAGCAACACACCGTCGGCTTCGAGCGGGTCGCCGAGGAGGTGCGCAAGTGGAACCCGCGACGCACCGCCGAGGTGACGGGGATCGCCGAGAAGTCCATCCGACAGGCCGCCGAGTGGTGGGGGCCCGCCAAGACGAGCTTCCTGATGCACGCCCGCGGGATCGAGCACCACAGCCACGGCGTGCAGAACGTGCTCAGCACGATCAACATCGTGCTCGCGTCGGGACGGATCGGCCGGCCCAACTGTGGCTACGCGACGATCACCGGCCAGGCCAACGGCCAGGGCGGGCGCGAGCACGGTCAGAAGTGCGATCAGCTCCCGGGCGGACGAGACCTCGCCAACCCCGACCACCGCGCCCACGTCGCAGGCGTCTGGGGCATGGATCCCGATGAGCTGCCGCAGCCCGGCGTCGACGCCTACGAGATCATCCGCAAGGCGGACGCGGGCGAGATCAAGGGGCTGCTCTCGATCTGCTTCAACCCGGTCGTATCGCTCCCGGATAACAACTTCGTCCGCAAGGCGCTCGAGAAGCTCGACTTCTTCGTGGCCATCGACTTCTTCCTGAGCGAGACGGCCCGCTACGCCGACGTGGTGCTGCCGGGGTCGCTGCAGGAGGAGGACGAGGGGACCGTGACGCAGGTCGAGGGCCGGATCGTGAGGATCAACAAGGCGGTGGATCCTCCCGGCGAGGCGCGGCAGGACTGGCGAGTCATCCAGGACATCGCCAAGGCGCTCGGGCGCGAGAAGGGGCTCACGTTCGCCAGCCCCGGCGAGATGTTCGAGGAGCTCCGGGCCGCATCCAAGGGGGGCGTCTGCGACTACTCGGGCGTCACCTACGAGCGCATCGAGGAGAACTTCGGCGTCTTCTGGCCGTGTCCCGACGAGACCCCGCCGGGCGCCCCCGAGCTCGGCCCACAGGGCACACCGCGGCTGTTCGAGCCGGGCTCGTGGAACCCCGTCGCGAAGGGCGCGGGTCCGTTCTACTTCCCCGACGGCAAGGCGCGGTTCAACCCGACCCCCTATGAGGGTCCCGCCGAGGACGTGGACTCCGACTACCCGATCATCCTCACGACAGGGCGCGTCGTGAGCCAGTTCCTGTCGGGCAACCAGACGCGGCGGATCGGTCCCCTCGTCGACCACTACCCGGAGCCGAAGTGCGAGATGCACCCGCGACTCGCGGCGCGGCTCGGCATCGCCGACGCGGACTGGGTCACGGTTGAGAGCCGCCGGGGGACCTGTACGGTTCGCGCCTCGGTCGTCAAGACGATTCGCCCCGACACCGTCTTCCTCCCGTACCACTGGGGCGGCCGGAAGAGCGCCAACCAGCTCACCATCGCCGCGCAGGACCCCATCTCGAAGATCCCCGAATACAAGGTGTGCGCCGTGCGCGTCACCAAGGCCGAAGCGCCGCCGGACTACGCGGCGGTGCTCGAGCCTCAACAGTGAGAGAGCACGATCCGCCATGCCGCTAGCCGAGAAGCTCCACTTCTTCGTCGATCTCAGCCGATGCATCGGGTGTCAGTCCTGCATCCAGGCGTGCACCGAGTGCGACACCCACAAGGGTCAGTCGATGATCCAACTGGACTTCGTGGACCGCGCGAACTCCACTCAGACCGCCCCGGTGGTGTGCATGCATTGCGAGTCACCCACCTGCGCGGAGGTCTGCCCGGCCGACGCGATCAAGCGCACGGAGGACGGCATCGTGCAGACGGCGCGTAAGCCGCGATGCATCAGCTGCAACAACTGTGTTCTGGCTTGCCCCTTCGGTGTGCCGAAGATGAACACCGAGATGAACCTCATGATGAAGTGCGACATGTGCTACGATCGAACGTCCGTCGGTCTCAAGCCGATGTGCGCCTCGGTCTGTCCGAGCCAAGCGCTGGCCTTCACCACGCTCGACGAGATGGCCCGACTTCGTCCGAACGCCAAGCCCGTCAACACGTTCAAGTTCGGGGCGCAGACGATCCACACGCGCGTCAAAGTGATGGTCCCAGCCGACGCGCCGAAGGAGACCGTCGACGTGACGGCGGCCATGTATGAGCGGACCATCGGGCACGACATCCTTGACGATGTCTTCGGAGAAGGCCCCGTGTTTGGAGAGGAGGAAGCGTGAGCGACTCAGAGCGATCCGAGGTGGGTCTCGAGACGGTCGCGCCCGATGGCCGTCCCGCCGCGGAGCAGCCGAAGTGGCGGCGCGACTTCCCCGTCGACTGGGGCGAGGACGACTACGTGTCGCGACGCGACCTGGTGAAGTTCATCGTCCTGACCAGCGGGGCGTTCACGATCGGACAGGCGTGGCTCGCGGTCAAAAGCCTGATGGGCTCGCCTACACCGGCGGCGCAGAGTGTCGCCATCGCGGGCACCGAGGAGCTGGCGGTGGGCGGCGCCATGACCTTCGAGTATCCAGAAGGCAGCACCCCTCGGCTGTTGGTCCGGACGGGGTCGGACGCCTTCGTCGCCTACGATCAGCAGTGCACGCACCTCCAGTGCCCGGTCGTCCCCGCGGTGGCCGACGGCAAGCTCCACTGCCCCTGCCATAACGGGTGGTTCGATCTGGAGACGGGGCGTCCGCTCGCCGGTCCTCCGCGGCGCCGACTCCCTCGTGTCCTGCTCGAGGTTCGCGATGGGACCGTGTACGCCACCGGCGTCGAGGACTCGTCCACATGAGCGGGCCCAGCCGATTCGCTCGCTCGCAGCGGATGACGATCGTCAACGGCGTCCTGCTCTTCGTGATCGTGATCGTCGTCCTCCAGCTCTGGCTCCTCACCGCGACGATGAACGCCTACCTCGGCGGCGACACCGCCACGGCGCTCCCCGCCGCGCTGGCCAGTCTCGCGTGCCTCGGACTGAACCTGGGGCTCCTCAGGTACGTCTACCGGCTGGACTAGAGGATCGTCATGACCGAACCGATGAGCGTCCGAGGCCGACTCGCGCGCGCCATCCAAGGTCTCTTCCCCGGCTACTTCGCGCTCGTCATGGCGACGGGCATCGTCTCGGTGGCCGCGCAGACGCTGGGCATGCCCGAGATCGCGTCTGGCTTGCTGGCCGTCAACGAGCTCGCGTACGGGGTGCTCGGCTCACTGCTCCTGATCCGGGTGGTCGCGTACCCGCGTCGGGTGCTCGAGGACCTCCGCGACCATGGGCGGGGCCCCGGGTTCTTCACGGTCGTGGCGGGCACCTGCGTGCTCGGCACGCAGATCGTGATCGTGAATCACGACGCGACCGTTCCGCAGGTGCTCTGGGTCCTGGGGATCGCGCTCTGGGTGCTGGTCATGTACGGCTTCTTCGCCGCGGTCGTGGTCCGCGAAGACAAGCCGTCGCTGGAGTCGGGGATCAACGGCGCCTGGCTCATCGCGATCGTCGCGACGCAGTCGGTGTCGGTGCTGGGGACGACGCTGGCACCCGAGATGCCTGGCGCCCGCGAGCCGATCCTCTTCTTCACGCTGTGCATGTACCTGCTCGGCGCCATGCTCTACGTCACGATCATCACGTTGATCTTCTATCGCTTCACCTTCGTGCCGATGCCCGTCGAGCGGCTCACGCCGCCCTACTGGATCAACATGGGGGCGGTCGCCATCACGACGCTGGCCGGATCGACGCTGCTGTTGGCGGCCGACTCGTGGCCGTTCCTGACCCAGATGCGCCCGTTCCTGTTGGGGTTCACCCTGTTCTTCTGGGTCGCCGCGACCTGGTGGATTCCGCTGCTGGTCCTCCTCGGGATCTGGCGCCACGTCATCCGGCGCTTTCCCCTGCGATACGACCCCCAGTACTGGGGCATGGTGTTTCCGCTCGGGATGTACGCGGTCTGCACCGCCCGGCTGGCGAACGCCACCGAGCTCGACTTCCTCGCCCTGCTCCCCCAGTACTTCGTCTACATCGCGCTCGCGGCCTGGATCGCGACGTTCATCGGGATGCTCCGTTCGCTGTGGAGGTCGCGATTGAAGCCGGCGGCAACCTCACCGAGGCCGCCAGCGGGGCAAGTGCCCCCTCGGTGAAGGCCGTGTCCAACGGAACGCTGAGGCCGCCGAGATCCTGGGCCGCGAGCAGCTCCTCCATCGGCAGCGTGGTGCGGTCCAGGCCGAGCGACATCGCCACCGCGTCGCTGGGGAGTCCGTCGCTTCACCGACAGGACGGCTCTTGCACTCTCGACCCAGCCCGAGCCCGATCAGCGAACGACGAGCACGGAGCAGGGGGCGTGCCGAATCACCCTCTCGGAGACGCTGCCCATGAGAAAGTGCGACAGCCCGGTGCGCCCGTGGGTCGCGATGACGATCAACGATGCGCCCTGCACTCCAGCGAACGCGCAGATCGCCTGCGGGGGGCTTGGAGCATGAACGACGACCGCCTCCACGTTCGCGCCCTCGTCGAAGTGCTCGACCCGCAGCTGTTCGAGCTGCCGCCGGGCGGCCGCCTCGCGCTCCGCGAGATCGCTGGTCGGCTGCACGAGCCACCCCTCGTCCATGTGAGGTGGCGCCAGCACGTACAGGAGCGTCCCCCTCCCTTCGCTCCCACGGAGCAGATCGGCGCCGGCCACGACCGCCGCGAGCGACGGAGCGGAGAAGTCGGTCGTCACCACGATGTGTTGGCTGAGCATCACGCGTGACTATGCACGATCGGCTCGCAACCAGGGCGCTCGTCGTCGACCACCACGACGCGGAACCCGGAGGCATACACGTCTCGGGCCGACGCGTGGTGGTCGGCCTCACGGCACACGTGCCGCAGGAACCCGACTCCACGCGCCTCGGGACCCAGCTCGCCGGGGCCGCCGAGTTGCTCCCCGCACTGGCGTACCGACGGCATCTGTACGAGCTCGGCCGACGCGAGACGGGCGTGGACGACCTGCGCGACGAAGATCGGGCGTTCGGTCGGCCACGTCAAGACGGTCCAAGAATCTCTGGGATCCGCAGCGCGCAGACAGGCATCGTGGCGGTCCGGACAACCTTGGCGACGACCGATCCGAGCAGCAGCTGGCCTAGCGCGTGCCGAGCATGCGTCGGCATCACGATCAGGTCGAAGTCGTCAGTCATGGCTCGTCGAGCGATCTCGCCGTGAACGACCCCCTCCGTGAAGGCCGTCTCCAACTCGACGCCCCTGTCTTGGCAGAGCCCCTCGAGCGACGAGAGACGAGCTCGTTCCCTGGCCCGCAATGAGGCCACCGCCTGAGCTCGCCGCGGCCGGTCCGCCATCAGGGCCAGTGACAACGGCACCTCGAAAACGTGGAGGAGACGAGCCTGCTCCGCGCCGAGCGCGACTGCCGCGCGAATCGCTCGATGGGTGGCTTCCACCGAGTGCTCTGCGGAGACATCGACCGGGAGCAGAGCGCTGCGAGCGCCAGTCGGGGGCGGGGCACTTCCTGATGGAATTACGACGACCGGGATCGGACTGAGGCGCATCGTCTTCTCGGTCACGGACCCGAGAAGGGCCGCCTGGAGTGATGAATGACCTGTGCTGCCCATGACGATCAACTCGGCGCCCAGTTCGTCAGCCGCCTCGAGGATTCCCGAGTGCGCCCGCCCCTGTCGCACCGCGGTTTCGATCTCGATCGTCGCGCTCGAGAGAGTGGCAAGCGCATCGAGGCGACGAGTCCACTCTTCGCGTGTGGACGCGTCGAGGATGCTGCCTTCTGGGAGCCCGTACGTAGGGAGCTGGTCAACATGCAGCAGGACGAGCCGCACGTCGCCGAGCGGAGCGGCCAGATGGGCGGCGTATCGCACCGCCTCCTCGGAAGGGCGGGAGAAATCCGTGGGACACAGCCAAGTCCGCTTCGTCATTCCGATGCGTAACCGCTTCGGGCCTCCTCGTCGAACACGGCGACGGGTCGCCCCGGACTACGGTGCGCTCGAGAGTCGCGGCGCGACGAGGACGGGAACCTGACACCGGCTCAGAAGACCGACCGCTACACTTCCGAGCGCGAGGCGCACGACAGGGGGCTTGCTCGAGGTACCGATGGCTAGCAGGTCGGCACCTCCTTGCCGCTGGGCGCCCAGGATTTGGTCCAAGGGATCCCCTTCGACCACCCTCAGCGTCACGAGGTCCCTCCACTCGGGGCCGAAACACCGGTCGATCTCACGCTCCAGCTGTCGGGTGGCGTCCCAGCGGTGTTGCTCGTGATCAGCGACGGGCTCCGCGACCGGGAGCACGTGGAGCACTCGAACAGGAGGGGAGCCCGCGGCGAGCTGGACGCGGCGGGCGAGCTCGAGCGCTCGGTTGGACGCGATGGACGACAGATCATGCGCGACGAGGATGGACGAGATGGTCACCGCAGGTAACTTCGCGAAGGGCACGGTGATCACGGGGCAGCGCGTAGCCCCGAGGACGCGCGCGGCGACGCTCCCGAACACGAGCCGCCCAACCCCCCGTCGACCTCGAGTACCCATCACGATGAAGTCGACGTCGAGCCGCGCCGCCTCCTCGAGGACCCTCGCGTGCGCCGCTCCTTCCAGGAAGCGCGACGAGACCATCGTCGAGTCGGCGCCCAAACCCCTCAGGTGCTCGTCGAGGACGTGCCTCGCGGACTGCTCCGCTCCTCGAACGTATCCAGGCGCCGCAGACCAACCGGGTTCGTTTCCGAGATCGTAGACGTGCAACGCCTGAACGGAGGAATTGAGGTGGGCAGCGAGCTCGATGGCGTACTCCAACACCGTCCGCTCGGCGGGGTCTCCGAGGACGAGCGGACAGAGGACGCGGGGGGCGAGCATCGGCGGAACATGGGCCCCAACTCGTCTCGGGTCCACTGAGCCTCCGTCGAACGGACGGGTAGCAAGACACAGGCGTGCAGCACGCGCTCGACCTGCGCCTGCGGCGGCGTGGCAGAGTCAGCCCATGCCGGAGCCGTCGTGGATGGTCATCGTGGAAGTGGCCTGGGTGCTTCTCGTCGCCGGCTTCATGGTGCTCCAACGGCGATCGGCGCCAGCGACGCTGGCGTGGATCCTGACCCTCGCGTTCCTGCCGCTCGTGGGCATCGCCGTCTACTCTCTCATCGGACCGAGGCGCTTCGATCACGAGAAGAAGCACCGGATCGCCGCCATCGCGAAGGTCCGACGGTCGTCGGCCGTGACCGAGACCGACGAGCTCGTCGCGCCATCACAGCTGGCTCGCATGCTTGCGCGGGCCGTCGGTCGTGCGGGACGCATCCGATCCGGCCAGGTGCGAGCGTTCTTCGACGGGCGAGCGCTGTTCGATGCCCTCGAGGAGGCCATTGCCGGGGCCCAGCACCACATCCACCTCGAGTACTACATCTGGGAGCCGGACCGCCTGGGGACGCGCCTTCGCGATCGGCTGGTCGAGCGCGCCCGTGCCGGCGTCGAGGTCCGTGTCCTGGTCGACGCCGTCGGTTCTTGGAACGCGCGGCGAAGCTTCTGGCGTCCGCTGCGTGAGGCGGGGGCAGAGGTTCGGTGCTTCAATGAGAACACGCTGTTCCGGATACGCACTCACATGTTGAACTTTCGTTCGCATCGGAAGATCGCGGTGATCGACGGCGAGATCGGATTCACTGGAGGGATGAACGTCAGCGAGGTTCACACCAGTGAGTTCTCAGGCGAGAGAGCCTGGCGCGACACTCACGCCGAGCTTCGAGGCGAAGTCGTTCGTGGGCTCTCGTTCGTGTTTTTTGAAGACTGGCACTACGCCGGAGGGGACGCGCCCGAGCTCGCTGCCTACTTCAGCGACCGATCGCCAGTGCACGCGGAGAAGCCATCGGCGATTCAGATCGTGTCGTCCGGGCCCGACGAGGGCGTCGATGCCATCCACAAGCTCTTCATTTCATCGATCACCGGGGCCACGAGTCGCGTGCAACTGACGACCCCTTACTTCGTCCCCGATGAGCCGATCCTCACGGCGCTCACCATCGCCTCGCTCGGCGGCGTCGACGTCTCCCTTCTGGTCCCTCGCGCGGGCGATCAACCGCTCGTCGCCGCAGCGGCGCGCACGTACTACCCCGACCTGCTCAAGGCCGGCGCAAAGATCTACGAGCTCGACCATCCGGTGCTCCACGCCAAGACCCTCGTCGTCGATGACGTCGCGGTGGTCGGCACCGCCAACACGGACAACCGAAGCTTCCGGCTGAACTTCGAAGTCGTCGCCGTGGTGTACGACCACCGGCTCGCCGACACCCTCGCGAAGCAGTTCGAAGCAGACCTCGCCACGGCAGAGCCAGTCGCGCTCGAGTCGCTTCGGCGCCTCGGACTGCTCGAGCGGCTCATCGGGAGCGTCGCGCGACTCTTCTCACCGCTCCTTTAGTCGTCGCATCTGGCCCCTTCGCCGGAATCGAATCCCCCGGCGCGCGTGCTCGGCGTCTGCACGTCGGCGGGTCAGCCTCCCGATCGGATGGGAGTCGAAGCGACCACTTCGCTCGCCGGCGCCCCACGGCGCCAGGGATGAGCTCGGAGCACCTCCCGCCAGAGCCGACGCCAGGTCGGCCAGTCGTGAGCCCCATCGCAGCGAAACACCGCCTGCGCCGGGAGGACCTCGGAGATGACCTCGTAGCGCGCAGCGCGGGTGTCTTCGGTGCCGAACGCGAGGACCAGCGTCTGCGCCGACCGAGGATCGAGGGTCGAGACCCGGAGCCAGTCCCAAGCGAGCCGGGCTTCTCGAAAGTGATGCCTCGGGTCATCGGCACCGGTGTCGAGCCCGGACCAGCGATGCAACCCGCCCGCAGCGAGAATTTCTTGCGCCACATCATTCTCGCTGGGCGGCACTCCGACCATCGGGGCGAGCAACACGAGACCATCGACGAGCTCGGGATGGGCCCGAGCGGTCAGCATGGCTCCGTAGCCGCCGAGCGAGACGCCGACGAGCCACACGGAGCGGTACCCGCGGTCGCGCGCGTCCTGCAGCACGTCGGTCGACACACGCTCCACCGCGTTCTGAATCAAGTAGTACGTGAAGTGCGCGTCGACGAGGGCGACGTCACATCCCAGACCCGCGCGGCGGGCCTCCTCGACGAACCCGTGGCGTTCGAACGACTGCGCGCTGTCGCCGATGCCGGGCAGCATGACGAGCAGGCATGCCGCCCGCCCGGACGCTTCGTCGACCGATGCGTGGCCCCGGTCCGCCGCGTAGTAGTGGGTGCTGATGGTGGCGTGGGTGGGTCGCAGCACGCCGCAGCCCGACAGGAGACCCAGGGCGGCGAGGACGAATGCGACTGGGGTCTTCATGGCGTCGGGCGTCCCATGTAGATCTCCTCGACCTCGGGGTGACGGTAGGGCAGCTCGCGCGATCTCATGGATGACTCAGCGCGCGAGCGTAGCCCGGAAGTGACGAGCCCGCGCGACGCCTGGTAGTCATCGTCCGAGTAGACGGAGTCTCGAGGTCCCTCCCCTGCCGCGTGACACCGCACGCGCGAGGCTCACCGCGCTAGACTCCGCCGCCATCGCGTTCTTCGCCGCCTGGGGCGCGCTCGCGGCTGAGCTCCCGACTCGGAACGAACCGTGCCCGCCAACATCGTCGCCGATCTCGCCATCGTTCTGGGCGTCGCTGCCGCCACGGGGGCGCTCTCGCATCAGCTGCGACAGCCCCCGGTGCTGGGCTACCTCTTCGCGGGGCTCGTCGTCGGCCCCTACCTGCCGGTGCCGCTGTTCGCGGACGTCGACCGCATGGAAGAGCTCTCGGAGCTCGGCGTGATCCTGGTCATGTTCGGCATCGGGCTGGAGTTCCGGATTGCGAAGCTCGTCGCGGTGCTTCCGCGAGCCGGGATCGCGGTGCTCGTCGAGTGCGCGGCGCTCCTGAGCGCGGGGTATGGGGTCGGACAGCTGCTCGGCTGGACCGCGCCCGCGTCGCTCTTCCTCGGGGCCTGCATGGCCATCTCGAGCACGATGACGGTCAGCAAGATCCTCGGGCCGGAGAATGGCGATCCCTCCGTTCGCGACCTCGTCATGTCGATGCTCGTGCTCCAAGACGTGGTGGCGATCGCCCTGATCGCCGCGATGACGGCCGTCGCCGCCGGCGGCGGGCTGTCCGCCGGCGACCTAGCCCTCACCCTGGGCCAGCTCGCGCTCGTCCTCGTCGTGATGATCGGCGGAGGCCTGCTGATCGTGCCCCGCGTCGTACGCTACGTCGGCCGGCTGGCCAGCCCCGAGGCGCTGGTCGTCGTGGGGGTGGGGCTCTGCTTCGTCTTCGCCGAGCTCGCCACGGTGCTGGGCTACTCGGTCGCGCTCGGTGCGTTCGTCGCCGGGATGCTGGTGTCCGAGTCGGGCGACGCGCACCGCATGGAGCCGCTCATCAAGCCGCTGAGGGACGTCTTCTCCGCGGTCTTCTTCGTCTCCATCGGGATGAGCGTCGACCCGCTCGTGGCGCTGGACGTCGCGCCCATCGCGCTGCTCGTGACGGTGGCGGTCATCTCGGTCCAGCTCGTCAGCGTCACCGTCGGCGGGATCCTCTCGGGCAACGGACCACGCCGTTCCATCACCGCCGGTCTCGCGCTCGGCCAGGTGGGCGAGTTCGCATTCATCATCGCTTCGATCGGGGTGGAGGCCGACGTCGTGCCCGCGGCGCTGGCGCCGGTCATGGTGACCGTCGCGGTCCTCACCACCTTCACGACGCCCCTCGGGCTCGCGAGAGCCGACAAGCTCGTGAGCCTCGCCGACCGCGCCGTGCCCTCACGCGTGCGCGATACGCTCAGCCTGTACGCGGGCTGGGTAGAGCGCATCCGAGAACGAGCGACCCCCAAGGAGCATCGGTCCGCGCGGCGCGCGATGCTGGTCGTGCTCGTCGACATGGTCTGTGTGACGGCGATCCTCGGTGCCAGCGTCCGCTCTCAGCGGTACGTCATCGACGTCCTCGCTTCATGGGACATCCAGCTCACACCTGAGGCGGTGGCAGCGCTGCTCGCCGGAGTTGCGGTCCTCGTCTCGCTTCCATTTGGCTTCTTCCTGATGAGGAACGTAGCGATTCTCTCGCGCTTGCTCACCGAGGCGACGCCGGGCGACGGGGCGAAGGAAGGTACTCGTGTCGCTGGCGCCGCCGCGCGTTCGCTGGTCCAGATCGGAGTGATGGTGGCCTTGGGACTTCCCGCCGTCGTCGTCCTCGGTTGGCTCGGATCGCCTTATCCCGGCGCGGGCCTCGCGGTAGCGCTCCTCGTCAGCGCGGGCCTGGTGTGGAGGCGCGCGGGCGAGGTCCAGCTCGAGGTTCGCGGAGGAGCCGGGCGGCTCCTGGAGCTGTTCGCCAGCCAGGATCCGGAGACCTCGGAGCCGCCACCCGCGCTCATTCCCGGCCTCGACGACATGTCCAACCTCTCGCTGCTCGAGCAGAGCCACGCCGTTGGCAAGAGCCTGGCCGAGCTCGACCTTCGCGCGCAGACGGGCGCCACGATCGTAGCGATCAAGCGACGCGACGAGGCGAACGCGGTCGTCCCCAGCGGCCGCGAGCGACTCGGGGCGGGGGACACTCTCGCCATCATGGGAACGACCGAGGCCAAAGAGTTGGCGCTCTCGCTCCTTCTCGAAGGCCCGCTCGGCGCAGGCTCGACCGCGGCGACCTGACGGGCCCGACGCTATGGGTCTTCCGGCGGATACCGGATCGCCAGGATCTCGAGGCTCGACGGCGCTACCGGGCTTCTTCCATTCGACCGTGCTGCCGACCGTGGCGCCGGGAGATCGTCGAGCCGAACAACGCCATCGACGTCTTCCTTCGTGAACGCCTTGCTCACGGATCGAGCTCGGTGATCGCCACGAGTCGAAAGCGTGGTGCGCGATGCTCGAGCGACGCGCGGCACGTGAGCTGGCGGAGCTGGCCCGCACCCTTCTCGATGTCCACCTCGAGAGTTCGGCCGTTTGAGAGCCGGAAGGTCGTGAGCGACCGCGCGGCGTCGGTTGTTCGATGGCCGGTGAATGTCAGGTCATCGAGTCCGAGCAACGCATGGCGCTGACGCACCCACCATTCCGCGGCCTGAACGTCGAATGGATAAGCGGTTCTTCCGCGGAAGTGGCGGAGGCTGAGTTGGCCGTCGCGCAGAGCGGCGATGAGGCTGACCGCGTTCTCCGGCTCCACGCGGCCGTAGTAGATGCCCAGGGGCAGGATGAGCACGTTGCCCGCAAAGCGATCGCCACCGATGTGGGACGTCTCCCAGGTCTCCTCGGGCCAGCGCGCATCGAGCGCCTGCGCGACAGGCCGACCGTACTTTGCGCAGCACGGGTCGTGCTTGCCGTGCGTGCAGACGAACCACCGGAGATCGTGGATCGGGTCGCCGCCAACCGATTCTCCCCGGCGAAGGGGGGAGAGATCGCGGGAGAAGAGCCCGTCGATGCTCTCGAGCCGAAGCTCTTCGAGCCACACGCGGTCTCGAGCCGTGTACGCGAACATCACGCGGACTCCCGGTTGTTCGCGCCCACCGAAGCGCCGGATCATCAGCACCCGGGCCCCCGTTGCCTTGCGAAGCGCGCCGATGCGGGCGCGGATGTCGTCCGGGAACCGGTTGTCGTCGACCGCGGTCGGCCCCCATGGCCCGTCACGCTCGATCAAGATCCAGCGTCGCACCGTCGACGCGGTGCCGAAGTGGGGCTCGCCGACGGCGAGGCTCTCCTCGCGGCATAGGAGGGCGCTATTCGACATCGGTTCGATGCACGAGGCCCTCCCGATGGAGCCGGCGAACCAACACCAAGGCGCCAGGTGGATCGAGGAGATCGCCGAGGTCCTCGGCGCAGAACTCGGAGGCGTCGACCAGCACTCGGAGCGCGGGCGCGACCCGGGCGGGGAAGCGCAGTCGGACCCTCCGGTTCGGGGCCGATAGGGTCGCGTGGGCCTCGTGGAGACTGAGCGTCCACGGAGGGCCGATCCGTTCGAGCGGCGTGTTCGACTCGATCGGACCCGCGCTCGCGAGCCGCATCAGGCGACCCCGCCGAGCTACCGGAGGCGCGACTCGCCGGGCGATCTCTTGCCGCGCGATCCTTGCCGGATCGCGTGATGCCAGCCACTTGGCCGCGCGGTCCAGCGTCTGCGCCGTCGCCGCCTCGAACGCGCCCGGATCATCCGCGTACGCCACGGGGAGCGACTCGCGAAGCTCTGGGTGCTCGTGGGCCGTCGCGAACACTCGTTGCATCACGTCGAGCCACGTCGGGCTTCGCACCCCGAGCGTCAAGTGGAGCGCGGCCGTCTCGAGGCTCTCTGCGTCGTGCGGAACTCCGCGCGGCAGATACAGGCAGTCGCCGGCGGTGAGCTCATGGACAGAGACCGGCTCGCCAGGGTCGGCGTAACGCCGGGACGTGGGAAAGCGTGCGACCGGATTCTCCGTCTCCACGCCGTAGAGACGCCAGCGCTTCGTGCCGAACAGCTGGAGCACGAACACGTCGTGCGTGTCGTGGTGGACCCCGAGGCCGCGCTCACCCCCGGCCGGCGTGAGGTACGCGTTGGCCTGCACGGGGTGGCCAACCGTGCCCTCGATCCCCGCGCAGAAGCGTTGCACGGAAGGCAGGAATCGATGGAGTCCCTGCAGCACGAGCGTTGCCCCGCCCGCGAACGCACGCAACACCGCGTCCGAGTCGATCGCGTCATCGATCCGGGTCCCCGCCGTGGTCTGAGAAGACGTGTAGCTGGATCTGGGGATGGCCTTGCCGCCCCGCACCATGCGGAGCGCCGGGGCGCGGAGCCCGCCGGGCGCGAGGAGAGCGTCGATCGCGTCGAGCGAGAGCACGTCCGCGAAGTGGGTCGAGTCGACATCCCGATAGTGCTGAGGCTTGCACGTCCAGACATCTTCGAAGAAGCGCGAGACTTGCCCGACGCATCGGGCCAGCGGGTCGTACGGGGCGTCGTCCGAGCAGCCGTTGGACCTCGGCTCCGATCCATCGGCTCGGGGCGCGACGTCACGCGTTCGACGGGTGCCCAAGCCGCGCACGCCGCCGTCAGGCGTCCTGGTCCGCGCCCGCGCCATCCGCATCGGTGGCGTCGGTGTCCGCGTCCGCGCTGTCCGAGTCGGCGTCGTCTTCATCGGCGTCCGAGTCCGCGGCGTCGGCGTCGGCGTCGGCCACGTCCGCGTCCATGTCTGCACCGTCGGCGTCAGAGTCTGCCCCGTCAGCATCGGAGTCGGCCGCGTCGCCATCGGACTCCGCCCCGTCCGCATCCGAGTCGGTCCCGTCGGCGTCGGTGTCGGCCTCATCGGCGTCGGTGTCTCCGGCGTCGGGGTCGGCGGCGTCGTGCTCCTCGTCCGTCAGGGTCTCGATCTCGTCGTCGGTCAGGGTCGTTGGGTTCACGTGGGTCTCCTTGAGTTGGCAGACCATACTCCAACCCCGGGTGGGCGCCCATGAGCGTTGTCGGCTTCTGGCGAGCGAGTCGGGGCATCCCACGGCGCATCCGTCTGCTGGTCGTAGAGCACGTGCACGACGCCGTCGGCGATGAACTGCACGCCGACGCAGACGAGCAGGAATCCCATCACGCGGGTCAGCACGGTCACCTTCGTGGACCCGAGCCGCGCGACGATGGGTCGAGCGCTCCGCAGCACCAGCCACGACGAGAACGCGACCAGCACGATGCCGAGCGCGATGGCAGCGTGCTCCCACGGGCTCTCGGCGCCCGCCGCCATGCTCACGGTCACGGCGATCGAGCCCGGCCCACTCAGCATCGGCATGGCGAGCGGCGTGAAAGCCAGGTCGGCCATGTGGAGGGCCTCCTCCCGCTCGGACTCACCCACATCGACGTCAGGCTCGGGGCTCAGCATGCCGAACCCGATCTTGGCCACGATGAGCCCACCGGCGATTCGAAGCGCTGGGATCGAGATGCCGAAGAACTCCATGATGAGGGCGCCGGCGAACAACGAGACCAGCAGCACGATCGCCATGTAGATGCAGGCCCGTCGGGCCTGACTGCGCGCCTGGGCCTCGCTGAACCGCGCCGTGAGCGCGACGAACAGAACGGCGGTGCCGAACGGATTGACGATGGGGAGCAGGCTGACGAAAGTGCCGAGCATCGCGCTCCCGAGATCGAAGAACATGGCGGGAGCCTAACTCGGGAGCGTCGTTCGCGTTGGGGACGGCGGCGTCCCTCACTGCGCTGGCCGACGGATGGTGCGAAGCCGGCGGGGGCGAGGCTGCATCGCGCGAGCTCGTCGCCGGACCCCCTCGACCGGTGGCATGCCCAAGGCGTAGCGAGGCGGTGCCGCGACGAGCCCCTGAACCGAACACCTGAACCTGGACGAGCCAAAGGGGCCGAGGCGCCTGACGGGACCCCAGGCAATCTGCCACCGGATCCGAGCCCCCTCGGCAGCAGCCGGGTAAGCTGCGCGCGTGAACGCTAGCGACGTGATGACCGAGAAGGTCTCGACCCTCCGCGACGACGCGACCATCGGGGACGTCATCGCGATGGTGACCGACCTCGAGATTCGTCACGTGCCGTTGGTTCGGGAGGACGGGACCTTGAGCGGCGTGCTGAGCGACCGCGACCTCCGAATCGTCGGTGGGCTCATCGCGCGGACTATCGGCCCGGAGGGCATCCGCGAGAACGTGCTCGACTCGCCGGCGACCTCGCTCCTGAGCGGAGCGCCCATCACCTGTCGGCCGGACACGCCGATCGACGCGGTGATCGACATCCTGATCTGCGAACGCATCGGCGCGATCCTCGTGGTGGATGAGGCGGTGAAGGTGGTCGGCATCATCAGCACGATCGACGTGCTCGCCGCCGCGCGCGGAAAGCTCGGCTGACCCAATGCGGTAGCGCTCGGACCATGGCGCCTCGGTCGCGTCGACATATCCGACTTGGGATCCCATGGACCATGACCGGCAGGGCCAGGTAGCCCCCGAGATCTCGCCCGTGACTCTTGGATAGAGCCAGACACTTCTGAGGAGACCGCCATGAGCATCACTCCCGCAACCGATCCATCCTGCTCGAGTTGTCCGACGACGCCGTCGATAGCGTCGATCGTCGACGCCAAGGCGCGCGATGTCGGTGGCTTCAAGGTCGGGCGGCTCTTGCCTGCCGCGGCACAGCGCTTCGTCGGGCCGTTCGCCTTCTTCGACCACATGGGGCCCAACGAGTTCGCGCCTGGAGCGGGTCTCGATGTGCGACCGCACCCGCACATCGGTCTCGCGACGATCACGTACCTGTTCGAAGGCGAGATCACTCACCGCGACAGCCTTGGCTCGCACCAGGCGATTCGACCGGGCGACATCAACTGGATGACGGCGGGTCGGGGTATCGTGCATTCGGAACGGACGAGCCCCGTGCTCCGAGAGTCCGGTTCCAGAATCCACGGGTTGCAGCTTTGGGTAGCGCTCCCACTCGCGCACGAAGAGACGGCTCCGGAGTTTCATCATCATCCCGCGGGCACACTGCCGGCACTCGAGCGAGAGGGTGCGCGCATCCGCGTGCTCGCCGGAACCGCCTACGGCGAGACGTCGCCCGTACACACGTTCTCTCCGCTCTTCTACGTCGATGTCGCAATGCCCGCCGGAGGCACCTTGCCGATCCCAGGCGCGTACGAAGAACGCGCCGCCTACGTCGTCGAGGGCGCAATCGGGTGTGGCGCAGAGCATGCGACACCGGGGCGCATGCTCGTGTTCACGTCGGGCGGGGAGGTGACGCTGCGCGCCGACTCGGACTCGAGGATCGTGCTGTTGGGCGGCGCGCCGCTCGACGGCAAACGGCATGTCTGGTGGAATTTCGTGTCGAGCTCGAGGGAGCGCATCGAGCAGGCCAAACGGGATTGGCAAGAGCAGCGGTTTCCCCAGGTGACTGGAGACGAGGTCGAACTCATCCCCCTCCCCGAGTGAGAGAGTGAGCGCCCGCACCGACGTCGCATGACCCTGCCCGCACAGGTCCCGGAACGGCTACCGCTCGCCGATCAGCCCTCCAGCGCGGCCGCGTGATGCCGGAGGTGATCTTCGACGAAGCTCGCGATGAAGAAGTAGCTGTGGTCGTAGCCCTCGTGCATCCGCAGCTCGAGCGGCTGGCCCGCTGCCTCACAGGCGGCCTCGAAGCGCGCCGGGTGCAGCTCGCGCTCGAGGAACGGATCGGCCTGGCCCTGGTCGATCAGGATCGTGCCCGGGTGGCGCGCGCCCGACTCGACGAGCCGCGTCGCGTCGTAGCGCGCCCACGCCTCACGGTCGTCACCGAGGTAGGCGCCGAAGGCCTTCTCGCCCCAAGGGCACTCGCTCGGCGCGCAGATGGGCGAGAGCGCCGATATCGAGCGCCACCGCGCGGGCTCCCGCAAGCCGATCACGAGCGCGCCGTGTCCGCCCATGCTGTGACCGAAGATCGATCGACGCTCGGGCCCCGCGGTCGGAAACGCCGCGTCGACGAGGCCGGGCAGCTCCCCGGTCACGTAGCTGTACATGCGGTAGCGCTCGGACCACGGCGCCTCGGTCGCGTCGACATAGAAGCCCGCGCCTGTGCCGAAGTCCCAGTCGTCGTCCTCGCCCGCGATCCCCGCGCCGCGTGGGCTCGTGTCGGGCGCCACCACGATGAGACCGAGCTCGGCGGCGACGCGCTGCGCGCCGGCCTTCGTCGTGAAGTTCTCTGCCGTGCAGGTCAGCCCGGAGAGGAAGTAGACCACGGGCGCCACCCCACCCTCCTCGAGGCCGGGCGGCTGGTAGACCGTCAGCTCCATCGGGCCGCCGCACTCACGCGACGCGTGTCGTAGGTAGTGCTGCGTCCCGCCGAAGAGCCGGATCGATTTCAACGTCTCGAAGGCCGTCATTCGAAGAGCACCACGGTACGGATCGACTCACCAGCGTGCATCAGATCGAAGGCGTCGTTGATCTTCTCGAGCGGCATCGTGTGCGTGACGAAGGCGTCCACCTCGATCTTGCCGTCCATGTACCAGTCCACGTACTTCGGAACGTCGGTCCTGCCCTTGCAGCCACCGAACGCCGAGCCCTTCCAGACGCGGCCCGTGACCAACTGGAAGGGCCGCGTCGCGATCTCCTTACCGGCGGCCGCCACGCCGATGATGATCGCCTGGCCCCAGCCCTTGTGACAGCACTCGAGCGCCTGCCGCATCACGTCGACGTTGCCGATGCACTCGAACGAGTAGTCCGCGCCGCCGTCCGTGATCTCGACGATCGCGCCGACCACGTCGCTGACCTCCTTGGGGTTCACGAAGTCGGTCATGCCCATGCGCTCGCCCCACGCCTTCTTGGCGGGGTTGAGGTCGACGCCGATGATCTTGCTCGCGCCGACCATCTTGCACGCCTGGATGATGCTGAGCCCGATGCCGCCGAGGCCGAAGACGACGCAGTTGGCGCCTGCCTCCACCTTGGCCGTGTTGAGCACCGCGCCGACGCCGGTCGTGACGCCGCAGCCGAGTAAGCAGACCTTGTCGAGCGGCGCGTCTTTACGGATCTTCGCGAGCGCGATCTCGGGCACCACGGTGTGCGTCGCGAAGGTGCTCGTGCCCATGAAGTGGTGGAGCGTCTTGCCGCCGCTCGAGAGGCGGCTCGTGCCGTCCGGCATCAGGCCCTGGCCCTGCGTCACGCGGATCGCTTGGCAGAGGTTGGTCTTGCCGCTGAGGCAGTACTTACAGTTGCGACACTCCGCGGTGTAGAGCGGGATCACGTGGTCGCCCTCGACGAGGCTCGTCACCCCCGGCCCCACCCCGACGACGACCCCCGCGCCCTCGTGCCCGAGGACCGCCGGGAAGAGCCCCTCCGGGTCGGCGCCGCTCATCGTGTAAGCGTCCGTGTGGCAGACGCCCGTGGCGGCGAGCTTCACGAGCACCTCACCGGCCTTGGGCCCGTCGAGGTCGATCTCTTCGATGCGCAGCGGCTCCTTGGCGGCGTATGCGATGGCGGCTTTGATTTTCATGAGCCGGAGGGTAACAGCAGCGCTCTCGTCAGACGGTTCACCCCACCCGCCAGCGGGGACCGAAGCCCTCGGCGCACCGCGCACCGTCAGAAGTGGCGGATGTCAGCTCGCCTCCGCCTCGGGTCCCTTCGGTGGTTGCTTCTGCCTGGTCGCTGCGGCGACGACGAAGAAGCCGGTCAGGCCTGACGCGACGGAGGCCGCGAGGATGCCTAGCTTGGCAGCGTCGACTTGCGCGACATCCGTGAAGGCCAACTGGGCGACGAACAGCGCCATCGTGAACCCAACACCGCCCAGAGCGGCGACGCCCACCACCTGCTTCCAGGTGACCGCGGCGGGGAGGTCCGCGAGGCCGAGCTTCACCGCGAGCCACGCGAAGCCGGTGATCCCCAGCGTCTTGCCGACGAAGAGGCCGAGCACGATGCCGAGGACGAGGCGGCTGCCGAGGCTCGTTCCGATGTCTCCGCTCAGGGTGACGCCAGCGTTCGCGAGCGCGAAGACGGGCAGCACGACGAACGTCACCGGGCCGTGCAGCGCGCGCTCGATCCGCTGGAGCGGCGCCCCTGCGTAGTCCAGGGTCTCGTTCATTTCGTCGAGGACGCGCTGCTGCGCGGCGGTGTTCATCGTGGTGTCGACCGGCACGTCGGCCCTCACCTCGCTCATCAGCAGCGACATGCGCGCGAGGAAGTCGCCGCCGTCGATCCGAGTGCGAGCGGGTATCGTGAAGGCCATCAGGATCGCGGCGACCGTCGCGTGGACGCCCGACTCGAGGAAGCCGAGCCAGGCGACGATACCCACCATCAGATAGATGCCGGGGTTGCGTGTGCCGAGGAGGTTCAGGCCGACAGAGATCGTGGCACAGGCCAGGCCCACCCCGAGCGCGACGAGGGAGAGGTCCGAGGTGTAGAAGACCGCGATCACCAGCACCGCTCCGATGTCGTCGACAATCGCGAGCGCGGTGAGGAACACCTTGAGCCCGATGGGAACGCGATCCCCGACGAGCGCGAGCACCCCGAGCGCAAAGGCGATGTCGGTCGCCATCGGGATCCCCCAGCCACCGGCCGCGGGGCCTGCGTAGTTGAGCGCGATGAAGATCCCGGCGGGTACGACCATCCCGCCTACGGCGGCGATCGCCGGCAGCGCGGCTTTGCGCGGCGAAGACAGCTCGCCAACCAGGAGCTCTCGCTTGATCTCGAGCCCGACGACGAAGAAGAAGATGCCCATCAGGCCGTCGTTGATCCAGTGGTGCAGGCTCTTGGTGAAGGGGCTGCCCACGAGCTGCAGGCCGAGCTCCATCTCCAGGACGTGGTGATACGTGTGCTGCCAAGGCGAGTTCGCCCAGATCAGCGCGACCGCCGTCGCGAGCATCAGGAGTGCGGCGCCGGCGAGCTTGTGCCGGGCGAAGACGGTCACCGGCCTCAGGATCCGATCGATCGGACGCTGCCGCGGGGGCACGGCCTTGGTGGGCGACGTCGGCTGTGGGTCTTCGCTGGACATGGTGCACCCTTCCCGTTGCAGCCCACACGGAGGGACTCGAGGTCGGTGAGGTTTCGAGAGCGGGGCCGGCCACAGTACACCGCATCGCCAGATGGCGCGCCTCGTGCGCGCGAATCGGCTCTGTCGGACTGTCGCTCGTTACAGGCCCGCCCATCTCCGCTAGGATGCGCGGAGAATGACTGAAACCATGAAAGCGGTGCTCGTGCGCGAGCATGGGGGGGTCGACAAGCTGCTCATCGAGGACGCCGCAAGACCCACCATCAGGCCCGACGAAGTCCTGATCGACGTCAAGGCAGCGGGCATCAACCACCTCGACCTCTGGATCCGAAAGGGCGTGCCGGGACACGAGTTCCCGCTGCCGATGATCCTCGGCACCGACATCGCAGGGGTCGTGGCCGAGAAGGGCGAGCTCGTAAACAACGTTCAAATCGGCGATCGCGTCGCCATCATGCCGGGGTTCGCGGACCCAACTTCAGAAGAGACGCTGTCGGGGAACATTCATCTGGCACGGGACTACGGAATTTTCGGCGAGACCCGTAACGGCGGCTGCGCCGAGTACATGGATGCGCCGGCGGTGAACCTGCTGCCGATACCCGATGCCATGAGCTTCACCGACGCCGCGGCGTGTCCGTTGGTGTTCCTGACGGCGTAAACGATGCTGCAGAAAGCGGCGCTGAAACCGGGCGAGACGGTCCTCATGCACGCAGCTGGAAGTGGCGTCACAACCGCCGGGATTCAGATCGCGAAGCTGCTTGATGCAACGGTCATCACCACGGCGGGTAGCGACGAGAAGCTCGCGAAAGCGAAAGCTCTCGGCGCCGACTACACCATCAACTACAAGACGCAAAACTTCGTCGAAGAAACCAAGACCATCGCAGGCCGACACGGCGTCGATCTTGTTTTTGATCACATCGGACCGGACACGTTCGCAGGCAACATGAAGGTGCTCAGATGGGGCGGTCGCATCGTGATGTGTGGAAGCACCACCGGCGGTGAAGTGGCGCTGAACCTGCGAGCCGTCTTCTTCAAGCGGATCAGCATCATCGGCAGCACGATGGGCCCCAAGTCAGACCAGCTGACGGTATGGAAGCTGCTGTCACAGGGCAGGCTGAAACCCGTAGTCGACCGGGTGTTCCCGGTACGACGAGTCGCCGAAGCACACGAGTACATCGAATCGCGCCAGGCGTTCGGCAAGGTAGTGCTGGATCTGACCGAGTGGGAGGCCTGACGCCGGCGGAGCCGTGTGTCACGGCGGCTCGAGCAACGGCTCGTTCGCCAGATAGAGTAGCACCGTGTCCTGATCGACCGGGTGGTCGCGCGCCGGGTTGATCGTCTCGGAGCCGCCGCGGCCACGGACGCCGACGACGAGCACGCCGCGGTCGGCGAGCCTGAGCTCGCGCATGAGCTCGCCGTACGTCCAGGGCTCGTCGAGATCGATCGGGACCCGACCGACGTAGAAGTTGTGGTCGCCCTTCATGATCAGGCGTCCCAGCGAGTCCGCGGTCCCCTGGTGGGTGATGGAGTGGGCGAGCAAAGAGAAGCCGACGCGCCGGGTCTCGATCACCTCGTCGGCGCCCGCGGTCCGGGCGTGCCGCACGTTCTCCGAGTCGAGAATCTCCGCCACGATGTAGAGCGGCTTGTGTCGATCCAGGTCCTCTCGCTGCGCGTGCGATCGGAGGGTGAACAGCATGAGTAGCGTGATCGCGTCAGCGACCTGCGGTTGAACCGTACGCGAGCCGACGATGATGACCGCGGCCGCGCGGTCGAGGTTCACCTTGTCGAGCTCGCTGCTCTTGGTCGGGTCACCCGACACCCAGATCATCTCCGGAGGTACGGCCGGCGGCCGCTCACCCTCACCGAACAGCACGATCGGCATCTCGCCGTCGAGCTCCCGACGGAGGACGTCCAGGAACATCGCCGCGCTCGGGTCGTACCCGCAGACGATGACGTGGTTGACGCGGCTGCTCATGCGAAACTGCTCCTCGCGGATCGTGAGCACCGCGTTCAGGAGGCTGTGGCCGACGATACCGGCGAACAGCGCGAGCGTGAACATACCCCCGACCATCATCACGCCGCCGAGGACGCGCCCGAGCCCCGTCACCGGGGTGATGTCGCCGAAGCCGACGGTGGTGATGGTGACGATCGCCCACCACACGCCGTCCGCGAGGGTGCTGATGTCCGCGTTGTGCCCCCGCTCGACCAGGAACATGCTCAGGCCGCCGACGACCACCTCCGTTCCGAGGACCCCGATCGCGAACGTGAACAGCAGCCGGTCCTGCTCGAGGGCGTGCACGATGGACGTGAACGGATTCGAGTAGCGGAAGACGCGGATCGAACGCAGGAGCCTCAATAGCCGAATCGCGCGCAGGCCGCGCAGTGCAGGCACCAGCGCGAGCACGGTGATGATGTCGATGAGCACCATCGGCTCGAGGGCGTGTTTCAGGCTCGCGACGGCGCGCGCTCGGAGCCGACCGAGCGGAGGGAGACGGAAGATGGCCAGCTCGGATGGGCGCACCGAGAGGATCCGGAGCGTGACCTCGACCGCGAAGATCACCAACACGACGCGGTCGACGACCACGAGCGCCGCGAGCGTCTTCGGGTCGTCCAGGAACGGCTCGAGCGACAGCAGCGCGACCGACAGGACGATGAGCACGCCCACGGTGCTCTCGGTCACTCGGTGCGCGGTCGACTCGGGATCGTGGAACGCGGCGTGGAGCGTGTCGACACACCGCGACATTCGCGTCGCGCTCGAGTCTCCCTGGGCTGCGGTCGATCGGGCCATCGTCGCGGGCCGAGCATAGCGGTTGTGACCCCCGCAGGCGCGCTTGCGGTTGGGGACGTGGACCGTGCCTCGAGGGATCGACGCTCCTCGGTGCTACCTACTCTGCCCCGACGTGCGCCCCACGCCACCCCGGCGAGGTACCGCGATGACGCGGGACGTGAAGGCCCGACGCGGAGCTACCTCGCTCATGCGGCGGCCCCGCCGCGCGCCATCGAGCGCGCCGAGGGGCTCACGGGCGCCGGCGCTGGCTGATGGAGCACGGCCGCGATGCAGAAGCGCGCCTTCGGTCGCGCCGGCACAGACCACTCGATCACCTGCCCCGTGCGCAGGCCGAGCAGGGCGCTGCCGACCGGAGAGAGCACGGAGATGCGGCCCTCGTCGGCGTCCGCATCCCGGGGGAGGACGAGCGTGATGACACGGCGCACATCCGAGGTGAGCTCCTCGACGATCACGCGCGTGCCCAGCGCGACGACGTCCGCCGGGAGCTCGGCGGCGGGGACGATGCGCGCCCGGGCGAGCTCAGCGTCGAGCCTGTCGGCCGCCAACCGCGCCGACGGTGGGGCGGACGCCAGCAAGTCACAGAGCGTCTCGAAGTCGTCTTCGGAGATGAGGATGTCCGGGAGCGGGAGAGGCATGATGAACCGTTCCGATCTCGTGGGTCGCACGGTGAACTGGGTCGAGGGCGGCCGGCGGCGCGGCCGAGCGGGTGTGTGGAGAGTCGAGCGCCGAGCGCGGAGCATCGGCTCGAATGGAGCTGGGCCGCGCTGCCGCGACCGCCGTCAGGCGATCGCGGCGAGATCGGGCACGGCCGCGACCTCGACATGGGAGTCGGCGCGAACGGGTCGTCGAAACGTGAGTGTCGCGCGCATGTCGAGTGAGACTTGGGTGCGGCTGACGCCGACGTCAAGCCACCTCGACCGCCAACGTGACGGACCGACCTCGTGCGCGGGTCGCGCCTGATCGCGACTGCACGTGAGGCTCGCCACCCTCCTGCTCGTCGTCTACGTCTCGCTCGCGCTCGGCGTCAGCTTCCTGTGCTCCATGCAGGAGGCCGCGCTGCTCTCCCGCGATATGGAGCCGTCGCGCCGCGTTGAGGACGGCGATGGGGCGCCAGGCGGCGACGACAGGGTCGGCGTCTGGCGCGGTCGACGGCCCAGGTCGCGGCATCCCCACCCTTCGACGGCGACACAGCGTGGCTGTCGCGACCTCCGAATCAGTCGTCAGCGCGCAGAATCTGGCGCAGCACCATCTGCAGGATGCCCTCGTTCCTGAAGTAGTCGACCTCGGTGAGCGCATCGATTCTGACCAACGTGTCGAACGACACGGCGGTCCCATCTGGTCGACTCGCGACGACGTGCGCGCGCTGGCGCGGGACGATGCCATCCGCGATCCCGCTGATCGTGAAGACCTCCGACCCAGTCAGCCCGAGCGATTCAGCCGAGTCCCCCTCCTCGAACTGTAGAGGTAGAATACCCATACAAACGAGGTTGCTGCGGTGAATACGCTCGTAGCTCTGGGCGATGATCGACTTGATGCCGAGTAGCGCAGCACCCTTCGCCGCCCAGTCCCGCGAGCTTCCGGCCCCATACTCTCGACCGGCGATCACCACGAGGGGTGTGCCCTCCTGCTGGTACCGCACGGCTGCATCGTAGATGCTCAACCGGTCTCCGCTGGGGATGTGCAGCGTCCAGGGCCCTTCGACGCCCGGGACGAGCCCGTTGCGCAGTCGAAGGTTTCCGAAGGTCCCACGCATCATGACCTCGTGATTGCCGCGTCGGGACCCGTAGCTGTTGAACTCGGCGGGCGGGACACCGCGCTCGACGAGATACTGGCCCGCCGTCGAAGCGACGGCGATGGCGCCGGCCGGCGAGATGTGGTCGGTCGTGATCGAGTCGCCCAGCACCGCGAGAGCTCGAGCGTCCACGATATCTGCCAGCTGCTTCGGCGAGGGCTGAAAGTCGATGAAGAACGGCGGCTCCCGCACGTAAGTCGATTGGTCTACCCAATCGAAGGTGGTCCCCGTCGGCGCGGGCATGTCGCGCCAGCTCTCGTCGCCATCGAAGATGCGGCCGTACTCGGAGTCGAACTGATCCGACGAGACGGAGGCGGCGATGACCGATTCGATCTCCTCGGCGGAGGGCCAGATGTCCGCGAGGTACACGGGCTCTCCGGTGTCGTCGGTTCCGAGAGGGTCGACGCTGAGATCGCACAGCACCGTACCAACCAGCGCGTACGCGACGCAGAGTGGAGGAGAGGCCAAGTAGCTCGCCTTCACCTGGGCGTGAATACGCCCCTCGAAGTTCCGGTTGCCGGAGAGGACGGCGGCCACGACGAGGTCCCTGCTGGTGACCGCCTCAGCGATCTCCTCGGGCAACGGGCCCGAGTTCCCAATGCAGGTCGTGCAGCCGTAGCCGACCAGGTTGAAGCCCAATTGGTCGAGGTACGGCGTCAGCCCCGCCTCGTCGAGGTACTGCGTCACGACCCGCGAACCCGGGGCGAGCGATGTCTTCACCCAGGGTTGGCACGTCAAACCGGCGTTGACCGCGTTCCGCGCCAACAGTCCCGCGGCGATCATGACCGACGGGTTCGACGTGTTGGTACAGCTCGTGATGGCAGCGATGACGACCGAACCATGCGTCACGGAGGCTGCGGCGTCGGGTCGCCCCAGCCGTTCGGCGGGTGCTCTCTGGAAGTCCCCGGCGGCGGAGCAACCCTCCGCGACGAGACGAGCGATGTCCTTCGCGCCGACGTTGGCCGCGGCGCCCACCAGGGCGGACTCGAAGGACGCCGGCACAGCGCCGAGGGGCACCCGGTCCTGGGGTCGCTTCGGCCCGGCGACGCTGGGCACGACGGTGGAGAGATCGAGATCCACCACCTCGCTGAAGTTCGGCTCCGGGTCGGAGTCCGTCCTGAACAACCCCTGCTCGCGGGCGTACTTCTCGACGAGATCGAGGTTGTCCCCGCGGCCCGTGAGGTGCAGGTACTTCAGGGTGTTCGCGTCGACGGGAAACAAAGTAGCCGTAGCGCCGAACTCGGGTGACATGTTCGACATCGTAGCGCGGTCAGCGATGCTCAGACTGCTGAGGCCGGGCCCGAAGAACTCGACGAATTTCCCCACGACGCCGTGCGCCCTGAGCATCTGCGTCAGCGTCAGTACGAGATCGGTGGCTGTCGTGCCGGGCGGCAAGGTGCCTCGCGTCCGGACCCCGAGGACGACGGGCTTTGGCAGGAACATCGGCTGGCCGAGCATCGCCGCTTCCGCCTCGATGCCACCCACGCCCCAACCCAAGATGCCCAAGCCGTTGATCATGGGCGTGTGCGAGTCGGTGCCGACCACGGTATCGGGAAAGACCCAGCCGTCGCGCGCGATGACCACGCGGCCCAGATGCTCCAGGTTCACCTGGTGGCAGATCCCCATCCCCGGGGGGACCACGCGAAATCCGTCGAACGCCTGCTGGGCCCAGTTGAGGAGCGCGTAGCGCTCACGGTTTCGTCGGTACTCCCACTCGAGGTTGGCAGCGTACGAGTCAGCGCCGCCAAAGCGATCGACCTGGACCGAGTGGTCGATGACCAAGTCGACGGGGACGAAGGGGTTGACCCGCCTCGGGTCGCCGCCCGCCCGAGTAACTGCGCTTCGCATCGCGGCGAGGTCGACGACGGATGGGACACCCGTGAAGTCTTGCATCAACACCCGGGCCGGCATGAACGCGATGGACGCGTCAGCACCATCCGGCCACCGCGCGAGCGACTCGATATCCGAAAGCGAGACGTCGTTGCTCTCGACTCTTCGCGCGATGTTCTCCAAGAGAATCTTGACCGTGTGCGGGAGGCGAGAGGTATCCGAGCTCGTGGCCTGGGCCAGCTTCGCGAGGCTGGCGTAGCGGGCCGTCCCCGAAGCGGTCGTCAGCGTGTCGGTGATGTCGAGGAGGGCGCTCATCGTTCGGCTTTCTCGGCTTTCTCGTGGGACGGGGTGTCAGGAGGCCCGGCAACGGTCTTCGGGAGACAGAGCATCGAGGTGAGCCGCGGACCCGCTGACGAGAGGTCGCTCCGCCGGTAGGGAGGGGCGGGCTCGCGCTGGCTCGTACCAGCGCGCCCCCGCTCTTGTCGATACCACGCAGCGCTCCGTCCCGATAGGGCGGGCGCCGTGACGCACGTGCGTCCGCGCGAGAAGGCGCGGCAACACGCTCACGCGGCCTGCTCGCTCGCGGCCGCGACCGCCTGCACTTCGATCTCGATGTCCACGCGCTCGCCAACCAGCAGCCCGCCGGCCTCGAGAGCCTGATTCCACTCGAGCCCGAAGTCGCGTCGGTCGACCGACGTGCTCGCGGAGAACGCCACGCGCTGGTTGCCCCACGGGTCCTTGCCCGCGCCGAGGAAGCTGGCGTCGAGCACGACGTCTCGGGTGATGTCCCGTAGGGTCAAGGCGCCGTGCACCTTGAGCTCCCCGCCGTCGTTCTGCTCGAACTTCGTGCTCTCGAAGCGCAGCGTGGTGAAGCGCTCCGCGTCGAAGAAGTCGGCGGACCGGAGGTGCTTGTCACGGTCGGCGACGCCGGTGTCGATGCTGGCCGCATCGATGGTGACCTCGACCTGGCCGCGCGTCGGCTGGTCGGGGTCGAACTGCACGAGCCCGCTCCACTTCGCGAAGCGGCCACGGACCTTGGCGAAGACCATGTGGCGGACCGAGAAGTTGATGCCGGAGTGGGTGATGTCGATGTTCCAACGCTGCGTGGTCATGGTGGTTTTCCTGTTCGGTTCGAGATGACAGGAACCTAGTGTCGTCCCGCTCGCGGCGTTAGCGTCCATCGACGGGAGTAATCATCCCGGAGGTGGGACAATGAACCTCGACGTCAACGCGATCCTCGTGTTCGCCAAGGTCGTGAAGGCGGGCAGCTTCGTGGGCGCCTCGCGTGAGCTCGACATGCCCACCTCGACCGTGAGCCGGAAGGTGTCCGAGCTCGAGGCGCGGCTGGGGGCGCGGCTCCTGCAACGCACCACGCGCTCGCTCAGCCTGACCGACGTCGGTCGGGTCTATTACGACCACGCGGCGCGCGTCGCGGCCGAAGTCGAGGACGCCGAGCTCTCCGTCAACCGCATGCAAGAGAGTCCGCGCGGCCGGCTCCGAGTCACGATGCCGCTCAACTTCGGCTTCCTCGCGCCGGCGGTAGGCACGTACATGCAGCGCTACCCGGACGTGCAGGTCGAGCTGGTCTGCGCCGACCGCGTCGTCGACCTCGTCCACGACGGATTCGACGTCGGGGTCCGCGCGGGCGACCTCGTCGACTCGACGCTCGTGGCGCGGAGGCTCGGCGCGCTCGAGAGCTTCCTCGTGGCGAGCCCGCGCCTCCTCGAACGCGTCGGAGAGCCCGCCACGCCGGCCGACCTCGAGGACATGGATTGCCTCGTCTTCGGCGCCGGTACGCTCGGCCGCTGGACGCTCGTGCGCGACGACGAAGAGGTCGCCGTCAGCATGCGCGCGCGGCTCGTCGTCAACGACTTCGAGTTTCTCGAGGAGGCAGCGCGCGAGGGCCTCGGCGTCGCCATGCTCCCCGCCTTCCGATGTGTGCGCGACCCTTCCCTCCGGCGAATCCTCCGGGCGTGGCACTCGCCAGCGATCCCGCTGTACGCGGTCTATCCCAGCACGCGCCACCTCTCCCCGAAGGTGAAGACGTTCCTCGATCACTTGCAAGCCGAGCTGACGCCCCTCCCGTGGGAGCGTGGCCCTCACCCCTGAGCGAACCCGGGTTCGGGTTCCAATGCGATTCACCTTCGTCGGGGGGACCGAGCCCTACGGCGGGGTCGCGCTCATCTCGAGCCGCAGCGTTCCCCCGCCAACGACGGTCGCGTGCTCGACGAACGGGAGCGCGAGGTCTTCGCCGTTCCAGGTCCGCGCGGTGACGAACGGCCGGTCCGCGGCGTTTCCGTTCGCTTGGATCACGACGTCGCCCGCTTCGAGGTGCAGCGTCGCGGTGGAGAACAGCGGGCTCCCGAGGGCGTAGCGCGCCCGCGTGGGGTCGTCCGGGTAGAGGCCGAGGGCGGAGAACACGAACCACGCGCTCAGGGTGCCGGCGTCGTCGTTTCCAGGCAGCCCGCTCGGTCCGGTGCCGAAGTGGGTGGCCATCGCGTCGCGCACGATTCGTTGCGTTCGCGCCTCCTCGCCGGGGACGTAGTCGAACAGGTACGGGTACGCGATGTCCGGTTCGTTCCACATCGAGAATCGATCCGTGGTGAAGACGTCGTCGAGTCGACTCACGAACGTCGCCGCGTCGCCGTGCCGCTCGACCAAGCGCTCGATGTCGTGCGGGACGAAGAACGCGTACGCCCAGGCGGTGCCCTCGACGTAGCCGGGGCCGCCGGTGCGCGGGCCGGGTGAGCTGCCGGCCTCGGCGTCGGGGTCGAAGGGCGCGTACGGCGTCCCGTCGGTCATGAGGGGGCGGATCAGCCCTGTCGTTGGATCGAACAGCGCCTCCCAGCTCGAGGCGCGCGCGGCGAGCGCCGACGCGTCGTCGGTGTGACCGAGCGCGACGGCGACGCGGGAGAGGCCCGCGTCTGCCAGCGCGTACTCGAGGGTCGTCGAGACGGGCCCCCAGGCTTCGAGTGAGCGCTCCATGGGAACGTACCCGAGGTCGAGGTAGTCGTCGTTCGCGGGGCGGTGCGCGTCGACGCCGCGCTCGAGCGCCGCGTCGCGCATGGCGATGTAGAGCGCCTCTTCGTCGAAGCCGCGCAGCCCCGCGTCGACGGAGTGCGCGACCACGACGGCGAGCGGATCGCCGACCATCATGTTGACCTCGTTGCCGAGGAGCTCCCACTTCGGTGGCGCCCCGAGCGAGCGGGTGAGCGCGCGCAACGAACGCAGCATCCCGAGCTGCCGCTCCGGGTAGAGCAGCGTGAGCAGCGGATGCACGCTGCGGTACGTGTCCCACAGCGAGAAGACCGAGTAGCGCTCCTCCTCACCGGCGTCGGAGATGACGCTCGGGTGGATGAGCACGTGGTAGAGCGCCGTGTAGAAGCGGCGTCGGTCGGCGTCCGAGCCGCCTTCGATCTCGACGCGACCGAGCTCCTCCTGCCAGCGCCTCGCCGCGTCGTCGCGCAGCTCGACGAACCCACGGCCCGCCGCCTCGCGGTCCAGGTTCGCGCGGGCCGCCTCCACGCTCGTGAGCGAGAGGCCGACCGCCACCGTGATCGGGTGGCCTCGCCACGTGCGGAAGCGAAGCGTCGCGCCCACGCGTCCGCGCGCCTCGAGCGCTTCCGGCTCACCACCCCAGGTGCCCATCTCGATCGCGGGCTGATCGAAGCGCGCCACGAAGAAGATCGTCGAGACGCTCTCTTGCGCGCAGAAGTTGCCGCCGGTGACGAAGCCTTCGACCTCGGTCTCCGACACCACGCGGACCCGACCATCCGGCCTCCGCCAGCTCAGGGTGTGGCCGACGTCGATGAGGATGTTGGCGTCGCCGTCGCGGTCCGGAAAGAAGAAGCGCTGCACCCCGACGTGCGCCGTCGCGGTGAGCTCGGCGTGCACGCCGTGGTCGATGAGGTCGACCGCGTAGTAGCCGGCGTAGGCCCTTTCGTTCTCGTAGCGCGAGCCGTAGGCGTCGAACCTGGTCCGTGCGTCCCCGACGGTGGGAACGATCACCGGGCCGCCGAGATCGGGGCATCCCACGCCGGAGAGGTGGGTCTGGCCGAACCCATGAAGGGTGGGCTCTCCGTGGAGGTAGCCCGCGTTGGCCTTCGCACCGGCCAGCCACGCGAGCGCATCGCTCACCGTGGTGTGGGGGCTCGGTGAGGCGAGACCCCATGGCGTCACCGCGCCCGGGTACGTCTGCCCATCGTTCGCCGACCCCACGAACGGGTCGACGAGCATCACGAGCGCCGCGTCCGGTGGGGGCTCGGGGGCCGACATCTGCTCGGGCCCCGGCGGTCGGACGGCGGTGGGCTCGCTGCAGGCGAGGCACGCGAGGAAGACGAGCCGTACGATCGACCTCCGCATCGCGTTCAGGCTGGGACACTCCGCTTCCGAGGTAAAGGCTGGTGGAGAGAGTGGTGCAACCGACCCGTTTCACGATGCATGGCGGAAATGCCCCTGGCCTTCGACACCCTCCGTGCCTAGGTTCTAACGCGTGAGGATGTTCCTGCCGCAACGACACTGAGGAGCCGCCCCGCGCGAATCGCGCGGGAGCCGGCTCCCCATCGGTGGCAGGTCGCGCACCCCGCTCTCGAACCGTCGAGCCCTCGCTGGTCGACTCGAGCGCTCGCGCGGTCGCCCACGCTTGCCTGCTTGGGTTTCTTCGACGGAGTTGCTCCGTCGCTCTCACCTAATCGGAGGTCGTTGTGGAGATTCGTCTACGTTTCATCGGGGTCGCGCCGAGCGACGCAGAGATCATGACCAGCGAGGTCGAGCGCCGAGTGAACCTGGCACTCGATCGGCTCGCCGATCGCGTCCGCGAGGTGCACGTCTCCCTCGCTGACGTCAATGGCCCGCGGGGCGGAGTCGACCAGCGGTGCGTTCTCACCATCACGCCGAGGTACGGGGGCGACCCCGTGGTGGTTCGGGCGCTCGAGGAGACCCGCGAGGCCGCCGTCCAGAAGGCGCTCAAGCGCGTCCGCCGTCGCCTCGAGCACGCGTTCGAGCGCCAGCGGGGCTGGGCCCGACCGCCGCAGGAGGCTGTCTGATGACCGAACCCATCGTTCTGTTCGCCACGGACCTCGAGGGGGATGTCGCCGAGGGCCTGAGCGTGGCTAGCCAGCTCGCCAAGGAGCGCGCAGCGACCCTGCTCGTGGCCCATGTGGTCCCTCTGCGTACGAGCGACGGCGTGGGCATGCTCCACACCGCCGTCGATCTGATGTCGGTGGACCGCGAGCGCGACGTTCGTGCGCTGTCTCCCGCCGACGCGAGCGTCCCTCACAGGAGCCTCCTCCTCTTCGGCGAGCCCGATGACGAGCTGGCGCGTGTCGCCCGCGAGTCCCGCGCTTCGCTCATCGTCATGGAGGCGCGTCCCAGAGGCGCCGTGGAGCGTCTCCTCGGCCCCGGGCTCGTCGCGCGGCTGAGCGCGCGCGCCGACTGCCCCGTCGTGACCTACCAGCCTCGCCCGGGCCAAGCCCGCCTGGGCGGCGCGCTCCCCGCTCCGACTCTGGCTCCGCAGAGCGCGCTGGCTCCGTCTCTCGCGCTCAAGGTGGTGCTGGATGCGCGCGTCGACGCCCTCCTCGACTGGCTGGACGCGCGCGTTCACGCGGTGTCCTTGGTCGCAGGACACACCTCCATCCAGCAGGCCGTTGCCACCCTGGCCGCGACGCGCAGGGCCGGCTCGCGAGTCCTGGCACCGCAGGTCCGCGACGAGCTGGTGCTCGAGCTCGGTGAACACCTCCGCGCGACCCAGGCCGTGGGGGTGGAGGTGTGGCTCGACGACGCCCAGTCTCGTGCGGACCGGATCCTCTCCCTGGGTCTCGGCGCCCACCCTGGTCCGGAACGCGATGCCTGGGTCAGCGCGGGGATGCGAGACTGTACCGCGGTCTCGCTGCCCATCGCCTCGGCCGCTCCAGACCAGGCGCCGATCGTCCTGGCGGTCGCACGCATGCCGCTCCCGAACGAAACCACCGGGGCGTTGGTGTTCTCCTTCGATGCGCGTCGCGGTTTCCTCCGGATCCTCGGCCAACCCGGCCCGTCCTCGTCCGCAGAGACGTACGCGTTCGATGAGCGAGGTTTCATGCTCTCGAACAGTCGGTTCCCCGACCAGCTCCGAAGCGCGGGCCTCCTCGGCCCGGCCGACCAGTCGAGCCGCCAGATGCGAGTCTGCGATCCCGGCATCCGCCTGATCGACCCGCCAGCGCCGGGCTCGAGGGAGGCATGGCCGCTCACGCACATGGCGGCCTCGGCCACGTCCGGGCACGATGGCGTCGATGTTCAGGGCTACCGAGACTATCGAGGCGTGCCCGTGATCGGCGCGTGGCGGTGGATCCCCCGTCATCGCTTCGGAGTGGCCGCCGAGATGGACGTCACCGACGCCCGTGTGGGGCAGCTCAGACGAGCGTCGTAGCTGGCCGCCGAAGGCTCCCTGTGGAGCCGCGATCCCCCCTTGGAGGAGCGAGGACATGGGTCGAAGCCCAGCGTGCGGAACGCCGATCACGTGGCCCCGAGTGACCGCCCATCGCAGAGCGGCGAGCGCCCGTCGTACCGCCATGCTCGATGACCATCACCGGGGCGAGGAGAGTCCGCGTTGTGAGGGTGTCAGCGCGAGGTCCGTTATCCCCCGAGGGTCGGCGGAGGGAGACTGATGTGACGGTGGACGAGATTCACGCCTTGAAAGAGCGCGCCAAGGAGCTTCGGTGCCTCTACGCGGTCGACGCCGTGGTGGCGGATCGCAGCCAGACGCCGAGCGAGGTCTTCTCGCGGGTCCTTCGTGAGATCCCCGTCGGGTGGCAGAACTCGAGCGAAGTCAGTGGCTGCATCGAGTACCTGGGTCGGCGCTATCCGGGGCCGGGCCTCGATCGCGTCGGGCGGATCCTATCGGAGCCGTTGCACCTCTGGGGGGTCGCGGTCGGTCGGATCGCGGTCAGTGATCGCAGCGAGTCCGCGATGACGGCGGAGGATCCCTTCCTGCTCGAAGAGGCAGAGCTGCTGCGCAGCATCGCGGCGCGGCTCGGCGAGTACTTGGAGTGGAAACACACGGAGCTCGTCGACGACAGGAGCGCAGGGAAGCGGAACCACTGGGCTTGGCGTGAGCGCTTCGCGAGTGCCCTCGCCGACCGAATGGACGCCGGGCGATTCGGGGTCGCGCGACTGTTCATGGGAGGCAGCACCGCGCGCGGGGACGCGGGACCCGGCAGCGACATCGACCTGTACGTGGTGTTCGAGGGCTCGAGCGCGCAACGGCGGGACTTGGCGTCGTGGCTCGAGGGCTGGGGCCTGTGCCTCGGAGAGATCGCGCTCCAGCAGACGGGCCAGCCCTTCCCATCCGGGATCCTCAACGTGCAGTGGCTGGAGAGCACGCCGGACCCGCAGCGGCGGCCCGAGCTTCGCGAGCTGCGATTGGGCCCGCAGTCTTCCTCGTCGGCGGGCCGCAACGAGGGCTGAACGAGCGCGTGGCCCGCGGCGGGGCATACCGAGCGCGTCGCGAGGAGATCTACGTGATCAACCGTTCGCGGGGCGAACGGGACGGAAGACTGACGGTCTCCGGTCAAACGCGCTGCGAGCCCCTTACCCCACGAGCTCCTGACGGTGATCTGGCTGAGTGGGCCCGCCCGAGCACATCGGCGCAGCCGCGACACGCGCGCCGGTCAGCTGCCCGCCCACGGGTCGAGGAAGATGCTCGAGCGTTCAGTCGGCCCACGATCCCCGGCGGAGTCCTCGGGCGCGTCGCTCGCAGGGGCGTCGGCGGCGTGGGGGGCCGCGCCGGTGGACCGAGCTCGGGTAGCGCGGCGGACGCCCCGCGGCGCCATGGGCGCCGAGGACACATGCTCCGGCCGTAGGCGCACGAACAGCTCGTCATCCGAGAGAGCACCGATGACCACCCGGCGCTCGCGGTGCCCGACGTGCCGGACCTGCAGCTCGCGCCGCGCCCCGGGCGCGGGGCGGTCCAGGGAGAGCGGCGTGGTGCCCAGTCGGACCCCGTCCTCGAGCACGCTCGCGCCCGACGGGAAGCTCCGCAGCCGGGTCATCGTCCAGGGCTGCGCAGCGGCCGGAGCCGCGGACTGGTGGATCGGCGGGTGGGTCTCGGGCGGGGACGCTACGGGATCCGTCGCGCTCGCCAGCGGCAGGTCGGAGCCGATGGCGAACGCGGAGGACGTCGCCCGCGACGCAGAGGCGACCGCCGCGCTCGGCACGCCCCGACCTCCGAGTCCGAGGCTCACGACGAGGGCGGCCGCCGCGACGCCTGCCACCGCGCCGGCCACGAGCGCCCCACGCAGCAGGCGCCGCAGGAAGAAGCGCGGCGCCGCAGGAGCCGACGAGATCGTTGGGGCCGCGGGGCGCACCTTGGGCAGGGGCGCGATCTGGATCGACGGCAGCGTGGCCGCGATCGAGAGGTCCGCGCCGATCGTCGGCATCACGAGGGCAGGTACAGATCGCGGTGTCTCCGACGCCGGCGCGGCCACCCGGAGACGCGGCAGCTGGATCTCGTTGGCCACGAAGCCGTCGAGGGCGGCGAGCGCGACAGCGACCTCGTCCATCGAGTCGTAGCGATCGGCGGCGTCCTTCTCGAGGCAACGCAACACGATCACCTCGAGCGCCTCGGGGAGCTCCGGCACCAGCTGACGCGGCGCCGGCACGGGCGTTTGAATGTGCGCGAGGCAGATGGCCCACACGTCGTCGGAATCGAACGGCACATCCCCCGTGAGCATCTCGTAGAGCAGGACGCCGAGCGCGTAGATGTCGGTGCGGTGGTCGACGCGGCCGCCCGCTCCGCACTGCTCGGGCGACATGTACTGAGGGGTGCCGAGCACGACGCCCGCCTTGGTGAGCTTGATGTCCGCGTGCGCCAGCTTGGCGATGCCGAAGTCGAAGATCTTGACGAAGTCGGGGTCGCCCTGGCGCAGAACGAGCAGAACGTTCTCGGCCTTGAGGTCACGGTGGATCACGCCGACCTCGTGCGCCGCCGCGAGGCCTCGGGCGACCTGGTGGGCGATGCGCGCGGCCCGGCGCCACGGCAGCGAACCGTCGTAGACGAGCTGACTGAGTGGGAGGCCCTCGAGGTGCTCCATCACCACGTACGGGTCCCCCGCCGGGGTGCGGCCGAAGTCCTTCACGTCGACGACGTGCGGGTCGCCGATCGCGCTCGCCGCCTGGGCCTCGCGCTCGAGCCGCTGGAGCGCCTCGGCGGTTTGGGCGGCGGCGCTCTTGAGCACCTTGAGAGCGAGCTGAGTGCCGAAGATCAGGTGCTCGGCGCGGTAGACGACGCCCATGCCCCCCTCGCCCAACCGGGCGGTGACGCGGTAGCGGTCTTCCAGCTCTGCGCCGATCATCGGGTCGTCGTGCTCGTCGTCGGTCATGGGGGGCACCCCACACGAGCGGTGACGCGGCCCCTTCGTTACGCCGCGAATCGCGGCCGACCCGAACTTCGCGCCGATGCTCGACGCGCAACCGCAGAGTGAAGACAGATCGGCGGGAGCAGGCGATCACGCGTTGACCGGCCATCGAGGTCGTTGCCGGTGCTGCGTGGCCGACTTGGTGTGCCTACGCCTTCGCCGCGCGGAACGGTTGCCGGCGCGTTGGTCACAGCACGCTGGCCGCGTCGTCTCTGGTTCTCGGCGCAGATCGGAGCCGGAGGAGCGCCAACATCCCGATCTGCTACCTTGCTGCGGCCCATCGGGCAGACCGACCCAGCGCGACTGCATCCAGCGCGCGTTCTTCCTGCTCGGCCTCGATTCGGACGCGTAGCTTCCCGCCATGACCCAGTCGCTTCCATGGGCCCCCGACCTGACGGAGGGCGCAGCCTCCATCACCGCGCACGCTCTCGCCGAGGCGCTGGTCCCCGGGGCGGGTCGCTCGTGACGGGCGGAAGCGGTGCGCTGCGCCCGCGCAAGCGTGGGCCCGGCGCCCTCGTCAACCTCGCCGCCATCGTGGTGCTCGTCGCGGCGTTGAGAGTGGCCACGCCGATCGTGGTGCCCATCCTGCTCGCGCTGTTCCTGGCGTTCGTGAGCTCGCCCCTGGTGTTTCGCCTGGCCCGGACGAAGATCCCGTACAACATCGCGGTCGCCATGGTGCTCCTCTTCGAGCTCGGCGGCCTCGTCACACTCGGTCTCGTCGTCGATCGCTCGGCCGTCCAGCTCCGTGGTCGACTCCCAGACTACCAGCGCCGGCTCGTGGCGCTCTACGAACATGCCGCGGCGTGGATGAGAGACGCCGGGTTCGCCGTGGAGGACGAGCACCTCAGAGAGCTCTTGGACCCGGCCGCGGTGATGGGGCTGATCGGCGGCACCGTCGCTCGCATGGGCTCGACGATCTCCAGCGCGCTGCTCGTTCTGTTCGTGCTCGCCTTCACGTTGTTGGACGCCGCTCGGCTTTGGCGGCAGCTCGAGAAGCGGTTTGCGGAGACCACCGCGGGCGGGATGGTGCTCGGTCGGGTGTCTCGCGAAGTGAACCGATACCTCGGGGTCAAGACGCTGACGAGCGGCGCGACCGGAGTCGCGATCAGCGTTTGGTTGACGATCGTGGGCGCCGATTTCCCGGTCCTCTGGGGCCTGTTGGCCTTCCTGCTGAACTACATCCCGACCGTCGGTTCGCTGCTTGCGGCCATCCCGCCAATTCTGATCGCGCTCCTGATGAAGGGACCGGCCGACGCCGCTTTGGTGGCGGCGGGATACATCGCAGTAAACGTGATCGTCGGAAGCCTCATCGAACCGAGGATCATGGGCAAAGCGCTCGGTATGTCACCCGTCGTCGTGTTCCTGTCGATGGTCATCTGGGGCTGGGTGCTCGGCCCGGTCGGCGCGCTGCTCTCCGTCCCATTGACGATGATTCTGAAGATCGCTCTTCACCAGACTGACGATTGGGCTTGGATCGCCGATCTCATGAGCGGACCCGTGCGCGGTGAACGGGCGCGCGCCCCGGAGTCCGACACCGGAACGACACCGACCTCACCGAGCCCGTCCGATGCTCCGGTCCTCCGGGCCGATGATCGGGTTGACGTCGAAGCGGACGGCGCGGTGGCGAAAGACCCATAGGCGTCCGACGCCGCCCCGCCGAAGCTCGGTGGCACGGCCCAGCCCGGACAGCCGAGCTGGCGTGACCACGCGCTCGTACCCGAGCTCACACAAGTCGCTGCAAGGCATGCCGGTGCGTCCAGACCTTGCGCACCACCGCCGCGACGCGTCGCACGGTGTCGGCCGGCTGGGCCATCAGCGGGCGCCGCTCCGAGAAGAGTACGACCGATGATTCGAGGAGCGCGTTCGCGTTCGGGAATCGCGCTCTGGCGGCGTCACGGAGGGCGACTGGATCGGAAGGCGATCGGTCGCGCCAGCGCTGCCCGAAGCCGCCGACGTCTGCGAACACCGGATGCCCGGGCAGGAGGACGTGCTGCCACGAGCCGGCTTCGACTCCCTCTGCCTCGAGCGCCCGCACGAACAGGTCACGGAAGAGGCAGGGAGGAAGCTCGATGCCGGCCTCCTCCACGTCGAAGTGCAGCCGCACCTTGTACCAGCTCGCGGTGCGATCCGCCGGGACGCGCTGGACGCGGAGACCCGGGAGGCCGTCGAGCTCGGCCCCGAGCAGCTCGGCCATCTTCTGAACCGTGGAGATCCGAGCGGCGAGCCGAGGGAGCTGGGAGAGCGCGAGAGCCGCCATCATCTCGTTGCCTCGAAACATGTGCCCGGGAATGACGCTCAGCAGCGGGGCGCTGGGCACTCGCAGACCTGGCTTGCCCTCCCGCTCGTGCAGCCGCAGGTCGCGACCCAGGCTACGCGCGCGCAGCGCCGTCTCCATCATCGCGTCGTCGTCCGTGACGAAGAGACCACCTTCGCCAGCAGGCAGCGCCTTGCTCTCGTGCAAGGAGAAGGCGGCCATCGCGCCCAAGGTGCCGACGCTCCGCCCACGGTATGTGGTGCCGTGGGCTTGAGCAGCGTCCTCGACAACCACCAAACCGTGACGCGCCGCGGTCTCCAGGATCTCGTCCATGTCGGCTGGGCACCCGTGGATGTGCATCGGCATGATCGCGCGCGTGCGCTCGTTCACGACGTCGTCGATCGACGACGGATCGAGGTTCCCGGTTTCACGGTCGACGTCTACGAAGCGTGGGATCGCGCCCAGTGCCAAGACACACATCGGCCCCGCGATGTACCCGTAGGCGGGCAGCACGACCTCGTCGCCAGAGCCGGTCTTCGCCGCGATGAGCGCGAGGTGGAGCGCGCTGGTTCCCGCGTGTGTCAGGAGAGCATGCCTGGCGCCGACCAGCTCTGCGAACCGCTCCTCGAGCCTTCGCGTCACCGGCGCGTCGTCACCGGCGAGGATCCCGCGATCGAGCACTTGCACGACCGCTACCACCTCATCACCACCCAGCCGCGGCCAGGTCCGGAGCTCCAGCTCCGACAGGAGCGGCGCGCCTCCGAGGATCGCGAGGGCGCCGTGGCTCACCGCTGACCCCAGCTGTCTCGCGCCCCGGCTGGTTCGAGCATGTACGGGATCGCTGCGACCCGATAGCGTGCCGGGGGTCCCTCACGGAGCGACCTCTCCGCGGTCTGCCCCGCCCGGAGCGCGATGAGGGCGCTTGCGAGCGGTTCCTCCGACGAGAAGGGATCACGCGACCGGCGCTCGAGGACGGACCGAGCCGCGCGCATCGACAGCACAAGTCGGCGCGCGAGGTGCCAACGCCGCGGTCTCGCGTCCGGACACCCCTCCGCGCGCACCACGGTTTGCGTGTACGCATCGCTCGCTGCCTTGCCGGCGAGCGCCGCGCCGACGCCCTCGGCCGAGCTCACCGCGAGGAGGCGCCCCCTCGGGGCGATAGCGAAGTGCTCGCGCGGTGATCCGACGCAGGACGACGGCGCCGCCCACCATCGCGGACCAGACACACCGTACCGGCTGTCGCTCGACGCGACGCGGCAGTGCACGAGCTGCGTCAGCTCCTCACGACTGGCGATCCTGGATCCCCTCACCGTTGCTCCGATCTCGAACGAACCTGGGCCTCGGCGTCGCGAGTCCTCGTGAGGACTCGCCACGCCGCTCGCGTCCAACCCAGCCGCGACCGCTCAGGCGGCGGTCGCGGCACACCCCAGTTCGGCGGACACCATCACGTGGAGGTGCTCGTGCGAGCTCGGAGCGTGGGTGGTCGTGGAGTTCACGGCGGTCAAGGGAACGTGGGGTGGGTGGAGGAGCCCGTCAATGCCGATCGGCCGCGACCGCTCGCCCTCGGGGCGAGCCCTGGCGGTCTGGCGGAGCACGGCGGCGCGCCGGACGGCTGTAGCGCCCCGAGCTAGCTCGAGGGATGAGGCGGAACCGCCCAAGCCCCTATGAAGCCGGACTGGATCCTCGATACCCCGGCGAGTGTCGGGCGTCCACCGCCGACCCGATCCTCGCGTGTCTGGGCGTCCAGCACCGCCAGGTCAGGCCTGGATGCCGACGGGTGGGTCCTGACACCGCAGGACCTCGAGCGGGGCGCGTTCCCCCTCGACTCGACGGGCCGCAGCCCGAAGCGCCGTGCGCACCCCCTCTTCGAGCGCCGGGTGGTAGAAGGGCAGGCTCAGGGTCTGCTGAACCGTGAGCTCGGCGGTGACCGCCCACGCCAGCAGATGGGCGAGGTGGTCGCCGCTCGGCGCGAATAGCTCGGCGCCGAGTAAACGCCCGCTGGCCCTGTCGGCGTAGACATGGAGCAGGCCGCACTCGGAGAGCTTGACGATGGCGCGGCCTTGCCCTTCGTAGGACACGCTCCCCGTGACGAAATCGGCGTCGCGTTCCTCGAGCTGTCGAAGCGACTCGCCCACGATGGCGATAGGCGGGTGGGAGAACGTGATGGTCAACGGTGTGCGCCGAGCGAAACACTGATCCGCTTCTCGAGTGGCGTTGTAGCCCGCGATTCGACCCTCATCCGAGGCCTCGTGCAGTAGCGGGCGCGTGCCGTTGACGTCTCCCGCGATGTACCAATCGGTCCCCGCCACGCGGAACGTGGTCGGATCGAACCGTGGGATCCCTCGCTCGGTCTCGATGCCCACCTCCTCGATGCCCAGCGAGGCGACGTTCGGACGGCGACCCATCGCGACCAGGGCGGCATCGACTCTCAACGGGGCCGCGCCCTCGAGATCGAGCACGAGATCCGAGTCGTCTTCACTCAGGCCGGTCACCGCCCCGATGTGTATCGGCATCTCAGCGCCCACCGCCTCGTAGACGTACTGCTGAAGCTCTGGATCGCTGAGCCCTCCGAAACTCTTGTCGAGCGTGATCCCGGTAACTTGCACGCCCAGGCGATGAAGCGCCTGACCGAGCTCGAGTCCGATCACCCCCAGCCCGACGACGGCCAGCCGGCGCGGCAGAGTCTCGAGCTCGAAGAACGCATCGGTGTCGATGAGCCGCGCCCGATGCGGCTCCCAGGACCGGGGCACGATGGGCGTGGACCCGGTGGCGATGATCACGCGGTCGGCTCGAATCTTCTCATCGCCGAGATCGAGGGTGTGGAGGTCGAAGAAGCGCGCGCGCTTGCGGACCAGCTTCGCCTCCCAGTCCCTCATGGAGCCCAACACCGAGCGCACGAATCGATCCCGGAGGGCGCGTACGTGCTGCATCACCGCGGGCTGGTCGATCGCCAGACCCTCCGCCCCTCGAATCCCCGCATGCCCGAAGACATGTCGACGATGAAAGTCGTCGGCGACCTGAATCAGCACCTTCGATGGCATGCAACCGACGCGAGCGCAGGTCGTGCCGAGGACACCGTCGTCGATGACGACGTAGCTGTCCGTGTACCGAGCGACCTCGCGCCGGGCGCTGAGCCCCGCAGTCCCCGCGCCGATGATCGCGACGTCCACGCGTTTCACGACTTGGGCGCGTCCTTCTCCGCGAAGTAAGCCTTCAGTCCGTCCAGGCCATCGATGTGATGCCCATCGATGAAGATCTGGGGCGTGGTGCTCCTGCCACTTACATTTCGCAGCGTCTGGTAACTGACACCACCTGAGAGCTCGACCTCCTCGAAGGCCAACCCTCGTTCCCTGAGGAGTGCCTTCGCCTCGACACAGAACGGACAGCCTGCCTTCGTGAAGACCGTTACCTCGGAGGGCAGCGCAGCGCTCGGATTGATGAACCCGAGCATCGTATCGGCGTCGGAGACCTCGAAGGGGTCACCCGGCTTGTCTGGCTCGATGAACATCTTCTTGATGACCGAGTCCTCGACGAGCATCGAGTATCGCCAGCTCCGCCGGCCGAACCCGAGGTCGCTCTTGTCGACGAGCATCCCGACGCCCTCGGTGAACTCGCCGTTGCCGTCGGGGAGCACGGTCACGTTCTCGATTCCCTGATCGCGCGCCCAAGCCTCCATCACGAAGCCGTCGTTGACAGAGATACACACGACCTCATCGACGCCGCTCGCCTCGAAGACAGGCGCGAGCTCCTCGTAGCGCGGAAGATGGGTTGACGAGCACGTCGGGGTGAAGGCACCCGGAAGTGAGAAGACGACGACCTTTCGACCGGCGAATAGAGACTGACTCGACACGTCGTGCCAGTCGCCGTCCTTGCGTGCGCGAAACGTGACCTCGGGCACCCGGGCACCCTCTCGATTCTCCATCACAGCTCTCCTGTTCGTGAACGACTACGGGGACATGCACCAGCTTCGAGCGCCGTGCTACCGAGATCGAAGGGACCAAGGACGAAGGCAACGCTCGGGATCGGCTCGGCGGACTACACGAACGAGCGGCGGGTCCGCGCCGTCGCCATGCACGTCCCTTCTAGCATCAACCTCATGATCCGCCTGGAGACCCGGCGCCGGAGCGGCGCGGCGATGACGGCGTCGTCTGCCGTCGGACACGGGCACACGCGCCGCCCGCCGCGTCCAAGGCGATGCATGAGGCCAAGGCGATCTCTCGCCGACGAGAGGCGTCGGGCCGCTCCCAGCCGAGCACGCCGTTCCCCGGGTTGTCCCGCGATCCGTGGCGGGTGTGCTCGGCCCCGTCTGCCCTCGACGGACGCCGCGAACGACCCTAGGACGCGGACATGCGTTCGGTGCACGCGCTTCGGGTCGTGAGCGGCCTCGAGGGGCTGTCCTATTTGCTGCTCGTGTTCGTCGCGATGCCGCTCAAGTACGGCTTCGACATGCCGCTCGCGGTGCGCTTCGCGGGGGGCGGCCACGGCTGGTTGTTCCTCGGGTTCGTCGCCGCGTTGGCCTGGGCGAGCTGGCGCCGAGGGTGGAGCCCGCTCCGCGCGGTGGTCCTCTTTGGGCTCTCCATCGTGCCCTTCGGCTTCCTCTTCATCGACCGCGCGCTTCGCGAGGAGATCGCGCGAGCCGGCGACGCCCCCGCACCCGAGGATGGCGGTGAGCGCGCGACCGGAGGACCCGCCACGGAGACCGCGGCTTGCCCGAGCGATCGCGCTCGCTGAGTGAGGGCGCGCATGGCGTCGTCGCGAGGCAACGCGCACCTCGATGACGCAAATGGACCCTGGCCTTTGGCCTCCTCCGTCCTTAGGTTGAATCACGTGAGGACGTTCCCGCCGCAGCGAGACTGAGGAGCCGCCCCGCGCCCTGGCGCGGGAGCCGGCTCCCCATCGGTGGCAGTCGCGAACCCGCTCTCGAACCGTCGAGCCCCCAGAGGTCGACTCGAGCGCTCACGCGGTCGCCCACGCTTGCCTGCTTGGTTTTCCGACGGAGCTGATCCGTCGCTCTCACCATCCGGAGGTCGTTGTGGAGATTCGTCTACGTTTCGTCGGGGTCGCGCCGAGCGACGCAGAGATCATGACCAGCGAGGTCGAGCGCCGAGTGAACCTGGCCCTCGATCGGCTCGTGGATCGGGTTCGCGAGGTGCACGTGTCGCTCGCGGACGTGAACGGCCCGCGCGGCGGCGTGGACCAGCAGTGCGTGCTGACCATCGTGCCGAGGTACGGCGGCGAATCCATCGTGGTTCGGGCGCTCGAGGAGACCCGCGAGGCGGCCGTCCAGCGGGCACTCAAGCGCGCGCGCCGTCGCCTCGAGCACGCCTTCGAGCGCCAGCGGGGCTGGGCACGCGCGCCCCAGGAGGCCGTCTGATGAACGACCCCATCGTGTTGTTCGCCACCGACCTCGAGGGCGACGTCGCCGAGGGCCTGAGCGTGGCCAGCCGGCTCGCGGCGGAGCGCGCGGCGACCCTGCTCGTGGTCCACGTGGCGCCGCTGCGCGCGATCGACGGCGAGGGCATGCTCCACAGCGCCGTGGACCTGATGTCCGGCGATCGCCGTGAGCGCGACCTCCGCGCGCTCTCTCCGCCCGACCCCAGGGTCCCCCACCGAAGCCTCCTCCTCCTCGGCGAGCCCGAGGACGAGCTCGCCCGCGTCGCCAAGGAGTCCGGCGCGTCGTTCATCGTCATGGAGGCGCGTCGGCGCGGCCCCGTCGAGCGGCTGCTCGAGCCGGGTCTCATCGCGCGACTCACCGCTCGCGTGGGCTGTCCGGTCGTGACCTATCGGGCTCGCCCGGTCCGATCCCGTCCGCGCGCCGCCGACCCGGTGCTGATTCGGCCTCAGAGCTCGCTCGCCCCGTCGCTCGCGCTGCAGGTCGTGCTCGACGCGCGCGTGGACGCGCTCCTCAACTGGCTCGACGCGCGCGTTCACGCCGTGACGTCGGTCGCGCGACTCACCTCCATCCAGAACGCGGTGGCCAGCCTGGCCGCGACGCGGACGATCCGCCCGCCCGTGCGCGCACGGCAGGTCCGAGACGAGCTCGTCCTCGAGCTCGGTGAGCACCTGCGCGCGGCCCGAGCGGTGGGGGTAGAGGTGTGGTTCGACGACACCCGGTCTCCCAAGGAGCCCATCCTCTCGCTCGGCGTCGGCGCGCGCTCGGGGTCGGAACGCGATGGATGGATCGACGAAGCGATGCGAGATGGCGCGGCGGTCTCGCTGCCCATCGACTCGGCCGCCTCCGACGAAGCGCCCATCGTCCTGGCGGTCGCACGAATCCCGCTCTCGAACGGGGTCTCGGCGGCGCTGGCGTTCGCCTTCGACGCGCGACGCGGCTTCCTACGCATCTTGGCTCAGCCCGGTCCCGCCTCGTCGGCGGAGACGTACGCGTTCGACGGGCGCGGCGTCATGCTCTCGAGCAGCCGGTTCCCCGAGCAGCTCCGAAGCGCCGGCCTCCTCGCTCCCGCCGCCCGGACGAGCCGGCGGATGCGCCTCTGCGATCCCGGCGTGAGCCTGCTCGACTCGCGACGGCCCGCCTCGACGAAGGCCTGGCCGCTCACTCGGATGGCCGCCTCGGCGACAGCCGGACACGACGGCGTCGACGTGCGGGGATACCGGGACTATCGAGGCGTGCCCGTGATCGGCGCGTGGCGGTGGATCCCGCAGCACCGCTTCGGCGTGGCCGCCGAGATGGATATCGTCGACGCCGGCGTGGCGCAGCTCCGGCGAGCGTCGTAGCGGACGCCGCTCGGGGCGATCGTGGGGACGGACGCCCTTCGCGAGAGGGGCAGCCCAGAGGAGCTCAGCGACAGACGATGGCGTAGTTGCGGGTCCCGCTGCCGCTCCCCCCGACCGCGGTCCAACCGGGACGGATCTGGATCGTCCGCGGCGTCCAGCGCGGATTCGCGAAGGCCGCGCCGTTGTGCGAGTGCACGGAGAGCGACATGCATTCGCTGAACTGCTGCGGACCCTGCTGCGCTTCGGCCGACGGGGTCGACTGCGCGCCGAGCAGCCACCCGACGAGCACACACAGCGCGATGAGAAGGACGACGTTGCGGTCAACATGGAGAGTCTTCATGAGTCGAAGCCTAGCCTGCCGAGGTCCAACCATGATCCCCGACCGAAGGGCGCCTCGATGCGCGTCGAGATCGGTGCCGAGGAGAGCCGCGCCCGGCCCCCGTCGTGTTCGAGCTCGGCGGGGCCGCTGGGCTCCCGGAACGAGACCGAGGCGACGCAGGACGCGGCTCGAGCTTCGAGAGCTGAGGCGTGGGGCGCGATCTTCAGCGGCGCGCTGACCGGCGGTCGCGGCGTTCGGACCCGAGTTGGGAGACCCGACGAGCGCGTGACGCCGGGACGGGGCATACCGAGCCCGACGGGGGTGAGGGTCCACCTCGTGAGCTCCCGAGACTCGAGAGGAAAGAGCAGACTCATGGCCAACCCGACTCCCAAGCTGAAGGTGCTGGTATTCGGCGCCTCGCTCCGCGCCGATTCTCTGAACCGCCGGCTCGCGGGCCTCGCGGCTCGGGTCGCGGAAGAGTACGGCGCGACCGTCGATCGCGCGTCGATGCGGGACTTCGCCGTGCCGCTCTACGACGGTGATCTCGAGACCGCGAGCGGGATCCCCGACGGGGCGAAGGCGCTTCGACGCCGGCTGCTGGCGAACGACGCCTTCATCCTCGCGTCGCCCGAGTTCAACGGCTCGATGCCCGGCACGATCAAGAACCTGATCGACTGGACCTCGCGGTTTCGACCGCAGCCCTTCGACACGCGCCACGGCCTCCTCTTGTCGGCATCGCCCTCGCTGGCCGGAGGCAACCGTGGGCTGTGGGCCCTGCGCGTCCCGCTCGAGCACCTCGGCGCGCGGATCTTCCCCGACATGTTCTCGCTCTCGATGGCGCACAAGGCCTTCGCCGACGACGGGATCGCCGACGCGGCGCTCCAGGCGCGGTTCGAGAAGAACCTGCACGCGTTCCTCTCGCTGGCCGAAGCCGCGAAGCACTACCCGTGCATCAAGAAGGCGTGGGTCGAGTTCCTCGGTGAGCCGCCCGGAGCCGGGGAGGATCGCGTCGACGCGATCGAGGAGTCGCCCTGAGAACGTCTCGGTCGCGCATCCCGTTCACGAGCTGGTCGCTCCGATCGAGAGCAGGCGGACGAGGTCGCGGCGAGGGGTGATCAGGTCGGCGAGCGTGCTGCGATCGAGCTCGGCGAAGAAGCTCGACCGCGCCCTCTCGAGCAACCTCTTGAGCGAGCACGCGGAGCTGATCCGGCACTGGTCGGTCGCGGGCTCGAAGCACTCCACGAGGATGTGCTGCTCGAGCTGGCGCACGAGCTCCCCCATGCGGATGTCCTCGGGATCCCGCAGGAGCTCGAGCCCTCCGGAGCGCCCCCGCACGAGTCGTACGTAGCCGAGGTCCCGGAGGCGCTGCGCGACCTTCGCGAGGTGATGCTCCGAGATCGCGAAGGAGCTCGCGACGCGGCCCACCGAGACGGGCCCCGAGCCCGCCAGGCCGAGGTAGATGAGCAGCCGGATCGCAAAGTCGGTTCGCTGGTGGAGTCGCATCGTCTTTCTCCCTCCTCGGGCTCGACGAGGAGACAGGGTAGCACTAAACCAGTATCACAGACTCCGATTTAAGCGGGAGGAGCTGGACACGATGGCGACCTACATCACGGACGACTGCATCAACTGCGGTGCCTGCGAGCCCGAGTGCCCGAACCAGGCGATCACCGAGGGTGAGGAGATCTACGTGATCGACCCGACTCTCTGCACCGAGTGCGTCGGGTTCTACGATCACGAGGCGTGTCAGGCGGTGTGCCCCGTGGAGTGCTGTCTCCCGGACCCCGGGCGTCCGGAGACAGAGGCCGACCTGGCGACCAGGGCCCTGGATCTCCACCCCGACGACGACGAGCTCCGAGCGCAGATCGAAGCGGACGACTACCCCTCGCGATTCCGCGGGGGGTCCGGGAAGGGAGGCTGACCGCGCTCCGTCACGGGGTCATGTCGCGGATGGCCGCGAGCACGCGCGCGGCGATGCGGTCGCAGCGCTCGCCCGCGAAGCCGAAGACCTCGCCGAGCGCCACGTCGGTGCGCTCCTCGACGGCGGCCTGCAGCGCGCGCCGGGCCCGGTGAAGACGCACCCGCACCGACTCCTCCGACACCGCGAGCGCCTCGGCCGTCTCCCGGGTGCTCAGCTCTTGCACGTCACGCATCACCACCACGGTGCGATACGCCTCGGGCAGCGAGTCGATGGCGCTCTCGAGGGCCGCGCGCAGCTGTAGCCCAGCGATCCGCTCCTCGGGCCCGGGAGGCGCGAGCTCGGGGGCCTGGTCGAGCATGCCGTCCACCAGGAAGAGCCCGGGGCGCCGGCCGCGCCGCCGCAACGCCTCGCGCACGGTGATGCGGGTCATCCAGCCGCCGAAGCGCTCGGGATCCGAGAGCTGGCCCAGGCTCATGTAGGCGGCGAGGTAGGACTGCTGCACTGCGTCCTCCGCCTCGGCGTCCTCGCGCAGGATGGATCGCGCGACCCGGAAGAGGCGCTGGTTGTAGCGGCGCATGAGCACCTCGAAGCGCTCCTTGTCGCCCTTCAGCACCTGCTCGATCACCCTCGCGTCGGTGGCCGGATCGTCCGCGAGCGCGGCCCCGAAGAGAGCCGTCGGATTCGTCATGATGTGCGTGCCTCCTCTGGAGTGAGCGCCCGCGCCGAGAAAACGTTACAGGCTATCGACGCGGCACGTGAGCCGTAACGGACGACGACGCGGCCTCCTCCTGCTTCGGCGAATGGAGGACAGCATGATCAAGCGTATGGGTCGGGCCGCCGGGCTCCGTGGTTGGACGCTCTGTGGATGGATGCTCGCCGCGGGAGCGATCGCGGGCTGCGACGGCCCTGAGGGGATGGACCCCGACGCGGGCCAACCGACCGCGTTCGACGAGCAGGTCGCTCGCGGCGCATCACTCTTCGGGATGCACTGCGCGCACTGCCACGGCGCCGACGGGCGAGGAGGCATCAACGAGGCCCCACCGCTGGTCGGGCTGGACGAGGGCGCGCTGCCGCTCGAGCCCCGGCCGGGAGCGGTGCGGGACACCCGCTTCGTCACGGTCGGCGACATCGCCGCGTTCGCGGCCGTCAACATGCCCGCCGACGCGCCCGGCACCCTCGAGGTCGACGAGTACTACGCCGTCTTGGCGTTCGCCCTCTTCGCCAACGGCATCGAGCTCGAGGAGGAGCTCACCCCCGCGCTCGCCGAGGAGCTGGTGATCCCGCGTTGAGCGCCCATCGAGCTCGTCCCCCCTCTGCGCCACGTCGCGTGAGGTTGCGCAGCAGGGGGGGTGTTCCCGATCACCCGATGCACACATATCTGGTACTCACGATGCCGGTATTAGGAGACACGAGCGCCGCCGCGTCGAGCCCTACCGCTCGCGGCCTGCTCCAGCTCACGGAGCGGGCCGCCGAGGTCGCCAGCCGCGTGCAGCGGGAGGAGGGGCTCGAGGACCAGGTGCTGCGCGCGGCGATCGCGGGCGGGGGCTGCTCCGGGTTCCGTTTCGACCTCTACTTCGACGACGAGGCGCGGCCGGGCGATGTCCGGCTCACCTCCCGCGGCGTCACGCTCGCCATCGACATGATGAGCGCCGTCTATCTCGACGGGGCCACGATCGACTACGTCCAGGGGCTCCACGGGGCGGGTTTTCGCTTCGAGCTGCCGTCCGCGTCGAGCACCTGCGGCGGCTGCGCCGCGAGCGGGGGCTGAGGCCGTGGAGGTGCAACGGAAGACCGCCTACGCGCTCGCTCGGACTCACGCGCCCCGCCGCAAGCGGCGATCCAACGATGACGGTTGCCTCGCGTCGCGCGAGGCGTGGAAGGAGTGGAAGCGATGATCTCGAACGACACGACGCTGGCCAGCATCGCGACGGCGATCCCCGGCGCCGCCGGCATCCTGCGGCGGAACAAGCTCGACTTCTGTTGCCGTGGCCAACAGACCCTCGCCGACGCTTGCGCCGCGCGCGGCGTCGATCTCGATCGGCTCTTGGGTGAGCTCGAGGCGCTCGATCGGAGCAAGCCCGCGCCCCTCGAGGAAGCGGCCGTGCTCCTCGTGCTCGTGCTCCATCATGGCGACCGGTTGGGCGAGCTCGAACGTCATCCCCCGCGCTGCTGCCGGGAAGAGGACTTGCTCCTCCTTCGAGAGGTGCGAATCGATCTCCCTCGCGCCGCGCTCGAGGAGCTCCGAGAGGCCGTGAGGGCAATCCGAGCGCTCGCCGTGCCGTTTCTCCACCCGCCGCGCGAGCGCGAGCAGATCCTGAAGCGCCGGCCGGAGCGGCTGATGGTATCGACGCTCGATGTGCGCGACGAGCTCGGGCGGGCTGAGCGCGGCGAGCGCTTCGAGGACCTCCGCGCGGTGGCTCACGACTTCGACCCGCCGGCGGGGGCCTGCAACTCGTGGCGAGCGCTCTACCTCGGCCTCGCGGATCTCGAGAAGGAGCTCCACGAACACATCCTCATCGAGAACCACCTGCTGTTCTCGAGGCTCGGTGGCCGGGCCTCGCCGTCGTGACGCAAGACACGTCGATCGGAGATCAGTCCGGGTCGGTTCAACCCCGAAATCCGGTTCGGTGAGCTCGACCGCGGCGGTGTGGACCGGGGGGCGCACGAGCGAAGTCTGGAGGCACCCATGTTGGATCCGAATCGAAGCATCGCCGACCTCGTGTCCGAGCACGCCGAGTGCGCCGCCGTCCTGCGACGCCATCGCATCGACTTCTGCTTCGGAGGCGGGCGTTCGCTCGCTCGAGCGTGCGAAGAGCACAGCGTCGACCTCGACGAGCTCACGCACGCGCTCGAACACGCCATCCGATCGCGCGGACCCGTGCCAGCCGATCCACGGGGCCTCTCCACCGCGGCGCTGATCGCCCACATCGAGCGCACCCATCACGCCTACTTGCGGCAGGCGCTCCCCTTCCTGGACCGGCTCGCCGCCAACGTGGCGCGGGTGCACGGTGCGACGCAAGGGAACCTGCGCGAGATCGCGGCGGAGGTGGCGCTGCTCCGACTCGCCCTCGAGCTGCGCCTCGAGCGGGAGGAGACGCAGCTCTTTCCGGCCCTCGAATCCGGGCGCGCGAAGGACGCCGCGGCGGAGCTCGCGACGGTGCTCGACGAGCAGCATGTCGTCGGCGCTGCGCTGCGACGGCTGCGGGACCTGACCTGCCACTACGAGGCGCCACAAGGTGCATGTCGCAGCTACCAAACGCTGTTCGCCGGGCTCGCGGCGCTCGAGACGGGCATCCTCGCGCACGTCCATCTTGAGAAGACCGTACTCGCACCGCGCTTCCTGGAGGCCTCGTGAAACCTTGACCGGTTGGACGTGCGACGAGCGTCGGGTGAGCGCACGCGCTCGGCGAGGCACGCACCGGACAACGAGGGCGCGGACCACGCCGTGTCGATCTCGTCGATGGACTGGCTAAAGGACGGCGGCGGCGACGACGGTGGCTCTTATCGAGCCACTCACAGCCCCGCTCTGCGCCCGTTGCTTCCCCGTTGCCGGTGGCGTTGCCGAGGCCGTTGTCGAAATCGAGGTCCTGCCCCCCCCCGCCCCCCCCGGGTGCGGGGCACGGAGACGGTCCGTGGAGGCTCGGTGAGCCTCTCGCGCGCCCCACATCGCCCCCATGCCGCTCATGGGCGCGCCGGCGGGAGCGACACCCGCCGAGTCTCGAGGCGGTGCGCGCCCCTTCGCGGCTCGGCGCGGTAGCACGCGCGGCTGCGCGGGTCTCGCGCCACTCCGCGCACCCGCTGGCCGCACCCGCGGCCACCCGCGTCGCGTTGCGCCCGATCCCCGGCCCCTGGAGGACCATGCTCGGCCCGACCGGCCCGTCGGCGCCCGCAAGAGCGAAGCACCCTGGCCCTAGAACGGGGCGTCCCACCACTCGAGCAGATCGGCGAGCGTCTCGGCTGGAGCTGGCCGGAGCACCCCGACCACCAGCTTGCGGAGGAGGTCCTCGGCGATCTGTTCGAGCTGGACCGCGAGGAGCAGGTCTTCACCACCGACGAGCTGGGACTCATGGACGATCTTGTTCCGATGGTCGCGCGCACGGTCCAAGATGATCTCGGCTTCCCAGCGACGGTGACGAAGGTCCGTGCGCACGGCGTCGCCTGCGTCGAGAAAGAAGGCGACCTGGTCCTCGATTTCGTTCGGGAGCGCGCCCAGGGACGAGGCGTCGCTGAGCTGGTCCGCGAGCCGCGCCAGACATCCGGGGTTGGTCATCGACGTTCGCGGGAGACGCCACTCCGGGAGAAGCAAGTCGGCTTCTGCCACCAGCTGGTCGTCATGCGAGAGCAGGCGCTCGAAGTGAGCGACGGTCGCGACGAATCCGCGCAAGGCATGAAGGCTCTCCCAGGTCACGTGGAGGCGCGCCGCTCGCGCGATGGCCTGGAAGGCCTGCCCGTCGGGGGCTGCGAAAGCCCCCTCGATCAGGATCCAGTACGCGAGCAACCGGCGCGTCGGGTCCTGCTCCCATCGCGCTCTGCGGTACCAGGGAAGAGCGTTCACGACGAGCCCCTCGAGCTCTGACAGCGGCCCGTCGGCCTTGCGCAGCAGAGCCTCCTGCGCCGCTGCGATTGCCGCGACCTCGTGAGCGCCCCGCCGTCGGGGCTCACGCGGTTCCTCATCCGATCGGCCATGCCACCCTCCCCTCGTGGGCTCCTCGATGATCGTCGATCCGAGGCGCAGTCGAAGGTCGAGTCCTTCGCGCTCCTCGTCGCCCGTGGACGCAAAGACCATGGCGTCCAGGGCTCGCTCGAGCCGCGCGCGTCCGATCACCCTGGCCTGCTCTGTGGTTCGTGCGTCGACGGTGACGCGTCCAAGAAGGACTGGTTCGCCGCGGCTGACAACTGATGGGTAGGTGCCTTGGCCGAAGTTGTACTGACTCGGGTCCGCGAAGGTGATGCCCGCGAACTCGACGGGCTCCGCTGACGGTTCGAATCCTTGGACGAGCCAGGCGACGGTCCGCAGCTCCTCGGTGCCGACTATCGCCCGCCTCACCTCATCCATCAGATCCGTCGCGGACGCGATTCCGGGTCCGTGGGTCATCTGCCAGTTCGAGGCCGATGACTTCGCGCTCCATGCCCCAAGGGCGGTGGCCCACTGGTTCGCGAACGCACTCAGGTCTTCGGTACCAAGATGACCAGCAACCAGACGCCTCAGACACTTGCAGGCGACAGCGACGGCTGGCCTGCAGACCGGGCGGACACGATCATGGAGCGACCTCGAGGCCAGCTCGACGACAGCCCGACCAGCGAAGGCGGCCGCGAGAACCCGGGCTACCGAATCTGCGACCATTCGGCTCGCGAGGGCGGCTGCCTTTCCGGCCGCGAAACGCACGGTCGCCTCGCGGGCGGTGAACACGGCTCCTGACAGAGGCGTTCGCCACTGCGCCTCCTGTGGGTACACCCCCGAGAACCACCCGTGACGATCTAGCGCTGCCCACAGCGCGTCGGCGACTCCGGACGACACCTCCAGACCGCGCAGCGAACGGCGATGGAGGACGTTGACGAGGCACACGCGCACGAACTCGCAGACCACTGCCCGTGCCCCGTCGAGGTCGTCTGACGACTCCACGCGGACCAGCCCGTGGACGAGCTGGAACGCGACATGGCCCATCGGGTCGGTGAACTCCGAGTCCGTGTAGCGCTCCGCTGCCGTCTCCAGCTGCCACGGGCCATCGTCTTGACCCGGACGTGCGGGCGCGTCGGAGATCAAAGAGGCGACGAGCTCGAGGATCAGGTCGGGGCCTGGGGTGTCGCGCATCGCTTCGGCATCGAGACACTCGAACGCACGCCGCCACGACACGGACGCAACGGTGGCGCGCGGGAGCCGCGCGAGCTCCTCCGCTCGATGCTCGCCGAGCGCCAGTTGGACGAGCAGCCGGAGATCCTCTTGGTCGGCGCGGCACGCAACACGCGCGACCGCTTCGACTCCTTTGGGCTGCAGACGAGGGTCCTGGAGGTGACACTGCAAGTGGCTGAAGGAGTCGCGCGAATCGAGCGGCTTCCGGAGCTCGGCGGCTAGCGCGCCCACGTCAACGCCCTCACTGGTCAGAAGCTCCGTATAGAGCTGGTCGTCCCCGAGCTTCGCAGTGGCGTAGGCGATGAGGGGTGCGAGCGCGGCCGCCTCCTTCGCGACCGCGGCATCGAGCCCCGATCCCGTGGTCTTTCCGAAGCGGTTGCTTGGACGGGCGAGGCGCCGACCGAGGTCGCGGAGGAGTTGGTCCGTGCGGGGTCGATGCGTCAGACGGTCGAGCTGGTCGCGGCTGTCGAAGATGCGCTTCCATCTGCGCAGCCAATTCTGGACGGGACCGATGTCATCTGGATCCGCCACGCGGGTAGCGTAGCTCCGCTTCCGCATGGGTCTGAAGGAGGCGCGTGATGCCGCGGAGCGGTCGGGCCGCACAGTCCTCGATCTTGAGCCGAAGACGGTGCGGCTCACGACATGGACCGGACCACCTCACCGACGCTCGCCTCGAGCAGCTCCGCCACCTCCTCGGCGAGGTCCAACGCCAGGCGGTGAAGCGTCGCCTGATCGCGCTTCCTCACCGCCTCGACCAAGGCCAGCGCGGCGTCCGTGAGTGGGACACGGTGTCCCGAAAGGGGGTCTTGGTGTCCCTCAGCGACCTCTCCGGACCCCCGTTTTGCCCACAAATCCCGCCCTATGAGGGCAACTCGCCTGTCTAAGGATCTAGTGGGGGAAACCCTGTGGAGGTTCGAGTCCTCTCTTCCGCATCAAGGCCGGCCCATTCGGGCCGGCCTTTCGCGTCTTCGCTCCCTCGGCTCGGATCTCGGCGGCAGCCTCGAAGGGATGCTGCCCAACAGGCGCTCGGCGAGACGACGCACGTCCAGCTCGGAAGCCCCAGCGCGGCCAGGATGAGCTTCTTGGCCGCTGAGCCACGACGTGGTGGTGCCTGTCGTCGCGTTCTCAGCCGCGGAGCAGCAGGTCGACGAGCGGCTGGAGGTCCCGGTGCGCGAAGTAGTGATTCAGCGCCGCGTTGTACTCCTGCTCGATGGCGCCCACCGCGATGGGACGCAGCCGCAAGCGGTGCAGCACGACGTTCATCAACGCGCGGCTCGTCCGACCGTTCCCGTCCTCGAACGGGTGAATCCGCACGACTTCCGCGTGGATCCATACGGCAAGGTGGAACGCCGCCTCCTCGTAGCGCGGGTCGTTCGGGTGCTCCTCGCAAGAGCGAAGGCTCTGACACGCTCGAGTGAAGACCCGCTCGAGCTCTCGCGCGACGTCACGCCGATGAACCGATTGGTTCGGACCGAACACCAGGTGTTCCTGCCCGAAGCCGGGGCCGCGCGTGCGTCCCGCGTGGGAACGGACTCCATCGAAGAGAGCGCGGTGGACCTGGCAGACGAGCTCGATCCCGAGGGCCTGCTGTGAGTAGGCCCCCTCCCGGACAGCGACCGCGATTCGGAAGAGGTTCTCGGCGAGCCTGCGATCCTCCGCGTCCGAGAACGGTACGAACGGGGTCGTGTGGCGTCCCGGTCACCGCGCGCGGCGGAGCCAGGGTCGAGCATCGACGTCCTCGATCCGAGAGGACGCGATGGCGTCTCGACGAGCGTCTTCCTCGTCGGGAGACGTCGGCTCACCCGCACGTGCGAGGCGGTCCACGCGCATCTTCGCGAAGATGGCAGCGCGCTCTTCCTCGTCGAGGCGAGCCACCTCGAGCGGGCGCGCGAGGCCATGCTCCTGAAGCAGCGCCGCGGCGTCTTCGGTGGCGATCCGCATGACGCGAGCGACCTCTTCGACGGTCATCCCGCCTTCGGCGTAAACACGGCCGAGGATACGCAGGCGGTCGTCGTGATGCCGAGCCAGATAGGCCCGAAGCGCGTCGTAGGCCACGCGGCAACGGTGACCGCGCTCGGGCGTCCCGAGCTCGGCGGCCGCCTTCTCGAGCTGCTCGATGGGACAGCTGCCCGTGATGCTGGATGCTGAAGCCACGACCGCGGCCTCGGGGAACAGGCGGCCTCGGGGAGCCTCCGCCGCCACTCGTGAGAGCTCGGATGTGTCGAGCAGATGTTGCCGGACGTCTTCGATGTCGAACGGGAGACGTTGCGCAAGGGCATCGGCGAAGCCCTCATGCGCGTCGAGCTGCTCCCAGGTCTCACAGCCGAGCTCGGCGGCGAGCTCGTGCACGTGTACCCCGAGCACCGCCAGCTCCAGCAGGAGGGCCGCATCGTCGAGCAGCTCGGGCACGCCGTGCGAAGCGCTCACGTCACCTAGGTCGGCGAGGAAACCGAGATAGCGGGGCTGCAGCTCGGCGTCGTTCCGAGCGAGCGTCGACAGGCTCTCGATACGAAGGGCAGCGCTCACGATGACCGCAGGGTATCAGGAGCTCGATCGAGGCGCCTCCCCGGGGCCCCCGTCCACGACGCCCCGCAGTCCGAAGCGCGGGGGCGACCAGAGGGCGCCTGGCTGCCGTCGGCGCCACACGGCGAGGCACGGGTGGCGAGCGTCCGACCTCGAGGTCGAACGAGCTCCGCCCAGCCCATGTGAGGGATGAGCGTTTCCTCCCCAGGCGGAGGAGCCGTGTCGCCTTACGCGGGGACTCGACGCGGACTTCGGCGAGCTGCTCCACGCGAGCTCGCCCAAGGCGGCCTTCGACCTCGTCGAGCCGGGCCGCTTCGTCCAGTCCCTCGTGCCCGCTGGGCTGCTGGCGCAGTGCTCGTGACGTGAGACCAGGGGCATCGACGCCATCTCGGTAGGCTCGCGCACGTGCCCTCGCGTCGGGACCGCCCCGGCCTCGATGAGCTGAGGATCGCGATGGCTGCGGCGTCTGGGCAACAGGAATTGGTCGATGCACTCAGAAGAAAGAGCGACGAGCGGGGAGGATGTTGGCCCCGCTCCACGCGGCGGCGAGCTCGCACCACGAGCGGCCCACGTGCGAGCCGAGGGCGGCCGAATCCTCACCCCTCGTCGTCGAGAGCTCCCTCGGAGCGCTCCCCGCGACCCGCCTCCCCTTCGCTCTGACTCCGCGGCGCGTGGAACGGACCCTTGCCCGGCCACACGAGGTGCGTCGCGTAGGCGCGCTCGAGTTGGGGGTCGCCGGTCTTGGTGAAGCGAAGGGGCTGCTTGGGGCCCTTGCCCGACCTCGTGTACGCGGTGAGAGAGGGCTGGAGGTTCATGTCGTGAGCGTGGAAACGCAGGATCCGCAGCAGCCTCGACAGGCTGGAGAGGTTCTTGTCGATCACCCTCTCCAGGTAGGGGACGCTGCCGCGGCGCCACTCTTCGAGGCGCTTCGGTTGCAAGACGCCCATGTGGACGATGACGTCCACGGGCGCGACGACCTTGCCCTTCGCCAAGAGGTGCGCGGTGGCGCGGACCACCCGCGGGTACATGGGATCGTCGCGGAAGTCGTCGACGGTCACCGACGGCTTCGCGCGTCGCTTCGGCTTCTTCTTCCTGGGCACCGCCATGTGCGTGCGGGTTGTCTACCGCGCGACCAGGTAGGTGGCGAAGGTGCCGAGCCAGGGGGCACCCTCCTGGTGCGCGTCGGACACGCTCGCGTGCCCCGACTCGATGTGCACATCGACCACGCTCCGTGCATCGAGAGCATGGGCGGGATGGACTGCTTCCTGCAGGGCGACCCTCGACTGCGATCTCTGAGGCCGACGATGGTCCCGCCGAGGGCGCGTCGGGAGGGGCCCCTCGCGATCGGCGTGGAACCCATTCGATCGCGGTGGTGCGCGACGTTGCGCCGTTGGACGGTCGAGACCTCCCGTTGGTACCAGTACGAGTACGCGGGTAGAGAGCACGTCTTCCGACGTGATGAGGACGGGTCGACCCCCGATACGGGGATCTTCGCGGCCGCGCTCGACGACCGAGGCGACCTGTGGCTGATGGTCGACCGCGACGCCGAGCGCCCCGCGCTCGAGCGGTGGTCTGGAGCCCAGCGATAGGACCGCGCCCGTGCCCGGCTGATCGGCGGCAGGCCAGCGCGGTCCGCGCTCGGGCGTACCGCACGGTGAGGGCTCACCGCTGCCTGCCGGAGCAGTCGACGAGGTCGGGCGCGAAAGGGAGCTGGAGCGGGCGATCGCTCGCGAGCTCGGGGGCAACGCGAAGTCCCTCGACTACGGAGACGAGGCACCGACCCAGGGGCGCATCGAGCGCACCCGCCCGCTCCACGATCCTGTCGCCCTCACGCACGTGGCGCGTGATCGAGAGGACCCGCACGTGGCGCGTCGCGCCTCCAGCCCCGAGGTCGAAGCCCACCAGAACGTGCGGCGGCTCGGGGTCGTCGCAGAGGATCGGCTCGAAGCACGCGAGCCACGTCTGTCGTCGAGAACGGACCGCGCGCAGCAGGGCCTCCCGGAGCATCGCGCCCTCACTCGGCTCCTCTCGCGTTCGGAACAACGCCCGCGTCCCCGGAGAACGCGGTGGTGCAGGCACCGCCGGTCCGGTCGTCGGCCCACCCGTCACGCGGGCCGCGATCGCTGCCGCGACCTGTGTCACGAGCTCCTCCTCGGAGAGCCCGGCGTTGGTCGCATGGTCGATGGCGCGCATGTCGAAGTCGCTGAACAGCGAGCTGAAGCGCAAACGCCACCGCTCCTCCGCGAAGTCGAGGACGACGTAACGATCTCGCTGGGCCTCGAGCACGACGGTCGCGGACTCGCGGCCGAGAGCGACTTGCTCGACGCGAGCGCTCAGCGAGGAGGACCGGAGCTCGTCGGGAACTGACCAGCCCTGGTCGGTGGCGAGCACGAACAGGGCGCGCCCGGTCATCCGCGCGCGCTGCTCGGGGGTGGTGAAGCGGAGCGACAGCGCGGTGTGCACGCGCGAAGAGACGCTGTCGGGCGGGCCCGCGATGACGGTCGAGCGACGTACGTCGTCCCAGTACAGCAGAGAGTCCTCGGAGAGCTCTCGCGCGGCGGCCTCTCCGTCGCGAGCCAGGATCGCGCGCCGGAAGCGCTTGACGATCGCAGCGAGCGGCACGGCGTCGGCGGGCTCGAGTCGCCGACCGGGGAAGCGTGCCTCCAGGATCTCGTCCGACATCGCCCACTCGCCGAGGCGCGCGAGGATGGCGGCGTCGCCCGGCTGCTCGATGTCTGGATCGGCGGTCGGGCTCGGAGGATCCTGCGGAACGGCTCGAGGCCGCGCGCTCGGAGATGCCGCGCAGGCCAACGAAGCGATCCCGAAGCACACGGCCGCCAGGCACCTCACGGAATTGCGGGTCACGCCCCCACTCAATAGCAGTACCCGTCCATGTGACAGTAGTCCGAGTCCTCCAGGCACCAATAGGACGCCTCGTAGTCGCAGGTCTCGAAGCAGCGGTGATCACCGTCGACGGTTCGGTCGCACGTCCACGTGCGTCGGCTGACGCGCGGGCAAGTCGGGGCTCGCTCGGGGTCGCAGCGGCGGCGGGAGCAGATGCCGTCGCTCAGGGTCGAGGCGCCGATGCAACGCGTGCAGGTGGTGGTGCTTCGGGTGCAGGTGGTGCCCAGGGCCTGGTTGCAGACGCCGGTCACGCCGGCGGCGCCGTCGGCGCTGCAGTTGGAGGTGGCGCACTCGGCGTCGACGGTGCACGGCTCGCCCATCGGGCGCGGGGCGCCGCAGACGTTGGTGTCGCGGTAGCAGGCGCGCGAGGCGCACTGGAGGTCGGTGGTGCAGGCCTCGCCGTCGGCGCGCGGGAGCTCGCAGCCGGTGCTCGTGCACATGCCGCCGCCGAAGGGCTCGCAGCCGCACGCGGCGCACGCGGTGGCGGGGTCCTGGTCGCTGCACGCGACGAAGGCGCCGCCGCGGCAGAGGAGCGCGGTGGCTCCCGTGCCGGAGAGCTCGCCCTCGCGGCAGGCCGGGGCGCAGAAGCCCTCGGGGCGGCACAGGGGGAGGCCCGCCTCCGCCGAGCACCCGGACGCGTCGACGCACTCCTCGGTGCAAAAGGACCTGCCGTCGAGGTGGCCGCACTGACCCGAGGCGCACTGGGTGTCGAGGCCGCATGCGCCGCCGAGCTCGGTCGGCAGTCGCTCGTCCATCGCGCAGCCCGCGAGCCCGATCCCCAGCACGATGATCCACGGCCGAATGTCTGTATTCATCTCACCCTCCTGCCGCGGCTCATCGGAGCCTGCCTCAGCCGGTTTCGGGCGAGAGGTCCTTTCTTCGAATTCGTTGCATGTGTAAAGCCAGGTTGACAGCGCACCGGTCGCTTCTGCTCGACGTTCGCAGAGGAGGGCGTGCACGGTGAGGGCGATGACCACCAAGCAGATCCTCCTCGCGACCGCGCTCGCCATCGCGACCGCGCTCGGCGTCGGGTTCTCGCTCGCCCCGGCGGCGCACGCGCACGGGGGCGGGCTCAACCGGTGCGGTTGTCACTTCAACCGCCGCACGGGGGAGTGTCACTGCCACCGCGACCGCGGGTGCGGCTGCGAGTGTCAGCCGACGCATTGTGACTGAGAGGTCGGCTACCATGAGGGCATGCGCCTCGCCCTCGCCTTCCTCCTCCTCCTCGTGGGCTGCGACTCGGGGACCAGCCGGGGCGACCTGGTGGTGCGGGTCAAGTCGGACCTGCAGCCGGGGTTCGAGTTCACCGAGGTGCGGACGAGCCTCGAGGGGTCGCCGACGGCGTCCGACGGGGAGCAGACGGTCCGGGCGCTGACGGCCGAGCACTCGAGCTACCTCGCGGGCCGCGAGGTGGCGGTGTTCGAAGGGGTGCTCGGGGCCGACCCGGTGGTCCGGGTCCGGGTGATGGCCGGCGAGGTGGTGCTCGCCGACCGCCACGCGATCGCGCGGATCCCCAACGGGGGCGCGGCGGTACTGACGGTGCTGGTCACGCGCGACTGCCAGGGGGTCACCTGCCCGGGGGTCGCGGGCGCCGCCAACGAGACGGAGTGCGTGGGCGGAGCCTGCGTGCCGCGCAGCTGCACGCCGGAGTCGCCGGGGACTTGCCCACCGCCGCCCTGCTCGCGCGACTCGGACTGCTCCAACGGGGGGATCGAGTGCGCGCTCGGGCGCTGCGCCGATGGGCGATGCCTCCTCGCGGCCGACGAGTCACTCTGCGGCGCCGGGCAGCACTGCGCGCTCAGCTCGGGGTGCGTGGGATCGGTGGGCGATTCGGGGGTCCCGGACGACGCGGGCGCGGGGCCGTAGCGTCGACGGGCTCCCTGGCGCAGATGCGCTATGAGTTACCCTTTGTATACATATTGGATTTCAGCGTTGATCCTTGCTTACCTGATGCGCAGGTTCGTCCCCGAACTGGCTTTCCACATCGACGGGACGGATCATGAGCGCAGCTTCGGGGGAACGAATCTTGACCAAGGCAGACGGCGAGCCTGAGCCGAGCGCACCGAAGGGTCTGTGGTCCGACCGACCCCCGGCGATGCCCCCGCCCAAGGCGACGAAGGGTAAGCAGACGCTCGTCGGTCACCCGGCGCCGCCGCCTCCCCCGAAGGGGCGGCTGCCGGTGCCGAAGATCCCGAGCGCGGGGCTCCCGCCGATCCCGCGGCCCAAGATGAAGCTGGTGCCGCCGGCGCCGCCGTCCGATCCGGAGCCGCTCTCCGACAGCACGCTGCTGCCGGCGCTCGAGGCCGCCGAGGTCAGCGCGCGCGCCGCGGTGTTCTCCAAGCCCGAGGAGGTCGAGCCCTCGGTCGCCTTCAAGGTCGAGCCGACGACGCCCCCGCCGCTCCCGAAGCTCCCGCCGATCCCGACGGAGGCGAAGCGCGATCCCGTCCCGGCGGACAGCCCCGACGCCGCGGGGCCGTCCCGCGACAGCCTCGCCCCGCCGCGGCTCCTCGAGGGCAGCGTCCCCGACTACACGATCCCGGAGCTCCCGCCGGAGCCCCGGCTGCCCTCGTCGCTGCCCCCGCCCCCGGTGGATCTGCGCAACCCCTTCGACGAGCCGGTGCTCGAGGAGAAGCCGGCCGCCGCCGCGGCCAGCGGGTTCGACGCCAAGTCGGGCGGGATCGGCTTCGCCGTCGGCGCGGCGGTCGTCGCGCTCGTGGCGTTCCTGATGTGGCCGGACGCGACCACGGCCCCCACCCCGGGCCTGGCCGATCGCGCCCCGGTGGCCGAGGACCCGGTCGACGACCTGGCCGACGACACCGCCGACGACCTGGCCGACGACGAGGTCGCCCAGGACGAGCTCGCCGCGGAGGACACGGCGGAGGACACCGCCGAGGACGCGGTCGAGGACACCGTGGCCGACGAGCCCGAGGAGGTCGCCGAGGAGCCGGTGGTCGTCGCTCGCGCCGAGCCGACGCGACCCGAGCCGCGGCCCGAGCCGCGCAACGTGGCCCGCCCCTTCACGCCGCGCCCGCGGCAAGAGCCGGTGGCGGCTCGGCCGACGCCGCGCCCGGAGCCAGTCGCGCCCTCGCGCCCGGTCGACGACGGCCCCGTCATCGCGGCCGAGCCGACCACGCGCCCCCCGCGCCCCGTGGCGCCGACGGGCAACGTGCCCGCGACCCCCAGCCGCGAAGACGTGGCGACCGCGATCCAGAACATCCGCGGGCAGCTCCAGCAGTGCGCGCCGGACCTGAACGGCCACGTGGCGAACATCCGCTTCACGTTCGTCTCGAGCGGCCGCGCGACCTCGGCGGTCGTGCCCAACGACTTCGGCAGCCCGCCGCAGCGCTCGTGCGTGGCCCGCGTCGCGCGGCAGGCGCAGGTGCCGGCGTTCAGCCAGCCTCGCCTCGTCGTGACCTACCCGGTCCAGTTCTGAGGGGCGTCGGCGCGTGGCGACCTGGCCGTTCTGGATCTTGTTCCTGTCGGCCGGCGCCCTCGCGCTGGTGGTCGTGAAGCGCTTCGACGACGTCGAGCGGCGCTCCCACCGCCAGCGTCGCTCGGACTCCAAGCCCGACCTCCCCAAAGAGCAAACTTGACCCGCGCCGCCGTCCGTGGAGTGATCGCCACGGCGGAGGCGGGATGTTCAAAGAGGTTCTTCAAGACGTCGTCGATCGAACCGAGGGAGGAGTCGCAGGGCTCCTGATGGGCTTCGACGGCATCCCCGTCGACCACTACGTCCGCGAGGCGGCGACGCCGCCGGTCGACGTGGAGACCGTGGGGATGGAGTTCAGCGTCATCCTCAAGGACATCCGCAAGGCCTCCGAGCTGCTCGAGGCGGGGACGGCCGAGGAGATCTCGATCCGGGCCGAGCACATGACGACGGTCATGCGCGTGGTCAACGAGGAGTACTTCGTGGCCATGACGCTCCTGCCGCAGGGCAACTTCGGCAAGGCCCGCTTCCTGTTGCGCACGGCCAGCAGCAAGCTCGTCGGTGAGCTGACCTGAGCCGGCTCCCGCGATGGCCCAGACGCTCTTGCGCATCCTGGTCCTTCACGGGCCCAACCTGAACCTGCTCGGTGAGCGAGAGCCGGAGATCTACGGCTCCGCCGACCTCGACACGATCGAGGCGGACCTGTCGTCCCTGGGCTTCGAGCTCGGGGCGCTGGTGGCCAGCCGGCAGAGCAACCACGAGGGCCAGCTCGTCGAGTGGATCCAGGAGGCGCGCCAGGACTGGGATGGAATTCTCCTGAACGCGGCCGGCTACACCCACACTTCCGTGGCGATCCGCGACGCGATCAGCGCCGCCGAGAAGCCCTGCATCGAGGTCCACCTCTCGAACGTCCACGCCCGCGAGCCCTTTCGGCACCGGTCGATGATCGCCGCGGTCTGCGTCGGGGTCGTCCTGGGGTTCGGGCCGAACAGTTATGCGCTTGGCTTGCGGGGCCTCATCGACTATCTCCGGATGCCCAGAGGAAACGGCTGAGGATGGACATCGACATCAAGCAATTGCGCGAGCTGATGAAGGCCATGAAGCAGCTCGGCGTCACCGAGCTCGAGCTCGAGGGCCCGGAGCAGCGGATCATGCTGCGCCGCGGCTCCGACGAGGCCTCGTTCGCCACCCCGACGATGATGCAGCAGGGCTCGCCCAGCATGCCGCCGGGCTCGTTCCCCCCGCCCCCGATCGAGCACGCGCACGCCGCGGCTCCGGCGATCCCGGCGGACGACGAGAACGTGGTGTTCGTCACCTCGCCCTTCGTCGGCACCTTCTACCGCTCGCCTTCGCCCGACTCCGCGGCCTTCACCGACGTCGGCCAGGCGATCTCGCCCGGCTCGGTGCTCTGCATCGTCGAGGCGATGAAGCTCATGAACGAGATCGAGTCCGAGATCGCGGGGACCGTGATCGAGGTGATGGTCGAGAACGGCAAGCCCGTCGAGTTCGGCGACAAGCTGTTCAAAGTCAAGAAGAGCTGACGTGCTGAAGAAGGTCCTCATCGCCAACCGCGGCGAGATCGCGGTGAGGGTCATCCGGGCGTGCCGCGAGCTCGGCATCGAGGCCGTCGCCGTCCACTCCACCGTGGACGCCGAGGCCCTGCACGTGCGGCTCGCGGACCGGGCCGTGTGCATCGGCCCCGCGCCCTCGGCCCAGAGCTACCTCAACGTCCCGGCCATCATCGCGGCCGCCGAGATCGCCGGCGCCGACGCGATCCACCCGGGCTACGGCTTCTTGAGCGAGAACGCCGAGTTCGCGGACATCTGCGAGCAGTGCGGGCTCACGTTCATCGGGCCGACCCCGCGCGACATGCAGCAGTGGGGCGAGAAGGTGCCGGCGCGGCGCCTCGCGACCTCGCTGGGCCTGCCGCTGCTGCCCGGCACCGCCGTCCTCGCGGACGCGGACGACGCCGTGCGCCAGGCCGAGAACATCGGCTACCCCGTGATCCTCAAGGCCTCGGCCGGCGGCGGCGGGCGCGGGATGAAGATCGTCCGCAGCGCGCCGGAGCTGCGGCGGGTGTTCCCGCAGGCGCAGTCCGAGGCGATCGCGGGCTTCAGGAACGGCGACCTCTACCTCGAGCGCTTCGTCGAGGAGCCGCGGCACATCGAGTTCCAGGTCATCGCGGACGGCCAGGGGAACGCGCGCGTGCTCGGCGAGCGCGAGTGCTCGATCCAGCGGCGGCACCAGAAGCTCCTCGAGGAGGCGCCCAGCGTCGCGATGAGCCAGGAGCTGCGCGGCGACATGATCGCGACGCTCGAGCGCGCGATGAAGGAGAGCGGCTACCGGAGCGCGGGGACCCTCGAGTTCCTGCTCGACGAGCGCGAGAACCTCTACTTCATGGAGATGAACACGCGGATCCAGGTCGAGCACCCGGTCACCGAGGAGGTCAGCGGCGTCGATCTGATCCTCGAGCAAATCCGCATCGCGAGCGGTGAGGGCTTGAGCATCCCCAAGGACCGCCCCATCGTTCTGAACGGACACGCCATCGAGTGCCGCATCAACGCCGAGGACCCCGAGACGTTCGCGCCCTGGCCCGGCCGCATCACCGAGTACCACCCCGCCGGGGGAGCCGGAGTGCGGGTGGATGCGGGGATCTATGGTGGCTGGCGGGTCCCGTCGGCTTACGATTCGTTGTTGCTGAAGCTGATCACCCACGGGCGAAGTCGGTCCGAGGCCATCCGGAAGATGGAGCGTGCGCTGCGGGAGACCCTCATCGGGGGGATCCGCACGAACGTGCCCCTTCACCTCGAAATCATGAGGAACGCGGACTTCCGCGACGGGCGCCTTTCGACCAAGTTCCTGGAGCGATTGCGGGGATCTCGGGCCGCTTGACCCAAATCGCGGAGCGCTCGTACACTCGCCCCCTGACCCGAGACCCATCGGAGGGTACGCGTGTACCCTCGATGGTGACTGAAGGAGGGCGGGCCGCGCCCACCGCCGCCACGTGAGCGTCGATCGCACCAAGGTCCTCGAGGCCGCCCAGAAGCAACTGGGAAAGGGCAACTACGACAAGGCGATCGCGGAACTCCGGAAGATCGTCCGTGAGGACCCCGACGACGTCCGTACGTGGCTCAAGATCGGTGATCTGTACACGCGCAAGGGCGCCAAGTCGGAGGCGATCTCGACCTACTCGCGGGTCGCGACGACCTACGGCGACCAGGGCTTCTTCCTGAAGGCCGTCGCCGTCTACAAGCAGATCCTCAAGCTCGACCCCACGCGGCTCGACATCCAGCTCGGGCTCGGCGAGATGTACGAGATGCTCCACCTGGTCAGCGACGCGCTGGCCACGTACGAGCACGTCGCGGCGTCCTACGCGCGGTCGGGCAACATCGACAAGGCGCTCGACACGCTGCTCAAGATGACGGCGCTGGACCCGGAGAACATCCCGGTCCGCATCAAGGCCGCCGAGGCGCTGTCGAAGGCGGGGCGCACCAAGGAGGCGGCCGAGGAGTTCGAAGAAGGCGCGCGCCTGCTCAAGGAGCAGGGCCGCATGGACGACTACATCAAGGTCGCCGAGCGCCTCCTCTACCACCGGCCCGACGACCTCGAGCGCGCGCGGGAGCTCGCGCACATCTACCTCGAGCGCGGCGACCCGAAGCGCGCGCTGAGCAAGCTGCAGCTCTGCTTCAAGGCGGATCCGAAGGACATCGCGACGCTCGAGCTCCTCGCCGAGGCGTTCCACCAGCTCGGCCAGCTGCCCAAGACGATCAGCGTCTACAAAGAGGTGGCGCGCATCCACCACGAGGCGAACCGCGCCGAGGAGCGCGCGACCACGCTGCGTCGGATCCTCGAGCTCGACCCGGGCGACCGCGAGGCGCGTCAGGCGCTGGCGCAGTACGCCGGCGGCGGCAGCGCGGTGCGGCGCGACATCCAGCCCCCGGCGAGCGCGCTCATCGAGCCGACGGGCGCGCGGCGCGCAGCTCCCGTCGAAGAGCCGGACCTCATCGAAGAGGTCCACATGGTCGACGAAGTCGACGAGATGGAGCTGCTCGACGAGGAGCCGGAGGACGAGGACGAGATCCTCATCGTCGAGGAGGAGGAGGAGGACGAGCTCGAGCAGGTCGAGGTCATCGCCGACGACGTCATCGACGAGGCGGTCATCGAGGACGTCGACGAGCTCCTGCCCGACGACGGCCACGTCTCGGCGGACGTGCAGCGCGAGGCGCAGATCGCTCGCCTGCTGACCGAGTGCGACGTCTTCCTCCGCTACGGCCTCAAGCAGAAGGTCATCGAGCAGCTCTCGGCGGTCCTCGAGATCGATCCGATGCACGTCGAGGCGCGCGAGCGGCTCAAGGACCTGTTCCTCGAGTCCGGTCGGATCGAGGACGCGATCGAGCAGCTGCTGACCCTCGCGGACGTGCTGTCCGAGGAGCAGTCGGCCGCGTCGGTCCTCTACCTGCGGCAGGTCCTCGACATCGACCCGAACCACGCCGAGGCCCGCGAGCGCCTCGAGGAGGTCGGCGCCTCCGTCCCGCCGCCGCCCTCGCGCGCGATGACCGCGACCGCCGAGGACCTCGCGCCCGCGATGATCCCCGGCCCGGACGACGACGAGGTCTTCTTCCTCGACGACGAGGACGCCGGCCTCGACATGACCCACCCCGGGGAGGCCGAGCCCCCGGCGGAGACCCTCGAGCTCATCGACGCCGAGCCGATCGAGACCCTGGCCTCGGCGCCGCTCGCGCCGGCCACCGCGACCGACGCCGCGCCCTACGAGGATCCGCCGCCGACGCGCGACGCCGTGCCCCCGCCGGCGAGCGCCGAGCTGCCCCCGGTCGGCCTCGTCGTCCCGCCGCCGAGCTTGCAGGACCCGCTGGCGCCGATGTCGCCGGAGGAGTTCGAGGACGTCCCGCTGCGGCCGAGCACGCCCGCGCAGGCGAAGGCCGAGGCGAGCCAGCGCCTCTCGATGCCGCCCGGCGAGGTCGAGGAGACCCTGGACGAGGCGGACTTCTTCATGGCGCAGGGCCTCATCGACGAGGCGCGCGGCATGCTGCACGACGCGTTGAACACGCACCCGAACCACCCGCTGATCCGGGACAAGCTGCGCGAGGTCGAGTTCGCGGCGCAGAACGCGGCGAACAACGCCGCGGTCGCGAAGGCCTCGCAGGAGATGCTCGTCGACCAGAGCTTCGAGCTGGCCGAGAAGCTGGCCGAAGAGTTCGAGGAGGTCGACGACACCCAGGCGGGCCGCGACGTCCTCGACGTCGAGCAGGTCTTCGCCCAGTTCAAGAAGGGCGTCGAGGAGCAGGTCGGCGCCGAGGACACCGAGACCCACTTCGACCTCGGCATCGCCTACAAGGAGATGGGCCTCCTCGACGACGCCGTCGGCGAGTTCAAGCTCTGCCTGACCAACGTCTCGCGCATCTGCATCGCGCAGACGATGATCGGCCTCTGCCACATCGAGAAGGGCGAGATCGCCGAGGCGATCACCCACTTCAAGAAGGGCCTCTACGCCGAGTCCAAGACCGACCGCGAAGAGCTCGGCCTCTACTTCGAGCTCGGCCGCGCCTACGAGCTCCTGCACGACCCCAAAGAGGCCCTGTACTACTACCAGAAGGTCCAGAAGCGCGACCCCGGCTTCCGCGACGTCGAGGGTCGCATCGACGCCCTCGCCAAGCCGCAGAGCCCCGTCTCCGTCCAGGCCCCGACGATGGCCCAGGACGACATCGACGCCGCCTTCGACGACCTCATGGGCGAAGACTGACCACCCTTGACGCCGGCCCCGGTCGGCGTAGGATTCGGCCCTTCCGCGGGTGTAGCTCAGTTGGTAGAGCGTCAGCTTCCCAAGCTGAATGTCGACGGTTCGAGCCCGTTCACCCGCTTCGAGAAGGGGCCCGGTTTTCCCGGGCCCTCGTCGTTTCGGTCGCCGGAGGTGGGCCCAGAGCGGGCCCTCGAGATCTCTCCGCTCGCGTACAGAGGAGCCCCGGCTGGGATCTCGAATCTCCCAGATGGCCGAGGAGTGCGTGACCGCCCGGCCCGAGGGCTGCTTCGATCCGCGCTTGTGGGACGCCAAGGCGACGCTCGCGGTGACGCTGCCGCCGATGCTGCTCGCCGAGCTCGGCGAGGACGAGGCGCGCTGGCGCATTCGAAGGGAGGTCGACCGCGAGGTCGCGAAGGCGCGCGCGGACATCAAGGCCAAGGGCTGGAGGGTCCTCGGCCCGATCGCGGCGCGCTACGTGGGCGCCTTCGAGCGCGCCAAGAGCTGGGAGACCTTCGGCGTGATCCACCCGACCTTCGCGACCGGACAGGGTCGCGTGGCAGAGCGCATCGAGGCGGCCAAGGAGGTCGTGGTGTTCCGCGAGAGCTACCGGGCCTGCTGGAAGCGCTACCGCGCCGGCGAGCGCGACATCGTCTGGCCCTACGGCACGTACCTGATGCGGGTCCGGCACGACATGCGGGTAGCCGACCCACCGTAGGCGGCGCAGATCCAGTGAACGCCCCGGGAACCCGAGTGGTTCTCGGCGTGGTGCGTCCGTCGTGCCTGAGCTGGTGCAGGAATCCGCTCTCGCAGGCCGCGAAGGGCTCTGCGGCGGGAAGCGGGCGGTCGCCAGTTCTCCGGAGGGCGGGCACCGCCCGTAGTATTTACACGCAAAGTTGTCATCATGCCCGCGAGACCCCGGGTGCGATCATCTCCCCCCGGCGTCGCCACGGCTCCTCTGGCTCGCGGTCGTAGGTCTCGCCGCGATGGCCGTCGCGCTGATCGCCGGAAGAGACGGCTACGTCGTGCCGCTGTTGGCTGGCGACGTCAGCGACGTCGGCGAGTACTGGGTGCTGGACGCCTTCTGGACGCCAGCCGTGAACGCGGCGGCCGCGGTGCAAGGCGTCGCCAGCGCGGTGCTCGGCGCCGTGGCGGCCCGCGTGCGTCCGTGAGCGAAGGAGCGGCGATCGCCGCCACCTTCGCCGCTTCGCCGATCCGGGCTCGCAAATACGCGAGATCATTGAGGCGGATCTCCGGCACGCGAAGTGAAGTGCAGGTCCGGCGTGACCGAGCCGCGCCGCATCCCGTTGCCGAAGACCACCTTCGCGGTGTGCCGGCGGGTCGACGACCGGCGGTTCTTGCTCCGGCCGGACGCGGCGCTGACGGCGATCGTGACGTGGCTGTTGGTGGTCCTCGCGCCGCTGTTCGACGTGGAGCTGCACGCCGTGACCGTGCTGAGCTCTCACTATCACATCGTCTTGTCGGTGGCGGACCAGCGCATCAGCGACTTCTTCCGCGACCTCAACTCGCTCTTGGCCAAGTCGGTCAACGTGCTGCGCGGGGCCCGACGGGGGATCGTGTGGGAACCGGGGGCGCTGAGCATCGTCGAGTGCAAGACGGTCGACGCGGTGGTGTTCGAGATCGCCTAGGCGGTGTGGACACTTCCGTCATCGGCGCGGCTCCGCCCGCCGCGAGAACCCCGACCACCTCGATCCGATCGGCGTAGAGCCACGCGCCGTACTCGCGCCCGTCGGGCAGGAGCGCCTCGGCGAGCTGCCGGCGGGTCGCGTAGTCCGCCGCGTCGAGGAGGGGGCCGTAGGTCTCGACCGCGTCGGCGGCCACGCTCGCGTGCCGCTCCGCGTCGGCGATCGCGCGCTCGGCCAGCCCCCGCGAGCGCTCGGCGGTCTCGCGCGCCGCGCGGATCCGCCGGAGCTGCTCCTCGGCCGCGTCGAGAGTGACCAGGTCGCGCCGGAGCAGCCCGAGCACGCGGTCCTCGTCACGCCGCGCGCGCTGGACCGTCGCATCGCACTGCGCCACCTGCTCGCGCCACGTCTCGCTCCCGTCGTCGCTCGCCGCCGAGAGCACGTCCGGCTGCTCGATGACGTCGCGCAGGACGGACCAGACGCGCTCGTCGATCGTGTCGGAGCGGTACCAGGGCGAGCCGCAGGTCGTCTCGCGGGTGCGATGCGTCGCGGTGCGGCAGACGTAGTGCGCGCGCACGCTGCCGCGGCCGACCGCGACGACGTGCATCGACTGTCCGCAGATCCCGCACCACGCCCGGCCGCGGACGAGGGCCGGGATCGTCCCCGGCCGTCCACGGCGCCGGTAGCGCGCGTCGAGCGCGGCCTGCGCGGCCTGCCACGTCTCGTCGGAGACGATCGCGGGGACCTCGATCACGCTCGCACCGCCGAGCTGATGGAACCGCCCGCGGTACGTCTCGGTCCGCACGAGCCGCGCGACCGAGGAGGGCGCCCAGCGCCCTCCGCGTGCCGTCGGTACGCCCTCGGTGTCAAGATCCTGTGCGATCTGCCGCAGGCCGTCTCCAGCGATCACGCGCGCGTAGATCCGCCGAATCACCTCGGCCGCCACGGGGTCGATCTCGTAGCGCGGAGGCTCCGCCCGCGAGACGCGCGGGATCGGCCGGTAGCCGTAGCCGAGGCGCTGGACGAGCTGCCCCTCCGCGGCGCGACGCTCCCGCCCGCCCATGGTGCGCGCGCGGATCCGCTGCCGCTCCTCGGCGGCCCAGGTCGCGCGCATCACGTACTCGACCTGCCCGAGCGCCTGCGACGGATCGATCACGCGACCCGGCGGCTCGACGATCAGTACGCCGTGGCGCGCGCACAGCGTCAGGACGTGGAGCCGATCCCCGAGGTCATCGGCCCGAGTGATCCGATCGATCGCGACGACGCGCAGCTCATCGACGCCGCCCGCCTCGATGAGCGCGCGAAGGCGCTGGATGTCCGGGCGTCGCTCGATCGGCAGCGCGCCCGAGATGCCGACGCCTGGATCGATCCGCTCGACGATCTCGGCGGGCCGCAGCACGCGCAGCGCGTCGAGCGCGCGCCGCTGCGCCTCGGGGGTGCCCGCCGCGTGCTGCCCATCGCCGGAGGCGCGGATCAGCTCGACGGCGCGCGTCACGCGACCCCCCGCAGCTCACGGAGGATCTCGACGACGCGACCGCGCGCGCGCTCGGCGAGGGCCGCGGACGCTCCCTCGGCTACTCGGTACGAGACACCGGGGATCGACCACGGGCGAGGCGGCTCGGGCGCGGGCGCCACGAGCGTCAGGGGGTGGTGGGTCGCGGCGATGGTGAGCCCGATCACGTCGTGGTCGCGCAGCACGCGGATCGGCCGCGCGAGGTGGAGCCCGGTGGGCGTCGTGCGCGGGTACACGCGGGTCCCGGCCGCCCGAATCACGCAGGGCACGGCAGCACCGTGGGTCCGCGCGATGGCTGGATGATCAGGGGATGCTCTGCTACTGTCTCTATCACTCGGTCGCCTCCTCACCTGCTCGACCGGGCCCGGGCCGGGGCGCTACCAACGCCACCGGCCCGACCACTATATGCGCCTAGGCGCCGTCGTCGTAGCCTCGCCAGTACGGGGCCAGCGCCTCGACGTGCTCTGCCTCCCACGATCCCGGGCGCCGCAGCCCCTCGGCGATCGCGTCGGCCGCGCGCTCCAGCAACTCGGAGACGCCGATCCCGTACTCCTCGGCCTCGACGTCGAGATCGCGGTACTGGCTGTCCATGAGGACCAGGGTCACGCGCTGGGTCATGAGCTACGACTCCACTCGGCGCGCGAGCGCAGGTAGGACGTGACGTCCGTCAGCCGGCGCGCGCCCATGAGCCCGAGCGCCACCGCATGCGCTCGATCCCATGCGCGCCCCCACGCGGCCTCGTCGCCTGCGACGTGCGCAGAGCGGAGATCGCCGAGCGCCTCGCGCAGGTGCGACGCGATCTCGTCCGCCGGGCGGCGCCTCATCGCGACCTCGGACGTCGCGACGTGCGCCGCTTGGGGACCCCGTCGGGGCCCGCCGTGAGCTTCCGTCGGACCCGACGGAACTCGTCTCTCGTGGGGCGCTCGACGCGATGGGTCCGTACCACCGTGACGCGCGACTGCGCCGCGGTGACGGCAGCCAGCTCTCCGCGCTCGTCGGTCGAGAGCACGCGGCACTGGCCGGTGGACGGGGACACCACCATCCGCACGCTCACGGCATCGGTGCCCATGTCGCGGCACGCGATCTCCGCGGCCAGATCCTCGACGAGGTAGCCCCCCACGCGCGAGCGGATCACGCGATCGTAGCGATGGTCGATCAGATCGAGCGTCGCGTCGTCAGCGTCCTCGGCCTCGGTGTCGCGCGCGGTCTCGGCGGCGTCTACCATCGCACGTCCTCCCCGCGCTCCGTGCGTGTGCCCAGCGGCGGGAGCGGCGGTGGCGAATAGTCGTGGATCGGGCGGATCGCTGGCCCCCTCTCCACGCGTCGCGGGGCGACCGCCTGCCCCCCCGCGTAGTCCGCCAGGTCGTCACCCGAGATGAGCCCCCACTCGATCCCCTGGCGGATCGCCCCGAGCAGCCGGCGACGGAACCAGTCCCGCACCTGATCCGGTAGGTCCGCGGCCCGGGGATAGAGCACCTCGACGCTCGCGCGCGGCTGGCCGCGCTCGCCACGTCCGGCCGGCGGCCCGAGCCCGCGACGTCCCACGAGGAGGTGCCCGATGTGATCGACATCCCGCTGGCCGGCGTCGATCTGCGTCCGCCGCGAGGCATAGATGAGCGCCGTGCAGACCGGACAGATCAGGGCGAGGTTGGCGCGGCCTCGGCGGCCAGGTGGGGCGGGCAACATGGTGTGTGACCTGGTACGTGGCCGGGTACCCGGCTAGCTACGAGACCAGTAGTGGCACAGGTGTTCGCCGAAATCAAATAGCAATTCATCGGACAACTTCAATGATGGTACCTTCGACGCACCCCGGCTCCTCAAGGCCCACTGCGGAGAGCCAGGACCGTCAGTTGGCGGCCTTCTTCGCGGTGGACCGACGCGCTCGGAGGCGCCGCTCGCGGGGCTGGAGCATGTCCTCCAGCTCGCACCCGAGGACCACCGCGAGGTGGGCGAGGAAGCGCAGCGAGAGGTTCACCTTCGCGTATTCAACCCGCTGGTAGTACGCGACCGAGCAGCCCAGCGCCTCGGCCACCTGTTCCTGCGTCATCTCCAGCTCGGCGCGGCGGAGCTTGGCCACGGCGGCGATGCGCTGGCGGGCCTCCGCGAGCGCTGCGACCGCGCGCGGATCCTGGTCGCCTGCACCACCGTGGACCCGGGACACGGCGCATCGTCCGGGGCGCCGATCTGGGTCGCCACCGTCTATTAGGCGGTGTACTCTCGACGCACCGAGGAGGGGCCGATGTCGAGGCACGGCGGGCCCCAGCCCAGGGGGAGGTGCCACATGCGTCGATTCTGGTTTTCGGTGTGCACGGTGTTGGTCTCGGCATGCCAGAGCCCACCCGACGACCTGTTCTGCGGGGACGGTCGCTGCACGGGGGCCGAGACGTGCTTCACGTGTGAGCGGGACTGCGGTCGATGTCCCGGTAGCGACGCGGGAGCGTCACCGTGCGGCGTGTGCGCAGGCTGCTGCCAGGGCACCCAGTGCTTTGGCGGGGTCAGCTCGGACGCGTGTGGGAGTGGCGGCGCGGAGTGCGTCAGGTGCGGCAGCGGATCGTCCTGCGTGAGCCAGCGATGCGAGGGTACCCCGCCGCCAGACGCCGGGCCGCCGCCGCTACCCGGTTGCGCCATCCGGCCGGGTACCTACGACCAGGTAGCCACCTGGCAGATTACGAGTACCGCGTCCTGTGAGGACTCGGTGGGCGAAGTCCGTGCATCGTCCTTGGACGAGCTGGCCGCCATCGGCTCGCCGTGCCCTGCCGGCTGTGGATGTAGCGATTCTCCGGCCGTTCCACCCGGGTGCAACGCGATTCTTGCAGTCTCTTGCTCCGACGGGTCAGCAACCCTCACCGAAGTCCGGAAGGCAACCGATGAATTCTATACGGGGAGCTTTTCTCTCACGTTCACCGACGGGACGCGCTGCGACTGGAACGTGTCCGGCACATTCCTTCATCCATGACTCAACGGTCGGCGTCGCCGCTTGGCACGCGCAGCCGTTGTCATGACTTGCGCGCTGCGTCTCGCAACAATCGTTGCGCCAGGCCATCCCCGATCTCGGTGTGGCGGGGAACGGCGAGCAACATGCCCGTGCTCGGGTTGCGGTAGACGGTGTGCTTGCCGCCCTCATGGACGAAGGTCGCGCCTAACGAGGTCAGGCGCTTGATCAGCTCCCGGCGCTTCACCCGGCCATCTCGACCATCTCGACCTCGACCTCCGCGACCTCGCGGAACGGCGGCTCCTCACCGAGTTGCTCGTACGCATCGAGAAGGTCGCGGATCGCGCTCCGCAGGTTGCTGAGCGCGCTCGCGCGCGTCCTGCCCTGGCTGTACGCCCCGGCGAGATGGGGTGCTTCGGCGGTCCACCACTTCCCATCGAAGGTCAGGATGGCGTGGCGGGGGCCCTTTGTTCGGACCGTCTTGCTCGTGCGTCTGCCCATGGCGCCAAGGGTACGAACCGGGCGGGGTGCCGTCGAGATCCCCCTCTGCTCATTCTTCGTCGCTGTCCGTGGCCGACTCGCGTCGCCAGTCGGCCAAGGTCATGATCTGCCCGAGTTTCTTGGCCGCGAGGATCCCGAGATGCCGTCGAGCGATCGACAGGACCTCCTGCCGCTCGATCTCCCAGCCGAGGATCGTTTCGATGTCGGCCAGGTCGATCGCACGGCCCGCGTAGAGCTTCAGAGCGACCATCCACGCGGGCGGCACGACTCGCAGGGGAACGTCAGGTACCGCGACCCCCGCCTCCCGGGCCGCCTCGTACAACCCTCGTGCATCATCGTCGCGGACGATGATCTTGGTCGGAACCCCGGCGACGCGCGTCTTGATGCCGCCGAACCGCAGGCGTCGCGTCAGCGGTAGGCCCTCCGGGATCGACGCAGCCACTACGTCGACGCCAGTGGTGAGCCGTCGACTCCCAAACAGTTGGAGGGCGTAGCCGCCCGCCAGCACCGCACCGTCATCGATCTCGGCGATCGCGGTGGCAGCCCGGAGGAGGACCCGCGGGGATCGGAACGAAGAGGATCCCACCGACCGTGACGCTAGCATGCCCCGGTTTCCCCTAGGGTCCGCGGGTCACCCGCTCGCCGATCCGCTCGATCTGGCACTCCAGCGGACCCATGTGCCCACAGTCGACGCAGGTCCGCTCGTAGGGGTGCAGGTACTCGACGTACCACCAGCCGCGGCGGACTACGCGCCCCGTCGCATCGCGACGCGTCATCGTGCAGCTCGTGCGGCGCTGGCCATCGGTCGCCATGTACAGCTCCGCGAAGATCGCGGGGTCGACGAGCTTCCGGTCACCGGTCACCGCGTCGACGTACTCCAGGTCCTTGACGACGTACTTGGCCGTCTCGGAGACCGTCTTGACGATGGCCTCGTAGTACCCCTTGGAGCCAGCCTTCGGGGCGGAGCCGGCCGAGCGGTGGTGCTGCGCCGCGCCGCGGACGTCGATCACCGGCCAGGGCATCTCGGTGAGCGGCCGACCGTGTGGCCCGCGGCGTGTCACGAGGGCCTGGGCGAGCTGCCGACGGTGGACGGGCGACTGGATCGTCTCGACGTGATGGTGCCCGCTCGCGAGGGTGCGTCGGATCGCGACGACCTCTGTGCCGTCCGCGGACCAGTCGATCTGGGCGACGGGGAGGCGCGTCTGGTAGTCCGTGGGCAGCGATCGCGCCCAGTAGAGCCGGAGGATCGCGTGGTGGACGTAGGGCGCGACGAGGAGCACGTGGTAGTGGACGTGGCCATCGGCGTGCGTGCCCGGCGTCCCCTCGCGCACGCGCCAGTAGCAGATCCCCGGGCGCCGACGATCGACGTCGAGATGCGTCGTGAGCCGGCGGGAGAACCCCTCCCACGCGCCGCGCAGCGCCGCCGCGTCCTCGGCCACCCGCACCCCCATGGGGCACGGTCAGCGTCAGCATCTTGAGGCCGAGCTTGTCAAAGCCGAAGCGCCGCTCCCGAAGGTTGGTTCGGTGGGCCTCCCCGGCCCAGTACATCGCGGCCGGGATCAGGCGCCGACGGACCCGCTTCGTGGAGCGGCCGCGGCAGTGGACGCAGAGCCGATCGTGGCCGCACCCCATGGGCACCGCGGCGTGCGTGACGACGCCACAGCCCCCGCACGAGGCCGTCATCGCCCACTCCTCGCGGCAGCCCGCCACCCGACGGAACCGCTCGATCTGACCCGTGGCGCGCGACTCGTGCCAGTCGGCCTTGCGGTCGAGGACCGCGGCACGCGCGAGAGCCTCCTGGAGCTGCCGCACTCCGGCCGCGTGCAGGAGATCGGCCCAGACGTCACCGATCAGCGTGGCCGTCCGCGCGGCGGCGAAGTACGCGTCCCCGGCGCCCGCGCGCTCCACCTCGGCCTGTGCGCGGTAGCGACGCGCTCGGGCGAGGTAGCCGTCATGTCGACGGCGTCGGTGGCGTGCGGTCCGGCGCTCCACCTCGCCGCGCCAGGCCACCCGCGCCGGGCTGCGATCGGGATCCTCTCCCCGGGGGACGACGTAGACGGCCCCGGCGGCCACCGCGGTGAGTGCTGCGACGGCACTCATCGCGGATCCCCCCGCCGAATTCCTGAGTCGACAGTCGAACTTGCGGAGTTACTCCCGAGGTATCTAGGAAAGAGAGGTTGCACCCCCCGCGGGAGCCCTGGTGGACCGTCGGGCGGGTCGATCCCAGTGCTCCGGGCCCGGACCGCGACCCGGCGGGGAGGCCGACGGCGCCGGACGTGCCTCGGACGGCGCACGTGGCGCCCAGACGCCCGCCAGCGCCTCCACCGCTGCCCAGCCCTCCCGCGGCGGCCACGGGGCCTCTCGCGGCGCGTACGGCGCCCCACGAGCCGGACGCCACGAGCCGTCTCGATCTCTGTGATCATCGGGCCACCACCCGACGGAACGGGATCACGATCGCGTCGCGCGGCCCCAGGGCGGTGGGAAAGTGTCCACGTCGACTACTGCATCGTGAACCCCGTGGCGGCGGGCCTGTGCTGGAGCCCCGAGGACTGGCCCGGCCTCTCGATCCAGGTCGAGGAGCTGGGCCGGCGCGCGCTGTCGGCGGCGCGGCCGGGCGGCTTCTTCGACCCCGCGCGCTGGTGCGAGGCCGCGTCGCTCGCGGTGACGCTGCCGCCGATGATCGTGGCGGAGCTCGGCGAGGACGAGGCGCGGCGCCGGATCCGGGCCGAGGTCGACCGTCAGGTGGCCGCAGCGCGCGCCCACATCAAGTCCAAGGGCTGGAGGGTGCTCGGCCCCGTCGCGGCGCGGAACGTCGGCCCCTTCGAGCGGGCCAAGAGCTGGGAGACCTTCGGCAAGCTGCACCCGACCTTCGCCACCCGCCCGGGCCGGGTGCGGGAGCGGATCGAGGCGGCGAAGGAGGTCGTCGAGTTCCGGGACGACTACCGCGCCTGCTGGCGCCGCTACCGCGCGGGCGAGCGTGACATCGTCTGGCCGTACGGGACCTACCTCATGCGCGCGCGTCACGGCATGCGCGTCGCGGACCCTCCTTAGGCGGGTGACGGATCGCGCGGAGATGCCCGGGAACCGAGAGGTTCTCGGGCCGCGGTGCGTCCGTCGTGGCTCGAGCGGTGTAGGAGTCCGCCCGTGCGGGCTGGGAGGTGTGGTCGGGCCGGGCTCCCGGGACCGTCGACGGCTCTGGCCGCGACCCTCGCCCGCATGCATGCAACCAAAGTTGTCGCAAGCTCGGGGAGACCCCGGGTCGGATCATCTCCATCTCCGCAGGTCGGATCATCTCCGCATGCGCGCGAGCAGGATCCCATTCGCCGTCCCGAACGCGGACCCATTCGCCGTCCCCACTCGGATCCCATAGGCCGTCCCCTCACACCCTCCTTAGGCGGGTGACGGATCGCACGGAGATGCCCGGGAACCGAGAGGTTCTCGGGCCGCGGTGCGTCCGTCGTGGCTCGAGCGGTGTAGGAGTCCGCCCGTGCGGGCTGGGAGGTGTGGTCGGGCCGGGCTCCCGGGACCGTCGACGGCTCTGGCCGCGACCCTCGCCCGCATGCATGCAACCAAAGTTGTCGCGAGCTCCGAGAGACCCCGGGTGGGATCATCTCCGCGCTCTCGAGCTCCGAGAGACCCCGGGTGGGATCATCTCCGCGCTCTAGCAATGCGCCCAGCGCGCGACCGAGCGGTGCGCGCAAGCTCGCGCGGAAGCGGGCCTCGAGAGCGGAACCCGGCCTCGAGCGACAGGGCCCGGCAAGACCACCGCAACCCAACTTGTCACGACGCCGCCGAGACCCCGGGTGCGATCATCCTCATCCTTGCGCCCACTCGGGCCGCGGTGCGTCCGTCGTGGCACGTGCGGTGTGGGATCCCCCGGGGCGGGCTGAGGCGGTGGGGTCCAGCGGTGCTCCTGGGGCGTCGACGGCTCCAACTGCGACCCTTGTCCGCGTGCATGCAACCAACTGTAACGGGCTCCGGGAGATGCGGGTGGGATCATCTCTTCGACTTGTCACAACCGCTCAGAGGGCCCGGGCGCGATCACCCATGTCCAGCGGAAAGATCAGAGCATTGGTTGGCGGGCGCGTAAGAACATCGACGTCGATCGCGCCAACTCGCTCAACTAGGAACAGCTCACCCACCTGACACTCAAGAGCCAGTTCGACCGCACCCAGCACCACTTCCAACGGAGCACCTCCCACCACCTTCACTGGCGGCCAAACGTGCACATCAATCCGTGCCTCACCAGAAACGTTGGCAGAATAGCGCCACCCATCGGAGAAATCGAACTGATACTCACGACCGCTTGCACGCATTGCCAGACGCTGGCCCCATGCCTTTGGCGGTTTAGCGGGAAGGAAGGTCCAACCTGGGACCACCGGGGCCGCAGCCACAACGCCCTTGCAGGTTTGCAACAGCTCCTCTCGGCGACCCGGGCTAACGGCAAAGAAGCGTCCGTCGCCCTTCAGCAAGGGACCGATCTCCCAGCGGAGTCCGGCGCGAATGTCGGCAAGAGACTCTCCGATCATGCGCGGAATAGGCGACCCGGGGCGCGCCGCATCAAAATCGAGCCAGTCCTCTATCTCGGGAAGGTGCTCCTCAAACCACTTCCAGAACCGTAAAACCCTTGTTGAAGTCGGCCCACTCTCAGTCATCGTCTTGGGCAATCTCATTTCTGCGATTATCGAGACTGTTAACACCACCCATGAGGTCTATGCCGGCTTGTTCAGCACGCCGGCGCCCTTCGCGGTCGCCGATGTGGTAGCTGCCGATCGGCCGCGCGAGAGTCCTGTCGCGGCCATCGGTCGCCGTCGCCGCTCGAGTTGGAAGGTCATCAGCGGAACCAACGTATCCCTGGCCACTGGGCGTCCCTTCGCCAGGCACGAAGTATATCACGCCATCGCCTCCTTGAGCGAGGTCACCACCCACCATGTCGGAATCGCGCGAGATGCCTGGGCGAGCATCACGTTCCGCTTGGCTAACGTTTTCGGGGGCATCACCATCGAAGTTGTCAGGCGGATAGTCGTCGGGGTTGACGCCGTATTCCTCGACCAGGAGATCAATCAGGATCTCGAATGCTTCAGAAGCGCCCTCCGCCGCAGCGATTCGAGCACCATTTGAGGCGACAGTCCTAGCCCGTTGGATATGACGAATAAACCGCGTACGTGGCATTCGTCCTGACGCGACTTCACGGACCTCCATCGCATACGCGGCACGATCGGAAACCACCCTCAGCGGAACGCCAACGATGGCAGCGGCGCCGGCAGTTGATATTGGCGGGTTATCTTCGAGAATCTCAGCCGTGCGTCGGGCCACCGAAATCCCGGCATCTGCACCAAAGACCAGGCTCGCGCCGTTGGCGAGATCTTGACCATGTGCGACCGCCACCCGCATGAGTGGCCGACCCACATACTCGTTCACGGCGTCGCCAGCCGACTCCAGTGCCGAGTACACCCGATGCATGACCGGTTGTTCGCGTGCGCGTCGATCGTGTCGCGTCTCACGTCCACCGCCCCGGCAGTCGCCGGTGGGACACAGGCCCAGCTCGTCACGCTCTCCGAGGATGTCTCCGCCGAGATAGTGGAAGGAGTTCAGCGGCTCCCCTCCACGAACCGTATGCACATGCAGCGGGTCCGCCGACGCCCACCGCCCGATGCGCGGCACCAGATACCGCTCCCCGAAGTAGACGACCCCGACCTCCTCGTCCGCCTCCTTCCCCGTGAACCCACTCACCTCCGGCTGCACGCGCGCCTCGGCGTCTCCCAGGAACGTTTCCCGCCCCCCGTTGGGGTAGTAAGTCGACGCCTCGGTCAGCCGCCCGGTCCGCACGTCGAACGCCGCGGATGTGGTCTGGATCAGATCGGTGAGGGGCACGACCAACCGCTCGTCCCTCTGGAACAGGTCTTCCTCGCCACCGGGCGTCTCGGCTCGGAACACGGTCCGCGCCCCGGCGATGACGTACTGGGTCTCGGTACCCAGCGCGGCGTCGGCGACGTATTCGCCGAATCCTCGTGCGAGACCCCTCCGCTCGAAGTCGCCGGGGTACGGGTACAGCGCCACGCGCTCGCACGGCGTGAGGCCCGCGCCGCCGCCGCAGCCCTCTTCGTCGAGCGTCTGCTTCACGACCCGCGCGTTGGCGGCGTCGTAGCGGTAGCGCTGCCGGACCTCGAGCTGCCAGGTCCCGGCCGTGCGGTCGTAGCGCCGCGCCTCGGCGAGGCGGTTGAGCTCGTCCCAGCGGTAGACGTAGTGCTGCTCGACGGCGCACGAGCAGTTGGTGCGCAGCGCGTTGCGCTGGCTCGCGAGGTCGGTGCCGCTCGGAGCGCACGAGCCGCTGGAGTCCACGCACTGGGCGTGGACGGTCATCGCCTCCATGTTGCCGCCGCGGCCGTAGTCGACCTCGACCCAGCCGGCGTTGCTGCCGGGGCCGTCGTCGAGGTTCGTGGCGAGGTAGAGGGCGGACGGGCGCGTCGCGTCGGTGACCTGGTCGCCGTTCGTGATCGCGCCGATCGAGCGCTCGTAGAACGAGCTCTGGTCGTCGTTCCACTCGCGCTGGTTGGCGAGGAAGTCCCAGCTCCACGCGAGGCTCACGACGCGGTCGGTCGGCCGGGACACGACCATGTCCGGCGGCTCGGTCTGCATCGGATCCTGGGCCGACGCGGCGTTGAAGTCGTCGCGCCAGTCCGAGCTGCCGTCCTGCGGTGTGCGCGCGCCGCTGAGGTGCTGGGTGTAGTCGTAATCCGCGTTGACGACCCGATAGAGCGAGTCGTGGCGGATGTGCACGCTCTGGGGCAGGTGGCCCACCGGCCAGTCGTCCCCGTCGCGGTGATCGAGGACGGCGGTCAGGTTGTTGGCCGCGTCCCAGACGAGCTGCTGGTCGGTGACGAGTCGGACGGCCCCGAGCGTCTCCGGATCGGCGCCCGGTTCCGCTTCGCGGGTCGTCGTCATCCGGACGGGGCGACGACGGATGTCGTAGGTGGTCTGGCTCCGCGTGGGGATGCGCTCGCGGTAGGCGGGGCTGCCCATGCTGGTGACGCCGTTGTCGGTGTCGCCGTAGGTGACCGACGCCACGAGGCCGTCGCGCAGGTACTCGATGTCCGTGACGATCGGGTGGAGGTCGGCTCCTATCTGGGCGGTCGCCGACGCGGGCAGCCCACGCGTGTTGTAGGTGAGTAGGCCCCCCACCGCGGGCGCCTCACCCGCGAAGTCCGGGTCGCGCGGGAGCTCCATCGAGCGCGGACGGCTCGCGTGGTCGAACGTCGCCGTGCGCGTGTAGGGGTTGCTCTCGTCGTACTCGACGGTGCCGGTGGGGACCGCGCCCGTCTCGCCCGGCGCCGGCCGGCCGTCGGGGTAGGTCGCGCTCGTGACGCCGAGCTCGGCGGAGATCACCGCCAGCTGGCGCGTGGTCCAGATGACGTTGCCGCGGTCGTCGTAGGCGATGGCCGAGCGCTGCCCGCGGTCGGTCACCCCCGTAGCGCGGCCGAGCACCGGGCTCGCAGCGGCGGGCACGGCGTCGCGGCCTGAGGCGGGCAGCCACCCGGTCGGGTAGGCGTCGTAGTGATAGACGACGTCGAGCGCCTGCGGGCTCCCGTAGTACGTGAGCCCGACGAGCCCCGACACCGAGAGCGAGGCCCCCTCGCTCCCAGTAGGCTGCGCCTCGGCGCAGCCTACGTACTGCTCGCCGCTCAGGCGGCCGCCGAGGTCGTAGAAGAAGTTCTGTCCGCACCCGCGCGGGTCGCGCACCGCGACGAGGTCGCCGACGCGGTTGAAGAGGTAGCGCCAGGAGTTGGTGGCCTGGTTCGCGTCGGCGGGGTTGTCGGTGTCGGGGTCGTCGCTCGAGAGGCGGCGGCCGACGCTGTCGTAGGTGAACGTCCGCACGACACGACCCATCGCGGGCGCACCCGGCGACGCTGGTCGACCGACGCCTGGATCCGTCTGCGTGCGGACGAGCGCGGTGACGGCGTTGTCGGCGCGGTAGTAGGTCCAGAGCCGGTAGGTCTCGGTCTCCCCCGTGTCGGGGTTCCGATTGCGCAGGACCTGGTCGACGGTCCGGCCGTGACCGTCGGTGCTGGCCGTGGTGCAGGTGCGGTAGTGCTCGCTGGCGGGATCGTTGTCGAGCGGGTCGCAGACGTCGGTCGAGAGCGAGTGGTAGCTGGTCCAGACGACGGCGCCGTCCTCGGCGATGACGCCACGGGCTCTTCCGAAGCCGTCGTAGCGGGTGACCGCGTACGGGATGTCGGCGGGCAGGGCGACGACGGCGCGGTAGTCGGTGTCGCTCGCGTCGGAGAAGTCGGCCTGATAGGTGCGCCGGGTGGAGCCCTTCTTGTCGAGGGTCGTGATGCCGCTGCGCACCCAGGCGTGGTCGACGCCGTCCGTGGCGAGCGCGGCGCGGGCGCGGCCGAGGCCGTCGACGTACGCCATGGACACCAGCGTGTCGGCGCCGATGGCCGAGCAGTCGAGCTCGGTGGTGGAGACGACGCGGCTCAGCGGCTGACGTGCGGGGTCGGTGGTGAGCTCGTACTGGATGCGGGTCGTGGGCGTCGAGCCGCTGCACCCGGCGACGTTGGGTGGGGTGACCGAGGTCAACCGGCCGAGGCCGTCGTAGGTGACGGCGCTCGTGAGCCCGTTCGGATCGCTTGCCGTGAGGATCGCGCCGAGACCGCGGTCCCAGGTGCCGGTCGACGAGAGCGGAGGCGCCGAGCGGGAGACGACGATGTGCTCGGCGGTGACGAGCTGCCGGTAGTCGCCGTCGAGGTCGACGGAGCCGAGGCGCAGGCAGTCGTTGGTGCCCGCCGCGAGATCGGCGCCTGCGCAGCTCTGGATCGCGTTGCCCCACGTGTCGTACGCGGTGCTCGCGACCAGGTCCTCGGCCACCAGCGAGTAGGCGCGCGCACCGTCGGTGTCGCCCGCGAACGCGTAGGCGATGCCCGGGTTGGTGACGACTTGCCTCGCGAGCACGAGGTCGCCGGTCGTCGGGTCGTACTGATTCAGTGTCTCGCGGACGGGACCGGGCAGGTCGTGTCCAGTCAGCGAGGTTTGACGGGTCCGCCAGATCCAGCCTTCGTCGTTCACCAGCTCGGGCTCGATGTGGCTGACGATCAGCCCATCGATCCCGGCGCCGCTCATCAGGTCGACATGGCCGTGCGCGGTCTGCTGGTGGATGTGGCCGAGGTTGTCGACCTCGTCGAAGGTGGTCCGCAAGCGGGAGGTACGAGCGCCGCGGATACGCACGTCGCGTTGACGAGTGACGGCGCCCCCGGTCACAGAGCCGTCGCCAGCGACCGCCTCGGTGACGACCGCCGACAGCGTCAGCGCGCCCGAGCCCGCGGCGAACGGGGTCGTGTCGTAGCGGAGCTCGTTGGTCTCGTGAACGTAGGCGTAGTGGATCTCGCGGCCGTCGAGGCCGGTCATCAGGTGACGGTTCGTGACGCCCGCAAACGAAGTGGACAGGTACGCGCCCGCGTCGTCGAAGACCTCGGTAAGGACCTCCCTGCCCTTCAGCGCTTCGTTGGGGTTGTCGAGCAGGCGGTCGTCGGCGCGGTCGGACGGGCGGCGGCCCTGGAGGAAGTGCGTCCGGCTGTGGGTTGTCGGGTTGTTCCAGTCACCGATCGTCGTCGCGTCGGCGGCGCCGAAGCCGCGGAACTCCTGCTCGATGCCCTCGTAATAGCCGTCGTGGTAGGCGAACTGGGACTCACTGACCTGCGCCTGGCGGCCGAGCGCGTCGAAGCGGTCGGTCGTCGAGACACTGCGGACGACGCTGCTGACGACGGGGCTGCCGCTCGAGCGGATGAGCCAGTCGGCCCGGTTCGTCTCGGACGGGTCGCACTGGAGATAGCGGGCGCGGCCGCTGAGCTCGCAGAGGCGCGAGTCGGGGCCCTCGGGACTCGCCGTCCACGTGAAGCTCTCGCCGCTCGTGCTCGCGGCCGCGAGGTCGCGCACGTAGTCCTCGGCGCTCGAGCCGTAGCCGATGGTGGTGTCGGCCCCGAGGCCGTTGTCGACGCCGACGAGCAGGCGAGGGCGCTGGCCGCCGGTCGGGTCGAGGTACTCCCAGCGGTGCGCGTTGGCCCAGACGATGTCGGTCGTGGCGCTGCCGTCGATGTCCGCGAACCGGATGCGCGGCGCGAAGGCCGGCGTGGCGGGGGTGCCGGTGGCGATGGTGCGCTCGGTGAAGCTCTGGCCCGCGCGGTTGAACCAGACGTCGACGTCGCGGAAGCGCACCTGGACGACGTCGGTCGCGCCGTCCATGTCGACGTCGGTGAGGTAGACGCCGTCGAGGTCCGGGTTCAGCTCCGGCGGTGGGCTCCCCATCTCGATGTAGCGGTTCGCGCCGGCCCCGCGCGGACAGGTGCGATCGCCCGTGCCGAAGACGCCGTCGCCACGGCCGGGCCAGTAGACGACGCGGCCGCGACGGATCTTGACGAGGTCCTGCAGGCCGTCGCCGTTCATGTCGGCGAGGCGGACCTCCGGGTCCTCGAAGTCGACCGGCAAGCCCTCTTGCAGCAGACAGCTCTCGACCGGCTGGGTCGACAGCTCGTAGTCGGTGCCCGTGAACGTGTAGCTGCCGAAGCGGCCATCGCCCCCGGGGAGCCAGCCGAGGTTGAGCCACGTCTGCATGACCGTGCCGGTCGTGCGCACGACGTCGATGAGGTGGTCGTTGTTGACGTCGACGACGCGCAGGTGCGTGCCGTCGCGGCCCAGATCGATGCGCGGGTCGGTGTCGTCTGCGGGCAGATCGATCTCGGCGTAGGTCCACTCCCAGCCCTGGTCGGCGGGCGAGATCGCGTCGGCGCCGCGACGCGTGGGCGCCCACCACCCGTAGGTGCGGTAGCGCGGCATGTGCAGCAGGTCGCCGCGCCCGTCGCCGTCGATGTCCATCGGGACGACGTTCAGGTTGTTGAGGTTCAGGACGCTCGAGAGCGAGCTGTCCATCGGCATCGGGACGGCGTCGCTGAAGGTCGCCGCGGCGCCGGCCGGGGTGGCGCGTGCGCCGCTGAAGCCGTTGAAGAACACGCCCACCGCGGGCGAGCCGTCGGGCATCGTGTAGCGCGCCGGGTCGGTGACGATGAGGTCCGGCAGGCCGTCGCTGTTGACGTCGAACAGATCCGAGCGCGCCTCGTCGACCGAGTGCGGCGGGCTGCTGGCGACCGACTGGACGGCGGTAGAGATGCCACCGAAGCCGGCGACCGGCGTCGACGTCGGGCCGCCGCCGCCCATCTCCGAGTAGCGGAAGGTCATCGGCGGCAGCAGCTCGCCGACGATGCGGTCGCCGAGCGAGCGCTCGGACACGTGGCGGTCGCCTACCATCACGCCGGGCATCGCCTCGGTCTGCGGGCGGCCCTCGACCTGGACCGACGCGAGCAGGCTGTGGAAGCGGTCGGTCTGGTAGCGCAGGTGGTAGCGCCGCACGAGCGTGCGCTCGTTGCGCGTGTCGTCCCAGGCCGTCACCTCGACGCGCTTCAGGCGGCGTGCGGTGCCGATGCGCCAGCCCGTGGTGTAGCCGGCGAAGACGTCGGAGCGGGCTTCGTAGACGAGGTGGACGCGCGCCGCGTAGGTGTCCAGCGACGCCGAGCAGTTGGGGCCGACGCCGGCGCAGGTGTCGGGCGAGACGTAGTAGAGGTCGCGCAGGTAGCTGCGGCCGTCGTCGGTGTCGTAGACGTAGAAGACGCTCGAGCCGTGCGGGTCCGTCATCCGCGTGAGGCCCCACTGGAAGATGTCGCCCGTCGGGCCGCCGTCCGGGTCGCGCTCGACCGCGTTCGCCGACGCGCTCACCGCGCCGGGCGGGCCGAGCGTGAGGGGCCCGAAGTCGAAGCGCGTCCCGTCCTTGCTCTGAACGACCCAGCGCTCCGAGTCCGGCGAGCGGAAGAAGCGCATGAAGCCGCCCTCGACGCGCGCGCGGTACTGCTGCCAGCCGGCGACGTCGCTCGGGACCGCGGCGGTGTCGGCGTCGGGGTCAGCGTGGCGATCAACCGTCGCCGCGCGGCCGCTGTCGACCGGCACGAGCTCTTGACCGCCGTTGTAGATGAAGCGGTCCTCTTGTCGGTGCCAGAGCGGGGCGTCGACGTAGCGGGGCAGGCCGCGATCGGTCTGGCGGCTGATCATCGGCGCACCGAGGTTCCAGCCGAATCCCACGGGGCCGTTGCCGCCCGTCGTCGCGTAGCTGAGCGCGAGCGACGGCTGGACGCCCGCGCGGCCGGGCGCGACGGCGATGGGCACGCTGAAGGTCGCCGTGCCCGAGCTCAGGACGGGAGAGAAGCTCTCGCCCATGCCCTGCACCGAGCCTTCCGCGTCGGGCAGGCTGATCGACTGCGGCGTGACCGCGCTCGCGCCCTCTTCACCACCGGGCAGCGCGATCGGCGTCGCATCCGGCGCCGGCTCGAGCGGAACGCGGTCCGGTCGCGCTGAATCGGGCAGATCGATCGGGAGGCGCGAGGTCGGCTGCTCGAGATCCTGCGGGTCGAGGTCGCCGAGCTCGAGCTCGACCGCGGTCCCGGTGTTCGAGGGCACCTCCGCCGGCGTGTCTTGCGCGTAGGCGAGCGCGGGTGCCCAGAAGAGCAGCGTCGAGAGCGTGCTGCACGCCGCCTTCAACCAGAAGCTGCGAGGACGGGTTCCGATCGGTCGGTCATCGAAGCGCATGGGTCACCGTCCGGTCAGGGAGGAGGCAGCAGATAGGCGACGAAGGAACGATGCGCGCCGGAGACGCCGAGGGAGCCCGCGTCGCTCCAGGCGAACCAGGAGCCAAGTGCTGTGCGCAGGAGCGACACGTCCGTTTGCAGGCCGTTCTGGAGGTAGGCCGCCAGCGTGGGGAACTCGGGTGCAAGGGGCGTTGCGCCCACTTGCACCGTCAACACGCCGGAGGCGCGTGGCGGCGTAGCCGTCGAGTCGCCGCCGTCCTCGTAGGTCACGAGGTAGCCGACCTCGAGCGGGAGCACCCTCGGCGCCGTCTCGGCCACGTTGGGCCGCATCGAAGGCGTCGACGTCAGCGTGGCGTCGGTCGTGCCGGCCAGCGGGTCGCCCATGGCACGGACCAGGCGCGTGTGGATGTCGCCGCGCAGGTCGGCGGCGCGGCTGACGAAGGCGACCGCGAAGTCACCCGAAGCGAGGAAGGCCGCGGATGGTTCGGCGCCGTCGGTCGCGCTGATCGTGAAGGGTGACGTGTCGGGGCCAGAGCCACCGAGACGACGGCCGACGAGCGTGGGCCGAGCGAAGGGGTCGCTTGCGTCCTGGGTCCAGACGGCGAGGACGCGGTCGCCGTCGGAGGCGAAGGCCAGCTCGCGCGCGCTCGTTCCATCGGGAGAGAGCGGGGACTCGTCGGTGAGCGCGCGGCCCGTAGTGTCGAACGAGCGCATGCGCAGGCGCGACTCGCCTGGGGGAGTGACGGTGCCGCCCTCGTCGGCCCAGGCGACGAGGAATCCCGTCCTGGTGCGGGTGATAGCCGGGTCGGCTTGGACGCCGAGCTCGTATTGGTTGGCGCGTCGTGAGGCGGCGGGGAGGCCGCTCGTCGGGACGATGGCGTAGCGGATGCCCGCCTCGCTGGAGTCGCCGTCCTGTGTGGTCCAGGCGACGGCCCAGCCGGTGGGCAAGCCGATGACGGCCGCGTGTGGGTCCCAGCCGATGCCGAGGGTGGGGTCGAGCGGGAGCTCGGGGCCGAGCGCGACGCCGGTGGCGTCGTAGCGACGGGCTCGGAGCTCGAGCTCACTGGCGGCGGTGGTGGAGGCCCAGACGAAGAGGAGGTTGCCGGCGTCGTCGGCGGCCACCGAGACCGCGGCTGGCAGTGCTTGCTGGCCAGGCTCGGAGGAGATGACGAGGGCGGTGGGGGTGCAGTCCGCGGCGCAGGCGTCGTCAGAGTCCAGGTTGCCGTCGTCGCAGGCTTCGCGGGTGGGGTCGGGGCCGGGCTCGCGGTAGCGGTCGCCGCAGACGTCGTAGCTGCAGGCGCCATCGAGGCAGTAGCGAGCTGGTTCGGCGAGGCAGGAGGTGCCGTCAGGAGCGAGGGTGTAGTCGCAGGTCTCGCCCACGCAGATGGCGAGCATGCAGTCCATCTCGGCACAGCCACACGTCGCCGCGTCGAGCGAAGAACTGGCGTCGGACCCAGCGTCGGCCAGGCCCCCACCGTCCGAGACGGCTGCATCGTCCAGGGATGCATCGGCGAGCGGAGACTCCGCATCTATGGGGGGCGTGGTCGCGCCATCGGGTTCGCCCGGGGTTGGGGGGACGCACCCGATGAGCCAGCACGCCGCTGCGATGGCTGCGGCGCGCATGGCCTACTCGAACCTCGTCCAGTACCGGTAGTTGAGGATGAGCTGGACATCCTCGACTCGCTCCCAGTCGAAGCCATCGGCGTCGTAGATGCGGACGCGGTAGGCCCCATCGAGCGGCCGGCCGCGGAACTCGGTCCGCACGTAGTCGGTGAGCAGCGAACGGTCGGCGCCGGAGAGCGGGTTCGTCAGGTAGCGCTCGGCGGCGAGCGCCTTCGCGAACTGGACATTGCCGGTGAAGAGGGGAACGTCAATGAGCTCGCCCAGGTGACTCCGAACCTGATAGGGACCGATGTGGGTGACCGAGAAGGGAATGTACCCGCTCGCGTAGCAGGCCGATGGGGTCTCTGAGCGGGAGCAATCTCGAACGCCAGTACCGACAACGTTGAGCCCGAAGGTATCGAACCGGTAGTTGAAGTTCCCGAGCGCGAAACCACCCGTCGGGATCAGCTCGCCGCGGTCGATGTCGTCGATCGAGATATCGAACTGTGTCTCGTGGTAGCAGCGGAGGAGAGAACGGTCCGGGGTGTCGCCGGCGGTGCAGGTGCCTCCGAATCCGTCTGGGCAGACGTATTCACACCCCTGGGTCCAGTAGCGATCCGTTCGGAACCTCTCGCCGGTAGTGTCTTCGCAGAAGCCGGCCGCAGAGGTGAGCGTGCTGTCGCTCCCCTGGAAGGGTAGAGGCAGAACCGTGGCCAGCGCGGCCGCGGCGGGCGCGAGGGCCTCGAGTTGAGGTGCGGCGACCGTGACGCTGACCACGCCAGCCGACGGGTCAGCGACGCTAACTCCGAGGGCGACCCGCAGCGACTGCGGCTCCGGATTTCGGAACCGACCAAAGACGCGCCGCCACCTGCATGCGTCGATCCAGCGGTCACCGGTCGGGTCGATGGGCGTCGGGGTCATCGAGAACGTCGGGGCGGTGGCGGGTGTTGGAGCACCGCTCTCGTCGAGAGCCGTCAGGGTGGCGCCGAGACCTGATGAGGTGAATGGGATGTCACCCAGAGGAACCGCAGCACAGAGAGCCTGTAGGCAGTCGACGTCCACGCACGCGGCCTCACAATCCGCAGGGCTACCCCCGGCCTCCGTGCACGCCATCTCGCACGTCGCATCGCGACACGCCGCCTGAAGCGCCGAAGTCGCCAGGCTCGTCGGTAGCCGTTCATACCAGGACAGCAGGTACTCCCCGCGTTCGAGCAGCACCTCCTGCACCCGTGCTCCTCCGTCGGCCGCACCACACGTACCGTCCGGCAGCACGCTCGCTATGGGGCAGGCATTGATCAGGGAGACGGGAGCGCTGTCGCCGACGCGCCGCTGTCTGGTGATTCGGCCGGCACCAGGGACCCCCTCCGGCTCAGACCGAAATGGAGAGCCCTCGCCGGCGACAGCCGCCACACAGCGCTCCCCCTCGAAACAGAGCGTGTGCCAGCCGGTGGCTCCAGCATCCTCGCTGCCGCTGTCCACGGACATGTCGCTCGACCATGCAAGGCGGTTGTAGCCGGACACGCTGCACTGACGGCGCACGCCGAGGAGGTCGTCTCGCAGCGAAACGAGCGCGACATCGGAGGCGTCCGTGAAGGGGAAGTCCAGGCGGTACGACTCGATGAAGAGCTCCAAGAGTCGCACGTAGTCTCCCACGAAGCGGTCCGCGTAGTCGGTCACGTCGACGTCTCCATCGCCACGGATCTCGCCGTAGTCGATGCCGCGCATCGAGCAGAGGCCATCCGCCCACGTGGCCGGCGCAGGCACGAGGGTCATGTCGTCCCGCATCGAGCTGAGGTCCACCGCAAGCCGCTGCTCCACAGCGCGGCGAGCCAGGTAGGTCATGCGAATGGCGTTCTGGTGGGCGCGCTCGTAACGAATGCGCAAGGTGTTCTGACGCGCACGCATCACGTTGTTGACGGGAAACTCGCGACCCGAGGTCTCGTCGCGGTCGAGCCACATCACGCGGGCCGCGAGGCGGTTCGCCTGCGAACGCTGCTGATCGAGCTGAGCGAGGAGGCCGTTGATCCGAGCGTAGCTCTGAGACAGGGAGTGCTGTGCCTCCCTCATCTGGTCCATTCGCTCCCCGAAGCGGATCGCGACGCCTGTACCGACTTGTCCGATCTCCTCGTCGCCCACCTGCGCACGAATGACGGTCGTCGCGATCGCGCTCGCGGCGTTGACGGCCGCGGCGCCGCAAATCGCTGCAAGGGCCCCAGCCTTGATCGGGCCACCGCTGGCGGCCTCGGCGCAGTTGGCGACCTGCGTCGCGAGGTTTGCCGCAAGCTGCCATGCATCGATCTGCCGCTCGAGGTCCTCCACGCGAAGCTGGGACCGCGCGATGTCGATCTCGCCCGAGAACGAACGAAGGACCGAGGCGATCGTCTCGGTCGCCAACGGCAGGTTCTCCATCTGGGCCCTTAGCTCGGCGACGGTCTCTCCGTAGGTGCCCCGGTATGCGGGAAAGGTTGGTTCGATCGCGCCGTCTCGAATCTGCCGCACGACGTCCGCGGGGACGTCCTCGAGGATGAGCCGCTCCGCCATGGCGTCGAACTGGTCGGCCGCGCAGCTCAGCCTCGTTGCCACCGCGGCCAGGTCATCGAGGGTCCTGACCGTCGGAAGCGTGCTGGCGCCGCCGCACGAGTTCCCGCCACCAGACGCGTTGGCGAGGCACATGAGTTCGAGCGCCTGCATCAGCTGAGCGTGAGTAATCTCGGGTGAATACCAATCCGCTTGAACTTGCAGGACATACTCGGGTCGCAGAAACCCAATGCCCACAGGATCGAGTGAGTTAACGCGTGCGCCGCCGCGATCGCCGAAGGCTCGACTAACGTCGGAAGCCCAATTCCCATCGGGGTTGGCTTGAAGTGCACGACCGCCGAGAAAGCTGACCTGCTGATTGGGAGCAGCGGTCCCGTCGTAGAAGTACGTGATTGCGGCGTCCATGCTCCCCCGTGGATGCCAGAAGTCGATCGCCTGCTGCCTGGCGAGGCTCGAGAACACCCGGAGGGGCTCATGGCTGATCACGTGATACGGACAGATTCCGTAGGTGGACCGCGCCATGGTGTCTCCTTCCGCAACAGCAGGAAATAGCTCGAGGCACCGCGCACTCTGCTGAACCGAATCCGAGTAGGAGAGATTCGGCGTGTTACGGATTCGCGCCAGCAGACAGCTAGGATCGCCGGAGTAGTCTTCAAGGCAGTAGGACGCATCCGCGGCAATGCTTGGGGCAAGATCCAAAGCCGTGGTTTGGCTCGTGATAGCAGGAGAAGGTCGGTAGTCGCGAATCGTGTGTGGAAGGGCGTACGTGCCTCCCGTCAGTGTGCCCAGGATCATCAGGAGATGCTGCATCTCACCGTTGTGCTGTGCGCGCACAGCCGCGTGGTTGCCCGAGGGGGACGTACAGCTCTCGAACCCACATCGCAGAGGCCGAACCCCCGAGGGAGGGGAGACGCAGAGGGCCTGATAGATCTCCGAATCCGGAGGGTCCAGGGGAGCACACGGCCACACCTGCGAGGACCCGCCGCCGACGGTCCCCGTCGACGCCCACCGGTTCCCGCCGCGGAGAATGGCGTCGTTCTCGTAGAGGTCCTCGCGGAAGGTGAGGTTGTTCATCGTCGCTGAGACAGCGGCGTGGCTGATCCAGTCCTGGGTCAGGACATCTCGCGCAAAGGTCTCCCTCGCGAAGTCCGCCGGCGGATCGGCCCGCGCTACGAGGTAGGCGAACAGATCGCAGCTCCCAACGAAGCTGCCGCCGAGTTGGGGATCCACGAGGTTCAGTGTGTCGTCCACACGTTCGAAGGCCCACCCGTCGTCCAGTAGTGGTTGATAGACGCCAGCAGCGGGGCTCGATGGATCGATACAGTCTCCCGTCCCGGCCTGTGGCGGGAAGGGGCATGGCGGGCAACTAGAGACCCCGTCGCGGGTAGGATCACAGCCGCACGCTGGCCCCCCATCCGGCCGCCGGTAGAAGCACATCGGCGTGGAGCCGAGCGACACTACCTGATTGTCTCCCAGGTCTCCCAGGCATCGGCGGAGACTTTCCGCACCCGCTTCTTCCTGGGGAACCATGTCGGCCACGCTCTGCGGTTGGCAGCGGAAAAGCACGCAATCGTGCCCCGCGGGGCAGTCCCCCGCCGTCGTGCAAGACGCATCGGCGTGCGTGCCTGGGATCGACCCGACATTGACGACCGGCCCGCAGAGATCCTGGAGCGCATCGGCGGCGGCCTCCGCGCGCAAGTCACCTTGCAGTCCCGCCTCGATGAGCTCCTGCCCCAGCCTGTCAGCTTCATCGGCCGCGTTCCGAGCGAGGCGGAGGTAGTGATAGAAGGACGACTCGATCGTGTCTGATCCCTCCATGGCCTCGGTCAGCTCGTCCTCGAGGGGGAGTCGCACGTCGAAGGGCATTCCAGCGCATGTGGTCGCCGGGCGCGCGCAGTCGCCGCTAGAAGCAGCGAGCTCCGCCTGAAGTCGGTCGCCGACGGCGGCACCCGCAGGCATCTGGGAACAGCGGGAGTACGTCCCACTCGCGTCGTCGCCAGGTTCGACGGAGAATCCAGCGATCGCGATGCGGCGTCCGCCGGAGCGCTCGGTGGTCGCGCGCTTCGTGACGTAGATCCGACCGTGAGCGGGGAGTCCGAGCGGGGGCGGCCCGCCGGACGCTTGCTGAGCGAGCGCGGGCACATCGGCCAGAGTGATCTCCCACCGCAGGTACTCGGGCACGAATCCGGAGAGCGCACCGTCGGCTTCGACGCTCGGCTCGGCGGTGATGCGGTTCAGCCGCTCGTCGCAGGGAACCCCTTCGACGTTGCCGTTCGTCGCGCACTGCAACCCGGTCTCGCCCCACCAGAGCTCGTAGCGCTCCACGTCGTCGCCTGAACCGAGCAGCTCGACTGATACCGTATCGACGCCTCCTTGGCCGTCGCTTTGGCCCACGCAGACGTCGAGGCGGTACGACACCATCTCTCGGGCGAAGACTTGGAGGTCCATTCCGAGCTCGCGCGAGGCCTCGTACTCCACGCCACCGGCGACGAAGGCTCGGATGTCGGGGCGGCTACCCGCCCATGCGAGGGCGGCGCCGACCGTGTCGGTGGTCGCGTAGATGCTCGAGAGCGCGTAGTCGTCGTCGGCCGCGTCGCCCGCGATCGCTTCGATTCCATAGTCGGCGGTGGGCCGCTCTTGCAGGTTCTCCGGCTGCGAGATGCTCGCGGCCCCGGCTGTGATGGCCATCAGATACGCGCCGGAGACCTCCACGTCGGTCCGCCGCGTCCCGGCGACTCGCTCCACGGTGTGACCATCGATGGTCTGAGTCTCGGTCAGCACGAGGGGTCGTCCGAGGACCCTGGCCTCGGCATTGATCCTCACGGCCGCGTCTCGAACGTCTGCGACGTTCAGGCCGAGCTGGGTGACGAAGTCGGTGTCCGACATCGCTCCCGGGCCGAGCTCGGGTCGGTCGAAGATGTCTGGCAGGTCGAGCCTGAGCGAGTCTCGAAGGTTGCGTTCGACGGCTCCGGCCTGGATCTCGTCGAGGGGCAGGTCGACGCGAATGCGCTGGTCACGGACCATGTCCTCGGCTCGCGAACGGCCGGCCCCGACCGAGTCGGTGTCGCAAACGGCCAGCTCACCCGCGGCCTCCATCATCGTGTCCGCGGAGCCAACGAGCAGGCCATCCCGGAGGGGCTCGAACAGGCGCGTGGGTACACCGAGGTACATGTTCGAAATCTCGAGCCTGGAGTCGAACCGACCTCGGAAGAGCTGGACGTTCGCGCGGCCTCGGTCGCGATCGTCCGACAGCGCGTCGTCAGCGGCAGCACGGATGTAGCGGCTCGCGGCCTCCCCACAGCCATGCATCTCGTGCACCGACTCGTTGGTGCCGGACATGAGCACGAAGGCCAGCGGGACGCGTTCGCTGCTCCAGGTGCCCTCGTCGTCGCGGGACGCGGGAACCGTCCCGTACAGCGTCCCAATGGGACACTCGTTCACATCGATCGCGCGTGCGCCGACGAGGCTCGCGTGCTGGAAGGCGACGGTCGCAGCGAGGGAGAGCGTCGCGGCGTTCGAGGCGACCGGAGGCGTGATGGTGAACGAGGGTAGGCTTCCGTCCTCTCGCTGCGGCGGCTCCTGCGGCTCGCGCATCTCCATCGAAACGGTGAACGCGCTGGCCGGCATGTTGGTCAGGTCGTTCGCTCCAACGAGGAAGAAGTCGATCGGCGTGACCGTGTCGGCGAGGGTCTGGAGGTAGTGGCCGCGACAGATCAGCTGCTGCTGGCGGCGCACGCCAAGGACACCGCAGAGGGGGGTATTGGGCGTGGGAGCTGCGTCCTGGAGGGCAGGGGAAAGGAAGCGCCCATCGAGGTCGAGCTCCTGGTTGCAGAGCTGGTCGACCACGTCCACCACGGCTTCGGCCACCCCGTCCTCGGCGCCGAACACTGCTCGTTTGGTCGAGGGTGCGCCGCCAGCTCGATAGACTCGTACGTCGAAGCCGCGCCCTTCCAGCAGGCTCGGAATGCTGTCCGTGCCCGCTCCCGGGTCCTCTCCCGGTTGGCAGCTGACAAGTAGGATGGCAACAACACTTGCGCCCAGAGCCGATCGCCTGTCCATCACACCCTCCAGCTGCCGCGGCGAACCGCGCTCAGTACACGCATCGGAATCCGTATCGCCACGCCACACCCCGTCCCTCACCCCGCCGCCGCACGGCGCACTCGGACCAGCGGGTGAAAGGCCCCCCTGGGCCACCCCACCCGTGCCCTCGCAGCGTCACCGCCGTCCCCACGACGGGGTTCCCCGTCGGGTCGACCGGCGGTACGTCGACGTGGCGGTCGGCCCACTCCGAGTTCGTCCACTCGAACGTGGAGCCGAGGAGCCGAACGCCCCAAGGAGACACTGACGCTGGGAAGTCGGTGACCGCGAAGCTGTCGTCGAGGCAGCCCGTGTCCGGGTGCTGCATGCAGCCGGTGCCGACTTCGTCTCCCCACGGGCGCAGCCGCCGGTCCGGTGCCGCGCCACGCGCCGCCTTCTCCCACTGGAACTCGGTGATGAGCTCGCCGCCGTCCCACTCGCAGAACGCGAACGCCTGGTCCCAGGTGACTCCGTTGGCGTAGAACTGCCCGTCGCCGATGTCGTAGTACTCGGGGTTAGCGGCGGGGGTGCAGCCACCGTCGGCGACGCACATGTCGTAACGGGCCTTGGTGACCAAGACGCGATCGACGTGGAACTCGCTCAGCGTCACGGTGAGCTCCGGAGCGGAGGTGGGCTCCGAATTCCAGCCGAGGATGAAGTCGCCTGCGGGAATGCAGACGGTATCCGCGCCCGATCGACTCGGAGCGGGCGGAGAGATGCAGGCGACCTCACACGTGCCCGTGGGCTCCCACACGCACTCCGTGCTGCATGTCTCTTCGCGTGTCTGCGACCCCGTACAACCGTCGGGGCTGCGTTGCGTGGCGCCCGGCTCGCACTCCCCCGGCTCGACCGTCGTCTCCCACGGCAGCCAGTGGCAGGTGTCGTTGCAGATCCGTGCACGCTGGCCGCACATCGCGACGTCCCGTTCAATCTCGCCAGCGAAGCAGTCCTGCTCCGAGAAGCACTCGCTCGGCGTCTCCCAACTGCCGTCAGTCCCGCATCGCTGGGAGGCGACCCCACAACGGCCGCAATCCACGGTGCGCATCTCGCCGGGCGTCTCGCAGGTGCAGTCGGTCGACGCCGAGCACGCGGACCAGGAGCCGTCGCTACACGACTCCGTGCCGAGCGCGCAGTCGCTCATGCAGGACCGTGTTGCGCTGCTCGTGATGGATGGATCCGAGTCGTCACAGTCGAGCGAAGCGGGGACGCCGTCACCGTCTCCATCGCCGGTCGATGCGTCCATCCCGGCCATGCCGGCGTCGTCGAGGGGTGCGGTGTCGTCACACGCGACCAGCGCGACAACGGTCGCGAACCATGCGATCGAACGGTGGAGTCGATACGACGAACCCACCTCGCCCAGCGCGCTGCCTCGCTCTCGCTTCATCGCCACTCCCGCGTCGAGCAATCGAGCGTAGACGGCTCCATCAACTCGCACATCGCCCCGAAGGGCTGATGCCAAACAGGGACATCGAGATCCGTAGACCGCATCATTCGTTGCGGTGCCACGGAGTGGCTGCGAGCCCCTCCCACCGAGCAGAAGTGGACGGCCAAGGCCGCCTCGAACTGACGCAACGACTGGGGCGATGGACGTCGACTGGATCACCGTGGCTCCCTGCCCGCGATGCGGGACAACGTAGAGGTCGAAGGGGGGCTCGTCGTCACCCCTCGGGGTGATGCGGAGGCCGATTTCGAGACGCACGGCGCCTGTAGCGCAGGTGGACGTCGGGGTTTGCCTGGCGTTTGATCGCCCGTCGTCGCTCATCGTCGAAAACGCGCCCGCAGAAGGTCGAGCGACCGTGTCCCGGACTTCCGCAGGACGCGCCGGATGTGAGTCTTCACGGTGTGTCGGGTGATCCCGAGCGCGTCGGCGATCGGGGCGTGCCCGAAACCGTTCACGACGGCGAGGCGCAAGACTTCGTGCTCTCGTTCAGTCATGCGGGTCTTGTGGGCCAGGACACGCAGACCCTCGTCGAGGGCGCCGCGCTGGGTGTCGAAGCGCGCCGCGCGCTGCGCGAAACGCTCGAGCTCCGGGACGCCGAACGGCTTGACGACGTAGGTCACTCCACGGCGCGCGCAGGCGTTCGCGAGCTCGGCCGCGACCTCCCCCGAGGCGAGCATCGTCGGTACTCCCGGGTGCGCCTCGGAGAGCTCATCGAGGAGACTCAGCCCCTCGCCGTCGGGCAGCCTGTGATCGACGATGAACCCGCACCACCCCCGCTCCGCAGCGACGAGCTCGCGCGCCTCGTAGACACACGCGGCTTCACGCACCACGTGGGGCATGAGGCCGAGCACACGGGCGACACTGCGGCGAAGGTCGGCCTCATCCTCGACGTAGAGGAGCTGGCCCACGGAGGCGTCCGACATGCCTCCCTCATCGGCGAGCCGCCAAACGGGTTTCCGGCCCTCGTGCGAATTCCTGTGAGGAGCCCGCCCGGGTCAGCGCTCCCCGACGAGGCGCTGGCGGAGCTCGGCCATCGAACGCGCGTCGGCTTTGCCGAGCATGTTCCGGATATGAGTCCGCACGGTGTGGACCGAGAGGCCGAGAGCCGCGGCGATCTCGGCGTTCGAGCGGCGCTCGAGGAGCACGAGGCGCAGGATCGCGAGCTCACGATCGGTGGCGCGCAGGTCCCGCGCGAAGTCGATGAAGTGGGCGCCGTGGGGGCTCGTCACGAAGCGCTCGACATCCGCGAAGAACGGCCCGAGGTGGGCGAGGCCGAAGGGCTTGAGCACGTAGCGGACGTCGGCGGCGGCGCAGGCGTTGACGAGCTCGTCGTGGGGATCGCCGGTGGCGAGGACCGCGGGCACACCTGGGTGAAGGGCGCGTAGCTCGACGATGAGGTCGAGGCCGAGGCCGTCCGGGAGGTTCTGGTCCACGATGAACCCGCACCAGTGCGTGCCCGGCCTCGCGAGGGCGTGTGCCTCCGCGAGCGATCCCGCAGGCTGGAGGTAGACGTAGCGATCCCGCAGCACGCGAGCGGTCGCGTTGCGGAGCCGAGCGTCGTCTTCGACGTAGAGGAGGTGCGAGGCCATCGAGCGCGGGGGCGGCATGCACCCCTCATCGGAGGAGCACGCTGTCGGTTGCCGGACCTGACGGCGATGCTGAGCGAGATCGGGCCGCGGCTGGGGTACAGGGGGGTTACGAGTCAGGTGGCGCCGTCAACCGCGCTCCCACTCTGTCGCGTCAGCAGGGGATGGTACAGGACGGTGCGCGTCGCGAACGCCCGGCAGCTCGGCGTATATACTCGGCGCTCACGGAGGACGAGATGGCGCTGCAACGAGGCTACCTGCTCATCGCCGATCTGTCGGGATACACGGCCTACCTCACGTCCACCGAGCTCGATCACGCGAACGGCGTGATCGCGGCCTTGCTCGAGGTGCTCGTGTCGCGGCTCGGCAGCCCGATGCACTTGTGGCGCCTCGAGGGGGACGCGGTCCTGGCCTACACGACCGACCCCAGCTTCCCGAGCGGGGAAACCTTCTTGACCATCTGCGAGGATCTCTACGCCGCGTTCAAGGAGCGTCAGCTCGACATCCACGCGAGCTCCACGTGCGAGTGCCGCGCTTGCGCGCAGGTGCCCGAGCTCGACCTGAAGATCTTCGTGCACCACGGGCAGTTCGAGGAGATGAGCATCGGGTCGATGCGGGACATCTCGGGCCCGGACGCGATCGTGGTCCACCGCATGACCAAGTCGAAGGTGCGTGAGGCGACGGGGATCGAGAGCTGCGCGGTGGTGTCGAGCGCCGCGTTCGAGGCGATGAAGGCGCCGTCCGGGCTCGTGGCGCACTCCGAGCCGATCGAGCACTTCGGCGAGGTCGAGATGCACGCCTACGATCTCGACGCGGCGTGGAATCGGCTGCGCGCGAAGCGGACGCGCGTGCTCGTGGAGGAGGCCGACGCGCTGTGGACGTACCGCTTTCACCTCGCGGTCCCGACGCGCGTGGCCTGGGAGATCCTGGTCTCCCCGCGCACCAAGAAGCAGTGGATGCAGCTGATCTCGGTCGACATGATCGCCGACGACGGTCGACCCGGCCCCGGCGCGCGCTTCCACTGCGTGCACGCGATCGGGGAGTTCACGAGCTGGATCGCCGACTGGGAGCCGTTCGACTACCACACGAATCGCTACCTCAACGTGATGCACCCCCACCTCAGCCACTACGAGACGTACGCGCTCGAGGCGACGCCCGAAGGCGGCACGGAGGTCCGCTACACGATGGGTCGGATGTTCGACGCGGAGCAGCCCGAGGCGGGTCCGTACCCCGACGAAGACGCTTCTCTCCGCGACGCGTACGAGGCCGTGCTCGCGCCGATGTGGGAGGCGCTGTCGAGCCAGCTGGCGAGCGACCCGTCGACCTACGGCTGACCCGCCGGGTCGCCGCTCGGATCGAGCGGGTCGCTCGCGCGGCTCACATCCACCCGAGCTGCTGGCAGGCGACGGTGTCGTTCCACACCTTGGTCATGTGACGGATGCGGCCGTCGTCGACCTCGATGCAGTAGCAGTACTCGGTGGACGCGCTCTTGCCGGTGGCGGGCACCGGCCCACCCTCGCCGGTGTGGGTTCCGTAGAACACGGCGAACGTCGTCACGTTGCCGCGCGCCTCGTCCACCGCGAACGACTTGAGGTCGTAGCGCGGCTCCGTGACGAAGGTGTAGAGGCCCTTGATCCACTCGGTGTAGCCCTCGAGGGAGGTGATCTCGGCGAGCGCGGGGGCCTGCGCCGAGAAGGTGGCGTCGGGATGGCAATGCTCGCGGCAGGCGTCCCAGCCCTGTCCGGTCTCACAGGCCACGAAGAAGCGCTCGGCGAGGTCTTTGATCGAGGTCATCGGTATCTCCACGTAGGTTCGGGGCTCTCGCCCGGTCGGGCGTGGCGACCGCGTCGTTGCGGCGCCCAACCTTCCCTGCGTCACCCCTCCGCGGAGTCCGCCAGATTTTTCGCGTCGTCGGACTCAGCTCTGGCTGGTGGTCTCGATCAGCTTGTCGGAGAGCTTCCGCAGGAGGTGCGCGACCAGCGGGTCCACCCTCGACAGCTCGTCCTCGAGCGCCGCCCAATCGATCGCCCGGAGCACGGTGGCCGCCTTCGCCCGCACGGTCGCGCTCCGCCGCGTGCGCGAGAGCATCGCGAGCTCGCCCACCACATCGCCCGCGTGCCGGGTGGCCACGACCACGTCGTCGTCGACGATCTCGAGCTCGCCGCTCACCACCTGATAGGCGGTCGTGCTCGCCGCGCCCTGCTCGAACAGCACCTCGCCCGGCGCGAGGCGGACGTGCGCGGCCCCGGCGCCGATGTCCGTCAGCGCCGCGAGCTCCTCGAGGACGTCGTGCACGGACGCGGGCCGGTCCGCGGGGTCGGGCGCGAGCATCCGCCCGCACAGGGCGCCGAGCCGCTCGGACACCTCGGGCCGCTCCTCGCGCACGGGCCGCGCGCCGGAGTGCTTGGCGAAGAGGAGCAAGGGCGCGCCTTCGCCGGTCGCGAACGGGGCGCGGCCGGTCAGCAGCTCGTAGAGCATCGCGCCGACGGCGTAGACGTCCGCGGCGGGACCGAGCTCCGCGTCCGGATCGAATTGCTCCGGAGGCATGTACACGGGCGTGCCCCCCGACACGCCACCCAGGTGCTCGTCGAGCATGACCTCGCCGGCCAGGGCGAGCTGCGCTCGATACGGCGCCGGGTCGTGGAAGCGCGCCATCCCCCAGTCGATGACGGACACGTGGCCGAACGGCTCCAGCATCACGTTGTCGGGCTTCACGTCGAGGTGGAGGACGCCCTTCGCGTGCGCGTTGGCCAGGACCTCGCACACGCGCGTGGTGATGCGGACGACCTCGGACACCGGCATCGGGCGACCTTCGCCGCGCAGCGTGGCGAGCCGCGCGGCCAGGCTCTCGCCGTCGAGGAGCTGCATCGTGTACGAGAGCCCGTTCTCGTCCGCGCGCAGATCGTAGACGCGAACGACGCCCGGGTGGTCGAGGTAGGCGAGCAGCCGCGCCTCGTGGAGGAGCGCGCTCCACTGCAGCGACGAGGACGCCTGTGAGCCCCCGCCGTGGGGCGTCTTCGTCGCGACCACCCGACACAGGCTGCGGTCGAAGCTCTTCACGACCACGCCCATGCCGCCGGCGCCGAGCTCCCGCAGGGTGCGATAGCGCGCCCCGCTCGGCGGCTCAGACACGGCGATCGGCGCCGACGCGCTCGGTTCGAACTGGGTGAGCGCGCTGGCGAGGACGCTGCGACTCTCCCCCTCGTCGATCAGGGCCGACTCGCGGTGATGGGCGAGCAGCGACGCCACCTCCGCGCGCAGGTCTTCGTCGCCCGCGCACGCCTCGCGGACGTACGCGGCTCGCGCGTCGGGCGGCCGCTCCAAGGCGTCGAGGAAGACCTCGCGGACCCGGTCGGCGTCAACGCTCACTCGAGAGCTCCCGCCGCAGCCACGCCTTGATGAACGTCCAGTCCCGCTCGAGGGAGCGCTTCGGGACGCCGAGCGCCTCGGCGATCTCGTCCATCCCGAGCCCACCGAAGAAGCGCAGGGTGACGATCTCGGCGTGCCGCTCGTTCACCGCGGCGAGCCGCTCGAGCGCCTCGTTCACCCGCAGCACGTCGTCGTCTCGATCGAGCGAGACCATCGACGCGTCGTCGAACGGCTCGGGTCGGACCCCGCCCCCGCGCTTGTCCCTCGCGCGCGAGCGAGCGCGATCCACGAGGAGCCGTCGCATCACCCGCGCCGCGACGGAGTAGAAGTGACCGCGACTCTCCCAGTCGATTCCGTCCGCGTGGACGAGCGCCATGTACGCGTCGTTGACCAGCATCGTCGCCTGCATGCTGTGCCCGTTCCACTCGCGCACCATCAGGTGCTGTGCGCGTCGCTTCAGCTCCGCGTAGACGATCGGCGCGAGGGCGGCTTCCGCCGCGGGGTCGCCGTCCCGCAGGCGCAGAAGCAGCCGCGTGACGCCTCCCCGATCGGCCTCGCCGTTCTCCTCACCCATCACCACCGGCCCCGCACTCTAGCAGCACGTCGGGGCCGCGACTCGCCTACCAGGCGGTCTGAACGACCCGAGCTCTCGGGAGGAGAAAGTTCGAAAAGCTCGATCCGTCCCCTCCTGGTTCGGGCGTCGCTGGCGGTACCGAACCGACGCCCCGCACCCGCGTGGGGACCTACGCGATCTTCTTCATCGGCACCGCCTCGCCGTCGACGGTGACGGTGCACTCGCCGTCGAGGGCGGAGAGGCCGCCCCACTCGAGGGCGACGTGGATCTCTCTCGGGGAGCCGTCGACGTCGGCGGTGCCGTGGAGCTCGCCGAGGCCGATCCAGGACCAGCTCCGGCGGGCGATCACGACTCCGTCCCACTCGATGACGAAGCCCTTGGTGAGCTCGTCGCGCGCCACGGCGAGGGCGTGGCCGTCGTGCTCGGTCTCCCAACGCGTCTTCAAGAGTCCCATGAGCGGACGGTACGCCCGGCGGGCGGGGCCGAACAGTGCCTTCGGGCGTCCGTCGCGGGTGCCTCGACGTTCTCAGCCGAAGAGGTGGCCGAGGCCGAGCACGGCGCCGAGGCCGACGCCGTAGACGATGAAGATCGGCAGGAGCACGGAGAGCACGGCGAGGGCGAGGCCGCTGCCCACGAGGAGGTAGTCGAGCGCGGTCGGCTCCTTCTGGGGGTCGGCCTTGTACTGCTCGATGATGTCGAGGTTCCGGCGGTTGCTGCGCCACGCGACGTCGAAGGCGTCGCCGACGACGGGGAGGAGGCCTCCGACGGTGTCGACCAAGATGTTGAGGACCATCTTGCCGATCGCGACGGTGGGGACGCGCTCCTTGAGGGCCAGCAGGAGCAAGGCCATCGAGGCGGTGCCGGTGATGGCGTCGCCGGCGCCAGGGATGATGAAGCCGACGATCGAGTCGAGGCCGACGCGGATGTTGGTGCCCGGGATCCGGATGAAGTCGTCGAGGCCGCGCACGAGCTTCTCGGCCCACGGCGCGACGAGGTCGGCCGCCGCCTTCTTGAGCTCCGGCGACGCCTCGTCGCCGAGGATCTTGTCGACGGCGAGGCCCGCCGCGCGGCGCGAGTGCTGGGCGAGCAGGTCCTTGGCGAGGCTGCCAGGGGCTCCGAGGGTCATCGCGGTCGTCGTCATGCTCATCTCCTCCACGGCAGAGAAGGAGCCCACGACTCCTGAAGAATCCCTGAAGGGGTCCGCGAAAATCGTCCGGCGTCAGGGGGTGACGGTGAAGGAGGTCCGGAAGACGTCGGTCGGGTCGACCGCCCTCTTGATCTCCCGCAGCCGGGCGTGGGCGTTCGCGGAGTCGTAGTAGAGGGCCTGCACCGCCGGCTGGCTCATGTCGAGCTGGGCGGTGCCCTGCTGCTCGTAGGTGCCCCACATCATGCGGAGGTCGTCGCCGCCGCTGTACGCGGCGAGGAGGCCTCGCATCCGCGCCTGGAACGCCCACGCGGCGGCCTCCTCACCGTCCTCGTAGAAGACGTCGAAGACGAGCTGCACGAGGGCGTCTCGGCGCTGCATGTGGGTGGTGCCCGCGCCGCTCGCCGCGAACGCGCCCCCGCCGACGACGGCCTGGACGACGACCCGGAGGCCGCTCGCGCGCTCGACGTCGTCGACGAGCTTCACGAAGGCCTGCTCGAACGCGGGCGTGAAGGGGACGCGGCTGATGTAGAGGGACTTCTTGTACGGGAGGTCGAACTCACGACCGCTCTTGGGCAGGCCGAAGGCGCCGATGGCGCGCACGCCGTCGTCGGCGATCTCCGAGATCTTGGCCGGGCCGCGGCGCTTGCTGATCGGAAAGCGCGCCTTGTCGACGGCCTCGACGGCCGCGGAGGTGAGGGCGTGGCCCGCGGCGTCGGTGCTCATGGCCTCGACGAGGAGCGCCGGCGGTCGCGGGAAGTCGCCCGAGACGACGGACAGGAAGAGGTCGGCGCCCTTGGGCAGGTTCCCGGCGTGCTGGCTCTTCGCCCACCCGCCGAGGTGCTGCATCGCGATGGCGAAAGCCTCCTTGTCGTACCAGTACGCGCCGTAGAAGGACCGGCTGTCAGGGAAGTCGCCGTCCCGGCGCACTTCGAAGGTGATCTCGGTGAGGACGCCCCAGCTGCCCGGGCCCCCGCCGAGCACGGCGCGGAAGACGTCGTCGTTCGTGACGGGGGCCCCGACGGCGGGCTGCGCGGCGGCGGGCCGGGTGAAGGTGCGCTCGGCGCACGGGGGGCCCCACGTGACCATCTTGAAGGACGCGACGTGGTCCAGGGTGAGGCCGAGGGTGCGGAGCTGGTGGCCGACGCCGCCGGTCTGGACGTGGCCGCCGATCCCCACGAGGGGGCACTCGCCGTGGGGGATGGCGACGTGCGCGCCGCGCAGCGCTTTGGAGAGGTCGCGGAGGCGGATGCCCGGCCCGACGGTGACGCGCGCGCCGTCCGGCGAGAAGGCGAGGCCGCGCATGAACGAGAGGTCGAGGACGAGGGTGTCGGCGCCTCCGGACGAGAGGCCGCAGTACTGGTGGCCTCCGGATCGGGCGACGACCGCGAGCGAGGCCTGCGCCGCGAACCCGACGGCCGCGACGACGTCGTCGGCGTCGATCGGGAAGGCGACGAAGGCGGGGGTCATCCGCGCCTGCACGGTGGCGGCGTCGTACGAGCTGCGGGCGTACTGCTTCGCGGCGTCCCGATACCCGCGCGCGGTGCTCCGCGGGTGAACGGGCCCCTTGAACCCCGGGATGATCGGCGGGGCCTCGAGCGCGAAGCGGAAGCCCTCGACGGTGGGCCGGTGCGCGAGGACGTCGACGCCGCGCAAGACGTCTCCCGCGGTGGCGCCGACGGGAGGCGCGGCGAGCGGGATCGCCCTCGCGAAGCGGGCGCGCGCCTCGGTGACCAGCTCGCGAGGGGCGCCGTCGTGGACGAGGTAGGCGGTGGTCTGGATCCGCGCGCCGGCTTGCAGGCGGATCTCCACCCACGCGTCGACGCCGGGGGAGCGATCGTGGCCGTCCTCGTCCACGCCGTTGGCGAAGTCGATCGCGTCGAGCAGCTCGGCTCGCGCCGCGTCGAAGGACGCGCTCTCCGCGGGGCCGAAGCGGACCGCGCCCTCGTCGGCGTCCGGCACCGTCGGCCCGCACGCCACCCAACGCGCGACGCTCGAGCCGGGGCCCTCCGTCCGCTCGGCGTCGCCGGGCGTCGTCGAGGGAAAGGCCTCCGCCAGCGCTCGCTCCGTGCTCGGGCCGTCGGCCGCGCGGCGCCCCATCGCCCGGACGACCACGATCTTCATGCCGTACGCGGCGGCGGTCACGCGGATCGCGACGTCGACCGCCCCGGGCACGCCGCCCGACCCGAGGAGGCGATCGCAGATTCGCGCGAAGCCCTCCCGCTCGTAGGGGGCGGTGCGGACGTGGAGCCAGCGCTCGGACTCGTCGGGCGCAGCCGACGGCGCCTCGAGGGTGATGCGGGTCAACACGCCCACCCGCTCGCCGTCGAGGAACGGGCGAACCGCCTCGGGCTGGAGCTTCTTCGCGTAGCCCGCGCCGACGCCCTCGACGGGGATCACCTGCGCGGTGGCGAGGAGACGTCGAAGGCTCGCGCCGGGCGCGCTCCGCGGGAACGGCTCGCTCGGATCGAGGAGCGACGAGACGAGGCTCCGGGACGGGTCGTCGCCGAGCGGGAGGAAGACGTCGCCGTCGGCGATCGCGTCCGCGAGCTCGGCCGTGGTGGTGGCGGACCCCGCGTGCACGACGCCCGCGTCGACGTTCGCGCCGCCGAAGGCCTCCATGCTCACGATCGCGGTCGGGGCCGGACCGCCGGGCCCCTCGAGCACGGGGCCGCGAGGGGCGACGCCTCGGCCGCTCTGGACGAAGACCTTGCGGTTCGAGGCGCGGGCGAGCTTCAACGCGCGGATGACGTCCTGGTTGGAGGTGGGCACGAGCACCGGGGTCGAGCCGCCGGAGGCGGCGGGCGATCGTGGCTCGATGACTCCCTGAAAGCTGGCCTCGAGGTCTTTCGCTTCGTCGAGCTTCATGGGCGCGTTTCCGATCGTTGGAGCACTGGCGAGCTACATACCATGAAGCGGCCCAACGGAGCGCTTCGGAGACCACTGAACAAAGCAGTGTAAACCCAGCTTTCATCACTGATTCAGGACTGTTTTCAACAGTTACTCGTTCAACAATTGTGATGATCCAGTTCGACGTCTTGATGTAGAACGCTTCGACATCGTCGAGTGACGGGGAGCAATCGGGGTCGATGATCCCATTGAGCTCTGGCTCGACGGCGCGAGCGCAGAGGGGATGCGCTCGTGGGGAGCCGCCGCGCGCGCTCTCCGGGGAGGAGCGAGTCGATGACGCCGACGGACCGCGCGAAGGCTTTCCTGGCGCGCATGCGCAAGCGCAACCCGAGCGCCGCCGCCGAGGCGGACCGTCGTCTGGCGGCCCCAGAATCGGCGGCCGATCCGAAGGCGACGAAGCTCGAGGCCGTACAGCGCCCGAAGCCCACCTTCACGCTCGAGTCGGTGGTCGCGCTCGAGCGCCCGGTGCTGCTCGTCCGCGACGGGAAGCTACAGACGGACCTCGACCTGTCGGACTTCGGCCAGGAGGCGAAGCAGCTCGTCGCGCACACCCTCGGCGCGAGCCGCGACATCGAGGCGCTCCTCCCGCGCGTCGGGCGGATCGACGTCAGCAACTTCGTCGGCGGTCTCCCCTTCGTGGGCACCGCGTGGTTCGTGGCCGAGGACGTGCTGGTCACCAACCGGCACGTGGCGCAGCTCATCGCGTCGCGAGACGGCGATCAGTTCGTCTTCCACTCGGGGACCCACGGCCGCCCGCTCGAGCCGCGCTTCTCCACCGCGCACGACCTGGCCGCGGACGACGCGCGGTCCGTCCCGATCGCGCGGGTGATCTACATCGAGCCCGACTCGGGCCCGGACATCGCGTTCCTGTCGGTGAAGCACGTAGCCGGACAGACGAGCGCCCCGATCCCGATCGCGACCGACGACGTCGGCGACGACGATCCGCTCTGCGTGATCGGCTACCCGGCGCGCGCGAGCCGGGACGTGATCCCCGACCAGCGGCTGATGAACAAGCTGTTCCAGCAGCAGTACGACGTGAAGCGCGTCGCGCCGGGGTACCCGATGCCGAGCTCGGATCCCGACTACCTCGAGCACGACGCCGCCACGCTCGGCGGCAACTCCGGCTCGGTGGTCGTCGCGGGGGGCAAGGCCGTCGGGCTCCACTTCGCCGGCGCCTACCGGGAGGCGAACTACGCGGTGCAGCGGCGCAAGCTGCGCGACTTCGTCGACGGCAAGCGCTGGACGCGGCTCCCCGAGGTCGAGGCGGCCGCGGCGCCTCCCGCGGCGCCGCCGCAGCCGCCGCCCACAGCTCCACCGGCCGCGTCGACGACGGTGGCGACGAGCGATCCGGGCGAGGTGGAGGTCGTCGTCCCGGTGCGGCTGCGCATCTCGCTCGGGACGCCGACCGTCGGCGGGGGGCCGTCGTCGCCGCCGAGCGGAGGGGCGCCGAAGACGGTGACCCTCGCGATGGCCCACGCCGCCGTGCGCGCGTTCTGGTCGTCGCGGCCAGCCGGCGTGATCGGCGCTCGGGTCGGCTTCGAGGCGGACGGTGATCGCATCGGGGACACGCCGTTCGTCGCCGCGTCCGTGTCGCCGCCGCGCCTCGTCGAGGTCGCGGCCAGCGGTCCGCGCGAGGTGCTCGGGGTCCCCGTCCACTACTTGCCGGCCGAGGTCGACGAGCAGGTCGCCGCGCTCCACGACGGCCAGCTGGAGCTCGAGGCGGCGGTGAGCTCCATCCAGTACGACGACGCGAACCGCGACGGTGAGGGGTTCTCGCTCGACCCGGTGGAGCAGCCGATGAAGCTCACGCTCCACGTGGGGCCGGAGCACTCCTGGGACGTCCTCGAGAAGTTCCTGCTCACGAAGAAGCGGCAGACCACGTACTCCGCGATGTACCAGTTCCGGGCGCCGTACATCGAGGAGGCGATCCGCGCGCGGCTCAAAGCCAACGGCCGGTGCCACATGGCGCTCGATCCCGCGACCTTCGCGGAGGCCGAGACCGACGAATTCGACGCGAGGAAGGACTTCGCGGAGCTCGCGTCCAGCGCCGGCAAGCGGTTCGAGCGGATCGTCGTCCCCAAGGGGAAGCTCGGCCTCGTCGCGTACTCGTACCACATGAAGGTCACCGTGCGCGGGGACACCTTCTGGCTCTCCTCGGGCAACTGGAAGTCCTCGAGCCAGCCCGAGGTCACGCCGGCAGAGCTCGCGAACATCACCACGAAGGACCTCGACGGAAACCGCGAGTGGCACGTGATCGTGGAGAACCGGACGCTCGCGACGCGGCTGAAGAACCACATCGCGCAGGACATCACGCGCGCGAGGGAGCTCGGCGGGGCGGAGGTCCCGACCAAGGCGGAGGACCGTCGCCGCTCGATGGACGACGACGTGACGCTGTTCGTTCCGTCGGACCGTGCGGTGTCGCTGGAGGCCGCGAACGTGCGGCCCCCGCCGAGCAAGGCGCTCGCGCCGCTCGAGATCGACGACACGATCCGCGTGCAACCCCTCTTGACGCCGGACGAGCGCGGTCGGGTGTACGGTCGCGCGGTCTTGCGGACGATCCGCTCGGCGAAGCGGCGGCTCCTCTTCCAGATCCCGTACATCGCGATCGCCCGCAGCCCGGACGAGCACCGCGGCATCCTCGACTCGCTGCTCGAGGCGCTCGTGGAGAAGCTCCTCACGCTCGACGACGCGCGGCTGATCCTCCGGATCGGCACGGGCTCCGGCAAGGAGGCCAGCTCTCCGTATCACGTGGCGTGGTTCCTCAAGTCGCGCGGGGTCGACATCCACCGCCGCGTGCGGGGGATCCCCAGGACGCACACCAAGGGGCTCGTCGTCGACGACGACCGCGCGATGGTCGGCAGCCAGAACTGGAGCGCCTCGGGGGTCACGCTGAACCGGGACGCGTCGCTGCTGTTCCACGACGCGCGGGTCGCCGCCTACTACGCCGAGGCCTTCGAGGTGGACTGGGCGCGCGCCACCCACCTCCGCCCGCATCGGTTCGTGAAGGAGGCACCCGAGTCCGCCGCGGCCCGGTTCGTCGAGGCCCGGCTGTCGGACTTCGCCGATGACTGACCGGCGCCGTCTCCCCTCATCCGCTCCTTCCACGCTTGCCACGGGACGCACATGACGAGGCTCGACCAGTACTACGACCCCTTCCTGGCCATCTCCGCTCACCTGACGGGCTTCCAGATCGTGGAGCTCCTCGGGACGGGGATGGCCGCGAAGTACCTCGAGGTGACGCTGCTCGAGAGCGATCCGGAGGACGTGGGCTTCTTCTTCGAGGCGGTGGAGCGCGTGCTCGCGCCGGGACAGACCGCCGCGAAGATCCGCGCGCGGATCGCGGGCGAGCTCATGGGGGTGGACCACTACCGCGGGCTCGCGAGGCAGATCGTCTTGCTTTGGTACACGGGCGCCTGGGGCGGCGCGGTGGTGTCGCCCGAGGCCTACAAGCAGGGCCTGATGTGGACGGCCGCCGAGACGCACCCGGCCGGCGCGAAGCAGCCTGGGTTCGGCTCGTGGGCCAGCGCGCCCATCACGCTGAGGAGGCCCTGATGGTCGACGAAGAGTACGACGTCGTGATCGTCGGGACGGGCGTGGCGGGGGCCGTGCTCGCCAACGTGCTCACCAACGCGGGCAAGCGGGTTTGCATGCTCGAGGCGGGCTTGCACAGCGGGGTCGAGCTCGACTCGCAGGCCGCGTACCGGACGTACATGGAGTACCTGGACACGTTCTACGCGGCGGCCGCGAAGACCCCGAACTCGCCCTACCCGGCGCTGCCCGACGCCCCGAACGCCGACGTCCTGCAGCTGAAGCAGATCCCGAAGGATCAGCCGCTGACGTCCGGCTACCTGGTGCAGATGGGCCCGATCCCGTTCGGCAGCGACAACACGCGGGCGCCGGGCGGGACGACGCTGCACTGGCTGGGCACGACGCTGCGGATGCTGCCCAACGACTTCCGCATGAAGACGAAGTACGGCGTCGGCGTCGACTGGCCCTTCAAGTACTCGGACCTGCGCCCGTACTACGAGATGGCGGAGTACGAGATCGGCGTCTCGGGCGACGTCGCCGATCAGCCGTTCGCGAAGGGCCGCGAGAAGATGTTCCCGAAGGGCTACGTCTTCCCGATGGAGAAGATCCCGCAGAGCTACCTCGACGGGGTCTTCCAGGAGCACATCGCCAAGGCGCCGCCCGTGATGATGAACGGCGTGCCCTCCCAGCTCCAGCTGGCGAGCACGCCGCAGGGGCGGAACTCGAACCCCAACCCGCGCTATCGGCGCACCGGCGTCCGCTGGGACCACGCGAAGCGGCGGCTCGTGCTCGAGGAGACGAAGGAAGAGAACACCTACGTCCCCACCGGCGCGGTGTGGGATCCGAACGTCGGCGAGCGCTGCGAAGGCAACGCGAGCTGCGTTCCGATCTGTCCGGTGCAGGCCAAGTACAACGCGCTCAAGTCGCTCAAGCGATGCGACCCCGCGAACCTGACGATCCGGACGCAGTCGGTCGCGTCCCGCGTGCTCCTGCACCCCGAGTCCAAGCGCGTCATGGGGATCGAGTACAAGGTCTATCGCGACCCCAGCCTCGGGGACCACGAGGTCCGGACGGTCCGCGGCCGCATCTACGTCCTGGCCGCGAGCGCCCTCGAGAACCCGAAGCTGCTCCTCGCGTCCGAGGCCGCGAACAGCAGCGATCAGGTCGGCCGCAACCTGATGGACCACATGACGGTGCTCCGCTGGGGCCTGACGAAGGACCCCGTCTACCCGTTCCGCGGGCCCGGCTCGACGACGAACCTCGCCACCTACCGCGACGGCGACTTCCGCAAGGACCACGCGGCCTGGATCGCGCCGCTCGACAACTGGGGCTGGACCTGGCCCAAGTTCTCGCCGGGGCCGGACGTCGCCGAGGCGGTCGGGCAGGGGCTCTTCGGCGCGGAGCTGCGCGAAGCGATTCGCGACAAGATCACCCGACAGTTCCTGATCCACTACGAGTGCGAGCAGATCCCCGATCCCGAGAACCGCGTCACGATCCTCGACGAGTACAAGGACCGCCTCGGGAACCACCGGCCGGTGATCCACTATCAGGCGACCGAGTACATGCTCAAGGCCTTCGAGGCCGCGACGGAGGTCTCGGCCCAGCTCTTCGACATCTGTGAGGTCGAGGACAAGACCGAGTACGCGCCGGCGTCGGACCCGGAGTATGTCCGATACAAGGGCGTCGGTTATCGCATCGACGGCGCGGGCCACATCGTCGGGACGCACCGGTGCGGGAACGACCCCAAGAGCTCGGTGACCGACCCGGAGATGCGCACCTGGGATCACGAGAACCTGTTCCTCGCGGGGTGCGGAAACATGCCGACGCTCGGCACCTCGAACCCGACGCTCACCATGACCGCCCTCACGTTCAAGGCGGCCGAAGCGATCCTGCGCCAGCTGGAGCACTGAGAGGTCTCATGCCGAACTACCTTCAGCCATCGTCGAAGCGGAACAAGCGGCGTCAGAGCCTCCTGCGCCCGCTCCTCCCGGCGCCGACCGGGATGAAGCTCGAAGGGCCCGAGAAGCCCAGCGTCCGCAACCAGATCGAGACCCGCGCGGACCTTCAGGCCGCGCTCGCGTCCGCGTTCGCGCTCGAGCTGGCCACGATCCCTCCGTACATGTGCGGGCTCTACTCCATCCGGGACGGCACGAACGTGGAGGCGGCGAGCCTCATCCGCAGCGTCCTCGTCGAGGAGATGCTCCACATGGTGCTCGTCGCGAACCTGCTCAACGCGATCAGCGAGCCCGACGACGTCGCGAAGCTGCTCCGGGTCGAGGAGCTGATGGCGAGCTACCCGACCGCGCTGCCCGGGAACATCCGGCCCGCGGAGCCCAAGGGCTTCGAAGTGCAGCTGCTCCCGTTCTCGCCGAAAGCCATCGACGAGTTCCTCGTCATCGAGCACCCGAGCGATCCGTACGCGGCGATGCCCGGCGCCGGGAAGTACCTCAGCATCGGGCAGTTCTATCAGGCGATCCGGTTCGGATTCGATCACCTGAAGAACGTCGAGGGAGGCCTCTTCATCGGGGATCCCGAACGTCAGATCACGGAGGAGCAGTACTACGGCAGCGGCGGTCGGATCGTCCTCGTCGACGACATCGAGTCCGCCGAGAAGGCCATCCTCGAGATCGTGGGTCAGGGCGAGGGGATCGACGGCACGATCCAGGACCCGGACTCGAGCCTGTTCGGCCAGGAGATCGAGTTCGCTCACTACTTCAAGTTCCAGGAGATCCGGTTCGGCCGGTTCTATCGCGCGAGCGACACGAACCAGCAGGCGCCGACGAAGAGCATCCCCTCGGGAGAGGCGTTCGACGTCAGCTACGGGACCGCGCACGCGATGATGGCCAACCCCAAGGTGGCCGACTACCGGCACGACCCCGCGCTCGAGCGCTTGGCCGTCGAGTTCAATCGGCTCTACACGGACCTCATCACCGCGATCGTCGCCTCGGCGACGGGCGATCGAACCGCGCTGAGCCGCGCCGTGCCCGTGATGCACGCGCTCCGCGAGCGCGCGAAGAGCCTGATGAACATCGAGCTGCCCGACGGCTCGTTCGCCGGCCCGACCTTCGAGTACACGCCGAGCCGGTGAGCTCGGCCTCCGTCCACCACGAGTCACAGGGAGAGACCACATGAGCAATCCGTTCGACGCCAAGGCGATCCTCGACGCCCTCCGACCCAGCCTCACCGGCCTGCGTGGCCGCGCGATCGTCCCCGAGGGAGTCCAGCCCCCGAGCACACAGTCGCCGCTGGGCGTGCTCGCGGGCTTCGTCTCGGACAACGCGACGGGCCCGACGACGGTGTGGTCGGGCAAGGGCTTCAACATCGTCGAGCTCCCCAACCGGAACATGGAGACGCCGCCCAACACCCCCAAGTTCCAGGTGAAGCTCAATGCGTATACCGAGACGCTGACGTTCACCCGATTCGAGAACGACGAGCCGGCGCCCAACCGCGGGAACAGCCAGCCGGACATGGACATCCGCGCCATCCAGTACTTCCAGAGCATCGCGGACGCGGTCACGAAGGGCGGGATCCACGCGGAGACGGGGATGTGGCTCATGGTCCCCGACCCGAAGGTGCCGGGCCCCGGAGGCGGCCCGATGCTCGCGCGTCTGGGCGTGATCCCGCACGGCGACTCGATCCTCTGTCAGGGGTTCTCCATCGGTCAGCGGCTCGAGAACACGCCGCCGCAGTTCGAGGACGCCGACACCACCCCCTTCACCCTCGACGCCAACGGGAACCGGGTGAACGACGCGAGCGCGCCCTACCTCCAGATCATCCAGAGCGCGCCTCTGCCCCCGGGCATCACGCCGGCCATCGTTCGCAACCCGAACGTCCTGCTCCAGCAGCACCTCGCCGGAACCACGGTGCTCGAGATGGACGTGCTCATCCTCAGCGCGAACCCCATCGCGGGCATCGACGGCGTCCAGGGCACGTTCGAGCAGGTCGGCAAGGCCGGCGGGATCGTCAACATCCCGTTCGTCGTGAAGAACGCGAACTCGAACTCCATGACCTGCATCTTCTGGCTCGAGAAGGTGAGGGACGACGCGACGGGGGAGGAGTTCCTCCAGGTCCAGTACAGCCAAACCGTCATCCTCGACTTCCAGGTCCTGGGCGCGAACGGCACCCCCGTCGACATCAAGTGGCCGCACGTCTCGGTCGCCACGCTCCGCGAGCCGGGCGCGCCGGCGCTCCCCTGAGCCGAGGGCCGAGACCATGAGCGCACCCAAGACGAAGAGGCGGTCGGCCGAGCGCGCCGCGACCACGCCGGAGCGCCCGCGCCGGCTGATGCACAGCACCTACTTCCGGCTGATCGATCGGTCGCAGACGTCGTGCGAGGCCTACATCGCCGCGTGCACGCGCTACCTGTCGACGAGCAAGGGCATCGCCGGCTTCTGGGTCGGGCAGCTGGGCGAGGACTTCCGCCGCCCGGTCAACGACCTGGGCTTCGACGTCGCGATGCACATCGAGCTCGAGAGCTACGAGGCGTGGCTCGCCTACAACGACGACCCCGACCACGAGCGGTTCGTGCAGGCCGTCGGGGACCTGGCGGAGAGCCGCCGCGTGTTCGACTTCTATCTCGAAGAGTGAGCGACGATGAAGGTCAACGACGGTTCCTCCGTATTCCACGCCATCTATTTCATCCTCCAGAAGCGCACGGAAGCCGCGTTTCGAAAGGCCATCGCCGAGAGCCGCGAGTACCTCTCGCAGCACCCGGGGATCCTCGACTTCCGGATCGGTAGGCGAGCCGAGGAGCTCCGGCGCGGGGTCAACGACTGCGCGTTCGACATCGGCATGACGATCATCTTCCGGAGCGCGGAGGACTATCGAGCCTACCTGGACGACCCCCAGCACGAGGCCTGGTACCCGAAGACGGCCAAGGTCGTCCGGCAGGACGCCACGCGCGTCTTCGACGCGTACCTCGACTACAAGACCTCGGAGCCGTCCCTGCCGCGCCGATGGATCGAGGCGCTCGAGGCGGCCGTCGAGGGGTACGTGCTCCAGCCGGGCGACGCGCGCTACGTGGAGTCGACCCAGATCGACAACGGGCGCGTGCGCCTCCAGCCGGCGGTGATCGTCCTCGCGAAGGTCGAGCAGGACGTCGTCGCGGCCCTCGCCTTCGCGCGCAAGCACAGGCTGCCGTTCAACGTGAAGGGCGGCGGGCACAGCGCGGCCGGCTACTGCCTCAACGAGGGGGGCGTGGTCGTCGACCTCCGTCACCTCGACAGGTTCGAGCACGACGAGGCGGCGCGCACCGTCACCATCGGCATGGGCCTCCGCTGGAAGGCCGTGTACGAGCTCTTGAAGGAGCGCTCGCCGTCGGGGCTGATCCCCGTGGGCGGCGGCTGCCCCACGGTCGGCCCGCCGGGGTTCGTGCAGGGGGGCGGCTACAGCTTCGTGTCGCGCTCCTACGGTATGTGCGTCGACAACCTCCTGAGCGCGCGCGTGGTGACCCCGAACGGTCGGATCAAGCACGTCGGACAGCACAGCCGAAGCGCCGCCGACAAGGACCTCTTCTGGGCGATCCGCGGCGGCGGCGGCGGCAACTTCGGCGTCGTCACCGAGATGGAGATGCGCATCCACGAGCCCCGCTCGAAGCTCATGCTCGTCGGCCAGATCACCTTCCCGATGGAGCAAGGCGAGGAGGTGCTCGCCTACTACAACGACTGGGTCGAGGAGCTGCCGGACGCGATGGCCGTCTACGGCCGCTGGGGCCGCCAGCCGGATCCCATCGACGCCACGAAGTCGATCGCGACGCTGTCGCTCACCCCCGTCTTCAATGGTGAGTTCGAAGAGGGCATGGAGCTGCTTCGAGGCATCTTCGCGATGGGCCCCATCGCCTCGAACATTCGCAACATGACGCTCCCGGACTGGGAGTTCTACAACGGCTACTCCACGCTGGTGGGGAGCCGCAGCGCCTACATGAAGTCGCTGATGGTCCAGCCCGGCCACCTCGGGGCGAAGGCGGCGAAGGTGATCATCCGGCACATGAGCCAGGCGCCGTCACCCGACAGCTTCGTCGTCTGGACGCACGGCGGGGGCGCCATCAGCCGGGTCGGCGAGACGGACACGAGCTTCTGGCACCGCGACGTCCGGTTCATCCCGGAGGTCAAGGCGATCTGGGACGCCGATCGGCCCGACCAGGCGGCGCGCAACATCGAGTGGTCGAACGCCTTCTTCGACGAGCTCGCCACGGCGACCGCGGCCACGGGCGCGTACGTCAACTACATCGACCCGCTCCTCCACGACTGGGCGACGAAGTACTACGGCGGCAACTACCCGCGTCTCCTCGAGATCAAGCAGAAGGTCGATCCGAAGAACCTGTTCGGGTTCCAGCAGGGGATCGGATCGGACTTCGACCCGAAGCCGCACACGCACGACTTCTCCCCGCTCGATCGCACCCAGGCGCCGCCGAAGGGGGCGCGATGACCACCGCCGAGGAGCTCGTCGAGCGCTTCTCGATGCAGGAGAACACCGCCGAGGGCGGCTACTTCGCGGAGGTCTACACGGCGTCGCTCCTGCTCCCGGCGAACTTCGCGACCCGCCAGCCGAACCAGCAGCTGCCGATCTGCGGCTCCATCTACTACATGGTCACCGAGGCGAGCTTCTCGGCGCTGCACCGCGTGTCGAGCGACATGCTCTACCACTTCTACGCGGGCGACCCGGTGGAGGTCCTCCTCCTCGACCCGAGCGGCGCGTCGCCCGAGGAGCGGCGCGTCGACTTCGGCAACGACCTCGGGGCCGGGCAGCACCCCTCGCTCGTGATCCCGGGCGGGGTCTGGATGGGCTCGCGGATGAAGGGCTCGGGCGCCTACGCGTTCATGGGCGTGAGCATGGCGCCGGCGTTCGATCCTGCGAGCTACGAGATCGGCGCGCGCGAGGCGCTCACCGCGCAGTTCCCGGAGTCGGCGGCGCTGGTCGCCGAATACACACGCAGCTGAGGCCGCTCGATGTCGATCCGATTCAACCCCATCGAGCACGTGGTCTTCGACTTCGACGGGACCTGCACGGACATCCCCGCGATCGCCGAGAACTTCCTCCGCGACTACCACGCGGCGCTGAACGCGACGGTGTTCCGCGACGACCCCATCTCCGACGCCGCGTGGCGCGACGCCCTCGAGGCCGTCCGGCGGAGCTCGCCCGACGCGGGCTGGACCCTCGAGACGACGCCCTCGGCGCCCGCCGCGGCGGACCCCTACATCCTCTCCTACGAGGCGGCGCAGCGGCTCCGGCGCCAGCGCGGCGCGACGGAGAACGTCTCCGCCGAGACGTTCAAGCAAGCCGACGACGCGAACCCGGCGCCGCTGCGGCCGGAGCTGAAGACCGTGCTGGGCTTCCTCCAGTCCGCGGGCGCTCGGGTGACCTTCATCTCGAACTCCTCGACGAAGAAGGTCGTCCGTCGACTGGCGGCGCTGTTCGAGGGCTCGATCCCCGACTTCATCGGCGTCCAGTCGGGGGCGTCGAAGTACAAGATCGCGGAGCCCGTGGTCGGCGCCGCGGAGCTGTCGGAGCCGCTCCTGTCGCGCTTCCTGAAGCTGCCCGCCGCGGTCGACGGCGACGGGCTCGCCCGCCCCCTCTACCTGCGGCGCGCCTACTACGCGAGCGCGATCGACAGCGCGCTCGCGGGCGACGGCGACGCCCTCGAGCGGACGCTGTTCTGCGGCGACATCTGGGAGATGGATCTGGCCATGCCGTTCCACCTCGGGGCGTGCGTCCACCTCATCGAGCGCGCCCCTCCGTACGACACCTACCCCTTCGAGCGAGCCGCCGTCGTGCGGGGGAACGAGCGGGCGCGCGCGAGCGACGACCTCGACGGCCTGCGGGCCTGGTTCTGATGGCCACGTGACGGCTCGGGAGATCGGCGGATGAAGGACACACACGACGGCCAGTGGTTCCTCGACCGGCTCCCCCCGCTGGACAGCCTCGGGTCGGTCCTCGGCTCCGATCCGGTGTCCGGCCTCCTCGGGGTCGCGCGCGATCGCGCGCCAGTCGAGCTCGGCTTGATCGGCGAGCCGGACAACCCCGCGAACGACCCGCAGATCGCGGCGCTGTTCGCGCTCGCGACCGGCGCGACGAAGAAGCTCGAGCAGGATCCGGACGCGGCGCTGTCGGACGAGGAGAAGGAGGCGCTGCACCTGTTCGTCCACCTCGTGGGCCGGCCGGCGCTGCGCACGAACGGCGGCAAGCTCCTCAAGCTCCCCCCGACGTGGCCTGCGCTCAAGAAGGCGCGCGGGGTGATCGAGGACCTGATCCAGGGGGTCGGTCGGCTCGACGGGCCGAACGGAGACGTCGCCGGCACCGGCTGGTTCGTCGCGGCGGAGCGGGTGATCACGAACAACCACGTGGTCGCGATCCTCTGCGGTCTCGACGTGTTCAACGACCTCGACTGGCGCGCGAAGCTCGACCAGGTCCGCGCGGCGACGAGCGCGACGTGGGAGGCGGACGCGGCGAAGCGCCCTCACTGGAACGCGGGTGACGCGCCGCCGTGGAGCGGTTTGGCGGGCCGCGTGCGGAGCATCGTCGCGCTCCACGACACGCACGACGCCGCGCTGCTCGAGGTGGTCGGCGTGCCGCACAGCAGAGACCTCGCCCTGCCCCTCTCGGGGGCCGCCCCCGAGCCCGCCGGGACCCCCGTCTACCTCGCGGGCTACCCCGCGGCGTACCGCAACGCGACGTCCCCGGTCGTCCTCGATCTCCTGTTCGGCGGGGCGTCGAGCGTGGTGAGCAAACGAGTTTGCCCCGGCAAGCTCCTCGGCGCGGCGAACGAGACGCACGACGCCTCGACCCTCGGCGGCAATTCGGGCTCCCCCGTCATCGCCTTCGGCGACCACCGCGTCCGGGGCCTGCACTACGGCGGGACCTACGGGACCGCGAACTACTGCGTGCCCTTCTCGGCGCTCGTCGGTGACCCCTTCCTCGCCGACGAGGGGGTGGAGCTCCCGACGTCATGACCGACCACGCGATCGTCATCGGGCTCGACCGCTACGACCACGCGGGGTGGAACCTCGGCGCCGCCGTCCACGACGCCCTGAAGTTCGCCGAGTGGGTCACCGCGCCCGGCGCCGGCCGCGCCGACGCGTCGACGCTGACGCTCCTGCTCTCGCCGCGGCCAGACCGCCCGGCGCCGCACCTCCCGTTCACGGAGGCCACGCGCGACAACATCCACGAGGTCCTGAACCGGTACGGTCGCAAGCGCGCGGGGGAGGGGGCCAAGCGGCTCTGGGTGTTCTACGCGGGCCACGGGGTGTCGGCGTCGTCGAGCGCGCCCGACACGCCGCCGGTGCTCGTCGCGCCCGAGGTGACCAACATCGAGGACTACCTCTTCGACGACGCCCTGTTCCTCGCGAAGTACCTGGGCGCGCTGCAGCTCGCGCCACCGCTGCAGCAAATCTTCTTCCTCGATACGTGCCGCGATCTCGCGGAGGCGGAGCTCCCCGTGCAGGGGACCGCGTCGGTGACGTTCGACCTCTCGAAGCTCAACGAAGGGACTCCCCCCGCGACGAAGCAGGCGATCCTGTACGCGGCGACCACCACCGAGCGCGCGCTCGAGAACGATCGCGGCGGCCTCTTCGGGCAGGCGCTGCTCGAGGCGCTCCGAGGGCGCGGACCCCGCCTGGTCGCGGACACCGCTACGGAGGAAGACGTCCTGACGTTCGGCGCGGTGAGCGACTTCACCCAGCGGCGGGTGAGCCACCTGGTCGACGACGCGCGCACGCGCAACCAAGGGATCCGCACGCAAGCTCCGACCCCGAGCCTGTTCCAGACCACCGGCGACGCGATCGAGCTGGCCCGGTTCGGCGTGGGGGCGCTCCCCGCGAGCCGGGTGAGCGTGTACGTCCGCCCCAAGGACGCCTGCACGACGGGGCACGCCGCCATCGTGGTCCGGGACCCGCTCGGGGGATACTCTCGCGCCCAGCCCCGGAGCGCGCCGCTCACGACCCCGGTGAGCTGGGACCTCGAGCCCGGGACGAAGACCATCGAGGTCCTGGCTCCCGGCTTCGTTCGCGCCACCCGGAGCGTGGAGATCATCGACGACGTCGAGGTCCCGATCCGGCTCGAGCGAGAGGAATCCCCCCCGCCCACGGGCGACGGGCCTCAGCCCTCGCCGCCCGGCATCGATCTCGACGGCGTGGACCCGATCGACCTCGAGTCGCTCGACGGCTCCGACGACCTCGACGAGGACGAAGACCTCGATGAGGACGAAGACCTCGATGAGGACGAGGATCTCGATGAGGACGAGGAAGAGGAAGGCAGCGACGACTCCGACGAGGACGACGACTCCGACGACAGCGTCGACTCCGACCTGCTCGGCGTCGACGTCTCTCCTGACGTCGACTGGGGCGGCGTGCATCAACGGCGGCCCGCCAAGGCCGAAGGGCTGCCGCGGCGCCGACCGATCCGGCGCGCCAAGCCTCCGAGGAAGCCACGCACGAAGCCGCGGCTCGAGCACGTGTCGAGGCCTCGCTCGATCCCTCAGCCCGCCCCCACGGTCCTGCGCGTCTACGCGGACGACCGGATGGCCCGCGCCGAGGTCCGAGACGATCTCGGCAGGCTCGTCGCGTCGGACCGACGAGGGCTCCAGCAGGAGCTGAAGGAGGGGACCTATCGCGTCCGGGTCACGTTCCCCGGCGCCTCCCCGATCGAGCGGCCCGTGTTCGTGCGCGCCGGCGAGGAGACGCGCCTGGAGGTCCACCCCAACGAGGCCGCCAGCCCGCCGCTGCCCAGCGGGGTGCTCGCGCGCCTCGACGCCCAGGACCTCCGCTTCGATCCCGCGACGGGGTGGTCGGAGCCGTCGGAGATGTTCCAGCGGACGGCGACCCTGCGCCTGGGCTCGATCCTGGCGTGGGCCGCGTGGGCCGCGCAGATGGGAGACACCACGTACGGTCATCGGCTCCGCTCGCTCGGCGTCGAGCCGCTCGGCCTCGACGGGCAGGCCGGCTCGCTGGTGCAGGTGCTCGTGGGTGACGCGTCGGCCCAGCAGCGCTTCCTCGCGGGGGTGACCGTCGCGTTCGGCGCGATGGGGTCGGAGCAGGACGTCGCGCTCGAGTCCGTGACCGGGCTCGATCCCTTCGCCCGCCAGTGGTCGGGGCCCGTGGGCTCGACCAAGGCCAGCGTGGTGGTGCGCGGTCCCTGCCTGCAGGGTGTCAGCCTCCCCGTCCCGCACCTCGAGGGGTGCCTCTCGCTGATCGTGGTGACGGCGGAGCCCGACGGGGCCGTGGAGATCCAGCGCTACGTCATCTCGAAGGCCGCGGTGGCGGAGCCGATGTCGGACTTCATCCGCGAGTCCGAGTCGTGGGCGCGCGCCCTCGCCTCGCACACACCGCTCGAGGAGGCCGACGATCTCACCAGGCTGTTCGCCGACCCGCGGCTCGACCCGCTCACCGACGCGGTCGCGGGCTATCGCCTCGCCCGCGCGGGCAAGCTCGACGATCACCGCGCCCACTTCGCCAAGCTCGCGACCGACCATCCGCAGCTCCCCGACGCCCACGTGCTCCTCGCGCTCGCGAGCAAGGAGGGAGCCGACGCGCACATGGAGGCGGCCACCCGCGCGGGGGTGCCGCTCGTGTCCGACGGCTACGCGGCCATGTCGCGCTGGCTCGAGGCGCGAGCCGCCCGCGTCGGGGGCGCCCCGCCCGTCGCCCTGCACTCCTTCGTCGGCGCGGGCGCCTGGTCCATGTTGCGCGTCGAGCCCGGGTCCGTGGCGGCCTCCCCCGCCGCCATCCCGGCGACCGCGGTGGCGAGCTCCAGCCTCGGCTGGTCGCGACGCCTGCGCCCCGCGACGGACGCGACGGTCCGCGTCGAGGGCACCGTCGGGCGGATGTCGACCGGCTTCTTCGTGGCCACGGATCGACTCCTGTCCATGACCTTTGTCTTCTCCAGCGGGGAGGCGCCGCTCGGCGCCCTGAACGGCTGGAGCGCGGTGGAGCTGACGACAGGTGCCCGGTTCGCGCTCGACGCCGTCGTCTCGGACGCACCGATCCCGGGCGCGAGGAAGCTCTCCGTCGCCCTCGTCTCCACGTCGGGCGGCGCCGGCCTGATCGAGGGCGTCACCTTCGACCTGGCCCCGCCCAAGCCCGGTCAGCGCGTGGCCGTCATCGGCCACAACCAGCGGACCGGCTACGTGTCCGAGCTCGACCCCGCGACGACCGCCGTGGCATCCGTCTTCGGCTCGCTCGGCCACGGAGAGAAGGCGATCACCCGCGGGACGGTGCTCTCCGTGGAGCCCGACGGCAGCGGCTTCTCCTACGACTGCTGGACCCTCGCGGGCTCCGCCGGCGGCCCGATCGTCGACCTCGACTCGGGCGCGATCGTGGGCATCCACTGGGGCCGCGAGGGCCTACCCGGCGGACCGGGGCGAGGCATCCCGCTGGCCGCGATCGGTGAGCCGGTTCGGCAGCTAATCGGAGGGACGTGACGATGTCCGAGCATTCTTGGGGTCACTATCAACTCGAGCTGGACCGCCGATGACAAAGGAGCAACTGGCCGACGAGATCGACAGAATGCTCGGAGAGGACGACCTGGAGGGGGCGCTCCACCTGCTCCGCAGCCTCGCCGAAGGGACTACCCAGCAGAAGCAGACCTCGGTCACCATGCTCTTCGGGCGACTCCGTGGTCTCGAGAAGCGCGTCCGAGAAGGCACGATCGCTCAGGAGCCCGCGACGGTGGAACGGAATCGCCTGCGCCGAGACGTCGCGGACCTAGCCCAGGCGCTCCTGCGCGATCTGCCCAAAGCAGCACTCCCCGTCTCGGCCCTCGAAGCCGGGACCACCCCGGCCTTCACGCCAAAGGCCCTGCAGCAGATCAACGGCATCAACAACCTGAGACAGATCGGGTGGCTTCGGCTCGGGTTGAGCCTCTCGGATGCCGTTTGTCGCATCCTCACTCCTGGCGGTCTGGGGACCGGCTTCCTCATTGGACCCCGGACGCTCATGACGGCCAACCACGTGATCCCATCGGAGGCCGACGCGCGCGACTCTTTCGCCGAGTTCGGCTACCAGCTCGCCTACTCGCTTGGCCGAAGCCTGCTCGATTCCGTTGCGGAGCCGAGCACGCGGTATCGTCTCGATCCCGACTCCCGATTCGAGACGAACCAACCGCTCGACTACACCATCGTCGATGTCCATGAGGAGCCCGACGCTCCGGCGCTCGCGCGGCTGGGGCACGCGAAGCTGAACCCGTTCGCCGATCCCGTCGTCGACGACCACGTCACGATCATCCAGCACCCGAATGGTCAGTTGAAGCAGATCTGCCTGACCGCCAACGCCGTAATCGCCGTCGAGCCGCCGTTCATTCACTACACGACCGACACCATGCCGGGCTCGAGCGGGTCCCCTGTCTTCAACGACCTCTGGGAGGTCGTCGCGATCCACCACGCCAGCGGCCCATTCACGGCCGGGCGACACACGAACGAGGGGATTCTCATGTCGTCGATCAAGCCCACCTGCAAAGAGTGGCCTCGCGAGTAGACGATGACGATCACTGAGCGTCTCAACAAGATCCGCGACCTTCTGTCCAAATCCGAGATGCGTGCAGCCATCGCCGAGCTCGAGGAGCTCCCGGGCGGGGGCAAACTTCTCACCGATAACCTCCCTGTGATCAAGGGGCGCTTGGCGAGCCTAGAGGAGAAGATCCGCGAGGATACCATCGACAATGATCAGCAGACGATCACCGAAAACAAGATCAGGGGGAGCCTCCTCCGATTGACTGGAGAGGTCGAAGAGCGCCTGAACAAGCAGCAAGAGTCGAGATCCACTCTGGTCGTTCTGGCCGACCTCGTGGACGCGGGCAATGCCGCGATCCCGGCGCCGCAAGGAGACGGAAGTCCCAAGCCGCCATCACTGTTCGAGCTCCTCCGGGACTGGGGTGGCATCGGCGTAGATCCGGCACGCGACGAGGAGCTCGAGAAGAATCTCCGGCGGATCCGAGAGAGCCAAGACCCGCGCGTTCAGGAGGCCGCCGAGGTCGCCTTTCTCTCGCTCTTCGAGGAGTCGATGCCACCAGGTGGCAGTGACCGCCGGGGAGCTGAGGAGTTCTGGACTTGGTGGAAACGTGTGCCGAGCCACATGTTCTGGAGCGTACTCATCATCGTGGCCCTCACGATGGTCTCCGGAGCAGCGGTTCCATTCCTACGCGCCGCGTACGGCCCACCCTCGGACGCAAGCGGGCCCTCGGGCGAGACCGCTAGTGCGACCACCGACGAGGATGACCACGGGCTATCCGCCATGGCGACGTACAGTCCGATCTCGTCCTTCGGGTTGAACATGCTCTTCGCAGCTGGCGTTGCGCTGTTCACATGGCGACGTGCAGCACGCACACCGAGGGGAAGGGACAACCGCTCCCGGACGGCTCGGAAGACGCAGTCGAGGTTCCGTCATCGGTGGATCTACCTGTGGTGGTCATGGGTGATCTTCTACGGATTCCTTGCCGCAAAGATCGTCGTCGCCGAGCAGGTCGCAGAAGAGTCACAATCCACCGTAACTTGGCTGTTCCCGTGGATGGCCGGCTGGGCCAACAGCCTGCAGACGCTCCTTTTCCTAGCGCTCTGGTACGAGCTGCAGGAGCCCACCGTGAACCTGGAGGACCAGCAGTCCGACCGCGACTTCCCCTGGGCGAGAGCCTCGCTGATCTTCGTTTCGTTTCATCTCCTGGAGCTCTGGGTCTGTGCCGGCCAAGGCGAGGTCGACGCCACCGGGCTCCTGAGCCCGTGGAACGCCTTTCAGCTCGTCAACGGGGTGGCCTGTGCGTGCGCGCTAGCTCTCGTCGTGGGGCGACTCGACAGTAAGTTCCTCGGAGCGCCGACACACCTGATCACGGTGATCTATATCTACGTCGCGATCCAACCGCTCTACTTCCTCCTGGACGAGGATGGCCGAGGCAAGTCAACGCTCCTCGTGATCCAATGCCTCACGGCGATCTTGGCATTGTTCGGCAAGCTGGCGTTGGCTCTCTACCTCTACTGGGCGATGCGTCACGGGCGGCTTCTCTACTACATGCGCGAGGTGCGGAGCCTCCACGAGCACGTCGGCCGCGATTGGCTCGCCTTCTATCGCCGCGGGCTCGACGATCTCCCCGACGAAGCGGCGCCCCAGGGCGGGGACCGCGAGCCCGCGCCCTGACGCTCGGCTGGCGGCGCTGGCGATCCGCCTCCCCTACGATCGACCGTCGCGCGACACGAGCTGCACGTCGGGGGCGTCGAAGTCGCCGGGGTAGCGCATGTCGTGGGTGAGCGTCACCGCGCCGGCGTCCTTGGTGTGGACGGTCGCGCGGATCTCGAAGGTGCCCCAGGTCCAGATCTCGAGCTTGCAGCTGGGGTTCTCGAGGGTGCGGCGGACGCGGCGGGTGCGCTGGGCGAAGGTGGGGTGCAGCTCGTACACGACGTCTCGCACGAAGGGCAGGTCGGGCCCGACGAGGTAGAGGAAGACGCGGTAATGCATGCGGCCCTTCGGCGTGAAGCGGCGGTGCTCGATGCGCCGATCGTCGGGGCGATCGGGGTCGAGCGCGGAGTCCTGCATGGCGAGCTCGACGCGACGCCTCACGTGGGCTCCTCCTCGTCGTCGTCCCCGGCGAGCGCGGCGGGGAGCGGGGCCTCGAGGATCGGGGGCGCGGGCCGGGGGCGGTCGACGTCCGAGGGCAGGTCGCCTTGCACGAGAGAGCCGTCCGTCAGCTCGTCGTCCGCGGGCGGGTCGGTCTTGGACCGGGCCGCCGACTCGCCGAAGTAGTAGCCGATGATCGATCCGAGCAGGCCCCCGAGGACGGCGGACACGGCCTGGACACCGTCGACGATCTTGGAGACGTCGCCCGCGGCGAGGCCGGGGTACATGGCGGTCGCGAGGGCGAAGGCGAAGACGAGGACGATCACGAGCGCGAGGAAGTGGCGGAACTCGGTGATGATGCGGACGAAGAGCTCGGTCAGGACGTAGCGGACGGCGCTCTTCTGGGCGTCGAGGGGCTTGGGCTTCTCCCTGAACCGGCCGACGCCGAAGATCCACATCAGCCACTGGATGACGACGAGCGCGGCGAAGACGACGCCGATGACGATCATCACGCCGACGCCGTGCGTCTGCAGATCCTGAAGAAATCCCCCCATGAAGGTGGCGAGTATACTCTGGCGCCCTCGCCGCGCGGCGGCTCACTCGGTCAGGGTCATCACGTCGCGCAGCAGCTCGCCGAGCGCGAGCGGGTCGAGCTCGTCGAAGCGCGCGGGCTCGCCGTCGGCGGTGGCGATCGTGAACGCGCCGAGGGTCTGCGCGGGGCGTCCGCGCGCGGCGCCGAAGAGGAGGCCGGGGCGGATGCCGAGGCGCGCGACGAGGGGGTCGGGGCGCGACTCCACGGCCTCCTCGCGCACGATGGCGTCGATGCCCTTCGCGCCCGGCGCGACGGGCTTCCAGCCGCGCTCGGTGGTGAGGGCGAGGACGGGGAGGTAGGCGGCGCCGCGACCCTCGACGCCCGCGACGGACGACCCGGCCGCCTCGGCGGCGCCGAGGGTGAAGGTCTCGCGGGCGACCTGGGCGAAGGGCTGGACGACGAGGTAGTCGTCGATCCAGGTCTGGAACGCGCGCAGGCCAGGCGCACACAGCGGGTGCGCGATCACGACGCGGGCGGCGTCGGGCGGGAACGCGACGGGCTCGTCGTCGGCGTCGACGAGGGTGAGGTCCTCGGCGACGCGGAAGAGCGCGCCGCCGTCGAGCACCTGCCACACGAGGCGCTGCGCGAGGTGGTGCAAGAGAGGTTGCGTGAGGACGTGAGCCCGCAGGTCGGCGACGGTCCACGCGCGCTGCTCGCGCATGGCGCGCTCGAGGCGGAGGACCTGGCCCCGGCCCACCGTCGCCGCCGACTCGACGAGGGTCGCGTAGCGAGCCTTGGCCGCGGCGTACTTCTCGGCGTCGTCCTTCTTGCTCTTGCGCGGGAAGGCGGAGATCACGTGGCCGTCCCCGTCGCGCAGCACGGCGTCGAGGTGGTCGCCGAGGGTGACCTCGAGGGAGCGGCCGCCGAGGTCGAGGGAGATCGCGCCCTCCTCGAGGCCGAGCTCGGGGACGAGGACGTCCTCGAGGACGGAGAAGGGGATCTTCCGCGCCTCCGCGACACCTTCGAGGATGGAACGCACCTTGTCGCGGGTGTCGTCGTAGCGGCTGCGCTGGCCGGCGTCGTAGACGACGACGAGCGCCTCGTCGGTGTCGATCGCGGCGAGCGCCTCGAGCGAGCGGTGCAGGAGGGGGACCTTCCCGTCGGCCGCCCAGCGGCGCATGCGGGCGGCGAGCTCGACGATCGCGAGCTCGGGGTCGAGCAGCGCGATGGCACCGATCACCCACTCGTGCGAGGGCGGCGAGCCGGCGAGCACGAACTCCTCGAGGAGGGCCCGCGCGAACCGGGTGCGCGACTCGGGCGTCAGGAGCGGCCGGACGTCGGTGACGCCGGCGTAGGGCTCGTCGACGACGGAGATCTGGAGCATCTGGAGGAAGGTCGCGACGTCCGCGTCGGTGAGCGCGCCGCCCGCGAGGAGCTCGAGCGAGCCGAGACGCTCGGGCGCGGCCCACTTCGCGCGCGGGGGCATCTTCACGGGGACGCGGTCGTACGGGCTCTTGCCGAGGACCGCGTCGAGCGCGGTCGAGGCCTCGGCGCCGTAGCGAGCGGCGGCCTCGGAGACGGCCGCGCCGTGCCCGCCGCGCAGCAAGAGGCGCAGGGTGCGCTCGGCGACGTCGGCGTCGGCGTCGCTCTCGCCGAGCGCCGCGGGGATCAGGCCGAGCGCGGCGACCCCGGGGTGGGCGTCGAGCCACGCGAGCGCGGCGTTGCGCGCCTTGCCCCCGGAGCGCTTCAGCGCCGCCCGCCCGCAGCCGAGCGCGAGCCGCGGCGACACGGCGCGGTCGAGGAGCCACGCGCCGAGCTCGACGTCGTTGCCGAGCGCGTGCATCAGGTGAGGGACGACACGATCCCCGAGCCACAGGTAGTAGCCGTCGTAGCTGTAGGGGTTGAGGCGCGCGCGACCGTTCAGGGCCGAGAGGGCCACGTCGTCGGTGAGGTTGAAGATCGACGGCTCGTAGAGCTCGGTCGGCGACTTGTCGCCGAGCAGCCGCGCGTCGTTCTCGGGGCTCCGGTCCCGCGCGATGGTCTTCTTCGCCGCTCCGGAGGCCGGCGTGTAGCGCTCGGCCTCGACGATGAGCGCGAGCGCGAGCCGGGGCCGCGCGGGGCGCGCCTTCTTCTTCCACGGCGGCGAGCGCAGCGCGGCGGGCAGGGCCTCGGTCGCCTTCGCCGGCTTCGCCTTCGACGCCTTCGCCTTCTTCGCGGGCTTCTCCTTTCCCTTCGCCTTCCCCTTCCCCTTCGCGGGCGCCGGCGCCGCCTCCGCCTCGCGCTCGAGGGAGGCGAGCATGGCCTTCGCGATCGGGCCCGCCTTGCCCTTGGCCTTGGCGATCGGCGCGAGCGCGGCGGACAGATCGGGGTGGGCGCGGAAGTAGTCGGTGGCGACCTTGGCGACGGACTTCTCCCCGACCCACGCCGCGAGGACGCGCGCGACGTCGGGGCTCCGCACGTGCGCGAGCGCCTTGGCGAACGGCTCCGCCTGGCTGCTCTTCCACTTGGCCGCGAGGCCGTCCTCGAGCCGCGGGAGGAGGGCGCCGACGAAGACCTCGACAGAGACGCGACCGATCGCGCGCGGGAGGTTCGCGGGGGCGCCGAGGTGCTCCATCTGGGCGCCGAAGTAGTCCATGAACGCGGCGAAGCGAGCGTCGTCGTCGGTGGCGCCGACGAGCCCGACGATGCTCCACGAGTCGGCGCGGGTCGTCGGGATCGTCATCCAGTGGTCGATCAGCGCGTTGGCCCACGCGCAGTCGTCGAAGAGGATCGCGCACTGGGTCGCGTCGGCCGGGTCGAGCACGGTCGCCTTCACCTTCTCGTGCAGCCACGGCTCGAGGGTCCCGTCGCGCTCGAGCAGGAACCACAACAGGTAGAGGAGGTGCCAGCCCCCGATGACCGCGCCGTCCGCCCGCAGGACGCCCCGCGAAGGATCGGCACGCGTGTCGAGGCGATAGCGGCCGCCGCCGAGACCGAGCTCGGCGAGCCCGCGCGGGCCGCGCCAGTGCCAGAAGAGCGAGAGGAAGGCGACGTGATCGGAGGTGTTCCCGAGCAGCGCGAAGAGGGCGTGCTGGAGGTCCTCCTCGGGGGCCTCGGTGGAGGGGGACTCGAGGAACCCGGCCACCGCCGCCACGGCCGCGTCGGTCCCCTCCGACGCGAGCGGCGCCTTGCGCCAGCGCGTGATGCGCGCGAGCGCCTCGGCCGGCTCGAGGAGTCCGAGCTTCTTCCCGGAGCGGTTGGTCTGGGCCTTCAGCTTCTTGGCGTCGATCGCGTAGGTCGCGTCCATGCGCGCAAATCTACTGGCCCCGCGGCCACGCGCACGTCGCCGTTCGCGACGGCCTCAGCTCGCCGCGCGCCGCGCCTCGAGGCGCCGCAGATCCACGCCGAGGAGCTGCCACGCGCGGGGGTCGAACTCGAACAGGGACTGGGCCTCGCAGATCACCCGCGCGGCCTCCTCGTCGAGGGTGGGCGGCTTCGGGGGGAGCCTCGGCCCGAGCTTGCGCAGCGACGACACGCTCTCCCCGAGCGCGAGCAGCTCGCTGACGTGCCCGAGCACGTCGACGGCCCGGAGCCGGCGGCCTCGGCGCCCCTCGAGCAGCTCGCGCACGAGTCGATGACGACGCGCACGCACCGCGTGCGGGTCCCTGGTTTCGTTGACTGCCGACATGCGTCCTCCCCCCTGACGGGCGACTGCGCGCGTTCGGCGCCTCCCCGACGCGCTGGCCCATCGTCAAGGTATCGACGGGCTCGGAGGGCGCGCCAGACTGAACATACGCGGTAAACTCTAGTTGACGCCCTGGGATGTCCCCAGATCGGGGCCGTAGGTGGCGCATCGGTCGAGACGTAGCCAAGCTGTAACCCACCCGAGAGAGCGGACGTGTACCGTATGGAGGTGACCGTGCCTGGCGAGAAGACCGTCCTCTTGGTGGAGGACGACGACGGAGTCCGCCGGGCGATGGTCCGTCTGCTCTCGGTCTGGGGCTGTCAGCTCCTGCAGGCCGGCAGCGTCGAGGCGGCGGTCGAGATCCTCGAGGCGCACACCGTGGACGCGATCATCCTCGACATCGGCCTCGGCGAGCAGCGCGGGGTCGAGGTCGCCCGGGTCGCCGCGACGCTGACGCCGCCGCCGACCATCATCGTCGCCACGGGGGACGCGAGCCCGTCGGAGACGGTCGAGCTGCTCGAGCTCGGCGTCGAGTTGGTCCTGGAGAAGCCCCTCGATCTCGAGCGGCTCGAGGCCGCCCTCCTGCAGCCGCCCTCGCCGGCGCTCCTCGAGCCCGTGATTCGTCGCCTCGTCGGGCGCCGGCAGAAGCCCGAGCTCGAGCGCCTCGTGGGCAACATCATGGTGCAAGAAGCCTTGACGCGGACGTCCGGCAACCTCAGCCGCGCGGCCAGCCTGCTGGGGATCACGCGGCAGGCGCTCCACCAGCGGCTGCGCGCCCGCGAGCGCGAGGCCGACGACGACGACGACCGCGACCCGGTCACTCCGCGCTGAGTTCGAGCGCGACCGACTCGGGCAGCGTTCGGTGGAGCTGCGCCGGCGGCAGCACGCCGGCCGCCCGGAACGCGGTGAGCACGCGGCGGTTCACGTCGGTGGTGAAGGCCTTCTCGTACTTGGTGTCGAGGACGTACGCCTTGAGGCGGAGCTGGATCGCCAGGTAGCTCCCGACGACCTGCGGCGCGATCAGGACGACGACGGGCTTGGGCAGGTGCACGTGCCGGCTGCTCACCGCGGCCTCCCGCACGATCTGCTCGGCGAGCGCGACGTCCTGATCGACGCCGATGAGGAAGTCGGTGGCGACCTGCATGTCGAGCGCGCCGTAGTTGCCGCTCGAGGTGATGCCGGAGAGGAACTTGTTGTTGGGGATGGTCACGACGTTGTCGTCGAGCGTGACCATCCGGACCGAGCGGAGGCCGATCGCGGTGATGTCCCCGTAGTGCCCCTCGAACTGCACGCGGTCGCCGACCTGGAAGGGGCGGTCGGCCATGATGAGCACGCCCGCGATCAGCGAGGCGACGAGGTCCTTGATCGCGAGGCCCACGCCGACCGCGATGGTGCCGCCGATCAGCGCGATGAGGCGATCGTCGAGGCGCAGGCTCAGCTTCAGCACGAGCACCGCGACCACCAGGTAGATGGTGAACTGCAGGACCGTCAGCGCCTTGTGCAGGGTGAGGCGGCGATCCGCGAACTGCTCGCTCAGGCGCTCGACGGCGCGGCGCGCGAACCGCGTGATCGCCCACGCGACGAGGATGACGACGGCCGAGACGGCCACGCCGCTCCAGCTGATGACGTGGGAGAGCTGCCGGAAGGTCTCGCCGGACATGCTGTCGGCGCTGAGCTCCTGGACCTGGGCCGAGGCGGTCGACGAGGCGGTGATCCCGAGGGCGGCGAGCGCTCGCGCGGCGCTTCGAAGCGTGCGTCGTCTCATCGGGTCACTCCACGATCAGCAGGTGTCGGCGGCGCAAGACGGTTCGCACCGTCCGGTACCAGGGCCAGGTGATCCGGAGGCCGGGCCCCTCGGCGGCGAGGAGGCCGAGCCCCTCGAGCCGACGGACGAGATCCTCCACGCTCGGCGCGGACAGCGAGGTCGCCTCCGCGAGGTCCGCGAGGCTCGCCACGTCGAGCTGCACGAGCGCCCGCAACAAGAAGTGCGCGGGCGGGGGCAGCGGCTCGAGCGACTCGGGGCGCGGCAGCTCGAAGAGGCGGACGAGGGTCTTGTCGTCGCGCTCGACGAGCGACTGGGTGAAGCAGTGGAGCGCGACCGCGGGGTTGCCCTGCGAGTGATCCCAGACGAGCCGGTAGAAGCCCTCCTCGATCTGCTCGTCGTCGTCGCCGGCGGCGCGCCGCTGGGCCCCGAGCGCGCCGAAGTCGGGGACGACGTCGGCGGCGGAGGCCCGGCTCCGAAGCAGCTCGGCGATGTCGCTCTCGGTCCAGCGCTGCAGCGAGACGACGCGATCGAAGGCGTCGCCGATCCCGAGGGCGCGATCGGCGTACTGCCACCCCGCGGAGTCGAAGGTGACGACCCAGTCCGCGCTGGCGCCGACGCCGCGCGCGGTCTCGAGCAGACCTCGCAGCCCGTCGTAGCCGTGGACGGCGGGCCGGAAGAGGCGGTGCGCGTCGTCGACGAGGATCACGGGCCGGTCCTGCTCCGCGAGCGCCGCGGACAGCTCGTCGTCGCCCGCGCCGGGATCGCGCTGGAGAGCCACGGCGAGCGCCGCGCGCCCGGAGACGTCGGCGCGATCGAAGCGGAGGGTGATCACGTCGCGCTCGGAGACGGCTCGCGCGACGCGGCCGAGGAACGTGGACTTGCCCAGCCCGCGCTCCCCGATCACCGCGGTCATCGCGGGCGCGGGGGCCTCGAGCAGCTCGACGAGGGCCGCGAGGTGAGCGTCGGCGACGGCGGCGAGCGGCTTCTCCGTGACGGCGCCGGGCGCGAGCGCGGCCCGCACCTCGGGGGCCAGATCGCTCGTCGTGCGAGGGGCGACGTCACCCTCGGCCTGACGCTGGAGCCCGCGGAGGAACAAGGCCGCGAGGACGCGCCTCGTGATCTCGAACCGCGAGAGCTCGCGCGCGAGCCAGGCGCCGGTGCCGAGCGCGAACCACCACGCGCCGCCGAGCAGCAGCGCGAGGACGCCGCGCACGCCGGTGGTCCGGTGGAGCACCCACCGCTCGAGCCGGCTCGGGGGCTGACGGCGGCCGAGCTCGGTCACGATGCGCTCGCGCCACCAGCGGCTCAGGATCACGCCGACCACGATCGGGAGCAGCCAGCAGGCGGCGCCCACCCACGCGTAGAGGGTGCCCGCGCCGACCGCCGCCTCGGTGAGGCTGAGCAGGAGCCCGACGAGCACGACGACGCGGCCGATCAGGCGCAGCGAGCGCGCGCGCAGCTCGGCGTCCGCGTCCCGTCGGCCCCTCGCTCGTCGGTCGCGGATCGCGTAGGCGTCGACGCCGCGCACGGCGACCGCTCCGAAGAGCGGCCAGAGGGTCACGATCCAGACGTAGCGCATCTCGGGGACCTGCTCGAAGGCGAGCAGGCGCGAGAGCGCGAAGATGAGGATCAGCCACTCGAGCGGCGCGCGGACCCGGCGCACGTAGTAGGCGACGAGGCCCATCCACCCGGCGCGGCGCACCTCCGCGCCGAAGTGCAGGTTGCGGCGCGAGCTGGGGTCGGGGCCCTCGAGATCGCGCAACCATCCGTCGGCGTGGCGACGCCAGAACACGAACGCGACCACGAGGAGGAGGAGCTCGATCGCGACCAGGGTCATGCGGGGGATCGAGGTCGTGACGTCGCTCGCGAGGCCGGCGACCCGACGCGTGAGCGAGCGCCCCTTGAGCCTCCAGAAGAGCGTCAGGTGCTCGAGCTCCTGCGAGGCCTGCTCGACGCCCTCGGGGCCGAACCCGGTGAGCCGGTCGCGCTGGTCGGCGGCGAGCACCGGCAGCAGGTCGAGGCGCGCGCGGTGGAGCGCCGCGACGTCGGCGCCGAGCGCGTCGAGGGCGCGGTCCCGGAAGCCGTCGATCTCGGATTCGACCTCGGCGTGCCGCGCGGTGGTCTCGGTGACCAGCTCGGTGACGGGGGTCCAGTCGACCTCCCCCTGGGCGTCGACCGAGGACGCGACCTCCGGCAGCTCGGGCGCGAAGCGCAGGATGTCGCGGATCGCGACGAGGCGCTTGGCGAGCGCGTCGCGGACCTGGTCGTACACGCGGCTGGCGTCGCGGGGGCGCTCGAGGTCGAGCTCGGGTCGGGCGATCACGGCGCGCGCGGCCTCGACGAGCGCGACGCCCTCGGCGCGATCCGCCTCGACGCCGGTCCAGCGCGCGGCGACCCGCTCGGAGACGCGGGCGAGCTCGGCCCGGACCCCGAGGAGGCGGGCGCGCTCCTCCGCGAGCGCCCGCGCGGCGCGCGAGCGGGCCTGGCGAGCCTCCTCGAGCGCCTGCTGCTGCGCGCGATCGACCTCGTCGATCGTCTCGGCCGGCGCCTCCTCGGGGACCTCGGCCTCCTCGGCCCCGGCGAGCGCGCGCTGGTGCGCCTCGCGCCGGGCGTCCTGCTCGGCGACGAGCGCCGCGCGATCGGACGCCGGACGCCGGAGGAACGAGAGCCGCGCCGCGTCGAGGCGGTGCTCCTCCCGCTCGATCGCCGCGGCCAACGCGGCCCCCTCGAGGGTCTCGGGGTCCTCGACCTCCTCGGGGGGCGGCGGCTCTGCGCCGAGCGCCCGCGAGAGGCGCGTCTCGTCGAGCCCGAGGCCCCCGCTGGCCGACAAGTCGACGTGCAATAGGGTACGCGGATCGACGGTCGGATCGAGCTCGCCCCGCACGAACGCCTCGAGCCGCGCGCGACGCTCGCGCAGCGAGCGCAGATACGCGCGCCGCGTGACGACGCCCTCGGCGGCGACGGCGAGCGCGGCCCGGCGTTCACGGTGGGCCGCCAAGAGCGCCTCGCGCTCCACGATCGGCAGCGCGAAGAAGCGCTCGTAGGCGGCGACGAGGTCGTCGACCGTCGCGCGCAGCGGATCGGGATCGACGGGGCGCGCGGCCGGGGTGGGGGCTCGCCGGCGTCGAGGTGCCGCGACCGCGCTCGCCTCCGCGCCGGTCAACAGCTCGAGGAACCGCTCGCCGCGATCGCCGGTCAGGGCCGGGTCGGCGAGGTCGAAGTCGAACAGGGTGGACGCGACGACGTCGGACTCCAGGGTCCCCGCGATCAGGGCGTCCACGCGCCGGGCCCGCTCGCGGAGCTCCTCGATGACGCGGCGCCGCGCGGCGTCCGGCTCGACCGACGGCGCGTCCGGCGCGGGGGGCTGCGCGCGGCCGATCGACACGAGCCCGAGCGCGAGCCCGACCACCAAAAGGGGGACGGCGCGCGCGCTCGGGCTCGTGGGTCGGCTCACCTGGTCTCCGGTTCTCGTCTCGGGCTCAGAGCCCCTCGAGGTCGGCCGCCTCGGTGGTGGCGGCCGCGGCGGGCGGAGGCGCGGCGTCGTCGGCCGCGGGCTGCGCTTCCTCCATCGGCTCGGCCTCCTCTTCGGGCGGAGCCGGCGGCGCCACCTCCGCGCACTCGGGGCAGACGGTCGGCTCGCAGGCCGGCTCCTCGGCCGCCTCTTCCTCTTCCTCGGCGGGCGAGCCGTCGAGGTCGAAGGTGCCGAGCAGGTTCAGGGTGGTCAGCAGGTCGAACATCTGCGTGGCCTGGTTCGGCTGCTCGTCCCACGGCTGGATCTGGCCGGGAGGCGCGGCGTCGAGGCGACCGGTCACGTCGAGCGAGATCTGCAGCCAATCCTCGATGCGCGAGCGGAGCTGGTTCACCCACTCGAAGCGCATGGCGGCGGTCTGGTCGGCGCCGACGGTGCGCAGCGGACCCCAGAGGACCTCGAGGCCGGTGCGGTAGGTGAGGACCGTGTTGATCTGGTTGTCGTAGCCGATGAAGACGCGGAGCGAGCCGACGCCGCGATCGGTCGACGTGACGGGGGCGCCGGTGGCGTCGACGCCGCCGACGGCGAGGGCCTCGCCGAAGCGGTCGAAGGTGAAGTCGACACCGACCTCCGTCCAGAACCGGTGGTTCTCCTCGCGGAAGAAGTTGTGGAGGTAGCCGAGCTGAGCCGAGAAGCGAGGCTGGAGGCGCGCGAACGGGTCGTTCCGGAGCCGCGCGGAGATGAACACCGCGTTGTCGTTGTCGGCGAAGTAGTCGTAGCGGAGCAGGCCCGTGAGGTTGTTCGCGTTCTCCGCGAAGTCGCCGAACTCGTTGTTGGGCGGGGTGCCCATCGGATCGGCGCGGACGGCGGCGAGGCCGTACACCCAGCCGACCTCGACGAGGAACGCGTGCTGGCTGCGACGGAGCTGGAACGCGCCGCCGACGGTCATCGCGAAGTTGCGAGCGTTGCCGTAGGCGAGCGCGGCGCCGAGGTTCAGGCGCAGGGCCATGTCGTCGTCGGCGTCGACCGCGTCGGTCGCGCGGGCCGACACCGCTTCGGCTTCGTCGGGGGCGGCGTCCTGCGCCGCGACGATCGAGGGCACCCAGGCCGCAACCGCGGCCGCCAAGAGAATTGCCGGTCTCCGCATGAGATCTCCTTCGTCGGCGTCGAGCCCCGGGGCCGCGCCGTCGCGCGCCTCCCCGCACGAGGCGTGCCGCACCCACCACCGTGGGGTGGCGCCCCTCGAGGTGTGGGCTGGACCCCACAGGCGTTGGGAGCCACCCACGGGTTCGGGGGCTCGGCCCGCACTTCTTCGGGATCGGCCGACGGACGGCTATCATCGAGGACACGGAGGCCGCGATGCGTCACTCGACTCTCTGCTGTATTGGGATCGCCGTTCTCGCGCTGTGGGCCGCGGGTTGTGGTGGCGAGATGGGGACCGACGACGGGTCGACGCCCGGCATGGACGCCGGCGACGGCCGCCCCGACTCGGGCAACGGCTTCGACGGAGGCCCCGACTACGACGCCGGCGAGCGCCCCGACGCGGGCGACGGTCGCCCCGACGCGGGAGGGGGCTTCGACGGAGGCCCCGACTACGACGCCGGCGAGCGCCCCGACGCGGGCGGCGGCGAGACCGACGCCGGCGGCGGCGGGACCGACGCGGGCCCGCCCCGGGACGCGGGAACCGGCGGTCCGTGCAGCGGCGCGGGCGACTGCGCCTTCCTCAACTCGGGCGCGCACTGCAGCGGAGACTCGCTGGTCGACACCGCGGGGGTGTGCGTCGGCGGTACGTGCATGGCGGTCGAGCGGCGCATCGAGGACTGCACGGCGATGACGATGCCGCACGGCTGCGACGCGGACGCGATCTCGGAGGACACGGGCTACTGCGACTCGTCCACCAACTCGTGCCGGACGATGCGGACCCGCATCCCCTGCGGTCCCGGCACGTGCACGGGCACGCCGACCCACTGGGCCGAGCCGGAGCGCTGCTTCCTCGGGTTCGACGGAATCACGGGCATGTGCGCGCGGCCGGGACCCGGCGAGAACTGCATCGTCGGGCGGACCGAGTGCGAGGCGCTCTACGTCTACAGGACCACCTTGCCGACCTGCGATCCGACCACGGGCTGCGGCATCACCTCGACCACGGTCGACTGCCGCGACGTCAACGGGACCTCGTGCGACGCCGCCGACCCGACCCACATGGCGATCCGACGCGACTGCATCTGCAGCACGCTCAGCCCGGACGGCTGCCAGTGCCGCGACATGCGCAGCATCACGTGCGGCACCGCGGTGACCGCCTGCATCGACGGGACGCGCCTGCTCGACTGCACCGCGAGCGCCTCGGCGTTCTGCATCGACTCGAGCTCCGGGGGCGGCGGCCTCTGCAGCAACTGCGTGGTCACCACGTGCTCGTCCGCGTGCGTGATGGGCGCCACCGGCGGCTCCTGCAGCTGACTCTCCGGAGCTTCGCGACCGCGAAGCGGGCACACCTCCTCGACTCCAACTCTCGTCTACTCCCAGCTCGACCGGTGGGGAGAAGAACGGATGTGGGAGCAGGGGAGAGCAGGAGAGGAGGAGCGTGCGCGCTGCGCGCACGTTTTTTTCAAGGGCCGGTCAGGTCATGATTCGGGCGTGATGTCTTCGACGCGGGGCGCGCGGTGAGCAAGCGCGGGTGGGGCGCGGTGGCGGGGCTGGTCGCGCTGATCGTGGCGTTGATCGCGATCTGGGCGCTCGCGCTCCGGGAGGACGAGCCGGTGCCGGAGGCGGACGAGGCGGAGCCGGAGGAGGCGTACGGGGAGTGGGCCTACCTCGGGGAGCCGTCCCCGGACGAGCCGCCGCCGCCGCCCGGGGCGCCGGGGCCGGCGCAAGACGATCCGGGACGCCGGGCCGCGTTCGAGGCGCGACGCGCCGAGTGGCAGGAGCGCTGGCGGCGCGCGGTGGAGATCGTGCCGCTCGGGGAGCGGGCCCCGACGGTCACGCCCGACGCGATCCGCGAGGCGCTGACTCCGTCGCGCGAGCGGCTGCGCGAGTGCATCGGCGAGTCGGGGGGCTGGCGGAGCTTCTTCGAGGCGCGGCGCGCGCAGTGGATGGAGCGACGCGCGCAGGCGCCCGCGGACGGCGAGCCTCGACCCGGGGCGCCCGGCGAGGGCCGCGGCCGCGGGCGCGGGCCGCGGTCCCACGTGTCCTTCGATCTGCGCCCCGACGGCACCGTGAACCCCGAGAGCCTGGCGTTCGATCCCCCGATGCCCGAGGCGTTCGCGCCATGCTTCGAGGAACACTTCTTGTCGCTCCACGTGGAGGGCGCGGGGGACGGCGCGAGCGTGGAGCTCCCGATGGGCCCACCGGGCGGACGCGGGCGCCGGCCCGACGGCGACGGCGGCGTGGGGCGCGGCTGGGGCGGTCGAGGCGGGCCTCCGGGCGGACCGGGCGGCTGGCGCGGCCGCGGCGGGCCCCCCGGTGGACCCTCCGACGGTCCGCCCCCCGGCTGGCGTCGTGGTCCTCCGGGAGGTCCTGGGGAGAACGGCCCGCGGCCCGGCGGCGGCGACGCGCCGCCCGAATAGGCGCGTGGGGGCTCTGACCCTCGACACGGGCGATCCGATTACGTAGCGTGTTCGCGCCCATGAAGCAGTCGATCGGGTCGGCCCTCCTCGTCCTCGTCCCCACCCTCTGGCTCGGCTGTGAGAGCCCGGTCGAACGGCCGCCTCCGCCCGAGAACGACGGCGTCTATTCGTTCGCGGACGGCTGCTACGCGATGGACGCCACCGAGCCGGGGAGCACCGACACGCGCTGGCTCGAGCCCACCGAGACGGGCGACGGCTTCGCGTTCACGGCGCGCGAGGCGAGCGCCGGGTCGCGCTTCTTCATGAAGGCCTCGGACCTCGGCACCTACCTCTTCTACGACCAGGACGGGCGCTACCTCGTCGCGGACGACGGCCCCCTGCTGCGTCAGGGCGACCTGCTGTCCGACATCCTCACCGTCGACGACACGTACATCTCCGGCGCCGAGTGGGAGCTGCAAGTCTCGGTGACGGACGCGACCCGCTTCCAGCTCCACCACCGGCGAACCGGGCAGTACCTGACGCGCACCGGGCTGACCGCCGACGCCTCCGCGGCCGCGGTGATCGCGCTCTACCCGCAGGAGGGCTGCACCGCGCACCCGGAGCTGACGGTCGACGCCGAGGGGACCGTCGAGCCGCGCACCTTCGAGGACGGCTCGCTGTTCGGCATCGTGGAGACGCACTCGCACGTCATGAGCAACTTCGGCTTCGGCGGCGGCGGCGTCTTCCACGGCGCGCCCTACCACCGCCTCGGCGTCGAGCACGCGCTCCCCGACTGCGACCTGTTCCACGGCCCCGAGGGGCGCTTCGACCTGTTCGGCTACGGCTACGATCAGGGCAGCGACATCGACGTCAACGTCCTGCTCCCCGCGTTCATCTCGGGGCGGCTCTCGGAGTTCAACCACCACACCGAGGGCTACCCGGAGTTCACGGACTGGCCGGCCGCGCCGCACAGCTCGACGCACCAGACGCAGTACTACCTCTGGATCGAGCGCGCGTGGCGCGCGGGGCTGCGCCTCATGGTGCAGCACGCGACGACCAACGAGATCATCTGCGAGCTCCTCGCGGGCGAGGACATCCAGCGCGTCCGCTACTCGTGCAACGACATGGTCGCCGTCGATCGCATCATCGAGGAGACCTACAACCTCGAGCGCTACATCGACGCGCAGTGGGGCGGCCCGGGCCGCGGCTTCTTCCGCGTGGTGACCACGCCGGCCGAGGCCCGCGAGGTGATCGCGCAGGGCAAGCTGGCCATCATCCTCGGCATCGAGACGTCGAACCTGTTCGACTGCTTCAGCGTCCAGCGGGACGGATTCCCGGTGTGCGACGAGGCGTTCATGATCTCGCAGCTCGACCGCTACTACGAGCTGGGCGTCCGGGTGATGTTCCCCGTCCACAAGTACGACAACGCCTTCAGCGCGGGCGACGGCAACCGCTCCTTCATCGAGCTCGGCAACTTCATCAACAGCGGGCAGTGGTCGAGCTTCACGCAGGACTGCCCGACCGACGTGCCGAGCGTGTTCGATCACGGCTCGGTGAACTTCGGCGGCCTCAACATGCCGCGCGACGAGTACATGTCGCCGGCGCCCAACGACATGAGCGGCTTCGCGATGGACCCGATCCAGACCGTCGCGCCGTTCCTCAACCTGGTCCTCGAGCCCGCGCTCGAGGGCGACTGGTGCCAGAGCCACGGGCTGACCCCGCTCGGCGAGCGGCTGCTCCACGAGATGATGGCGCGCGGGATGATCATCGAGGTCGATCACCTGCCCCGCCGCAGCTACCAGCGCGCGTTCGAGATCCTCGAGGCGGCCGACTACCCCGCCGCGGGCACGCACGGGACGAACTTCGACGGCCGCATCTACGCGCTCGGCGGCGTCTCGAAGACCGGGCTCGGCCGCTGCGCGGACCCGGCGAACCCCCACGCGATGACCGACCGGCTCAACGACCGCGTCGCGCTGATCGAGTCGATGGGCGGCTACCCGGCCGAGGGCTTCGGCTTCGACCTCAACGGCTTCGCGGGCGCCCCCGGGCCGCGCTTCGGCGAGCGCTCGGGCTGCTCGACCGAGCAGACCAACCCGATCACCTACCCCTTCACCTCGTACGCCGGGGACGTGACCTTCACCGAGCCCCACGTCGGCAACCGCACGATCGACTTCAACACCGAGGGCATGGCCCACCTCGGCCTGCTCCCCGAGCTGATCGAGGACGCGCGGCGCGGCGGCTCCACCGACGAGGACCTCGAGCCCCTGTTCCGCAGCGCGGAAGGCTACCTGCGGATGTGGGAGCGCGCCGAAGAGCGCTCGGCCTCGATGCCTTAGCCGGCGCAGCCGGCTCCCGCGCCGCGCGCGAAGCGCGCATGCCCGTGCCCGTGCCCGTGCCCGTGCCCGTGCCCGTGCCCGTGCCCGTGCCCGAACGCGTCAGGCCGAGATTCCCTCGGATCGGGCCCGGGCAAGCCGAGCAGGGCGCCTTCACTGCCCGGTTCGAGAACGCGAAACGGCCCGCCCGGGGAGCCCCCGAGCGGGCCGATTTCATGCGTGGTCCTCGCTCAGGGGCAGGACGGGTTCGGGCGACCCGGCGTGCCGGCGTTGACCCCGTCGTACGGGCGCGTGAGCAGCGCCGGGCACCAGTTGGCGCCGACGTCGTTCATCGTCGCGTCCCGCGCGCTCGGGTCGAGGCTCATCGTCTGCCCGTCGGGGTCCGGGAACATCGGGCCGCCGTCGTAGGCGACGCGGTCGATCATCACGGCGGGCGAGCCGCACTCGATCACGATCTCGTCGTCCATGTTGGTGAGGTCGGTCCCGCTGTACACGTAGTCCGGCGTGATGGTCGCCATGCTCTCGCCGAACAGGAAGTACTGGCCGGGGTGGATGAGCGTGTCGCCGCTGATCGTGAAGGAGTTGGCGCCGTCGTCGAAGACGCGGCAGCCGTTCAGGTTCAGCGTCGAGGTGGTGCGGTTGTAGACCTCGAACCACTCGTGGTTCGCGTCCGCGCCCGCCGGGTTCTGCATGATCTCGTTGATGACGAGGTCGCCCGCGGCGGTCGGCGGCCCGAAGGTCATCGCCGCCGTCGCGATGTTGAGGGTGATCGGGCCCTCGGCGCCGGCGAAGCCGTCGACGACGATGACGACGGTCTCGCCCGCGCCGAGCGCGATGGAGAGCGACGAGGTCGACCCGCCCGCGGGGTCGTTGTCGTTGCAAGCGAGCTCCGGCCCGAGGCAGCCACCGGCGAGCACGTAGAGCGTCGTGTCGTGGGCGGTGCCGGTCGTGTCGATGGTGTAGGTCCCCGTCGACGGCGCGGTGAAGAGGAACGTCGTGTCCGGGCCCGAGCCGCCGCAGCTGCCGGTGCGGCGGCTGGTGCCGCCCGTGGTGTCCGCGGTGCCGACGGCCGCGCCGATCGCCATGCCCAGGTCGGTGTCGGGGCAGCCGTCGCAGGGCGCGCGGCGCAGGCAGTCGGAGTCCGCGCAGTCGACGTCGCCGTCGCCGTCGTCATCCGTCGAGTTGCCGCAGGCCGTCTCGGTGCACGCGGCCCAGCCCGCGCAGTCGGAGTCCGCGCAGTCGACGTCGCCGTCGCCGTCGTCGTCCATCGAGTTGCTGCACTGCGCCCCGGTCTCGGTGCAGCGCGCGAGCAGCGCGCAGTCGGAGTCGGCGCAGTCCGTCGCGCCGTCGCGGTCGTTGTCCATGCCGTCCGCGCAGAGGCCCGCCTCGCTGGTGACGCTGGGCGTGGGCACGATGCTCAGGACGAAGTTGCCCTCGTCGCCGAAGCTGTAGCCGTCGACCACGAGCGTCACCGTGTCGCCGGCGGTGAGCATCGCGTCGACGCGCGACTGGCGGACGCCGGCGCTCGCGTCGTCGTCGCAGTCGACCTCGTCGGCGAAGTCGCAGCTGCTGCCGGTGAAGAGCGCGAGGACGGTGTCGAAGTCCGAGCCGAACGTGTCGAACGTCCACATCCCCGTCGAGGGCGCCGTCCACGTGAACGAGGCGTCGCCCGTGCCGGCGCCGAAGTCGTCGCAGCTCGGGGCCGCGTCGTCGGGCTCGCCGACGGTCGAGCCGGACGCGATGGAGTCGCCGATCATCATCGCGAGGTCGGTGTCCGGGCACGCGTACTGCGTGATGTTGAGGACGTAGTTGCCCTCCTCGCCGACGTCGTAGCCGTCGACCACGATCGTGATCATCTGCCCGGCGGTGAGGTCGAGCGAGATGAGGGAGTCTCCGGTCACCGGGTGGCCGTCGTCGTCGCAGTCGAGCTCGGTGCCCGCGCAGTCGAAGCCCGCGTGGATGTGCAGCGTCGTGTCGTAGTCCGAGCCGACCGTGTCGAAGAGGAACGTGCCCGTCGAGGGCGCCGTCCAGCTCAACGCGATGTCGCCGCTGGCGGAGGAGCTGCCGCAGCTGGCCATCGAGTCGTTGCCCGCGCCCACGGTCGAGCCGGTCGAGACCGGGCTGCCCACGGCCATCCCGATGTCCATGTCCGGGGTGCACGCGCCCGGACCGGCGTCCATCGCCGAGCCGGCATCGGTGCCCGCGTCCATCGTCGAGCCGCCGTCGGTGCCGGCGTCGGCCATCATCATGCCCGCGTCGGTGCCGCCCGCGTCCGTGTCGCCCGCGTCCGTGTCGCCCGCGTCGGTGCCCATGCCCGCGTCGGTGCCGCCCGCGTCGTCCCCGGGGCCGGCGTCGACGCCCATCATCCCGGCGTCGACCCCCATCATCCCGGAGTCGGTGCCCATGGGGCCGGCGTCGGTGCCGACCGCCGCGTCGACGTCCATCCGCCCGTCGCACGCCGCAAGACAAGTGGCCGCAAAGGCCAAGGAGACCAGCTTCGTGGTCGTCGTTCGATCCATCGTCATCACCCCTGTATGGTGGCGACCGGGCCCCCGCGGGGTCGCCTGAGAAGGGCGGTCTCTACCCCACCGGCGCGGGCGGTGCCACCTCTCGCGTCAGCCGGTCAGCTCACGAGGCCACAGCGGCAGGGCTCCGCGGAGCGACTCCACGACGTCCTCGACGTCGCGCGAGGTGTCCACGACGAGGTGCTCCTCGGGCGCGAGCTCCTCGACGGGCTCCCACCGCTTGAGGAAGTCGTCGAAGATCTCGAGGCGGCCGTCGCTGACGCTCGACTGGGTGTCCCGCACGCGCAGGCGCGCCTTGCAGATCCGGGGGTCGAGGACGCACTCGACGAAGCGAAACGGGACCCCGGCCGCGCGCGCGACCGCGCGGGCGTTCGAGCGCAGCGAGCGCGACCGGAACGACGCGTCGAGGATCACCGAGCGGCCCGACGCGAGCACCGCGATCGCGAGGCGGTCGACCTCCTCGTAGACCAGCTCGGTGAACTCCGGGTCGTACGCGCCCGCCCAGCTTCCGTCGTAGAGCTTCTCTGTCGCCCGCGCGCCCAGCATGTGCTTGCGGATGCGGTCGGTGTTGATCGACGGCGCGCCCATGCGGGCGCCGAGCTCGTCGGCGAGGGTGGACTTGCCCGACGCGATCGGCCCGCCGATGGCCACGAGGGTCGGGGGCAGCAGGGAGCGGCGCTCGGACGCGAGCGCGAGGAGGAAGTAGCGGCGCGCGTCCCGCTCCGCGCGCTCCACGACGTCGCCGGGGGCGCGCTCGTCGGTGGCGACCATCGCGGAGATCTTGCCGCGCACGTAGGCCCGGTAGCTCTCGTAGAAGTCGACGAGCGGGAACAGGTCGTAGTCGCTCGTCTCGCGCGCGTAGGTGGCCAGCAGGCGCTCCGCGAGGTCGGCGCGGCCGTGCCACGCGAGGTCCATCGACAGGAACGCGAGGTCCGCGCAGACGTCGCCGAAGCGGAACCGCTCGTTGAACTCGATCCCGTCGAGGACGCGGATCGCGTCGCCCTCGAGGTAGAAGTGCTCGAGGCGCAGGTCGCCGTGTCCGTCGCGGACGCGGCCGGCGTCGGCGCGGGCCTCGAAGAGGGCGGCGTTGCCGTCGAGGAAGTCGAGCTGCCACCGCTCGACCTCCGCGGCCTCCGCGGGGCTCAGGAACTTCTCCACGAGCCCGCGGGTCTGCTCGAAGTTCTCGACGACGTTCGCCCGGATCGCATCCGCGCGACCGAACGCGGCGGTGGCCGGGTCGGCGCGGCAGGCTCCGTGGAAGGCGGCGATCCGTGTCGCGAAGCGGTCGATCTCGGGCACCCCGAGCCGACCCGCGGCGAGGCGCTCGTCGGCGCGATCCGACTCGGCGAGGCGCCGCATGTGGACCGCCCAGTCGACCGCGGGGCCGTCGCCCCCGACGCGGTGCCGACCGGACGGGTCGAGCGTGATCGGCACGACGCCTCGGTAGACGTCCGGGGCGAGCCGCACGTTGAGCGCGCACTCGGCCTCGCAGGCGGCGCGACGGAGCTCGGGGGTGGTGAAGTCGAGGAAGCCGAAGTCGACCGGCTTCTTCACTTTGAACACGTCGCCGCCCACGCCGAAGACCCACGAGATGTGCGTCTGCCACACGCGATCGGCGCGGTCGGTCAGGTCCCGCTCGAGATGGCTCACGCCGGCAACGTACGCCCGAGGCCGCGCGCTGCACGCCCCGACGGCCTCACGCGCGGCGGCTCAAGTCCACGGAGAACGCGGGCAGCTCCGCGTCGGCGTCGCCCGGCTCGTCGTCGCCGGCCGCGGCCCACCACGCGCGGGCCTCCTCGACGGTCCACGGGCGGACGTCCTCGAGGCTGAGGAGCAGATCGCGCAGCTCGATCGCGCTCGCGGGGCGGTCGGCCGGGTCCTTGGCGAGGCAGCGCAGGACGATCTCGTCGAGGCCCGCCGGGAGGTCGGGGCGCGCGAGGGGCGCGGGCTCCGAGCGCAGGTGCTGGCTCACCACCTGGACGATCGAGCGCCCCGGGAAGACGTGGCGACCCGCGAGCAGGTAGTAGGCGACGGCGCCGACCGCGTAGAGATCGCTCCGCTCGTCGACGGACTCGGGGGCGGTGATCGCCTCGGGCGCCATGCACTGCGGGGTGCCGACGATGCGCCCCTCGCCGGAGACCTCCGCGTCGTCGTCGGCGTCGACGTCCTTCACGAGCCCGAAGTCGACCAGCTTGGCCACGTCGGGGGCGCGCCCCGAGCGGGTCAGGAACACGTTGGCGGGCTTGATGTCCCGGTGGACCAGGCCGACCGCGTGCGCCTCGGCGAGGCCCTCGCAGATCTGCAAGAGGACGTGCACCACGCGACGGGGGTCGAGAGGGCCGTGGCGCCGGACGACCTCGGACAGGTCGAGGCCGTCGAGGTGCTCCATCGCGTAGTAGAAGATGCCGTCCGGCGTGCGCCCGTAGTCGAAGACGGTGACCACGTTGGGGTGCGAGAGGCTGGCCGTGCGCTGCACCTCGCGCTCGAAGCGGGCGATGGTCGCCTCGCCGCTGCGCTCCGGGGGGAGCAGCTTGACCGCGGTGGGCCGGCGCAGCATCGCGTGGCGGGCGCGGTAGACCTCGCCCATGCCGCCCTCGCCGAGCTTGGACTCGAGGGTGTACTGGCCGAGCTGCGTGGCCTCGCGGACCTCGCGGCGCAGGCCGTAGATCACGCTCGTGGCCGCCGCGGCGGCGCCCGAGTTGAAGGCCCACCAGATCGTCACCGTGATGACCTGCGCGCGCACCGTGCTGTCCGCCGCGCTGTCCCCCGCCGCGGCGTGGCGCCCCGCGAGGTGGATCGCCGTCGCGATGAGCCAGACCAGCGCGGTCGCGTGCACGAGCAGCGTCTGGCGCGTGGTGCTCGGCACGTAGGTCGCGCGCAGGGTGAAGGAGAAGGTCAGCGTCAGCAGCAGGATCAGCGACGGATGCGCGGGGAGCGGGAGGCTCACGGCCATGACGCAGAAGCCCAGCGTCAACGCGTTCATCGCGAGGACGTCGAGGATCGCGAGCGTGGTCGGTGACAACGGCTGAGGCCGCCGCATGATCGCCCACAGCCCGAGCAGGGCGAGCGAAGCCACGGTGTGGCCGCCGAGGTCCACCGGATCGATGGCGCCGCCGAGCCCCAGCTCGAGCGCGAGCCGCAAGAGCAGCCCACCGAAGATCGCGGCGAAGCCCCACACCCCGAAGCGGCCGAGGCGGTGCTGCAGGAACGACTCGCGCGTGTGCCCAGGCGACGACACGGGCGGAGCATACTGCGCCTGGCGCAGTCGTCAGTCCGTGGGCGCGCGCTCCTCGCGCACCACCATCACGGGGACGGGGCAGGTCCGGAGCATCCGCTCGGCGACGCTGCCCAGCAGGAACCGCGACAGGCCGCTGCGCCCGTGCGTGCCCATCACGACGACGTCGATCGTCTCGTCCTCGTCGAGGAGGCGATCCGCGACCTCCGCGGGCGCGCCGGGCTCGACGTGGATCCGGACGTCCGCCGAGGTGGGGTGCCGCGCCAGGATCTCGTTCAGCTCGGCGGCCGACCGCTCCCGGACGGAGGCCAGGAGCTCCGGCTCGAAGAGGCTCTCGCCGTCCGGCAAGACATGCGTCGGCACCTCGATCGCGCGCAGCAGGTGAACCGTCGCGTGGGCGCGCTCGGCCCAGCGCAGCGCCTCGTCGAGCGCGTGCTCCGAGGGCGTCGAGCCGTCGACCATGACGAGGACGCCGCGCACCGGGCCGGGCGACATCTCCGGGTCCACCGTGATCACGGGGACGGGGCAGCCGCGGACGACCTCGTAGGCGACCGACCCGAGCAGCGCCCGCGTGAAGGCGTTGCGGCGCCGGGTCGCCATCACCACCAGATCCGCCTCGGCGGCGCGGGCCACGATCTCGGTCGACGGACGGCCTCGCGCGAGGACCGGCTCCACCCTCACGCGGTCGGCGAACCGCTCGGCCAGCTCGTCGAGGCGCTGCCGCCACATCGCGCGCAGCGGCCCGTCGAGCACGCTTCCGTCCGGCAGACCGTACGTGGGCAGGTCGTCCACGTGGAGCAGCCGAACCACCGCGCCGCCGTGGCTGTGAGCGAGCTCGACCGCGTACTTCAGGGCGCCGTCGGAGGCCTCCGAGAAGTCGGTCGGACACAGGATGGTGTAGGCCATGCCCGAGAAGTAGACGCGCCGCGTGGCGTGGACAGGGCCCGCCCGACTGGGCCAGAGTCACCACGTGGCCCGCTCACTCGCCTGGACGGCGGCGATCCTGCTCGCCAGCTCCCCCCTGATCGCCCACGCCCAGCTCCGGGGCGGTGGCGCGTTCGACGCCTACGCGACCCCCTCGGCCGTGGCACCCGCCGCGCGGAGCGCGCCGACCGGGCTCCTGGTGACGAGCACGGACACGCGGCGCGGCGTGCCGACGATGATGGTGGGCCGTCGAGCGGCTCGAGCCGGGCTCCGGACCACCGCCGAGCGCGCGCTCGATCACGCCGCCAGCCTCGCCCCCCTCTACGGCGTCGGGGCGCGCGACCTCGGAACCGTGCACGTCGTGCTCACGCGGGCCACGCCGGCGGGCGGCGCGGTGGTCGTGCTCGGTCAGCGGGTCGCCGGGCTCGAGGTGTTCGAGACCCAGCTCACGCTCCTGCTCGATCGGACTGGCGCGCTCGTCGCCGCCGGCGGGCAGCTCCGGCCGACGCCGGCGACGGTCTCGTTCGCGCGCACCCACCAGAGCTCGATCCAGGTGGCGCTCGGCGACGCGATCGGGGCGGCCGATCCTCTGCGCTTCGATCACACGGGGCGCGACGGCTACCAGCGCTGGACGGGGAGCGCGGCGCTCGATCGACCCATCCGCGCGAAGCGGATCCTCTACCCGCTGCCCGCCGAGCTCGTGCCCGCGCACTACGTCGAGGTGTGGTCCGGCGGGGAGCTGATTGCCTACGCCATCGCCGCGGACGACGGCCGGATCCTCATGCGCCGTCACCTCACCGCGGCGGACGCGTTCGAGTACCTCGTCTACGTCGACCCGGCCTCGCCGCTCGAGCGCCTCCAGGACAGCCCCTTCGGCGACACGTCGCCGGACCGCGCGGGGATGCCCGTGGAGACGCTGCCGCCGTTCGTCGACCAGGTCCGCGTGATGGTCGAGAGCCTCGACGGCGCCGGGCCGACCAACCCCTGGCTGGCCGCGGGCGCGACGGAGACCTTCGGCAACAACGTCGACGCGTACACCGATCTGATGGAGCCGGACGGGCTCAGCGAGGGCGACTTCCGGGCGATGGTCACGGCGCCGGGCGTCTTCGCGCACCCGTTCGATCCGGCGCGGAGCCCGATCGAGGACGACACGCAGCTGCAGGCGGCGATCACGCACCTCTTCTTCGTGAACAACTGGCTCCACGACTGGTGGTACGGCCTCGGCTTCGACGAGGCGGCGGGCAACGCGCAGGCGATGAACTTCGGCCGCGGTGGAGAAGAGGAAGACCCGTTGCACGCGGAGGCGGCCGACTACAGCCGCCGGAACAACGCGAACATGAGCACCCCGCGCGACGGCGACTCCCCGCGGATGCAGATGTTCCTGTGGGACGGGCTCGACACGCGGAGCTTCGAGTCGGGCGGGACGACCTACCGCATCGGCGTCGCGCGCTTCGGCCCGTTCCTCTACGACGTCACCGGGCCGCTCGTCCTGGCCGACGACGGCGTCGATCCGCCGAACGACGCGTGCTCGGATCTCGTCAACGACGTGACCGGCGCGATCGTCCTGATCGATCGGGGCGACTGCTCCTTCGTCTCCAAGGTGCAGCGCGCGGAGGCGGCCGGCGCCATCGGCGTGATCATCATGAACGACGACGCCGGCGACATGCGCATCAACATGAGCGGCAGCGGGCCGACCGACATCGGCTCGATGATGGTCAGCCTCGAGGACGGCGCGATCCTGCGCGCCGCGACCGGCGCGACCGGCCGCATGCGCCGCGAGGCTCGCCCCGACGTCGGCAGCTCGCTCGACACGCAGGTCGTCAGCCACGAGTGGGGCCACTACCTCCACCACCGCCTCGTCGCGTGCGGCTCCCCGCAGTGCGACGCGCAGAGCGAGGGCTGGGGCGACTTCGTCGCGGCGCTGGTCCTGATGCGACCGGGCGACGACCTCGACGCCGCCTACCCGTCCGCGAGCTTCTCGAACCAGGGCCGCGAGGCGATCTACTTCGGCACGCGGCGCCTGCCCTACTCCGTGAACCGAGCCTTCAACGACCTCTCGTTCCGCCACATCACGGACGACGAGCCGCTGCCCACGGGGCCGCCCCTCGACGAGACGACGCTCCCCAACTCCGAGGTGCACAACGCCGGCGAGGTGTGGGCGTCCATGATGTTCGACGCGATGATCGGCATGCTCCGCCGCAGCGGCGAGGCGGGCGCGCCGTACGACTTCGACGGCGCGCGCCGGGCGCTCGGCGGCTACGTCGTGACGGGGATGCAGCTCGCCCCGCGCGACCCGACCTACACGGAGCAGCGGGACGCGATCGTGGCGGCCGCGCTCGAGAACGACCCGGAGGACGCGCGCCTCATCGCCGAGGCCTTCGCGGCGCGCGGCGCGGGGACCTGCGCGACCTCCCCGGAGCGCTACTCGGAGGACTTCGTCGGCGTCACCGAGGACTTCGGCGTCGCCGCGCTCCCGCGGATCGAAGAGCTCGAGGTGGTGCTCGACGGCGGCCGGCGCCTCTGCGACGCCGACCGCTACCTCGACGCGGGCGAGACCGGCTGGGTCCGGATCGTCGTGCGCAACGTCGGGGTCGTGGACCTCGTGGGCGCGACGCTGGCCCTCGAGCCCGACGACCTCGGCGTCTCCGTCGACGAGCCGGAGCGGACGCTCGCCGACGTGGCGCCCGGGCAGTCGGTGGAGCTGTGGGCCGAGCTCACGGCGGGCGAGATGGATCTGCGCGGCGGCCCGATGGACGTCCGCGCGACGGTGACCGCGGCGACGGGCTGCGGCGTCGACACCCGGACCGCGCGCGTCGCGATCGACAGGGACCCCGGCGTGAGCCTCCTCGAGGACTTCGAGATCATCCCGACCTGGCTCAACGAGGTGAGCGTCGACGGGACGACCACGGACGTCTGGAGCGTCGGCCCCTCCAACCTCGGCGACGAGGACTGGGTCCTGCGCGGCGCCGCGAGCGGCTTCCTCTCGGACACGGCGACCGAGGTGCCCGAGGTGAACGTGCTCGTGGGCATCCCGTTCGTGCTGCGCTTCGACCACCGCTTCGACTTCGAGGCCAACGACGACACCCTCTTCGACGGCGGCGTCATCGAGCTGAGCACCGACGGCGGCATGAGCTGGCAGGACGTGTCGGACCTGATCGACCCGGGCTACACGGGCGAGCTCACCGATCGCTCGATGAACCCGCTCGCGCTGCGCGCCGCCTACTCCGCGCCGAAACCCGTCGTTCCCCGGCGCGGACACGGTGCGGCTCGACTTCGGCACCGCGCTCGAAGGCCAGACGGTGCGCTTCCGCTTCCGCATCGGGACCGACCAGTCGGTGGGCTCCGCGGGCTGGGAGATCGACGACCTCGTGCTGACCGGCGTGGATCCGCCGCCCTTCCCCAGCCACGTGGCCGACATGACCGACTGCGCGGGCGCGCCCATCGCGGACGCCGGCGAGGACCTGGTCGTGACCGCGGGAGATCTCGTGATGCTCGACGGCAGCGGGAGCTCGGATCCCGACGGCGACCCGCTCACGTTCGGGTGGACGGCGCTCGATCCCGCCCCAGCGCTCTCGGATCCCGCGAGCGTGACGCCGACCTTCACGTCGCCGGCGCCCGTCCCGACGCCGGTCCAGCTCCGGTTCCGGCTGCGCGTCGAGGACGGCAGCGGCGCGAGCGCGACCGACGACGTGATGGTGACGGTGATGCCCGACGTCACCGAGCCGCTCCCCGACGCGGGCCGCCCGACCCCGGACGCCGGCCCTCCCCCTCCGATGCGCGACGGCGCGGTGATGGACACCGTCGACGCCGGGCCGGTCACGCCGGGCGGCGGTGGGTGCGCGTGCGAGGCGGGCCGACGGGACGACCCGATCCCGCTCTCAGCGCTCGCGCTGGGGCTCCTCGCGCTCGCGCTTCGTCGACGCCGCTGAGCCCGAGGCGAGCGCCCCGAAGGCGATCGGCAAGGCCACCAAGTTCCTCGGGCGGACGCTCCGCTCGAGCCCGACGAGCACGAGCAGGCCGAACGCGAGCGCGAACGCGACCGCGAGGTCTGGACGCGCTCGGTACGCACGCGCGATCGACCACCCGAGGGCGCCGAGCGCGGGGACACCGAGCCACCACGTGTCGACGCCGGTGACCGCGAAGGCCGCCGCGCGCAGGATCATCCCGAGCGGGCCGCCCGAGGCCATCCCCGCCGCCGCGTCCTGGCCGCGCGCGACCGCGTCGTCCCAGTGCGCGGCGAGCACCGGGTGCTCCGCCGCGACGGCGATCCCCGGCGCGAGCGGCGCCACGAACAGGGCCAGCGCGACGGCGCCCATCACGACCCGGAGGACCGCGCCCGGGCCGGACCGCGCGAGCCACGCGAGGACGAGCAGGCCGAGCGCGGCGCCGCCGACGGGGTCGGTCCACGCGGCGAGCCCCGCCGCGACGAGCGCCAGGACGATCCGCGAACGCGACCCGCGCCGCTCCGCGATCGCCCACGCGATCACGCCGCCGAAGAGGACGGTGAGCGCGTAGGGCCGCGCGAGCACGCTAGCGGAGACGAACGCGGGCCCGACGAGCGCGGCCGTGAGCGCGAACGACGCGACGACGCGCCCCCCGGAGAGCCGCCGGCCCGCCGCCGCGAGGAGCGCGACGCCGACGCTCGACGCGACGACGGTCGGGAGCCGCAGGAGCAGCGCTCCGTCGCTCGGCCGCCAGCCGATCGCCTGGGTCCAGCTCAGCGCCAGCGCGCGGAACAGCGGCGGGTGCAGCCACGCGTCGTGGCCCTCGAAGAAGAGCGGGAGCCCGCTCGTGAGCGGCCGGACCTCGTCGGTCTCGAGGGGCACGATCAACGCGAGCGCGAGTCGAAGCGCGACGGCGACGACGAGGACGCCGAGCTCGGCCGCGGAGACCCGCGTCACCGACGCCGTCGTGGGCGAGACGCTCGGGCGGACGGCGAAGCAACCGAGCGCGCCGAGCGCGAGCGCGAGGACGACGAGCCACGGGGGCGAGAGCCCGGTGAGGCGCGACGCTGGGCCGAGCATCCCCACGCGGCCGCGCGGATCGACGGGGCGCCCGGGCTCGGCGGGTCGAGGCGTCGGCGCGCGCAGCACGAAGAGCTCCTCGACCGAGCCCGCCTCGAGCGCCGACACCACCGCTGGGTCGGGATCGACGTCGCGCAGCTCCACGACGGGGCGCGGCGCGTCGTGGCCCTCCGCGCGCACGATCAGCGCGCCGCCGCCCTCGAGCGTGGCCTGCACCTCGGAGCCGCGCAGGGCGACCGACGCGACGGGCCGGCCGGCGACGCCGCGCTCGGTGGCCGGCGCGAGGAAGCGCAACGCGACTTGCTCGCGTCCGGGCGGGATCACCCACTCGCCCTCCTCCACCACGTCGGGGCGCGCGGGCCCCGGCCGTGGCGGCGCGGGCGCGTCGAGCCACGCGCGCGCCGCGAGCCCCCCGCCGAGCAAGGCGAGGAGCGCGGCCAGCGCGACGGTGGTGACCCGCTCGCGCGGCGCGCTCATCGAGGCGCGAAGACCTCGCGGGTCACGGCGCCCGCGGCGACCTCGGCGGGGGTGAAGCGCAGCGGCGTGCTCGTGTTGCCGAGCCACCGCGGCGCGCGATCGGCGAAGTGCTCGGAGTCCGGGTTGCCGCTCTGCCCGCCCGGGATCGCGATGCGCCCCTCGACGCCGTCCGGACCGAGCGCGACCACGACCCGCATCACCGGCCCGTTGCGGTGGGTGAAGTCGGTGCCGCCATAGCCGGGGTTCGCGGCGTCGATGTCGTACTGGTCGCCGGGCCGCGGGAACCACGTCAGCGCGGCGCGCGGGTCGTCGGCGCTCAGCCCCTCGGCGAGCGGCAGGCGCCCGGTCGTGAGGTTGAACATGTCGAAGAGGAAGGACAGCGACGGGTCGTCGCCGATGAAGTCGCTGAGCAGCGACTCGAAGCGGACCTGATGGCGGAGGCCCCAGATCCAGGCGTTCATGTCGTCGGTGCCGAACCCACCGGTCGCGCCGCCGTCGCCGGGCGGCCCGCCGAGGTAGGCGAGGGTCGCCTCGAGCGCGCGCACGACCAGCTCCTGGCTGCTCTCGACCTCGGGGGTCGTGATGTCGTCGAAGAAGACCGACTCGCCGGTCGCGGGGTCGAACGACGGAAGGCCCAGCGGGTCGGTCGCGCCGCGCCCGCGGACGAGGCGATCGAGGGTGCGCAGGCGCCAGTCGCCGCCCGGGTTCACGCCGCCGTCGATGCCCTCGTCGTTCCACACCGCCTGGATGAAGCGGGACATCCACGCCGCGAAGATCATCGTCGCGACGGACTGCCGGCGCGTGGCCTCGGTCGAGGTGTCGTAGAAGGTGTCGACCCCCGACGGCGTCGGGAGGCCGTCGTCGCGCCAGTCGCTCATGCGCGACTCGACCTCGTCGAAGCGCGCGCCCATCGCGGAGTACGCCGCGGCGATGCGCGCGTCCGCGGAGCCGGGCGCCGGCGAGCCGGCGGCGGCGTCGCGCGCCGCGCCGATGCCCTCGATGAGGAGCGCCACGAAGTCCTCGCCGACGTTGCTGTGGTGATCGCCCTGGATGCTCTGCATCGCGTCGAGGCTCGCCGTCCCCGAGGCGATGGCCGCCTCGAGGCGCGACGCGATCCGCGACGCCCGGTAGCCCATGTCCCAGGGCCCGCCGATGTAGTACGGGTCGTCCCACGGGTCGTTGTCCTCGGTGGTGATCGCGCCCGGATCGTTGTTTGCGTTGTGCACGTACTGCCGGGCCGGGTTCAGCGCCTGCGGCCACTCGTCGAACGGCACCGCGCAGGCGGTCGGCCCGCCCGCCGCGGCCGCCGCCTCGTCCACGCGGCCCTGCGCGTCGAGCGGGATCCGCCACGCGCCGAAGCGCGTCCCGTCGATCAGCAGCGAAGGATCGGCGCCCTCCTCGAAGCGCCCCGTCGCCGGGTCGCGAGGCAGGTAGGTCCGGCACGGCATCGCGTGGTAGCCCGTGTAGACGACGCTCCCCTCGCGGTCGGCCGCGGCGAAGTTGAGGCCGAAGCCGATGACGTGACGCATCGCCTGCCGGAAGTCCTCGACCGTGCTCGCGCGCTCGAAGCCGTTCACCGCGCGCAGCAGGCTGCCGCCGTCGAAGGGCGCGTAGTAGAAGCTCATCGCGGTGATGCGGCCGTCGCCGTCCTCGTCGCGCGGCACGATCCAGTCGCCCATCAGGTTGACGAGCGTCTCGCCCGGCCCGACCACCTCGTCCTCGGTGGCGGCGCGCCCTCGATCGAGGTGATCATGCGGCCGTCGAACGTGGCCCAGCGCGGGAGCACCAGCGTGCGGCCCACGCTGTCGAGCCCCCTCACCTCTGCGATCTCGTAGGTCTCGTCGATCCGCGTGAGCGGGCGCTCCTCACCGCCGAAGCGCGAGGCGCGCGGCGCGCCGTCCGCGTCGAGGACCAGCTCCTCGGCGTACCAGTCGGTCACGTCGGTGACGAAGTTGGTGCCGCCCCACGCGACGCGGCCGTTGGTGCCCGTCGCGATGCCCGGCGCGCCGATGAGCGAGACGCCCGCGACGGTCATCGGGTCCGGGTCCCCCATCAGCGCGGTGTCGATGCCGTACTCCCACATGAGCGACGGGATGCTGAGCTGGAGGTGCCCGTCGCCGCTGAGCAGCGCGCGACCGTCGGCGGTCCCCGAGCCCATCACCGCCCACACGTTCGAGCCCCAGCCCTCGAGGTCGGTCGGGTGCAGCCGAGCGCGGAGCTCGGCGAGGCGCCGGATGCCGCGATCGAGCGCGGCCGGCTCGACCCGTGTCGGACCGAGGTTCGGCTGCCCGCGAGGGCGCGGCGACACGATGGGCATCGTCGTCCGACCCGCCGTGTCGATGCCCCACCCGTTCGCCGACGCGCTCGGGCGCGGCGGCGCCCAGCGGTCGACGATGTCCATCAGGCCGGCCATGCGCAGGTCGCGGTTCGGCGCGGTCGGGAAGTGCTCGTCGATGCGCTCGAGCGACCGCGCGCGGCCCGGGCCCTTCGTCTCGAAGCCGGTCTGGAACGTCATCGTCGCGGCGAGCGCCATCACGTCGCGCCGCGTCCAGTGCCGCATCACCTCGCCGGGGTTGCGCGCGCCGAGGAGCCCGAACGCGAGCTGGAACTCCTTGGGCGGCGGGAGCTGCCGCGCGCGCACCGCGTCGACGTACGCGTTGACCCCCTCGGCGAACGCGTCGACCTCGGCGCCCTCGGCCTCCGTCAGCGCGTCGGTGTAGATCTGCGTCAGCAGGTCCGCGCCGGTCATGCGGTTCTCGAGATCGCTGCCGAGCCCCACGTCGCCGAGGAGCTGGCTGATGAGCCCCTGCGAGAGCCGCGAGACCACGTCGAGCTGGAAGTAGCGATCCCGCGCGATCACGAACCCGAGCACCCGCTGCGCGTCCACGCGAGTTGCTGCATACACGTGCGGCACCGAGTGCTCGGTGCGGACGACGTGCGCGTAGGCGCCGAGCTCGGGGATGACGAAGCGCCCGTCCTGCGCGACGTCCACGAACGGATCCGGCGGCGGCGGATCGTCCGGGCCCGCGTCGACGCCCTCCCCCGCGTCCTCGGCGGGCGGGTCGACGGGGCCGTCGCAAGCGGGCGCGAAGGCGAGCGCGAGGATCGTGGACAGGAGCGTGACACGGTCGAGGAGGCGAGCCGTCATGGCGACACGATAGAGCAGGTCGCCGCGCGCTGCGCGATCCGTGGCCCGCGCGCGCCGGGGATCACCCACGGAGAGACGTCGCTCGTCACGCGTCCGCGAATGGTGGCAGCCGGCCCGCGGCTGGCGCATCCTCCTGCTCGTGAGCGCTCACCTCGAACTGGCGACCTACCGTGACGCGGGGCGCGAGCCCACGAGCCCCCCGGCGATCCACTCCGACCGCGTGTGGACCAGCTTCAGCGCGTTCACGTTCTGGCTCTGCGGCGTGCTCGGCGTGGGGGCGATCGCCATCGCGCGGGTCGTGGAGGAGCCGCGCGAGCGCGTGTTCGCCGCCCTCCTCGCGACGCTGCTCCTGCACGTCTCGATCATCGGGGCCGTCGTCCTCGCGGATCGCTGGCGGTGGGAGCAGGCGCTCGCGACGTGGCTCGGGGGACGGCGTGGCGCTCGCCGCGGCGGCTCGTCTCGGAGGACGGTCTCCGGATCCACTGCGCCGAGCTCGACGACCTGACCGAGTCGCCCGCGGACACCCACGGGCACTTCGAGGAGCTCACCCCGCAGGGGCTCGTCGCGCGGAGCTGCGTCCAGAGGACGTGGCCCGTCCGCAAGCCGACCCTGTTGGGGCCCACCACGATGGCCCACGTACGGCCCGCGCGCTGGGAGCCCCGGTGCTTCCGCGGCCTCCCCTGGAAGCCGGACTCGCTCACCCCGTTCCGGCAGCCCGCGGTCCTCATGGTCCGCGTCGTCGACGACGGCGTCCTGCTCACGCGCTTCGCCGAGGATCGCCAGTTCGCGGGCGAGACCCTGCACGCGACGCTGCGCCACGCCGAGGCTCAGATCGAGGACGAGCTCGGGATCACCGAGCCCGACTGGTGCGAGGTCCCGGCGGGCAGCGTCGAGTCGTTCTCTGCCGAGGCCTGAGGCGCGGCCTCAGGCCGGCTGCCAGAGCTCGACCTTGTTGCCGTCGGGGTCGAGGATCCACGCGAACTTCCCGTTCTCGTGGGTCTCGGGGCCCTTGTGGAGCGCGACCCCCGCCTTCGCGAGCTGCTCGATCATCTCGTCGAGATCGTCGACGCGGTAGTTGATCATGAAGCTCGACTCGCTCGGCGCGAACCAGTCGGTGTCCGCGGCCGCGACGTGCCAGACGCTCACGCCTTTGTCGGGACCCGGGTCCTCGGACCACTCGAGGATCGCCCCACCCCACGGTTGAGCCGCGAGCCCGAGGTGCTCCGCGTACCACTTCGCGAGCGCCTTGGGGTCCCGCGACTTGAAGAAGACTCCGCCGATTCCAGTGACGCGTGCCATCGCGGCAGCCTACCCGATCAGAGATCGCCCGCGCAGTACAGCGCGCCGACGTCGTCGCGAAGCGTCAGCGCGCAGGCGGCCTCGTACTGGGTCGCCGAGAGCGCGCCCACGAACACGCTGCACGACGTCGGGCCGACGCCGACGCAAAGCGCGTCGAGGCCGTCGCGGCACACCAGCCCCGGGAACGCCGCGCGCGCCGCGTCCATCGCCTCCCCCGTGTTCACGCACGCGATCAGCTCCTCGCACCGCGCGCCCGGGCCCCACGGCTCGACGATCCCCGAGGTGCGCAGCTTCGACTCGTCGCACGCGGTCGTGATCCCCGCGTCGACGGTCGGGGCGCCCGCGTCGCGCCTCGTGGTCCCCGCGTCCCCATCGGTGGGGGAGTGGGAGAGGTAGCAGCCCGAGGCGAGGAGCGCGGCGGCGATCACGAGGCGGCGCATCGGACCGAATCCTGGCACCTCCGTCGCGGGAATTCATGGACAGGGGCGAGGGCAGCCGCTGAGATCCGGACATGACCCCCACGCAGCAGCTCCGGGGCTTCGTCCAGAAGCTCAGCCCCGAGAACCAGAAGCTCCTCCGGGCCCTGCGGCGCGCGATGAGGGCGCGCGTGCCGGGCGCGAACGAGCTCGTGTACGACAACTACAACTTCCTCGTCATCGCGTACTGCCCCACCGAGAAGACCACCGACAGCTACTGCTCCCTCGGCGCCAACGCGAACGGCGTGACCCTCTTCTTCGGCTACAACGGCGCCAGGCTCGACGACCCGGGCGGGCTCCTCGAGGGCACCGGCGCCTCCAACCGCTTCGTCCGGCTCGAGCGCGCCGACGCGCTCGCGCGCCCCGAGATCGAGGCGCTCCTCGCGCAGGCGATCGCGCTCTCGAAGCCGCCCGCGCAGAAGAAGGGCGCGCTCGTGATCCGATCGATCTCGGCCAAGCAGCGCCCTCGCCGATAGTTCGGGTTGGAGCGCAGAGCCCCTCCATCCTCCGGGCCCGCTCGCGCTACCATGCGCGCGATGATGCGAGGCACGAGCTCGACGGCGTTGACGCTGCTCCTGGTGATCGGATGCGCGGACAACCCGAGCGGGCCGCGGCCCGACGCGAGCGCTTCGGCGGACGCCGGTGGCGGGACCGACGCGGCGCTGCCCGACGCGGGCCCGCCGCCGCCGATGGACGCCGGCCCGACGACCGACGGCGGGGAGCCGCTGCCCGAGCGCTGCAACCCCGAGGTCGAGTACTTCGAGGACGAGTTCGGGCGGCAGGCCTACTGCGTGTTCGTCGCCACCACGGGAGACGACGACACGGGCGACGGCACGGTCACGATGCCCTACGCCACCATCGGGCACGGGGTGCAGGTGGCGATCGCGCGGGGCGTCTCCACCGGCCGCGTGCACGCCGTCGCCGTGTCGAAGGGCACCTACACGGAGCGCCTCGTGCTGGCCAACGGCATCTCCGTCTACGGGCAGTTCGACGCCGACGACATGTGGTCCCGCGACGCCGCGAACGAGACGATCATCGAGACCCGCGAGGTGGTCGACGGCCGCATCGAGGGCGTCGTCGCCGAGGCGATCACGGCGCCCACCGTCATCGAGGGCTTCACCATCCGGGCGCAGGCCGCGCTGACGGAGACGCGCGACATCGACGTCTACGGCGTGCGCGTCGCGTCGAGCGAGCCGGTGCTCGAAGATCTCGGCGGGCTCATCCTGCGCGACCTCGACGTCGAGGCGGGGCACGCGGCCGCGGGCTCCGACGGCGCCCCCGGCGCGATGGGCGCCCCCGGCGTCCAGGGCGAGACCGGCGACGACGGGACGACGAGCAACGGCGACAACACCCCCGGCGGGCGCGGCGCCGCGGCGATCTGCGAGATGGTCACGGTCGAGAGCACGCGAGGCGGGACGGGCGGCGTGGGCGGCGGCGACGACGCGATGGGCTGCGGCACGTACCGCGAGGACGCCGCGGCCGGCGGCGCCCCGATGTCGGTGCCGAGCTGCGCGGGCGGCACGGCGGGCGACGCGTGCAGCTGCGTCAGCCCCATCGACTACGACGGCGAGCCCGGCGGCGTCGGCAACGTCTGCGGCTCCGGCTCGGCGCCGGGCACGACGGCGACGGCGAGCCCGACGCGCGGGGAGATCGTCGACGGCGTCTGGGTGGCGAGCGCACCGCGCGACGGCTTGGCCGGCGCGCACGGCTTCGGCGGCTCCGGCGGCGGCGGGGGAGGCTCAGGCTGCAACGCGGGCGGCTACGGCCGCACCGGCGGCGGCGGCGGGGGTGGCGGCTCGGGCGGCTGCGGCGGCCTCGGCGGCGAGGGCGGGCGCTCGGGCGGCAGCTCGTTCGCGCTGTTCGTCGCGGACTCCTCGATCGCGGCGCCGGGCTGCTCCTTCCAGAGCCGCAACGGCGGCGCGGGCGGCGCGGGCGCGACGGGCGGCCCCTGGCGGCGCGGGCGGTCCTGGCGGCCCCTGGTGGGATGGGCGGCTACGCGGGCGGCCTCGGCGGCGCGGGTCAGCCGGGCGGCGGCGGCGGCGCGGGCGCGGGCGGGCCCGGCGGCTCGAGCGTCGGCGCGTTCGTGTGCAACGGCGACGTGGCCGACCTCGACCTCGAGTCGGTGAACGCGGGGCTCGAGGGCGCCGGCGGCGCGGGGCCGACGGGCGGCGTGGCAGGCGTCGACGGCTTCGCGTCGCGCGTCTTCTTCGGCTGCGACTTCTGAGACGCGGACATGGTCCGAAAGAGCGTCATCCCGCCGCGGCCGGGGCGGCCCACGGTCGAGTTCGCGACCCTCGTCGTGCGCTACCCCGCGGAGCGCGGCCGCGTGCTGCTGCGCGGCAGCACCGAGCCGATGGACTGGGACACCAGCGTCGAGCCGGTCACCGTCGACGGCGACGTGAGCATCTTTCAGGTCCCCGTCCCCGGCGGCGGCACCGTCGAGGTGAAGCCGATCCGCGAGGACGGCCGCTGGGCGTTCGGCCGCAACCTGATCTTGGCCGCGCGCGACGCGGTGGAGATCTCGCCCGCGTTCGAGCACGAGGCCGGGCGGATGCACGGGTGGCGAGAGGTCGACGTCCCGGACGCCGCGCCGGTGCGCATGCGCTACTTCCTGCCGCCGGGCTACGAGGAGCACCAGCAGTCGCGCTACCCGACGCTCTACTGCCTCGACGGGCAGGCGCTCTTCTCCGACGGCTACGACCCGTACGGCAACTGGGACATCGACCACGCGCTCGACGAGCTGTGGGCGCTCGGGGTCATCGAGGAGCTCGTCGTGGTGGCGATCGACACGTCCCACGACCGCCTCGACCGCCTCGGCCCGGAGCCCGATCCGCATCACGGGGGCGGGCACGCGGCGGAGTTCCTCGCGACCGTCGCGGACCGCATCGTGCCGCTCGTCGATCGCGAGCTGCGCACGCGCGCGGAGCCGAGCGAGCGCGCGATCCTCGGCGCCTCGATGGGCGGCTTGTTCTCGCTGTTCGCGGCGTGGCGACGGCCCGACGTGTTCGGCGCCGCCATCTGCTTCTCGAGCTCGTTCTGGTGGGCGGACCGCTGGATGATCCAGGAGGTGCGCTCGACGCCCTGCCCCGTGCCGCGGCCGACGCTCTACCTCGACTCGGGCGCGACGGCGTCGACGTTCGCCGAGGACGCGAACCTGCGCGACGGTCAGCACCACACCCGCGCGATGCTGCGCGCGCTCGTCGAGCATGGCTACCTGCCGGGCGACGACCTCCACGTGCTCGCCTTCCCCGGTCAGCCGCACGCCGCGGGCGCGTGGGCCGCGCGCATCGCGGTGCCCTTGCAGCTCATCTTCCCGACGGTGGGCTGACGTCCTTCGGGCGCGAGCTCGGGAGCGTAGCGCCTATTCGGAGCAGCGCGCCGCGCGCTCCGCGACGCCGCGCTCGAGGCGCAGCCGCGCGTTGGTGCCCACCTCCCGGACCGTGATCCGGCCGTCGCCGTCGCGGTCGTGCCCGCGGTTGTGGCGGTAGCTGCGCTGCCCGCGCCGGTAGAGCACGTGCGCGCTCGGTCGGCCGATCCCGGCGGGCGTGAACACGGCGAGGTAGGCGTCCTCGATCGTTCGCATGCGCCCGCGGTAAGGGCGCAGGTAGCGCTCGACCCACGCGAGCTGCGCGACCGGGTCGAGGCGCGCGAGGCGTAGATGGCTGGTCCCGAGCGAGCGGGCGGTCGAGGGCAGGAACTGGATCAGCCCCACCGCGCGCGAGTGCGGGTTGCGCACCGACGCGCGGAACGAGCCGGCGGTCTCGTAGTGCATCACCGCCATCAGGTGATCGGGATCCATCCGCAACCGCGCCGCGACCCGGCGGACCGCCTCCGCGAACGCGCCGGAGACCTGGTCCTCGAACACGAGCTGCTCGGAGCACGCCCGCCGAGGCGCCCCGCCGCGCTCCGTCGCCGCGCCGCGCGGCACCACGAGCGGCAAGCCCACCGCGAGGTGGTTCGGATCGCGCACCCGCCGCCGGTTCGCCCGGACGAGCGCCTCCACCGACGTGCGCCGCCGCGCGGCGATGAGCGACAGCGTCTCGCCCGCCCGCACCCGATGCACCGCGCGCACGGGCGCCCGCGCCGCGCGGACCCGGAGCCGCTGCCCGCGCAGCAGCCGATCGGGATCGCGCAGCCGCGGGTTCAGCCGCCGGAGCTGCCGCACCGACACGTCGTGCGCTGCGGCGACCGAGCTCAGCGTGTCCCCGCGCCGCACCCGGTACTGCGCCCCGGCCACCGCGGGAAAGAGCACCGACAAGCCGGTCAGCCACAACGCGAACGGACGCACGACCCGTGGAGACGGCGGGCCTCCGCCAGACTATTCCCGAGGACGGATCGAGCTCTCGCCGTGGGGCGCGAGCGAGGCGGCTCAGGCGCAGCGCTGGTAGAGCACGACGTCCTCCCGTACCCCGCACACGGGCGCGCTCTTCAAGGCGCGCCTCACGATCTCCATCAGGTCGGCCTCCGGGCCGAGCTCACCCCGGACCCGGGGAATTTCGCGCAGAGAGCGCGAAGGGAGCCAAGGGGAGAGGGGGGCGCGAGCCGCGGGCCGGTCGTCGAACGGCGACGGTCCAACATGCCCCGTCGAGGCGCCGAGGCGCCTGGCGTCGGGGTTCTAGAAAACCTCTTTGCCCCCTTTCTTGCCCTTTGCGCGAACTGATGCCTAGGCCTCACGGTAGGCGAGGCGGTCGACGAGCTCGCCGAGCATGGCGACGCCGGGCTGGCTGAGCGGGGCCTGGGCGAGGGCGATCCGGGCCTCCCCGAGGAGCGCGCCGAGGCGCTGCTCGACGGAGCGCTTGGCGCCGACCCGGACGAGGAGGTCGCGGGCGGCGTCCACCGCGGCGTCGGGGGCGTCGGCCACGCCGAGGACGGCGTCGAGCTCACGCAGCGGGGCGCCGCTGCGCTGGGCCGCGAGGACGAGCGCGGTCCGCTTGCCCGCGCGCAGGTCGTTGCCGGGCTTGCCGGTGTCGCGCGGGTCGCCGAAGGTGCCGAGCAGGTCGTCGCGGAGCTGGAACGCCTCGCCGAGCGGGGCCGCGAAGCTGTCGATCGCGGCGAGCTGCTCGTCGGTCGCGCCGCCGATCACGGCGCCGAGCGCCATCGGGCCGCGGAGGGTGTAGCTGCCGGTCTTGAGGCGGTGCATCCGCGAGACGTCCTCGACCGCCATCAGGTCGAGCTGCTGACCGACGAGGACCTCCTCGTGCATGCGCAGGACGACCTCGTGAACGCGCGGCTCGGTGCCGAACAGCCGCCAGCTCCAGGTGCAAGCCAAGTTGCCGGCGAGGATCGCGAGGCTGTCCGCGAGGTGACGCTCGAAGCCGGCGTCGCGCAGCGCGGCGTGCACCGACGGACCGCCCCGGCGCTCGTCGTCGCCGTCCATCCAGTCGTCGTGGATGAGGAGGTAGCTCTGGAGCAGCTCGAGGCCCGCGCACGCGTCGACGACGTCGCCGAGCCCGCCGTCCGGTCGGACGCCCCGGAACGCCGCGTAGAGGACCGCCGGGCGGAGCCGCTTGCCGCCCCGCATCGTCAGCGCCTCGATCGCGCCGTGGAGCGCGTCGGCTTCGGGCGCGATCGCCGTCACGCGCGCCCGCTCGGTCTCGAAGAACGCGACGAGGCGCCCCTCGACGCCCGCCTTGACCTCGGTCGTCCAGCCGTCCATCGCGGGCACGCTGACCCGACCCCCGCGGGATGTCAAAGCGATCGCGCGCGGCCGGCGTGCGAACGAGGTTCACCCCGATGAAACAGTTGTGAACCCAGTTCATGAACTGAGTTCACAGCGCGGAAATCGCCTGGACCGATCGCGGAGGCTGGGCTAGCGTCGCCGACTCGCGGGAGGGAACGCGTGCGCCCGCGGCGCCCGTGGGGCTCACCCCGACACAGGAGGCACGGTACCGGTGACGAGCTGTAGCTGCATCTCCCGTTTCTATCGCCTCAGCATGCCCGAGCGCCGCGCGCGGATCGGGGAGGAGTGCGGGATCGACGCCGACGCCCTCGAGCGGCTCCGCCCCGCGGCCGGCCTCGACGAGCAGCAGGCCGAGCGCATGGTCGAGAACGCGCTCGGGGTGTTCGGGATGCCCTTCGGCGTGTGCGTGAACCTGCGCATCAACGGCGCCGACGTGCTCGCGCCGATGGTCGTCGAGGAGCCGAGCGTCATCGCCGCGTGCAGCTACGCCGCCAAGCTCCTGCGCGGCGGCGATGGGGTCGAGGCGAGCTGCAGTGATCCGATCGTGATCGGGCAGATCCAGGTGCTCGAGGTGCCCGATCCGGACGCCGCCGAGGCGGCGCTGATCGCGGCCGAGGCCGAGCTGCTCGCGCTCGCGAGCGGCGGGCACCCGCACCTCACGCGGGCCGGCGGTGGCGCGCGCTCGATCCGCGTCCGGCGGTTGCCCCGAGTGGAGGCCGACGACCCCTGCGGCGACATGCTCGTCGTGCACCTCGCGGTCGACGTGCGCGACGCGATGGGCGCCAACGCGGTCAACTCGATGTGCGAGCGCCTCGCGCCGCGCGTCGCCGACCTCACGGGCGGGCGGGTCGCCCTCCGGATCCTCTCGAACCTGACCGACGAGCGCACCGTCACGGTCGTGGGCCGCGTCCCGTTCTCGGAGCTCGAGGGCAAGGGCGCGGGCACGGGCGCCGAGCTGGCCGCGCGCATCGAGGAGGCGAGCGTCTTCGCCGAGCGCGACCCCTACCGCGCGTGCACGCACAACAAGGGGATCATGAACGGCGTCGACGCGGCGCTGATCGCCCTCGGGCAGGACTGGCGCGCGGTCGAGGCGGGCGCCCACGCGTACGCGGCGGCCGAGGGCCGCTACACCGCGATGGCGAAGTGGCGCGTGGAGCGCGGGCACCTCGTCGGCCGCATGACGATCCCGCTCGCGGTCGGGACGGTGGGCGGCGTGGTGAAGTCGCACCCGGTGGTGCAGGTCGCCCGCCAGATCGCGAACATCGATCGGACCGAGGACGTCGCGCAGCTCTGCGCCGCGGTCGGCCTCGCGCAGAACCTCGGGGCGCTCCGCGCGCTCGCGGCCGAGGGCATCCAGAAGGGCCACATGCGCCTGCACGCGCGCAACGTCGCGGTCGAGGCGGGCGCCGCCGAGCACGAGGTGCTCGAGGTCGCGGAGCGGATCGCGGACGCCGGGCGCGTCAACGCGGGCTACGCCGCGGAGATCATCGAGCGGCTCCGGGCCGAGGCGGAGGCCCCGCGCGACTCGTGGGTCGCGCCGCGCCCGCGCGCGAGGCGCCGGCCGAGCACCCCGCCCTCCCCCGTGACCGAGCTCGCGACGCACGCCACCCGGGTCCGGGAGGACGCGCCCGCCCACCGGCTCGAGGGCCGCGTGTTCGTGGCCGGCGCGAGCGGCCACGCGGGCGCCAACCTCGTCCGTCACCTGCTCCGCGAGGGCGTCGCGGTGCGTGTCTCGGACGATCCGCGCGGCCCCGCGCTGCGCGGCCTCGACGTCGAGCGGGGCGCGTCCCTCGCGGGCTGCGCGTACGTAATCGCGTGCGACGCGGAGCCCCGCGAGATCGAGCGGCTGCTTCGCGAGGCCGCCGGCCACGGCGCGGCCCGCGTGGTGGTCGTCGAGACCGACGCGCCGTCCGACGCGGGCGAGGAGATCGTGCGCGACGCCGCGACGCGAGGGCTCGACGTCGTCCTGGTGCGCGCGCCTCGCGTGGTGGGCCCGCACGACCACACGCGGTCGCCGCACTCCGAGGCGCTCGTCGCGCACGCCCACGGGACGCTGAAGGCGTTCGAGGACGCGGGCGGCCCGCTGGTGTCCGCGCGCGATCTCGTCGAGGCGACGCTGCTCGCGCTCACCCGCGGCCGCGCCGGCGCCAGCTACGCGGTCGCGACGGAGCACCTCGACGCCGAGGCGCACATGGCGCTCTTCGAAGAGGTGACCGGCCGCGCACGACCCCGGCGCACGCTCCGCGGGAGGATCGCGGGGCTGATCGGCAGCGCGCCGAGCCGGCCCGCCTTCGACACGCGCGCGGCGCGCCACGAGCTGGGCTTCGCCCCCACCGGCCTGCGTCGCGCGATCCACGAAGCGCACGCCGATCTGGGCCGGCGCGGCCTCGTCCCGACGCGACCGGGCACGACCGAGCCCCCGCTCCTCGAGCGGGCCCCGCGGGAGGCCATTCGCAGGGCCTCCGGCTCCTGATAGGACTGCGTCCATGGAACGTTACGAAGCAGACGTCGCGATCATCGGTGCGGGCCCGGCGGGCACCGCGGCCGCGGCTCACCTGGGCGCCCTCGGCGTCGATCGCGTGGTCCTCGTCGACCGCGCCGACTTCCCGCGCGACAAGACGTGCGGCAGCGGGATCTCCCCCAAGGGGATCAAGACGCTGCAGAAGCTCGGCGTCTGGGACGAGGTCGAGCCGCACTCCTACCCGATCCGCGGCCTGCGCCTGATCACGCCGGCCGGGCACGAGGCCTGGCAGTCCGGTGGCGAGGCGGCGGAGGCCGTCGTCTGCTACCGGCGCATCCTCGATCACGTCCTGTTGAAGAAGGCGCTCTCCGCGGGCACGACGTTCGTGCCGAACTTCGACGCCGCCGAGGCGATCGAGGAGGGCGGCCGCATGGTCGGCTTCCGCGAGCGCGGGGGCCGCGAGGTGCGCGCGCGCTACACGCTCGTCGCGGGTGGCAGCCACTGCCGCGTCGGGCTCCCCGCGCTGCGCCCGCGCCGCACGATCCAGGCGATCATGGGCTGGTGGGATCACGCCGACTTCCGGCCCCACCACGTGGAGATGATCTTCGATCGCATGCTCGAGCCGTACTACGGCTGGCTGTTCCCGGAGACCGAGACGCGCGTCAACATCGGGATCACCTACGAGGACCCGCCCGACGGGAAGAAGCACGCTCGCAAGCTCTTCAAGGAGTTCCTCGACAAGCACTACGGCGACGCGCTCGCGAACGCGACGCAGGTCGGCGGCTTCAAGGGGCACCCCATCGTGTGGAGCTACGCCATCGAGCAGCTCACCGCGCCGGGTCGCTTCGCGATCGGCGAGTCCGGGCTGATGACGCACCCGGCGACCGCCGAGGGCATCTACCAGGGCATGCGCTCGGGGATGCTCGGCGCCGAGGCCGCCTCGAGCATCCTCAGCGGCCGCCGCAGCGAGGAGGACGCCTTCAAGACCTACGAGCGCGAGTGCAAGAAGGCTTTCCAGCTCTCGTTCTGGGGCGGGGGCATCTTCCGCGAGCTCGTGCGCAAGGGCGGGCTCGATCTCGTCGTCGCGTTCGGGGAGCAGCCCGCCGTCAAGACCGCCACGGCGAGGATCATGGCGTCGATGTGATGGCCCGCTACGACGTCACCGTGGTCGGCGCCTCGATCGCCGGATGCACCACCGCCCTCGCCTGCCAGGCGAAGGGCGCGCGGGTGCTCCTGCTCGAGGCGGACCCCCACGGGGCGGCGGAGCACACCGTCGGCGAGTGGCTGCACCCGCCCGCGATGGACGCCCTCGAGCGGCTCGGCGTCGACCTCGTGCCGCCCGTCGGCTACCCGACCGGCAAGGGCTTCGTGGTCTACGTCGAGGACGGCTCGGCGCCGATCGCGCTGCCTTACCGCGCGGGGCGCTTCGGCTTCTCGGCGCCGCGCGGGCTCCTCGTCGAGACCTTGCGCGCCCACTGCGCGGCGCGCGACGGGATCGATCTGGTGATGCCCGCCCGCGCGACGCGCGCCACGCCGGGCACCATCGCCTGGGAGGAGCGCGGGCGCGCGCGGTCGGCGAGCACCGACGCGGTCGTCCACGCGGCCGGCGCGAGCACGAGCGCCTCCCCGCGCGGCGAGGGCGCGTGGACCTTCGGCGCGGTGACGCGCCAGCCCACGCACCGCCTCGCGAGCGTGGAGCTGCTCGGCGCGAGCCTGCCCTTCGAGGGCTACCGCCACCTCTTCGTCGGCGGCCCGGGCCCGATGATCGCCTACCGGATCGGGCCGTCGGTCATCCGCCTGTCGATGGACGTGCCGCTCGGCCTGCGGATGCCGCGCTCGGGCGGCGTGGCGCTGCTCGAGGCGTACGCGCCGGCGCTGCCCGACGAGCTCGTCGAGGCGTTCGGCGACGCGCTGCGCCGCGGCGCGCCCACGTGGAGCCAGGGCCGCATCGCGCCGCGCGGCGACATCACCCGCCACGGCCTGCCGCGGGTCGGCGACGCGGCTGGCAGCGTGCACCCGCTGACCGCCGCCGGCGCCGCGTTCGCGGTCGGCGACGCGGTGACGTACGCGGAGTCGAAGTCGGCGAGCGCGTACCGCCGCGCGAGCCGGCGTCGCACGCGGATCCCCGAGGCGGTCGCGATCGGGCTCGCCGAGCTGATGACGGACGACGCGCCCGAGTCGGTGGCGCTGCGCCGCGCGACCTACCGCACGTGGCGGAGCGATCCGGGCGAGCGGCTGCGCAGCATGGGCTACTTCGCGGGCGAGGACGGAGGCGCCGCGCGCCTCTCCGGCTCGTGCGTGCGGGTCATGCTCTCGGGCGCCGCCGCGGTCGCGGCGCGCGCGCGGCACACGCCGGGCGACGCGCACCGCGTGGGGACCGCGATGCTCGCCCGGATCGGGTGGATGGTCGGCGGCAGCCTCGGCTGGACGGAGCTGTTGCCCGACGCGCTCGCCGAGCGGCTCGAGGCGCGGGGTGCGTCGAGGTTCGGGCGCGCGCTGCGCCACCCCGAGGAGGCCGAGGTCGTCGGGCTCCTCGGGGTGAGGCAGCGCGCGGTCGAGGGCCCGTCGCTCGAGGACGCGCTCGCGCGCGGGGTCGAGGCGCTCGTGGCCGAGCAGGCGGACGACGGCTCCTTCGAGGGCGAGGTGGTCTGGTGCCCGATGCTCGCGGCGCAGTACGTGCTCGCGAGCCACGTGATGGAGCGGCCGATCGCGCCCGAGCGCGTGCGGCTCCTCCTCAAGCACTTCGAGCTCACGCGCCTGCCCGGCGGCGCCTGGGGCCTCCACGAGAAGAGCGAGCCCTACGTCTTCGTCACGACACTGGTGTACGTGGCCGCGCGCCTCCTCGGGGTGGACAAGGACGACGCGCTGCTCCGCGACTCGAAAGTCTTCTTGCGCCGCGAGGGCGGCGCCGAGGGCATCCCGAGCTGGGGCAAGCTCTGGCTCGCGCTCGTGGGCCTCTACGAGTGGGAGGGGGTCAACCCCGTCGTGCCAGAGCTCTGGGCCGCGCCGCGCTGGCTGCCCATCCATCCCTCCCGGTACTACTGCCACACGCGCCTGATCTACATGGGGATGGCCTCGCTCTACGGCGCCCGCGTGTCGCGCGCCCCGGACGCGACGATCCGCTGCGTGCGCGACGAGATCTTCGTGACCCCGTACGACGAGATCGACTGGGCGTCCGCGCGAGAGGCGCTCCGCGAGGGCGACGTCCACGACGCGCCCGGCGCGCTGCTCCGCAGCTCGTACCGCGCGCTCGTCGAGCTCGACAGGACCCGCTCGCCCGCGGCGCGCGAGGGCCTCCTCGACGAGCTCCGCGACCGCATCCGCTACGAGCTCCGCTCGACGTCCTACACGTGCATCTCGCCGGTGAGCGGGCTGCTCGGGATGCTCGCGCTCCACGCCGCGGACCCGGACGACGAGGACCTGCGGAAGGGGCTCGACGCGTTCGAGGGGTGGATCTGGGAGGACGAGGCCGAGGGCACGCGCGTGTGCGGCGCCCGGAGCGCCACGTGGGACACGTCGTTCGCGGCGCAGGCCCTCGCGGCGGCGGCGCCGTTCACCGACGTCGGCGAATCGCTGCGCGCGGCCAACGGCTTCCTCGTCACCCAGCAGATGCAGGGCGGCACCGGCGCCGAGGCCGATCACGACCGCCTCGATCCGACGGGCGGCTACTGCTTCGCGGGCGTGTGGCACGGCTGGCCGGTGAGCGACTGCACCGCCGAGGCGATGCTCGCGCAGCTCGAGTCGCCGGTGACGACGCCGAGCCCCGACGCGATGACGCGGGCCGCCGCGTTCGTCCTGCAGTGCCAGAACGACGACGGCGGGTTCGGCTCCTACGAGGCCCGGCGCGTCCACGGCGTCGACATCGACTGGCTCAATCCGTCGGAGATGTTCGGCGCCTGCATGACCGAGCGCTCCTATGTCGAGTGCACGGCGTCTTGCACCACCGCGCTCGCCGCGTTCCGGCAGCACTACCCCGATCGGCTCGACGACCGCGTCGACGCCGCGATCGAGCGGGCGACCGCGCGCCTCCGCGCCGCGCAGCGCCCCGACGGCTCGTTCGAGGGCATGTGGGGCGTCCACTTCATCTACGGGACGATGTTCGGCGTCCGCGGCCTCCTCGCCGCCGGCGTCCCCGCCGTCGACCCGCAGATCCGCCGCGCCTGTCAGTGGCTGCTCGAGCGCCAGCGCCCGGACGGCGGCTGGGGCGAGCACTTCGACTCCGTGGTCGAGGGCCGCTACGTCGAGCACCCCGAGGGGCAGATCGTGCAGACCGCGTGGGCGCTCACGTGCCTGCTCGAGGCGAGCGAGCCCGACTTCGACGTGCTCGACCGCGCGGCGCGCTTCCTCGCGCGGGCGCAGCGCCCCGACGGCACGTGGCCGAAGCAGGACCCCGAGGGGATCTTCTTCCACACCGCGCTCCTCGAGTACCGCCTCTACCGGAGCTACTTCCCGCCGTGGGCGCTCGGGCTGTTCGCCCAGCGGGCCGCCGCGCGCGGGGCGTGGCTCGAGGGCCACCCCCAGCGCCGGCCCCTCGCCGGCTGAGCTTCGACGATGCCTCGACCGATCACCGACCCGACCACCCTCGCCCTCGGCCTGGCGCTCGCCGCCGGCTTCGTCGCGTTCCTGTTCGTGGGCTCGATCCTCGTCCCGGGCTCCAAGCAGAAGGGCGCCAAGCTCGCCGACGGAACCCGCCTCACCTACAAGCTCAACGGCCTCGCGCTGTTCCTCGTGGGCGCGGCGCTGCTCGCCGGCGGGACCTACCTCGGCTGGGTCGACCTCACGGTCGTGCACGAGCACTTCTGGGGGCTCTTCGTCGCGGCCAACCTCTTCAGCGTCGCGCTGACCGCGATCCTCTACCTCACCGCGAAGTCCGAGCGGCGCCGCGGGCTCGGCGGCCTGATCTCGGATCTCTGGTACGGCGTCGACCTCAACCCGAGCTGGCTCGGCGTCGACATCAAGATGTTCAGCTACCGCCCGTCCCTGATGGGCCTCGCGGTGCTCAACGCGTCCTTCGCGTTCGTTCAGTGGCGCGAGCTGGGCGAGCTGACGACGCAGATGATGCTCTACCAGGCGTTCACCTTCGTCTACGTGTTCAACTACTTCCAGTTCGAGTACGGGATGCTCTACACGTGGGACATCGTGGCCGAGAAGTTCGGCTTCATGCTCGTGTGGGGCGACTACGCCTTCGTCCCCTTCGCCTACTCGATCGTGGGCTGGTACCTCGTCGATCACACTGATCCGATCCCCACCTGGCAGGCTGGCGCGCTCATCTGCACCTTCTTGCTCGGGCTCTGGATCTTCCGCGGCGCGAACCAGCAGAAGCACGAGTTCAAGCGCAACCGCGAGACGAAGATCTGGGGCAAGACGGCCGAGACGCTCGACGGAAAGATCCTCGTCAGCGGCTTCTGGGGCATCGGCCGCAAGCTCAACTACACGGGCGAGATCATGGTCTATTGGTCGTTCACGCTGCTCGCGGGCGACGCCTCGATCATCCCGTACCTGCTGCCGAGCTGGCTCATCGCGCTCCTCGTCCACCGCGCGTGGCGCGACGACAAGAAGTGCCGCGCCAAGTACGGCGAGCTCTGGGAGCGCTACTGCCAGCGGGCGCGCTTCCGGATGATCCCCTTCCTCTACTGAGGGACGACGATGAAGAAGAGCACATACGACGTCGTGGTCGTGGGCGGCGGGCCCACCGGGTGCACCACCGCCATCGCGCACGCGCAGCGCGGCGCGTCGGTCCTCGTCCTCGAGGCGGACCCGCGCGCGGCCAAGCGCTTCGCCGGCGAGTGGCTCCACCCCACCGGGGTCGAGGTGCTCGACTCGCTGCGGATCGGTCACCTCGAGAAGGCGCGCGCGCTCGCCGGCTACGGCTTCGTGATCTTCCCCGACGACGGGAGCGAGCCGATCGAGATGCCGTATTCGAACGGCGTCGCGTTGAGCGCGGAGCACCACGCGATCGTGGACGCGCTGCGCGAGGCCGCTCGGGCGACCGACGGGATCGAGATCGTCAACGGCTCCCGCGTCGTGCGCATCGCGGACGGAACGCTGCGGGTCGAGGATCGACAGGCGGGCACCGCGCGCGACGTGCGCGCGGGCCGCATCATCGGGGCCGACGGCCGTCGCTCGACGGTCCGCAAGAGCCTCCGTCACAGCGAGGGCGAGAGCGCGCCCCTCTCGTACATGGCCGCGGTGGAGCTGCGCGGGGTCGAGCTGCCCTTCGAAGGCTTCGGTCACCTCGTCCTCGGCGGCCCTGGGCCGGCGCTGTTCTACAGGATCGCCGACGGGCTGATCCGCGGCTGCCTCGACGTGCCGATCGCCCTCGGCCCGCGCGCGCGGTCCACCGAGGCGCTCTGGGACGGCTTCGCGCCGGTGATGCCCGAGGCGCTTCGCCCCGCGCTCCGCGCCGCGCTCGAGCGCGGCCCGAGCGGCTGGGCGATCAACCGGTTCCGCCCGCGCACCACCTTCGGCGAGGGCGACGTCCGCCTCGTCGGCGACGCGGTGGGCCACGTCCACCCGATGACCGCGATGGGGATGACGCTCGGGTTCCTCGACGCGCGCGCCTGCGCCCAGACGGACGACCTCGACGCGTACGCGACCGAGCGGCGCAGCTACGTGCCGGAGCTGCTCTCGAACGCGCTCTACCACTGCTTCCGCCGCGACGACGCGAGCGCCACCGCGATCCGCCGCGCGATGTTCCGCACCCTCCGCGCCGACCCGCGCGAGCGCCGGCGGACGATGGACATCCTCGCGGGCGCCGACCCGCGTCGCCGCAGCTTCGGCTCGGCGTTCCTGCGCATCGCGGCGCAGGCCGTGGGCGGCGCCGTCGTCGGCGAGCGCAGCCTCTCGCGCCTCGCGAGCTTCGGCGAGTGGATGCAGTGGCCCGCGGCGCTCGTGGTCCCGCCGTCCCTCGACGCGGCGGTGCGGGCGCGCAGCTCGACCACGCACCCGATCCCGCAGCTCGCGGGGCTCGTCCCGACCGCGGCGCCGGTCGTGGCGTCCGCGGGCGCCGAGCGGCCCGAGCGCACGGAGGTCTCCGTCGGCCCAGCGATCGAGCGCGGCTCGGCGACGCTCCTGCGCGAGCTCGAGCGGATCGCGACCCGGATCGGCGAGGTGCCCGACGCGACGCTGGCCGGGCCGGCCCTGTCGTGCATGCGGGCGATCGTCGCGACGCCGATGCGCGTCGGGATGGCGGCGCGGATGACGCTCGGTCGCCGCCGCCTCGCGGTCGACGGCTTCCCGCGGCTCCTCTCGAAGAGCCCGGGCTCCGGTGAGGCGCCCCACGAGATCCAGTGCCGCCACCTCGCGGAGCTGCACCTGGTGCTGCTCGAGGGGGCGCCCTGGGACGAGGTCACCATCGCCGCGCACGCCGAGGGCGTCCGCGCGCTCCTCGACTGCCAGACGGGCAGCGGCGGCTTCGCGCGCACCCGCGCGGTCGCGTCCATGCCCGGCGCCGCCGGCGAGCTCGAGCTCACCGCGCTCGCGTGCCGCGCGCTCGAGGCGGTCGCGCGGCGCGCCCCCGACGCGAGCGACGCGGATCTCGATCGCTCGCTCGAGCGAGCCGCTCGCTGGCTCGACGGCCTGCAGCGCGAGGACGGCAGCTTCGGCGAGGACGTCTCGCGCACCGCGTGGGCGGTCGAGGCGCTGCTCGCGGCGGGCGTCCACCCCGGCGATCCGGCGCCGCGGCGCGCGGTGCGCTGGCTCGTCGCCGCGCTCGATCCGAGCGGCGACCCGGCCGACACGGCGCGCGCGCTGCGCGCCCTCGTCGCCGCCGGCGCCGCGTCGAGCGACGCGATCGTGCAGGCGGCCCGCGCCCTCGCCGCCCGCGACCACGACGACTGGCGCGTGACCCGCGAGGTCGTCGAGGCGCTCGCGGCGTGCGAGGCCCGGCAGGCCGAGCGCCCCCGCGCGCGCCGGCGCCGGCCCAGGCCCGAGCACGCCTCGCCGATCCACGAGGGCCTGAAGGCCGACTGGGCCTTCTGCCGGGAGAGCCTCGCGGACGTCTCGCGCACGTTCTCGCGGCCGATCGCGCTGTTGCCTCCGAAGCTCGAGGTCTCGGTGTCGCTCGGCTACCTGCTGTGCCGCATCGCGGACACGGTCGAGGACCACGTCGCCGTCGACGCGTCGCTCAAGGACGACCTGTTCGCGCAGCTCTGCGCGGTGCTCGAGGACGGCGCGGACCCGGTCCCGTTCGCGCGCGCGTTCAACACCATCGACGGCGACGACGCCGAGCTGCGGCTCGCCCGCGAGCTGCCCCGCGTGATGCGCGTCTACGCGGCGCAGGACGAGGCGACCCGGGCGACGTGCGCGCGCTGGGTCACCGAGATGGCCCGCGGCATGAACCTCTACACGCACCGGCGCCCCGGCGAGGACGGCGTCACCGCGGTCCACACCATCGGGGACCTCGAGCGCTACTGCTACTACGTCGCCGGCACCGTCGGGCACCTGCTCACGGATCTGTTCGTCGACTACATCGGCGAGGACCCGGAGGGCGCGGTCGCGATCGCGCTGCGCGATCACGCCGAGGGCTTCGCGACGGGGCTCCAGCTCACCAACATCCTCAAGGACGTCACCGACGACCTCGCGCGCAACGTCACCTTCGTGCCGCGCGTCGAGTGCTCGCGGCAGGGGCTCCCCGTCGCGTCCCTCGCCGATCCGCTGCAGCGGCGTCGGGCCCACGCGGCGGTCTCGCCGGTGTTCGATCTGGCCCGCGCGCGCCTCGACTCGGCGCTCGAGTACACGCTGTTGATCCCGGCCGAGCACCGCGCGATCCGGCTCTTCTGCCTGCTGCCCCTGTGGATGGCGGCGCGCACCCTCGCGATGGCCAAGGGCAACGACGCGATGTTCGTCCCCGACGCCCCCGTGAAGATCGCGCGCCCCGAGGTCGAGGCGCTGATCGCCGAGTGCGTCACCCTCGCCGAGGACGACGACGGGCTCCGCGCGCGCTACGCCCACCTCTTCGACAAGCCCCGGCCGAGCCGCCGGGAGGTGAGCCTCCGATGAGCTACCTCTTCGACCCCGACGTCCTGCACGAGATCGTCCGCGGCGTGATCGGCCAGCCGCTGCCCGAGATGATCGAGGCCATCCGCGAGGCGCTGAAGGAGCGCTACCCGGGCCACATCCGCGACGGCCACGAGTGGATCTTCAACAACGCCGGCGGCGCGATGGGGCAGATGCTCGTCCTGCACGCGTCGATCACCGAGTACGTGATGATCTTCGGGAGCCCCATCGGCACCGAGGGCCACTCCGGCCGCTTCTACGCCAAGGACTTCTTCTTCATCCTCGAGGGCGAGCAGTGGGCCTACGCGGAGGGTGAGCTCGAGAAGCGCGTGTACCGGCCGGGCGACCTCCACGTGCTCTCGCCGGGCACCGCCGAGGGCTACCGCATGCCCGACGGGTGCTTCGCGCTCGAGTACGCCCGCGGGGTGATCCCCGCGATGCTGCCGTTCGGGTTCGCGGACGGGCTCTCGTCGACGCTCGACGTCAGCGCGCTCTCGCGTACCGTAGGCGTCTACACCAAGGCGGTCCTGGGCAACCTCGTCCGCGGGAAGATCTGAGGGTCGCGATGCCCGACCTGTCCGGCCACCTCCTCGACCACGTCCCCTTCCACGTCGCGATCGGCGTGACGCTCTTCGTCGACGCGGTGCTGATGGCGTTCCTCTCCTGGGCGTACCGCTCGCCGCGCTTCCAGGCGCGGCTCCTCCGCGCGCCGATCGAGATGAAGGTCTCGAAGGCGAACTACCGGTGGACCGTCGCGGTCACCGGGACGCTCTCCACGCTGTCGACGATCGGCCTCGTCTACGGGCTCGCGCCGTGGACGGTGAGCACCTCCGCGACGCCCGTCTGGCAAATCGTCTTGCAGGGCTTCGGCGTCCTGATCGTCTACGACTTCGCCTACTACTTCATGCACCGCTTCATGCACATCAAGGCGCTGATGCCCTACGTGCACGCGGTGCATCACCGGGTCCGCTTCCCGAGCGCGCTCGAGAGCCTCTACCTGAGCCCGATCGAGATGCTCGCGGGCCTCGGCCTCCTCATGGCCGTGACCGCGCTCATCGGGCCGATCCACTGGACCGCGTTCGCGGCGGTCTTCTTCGTCTACTCGACGCTCCACATCGTCATCCACTCGGGGATGCGCTTCGAGCACCCGGCGTTCGGCGTGATCAACTACCTCACGCTCAAGCACCACAAGCACCACCTGAACAAGCACGGGCACAACTACGCGTCGGTGACGCCGCTGCCCGACCTCGTCTTCGGGACCTCCATCTGATGCTGCGACGCAACGACCCCATCCCGGCCGGCCTCCGCGCCCCGCCGCTGCTCCCCGGCGGCTACCCGCTCGTCGGCCACACCGTCGAGTTCGTCCGGAACACCATCGGGCTGCTCGAGCGCGCGCGCCGCGAGCTCGGCGAGGTCGCCGCGGTCGACGTGGCGGGCCGGCGCATGGTCGCGTTCTTCGGCCCCGAGGCGCACGAGGCGATCTTCCGCGCCAAGGACGCGGTCCTCGACCCGCGCGAGGCCTACCAGATCATGACGCCGGTGTTCGGCGAGGGGCTGGTCTACGACGCGCCGCACGACATCATGGCGGAGCAATTCAAGATGCTCCTGCCGGCGCTCAAGGACGGGCGCATGCGGACCTACGGCGAGACGATCCTCGACGAGGTCTCGCAGAGCATCGAGGGCTGGGGCGACGCCGGCGAGCTCGACGTCGTCGACTACTGCCGCGTGCTCACGAACTACACGTCGTCGCACTGCCTCCTCGGCTCCGAGTTCCGCTCCGGGATGACCGAGGAGTTCGCGCGCATCTACCACGACCTCGAGCAGGGGGTGACGCCGCTCGCGTACATCGACGCGCACCTGCCCATCCCGTCCTTCCGCAAGCGGGACAAGGCGCGCACGCGGCTCGTCGAGCTCATCGGCGGGATCATCGAGGCGCGCCTCGCCTCGGGCCGCGAGGGCGAGGACTTCCTCCAGACGCTGATGGAGGCCCGCTACAAGAGCGGCCGGCCCCTCACCCACGACGAGATCACCGGCATGCTGCTCGCCGCGATGTTCGCCGGGCACCACACCAGCTCGGTCGCCACCGCGTGGACGCTCATCGAGCTGTGCCGCCACCCCGACTACCTGCGCCGCGTCATCGAGGAGCTCGACGGCACCTACGGCGAGGACGGGACCACGAGCTACCAGACGCTCCGCAGCATCCCGATCACCGAGAACGCCGTCAAAGAGGCGCTCCGGCTCTACCCGCCGCTCTTCATGCTCATCCGCGTCGCGGTGAAGGACTTCGTCTACAAGGACTACCACCTGCCCGCGGGCAGCTGGCTGGTCATCTCGCCGACGGTCTCGCACCGCATGAGCGAGCACTTCGCCCACCCGCTCGCGTTCGACCCCGACCGCTTCGCCCCGCCGCGCAGCGAGGGGGACGACCCGTGGGCGTTCATCGCGTTCGGCGGCGGCCGCCACAAGTGCATGGGCAACGCGTTCGCGCTCCTCCAGGTCAAGGCCATCCTCGCGACCCTGCTGCGCCGCTACGAGTTCGAGCTCGTCACCGAGGACGTGCGCCCGAACTTCCACGGGCTCGTCATCGGCCCGTCGGAGCCGTGCAAGCTTCGTTACCGTCGCCGCGCGATCGTCGAGGCACGCCGCGCGCCCGCCGTGAGCGTCCCCGAGGCGCTCGCGCCCCAGGCCGTCCCGCCGCAGACCGTGGCGGCACAGGCCCCGCTGCTGCGGATCACCCTCGACCGCGACCTCTGCCAGGGCCACGCGGTGTGCATCGAGGAGGCCCCCGAGGTCTTCACGCTCGCCGACGACGGCAAGGTCGCGCTCCTCACCGACACGCCCGCGCCCGAGCACCACGCCGCGGTCCGCGAGGCCGCCCGCTACTGCCCGCAGAAGACGATCCTGCTCCACGAGGCCCCCGCCGCCGCGCAGGCGAGCGGCTGCCCGTTCCACTGATCCGAGGTCCCATGTCCACCGCTCAGCCGCTCCCGCGCAACGCCGCGGCCACCCCCGACGTCATCGACTGCGTCGAGCCCGCGACCCTCGCGTCGCTCGGCTCTGTCCCCGTCGACGGCCCCGACGCCGTGCGCGACGCGGTCGCCCGCGCCCGGGTCGCCCAGCGCGCGTGGGGCGCGAGCTCCTTCGACGAGCGCCGCGCGGTGCTCCGCGCGATCCTCGCCCACGTCCTCGATCACGCCGACGAGCTGTGCGAGCTCGTGGTGCGCGACGCCGGCAAGACGAAGGACAACGCGCTCCTCGGCGAGGTCTGGCCGGTCTGCGAGAAGCTGCGCTGGACGATCGCCAACGGCGAGAAGCACCTCCTGCCAGAGCCGATGAGCTCGGGCCTCTTCGTGCACAAGCGCGCGACCGTCCTCTACCAGCCGCTCGGCGTGATCGGGGTGATCTGCCCCTGGAACTACCCGCTCCAGAACGTGCTCGGGCCGACGATCCCGGCGCTCTTCGCGGGCAACGCGGTGGTGGTGAAGGTCTCCGAGCAGGTCGCGTGGTCGTCCGAGCGCATCCAGCGGATCTTCGACGAGGCGCTCGAGGCGCACGGCTTCTCGCGCGACACCGTGCAGATCGTCAACGGCTACGGCGCGACCGGCGCGGCGCTCGTGCGCTCGGGCGTCGACAAGATCGTGTTCACCGGCTCGGTCCCGAACGGCCGCCGGATCCTCGAGGGCTCGGTCGAGAACATCACGCCGGTCATCCTCGAGCTCGGCGGCAAGGACGCGTTCATCGTGTGCGAGGACGCCCACGTCGAGCAGGCCGTGCACGCGGCGCTCGCGGGGGTGTTCATCTCCGCGGGGCAGAGCTGCATGGCGGCCGAGCGCGTGCTCGTGCACGAGCGCGTCTACGACGACTTCGTCGCGCGCGTGACCACCGAGGTGTCACGGCTCCGGACGGGCTCGGCCCTCGACCGCGAGGTCGACGTCGGGGCGATCGTGTCGGACGAGCAGCTCGCCCTCATCGAGGAGCTCGTCGACGACGCGATCGCGAAGGGCGCGCGCGCGCTCTCGGGCGGCAAGCGCGGCGACGCGGCCGGTCGCTTCTTCGAGCCCACCGTGCTCGTCGACGTGAAGCCGGGCATGGCGATCCTGACCGAGGAGCTGTTCGGCCCGGTCCTCGTGATCCGGCGCGTGGCGAGCGACGAGGAGGCGATCGCGATCGCGAACGAGACGCGCTTCGGGCTCGGCTCCACGGTGATGAGCAAGAGCCGCCCGCGCGCGCGCAAGATCGCCGAGGCGCTCCGCGTCGGGTCGTGCACCGTCAACGACTTCGGGTTCACGTACATGGCGCAGGACCTCCCCTTCGGCGGCGTGGACGCGTCGGGCTTCGGGCGCCTCAACGGCCGCGAGGGCCTGCGCGCCTGCACGAACCCCAAGGCGATCCTCGAGGACCGGTTCCCGCTGCACCTGCCGGCGAAGATCTACCCGAGCGACGCCGCCACCTACCCCCTCGTCCGCGAGGCGCTGCGCGTGCTCTACCAGCCGACCCTGCGCGGCCGCGCCAAGGCCGCCCTCGGGCTGCTGCGCCGAGCCCGCTCGTGACCGAGACGTACGATTACGTCGTCGTCGGCGGGGGCTCGTCGGGCTGCGTCGCGGCCGCCGAGCTCAGCGAGGACCCGAGCGTGCGCGTGCTGCTCCTCGAGGCGGGCGACACGTCGGAGGCGCACCCCGAGACGCTCCGCGCGGACGGCTACAAGGACGCGTTCGCGAACGACGCGCTGATGAAGGAGCGCTTCAGCGTCCACGACGAGCGCTGGGGCAGCCGCCGGCTCTTCATGGGGTCGGGGCGCGGCATCGGCGGCAGCGGCGCGATCAACGCGATGGTCTACACGCGCGGCGCCGAGCTCGACTTCGACGAGTGGCCGCGCGCGTGGCGCTGGGGCGAGGTGACGCGCGACTACGAGGCGATCGAGGCGCGCCTGCGCCCGCGCCCGCGGCCGCCGACCGAGTTCACCGAGACCTGCCTCGACGCGGCCGAGGCGGCGGGCTTCACGCGCAAGGCCGACCTCAACGACGGCGACCTCGGCGGGGTGCTCGGCTACGAGCACATGAACTACGAGGGCGACGACCGGCGGAACTCGTACGTCGCGTTCCTGCGTCCCGCGCTCGATCGCCCGAACCTCGACGTCCGCACGGGCGCCTCCGTGCACCGCCTCGTGGTCGGCCCGCGCAGGGTCGAGGGCGTGCGCTACGAGCACGACGGCGCGCTGATCGAGGCGCGCGCGAGCCGCGAGGTGCTCATGTGCGCGGGCGCGCTCGAGACGCCGCGCCTCTTGATGCTCTCCGGGATCGGCCCGGGCCGCGCCCTGCGCCGCGTCGGCCTCCCGTCGCTCTTCGACGTCCCCGGGGTCGGCGAGAACCTGCACGATCACCCGAACGTCTGCGTGTTCTTCCGCGGCGGCCGCGACGTCGACTGCTCGCACCCGCAGCTCTACGGGTTCCACCGCGCGAACCCCGACAGCGACCTGCCGCCCGCGATGAGCGACACCTGCTACGTGTTCTACCCGGCGCGCAGCTCGCTCCGCGAGGCGATGATCCGCATCCTCCCCGGCCTCGTGCTGCCCGAGCCCCTCTACGACGTGGGCGCGCTGCCGAAGGCCGTGCGCGGCGGCGTCGATCTCGCGTTCCGCGCCGGCGGCCTGCGCGCGCAGGTGAAGAAGGTGTTCGGTATCGTGGTCATCCTCGGCAAGCCCAAGAGCCGCGGCCGCGTGACCCTGAGCTCGCCCGACCCGAAGGCGCCCGCGCGGATCGACCCGGGCTACTTCGCCGACCCCGAGGACATGGAGACGATGCTCAAGGGCGTCGCGCGCGCGCGTCGTGTCGCGGGAGCGGCCCCGCTCGCAGCCTGGGGCAACCGGGAGATCTTCCCGGGCCCGCTCGGCCAGAGCGACGCCGCGCTCGAGGGCTGGATCCGCAAGAACGTGATGACGACCTATCACTACGCGGGGACGTGCGCGATGGGCGACCAGGGCGCCTCCGTCGCCGACGATCGCCTGCGCGTGCGCGGCGTCGAGGGGCTCCGCATCGCCGACGCCGCGGCAATCCCGGTGACGCCGGTGTCCGCGCTCAACGCGCCGTCGATGCTGGTCGGCTACCGCGCCGCGCGGTTCGCGAGCGAGGAGCGGCGCGCCAGCTGAGAGAGCGATGGTCAGGCGTGAGCACGCGCCTATGTCCACCCTGTGATCCCCGCTCCGCGAGACGGTGCCCCCGCGAAGACGCCGAGCCTCTGCTTGGTTCGTAAGCGCCGCCCCGAGTGCGACTGTGAGGAATTGGAGGACATGAAGCGGTCCACGCGGCCGAAGTCCGTCATCCGCGTGCTCGTGGTCGACGACGACGAGGCGGACGCGCGCGCCACGCTCGGCCTCCTCGAGGGCGGCGTCCACACCCACCTCGAGGCGCTCTGGCTGCGCGACCCCGACGACGCGCTCGAGGCGATGCGGGAGGGCCGGGTCGACGTGTGCCTCCTCGACTACCGGGTCGGCGGCTGCGCCGGGCTCGGGATGCTGCGCTCCCTCCGGTCGAGCGGCGTCGAGGTCCCCGTGATCGTCCTGACCGGCACCAGCGACAGGAGCGTCGATCTCGTGGTGATGGAGTGCGGAGCCGCTGACGCGCTGGAGAAGGGCAGCGTCGACGCCCCCGGCCTCGAGCGGGCGATCCGCCACGCGATCGTCCGGAGCCGCTACGAGCGCGAGCTGGCCCACCGCAACGAGCGCCTCGAGCGGCTCGACGCGGAGAAGAACCAGCTCCTCGGGATGGCCGCGCACGACCTGCGCAACCCGCTCGGGGTCGTCTACGGCTACAGCAGCCTGCTGGCCACCGACCTCGAGACGTACTCGCCCGACGAGGTGCGCGAGATGATCCAGATCATCGCGCGGAGCTCGGCGTTCATGCGCGGCCTGATCGACGACCTCCTCGACCTCGCCTCGATCGAGTCGGGGACGCTGCGGCTCACCGTGGTGCCGACCGACCCGGTCGAGCTCGCGCGCAAGAACGTCGCGCTCAATCAGATCCTGGCCTCGGCCAAGTCGATCGAGATCCAGCTCGAGGCCGAGCCGGACACCCCGCTCGTGGACGTGGACGACGCCCGCTTCGACCAGGTGCTCAACAACCTGCTGAGCAACGCGGTGAAGTACTCGAGCCCCGGCTCGCACGTCACCGTGCACGTCGGGCCGCGCTACGACGGAGCCCTGTTCGCGGTGGTCGACCAGGGCCGCGGGATCGCCCCCGAGTTCCTCGAGTCGATCTTCCGGCCGTTCACGAAGGAGGAGGCGACCGGCACCGCGGGCGAGAAGAGCACGGGGCTCGGGCTCGCGATCGTGAAGCGCATCGTCGACGCCCACGGCGGGCGCCTCACCGTGACGAGCGAGCCCGGGCACGGCTCCACGTTCTCGGTGTGGCTCCCCGCGCACGGGCCCCGAGGCGCTCCATGACCGACCGCCCCGACGAACCGGAGACGGTCTCCGCGACGCCGGGCACGTGGCCTCCGCCGTCGCTGGAGCTGACCGCCGGATCGCTCCTCGCGGGGAAGTACAGGATCGGCAAGCTGCTCGGCGAGGGCGGCATGGGGCAGGTCCGCCTCGCGACGGACGAGGCGCTGGATCGCGAGGTGGCGATCAAGCTGATCCGACCGGATCTCGTCGCCGTCTCGAGCGTGCGCGCGGACTTCCTCGCCGAGGCCCGCGCGATGGCGCGGCTCGTCCACCCGAACGTCGTGGGCGTGTACGCGGTCGGCGAGCTCGACGGGGTCCCGTACCTGGTCATGGAGTACATCCCCGGGCGATCGCTCGCCGAGCTCCTGCGCGAGCGACGCGGCGCGCTCGGGATCGACGAGGCGACCTTCATCCTCGATCAGGTCTGCCGAGGGCTCGCGGCGATGCACATGGCCGGCCTGGTCCACCGCGACGTCAAGCCCGCCAACGTCCTGATCGGCCCCGCGTTCCGCGTCGCGATCGGCGACCTCGGCATCGCGCGCGTGGTGAGCGACGCCAACCCGGAGGAGGTCTGGGCCTCGGGCACGCCGGCCTACATGGCGCCGGAGGTCCGCCTCGCCACCGACGCCGAGCCGGGCCTCGCGCCGCGCGCGGACATCTTCGGGCTCGGGGTGCTCGCCTACCAGCTGCTGACGGGCAAGCTCCCCTACCGACACGCGCGCGTGAGCGGCCTGTCCCCGCCGACGGGGGCGAGCGTCGTCGCGCCGCACCTCCCCCCCGAGGTCGACGCGGTGATCGACGGCGCCCTCGAGCTCTACGTCGAGCGCCGGACCCACAGCGCCGACGCGTTCCGCCGAGCGCTCGTCGACGCGCTGCGATCGAGGCCCCGCGCGGATCGTGGATCGGAGCGGATCCTCGTCGCGGACGACGACCCGAGCTACCGCGACCTCACCGCGCGCATCCTCTCGAAGGCCTTCCCCGACGCGACCATCGAGGTGGTCCCGGACGGCGCGGTGGCGCTCGAGGCGGCCCGACGCGCGCTCCCGGACCTCGTCGTCTCGGACCTCGACATGCCGGGGATGGGCGGCGAGGAGCTCGTCGCGGCGTTACGCGCGCTCCCCGGCGGCGACGCGATCCCCATCCTCTTGTGCACCGCCGTGGCCGGCCCCACGGACTGGCGGCTCTTGACTCGGGTGGGCGTCGACGGCTTCGTCGCCAAGCCGTTCGAAGCGGGTCAACTCGTCGTGCTCGCTCGCGCCGTGCTCGAGGCGCGCGGGAACGAAACCCCTCCGTAACGGATCTAGCCGGCGGAAAAGTGTAGGGTGACGGTCCCTAGGGAGGGGGACCGATGAAGAGAACGCAATGGGCTTGGCTCGCCGTGACGGCGTCACTGTGTCTGACCGGCTGTCCGAGCGACGAGCCGGACACGGATGGGGGATCGCCGGGGACCGACGCAGGGCCGACCGGCACCGACGCGGGGATGATGGGCGTCGACTCCGGGATGATGGTCGAGGACGCCGGCGGCATGGACGCCGGCGGTGAGGACGACGCGGGGCCGACCGCGAGCTGCACCAACGGGGTGATGGACGGCGCGGAGTCGGACGTCGACTGCGGCGGCGGCACCTGCCCGACCTGCGCCGAGGGCGCGGGCTGCGGGACCGACGCGGACTGCGCGTCCGGGACCTGCGACGCGACCACCTCGACCTGCGGGCCGAGCGCGATGGCGGACTGCTCCAACGGCACCATGGACGGCGACGAGACCGACGTCGACTGCGGCGGGAGCTGCGATGGCTGCGCCGATGGCCGCATGTGCGCCACGGGGAGCGACTGCAGCTCGGGCTCCTGCGACGCGAGCACGTCCACCTGCGCGGCCGCGACCTGCACCGACGGCGCGCGCAACGGCGCCGAGACGGACGTCGACTGCGGCGGCGGCACCTGCCCGACCTGCGCGGACGGCGCGGGCTGCGCCACGGGCTCCGACTGCACGGGCGGCTCGTGCGACGCGTCGTCGATGACGTGCGCCGCGGTGAGCTGCACGGACGGCGCCCGGAACGGCGACGAGACGGACGTCGACTGCGGCGGCGCGACCTGCGGTGCTTGCGCCGACGGCGCGGGCTGCGCGGCGGAGACGGACTGCACCAGCGGCGTCTGCGACGCGGCGTCGAGCACGTGCTCGGCGGCGACCTGCACCGACGGCGTGACCAACAGCGCCGAGACGGACACCGACTGCGGGGGCGGCACCTGCCCGACCTGCGCGGCCGGTGACGACTGCGGCGCGAGCAGCGACTGCGCGAGCGGCGTCTGCGACGGGACCACGAGCACCTGCTCGTCGCCGACCTGCTCCGACGGCGTGATGAACGGCGCGGAGACCGGCGTCGACTGCGGCGGCGGCACCTGCGGCGGCTGCGCCGACGGCGGCCCCTGCGCGGCGGGCGCGGACTGCGCGAGCGGCGTCTGCGACGGGACCACGAGCACCTGCGCCGCGCCGACCTGCACCGACATGGTCATGAACGGCGCGGAGACCGACGCGGACTGCGGCGGCGGAACCTGCCCGACCTGCGCGGACGGCGACATGTGCGCGGCCGGCACCGACTGCACCGGCGGCATCTGCGACGCGACGAGCTCGACGTGCACCTCGCCGAGCTGCACCGACGGCATCCTCAACGGCGCCGAGACCGGGACCGACTGCGGCGGGGGCGCGTGCCCCGGCTGCGCCGACGGCGGGCCCTGCGGGGCGGACGGCGACTGCGCGAGCGGGAGCTGCGACACCACCTCGATGACGTGCGCGACGCCGACCTGCACCGACGGCGCTCGCAACGGCATGGAGTCGGACATCGACTGCGGCGGCGGCACCTGCCCCGCGTGCGCGCCGGGCGAGGACTGCACCGCGGGGACCGACTGCTCGTCGGGCATCTGCGGCGGCGGGTCGATGACCTGCAACGCGCCGACCTGCAGCGACGGCGTGGCGAACGGCGCGGAGACGGACGTCGACTGCGGCGGCGGCACGTGCGGCCTCTGCTCGGATGGCGACACGTGCGTCCGCGGCTCCGACTGCTCGGGCGATCACTGCGTGGGTCGCCGCTGCCAGACCTTCCGGACCTGCCGGGAGATCCTCGAGGGCGGCGGCTCGCGAGGCGACGGCATGTACTCGATCGACCCGCGCGGGACCGGCTCGAACGTGACGGTCTACTGCGACATGACCGGCGGCGGCTGGACGCGGATCGACTACTCGGCCGATCTCCCGTTCACGGGCCACTTCGACGGCCCCGACAACGTGTATCGCTACCTGCCGGCCGACTTCACCACCGTGCTGAGCCGGGCCGACATCACGGCCATCCGAGCGCGGTCCACCGAGGGGCGGCAGCGCTACGTGGGCCAGTGCTACCACGTGATCCACTGGTACTACACGGGCGGGACCACCTACGGCTACGCCTTCGGCTTCCGGATGCACGACGGGACCACGACGCCCTCGGGGGTCATGAGCTACGCGCCGTACGACATCACCGTGTCGGCCGATGGGTGCCGCGCCAACGACAGCGTCAACCGCACCACCACCTTCGACATCAACAGCGTCGCGGTGCCGGTCATGAACGTGTACCAGCGCGATGGGGGCACCCTCGGTGAGCACTTCGGCTCGCAGCTCACCATGAACCCGGCCTGGCTCCGCTAGGCGATCACCACGACGGTCGACGGCCGCGGGGGCTCCCTCCGCGGCCGTCCCGCGTTTCGAAGGCGGCCCACTCCGACCCAAGCGACGCGAGCGCCACGGAGTCCTCTCGTGCGGTACCGTGCCCCGTACCTGGAGGAACTGCATGGCCACCGCTCGGATCTCCGCCCTTCGGATCACGGGGCTCGCGCTCGCGGCGCTGCTCGCCGTCCCCGCCGGCGCCTCGGCGTTCTGCGGCTTCTACGTCGCCGGCAGCAGCGAGTCGCTGACGAACAACGCCACGATGGTGGTGATGCTCCGCGAGGGGACGACCACCGTGCTCTCGATGCAGAACGACTACGAGGGTCCGCCCTCGGCGTTCGCGCTGATCGTCCCGGTGCCCGTGGTGATCCAGGAGGAGAACGTCCGCACGTTGCCGCGCGAGGTCTTCGCGCGGGTCGACACGCTCGCGTCGCCCCGGCTCGTCGAGTACTGGGAGCAGGACCCGTGCGCGGTGATGCCGGACTACGCGGGCCTCCCGATGCCCGCGCCCTCGATGGCGCGGCGCTCCGGCAGCGGCGGCGGCGCGCCCGGCGGCCTCGGCGTGACCGTGGAGGCGCAGTTCGAGGTCGGCGAGTACGAGATCGTCATCCTCAGCGCGCGGGACTCGGACGGCCTCGAGACCTGGCTCCGGCAAGAGGAGTACAACATCCCCGAGGGCGCCTCGGCGTCGCTCCGCCCCTACGTCGAGCAGGGCACGAAGTTCTTCGTCGCCCGCGTGAACGTCGAGCGCGTGACCTTCGAGAACGGCCGCGCGGTGCTCTCGCCGCTGCGGGTCCACTACGAGTCGGAGACCTTCGCGCTGCCGGTGCGGCTCGGCCTGCTCAACAGCCCGGGCACGCAGGATCTGGTCGTCCACATCCTCTCGCGCGACGGCCGCTACGAGCTCGCGAACTACCAGAACGTCACCATCCCGACGAACCTCGACGTGGCCGACGGAGTCCGCGAGCGCTTCGGCGAGTTCTACGCGACGCTCTTCGACCTCACCCTCGAGCGCAACCCCGGCGCGGTCGTGACCGAGTACGCGTGGCAGGCGACGAGCTGCGACCCGTGCCCCGGCCCCGTCGTGACGATGCAGGACCTCGCGACGCTCGGCGCGGACGTGGCCGGCGCGCTCGACGCGCCCACCGGCGGGCCTGGCGTGCGGCGAGGGTTCCCCGGCATGGGCGGCTTCTTCGGCTCGTCGCCGTGGGTGCTCACGCGGCTGCACTACCGCTACGGCGCGGACGGCCTCGACGAAGACCTCGTCTTCCGTCACGCGGACCCGATCGTCGGCGGTCGCGAGTTCCTCCAGGACGACGGCGTGCTCGAGCATGGCTCGCGCCCCGCGGGGGACAACAACTTCCAGGCCCGCTACGCGATCCGCCACCCGTGGGAGGGCGCCATCGCCTGCGAGAACCCGGTGCGCGGCCGCTGGGGCGGGCCGCCCGGCGAGGGACGGATCAACCAGGGCAGCGGCCCGACGTCCGCGGCGCAGAACACCGCGTTCGCGCCCCGAGGGAACCTCCAGCTCGCGCCGATGGTGCGGACCGACGCGCCCGAGGTCGGGCTCGAGGCGGGGCTCACCTCGATCGCCGACATCCTCTCCGGGGCCGCGACCGCGGAGGCGCAGGAGGCGCCGCCCGCGAACGAAGAGGAGGCGGCACCCCCGCTCCGCCCCGCGCCGGCGGCGGACTCGGGCGGCTGCGGCGGCTGCGCGGTGCAGGACCGCGAGGCGCCCTGGGGCGCGCTGATGCTGCTCGGGCTGCTCTTCGTGCGACGCGCCCGCCGGCGCTGATCTCGCCCCCGCCCTTTTCGCGACGCGCTCGGAGCCCGATACTGGGCCGCGATGCACGCTCCTCGGCTCCGAACCCTCTGCCTCGTCGCGCTGCTCGCGTCGTGCGACGGCGGCCCCGTGATGGACACCGACGCGGCGACGCCGCCGCCCCCCGTCGACGCGGGCGGCAGCGACCGCACCCCACGCCCCGCGCTCGCGCACCCGAGCCTCCTCGTCACCGCGGCCGACCGCGACGGGATCCTCGCCCGGGTCGACCGCGAGCCGTACGCGACCGTGCTCGCGGCGCTGCGCGCGCGCGCCGCCGCGCCGCTGCAGGACGTGGATCCCGCGGTGTGGGACCACGGCGTCTATGGCAACAACGGTTGCATCGCGCAGGCGAACGCGATGCTCGCGTGGCTCTACGACGACCACGAGGCCGGGGCGCGCGCGCGCGACATCCTGCTCGCGCTCCAGCCCAACGTGGACACCGACGACACGTGGGACCTCAACATCCGGATGCCCGCGCCCCTGATGTGCCACACCAACGCGTGGGACCTCCTGCAGGCGACGGGCGACCTCTCCGAGGACGAGGCGCGCGCGGTGGGCGAGGTGCTGACCACGATCAACGGCGCGTTCTACGCGCGCTACGTGCTCGATCGGGCGACGCGCCAGATCACGCTCGGCTTCTCGCAGAACAACCACCCGATCCGGACCGCCTCGGCCATCGGCTACGTCGCGCTCGCGTTCCCCGAGCACCCGGACTCCGACCGCTGGCTCGACTGGGCGGTGAGCGAGCTCGACTACCTCTACGGCGAGAACGGCCAGTACATCCAGGCCGACGGAGGCGTCAGCGAGGGGCCGTTCTACTTCGGCTTCGGGAGCGAGGCGGGGCTCTCGTTCCTCCACGCGCTCGAGAACGCGGGCCTCGAGGACCACGAGTACCGGCGGGACTGCGTCAACCGGCAGAGCGTGGACCCCTGGCAGGACAACGGCTGCGTGCCGCGCGAGACCTTCACGTTCTCCGGGATGCTCGAGCGCCCGTACTTCCAGGCCGCCTTCGACTGGTCGGTGTCGATCCGCCTCCCGAGCGGTCAGCGCCCGCCGCTCGGGGACGCGCGCCTCTACACGCCGAGCCACCCGGCGCTGCTCACGGGGAGCGGCGCCCCGAGCCACTTCCTCTGGGACTGGATGACGAACACGCAAGAACCCTTGCGAATGGACGCCATGCTCATCCCGCACTTCCTCGTCATGGTCGACGACGCCGCGGCCCCCGTCGAGCCGCCCTACCGCAACCGCTTCCTCCCCGCCGGTGGCAACGCGGTGTTCCGGTCCGGCTGGGACGCCGACGCGCGTTGGCTGCTGCTGGTGGCCGAGCACGGCTCCGCGCGACGCACCCTGCACGACCACGCCGACGGGACGTCGCTCTCGCTCGCGGCCTACGGCGACTACCTCCTGATCGACACCGGCTACTACAAGCCCAACGGCCTCGACAACGCGCGCACGGCCGAGCCGATCGCGCACAACGTCATCCTCATCGACGGCGCGGGCGCGCCGGAGAAGGGCCTCCTCAACGACTGGGGGGACCAAGACGCGTTCCTCGAGAACGGCGTCGACGGGGAGGCGCTCGCGTGGGCCGAGGCCCGCGAGGACTACCAGGAGACGAGCATCGTGCGCGGCGTCGCGTTCGTGCGGCAGCGCTACTTCGTCGTCGCCGACCGACTGACCACGACCCACGCGGGGCCCCGGGAGCACCGCCTGCGGATGCACGCGTACGCGGGGCGTGACCTCGGGCAGACGTTCGAGCTCGGCGCCGACATGCACGTCGCGCGCGCCTCGGGCGGCGTGCACGTCTTCACCAGCTCGACCGCGGGCGCGGTGCGCTGGGAGGAGCCGCCCTTCGTGGCCGACGAGGCGCCGCACGTGCACGAGCTGCAGAGCGGCGTCCACGAGCACCACGGGGTCGGCGACGCGATCGTCGACGCGGAGGCGCCCGGGTTCCTGAGCGTGCTCGCGCCCTACCGCGTCGGCGCGACCGACGGCGCCGACGCGCCGCTCGCGGTGGAGGCGGTCGACGCGGGCGCCGACGCCACCGCGTGGCTCGTCCGCGGCGCCGACTTCACCGACCTGGTGTGGCTGCGCGGCGAGGGCGCGGCGACCGAGGTCACCCTCCCCTCGGGCGAGGTCGTGACCACCGACGCGGCCGTGACGATCGTGTCGCTCGACGGCACCGTGGCGCTCGCCGCGCGCGGCAGCCGCGTGACGATCGACGGCGTCGCCGCGCTCGACGAGGACGCGTCGACGTCGGTCGCGACCGTGGAGCCCTGAGCGGCTGGAGCGCCGAGCGCTACTCGCCGAGCGCCTCGGCGCCGGCGAGGAGCAGGCGCGCCGCGTCGTGCACGTCGGCGAGCACCTTGGCGTGTCCCGAGATGCCCGCGGACCAGCCGACCATGCTCGCGAACCAGATGTGCCGCAGCAGGAACGCGATCGTCTGTTCGGACTCGGTCGCGTTCGCGACGTCGACGTCCTGCGGAGACGTGCCGCGGAGCGCCGCGACGACGATGCGCGTGGTCTCGCCGTCGTGCTCGAGCACCGCGCCGGAGATGTCGGGGTGGTTGGTGCTGATCGCGCCGAGCACGGTGCGAGCGAACGCCGGCCGCCGCGTGAGCGCGCGCGTGAGCCGCGCGAACAGATCGTCGACCCGCTCGAGCGGCGTGTCGCCCTTGGCCGGGTGCTTGTCGAACTGCCGCTTGAGCCGCGTCGTCTGGTACTGGACCGCCGCCCCGACGATCTCTTCCTTGCTCGAGAACGACTTGTAGAGCGTCCCGAGCGCGACCCCGGCCTGCTCGGCGACCTCGCGCAGACCGACTTTGTCGAAGTCGCGCCCCTGCGAGAGCTTCACCGCGACCTCGACGATGCGCGAGCGCCTGGTCTTGTCCGAGGTCATCGAGGGCGACCTTACGGCAGTCCCGGCCTGGGTGCTACTCGCCCAGGCGGGGCCCGCAGCGCTCGACCCCGTGCTCCACGGCGGCCGACAGGATCGCCTCGGCCACGTTCGTGTAGGCGTCGCGCGAGCAGATGGAGCTGAGCACCGTCGTCGAGCCCCGCGCCTGCAGGCCCTCGGCGAGCTCGAGGAGCCGCCGCGGCGGGAACGCGGCGCCGCGGCCCGGGATCGAGCACGAGAACTCGAGGCGGGTGCCCGACGCGGAGTCGACGCGCTCCTCGAGGCGGCTGTCGGCGAGGATGCCGCCGTAGTCCGCGTCGATGCCGTGCATGGGGACGAGCTCCTCCGGGACGCCCGCGACGACACCGAGGATCAGGTCGTCGGCGCCGCGCAGCGAGAGCAGGCCGCTCACGTAACGTGAGACCGGGTAGACCGCGTCCGCGTACTCGTGGCAGCGGAGGTTCAGGTCGCTCGTGTACTCGGGGCTCGCGGGCCAGAACAGCTCGGGGTCCTCCGCCGAGCAGTCGTCCTCGTCGGTGACCACGAGCACCACGAGGATCGAGTCCTCGCGCAGGAACCCGCGGTTGAGCTCGTCGCCGTGCCCGAGCGTGTCGTCGCGGAAGCGGAGCGTGGACGCCGCCGGGGTCAGCGCCTTGAGCGCCGCCTCGAGCGGCTGCTCGAACCCGCAGCCGCCCGTGCCCGCGCGCACGAGGCAGGCCCAGTCCTGCGTGAACTGCGCGATGTCGCCGGCGTCCTCCTCGGGCGTGAAGCTCAAGAACGGCGGCCCCTCGATCATGAAGCCGCGGCAGTCGAGCGGCGCGCCCGACGTCGTCTGCAGGATCCCGTCGTCGCCAAAGCCCATCTCGCAGGTCGGCACGTTGAAGTCGCCCGAGCCGAGGTCGGGCGTGATCACGCCGACGTGCAGATCGGTGATCGGCTCGGCCTCGGGGACTCCGTCGCCGTCGATGTCGCCGGACTTGAGCACCTCGACGACGCGAGGGAGCTGCAGCGCGAGCGCGACCTGCTCCTCCGACATCGAGTTGCTCGTGTCCATCACGATGAGGAAGTCGACCTGCGCGCACGAGCCGCACGCGACCTGTCGGTTGGGGTTGAGGTCGTCGCAGTCGCCGCCGCGGTTGACCCAGCCGCCGCCCGTCCCGGGGCAGTCGAGCGTCATCGGGGTCGCGCAGGCGATCTCGATCGGCGCGAGGTCGTTCCCGTACGAGTCGCCGTCGCAGTCCACGTAGTACTGGAGGTTCTCGAGGCCCTCGTCGAAGCGGCTGTCACAGTCGTTGTCGAAGCCGTCGCACAGCTCCGGCGCGCCGGGGAAGGTCTCCGCGTCGTTGTCGTCGCAGTCCGCCTGCGTCGGGTCGGCGGCGCACTCGGGCGCGACCACGCCGTCGCCGTCGAAGTCCTCGACCATGCACCCCTCGGGCAAGCTCGAGTCGAAGAGCGCGGAGCAGCCACCGAGCAGCCCCCCGAGCAGCCCCGCGGTGAGGAGCCATCGCGACGCGCGCATCATCGTCCCCCCCGCGACACCATCGCCCGGCTCGGCTGCGCCTCGAAGTCGCTCGTGGTGGCGAGGAGCACGATCGCGGTCAGCGCCGCGATCCCCGCGCCGATCCAGAGCGAGTCCGCCGCGAGGTTGAAGGTCGTGCTCTCGTCCGCGACCGCGCCGGCCGGCTGCAGCATCCCGTAGAGCGCGCGGAACCGATCGTGCGCGTCCGCCGCGAAGCCGGTGGTGACGCCCGCCGCGATCGCGAGCGCCAACGAGAGGCCGCCGACGATCCAGGTCCCCTCGGAGACCCCGGTCGCGCTCTCGTCGCTGAGGTCCACCGTGATCCACGCGTGGTCTTCCTCGGCGATCGAGAGCGTGCCGGCGTAGGGCCGCATCCCCTCGGCGCGCACCTCGATCGAGTGATCGCCCACGGGGATCGCCGCGAGGACCTGCGGCGTGAAGCCGCGCTCGGTGCCGTCGAGCGTGACGAGCGCGCCGGTCACGTTCGCCGTCACCGTGGCCGCGCCGGTGGGCCCGACCAGCGACGCCTGAAGCTCGGACACCTGCTCCGCGCGCACGACCACGGGCTCGCTCCAGCGCTCCGCGCCCGCCCGCGCCTCGGCCTGGTAGGTGCCGGGAGGGATCGCCTCGTCGAACGGCGTCGGGCCCTCGGCGACCACGTGGCCGCCCGCGTCGAGCACGCGGACTTGCGCCGCCGTCGGCGCGCCCACCCGGAGCCGGCCGAGCAGCTGCACAGGCTCGAGGGTCACGCTCGTCTCCGCGCCGAGCCCGAGCTGGACCGTCGTCTCCGCGGGGCGGTAGCCGTCCCGCTCCACCCAGATGCGGTGCTCGCCGGCGTCGAGCGCGAGGGTCCGCGGCGTCTCGCCGTACTGCCCGAGCTCGCGCCGGTCGACGAAGATCGCCGCGCCCGCGGGCTCGCTGCGCACGTTCACGAGCGACACGTGGGGCCGCAGCTCGGCGAGCGCCCGCTCCGCCTGACCGCGTCGCGCCGGGTCGTCGTCACCCGCGCCGAGGTACTCGGCGAAGTACGTGTACGCGTCGGCGTGCCGGTTCAGCTGCTGAAAGCACAGCGCGATGTTGAAGACGATGTTGGGGTTGGGCGCGAGGCGCTGCTCGACCATGAACGCGCGCGCCGCGTCCTCGTAGTGGCGGGCGGCGTAGTGCCGTCGCGCGACCTCGTCCTGGAAGCGGGCCTCCGCGGCCGCGTCCGCGCGCGCCGAGGCGCTGAGCGCGGTGACCGCGAGGATCGTGAAGCAGAAGAAAGCGCGGGTCATCGTGGGGCCAAGGAGGGAGCGTCGCCGCCACCACCGCGTCGCTCGCGGTGGACGCGAGGTAACGATACACGGGTGTCCGGAGCCGTGCTCGCGTTCAGCGTGATCACGCGGCTCTGCCGCCCCTCGGCTCGCACCTCGAGCTCCACCGTCTGGTCGGGCTCGTTCGCCAGATCGAGCACGAACGGCGTCGTGCCGACCAGCGCGCCGTCGCGGTAGACGTCGGCGTGGGTGGGGTCGCTGTCGAAGCCGCGCTCGATCGGCGTCGGCGCGGGCGGCTCTACGTCGGGAGGGGGCTCGACGTCGGGAGGCGGCTCGACGTCGGGCGGCGGCTCGATCCCGTCGGGCGGTGGCGGTGGATCGGGCTGCGCCACGGGCACCGGATCCTCGGACGGCATCAGCGCGAAGCCGACGACGCCGAGCACCACGAGCAGCGCCGCGACGCCGAGGCCGAGGACCAGCGGCGAGCGGCGCGGCGCGGTGGTCGGGAGCTCCACGACGTCCCCGCGCGCCATCGTCGGGTCGGTCCCGATCCGCAACCTCGCGCCGGCCGAGATCGGCCCCGTCACGAGGCCCGGCTCGGAGGCGCGCGGCGGCGGCGCGGCGGTCTCCCGGAACGGCGGGAACAGATCGTCGAGGCTCGACGGCAGCTCGATCCCCGCGGCGCGCGCCCCTGCCATGAGGGCCCCGCCGAGCTCCTCCATCTTCGCGTAGCGCACGTCGAGCTCCCGCGTGATCGCGCGGTGCACGACCCGCGCGATGGCCGGGTGGACGGTCGGCGCGCGCTCGTCGAGGGGCAGGGGATCGAATGTGCAGATCTGCAGGAGCAGCGCGGGCACCGACTCCGCCTGGAACGGGCGCTGCCCCGAGAGGCACTCGTAGAGCAAGACCCCCATCGACCACACGTCGGCCTCCGCGCCGAGCCCCTTGTGGCCCTGCGCCTGCTCGGGAGACATGTAGTGCGGCGTCCCGAGCACGCCGCCGGTGCGGGTCTGCACGTCCGAGTCCTTCTCGATCAGCTTCGCGATGCCGAAGTCGAGCACCTTCGGGATCGGGCGGCCGCGCAGGTCGCGATGGACGAAGACGTTGTCGGGCTTGAGGTCGCGGTGGACGATGCCGCGCTCGTGCGCCGCGGCGAGCGCGTCCATCACGGGCAGCAGGATCTCGAGCAGCTCGCGGGTCTCGATCGCGCCGCGCTCATCGAGCAGCTCGGCGAGCGACGCGCCCTCGAGGAGCTCGAGGATCAGGAACGCGGCGCCGTCCTCGACCCCCATGTCGAGCACGTCCACGACGTTGGGGTGGTTCAGCGCGGCGGAGGCCTTCGCCTCCTGGAAGAAGCGCCGAAGCAGCTCGGGGTCGGTGACGTAGGACGGCTGCAGCAGCTTGATCGCGACGGGCCGACCGGTCAGCTCGTGGCGGCCGCGCATCACGACGCCCATGCCGCCCTGACCGAGGATCGATTCGACCTGGTAGCGCCCGGCGAGGAGCGTTCCGATGCGCTCTTCGGGGGTCAGGATCGGCACGGCCCGACTCTATCCCGAATCGTGGAGTCGTCGCGTACTATCGCCCCGAAACGCCGTGGAGACCCTCGAGTCCGTCGCGTTCCTCGCGCTGTGCACCCTCATCCCGACGTTGATGATCGGCGTGCTCGTCTATCGCCTCGTGCGCTGGGCGTTCCTGCGCAGCGGCTGGAACCGCACGCTCGAAGAGCGCGGCTGGGCGGGGGACGTGGACGAGGCGATCCTGCGCCTCGCGATCGAGGACGTCGGCCTCCCCGTCGGCCGCGCGCACCTCTCGTGGATGGCCCGCGCGGACGGCGCGTTCGCCGCGTTCTACCGCCACCGCCCGCCGGGTCGTCAGAACGGCACCGCGCGAAGGATCCTCCTCGTCGCGCGTGAGGAAACGGGCCCTCGAGGCGTCCTCCAGCCGCGCGTCGGCGGCCTCCTCGAGAGCGCCGCGCTCGGCGTCGCGAAGGCCCTCTCGGTCGAGCCACGCGAGATCGACGGCTGGGAGTGGGCGCTCGTCATGCCCCAGACCGACGACTGGCTCGAGCCCGGCGCGAGCCCCCCGCTGCGCGACCTCCTCCAGGACGGCGAGCGGCTCCACTTCGGCGACCGCTACGTCGCCCTCTCCTTGCCCGAAGGCGAGATGCCCCCGCTGCTCGATCGCCTCGAGCCGCTGCGCGCCGCCCTGGGCGGCGAGCGCTAGGTCCGACCGTTCGACGAGCTCCATCGCGACGTTGGGCGGAACCAGAGAGATGCGGCGATCGCCGCGCCGATCTCGCCACCTTCGCCGATCGGCGCCCGTAACCCCGCGAGATCATGACCCGCGATCCCCGGCGCACATCTTGGTGGACGTCCTTGGATGGCGTCCGTCGCCGCCGCCGTCGCCCCCGCTGCTACCGCCGCCGCCGCCCCGAGCGCGGCGCCCTCCACGCCACCGTCCAGGAGGAGCTCGAGACCTTCCTCGCCTCGCGCCGCGGCCCCGGCGCCGACGGCGTCCCGCGGTTCGTCGAGAAGGCCCTCCGTGCCTTCCTGCGGTGTGGCCTGCTCGCCTACGGCATCGCCCGCTTCTCCTGCGAGGCCTGCGGCGATGACCGCCTCGTCGCCTTCTCGTGCAAAGCCCGCGGCCTGTGCCCGAGCTGCGACGGCCGCCGCATGACCGCGCGCGCCGCCGACCTCGTCGATCGCGTCCTGCCGTACGTCCGTCATCGCCAGTGGGTGCTCAGCCTCCCGTTCTGGCTGCGGTGGCGGTGCGCCTGGGACCACGACCTCGCGCGCGCCGTGCTGCGCGTGTTCCTGCGCGCCGTGTTCGCCTTCCAGCGACGCCGTGCCCGCAAGCGCCGCGTCGCCGACGGCCGTTGCGGTGCCGTCACCGTCATCCAGCGCTTCGGCGGCGCCCTGAACCTCAACGTCCACTTCCACAGCCTCGTGCCCGACGGCGCGTGGACCGAGGCGCCCGACGGCCAGCTCACCTTCCACCCCTTGCCCGCGCCCACCGACGACGAGCTCGAGGCACTCACCGAGCAGATCGCCGTGCGCGTGAAGCGCCTCCTCGTGCGGCGCAGCCTGTGGATCGACGACGACGACGGCGGCCGCCCCGCCGACACCGAAGAGCCGCCCGCGCTCGCCGACCTCTACCAGACCGCCGTCCTCGGCCGCGACGCCGAGCGCGTGGGCGGTGGCCCCCGCCTTCGCCTCGAGCCCGGCACCCAGCTCGGCCGAGAGCGCCGCACCCACGGAGGCTTCGACCTCCACGCCGGCGTCACCGTCTCCGCCCGCGATCGCGCCGCGCTCGAGCGCCTCTGTCGCTACCTCTTACGCCCTGCCCTCGCCCAGGATCGACTCGAACGCCTCCCCGGCGGCGACGTCCTGTTGAAGCTGAAGACCCGCTGGTCCGACGGCACCACCCACGTCCGGCTCACCGCGCAGCAGTTGCTGGAGCGCCTGTCGGCCCTGATCCCCAGACCCCGCACCTCCTCTACCACGGCGTGCTCTCCGCCCACGCCAAGTGGCGAGCGCGCATCGTCCCTCGGCCCCCGGCAACACCTCGTGCATCCGACGACCCCGACCCCACCCCGGACGCCCCCGAACGACCCGCGGCCCCCAACCACACCCGGGCCGAGCTCATGCGCCGCGGCCTCGCCATCGACAGCCTCGAGTGCGCCTGCGGCGGCCGATATCGGCTCGTGGCCCTGATCGAGCAGCCCGCCATCGTCCGGCGCATCCTCGAGCACCTCGGCCTCCCCGCCGACCGCGTCGCCCCGGCGCCGGCCCGCGCTCCGCCGCAGCCCCTGGACATCGACTGGGGACCCTGAAGCGTGCGCCGGACCGGCGCGCCGGAGGGATCCTGCGTCTCGAGCGGGGCTCCACCTCGCGACGCCCCTGCCGCAGTCCGCCAACAGTGGCATCATGGCCTCGTGCTGGACGCCCCTTCATCCGCTGGTCCCTCGGCTCCCCCCGGGGAGGACGTCGACTGCTTCGCAGAAGCTAGTTTATGTAAACTAAGTTGACGAGCTGTGGCAGCCAGAGGCCGTTCATGTGTACTATCCGCCTGGAGGACATCAATGTCGACGGACTGCTGTTCGATGACTCAAATGGAGATGATGTCTTCGATTTCATTGACGACGGACGGCCGATCGACTCCGATCTTGTTCCCAGCTCGTTTCTATTCGCACCGACCGCTGGCCAGCCGTCGATTTCGCTGGCGGGACCGATCGGGCACACCCTCCGCTTGCACGCGGCTTCCCTCGACGGGACCGTCGGAGCACCGCTGGGATCAGCGGTAGCCACAAGCAACCGACTCGCTGATGTCCCGCTGAGCCGTGCCCTCGTTGAGGGCGAGACCGTCAGGATCGTGAGCGCGACTCGCGGGGTACCTGGACCCTTCGCCGTCGTCGGCCCGGCTCGTCCGCAGATTCGAAGTGTGGTCTCCTCACACGTGCGCCCTGGCGCGACCGTTCGTCTTGTCGGCCAGGGGCTTTCCTCAGTAACGAGCTTCCAACTCGGCGGGTCACCGGTCTCTGGGGCGGTGGTTGACGACGGCACCGCCACGGCCTTCATTCCCCTCTCGGCGCCCCTCGGCGTCTCAGACCTCGTTGTACAGGATGCCGGGGGCAACTCAGCACGCGCGCCGGTGCGCGTGGACGCGCAAGGCCCGATCATTTTCGATGCAGCCAGTGATTTCGGGAGCTGGCTCACGGCAGGATTTGCCTGCACAGACGCGGTGCTCGCCGACGATCTGCCCCCGAGCCTCGATCCAGAGGGCTGCACTCTAAGTGGCGCCGCGCCGGTCGCTACGCTGACGTCGCCGACGATTGACACGTCGGTTCTCGGTACGGGCACGGAGCTCGAAGTGGTTCTCGTCCACCGACCCGATTTCTCGGGTGGCGATGGTGGCGTGCTTCAGGCATCTCTCGACGGTGGCGCCACCTGGGAGTCCCTTGGCTCGAGCTCGACGGACCTGGCATCCATCTCGTCGGCCGACTGTCACCCCTTGGGCAATCCCAGCCAGTGTACGACCGAATCCGAGTTCCACGGCGCTCTTGGCTTCACTCGGACATCGCCTGGCTGGCGAACCGACACGTTCCGCCTCCCGGCGACCGGGTCCGTTCGGCTCCGGTTGGGGGCCACACGGTACGCGGACGGTGGCCGATGGCCGATCGACGCCCTCATGGTTCGACGACGCGAGGGTCCCGCTTCGCGGGTGCCAACGGGAGACCCGCTGATCGTCTTCGACGAGACGTGCCCGTCTGGCACTGGAGGCTCCGTTGACTGCGTCTCGCCGGTCGATGGCGCGAACGCGGCGGTTCTGGCACTGGTTGGCGAGCCGCGGCGCAGGGGACGTCCAAGTGGTGCGCCCCCGCCCGAAGAGGCCAGCATCCTGTTGCCCATGGACCTCACGAGCGTTCCGGTGGGTAGCCAAGCCTCCCCTCACGCTGCGTCACCGCTACGACTTCCGGCGCGCCGATCTCGTTCGCAACGGAGGAGCGTACATCGATGTCTGCTGCGCTGGGGGGTGCATGCGCGCAGATCCAATCGCGGGGTATCCGGGGGTGTTGCGGATGGCAGGGGATGAGCAGCCCGCCTTCACCGATGAGGGTGTTGAGCGGGTATGGGCGAGCGAGGTGTTCGACGTCTCGAGCGCGGCAGGTCAGCTCTGCGAGGTCCGCCTCACTGGTCGGAACCTCCGGGGAGGGCGCGCCGACATGGGCTGGCAGGTCGACCGGCTCGCCGTTGAGTGGCGATGAGACCACTCGCCGGGCTCCTCTCCGGTCTTCTCGTGGGACTTGGCTGTAGTTGCCAGGCTGACCCCGACTGCGAGCCCCTGCCTAGCCTCGAGCCCCAGTGGGAGGCTGTGGGACCGATTCCTCCAGGGGCCGCCTACGCATGGGTGCGCAGGCCCACAGAGTCTACCGAGCTCCTCGTGACCGAGCTTGGGGGAAGGGTCGAGGTCGTCGCCCAGACCACGGGCGCTGAGCGCGACATGGTGCTCGTCGGCGACGACGTCATCGACGATGCCGGCTTCGTCCAAATCGCCGTCGCCAATGTTGACGATGATGTCGATGACGAGCTCATCATCGCCTCGTTCGGCACAAGTGATGAACCAGGTCGAACGCGGATCTGGATCGCGGACGGCCCAGCGATGACGCCGACACTCAACATCGATCTCGACAGCGGGGAGAGTTCTTCCATCTTGCCGCCGCATCTGCCGCGACTCGCCGCAACGCAGTCCGCGGATGGCCGTCAGTCCGTCGTCGTGGCTCTTCAGGAGCATCCGTGGGATCCGGCCCTAGCGGCTCGCCAGGCAGTGTTCTTGGTAGTCCCCTCCGCGGCGACAGCGGCACCGTGTCGACAGGCGGACTGCGTCGAGTGGTTCGCGTACGAGTGCGCGGATGACGCCTGCAGCGAGGGCTTCGGCGTAGATCTCATCGCCGGCGCAGGCGGTGAGAGAGAGGAGCTCACCCTTGGAATTCTGCAGCGCAACGTGCGGCTCCACGATGCGTCAGTTCTCCAAGCCGGGCTGCTCGAGTGCGGCACGTCCTCCCACTCTTGCGCCAGGATCGCGCACATGTTGGTTCAGGTCGACCCGACGAGCTATCGGGGCAGCGTGTTCACCCAAGTCTCGGGCAGTCCCGAGATGACTCTCCTGAGCGGTTCGAGCCTCCAATCCCTGACCCTAACGGCGTCACTCGTTCGCACCATCCCCATTGAACAGGCCATCTTGCTTGCGACTGGTGACGTCGGCGGCGAGGCTCGCTTCTTACTCACCTTACAGAGTTCTGCGGGCGACGAGTGCCAGCGCAGCGCAACGGTCCTTCACTTGTCCTTCGACGGTGCGAGCGGACTCATCTCAGAGAGCCAGACCGCCGCGCCTCCACGCTTGGTTCCGCTTATCTCCAACCCGGACTCCATGCAACGCGTGCTCTGTTCAAGCCCCAGCGGCGGTCCGCTGCGCTGCTACGGTGTCGAGCTCTAACGGGAGAATCTGAACCAGCCGGCCCAGCGATGACGAACTGGGTCCTCGGGTTTCACGTACCGATGGAGGACCCAAGAGGGTGGGATGGGAACGAGCTCTCGGTGAATCAGAGGAAGCGACGGCACCAAGTCTCAGCAGCCTCTGGCTCAGAACAGAGGCGCGAAGTCCTAGTGCAGAAGCGACTCGGACAGGCGTAGTCGCCCCCGCAGGGTTCGCCCTGCGGCTGGCACAACCCAAAGTACGGTGCGTCCGGAGGTATCCCATCCGCACCGAACTCACACCACAGTCCAGATCGGCAGTCGGTGCTGGGGTTGATGCATCCCTCTCCGAGATCGCCGACCGGCGCACAAACCCCGGAGAAATCGGTTGCAACTCCTGTGAGGGAGCAACGGAGGCTGCCGGCGCAGCGGAGTAGTCCCAGAGAGCCAAATCCGTTGGCCGCATCAGGTGTGCAGGTCTCGCCACTCGCGAGCGTCCCGTGAAGCACACGGTCCAGTCCTGCAGTGTCCTGCTCGATCGCACCGCAATCGGCCACTTGCGATTCAAGATCCGCCAAGACGGACTCGGCTGCGCTCGCGTCCCAGTCTAGCGTGCCATCCCGGAGCGCGGGATCCTCGCTGGCACGCAGACAGCCCATCTCGATCGCAGCATCAGAGCAGTCTTCTGCATCGTAGCGACGTGTGGCGTCGAGACAACACGAGAGATTGCCATCGCAGAGTGCTCGGATACGACGCCGACAGAAGACGCGAAACGGCTCCGACAGATCAACCCCTGCATCGACGCCACCATCTGGTCCAGCGTCCATTGTTCCCGCCTCAGCGCCCGAGTCAGTCGACGCGGCGTCGGCGTCTCGGACGGCCCCGTCGTCGCCCCCGTCATTCTGGTGAGTTGAGGAACACGCGCATGCCAGTAGGAACGCTAGAGCTTCGTATCGTCTTGCGACCATGGTGCTCACGGCCCCGGCGGAGGAGGGTTGAACGGGCTCGGATCTTCACGCATAGCTACACTGACCGAGGGTTGACCATCGGCGCGCAGGACGACATCGGTGGCCCAAGCGTCGAGAACTCCAAAGTCGTTCGATGGCCATGAGACGAACGTGACGGGGCCGCTCTTAGCAAGCACGGCGGCGCGGATACGACGGCGCGATGACCGGACATCCTGGAGCGATTCACCCACCACGAAGATCTCACCGCTGGGGCCCGGCGAGACCGCCAGGCCATGCGCTACCTCGCTCCAACCAAAGGGTTCGACAACTACCCCACCAGCGGTCGGCCCAAGGGGCGGGCCGAAGGAGGCATCGAGGCTCCCGTCCGCCTCCAGGGCGATAACAAACATCCTGCCACCAAACAGCCCCCGCCCGGGCGAGAACGTGGCGGTCGTTCCCGCTGCATAGACGTTGATGCCATCGACAGCGACTGCCGAGAGCCAGGCATTGTCGTCATTCGATCCGGTGAAGGCCGTCGTGTCGATGAGCTTCACCCCAGTGCCGTAATCGCCGAAACTCTGATCGGGTATGCAGGTAGCTGTCAGTCGGCCGACCCAGGGCGTCCGGGCATGGAAGTCCCAGAAGTGCAGGTAGCCAACCAGTACGATGCCCACATCCTCGACGACCGCCATGTCGTTCACGACCATGTCGAAAGACTGGACCGCCCCCTCGATGAAGGGGTTGTCGATAGCGGGAGGCGGGACGATATTCACTTCGGGCCTCCACAAAAATACCCCTGAGGCCCCGCACGGGGCGGGGTCGCCATCGGCCGTAAAACGAGCGACCACCGGCGTTCCATAGTAACGCCCAAGCATCTGCACGGAACTGTGTCCGGCCACGACGATTGACCCATCGGTCGTATCGACTGCGAGAGCGGCGGCCGACGTCGAAGCGTCGGCGCCAACACCGGGGACGGAGATCCGAATCTCTCCGTTGACTCCGAACGTCGTGTCACGATCGCCGCCGCTGGTATATCGAACGAGCATCATTTCGTCTGGGTCAGCCACACTCGCCAGGACGAGGATCCGTTCCTCACCTCCGACGGCCTGGATCACCATATCGACGAACTCTTCGCGCGACGAGAGGTCGATGTCGTCTGCAAGTCTTCCGTTGTCCTGAAAGCCCGTCATCAGGGCTCCCGACGCGTTGAACGCGACGAGCAAGCCGGGTGGAACCGTCCGATGTGCGTCGCAACTCGTCGAGGCAAAGTGCCGGGTGGAACCGTCCGATGTGCGTCGCAACTCGTCGAGGCAAAGTGCGAAGGAGGAACCGTCCGATGTGCGTCGCAACTCGTCGAGGCAAGCGTCGAGCGCTCCGCGCGCGACATACCTGACGAGCCGGAGGTGCGGCGATCGCCACGCCGATCTCGCCACGTTCGCCGATCGGCGGCTGCAAGTCCGCGAGATCACACGAGCGCTCGTCCGGCGTGGCGTGTGCACCGTGCGCCGGGGTGTCTCCTCCGGGCATCTACGTCGCAGGCGCGACGACGGCGATCACGCGTCGAACGGTCTGTCGCAAGGCCTTCCTGGCGCCGTGGGATCCCCGCGTGGGCGACGTCTGCCTCTACAGCCTGGCGGACGCTCAGCGTCACACCGGCGTGGCGGTCCACTACTTCACCACGGTCGTCAGCCACTACCACGGCGACGTCACGCCTCGAACGGACAACCTCCCGGAGTTCTTGCGGCGTCTGAATCGCGATATCAGCTGTGGTCTCCACGCGGTGCTGTGCGAGCAGCGCTACGACGCGCCGCGAGAGCTCTTCGACGACCGGCAGACGCACCGGATGCGACTGGTCGATGCGGCCGCGCAGGCGAGCCACCTCATCTATCACCACCTGAACACGGTCGCGGCGGGGCTGGTCCGACGCCCCGAGCACATGCCGCAGCCGACATTCGACTTTGGGCTGTGGAAGACAGGCTTCCTCGAGGTGCGCCGACCCGAGCTGTACTTCGGCGCCGACCGCCCCGAGGTGCTCCGCCTCGTGGTGACGCCGCCGCCCGAGCTCTACCGCGCGTTCGGAGGTGACCTCGACGCGCTCGTTCATCACATGAACAAGCTGAGCGAGACGGCCCTGAGCGCGATCGCGCAGAGCCGCCGACGAGCGCCGTTGGGGGCGCGCGAGGTTCGGCGTCTCCACCCTTGGAGCGAGCCCCGAACCCTGCGAGAGACTGGCGGGCAGCCGGTTCCGACGTTCCGGATCGGGGCGCGGGGGATCGTCGGCCGGCGTATGCGCGTCGAGGGCGCCCGGGAAGTGCGCGCCTTCCGAGCGAGCCATCACGCGACGCGGATCGCGCGGCGTTTCGGCGACCTGGCGGCCGCCTACCCCTTCGGGACCTACGCGGCGCGCGAGTACCGCGGCGAGCCGGTCGAGGAGGAAGCTCCGCTCCACGCGATCGTGGCCCGTCCCGGGCCGACCCTCGACGAGGTCCGGGCCGAGCTCGAGGGTGCGCGCCGCGGCGCGCACCCTCGACCTCATCGACGAGGTACGCGCCGCGCTCCAAGACGAGGCGGCGGCGATCGTCGAGGAGTGCGACGCGGACGCGGAGCGCGCGGTCACGACGAGCGCGGACACAGCGAGCGCGGACGCGGAGCGCGCGGAGACGACGAGCGCGGAGCCCGAAGAAGATCGACCGCCGTCGGTGACGCGGCACCGCTTCGACCCGCGCGTAGAGAGTCGAGCTCCGGCCCGCATCGTCACGCTCCGTGACCGCCGGCACGGGCCTCCCCGAGGACCCCGTGGTTCCGACCCACCTGTCTGACGACAGACCGCTCATCGAGGAGCGCGCTCGTCCAGCTCACAGCCTGGGCGGCGCGCTCGTGCGTGCGCTTGGTCGTCATGGAAGGGCACGGGGCCGATTTCGACCCTCTCAGGACGTGAAGGCTGGTCGGTGCGCACCGCGGCCGCTCGCTTCTTCATCGGCTTGGGCTGCAAGGGAACGATTCGTGGCCTCGACTCGCGACGTACATCGGACGGTTCTCCCTCCCTCCCCTGCCATCGACGTACATCGGACGGTTCTCCCCCGCGCTCGTGCGTGCGCTTGGTCGTCATGGAAGCGCACGCGGCCGATTTCGACCCTCTCAGGACGTGAAGGCTGGTCGGTGCGCACCGCGGCCGCTCGCTTCCTCACCGGCTTGGGCTGCACGGGAACGATTCGTGGCCTCGACTCGCGACGTACATCGGACGGTTCTCCCCTGCCATCGCGACGTACATCGGACGGTTCTCCCCTGCGGACGGTTCTCCCCTGCCTGCACGGACGGTTCTCCCCTGCCTGCACCGGCTTGGGCTGCACGGGAACGATTCGTGGCCTCGACTCGCGACGTACATCGGACGGTTCTCCCCGGGCTTCGAAACGGCGAAGGGCCGGCCCGTCCCCGGGTCGGCCCCTCACACCCGCGACGTCGCGACCTTAGCGGCCGAAGCGCGCCGAGAGCGGCAGCACCATGTGGATGTAGGTCCAGCAGCCCACGCAGAAGTCGAAGACCGAGTCGAGCACGTTGAAGCCGAGCAGGCTCAGGCCGACCACGATCCCGGCCGTCGGCGAGACGAACGCGAGGACCGACGCCGCCACCGCGAACATCCAGCCGATGCGGGCCGCGAACTGCTTCGGCGCCTTGTCCTGCATCAGGGCCGGGATGCCGAGGCCTCGCGCGATGCGACCACCGAGGCGCTGCATCGGGCTCCGGCCGCCGGTCCAGGCGCGCACCGTGTAGTCGGCCGCGAGGACGATGGCGAACACCGCCCAGCCGCTGATCGCGTAGGCCGCGAGCATCGCGACGGTCAGGAGGCCGGTGACGCGGACGGCGTTGTGGTCGACGCGCTCGAGGCTGACGGGGCAGAAGGCGGCGGCGGTGGCGGTGGCGGTGGTCATGTCGGCTCTCCTCGGTGTCTCTCGCTGGGTTCACAGGGAGAGGCGCCGGCCGCGCCGAAGGTCCGCCAAGAAAATCGAAGAAAGCTGGGTGTGAGTGTAATTACTAGGGAAATCCGTCGCTCGGCTCTTGCCGCAGTCAGGCCTCGATCATCGTCCACTCGCGCTCGACGGCCCGCTTCGAGAGCCCGAGCGCCTGGCCCACGCCCCCGACGGTGCGGGCCGCCGGCCGGGTCGGGCTCGCCCGGGCCGTCTTTCCCCAGACCGACTGACTCGAGTCTCGTCCCGTCTCCAGCGGGGCGCGGAGCGCGAAGAGGACGGGCTCGTGCCCCTCGGCACGACGCTGGAAGACCGTTGCTGGCCGGGCGCCGCGGCGCCGACTCGGTCGACTCATTCATGCGCGGGCCCTAAGCTCGAGCATGTCCGCCGTCGACACGTTGCTGGAGTACGCGTCGGTGCAAGACGCGTTGGGGTTTCTCAGCTGGTCGCAGGACAAGAATCCGAGCTGGTCGGGAAAGGATCAGGCGGACTACGACGAGCTCCGTCGCAAGCGTGACGCGTTGAAGCCGGCGTACGATGCGTTGCTCGCGCGCGCCGACGCGCCGTGGATCGAATGGGTCGCGGCCGTGCGGACGGCGTGGCAGGCGCTGCCCGACGACGAGCAGCGCTGGTCGGCTCACTCGCTGTTCGACGCGTGGCCCGCGAATCTGTATGCGGCGGTTCGGCAGCTCGACGCGACTGGCAAGGTCCCGAGTGTGGCCGGTGTCCATCAACGCATTCCGGAGCTACTCGCGCGCTATGGCTACAACGAAGAAGTCTTCGTGGGGTTCGCACTGGCGGAAGGTCGCGCACCGAACGTCGCCGATCTCATCGCCGAGCGCGATGCCGCACGAAAAGACCAGGATTCGATCGAAGCCGAGGTGAAGCAGATCCTCGCGCGCACGGATCCCGCGTGGCTGGCGTTCGTCGCGGCCATGAAAGAGCTCGTGCCTGACGCCGCGGATCCGAACGGCGATTGGCAGACCAGCATCACGACCGGCGCGGCGCGGTTGAAGCGCGAGAACAAGCTACCGATGGTGCCCGGGCTCTGACGGACGGGTCCTTGATCTTCACCGGTGGTGTCCGGTCCGTCACTGCGCCTCGTGATGTTGGAGGAACCGTCCGATGTGCGTCGCAGCTCGTCTACGGTTCTCCGGCGTCCGGGTCGGATCGTTGGCGGAGCGATCAGGGGCAGGGGGCGCTCCCGGGAAGGATCCTCGCCCAGACGCCGCTGCCGCCCGCGCTGGGAGCGCACGAGGTCGTCACCACCTCGTCGAACGTCGCGGTGCCGGAGCCCGCCGGCTGCGAGCAGAGCCTGCCGTTCTCGAAGGTGTAGCTGAAGCTCATCGCTCCACCGTCGCAGACGCGCGCGGTGACCGACTGCGTCCGCTCAGCGATGTCGCAGCAGTCGGGACCGCCCACCGGGAACGCGAAGATCCCGAAGGTCTCAACGCACGTCGCCTCGTTGTGGAGCCCGACGTAGACGACCTCACCCGCCTCGAAGGGGAACGTCGCGCATCCGGTCTCGATCGCGAACGGGTACGGGTTCGCGTCGTTGAGCACGCGGTAGACGAGCGCGGGCGCCGCGGCGCCGAAGGTGATGGTGTCGAGCATCTCGCCCCCCGGCGCGAACACCCCGAGCTCACCGCTCTCGATCCGACTGTAGTCGCTCGAGAAGACCATCCGGTACTCCCAGCGGCTCGCCCCGTTGACGGTCGTGCCCTGCTCCGTCCAGTCGATGTTGGCCTCGAACACGCGGTTCGACAGATCGAAGCGCAGGTCGGTGAAGGCCTTGCGCGCGGGGAACGGCAGCCCGTTGTCGAGCGGCACGGGCAGGGTCTCGTAGCGGATGTAGACGTCGTCCTCGGCGTCGAAGTGATAGGACGCGAACCCTAGGCCCTGGGGCTGAACGTAGACGCTCCCGAGGAGCGGGTTCGAGGGCCCGGTCCCCGCGTCCTCGGCGACGGGCCCGGCGTCCTCGGCGACGGGCCCGGCGTCCTCGTTCGTCCCTCCCCCGCCTCCGCAGGCGGAGACGAGCGTCGCGACCGCGAGGGCCGAGGAGAGCGTGAGAATCCTGAGTCGCTGCATTCGGAGACCCGTAGCACGTGGGGCTGAACGCGGACAAACGGTCTTCTCATGAAGTCAGGTCTCGACCCGCGACGATTGAGCTCCCTCGGCTCCTCCACGAGGGCGTCGACTGCTTCGCAGTAGGAGGGACTCGTCAACTCTCCTCACCCAACAGGGCGTTCATCGGGGCTATCCGCGGCGGGCTGTCATGCGCGCCGCGTCACGGAGAGGGCGTTCAATCTACGCGACTCCGGAGCGCAAGCATCGAGCGGCCGCCGACTCAAACGTCTCCAGCGCCCGCTACCGGCAGAAGATGAAGACGGCACGGGCTTGGATGCCTCCACCGCTGACGATGGTCCAGCCTTCTGGGACGCGGACCTGGCGGTTCTGGCGGGGGCGCGCCACCTCGCCCTGGTCGTTGATGTCCACGACCTCCTGCATCCCTGCGAAGCAGGTCGAGTACGACGCAGCCTGCGCCTCGACCGGCCGTCCGCCGAACAACGTCGCGCCGAGCACGACACCGGCCAGCACGAGCCCGCCGCCGACGAGGATCATCCTCCAGTCCCTCATGCGTCATCACCTCCAGGTGGCCTGAGCGTACGCGAGACGACGGCGTCGACGCTGACCGCGTCTGCTCGGAACCCTCGACTGTCAACCCCGTTTGACACCTGCCGTCGAGCGCAGGAGGAACCGTGCGATGTGCGTCGCAACTCGTCGAGACAGGAGCGCAGGATCCGTCCGTTGTGCGTCGGAGCGCAGGAGGAACCGTCCGTTGTGCGTCGCAACGTGGACACCAACTTCTGCTCGTCCAACGGCGCGCTGGCGCGCTGTCTGCCCCAGGTGCGACCATGAGCCCTGATTCCCGTGCTTCGAGCGCGGCTGAACGTGGGTCGGACGGGTGCCTGGCTGCGCGAGCCCCCGACGGCCACCCCGGCGCCGGCCACGTCGTCGCCTTCGAGCTTCATCTCGACCTCCGGCTGCCCCTCAACGTCATCCTCTTCGTCAAACCCGCTCCCTCGGCTCCCCCCGGGGAGGACATCAGCTACTTCGCAGAGCTTGAACTATGAAACTCACTCGACCGACTGGAGGAGAGATGAGGCCGTTCATGTGTACGGCCTCGGACTCGTCGGCGCAGGGGCCCTCGACGACGAGCAGGTGCGGCTCGCCGCGGCGGTCCACGCGGTGGATCGTCGGCAGCGCGCGGTCCTCGTCGAGTGCGAGGCGCACGCTCGGCTGATAGGCGCAACCGAGGCCTCGGCGAGGCCGACTTGCGCCGGATGCGCGAGCTCGTAGAGGTCGGCGGGGCGGGTGCGTCGGGGCGGCCTCGTTCATCGCGCGCAGGAACGACCGCGCCTGATCGTCGAGACGGCGACGCGCCGCAGCGAGGCCGCGGCCCCGCCCGTGAGGCGCCGCGAGGGGTTCGTGTTCAGCCCTCCAACAGCCCCTCCACGCCGCACCGGCAACGGTGGCATCCTTCGGCGGCATGCCGACCCTGCTCACGAGCCGCATCGACGCCGTCACCGTGCATCGACGAGGGGCCATCGTCGCCCGGGTGGCGGAGCTCCCGGACACGCTCGAGGGCGCGCTGCAGATCGGGCCGCTGCCGCTCGACATCGACGAGGGCTCGGTCCGCGTCTCGATCGAGGCGCCAGGCGACTTGCGTGCTACGGACCTGCGCGTCGCGCTGCTCGCGCCGGAGCCCGACGAGGCGCTCGCGCCGGCGCGCCCCGAGGATCTCGAGGCAGCGGGGCAGGAGGTCGCGCGGCTGCGGGACGCGGTGGAGGCGATCGATCGGACGCGCCGGCGGCTCCGCGGGGTCGGGACGGTCGTCCGGCCCGCGGGCGAGCCCGGCGCCGAGCCGCCGCCGAGCCCCGCCGAGGCGCGCATCGCGCTGCTGACGCTCCGCGACACCTCGCTCCGAGACGCCGACGCGAAGCGCCGAGCGCTCGCCGGAGAGCTGCGCGCGGCGGAGCGCGCCCTCGCGGATCTGCGCGAGCGCGAGCGGCTCCGGACGTCGATGCGGCGGACGGAGCCCGACGAGCTGCGCAAGGTCGTCGAGGTGCGGCTCGCGGGGGAGCGCGGCGCGGGCGAGGCGGCGCTGCGGGTCGAGTACCGGGTCGACGCGGCGCGGTGGGCGCCGACCTACGCGCTGCGGCTCGATCGCGCGATGGGGGGGGCGAGCCTGGAGCTCCGCGCGATGGTCGCGCAGCGCACGGGAGAGGACTGGGACGGCGTCGCGCTCTCACTGAGCACCGCGTCGCTGCAGGCGTGGTCGGAGCTGCCCGAGTTGGCCTCGGTCCGGATCGGTCGGCGGCAGCCCAAGCCGCCGAAGAGCGGATGGCGCCCCCCGCCCACGGGGGCCGACCTCCTCTTCGCCGATCACGACCGCGCTCGCGAGCCCGTCGTCGACACCACCGTGACGCGCGCTCCCGAGCCGTCGCCGATCGTGGCGATGGACGCCCTCGAGGAGTCGCCCAAGCTGGAGCGCTTCGCGATGGCGCAGGCCAACGCGCCCCACGCGCCCCCACCGCCGACGCAGGCGGCGCCGGCGCCGCGCGGGATGCCGGCCGCGGCGCCGAGCGCGCCGATGGCCTTCGGGGCGGCGGACGAGCTCAGCGACGTGCTGCTCGAGGCCGAGGCCGCGATCATGCCGCAGGCCAAGCGCTCTCGCGGGGCGGGCGGCGCCATCGCGGGGGCGCTCGGAGCGCTCGCGAGCTCGCTCGCCCGCGACGAGGGCGGCGCCGCGACGCTCGGCCTCGAGGAGCTCGACGAGGCGTCGATCGACGCGGCGATGCTCGACTACGGGCGCCTCCGCCTGCCCGCCTCGAAGGCCTCGAACCGGGGCAAGCTCGTCCTGTGGAGCCGGCGCCAGCTCTACGTCGAGCAGATCGAGCAGCTGCACCTCGAGGTCGATCTCGGCGCCGCCCTCGCCGCCGTCGACGCCGCCCGCTCCGAGGTCCTGAGCGCGCCCCTGCCGCCCGGCTGCGCCGCGCCTCGAGAGAGCGGGTTCGACTACGTCTACCGCGCGAGCGGGCGCCTCGACGCGCCGAGCGACGGCGTCTTCCACAACCTCGGCCTGGCCGCCCGCGACGGCGAGGCGCGCGCCCGCTTCGTCGTGGTCCCGCGCGAGAGCCGCGACGCGTTCCGCTTCGTCGAGCTCGACAACCCGCTCGACGCGCCGCTCCTCGACGGACCGGTGGACATCTTCATCGGCGGCGACTTCCTGATGACGTCGGCGATCGAGGAGGTCCCCGAGGGCGGCGTCGTCCGGCTGGGCCTCGGCGTCGAGCAGCGCCTCAAGGTCTCGCGCAACGCGCGCTTCAGCGAGAAGAGCAGCGGGCTCATGGGCGGCAAGCTCGATCTCTTGCACACGATCGAGGTCGAGCTCGACAACCTCTTGCCGCGCGCGGCGGAGGTCGAGGTCCGCGAGCGGATCCCCGTCCTGCGCGAGCAGGAGGACGACATCCGCGTCGAGGAGGGCAGCGCGTCGCCGGCCTGGGAGGAGTGGGAGCCGGACGAGCAGCCCGAGCTCGAAGGCGGCCGCCGCTGGCAGGTCACGGTGGCCCCCGGCGAGAAGCGCACGCTCACCGCCTCGTACGCGGTGCGCATCGCGAGCAAGCACGAGCTCGTCGGCGGCAATCGGAGGGAAGCGTGAGCGTCGAGGCGACGATCCCGGTCGACGAGGTGACCCTCATGGAGGACCGCGCGCGGGTGATCCGGCGCGGCGTCGTCGAGCTGCCCGCGGGGCGGACGCGGCTCGTGATCGAGGGGGTGAGCCCGGTCTTGTCGGACAAGACGCTCGCGGCGCGCTCGAGCTCCGCGAAGATCGACGACGCGAGCGTCGCGCGGCGTCGGCTGCACCTGCCCGAAGAGCGGCGCGAGGCGCACCGCGAGCTGCTCGCGCGCGAGGAGGCGCTGACCGAGGCGCTCGAGGGCCACCGCGAGCGGCTCGCGCGCGTCGAGGAGTCCCTCGGGCTGCTCGCGACCGCCGCCGACCGCACGGTCGAGGAGATCGCCGTCGACGCCGCGTGGTCTCGCGCCGACGTGGACGCCTGGAAGCGCCGCCTCGCCACCGTGGACGAGCTCGAGGCGCGCCTCCGCGAGGAGCGGCTGCAAGCGCGGCGCGACGCCCGGGACGTCGAGCGCGAGCGCGATCGCGTACGGACGCGGCGGCAGGAGACGGAGCGCACGAGCGACGAGCTGGTCGCGACGATCACCGTCGCGGTCGAGGTCGACGAGGCGGGCGCCCACCCGATCGAGATCGAGTACGTGGTCCCCAACGCGTGCTGGCGACCGCAGCACCGCGCGACCCTCGAGGACGGCCGGCTGCGCTTCGAGTCCGAGGGCTGCGTTTGGCAGAACACCGGCGAGGACTGGGACGACGTCCAGCTCCGCTTCTCCACGCAGCGCCCCTCGCTCGGCGCGGAGCCCCCGCGCCTCGCGACGGATCGGCTCGCCGTGCGCCGCAAGGCCGACCGGATCGTGGTCGAGCAGCGGCAGCAGGTCGTCGAGCAGACCGGGCTCGGGCGCGCGATCGCCTCCGCGCCGCCGGAGCTGCCGGGCATCGACGACGGCGGGGAGGTGCAGGAGCTCGTCGCGGCGCACCGCACGCGCGTCGTCTCGGACGGGCGGCCGCACCGCGCGCCGCTGTTCGCCTTCGAAGCAGACGCGCACGAATCGTTGACGTGCGCCCCCGAGCTCGCGGCCGCGGTGCTGCGCAAGACCGAGCAGGTCAACGCCGCGGCCCGCCCCGTGCTCGCGGGCCCCGTGGAGCTGGTGCGGGGCGGCGGCGTCGTCGGGCGCACCTCCACCCTCTTCGTCGCCCCCGACGAGCGCTTCGAGCTGGGCTGGGGCCCCGATCCGGCGCTGCGCGTGCACCGCGAAACCGAGGAGACCGAGGAAGAGTCGAAGATGCTGAGCAGCTGGTTCCGGTCGACCCGCAAGATCGTCGACAAGCTCAGCAACCTCGGCCCCGAGCCGAAGGTCGTGGAGCTCGTCGAGCGCGTCCCCGTCTCCGAGATCGAGAAGCTCGAGATCGAGGTCGACGTGGAGGCCACGGGTCGCGCCGCCGACGGCGACGGCTTCGTGCGCTGGACCCTGGAGCTCGCCCCGTTCGGGCGCGAGCGCGCCGAGCTGCGCTACGTGGTCAGCCGACACTCGGACGTGTCGGGCACGTTCTGAGCTCGCGGTCTGTCGATAAATCGCCTCCGGCGATTTCTCTCCGGCGAGGGGCAAGCCCCTCGCGCTCCCCACTGAGATCCTCCGACGCTTCGCGTCGTCGGACTCAATGTCTGTCGATCAATCGCCTCCGGCGATTTCTCTCCGGCGAGGGGCAAGCCCCTCGCGCTCCCCACTGAGATCCTCCGACGCTTCGCGTCGTCGGACTCAGCCGGTCTTCTTGCGCTTCTTGCGCGTCGGCGCGACGCGCTCGCCGAAGACCGCCTCGGGCGCCTTCGCGAAGAGCTCGTCGAGCCGGCCGACGCGGTCGCCGAGGATCGCGGCCATGACCTCGCTCGTGTCGCACGAGGCGCGCTGCGCGAGCAGGGTCAGGTCGAGCGCGATCTGGCTCGTCGTGATCTCGGCGATGGCGTCGGTCTCGCTGATGACCGCGTTGTCCGTGTCGGAGCCCTCGGTCGCGCCGATCAGCGTGCGCTGGTCGTCGACGACGAGGACGAAGCGGTGCTTCCAGAACGCCTCGAGGTCCTCCTCGCGGTGCCCGTAGCTGAAGTGCGTGCCCGGGACGTCCTCGGGGATCTCGGCGTGGCTGAAGATGTAGGTCGCGACCTTGCGCCGGACCGCCTCCGCGAGCGGCTCGGCGAGCACCGTCAGCTCGCGCGGCCAGCCGCTGATCACGATCTGCGAGGTCGCGCCGTCGATGAGCGCCTTGGCCTCCTCGAGCACCCGATCGTAGCCGTGCACGCTGAACGCGTCCGGCACCGGCGGGTCGGTGTCGAGGCTGCGCACGGCCGTCTCGAAGCGGACCATCGACGCGTCGAAGCGGTCGCGCAGGAGCGACAGCAGCGTCTTGGCCGGCGCCGCCACGAAGCGCTCCGGGTGCCCCGCGATCGAGCGGGCCGCGCCCGCGGACACGAGGCGCCGGAGCGCCCCGTAGACCGCCGAGCGGGGGATCTGCGCCTTCTGCCCCACCTCGTACCCGGTGGAGGGACCGCTCTGCAGAAGCGCGGTGTACGCACGGCTCTCGTTCAGGCTGAACCCGTGGTCGGTCAGCGCCTGGATCAGGTCGGCCTCGCCCATGTGCCGTCGCATAGCACGGGCCGCGGCTGGTGTCTCACCCTTGAGGTACGTCCCCCCCTCCGAGCCGCTTGCGCCCAAACGCGATCGAGGGGAGGGTCGAGGCCGCGCGACGCATGTTGGAGCTGCTGACCAACCCCGAGACGTGGATCGCCCTCGCCACGCTGACGCTGCTCGAGATCGTCCTCGGCATCGACAACCTGGTCTTCATCGCGATCCTGACCGACCGCCTCCCGCGCGCCGAGCGCCCGCTCGCGTACCGGCTCGGGCTCGGGGGCGCGATGTTCACGCGGATCGGGCTCCTCCTCAGCCTCAGCTGGGTGATGCGGCTCACCGATCCGCTCTTCACGATCTTCGGCAACGCGTTCTCGGGCCGTGACCTCATCGTGCTCTCGGGCGGCCTCTTCCTGATCGCGAAGAGCGTCCACGAGATCTACGAGAAGGTGGAGCTCGTCGAGGAGGAGGAGGTCGAGGGCGAGGCCCGCAAGGGCGCGACGATGACCTCGATCATCCTGCAGATCACGGTGATGGACATCATCTTCTCGCTCGACTCCGTGGTCACCGCGGTGGGCATGGTCAGCGAGGTGGCGGTGATGATCGCGGCGATCATCGTGGCCGTGATCATCATGATCATCTTCGCGCGCGCGGTCGGCGACTTCGTCAACGAGCACCCGTCCATGAAGCTGCTCGCGCTGAGCTTCATGATGCTCATCGGCGTGCTCCTCGTGGCGGAGGGCTTCGATCAGCACCTGCCCAAGGGCTACGTGTACGCGGCGATGGGCTTCGCGCTCTTCGTCGAGCTGCTCAACATGCGCTTCCGCAAGCGGCACCGGGAGGTGGTCGCGAAGCCCGCCGATGCCACCTCGGAAGAGAGCTCAGAACGAGAGCTCGAGTGAGACCTGACAGGCGTCGAGCGCCGGCGGGACGTCGTCCGAGAACTCGCAGAAGTGCGCGCCGTCCTCGAGGCGGCAGTACGTCGAGGCGACCCGATCCACGCAGCCGCGGACCTCGCAGCGGGTGACCGGGGCGTTGCTGTCGACGCGGAAGGCGCCGAGGCGCACGTCGGTCGTCCGGCCCGCGTAGATGCCGTGCTCGATGGTCGCCGTGTGCGTGCGCGGCACCGTGTCGGAGCCGCCCGTGCAGGTGGCGTTCTCGCACTGGCGCAGGCGGACGGCGACGTCGCCCGCGGGCCCGTTCGCCCGGACGCAGACGTGCTGCGCCTCGCCCGTGAGCGGCACGGTCAGCGACTCCGCGGTCAGCGGCCGGCTCGGATCGACGCCCTCGCCCGCGACCTGGATGACGAGGATCTGGCCGGCGGCGACCGGCGCGTCGACCTCGATGACGACGGTGCCCGCGTCGCCGCAGCCGACCGCGAGCAGCGCGAGCGCCGACGCGAGGAGGAGCCGCACCTCAGCGCTCCGACCCGGGCGGGCGACGCTTGCCGATCGCGACGAGCAGCCAGCCGAGCGTCACGACGCCCCCGAGGATCCCGATCCCCGCCGGGCTCATGTGCGGCCCGAGGTCGATCACGCGCGGGTGCGAGAACGTGTAGCCGAAGAACACGGCGCACGCGACGAACCCGATCGCGGGCGGGGCGATGCCTCCGGGGAGCCCGCGCGCGGGCGGCGGCTCGCGGCGGGTCACGACGCGGTCACCTCGGCCGCGCGCGTCGGGGCGCGCCGCTCGTAGCGACCGTCCACCCGCTCCCAGACCTCGCGAGCGCCCTGCTCGCGGGCGTCCACGAGCGGTCGCTTCAGCGGCCGGTAGCCATCGGTCACGGCGATCGCGTCCACGACCCGGAGGTAGCGCGGACGCGCCCGCGGTTCCAGCTTCTCGTCGAGGAGGCTGGCGAGGCGGCCGACGTCGAGGCTGTCCCCTCGCGCCACGAGCGTCGCGCAGACCTCCGCGGGGCGGTCGTCGGACCACGCGTGAACGGCGACCATCTTCACGTCGGGCCGCCTGTAGATCAGGTCCTCGACCTCGCGCGTGAACACGGGCCCCGCGTCCGTCCGCACGACGTCGGCGAGCCGATCGACGAACCAGAGCTCGCCGTCGGCGTCCTGCCGGAGCAGGTCGCCCGACACGAACCAGCGGTCGCCCGCCTCGAACACGTCCTTGGCGACGCGGTCCGGCCCGGCGTTGCCGACGTAGCCGTCGAAGCCCGCCATCGGGTGGCCGCGGTCGACGCGCGCGATGAGCATCCCGGGCCGGTCCACGCCGCAGCGCTGCAAGAAACCTTGCTCGTCGCGGACGAAGTCGTCGTTGCGGAAGTCCCAGGCGACGATCGACATGTCGGTCGCCCCGGGGAGCGGCTGCCCGAGCGCGCCGACCTTGCGTCCGGCCGCGTTGGCGAGCACCGCGTTGCCCTCGGTGGACGCGTAGAACTCGAGCACGCCGACCTTGAAGCGCTGCTGCAGGCGCTCCCAGACGTCGCGCCGCATGCCGCTGCCCGCGAAGATGCGCACGGGGTTGTTGTCGTCGGCCGCGTTGGGCGGCGCGTCGACGAGCTCGCGGCACATCTCGCCCGCGTAGAACACGACCGTCGCGCCGTAGCGGCGAGCCTCGGACCAGAAGTGCGCGGGCGCGAAGCCCGAGGCGAGCGCGAGGCGCGAGCCGCCGATGAGCGCGCCGCCGGTGGCGACGAGGATGCCCGCCGCGTGGTGCAGCGGGAGCACGCAGAACACCGTGTCGTTCGGGTTGAGGGTGCACCCCGCGGCCGCGCCGAGCGCGCTGAACGCCCAGCGCCGGTTGGTGATGCGCGCGGCCCGGGGCTCCTCGGCGCGCCCGGCCGTGAAGAGGATCATCGCCTCGTCGGAGGCGCGGCCGGGGTCGGGCTCGTACCACTTGGGCAGCACCACGCGCGCGACGTCGATCGCCTCCATGTCGCGCACGCCCTCGGGCAGCGCGCGGTCGTCGCCGTACGGGCCGCCGAGGGCGAGGACCGGCCCCGCGAAGACCTCTCGGGCGCGGGCGACGTGCGCCGGATCCGCGACGAGGTGCTCGACCTCGGCGCTCGCGAGCGCGCGCTCGAGCGCGAGGCGCGACATCTCCGGGCTCACGAGGACCGCGACGGCGCCGAGGCGGTTGAGCGCGGTCACGATCGAGAGGTAGGTCGGCCGCTGCTGCATCAGCACGCCGACGCGCTGGCCCGGCGTGACCCCGCACTCGACGAGGCCGCGCACGATCGCGTCGACGCGTCGGTCCGCGTCCGCGTAGCTGAACGCGCGCCCCTTCCAGAGGAAGAAGGTCGCGTCGGGCATCTCGCGCGCCTTCTCCGCGAGCGCGAGCCCCGAGCTGATGCGCGTCTCGGCGCGGATCTTCCGGAGCCGGGTGAGCCGCGGGAGCTGCCAGCGGAGCGCGTCGATCGCGCCCGTCAGGTCCTCGCCGGCCCGACCGAGCCGGCCGACGACGTCCTCGAGCGCGTCGGTGGCGAAGCCGTAGAAGTCCTCGACGTCGAGGTCGAGGTCGTCGAAGGCCGCGTCGTCCACGTCGTCGATGCGCGGGTCCTCGACCGGGCGGAGGCGCTCGGGCAGCTCGGCCCCGTGATCGACGTAGCCCATCCACGCGGTCACCGTCGGCCACACCTCCGTGAGCGCGCGGGTGCCCACCACGAGCCCGAGGTGCCCGGCGCGGACGCCGAGCTCGTGGCTGTCGGCGTTGAACGCGGCGCTCTTGATCGCGCGGACGGACGCGGGGCGCGCGATGTCGTCGCGCAGGCCCACGAAGTAGAGGATGGGGCAGGTGAGGTCGGCGAGGCTGACGCTCCGGCCGTCGATCACGAAGCCGCCCGACGCGAGGCGGTTGGCGACGATGAACTCGTCGACGAAGGTGCGCAGCGCCGGCCCGGGCCACGCGACGAAGCCCTCGCCACCGAGGAAGCGACGCCGGCTCTCGCGCTTCTCGAGCGCGGAGCGGTCGTGCAGCTTGCGGACGAACTCGACGAGCTGCTGCGCTTCCTTCTTGGGGCTCACCATCTTGAAGCCGAAGCTCGTGAGGAAGCCGGGGAGCCCGTCGAGCTGCGCGAGCGGCCGCTCGATGACCTGCCGCAGGCCGCCGATCATCTTCTCGGCCATCTCCTCGGACACCGGCACCGGCAGGTTGCGGTAGATGTCGACGGGGCTGCCGAACGTGATGACGCTCGCGACGCCCTCGCTGCGTCGGTACGCCGCGGCCTGGTAGCAGAACATGCCGCCCTGCGAGTAGCCGGCGACGTGCACGTCGTGGCCGGTGGCCTCGACCACGCGATCGATCGCGCCCGACACCGCGCGCACGTGGTCGTCGAGCGTGCGCGCCATGCCGCCCTCGACCCGCTCGGGCGAGCCGAAGTCGACCATCCACACGTCGAGGCCCTGACCGAGCAGGTAGCTCGCGGCGCTCACGTCCGGGGACATGTCGTAGATCTCGCTCGTCACCATGAGCGGCGGGATCAGCAGGATCGGAGACGCGTCCGCGCCCGCCTCGAGGCGCTCGACGCCCTGATAGCGGCGGAGGTTGTAGATCCTGTCGGAGTGGACGACCTCGAAGGGCGTCCGGTGCGGATCGGTCAGGCGCCCGAGGCGAACCATCTCCGTCGCGTTCGCGTAGCTGCGCTTCAGGATCTTGAAGGTCTTGCGCCAACCCATGCAGGTCTCCTCGCAGAAACAGTAGCAGGCGGAGTATGCTCCCAAACCGTTTCCCATGAGCGAGCCCGCCGACGAGGAAGGGACGGACCCGAACATCGCCATGCCGAGCGGCCCGCCCACCGAAGAGATCGCCCTCCCGGGACCGGAAGAGGAGGACGAGGCCCCTCCGATCGCGACCGCTCCGAGCCCGCCACCTCTGCCCTCGTCGCGGGTCCCCGCGCGCCCGCCGTTCGATCGCCCGTTCCCGACGAGCCGCCCCGCGTCGACCCGACCCGGGCCGATGCCACCGCGCGCGACGACGCCCTCCTCGCGGCCCGCGCCGTCCGCGCCGCCGCGAGCCGCCGCGCCGCCCTCGAGCGCGCCGCGACCCACCACGCCCAAGCCCAGCTCGGTGTCGCCGCTGCCCTCGCGCGCGGCCGAGCGCCCGCCCGAGCGGCAGCGCTTCGCGCAGATGCAGACGCAGCTCGACGAGGCGCGCAGCTCCCTGGCGCGGCAGCGCCACGAGCTCGACGAGCTGCGCACCCAGCTCGACGCGAAGGAGTCGAAGATCGAGGAGATGCTCTCGGAGCTCCGCGAGGGCGACGGGCGCGAGGCGATCGAGGCGCGGCTCCGCGAGCTCGACGAGCGCGGCGACCGGTTCGCCGAGGAGCTGCGCGCGCGCATCGAGCGCGCGGGGGACCGCGGCGAGGAGCTCACCGCGCTCGAGCTGCGGGTGCGCCAGCTCGAGGAGGGCGCGGAGCTCACGCGCGTCCGCATGCGGCTCGAGCTCACGGGGCGACAGGTCAAGGAGGCCGTCGCGAGGCTCGAGGCGGTCGAGAACGCGATGGGCGATCTCGGGGCCCGCCTGTCGACGCACGTCGCGACGCAGAAGCGGCTCGAGCGGCTCGAGTCGCTGTTCCAGGAGCTCGCCGACGAGACGCGCGAGCACCGCGACGCGCACGACCTCGACGAGCTCCGCGCGCGGCTCTCGGACGTCGAGGCGCTGACCCTGGAGACGGGCTCTGGTCTGCGCGACCAGCAAGCGACCTTGCGGACCCTCCGCGAGAGCATCAAGCCCCCGCCGATCGCGCCGGGCAGCGGCGACGACCTGACCCGCATCAAGGGGATCGGCCCCAAGTACGCGCGCCTCCTCGCCCAGATCGGCGTGACCACGATCGCGCAGGTCGCGGCCTGGTCGGACGCCGATCTCGAGGTCGCGGCGATCGAGCTGAGCATCAACCCGGCGCGGATCCGCAAGGCGGGCTGGATCGACAACGCCAAGGCGCTGCTCGCGGGGTAGCAGGCTGCTGAAAAGCAGCCTGCTTCCGTGCCGCGCGCGAAGCGCGCATGCCCGTGCCCGTGCCCGGACCGTTCCCGTCAGCCGTTCCCGAAGATGGCCCGTGATCTCGGGCACGGGGAACGCTCACGGGTCACGGGCGGGCACGGGCAAGGGCACGGGCAAGGGCACGGAGCAGGCTCCGAAACGGTCCCTTCGGGCCCATTTCAGCAGCCTGCTAGCGAAAGGCGCCTCCGGAGGGCGCGCCGCCGGCGAGCTCCACGATCGCGCGCACGCCGAGCTCGAGCACGTCCGCCGGCGGCGGCTCGCGCCACGTGATCTGCAGGGTCGACGCGTCGCCCGCGAGGGTGACGCCCGACAGCCGCTTCAGCATCTCGTTCGCGCGCTCCGAGACGAGGCCGCGCGGGAGCCCCGGCGCGTGTGGGCCTTCGATGTCGACGCTGAACGGAGGCGTCGCTCGCTCGTGGCGGATCCGCAGGCGGGCGCGCGGGCGACCGCCGGTCACCAGCACCTCGACGGCGACCTCGCCGCGCGTGCTGCCCACCGTGAGCCGAGGTGACGTCGGGCTCGCGAACGGCCCCTTGCACGGCGTCCACTCGGCCCCCTCGATCGAGCGGTAGGTGGCGAGCGCGCGCGCCCCCGTCGACGCGAGCGCGCCGGCCACGTCGAGCATCGCGTTCAGCATCGTGGGATCGTCGAGGCCGCCGTAGGTGGTGATGACGACCGCGGCCCCGTCCGCCTCCACCTTCGAGAAGTCGAGCGTCGAGGTCATCAGGCGCTTCGCCTCGGGCGTCCACGCCGCCCGCGTCGCCTCCGCGTCGGCGCACTTGACCACGAACTCGTCGTCGAAGCGGGTGTCTCCACCGAGCACGACGTCTTGCCCCCCGAAGGCCTTGCCCACCGACTGCAGCACGCCCTCCGGCTTCACCTCGAACGCGGGCCCCTGACCGAGCGCGTACTTGGCGCGAGCCCGCGCGTAGAGCTGCTTGTTCTTGCCCGACTGGACCGCGAGGAGATCGAGCCGCACCACGGCCTGCTCGACGATCACGTCGAGGGTCGGCGACTCGCTGGTCAGCAGGCCCATGTGGCCTTCGGTGTACCGGCCCTGGCGCGTGGCCGCGATGCTTCGCCAGACCGCGTCGCGCCGCTTGGCCTGCTCCGTCTGGTACCAGAGCGCGCCCCCGGCCGCGGCGAGGGCGACGACGCCGCCGATGGCCATGATCATGACGGAGCCCAAGTCCACGGCCGCATCATCGCGCGCGGCCCTCCGGAATCCAAAGGCCCGAGGCGTAACGAGCGCTCGGCGTCATCATAGGCGGGTCATGCAGATGGCCTCCCGACTCCTCCTCACCGTCCTCCTCCTCGGCTGCACCAGTGGCCCCAGCGCCGCCTCCGCGCAGGTCGATCGCGAGCGCGCGGATCGCTTCAGCGACCCACCGATCGGCGACCGGCTCCAGCTCACCGACGCGCAGTGGCGAGAGCGGCTCACCGCCGAGGAGTTCCACGTCCTGCGCGAGCAGGGCACCGAGCGCGCCTTCAGCGGGCGCTTCCACGACCACCACGGCCACGGCGTCTACCGATGCGCCGGCTGCGGCGCGCCGCTCTTCTCGAGCGATCACAAGTTCGAGTCCGGCACCGGCTGGCCGAGCTACTGGCAGCCCATCGCCGAGGGCCGCGTCGCCGAGGAGGTCGACGACTCGTTCGGCGTGATCCGCACCGAGGTCCACTGCGCCCGCTGCGGCGGCCACCTCGGCCACGTCTTCCGCGACGGCCCGGCGCCCACGCACCTCCGCTACTGCATCAACTCGGTCTCCCTCGACTTCGACGCGCGATGAGGTTCACGCGCTGTCGTCGGCGCGTCATCTGACGACGACCCGTCGCCGGTCCGCCGACGAGGGCGGGCCCGGGTCCGGGGACGTGGATGGGCACGGGGCTTGCGCCCCGGGGCCGGCATGTCTGTATCACAGCCCACCGCGCAGGCCTCCTCGGGCGGCCGCACCGTCCTGCTCATCGTCCTCGGAGCGCTCGGCCTCGGCGGCGTCAGCGTCGTGTGTCTCGTCGGAGGCGTGTTCGCGATGATGGAGAGCCAGCGCGGGACACACACCACGAGCACCTACGTGCCGCCGCCGCGCACGCCAGAGGTCGCGTCGGCCACGGCCACGCTCTCGGGTCGGGGCGACGGTGTTCGAGCGCGCCTCGAGGTGCGGACCGCGCCGGGCTCCATCGTGGTGTTCCGCGCGGGCGGGTCGAACCCATGGCCTGCCGAGCGGGAGGTGGTGGCCGACGGCGCGGGTCTCGCGGCGTACGAGCCCGACGGCGTCCCGGTCATGCCGGAGCGCCGCGACGAGGTGACCGTCCTCATCACCGTGCGTCACCCCGAGGGCCGCCAGCTCGGCCGGGGGCGCGTATCCGTCCCGCGCCCGCCGGGCCTGACCTGCCGTCTGAGCTCGACGTGCGAGTGCAGCGGCGGCGCGCCGGCCTGCACGATCCGCTTCGAGGGCGGCGACGGCGTCTTCGTCGAAGGCCCCGCCGGGAGTCGAGTGACGGTGGACGGACAGACCCGGGCGCTGACGGGCGCCTCGGTCGTGATCCCCATCGAGCCCGTCGCGATCGACGCGGCGGTCACGGCGCGCATCTTCGGGCGAGCCGACGCCGTCGAGCGCGCGTATCCGGTCTCCATCGACCTCCCGGACGGGTCGTCCTTCAGCGGCGAGCTGCGGAAGATGAGCTCGGGGCTGCGCTCGTTCTACCTGAGCCAGCTCCGGGAGGCGCCCGAGGGCCACCCCGTCCCGCTGCCCGGTGAGGGACGTGGGCACGCCATCGTGCTGCTCGACCGCGGGATGACGCTCTACGGCGAAGCCGAGAGCCCCGCCGACATTCGCTACGTGGCCGAGGTCACCGAGCGGACCCGCGAGGCGGCGTGCGGCAGCTACCAGGACCGCCGGACCGGCCGCACCACGAGGGTGGTGCGCCACTACACCGACGGCCACGTCCAGCTCTTCGACCGCCGCACCGGCCGGCGCGGCGCGAGCACGACGATCCGCGCGCCCTCTCGCTCGTGCCCGACGAGCGTCACGCGCGGCGGTCGCCTGAGCTCGAGCTACGACGAAGACGAGGTCGACGAGTGGCTCGAGCGACGAGCCCGCTAGCGACTACCAGTTGGCCGCGCCGGGCCCGCCGTAGGCGCCGATGTCGGAGGTCGACCCGTCGGGGTCCAGGATGCTCGAGAGCCCGGCGTCGATGAGGAGCGAGCCCGTCATCAGCGTCAGGTCCCACATCTCGGGGTCGGCGCTCGAGACGTCCGTGAAGCGCGGATCGACCTCGATGTTGCCGCTCGTGCCGGTCGGCGAGGTCACGTCGTAGTTCGCGGTGTGGTTGTCGAACGCGTTGCAGTTGTCGAACGTGTAGCTCGTCGTGTTGGCGATGCTGTAGCCGCCCGCGCTGACCGTCCCCGCCGGCCCGCTGACCTGGTTGCCCGAGCTGGTCACGTTCACGAGCGCGAACACCGTGTCGACGCGCTCGGCGCGGAAGCCGACCCCGAACACCGGGCCCCCCGCAGGCACGGCCACGTTGCCGTAGATCGTCGCGTTCGTGATCGTCGCCCTCGCGCCGACCCCGACGTAGACGCCGACCGAGTAGATCCCCGTCGTCGGCGCCGCCGCGGTCAGCCGCGCGGTGTTGCCCGCGACGATGAGGTTCTCCGCGGTCAGCACGCCCGACGTCCCGCCGACCTCGATCGCCGCCGACCGGATGTCGTCCACGTTGGTGGTGACGTTGTTGTAGAAGGCCACGTTGTAGAGGTTCACCGTCGACACGCGCACGCGGAGGCCCGCGGCGTGGCCCACGGGATCGGCGACGTTGAATTCGCAGGTGTTGTCGTGGATGACGGTGTCGTAGACGTCCAGGGACGAGCTCGCGACGAGGATCGCGCTGCCGCCGTCCACGTACCCCTGGTGACCGTGGAGGTCCATGTCACGGATCTCCACGTTGGCCCCGTCTCGCGCCTGCACGCCGCAGCCCCCGCCGCAGTTGCCGTTGGCCAGCGTGAAGCCGCGCAGCTCCACGGTGCCGCCCGAGATGTCGAAGATCCGCTGGGTGCCGGTGAGGGCGCTGACGTCCACGATCGTCGCCGCGGATCCGCCGGCGCCGATGATCGTGAGCACGCGCCCCATGATCAGGTTGCTCTCGATGTAGGTCCCGGGCTGCACGCAGATCTCGGAGCCGTTGGGCGCGGCCGCGATGGCGGCCCCGATCGTCGTGAAGTCGGTGGGCACGACGTAGGGGGTGTGCTCGTCGACCATGCCGTCACAGTCGTTGTCGACGCCGTCGCACACCTCGGGGGTCGACACGCAGGCGTCGAAGCCCGCGTCCATGCCCGCGTCCATGCCCGCGTCCATGCCCGCGTCCGAGCCCGCGTCCGAGCCCGCGTCCGTCTCCGTACCCGCGTCAGCGCCCGCGTCCGTGCCCGCGTCCGTGCCCGCGTCGTCTCCGATCGCCGCGTCGCTGCCCGCGTCGAGGCCAGCGTCCATCACGACCCCGGAGTCCACGCCGACCCCCGAGTCGCCGCCCTCGAGCCCGTCGAAGTCGAGGAGCGCGGAGCAGCCCGCCGTCGCCAGCACGATCATCGGCCACGCCAGTCGCGTCATCGTTGCCCCTCGGTTCATGTCAGCCCCGGTCCTCATTTCGTGCCCCCGAGGTCGAGACCATAGCAGGAGACCGCTGGGGCTTGCCCAGCTTGCGCGTTACGGAGAGTATCCAGTCACCGGGAGGAACCCATGGGTCATGCACGGATCGGAGCGTGGGCGCTTTCAGCCCTGCTGCTGTGGGTCGCGGGGACGGCGACCGCGCAGGAGTCGGAGGGGGACGGGCTCGACGTCGAGGCGCGCGCGCTCTACGAGGCCGGCCTCGCGGCATACAACGCGGGTCGCTACGAGTCCGCGCTCGCGAGCTTCAGCCGAGGCCACGAGGCGAGTGGACGCGCGGCGTTCCTCTACAACATCGGGCTCACGCAGGAGCGCCTCTTCAACCTCGAGGAGGCCCTCGCGGCCTATCGGGGCTACCTCGAGGGGGTCCCCGACGCGCCCAACCGCGCGCTCGTCGAGCGACGCATCGAGCGGATCGCAGAACGGCTCGCCCAGGGTGGGATCAGCGGCGGCCAGGAGGAGGCGCCGCCTCCCGAGGACGACGAGGCCGACCCGGAGGGCGCGCTCGGCGCGTCGACGGGCGACGCCGCGCGGCCGGACGAGGAGGAGGGAGAGGTGGTCTCGCGCCAGCGGGCGCCCGAGCCCGTCGACGAGCCCCCGCCGTCGGGCGGCGACGACGGCGCGCTGCTCGGCGCTGGCCTCGGCGTGCTGGGCGGAGGCGCGGCGCTGGTGGTCGTCGGGGCGATCCTCGGCGGCGCCGCGATCGCCGAGCACGGCTCGCTGGAGTCGGGCTGCTCGCCCACGTGCACCCCGGACGAGACGGCGGGTGGACGCTCGCTCGCTCTCGCCGCCGACATCTTCCTGATCGGGGGCGCGGTGGTGGCCGCGACGGGCCTGATCCTCACCATCGTCGGGCTCACCTCGGGGTCCGACGACTCCGAGACGGCCATCCGCGTCTCGCCGATCGTGTCCCCCCAGCTCGCAGGGCTCACGGTCGAGGGCGCGTTCTAATTCGCTACATCGCGAACGGGTCGATCGGCTGATCGGCCGTCGGCGCGGGCGTCGACCTCCGGGTCGTCGTCGGGCTCGTCGTCGGGGTCGGCGCCTGACGGCGCGAGGCCTGGCGGCGCGCGGCGGGCTCGGGGTCCGGCGCGGGCTCCGGCTCGGGTACCTCGACGCCCATGGGGAGCGCCACGGCCGGCGCCTCCTCGGCGGGCTCGGTCGCCTCGGGCTCCGGAGCCGGCGCGGGCGCCGGAGGCGTGGGCGCGGGCGATCGAGCCACGGGCGGCGTGGGCGCCGAAGCGGCGGGCGATGGATCCGAGAGGGCCCACCACGTCCCGAGGATCACGACGCCGAGCAGCGCGCCTCCGATCATCCCCATCGCGATGCGCATCGGCGTCTTGTTCGGAGGGAGCCGGATCGAGTCGCGCGAGGGGCTGGCCGGCGTCGAGGGGCGGTTGCGCCCGAGGTCGATCGTCTCCTTCTTGCGCTTCTTGGGCTCGGCGGGCGGAGGGGACGACGAGGGGCGCGGCGGAGGCCGACCCGAAGGCGTGGTCGCGGCCATGCCGACGTCGTCCCCGGCCCAAGGCAGGGGGCCCACGTCCGGCAGGTTCCAGGTGGTCGCCTTGGACTTGCGCGGCTTGGTGAACTCGACGCCGCCGCCCCAGGGCTCGAGCGCGCGCGCCAGCGCCTCGACGGACGCGAAGCGATCGGCGGGCTCACGGCTCAACGCGCGGTCGACGACCGCGGCGAGCCCCTCGGGCAGGTCCTGCTTCGCGAGGTCGGCGACCGACGGCATGTCCATCGTCATGATCTCGACGAGCAACGACTGGAAGCCCGTGGACCGGTACGGCAGGCGCCCCGCGAGGAGCTCGAACAGGATCAGCCCGAGCGCGAAGACGTCGGTCCTCTCGTCGGCGCGCGGGACCTCCGCGAGGGTCTCCGGGGCCATGTAGCGTGGCGTCCCCACGAGCGCCCCGCTCACGGTGAGCTTGACGTCCCGATCGACCGCTTTGGCGATCCCGAAGTCGAGGACCTTCGTGTCGTAGGGCGTGCCGTCGTCCTCGCAGAGCACGAACAGGTTGTCCGGCTTCAGGTCGCGATGGAGCAGCCCGGCCTGGTGCGCCGCGGCGACGCCGGCGAGCGCGGGCATCATCAGCCCGATCGCGGTGGGCGGATCGAGGCCGTCCTCGCTGATGAAGCTCGTGAGGGGCCGGCCCCGCAGGTACTCCATCACGATGTACGTGAGCTCTCCGTGCTGGCCCACGTCGTAGACATCGACGACGTTCGCGTGGGCGAGGCGGCCCATCGCGAGCGCCTCGTTCAGGAAGCGTTGGCGGGTCGCGTCGTCCGTCTGCAGGAGGAACTTCACGGCGACGCGGCGCCCCGTCAGCCGGTGCCGGCCGCGCCAGACCTCCCCCATCCCGCCGCGGCCGAGCCTGCCGTCGAGGGCGTACTTGCCGTCGATGACGACGCCCTCGAGCTCGAGCTGATCGTCCGCCATGTCGGGAGGATACGACAAATGTCGAGGGGCGCCGCGTCACTCACCCTCGTTGCGAAAGGCCGAGCCGTCCTCTTAGCCTCTGCCGGTGAACGTTTCGCGGGACGTGGCGGAGGCGGTCCTCCAGCTCGGTGGCGAGATCGAGCCGTGGGTGTTCGGGCGCATCGACGCTCGGCACACGACGGTGGCCGGGCGACGGTTCGAAGAGGCGGCGGAGGTGTCGGCGTTCTTCGTCGAGGTGCGCTGGCCGGACGCGTTCTTCCGCACGCCGGACGACCCGGCCTCCGCGATCCGGATGCGCTTCGTGGAGCAGCGCTTCGTGGACGGCGAGCGCGCGTTCGCGACGTTCGCGCTCGACGTGGTGAGCGGACGAACCTGGTCGCTCGCGCTGAGCGACCCCGAGCTCGAGGTCCACACCCGCGAGGGCTTCGCCGCACCCGCGCCGACCGGGATCGGCCTCGCGTCGTGGCTGCGCGAGCTCGCGCCCACCGATCCGCCCGAGGCCGATCGGACGACGTGGGCGCGCGAGCTCGCGGGGGCGCTCCGCCGGGGTGACCTCGAGGAGGCCCGCGCCGTGGTGGAGCGGGTCGGCCCGCGCGCGCGGCACCCCTCGCTCGGGACGACGCCGCTCCATCACGTCGCGCTCGCGGGGACGCTGGAGCTCTTCGACGAGCTGGTCGCGAGCGGCGCGCCGCTCGACGCCGCGACCACGCAGGACGGCGACACGCCGTTCGTGTACGCCGCGTGGGGCGCGCAGCCGGCGATCCTCGAGCGGTGCCTCGCGCTCCACGGGACGTCGGGGGAGAGGGAGCTCGCGCGCGCGCTCGATCACGCGCTCATGTTCGACAAGGTCGTGCCCGCCGACGCGGCGACCTCGCGCGACCCCGCGCGCGTCGTCGAGCGGCTGCTCGCCTGCGGCGCCGACCCGCTGCGCGCTCCGGAGGACCCGCTCGACGAACGGCCCGCCGCGCGGCTCTTCGCGAAGGCCGTCACGAACGCGCGGATGGACCCGCTCGTCGACGTCTTCCTCGCGCACGGCGTCGATCCGGACACGGCGCACCAGCACGCCCACCGGCCGCTCCTCTCCGCGCTCGCCGCGGGCCGCTTCGAGCTCGCCGAGCGCCTCCATCGCGCGGGCGCGGCCACGTCGAGCCCGACCGATCGAACCACCGTGCTCCACGCCCTCGTGAGCGGGCGCGCGACGCCCGAGCAGCTCTCGACGTGGCTCGGTCGCGGGCTCGACCCGAGCGCGCTCGACGCGAGCGGCCAGAACGCGCGCACGTTCGCGGCGATCGAGGGCGCGACGGAGCTCACCGAGCGCCTCGCGGAGGCCGGCGCCGCCGAGCAGCCCGAGCACGCCGAGGCGATCGCGGCCGCCGAGGCGGAGCGCCGAGCGAGCGCCGAGGCGACGAGCAGCTTGCGGCGCGGCACGGTGAAGGCCGGCGCGTTCGCGGGCATGAGCGGCCACGCCAGCGTCACGGCCGACGGGCAGGTCGAGGCGGTCCTCTCGATCTTCGGCCAGGAGACGCGGGTGACGATGCCCGCCAGCGACTTCGCCTTCGACGACGAAGGCTGATCGCCGAGCGCTTTGGCTCACCCATTGACCCTCGCGCGACCGCCCCTAGCTTCCGACGGTGACGACACGGAAGCCGTTCGGGGTGAGCTCGCAGGGTTTCGTCGAGGCGCAGATCGAGGAGGCGCGGCGGCGCGGCGAGTTCGAGAACCTGCCCCACCGCGGTGAGCCGTTGCCTGGCTTCGACGGGCGCTACGACGAGAACTGGTGGGTGAAGCAGTACCTGAAGCGCGAGGATCTCTCGTTCCTGCCGCCGTCGTTGCAGCTCAAGCGCGACGTGGAGAAGGCGCTCGAGCAGATCGACCGAGCGCCGACCCGCGAGGCGGTGCTCGCCCGCGTGGCGCAGCTCAACGCCCACATCCGGGAGGTCAACCGCCGCCCCGCCGAGGGACCGCCGTCGACCACGGCCCCGCTGGACCCCGAGACCGTGCTGCGCCGCTGGGAAGCCCACCGCGCGGCCCGACCCCCGCGCCCGCCCGCGCTGGCGCCTCGTCACGAGGCCGTGGACGTCGCCCACGCCCGCGCGGCCGCCGCGATCCTGGGGTCGCTGGCGCTCTTCACGGGCGCGCTCGTCTGGTTGGCGCTCGCCGCCTGAGCGGCTGCCCTCGCGCGCCTTTGCGGCTACGGTGCGCGACGATGACGAGCCGGTTCGAGGTGCAGATCTACTACGAGGACACCGATCACTCGGGCGTCGTCTACCACGCGAACTACCTGAAGTACTTCGAGCGAGCCCGGGAGCACATGCTCGGCACCGCGGAGTTGCGGCGGCTGCTCGTCGAGGACGGGATCGGGTTCGTCGTCTACAAGGCCGAGCTCACCTACAAGAAGGGGGCGGTCTTCGGCGACACGATCACCATCGAGACGCGCGCCGACAAGGAGAGCCCCTACCGCGCGGTGTTCCACCAGACCGCCAAGCGCGGCGCGGAGGTGCTCGTCGAGGGCAAGGTCGAGCTGGTGTGCGTCGGCCGCGACGAGAAGCTGGTGACCCTGCCCGCGAGCGCGGTGGCCGCGATGGAGGCGGGCTCCGCTTGAGCCGGGGCCGCCGCGGCGACACGTTTGAGCCGTGGCGCTCGCGCTCCTCGGCTACTCGATCCTGTTGAGCGTCGCCGTCCCGCTGTCGCTGGGGCTGGCGGGGCCGGTGGTGGAGCGGCGCGCGATGCACGCGTTCGCGTCCGCGACCGCCGTCGCGATCGCCTGGGCCGCCTCGCTGCTCCTGGGCTTCCTGAGCCTCGGCGCGGCCGGCGCCGCGATCGCGACGCTCACGACGCTCCTCGCCCTCGCCGCGTTCGGAACCTGGCGCGACGAGCGAGAGCTCGCCCAGGTGGAGGCGCTGCTCGCCCGGGGCGCGCGGACCGAGGCCGTGGCGCGGCTCCAGAAGAGCGTGGAGGAGCTGTCGGCCGAGGGGCGCTCGACGTTCGCGCCGATGACGAAGCTCGGCTTCGGGGTCCGCCGGCTCGTGGCCTACGAGCTCCACGAGGACGCGCTCGACGTGCTCGACCTGCTCGAGGCGCGGCTCGGCGAGCGGCTCCGCGGCGCCGACGCCAGCGAGGCGCGGTGGCTCCGGGCCCGCGTGCTCCTGCAGCTCGGTCAGGTCCCCGAGGCGGCCCGGGTCCTCTCCGCCGATCGCCGGCGGGAGCCCTCCCGCTCGCCCGAGGCCCAGCTCCTCGAGGCGCTCCTCGAGGTCTGCCGCGCGGATCGCGCGGGGCGGCCGCTCCCCGAGGCCCCCGTGCCGTGGGTCTGGTCGCCCTGGCTGGTCGGGCTGGCCCACCTGGTGCGGGCCCACCTCGCCGCGGCCGGGGGCGACGAGGACGCGGCGGCCCGCGAGCTCCACGGCCTCCGAGGCAACGCCTACGAGGCGGCGACCCTCGCGCTGGCCCAAACCCTCACGGGCCCCGCGACCGAGCTCGCGCGCCAGATCCAGGGCCCCTCCGTCCCTTACCGATGACCTTGGCTTGACCGAAGGGCGTTGCTGCGCTCCCTTTCCGCCCCCATGCACTTCGACGACGTCGTCATCGCCTCGCTGGCCTCGGTGCACGCGCCGCACCGCGTCGGCACCCGCGATCTCGAAGCGCAGCTCGATCTGCCCAAGCTCGGGCTCCTGCCGGGGACCCTCGAGGCGCTCAGCGGCATCCACGCCCGCCGCTTCTTCGACGAGGGCACACACCCGAGCGACGCGGCCACCGCCGCGGCCCGCCGCGCCCTCGAGGGGTTCGACCCCGCTCGCGTCGGCCTGCTCATCAACACCAGCGTCTGCCGGGACTTCGTCGAGCCGTCCACCGCGTGCCTCGTCCACGGGAACCTGGGCCTGTCGGCCGCGTGCTCGAGCTTCGATCTGAGCAACGCGTGCCTCGGCTTCCTCGACGGGATGACCCTCGCCGCGCGCCTCCTCGAGAAGGGCGACGTGGACTTCGCGCTCATCGTCGACGGCGAGAGCTCGCGGTTCGTCGTCGACAAGACCATCGAGCGGCTCGGCGCGAAGGACGCGTCGCCGCAGACGCTGCGCGAGAACCTCGCGACGCTCACGCTCGGCTCGGGCGCGGCCGCCGCGGTCCTGACGCGCCGGGAGCTCGCGCCCGAGGGGCACCGCTTCGTCGGGATCGTCCGGCGCACCGCGAGCGAGTTCAACCACCTCTGCCGCGGCCAGAACGACTGGATGCGGACCGACGCGACGGGGCTGCTCCACGCCGGCGTCGAGCTCGGCGAGAAGACCTGGGCGGTCGCCGCCGAAGAGCTGGCGTGGACCCCCGAGGGCCTCGACCACGCGGTCATGCACCAGGTGTCGAAGGTCCACACCGAGGCGATCGCCAAGGCGCTCCACATCCCGCTCGAGCGGGTCCCGGTGATCTACCCCGAGCACGGCAACGTGGGTCCCGCCTCCGTGCCGATGACCCTCGCGCAGGCGGTCGACGACGGCCGCGTGCGGCGGGGCGATCGGGTCGGGCTCTTCGGCATCGGCTCGGGCCTGAACTGCGCGATGGCCGAGGTCGTCTGGTGAGGCCGGTCCCGGCGCACCTCTACCCCTTCGAAGGCAAGCGCTTCGACCTCGACGGGCTCTCCATGCACTACCTCGACGAGGGCTCCGGGCCCCCGGTCGTGATGGTGCACGGCAACCCCTCGTGGTCCTTCTACTACCGGCGCCTCGTCACGGCGCTGTCGCCCACGAACCGCTGCATCGTCCCCGACCACATCGGCATGGGGATGAGCGACAAGCCCGGCGACGACCGCTACGAGTACACCCTCGAGCGCCGCATCGACGACCTCTCGCGGCTCCTCGACCACCTCGCGCTCGACGAGCCGATCACCCTGATCGTGCACGACTGGGGCGGGATGATCGGGATGGCGTGGGCGGCCCAGCACGCGGACCGCATCGCGCGGCTCGTCATCTCGAACACCGCCGCGTTCCCGCTCCCCGCCGACCGGCGCTTCCACGCCCCGCTCCGCTTCACGAGGACGCCGCTGGGTGGCTTGCTGGTCCGCCGCTTCAACGCGTTCTCCGCCGCGGCGACGCGGCTGTGCGTCACGCGGCGGCCGATGCCCAGAGAGGTGCGCGACGCCTACACCGCGCCCTACGACTCGTGGGACGACCGCATCGCGACCCTGCGCTTCGTGCAGGACATCCCGCTCGCCCCGACCGATCCGGGGTACGCGATCGTCGCGGCCACGCGCGACGAGCTGCACCGCTTCGAGCAGACCCCGACGCTCATCGTCTGGGGCGAGAAGGACTTCGTGTTCGACGCCCCGTTCCTCCGTCAGTGGCAGAAGCACCTGCCCGACGCGCGCGTCGTGCGGTTCCCGGACTGCGGCCACTACGTGCTCGAGGACGCGTACGAGGAGATCGTCCCGCTCGTGCAGCGCTTCGTCGCCTCGTGACCTCCCGGGGAAGATCGCCGTCGGGTCGAGGCGTATCTGGGGGCATGACCGCCGCTCCGCGCGTGGCCGACACCCTCGCCGACGCGGGCCCGCGCGACCTGGTCCACGTCGACAGGAAGGGGCGCGTCCGATCCCGCGCGCGGTCGCGCGCCGTGGCCGTCGCGTACTGGGGCCTGCTCGCGACCCTCGTCGGCATCGAGGGCTACCTCGGCTACGAGCTGTTCGGCTGGCCGGGCCTCTCGATCGCGGCGACGCTGGGCGGCTACGTGGGCTGGATCTTCACCCGCGTGGGCTACCTGAAGACGGGCGTGCAGCGGCTCGTCGCCAACGATCTGAGCGGTTCGGAGGCCGCGTTCGAGCGGGTCGCGACGGCGCGGCTCACGCCCAAGCACCTGCGCGCGCGCGCCTGGGGTGGCCTCGCCTCGGCGGCGCGGCTACGCGGCGACGACGCGCTCGCGCTCGAGCACATCCGGAAGGCGATCGGGCTGTACAAGCGGTCCAAGCGCGCCACCGCGCTCACCGCCCAGCACATGGAGGCGCAGCTGCTCGCGCGGCTGGGTCGCCTCGAGGAGGCGCGCGCCGTCCTCGCGGAGCTGCCCTCGGAGGCCCCCGAGGGCGAGTACACGCGGCTGAGCCACTACACGACCGAGCTCTACGTCGCGTTCCGCGAGGGCAAGCACCGCCTCTCGGACGACGCGCTGCACGAGCGGGCCACGTTCGCGCTCGGGATCACCTCCGCGGCGCCGCTCCTCGCGCTGCTCGGCTGGGCGTTCCAGCAGAACGGCGACCCCGACATGGCCGAGCTGGTCATCGTCGAGGCGCGCGATCGGCACCCGGGCGAGCTGATGACGATCCCGATGCCGGAGCTGTCGCGTTGGCTCGACGACTCTGGATCTGTCGACAAATCTCCTCCGGAGATTTCTCTCCGGCGAGGGGCAAGCCCCTCACACACCCCGCCGAGTCTCCGGCGCTGCGCGCCCGTCGACTCGGCGCGCACCGGGGTGCGGGTCGCGGACGAGGACGACGACGAGGAAGAGGTCGTCGGCGCGCGCCTCACGAAGGCCCGCCGAGGTGAATCGCGATGACGCCGGCCGCCACCACGATGGCGGCGACGACGCGCAGGCGCCCGAACGACTCCTTCAGGAACACCGCGCCGAGCACCGCCGCGAACACCACGGACGTCTCGCGCAGGGCCGCGATGTAGGCGATGGGCGAGAGGGTCATCGCCCAGAGCGCGACGGCGTACCCGCCCGCCGACAAGATCCCGACGAGCGCGCCCTCCTTGCGACGCGCCCACACCTCGCGCCGGATGGACGGCCCGCCGTAGGTGAGCGCGCCGACCGCGAAGATCGCCCCCTGGACGGCCGTGAGCCAGACCACGTAGCCCATCGGTGAGCCCGAGAGGCGCACGCCGAGGCCGTCGATGAGCGTGTAGCTCGCGATGAACCCCGCCGTCGCGAACGCCAGCGCGATCCCGCGACCGCGCGACGGCTTTCCCTCGACGGGCTTCACCCGGACGAGGCCGAGGCCGAGCACGCCGAGGCCGATCATCACCACGCCGGCGATCCCGAGCGGCGACGGGACCTCGCCGACGAACAGCCACCCCGCGCACGCCACCAGCAACGGCGGGGTGCCGCGCGCGATCGGGTAGACGAGCGACAGGTCGGCGACCCGGTAGGCCGCGATGAGCAGCGAGAAGTAGACGACGTGCACGGCCACCGACGCCGCGAGGTAAGGCCACGCGGCCGGCGCCGGCGCGTCGACGACGAACAAGAGCGGCGCGCCGAAGACGACCCAGGCGACGGAGAGCCCCGCGGACGCCGCGAGCGGCTCGCCGCGCTTGCCCTTGAGCAGCGCGTTCCACGACGCGTGCGCGACCGCGGAGCCCAGCACCAGCGCCACGACGAGGGTCGTCATCCCGGCTGAACGTGGCACGTCGCGCCGGGCATGCCCGTCGAGCCGTGAGGGGGATCGTCAAAAACCATTTGACCAAATCACTGATAATGGTCAAATGGTTCTCATGCCGAAGCGACCCTCGAACCTCCGCGCCGCCTGGACCGCCACCCGCCTCGCCGGCCGCCGCCTCGTCGGCCGGCGCGTCAGCGAGCGCGACCTCGCCCTCGGTGAGCTCCTCACGGGCCAGCTCGACGAGATGAAGGGGCTGGCCATGAAGATCGGACAGATCGTGTCGTACCTCGACGTCCCGCTCCCCGACGAGGTGCAGGAGAAGCTCGCGCGGCTCCAGACCGGCGTGGTCGGGATGCCCGCCGCGCAGGTGCGCGAGGTGGTCGAGGGCGCGCTCGGCGACACCCTCGAGGGCGCGTTCGAGGCCTTCGCGATCGAGCCCGTCGCGGCGGCGTCGATCGGCGAGGTCCACCGCGCTCGCGTCGCGGGGCGCGAGGTCGCGGTGAAGGTCCAGTACCCGGACGTCTCGGGGTCGTTCGCCGCCGACCTCGGCTCGCTCGGGCGGGTCGCGTCGCTCGCGTCGCTCGCGAGCGCGGTCGACGGCCGCGCCATCGTGCGCGAGCTCTCGGAGCGGCTCGAGGAGGAGTGCGACTACCCGCGCGAGGCCGAGATGCAGCGCGCGTTCGCCGCGCGCTTCGCGAACGACCCCCGGGTCGTCGTCCCCGAGGTCATTCGGTCCCACACCGCGGGCCCCGTGCTCACGAGCGAGTGGATCGACGGAGACGGCTTCGCGGCCCTCTGCCGGAGCGACGACGCGGCGCGCAAAGACGCCGCCGCCGAGGCGCTGATCCGCTTCACGTACGAGTGCCTCCTCGGCTGGGGGACCATCCAGGCCGACCCGCACCCGGGCAACTTTCTCTTCCTCGAGGACGGCCGGGTCGCGTTCCTCGACTTCGGCTGCGTGCGCGAGCTCGACGCGTCGTTCGTGGACGGGCTGCGCGCGATGACCCGCGCGATCCGCGACGGGGACCGCGCCGCCTTCGCGGCGTCGGTGCGGGACCTGGGCCTCGTCGGGGACCCGAAGCGGTTCGACTACGATCACTTCTATCGCGTCATGGAGCACCTCCACCGCCCCTTCCTCGTCGAGCGCTTCACGATCACGCGCGAGTTCGTGGCCGAGGGGCACGCCCTCAACGGCCCGACGAGCCCCAACGCCCGGACGCTGTCGATGCCGCCCGCCTACGTCTGGGTCGCGCGGCTGCAGTGGGGCCTCTGGTCGATCCTCGCGCGCCTCGGCGCGAGCGGATCGTTCGGCGGGATCCTCGACGACGCGCTGTCCGGCCGTCGCGGCGGAGCCACGAGCGGCTCGATGAGCCTCGCCGCGCCGCTGGGCCTCTGATGCCGCGCGCCCGCACCCCGGAGGAGCGCGAGCGGGTCGACGAGCGCCTGCACGCGACCGGCCGCGAGCTCTTCCAGCGGCTCGGCCTCGCCCGCGTCACCGTCGCCGACCTCGCGCGCGGCGCGGGCATCGGCAAGGGCTCGCTCTATCACTTCTACCCTTCGAAGGAGGAGCTCTTCCTCGCGATCCAGGAGCGCGAAGAGGCCGAGTTCCGCGCCTCGATGATCGAGGAGATCGAGCGCGCCGAGACCCCGCGCGAGGCGGTGTTCACCCTCCTCTTCGGCGTGTCGGGGCGGCTCGAGCGCCACCCCTTCCTGCGCCTCCTGCTGGACCCCGAGACGATCGACGGCCTCATGCTGCGCCTCCCCCCCGAGCGCCTCGAGGCGCACCGCCGTGACGACGAGGGCTTCTTCCTCGACCTGGCGAAGCGATGGAAGCGCCGCGGATGGCTCGCCAAGGGCGTGTCCCCGCAGCGGTTCGTCGACGTGCTGACGGCGATGTTCGTGATGTCGACGCAGGAGCAGCTCGTCGGCCAGGACACGCTGCGGCGCGCCGCCGAAGAGATCGCGCACGCGGTCGCCGACCGGTGGTGCGCGACCTGATCGACGCCGACCGACATCGGCAGCGCTACCCACGCGACGCGGAGCCAGGTAGCCTTCGAGCGCTCCCCTGGCGATGTCTTCAGCCACCTACGAGACGCTCTGGCTCCTCCGGCAGGGGGACGACTACCACCCGCTGTTCGAGGGCCGCGCGATCCTCGGCCGCAACGAGGACGTGGAGGTGCCGCTCGCCGATCCGCTCGCGTCCCGGCAGCACGCCGAGCTGGACGTGACGGCGGCGGTCGTGCGGATCCGCGACCTCGGCAGCCGCAACGGCGTCCAGATGCGCGGTCGCGTGTTGCCCGCGCACGCGTGGGTCGAGATGGCCGCGGGCGAGGAGATCGTGATCGGGACGACGCGGCTCGTGCTGCTGCGCGAGCGCCCGCGCGGCCGGCTCGTGACGCACGAGAAGGTGCGGGCGCTGCCGCGCCCCTCGCCGGCGGAGGTCGAGCGGTCGACCGGCGCCGCGGCCCCCTACGAGACCTTCCTCGCGGAGGCCGACCGCGCGGCGGCCCGGGGCGACCTCGAGCGTCGCCAGACCGCGACCGAGCTGCTGATCGAGACCCTCGCCGGGGCGCTCCGACAGGGCTTCCCGCCCGACCACGGGGCGGTCTCGGCCGCCGTGAACCACGCGCTCTACCTCGCCGAAGAGAGCGGCCCGGAGTGGGTCGGCCGCGTGTTCTCGCTCTACCGGCGAGGCAACCTCCGCGTCCCGATCGACGTGCTCGCGCGCCTCGAGGCCATCGTGATCCAGCGCGGCCTCCCCGAGGTGGGCCCGCTCGACGCCTACCTCGTCTGGGCGCGCTCGACGATCGATCCCAAGGACGTGCGCGGCGTGGCGCTGTTGCGCCAGCTCGAGCGCGTGCGTCGCCTCGTCGGCGAGTAGCTGGGTCAGCCGCGCTTGTCGGGCTGAACGACCTGATCTCCGAACAGGAACCCCGCGGCCTCACCGGCGAGGCCGTAGCGCGCCTCGGACACGAACGCGCCGTCGGCGCTCGTCGTGCGAAACACCGTGTGGCCGCTGAGGAGCCCCGTCGACTCCATCTCGCTCGTGCCCTTCCACCGAATCGCCCCCTCGGACGTGAGGCAGACGGCCGAGGGGCGCCCCGACGCCGCGAGGCGGGCGTTGACCACGATGAGATCGGTCCCGCAGACGATCCCCTCGTCGGGGAAGAAGCCCACGTCGACGACGCCGATGGCCGCGCCGCTCTCGAGGTCGATGCAATGTACGTTGTCGCCCGCGATGAAGAGGAGGCGCTCGCCGACCCGGAAGAGGCGGGAGATCGTGAACTTCGAGTCGATGCTCCAGAGGATCTGGCCCGTCGCCGGGTCGAGGGCCAAGAGGCCCCGCCCCATGCAGACGACGAGCGGCTGGACCGGCGCCGAGCGGTAGGTCATCGGCGCAAGGTAGCAGGGCGGATCACCCGGTGGTGCCCCTCATCGGCAGCTCCCAGATCGCGATGGTGGTGTCCTCGGAGCCGCTCGCGAGCAGCCCGTCCACCCCCACCGCGAGCGCGCTCACCTCGGCCTCGTGGGCGCGCCATCGCACGAGCAGACGCGCCTCGTCGAACGACCAGAGCCCGATCGTTCCGTCGCCGTAGACCGCGCTCGAGTCGCGCGTGAAGCCGAGGCCCTCGAGCCATCGCCACCGGATGGTGAGCTCGCCGCCACCCACCCGGAGCAGCTGCTTGGGCTCTCGCACGAGGAGCAGCCTACACGAGCGATCCGCGTCCCTCTGCCCCATGTGACAGCGTGCGCCAGCGGGGCCCCACGGCGAGATTGGCGCGACGGCCACGGCCAGCACGGTTCATGCTGAACCCCCGGCATGCGCCCCACCCTCCTCGCGTCGGTCCTCCTCCTCGCCTCGGCCTGTGATGGCTCGCCCACCCTCGACGGAGGCGCGACCGCCGACGCCGCGGGCCTCGACGGCGCCACGTCGCTCGACGGCGGCGTCCCTCGCGATGGCGGCGGCCGGGACGCGGACGTCGGGGACGGCGGCGCGGGCGCCGACGGCGAGCACCCGCTCGTCTACCTCAACGACGACGTGACCGCGCGCCTCCGCGCTCGCATCGACGGGCCAGCCGGCGCGCGCTTCGTCGAGATCGCCGACATCGAGCACGACGCGCCCGGGACGATCTACGCGTTCGAGCCCTGGTACGCGGCGCTGCTCGGGCAGCTCACCGGCGACGCCGGCCGGTGCGCGGACGCGATCGCGTGGACGGACGCCTTCGTCGCCGACGAGGAGGCGCGCATCGCGAGCGGCGAGCGCCCCGAGGTGTCGGGGGACAGCTACCTCTACGTCGGCCCGACCATCGGGAGCCTCGCGCTCGTCTACGACTGGTGCTTCGACGACGTCACCGCCGAGCAGCGCGCGCGCTGGATCGCCTACGCGAACCAGGCCGTGCACAACGTGTGGAACCACGAGACCGCGACGTGGGGCGGGGCGTCGATGCCGTGGAGCGGCTGGTCGGTCGACAACCCGGCGAACAACTACTTCTACTCGTTCCTGCGCGCGACGATGCTCCTCGGCCTCGCCACCGAGGGCGAGAACGACCGCGCCGACGAGTGGCTCCGGATCTTCCGCGACGACAAGATCGCGGGGCAGCTCGTGCCCACGTTCGAGCGGGACCTCGTCGGCGGCGGCTCGCGCGAGGGGACCGGCTACGGGACCGCGCTCCGCGAGCTGTTCGAGCTCTACGTGCTCTGGCAGGAGTCGACGGGCGAGCGGATCGCCGACCTGACGGGCCACACCCGCGCGTCGCTGCCGCACCTGCTCCACGCGATCGTCCCCGGCGGCTCCCACCTGGTCCCGGTGGGCGACCACGCGCGGGAGAGCACCGCCGCGCTGTTCGACTACCACCGCCACTACCTCTTGTTGCTGGCCGAGCTCGAGCGCGACGACCCGCGCCTCTCGGGGGTGGCCTACGGGTTCCTGCGCGAGGGGCCGCTGCCGCGGATGGAGCAGCCGTTCATGGCCGTCTACGACTTCCTCCACGACGATCCGGAGGTCGCGAGCCGCCCGCTCTCCGAGCTGGCCGCCGCCTACCACGGCACCGGCACGGGGCAATTCTACTTGCGCTCCTCGTGGGAGACGGACGCCACCCTGCTGCACGTCGTCGGCGGCCCGCTGACCGAGTCGCACGCGCACGAGGACCAGGGCTCGTTCCTCCTCTGGCACGAGGGCTGGCTCGCCTACGACACCAACGTCGAGTCGCGCTCCGGGATCCGGCAAGAGCCCGAGATGCACGACCTCGTGCGGCTCGTGCGCGGCGGCTCGACGATGGCGCAGCGCCGCGAGCGCTCGCCGTCGGCCGCGCTGGCCTGGCGCGACGCGGGGCCGTTCGCCTGGGTCGCGGTGGACGCGGCGCCGGTCTACGACGACGCCGCCGTCCGCTCGCTGCGGCGGGACGTCGTGTTCATCCGCCCCGGCGCGGTCGTGGTCGTCGACCGCATCGACGTGGCCTCCGAGATCACCCCGGTGTGGCAGCTCCAGGTGCCGACCACGCCCACCGTCACCGACGCGAGCGTCGTCGCCGGCGGCCTGCGCGTACAGCGGATCGCGCCGGCCGCGAGCGCGATCGCGAGCCGGGTCGTCGACTGGGCGGCCACCGACGCGGAGATGAGCGGCGGCTACCGCGTCGAGCTCGAGGCGCGCGCGGGCGGCCCGACGACCTACGTCCACGTCCTCTCCGTCGACGGGGCGGTAACCGCGCAGAGCGCCCGCGGCGCGCTCGGGGTGGACCTCACCCTCGCGGACGGCCGCGCCGTGAGCGTCGACCTCGCGGCGATGGAGGTGACCCTCGACGGCTCGACGACCGCGCTCGTCGAAGGCCTCGACGAGGTCCCGCTCTACGCCCCCTGACCGCCTCCGTCGCGGGAGCGCCACCCCCGGGCGTGCTATGGGAGGCCCCGATGGACGCGGCGACCCAGCCCAGCCCCCAGGAGACGGTCAACGTCGCCGCGCACGTCTCCCGCATGGCGGAGGAGCGGCCCTACGCGCCCGCGATCTTCTTCCCGGACGGCGCCGACGCCCGCGGCCGGGTCCGCTACACCCACTACACCTACCGCCAGCTCGACGAGGCGTCCGACGCGATCGCGCTCGGCCTCCGCTCGATCGGCCTCGAGCCCGAGACCCGCGTGGCGCTGATGGTGCGGCCCTCGCTCGAGCTCTTCAGCCTCGTCTTCGGGCTCTTCAAGGCCGGCCTCGCGCCCGTCATGGTCGACCCCGGCATCGGGCTCGCGAACATGAAGGCGTGTCTCGCCAAGGCGCGGCCCGAGGCCTTCATCGGGATCCCCACCGCGCAGGCCGCGCGGCTCGTGCTGCGGTGGTCGCCCGACAGCATCCGGACGGTGATCACGGTGGGCCCCCGCGGCCCCTGGCGGGGCTTGACCCTCGACGACATCGAGCGCCGCGGCCGCCGTGACCGGGGCCCCGCGCTCGCGCCGACGAAGCGCGACGACCTCGCCGCGATCCTGTTCACGAGCGGCAGCACCGGCCCGCCCAAGGGCGCCGTCTACACGCACGGCAACTTCGCGGCGCAGGTCGACGCGATCCGCCGGATGTACGACATCCGGCCCGGCGAGATCGACCTGCCGACGTTCCCGCTCTTCGCGCTCTTCGATCCCGCGCTGGGCATGACCACCGTCATCCCGGACATGGATCCGACGCGCCCGGCCAAGGCCGACCCCGTCAAGATCGCTTCCGCGATCGAGGACTTCGGCGTCACCAACATGTTCGGCTCCCCCGCGCTGCTCAACGCGCTCGGGCGCTGGGGCGAGCGGGAGCGCCGGAGCCTCCCCTGCCTGAAGCGCGTGATCAGCGCCGGCGCCCCGGTGCCGACGCACGTGCTGCGGCGCATGCGCGCGATGCTCCCCGACGACGGCGAGGTGGTGACGCCCTACGGCGCGACCGAGTGCCTGCCCGTCGCGAGCATCGAGAGCCGCGAGGTCCTCGGCGAGACGGCCGAGCGCACGGCCGCCGGCGCGGGCGTCTGCGTGGGTCGCCCGGTCCCCGAGGCGGACGTCGCGATCGTCGCGATCGACGACGGCCCGATCGCCCGCATGGAGGACGCCCGCGTCCTCGAGGCCGGCGTGGTGGGCGAGATCACGGTGCGCGGCCCGCAGGCGACGAGGGCCTACTTCGAGGCGCCCGCGCAGACCGCCCTCGCGAAGATCGACGACGGCGGCGCCGTCCGCCATCGCATGGGTGACCTCGGCTACTTCGACGACGAGGGGCGCCTCTGGTTCTGCGGCCGCAAGGCGCAGCGGGTCGAGACGGCCGATCGCACGTGGTTCACGGGCCGCGTCGAGGGGGTGTTCGACGCCCACGCCGCGGTGTTCCGGAGCGCGCTGGTGAAGGCCGGAGGGCGCCCCGTCGTGTGCCTCGAGCTCGAGCCCGGCCGGCGCCGCCCGACGCAAAGCGAGTTGCAGGCCCTGGCCGACGCCCACGAGGCCACGCGCGGGATCACGCGCTTCGAATTCCACCCGGGCTTCCCCGTCGACATCCGGCACAACGCCAAGATCAAGCGCGAGCAGCTCGGCGCGTGGGTGGCGGAGCGGTGAGGGTCCTCCTCACCGGCGGAGGCGGCTTCCTCGGCGGCGCGATCGCCGAGCGGCTCGTCGCGCGCGGCCACTCGGTGCGGAGCTTCAGCCGCGGGCGCTACCCGGCGCTCGACGCGCTCGGGGTCAGCCACGTCCGGGGCGACCTCGCCGATCGCGAGGCGGTGATCGCGGCGGCCAAGGGCTGCGACGCGGTCGTCCACACCGCGGCGAAGGCGGGCGTGTGGGGCGACTACGACGAGTACCGCCGCGCCAACCTCGACGGCACGCGGAACGTGCTCGCGGCGTGCCGCGCCCACCAGGTCCCGAAGCTCGTCTACACGAGCACCCCGAGCGTGGTGCACCACCGCGGCGGCACCCGAGGCGGAGACGAGTCGCTGCCCTACACGACCGACCCCGACGTCTCGGCCTACGTGTCCACGAAGGCCCGCGCCGAGCGCGAGGTGCTCGAGGCGAACGGGCCGCAGCTCAGCGTCGTCGCGCTCCGCCCTCACCTGATCTGGGGCCCCGGCGACCCGCACCTCGTGCCGCGGATGATCGCACGGGCGCGGCGAGGGCGGATCGTGCTGCCGGGCGGGGGCCGCGAGCTCGTCGACACGGTCTACGTCGACAACGCCGCGGACGCGCACCTCAACGCGCTCGAGCGGGTCGGCCCCGGGGCCGCGTGCGCGGGCCGCCCCTACTTCATCAGCAACGGCGAGCCCGTGCCGATGCGCGAGATCGTGACGCGGATCCTCGAGGCGGGCGGCATCGAGGACCCGAAGGTCGTCCCCATCCCACGGCGCGCCGCCCACGCCATGGGCGCGGTGCTGGAGCGAGCGTTCACCCTCGCGCGGACGGACCGCGAGCCTCCGCTCACCCGCTTCGTCGCCGAGGTCCTCACCACCCCGCACTGGTTCGACATCGGGGCGGCCCGACGCGACCTCGAGTGGGCGCCGCAGGTCTCGATCGCGGAGGGCCTGGAGCGCCTGCGCCAGTCGCTCTCGCTCGAGGCGGCGTCGAGGGCGTAGACCAAACGCGGTAACTGGCGCATTCTACGCGCGACATGGACGCGAAAGACCGAGTCCTCTACGTCCAGATCCTCGCGCAGATGCTCATCGCCGACGGTGTGCTCGCCGACGAGGAGCGGACCCACCTCGACCGCGTCGCCGAGTCCCTCGGGATGCCCGAGGAGGAGAAGCAGGAGGCCCTGCGCGGGGTGAGCATCGACAGCCCCGTCGAGGAGCGCGTCGAGGCGCTCTCGGCCGCCGCCAAGGCGAACCTCCTCTCGGAGGTGAAGAAGGCCTTGTCCGTCCATGGCGAGATGAGCAACTCCGAGAAGTGGTTCCTCGAGCGCGTCCAGAAGCTCGTGAGCTGACGCCGCTTGCGCCAGCTCACCTCGCTCCACGCCTTCGTCTTCCTCGGCGCGCTCCTCCTCTTCACGCTCGAGCCGCTCGTCGGCCGGATGCTGCTGCCCTACTTCGGCGGCGCGTTCCACGTGTGGACGACGTCGCTGATGTTCTTCCAGGGCGCGCTCTTCGTCGCCTACCTCTACGCGCACCTGCTCGCCGACCGGCTCGGGCCCTGGCACCTGCTCGTGGTCGCGCTGCCCCTCGCGCTGCTCCCCCCGAGCGTGGGCGGCGGGAGCGCCGACAGCGCCACGTCGCTCGCGATCCTCGCGCGCCTCGTGACGTGGGTCGCCCTGCCCTTCGGCGTGCTCGCGACGACGGCGGTCGTCGCCCAGCGGTGGCGCGCGCGGAGCGGGGAAGCCCCCTACGCGCTCTACGCGGTCTCCAACGCGGGCAGCCTCGGCGCGCTGCTCGTGTACGCGCTCCTGATCGAGCCCCTCGTCGGGGTCGAGGTGCAGCGCTGGGCGTGGGCGGCGGGGTTCGTGGCCTACGTCGCGCTCGCGGTCTTCACGTGGCGCCGGGTGCGCGGGGCCGCCGCCCCTGTCGAGGCCGCGACCGAGGAGACCCCGCCCCCCGCCGCCACCACGATGCTCTACTGGGCGCTCCTCAGCGCGGCGCCGTCGGCGTTCCTGATGGCGGTCACCAACCTGATCGCGCTCGAGGCGGGCAACGTCCCGCTCGTCTGGATCGTCCCGCTCGCGATCTACCTCGGCAGCTTCGTGGTGGCGTTCGCCGACCCGAAGGACGGCGAGGTCTCGCGGGTGCCGCGCCTGGTGCGCCGGCTGTGGCCGCACGTCGCCGCGGTGGGCGTCTTCTTCTACAGCGGGGGCGACGCCGGCGGCGGCTGGCTCGACGCGGTGATGCACCTCGTCGTCCTCGGCTTCGTCACGCTCGCCGCCCACGCGGAGCTGTACCGGAGGCGCCCCGACGCGCGCTGGCTCACGCTCTACTACCTCGTCATCGCGGCCGGGGGCGGGGCCGGCGGGGCCCTCGTCGCGCTGCTCGCGCCGATCGCCTTCCGCGGCCTCTGGGAGTACCCGCTCGCGCTCGCCGTCCTCGCGGTGACGATGCTGATCGGCCGGCGCGAGGAGCTCGGCGCGTGGCTGAAGGGCGCGCCCAAGCTCGCGCTCCTCGTCTCCGCGGCGCTCGTCGTGGTGATCGTCGTGAAGGTCGGCGCGGGCACCGCGGAGCGCGACACGATCGCCACCCTCGAGGTGCGCCGCTCGTTCTACGGCGTCTACCGCGTCACCCGCACGCCGCGCGGCGAGGGCGCCGTCCGCGACCTCGTGAGCGGCACCACCCGCCACGGCCGGCAGCGCGAGCGCGACGGAACGCCGCTGAGCTACTACCACCCGCGCGGGCCCCTCGGCGACGTGTTCGCGGTGACGAACGCCACGCGCATCGCCGTCGTCGGCCTCGGCGTGGGCGCCGCCGCCGGCCACCTGCGGCCCGGCCAGCACATGCGCTTCTTCGAGATCGACCCAGTCGTGGTCGAGCTCGCGCGCCGGCACTTCAGCTACCTCGCGCGCGCTGGAGACGCCGCCGAGGTCGTCGTCGGTGACGCGCGCGTGATGCTCGAGCGCGAGCGTCAGCGCGGCGAGCCGCCCTACGACCTCTTGCTCGTCGACGCGTTCGCTGGTGACGCGATCCCTGCGCACCTCGTCACCGAGGAGGCGATGCGGCTCTACCTCGACCGCCTGACCCCGACGGGTACGCTCGTCCTGCACGTGTCCAACCGCTACTACGACCTCCGGCCGATCCTGCGGGCCAACGCGGCGGACCTCGGGCTCGAGGGGGTGCACGTGGCGCGCGTCGACGACCTCGCGCTCGACCAGGATCCCTCGCAGTACGTCGCGCTCGCGCGGACGGAGGCGCCGCTCGAGCCGCTGCGCACGCGCCGGGGCTGGCGCCGCCTCCGCGACACCCCCGCGCTCGCCGGCGCGCAGGCGTGGACGGACGATCACGTCAGCCCGCTCCGGGCGCTCGTGTGGTGACGGAGTGCTGATGCGACGCCCTCACATCGTCTGCGTGACCTGTCGCGAGCTCCCCGAGCCCGACCCCGACGAGCCGCTCCTGCGCGCCGCGATCGAGCGCGCCGGCGGCGACTACACGCTGGCCGCGTGGGACGACCCGACCGTCGACTGGGCGAGCGCCGACCTCGTCGTGCCGCGCTCGACCTGGGACTACTACGAGGCCCCGGACGCCTTCCTCGCGTGGGCCGAGCGGGTGGACGCGGCGACGCGGCTCCTCAACCCCCTCGCCGTCATCCGCGCCAACGTCCACAAGCGTTACCTGCTCGCGCTCGAGCGGGCCGGCGTGCCCATCGTCCCCACCGAGCTCGTCGGCCGAGGCGAGGCGCGCGCGCTCGCGTCGATCGTCGAGGCCCGCGGCTGGTCGGACGTCGTCATCAAGCCCGCGATCGGCGCCCGGTCGTGGGGCAACCGGCGCGTCCGCCCCGGCGAGGAGGTCGGCGGGGAAGCCCACCTCGCCGCGATGCTCGCGGAGCGCGACGCGCTCGTGCAACCCTACTTGCAGGCCGTCGAGGACCACGGCGAGCGCAGCCTCATCTGGATCGACGGCGAGATGACGCACTCGATCCGCAAGGAGCCGCGCTTCGGCGACGCGGACGAGAGCGTCTCCGAGGAGGCGGTGCCGCCGCCCCCCGGCGGCCGCGCGATCGTCGACGCGGCGCTCCGCGCGGTCGGCGCCGAGCTCCTCTACGCGCGCGTCGACGTGGTCCCCGACCCGACGGGCCAGCTCGTGGTCATGGAGCTCGAGCTCGTCGAGCCGTCCTTGTTCTTCGCGCAGGATCCCGCCGCCCTCGAGCGCTTCTGTCGAGCCGCGGTGCGGCGGGCGATCGCGTAGCGGTCAGGGCGCCGCGCGGTAGGGCGCGTGCGTGTAGTACTTGGGGCGCGCGTCGAGCCGGACGTGGACCCACCAGACGCCGAGGCCCGAGGTCGACACCCACACCGGGCTCTGCCGCTCGAGGCGGGCCGCGAGCTCGACGCCGACCTTCTGGAACAGCGAGTCCACCTGCGCGGCGGGGGCGCCGCGCGTGCACGCCGCGATGTGCGCGTAGATCGCGTCGAGGCCCCGCGGCGCGGGCACGATCAGGCGCGCGTCCCCGCCGAGGTTGTCGAAGCACGCCACCGACTCGGCGCCGAAGTGCGACGCGAAGGCCTCTCGCTCGGGCGGGACCCGCGCGAGCCGGGGCGCGTCGACGACGACCTGCTCGAACGGCTGCCCGAGGCGCTCGGGGGTGATCGGCGCGACCTCCCAGAACAGCGCGTCGAAGGGCGCGTCCGCGATCGCGCGCCGGCTCGCCTCGCGGACCTCGGCGTCCTGGATCCAGCCCTGGACGACCTCGCCGAACGTGAGCGGCGCGCCGCCCCGCAGGAGCTGATGAGTGATCGCCTTTCCGTCGAGGTCCCGCTGCGCGATCTCGATCGCCATGTCGCGAGGCTACCTCCATGGTCGCGATCGCGCTCGACCTCCGACGAACGGCCGAGGCATCTCGCTCGCCAGTCGCTAGGATCCCTCCCGAGCCCGGAGGCCGCCCGAGCCATGCTCGACACGATCGACGACCACGACTGGAACACGCTCGAGGACGCCTACGGGCCGGCCGTCGAGGTGCCCGATCGGATCCGGGCGCTCGCCACCGCCGCGGAGGGCTGGGAGGACGCGCTCCACGACCTCTACGCCGGCATCTACCACCAAGGCGGCTACTTCTCGGCGACGCCGGTGGCGGTGCCGTACCTGATCGCGATCGTCGACGGTCCCCCGGTCGCGTCGAAGGCTCGCCTCCTGCATTTTCTCGGTGACCTGACCTCCGCGCACGCGGCCGACGCCGTGGTCGGCTTCGATCCCTACGCCTTCCGTAGCCAGCCGGGGCCTCCGGACTACCCCGAGGCGACGGCGACGCTCGCCGCGATCGCCGAGGGGGCGAGCGCCCTCCTGGCCCGGCTCGGCGATCCCGCCCCCGAGGTGCGAAGCGAGGCCGCGTGGCTGGTGTCGGGGCTGCCGGAGTGTCGAGACGCCGCGGTCGCCGACCTCGAAGCTCGCGTCTCGGGGGAGCCCGACGAAGGGGCGCGCGCGAGCCAGCTCCTCGCGCTCGGGTGGATGGGTGAGGGAGCGAACGCCGCGCTCGTGGAGGCGGGGCTCGCCGACGCCTCGGCGCGCGTGCGCGGCGCCGCGGCGATCGTGGCCGCGCGGGCGGGGAGCGCCGAGCCGGCCGTGCTCGAGGAGCTCGAGGCGCTGGTCGCCGGCCCACCCGTCGACGCCGGGCCGTGGGGGTGGGCGGGGCTGGCGCCGCTCGCGATCGCGGCGCTCGGTCGCGCGACGACCGTCGCCCCCGAGGCGGTGACCGAGGCCATCGAGCGCGCGTTTCGCGCGAGCGTCGCGAGGATCGGGCGGCTCCCCGATCACCCCATGCCGCCGATCCGCTCCGAGCTGGTGGAGCCCGAGGACGCGCCGGCGCCCCCGCGCTGGCCGACCGAGGAGGAGCAAGCCGAGCACGAGGCGCTCCGCGGCGTGGCGGGCGCGGTGGCCCGGCTCGCCTTCCCCGCCTTCGTGGACCGCGCGGAGCTCGCCCTCCCGTCGGAGCTCGACGCGCGCCAGCGCGCGCTCCTCGAGCTCGCGAGCGACGCCAACGTGCCGCTGCCCTTGCGCGCGATCCCCTGGATCGAGCCCGCCGCGATGAAGCGCTTCCTCGACCCGCCGGCGGACGGGGCCCTCGAGCGGACCCTCGCGCTCGAGGACGTGACCGCGCCCGCGTGGAGGCTGCTCCACGAGCTGCACGAGCTGCCCCCAGAGCAGGGCGCACACCGGGTGGAGGCGATCGCCGCGGCGCTCTCCGGACGCGAGGCGCTCGACCTGCTCGCGGACGTGATGACCGGCGCGTACCCCCACCCGCGCGGCTGGGGGGCGTGCCTCGCGCCGCCGCAGTGGGCCCCGCTCGCCGCGCGCGTGGACGCCGACGCGGAGCCGCTCGAGCCGGCGCTGCGATCGATGGCCGACGCGCTCGGGGGGACCTGCCCCGCAACGCACGCGGCCTTCGTCCTCCGTCCGCTCGCGCGCCTCGCCGCCGATCGGAGCGAGGCGCTGCCCGAGGCCCTCGACCCGCTCGTCCGGCAGGCCTGCTTCGACGCGGACCAGGCGTGGGTCACCTCGCTGCTCGAGTCCCTCGACCGCGCGCGTCGCGACGCGATCGTGGGGCGGCTCGACAACGGCGTCTTCCTGCAGCGCTACCTCCCGCTCTGCGATCCCGACGCGGTGGCGCGGGTCGTGGTGGAGCAGATCCTCGACCGCGCCTGGACGCGCGGCGCCTACGAGGCCGCGGAGATGCTGCACGCCCTCGGCGAGGCCGCGGTCCCGCACGTCGAGGCGGCGATCGATCGCGCGACCCCGCGCAAGCGTCGCTTCTTCGAGGAGACCCTCGTCGAGCTGCGCGGCGGCTCGGTCGAGCACGTCCTCGCGCTCGAAGGCACCGGCGACGGGCTCCGCGCGCGCCTCGAGGATCCCGAGGGGCGGGTCGTCGTCTCCCTCGCGCTGCCCGCGGCGCCGAAGCTCGACGACGTGCGCCCGCTCGTCGACGCGCTCGCGAGCCCGGCCGACGTCCCCGTCCGCATCCTGCCGGACGACGCCGTGCCCCACGCGATCGCGTACAAGCTGCAGCGCCTCCTCGTCGAGCTCGGGGTGCGTCGCGTCTCCGAGGGAGGCTCGACGCTCCGTCGGACCTGACCTCCCACCGCGAGCTCGGATCCCGTAAGACTCGCCGGCCGCGATCGAAGCGCCGAGCTGACTCGGTGTTCTGGGGCTCGCTTGGCGAGCTCTCAGTCCACCGACTTGGCGGCTCGGTTGGCCAGGCTGACCTGCTCGTTGAGCGTCAGGTAGTCGTAGACATAGCCCGCCCCGAGGAGGCCGCCGGTGAAGAACCAGATCAGGCCGCTCGCCCACTTGCCGAGGTACATCCGGTGGATCCCGAGCAGGCCGAGGTAGGTCTGCAGGATCCACGCGAAGTCGTAGCTGTAGGGGCCGTCGAAGTACTTGTGCTCGGCCGAGCGCCGCAGCATCGGCATCCAGAAGAGGTCGAAGACCCAGCCGACGCCGAGGAGGCCGAGCGTGCACAGGTAGATCACGCCGCTGACGCGCTTGCCGTAGTAGAAGCGGTGCGCCCCCAAGAAGCCCAGCAACCAGAGGGCATAGCCCATCCAAAGGGAGTGGGAGTCACTTCGCTGTTCGGGCTTGGCCATCGTCTCTTTGGAACCTCCGGGGGAGTATACGCGCCAGCGCGTTCCAGGATTTCGCTACCTTGTGAGCATGCGGCGATGGACGGTCTTGGGTCTCGCGTGCGCGGCGCTGCTCGGTTGCGACGGCGCCGGGGGTGACGACGCGGGCGCGACGCGCCCGGACGCGGGCTTCGACGCGGGCGGCGGGTTCGACGGAGGCCCCGACTACGACGCCGGGGCGCCGCCCGACGCGGGCTCGCCGGAGACCGACGCCGGCGGCCCGGGCCCCACCGACTGGGCCCCACAGCCGTGGGAGGACTGCGAGGGCGGCGGCCGCACGCTAGAGGCGGGCCCCGGCGACTACCGCGACGTCCTCGACACCCTCCTCCCCGGCGACACGCTCCGCCTCCGAGGCGGGGACTACAGCCGCGGCCTCCCCCTGACCGTCTCGGGGGAGCCGGGCCGCTGCATCGTGATCGAGGCGCTCGACCTCGCCGCGCGTCCCCGCTTCGAGGGCAGCGACGCGTTCAACATCGTCGCGGTCCACGGCGCGAGCTGGATCAAGGTCCGGAACCTCGACATCGACGGCCTCGGCCGGGCGGGTTTCGGGGTGGCGTCCCAGGGCAGCGAGGGCTCGCCGACGCACCACGTCGTGATCGAGGGCCTCGACATGGTCGGGCTCGACGGCGATCAGCAGATCGTCGGGATCTCCACCAAGAGCCCGGCGTGGGACTGGGTCATCCGCGGCAACCGCATCGTGGGCGCGGGGACCGGCATGTACCTCGGCAACTCCGACGGATCGCAGCCGTTCGTGCGGGGCGTCATCGAGTACAACACCGTGCTCGACACCATCGGCTACAACGCCCAGATCAAGCACCAGAACCCGCGCCCGACGATCGACGGAATGCCCTCCGACGGGGCGGTGACCATCGTCCGCTACAACGTCTTCTCCAAGACGAACGGGGGCTCGACCGGGGGCGACGCGCGGCCGAACCTGCTCATCGGGCACCTCCCGCGCTCGGGTGAAGGTGTCAACGATCGTTACCTCGTCTACGGCAACCTCTTCTTCGACAACCCGACCGAGATGCTCATGCAGGCCGAGGGGAACCTGGCGATCTACGCCAACGTCTTCGTCAACCCGCGCGGCGGGGCGCTCAACATCCAGCCGCACAACGACGTGCCTCGGCTCGTCGACGTCTTCGGCAACACCGTCGTCGCCGAGGGCCGCGGGATCTCGGTGACCGGCGGCGACCCGGGGTTCGCGCAGCGCGTCCGCTACAACGCCGTGTACGGGCCGATGCCGCTCCGCGCCGACGACTCGGTCGGCGACGTCACGGGCGACGCGACCGCGGCGGCGACCGCGCTCGCGAGCCCGACCGGCGCGCCGGGCTCGGAGCTCGACCTGCACCCGGCGACCGACGCGCTCGCCGGGGCCCGCGACGCGGCCGAGATCCCGGACGTCCTCGACGCGGACCGCGACTTCGATCGACGGCCCGCGGGCGCGTGGATCGGCGCCTACGCCGGGCCCGCCGACGCCGCGGCGGTCCCCCTCACCCTCGCCGCGCGGTCGTACCGGCCATGAGCGTGCAGGACTGGTTCGACCGCCTCGGCGCCGCGCTCGAGGTGGCCTGGAGCGCCGCGGACCGCGACGAGGAGGCGTTCCCCGCGATCGCGGCGGAGGTCCTCGCCAAAGACCCCGCCGAGGCCTCGTTCGATCGCGACGCGTTCGTCCGGGAGCAGCTCGACCCGACGCGGCCCGCGCGCCGCCAGCTCGCGCCGCTGGGCACGTTCGGCCAGCCGTCCTTCACCGTCTTCCACGGCCACGGCTTCCTCATCGACGTCTACTTCTGGCGCAACTCGCTGAGCGCCATCCACAACCACCCCTTCTGCGGGCTGTTCACGATCCTCGACGGCTGGAGCGTCCACGCGGTCTACGCGCACGAGGAGCGCGAGCGCGTGGGGCCGCGGCTGAGCCTCGGCGCGATCCGGCAGACGGAGCTCGAGGTCCTCGAGCGGGGCGCGACGCGGCTCTTCTCGCTGCGCGAGCACCCGCTCGTCCACGCGTTGATCCACGTGCCCGTGGGGGCCGTCTCGATGGTCATCCGGACGGCGCGCACGGTGGGCTACCTCCGATACTTCCCGCCGTCGCTGGCGCTCTCGCTCGAGCGGCAAGACGACCTCGGGGCGCGCCCGATCGAGCTGCTCGAGACGCTTCGTCATGCCCACGACCCGAGCTTCGGCGAGCACCTGGTCCGGTTCCTCGACATCGCGGACCTCGAGTCGAGCTTCATCTCGCTCACCCGGCTCTGGCTCGACCTGGGAGCCGCCGATCAGGCCGCCCTGATCGAGCGCCTGCGAGCGCGTCACGGGGCGCGCGCCGAGGGCCTCCCGGAGGTCATGGAGCGCAGCCGCCGCTGGCTTGCCGGGGACGCGCTGCGCGAGCGCCTGTTCGACCAAGAGGACCGCTTCGTGGCGACCGCGCTCATGCTGGCGGAGACGCGCGAGGCCGCGCTGCGCCTGCTCGAGGCACGCTACGAGGACCCGCAGGCTCGCTTGCACACCTTCATCGACCACGTCGCCCCGTTCGAGCCCGACGACCCCGCGGCGCCGGTGCTCGCGCACGCCCTCGTCGACGGGCTCGACGCGGCCGCCGCGGAGGCGCGCCTCGTCGAGGCGTTCGGCGCCGACAACGTCGAGCCCGGTCAGCGTGACGTGATCGAGCAGCACCAGCGCAGCTCGATCTTCGCCGCGCTCGGCGCGCGCTAGCGTTTCGAACCGATCCAACCCGCGAGAGCGTTCAGCGCACCCCCGGAGTCTGACCGAGCATCGCCCACCCACCCCACCGCTCACGGCACCCGGAGGTCGCGGAGGCGCGAAGCGCGCGAGCTCAGCGAGCCTCGCCAACACCCACCCACCCCACCGCTCACGGCACCGGAGGTCGTGGACGCGCGATAGCGCGGCCCGACCGACCGGCGCGCTCCGCGCGCCGTCGCGCGATAGCGCGAGATGGGTGGGGGGCCCCGCGCCGGGCGGCGAGCGCAGCGGGCTCCTCGGTCTCGCAACGCGAGACCGAGGAGTCACAGCGAGCATCGCCGAGTCCACCCACCCCACCCCTCACGGCACCCGGAGGTCGTGGACGCGCGATAGCGCGGCCCGACCGACCGAGCGCGAACGCGCTCGTCGCGCGATAGCGCGATAGCGCGAGATAGGTGGGGGGCCCCACGCGCGGTGACGAGCGCAGCGGGCTCTCTGGTCTCGTGCAGCGAGACCAGAGAGTCTCAGCGAGCATCGCCGCCGCAGCGTGGGGGGAGGGGCGCAGCCCCTCCCGGCCAGCTCAGTACCGGTACCAGTCCGGCTTGAACGGCCCCTGGGCGGGGACGCCGAGGCCCTTGGCCTGCTTCTCGGTGAGCTGGGTGAGCTTCACGCCGAGCTTGTCGAGGTGCAGGCGCGCCACCTTCTCGTCGAGCTCCTTGGGCAGCACGTAGACCTTGCCGACCTCGTACTTGGAGCCGTCGTCGCCGAACAGCGCCATCTGCGCGAGCACCTGGTTGGTGAAGCTGTTGCTCATCACGAAGCTCGGGTGGCCGGTGGCGCAGCCGAGGTTCACGAGGCGACCGCGCGCGAGGATCGTGATGCGCTTGCCGTCGGGGAAGATGAAGTGGTCGACCTGCGGCTTGATGTTCTCCTCGCGGATCTCGTTCTTCGGGTCGAGCAGCGCGGACATCTGAATCTCGCTGTCGAAGTGCCCGATGTTGCAGACGATGGCCTCGTTCTTCATCGCCGCCATGTGCTCGAAGGTGACGACGTCGTCGCAGCCCGTCGCGGTGACGACCATGTCGGCCATCGGCGCGGCCTCCTCCATCGTGACGACCTGGTAGCCCTCCATGGCCGCCTGCAGCGCGCAGATCGGGTCGATCTCGGTGATGAGGACGCGCGCGCCCTGGGCGCGGAGGCTCTGCGCGCAGCCCTTGCCGACGTCGCCGTAGCCGCAGACCACGGCGATCTTGCCGGCGACCATCACGTCGGTCGCGCGCTTGATGCCGTCGAGGAGCGACTCGCGGCAGCCGTAGAGGTTGTCGAACTTGCTCTTGGTGACCGAGTCGTTGACGTTGATCGCGGCGACCTTGAGCGTGCCCTCCTTCTGCATCTCGTAGAGGCGGTGGACACCGGTGGTCGTCTCCTCGGAGAGGCCCTTGATGCCCTCGAGGAGATGCGAGTGCTTCTCGTGGACGAGGATGGTGAGGTCACCGCCGTCGTCGAGGAGCATGTTCGGGCCGAGGCCGCCCTCGAACGCCTTGAGCTGCTGCTCGATGCACCACCAGTACTCCTCCTCGGTCTCGCCCTTCCAGGCGAAGACGGGGGTGCCGGTCGCCGCGATCGCGGCCGCGGCCTGGTCCTGCGTCGAGTAGATGTTGCAGCTCGTCCAGGTCACCTCGGCGCCGAGCGCCTGAAGCGTCTCGATGAGCACCGCGGTCTGGATCGTCATGTGGAGGCAGCCCGCGATGCGCGCGCCCTTCAGCGGCTGCTGGTCGCCGTACTCGGCGCGCACCGCCATCAGGCCGGGCATCTCGGTCTCGGCGATCCGGATCTCCTTGCGGCCCCACTCGGCCAGGGAGATGTCCGCGACCTTGTACTTCGCGGTCTGGTTCTTCTTGTCGGTCGCGCTCACGGTCTGGGTTTCCATGTCTTCGCTCTCCTACGGGTGCTCGTTCGGGACATCGTTGCGCGCCACGAGGACCTGCCAGTCGAGGTGACCGTCGGGGCCGTCGCCGCAGCGCGCGGAAGGGATGGTGGTGACGCGGGCGCTCGACAGGCCGGCGCGCTCCGCGAGGTCGGTGAGCTCAGCGGCGTCGAAGCCGAGCCACAGATCGGCCTGCTGCTCGCGCAGCCGCTCGTCGACGTGCGCCTCGTAGTCGATGACGACGACGGCGCCGCCCGGCCGGGCGAGCGCGCCGAGGGCGCGCAGCACCGAGGCGGGCTTCGGGGCGTGGTGGAGGACGCGCGACGCGAACACCGCGTCGGCCCCCCCGAGCGCGTGGATGCGCTCGACGATCGCGGGGTCGTCGAGCTCGCCCGCGACCAGCTCCACGTGATCGTAGCCGCGCGCGATCACGCGGCGGCGCGCGCGCTCGAGCTGCGGGTCCGAGCGGTCGATCCCGACCACGCGATCGAAGATGGGGGCGAGCACGTCCACGAAGGAGCCGTCGCCGGTCCCCGCGTCGACCGCGAGCCGGTGGGGCGAGATGAGCGGCGCGAGCGCGCTCAGGTACGCGGGCAGCTCCTGCGGGAGCCCGGGGACGCCGTCGGCGTCGTAGGGCCGGGAGAAGAACTCGCGCGCGGCCGCGTCGCGCGCGGCGACGACCTCGGTGACCCGGGCGAGCGAGCCCTCGGCATCGCAGAGCGCGCGACCGGCGTCGAGCGCGTCCCCGACGACGGGGTCCGTGGCGACGCCGTCGGTCAGGCGCATGAGGGTCCAGCGGCCGTGGCGTCGCATCGCGAGCAGCCCCGCCTCCCGCAGCGCTTTGGCGTGGCGCGAGACGTTCGGCTGGCTCTCGTCGAGGAGCTCGGCGAGCTCGCCGATCGCGAGCTGCTCGGCGCTCGCGAGGGCCAGCAGGCGCAGCCGGACCGGCTCGCTGAGGAGCCGGTACAGCTCCCAGCGGCGAGACGTTCCCGAGTGCGCGACCTCGACCACGGCGGGTTAATATTCCGGTTTGCACATGCGTGCAAGTGTGGATTCGGGGCCGCGCGGGTGGCCGCGAAGGGGTTCGACTTTGCATGATGTCGGGATGGAGGTGACCCGGGTCCCCTGCGAGGCGTGCGGCAGCCTGATCAACGACAGGTTCGCCAAGTGCCCCCTCTGCGGCGCCACGCGGCGACCGAGCGTGGAGGTGCGACCGACCTCGCTCGACGGAGGCCGAGCCGCGCCCGACGGGCAGCGGGTCACCCTCGACGGACGCACCAAGGAGCAGCGCCTCGCCGCCGCGGCCGACCCCTTCGGAGGGGGCGCCGCGGGTCCGGTGACCGGCGCCTCGACGGGGCTCCTCTCCGCCATCGCCCCGTCGAACCACACCCGCGGCTGGATGCGCACCGCGGAGATCGTGTTGACGGTGATCTCCTTCCCGTTCTTCGTCACGTCGATGGTCGGGATTCTGTTCCAGGGCGTGAAGCGCTGGGGCCGCATCGACGCGATGTCGTGGGTCGGCGGGGCGTTCTTCGGGAGCCTCGTGCTCGGCCTCGGCCTGTGGCTCGCGGGGGTGTCCCCGACCGTGACCTGGTGGATCGTGGGGATCGGCTTCGGCGCCTGGACGGCGAGGGGCGTCCTGCGGTTCGTGGCGGCGGCGCAGCGGCTCGGCGACCACTCGTAGGTCGGCCGCATCGCTCACCCCCGGCGGCGTACCGCTCACCTCGACCGACCGACGATTCACCGCGCTTCGGGACGAATCGGGGCTCTCCGCGCGTACCAACGTGCATGACGCGCAGGCTGTTGGAGGGTCCGGACCGCCCGTTGCCGAGCTGGCTGGGCGCGGCCTGGTGCGGCGTGGCCGGGTACGCGATGGGCACCCCGGTGCTCGCCACGATCCTGGAGTCGGAGCGCTTCCACCCCAACGGCGCCCTCGGCCTGCTCGCGGTGGGCCTCGCCCCAGGCCTCCTGAGCGCGGCCGCGGGCTGGCTCGGCGCGCGCGGCCAGCGCGTCGCCACGGTCGTCCTCCTCACGATGGTCGGCGCGCTCGTCGCGTCGCTGTTCTGCGCGCCCCTGACGTGGATCCTGCTCGCGGTGACGGGAGGCGAGACGCAGATCGGCGCCGTGGGCACGGGGAGCTCCGCGGCGGGGGTGCTCGTGCTCGTGACCATCATCGGGGCGTTCCTCGCGGCGCCCCTCGGGATCCTCTTCGGGATGATCTTCACCCTCGGCACGACCGCGCTGCGGGTCCTCGCGGATCGCCCCGCCCGGTCGGCGCGCGATCTCGCGGCGATGATCCTCGGCCTCGGGACGGCCGCGATCGGCGCGGCGAGCGTCGGCTACCTCCTCGAGGTGCACGCGGCGCAGGGACCCAACTGGCCGGTCGGCGCGCACTACGAGGTGCCGTGGGGCCTCGTCTCGGTCAGCGCGACGATCGCCATCGTCGGGGGGCTCGCCGCGCTCGACGGCGCCCTCCGCGCGTTCGGCCGGGGCCGGGCGGTCGCGCGCGCCCGCCGCGGGGAGCTGCCGGGCTGGGCGGTCGTGGACGCGTCGACGGTCGAAGAGGCGCCGACGCTGCCGCGCCTCTTCGCGTTCGGCGAGCCGGCGTCCGTGCTGGTGCGGCGCGAGACCTCCGAGCGGGGCCCGTTCCGATCCGGCGAGACCGCCACCGCGGTCGCGCAGTGTTGAGCTCCCCGACCTTTCGAGGCTACCCGCAGATGTCGCAGTCGCCAGGGCTCGCGGCGCAGGGGAGCCAGCGCCACTCGAAGCCGGGGTGGCTCCAGCCCTCGCGCTCGCCGTCGACCTTCTGGATCGTGACCTCGCTGGGTCGGTCGTCGGCCCACACGAAGTCGAGCACGACCGTCCGGCGGACCGAGTCGTCGCAGTAGCCCTCGATCGACAGGACGTCGGGGCCGAGGCTGTCCCACGGCCCGACGAGCTCGCAGCGCCGGCCGTCGGAGGCGCGCTCGACGAAGCCGACCGGCGTCACGTCGCCATCGAACGAGACGGTGCACAGCTCGACGAAGCGGCCGTCCGGCGCGAGGTCGTAGTAGGTGCCCTCGTAGCCGGCGTGGAACGGTTGATCGACGAGCCAGCGACCCGCGTAGCGCGAGGGCCCCGCGTCGCGCGGCTCGATCGAGGCGTCGACCGAGCGCTCGTGGCGGGCGTAGCACCCCGACGCCAGCAGCGCGGCGACGAGGAGCCCGCGCCTCAACGCGCGACCCCGGGCGGTCGGCCCTCGAGCGCCGCCTTCACGAAGGGCAAGCGGTCTTGCCCCCAGTAGAGCTGATCCCCGACCACGAAGGAGGGCGCGCCGGGGCAGCCGATCGCGATGGCCTCGTCGGTCGCGGCGCGGAGCGCGTCGCGCGCGTCCCCGGCGCGATCCACCAGCTCGACCGGGAGGCCGACGTCCGCGAGGCAGCGCGCGAGCACCTCGGGGGACGCGACGTCCTCGTCGTCGACCCAGGCCGCGCGCATCACGCGGTGGACCAGCGCGGGCGCGCAGTCGGCGAGCAGCGTCACGCGCAGCGGCGTCACCGTGCGCAGCGGGAAGGTCGACGTGAAGCGAAACGGCACCCCCCAGAAGTCCGCCCAGCGCTCGAGGTCGAGCTCCTGGTGGCGGCGCTTGGGCGGCGGGAACGAGTGCAGCGGGATCATCGGCGTGCCCACCGCGCTGAACAGCGCGCCGAGCAGGAAGGGCCGAAACCGCACCGTCGCGTCCGCCTCGGTGGCGACCCGCTCGATCTGCGTGGTGCCGAGGTAGGCGAACGGGGACGAGTAGTCGAACCAGCAGTCGACGACGGCCATCGATCCGGGTGTACGACGAGGCTCGCTTGTGAGCTAGGACACGAGCGCTCCTCATGCGGTCGCCGCCGGTGCCCTATGGTCCCGGCCATGGCGATCTCGTTTCAGACTCACCCCGACCGCTACAAGCACTGGACCCTCACGATCGACGGCGATCGCGCGGAGCTCGTGATGGACGTGCAGCCCTTCGGCGGGCTCTCGGACGCCTACGAGCTGAAGCTCAACAGCTACGACCTCGGGGTCGACATCGAGCTCGCCGACGCGGTGCAGCGGCTCCGGTTCGAGCACCCCGAGGTGAAGGTCTGCGTCGTCAAGAGCGGCCAGATGCGGGTGTTCTGCGCGGGCGCGAACATCCCGATGCTCGGGTCGAGCACCCACGCCTTCAAGGTCAACTTCTGCAAGTTCACCAACGAGACCCGCCTCTCGATCGAGGACGCGTCGCACCACAGCGGCCAGAAGTACCTCGCCGCGCTGAACGGCACGTGCGCCGGCGGCGGCTACGAGCTCGCGATGGCGTGCGATCACCTCCTCCTCATCGACGACGGCGCGAGCGCGGTGAGCCTCCCCGAGGTGCCCCTGCTCGGCGTGCTCCCGGGCACCGGCGGGCTCACCCGCCTCGTCGACAAGCGCAAGATCCGCCGCGACCGCGCCGACGTGTTCTGCACCACGAGCGAGGGCATCCGCGGCAAGCGCGCGGTGCAGTGGGGCCTCGTCGACGAGATCGCCCCGCGCAGCAAGTTCGACGAGGCGATCGCGGCCGCCGCGGAGAAGCTCGCGGCGAGCGTCGAGGGGACGAAGGGCCCGGGGATCACCCTCGATCCGGTCGTGCCGACGATCGACGACAACGGCAACCTCGTCTACCAGTACGTCACGGTGGAGCTGGCCCAGGACGCGCGCACCGCGGTCCTGAAGATCCGCACGCCCGACGAGGCGCAGCCGACGACCGCCGAGGCGATCCAGGCGGCGGGCGCGTCGCAATGGTCGTTGCGGGCCTTCCGCGAGCTCGACGACGCGCTGCTGCAGCTCCGCGTGAACCACCTCGACATCGGCCTCGTGGTGCTCCGCACCGAGGGTGAGCTCGAGACCGTGCTCGGGATCGACGCGACGCTCTACGCCAACCGCGACCACTGGCTGGTCAACGAGATCCTCGCCTTCCAGGCCCGCGTGCTGCGCCGGCTGGACCTGACCGCGAAGAGCTTCTTCGCGCTCGTCGAGGAGGGCACCGCGTTCGGCGGCGTGCTCCTCGAGGTCGCGCTCGCGGCGGACCGCATCTACATGCTCGAGGACGAAGACGAGAAGGTCGCCGTCGCGGTGAGCGACGCGAACCTGGGCCCGATGCCGATGTCGCACGGGCTCACGCGCCTCCAGGCGCGCTTCCTGGGCGACACCGCGCCGATCGGCCGGATCGCGGAGCGCAAGGGCGAGCGCGTCATCACGACCGAGGCCGACGAGCTCGGCCTCGTCACCATCGCGGCCGACGACATCGACTGGGACGACGACGTGCGCATCGCGCTCGAGGAGCGCGTGAGCATGTCGCCCGACGCGCTGACGGGCATGGAAGCCTCGTTGCGGTTCCCCGGGCCGGAGTCGGCGGACGCCAAGATCTTCGCGCGCCTCAGCGCGTGGCAGAACTGGATCTTCCAGCGGCCCAACGCGGTCGGCCCCGAGGGCGCGCTCACGAAGTACGGGATGCCCGAGCGCCCGACGTTCCAGTGGACGCGCTGCTAGATCAGCGTCGCTCGTGAGGCACCGCACTCGGGATCGGCCCGAGTGAGCAGCCACACGACCGCAAAGAGGGTCGGCCCCCTAAGTTCTGGCCCTCTATGTCTCTCACCGATTCGATCCCGAACAACGTCGACCTCGGCTCCGATCGCAAGCTCCTGCGCGCGCTCGAGAAGTGGCAGCCCGACTTCCTGAACTGGTGGAAGGAGATGGGCCCCGACGGCTTCCAGGAGGACAAGATCTACCTCCGCACCGCGATCGACGTGGACCCCAAGGGGTGGGCGACCTACGACTACGTGAAGATGCCCGACTACCGCTGGGGCATCTTCCTCACGCCGCGTGAGGGCGAGCGCCAGATCAACTTCGGCGAGGAGCAGGGCAAGAAGGCCTGGGAAGAGGTCCCCGGCGAGCTCCGCGGGATCCTCCGCCGCATCATCGTCACGCAGGCCGACACCGAGCCCGCGTCGGTCGAGCAGCAGCGTCAGCTCGGGAAGACCGCCCCGTCGCTCTACGACCTGCGCAGCCTGTTCCAGGTCAACGTCGAGGAGGGCCGGCACCTCTGGGCGATGGTCCACCTCCTCCACCAGTACTTCGGCAAGGACGGCCGCGAGGAGGCCGAGGCCCTGCTCGAGCGACGCAGCGGCGACGCCGACAAGCCGCGCATCCTGCAGACCTTCAACGAGAAGACCGACGACTGGCTCTCGTTCTTCTGCTTCACGATGTTCACGGACCGCGACGGCAAGTTCCAGCTCGCCGCGCTGAGCGAGTCCGGCTTCGATCCGCTGGCCCGCGCCACGCAATTCATGCTGACGGAAGAGAGCTTCCACCTCTTCACCGGCGAGACCGGCGTCGAGCGCGTCGTGCAGCGCGCCTGCGAGCTGACCAAGCAGGACCCGAACGGCGACGCGCGCGCGCAGGGCGGCATCGACCTGCCGACGATCCAGAAGTGGATCAACTTCTGGTTCTCGAGCGCCGTGGAGCTCTTCGGCGGCGAGATCAGCAGCAACGCCGCGGACTACTTCGCGACGGGCCTCAAGGGTCGCTACCGCGAGGCCGCCAAGTACGACGAGCACCAGGCGCTCGGCAACGTCTACGACATGACGGTGTTCGAGGACGGCAAGCTCAACCAGCGCGAGGTCCCGCTCCGCAACGCGCTCAACGAGCTGCTGCGCGACGAGTACGTGGCGGACTGCACGCGCGCCGTCCGCCTCTGGAACCACACCATCAAGAAGCAGGGCGTGGACTTCGAGCTGAAGCTCCCCAACCGCCGCTTCAACCGGTCGATGGGCATCTACTCGGGGGCGACGTTCGACCTCGAGGGTCGCCCGATCTCCGTCGAGGAGTTCGAGGCGCACCGCGCCGAGTGGCTCCCCACCCTCGAGGATCGCGCCTACGTCCGCTCGCTGATGGTGCCGGTCTACGAGCCGGGTCAGATCGCGAACTGGATCTCGCCGCCCAAGAAGGGCGTGAACGGGCAGCCGTTCGAGTTCGAGTACGTGCAGTTCAACCAGTAGGTCGGCAGCCCTCGAGCGGGCCTCGGGTCTGGGCATGCGCCGCGGGCCGAGGCGGTGCTACGCTTCTCCCGCTGTGTCGCGCGTCGCCGCCGTGCTCGCCCTCGCGCTCCTCGCCCCCGGCTGCATCCTCGACCGTTCGGGCACCGCTCCGAGCGACGGCGGCGCGTCGCCGTTCGACAGCGGCTCCTTCGACGCCGCGCTCTCGGACGGCGGCCACGACGGCGGCGCCGATGGAGGCCTCGACGCGGGGGACGCCGCGGTCGAGGACGCGTGCGTGCCGTCGGCCGAGCTCTGCAACGGCGTCGACGACGACTGCGACCCGACCACCGCGGACGGCGCGGACGAGGGCTGGCTCGGCATCGGCTGCGACGGCGACGACCCCGACGCGTGCCCCGGCGGGCTGCTCGACTGCGTGGGCGGAGCGATGGTGTGCGTCGGGGACACCCCCGACGGACGCGAGGAGCTCTGCGACGGGGTCGACAACGACTGCGACGTGACCACCCCCGACGGCGCCGACGACCCGCGCGTCGGGATGCCCTGCGACGGCGCCGATCTCGATCGGTGCGAGGGCGGCGTCTACACGTGCGGGGCGACGGGCCTCGAGTGCCCCGGCGACGACGAGGACGCGCCGGACGAGATCGAGGTGTGCGACGGCGTCGACAACGACTGCAACCCGCTGACCCTCGACGGCGCGAGCGACCCGATGATGGGCATGCCGTGCGACGACCCGGCGGACACCGACCTCTGCCCGGAGGGCGCGTTCGCGTGCAGCGGGGGCGCGCGGATCTGCGCGGGCGACGACGGGAACCAGCCGGACGAGACCGAGCTCTGCGACGGGATGGACAACGACTGCGACCCGAGCACCCCGGACGGCTCCGCGGACACGCGCGTCGGGAGCCGGTGCGACGGCCCGGACACCGACCAGTGCCTCGAGGGCATGGGCACGTGCAGCATGGGCACGTTCTCGTGCAGCGACACGACCGGCAGCACCACCGAGAGCTGCAACGGCCTCGACGACGACTGCAACGGGATCGTCGACGACGGGGGCGCCGACTGCGGCTGCACGCGCCGCGAGCGGATGGGGCACTCCTACCTGTTCTGCAACAACTGGCTGGACAGGAAGCGCTGGACCAACGCGCGCGACTGGTGCCGGGGCACCGGCTACGACCTCGTGGTGGTCGACGACGCGGCCGAGCAGGCGTGGCTCGACGCGAACGTGGGCGACATGGGGGCCAGCTACTGGATCGGCGCCAACGACAGGAGCACGGAGGGGTCGTGGCAGTGGTCGCGGGCGGGCGCCGCCGTCACGTACTCCAACTGGAACAGCGGCGAGCCCAACAACAGCAGCAACGAAGATTGCGCCGTGCTCAACCCCTACGACACGGGCGCGTCCGGGGTCGGCGGCGGCTGGAACGACACCGACTGCAACGACGACAACCGCTACGTCTGCGAAGCGGCCCCGTGAGCGCTACCCTCGGGGGACGATGAGCTCGCTCCGGCTCGGGCCCCTCTTGGCGCTTCTCTTGTTGATGTGCGAGTCCTCCCCACCGCCGGGGATGGACGCGGGGGCGCCCCCCGGCTCGGACGCTGGTCCCTCCGCGGCGGCAGCGGCGCTCGCCGACTACGCCGACCCCGCGAATCTCTGGGCGGCGCCCTGGCCCGACGAGCGGCTCCGCCGCGCCGACGGAACCGTCGACATCAGCAGCTTCCCGAACCCGCTCCGCGCGACCATCGTCGCCGACGTCACGCAGGTCCTCTCGAACGCGTCCGGCTTCGCCGTCTCGGGCACCGTGTACTTCCCCCTCGCCGCGCCGATCGACGAGGCGTCGCTCCCCGACCTCGCGCAGAGCGTGACCGCCGGCGCGTCCGTGTTCCTGATGGACGTCGACCCCGACTCGTCGACCCGCGGCGCGCGGAGCCCTGTCGACGTCGCGTTCGCCACCGACGCTGGCCCGTTCGCGACCCACGACGTGCTCTCCGTGCTGCCGCTGCAGGGTCGCCCGCTCGCGCCCGACCACCTCTACGCCGCGGTCGTGACCACGGCCGTGCGAGGGCGGACGGGGGCCTCGCTCGGGATCGCGCCCGCGACCGCCTCGCTCGTGGCGGGCGAGCGGCCCGACGGGCTCTCCGACGCCGCGTACGCGGCGCACCAGCAGGCCGTCGCCGCGCTGACCGAGGCGGGCGTCGACCTCGGGACGGTCGCCGCGACCGCGGTGTTCCGCACCTGGGACCCGACCGTCGGGATGCGCGCGGCCCGCGATCAGCTCGCCGCGGGACCCGCGCCCGAGCTCGCCGCCGACTTCACCGCCGCCGAGGTCTTCGACGACTACTGCGTGTTCCACTCGACGGTGCAGGTCCCCGACTTCCAGAGCGGGGACTCGCCCTACTCCGTGGTCGGCGGCACCTGGATCGAGGAGGGCGGAGCGCTCGTCGTCCAGCGCATGGCGACCGCCAACGTCTGGGTCACCCTGCCCCGCGCGGCGATGCCGGCGGAGGGCTTCCCGACCGTCGTGTTCGTCCGCACCGGCGGAGGCGGCGACCGCCCCATGGTCGATCGCGGCCCGCACGCGACGGCCCACGGCGACGCCGCGCCCGGCAGCGGCCCGGCGACCGGCTTCGCGCGGGCGGGCTTCGCGGGGCTCACCGTGGACGGACCGCTCGGCGGCCTCCGCAACCTCGAGGGCTGGGACGAGCAGTTCGCGATCTTCAACATCAACAACATCGCGGGGCTGCGCGACAACGTGCGGCAGTCCGCGCTCGAGCTGATCCACCTCGCGCGCCTGGTCCCCTCGGTCGCCATCGACGCGTCGAGCTGCCCCGGCCTGAGCACGCCGGGCGGCGACGGCGCGGCGCACCTCGACGACGCGACGCTCGCGATCATGGGCCACTCGATGGGCGCGACCATCGCCCCGCTCGCGGCGGCGCTCGAGCCTCGCTATCGGGCGATGATCGTCAGCGGCGCGGGCGGCTCGTGGATCCGCAACGTGATGTACAAGGAGAGCCCGATCCAGGTGCGCCCCGCCGCGGAGAACCTGCTGCGCTACACCGCGCGGGGGCGGACGCTGACCGAGCACGACCCCGCGCTGATGCTCGTGCAGTGGGCCGGGGAGCCGGCCGACCCGCAGGTCTACCCGCTCGACGCGGAGCGCCACGTGCTGATGTTCCAGGGCATCCTCGACACGTACATCCCGCCGCCGGTCGCCAACCCGCTGAGCCTCGCGCTCGGCCTCGACCTGGCCGGCGGGGCGCTCGACGAGTCCCTGCGCGATCGCTTCACCCCCCTCGACGACCTGCTCTCGTTCAGCGAGCGATCGCAAATCACGTTGCCCGCCTCGGCGAACCGCGGCGGCGCCACGCGGGTCGTGGTCCAGCACCTCGAGGACGGCATCGAGGACGGCCACGAGATCATGTTCCAGCGCTCCGAGCCGCAGCTGCAGTATCGCTGCTTCCTCGAGAGCCTGCGCGCGGGGCCCGCGCCGCGCGTGCCCGCGCGCGACGCCACGACCTGCGATTGACCCAGCGCGCCGGGACGACCACTCTCCGTCGCGATGCACCCGTACCTGCTCAAGTCCGGGATCGAGCTCGCCGGCCTCATCAAGCGCGGTGACACCACGAGCGAGAAGGTGGTCCGACGTCACATCGACCGCCTCCGCGAGGTGAACCCGGTCCTCAACGCGGTCGTCCGGGCGCGGGTCCGCGAGGCGCTGCAGGAGGCCAAGGCCGCCGACGCCCGCTTGCGGGACGAGGGGCCCGACGGGCTGCCGCCCTTTCACGGCGTGCCCTGCACGATCAAGGAGAGCTTCCAGCTCGAGGGGATGCCGCAGTCCGCGGGGCTCGTGTCGCGGCGCGGGCAGCGCAGCACCGAGGACGCGGTGACCGTGCGGCGCATGCGGCAGGCCGGGGCGATCCCGATCGGCGTCACGAACGTCAGCGAGCTGTTGATGTGGGTCGAGAGCGACAACCGCGTCTACGGCCGCTCCAACAACCCGTACGACCCGGGCCGGATCGTGGGCGGGAGCTCGGGGGGCGAGGGCGCCGCGGTCGGCGCCGCGATCTCTCCGTTCGGGCTCGGCGCCGACATCGGCGGATCGATCCGCGGGCCCGCGTTCTTCAACGGCGTGTTCGGCCACAAGCCGTCGGCGGGGCTCGTCCCCAACACCGGGCAGTGGCCGATCGCCGAGGGCGAGGCGCTCCGGTACCTCTCGACGGGGCCGCTCGCGCGCCGCGCGGAGGACCTGTGGCCGCTGCTCACGACGCTCGCGGGCCCGGACGGCGAGGACGAGGCCTGCGAGGCGCGCGAGCTCGGCGACCCCGCGACGGTCGACGTGGCGAGCCTCCGGGTCCTGAACGTCGCCGACAACGGGACGACGTGGGTGCATCGCGACTTGCGCCGTGCACAGGCGGACGCGGCCGCCGCGCTCACCTCGCGAGGCGCGGACGTCGAGGCTCGGGCCTACCCGCAGCTCCAGCGGTCGCTGCACTACTGGGGCGCCGGGCTCTCGGCCGCGGGCGGCACGCCGTTCGGCGTCCTCATGGGCGACGGCCGCCGCAAGCCGGTCCTGCCCGAGCTCGGCCGGTGGCTGCTGCGCCGCTCGCCGCACACGTTCCCGGCGATCGGCCTCGCGGCGCTCGAGCGCATCCCGGAGATGCTCCCCCACCGCACGTCGGGGCTGCTGCACGAGCTCGACGACCTGCGCCAGCGGCTGACCGACGACCTCGGCGACGACGGCGTGATGCTCTTCCCCAGCTACTCCCGCCCCGCGCCGCGCCACCACGGACCCCTGCTGCGGCCCTTCGACTTCGTCTACACCGCCGTCATCAACGTGCTCGGCTTCCCCGCCACGCAGGTCCCCCTCGGGCTCAACGCCAAGGGCCTGCCGCTCGGCTGCCAGGTCGTCGCCGCGCACGGCAACGACCACCTCACCATCGCCGTCGCGCTCGAGCTCGAGCGCGCGGTCGGGGGCTGGGTCCCGCCGCGGCCCCGCGGCCGCTTCGGCCTGCGCCGCACCCGGATCCCCGGCGCCCCGTAGCGTCCTTCGCCTCAGTCCAGGATCGGCTCGAAGGGGTCCTCGTCGCCGATGAGGTCGGCGAGCGTCGCCGCGCCCTCGACGTCGGTGAGCTCGACCGCGAGGCCGAAGGGCCCGACGTGCCGGGTGCTGATGCGCGCGCCCGTGTCCAGGGTGATCCAGCGATCCCAGCTGACCTCGACGCCGCCGATGGGGAGGACGCTCACCCAGAGCTGCCACGCGTAGGGCTCGCCGTCCGGGCTCACGTGCCAGAGGTACGCGTCGCCCGGCGTGAGCCCGCCCGACTCGTACTCGACGAGGAGCTGGTCGTTGTGGACCAGGCTCCGGGTCGTGCCGCTGTCGTGGATCTTCGCGACGGGGTTGAGCCAGAACGAGTCGTTCACCCACGCCGCGTTCCCGCGCTGGCGCAGCGCGAGGCCCTCGGCGCCGGTGATCTCTCGGCCGTTGCGGTAGGCGCGCCCGGCGGAGCCGCCCTCGTGGAGGAGGACCTCGACGTCGTCCCAGCGGACGCGGACGAGCCCGCGGCGCCGATCCCAGAGGTGCTGGTTGCGGCCGGCGAAGGTCCAGCGGACGGCCCCCGTGCGGGCCCAGCCGACGAGGTCGATCGCGCTCTCCATCTCGGAGGCGAGATCCTCGGCGTCCTCGCCCTCCTCGCCGGTCGGGCGGGGCTGATCCTGGGCGAGGAGGAAGACGCAGGCGGCGAGCACGAGCCCGCCACCCACGATCGCGACCCACGCGAGGATCTTCTTCAGCCGCCGCACCGAGACGGCAAGGATACCCGACCGTCAGACGGTCGCGAAGCTCTCCAGCGGGATGTCGAGCGGGCTCTGGTCGCCGAGCTGGAGGACCTTCGCGCTGCCGACGACGTTGGGGAGCACGTTGTTGGCGTAGTAGAGCGCCGCCGCCTTCTTGCCCTCGTAGAAGGCGTGGTCGGGGTGCCCCGCGTCGAGCTTGGCCTGCGCCTCGTGCGCGATGACCGCGCCCTCGAGCAGCAGCCAGCCCACCGCGAGCTCGCTCATCATCTGCAGGAACAGGTTCGCGTTGAGCGGGACCTTGTGCATCTCGCCGCCCTTGAACCAGCCCAGGAGCTGGAACGCGGAGCCGCCGACGGCCTCCTGCGCCTTCGCGAGCTGACCGACGGCCTTGCCGAGGACGGGGTGCGCCTGGTGCGCGCCGACGAGCTTCGCCACGTCGGCGAAGAAGTCCTGCGCGTGCTTGCCGCCGCCCTGGCCGAGCTTGCGACCGACCAGGTCGAGCGCCTGGATGTGGTTGGTGCCCTCGTAGATGCTGAACACCTTGGAGTCGCGGGCCGCCTGCTCGACCGGGAAGTCGCGCACGTAGCCCGAGCCGCCGTGGACCTGGATCGCGGTCTCGGCGACGCGGTAGGCCTGGTCGGACGCGTAGGCCTTCACGAGCGGGGTGAGGAGCTCCACCTGACCCTTGTGGTAGGCGGCGCTCTCGTCGTTCTGGCCGGCGAGCGCGGTCGCCCGGTCCTGGTGCATCGTGAGCTTCACGACGAGCGCGCGGATGCCCTCCACGCGCGACTTCATGTCGAGGAGCATCCGGCGCACGTCCGGGTGCTGGATGATCGCCACGCGCGGCGCGTTCGGGTCCTTCCAGTCGTCGACGCTCGAGCCCTGCTTGCGCTCCTTCGCGTAGTCGAGCGCGTTCAGGTACGCGGCGCCGGCGACGGCGAGGCCCTGGATGCCGACCCCGATGCGGGCGTAGTTCATCATCGTGAACATCTGCCGCATGCCCTGGTGAGCGATGCCGCCCACGAGGTAGCCGTGACAAGCGTCGTTGTCACCGAACACCAGCGTGCAGGTCGCCGAGGCGTTGAGCCCCATCTTGTGCTCGATGCCCGCGACGGTGACGTCGTTGGGGGTCCCGTCGAGGCGCTTCTTGGGGACGATGAAGAGGCTGAGCCCCTTGGTGCCCGGCTCGGCGCCCTCGATGCGCGCGAGGACGAGGTGCGCGACGTTGTCGGCGAGCTCGTGGTCACCCGCGCTGATCCAGCACTTGGTGCCCTTGATCGAGTAGACGTCGTCGCCGACCGGCGTGGCCGAGGTCTTCGCGGAGCCGACGTCGCTGCCCGCGTGCGGCTCGCTGAGGCACATCGTGCCCGCGATCTTTCCGGCGAACATCGGCTTGGCCCACGTCGCGATCTGCTCGGGCGTGCCGTGATGACCGATGAGGTCCGCGGCGCCGTTGGTGAGGCCGGGGTACATCATGAACGCCGGGTTCGCGCCGCTCATCATCTCCTCGGCGATGGCCTGCAGCGTCGTCGGCGCGCCCTGGCCGCCGAGCTCCTCCGGGACCGCGAGCACGCGCCAGCCCTGCTCGTAGAGCGCGTTCCACGCGCCCTTGAACTCCTCGAGCGTCTTGACCTGCCCGTCCTCGAGGCGACAGCCCGCGGCGTCGCCGAGCCCGTTCAGCGGACCGACGACCTCGGTCGCGTACCGGTAGCACTCGTCGAGGACCATCTTGACCTCGTCGGGTCCCCAGTCCGCGAACGGCTCCTTGCCGAGCAGCTCCTCGAGGTGGAACTGCTCGAACAGCAGGAAGCGAAACTCGCGAAGATCAGCCTTGTACCAGTTCTGCGCTTGCGACACCGACCACGTCCCTTCGGCCCCCGAAACTGAATGATGCTTCAGTCGACGTGCTGGATATGTGCGCCGCAACGCGGTGCGTCAAGCAGGCGGGCGATAACCGACCATGAGCTGACGCACGACCGCCTCCCCCCACCGCAGGTAGCCGGGCCGCGTGAGGTGCTGGAGATCCTCGCCGAGGTACGGGGGATCGTGGCTCCGCCAGGTCGCGCCGGACCCGAGGCCGCCCTGGAACGCGAGGGTGTCGAAGAACGCGCAGCCGAGGTCGGCGGCGACGCGGCGCTGCATCTCGGTGATCTCGGCGACCACCGGGCGGGGCTCGAGGGAGCCGTCCTCGCCGACGAGGGGGCGGTCGGTCGGCCCGAGCAAGAGGCAGGAGGCGTCGGGCGCGGCCCGCTCCACGCGCGCGAGGGCGGCGCGCAGATCCCGCTCGTGATCGGCGACCGTGAGGTGCGTGTCGGTCGTCTCGTTGTTGCCGTACGCGAAGACGACGAGGTCGGGCTCGAGCCGGCGCAGGTACGCGGCCCACTGGTCCTCGTCCCACAGGAGCTGGTGACGCGCCTTGCTGCCGACCAGGCCGAGGTTGTGCACGACCACGCCGGGGACGTCCCGCTCCATCACTACCCCGAACACGGTCACCGGGCCGTCGCCCACCGCGCGGACCTCGAGGCGGTGCGTCGCGTCGCTCACCTCGTACGACCGCAGCCCGTTCCGCGCGGGATCCGCGGCGGTCGAGAGCGAGTCGACGTGGGCGCCGTCGAGCCAGACCTCGAGGGTCCCGCCGCCGGGGACCCTGTCGTAGAGGAGATCGACGCGCGTGGCCTGGCGGCCGTTGCCCCAGGAGTCGCCCGTCACCGCGGCGAACGCCTCGGGCTCGTCGGCCTGGAACGCGGCGCCGGCCAGGCCGTAGCGGAACACCTCGCGCCGCTTGAAGCCCACCTGGAGCACCTCGAAGCCCTCGGCCTCGTCGATGACGGCTCCCCAGGCCCAGTGGTTGCGGACCACCGGCACCAGCGGGACGAACCCGTGACCCGCGTCGCCGAAGCGCGCCTGGAGCACCTCGCGGATGCGGCCCGTGTAGTGATCGCCGGCGGTGTGGGAGCCGCCGTACATCGCGATGCGGGCGGTCCCCTCCCCGGCGTCGGCGCGCCGGAGCGCGCGGTGGAACACGTCGAGCGCGTGGCCGGACGCGTCCTCGAAGGCGACCTCGTCGTCCCCGAGCTCCCCCGGGTCGGCCCGCAGCGACGCGAGCAGCGCCGCGGGATCGTCGCCGCGCGCCGCGACTACGGCCGGATCGAGCGAGCGCGCCGAGGCGGGCTCGTCGCAGGCCGCGAGCAGGAGCGCGAAGACGACCCAGACCCTCACGAGGCGTGTCTTAGCAAGGATCGCGGGCCTCGCCGAGCCGGCTCAGCTCGGCTCGCGTACGGGATCGCACTCGTAGAGGGCGTGGCAGAGGCCGAGCACGCGCAGCGAGCGCACCCGCCAGTCCATGCGGTTCATGACGTAGCCGAAGGAGAGCTCCTCCACCGGATCGCACCACCCGAGGGCGCCGCCCATGCCGGCGTGGCCGAACGACTGGGTCGTGGGGCTGAAGACGTGCCGCTCCTCCTTGAGGAAGCCCTGCGACCAGCCGAGGGGCTTCTCGAGGACCGCGTCCCGCTCGGACCAGCCCTGACGGCGGTGCACGGGCGTCAGCGTCTCTTGCTTCAGATAGGTGCGGCCGCCGTGGGAACCGCCGGACGCGAACGGGAGGTAGGCGCGCGCGACGCCGTGGGCGCTGCCCGTCGCGGAGGCCCACGCGAGCGCCGAGCGGCGGACCGCGGGGGTGTTGTACGCGAGGACGCCGGCCCGGCCGGTCGCCGGGTTCAAGAACGCGCGCCGCTGCAGCGAGGCCTTGCCGAGGACCGCGCGGGCGATGCGCGCCTCGGCCGAGCCGGGGAACCACACGCTCGACACGACCATCCGCGCGAGGCGGCCGGGCGTCGGCGGCGGGTAGAGGGTCGCCGACTTGGCGTCGAGCTCGGGGGGCGCGCCGAGGTACACGTCCGAGCCGAGCGGGTCGAGGAGCTCTCGCCGGAGGAACGGGCCCACCGGCTCGCCGGCGATGCGCTCGAAGAGCTCGCGGGCGTAGAGCCCATAGGTGATCGCGTGGTAGCCCTGCTTGGTGCCGGAGGGCCACGCCGGCGCCTGGGCCTCGAGCGCGTGGAGGACCGCGGCGGCGCCGGACGGCTCCGTGCACTGCGCGAGGGTCAGCGGCTCGTCGAGGTAGGGCAGCCCCGCCTGGTGGTTGAGGAGCGCGCGGACGGTGATGCCGGCCTTGCCGTTCTTCGCGAAGCCGGGCCAGTAGGTGGCGACCGGCGCGTCCCAGTCGAGCCGCCCGCGATCGGCGAGCAGGTGCATCGCCATCGCCATGAAGCCCTTGGTCACCGAGAACAGGACGACCCGGGTGTCGCGCTCCCAGGGGCGCTTCGAGGCGGCGTCCGCGTAGCCGCCCCACACGTCGACGACCAGCTCGCCGCGGTGGAACACCGTCAGGCCCGCGCCGACCTCCTTGCCGTGCTCGAAGTGCCGCGCGAACTGGCGCGCGAGCGGACCGAAGCCGTGGGCGTAGCTCCCGTGGACGGGGGCCGGGGCGGGGTGTTCGAGCGGCCTGGACACGGTCGGGGCATGCCCCAAAGCGGGGACCAGGGCAACGAGCGTGCGCACGGGAACCCCTCGGGCGGTTCGTTGTCATACTGACCTCGTGCGCGCGCCGGGCATCGCCCTCGGACCTCGCCGCGGGCGCTCCGTCGGGGCGGCCCGAGCGGTGTGCGCCGCGCTGTTGGCGGGCGGCTGCGTGACCGCTCCCGCGACGCCGGTGTTTCGACCGACGAGCGCGGTCAGCCAGGTCGCCGTGTCGGCGCCGCCGCCCTCCCCCGTCCCGGCCGACCCGGGGATCCTCGCCGAAGAGGTCCACCTGCGCTGCGCGGACGACACCTGCCCCGAGGGCGTCGGGATGTTGCTCTGGGGCGCGATGGGCTCGCTGCAGCGCTGCACCGCGAGCCTCGTCGCCGACGACGTCGCCCTGACCGCGAGCCACTGCCTGCCCGAGCCGGCGCGCCACGCGGGCGCGAGCTGCGAGGGCGGCTGGATGACGTTCCCCGCGCTGCCCGGTCACCCCGCCGAGTGGGTCGCGTGCCGCAGCGTCCTGCACGCCGGCGCGGTGCGCGACGAGGAGGTCCTGCGGGCCGACGTCGCGATGGTCCGCCTCGCCCAGCCCGTCGCGCGGGAGACCCTGCCGGTCGCGTTCGTCCCGATCGATCGGGCCATCATCGTCAGCGTCGCCGCCGTGCGGCCCCACCCGATCTACGAGCTGCAGCACGAGCTCTCGACGCGCCTCTGCCGAGTGGCAACGCGACAGAGCGCGGTCGAGACGTACGGCGACGCGGCGAGCACGGTGGGCTGGCTCGTCGAGTGCCCGTCCTACCCCGGCAACTCGGGCGCGCCCGTGCTCGACGCACGCGGCCGCATCCGCGCGATCCTCCACGGCGGCTCCGCCCCAGGGGTCGGCGTGGCCGTCACGTCGGGGCTCGGCGACCTCCCCGCGGTACCCTAGAAGAGGTCCATCTGCTCGGGATCGATCCCGAGCGCGCGGCGGACGGGCGCGAACGAGCGGCGATGGATCGGGGTCACGCCGAGCTCCATCAGCGCGTCCTGATGCTCGCGGACGGGGTAGCCCTTGTGCTTCGCGAGGCCGTAGCCGGGGTACTGCTCGTCGAGCTCGACCATGAGCGCGTCGCGGTGGACCTTCGCGACGATCGAGGCCGCCGCGATGGTGAAGCTCTTCGCGTCGCCGTGGATGATCGGGGTCTGCGGCAGCTTCACCTCGTCGAGCTTTCGCGCGTCGACGAGCACGTGCTCGGGCTGGACCGAGAGGCCCTCGAGGGCGCGGCGCATGCTGAGGAGGCCAGCGCGGTAGATGTTGATCTCGTCGATCTCGGTGGGGCTCACCGAGCCGATCGCGTAGCAGGTGGCCTCGCGCCGGATCACCGCGGCGAGGCGCTCGCGGGTCTCGGCGTCGAGCTTCTTGCTGTCGTCGACGCCGACGAGGCGGAAGTCCTCGGGGAGCACGACGGCGGCGGAGATCACCGGCCCCGCGAGGGGGCTCATGCCGACCTCGTCGACGCCGGCGAGGTGCACGACGCCCTCGCGCCGGAGCGCCCGCTCGTAGCGGAACATGCGGCGCAGCCGCTGCCCTTCGGCGCGGTTCTTCCGGCGCCGGCGCTCGACCGCGTCGAGGATCGCTTGCACGCCGGCGCGGCCGTCGGCGCGCAGCTCGGCCTCGAGCTCCGCGGGGAGCGCGCGCCCCTCGGTCACGTAGCGTTCGCGCAGCTCACGAATCGTCGGCAGCACCGCGGGGGACATAGCGCGCGAAGCCCGCGGCACGCCAGCGCAGCCAGTGATCCGCGAGCACGAGCGCGACCATCGCCTCCGCGATCGGGACGAAGCGCGGGAGCAAGCACGGATCGTGGCGCCCCTTGGTCGCGATCGTGGCGGGGTTCCCGTCGCGGTCGACCGTCGGCTGCTTGCGCGACAGCGAGCTGGTCGGCTTCACCGCCGCGCGGAGCAGGATCGGCATGCCCGTCGAGATGCCCCCGAGCATGCCGCCGTGGCGGTTCGAGGCCGTGCGCAGGTGGGCCGGGTCGCCGGGCACGTAGACGTCGTTGTTGTCGCTGCCGCGCATCGTCGCGCAGCCGAAGCCGATGCCGTACTCGACGCCGAGCACCGCGGGCAGGCTGAAGAGCGCCTTGGCGAGGTCCGCCTTGAGCTTGTCGAAGACCGGCTCGCCGAGGCCCGCGGGCACGTCGAGCGCGACGATCTCGGCGACACCGCCGATCGAGTCCTGGTCGAGGCGGACCGCGTCGATGAGCTCGATCATCCGCGCCGCTGCCTCCGGGTCGGGGCAGCGGACCGGCGTCGCCTCGACCTCCTCGAGGGTCACCCGCGTCGGGTCCGGGACGTCCGCCACCACATCGCCCACCTGCCGGACCCAAGCGCGCACCTGGCCGCCGAAGTCCTCCGCGATCAGCTTCTTGGCGATGGCCCCCGCCGCGACGCGCGACACGGTCTCCCGCGCGCTCGCTCGGCCCCCGCCGCGGTGATCGCGGCCGCCGTACTTCGCGTCGTAGCTGTGATCCGCGTGACCGGGCCGATAGAGATCCTGGATCGCCGAGTAGTCCCGCGAGCGCTGGTCTTCGTTGCGGAAGAGGATCGCGATGGGCGTCCCCGTCGTCTGCCCTTCGAAGACCCCGCTGAGGATCTCGGGCGTATCGCTCTCCTGCCGCTGCGTCACCAGCTTGCTCTGCCCCGGTCGGCGCCGCGCCAGATCGGGCAGCAGATCCTCCACCCCGAGCGCGAGCCCGGGCGGGCATCCGTCCACGATGACCACGTTCGCCGGCCCGTGCGACTCGCCCGCGGTCGTGACGCGGAAGAGGGTCCCGAAGGTGCTGCCCGCCATGTCGGGCGCATCTTGCCACAGCGCGCGCGGCGCGCCGGACATCGGTCCATCGGGTACCCTCGGCGCGTGACGCCGCTGACCCGGAGCCAGACGCGCGAGGCGACGGCGCTGCTCGTCGCCGCCTTCGACGAGGACCCGTACTTCAATTTCCTGACGCCCGAGAAGGCGGAGCGGGAGGTGTTCGTCGGCGCGGTGATGGGCACCAACCTGGTGCTCGGGTACCCGCGCGAGGCGACCTACGCGGTGCAGGCGCCGGAGCTGCGCGGCGTGTGCATCTGGTTCGCGCCCGGGGGCTATCCCATCCCGTTCGCCGAGCAGGCGCGCGCGCGCGCCGTGGCGATCGGGCGGGCGCTCGCGGCCGGCCACGCCAAGCCCGCCACGATCGCGCGGGCGATGCGGATGGGCGAGCTGCTCGACGAGGCCCACCCCGACGAGCCGTGCTTCTACCTGCAGGTCCTCGCCGTCGACCCGCGGCACCACGGGCGCGGCATCGGGTCGTCGATGCTCGAGGTCTGCTGCGCGCAGGCCGACGCGGCGCGGCTCCCCGCGGTCCTCGAGACGAGCAAGGAGATGAACGCGCGGCTCTACCGGCGCTTCGGGTTCCAGACGATCCGCACGACGGTGGCCGAGGGGAGCCCCGCGATCTGGACGATGCGGCGGGACCCGCGGTCGCTTTCGTAGTAGTAGCCGCGTCATGCGGATCGAGCCTTTCCTCGACGCGATCGCGGCCGCCGCGATCCACGACGCGCTGGACGTGGAGGCGCCGGCGATCTTGCGCCCGACGTCCGACGCGACCCACGGCGACTACCAGGTCAACGGCGTGCTCGGCCTCGCCAAGCGCCTGAAGCAGAACCCGCGCGAGCTCGCGGCGAAGGTCGCCGAGCGCCTCGCGGCCCACGAGGCGATCGCCTCCGCCGAGGTCGCCGGCCCCGGGTTCGTGAACCTGCGCCTCGACGACGCGTGGCTCGGCCGCGTGCTCGGCGACGCGCTCGTCGACAGGGACCGCGACGGCGTCCCCGCGGTCGAGACGCCCGAGACGATCGTCGTCGACTTCTCGAGCCCGAACATCGCCAAGCAGATGCACGTCGGCCACCTGCGCTCGACCATCCTCGGCGACGCGATCTCGCGGACGCTCCGCTTCGTCGGCCACGAGGTCATCGGCGACAACCACCTCGGCGACTGGGGCACGCAATTCGGCTTGCTCATCGTGGGGATGCGCGAGTGGGGCTCGGACGAGGCCCTCGCGCAGGACCCGATCGTGGAGCTCGAGCGCGTCTACAAGCTCGCGAGCGCGCGCGCCGGCGAGGACGAGGCCTTCGCGGCCAGCGCGCGGGCGGAGCTCGCGAAGCTCCAGGCCGGCGATGGCGAGAACCACGCCCTCTGGCAGCGCTTCGTCGACGTCAGCAAGTCGAGCCTGAACCTGGTCTACGACCGGCTCGGCGTGACCTTCGACGAGTGGCTCGGCGAGAGCGCCTACAACGACAGGCTCGCCGGCGTGGTGGAGCTCCTCCGCGAGAAGGGCATCGCACGCGAGGACGAGGGCGCGATCTGCGTGTTCTTCGGCGAGCTCGAGGGCGTCGACCCCAAGCTCGCGAAGCAGAAGGTGCCGTTCATCGTCCAGAAGGGCGACGGCGCGTTCCTCTACTCGACGACGGACATCGCGACCGTCCTCTACCGGCGCGATCGCTGGGAGGCCGACCGCGCGATCTACGTGGTCGACAAGCGGCAGGCGGGGCACTTCGCGCAGCTCTTCGAGGTGATGCGGCTCCTCGGCGTCGAGATGAAGCTCGAGCACGTCGGCTTCGGGATGGTCCTCGGGGACGACGGCAAGCCGAAGAAGACGCGCGACGCCTCCGGCAAGGTCGAGACGCTCGCGAGCCTCCTCGACGAGGCCGAGGTGCGCGCCGAGGCCAAGATGCTCGAGGAGCCGCTGGCGCTCGATCCCGAGGTCGCCCGCTCGCTGCGCGCGTCGGTCGGGATCGGCGCGGTGAAGTACGCCGACCTGATGCAGAACCGGACGAGCGACTACACGTTCGCCTGGGACAAGCTGATCGCCTTCACCGGCAACGCGGGGCCGTACATCCAGTACATGCACGCGCGCTGCTGCTCGGTGCTGCGCAAGAGCGAGCAGGATCGCGACGCGCTCACGGGGCCGATCACGCTCGAGCACGACGCCGAGCGGGCGCTCGCCCGGCAGCTCCTCAAGCTCGCCGACGCCATCCACGCCGCCGCCGAGGCCTCGAACCCGCACTACATCGCGGGGCACCTCTACGAGCTCGCCGCGCGCGTCAGCGTCTTCTGGGAGCACTGCCCGATCCTCGACGTGGCCGCGCCGCTCCGGGAGAGCCGCCTCGCGCTCGCCGATCTGAGCCGTCGTCAGCTCGCCCGCGGGCTGAATCTGCTCGGAATCGACGCTCCCGACCGCATGTAAGGGAAGACCCTACGGCGCCCGAGAACCGGCTGATCCAGGATTCTCGAGTCGGCGGAGACGAGGGCCTACCGCACCCAACCCAACCCCAGGGTCCTCGGGGGGGTCGCCGACACCCGAGAGCCTGCGTTTCGGCGCGGGCTCTCGGGTGTCCGGCCCCTTTCCCGCCGGCCCCGATCCTTGCTATGTCCGATGGCGATGCTTCACGGACGCAAGACGGGGTGCGGACTACTCGTAGTCGCGCTCATCCTCACGGGCTGCGACGACGGCCGCATGACCGGCTCCGATGGGAGCGTCCCGCCGGGGACGGATGGGGGCGGCCCTCCACCAGGCACCGACGGCGGTGGCCCGCCGCCGGGCACGGACGCGGGTCCTCCCCCGCCGATGAGCGCGCTCGTGGATCCGGACTGTACGGACGGCATGTTCACGGAGGCGCTCCCGGACCCGACCGCCGACCTGTCGGATCTCGAAGCGGCCTACACGGGAAGCGATCCTCGCGCGTTCATCGAGGCCGTGCTCGGTCGCCGTTACTCGACCGGTCGGGAGCTCGTCGTGAACGGCAACTCTCCCGGCATCGGCGACTGCGTGGAGCTCTTCCTCAGCGACCCGAGCACGCCGACGTCGGTCTACGAGGAGCTGTCGACGATCGTCCACGAGTGCGGCCACTTCTACGACCTGAGCGAGGGCGGCGCGGACGCGGTGTACGTCATCAACGACAGCCCTCTGCGCTTGAGCTGCTCGGGGGGCGACACGGTTGCCCGGGGTGGGAGCACGTACGAGCGCAGCCGCATCCGCAACGACGAGTACCAGTCGCTCAACGCGAGCGACTTCTACGCGGACATCTACCTCGACGGAAACCCCGACGACTCGATGTTCGACGGTGGCGATCAGGGCTTCGACTCCCTGCTCGAGGAGACGGTCCAGTACGTCAACTCGCTGGCCTCGAGCTACGCGTTCACCAACGAGCTGAACACCGGCGGCGCGAGCTCGCAGCGGGACGGGATCCTCACGTTCCTCTGGTACGTGGAGCGATACCTCCACATGGCGCGGCTGACATTCCCGAGCGCCTACGATCACATCCTCAACGGCGACGCGGGCTGCTGGCGCAACGCGATCCTCACGGTGTGGGGCCGCGCGTGGCTCTACCTCGAGACCACGCGCGGGATGGGCCACCTCGGCATCAACGACGCCATGCTCGAAGGCCTGGTCATGGACGCCGAGCTCCTCGGCGAGATCCAGCGACTTCGTGACGCGGCGGGATGCCCCGCGCCCTGACCCTGACGCTCCTGCTCTGCGCCGCCGGGTGCGGGCCAGGGGCCACCGAGGATCCCATGAACGAGACGACCTCGGGCGCCGAGTCGAATGCGTCGAGCGGGGCGCCGCGCCCCGAGGACGTGCCCACCGTGAGCCCCGCGAGCGTCGGGCTCGCCGGCGCCGACGAGCCGGACGTGGTGCGCTACCTGATGGTCCGCAGCGCGGGCGCGCCGCGGCTCTCGCCCGACGGGTCGGACCTGGCGTACCGGACCTCGGTCACCGGCGCGCCGCAGATCTGGACCGTCGGGGACGACGGCGCGCCGCAGCAGCGCACCTTCGGCGAGCCGATCACGTTCCACGCGTGGTCGCCGACCGGCGAGTGGATCCTCTACGGCACCGATCGCGGCGGCAACGAGCGCGAGGGCTTCTACCTGATGACGCCGGACGGGACGCGAGAGCGCGAGCTGCTCGCGCCGTCGGACGCGTTCCGGAGCTTCGGCGGGTTCTCGCGGGACGGCCGGCGCATCGCCTACGCGACGACCGAGCGCGGCGGCGACGCGTACGACATCCACGTGATGGAGCTCGAGAGCGGCGAGGACCGCCTCGTCTACGAGGGGCGCATGGGCCTCTACGTGGCGGCGTGGCGCCCGGACGGCGGCGCGCTCGTGATCGGGGAGACGCGCGGCGAGGACGCCAACGATCTGCACCTCCTCGATCTGGCGTCCGGCGAGATGACGACGCTGTTCGCGCCCACCGACGACCCGAGCCAGTACCAGTCGATCGAGTGGCTCCCCGACTCGAGCGGCTTCTACGTGGTCACCGACCAGGGCCGCGACTTCGCCGGGATCGCGTTCGTCTCCGGCGCGGAGCTGCGTTGGGTCCACACGCCCGACCGCGACGTCGAGGGGCTCGCGCTCTCTCCGGACGGCCAGGTGCTGCTGTGGACCGAGAACGACGGCGGCTTCTCGCGGCTCCAGGCGCGGCCGCTGAACGCGGGGGGCGAGATCGCGATCCCCGCGCTGCCGGACGGCGTGTACTCGTTCGGGTTCGCCGAGCGCGAGCCGGTGGTGGCGCTGACCATCTCGAGCCCGAGCATCCCCGGCGACATCTGGCGCTGGGATCTGCGCGACGGCTCCACGCGGCGGCTGACCCGCTCGACGCTCGCGGGGCTCGATCCCGCGAGGCTCGTGGAGCCGACGCACGAGTCCTTCGAAGCGCGCGACGGGGTGACGATCCACGGGCTCCTGTATCGGCCGCCGGGCGTCGCGCGGCCGCCGGTGGTCATCGACCTGCACGGCGGCCCGACCGCGCAGGCGCGGCCGATGTTCGACGCGACCCAGCAGTACCTGCTCGCGCGCGGGATCGCGATCCTGGACCTGAACTTCCGCGGCTCCACCGGGTTCGGCAAGGCCTACGCGCGGCTCGACAACGGGCGCCGCCGCCCCGACGCGGTCCGCGACGTGGAAGATGCCTTGCGGTGGCTGGAGCGCGACGCCGCCCTCGACGCCTCGCGCGTCGCGGTGATGGGTGGGAGCTACGGCGGCTACCTCGTGTTCGCGACTTTGACGACGTTCCCCACCGCCTTCCGCGGCGGGGCTTCGTTCGTGGGCGTCAGCAACTGGGTCACCGCGCTCGAGGGGGCGAGCCCCGAGCTGCGCGCGTCGGACCGGCTCGAGTACGGCGACATCGACGACCCGGAGGACCGCGCGTTCTTCGAGCAGCTCTCGCCGATCACGCACATCGACCAGCTCGCGCGGCCGCTCCTGGTCTCGCACGGCGCCAACGATCCCCGCGATCCGGTGAGCGAGTCGGATCGGTTCGTCGTCGCGGCCCGGGAGCGCGGCGTCGAGATCGAGTACGTCCGCTTCGCCGACGAGGGCCACGGCGTCCGGCACCTCGCGAACCGCGTGCACCTCTACCAACGCGTCGCGCGCTTCCTCGAGCAGATCCTGGCGCGCTGACTACCGCTGCCGAGTGGGGACCCAGGCGGTCGTGCGGCCGCCGATCTCGAGGTGCTCGATCACCTCGCCGCGCGAGGTCTTCGCGTCTCGGTCCTTGCCCCAGCGGTGGTGGAAGAGCCACGTCTTCGGGAAGGCGTCCTTGCGCGCGTCGACGCGCACCGCGGTCGCGATGACGTGCCGGATCTTGGCGCGGAGCCGCGCGGTCTCCTCGGCGCTCAGCGACGCGACGCGGCGGCGCGGGTCGAGGCCGGCCTGGTAGAGCACCTCGTCCGCGATCCAGTTCCCGACGCCGGCGGCGAAGGTCTGGTCGAGGAGGAGCGCCTTGAGGATCGCCTTGGGGCGCCGCGCGAGGCGCGCCTCGAAGTCGCGCGCGGAGGGCATGTCGGTGAGCGGATCGAAGCCCAGGCGCGCGATCGGCTTCTCGTCGCGCGGCGCGTCGCGGAACAGGACCCGGCCGAGGCGCCGCGCGTTCGTGAACGCGAGCTCGCCGCCGTCGTCGAACGTCAGCGCGAGCTTGGTGAAGCGCGGCGGCCACGCGCGGTCGGTGGCCTTGGGGCTCGACGAGAGTCGCAGCGGCTCGTCGCCCCGCGAGCGCACCGTGCCCGTCATCCCGAGGTGCAGGATCGGGTGCGGGCCCTCGTCGAGCTCGAGCCAGAGGTACTTGCCCCGCCGGTGCGCGGCGACCACGCGGCGCCCCGCGAGGCGCGCGGTGACCCAGGCGGGATCGCGATCCTCGAACACGATCGGATCGTCCGCGACCTCGACCGCCACCACGCGCCGCCCCGCGGCGAGCCGCTCGAGGATCCCGCGGGTGTGCTCGGCCTCCGGGAGCTCAGGCACCCGGGATCTCCAGGACCACCTTGCCGCGCGCCCGCCGCGTCTCGACGTGCTCGTGCGCCTGCGCCGCCTGATCGGCCGGCCAGACGCGGTCGACGACGCAACGAAGCTTGCCATCGTCGATCCACTGACCGAGCAGCGTGAGGTCGCGGGTGCGGCTCTGCACGAGCACGAGGTGCGCCTCGAGGCCGGGGACGACGCGCGAGGCGAGGCCGCGCGCGAGGCTGTCGGGGCGCGGGATCGCGGTGACGTAGCGCCCGCCGGGCGCGATCACGCGCCTCGCCTTCGCGAAGGGCGCCGTCCCGAAGGTGTCGAAGACCGCGTCGAAGCGTCGGTCCCGCTCGACGAGCGGGGCCTCGTCGTAGGGGAGCACCTCGTCGGCGCCGAGCTCGCGCACGAAATCCTCGTTGCGGGCGCTGCACACCGCGACGACCCGCGCGCCGAGGATCTTCGCGATCTGGATCGCGAACACGCCGACGCCGCCGGACGCCCCGTTGAGCGCGAGGGTGTCGCCGGGGCCGAGGCGCAGGTGATCACGGAGCGCCTGCAAGGCCGTCATCCCCGCGAGCGGCACCGCCGCCGCCTCCACCATCGAGGCGCTACGAGGCGCGAGCGCGGCGTGGTCCGCGCGGATCACGGCGAGCTCGGCGACCGCGCCCGAGCCCATCCCGCCGATCATCCCGAACACCGGCTCGCCGACGCGCAGGCTCTTGACGCGCGGGCCGACCGCGTCGACGACGCCGGCGAGGTCCTGCCCCGACCGCTGCGGGAAGCCGCGGACGAGCGGCCCGAGCTTGCCCTTGCGGGTGAGGACGTCCTTGGGGTTGACCCCCGCGGCGTGGACGCGGACGCGGATCTCGCCGCGCCGAGGCCGCGGATCCGGGGCGTCCTCCCAGCGGAGCACCTCGGCCGCGGGACCGAACCGGTGGTAGCGAAGCGCCTTCACGACGGCGTAGTGAAGCACACCGCGCGAGCCCTCAGGTGGGGAAGAGCGCGGCCTTCGCGTGCTCGACGATGAGCCGCACCGCGGGGTGCTTGATCCGCCGCTCGACGTTGATCGCGTAGAAGCGCTCGACCACGGCGTCGGTTCGGCCGACGATCTTCACGCGGTAGACCTCGCAGATCTCGTCCTCGATCGCCGTGGGCCCTGGGAACAGACCCGCCCCCTCCGCGCCGAACGCCTTGAGGAGCCCGCTGTCCTCGAACTCGGCGACGATCCGCGGGCGCACGCCGAGGTCCGTGAACCAGTGATCGAGCCCTCGACGGAGCAAGGTGTTCTCCGTCGGCACGAGCAGGGGCGCGTCCTCCAGCGAGTGAGGGAAGCCCGAGCGGTAGCGCCGCGCGTCGGAGGCCCTGGCGAAGAACGTGACGCCCGTCTCGCCGAGCACGTGGTTGAAGGCGCGCACGCTCGCCTGCCCCGCGATGGGCGTGTCGGTCAGGACGAGGTCGATGTCGTGGATCGCGAGGTCGGCGAGGAGCCGCTCGGTCTTGTCCTCGCGGCACACGACGCGGATGGGGGGATCGAGCCCGAGCGCCGGCTCGATCAGCCGGTGCAGGACGAGCTTGGGGACCAGATCGCTCACCCCGATGACGAGGCGCTCCGGCCGCGAGGTGGCGCGCCCCGCGAAGACGTCTTGCATCTCGCGGCCGAGCGCGAAGATGTCGTCGGCGTAGCGATACGCGACCTTGCCCATCTCGGTGAGCTCGAGGTTGCGCCCCGCGCGGCGAAAGAGCCGCGCGCCGAGCGCCTCCTCGAGGAGCTTCACCTGACCGCTCACGGTCGGCTGCGAGAGCCGCAGCGTGGAGGCCGCGGCCGTGACCGAGCCCTCCTTCGCGATGGTCCAGAAGTAGAGCAGGTGGTGGTAGTTCAGCCACTCCATCGAGATCCCGTGTCGAGACGGCCGTATCGGAATAACCGAATCGAGTCTTACACATTATCGATTGGTTCGCATCGGCGAGGAGCCCCATACGTTCTCGCACCATGCAGATCCACATTCGAATCCAGGTCGGCGGATGCGACGCCGAGGCCCCGATGGCGCTGCGGGAGCGGCTCCGGAGCGCGATGGGGAGCTACACGGCGGAGGTCCATCGCGTCTCGCTCGCGCTGCGGTCGAGCGAGTCCGGTGTGAGCGGCACGGGATCCGTCCGGCTGCGAGACCACGGCGACCTCGAGGTCCGGACCGAGGCCCTCACGCTCGCGGAGGCTGGCGAGCGGCTCTGCCATCGCGTGGCCTCGTCGGTCGCTCGCCGGGTGGACACCGAGCGGATGCTGGGGAGCTGACGGTGGCGCCCATCGAAGAGCGGGGATCCTTCCTGCCGCGCCCTCCCGGCGAGGCCGCGGCGGCGTGGCTCGGCGACTGGGAGGCGCTCCTCCGACGCGTCGACGGCGCCGTCGGGCTCGACGTCGACCTCGACGCGCTGCGGGCCATCGCGGATCGAACGAGCGCCGAGGACCGTGGGCCCTGGCCTCAGCGGCTCGTCGCCGCCTGCGAGGAGCTGGGGCTCCACGCGACCCACCTGGAGGGGAGCGTCGCCGACATCGCCCGCGCGGTCGGCCCCGAGCACCCGGTGGTCGCGCTCGACGTCGACGGACGCTGGGTCCTGCTGACCGATCGCCGGGGCCGACAGCTCGAGGTGGAGCGTCGCGACGGGGTGGTCCGTTGGGCGAGCCGCGGCGAGCTCGCCGAGCTGCTCGACCCCGCGCAGCTCGGCGCGGTGACCTGGGTCGCCGTCGATCCGCCGGGGCTCCTCCACGATCCCGATGGGGCGGCCGACGACGCGGAGGGCTCGGGGCCCCCTCCGTCGCCGTGGGCGCGGCTGCGCCTCGTGCTGCGCCAGGAGCGCCACGACGTCCTGGTGACGCTCGTCTACGCGATCGGGGTCGGCCTCCTGACGCTCGCGACGCCGATCGCGGTGCAGGCGCTGGTGAACACCGTCGCGTTCGGCACGCTGCTGCAGCCGCTCGCCGTCCTCGCGATCCTCGTGCTCCTGGGGCTCGCCTTCGCGGGCGTCCTTCGAGCGCTGCAGGCATGGATCGTCGAGGTGCTACAGCGGCGCCTCTTCGTGCGGCTGGTCAACGACCTGTCGCACCGGCTGCCGCGGGTCGAGCTCTCGGCCTTCGATCGCGCGCACGGCCCCGAGCTGGTCAACCGCTTCTTCGATCTGTTCACGATCCAGAAGGCCGCGTCGTCGCTCCTCATCGACGGCCTGCAGGTGGTGCTCACCGCTGCGGTCGGGATGCTCGTGCTCGCGTTCTACCACCCGCTCCTGCTCGCGTTCGACGTGGTGCTCCTCGGCCTCGTGGCGGGGATCTTGTTCGGGCTCGGCCGCGGCGCGACGGCCACCGCGGTGAAGGAGTCGAAGGCCAAGTACGAGGTCGCGAGCTGGCTCGAGGAGGTCGCGCGTCACCCCTCGGCGTTCCGCCTCGCGGGCGGCCCGACGCTGGCTCGGCAGCGCGCGGACGAGCTCGCGGCCGCCTACCTGACGGGCCGCGACAAGCACTTCCGCGTCGTCTTCCGCCAGCTCGCGGGCGCGCTCGCGCTACAGGCGTTCGCGAGCGCGGGGGTCCTCGGGATCGGGGGCTGGCTCGTGATCGAGCGGCAGCTCACGCTCGGCCAGCTCGTCGCCGCGGAGCTCATCGTGACGATGGTCGTCGCGTCGTTCGCCAAGATCGGCAAGCACCTCGAGACCACCTACGATCTGCTCGCGGCGCTCGACAAGGTCGGGCAGCTCCTCGACCTGCCCCTCGAGCCGTGCGGCCCGACCACGCCGCTCCCCGCCCCCGGCGCGTGGGGCGCGAAGCTCGAGGCGCGCGGGCTCTCGTTCGCCTTCGAAGGCCGCGAGCCGCTCTTCACCGACGTCTCGCTCGAGCTCGCGCCGGGGGACCGCGCGGTGCTCGCGGGGGTCAGCGGCGCGGGCCGGACCGCGCTCGTCGACGTCCTCCTCGGGCTCCGGACGGCCCGCGCGGGGAGCGTTCAGATCGACGGCCTCGACCTCGGCGACGTGGATCGCCAGGAGCTCCGAGAGCGCGCCGCGCTGGTGCGAGGGGCCGAGGTGGTGGTCGGCACGATCGCCGACAACGTGGCGTTCGGTCGCCGGCACGTCGACGCGGCGCAGGTGCGCGCGGCGCTGCGCGCGGTGGACCTGCTCGACGAGATCGCGGCGCTGCCCGAAGGGCTCGCGACGCGCGTGATGCCCGACGGGGGGCCGCTCTCCCGCGGGCAGGCCCAGCGCCTCGTCATCGCGCGCGCCATCGTGGGCCGACCGTCGCTGCTCGTGATCGACGGCGCGCTCGACGGCCTCGACGCGGCGACGCGGGACGGAGTGCTCGACGTTCTCTTCGCCGCGGACGCGCCCTGGACCCTGCTCGTCGTCACCGACGACCCGGCGATCCGTCGACGCGCGACGCGAGCGCTCGCGCTCCGCGACGGATGCCTCTTCGACACCGCCCCCACGGAGGCTTGAGATGTTCGGAACCGCCCACGCCGGCCCCTACCGCGAGCCCGCCCCCCTGCCCTCGACGCGCCTCGTGCCGCCGCCCGTCCGCGCACGCCGGATCGCGGTGGGGCTGACGGGAGCGTTCGTCGCGTTCGTCGTCTTCACGCTCGTGTCGCCCTGGCAGCAGAACGTCCGCGGCGGCGGGCGCGTGATCGCGTACGCGCCGCTCGAGCGGCGACAGAACGTGGAGGCCCCGGTCGGCGGTCGCGTGGTCGAGTGGTTCGTCCAGGAGGGCTCCGTCGTCGCGGTGGGAGACCCGATCGTCCGCATCTCGGACAACGACCCGCAGCTGATGGAGCGGCTCGGCCTCGAGCGCGACGCCACCGCGGAGCGGCTGCGCAACTACGAGGCGAGCGTGGAGGCGCAGCGCGCCCGGCTCGAGGCGGTGACGCGCGGGCAGGCCAGCTCGGTCGCGAGCTACGACGCCCGGGTCCGCGCCGCGCAGCAGTCCGTGGAGGCCAGCGACCAGAGGGAGCAGGCGGCGGACGCGGCCCTCGACACGGCGACGCTGAACCTGGCCCGTCAACGCGCCTTGTCCGAGCAGGGCCTCGCGTCGGTCCGGGACCGGGAGCTCGCGGAGCTGGCGTGGGCGCAGGCGCGGACGAACCGCGACTCGGCGCGCGCGCGAGCGCGGGCTTCACGCGACGAGCTCACCGCGAAGCGCGCGGAGCTCGAGCGGGCGCGGGCCGATCGCGAGTCCGCGATCGAGTCGGCGCGCACGTCGCTCCAGTCCTACCAGAGCGACGCGGCCAACGCGCGCGCCGCGCTCGCGCGCCTCGACGTCCGGATCTCGCGCCAGGAGGCGCAGCTCGTCACCGCGTCGCGCGCCGGGACCATCTTCCGCCTCGTCGCGAACCAAGGCGGCGATCAGGTCAGCGCCGGAGACACCCTCGCGGTGCTCGTGCCCGACACCGTCGACCGCGCGGTGGAGCTGTGGGTGGACGGCAACGACGCCGCGATCATCGCGCCGGGGCGCGACGTGCGGCTGCAGTTCGAGGGCTGGCCCGCGGTGCAGTTCGCGGGGTGGCCATCGGTCGCGGTCGGAACGTTCGGCGGCCGGGTCGCGTTCGTGGACTCGACCGACGACGGCCGCGGGAACTTCCGCGTGGTCGTGGTCCCGGATCCCGACGACGAGCCGTGGCCTTCCACGCGCTTCCTGCGGCAGGGCGTCCGCGCGAACGGCTGGGTGCTGCTCGAGCGCGTGAGCGTCGGCTTCGAGCTGTGGCGTCAGCTCAACGGCTTCCCCCCCGTGCTCGACTCGCCGCCGTCGACCGACCCCGGCGCGGGCTCGTACTCGAGCCCTGGCTACGGCGGCGGCGGGTACGGCGGCGGCGACTCGTACGGCGAAGAGGGCGGCTACGGCGACGAGGGCGACTACTGATGAAGCATGCAAGCCTCATGGCGGTGCTCGCGGGCGCCCTCTCGCTCGTCGCCTCCGTCGGTGCCGTGGCCCACGGCCAGGCGCCGGACGCGCCGAGCGCGGAGCTGACCTTCCCCGGCGGCTACCAGCTGCCCCCGCTCGAGCCGAGCGACCGCGCGACGGTGGGGGGCGGCGCGCCACTCACGCTCGGGGCGGTCCTCGCGTCGGTCGAGCGGCACCACCCGACGCTGGAGTCGGCGCGCCAGAGCGTGCGCGCGGCCGAGGGCGAGCAGCTCGCGGCCGAGGGGGGCTTCGATCTGTCGCTTACGGCGCAGGGCTGGGCGGCCCCCGTGGGGTACTACGACTGGGGGCGCGCCGACGTGATGCTCGAGCAGCCGACGCCGCTCTGGGGCGCGAGCGTGAGCGCCGGGTGGCGGATCGGCCGCGGCGGCGACGTGCCGAGCTACTACGGGCAGTACCAGACGCTGGACGCGGGGGAGGTGCGCGCTCGGGTCCGCGTGCCCCTCTGGCGCGACGGGCCGATCGACGCGCGCCGCGCGCGGATGTGGCGCGCGGAGCACGCGACCGACGCCGAGGAGGCGAGCCTCGAGGCGCGACGCCTGAGCATGCGGCTCGACGCGGCGCGCGCGTACTGGTCGTGGGTGGCGGCGGGGCAGCGCTACCAGGTCGCCGCCGGGCTGCTCGAGCTCGCGGAGGCGCGCGAGGCGCAGGTCGCCGCGCGGGTCGGCGCGGGCGCCATCCCCGCGATCGAGTCGCTGGAGAACCGGCGCGCGGTGCTGTCGCGAAGGACGTCGCTCGTGAGCGCGCGGCGCGCGCTCGAGGGCGCGTCGATCGCGCTGTCGCTCTACCTGCGGCGCGACGACGGGAGCCCCCGGGTCCCTCGACCGAGCGCGGTGCCGCTCGTCACCGAAGACGCGCCGCCGCTGTCGGTCGACGTGCGCGAGGAGGTGAACGCCGCGTGGGGGCGTCGGCCGGAGATGGAGCGCTACCGCGCCCTGCTGCGCCGGCAGCGCGTCTCCGTCGACTACGCCGAGAACCAGCTCGCGCCGCGGATCGACCTCACCGTCGGCGCGTCGGTCGACCTCGGATCGGGCACCGCCGACCAGCAGAGCGTGCTGGGCCCGGCGGTGGTCGAGGGCTCGGTCCTCGTCTCGCTGCCGCTCCAGTTTCGTGAGGCGCGCGGCGGGATCGACCGGTCCAACGCGGAGCTCGCGGCGCTCGAGGCGGACGCGCAGCTCGTCCGTGAGCAGATCGGCGCGGCGGTGCAGGACGCCTACAGCGCGGTGCGCGCCGCCGAGGAGCGGCAGCGGCTCGCGGCGCAGAGCGCCGAGGTCGCGAGCGCGGTGGCGGACGCGGAGCGGCGGCGCTTCGAGCTCGGCGCCACGCAGCTGTTCATCGTCAACCTGCGCGAGCAGGCCGCGGCGGCCGCCGACGCCGTCCTCATCGACGCGCGCGCCGAGCTGCAGGTCGCGCACGCGCGCTTCGCCGCGGCGACGGGGGCGGCGCTCAGCGACGCGCCTCGGTGAGCGCGCTGCCGGTCAGCGTCCACGCGTAGGCCGCGCGGCCGCCCGAGAAGTCGAGCGGGACGACCTCGACCACCTCGTCCTCGCGGCCCTCGTGCCACACGAGCACGAGCTCCGCGGCCATGTCGGTCGGCGAGCTCGCGTCGGCGCGCCGGACCTCGAAGCGGTAGGTGCCGTCGTCCTGCTCCGGCACGTCGAACGCCTCGATGCCGAACTCGGGCGCGATCTCGGCGGGCCGCGCGAGGCCGTCGTTGGGGTGCGCGGCCCACAGCCCGATCTGCGCGTCCGGGTGGGACCAGACGAGCGTCGCCCGCAGGTCGCCGGCGACGCCGAGCACGCCGCTGCGCCGCACGCGCCGGTCGAGCGCGCCGAGGCGCTCCTCGTCGTTCGCCTCGCGCGCGGCGGCGCGGAGCTTCGCGAGCCGGACCGAGGTCCACAGCTGCGCGATGCGCGCGATCCCTTGCTCGGCGCCGGGCTGCGCGGTCTCCATCAGGCGCTGCTCGAGCCGGAGCGCCTCGTCGATGCGGCCGGTCCCCGCCGCCGCCTGAGCGAGGAGCAGCAGCGCGGTCGGGTCGTCGGGTCGGATCGAGGCGAGCGTCTGGTACTGCCGGTACGCGTCCTCGAACCAGCCATGCGCGCGGTAGAGGTCGCCGAGCCGACGCCGGGCCAGCTCGTCGAGGGGCGCGAACTCCACGATCTCGCTGAAGACGCGGCGCGCCTCTTCCTCTTGGCCCATGCGCAGGTACATCTCGCCGACCGCTGTGCGCACGCCCGCGTCGCTGCGCGCGTCGGTGCGCAGGTGGTCCGCGAGGCGCCGCGCCTCGGCGCCGTGGCCGCCCGTCTCGAGCGCCTCGAGCAGGCGCAGCTTGAGATCGAAGCTGTCCGGGTACTGCATCGAGAGGCGCCGCAGCGCGCGCACCCGCGCGGCCTCGTTGGCGGCGCGCTCGAGCACCTGCTCCACGAGCTCCCAGTCCGGCTCGTTGCCGAGCCCGAACGCGCCGCGCACCGACCGCAGGTCCTGCGGCGAGCGGACCCGCGCGAGGATCGCGCCGCGCAGGAAGCCGCGCTCGGAGCCCGTCGAGAAGAGGTGGTAGACGGAGATCATCCTGTCGACGCTCCCGGCTGAGCCGAGGATCGCGGACAGGAGCGTGCGGCGGTCGCGCCAGCTCGGCGCCTCGCACTCGCGGATCGCGGTGCGGTACACGCCGACCCAGCCGCTCGGGCCGCCCGCCGCGCCGAGGCGCTCGCGCCACAGCTCCTCGCGATCCGCCAGCGACAGGCGCGACGCGTCGGAGCAGCGCCGCACCTCGTGCTGCGCGGCGCGCTCGGTCGTGGTCCGCACCGTGACGACGGTCGTGAAGTAGCCGTTGGCGTCGCGGTGCGATCGCTCGCCGTCGTCGTCGGGGCTCGCGAGCCCGCCGAGCACCTCGTCGAGATCGATCGCGGCGTTGGCGGAGGTGCGACGATCCGCGTTGGAGTTGTCGTCGGCCTGGTCGGCGCGCCCCCCGAGCCGGAGCGCGAGGTTGGGCCGGACGTTGCGCTCGACCACGCGCGCGCGCCGCTCGTTCTGCTGCGCCGCTTGGCCGTAGCCCTGGCCACCGCCGCCCGCCCCGACCCCCTCGGCGGCGGCGAGGACGTCCTCGGAGCCGGCCCACGGATCCATGACCTCGCCGCCGGCCTCGCGGCTCCGCGTCGCGGGCCGCGCGGGGCCCGGCGCGTAGCCGAGCCGCTGCAGCTGATCGACGATGCCGTCGTCCCCGCCGAAGGCGTCGGCGGGAGGGCTCCCCCCGGGAGCGCCCGTGACCGTGGCGGTGGAGCCGCTCGTCGGCATCGGCGTGGACGTCGCGGGCTGCGCCGGAGGCGGCGCCATCGGCTCGGCGACGACGACGGGCGCCTCCACCGGCATCGCCTCCTCTTCGGCGACCTCGGGCGCGGGATCCCCGGCCCAGCCCTGCGCCTCCTGCATGGCGCTGCTCACCGCGGCGGGCTCGTCGTCGCCGCCGGCGCAGCCCGCGATGGCGAGCGGGCCGAGCGCGACGGCGAAGATGGCGTCGAGCCCGCTCCGGCTCGCGCGGCGCTCGAGGTCGACCTGCTGGAGCAGGTCGGGCTGATCGATCCAGCGCAGCCCCAGCGGACCGTAGCCGTTGAGCTCCGCGGCGCTCGGCACGTAGTAGCTCGAGAACGGCGTGATCAGCCCGTAGCGGACGCCGAGCTCGGCCACCTCCTCGCGGCCGGCGCCCTCGAGGAGGAGCTGGCGCAGGCGCTCGCCGGCCCAGCGCAGGCGCAGGTCCGTGGACTGCTCGGTGGGCAGCGTGGCGACGGGGATGTCCTCGTCGAAGTCGGTCCCCGAGATGGTCCCGTGGACGTGCACCGTCGTGGGCAGCGCGTCGCGGATGCGGCCGCTGACACTCAAGATCTCGCCCTCGACCACGTCGACGGGGCGGCGCGGGTAGACGTTCTCGATGCCGTCGCCGAGCGCGACGGTCACCCGCTGCGCCACCGGGCGCGTGACGTGACCGAGGAGCCGCAGCGCCGCGTCGGCGGCGGCCGACCGCTCCTCGACGCGGAGCGCGAGCCCGCCGCCGCGCGTGAGGGACTCGAGCAGGTCGAGGTTCGCGTCGCCGCCCACGCCGACGGCGTAGAGGCGCAGAGGCGCGGGCAGCCGCGCGATGCGCTCGAGCAAGCCCTCGGCCTCGAGCTCGCCCACCGTGGGGGCGCCGTCGCCGACGTAGATCACGGCGCCGGGTCGCGCCGGATCGAGGAGGCCCGCCGCCGCCGCGATCGCCGCGCCCAGATCGGTCGCGCCGCCGGCCGGCACGCGGGCGAGGCCGTCGAGCAGCGCCTCGACCCGGTCGGGGCTCGCGTCGCCGAGCTCGAGCGGCCCGTCGCCGAGCGAGCGGATGGTGAGGTCGGAGGTCACGATCGCGACGCGATCGTTGGCGCCGAGGTGCGCGCTGATCGCCTCGGCGACGCTCCGGCCGAGCTCGAGGTGCGATCGATCGGTGCCCGCAGAGACGTCGGCCACGATCACGAGGTCGACGCCCGTCGCGCGGGCGTCCGCGAAGAGCCGCTCGGGGAGGTGGAGCGGGAGATAGAAGTAGTCACGCTCGTCCGCCTCGCCGACGACGGTGCGCGCGTCCGGAGCGCGGGGCGGCGGCTCGTGAGGGGCGCGCCACGCGCGCTGCCCTTGCGGGGATCCGTACAGCTCGAGCCAGAAGTCGGAGCGCGGCGCGAAGTCGCTGCGGCGCAGGCGCACGCGCCCACCCTCGACGGCCGCGCCCATGCCCGCGCGCAGGCGCTCGACCTCGGCCTCCTCGACGTCGACGGCGACGGAGAGCTCCTGCACCCGCGGCGCGTCGCGGCCGCCGCCCATCGGGTAGCGGTAGAGCCGCGGCCCCCCCTCGGCGATCGGCGCGAGCCACTCCGCGTAGCGCACGACGATGCGCCGCGTCTCGCCCGGGCGGATCGGGTAGATGCGCGCGCGGTAGCGGCCGGGCGCGACCCACTCGAGCAGCGCCGGGTCGAGCTGCGAGCCCCGGTACACCTGCGCCTGGTAGGCCGCCTGCGCCTGCGCCTTCTCGCGGACGTAGCCGTCGACCATGTGGCCGTCGCGATCGACGGCGAAGCGCTGGAGCACCGCCTCCTCGGGGACGCGGATGCGGTAGAGGCCCTCGACCATCTCGGACGCGGGGTTGAAGAACACCTGCTCGACCTCGGTGACGGCGAGGTCGCCGACGATGCGGACCTGCACGTCGAGCCGCCGGATCACGAGCGGCCAGCGCGCCTGGCCGATCTCGTCGGGGACGCGCGCCTCGAGCACGCCGACGCCCTCGGGCCCGCGCGCGTCGGACGGCCCCGGTCGCGCGAGGCCGCCCGTCCAGTCGCGCCAGAGCGTCACCGGCGTCGTCGCGGGCTCGGAGCCGAGGGTCAGCTGCTCGCCGGCGCGCGCGATCCCGCGCGCCTCGCCAGCCGTCCAGCTGACCTCGCCGCGGACCACGTACACCGCGAGGTCGCCCTCGAGGGTGGCCGAGACGGACGCGTCGCTGACCCGGATGCTGCGCTCGCCCGCGGTGACGAAGAGCTCCTCGCCCTCGCCGGCCTCCGCGTACATGCGCCCCGCCTCGAGCGCGATCGTCGCCTCGTCCACGATGGTGACGCGCGCCGCGGCGTCGAGGAGCCCCCACGGACCCGAGTCGAGGGACAGCCGCGTGAGGCCGCCATCCCCGATCGTCAACGCCTGGCTCGGCGCCACGCGCCCCACCCGCTCGACGGTCGACTCCTCGAGCGTGGCCTCGCCCCGGACGCGCTCCACGGTCGCGAGGGTTCGGTCGAGTTGGGCGTCCGGCCCGCAGGCCGCGAGGAGCGCGGCGGCGAGGATGGAGCTCGAAAGGGTCCGCGTCATCGTCTCCCCCGCGGCAGAACGTACCACCACGCCCGACCGACCCGCTCGCCCACGTCGACCTTGGGCGTCCGTCCGGGGGCCCGCGACGCCTGGGGTCGGAGCGTGGGCGCGCAGCTATTCCGCCGCGCCGAGGCGGCCTGCGCCGAGGCGGGCGCCGCGCGGCTCGCGATCTGGGTCCTGTCCGCGAACGAGAGGGCGCAGCGGTTCTACGCGCGCATGGGCGCCCGACCCCACGGAGCGCGCCGCGTCTTCCCGTTGCTGCCCGAGCTCGACCTCGAGGAGGTCCGTCTCGAGCTCGACCTCACCGCGGGGTAGCGCGGCTCACTCCGGCAGCGGGCCGAGCAGGTCGATGCCGTGGCGGGCGGCCGCCGCGTCGAGCTTCGCGAGGTCGGGGGCGGCGGGGGGCGGGATCTCGCGGCGCTCCGCGGGGCCGCCCGCGTCGCGCGCGAGGTCGAGGAAGCCCACCTGGCCGGTGATGACGATCATCCGCGTGAAGGAGTCGGTCTGGAAGCCGTGCGCGACGCCCGCGGGGACGTGGAGGAACGTCCCCGCCCCGCCGGTGTGCTTGCGGCCGTCTTCGAGGACGAAGGTCACCTCACCCTCGAGCACGTAGAAGGACTCGGACTCGCCTTGGTGGCGATGGAACGGGGTGTGGGCGCCGGCGGGGAACGCGATCTCGGAGAGCGAGAAGGGCGCGCCCTTCGCCGCGTCGGCCTTCACGGTGATGAAGTGGTCGAGGAACCACACCGCCTCGCCCTCACCAGGGCGCAGCACGATGGCGGGCGTCGCGTTCGGGGTGGAGATGGCGGGGGCCTGGGTCAGCGCTTCGTTCATCGTGGGTCTCCTCTTCGCTCGGGCCTACGAGAAGAAAGCTAGCCGGACCGTATTCGGACCGGTAGTCTCCGAAAATGCGCAATGCTGGTCCGATTTCGGACCACCTCTCCATCGGCTCCTGGGACGACCTGCGGGTCGCGCTGGCCATCGCTCGCGAGGGATCGATCCGCCGGGCGGCGCGCTCGCTCGGGGTCAGCCACTCCACGATCCTGCGGCGCGTCGACGCGCTCGAGGGCGCCACCGGGGTGCAGCTCTTCGAGCGGCTGCCCACGGGCTGGGCGTTGACCGCCGCGGGGCAGGACGTCTTCGACAGCGCGCGGGAGCTCGAGACGATCGTGGTCGCGCTCGAGCGCCGGGTCGAAGGACGGGACCTCCGCCTCGCCGGGCCCGTCCGCGTGACCCTGCCCGACGCGCTCCTCCCCGTGCTCTCCGAGGACCTGGCCGCGGTCGCGCGCGCGCTGCCCGACGTCGAGCTGACGGTCGCGGTCAGCACGGGGTTCGCGAACCTGGGGCAGCGCGAGGCGGACATCGCGATCCGCGTCGCCCCGAACCCGCCGCCGGATCTCGTGGGTCGACGCATCGGGACGTTGAGCTGCGGCGTGTGGGGGACCGAGGCGTACCTGCGCGGACGATCGACGCGAGACCTCGCCAGCCTCGACTGGGTCGGGTGGGCGCGCGAGGTGACGGTGGGCTTCGCCCGCTGGCTCGACACCGAGGTGCCGAACGCCCGGGTGACGATGCGCGTCGACACGGCCTGGGCGCTTCGCGAAGCGATCGACGCGCACGCGGGGGTCGCGCCCATCCCCTGCCCGCTCGGGATCGCTCGCGGTTGGCGGAGGGTGCGCAAGACCCCCGAGCTGAACGCCCCGCTCTGGGTGCTGACCCACGCGGACCTCCGCACGATGGCGCGGGTCCGCGCCGCCCGTGACCTGCTGATCGAGGCGCTCGTCGCCAAGCGGCCGATGATCGAAGGCAAGCTCCGCTGACGACGCCCGAGCGCATCGTCGACGGTCGGTGGCTGGCGCGCGGGGTAAGCTCGCGCGCATGAGACGACTCGAAGGGAAGCGCGCGCTGATCACCGGGGGCTCGAGCGGGCTCGGCCGCGCGATGGCGCTCCGGTTCGCGAGCGAAGGCGCGCGGGTGGTGATCACGGGCCGGCGCGCGGACGCGCTCGAGGCCACCGCGACGGAGGTGCGCGAGGCGGGCGGCGAGGCGCACGCGGTGGTCGCGGATCACGCCGACCCGAGCGGCGGCGAGCGCGCGGTGAGCGGCGCTCGCGAGGCGCTCGGCGGGCTCGACGTGGTGGTGAACAACGCCGGGGTCATCGGCTTCGACGGCCTGATGGAGAGCGACCCGGCGGAGCTCCGGCGGATGCTCGAGACGAACCTCTTCGGGGTCTACGACGTGGCTCGGCACGCGACGCCGCTCCTCGTCGACAGCGCGAAGGCGGGCCGGGACGCGTCGATCCTCAACGTCTCGAGCGTGGCGGGGCTGCGCCCCTACCCCGGCCTGCTCGGGTACTGCGTGAGCAAGGCCGGGGTCGACATGCTCACGCAGGTCGCCGCGCTCGAGCTCGCGCCGCACAAGGTGCGCGTGAACGCGATCAACCCCGGCGTCGTCGTGACGAACCTCCACAAGGCGACGGGGATGACGGAGGACCGCTACGCGGCGTTCCTCGAGCGGTCGGAGTCCACGCACCCGATCGGCCGGCCGGGGACGCCGGAGGAGGTCGCGGCCCTCGCGGCGTTCCTCTCGAGCGACGAGGCGGGCTGGATCACGGGGGCGCTCCACAGCATCGACGGCGGCCGCGCGTGCACCTCGCTGAGGTGACCCGCGGCCGGGTCGCCGACTCCCCGTGACTGGCCGCGGGCGCGCGCTACCATGCGGGCTCCTATGCCCCACGACGTGGTCATCTGCGGGGGGGGCCTCGCCGGCCTGACCCTCGCCCTGCAAGTCCGGCGGCGCTGTCCGTCGGCGTCGGTCGTCGTCATCGAGCGCGTCCGCCGCCCCTTGCCGGAGGCTTGCCACAAGGTGGGCGAGTCGACGGTGGAGATCGGCGGCCGCTACCTCGGCAAGATCCTCGGCTTCCACGACTACCTACGGAGCGAGCACTTCATCAAGAACGGGCTGCGGTTCTTCGCGGGCCATCCGTCTTCGCCGATCGCCGAGCGGAGCGAGATGGGGCCGCGCGAGTCGCCGACCGTCCCCGCCTACCAGCTCGACCGCGGCCGCCTCGAGAACGACCTGCGCGCGCGCTGCGAGGAGGAGGGCATCGAGCTGCGCGAGGGCTGGGGCGTCCGGGACGTGACGCTCGGGGAGCCGCACGTCGTCGAGGTCGTCCAGACCCGGAGCGACGCGCCGCCGGAGAAGCTCGAGGCGCGCTGGGTGATCGACGCGACCGGTCGGCGGAGGCTCCTCGCGAAGAAGCTCGGCCTGCACCGCGACATCCCGCGGCAGGCGAGCTCCGCGTGGTTCCGCGTCGGCGAGCGCGTGAAGATCGACCAGATGGTCCCCGAGGGGGAGGCCGGCTGGCACGACCGGGACATCGACAAGAACCGGTGGCTGTCCACGGTGCACCTCTGCGGCACCGGCTACTGGATCTGGATGATCGCGCTCAAGACCGGTCACACGAGCATCGGGCTCGTCGCCGAGAACGCGGACCACGCCTTCACCGACTACTCGACCGAGGCGTCGATCCGGGCCTGGCTTCGCGAGCACGAGCCTGCGCTCGCGGCGCGGCTCGAGGGCGTCGAGCTCGAGGACTTCGTCGCGATGAAGGACTACCGCTATGACGCGACGCGGGTCCTCTCGAAGGATCGCTGGGCGCTCGTCGGCGAGTCCGGCCTCTTCATCGATCCGATGTACTCGCCGGGCACGGATCTGATCGCGCTCGCGAACTGCTTCACGACGGAGCTCGTCGCCGACGATCTCGGTGGGGCGCTCGATCCCGAACGGGTGGACGCCCTCGACGCGTTCTACCGCGACTGGGCCACGCTGCTCGCGCGCACGATGGTGCTCGGCTCCCGCGTCTTCGGCGCGCCCGAGGTCCTCGGGGCCAAGCTCCACTGGGACTTCTTCTATTACTGGGCCTTCATGTGCCCCTACTTCTTCGCCGGCACCTGGACGCTGCCCGCGAAGGAGCACGAGCGCTTCCACGCCATGCTCCACCGCTTCACGGAGCTCAACGAGCGGGCGCAACGTACCTTGCAGGCGTGGGCCGAGCTGGCGCCAAGCGACCCGACGCTCCCCTTCGTCGGGCTCCCGGCGATCGCGACGACCCTGAGCGACCTCCACCTCGCGCTGAAGATGGATCGCAGCGCGGACGAGACCTATGCCGCGATGGAGTCGACGGTCGCCTGGGGCGAGGAGCTCGTCGTCGAGCTGATGCTCCGCGGCCTGCGCCGCGCGGGCCCCGAGCGTGCGGCCGAGTACGTCCGCGCGATCGGCGTCGACTGGTCGCTGCCCGAGACGCGCTTCGACGCCGACGAGGCGACCCCGCGCGATCGCCGCAAGCTCCTCGGCAAGGCCATCCGCGACATGGAGCGCAGCATCGGCAAGAACGCCGCCGACGGCGGCCCCACGCTCCGCGAGCTCTGGCAGGTCGCCCGGCGCTGAGTGAGCGCGGCGCTGAGTAAGGGGACGGATCGAACTTTCGCTCCCGAAAGTTCGAAAAGTTCGATCCGTCCCCCTGTCTGGATTCTCCCCTGTCTGGATTCTCGGACGGCGCGTCGGAGGTTCGGACACTTCCGCGCCACTTCGAGCGCCCGGGTTCCAGCGTCGGCCGTGGCACGCGCGCTGCACCAGGGCCCGCCGATGTCCGAGACCACCACGCGCATCTTCGGAGCGCTGCTCGTCGCGCTGGGCGTGGCGCTCCTCGTCGTGCTCGCGACGCGACCGAACCAGGGATCGGCGACGGCAGCGCCGCGACCCGACGCGGCCATCGACGCCGCGCCGTAGCGCTACGGCTCGAGCACGAGACCGTAGAGCTCGTCGTGGGCGCGGCCGGCGTCCCAGCCTCCGTCGAGCACGCGCCACGCGGCCTCGAGCAGCGCGGGGATCGCCGCCAGCGCGGCCTCGCGCTCGGGCGAGCCGCGACCCGGGAAGAGGCCGATCGTCTCGGCGCTCGCGCGCCCCGGCGGAGGACGCGTGATCGTGACCCACACCAGATCGGTCGCGTTCACCGCCGACGCCGCGCCGTCCTCGAGCTCCCACGCCCAGCGCTCCTCGGTGGTCGCGCCGAGGTGCACCTCGTCGGGGTCGAGGCGGACGTGGTGGATGCGAAGGCTGCGCATGCCCGCAGGATGCACGGGGACGGGCCGGCCGATCCACGCTGGTCCAGGCCGGGCTCGTCGAGGTGTATCCTCGCGGTCGTGGGGAAGCTCGCGCGGATCGCGCTCCTTTGCTCGGTGCTCGGCGGCTGCGGCGCTGACGACGACGACACGCCGCCTCCACCGGTCGAGGTCGTGGCCGAGCCCGCGCCGGCCGAGGCGACCGTCACCGTGAACGCGACGTCGATGCCCCCCGGGGCCGCCGTCACGGGTGGCGGACGCGCGCTCGGGACGACGCCGCTGACGGTCCAGGTGCCCGTTCCCCCGACGGTCCCAGGGCAGCCCGCCGCGACCTACGCCTTCACGTTCACGCTCGACGGGTACACGCCGACGACGCTGGAGGCCACGCCAGTGAACGGCGCCATCAGCCTCGCGGCCGCGCTCGCGCCCGCGACGGAGGCGCCGACCCCGGCGCCGGCGGGCGGTCAGACCACCGCGGGGAGCATCCTCGGCACCTGGGTCGGGCTGGTCCGCCAAGCCGGCTACCCGCCCTACCCCATCACCATGACGATCGACCGAGTGAGCGGCGACGGCGTGTGCGGCCGCGTCGACTATCGCACGCTTCATTGCGGGGGTGAGCTGCGCTGCCTCGGACCGCGGGGGAGCAACACGAGCTTCCGCGAGACGCTCACGAGGCGCGGCGAGTGCGTGGACGGCGGCCGCATCGACGTCCACGTCACGGGCGACCGCTTGGCGTGGCAGTGGTACTTCCCGAACGGCCGGCCCGACGCCCGGACCACGCTCTCTCGCGCGCCCTGATGGCCCGCGGCGTCAGCGCTCCGGGTCTGGCTTCGAGAGCCAGGCGAGCGCCTCGCTCGGCTCGACGAAGAGCCGCGCGGTGATGCCCATCGCCGAGTACTCGCGCGCGAACCGCTCCATGTTGATCCGCCCGACGGACTTGGCGGGCCGGACGATCGCCCAGTGCGTCCACCCCGCGGCCTTGACCCGCGGGAACCACACGGTCTTCGCCCACTCCTCGTCCGCGGGTGAGAGCACCTCGTGGCCGCGGTCGTCCGAGAGCCACTTGCGCGCGCCGTGCTCGGCCATCAGCTCGGCGCCACGTTCGAGGAGATCACGGAACGGCGGCCCGTTGACGAAGCCGCGGATCTCGTGATGGATGATGCCTTCGCGGCGATGGAAGTAGAGCGCCGTGAGGTCGGTCTCGTAGATGATCTCGCCCATGTCTCCCCCGACATCGAGCCTAGCAACGCGCCCACGACGTGGCAGCGCCTGGGGTCGACGCGCGCGTCGTGTTCACGAAAACGCCATGTGGACACGTCCGGCGGCGCTCGCGGCTTCACGGGTGGCCACGTGACGAGCCTCGCCACCGAGCACACCTTTCGCCCGCCGACCTCGGCGGACGGTCCGCTGGCGAGCTAGACCATGCCCACCCCCGCCGAGGTGGCCCGCGAGGCCTGGACCGACCCGCTCTCGACCGCCGCGCTCGACGCGCTCGTCGACTCGACCGCGCACGACGACTTGCTCGGTACGCTCGCGGCTCGGGCGCGACACTACCCGCCCGTCAGCTCGGACTTCGTGCCGCTGGTCCTCCACGCCGCCCACACCCGAGACGACTCCAGCGCCGTAGCGATGGTCGCGTGGTGGGTGGGTTGGCGCCCCAACTACGGCGTGCCGGTCTACCCGCCGGAGGTGCTCGACTTCCTGGCCTCCTTCCTCGCCGACGCGTCCGCGCGCCGCCAGGCGACGCGAGCGCTGTGGGCGGCCGCGCGCTGCGGGAACGACCTCGAGCGACACCACGCCGCGCTCCGCGAGCTCCTCCGCGACCCCGATCCGCACGTCGTGTTCTTCGCCGCGATGGCGCTCGCCAGCGCGAGCCCCGCGGATCGCCGCGCCCTGCTCGACGCCGCCCGCGACGCGGAGGCGAGGGCCGACGCGCCCCCCGACATCGGCGTCCGCGATCGCTACGCGAGCTACGTCTCCACCTTCTCGGCGCACCACGACGGGCCGACCGAGGAGAGCCCAGAGCCCGACGGAAACGGCCCGCGCGCCGTGTGTGCGGTCTGCGCGGGCACGCGGCTCGTCGAGGTCCACCACGACGGCTACGCCGACAACTCCGGCCGTTGGGAGACGTGGACCCGCCGCTGCGCGGACTGCGGGAAGCACACCACGTGGGTGCACGACGACTGAAGGGTCAGCGCTCGAGCTCGAGGCGGACGAAGCGCGGGTAGTACAGGCGGTCCTGGCCCTCCTCGGTGAAGAGGTCGGCGAAGTCGAAGCTGTTCGTCGCGTAGGTCACGAGGAGGCCGCCGTCGGCCGCGAGCCAGGGGTGCGCCTTGGCCGCGTAGACGAACGGCGCGGGGCCGGTCGACTCGGGCGGGGTGAAGACGTCGGCGGGGCTCGACCAGGGGCCCGTGACCGACGGCGCGGTGGCGAGCGCGATCGTGGTCCCGCCGAAGCCACGGGTCAGGACGTGGACCCACGTGCCCGAGGGATCGCGGTGGAGCGAGGCCTCCGCGCCGGCGTCGGAGATCACCGTGAGGGGCTCGCTGGCGCCGAGCGCGGCCGCCGCGGTCCAGCCGTCCGCCGTCCACCACTCGGGCTCGGCGCGGCCATCGAGGAGCGCGTCGATCGGGAAGCGCGCGAGGCGCCCGAGGTGGCGGGAGCCCTCGGCGTTCACGAGCGCCACGAGGTGATCGCCGTCGCGGACGACCGCGGTGCCGACCGACGCGTCGGGATCGGCGGGCAGCTCGGGCGGGGCGATCCAGACCGGCTCCCACGTCAGCGGGTCCGCGTCGGGGTCGTCGACGCGCGCGATGCGATAGCCCGCCTCTTCGAAGCCGAGGCCCTCGCCCGGCGTCGCGCGGACGCCCATGAGGAACACGAGCAGCGGCCCCTCCTCGAGGCGGACGCCGTGGCCCGGCCAGTACCACCGCTCGTCGCGGTCGGGGAAGAACGGGCCGGGCGCGCCGTCGGTCCCCGTCCGCCACACGAAGCGCATCGACGCGGTCCGGGGATCGCGCCCCGTCTGGATCGCGAGGGTGTTTCGCACGAAGGCGGACTCGCGCCGGTCGCTCGCGTCCGAGGTCGCGACGAAGCTGTCGCCGAAGAGCCAGAGGGTCCGCTCGTCGTCGAGCGGGATCGACAGCGCGCCGTCGCCACCGAGCCAGCGCGCGTCGCCTCGGAAGAGCCGGTCGGCCTCGGCGTAGGAGCGCGCCGAGACGACCCGCAGCGAGCTCGGCGGCGGATCGCCCGCGCCTCCGCACGCGGTGGCGACGACCGCGAGCGCGAGCCACGCGAGCCGTGTCCCCCTCTCCAAAGCCGCGCCCGCCATCAGTCGGTCCAGGTCATCTCGAACGTCGCGCCCGTGGGGCTCGAGCCGGTCATCTCGCAGCGGGCGTCCGCGCCGCCGGTGATCTCGACCATCGCCTCGAACATGCCGACGTTCGCGACCTGGTTGATCGGGCTCACGAGGTACGGCGGGTGGGTGAGCTCGAAGCGCGCGTGGCCCTTCCCGAGGTGCGTTTGGATGTGCGTCCCGCGCTGGAAGAGCCGGTCGAGCTGCTGCGAGATGCGGAAGAGCGCATACACGCTCGTGACCCGCAGGATGCGGGCGTAGATCGGGTTGTCGCGCATCCGGAGGGTGCGCCGACGAGCCCACTCGATGACGTCCTCGCGCCGCGGGTAGTAGAGGTCGATGATCACGTGGAGGATCGCGTTGACCTTCACGGCGGGCACCCAGACCGTCGCGGGCGGCGGGTTCCTGTAGAGCTCGAGCAGCTCGGGCCGCAGATCGTCGACCTCGGCGTCCTCGTGCCCCTCGAGCGACGACCGCAGAAGCGTCGCCTTCGACGCGCACTCCGGATGAGACGAGAGCCCATCCGGCAGCGCGGCCAGGTACTCCCGAAGGTACCGATACCGCTCCACGACACGAGCCTGCCACGGAACCGGCTCGGGAACCCACCAGCGGCTACGGGAGCGGGTGGTCGCGCAGGAAGTCCAGCATGCGCGGCTCGAGATCGTTGCCGGAGCGATCACCGACCCCGTCCGGCCACCGCACGTGGTTGAGGAGCGCGCGGGTCGGACCGCAGAGCCCGGCGATCGCGCAGGCGGCGCGCTCGACGCCGTCGTCGTCGATCCGCACCCACGTGACGTCGGCGCCGATCTGGTCGCGGAGCGCGGTCACCCAGGGCTCGACGACGTTCCCGGGCACCGCCATGTCGTCGGCGGCCGCGTTGCACGCGATCTCGTCGCAGGTCCGCGACACGAGCAGGAACGGGACCGTCGAGGTCGGGTACGGCACCCCGCGACACGCCTCGTCGGCGAACGTGGGCGGGGCGAAGGGATCGCCGCCCGAGTAGTTCGCGACCGCCGCGATCTGGTTGCCGCCAGGGGTCGGCGTCCCGTGCCGAGCGATCCCGTAGAGGCCGGACATCCGGGCGCCGTTGGACCAGCCGCTCACGAAGATGCGAGCCGGATCGGCGACGCCCTCCGAGACGAGCGCGTCCACGACGTGATCGAGCAGGGCGATGTCGGGGTTGGTCGAGGGGGCGCCGAGGTCGCGGAAGAAGCTGTCGCTCTTCGTGCCTTGCTGAGGATCCGCGGTGGGCCAGCGCAGGTTGCGCGGCTGGATCGAGACGAGGATGAACCCCGGCCGCGTCGGGTCACCGGACAAGTCGTAGGTCGGCGCCTTGGAGCGCAGCGAGGTCGTGTCGTAGAGGCCGTCCGCGGTGCTGCCCGACGGCGGGACCCAGATCACGACGGGGCGCGGCGAGGTCGAGCTCGTCCCGGCGGGGCGGTGCTCGCACCAGAAGCGATCCACGCCGTCGGGGTCCGTCCACGTCGAAGGCGCGCCGTCGTCGAACATGGGCTGGCCGCGACCGGTCCCGACCGAGGTGGTGCCGCAGACCGGTCGATCGCTGGCGGTCTCGATGCGATCGACGGGCGGGTCCAGGAGCGCGTAGCTCGCGAGGAGCTCCGTGCAGGGCTCGGCGGTCGAGCAGACCGGGACGGGCCGCGCGAGGCCGACGCCGTCGAGGCAGTAGGGGCCCGCGTCGAGGGGGCCGGCGTCGGCGGCGATCTCCGCGTCCGTCTCGGCTCCCGCGTCCGCGCCGGCGTCCGTCGCCGCTGCGGCGTCCATGTCCGCGCCTGCGTCCGCGCCGACTCCCGCGTCCGCGCCGGCTCCGGCGTCCGTGCCGGGGTCGTCTCCGCAGGCCGCGAGGGCCAGCGCGGCGATCCACGCGAGCGCTCCGAGCACGGCCCCTCGCCTCGCCATGGCCATCGCGGGAGAGCTTAGCGCAACGACGACGGGGCGAGGGGCCGAGCGTGACGACCGGAGCGGTGCGTCCCGCCGACCCGTCAACGAAGGTTGTCTTGGAGACCGCGTCCCGAGCGCGCGCGGCGCCGGCGGACGAGCAGCGCCGCGACGAGCCCGAGCGCCCAGACGCCAGCGGGCACCGGGCCGGCGCCGAGCCGGCAGCCGCAGCCCTCCGCGGGCCCGCCGCCCGGCGGGTCCATCACGTCCGGGAGCATCGGCTGCCCCAAGCCGAGCGCGAGCGTCGCTTGGTTGTTCGCGCCGTCGGGATCCGCGTCGGTGACGGGCGCCTCGGCCGAGACCACCACGCGCGCCGCCTCCGGCGGGCCGTTCAGCCGGGCGAGGACGACCATGTCCTGGCCGACGGGGATCCGCCCGAGATCGCACGTCGCCTGCTCACCGGTGACGTTGCACCGGCCACGCTCGGGCTCGACCGACGCCCAGCGCAGGCCGGCCGGCGCGTCGAGCGTGAGCATCCCCGCGCGGGCCGTCTCGGGGCCTCGGTTGGCGAGCCGCGCCTCCACCTCGACGGTGGTCGCGGGCTCGAGCCCGAAGGACGCCGCGTCGAGGGACACCGCGAGGTCGGCGCCGATGGGAGCGAAGCGCGCGACCCGCACGTCGACGTCCGCGGTGAGGCCGTCGCCCTCGACGGTGACCGCGTGCCGGCCCTCGGCGAGATCGACGGCCTCGACGACGACCCGCGCGCCGCGGCCGAGCTCGCCGGCGACGTCCGACCGCCAGACGAGCGCGCTCGGGTCGAGGCCCTCGGCCTCGGCCTCGAGGATCAGCGCCTGTCCGTCCACCACGAGTCGGTCGGGGGACGGGCTCACGACGCGGAGCCGCCGCGCGCCGGCCGCGGAGAGGCCTCCAACCTCGGCCCGCGCGACGGAGAAGCCGTCGCTCGCCGTGACCTCGATCCGCCCGTCGGTGGTCGCCTCGAACACGGACGCGTCGAGGCGCAGCTCGGTGAGCGGCGTCGCGAGCGCGAGCACGCGCCAGGTCGCGCCGCCGTCGGGGCTGAAGCGGACGGTGTAGACGAGCGCGTCGCCGTCGCCGTCCTCGCCCGACCAGCGCAGCGCGACCTCGTCGGGCCCGAGCGCCGCGCCCTCGGCCGGCGCCTCGATGGACACCGACGGCGGCGTCGATCGGGCCCGCGAGGCCACCGGCGCGCCGTCGCGGAGGATCGCCACCTCGGCGGCGGCTGGGTCGATGGGCATGAGCAAGCCGAATTGCCCCCAGTCCGCGGCGGGCGGCTCGCCCGGGCCCTGCCACGGATCCTCCTCGCCGCCCGTCGTCCGGAACCGGACCCGGGACAGCATCGTCCCCGACGCGTCCCGGACCTCCGCGGTGAGCGTCCCTTCGGGGTCGTCCTCGGTGGGCTGGCCCATCGTCTCACCGAGCGCCTCGAGCGCGACCTCGCCGTCCGTCACGGTCCCCGCGACGACGGTGAGGCGGCGGGGCACCTCGATGGAGGCCCTCGCGACGATCGCGGCGTGGCGCGCGCGCAGCTCCTCGTAGGTGAAGCGCGAGACCCAGCGCGAGGCTCGATAGGAGAACGGCCTCCCCTCGTTGCCGCAGTAGGACATGAGCTCGAAGTGCTCGTCGGGCGCGAGCACCGAGTCGCGGAGGTCGAGGCCGAAGATCTGCGCCTCGTCGGGGGCGAGGGGACCGAGCAGCGCGACCTCGGTGGTCCCGATCGTCGAGACGTCCGGGATCGGGTGCGGGACGCCGGTCGTGGTCGCGCCGCAGTAGGTCGCGTGGGAGAGCCCCATCGCGTGGCCGACCTCGTGCATCGGCGACTGCGCCCCGCCGCGGTTGCCGATGAAGGCGGAGCCGGCGGCGCTGCCGACGCCCGCGTCCCCGCCGATCAGGCGGTTCTCCGCGTCGCGGAAGAGGCCGAGGTAGATCGTGGAGCAGTCGAACATCGAGCAGCCCTCGGCGATCGCCACGTCGTTGACCTGCGTCAGCGCGTCGGTCCGAAGACCGAGCCGGAAGGCATGGGTGAGCTCGAGGGGGGCCCCTCCGACGACGTCGACTCGGGCCACCGGGAACATGCGGCGGAGCCGATCGATGGCGGTGTCGACGTCGCGCGGATCGGGGACGGGGTGCGTGCCTTTGTCGTCGATCCAGCGCCCGGTCACCAGCCGCACGCGGAGGGTCGGCGTCGGCTCGAAGCGGACTCGCACCGCGCAGTCACCGCCCGGATCCGAGAGCCCGACCGGGCTCACGCCCGCGGGCTCGTCGCAGCGGATCGCGGGGCCCGCGCCGTTCTCGACCCGGAGCTCGACGTCGCCCTGGAGCAGCTCGGGCTCGAGGTGCCAGAACGCGGCCCCGGCGTCCCGCTCGCGCGACTGCTGCGCGTCGGGGGCGGCGCGGACGTAGCCGCCCAGGTTCTCGAGCGGCCGCGGCGCGCCGATCTCCACGTCGCCGCGGAAGGCCCGCAGCACCGGTCGCATCCGCGCGTTGCGGGGGTGCTCGAAGTGCGCGCGAACGAGCGTGGGCTTGTCCTGGACGAGGAAGACCTCGTTCTGCCAGCTCTGCACCGACTGCACGACCTCGAGCCCGACGAGCGGCACCCGCTCCGGCGGCCCGCCGCAGACGTGCGCGAACGCCTGGTCGTAGCCCGTCGTCCGGTAGCGGAAGCACACCTCGCCCTCGGGCGAGGGGGACACCTCGCGCCCCTCTCGGCGCGCGGCGGCGAGCTGGAAGACGCGCTGGTAGCGGGAGTCGTAGTCCGAGGCGAACGTCGGCGCGTCGACGATCTCGTGCTGGGCGCAGTCGACGACGCGGTCCTCGAGCGTGTCGATGCAGTCACCGACCGAGAGGAGCGGGGTGATGTTCCCGTCGGTGCTCCCGAGGAAGATCGTTCGGTTCGCGATGGTCCCCGGGAACGGCGTGTAGCTCGGCGACGACATCGGCAGGCGGGCGACGGTGCCCGGGAGCTCGGCGTCGATCACGAAGTCGCCGCGCGCGTTCGCCGCGAGGTCGTCGATCCGCACGTACGACAACGAGAGGAGCTCGAGCACGCCGCCGCGGTAGAGCGCGAGCCGCGGGGCGCCCCCGGCCACGACCTCGGTCAGCACCTGCCCGTCGTCGAACACGAAGTAGCGGCTGTCGACCTCGACCTGAGGGAGGGTGTCGTCGTCGCAGGCGCCGGCCATCCCGGACTCGATGTCGACGTCGCACGGCGGGACGATGGGGGCGCCGTCGAGGAGCAGCCCCGCGTGGGTGCGCGCCTCGCCGGGCGGGGCGCGGAAGCGGAACGTGCCCGCGAACGCGGTCGCGCCCGACGCGTTCACCGCGGGGGCGCCGGTCAAGATCCCCAGCGAGCCGATCGGCCCTCCCGGGATCGCGACCGAGGTCCGCGCGGTCCAGCACACGGAGCCGTCGGGGCGGCGCAGCCACATCTCCTCGCGCGCGGTGTCGGGGTCGAAAGGGCTCGGCTCGGGCGGCGTGCAACGGGGCACCACGCCCCCCTCCGCGTGGACGCGCAGCGCCATCGTCTCGCCGTCGCTCGCCAGCGCGAAGTCGAGGACCTCGGCGAAGCCGGGCGCGCCGGCCGGCAGGATCGAGGTCGGGGGCGCCGCCGGGCAGGCCTCGGTCTCGGGCGACGGAGGTGGCGGCGCGAGGAGCACGTCGGTCGCGCCGCCGGCCTGCGCGAGGAACACGACGCCGCCGTCGTCGCGCAGGACCCACTGCGCCACGTTCCCCGCGCTCGCCCCGAGCCGGCAGAACGTGTCGGTCCCCGGCGACCAGCGGAAGAGCGCCCCCACGCCGCCCACGGTGAGGCGCACCACCGCGTGGCCCGTCGGGGCCACGTCGATCGCGTCGACGCCGGTCTCTTCGAAGACCGGCTCGAAGTCCGTGCTCGGCGGCACGTCGAGCACGAGGCCCGGAGGACCGGCGAGGAGGTGGGTCCCCTCGCCGTCGAAGAACCACAGGCCCACGTCCTCACCGCTCGGGAAGAGCGTGCGCGCGGCGACGAGCGCCACCGGCGGCGAGTCGATGTCTCCGACGGACGTGTGTCGGGCCCGGATCGCGGGCCCATGGCGGCGCGCCTCCCCCGTGAGCACGAGCGGCATGGAGGGTCGCCCCTCCGGCGTTCGATCCACGCGCGAGAGCGTCTGATCGATCGCGGTCCACGCCGACAACTCTGCTTGCGCGCATGCGACCCCGGGAACCCCGAGGACGCACCAGGCGCAAGCGATCAGGATGCCCCCCCGTCGCATCCATCCACAGTACACGCATTCTCCCCGCGGATCGTGTCGGCGGACCCGCAGCCGTGTTCACGTGGAGACGCTCGCGTGGCGTGGCGCCCCGGAATTCCCAGGGCACGTGGATTGCGATGGGCCCCCGGCATGACCCGAGCCCTCGCCGCCCTCGTCCTCGTCGTCCTGTCGGGCGCCTCCGCCGCCGCGGCCCAGGAGCTGCCTCGCGGGCTCTTCCCGGTGATCCGCGAGGAGGGCGTGCGAGCCCGGGTGGTGCTGCGCGCCCAGACCGATCCGGCGTGGGCTCGGGGTGAGCTCCGGCTCCTTCGGCGGGCGTACCCGACGGTGGTCTCGCGCGGCGCGCGCCTCGGCGCGCTCCCGCCGGACGTGCGGGCGGACGCGCGCGGGGTGCTCGAGCTGAGCGACGGGCATCGCACGGTCTGCACCGCGCGCATCGGGCGGCCCCACCTCCTGCGCGCGCTGGACCCGGACTTCGACTACGCGACCTGGAGCGGCGAGGAGGGCGGGCACCGGTACACCGACGACGAGGTCGCGCGCGCGGCCTGGGATCGAGTGCCCGAGCACGAGCGGCTCGTGGCCGCGGTGATCCCGATCGCGGGGGACTGCACGCGGGCTCGATGGGCCAGCCGACGAGCGCCGCGGTTCGGGACCGCCGCCGCCCTCCCCGACCCGGCCCTCGTCGCCGCCTACCGCGCCCTCCCCGAGCACCAGGCGCTCGCCGAGGCGTGGATCGAGGCGAGCGAGTACGACGACGATCCCCACGCGGCGTCGTGGGACGAGCGCGCCGGCGCCGGGCGCCTCCAGGTCGACCTGCGCGTCGGCCAGCGGGACTTCTCGCTCGTCGTGGCGGAGGCGCACGACGGATGCGGCGACTTCACGGGGAGCCTCTGGGCGCTGTTCGAACGCGGGCCCGACGGACCGCGGCTGATCCGCGCATCGCACTCCTACCTCCCCACGATGTCCGGCCTCGCCGACTTCGACGGCGACGGAGTCCCCGAGGTCCTCGGCCAGCGCGTCGTCGTCAGCTCGGCGGGCGGCGACCCGGTCGACGTGAACGCGGTGTTCCTCGGCTGCCCTTGCTGAGCAGCCCCACCGACCGGCGTGGTAGGACGTGAGCATGCGGGGAGTCACGGCGCAGATCGCGATCCGCTTCGCGGAGGCGGCGACGGATCCCGGGGCGCGCGACGACCTGCTGGCCCGAGCCGGCGTCACGCCGAGCACCGAACGAGCGACCGCGCTCCGTCAGAGCGTGGGCGTGGAGGCCTACTACGACCTCCTCGAGCGGGCCGCCGAGGAGGACGACCACGCGCTCCCCTTCCGCTACGCCGCGTCGGTCCGGCCGGAGGACTTCGGCGCGATGGGGCTCGCTTTCAAGACGGCGAGTACGCTGCGCGAGGCGCTCGAGCGGCTCGTCCGCTACGTGCTCGTGATCTCGGACTCGTTGACCTACGAGCTCGCAGAGGACGGACGGCTCGTCATGCGCGGCCGCCCGCGCCATCGCCGAGGCGCGCGCCTCGCGAACGAGGGCGCGCTCGCGGCGGTCGCGTCGCTCCTGCGCCAGGTCACGGACTCGAGGGTGCCGCTCGTCGAGGTGACCTTCCGCCACCCAGGGCCGCGCTCGACCCGCGAGCACCGCGCCTTCTTCGGCTGCCCCGTGCGCTTCGGCGCCCCGGACGACGCGCTCCGCTTCGACGCGCGCACCCTCGCGTCGCCGACCCGCCTGGCGGACGAAGGGCTCTCGGCCTACCTGCTCGCGCAGCTCGAGGACCTCCGCGACCGACAGGCGGAGCCGTCCCTCGAGGCCCGGGTCCAGCGCGCCGTCGCCGACGGGCTCTGCGATGGGCCGCCGAGCCGCGAGGCGATCGCGCGCCGCCTCGGGATGAGCGAGCGGACGCTCCATCGTCGCCTCGCCGAGGGCGGTCTCTCGTTCCGCGCCGTCGCCGACCGCGCGCGGCGAGAGGTCGCGGAGTCGCTGCTGAACGACGCGGCGCACTCGCTCGCCGAGGTCGCGTTCCTGACGGGGTTCTCGGAGCAGAGCGCCTTCTCGCGCGCGTTCAAGCGCTGGTCCGGACAGACGCCGCTCGCGTTCCGGCGAGGCTCGACGCCACCCCGCTGAGCTCCTCGAGGCCTGCTCCGAACCCTGACCGGTCGGGTCAACGGGTTGGCCGCGATGGTCAAGAGGCGCTGCCAGCGGCCGCGTAGGTTGGTCTCCGTCACCCCGAACGAGAGGAGCCGCCATGCCCGCCACCGAATCCACCCGACGCACCGCCCTCTGGACCGGCATCGCCTACCTCGGCATCGTCGCGAGCGGGCTCTTCGCCGAGCTCTTCGTCCGCGCCAGCCTCGTCGTGCCCGGCGACGCGGCCGCTACCGGATCCTGCATCGCCGCCTCGCCCGGCCTCTTCGGCGCCGGCGTGGGCGCCGACGCGCTGATGATCGCCCTCGACGTGGGCGTGGCCTTCGGCCTGTTCCGGCTCCTCCGCGGCTTCGACCGTCGCCTCGCCCTGGCCGCCACCGCGTTCCGCCTCGTGCAGGCGGCCATCCTGGCGGGCAACACGTTCGCGGTGACGCGCGCGCTCGGCTTCGCCGAGGCCGGCCAGGACGGTCGCGCGCTCGCGGCGATGGAGCTCCACGCGCTCGTCTACGACGTCGGGCTGATCGCCTTCGGGCTCGCCTGCGTGACGCTCGGCCGACTCCTGCGCCGCGCGAAGGCGGGCCCCCGCCTCATCGCGCTCGGGCTCTCCGCGACGGGCGTGGTCTACCTCGTCGGCTCCTTCGCCGCCGTCTTCGCGCCGTCGGTCTCGGCCGCGCTCGATCCCTTCTACGGCATCGCCATCGTCGTCGAGCCCGCGGTCGCCATCTGGCTGATCGTGGTGGGATCGCGGCGAGCCACGCCCCCGGCCAGCGCGCTCGCGCACGCGTAGGGCCCGGGCGAGCTCCGACGCGAACCGCTCGTGGTCCAGGCCATGGATCGCGGTGACCCCATCGGCTCGAGCGGCCGGCCCGACGTCGAGCCGGCCTCGCCTCAGCGCAGCACCCGCGCGGCTCCGCAGGCCCGCACGCGGAGCCGGTCGTCCTCGACCTCGACCTCGACGTCGGGGCGTCGCGGGTGGCGGCCCGCGCTCACGATCGTGGCTGCGGCGAGGCGTCGCGTCGCGTGGTCGACGCGGACCTCCACGCGGACGAAGGCGCGCGTGAAGCACCCGGGGCCGTAGCCGCCGTCGTCGTCTTCGCCGCGCATCTCCTCGAGGTCGATCCGCAGGCGGTCGGGGCCCGACGCCTCCACCTCCGTGTGGGGCATGCAGTGGTACTCGCGCCACGCCCGGCGGCGCGGGAGGAAGAGCTCGACGCGCCCGTCGGCGGTCGGCCAGATCAGCGTGACCGCCGCGCTCGCGCCGTACCCTCGGTCGAAGCCGAAGAGCTCGTGGTCGTGGACCCAGCTCGGCCCGACGACGTCGCATCCCCGCGGACACAGCCGCGCCCGCGCGGCCGCCTCGTCGGTCGGCGCGTCGAGCGCGTCGCCGTCGGACGTCGCGCGCTCGAAGGCGGCGCGCCAGGACGCCACGGTGATGCTCGGCCACGCCCGTCGCGTGTCCATCCGACAGACCTGCGCCTGCGCAGCGCCCGCGAGGATCCAGGTCGCGACCAGCCACGATACGCCGCGCATGCTCGAGCAACGGCGCGCGCCGCGACCACGATTCCCGGCTGTAGGGACGGGCGAGGTAGGCTCGACGGATGGATCCGGCGGTCATTCGACGCTTGCGCGAGATCCTCGCCGCGGGGCGCGGCCTCGAGGCGTCGGACGACGACATGGGGCACGGCTACCACCTGCAGCTCGCGGCGGAGCAGGCCCTCGCGAAGCTCGGACCGCGGAGCGTGCCGACGCTGGTCACCGTCGTGACGACCCACGGCTACTCGCGGATGCGCGCCGCCGCGGCTCGCGCGCTCGGGAGGCTCGCCGATCACGAGCTCGGTGACGTGGACGGGTGGCGCGCCGCGGCGATCGAAGCGCTCGAGCGCGCGAGCGCGGACGCGTCGCCGGCCGTCGTCGAGTCCGCGAGTCGAGCGCTGCGTCGGCTGAGGCCATGAGCGGGTCGCGCGCCCGCGCGACCGTCCCGGCCGAGGCTCATCACGCGAGCGGGAGGTACGGCGCGAAGTGCGACTCCCCGAAGGTGGCGCCGCGACGCATCGCGAGCCCGATCCGTCGCCGGCCCATGACCGCGCCGAGGCGGAGGACGGCCGGGTGGCTCGTCATCCCCTTGGTCAGGCGCGCGCCGTGGGCGATCGCCTCCTCGAGGAGCGCGCGGTAAATCGGCCGCGAGAGCCCCCGGCCGCGGAGCTCGGGCGCGAGCACGATCCCGAGCCCGGCGGTCGGACCGAAGAGTGGGTCGTCGTCCACGCTCGCCGAGGCGTGGCCGAGGAGGCGCCCATTCTGGAGCAGGACGCGCTGGACGTGGTCCGGGCGCTCGATCTCGCCGGCGAGGCGAGAGCGGAGGAAGGCGAGGAAGCCCTCGTTCGCGCCGAACCAGGCGTGCTCCGGCTCGGCCGCGAAGGCGGCGCGGGTGAGCTCGAGCGCCTCGTCGAGGTGTCGCGCCTCGAGCGCCATTACCTCGAGGCCGCGCTCGGCGAGCCCGCCCACGTCGCCCAGAGCCGCGAGGGCGGTGGCGGGTTCACCGAGCAGGACGACCGATCCGACGCCGACCCCACGCGCCACGAGCGCGCGGTAGACGTCGCGGTAGACGGGGTTCAGGTGGAGATCGAGCTCGGCCTCCATCCGCGGCAGCTCCGCGTCGAGCGTGTCCGCGATCCACCCGCGCGCGTCGAACGCCGAGTCGTGATCGATCGCGACGGTGCAGACGGGCGCGCCGCACCACGGCTCCGGATCGTCGCGCCACGCGAGAACCGCGCGGACGCGCGCGCCGTCGTCCGCGACGCATACGCGGCCGTCGCGGTGGATCCTCTCGAGGACCGCTCGCACCGCGGCGCGGCCGCGCGGGCTGCCCGCGAGCGGCGCGTGCCGCGCGTTGCCGAGGCGCAGGTCGACGTGCGCTTCGAGAACGTGCTCGTCCATGAGGGGGTGATACACGAATTCGCGCACCCACCGTCAGGCGGCGCCGCGGCGGTCCATAGTAGACTGGCGCGCCGTGACGCCGACCGCAGCCGGCTCGACCCTCGCCTCCCCCGGCGGGGCGCGATGACCCTCCCGCGGGGAGCGATCGTCGCCGGGAAGTACCGCGTGGAGCGGCTCCTCGGCGAAGGCGGGATGGGCACGGTGTACGTCGCCACCAACGAGCGACTGCAGAAGGAGGTCGCGCTCAAGGTCTTGAGCCCTGGCGCGGCGACCTCACCCGAGGCGGCGGTGCGGCTCACGCGCGAGGCGATCGCCGCGTCGCGCGTGAAGCACCCCGGGATCGTCGAGATCTACGACGCGGACGTCCACGAGGGGCAGCCGTGGATCGCGATGGAGCTGCTCCACGGCGAGACCCTCGGCCAGCGGCTGGAGCGCGGCGCGCTGCCGCCGGTCGAAGCCCTCGACGTCGCCCTCGAGACGCTCGCCGTGCTCGAGCCCGTGCATCGCGCGGGCATCGTCCACCGCGACCTGAAGCCCGACAACTTGTTCTTCGATCGACAGGCGGACGGCCGGAGCGTCCTCAAGGTCCTCGACTTCGGGATCGCGAAGGTCGTCGGCGCCGACATCGGCTCGACGACGCGGACGGGGATGGCGATGGGGACGCCCTTCTTCCTCGCGCCCGAGCAGGCGCGCAACGCGAAGGACGTCGACCCGCGCGCCGACCTGTACGCGGTCGGGGTGATCCTCTACCACTCGCTGACCGGGGCGTTGCCCTACGAGGCGGACTCCTTCGGCGACCTCATCGCGCAGATGTTCTCGGCCGGCCCGCGCTCGCTCGCCGCCGTCGCGCCGTCGACCCCGCCCGAGCTCGTGGCGGTGATCGACCGCTGCCTCGCCGTCGACCGAGAGCAGCGCCCGCCCAGCGCGCGCGCGCTGGCCGACGAGCTCGCGCGGCTCCGAGGGCGCCTGACCGGCGTCGAGCGGAGCGTCGCGCCCACGCTGCCGCTCGCGCCGGGCGCGGCGCCTTTGGCCGCCCCCGACGCGCTGCCCTACGCCGCGACCCACCGGATGGAGCAAGGTGAGCCGTGGACCGAGGCGCCGAGCCTCCCCACCCACGCGCGGTGGCCCTGGATGGTCGGTGGCCTCGCCGTCCTGCTCGTCGCGGGCGCGGCCGTCACCCTCGGGGCGCTCTCCGACGACGAGCCGCGCGTCACGGAGGCGCCTCCGACCGTGGCGCCTCCCGAACCCCTCGCGCCGGCGCCCGAGCCGGCGCGCGAGGTGGTTCCCCCGCCCGAGCCGGTGCGCCCGCCGCCGGAGCCGCCGGCCCCGCGGGTCCCGGCCCGGTCCGACGTGGGCGGATCGACGGTCGCCGAGCCGGTCGCGCCGGGTGCCGTGCAGGGGAGCGTGCGCGCCGGCGCCCTCGAGGACGAGAGCGGCTCGGGCGTGTTCGATCCGAGCCTCGTCACGCGGCAGATCCAGGCGCGGTCACGCTCGCTGCAGGCGTGCTACGAGCGCGAGCTCCGCCAGAACCCGACGCTCGCGGGCCGCGTCCTCGTCCGCTTCACGATCCAGCCGAGCGGTGTCGTCACGGGCGCGACCGCCACGCAGAACGGCACCGGCAGCCCCGCGGTGGCCGCCTGCGTCGTGTCGATGGTCAGCGCCTTCCGCTTCAACCCGGGCCCCGAGGGCGGGTCGGTCACCTTCACGTACCCGTTCGTGTTCGGGCCGGGCCGTTAGGCGTCCGGCTGCGTGAGCTCCTCGGTGGGCGCCACCGCCGTCGAGCCGTACGGATCGGTGCTCGGCGGCCCGGCCGGGCGAGGCCCCGCGTCCACCGTGGCCCACCAGCGTTCGGCGTCGGCGGGGGTCCAGATCCCGGCGAGCCCGAGCTCGCGCAGCGCGGTGGCGAGCTCGCCCATCGACCCGAAGCGGTCGACCGGATCCTTGGCCAGGCACCGCATCACGAGGGCGTTCAGCCCCGGATCGAGGGTCGCGTGCGCCGAGGGCGGCTCCACCTCCTCGTAGCCGTGCGCGAAGAGCTGCTGCAGCGGGGCGAGCCCTTCGAAGACCTGCCGGCCCGTCAACAAGAAGTACGCGACACACCCGACCGCGTAGAGGTCCGAGCTCGGCGAGGCGTCTTGGCCGAGCGTGGTCTCGGGCGCCATGTACCCGGGCGTCCCGAGCAGCGAGCCCGCGTCGGTGAGCGGACCGCTCTGGGCCTCGGGCGGCGCGTCCTGGAGCTTCACGATCCCGAAGTCGAGGACCTTCAGGAAGTCGCGCTCGGTCCCCACGTGGCAGACGAAGAGGTTGGCCGGCTTGATGTCGCGGTGGATCACCCCCCGCGCGTGCGCCTCGCTCAGCGAGTGACAGACCTGCAAGAGCATGTGCACCGCGCGGGTCTCCGGGAGCGGGCCGTGATCTCGGACCATCGTCTGGAGGTCCATGCCCTCGAGCAGCTCCATGACGTAGTAGAAGACGCCGTCCTCGGCGCGGCCGAAGTCGTAGACGGCGATGGTGTGGGGGGACGTCAGCGCCGCCGTCGCGCGGGCCTCGCGCTCGAAGCGCTCGAGCGCGCGCTCCGCGCCGGTCGTGGACCCGAGCAGGGAGGGCCGCACGAGCTTGATCGCGGCGGGCCGCGCGAGCGTGTGGTGATCGGCGCGCCACACCTCGCCCATCCCGCCCTGGCCGAGGAGCTCGACGAGGCGGTAAGCCCCCATCTCGCGCGCGCGGCGCACCGTCTCGCCGAGCTGGAAGACGAAGCGCGACGTGAAGTAGGCGAGCACCACCACCACGACGTTCGGCAGCAGGAGCCAGAGCCAGAGGTTCCACGGGGGCGTCGGGTTGCCGACCCCCCAGACCGTGATGGCCAGCGCGGCGGTGTCCGAGAGCGCGCAGACGACCGCGGCGCCCGCCATCTTGGGCGGCGAGACGGGCACGAGGGTCGCGTAGAAGAGGACGACGATGGCCCCCGGGGGCACCCCGCGGACGACGTCGCTGTCGGCGTACGGCAGCCAGTGGCGGAAGAGCGAGGCGAGGAAGCAGATCGCGCAGACGTAGGCGAGCCCGGCGTCCACGCGTCGCGCCGGGGTGAGCCGCTCCGCGCGCGCGATCACGAGCATCACGACCGAGAGGACCGCGCCGACCACCCACAGCAGGAAGGGGCGCTCGGTGCCCGCCCGCACGCCGATGTTCGGCTGCCGGAGGAAGGACACGACGCCGGCCACGACCGCGACCCCGATCGCCATCCACGACCCGAGGGCGAGGCGACGGACCGCGAGCGCGGCGAGGTCCACGCCGCTCCCGCTGGTCCCCTCCCCCCTCCGGACGATGTCGTCGCCGCGCTCCATCCCCGCCTTGTATCAGAGACGCCCGCTCGCTTGACCCGGGCCGATCCGCGCGAAACCATGCGGCCCGATGGTCCCGCCCCCGCAGCCGCGGTCGAGCCTGCCGCCGCCGGGTACGGTGATGGGGGACCGCTATCGGCTCACCCGCCTGGTCGCGGCCGGCGGCATGGGCGCGGTCTTCGAGGCGCACGACGAGCAGGGCGACCGCGCCGTCGCGCTCAAGCTGCTGCACCCCGAGCTGACCGCCGACCGCGACGTCCGCCGGCGCTTCCGGCGCGAGTCCTCGGTGCTGATGGCGCTCGATCACCCGTGCATCGTCGACGTGCTCGACGTCGGCGCGAGCGACGACGAGCTGCTCTTCTCGGTGATGGAGCTGCTCCAGGGCGAGACGCTCCAGCAGCTCCTGGGGCGCGAGGGCCCGCTGTCCCCGGGCGCGCTGCTGCCGATCGTCGAGGGCATCGCCGCGGGGCTCGGCGCCGCGCACGATCACGGGGTGATCCACGGCGACCTGAAGCCGGCGAACGTCTTCCTCGTCGGCCCGGAGCGCGCGGTGAAGCTCCTCGACTTCGGGCTCTCCAAGGTGCTCGGGCTCGAGCGCCTGACGCGGACCGGCGAGCTGATCGGGACGCCCGCCTACATGGCCCCCGAGCTCTTGACGGGCAAAGGCGAGCTCGACGAGCGCATCGACACCTACGCCTTCGGGGTGATGATCTACGAGTGCCTCACCGGCGGCCCCCCGTTCACGGGGAACGTCCCCGGCAAGCTCATGATGGACATCGTGATGGGCAACACGCCGCCCCTCGAGGAGGCGGCGCCGGGCGTCTCGGAGACGATGTCGGCCGTCGTCATGACGGCCATGAGCCGGCACCGAGAGCGCCGCTTCCACTCGGCCCAGGCCCTCGCGCGGGCCTTCCGCGACGCGGCATGAAGGGCAAGCGCGCGGTCGCCGCCGCGGTCACCTCCGTCGGGGTGCTCGCGATCTGGGCGATGGCCACGGTCCGCCAGGAAGACCAGACCCGCGAGCTCGGCCGACAGTGGGTCGGCGAGCAGTGGGACATCGCGCGCCGCTGCGTGGTCGGGACGCCGATCGGGCGCCGCGACGCCGAGGAGGCCGTCGCGGATCGGCTGGCCGCCAACGCGGTGGACACGCTCGCGAGCGTGGCCTTCGAGGACGAGGCGCCCGATCCGGCGCGCCTCTGGCCGGCGCGCTGCGCGCCGCTCCTGTCGGGGTTGAACGTCGACCCGTCGGTGACGGGGGGCACCGATCTGTCGCGGCCCGTCGCGGAGCTCGAGGCCCTCGCTCGGCACGCGCTGACCCTGGACGACCCCGCCCAGACGCTGCTTCGAGCGCGCGAGCTGGCCGGGCCCATCCACGTCCTCGATGGCGCGATGCCCCCCGGGGCCGAGTACGATCCGACCCACTTCGATCCGCCGCGTGCGGACGCGGGCGCCTTCGAGGCGAGCCTCCGCTGCCAGGAGCCGGCGGGAGCGCCCGAGGCCGCGCCGTGTGCGGCCGAGGACGGAGACCCCGGCGGTGGGTCGCCGCGACCGGCCGGCGAGCCGAGGCTCGAGGCCTGCGACGGCGAGCGCTCGGTCGCGCTGTGGCCCGAGGGTCGGCGCTGGACGGGCACGCGGTGCGAGGGGACGTCCTGCGCGCCGCTGCCTCCGCTCGAGGGCGGCGAGCCGGTGGACGTCGGGCTCCGCGGGGACGGGGTCGTCGTCGTCACGCGCGGCCGATGGACGCCTCTGCGGTTCGCGCGGGGCCTCGCGGACGGCGGCTGGAGCGCGCCCGTCCCGGTCCCCATGGGCCGGCTCGAGCCCGGCGGCGAAGCGATCACCGCGTGCGGGGATCGCTGGACGTTCGACGTTCGCTGAGCGATGAATCACTCGGGTCCTGATCCCGTGTCGGACGAGCCGGAGCAACAGGAGGAGGAGGATCGACAGGGCGCCTCGGGCGCGCTGAAGAACTCGCTGCGCGCGCTGTCGCTCGTCTGGGAGACGAGCCGGGGGCTGACGGTGCTGCTCGTGGGCAGCACGCTGGCCGCGGGCCTCGCCCCGGTGGCGGCGGCCTTCCTCGCGCGGATCGTGGTGGACGCGGTGGTCGGCTCGCTCGCCGGCGAGGGCGCCGCGAAGTTCACGGCGTTCTGGGGGATCGTCGGCGAAGGCGTCGCGGTCGCCGTGCTCATCGCCGGCAACCGCGGCACCGCGCTCGGCCAGCAGCTCCTCAAGGCCAAGCTCGCCCACCACGTCACCCGACGGATCATCGAGAAGGCGTCCCAGCTCGGCCTCGCGGACTTCGAGGACCCGACGCTCCACGACCGGATGGAGGAGGCGCGCCGCGAGGCCACGGTGCGCCCGCTCGGGCTCGTGCTGCGCTCGTTCACCCTCGCGAAGAACGCGATCTCGCTGGCGGGCTACTTCGCCATCCTCGTGGACCTCTCGTGGTGGGCGGTCGGCGTCCTCGTGGTCGCCGGGGTGCCCGCGTTCTTCTCCGAGGCGCGCTTCAGCGAGGTCACCTTCCGCTTCTTCAAGTCGCACTCGCCCGAGAGCCGCGAGCGCAACTACATCGAGACGGTGCTCACGCGGGAGCACTTCGCGAAGGAGGTCGGCTTCTTCGGGCTCGGCGACATCTTCCTCGTCCGCTACGACGAGCTGTTCGACAGGCTCTACGGCGAGGACCGGCGCATCGCGATCAAGCGGCACGTGTGGGGCCTGATCCTCGGCCTCGCGGGGACCGCGGCGTTCTTCGCGGCCTACATCTGGATCGTCCTGGACACGGTCGAGGGGCTGCTGACCCTGGGGCAGATGACGATGTACGTCGTCGTCTTCCGACAAGGTCAGAACGCCGTCACGACCGCGCTCACCTCGCTGGGCGGGATGTACGAGGACGCCCTCTACGTCGAGAGCCTCGACGCGTTCCTCGCGCACCCCGTCGTCGGCGACGGAGGGGAGATCGACGAGGGCCAGGACACGCAAGACGGATTGCGGGTCGAGAACCTGACGTACACCTATCCGGGCGCCTCGCGCCCGGCGCTCGACGGCGTGAGCTTCCACCTCGAGCCGGGGCGCACGGTGGCGATCGTCGGCCACAACGGGAGCGGGAAGTCGACGCTCGTGAAGCTCCTGACGCGCCGCTACGTGCCCGACGGCGGCCGCATCCTGCTCGACGGAGTGGAGCTGTCCGCCTGGAGCACGGACGCGCTCCGGGACCGCGTGTCGGTGCTGTTCCAGGACTTCAACCGCTACAAGCTGACCGCCGGCGAGAACATCGGCGCCGGCGACGCGGAGCGCTTCGACGACGAAGAGGGCTGGAAGGCGGCGACGGAAGAGGCGCGCGCCGAGAGCGTCATCGCGGAGCTCGACAAGGGCTACCACACGCGCCTGGGCCGCTCGTTCCGCGGCGCCTCCGAGCTGTCCGGCGGCCAGTGGCAGCGCCTCGCGTTCGCGCGCGCGCTGATGAAGCAGGACACCGACCTGCTGATCTTCGACGAGCCGACGAGCGCGGCCGACCCGAAGCGTCAGGCGGAGCTCGACGACCAGCTCGCCGAGATCCTCCAGGGCCGGATGGGCGTGATCGTCTCGCACCGCCTCGCGACCGCGCGGATCGCCGACGACATCCTCGTGCTCGACCACGGCCGGGTGGTCGAGCTCGGCCACCACGACGACCTCGTGGAGCAGGACGGCGTCTACGCGTCCCTCTATCGCGTGCAGGCCGCCGCGTACCGCTGAGCAGGCTGCGGAGGCAGCCTGCTCACCGTGCCGCGCGCGAAGCGCGCATGCCCGTGCCCTTGCCCGTGCCCGAAAACGTGGCGCGCGCGGGTGTGAGCCACATCCCGTGTCAGGAGTAGGTATCGGGTAGCCTGCCGAACAGGCACGGGCACGGGCACGGGCACGGGGTAGCAGGCTGCCGAGGCAGCCTGCTAAAGGCCCGCGATGACCATGCGGAGGCGCTCGACGAGCTCGGGGCCGGTGAGGTTGTCGTTGCCCGCCGGGGTGCCGTGGGTCGAGACGTCGCGGATGATCATGTCGCTCCGCGAGATGAGCATGTCGTAGCCCCGCCCGATCGCGAACGGCGAGTCGTTGAACGTGCTCATGCTCGGGACGGTCTGGCCCATGGTCTGACCGTCGCCGACGCAGAGCCCGGACGTGGCCCCGCGGCTGTCCATGATGCCGCGGCAGGTCGTCGCGTCACCCGGGGAGAAGCTGCGGTCCTCTTGCAGCATCCAGATGATCTGGATGCCCATCGCCGTGATCTCGTCTTCGACCGACGCCACCGAACTGGTGTGCGCAGTGCAGTCCGGTCACCAGGCTGGGAACGAGATGAACAACAGGAAGTCGAAGGGACTCCAGTCGATGTTCTCGTCGGCGGTGCAGTGCACTTCGGTCAGATCGAGCGGGACGTTGGTGCCGTCCGGCTGAACCGCCTCGGGCCACCGGTAGGGCCAGATCACGGCGCCGAGCGCCATCGGCTCGACCGCGCCCGACGGGTACGGGCACGCCATCGAGCCGCCGTCGATCCCGCCGCCGCCGCCGTCCGTCATCGGCGGTACCGTGGCGTCGACGCCCATCATCGCGGCGTCCGCGCGCACCATGCCGGAGTCCGTGCCCGGGGGCGTGGACGCGTCGTCCATCGGGGTCGAGCCCGAGCACGCGCCGAGGAGCGCGGAGACGATGGCGAGGATGGTGCGCCGCAAGGTGCAGAGCCTACCGCAAACGAGGGCGTCGTGCAGCGTCGCGTGCGCGGGTCCTGGAAAATCCCGGAGGGCACTCGGCGACAGAAGGACTAGAGTCGCGGGCCGTGAGGCTCTTCCTCGAGTACCACGAAGGCAGCGTCCAGCTGCCGCCCGGCGAGACGATCATCGGGCGCGACGTCGGCTGCTCGCTGCGCTTCAACGACCCCTTCGTCTCGCGTCGTCACGTCCGCATCGTCTTCGAAGACGACGCCGCGCACGTGGAGGAGCTCGCGAGCCGCAACGGGACGTGGCTGAACGACGAGCCCCTCGTCGGCCGCCAGCCGCTCGCGGACGGCGACTCGCTCCGGCTCGGCAAGCGCACGCTGCGGGTCCTCTGGGTGCAGGGCGAGGCCGCCGAGGCCGCCGCCGAGACGACGCAGCCCGACTACCCCGAGCTCGCCGCGGGCCTGCTCGCGATCGACGACGCGATCCGCGACCTCGAGTCGCCGCCGACCCAGCCGGCGCCGCCGCCCGCGCAGACCTGCCCCGCGTGCCGCTCCGCCGTCGCCGCGATCCACGACGTGTGCCCCCACTGCGGGCACGAGTTCCGCGCGGGGCGCCCGGCTTCGCTGACCCAGCAGATCCCCCTCGGCGAGGTCGACGCGATGGTCGCCGAGGCGGAGGCCGAGGCCGAGCGACGCAGCGCCACGCGCCAGCCGCTCGCCATCCCCGTCGTCTACACATCCGAGACGATGACCATCGACGCGATCACCTGGGACCTCAGCCGCAGCGGCGTCTTCATCGCCTCGCTCCTCCTCGACGAGGTCGGCACGAAGTGCCAGGTCACGCTGCTCCCCGAGGCCGCCCCCGCGATCCCGATCGCCAGCGTCGTGGCGCGCGTCACCGAGGAGGGCGAGCCCGGGATGGGCATCCGCTTCCACGAGCCGAGCGAGCGCGTGCGCCGGTGGCTCGAGGCCGTGCTCGATCGCTGAGTTTCCGGAGGGAGGTCAGGTGCCGCAGCGGTCCGCGACGGTGATGCTGCTGACGGCGCCGGCGCGGATCTGCTCGCAGGTGGTGCCGCTCAGGTCGAGCCGCGTGCCGGTCAGGGTCCACTCCGACGGCGGGACGAGGATCCCGTCGCGCCGCACCTCGATGGCGCTCGGGCGCGCGGGCGGGGCGCTGAGCCCGACGCTGCAGTCGGTGGCCGCGGCGAGGATCGCGCGCAGCGAGCGGTCGAGCGCGGGGCCGTCGACGGCCTCGTAGTAGCGGCGGGCGCCGCCTCGAGCGCGGCCGCCGGCGTCGGCCATCTGGTTGAGCGCGTCGCGGAGCGCGGGGATGCCCGCGGTGCTCCCGGAGCGATCGGGGCCGACGATGCCGACCACGAAGGTGTCGACGCCGAGGTCGCGGCGGAGCGCGGCGATCGCGCTCACCGTCGCGGGCACGGTCGCGCCGCAGTTCGGCTCGGGGAGCCCGTCGGTGAGGAGCACGACGAAGCGCGGGCGCGACATCGGGATGCGGTCGAGGTGGGCGCGGACCGTCGCGATCGCGTCGGGGGTGGGCGTGTCGCCCGCCGCGGGACCCGCCACCGCGAGGCGCGCCGCGATGGCCGGGCCGCTGCCGTAGGCGAGGCCGACGTCGGGGCCGCTCGCGACGCCGCAGTGCAGGCGCTCGTCGCCCGGGATGTCCTCGGGGAAGGTGAGGAGCCCGGTGTAGAGGTCGCCGGTGAGCGGGAGGATCGTGCCCATCGCGCCGACGAGCTCCTCCCAGCGGCTGCGGGTCGTGCCGGACGCGGGCCACTGCATGCTGCCGGAGCGATCGACGACGAAGAGGATGTCGGCGTCCGGCGGCACCACCGCCAGCGTCTCGGACGACGGCGTGCAGCACGCGGCGTGCGTCTCGCAGTCGGGGTCGGCGCAGTCGACGAGGCCGTCGCAGTCCTCGTCGACGAGGCCGGTGCACGACTCCGCGCCGGGCAGGACCGCGCCCATGCACTCACCCCAGAACGAGTCCGCGTCGGTCCCCGAGCAGACCTGCGTGCCCGCGTGGCAGGCGCCGACGTCGCGGGTGTCGGCGGGCCCCGCGTAGCAGTCCCGCGCGCTGCCGAAGGCGCACGTGCAGCCCTCGTCGATGAGCCCGTCGCAGTCCTCGTCGCCGCTGCCGTCGCACGACTCCGCGCTCGGCCCGGTCTCGTCGACGCACTCGCTCCACACCGAGCCGTCCTCGGTCGGGACGCAGTACTGACGGCCGGCGCGGCAGAGGCCGACGCCGTCGGTGCCCGGCACGCCCGTGTAGCAGCTCCGCTCCTCGTCGAGGAGGCACTCGCAGCCTTCGTCCGTCTCGCCGTCGCAGTCGTTGTCGACGCCGTCGCAGATCTCCTCGCCGGGGCGGCCGAAGCCCGCGCAGCGGTCCCACGTGCCGAACTCCATCTCGACCACGCAGTCCTGCGTGCCCCACGTGCACTGCCCCACCCCGGCCTGCGCCGGGTCGCCGAGGAAGCAGCGCTGCTGCTCGCCCGCCGCGCAGATGCAGTCCTCGTCGACGCGTCCGTCGGCGTCGTCGTCCAGGCCGTTCCCGCACGCGTCGCCGGGCCCGATCATCGGGTCGCCGCCGTCTTCGGGCTCCGGATCGTAGGGCTGGTCCGGCGTGCCGGGGCCGTCGCCACCCTCCGCGGCGCAGCCGGCGCTCAGCGCGAGGGCGAGGAGGACGATTCGAAAGCGGAAGCTCGTGGGCATGCGCGCCCTCTCAGCAGGCGGCATGCCAGCGAGGTCCGTGGAACCCGAGGGGCGCCACGTGGCGGCTGGAGCGGCCACCCGGGGTCGACAGACCTGGACACCGCAGGAGCCGGGGTCGACGCCGACACGCCGGGAGTCGTACACCTCGAACCGGCCCGAGGGACCGGGCCGATCGAAAGGACGAATCGATGAACGAGCTCTGGACGAACGGCGTGACGTACGTGTCGGTGCACGGCGTGGAGTGGGCGACGGGCCTGGCGCTCGGGCTGGTGATCGTGGTGGTGGGCTGGGCGCTCGCGCGGCTCGCCGCGAGCGCCACGCGCCGCGCGATGAAGCGCACTCACGCCGCGTCGCTCGGGCCGATGGTCGGCACCCTCGTCCGGCTGACGGTGTCGGGGACCTCGTTCGTGATGGCGGCCGATCAGGTCGGCCTCGACGTGACGACCGTGCTCGCGGGCGCCGGGGTCCTCGGGCTGGCCGTCGGCTTCGGCGCGCAGACCCTCGTCCGCGACTGCATCAGCGGGTTCTTCCTCGTCGTCGAGCGCGTGGTCGAGCCTGGCGACTGGGCCGACATCGACGGCAAGTTCGGTCAGGTCGAGAGCGTCGGGCTGCGCATCACGCAGGTCCGCGGCTTCGACGGGACGCTCTGGCACATCCCGAACGGCGAGGTGAAGCTCGTCGGCAACATGTCGCGCGAGTGGGTCCGCGCGGTCGCCAAGGTCGGCGTCGCCTACGAGGCCGACCTCTCGAGGGGGCTCCAGGTGCTGCAGGCCATCGGCGACGAGTTCGCCGCGGAGCGCCCCGAGCTGATCGTGGAGCCGCCCGTCGCGCAGGGCGTCCTCGAGCTCGCGAGCTCGAGCGTCGAGCTGCGCCTCGTCGTCAAGATGAAGGCCGAGACGGGCGAGCTGTGGTCCGTCGAGCGCGAGCTCCGCAAGCGCATCAAGGATCGCTTCGACGCGGAGGGCATCGAGATCCCGTTCCCGCGCCAGGTCATCTACCACCGCAACGTCGAGCAGGCGGCGTGACCCGCAGCGCGGCCTACCGCCGGCGGCGCGCGACGAGGGCCCCGAGCGCCAGAGCGAAGAGGACGAGGCCGCCCGACCGCGAGCGCGGCGCGGCGCGGCACGCGCAGCCCTCGCCCTCGGGCGTCGGGATCGGCGGCGGCGACTCGACCACCTCGATGAGGAGCGCCGCGTCGGCCACGAGCCCCGAGGCGTCGCGCGCCCGGACGCGCGTCCGGAAGGCGCCGAGCCGATCCGGGTGCACGGCGTACGACGACCCGACGACGTAGGGCGAGTCGAAGGTCCCGTCGTAGGTCTCGTCGATGCGGACCTCGACCGCCTCGCCCTCCGGATCGGCGACCTCGATCTCGACGATCACCACCTCGCCGACGCCCGCGACCGGGCGCTCCGTGTGGAGCACGATCGTCGGAGGCAGGCCGCCCGTCGTGACGCCGAGCGCGCCGGCCGCCGAGAGGCGCCCGTAGCCGTAGTCGTCGTTCGGCAGCGCGCCGACGATGCCGTCGGTCGTCACGCCCTCCGTCAACGCGGCTCGCGCGTCGTCGCCGGTGATGCCCGCCTCGACGAGGAGCGCGGCGACCCCGGCGACGTGCGGGCCGGCGCCGCTCGTGCCGCCGAACACCTGGTAGCTGCCCGACGCCGCGTTCAGGTAGCCGGGCATCATCGGCAGGATCTCGCCGTGGGGGAGCGCGGACCACGGGTTGTCGGGCGCGACGAGGTGCGGCCGCAGGTCGCCGTCGATGCGCGGCCCGCGCGCGGAGTAGCCGCGGACCTCGCCCGCGCCCTCCGGGCCGCCGGTGTAGAAGGAGCCTTCGCTCTCGAGGTGCGACGGCACCGCCCCGACCGCGACGCATCGATCGGCGGTCGCCGGTGACGCCATCGTGCTCGCGGGGGTCGCCGCGTCGAAGCGGCTGGCGCGCGCGAACCCGTACGCGTCGGCGAGCATCCCGTGCACGGTGAGCGCGCCGCCCTGGGCCGTGAGGTGGACGCGCCAGGTGCCGATCGTGGTGCCGGGCATGTAGATCACGACGTCGCGCTGGCGCGTGCCGCGCCGCGTGTCGTAGCCGACGGAGTAGATGTCGCCGCCGATCCCGAGGGTGGCCATCCGGGGCGAGCCGTCGCTGATGGGGTACCGCGCGCCCGAGGGGTCCTCCACCTCCGCGGAGAGCGCGCCGGGGCCGACCCCGTAGAGCGCGAGGTCGAGGTACTGCACGCCGGAGACGAGCCGGAAGTCGAGGGTGCGCGTCTCGCCCGCGGGCACGTCGATCTGCGCGTGCTTGTCGGCGTCGCCGATGTTGCCGCCGGGGCAGACGTTGATCACGCCCGCGGCGGCCGAGTCGTCGATGAGCGCGGCCACCGCCTCGGAGCCGTCGAGCTCCGTCCGCGTCCACGAGACGTACTCGTGGAGCGCGACGGAGACGCCCTGCTCGTAGCTCCACACGAGCGCGCCGCTGCGATCGGACGCGAAGGACCCCGCGTTGAAGAGGGTCGCGTTGGGCGCGACGCCGACCCAGCGTCGGCTCGGCAGCGGGACGCCGCCGGCGAGGATCCCGATCACGCCCGTGCCGTGGAACTCGTCGGAGTAGCCGTAGAGGCCGCCCGCCGGGTTCGCGGGGCTGGTGGCGAGGTCGACGCCGCGCACGAGCTCCTGCGTGAAGGTGCGGCCGGTGTCGTCCTGGGTCTCGATGAGGACACGCTCGAACTTCGAGGTGCCGAGCCGCACGAGCCGCTCCTCGGGATCGAGCTGTCCGTCGCGATCGACGTCGTCGGGCACGAAGAGCGGCTCGCCGAACGCGGGCGCGCCGTCGGTGAAGCCGTCGGCCGCGCCGAACGACCGCCGCCCGTCGCCGTTCGTGTCGAGGTAGACCCAGTCCACCCGCGGGTCGAAGCCCGGGTCGCGGACCCCGCGCGCCTCGGCCGCGGTCGAGATGTCGATGGGGCTCGCGCGCAGCGCGACGCCGGTCTCCCCGGGCCCCGCGGCGCCGTCGCCGTCGAGGTCGATCGCGTCCACGCCGGCGGTGAAGCGCGCGTCGCCGTCGACGTCGATCCAGTCGAACCACCCCGCGTCGGCGTAGAAGAAGTCCGGGTGGAAGACGTCGACGTGCGAGTCGATGTCGGCGATGCGCACGCCCGCGCCGGTCAGGCGCTCGTCGCGGCCGCTCGCGCCGCGCGCGGCGTCGAGGCCGATGCGCTCGGCCGAACGATCCAGCGGCGGGATCCCGCGGGGGCCGAGCGCGATCCGCTCGACCCGCGACGCGACCGCGAGCGCGCCCGCCCGCGTGACCTGGGCGGCGACCCAGCGCCCGAAGCGCAGCGTCCGCCCGTTCACCTCGCGCAGGGTCACCCCGTCGAGCGCCGCGACGCGCGGCAGGTCGCGCGCGTCGCGCAGGAGCAGCAGGACGCCGACCGTGTCGTCGGGCCCCCCGAGCGCTAGCTCGAGCTCGACGGAAGGCGGCACGCCGCTCGGTGAAGCGCCTGCGTTGGGCGCGCCGGGCCCCGTCTGCGCGGCCGCGGGCGCCGCCATCGAGAGCACCGTCACGCAGAGGAGGAGTCGAATGCGAGCCACGGACGACAGTCTAGTCGTCGGGGTCGTCGACCTCCGCCTCCAAACGCGCGGTCAGCACCCCTCCCTTGTGCGGGAAGGGCTGATCGGGCATCGGCCGGCCGAGGAATTCGCAGAGCGGCCCCCAGCCGGAGCCCGAGACGATGTCGAGCTCGAGGAGCTTCCCCGGCCGATCCGCGAAGTAGCGGCGGACCGCCGCGACGTGCTGCCGGTAGACCCAGCGGAAGCGCTCGGGCTCGAAGCGGTAGGTGCCGTACGTCGCCGCGCGGAGGAAGCGGCGGATCTGCAGGTGGATCTCGCGGCCCCGGCTCGAGGTGACCTCGAACGGGTCGCGGCCGAGCCAGTGGTTGTGGCAGGAGCGCAGCCACGTCTCCTCGTCCCGAAGCGTGAGCACGAACTTCGCGTCCGGGTACATCGCGTCGAGCTGCGCGAAGTAGGGCGACGCGGTGATGTCCGTGATCCCGTCGAACGCCTGCATGAAGCGGAAGTCGAGCTTGCCGGACTCGAGCGCGCGGAACGTGTCCTCGTCGACCGGGTAGTGGACCGCGTCGATGCCCAGCGTGTGCAGCGCGGCGGTCAGGCTGCGCGTGCCCGTGCGGCTGAGGCCGAGGCCGAACACCTTGTAGTTGGCGGTGCGGGCGGGCCAGCGCGCCACGTGCGCCGCGCGGTGCGCGTCGACCTCGGCGCGATCGAGCGGGCCGCGCTCCTCGATGCCCAGCGCGGCGAGGTGCTCGGCCCCGAGCTCGGGGAGGCGCGCGATGGCGTCGCTGAGCACCTGCGGCGGCGAGCCGTCGGGCAGCTCGCGCTGCGCCCAGCCCACCGCGGCCGCGGCCACGACGTGCTCGACGTCGTCGCTCTCGCTCCAGCGCGCGATCGCGGCGTCGAGCTTGCGGCGCTGCTCCGGGGTGCGGCTGCGGAGCTCGCGCAGCGCGTACTTGGCCCAGATGTCGCGCAGCCACTGCAAGTGATCGTGCAGGATGCGGAAGCCCTTGAAGCACTTGAGCTCGCCGAGCTCGTTGAGCGCGAGCTTGCGCAGGCGGGACTCGGGCCGGAGCACGTACGCCTCGTCGTCCACGGGCGGCTCGATCTCGGCCATCTTGCGCATGATGTCGACGCGCGTGATGTGCACCCCGCAGTGCAGGCGCCCGCGGAAGCGATCGTGCACGTAGCAGTCGACGTAGGGGCGATCGTTCAGGTCGAGGAACGGCCGCATGTCCTCGAGGATCAGCGAGTCCGCGTCGACCGCGACCACGTAGTCGGACGCGTAGTCGATCGCCACCATCTTCGCGACGGCCTTCGTGAACGGCCGGCAGTTGTCGAGGATGTACTCCTCGTCGGGCCGGATGTTCTCTCGCGCCAGCTCGAGCGCGACGTCACTCGTCCGCTCGCCGATCGTCCGATACACCAGGGCGACCTTCGTCATCGAGCCTCCCACCGAAAGCGCTCGTTGGTCTCCGTCGCGCGCGCTTCGAACACGCGGAGCACCTCATCGGGGAGCTCGTCCCGCCAGCGCAGGTCGAGCGAGAACCCACCCCGCAGGCCCGCGTAGAAGCCGGCGCTGCGGTTCGGGATCTTGGCGAGCTCGGAGTCGATCGACGCGGCGCGCGCGACCACCGACTGCGTCCCCGTGTTCCCGCCGAGCGGGTGATGGGGGACCGACTCGTAGGCGAGCATGGACGGCTCGAACGCGACCTCGAGGAACTCGCAGACGCGCCGCACCGTCGCCTCGGGCTCGGTGGCCAGCTCCTCGTAGCGGATCTGGATCGCCGCGTCGGGGCGCTCCGCCACGAGCGCGTCCGTCTCCTGGATCTGGGCGATCCACTGATCGACGTGGACCTCGGGGGCCAGCTCCGGGTACTTGCGCACGCGGCTGTTCACGACCGCCCGGCCGTCGCGCACGAGGTAGACGATCTTGTGCGCGCCGCCGCCCGCGTCGACCTCGGCGCGGCGCTCGCGGATCCACTCCGGCTTCTTGGTCGAGTCGACCACGACCGAGCGACCGGTGAGTCGTGACAGCTGCTCGTAGAGGTCGGGCTCGGGGGGCACGGTGAAGCGGCTCCAGACCTCACAGTCTGGACCGCACATCTTGCACACGCGCTTGCGCAGCGGTTTCTTCTCGTCCCCGATGAACAGGGACTTCTTCGCCTCGCCCGCATAGAAGACGTCGCCGTGGCTGCCGAGGACCAACCCGAGGAGCGTGGAGCCGGAGTGACCGGCGCCGCCGATGGCGACGGCGAGACGGTTGAGGCGGTTTCGCATCGCGTCGGAGGCGTACGAAGATATACGCGCCGCGCCCCCGTGGCTCATCAAATCGTGGTACCAGCCCGCCATGCTCCGCGGACGCATCGAGCTCCCCGTGCTCGGCAGTCGGCAGCTCGAGGGCAACCTGCCCGGCGACCCGACCGATCGAGAGGTGCTGGTCTACTTGCCTCCGGGGTACGACGACGCTCCCGCGCGGCGCTTCCCGTTGCTGATGCTGCTGCCCGCGTACGCGTCGGGGCACCAGAGCTTCACCAACTACAGGATCTGGGAGCCCACCGTCTTCGAGCGCTACGAGCGCCTGCTCGCCGCCGGCTCGGTGCCCGAGGCGATCCTCGTCGCGCCCGACGCGATGACGCGCTGGGGCGGCAGCCAGTTCCTCGACTCGGCCGCGACCGGCCCCTACCAGCGCTACGTGGTCGAGGAGGTCCTGCCGTTCGTCGAGAACCGGTACCGCACGCTCGCGGAGCGCGCCCATCGCGCGGTCGCGGGGCGCTCGTCAGGGGGCTTCGGCGCGCTCCGCTTGGGCCTCGATCGACCGGAGGCGTTCTCCGTCTACGGCTCGCACGCGGGCGACTGCGCGTTCGAGGTGAGCATCCGGCCGAGCTTCACCTCCGCGGCGATCACGATCGGCCTCGCGGGCGGCCCCGACCAATTCGTGAAGCGCTTCGAGGAGCGCGGCGGCCCGCGCGGCGGCGGCGACTTCGAGGCGATCATGACCATCGCCACCGCGGCGATCTACGCGCCCGATCTCGACGCGCCGTTCCCCCACGGCGCCCTCCCCTTCGACCTCCGGACGGGCCTCCCGATCGAGGCGGTCTGGCGCCGGTGGCTCGCGCACGACCCGCTATTTCGGATCGACGCGGACGAGCGGGCGTTCGCGGACGCGCAGCTCGTCTTCCTCGATGCAGGGGACCGCGACGAGTACGGCCTGCAGCTCGGCGCGCGCCAAGTCGCGGAGCGCCTCGAGGCCCGCGGGGTGCGCGTCGTGCACGAAGAGTTCGAGGGCACCCACCGCAACACGTCGTTCCGCTGGGACCGATCGCTGCCGCTCTTGCTCGGCGCGATCGGAGCCTGAGCTTGGGTTTCGGGGAACGCATCGCGTATCCTCGCGTCACCGAGGACCAGATGGCTGCGAAGAAGACCGGCTCTGAGGAGACCTCCAGGAAGAAGATGGCGAACAAGAAGCCGGCAGCGAAGAGGACCAAGACCCCCGAGAGCGACGCCTCCGAAGCGGAGGACGCGGGGTCGAAGAAGGGCGCGAGCCCCGCGGTGGACCTCGCCACGAGCATCCTGAGCGGTGAGAGCGATCGCACCATCACCGAGCTCGGCGACGACCTCGCGAGCGGCAAGAAGTCGGTCGCCGCGGCGGCGGCCCGCATCCTCGACGAGATCGTCGACAAGGACGCCGACGCCGTCGTCCCCATCATCGACCGCTACGTCGCCGTGATCAGCGGCTCCGACAAGCGCCCCGCGCAGTCCGCCGCCAAGGCGCTGCCCCAGATGGCGCGCATCGCGCCCGCCCGCGTCGCCCGGCACCTCGCCAAGCTCAAGGCCGGCTACGACGCCGCCACGCCCTACGGCAAAGACGGCCTCGTGCGCACCTTCGCGGGTCTGTGCACCGCCTCCGTCGCCTACCAGAAGCGCCTCGAGGACGTGCTGAACAAGGCGCTCGCGGGCGCGGATCACAAGACCCTCATCCAGTGGACCGAGGTCGTCCTCCCCGCGCTGAAGGGCGAGCCCCACGCCCGCGCCCGCGCCACCGTCGAAGGACGCCTCGGGGGCATCCCCAAGGTCTCCGCCCAGCGGATCGCCGACTTCCTCGGCATCAAGCTCCGCCTTCGTTACCACTGAGCCGCGACGGCTCGTCCTCGTGGTCGTAGACGTGGTCGTGCACGTACAGGGCTTCGACTCGGGGCGGTGGGGACGATCCTCTTCGTTTTCTTCATCTTGGGCTTCGAAGACGAAACTGAAGAGGATCGTCCCCGGAGCGACGGTCCCGAATCGGGACGGGGGCCCAGGATTCCGGGTCCAACCGGCGCGGCGCGGGGGCCGGATCTTGGTCAGACGGGGATCGTTCTGCTACGAAGGGCCGCATGCGATCCTTGGTTCGTCTGGATGGGTGGGGCCGTACGACTTGCTTGTTGGCTTTGGCGCTGGCGCTCGCAGCTCCCGGTTGTCGACGACGGCCCCCGGCGGAGGAGTCCGCGGGCGGCTCGACGACGGCTGGCGGTGGCGCGCCCGCGGTCGAGCCCGGACCGCCGCCGGCCGACTGGCCGCGCGTCTTGGTGATCGGCCCCGGCAGCGGGCCGGCGATCTACCTCGGCCACGCCGAGGACGCCCCGGCGGTCGGCTACCTCAACCCCGGCACGCGCGTCCGCCTCGAGAGCAACGTGGTCAACGGCCGCGTCGAGGTGCTCGTCGGCGGCCAGCTCGCGACCAAGGGCTGGGTCCCCCTGCCCCGCGTCGGCGCGTACGTGCAGGAGCGCGGTCGCATCGAAGGGACGCGCGCGTACGTCGGCCCCGGCGACTTCGTCGGCATCCTCGGCCAGGCGAGCCCCGGTCAGATGCGCGTCGAGGTCCGCCCCTGGCTCGGCGGCGGCAACTTCATCGGCCCGTTCGTCGGGACGTACCCCGCCGATCAGCTCGCCGATCACCCGCCCGAGGGCGAGGTCGAAGGCGTCACCCCGGGCGAGTGCTACCACCTGCCCGCGGGCCAGACCCTCTCGGTCGACGAGAGCGCGGACGGCAACCCGATCACGAACCTGCCCGCCCTCGACCCGCCGCTCTCGGTCACGGTGCTGCGGGCCCGCAACGACCTTTTCGGTGTGCGCGCGGGCTACGGCCCCTACGTCACCGGCTACGTGCGCGGCGCGCTCGAGCGCTGCGCCGGCGAGATGCCGGCTCCCGAGCCGATGGCGCCCGCCTCCGACGGCGAGCGCCCCGTCTGGATGCGCCTCGAGAGCGGCCCGCTCCACCGCGTCGCCTCCGGCGCGCGCGTCCGCTTCCACGGTCGCACCATCGCGCGGCTCCGCGGCGAAGGCTGGGCGCGCGAGCTCGGTCGGCAGGACGGCGGCCTCGTGGACGTCTTCCTCGCGGTCGACGACGCGGTCGCGATCCGCGGCCTGGTCCGCGAGGCGGACCTGACGCTGGTCGAGGGCGGAGCCCCGGCGCCGGCCCCCGAGCCGGAAGAGGAGCTCCCGGACGAGCTCCAGTGAACGCGGGCCCGGTCCGCCTCGAGACGGACCGGCTCGTGCTCATCGCTCCCCTCGACGTCGAGCACGCGCCGGCGGTCGCCGACTTCTACACGCGCAACCGCGCGCACTTCGCGCCGTGGGATCCCGTGCGCGCGCGCTCGTTCTTCACCAAGGCGCACTGGCGCGAGCAGCTCCTGCTCGACGCCGAGCTGCTGGAGGAGGGCGTGAGCGCCCGCTTCTTCGTGACCCCGCGCGGCTCGGACCGCGTGGTCGGCCACGTGCACTTCGCCAACGTCGTCTACGGAGCGTTCCAGGCGTGCCACCTCGGCTTCGGCATCGACGCCGAGCTGGTCGGCCAGGGGATGATGCGCGAGGCGATCGAGGCGGGCATCGCGTGGGTGTTCGCGGAGCTCGGCCTGCATCGCGTGGAGGCCAACCACCGCCCCGAGAACGTGCGGAGCGGGCAGCTGCTCCGGCGCCTCGGGTTCGTGCCGCAGGGCTACGCGCGCGACTACCTGCACATCGACGGCGCGTGGCGCGACCACGTGCTGACCGCGCTCACCAACGAGCGGTGGAAGGGCCGCTGAGCATGAGGCGCGGGCGCGCGACGGGCTGGCTCGCGTGCCTCGCGCTCGCCTCGATCGGCTGCGGCGGCGCGCCAACCCCCGAGCCGGCGACGCCCGCCCCCGAGGCGACGGGCCCGGTGATGGAGCGGCTCTCGCCGCCCGGCAGCCGCATGTCGGTGCTCGCGCCGCCCGCGCAGCCGATCCCTCACACGCTGCGGTGGCGCGCGGGTGCGCTCGAGCTCTCGTTCGCCGACGCGACCGTCGCCGAGGGCGCGGAGCGAGCCGTCGCGACGGCCTACCTCGCGCAGCTCCGCGAGCGCTACGGCGAGGAGATCGCGCATCGCCCGTTCGCGCTCGACGGCGCCGAGGGGGTGGAGGTCACCGTCGACGCGGCGCCTCGGCTGCGGGCGGTCATGATCTGGCGCGACGGCGCCATCGCCCGCCTCGCGGTGACCTACGCGGAAGAGGACGCGCTCGACGCGGCGCGCGTCATCGACTCGCTCTCGTTCGACGCCCGCGCGCCGATCGATCCGAAGGCCGCGCTCGGCCTCGAGGCGGCGGAGATGGAGGAGCTGCCGCTCGTCCCCGTCTCGACGGAGCAGCTCGTGTTCCGCGAGGGCGGTCACCCGGGGCCGTTCGCGCGCCTCGCCGCGGCGGTCGACGTCGCCTACCTCGACCTCGCCGGCGAGACCCCCGACGAGCGCGAGCGCGGCCGGCTCCTCGGCGGGCGCTTCCGCGGCATGCCCCTCGAGGCGCCCGAGCTCGCCGAGCTCCAGGGCGAAGGGGCGACCGGCTTCGCGATGCAGGCCTACGCGATCATCGAGGGCGTCCGGCTCACCCTCCTCGGCGCCTACCTCGAGGTCGAGGGCGGAGTGCTGCTGGTGCGCGCGAGCGTCCCGACGGAGCGCGCCGAGGTCTGGGCCCCGCGGCTCTGGGCGCTGATCCGGTCGCTCCGCGTGCAATGATCCGTGCCATGGGACACCTCCTCCACGATCTCCGCTGGCCCGACGTCTTGCCCCTGCTCGAGGCCGGCGCGACGGCGGTGCTCCCGGTGGGCTCCGCGGCCAAGGAGCACGGCCCGCACCTGCCGATGCGCACGGACTACCTGACCGCCGAGGCGCTCGGCCGGCGCCTCGCCAAGATCGCGGACGTGCTCGTGTGGCCGGCCGTCGGCTACGGCCACTACCCCGCGTTCCGCGCCTACCCCGGGTCGACGAGCGTCCCCGAGGAGGCCTTCGAGTCCACGATCTTCGCGCTCGTAGAGGACCTCCGGCGCCCGTGCGGCTCGAAGGTGCTCGTCCTGAACACGGGCATCAGCACCATCCGCGCGATCGACTCCGCGTGCAGCACCTTCGTAGGCGCGAGCGGCTGCCACGTGTACCGCGGCGCGCGCTACTCGAGCGCCTGCGCCGAGCGGCTCGAGCAGCCCCGCGGCGGCCACGGCGACGAGGCCGAGACGAGCGTCATGCTCCACCTCCACCCCGAGCTGGTGGACATGACGAAGGCGCCCACGTGGACCCGCGAGGTCCGCCCCGGCGCGTGGTCGCCCACCGACGAGAGCTCGGAGAGCTACTCACCGTCGGGCATCTACGGCGACGCGAGCCTCGCGACCGCCGAGAAGGGCGCCGCGCTCGTGGACGCGATGCTCGAGGACCTCGTCGCCGCGCTCGCGGGCTGATCGGGCCACGGGCGACGAGGGATCGCGGGCCGGGCCCCGCGCGCACGCGTGATAGGCTGCCCCGATGCGATACCTGCTCCTCGCGGCCGCCGTGTGGGCGTGTGGGTGCTCGGGCGAGGCGTCGCTCGTCGTCGACCTCCGGAGCGATCTCCGCCCCGCCGTCAACTTCGCTTACGTTCGCACAGAGTATCGGGTCGACCCGTCGGGGCCCGCGCTCGAGGTGCGCGAGACGCCCGTGGTCAGCTCGACCGACGTCGTCCGGGGCCTGCGGGTGGGCGCGTTCGAAGGCGTGACCCCCGGCGCCGTCTACGTGGACGTGACGCTCCACGACTCCGACGGGCTGCCCGTCGCGGGCCGGCGCGTGAACGTGGCGGTTCGGGGACCGACCGCGGTGACGGTGCTCGTGGTGAGCGCCTGCGTCGACGTGACGTGCGAGGGCGACCAGGTCTGCGTGGGCGGCGCGTGCGGTGACGCGCGCTGCACCCCGGAGACGCCGGAGTACTGCGACGCCACGTGCGACGCCACGAGCTGTCGGTCCCCCGTCGCCTGCGGGACGGCCGAGTGCATGGACCAGGTGTGCTTCGTGCGCACCGACGACGGCGCCTGCGGCGCCTCCCAGATCTGCGACCCGCGCGTCGGCTGTCGAGGCGCGCCGGCCCCGCCCGACGCGGGCACGCCGTCGCTCACGGACGCGGGCAGCGTCCCCGACGCGGGCGGTCCCCCCGACGCGGGGCTCCCTCGGGACGCCGGCTCGGCCCGCGACGCCTCGGGCTGCCGGTCGTCCGAGGTCGAGTGCGGGGACGGCCTCGACGGCGACTGCGACGGCGCGATCGACTGCGCCGACTCGGACTGCGCCTCGGTGACCTGCGACGACGGGATCTTCTGCAACGGGCCCGACCGCTGCTCGGCGGGCGCGTGCCGACCGAGCGGGACCGATCCGTGCGCCGGCGAGACCTGCCACGAGGCCGAGCGCGCGTGCGGCGAGTGCCTGAGCGACACCGACTGCCCCGCCGACAGCTCGACGGGCTGGACGTGCACCTACGCCCTCTGCGAGGAGGTCACCGACGCGACGCGGGACACGACGACCTGGACCTGCACCGGGTCCGTCTGCGAGGAGCGGACCTTCGAGGAGCGAGACCCGGGGGCCTGCGTGCGCTCCACCGAGGGCAACAGCTGCGGGACGACGGTGATCGGCGGCTGGAGCGCGTGCATGTACGACCACCCGCGCTGCGCCGAGTCCGGGGACCAGACGCGCACGGTCACCCTGCGCCAGTGCGTCGCCGGTTTCTGCGAGTCGGTCCCCACCGTCGAGACCAACTTCGGCGCCGCCGCGTGCGACAGGAGCACGACGGGCATGATCTGCATGTGCCCCGTCGGCTGCTCGCCGTGCACCTGCGACGCCGGCGACTGCGACTACGTCTGCACGCCCCCGGAGAGCTGACGCCCGCCGTCAGCGCGCGAACATGTCCGCGAGCGGGACGATCTGGATCCTGTCGCGCGGGATCCCGAGCGGGTACTCCACGATCGCGCGGTCCTCTTCGAGCACCGCCGCGGGGACCTCGGCTTCGTAGGTGATCGGCGACGGGGTGTCCGACGCGAGCGCGGTCGCGAAGGCCTCGGAGTCGGCGACGACGACCGCGATCGACAGGCGCTCCGGGCGCAGGTGGCGACGGATCGCGGCGTTCACCTGCTCGAGGGTCAGCGACGCCCACGCCGCGCGCATGCGCTCGAGGTAGTCGCCGTCCGCGCCGTAGAACGCGTCGTCCATCGCGAAGCCGAGGCGGCGGCCCGCCGTCTGGAGGTAGAGCGCGAAGTACTGCTGGATGAAGCCCCGCACGTGATCGAGCTCGGCCTGGGTCAGCCCCTCGGACGCGACGCGGCGCAGCTCGCGGACGGCGAGGCGGATCGCGAAGTGCGCGGTCTCCGGGCGCAGCGGGCGCAGCCAGATCGAGAAGTACTGCTGGCGGCGTCCGTCGTTGGGCACCGGGAAGCGCGACCAGCCCTCCTGGGTGAAGTGCTCGGCGTACGCGTAGTCGCCGTAGTTCAGGCCGCGCTCGCCGCGGATCTGCTGCATCAGGCGGCCGACGAACTGGCGGTGCTGCCCGAGGTAGCTCGCGACGAGGGTCAGCGCCGCGTAGTCGGGGTGGGCGCGGGTCACGTCGATCGGGAAGCCCATCGACACCGCCGTCGACTGCGCCGAGGGCTTGTGCACGAGCAAGACGCGTGGCGCCTCGGGGGCGGTCGGCGCCGGGAGGATCGCGCGGCCGACGCACGCGTCCGAGCTGAGCCGGCCGATGTCGCGCTCGGCCTGCGCGGCGAGCCCCTCGGGGAAGTCGCCGGTGATCCCGACGGTCGCGCGGCCGGCGCAGAAGAAGCGCGCGCGGTGCGCCCGCGCGTCGTCGGCCTGCACCCGCGCGAGGCCCGCCTCGGTCCCGAGCGCGGGGTGGCCGAACGGGTGCCCCGCGTAGAGGAACGCCTGCAGGCTCTCCTTGCCCAGCTCCTCGTCGTCCGCGTTGCGCAGGTTCACGGCGAGCTCGGTGGTGACCTGCTGCCGGATGCGAGCGAAGTCGTCGTCCTCCATGCGCGGGCGCAGGAGCACGTCGCGGAACAGCTCGTAGAACGCGGCCGCGTGGTCGCGGTGCACCTGACCGACGAACACCGTCTGGTCGCGCGACACGCGCGTCGCGATGCGCCCCGCCATCGGGTAGAGGCGCTCGCTGAGCTCGGCGAAGGTGAGGTCGCCGGCGCCGCCCTCGGCCATCGTGCGCGCGGTGAGCATCGTGACGCCCTCGCGGCCCGCCTCGTCCTCGGCGGAGCCCGAGTCGAACGCGACCCGGAACGTCACCACCGGTGACGCGCTGCGCTGCACGAGCATGCGCGGTCCGTCGCGCAGCGCCTCGCGCGCGAGCACCTGGAGCCGCTCGCCGCCCGCGCTGTCGTCGTCGGGCATGGGGGGGTACTCGCGCGGCTCGGGCGCGGGGCCGCCGCAGGCGGCGGCGAGGAGGAGGATCGCGATCGCGTTCTTCACTGCGCGCTCCCGTGGCTGAGGGTGACGACGAAGCGGCGCGACTCGGTGAGGTAGTCGCGCGCCACGCGGGCGACGTCCTCGGCGGTGACCGCGCGGAGCTCCTCGAGGAACCCCTCGAGCACGTCGAGGCTCCCGCCGATGCCGACGAACTGCGCGATCAGGTTCGCGACGTCAGAGGGCGTCTCGAGGTCGCTGAGCATCGCGTAGCGCACGTGCGACTTCACCGCCTCGAGCCGCGCGGCGTCGACCTCGCCCCGCGCGAACGCGTCCATCGTCGCCTGCATGTCGGCGAGGATCGGGTCGAACGCCTCGCCCTCCCGCAAGGTCGCTTGCACCACGAACAGGTGCGGGTCGCGCGTGATGTCCTCGTCCCAGCTCCCGAGCTCGATCGCGCGCTGCTCGTCGACCACGAGGCGCTGGTAGAGGGGGCTCGGCTCGCTGAACGCGAGGCCGTGGACGACGCGCAGCGCCGCGCTCGTCCGGAGCGCCGCGCGCCGATCGCGCTCGCGGCGACCGGTCACGAACGCCGGCTGCCGCCACCCGAGGAAGATCCGCGGCGCCGCCTCGGACGGCCAGTCCACGTGCTGGCGCGCGCCCGCGGTGGGCTCCGGCTCGACCGGGATGGTCGGCTGCGCCCGACGCCCGCGCCAGGCGCCGTAGCGCTGCCGGACGACCTGCATCAACGCGTCGTGGTCGACGTCCCCCGCGACGATCACGGTGCAGTTGTCGGGCGTGTAGAAGCGCGTGAAGAAGCTGCGGGAGTACTCGACCTCCTCGGGCATGCGCTCGATGTCGCGCAGGTAGCCGAGCGTCGTGTGCCCGTAGGTGTGGCGGCTGAACGCGATCTCGCTGAGCCCCTGCCACATGCGCAGGAACGGGCTCGACGCGTTCATGTCGTACTCGCCGCGCACCGCGCCGGTCTCCGTGCGGTACGCCGCCTCGGTGTACGAGAGGTGCTGGAAGCGATCCGCCTCGAGCTCGACCACGCGGTCGAGCGCGGAGCTCGGCGCGGTGACCGTGTAGACGGTCATGTCCTGCGTGGTGAAAGCGTTGTTGTCGGCACCGAAGCTCTGGATCGTCGCCTCGTAGCGGTCCTGCGGGTAGGTCTCGGTCCCGCGGAACATCATGTGCTCGAAGAGGTGCGCGTAGCCGCTGTGCCCCTGCTCGATCTCGTCGCGCGCGCCCACGCGCACGAGCGTGAAGTACGCGATGATGCCGGGGCTGTCGGTCCGGACGCTGATCACGGAGAGCCCGTTCGGCAGCCGATCGGTCCGCGGCGCGTTCGGGAACGTCTGGGCCCCCGCGAGCGCGGGGACGCTCAGCGCGAGCACCACCGCAAGATTCATTGCATGTCGCACGTTCAACCCTCCGCGTTCACGAGGCTGGGGGAGTAACCGTCGGGCGCGGCGAAGCCCATCAGGGCGAGCGCCGTCGCGGCGACGTTGGCGAGGCCGGGGTGCTCCACGTTCGCGGCCGCGAGCGAGAGCCCCGGCGCGTAGACGTGGCAGGGGACCGCGTTGAGCGTGTGGCTCGTCTTGGGCTTGAAGCCGCCGCGTCCGTCGGGGATCGGCGCGCCCGTCTTCTTGTCGAGCTCGTACATCAGGTCGGCGTTGCCGTGGTCGGCGGTGACGATCATCGCGCCGTTCAGCTTCTTCACCGTCTTCAGCAGGCGGCCGAGCTGCAGGTCCACCGCCTCGACCGCGATCACCGAGGCGTCGCGGAAGCCGGTGTGGCCGACCATGTCGCCGTTGGCGAAGTTCACGCGCGCGTGGCGGTGCTCGCCCGTGAGGAGCTCGGCGACGAGCCGATCGCAGATCTCGGCGGCCTTCATCCAGGGCCGCTCCTCGAACGGGAGCGCGTCGCTCGGGATCTCCACGTAGAGCTCGCGCTTCGGATCGAAGGGCTCCGTGCGGTTGCCGTTCCAGAAGTAGGTCACGTGGCCGTACTTCTGCGTCTCGCTGATCGCGAGCTGGGTCACGCCGGCGTGGGCGAGGTGCTCCCCGAGGCTCCTGTCGATCGTGGGCGGCGTGACGAGGAACGTGCTCGGGAGCCCGAGGTCGCCGTCGTACTGCATCATGCCCGCGTAGAAGACGTCGGGCCGCGGGCCACGATCGAAGGCGTCGAAGGCCTCGTCCTCGAACGCGCGCGTGATCTCGAGGGCCCTGTCGCCGCGGAAGTTGAAGAAGACGACGCTCGCCCCGTCCCGGATCGGCCCGACGGGGGCCCCGCCCTCGGTGATCACGAACCCGGGCAGGTTCTGGTCGGTCGCGCCGGTCTCGTCGCGTAGGGTCTGGACCGCCTCGCGGAGCGAAGGGAAGCCGCGGCCCTCGCCGCGCACGTGCAGCTTCCAGCCGCGCTCGACCATCGCCCACTCCGCCTCGTAGCGGTCCATGGTCACGATCATCCGACCGCCGCCGGAGGCCACGCGGTAGTCGCGGCCGTCCGCGCTCAGCTCGCGGAGCACCGCCTCGAGCTGGTCCACGTACTCGAGCGCGCTCGTCTCGGGCACGTCGCGGCCGTCGAGCAGCGCGTGCACGCGGGCTCGCTTCACGCCGTCCGCGGCGCAGCGCCGCAGCATCGCGACGAGGTGGTCGATGTGGCTGTGTACGTTGCCGTCGCTGAGCAGCCCGATGAAGTGCATCGGCTCGCCGCTCTCCTGCACGCGCTTCACCGCGCGCCGCCACGGCTCGCCCTCGAACAGCGCCCCCGTCTCGATCGCGTGGTTGACGAGCTTGGCGCCCTGATCGAAGACGCGACCCGCGCCGAGCGCGTTGTGCCCGACCTCGCTGTTGCCCATGTCGTCGTCGCTCGGCAGCCCCACCGCCCGGCCGTGGGCCGCGAGCGGGATCGAGGGCACGGTCGGGTCGGCGTCGAGCGCGTCGAGGTTCGGGGTCCGGGCGAGCCAGACCGCGTCGGACTCGTCGCGCCGGCCGATCCCGACGCCGTCCATCACCACCACCAGCACCGGCCCGTCCACGCCGGGCAGCGTGGGGTGGCGCGCGAGCGTGAGCTCCGTCATGCCCGCGCTTCTATCGCGGATCGCCCGAAGGAGCGAGCCAGCGCGGCTGCTAGGATCGGCGCCCCATGCGGATCGCGGCCTACGTCTACCCGGGGTGGCACCCGATCCCCGAGCGGGACGCGTCGTTCCATCCCGGCTTCACCGAGTGGGAGCTCGTCGAGGCGTGCCGGCCGCGCTTCGAAGGGCACGAGCAGCCGCGGGTGCCGCAGCTCGGGACCTACGACGACCGCGATCCGGTGGAGGTCGCGCGGCGGGTCCAGCTCGCGCAGGCGCACGGCGTCGACGCGTTCGTCTACGGGTTCTTCTGGTGCCGCGGCAAGCGGGTCTTCCAGGACGGGCTCGATCTCGGGTTCCTCGGCTCGGCAGAGGGGGCGCGCACGCCCTTCGCGGTCATGTGGGCCAACCGGATGCCGCGGCGCGTGCTGCCCGTCCGGCGCGCGGACCTGCCGGTGATCGACGAGAGCCGGCGGGTCTCGTCCGACGTCGACGACTTCGTGGAGCTGATCGCCTACCTCGCCGAGCGCTACTTCGGCCGCGAGGCCTACGTGTGCGTCGACGGCAAGCCCTACTTCTCGATCTTCGACACGACGTTCTTCATCCGCGAGCTCGGGCTCGAAGGAGCGCGGCTCGCGATCGCCGAGGCGCGCGCCTGGCTCGTCGACCACGGCTTGCCGGGCCTGCACCTGGCCGCGATCGATCCGTCGGCCGAGGTGATCGGCGAGCTACGCGGCCTCGGCTTCGACAGCGTCACCCACTACGTCCTGCTGCCCGAGTGGAAGGGGCCGAAGCTCCAGGACTACGAGGCTTGCGCGCGCCTGCGCGCGGGTCAGTGGCAGAGCTTCGCCGACCGCTCCAACCTCCCCTACGTGCCCTCGGTCGCGCCGGGCTGGGACGCCTCGCCGCGCGCCGCCGACTTCGGCGCCGAGCGGCCCGGCAAGTATCCCTGGTCGCCGGTCGTGACGGGCGCTCACCCCAACCGCTTCCGCGAGGCGATGAAGCGCGCGGTCGACTACGCGCGCGCGACGCGGCCGGACGACCCGATGGTGTTCGTCGCCTCCCTGAACGAGTGGAGCGAGGGGCACTACCTCGAGCCCGACGAACGCTACGGCACGGGGTGGCTGGAGGCGGTGCGCGACGCGCGCTGAGAGGTTGGCTGCTACCTTGCCGGGCGATGGTCCGCCGGCTCGCGCTCGCGCTCGCGCTCCTCGGCTGCGCCGATCCGGCGCCCGCGCCGTCGGCTCCCGCGCCCGAGCCCGAGCCCGCGGCCATGGCGCCGGTCGAGGCGACGCCGGAGCCCGTCGACCCCGCGCGCGCGCAGCGCGTCGAGGCGCTCGAGAGCTGGCTCAGCGGCTGCGCGGTGACCGACGCGTCGCTCTCCGAGCACAAGCTCTACACGTGGACGCGGCCCGAGCAGATCGACGAGCTCCGCGCGGCGCCCCGAGGCGCGCTGCTCTCCCGCGAGCGATCGGCGTCCGGCGACCTGAGCCTCTTCGACGAGGCGATCGCCGACGACCCGCACCCCGTCGCCCGCTTCCTGCGCCGGCGCGGGCAGCGGACGCGGCGCTTCGCCTGGGTCACGCCGTGGGCGACGCGGATGGGCTGGGAGGGCGGAGACTACGGGGACCGCCTGATCGAGGTCACGCTCCGCGACGACGCGTGGATCGCGCGCTTCGATCCGACCGGCGCGCCGCGCTGGCGCGTGGTCGACGCCGACGGCGCCGAGGTCTCCGAGCGCGACGTCGCTCGGTCCCCCGAGCGCGTAGGGGCCGTCCATCACGTCGGCGACGGCCCGCGCGCGTTCCGGGAGGTCGTGCTCGTCAACGAGGCGCAGATCGAGCGCTGGGCCTACGCGACCGACGCCATCCGCGAGCGCGTGCGCGCCGACGCGGGTCGCCTGCGCGAGCTCGCGACGACGTGGCGCGAGGCGCCGCCCGCGCTCCCCGCCGACCTCGACGCGTGGCTCCGCGAGGGCTGGGCCGGCCCGCCCGCGACCGATCTCGTGTCGCGCTACCGCGCCTGCCTCGCGCTCGGCAGCGACGCCTACGCGCCCGAGGCGGATCGCGCCGACACGATCGCCGCGCTGCTCGACGCGGTGCCCGTGGACGAGCCGATGGAGCGGAGCGTCCCGCGGCCGCGTCGCGTGGTGCCGCAGGCGCCCACCTACAACGTCTGGTGCGATCCCTCGATGGGCTGCCACCCCTGAGTCGGTACCATCCGGACCCAGCGCATGACGATCGCGTACCTCACCGACGTCGAGGGGCAGTGGCCGAAGGTCGAGTCGTTCTGCCGGGACAACCCGCTCGTCCGGCTCGAAGGCGACCGCCTCGAGCTCGCCGACGGAGCGCGGTTCGTGTTCGGGGGCGACGCCATCGATCGCGGGCCCCACGCGCGCCGCGTGGTCGCGTGCCTGACCGACGCGCGCGAGCGGTACGGCGAGCGCGTCGTGCTCCTCGCGGGCAACCGGGATCTCAACAAGCTCCGCCTGCGGCGCGAGCTCGGCGGCCACCCGAGCGAGCGCGCCCCCGAGGACGTCCGCGGCGATCGCGTGGCGCTCCTGCGGTGGACGTTCGAGCGCACGATGGGCGCCCCCGACGCGTTCGAGCACCGCCGCGCCGAGCTCGGCGACGCCTCCGACGAGGACGTGGTGGAGAGCTACCTCGCCGACGTCGCCAACGACGGCGCGCTGACCCGCTACCTCCGCCTGTGCACGCTCGCGCACCGCGACGGGCCCACCCTCTTCACGCACGGCGGCGTCGGCGAGGAGAGCTTGTGCACCGTCCCGTCGCCCGACGGGCCGCGTGTGGTGCGCGACCTCGACGCCTGGATCGCGGAGCTCGACCTCTGGTACCGCGGCCAGCTCGACGCCTACGCGGCGAGCGCGGTCGAGCCCGACGGCGCGCCGGGGTGGGAGGCGATCATCGACTACCAGCGACCGGCGCCGGGGCGGCGCGGCAACCCGCGCTCGGTCGTCTACAGCTGCCTCTCGGACCCGAGCAACGATCCCTTCCTCCCGTCCGCGCCCGCCATCGACCGGATGCGCGCGGCGGGCGTCGAGCGCCTCGTCGTCGGGCACACCCCGAGCGGCGACACGCCGTCGGTGCTCCGCGATCCCGATCGCGGCTTCACCCTGATCATCGCCGACAACAACTACGGGCGCGTCGAGTCCGCGTCGCGCGTGGCGATCGAGCCCGACGCCGTGCACATCGACGGCGTCGCCGTGCTCGACGACGACCGCCGCTGCGACGTGTCCTTCACCCTGGTCACGGGGGAGCCCACCCCCGTCGGCCTCCGCGTCGGCGACGGCCCGCTCGTGAAGGCCCCGCTCGGCGCCGACGCCTACCTCACCCTGCGCTACCTCCCTCGCTACGAGCTCCAGCAGCGCGCCCTCCCCGCCCACGCGCTGCGCGACCTCACCCCCCCGTACGAGCGCACCTGAGACTCTTTGGGCGTTCAGCCGCCGTCTCGGAAGGCGGCGACGTCAGCCACGGAGGCGGGGCCGAACTCGAAGAGCCGACCGTCGCCGCCGGCGAGGCGCCCCGCGAGGAGGTCGCCGACGGAGGCGCCCTCGTAGGCCCAGTACATCACGCCGTCCATGTCGGTCGTGTGGTGGGGGTGCTCGCCGTCCTCGTGGTCGGCGACCATCGGGATGCCGTTGTTCACGAGCCCGATCACGTGGCCGATCTCGTGCGTCCACACCGCCGCCTCGGCCTCGCGGCAGATGCGCTCTCGGATGGTGGGCAGCAGGCCGCCGCAGCTCGAGTCGATCGCGTCGGTGAAGATGGCGACGTGGCGGTTCGACCACGCCACGCCGAGCACGGTGCCGCCGCCGTCGCTCAGGTAGCGGCCCGGGAGCCACATCGTGTGCATCACCGCCTGATCGGCGCGCCCGAGCCCGTCGAAGGTGTCGTCGGCGAGCGCGCGGAGGTCGTCGAACGTCCACTCGTCTTGCAATCGTTCGGCGGGGATCACGCCGTCCATCACGAAGTCGATGCCGTCGGGCTTGTCGAGCAGCGGCGCGATCGCGCCCGAGACCTCGGCGGTCACGCCGGCGCGCGGGGCGCGGCCGTCCGCGACGTCGATCTCCACGACGAGGCTGGGGTGGCCGCCGCGGACGTAGGCGGCGGGATCGCTCCGGCCGGAGATCGGCGCGCCGCCGTCGCCGCCGAGGTAGAGGGGATCACCGCACGCGATCAGCAAGGGGAGGAGGAGCAACGTTCGTTTCATGCGGTGAATCTCAGCAAGGCGGATGCCGACCCGCCCCGCAGGGCCCACGACGCGTGGCTATGGGGTCCGACCCCACACTCCACCGTCGATCGCGGCAACGACGTCGCACCTCGGTCGGAGGGCCAGCGACGCGCTATGACCCCGGCATGGTCCGACGGGTCGATCGCGACACGGCGCTGGCGCGCATCGACGCCGACGCGTCCGAGGGGTGCGTCCCGTGCGCCCTCGCCCGAGCGCGCGACCCGTTGATGGCCTCGACCCACGCGGTGGCGACCCTCTCGCGCTTCCCCGTCCGGTGGGGCCACGTGCTGGTGGTCTTCCGCGAGCACTGGGTGACGCTCGAGGAGGTCTCGCCCGCCGCGTGGGCCGACGCGACCGCCCTCGCGCACGCGGCCGGGCGCGCGGTGGAGCGCGCCCTCACCCCGGCGCGCTGCTACGTCGCGTCGCTCGGGACGAGCGAGCCGGATCTGCCGATGACCTTCCCGCACCTGCACTTCCACGTGATCCCCGTCGGGGAGCCCGGGGCGCGCCCGGCCGAGGTGCTCACCTGGAGAGACGGGGTCTACGAGGGGACCGCCGAGGAGTGGGACGCCCTGCGCGCCGCCCTGCTCGCGGCGTGGCCCTGAGCGTCAGAACGTCCCGTGGAGCTCGACCATGACCTGCGGGCGGAACGGGTCGACGATCGGGATCGGGACCCCCTCGAGCTGCTCCACCACGTCCCCGAGGATGTCGATCTCCGCCGGCCGGACCGGCTTCCAGACCAGGCGGGTGTCGACGGGGGGCGGGACCGCGACGAGCGAGGTCAGGCTCAGGTACGCGGCGAAGAGGGTCGGCATGCGAAGAGATAGCGCAATCAGCGTGCCGCCCCGAAAGCTCGCCGGGAGGAGGGAATTTCTGGTGTGCATCGGCGTAGCCGCGCCAACGTGTCCGAGAACTTCCTGATACAGTCATCACCAGCCCGAGCCCCGAAGACGGCCACGGGCCGCTCTCGTGGGCCGTTCACGCGCAGATGGCGGTATCGGGTCCGACCGCCGATCAGTCCGTGAACGTCAGGTGCGGCGCGGGGACGGCGTTGGACAGGATGCGCTCGGCCTCCGTCTCGTCGAGGAGCACGAAGCCACCGCGGTCCGAGTCGTAGACGTGGGTCTCTCCGGTCGTGACGTCGAACCACCAGCCGTGCAGGTGCAGCTCGCCCGCGTCCTCGCGCTCCGCGACGGGCCGGTAGGTCCGCAGGTGATCGAGCTGCTGGAGCACGTTGACCTGCGAGAGCTGCTCGACGAACGGCAGCGAGTGGTCGACGAGCTCGGCGCGCTTGACCCGCTCCATCGTCGGCGTGGCCACCCGCAGCCACTCCATGAGGTTGGGCGCCTCGGTCATGGCCTTGCCCGAGAGCGCCGCCGACATCGCGCCGCACTTGGAGTGCCCGTAGACCACCACGTCCTTCACGTTCAGGACGAGCAGCGCGTACTCGACGGCCGCCGCCTCGGAGACGTCTCCGAGCGCGACTCCGTCGGCCCCCGCCGGCGCGATCAGGTTCCCGACGGTGCGGACGGTGAACAGCTCGCCCGGCTCCATCGAGGAGGTGAGGTGCGGGACGACGCGGCTGTCGGCGCACGCGAGCAGCAGCGTGTCCGGGTCCTGGCCGGCGCCGAGCTGCTCGAACATCGCGCGCCGCTTGGGGAGCTCCACCTGCCGGAAGCGGACGAGCCCTCGGATCAGCTTTTCCATTCCGGCGGATGGTACCGGAACGGAGGCCCTACACGTTCACCCGATCCCAGACGAGGTCCACCGGGTCGACGTAGCCGAGCTTCAGGTGGCAGCGCGCCGGCGGCAGCCGGACCATGCGCAGCCGCGCCTGGCTCGCGTAGGTGCCCTGCGTCGAGCCGAGATCGATGGCGACGTCCTGGTCGTTGTCGCGCAGGAGCATCAGGTGGACGCGGGAGATGCTGGTCGTGAGCACGGTGCGGAAGCCGCGATCGAGGCACCGCTCGGCGCGGCCGATGAGGAGCCCCTGCTCGAGGGTGGCCTCGTCGAGGACGATCGAGGACACGTGACCGCCGCGCGAGAGGGTCACCCGGGCGAAGCCGTCCTGCGGCCACGCGGGGACCTGGGTGACGAAGCGGCTGCCGGGCAGGAGCGTGATCCGCGACCGGCGCAGGCCGACGGGCGTGTTCAGCGCGGCGCGCGGGATCCGCTCCGCGCGGTCCACCAGCGCCGGGGCTCGATACGGGCCGCCGCGGGTCTCGTACTGGTGCACGTCGCTCGGGATGCCCCCGATGACGTACTGACCGACCGCCACCGCGAACGGGCCGGTGGCCACGACCGACCGCTGCATCGTTCCGTCGTGGAGCAGGAACGGGCGCGGGGTCATCAGGTCGAGGAGGCGCAGCGCGATGCTGCCGTCGGCGAGGCGGATCGTCCGGGCCAGGAGGTGGCGGAGCGAGACGGTCGGGTCCGCCTTGAGGATGATGTCGCACTCCTCGTGGCGGCCGAGGACGAGCAGCTCGTCGGGGCTCGCGGCGAGGAACCGGACCAGCACGTCCTTGCCCCACACGCCGAACACGTGGACCCCGGGGACCCCGGGCTTGGGCGCCGCCTGGACCGTCCGCCACGCGAGCTCGAGCGCCTCTTGCACCCGACCGATCTCGGGCAGCGCGAAGCGCCCGGGCATGATCGTGTTGGAGTTCTCGTTCGGGTAGGAGGGGCGCGAGGACCGGTCCGATGGGTTCGACGACATGAGCTCCCTTCTACCTACGACGCCGTGACGCGAATCTCACCATGACCACGGACGAGGCCGAGGTCACCTCTCGATTCACGTGGGGAGCCCTCGACGGAGGTACGGTCGGCCGCCATGGCACGCGCGAAGACGCCCCCTTCGAAGCCCGATCTCGCCCTCCAGCGCCCTCCCGCCGAGGTCCTGCACGCCGAGGAGCTGGCCCGCCTCGCGGAGGCCGACGACGGGCCCAAGCCGCCGGGCTGGAGGCTCTCCCTCGGCGCGGTCCGGCGCTTCGTGCTCGGCGACGAGTCGCTCGGCGTGGCCCCGAAATTCGTGGGCAATCCGTCGCTGGTGGATCGAGCCATGGTCTCGCTCGCGACCCAGCGCGGCCTGATGCTGATCGGCGAGCCGGGCACCGCCAAGAGCCTCCTCTCGGAGCTCCTCGCGGCGGCGATCAGCGGCGTGTCGACGGCCACCATCCAGGGCGGCGCGGCGACCACCGAGGACCAGATCAAGTACTCCTTCAACTACGCCCTCCTCGTCGCCGAAGGGCCGTCGATCCGATCGCTCGTCCCCGCGCCCATGTACACCGGCATGCGCGAGGGGCTGATCGTCCGCTTCGAGGAGATCACCCGCTGCCCCCTCGAGGTGCAGGACTCGATGCTCTCGATGCTGTCCGATCGGGTCCTCGCGATCCCCGAGCTGCCCGGCCCCGACGGGATGCTGTTCGCCCGCGACGGCTTCAACGTCATCGCCACCGCGAACACGCGCGACCGCGGCATCAACGAGATGAGCGCCGCGCTCAAGCGCCGCTTCAACTTCGAGACCGTCTTCCCGATCGCCGACTTCGCGACGGAGCTCGCGCTCGTCCGCAGCGAGTCGACGCGGCTGCTGTCGCGCTCCGGGGTGCCGATGGCGCCGCCCGACGACGTGCTCGACATCCTCGTGACCACCTTCCGCGAGCTGCGCAGCGGCGAGAGCCAGGACGGGACGAGCATGGAGCGGCTCTCCACGATCATGTCCACCGCCGAGTGCGTCGCCGTCGCCCACACCGTCGGCGTCCGCGCTTACTACCAGCGCGGCGGCGAGGCGACGCCGGCCGACGTCGTCGAGTGCCTCGCGGGGACCGCCGCCAAGGACGACCCCGAGGACCTACGGCGCATCCGGCGCTACCTCGAGCAGCGCGTGAAGGGGAAGAAGGGCGCCCACTGGAAGGCCTTCTACGCGGCCCGCCACCAGCTCCCGGGGTGACCTCGCCGTGACCGAGCCCGTCATCGTCGGCGTGCGCCACCACAGCCCCGCGTGCGCGCGGCTGGTGCGCGAGACCCTGCGCGAGGTGAAGCCCGCGCGGGTGCTCATCGAGGGCCCGTGCGACATGAACGAGCGCCTCGACGAGCTCGCCCTCGACCACCAGCTCCCCGTCGCGATCTTCAGCTACTACCAGCGCGACGAGCGCACGCACTCGTCGTGGTCGCCGCTCTGCGACTACTCGCCCGAGTGGGTCGCGCTGCGCGAGGGCCGGGCGCTCGGCGCCGAGGTCCGCTTCATCGATCTGCCCGCGTGGACCCACTCGTTCCGCGGCGTCGCCAACCGCTACGCCGACCACGGGCGCCGCCGGCTGGCCTACGTCGCGACGCTCTGCGAGCGGCTCGGGATCGACGGGCTCGACCCGCTCTGGGATCACCTCTTCGAGCAGCCGATGCCGACCGAGGAGCTGCGCGCGCGCCTCGAGCTCTACTTCGTGCGGCTGCGCGAGGCGGAGGGCGGGGTGATCAACCAGGCCGACGAGGCGCGCGAGCTGCACATGGCGATGCACCTCGCCCAGGCGATGCACGAGGACGCGGGGCCGGTCGTGGTGGTGTGCGGCGGCTACCACGCGCCGGCGCTCGCCGAGGACTGGAAGAAGCTCGACGGCGCCGCGCCGCCGACGCCCGAGCCGGCCGGCGACGCGCGGCACGGCAGCTACCTCGTGCCCTACTCCTTCCACCGGCTCGACGCGTTCACCGGCTACGAGGCGGGGATGCCCTCGCCGGCGTACTACCAGGAGCTGTGGGAGCACGGCCCGCAGGCGGCCGGGGAGCGGATGCTCGAGCTCGCGGTGAAGCGCCTGCGCGAGAAGGGCCAGTCGGTCAGCGCCGCGGACCTCATCGCCGCCGAGACGATGACCCGCGGGCTGATGCGCCTGCGCGGTCACGCCGCGATGGCGCGCGTCGACCTGCTCGACGGGGTCGCGGCCGCGCTCGTCAACGACGCGCTCGAGGTACCCCTGCCGTGGACTCGACGCGGGCCGCTCGCGCCCGGCACGGACCCGCTGCTCGTCGTCGTGGTCGCCGCGCTCTCGGGCAAGCGGCGCGGTGAGCTCGCGCCGGGGACGCCGCGGCCCCCGCTCGTCGCGGACGTGCAAGCGGAGCTGTCGCTCCACGACCTCCTCCCGGTCGAGGGCAAGCGCCTCGAGCGGGTCCTCGACCTCACCGACCCCGAAGGGCTGCAGTCGTCCCGGGTCCTGCACCGGCTCCGCGTGCTGAACGTGCCGGGGTTCGTGCGGGATCGCGGCCCCGCGCTCGCGACCGACGCGGAGCTGACCGAGGCGTGGACGATCATGCGCGCGCTCGACGCGGACAGCGCGCTCGTCGAGGCCGCGGCGTTCGGGGCCACGCTCGAGGCCGCGGCGGGCGCCCGCCTCGAGGAGCTGATGCGGGGCGCCGACGGCAACCTCGACGTCCTCGCGCGGGTGCTCGCCGAGGCCCTCTTCGTCGGCCTCTCGGGGCTCGCCGCCCGCGTCCTCGATCGCGCCCGCGAGCAGGTGCACCAAGAGGCGCACCTCGAGCGGCTCGGCGGCGCGCTCGGGCTGCTCCTCGCGATCTGGCGTCACGACCGGCTCTTCGGCGCCGCGCGCTCCCCGCAGATCGGCGCGGTCATCGAGGCGATGGTGGCGCGCGGCATCTGGCTCTTCGAAGGGCGCAGCGGGGCCACCGCGACCACGTCGACCGACGAGCTGCGCGCGGTGATCGCCATCCGCGACGCGGTCCGCTACGGCGGCGGCCTCGACCTCGACGCGGTGGTCGTGCACGACGTGATGGCGCGCCGCGCCGTCGACGCGGAGGCGCCGCCCGCCCACCGAGGGGCCGCGCTCGGGTACCTGTGGTCGATGCGCACCTTCGCGGACGAGGCCGACGCGCAGGCGCACGCGGTGCTCGCGCTGCGCAAGTCGAGCCAGCCCGAGGTGGTCGGCGAGCTCCTCGCGGGGCTCTTCGCGCTCGCCCGCGAGGAGGTGATCGCGGCGCCCGCGCTCGTGGAGGCGCTCGACCAGATCCTCGGCCAGCAGACGTGGCACGACTTCCTCGTCGCGGTGCCGTCGCTGCGGCTGGCGTTCTCGTGGTTCCCGCCGCGCGAGCGCGACCAGATCGCGCGCCTCGTCCTCGGCCTCCACGGCGCCGAAGACCAGAGCGTGCGCAAGCTGCGGCGGCTGAGCGTGGACCCGACGGCGATGACGCGCGCGGTGGAGCTCGAGCAGCGCGTGGACGCGATCGAGCGGCGCTATGGGCTGACGCCATGACCGATCAGCGCGAGCTCGGACCCATGGAGCGGTGGCGCCTCGTCCTCGGCGAGGCGGCCGACGGCGCGCTCGGCTCGGGCGATCCGGGCCTCGCCGGCTACGACGCGGCGCTCGCGTTCCTCTACGACCGCGAGGGCGACCTCGAGGGGCGCGGCGTGCGCACGGGCGACAAGCGAGGCGGCGACGGCCCGAGCGCGCTGACGGTCCCGGAGTGGCTCGACAAGATCCACGCGCTCTTCCCGAAGGAGACGATCGAGCGCCTCGAGCAGGACGCGGTCGAGCGCTACGGGATCGACGAGGTCGTCACCAACCCGGACGTGCTCGAGCGCGTCGAGCCCAACCCCGCGCTGCTCCGGGCGGTGCTGCGCACCAAGCACCTGATGGACCCCGCGCTGCTCGCGCTCGCTCGCAAGCTCGTCCAGAAGGTCGTGCGGCAGCTCCTCGAGAAGCTCCAGACGGAGGTGCGCCGCGCGTTCAGCGGGAGCCTCGACCGGCGCCGGAGCTCCCCGCTCAAGTCGGCCAAGAACCTCGACCTGCGCCGGACCATCCGCCAGAACCTCGAGCACTGGGACCCGAAGAAGAAGCGCCTCGTCCTCGAGAAGGCCTACTTCTTCGGGCGGACCAAGCGCCACTCCGAGCGATGGCAAGTCATCTTGCTGGTGGACCAGTCGGGCTCGATGCTCGACTCGACCATCCACAGCGCGATCATGGCCGCGTGCTTCTGGGGGATCCCCGGGATCGAGACCCACCTGATCGCGTTCGACACGAGCGTGGTCGACCTCACCGCGGACGTGACCGACCCGGTCGAGCTGCTGATGAAGGTGCAGCTCGGCGGCGGCACGGACATCGCGCAGGCGGTGCGCTACGGCGCGCAGCTCGTGAAGAACCCGCGCCGCACCATCGTGGTGCTCGTGACCGACTTCTACGAGGGCGGCGACGTCTACTCGCTCTACCGCGAGATCGAGCGGCTGACGCAGTCCGGCGCCAAGGTGCTCGGGCTCGCCGCGCTCGACCAGGAGGCGCAGCCGGTCTTCGACCGCGACTGCGCGCGCGAGTGCGTGGCGCGCGGCGCGAAGGTCGGCGCGATGACCCCGGGCGAGCTCGCCTCGTTCATCGCCGAGACGGTGCGCGGGTGAGGCGCGACGACCTGCTCGCGCTCGACGAGGCCAAGCTCGCGGAGCTCGCGACGCGCGGCCACGTGAAGAAGGCCGTGAAGGAGCTCGAGGCGGGGCGCGGGCCGACGATCGAGGTCGAGGCGGACGGCACCGTGGTCGCCGTCACCGAGGACGCGACGGTGCGCCTGACCCCGGGCAGCGCGCTGCGCGACACGAGCTGCACGTGCCCCGCGCCCAAGGTGTGCCGTCACCGCGTGATGGCGGTGCTCGCGTACGGGCAGGCGCACGGCGGCGACGCGGACGAGCCCGCCGCGCGCTGGAGCCCCGCCGCGTTCGACGACGCCGACGTCGAGGCGCTCCTCGGGAAGTGGGCGTGGCGCCGCGCGCTCGACCGGCAGCGCCGCGGCTACGTGGCCACGGTCAGCCGCGCCGAGGAGGTCCCGATCGCCGAGCTGCCGACGTGCACCGTGCGCTTCCTCGTGCCCGACGGGCTCTCGTACGCGCGCTGCGACTGCGAGGCCGGCGTGAAGTGCGAGCACATCGCGCTCGCGGTGTGGGCGTTCCGGCAAGCCGACGAGCGGCACCCCGACGCGCCCAAGGCGACCGTCGAGGTCGGGGGCGGCGCGACCATCGAGGCGAGCTCGCTCGACGCGGCGCTCGAGCTGACGCGCGAGCTGCTCCTCGACGGCGCGGTCGGCTCCGGCGCGGCGCTCGGGGCGCGGTTCGCGCGCGCGAAGAAGCCGCTCGGCGAGGCGAAGCTCCTGTGGCCGCGGATGATCTGCGAGGACCTCGAGGAGACGCTGACGAGCTACGCGGGGCGCGCCGCGACCTACCACCCCACGCGCGTCGGCGAGCTGCTCACGGAGCTGCACGCGCGAGCGCGCGCCTCGGCGCACGAGGGGGAGATCCCCGCGCGCGTGGTGCTCGGCCTCGACGAGCCGGAGGAGACCGCGCTCGAGCACCTGCGGCTGGTGTCGCTCGGCTGCCGCCTCACCCGCGAGGCGCTCGAGGAGGGGAGCTATCGCGCGCGCGCCGACGTGTACCTCGCCGACCCCGACACCCGCGCCGTCCTCGTCCTGCAGACGGCGTGGACCGTGGGCGAGGCCGACGTCGGCGCCGCGCTCGCGCGCCGACACGTGCGCAAGGACCTCCCCCTCGGCACCCTCGCGCGCGGGCAGGTCGTCACCAAGGCGGCGAAGCGGCGCGCGAACCAGGCGCTGACCCTCGCGGCGGACCGACGCGGCCTCACCCGGACGAGCGTCACCCCGCAGCGGGGCGAGTGGGATCTGTTCGGCGCGCCGCTGTTCGTCGACGACTTCGCGACGCTCGCGGCCGAGCTGCGCGACGCGCCGCCGCGGTACGTGCGCCCTCGCCTGCTCGCCGAGCGCGTCCGCGTGCTCGCGGTCGAAGAGGTCGGCGACGTCGCCTACGACCCCGGCGCCCAGGTCTTGCGAGCGCGCCTGCGCGGCCGCGACGACAGCTCGGTCACGCTGCTGCTCACGCACTCGGCCGCCGCGCCCAAGGCGATCGACGCGCTCGTCGACGCGTTCGAGAAGGGCGTCCGGTACGTGAGCGGCGAGGTGTGGCGCGAGGGCGACGAGGTCCGGGTCTCGCCGATCGGCGTGGTCACCGATCGCGTCGTGGCGCTCGATCTCGAGGCGCCGACCGGCAAGGGCGAGCTCCCCACCGGGTTCGGCTCCTTCGCGCCGGAGCCGATCCACGAGCTGCTGCTCGAGGCCCGCGCGCTCCTCGACCGCGGCGCCCACGCCGGCATGCGGCACGTGACCGACGCGTGGCGAGACGAGCTGCGCGGCGTGGCGGCCCGCCTCGCGAGCGCGGGGCTGTCGGGCTGCGCGGAGCGCGCACAGGCCGTACACGCGCGCCTCGCGGGGCGGCTCGGCGGCGACGCGGAGGCCGAGGAGGCGCTCGCCGCGGCCTGGCTCGACGCGTCGCTCCGCCTGCGGCTGGCCCTCGAAGCGGGCTGACCCGGCTCAGGCCTTGCGGGACTTCACGAGCGCGAACCCGGCGAGCGCGAGGAGCGGGAGGGCGCAGCAGCCGATCGGCAGCGCGCCGATCATCATCACGGCGCCCGGCCCGTGATCGATCTCGATCACGCGGGTGGTCGGGGGGAGCGCGTGCTCTTCGGCGTACTCGTCGATCAGGTAGCCGGGGAGCTGCGAGGTCAACCTCGGGTAGTCGCCGAGCGCGTAGCAGGATCCCTCGACGGTGATCGGCGGGCCGAGCACCTCCCCGCCCGGGCCGGGGAGCCGCCGCGCCAGATCGGTGCCGGCGCTCGCGTAGAGCAAGACCCCTTCCTCGGTCTGCACGAGGAAGGACGACTGCGCCCCCTCCATCAGGTGGCCCAGGCTGTCGAGGCGCGGGGTCACGCGCATGCGGACGAACGCGGGCGGCTCGATCGCGGCCAGCCCCTCGGCGTCGGTGACCTCGTGCACGGGGGCCGTGCCCTTCACGAAGACGAACGCGCCGACCGCGCTCACGACGAGCGCGAGGCCGCCCATCACGAAGGCGAGGCGACGGTTGCGTTGCTGGTCGGTGGGCGGTGGCATCGGCGTCAGCGGGGGATGGAGTGGACGGTGAGGGTATAGAACCCGATGTCGCTCGTCTGCGCGGTGACGAGCAAGGTCGGCACGCCCGCGGGCACGCGGATGCGGCACGGGGTGATGTCGGAGCAGTAGACGCCGGCGCTCGTCCCGTTCGAGACGGTGACGCCCCAGGTCCCGCTCCCGCCGCCGGTGATCTCCGCGCAGAAGGGGTCGCCGGGGCTCACGTCGAAGAAGTACGTGTCGGGCGTGCCGACGGAGGCGCTATCGCTGATGGTCCGCGTGGTGAGGCCGGGCTCGGTGCAGGTGACCGCGGGAGGGCCAGCGTCGGGGACGGCGGCGTCGAAGCCGGCGTCGGGGATGGCGGCGTCGGTGCCGGCGTCGGTGGCCGCGTCCGCGCCCGCGTCCGTCGCCGCGCCCGCGTCCGTCGCCGTGCCCGCGTCCGTCGCCGCGCCCGCGTCCGTGGCCGTGCCCGCGTCCGTGGCCGGGCCCGCGTCCGTCGCCAGGCCGGCGTCCGTGGACGCGGCGGCGTCGAGGAGCGAGCCCGCGTCGGGGGCGGCGGGCTCTCCGCAGCCGCTCACGAGCGTTAGGGCCAAGACGAAGGAACGAGCTCGATGCACGCGCGGAAGCTAGCAGTGTCCGGTAAAGATGCGCGTGATGGATCGCTGAGCGCGACGTCGTGTCCAGCGCGCCGGGCCGAGGGCGATAGGCTGAAGCCTGTCGACCGAGCGACTGGCGTGCTGGGCGCGGCGTCCCGCCGGCGAGGCGCGCGCAGTCATCTTTGCCGGGTGCTGCTAACAAGCCTTCGCGTCCCGCGCGCGTCATCCGAGCTCGAGCACCTCTACTTGCTCCGCGGCTTCCAGCGGTACTTCGCCAGATCCACGCGACCCTTCGCGTCGAGCTCGACGCCCTCCTCGAGGAGGCGCACGCGCTGATGGTCCGCGTCGGGGCGGGCGCTGACCTCGCCCTTGGCGTTGATCACCCGCTGCCAGGGGACGCGCGGGTCGGTGCACGCGTGGAGGGCGTAGCCGACCTGACGCGCGCCGACGCCGACGAGCTTGGCGATCTGGCCGTACGTCGCGACGCGGCCGTGGGGGACGCGGCGGACGGCGGCGTAGATGCGCGCGTAGGTGTCGGAGCTCGCCACGTCAGCCATCGGCGAGCGCGCGCGTCGGGCCCGCGTGGAAGGCGTCCTCGCCGAGGCAGCGCCGCGCCGCCGCCTGCGCCTCGAGCGCGGCCGCGGCCTCGGCGCGCATCGCGTCGAGGACGGCGGCCGGATCGTCGGACGCGGCCAGGCTCGCGCTCGCGGCGCCGATCGCGTCTCGCGCCGCCGTCGCCTCGTCCCGGCGCTCGACGAGGCACCACAGCCACACGACGTCACGGTCTCGGCGCGCGGCCTCGACGCCGAGCTCGATCTGTCGCGCCGCCTCGTCGGCGAGCTCCGCCAGGTGATCCGCGCTCGCCGGATCCGCGGTCGGCGCGGGCAGGCTCGCGGGCTCGGCGATGGGGCTCGCCCGCCCCCATGCGTGCTCGACGGGCGGCGCGGCGCTCCCGCACGCGGCGCAGAGGATCCCGAGGAGGGCCAGGCGGAGTCGCATTTGTTTTTCAGAGTCCGTCGAGGAGGTCGACCGGGTCGTTGTCCAGGTCGGGCTCGTGGTACGCGCGGGCGCCGCCGAGGCGATGGTGCGAGGGGGTGTGCACCCGGCCCGGGTGGGCGGGGTGGTCGCTGCCGTCCTCCGCCTCGATGACCTGGAAGTCGGACGGCGCCTCGTCCTCGGGCGGCGGGGCCTCTTCCACGGGGGTCGCCACCGCGACGGGCTCCGCGGGGGGCTCGGGCGGCGCCTCGGGGGCCTCGACCTGCGCCGCGGGCGCGGCCGCCGCCGGCGCGTCGTCCGAGCCGTTGCCGCACGCCGCCGCGAGCGCGGCGCTCAGGACCACCGCGCCCACGCCCTTCTTCGAGCTCGGCTCGTGGCGGAACACCCCGTCCCCCCGCGCGTCCTCGCGCATGCGCACGCACAGCTCGCCGCCCGCCGCGTCGAAGCGCCGCCACGCTTCGCGCTCCGTCAGGTGCAACAGATCGACGACCACGCGGTCGCACTGCGCGCAGTAGCGACCGCCGTCGCGCGGCTCGAGGTCCTCCCAGCGGTTCTCGCAAGGGGTGGCGAGCTGCATGCGGCGCTTGGGCGGAGACATGCCGTTGAGCATACTGCACGCGCCGGCGCGTGACGCCGGGGGGGGACGGCTCCGATGACGAGCGAACACGGCGCGCTCACGATCCCACGTCTGCGCGACCTCCTGTCGCTGTGCGCGCTCGTCGGCCTGGTCGGCTGCGCGGGCTCGAGCGCTCCGATCGCCGACTCGGAGGGCGAGACCTCCGCGGACGCGGCGCCGGGCCCGGAGACGGCCGTGACCCCGGCGTCGCCGGCGTGCGGCTGGATCCACCTCCCGATCGTCGCCGCCGCGCACCCCGACGACCTGCGCGAGCCGGGCAACCTGGCGCTCTTCGACGAGCTCCTCGCGACGCTCCGCGCTCGCCCCGACCTCCGCCGCCTGCGCATCGAGGCGCGCGGCTGTTACGGCGAGCGGCCCGAGCTCACGTTGGCGCGCGCCGAGGGCGTCCGCGCCCTGTTCGTCGAGCGGGGCGTGCCGGCCGACATGCTCTCCACGTCGGGCTACCCGTCGGGGACCCGCGGCTGCCAGTGCCCCTGCGAGCTCCTCGAGGACCCGCCCGCCGACGAGAAGGCGAGCCCGCCGAAGAACTGCGCGACGGGGCTCGACGCGTGCCGACCGCGGCGCCCCCAGATGCTGACGGTCGAGTTCAGCGTCGCCGACTGCGACACCCCCCCGGAGTAGTACGCTCCGCCGATGACCTCGAGCGCGACCGAGCGAAACGATCCCCTGGGTCTCGCGGCCACGATGGCCGCCTTCCCCGAGGTCGAGGCGGGCGACGCGAAGCCCCCGCCCGCGTTCCCGACGGGCGCGGCGCGCTACTCGACCACCACGCTGCTGGGGCAGGGCGGCATGGGCACCGTCCACGTCGCGCGCGACGGTCAGTTCGGCCGCGAGGTCGCGCTCAAGGAGATGACGGGCGACGGCTTCACCACCGACGCGGTGCGCCGCTTCCTCGTCGAGGCGCTGGTGACGGGCAACCTCGAGCACCCCGGGATCGCCGCCGTCTACGAGCGCGGCGTCCGCGAGGGCCGGCCGTTCTACACGATGCGCAAGGTCGCGGGCCGCACCCTGGCGAGCGCGGTCGCCCAGGCGCGCACGTTCGAGGCGCGGCTCGCCCTGCTGCCCTCGGTCGTCCAGGTGGCGCACACGCTCGGCTTCGCGCACGAGCGCGGGGTCGTGCACCGCGACGTGAAGCCGGACAACGTGGTGCTCGGCGCGCACGGCGAGACGGTGCTCCTCGACTGGGGCATCGCGCGGGTGCGGGGGACGACGTTCGACGACGGCGCGGGCCCCTCCCCCGAGCTGCAGGCGAACGAGACCGCGGTCGGCGCGGTCATGGGCACGCCCGCCTACATGGCGCCCGAGCAGGCCGCCGGGCGCGTCGACCAGATCGACGAGCGCACGGACGTCTTCGCGCTCGGCGCGATGCTCTATCACGTGCTCAGCGGGACCCCGCCATATGACGGCCCGACCGGCGCGGCGGTGCTGACCGCGGCGCTCGAGGCGCAGCGCGCGCCCCTCGCCCGGTCGGCGCCGAAGACCCCTCCCGAGCTGCAGCTGATCGTGGACACGGCGATGGCCAGGGAGCGCTCGGACCGCTACCCGAACGCCGGCGCCTTCGCCGAAGCCTTGCAAGACTTCTTGACGAGCAAGGTCCGCGATCGCCCCTCTCCGTTCCTGCGCGCGGTGGGCACCGCGATCGGGCTCATCGTGCTCGTCGTCGGGCTCCTGATCGCGATCGGGCTCTCGGGCACGATCTCGTCCTTCGCGGAGCAGGGCTGGGCGGCCTACACCTACGTCGGCTTCGCGGGGCTCAGCTTCGTGCTCGCGGTGCTCGACTGGCGGAGCCGAGGCCGCGCGCACCTCGCCCCGCTCGTCCTGGCGTTCGCCGGGATGACGATGCTCGCCGGCTTCGCGGGGACCGCGTCGGGCTTCGGGATGGTCGTGCACGGCGTGGGCGCGCTGCCCCCCGAGGAGCAGCTCCCCGCGCTCTTCGAAGGGCTCTGGGAGGTCTCCGGCAACCTCTCGCTCTCCGCGTTCATGGCGTCGCTGCAGCTCGTCCTCTGGGCGCTCCTGCGGCGCTCCGCGCTGATCGCCGAGGCCGACGCGGCGGCCTGATCGGATCGCTGGTTCCCTGGCGTCTCCTCCGCGTCGCCACGATTTCGCCACGGGCCGTCGCCATCGTGGTCCGCATGACTCGACGACACGTGTTGCCCCTCCTCCTCGCGCTCCATGCGCTCACCGGCTGTGGCTTCGGCGACGACCGCGACCCGGGCACCCCCGACGTCGCGTTCGCGGGCGAGCCCGCCCCCAGCGACTCCGTGTGGAGCCGCGGCTACTCGGCCGCCGCGCCCGACGCCTCGGGGCTCGAGCAGGATCTCCACGGTCGCTACACCGTCCCGCCCGACCGCGCGCTCGTCCGCGTCGACGCCACCGCGCAGAGCGCCACCCGGGACGGCGTGACGCGGCGGATCCGGCGCGCGTCGCAGGAGCTCGTCACCGCGCTCTCGGTCGAGGGCGTCTGCGAGGTGAGCGTCGTCGACCTCGGCGCCCCGAGACGCGCCGGGGATCGCTGGTACGACACCGCGACGCTCCGCATCGACGTCCCACTCGCCGGCTTCGGCGAGGTCGAGGAGCGCTTCGTCCGGGTCGAGCGGTGCATGGAGCGCTTCGGCGCGATGGGCGCGAGCGTCGCCGATCTGGAGCTCGCGGTGAGCCACCCGCTGCCGACCCTCGACCGCCCGGACGCGCACCGCGCGGCGCTCCTCGAGCGCGCGATGCGGCCGCTCCAGGAGGTCGCGACGACCGACGGTCCGGCGGCCTTCGACGCCGACGGGATGCGCTGCGTCTCGCGCGGGGAGGTCACGATCACGGAGCGCTCGCTGCACGGGATCGCGCTCGCCGTCGACCTCGCCTGCACGCCGCGAACGGGCCCGCTGGCCCAGGCGCCGGCGGCGCCCGAGCTGGCCACGCTCTGAGTCCGACGACGCGAAGCGTCGGAGGATCTCAGTGGGGAGCGCGAGGGGCTTGCCCCTCGCCGGAGAGAAATCGCCGGAGGCGATTGATCGACAGACCTCGAGTCCGACGACGCGAAGCGTCGGAGGATCTCAGTGGGGAGCGCGAGGGGCTTGCCCCTCGCCGGAGAGAAATCGCCGGAGGCGATTGATCGACAGACCTCGAGGCGGTCAGCCTCCGCGCGCGGCGCGAGCGACGAGCTGGATCAGCTGGTCCATCGCGGGCGCGAAGCTCTCCTGGCAGACGGAGCCGACCGAGGCCTGCGCGCCCCTCCGCTCGAGCTGCTCGGCGACGCGCACGAGGCGGACCGGCGCGAACGCGACCCCGCGGCCGGGCACGTTGCAGCTCGGGATCAGCCGGCTCGGGTTCGAGGGGTCCACCCGCTCCTGCATGCGCGGGTCCCGCTGCGCCGGGTCCTCGCTGACCAGGAGGTCCCAGCGCGGCGGCTCCCCGGGCGCCGGCTCGAGGTCCGCGGGGATCCCCGCGAGGGGGAAGTAGACGAGCCGGCGCGCGCGCGCTCGGAGCTGCAGGAGCCCGTCGACGTAGCGGTCGATCGGGTGCACCGCGGCCTCCGCGTGCGCGAAGCAGCGCAGGTTGAGGTCGGTCGCCCCGTACGTCGGGCTCGACGGGTTGAAGATGTCCGGATCGCGCGCCGAGCAGTCCTCCTCGTCGGTCATCACGACCACCGCGAGGACGGAGTCGGCCCGCAGGAAGCCGGCGTTCTCGGCGTCGCCGTGGCCGGAGGTGTTGCGGAAGAACACGGGCGCGCGGTAGCCGGCGCTGACCGCGGCGGTGGGCGCGGAGGGAGAGATGGACTTGAGCATCGCCTCGAGCGGCTGCTCGAAGCCGCACCCCCCGGTGCCCACCGTGGCGACGCAGGTGACGCCGTGCGCGAACCACTCGACGTCGTCCCCGGGGTGGTAGCTCACGAACGACGGATACTCCGTCAGGCACCCGCGGATGTCGGTGCGGCCCTGCGTGCGGAGGATCCCGTCGTCGCCGAAGTCCGGTCGCACACACGTCGGCACGGTGAACCCGCCCACGCCCATGTCCGTCGAGATGACGCCGATCTGCAGGTCGAGGCCCGGCACGTCGTCCGGCCCGTCGGTCCGCCCGTCGCCGTCGATGTCACCCGACGCGAGGCGCTCGATGAGCCCGGGCAGCTCGAACGTCAACGACGCTTGCTCCTCCGTGAGGGAGCCCGAGTTGTCGATCACGAGCAGGAGGTCGAGCTGGTCGGTCGGCGCGAGGGGCTCGGGCGGCGCGACGGGGATCGGGGGGCCGTCGGTGGCGAGCCGTACCTCCGCGCTCGCCCGGTGCCCCGGGTAGATGTACGTGACGTGGGTCGGCAGCGTCCCCGAGGGGAGCTCGAAGCCGACCCAGCAGGTCACCGTCACGCCGACCTCGACGACGCCCGCGCACGCCTCGTCGAACGCCACGGTCGACGGGTGACCCGCCACCGAGCGGCCGCCCTCGAGCTCGAGCACGAGCAGGGACTCGTCGACGGGGATCGCCTCGAGGCTCGCGTTCAGCAGCCGGATCCGGACCGCCACGAGCCGCGACCCCGGCGCCGAGGGCCGGTAGCTCGCGAGGGCGCTCCGGTCCTCGATGCGCAGCGCCTCGAGCCCCACGTCGGAGCTCGCGCAGGCCGCGATCAGGAGGGACGCGGCGACGAGGGTCCAGCGCATGCCCCCGAGTCTGCAATTGTCGGGCTGACGAGAGGTCGAGTCGAAGCCGCGCGACGCTGCCAACTCCGTTGCCGCCTCGCCCCGGACGCAGCGTGAGCAGCCCGTGAGCAGCGGGTGACCTTCCGGGTGAGCAGCGCCCCGACCCACCTTCGAGGCCTCGGAGGTGGTGATGGCGAACGACGGACGGAACGTGGCGGTAGTGCTCGGGGCGAGCATGACGGGGCTGATGGCGTCGGCGGCGCTCCAGCGCGCGGGCTGGCGGGCGGTCGTGATCGAGCGGGACGAGCTCGAGCTCGAGGGCGCCCCGACGGCGCGGCGTGGGGTCGGGCAGGGGCGGCACAACCACAACCTGACCGCGCTGGCGACGAGCACCCTCGCGCGCCTGTTCCCGGGGGTGCTCGACGAGCTGCGGGGCGAGGGCGCGACGGTCTGCGACGTCGGCCGGGACGGGCGCTGGTACGTCGGGGGCCTGCGCCTCGCGCGGGTCGAGGTGGGGCAGCCTCAGGTGCTCGTGAGCCGCCCGCTCCTCGATCGGGTCTTGCTGCGCCGGCTCGGGGCGAGCGGCGGGGTCGAGCTGCGGGACGCGACCGACGTGTGTGGGCTCGTCGAGGACCGCGGCCAGATCACCGGGGTGCGGGTGATCGGCCGGCGCGAGGGCAAGGAGGAGGTGATCGACGCAAACCTCGTGGTCGACGCCTCGGGCCGCGGCTCGCGGACGCCGCGCTGGCTCGAGGAGCTGGGGTTCGAGGCGCCCGCCGAGGACCGGGTCGACGTCTCGGTGAAGTACACGACCAGAGCGTTTCGGTGGCGGCCGACCGACCTCGACGGGGACCGCTTCGTGTACTCGTCGGGTCTCGCGCCGAGCTGGCCGAAGGGCGCGGTCGTGTTCGCGGTCGACGGCGAGCGCTGGATGATCTTGCAGTTCGCCTACGGGGACGCGCCCCCGAGCGACCTCGACGGGTTCCGCCGCTTCGCCGCCTCGCTCGCCGCCCCCGAGGTCGCGCAGATCGCGGAGCGATGCGAGCCGATCGGCGACGCCGCCACGTACTCCTTCCCGCGCTCGGTGCGGCGCCGCTACGACAGGGCCCGGATGCCCGGCGGGCTCGTGGTGGTCGGCGACGCGCTGCAGTCGACCAACCCGTCGTGGGGCCTCGGGATCACCAGCGCCGCGATGCACGTCGACGTCCTCGAGCGCCGCCTCGCCAACGCCACGCGGCCGAGCGACGGCTTCCACCGCGCCGCGCTGCGGGCGTCCGAGCCGGTCTGGGGACCGGTCCGCGATCGCGACCGCTCCTTCGACTCGGTGCCGGGGGATCCGTCGTGGCCCTTCCAGGTCCTGAACCGCCTCGTCGGCGGCACCTTCGCGGCGGCGACGACGCGGCCCGACCTCGCGAAGCTCGTGCTCGAGGTCATCACCTACGCCCGCTCGCCCGCCGGGCTGCTCCGCCCCGACCGCGTCGCGCGCTCGCTGTGGACGCAGCTCGACGCGCCGAGGCTGGCGGACCCGCGCGACGCGGTCGAGGTATCCTGAGCCCGTGCCGTCCCCGCGCGAGGTCGCGAGAGCCCGCCTCGGCGCCCGCCTCGACGCGGCGCGCGATCGAGGGTTCGTCGGCCGGGACGCCGCGCTCGACCTGTTCCGGCAGGCGCTCGAGGCGGACGTGGCGCCCTTCGCCGCGTACTTCGTCCACGGCCCTGGCGGCGTGGGCAAGACCACGCTCCTTCGGCGGCTGCTGCGCGAGGCGCAGGCCGCGGGCGCGATGGTCCGCGAGGTCGACGCTCACCAGACCCCCGCGAGCTCGGCGGCCGTCCTGCGCGCGCTCGGGGTCGACTCGCTCGAGGCCCTCGCCGACGCGCTCGCGAGCGCGCCGCGGGCGGTGGTCGCGATCGACACCTACGAGCTGCTCGCGCCCCTCGACGCGTGGGTGCGCGACGAGCTCGCGCCGGCGCTGCCCGAGCACACCACGTTGCTCCTCGCGGGCCGCGACCCGCCGTCGACGCCGTGGCGCGCGGACCCCGGCTGGTCGGCGCTGCTCGCCACCGTCGCGCTCGGTAACCTCTCGCCCGAAGAGAGCGGGCGCCTCCTCGCGGCGCGCGCGGTGCCCGAGGCGATGCACGGCGCCGTGCACGCGCTCACCTACGGTCACCCGCTCGCGCTCGCGCTCGTCGCCGACCTGTGGCGCGAGGGCGATCACGACCTGCCCGGGCTCACCCCGGACGTCGTGCGCACGCTCCTCGCCGCCCTGCTGCGCGCGGTCCCGAGCCCGAGGCACCGCGAGGCGCTCGAGCTCGCCGCGCTCGCTCGCCTCGTCGATCGACCGCTGCTGCGCGACCTCGCCGGCGACGAGGACGGGGCGCTCCACGAGTGGCTCCTGTCGCTGTCGTTCCTGGATCGCACGCGGGCGGGCCTGCACATGCACGACGTCGTCCGCGACGCGCTCCTCGCGGACGCGCAGGCGCGCGACGTCGAGGCGGCGGAGCGCCGGCGCAAGGCGTTCGGTGCGCGCGTCGCCGAGCGCCTCCTGAGCACCTCCGACCCGCGCGTCCGCACGGAGGCCGCGCTCGACGTCGTGCACCTCTACCGGACCAACCCGGGGATGCGGCAGTACTACGCCTGGGTCGACAGGATCGGAGGCGGCTCGCGACCCATGCGCCCCGACGAGCTCGAGGCGCCGCTGTCGGTGATCCGCGAGCACGAAGGCCCCGAGGCGGCGCGGCTCGCGGAGGGCTACCACGCGCGCTACCCGGGCTCGTTCGTCACGCTGGAGAGCGCCAACGGCGCCTCGATCGGCTGGCTCGTGTACCTGCGCCTCGACGCCGAGGCCCTCGCCCTCGAGGCGGCGACCGATCCCGTGATCGCCGCGGCGCGCGACGCGATCGCGGCGACCGGCCCCCTGCGCCCCTCCGAGCACACCGGCCTCTTGCGCTTCTGGCCGTGGAAGGACGGCTACCAGGAGCTCGGCTCGCCCGCGCACGCGCCGCACTCCACGCACCTCATCCTCGAGTGGTGCTCGGCCCCGGGCCTCGGCCCCGCGATCGTCGTGCTGCAGCGCGACGAGACCTGGGCCCCGTTCCTCAAGGGGATCGACTTCCTGCGTGTCCCCCAGCACGGCCGGGCGACCCTCGAGGGCCGCGACTACCACCTGTTCGCGCACGACTTCCGGACGATCCCGCCGACCGCGTGGATGGCCGGTCAGCGCTCGACCGCGGAGACGCCGAGAGAGGTCCTCACCCGCGACCGCTTCGACGGCCTCGTCCGCGAGGCCCTCAAGTCCTGCGCGCGCCCCGAGGCCTTGTCCGACAGCCCGCTGCTCGCCTCCCGCGCCGTCCTCGCGTGGGCCGAGGGCGACCCCGTGCAGCCCGCGATGCTCCGCGAGCTCCTCGAGGTCGCCGCCTCGTCGGTCGGCGACGAGCGCGACGACCGAGCCCGCCGCGCCGTCGAGCTGACCTACCTGCGGCCGGCGCCCACCCAGGAGATCGCCGCCGAGCGCCTCGGCATGAGCTTCAGCACCTTCCGCCGCCAGCTCGCCCGCGGCGTCGAGGGCGTGATCGACTACCTCTGGGCCCGAGAGCTCGGCACCTGACGGTTCGATCTCTCGCCCAGGCGCGCGGCTGCCAGGTCGCGGTCGTGGCGCGTGGTCAGCGAAGGATGCTGTCGAGGTCCTCCGCGAGCTCGCTGAAGGCGACCTCGGAGATGTCCCCGAACGCCAGGGACTGCTCATCGGCCCCGTACCCTCGGCCCACCGCCGTCTTCACCAGGGTGAGACTTCCGAGGGTCTGGTCGCCGAGCTGGTGCGGCTCTCCAACGACCAGACCTGGCTCGAAGGCGAGGATCGCGCGCACGCCGTCGCCGAGAGTCCTCTCGACCCAGTGCCAGGCGCCGCCTCCTTCGACCGCTCCGCGCTCCCAGCCCTGACTCTCGAGGCCGAGGAGCCTGTTGGGGTCGACCGCTCGGCCCTTCACCCGATCGAGACGGTGGCTGGCTGCGTCGGCCTCGCTCCGCCGGTGGACGGGGCGCCCCAGCTGTCGGAAGGGCTGGATGATCTCGTAGTCAGCGAAGACCTGGGCCCAATCTGCGGTGAGGGCGTCGTCGAGCTCGAGCGGGTGCGGGATGCCGATCGTCTCACCGTGGAGAGCCACCGGGTCATCGTTGGGGTCGGCGTAGCTCGAGTCCTCGACGACGCGAAATGTCCTCGTCAAGACGCCGTTCTCATAGACACCCCAGATCAGGCGGCGGGCCACGTGGACGACGAGCGGGTGTCGGGTGAAGAAGATGTCGAGCTCCTGGGCCGACCAGCGACGCTGCGTGCACATGGCCGACTCCACACGGACGAGCTGCTGCCGCGCCACCGTGCGGGCGTCCTTCACCAATGCCTTCCAGGTCGCGCTGGCCTGCGCGGCGAGGGCGGAGTCGTCCTTCCGGCCCGGCTTGGGCAGGCGCTCGAGACGAACGCCCGCGGCGTCGCGCACGAAGGGCCGGAGGTTCTCGTCGAAGCCCACGGTGAAGGCTCGCGGCCCGAAGTCGAGCCGCATCGACCCACGCTCGTCGAGGCCGAGATCCGGCACGAGGCGGTCCGCGAGCTGCGCCTCGCTCAGCCCGCGCGCCTCTGCGATCTGGGCGATCTTCTGGCCAGCGGCCTGCTTGAGCCCCTTGAACTTCAGCCGCTGTGCGATGCCGTGCAGGTGCATCAGCGCCACGTCGGTGCCGATCCCGGCGAGCACGCCGAGGCCGAGCACGGCGCGCGCGTGGGCCGACTCGCCAGGCCATCGACGGAGCATCGGCGCCAGACGACGCGCGCACTCGTCGTTGCCCAGCCAGCTCATGGAGGTGAGCGCCCAGCTCTCCTTGGGAGGTGTGCCGGCGGCGAGCCAGGCCTCGAACAGGCCCCACGCGAAGGCACCCAGCGACTCCGGCGTGCATGCCTCGACCAGGCGCTCCACACCGACATAGGGGGCGTCGGGCGAGCTGAATGCGAGCATGACGCCCACGGCTTCCATCGCCGAAGCTGGCAGCGCGCCGCGGTCGCCGCGAAGACAGAGCCGCGGGAGCGCGGCGGCGTCCCAGAAGCTGGGAAGCACGGGCAGCTTGGCGGGGTACGCCTCGAGCGGGTCGAGGTCGAGCAGCGGCGCGATCGCTTCGGACACCGCATCACCAAAACGCCCCGCGACCTCGGCGACGAGTGCTCGATGCCCCATGCGCACGAGATACCCGAGCGCCTCCTCCGCCGCGTGTCGACGCTTGTGGTGCGCGCCGACGGCATGGGGCACGAGCCCGACTACCGCCACCTCCGCGTGACGCTCGAGCCAGGCCACCGCCTCGGAGCGAGCGGACTTGAGTAGCAACGTCTCTGCGACGTAGATCGCGAGGCTCGGCGCCCGGTACGGCCCGAAGCTCGACAGGGCCGTTCCAGCGCTCCACTCGGCGCAACGTGCGACGAGGGGGAGCGCGTGCAGCTCGCAACGAGCCGCGATGGGCTGGAGCTGAAGGTACTCGGGTGGGGGCCTCCAAACGGCGAGCGCGCGATGAGCCCACGCCTCGTCGGCCTCCCGGAGATAAGCGTAGGCGTGGTGCAACGGCTCCTCGTCCGACGCCAAGCGCCCCACGAAGGCTTCGTGCTGACTCTCGCCGTAGCTGTCGTAGCCGTATCGAAAGGGGGACGGGGGCCCCGCCCAGCGCTCGCGCTCCCCCGGAGCCCAGTCCATCGTGGGCTCGACGGGAAGCGGCGCGACGTCCTTCACGGTCTTCGGGTTCGGCCGCTTCGAAGAGCGCGACCACGGAGGCGACGCGAGGACCGGGGGCACGTTCTCGGGGGCGGCTTCGGCGACGGTTTCGGCGGTCCCGAGCGCCTCGACCGCGGCGTCCACGTCGGCCGGGAGCGTCACCCGCTCGAGGGCTGCAGCCTCGGGCGCCTTGCGCAGCAGGGCGGCCATCAGCGAGCGCGCGCGGTCCCTCGTCTTGCCCGACGTCAGGAGCCGCGGGGCGATCAAGCGCACCGCCCGGCGCGGGAAGCGATCCATCGCCTCGATCAGACCGGGGAGGAAGTACTTCGCTTCGACATTCTCGACGAGGGTGAGCACCGCCGAGTCGGAGGGGAGGATCGCGAGGCACTCGACGAGGCTCCGCCGTTGCGCGGCCTCGAGGTAAGGCGCCGAGAGCGCGTCGTCGACGATGGGCTCGATCGCGGCCCCGAGCGCGTCGAGGAGCGTGGGGAGGTGCCCCTCACCCTCGTAGGCTCCGCCGATCAGCCGCCGCGCTCCGAGCCGACGCGCGAGCTCGCGACCGAGGACCGGATCGGACACGGCGTCGATCAGCAGGGGCGCGCCTTCGACAGAGGCCTGCGCCCTCTCGTCGGCGCACCAAGCGGTCTCCGTCGGAAAGAGGAACGCGGTCGCGCAGCGCGCTTCGGGGCACGCGGCCTCACGCATCTCCCCGGCCGCGTCACGGGCGACGCCGTAGGCATCATCGTCCGCGCACGCGAGCGCCGACCGCAGCAGCGCAAGAGGACCGAGCGCGGCCCGCGGTTGTCTGCGGCGAAAGTCCCATCCCTCGGCGGGCCCCTGATGGACTTGAAAGCTCTGAAGGAGGTAGCCGTAGCTCCCTAGGGTGGCCCGCACTGCGTACTCGAGCGATCCCGCCCGAACGAGCCACGCGATGACCGCGCGGTGCGGCGGACGATCATCCCAGCTCGCCGGCTCGCACAGCATGCGCACGATCACGGCCGCCACCTCGACGTCGCCGGGGACCTCCACCGTGGATCGCTCCGTCGTGAGCCAGTCGATCGCCGCGGCCTGAATCGGCAAGCCGACCTTGGCCCCGGCAAACCAGGCGGGCGCTCGCGAGGCGAAGCGATCGAGCACGCCCGCCCACCCCTTCGCCCCGCTCATCCGCGGAGGAGCTCCGGCCACGCGACCACCCCGACGCGGACGCACTCTCTTCAGCCACGCGCGGGGGATGACCAGCGCGTCCTCGTCGAGCGCCGGGTCGAGCGTAGGCTCGGGCGCGTGGGGATCCCTCCGCGGCAGGGCGTCGAGAGTTTCCTCCGAGTCGGCCACAGACGCGGTGATCTCCGCGTATCCCTTCACCAGCTTCGACCGCACCTGCGCGTCGATCGCGCGCTGCGCCGCAGCCGTGTCCGCGAAGCTCTTCGTCTTCGACTTCCCCGTCGTCCCGAGGCGTCCCCAGCGCGTGGTCACCGACGCGCCCTCGCGCTCGACCTCCCAGAACTTGCTGGACTTGCCCTCGACCAGCTCCAAACGGCGCATGGCAATGACTCTAGCCGAGCGCAGAAGAAGCCTGGGCTGCGCAACTCACGCGAGGTCGCGGTCGTTCTGTCTCAACGCCAAGGTCGCAGAGGCGCAAATGTCGTTCACACCACCCCGTCGCCCACCTCCCTCCGCGTCTTCGCGTCTTCGCGTTCTCCGCGTTGACCTTCCACCGCGCAGAAGTCGCAGGGAGGACTCCATCGTGCGCGGCCGACCGAACCCCGCCGATCGACCATCGCGCCTGGCCACCCTCGCCCTTTGCCCCCTTCGCGCCCTCCGCGCGAAATTCCACGACCTCCGCGCCGCGCGCTCACGTGCCGGTCGGCTGCGGCTCGAGGGACTGCAGGTAGGCCCACAGGGCCTCGAGCTCGGTGTCGTCCATGTTCGAGATGTAGCGCTGCATGAGCGACATCGGCGCGCGGAGCTCGGTGCCGTCGGGGCGGCGGAACTCGCGCATCGCCGTGCGGAAGTCGTCGTAGCTCCAGGCCGCGAGGCCGTCCGCGTGCGGGGTGAGGTTCGCGGCGGGCAGCCAGTCCGGGGGGCCGGCGGCGATCGGACCGCCGCGGAGGTCGGCCCGGTGACAGCCGGTGCAGACGCCGGCGAGGTGCTCGCCGAACTCGGCGGTCGGCGCGGCCTCGGGGGGCAAGACGGCGTGCGGGGTGTCGTGGCTCTCGACCACGGTCACCGAGAGCGGGAGCTGCCCCGTGGCCATGAGGACCGTGCCGAGCGGGCCGAGGGACACGGGCGCCATCGTCTGCGAGACGGCGGGGAACGAGCGGATGTAGGCGATGATGTCCGACAGCTCGCGGTCGCTCATGCGCTGGTAGTCCTCGGCCGGCATCGCGCTCGGCTTGCCGTCCGGGAAGATCCCGTGGCGGACGGCGTGGTCCCAGTCGTTGGCCGACCAGTCGGCCACGCGGCTGCCCTGGCCACCCGTCAGGTTCGGGCCGTGCAAGCTGCCGATCATCGGGTCGTCGACCATCGTGCCGCCGGCGAAGTCGTCGCCGTGGCACTCGATGCACGCGTAGCGCGCCTCGACGAGGTGGCGGCCGCGGGCCACCGCGCGCTCGAGCGCGAGCGCGTCGAGGTCCACACCCGCGAGCGGATCGGGCGCGGGCGGCGGAGGCTCCGGCTCGGCCGCCGGCTCCTCGCCTTCGGCGCCATCCGCTTCGGCCGGCTCGACCGCGGGCGCCTCGACCGGAGGCATCGCCGCGAGGCGCTCCTGACGGAGGGCGTCGATCTCTTCCTCGGTCAACGGGAACGGGATGGGGAAGTCGACCTCGTGGGCCTCGAAGGTCTGAGAGAGGAGGGACGACGTCTTCCACGACGCCCACCCGTACGCTCCAGCCACGACGAGGACGAGCACGAGCACGACCACCCCGAGCACTTTTCCGACCTTCTTGAGACGCTGCACGGAACCCCCTTCGCGAGAACCTCGCGACGACGCACACCAACCGACCGCATGGTGCCATGGACGACGGTCGCGCTGGAAGCCGAGGCGACGTTGAAGCGGCCTCGCGGCGAGGAGTAGGCTCCCGCGCGCATGACCACCACGAGGGCGCTGGCGGACCAGGTCCAGAGCGAGCTCGAGCACCTCGGGTTCGCGTGCCGCCAGGAGGCCGAGGGGCTCGCGAGCTGGGGTGAGCCGGGCGCCGCCGATCACTGGCGGCTCGCGATCGAGGGGATGCCCGAGAGCGCCTTCGCGGTGGAGCTCCTGGCCTTCGACCCCGACGCGTTCCCGCACCGCGCCAGCGAGGGTCTCAACGCGGGCTTCGACGACGTCTTCGAGCGGCGGGAGGCGCGCGCGGACGGGTTCGAGGCGGTGGTCGTCGAGGGGACCCTCGAGGACGACACGGAGACCCGCGCTTACGTCCAGTGGCTCCTCGACGATCGGGCGCACCGCGCGGTGGTCCGCGTCGCGAAGTCGGACAGCCTCTTCGACGACGACGGCGCGCCGCTCGTGCCGACGTGGGAGGACTTCGAGCCGGCCCTCTGGCGAGCGCTCGGGCTCGGGGTGCCCGTCGACTGGTGCGACACCCTCGACCTCGAGCACGCGGCGCTGCCTAGCCGAACGCCCCCAGGTCGTAGAGCACTTCGCTGAGCGCCACGGGCGAGACGCGATCGAGCGAGACGCGGGGCGCGGACTCGAAGGTCACGCCGCCGGGCGGACGTCCGACGAAGAACGCCTCGACGACCCGCTGCGGCGACGCCGCGCGGCCGAGGCCGGGGGCGATCACGAGCACCGCGTACACCTCGGGTCGCGCGAACGGCTTGTGGAAGTAGCGGACGCGCATGCGCTCGTCGGGCTCCCCGCGGACCCACCCGCGCGCGGCGGCCGCGGCGAGCAGCGACGCCTCGTCCACCAGCTCGGCCAGCGCCGCGGAGACGGTGTCTCCCGGGAGCTCGCCCGGGCGCACGACGGGTCGAGCGAGCTGCGCGAACGGCTGCACGGCCTCGGCGTCCGACAGGCGCTCGCCCCACGCCGCGAGCGCCGCGTCGTCCATCTCCACGGGGTGCGCCAGGGAGACCCGCGCCCGCGCGTCGAGCGTCAACGTCTCTTGATCGACATCGGCGAGGCTCCCGTCGTCCTCCACCAGGAACGCGTGCCCGTCCGCCGTCCACACGAGCCCTCGCGCGAGATGCCGCAGCAGCGGGTGGTCGACGAGCTGATGCCGCCAGTCCGCCACCGACCAGTCCCGCCCGGTCGACAGGGCCCGCTCGAGGCGCGCGCGCTGCTGCTCGAGCACGGCGCGCGCCCCCTCGGCCGTCGCGTCGTCGGGGACGAGGCGCTCCTCGAGCTCGTCGTCGGAGACCACCCGCAGGCCCGCGAACACCCAGCGGTGCCGCGGGTCGCCGCCGTGCGCTGCCCACGCCTCGACGAGGGCCCACGCGTGCTCGCGCAGGGAAGCGGGCTCGAGCCACGCCCGAAAGCGCGCGAGGTCCTCGCCGCCGCGCTCGAGGGCTCGCAGCAGGCGGAGCCGCGCGTCCTCCGAGATCGGCGCGCCGGCCCGGGTGCGCGGGGGCTCGACGTCCGCCAGCCAGCTCGGCACCCGCCACGGGGGCAGCTCGAGCCCGCCGAGCCAGGCCTCGTCGCTCACGGCGCCGACGCTCGAGCGCACTCCTGGACGTAGTCGCTCGCCACGTCGGCGACGGGCCTCACCGCGCCGTCCGCGCCGCGGCGCGCGTCCCAGCCGGTGCGTCGGGCCAGCTCGTCGATCACGACCGCGCGGGCGCGATCGAGGAAGGGGAGGCGGACGCCGATCGGCCCCTCCGCGGTGGCCGGCTCCTCGGCCGGCGCGGGCGCGAGCACCTCGAGCATCGCGCTCGGCGAGAGCCCGATCCGGAGCCGCGCGAGGAGCGCGAGGTAGCTCGGCCCGCTCCAGGGGGCGGCCTCGCCGACCCGACCCGACATCTGGAGGGCACCCCGGACGAGCTCGAGGTCGTCCGCGGCCGAGGGAGCCGGCGCCGCGGGAGCGCGCTCCCAGCTCGCGTGCAGCTCGATGAGGTCCCACAGGTCGCGGGTGACGACGGTGGGCCCGAGCCAGTCTCGCTGCCGCGGCCCCGAGGTGGCGGTGATCCCGCGGCGCTCGAGGGCGGCGCCGGCCTCGTCGACGACGCGAATGGAGAACGCCGTCTGCACGGCCCCGACCCGCGGCGCCATGATCGTCACGCGTCCCGCGGGGTGGGGGAGCTCGACCTCGCGGAGCGAGGCGACGAGCGCCGCGCGAGCGCTCGACAGGATCGCGTCGAGCTCGGCCCGCGGGATCGTGCCGACCGAGCGGGTGAGCTCGCTGGCGATCGCGGACTCCCAGGTCATCTCGTCGCCGCGGACGGCGGGCAGGTCGAGCCGGAGCGCGCGCACGGTGACGTCACCTTCGGCCGGCCGCTCGAGCCGGGCGACGGTGAAGTGGCTGGAGCCGCCGTAGTCGAACTCCTGGACGAGCTCGAGGACGCGGACCTCGGCGCGTAGAGGATCGCAACCGAAGCTGACGTCGATCCGGCTCGGCTCCCGGCTCCGATGGTACTCGCGGAGCAGCTGCTCCCGGGCCGCGCGCTCGCCCCGCGCGTCGTCCGCGCAGGTCGCCGAGAGGGGGAGCTCTTCGGCCGGCGGCGCCGCGGGCTCCTCCGCGAAGAGGGGAGCGCAGCGGTTGGCCGGCTCGGGCGGTGGCGGCGGGGGGAGCTCGGGCTCGGGGCAGGTCGCCACGGGCGGGACCGGCGGCGGCGCGCCACCGCAGCCGAGAGCGAAGAGCACGAGGGCCGAGAGGATTCGCCGTGTCATGGAGCTCGGTCCCCCTCCGCCGCGCGGATCGGATGGTCGACGCGCCGACAGCCCTCCACGAGGAGCTCGCAGTGATAGGGCGCCTCGGTCGGCGGGCACGCCTCGGTGCACTCCTCCTCTTCGGCCACGATCGCGTCGTCGCACTGCGCGGTCGGAGAGTCCACCCGGCAGACCCGCGCGCAGGTCTCGCGCCCGCCGAGGGTCGTGCAGTGGCGGCGCTGCGCGTAGAGCGGACCGTCCTCCTCGCCCACCGCGACGAAGACCGCCTCGTCCGGCGAGCGGCCCGGCGCGCGGACGAGCTGGTAGGCCGCGCACCCGCTCCAGCAGCCGCACGTGCTGCGGGGCATGCATCGCGCGCCACCGACCGCGGCCCGTCGCCCCGACGCCACGATGACCTCGGTGGCGGAGCGCGTGCTCATCTCCCAGGTCGTGGTGTCGACGCGGTGCTCCACCAGCTCGGGCGCCATCTCGCCGCGCCAGCCGAAGAACACGAGCGCGCCGTCCTCGAGGTGAGCCGGAGCGACCGTCGCCCACTCCGCGTCGGTGCCGAGCGTGCCGCGATCCTCGGCGGTGATCGGCGCGCCTCCCTGCTGGCCGAGCAGGACGTCGAACACCCTCCGGGCGAGCTCGTCGGGGGGCCGCGCGCCGATCCGACGCATCAAGCCCGGCCCGCGGAGCACCGCGCCCGACGCGTCGTCGAGGCCGATCACGCTGGCTTCGGAGCGATCGGGCACCGAGAAGCTGACGCGGTAGAGCGTCACGCCGGGCACCGACCAACCCGTGAAGGGCTCGACCTCCCGGTGCTGCGCGACCTCTCGGATCGCGTCGGGGATCGAAGCGCCGCCGTCGCCTCCGGCCCCACACGCGGTCAAGCCCGCGAGCGCCACGCCGAGCAACAGGCCACGGCCCCTCTTCCCCACCATCGTCGGGAGGTTGGACGGCTTCGCGCGCGCCGGCAACGGGGATCGGCCGGGTTTGGCTGGCGCTGGGGTCGTGGAATTTCGCGCGGAGGGCGCGAAGGGGGCAAAGGGGATGGGGGCCGGGCGCGATGGTGGATGGGCGGGGCTCGGTGTCCGCTACTCGACGATCGGGAAGCCGCGGGCCACGACGGGGTGCTGCTGGGCGGTCTGCCACGGGACGCGGGGCCACCAGCGCTCGCGGGCGGGTGGATCCGCGGGCTCGAAGGCCTGACCGGCGCGGGGGGTGACCATCGGGGTGTCGGCCGCGTCGGCGGCGGCGAGCGTGCGCTCGATGGGCTCGGTCCAGCCGTGGTAGGCGAGGTCGAAGAGGCCCCAGTGGATCGGCAAGAGGAGTTGCCCTCGCACCCAGCCGTTCGCCCTCACCGCTTGCTCGGGGCCGAGGTGCCAGTCGGGCCACGCGCGGTCGTACGCGCCGACCTCGATCATGGCGAGGTCGAAGGGGCCGTAGCGCTCGCCGATCTCGCGGAGCGCCGGGAACAAGCCGGTGTCCCCGGAGAAGTAGACGCGGTGGTCCGCGCCCAGGAGCGCGTAGCTGCTCCACAGGGTCGCGTTCTGATCGAGCAGGGTCCGACCCGACGCGTGCCTCGCGGGGGTGCTGACGATCTCGAGCGCGCCGACGTGCGTCGTCTGCCACCAGTCGAGCTCGACGATTCGGGCGGGGTCGATGCCCCAGTACTCGAGGTGCGCGCCGACCCCGAGCGGGGCGACGAACGTCACGTCCCAGTCGCGCATCGCCTCGATCGTGGGCAGGTCGAGGTGGTCGTAGTGGTCGTGCGAGATCAGGACGACGTCGATCGGCGGCAGGGCGTCGAGCGCGATGGGCGGCGGGAAGAAGCGACGCGGCCCCATCCAGGTGAACGGCGAGGAGCGCTCGCCGAAGATCGGGTCCGTGAGGACCCGCGTGCCCTCGATCTCGATCAGCGTCGTCGAGTGGCCGAGCCAGGTCACGCGCAGGCCCGACGCGGGCGCCGTCTCGTAGAGCCGGGGCGACGGACGCACGATCGGCGGCGTCTCCGAGGGGCTGCCGTACGCGCTCGCCTGGAACGCGCCGCTGACCGAGCCCCAGACGTCGTTCCACAGCGGCTGCGGGTTCTCGAAGACCCCGTCGTCCCACTCGGGCGAGGCCTCCATGCGCGCTCGCCGCGCGCCCGAGGCCCTCTTGCCGAACGCGGTCCAGCCGTCGACGACGAGGAACAGGCAGAAGAGCGCGAGCAGGCCCGCGAGGGCCGCGGCCACCCGAGAGAGCCGCCTGCGGAGGGTGCGCCTCGGCGCAGGGCGCGGCGGCGCTTCGAGGTCGGCCATCGGCTGCTCATGGGTCCCGGGTCCCCGCGGCGCAAGCCGTCCTCAGCCCCCGAAGTAGCGGCCCTCGAGCTCGCCCGGGTTGGGCTCCACGCACTCGTCGAAGGTCAGCGTCATCTCCAGGCACGCGCACGTCGCGGCGTCGTCGCGGCACGCGGTCGGATTGTCGGTGCAGCGGAACGTGTCCGGCTCGCCGCCGACGTCGCTGTAGGAGTGCACGCAATGTTGCGTGCCGGTGACGCACCGCGCGGAGTCTCCGCAGTCGAAGCAGGGCGTGGGGAAGACCTCCACGCGGTTCCAGACGCCGCCGGTGCAGGTGAGCAGGTTGCAGAAGGAGCACGCGTCGGTGCACGGCCCGCCGCAGGTGACGCCCTCGGCGGTGCAGGCCTCGTCGACGACCGCGGCGGAGCAGTCGGCGCCCGCGTCCCCGCCGCCACCCGCGTCCGTGGCGCCACCGTCGAGGCCTCCGGCGTCCGCGCCGCCGCCCCCGTCCGACGAGCCCGTGCCCGCGTCGGCGCCGGTGGTCGCGTCGAGGCCGACCGCCGCGTCGGTATCGGACGCTCCGTCGCCGCAGGCGGCGAGGAGCAGGAGGCTCGTCGAGAACAGGCAAGCGGTGGTGCGCATGACGGGATCGTAGCGGCCCTCGCGCCCGACGTCGGATTCCTTGAACGGCGCGCCGCCGATCGGGCCCCCAACGCGAACGACGACGCCGCGACGGTCCGCCTCGGACCGAGGGGAGCGGTGCGCCCTGAAGGAGACACCCATGACGATCCGCACGCTTCGCTTCGCGCTGGCCCTGACGCTGCTCGGCGCCCTCGGCGGCTGCAGCTACCACAACTGGAGCGGCTGCGACCGCGACGACGACGACGGCTACTGCTTCGGCCCGACCTGCGGCGCCGACCGCGACGGCGGCGCCCCCGACGCCGCCGCGTTCGACGAGGACGGCGGCGCCGGCTCGAGCTGCGTCGAGGACGCCGACTGCGCGGCCGACGAGCGCTGCGTGGAGGGCGCGTGCGCGGCCGCCCCGCCTGCGGGGAGCTGCGCGGACGACGCCGAGTGCGGCGCCGACGAGGTCTGCGTCGAGGGCGCCTGCGCGGCGATCGACGACACCTGCCACTTCGACCACGACTGCGGCGCCGGCCGGGCGTGCGTCGACAACGCGTGCCGACCGCGCTGCGAAGCGGACGCCGAGTGCACCGGCGGCACCGCGTGCCTCGACGGCCTCTGTCGGCCGACCACGGAGTGCGCCGCCGACGCCGAGTGCGCGACCGGTGAGCGCTGCGCCGGGGGCCGCTGCCTCACGGAGTGCGGACCCGCCGACGAGTGCGCGGCCGGCGAGGTGTGCGCGATCGACGGCGTCTGCCGCCCCGACGTCGCGCCCCGCCCGTTCTGCGCGACCGACGCGGACTGCGCCCCCGGCCACCTCTGCGTGTTCGGAGTGTGCCGCACGCCCTGCCCCACCGGCGCCGACGAGGAGTGCCTGCGGTGGGACAGCCAGCTCATCGCCTGCGCCGAGTCCGAGAGCGGCCAGCTCCTCTGCTTCTCCCACCACGAGACGAACCCGGAGTGCACCACCGCCCGCGACTGCGGAGCCGGCCGGAGCTGCATCGACGCGATCTGCAGGTGACCCTTGGCTCCATTGACCCAGTCGCCCCAACCCCGCAGCGCGACCGAGGCCGCTCAGGCGCAGCGCTGGTAGAGCACCACGTCCTCCCGGACCCCGCCCACTGGCTCGCTCTTCAAAGCGCGCCTCACGATCTCCATGAGGTCGGCCTCCGGGCCGAGCTCGCCTCGGACCCGCTCGAGCATGGCTCGCGCCTCGCGCTCGCTCCACGACATCGAGCGCAGCGCCTGGTGCGCGTCACGCATCACCGACGCGCCCGGGCCCTCGATCGGCGAACCGTAGGGTCGCCCATCGGCGTGCCGATAGACGAAGCCCTCGCTGAACCGCCCGCTCACCTCGAGCGCACCGTCGTGCGTCGCGCGGTGATGCGCCGAGCACAGGCCAACGAGGTTCTCCGGATGGTGATCGCCTCCCTCACTGCGGTGTCGCACGTGGTGGAGGTGCAGATACGCGGAGTTCGAGCAGCCGGGCACCGCGCAGCGGTGGTGCTGTCGCCGCTCCACCTGCCGTCGCGTCTTGGGCGGGATCGTCTGCGAGGCCCGCTTCGCCGGTCCCCCGCCGTCGACGACCCCGAGGTGCTCCCCGTCGCAGCAGGCCATCGCCACGGTCACGTCGTCGACGGGGACCGACTCGCCGGCGGCGTCGATCACCGCACCGCGGTGCGCGTCGATCGTCAGCGCGATCTGATAGGGCGCGCGTCCGGCCTGACCCTCACCATCGCCGCTGAGATAGGCGAGCATCGCGTGGGTCACGAAGGTCGAGTCGTCGACGGACGCGCCCGCCGAGGTCACGGCGCGCTCCCTCGCCGCCAGGAGCAGCGCGTAGGCGTCGGGCAGCAGCTCGAGGGTGACGCGGTGCGGAACCAGCGCCGGCTCCGGCTCGTCGGTCGGGAGGTCTCCGGGCTGCCGACCCGCGACCTCGCGCTGGACCTCCGAGCCGGTCTTCCCCTCGACGCTGGCGAGCCACTCGGCCTCCGTCTCCGGCGTGGCGACCCGGCAGAGCTCGCGCACCACCGTGTAGACGACGTCGCCCTCGGCGAACGCCTGATTCAAACGCGGAAGCCGTCGCAGCGCGCGCGCGACGCGGAGCCGGTCCTCGACGCCGCGGGGCCCGAAGCCGAAGACCCGCGCCCCGTACTCGCGCATGGACGCGTAGCCGTGGAGGCGCTCGACCTGCAGCTCGTCGCCGCGCAACAGCCACTCCAGGAGCGCGTGGTCCTGCTGGTTCCGGGTGCGCGCCAGGCGTCGCAGGACGGCGTCGACGGCTTCGGCGGTGAGGGTGGAGTCGGTATCCTCGCGGGGAACAATATCCATTGACCTATGGTAGCAGAACGGGTGTTCAGTGCAACACGTTTCTCGTTTGAAATACGATTTGTGTGCACGTCGCCACCGGCCGCCATCCCGTCGGGGGGCTGGGGGGTACCCCCAGCGAGGCGCGCGACGCGCGCCGCGGCCCAACGGCGCTCGCGGTCGCCGACGGGGCGGCGTGCGCCACGCCGTTCGCATCGGACACCTCCGTGTACGCCGCCTCCCTCGTAGCCCACACGAACCCGCGGCCGTCGCCGATCGGTGGGGGGCGCTCCGCGGTCTGGGCGCACCGACCCACCACTACTTCAGGAGAGCTCCCATTGGGATCCTCCCCCGCCGTTCGCGCTACCGCAGAGGAGGCGCCTTCGGTGCTTCGCACCTACGGCTCGACCCACCGCTCCGCGGCGAGGGCCCGATTTGCTCCGTCGGCGCGGTGGTTTGATTGCCAGCCCTGGGCGTGCTGGGCGCCCACTCCCGCGCGCCGTCGCCGCTTCACCCCAAGAGGGGCTCGACGAAGCGCTCGAAGCGGGCATAGGCCGCCGCGTCGGCCGGGACGAACCGGTCGGCGCGGCAGACCTCGAGGAGCATCGCGGGGGGGAAGTCGCGCTGGTCGAGCGCGAGGATCTTCGCCTCGAGCTCGGGCGGCGCGCTCTCCCCGACGATCAGGCCATCGAACGGCGCGGGCTGCGTGGTCGCGAGCAGCCGGAGGCGCTCCGCGACGGGCCCGGCGAGCTCGCGCATCTCGCGCAGGGTCATCGCCTCGTCCTCGTTGACGACGAACATGCTGGTCACGTCCGCGCGGCGCTCCCCGACCGCGGCGAGCGCGTCGCGGTAGCTGCCCGCGAAGGTCTGCTCGGCGAAGAGGTACGCGGGGTCGAGGCCGTGGTCCACGAGGTGCGCGAGCGCCATCAGGTGCCCACTCGTCGAGAGCGGGTCGACCCACGCCGCGCGCTTGCCGCGCAGGTCTCCGAGCGCCTCGATGGGCGAGTCGCGGTGCACGACCAGCGCCGCCTCGCACGCGCTCGCGCCGTAACGCACCACCGTGAAGATCCGGCGCGCGCCCGCGCGGATGCGCGCGCACACCGCGGGCGGCGCCCACGCGAGCTCGGCCCGACCGCCCTCGACCTCGACCGCGAGCTCGCGATAGGTCGGCGCCAGCTCGACCCGCACCGCGGCCCCGAGCCAGGTCGTCATCCACTCGGCGAGCACGGCCGCGCGGGCCGCCCCGCGCACCGCGCCTCGGTCTGGCGGCAACAGGAAGCGCACGGCCACGAGGGTAACGCGAGCGCGCGGCCGTCTGCGATACTCCGGGCGTGAGCGTCGGAGCCACCATCGGGGGACGGTTTCTGCTGCGGGCCATCGCCGGCAAGGGCGGGATGGGCACCGTCTACCGCGCCGACGACCTCGCGCACGGCGGCGCGGTCGCGCTGAAGCTGCTCGACGGCGACGAGGCGATCGACGTGGCGCGCTTCGACCGCGAGGCCCGCGTCCTCGACACGCTCCGCCACCCGAACATCGTCCGGTACGTCGACCACGGGCACACCACGGACGGGCACGCGTACCTCGCGATGGAGTGGCTCGACGGCAGCCCGCTCGACGCCTGGCTCGCGAGCCGCAGCCCCTCGGTCGAGGACGCGCTCTCGGTCCTGCGCGCGGCGGCGGCCGGCCTCGGCGCCGCGCACGCCGCCGGCATCGTCCACCGCGACGTGAAGCCGGCGAACCTGTTCCTCGTCCAGGGCGACCCGCGCGACGTGAAGGTGATCGACTTCGGCATCGCGCGCGGCGTCTCGGGCGGCAACACCTTGACCCAGAGCGGCACCGTCGTCGGGACGCCCTTCTACATGGCGCCCGAGCAGGCGCGGGCGCGCGGCGGCGTCACCGCGGCTTGCGACGTCTACGCGCTCGGCGCCGTCCTCTACCAGATGCTCTCGGGGCGGCCGCCGTTCTCGAGCGACAACCTCATGGCGGTCCTCGCCGCGATCCTGATGGAGGTCCCGCTCGACGTCCGCGCGCGCGCCACGCGCGAGATCCCGGACGCGGTCGCCGACCTGACGATGGAGCTGCTGTCCAAGGACCCGGCCGATCGCCCCGCGGACGGCGCCGCGCTCGGCGCGCGCCTCGTCGAGCTCGGCGCGCCGCAGCCCGGCCGGCGGACCCTCGCCCCCGCGCTGACCGAGCGCGAGCAGCGCGTCCTCTGCCTCGTGCTCGCGGCGGGTCAGGCCGACGTCCTCGCGCACGCGGCGACGCTCCGTCAGGGCAACGACGACGTGATGGGGCGCGTCCGCGCCGCGGTCGAGGCGCACGGCGGCAAGCCCGAGGTGCTCGCCGACGGATCGCTGGTGGCGCGCATGGACGGGCCCGGGACGCCGACCGACCAGGCGGTGCACGCCGCGCACTGCGCCGTCGCGCTCCGGGAGATCGCGCCCGACCTGCCGCTCGCCGTCGTCGCGGGCCGCGGGCACTTCCAGGGCCCCATCCCGGTCGGCGAGGTGATCGAGCGAGGCTCCGCGCTGCTCGGCCGCGCGGTCGCGGGCGCGCTCACGATCCGACAGGGCGAGCTCGGCGGCCCGCTCGCCGCGCCGGGGCGCCTGCCCGTGCGGATCGACGACGTGATGGCGGGCCTCCTCGAGGGCCGCTTCGAGGTGCTGTCGCGCGCGCACGGCGACGAGCTCGGCGAGGAGATCCGCTCGCCGACGACCGCCCGCAACCTGCGCGGTCGGCGGACGCCGTGCGTGGGGCGCCGGCGCGAGCTCGCGACGCTGACCGCGCTCTACGAGGAGTGCGCCGAGGAGCCGATCGCCCGCGCGGCGCTGATCACCGGCGCGGCGGGGCTGGGCAAGAGCCGCCTGTTGACGGAGCTGCTCGAGAAGATCGAGCAGAGCGACGAGCCGCCGACGGTGTGGCACGCGCGCGGTGATCCGGTGGCGCCGGGCTCGCCGTTCGGGCTCGTGGCGCAGCTCGTGCGCTACGCGTGCGACGTGCGCGAGGGCGAGCCGCTCGCCGAGCGGCGGCTCAAGCTCCTGCGCGGGATCGGCGCGGTGATCGCGGGCCCCGAGGGGCAGCGCGTGGCGCTCCACCTCGGCGAGCTCGCGCGGATCCCGCTCGAGGACGGGCCCCGCTCGATCGCGCCCGACGACCCGAAGCTGCGCGGCGACGCGATGCGGGACGCGTTCCTCACGTGGCTCGACGCGGCGACGCGCGCGGGGCCGCTCGTGCTCGCGCTCGACGACCTGCAGTGGGGGGACCGGCCGAGCCTCTCGTTCGTCGACGCCGCGCTCCGCGAGCTCGCGACCGCGCCGCTCCTCGTGCTCGGCGCGGGCCGGCCGGAGCTGACGGAGCGCTTCGGCGAGCTGTGGTCCGAGCGCGACGCGCAGCCGCTGCGCCTCGCGCGGCTGCGCCCGAAGGCCGCCGAGGAGATCGTGAGCCACGGCCTCGGCGCCGCCGATCCGGAGCTCGCCGCGCGCCTCGTGGAGCGCGCGGACGGCAACCCCTTCTTCCTCGAGGAGCTCGTGCGGGCGATCGCCGACGGCGAGGGCGAGGAGGGGCTCCCCACCACCGTGCTCGGGATGGTCGAGTCGCGCCTCGCCGTCCTCGAGTCGCCGACGCGGCGCGTGCTCCGCGCGGCGAGCGTGTTCGGCCGGCGCTTCTGGCGCGGCGGGGTGATCGAGCTGCTCGGCGGCGCCGCCCGGGCCGGCGACGTGGACGCCCACCTCGACGTGCTCACGCGGCGCGATCTGGTGGACCGGCACGAGCCGTCGCGCTTCAGCGGGGAGCAGGAGCTCGGGTTCCGCCACGCGCTCACGCGTGAAGCATCGCACGCGACGTTGACGGACGACGACCGCCGGCTGGGGCACCGGCTCGCGGGCGCGTGGCTCGAGGCGGCGGGCGAGACCGACGCGCTCGTGCTCGCCGAGCACTACGCCCGCGGCGGCGACGACGCGCACGCGGCGACGTGGTGGGCGCTCGCCGCGGAGCAGGCGCTCGAGGGCGGCGAGCTCGCCGACGCGGTGGCCCGCGCCGAGCGCGCGCTCGTCGGGGTCTCGGACGCGGCGCGCGGCGCGACGCTCGTCACGCTCGCCGACGCGTACCGCTGGCGCGGCGACTACGGCGACGCGTTCGCGCGGGCGGTCGACGCGGCGGGCGCGCTCGAGGCGGGCACGCGCTCCTGGTTCCGCGCGCTCGGCGTGCTCTTCGCGGCCGCGGGGCGGCTGCGTCGCCACGAGGAGGCCGAGGCGTGGCGCCGCGTGGTGATGGACACGACCGCGAGCCCCGACGCCGCCGGCGCGCACGTGGTCGCGCTCTGCCGCGCGGCGACGCTCGCGCTCGCGGAGGGTGAGGCGGGCCGCTACGAGGCGACGATGGCGCTCGCGGAGCGGCTCGCGAAGGAGCGCGCGCCCGACGACGCGCTCGCCCGCGCCTGGATCTCGACGCTCCGGGCCTCCGAGGCGCTGCGCGCCGGCGACCACGGCGCGTTCGTCGACGGCACCGAGGAGGCCGCGCGGAGCTACGAGGCGGGCGGCGACCTGCGCAACGCGTGCAACCAGCGGGTGCGGCTCGGCAACGGCTACGTCGGCCTCGGCGACGCGATCCGGGCCATCGACGTCCTCCTCGACGCGCTCGGCGCGGCGCGGCGGATGGGCCTGCGGGTCGTCGAGGGTTACGCGCTCCAGAACCTCGGCCACGCGCTCACGTGCGCCGGCCGCGCCGAGGAGGCTCGCGAGGTGGAGGAGCGCGCGCTGCTCGTCGCCCGCGCGCTCGACGACGCCGTCCTCGAGGCGGGCTGCCTGCTCTACCGGTCCGAGGCGCGGGCGGACGTGAACGTCGCCGGGGCAATCGCCGACGCGCAGCGCGCGGTGGAGCTGCTCGAGGCGATCCCCGGCTTCCGCGCCGTGGCCAAGGCCACGCTCTCGCGGGCGCTCCTCGCCGCGGGTCGCGTGGACGACGCGCTGGCCGCCGCGATCGAGGCGGCGACCGAGGCGTCGGGCGCGTCGCTCGAGGAGGGCGAGGCGCTCATCTACCGAGCGCACGTGGAGGCGCTGCTCGCCGCGGGTCAGGAGGCTCAGGCGCGCCGCCTCGCCGAGGGCGCGGTCGCGCGCCTGCACGAGCGCGCCGGCCGCATCACGGACGGCGGCTGGCGCGACTCGTTCCTCCACCGCGTCCCGGACCACGCGCGCCTGCTGGAGCTCGGCGCGTGATCGGGCCAGGATCGGTGCGCGTGCTCCGCCTCACCGCGCTCCTCTGCCTCTTCGCCAGCCCCGTCGCCGCGCAGGGGTCGCGCTCCGTCGGCGCGCCCGATCGCGGCCGGCTCGAGAACGGCCGCCCGATGCAGGACTCCGAGCATTACGTCCGCCTCTCCGGCGAGGGCGTGCAGTGGGGCACCGACGAGCTCGTGGGCCTGCTCGAGCGTGGCGCGGAGCGGCTGCAGCGCACCGAGGACGGCCCGCGCCTCCTCGTCGGCGGCCTCTCGCTCCAGCGCGGCGGCCGCTTCCCGCCGCACGACTCCCACCAGAGCGGTCGCGACGCGGACGTGTCGATGTTCTACACGGACCTCGACGGCGAGTCGGTCGCCACGTCGCGCTTCATCGACCTCGACGAGCGCACGGGCTGCGGCCGGGACGACGACCACCAGCTGCGCTGCCTCGACCCGCGCCGGACCTTCTTGTTCATCGTCGCGCTCCTCGAGGACGAGACCACGCGCGTGCGCTTCGTGCTGATCGCCGGAGACCTGCGGCAGCTCGTGCTCGCCGCGGGCCGGCGCGCGGACGTGAGCGACGAGATGCTCCAGCGCGTCGAGGAGGTCACCGCGACCCGCCAGGGCAGCGCGGCTCATCGGAGCCACCTCCACATCCGCATCGAGTGCCCCGAGGACGACGCGGGCTGCTCGGGCTAGCGCTGCTCGGCTACAGGCGCGCGAGGGGCTCGACGGACTCGGTCGCGCGGTACGGCCCCTCGTGACCCGGCATGCGCCGGACCAGGACCTTGCCCGCGTTGCGGCCGAACAGATCGGGGAGCGCCTCGGCGTCGTGGATCTCGCTCGCCGGCGCGAGCGCGTAGCCGGGGACGAGGCCGTGCGCGACGGCGCGGAGGATCCGACGGCGACGCGCCGCCATCACCGATCCGCGCAGCATCGTCAGCAGCCCGAACACGAGCACCCCGACCCCGAGCGGGACGAGCGCGTCGTGGCGAGGGGGGCTGCCGAAGGGCGGCGTCCAGGTCGTGTGCGACAGGAGCAGGTCGATGATCCCGAGCGTCGCGAACGCCATCCCGAACAGGATCCACAGCTGCTCGTGCGCGGAGCGGCCCGCGGCGCGGGTGGCCTCGAGCCGCTGCCACACCAGGGCGTACACGACCCCGAACACGGCGCCGAGCGGCGCGACGAAGAAGCTCGCGATCGCGCTCCCGAGGCACAGGTAGAACGCGACCTCGCCGCCGCCGACGATGCCGGGCCCGTTCCCCATCAGCAGGCTGATGACGAGGAGCACCCCCGCCGTCACGAAGGGGCACAGGATGGCGGCGAAGACCGAGCGGCCGACGATCGCGAGCATCGTCTCCCGCCGCGGGCGGCGCTCCCGCGTCGCGTACGCCACCGCGCCCGCGCTGAGCGCGCCGGGGATGATCGCGAGCAGCAGCAGCGGCGCGTCGTCACGCGACAAGAGCAAGAAGAGCGTGCCGGTCAGGACGAACCCGCCGAGGCCCGCGAACGCGATCGCGAAGCGACGAACGGGCGGGGACGCGGTCCCGAGGAGCTCGTGCACCGATAGAGCGTGACGTGCCTCGGGCTCGGCTGCACGCCCTTCGACGCGATCCGTTCTCTGGGCTCGCTCTGGCTCAAGGTCTGTCGATAAATCGCCTTCGGCGATTTCTCTCCGGCGAGGGGCAAGCCCCTCGCGCTCCCCACTGAGATCCCTCGGTCGCTTCGCGCCCTCGGGACTCAGCCCACCGAGATCCCGTAGCGCTCGAGGTAGCGGTAGATCTGACGGCGCGAGCGGCGCAGCTCGCGGGCGATGCGCGAGACGTTGCCGCCGTGCTTGTCGACGAGCGCCGAGAGCTCGTCGCGCGAAGGGATCGGGCGCTTGTCCTCCGAGGCCGGCGCGGCGCGCGGCGGCGGCGGCTCGCTCGCGGTGTGATGCTCGAGGCGGTGCGCGATCATCTGGCGGGTGAGCTTGGGCGCGCCCGCGCCGTCGATCGCGAGCTGGGTGACGATCTCCTTGAGCTCGCGGACGTTGAACCGGAAGCGGTGCAGCAGGAGCGCCTCGACGAGGTCGGGCGACAGCGGCGGCGAGCCCTCGGGCAGGGTGTGGCGAAGGAGCGGAAGCACGTCCTCCGGCCGGCGCCGGAGCGGGACGGTGTGGACCAGGTAGCCGGCGATCCGCGCGTACAGGTCGCCGCGGAAGCGGCCGGCGTCGACCTCCTCGAGCAGCTCCCGATGGGTCGCCGCGACGAGGCGGATGTCCACCGGCACCGCCTCGGTGCTGCCCACGGGCGTGACCCTCTGCTCCTCGAGCGCGCGCAGGAGCTTGGGCTGGAGGATCGGCGACAGCTCGCCGATCTCGTCGAGGAAGAGCGTGCCGCCGTCCGCCGCGCGCATGAAGCCGACGTGGGCGCTGCGGGCGCCGGTGAACGCGCCCGCGACGTGGCCGAAGAGCTGGCTCTCGGCGAGCGACTCCGGGATCGCGCCGCAGTTCACCGCGACGAAGCGCCCGCGCCGGCGGCTGTGCTCGTGGATCGCTCGGGCGACGAGCTCCTTGCCGGTGCCCGTCTCCCCGATGACGAGCACCTTCGCCTCGGTCGGCGCGACGCTCATGATCGTGTGCCGGAGCGCGCGCATCGAGTCGTGCATGCCCGTCAGGGCGGTGATCCGCGCGTCGCGCACCGGCTGCGTCGAGGCCACGCGGACGAGCAGGAACGAGTCCCCGACGCGCACGAGGTCGCCGTCGCCGACCTGCGCCGCGCCCTCGATGCGCTCGCCGTTGACGAACGTCCCGTTGCTCGAGACGTCCTCGACGCGGGCCGACTCCGGGCCGAGCGCCATGAACACGGCGTGGCGCCGCGACGCGCGCGGATCCTTGAGCGTGAGCTGCGTGACCGAGCGAGACCGCCCCACCGCGAAGCGGTCCTCGCCGAGCGGCACCGCCGGCCGCGGCCGATCGTGCTCGGGCTCGTAGAGCACGCGCAGCGTGACCATGGTCGTCGCGGGCGCCGCCGCCTCGGATCCGCCGATCGTGGTCTCGTCCGACTCCACGCCCTGGAGTCTAATCGACCCGCCGCCCAAAGGACCCGGGGCTCGCGAGGGCGCCCCTCGTTCAGAGCGCGGCGTGGGCGAGCACGATCTCGTTGAGCGTGCGCGTGCCGAACGAGGTGCCGTCGATCACGATCGAGCAGGCGTCGCCGCCCCTCATGTGCACGAGGTGCCGGCGCCCGGCGCCCGCGGCGTCGGTGCAGACCGCGTAGACGTCGCCCGCGGGCCCGGCGACGCCGAACGAGTAGTTGCTGCAGAGCGACGGGCACGAGTAGAGCGCCGTCGGCGGCGTCGCGCTCACCCCGTCCCAGAGCAAGACGCCTTGCGCGTGCGTCATCGCGAGGAGCCCGAGCGTGGGATCCCCCGCGAGGTGCGCGCGGTTGCCGTAGAGCATCGAGAGGGTCGGGTCCATGCCGGGGAAGATCTCGACGCCGTCGGTGGTCTCGAAGTCGACCGTCGCGTCGGTGAGCGAGTACACGCGCGGCGTCGAGTAGCGGTTGCTCATCACGAAGCGCGCGCTGCCGTCGGGGTGCGCGGCGACGAGGTCGATCCCCGCGAACGGCAGCTCGATGTCCGCGCTGCGGGCGTTGCCGCCCGAGTCGAGGAGCACGCCGTCGCTGAGGTCCGAGCCGCTGGCGAGCCAGAACACGCCGATCCGCATCGCGGCGCCGCTGCCGACGGGGACGACCCAGCCCGCGTCGAAGCTCGAGTCGTCGAAGCGCTGGTAGCGCCAGCGCGGGAAGCCCTCGGCGTCGAGCGCGAGCACGGCGCTGTCGAGCCCGAGCAGCTCGCCCGTCTCGGGGTGCCAGTCGACGTCGAGGATCGAGTCGCCGAAGTCGCGCTGGACCTCCACGAGCGGGCTGGTCCGGCACTGCGTGTCCGTGGTCGGGTCGATCCGGACGACCCGCGCCGGATCGCCGCTGACGGTGCTGACCACCAGGTGCGGGTTCGGGCAAGGCGGCCCGAGGTCGACGGGGTTGGGGTCGCCCGGCGGCCCCGCGTCGCTGCCCGGCGGCACGATCCCCGCGTCCCCGCTCGGGTTCTGCTCCACGCGCCACGGGCTCAGGTTGGGCAGACACCCACCGAGGAGGACGCTCAGGCAAAGGAAGAGACGGGACATGGCTCGCATCGGCTTACGGCGGCGGGCTCCGAGGCTTCCCGGGCAGGAAGGGCGACGGAGCCGTTGCCGTAGGGTGCATCGTGCCGGAAGCTTTGCCCATGCGCTCGCTCGTCGTGCTGGTTCTCGGAGGCGCGGTCCTCGCCGGCTGCTTCGTCGACGTCGGCGGCGGCGGGCCCGATCCGCGCCGCCCGCAGGACCTCGACGCCTGCCCCGACGGCGTGCCGCACCTGCTCGTGGGGCTCCAGTCCACCAGCTCGATCTTCGACGACGACCCCGCCGAGCAGGTGGTCCTGCGCTTCACCCCGGACTTCGACGGGTGCCGCGGCCTCGTCGTGCCGAGCTCCGAGTACGGCGAGATCTACTCGGTCGGGGGCCTCCCCGACGGCAGCGATCTGGTCGGCTTCGACGGCAACCGCTTCTCCGCGCTCCCGGGCGCGGTCGTCCGGTTCCGCGGCCAGGACGAGGTCGATCGCGTCCAGGACCCGAGCCTGCTGCCCATCGCCGCGCGTCCCATCACGTTCGGCGGCGCCCCCGCGGTCGCGATCCTGTGGGGTCACCAGGGCGGCAGCGGCGTGGTCAACGACCGCCTCGACGTGGTCGCGCGGGAGCAGCTCACGCAGGTGCTCGGCTCGTGGACGGTGCCGCGCGATCTGCTCGCGATCGGGCCCGCGCTCACCGACGGCGACCGCCTCAGCGGCCTCGTCCAGTGGGATGGGCTGCAGGGCTACCGCATCGACGCGGGCGCCGAGACGCTCTCCACCACCGGCGAGCTGCAAGTCCCCTTGCCCCCCGCGGGGACCACCCACGCGATGGACGTCCACGGCGGCGTCGCCCAGATCGCGACCCACGACGGCGTGAGCTTCTGGACCTCGGGCGCCTCCCCCGCGTTCGTGGGGCCGCGCTACTGCCGGCACGCCACGCGGGTCGGGGGCGCGCTGCCGATGGAGAACGCGGACTACGTCGACGTCGCGATCGATCTGGCGACCCCGAGCGAGGCGGCGCTGGCCCTCGTCTACGGCTCGCTCGACGTCGCGTCGACGTCCACGCACGTGTTCCGCCTCCAGCGACGCGGCGAGTGCGAGCGGGTCTACACCGTCCCCGAGCCGTACCGAGGCCAGGCCATCGCGTGGTCCGGTCGGCCCTGACGCGAGGTCCTGTCGTACGCTGGCGTCCGACATGCGCACCTCGCTGACGGCCCTCGTGCTGGCCCTCTCCCTCGCGCCCGCGACGGCGAGCGCCTTCTGTGGCTTCTACGTCGCGAGCGGCGACGCGGAGCTGTTCAACCACGCGACCACCGTCGTGATGCTGCGCCACGGGTCCACCACGGTGCTCGCGATGCAGAACGACTACCAGGGTCCCCCCGAGGACTTCGCGATGGTCGTGCCGGTGCCCACCGTCCTGCACGCGGAGAACGTGAAGACGCTCGAGCGCTCGCTGTTCGAGCGCGTCGACCAGCTCGCGTCGCCGCGGCTCGTCGAGTACTGGGAGCAGGACCCCTGCGACCCCAACACGGGCCTGGGCTCGGGCTCGGGCTACGGGCGCGGCGCGGGCGGGCTCCGCGGCCGGGCGGCGAGCGGCGGCGGGATCGCGACGGTGGTCGTCGAGGCCGAGTTCGCGGTCGGCGAGTACGACGTCGTGGTGCTGAGCGCGGGGGACTCGACGGGCCTCGACGCGTGGCTCCGCGCGCACGACTACAGGATCCCCGAGGGCGCCGAGCCGGTGCTGCGGCCCTACGTCGAGTCCGGGATGAAGTTCTTCGTCGCGCGGGTCGACCCCGACCGGGTGACCTTCGAGAGCGGCCGCGCGCGGCTCTCGCCGCTGCGGTTCCACTACACGAGCGAGGAATTCTCGTTGCCGGTGCGCCTCGGGCTGCTCAACAGCGCGGGGACCCAGGACCTCATCGTCCACATCCTCGCCGACGGCCAGCGCTACGAGGTCGCCAACTACGACAACGTCACCATCCCCACCAACCTCGCCGTCGACGACGCCGTCCGCGAGCGCTTCGGCGAGTTCTACGCGGCGCTCTTCGACGCGACGGTGGCGCACCACCCGGGCGCCGTCGTCACCGAGTACGCGTGGCAGGCGAGCAACTGCGACCCGTGCCCCGGCCCCGTGCTCGGCGCGCGCGACATCGCGAGCCTCGGCGCCGACGTCACCCACCCGGGCGTGGAGGTCCCCGTCCCGATCCCGTTCGCGATGGTCCGCACCCCGACCTCCGAGGCGACCGGCGGGATCCCGAGGGAGGTGATCCGGCGCGCGATCCGCCGCCGGTTCATGGACGTCCGGCGCTGCTACGAGGCGGGCCTCGCGCGCGACCCGGACCTCGAGGGCCGCCTCACGGTGAGCCTCGACCTCGCGGGCGACGGCCACGTCACGCGGGCGAGCGCCGACGAGGCCTCGACGCTCGCCGACGACCGCGTGCGCGAGTGCGTGGTCGGGGTGCTCCAGGGGATCGCCTTCCCGGCCGCCGAGGACGGCTCCCCCACGACCGCGCGCTACCCGTTCGACTTCAGCCGCGAGGTGGTCTCGGGGACGTTCGGCGGCGGCCCGTTCGACGGCTTCGTGCTGACGCGCCTGCACTACCGCTACGGGCGCGACGACCTCGGCGAGGACCTCGTGTTCCGCGCCGCGGAGCCCATCGTCGGCGGCCGCGAGTGGTACGCCGCGGGCGGCGAGGAGCTCGAGCAGGGCGCGGCGCCCGCGCCGCTCAACAACTTCCAGGGGCGCTACATCATCCGACACGCGTGGACCGGCGCGATCGAGTGCGAGGAGCCGCAGCGCGGGATCTGGGGCGGGCCGATCGAGGGCGCCGCGCCCGTCGCGGTGGCCGCCACGGATCTCGCGTCGGCGCGGCGCGGGCACCTCGAGCTCGCCACCACGCTGCGCCAGCCGCTCCCCGCGCTCGGCGTCGACGAGGTCCGCGATCCGCCGCCGCCCGAGCCCGAGCCCGAGGTCGCCGAGCCGGTCGTGGTGCAGGAGGCGACGCCCGCGGAGGCCTCCGAGGTCGCGCCCACGAGCGACGGCTGCGGCTGCCGCGCGGCGGGGCCCATGCGCTCCGGGTCCGCGCTCGCGGGGCTGGTGGCCCTTTGCCTCCTCGCGCGCCGGCGCCGCTGGGTACCGTAGCCGCGACGACGCGCTAGGGTCCCGGCCGCATGCCCCGCCCTCCCCTCGACGCGGCCGCGTGGGTCGCCCTCGCGGTCGCGCTCGCGCTCCCCGCCTGCGACTCGGCGACGAGCGTCCCCGACCACCGCGACCTGCACCGGGACGAGGCCGAGCTCCGTCGCGGCGACGCGCAGCTCGCGGCCGGCGACGCGGAGGGCGCGATCGAGCTCTACCGCCGCGGGCTGCAGGCCGCGCGGGCCGAGGGCGCCGACCCCGACGCGCGGGATCGGCTCGGCGTGTACGCGGACCGGATCGGCGCGGCGCTCGCGGCGAGCGGCGACTACGACGGCGCGCTCGAGGCGTACGAGCGCAGCCTCGCGCTCGCCGAGGAGGCGTCCCGTCGCGACCCCGAGGACCTCCACTTCCGGCAGGAGCTCGCCCGCGCGCACCACAACCTCGCGGTCGCGCACGAGGACCTCGAGCAGCTCGACGCCGCCGCCGCCTCGGAGCGGCGCGCCGTCGCGCTCCACCAGGCGCTCCTGCGCGACCAGCCCGGCCAGACCAAGTGGGCCGAGTCGCTCACCCTCAACTACGCGACGCTCGGTGAAATCGAGCTCGCGCGAGAGGACGACACCGAGGCCGTCGCGGCCTACCAGCGACGCCTCGAGGTGGCCGAGGACCGCGCGTCCCTGCGCCCCGCGAACCCGGAGTGGTCGCGCGAGCTCGTCATCGCGCGCACGGATCTCGGCGAGGCCCTGCGGCTCGCCGACGACGCGCCGGCCGCGCTCGCGGTGCTCGAGCCTGGCCTGGCGCTCGCGGACCAGCGGCTCGCCGACGATCCCGATTCCTCGATCGCGCTAATCGATCGGTTCGACCTGGGGCACGAGCTCGGGAGCGCCCTCCGCGACCTGCATCGCCTCGACGAGGCGGAGCGAGCGTTCCGCACGGACCTGGAGCTGCTGCAGGCCGACCCGTCGAGCCGTCGGGAGGACCTCGCCCAGGCCCACTACGATCTGGCGGACGTCCTCTACGAGCGCGGCGAGAACACGGCGGCGGCAGCCGCGTTCCGCGCGCGGCTCGAGGTGCTCGAGGGCGATCCGGACGCCGACCCCGACGAGCTCGCGGAGGAGCTCGCGTCGACCTGGACGAACATCGGCATGGCGCTCGAGGGCGCGGAGGACCCCGCGGGAGCGCTCGCCGCGTACCGCGCGGCGCAGGCCGCGCAGGCCGCGCTCGACACCGAGTCGACAGAGGACCGCCGCGGGTTCCTCGAGCGCGCCATCGCGAGGCTGGCGCCCGAGGATTGACATTCTCCGGCGACACGGCACCGTGGGCTCGACGCGTCGCGGAGGATCCCATGACCCAGCCCCGTTTCCCGTTCACGAGCTACCCCACCGGGTGGTTCGCCGTGGCCCTCTCCGAGGAGCTGACGAGCGAAGCCCCGCTGACCCTCGAGTACTTCGGCCGACAGCTCGTCGCGTACCGCGGCGAGTCCGGCGCGGCCTACGTGACGGACGCGTACTGCCCCCACCTCGGCGCCCACCTCGGGCACGGAGGCACCGTCGAGGGCGAGTCGATCCGGTGCCCGTTCCACGGCTGGCGCTTCGACGCGCAGGGGCGCTGCGACGACATCCCCTACAGCGACCGCATCCCGCCCAAGGCGAAGCTCGGCTCCTTCCCGGTCCGCGAGCAGAACGGGATCGTCCACGTGTTCCACGATCCGCAGGGCCGCGAGCCGTGGCCGCTGCCCGCGCTCGAGGAGGACGGCTGGACGGCCGGCCAGTCGGTGGTCTGGCGCGGGCTGCGCACGCACCCGCAGGAGGTGTTCGAGAACACCGTGGACACCGCGCACATCGGCCCGGTCCACGACGGCCGGCAGACGCGGATCACCGAGCCGCCCGTCCGCGACGGCGCGCGCATGACGGTGAACATCGAGTTCCAAGCCCCCGGCGACGTCGTGGGGATGTACGGCGAGCTCAACGACGTGCACCTCGAGGTGTCGATGTACGGCGTCGGCTGCACGCACGTGCGGACCCACGTGACCAACGTCGACGTCCACGCGCGGCAGCAGATCTACGCGACCCCGATCGACATGGAGCGCATCGACCTGCGCGGCGTGGTGCAGGTCCGCGCGACCGACGATCCGGTGTTCACCGAGGAGCTCGCACAGACCTTCTACGACGCCTATTGCAGCGACTTCGCCAAGGACTTCCCCATCTGGGAGAACAAGCGCTACCTCGACCGGCCCGGCCTCGCGAAGGGCGACGGACCGATCGGGCTGTGGCGCAAGCACTGCAAGCAGTTCTACGACGAGCCGACGGTCGTGACCTCGGACGTGGTGAGCCCGCGCGACCTCGTCGGCCGCATCAAGGAGCGCTGGATCGCGCCGACGCGCGAGCGCCTCGAGGGGTGGCTCGGGCGCGGATCGAGCGCGCCCTCGGCGTCGAGCGACGGCGCGTCCCGCCCGCCCATGGCCACCAAGGCGGCGACCAAGGCGGCGGCCAAGGGAACAAGCGCGTCGACGCGCCCGATCGCGACCGCCGAGGAGTACTTCGAGACGCTCCAGGACCGCTTCGTCCCCGAGGCGGCCAAGGGCGTCGACGCCGTCTTCCAGTGGGAGCTCACCGGCGACGGCGGCCGGACCTTCCACGCGCAAGTCCACGACGGCGCGATCGACATCCGCCCCGGCCCGCACGACCAGCCCACCGTCGCGCTCGTGATGGGCGCCGACGACTACGTGAAGGTCATCAACGGCGACCTCGACGGCACGTGGGCGTTCACCAACGGCCGCGGCAAGGTCAAGGGCAGCGTCCGCGCCGCGATGAAGATGCGCTCGCTCTTCCCGGCCTGACCTCGGGTATCCTGTCGTTCGTGGGCGACGAACGACGGAACGCGCCGCGCGAGGCGGCGTACATCGCGGCCGAGATCACCGTGGGGGACGGCAAGCCGAAGCTCGCCGTGATGCAGGACGCGTCGGCCACCGGCCTGCGCCTCCTCACCCACACGCGCGTGGAGGTCGGCGACCCCATCGACGTCGCCCTGCAGGTCGAGGCCGAGCGCCGCGTCGAGGTCTCGGGCGAGGTCGCGCGCGTGCAGACCCTCGAGCCCGGCGGCCCGTGGCGCTACCGCCTCGGCGTCGCGCTCGACGAGCCGCACCCCGACCTCGCCGAGCTCGCCCACCTCATCGGCGAGAAGCAACGCGACGCCTGAGGGCGCGGCCTACTCGGTCCGGGCGACGACGGTGGGCGCGTCCGCGGACGGCGGCTCGGCGTCGGGCTCGGCCGCGGCGGGCGCCTCGGCCTCGTCCTCGAGGCGCCAGCTCGCGAGGAACGAGCTCAGATCGGCCATGTCGAAGGTGAGGATCCCGCGCCCGACGAGCGCGCCGTCCGCCCGCACGTCCGTGTAGAGCGTGGTCATCCCGCGCAGGAGCGAGAGCGGCCCCGTGTGCTTCTCGCCGTGCAGCGTGTAGGCGACTCCGTCCTCGCCTTCGAAGCAAAGGTCGTAGACGAGCGTCGCCTTGCGGCGGAGCGGGTGCATCTCGAGCGTCCCCGCGCAGGGCACCTCCTCGCCGATCCCCGACGCGCTGATCGTCCCCTCGAGCGCGAACAGCCCGCCGCGACGCACCGCGGTGGCGACGGAGACGGCGCCGCGCGCCCGCACGCTGAACTCGACGTCGATGACCCCGCCCTCCTCGAGCTGGAGCATCCCGCCCATGGTCTCTTCGAAGCGGATCACGGCGCCGTCGTCCTCGACGCGACGCGGCCGCGGGGCCTCCTCGATGCGCCGCTCGACGAACGCCGCCGCGCGCTCCGAGAGCGCCATGATCGTGAGCTGCGGGTTGACCCCGAGGGGGCCCGGGACCGCCGAGCCGTCGCAGATGAAGAGGCCCGGCACGTCCCAGGTCTCCTGCGTCGGGCCGATCACCGAGCGGCTCGCGTCCGCGCCCATGCGGCAGGTGCCGAGCGGGTGGTACGCGGTCAGGTCGAGGTGGTGCGCGCGCACCCGGCCGGGCCCCTCGCGCTCGAGCCGCTCCACGTCGGCGAGGTCGCCGAGCTCGTCGAAGAGCTGCATGCCCGGGTACACCTTCTTCGCCCCGCCGGCGAAGAACACCCGCGCCAAGATCCCTTGCGCCTGGACGATCCGCTTCACGTCGTTGTCGTCGAGGACGTAGGTCATGCGCGGCTGGCCCGCGATCAGCCGGACCCGCCCGCGCGACGTCTCCGCGATCATGAAGCCGAAGCACGCGAGCCGGTCGAAGCGCTCGACCATGTGCGTCCAGCGCTGGCCGACCTGCCCCATCGCGCCCGACGCCATCTCGAGCGGCAGGAACGCGCCCTCGAACCGGATCCCCTGATCGACGAACTCGTCGATGGAGTAGCCCTGCGGGATGGCCTCCCAGCCGCGCACCGACCGATCGAGCTCGGCCCACGCGTAGCTCGCCGGGTGGATCGTCAGGTCGTAGCCGACGCGCCCGGACGAGTTCGCGAGCCCCTGCGCGAGCAGGAGCGCCGGCGTGTAGACGGTGCCCGCGCCGAGCACCACCGCGCGCGCCCGCACCTCGAGGCGCCGCGACGAGCCGTTGCCGCCGCCGACCTTCGCGACCACGCCGACCGCGCGGCCACCCTCGACGAGGATCTCGGTGACCTTCGCGTGGGCGTAGACGAACGCGCCGCGCTCGAGCGCCTTGGGGACGTAGCTCACGTTCGTCGAGCGCTTCGCGTCCGTCGGGCAGCCGAAGCAGCACACGCCCTGGCCGTCGCAGCCCGGCGCGTTGCGGCGCAGCGGCCCGTGCTCGAAGCCGAGCGCCTCGGCGCCCCGCGCGATCACCTCGGCGCAGCCGCCGAGCACGCCCGGCTCCGCGACCGCCACCTCGAGCATCGCCTCGACGCGCTCGTAGTAGGCGTCGAGGGCGCCCGGGCCGAGGTCGAAGAGGCCGTGGTCGAGCTGCCACCGGCGCATCGTCGACTCGGGCACGCGGTAGCACGTGCCGGAGTTCACCGTCGTGGTGCCGCCGACGGTGCGGCCCATCGGGACGGGGATCACCGTGTTGCCGATGGTCGAGGTGAGGCCGTTGCCGCGGTAGAGCTTCTGCTGTCGCGCGAGCGTCCGGCCCGCGAAGTCGGCGCGCGTGAAGTGGCCGCCCTCCTCGAGCATCACGACGGCGTGGCCGCGCTCGGCGAGGACCTTCGCCATCGGCGCGCCGCCCGCGCCCGTGCCGATCACGACGACGTCGGTCTCGATCACCTCGTCGTCGGTGATCGTGCGGCCGTCGACGATCCGCTCCTCCCAGCGGTGGTGCTCGCGCGAGACCGCGAGGCGGTGCTGATCGACGCCGAGCGCGTCCTCGAGCTTCGCGGTGCGCGCCTGCACGATCTTCATCGGCGCGGTCACGCCGCGGACGAGCCAGAACGTCGCCTCGCCGCTCGCGAGCCGCTCGAGCGTTCGCGCGCGCGCCTCCTCGGGGAGCGACGTGAGCCGCGACCCGGTGAGCGGGATCGCCGCCGCGTCGAGCGCGGAGAGCAGCTTGCGGTAGCCGCTCAGCGTCCCGGCGCCGAGGCCGTCGACGAGCCGCACCACCGCGTCGACCATCGCGCCGTCCGGGGTGGGGACGAGCGCGCCAGCCGGGGTGGCCACCTGAGCGATCGCGACCACCGCGAAGCGCTCGTCCGGAGTGAGCGAGATCGACATGGACAAACGATGACCGATGCGTCACCGTTTGTCCATGCTCGACCGAGCCGAGGTGAAGTGCGATCCGTCGGAGGCCACGGACCGCGAGCGAGCCCACTGGAACGGGGCGCGGTGGACCGCCGGTGATCCGCGCGGCCACTACGAGAGCTGGTTCCAGCGCGCGAACCACCCGACGCGCCCGCTCGCGTTCTGGATCCGGTACACGATCTTCTCCCCCGCGGGGCGCCCGGGCGACGGCCTCGGCGAGCTGTGGGCGATCGCCTTCGACGGCGAGCGGGGCTCGATCGTCGCCGTCAAAGAGGAGCACTCGATCCGCGAGTGCCGCTTCGCGAAGAGCGAGCTCGAGGCGCGGATCGCGGGCTCGACGCTCGACGCGACGCGGTTGCGCGGCGGGGCGAAGCTCGGCGCGCACGAGCTCCGCTGGGACCTCGCCTACACGTCGCCCGAGCCCGTGCTCCTGACCTTCGATCGCGCGCTCTACGGCAAGCCGATCCCGAAGGCCAAGGCGCTCGTGGGCTCCCCGCTCGCGGTGTATCGAGGAAACCTCGTGGTCGACGGAGAGCGCCTCGAGGTCGACGGCTGGGTCGGCTCGCAGAACCACAACTGGGGCGAGAAGCACACCGACCAGTACGCGTGGGGCCAGGTGTGCGGGTTCGACGACGCGCCCGACGCGTTCCTCGAGGTCGGCTGCGGCCGCATCAAGGTCGGCCCGGTGCTGACGCCCGCGCTGACCGTGCTGACGCTGCGCCTCGACGGTCGCGAGCACGCGTTCGGCACCATCGGTCAGGGCCTGCGCGCGAAGGGCAGCTACGACTTCTTCCGCTTCGCGTTCGAGACCGGCGACGACGACGTCCACATCGCCGGCAACATCGCCGCGGCGCGCGCCGACTTCGTCGGCCTGCCCTACTACAACCCGCCGGGCGGCACGAAGACGTGCCTGAACTCGAAGATCGCGCGCTGCGACCTCACCGTGCGCCGCCGCGGCGAGCCGCCGCGCACGCTCAGCACGCGCAGCCGGGCCGCGTTCGAGATCCTGACCGAGGCGACCGACCACGGCGTGCCGGTCCTCGACCCCAAGGCGTAGCGCCTCGGCAGGCGCGGCCGCCTGTTCTACGCTCGGTCCATGCACCGCCGCCGCGCCGCCGTCGCCCTCGCCGCCCTCGGCACCCTGCTGTTCGTCGGCGACGCGTGGGCCCTCACGACGCCGCTGACCGGCGGGGTCGCGTTCCCCTCGACGGGCGAGCCGCTGCGGCTGCCCTTCCCCGCGGGCACCTCCGTGCGCGTCGCGTCGGGGTACAGCCCATCGGGCGGCTCGAGCCTGCACCACTACCTGAACGAGACGGGCTTCGGGAACGACTACTACGCGCTCGACCTGGTCTACGACGGCCTCGCCGACGGCGGCCGCGGGATGCCCGTCGTCGCCGCGCTGAGCGGCACCGTCGTGCGCGCGGGCTGGGCGACGGCGGGTTGGTCGAACTTCGGCCAGCGCATCATCCTGCGCCACGACCTCGGCGACGGGCACGTCTACCACACGCTCTACGCGCACCTGAACGCGATCGACGGCGCGGTCACCGAGGGCGCGACCGTCCGCCAGGGTCAGGTCCTCGGCGAGCTCGGCGGCTCCTGCATGGGCGCGCTGAGCTGCTCGAGCTTCTCGGGCCCGCACCTCCACTGGTCGATCCATCGGGACAGCATGGTCGGGGGGTCCGGCACCGGCGGCAGCTACGGCGGCAACGCCACCGTGCCCGAGCCGATCGACGGCTACGAGGACCTCACGCGCGGCCGCGTCCTCGTGTCGATGAACACCGGCGGGCCGCCGACGTGCGGCGACGGCTTCTGCTCGGGCGGCGAGACGAACGCGTCGTGCCCGGCGGACTGCCCGATCTGCGCGAACATCCCGGCCGCGGGCCGCGTGGTCGACGACACGGACCTCTGCTTCGAGCGCGGCGGCAACCCGGCCTACTGGCACGACGAGGCCGACGGCTGGCTGTCCTCGCTGATCTGGACGAACACCACCGACGACGCGGCGGTGGACAACCACGGGATCTGGAACCTCACGTTCGACGCCGCGGGCCGCTACCTCGTCGAGGTCTACACGGACGGCTCGTTCGCCCAGGCCCAGCGGGCGGCCTATCGGATCACGCACGGCGGCTCGACCGACGTGGTGATGCTCGATCAGTCCGCGACCGACGGGTGGCGCTCGCTCGGCGAGCACGCGTTCGCGGCGGGCGGCGGGCAGTCGGTGCGCCTCGACGACAACACCGGCGAGGCGTTCTCGCTGGGTCGCAAGATCGTGTTCGACGCGATCCGCCTGACCCGCGCCGACGCGCCCGGGACCGACGCGGGCGTGCCCAGCGAAGACGCCGGCGCGCCTCCCGGGACCGACGCCGGCGTGCCGCCGATGACCGACGGCGGCGCGCCGCCGATGGCCGACGCGGCGGTCCCGCCGGGCACCGACGGAGGCCCCGCGCCCGACGGCGCCGTCGCGACGACCGACGCGGGGGACCGACCCGGCGGGGTGACCGGCGGCTGCGCCTGCCGCGCGACGCCGGGCTCGAGCGCGCCGAGCTGCTTGCTGCTCGGCCTGCTGTGGCCCTGGCTCGTGCGGCGCCGACGCCGAGCCTGATCCCGCGTCGACGTTGCCCCCGTGGGCGGCGATGCGCGATGCTGCGCGGCCATGTCTGCAGTACCCGACTACGCCGCCGACCGTTACCTCGACTGGGACGAGGTCGTCGCGCACCTCGAGGCGCTCGTCGCCTCGGCGCCCGCGTGGGCCCGCCTCGACGTCGCGGGCCAGAGCCGCGAGGGGCGGGACATCCCGATCCTCACCATCGGCGCGCAGGACGGCGGGGCCGACGAGCGCCCGGGGTTCTGGCTCGACGCGGGCACGCACTGCGCCGAGTGGACCGGCGTCATGGCCGCGCTCCACACCGCGACGCGGTGGATCGCCGGCCTGCGCGACGGGGACGGACCGACGCGCGCGTGGTTCGAAGGACACACGGCGTACGTGCTGCCGTGCATGAGCCCCGACGGCTACGTCGCGATGCGCGCCGGCGCGCCGTTCCTGCGCAGCACGCTGCGGCCGCCCCGCGACGGACGGCCGCGCGTCGGCCTGCACCCGTCGGACCTCGACGGGGACGGCCGGGTGCGCTGGATGCGCTGGCGTCACCCCGCCGGCACGTGGGTGTTCGACGACCCCGCGAACGTCGCGAAGATGCGCCCCCGCACGCTCGACGACGATCCCTCCACCGCGTACTTCGTCGCCGACGAGGGCGTCTTCCTCGACTGGGACGGGGTGCGCTGGCTCGAGGCGAGCCGCGAGTTCGGCCAGGACCTGAACCGCAACTTCCCTTCCTCATGGACACCCTTCGAGATGTTCGGGATGGACAGCGGCGACTACCCGCTCTCGGAGCCCGAGAGCCGCGCGACGGTCGAGGCGTTCCGCGCGCGGCCGCGCATCGGCGCGGCGCTCAGCAACCACACCTACACCGGCTGCATCCTCACCCACCCGTACCGCGAGCCGTCGGTGCTCGGCGACCAGGACCTCTTCATGCTCCGCGCGCTCGCCAAGGGCGCCGTCGCGGGCACCGGGTACCGCGTCTTCAAGGTGATGCCCGAGTTCACGTACGACCCGAAGAAGCCGATCGTCGGCGTGTGGGCCGACGCGCTCGCGACCACGTTCGGCGTCGCCGGCTACACCCTCGAGCTCTGGGATCCCTACGCGTTCGCGGGCAAGGCGGTCGAGGAGCCCGCCAAGCTCTTCGTCGAGCCCGACATGGAGATCCTGCACGCGGTCCTCGACGCCTTCCGCGACGAGCCCGGCGCGATCCTCGACTGGAAGCCGTTCGACCACCCGCAGCTCGGCGCCGTCGAGATCGGCGGGATCGAGTACATGACGACCGTCCGCAACCCGCCCGAGCGGCTCCTCGCGGAGGAGTGCGACAGGGGCTTCATGGTCGCCGACCGCCTGCGCCGCTCCCTCCCCACCGTGCGCGCCGAGGCGCGGACCGAGGCGCTCGGCGGCGGGCTCACGCGGGTGGAGCTGATGGTCGAGAACCTGGGCTTCCTCCCGACGAGCAGCCTGCAGCGCGCGGAGACCATCGGGATGGCGCCGCCCCTCCACGCGCGAGCGAGCGGCCTCGAGCTCGTCGAGGGCGTCGCGCATCAGGCGCTCGGCTGGCTCGACGGCTGGGGCGCGATCCAGGCGAGCTCGGCGCACCACCCGATCTACGTCGGGCTCCCGGCCGATCGCGGCCACCGCGCGCGCGCGGTGTGGGTGGTGCGCGGCGAGGGCGCGCTCGCGATCCAGTGGGACGCCGGCCGCGGCGGCCGCGGGTCGCTGTCGGTCGCCGTCGGCTGACCGTGCGCGAGCACCTCCTCGCGGTCGACCTGGGGCTCAAGACGGGGCTCGCGGTGTTCGACGAAGGCGGTCGGCTCGTGCGCTACCGCTCGCAGAACTACGGGACCGTCACGCGCCTCAAGCGCGCCGCGTGGGGCGAGCTCGCCGACGTCGAGGCCCTCGTCGCGGTCGCCGTCGAGGGCGACGCCGCGCTCGCGCGGGTGTGGGGCAAGGCCGCCGAGAAGCGAGGCGCGCGCGTCTTCGCGATCCAGGCCCACACGTGGCGCCCCGAGCTGCTCGAGGAGCGCGAGCGGCGCACCGGCGCGCTCGCCAAGGCGGCGGCCGACACGCTCGCCCGCGCGATCATCGAGCGCAGCGGCCTGCCCCGACCGAAGGCCCTCCGCCACGACGCGGCCGAGGCGATCTGCATCGGGCTCTGGGCCTGTCGTCAGCTCGGCTGGCCGTCGATCGACGGCCCGTAGGGTCAGTCGCGCCGGGGATCCTTCGGGTCGGGCGGGGGCGGGATCTCGGTCAGGAGCCAGCGCCGGCGCCGCTTGCCGGAGGGCGCCTTCCACGAGTGCGCGTCGCGCGTCGGCGCACGCGGAGGCGGGGGCACGCGGACCTTCTCGCTCGGGACCGGCGTCGCGGCGGGGGCGCGGAGCCGCTGCCCGCTCGCCGAGGGCGCCCTCGGGGGCGCGGGGATCTTCGGCTCCTCGGCCTCCGGCGCCCCCGGGACGGGGGTGGGCCGCCACGAGTCGGGCAGCGCCGGCGCCGGCGCGGTGATCGGCTGCTGGGCCATGCTCCATGATCCGTCCGGCGCGGCGTCGCGCTGAGGGGGATCACCCCACAGGTCGCCCGAGCTACGCGGCGAGCTTGCTCGCGAGGTAGCGCGCCATCGTGAGGATGGGCGTCATGGTGTGGCTCGACGCGCTGCTCGGGAAGATGGACGCGTCCATCACATAGACGCCGCGCGTGCCCCACACGAGCCCGTCGGGATCGACCGCGCCGCGCGACGCCGAGCTGGACATGCGCACGGTACCTTGCTGGTGCGCGGACACCATCGGGGTCGTCGCGGGCCGCATCTCGAGGGCGTCGAGGTGGTGCAGGTCGCGCGTGCTGCGCACGGTCACGGGCGGGACGCTCGGGACGAGGACCTCGCGCGCGCCCGCCGCGAGGTAGATGCGCGCCGCCGCGCGGGCCGCCGCGCGGAGCCGGCGCTTGTGCTCCTCGCGGTGCTCGTAGGCGATGATCGGGCGCGTCGACGGCCCGAGGCGGACGCTCCCGGACGGCTCGTCGGGGGCGAGCAGGAGCGAGGCGGCGATGCGGTCGTAGCGCCCCATCATCGTGGCGCTCTCGCTCCCGATGTACGGCAGGAGCGTCGACACGATCCCGGGCGTGCCCATGATCGCCTCGATCCGGAAGCCCCAGAGGCCGTGCTCGGGGTGGTCCTCCTCCTCGAACTCGGTGACCGCGTAGGCCTGCGGGATGCCGCGGAACGCGTTCACGGGCTCGTCGAAGGACGCGACCAGCGGGAGCTGCGGCTGAAGGATCAGGTGCTGCCCCACGTGCTCGTTGCCGATGCCCGATTGCAAGAGGAGCTGCGCCGACGCGACCGCGTTGCACGCGACGATCACGATCGGCGCGCGCACCCTGAGCTCGCCCGTCTCGTGGTAGCCGCGCGCGTCCAGGGTCTTGACGGTGACCGTCTTGGTGTCGGCCCGCGCGCCCTCGACGCGGACGGCGCGCGCCCGCGTGAGGAAGCGCGCGCCCGCCTCGATGGCCGCGGGGATCGCGACGAAGCGCGGGTTCTTCTTCGCGTTGACGGGGCACCCGATGAGGCAGGTGCCCATGCCCTGGCAGCCGACGCGGTTGTGGTGCATCCGCGCGCCCGCCCAGCCGAGCCGCTCGGTCCCCTCCTGCAGCAGGCGGTTGGCGCGGTTCATCTGCGCCTCGGTGACCTCGTTGGCGTGCAGATCGGCGAGCGCCGCCGCGGCGAAGGGCGCGAGCGTGGCGTCGGTCAGGTCCGCGAGGTCGAACGCGCGCCGCCAGTGGGCGAGCACGCCCGCGGGGATCGGCACGACGTCGCTCGCGTTGATCACGCCGCCGCCGCCGAGCACGCGCGCGGTGAGCACGCTGATCGACAGGTCCTCCGTGGAGCGCCCCCCGCGGTCCATGTAGAGCTGGTCGTACATCTCGCCGTCGCGCTGGGTCAGCTCCATCCCCGTGCGGTCGCTGCCCTCCTCGAGCACCACGACGTCCTTGCCCGCCTCGGCGAGGACGCGGGCCGCCGTTGCGCCGCCGCAGCCCGAGCCGATGATGCAGACGTCGGCGCTCCGATCGGCCGGGCTCCGGACGCCCGCGAGGCTCTCGATGCCCTCCGTCACGAGCCGCGCAGCCCCGTCGCCGGCCCCGGGTAGTGGATGCGCGCCCACGTCGACGGAGTGTCGTGGAAGACGAGGTTCACGAACTTCCGAAACGCCGTCGCGACCTGCCGGCGCACCAGATCGTCGCTCTCCATCCAGGATCGGAAGTGCGCCTCGCGCGCGGCCTGGTCCAGGCCGGAGAAGCTCTCCCAGCGATGGTCGTAGAGCGCCGGCCCGAGCTCCATCCAGAGCAAGGCGCCTTGCAGGTCCGAGACGATGTTGGCCGGCTCGTCCGCGAGCCACCCATCGAACGCGTCGGCGACGTCGTGGCGCTCCCGCATCGCGATGGGCCCGCAGATCGTCGTCACGAGGTTCCGCAGCGTGCGGTGCTCGCGGTCCGACAAGATCCGCAGCGGGCCCGCGCTCGGCGCGAGCCCGATCAGCGACCCGTAGCCGGCCGCGCCCGCCCCGAGGATCGCGCCGCCGGCGCCGAGGCCCCACTTCAGGAAGCGGCGTCGGCGGATGACCGCGAATCCCTCGGTCGCCATCCCGCCAGCGTACGGAGTCCGCTCGCAGAACGGAACCAGGTCCGTCGGGACTCAGAACGTACCCGTGCCGAACGCGGAGTCGGCCACCGCGAGCGCCGGGTCGGGCTCCGGGATGACGTCCTGCATCACGAGCATCGGCTCGACCGAGCCCTCGTCGACGTGGGCGTCGAAGCGCACGCCCATGTCGGCGAGCCAGCCCTCGGGGTCGACGTTGTGGCGGCCGTAGCCGCCGGGGAACGGCGAGCCGCCGTCGGGGCGGGCCTGGCGGACCTCGAAGTGGAGGTGGCTGACCATCCCGGGGAAGCGGCCGTTGGTGGTGTTGCCCACGTTGCCGATCTTGTCGCCCGGCAAGACGTATTGCCCCGGCTCGACGTCGACCTGGTCGAGGTGCGCGTAGAAGGACCAGCGCCCGTCGTCGTCGTGGCGGATGACGACCGCGTTGCCGTAGCCCGCGAAGCGGCGGCTGTGCTCGCCCTCGAACGCGACCGTCTCGACGACGCCGCCGCGCACCGCGTAGGCCGGCGTGCCGCCGGGGGTGAGGAAGTCGACGCCCGCGTGGAACGTCCGCTCACCCGTCCGCGTGCTCGTGCGCCAGCCGTAGTGCGAGCCGACGCCGACGCTCGCGGGGACCGGCGAGGCGGCGACGACGCGGGTGTCGGCGAGGAAGGTCTGCTGAACCGCCGCGGTGAGGCTGCGCGCCTCGGGCGAGTCGCCGCTCATCGGGTTGGCGCACACCAGGAGCATGGTGACCAACATCGGCAGCGCGGTTTCAGTACCCATCGAGCGACCTCCGCGCTGGTCCTCTTCAACGGTCGTGCCAGCGCTCGCGTGGGAATTGAAACCCGCCTGAAACGCCCACCGAGGGTGTGCGGCCCATGTGCCTACGCACACCCCCCGGGTGGGCCCACCTCTTGGGACTAGAGCCCGGCGACGAAGCCGCCCGGGGGCCGCCAGCTCACCATCAGCGACGCGCCGAGCGGGAGGGCGCCGTCGTCGAACGCGCGCTCGCCGAAGAGTGGCAAGGCCGCCGCGAGCTCCACGCCGACCTCGGGCCCGAGCGCGAGCCGGACCCCCGCGTTGACGGCGAGCACGTCGAGCAGCGCTCGATAGAAGAAGCCGCTCTGGACCTCGGCCACGAACGAGAGCCACTCGAACGGGCGCCAGTCGAGGCCGCCGCCGAAGCGCACACCGCCGCGGGGATCCGCCGGGCCCGCGCCGATGCCGAGCGAGCCGAGGAGCGTGAGCCAGATGTGCGCGCGGAAGTTCTCGTTCAGCACGAAGGCCCCCGTCACGCCGAGATCCATCGCGAGCGGCTGGCTGCTCTGGTCGAGGCCCGTCGTCGTCGGCAGGACCATGCGCCCCGTCAACGCGAACGCGCGGCCCTCGCGCTCCTCGAGCTGCCCGCTCGCCCCCCACGAGAGGTAGCCGAGTCCGAGGTAGCTCGAGCTCACCGCGCTGAGCAGCGCCTGATAGCGGACCGCCTCCCACGAGACGAAGGCCTCCACGCGCGGGTCGCCGAGCAGCGCGCTGAGGCGCCCGCGCCCGTTGACATGGAGGTTGCCGTACAGATCCGCGGTGTCGGCGACGAGGAGCACGTCACCGCCGAGCGCGACCTCCTCGCGAGGGCACGCGCGGTGCGGCACGGCGAGGAAGCCGTCGAGCTCGCCGACCTGCAGCGGACCGACGGGGCGCGCGGGCAGGTCCGTGTCGCAGGCGCCCTGCGCCGCCGCGAGGCTCGGCGCGAGCGTGAGGAGCGCGAGGAGCAGCGCCCTCATGGTCCCTCCAGTCCCGGCCCGCTGAAGCCGCCGCCGTCGCGATCGAAGAGGAGCGGGTTGGTGAACGCGAAGGGGTAGCCCTCCGGCGTGACCGCGAGGAACACGTAGCCGGGCGCGTCGCGAGCCGGCTCGGGCGGGTGGCCGAGCGGCCCGATCTCCTGATCGGGATCGCAGAGCTCCGGCGCCGCGTCGATCGGATCGTCGCGCTCCACGTCGCGCCAGTCGACCACGCCGTCGCCGTCGATGTCCCCCGTGTCCGGGATGCCGTCGCAGTTCAGATCACCGGTGAGCGGCAGCGCCTCGCCCGCCTCGACGACGATCCAGGCGTCCGCGGTTCCGTCGGGCAGCAGCTCGCTCAGCGCGACGTCGCCCTCGAACCGTACGAGGCCGTCGACGCCGAACGGGTCGACCGGGTGCGACAGCTCGGCTTGCAGCGTGCGCGCGACGCGACCGTTCACGACGATCCGCACCTCGTCGACGGGGACCCACGGCGCCGCGCTCACGCGGATGGACAGCAAGGCGCCGGGCCCCGGCGCGAACGCCTCGACGGAGGGCGTCCGCGCACCGCCCGAGGCGTCGGTCGTCGCGATCTCGATGACCGGCCCGTTGGTCCCGATCATGTGGCCCGCGCGCACGTCGGCGTTGAACGCGGCATCGTCGAACGAGCCGAGGACCTGGTCGGTCCACACGAGCGTGCGCGGGGTCCCGAGGAGGTTGTCGACGAGGCCGTGCGAGTCGCTGTTGCCGGTCCCGGCTCGGACGATCCCCTGGTTGAGCAGGTAGAACCAGTACGCGCGGAACGGCTGGAGGTCCTCGTTGGCGGTGCCGTTCATCACCTCCTGCGTGTGGTAGTCGGCGTTGCCGAACCCGGCGCCGTCGGGGGTGCGCAGGACGAGGCTGGGGCCGGTCCCGTCGTACTCGCGCGGGAGCGGGACGCGGGCGTCGACGCCGACCGCGCGCGGGAAGCCGAGGTCGCGCCCGAACTGCGCGGGCGACCACGGGTGGTTGAGCTGGATGACGCCCGTGTCGCGCGGCCAGCCCGCGTCCACGAAGCGATCGAAGAGCGCGCCCGGCTCGACGAGCTCGTCCCACGGCGCGCCGCGGTACGCGCCGTCGACCTCGAAGGGCAGCGGCCACACGTTCCAGTGCCCGATGACCTGCGGGATGTCGTGGCCCGGCGTCAGGTCGAAGAGGATGTGGCCGGTCGCCTCGAGCCCGACGAGGACGCGCAGCCGGTCGTCGGCGCCGAGCGCGGCGCGCGCGTTGGCGTAGTCCCACACGACGTCGTGATCGGTCGCGGCGAGGACGTCGATGTTCGCCGCGAGCCACGCGGCGACGCGATCGAAGTCCGGCACGGTGGAGTCGAAGCTCGCGCCCCCGTGGACGTGGAAGTCCGCGCCGAGGGTGCCGGCGGGCGCGACGGGCAGGCGCTCGAGGGCGAGGCTCACCGCGGCGCGCTCGCCCGAGGCGACGGTGATCGTGTCGCGGGCCACCGTCGCGAAGAGCCCCGCGGTCGCGAACACGTCGTAGCGGCCGGGGGGGAGCGCGACCGAGTCGGAGCCGTTCACGAGGATCCTGTCGCACGCCGGCGAGCCGCCGGTAGAGCTGCCGAGGAGCGGCGCGCACTCGTAGAAGCCGCCGAAGAAGTGAGCGCGGACGTCGGCGTCGGTCGCGTCGTCCGCGGGGTGGACGAAGACCATCGCCCAGTCGGCGACGCCGTCCACGGTGACGCTCACGTCGAGCCCGGGCGCCGGCGCGAGCGCGAGCGTGCCCACGTCGACGTCGTCGAGCATCGCCCGCGCCTCGACCTGCGCCTCGTCGCGGCCGAAGGAGCGCACCGTCACCACGTAGCTGCGCGACGCGGGGACGCGGACGTCGAACGACCCGTCGACGCGTGGGGTCACCTGCGTCCACGGCGTGCGCTCCTCGGGCGGGGTCGCGAGCGTCCCCTCCTCGACCAGCACCGTCGCGCGCGCCTCGTCGCCGAAGACCAGCTCTCCGGTGACGCGGCCGCGCAGCTCGACGGTCGGCTCGTCGAAGAGCGCGTCTCGAATGCCCAGCGCCTGGTCCACCGCGGGCGCGAGGCCGCGACCGCCGGTGACCCCGATGAAGCGCTCGAAGATCTCGAAGTCGCGCGGCTGCACGATGCGCGGCGGCAGGCCGACCGCCGAGAGCTGCTCGGTGTGCCAGCCCGACAGCGCGGGTCGATCGCACGCCACCTCGAAGTACGTCGCGCCCGGGTCGACGTGCGCGGCCGCCGCCATGAACGGCATGTCCTCCCAGGAGTCCTCGACCGTGTCGACGAGCCCGGGCTGCTCGAAGCCGCGACCGACGCCGGGCGCGAACGGCAGCGCCTCGCGGCCGCTCCAGTACCACGCGTCGACGAGGGACCAGCTGCGGGGCTCGGTCGTGAGGTTCGCGATCTCGGTGCGCACGCGGATCCCCGGCTCGCAGCCGCGCAGCTCGTAGCGCGTGGCGACGCGCACGCGCTCGAACCCGGCGAGCGACCCGAACACCTGGACCGCCGCGAAGCCGGGCCCCGACTCCGTGGTGAGCCGGTCGTAGACGATCGTGTCGTCGGGGAGCAGCCCGACCCCGTGGAACAGGTGCGTGAGCGAGTCGTCGTTGCGCGCCGCGCTCGTCAGGTCGATCAGGTTGCCGCCGGTCGGCGCCACGTAGTGCGGATGATCGAGCGCGTCGATCACGGCGGTGACCACCCCGTTGTCGAGCACCACGTCCCCAGGGGACGCGAGCGCGTCGATCCCGCCCGGGATGGGGTCGCCCGACGCGAGCACCCGCACCGTCGGCTCCACCCCGCCCGCGCACGCGAGCTCCAGCTCCGCGCAAGGCGTCGGCACCGTGCAGTCCCCGTCCGCGCTGAGGCAATTGTCCGGTGAGCAGCTCGCGAGCGCGAGCGCGACGACCATCCACCAGCCAGCGATCCAGAAGCGCACGATCGGCGAGGCTAGCGCGACAGCCCGCGCCGTGGGGACGGATCGAACTTTTCGAACTTTCTCGGGCGCCGAAAGTTCGAAAAGTTCGAACCGTCCCCGTGATACGAGGAGGGATGCGACTCGGGTGGTGGGGGCTGGCGTGCGCGGTGGCGCTCGGGGCGTGCGACGGCGGAGGCGGCGACGCGGGGACGATGGACGGCGGCGCGCCGGCCGTGGACGCGGCGCGCGACTACGTGCCGGAGCCGTTCGAGCCGACGGCGGAGACGCGGGCCTACTGCGCGGGCGACGACGACGCGATCGAGGCGCGGATCACGACGCTGCTCGGGCAGCTGTCGGTGGCCGAGAAGATCGCGCTGATGCACGGGGTGGGCACGGCGGTGGTGGAGCGGACGTGGCTCGTCGAGGGCAACGAGGCGTACGGGATCCCGGGCCTCCACATGCTCGACGGGCCGCGCGGGCTGAGCGCGTTCACGGAGGCGAACGGGACGGCGTTCCCCGTCGGGATGATGCGCGGCGCGACGTGGGATCCCGCCCTCGAAGAGCGCGTGGGCGCGGCGATGGCGCGCGAGATCCAGAGCGTCGGCGCCGACGTGCTGCTCGCGCCCACGATCAACATCCTGCGCCACCCGCGCTGGGGCCGCGCTCAGGAGACGTACTCCGAGGACGTGCACCACCTCGGCGCGATGGGCGTCGGCTTCATCCTCGGCGTGCAGTCCGAGGGCGTGATCGCGAGCGTGAAGCACTACGCCGCGAACTCGATCGAGGACACCCGCCACACCGTCGACGTCACCGTGGACGAGCGCACGCTGCGCGAGATCTACCTCCCCCACTTCCGCCGCGCGGTGCAGGACGCCCGCGCGGGCTCCGTGATGAGCGCCTACAACCAGGTCAACGGCCTGTACTGCGACCTCAACGGGCACCTGTTGACGGACATCCTGCGCGACGAGTGGGGCTTCGCCGGCTTCGTGGAGTCGGACTGGATCCTCGGCACCCACGGCGACGGCGAGTCGGTCACCGCCGGCCTCGACATCGAGATGCCGTCGCCGACCGAGTTCCGCTTCATGCAGCGCGCGCTCGCGGCCGGCGAGATCACCGAGCCCGACCTCGACGACGCCGTCCGCCACATCCTGCGCGCTCAGTTCTGCTTCGGGCTCGACACCCGCGAGCGCGTCCTCGACGACCCGAGCGCGCGCGAGACCGCCGAGCACCTCGCGCTGGCCCGCGAGGTCGCGACGCGCGGGATCGTGCTCCTGCGCAACGAGGCGGGCGCCCTCCCCCTCGCGCCGACCGCGAGCGTCGTCGTCGTCGGCCGCAACGCCGACGTCGAGAACATCGGCGACGAGGGGTCGAGCGACGTGTCGTCGAGCGAGGTGATCACCGCGCTCGAAGGCCTCGCCGCGCAGGGGACGAGCGTGACGCACCTGACCTCGAGCGCGCTGAGCGCCGCGGACGAGGCGACCGTCGCCGCCGCCGACGCGGTGGTCGTCGTCACCGGCCTGACCTCCGACGACGAGGGCGAGGCCGACATCGGCGCGGGCGACCGCGAGGACCTGCTCCTGCCGGCGGCCGAGATCGCGCTCATCGAGGCGGTCGCCGCGCTCAACCCCAGGGTGATCGTCGTGCTCGAGGGCGGCTCCGCGATCCTCGTCGAGGGCTGGGTCGACGACGTGGAGGCGATCGTCCACGCGTTCTACCCGGGCTCGCAGGGCGGCCACGCGATCGCCGACGTGCTCTTCGGGGTCGAGGCGCCCGCCGGGCGGCTGCCGTTCAGCGTGCCGACGCAGGAGGCCGACCTGCCGCCCTTCGACAACACGTCGCCGGGCGTCACCTACGGCTACTTCCACGGCTACCGCCACCTCGACAACGAGGGCCTCTCGCCGCGCTACCCGTTCGGCTTCGGGCTCACCTACACCACGTTCGCGTACGCCAACCTCTCGCTCGCGGCGAGCTCGGTCGCCCCGGACGGCTCGCTGACGGTGACCGTCGACGTGACCAACACGGGCGCCACGCGGGCGCGCGAGACGGTGCAGCTCTACGTCGCGGCGATCGGCTCCCGCGTCCCGCGCGCGCCGCAGGACCTCCGAGCGTTCGGGCAGGTCGAGCTCGACCCCGCGGAGACCCAGACCGTCGAGCTGACCGTGCCCGCGTCGGACCTCGCGTTCTACGACGTCGACGCCAGCGCCTGGGAGGTCGAGGCCATCGAGTACGAGGTCCGCGTGGGCCCGCACTCGGCGGACACGCCCCTGCGCGAGACCTTCCGCGTGGAGTGAGGCCAGGCCGAACGTGCGTCTGCACACTGTGAGCGGACGCATCCGGCGCTAGAGATCGGCGCGATGGCACGACCCGATCGGATCCGCTTCTCCGGCCGCATCCTCTACCTCACCGAAGACCCCGCGCTCCTGAAGCGCCAGCTCGCCGGAGAGGACCTCGAGTACGACCCCGACCGGAAGCTGATCGACAACATCTCGACCGACGAGATCACGCCCGGCTGGGTCTGCTTCTACTACGACGAGACCCTCGGCGAGTTCTCGATGGTCGGCCTCCGCGGCGCGGCGTTCGAGCGCAACTCGCTCAAGAACGGCGGCTTCGACGTCATCGTCAGCGGCAAGAGCAAGGGCTGCGGCAGCTCGCGCGAGACCGCCCCCTACTCCGAGATGACCGCGGGCGTGCAGCTCGTGATCGCCGAGAGTATCGAGAAGATCTACGGGCAGAACTCGCAGAACATCGGGCTGCTCACCTCGACCGACTTCGGCCTCTTGAAGCGCATCGCCGCGGGCGAGGAGATCCCGATCGAGGAGTTCACCAACGGCCTCGACCCGATCAGCGCCGACATCGTCAAGGCGGGCGGCCTCTTCGCCTACAACAAGATGCGCATGGCCGGCGAGATCCAGCCGCGCCTGCCGGAGACGAAGGCCCGGCCGATGACGATGGTCGAGAAGATCATCGCGAAGCACGCGGTCGTCGACGCCAAGGCCGGCACGCTCGGCATCGAGGCGGTGAAGCCCGGCGACGCGCTCTTCGTGCGCTCGGACGTGCGCTTCAGCCACGAGTACGTCACCCCGATGGCCGACTCGCTCTTCCGCCACGGCTTCGGCCCCGACACCGCGGTGAGCGAGCCCGAGAGCGTCTTCACCTTCCGCGATCACCTCACCTACCTCGGCGACGTGATGGACGAGAAGAAGCGGGCGATGGGCCTCCTCGGTCACGCCGACGGCCTCGCGGTCACGCAGGAGAAGTTCGCGGCGCGCCACGGCCTCAAGCTCTACGGCGAGGTCGAGGCGGGCGGCTCGGAGGCCATCTGCCACAACGCGGTCATCGAGGACCTCGCGCTGCCCGGCCAGGTCGTCACCGGCACCGACAGCCACACCTGCATGGCGGGCGCGCTCGGCTGCTTCGCGTTCGGGGTCGGCAGCACCGACATGGCCAACGCGTGGTTCACGCGCGACGTGCGCGTCCGCGTCCCGGAGTCGGTCCGCTTCGTCCTGACGGGCACCCTGCGCGAGGGCGTCTCGGCCAAGGACGTGATGCTCTACATCCTCAGCCAGCCGTTCTTCCGCACGAGCAAGGGCATCGGCAAGGTGCTCGAGTTCGCCGGCGAGGGCGTGCAGAAGCTCCCGTTCGACGAGCAAGCGACCTTGACGAACATGGCCGTCGAGGCGGGCGGCTTCACCGGCATCATCGAGCCGTCCGAGGTGGTCGTCGACTACCTCCACGAGATGCGCGGCCTCTCGAAGGAGAGCATCCGCGAGCGCATCGTCACGAGCGACCCCGGCGCCGAGTACCTCGAGGTCTTCGAGTACGACCTCGGCGACATCCCGGTGATGGTCGCGACGCCCGGCGACCCGCGCAACGGTGTGCCGCTCGCCGAGCTCGAGGGCGCCGCGGGCGAGGGCGTGAAGATCGACATCGCCTACGGCGGCTCGTGCACCGGCGGCAAGAAGGCCGACATGGACATGTACGCCTCGGTCTTCCGCGAGGGCCTCGCCAAGGGCCTGCGCGTGGCCGACGGCGTGCGCTGCTACATCCAGTTCGGCAGCCAGCACATCCGCCGCTACGCGGAGGAGCAGGGCTACGTCGAGATCTTCGAGAAGGCCGGCGTCTCGCTCATCAACCCGAGCTGCGGCGCGTGCATCAACGCCGGCCCGGGCGCGAGCTCGGGGCCGAGCGACGTCTCGGTCAGCGCGATCAACCGCAACTTCCCCGGCCGCTCGGGGCCGGGTCAGGTCTACCTCGCGAGCCCGCTGACGGTCGCCGCGAGCGCGCTCGCCGGCCGCGTGGTCGGACCCGAGGACGTCCTCGGCGCGCAGACCGCCGCATAGAGCGCTCGGGAGCGCGCGCTGCTACCCTCGCGCGCGGTGAAGCACAAACAACACTATCCGATCGGCGTGCTGGTGGGCGGGCTCGTGTCCGCGATCCTCAGCGCGATCCCGCTCGTCAACTACTGCAACTTCATCTTCTGCATGTGGATGCTGCTGGGCGCCGGCCTCGCCGTCTACCTGGTGAAGCAGCGGGCCGGCGAGGACATCGAGCCGGGCGAGGGCGCGGCGATCGGCGGGCTCACCGGCCTCGTCACGGGCGCCGTCTTCGGGCTCCTCTACATCATCTTCTTCCTCGTCTTCGGCGCCGCGACCTTCATCCCCGGCGCCTCGGACGGTCACGCCGGCGAGGCCGCGATGGGCGTCGGCATGATGGCGGTGGTGTTCGGCGGCGGCTGCATCGCGTCGCTCGTGATCTACGGCGGCTTCGGCGCGCTCGGCGGCGTCCTCGGCGCGACGCTCCTCAAGTCGCAGAACCCGCCGCCCCCCGGCGGAGGCTACGGCCCGCCCGGTGGGTTCGGTCAGCCCCCGCAGGGCCCCGGCGGCTTCGGCCCGCCCCCCGGTCCGGGCTTCGGTCAGCCGCCGCAGGGCCCGGGAGGCTTCGGTCCTCCGCCGGGCGGCGGCTTCGGTCAACCTCCGGGCGGCGGCTACCCGCCGCCGGGCCAGTTCTGAGGCGCTGGGTCCCGCCCGTCGTCGCCGCCGCGTTCGCGGGGGTGACGGGCTACGCGCTCCTCCCCGCGCTGCTCCCGGACGGCCCCGCCGCGGCCAGCGCGCGCTGGGTCTTCTCGGGCCTCTGCCACCAGGAGGTCGCGCGCAGCTTCGCCATCGACGGCCACCCGATGGCGGTCTGCCATCGCTGCGCGGGGATCTACGCCGGCCTCGCGGTCGGCGCGCTCCTCGCGCTCGCCCTGCGCCTCGACCCCGGCCGCAAGCGCCTGTGGCTCGGCGCGGCCGCGCCGATCGCCGTGCAGGTCCTCCTCGGCTGGATCTGGCCCGCCCTCGATCTCTGGTGGCTGCGCGTCGCGACCGGCCTCGCCACGGGAGCGCTGGGCGGCCTCCTCCTCGCCACCGCCCTCGCCACCGCGTCCCCCCCGACCACGATCCAATAGAGAGCTCTTCGAAAAAAGACGCGCGCGCAGCGCGCACGCTCCCCCTCTCCAACTCTCCCCTACTCCCACATCCGTTCTCCTCCCCACGGGTCGAGCCGGCGGTCCCGAGCTCTCGCTACGCCCTCACCCGCCGACCTCGGAGGACCATGCGGGCGCCCCAGGCGAGGACGAGCCAGAAGCCGGAGGCCGGCAGCATCACCACGCCGACGAGGCCGATGGCGACGGTGAGGTAGCCGAAGCGGCGGGGCACCGATCCCGTCGCGCGCTCGAGGGTGCGGAGCGCCTCACCGACGATGAAGAGCGCCGCGCCGCTGACGTGGAACCAGAACAAGGCTTGCCTCATCCAGTCCTCGCCGAGCGCGTTCACGACCCCGTCGCGCGCGATGTCCACGGTCACGGAGAACCCCGCCACGAGCCCCACGAGCTCGTGGAGCGTGGCGATGACCATGAGCCCGACGCCGTCGCTGATCTTCATGACGCCGAGAGCTTGGGGTCAGCCCGACGTCACGAACAGGTGGTCAGCCCGACCACCACGTCCACGGCGGCGCGGGCTCGGCGTCGATCACGTAGACCTCGTTCTGACCTCCGATCGCGACGCGGGTCCCGTCGGGGTGCCAGTCCATCGCGCCGCACTCGGGGTTGCGGACGCCGTTGTTCAGGCTGCTCCCGATCATCGCGCCGGTCTGCGTGTCCCACGCCTCGAACCCACCGCGACCCGCGAAGAGCACCCGCGAGCCGTCCGGGCTCACCGCCGCGCAGGCGCCGCCCGCGGTGTCCGGGCGCTGCTCCCAGACCATCGCGCCGTCCTCGAGCCGGAAGAGCCGCACGGGCTCCTGATAGGACGCGGTGGTGAGGAAGCGAGCGTCGGCGGAGAGCGCGAAAACGACGTCCCGCTCCGAGGTCGGGTAGAGGTGCGTGCGCACGAGCTCGAAGGTGTCCCCGCGCATGACCGCGACGCCGTCCGGTCCGCCCCCGATCATGAAGCGCCCGTCCGACGAGCGTTCGAAGCGGGTGCCGGAGTTGCTCGCGACCACGTCCAGGATCTCGCCGGTCGTGCGGTCCCAGACGTACAGGCCGCCGACGCGCGTGAGGCTGCCCACGACGATGTCCTCGGTCGGGTGCCACAGCGCTCGCGTGACGTCGGCGGGCAGCGTGTCCGGCGGGTGGGCGAGCTCCACCGTCTCGAGCTCCGCGCCCGTCACCGCGTCCACGAGGGTCACCGAGAGCCGGTCGTGGACGAACGCCACGCGGCCCTCCTCGACCCAGTGGGGCGAGCGCCCGAACCCGCGGTACGTCTCCTCGCCGTCGGCGTCGTAGACGAACAGCTCGCGATCGATGTTCTCGTCGGCGCCGCGCGACTGCCCCACGAGGAGGTGCGAGCCCGAGGGGCTCCAGCGCACCGACCGGACCCACTCGCTCGGTCCGCGGGAGGTGTCCACGACGACGCCGGTCTCGACGTCGAGGAAGCGCACCGCGGCCGCGTCCCCCGTCGCGGCGACCTCGGAGCCGTCCGGGCTGAAGGCCACGTTCCACGTGAAGTTCTCGAACACCTGGGTGATCCAGCGGACCGCGTTCGCCTCGACGTCCCAGAGCGCGACGCGCCCGCCCGAGACCCGTCGGGTCCCGTTCTGGGGGTGATCGCCGAGCGCGATGAAGCGGCCGTCGGGGCTCCACGCCACCTCCTGGTAGTCCGCGCCTTCGTAGAGCCGCTCGTCGACCACGACGCGTCCGTCCGCGGCGTCGAAGACCTGCACGCGGGTGCCGCCCGCGCCCGCGAACCGCGCGCCGTCCGGCGACCAGGCGCCCGCCTCGCTCGGCTCGGTGCCCTGCCCGGCGCGGTAGAGTTCGTCCCCGGTCGCCAGATCGAACACGTGCCACTCGCGCGCCGAGAGGTCGGGGCTCTGCGCGAGGTTCGCGAGCAGCCGGCTCCCGTCGGGGCTCACCGCCATCTCGACGGCGTAGGCGCCCGGCAGATCGAACGACCACGTCGGCCCCTCCTCGCGCAGCGGCGCCCAGCGATCGATCTTGCCGCCGTCCCGGACGCGCACGATCTCGTCGGTCCCGGGGATCCACTCGGCCATGCCCGCGCCCTGCAGCGAGCGCAGCAGGCGCCGCTCCTCGAGGTCGTAGATGTGCAAGTCGTGTAGCCCCTCGGTGAGCGCGTTCGCGTCGGTCATCGCGTACCGGCCCGTGTCGTCGACGGAGAGCCGACCCCAGCCGACGAAGGGGTTCGCGGAGTCGACCTGGTCGCGCCCGGTCGGGTCGTAGACGCGCAGCGGGCCGGCGTTGGACGTCGTGTAGAGGCCTCGCGCCTGCCAGACGAGATCGGTCGCGGGGGTCGCGTGCCCGCCCCGGCGCCACCGCACGGGATCGTGCAGCGCGTACGGGGGCCCGGCCACGGTGACGCGAGCCTCCGCCGACGCGCCCGACTCCGGGTCGATGACGCGGACCACGTAGGTCCCCTCGAACGGCGACGCGCGGTGGAGGACCTGACGGCAGCCGGGCGAGGTCGAGATCAGCTCCCCCGCCTCCGAGACGACGTCGCACGAGCTCGCGTAGGGCCGCGCGAGGGTGACGTCGAAGGCGATCTCCTGGTCGGGCCAGGCCGTGATCTCGGTCGGCGAGATCATCACCCCGGTCGGCTCGGGCGACTCCATCACGAACAGATCGCAGGCCGCGATCGAGGAGCTGGTCGTGGCGACCGCGACGGCGGCGAGGGTCAGGCGGAGAACGGCGAGTGGCTTCGGCATCGTCCTTCGGAGTACGCGACGGTGCTCCGGGCCACACCTCACCGATCCCTCACACGACCGCGGCCACCAGGCGCTCGCGCTGCAGCCAACCCAGGACGACGAACGCGAGGACCGCCGCGGTGACGGGCACGCCGACGCTCAGCGCCTCGCCGCCACCCGCGTCGACGAGGCCGCCGAACGCCAGCGCGCCGACGCCCATCGCGCCGGTGTGCAGGAGCACGTCGAGCGCGGTGAGCCGACCGAGGACCTCGCCGGGCGCGCGGCGCTGCAGCTCGGCCGACGCGAGGACCCAGTTGCCGCCCGTCCCGAGGCCCCACACGAACACGACCGCGAGCAGCGCGCCGAGCCCCCACGGCAGCGCGAGCGCGGCGACCGACGCGAACACCGCGAGCTGCGCGGCGACCCAGAGCCGGCGATGGGTGCGCGGGTCGCGCGCGGCGCGTTCGCTCAGCGCCGGGCCGATGCCCGTGCCGATCCCGCGCACGGCCTGCAGGAGCCCGAACGTGATCGCGGCCGAGCCCAGGATCGACGCGCGCTCCGACACGAGGTTCATGAGCACCCAGCCCGCCCCACCGGCGAGCGCGACCGGCGCCTTCGCGGTCAGTGCGCGGACCACGTCGGGGCGACCTCGCGCCGCGCGGCCCGCCTCGACGAACGCGCGCCAGGGCGCGAGCGGCGCGTCGGGCCGCGGGGGCGCGAGCCGCGGCAACCCGAGCACGAGCGCCGTCGCGCCGACGAAGGTGAGCGCGTCGAGCGCGAGCGCGAGCGCGGGCGAGAGCGCGCTGAAGAGACCGCCGAGCGCCATCCCCACGCTGAACATCACGCTCCAGGTCGTGGCGTCGAGCGCGTTGGCGGTGAGCAGCTCGTCCTCCTCGACGACGTCCTTCATCGCCGCGCCCCGCGCCGGCTCGGCGAAGGCCCCGGCGGACGCGCGCAGCCAGACGAGCGCGGTCAACGCCGTCACCCAGCCGCCGAGCGCGGCGCCGAGCATGAGGACGGTGAGCGCCGCCTGCGCCGCGTAGGTCACGGCGAGCACGGCGCGGCGATCGAACCGATCCGCGACCGGCCCCGCGATCGGGGTGAGCAGCGCCTTGGGGAGCGTGTGCGCCACGAGGACCCAGGCGATCGACAGTGCGCCGTCCCCGTGGGTGACCGCCACCGACGCCACGGCCACCAGCGAGAGCCAGTCGCCCAGCATCGAGACGACCTCGGCGAGCCAGAGGCGGCGGAAGGAGACCCGGCGGCGAAGCAACGCGATCATTCGGCCACGGTGGACCGCCTCCTCCAAGATGTCGACAGTAGCTCCAGTGGATTGGAACCGTTCCAACGACAGCAAAGCGACCAAAGCGGCACTCGCTGCGCAGACAACTTGGGCTATTCGTATATTCAGCGGTCGAATGTTCGTCATCGACAACGCCTGGTACGCCGTCCTCGACGCCCGGGAGCTCCGCGAGCGCCCCGTCGCGGCCCGTCGCTTCGGGCTCGAGCTGGTGTTCTGGCGAACCGGCGGCGGCGTCGCGGCGGCGGTCGACGAGTGCCCGCACCGGCGCGCCAAGCTCTCGCCCGGTCGCGTCCGCGACGGGTGCATCGAGTGCCCCTTCCACGGCTTCCGGTTCGACGGCGCGGGCGCGTGCACGGCGATCCCCGCGCACCCGGACCGACCGATCCCGAAGGCGATGGCGCTGCGCTCGATCGAGGCCCGCGAGGCCCACGGCCTGATCTGGGTGTGGACGGGGCGCGGCGAAGCGGGCGACGCGCCGATCCCGTTCTTCGACTTCGACGGCTGGTCCTGGGCGGGGAGCCAGCTCGCGGTGCCCGTGAACGCGCACTACACGCGCACGATCGAGAACCAGCTCGACTTCACCCACCTGCCCTTCGTCCACCGCACGACGATCGGGCGGTCGCTGCCGCCCGTGATGGACGTCGTCACCGAGGTCGAGGGCGACCGCATCCGCGCCTACCTCCGCGACCAGCCGGACGGCGCCTTCCTCGAGCTCCTCGGCCCGAACGTCTGGCGGCTCAAGACGGGCCCCACCTGGCAGTTCCTCGCCTTCGCCCCGATCGACGAGGAGCACATGCTCTACTACGTCCGCACCTACCAGCGGATGGTCACCGTGCCGGGCCTCGCGTGGTTGTTCGGCGCGCTCACGCGCTTCACGGGGAAGATCATCCTCGACCAGGACACCCCGCTCGTGGAGAGCCAGCCCCCCGGCGAGGCGCGCCTGCGCAACGGCGAGCTCCTCGTCCCCTCGGACGGCCCGATCATCGCGTACCGCCGCTGGCGCGAAGAGCGCCGCGTCGAGGTCCCGTGGGGACGCGCCGAGCTCGTCCCCCCCGAGCGCCTCGTCGCCGCGAAGTGACTTGGGGACGGTTCGACCTTTCGCTCGCGGCGAGCCCGCGCGATCGCCTGGACTTCTCGGGCTTCTCGTGCGCGCTGCCGACGGGGACGGAGTTCATCGTGTTGTCTTTTCCGACGGGGGACTGCCGAGGGGGACGGAGTTCATCATGTTGTCTTTCTGGGCAGGTCGGGACGCCGAGTGGCGGATGGCGTCAGCTCGAGCAGACCGACGGGGACCCCGTGCGCGCTGCCGACGGGGACGGAGTTCATCATGTTGTCTTTTCTGGGCGGGCTTCTCGTGTGCGCTGCCGACGGGGACGGAGTTCATCATGTTGTCTTTTCTGGGCGGGTCCGCGCTCCCGACGGGGACCTCGACGGGGACGGAGTTCATCATGTTGTCTTTCTGGGCGGGTCGGGACGCCGAGTGGCGGATGGCGTCAGCTCGAGCAGACGGGCGACGAGAGCCCGCAGAGCGATGGGACGGGACGAGCTCTCGCGCGGCGAAGAGTGACGGTCTTGGACTCCGCGAGCTGTCGTTCTCTCGCGCGCTTCGCGCGCGAGGCGGGGGCTTCGCCGGCTTCGCCCCCGGTGCTTCGAGACGATGAGCGCGCTGGCCAATCGTGGGTCCGTGGGACTTCTGTCCCCCGGGGGACCCCGGTCCCCCGAGCCGGCGCCTTCGGCACCGGCTCTCCCCCTCGGCCTCCGTCTCCGGCGCTTCGCGCCTACGACGGAGGGGCGGCGCTTCGCGCCGTACGGCGCGCGGAGCGCGCCGGTCGGCCGGACCGCGCTTCGCGCGGCCACGGCCTCCATGCGACTCGAACGCTTTTGGGGGGGCAGACTGAGGACCCCGGTCGGCCCCGCCTCCTACGCGTCGCGCTCGACGACCGCGAGGCTCGGGTCGAGCGACCAGCCTTCGTCGGCGAACACGAGCCCCTCGCGGAGCCCGAGGTCCCTCAGGCGGTGCAAGGTGACGTGCAGTCGATTCTTTGCTGCGGTCGGCAGGATGCGCTCGCCGGGCCAGCCCGCGGCGATGAGCTGGTCGGCGTCGAGCGGCGCCCCGCGGGACTCGACGAGCGCCTCGAGGATCCGCCGCGCGGCCGCCCGCCGGCGCGTGTCGACCTTCCCGCGGCCCGGCGTCGAGAACCACCCCGGCCCCAGCACGAGGTCGGGCTCCGTCGTCGACGCGGTCGCGCGCGCCGACGCGATCCGGGTCGCAAGCCGCGCGTCGAGGCCGACCGCCTCGGCCGCGGGCACCGCGACCCCGAGGCCGCGCGCGAGCGCGCCGAGCGCGCCGGCGAGCCACGCGTCCGCGCCCTCCGGTACGGCGAGCCGGCTCGCGAGGTCGTCGAGCGCAGCCCCCTGCCGAACGCGCGCGACCACCGCATGCGCGCCGAAGAGCCGGTCGTGCCCCGAGTCGCCGACCGCGCGCATCGCCGCCGCCGCCCCCTCGAGCGCCGCCTGCGCGCTGCCCGCGCGCCCCTGCTCGAGCAGCACGATCCCACGGTAGCCCCGGCAGAGCCCCGCGTAGCGCGCGTTGCCGTAGCGGTCGGCGCGCGCCGCGGCCGCCTCGTAGGCCTGGATCGCCGCGTCGAGGTCGCCGCGCTCGTGCGCGATGTTGCCGCGCGCCCCGAGGAAGAGCGCCTCGATGAGCGGATCGGCCGCCTCGATCGCGAGCCCCGCGTCGACGCGCGCCTCGGCCGCGTCCACCTCGGCCCTGTCGATGTGCACGATCGCGAGCTCCGACAGCGCGAGTGCCTGCCACCGCCGGTCGCCCACGCGCCGATGCCGATCGAGGGCGTCCTCGTAGCCGCGGACCGCGCGCTCGTGGTCCCCGAGGCGCAACGCGATGCGCGCCGCGGTGTGCAGGGCCAGCCCCTCGAGCGCTCGATCGGGCTTGGCGAGCCGCACCGCCTCGCTCACCGCGGCCTCGGCCTCGCTCAGCTGCCCGAGCTGGCTGGCGATGAGGGCGCGCGTCCGGAGCGCTCGCGCCACGCCGACGTCGTCTCCGAGGCGGCGGTGGATCTCCAGCGCGCGATCGGTGAGGCGCTCGGCCTCGTCGAGCGGTCCGGTGCGCACCCGGAGGCGAGCGAGCGCCAGCGCCGCGTCGGCGAAGGTGCCCTCGTCGACGTCGTCGGCGGCTCGGACCAGCGCCGGCAGTCGCTCGTGCAGCCACGCGGACGCGGCCCAGCTCTGGCGCTCGGCGGCGAGCGCGACGAGGAGCGCGTCCTCGATCGACACGTGCGGAGTGTCGAGCGCTCGATCCATCACCAGCGCGAGCTCGTCCGGGTCGCCGGGCTCGATCGCCTCGCCGGCGAGGACGCGCGCGGCGACGGCCGCGAAGCACGCCGCGTGTCGCGCGAACGTGACCCCGACCTCCCCGCGCGCCTCGAGCTGCTTGCGCGCGTGCTCGCGGATCGGCCCGAGGAGCCGCAACTTCAGCTCGCCCGCGGCGCCTCGCGCGGACGGTACGGCCGACAGCATCGACGCGTGCCGGAGGCGATGGAGCTGCTCGAACGCGACCGCGTCCTCGAGCCCGATCACCGACGCGGCGGCGGTCGCGTCGAAGGCTCCGCGGAACACCGACAGGCGGCTCAGCGCCACGCGGAGCGGCTCGTCGAGGCGAACCCAGGCGTCGTCGAGCACCTCCGCGAGCGTGACCGGGCCGCCGCCCGTCGCGAGGCTCCGGAGCAACGCGGGGGTCCCGATCAGCGCCGCCCGCGCGGCCGCGAGCTCGATCGCGAGCGGCAAGCCGTCGAGAGCGCGCAAGAGCTCGGCGGCCGCGGCAAGCTCGTCGGGCTCGGGCGCGTAGCTGCCCCGCAGCTGGCGCACGCGCTCGACCCAGAGCTGCGCCGAGGCCCCGCCCTCGTCCGTCGAGAGCGGCGCGACCTCGAGGACGTGGCCGACGCCGGCGTCGACGCGCGTCCGGGACGTGACCAGGACCGTGTGCTCCGGTCCGGCGGCCGCTCGGGCGGCGAGCCAGGGGCCGAGCTCGGCGCCGAGGCGGTCCGCGCCGTCGATCACGCTGACGCACGGCGCGGCGGCGGCGAGGCTCGCGTCGAGCGCGGCGGGGCTCGACAGGCCGAGGGCGCCGGCGAGCGCCGCGTCGAGGTCGTCGATACGCCCGAGGCCGGCTGCGTTCACGAGGAACACACGGCGCTCGGTGTGCGTGGCGAGCGCCGCGGCGAGGGCGCTCTTGCCCACCCCCGGCGGGCCGTGCAGCGCGATCAGGCGCGCGTCCTCGGCGAGCCAGCCGAGCAGCGCCGCGAGCTCGCCCGCGCGGCCGACGAGCGGGGCGCGCGGGGGCGGACGGGAGCTCGAGAGGACGCTCACTCCGACAGCCCTACCACGACGGCCGACGCGGCGTGGAGCGCGAGAACGACCCTCGCCTCATGGAGCGCGCAGCGGCGCGAGCGAAAGTTCGAATAGTTCGAACCGTCCCCCATGATCGTCGTCGCCCGACGCGCCCAGAAAAGACAACAAGATGAACTCCGTCCCCGTAGGAAGCGGTCCCCGTCAGCGCCCGTCAGCGGCAGACGCCGCGGGTGGGGTGGCCGATGTCGACGCAGTCGGTGATGGCGCCGCACTCGAAGGTGCCGAGGGTGCAGAAGTTGGTGCAGCGCCCGCGGAAGCACATGAAGAGGATGTCGCACTCGGAGCTGGCGGCGCAGGGCGCGTTCAAGTTCCCACACGGGCCGCAGGTCTCGCAGCGGCCCTCTGCCGGCGTGAAGAAGCGACAGACTTCGATCCCGGGGCACTCGCCGAGGCTGCCGGGGCTGGTGCATGGCGTGCCGCTCGGGTCGGGCAGCGACAGCTCGGAGCTGAGGGCGCCCGCGTCGGAGCCCGGCGGGCCGGCGTCGAAGCCCGCTGGCCCCGCGTCGAAGCCCAGCGGTCCCGCGTCGAAGCCTAGCGGACCCGCGTCGAAGCCGCTGGGGCCCGCGTCGAAGCCTAGCGGACCCGCGTCGAAGCCAAGCGGACCCGCGTCGAAGCCAAGCGGACCCGCGTCGAAGCCGCCAGCGCCCGCGTCGAGGCCCAGCGGGCCGGCTTCGCTCGGGCCTGCGTCCGTCCCCGCGTCACCGGGCCGGGCGCCGCCGAGGGCGCACGCTCCGGAGGTCAGCGCGAGGGCCGCGACGAAGAGGTGGCGGAGCATCACGGCAGTCTACGAACGCCAGGCGCCGAAGTCGCCGTCAGCGGCTCGATCCGGCGCATCGCTGGGCACGTCAAGTCGGCTTGGTTCATGCTTTACGTGGAGCCCGGAGTGAATCGGCACATGGCGGCACATCGAACCCTGTCTCTCGCGCTCGCGTCTGCGCTCGCCGTGTCGCTCTGTCCGGCGCTCGGCGCCGCGGCGCCGCTGATCGGCGGCCTCGGCGGTCCGGCGGGCTACGGCACCGGCAACCTCCCCGCCAACGACGACGGCTCGAGCGCCGAGCTCGACGTGAGCGCGGCGTTCCCGCGCGGCCTGCACTTCTTCGACACGACCTACACGTCGCTCTACGTGAACAACAACGGCAACATCTCGTTCGGCTTCTCGCTCGGCTCCTACACGCCGAGCGCGTTCCCGATCGCGAGCCAGCCGATCATCGCGCCGTGGTGGGGCGACGTGGACACGCGGGGCGGCGGCGCGCCCTCTCGCAACGGCGTGTACTGGTCGGTGACGCCCGGGCGCTTCGTCGTCACCTGGCACGACGTCGGCTACTACGCGTCGCACGACAACCTGCAAAACGACTTTCAGATGATCCTCACCGCGGCGCCCCCCGGCGTCGGGGACTTCGACGTGGAGTTTCGCTACAACCGCTGCGAGTGGACGACGGGCGACGCGAGCGGCGGCTCCGGCGGCTTCGGCGGCACGCCCGCGCAGGCGGGCTTCGACGCGGGCAACCTCCGCGACTTCGTCGCGCTGCCCGGCTCGCTCACGATGCGCGTCCTCGACCTGTGCCGGACGTCGAACGTGGGGATGCCGGGCGTCTGGCGGTTCGAGATCCGGAGCGGCGAGATCATGTGCCCGGGCCGCGGGGATCCCTGCAGCACCGGGCGCCCCGGCGTGTGCGAGGCGGGGACGCTCGTCTGCGTGAGCGCCGAGGAGGCGCGCTGCGCGCCGAACGTCGAGCCGAGCGAGGAGACCTGCAACGGCCTCGACGACGACTGCGATCGCTCGACCGACGAGGACCTCGGCACGACGACGTGCGGGGTCGGCGAGTGCGTGACGACGGTCGACAACTGCGTCGGCGGCCGGCGGCAGCGCTGTCGGCCCCTCCCGCCGAGCGAGGAGCTCTGCAACCGGCTCGACGACGACTGCAACGGCGTGGCCGACGATCTGCGCGACCTCTCGTGCGGGGTCGGCGCGTGCGCGATGTCCGCGCTCGCGTGCGTCGACGGCGTGCCGGGCGAGTGCATCCCCGGGCGGCCGACGCGCGAGGTCTGCAACGGCATCGACGACGACTGCAACGGGCGGATCGACGACACCCTCGTCGACTGCGTCCCGCCCGACGCGGGCCTCCCGGACGCCGGGCTCCCGGACGCGGGCCTCCCGGACGCCGGCTTCGAGGACGCCTCCACGCCGTGGTTCGACGCGGGCTCCGCGTGCACCGGGCGCAACTGCGACCCCTACCGGATCACCGGCCGCGCCGGGCCCATCGGCAAGTGCTCGTGTCACGCGGCCGGCCGTGGGGGCCCGCCGCCGTTCACCGCCGCGTTCGTGGTCGCCCTCCTCGGGCTCGGGGCGACGCGGCGCCTGCGCCGCAGTAAGCGGAGGTAAGTGGATCGCGCCCCGCGATCCGGCACTCTGTCGGAGTGCGGTTCTCCGTCTTCTTCCCCACCCTCGCCGTCCTGAGCGCCCTCGGCTGCGTCGGCTCGCTCGAGCAGATCGGCGGCGACGCGGGCGGACCGATCCTCTTCCTCGACGGAGGCGCGCGCCCCGACGCGGGTGCGCTCCCCGACGACGGCGGCGCCTCGACGGAGCCGGACGCGACGACGACCGGCGTCGACGCGGGCCCGCCCGCGGTGGACGCGGGGCCCTCGTGCCCGGCGGGTCAGACGCTCTGCGGCGCCGCCTGCGTCGACACCTCGAGCGACGCGACACACTGCGGGCGCTGCGGTCAACCGTGCGCGCCAGGCGGGAGCTGCGTGGGGGGCTTCTGCGAGGGCGGCGTCGGGTGTCCACCCGCGCCCGCGGGCGTGGACCCCGAGGCGGCGGCGGCGCTCGAGCGGACCAACGAGGTCCGCACCGCGATGGGCGATCCGTGCATGGCGATGTCCGTCGAGATCAACCTCGCGGCGGAGCGGCACTGCGCCTACTACGTCGCCAACCGCGGCGTCTCGATGTGCACCGCCAACGCGCACGGCGAGGTCATGGGCTGCGACATGTTCGTCGCCGAGCGCTTCGACGGGCGGATGCGCGCGGCCGGCTACTCGGGCGTGCCCGTCGCCGAGAACATGCACTTCATCGGCAACGGGGCCTCCGCGGTCCAGGGCTGGATCGACTCCGTCTACCACCGCAACCCGGTGCTGCGCCCGTGGATCGGCGAGATGGGCTACGGCCGCTCGGGGGCCTGCGACACGAGCGACTACGGGGGCTTTTCCGGGGCGGACCGGAACCTCGTCCTGACCTACCCCTACCCCGCCCAGCGCGACGTCCCGCTCTCGTTCGACGGGCGGCGCGAGGGCCCCAACCCGCCGGCGCCGACGTCCGGGTGGCCGAGCGGCTACCCGGTCACGATCTTCGCGCAGGGCGACATCACCACGCACCGGCTCACCGTCGACGGGAGCGAGACCGACCTCCCCCACGTGTGGCTCTACCCCGGTCACCCGGACACGTACACGCTGCTCCGGCAGGAGTACGTCCTCTACGCCGAGGAGCCGCTCACCGCGGGGACGACCTACCGCGTGCGCGCCGAGGGCACGACGCCCTCCCGCGAGCCGTTCACGGTGGACTTCACGTTCACGACGCGCTGACGCTCGCAGCTCGCTGTCGATCCACGCCTCCGACGCTTCGCGTCAGTCGCAGTACGTGGTGCGCATCGCCGAGGCGCCGCGGCCCAGGGTCGCGCGGCGCGTGCCGTTGACGATGATGCGATAGACCCCGTCGCCGGGCGGCAGGTCGGGGATCTCGCAGTCCCTCACCGTGGAGAAGCAGCCGTCGTCGCAGACTCCGTCGCACGCCCCCGGGTACGCCGACGCGCCGACGTGGATCTCGCCCCCGCGCGCGTCGGGCACGAGGTAGCTGAGGCACGGGCCCTGGTAGAGGCAGCGCCAGCAGTCGTGGCGCAGCTCGACGACCGTCCGCCCCTGCCGCTCGCGAAGACAGACCGACGTGGGATCCCACTCGTCCCCCGACAGCACGTCGCTCGAGCCGCAGCCGTCGTCCTCGGCGAACGTGCCGCAGCCCGACGGATTCGCGGGGCCGCCCGGCGCGTCGCGGACGGGCAGGATCACCCCCGGCGCGCCGTTGACGTGGACGGCCCAGTTGCCCGCCACCGGCAGCCCCGGGACCGCGCACGCGCCGACCACCGGGTTGCACTCGTCGCAGTCGCAGAGGTCGTCGCAGAGGGTGGTCGTCAACGACAAGACGCGGGCGTCGGGGTCGATCCCGGTGACCTGGCACTCGGTGGCCGGACAGCACGCGCACGCGTCCATGCGGTAGGGCACCTCGAACGGGATGTCGCGCACCGCCACGAGCCCGGGCGCAGGCGAGCAGCCGGCGATCGCGCGCACCGGCTCGCAGCTCAGCGGAGGCTCACCGCCGTCGGGGCGGGGTGGCGTCCCGGCGTCTCGGCGCATGGGCGGCACGCCCGCGTCGGGGAGGCCGACCGACGGACCGCACTCGGACGCGGGGACGAGGCGGCGGTGGATGGGGCACTCGAACGGGCAGAGGCTCTCCCAGTCGGTCTCCGCGAGGTCCGCCTCGTTGCAGCACACCATGCCCGCGGGCGCGCGGCAGCGCGGACCGTCGTAGACGGTGTGCGAACGAAGACACCCCGACAGCGAGGCGCAGAGCGCCAACCACGGCACGAACCGGCACGACCAACCCATCACGCGTCCTCGCCGCAACATCCACACCAGGCTACCGCGCGGGCTTCCGTCGGCGACGCGCCCACAGCGTCGCGCCGACGAGGGCCAGCGCGCCCAGGGCGCCCATCGCCGCGAACATCCCCGCGATCGTCCAGAGCTCGTCAGGGCTGCGCCCCGCGTCGAGCGTGTAGTGGCGCGGCCCGAGCTGGCCCCGGTCGGCGAACGCCTCGCGCACCATCCCGGGGAGCCCGCCCTCGTGGAGCACGCCGTCGTAGCGGTCGTCACGGGCGACGATCGGCGGGTCGTCGCGGGTCTCGAGGAACACGACCGGCGCGGCCGAGCCGCGCACGATGGGCGTGAAGTACCGCCGTCCGTCGTACTCGGTGATCGCGTAGGCGAGGTCGGGGCGCAGGGTCCCCGTCAACGTGACGTGCCGGCTCGAGGGCGCGTCGCCCGCCTCGAGGTCTCCGACGTCGACCTCGGTGTGGGGGCCCGAGGTCATCGCGTCGATCGCGAACCAGCCGCCCGCGCCGAGGCAGCCCACGGTGACGAGGCCCAGCGTGAAGGACCCGCGGTGCTCGACCATCCAGCGCTCGAAGCGGGCGGGATCGTCGGCGGAGGAGAGCTCGCGCATGCCGCGGGCTCGCGCGACGCGCTGCAGCGGGAACATCAGCGCGACGCCCGGGATCAGCCACACGATGTAGGCGACGGCGAAGGTGAAGCTGACGTCGTAGCTCGCGCCGGGCATCGCGAGCTGCGCCTCGGCGATCCAGCGGTAGGGCCCGGCGTAGGTCCAGGCGCACACGATCGTCGCCACGAGCGCGAGCGCGGCGAAGATCGGACCGAGCCGCCCCATCACCCACTGCATCGCGTCGATGGTACGTCGCGACGGCGCGACGCTCCCCATCGTATGGTCCGGCCCATGGACTTCGCCCACTCCGAGTCGACCCAGCAGCTGATCGCGCAGGTCCACCGCTTCGTCCACGAGCGCGTGGTGCCGAGCGAGGCCATCTACCGGGACCAGCTCGTCGACACCGCCGACTGGACCCAGTGGAAGATCCCGCCGGTCATCGAGGAGCTCAAGGCCGAGGCCAAGCGCCTGGGCCTCTGGAACCTCTTCCTCCCCGACGCGGAGCACGGCGCGGGGCTCAGCAACCGGGACTACGCGCCGATCGCGGAGGTCACCGGGCGGAGCTTCCTCGCGCCCGAGGCGCTCAACTGCAGCGCCCCCGACACGGGCAACGCCGAGGTCCTGGTGAAGTACGGGAGCGCGGAGCAGCAGCAGCGCTGGCTCGCGCCGCTGCTCGCGGGCGAGATCCGCTCGGCGTTCGCGATGACGGAGCCCGCGGTCGCGTCGAGCGACGCGACCAACATGCGCGCGACGTGCGAGGTGGTCGGCGACGAGGTCGTGCTCAACGGCATCAAGTGGTGGACGAGCGGCGCGGGCGATCCGCGCCTCGGCTTCTTCATCTTCATGGGGGTCACGGACCCGAGCGCGAGCCGGCACACCCAGCACTCGATGGTGCTGGTGCCGGCGGACGCCGCGGGCATCCGGATCGTGCGGATGCTCCCCGTGATCGGGAACCTCGACGAGCCCCACGGGCACGCGGAGGTCGCCTTCGACGACGTTCGCCTGCCCAAGAGCGCGATCATCGCGGGGCCGGGACGGGGCTTCGAGATCGCCCAGGGCCGCCTCGGGCCCGGCCGCATCCACCACTGCATGCGAGCGATCGGGGCCGCCGAGCGCGCGCTCGAGCGGCTCTGTGAGCGGGCCGTGCAGCGCACCGCGTTCGGCAAGCGGCTCGTCGACCTCGGGGGCAACCGCGACATCATCGCCAACGCCCGCATGGCGATCGATCAGGCGCGGCTGTTGACGCTCAAGGCGGCGTGGACGCTGGACACGCGGGGCACCCGGGCCGCGCTCACCGACATCTCCGCGATCAAGGTGATCGCGCCCAACGTGCTCCAGACGATCGCCGACGCGGCGATGCAGATCCACGGCGGGCAGGGCGTGGCCGACGCCGAGCTCCACTGGCTCTACGCGATGGGCCGGGTCCTCCGGATCGCGGATGGCCCAGACGAAGTGCACCGGCACATGGTCGCGAAGCTGGAGCTGGCCAAGTACGCCTGAGCGACGTCGCCCCTCACATGTTCTCTTGACGCTTGAGTTAGTGAACGACGTGAGGGAATATCGCCGCCACACGCCCCGTAGGGTGGCGGGAATTACGTGCGGGCCGACGGACGACCCCGAGGACACCGCGTTAGGAGAGCACCAATGGGCCCCAAGGGCGAAGTACGTAACCCGATCCTGTTCGTCTTTCTGACCGGGATCACATTCGGCATCTACGGCATCTACTGGAACTTCAAGGTCGCCACCGAGGTGAACCAGTTCCTCGGGACCGAGCGGCTCAGCGCCATCAAGGTCCTGGGGCTCTCGTTCATCACGTGCGGCCTGTACCAGATCTACTACCAGTGGGTTGAGGCGAAGGCGATCCTCCGCGAGGTCCAGGCGAAGGCCGGGCTGCCGGAGAAGGTGCCCTTCGTGGTCACCCCGATCACGTTCCAGCGGGTCCTCAACAACGTGTGGGAGTCGATCCCCTGATCCCCGCTCGATCTTGATCCTGCCGAGCCCCCGTGAGCGATCACGGGGGCTCGCTCGTTTCTAGGTGCGTCAGGGAGCTTGCTTCTCGCGGAGCCGGGCCAGCGCCCACTCGAGCGCCAGCGTGCGTTCGGCGAAGACCTTGGTGGGGTACGGCGGCGGCTGAAGCCCGTAGACGGCGCGCAGGAGCGTCCGCCCGACCGCCGAGCCCTCGACGAAGGCGACCCCCGCGACCCAGCGCCCGAGCTCTTCCCGGTACGCCGCGGTGAACTCGGCGAGGCGGGCCCGCTGGTCCGCGTTCATCGTGGCGGCGCGGCGCGCGTCGATCACCTGCGCGTGGACCTCCCGGCGGGCGAGGCGCGCGAGCCGCCGCTGGAGGTATCGCTCGACCTCCTCGTCGGTCGCCATCCCCCACATCTGGTCGATGCAGATGGGCCACGCGTCATCGTCGGCCGCGTACGTCATCGCGACCGGGAAGTCTCATGTCCCGCCGCGAATGTCGACCACGGAGCAGCGTCCTGGGCTCGCTCCGCGCGCCCGTCGAGGGGCGCGGCCCTCAGACATGCGCCGAGGTGCGCTCCACCGCCACGACGTCGGCGGGCGCCGCGTCGATCAGGTGGGCCGCCGCGAGCGCGCCCTGGCACCACACGCGGTAGGCGCGGACGGTGAAGTGGATGCCGTCGATGCCGTGGCCGTCCTGGGTCATGGGGCGCGAGTCGATCCACTCGACGCCGAGCTCGGGGAGGATCTCGGACTGCCACTCGGCGCTGCGCTCGTGCCAGGTGCCGACCATCTGCGACGTCTCCGAGCGCTCCATGTCCGAGGCGGCCGGGCCGAGCCAGACGATCCGCTGCGCCCCCGCCTCGCGCGCCTCGGCGACCACCCACTCGAGCTGCTTCCGGTAGATGACGCGGTTGCCGCAGCGATCGTTGCCGCCGAGCGAGATGACGACGATGTCGGGCGCGCCGTTCTCGGTCAGGCGCTCGGTCATGTCGTTCTCGCGGATGTAGCGGCTCGCGGACCAACCGCGGCGCGCGAGGTGACCGAGGCTCTCGTAGCCCTCCTCCGCGACCGCCCTGTCGATCATCGGGCCGAGGCGCTCGACGTGCGAGTCGCCGATCACGCGGACCGTCGGGTGCGCTTCGCTCGCCATCGCGAGGCTGGGGGTGGCGGTGGTCAGGAGCAGGAGGGCGATGGTGGCGTTGCGCATGCCGAGCCCTAGGAGCAGCCGCTGTGCCAACTTCGTACACCTGCCCGCGTTACCGCTGATAACACAACGATTCCGGCCATGTACGCCGTTTATTCCTGGACCCGTTGACATCGCGCGAACGCGATCCATCGGCGGTGTCTCGCTGCGCACACGACCGTGTCCGTACGCGCTCGGCGTGGCGTGCGGGACACGGCCCGATCCGCTACCTTCCGCCCCTTCGGAGGAGGCAGCGATGGCGACGGCAGGCACGATGTTGGCGAGGATCGAGGGCTGGGCGGGCAAGCAGCCGGACGCGCCGGCCTTGCACGATCGTCGCGACGACGGGACGTGGGCCGTCACCACCTACGCGGGCTACTGGAAGGAGCTGCGTCGCATCGGCAAGGGCCTCATGGGCCTCGGCGTCCAGCCCGCGGAGTGCGTGGCGATCGTCGGCGCGAACCGGACCGACTGGATCCTGTGCCAGCACGGCATCAACGCCGCGCAGGCGATCCCGGCGCCGCTCTACACGACGCTGCTCCCCGAGCAGATGGCGTACATCATCGACAACGCTCAGGCGAAGGTCGCGATCTGCGACGACCGCGAGCAGCTCGACAAGCTCCGCCTCATCCGCGACGCCGAGGGCTCCGTGCTCGAGTGGATCGTCACGATGGACGACCTCGGCCTGGACGACCCGAAGGTGGTCACGCTGAAGGCGCTGAAGGCCTCGGGTGACGAGCGCGACGACGCCGAGCTCGACGCGCGCATCGACGCGGTGAAGAAGGACGACGTCGCGCTCCTCATCTACACGTCGGGCACGACCGGCCTGCCCAAGGGGGCGATGTTCACCCACGAGGGCATCGAGGTGATCGGCTCGGGGACCGCGAAGGTCTTCTCGTTCCTCGTGTCTCGCGACAGCAAGCTCATCAGCTACCTCCCGCTCTGCCACGCGGCCGAGCAGGGGCTGACGAACTTCGCCGGCCTGATGACGGGGGGCAGCGTCTACTTCTGCCGCGACCTCACCAAGATCAAGGACCACCTCGTCGAGGTGCACCCCACCGTGTTCCTCGCGGTGCCGCGCGTCTGGGAGAAGTTCGAGGCGGCGCTGCGCGGCAAGATGGCCGAGGCCACCGGCGCCAAGGCGAAGCTCGCCGGCTGGGCGCTCGGGACCGAGCTCGACTGGTTCAAGCGCGAGGCCCGCGACGGTCACGCGCGCTGGTCGCTGCGCCGGACGATCGCCAACCGGCTCGTGATCTCGAAGATCAAGAACGCGCTCGGCCTCGACAACCTGCAGCTCGCGCTCAGCGGCGCCGCGCCGATCTCGACGAGCACCCTCGAGTTCTTCGCCTCGATCGGGATCCCGATCCACGAGGGCTACGGGATGACGGAGACGACCGCGTTCGCGAGCGTGCAGCCCTACAACAAGGTGCGCTTCGGGACGATCGGCACCGCGCTCCCGGGCGTGGAGGCGAGGATCGCCGGCGACGGCGAGATCATGCTCAAGGGCCGGAACATGGTGAAGGGCTACTACCGGCTCCCCGAGAAGACCGACGAGCTCTACGACGCCGACGGCTGGATGCACACCGGCGACCTCGGCGAGATCGACGCCGACGGCTACCTCAAGATCACGGGCCGCAAGAAGGACCTGATCATCACCGCGGGCGGCAAGAACGTCGCGCCGGCCGAGATGGAGGGCTACCTGCAGGCCATCGAAGGCGTCGGCCAGGCCGTCGTGGTCGGCGACCGCCAGCCCTACCTGTGCGCGCTGATCGTGCTCGACCCCGAGGCGCTCCCCGCGCTCGAGAAGGCGAGCGGGGTGCCTGGCCTGAAGACCGTGGCGAGCGCCGCGAAGGACGCCGGCGTCCGCAAGTTCCTCGAGGCGGCCGTCGAGCGCGAGTGCAACGCGAAGGTCGCGCGCTACCAGACGATCAAGAAGATCGACGTCCTCGAGGACGTGTTCAGCGTGGACGGCGGCGAGCTCACCCCGACGCTCAAGGTGAAGCGCAACGTCGTCAACGAGAAGTACGCAGACCACATCGCCAAGCTCTACGGCAACGACTCCGCCATCGCCCGCGCGTAGCGCTGTCGTTCTCTCGCGCGCTGCGCGCGCGACGCGGGGGCTGCGGGGACGATCTTCTTCAGTTTCTTCAGGCGGCGGGTCCGCTCGCTTGGGCAACGGAGAGCGGCGTCGACTCCGCGAGCTGTTGTTCTCTCGCGCGCTGCGCGCGCGAGGCGGGGGCTGCGGGGACGATCTTCTTCAGTTTCTTCAGGCGGCGGGTCCGCTCGCTTGGGCAAGGGAGAGCGGTGTCGACTCCGCGAGCTGTTGTTCTCTCGCGCGCTTCGCGCGCGAGGCGGGGGCTTCGCCCCCGGTGCTGTGGGACGTACGGGACGCTTGCCAACTGCGGGTCCGTGGGAGTTCTGTCCCCCAGGGGGACCCCGGTCCCCCTCGTTGGCGCCTGCGGCGCCGTCTCACCCCCTCGGCCTCCGTCTCCGGCGCTGCGCGCCTACGACGGGGCGGCGCTTCGCGCCGTCGGCGCGCTTTGCGCGCCGGTCGGTCGGGCCGCGCTTCGCGCGGACCACGACCTCCAGGCGGGTTGAACGGTGGGGTGGGGGCGGGATGGGCGGACCTGGGCGGCCCGCGGTACTCCAGCTCCTCCTCGTGCTCGCCGGGATGGGGACGGACACCTGGGACGAATGACGGTGCAGCGGTTGCGTTGGCGCCTGCTGCGCTCCCCGACGGCGGAGCACGGCGTGAGCCACCCGACGCCTCTCGACCCCAGGAGCATCTGGGCCGAACCGGGGAGGCCTTCCAATCCCGAGCTGCTTCGCGGTTCTCCCGATTCACCACGAGCCAGCCTGGCGCGACGTCCAGGTTCTGAGCGCTGCCTCGAGATCGCATCGAGGGCGTCGGCGCGTGGCACGGGTTTCGCTGTTACCCGCTCGTGACACGCCGATGGACCCACGGGTGCTTCCTCCTGTTCGCAGCCCTGACCGGGTGCGACGGAACCCTCAGCAGCGGCGCGGGGACCGACGCGGGGGTTCCGCCCGACGCGGCGCTCGCGGACGCGGGCGCGCCGGTCGACGCCGCGATCGCGGTGGACGCCGCTCCGGTGGAGCTCGACGCCGGGCCGACCTGCGCGACCACCGAGACCGGCTCGGAGGGCCTGCGCTTCGACGGCTCGGACGACCACGTCGCGATGGGCGTCGCACCCGAGCTCGGCCTCGCGACGTTCACGCTCGAGGCGTGGATCTACCGCGAGGCGGGCGGCGTCACGACGGGGACCGGCGCCGGCGGGGTCACCCACGTGCCGATCATCGCGAAGGGCCGCGGGGAGCACGACGGGAGCAACGTCGACTGCAACTACGCTTTCGGGATCCATGGCGACGTGCTCGCCGCGGACTTCGAGGACATGGCGACGGGCGCCAACCACCCGGTGATCGGGCGCACACCGATCCGACACCATGAGTGGCACCACGTCGCGGTGACCTACGACGGCGCGACCTGGCGCCTCTTCGTGGACGGCGCGCTCGACGTGCAGCGGAGGGTCGACGCCACCCCGCGCGCCGACAGCATCCAGCACTTCGGGATCGGCACGACCTTCAACTCGATGGGCGCGCCCGCGGGCTACTTCGCGGGGCGCATCGACGAGGTGCGGGTCTTCGATCACGCGCGGACCGAGGCCGAGATCGCCGGCGCCATGTTCGACGCGCTGCCCACGGCGGACGGGCTCGTCGGTCGCTGGTCGCTCGACGCCGCCGACGGCGGCGCGGACTCGACGGGGACCAACCCGGGCGAGATCGTGGGCGCCACCTCCGCGGCGGGAGCCACGCTCGGCTTCGGCGTCGCACCCGCCGTCACCGCGTCCTCGCCGCCCGACGGAGACGGCGTGAGCGCGACCGCCGAGCTGTCCGTGGCCTTCGACGGGACCGCCCCCGCCGAGGTGCGCTTCTTCGCGCGGGAGATCACCGCCGAGGACGACTTCACCATCGTCGTGCTCCCGGACACGCAGTACTACACGGTGGTCGACAGGAACCTGCACCGCTACTTCGACGACCAGACGCGCTGGGTGACCGAGAACCGCGACGCCTACGAGATCGTCGGCGTCATCCACAACGGCGACATCGTCAACAACGGCGACCAGCGCGCGCAGTGGGTCATCGCGGACCGCGCGATGGACACGCTCGAGGTGGCCACCTCGCTGTTCGCCGACGGAATCCCGTACGGCGTCGGGATCGGCAACCACGATCAAGACACGCGCGGCGTCGCCGGCCAGACGATGCTCTTCAACGAGTTCTTCGGCGTCAGCCGCTTCGCCGGCCGCCTCTACTACGGGGGCCACTACGGCTCGAGGAACGACCAGAGCTGGGTGACGTTCCAGGCGGGGAGCCTGGAGATCCTCGTCGTCAGCCTCGAGTACGACACCGAGCAGGACCCGGCCGTCCTCGCCTGGGCGCGCGAGGTCTTCGCTGCGCACCCGGACGCGTTCGGCATCCTCAACAGCCACTACATCGTGACCGGCGGCGGCAACTTCGGCGCGCAGGGCCAGGCCATCTACGACGGGCTCCGCGACGTCCCCAACCTGCACCTGATGACGTGCGGCCACGTCTCGGCGGAGGCGCGACGCAGCGACACGTTCGAGGGGCACACGATCCACTCGATGCTCGCCGACTACCAGGGCCGCACCGACGGCGGCTCCGGGTACATGCGCATCTGGGAGCTCTCGCCCGCCAACGGGGAGCTCACGGTGCGCAGCTACTCGCCGACGCTCGACCGCTGGGAGACCGACGCGAACAGCGAGTTCACGATCGAGGTCGACCTCTCGACGCCCGAGATCGCGGGCGCGGCCTTCGAGCCGGTCGGGGTCGTGGAGCACGCCGCCGGAGCCGGCGCGGTCACGCTCGACGAGCTCTCCCCCGGCGGGCTCTACGAGTGGTACGCGGAGGTCAGCGACTGCCACCACTCGGTGCGCACGGCGGTGAGCCGGTTCCGGGTCGCCCCCTGACGACGGGTCACGCGCCGAGCGCGACGCAGCGCGCGATGCACCAATAGGCGCCAGCGCAGCCGAGCGCGTAGACGGCGAGCGTGCGGAGGCGTGGCGCGTGGCGTCGACTCCTCAGGGTCCACCCCACGCCGAGCGCGAAGAGCACGACCGCGAGCTGCGCGAGCTCGACGCCGACGTTGAAGCCGACGAGCGCGGTCGCGACCGATCCCGAGGGCAGCCCGATCCCCTCGAGCGCCGACGCGAAGCCGAGGCCGTGCACGAGGCCGAACCCCAGCGCGACGAGCCAGGGCTGGCGACGCGAGAGCGTCGGCCGACCGTGCGACGCCTCGACCGCGAGGAGGACCACGCTGAGCGCGATGGTGGCCTCCACCGGCGGGCTCGGCAGCCGCACCACGTGGAGCGTCGCGAGCGCCAGGGTCAGCGAGTGCCCGAGCGTGAACGCGCTGATCGCGGCGGCCACCCGCGCGAGGAGGCGCCGAGGGTGGGCGCGGTCGTCGCCCGCCACGAGCACGAGCAGCAGCCCGAGCACGAACGCGACGTGATCGAGCCCGAGCGCCACGTGCTCGGCGCCGATCGCGATCCAGGTGCCGATCCCGTCGCGCGACGCCTCGGCGGTCCACGTCGGCGTGGCGCCGCCGACCACCGCCTCGGTCCGTCGCCCGTCGCGCGTCTCGAGGAGGACGACGATCTGCGTGCGCCGATCGATCCCGCGCCCGAAGCGGACCTCGCCCCGGAGCCCGCCCGGGCAGCGCAGACGGTGCGCCTCGACCTCGCAGCTCGACGGGAAGTCGACGCGCGTGGGCAGGTCGACGCCGTCGTCGACCGGCGGCGAGAACGTGTAGCGGTAGACGCCCGGCGCCTCCTCCACGATCGAGAGCACCCCCGGCGAGAAGTCGTGCGCCCGCGCGCGCCCGGCCGGCGACGCGAGCAGCACCCCGAGGAGCCCGAGCGCCAGCGCCCTCATGGGCCTCGGACGATCTCCCAGCGCGCCACCAGCCGCCGCACCGCCTCCTCGAACGCCGCGTCCTCGCGGGCGCGCGCGAGCTCGTGGCGCACGTCGCCGGCCACCGCCTCGAAGCGCGGCGCGCGCGGCGCCTCGTGCGCCTCGACGCGCACGAGGTGGAGCCCGAGCCGGGAGCGGCGGCGGACCCACGCGCCGATCGGCTGATCGGCGAGGCCCTCGACGAACTCGGGCCCGAAGCTCTGCGCGAGGTCCTCGAGCGCGCGGCGCCGATAGCGGCGCCCGCCGGAGAAGCGATCGCCGAGCCCGGCCGGAGAGGCGCCGGCCGCGAGCACCGCGGCGAGCTCGTCCGCGCGAGCCTCCGCCTCGGGCCCCTGCCCGTCGACGAACACGTGCGTGAAGTCGACGCGGCCCGGCTCGGCCCACCGCTCGGGCGCCTCGTCGAAGAACGCGCGCAGCTCCGCGTCGGTCGGCTCGGGCACCACCACGCCCTCGCGCAGCACGCGCGCCATCCGCGTCGCGACGCGCGCCCGCACCGCCGGGTCGTGGGCGTCGAAGCCGCGCTCGACGCCCTCGCGGTAGAGGATCTCGTCCCGGGTCCACTCGTCGACCGCGCGCTCGATCGCCTCTTCGCTCGGCGCCTCGCCGAGCTGGGTCTGGAGCCGCTCGGCGAGCTCCGCGCGGATCGGCGCGTCGACGACCACCACGTGCTCGGGCGCCTCCTCGCCGCGGCGCGCCGCGTCGACCCCGAAGATCACCAGCCCCGCGAGGGTGAAGTGCAGCAGCGGCTCGCGCAGCAGGCCGACCGCGCGCGACGGCGCCGACGGCTCGCTCACAGCTCGGGATCGGTGATGCAGAACGCTTCGCCGACGGTGCCGACGGGGCAGACGATCTCGTCGTCGATCCCGCAGCTCGCGCGCTGGCCCCCGACGAGCACGAGGCCCGTGGCGCCCATCTCGTAGTGCGCCTCCTGGCCGGGCTCGTTGCAGACGGGCTCCTCGCGCGGGCTCCCGCAGTACGCGATGAGCCGCCCCGTCGCGTCGGCGGGGAGCCCACAGTACGGGTCGGCCGAGCCACAGCCGACGAGGGCGAGCGCGCCCAACCACCAGAGCCTTCGCATCCGCGCGATCATACTCAGCCGAGCATCTCGAGCGCCATGCGCGCCCAGTCGGCGTCGACCCGCGCGATCGCGGCGCGCGCGACCGAGGCCACCGCCGGGTACGGGCTCCAGATCGCGTTCTCGAGGAAGCGCAGCGTCTCCTGCGGGCCGATCTTGCCGCCGGCCAGCGCGCGGCAGCGCTCGCAGAGCAGCGCCACGGTGTCGAGCGAGGGCTCGTCGTCCGGCGCCGTGTCGTACGGCCGCAAGTCGCCTTTCCCCTCGCACAGCTCGCACTTCTGGCTCGCGCGGCGGGACAGGTCCTTGCCGAGGAGGTTGATCGCGTCGAGGTGCGCCTGGTGTTTCTCTCTGCCCTTGGCCATGACCCGTGCCGAATCGCACGACCGGGCGGCAGAGTCCAGCCGGTCAGGCGCGCGCGTGCCGCCAGATCGCGTCGGCGCGCTCGCCCTCGCCCTCGTAGCGAGCCAGCGCGTAGAGCAGCTCCTCGGACCCCGCGGGGGCGCGGCTCGGGGTCGCGAGCAGCGGCCGCCAGTCGCGCGCTTGCTCGGCGCCGAGCTCCTCGCAGAGGCGCGCCCAGGAGCGCTCGAGGATCGCCTGGATCGCGTCGCGCCGTTCGCCGTCGAGGAGCTCGGGCGGCGCCCCGACGCCCGCCCAGCGGCGAAGCGCCAGTCGCTGCGCCTTCTCCTCGGGGGTGATCCCGCCGAGCACGAACATGCTCGCGGCCCAGAGCGCGGTGCAGACCACGCACGCGACCCAGAGCCCGACCGAGTCGCCGCGCTCGATGTAGGCGAACACCCCGCCGAGGACCGCGCCGATCGCGCTGAGCATGCGCAGGTAGCCGAGCAGGACGCTCTTGCCGTGGACCATCGGGAGCTCGAACCCGTCCACCCCGTTGCCGAGGTCGCGGATGACGTAATAGGAGCTCATCGGGGCGAGCGGGACGCCGAGGATGAAGAACTTGGTCTGGATGGACTCCCCCTCGAGGGCGTCCACGCGGCCGAGGAACATGGTGCCGATGCGCATGATTGGCCTGGCCTACGCGAGGAGGGTGGCGGGTCTTCCCTCAGGCGCCGCGCGGGGCGAGGTCGACGATGAGGGGGCGATGGTCCGAGCCCGCGCCGACGCCCTCGTGGATGCGGACCGGCCTCAGCTCGGGCGAGACGAAGACGTGGTCGAGCGCGACCGGCGGAGCCGGGAACACGCCGTTGGGCCACGTGGACGCGAGGCCGCGCCCGAGCGCGTCGGAGACGTCGGCGACGCCGGCGCGCTGCAGGTCCCGGATCCCGTCGTGGAAGAGGGTCGCGTTGAAGTCGCCGGCGACCACGAGCGGCCCGTCGACGGCGCGGACGCGGTCGCGCAGGAGCGCGAGCTGATCGCGCCACACGTCGGCGTAGGCGCGGTCGACCGGCGGGAGCGTGTGGACCCCGAACACGCGCAGCTCCGTCCCGGCGACGCGGACCGTGGCGTCGAGCATCGGGACCCCCACGAGATCGACGAGCTCCGAGCGGTCGATCGGGTGCCGGGACAGGAGCGCGATCCCGAACGCGTCGTCGCGGCCGAGCACGTCGCGGTAGGGGAACACCGCGCGGGCGGCGTCGCCGTCGAGCAGCGCGACCCAGCGCGGCGAGACCTCCTCGAGGATCACCACGTCCGCGTCGGTGGCGAGGAGCTCCTCGAGCAGCACCTCGGGCGTCTCGTTGACGTAGAGGACGTTGGCGGCGACCACGCGCATCCGCGGCGCGGCGGGCGCCTGCGCGGAGACGTCGGGGATCACCGTCGGGAGCACCCACCCGACGTGGCAGAGCACCACCGCGCCGGCGAGGGTGGCGGCGACCCGATCCCGGCGCAGGAGCGCGAGCCCGAGCAGGCCCCAGGCGGGGAGGAACACCCAGAGCAGCGCCGAGCGCGCCCAGATGACGGGCAGCGCGAAGTCGGGCGCGACGAGGCAGGTGATCGCGAGGGCGAGGAACGCGCCCGCGAGGGTGGCGAGGACGAAGCGGCGGCGACGAGGCTGGTTCATGCCACAGAGCCTGGAGCCCTCGCTTCGCGAACCCACGAGCGCGCCGAGGAGAGGCGAGGGAGCACATGCGACGAAATCGTGGCGGCGTTCAGCCGCGCCGCGCGCCCGCGCGGGCCGAGGGGAGTTCCGTGGCGAAGTCGGCCCACGGCGCAGGGCGCCCGAGCATCGCCTCGAGCCGCGCGACGTCCGGCGCGAAGAAGTCCCGCAGCTCCCGCCGATGACGGGGCTCGAGGCGCACGGACTGGTCTCGCGCGATGTTGAGCTCGGTGTCCCACAGAAGGTAGAGCCGCTTGCGCCACCCCTCCGGCAGCCGGCGCCACGCCCGCCGCACGGGGGCCACCCCCGAGAGCAGGGGCACCAGCCAGGGGAAACGCTGCGCGTCCCCTCCGCGATGGAACTCGCGCCCCAGCTCGTCGGGGACGTAGCTCGGGTCGACCCCGAGGTGCCCGAGCACGGAGCGCACGACCGAGCGCGGGTCGTCGCGGAGCTCTTCCGCGAAGTGGACCAACAGCGACTCGGGGCCGAGCGCCTCGACGTAGCGCTCGAGGCAGCGCGCGTACTCGCTGCGCACGAGGTAGCCCTGCGCTCGCGTCTCGCGCGCGAACGGGCGCTCTCGATCCTCGGCCGCCGTGCCGATCATCTCGCGCAGCGCGACGCCGAAGTCGCGGGTCTCGGTCCCTTCGCGGCGGAGCATCCGGAAGTACGAGAACGTGCGGTCGATGGGGTTGCGCAGCAGCGCGACCAGTCGGAGCCGTGGGGAGTGCTCGGCCAGCCGCGCGGGGACCGCGGGGTCCGCGAAGTACTGCGGCGTGATCGTCCCCCATCGACGATCCGTCGGCGCGTCTCCGAACTGCTCGGTCGCGTACGCGTCCCACCCCGCGGCGAGGCGGTCGGGCCGTGAGAAGTACGGCGCCTCCTTGCCCGCCGGGAGGGCGAGCTCGGGGTGGTCCTCGATGAGGTGGAAGAGCGTCGTCGTGCCCGACTTGGGCGCTCCGATGACGACGAAATCCAGGTGCTTCATGGGTGTGCCTTGCCACCCCGAGCGCGACCGCTCAACCCGGGTGGGCACGCCGATGGTGTCGCGCCCCAGCGCTTTCGTTCAGGGCCGGCCGGCGAAGATCATCGCGCAGCGGCCACCGTCGCAGGTCGCCCCGAAGGTGTCGGGGTAGACGGGGGCGCACTCCGGGCAGCCCGCGCCGGGCTCGCAGACGAGGGCCTCGAACGCCGCCGCGTCGGCGACGGCGACGACCGTCGACTCGGAGATCGTGGCGCCGCACTCGCAGCACTCGGCGGCGCGCACGCGACAGTCCGAGGCGGCGGCGCACTCGGTGGCGGGGTGGGTCTGGAGATCGACGAGCGCGCAGTGGCCCGCGTCGCAGGTCGCGAGGAGCGTGGGGTCGGGCTCCATGAAACACGCGGGGCAGCCGAGGTCGTCGCCGCAGACCGAGCTCCGGTGGTCGCTCACGCGGGCGACGCTCACGGCCACGGCGTCGCCCCGCGTCGCGGCGCCACAGGATCCGCAGCAGCTCGCCGGGACCACGACGCAGTCGGCCGGGACGGAGCAGGTGTCGAGGTCGTCGACGGATCCGTCGTCCCCGGGCGCGTGGGTGCTCGAGCAGGCGACGAGGACGGCGCCGAGCGCCGCGAGGAGGGCTCGCGTGGGCATGATGGTCTCAGGTAGCCGCTCGGTCGCGGTCTGCCAACCCCATGTCATCCTGACCCGAGCATGCGCGCCGCCCTGACGCTCGCCTTCGCCCTCGCCGCGCTCGCGCCGTCCGCGCGCGCCGACGACGGTGCCTGCGACGGAGCGCGCTGCTCGGGTCAGGGCGAGTGCTTCGAGGAGAACGGCGCCGCGCACTGCCTGTGCGACGCGGGCTTCGCGGAGCTCGGGCTCACCTGCGTCCCGAGCGACACCGAGGACGCGGTGCTGCGCGCGCGGCACGCGCCGGGCGCGGCGGAGCGGGTGGTGGCCGCGGCGCGCGCGCAGGTCGGGCGCAAGCGCTGGCAGGTGGGCGTCGGCCTCGAGGGCTTCCCCGGGCCGCTGACCGACTACCTCGCGCCGCGGGAGTGGTGGTGCGGCGACTTCGTGTCGTGGATCTACGCGGGCGCGGGCGTGCCGTTGAGCGGGGGCTCCGCGGGCGGCTGGCTGATCACCGACAACCGAGCGATCGCGGCGTGGCACGCGCAGCGCGACCTCTTCGTGGATCGGAGCCACCCCGAGTGGTCCACGTTCACGCCGCGCCCGGGCGACTTCGTCCGCTTCCGCACGGACCGCTACGGGCACGCCGCGATCGTCGAGGACGTCGTGGGCGACACGCTGCACCTCATCGAGGGCAACGTCTCCAACGCCGTCGCGCGCGGCACCTACTACCACTGGCGGCGCAACCGCCGCATCGACGGGATCGGGCGCATGGCCCTCGACAACGCGCCGCCGTCGGTCGACGCCGGGCGCGACGTCGAGGTGCGCCTCGGGGAGCCGCTCGATCTCGTCGGCGGCGTCGACGACGACGGCCCCCGCGAGGCGATCGAGGCCCGCTGGACGGGGCCCGAGGGGGTGTGGTTCGACGAGCCCGACGCCGCCTCGACGCGCGCGCGCTTCGCGGCGGCGGGCACCTACGCGCTGACGCTCCGCGTGGAGGACGGCGAGCACGCGGCCGTCGATCGGATCGTCGTGCGCGTGATCGATCCGCCGCCGCCCGCGCCGCCCGTCGCGCCGCCCGCGCCGGCGCGGGCCGGCTGCGCGGCGACGCCCGCCTCGGCGCCGCGGGCCTGGCCGCTCGGGGTGCTCGGGCTCAGGCTGCTTGCGCGCTCCCGTCGACGCGGGTAGCGCCCTACCCGTGCAACGCTCCCTGCTCATCTTGGTCGCGCTGTCGCTCTGCGCCTGCGACGACGAGCCGCCGCCCGCGACCGGCACCACCCCGGAGGCGCCCGCGGGCGAGGCGCCCGCGGAGCCGTCGGCGCCGCCGGCCGACGCCCCGCCCGACACACCGATGGCGGTGCGGTTCGATCTGGCGCGGCACCGCGCCCGCGCCGAGCTGTTCCACGGCGAGGCCCGCGTGATCGACCTCGGCGCGCCGAGCGGTCACCAGCACACCCTCGGCGGCTGGCGCACGCGCACGGGAGACACGGCGACCCTCGGCGACGCGACCGTCGCGCTGATGACGAGCGTCACGGGCTTCTTCGTGATCCCGATCGAGTCCGCGTCGCGCTGCCACCTCTCGATGCGCGCCCGCGCGTTCGCGGACGGGCAGGCGACGGTGTACCTCGACGACGAGACGGTCGGCCACGTCCGCCTGCCGACCGACGGCACCTTCGCGACGGTGCACGTCGACTTGCCCCCCGAGCGCTGCACGGTCGGCGAGCACGACCTGCGGCTCCGCGTCGCGCGGACGGGCTCGACGCCGGGGCACGCGCAGGTCGGGGTCGCCGTGGACTGGCTGCGGATCGGCACCGAGGCGGATCACGAGGCCGGGCCGCCGGAGCTCGGCGGCGCCGACGAGCTCGTGATCCCGGCGGGCTGGACGGTCGCCTACCCCTTCGAGGTCCCGGACGGCGCGCGCCTGCGGGCCACCGTCGAGGGGACCGCGCCCGAGGTCGTGATCGAGCGCGACGGTCACGAGGACGAGCGGGTCCCCGCGAGCGGCTCCGCGCTCGACCTCGACCTGTCGCGCTTCGCCGGCGAGCTGGTGCGGCTGCGCCTGCGAGCCGGAGCCGCGGTGACGCTCGGCCACCCGGTGGTCGTCACGCCCGCGCCCGACCCGAGCCGGCCGCCGCGGCGGATGACCAACGCGCTCATCTACCTGACCGACACGCTGCGCGCCGATCACCTGCGCGTGTACGCCCCCGACACCCGCGTCGAGACGCCGGGGCTGAGCGCGTGGGCGCGCCACGCCGCGACGTTCCTGTCGGGGCACAGCCAGGAGAACTGGACCAAGCCGAGCTGCGCGACGCTCCTCAGCGGGCTCTACCCGTGGGAGCACCACGCCACCAGCGAGGACGCGCAGGTCCCCGACAGCGTCGAGCTGATCAGCGAGCGCCTCCGCGCCGAGGGCCTGCACACGGGCGCGTTCATCGCGAACGGCTTCGTCTCCGACCGCTTCGGCTTCCAGCAAGGGTGGAGCACCTGGCGCAACTACATCCGCGAGGGGCGCCGCAACCAGGCCCGCTTCGTCGCCGAGGACGTCCTCGCGTGGCTCGACGCGCGCCCGACCGACCGCGCGTTCTTCCTCTACGTGCACAGCATCGATCCGCACGTGCCGTACATCCCGCCCGACGAGGATCTCCAGCGCTACGACCCCGACCCCTACGAGGGGCCCGTCGACTTCAACCGCGACCGCACGCTCCTCGAGGCGGTCAAGGGAGGTCGGCTCCGGCTGAACGCGCGCGACCGCGTGCACCTCGAGGCGCTCTACGACGGCGAGATCACCTACCACGACCGTCACTTCGCGAGCGTGATGGAGTCGCTCGAGCGGCGCGGCCTCGCCGACGACACGATCGTCGTGTTCACCGCCGACCACGGCGAGGAGTTCTGGGATCACGACTCGGTCGGGCACGGCCACAGCGTCTACGAGGAGCTCATCCACGTCCCGCTGATCGTGCGGTGGCCCGGGGTGACCGACGGCGCGCAGCGGATCGACGCGCCGGTGGGGCTCGTCGACGTGATGCCCACCGTGCTCGACGCGCTCGGGCTCGCGATCCCCGACGAGCTCAGCGGCCGGTCGCTCGGGCCGATGCTCCGCGGGCAGGTCGAGGACGCGCCGCCGCTGTCGCTGACCGGCTTCATGGAGGGCTGGCGCGCCCTCGTCGTCGGGCGCTTCAAGCTGGTGCAGCGCACGCCCGCGCACTGGACGGTCTTCGACCTCGCCACGGACCCGGGCGAGCAGCACGACCTCACCGCCGAGCGCCCGCTCGCCGTCCGCTACCTCCGCGGCCTCCTCGGGCTCGGCCTCGCCGAGGTCGACCGGCCCCCCGCGCAGCGCGCGCACGACGCGGCGCGGACGGACATCGACCCCGAGATCCGCGAGCAGCTCGAGGTCCTCGGCTACGGCGGCGCGTCGCGCGCCCCTCGGGAGGAACCGACGGTAGACTCCGAGGAGCCGTGACGCTGGATCGAACGCTCACCTCACCACGCGCGGGTGGCGGCGCGACCGGAGGGCCCACCTTCGTGCTGCGGGTGGTCCACCCGCCCGAGGCCGCGGGGACCGTCGCCCTCGACGCCGACAAGGCCTGGCAGGTGCTCGGCCGCGGCGCCGGGATCGACCACCCCACGGTGTCCCGCGAGCACCTCGCGATCCGGCGGCGGGGGATGGTCCTCGAGGTCGAAGACCGGGGCAGCCACAACGGCACCTGGCTCGATGGCGCGAAGCTGGAGGGCGACCCCGCGTTCCTCGGCAACGCGTCGGTCCTGCGGGTCGGGGACACGCTCGCGGTCGTCGAGCCCGTCGAGGCCGACGGCGAGGGGGTCGACCGCGACGCGCTGCCGGGCGACGCGCCGCCGATGCGCGCCCTCCGCGCGATCCTCGGGCGCGTCGCGGCCGGCTCGACGCACCTGCTGCTCCTCGGCGAGACGGGCACGGGCAAGGAGCTCGCCGCGCGCGAGCTGCACCGCCTGCGCGGGCGAGGCCCCCTGGTGACGTTCAACTGCGCGGGGCTGTCGTCGCAGCTCGCCGACTCGCAGCTCTTCGGTCACCTCAAGGGCGCGTTCACCGGCGCGGAGGCGGCGCACGACGGCCTCTTCCGGCGCGCCGACGGCGGCACGCTGTTCCTCGACGAGGTCGCCGAGCTCGATCCACAGGTGCAAGCGAAGTTGCTCCGCGTGCTCGAGACGGGCGAGGTCCAGCCGCTCGGCAGCGACCGGATCACGAGCGTCGACGTGCGCGTGGTCGCGGCGACGCAGCCCGACCTGCCCGACCTCGTCGCCGACGGTCGCTTCCGCCGCGACCTCTACGCCCGCCTCGCGCTCGCCACCGCGGTGGTCCCGCCGCTGCGCGAGCGCCGCGGCGACCTCCCGATGTGGATCGAGCGCCTCGAGCGCCGCTGGATCGCCGAGGGCGGCGGCGCGCCGCTCTCGTGGAGCCCCGAGGCGATGCAGGACGCCGCGCTCGACGACTGGCCCGACAACCTCCGCGGCGTCGACCGCGTCGTCTACCAGCTCCGCCTGCGCCACGGCGGCGGCGCGACGGTGACGCGCGACCTGCTCCGCGCCGTCCTCTCGCCTGGCGCGCCGCGGTCCGGCGACGAGACCCCGGAGACCAAGCTCGACAAGCCCACCGAGGCCGAGCTCGTCGCCGCGCTCGAGGCGAACGGCGGCTCCGTCCGCGCCACGGCCCGGCACTTCGGTCGCGACCGGCGCCAGATCTACCGCTGGATGGAGGCCTACGGGCTGCGGTAGCGCCCCGGCCTAAAACAAACCATGAAGCTCATTAGAGCCCGAATCTCGGTCATTGGATTGACTTAGAGATATTGCAGTTTATTTTTGAGCATGTCCGATCGCTGGACGATCGAGGTGCACCACGGGGGCCGCTGGCACGCCGCGGCGTCGGTGGAGCGCTTCGGCGAGCGCCGCACCCGGCACGCGTCCACGCACTTCGAGTACGACATCGACTACGCCTCCGCGCGCCTCGGAGAGCGCGGCGCCCAGGCGGTCTCCGTGGCGTACCCGGTCGACCTCGACATCCGCACCGCGAGCACCTTCCCGGCGTTCGCGGTGGATCTGCTGCCCCAGGGCGAGGCGCAACGTACGTTGCTCGCGCGGCTCCGCGAGGCGGGGCGCGACACGAGCGAGTGGGCGCAGCTCGGCGCCGGCGCCGGGAACCCGGTGGGGAACCTCCGCGTCGCGGAGGCCGTCACGCCGGTCGAGCCGGCCGAGGGCGTGCCTCGGGAAGACATCGTGCGGCGCGGCGACCAGTTCCGGGCGTGGGCCGAGGCGCAGGGCATCCCGATGACGGGCGCGAGCGACACGTCCGGCGCGTCGCCGAAGCTCCTCCTCACGCAGGATCGGGACGGGCGCTATCACGCCGACGGCGCGCTCCCCGACGCGCGCGCCGCCCGGCACTTCCTCGTGAAGTTCCCCCGGGGCCGGACCTCGGCCGACGCGCAGGTGCTCGCCAACGAGGCGCCGTACCTCGAGGTCGCGCGCGCGCTCGGGCTGCGCTGCGGCGAGCCGCTGGCGCACGAGGACGGAGCGCTGTTCATGCCGCGCTTCGATCGTCGGTGCGTCGACGGCCGAGTCGAGCGGCGGGGCCTCGAGAGCCTCTACTCCGTGCTCGGCGTGGTCGAGGCGGGGGCCTCGCTGCGCTTCGAGGCCGTCTGCGCCGCGGTCGCGGCGGTCGTGGACGATCCCGAGGGCGAGCTCGTCGAGCTCGTGCTGCGTGACGCCGTCGCGGTGGCGCTGGGGGACACCGACAACCACGGGCGCAACACCTCGCTCCTCGAGCGCACCGACGGAGGGGTCGAGCTCTCGCCGCTCTACGACTTCGCGCCGATGTACCTCGACCCGGACCTGATCAAGCGAACCACGCGCTGGCGATCGGAGGCCGAGGGCGAGCCGGACTGGAGCGACGTCTGCGCCGCGCTCGAGCCCCTGGTGCCGCGCGAGGTCCTGGCCCCGCGGATGCGCGCGCTCGGCGAGCGGCTCGAGGACGTCAGGGCGCGCATGCGTGACGCGGGCGTCGACGCGTCGATCGTCGAGCGACGCGAGCCGTCCGCGCGGGCGGTCGCCGAGGCGCTCGGACGGGTGGAGGGAGGCTGACGTGGGTCGGATGCGAATCCTCGGCCCCGAGGAGCGGCGCGCGGAGCGCGTGCGCCTCTTCGAGGAGCTCGGATCGAGCGGGCTCGGTCTCGGCGAGACGGTGCGGCGGCTCCGCCGCATCACGGGGCTGACCCAGAAGGACTTCGCGGCGCGCATCGCGGGCATCTCCACGCCGGCGCTCGCGCAGATCGAGCGCGGCGAGGCGAACCCGACGCTCGAGACGCTCCAGAAGATCGGGAAGGCGTTCGGGCTCGACGTCGGGTTCGTGCGCAAGCCGCCGGCGCCGGGGTAGCGACCCCCACCCGTCTGAGGCATCCTCCGCCGCGATGTTCGACAAGGTGCTGGTGGCCAACCGCGGCGAGATCGCGGTCCGCGTGATTCGAACCCTCCGCGAGATGGGGATCCCCTCCGTGGCCGTGTACAGCGAGGCGGATCGCGCCGCGCTGCACGTGCGGCTCGCCGACGAGGCGTACCCGATCGGGCCGGCGCCGAGCGCGCAGAGCTACCTCGTGATCGACGCGATCATCGACGCGTGCCGCAAGAGCGGGGCGACGGCGGTGCACCCCGGCTACGGGTTCCTCAGCGAGAACGCGACCTTCGCCAAGCGGCTCGCCGAGGCGGGGATCAAGCTGATCGGGCCCCGGCGAGCGCGATGGAGGCGATGGGGTACAAGACCGCCGCGCGCGCCAAGATGATCGAGGCCGGCGTGCCCGTGGTCCCGGGCTCGACCATCGACTCGGTCGAGCACCTGCCCGCGCTCGCCAAGGAGGTCGGCTACCCCGTGATGCTCAAGGCCGCCGGCGGAGGCGGGGGCAAGGGGATGCGGCTCGTCACGAACGAGCACGATCTGTTGCCCGCCTACGAGCGCGCGCGCTCCGAGTCGATGAAGGCGTTCTCGGACGACACGGTCTACCTCGAGAAGGCGATCGTCCGGCCGCGGCACGTGGAGATCCAGGTCCTCGCGGACGCGCACGGCGAGTGCGTGCACCTCTTCGAGCGCGACTGCTCCATCCAGCGCCGCCACCAGAAGGTCGTCGAGGAGACGCCGACGCCGAGCCCCGTCCGCACCGACGCGCTGATCGCCGAGATGGGCGCCGTCGCGGTCCGCGCGGCCAAGGCGGTGGGCTACGAGTCCGCGGGCACGGTGGAGTTCCTCCTCGCCGAGGACGGCTCGTTCTACTTCCTCGAGATGAACACGCGCCTCCAGGTCGAGCACCCGATCACGGAGCTCATCACGGGGCTCGATCTGGTGCGCGAGCAGGTGCGCATCGCCGCCGGTCAGCCGCTCGGCTACACGCAAGACGACGTGCAGGCGCGCGGACACGCGATCCAGTGCCGCGTCTACGCGGAGGATCCCTCGACGGGCTTCCTGCCCAGCCCCGGCCGCATCGAGGTGCTCCGGACCCCGAGCGGGCCCGGCGTGCGCGACGACTCGGGCGCCTACGAGGGCGCAGAGATCTCGAGCTACTACGATCCGCTCGTGAGCAAGCTGTGCGTCTGGGCGCCCACCCGCGCGCAGGCGATCGACCGCATGCGCCGCGCGCTCGGCGAGTACGTGGTCACCGGCATCCGCACGAACCTGCCGTTCCACCTCGCGCTGATGAGCGAGCCGGAGTTCGTCGCGGGCGACTACGACACGGGCTTCATCGGCCGCCACGAGGCCACGCTGCTGACGAGCGGGTCGGCGGGCGGCGCGCGGCACGCGATGACGCTCGGCGCCGCGATCGCGCAGGCCTTCGTCGATCAGGACGAGGCGAAGCGCGGGGTCACCGCGCCGCGGAACGGCGGCGGCGGCATGAGCCCGTGGCGCCTCGGCGCCATCGCCAAGCTGTGAGCCGCGCGGGTCAGCCCGGCCCGACGCACGCGTCGTAGAAGCCCTCGGGCAGGCCCGACGCGTAGGGCGACGGGTACGACGCGTACGGGTGATCCATCAGGAAGCGCCACGCGCTCGAGAGGCCCGCCTCGGGCGGGATCGTGTGGCCGCGGCCGTGGTCGCACACGACGGCGAAGTGCCCCGCGCGCTCGAGCGTCTCGCGGTAGGTCTCCGTCGCGTCCTCGAAGTTGGTGAGCACCACGTCGGACGCCCCGCCGTGGAAGAGCAGCGCGGCGAAGCGCGCGTCGGGCGCGTCGGTGGGGACGCGGCGGCGCGCGATGAGGCCGCCGCTGTAGACGACGACGCTGGCCAGGTAGCTCGCGCGGCGGATCGCCATCTGCGAGTTGTGCAGCGCGCCCGCGCTGAAGCCGATGCTGTGGATGTGGGTGACGTCGATCCCGACCTGCTCGACCGCGCACGCGACCACCTCGTCGGCGACGAGCAGGTCGTTCTCCTCCGTGCCCGTCGTCAGGTACCAGGGGAAGTCGCCCGCCGCGGGGTCGTGGATCATGCCGACGACCATCCCGCCCGCCGCCTGGATCTCGGCCATGCGCTCGGCGCCGAGCACCTGCATCGCCTCCGTCGGCGATCCGCCCGCGCCGTGCCAGTAGAAGACGAGCGGGCCGTCCATCGTGTCGGCGTTCTCGCCGACCCACACGCGGACGTCGCGCGGCGCGACGCCGGCCGGGGTCATCGTCACCGTGTCGCCCGCGTGGAAGTCCGGGCAGGTGCCGGTCACCGCGGGGATCACCGGCGTCGTCGCGAGCTCGAAGACCCCCGCGTCCTCGCCGCCGCCGGCGTCGACCATCGGGGGTCCCCCGCGTCCACCCCGGGGACCGGCTCGTCGCAGCCGAACGCGACGACGAGCGCACCGAGGACGAGCACCTGGAACGACGAGGTGATTCGCATGGGGCCGGGCATAGCGCGCCCGGCCGCTCGTCGCGAGCCGTCGGGGTCAGCCGGCGGTCGCGCTCGCCGACGCGGTGACCTCGACCGTGACGCTCAGGGTCACGTCGACCGTCGCGGCGGAGTCCACCGCGACCGCGGTGGCGTCGACGAAGCACGCCGTCGCGCGCACGCCGAGCCGGCGCGCCGCCGCCGACGCGCTGTCGAACGTGCCGACCAGCGTCGCGCCGCTCTCCGCGATCTGGGTGAGCTGAGCCTGCAGCTGCAAGAGCCGCGGGTAGTTGCGCTCGAGCGTCGTGATCAGCGCGAGGAGGCGCTCCTGGCCGGCCGGATCGATCGTCCCGTCGAAGTAGACGGCCACGCTCGGCTCGGTGCACTGCGCCGTCGCGTCCACGCGCGCGTCGCACGCGGCGCGGCAGTCGACGTCGGCCATGACGTCCACGTCGCCCTCGCAGCGCGGCGCCTCGAAGTCCACGTCGCAGCTCCCGGTGCAGGTGCCCATGCACGAGCCCTCGACGTCGGCGATGCAGCTGCCCTCGCACATCCCCATGCAAGTCGCGTTGCAGCTGCCCATGCACGTGCCGTCGCAGGTGCCGACGCAGCGGCCCTCCGCGTCCGTGGCCGAGCAGGTCCCGTCGCAGTCGCCGGCGCAGGTCCCCGTGCAGGTCCCCGAGCACGTCCCCGAGCAGGTGGCGTCGCAGGCGACGGTCCCCTCGACCCGGCACGAGCCGGTGCACGAGCCGGAGCAGCGCCCGCTCAGGTGGCCGGGCTCGCACATCACCTGCGCGTCGACGGAGACGTTCGCGTCGCACTCGGCGACGCAGGAGCCGTAGGCGTCGATGTCCACCGTGCAGACCGGCGGGACGAAGTCGAGCGTGAGCGTGGCCCCGGCGGGCAGCGCGCCGTCGATGATGAGCTCGATCTCGTCCCGCACCGCGAGGCAGGTCGCCTCGACCTGGAGCTGGTCGCGCGTCGCCATCGGCGGCGTGATCCCGAGATCGGTGGCCACGGCGCGGCACGTGGCCTCGACCTGATTGGCGAGCGTCACGCTGTCGGTGGCGAAGCGATCCCCCGTGTCGAGGAACGCCTCCACCTTCTGCGCGTCGGCGTCCACGCCGAAGTCGTCGCACCCCACCGCGGTGTCGACCTTGCCGCAGCCGGCGATCGCCACCCCGAGACCGAACCCAACCGAGACCCAACCCGTCAGCTTCATGCGCGGAAGATGACCGAGGTCCGCGTCCTCGAAAAGGCTCCGCGAGCAGAATCGAGGGGGCGACGGGTCACCGCCGCCAGCGCACCTCGAAGTGAGCGCCGTCGGCCGTCGGTCGGCCGATGGCCACGACGCCCTCCCGGCCGGCGATCCGGAGCATCGTCTCGATCGACAGGCCGAGCGATCGGATGTCCCGCGGCGGCATCTTCGCCCAGCCGCGGACCTCCGCCACCGCGCGGCCCGGGCCCTCGATGGACGCGGTCATCTCGCCCTTGCTGCGCGACTTCGAGTAGATGAGCGGGGTGCGCTTCACGAGCGCCGCGTCCCCCGTCATCCGCAGCAGGATCCGCCACACCGTCTTGAACGCGCGCTCGACCGCGAGGGGGACCGCCTCGTCGAGCATGGCCTCCATGGTCGTGTGCCCGGCCGCCGCGAGCGCCTCGTGCACGGCGAGCACGTCGGCGTAGGCCACCCAGCTCAGCGGCGAGGCGGTCGTGTAGGCCTCGCGCGCCGCGGCCGGCGCGGCCGCGAAGCCAGCGTCCACCACCTCGTCGCCCAGCGTCTGACGGAAGGCCCAGGACAGATCGCGCACCGCTTGCCCCGACAGCTTGGGCGGCTCGTCGTCCGGCTCGTGTTCCATGCCCCCGCTCGCGATCGTAGCAGCGTCCTCGACCCGAGATCAGTCCGTCTCGTAGACGTGGACGAGCGCGAGCGGCACGTCGAAGCGCTCCGCGAGGGCGCGCGCCACCACGAGGGCGCCGTCGCCGAGCGTCGAGAAGTCCAGCGCGCAGAGGATTCGGGTGAAGGGGGCCGAGCAGGTAGCCCCGGCGCGGCGTCGCGCTACGCGGTCGGGGACTCGGCGCCGAAGCCGCGCCGCAGGGCCGCGAAGAGCTCCTTGCGGCGGTGCCAGGCCACGGTGGCGCTCACCGTCAGGACCATCATCGCGACCGACGCGCCGAGCGCCTGCGGGAGCGAGAGCGAGCGGCCCCAGCGGTGCTCGATGCCGAGCACGCCGGCGTAGAGCACCCAGAGGTGGAAGACGTAGACGAAGAGCGTCTCGGCCGAGATCACGCGCATGAGCCGGGGCAGGGACCGGATCGGCGCGCAGACGATCGCGAGCACGAGGACGATGCCGACGACGGCGGCGAGCTTCTCCACCGCGAACGCCGGGTGCGTCGCGTGGTGCGTGCCCTCGGGGCCGATCGTGCCGAGCAGCTCGAGGCCCTGCCAGGCGACCACGCAGACGATCAGCGCCCCGACGAGGCGCGGGATCGCGACGCGCGACGGCGTGACGCCGCCCTCGGGGAGGACGATCCAGCCGAGCACGCAGCCCGCGAACATGTAGCCGGCCCAGGGGAAGATCGGGAAGAGCGAGCCCCCCGCGTGCGTGAGGTAGCCGGTGAGCGGGCGCCACGGGCCGTCGACGGGGACGCCGTGCATCCACGGCGCGAGCCCGATGAGCAGGACGGCGCAGCCCGCGGCGAGCCACACCACTGCTGCGGTCGCTTCGCGAGGATCGTGCCGACCTCGAGGACGAACAGCGCGACGCCGATGCACTGCAGCACGCCGCAGGTGAAGAAGAGGTTCCACGACTCGGTCGCGGCGGCGCCGTCGCCGAAGAGGCCCTCGCCCGGGAAGCGGAGGAAGTAGCCGAGCAGGAGCAGGATCCCCGCCCGCCGGAGGCGCTTGCGCACCTCGTCCTTCGAGGCCCGGTGCGCGTCGAAGCGCGCGAGCGTCGCGAGGTGGAACGCGAGGCCGGCGACGGTGAGGAACGCGACGGAGACGAGCCCGCGCATCCACGTGTAGCGCTCGTAGAGGGCCCCCTGCCGCAGCTCGTCGACCATGAGCGCGTCGAGCGTGTGGCCGTTGATCATCTGGAAGGACGCGATCAGACGGACCACGTCGACGAACCACACGCGCGCTCGCTTCTTCGATTCCGTCACAGCCGCTCGATGTCGGTCGGGTCGATGCGCAGGATCCGCAGGTCGGATCCGAGGCGCTCGAGCGACCCGCGCACTCTTACCGGCTCGGCCACGAAGGGCAAGACATCGTCCGCGACCGAGCCGCCCGCCTCCGAGGCGAGCAGGTAGTGCGTCTCGCCGGCGGGCCCGCGCGTGACCAGCACCGGGGGGATCCCCCCCGAGACGCAGAGCTGCGCGCAGGCGCGGTGGGTGCGGCCCCCGCCCGGGCGCATGCGCCCGAGGTAGCACTTGCTGTCGACGATCTCGCCCACGAGCGTGACCTCGCCGACGGGCTCCGCGGTCACCGCGGCGAGCGCGTCGAGCCCCTCGACGTCGGCCGCGTCGTGACCGAACACCTCGAGCATGCGGCTGCCCCCGCGCTCGATCAGGTTCCCGCGCAGCCGCACGCCGTGACCGAGCCGCTCCGCGGGCGGGTGCCACACGAACTTCGATCCGGTCACGAGCAGCACGTGGCGCGCCTCGCCGCCCGGCTCGCGCGTGCGCAGCATCGGGTACGGCGCGGCCACGAGGAGGCCGTCGAGCTCGACCGAGGTGCGGTAGGGCTCGAGGTCCTCGCCCGGGCTGCGCTGGAACCAGGCGGCCGCGGCGCCGGCGCCGAGCACGAGGATCACCGCGACCGCGACGGCCCCCCACGCGAAGCGCTTCTGCGGGCCGCTCATCGGGAAGTAGCCGACGAAGAACTCCTCCTGCTCGAGGCGGCGCAGCTCCTCGTCATCCATCGGAGGCCTCCGCCAGCACGATGGGCTCCGTCGGGGTGCCGTCGGGGAGCGGCGTCGGGTCGACGAGCACGTGGCCCTCGTCGGACAGCTTCACGCGATACGTCGGCAGCTTCTCCGTGAACGGCGGCGGCGAGCACCCGTCCCCGGGCTTGTACTGCCAGCCGTGCCACGGACAGGTGAGGCAGCCGTCGATGACCTTTCCTTCGTACAGCGGGCCACCCTGGTGCGCGCACACGCCGTGGAGCGCCGCGACCTTCCCTTCCCAGCGCACGAGCGCGATGCGCTCCCCGCGCGGGTTCACGACGGGCAGCGCGCGCGTGTCCGGGATGCGCTCCGGCGGCCCCGCGTCGATCCAGCCGTCGACGAGCTTCGGGGCCGTCCGCTCGGGCGCGGCGGATCGGCGCGCCGCCGCGACGTGGAGCCCGCCGACGAGCGCGACGGAGCCACCGAACACGACGAGGAAGGCCGGGTGCGTCTCCCACTGCAGCGCGCCGAACGCGACGTGCAGCACCACGAGCGCGAACGCCAGGTACACGCCCATGTGCAGCGTCTTCCAGCCCGTCGGGCCGAGGAGCTTCTGCCAGAAGTCGTGGCTCGTCAGCGCCATCGCGCAGAACACGAGGAGCGCGGCGGCGCCGAAGAGCTGGAAGGGCAGCGAGGCGCGCGTGATCACCGCGTCCCACGTGAACAGCGACTCGAGCTGAGGGATCTTGCCGTACGCGTGGTAGTAGCCGAGCACCTTCGAGGCGTGCGTCGCCGCGACGGCGAACATCAGCACGCCGAAGTGGCGGCGGTTGTAGAGCAGCGGCGAGAACCTCCGGTCGAGCCGCGCGAGCGGCCCGATGCAGAGGATCACCACGAGCATCAGGTACGCGCACGACCCCCACGCGCGCATGTCCAGCGTCTGCGCGCTGATCGAGCGCGCGCCCGTCGACGTGGCGTGCCCGAGGACGGTGAACAGGCCGATGTAGGCGCCGACCGCGGCGAGGAGCACCGCGTCGTAGACGAGCTTCTTGCGGTTCCACTGGACGGTGACGAACTTCGCGCTCATCGGTCCGCCTCGATCGGCGGCTGGTCGGGGAAGACCCAGCGATCGACGACCGCCCACGCGAGGATCGCGAGGAGGAGCGGCGCGAGGATCCACCACACGAGGCGGTGGGTGTTGCGCTGCGCGCGGTTCACGGCGTCGTCCCCGCGGCGGCCGCCTTGCTCCAGCGCGCCCAGCGCAGGAGCACCAGCGGCCACAGGAGCGCGACGCCCGGGAGGATCATCAGGCGGAACGCGATCGAGGAGCCCTTCATCCCCGGCACCGCGCGCGGCCCGCCGAAGAACGCGAACCCCACCCACACCAGGGCCCCGACCGCCGCCCATCCCAGGCCGGCGTAGGCCATCACGGGTGGGCCTCCGCGAGCGCCGCGTCCGCGCGCGCGGCGTCGTGCATCCAGCGGACGATGCGGCGCTGCGCGTGGCTGCCGCCGATGCGCAGCGTCTCGTCGCGCAGGCGGTCGAAGGTGCGCGCGGCCTCGGCGGCGCGGCCCGAGAACAGATCGACGACGGCCCGCGCGAGCGGGACCCCGACCTCGCGGCGGACGCGAGCGTCGAACCCGTCGCCGGCCGCGTCGCTCATGGACGCGACGAAGCGCGCGGCGTGCGCGAGGCGCCCGGACGCGGCGAGGGCCAGCGCGTAGTGGAGGTCGGCGAACGCGCTCGCGTGATCGCCCTCGCGCTCGAGCGCGAAGCGGGCGTGGCGCGCCCAGCGATCGCCCACGTCGACGCCGGCGCGCTCGAGGCGGAACAGCAGCGTCGTCGCGTTGCTGACGTCCCGGTAGTCGCGGTCGACGTGGATGACGACGCGCTCGTCGAGCAGCGCGAGGGCGTCGGCGGTCCGCCCGAGCTCGCACAGGACGATGGCCTCGTGCCACGCCACGTGACCCCCGAGGTTGGTGCAGCCCGCGAGGTGGGGCGCGTAGCCGCGCAGCCAGAGGGCGCCCTCGCGGTGGCGGCACTGCATGAACAGCACGTGCGCCACGGCGTGCGCGCCCCACACGTCGCTGGGCTCGAGCTCCACCGCGCGGCGACCGGCGGCCTCCGCGGCGGCGTAGTCGCCGGTCTCCTCGAGGGCGAACGCGAGGCAGCCGAGCAAGAAGCCATGGCCGACGTCCTGCTCGGAGGACGCGTCGACCACGCGCTCGATGCTGGCGCGCATCCCGCTCGGATCGCCGAGCATGAAGCGCAGGCCGTGGGCCAGCTTGGCCAGGAGGAGATCGCGCGGCGCCGCCTCGAGCCGCGCGTCGAGGATCGCGGCCGCGCGGGGCCCATCGTCGGCTCGCCACGCGCGGAGCGCCTCGACCAGCGCCACCTCGCGCGGGCCCTCGGGGCGCACGCGGCCGAGCAGCGCGTCGATCTCGGGGAGCACGTCGCGACGCCCGAGCTTCCGCAGCGAGAACCCCCGCACCACCTGCGCGGGGACGAGGTCGGGATCGAGCTCGAGCGCGCGCGCGAGCTCGGCGCCGCCGGTGACCCGATGCGCCAGCATGCCTCGCACGCACGCGCCGAACGCGGCGCGCGCCTCCTCGGAGCGCCCCCCCAGGGTGCCCCCCCAGCTCGTCGTCGTGCTGTCCACCGTCCCCGCGTAGTCCCGACGGTCGGGCATGTTACTCCACGCGCTCGGCGGCATCCCGCGAGAAAAACGCCAGCGACCGCCGCGCGGCTTCGGGCGACGCGAGCGCCCCTCGATGGTCGAGGCCGCGCAGCCGGACCAGCTCGCACCGCGCGCCGCACGCGGCGGCGAGGCGCCGACCGTGCGCGTAAGGGATCAGCGCGTCGCGATCGCCGTGGAACAGGAAGCCCGGGCGCGTGGGTCCGCTGGATCGCGCGCACGCTGTCGGCGCGGCGCAGGTCCACGCCCGCGCGCCGGCCGCCCTCGCGGACGATGCCCTCCCCGACCGCCTCGGGCAGCAGGCGCCCGAGGCCGCCCGTCAGCGCGTCGGCGTAGGACGCGGCGAAGTCGGGCACGGTGGCGAACGTGGAGACGGTCACGAACCGATCGACCCGAGCGTCCGTGGCCGCGACGGCCAGCGCGACCGCGCCCCCGTAGGAGGGGCCGTGGATCCCGACGGGCGATGCGAGCAGCCCCCGCGCCTCGAGCGCGTCGAGGAGCCGCACCACGTCGCCGCGATCGCGCACCCCGTAGGTGAGAAACGACCCGGACGAACCGCCGTGCCCCCGCAGGTCCACGAGCACCGCGCGGAGGCCGCTCTCGCGCAGGCGCTCCCCGAACCCGAGCATCGGCGCCTTCCCCGTGTGCACCCCGTGCAGGACGAGCACGGTGCCGCGCGGCGCCCCGCTCGGATCGAGCACCCACACGTCGAGCTCGGCGTCCGGCGGCCCGACGGGGACGCGCAGCGCGTGGTCGACGGAGGCGGGCACGGTCGGGGGCGCGGGGGTCCGGCCCCGGTTGTCCGCGCTGATGAAGGACTCGACCCAGGCGTCGAAGGCCCACGCGCTGCCCCCCACGAGCACGACCACGGCGAGGGCGACCGCCTCGATGGCCCGACGACGCATGGGTTACAGTCTCCTATCTCCAGGCCGGCTTCGCGAGCGCGACGCCAGCCATTGGATGTATGCTTCCGCGGGGTGTCGAGCGAACCGTCGAGGGACCCAGACGACGAGGAGAGCGTGTCGGGCGCTCGGGTCGTCGCGCCACGCCTGGGCGCGTTCCCGCCGCGGCCGCCCATGGCCTCGCTCGCCGACCGCGTGCGCGGCAAGCCGCTGCCGGCCAAGGGAGGGCTGAAGGCCAAGGGAGAGCTGAAGGCGCCGGCGCCGGTGGCGTTCGAGGCCGAGGCCGCGTTCGACGCCGAGACCGCGTCCGAGGCCGCGTCCGAGGCCGAGGCCGAGACTGAAGCCGAGTCCGCGGCCGCGTCCGAAACCGAGGCCGCGTCCGAAACCGAGGCCGCGTCCGCGGAGTCGGAGGTCGAGGCCGAGGAGGTCGAGGACGAGGAGGTCGAGGCCGAGGAGGTCGAGGCCGAGGGGGACGAGGCCGAGCAGGCCGACGCCGAGGAGGTCGAGGCCGAGCGCCGGCAGGTGTTCTCGCAGCCGCCGCCGCTGCAGAAGCGCGAGGACGAGGAGACGCGGCCGGTGCCGGTCGACGCGGACGGAGCGCCCCTGCCCCCGCTGCCTCACTCGGAGCCGCCGCCGCCGATGGCGGTCCCGATCGACATCACCGGGGTCCAGCCCATGGCGATCGCGCGGTTCGGGCGCTTCGACATCATGGGCGGCCTCGCCACGGGCGGGATGGCCGACATCCTCCTGGCGCGCGAGTCCACCGAGGGCTCGTCCCGCCACACCATCATCAAGATCGTGCGGGGCGAGCACTCCGAGAACGGGCAGTTCGCCCACATGTTCTTGGACGAGGGCCGCCTCGCGATGCGGCTCTCGCACCCGAACATCTGCACCGTCTACGAGTGCGGCCACGTCGACGGCCGCTACTTCATGGCGATGGAGTACGTGCACGGCAAGACGATGCGCGACGTGCTCGTCCGCTCCGTGCGGCGCAAGGAGCCGCTGCCGATCAACGAGATCGTCCGCGTCTTCGCGTGGGTCGCCGAGGCGCTCGACTTCGCTCACCGCGCGCAGGACGCGCAGGGGCGGCCGCTCGACATCGTGCACCGCGACGTCTCGCCCCAGAACGTGATGGTCCGCTACGACGGCGTCGTGAAGCTGCTCGACTTCGGCGTCGCGAAGGCGACCAAGCAGATGCACGAGAGCGAGTCCGGCGCGCTCAAGGGCAAGTTCGCTTACATGTCTCCAGAGCAGGCCGAGGGCCTCGCGATCGACGCCCGCTCGGACATCTTCTCGCTCGGCGTGATGCTGTTCGAGGCGATCACGGGCCGCCGCCTCTATCACCGCAAGAACCAGTTCGCGACGCTCAAGGCGCTGATGGAGTCGACGCCGCCGCCGCTGGCGCGGTACCGCGAGGACGCGCCCGACGCGTTGCAGGCGATCCTCGATCGGGCGCTCGCGCGGCTCCCGGACGATCGCTACGCGCGCGCGGGCGACATGCAGCACGACCTCGAGCGGCTGCTCGCGCGACGCGGCAAGGCGATCACCACCGCCCACGTCGCGCGCCTGATGAGCCAGCTCTTCGGGGACTCGGCGATGCAGCCGCCCGAGCTCGACACCTCCCCCGAGGTGACCGATCGGTTCCCCGCGATCCAGCCCGCCCCCGAGCCGGAGCTCGAGCTCGACCTCGCTCCGGCGGTGCCCGAGCGTCGGACCCCGTGGGTCCTCATCGGCGCGGGCGCGGTCGCCTTGACGGTCATCGGGGTCGTGGCGGGCGTGCTCCTCGCCCCCGCGCCTCCCGTCGACGATCCCGAGCCTCTGCCCCCGGTGGTGACCGTCGAGCCCGCGCCGCTGCCGGCGCCGACCGTCGAGCACGTCGAGCCGATCCCCGAACCGCCGGCGGAGGCGGTAGAATCGCCGCCGACCCCGGCGGCGACCGCCGAGGCCGAGCCCCCGGAGACCGAGCCATCGACGACCGACGACAGTCCTCCAGCCCGCCCCCGCACGCGACGGGGTCGAGGCCGCTCGTCTCGGTCGTCGTCGAGCGGCGGCACCGTGATCGTCACCGATCCGGGCTTCTAGCCTTCATCCTCGTCTGCCTCACCACCTCGGTCGCGGCGGCTCAGGAGACGCCGCCGGCCGACCACGGCGTCTTGCCCGACGACGCGGCGCAGGCCGCGCGCGCGCGCGAGCTCTTCGCGGAGGGCGTCGAGCACGCCGCGTCGCAGCGGTGGGCGCGCGCCATCGACGCCTTCGAGCAGGCCCTCGAGCTCCACTCGGCGCCGGCGATCCTCTACAACCTCGCGGCCGCGCTGGTCGAGAGCGGCCGGTACCGCGACGCCCACGGGCACCTCCTCGCCCTCGAGGCGGACCCGACCACGGCGGAGAACCTGGCGACCCTCGCTCGCGAGCTCCGCGTGCGGATCGAGGCCGAGGCGGGGCGCCTGCGCGTCACGCTCGACCCGGCGATCGCGGACGCGGAGGTCGTGCTCGACACGATGCCGGTGCCGCCGGAGGTCCTCGCCACCGCGATCCCGGTCCGACCCGGCGAGCACCGCGTCGTCGCGACCCGCGGCGCGGAGATGATCACCTCGGCCACCGTGACCGCGACGGCGGGGACGGTCTCGGACGTCACGCTCCAGGCCCCGCTCCTCGCGGTGGACCCCGAGACCCCATCGACGTCGACTCCGATCGTCGAGGAGCCCGCGTTCTGGATCGCGATCGGCGGCGGCGTGCTCCTGATCGCGGGGGTCGTGATCCTCACCGCGGTGCTGTTGTCGGAGCCGGGCCAGGAGGTCGTCCCGGGCGACTTCACGCCGGGGCTCGTGACCTGGCCCTGACCGGCTCGCGCAGCGAGCTCGAACCCGAGCGGCTCACGGGCAGCTGGAGCCGCAGACCTCGACGCCGTCGGGGCAGGTCGTGACGCCGCCCGAGCAGGGCCGGATCTCGCAGCCCGTCGCGCTCGCGCAATTCAGGATGCAGAGCGCGCCCATCCCGCAGCGCACCGTGCACCCCGTCGACATGGAGCAGTCCACGTCGCAGCGCGTCCCCGCCCCCGAGCAGCCCATGTCGAACCCGCTCGAGCCGGACGCGTCGACGGTGCACGAGGCGCCGCCCTCGCAGGTCGCGGTCGTCCCGAGACCCATGCTCGTGTCCACGCGACAGCTCGTGCCCGCGCCCCGACACGTCGCCGCGCAGCCGGTGGACGGACACGTCATCGAGCACGTGCAGCCGCCGGCGCAGAGGCAGTCCCCCGTGACGCAGTCGACCGGGCAGACGTTGCCGGCGTCGCCGCCCGCGTCGACCTCGGGGCTCGCGTCCACCCCCGCGTCCATCGGCGCCGCGGCGTCGAACCCGCCGTCGCGAGGCACGTCCGGGTCGTAGCCCTCGAGCTCGGCCTCGCCGACCGCGACGGCGCGACAGGCTCCCCCATCGCAGGTCGCGTCGGGGCACGCGACCCCTCGGCACACCCCCGCCAGGACCACCCGCCAGATGCGGATCTCACCGGCGACGAACGTGAGCTCGCCCGCGCGCTCGACCTGGGTCACCCCGCCGAGCCGGCCCTGCACGACGACCCGGTACGGGCCGAGCGGCCCGCCCTCGTGGACCATCGCGAGCGTGCGCGGCAGCCCGGGCTCCGCCGGCCCGAGCGCGGCCATCGACTCGCGCGTCTGCACCCCGTCGGGGTGGGTGATGACGACGACGATCTCGTCGAGCTGCGCCGGCACCGCGAGATCCGACTCCACGACGACGAGCAGCTCCGTCGGGTTCGGACTGCAGCCGAGCGCGAAGCAAGCCGCCAAGATCGCGAGGTGGGTCCGCACCGAGGGACCCAGGGTACCGCACCTCGTCCCCCGCCGTGAACCGAGGTGGACTTCTCGGGGCCCGTCGTCGACCCTACCGCGCAGCCATGGACCTCGACGTCGTCCTGCTCTCGCGCCTGCAGTTCGCGCTGACGATCATGGTCCACTACCTGTTCCCGCCGCTGTCGATCGGGCTCGGCGCGCAGCTCGTGATCACCGAGGGCCTGTACCTGCGCACCAAGGACCGGCGCTGGGAGGCGCTCGCCCGGTTCTGGACGAAGCTCTTCGCGGTCAACTTCGCGGTGGGCGTCGCGACCGGCATCGTCATGGAGTTCGAGTTCGGGACGAACTGGGCCACCTACTCCCGGTTCGTCGGCGACGTCTTCGGCTCGGCGCTCGCCTCCGAGGGGATCTTCGCGTTCTTCCTCGAGAGCGGCTTCCTCGCCGTGCTCGTCTTCGGGTGGGACCGCGTGGGCCCGAAGATGCACTTCTTCAGCACCCTCATGGTCTTCACCGGCTCGGTCTTCTCGAGCGTCTGGATCGTGATCGCCAACTCGTGGATGCACACCCCCGCGGGCTACCACCTCGTCGAGGAGAACGGCCGGATGCGGGCCGAGATCACCGACTTCTGGGCGATGTGCTTCAACCCCTCGAGCATGCACCGGCTCGGGCACGTCCTGCTCGGCGCCTTCATCCTCGGCGCCTTCTTCACGATGAGCATCAGCGCCTGGTACGTGCTCAAGAAGCGGCACGAGGACCTCGCGACGCGATCGTTCAAGGTGGGGCTGGTGATGGCCGCGCTCTCGAGCGTCGCGATGCTCGTCAGCGGCCACGGCCAGGCGCGGGCGCTCGCCGCGAACCAGCCCGCGAAGCTCGCCGCGCTCGAGGGGCACTTCCACACCGGCGAGGGGCCGACCGACCTCTACATCATGGGCTGGCCCGACCGCGCCACCGAGACCGTGCACTTCGGGATCGCGCTGCCCGGCATGCTCAGCTTCCTCGTCCACGACGACTTCGAGACGCCCATCCCCGGCCTCGATCAGGTCCCCGACGACGAGGAGCCGCCCGTCCTGCTGCCGTTCCTGACCTATCACGTGATGGTCGGGTGCGGGATGTACTTCATCGGCCTCACGCTGTTCGGCCTGTTCATGTGGTGGCGCGGCAAGCTCTTCACCAGCCGCTGGCTGATGTGGATCTTCGTGGGCTCGGTGCTGCTGCCCTACGTCGCCAACCAGGCCGGCTGGGTCGCGACCGAGGTCGGGCGCCAGCCCTGGATCGTGTACGGCTTGTTGCGCACCGCCGACGCGGTCTCGCGCTCCGTCCCGACCGACCAGGTGCTCGGCTCGATCGCGCTCTTCTCCTTCATCTACCTCGCGCTCGTCGTGCTCTGGGTCGTCGTCCTGAACGAGAAGATCAAGCACGGGCCCGAGGACCCCGCGACGCTCGGCCCCCACGCCGCCGAGCCCTTCCGCGACGCCGCCGCGCGGCTGTCCCTCGTGTCGCCGCACCGCCTGACCGGCGACGACGCCAGCGACGAAGAGGAGGAGTAGCGATGGACTTCGCGACCCTCTGGTTCGTCATCCTCGGCTTCCTGCTGACCGGCTACGCGATCCTCGACGGCTTCGACCTCGGGGTCGGGATCCTCCACCTCTTCGTGAAGGGCGATCAAGACCGCCGCCTCACGCTGAACAGCATCGGCCCCCTCTGGGACGGCAACGAGGTGTGGCTCGTCACCTTCGGCGGCGCGCTCTTCGCGGCGTTCCCCGAGGCCTACGCGACCGCCATGAGCGCGCTCTACTTCCCCGTGATCGTCTTGCTCTTCTCGCTCATCGGGCGCGCGATCTCGATCGAGTTCCGATCCAAGCGGCCCTCCGCGGCGTGGCGCGGCTGGTGGGACTTCAGCTTCTTCCTGTCGAGCGCGACCGTCGTGTTCGTGTTCGGCGTGGCCGCCGGCAACATGATGTACGGCATCCCCCTCGACGCGGGCTTCGAGCACACCGGGAGCCTCCTCGGGCTCCTCGACCCGTACTCGATCGCCGTCGGCTTCTTCGCCATCAGCGTGTGCGCGATGCACGGCTCGATCTTCCTCTACCTCAAGACCGAGGGCGCCCTGCAGGCGCAGGTCCACCGCTGGATGTGGCGCACGTTCTTCGCGTTCCTCGCGATGTACGCCGTCGTCACCGCGCTCACCCTCGCGACGGTCCCGCACGCGGTCCGCAATTTCGCCGAGTGGCCCGCGGCCTGGATCGTCGTGGTCCTCAACGTGCTCGCGATCGCGAACATCCCGCGCGCGATCCACCAGGGTCGCCCGGGCTACGCCTTCGTCAGCTCGTGTTGCACCATCGCGGCGCTCGTCTTCCTCTTCGGGATGGCCCTGTTCCCGAACCTCGTCGTGTCGAGCAGCGCCCACCCCAGCCTGACCATCCACAACGCCGCCTCGAGCGAGCCGACCCTCAAGCTCATGGCGCTCATCGCCGCGGTCGGGATCCCCTTCGTCGCGACCTACACCGGCATCGTCTACTGGGTGTTCCGCGGCAAGGTGAAGCTCGGCAAGTTCAGCTACTGAGTCTTCGAAGGGGGCTTCGCCCCCTTCCCCCAGTTCGGCAAAGCCGAACCGGGGCCCCCAACCCCAGTACGAACGCTACGGCGCTTCGCGCCTACGCATTCGACCCATCGCTCCGCGATGGTGCCCCTCGACCAACGGCCATCGCTTCGCGATGGCCTGGTCTCGATCTGCGCCTTCGGCGCCGGGCATTGATCGACACCCTTTGAGTCTTCGGAGGGGGCTGGGCGCGCTGGGCGCCCCCTCCCGCGCGACCGGCGAAGCCGGCTCGCGCTAGTCGTGCATGTGGGCGAGGCCGTCGAAGGGGCACTCGCCTTCGCCTTGGAAGTGGCCCTGCGTCTTCACCTGCGCGGTGACGTAGTCCCACATGTCCTGAAGCGGGGTGATGGGCGAGCCGCCGAGCTGGAACCGAGCGTCGAGCTCGGCGAGGTCGGCGGGCGCGACGAGCTCGAGCTCCGCTCGAGTGACCTCGCCATCGACGTTCAGATCGCAGTCGGCGAGCCACTGGGCGAGCCGCGTGACGCCGCCCTCGTCGCCCTCGGGGAAGCCGTTGAAGAAGAGGTGGTCGCCGTGCACGGTCGCGGCGACGGTGGTCGCACCACCACCGGTGATCGCGAAGCCCGGGACCTCGTCGATCTCGCAGGGACCGAACGCCGTCTCCGCCGGGATCAGGAGCCGGAACCCGATCGTGGGGTTGTCGTAGCAAGGCTCCCCGTTGGCGTTCGTGTTCCCGTTCGCGACCGCGGCGCCCGGGGTGGCCACCGCCGACGGGGGGCAGGACTGCCCGTCGGGTCGGCTCAGCTCGCCCGAGATCAGGTACGTCGCGTCTTCGGCCACCATCTCCGCGAACACGGGCTCCGGGACGCTGTCGTGGCGGGTGGCCCCATCCCCCGCGCCGCCGATCGCGTAGTTGAATTCCCAGCGGCCAGTCTGGAGGCCGGTCAAGGTCCACAGGGGCAGGCCGGCCTCCGACACGCTCACGAGGTCGACCGCGTAGAGCTCGGGCGCCTCGGCCTCGACCCCCTCGTCCGTCGCCAGGTGCACGTCGATGTCGCCGATGACCACCACGTAGCTGTCGAAGGCGACCATCCAGCCGTCGCGGATCACCGCCCCGGTGTCGCCGGCCGCGATCCCGTCGGTGATGGTGTCCTCGGCCTCGAGGATCACCGACAGCGTCCCCCCCGCCGCCCCGGAGTCGACCGCGGAGCCGGCGTCGGGGGGCGCGGTCCCGGCGTCGCGATCGGGGGCCCCGCCATCGCATCCCGCGAGGGAGGCGGCGAGGGCGAGCCAGCGTGAAGTGGACCAGCGCCTTGGCGGCGCGCGCGAAGTGAGGGTGTTCCATGACGCGGAGAACATCACAATCGCGACTCTTCTGCAACTCAGATGCTATTAAATTCTAGATTCATTTGCATCCACGAGCGCGGCGGGCCCGACTCGCCCCATGAGACATGCGGCATGGGACAGGCGCGCGATCCCCGCGTTCGCCGCGTCCCGAGCGCGCCGCGGCGCTGGCACGGCGGCTGCTCTTCGGGCTCCCAGAGAGGTCCTGATGGAACGACGTTGGATTCCCGGTGCGCTGATCTGCGCCCTCGCCCTGACCTGCGCGGCCGCGACGGCTTCGGCCCAAGACGCGGAGCCGTCGACGGAGCCCGAGACCGGGCCCGAGCCGGACGTCCGCGAGGCGCAGATGCGCTTCGAGCTCGGGCGCCGCTACTACGAGAGCGGTCGGTTCCTCGACGCCGCGACGGAGTTCGAGGCGGCCATCGAGGTGACGCCGCTCCCGGCGCTGTACTTCAACCTCTTCCTCGCGTACCGCGACGCGGGCGAGGACGCGCGCTCGGTGGGTCCGCTCCGGCTCTACGTCGAGACGCTCGAGCCCGGCCCGCGACGCACGCAGCTCGAGGCGCGGCTCCGCGTGATCGAGGCGCGCATCGCGGGCGAGCCGATCCCCGAGCCGCCGCGCGCGACGGGTCGCCGACGGCGCACGCCGCCGCCCGCGGAGGAGCGCTCGGTCGACCCCGCGCCGTGGATCCTCGTGGGCACCGGCGGCCTGCTCGTCGTCGGCGCGGTGGTGACCGGCCTGCTCGCGCTCGGGGAGCGCTCGACCCTCGACGAGCTGTGCGCCGCGCCGGACCGCTGCCCCGAAGGCTTCGAGGACCCGCGCTCGCGCGGCGAGGCCCTCGCGATCACCACCGACGTCCTCTGGATCGGCGGCGCCGCCGTCCTCGCGTCCGGCGTCCTGTGGGCGATCGTCGACGCGACCTCCAACGACTCGAGCCCGCGCGCCGGGCTCGCCTGTGACGGCAACGGCTGCGTGGCCAGCCTGCGTGGGGAGCTCTGACATGCGACGCGCTCTACTGGCATCGGTCCTCCTGTCGGTCACCGGGCTCGGTGGCTGCGTGCTCATCGGCGACTTCGGCGCGTACTCCCGCGGCGAGGACGACGGCGGCGTCGCCCTCGACGGCCGCGTCGACGACGGCGCGATCGACGGCTGCGACCCGGGCTGCGGCGACGGCGAGACGTGCGTGGACGGCGCCTGCCGCTGCGGCGACGGCGACGCGTGCGGGATCACCGAGGCCTGCTGCGACGGCGCGTGCCTCGACGTCAGCTCGGACATCGCCCACTGCGGCGGGTGCGACACCGTCTGCGAGGGCGCGGCGGCGTCCGTCGCGTCGTGCGAGGCCGGCGCGTGCGTGGAGGAGTGCGAGGCGGGCTTCCAGGACTGCGCGGCGGCCCCCGGCTGCGAGACGCGGATCCTCGATCGCGCCAACTGCGGAGGCTGCGGCGTGGCCTGCCCGGCCGCGGGCTTCTGCTCGAACGTGGACGGCCGCCCCTCGTGCGTGACCGAGTGCGGCGGCGGGCTCGAGGCCTGCGACGGGTCCTGCGTCGACACCTCGAGCGACGTGTCGGACTGCGGCTCCTGCGGACACGCGTGCCCCGCCCTCCCCTTCACCACCCGCGCCTGCGCGGACGGGGCGTGCGTCTACGCGTGCATGGGGTCGTTCGTGGACTGCAACGGCGACCTCAGCACGCCCGCGACCTCCGACGGATGCGAGGCGGTGCTCGTCGATCACTTCGCCGACGCGGACGGCGACGGCGCGGGCGCGGGCGCGGCCCTCCCGTACTGCCCGGGCGCGGCGCCGAGCGGCTGGGTGACCGAGCCCGGCGACTGCGACGACACCGACCCCGCCCGCTTCCCCGGCAACCCCGAGGTCTGCAACGGCGTCGACGACGACTGCGCGGGCGGCGTGGACGACCCGTTCACGTGGATGGGCCTCGCGCCCGGAGCCAGCTGCGCCTGCGAGGCGGGCGCGGTCGAGTCGGCGGTGGTGTGCGCGAGCCCGTCGAGCGCGTCGTGCGACTTCCCCGACGAGCGATGCAACGGCTTCGACGACGACTGCGACGGCGTCCCCGACGACGGGTTCGACTGCGCCGCCGGATCGACGGGCGCGTGCACGGTGCGTCTCGGGAGCTGCACCGCCACCGGCACGCGCCGATGCGACGCCCTCTTCTGCACCTGGGACGAGTGCGTGACCCCGCCCGACACCTGCAACGGCGTGGACGACGACTGCGACGGCTTCCCCGACCAGGGCACCCTCGCGTACGGCGCCCCGACCACCGTCGTCTCGGACTACTTCGCCCACGTGGACATCGGCCTCCACCCGACGCCCGGCATGGGCGGCGCGGCGGCCTACCTCCTCGACAGCGGGACGCGCCGGATCGTCTGGCAGCGGCTGGCGGAGAACGGCACCCCGACCGGGTCGCCCGTGATCGTCGCGTCGGGCCCCAGCGTCGACGGCCCCGTCGGCCTCGGCTGGGACGGCGGCCAGTGGTCGATCTTCTTCCCGCGCGACGGCGCGACGCCGACGACCTACCACGCTCGGGTCAGCGCGAGCGGCGTGCTCACGCCGGACGTGGCGGTGGGCCCTGGCTACTCGGTCCAGGCTGCGTCCGATGGCAGCTCGGTCGCGGTCGTGACCGTGCAGAGCACCATCGCCATACGCGCCGGGATCTATCGCGACGGAACCTGGACGCGACCGATGTCCGACCTGATGCCCGGCCGCTTCAATCCCTTCCCCGACGTCGAGCCGACGACCGGTGGCAGCTTCGTCGCCGTGGGCGCGCGCCCCGAGGGTCAGGTCCAGTACCGCGTGTTCGACGCGTCGAGCGCGCGCCCCGTCCAGACCGTCCTGAGCGACGCCACCGTCGAGGGCTCCCTCGACCTCGCGACCGACCCCGCCGGCCGGCTCGCGATCGGGTGGGAGCACGGGGCCATCGACGCGGGCGTGTCCGTGTACGACCTCGCGACGGGCGGGCTGATCGCCACGCGCGCGACCGGCGTCAACGCGGTCCAGGTCGTGTTCCAGGGAGGGGAGTTCTTCGTCGGCCACGGCAGCGCGATCACCCGCATGCGGTCGGTGGACGCGACCCTCTACCCCGAGTCCTACTCCGCCTCGGCCTACGCCGACCGGATCGCCGAGTGGCGAGGGACGGCGAGGCTCCTGCTCTTCGGGAACACGTCCGCGTTGGTCACCGCGGTGCGCACGCTCGGCTGTCCCTGAGCGCTCCCCGCCCCGTCGCGGTTACCCTCCGGGAGATGAGCAAGAAGGACGCGCAGGTCTTCCAGCTCCTGTTCACCCTCGCCGAGGGGCTCGGGCTCACCCACGACCGCGATCTCGCGCAGCTCGTCGGGGTGAGCCCCGAGACGATCCAGAACTGGCGAACGGGCGCGGTCGGCGAGCTCAAGCCGACCAAGCTCGCGCAGGTCCAGGCGGCGTTCGCGGCCCGCCTCGCCGCGCTGCGCGAGCGCGCGGGCTCGAGCACCTCGGACCTCGAGAGCGGGATGACCCACCTCGACATCGCGCCCGAGGCGAACCCCTCGGAGCTGCAGCGGCAGCTCCGAGACCGCATGCACTACGACTACCTCGGGCACCGCTTCCTCTACTTCGAGCCGCAGGGCGCGCTCGCCTGGGAGAACCTCATCGGAGGCGGCTACGAGCAGTCGACGTGGCTGAGCGGCGTGCGGCAGTCGGCGAGGAAGTGGCTCGCGACCGGCCGAGCCTCCGACGGCTCGGCGCTCGGCCCGATCGCGGCGTCGATCGGCGTCGGCCGACGGGGCCGGACGCGCGGCCTCGACGTGATCAGCCTCGGCCCGGGCGAGGGCGGCAAAGAGGTCGAGATCCTCGGCGCGCTCGAGGCGGTCGAGGCGACCGATCCCCCGCCCTGGCGCTCGCTCACGCTGGTGGACGTCTCCATCTCGCTGCTGATGCGCGCGGCGCTCTCCGCGCGTCGGGCCGTGGCGTCGGTCCCGTTCGAGCGCGCGCAGGTCATGGCGATCTGCGCGGACTTCGAAGAGGGCCCGCTCGACTTCGCGCGGCGCCTGCCGTCCGAGCGACACGATCCCGACGCCGGCCGCCGCCTCGTGTTGGTGCTCGGCAACGTCTTCGGGAACGTCCGCAACGAGGACACCTTCGTGCGTCAGAAGCTCAGCTTCCTCACGCGCCCCGGGGACCTCGTGTGGCTCGAGGTCGGCCTGCGATCCGAGCGCCCCGATCTCGATCCGGTCTATCGCCTCACGCAGCCGAGCGAGACGGAGACGGCCGCCGAGGCGAACCGCCGGCTCTTGCTCGAGGGCCCCTACCGGCGCTGGGAGGCGGCGCTCGGCCGACGCCCCGCCGACCTCGAGCTGCGCGTGTGGGTCCGCGAGGACGACGACTCCGCGACGGTCCCCGGCTCCTACAACTTCTGCCACGACCTCGTCCTCACCAGCGAGCGGCGCGCGATCACCATGCTCTACAGCCGCCGCTACGATCTCGCGGGGCTGCGGCGATGGCTCGAGCAGCGCGGCTACGAGGTCGAGCGCGTCGAGAAGGTCGCCGACACGCGGCAGGTCGACCGCGTCGCGCACCTGCTGCTGCGACGCACCGATCACGCGTGACCGCCCCCCGTCAGCGCGAGAGGGTGTCGCCGACCGAGACGCCGTCGAGCTCGCCGGCCGCGACCTCGAGCACGTCGCGCACCGGGGCGTGACAACGAGGCGTGCCATCGTTCGCCGGGAGGCGCCGCTCGATCGCGACGACCTGCCCGGCCGCGTCGGCGTAGGCCACGTCGAGCGCGAAGCTCACTCCGTCGTTGACGATGCAGATCTCGTCCTCGACGGGGAACGGCAGGAGCAGCCCTTCCCCCGGCGCGAGCGGCCCCTCGCCGCGCAGGCCGCGGAGGCGCTCCGCCTCGGTGGCCGCGACCCGCGCGCAGAACGCGCGTTCGCCCACGCGCACCTCCGTCCCGGAGGCGCAGGCGCAGCCGACGAGCGCGAGCGCCGCGCAGGCTACAGCGAAGCGAGGAACGCCAGCACCGCCGCGCGCTCGCCCGCGCTCAGGCCCGCGAACGCGGTCGCCGAGGCGCTCGCCTCACCGAAGTGACGCGCGATGGCGTCCTCCACGGTGCCGGAGCGGCCGTCGTGCATGTAGGGGCCGCTCACGTGGAGGCCCCAGAGCGGCGGGGTCCGAAGCTCGCGCCCGCCGGCGTCGCCGTCGCCGATACCGAGCGCGCCGTCCGGGAAGACGTCGTGGAGCAGCAGGTCGCTGTACAACACAACGGGTGTTCCGTCTTCGAGCGCCAGCGTCCGGTGACAGCTCGCGCAGCCGACGGTCTCGAAGAGCGCCTCGCCCATGTCCTCGAGCGCCACGTCGTCGTGCGCGCGCGGCGGCGGCGCGAGGTGACCGATGAAGAAGCTCAGCGCCTCGATCTCGTCGAGCTGCATCTCGGGGTCGGGGATCTCGTCGGCGTCGGTGGCGCCGCCGAAGGTCAGCCCGGGCTGGTCGGGGAGCGAGACCCCCATCTCGTTGAACAGCGCGTCGCGCGTGAACTCCGCCACGCTCGGGACGTTCGCCTTCCAGCCGAAGCGACCGAGGCGGCCGTCGCCGAGGACGTGCGGGCGCCCGCGCACCCCGTCGCCGTCGAGGTCGTCCGGGTCCGCGTTGGCCATCACGACCGCCTCCGGGATCTGGTCGATGAGCCCGAACCCGAACAGCGGCGGCGTCTGGCGCAGCTCGAAGAAGTTGCTGTCCGGCGACAGCGGCGGGCGCTGCGACGGGATCCGGCTGTGGCGGTGCGCCATCGTCCCCGTGCTCGGAGCCGCGACCGTGGCGCCGTCGGAGATCCCCTGGCGCGTGACGTTGACGTCGATCGTCCCCGCGCCGCCGACCTCGCCGAGGAAGTGGCAGGCGCGGCACGAGTCGCCGTTGAAGCCCGGCCCGAGGCCCCGGTCGAGGCCGAAGTCGCCGTCGAAGACGCGACGGCCGTGCTCGAACATCGCCGCGTCGGTGCCCGCCATCGGCCCGCCGAGCTCCGCCACCGGAGGCGCCGTAGCGCCCGGGGGGATCAGGCCCTCGCTGCGCTGTGACAGGCCGCCGAGCGACTCGAGGAACGCGATGACCGCGGCGCGGTCCGCGTCGTCGGCGGCGGCGTAGGCGTCGGCCGCGGCCTGGCCCTCGCCGCCGTGCATCCGGATCGCCTCGTCGAGCGTGTCGGCGCGGCCGTCGTGGAGGAAGGGCCCCACCGCGGAGACGCCCCACAGCGGCTGCGTGCGAAACTCGTTGCCCATCGCGATGCCCATGCGGATCCCGTCGGCGAGCTCGGGGCCCATGTCGTGGAGCAGCAGGTCGCTGTAGAGCGGGACGAGGCCGCGAGGGCTCTCGAGCGTGTGCACGTGGCACGCGTCGCAGCGCATCTCGGAGAAGACCTCTTCCCCGCGCGTCGACTGCGGGGTCGGCGCGTCGGGCTGCGGAGCCGCGAGCAGCATCGCGAACGAGACGAGGTCGAACAGGTCCTGCTCGCTGATCTCGGGATCCGGGACGTCGTCGTCGTCGGTGATCGGCGACGCGGGCGCGGCGGCCTGCGCCTGCACGTTCGCGCCGACGTCCTCGGTCAGCGGCATCGACCCGCGCCCGACCTCGGCGGCGACGCTCGGGACGGGGAGGCGCGCGGCCATCTCGGCCGACAGCGGGTTCGACGTCATCCCGAGGTGGTTGAAGAGGGGGCCTCGGATGAAGCCCTCGACGGACACCGTCTGCGACTTGCGACCGAAGCGGCCGACGAAGCCCTGGTCGTAGTTCGCGCGCCCGCTGATGCCGTCGCCGTCGGCGTCGTCGGGGTCCTCGTTGCGCAGGATCGACTCGCCGGGGATCTCGGCCATGAGCCCGGCGCCGAAGAACGGGATGGCGTTGCGGCCGGCCGCGACGTCGACGCCCTCGGGGGTCGGGTACCGGCTCTCGGCGTCCACCTCGAACTGGGGCTGGATCCCCTTCACGCCGAGGAAGTTCAACGGCCCGTCGGGCACGTCCTGCGCGATGAGGAGGAAGTTCCTGTAGCGCGGCCCGCTGCCACCCGTGACGGGGCGCTCGTGGCAGCCCGCGCAGCTGCTCAGGTTGAAGTGCGGACCGAGCCCCTCCTCGATGGTGAAGTCGTGATCCGCGAAGGCGCGCCCGCGCTCGAAGGTCGCTCGCTGCTCCTCGGTGGCGAACGGCGCAATTTCTCCCAGCGGCGCAAAGATGTCGTCGGGGATCACCGGCGGCGGGCCCGGCTCCGGACACCCCGCCAACACGAACACCGCCCCGAGCGCGCAAATGGACTTTCTCACTCGTCGCCTCCCAGATCGCGCCTCCACGCGATCCCCGTTGCGCTCGAGGGAACTGCAAGATTGCCTCCAACGGCGTGGAGCCTTCCGTCGGCGCCGAAGAGCGCGTGGAAGTCGAGGCGCTCGGCGACGTCCTCTTCGACGATCTCCCCGGTGTCGGCGTGGTAGGTGGCGAGCAGGCCGCGGAGCCCCGCGATGTGCGCGACACCAGGCTCGCGCATCCACACCCCGTTCAACCCGGGCAGCGGTGTCACGAACTCGCTGTGCCACTCGGTGCCGTCGAAGCGCGCGACCACGCCGTTGCTCCGGCCGCCGACCGCGACCACGTCGTTCGGCCCGGTCCCCCACACCGCGACGAGGTCGTCGCCCGCGCCGGTGCGGACCTCCGTCCAGGTCGCGCCGTCCCAGTGGATCGCGACGCCGATCTGACCGACCGCGTACACATCGGTCGCGGAGCTGCCCCACACCTTGAAGAGCGCGCGCACGCCCGTCGGCGTCAGCGGCGGCACCTCGACCGAGGTCCACGCGGCGCCGTCGTAGTGCAGGAGCGTGGGCACCCCGCTCGCGAGCCGCGCGGAGCCGCCGACCGCCCAGACGTCGTTCGGCGCCGAGCCCCAGACGCCCCAGAGGTCCTGATCGGTCGGGCTCGGCTGCGTCGTCCAGGCGGCGCCGTCGAAGTGGAGCAGCGTCCCCTCGTTGCCGACCGCGTGGACGTCGTTGGCCGCGAAGGCCTGCACCCAGTTCACGAGCGGCACGTCGGGCAGCTCCACCGGCGTCGCCGTCACGCCGTCGAAGTGGATCATGCGGCCGCGCTCGAGGGAGCCGCCGACCGCGTACAGGTCGTCGGCCCCGAGCCCCCCGAGGTTCATCACCCAGCCGTCCGTCGCGTCCCACGCAGGCCGCCAGGTGGTGTCCGGCCCGCACGCCGCGAGCACCAGACCGAGCGAGACACCGAGCCACTTCATGCGTCGAGCTTGGTCCGCAGCCCCACCCCTCGCCAATCCGCGCGCGCGTCAACGCACGACGCGGTCAGGGGCCATGGGGACGCTGTTCATCTTGTTGTCTTTTTCAGTTCGCGCCGCCGAGGAGCGACTGCGCGAGGCCGACGAGCTCGCGGAGGGTGTTCGCGGCGCCGGGCGAGAGGCTGCCCGCGGGGCTCGCGGGCGCAGCCTCGGGGGCGGCGACCTCGGGCGTGGCGGGCGCCGCGTCGGCGACCGCGGGGGGCGCCTCGACGGCAGGCGCAGGGGCCTCGGGCGCGGCGGGGGCGAGCACACCGCTGACGGCGTCCATGACCGGCGCGGCGGCCTGCGTCATCGCCTGCTCCATGAAGGGAGGGATGAGCTCGAAGGTCGGCGCGGGCGCGGGACCGGCCTCGAGGACGGGCTCCGGCGCGGGCGCCTCCTCGACCGGCGCGGGCGCCTCGGGGGCGGCCGCGGGCGCGGGGAGACCCGCGAACACCTGGGTCACGAACACGCCTTGCTCGCTCCGCGCCGAGCCGAGGCCGACGTGGGTCACCGCCGGGTCGAGCACGTTCTGACGGTGCGCCGGGCTCGCGAGCACGGCCGCGAGCGCGCTCGCGGTGTCGCGGTGGCTCGCGACGTTCTCCGTCACGCGCGCCGCGCCCACGCCGGCCGCCTGCACCCGATCCTCGGGCGTCCCGGTCGCGTCGGACACGTGGGCGAGCTGACCCGTCTGGGCCATCTCCGCCGAGTGCGCTCGCGCCACCGCGTCGAGCGAGTCGAGCCGCTCGACGGGGGCGAGCTGGCTCTCCGCGCGGAGCGCGTTGATCTGCGTGAGCATCGCGGCCTCCCCGTCGGCGTCGAAGTCCTGCGCGACGGCGACGTTGGCGAGCCCGAGGACGAGAACGGCGGTGAGGAGAGTGCGCGGCATGCGCAGGCTCTCAGCGAGGTCCGTACCACCCCCAGAATTTCGGGGGTTCGACGCGATCATCGGCCGCCGTCGAACCTGGGTTCACAGGTCCTCGACCGGGGAGCGTCACCCGTCGTTCACGGTGAGGAGGACGGCGTTGATGGTCGCGTTGACAGGGACGATCGTGAGCGCCCGAGCTTCACTCTTCACCACCAGCGACGTGGAGAATCCCCCGTCGAGCCCGAGCGCGTCCCGCGCCCCGAGCCCTCCGTCCTCGGGCTGGCGGCGGAGCAGATCGGCCCACTCGGCGATGGTCGGGCCGGTCCGGGTGGCCTCGCGGCCGAGCTCGATCCGAGCGTCCTCGTCGACGGCCACCGCGCGCTCGTCGAAGGCCACGACGAGGTGCACGGTGCCCTCGCCGTCGATCGCGACGGCGCTCCTCGCCGCCCGTCGCGCCGAGGCGCCCGCGCCCACCACGCTCTCGCCCGCGTGGACGAGGCGGTCGATGCTCTGGAGCCCCTCCGTCACCCCGTCGCTCGACGTGTAGCCGTCGACGTGGACGATCCGAGGCACCCCGCCGCGGACGAACAAGATCCCGGAGCCGCCTCGCTCGCCGACCTCGTGGAGATCTTCGCCGCCCGCGCGCACCAGACCCATGGGCTGGTTGCTCGTGTCGTAGAAGCCCCCGTTGATCGCCGCGAACGGCTGCGGCGGGTTCGCGCCCGCGACGATCTCCGACAGGGGCCGGGGGCGCGGGCTCGGCAAGATCCGCAGGTGCCGATCGCGGCCGTTCGTGAAGGTGACGTCGACCAGCCGCCCGCTCCAGCCCTCTTCGGTCACCTCGCGGACCGTCAGCGTCATCGTCGAGGGCTCCGTCGAGGGCGGCGGCGACGGGTCCGTCTCCGGATCGGGGACGGGCGTCGGCGACGCGGGGGTGCAGCCGAGGAGCGCGACGGCGAGGCAACACAGAGCGCGGTTCATGAGGCTGGGACGAGGCTCGAGGGGGTCGCGATTCCGCCGGTCGACCGGAGCCAGGTGCGCACGCCGAGCGCGATCGCCGTCGACAGGCAGGTCACCGCGACGAGCGCGAGCACGAACACCACCCACCAGAGCCTGCCGTTCTTCTGCGCGCCCTCCGCCGGGGCGCGTCGCTTTCGCTTGGTGAAACGCGGGGCGAGCCGCTCGGGCGTCGGCTCCATCGACGGGGGCACGGTGAACCGCAGGGGCTCGTAGGCCGCCGAGGAGACGATCTCGTCGGGCAGCTCGATCTCGCCCGAGGCGTCCGGGTCGTCCGCCTCCGAGAACAGCTCCGCGAAGCCCGACTCCGCGAGCATGCTCCGCCCGGTCTTGCGGCCGATCGCCGCCGCGTAGGCCTCCACGTAGGCGCCGATGGTCGCGAAGCGCTCCTTCGGATCCCGTGACATCGCCTTGCGCACGACGTCGCCGATGGCCTTGGGCAGGCCGGGCCGCTGCTCCTCGAGCATGAGGATGCGGCCCTCCATCACGCACCCGAGCAGCTGCCCGGGGTCGCCCGCGGGGAACGGGGACGAGCCCGCGAGCGCCTCGTGGGTGATCACGCCGACGGCGTACTGATCGGTGCGCGCGTCCGCGTCCTTGGCCGACCGGATCTGCTCCGGCGGCATGTAGCGCGGCGTGCCGAGCATCATCCCGGTCTTCGTCATCCGATCGCCCGTCGCGAGGCGGCTGAGCCCGAAGTCGACGACCTTCGTGTCGCCGTCCTCCGTGAGGAAGAGGTTCTCGGGCTTGAGGTCCCGGTGAACGACCCCCTGCAGGTGCACGGCGCCGAGCGCGTCGCAGACGCGGACGAGGATCGGGAGCAGCTCCTCGGGCGTCATCGGCCCGTCGGCCTGCAGGCGCTGCTTGAGGGTCCGGCCCTCGAGCAGCTCCATCACGAGGTAGTCCATCCCGTCGGGCGCCATGCCCGAGTCGTACACGCGGACGATCCCGGGGTGGCCGAGCTCGCGCAGGATCCGGGACTCGCGCCGGAAGCGCGCGAGCACCTGCTCCTTCTTCGCGAGCTCGCGGTGCAGGACCTTCACCGCGACGGGGCGATCGGTGACCGTGTCGTAGGCCCGGAAGACCTTCCCCATCGCGCCCTGACCGAGCATCCGCTCGAGCCGATAGCGATCGAGGAAGAACGCTCCCTGCGTGAAGCCGCTCAGGAGGAGCGTCTCGTCGATGTCGCCCCCCTCCTCTGACTGCTGCGGCGCCACGGCCCCATGAATCTACCTCGCGAGCGCCGGCTTGTGCTGACCGCGTGCGCGTCCGATCCTCTCGGGATGATGAAGCGCTGGCGCGGGATCGCCCTGGCCGCGGCGGCCTCGGTCGGGCTCACGCTCTTCCTCACCGTCTACGCCGGCCGCCCCGAGCTGGCGCCGGTGGGGCTCGAGGCGTCGCGGCTCACCGACCGGTGGGTGGACGTCACGCGGCGGCGCGCGCGTGCCGGCTACTGGATCGTGGTCCGCGGGACCCACTTCGGCGATCAGGTCGTCGCCGCGGGGAGCGCCGCCGACCTGACCCACGCGGCCGTCTACGACGCGGCGACGAACGAGGTCATCGAGGCGCACGGCTCCGGCGTCGAGGCCACCCCGCTGCGCGAGCTGCTCGCGCAGGCGCGGCGCTTCTTGATCGTGCGCCCGCGCGACTGGACGGCGCGCGAGGGGGCGAGCGCGGTGGAGCGCGCGCGATCGCACATCGGCTCGAGCTACGACTGGCTCGGCACGATCGGGATGCCGTCCGACCGCCGCTACTACTGCACCGAGCTGTGCGTCGACGCCTACCGCGCGCGGCAGCGCGGCTGGATGCCGGCCGGCGTGATCCACCCGACGCACATGTCGCGATACGGCGAGGTCGTGTTCGACTCGGGCCCGCGCCCGGAGGAGAGCGTCGCGGAGATCTCCGACGCGCTCCGCGCCCGCTTCGCGCGGCGGATCGAGGGCGCGCGGGGCGTCGCCTACGCCGCCGAGGTCGCCCCCGGCGTGCTCCGCGGCGGCACCCCCGACGAAGACGGCGTCGCGTGGCTCCGCGAGCGCGGGGTGCGCACGGTCATCAACCTGCGGCACTTCCACGGGCACGAGGAGGGCGAGCGCGTGCGCGAGGCGGGCATGCGCTACGAGTGGATCCCGCTCGCGTCGACCGACGCGCCGGAGCCGAGTCAGGTGGAGCGCTTCCTCTCGATCGTCGAGGATCCGGCCAGCCACCCCGTCTACGTTCATTGCTTGCACGGCGTCGATCGGACCGGGGCGATGATCGCGATCTACAGGATCCGCGACCAGGGCTGGACGAGCTCCGACGCGCTCGCGGAGATGGAGACGATGGGCGCGCACGGGATCCTGCACGACCTCCGCCGCTTCGTCGGCGCCTACACGCCGCCCTGAGCTCGGCTGCGGTATCGTGGCCGGCGATGAACACGCGCGCGCGGAACGCCGTCCTCGTCGGGCTGCTGCTCGCCGCCTGCCTCGGCGGCGCGTACACGTACGCGCGCTACGAGATGGAGGATCGGCTCCTCGACTTCAGCCCCGCGGTCGACCGCATCGGGTACGACCGCGGGGGGCGGATCCCGACGACGGAGGACTTCACCGCGCGGACTCGAGCCGAGGCGGAGTCCCTCGGCCTCGAGGTCGTCTCGCTCGAGGTGACGCGCTCGGACGCGACGCGCACCGAGGATCGCCAGCTCGACGCGACCGGGCGCCTCGCGCAGGAGCGCATCGGCGCGCTCGGCCAGCTCCGGATGCGGCTGGTCAGCTTCGACGTGCGCGCCACGCTGATCGCGCGCCGCTGGTTCCTGTCTCGAACCGCCGAGGTCTCGGTCCAGCGGACCTATCGGGAAGAGGTCGAGCTCCACACCCCGGGCGAGCGCCCGTTGCCGGCGCCGGTCGACGAGCTCGTCCCGCGAGGCATGTGACGGACGCCGCCGAGGCCGCTGGACCCGCTGCCCACCGGACGGGCATCATGGGCCCGTGAGCGCGGGGACGTGAGGGCCGAGTCGACGGGGAACAGCGAGAGCGAGCGTCCAGCGGACGAGCAGCTGGTCGGTCGCGTGCTCGACGGCCGCTACGCCCTCACCGCCGAGCTCGGCGAAGGCGGGATGGGCGTCGTCTACCGCGGTCACCACGCCACCACGGAGCGCCCCGTCGCGGTCAAGGTGCTCCGCCGCCACCTGACTGCCGACCCGCGGATCAGCCGGCGCTTCGTGCGCGAGGCGAAGGCGGCCGCCGGCCTGCGTCATCCGCACGTGGTCGACGTGCTCGACTACGGCGTCACCTCGGACGGCATCGCCTTCCAGGTCCTCGAGCTGCTCGAGGGCGAGTCGCTGCGCGAGCTGCTCGAGCGCCGAGAGGTCCTCGACGCGGAGCGCGCGCTCGAAGTCTTGCTCCCCGTGATGGACGCGCTGAGCGCGGCCCACGAGGCCGGCGTCGTGCACCGCGACCTCAAGCCCGACAACATCTTCATCGCGAAGGACGCGCTCGGTCGGACCGTCCCCAAGGTGCTCGACTTCGGGATCGCCAAGGTGATGCCCCGCGAGGGCGCGAACGGAGGCACCTTCGCGACGCACGTGGGCGCCGTGATGGGGACGCCGAGCTACATGTCGCCGGAGCAGGCGCGCGGAGCGACTGCCGAGATCGGCCCCGCGACCGACGTCTGGGCGTTCGGCGTGATCCTGTTCGAGTGCCTCAGCGGCCGGCTCCCCTACGAGGCCGACACCCCGTCCATGGTGATGGCTCGGGTGATGATGGAGGACCCGCCCTCGCTCGGGATCTACGAGGGCGTCCCCGCGCCGATCGTCGAGGTCGTCGACGGCGCGCTGCGAAAGACGATCGAAGAGCGGCACGCGTCGATGTCCGCGATGATCGAGGCGCTGCGCGCGGCGGCGGCGAGCGCGGGCATCGCGACGCCCGATCCGCGCGCGCCCGAGGGTCGGCCGCTCACGTCGCGCCCGCCCCCGCCTCGGGAGTCCATGCCGGAGCTCGGGCTCGAGCCGACCGTGGCCCGCTCGACCCCGCCGCCGGTGACCGCCGAGGACGCGTCGACGATCGTGGCGAAGCCGCGAAAGCGAGAGGCCGCGGCGCCCGAGGCCGCGAACCTGGCCGAGGCGCCACGAGTCGACGCGAACTCGGCCGAGGTCGCGACGAGCCGTGGTGGGGTCTCTCCGATCCTGCTCGCGGGGCTCGCCGCCGGGGCGCTCCTGGCGCTCGTCGCGGGTGGGCTCGGGGTCGCGGCGCTCCTCGACGACGAAGCACCGACCGCCGCGACACCGACCGCGGCGCCGGCCCTCGAGCCCGCGATCCAGCCCGAGGCCGAGACCGAGACCGAGCCCGAGCCCGTCGCGGAGCTCGCCCCGCCGACGGACGAGCCGCCGGCCGTCGAGGCGCCCGTCGTCGAGGAGGCGCCGACGCCGACCGCGCACGAGCCGACCGACACGCGGCCCCCCGCGACCGCGCGCCGTTCGCGGGCGCGCCCCGAGACGACGCCCCCCGATCCCCCGGCGGAGCGCGAGCCTCGACCGACCGAGCCGCGCCGCGCCGGCGCGCTCCCGGAGCTGAGCGGATGGTGAGACGCGCGATCGTGGTGGCCCTGGCCCTGGCGGCCTCCAGCGTCGTGGCCAACGCGGCGCGAGCGCAGGACGCGGCGGGCGCTCGAGCCGCGTTCGAAGAGGGGCGCCAGCACGCGGCGGCCGAGCGCTGGGCGGAGGCCCTCGAGGACTTCGAGCGCTCCTTCGAGCTGTTCGAGCGGCCGCCCACCTTGTTCAACATCGCCTCGGTCCTCGTCCGGCTCGGCCGGGCGCGCGAGGCCATCGCGACCATCGACCGCTACGTCGAGCTCACCGCCGCCAGCCCGGACCGGCGCATGCTCCGCGACGCTCAGGCGCTCCGCGAGGTCGCCGCGCAGAGCCTGCGCACGCTCGAGCTCGAGGTGGCGCCCGACGACGCGCGGGTCACGGTGGACGGCGACGTCGCGGAGGGGAGCGGACCTCGGCGCTCGATCGTGCTCGACCCGGGCGCCCACGTCCTCGAGATCACCGCGCCCGGCCACGCGCCGGCGCGGAACGAGCTGCCGAGCGACGCGACCACGCTGGCGGTCACCCTCGACGTGCTGCCCGGAGAGCTCGAGCTCGGCTCCGACGTCGAGGGCGCGGAGCTCTCGGTCGACGGCGAGCCCGTCGGGACGACACAAGCCACCTTGACGCTCGCGGCGGGGATGCACGCGGTGCGCGTCGTGGCGGAGGCGCACGAGCCCTTCGAGCGACAGGTGCAGGTGCAGCCGGGCGAGACGATCCGCGTGTTCGCGCAGCTCGTCCCCATCATCGACGAGCCGGGGGTCCTCGAGAGCCCGCTGTTCTGGGGGATCGCCGGCGGCGTGCTCGCCGTCGGGGTCGTGGTGCTCGTGCTCGCGCTCACGATCGAGGGCCCCGTCGCGGACCCGTACGGCGGGACCGCGCAGGTGGTCGTGCAGCCCCTGATCGAGTTCTGACGGCTACTGGAGCAGGGCGTACCAGTGCCCGCTCGGCATCGTGCCGAGGCCGAGGTCGAGGCCGGCCATCGAGGTGGTCCCGGCGATGGCCAGGCGACCGCCGCTCGACACCTCGAGCCCGGTGATGCCGTCCCCGAACGTCGCCTCGCCGGTCGTGTCGCTGAAGACGAGGGTCCAGCGCGGCGTCACCCCTGCGTCGGTCACGTCGTAGCGCACGAGGTAGGCGTCGGAGCGCCCCTGCACCGTCGCCGCGGAGAGCCCGAGCGGAGGGATCTCGGAGCCGTCGTTGTAGCGGGTGCCGATGTACAGGTTCCCACCGTCGTCGACGTCCATGGCGAGCGTCGCGCCGGGCGCGATCGGGAGCGCGTCGAAGGCGCGCACCATCGCCCCGTCCGTCGGATCGAGCTCGACGAACGCGAGCGCGGAGCGATAGCCGGCGAGCGTGTCGACGCCCTCGACGCGGGCGCGCCCCACCACCTCGATCCACGACGGCTCGGCGGTGGTGCGCTCCTCGACGAGCGACGCGACGAAGAGCCGCCCTCCCCCTTCGGCCAGCGCGGCCCGCGAGAACTGCTCGTTGGTGTGCACGAGCGGGTGCACCGCCATCGGCGCGCCGGTCCCGTCGATCTGGACCGCGAGCACGGACTGGATCGCGCCGGCGGGCGGCGACGGCTCCGACGCGAGGAGGCCGCCGATGTCGCTCGAGGTCCCCTCCAGCGTCATCCACGACGTCTCACCCGGGCCGCTCACGAACGCCGACAGGGTGCCCCGGAAGTGACGCGCGGAGACGCCGTTGAAGCCGGTGGGCGTCGGCTGGACGAGCAGCACGCCGCCCTCGGCCGCGCCGGTCGGCCCCGAGGACGGGATGGGGACCCCGTCGAGCAGGAACGCGGTCGGCTCGATGGGCCCGAACGCGGGGTTGCCCACCTGCATCGCGATCACGAGGCCCGCCGAGGTGAGGCGGAGCCCGCGGCACCACGCGTCGGACTCGGTGACCGTCGGATCGAAGGCGATGATCGAGACGGCGCGGATCGCGCCCGTCGCCGCGTCGAGCTGCGCGAGCCAGGTGTCGTCGCCCATCGTCCGGCCGGTCGCCGCGAAGGTGCGGAGCGGCGTCGCGCCGTCGCGCTCGGTGAGGCCGAGGCTCGAGAGCACCCCGCAAGCGTAGATGACATCGCCGGCGAGCACGGAGTCCGCGACGCTGTTCCCCTGGAGGTCGAGCTCGGTGGCCGTGTCGGGGAGCACCCAGCGCCGGATCCAACGCTGAGTCCCGTCGGGGCCGTAGCGCGCGACCAGCATCCCGAAGCCCGCGACCCCCGTGGCCATCGGCCCGATGGGGTCGGGCCCCTTGCCGTAGAGGAAGAGGTCGCCGGTGTCGCCGAGGAACGAGATGGAGGCGCCCCCGAAGGACTGCGTGGTGCCGGTCCCGATCGCGAACGTGGGCGCGACCATGTCGGGGATCGGGGTCGTCCCCGCGTCGACGTCCGGGGGCGACCCGCCGTCGAGCAGCTCCGCCCCGGCGGTCACCGGGTCGAGCGAGCTCGCGTCGACCTCGTTGCTCGAGCACGTCCCCTCGATGCACGTCTGCCCGGGCGGGCACATCACCCCGCGGCACAGCGCCGAGAGGTACACGGGCAGCCGCAGGGTCTGCTCGCGGACGAAGCCGACGCGGGTCGAGCGCGAGACGGTCACCTGGCTCATCGCGTCGAGCGCGTCGGTCTGCATCTCGATGCGCGGCTCGTCGGTCCCCCGCGGCGGCAAGACGCCGAACGAGAACGGCAGCCCGACGCGCACCCCGTCGGTCATCGGCCCGACCTCGAAGCGCTGCTCCGCCGTCGGCTCGCGCCCCTCGACGGTGGGGTTGGCGTCGTCGATGGGCCACACCCGGATGCGCACGGTCCGGATGTCGTCGGCGGGCAGGTCCGAGCCGATCACCGCCACCAGCTGCGTCGCGTCGCGGGTGCACCCCACGAGCCCGAGGACGAGGAGCCCCCATACGAGCGGTCGTGACACCCCGGCAAGGTATCACCGGGGCCCATCGCGGGGGGAGCGCCCCACTGAGGATTCTGGACTTCTCAGTCGACCGGCACGCCCCAGATGTCGCGGGCGTAGTCGCGGATGGTCTCGTCGCTCGAGAAGCGGCCCATGCGCGCGGCGTTGAGGATCGCGCGCTTGGTCCACTGGTGGCGGTCGAGGTAGAGGGCCTCGACGTCACGCTGGGTGTCGAGGTAGGAGCCGAAGTCGGCGAGGTGCACGTACCGTTCGCCGTCGCTGACGATGCGGCGCATCAGCTCCTCGAAGCGGGTCGGGTGGTCCGGGCTGAACGCGCCCTTCGCGATCGCGTCGATGACCGCGCGCACCGACGGCTGCTCGTCGTAGATCGCGCCGGGCCGGTAGCCCCGCGTGAGCGTCTCGACGACCTGCTCGACGGTGAGCCCGAAGATGAAGATGTTCTCCGGCCCCACCGCCTCGCGGATTTCGACGTTCGCGCCGTCGAGCGTGCCGATCGTGAGCGCGCCGTTCATCGCGAACTTCATGTTCCCGGTGCCCGACGCCTCCTGGCCCGCGCAGCTGATCTGCTCGGAGAGGTCCGCGGCCGGGATCAGGCGCTCGGCCCACGAGACCCTGTAGTTCGGGACGTAGAAGACGCGGAGGTGGTCGCGGACCTCGGGGTCGGAGTTCACCACGCTCGCCACCGAGTGGATGAGGTGGATGATCTGCTTGGCCACGACGTACCCGCTGGCCGCCTTGCCGCCGAAGATCACCGAGCGCGGCGCCGCGGGGATCTTCCCGTTCTTGATCTCCTGATAGCGCGCCACGACGTGGAGCACGTTCAGGAGCTGGCGCTTGTACTCGTGGATGCGCTTGATCTGGATGTCGAAGATCGAGTCGGGGTCGAGCGACACCCCGTGCAGCTCCTGGATCTTGTTGGCGAGCGAGACCTTGTTGTCGCGCTTCACCGCGTTCCACCGCTCGTGGAAGCCCGCGTCGTCGGCGAGCGCCTCGAGCGCGCGCATCTTCTCGAGCTGGGTGACCCAGCTGTCGTCGCCGACCACCTCGGTCACGAGCCCCGCGAGCCCGGGGTTGCACTCGAGGACCCAGCGCCGCGGCGTGACGCCGTTGGTCTTGTTGCGGAACCGGTTCGGGTAGTACGCGTCGAACTCGGGGAACATCTTCTCGCGCAGGAGCTGCGAGTGCAGCGCGCTCACCCCGTTGACGCTGAAGCTGCCGACGATCGAGAGGTTGGCCATGCGCACGTGGCCTTGCGGGCGCTGCTCGATGATCGCCATCTTGGCGATTCGCTCGGGCTGGTTCGGGTACTGCGCCTCGAGGTCCGCGCGCAGGCGCTTGTCGATCTCGCGGATCAGGTCGAGCTGGCGCGGCAGCAGCTTGTCGAGCAGGTGCTGCGGCCACGTCTCGAGCGCCTCGGGGAGGAGCGTGTGGTTCGTGTACGCGAAGCAGCGCTTCGTGATCGACCAGGCGCGGCTCCAGTCGATGTGATGCTCGTCCATGAGGATGCGCATCATCTCGGCGACCGCGAGCGCGGGGTGCGTGTCGTTGAGCTGGAAGACCGCGCGGTCCGGCAGGTCGTCGAGGCTCTCGTGGCGGCCGAGGTGGCGACGCACGGCGTCTTGCAGGGACGCGGAGACGAAGAAGTACTCCTGGCGCAGGCGCAGCTCCTTGCCCGGGGGGCCCGCGTCGTTCGGGTAGAGGATGCGCGAGATGTTCTCGGCGTAGCCGCGCTGCACGACCGAGCGGTCGTGATCGCCATGGTTGAACGCGGCGAGGTCGAACTCCTTGACCGGCACCGCCTTCCAGAGGCGCAGCGTGTTGACCTCGTCGTTCTTGTAGCCGGGCACGGGGATGTCGTGCGCGACGGCGTAGACGTCGTCGGTGTCGAGCCACTCGAAGTGCGTGCGACCGGTGGTGTCGGTGCGGGGCTCGACGCGGCCGTTGTAGCGCACGGTCATGCGCAGATCGGTCCGCGGGACCTCCCAGGGCGAGCCGTGCTCGAGCCAGTTGTCGGGGTGCTCGACCTGCTCGCCGTCGACGATCTCCTGGCGGAAGATCCCGTAGTCGTAGCGGATGCCGTAGCCGACCGCGCCGATGCCCAGCGTGGCCATCGAGTCCATGAAGCACGAGGCGAGGCGGCCGAGGCCGCCGTTGCCGAGGCCCGGGTCCTCCTCCTCTTCGAGGAGCGCGTCGAGGTCGCTCCCGAGCGAGCGCACCGCCTCGCGGGTCTCCTCCAGCATGCCGAGGTTGTAGAGCGCGTCCCGCAGCAGCCGACCCGGGAGGTACTCCATCGAGAGGTAGTAGACGCGCTTGCCGCCCTGCTCCCAGTCGCGCTGGCGCGTGCGGTGCCAGCGATCCGCGAGGCGCGCCCGCGCCGCGTACGAGATCGCGTGGAAGAGATCGCGGTCGCTCGTCGTGTGCTGGTCCCGGACGCGGACGTGCTCGAGGTGATCGAGGATGGACTCGCGGATGGAGCCCACGTCCATGCCGAGGGGTCGATGCGGGATGCTCGCTTCGAGGGTCATGCCGCGCAGCATTCACGGTATGGCTGCGTGACGCAATCCTGAGTCATCAGGGCGCCACGATCAGCGGGGCGGCGCGCCGACGAGCACCACCTCGGGCGCGCCGCGACGGTTGAGCGAGCGCACGCCGAGCCCGAAGGCGAGGAGACCGACCAGCAGCGGCGGCGCGCCGAGGATGACGAAGCCACCGACCGCGGCCATCGGGTCCGTCCCCGGATCCATCGGCGGCTGGAGGACGAGGACGGCGAGCGCGCCGAGCAGGAACAGGCCGCCGACGCTCGCGAGCCCGCCCCCGGTCAGGACCCCCAGCCACCCGAGCACGGGGGAGCGCTCGCGCGCGGGCTGCAGCACCGCCTGGCCGGCCGCGACGGCGGCGGTCTGCTGCTCCTTGCGCGCGCGCTGCACGAGGACGACCGCCGCGACGAGCTGCACGAGCAAGACGACGCACGACGCGGCCATGAGGCCGAACATCAGGGTCGCCTGATCGCCCGAGGGGTCCGCGCCGCCGAGCCCCTCGACGATCTCCTGAAGCGTCAGGAGCGGGGCGTCGTAGAGCCCGTGGAAGACGACCGGGACGAGGTAGCCGAGGAGGTAGGGCTTGAGGCGCTGCCCCGGCGGCGAGAACCGCGCGCGGCCGTAGAACCAGCCCATGATCGCGCCGCACGCGGCGTGCATCGGAACCGCGGTGAGCCCGCGCATCAGCGCGATGCCGAGCCCCCCCTGGGCCGTGTAGAGGATGTTCTCGAGCGTCGCGAACCCGAGCGACGCGGCGACGCCGTAGACGATCCCGTCCATCGGCTCGTCGAACTCCTGGTGCCGCCCGGCGTAGAGGACGAGGACGGAGTACTTGAAGAGCTCCTCGGGGAAGCCGGCCGTGATGAACGCGCTCACGAGCCCGACGACGAGGGGATACGGGAGGTGCGCGGCGTCGAGCGCGATCGCGAACGGCGCGGCGACGACGAGCACCGGGATGATCGCGAGGACGCCGAAGCCGAAGGTCGCCCACACCACGCGCCCAGGCTCCCGGAAGGTGTCCCGCGAGTGGAAGAACCAGAGCAGGAGCATCGACGGGACGACGGCCGACACCGCCGTGAACGCGTAGATCACACCTCAGGCTACACCGGGGGCGCGCGGGGCGGCGACGGCGAGCCGACGGGTCGGCCCCGGGCTACGCTGCCGCCCCGTGACTCGAGGCCACACGCGACCGGCGCGGGTGAGAGGCGCCGCGCTCCTGCTCTGGTTGCTCTCCGTGGGCGCGTGCACCGCGTCCCCGCCGCCTCCGCGGCCGTCCCCGGGTCCCCAGATCCGGTTCGTGGCCCCCGAGACGGGCGAGCTGCCGCCGCTGGTGCAGCGCTTCGCGGACGAGGCGCGCGCCGAGTCCCGCGTGCCGCTGGTCTACGTCGGCGCGACGTGGTGCGAGCCGTGCCGCTACTTCCACGCCGCCGCCGAGGCGGGCGAGCTCGACGACGCGCTCCCGCGGCTCGCGCTCCTCGAGCTCGATCGCGACTACGACGGCGCCCGGCTCGACGCGGCCGGCTACGGCTCCCGCATGATCCCGCTCTTCGTCGTCCCCGGCCCGGACGGCCGCGGCACCGATCGCCGCATCGAGGGATCGATCCACGGCCCCGGGAGCCCGAACGAGATCGCGCCGCGCCTGCGCGCGATCCTCGAGCCGTAGCAGGCTGCTGAAATGGGCCCGAAGGGACCGTTTCGGAGCCTGCTCCGTGCCCGTGCCCTTGCCCGTGCCCGCCCGTGACCCGTGCGCGTTCCCCGTGCCCGAGATCACGCGCCTTCTGCGGGAACGGTTGACGGGAACGGTCCGAGCACGGAGATGCGCGCTGCGCGCGCGGCACGGAAGCAGGCTGCTCTTCAGCAGCCTGCTCGCTTGGGTCGGCGCGAGCGCCGTACTACGTTGGCGTCGATGCGAACCGCGCCGTGCGTTCTGTTGCTGGTGCTCGCGGCGACCGCGTCGAGCGGCTGCCTGTCGTCGGGCTACTTCGTGCCTCACGACGAGCTCATCCGGCTCGCCAACACGCCGCCCGCCGCGCGAGGGGATCGCGTCCGCGTGGTGCAAGCGACGTTCGGCGGGCGCCCCGGCTCCGGCTACCGGGCGGTGCAGATCGATCCGATGCAGGCCGCCGCGCTCGGGATCGCGATCCACGACGCGCACCGCGACTTCGCCGCGGCCGCGCGCTCTCTCGAGAGCGGCTCGAGCGGCGGAGCGTCGAGCGGCTCGGACGACGGGAGCGCGGGCCCGGCCGAGGGGGGCCGCGGCAGCGAGCGGAGCAGCGGCCCCGACGTCTCGGGCGAGGGCGCGGGCATCGCGCTGCTCGTGGTCGGCGCGGCCGTGCTCCTCACCGGCGGCATCGTCCTGTTGAGCGTGCTGGCGGCCACCGAGGGCAGCCGCTTCGACGGCTGGGTGCGCGTCGATCCCGGGCAGACCCTCTACCTCGACTACGCCACGTCTCGGATCGCGATGCCGCTCTGGATGCTCACCGACGAGTACGCCCGGGCCGCCTCGCAGGCGATGATCGTCGAGGACGAGGCGCCGATCTTCGAGCACCTCGAGGAGGCCCCGCTCGACCGCGTGGGCCCCACCGTCGCCCTCGACTTCGGCGCGAGCGGCACCGCCGCGCAGGGCGCGTTCTGGCCCGAGCTCCGCGTCGGCATCGGCGGCTTCTTCCTCCAGCAGCTCGGCGTCCTCGCGACCTTCACCGGCGTGTTCGGCGCCGAGGCGGGGAACCTGCTGCTGAACCTGCGCTACGGCGGCGAGATCCAGGCGTACCCGCTAGAGGTCTCGCTCTTCTCGCTCGGCCTCTACGCGTCGGCCTTCGACAACCACCGCGCCCAGGAGCTCCCGATGGGCGGCGGCCTCCTCGAGCGCCACGCCTTCGGCTGGTCCGCGGGCCTGGCCATGCAGCTCGCGGTGACGACCCGCATCGCGGTCACCCTCCGCGGCGGCCCCGTCGTGGTGCACGAGCCGGGGAACGACGTGGTGACCGGCGAGGTCACGATCGGCGGGGCGGTGTACTGAGAGCGGGGGCGGAGCCGGTGCCCGTGCCCGCCTCCGCGTCCGAGTCCGCGTCCGAGTCCGCGTCCGCGTCCGCGTCCGCGTCCGAGTCCGAGTCCGAGTCCGCGTCCGCGTCCGCGTCCGCGTCCGCGTCCGCGTCCGCGTCCGCGTCCGCGTCCGAGTCCGAGTCCGAGTCCGAGTCCGAGTCCGAGTCCGAGTCCGAGTCCGAGTCCGAGTCCGAGTCCGAGTCCGAGTCCGCCTCCGCGTCCGCGTCCGTGCCCGTGCCCGTGCCCGGCTTCGACGGACCCCTGTGAGCCGTCAACGTAGTGTCCACTTCTACAGGGGCCCGTCGTCCGGCATCGCCCACCCTGCCACCGTGCTCGCGCGCGTCAACGGTCGCTTCGCGACCCGGCGCTGCGCGCCGGGCTTCGCCGTTGACCCGCGCTGCGCGCGGCGGCCGGGGGGGCGGGATGCCGGACGACGGGCGCGCGTGGGCGCGGTCGGGTTGCCGGCAACCTGGAGAGAACGATGTCTCGTTTGCGTGTGTACTCGGATTCGCTGGAGCTGGTGCGGCTGTGCCGCCCGCTGTGGGAGCTCATCGCTCGCTCGCACCCGGAGCTGGGCAAGCAGCTGCGGCGCTCGGTGGTGTCGGTGCCGTTGAACATCTCGGAGGGCGAGGGGCGCTACGACGGCAACGGTCGGGAGCGGCTGAAGACCGCGATGTACGAAGCCAAGGAGTCGCGGTCGAACCTCGAGACCGCGTGCGCCGCGGGGTTCGTGTCGGAGGAGCGGGTCGCGGAGGCCCATGACCTCGCGGACAAGGTCGCGGCCACGCTGTTCAAGCTGGTCGGAGGTGCGGCGGCCAGGTGAGGTGACGTGAGTCGGCGACCCCGTCGATGGCGGCGGGGTCGCCCTGGCTCTCTTGCCGAGTCCGCGCCCCGCAGAGCGGGCGAGCGATCACAGATCGAGGGCGGCGAGCTCTTCGTAGAGGTGCACGTTGGCGACGATGGCCTTCTCGAAGACGCCGAGGTCCATGGACTCGTTGGGGCCGTGGGCGCCCGTCTTGGGATCCATGACGCCGTTGAGGATCAGCGGGAGGTCGCCGAAGCGCTCGCCGAACATCGCGACGAACGGGATCGAGCCGCCGACGCCGATCTGGATCAGGGGGCGGCCCCAGGCCTTCTCGTAGGCGCGGTCCGCGGCCTCGAACGCGGGGCCCTTGGGCTCGTACAGCCAGCTCCCGCCGGACTGCAGCAGCTCGAGCTCGACCTTCACGCCGCCCGGCGGGTCGGTGAGGACGACGTCCCGGAGCACGGCGAAGAGGTCCTCGCCCTTCTGTCCTGGCGCGACGCGCACGGAGAGGCGCGCGGATGCCTTGCGGCGCACGGCGTTCTTCTCGCGGCCGGGCACCGGCAGCGTGGTCGAGAGGACGGTCACCGCCGGCTGCCGCCAGATCCACTCGGCCGTCGAGCGGCCTCGCGGGGGCAGCGGGTCGACGCCCTCGAGCAGGCGCGCGCCGCCGCGCACCACCTCGGGGCCGAGCGGGACGTCCCAGCTCGCCTTCGCCCAGTCCGCGGGGACCTCCACGCGGCCGTGCGCGAGGCGTCCGTCCTCGTCGACGAGGCGCGCGACGAGCTGCATCAGCGCCACCGCGGGATCCGGGATCGCGTTGCCCCAGAGGCCCGAGTGAACGTCCGCCGCCATCGACTCGCAGCGCAGCTCGAGGTCCATCAGGCCGCGGAGCGACACGGTGAGGCCCGGGATGTCCGTCGACGGATTCTCGCAGTCCGTCAGGATCATCACGTCCGCCTCGAACGCCTCGGGGTACGCCTCCATGTAGCGCAGCAGGTTCGGCGAGCCGATCTCCTCCTCGCCCTCGATCAAGAGACGCAAGTTGACAGGCAGCTCGCCCGCGACGGCGAGCCACGCCTCCATCGCCGCGAGGTGGCTGACCCAGCCGCCCATGTCGTCGGCCGAGCCGCGACCGTAGAGCCGACCGTCCACCGCCTGGGCCTCGTGCGGCGGGCTGTCCCACGGCTCGTCGCGCACCGGCTGCAGGTCGAGGTGCCCGTAGACGAGCACCGTCGGCTTGCCCGGGGCGTTCATCCGCTCGGCCGCGACGCACGGCAGCGCGTCGTCGAGCTCGAGCGTCCGGCAGTGGCTCATCCCGAGCGCGCCGAGGTCGTCCACGATGCGCTCCGCGAGCGCCTTCACGTCGCGCGCGTGCTCGGGCTCGCAGCTGATCGCCGGGTAGCGCAGGTACTCGGTGAGGCGCGCGACGGTCTCGTCGAAGCGCTCCTTCGCGCGAGCTGCAACCTGATCCGCGGTCGTCGTCATGAGGGGCTCCGGTCTTGTCGGCAGAGGGTGAACCAGTAGTCGAGGATGCGGTCGCCGCCCTGGTCCTCGCGCGAGGCGCGCCCGATCGAGACGTGGCTCGAGACGCGCCGCATGAAGTCGCGGGTCTGGTGGTAGACGAGGCGCTGCAGGCCCTGGCTGTTCGGGATGACCTTGGGCCACGCCTCGGGCACCGCCGCGTCCGGGACCTGGAAGTAGTCGACGACGACGCCCCCGCGCTCGGCCCACGTCTCGTGGCCCGTCGTCTCGTAGGCGACGAAGTAGCCCGGGGTGATGAACCAGGCGTTGCTCGCGTTGTAGCCGAAGAGCCGCCCGCTGCCGTCGGCCGAGCGCGTGAAGCGCTTCTGGAAGCCGCGGAAGTAGCTGAGCGTCATGATCGTGTTGCGGCCCGGGTGGTGGACCGGGACGAGGTCGTCGAGCTCGCGCGGGACGAAGTGCTCGAGCGTGATCGTGGGCGCGTCGGCGGCCTTGTCGAAGAGGCGCGCCTGATCGGAGCCCCCGAGCGAGTTCGCTTCGCGCTCGCGATCGTCGGCGGCGAGGGCGTCGAGGTATTCACCGATGGCGTCGATCGAGTCGTCGCCCCGGATCATGGAGACCAGGTCGGAGGGCATCGGGGACGTTTTCTTGACCGACGATCGCCCGGGGCGCTAGTCCGAAGAAGGCGGGCGAGTTTCGCTGCGCCGCTTGGAGGTCAGGATGACCCGAGCCAGGGTGCTCGCGGCCGCGGTGGTCGCGATGGTGGTGACGTGCGGCCTCTCGACCGATGCCCACGCGCGGCGACGCGTGCGGGTCACCGTGATCAGCGACCCCGTGATCCAGGACGCGATGCAGGAGGTCCTGGCCGGGACGCCCGAGGTCGACGTGGTGCCCGCGCGCCGCGCCGAGCTCGAGCTGCGCGCCACGGTCGCCGAGCTGCGCTCGCAGCGCACGCACGCGGGCGTCGAGGTGCGGGCGCGGGTCACCGTGGTCGTCGCCGACGCGCGGGGCGGCGCGGTCCGCGCGATGCTCACCGGCCGCGCCGGCGCGCGGGGCGGGGACGACGTGAACCGCCTCTCCGACAACGCCCTCCGCGCCGCCGTCCGAGGGGCGCTGCGCTCCATCGGCCAGCACGGCCACACGCTCGCGCGGCGCTGAGGGGGGCGGTCGAATTTCCCCCGGCGGGGTCGGCCACGGTAGCCTGCGACGTGCTCGTGCGTCGGGGCCTCGCGTTGCTCGGCTGTCTGCTCTGGTCCGCGACGGCCGGCGCGCAGGCGCGGCCGGGCCCCACGCTCGCCTTCGGCGGGGACGTGCTCTACGACGCGCCGCTCGCCTACCAGCTGCGGCACCGGGCCGCGCGTGGTCGGGCGGGACGAGGCGTACCGCGAGGTCTTCCGGGACCTCGCCCCGACGCTGTCCCGCGCGGATCTCGCGGTCGTCAACCTCGAGGTCCCGATCACGCCGCGCTACCGCGACCGCGACCCGATCGAGGACGTGCCGGTGTTCCGCGCGCCGACGCACTTCCTCGACGCGCTGCGAGCCGCTGGCGTGGACGCGGTGACCATCGCGAACAACCACGCGTACGACCAGGGCCTGCGCGGGCTGCGCAACACGATGGCCGCCGCGGACGAGCGCCATCTCCCGCTGATCGGGGTCGGCGCCGACTCCGGCGCGGCCGCGCGCGCCCTCGTGGTCCCCGTGAGCGGCGCGCGGGTCGCCTTCGCCGCGTGGGCCGAGGGCACCAACCACCGGCCCAACGGGGACGAGGGCGCGAGCCCGCGCATCGCGTTCCTCCGCGACGGTACGCTGCAAGCCAGCTTGCGGGCCGCTCGCGCCGGCGACGCGCACCTCGTCGTCGCCGTCTTCCACTGGGTCCACGAGGACATGACGCGGCCGCGGCCGATGATGCGCGAGGCCGCGCGCGAGGCCGCGGAGGCCGGCGCCGACCTGATCATCGGGCACGGCACTCACGTCCCGGGCTCGACGGAGGTCATCGAGACGAGCGACGGCCGGCGCGTCCGGGTGCTGTACTCGCTCGGGAACCTCCTCGCCGCGATGGAGGAGCCCGCGGGCGTCCTCACCGCGCGCGAGGTCGGCGTCCGCGACGCGCCGCTCGCGCTCGTGCGCACCGAGTGGCGCGCGGGGCGCCTCGAGGTCGCGGGCGTCGAGGTCGTGCACCACTGGATCGCGCGGCCCATCGCCGCCGCGCCGTGGCTCGAGGGCGGCGCGCTGGCGGTCGGCCGACCCGTCTCCATCACCTCCGAGCTCGAGCGGCTCGCCGCCACCCCCTGCGGCCGCGCGTGCGACCAGCGCGCCGCCATGTACCGGCGCCGCGTCGCGCTGATGGACGAGGCGATGGCCGACCTCGCGGAGCCGATGCCCGCCGCCCCGCCGCCGCTCGTCGCGATCGCCGCGCCGCCGGTGCCGCGACCGGCGCCCCCGCGACCCGCCGCGCCGGCCGAGCCCGCGCTCGTCGCGATCGCGCCGACGCGGCGGCCGCCCTGGGACGCCCTGACCGAGCCCGCGCCCCGATCGCACACGCCCCGGATCGTCGTCCCCGACACCGATCCGCGATTGCAACCCTTCTTGCGGGGGATGCTCTTCCCGATGGACTTCGTGGCGGACGGCGTCGCCGAGAGCCGCGTCGACGAAGCCGCGCTCGGCCGCCTCGTCGCGCTGATGCGCGAGGACCGCGGGCTGCGCTGCGAGATCACCGGCTACTCGACCGAGGCGGAGGCGGCCACGCGGCCGAGCCTCGGCGCGATGCGCGCCCGCCGGCTCAAGGTGCTCGTCGCGGGGCGGGGCCCGTCGCGGTCGCGCTTCACCACGCGCGGCGGCCCGCCCGGCCAGGGGCGCCGCGCGGGCACGGGCCACGTGGTCGTCCGGCTCCGGCGCTGAGCCGGTCAGCCGCCACAGCCGCCGCAGCTCGAACCGCAGCTGGAGCCACAGCTCGACCCGCAGCTCGACCCGCAGCTGGAGCCACAGCTCGAGCCGCAGCTCGAGCCACCCGACGTGCCTCCCCCCGAGCCCTTGGCGTTGGCGCCGATGACCATGAGGAAGGTGATGAACCCGGCCACGCCCATGATCACGAGGACCACCTTGCCGATGAGGATCGTGGCCATCGCGACGAGCACGATACCGACCCCAGCGGCGAGCCAGCTCGGCTCGTGGCGCTCGCGGAGAAGGTAGATCGCGACGAAGAGAAGGAGGCTCAGGACCGGCAGGGCGACCATCGCGAGGGGAGCCAACGGCAACGGCAGACCGAGGAAGGTGGCGAGGACCGCGCCCCCGGCCACGATCGCGGTCGACGTCGAGGTGAGCACGAGCCGCACGAGCAGCTGCTGACGGTCCTCGGATGTCAACACCGGGTCGGGGACGGTGTGCACCGGGAGCACCGACGGAGCGCGATAGGGCGCGTTGGGCTGATGCGCGTAGAACGGCTCCGCCGGCGGCAGCACGCCGCGGTCGCGCAGCCAGCGGCGATGGAGCCGAAGCAGGCCCGCGAGCACGACGAGCGGGAAGACGAGACAGACCGCCCCGAAGAGAAGCCACGACCACGTGGGTGTTCCCGTCCCGACCCGCGCGGTCACCACGAACGTGTGCGGCTGCGACACGCGGCACGCACGCCAGCCCGGACGCGGCCTCGGCAGCTCCTGCGACCCCTCCAGCGCGACACCACACCCGCGGAACTGGGCCTCGGGGATGCGCAGCTCGACGTCCATCTGCCGGACCCGGATGCGCCAACGGTTCGCCCAGCGCACGCGGAGCCGATCCTCGTGCCAGCCATGCTCGAGGTCGGCGTCCTGCTCGAAGTAGATCACCGCGGAATACGCGTTCGGGGCCTCGTAGGCGAGGTCCCACTCGAGGCGCGACTCGCGATAGTTCGATGGCCGATTGATCGCGAGGGGCCGTCCGTCGGGAGACGTCACGACCACGTTGCGGATCGGAGCGCTTCCGAAGAACTTGAACGGGCGGCTCCCACCCCTCTGGTCGTAGGTGACGCGCATCTCGTAGCGGAGCGTCTCGAAGCTCTCGCCGACCGCCGGCTCGATCACGAGCGAGTAGCGGCTGAGCGAGCGCTGGGCGCCGGCGGGCGACGCCGCCCCCAGGACGAGCAGCGCAGCCGCGACCGCGCGTCTCACGCCTCGCTCGCGCGGTCGACGAGCTCGACGATGCCCTCGAGCCAGGGCAGCAGCGTCACCGCGGCGTCCACGGGCTTGGCGACGCGGCCGCGGGATCGCAGCTCCTCGTGGAGCGCGTGGACGGGCTTCGGGTCGAGGCCCGCCGCCTCGGAGATCGCGTCGAGCAGCGCCGCCTCCTCCGCGGGCGGCTCGGCGTCGAGCGCGAGGTAGTGATGGGCGATGACGAAGCTGCGCTCGATCGCGTCGCCGACCGCGTTCGCCGCGTCGTCGCGGCGCCCGTCGGTGCCGAGGTCCGCGAGGACGCGGTTGCGCAGCCGCCGGACCAGACCCCGCGCGGCGGCCTCGAGCGACCGCACGAGGTCTGCGTCCTCGATCGTGCAGTCGGCGAACGGGTCGTCGCCCCGCAACGAGACGTGCCGGTCGCGCCACTCGGCGACCTCGAGGGCGAAGACGTCGCAGCTGCGCGTGAGCTCGCCCGAGGTCAGCACGCGGACGCGTACGTTGGCCCGCATCGCGTCGTGGACCTGCGCGGCGAGCTCCCGGAGTTGAGTCCCGGGCAGGTCGCTGGTGATGACGAGCACTTGCGGCGCGCGGGCCCGATCCGCGCGCGCCGGGCTCGCGGCGGCCCCGACGAGGACCGCCGCCTCCAAGCGCGACCCGAGCGCCCGCTCGGCGCCGGTGACGGCCGCCTCGATCGATCGGCGCGTCTTGGTCGGCAGCCAATGCAGCTCGCGTCGTTCCCCCATGCGGCCCGAGTATGCACGCCGCGAGGCATACTCGGGGGCGTGGAACCGACCGCCATCGGCCTCGCCCTCCGCGAGCCCTGGATCGAGGAGCTCTCGCGGCTGCCGGATCGCGGCGGCTTCGAGGTGCTCGAGATCATGGTCGACGACTACCTCTGCGCCGCGCGCCGCCCGCGCGAGCTCCGCCAGCTCGGCGCGCGCTGGGTGCTCGTGGCCCACGGGGTCGACCTGGGGATCGGTGACGCGGCGGGCCCCGACCCCGCCTACCTCGGCGACGTGCACGAGACCTTGCGGCAGCTCCACGTGCGATGGTGGAGCGATCACCTCGCGTTCCTGCGCGCGGGAGGCGTGGACCTCGGGCACTTCGCGCCGCTCGACGGTGAGCCCGACACCCTGGCCACGTTGAGGGGCAACGCCCGCCGCGCGCAGACCGGGGCGCCCTGCCCCTTGCTGCTCGAGAACCCCGCCGACGTGCTCGGCCTCGGCGTCACGGACGCGGCCTCCGCCGAGGTGCTCGGAGCGCGCTACCGAGACGCGCTCCGCGCCGCGGAGGTGGGGGCGCTGCTCGACCTCACCAACCTGCTCTACGACGCCCGCAACGGCGGCTTCGATCCGCTGCGCTACCTCGACGCCCTCGACCTCGACCGCGTCGTCGAGGTGCACCTCGCGGGGGGCCGCGAGGCGTTCGGGCTCTGGATCGACAGCCACGACCGCCCGGTCGAGGCCGAGGCCCTCGGGCTGCTCGCGCGAGTCGCGGAGCGCGCGCCGTCGCTGCGGGCGGTGATCGTCGAGTGGGATGAGGACCTCCCGTCCTTCGAAGGGGCGCTCGCCGAGGTCGCGCGGGTGCACGACGTGTTGCGGGCGGCGGGGCGCCGGTGACGGTCGCCGGCCGGCAGGCGCTCCTCGCGCAGTTCCTCGACGACCCCGAGCTCGAGGAGCGCGTGCGCGCGGAGCCGGAGGCCGTCGCTCGGGAGCGCGGCCTCGAGCCCTCGTACGTCGAGTGGCTCGCGGGGCTCGAGCCGCGGCGGGTGCGCTCGTTCCGGATCAGCCGCCGCGTGAAGGCCGACCGGCGCGGCTGACCTTCCTTGGCGCCCGATGGAGGTCGTGGAATTTCGCGCAAAGGGCGCGAAGGGGCAAAGAGGGTTTCTTTGTCGATGCAAGGCGGCTCCCGCTTGGTTCGTGAAGCGCGGCGGTGGAATTTCGCGCAAAGGGCGCGAAGGGGGCAAAGAGAGTTTCTTTATCGATCCGCGGCGGCGTCGGCGCTCTGCAGTCGGTCGAGGCGAGCGCCGGGTCGGGGGACGCGCTGGGGACCGCCCCACGATCGATCCCTTTGCGTCTCTTCCACCACCGTCATCGATGCCCAGTGGGTCAGATCACCCGCAGCCGCACCGGGACCGTCTTGTGGAAGGGCGTCTTGGTCAGCGGGTCGCAGTGATCGGCGGCGGTGAGCTCGTTGATCCGCGGGCCCGACTGTACGCGTACGCCGTCCGCGCCGGCGTGCGACAGGCCGTAGCCGTGCGGGAGGCTGAGCACGCCGGGCAGCATGCCGTCGTTGACCTCGACGGTGGCCTCGACCGCGCCGGTGCGGGACTCGACCGCGACCCGGTCTCCGTCGCGCAGGCCCAGCCGCGCCGCGTCGTCGGGGTGGACGCGCGCCGCCCCGTCGGGGTCGACGCGCCGCCACGCGGGGTCGCGGTAGATGGTGTTGGCGTTGTAGGCCCGGCGCTCGCCCGCCATCAGCGAGAGGGGGAACTCGGCATCGTTCGGCAGCGGCTCGTCCGCGAGCGCGCGGAGCTCGTCGAGCATGGACGGGATCGCGAGGTGGATCCGGTGGTCCTCGGTGCGCAGCAGCGACCACACGTCGTCCTGCTCGTGCTCGCTCAGGGTGATGCCGTGCTCGCCCTCGAGCATGCGCTCGAACAGGGCGTCGCCGAGGCCCGCGCCGGCGTCGCGGATGCCCGCGCGACGGACCGCCGCGGCGTGCTTCTTCGCGTACGCCTGGGACGCGGCCCAGAGCACCGCGGCGCTCTCGGTGCCCTTCGGGAGCGCGCGGCCGAGGGTCGCGTACACGATCACGGCGGCCATCGGCGCCCACTTCGGGCGGGCCTTCAGCGCCGCGGTGAGCGCGAGCCCGAACGCGCGCGAGCGCGGGAACCGGCGCTGGAGCCGCGCCGCCGCCTCGAGCGCGGGGAACCGGTCGGGGAGCGCGCCGAGCTCGACGAGGAGGCGGCGGTAGATCTCCGGCTCGGGCAGCGTGCCGGGGAGCGGGGTGAACAGCGGCCGCCGGAAGTGGAAGCCGTTGTCGGGGAAGCCGAGGGAGAAGAAGGTCGCCTCGCCCTTCTCGAACTGGCTCGCCGCGGGCAGGACGTACTGGGAGCGCTGCGCGGTCTCCGAGAGCGCGACGTCGATGGTCACCGACAGCTCGAGCCGCTCGAACGCTCGCTCGTAGCCGCGCGTGTCGGCCGCCGAGACGAGCGGGTTCGCGCTGTCGACGATGACCGCCCGCACGCGCTCCGGCGCGTCCGTGTCGATCTCGAGCGGGAGCACGTTGGGCGGGTAGAGCTTGCCGATCGGCCGCATCTTCGTGACCGGCGTGAGCGGGACCTTCGAGCTCTCCTCCGGGCTCGGCGAGTGGCCGATGAGGGGGAGCAAGAAGGTGTGCAGGTTGTTGGTGCCGCGGCGCCCGAAGTGCCCCGTCACGAGGAAGAGGAGCTTCTCGAGGTAGGAGTTGAGCGTGCTGTGGTAGCTCTGCTGGATGCCGAGGTCGGCGCGCACCGTCGCGGCGCGGGCGGCGGCGAGGCCGCGGGCGACCCTCTGGACGTCCTCGAGCGGGACGCCGGCCCGCCGCGCGAACGCCTCGACGGGGACCTCCCGGAGCGCCGCGAGCACCTCGTCGTGCCCGGTGGTCCGCTCGTCGAGGAAGCGCCGCGCCTCGAGCCCCTCCTGCGCGACGACGCCGAGCAGCGCGGCGAGCAGGAACGCGTCCGTGCCCGGCCGCACCCGCAGGTGCACGTCGGCGAGCTTGGCGGTCTCGGTGACGCGCGGGTCGATCACGACCATCGTGCGCTTCGGGTCCGACGAGAGCGCCTTGAGGACCTTGCGGGCCCGCGGGAACCCGTGCGACTGCCACGGGTTGGTGCCGAGGAAGATCACGTAGTCGGCGTCGGCGACCCCGGTCGTGACGTGGCAGGTCTGGCGACCGAAGAGCTCGCCGTTGACCCAGAAGTCGCCCGTCTTCTCCTGCGCGAGCGCGGAGTAGACGTAGGGCGTGCGGAGCGCCGCGCGCAGCGACGAGCCGTAGACGCCGCCGAGGTGGTTCCCCTGCCCGCCGCCGCCGTAGTACGCGATCGCCGAGCCGCCGTGCGCGTCCCGGATCGCCTTCAGCTTCTGCGCGATCTCGCGCAGCGCGGTGTCCCACGAGATCCGCTCGAAGCTCCCGTCGGGGCGACGGCGCAGCGGCGAGTCGAGGCGGTCGGTGTGGCTCTGGTAGTGGTCGAGGCGCGCCGCCTTCTGACACAGGTAGCCCTGCGAGTGCGGGTGCTGCGCGTCGCCGCGCACCGCGGTGATCCCGCGACCCGAGGTCTTCACCTCGAGCCCGCAATTCTCGCTGCAGAGGATGCAGGCGGTCGCCTGCCAGGTGGAGTCGGTCATCGTCCCTCCGGTCCGAATCGCTCGATCGCGTTCTCGAGGAAGCGGGCGGCGACGTCGAGCTCGGGCTCGTCGAAGCCGTCCATCAGCATCGCGTTGAACCGCTTCAGGAGCGGCTTGCCGCGCTTGGCGAGGCTCGCGCCCCGCTCGGTGAGCTGGAGCTGCATCACGCGCGCGTCGCTCGGCGAGGGCGCTCGCTCCACGAGCTCGGCGTCGACGAGCTTTCGCAGGAGCGCCGTGATCGCCGACTCGTTGTAGCCGAGGCTGCGGGCGAGCTCGCGCTGGCTCGCGCCCGGCTGCCCGCCGATCACGAAGAGCGCGCCGAGCCAGGCCGCCGAGATCCCGAGCTCGTCGAGCGCGACCCGATCGACGTGCTTGTTCACGCGATGCCGGGCCAGGTTGAGCAGGTAGAAGAAGCGGTGCTTCGTCACGATGCTTCACTCATGAAGCATATCGCTTCACTTGTGAAGGGAAAATCCGTCGCGGCTTGCTCCGAGCACACCGCGCGGGTCACCATGCCGTCGATGGAGCTCGTCCGCCTCGTCCTCCTGAGCGCCTTCGTCGTCGGGCTCGTCCCCGGCGGCCTGGAGATGTTCGAGGACATGGGCCACCTGATCACGGTGGGCCATCTCGAGGAGGGCGACTGCGCCGACGCGTGCGACCTCAGCGGTTGCACGCCGAGCTCACACGCGTGCCCGTGCTGCGGCTCGATCCACGTGGTGGTGAGCGACGACCGACCCGAGGTCCCGTTCTTCGGCCCGCGCTACGAGCGGGCCGTCCCTTGCGTCGACGGCTCCGCGCGCGTCGGCTTCGGCCGCCGCCTGCCTCGTCCTCCGAGCGCCTGAGATCGCGGCGCGCCAGGAGCAGTCCGTCCACGACCCGTGGGCGGACGCCGCGCCGTGTTCCGTGGATCCGAGGCGACGGAGGCGACGATGATCAGAGGGATCGGAGCGGGCGTGCTGACGCTCGTTCAGTTGGTGTGCGCGAGCGCGGCGGCTCAGGCCGAGCCGGGCGCGGTGACGCTCGAGGCGCTGCTCGAGCACGCGGAGCAGCACAGCCCCACGATGTCCGTGGCGCGCGCGACCTCGGAGCGCTGGCGGGCGGACGAGGCCGCGGCGGAGGCACCCGTGCCGAGCGATCCGCAGCTGCAGGTCGCGGTGGGGCCTCGCCTGCGGGGAGACGCGAGCGACGTGGACGTCTCGCTCCAGCTCCGACAGCGCCTCGAGATCGCGGGCGAGCCGGGGGTCCGACGCGAGGTCGCGCGACGGTCGCGCGAGAGGCAGCAGGGACAGCTCGAGCTCGCCTGGTACGAGCTGCACCACGCGGTGCACAGCGCCTACCACCGCGCCTTGGTCGCGCGCGAGCGCGTCGGGGTCGCCCAACGGATGCTCGCGTTCGACGAGCGCCTCGAGGCGATCGCGCGCCGTCGCGTCGAGCTCGGAGAGGACTCCCCCCTCACCGTCTCCGTCGCCGAGCTCGAGCGCCTTCGCGCGCAGCAGCGACTCACCCACGAGCAGCACGGCTACCTCGACGCGCGGCTCCAGCTCGCGGAGCTGACGGGCTGGCCGTCCGAGCCCCCGCCCGCGCCCATCGGGGCTCTCGAGCCGCCGCGGCGCGCGCCGCCCGTGGCCACGCTCGTGGCCCTCGCCCGCGAGCACGGACCGCAGCTCGCGATGCTCCGCGCCACCGCCGCGGAGGCGCGCGCGCGAGCCACCCTGGCCGATCGCGAGGGCTGGCCCGAACCCGCCGTCGGTCTCAACTATCAGCTCGAGGGCGCCCCCGGAGAGGGGGCCCGGGAGCACCAGATCCTCGGGGTCCTGTCGTTCCCCTTCCCCTTCTTTCATCGGAACCCGGTCGGCCGCGCGAACGCCGAGGTCGACCTCGAGGTCGCGCGAGCCGAAGAGAGCGCGGCGGACCTCACCCTGCCTGTGCGCGTGCGCCGCCTCGCCGCCACGACCGACGCCGCCGCGGAGCAGCTCGAGCGGTACCGGGACGAGCTCCTGCCGACCGTCGAGCGACAGCTCGGTCAGCTCGAGGAGGCCTTCCGGATCGGCGAGCTCGACGTGCTCCGCGTCGCGCGTGGTCGCGAGCTGGTGCTCGACACCCAGCTCGAGGCCCTCGTCGCCTACGCGGAGTACTACGACGCCGTGGCCGCTCTCGCGGACGCGCTCGGTGTCGATCCCTGGCCCGACGCGCACCACCAGGAGCCCCGCCGATGAGGCGCATCGGGCTCTTCGTCGCCCTCCTGTGGTCGAGCTGCGGCGGGGGCGCCCCCGAGCCGACGGAGCACGAACCCGATCACGACGCGCCGCTCGCGAGCGTCGTTCGCCTCTCCGCGACCGCGATGGCGCGCGCCGGGATCGCCTTCGCGGAGGTCGAGGCGGTCCCCCTCGCGGACGGGATCGCGATCCCCGCGGAGGTGCAGCTCGACCCCGATCGCGTCGTCCACGTCGCGTCCCTCGCACCCGGTCAGGTCGCCGAGGTGCGAGCGTCGATCGGCGAGCGCGTCGAGGAGGGCCAGATCCTCGCCGTGATCCGCAGCGTCGACCTCGGGCGGGCGCGCGCGGACCTCGCGGAGGCGCGCGCGGAGCTCGAGGTCGCGGAGGCGACGGCCACTCGACAGGAGGCGCTGACCGAAGCGGGGATCGGCGCGGGGCGCGGGCTCGTCGAGGCGCGCGGGGCGCTGCGCTCGGCTCGCGCGCGGGTCGCCGGCCTGCAGGACAGAGTGCGCATCTACGGCTCGGGCGGTGGCGGGGCGACGATGCTCCTGCGCGCCAGCATCGCCGGCGAGATCGTCGAGCGGCACGCGACCGTCGGTGAGGTCGTCGCCGCGGATCGGACCCTGTTCGTGATCGCCGACCCGAGCGTCGTCTGGATCGTCGGCCGAGCGTACGCGCAGGACATCGACGCGCTCCACGTGGACGGGGCGGCGACGCTGACGCTGCCAGCGCAGCCCGCGCGCGTGTTCGCCGGCACGCTCGACTGGATCGCGCCGGTCCTCGAGGAGGCCACGCGGGCCCTCCCCGTGCGCATGGTGCTGCCCAACCCCGACGGCGCGCTTCGCCCCGGGCTCTTCGGCACGCTTCGCGTCGCGCGGGCCGGCGCCACCGCGACCCCCACCGTTCAGGCGGCTGCGGTGCAACAGCTCGAGGGTCGCTCGGTCGTCTTCGTGCCGACCGACACGCCGGACGAGCTGCGCGTCAGGGCCATCACCGTCGGGCGCACCGCGGAGGGGCGCACCGAGGTGATCGACGGCCTCGAGCTGGGGGACCGGTACGTCTCCGAGCACGCGTTCGTCCTCAAGTCGCACCTGCTCCGGAGCCGCCTCGAGGGAGACGACGACTGATGGGGGAGCGCATCGTCGACTTCTCGGTCCGTCATCGCTTCGTCGTCATCCTGCTCGTCCTGATGATGGGGGCCCTCGGGGTCCGCGCGGCGCGCGAGCTGCCGATCGACGCGGTCCCCGACGCGACCAACGAGCAGGTGCTCGTGCTCACGAACGCTCCGTCGCTCGGTCCGCTCGAGGTGGAGCGCTTCATCACGTTCCCGATCGAGTCCGTGATGAGCGGCCTGCCCAACCTCGAGGAGGTCCGCAGCGTCTCCCGCTTCGGCGTCAGCGCGGTGACGCTCGTGTTCGAAGAGGGCACCGACATCTACTTCGCCCGTCAGCTCGTCTCGGAGCGGCTCGGCGAAGCGCGCCAGCTCGTCCCGCCCGAGTACGGGCTGCCCGAGCTGGGCCCGATCTCGACGGGGCTCGGCGACATCTACCTTTTCGAGGTCCGCGCCGAGCCGATGTGCGAAGGAGAAGACCGGCCGGACTGCTACACGCTGATGGAGCTCCGGGAGATCCTCGACTGGTACCTCGCGTACCACCTGCGCGCGGTCGACGGCGTCGTGGAGGTCAACGCCACCGGCGGGGAGCTGAAGACCTTCGAGGTGCGCCCGGACCCGACGGCGCTCCGCGCGCTGGGGCTCGGGATCGACGACGTCTTCGAGGCGCTCCGGCGCAACAACACGACGAGCGGCGGCGGATACATCGTCCGCGGAGGTGAGCAACGCCTGATCCGGGCCGACGGGCTCCTCACCAGCGTGGAGGACGTGCGCCGCGTCGCGGTGACGACGCGGGGCGAGGGCGTGCCGATCCGCCTCGGCGACGTCGCCGAGGTCGTCGAGGCGCCGATGATCCGCCAGGGCGCGGCGACGCGAGACGGCCGCGGCGAGATCGTCAGCGGCATCGTGATGATGCTGATCGGCGAGAACAGCCGGGAGGTCTCGCAGGCCGTGGACGCCCGCCTGGCCGCGCTCGCCCCGACGCTGCCGGAGGGCGTGACGATCGAGACCGTCTACGACCGCACCGAGCTCGTCGACAGGACGATCCGCACCGCGGTGACCAACCTGATCGAGGGCGGCGTCCTCGTGATCGTCGTGCTCCTCCTGCTGCTCGGCAACGTCCGCGGAGGCCTGCTCGTCGCGAGCGTGATCCCGCTGAGCATGCTCGCCGCGTTGATCGCGATGGAGGCGCTCGGGGTGTCGGGGAACCTGATGAGCCTCGGCGCGCTGGACTTCGGGATCGTGGTGGACGCCGCCGTGGTGATCGTCGAGCAGGTGGTGCGCTCGCTGAGCCTCGCGCCGGGCGGGGACGCCAAGGCGACGGTCCAGCGGAGCGCGCGCGAGATGGCGCGGCCGGTGCTGTTCGCGGTGGGCATCATCATGCTCGTCTACGTGCCCGTCCTGTCGCTCGAGGGCGTCGAGGGGCGGATGTTCCGACCGATGGCGTGGACGGTGCTGTTCGCGCTCGGAGCCTCGATCGTGATCGCGCTGACGCTGATCCCGGCGGCGTCGAGCCTCGTGCTCCGCGCGGGCGCGGCCGAGCGGGAGACCTGGGCCATGCGCGCGGCGCGACGGCTGTACGAGCCCGCCCTGGCCTTCGTCATGCTCCGGCCCTGGGTGCCCTTCCTGGGGGCCATCGCGGTGGTCGGCGTGGCGATCGCTTCGGGCGCGACCTTGGGCGCGGAGTTCCTGCCGCGCCTCGACGAGGGCTCGCTCGCGATCGAGGTCGTGCGGCCCGCGTCGGTGTCCCTCGACGAGTCCGTGGAGGCCACCTCTCGGATGGAAGAGGTCTTGCTGGCCGAGTACGACGACGAGGTGCGCACGGTGCTCTCTCGCATCGGCCGCTCCGAGATCGCGACCGACCCGATGGGGTTCGAGCAGGCGGACGTGTACGTGGTGCTCGAGGATCGCGACGGATGGACCCACGCCGGGAGCGTCGACGAGCTCGCCGATCGGATGAAGGCGAGCCTCGAGGCCGAGGCGCCAGGGCAGAACTACATGTTCAGCCAGCCGATCGAGCTGCGCACCAACGAGCTGGTGAGCGGCGTGCGAGCGGACGTCGCGGTCTACGTGTATGGCGAGGATCTCGAAGAGCTCGCGCGCATCGCCGACGACCTGGTCGCCACGCTCTCGCGGGTCCCCGGGGCGGCCGACGTCTCCGCCGAGCAGCTCGAGGGCTTGCCGTCGCTCGACGTCGTCGTGGATCGCGACGCGCTCGCGCGGTACGGGATCGACGCGGTGGCCGTGACCGACGCGGTCGCCACCCTGGCGGGCCACAGGGTGGGTCAGGTGTTCGAGGGGCAGCGCCGCTTCGCGCTCCAGGTGCGCATGCCGCCCGACGCGCGCGACGACCTCCAGGCCTTGCGGGAGCTGCCCATCGCGCGCCCCGGCGGAGGCACCGTGCCGCTCGGTCAGCTCGCCTCGCTCGAGCCGATCGAGGGGCCCGCGACGATCAGCCGCGAGGCCATCCAGCGACGCCTCACCGTCCAGGTCAACGTCCGCGATCGAGACCTCGCGGGGTTCGTCGCCGAGGCTCGCGCGCGTGTCCGCGCCGACGTCGACATGCCGCCCGGGTACTTCACAAGATGGGGCGGTCAGTTCGAGAACCTCGAGCGCGCCAGCGCGCGGCTCGGGTGGATGGTGCCGCTCGTGCTCCTGCTGATCTTCACCATGCTCTTCGCGACGTACGGCGCCGCCCGACCCGCGTGGCTCGTGTTCCTGAACGTCCCCTTCGCGGCGACGGGCGGGGTCATCGCGCTCGCGATCCGTCAGATGCCCTTCTCGATCAGCGCGGGCGTGGGCTTCATCGCGCTGTTCGGGATCGCCGTGCTCAACGGGGTCGTCCTGGTCTCGACGATCCGCGAGCTCCAGGCGGGTGGCACCTCGCTCGCCGAGGCGTCGTCCCTCGCCGCGAAGCTGCGGCTGCGACCCGTCCTCATGACCGCGCTGACCGACGCGATCGGGTTCTTCCCGATGGCGTTCTCGACCAGCGCCGGCGCCGAGGTGCAGCGCCCGCTGGCGACCGTGGTCATCGGAGGGCTGGTCACCTGCACGTCCCTCACGCTGTTCTTGCTGCCTGCGCTCTACGCGCGGCTCGGAGGCGCGGCGCTGGACGCGCCGACGGAACCGAACGGGAGCGCGAACCCGTGAGCCGCCCTCCCCTCGTGTAGAGTCCTCGCGTCGTGGACCGGACGACAGAGCTCGAGCTGATCCGCCGCGCGCTCGCGCGGCTCGAGGACGGGGCCTGCGATCGCGGCGACGCCGAGGAGGTCTCGCCGGTCGCGCGCTACCTCGACCCGGCGCGCTTCGCGCGCGAGCAGGAGACGCTCTTCGCCACGATCCCGCAGCCCGTGGCGCACGCGCGGGAGCTGGCCGAGCCGGGCGACTTCGTGACGCTCGAGCTCGGCGGCGCGCCGATCCTGCTGACCCGCCGCGCGGACGGCCAGGTGGGCGCGTTCCTCAACGTGTGCCGGCACCGCGGCACCACGCTCGTGGCGGAGGCGCGCGGTCGCCGCAAGCGCTTCGCCTGCCCCTACCACGCGTGGACCTACGACCTCGACGGCGCGCTCGTCGGCGTCCGGCACCCCGACGGGTTCCCGACGCTGCCGAAGGCCGACCACGGCCTCGCGCCCGTGCCGTGCGAGGAGCGCCACGGCCTCGTGTGGGTCGCCCGCCGCGGCGCGATCGACGTGGCCGCGCACCTCGGCGACGCGCTCGATCGCGAGCTCGCCACGCTCGGCCTCGACCGCCTCGAGCCGTTCCGCCCGGACCGCCGCGTCTGGCGGGCGAACTGGAAGCTCCTCGTGGAGGGCGGCCTCGAGGCCTACCACTTCACGATCGCGCACGCGAAGACGATCGCGCGGCTCTTCACCGACAACGTGTTCCTCGCCGACGCGTTCGGGCGGCACTCGCGGCTGGTCCTGGTCAAGAAGTCCCTCGCGGAGCTCGCCGGCGCCGACGAGTCGACCTGGTCGCTCCGCGCGCACGCCAACGTCCTCTACTCCCTGTTCCCGAACGGCGCGCTGCTCGTGCAGCCCGACCACGTCGCGTGGATCGCGTTCCGACCGCTCGCGATCGACGAGACGGAGGTCGCGATCACGATGCTCGTGCCGCCCGGCCCGCGCTCCGAGTCGGAGGAGCGCCACTGGGAGAAGAACCACGCGCTGACGCTGCCGACCCTCGCGGAGGACTTCGCGATCGGCGAGTCGATCCAACGCTCCCTCCGGTCGGGAGCCAACGACGTGCTGCGCTTCGGCCGCTACGAGCACCTCCTCGGCGCCTTCCACCGAGCGCTCGACGACGCCATGAGGTGACGACTAGCGCGCGCGGCGACGAGCGAGCCACGCGAGCGCGAGCGCGAGCACCCACGCCTCGCCGGAGCGTGGCGGCGCGAAGCCGCACACGCAGCCGCCGCCCCCGCCGAACCGAGGCGCGAGCGATCGCGACGGGCCGGCGTCGCTCGGGGCGGCCGCGTCGAGCGGCTCGCCCGCGTCGTCCGCGCCCGCGTCCGACGCGCCCGCGTCGCGCGTCCCGGCGTCGTTCCCCGGGACGCCCGCGTCCGACGGCTCGGTCGCGCGGCACGGCGCCGGGTCCACGCCGTTGGCGAGCCCGTCGCCGTCGCAGTCGCCGTCGCGCCAGTCGTTGCCGGAGGCCGGGACGCACGGCGCGAGGGACTCCGCGGTGGTCCGCCCGCAGAGCATCGCCTCGGGCGGGTCGGTGAAGGTGCACGCGCCGAAGACGGTCATCGCGGGGCCGAGCTGCAGCCCCGTGACGAGATCGCACTGGCCCGACACCGACACGCCGGTCGAGAGCGTGAGCCGACAGTCGCTGTCGGTGTCGCAGCAGAGCAGCGTGTGGTCGGCGTGGTGGCAGCCGGACCCCGTGCCGATCGGTCCGCAGGCGTCCTCGCAGGTCGCCGTGGCGCAGTCCAGGTCGCCGACGGGGAGGCACACGAGCCCCCTCGCGTCCGCAGCGAGGTAGAACAGCTCGGCCCTCGCGACGCCCGGAGCGAGCGACGCCAGCACGAGGACCGCGGCCGCGACCGAGCGCACCTCCGCAGCGTACCCGATGAGCGCGACCCTGGCGTCGTGGGGATCAGGCGGCCGTCGGCGTGTTCGGGACGATCGCCGCGTCCCAGGCCGCGCCGATCGCGGCGGCGCGAGCCTCCACGATCGCCAGCTCGCGCCCGAGGGCGCCCGCCGCGTGGAGCGGCGCGAGGAGCGGGCAGCGGCGCAGCCACGCGAGGTCCTCGAGGCCGACCTCGACGGCCTGACGCACGTGCGCGAGCGCGGCCGGCTCGTCGCCGCAGCGCAGCTCGAGCTCGGCGAGGATCTGGAAGCACAGGCGCGAGCGCCGCGTGAGCTCGGTGCGGGGCGCGAGGACGGCCTCGAACGCGCGCCGCAGGTCGGGCGGGATGCGCCCGTCGAGGACCGCCGCGCGCGTGACCCCCATCATGAGGTCCATCTCGTTCCCCTCGCCGGGCGGGAGCGTCTCGACGACGTCGCGCCCGAGCCAGAGGCTGAGGCGCGTGCCCGCCATCACCTCGAACTCGGACTGCTCGCCGACGAGGCCGGAGAGGAGGCTCAGCGCGCGCTCGTCGTCCCCGGCGAAGGCCGCGATGCGGATGAGGTCGGTCACCGCGAAGCCGAGCGAGGGGTCGAGCGCGAGGGCGCGCTCGAGGAAAGCGCGCGCCTCGTCGTGGCGATCGATCTCGGTGAGGATGCGCCCGGCGAGGTCGTGCGCCTTGGCGACGCTCGGCCCGTTCGCGAGGGCGCGTCGCAGCGCGCGCGCCGCGCCGGCCGTGTCGTTGGTGTTGTGACGCACGCGCGCCATGCCGACCCAGGGCTCGGCGAGGTGAGGCGCGAGCTCGAGCGCCCGCTCGGCGGCGTGGCGCGCGATCGTGAGCGCGTCGGGCGCCGGGTCGGGCTCGAAGACCTGATACGCGAGCGCGTCCGCGTAGGCCGCCGCGATGGTGGGGTCGTCGGGGGCGAGGGCGTAGGCCTGCTGGACGAGGGGGAGGTGCTCGGCGGTGTTGAAGGCGAGCCGCCCCTCGATCTCGCGGCCTCGCAGGTAGAGCTCGAGGGCCTCGGGGGGGATGGGACGCCGCTCCTCGCGCGGGGGACCGCTGTGGCCGACCGCGGCGGCCACCGCGTTCGCCGCGCGGTCGCTCGCCGCGAGCAGCTCACCGAGCGGACACTCGAGGCGCTCGGCCCACACCTGGAACGCGTCCGCCACGCTCGTGAGCCGCAGCACGAGGCGCACCTGATCGGCGACGCGGCGCACCGACCCCTCGAGGACGAGCTCCACGCCCAGCCGCCGCGCATAGTCCAGCGGCGCCTCCGCGGGCAGGACGGACGCGCGCGCCTTCATCCGGAGTTCGCGGACGAGGCAGAGCGAGTCGAACAGGTCGTCGGTCAGCCCCTCCCCGATCCAGTGGTCCTCGGGCGGCCCCGCGGTGCGCAGGGGGAACACGGCGAGCGTCCGCGCCGGCGCCGCGCTCGGCCCCGGTCGCGGCAGCTCGCGCGAGGGCTCGGCGGCGCGGGCGGGATCCGCGGCTCGGGCGAGGGCGTCGAGGATCTGCCGCGCGGTCGGCCTCGCCTCGGGCTCGCGGGCGAGCAGGCCCAGGGTGAGCTCGGCGAGCTCGGGGGGCGCGGACGCCACCTTCTCGCGCGGATCGGGCGGGGGTCGGATGAGGCGCATCGCCGCGAGCGCGACGAGCGAGCCAGCCTCGAAGGGTCGCTCTCCTGTCAGCATCTCGTAGAGGACGAGGCCCAGCGTGTAGAGGTCGGAGCGACCGTCCACCGCGAGCGCCTGCACCTGCTCGGGCGACATGTACGCGGGCGTCCCCACCAGCGCGCCGGCCGCCGTGGCGTGGGCGTCGCCCGTGTCCACGCGGGCGATGCCGAAGTCGGTGATCACGACGCGTCCGTCGCGACCGAGCAGGATGTTGTCGGGCTTCAGGTCGCGGTGGACGACGCCGACGTCGTGGGCCGCGGCGAGCCCCTCGGTCACCGCCTTCGCGATCGCGACGACGCGGCTCGTCGAGATGCGCCGCTTGCCGTCGAGCTCGGCGGCGAGCGAGGTGCCGTCGATGAGCTCCATCGTGAGGAACGGCTCCCCCTCGTGCTCCCCGATGTCGAACGTCCGCGCGACGCTGGGGTGGGTGACGCGCCGAGCGAGCTTCACCTCGCGGCGGAACCGCCCCAGCGCGCCCGGCGATCCGATCCAGTCGCGGCGGAGCGTCTTGAGCGCGACGATCTCGTCGAGCGCCGTGTCGCGGACCCGGTAGACCGTGCCCATCCCGCCTCGACCGAGGACACCGAGGATCCGGTAGCGCTCGGCGAGGAGCTCCCCCTCGAGCGACTGCGGGGAGAGCTCGGGCGACGACGGCGTAACGACCGTCGCCAGGCCTCGATCGCCGTCCTCGTCGCCCATCCCTCCGAACCTCCGCGAGACGGGATGGTAGCCGCGCCGGGTCGAGGATGGAGACGGAACGTCCACGGGGAACGGGTGTACTCTCGGGCTCCGAAGCCGTGGCGTTACCTCCCGACGTTCGCGTGATCTCGGTCGAAGAAGGGGTCGTGGTCGGAGAGATCGACCGGCTCTGCGTGGTCGTGTGGCGGCGCGAGGTCACCCGCCCGCGCTTCGCGAAGCAGCGCGCGGGGCTCGCCGAGGTCGCGCACAAGCACCCGAACGGGATGGGGTTCATCTGCGTGGTCGAGCCGACGGCGCCGCCGCCGGGCGACGAGCTCCGCCGCGCGTCCGCGGACATGATCCGCGAGCACGAGGGAGCGCTGCTCGGCGTCGCCTGCGTGGTCGAGGGCACCGGCTTCGTCGCCGCGCTCGCGCGCAGCGTGCTCTCCGCGATCGCGATGCTGCTCGGGCCGCGCCGGACGCCGCTCTCGATCGTGGGGACCGTCGCCGCGGCGACCGCCTGGCTCGCGCCGAAGATGAAGATCGCCGATCCCACCGCGCTCGCGCGGGCCATCGAGTCGCTGCGCGCCGAGCTACCGGGCTAGCGGGTCTAGGCGCTGGGCTCGGCCGCCTCGGCGGGGGCCACTTGCAGGTCGTCGCGCCGCGTCTTGCAGAGGCGATCCCAGAGGAACGCGACCTCTCCGAAGTTCGCGCGGACGTGCGAGTGGTGGACGTTGTGGAAGGCCGAGGTGTTGAGCCCGAGCTTGGGCACGATCGCCTCGAGCCAGCGCACCTCGACCCCGCAGTGCAGGTACATGTTGAGGCACACGAACCCGACCACGAGCGTCACGTAGGCGGGCCCCCAGTGGAGCGCCGCGGGGTGCAGGACGATCAGCACGGGCAGGAACGTCCAGAGCGCCTCGAACGGGCCCACCGCGAAGCTCGCGAAGGCGGTCGGATCGCGGAAGGTGTGGTGCCCGCGGTGGAAGCCGAACAGCAACTTGGTGTGCAGCGCGCGGTGCTTCCAGTAGGTCCACGCGTCGACGGCGAAGACCCCCGCCACGTTCACGGCGATCGCCTCGGGGATCGACCAGCCCGTGCCCTCGAGCGACCACGTGAAGCCGGTGGACGCCCCGAGCCGCGCCGCGGTGATCGGCCACGCCACGAGCCCGGCCATCACCCACATCGCCTGCGCGGTGATGAAGGCCTCCTCGCGGATCGGCGGCGGCTTGCGCCGGGGCCCCTGGATGCGCGGGCTCCGGCCCTCGGCCCAGCGGGTGACCACGTACGCGAGCCCGAGGACCGCGCTCGCGAGCGCGACGAAGGTCCCGGCGAAGCTGGTCAGCCACACCCAGGGCGCGGGGCTCGCCAGCACCCCGATCGCCACCACGCCCACGAGCACGGTCCGATCGATGAGGCGATGGACGCGGAAGGGCTGCGCGCGCGTCGTCATGGGCAGCACATCATACCCCCCCTCGGCTCCGCCGGCGGCGCCAGCGACCGAGGTGCTCCATGCCCTCGCGCCCCGGGTGGGAGCGCGTGACCGGCGCGAGCTCGATCGCTTCGAACCCGAGCGGCTCGAGCAGCGCGCGCACGTCGTCGGGCTGCACCGGGAACGGCGGCCCCTGGCCGAGCGGCGGGGCGTCGACGACGGGGAACACGAGCGTCACGAGCTCGCCGTCGGGGCGGAGCAGGGCGTCCATCTTCTTTGCCCACTGCGGCCGCACCGACGGATCGAGCGCGCACAGGAACGTGTAGTCGAAGATCACGTCGAAGGGCTCGTCCTCGAACGCGAAGAAGTCCCCGGTGATCAGCCGCGCGCGCCCGGCGACGCCACGGAGCTCGTCTCGGACGGCTTCGAAACGCGCGCGAGCGGTCGGCGCGATGTCGATGCCGATCCCGCGGCGCTTCTTCGAGGTGAGGGTGAACACGTCGTAGCCGGCGCCGCAGCCGGGGACGAGCGCGCGGCCGTCCGGGAGCACGCCGCGCTCGACCAGCTCCACCAGCGCGGGGGCCGACGCGCCGGCGTCCCAGCCGGTACGCCCCTCGCGCCACGCTTGCTCCCAGCTCATGCCGCCGTCACCACGGGAGCACTTCACCGTTCGCGTGCCAGAACGTCCCCGTGTTCTCGAGGTCGAGCTCGTCGATGCGCTCCCAGATCATCGCCGCCGCCGCGTCCGGGTCGATGTGCCCGTTGCCACCCGTCATCTGCGTGCGGACGAAGCCCGGGTGTACGAGGCCGACCGAGATCCCGCGCGACGCGAGGTCCCGCGACAGCGACACCGCGACCATGTTCACGGCGCACTTGCTCATCCGGTAGCCGTAGGCGCCGCCGCTCGTGTTGTCGGCCAGCGAGCCCATCCGGCTGGTCACGATCGCGATCTTGCCGCCGTCCTTGATCTTCGGGGCGAGCGCGGCGGAGACCCGCAGCGGACCGAACGCGTCGACCTGCATCTGCGCTTCGATCGACGGCCAGTCGAGGTGGGCGAGCGACGACGAGCGGAGGAGGCCAGCGTTGTTGATGAGCACGTCGACGTCCTCGAGCTCCGCCGCGGCCGCCTCGACCGACGCCTGGTCGGTCACGTCGACGCCGTCGATGATGCGGGCGCCGAGGGCGCGGAGCTCGTCGCTGGGCTCGCGCACCAGCGCGACGATGTCGTTGTGCTCGTGGCGCGCGCGGGCCAGCTCGAGGCCGATCCCGCGGTTCGCGCCGGTGATGACGATTCGGAACATGCAACGGACCTTATCAGGGTCCGCCGTCGGCCTCGACGAGCGGGCCGGTCGAGCCCACCGGCTCGACCCGCCAATCGCAGGAGTAGCCGCCCGAGTCGTAGGCGCGCGTGGCGACCGCGAAGGCCCCGGAGGTCGGGCAGGTCGCCGTCGCGTGCGGGCACCGCCCCTCGCCGCTGTCGTCGTCCTCGGCGAGGTAGGGGACCGTTCCGTCGGCGCACTCCTGCGTCGAGCTGGCCCCGTCGCACACGCGGATGATCGCGTCTCCCGAGCAGCGGCCCACGCCCATGCTGTCGCACGCCACCGCGTAGACGACCCCGGGCGTGCACGCCTCGATCTCGTCCACGCGGTGCCGCCGGCACCCCGTCACGAGCATGGCCAGCGCGAGCCCGAGCCCCCCGAGCGCGATCGTCGTTCGCATCGATGTCCTCCCCATGCGCCTTTGGTAGTCTGCGCGCCGTCTCATGTCGACGCTCATCGCCCCCGAACGGCTCTCCACCGCGCACCGGCTCTTCGACGTCCGCATGGGGCCCGGCGCCGCCGACGCCTACCGCGCGGCCCACCTCGAGGGCGCGCACTTCGTCGACGTCGAGGCCGACCTGAGCGGCGACGCCAGCGATCCGAGCCATGGCGGCCGGCACCCGCTGCCCGAGCTGCGCGCGTTCTGCGAGCGTCTCGGACAGCTCGGGATCGCGCCGGACACCGACGTGGTCCTCTACGACGACGCGGGCGGCGCGAAGGCCGCGGCGCGGATGTGGTGGATGCTGCGCGCGGTCGGCCACGAGCGCGTGTGGGTCCTCGACGGCGGGCTCGACGCGGCGGTCGCGGCGGGATGGCCGGTCTCGCCCGACGTGCCCACGCGGATCCCCGCGGCGCCCTACCCTGCGCGCGAGTGGTCGAAGCCGACGATCGCGATCGAGGCGCTCGAGGCCGCGCTCGCCGAGGGCGCGACCCTCGTGGACGTCCGGTCCGCCGAGCGCTTCGAGGGTCGCGGCGAGCCCTTCGATCCGCCCGGCGGTCACATCCCCGGCGCGCGGAGCGTCCCGCTGACGGAGAACCTCGATCCGAGCGGGCGCTTCCGGGCGCCCGGCGAGCTGCGCGCGCTCTACGAGGCCGAGCTCGGCGGCGCGGCGATCGAGGACGTGGTGGTGAGCTGCGGCTCGGGGATCACCGCGTGCCACACGCTCCTCGCGCTCGAGCACGCGGGGCTCGACGGGGCGCGCCTCTACGTCGGCTCCTACTCCGAGTGGTCGCGATCCGGTCGACCCACCGAGCGCTCGTGACGCTCATCCGCTCGGTCTACTGGGGCGGCGCGCCGTTCGACTTCCGGCAGACGCCGAAGGGGACGGTCGAGCCGGTGAAGCTGCGCACCGCGGACTTCCGGGACGTGCGCGGCCTGCTGTGGTCGCCGCCGTCTCCGAAGCGCGGCGCGCTGCTGATGCACCCGCGCGTCGACTTCACGAGGCACTACGCGATCCCGCGGCTCGTGGACCGAGGCTACGCGGTGCTCGCGCTCTGCTCGCGCAACCCGAACGACGACACCGACACCGTCCACGAGGAGCTGGTGCTCGACGTCGCCGCGGGGGTCACGCGCCTTCGCGAGGTCGTCGATCGCGTCGCGCTGTTCGGCAACTCGGGCGGCGGATCGCTGATGGCGCTCTACGCCGCGCAGGCCGCGAAGGCCCCCGAGGCGCGCATCGCGCGAACCCCCGCCGGCGCGCCGACCGCGCTGCCCCGCGTCGCGCTGCCGCCCGCGGACGCGCTCGTGCTCATCGCGGCGCACCGCGGCGAGGGTCACGTGCTGACGCGGTGCATCGACCCCTCGGTCATCGACGAGACCGACCCGTCCCCGACGGACGCCTCCGTCGACATGTACGCGACAGAGAACGGCTTCGCCGAGCCGCCCGCGGCGACCTCGTTCGACGCTGGCTTCGTGACCCGCTATCGCGCCGCGCAGGCGGATCGCGTGGCTCGGATCGACGCGCGCGCGCGCTCCCTCGTGGCGCAGCAGGTCGCGGCGATGAAGGCGATGAAGGACCCGTCGTTCGGGGCGCGACCGTTCGCGGAGCGGCAGGCGATCGAGCGCGCGCGCCACGCGCAGCACGTGATGGTCGTCTACCGGACGATGGCCAACCTCGACTACGTGGACCTCTCGCTCGATCCGTCGCCGCGCGGCTACGGCTCGCTCCTGAGCGAGCGCCCCGACCTGATGAACCGATCGCTGCCGGGCTTCGCGCGGACGGTCACGCCCCGCGCGTGGCTGAGCACGTGGTCGGGCCCGTCGTCGAACGCCGACCTCACCCAGACCCTGCCCGACGTGCCGCTGCCGGTGCTCTCGGTGAACGCGGGCCGCGACCTCGAGATCACCCCGATGGCCGACCACGCGCCGATCGCCGAGGCCCTCGCGGGGCGGGGCACGATCGAGACGATCGAGGGCGCCGGCCACTACTTCGAGGCGCCGCCCGGCGCCGACACCTCGCCGCACGTCGAGGCGCTGATGGACGTCGTGCTCCCCTGGCTCGACGCGCGAGGCTGACGTGGCCGCGCTCACGCACCTCGTCGTCCTCGACTTCGAGGCCACCTGCGACGACGTCGACCCGCCCCGGCCGCAGGAGATCATCGAGCTCCCTTCGGTGCTGCTGTCCACCGCGGACTGGAGCGTCGTGGACGAGTTCGAGTCCTTCGTGCGCCCCGTACATCACCCGAAGCTCACCGCGTTCTGCACGGAGCTGACGAGCATCGAGCAGGCGCAGGTCGACGGCGCGCCGATCTTCGCCGACGTCCTCGAGGCGCACCTCGCGTGGCTGCGCTCGCACGGGCTGCCCACCGAGGGCGAGCTGCCCTACGCGCTCGTGACGTGCGGTGACTGGGATCTGCAAACCATGTTGCCAGCCCAGCTCGCCGCGATGGACCCGCCGATGCGCTGGGTCCCGGCTCCCTACCGGCGCTGGATCAACGTGAAGGTGCCCTTCCGGCGGTGGACGCCGAAGAAGGTCCCCGCGGGGATGGTGCGCATGCTCGAGGCCCTCGGGATCGAGCTCGAGGGGCGGCACCACCGCGGCATCGACGACAGCCGCAACATCGCCAAGATCGTGCGCGCGCTCGTCGGCCACGGGCAGGCGATGGAGATCACCTCGGAGCTGCGCGCCAACCGCTACCCGCCGGTGTCGATCGTGCTCGAGCGCGACGGTGAGCGGGTGGAGCTGGTGCTGGAGAAGCGCGCGATGAAGACGCTGCTCGGGGCGGCGCACGGCGCGTTTCGCCATCGCGCGACGGCGATCGCGCACGGCGAGCGGCGCCTCACCGAGGACGCGGATCTGTGCGACCTGCGCGACGGCGACGTCCTGCTCGTGCGCTGAAGAGGAGCGCGAGCAGACCCAGCGCCTCGACGCCGGTTCCGCGGCTCGTCGGCCCGCCCGCGCGGCAGCCGCAGCCGCCGTCGGTCATCGACCCCGCTCCGGCGTCCACGCCGCCGCCGCCCGCGTCGGCGCCACCCGCGTCCATCGCGCAGCGGGCGAGGACCTCGGGGTCGGTCGAGCGCTGGCAGCTGAAGTCCGCGCAGTCGATGAAGCCGTTGCCGTCGTTGTCGACGCCGTCCGTGCACTCCGCGAGCGTGACCTCCGTGCTCGGCGTCCCCGCGTCTACGCCCGGCGTCCCCGCGTCGACGGCCGCGCCGAGCACGTGGCAGTCGTCGATCATGTCCCCGTCGGCGTCGGCGCCCTCGCAGCTCGGCCGTCCGCTGAACGTGTCGCAGCCCTGCCCCGGGCAGCACGCCACGCGCTGCGACCCGCAGCCGAAGTCGCGGCTCCACTCGACGCAGAAGCCCTCGCCGCCTCCCGAAGGGACGCACTCGGCGTCGGTCGTGCACGTGGGACAGCCACCCGCGAGCGCGACGGAGGGGACCGCGAGGGCGGCGACGAACGACAAGAGGACGTGAGCTCGCATCGTCCCTGAGTAGCAGAGGCACGGGGCTACGGTCGACCGAGCTCGCTCGCGTCGACCGAGCACGGGAGGTGCCGTCGACGCCTGGAACCGCGACGTAACGGGCCGCCCCGGGCGCCATAGACCGTGCGTGGAGCCGACCGAGCCACGCGTGTTCTTCGGGCGCCGCCGGTGGCTGCGCGCCGCGGGCCTCGGCGCGATCAGCCTCGCGAGCGGGGGCGCGGCGACGTGGCTGGGGTATCGGCGCTTCGGGCCGCCGCCGGTGGCGGTGCTCCCGCCGATCCCCGCGGACGTGACCGCCGCGTTCCCGGGCGCCCGCTCCAGCCGCTTCGGCGTCGACGAGGCGCTCACCGCGCGGGAGGCGGCGGACGGCTACGGGAACTTCTTCGAGTTCTCCGAGGACAAGGAAGGCCTCGTCGAGGCGACGCGCGGGTTCGTGCATCGGCCGTGGGCGGTCGAGGTCCGCGGCGAGTGCCACCGGCCGGGCACGTTCGACGTCTGGGATCTCGTTCGTCGCTTCGGGGTCGAGGAGCGGGTCTACCGCCACCGGTGCGTGGAGGCGTGGGCGATGGTCGTGCCGTGGAGCGGGTTCCCGCTGCGCGCGCTGATCGACGCCGTCGCGCCGACCTCGCGCGCGCGCTTCGTGCGCTTCGTGTCGTTCCACGCGCCACGCCAAGCGCCCAACCAGCGCTCCACGCGCTTCGCGTGGCCCTACCACGAGGGGCTGCGCATCGACGAGGCGACGCACCCGCTCGCGTTCCTCGCGACGGGGGTCTACGGCGAGCCGCTCCCCGCCGCGCACGGCGCGCCGATCCGCCTCGTGGTGCCGTGGAAGTACGGGTTCAAGAGCATGAAGTCGATCGCGCGGATCGAGCTGGTGCGCGAGCGACCGCCGACGTTCTGGAGCACCATCGCGCCGGCCGAGTACGACTTCGCCGCGAACGTCGACCCGATGACGCCGCACCCGCGCTGGTCGCAGGCGACCGAGCGCATGCTCGGGACGGGGGAGCTGCGGGCCACGCAGCTGATGAACGGCTACGTGGACGAGGTGGCCTCGCTCTACACGTGAGCCGCGGCGGCGCGCGCGCCTCGGCGTGCCATGCTCCCGCCGATGGAGCCCGAGCGCATCGCCCTGTTCGGCCTGCTCGCGCTCGCGGGGATCGCCGCCGGGTTCATCAACGTGATGGCCGGGGGCGGCTCGCTGCTGACGCTGCCGGTGCTGATGCTCCTGGGCCTGCCCGCGAGCGTCGCGAACGGGACGAACCGGCTGGCGGTGGTCACGCAGTCGGTGTCGGGGGTCCTCGCGTATCGCAAGGCGGGCAAGCTCCCGAGCGAGGCGCTCGGGCCCGTGATCGCGCCCACCGTGCTCGGCGCCGCGTGCGGGGCCGGGGCGGCGGCGTACGCGCCCGAGGCGATCCTCGAGCCGGTGCTGCTCGGCACGATGGTCGTGATGGCCCTCGTGTTGTTGGTGCGCCCCAAGCTCGTCGCGCCCGACGAGACCGACGGCCCCCTGAGCTGGCGCGAGCGCCCGTGGTCGCTGCTCGGACTCTTCGGCGCGGGGGTCTACGGAGGCTTCGTCCAGGCCGGGGTCGGCTTCGTCTTGCTCGCCGTGCTCGGCGGCCTCCTGCGCTACGACGTCGTGCGCGCGAACGCCCTCAAGCTCGTCTGCACCGCGCTCTTCGGCGTCGTCGCGCTGGGCATCTTCATCTACGCCGACCAGGTCGAGTGGGCGTCCGCCACCGTGCTCGCGGTCGCCACCGTCGGCGGCTCCCAGCTCGGCGTCCGCTTCGCCGTGAAGGCGAACCCGAAGCTGCTGCGCTGGATCGTCTTCCTCGCCGTGCTGGCGAGCGTGATCGCGCTCGTGCTGCGCCACTGAAGGCGCGACAGCGCCTCAGTGGCGCCCCGTGCCCGTGCCCCTGCCCGTGCCCGTGCCCAACCCCGTGCCCCTGCCCGTGCCCGTGCCCGTGCCCAACCCCGTGCCCAACCCGTGCCCGTGCCCGTGCCCCTGCCCGTGCCCGCCCCCGTTCCCAATCCCCCGCTGCCCCGGCCGCGATCCCCCTCCGCTATGCTCCTCCGATGAGCGTGCACCCCACCGCCCGCACCTGGGCGCTGCCGCCCGCGCGCGATCCGCTGCCCGACCCGCTGGCCCGCGTGAGCCTCCGCGAGCTCGCCGCGCGCGAGGGGCGCCTCGAGCATCACCTCACCGTCGTCGCGCGGACGGGCGTCGCGCAGCTCGAGATCGTCGCAGCGTCCGAGCCGCTCTTCTTCGCGCACCAGAACATCTCGGACGAGTACGTCCTGCCGCTGCGGACCGGCGACGCGATGGTGGACGCGATGCCGATGCTCACGTTCCTGTCCGACCCCCGGACCGGAGAGGACGTCGCGCGCCTCCGCCACCGCGCCCACGATCTGATCCTCCATCCGTACGGCCTGTCGCACTGGCCGGGGCGCCTGCGCCCTCCGTTCACGCCCCCCGCCTTTCCACCCGGTTTCGGCCGTCGAACCGGCCTGTCGCTCGTGTTCTGCGCGTCGACCCCGACGCCGCCGCCGTCCGACCGTCGCGTGTGGGTCACCGAAGGCCGCGAGGCCGACGCCAAGCCCTACGTCGACACGCCGCCGCTCCTGCTGGCGGAGCTGGAGCGCGAGCCCGACGGCGTCCTCGCCACGGTCGGCGACGTCACGCTCTCGCTCGCCTCGGGCCCCTTCGCGCCGCCGAACGGAGGCTGGGTCGTCGTCCTCGAGGGCGACGCGCCCGACGCGTTCGCGGGCGACCTCGTCCGCGTCCCGCCCGGCGCCTCCTTCGACGCGCGGCCACCGCGCGCCCTGCTCGTCACGTCGGAGACGGCGGCGCCGGAGCCCCCGCCGCGCATCTGGGACCGCGTCGCCGAGGTCCCGTTCGAAGCCGCCGAGGCCGGCGCGTTGCCCGTGTCGTTGGGTGCGCTCGAGCTCCACGCTCGCTCGGCCACCGAGGTCGAGGCGCGGCTCGGCGGGACCCGCGCGGTCCTGCCTCGCTACTGGCTGGCGCGGATGCTCTACCGCGTCGCCCTGCACACCAGCGTCGTCGACGGCGCGCGCACGACGCCGCGTCCGTGCTTCGGCCACGTCGAGACCTACGGCGGGTTCTTCTACGACGACCGCGAGGGCGCGTTCACGTTCGGTCTGCGCGGCGCCGCCGAGGTCGCGGTCGTGCCGGCCGAGGAGCTCCTCCCGGTCCTCGCGCGCGCGTACGCCGCGGTCGCTCCGGCTGGACACACCGAGGACCTGCGCGGCTGAGTCCGACGACGCGAAGCGTCGGAGGATCTCAGTGGGGAGCGCGAGGGGCTTGCCCCTCGCCGGAGAGAAATCGCCGAAGGCGATTTATCGACAGACCTCGAGCGGTCGAAAAAGTGAACGGCGGAACCACCCCCCAGTGGTCCCGCCGTTCGAGGCCCTCCCCCGAGGTCCGTTTCAGCGCTTCTTCTTGGTGGCGATGCCCGCGACGAGCGCGGTCGCCGCGGCGGCGAGCGTGATCCAGAGGCCCACGCCGGTCGTGGCGAGGAAGATCCGGATCATCTGTACGCCCAGGAACCCATAGACGCTCAGGCCGAAGCCCACCCCGATCAGGCGCGCCTTGCGGCTCTGGGTCGCGCCCGCCGCCATGAGGGCGAGGCCGCCCAGCGGCAGCGCGAGGAGCGCGATCCGGGTCGTCCACTCGACGTGGTCGGCCACCAGGATCTCCCAGCCGGAAGCGCTGGCGATGCCCCCCAGATCGAGGAACGGCAGGAAGAACGCCACGATCGAGGCGATGCCCGCACCGACAAGGACCACGTTCCCGCTCTTCGTGCTCATCTCCGTCTCCCGCTGACGACCCCATCCCTGGGATGAGGTACGGGCCAGCTTACGGAGCCGGTCGGGGGATCTTCCCTCCCTGAGAAACACCCCGTCCCCGGGGCGCCATCAGGGGAGGCGGAAGGCGACCTGGGGGCGCTGGGTGCCGTTGGGGAAGGTGGCCCCGAGGAAGGAGATGACGCGCATCGACATGGCGGTGGCGTCGGTCAGGAAGATGGCCTGGCACTGCCGATCGGCGCAGACGGGGGCGACCATGTTGGAGATCGCGCTGCCGTCGGCGGCGGTGGACTCCTGGAACCGGACGGTGAACGCACCCTCGGTCGCGGGGGTGACCTCGGGCTCGCCGCCGCCGGTCACGGCGGGGGGCGCGAGGCCCTCGATCATGGCGACGCCGCCGCCGCCGGTCCGCGCCGGCTCGGGGGCGTTGATCTGGCGGAAGGTGACCTTCATGCCCTGCGCGCGCGTCCACATCTCCATCTCGAGGTCGCCGCCCTCGGCGGTGTGCGCGTAGGGGCCGTCGCAGTTGACGTACTGGCCCGCGCGGCACGCGTCGTAGACGGCCTGCCACTGGGGGACGAACTCGTCCCACGGGATCGCGCGGCTCTCGAACACGGGGGCCTCGTCGCCCGCGGGGATGACCTGGAAGTGGGGGAACTGCATCCACGCCTCGGAGGGGTTCTCGCCCGGCGCGCGCACCGCGATCAGGACGTCGCGGAGGCTCGCCGACTGCAGCGTGTTGAGCACCTCGACGAAGGTCAGGTACGGGATGTTCGCGTGCATGCGGATCGCCGCCTGCCGCCGCGCCGGGCCGCTCGTGAGCGCCTCGCGCAGCGGGGTGATGACGTGATCGGCGATCGCCGTGTCGGCCGGCCGGCCGTGCTCGAGCGCGACCACCGGCCGGTAGTTCAGGCGCAGCTCCGTCGGGCTGATCTCGATCCGCACGGCGTCCGAGGGACCCGAGGCCTGGTTGTTGAGCGAGATCGGGATCTCGAACAGGCCGACGTGATCGGTGGAGTCCACCGGCTCCTCGGTCGTCTCCTCACCGCCGCAGGCGAAGAGGAGCGTGGCCCCACAGAGGGCGGCGAAGAGACCCAGCAGTTGCGCGCGTCGGTTCATGGCGAGGGACCGTATCGCGCAGGGCTCGGAGTGGGAAGCCTGGCTCCGCCCCTAGAGCTGGGCTTACCCTGATTCCCATGCGCTGGGTCGCTCTCTCGCTGCTGTTCTCCCTGAGCGCGGGGGGCTGCGCTCGAACCACGCTCCGGGTCGATCGCGACGACGGCGGGTCCCCTCCGGGGCTCGATGGCACCACGCCGCCACCGCCGCCGCCGCCGTGCGAGTGCGCCACCGATCCGGACTGCCCCCTCGGGTTCGTCTGCGTCGAGTGCGCCTGCGTCCCGCCCCCCGGCGGCTGCGCGTCGGACTTCGACTGCCCGCCGGGCGAGGTGTGCGAGGTCGATCGCTGCGTGGTCCGCGGCGAGTGCCGCACGAGCGCCGACTGCTCCCCGGGCGACGTGTGCCGCGACGGGCGCTGCGCGACGGAGGCCGGGTGCGCGACGCGCAGCGACTGCGGGCCGGCAGAAGACTGCATCGGTGGCCGCTGCGTCCCGAACCCGGAGTGCTCCCCCGCGAGCCCGTGCGCCGGCGCCGGCTTCGAGTGCGTCGGCGACGTCTGCGTGTTCACCGGCGAGTGCCGCGACGCGAGCGAGTGCGCGACCGGGTTCGAGTGCCAGCGCGCGCGCTGCGTCTTCACCGGGGACTGCGTCGTCGACGGAGACTGCGGCACCGGGCTGCGCTGCTCGGACGCGCGGTGCATCGCGACCGGCTGCCGCGACGACGGCGACTGCGCGCCCGACGAGACGTGCAGCACGATCGTCCGCCGCTGCATCCCGCGCTCGAGCTGCTCGAGCGACGCGGACTGCGAGGCGGGCTCGCTCTGCTTCGGCGGCACGTGCACCCCCTTCCCGCGCTGCTCGTCGAGCGCCGACTGCCCCCCGCCCGAGCGCTGCGACGGCTTCCGCTGCGTCGCCCCCGGCTGCACGAGCGACGCCGAGTGCGCGAGCCGCGAGCGGTGCGAGTTCGGGTTCTGCCAGCCGACCACGTGCGCCGGCGACGGCGACTGCGCCTTCGGCTGGCGCTGCATCACCGACCGCTGCGTGCCGCCGTTCTTCTGCGAGCGTGACGAGGACTGCCCCTTCGAAGGCATGGTCTGCCAGGCGCGCACGTGCTCGGTGCCGGGCGGGTGCACCGTCGACGTCGACTGCCCGAGCATGGCCCCCGTCTGCGTCGACGGGGCGTGCATCCCCCTGCCGCCGTCGTCGTGCGCGCGCGACCGCGACTGCGCGCCGAGCCAGGAGTGCAACCTCGGCCTCTGTCAGGACCGCGCGACCTGCGCGTCGGTGACGTGCCCGCCGATGCAGATCTGCGAGGCCGGACGCTGCCTCCCCGCGCCGGAGTGCGTCGCCGACGCCGACTGCGCCACGAGCGGCTACGCCTGCTCGGACGGCCGGTGCGTCTTCACGGGGTCCTGCCGCGCCGACGCCGACTGCCCCGCGCGCTACGCCTGCGTCGCCGCGCGCTGCCGGTTCGTCGGTGCGTGCGGGCGCGACGCCGACTGCGGTCCGGGCCAGCGCTGCGTCCTCGGCGCGTGCCAGGGGACGCCGGAGTGCGCGACCGACGCGGACTGCCCCGCGGGCGAGGCCTGCGAGGCGGGGACGTGCAGCGCGGGCCCCTGTCGGGCGCACCGCGACTGCCCGCCCGGCGAGATCTGCAACCTCGGCACGGCCACGTGCATCCCGTCGGTCACCTGCTCGTCGAGCGCGGACTGCCCCCTCGGCTCGACCTGCCTCGGCGCGCAGTGCTACGCGCTGCCCGCCTGCCGGTCGCCGGGCTCCACGATGGACTGCCCCAGCGGGACCATCTGCATGGACAGCGGGATTTGCTTCATCGCGCCCGAGTGCACGCGCAGCCGCGACTGCCCGAGCGGCGAGCGCTGCGAGGGGGGCCAGTACTGCCAGCCCACCACCTGCGCCGCCGACGTCGACTGCAACCACGGCTGGACCTGCATCGCGGACCGCTGCCTGCCCTGGCTGTTCTGCGGCTCGGACGCGGACTGCCCCGACATGCGGATGTGCGTCAACAACGAGTGCACGGTCCGCGGCGGCTGCACGAGCAGCGCGGACTGCCCGCCCACGCAGAGCTGCTTCGCCGGGCTCTGCTTCAGCGTGCCGCCGCCCGCGTGCGACACCGACACCGACTGCATCGCCGGCGAGCGCTGTCAGTTCGGGTTCTGCCAGCCCGCCACGGGGTGTCGGATCAGCTCGGAGTGCCCCACCGATCAGGTGTGCGTCGACGGGTTCTGCCGCCTCCCGACGGAGTGCCTGTCGGACGCCGACTGCCCGTCGGGCGAGCGCTGCGACGCGCGCGCCCAATGCGTCCCGCGGTGAGGGTTCGGGGCTGCCCCGTGTCGATCTTCACGACACAGAAGACCGTTCGAGTTCGGTAGAGTACCCGTCCCGACCCGAGGGTCGTTCCCCCTGCAAGGTGCGTCGATGGACCTCGCCGAGGCAGCCGAGCTCCCCGATCTCGAAGACGAGCGACGAGAAGATCTCATCCGCGTGCTCGCGCGGATCGCGATGTCCGCGCTCTCCGACGACGACGGTCACGAGGTGCGCCTCGAGCTCGCGCTGCTGCACGCCGAGGCCGGCCGCGTGGCCGAGGCGATCGAGCTGATCCGGGAGGCGCACAGGAGCCGGCCGACCCTCGCGACCGCGCGGGTCTGGCACGAGCTCGCGCTCCGCAGCGCCGACCCCGAGCAGGCGGCGCGGGCGCTCGAGGCGGAGCTCCAGCACGCGAGCTCGGACGGCGCGCGTGCCGCGCTCGAGATCGCGCGAGGCCGCGCCGCCGAGGACGAGGGGGACGCCGAGGGCGCCCTGCGCGCGTTCACCCGGGCGAGCGCGTACGGCGTCCGCATCGAGGCGGCGTGGGCCGCCGAGCGCGTCGCGGCCGGGATGGGGCGCTGGAAGGAGGCGGGCGACGCGGCCGAGCAAGCCGCGCGGCTCACCTCGCACCCGGACGCGGCGGCCGAGTGGGCCGGCCGCGCGGCGCGCTACCGCCTCCTCGACGGCGAGCGCGACGCCGCGGCGGCGCTGCTGCGCAACTCGGGCGCGGGGCTCGACGCGCCTTCCGTGTGGCTCGGCTGGGAGATGCTCGCCGCGGGCGCGGACGACGCGTCCGCGTGGATCGATCTGCGGCGCACCCAGCTCGAGGCGAGCCCGTCGGCCGACACCGCGATCGACGCCGCGCTCGTCGCGCGCTACCGGCTCGCCGACGAGGGCCTCGCGCGCGCCTTCTTCGAGCGCGCCCTCGAGAGCTCCACGGGGGACGCGCGGCGCTTCGTCCTCGCCGAGCTGTGCGCGCTGCTCGACCCGATCGACGACCTCGAGCTCTGGCTCGAGTACTCGGGGCAGCGGCTCGAGATCGAACCCGACGCGGCGACGCGGGCCCACCTCGCGTACCGGCTCGCGCGCGCGACCGCCGACCTCGCCGGGGACCCCGCCGGGGCGCGGGCGCACGCGCTGACCGCGCTGAACGACGACCCGCTGCACGGCCCCGCGCTCGAGCTCGCCGCGCGGCTCGAGGGCGAGCCCGAGGAGGACGTCGTCGCGCCGCGGCTCCGCGCCGAGGCCGAGGCCGCGCCCACCGAGGCGTGGCGCGCCGACGCGCTGCTCGCGCTCGCCGATCGACTCGGCGAGACCGCGGGGGTCGACGCGATCGTGGACGCGGACCGCGCGCTCCCCGCCGACCTCGGGATCTTCGCGAGCCTCGAGCGCCCCCTCGCGCGCCGCGCCGACCACGAGGCGCTCGCCGCGCTGCGCGAGCGCGTGGTGCCCCAGGTGCAGGATCCGGTCGCGAAGAACCGGCTCCTCCTCGGCATCGCGCGGGGGTGCGTCGAGCACCTCGACGAGCCCGAGCGCGCGCGCGCGACGCTGCGAGACGCCTGCCAGATCGAGGGGACGCTGAGCCTCGCGGTCGAGGCGCGCCGCCGGCTCGCCGAGATCCTCGAGGGCGACGCCCGCGTCGAGGCGCTCCGCAAGCTCGTCGCGCTCGATCCGGCGGACGCGTCGCGGCACCGCGCGGACCTCGCCGAGCTGCTCGTGGCCGCGTCCGACGAGGCCGGCGCGCTCGACGTCGTGCGCGAGGGCTACTCCAGCGCGCCCCTGCGGCACCCCTTGCGGCGCACCGCGCAGCGGCTCTTCGTCCGCCTCGAGCGCTCCCGCGAGCTGCTCGCCCTCTACGACGAGACGGCCGCCGCGAGCGAGGGCGTCACGCGCGTGCGCTGGCTGCAGCGCGCGGCCGACGTGTGCGACTGGGAGCTCGATCAGCCCGAGGAGGCGATGACCCGCCTCCGGGCCGCGCTCGAGATCGCGCCGGGCTCCGGCTCGGTGGGGGCCGCGCTCCGCGATCTCCTCGCCCGCGCGCTCCGCTTCGAGGAGCTGCTCGCCCTCGACTCGCGCGACGACGATCCGATCGCGGTGCTGCGGCGAGCGGCGACGCTCGAGGCGGTCGGCGACGAGGCCAAGGCGGCGACCGAGTACGCGCGCGCCGTGGACCTCGGGCTCGGCTTCGCGCGCCCGGCGCTCGAGCGGCTGCTGCTGCGGCGCGGGCGCTGGAAGGACCTCGTCGAGCGGTGGGGGCAGCCGCCCGAGGACACCACGCCCGAGCGCGCGCTCCAGCTCCGCTACCGCGCCGGCGCCGTCGCGGCCGAGCGCCTCGGCGATCCGACGCGCGCGCTGACCCAGCTCGGGGAGGCGCTCGCCGCGAAGCCCGCCGCGATCTCGGCGATCCTGCTGCGCCTGCGGATCCTCGGGGTGAAGGACCCGGCCCGCGTCGGCGCGCTCGACGCGGCCATCGATCCCATCGACGACCCGGCCCTGCGGCGGGGCGCGCAGCGCGAGCTCGCGCACCTCATCGACGATCGCGAGGAGTCGCTCGCGCTGTGGCGGGCGATCGGGCTCGCGGACCCGAAGGACGTGGTCGCCGCCGTACACACGACGGTCGGCCTCGAGCGCGCGGGCCGCACGCGCGAGCAGCAGGAGTGGGCGCAGTCGACGGAGCAGCCCTCGGACGCCGGCCTCGAGACCCTCGAGATGATCCGCTCGGCGCGGCGCTCCACGACGCTCGGCGCCCTGCGGGCCGCGGTCGACACGTGGGAGACCGCGCTCGTCCGACCGCAACGTCCCTTCCTGGCTCACTTCGAGCTGCCGCGGCTGTACTTGCTGCTCGACCAGCCCGAGCTGCACGAGCAGAGCCTGACGCGGCTGACCCAGCGCCTGCCGCGCGGCCCCCTCGCCGCGCGCACCTCGATGGTCCTCGCCGAGGCGCTCCAGAGCCGCGGCGACGAAGAGGGCGCGATGCGCCAGCTCGAGCGCGCGAGCATCGCCGACCCGACGTACTACCCGGCGCTCGCCGCGATCGAGGTGGCCTGCGAGGGGACCAGCGAGGTCCCCCTCATCGACGCGCTGCTCCGCGCGTTCGAGTCGGAGACGCGCCCCGAGGTGCTCCCTCACGTCGGCGTGCACCTCGGCCGGCTGCTCGTGGAGGCGGACCGGGTCGAGCTCGCGCGCGAGGTGCTCGAGCGCGTCGTCTCGATCGACCACACGCACCTGCCCGGCCAGCTCTGGCTCGCCGAGGTGTACGAGCAGACGGGCGAGCTCGATCGGCTCTACGACGTCCTCGAGGCGGCCGCCGAGAGTCAGGACGCCGACCCCGATCTGGTCGTGCGCGCGCTCTCGCGGCGCGTCGACATCGCCCTCGCGGAGGCCGACGACCTCGAGCGCGTGAGCGCCGCGGTGGCCGCGCTCGGCGCGGTCTCGCCCGATCATCCGAAGGCGCTCGAGGCCACGCTGACGGTCGCGCTCGCGAAGGGCGATCACCTGCAGGCCGCGGCGGTCCTCGAGAAGCTGATCGAGCTGCCGGACCTGAAGGAGACCGTCCGCGTCGGCTACCTGTTCGAGCTCTCCACCATCAAGGCCGACAAGCTCGGGGACGTCGCCGCCGCGATCCGCGCGCTCGCGGAGATCCGCTCCCCCGAGGCCAAGGAGGAGGCGGTCCGCCGGCTCGTCGAGCTCGGGGACCGGAGCGGGCGCTGGGACATCGCGAGCCAGGCGCTCGAGGCGGCGCTCGACGAGGCCGACCAGCTCGAGCGCTCGTGGGAGCTGACCATCCGCAAGCGGCTCGCCGCGCTGTTCGCCGGCCCGCTCGACGACGGGGAGGCCGCGGTGCGGCAGCTGCGGCGGATCGTCGAGCTCGATCCGACGGACGTCGACGCGCTCGAGACCCTCGCCGCAGGCGCGGACGACCCCGCCGAGACCACGCGGGTCCTGCGGCTGCTCTTCGCCGCCCGTCCGACCGACCACGCGCTGCTCGAGCGCCTGCGCTCGGTGTCGCTGGACATCGGCGACGAGGACTCGGCGTTCACGGCCGAGGCCGTCGCGGTCGGCGTGGGCGCGGCTTCGGAGGAGGTCGAGTACTTCTACAAGCAGCGGCGCACGACGCTCGGCTCGGGCGCGGCCTCCCGCGCGCTGGCCCCCGACGAGCTGAGCTCGTTCCTCCCGGAGGGGCTCGCGCCGGCGATCGCGTTCATGAAGGCGATCGAGCCCGTCCTCCCCGAGGTGTTCCCGCCGGACTTCAGCGCCTACGGGATCGATCCGAGCAGCCCGCCCACCCTCGACGCCGGGTTCGTCGGCGTGATCGAGGCGGTCGCGGCGCTCTACGGGGTGACCGCGCCGGCGACCTTCGTGGTCGCGGCGCAGCGGGGCCCCGCGATCGAGCACCACGCCGGAGCGCCGATGTTCCTGGTGCCGCGGCCGCTGCTCGACGCGCCGCGGCGGGAGCAACGTTTCGTGCTCGGTGCGCTGTGCTTCCGGCTCGCGACGGGCACCAGCTGGGCGGACCCGTGCCGCGCCGACGCGCTCCGGCCGAACTACCTCGCCTACATCGTGGCGGCGGCCGGCGAGGTCCTCGACGGCGTCGAGACGCCGAGCGGGAGCCGCATCCAGGACGACCTCCGGGCGCGCATCGATCTGTCGATGGGCAACGCGCTGCGCGACGCGGCCGAGGCGGCGCGCACCGGGCTCGACCCGACCGCGCTCGATCACGAGGCCCTCTTGCGCGCGACGGACCTCGCGGCGACGCGCGCCGGGCTGCTCACCTCCCGCGATCCCGCGGCCGCGCTCACGGCGCTCTCGCGCTGGAAGCGGCTCGTCCGCGAGGAGGACGATCCCGTCCGCGCGCTCGCCGGGTTCGCCGTCTCGGAGCGCCATCGAGAGCTGCGAGCTTCGCTCGGATTGGGGTTGGTCCAATGAGCCGCCAGAGCGTCGAGGTCAGCTGCCCGAAGTGCTTCCGCCGGTACTCGCTCAGCCTGGACCTGGAGAAGCTCCGCCGCCTCCGCCAGCGCGCCCAGTGCGGGCGCTGCGGCGAGCGGTTCGACGTCGGCGAGCGCCTGGCCGCCGAGCGGCCGGCGACCCAGAACTCCGAGCCGCCGCGGAGCCGTCGACGCCCGCAGCGGACGACCGCCTCGGGGGCCGCGATGCCGCGCCCGCCTACGCCGCCGAAGCCGCCCGCGGTGCCGCCCAAGCCGGCCAAGCCGCTCTCGCCCGCCAAGCCGCTGTCGCCCGCCAAGCCGCTGTCGCCCGCCAAGCCGCCCGCCAAGCCGGCCGTGCCGTTCAAGGCCGAACGTCCCACCGCGCCCGCCCCGCGGCGCGCCCCCGAGCCGCCGAAGCCCGCGCGCCCGGCCGCCGACAAGTGGCACTCGGCGCCCACGCCGCCCCCGCCGCGGCCCGACGTACCGCCTCAGGCGATCACCGCGCCGCCCGACGACGACCTCCTCGATCCGTTCGAGCCGAGCGATCCTCCGTCGCTGCTGTCCACGGCGGTCACGGAGCCCGCGATCCGCGCCGCCGAGGACCTCGAGGTCTCGATCGATCTCGACGAGGACACGGCGCCGCAGCCCCCGACCGCCGCGCGCGACGACGCCGCCGAGCCCGCGGTCGACGTCGAGGCGCCGGCCGACGAGGCGCCCGCCGAGCCCGAGGCGACGGAGGCGAAGGCGGAGGCGCCCGCCGCCGAGGCGCCGCCAGAGGAGCCGCCGACCGAAGAGGCGCCGATCGAAGAGGCGGTGACAGGTGAGGCGGTGACAGGTGAGGCGACGACCGGTGAGGCGACAGAGGAGCCGCCCACCGAACAGGCGCCGACCGAGGAGCCGCCGACCGAGGAAGCGCCGACCGACCAGGCCCCCGACGAAGCGCCGGCCGAGGAGCCGCTCGCCGCGGCTTCGGAGGCGAGCCCCGCGACGCCGAGCCGGGAGCCGTCCGCGCCCCCGATCGAGGCCCCCACGTCAGAGCCCGCCGCCGCGCTCGCCGACGACGGCCTCGAGCTGCCCGAGCCCGAGACGCCCTCGCCTCTCGACGAGCTGTTCACGACGTCCGAGCCGCCCTTCGAGATCGGGCCCGCCGACCTCGAGGATCTCACGGCGCCGGCCGTCCCGCCGCCGCCGCCGCCGCAGAGTCGTCTCGTGTGGGGCAGCCGCGCGACGACGAGCCTCGACGCGGTCCTCACCCCGGACCCCGAGGCCGTCGAGGCGCTCGTGCGGCTGCTGGCGCCCCAGGCGCCGCCCGGCTGATCGCCCCGGGAGCCCCTCTCAGCGGTTCAGGCCCGTACCGCGGAGCGTGCACCACGCGAGCGGGTCGGCGGCGGGCGCGCTGCGGCGGGCCTCGATCTCGTCGAGGCGCGGGGGCTCCCGCCCTTCGAAGACGACGGCGCGTCGCGCGGTGCCGCGCGCGGGGACGTCGAAGGGCATGAACCACACCTCGGCGTCGCTCGGGAGCCGGACCGAGGTCAGCGCGCGGCGATCCGCGTCGGTGAAGGTGGCTTGCGCGATCGAGCCGACCCGCATCGTCTCCTGGCGGTCGTTGCGCACCTCGAGCCAGACCCGCTGGCCGCCCTGCGGCAGGATCACCGGCACCACGCGCTCGGGCTCGACGCGCTCGACGCGGACGCTCAATCCGTCGCAGGCGCCGTCGAACGCGGGCGGCGGCGGCGGCGGGCTCGTCGAGGGATCGGGGGACGGCCCGTTCGACGGCGGCGGATCGGGCGGCCCGGGGAGCCCGGGCAACCCGGGCAACGGGATCGGCGGCGCGCCACCGCCGCCCGGTCCGCCCCCGAAGAGCCCCGAGCCGAGCGAGCGCATGATGTCGCCGAGGGTCCCGCCGAGCTGCCGCGCGAGGTCGTCGAGCCCGTCGGTGGCCAGCTCGCACTGCGGGATCGCGCGCTCCTCCGTCAGCGGCGCGCCCTCGCCGACCATCACCATGAGCGTGGGCGCCTCGCCCTCGCGGCGCATCGCGAGCGCGCACGAGTCGTCGCGCAGGGTCACGTCGTGGCCGTCGTCGATGACGAACTCGACGTCGACCTGCCCTTCGATCACGTGAACGCTGCGCACCGCGCCGACGCGGACGCCGGACACCATCACCGGGCTCCCCTCGTCGAGCCCCGCGCCGTCGCCGACGCGGGCGTGGTGAGTCGTCTCGCAGCCGGACGCGAGGACGAGGAGGAGGAGGCCGAGCGAGGCGCTGCGCATCACGGGCGGAAGTACACCCACAAGCGGCGCTTCATTCAACTGCTACCCTCCGCCGATGCCTCGCTTCCCCGTCACGGCGACGAGCGCCACCGGCCTGAGCGACCGCGTGTTCAGCCGGCTCGCCGCGCGCGCCAAGGACCACCCCGGCCCCGTCCACCCGCTGCACGTCGGCGACACCTACCTCGAGCCCCTCGAGGCGGCGCGCGCCGAAGCGCAGCGCACGGCCGACCACCCGCGCCTGCACAACTACGCGCCGGTCCAGGGCCAGCCGGAGCTGCTCGACGCCATCGCCGCGCACCTCGGTCGGCGCGGCGATCAGCTCGTCGACCGCGAGACCATCCAGGTCACGAGCGGCGCCACGGCGGGTCTCTCGGTCGTGATCGAGGCGCTGCTCGATCCGGGCGACGAGGTCCTCCTGCCGGCGCCGTTCTGGCCGCTGATCCGGGGGATCATCAACAAGCGCGGGGCGCGCGCGGTCGAGGTCCCGTTCTTCGATCGGATCGACGACGACGACTTCGACGTGGAGGCGGCGCTCGAGGCCGCCGTCACCGAGAAGACCGCCGCGATCTACGTGAACACGCCGCACAACCCCACCGGGCGGATCCTCCCCGACACCGTCGTCGCGGCGATCGCCGCGGTCGCGGAGCGACACGACCTCTGGATCCTCAGCGACGAGGTCTACGAGGAGCTCTACTTCGGGGGCCTGCCGCCCACGCCGGTCTGGGCCCGCGCCGACTACCAGGACCGCTGCGTCGCGGTGCACTCGGTGTCCAAGGCCTACGGCCTCGCGGGCGCGCGCGTCGGTTGGGCGCACGGCCCTCACGCGGCGATGGAGGCGATCCGCGGCGTGCAGACGTTCTCGACGTACTGCGCGCCCAAGCCGATGCAGCTCGGCGCAGCGCGAGCGCTCACCGACGGCGCGGCGTGGCTCGCGGAGGCGCGCGCGGCGTACGACCGCGCCGCCTCCACCACCGCGGCGAAGCTCGGCCTGCGCAAGCCCGACGGCGGGACGTTCGTGTTCTTCGACGTCTCGGCGCGGCTCCGCGAAGGCGAGGACACGGTGGGGTTGCTCGAGCGCTGCCTCGAGGCCGGCGTGCTGCTGACGCCAGGAGCCGCGTCCGGGAAGGACTACGGCTCCTGGGTTCGGCTCTGCTTCACGTCCGTCCCGCTCGATCAGCTCGAGGACGCCCTCGATCGGCTCGCGCCGATCGTGGGGCGCAGGCTTTGAGCTCTCAAAGCCTGTCGATCAATCGCCTCCGGCGATTTCTCTCCGGCGAGGGGCAAGCCCCGTACCGCTCCCCCCTGAGATCCTCCGACGCTTCGCGTCGTCGGACTCAGGACTGGGCGGCCCAGAGGCTGCAGTTGCCGTCGGGGTGAATCGGCCCCTGGACGACCTGGCAGGTGCCGCAGTGACCGGCCTGACCGGCGGTGAAGAAGCGGCAGCCGCTACACTTCTGCTCGGCGTTCGGCGACGAGTCCGTGTAGTTCTGCGACTCGCGCGTGGCGACCGCCGCCGCCGCGAGCCCGGTCGTGTCGGTGCACGTCAGCGCGCCGCCGCCCTCTTCGCCACCACAGCCGACGAGCGCCGAGGGAGCCACCATGACGGCGCCGAGCACCGTCAGCGCGCGGCGGGCTGCGTCCCGCCGTCCGATCTTCGAATCCGACATCGATCCATCTCCTTGTTGGGGGCCTGAGCCCCCCGGGGTTGGGAGGGGTTGGGGTCATGTCCCCCCCAGGTCCAGTCGAGGGCCGCGATCATCGCAGAGATCCCCAGGGGCGCACGACATTTGCAGCACTTCTCGCCGATGAGCGCCATCCGTGAGCTTCGCCATCGGCTCCCCGCCGAGATCGGGACCTGGCTCCGCCCCTTCGACGAGGACCTCGCCACCGCGTGGCGCAGTTGTCCCCGCGCGGACTGGCTGGTGCACATCGCCCTACAGCTCGGGGTGGGTCGGACCACCGTCGTCCACGCGACCGCGGAGCTCGTCTCCGCCGCGGTGGCGTCCCGCCGCGTGCCCGACCTGCGCGTGAACCGCGCGCTCGTCATCACCCTCAAGTGGCTCTCCGGCCGCGCCCTCGGGAGCGAGGCGTGGGCGGCCGGGTTCTCTGCCACCGACATCGCCGATGGCCTGAGCGATCAGCGCGACGCCGCCGCCGCGCGCGCCGCCGGCTGCCTCGCGTTCGCCTGTGACGACGACGCGGACCCCGGCTTCTACGCCCACCGGGCCTACGCGGCCGCGGCCGCGGCGCACGCCACGGTCGCCCTCGACGCGGTCGACGACGCGGCCGACCGCGTGCGCTCCTTCGTCCCGCTCCACCTCGTCCTCGATCGCGTGGCGGACTGGGAGCCGCCGAGCCGCCGCGAGCGGATCCCCACCCCGATCGAGCCGACCCCGAACCCGTTCTACCGCTGATCGCGAGCGCCGCGGGCGGCACTGGCGGGGAGCGGGTTCCTGCTCCACGTTGCGAAGTCGATGGACCTCCGGATCGAGCTGCGCGGGAGCCTCGCCGACATCGACCCCGAGGCGTGGGACGCGCTGACCGGAGACCACGACCCGTTCGTCGAGCACGCGTTCCTCCGCGGCCTCGAGACGTCGCAGAGCGTGGGCGAAGAGGCGGGCTGGGTCCCCGTCCACGTCACGGTGTGGGACGGCGAGCGCCTCATCGGCGCCCTGCCCCTCTACGCGAAGGACAACAGCTGGGGCGAGTTCATCTTCGACTTCGCCTGGGCGCGCGCCGCGGGTCAGGCGGGCGTCCACTACTACCCGAAGCTCGTGTCGATGGCGCCGTTCACGCCCGCCACGGGCCGCCGGTTCCTGCTCGCGGAGGGCGTCGACGAGGCGGCCGTTCGCGCGGGCCTGATCGCGGGGGCGCGCGCCGCGGCCGACGAGATCGGCGCCTCCTCCATCCACCTGCTCTTTCTCACCGACGCCGAGCGCCAGCAGGCCGTCGACCTGGGCCTGCGACCGCGGCTCTCGGTCCAGTTCCATTGGGAGAACGAGGGGTACGCGTCCTTCGACGACTACCTGAGGCGGTTCCGCTCCCGAAAGCGCAAGCAGGTCGCCAAGGAGCGGCGGAGCGTGGCCGACGCCGGGCTCGACATCCGGCTGCTCGAGGGGCCCGAGCTCGGCGACGTCGAGTGGCGCGCGGTCGTGCGCTTCTACAGGGCGAATTGCCACGCCCACGGCTCCTACCCCTACCTGACGCCCCGGTTCTTCGAGGAGCTGCGCGAGACCCACGCCCACCGCGTGCTCGTGGCGATGGCGTTCGTCGACGACGTCCCCCAGGCCGCCTCCATCAACTTCACCAAGGGCGACCACCTCTACGGTCGCTACTGGGGCTGCTCGGACCACTTCGAGCACCTGCACTTCGAGCTCTGCTACTACCGGCTCATCGAGCACGCGATCGAGCGGGGGATCACGCACTTCGAGGCCGGCGCGCAGGGCTTCCACAAGCTCCAGCGGGGGCTCCTCCCCACCGAGATCCACTCGGCCCACTGGATCCGCGACCCGAGCCTCGCCCGGGCCGTGAACGCGTTCCTCCCCTCGGAGGCGATGAGCGTGAAGGCGGAGATCGCGCACCTGACCGAACGTTCCCCCTTTCACAGGTCGTGAAAGAGAATCGCGATCGCCGCGCCGATCGCCTACGATGAGTCGGCCCTATGAGTCGGGACAAGCCAGGCAAGATCATCGCCGGCCGCTACGAGCTCTTGGAGCCGTCGGGCGAAGGCGGCATGGCCGTGGTGTGGCGCGCCAAGCTCATCGGCGCCGGCAACTTCGCGCGGCCGGTGGCGGTGAAGCGCATCCACGCCGCGAAAGGCGCGGACAGCCACTTCGTCAGCCTGTTCGAGGAGGAGGCGCGCGTCGGCGCGGGGCTCCAGCACCCGAACATCGTCCAGATCATCGACTTCGGGGTCGACGACGTCGGCGACTACTTCCTCGTGATGGAGTGGATCGAGGGCCTCGACTTCCACCACTGGGTGCGCTCGTTCCCGCGCGGCATGGAGGTCACCCCGTGGCCCCTCGTGACGGCGATCGGCGTCGAGGTCTGCCGCGGGCTCGGCGCGGCCCACGAGCGGGTCACCGAGGACGGGCAGGTCAGCCCGATCATCCACCGCGACGTCAGCCCGTCGAACATCCTGCTCGGCACGAACGGCACCGTGAAGGTGACCGACTTCGGCCTCGCCCGCGCGATGGACCGCGCGTCGATGACACGGCCCAACGTCATCAAGGGCAAGCTCGCGTACTGCGCGCCGGAGCTCATCACCGGCGCCAAGGCCGGTCCACCGTCGGACCTCTTCGCGGTCGGCGTCGTGATGTGGGAGGCGCTCGCGCAGCAGCGCCTGTTCACGGGCAAGAACGACCTCGAGATCCTGCTCAGCGTGCGCAAGGGCGAGATCCAGCGGCTCGACGAGCTGCGGAGCGACCTCCCCGCCGCGCTCGTGATGGCGATCCACACCGCGCTCGAGCCCGAGCCCGCCAACCGCTTCGAGAACGCGAAGTCGATGGCGCGCGCGTTCTCCTCGATCCTCCACCAGCACACCGAGCCGGTGGACGCCGAGCCCCTCGGTCGGAGCGTGCGCGCGGCCCTCGAGCGGCTCGGGATGGTGAAGCAGGCCAAGGCCAGCCGCCCGTCCGCGGACCCCGCGCCGGCGGACCCGAGCTCCGTCGATCTGAGCCTGAGCGACGTCGAGATCATGGACGTCCACGTCTCGGTGCAGGACTCCGTGCAGGACGTGCCCGCCCCCATCTCGGTGCAGAAGAGCGAGCCGCTGCGGGGCCTCTGGTCCGACGAGGACGAGAAGGCCCTGCCGGACGAGAAGGAGCTGCCCGACAAGTCGGCTTCCTTCGAGCTCGTCCGCAAGAAGCCCTGAGCGCTACGCGGGGCCGGGGATGCCGAGGCCGGGCCAGATCACGCGGTCGGCGGCGATCTCGTTCATGAGCCACGCGTGCTGGCCGGCGGCGAGCATCCACTCGATTCGGTCGCCTCGCCAGAAGATGCGGCGGCGCTCGATGTTGAGGGCGGCGGGGCCGCGGCCGAGGTACTCGGCGGTGCGCGCGATGTCGCCCGAGAAGGGCTCCATGCCGCGCAGGCGCTTGTAGTACGCGAGGAGCCTCGGGAAGCGCGCGGCCTCGAACGGGACCTGCAGCATGCGGGTCGCGTTGAGGTGGGGGAACAGCGCGAAGTCGGCGATCGAGAGCGCGCCCGCCACGAAGTCCTTGCCGTCGAGGTCGCGCTCGAGCGCGGCGTAGACCTTCGCGAGGTCGGCGCGCGCGCGGTCGAGCAGCCCGTCGGGCATCGCGTCGTCGCGCTGCGCCCAGATCCAGTAGGAGACGTCGACGAGGATGGCGTCGACGACGGTGTCGGCGCACCGCTCCCACGCTCGCGCGTGGACGTAGGCGCGGTGCTCGCTCGGGTACACCGCGGGGGACTCGGGGAAGACGCGCTCGAGGTACGCGACGATGTCGGCGCTGTTCACGACGACCACGCCGTCGTGCTCGAGCGCGGGCACCTCGACGCGGCCGTTCACGCGCTCGAGCGCCGCCTGGTTGGCGAGGTCGAGCCCGTCGATCGTGTCGAACGTGAGCTGCTTGTGCTCGAGCACCATGCGGACCTTGCGGGCGAACGGGCTGAAGGCGTTCTCGTAGAGGCGCATGCGGGGACGCTATCACGCCGTCGGGGTGCCTCCGCCGCGGGGCCGTTCTACGGTGAGCGGCGATGCGCTCCCTCGCCTTGTCGGTGATCCTCCTCGCGCTTCCCATGACCGCTCGGGCCCAGGGCGTCGCGGACCAGCTCGGGGATCCTTCGGGGGCGACCGCGGTCGTGCCGCCGCCGCCGAGCTACGGCGCGACGGTCGCGCCGGGCTACGAGGTCGCGCGCCCAGCCGCGCGGCCGGCGCGGACGCCGAGCGCCTATCAGCCGATGTGGCCGGTGCTCGTCCCGGGCATCGCGGCGTTCGCGGTGTCCTACGTCACGGCCGCCTTCGCGGGCGCGATCCTGCTGGCCTCGTCGGTCGACGACGGCGGCTGGCTGCTCGTGCCCGTGATCGGCCCGTTCGTGCTCGCGCCGGATCGCACGCCAGAGAACACCGCCCTCTTCATCACGATGGGGCTGAGCCAGGGGATCGGGCTCGCGCTACTGATCGCCGGTCTCGCGATCAACCGACGCGACCTGCACCGCGACGACGCCGAAGCCGCGAGCGTGAGCGTGGTCCCGCTCGCCAGCCCGGACCTCCTCGGCGCCGCCGCGCTCGGTCGGTTCTAGCAGCCTAGCCCCGCAGGCGCGGCCAGCGGTCGACGACGCGGTCGTCGTCGACGACCTCGTAGGCGTCGTACATCGCGGCGGTGATGCACGCGTGGTTCGGCCACACGCGCACGCGGGCGCCGACGGGCAGGGCTGGGAGCGCGCCGTCGCGCGCGACCACGCGGCCGTGCACCTGGTTGAGCGCGTCGACGTACGGGTCCCCCGGGAGCGGCGCGCCGTCGGCCGCGGTGACCACGCCGTAGCCGCCGCCGAAGGGATCCATCGAGCGCTCGGAGCTGAGGCCGAGGGTGCCCGCGTCGATCCACACGGCGCCGTCTCGGCGGGACACCACGCTGGCGAGGACGCTCAGCGCGAGGTCGTCGGCGCCGCACGAGCCGATGGCGAGCTGGAATCTATCGAAGAAGACGTAGACCCCCGCGCGGAGCTCGGTGACGCCGTCGAGGCGCGCGGCGTGGACGGCGGTCGGCGTGCTCCCGACGCTCACGCCGGGGCACGGGACGCCCGCGGCGCGGACGCGCTCGGCCGCGTCGACGGCCGCCGCGCGCTCGGCCTCGGCGACGGCGCGGATGGCCTCGACGGAGCGCCCGCCGTAGCTGTGACCCGCGTGGGTGAGCACGCCCCGCAGCCGCTCGCCGAGCGCGCGCGCGCAGGCGACGACGCGCGGGTCGTCGGGGGCGAGCCCGCCTCGGCCCTGGCCGCTGTCGATCTCGATCCACGCGGGCAGCCCCGCCGCCGCGGCGGCATGGGCGACGTCGACGTCGTCGGTGAGCACCGCGACGTCCGCGTCGATCGCGGCGACGCGCGCGAGCTTGTCGGGCGTGATCCCGACCGCGTAGGTCTGATCGCGGAAGCCGCGCTCGGCGAAGTAGCGCGCCTCTTCGAGCGTCGAGACGGTGATCCCCTCGCCGCCCGCGAGGCGCGCGACCTCGGCGCACTTCGCCGTCTTGAGGTGCGGCCGCAGCCGCACCCCGAGCGCGTCGGCGCGCGCGCGCATCGCGTCGCAGTTGGCCGTCACCCGCGCGCGATCGAGGAGCGCGCAGGGCGTCTCGAGCGCGTCGAGGGCCTCGGTCAGGCCCGCCAATCGAGGACGACCTTGCCGCTCTTGCCGGACCGCATCACGTCGAAGCCGGCCTGGAAGTCGTCGACGCCCATCTGATGGGTGAGCACCGGCGTGATGTCGAGCCCGCTCTGCAGCATGGAAGTCATCTTGTACCAGGTGTCGAACATCTCCCGGCCGTAGATGCCCTTGAGCACGAGGCCCTTGAAGATGACCTGGTCCCAGTCGATCGCGGTGTCGTTGGGCGGGATGCCCAGGATCGCCACGCGGCCGCCGTGGTTCATGTTCGAGAGCATGTCGCGGAACGCGCCGCCGTTGCCGCTCATCTCGAGGCCCACGTCGAAGCCCTCGGTCATGCCGAGGTCGCGCTGGACCTCTTTGAGCGGCGTGTCGCGCACGTCGACGGCGCGCGAGGCGCCCATCTTGCGCGCGAGCTCGAGGCGGTAGGGGTTCACGTCGGTGATCACGACGTGCCGCGCGCCGACGTGCTTGCACACCGCGACGGCCATGCAGCCGATGGGCCCCGCGCCGGTGATGAGCACGTCCTCGCCGACGAGGTCGAAGCTCAGCGCGGTGTGGACCGCGTTGCCGAGCGGGTCGAGGAAGGCCGCGATCTCGTCGGGGATCGAGTCGGGCAGTTTGTAGGCGTTGACCGCGGGGAGCGACAGCAGCTCGGCGAACGCGCCCGTGCGGTTCACGCCGACGCCCACCGTGTTGCGGCAGAGGTGGCGCTTGCCGCCGCGGCAGTTGCGGCAGTAGCCGCACGTCACGTGGCCCTCGCCGCTGACGCGGTCGCCGACCGCGAGGCCGCTCACGTGGCTGCCGATCTGGGCGATGCGGCCGACGAACTCGTGGCCCACCGTCATCGGCACGGGGATGGTCCGCTGCGACCAGTCGTCCCAGTTGTAGATGTGGATGTCGGTGCCGCAGATCGCCGTCTTCGTGATCTGGATGAGCACGTCGTTGGGCCCGATCTCGGGGACCGGCTGCTCCTCCATCCAGATGCCGACCTCGCGTCGGCTTTTCACGAGCGCCTTCACGAGACGAGCCCCATCGCGCGGCCGACCTCGCCGAACGCCTCGATCGCGCGGTCGATGTGCTCGGGCTCGTGCGCCGCGCTCATCTGCGTGCGGATCCGCGCCGCGCCCTTGGGCACCACCGGGTAGCTGAAGCCGATCACGTAGATGCCCTTCTGCAGCAGCGCGTCGGCCATCTTCGTGGCGACCTTCGCGTCGCCGAGCATGACCGGGATGATGGGGTGCTCGCCGGGGAGCAGATCGAAGCCGAGCTTCTCCATCCCGGCGCGGAAGCGCGCGCCGTTCGCGCGCAGCTTCTGCCGGAGCGAGTCGTCGCTCTCGAGCAGGTCGAGCACCGCGATGGACGTCGCCGCGATCGTCGGCGCGAGCGTGTTGCTGAACAGGTAGGGCCGGCTCCGCTGGCGGAGCATCTCGACGATCTGCGCGCGGCCCGCGGTGTAGCCGCCCGACGCGCCGCCGAGCGCCTTGCCCAGCGTCCCCGTGATGACGTCGACGCGCCCCATCACGCCGCAGTACTCGGGCGTGCCGCGGCCGCCCTCACCCATGAAGCCGACCGCGTGCGAGTCGTCGACCATCGTGAGCGCGCCGTGCTCGTCGGCGAGGTCGCAGATCTCGCCGAGCTTCGCGATGTAGCCGTCCATCGAGAAGACGCCGTCGGTCGCGATCATCACGCGCTTGGCGCCGTTGGCGCGCGCCTCCTTCAGGCGGTCGCGCAGCTCGCCCATGTCGCTGTTCGCGTAGCGGTAGCGCGCGGCCTTGCAGAGCCGGACGCCGTCGATGATCGAGGCGTGGTTGAGGGCGTCGCTGATGATGGCGTCCTCGGGCCCGAGGAGCGCTTCGAACAGGCCGCCGTTGGCGTCGAAGCAGCTCGAGTAGAGGATCGTGTCGTCGGTGCCGAGGAAGCCGCTGATGCGGCGCTCGAGCTCCTTGTGCACGTCCTGCGTCCCGCAGATGAAGCGCACCGAGCTCATCCCGAACCCGTAGCGCTTCACCGCCGCGGCCGCGGCCTCGACCAGCTTCGGGTGGTTGGACAGCCCGAGGTAGTTGTTGGCGCAGAAGTTCAGGACGCGCTCGCCGGTCGACACCTCGATGTCGGCGGCTTGGGGCGTCACGATCACGCGCTCGGCCTTGTAGAGGCCCTGCTCCCTGAGGGAGTCGAGCTCCTTGGCCAGCGCTTCGAGGAAGGACGGATCACTCACGGTCGGGCCTCCGGGTCGTCGACGGCTCGGCAGCATATCCGCGCCACCCAGCGTCGTCGATGCGGTGTTCGAACGGTGGAAGGCGCCTACGGCCCGATCATCGGGCCCGGGGCGCACGCGGAGGCGGCGATGCAGCGGCCGGTGTAGCAGCCGCCCGCCGACTCGGCGGTCATGTCGATCGGGCAGGCGGGCTCGGGGATGTCGCAGCTCGCCTCGCAGCTCTCGGCCGTGACCGCGACGCACCCGACCGGGCAGTCGTCGGCGCAGCCGGCGTCGAGGGCGACGACGCAGCCCGGGACGCTGCAGCGGTAGCCGCTCGTGGGGGTCGCCGCGCTGCAGTCGGCGACGGCGCCCGCGCAGTGCTCCGGGCTCACCTGGCCGCACACGCCGGTCGCGCACGCCTCGTCGAGGGGGGCGCAGCGGTACATCGCGATCGACGTGCAGTCCGCGCAGCCGCCGACGGGGAGGCACGTCGGGCAGCAGAGGTCGTCGTAGAGGGGCGCGCAGGTCGGGTCCGCGATGCACTGCGCCTCGGTGAGGTCGTCGCACGGGGTCGCGGTGCCGCAGCTCACGCAGGCGCTCTCCTCGACCGTCCCCGTCGGGCAGGACCAGCTCGGCGTGAAGCAGCTCGGGGCGACGGTCGCGCCGCAGCAGCCCCCGCCGAGATCCTCGCGGCAGGTCGGCGGCGGCGCCGCGCACGACTCTCCGCCGCAGGGGCCCTCGCAGAAGAAGCCCATGCCGCTGGTGTTGCACTGCCACGCGCCGTCCACGCAGCGCCCGGGGCCGCGCTCGCAGCAGCCGCCTTCGCCGCGCGCGACCACGCAGTTGGTGGGGGCGGGCCCGTCGCAGCCACCCGCCGTCGACCCGTCGACGTCGTCGCCGGTGTGCGACGAGCTGCAGCCCGCGCTCCAAGACCCGACGAGCACGACCGCGATCGCGCCCCCCACCCAAGCCGCTCGCAACATGTCCGAAGCGTACCCCCGAAACCGAGCTACTCGGAGAAGCTGAGCCAGACGACCAGGTCGGCGTCGCCGCGCGTGGGGGACTCGACGACCTCGTGCTCGGTGACCTCGCCCCCCGCGAGGCTGACCAGCTCGAGCGCCCAGCCGAGCAGCATCAGCTCGTGGACCCGCGACATGTGCTCGTAGTCGGTGACGCGCACGGTCACCTGCTCGGCGCCGGTGCTCGTCACCGTCACCGTCGCGAAGTCGAAGTAGCGCGTCCAGGCGTTGGGGAGGCTCTGCAACGAACGTTGCACGTTACCGGGCTTCACGAACCCGGAGTGCACCCCTTGCAACAGGTGCTCGGCGGCCATGCGCCCCATCTTCACCCCCGCGCCGTCCGTGCCGCCCATCAGGTGCGCGTGCACCAGCGCGATGAGCCACTCGAAGCGCTCGAAGGGGTACCAGTCCGAGACGATCACCCGCTGATCGAGCCACGCGCGATCCGCGTCCGTGATCGGGAGCTGCAGGCCGCCGCGGAGCGCGACCTTCACCGTCTTGATCATCTGGACGAAGCTCGTGCCCTTCGCGCGGCGCCCGCTGCGCGCGCCCTCCATCGGGGTCGGCACGGGCGGCGTCTGCACGACGGGGCGGACCTCGCTGGCCCAGCCGGGCTCCGCGTCGTCACGGGTCGCGCGGTCGCCGAGCGCGTCGAGCGTGGGCGGCGCGAGCGGCGCGAGCCGATCGCGGAGCACGCCCGCGTGAGCCGGCCGCGCGGACGGGTCGAAGGCGAGGCACTCGTGCACCAGATCCACGAGCGCTCGCGGCAAGCCCGACACGCGCTCGTCGAGCGGCACGTAGTTGCCCGCGGCGAGGTTCGTCAGCGTCTTGAGCGCGCTCTCCGAGCCGAACGGCAGCGCCCCCGTCGCCGCCTCGTAGAGCATCACGCCGATCGAGAACACGTCCGCGGGCGGCTCCACCTTGCGCGCGCTGTGGGCCTGCTCGGGGCTGATGTAGCGGACGCTCCCGACGATCACGCCGGTCTCGGTCAGCGCGCCCGAGCCGAGGTCGCGCGCGATGCCGAAGTCGAGGATCTTCACGCGGCGCTCGCCGCCCGGGAGGTCGGCCACGAAGACGTTGTCCGGCTTCATGTCGCGGTGCACGAAGCCCGCCGCGTGCGCCGCGGCCAGGGGATCGAGGGCGCCGTACAGCACCGCGAGCTTGGCGTCGAAGCCCGCGTCGGAGCCGAGGACCTCGCGCAGGCTCACCCCCTCGAGGAGCTCCATCACGAGGACCATGCGCCCGTCCTCCTCGGCGAACGCGTCGTAGACCTCGACGAGCCCCGGGTGCCCGATGCGGCCCGGCGCCCGCGCCTCGCGCTCGAACCGGTCGCGCGCGTCGGAGCTCAGCGCGGCCTCTTCGCGGATGACCTTGATGGCGCAGGCGCGACCCGAGCGCGCGTCGCGACCGGCGTAGACGGTGCCCATCCCGCCTCGCCCGATCTCGTGGAGCAGCTCGTAGCGTCCCCCGATGACGCGCGCAGCCATGACGGGGGCATCATGCCACGCGTCAGACGCGACGGAGCGCCCGACGTCGCCACCGGAAGGTCACTCGGCCATGTCGAGGCTCAGCGTCGAGCCCGCGCGGATCGCCGAGTGCGGCAGCGACGGCGCGTCGAGCGCCACCCCGTCGAGGCGCGCCTCGCGGACCCGCGGCGCCGCGTCGCTCGCGTCCGGCGCGTCGATGACGAAGGTGCCGTCGCCGACCGTGAATTCGACGCGCGTCAGGAGCGGGCTGCCGAGCAAGTAATCTTGCTCTCCCGCGATGGTGAAGATCCCCATCGACGCGAACACGAGCCACGCGCTGAGCGTCCCGCCGTCGTCGTTGCCCGGCAGGCCGGTCGGCCCGTCGCCGTAGAGCGTCTGCGCGGCCCAGCGGCTCCAGCGGGCGCTGCGCGCGCCGTCGCCGAGCGCGCTGAAGATGAACGCGGCGTGGAGATCGGGCTCGTTGCCGTGCCAGTACCAGAAGCCCGGGAGCGCGGTGATGCGCATGCCGGCGCTCAGGGTGAAGAACTCGTCGAGCCGGTCGAGCATCGCGTCGCGGCCGCCCATCATCTCGGCGAGGCCGGGCAGGTCGTGGGGGACGTACCAGACGTACTGCCAGCCGTTGCCTTCGGTGTAGTAGTCGATCCAGCGGTCGTCCTCGAAGTACTCCGCGAAGGAGCCGTCCTCGTGGCGGCCGACGAAGAACTGCCGCGCCGGGTCCCACGTGTTGCGCCAGTTGCCCGAGCGCGCGCGGAAGTACGCGGCGTCCTCGGTCTCGCCGAGCGCGTCGGCGAGGATCGCGAGGGCCCAGTCGGCGTACGCGAACTCGAGCGTCTTGCTCGCCGAGCCGCCCGCGCGCTCGATCGGGACGTAGCCGAGGCTGTCGTAGATCTCCGCGTTGCCGCGCCCGCCGAAGCGCTCGGAGGCGGTGCCCATCGCGCTGCGCCGCAGCGCGTCGTAGGCGGGGCGCAGATCGAAGCCGTCGACGCCCTTCACCCACGAGTCCGCGAACACCATCGCGGCCGGGTCGCCGAGCATGCCGCCGGTGTAGCCCGTGCCGAGCGGCCAGCGCGGCATCGCGCCGCCGTCGACCGCCATCGCGCTCAGCGAGCGCAGCATGTCGAGCTGGTAGTCGGGGTAGAGCAGCGTCAACAAGGGGTGCAGCGTGCGGAACGTGTCCCACAGCGAGAAGTCGGTGTAGTAGCGGAACCCGTCGACCTCGTGGATGGCGTCGTCGAGCCCGCGGTAGCGCCCGTCCACGTCCGTCGCGAGCGTGGGCATCGAGAGCACGTGATAGAGCGCCGTGTAGAAGCGGCGGACGTCGTGATCGTAGCGAGCCGAGACGTGCACCCGCGCCAGGTGCTCCTCCCAGATGCGCTCGGTCTCGGCGCGCACGGCGTCGAAGTCGAACCCGGTGCTCTCCGCGTCGAGGTTCGCGCGGGCGCCCTCGACGTCGACGTAGCTGACGGCGACCTCGACGCGCACGACCTCGCCGTCGGCCGGATCGAGCTCGACGTAGGCGCCGCTGTGAGCGCCCGTCGCGGAGTCGCCGCCGTCGGTGACGGTCTCGTCGAGCCACGTCCCGTGGCGCAGGAAGGGCCGGTCGAAGCGCGCGACGAAGTAGACCTGCTGGCCGCCGAAGCGGTTCGAGTAGCCGCCCGCGAGGCGCGCGAAGCCGGACACCTCGCGCGCGGCGGCGTCGACGGTGATCGCGCCGTCGACCGGGTCGACGTTGTCGGCGGGCTGATGGCCCACGTCGACGAGCACCGCGAGCGGCGCGCCAGGGGCGAACGTGTAGCGGTGGGTGGCGACGCGCTCGGTCGCGGTGAGCTCGACGCGCACGTCCCCGCGCTCGAGGGTGACGGCGTAGTAGCCGGGCGAGGCGACGGCGGAGCCCTCGACGAAGCGGGACCGCGAGCTCGCCTGCGAGACGAAGCTGGGCTCCATCGCCGGCACCGGCATGAGCGCGACGTGACCGTAGTCGGAGATCCCGGTGCCGCTCATCCGCATGTGGCTGAAGCCGGTGATGTAGTCGTCGGCGTAGGCGAAGCCGCTGCAGTGGGTGACGCCGGGCGCGCCGCCCTCGGCGCTGGTGTCCGGGCCGGGGCGCACCATCCCGAACGGCCGCAGCGGCCCCGGGTAGGTGCTCGCGAGATCGTTGGCCCCCGAGCCGCCGGTGCCGATGAACGGGTCGACGTGATCGATGAGCGGCTCGGTCGCGGGCGCGCTCGGCGGCGGAGGCGGCGGCGGCCCCGCGTCGGGTCGCGTGGTCGGACCCGCGTCGGAGCCGGCGTCGTCGCCGACGGGCGTGGACCCGTCGCAGGCGACGAGGAGGAGGCAGAGGAGCAGCGCGCGCTTCACGAGTCGAAGCTACACCCGCCCCCGAGCCGGCGCGAGTCGGCGGTCGTGGCTCGGCTCACCGCAGGGCGACGAGGGCGCCGACCAGGAAAGCGATGGCGACGCTCATGAGCAGCAGCGCGATCCAGACCCACGTCGGAGCGCGTCGCGAGGGCGTGGTCCTCGCCTCGCGGACGGGACGGCGGCGCCGGGCGCGAACCCGGAGCTGGGGCGGAGCGGGGAGCGCGGCGACCTGCGCGCCGTCGAACCAGGTGTGCTGGAGCCGCGGCCCCTCGAGCACGCGCATCTGGGCGGTCGGGCGATCGTCGGGGTGAGGCTCGGGGATCGAGCCCATCGTCAGGGTCGCCTTCATCGAGCCCACCTTGCGGCCCCGGCGTCGGGGCGCGCGGTCGGCGAGCGCGACCGCGCCGAGCATCGTCGCCTTCCGGAACGCGTCCGGAGGCCGAGACCGACGCGAGGCCGCCCGCAGCCCGGGCGACACCGGGACCGACGCGGTGGGCGGATCGAACGTGGGCGCGGGGTCGTCGTCGTCGGCGGCGCTCATGGGGATCGCACGAAGCAAGACGACGACCAACGCCCGCCGCGCGATCGACACCGGCCGACTGTGGGGTCCCGCCCTACGGCGTGGTGAGCCACCCCACGGGTGCGCGGCCGGGCCTACGAGCCCGGCGACACGGCCCGCGCCACCGCGCCCGTCACCTGCAACAGCGGGCAGCGCATGACCTCGATCCGCTCGAGCGACGGCAGCCCATCGAGCCGGCTGACGACTCCGCCGCGGTGAAGGCGTCGGAGCCTCAGCGAACGCTCCGGTCCGGACCCGGCGTCGACGCCCACGGGGGCGGCGTCATCCGCTCGGTCAGGTGATCGACGAACGCCCGCACCTTCGGCGCGAGGTGCCGCGCGCTCGGGTACACCACCGTGAGCGGCTGCTCGGGCGAGCACCAGTCGGGCAAGACGCGCACGAGGGTCCCGGCGCGCAGGTCGTCCGCGCAGCGGTAGATCGGGAGCAGCGCGACGCCGAGCCCGTGGCGCGCCGCCTCGTCGAGGAGCTCGAAGTCGTTCACGACGAGGCGGCCGGTCACCCGCACGGTGCGCGTCTGGCCGCGTCGCACCAGGCGCCAGGTCGCGCCGTCGGAGCCTCCGCCGAAGATCAGGCAAGGGTAGTCGCGCAGCTCCTCGGGCTGCTTCGGGCGCCCGCGGCGCTTCACGAGCTCGGGGCTCGCGACGAGGTAGCGCTCGAGCGCGCCGATGCGCCGACCGACGAGCGAGCCGTCGCGGAGCTTGCCCGCGCGAATCGCGAGGTCGAAGCCCTCCTCGATCAGGTCGACGACGCGATCGGTGCCGACGATCTCCACCTCGACCTCCGCGTAGCGGAGCGCGAAGTCGGCGATGACCCCGCCGAGGAAGCCGAAGTTCAGCGGCGTGGTGATCCGGAGGCGCCCGCGCGGGACGTCAGAGAGCTGGGTGACCGCGCGCTCGGCGGCGCCGACCTCGGCGAGCGCCCGCGCCGCGTGCTCGTAGTAGGCGCGACCCGCGTCCGTGAGGCTGAGCTTGCGCGTGGTGCGCTGGAGCAGGCGCGCGCCGAGCTGCGCCTCGAGCGCGGCGACGCGGCGGCTGACCGTCGACTTCGGCAGCTCGAGCTCGCGCGCGGCGCCGACGAAGCTGCCGGCCTCGACGACCTTCGCGAAGACCTGGAGGGCGTTCAGATCCACGCGCCGACTATCCCACAGGTGGAACGGTCATTCTACGAATGGGCCTCTAATCCCACGAGAGGAACGGTGCCAGGTTGCCTTCAGACCCGAAACGAAGGAGCACATCATGACGATCTCGCGCTGGAACCTCGACCCCACCCACTCCGGAATCCACTTCTCGGTCCGCCACATGGTCATCGCCAAGGTACGGGGGCGCTTCGACGCCTTCCGCGGGACGCTCGAGCTCGATCCGAACGATCTCGCGACCGCGAAGGTCGACGTGGAGATCGACGCGAGCAGCATCGACACCGGCGTCGCGGATCGCGACGCGCACCTGCGGTCGGCGGACTTCTTCGACGTGGAGAGCTTCCCGACCGCGCGCTTCCTCGGCGCCCGGATGGAGTCGGTCGGCGGCGACCGCTACCGCCTCCACGGCACGCTCACGATCCGCGACGTGACCCGGGACGTCACCCTCGACGTCGAGCACCTCGGCGCGTCGAAGGACCCGTGGGGCAACGACCGCGTGGCCTTCGCCGGCTCCGTGTCGCTCGACCGCCGGGACTTCGGCCTGAAGTGGAACCAGGCCCTCGAGGCGGGCGGCGTGCTCGTGGGCGAGCGCGTCGACCTCGAGCTCGAGGTGCAGGCGGTCGCGGCCGCCGCCGAGGTGGCGGCCTGACCCCGTGACGGGGCGCCGTGACATCCTCCGCGATCTCGCGCTCGGGGCCGCGGCGCTCGCCGCCGGCCTCGGGTGCGAGCGCACCCGTCCAACCGTGGAGACGCGATCGATGGTGACGACCGAACGGATGCCCGTGCTCTTCGTGGGACACGGCTCCCCGATGAACGCGATCGAGGACAACCCGTGGAGCCGAGGCTTCGCTTCGCTCCACGGCGTCGTCCCCCGACCGACCGCGATCCTCGCGGTCTCGGCGCACTGGTACGTCGACGGAACGTTCCTCACCGCCGAGGGCGCGCCACGGACGATCCACGACTTCGGCGGGTTCCCGCCCGCGCTCCACGCCGTGGAGTACCCCGCCCCCGGGCGAGCCGACCTCGCGGCGCGCGTGCGGGAGCTGATCGGCGAGCGCGCCGGGCTTCGAACCGACTGGGGCCTCGACCACGGCACCTGGAGCGTCCTGTGCCACATGTACCCCGACGCCGATGTGCCGGTCGTGCAGCTCAGCATCGATCGCCGGCTCGCGCCGGCCGCGCACCTCGAGCTCGCGCGGAGCCTCACCGCGCTCCGCCACGAGGGCGTCCTGATCCTCGGCAGCGGCAACATCACCCACAACCTCCGCGACGCCTTCGGCCGCATGCGCACCGGCTCGTCCGAGACGCCGGACTGGGCGCGCCGCTTCGACGCCCTCGTGCGAGGCGCGCTCGACGACCACGACACGAGCGCGATCGTGATGGCCGACCAGAGCGACGACGGCCGCATGGCCCACCCCACGCCCGACCACTGGCTGCCCTTGATCTACGCGCTCGGCGCCAGCGATCGGGACGACGCGGTCAGCTACCCCATCGAGGGCTTCGACGCGGGCTCGCTCTCGATGCGCGCCGTGCGCTGGGGTTAGCGACCCTCGCCCGACTCAGCTCCGATCGTACGCGCCGGCAGCGATCCAGCGCTCGAGGGCGCGCGTGTCGAGGCCGGCGCGGCGGAAGCCGGGGACGAGCACCTCGCGGAGCGTCTCCTCGAGCGCCTCGCGGGCGATGGCCAGCGGCGGGACGCCGTGCGCGGCGAGCGCGTCGTCCTCGGGCAGCTCGAGGCGGCGCCACTCGCGCAGGTTGCAGACCGTGAGCGGCAGCAGCCAGTCGCTCAGCTCGCGCCGCAGCGCGGGCGAGGTCGTGCCGAGGTAGGCCCAGCCGATGCGCGCGTGGTCGATCTCGTCCTCGAGCAGCTCGCGCAGCGCGGCCCGGGCGAGGGGGTGCCGAGCGCCCTGGTAGCCCGCGCTCAGGTAGGCGCTCGCGAACGTCTCGTTGAGCGCGCACTGTCCGACGACCCACAGCGCGCTCCGCAGCGCGGGGCTCGACGCCGTGGGGTGACCGGGCCGCTGGTCGGGCAGGACGGGGGGCGGCCCGACCGCGCGCCCCGCGTAGCGGCCGGCCAGCTCCTCCGCGAGCGTCGCGTGCCGGTGCTCGTCGTCGACCGCCCGCGCGGCGAGCCGCACGAGGCCCGCGTCCGCGTCGAGCGCGACGAGGCCGCGGTGGATCACCGCGAAGGAGCTCGCCACGCGGAGCTCGGTCGCCGCCTGGCTGAGCCAGATCCGAGCGAGCCGAGCCCGCGTCGCGGGGCCGAGCGCCCCGATCTCGTCGGCGCCGTCGGGCAGCGCGCGGCGGGTGACCGCGCCGCCCCAGCGTCCGTCCGACCGGAGGCGCGCGCGGGGGCTCGGCGAGGTCATCGGCGCGCCGATCACTCGGGCACTCCGATGCAGCACGAGTCCATCGAGCCGTCGTCGAGCCACAGCCGGCAGCACTCGACGACGCCGTCGCCGATGTCCACGCAGACCATCCCCTTGGTGGTGGGCCAGCCCGGCTCGCAGAAGCGCGCGTCGCCCGCGTCCCAGCCGGCGTCGGGGATCGCCGCGTCGAAGCCCGCGTCCGGGATCGCCGCGTCCGGGATCGCCGCGTCGGTCCCGCCGTCGGCGCCCGCGTCGAGCCCGTCCGCGCCGCCGTCCGGGGGGTCGCCCGGGCCGGCGTCGGCGGTGGTCGCGTGGCTGATGGTGCAGCCGTCGAGCGTCATGACGCTCGAGACCACGAGGGTGTGAAAGAGTCGCTTGGGAGCCATGCCCTCAAGATGCGGAGGCGCGGGAGCGGTGGGAAATAGCGGTCGCGCATTCGCGTCATAGGCAGAGGCTTGGTCCCTCGTGGGGACAGCGCCTACCATCCCGCCCCCATGACCTCGCAGCCCGGAATCCTCCCCGCGATCCCCGCGCACGCTCGCTACCTCACGTTCCGGCTCCGGCCGGGCGCGGACCCCCGCGACGCGCTGCGCGCGCTCGCCTCGCGCCCGATCGAGGAGCGCCTCGTGGTCGGCGTCGGCGCGTCGCTCGCCGCCGCGCTCGGCGTCACGATCGAGGGCCTGCGCGCGTTCCCGCGGCTCACGGGCCCGGGCGTCGAGGTGCCGTCGACCCCGGCCGCCCTCTGGCTCTGGCTCCGGGGCGAGGACCGCGGCGAGCTGCTCCACCGCGGGCGCGCGCTCGCCGCGCTCGTCGAGGGCGCGTTCGAGCTCGTCGAGACGATCGAGGCCTTCACCTACGGCGCCGGCCTCGACCTGAGCGGGTACGAGGACGGCACCGAGAACCCGAAGGGCGACGAGGCCCTCGAGGCCGCGTTCGCCCCGGGCGGCGGGAGCTTCGTCGCCGTCCAGCAGTGGGTGCACGACCTCGGGCGCCTCGACGCGATGACCGAGGCGGAGCGCGATCACACGATCGGCCGGAGGCGCGCCGACAACGAGGAGCTCGACGACGCGCCGGCCTCCGCGCACGTCAAGCGGAGCGCGCAAGAGTCTTTCGAGCCGGAGGCCTTCGTCCTGCGCCGCTCGATGCCCTTCAGCGAGCCGGGCCGCGAGGGGCTCGTGTTCGTCGCCTTCGGCCGCAGCTTCGACGCCTTCGAGGCGATCCTCGGCCGCATGGTCGGCGCCGAGGACGGCGTCACCGACGCGCTGTTCCGGTTCACGCAGCCGATCAGCGGCCGCTACTTCTTCTGTCCGCCGGTGCGCGACGGCCTCCTCGACCTCGCGTCGCTCGGGCTCTGAGGCCGTCAGCGCTGGAGCGCCATGCTCGCGCGCTCGGTGCGCGCGAGGCCGAAGACGCTCCCCTCGAGGACCACGAGGATCGCCGCCGCGCCGACCCACCACTCGCTGCGCTCGTCCGCGAAGAGCCGGGTGAGCCCGAGCGCCACGGCGACGTCCGAAACGCGCGCGGCGGGCGGGAACACGAGGGTCCCTGGCGGGTCGACGGCCTGGAAGGTGAGCGCGGCGATCGTGAGCCGCAGGACGAGCTCGGCGCCGTCGGCTCCCCAGGGGACGGCGCCCGCTTCGTTGGTCGTCCAGTGGCGATACGCCGCGCCTCGCGGGTCGAGGAAGTACAAGTCTTCTTGCGGGCCCCGCGCCACCAGCACGAGGCCCTGCGCTTCGCCGCTCGCTCCGCCGCGCGGCGCCTGCGAGTGCGTGGAGAGCATCGCGTGCGGACCGACGAGCGTGTACGAGCCGTCGGCGCGCCAGCCGTCCTGCGTCGTGAGCGGCACGAGGAGCCCGCCGAAGTCGGCTTCGAACGCGAGCACCGCCTCACTCGTCGGGAGGTCGCGCTCCGCCAGCCCCGCCGAGAGCGTGGCGGGGTCGATCGTCTGGGACGCGTCGCGCTCGACGCCCGCGAAGTCGAAGAGCTCGCGGACCCCGGCGGGCAGCGCCGCGCGGGAGCGCGTGAGGAGCACGAGATCCCGCGCCGCGTCCTCGTCCGTCGGCCCGGCGAAGGGCGCCTCGTCGAACGCCGCCGCGTGGGCGAGCGCCGTCGCGCGCAGCGCCTCGAGGTCGACGCTCAGGCCCCCGAGCCGCGCCTCGCGGACGGCGTCCTCGGCGCGCTCGAGGATCGAGTCCGCGAGGTCGTCGCCTCGCTCCACCACGGCGAGCAGCGCGTCCACGGGGAGGTGGTACGCGGCGCGCCACAGGGGGGAGGAGTGGACCCAGAGCCGCGCCTGCCCTTCGGTGAGGACGGCGCGCGCGGACGCCAGCGCCTCCGGCGTCACGAGCTCACCGCGCACGTGCGCGTCGACGAGATCGAGCGCGGCGCGGTGGCCGCGCGCCTTGGGGCCCCCCTTCGCGGCGCCGAGCTCCTCCAGGATCGAGCGCACGAGCTCGGCGAGCTCGGCGAGCTGGCGGCGGCTGGAGCGTCCGCGTCGACTCATGCCCCCCATCCTCGCCAGCCTCGACGGCGGTGTCCAAAGGTGCGCGCGATGTTGGAAGCCAGCCGCGCTGGGCATAGGCTGCTCCGGTGACCCGGCTGCACCCCTCCCTCCCCGTCCTGTTGGCCCTCCTCCTCGTCGCGTGCGACGCCGGTCCACGCCCCCCCGGGCGAGACGGCGGCGGCGGAGGCGGCAGCGACGGCGGCGGCGGCGGGATGGACGGCGCGATGATGTCGATCGACTCGTCGGTGCCGCCGCGCGACGCGGGCTTCTACGACCCCTTCGATCCCGACGGCGGCTGCGGCGCCACCGCGATCCCGACCACGCGCGTGCCCGGCAGCCTGCTCCTGGTCTTCGACCGGTCCGGCTCGATGTCCGACACGCCGAACGGGGACGACCCGACCTCGAGCAACCCGTCGAAGTGGGATCTCGCCCGCGGCGCGATCAACTCCGTGCTCGGCTCGATCCCCGACGAGCTGTCGATGGGGCTGATGCTCTTCCCGACGGGCGAGGGCGACGAGTGCAACGTCGCGCTCAGCGCGGGCGTGCCCCACGTCCGGGTCGCGCCGCTCTCGACGTCGCGGCCGCAGATCATGAGCGTGCTCGCGGGGGCCGACGCCTCGGCCGGGGTGACGCCGATCTTCGACGCGCTCCGGGCCGGCTACGACTACCTCGACACCCTCGACACCCCCGGCCAGCGCGGCATCGTGCTCGTGACCGACGGCGAGGAGAACTGCGACCTCGAGGACAAGACCGCCCTCTACGCGCAGGTGATGTCCGAGCGCACGATGAGCAACTACCTCACCTACGCGGTCGGCCTGACGACGAGCAACGCCACCCTCTCGACCATCGCCTACAACGGCGGGACGCCCCGCAACGACACGTGCATCCCGCAGTGCACGACCGACTCCTGCCTCTCGGACGGCGACTGCCCCGGCGCCGGCACCTGCACCTCGCCGATCGCCGGCTTCCCGGGGTTCTGCGGCTGCTCGGCCGACTCCGACTGCCCGTCCCCGCTCCGCTGCATGTCGATCCCCTTCTTCGGCGGCCAATGCTCCGGCACCCCCAACTGCTGCCACTACGACGCCTCGGCGGGGAGCTTCCGGTCGGACTTCGAGGCGGCCCTCGACGAGATCGCGCGGAGCTTCCTCGACAGCTGCGTCTTCGACCTCCCGCGCGGGGCCGACCCGAGCCTGTTCGACCCGACCCAGGTCAACGTCGGCGTGACCTTCGACGGCGAGATGCGCACCGTCCTGGGCCGCTCCACCGACTCGTCGGTCGACAGCTGGAACTTCGTCTCCGACGAGCACGAGGCGATCATCATCCAGGGCGCGATCTGCGAGCGCCTGCTGATGGGCTCGGCCACGGTGGAGATCGTCCTGGGCTGCCCGACGATCCTGATCTGACGCGGTCAGTACGCGAAGGGCACGAGGCGCCAGCGGACCCGCTCGCGGTAGCGCGCCCAGCCGGCGTCCTGCGCCAGCAGCGACTCCTCGGCGCGGATGCGCAGCCCGAGGGTGAGGGCGGTCGCGAGCGCGAGAGGCACACCGATGCGCGGCGCCGCGAGCGCGCAGCCGGCGAGCATCACCAGCTCGCCGAGGTAGGCCGGGTGCCGCACCCACCGATAGGGCCCGCGCACCACCAGCTCGCGCCGCGAAGGGAGAAAGGCGAAGGAGCGGCCGAGCGCGAGGAGGCTCGTCACCGCGAGCGCCGCGCCGGCGCAGAAGACCCCCTGCGCGAGCGCTGGCCACGACGCGTCCGCGAGGCGCACCGCGAGCGCGCCGAGCAGCATCGACGGAAGCGCCGCCAAGATCGCGCGTGGCCCGCCGGCGGTGAGCGCCTCGCGACGCGCGAGGAACAGCCCGCCGACGACCACGTTCAGCCCCGCGAGCGCGACGCGCACCGCGAGCGGCCGCTCGACCGCGGCGAAGAGGCCGAGCCCTCCCCACGAGATCGCGGAGAGCCCGAGCGCGACGTCGTACGCCCGCTCCCACCGCCAGCTCGCCGTCACCCCGCCCGCCACGTCAGTAGAAGTAGTAACCCCAGTCGAACACCATCGAGAGCACGTTCAGCAGCACGAGGATCCCGATGAACCCGAGCACCCCGAGCAGACGCCCGCCGATCCCTCCGCCTCCATCTTCCATGGCTTCCCTCCTGTGAGCGAGGTACGCCGGCGCGAGCCCGTTCTCCCCTGCCGCCGAGCGAGCTGCCCGTGCCAGCGCTCGGGCTCGAGAGAAGGCCTCCCTTGCCCGAGCTACGGCAGCGCGAGCGAGGCCGATCAGGCGCAGCGCTGGTAGGACACGACCTCCTCCCGCACACACGACAGTTCCGTCCGCCTCAGCGCCAGCCTCACGATCTCGCCGACGTTCGCGCACCCATCGACTTCGCCCCGGACCCGCTCGATCATCGCCCGCGCCTCGCGCTCACTCCACGACATCGAGCGGAGAGCCTGGTGTTCGCGCCACCCTCGTAGCCCACACGAACCCGCGGCCATTGCCGATCGGAGCGGGCGCTCCACCGGTCCGGCCGCTGCGACCCACGACTACATCAGGAGAGCTAGCGAGCGAGGGTCTGACGTAGCCTCGCGGATGTGACTCCCCCTCCGCGCGATGGCTCGCCGCCCGACCCACCCGATGTCGCCACAGGGTCGACGCGCTCGGCGCCACGGGCCGCCCTCGCGATCTTCGCGATCCTCGGAGCGGAGACGGCCTCGCTGCGGCTCGGGGTCGCTCCTGCGTTCGGCCGAATGTTCGACGACTTCGGGGGACGGGATGCTCTCCCCGGCTGGACCCAGGCGTGGGTGTACGGGTTCTCCCCATACATCGTCGCCCTCCTCCTGGGTGCCGTCCTGGTGGTGGGGGCCGCCCGTGCATCGAGCCCGCGATCGCTGGCAACGGTGGTTGCGCTCGGCGTCGCGCTCCTGGCCGTGACGGTCGGTGGCGCCATGTCGGCGTTCTACCTTCCGATGTTCCTCACCGTGCCGTAGATGTGCCCCTGGGGACGGGGTCCAGACGCGAGCTTCCCGCCCGCGGGCCCCCTCAGATCAGCGGCCCGGACGAGTAGCGCGGGTCGCCGAAGCGCTCGTCGATGCCGAAGCCGGCGAGGATGCTCGTGAGCAGATCGCAGTGGCTCGCGCGGTCGAACTGCAGGTAGCGGCCCATCTCGAAGCCGGCGCCGCCGCCGGCGAGGACGAAGGGGATGTCGCGGCGCTCGTGCGAGTTGCCCTTGGCCAGCTCGTTGCCCCAGACGACGAGGGTGTTGTCGAGGAGGGTTCCGTCGCCCTCGGGGACCGCGGCGAGGTGGGTCAGGAGGTTGGCGAGCTGCTCCGCGTACCACGTGTTGATCTTGGTGATCTTCTCGTTCGCGTCGCCGTTGCTGTCGCCCTCGTGCGACAGGTCGTGGTGGCGATCGGTGAAGCCGAGCCAGGGGAAGCTGCTCTGGCCGACCGAGTTGTTCCACTGGATCGAGCCGACCCGCGTGAGGTCGCACGCGAACGCCATCGTCATCATCTCGGTCATGCGCGCGAGCACCGCGGGGTTGTTCTCGTCGCGGTTGATGTCGACCGGGTCGCCGAGGGTCGGGACGACGCACGCGGCGCCGAGCTCGGGGGTGGTCTCGAGGCGGCGCTCGATCTCGCGGACGCTCTCGAGGTGGGACTCGAGCTTCAGGCGGTCGTCGCGGCCGAGGCGCGGCGACAGGGCCTCGAAGTCGCCGCGCGCGTAGTCGAGCACGCTGCGCCGCAGGGTGCGGCGTCGCTCCGCGCCGAGGGGGTCGACGCCGATGTCGCCGAAGATGCGCTCGAACGCGGCGTGCGGATCGTCCTCGGGCGGCAGCGGCTCGCCGGGCCGGCGGTACACCATGCGCGTCCAGACGTTCTCGTTGTTGCCGACGTCCACGCCGAGCTCGAGGGAGCGGAAGCGGGTCTCGCCCCCGATCTCCTGCGCGACGCGCTGGTCGACGCTCATCCCGCTCGACCAGCTCACCGGGGGGCACGACTCGCAGCCGCCCATCACGTCGCCGGGCAGCAGCTCCACGCCCGTCCACAGGCAACCCATGCCCTTCTGGTGTCCGTCCCCGGGGCCCGTGTAGCTGATCGACTGATCGACGCCCTTGAGGATCAGGAGCTGATCCCGGTGCGCCTCGAGCGGCGCGAGGATCCGCCGCATCCGGAAGTCACGCTCGCCCCCGTCCGGGAAGAACTCGCTGGGCATCGTCCCGTTCGGAGAGAAGACGAGCAGCAGGCGCTTGGGGAAGACGGGGCCCTGGGCTTCGCCCCTCAACGCCCGCCAGAACGGCAGGGTGATCGCCGATGCCCCCACCGCACCGAGGAAGGCTCGTCGGCTCGCTCGTCTCGTCATCGCGCCACCCGCATGCTCGAAAACCCGTCCGTCCGGACGATCGCGACGAACAGCTCGCGCAGATCGTAGTTGGATGCCCGAAACTCTTCTTGCACCTGCGCGACCGAGCACGCGTCCTGCGTGTTCTCGGTCCGCCCCATCGCGTAGCGGTACGCCTGGAGCGCCACGCACTCGCGCACCTGCACGCTCCCGGCGAGCTGCGCCGCGAGGTCGGGCACGCCGTCGAAGGCCCCGTCCGCGTCCACCGTCGCGAGGACCTGCCCCGTGGCGTCGATCGCGCGGCCGCCGTCGTCCTCGCGCCAGCGCCCCATCGCGTCGTAGTGCTCGAACCCGAACCCGATCGGGTCCATCAGCTGGTGGCAGCCCTGGCAGCGCGTGTTCGTCGAGTGCTCCGCGAAGCGCTCCCGCGTGGTCAGCCCCGGCGCCGGGTCGGGCGCGACGACGGCGATGTCGTCCGGCGGCGGCGGGAGCTGCTGGCAGAGGAGCCGCTGCCGCACGAAGAGGCCGCGGTGGATGGGGTCGCTCTGGTTCGGCTTCGAGAGCACCGCGAGCAAGGCGGGTTGCGTCAGCAAGCCGAGCCGCTGGGTCGGATCGAGGTCGACCCGCACCAGCCCCTCGCCCTCGACGCCCGGGATGCCGAGCGTCGCCGCGAGCGGCGCGTCGAAGTAGCCGAAGGAGCCGAGGAGCAGCGCGTCCACGGTCGGCGAGTCGCCGCGGAACACCTCCTGGAGGAACGCCTCGATGGAGGCGCGCAGCCGCGAGCCCGCGTCTTCGCCGAACTCCGGATAGAGCGTCGCGTCGCGGCGCATCCCGTCGAGGTGATCGAGCGAGAGCCACTGCCGCGCGAAGTCGAGCATCCCGTCGCTCGCGCGCTCGTCCTCGAGCATGCGGCGGGCCTGCGCCTCGACGTCGAGCGTCCCGCGCTCGGCGGCGTCGAGCAGCTCGTCGTCGGGCATCGTGCCCCACAGGAAGTACGAGAGCCGGTTCGCGAGCGCGAAGGCGTCGAGCGGCACCACCGTCCCGGCGCGCGCGTCCGGCGGCGCGAGCTCCACGTGGTAGAGGAACGCGGGCGACGCGAGCGCGCCCATGATCACCGCGCGGATGCCCGTCGCGAAGTCGTACGCGGCGCCGGCGCGAAACAGCGCGAGGAGCCGGTCGCGCTCGTCGTCGGTGAGCGAGCGCCGATAGGCCCGGCGCCCGAAGCCGTCGATCATCGCGCGCGCGCAGGCCTCGTCGCCCGACGCGGGATCGCAAGGCACGAGCGCCGCGAGGTTCTCCGTGACCGCGCGCTCCGAGAGCGACTCGGCCGCGTCGACGTACTGCTCCGCGAGGAGCGGCGCGACGCGGCTCCCGACCTCGTAGCCGTCGGTGTTCTCGTCGGGCGCGAACCCGCGCGCCACCGTGGACTCGACCCCGAGCAGGTCGCGCACGGTCCGCTCGTACTCGGCGCGCGTCAGGTGCTCGAGGTCGGCCGTGTCCGCGCGTGGCGTCTCACAGGAATCATCCACCGAGCCGACACCGTCGTCGCCCGGCCGGAGCGGGCCTCCGAGCACGTACCCCTCACAGCCGAGGAGGAGCACGACCACCGCGCAGGGATGTAGGCGGAGCATCACGCGGTCTTCCGCAATCCCGGTGCCGGTCGCGGATCCCCTCGGATTCGTCCGTAATCGGGGATCCGAGGCGCTCGGGAGCACGCGGCGCGTCGGCGCGGCGCATGGCGCGAGCCGCCCCAAGGGCTGCTGCCTCGAGTCCGCGCCGAGCGTGGATCGGGGGTGCGCGGAGGTGCGACATCCCCGACCTTGTCGGCCCGCGAGACCGACGCTACGTCGCTGACATGAGCAGGGAGCCGGCTTGGAAGTCACTCGTCGACCAGCTCGTCGACGACGGCTACGAGAGCCCGCACCTCGACCGGCTCCGCGCCCGGTACGACGTCTACCAGCGCGCCACGCTCGGTCGCGCGTCGCTCGAGGTGGAGATCCTCGAGGAGATGGCGCACGCGCTCGGCCGCGCGGAGGAGAAGGTCGACGTGGCGCTCCTCGAGCTCGCGCTCGCGGGGCGGCGGTGCGACCGCGCCGGGAACGACGCGGCGAGCGTAGAGGCCTTCAACGCGGCTCGCCGGCGCGCGCTCGCGGTCCGGCGCGACCTGCAGATCCACCGCGAGGCGCTGCGCTTTCCTCGGGACCCGCGCTTCGTCGAGACCTACCCGATCCCGCCGGCGCGAACGAGCACCGGGTAAGCTGTCGGGGTGAGCGAGTGGTACTTCGCCTACGGCGCGAACATGGCGTCCGAGGTGCTCGCGCGGCGCGGGCTCGTGTCGCTCGAGAGCCACGCGGCGCGGCTCGACGATCACGAGCTCCGCTTCGAGGAGCCGGGGGTCCCGTGGATCGAGCCCGTGTTCGCGTCGATCGCGGAGGCGCCCGGTCGACACGTGCACGGCGTCTTGCACCGGCTCTCCGAGGCCGACCTCGCTCAGCTCGATCAGTTCGAGGGCCTCGGCTACGACCGCCGCGGCGGCCTGGTCGAGGCGCGCGACCTCGGCTCGGTCGACGCGTTCTTCTACGCAGCCCGCCGCCACGTCCGAGGGCGGCGCCCCTCGCGTCGCTACGTCCGGCTGCTCGTCGCGGGCGCGCGCGAGCACCGGCTGCCGCCGGAGTGGATCGATCGCCTCGCGGCCGAGCCGACCTTCCACGTGCCGATCGTCAGCCACCTCGGGCCCACGATGATGGTGGTGATCGAGCAGCTGACGAAGCGCAGCCCGCGCGCGGAGGCCTGGCTGAGGCGGCGGACCGGTTAGAGGGTCACGGCTCGGTGAAGTCGTCGGGGATGGGCATCGAGTGGCGGAGCACCCCCGCCGGATAGCCGGCCCGGGAGATGGCCGCCGCGATGGCCGCGGGATCGGTGAGCGAGTCGTCGTAGGCGACGCGGACGACGAGCCGCTCGGGCGCGAGCTGGCTGCGCTGCACGCCCTCGACGTTGGAGGCGGCGACGAGGATGGTGATGCGGTTCTCGACGTTCATCGACTCGACCTGGACCTCGCCGTAGCGCAGGCGCGCGGGGTCGACCTCGGCGCGCGGCTCGAAGGGCTCGGCCTCCTCGAACGTCAGGCGGCCGTCGTCCTCGTCGGCGTCGCTGCCGCAGCCGGAGACGAGCAGGACGAGCCCGAGGAGCACCGCCGTCGATCGCATCCCGCCGATCTACCAGAGGACGCGCTCCGCGCGAGGTGTGACGGGACGGTGTGCGGCGCACCCCGAGGGGGACCAAACCGCGGAACACCTAGAATTTGTGGGTCGAACGCGCCTTGGCATGGTCGCTGAAAAGTCCTCCGAGCGTCCCAAGCAACACACCCGGAGGTAGCCGCCATGACCCGCACGATCGCCATCACCGTCTTCTTCGCCCTCTCCACCCTCTTCGTCGGCTGCGCCGCCGAGGGCGCCGACTCCGACTCCGACGTCGGCGTGGTCCGGGCCTTCTTCGACGAGCAGGACTTCGAGCTCGTCGAGATGCACGACGCGGACGGCTTCATCGACGTCGACGTCTACTACGCCGTCGGCCAGGAGGAGCGGATCGGCCACGAGGTCTTCCGCTGGCCCGCCGCCGAGCCGACGCCGATCGAGCTCCTCGAGCGCCTCCACACCGTCGACCCCCGCGTGCTCGACGCGGCCCGCCCGCTCTCGGCCGATGGGTTCGAGGCCCCGACGATCTCGCCCGACCACGTGTGGCCGCGTCTGCTGCAGGAGGCCCGCATCGAGCGCCGCTTCGAGCTGCCCTCCGGCTGCGAGGACGTCGGTCTCGCCGACTGCGCCCAGGCGCGCTGAACCGAACCCGCTCCGTTGCACGGACAGAGGCGCCGCGGCCCCGAAGGGGGTCGCGGCGCTTCGCTCTTCAGGCGCCCGGATCCGCGGCCCGCGACCCGCCGCCGCGATCCCACATCAGCGCGCCGAGCGTGTGCCCGGGCCGCTGCTCCACGTCGGGGAACGCGGTGGGCAGCTCGTACCAGGGGATGTTGGGGCGGCGGTGGTGCTCGCGGTGGTAGCCGATGTTGTACGGCCAGAGGACCAGGCGCCCGAGCCAGCCGGGGCGCCAGCTGTAGGTGAGCTCGGGCGCGTCGAGGTCCGCGTGCTCCGCGAAGCTCCGCACCTTCTGGATCGCCATCGTCAACGTCACGAGCGGGACGAACCAGAGCAGCGCGAAGCGACCGAGGCCCGCCAGATCGAGGTAGCCCCACGCGGCGAGCCCTCCGAAGAACAGCGCCTGCAGCGCGAACGTCTCGGGGAACGGCGAGCTCTTCGGCAGCCGCAGCCGGGAGTCGGGCTTGCGCTCCTCGAGCAGCAGCGCGAGGCCCGTCAGCGCCTGGTTCACGAGCAGCAGATCGCCGAGGAGCTGGAGCAGCAACTTCCCCGTGGGCAGCGGCCGGTAGCGCCACGGCTGGAAGCGGTACAGCAGCACCCGCTCGGTGTCGTTCTCGGTCCCGAGCGTGGCGTGGTGGCTCATGTGGAAGCGCCGGTACGAGTGCACCGGCAGGAGCATCGGGATCCCCGCGGTGACGTTGATGATGAGGTCGTTGAGCCGGCGCCGCCGCGCGACGAGGCCGTGCACCGCGTCGTGGTACAGGATGAACAGCGCGTGCTGCCGGGTCGCCACGACGACCATCGCCGGCAGGACCGTCCACCAGCGGAACCACGTCATCGCCGCGGCCACGCAGGCGACGCAGACCCCCACCTCGAGCACGAGCGCGCGGACCGACGGCCACGCCACGGTGGGGCGTCGGGCCGTCCCGTCGGACTCGGTCGCCTGGGGCGCGTCGCTCGCCTGCGTCACGCGTCGACTGTGACCGAGGACCGGGCGCCGTTCCACGAGCCGCTCACCGACGGCGCACCGCGAGGTACGCGAGGCCCGCGCCCACCCCGCCGTAGACGAGCCCGGCGAGGGCGTCGAGCAGGACGTGCTGCCGCGTCGTCAGCACCGACACCCCGAGGAGGATCGTCCACGCCGCGTAGGCCCAGCGCGCGCGGAGCCCGCCGACGAACGCCAGCGCCGTCAGCGCCGTGGGCAACGAGACGTGCCCGCTCGGGAGCGCCGCGCGCGGGGTGTCGCCCTCGATGATCTGCGACAGCGGCCAGCCGCCGGCCGCCGCGGGATCGAGCACGCGCCCGACCTCGGTGGGCAGGAAGAGGTTGATCGTGAGGTTGCCGAGCACGACGAGCATGGCCGCGAGCAGCAGCCGCGCGCCGAGCCTCGGGTCGGCGGCTTCGCGGGTGGCGACGACGAACGACGGCATGAGCGCGAAGTAGGTCATGTAGATCCACGCGCTCCACGGCAAGAGCGGGACCGCGTCCTCCCACGGCAGCGGCGGCACGACCATCGGCGCGTAGAGCGGGGCGCGCAGCGCGAGCTGGTAGAGCGCCGTCGTCACGAGCAGGTACGCGCCGAGGAGCCGCCAGGGGTGGCGCTCGGCCCAGTCGACGGCGCGGCTCGGCATGACCGCTCCGTGACGCCCGGACCCGGGCCCGTCAACCGCCGGGTCGGCTTGCCGCGGCACAGCCCGAAACGCATGTTCCCCGTCGATGGACGCGGAGGCGGCAGCGGTCGAGGACGCCGACGGAGGCGAGCGGGACGAGCTCGTCGACGACGTCGGCCGCGCGGCGCTCGCCGGCGCCGCCAAGGAGCCCAAGCCGCGCCGCGTGCGCGCGCGCTACGGCGGCCAGAACCTCGTCGTCACGGTCGCGCAGACGCTCGGCTGGGCGGGGCTCCTGACCCTCGTCGACCAGGTCGATCGCTGGTGGCTCGCCGCGCCGCTCGTCCTGCTGTTCTGCTTCGTGATGCAAGGCGTCTTCACGATGATGCACGAGTTCTTCCACGGCCTCGCGCACCCCGACCCGCGGGTGAACTACGCCATCGGCCTGTGGGGCAGCCTGCTCTTCGGCACCTCGGCCACGCTCCACCGCATCAACCACTGGGGCCACCACGTCCGCAACCGCACGCCGGCCGAGCAGGGCGAGTTCTACATGCCGGGCGAGAGCCGCCTGCGGAAGACCGCGCTCTACTACTTCGCCACGCTCGGGGGCCTCTACCTCGGCGGCCTCGTGTTCCCGCTGGCCTCGTTCTTCGTGCCCTACTCCGCGATCGAGTGGCTCGCGCAGCTCAAGACGCGCAACACCTACTCGGCCGCGTTCGAGCAGTTCAAGGCCGCCGACTGGACCCGCATGCGCGTCGAGGGCTTCCTGCTCATGGCGTTCTGGATCCCGCTCGCGTGGCTCGGGCCCTGGAAGCTCTCGACCCTCGCGATCTGCTACGGCGCGTTCATGGTCACGTGGAGCTCGTTGCAGTGGGCCTACCACCTGCGCACCCCGCTCCACGTGGTGGAGGGCGCGTACAACCTGCGCCTGCCGACGCCGATCCGGTGGTTGTTCCTCAATTTCAATTGCAACCTCACCCACCACCGGCGCCCGCACCTGCCGTGGCAGGACCTCCACGCGAACACCGACCCGCGCGAGACCCAGCCCCTCTGGTACCGCTGGCTCCTGGTGCTCCTGCCGCCCGAGCCGTTCCCAGCGGACCCGAGCAAATTCGACAAGCGCTACTTCTGAGATGCGCGGCGACTTCCTCGCGTACCGGGAGCACTTCCCGAACACGCCCGAGCTGCCGTCGACGGATCCCGACGCGACCGCGCGCTTCACCGAGGCCACCGCGGCGCTCGCCGACCCCGCGAGCGCGACGAGCCGAGCCGTGGACGCCGCCCTCGCGGGGAGCGAGGTCGTCCTCGTGCGCGGCTTCCTCGGCAACTGGATGCCCGGCAACCTCGTGCAGGTCCGGCGCGCGCTCCGACGGCGCGGCGCGGACGCCTGGATCGCGCGGCACGCGGCGGGGCGCACCATCGAGGACAACGCGGCGCGGCTCGCGGCGCGGCTCGCGACGAGCGGGGACCGGCCGCTCTGGCTCCTCGGCCACAGCAAGGGCGGCATGGAGGCGCTCGGCGCCGCGACCCGACCCCACGTCGAGGCTCGCCTGCGAGGCGTCCTGACCGCGCAGACGGCGCGCGGGCCGAGCCCCGTGCTCGAGAGCCTGCTCGAGCGCAAGCACCAGGCGTCGCTGTCGGGCTGGCACCGTCGCCTGGCCGAGGCGGTCCAGCGGATCGGGCTGCGGCTCATCGGCGCCCACGTCGGCGGCCTCGAGCTGACGGGCGAGCGCATCCGCGCGGCGGCGCGGCGGGCCGACGAGGTCGTGCGCCCTTACCCGCACGTCCAGGCCGCGTCGTGGTCGATCCGCCCGACCACCTGGCTCGACTCGTTCCACGAGCGGCTCGGCGAGATCGCGCCGGGCGTCGCCCACGACGGGCAATTCTACTTGCACGATCTGATCTGGCCGAACACCCCGAACGTGCTCCTCGGCGAGGTCGATCACGCGCAGCCAGCGATGGGCGGCTTCGGCTTCGACCCGGTCGCGTTCTGGCTCGCGATGGTGGCGGTGGCGCTCGGACGGCCGGGCTCCTCGGGTGGCTGACGTCGATCGCATCGGGAGGCACGGGCACGGGCACGGGCTAGCGGGCTCGCTGCCTTGGCAGCGAGCTCGCTAGATCCACATCTCGATCTCCTCCACCACCGGCTCGGGGCGGGGGCCCTCGCCGCCGGACTGCTCCCAGGCGCGGAGCGCCTCGATGTGGACGTGCAAGCGGTCCGCCTCGGTCTCGTGGAAGCGCGGCTCGCCGTGGGCGCGGAAGGCACGGCGCTGGATGTCCATGATGTCGACGTCCTGCTGGATCACGCGCCGCGTGTACCAAGGGAGGAAGCGCTGGCCGAGGAGGTTCGCGGCGCCGAGCTTGTAGCTGATCAGCGTGTACACCCACGTGTCGTCCTCGCTCATCGGCGTGCAGGTGCTCGTGATGACGAACGCGCGCTCCTCGTCGCCCCACACGTAGTCCACGCGGGTGTTGTTCGGCATGTAGAACTTGTCGGTGTGGACGAGCGGGAGGTTCTTCGGGTTGAGCACCCGCTTGGTGAACCCGATCTCGTCGTCGGGCGCGTGGTAGGTCACGAGCACGCTGTCGCGCGTGCGCTCCACCGTCGTCGGGACGCGCCGCCGGCTCGCGTTGCGGAACCACTTGGAGTGGACGAAGACCGTGTGCGGGACGTCCATGTAGTTCTCGACGAGGTTGGTCACGTCGTTGTGGAAGCGCGTCTTCATGTAGTAGGCGCCCCACCCCGGCTCGTCCCAGTGGGGCATCGGGAACGGCGCCTCGTCGTCGGTCGGCGGCGCGTGACCCATCCACACCCAGATCAGCCCGTCCTGCTCGCGCGTCGGGAACGTCTCGAGCTGAAGGCCGTCGGGCGCGCGCGAGCCCGGGCCCATCGACGGGACGTGCGCGCAGCGGCCGGAGCGCTCGTACATCCAGCCGTGGTACGGGCACGCGAGGCAGCCATCGATGACCTTGCCCTCGCTCAAGAGCGCGTTGCGGTGCAGGCAGCGATCGAGGTTGGCGCTCGCCCGGCCCGCCCCGTCGCGCCAGAGCACGAGCCGCTCACCGAGCACGACGCGCGCGATCGGGCGCCCCCGGCCGAGCTCCTCGGCGAGGCAGGCCGCGTACCAGTGCTCGTTCAGAAGCCCACAGCGGTTGCGCATGTTGTCGCGGCGCTCGCTCATGTCGTCTCCTCGAGGGGCCGCGCGGGCGGCTCGATCCAGCGGGGGTCCAGGGGCGTCGCCTTCACGTCGCCCGCGCGCATCCCGGCGGCCATCTTCGCCGCGAGATAGTACGCCTCGGCGTCGGCGACCACGCGCAGCTCGAGCGGCCCGAGCTGACCGAGGCGGCGCGCGTACGCGTAGTGCGGGTTGTCGGCGAGCCGGGCCTCGACCTCGGCCCGCAGCGCGGCCAGCCCCGCGCCCTCGTCGCGCGCGTCGACGAGCAACGCGTAGCGCGCGGGCCCAGCGAGCGGCACGAGCGTGGCGAAGCGGAGCCGCGCCCCGGTCATCGCGCGGGCCGCGTCGAGGGCGACCTGCGCGTGGCTCGCGTGGAGCTTCTCGCCGCACAGGTCGCTGACCGCGTCGCGCTTGCCGACGAACGCGATCGTCGGCGCGCGGCGCAGGTACCCCGTACACTCCACCTCGTCGCCGAGGCGGTAGCGCACGAACCCGCCCGCGGTCGTGAGCAGCGGGACGTAGCGGGCGCCGACGTCGAGCCGGCTCGGCGCGACGGGCCGCGCGTCCGGGTCGTCGGCGGGCAAGAGCTCGATCACGTGCGAGGCCACCGCGAGGGGCCTCACGCTCGGCACGAGCGGCCCGAGCTCCGGGTCCTCGACGGCCGCGTCCACGCGCTGGTCGAGGAAGGGCAGCGAGACCGCGCCCTCCGTCGCGAGCAGGCCCTTGGGCTCGATCGGGATCGTCGGGAAGTACGCCCGCAGCCCCGCCACCGCGGCGCGCGCCGCCGCGTCGGTCCAGCAGGAGAGCACGCGCAGCCGCGGCCAGAGCGCCTCGCCGACGAGCCCGCGCGCTCGCACCGCGGCGTCGAGGCGCGCGCGCCGGGCGCGGGGCAGCGCGCCCACGATCGAGTCCCAGCGCGCCTCGAGCGCGCGCATCAGGACCGTGAGGAACGACGGGCTCCAGATCGACAGGAGGCTCAGGTCCTCGGCCGCGAGCAGGTGCCGCAGCGTGGCGACGCGCCAGCGGTCCACGTCGGGCTCCCGCGCGACCTCGCGGGGCACCGCGAGCAGGCGACCCATCAGCGCCTGCGCGAACGGCGAGAGGTACTCGGCGTCGTCCTCGATGCCGATCGCGTGCCCCCCCGGCGTCCGCTCGGGGGCGCGGGCGACGGGCGAGATCGACCAGTACGCGCGCCCGCCGACGACGCCGCCGAAGCGGTGGTGCAGGCTCGCGAGCCACGGATCGGTCGCGGCCGCGAACTGCGCCTTGAGGCCGTCGGTGTAGGGGATGAGCTTGCTCGCGCTCGACGAGCCGCTGCTCCGCTCGAAGAAACGGACGGGCTCGGCCGTCAAGACGCGTTGCTCTCCCGAGGCGGCGCGGCGCACGTCGTCGGCGAGGTCGTCGTAGGTGGAGACGGGCACGCGGTCCTGGAACGCGGCGAGGTCGCGGATCGCGGCGTAGCCGTGCCGTCGACCCCAGGCCGTGTCGGCCTCGGCGCGCAGGTGACGCTCGAGCAGCGCGCGCTGGGCCGCGTCCGGGTCGTGGAGCGCGCGGGCGAAGCGCGTGAAGCCCGGCTGCATGGACGCGAGCCAGAGGCCGTGGCTCGCGAGGCGCGCGGCGCGAGCCCAGGCCATGCCGGTCAGCGGCCCGCGCCGCGCAGGCGGGCGAGCTTCTGCGTGTACGAGGTGGCGAGCTCGACGTCGACGAGGCCGAGGCAGCACAGCTCCTCGCCGCCCGCGTGGCCGGGGTTCCGCTCGACGAAGAACGCCACGTCCGGGTCCTCGGCCGCGCGGCCCTCGATCGGCGCCACGTCCTCGCGCAGGCGGCCGAGCGGCTCGTCGAACCGGAGCGTGCCGCGCGCCGGATCCCAGGCGTCACCGAAGCGCGCCTGGCACAGGTGATCGAGGAGCGCGGCCACCGGCGCCGGCGTCTCGACGCCGCGGCGCGGCCAGAAGCTCGGGAAGTTCCGCGCGAGGAGCAGGTAGGTCTTGTAGCCCTTCGAGATCAGGAACCAGTACACCGGCGCCCCGCGCGCGCGCTGCACCGCGTCCATCACGCACCCGAAGAACGCGGCCTGGAGCGCGTGGTCGCCCCAGTGGGTCGGGAGGATCACCGTGTCGCCCGAGTAGACGACCAGCACCTCGCGGCCGTCGTCGGGGTGCGCGTGGCGCTCGAGCCGGAGCGTGGAGAAGCCCTGGATGCGGCCGGCCGCGTCCTCGAGGAGGATCACCGTGTCCTTGTCGTCGAGGTCGCGCTCGAAGCGCGCGCGCGACACGTCGGCGTAGAGCGCCTCGAAGCAGCCCCACATCGCGTCGCGCGCCGCCGCGTCGACGTCGCCGCGAGGGACGACCCGCGCCCGCAGCTCTCCGCCCTTCACGATCACGACAGCGCCATCTCGAAGCCGGGCCAGAGCGTCTTCACGTCGCGCTTCGCGAAGCGGCTGTCCTGCGGGTGCACCGCGTACAGCGTCATGGCGGTCTTCTGGATCGAGAAGCCGCCGAACGCCTCGGCGAGCCGCGAGCCGCGCGGCACGAACGCGCTCATGAAGTGCTGCCCGCGCGCGCGGAGCCCCGGGTACGCGGCGAGGAGCAGGTCGTGCAGCACGGCGGGGTCGTCGTCGACGATCTCGAGGTGAGTGAGGAACGAGAAGTCGAAGCAGTCGCCCGCGGGGGGCAGCTTCTGGAAGCGCCCGAGCGTCGCCCCCGCGTTGAAGAGGAGCTTCACCCAGCGCATGTGCTGGTGGTAGCCGAGCACGCGCGTGCGCTTGACCGCGCGGGTGTCCCAAGGGGCGAGGCAGCCGACGATGCGGCCACCCTCGCGCGCGATGAAGAAGTCCTCGAGGGAGCAGCCCGGCCACGCGGCGAGCCGCGCCGCGATCCCGTCCGGGTCGACGCGCCAGCCGAGGAGGCGGCGCCGCTCGCGCTCGGCGAGGAACCCGAAGAGCGCGTCCGCGTCTCTGTCGGTGGCCGCGCGCACCCTCGCGCTCGGCGCTCGCTTCGGGCGCGTGAGCTGCACCGAGACCATCTCGAACGGCGTCATCGGCCTGTAGATCGGCTGGTCCTTGCGGCGCCCCTGGCCGCCGCCGGTGAGCGCCCTCTTCGCGCGCTCGTTGCTGTCGAAGATCACCGTCGTGAAGATCTCCGCGCCGCGCCGCTCGCGGACCTCGTCCATCACCTTGCCGTAGGCGCGGACGACCATCTTGCCTTCGCGGAACCCCTCGGCGACGCGCAGGTCGCAGAGGTAGCCGGTGGTGATCGGCTCGTCGCCGAACCAGCCGGGCCGCGTCACGATCGTGCCGCTCGCCACGAGGCGCCCATCGTCGGCGACGCCCACCGCGGTGTCGTGCGCGCCCGCGTGCAGGTCGAGCAGCGCGAAGTAGTCGGGGTCGCGCTCCTGCGCGATGTCGAGCGCGCCGGGCACGTGCACCGCGCGGAACAGATCGCAGAGCGCCTGGTTGTCGGCCTTCGTGGCGAAGCGGACGCGCCATCCGTCGTGCTCGACGAGCGCGGGCTCGGGGGCGGCCGCGGTCATACCTTCGAGCCCGAAAAGAGGCGCAGCGCCCACATGCGCCGCGGGGCGGGGTAGCGCTCCGGGTGCTGGCTCCGGTACCAGTCGCGCAGCGCCGGCAGGGCCCGCCACGAGACTTGCGGGTGGAGGTGGTGCACGACGTGGAAGCCGATGTTCTTCGGCGCGACGACGAGGCGCCCCAGCCACCCGAGGTTGTGGTCCTGCGTGGTCGCGAGGATCGTCTCGGGGCGCCGGTCCGTGGTGGGCACGTACGCGTGCTCGTTGAGGAGCCGGAACGACGCGAGGAGGCCGCTCATCGCGGCGGGGATCACGTAGCCGTAGAGCACCGGCTCGGTCCACACGACGAGCGCCGCGATCACCCCGGCCTGGAAGACCAGCTGCCCCGCCTCGGCCTTCGCGCAGGCGAGCACCTCGCGGCTCGCGCGCATGTCCTCGCCGGACTTGTCTTGGAGGAACGCGCGACCGTAGGGGACGCGCAGCGCGGGGATCACGACCGCGAGCAGCCCGAACGGCGCGCGGACCGTCCAGAACGGCATGAGCAGGAGCCCGCGCAGCCACTGCAGCATCCAGACGTGCGGCCGCCCCTCGAGGCCGCTCTTGAAGTACGGGTCGGTCGCCATGCCGCTGTCGCGGTGGTGCCGGATGTGGTGGTAGCGCATCGCGTCGAGGGTGATGGCGAGCGGGTAGCCGCTGAGCACCTCGAGGAGCCGCACCGCGGGCGGCTTGCCCCGCAGCGGCATGTGCGCCGCGTCGTGCAGGATCACGCCGAAAGCGTGGATGCGCCCCGCGACGAGGAGCGCCCAGAGCGGGTAGCTCCAGGTGGGCGCGAACGCCATCGCCGCCCAGAAGACGCCGAGCCAGGCCCAGTCCACGAGCGCGTCGCGCACGAGCCCGCCGACGGTGGGCTTGACCAGCAGCTCGCGCGGGACCGCGCCGCGCTTGATCGGGCTCGGCGCGGCGGCCGCCTCGCCGCCCGCGTCGAGCGCGGCCTCGAGATCGTCCACGAGGTGCGCGGGGGCGCCCTCGGCGATCACGACCGACCCTCGACCTGGCAGCGCGACATCATCGGACTCGAAGGCCGTTGTAGCCCGCCCCGGTCACGCGGCAACGACGCCGAGCCTCCGGACCCGGCGCCATGGGGACGATCCTCTTCAGTTTCTTCATCTGAGGTCATCGATGAAGAAACTGAAGAGGATCGTCCCCATCACCAGGTGTCGACGAGGCGGCCGGCGGCGCGAGGGGGCTCGCGGCCGACTCGGCTCAGCGCCGCCGCGATGACCGCGCGGGTCTCGGCGGGATCGATGACCGCGTCGAGCTCGAGGAACGCCGCGGCCTCGGCCGCCTTGCCGGCGTCGTAGAGCTCGCGCACCAGGCGATCGAAGAGCGCCTCGCGGGCGGCGTCGCTCTCGGCGGCCTCGAGCTCGCGCGCGAAGCCGAGGCGGACGGCGCCCTCGAGGCCCATCGCGCCGAATTCGCCCTGCGGCCAGGCGACCGTGACGTCGGGCCGCTGCAGGCTGCCGCCCGCCATCGCCATCGCGCCGAGGCCGTAGCCCTTGCGCAGGAACACACACACGAACGGCGGCCGGAAGCTCGCGCCGGCCACGAACAGCCGGCTCATCCGCCGGACCGCGGCCTGCTCCTCGCTGGCCGGGCCGACCATGAAGCCCGGCGTGTCGCACAGGGACACGAGCGGGAGGCAGAATGCGTCGAGGAGCTGGAGGAAGCGAGCCGCCTTGTCGGACGCGGTGGCGTCGAGCGCGCCGCCGAGCACCTTCGTGTCGTTGGCGAGGACCCCGATCGGCCGCCCCTCGATGCGCGCGAGGCCCGTGATGACCGACCCGCCGTAGGGCCGGCGCAGCTCGAGGAAGCTGCCCTCGTCGACCACGCGCTCGACGATCGGCCGCGCGTGGTAGCTGTAGCGGCGGTCGGCGGGGAGCGCGTCGCGGAGCGGCGCCGGGTCGGCCGCGGTCCAGGTGGCGAGGTCGCCCTGGAAGTAGCCGAGGAGCTGCTTCGCGACGGCCGTGGCCTCGGCCTCGTCCTCGACGAGCACGTCGATCACGCCGTTGTCGAAGAGCCGCTCCGCGGGCCCGATCTGGTCGGGGCGGTAGGTGCCGAGGCCGCCGCCTTCGATCATCGCGGGGCCGGCCATCCCGATCCACGACCTGCGCGTCGCGACGGTGACGTCCGCGCAGCCGAGGAGCGCGGCGTTGCCGGCGAAGCAGTACCCGTTCGCGATCGCGACCCGGGGCACCACCCCGCTGAGCCCCGCCCAGGTCGCGAACGTCGGGACGGTGAGCCCCGCGTTGACGACCTTCACGTCCACGTCGCCCGGCCGACCGCCCCCTCCCTCGGCGTACATCACCACGGGCAGGCGGCGCGCCCGGGCCACGTCGAGCAGCCGATCGATCTTGCGATGGTGGAAGTAGCCTTGCGTCCCCGCGAGCACGCTGTAGTCGTTGACCACGACCGCCGCGCGCGCCGCCTCGACGCCGAAGGCGTCCGCGTTGATCGTCGCGAGGCCCGTGATCACCCCGTCCGCCGCGGTGTCGCGCCGGAGCTCCTCGATCGTCCGTCGCTCCCGCTGCGCCGCGACCGCCGCGCGGCCGTACTCGAGGAAGGAGCCGTCGTCGACGAGGTCCGCGAGGTTCTCGCGCGCCGTCCGATACCCCTTCGCGTGGCGCTTCGCCCGGGCCTCCGACCGCGCCTCGTCGCCCGCGAGCCGCTCGAGATCCCGCCACTCCTCCAGGAGGTCCGTCATGGTCGCCGACGGTAGCGCATGCCTCCCAGCCGGGTCTCCTCGCGACCGAAAGTTCGAATGGTTCGAACCGTCCCCTCTGCTAGCGTCGCGCGATGGACCCGACGTCCCGCGTCCTGGTGCTCTACACCGGCGGCACCATCGGCATGCGTCGCAACGCGCGGGGGGTGTACGAGCCCGTCCGCGGGTGGTTCGCGGAGCAGGTGGAGAAGCAGCCGCAGCTGCACGATCCGACGCAGCCGCTGTTCACCACGCGACCGTCGTCGAGCGGGCGGCGCATCCACTACGACATCTCCGCGTACGAGCAGCCGCTCGACTCGGCCAACCTCGACCTGTCGCACTGGGCGCGCTTCGCCACCGACATCGAGCGCGCCTACGACGACTACGACGCGTTCGTGGTGGTCCACGGCACGGACACGATGGCCTACACCGCGAGCGCGCTCGCGTTCATGCTCGAGGGGCTCGCGAAGCCCGTGATCCTCACCGGCGCGCAGATCCCGATCGAGCAGCTCCGCAACGACGCGCTCGACAACCTCCTCGGCGCGCTCGGGATCGCCGGGCACTACGCGATCCCGGAGGTCGGGCTCTACTTCCACCACAAGCTCCTCCGCGGGTGTCGCGCAACGAAAGTGGACGCGATCGGGCTCGACGCGTTCGACTCGCCGAACCTGCCGCCGCTCGTCGAGGTGGGGGTCGACGTGGACGTCGACTGGGACCACGTGCTCCCCACGCCGACGACGCCGCTGAAGGTCCACAAGACCCTCGACCCGCACGTCGCGGCGCTGCGGCTCTACCCGGGGATGACCCGGCGCATCCTCGAGAACTTCCTCGCGCCCCCGCTCGCGGGCCTCGTGCTCGAGACGTTCGGCGCGGGCAACGCGCCCGACCGAAGCGACGACCTCATCGGCGTGCTCCGCGAGGCGTCGGAGCGCGGCGTCGTCATCCTCAACGTCTCGCAGTGCCTGCGCGGCCGCGTGCGGCCGAGCTACGCGGCGGGCCAGGCGCTCGTGGACGCAGGCGTCGTCCCCGGCGCCGACATGACCCCCGAGGCCGCGCTGTCCAAGCTCGCCTTCCTGCTCGGGACGGGGCTCCCCGTCGACGAGGTGCGCCGGCTCGCCGGCCGCTCGCTCCGCGGTGAGCTCACCGAGGACGAGCCCGGGTGATCCTCGTCGCCGTCGGGTTCGTCGCGCAGCTCCTCGTCTCGCTGGGGTTCCTGGCGGCCACGGCCGCAGCGAGCCGCGCGCTCGGCGTCCCCGTCCACCGCCTCCAGCTCGGCCTGGGCCCGCGCGTCTTCGAACGGTCGGTGGGCTCGGTGACGCTCGCGCTCGGCGCCGTCCCGCTCGCGAGCTACGCGCAGTTCACCCCGGACCCGGACGAGGCGGCCGGCGACCCCGACGCGCCGCCGCCCAGCGCCTACGACCAGGCGCCGCGGCTCACGCGCGTGGCGATCACCGCCGCGGGCCTCACCGGGATGGCGCTGCTGCCCCTGATCGGGCTCGGGCCCGTCGAGGGTGCGCTCGCGATCACGCACGGCGTCCCCCAGCTCCTGCTCGGCGCGGTCTCGCCGCTCGGGACGGGTCGTCACCTCGTCGAGGCCGCGGCCGCCCTCCCCCCGCTCACGCTGGGCCCCACGCTCGGCGCCAAGATGCTCGCGTACAACCTGCTGCCGCTCCCCGGGACCACCCTCGGGTTCATGCTCGGGAGCGTGCTGGGGATCCCCGCGACGAGCCGCGCGCGCCTCCTCGCCCTCGTTCCGCTCGCCATCGCCATCGCGTGGCTCGTCGCGCTGGGCGCCTGGGCCTTCTCTTGAAGCGGTCCGTCGTCGACGGAGGCCAACCGATCCTGGTGGCGCTCGCCTGAGCGGATGCTGCTAGGATCCGCGCGGTGCTTCAGCCGGGCACGGTGATCGGGGGATGCCGGGTCGAGCGGCTCCTCGGAGAAGGCGGGATGGGAACCGTCTACGTCGCGACGCAGCTCGCGACGGGGCGCCAGCGCGCGCTCAAGGTCCTGAACCCGACCTACGTGAACAATCCGCTCTACGTGGACCGCTTCGTCACCGAGGCGCGCGTCGGGTCGCAGATCCAGAGCGAGCACATCGTCGAGGTCGTCGGCGCGGGCGTGGACGAGAACACGCGGCAGCCCTGGCTCGCGATGGAGCTGCTCGAGGGGCAGAGCCTCGACGAGCTGGTCACGTCGCGCGGGGCCCTGCCCGCGAACGAGGTGCTCAGCCTCTTCGAGCAGACGTGCCACGGCCTCGCGGCGGCGCACGCGGTGGGCATCGTCCATCGCGACCTCAAGCCCGAGAACCTCTTCATCGCGCACGCGCGCCGCGTCGGGCTCCCGTTCGTCGCCAAGATCCTCGACTTCGGGATCGCCAAGCTCACGCAGGAGGCGATGACCGCCTCGGGCAGCCAGGCGATCGGAACGCCCTTCTGGATGGCGCCGGAGCAGACGCAGATGCACGGGCGCATCGGCCCGCAGACGGACATCTGGGCGCTCGGCCTGCTGGCCTTCTACGCGCTCGCGGGGCGGCCCTACTGGATGAGCGCGCAGCCCGGCCAGGAAGGCACGCTGCCCCAGTTCATCAACGAGGCGATCGTGCAGGCGATCGTCCCGCCGAGCAGCCGCGTGCGCCAGCTCGGGCTGAACGTCGCGCTCACCCCCGCGTTCGACACGTGGTTCGGGCGCTGCCTCGCCCGCGAGCCGGGCGAGCGCTACCCGAGCGCCCACCAGTGCCTCGAGGGGCTCAAGGTGGCGCTCTCGCCGGCGCACTACGCGGGCACCGCGATGATGGGCACGATGGCGCTCGACGCCTCGGCGCTGCCGTCGGCGGCGGGCTTCGCGGGAGCCACGCCCTCGCCGGGCTTCCACGGGGGCACGCCGCCGCCCGGGTACGGCTCGCCGGTCGCGCACACGCCGCAGCCGTACGGGTCGCCGAGCCCGCACACCCCTCCGCCGATGGGGGCCGCGACGCCGGCGCCGTACGGGACGCCCCAACCCTACGGGGCGCCGACGCCGGCGCCGATGGGCTCACCGACGCCCGTGCCGTACGGGTCGGCGCCCGGGATGTCGACGAGCCCGGGCTACGCCTCCTACCCCGGCGGCGGGATGGCGCCGCCCTCGCAGCCCTACGCGTTCGGGCCGCCCCCCAAGAAGAACACGGGGCTCTACCTCGGGCTCGGCGCCGCGGCGCTCCTCGCGCTCGGCACCATCGGCGCGGTGATCCTCTTCGTGGCCCTGAAGGACGGCGACGACCCCGACGACTCCGACGAGCACCACGCGGGCACCGGCACCACCGGTCCGAGCTACGACACGGAGCTCGCGGAGTGCAACACCGCGCTCAGCGCGCAGAACCCGGCCCTCGCGCTCCAGCACGCCGACGACGCGCTGCGGGCCCGCCCGAGCGACGCCGACGCGACCGCCTGCCGGGAGCGCGCGGTCGCGATGCAGCAGGAGGAGACGACCTACCAGAGCGGCGTCTCGGCGCTCCAGCGGGGCGACCCGTCGACCGCGTTCATCACCTTCGACACCCTGCCCCCGACGAGCAGCTACCGGACGCGGGCGGAGGTCTCGCAGGCCACGTCGCAGCTCGCGACGCAGCGGCTCACGCGCGCCAACCAGACCCTCGCCGACGACCCGGCTACGGCCTACCTCGCGGCGCAGGCCGTCACCTACATGCGCGGGGTGAGCCCCACCCAGCTCTCGCAGGCGACGCAGCTCTTGAGCCGGGCGCGGGAGCGCGCCGGGAGCGTGTACGAGGGCCGCGTCGACGGCGGCGCGTGCACCATCGCGGTCCGCGCGGTGCGGAGCGGCAACTTCAATTGCCGCTTCAACATCCGCTGCGGCGGCCGCGTCGTCTACGGCGCGGGCACGTCGGGGTACAACCGCTGCCGCCGCGCGAACGGCGAGTTCGTCGGGGCCGTCGATCAGGGGATGACGGCCCAGGACGGCGACCCGGAGATGAGCTTCGATCTCCCCGGCCGGCGCGCGCGCGTGCGCGACCGCGGGATGGACTTCCAGATGCACATCGTCTTGCCCGGCGACACGAACACGGGGCCCATCACGCCCGTGCCCGTCAACCCTCGTTGAGGGGCGCCGTCGACGCCTCGGGCGAGGTCGGCGCGAGCGCCGCGGCGCAGGCCTCCGCGGCCGCGTCCGCGCGGGCCGCGTCGGGCGAGACCAGGAAGATCATCTCCCGGTTCTGCAGGTGGCTCACGCGGCCGACCTTGTCGCCCTTCGGGTTGTAGATCCCGATCTTGGCGCCGACGTAGCGATCGAAGCGCGAGCTGACCACGCGCACGTGACCGCGGGCGCCGAGCGCGGCCTCGAGCTGCTCGCGCGACAGGAACCCCTCGTCGCTGAACGAGACCACGAGCTCGGGGGCCTTCACGCGGGCCACCACCTCGGCGAACGCATCGTGGATGCGCACCCGTGAGTTGAAGGGGTTCTTGTAGGTCCGGCAGTCGACGCGCTTGTTCGCGACGCCGTAGCTCTCGGGCGCGTCCCAGCGCACGAGCGTCTCCCACACGTGGTAGTTGCCGAGGTAGCTGTGCTGGTTGTACGGCGGGTCGAGGTAAGCGACGTCGACGTCGGCGGCGGCCGCGTCGGCGGCCTCGAGCTGCGTGGCCGCGCCCTCGCCGTCGAGCAGCGCGGGCACCCGCAGCTCGAGGTCGTTGAAGCTCCGCGCGGCCCAGCCCTTCAGGTAGGCCATCTGCACGCCGGTCGTGGAGTCGACGCGATCGGCGGCCTCCATCAGCGACGTCAGCGCGATCGAGCGCAGCGGCTCCGGCAGGTCGCGCTCGCGGATCGCCTCCCGGATCGCCTCGACGCGCAAGCCGTTCTGCGGCTGCAGGTAGCGCGCGTCGCGGCAGAACATGGGCGTGAACCAGCCCTCGTCGCGCGACGGCGTCGCGGCGAGCTCCGCGATCAGCGCGGTGGCCGGCGCGAGCCACTCGCGGGCGTCGGCCGCGACGTAGGTCCGGGCGAGCGTCGCCGCGAACGCGAGGTGGTCGTTGGCGGTGACCGCGAGCCCGCTCGCCTTGAGCGCCCGACCCACGCGCGAGGTGCCGCTGAACAGGTCGAGCGCGGAGCCCACGTCGGGCCCGAAGCCCCGCACCGCGGCGACGATGGGCTCGAGCAGGAGGCGCTTGCTGCCGATGTACTTGATCACGCGCGAGGACCGGAGCGCAGCTCAGTACCGGCCGAGGGCCCCGAGCATGGCGCCGGTGACGCCGTTCGGCGAGGTGACGAGCGACGCGACGGGCACCGCCGCCACGGGCTCGTTGGCCTGCGCGCCGGTGTAGATGGCGTCGACAGCGAACGCGAGCTCGGTGGTCACGCCCGCGACGGCGAGGGTGATCATCAGCTCCTCGGGCACGGCGCCGCTGTGATCGGCGGCGTAGATGGCCCCGCCGACCGCGCCGATCACGTACAGCCCGTACGCGATCCACGCGCCGACGCGGAGCGGGACGATCCCCGTCACGCCGGGGCCGCTCGCGCTGAGCGCGCCGCCGCCGATGATCGGCGCGGTGAGGAACGGCAGCCCGATGCCGCCCCAGCCGAGGCCGATGTCGACCCAGTAGTTGTTGACGCCGACGTCCGACACCACGTGGAGGCCCACGGTCAGCGCGGCCATGACGATGCCCAGGACGCCAGCGCCGATCGCGTAGCCGCCGTCGCGCTCCGCGCCTCCGTCGGCCGCCTCGGCGGGCGCGTCGGGCTCGCAGGTCGCGGCGGCGGAGCAGGTCGTCCCCGCCCCGCAAGGCGGGTTGCATGCCTCGACGCACTGCCCCGCGTTGCACAGGAACCCCGCGCGGCACGCGGGGAAACACTCGGCCTCGTCGGCCTCGACTTGGACGTCGACCTGGGCCTCGACGTCGACGGGGACCGCGCCCGCCGCGTCCGCGTCGCACGCCTCGCCCGGCGGGCAGCCCGCGTCTTGAGCCAGCACCACCGAGGGGATCAGCGCGCAGAGCGCCGCGGCGAGGAGGACGAGTCGCATGGTGGCCGGATGCTAGTCGAGAACGCGCGCGAGGAAAGCCGAACGGCCCGCCGCCCTCGAGCGCGCGTCCCGCACGATCACGGCCCAGGTGACGAAGAGGGTGAGCACCTCGAGCACGGTCGTGGAGTCCGTCCGGGACGCGAACAGGTGAGGGACGCTCCAGTCGAACATGTCGGGGTTCGTGTAGGGCCAGCCGCCCCAGGTCGAGAAGGCGTGGCCGCTGCTCTGGAGGGCCTCGACCACGTCGTCGACCACGTCGACGAGGAGGTGCGACACGCCGCCCACGACGAGCCAGCCGAGCGCCGAGGCGCGCCGCGCGTGGGCCCGACGCGCGACCATCCACAGGACCGTGAGGGACGCCCAGAGCCACACGCTGTGGCCGAAGGTCCTGCCGTACGGGGAGAGCCCGACGAGCTGGATCGACTTGTCGATCAGGTCGGGGACGAGGGCGCCGAGGAGCGTCGGGGCGAGCCCGCGCAGGCGGTCGCCGTCGCGGCGCCGCCGCCCCGCGAGGTAGGCGACCGCGAGGTGCCCAGCCGGGTACACGGGCGCAGCGTAGCAAGCGAGCTCGCCGATCAGTCGAGCCGGAACGCCTCGCGGAACGCGTCGAGCCGACCGGCCTCCGCGGCGGCCTCGCGCGCGCGCTCGACGACCTCGCCCTCGTGCCTCCGGATCGCGAGCGCCTCGAGCGCCGCCGCCGCGTCCGCGTCGCGACCGCCGACCCACACGAGGAGCACCCGCAGCGCGGGCTCCGACCGGTGCAGCGCGAGCGCCGTCATCACCGTCGCGCGCTCCTCCGAGAGCACGCGCGCCTCGAGGTGCGCGAGCAGCACGTCGAGCGCCGCGGGCCGGCGCGACTCGCCGAGCGCGATCAGCGCCAGCTCGCGGGCCGTCGGATCCTCGCCGTCGACGAACGCGGACAGCGCGCCGATGCCGACGTCGGGCGCGAGCGCGAGGAGCGTCGACATGGCCTCCGCGGTGACGAGCGGATCGTCGTCCCCGAGCGCGACGTGGTAGCGGGCCAGCCCCGCGCCGGCCCGGTCCCCGTGCGTGCCGAGCCCGAGGAGCGCGGCGCGGCGCACCGACGGCGCGGGGTCGGCGAGGAGCTCGCCCGCGATCAAGACGAAGTCGGTGTAGGGCGCGCGCGCCAGCGCGAGCGCGGCCCGCGCCCGGACGGGGGCCGCGGTGTCCTCCGGGGGCCCCCACGTCGGCTCGAGCTGCACGACGCGCGCGGCCCGCTCGAACAGCGAGATCGACGGCCGGTCGGTCGCGTCGAGGGCCTCGACGATCGCGAGCTTCGCGCGGCAGCCCGGATCGCGCTTGGCCCCCTCGATCGCGAAGTGCTCGTACGCGGTCTCGAGCGCGTCGCCGAACCCGTCGAGGGCGTGGTCGCGGATGACGTTCGCGGCCTGCGCGACGACGAACGACGTCTTCTTCGGGAGCGCCTCGAGCAGCGCGCGCCGCGCCGCTTCGGACGCCGGCTCCGCGGTGTCCGCGGCGAGCTGGGCCAGCGTCTGCTCGAGCGTCCGTCGGGCCATCGGAGGGCAGCGTACACGCGGCGGACGGAACATCGGACCGCGTTCCACGTAAGGTATCGCGCGATGGACGACGAAGATCGCTGGGTCGTGCCCGAGGCGTGGCACGCGCGCCTCGACGGTCGCGCGGGCGGCCGCCTCACCCTCGAGCAGGCCGAGCTCCTGATCGACGATCCCGAGGCCCTCGGGGGCGGCTACCTGGACTGGATCCGCGACTCCGCCCTCGCCGCCTACACGCTCGCGGCGGAGCTGGGCGTCGAGGCGGTGGTGCCGCTCGCCGACCTCGCGCCGCTCGGGAGCGGCCTCGACGCGGGGGCCCAGAGCGCCGTCGGCGAGGCGCTGAGCGCGATCCCCTCGGACGCCGCGTTCGAAGCGCTGCTCGACCGGTCGCTGCAGTCCACCCTCGGCCTCCGCGCCTACGCGGGCACCCCCGTCCTCCGCAACGAACGTTGCTATGCCCAACCGCTGGAGGACGCCACCGAGCGCTTCCCGAAGCGAGCCCTGCGGATCCTCGCGCGGCGCTCCCTCGGGGGCGGCCCCCCGGCGGATCGAGCGCGGGCGCTGCTCCAGTCGGCGGTGCGGCGCCACGGCGAGACGGCCCGCTCGATCGCGCCCACCCTCCCCGACGCCGAGCGCCTCGCGGTCGAGGCGATCCTCGACGCGTCCAGCACCGCCACCGCGCCGCGCGACGCGTGGCCGGCGATCCTCCGGGAGCCGCCGTGGACGCAGAAGCGCAAGAACGCCGCGCCGAAGGCCAAGCTGGCCCTCACTCGCCTCGAGGTCCCGACGCGCGTGGACTGGCGCGGCGACGAGCGCGCGCGGTGGCGCGGCCCCGAAGTCGCCCCCCCGAACCTGGCCGCGCTCGACGAGGACGGCTGGCAGCGCTTCGTCAGCGAGACCCGCGCGGAGCCCTACCGCCTCGGGTTCATCCTCCTCTACGCCCCGACCCCCGTCGCGGCGGCGGTCGCCGCGAGCTGGGCCCAGGTCCCCAGGCGCAGCGAGCCGGCGCTCCTGCGCGCGACCGTCGCGCGGCTCGAGGCCGAGGCGCTGCCCCTCGTCGAGCGCTGGGCGAGCCAGGTCTGGGCGATCGAGGCCGCGCTCCCGCTCGGCGCGCCGTCGCTCGCGCGTCCGCTGGCCGCCGGGCTCGGCAAGACGACCTCCCGCGAGATCGCGCGCGCCTGGTTCCTGCGTCACCCCGAGGTGGCCGCGATCGGGCTCGTGCCCGACGCCCTCGGCGCCGACGCGAAGGCCCGCAAGGCGGCGGTCGAGGGGCTCGAGCTCCTCGTCCGCGAGGGCCTCGGCGAGGTGGTGACCGAGGTCGCGGGGCGCTACGGCGAGGCGGCCGCCGCCGCGATCGCGCCGGTGCTCGACGCCAGCCCGCTCGACGCCGTCCCGAGCCGGCTGCCGAAGATGCCGGCGTTCTGGGACGCGGCGTCGCTGCCCGCGCTCGTCACCGACGGCGGCGCCGTGCTGCCGCCCGAGGCGAGCGAGGCGTTCGGCTCGATGCTCGCGTTCAGCAAGCCGGGCGCCCCTTACGCCGGGATCCGCGTGGTCGCGGACGCGTGCACGCGCGACTCGGTCATCGCGTTCTCGTGGGCGCTGTTCGAGGCGTGGACCCAGGCGGGGGCGCCGAACGACGCGTCGTGGGCGTTCACCCAGCTCGCGTGGCTCGGGGACGACTCGGTGGCGTACCGCCTGCTCGCCCGGATGAAGGTGTGGCCCGGCCAGGGCGCGGCGAAGCGGGCCGAGCGCGGCCTCGACGTCCTCGCCGAGATGCAGAGCGACGTCGCGCTCGTCCTCGTGCACGAGCTCGCGCAGAAGGGCCGGGGCTCGCTGCGCAAGAACGCCGCGAAGAAGCTCACGCGCCTCGCCGCGGTGCGCGGGCTCGGAGAGGCGGAGCTCGCCGACCGGCTCGTGCCGACGCTCGACCTCGACGCGAGCGGATCGATGGTCCTCGACTACGGGCCGCGCTCGTTCCGCGTGGGCTTCGACGAGGAGCTCTTGCCCTTCGTGCTCGACGAGAACGGCGAGCCGCGCAAGGCGCTGCCCAAGCCCGGCAAGCGCGACGACCCCAAGCTCGCGCCCGCCGCCGACGCGCGCTTCAAGGCGCTCAAGAAGGCCGTCCGGACGGTCGCCAAGACGCAGCTCACGCGGCTCGAGCGGGCGATGGCCACCGAGCGGCGCTGGAGCGGCCACGACCTCCAGCGCTACGTCGTCGACCACCCGCTGCTCGTGCACGTCGCGCGACGCCTCGTCTTCGGCCTCTACGAGGGCGGCCGCCTCACGCGCTCGTTCCGCGTCCAGGACGACCGCTCACCGGCCGACGTCGACGAGGAGCCTTGCCCGTTCGCGGGCGACGCCTCGGTCGGGATCGCCCACCCCGTCGACCTCGGCCCCGACGCGATCGCGCGCTGGTCCGAGGTGCTCGCGGACTACGAGCTGATGCAGCCGTTCGCGCAGCTCGCGCGCGAGCACACCACGGCCGCCGACGGCCCGCGCGCGGACGTCCTGGCGGACGCCTGCCGCGAGCCCGTGGCGCCGCAGCGCGTGGCCGCGCTCGAAGACCAGGGCTGGGTCCGCGGCCCGGTGGGTGACGGAGCGATGTTCGACACGATGGAGCGCGTGGTGGGGCCGGGTCGGCGCATGATCCTCACGGTCCGGCCGGGCCTGATGATGGGCATGGTGCACGCCTCCGACCTCCAGACGCTGCACGAGGTCCGGGTGCTCGACGCCGGGGTCGAGGTCCCGATCGACGCGCTCTCGCCGGTCGCGTTCAGCGAGCTGATCCGGGATCTGCGCGCGCTCGCGAGGTGACTGGCAACCCCGCGCGGACGCGAGTAGCCTCCGCGCGGCATGCCTGGTGAACCTCGTTCATGCCTGTGGGCCTTGGCGTTGAGCGCTTCGCTGCTCGGCGGCTGCTGGGGCGACGAGGTCAGCCCGTTCCCGCCCGGGCTCGAGCCGCTCGAGGCCAACCCGATCGAGCCGCCGGCCGGGACCGTCGACGACCCGTACCCGGAGGGCTGGACGCTCGACGCGGTCGACGGCCCCCGCTTCGACACCGTGTACGCGCGCGGCTACTTCGCGGCGCCGCTCGCGGACGTGTGGGCCGCGTTCCAGAACCCGCTCGTCGGCACCGACCGGCGCAGCGCCGACGAGTGGACGATCGAGCCGCTCGACGACCCGAGCTACGACGTCAGCTACGTCGTGCACTCGACGACCTACGAGATCGTCACGGTGCAGTGGTCCACGACGTGGCGCCAGGGCGTCGTCGAGGGGACCGCCGAGGCGCCCGAGCTCGTCGCCATCCGCTGGCAGAAGACCGACGGCAGCACGATCCTGCGCCTGATCGAGGGCTCGCTGGTGCTGCGCGCGGTGGGCGACGGATCGGCGACCGAGCTCGACCTCGTCTACCACGTGGACGCGGTCGCGGCGGGCATCGACCAGTTCGTCCTCTACGTCGAGGACACGCTGAACGACGCGCGCGCGCTGCTGCGCGGCGAGCCGCTGCCGACCTACGAGTAGGCCGGCTACCCCGAGCAGGCTGCTGAAAGCAGCCTGCTTCCGTGCCGCGCGCGAAGCGCGCATGCCCGTGCCCGTGCCCGGACCGTTCCCGTCAACCGTTCCCGCAGAAGGCGCGTGGTCTCGGGCACGGGGAACGCTCACGGGTCACGGGCGGGCACGGGCAAGGGCACGGGCACGGAGCAGGCTCCGAAACGGTCCCTTCGGGCCCATTTCGGCAGTCTGCTAGCGAACGAGGTGGCCGTAGCGGCCCTCGGCGAGCTTGCGCTCGACCTCCCGCACCTGCTCGTCGGGCATGTTGCGAAAGGCCGGGCGGCCCTCGCCCTGCGGGGTGGTCACGAGGGTGTCGTCGCGGAGCGCCTCGAGCGCCTCGCGCATCAAGACGGCGGAGAGGCCGACCGTGGCGTGGCAGAGCTTCTGGTAGGTGTCGCCCGGCCTCACCTCGATCGCGCGGCGGCCGACGATCGGGCCGGTGTCGATGCCCGCGTCGATGAAGTGGCAGGTGCAGCCGATCGGCTCGTCGAGGTGGATCGCCCACGCCACCGACGCGGAGCCCCGCACCTCGGGGAGCAGCCCCGGGTGCGCGTTGAGGGTCCCGAGGCGCGCGGGCGCGAAGATGTGCGGCTTCAGGATGCGGGTGCCCCCGAGCACGATCAGGTCGGGCACCAGCTCGCGCAGGAGGCGCTCGCAGTCGGCGTCGTTGTGGCTCCCGACCGCCTCGCGGCGCACGTCGCGGCCCGCGAGGAGCGCGTCGAAGGTCGGCGCGATGGGGAAGCCCGCCATGCGCACGAGGAACTTCGCGCGCTCGACCTCGGCGACCTCGGAGCGCTCCTCGATCAGCAGGTCCGGCGCGAACCCCGCGTCGAGCAGCTCGCGCAGCATCTCGCGCCCGTAGGGGTGCTCGTCGAGGACGAGGAACGCCCACCGGAGGTCGCGCGGCACCTCAGCGCACCTCCGGCTCGAGGCGCAGCGCGCCGGGCAGCGTCACCTCGAGCAGCGCGAGGTCCTCGCTCCACGCCGCGGGCGCGTGGGGCAGGCCGCGCGGGATCGTCACGGCGTCCGCGGGGCCGAGCGGCACCACGCGATCGGCGAGCCGAAGCTCGAGCGCGCCGTCGAGCACGAACCAGAAGCGCAGCTCGCCGTCGTGGCGGCCGAGCCAGTCGGTGGCCTCGCTCGACGACGGGCGGAGGACGCGCGCGCCGGCGAGCCCGTCGGTCGCCGCGGCGAGCCCCGTGTCGCGCGCCTCGAGCCCGGCGTGGGCCCCGCTCACGTAGGCAGCTTCGGCCGCCACATGGTGCACGAAACGTTGCCCCCCGAAGCGGCGCTCCGGCTGACGCTCCGCGGTGGGCAGGCCGAGCTCGTGATCCGCGAGCGTCTCGTGCGCCGCGGGGCAGCTCACCTCGACGACCTCGAGCCCGGCCGAGCACTCGAGCACGCGGTGGCGGATCTCGGGCGGCTGCAGCACGCAGTCGCCCTCGCGCATCACGAGCGGCTCGCCCTGGTCCTCGTAGACCACCCGGACCCACCCGCGGCGGCAGTAGATCATCTGGAAGCGGACGCGGTGGAAGTGCACGTAGTCGGGGACCGGGCCGCCGTCCCGGATCCGGATCTGCGAGGCGACGAAGCGGCCGCCCTGCCGGTCGTCGATCAGGTCGCGGTACTCCATCCCCGCGCGCCCCACGACCCAGCGCGCGTCCTTCGCCAGCGCGATCGCGAGCGCCGGCTCGAGCGCCGGGACGCGCAGCGGCGCGTCCATCCCGATGAGCTCGATCCGCGTCCCGTTCGGCGCCATCAGCACGCGCACCGCGTCGGCGCCGGCGCAGCGCAGCCGCAGCGTCCCGGGGTCACCGGCGAGGCCGCGCGCGAGCGTGACGCGGACGCCGTGCCCCGAGATGGTGATCTCGTCGGGATCCTCCGCCGGCCGCACCGCGTCCACGCGGAAGCCGAGCCGGTCGACGAAGAACCCGGACGTCGCCCCGGGGTCGTCGCAAGGGAGCACCACCTCGGCGAGTCGGATGTCCTCCACGAGCGCAGCGTAGTCGAGTCCGTGTCCCGGGGAACCTCTGGCGGCGGGGAGGGTCGGACGGGCATGCGGAGGCTCGGGGCGATCGTGTCGTTCGTGCTGGTGTTGGGCCTGTCCGGCCCGGCCGCGGCGCGGATCGTGGGGTGGGCCGACTTCTACGAGGTGCGGCAGGCGATCGACGCGACGCGCCCGCTCGTCGCGAGCTGCGTCGAGGACTACCGGTTCGAGGACCGGGCGCACGCCGTCCGCTTCGGCGCGCAGCTGCGGGTGCGCTCCGACGGGACCGTCGCCGAGGTCACCTTCGCGCGCGAGGCGCCGATCACGGCGGGGCAGCGCTACTGCGTGCGGCGCACCCTCGAGGGCGTGCGCCTGCGCCCCCCTCGCGCGGAGCAGCACCTGATGGTGCTCTACGCGGTCGAGCTCGAGCCCAGATAGCTTCGCGGACGAGATCGCCGAGCGCCGTTGCAGCCGGCGGTGCAGGTCGTTTCACGGGCGCGCACGACCCCCGCCGGCCGGGTCGGTACGCCGGTTGCGATGGAGCCAGGTCAAGGAGAGACCATGCGTCACACCATCGACCTCACCGGCGAAGACTTCCTCCCCACGCTCGACCGCGGGGGCCTCGTGCTCATCGACTTCTGGGCCCCGTGGTGCGCACCCTGCCGCGCCTTCGGGCCGATCTTCGAGGAGGTCGCGGGCGAGCACCCCGAGGCGACCTTCGCGAAGGTGAACACCGAGCAAGAGCAGGGGATCGCGGGCGCGCTCGGCATCCGCTCCATCCCGACCCTCATGGTCGTGCGCGACGGAGTCGTGCTCGCGATGCAGGCGGGGATGCTCCCCGCGGCGGCCCTGCGCGACCTCGTGCGCCAAGCGCAGGCCCTCGACATGGACGCGGTGCGGGCCGAGGCGGTCGCCGAGCGCCCGCACTGAGTCCGACGACGCGAAGCGTCGGGGACGTTCCCACACGGGGCCGCGCCGCGTGGAGTAGCATGCCGGCATGCTCCACCCGCGGGTCCCCCGCTCCCTGCTCCGAACGGAGCGGACCGAGCACGACGCCTTGCCCCTCGACGTCGTCGAGGGCGCGCTGCCCCCCGATCTCGCGGGGCACCTCTACGTCGCCTCGCCCGCGGGCACCGCGAGCTCGGGCCACGACCGCACCACCGTCGTCGTCGGCGACGGCATGGTGTGCCGGTTCGACCTCGGCCCGACGGGGGTCACGCTGACGACGCGGCTGGTCGAGAGCCACGACTTCGTCGCCGACGCCCTCACCGCCGCCGACCCGAAGCTCGCGCCGTTCCGCTTCGCCAACGCGGGCATGGTCCGCATCGGGCTGCTCGGGAGCCGCAACTTCTCGAACACCGCGCTGACCCCGATGCCGTTCCCCGGCGAGCCCACCCGGATGCTCGTGACCTACGACGCGGGCCGGCCGGTGGAGATCGACGCCGAGAGCCTCGCGTTCGCGACGCCGGTGGGCCGGCGCGACGAGTGGGACGCGGAGGCGCTGCCCGACGCGGCCTTCCCGACGGTCCTCAGCCCCGCGCACCCGGCGTTCGATCCGGTGACGGGCGAGCTGTTCACCCTCGACTACGGCCGCGGCGTCCTCAGCTTCGCGGGGACCGTCCCGTTCGTCGCGCTCCTCGCGGAGCTGCCGCGCCACGTCCTGCTCGCCGCCGATCGCATGGCGACCGTGTTCGGCGTGGACCGCGCCTTCCGCTGGCTGCTGCGCCGCCTCCGCGCGGCGGAGCTCGGCGTGGATCTGCGCGCCGAGGACGTCATCGCGCGGTTCGTCCCGTCGCTCGTGCCCGACTCGTTCACGGACCTCGTGCGCTGGGACGGTCAGGGCGCGCTCGAGCGCTTCCGGCTGGTGCTGCCGCGGGGCGACGAGCTGCACATCCGCCAGTCCGTCCATCAGGTCGCGGTGACCCGCGAGCACGTCGTGATCCTCGAGACGGGCTTCAAGATCGGCGTGCAGTCGGCCTTCAACAACCCGCTCCCCGACACGGACTTCTTCGAGCGGCTCGCGCGCTGGGGCCTGACGCGGCCGCAGCTCCCGTACACCGCGTTCTACGTCGTCCCGCGCGCGTCGCTCGATCAGCCGACGCTGCCCCCGGCCGCCAACGGGCTCCCGCGGGTGGAGTGCCGGCGGGTGCGGGTCCCCCTCGAGGCCGATCACTTCCTCGCGGACTACGACGACGCGGGCGGGCGCATCACCCTGCACGTCGGCCACGCCCCCGCGACCGACCTGTCCGAGTGGATCCGGCCCTACGACGTCTCCGCTTACGACGGCCGCCCGATCGACCAGGACCTCTACGGGATGCTCGCGGTCGGCGCGATGGACGTCGGCCGGTTCGGTCGCTACGTCATCGACGCGGCCCGCGGCGAGGTGGTGTCGAGCCAGACGCTCACCGACGAGCAGACGTGCTGGGCGATCGCGCTCTACGCCGGGCAGGGCATCAACACCCCCGCGGCGCTCCCCGAGCGGATCGAGCAGCTCTACTGGTGCACCGAGGGCGTCTTCCCCGAGCTGCTCACGGAGTTCGTGAAGGACCTCTACGTCGACTACGAGCACCGGCTCGTGCCGGTCGAGACCATCCTCGCGATGGGCGCCACGGGGCGGCCGTCCGTCGTCCACCGGATCGACACCAAGGCGATGACGTTCGCCGACTCCTTCGCGCTCCCGGACGGCGTGATGGCGGGCTCGCTGCAGTTCGTGCCCCGCGGCGCGGGCCCGACCGACGGCTACCTGATCGGCACCATGTACACGGACAGCCGCACCGAGCTGTGGATCTTCGACGCCGCCGATCTCGCCCAGGGCCCGATCGCGAAGCTCGCGTCGCCGGCCTGGAAGATCGGCTTCTCGCTCCACACCGCCTGGCTGCCCTCGATCGCGGCCCGGACCGCGAGCTACCACGTGAGCGCCCGGGACGAGCTGGCCGGGCCGATCCGGCACCTCGGGCCCGACCTCGCCGCGCGGTTCGAGGCCGAGCTGTATCCACGCTTCGATTGACGCGTATCATCGTCTCCCCCAGACGAGACAGGAGAGACGGGATGCGAGCTTCGTTCACGTGGTCGCTCATGGTGGTGCTCGGGCTCGCCGGTTGTGGCGGAGCCAGCTCGGGGTCCGAAGGCGGGACCGGGACGGACGGGACGACCGGCTCGGAGGACGACATCCCCACCGCCGAGAACTGGGAGGGGATGAGCCACGACGACAAGGCGGCCTGGATGGCGCAAGAGGTCGTGCCGCGGATGGAGGCGCTCTTCACCGGGCACGACGCCGACCGCTACGCCAACTTCTCGTGCCGCACCTGCCACGGCGAGGGCGCGGCCCACGGGGACTTCGAGATGCCGAGCCGCTCGCTGCCCGCCCTGCACCCGACGGGGAGCCCCGAGCAGCAGGCGATGGTGCAGCAGTACCGGCCGATGCTCGTGTTCATGTACCAGGAGGTGTTGCCGACGATGCAGCAGCTCATCGGCGCGCCGGACTTCGAGGAGGAGACCGGCGGCGGCTTCAGCTGCTTCGCCTGTCACCCCCACGCCGGGGACGAGGGCACCACGCCGCTGATCACCCTCGAGCCGGCCGAGGCGGCGGCGGACGAGGCGGGCGACGCCGGCTGAAGCGCAGATCCGGGTCACCGACCTGAAGAAGCACTTTCGGGTGCACGAGCGCACGGCGGGGCTCGCCGCGTCGCTGCGATCGGTGTTCCGCCGCGAGCACAAGCTCGTGAAGGCCGTCGACGGGGTGACGTTCTCGATCGCCCGGGGCGAGCGCGTCGGCTTCCTCGGCCCCAACGGCGCGGGCAAGACGACGACGCTCAAGATGCTCACGGGCCTCTTGCACCCGACGTCCGGGACGATCGACGTCGCCGGCCACGTCCCGCAGCGGCGCGAGGCCGCGTTCCTCGACCAGATCATGCTCGTGATGGGGCAGAAGCAGCAGCTGATCTGGGACCTGCCCCCGGCCGACACCTTCGAGCTCAACCGCGCCGTCTACCGGGTGCCTCGCGATCGCTACGACGCGACGGTGAACGAGCTGACGGAGCTGCTCGAGCTCGGCGACCTCGTGAAGAAGCCGACCCGCGAGCTCTCGCTCGGTGAGCGGATGAAGTGCGAGCTCGTCGCCGCGCTGATCCACCAGCCGAAGGTGCTCTTCCTCGACGAGCCGACGATCGGGCTCGACGTCTCGACGCAGGTGAAGGTCCGCGACTTCATCCGGAGCTACAACGAGCGGTACGGCGCGACGCTGATGCTCACGAGCCACTACATGGACGACGTGGCCGCGCTCTGCCCGCGCGTGATCGTGATCGACAAGGGCCGCCTCACCTTCGACGGCTCCCTCGACGAGCTGGTTCGCAACGTGCGACCGGAGAAGCGCCTGACGCTTCACTTCCGGGGGGACGTCGGCGACGACGCGCTGTCACCCCTGGGGCAGATCATCGAGCGGTCCGAGGGGCAGGTCGTCTTGCAGGTCGCGCAGAGCGAGCTCGCCGCGGCGGTGTCGCGCGCGCTCGCGACGCTCGACGTGGTGGACCTCACTGTCGAGGCGGCGCCCCTCGAGGAGGTGATGAGCGAGCTGTTCACGCGCGGCCGCGCGGCGCGCGCGCGCGAGGCCGGACGCGAACCGGACGAGGCGGAGTGAGGACGCTCCGGACGCTCCCCGCGCTGTTCAAGGTCGGGTTCGTCTCGGCGCTCGCGTATCGCGCCGAGTTCCTCGTCTGGATGCTCACGAGCACGCTGCCGCTGATCATGCTGCCGCTGTGGCACGCGGTCGCGGAGCAGGCGCCGCTCGCCGGCTTCTCGCAGGGGCGCTTCACCGCCTACTTCTTCACCGGCTTCATCGTCCGGCAGCTCGTCGGCAACTGGGCCTCGTGGACCATCAACTACGAGGTCCGCAGCGGCGCGCTCAGCCAGCGGCTCCTGCGCCCGATCCACCCGATCTGGTTCTACGCGACCGAGAGCCTCGCGAGCATCCCGCTGCGCTCGGCGTTCGCGTTCCCCGCGGCCGTGATCGCGCTCTTGGTGACCGACACGAGCAACCTCGCCCACGACGCGCGGCTCTGGGCGATGGTCCCCGTCGCGATCTTCGGCGCGTGGGCGATCGGCTTCTTCGCCCACGTCGCGATCGGCGCGCTGAGCCTCTGGATGCACCAGAGCATCAAGGTCGTCGAGATCTGGTCGGCGGGGTTCTTCGTGTTCAGCGGCTACCTCGTCCCCATCGCGGTCTTCCCGCGCTGGCTCCAGTCGTCGCCGCACTGGATGCCCTTCGAGTACATGCACGGCTTCCCGATCGACCTGATCACGGGCGCGCTCTCGGTCGAGCAGGCCACCCGCTCGCTCGGCGCGCAGTGGTGCTGGGTGGGCATCCTCGGGCTCGTCACCGTCGCCCTCTGGGATCGCGGACTGCGGCGCTACGGGGCGTTCGGCGGATGAGGCTCGAGCGCCACCTCGCGGTCCTCCGCGCGAACCTCCGCCTCTCATTCCTGCTCGCGATGCAGTACCGGTGGGAGTTCCTGCTCGACGGGGCGATGAGCCTGCTCTGGACGGCCGCCGCGATCGTGCCGCTCTACCTCGTGTTCGAGGAGCGGCCGCGCATCGCGGGCTGGACCTACGGCGAGGCGCTCCTCGTGATGGGCTGGTTCACGCTCCTCGACGGGCTGCTCAAGGGCGCGATCAACCCGAGCCTCGTGACGGTGATCGAGCAGATCCGGACGGGCACGCTCGACTTCGTGCTCCTCAAGCCCGCCGACGCGCAGTTCCTCGTGTCGACCGCGCGATTCAAGCCGTGGCGCCTCCTCGCGCTCGGCGCCTCGATCGCGATCTTCGTCTACGCGTTCTCGCTGCTCGGCACCGGCCCCACCTGGGGCGGCGTCGCCCAGGCGCTCGCGATGCTCGCGGCCGGGATCGTCGTCCTCTACTCGGTCTGGATCCTCGTCATCAGCGTCGCGTTCCGCGCGGTGCGCATCGACAACTTGCGTTACCTGTTCGAGGCGGTCTTCGAGGCGGGGCGGTGGCCGTCGACGGTGTTCAAGGGCGTCCTGTCGTTCGTCTTCACGTTCGTGATCCCGCTCGCCCTGATGACGACCTACCCGGCCGAGGCGCTGCTCGGGACGCTCCCCTGGGAGCGCTTCGCCGCGGCGTGGGCGGGGGCGCTGGTCTTCGCCGCCGTCGCGCGCGGCGTCTGGCTCCGCTCGATCGGGAGCTACACGTCGGCCAGCTCGTAGCAGGCTGCTGAAATGGGCCCGAAGGGACCGTTTCAGCAGCCTGCTCCGTGACCGTGCCCTTGCCCGTGCCCGCCCGTGACCCGTGACCGTTCCCCGTGCCCGAGATCACACGCCCCCTGCGGGAACGGTTGACGGGAACGGTCCGGGCACGGGCACGGGCACGGGCATGCGCGCTTCGCGCGCGGCACGGAAGCAGGCTGCTTCCAGCAGCCTCCTAGATCACGGGCTCGATCCCGTCGAGGGCCCGCCGAAGCGCCGGGGTGAGGCCGTCCGGCTGTGACGCGTCGAGGTGATCCGACAGGTGCACGCCAAGGCCGTGCTCGGCCGTCGCGGGCAGGACGGTGACGACGTGGACGGAGCTCGACACCAGCCCGGACGGCCGCGTCTGACTCCACACCGCGCGCAGCCCGCGCGCGGGCCGGCCCCGGATCGTGAGCGCGATCGGCTCGATCCCCTCGCGGTCCGCGTCGCTGAAGTAGGTCGGGAACAGCTCGAGCGGCGAGGCATCGCGCGCGACGAGGCGGACGCTCCCGCCCTGCACGCCGCCCGGCGGCATCAGGAACGTGAACAGCTTGGGGTCGCGGACCGCCAGCTCGGGCCGTCGGAGCGAGCCGTAGAAGCCGGTGACGCGCAGCCCCACGGCCGGCCGATCGCGGAGCCGCGCCAGCGACGGAGGCAGCAAGAGCACGGGCGCCGACCGCGCCTCCTCGTCCACGCGCCAGCTCGTCAGCTCCCGGCGCGCCGGCGACTCCCGCGACGTGACGAAGGCGTCGCCCGCGCCCCGCGGGAGGGTCACGACGGTGCCGTCCTCGCAGGCGAGCCGGATCCAGCGCGTCGGCGGGACGGTGAGCTCCCACGTCTGGCCGCCGCACGTGAGCCGAGCGCCGCGGCGCGTCGTCTCGAGCTCGGCGAGGTCGGTCGGCCCGAAGCACACGCCGCCGAAGCGCCCCAGGAGCGGCTCGCTCGACCGGTCGTTCCCGTCGCAGCGCACGAAGACGCCTCGTCGGGTCGCGCCGCCTGGGGCCTCCCAGTCGAGCCACACCACCGCCGGACCGACGCGGCGGATCCACGCCCGGCCCTCACCCGCGTACTCGTCGGCGAGCGCGGCCTGGCGGACGCGACCGTGCCGGCGAACGCCGTCGCTGAGCCACGCCACCTCTTCGCCGGTGACGAGCCACGAGAGGTCGTCGGCCGCGGCGGTCGGCGCGCGATAGACGCGCTCGAGCCCACGGGTCGCTTTGGGATCCACGAACGCCGCGTCGGCCGCCGCCTCGGTCAGACGCAGCGCCAGCGTCACGGCCTGCTTCAGCTCGCGCTTTCGCGTCTGGAGGGCTTCGATCGCGCGGGTCGCGTCGGCGAGGAAGTAGTTGAGCAAGACGTTGTGCCGGGACGCGGGGAGGTCGGGGCGCGCCTCGAGCGCGGCGAGGAGGTCCTCGTCGGCCGCCTCCCACTGCTCGGCCCGCGAGAACAGGACGCCTCGACCGGTCCGCGCGGCCCAGTCGCGTGGGCCGAGCTCGACGGCGCGATCGTACGAGCTCATCGCGAGCTCGGCCTCGCCGCGTCGCTCCGCGATCCCCGCGAGCGCCAGGTGGCGCGACGCGTCCCCCGGCGCCTCGCGCACCGCGGCCAGCGCCCGCTCGAGCGCCGCGTCGGGATCCGCGCCCTCCAGCCGCTGCAGCTCGGCCGCCGCCGCGAGCTCGGCGTCGACGTGGAGGCTCCAGGGCAAGAGCTCGCCGATCCGTTGCTCGATGACCGGCGGCACGACCGCGGGCCGGAAGCGCGTGAGCGCCTCGCGCAGGACCGCCGCCTCGCGCCGCGTGTCGGGCGGCACGCAGCACTCGACGCTCGCCCACCCCGCGAGGAGCGACACGTGCCGGTCGGGGTGCGCGACGAGGCGATCGAGGATCGTCATCGCGTCGGCGCCCGCGAGCGGGGCCAGCGCCTCGAGCAGGCGCGGCCGGTTGTGCTCGCCCGCCTCGTTGCCCGGGTAGCCGAGCGGCGGCCACAGCATCGCGCGCACGACCGCCTCGGCCGCGGGCCCGTCGAGCCCGGCGACGCGCAGGTGCTCGCGCGTCAGCCACGCGATCCCTCGCTCCAGACGATCGGGCTGCTCGGCGATCGGCGCGTGCGCGGTCTCCGCCCACGCGTGGTTCTGGAGCACCGTGGCGAGCCCCCACGCCGGCGCGGCGCCGAGCGCCTCGAGGTCCGCTTCGACGCCGATCAGCCACGGGAAGGGCCGCGGCGGGTCGAGCAGCTTCGCGAGCGCCGCGGCCACGTCCACCGCGTACGCCGGCGCGCTCGTCGCGACGCGCGCGCCATCCACCGTCACGTCGAGGTCCATCTCCTCGAACGCGCGCGCCACGAGCGCGACGAGGTAGCCGGTCAGCCAGGACGCGCGGGTCGCCAGGCCCCGCACGCGGCGCAGCGGCACCAGCACGTCCTCGATCGCCCACAGCGACGCGAACGAGCCGTCGAGCGCGGCCCCCTCCCCGAGGCGTCGCTCCAGCTCTGCCCGCGCCGCGTCGTCGAGCCCGCTCGTCCGCATCCGCGCATGTTGGCCCCATCGGCGCTCGACGAGCAATCACCCGCGCTCCTCCCTGGTAGAGTCACCACACCAACGGGAGGTACCGATGATCGTCGCGAAGAGGACCCTCATCACCCTGGCCGCGCTCCTCGTGCTGAGCGCGTGCGGCGGCTTCCGGCTCGACCCGCCGGCGCCCGCCCGCCCGATCGTGATCGCGGGCTTCGAGGTGGTCTACTCACCGGAGATCCCCGGGGATCGCCAGCGCCTGCTCGACCGGACCGGCGTGCGCGCGGAGATGCAACGCGTCTTGCGGTTGAGCTACCCCGCGGGGGCGGGCCCGATGGTCCGGGTGATCATCACGCAGTTCCGCTCGGGGCGGTGGGGCCCGACCCGCATGCACGCGACCGCGCAGGTCCTCGACCCACAGGGCAACGTCCTGGCGCAGATCGAGGCCGACAGCACGACGGTGAACGGCGCGAGCCGCGGCTCGCTGATCCGAACCGTCTCGCAGGACTGCGTCAACCAGATCGCCCGCCAGCTCTGAGGCTCGAGCCCCCGATGACCGACCTCTTCCACGACAAGGCAGCCGACTGGGACGAGCGGCCGATCCCGCAGCAGATCTCCGAGGGCGTGACCCGCGCGCTCCTCGAGGCGGTCCGCTTCGAGCCGGGGATGACGGTGATGGACTTCGGCGCCGGCACGGGCCTCTTGGCCTCGAAGATCGCGCCGCGGGTCGAGCGGCTCCTCGCCGTCGACATCTCCGAGGCGATGCTGGAGCAGCTCGCGAAGAAGCCCGAGCTCGCCGGCAAGGTGGACATCCACTGCCGCGACATCCTCGAGACGCCACTCGAGGAGACCGTCGACCTCGTCGTGAGCGCGATGGCGATGCACCACGTCGAGGACACGAGGGCGCTCTTCGCCGCCTTCCACGCGCACCTCGTCCCCGGCGGGCACCTCGCGCTCGCCGACCTCGACACCGAGCCGGGCACCTTCCACCCGCCCGGCACCGAGGGCGTCTTCCACGACGGCTTCGACCGCGACGCCACGCGCGGCCTCCTCGAAGAGGCCGGCTTCACAGACGTCGCCTTCGTGACCGCGTGCGAGGTCGACCGCGAGGAGCGCCGCTACCCGATCTTCCTCGTCACGGCGACCCGGGCGTAGCGTCACCCCAGCCCGGGGTCCGCTCGAGGCGCGCGTAGGACGCCTCCATCCCGTGCTCCATCCCCGTCGACAGCATCGCCTCGCGCGTCTGCGCGTCGGGCAGCGTCATGCGCATCGTCATGAGGGTGCCGTCGCCGTCCGCCGTGAAGGTCGTCACGACGTGGTTGTCGGGCGTCGGGTCCGGCAGGTGCATCCGCTCCACGTGGACGATGCGATGGGGCGGGTCGAGCTCGACGAATTCCCCGGTCAGGTGGAAGCCTCCCCCCTCGCCGTTGGACCACTCGTAGCGAATCTCGCCGCCCGGCCGGGGATCGACCACGCAGACCGGCATCGTCCAGCCGTCCGGACCGAGCAACCACTCTCGGAGGATCTCGGGGTCGAGGTGCGCTCGATAGACCTCCTCGGGTGAGGCCGCGAAGCGACGCCTCACCACGACAAACCGGTCTCCTTCGGTCTCCAACGTCAGCTTGCTCATCGTGGCTTCGCCTTTCCCTTGGCTCGCCTCGCCAGGACGCGATCGAGCCTGTCGTAGTTGGCCTCGAGCGCCGTCCGCAGCATCGCGAGGTAGTCGTCGAGCTCGTCGAGGGCGCCCTTCGCGAGGCGACACGGCCGCCGGGTTCCGTCGACCCGCTGCGCGATCAGCCCCGCGTCGGCGAGCACGCGGATGTGGCGCGAGATCGCGGGCTGCGAGATCGCGAACGGCTCCGCGAGCTCGCTGACCGTCGCCTCACCGGACGCGAGCCGCGCGAGGATGGCGCGGCGCGTCGGATCCGAGAGCGCGGTCAGCGTGGCGTCGAGAGAGGCGCGAGGCGGCACCCTCTTTAAATAACCGATCCGTTATATAACGCAACCCTGAAATTCGAGCAGAGTCCGAGGCGCCGATCCTGTGCCACTCTGTCGTCGTGGATCGACGGTCGTGCGCGTGGGGGCTCGCGCTGCTCGTGTCGGGCTGCACCTCCGCGGGCAGCTTGATCGTCGAGGTGCGCACGGACTACGTCGCGGGCGTCGACTTCGAAGTGGTGCAGACCACGTTGAGCGTGGAGGGCGTGGAGACGGTCCGCGAGCAGCGCGAGCTGGCGGCCGACCTCGCGTCGACGCCGGGCCGCGTCGCGGAGATCGACCCGCTGCCGCTCGGCTCTCACGAGGTCACGGTCCGCCTCGTCGACGCGATGGGCGCGACGGTCGCCTCTCAACCGGTGCTCGTGGACGTCCGAGGCCCTCGCGCCGTGACGGTCGTGATCACGCGCCGCTGCCGAGCGCTCCATTGCCCGGAGGACGGCGACGATCCGCGGGCCACCGCCTGCGTGAGCGGCGAGTGCGTGCCCCCCGAGTGCGCGCAGGACGACGCGGACGCGAGCTGCCCGAGCCGGTGCAGCGCGGACGACGACTGCGAGCCGACCAGCGACTGCGCGCGCGCGCGGTGCGAGGCGGGAGCCTGCTTCGTTCGCCCGGACGACAGCCTCTGCCGGCCGGGCGCCGCTTGCGACGTCGAGCTGGGCTGCCCTCGAGAGTGCGAAGCCGAAGACGACTGCGACCCGCCCGAGCTCGGCGCGTGGAGCGACTGCGGCGGCTTCGGCGGATCGTGTGACACCGCGGGCTCTCGGTCGCGCGAGGTCACGAGGCATCGCTGCGACGAGGGGGTCTGCGTCGTGGCCAACTCGACCCAAACCGAAGCATGCGTGCGGGACGCCGAGGGCGTGGAGTGCGACGACGGGGTCTTCTGCAACGGACCCGACGCCTGCGCGGGAGGCGCGTGCGTGCCCGGCGCGTCGGATCCGTGCCCGGGCATGAGCGTGTGCGACGAGGCGGCGGACGCGTGCACGGGCTGCAGCGTCGACGCCGACTGCCCGCCTCCCACGATGACGACGTTCGGTCCGTGCGGCGGCTTCAGCGACGCCTGCGACACGTCCGGGACCCAGAGCCGCGACGTGACGACGTACCGCTGCGTGGCGGGGACGTGCGAGCCGACGGTCACCCCCGAGCCGCGGTCGTGCTCGCGCACGACGGACGAGGACCCCTGCGACGACGGGGACATCTGCAACGGCGCGGACACCTGCCGCGGCGGGGTGTGCACGAACACGGGACCGAGCCTCTCCGACGAGAGCTCGTGCGGCGACGATCGATATCGCTGCTGCGGCGGTCGCTGCCGGAACACCTACGCGGACGCCAACCACTGCGGCGGGTGCGGGATCGTCTGCCCCGGCGTCTGCCGCGTCACGGCGTCCGGCTCTCGGAACTACGGCGTCTGTCGCGGCTGCTCGACCACGGGCTGCCCCGCTGGATCGGGCTGGAGGTGCCGCACCTTCATCTGCCCCAACCCCCCGTGCGACATGTGCGGGTGCGAGGGAGACAGCTCGCTGTGCCAGAACCCGGGCATCCGAACCTGCGAACAGCCAGGGGGGGCCGGCGGGCTCTGGGTGTGCTCCGCGCGCTGAGGTCTTCCCCTCCGACCAGCCCTCGCGGGACCTGAACGCCCGCCCACAGGGCCACCTCTTCTCCAGTGATCACGCGACGTTGGGGACCGCGCCAGCACGAGCTGCCCGAGCCAAGAGCGCGCGACAGGCTGGGGGCCATGAACTCACTGAATCAACTCGAGCTCCCGAGCCCCCGAGCCGTCGAGCCTCCCGAAGACCTCCTCGATCCCGAGCGCTACGCGGAGCACCTCCGCCGCCGCGCGCGCGCCGCTGGGCTCGCAGCCGCGAGCGGCCTCGGGGTCGCGACCACGCTGTTCTGGGCCATCGCCTACCTCACCGAGCTCGAGCTCGAGCTGCCCGCGGTCGCCGCCATCGCCGTCGGCGCGGTGACCGCCGTGGCGGTGTGGTGGACGCTCGCTCCGAAGCGGCTGTCCGTCGACGCCGACGCACCCGAGCTGGACGACGCGGACCTCGAGGCGATCGCCCGCGACTTCGTGGCCCCGCGCGACGACGCGGAGCCGACGTCGACCGGCACCGTGTCGGAGCAGGAGCTCGCGCAGGTCGCGCGGGACGCGCGCTCCACCCAGCGCGCCGACGCGCTCCGGATCTGGCTCGCGGTGGCGGCCACCCTCGGCACGCTCTTGGCGGTCCTCTACGGGCTCGGCTTCCGAGCCGGCCATGGGATGCAGGCGCTCCCCCACGCGGTGATCGCGGCGGCGGCCGTCGGCTTCCTCGTGGCGCGCGGCCTCGCGCCCAAGCTGCGCACCATGGCCGAAGGCGTGGGCCAGCTCGCTCGCGAGCTCACGTCCACCGCGACGCTCGACGTCGTGCGCGAGCGAGACGTCGTGGCCAGCTTCGCGAGCCAGCTCGGGATCAGCGTCGCGCCCCGGCAGAGGATCCGCGCCGACGGCGCCCCCATCGCCGCCGCAGGGCCCGCCCCGGTCGAGGGGCTCGCGCGGCTGGGCAAGCTCCTGCCGTGGGTCACGCGCACGGACCTCGCGATCGACCAGGGCGGCCACCCCGAGCTCCTCGCGCGTGGCGGCTGGCGCCTCGCGCCGCCGTGGCTCGGCGATCGCGTCACCGTGACCGAGCCGAGCGGCCGGACCCTCGGCCGCGTCGAGCGCCCCTTCGGTCGCCTGCGCTACCGCCTCGTGGCCGACCAGACGATCACGCTCGACCGCGACGGGCTCGGCCTGCGCTTCCGCGCGCGCGGCCCGGGCGGCGACGAGGTCGGTGAGCTCGACGTGTTCCGTCCGAGCCTCTTCGCGCGCTGGTTCCTCGGCCCGTTCGCAGGCGAGCGCGGGGTGCGCGTCCACTTCGGCCCGAGCCTGGACGTCGACCAGCGGCGCCTGCTGCTCGTCGCCGCGGTGCACCTCGCCCGCTCGATCTAGCAGCTATCGCCGGCGGCGACGCCAGAGCCCGAGCGCGAGCGCGAGGAGCCCGAAGGGAGCCGCGCTCGTGGGCCCCGATCCCGCTCGGCAGCTGCAGCCGCCGGTCACCGGCTCGCTCGGGCCGGCGTCGACGGCCCCCGCGTCGAACGCACCGACGCCCGCGTCGGCGTCGGCGCCGGGCGGCTCGGGTGGATCGACCGGCTCCGGGATCGGCGTGGGCTCCGGAGGCGGCGCCCCGTCGCTGCGCCGCCAGAGACCGAGCAGATCGACGATCACGTGCGCGCGGGTGCTCGACCACAGGCACGCGCGCCGGCTCTCGCCGAGGTCCGTGGTGACCAGCGTCGCGCGCGGCTCGAGCGCGAAGTTGTGCGCCGAGGTCGACGGCGGGGTCCCCCGCTCGCACGCGTAGAGGATGAGGTGACCGGGCCCGTCGGACTCCACCGTCACGACGTCGAAGACCGCGGCCCACGCGTCGTCGGGCGTGCCCGCGATCTCGGCGAAGGGGATCTCCAGCGTCTGGTGCGCGGCGACGCGGTTCTCGAACGCCAGCCCGTTGCGCGTGTCGACGAGCCGCATCGGCGAGACCGCCTGGTACTCGAGCAGCGCGTCCGCGGAGAAGAAGCCGAGCACGTCGATCACGACGTGCATGGCCTGGCTCGGGCGCACGCAGATCGTCCCGGCGGGGCCGAGGCCCGTGACGAGCTGGTTCGACGCGATCTCGTCGGGCACGAGGTTCACGGTGGACGTGTCCGGATCCGTCCCGCAGGGGAAGACGGCCACGTGCGCGTTCGAGGTCGGGCGCAGCGCCGCGATGGTCCCGAGCACGCCCGTCGCGCCGGCCGGCGCGCCCACGTCGATCTCCGTGATCACGTCGGCGGGCAGCGGCTCGCCGATCGAGCGGCTGTCGAACACGCGGACCGGATCGACGAGGGTCAGCCCGTCCCCCGTCGCGCCCATCGTGGCCACGAGATCGCCGATGAGCTCCGCGGGCGACAACGTGAAGAAGGTCATCGCCCCGCCCGCGCCGAGCGGGCTCGGCACCAGGTTCGCGCGCACCGCCCCGCTGGTGTTGAGGTTCGACGTCGAGGGCCGCGGCGACCCCGTCGGGTGAGCGGTGACGAAGCCCGCGGCCGTGGGCACCGCCACCAGGTTGAGCCACACCCCGTCGACGGCGAGCCCCGACGTCCAGGTCAGCTCCGAGGCGTCCGCGTTCCACGCGATGTCGGCGGACGGGGTTCGCGAGTCGAAGGCTCGCGTCGGCTCGACCAGGGTCAGCCGGCGTGGATCCCCGATCGACGCGAGCGGCTCGACGGTGGTCGTCGTGGGCACCGCCTCGGGCGGCTCCGGCTCCCCGCAGTGCGGCGACGGCCCGAGGCAGACGAGCCCCGAGCCCGCGCAGTCCGTGCGAGCGCAGTCCGCGCCGACGAGCACGTTCCCCTCGCACGCGACGTCGCAGGACGTCCCGGGCGGACCGACGGTGAAGAACGGCGTCATCCGCGCGGCGCCCGCGACCGACAACTCGATGTGCAGATGATCGATGTGCGGGCTGCCCCCGAGCGCCCCGAACCCCCGCTCGCCGTTCCAGAACGTGTGATCCCAGATCACCCGCTGGATCCCGATGTACTCCGCGTTCTCGACGAGGAAGTTCGCGACCTCGTCCCCGACCGTGTTGTCGGCGTCCCCGGACGCGAGCGGCACCCCGAGATCGATCGCCCGCCCGATCGCGTGGACCGACAGGTAGTCGAGCCGGTTGCTGTTCTGTCGGCAGCAGTAGGTCCCGAAGTTCCGGATCCCCGGGAAGCGACCGAGCAGATACTCCCGCACCTCGTTCGTCCCCGGGTGCGCCGGCGTGCAGGCCGGGTGCGAGCACGAGCAGGTGAAGGGGTTCGTCGACGAGCAAGACCCGAGCGGCCGGACGTGCGGCGGATCCACCACCGGCACGAAGTGCCCCGCCGCGATCGCCTGGACCCGGGCCGGCGCGACCCAGGGCCCGGGGATCGCGATCGCCGCGCGCGACGCCGCGGGCGGCTCGGGCGAGAGGCAGCCGATCGGGAGCAAGCCGAAGACGAGCAGGACCAGACGGCGCGAGCGACCCATGAAGGAGAGTGTCGCACGCCGCGTCCGGACCCGATGCGCGTTCGGTCGACGGAGCCTCGCGCTACTCGTCGAGGAGGCGGTAGCTCCCGACCAGCGTGGCCGGCTGCGCGTCCGGCCCCTCGCCCGGCGCGCACCGCTCGCGGATCGCGCCCGTGAACGCGCGGAACGCCGACAGCGTGGGCAGCGGGTTCTCTCCGTCGACGTCGGCGATGTGCACGAAGGTGCCGTCCGCGAGGCGGAAGGTCGCGTAGCGGAGCCCGCTCGGCTGCTCCGCCGCGAGCTGCTCGAAGACCGCCTCCACGAGGCCCTGATTCTCGTCTCGCCGCTCCTCGAGCGGCCGATAGCGAACGATGGTGAACGGCATGACGCCCCCTTTGGTAACCCATGGGTTACCAATCAATTCACGTCCGTTCAACTCCCATCGACCCGAGCGCGCGACCGAGACGCCGTGGGCCTGCTCCTGAGACACCCGGTCGAGAGCGCCGAGACACCCCTCTCCGGGCCTGGAAAAACAGGGGCTGGCACCGCGCCTGCACTTGTCTCTCGCAACCACTCGACGGAGGCACTTTCCATGGCGATCAAGTTCAATCAGGCGTACATCGACACCCTCGCGAAGGCGCACGCGCCGCAGGAGACGGTGCTCGCCACCTCGGCCGGCGTCCACAAGCCGATCTGGGCGCTCGGCATCCCGTTCTTCTTCAAGACCTACCTGCTCATCGCGACCGAGCGCCGGCTCCTCGTCGTCGAGCACCGCCGCGGCTTCCTCTACGACCGCATGGAGAAGGTCGAGCGCTTCGCGTGGAGCGAGGTCGCGAGCGCGAAGGTCGCCGGGCTGCTGCTCAAGAAGACGCTCAAGCTCGCGTTCACCAACGGCCAGGCGGCCATCTCGATGGTGCTGCCGGGGCTCCTCGGGCCGATCGCGCAGGCGAAGCAGGGCGCGCAGACCCTCGTCGAGACCTGGCAGCGCGGCAAGACGCTGCCCTCGACCCCCGCGCCGCAGTACCTGCCCGCGCAGCAGAGCTACATGAACGTCGGCTGAGCTGGCCGGAGGGGGGAATACTCTCGGGGAGGCCCATCGCGATTCCGACGCCTACTGTGCCCCCGGAGCTTCCCTCTGATCGGGCACGGGCACGGGCACGGGCACGTCTAGCAGGGCGCTTTTGAGCGCCCTGCTGCACGTGGCGGATACTCTCGGGCATGGCCCGCGCCGTGCCCCTCTTCGCTTTCTTGCTGGTCGCGTGCAACCGACCGCCGATGGCGCCCATCCCGAGCGCCTCGCGGTCGGTCACCGCGACCGACATCACGATCGACGGGGCGCCGCCGCCCGAGGACTTCGCCGACGTCGTCCGTGAGCGGACCGACGAGGTGCTCGCGCCGGTGGAGGAGTGCTACGCGGAGCGGCTCGTCGACCGGCCCGGCCTCGAGGGCGAGGAGCAGCTCCGCGTCTACGTGTCGGCCGCGCAGGTGATCCGCGTGACGATGCAGAGCTCGACCCTCGACGACCCGATCCTCGAGGACTGTGTGAAGCAAGCGATCTTGCGCTACGTGCTCCCCGAGGGCTCCCCGCGCGGCGGAGCGTTCGTAGAGTTCCGGCTGATCTTCCGTTCGTCCGAGGGCTAGCAACCTCAGGCCAACGCGAGGTCGCGCAGCGTGGCCTCGCGGACCGCGGCGCAGCGCGCCGGATCGGCGTGCAGGGAGTAGCCGAACGACGGCAGCAGCTCCCGGAGCCGGGCTTGCCACGCGGCGCCTGCGAAGCGCTCCGGGAAGCAGCGCCCGAGCAGGTCGACCATGATCGCGACCGCCGTGGAGGCGCCCGGGGACGCGCCGAGCAAGGCCGCGACGGTCCCGTCCGCGCTCGTCACGACCTCGGTGCCGAACTTCAGGACGCCGCCGCCGTCGCCGTCGGACGCGATGATCTGCACGCGCTGCCCCGCGATGCGGTGCTCCCAGTCCGCCTCCTGCGCCGCGGGGAGGAAGCGCCGGAGGATCGCGATGCGCTCGTCGGGGGACATCAGCGCCTGGCCGACCAGGTATCGAGTGAGGTCGATGTTGTCGAGGCCGGCGCTGAGCATCGCGCCGATGTTGTCGAACGCGAGCGACCGGAAGAGATCCAGGTACGAGCCCTTCTTGAGGAACTTCGTGCTGAAGCCGGCGTAGGGCCCGAACAGGAGCTCCTTCTCGCCGTCCACCCAGCGGGTGTCGAGGTGGGGCACCGACATCGGCGGCGCGCCGACCTGCGCTTGTCCATACACCTTGCAATGGTGCTGCTCGATGATCTCCGGGCGCGTACACCGGAGCCACTGACCGCTGACGGGGAAGGCGCCGAAGCCGTCGCCCTCGGGGATGCCGGTCTTCTCGAGCAGCGGCTGCGAGCCCCCGCCCGCGCCGATGAACACGAAGCGCGCGCGCTCGGTCCGCACCTCGTCGGTGTCGAGATCGCAGACCTCGAGGCTCCACGTCCCGTCGTCGTTGCGCTCGAAGTCGCGCACCTCGTGGGCGAGGTGCACCTCGACGCCGTCGCGACCGGCGAGGCGCTCGATCAGCGAGCGGGTCAGCGCCCCGAAGTTCACGTCGTTGCCGATCGGCATGTGCGTCGCGGCCACCGGACCCGGTCCGCGGCCGTCCATCATCAGCGGGATCAGCTCGGCGATCCGGCCCCGGTCCTCGCTCAGCTCCATCTCGCGGAACAGCGGCGAGGCCTGGAGCGCGTGGTGCCGCGCGCGCAGGAACGCGACGTCGCGCTCGCCCCACACGAAGCTCATGTGCGGGATCGTGCGGATGAACGAGCGCGGGTCGGGCAGCGTGCCGGCGCGCGCGAGCGAGGCCCAGAGCTGCTTGCTCAGCTCGTACTGCTCCGCGATCCGGATCGCCTTGCTCACGTCGACCGTGCCGTCCGGCCCGGGCGGCGTGTAGTTCAGCTCGCAGAACCCCGAGTGCCCGGTGCCCGCGTTGTTCCACGCGTCCGAGCTCTCGGCGGCGGCGCGGTCGAGCCGCTCGTAGATGTGGATGGAGACGCCGGGCTCGAGCTCGCGCAGGAGCGTGCCCAGCGTCGCGCTCATCACCCCGGCGCCGATCAGCGCGACGTCGACCACCATGCGCGCCAGCGTATCAGCGCTGGCGGAACGTGCGGAGGTGCGCGTCGCCGTCCGTGACGAGCCAGAGCGCGCCGTGCTCGTCGAAGCAGACCCCCTCGGCCTTCTCCTTCTTGCCGAGGTCGAGCTCGATCACCTCGCAGAGCTCGAGCCCCACGGGCTCGTCGTCCTCGAAGCGCAGCGCGACCTCGGCGATCACCCGGGACTCGTCGCTGACCAGGAAGATCCGCCCGGTCTCGGGGTCGGACGTCAGATCGCTGAGGTCGTCGAGGAGGTCGTCGAGCTCGTCGGGCAAGCTCAGCAGCGCCACCGTCGCGAGCTCCTCCACGGTGAAGATCCCCACCTTGCGCGGGCGCGCCTCGTGGGACGCGAGCACCCACGGCCGAGCGCCGCCGTGGATCGCGAGGCCCTCCCAGCCTTTGTTCTTCTTGCGCGCGATGTGCTCGATCTCCCCGACGAGCCGCGGCTCGCCGAGCCGGATCGCCCCGTCCGCGTCCTCCACCGACAGCGAGAGCACCGCGCTCGTCCGCTCGCTGAGCACCCACGCGGAGCCGTCCGGCGCGAGGCAGATCCCCTCGAGGTCGCGCAGCTTCGGGTGATCGTCGCGGCTCGCCGCGAGCTCGGCCGAGCCATCCGCGCGCGCGACGTAGACGCCGCGATCGTCGTCGACCACGAGGAAGCGCCCGCGCCCCAGGGACGTCACGCCGCTGGCCTGCGGCACCTGCAGCTCGGTGACGTGGATCTCGCGCCAGCCCGTCATGCCCGCGACCGTAGCAGCCCCCCGGTGGCACGTGGATTGCGGACGGCGCCGACGGGGAACGGGCCGTGCCGGTGTGCGCCACCGGCTCCAGGAGGTGCTTCGTGAGTCGTTGGATTTGGGGGATCGTCGCCGCGGGGCTGCTCGCGGGTTGCTATGGGTCGACGAGCGAGGGTGGCGACGGCGGCGTCGAGGACGACGGCGGGGGCGGCACGATCTGCGACTGCTGCGGGACGAGGGTGAGCTGGTCGGGCTCGTGCGGAACGGGCGCCTGCGACCCGTACTGCGGCTTCGTGCCCGTCGACGGCGGCGTCGACGCGGGGCCGATCGAGGCGGACGCCGGGCCGACCGACGCCGGGCCGACCGACGCAGGGCCCGCGTCGCCCGGCTGCCCCGACTCCGTCCCCGCCGAGGGCGAGGCCTGCGAGGGCTCGGGGACCTGCCACTACATGGTCTGCGACACCGTGGGGGTCGCGCACGCGTCGTGCCGGAGCGGCGCCTGGTCGCTGACGACCCGCCCCTGCACGGAGGTCTTCTGCCGCGAGTCGACCTGCGCGATCGGGGAGTACTGCGTGCACACGCTCGGCGGATCGGTCCGCTCGATCTGCCACCCCGCGCCCACGGGCCCTCTCTCGTGCCAATCCGTGTGCGGGGGGCCCTGCGATGGCTTCGGGATCATCCCCTCGAACCCGCCAGAGGTCTTCGCCTGCAACGGCTGCTCGGATCCCGCGGGCTGTCCCTGAGCTCACCCGCCCGTCAGCCGTCCACGACCTCCGCCACGAGCTTCGCGAGGCCGCCGAGGGCCGCGTCGAGCGCGGCGCCGCCCTCGACGGTCGCGCGGCTCTGGGCCTGAAACGCCCCCTCGTAGCGCTCGACCTGAGCCTCGGAGGCCCCGCGCTCACGCAGCCGGGCGACCGCGTCGGCCCGCAGATCGTCGGCTAGCTCGAGCAATCGGGCCAGCGCCGCGCGCTGCGCGACGGCGGCGCGCTCCACGCGGTGGAGGGCGGGGACGAGCCCCTCGAGAAGGTCCCCGTTCACGGGCACGAAGGACGAGTCCGGCGGTTTAGGCATGCACGGAGACTAATCCGGTATGATTCGCCAGCGTGTTCGAGGAGGACGAGAGCACGGTCATGATCCCGACGTTTTCGCCGGGATCCTTTTTCGCTGACCGCTATCGAATCGACCGCATCCTGGGTGCGGGCGCGATGGGGCGCGTCTACGCCGCGACCGAGATCCACTCGGACCGGCGCGTGGCCCTCAAGGTCCTCCACGGCGAGCGCATGGCGGAGGCCGAGACCGTCGCCCGCTTCAAGCGCGAGGCCGAGGTCCTGGCCTCGATCGGCCACCCCTGCATCGTCGAGGTCTACGCGTTCCACCAGACCGACAACATCCCCTACATCGCGATGGAGCTGCTCGAGGGGGTGACGTTGAAGACGCGGCTGCAGAACGCGGGGCGCTTCCAGGACCCCGCCGACCTCCAGGAGATCGTCGACTGCATCGCGAGCGCCCTCGAGGTCGCGCACGACGCCGACGTCATCCATCGCGACCTCAAGCCCGACAACATCTTCCTCCCCGCCACCGGCGATCCGCGCGCGAAGCTCGTCGACTTCGGGCTCTCGCGGGTCGCGCGGCAGGACAAGAACATCACCACCAGCGGGATGATCATCGGGACGCCGCGCTACATGGCGCCCGAGCAGATCAAGAACGCCTCGGGGACCGGGCCCGGCAGCGACATCTACTCCTTCGGCGTGATCCTCTTCGAGTGCCTCACCGGGCAGTCGCCCTACCCGGCGCAAGACTACGGCCAGCTCCTCGGCTGCCTCCTCGAAGGCCGGACCACGCCGTTCCTCGACCACCGGCCCGACCTGGCGCAGCTCGGCTCCTTCTTCCCGCTCGCGCTCGCGCCCGACGTCACGCGGCGGTACCAGACCGCGGGGGAGCTCGCGGACGGCTACGCCGAGGCGATCGGCCGGCCGTCGCGCCGTGAGGAGATCCGCGCCAAGACGAGGCGCCCGCCCAAGCGGAAGCGCTCCAAGAGCCTCGCCGGGATGGTGCCGTCTCGCTCGTCCACGCTCGCGTGGGACGCGAGCGCCGCGCGAGGCGCGCTCGCGGAGCTGGAGAAGGGGCCCCCGCCCGGCATGAAGGTGGACCCCGAGGCGCTCGAGGCGCGCTCCGAGCTCGGCTTCGCGCGCACGCCCGAGATGGGGATCCAGAAGGGGAGCTGGAGCGACGGCCCCTCGGCCGGCTTCAACTTCGACGACGCGAGCGTCACGGAGCCGAGCCGACCGCAGTACCCGGTCGAGCCGTCGCAGCCGGCGCTCGTCCAGAATCCGCCGTCGCGGCCGCCGCCGCCGATGGTCGCGCCCGCCCCGATCCCGCAGACGCCCGCGCCCCTCACCCCGGCGCCGATCCCGCGGAGCGAGGCGCCCGTGGCCTACCACTCCAACCCGCCGCCCTCGTCGCCGAGCCACTCGGTGCCCCCCGAGGCGGTCAAGGCGCAGGGCGGCGACACGCTCTACCTCGGCGACGCGCAGGGGCTGGTCAACCTCCCCCCGTCGTACGCGCCCGGGCCGGCGTCCAACTACCCTCCGAACCCGAGCTTCTCCGGCGCCTCGGCGAAGCCCGCGCCGGCGCCCGCGGCCCCCGCGAAGAAGCGCAGCTTCGGGCTGATCTTGTTCTTCGTGGCGCTGCTGCTCGTGGTCGTTCTCTCCGCGCTCGGCGGCTTCGCGCTCCGGGCGCACATGCGCGGCGAGCTCGAGCTCCCCGGCTCGCACGAGTAGACGCGCGGGAGAGGCCTTGCGCCGGGGCGGCGCGCGCCCAAACCTTCGCCGCCCATGACCCGCGCGCTCACGGCCTTGGCTCGCTGGCAGACCGCGCGGCCGTGGGCGTTCGTGGCCGCGGCGATCGCGATCACGCTGGGCTCGGCGCCGCTCGTCGCGTCGCTCACGCTCAACAGCGACCTGATCGCGCTGCTCCCCGAGAACGTGCAGGCCGTGCGCGACCTTCACGCGATCCAGGCCCGCTTCACGGCCCCGCAGTCGTTCTCGCTCCTCGTGTGGTCGGACGACGCCGAGGGCCGCAAGCGCTTCGTCGAGGACCTCGCGCCGCGCCTCCTCGAGCTCGAGGATCAGGGCGTGCTCGCGGTCGACTTCACCGTCGGCCACTACGGCGACTTCGTCCAGGAACACCGCCACCTCTACCTGCCCTACGACGATCTCGTCGAGGCGCGCGACGCCCTCGAGCGCCTGCGCGACTACGAGGCCTGCCGCGCCAACCCGTTTTGCGTGCTCCTCGACGACGAGCCGCCGAGCATCGAGGACCAGCTCGCCGAGCACGAGGGGCAGGCGCAGCGAGACAACTACCTCACGCACCGCTACCCCGACGGGCTCTACCGGCACCCGGACGGTCAGAGCGTCGCCGTGTTCGTGCGCACCGACATCCGCGGCGGCGCGCAAGACCGCGTGCTCGCGTTGATCGCGGCGGTCGAGGGCGTCGTCGACTCGATGGACCGCGACGCGTACCCGCCCGACATCCGCGTCGAGTACGGCGGCGCGGTCCTCGAGATGAACGAGGAGCAGCAGTCGGTCGCGCGCGCCGCGGCGTGGGCGACGGTGATCACGCTCGGCCTCGTGATGCTCGCGGTGTTCGTGTTCTACCGGCGCGGCCGCGCGATCGTCCTGCTCCCGCTCGGGCTCGTCCCGGCGGTGGCGCTCACGTTCGCGTTCGCGGAGCTGTTCGTCGACTACCTCAACGCGTCGAGCGCCTTCCTGAGCTCGATCGTGATCGGCAACGGGGTCAACTCGCACATCATCTGGCTCGCGCGCTACTTCGAGCGACGCCGCGCCGGCGAGGCCCCCGGTGACGCCGTGCGATCGGCCCACCTCGGCACCTGGACCGCGACCCTCGCCGCGGCGGGCGCCGCCGGGATCGCGTACGCCTCGTTGACGGTCACCGACTTCCGCGCGTTCCGGGACTTCGGGATCATCGGCGGCGTCGGGATGATCCTGTGCTGGGCCGCGTCCCTGCTCTTCACGCCGGTGCTCGCCTGTCTCTGGGATCGGTGGCGACCGATCGTGGCGGACGGGCCCGAGCCGGCGAAGGCGAAGGCCAACCTCTACGGGCGCGTCCTGTCCAAGCTCGCGCTCGGCTCGCCGCGCGTGGTGCTCGCGATCACGGCGCTGCTCTGCGTGGCGTCGGTGTGGGCGATCCAGGGCTGGGTCCGGGACGACCCGACCGAGTACGACTTCCGCAACCTGCAGTCCCAGCGGCCCGACGGCCCGCTCCAGCGCATCAACGCGCGCATCGGTCGCAGCGTGTTCGAGTCCACACACGGCAGCGCGCTCGCGGTGATGGCGGCCGGCCCCGCCGACGCGGTGAGCGTGCGGGAGCAGCTCGAGGCGACCGCGCGCGAGCACCCCCACGTGCTCGGCGCGATCCGGGACGTGAACCACCTCCTGCCCTCCGATCAGGCGCGCAAGCTGCCGGTCCTCCGCGAGGTCCGCGACCTCATGCTCGAGCTGCGACGCCACGCGGACGCGCCGACGCAGGCGCGCATCGATCGCGAGCTGCCGCCCGAGGACCTGCGCGAGCTCGTCGCCGAGGATCTCCCAGAGCAGATCGCGCGCCCCTTCATCGAGCGCGACGGCACGCGAGGCAGCATCGTCTACGTCGAGCACGGCGAGGGCCGCAGCCAGTCCGACGGGCGCTACCTCGTCGAGTGGACCGAGGCGGTGCGGGCGCCGCGCAACCTCGACGGCTCTCCGGTCGCGGTCGCGGGCACGGTCCCGGTGATGGCCGACCTCGTGTCGGCGATCCGCACCGACGGCCCCAAGGCGGTCGCGCTCTCGTTCTTCGCGACGGTGCTGCTGCTCGTGGTGACGTTCGGCTCGATGCGGGCGCGCGTGCTCACGCTCGCGTCGCACCTCGTCGGGATCGTCTGGATGGTCGCGCTGATGGCGGCGCTCGGGATGAAGGTGAACTTCCTCAACTTCGTCGCGCTGCCGATCACGTTCGGCAACGGGGTCGACTACGGCGTCAACGTGATGCGCCGCTACCTCGACGAGCGCCCGGGCAAGACCGCGCGCGAGGCGGCCGACGCCGCGATCCGCGAGACCGGCGGCGCCGTCACGCTCTGCTCGCTGACGACGATCATCGGCTACATGGCGCTCTACACGAGCCCGAATCAGGCCGTGAACTCGTTCGGGGCGGCGATGAGCATCTCCGAGATCACGTGCGTCGCGGCGGCCGTGATCGCGCTGCCGGCGGCGCTCGCGATCAGCGAGCGGAGGAGCTGACGTGCGCCGCCTCTGGTGGCTCTGCTCGCTGATCGTCGGCTGCGGCGGCCCCGCGGTGGTCGCGCCCGCGCCGACGCCAGCCGCCGCGCCAGAGGTCGTGGTCGCCGAGCCCCCCGACACGGTGGAGCCGCCCGGCCTCGCGATCGAGGTGCGCGTCGGCGAGGAGCTCACCGCGCCGGTCGAGGTCGAGGTGACGGAGCAGGCCGGCTCCGCGGCGTGGTCGGCGCGCCCCGGCTTCACCGCGCTCCGCGCCGAGGACGCGCGCGGTCCGCTCGAGGTGGTGATCGACGCGGGCGCCGTGCGCTTCGCGCGCGCCCCCGCGCCGCCGCTCACGCTGCGCTATCAGCTGCGCTCGCCGACGGAGGACGACGAGCACCGAGGCGCCGACCCGGGGCGCGTGTACTTCGACGGCGGCGCGCTGCTCTTGCCCGACGAGGCGGCCGCCACCTCGCTCGTCGTCGCGGTCCACCCGGGGCAGCCGGGCGTGCACGGCGTGGCCTCGACGCTCGGCGTCGGTGAGGCGCACGCGTTCGTGGCCCGCCCCGAGGCGCTGCGCGACGTGCTCTGGGCGGTCGGCCGCGTCGACCTCGTCCGCTTCGACACGCGGGACGGCGTGGACGTCGTCGCGAGCCTCGGCGCGCGGCGCTTCGACACGCGCTGGGTCGGCGCCGAGATCGCGCTCCTGCGCTCGCAGGTGGACACCTACTTCGCCGCGATCGAACCCGGCGCGTTCTCCACGCTGATCGTGTCCCGGCCCGCGCTCGGGCGCGTCCCGCCCTTCACCGCCGCGCGGTCGGGGCGGGGGATGCGGCTGATCGCGCGCGACGACGCGGAGTGGTCGAGCGAGGCGCGGCTGCCGATCGCGCAGGTGCTGGTCCGGCGCTGGCTGGCGCGCGCGTTCGTCGGTCCCGACGGCGAAGACGAGGCGTGGGTCAGCCTGGGTGTCACCCGCTGGATCGCGCAACGCACGCTGACGACGATGGGGCCGCTCACGAGCTCCGAGCTCGCGCTCGACCTCACGATGCTCGAGGGCGCGCTGGCCACCGCGGAGCCCGGCGAGCGCTCGCCGCTGACCGCGATGGCCCGCGGCGCGCTGTACGCCGCCGGGCTCGACGCCCGCCTGCGACGCCGGCGCGAGCTGCCGCGCAACCTGCAGCACCTGCTGCTCCCGCTGCTCCGGGTGGCGCAGGACGAGGCGCGGCCGGTCCGGCGGGCCGAGCTCGTCGACGCGCTGCGCGCCGCGCTCGGCGACGAGGAGGTGCGGCGCTTCGAAGCCCAGGTGCTCGGGGACGCCGTCGTGGAGGTGCCGGCCGACGCCTTCGGGCCGTGCGTGCGGCCGCGGACGATCGCGCACCGGCGCTTCGCGCTCGGGTTCGACGCGCCGCCGCCGCAGGCCGAGGAGATCACCGTCGGCGGCGTGGTCGAGGGTGGCCCCGCTCATCGCGCCGGGCTCCGCGACGGGCAGCGCGTGCGCGAGCTGCGCTACCTGCCGGGCGATCCGAGCGTCGAGGTCGTCGCCGTCCTCGAGGGCGAGCCGGAGCGCACGGTCCGCTACCTGCCCTTCGATCGCGCCGCCCGGGGCCGCGGCTGGACGCGATCGCCGCGCCTCGACGAGGCCACCTGCTTCTGACCGATCACGTCGTCGGCGATCGGGCCCAGCCGCCGAACATCACCTCACCCACGTAGGTCGCGTTGGCCTGGCGACGCTCCTCGTCGAGGCGCTCGTCGATCGTGTCGACGTCGAGCTCCGCCGCCGTGGCGACGCCTTGCCGCTCGAGGCGCGGGATCAGGTAGCGCAAGACCGGGCCGATCTCGGAGCGCGTCGCCGGGGTCTGCACCCGCGCCTCGGCGTGCACGCCGCCCACGACGAGGCCCGCCTCCGCGAAGACCGACGCGAGGTCGAAGCCCATGTGGAGGTTCGCGCCCTCTCGCTCGAGGGTCTTCCAGATCCACCCGTGGGCGCGCTCGTGCAGCGGCAACGCCACGCGGCTCGCGGGGATCATCGTGGAGTCGAGCTCGTGGAAGGCGATCGGCCCGCCCGGCCGGACGATCGCGGCGAGCCGTCGGAGGGCGCCCACGGGATCGGGCAGGTACATGAGGACCCGCCGGCCGACCGCCGCGTCGAAGGGCTCGAGGTCGAGCGCGCCGTCGAGATCGCCCTCGACGAAGGAGACCCGATCGAGCCCGAGCTCGGCGGCGCGGGCGCGCGCCATCGCGAGGACGCCGGCGTCGCGATCGAGCCCCACGACCTGCCCCGCGTCGCCCACCAGGTCGGCGACGAGGGCCGCCACCTTCCCCAGCCCACAGCCGACGTCGAGCACGCGCATCCCGGGCCTGATGCCCGCGGCCTCGAGCAGCCTCCGGGTCATCGCGTCTTCTTCGACCACCATGAACGCGAAGACAACACAGGACGCTCGATCTTGGCCAGAGGCTCGGGCACTCTCGGCGCTGCAACAAGGGAGGTCCCGGTGAGCACGACGTGGAAGAAGGCAGCGCGAATCTTGTCCGCCTGGGCCGGCCTGGCCGCGATCCTGGCATGTGGTGGCAACGGCGGATCCGGCGGTGGTAGCTCGAGCAACACGGGGACCGTCTTCATCGGCCCTGGCTTCACCCCCGATCCCGCGGTCCGCACGGGCCAGGGTGGCGGCCCGTTCGACTCCACCACCTACGGCTCGGGCTGCGTCGGCTACGTGGGCGCGGTCCGCGACGAGTTCCTCCACCTCACGGGGGACTTCACCTACCTGCGGGTCGTGGCGCGCTCGGACACCGACATCGCGCTCGTGATCCGCATGTCGGACGGCTCGTACCGCTGCAACGACGACGCCGAGGGCCTCAACCCGGTCATCGAGGGTCCGTTCCCCCGCGGCATGCACAGCATCTACGTCGGCAGCATGGTCCGCGGCGTCGAGCCCAACTACGTGCTCGGGGTCAGCGAGATGCGGACGACGATGCCGTCGACGCTCGTCGCGCCGACCACGCCCTGACACGCGCGTTCGAACGAGAGACGTCCCGGGCCGCGCGAGCTGCCCGGGACGCTTCGTTTCGAACGCTCGGGTCGCTCAGACGAACTCGACCCCTTGCGCGAGCGGGAGCTCGCCGCCCCAGTTCACGGTGCAGGTCTGCCGGCGCATGTAGGCCTTCCACGCGTCGGAGCCCGACTCGCGTCCGCCGCCGGTGTCCTTCTCGCCGCCGAACGCGCCGCCGATCTCGGCGCCGCTGGTGCCGATGTTCACGTTCGCGATCCCGCAGTCCGATCCGATCGGGCTCAGGAAGCGCTCCGCGTGGCGCATCGACTCGGTGAAGATCGCGCTCGACAGGCCCTGCGTGACCGCGTTCTGAGCGTCGATCGCCTCCTCCACGGAGTCGACGGAGAAGACGTAGAGGATCGGCGCGAACGTCTCGTCGTGCGCGATGGGGAAGTCCTCCTGGCGAGGCGCGCGCACGATCGTGGGCTCGACGAAGTAGCCGCCGCCCGGGACGACCTCGCCGCCGCGGACGATGGTGCCGCCCTGCGCGCGCGCCGCGACCAGCGCCGCTTCGAACGCCTTCACCGAGGCCTCGCTGCAGAGCGGGCCCATGAGCACGCCGTTCTCGAGGGGGTCGCCGATCTTGACGGTGGAGTAGGCGCGGGTGAGCCGACCGAGGAGCTCGTCGACGACCTTCGCGTGCGCGAAGACGCGGCGCGTGGACGTGCAGCGCTGACCGGCCGTCCCGACCGCGCCGAAGACGATCGCGCGGGTGGCCAGATCGAGGTCGGCGTCCTCGGCGACGATGATCGCGTTGTTGCCGCCGAGCTCGAGGATGGAGCGGCCGAGGCGACCGGCCACCTTCGCGGCGACCTCGCGCCCGATCCGGATCGAGCCGGTGAAGGACACCAGCGGGAGGCGCGGGTCCTCGGCGATCCACGTGCCGACGTCCGCCCCGCCCGACGCGAGCGCCCACACGCCCTCGGCGTCGCAGCGCGCCATCGCGCGATCCGCGAGGTGCTGGGTCGCGATCGAGCACAGCGGCGTGCGCGGCGACGGCTTCCAGACGCAGGTGTCACCGCACACCGCGGCGATCGCCGCGTTCCAAGCCCACACCGCGACGGGGAAGTTGAAGGCGGTGACGATCCCCACCGGCCCGAGCGGGTGCCACTGCTCCATCATGCGGTGCTTGGGGCGCTCGGACGCGATGGTCAGCCCGTAGAGCTGCCGCGACAGCCCGACCGCGAAGTCGCAGATGTCGATCATCTCCTGGACCTCGCCGAGGCCTTCGCTGCGGATCTTGCCCATCTCGAACGCGACGAGCTCGCCGAGCGCCTCCTTGTGCTCGCGCAGCTCCGCGCCGAGCGCGCGCACGAGCTCGCCGCGCACCGGCGCCGGGCGGGCGCGCCACTCGTGGAAGCGATCGCGCGCCCCCTCCACGACGACGTCGTAGTCGTCCCTGTCGCAGGAGCCGATCCGCGCGACCTCGTGCGCCCCCGTCGGCTCGACGCTGACGATCGGGGGGCCGTTGCCCGGCCGCCACCCGTCCTCGTCTCGGACTCCGTCTCCTGCTCCCGCGATCCCCATGCGGGCGAGGATCTTCTCTGCGATATCGGCTCTCGACATGGCGGGAGCCTACCTCTGGGCGAACCGACAGTGCAGCGGATAGACTCGCCCCTTCTCGTTGTTCGAAGTCGGCGACACCCTCGGCGAATATCAGCTCGTCTCCCGGCTCAGCCAGGGAGGGATGGCGACCCTCTTCCTCGGGCAGCGCCAGGGCGCGCCGCCGAGCGTCCCGCCCGTCGCGATCAAGGTCATCCACGAGACGCTCTCGGACGACTGGCAGTTCGTCCGGATGTTCATCGACGAGGCGCTGATCTCGGTCCGCATCCGGCACCCGAACGTCGTCCGCGTCGAGGAGCTCGGGGAGAAGGACGACAGCTACTACCTCGTCATGGAGTACGTGCACGGCGTCTCGCTCGCACAGCTCCTGCGGACGCTGGGCAAGCAGGGCCGGCGCATGCGCCCGGAGATCGCGGTCTGGATCGCGACCCAGGTCGCCGCCGGGCTCCACGCCGCGCACGAGATGACGGGTGAAGGCGGCGAGCTGCTCAACGTGATCCACCGCGACGTCAGCCCGCAGAACGTCCTCATCTCGAGCGACGGCCACGCCAAGCTCCTCGACTTCGGGATCGCGAAGGCCGCCGGCCGCGCGGAGCGCACCGAGGCCGGGGTGATCAAAGGCAAGGTTCGTTACATGGCCCCCGAGCAGGCCAAGGGCGACGACCTCGACCGGCGGGTCGACGTGTACGCGCTCGCGGTGGTGCTCTGGGAGCTGCTCACGATGCGCCGCTTCATCGAGGGCAAGAGCGAGATCGAGATCATCCGCCGCGTCCGCAACCCCGAGGCGGTGCCCCCGAGCGAGCGCGTCCCGGGGATCGATCCGCGGATCGACGAGGCGGTCCTCGCGGGCCTCGCCGTCGACCGCGACCAGCGCCCGATCAGCGCGCTCGCGTTCCAGCAGCTCCTCGAGCGCGCCGTCCCGCCCGGGACCGTCGGGCCCGCGCACGTGGCCGAGCTCCTGCGCGTGTTCCTCGGCGACGAGCTCGCCGAGAGCGTCGCGAGCATCCCCGCACCGATCGCCGCGGCGCTCGGGGACACCTCCAACTCCGCGCGCCCTCTCCCCGGAGAGGACGAGCACACCGCGCAGCGCGCCAGCCGCGAGGAGCGCACCCGGGTGCTCACCGTCGAGGAGACCACGGGGACGGACAAGGACCTGATCGCGACCGACGACGACGACGAGGACGACGTCGCGACGCAGTCCCGGCCCGCCCCCGTCGACGTGCGCAAGACGGTGGAGGCGCCCGCGCAGTTCGATCTCGAGGCGCTGCCCGAGTACGGCGCGACCGACGACGAAGAGCGGACGATGGAGGCCGGCGGCGTCGAGCTGCAGCAGTTCCTCGACCGGATGCGCGCCGACGCCAAGAGCGCGCGCAGGCCGGCGAGCCCGCCCGCGCCGACGCCCGCGCCGGCCCTCGCCCCGACCCCCGCCCCGCTCCCGCCTGCGCCAGCGCGCGCCGCGCCCCCCACCGAGAAGCTGGCGAGGCCTTCGACGGCGGCCACCGGGCCGAGCGCCGCCGGGTGGGTCGCGCGGGTGTTCGCGGTGACCCTCGTCGCGTTCGCGATCGGCGCGGCCTTCGCGTTCGCCTGGGTGCGCTTACGCTGAGTCCGACGACGCGAAGCGTCGGAGGATCTCAGTGGGGAGCGCGAGGGGCTTGCCCCTCGCCGGAGAGAAATCGCCGAAGGCGATTGATCGACAGAGCTTGACTCTCTGAGCGTCACACCTCGCGGGCGAGGTGCCAGTCGGCCAGCGCGAGCGTGAGCTTGTGGATCTCGACGGGCTTCTGCATCAGGCGATCCCCGCCGTAGCGACGCATGTCCTCGTTGGCGTAGCTCTCGGCGCGGCTCGTCACGAGCACGATGGGGACGTCGAGATCGGGGAGGTTGCGCGCGAACGGCGGGACGCCCATCGCGGGCACGCGGCCGCGCAGGATGCGGGTGAGCAGGATCCCGTCGAGGATCGAGCCGGGCATGTCGACGTCGAGCAGCACCGCGACGAGGTCCTCGTGGTGCTCGCGGATCGCCTCGCAGGCGTCGCGGTCCTTCTGCGCGCGCACGAGCTTGTAGGCCCTTCGAAGCCGCTCGCTCGTCTCGGTGAAGCTGTCGTCGTCGACGTCGACGTACAGCACGAGCGCGCGTCCGTCGGCCTCGGTCGAGGGCGGGGGGGTCCACCCCGGCGCGGGGGGTCGCGTGACCGCTTCGCTCATCCCGTCACCGCGTCACTTCACCGGGAGGATGACGCGCACGAGCACGCCCCCCGTCGCCGCCCTGCGCTCGGCGCACATCCGCCCGAGCTCCTCGGCGCGCTGCACCCACTCCTCGCGATCCGGCCAGACCTCGAGCAGGCCGAGGTAGATCTGCTGCGCCTCCTCGAGGCGCCCCTGCGCGACGAGCCGCTCGGCGTGCTGATCCGCGGAGGGCTGCTGCGTCGTCGCGCCCCCCTCGATGGCGTCGAGGCCGCTCAGCTCGCCGACCGCGATCTTCCCGGACTCCTCGACCGACGCCTCCTCGGGCCACTCCGGCAACCGGATCTCCATCGTCGCGCCGCCGCCCCCGGGGTAGTCGTCGACCGTCGGCTCGTCGCCGAACGGATCGCTCTGGCGCATCTGCGTGCTCTCGCCGGCGAGCTCGTCGGGCTCGTCGAGGGGCTGGCCGTCGAGCACCCTCAGGAGCAGCTCGACCTCGCCGAGCAGCACCCGCGCCCGCTCGTCGTCCTTGGTCCGGATGAGCTTCTCGTACATGGGCACCGCGTCCTGCAGGTTGCCCATGCGCAGCTGCATCATCGCGGCGACGTGCCCGACCATCGGCATCGTCTGGTTCGACGAGCCGATGCGGCTCGCCTCCTCTTCGAGGTTGGCGACCAGCGTCTCGAGCGCGTCGAGCACCCGCTGCGCGTCCCCGTGGTCGGGGTGCTGCTCGGCGAACTCCTTCATCGTGGCGAGACCGACGAGCAGCCCCTTTCGCTTGAGCGCGCCGAGCGCCGCGGCCAGCTCCGACGGAGCGAGCACGTCGCTCGAGTCGATCCGATCCTCGAGGACCTCCGCGTTGTCGAGGAGGAGCCAGCGCAGCACCTCGAGCCGCCGCCGCGCCCACGCGGGCAGCGCGGGAGACTTGCGATCCCGCTCGTCGAGGAGCGTGAGCGCGACCGACGCGCCGCCCGTCATCAGCTGCCGATACGCCTGCCGGAGCGAGTCCTCCGCGTCGACGGGGACCGGCGCGAGGAGCTCCCCGAGCAGCGTCGCCCACTCGCGGCCCTTGTCCCGCGACCCGAGCGAGGTCCCGCTCAGCAGCGCGAGCGCCTCCACCAGCATCCCGCGCCGGATCCAGCCGTCCACGAGCCCGTAGCCGAGCTCGACCGTCGCGGAGGGAGCGCCGACCTCGGCGCCGGCGAGGGCTTGGTCGAGCAGCAGCCGGGTCGCCGCCTGGCCGCCGTCTCGACAGACCGCGGCGCGGAGGAGCGCCACGCTCTCGGCGACGGACCCGCGCCGGTGAAGCGCGCGCGCGACGTCCATGACCTCGCGCTCGACCGCGGCCTGGCTACCCGCCCTCACGAGGGATCAGCCTATCACCGTTTCCAAACGTCGAGTCTGCCCGCGAAGGGGGCGGCTACTCGCCGATCGTCGCGCGGGTCGCGGCGGTCCGGGTGCTCAGGAGCTGCTCGATGTGGGCGTGGATCGCGTCGATGGGGTTGGTCACCGGGAGCGGCGACGGTCGTCGCATGAAGGGGGGCACGGCCGGCGGCTCGTAGCGGGACTCCTGGGTGCGCAGCTCCATCATCCCGTGCCCGCCGCCCGGATAGCGGACGCACACGACGGTGCGCCCGGCGAGGTTGGCGGTGACGGGCAGCGCGACCTCGTCGGTGACGGCGAAGCGCAGGGGCGAGGCGCACGGGACGCCGGCCGCCGCGACCGCCGCCTCGCTCGCCACCGGCGCGGCGACCTCGTCGAGCTCGCCGAGCTGCACGAGCAGGTCGGGGAGCGCGCCCGTCCCGAGGGGATCCCGCGCGAGGTGGGGCGCCATCGCGAGCGGGTCCGCGGGCTCGAGCGCGTAGCGGTAGAGGTCCACGACCAGATCGAACGACAAGCCGCGCGCGGGCTCGTCGAAGGGGCCGTCGAGGCCCAGCGGCGGCGCGAAGAGCGACTCGACGATGGGGCGGAACTCGGGCGAGTCGGCGAGGTTGTCGACGATGCCCCCCGGCCAGACGTTCAAGACTGCGCCGGCGACGTCGGGGTCGACGGCGAGCACGAGCGTCGTGATCTCGGCGCCGAGGGAGTTGCCGACCACGAAGAGGCGGTCGGGGTCGAAGGCGAGCGTCGCGAGCTCGGCCGAGGCGTCCCGGAGCGGCGAGGCGTCGCCTTCACGCAGGACGCGCAGCGCCGCCATCGCGTCGGACGCGAACTGCAGGAGCGAGGCGAGCGAGTAGTCGGCCGAGAGCTCCGCGCCACGCGCGACGCCGCTGTAGCCGAAGACGCGCGCGGAGACGTCGAGCGGCGAGGTCTCCGCGAAGCCGTCCGGCCCCGCGAGCTCGCCGCGCATCGCGTGCAGCTCGTCCCGCGCCGACGCGGCGCGCTCGCCGTGCTGGTAGTGGTCGATCGCGAGGACCGCCGCGCCCGCGCGCCCCGCGGTGTCGGTGAGCGCGAAGCCGGTCACCCGGCTCGCGTTGAAGCCGTGGAGCGACAGCACCACGGGCAGCCGCGCGAGGTCCGCGCCGGCGGGCACCAGCAACACGAACGGCACCGCCTCACGAGGGCCCGCGACGAGCGCGCCCGTCGCGTCGCGGCGAGGCACCCCGACCTCGACCCCCACGCCCTCCACCAGGCGCGGCGCGTCGAACGTCCCGGTGACCGCCACGAGCGTCGTCTCGTGCGCGATCGCCCGCGTCCCCTCGCTCCCCGCGCGCGGCGCCGCGTCGATCCCCGGGCCGGTCGTCGCCGGGACGCCGAGCAGCTCGTCGAGGGCCGCCGCGTCGAGCACGCGGTCCACGGTGATCGAGGGCGGCGCGCCCTCGGCGACGAGCGCCCGGGCGCGCCGCAGGTCGCTCGTCGGGTCGCCGGTGGTGAAGGGCGCGAGCGCGACCACGCGATCCCACGGGACGCCGATCGCGTCGAGCGCGTCGAGCGCGTCCGCGATCACTCCGTCCCCGCCGGCGTCTCGCAGCGCGAGGAAGTCGGCCGACGGGCGCAGCGGCGTTCCGTCCGCCGCGCGGAGCGCGTCCGTGAGGACGGCCACGTAGCGGTGGTCGCGCGCGAGCACGATCCCGGGCGCCGGTCGGAGCGCGAGCTCGCCCTGTCCGTAGTGCAGCCGGAGCGGGAGCGCCGCGCCCGGCTCGAGGTCGACGAGGAGCGCCGCGTCGTCGAGGCTCCCGTCGGTCGACGCGGGCACCGCCTCGAGCGCCCCCTCGATCGCGAAGTGCGCCGCGCACGTCGTGCAGAAGCCCCCGCGCAGCGCGGCGAGCCGCCGGATCGACGCGAAGGCCTCGCGGTCGCGGACGCCGGGCACCGCCCCGATCGAGACGGTCCCGTCGGCGTCGCGGTAGAGGTCGCTCGGGAACGGCACGCTCAGGAGCTCGCCGGTCGCGAGGCGATCGAGATCGAACACCGCCACCGCGCCCGTGACGCCCGCGTCCGTGCCGGCGCTCGTGCCCGCGTCGGGCGGCGACGGGTCCGCGCACGCGAGCAGCGCGAGACCTGCCCAGACCGAGGGCCACCGCATGCTCACAGGATACGCCGGCGCAGCTTCACGGGGCGGCGGAGAGGTCCCACGCCTCGAGGTGCCCCGGCCCCGCGTTGCCGTCCTCACAGCTCGCGACGATCGCCCGCGCGCGGTCCGGGGCCGCGAGGATCAGCGGGACGCCGTATCGCTGGCCGGGCCCCTCGAGGCTCGCGGCCAACGCCTGGGCGCCGTCCCGGACGCGGACGACGTGCAAGACACCTTGCGCCCCGCCGCGCGTGCCCTGCTCGACGACCACCGCGTGCTCGACGCCGCCGACGGTGGCCAGCGCCACGCCGCTCGGGTGCTTGCGGAACCGCTGGCCCGCCTCCTCCGTGCCGAAGCGGGGAAACTCCCAGGCGCGCTCGAGGCGCGGCGCGCCGCCCTCCATCACGACGCGCAGCGCGACGAGGCCAGCGTCGTTCGCCTCGTCGGGCATGAACGTCGCGACGACGACGAGGGGCGCTCCGTCGAGGTCCGTGGTGACGACCGGCTGGGTGACCATCGTCCCCGCCCAGTCCGCGTCGCACCGCACCATGCCGTAGCCGCAGCCGTGGTTGATCGGGTGACGGTCGTAGAGCGTGCCGAGGTGGTCGGCGTCGAGCAGGTACACGGCGCCGTCCTTCGCGGGCAGCGCGAGCACGCGGAGGCCACCGTCGAGCGAGACCAGCGCCGGGGAGCCCGCGCCGAGATCGAGGTCGTGGGCCGCGTAGCACTCGAGGAGCGAGAGCGCCTCGCACCCCGGCGTGTCGAGCGGCGGGTCGGTCGCGCGGAGCCGCGGCACGAAGAGGCTCTCGCAGGATTCGAGGCACGCCTCGGACGGCGCGACGGGATCGACCCCCGCGCACCGCGCCGGGTCGCACCCGGGATCGAACGCCAGCCCGGGCCGGCGCACGCGCATCAGCGTGTTCGCGAAGAGCCCGCGCTCGAGGTCGAGGTGGCCATTCCCCGTCGGCACGATCAGGTCGGGCTCGCCTCCGTCACGCGCCGGGACGAGCAGCGGACCCGCCGGCGACCACACGCCGCCGCCGCACACCATGTCGCGATCCCCCGACACCCCGGCGGGCCCGCAGTCGGCCTCGGGCGTGGTGAGGAGCACCGCCGAGATCGGCGCCGTCGACCACCGATCGAGGTCGAGCTCGAAGACCCAGCCGTGCCAGGGCTGGATGTCGCGCGCGTTGCCGAAGGAGACGTACACGTGGCCGAGGCCCGCGGGGGACGGCGCGTACACGAGGCGCGAGCGCGACAGGGCGTTGCTCGTGAGGAAGTCGATCGCCCCGTCGCCGACGACGGCGGGCGCGGAGCCCTCGATCGTCACGGGCTCGAACGCGGGGTCGAGCGCCATCCTCGCGAGGTCGACGACGACCACGCGGTGCGCGCTGCGAGGCCCCGCCGCAGGATCCGACGCGGTCGCGAGCACCTCCTGATAGGCGACCACGAGGCGGTCGGGCGCCACGAGCGCGGGGGTCGCGATCACGTGCGCGAGCTGCCCGTCGGCGTGAGGCAGCGAGAGGCTCGCGCGGGTCTCGCCGGTGTCGGGATCGAGCCGCGCGACGCGGCCGTCGCCGGTCGCCACCACGACCGAGGGCGCCCCGTCGACCACCGTCGACAGCGGCGACGCGAGGACGCACCCGGCGAAGGTCTCCGAGCGCCAGGCGCGCGCGCCCGAGACGGTGACCTCGACGAGGGGCGGCGCGGTCTCCGAGCAGCCCGACGCGAGCGCGAGCAGACCGAACAAGCAGGGGCGCCAGCTGCGGAGCGTGGCGCCCCTCAGTCGACGAACGAGCGGAGGGCGCCTTCGCTGCCGCTCTGGCGCAGCTTGCGCAGCGCGAGCGCCTCGATCTGGCGGATGCGCTCGCGGCTGACGCCGAACACCTCGCCGACCTCGGCGAGGGTGTGGACGTCGGTCGAGCCGATGCCGAAGCGCATGCGGAGGATCTTCTCCTCGCGCGGGGTGAGCACGGAGAGCGCGCGCATCACGTTCTGCTCGAGGTCGTCGTTCACCACGCCGTCCATCGGGCTGGCGGCGCCCTCGTCCTCGATGAAGTCGGCGAGCTGCCCGCTGCCGTCGTTGCCGACCGGCGTCTCGAGGCTGATCGCGTCGCGGCTGATCGCGAGCAGATCGCGGACCTTCTTGACCGGCATCTGCATCGTCTTGGCGAGCTCTTCGGGCGTCGGCTCGCGGCCGAGCTGCCCCATCAGCTCGCGGGTCACGCGGACCATCTTGTTGAGCCGCTCGAACGCGTGCACCGGCAGCCGGATGGTCCGCGCCTGGTCCGCGGTGGCCCGCGCGATCGACTGGCGGATCCACCACGACGCGTAGGTCGAGAGCTTGTAGCCGCGCCGGTAGTCGAACTTCTCGACCGCGCGCATCAGGCCGATGTTGCCCTCCTGGATGAGGTCCAGGAACGGCAGGCCGCGCTTCATGTACTTCTTCGCGATCGAGACCACGAGGCGCAGGTTCGCCTCGACCATCTCGGCCTTCGCGGCCTCGACCTCGTCCTCCGCGCGGCGCAGGAGCCGGTAGTTCGATCGGACGACGTCGACGGGGCGACCGGCGTCCTCCTCGACCTGGCGCCGCACGCGGTTGAGATCCTTCACCGCGCGCTCCGCGCGGAGGATGGCGGTGCGGGGGACCGACTTGGTGGGCCGCAGCGCGGCCATCCGCTCCTCGAGGTGGTCGGGGTTGCGCACGCGCACGTCGGCGGCCGCCTCCGCGAGCTCCGTCTCCGCCTTCTCGAGGCGGTGCACGTAGTCGCGCAGCCGCGACGTGATGCGCTCGAGCTGCCGCTCGTGGAGGCCGAGCGCGTGGAGCGCGTCGAAGCGCTGGACCCGGTTCTCCTCGAGCTCGACCTCGAGCCGCTGGCGGGTCTTCGCCGCGAGCTTCCGGTCGCCCTCGAGGTCCTTGAGGATGCGGCGGTTCTGCTTCTCGAGGCGCTTGAGGCGCTTCAGCAGGCGGAGCGCGTCGGGCTCGGCCGCCGCCTCCTGGTCGGGCGTCGACGTCGTCATCCCGTCGAGCACGTCCCGGATCCGGATGTCGCTCTCCTCGATGCGCTCGATGAGGTCGGTGAGCTCCGGCATCCGGATCGACGAGTGCGCGAGCGCGTCGAGCATGCGGCGGCGTCCGCTCTCGATGCGACGCGCGAACTCGACCTCGCCCTCGCGCGTGAGCAGCGAGAGGCTGCCCATCTTGCCGAGGTAGGCCTGGATCGGATCGACCCCGGGGGGCGCCGAGTTCGGCGCGGGTCGATCGCTGAGCCGGTCGTCGTCGCTCGGCATCACGCTCGGGCGCTCGGCGCGCCGGCGATGCGGGACGTCGGCCTCGTCGCGGATCTCGATCCCTTCGAGGGGGAGCCGCTTGAGGAGGAGGTTCACGGCGCGCTCGACGCGCGGCGCGGTGCCGCAGGCTCGAGCGACGTCGTCGAAGGTCACGTATCCGTCGCCGCGCGCCACCTGGATGAGCGCGTCGACGAGCTCGTCGGTCGCCTTCAGGTCCGCCCGGTCACGCGTGAAGCGCTCGGACCCCTCCTCGGCGAGCGCCGCCATCGCTCGCGTCCGATGATTGTTCAAGACAAATCCCCTTCCAGCGCTGCAGCCCCATCCCCGATGGGCCGAGCGCCAAAGCAAAAGCCGCGGGCCCACGCGGATCGCTCGATCTCGGACCACCCCTCGGACGAGGGGCCGCAGGTCGCGAGAGGCGAGAGCCGTGCGCGAGCGACGCCAACGGCCGACCCTAGCACGGGTGTACGAATCGTGCACGCAGCCATTTCATCCCGATTCGAGGGCGTCCGAGGCATCCCGGCGTCTCCATACCGAGATCACAGCAAGCCTCGTTCCCGGACCCGCGGCTGGCTTTTACGCGCGCGAAGCAGGGTCTTCTATGAAAGGTTTGCGGAGGGCTCCGGTGAGCGTGTCGGTGCGTGCCACGCGAGGCTGTGGTTCACTCGCCGCGTGCTCGACTCCCTCGTGAACCGCAAGAGCGCTCGGACGCTCCCGATCCTCCCCCTCGACGAGGCCGACTTCGCGAAGTGGAAGCGAGGCAAGCCCAAGGCGCTGAAACGCTGGCTCGAGGCGAGCGGGTTCGAGGCCAAGGGCAACCGCGTGCTGCTGCTCCCCGGCGAGCGCGGGCCCGAGCGCGCGCTGCTCGGACGCAGCGAGGAGAGCGTGTGGACGTGGGCCGCGGCGCGCCAGCGGCTGCCCGCCGGGCGCTACCGGATCGAGGCGGAGCTCTCCCCCGAGGCGGCGACAGAAGCCGCCATCGGGTGGGGTCTCGCGTCCTACCGCTTCGATCGCTACCGGTCCGAGCCCAAGCCCAACGCGCACGAGCTGGTGTGGCCCGAGGGCGCCGATCGCGCCGAAGTGGCGCGGCAGCTGAACGCGATCGGGAAGGTCCGCGACTTCATCAACGTCCCGGCCGAGGATCTCGGCCCCGCCGAGCTCGCCGAGGCGGCCCGCGCGATCGAGGGCGCCAAGGTGAAGGTGATCCGCGGCAAGGCGCTCACCGAGGGCTTCCCCGCGGTGCACGCGGTCGGCCGCGGCAGCGATCGCGCGCCCTGCCTCGTCGACCTGACGTGGGGCTCGGCCGGTGACCCCAAGCTCACGATCGTCGGCAAGGGCGTCACGTTCGACAGCGGCGGCCTCGACCTCAAGTCCGCGCCCGGCATGCTGCGCATGAAGAAGGACATGGGCGGCGCCGCGATCGCGCTCGGCCTCGCCTCGCTCGTCATCGACGCGGCGCTCCCGGTGCGGCTCCGCGTGCTCGTGCCGGCGGTGGAGAACATGCCCGGGCCGGGCGCCTTCCGGCCTGGCGACGTCATCCGCACCCGCAAGGGCAAGTCCGTGGAGATCACGAACACGGACGCCGAGGGGCGCGTGATCCTGTCGGACGCGCTGACCCTCGCGGCCGAGGAGGCGCCGGACCTGCTGCTCGACTTCGCGACGCTGACCGGCGCCGCGCGCGTCGCCGTGGGCACCGAGATCACGCCGTTCTGGACGAAGGACTCGGACGTCGCGGAGGCGCTCGCCAAGGCGAGCCGCCGGACGCGCGATCCACTCTGGCGGCTCCCCCTCCACGGCGGCTACCGACGGCACCTCGACAGCGAGATCGCGGACCTCAAGAACTCCGCGTCGACCGGTCAGGGAGGCGCGACGATCGCCGCGCTGTTCCTCCGCGAGTTCGCGCAGGACGCGCCGACGTGGGTCCACTTCGACACCCCGGCCTGGAACGATCGCACCCGGCCGGGGCGCCCGACCGGCGGCGAGGCGACGTCCCTGCGCGCGGTCTGGGAGCTGCTCAAGCTCCGCTACCCGAGGGGAGCGGAATCCACGGCAGGCTGAGCGCGGTTCGCCGGTATGCTCCACGGGACGCCATGAACAAGGTTGTCATCGCGACGCTGATCCTCGCGCTCGCCGGCTGCGGCGACGAGGTTCGATACGACGAGACCCGAGGCACGGCGCGGCCGACCGACTGCGAGCCCACCGCGGGTGGCGAGCAGGGCACGCCCGACGACCTCAGCGAGCTGATGGCGGAGGTCATCGCGCCGCGCATCTGCGATCGCGTGCTGGGCAGCTTCATCGGGCTCCCCGGCGAAGAGACCCACGAGGGCCCGGAGGGCGGGCTCGACCCGTCCGTCGGCCGCTGGTGGATCCGCCGCTGCGAGGCGCAGGTCGTCGGCGGCCGCCTCAACATCGCGTTCGGCGGCCCGGGCTGGACCTGGCTGGACCGCGAGAGCATGGGCTTCCGCGTCCGCCAGTACCTGCGCATGGACGCGTCGGCCTCGTTCACGGCGTCGCTGCACATCGGCTACGACCCGCGCTCGCGCGTTGCGTCGGTGTGGCTGCGCCCGCAGCCCGGCGTCCGCGCGGTGGTGGAGCCGACGGGGTTGGTCCAGGCCGAGGCGACGGGCGTGTTCTCGTCGGTGCTCGGCGGGCTGCTCAACATGGCGGGCGGATCGCCGAGCGATCAGGCGCGCACGCAGGCCGCGGAGGAGGGCTCGCAGCGCCTCGCGGCGACGCTGCAGACGGGCTTCAGCGTGACCTTCGAGCTCGACACCGAGCAGCTCGACTTCATGCTCGGGCAGCTCCCGCGCGGCGCCACGCCGCAGCGGCCGTGGCCCTCCAACGGGATCCCGTGGCTCGTCAACGAGCGCTCCGCGGTGTGGCCGGGCGGCATCGACGTGCTCGGCCCGATCCCCGCGGACGTGGGTCAGGTGTCGCTCGAGATCGAGCTCGAAGAGGGTCAGGGCATGCTCGTGCGTCGGGTGTGCGCCGACGCGATGCACTCCTGGCTCGACGCCGCGTGGGGTGGCCGCAACCCGCCGTCGCTCAACGGCGCGACGATCGCGACGCTCACCAGCGCGCACGCGCCGCAGACGGTGGCGCTCACCGCGCTCGAGTGCCCCGCGCTGCTCGTGGTCACGACGACGGAGGGGGCGCAGACGCCCGCGTTCGCTCGCTACCGCGTGACCTCCGAGACCGCGCGCGAGGCCGCGCCGCCGGCGGTCGCCGCGCCCGCGCCGCCGACGCCGATCCCGGCGGGCGGGGTGCGCGCGGTGCGGATCCAGATCCGCAGCCTGGTCATCAACGGCCGCGACGCGGCGGGCGACGAGTGGGACGTGCTCGGCGGCGATCCGGACCCCTACGTGGTCGTGACCTCCGTGCGCGAGGGCCGCGAGATCCACAGGACCCCGACGATCGACGACTCGCGCGAGCCCCGCTTCGACCAGTGGATCCCGAGCTCGATCCCCGCCTCCTCGCTGCCGCTGCGCGTGGTCGTCTACGACGACGACGTGGGCGGGGACGAGGTGGTCGGCGCCGCCTCGATCGACGCCTCGGTGCTCAGCGGCGGCGAGACCGATCTGTCGTTGCCGCTGATGTCGCGCGGCGAGAACGCCGGCCAGACGGGCACGCTCCGGATTCGGGTCCAACCGCAACGCTGATGCGCCTCGCCTGGCTCACCGACATCCACCTCGACTTCCTGAGCGACGAGGAGATCGCCACGTTCGCCGCTCGCGTCGCGCGCGAGGCCCCCGACGGCGTCGTCGTGACGGGGGACATCTCGATCGCGCCCGAGCTCGGGCCCGACCTCGCCAAGCTCGTCGACGCGTGGCGGATGCCGTGCTGGTTCGTCGCGGGCAACCACGACTACTACGGCGCCGACGTGGCGAGCGTCCGCAGGGGCATGCGAGAGCTCTCCCGCATCGAGCCCAAGCTGCGCTGGCTGCCGAGCACCGGCGTCGTCTCGTTGACGCCGACCACGGCGCTCGTGGGCGTGGACGGCTGGGCCGACGGACGCATCGGCGACGGTCAGGGCACGTCGGTCGTGCTCAACGATCACCTCCGGATCCGCGACCTCCTCCAGCCCTCGCGCGCGAAGCTGCTCGAGGCCGCGCGGCGCCTCGCGGACGAGGACGCGAGGACGCTCGCGACCCTCCTCGGCGAGGCCCTCGCGCCGCACGAGCACGTGATCGTCGCGACGCACGTGCCGCCCTTCCGCGAGGCGTCGACCCACGCGGGCCGGATCGCGGGCGACGACTGGCTGCCCTGGATGACCTGCCACGCGATCGGCGAGACCCTGCGCGCGATGGCGACCGATCACCCGACCCGAAAGATCACGGTGCTCGCCGGGCACACGCACGACGCGTGTCGCGTCTCGATCCTGCCCAACCTCGAGGTCCGCACCGGCGCCGTCGAGTACGGCGCGCCGACCGTGCAAGAGGTCTTCGAGCTCGGAGAATAGTCGCGGGCCCTGTCGGGTTGGGCCCGAGCGCGCCCCGGGCAGCCCTTACTTGCGGACCCGCTCGGCGCGAACCATGCTCTGGCCCGAAGCCCTCCTGTGACCCCCGCTTCCCTCACGGCGCTCGCGCAAGGTCTCCTCCTCGTCGCGGGCATGACGTTCTCCGCCGGCACGGCCGCGAGGACCCATGACGGCGCTGCCCAGCCGGTGGCGAGCGAAGCGCAGGTCTGGCAGGCGCTCGACGCGAGCCCCGCGCCCTTCCACGCCTCGACCATCGGCGAGCTGTCGCAGGACCCGGACCCCCTCGCCCTCACCTGCGAGGACAACGAGGTCGAGCGCAGCGACGGAAGCCTCGAGCCCGCAGACGACGACGCGGTCATCGCGCCGTCCATGTCGCGGAGCCAGCGGGGCGGGCTGAAGACTCGGCTCACCGGCCGCGACGCGGTCGCGGCGCACGCCGCGCGCGGTCCCCCCACGGCCTGATCCGGAGCGGCCCTGCCGCCCTCCGTGTCCGGTGATCCGTTCACCGGCGCGCGCGGCGCCGCCCCGGTCTTCGAGCTCCTCGAGGTCGGCCCCCATGGGCCGAGCTCCCCGTGTGGACCCAGGACCCGGCGCCCGATCGGCGCCCACTCCAGCGACGGACTGGCCGAACGAGCTCCTGCGCGACCCCCCTCGCGCCCATCGACCCCCCAGCAATGACAAGAGAGCCGTGGTCTCCCTCGACGAGGACACACGGCGACACGTGACCCGGGCCGGAGAAGTGCCGACCGAGTCGGGAGAACAGACGTGGTGACCCCCCACACCCAGCAGTGCTCGATGATCCCTCGGACGATCCGCCCCATCCTCCTCGTGTCCCTCTCGGTCGCCCTCGTCGCCTGTGGCGAAGCGGGCGCACAGGAAGAGGCCGAGGTCCCTCACCCCATCGTGGTGACGACCCCGGCGATCATGGATGTCCCGACGACGCAGGGGTTCGTGTGCCAGATCCACTCGCGGCGACACATCGAGGTGCGCGCGCTGGACGAAGGCTACCTGGAGGAGATCCCGGTCCGTGAAGGTCAGCGCGTCCAGCAGGGCCAGCTGATGTTCCGGATCGTCCCGATCCTCTACCGCGCTCGGCTCGACGCCCACCGAGCGGAGCTCAACCACGCGGAGATCCAGCTCCGGAACACCCGGCAGCTCTCCGACCAAGGCGTGGTCTCGCCCCAAGAGCTCGCGCTCGCGACGGCGGAGCGAGATCGCGTCCGCGCGGAGATGGATCTCGCGGCCGCCGAGCTGCGCTTCACGAACGTCGTCGCCCCCTTCGACGGCATCATCGACCGCCAGCACATCCAGCAAGGCAGCCTGGTCGAGGAGGGGGACATGCTCACGGAGATGTCGGACAACGACGTGATGTGGGTGTACTTCAACGTCCCCGAGGCCGACTACCTGCGATTCAAGTCGCTCCCCGGTGCGAACGATCCGGCGAACCCCCAGGAGCTCCGGTTCCCGGGGGCGACCATCCAGCTCCGACTGGCGAACGGCACGGTCTTCGACCAGGTCGCCGGCGACACGGTCACCGTCGAGTCCACGTTCGACAGCGAGACGGGCAACGTCCAGTTCCGGGCCGACTTCCCGAACCCGGTCGGTCTGCTGCGTCACGGTCAGACCGGCACGCTGCTGATCAACGAGGCGCTTCACGACGTCCCCGTCATCCCCCAGCGCGCCGTCTTCGACATCCTCGACCGGCAGTACGTCTTCGTCGTCGGCGACGACGGGGTCGTCCATCAGCGCGAGATCACCGTCGCTCACGAGAGCGACGACATCTTCGTCATCGGCAGCGGCCTCGAAGCCAACGAGCGGTACATCCTCGACGGCGTCCGCCAGGTCCACGACGGAGAACACGTAAACACGGAGGTCATCCCTCCGGAGCAGTCCCTGAGCAACTTGCAGCATCACGCGGAGTAGCCGGCGAGCCGCCTCGCGGCGTCGGCTCACTCCTCGAGAGAAGACATGTTCAGAAACATCCTCAAACGACCGGCGCTCGCGATCGTCGTGGCGATCATCGTGGTGTTCCTGGGGTCTCTCGGGATCACGACCCTCCCGATCGCACAGTTCCCGAACGTCGCTCCGCCGACGGTCTATGTCTCCATCGCGTACCCCGGCGCGAGCGCGAACGTCCTCGTCGATTCGGTTTTGATTCCGCTGGAGCAGTCGATCAACGGCGTCCAGAACATGCGTTACATCGTCTCGGACGCGACGAGCGCGGGCGAGGCGACGATCCGGATCTATTTCGAGCCCGGGACCGACCCGAACATCAACGTCGTGAACGTGCAGAACCGGGTCAACATCATGTTGAGCCGGCTCCCGCCGCTGGTCGTACGGGAGGGCATCCTCGTCAGCCAGGTCGTGCCGAGCATGCTCATGTACTTGAACCTGTACAGCACGGATCCGAACGCAGATCAGACCGACCTCTACAACTACGCGAACGTCTACATCATGCCCGTGCTGAAGCGGATTCACGGCATGGGTATCCCGGTCAACCTCGGGAACCGGACGTTCGCGATGCGCATCTGGCTGAACCCGGAGCGCATGCGCGCCTACCACATCTCCGTGGAAGACGTGATGGAGGCGGTGGCTGAACAAAGCATCATCGGCTCCCCCGGTCGCCTCGGTCAGGCGACGGGGATGAACTCTCAATCACGGGAGTACGTGCTCACGTACGTCGGCCGGTACACCGAGCCGGAGCAGTACGGGAACATCATCCTCCGGGCGAACCCGAACGGCGAGATCCTGCGGCTCCGGGACATCTGCGTCCGCCCGCCCGCCACCGAGCCGGTCGGCGCAGACGGCGCAGACGGCGCGGCCGACGCCGACGGCGCTGAGCCCACCGCCGAGCACCACCCGGCCGACGTGAACACGGGGAGCCGAGACCACGAGGGGATCGAGCTCGGCTCGGAGTTCTTCGACATCTACTCGGACCTCGACGGCCACCCGGCCGCGTCGATCGTGCTCAAGCAGACCCCCGGCTCGAACGCGGCGGAGGTCATCGACGAGATCAAGGCGACGCTCGAGGAGATGCGGGGGTCCTTCCCACCGGGGATGGACTACGAGATCGCCTACGACGTCTCGCGGTTCGTCGACGCCTCCATCGAGCAGGTGCTCCACACCCTGCTCGAGGCCTTCATCCTGGTGTCGCTCGTCGTCTACATGTTCCTCGGCGACCTGCGCTCCACGATCATCCCGACGCTCGCGGTGCCGGTGTCGCTCATCGGCAGCTTCTTCGTCCTGCAATTGATGGGCTTCTCCATCAACCTCATCACGCTCTTCGCGATGGTGTTAGCCATCGGCGTCGTCGTCGACGACGCAATTGTCGTGGTCGAGGCGGTGCACGCGAAGATGGCCGCGACGAACCTCTCGCCGTATCGGGCGACCGTCGAGGTCCTCAAAGAGATCAGCGGCGCGATCATCGCGATCACGCTCGTGATGACCGCGGTGTTCGTCCCCGTGACGTTCGTCCCCGGGCCGGTCGGCGTCTTCTACCGCCAGTTCGGCGTGACGATGGCGTCGACGATCATCCTCTCCGGCGTCGTCGCGCTGACCCTCACGCCGGTCCTCTGCGCGATGGTGCTCAAGCCCCACGTCCACGAGCACCCGGCGCACGGCTCGAGCGAGCCTGCCAAGAAGACCCTGAAGGAGCGGATTCGAGGCCTCGGGACGCGCAAGCTCGTGATGCTCGCGCTCCTCGGCCTGCCCGTGATGGCCGGCCTCGGCTACGTCGCCCACTACCTGTGGGGCCCGGTCGGCTTCCTGATCCTCGGCGTCCCCTTCGTCCAGGCGCCCTTCAGCCGCGCGATCGACAAGGTCACGAAGATGTACGGCGGGCGCATCTTGCGACCCATCGTGGCCCGCCGGCTGCTGACGATGGGCGTCGTCGGCCTCTTCGCCTTCGGCATCATCGCGGAGAACACGCTGCTGCCCAGCGGCTTCATCCCCGGCGAGGACCAGGGCGTCATCTACGCCGTGCTCCAGACCCCGCCGGGCTCGACCCTCGAGTACACCAACGCCAAGTCGCGCGAGCTCCAAGAGATCGCGCGCAGCATCGAGGGCGTCAGCTCGGTCACCTCGGTGGCGGGCTACGAGGTCTTGACCGAGGGCCGCGGCTCGAACGCCGGCACCGCGATCATCAACCTCGAGGACTGGTCGGAGCGCTCGCACACCGCCACCGAGATCATCGAAGAGCTCGAGGAGCGGACCCGCGGCATCACCGACATCAAGCTCGAGTTCTTCGAGCCACCCGCCATCCCGGGCTTCGGCGCGGCCGGCGGGATCTCGCTCCGCGTCCTCGACGAGACCCAGTCGAGCACCGCGGACTACGAGCGCCTCGGGCACGTGACCGAGGACTTCATGGCGCAGCTTCGCGAGCGCCCCGAGGTGGGGAGCCTCTTCACCTTCTACGCCGCCGACTACCCGCAGTTCGAGCTGATCATCGACAACGACGTCGCGATGCAGAAGGGCGTCACGATCGAGACCGCCCTCGAGAACCTCAACATCCTCATCGGCAGCACCTACGAGCAGGGCTTCGTCCGCTTCAATCAGTTCTACAAGGTCTACGTCCAGGCCTGGCCCGAGTTCCGAAGGATGCCCGACGATCTCAACGACCTGTTCGTGGAGAACGACCAGGGCGAGATGGTCCCCTACTCGTCCTTCATGCGGATCGAGAGGCGCCAGGGTCTCAACGAGATCACGCGGTACAACCTGTACCCGTCGGCGGCCATCCAGCTCGTCCCGGCCCACGGCTACTCGAGCGGTCAGGCCATCCAGGCCGTCCGCGAGGTCGCCGAAGCGACCCTGCCCCGCGGCTACGGCCTCGGCTGGGAGGGCCTCTCGTGGGACGAGTCGCGGCAGGGGAACGCGGCGCTCTACATCTTCTTGATCGTCGTCGTGTTCGTCTACCTGGTCCTCGTCGCCCAGTACGAGAGCTTCCTGATCCCGCTCGCCGTCATCCTCTCCCTACCCATCGGCCTCTTCGGCTCCTTCCTGTTCTTACAGGCCGCCGGATTGTCCAATGACGTCTGGGCACAGCTCGGTTTGATCATGTTAGTGGGCTTGTTAGGCAAGAACGCGATCCTGATCGTCGAGTTCGCGGTCCAGCGACGCCAGGAGGGCGCGTCCCTCAAGGACGCGGCCATCGAGGGCGGCATGCTCCGCTTCCGCCCCATCCAGATGACCTCCTTCGCCTTCGTCGCCGGGCTCATCCCCCTCGTCGTCGCGCACGGCGCCGGCGCCCTCGGCAGCCGCACCATCGGCGTCACCGGCGTCGGCGGCATGCTCTTCGGCACCATCGCCGGCGTGGTCGTCATCCCCGGCCTCTACTACCTGTTCGGTCGCCTGACCGACGGCCGCAAGCTCCTGCGCGACGAGACCGACCTCCCGCTCAGCGAGCCCACCGACCACCCGAGCGAGGAGGCCGAGCCTCTCGAGGAGTCCGAGCCGGCGCTCGTCGCCTCTCCGTACGAGCCCCCGGTCGAGGAGGCCGAGCCTTCGCCCGCACCCTCCCCGCCCGACGAGCTCGAAGCCGCGGTGGGCTCACCCATCGCCGACGATCCAATCGACGACGCCGAGCCTTCGGCGCCCCTCCCCCCCAACGACGCGATCGGTGACGCCGAGCCCTCGGCCGAGCCCGATCGACCTGACGAAACGTAGCGCTCGCGAGGTGCAAATGGCCGATTCAAGCCCTGTGATTGTGGCGCTGCCACTCGATCACGAAACCGACGACATCCTGGCCGCGGCCACGGAGGTCGGCCGACGGCTCGAGCGGCCGCTCCTCGTCGTCCACGCCCTCGAGCGGCGGCGCCTCGAGGGAGAGCAAGCGCAGGCGGACCGCGTGGCGGAGGCGAAGGAGCAGGTGGACCTTCGCCTCGAGCCGCTCCGCGAGGCCGGCCTCGACGTGAGCCAGGAGGTCGCCGTCCGCCGGCCCGCCGACCTCCTGATCGAGACCGAGCAACGAGTCGGCGCCGAGCTCGTCGTGACCGGTGGCGGCCGGCCCGCGACGGTTCGGCGCTGGCTCGTGGGCTCGGTCGCCGAGTCGATCGTCCGCGCCGCGTCGGTGCCAGTCTGGGTCGCGCGCGGGACGCCTCCGGTCGGGCAGCCCATCCTGTGCCCCGTCGACCTCAGCCCGCAGTCGCGGCTGGGCCTCGCCTCGGCCATCCGCATGGCCCGCGCGTTCGGCTCCCCCCTCCGCGTGATGACCGTCGTCCCGCCCAAGGAAGACCAGGGCAAGCACGCCGTGCAGGACGAGGCCCTGGCCCGCGAGCAGGTCGAGGGGCTCCTCGCCGAGCAAGATCTCGACGGCCTCGACGTGAGCGTCGTCGTGGTCCTCGGCTCCCCCGCCGAGCGCATCGTCGACGCCGGCGACGAGGCCGGGCTGCTCGTCATCGGCAGCCGCGGCTTCGACCCCCTGATCCCCGACTGGCTCGGCCCCGTCACCTCGCGGGCCCTCCGATACAGTCGGTGCAGCATGCTCACCGTGCGAGAGGTCGACCTCGATCTCACGCGCAGGGAGCACGCGATCGCCAGCCTCGCCCACGACTACCAGGCCGCGCGGCGCCTGCTCGACCTCGACGGGGCCGCCGAGGCGCTGCCCATCCTGGAGAGCGCGGCCGAGCGCGCGCCCGCCAACGCGGCGATCCAGGAGGCCTTCGCCCTCGCCCTCGAGCGGGTGGGACGACACGTGGAGGCTCGCGGCCGACGAGAGATCGCCGCGATGATTCGAACGCGGATCGGCTCGGCCTGAGGTGGCCGACGTGACCGCCCGAGCGAGGAGCCGTACGATCTCGCTGGATGAAATCACAGCGCAGGGGTCGCTCCTCGATCGGGAACCATGTTCAAGAACATTCTGAAGAGACCCGCCCTCGCGATCGTCGTCGCGATCATCGTCGTCTTCCTCGGGGGGCTGGGGATCACCGCGCTCCCCATCGCGCAGTTCCCCAACGTCGCACCGCCGACGGTGTACGTCTCGATCGCGTACCCCGGCGCGAGCGCGAACGTCCTCGTCGACTCGGTGCTGATCCCGCTGGAGCAGTCGATCAACGGCGTCCAGAACATGCGTTACATCGTCTCGGACGCGACGAGCGCGGGCGAGGCGACGATCCGGATCTACTTCGAGCCCGGGACCGACCCGAACATCAACGTCGTGAACGTGCAGAACCGGGTCAACATCATGTTGAGCCGGCTCCCGCCGCTGGTCGTACGAGAGGGCATCCTCGTCAGCCAGGTCGTGCCGAGCATGCTCATGTACCTGAACCTGTACAGCACGGATCCGACCGCCAACCAGACGGACCTCTACAACTACGCGAACGTCTACATCATGCCCGTGCTGAAGCGGATTCACGGCATGGGCATCCCGGTCAACCTCGGGAACCGGACGTTCGCGATGCGCATCTGGCTGAACCCGGAGCGCATGCGCGCCTACAACGTCTCCGTGGAAGACGTGATGGAGGCGGTGGCCGAACAAAGCATCATCGGCTCCCCCGGTCGCCTCGGTCAGGCGACCGGGATGACCTCTCAATCACGGGAGTACGTGCTGACCTACGCCGGTCGGTACACCGAGCCGGAACAGTACGGGAACATCATCCTCCGGGCGAACCCGAACGGGGAGATCCTCCGCCTCCGAGACGTGTGCGTCCGGCCCCCCGCGACCGAGCACATCGACCTCGGCGGCGACGACGCGGCGGAGGAGAACACGGGGAGCCGAGACCACGAGGGGATCGAGCTCGGCTCGGAGTTCTTCGACATCTACTCGGACCTCGACGGTCACCCGGCCGCGTCGATCGTGCTCAAGCAGACCCCGGGCTCGAACGCGGCGGAGGTCATCGACGAGATCAAGGCGACGCTCGAGGAGATGCGGGGCTCGTTCCCACCGGGGATGGACTACGAGATCGCCTACGACGTCTCGCGGTTCGTCGACGCCTCGATCGAGCAGGTGCTCCACACCCTGCTCGAGGCGCTCATCCTGGTCTCGCTCGTCGTCTACATGTTCCTCGGCGACCTGCGCTCCACGATCATCCCGACGCTCGCGGTTCCGGTGTCGCTCATCGGCAGCTTCTTCGTCCTGCAGCTGATGGGCTTCTCCATCAACCTCATCACGCTCTTCGCGATGGTGTTAGCCATCGGCGTCGTCGTCGACAACGCGATTGTCGTCGTCGAGGCGGTGCACGCAAAGATGGCCGCGACGAACCTATCGCCCTACCAGGCGACGGTCGAGGTGCTCCGTGAGATCGGCGGCGCGATCATCGCGATCACGCTCGTGATGACCGCGGTGTTCGTCCCCGTGACGTTCGTCCCCGGGCCGGTCGGCGTCTTCTACCGCCAGTTCGGCGTGACGATGGCGTCGACGATCATCCTCTCCGGCGTGGTCGCGCTGACCCTCACGCCGGTGCTCTGCGCGATGATCCTCAAGCCCCACGTCCACGAGCACCCGGGGCACGAGCAGAAGAGCAAGACGAGCCTGAAGGAGCGGATTCGAGGCCTCGGGGCCCGCAAGCTCGTGATGTTCGCGCTCCTCGGCCTGCCCGTGATGGCGGGCCTCGGCTACGTCGCCCACTACCTGTGGGGGCCGATCGGCTTCCTGATCCTCGGCGTCCCGTTCGTCCAGGCGCCCTTCAGCCGCGCCGTCGACTGGGTCACGAAGTTCTACGGCGGGCGCGTGCTGCGGCCCATCGTGGCCCGTCGGCTGCTGACGATGGGGGTCGTCGCGCTCTTCGTCTTCGGCATCATCGGCGAGAACAGCCTGCTGCCGAGCGGCTTCATCCCCGGCGAGGACCAGGGCGTCATCTACGCCGTGCTCCAGACGCCGCCGGGCTCGACCCTCGAGTACACCAACGCCAAGTCGCGCGAGCTCCAGGAGGTCGCCAGCCAGGTCGAGGGGGTCGGCTCCGTCACCTCGGTGGCGGGCTACGAGGTCTTGACCGAGGGCCGTGGCTCGAACGCCGGCACCGCGATCATCAACCTCGAGGACTGGTCCGAGCGGACGAACACCGCGACCGACATCATCGAAGAGCTCGAGGAGCGGACTCGCGGCATCACCGACGTCAAGCTCGAGTTCTTCGAGCCACCCGCCATCCCGGGCTTCGGCGCGGCCGGCGGGATCTCGCTCCGCGTCCTCGACGAGACCCAGTCGAGCACCGCCGACTACGAGCGCCTCGGCGAGGTGACCGAGGAGTTCATGGCCGCGCTGCGCGAGCGCCCGGAGGTCGGGAGCCTCTTCACCTTCTACGCCGCCGACTATCCGCAGTTCGAGCTCATCATCGACAACGACGTCGCGATGCAGAAGGGCGTCACGATCGAGACCGCGCTCGAGAACCTCAACATCCTCATCGGCAGCACCTACGAGCAGGGCTTCGTCCGCTTCAATCAGTTCTACAAGGTCTACGTCCAGGCCTGGCCCGAGTTCCGAAGGATGCCCGACGATCTGGACGACTTGTTCGTCAAGAACGAGGCGGGCGAGATGGTCCCGTACTCGTCCTTCATGCGGATCCAACGGCGGCAGGGTCTCAACGAGATCACGCGGTACAACCTGTACCCGTCGGCGGCCATCCAGCTCGTCCCGGCCCACGGCTACTCGAGCGGCCAGGCCATCCAGGCCGTCCGCGAGGTCGCCGAAGCGACCCTGCCCCGCGGCTACGGCCTCGGCTGGGAGGGCCTCTCCTGGGACGAGTCGAGGAGCGGGAACGCGGCGCTCTACATCTTCTTGATCGTCGTCGTGTTCGTCTACCTGGTGCTCGTCGCACAGTACGAGAGCTTCCTGATCCCGCTCGCCGTCATCCTCTCCCTACCCATCGGGCTCTTCGGCTCCTTCCTGTTCTTGCAGGCCGCCGGATTGTCCAATGACGTCTGGGCCCAGCTCGGTTTGATCATGTTAGTGGGCTTGTTAGGCAAGAACGCGATCCTGATCGTCGAGTTCGCGGTCCAGCGACGCCAGGAGGGCGCGTCCCTCAAGGACGCGGCCATCGAGGGCGGGATGCTCCGCTTCCGACCCATCCAGATGACCTCCTTCGCCTTCGTCGCCGGGCTCATCCCCCTCGTCGTCGCGCACGGCGCCGGCGCCCTCGGCAGCCGCACCATCGGCGTCACCGGCGTCGGCGGCATGCTCTTCGGCACCATCGCCGGCGTCATCGTCATCCCCGGCCTCTACTACCTGTTCGGTCGCCTGACCGACGGCCGCAAGCTCCTGCGGGACGAGACCGACGTCCCGCTCAGCGAGCCCACGGGCCACCCGCCCGCCGGCGACCACCCCCCTGAGGCCGAAGCCGCACCTCCAGCGGCCCCGGCCCCCTCCGAGCCGCCCGTCGCGGAGGCCGAGCCGGCCCACCCCGTCGTCGAGCCCCCCGCGGCGCCGCCCCCCGAAGCTCCGGTCGAGGAGCCGGCCAGCTCACCCGTGGCGTCGGAGCCGGTCGAAGCGATCGAGCCTCCCTACGTGGCCCCGATCGAAGGGCCCGAGCCCGGAGCGTCGGACGAACCCGTCGGAGCGGCCGAGCCTCCCTACGTGGAGCCTCCCTACGAGGAGCCCACCGACGACTCGCTCGACGACTCCCTCGACGACTCACTCGACGAGGACGAGCCCGAGGACCCCGATCGACCCGACGAAGCGTAGCCCCTCTGGCTAGCTGTATCCGGTGAGCAGAGCAGTGTGGCCGGCTGATCCGCAGCCGCGCAGAGTGCGGGCGCGATGGCGGACCGGACGGAGTGGTCGAGGCGTGTGGCGGCGTGGCGCCAGAGCGGGCTGAGCGCGGAGGTCTTCTGTCGCGGCCGGGGGTACGCGGCATCGACGCTGCGGTGGTACTCGAGCCAGCTCCGCGAGCCGGAGCCCGAGCCGCGGACGGCGATGATCGAGGTCGTGCGGGACACGACGAGCGCGCGGGGGCACGTGCTCGTCGAGCCGCGAGGGTGCTTCTCGTGCACGTCCTGACGGGCGTCGACGCGACGACGCCTCGCCACCGTCTTCGATGAGCTGCGCGGCTTCGGCGAGGAGGAGGCGTGATCCCGGCGGGCGTCGAGATCTTCGTCGGGCTCGGAGCCGATCGACCTGCGCTGGGGCTTCTGACCGTCTCGCGGGGCTCGTCGAGGATCGGCTCGGCTGCGTCGCGCGCGCGGCGGCGGCGCGCTCTACGTGTTCTTTCGGCAAACGGAAGACGGCGATGAAGATCCTTCTTCGACGGCACCGGGCTGCCTCTACTACAAGCGGCTGGATCGAGGGACGTTCCAGGATCCCGGAGGCGCTCGAAGAGGGCGGACGTCGCGGGTGCTCGAGGAGCGCGAGCTCGACGACCTGCTGCACGGGATCGACCTCTCGCCACCGCGTCGACGGCCGCGACGAAGCCTTCACTGAGGGCTGTGTTCGGAACGCACGTCGCACGGCCGTGCGCCCGTCGACAACGGATCGGATGCGGTAGAGCAGCACTCGATGAGCGGGCGCTCCACCCGTGCCGCGGCGAAGGTCGCCGAGCTCGAAGCGGCGCTTCGCGCAGGCGCGCACCGCGCTCGCCGAGGAGCGCGACTCGTTCGAGCGGCAGCGCGATGCGCTGACCTCGGAGCTGGGCGTCGACGCACGCGCGTGCGCTCGAGGCGGAGCGGGAGCGAGACCTTCTGCGCGCGTCGCACGAACGCCTTCGCCAAGAGCTCGAGCTGATCAAGCGGCGTCTTGCCGTCGCGAAGGCCGAGCGTGTGTGGACACGGCGCAGCTCGAGCTGGAGTTCGCGAACAAGCTGCGCGAGCTCGAGGAGGTCGCGGGCACCCTCGGGATGCGCGAGGACAAGGAGGCGAAGAACGAGCGGCGCAAGGCGAAGCCCACCGGCTGCCGCGACGTGCGCACGCTGGGTCTGCCTGAAGAGCGGATCGTGCTGACTGACCCAGCGCTCGAAGCGCTCGTGGCCGAGGGCAAGGCGGAGCGCCACGGCTTCGAGGAGAGCGCGCGGCTGATGCGGCAGCGCGGCGGGATGCGCGTCGTGGTCGTGGCGCGGACGAAGTACCGACGCTTCGACGAGGAGCGCGGCAAGACGACGGTGACGACGACGAAGCGGCCCAAGGATCTGCTCGACGGCTGGCTCGGGACGGCGTCGCTGGCGTCGCACATCATCACGCGCAAGGTCGGCCAGGGATGCCGCTGTTCCGGCTCGAAGAGGGCTTCCGTCACGAGGGCGTGCCTTCGACCGCGCGACGATGGCGCGGATGCTGGAGCACCTCGGCGCGACGTTCGGCGCGAGCGTCGTGTATGCGATGCGGCAGGACGCGATGGTGAAGAGCTTCTGCATCGCGACCGACGCGACGGGGCTGAAGATCCAGCCCGAGCTGCGCGCCGACCGGAAGCGCCAGGCATGCAAGAACGGGCACTTCCTCGTGCTCGTCGCCGACCGCGATCATGCGTCTTCTTCGACTTCCCGAGAAGGAGACGAGCGCGGCGATCGCCAGGTCCTTCGAGGGCTTCGCGGCTACGTGCAGGCGGACGCCAAGAGCGTCTACGACATCCTCTACCGCTACGGGCCGCCTGACCCCGACGCCGAGGACCCGCCCCCGAGCCGTGCCGGAGGTCGGTGCTGGGCGCACGCGCGGAGGAAATTTTGGGAGGCGACGGTCGCGGCCAAGAGCGAGGTGGCGAAGGCGGGCTCGCGCGGATCGGCCGCATCTTCGAGCTCGAGCGGCTCTGGGCGGCCGACCACGTGAAGAAGCGGCATCGCATGCGGCAAGCCCACTTGCGTCCGCACGTCGAAGACTTCTTCGCCTGGTGCCGCCGCGAGCTTGCCGCGACGCCGGAGCGAGGTCTGCTCCGCACCGCGCTGAACTACGCCGTCCGCCAGGACAAGGCGCTCGCGCTTCCTCGACGACGGCCGCCTCGTGCTCGACAACAACCGCTCCGAGCGCGCCCTGCGCAAGGTCGCCGTCGGCCGCAAGGCGTGGCTCTTCGCCGGCAGCGACGCGCACGCCGAGACTCAGCCACCTCTTCACCCTCGAGAGCTCCGCGCGGCTCCACGGCCTCGACCCCGAGGCCTACTTCCGCGACCTCATCCGCGTCCTGCCGCACTGGCCCCGCGAGCGCTACCTCGAGCTCTGTCCCCGCGACTGGGCGCGTACTCGCGACCGGATCAACCCCCGACGAGCTCGCCGCCGAGCTCGGGCCTCTCGCGGTCCCCGACGTCGTCGTGGGCTGAGCGCGCTCAGCACGGAGCCCGCCGGGGCGCTACACCGCTCCGCTCACCGGATACGGCTAGCTCATCGCTCGAGGCCGCTCTGGATCCGCAGCACCTCCCGGGCGACGCGCAGGTTCGCGATCGCCTGGATGCGGCCGACCTCGGCCTGGAAGAGGTCGCGCTCGGCCTGGATCCGCTCGAGCTGCGTCGCGACGCCGCTGTCGTTTCGCGCGGCGGCGTCCTCGGCGGCGCGCCGGCTCGCCGCGAGCACCGAGTCGGCCGCGGCCGCGCTCGCCCGCGACGCGTCCACGCGATGCCACGCCTCGAACACCGCCGTCCTCGCCTGCTGGAGCGCGCGGTCCTCGCGCACCTCGACGCCCTCGAGCGCCGCGCTGGTGGCCTCGACCTGCGCAGGCCGCGAGAAGTCGAACGCCCACGTCGCCGAGAGGCCGAGGTAGTAGGAGTCCTGACGACCGAAGCCCGACGCGTTCGACCACCGCGCGACGGCCGTCGCGCCGAGCGTCGGCAGCAACGCGAACCACGCGCCGTCCCGCGCGATCGAGGCCGCGCGCTGCTGCTGCCGCGCCGCCCGCACCGCCGGAAGGTCGTCGATGTTCGCGGTGAACGTCGCGAGCGGCTGCTCCGCGTGCAGGTCGTCCTCGAGCGCGACGACCGCGGGGCTCGGCTCGAGGCCCGTCAGATCTTGGAGGCCGCGCGCGGCGAGCGTGGCGGCGAGCTCGGCCTCGGCCACCGCCTGCCTCGCCCGCGCGACCTCGGCCTCGGCGCGCGAGAGCTCGAGCTGCGAGGCCACGCCGACCTCGAACCGCGCCGCGACCACGGAGTGACCGCGCTCGGCGACCTCGAGGTTGCGCTGCGCGGCGCCGATCAGGGCCCGCTGCGCGACGAGCTGATGCCAGCGCTGCACCACCGCGATCTCGACGCCGCGCCGGGCCGTGTCGACCGTCGCGTCCACCGCGTCGGCCGCCGCCTCGGCCTGGAAGAAGCCGGCCCACGCCGAGAGGTCCAGCAGCGGCACGTTGAGGGTCGCGGTCGCCGCGAACTGATCCGCCGGGGTGATCGAGGCCTGCCGCGTGACCGGGTTGCCCATCGCGTCGACCATGCCGGTGGGGATCGTGACCTCGACCACCGGGTCGTTGCGGGTGTAGGTGGCCTGGCCTTGAACGGCCGGCAGCAGCCGCGCGCGGGCCGCGTCGACCTGGGCCCGCGTCTGGCGGAGCGTGGCGCGCGCCTCCCGCAGATCCAGGGCCTCCGTGTCGGCGGAGGCGAGGAATTCGGTCAGCGGCTGCTGCGCGTGAGCGACGGCCGGACCGAGCACCAGCGCCGCGAGGAGCGAAGGCGCGAGAAGTCGAGAGGGCATCGAGAGGTACTCCGGGGAAGCGAAAGGACGGCTTGACGAGGGGGCCGCGTGGGCACATTGATTGACGAGTCAGTCAACGCCCGGATGTTCTGATGCCGAGATCCCCCGAAGACAACCAGGAAATTCGTTCAGCTCGCTGCGAGGCCATCATCGCGGCCGCGACGAGGGTCTTCACGGCCAAGGGCTTCACCCGCGCGAAGGTGGGCGAGATCGCCAAGGAGGCGGGGCTGAGCCACGGCCTCGTCTACCACTACTTCCCCAGCAAGGACGCGGTCCTCGCCGCCATCGCCCACCGGATGATGGCCGAGATCGATCGCGAGATGGACACCCCGGCGGAGCGCGCGCTCGACAAGCTCCTCGCCGCGATGACGCGGCACCACGCCCGCCTCGACGGCCCCGTCAACGAGATGCGCGTGATGATGCAGGCGGTCCTCGAGGGGACGATCCCGATCGACGTCAAGACCGACCTCCGCGCCCACTTCCGGCGGATCTACGACCGCCTCGCGGGCTGGATCGAGGAAGCGCAGCGCGAGGGGGACATCGAGGCGGACCTGCCCGCGGACGAGCTCGCGGGGGGCCTGATGTCGATGTTCCGCGGCATGTCGATGCGCCTGCCCGGCCTCGAGCGGCTGCCGTTCGAGCCCCCGACCACGCGGACCATCACCCGGATGCTCTGCCTGACCGAGTCGGGTCGAGCCCGACTCGACACCCTGACCGCCGCGCCCGAGAAGCCGGCGCGACCGACGAAGCGAACGGCCAAGCCCCCGGCCGACGCCAAGCGCCCCCGCGGCGCCCGCAAGACCCCCAAGCACGGATGAACGAACATGCGAATCATTGAAGTCACCGCGTGGACGGCCCTTCCCTTGATGACCGCCCTCGCCCTCCCCCTCGCCGGCTGCGGTGGGGACGCGAGCGCCGCCGACGCCCAGAGCGCCGCGGCCGCGACGGTCGTCGCCGTGTCGATCGCGCCCGTCGAGGTGCGCCAGCGGCCCGTCGCGCTCGAGCTCGACGGCACCCTCGTCGCCGACGAGGACTCGAACGTCACCTCGGTGGTGGCGGGTCGGGTGACGGAGGTCCTCGTCGAGCGCGGCAGCGTCGTCGAGGAGGGCGCGCCGCTGCTCCGCCTGCGGGACGTGGACTACCGCCTCCAGGCGCGCGCGGCCCGCGCGCAGCTCGATCAGGCGCGGGCCCGGCTCGGGATGGACGGCAACGCGACGCCGAACGTCGAGACCCTCCCCGAGGTCGTCGCGGCCCAGAACGATCGGCAGCTCGCGGACAACAACCTCCGCCGCGCGGAGGAGCTCGCGCAGCGCGGGGTGCTCACGCAGCAGGGCCTCGACGAGGCGCGCGCCGCGGCGGCGAACGCGCGCGAGCGACACCAGTCCGCGCTCAACAACGCGCGGGTCGCGGCGGCCTCGCTCGCGAGCGCGCGGGTGGCCCTCAGCCAGGCGAGCACCGCCGCGTCGGAGGCGACCGTGCGCGCCCCGTTCGGTGGTGAGATCGCCGATCGGATGGTCTCGGTGGGTGAGTACGTCTCGCCCCAGAGCCCGCTCGTGACGCTCGTCCGCACCAACCCGCTGCGCATCGAGCTCTCCGTACCGCAACGTCACTTGCAGTCCGTACAGCCCGGGCAGGCCGTGCTCCTGCGCGTCGACTCGGTGCCGGACCGCACGTTCGAGGCCACCGTCCGCTACGTTAGCGCGTCGGTCAGCCGGACCACGCGCGGCCTCACCGTCGAGGCCGTCGTGCCCAACCCCGATCGGCTGCTGCGGCCGGGCCTCTTCGCGACCGCGCGCCTCGAGACCGGCGGGACCCAGGAGGTCTTCGTGGTCCCCGCGACCGCGGTCCACACCGCCGCGGGCGTCTCTCGCGCCTTCGTGGTCCGTGACGGCCACATCGAGGAGCGCGTGGTGTCCGTGGCCGATCGCACCGAGGAAGAGGTCGTCGTCGCCGAGGGGCTCGCCGCGGGCGAGCAGGTCGCCACGGGCTCCCTCGATCAGCTCGCGGACGGCGTCGCCGTGACCGTGTCCACCCCCGCGAACCCCGGCTGAGTCGAGGAGCACCCCCATGCAATGGCTCGCTGAGATCTGTGTCCGGCGCCCGGTCTTCACCTGGGTGCTCATCCTGACCCTCATCGTCGTGGGGTCGGCGAGCATCTTCGGGCTCGGCGTCGACCGCTTCCCGAAGATCGACTTCCCCGCGATCATCGTCACCACGGTCCTGCCGGGCGCCTCGCCCGAGCAGATCGAGACCGAGGTCACCGAGCCGATGGAGGAGCAGCTCAACTCCATCGCCGGCCTCGACGAGCTCACGTCCAACTCCTACGAGGGCTTCAGCGTCGTCGTCGCGCGCTTCAGCCTCGAGAAGGACGTGGGCGAGGCGTCCGAGGAGGTGCGCGATCGTGTCGCGCGGATCGTCTCGTCGCTCCCCGAGGGCGTGGAGCAGCCGCGCGTCGAGCGCATCGACCCGGACGCGGCGCCGATCATGCTCGTCGCGGTCCACACCAACCGCGGCCCGCTCGAGGCGACGGACTTCGCCGACCGTGTCATCCGGCGACGCATCGAGTCGATGGACGGCGTCGGCGGCATCAGCATCAGCGGCGGTCGCGAGCGGCAGATCCAGGTCGTCCTCGACCCCGCGCGCCTCGCCGCGCTGAACCTCACCGCGCGCGACGTCCAGCGCGCGCTCGCGACCGAGAACGTCGAGATCCCGGGCGGCGAGGTGCAGCAGGGCACGCGCCGCCTCCAGCTCCGCGTCGCCGGCCGCGTGCGCGATCCGCAGGAGTTCGCGGCGGTCCCGATCGTCGAGCGCGGCGACCGCGTGATCCGCGTCGCCGACGTCGCCGAGATCCGGGACACCGGCGAGGAGCCCCAGTCGATGGCCACCATCGACGGCCAGAGCGTCGTCATCCTCTCGATCCGGAAGCAGTCCGGCGCGAACACCGTCGCGGTGGTCGAGGCGTTGCGCGAGCGGATCGCGGAGATCGAGACCGAGCTGCCGCCGAGCTACCGGCTCGAGATCGTGCGGGACGAGAGCGAGTTCATCTCGAACTCCATCCACGCGGTGCAGGAGCACCTGATCTTCGGCGGCCTCCTCGCCGCGTTCGTCGTGCTGTTGTTCCTGCGCAACGGCCGGTCCACCGTCATCGCGGCGCTCGCCATCCCGACCTCGATCATCGCGACCTTCGCGCTGATCGCCGCGATGGACCTGACGCTCAACATGATCACGCTGCTGGCCCTGACGTTATCGGTCGGGATCGTGATCGACGACGCGATCGTCGTGCTCGAGAACATCGTCCGCTACATCGAGGAGAAGGGTTACCCGCCCAAGCTCGCGGCGGTCGTCGCGACCAAGGAGATCGGCCTCGCCGTCCTCGCGACCTCGCTGTCGCTGGTCGCGGTGTTCCTCCCCATCGGGTTCATGACCGGCATCATCGGCCGCTTCATGGGGAGCTTCGGCTTCACGATGTCGTTCGCGATCATCGTGTCGCTCTTCGTCTCCTTCACGCTCACGCCGATGCTCTGCTCGCGCTGGCTCAAGGGCCCGGTGCGACCCGCGAACCCGGACCGGCCGTCGCTCCCGCCCAAGGAGGAGATCGCCCCCGACTCGCTCACGCACTTCGATCCGCCGCCGGGCGATCGCGCCGAGGAGCGCGCCGAGTACCTCCGGTGGCGCAAGGGCCAGCGCAGCGTGGCCGACGTCGAGGGACAGATCGTCGCCGGGCACGAGTCGGGCGGCCGCCTCTACCGGCTCGTCGAGCGCGGCTACCTGTGGCTGCTCGCGTTCTCGATGCGGCACCGCTGGGCCGTCGGCCTCGTGCTGATCGGCAGCCTCGTCGCGATGGTCCCGATCGTCATGGCGGTCCCGAAGAACTTCCTCCCGAACGAGGACGAGTCGCGGCTCGAGATCACCATCCGCGCGCCCGAGGGCACGGCGCTCGCCCAGACGCAGCTCATCGGTGAGCGGATGGCGCGCGCGGTCCGCGAGATGCCGGAGGTGGCGCAGACGGTCCTGACGACCGGCGCCCCCGCCGGTGACCTCAGCGGTCGCGGACCGAACCAGGCCTCGCTCTACGTGCGCCTCGTCCCCGCCGAGTCTCGCGAGACGTCGCAGGACGACGTCATCACGCGGCTGCGCGACGAGGTGGTGCCGGCCGTCACCCCGGAGGGCACCGAGACGTACATCGGCCCCATCGCGGCCTTCGGTGGCGGCGGCCAGCAGTCGGCGCCGGTGCAGTACATCCTCTCGGGCCCCGACATCGAGCAGCTCGACGTGTACGTGCACCAGATGCTCGAGCGCGTCCGCGAGGTCCCCGGGGTCAGCGAGGCGAGCACGTCGCTCGTCACGGGCCGGCCCGCCTACGAGGTACGCGTCGATCGTCGCCGCGCGGCCGACCTGGGCGTGAGCGTCAGCGAGATCGCGAACGCGATGCGGCTGATGGTCGGCGGCGTCGAGGTCACGGACTACAGCGAGGCGGGCGAGCGCTACGACGTGCTGCTGCGCGCGGACGTCGACTTCCGCAGCCGCCCCGAGGACATCGCGCAGATCTCCGTGCCGTCGGCGTCGGGGACGGCGATCCGCCTGAGCGACGTGGCAGAGGTGGTGCCCTCGACCGGCCCCGCGTCCATCCAGCACGTCGGCCGCGAGCGGCAGGCGACGATCTTCGTGAACACGCGGCCCGGCGCGTCCGAGCAGACGATCATCGCGGCGCTCGAGCAGATCCGCGTCGATCTCGACATGGGGCCCGGCTACCGCGGCCAGCTCTACGGCCGCTCACGCGAGCTCGGCCGCGCGCTGCAGAGCTTCCTCGTCGCGGTGTTCCTGTCGTTCACCTTCATGTACCTCGTCCTCGCGGCGCAGTTCGAGAGCTGGATCCACCCGATCACGATCCTGAGCTCGCTGCCGCTGACGCTGCCGTTCGCGTTCTTCTCGGTGCTCGTGCTCGGGCAGTCGCTGAACATCTACTCGATGCTCGGGATCCTCGTGCTCTTCGGCGTCGTGAAGAAGAACGCGATCCTCCAGATCGATCACATGCGCTCGCTGCGCCGCAAGGGCCTGTCCCGCGCGGACGCAGTGATGGTGGGCAACCGGGACCGGCTGCGCCCGATCCTGATGACGACCATCGCGTTCGTGGCCGGCATGATGCCGCTGCTCATCTCGAGCGGCGCCGGCTCCGGCACCAACCGCGCGATGGGCTCCGTCATCGCGGGCGGTCAGACCCTGTCGCTCGTGCTCACGCTCATCGCGACGCCGGTCATCTACTCGTGGCTCGACGACATCTCCGACGCGTGGATCGTCAAGGCGATGGGCCGAGCGATGGTGTGGCCCTTCAAGAAGCTCGACGCCCTCCTCAGCCGTGAGGAGCCCGCCCACGCCACCCTCGACGTCGCCGTCGAGGAGGAGTGATCAGCTCGGGCCGCTGACGCAGCGGCCCCCGATGCACGACTCGGTCGCGCCGCAGCACGTGTTGCATCCGCACAGCACCTCGCCCGCGGCGCAGAGCGGCGCGCAGCGGCCGGCGCTGCACACCTCGCCGCAGCCACAGGCGGGGGTGCACGGATCGGGGCGGCAGCGCCCCATCTCGCAGAACTCGCCGCGGTCGCACGGGCCGTCGCAGCGCCCGCCGCAGCCGTCGTTCGCGCCGCACGCCGAGGTCGGCCCGCAGCTCGGCACGCACTCGCAGCGGTAGGCGTTGGGCCCGTGCATCACGCACGTGTCGCGGCCGGTGCAGTCGCCGCCGCACGTCCCGCCGCAGCCGTCCGGCGCGCCGCACCGAGCGTCCGCGGGGCAAGACGGCGTGCAGCATCCCGTCCCCGTGCACACGTCGCCGCCGCTGCAGGGCACGTCGCAGAAGCCGCCGCAGCCGTCGGGGTCCCCGCAGCTCGCGGTCGCGGGGCAGTCGGGCGCGCAGGCGCACGAGTACCCGCCCGACGAGAGGCGGCAGAGCTGGCGCACGGGGCAGCTGCCCTCGCAGGTCCCGCCGCAGCCGTCGTCGGCGCCGCACGCCGCGTCCGCGGGGCAAGACGGCGTGCACTCGCACGCGTAGCCGCCGCGCGTCAGGTTGCAGAGCCGACCGATCGGGCAGTCGCCCTCGCAGGTCCCTCCGCACCCGTCGTCGGCGCCGCAGAGCGCGTCGGCGGGGCAGCTCGGCGTGCAGCACGTGTAGTCGAGGCACACGAGCCCGGGCATGCACGTCCCCGTCGCGCAGCGCCCGCCGCAGCCGTCGGACCCGCCGCAGGGGACGCCCTCGCAGGACGGCTCGCACTCGCAGCCGTAGACCCCGCGGGTGAGCACGCAGACCGAGCCAGGGGTGCAACGACCGTTGCACGTCGCGCCGCAGCCGTCGGGCTCACCGCAGACCGCGCGCGCCGGGCAGGTCGTCTCGCACACGCAGGTGCCGAGCTCACAGGCCGCGCCCGGGTCGCAGCCCGCGCCGCAGTCGCAGGTGTCCTCGCAGCGGCCGTTGACGCAGACCGCGGTGCCCTCGCACTCGACCCCCGCGCAGCGATCCACGACGCACGCGCCGCCGACGCAGCGCTCGCCGTCGGCGCACTCGACCCCCTCGCACGCGCTCGGCCGCACGCACTCGAGGTCGCACGCTTCGCCCTCGGCGCAGGTGGCCGAGCACGGGTCGATCGGGGTGCACCGACCGCTGCGCGGATCGCAGTACTCGCCCTCCTCGCACTCGACGCCGGTGCAGGGCAGCGGCGGGAAGCAGCCCGCCGCGCAGGTCCCCCCGAAGCAGGTCATGTCCGCGCCGCAGACGACGCCCGCGCACGGATCCACCACGGGGACGCAGCGCGCGACGCAGGCCTCGTCGGGGGCGCAGACGTCGCCCGCGGCGCACGGATCGGCCTGGCAGCGACCGCCGATGCAGACCTCGCCGCTCGCGCAGCCGCTCGCGTCGACGCAGCCGGGAGGGGGCGGTCCGCCGCCGTCGTCGCCGGGCGGCGGGCCCCCGTCCTCGTCGGGGACGGCGGCGTCCACGCCGCCCGAGCCGCCGTCCATCCGCGCGACGCAGACGCCCGTCGCGAGGTCGCAGGTGAGGTCCTCGCGGCAGTCCGCGTCGGCGCTGCAGGGCGTCCCCTCGCCGCCGCCCTCGGGCGTCGAGCACGCGGCCAGCGACGCGGCGAGGAGGGACAGCACGACCCGCTTCGAGACTCGAGCTCGCATGGTTTGCTCCGATCGAGTGTACGAGTTTTGCACAACACATACCCTCGCGGAGTCACGAGGGATCTCGGCGTTCGAGGGCTGCGTTCGAGGTCCCCGTCCCCCGGCTCGAGCGCCGCGGTGGGGGCGGCCGCCCTCGATCACGGCGCGCCCCGCCGGACCGCCACGGGCGCCGTCCGCGTCTCGGTGGTGCCGTCCCCGAGCTGCCCCGACTCGTTGGCGCCCCAGCAGGCCACGCCTCCGTCGACGTGGACCGCACACGTGAACCCGCTGCCCGCCCCGAGCGCCGCGACGTCGGCGAGGCCCAGCACCGGGAGCGGGCTCGTGGCGGGCTCGTCGGAGCCGACGCCGAGCGCGCCGAGGCGGTTCTCCCCCCAGCAGCTCACGGTCCCGTCGGCGTGACGCGCGCAGGTGTGCGCCTCGCCCGCGTCGACCTCCACCACGTCGGCGAGATCGGGGAGCACGACGGGCGTGAGGGACGAGGGCAGGCCGCCGAGCCGGGCGCGCGCGCCCCAGCCCCAGCAGGCCACCGTCCCGTCCGGCAGCGCGGCGCAGGTGTGGCGCGCCCCCACCGCGAGGTCGGTCGCCACCAGCTCCGGGATCGGCGTCGGCTCGAGGCGATCGAACGAGTCGCCGAGGCCGAGCTGACCGCGCTCGTTCGCTCCCCAGCAGAGCACCGCTCCCGACGGGTCGAGGGCGCACGAGTGCGCGTCGCCGCAGCCCACGTCGACGAGCCCCTCGACGTCACCCGCGGCCCGCGCGAAGCGCGTGTCGTCCGAGCGCGTGCCCGTGCCGAGCTGACCGCTCGCGTTGCGGCCCGCGCAGTAGGCGCGGCCGAGCTCGTCGAGCGCGCAGGTGTGATCGGCGCCGCCCGCGACGCGGCTCACCGCCCGCGCGCCCAGGCCTCGCGCGAGCTCGGGGAGCGCGGCGCCGACCGTGCCGCCGATCCCGAGCTGACCGTAGACGTCATGCCCCCAGCAGAAGAGCCGGTCGGTCTGCGCGCACGTGTGGAACGCGCCGACCGCGAGCACCCCCGCCGCGCCGTCGAGCGCGTCCACCGGCGCGGCCACGAGGCGCGCGATGCGCGTTCCGTCGCCGAGCTGCCCGCCCGTGTTGCTGCCCCAGCAGAGGACCTCTCCGCCCTCGAGGCGCGCGCACGCGTGCCGCGCACCGGAGACGACCTCGACCGCCCCCGTCACCTCGGCGCCGGTGGAGCCAGCGTCTCCCGCGTCCACGGCGGGCGCCCCGCCGTCGTCCGGCGATCCGGCGTCGTCGCCGACCGCGCCGTCCGCGCTCGCGGCGTCCGCGGGCGCAGAAGCGTCGGGGGTCGAGGGGTCCTCGCAGCCGAGGAGCGCGGCGAGGGCGACGAACAGCGTGGCGGCCCGCACGGTGGATCCAGGGTAGCCCCCCTGCCCGACGGGTGGAAGAGACCGTCAACTCGGGTTGCGACCCACGAAGCCCTGCACGAGCCCGAGGATCCGGCGACCGCGGCCGTGGTAGCTTCGGGGTCCTCTCGGGTCACCCATGCTCTACCCCGGTCGTCGCCAGTTCGTCTTCTCGCGCATCGTCTTCATCTGGCAGTGGAAGTACACGCTGTACTACCTGTTCGCCGGCGTCGTGCTCACCGCCGCGCACCAGATCTGGGACACGCGCCTCGAGCTCCCGACGCTGCCGCTCGCGGTCGTCGGCGCCGCGCTCGGGATCTTCGTCAGCTTCCGGACCAACTCCGCGTACGCGCGCTGGTGGGAGGGCCGCAAGCTGTGGGGCCGCCTCATCAACGAGTCGCGGCACTGGGCCTCGCAGGTCGCGTCCTACATCGACGACCCGGACACGCGGCGCACCCTCGTGCACCGGCACGCCGCCTACGTGCACGCGCTCCGCTGCCTGCTGCGCGCGCAGGATCCGTTCGCCGACGCCGAGTTCACGGCGATGCTCGGCGACGCCGACGTCGAGGCGCTCCGCGCCGAGTCGAACCTCACCCACGCGCTCCTCGCCCAGCAGCTCGACGACCTCGTGGCGCTCGAGCGACGCGACGAGCTGAACGCGTTCCGCCTGCAGTCGCTCGACACGACCCTGCGCGAGCTCATCAACATCCAGGGTGGCTGCGAGCGCATCAAGAAGACGCCGATGCCGCCGCTCTACGGGCTCCTCGCCGAGCGGCTGGTGCAGTTCTACGCGGTGCTCTTCCCGTCGGCGGTGGTGCACGAGCTCGGGTGGTGGACCATCCCGGTGAACCTCCTCGTGTGCACCGCCTTCTCGTTGATCGCCGAGTCGGGCCGCGTGCTCGAGGACCCGTTCACGATGTTCTTCAACGGCCTCCCGCTCCACGCGATCAGCCGGATGATCGAGGTGAACATCCGGCAGCGCCTCGGCGAGGAGGACCTGCCGCCGATGATCCAGCCCGACGCGAGGGGCCTCCTGATGTAGCCGCGAGACCTGCTCGCGTGTTCAGTGTAGGCTGACGCCGTGCAGACGACGTTGTTCGGACGGACGGAGGCGCCCGGCTTCGACGCGGGCTTCGCGAAGGCGCAGCGCATCGAGCTCGACGATCGCGGCGCGTGGATCGATCGGGTCCAGGGCTGGATCACCGGCCATGAGGCGCTGATGGCGCGCCTCCGCGACGGGCTCGCGTGGCACCAGCAGCGGCGACCGATGTACGAGCGCGTGGTCGACGTGCCCCGCCTCCTCGCGAGCGTGCCGCGCGACGGCGACGAGCCGCTCCTGCACGCGATGGCCGACGCGCTGAGCCGCCGCTACCGCGTCCGCTTCGACGCGATCTCGCTCGCGCTCTACCGCGACGGGGCCGACAGCGTCGCGTGGCACCGCGACAAGCACATCTGTGACTGGCCGCGGGCGTTCGTCGCGGTCGCGTCGCTGGGCGGCAACCGCCGCTTCATGGTGCGCCCGCTCGGCGGCGGGCCGTCACGGACGGTCACGACGGGCTGGGGCGACCTGGTCGTGATGGGCGGCGCGACCCAGCGCCGCTGGGAGCACGCGATCCCGAAGGAGCGTCACGCCGAGCCGCGCATGGCGCTCATGTTCCGCCATTCGTCTCAGGCACCCCGGCACGGCGAGCGCCAGACGAGCGCTTGAATTTCGCGCGAAGGGCGCAAGGGGAGCAAAGAGGTCTTCTCGATCGTCGCCGTGCCTCCTCCCAACGCTTCGTCCACCTCGCGTCGTTGCCCGAATCCCCTTCGCTCCCTTTCGCGTTCTTCGCGCGAAATTCGCGGTCATGGAATCGGATCGCGGATCGTCGAGTTTCGACGACTTTCGCGCGACCGAGCGGGTCCTACGGACGGGGTCGGCCGCGCCCTTCCAGGATCTTCGCGAACGAGCGCGTCGCGATCTCCTCGCGGGTGAGCCCGGTGGCGTCGAGCTCCTCGACCGTGACGGCGCCCGCGTTGAGCGCGCGCAGGAAGTAGTTGAGCAGGCCCTGCCCCGTCGCCGCGTCGTCGAAGACGTCGCCGACGAGCGTCGCCTGCGCGGCCTTGTCGACGAAGTTCGAGAGCCGCGCCGCGGCCGCGTCGAAGCCCTCGAGGAAGAAGGCGTAGGTCGCCGCGTACCGCACGGGAAGTTGCGCCGGGTGCAAGTCCCAGCCCTGGTAGATCCCGTTCTCGAGCGAGCCGCGCACGTGCCGGTACGACAGCGCCCAGGCGCGGTGCACGGCCTCGACGTTCTCGCGGCGCTGGCGCTTCTTGAGGTCCTCGCCTCGGTGCAGCGGGACGGGGAGCACGTTGGTGGCGCCGTCGCTCACCGCGATCGGCGTGCCCGAGTACGCGATCTTCATGAGGCCGAGCGCGAGCCGGCACGCGTCGTGGTCCATCGCCTGGTGCGCCGCGGTGATGTCGTTGCACGCGGTGTAGTCGTAGGTCCCGAAGTGGGCGCCGGTGCACCGGCCCTCGGCCGCGTCGACGAGGGCGGGCAAGAGGAAGCGCCCCTGCGCGTCGAAGAGCGACTGGGTCAGCTCGATCATCAGCTCGAGGCCGACGCTCTTGGGCGGCAGCCCGAGCGTCTGCTCGAGGCGATCGAGCAGCTTCGCCGCGACCGCCACCTGCGCGGGGACCTGCACCTTGGGCAACGTCACGAAGAAGGGCGCGGGGAGCGTGCCCTCGAGCCGCTCGACGACGGTCGTGAGGAACAGATCGAGCGTGCGCGCGGCGCGGCGCTTGTGCTCCTCGTTCAGCGGCTTGATCCGGATCCCGAGGAACGGCGGCAGGGTGCTCGCGGTGAAGCCGCGCGCGACCTGCTCGGCGGCGACGATCGCGACCGCGTCCTCCTCCTCGTCGGGGCGGATCCCGAAGCCGTCCTCGAAGTCGATCCGGAAGTCCTCGACGGGCTCCCGCTCGAGCTTCCTCCGGACCCTGTCGTAGACGGTCGTCGCGAGCCACGCCGCGCGCCCCGCCTCCTCGGGGAGCTTGTCCTTCTTCTTCGTCGGCAGCGCTTCGGCGCCGGTGAGCCCGACGGCGCGCGCGAACGTGAACGCGTCCGGGGCCCAGCGATCGAGCTCGGCGAGCGCGCGGTCCCCGAGCCGCTTGGAGAGGTCGGAGCGGAAGAGCTGCGCGCCCCCGTAGACGGTGTGGATCGGCTGACGCCCCTCGCTGGCCCCGCCGTAGCGCGCGCTGAACGCGCGGTTGTCGTACGTCAGTGTCTCGAGCAGCGCGGCGGTCTCGTCCTCGAGCGACAGGTGAGCCATCAGGAGCCCCGATACGTCGAGTAGCCGTAGGGGCTGAGGAGGAGCGGCACGTGGTAGTGCTCGTCGGTCGCCGCGACGGTGAAGTCGATCGCGACGCTCGGGTAGAAGCCCACCTGGTACGCGCCGACGTCGAAGGTGATGCGGTACACCCCGGGCTCGAGCGCGTGGTCGGCCGGGAGCAGCGTCGAGACCCGGCCGTCCGCGTCCGTCTCCCCCGCGGCGAGCGGCGCGAGGCCCCCGTCGGTCACGCGCTCGAGGCGGACGCCGACGCCCGCGGCGGGCTTGCCCTTCGCGACGTCGAGGACGTGGGTGGTGATCGGGCTCCTCGCGCTCATCGGTCCTGCTCCATCTTGGCGAGCCGAAGCTCGGTGATCTTCATCTGCTCGGCGGCCGCGATGGCCAGCTCGTGATCCGGGTCGTGATTCATCCGCGCCTCGAGCAGCGCGAGCATCTCCGCCGCGCTCTTGCCGCTCGCGCACACGATGAAGATGTGGCCGTAGCGTGCCTCGTAGGCGACGTTCGCGTCACGGAGACGGAGCAAGACGTCTTCCGTCGCGTCGGCGACCGCCGCCTGCTCGCTCGCCGACAGATCCTGGGTCGCGCCGAACTTCTCGCGAAGCGTCTCCACGCTCGCGCCGATGCGCGGGTGGTGGGTGAACGCCTCGAGCACGTCGTCCCTCTCCATGGTCGCCCACACCTCGCGCGCGACCTCGACGACGCGATCCCCGAGCGGCCGGCGCGCCAGGACGCCCTCGACCCAGCGGCGCGCCCCGCAGCACCGCGCGAGCGCGTCCCGCGCGGCGTCCGCGTCCATCGCGTCGAGGCGGCTCACGCGCGCCGGCCCCACGCGCGCAGCCGCGCGATGCCTCCGTCGGGGTACACGTCGACCCGCAGGTGGGTGAACGGGCCGCGCGCCGCGAGCGCGTCGCCGGAGAAGAAGTGCCGCTCGTCGGCCGCGAGCGCGACCGGCTCGAGCACCGTCTCGAACGCCGCCTCCGGGCGCACGAGCTCGGTGACCGGGACGCCTGGCGCGTGGATCCCGCGGACCGCCGCGCGGTCGGGGAAGTTGCCCTTGAAGTGCCCCGTGTCGAGCTCGAGCGCGGACAGCGTCCCCGGCGCGCCGAGGCGCACGAGGATCCAGTCGTTGCCCGGCGCGGGCCGCTTGCGCCGCGTCTCCCAGCCACCGCCCATGTAGGTCGAGCGGCCGGGCAGGAGCAGGTTGTCCATCGGCCCGAAGAACGCGTCGCTGCACGCGAGCGCCTTGCCGCCGTTGCTCACCGCCGCGAGGTCGACCTCGCCGGCCTTCACGTGGGCGGCGGTCGCCTCGTCGAGCGCGGGCGCTTCGAAGGTGGGCCGGACCTCGCCCCAGACGCGCAGCCGCGCGACACCGCCGTCCGGGTAGATGTGCAAGCGGACGTGCGTGAACGTGCGCTCGTCGTGGGCGGTGAAGAGGTTCTGCGAGCCGGGCCTGAGCGGGCTCTGCGGCAGCACCTCGACCCACTCGGCGGTCTCGACCGACGCGCCCGGCGCGACGTGCGCCGCCTCGAGCGACGCGAACGGCGGGTGGTTGCCGAGGAAGTGGTTGGTGTCGACGTCGAGCGCGCGGATCACGCCCGGCGCGCCGAGCGCGAGGGTGCAGTGATCGTGCCCCGGGACGCGCTTGCGGCGGCTCTCCCAGCCGTCCATCCACTTGCCGCGCTCGGTGTAGCGGTCGGGATCGAAGATCCCGCGCCCCGGCTTCACGAGGTTGTCCATCGACGCGAAGAAGTCGTCGGTGCATTCGAGCGCCCGGCCGCCGAGCCCCTCGGACGCCAGATCGATCAGGTTCACGAAGCTGCTCACGAGCCCTCCCGGGAAAAGAGCGGGGCGCCGCGGGCGGCCTCGCCGGCGCGCGCGCCGCGGAGCCAGGTCCCGTGCACCACCCCGCGAAGGGTCTTGCCGAGGTACGGCGACACCTTGTGCCGGAAGCGCAGCGCCTCCGGCGTCACCTCGAACGACGCGTCCGGATCCCAGCACACGAGATCCGCGTGCAGCCCGGGCGCGAGCCGGCCCTTGCGATCGGCGAGCCCGGCGAAGCGCGCCGGGCCCTCGCACATCCACCGCGCGATCGACGCCACGGTCGCGCCGCGCGCGGACGCCTCGGTCCACACGCTCGAGAGCCCGAGCGAGAGCGACGAGATGCCGCCCCACGCCTCCACGAAGTCCGCGTGCTTGAGCTGTGGGGTGCAAGGGGAGTGGTCGGTCACCACGTAGTCGATGGTGCCGTCGAGGAGCCCGCCCCAGAGCGCCTCGCGGTTGGCGTCCCCGCGGATCGGCGGCGCGCACTTGTACTGGGTGGCGCCGTCCGGGACGTCCTCCGCGCGCAGGCAGAGGTAGTGCGGGCAGGTCTCGACGGTCAGCGGCAGGCCCTCCGCCTTGGCCTCCGCGATCCGGGGCAGCGCGGTCGCCGAGCTGAGGTGCACGACGTGGACGGCGCAGCGCGTCTCGCGGCACAGCTCGATGAGCAGCGCGATCGCCTCGTCCTCCATGCGGTTGGGCCGCGCGCCGAGCCACGCCTCGTAGGAGAACGGATCGCACGTCGGCGTCGGGAGGTCGGGGAGCTCGAGCTCCGCGTGGGCGAGGAGCGGGATGCCCGCCTCGGCCATCGCGCGCATGGCCGCGCGCAGGGTCGCCGCGTCGGCGGCGGGGAAGTCGTCGATCCCCGAGTGGCAGAGGAACGCCTTGGCGCCGAGCACCCCCGCCTTCGCGAGGCCGGGCAGCTCGTCGGTGTTGCCGGGGACGACGCCGCCCCAGAACCCGACGTCGACGAGGAGCGCGCCCTCGGTGCTGCGCGCCTTCTGCTCGAGCGCAGCCACCGTCGTGGTGACGGGGATGCAGTTGAGCGGCATGTCGACGAGGGTCGTGACGCCGCCCGCGGCGGCGGCGTCCGTCGCGGTGCGCCAGCCCTCCCACTCGGTGCGGCCGGGCTCGTTGACGTGGACGTGCGCGTCGACGACGCCGGCCATGAGCACGCGGTCGCCGACGTCCTCGATGGGCACCCCCTCGGGCACCGCGCCGGGCGCGACGACGGCGTGGATCCGCTCCCCGTCGATGATCACCGCGGCGGCCCGCAGGCCCGCCTCGGTCACGACTCGCTGACTCCGAAGCGCGTGCATGGCGAGCGGCACACGTACCGCCGTTGCACCTGCGAATCAACGGTCAACGCGGGGCGACGGAGTCGGCGTCGCCGCCGGCTCACAGGCTCACGCGCGCGCCGAGCAGACCGCTCACGTCATCGCTCGCCGGCCAGTATGGAAAGCCGCCCACCAACGCGACGAGGGGGAAGAGCTGCCCGATCACCTGGCCCCGAAGGGCCGCATCGAGGTCACGGGCCCCGAGCTGGCGGAACGATGCGCCGATCCCGAAGGCCACGCTGATCGGGAGGAAGCCCGGCGCGACGGGCAGGGAGACCTCGAGCAGGACGCTCTCCTCCACAAACGAGACGAAGTCGCTGGCGACCTCGACCTGCAGGAACAGGTACTCGGCGAGGACGAGCACGTCGTAGCCCAGACGCAGGACGAAGTTCTCGGGAGGGCGCGTGCGCTGAGGGCCGCGCCGAGGGTGACCAGCGGCCCTCCCCGACGCACCACCTGAAAGAAGCTCTCTCGTCGCCCATGAAGCGGATCGCGACCTGGTGCGGGACCCGACCTCGATGAGGCTCGTCCCGGTTCGTCACGCCGATTCCATCGACGCTCACCCGTTGCCGGCCCTCTGTCGTCAGGCGCGTCATCCCCCCGCGATGCAGTCCTCACAACGCACGAGCTCGAGCGCTGCGCTCCGGAGGCGACGGATGGAAGAAGTCGGCGTCCCTGACGACGGCGTGTCGCACCCACGTTGGAGGTACGCCCCGGGACCGGGGCGAAGCGGGTGGCGGCCTCGCACGTCCACGATCGCGCCCGCATCCGAACGGGTGGCCGCTCGGCGTCGTCTCCCCACGGATCCGAGCGGCGGGATGGTCGTCGCGGGTCGGCCGACCGAGCTCGACCCACAGCTCGGCCCTGGCGACGAACCTCAGCTCCGCGGCCAGGCGACACTCCCCGAGGCCACCGCCGGTCGGCTCACACTCCACCGCGAGACGCCCTCCGCGAAACTCGGCGCGCGCCTCGATCGTGACCGCCTGGGCGCGAGCGACGGAGGCGATGGCCGAGACCTGAAAGGCGAGGACGGCGACGAGCCCGACGAGACTCGGGCCCCACCGGGCGATGTCTGGGCTCCGCATGGATCTCGAGCATGGATGCCCCACCCCGCGCCCGGAAACTCGCGCCGGATCGGCCGCAAGACGGCTGGAACGACTACGGCTTTCGGACCTCGGCGCGCGGCGTTCAGGTCCGCGTCGTCACCACGGTCGCGGAGGAGCCGCAAGCACCTGCGAATCGACGGTCGGCGGGCTAGGCTCGGGGCGCCGTGTCCGACCTGATCATCGACGACCGCGTGACGATCCCCGCCGCCGAGCTGAGCTGGACCGCCGCGCGCGCGTCCGGCCCGGGCGGTCAGAACGTGAACAAGGTCGCGAGCAAGGTGGACCTGCGATTCGACCTGCCGGCGACGACGGCGCTGCCCGACCCGGTGAAGCGGCGCCTCGCGGCGCTCGCGAAGAACCGCCTCGACAAGGAGGGGCGCATCGTCATCACCAGCCAGGTGACGCGCGATCAGCCCCGCAACGTGGAGGACGCGCGCGAGAAGCTCGCCGCGCTCATCCGCCGCGCGCTGGTCCCGCCCAAGCCGCGCAAGAAGACCAAGCCGAGCCGCGGCGCCAAGGAGCGGCGGCTCGACGAGAAGAAGCAGCAAGCGCAGAAGAAGCAGGCTCGCCAAAAACCCGGCGACTGGTAGCTTCCCGCGCATGGTGGCTACGACTGGACTCGTGGGGCTCCGCCCCGACCCGGACGCCGTCCTCCGCGTGACGGCGCCTCCCTACGACGTGATCAAGGAGGGCAGCGCCCTCGAGGCGCGCCTCCGAGCGCAGGCCGACTCGATCTATCACGTCACGCTGGGCCCCGAGCCGCGCGCCGCGCTCGATCGCATGGTCGCCTCGGGCGCGCTCGTGCGCGACGACGAGCCGGCCTACTACGTCTACGAGCAGCGCTGGGGGGACGAGGTGCGCACGGGCGTTTTCGTGGCCGCGGCGGTCACCGACTACGCCGAGCGCCAGGTCATCCGTCACGAGAAGACCTTCGACGACAAGGTGAAGGGGCGCGTCGCGCTCGCGAACGCGACCGAGCACACGATCGGGCCCGTGTTCCTGCTGACCAAGGGCGCGCTCGGCGAGGTGCTCGAGCGGGCCAAGGCCGGGGCGCCGCTCTACGCCTTCGAGAGCGACTTCGGGTCGGGCAGCGACCTGACGGGGATCGCGAGCCGCGTGTGGCGCGTGCTCGAGGCGAGCGAGGTCGGCGCCGCGATCCAGGCCGTGCTCGGCGGCGGCCCGCTCTACATCGCCGACGGACACCACCGCTACCACGCCGCGCTCAAGAACGGGCTGACCCACCTCCTCGCCTACGTCACCGAGGGCGCGCGCATCCTCGCCTACGACCGCGTGGTCAACGGGGTCGTGCCGTTCGAGCAGATCCGCGAGCGCCTCGACCTGACCCCGGCGGACGCGTTCACGACGCCCGACAAGCACGCCTTCTGCCTCTACACGAAGCAAGGCACCTGGACGCTCCCCGCGGGGAAGGTCCCCGACGACGTGGTCGGCCGGCTCGACTGCTCCATCCTCGAGCGCGAGCTGTACCCGCACCTCGGGCTGAAGCACGAGCACATCGTCGACCCGAAGCACTTCGACTACTACCCCGAGAGCGCGCTCGACGAGATGCAGGCCGCGGTCGACGCCGGCGCCTACGAGCTCGCGATCGCGCTCCACCCGGTGAGCATCGAGGAGCTGATGGCGGTCGCGGACGCCGGCCTCGAGGACTCCGAGGTCGTGATGCCCGAGAAGAGCACCTTCTTCAGCCCGAAGATCCTCACGGGGATCTTCCTCTATCGCCACCACCGTTAGAGGCTCGTTGCGCGTGAGCCGCTTCAGATCACGGGCTCGCGCGCGAGGCTCGAGACGAGCGGCGTGGCGGTGGCCTGGAGGCGACGCGTGACCTCCTCCCGTCCCGCCTCGCCGTGACTCACGATGTGCTGGAGCTCCGTGAGGGTGAGGAGCTTGATGTTCGCGAGCCGGATCGGGCCGCCGGGCGCCGTCACGGTCTTGGCCACGGGCGGCGCGTCGAGGCCGATGAGCGCGCCGACGCGGCCGTGCTCGTTGACGAAGCGCGCCCGGAGCGCCTCCGGGATCGGGACGTCGTAGAGCTCTGTCGAGAGCGTGCCGAGCTCCTCGAGCAAGCGGTGAATGCCCCCGTGGCGCGCGATCTGATCGGCGAACCCGGCGACGAGGGAGAAGAGCCAGTGGGTGCTCGGCCCGCCCTCGGGGAGCTCGTCGGCGATGCCGTAGACCTCCATCGCGAACCCGCTCTGCGGCGGCGGGTCGGCCCACGTGTCGTCGAACGGATCGGAGAGGCCGTCGCTCGCGAGGTAGATCCCGAGCGGACCTCGGATGGTCTTGTAGGCCTGGCGCAGGTTCGGCCACACGGGGCCTCCCGCGAAGGCGGGGTTGATCATGGGGGCGAGGACGTAAGGGTCCACCTCGCCGCACGCCGCCCACGCCGCGTCGCGCGCGTCGAAGGTCGCCTGGCAGCGTCGCTCGTGCTCGGCCTCGTCGAAGCTCATCTCGCTCTCCGATCCTCTCAGCAGGATCCCGAGCAGAGCCCGGGGGACGAGGCCGTGCCCATCGGTGGCCCGTAGAACGTGAGGGTGCCGTCGTAGGGTCCGCCGCCGCGCGCCCAGCTCCCGCACGGCAAGCCGTACGTGTTGAGGCAGTCGAGGTCGCACCCGCGCCAGCACGTCCAGCTCGCGCCGGCGGCGGCGCACGCGTCGTAGCAGTCGTCGTGGGTGCGGCAGCCCATGTGGGTCCCGCAGGTCACGCCGGCGTACGAGCAGTCCATGTGCTCGCAGAGATCGGCGTCGTCGACGCACACGTTCAGCGTGGGCGCGGGGGTGCACGTCGAGGGGCAGTCGCCGCCGCAGGCGCCGCGACACTCCGCGCCGCTCGGGATGCCGGGGTTGATCGGCGAGCCGGGCGGCGCCGTGCACTCGAGCATCCCGCCGACGGTGAACGACATGATCTCGTAGAGGTCGTCGCCGTCCTGGACGCCGTCGCAGTTCTCGTCGAGGAAGATGTCGTAGGTCCCCGGCACGAGCGGCGGGCGCAGCACCTCGATGTCCCAGAAGCTGCCCGCGCCGCCGAGCGTCTCGAAGTGGACGCCGGGCACGCTGAACGGCCCGCCGCCCGTCGGCATCACGTACACGTCGGCGCCCGGCAAGCGCACGCCGAGCCGCACGGGGCAGGTGAAGTCCACGTCGCCCGCGACGCACACGGTGTCCATCACGCCGAACGTGTCGACGGGGAACGCCGAGCCGTCGCAGTGGGCGGCGTAGACCTGGTTGGCGTGCGCGACGCCAGGCATCGCGAGCAGCGCGGCGATCCCCGCGGCGACGACGAGGAGGCGGCTCATCGCGCACCTCCGACGAAGCCGCACACGGTCGCGCGGTAGGTCAGCGGGAGCGCTCCGTCGGCGCCGATCGCCCGCTCGTCTCGAGCCCCGATCCAGAGGCGATAGGTCTGCCCCGGGACGACCGGGATCGACGCGACCTCGGGCGAGTCGCCGACCTCGACGCCGGTGCCGACGAGGCCGTCGCTCGCGGAGAAGACCATGACGTCGAGGTTCACGTCGGAGACGGCGTGCTCGAGCAAGACGCGGAGCTCGGTGACGCCGGCGCCCGCGGTGATCTCGTAGGCGTCGCGATCGAGGTAGCTGTCCGCGTCCGGCGCGGTCCGATCCGAGGTCCCCTCGATCACGCGCGACCCGCCCGCTTCGACGGTCAGGCCCGTCGCCTCGGCGGCGTCGACCGCGGAGGTGGCGCCGAGCCGCGGGAACGCGTACCAGTCGACGGAGAAAGCGTCGTTGTCACGCACCGAGCCGGGCGCCTCGAGCTCCGCGTGGTCGCCGCCCGCGCCGCTCGCGCAAGCGCCGAAGTCGCCCGCGGAGAGCGTGACCCGGTAGGGCCGGGGGCTCGCGGGCGCCGGCGGGGCCGCCGCGACGTGGACGAAGTAGTCGCCGACCGGGAGCGTCACCGGGTGCGTGATCGAGCGGCCCTCGGTGGACATGCCCCACCACGCGACGAGGTGCCGGTCGGCGCGGTGGATCGCGATCGAGTGCACGGCGCTCGAGCCCGTCCACTCCAGCGTCGCCTGCACCTGCGTCTCCGTCGTGACGCGGAAGCGGTAGCCGTCGGAGTCGGCCCACGCGTCGCTGCCGCCGTCGGACGCGATCGTCCCGCTCAACGTCCGCGTGTCGCCGGGCGCGAGCTCGAGGCCGGTGTCGGTGGGCGCGCCGCCGGTGAACGGATCGGTGTCGTCGCCCGGTGGCTCCGCGAAGTCCGCGGGGGGACCCGCGTCGTAGGGGCCCGCGTCGGTCGCCCCGCCGTCGGTCCCACCGCCGTCGACGCCGCCGCCGTCGGTCCCCGCGTCCACGCCCGTCGCGTCGGGACCGAGCCCCGCGTCGGACATCGTGCCGCCGGTGCACGAAGCCAAGAGCACGCTCGAGAGAAGCCAGCGCCGCATCGGCCACCTCCGCGATCACTCTACAGCACGCGTGTCCGCGAATGGTTCTGAGCACTTGTGCTCATTGTCGGACGGGCACCGAGACGGCAGCCTCGTACGGTGCGGTACCTCCCCATTCTCCTCGCCCTGACTTCGCTGGCCTGCGACGGTGGGGCACCTGGCTTCACCATCCCCGAGCCTCCGCTCACCGTCGCGGCGGAGGGGCCCATCGGCCCGCGGGCGGGGTCATCGCCGTCACGGACGTCGACTCGCCGATCTACGGCGCGAGCGTGCACGTGCCCGCGGGCGCGGTGGACGAGGAGATCAACGTGGTCATCCGGGAGGGCGAGCTCCCCCTCGAGCACCGCGCCGTGCTCGCGGGCCCGGTGGTGGCGCTGTTCCCCGACGGCCAGCGCTTCGCGCGGCCGGTCACCGTCACCCTCCCCGCGTTCGAAGGCCCCGATCCGAGCGCGCTCGGGCTGTCGTTCCACGACGGGATGACGGGCACCTGGACCGAGGCCGCGCGCACCGGCGGCGGCTACTCGGATCCGGTCGCGCAGCTCCGCCCGGAGGTGACGGGCGAGACGGATCACTTCTCGGTGTGGGCGGCGACCTTCCGCGCGCCGATCGAGGTGCAGCTCGACAACGCGTTCACCACGCCGGTCGACGTCCACCTCATCGCGACCCGGCCGCTCGCGACCGAGGACGACCCCGCGGTGCCCTGGACGTTCGCGATCCCGCGCGCCGAGGAGCTCCACGCCTACCTCCCGCCCGGCGCGGGCAGCGCCTTCGCGCTGCTGCCGGGCGAGTACCTCTTCCGCGTGACCGCGGGGGCCGCCGCGTACTGCGTGCCCGTAGCCGTCGCGCCCGCCTCGACGCCGGCCGCCGTCGCGCTGAGCGACACGCTCGCGGAGTGCGCGCCGCCGATGGTCACCCTCGAGGGCGCGCCCGCCCTGTCGCGCATCGGGGACCGCGTGACGCTCACCGCGGTCGGGCAGTCGACGTCGCCCACCCTGAGCTACTACGTCAACCTCACCGGCGGCCGCCTCATCGGGTCGCGCGTGGGCATGGTCTCCGCCGGCGAGTCGCTCACGATCGAGTGGGAGGCGACCCGCGCGGGCACCTTCGAGCTCTACGTCACGATGTACGACCCCGCCGGCCAGTTCGGCGAGGCGCGCGCCGTGCTCCCGGTGCGGGGCAACGAGCGCCCGAGCTTCGTGTCCCTCACCACCGCCCCGCGTCGCATCACGCAGGGCTTCCCCGAGGGGAGCCGGATGCTCGCGCCCGGCGACAGCCCGGACGACACCTTCGGCCTCACCCTGCTCAGCGCCGTCACCGAGGACCCCGACGGCGATCCGACGTCGGTGTTCTGGTGGCACGCGCTCCCCGGGAACTACTTCGACCCGGCGACCGGCGCGATGCTCGGCCGCGATCCGCGCACCGGGTACGCGACCGTCACGGCGACCGGCGAGCCGTTCATCGGCGACGAGGTCTACTACATGGCCCCGCAAGCTTCCTTCCTGTGCAACGGCTTCCCCGCCGGGCTGTGGCTCGGGCTCCACGCGACGGTCAGCGACGGAGTCAGCGTGGCGCGGAGCTGGGCGATGATCGGGATGGAGTGCATCTACCCCATCGAGGACAGCAGCCACTGCATCAGCTCGACCCACGAACCGGATCCGCGGCGGTACGGCTCGACGCGGTACTGCTCCGGCGTCCACGGGCCGCGCCCCGACTGGCTGTCCGGGGAGTGCCCCGGCGACGCCAACGACGGCCCGTGCCCGGGCGACGCCCGCGCCGGCGCGTGCGTGGACACCGACCCGCCCGAGAGCAGCTTCGGCACCTCGGTCTGGTACGGGCTGACCCCCGAGGGCGCGGCGGAGGCGGCGGCGGCCTGCGACGGCCCCGACGACGTCTGGATCTATCCCTACGATCCGTGATCAGCGCATGCGGTCGACGAGGGTCGACGCGAGGCGCTCCACCCAGGGCACGTCGGGCCGGCCGCTCTCGCGCAGGTGCTCGAGGTGCGGGGCGGGATCCCAGCGACCGAGGTCGGCCTCGTCGGCGAGGAGCGCCTTGAGGCGGTCGAAGCAGGCCGCGCGCTCCCCCTCGTGAGGGAAGTACACGAGCCCGTAGAACGACGCCTCCGCGACCGGCGCGAACTCGTCTCGCGGGGTGGCCCTGTCGATCCAGCGCCGGAGCGATCCGAGCGCCTCGTCGACGAGGCCGCGCTCGAGTAGGAACCGGACGACGACCGCCCAGCGCCCGGCGCGCTCGGGCTCGGCGCGCGCGGCGCGCAGGTAGTGGCTCGCGGCGCGCAGGTCGTCCTCGCGCCGGCGCTCGAGGAAGCGCGCGTAGGCGTCGAGGCTGAGCGCGTCGGCGGGGGCCCGCTCGACCGCGCGCGCGTACCAGAGCTCCGCCTCGTCGACGTCCTCGCGGACCTCCTCGAGGAAGCGCGCGTACTGCCGCAGCGGGTAGACGTCGTCGGGGCTGCGCTCGATCGCGAGCCGCAAGAGGCGCTCGGCCTCGTCGGGGCGCGTCGCCTCGAGCGCGCGCGCGTAGTCGACGACGACGTCGGGGCTCGGGTCCGCCTCGAGCGCGCGGCGCCAGTACTTCTCCGCGCGCTCGCGATCCGCGCGCTCCTCGTGCAGGAAGCGCGCGTACTCGCCGAGCCACTTCGGGTCGTGGAGCCCCGCGGCGATCGCCTGCCGGTAGTGCTCGTCGGCGCCATCGAGCTCGCGCCGCTGCCGCGACAGGAAGCGCGCGAGCAGCCCGTGCGCCCAGCCGTCGCGCGGGGCCAGCTCGACCGCGCGCCGGAGCAGCCGCTCCGCGTCGTCGAAGCGCCCCTCGCGCTCGAGGAGGGACGCGAAGCGACGCAGCGTCGGGCCGTGGTCGGGGTCGGCCTCGAGGGCCTCGACGTACGCCGCCTCGGCCTCCGTGACCTCGCGGCCCTGCTCGAGGCGGTAGCCGCGGTCGGAGATCGCGTCGACGAGGCTGGGTCGCGGCTCGTCGCCGACGGAGCTGCGCTCCCACTCTGCGCCCTCGAGGAAGAGCTGGTACTGCCGCAGCAGCGTCGAGTGCGCGGGCTGCAGCTCGACCGCGCGGCGATAGTGACGCGCGGCCCGGGCGCGGTCGCCGCGCGCCTCGTGCAGGAACGCGGCGCGCCACCAGTGGGTGCTCCAGCGATCCGGCTCGACGGCGAGCGCTCGCACGAAGAGCGCGTCGGCGCGGTCGAGGTCCTGGTCGTGGCTCCACGAGAAGAGCGCGAAGTTCGACAGCGCGAAGCCGTCCTCGGGGTCGAGCGCGAGCGCGTCCTCGAAGGCCGCGCGGGCCGCGTCGGGATCCGCGCCCAGGGTCTGGAGGAACACCGCGTTCCACGCGCGCAGATCGGCCCGGTCCGGGGAGGCGGCGATCGCGCGACGGTAGGCCTCCCGCGCGCGGACCGCGTCGCGGCGCGCGTGGTGGAGGAAGCGCGCCCACGCCTCGAGCGACTCCGGGTCCGCGGGGTCCGCGGCGAGCGCTCGCTCGTAGAGCACCTCCGCGCGGTCGAGGTCGCGCCGCTCGTGCTCGACGAAGTGCGCGAGGTCCGAGATCACGCTCGCGTCCTTCGGCGCCGCCGCGGCGGCTCGCTCGTAGAGGCCCTCGGCGCGGTCGAGGTCGTCCCGGTGGTAGTGGACGAGGCGCGCGTAGTCGGACAGCGCCTTCACGTGCCGGGGCTCGAGCTCGAGGGCGCGGCGGTAGCTCGCCTCGGCGCCGTCGATCTCCCCGCGGCCGTCGTGGAGGAAGCGCGCGAGTGCCCAGTGCACGGTCGGGTCGTCCGGGGCGGCGAGCACGACCTCGCGGAGCAGCTCCTCGGCGCGGTGCGGATCTTCACGGGCGACGGAGAACGCGCTCGCGATCTCCTCGCGAGGCGTCAGCGTCTCCTCGTTGGGCCCCGTCCCTCCGTCGCTCACGAGCTCGGCTCCGTGTTCGTCGCCCCAGGTATGTAACAGATCTCGAGGGGCCCCCGCACGCGCGGCTCGGCGACCCCGACCGCGGGGTGCGCTACCTTCCGACCCCAGTGGCCGCGCCGTCGAAGACCCGAGCCCTCCTCGAGGAGCCGCTCCTGCACTTCGCGGTGCTGGCGGCGGTGGTGTTCGGGCTGCACCGCTTGCTCGCCGAGGACCCGACCCCGGCGCCCGCGCCGGCGGCCGACGACGCGCTCGTGATCGACGACGCGTTCGTCGACGGGCTCGTCGAGCAGGAGCGGCTCGCGACGGGGCGCGCGCCCGACAGGGACGCGGTGACGCGCCGCTGGATCCGGGACGAGGTGCTCGCGCGCGAGGCCACGCGCCTCGGGCTCGCCGATCACGACCCCGTGGTCCGGCGCCGGCTCGTGCAGCTCGCCGAGCTCTGGCTCGAGGCGAGCGTGGAGCTCCCCGAGCCCACCGACGAGCAGCTCGCGTTCGTGCTCGAGCGCGACCGCGCACGCTACGCCGCGCCGGGCGCGGTGGCCTTCGAGCACGTGTTCTTCGCGAGCGCCCGGGCGGACGCGACGGGCGACGCGCGGGCCGCGCGTGAGCGGCTCGAGGCGGGGACCGAGGCGGCGGCGCTCGGCGATCCCTTCCTCCTCGGGGCGCGGATCGCGGCGCGCACCGACGCGGAGCTGCGCGGTTCGTTCGGGCCGCCCTTCGCGGCCGCGGTCGCGGCGCTGGAGGGCGACGGCTGGTCGGAGCCGATCGAGAGCAGCTATGGGGTCCACCTGGTGCGGGTGACGAGCCGGACCCCCCCGCGCGCACCGACGCTCGACGAGGTCCGCGATCGCGTGCGCGCGGACTGGATGGCCGAGCGGCTCGCCGCCGAGACGCGCGCCGCGGTCGAGCGGGTGCGCGCGCGCTACGTGGTCGAACGACGCTGATGGGAGACGCGATGAGCGAAGAGATCCCCGACGAGGTCCTCACCGCCTACGCGCTGCACGAGGCGCGCTTCACCCCGATCACCTCGGGCTGGATCAACCGGACCCTGCGCGTCGATCGCGGCGAGGAGCGCTTCGTCCTGCAGCGCCTGCACCCCGTGTTCGGCGGGGAGGTGAACCGCGACATCGACGCCATCACGCGCCACCTCGGGGCCGCCGGCGTCGTGACCCCGCGGGTCGTGCCCGCGCGGGACGGTCGGCTCTGGGTCGACGCCGACCGGCCCTGGCGGATGCTCACGTTCCTCGAGGGCGAGACCCTCGACACGCTCCGCCGCCCCGTCCACGCGCGCTCCGCGGGCGCGCTCGCGGGCCGGTTCCACCGCGCCCTCGCCGACCTCGAGCACACCTTCGCGTTCACGCGTCCGGGGGCCCACGACACGTCGGCGCACCTCGCCAAGCTCTGGGCGATCCGCGACTCCATGGAGGCGCCCGGCCCCGAGATCGGCCCGCTCGCCGACGCGATCCTCGCCTACGAGCTGCCCGCGGTGGGCGAGCTGCCGACGCGGATCGTCCACGGCGACCTCAAGGCCACCAACCTCCTGTTCGTGGGCGACGAGGCCGTCGCGGTGCTCGACCTCGACACCCTCGCGCACGGCACCCTCCCCATCGACGTCGGCGACGCGCTGCGCTCGTGGTGCAACCCCGCCGACGAGAGCTCCCCCGAGGCGCGCTTCGATCGCGGGGTGTTCGAGGCGGCGATGACCGGCTACGCGGACGCGACCCGCGGCTGGATCACCATCGACGAGGCGCGCGCGATCGTGGCGACCACCGAGACGATCGCGGTCGAGCTCGCCGCGCGGTTCGCGACCGACGTCTACGAGGACCGCTACTTCGGCTTCGACGCGACCCGCTACCCGACGCGGCGCGTGCACAACCTCGCGCGCACGCGCGCGCAGCTCTCGCTGGCGCGATCGATCCGCGCGCAGCGAGAGCCGCTCATGGCGTTCGTGGAGTCCCTCGGGCTCTAGCTAGACGCCGGGGTGCTTCTCGCGGGCCATGCGGCCGACGATGGGGAGCTCGTACCACTCGCCCTCGTAGGCCTTCAGCGTCGCGATGCCCTCGAAGACCATGTACGGGATCACCAGGAGCACGGCGCCGAGCCCGCAGGTGACGAGCGTGATGCCGAAGAACGCCAGCCCGAAGTAGAGCGACTGCAGGGCGTGGAACGCGACGAAGTCCGACTCGTCCTTCTTCACGAAGTAGAGGATGAGGGGGCCGAACAGCCCGCCTTCGAAGAAGGTCAGACCGTGCGCGACGGCCGCCATCATCTTTTCGTCCTGGCTCACCGGGGCGCTGGTCGCGAGGTCCGAGGGGGGGAAGGCGTCGTTCAACTCTGCTCACTCACTTTCTGTGGGCTCCATCGTCCCACGGCGGGTCCTACGGGGACTCGCCTTCGGGTATTTCATCGGGCTCGCGCGCGAACCAGCTCGCCGTGTCGACCTCGACGCGGACGGGTCCCGCCTCGGTCGCCGCGATCAGCGCGGCGAGCTCCGGCGCCTGCGCTCCCGCCGCCGCGGCCCGGACGAGGCTCGCCCTCGCGGCGAGCAGCTCGACCCGGAGCTGCGCCGCGGTCTCGCGACGCGCGCCCCGGCTGCCCACGATCGCGTGCGCCGTCAGCGCCTCGGCCAGCCGCGCGCGGGAGTCCTCGGCGAAGCGCAGCGCCGGCTCGGGGAGCTCGATCCGAACGCAGGCCGCGCGGCGGTCGAGCGCGCAGTCGAGCGCGTCGGGACCGCCGGCCGCCTGGAGCGCCTCGCACATCCGCATCAGCGCCTGGTTGCAGGCGGGCTCCGTGGGTCCGGGCGGCGCGGGCAGCGGAGCGCGTCGCACGGCGCGCCACTCGCGCGGCTCGTCCGGCGCGTGGAAGGCCACCGCGCGGCTCGAGCTCCGGCTCAAGTGGAGCCGCGTGACCGGCGCGGCGCCTCGCTCGACGATCGCGCTGGCCCGGGGCTCGTCCCCTTCGAAGGCCTCGATCGCCTCGCGGAAGACTCCGACGCCGGCGGGCGCCTCGCCGGCGCGGGCGCGGACCGACCAGCCGCGGCCCTCGAGCTGTTCGCGCGCGAAGCGCAGCACGGCCGCGGGCTCGGCCTCGGTCGTGACGAGGACGGTCGCGCGCTCGAGCGACGCCTCGCCGTAGCGGACGGTCGCGTCCTCGGGCCACGTGAGGTCGAAGCCCGACGGGACCCGCGGATCGCCGGAGGCGACGGGCGGCGCGGGCTCGGTGGGGGGCGCCTCGGGCAGGTCGAAGGACTCACCGCAGGTGCAGGCGCCCATGAGGAGCGCCCCGAGGATCACGCCCGTCGTTCGGCGATCCATCGCCGGAGCTCCTCGAGGGTTCGAGCGTTGAGGACGTCCTCCGCGGTGAGCCCGGCCCGGCGCGCGATGGTCACCCCGTAGTCGAGGTGATCGAGCTCGCGGACGGCGTGCGCGTCGGCCGCGATGGAGACCAGCACGCCGCGCTCCTTCGCGAGCTTCAGGTGGTGCTCGTTCAAATCGAGGCGGTGCGGGTTCGCGTTGAGCTCGACGGCGACGCCGTGGTCGCGGCACGCGTCGAGGAAGGCCTCCACGTCGTACTCGCTCGGCGCCCGACCGAGGAGCAGGCGCCCCGTCGGGTGGCCGACCACGTCGGTGAACGGGTGCGACGCCGCGGCGACCATCCGGCGGGTCATCGCGGCCGCGTCCTGCGGGTGCCGCTTGTGCACGGAGGCGACGACCACGTCGAGCTCCGCGAGGACCTCGTCGGGGTAGTCGAGCTCCCCTTGCTCGCGGATGTCGCTCTCGATGCCGGTCAGGAGCGTGCAGCCCCCCGGCTCGACGTTGAGGGCGTCGATCGTCGTGAGCTGCTCGAAGAGCCGCTCCTTCTCCAGGCCGCGGGCGTAGAACGCGCTCGGGCTGTGCTCGCTGATCCCGAGGTACTCGAGGCCGCGCGCCGCCGCCGCCTCGCGCATCTCCTCGAGCGTCGCGTTGCCGTCGGAGGCCACCGTGTGGTTGTGGAGCGCGCCGCGCAGGTCTTCGCGGCGCACCAGCGCCGGCCGCGCCCGGCCCTCGAGGACGAGCGGCACGCCGTCCTGCCGTCGCTCGAGCGCCGTCGGCACCAGCCCGAGCGCGCGGTAGACGTCGTCCTCCTCCTCGCACCCGATGGCCGCTCCGTCCGCGTCGAAGAGGCCCTCGGGATCGAAGCGCCAGCCGCGCGCCTCGGCCCGCGCCGCGAGCGCCGCGGCGTGGCCCGCGCTGCTCGTGAGCCACACCCGGACCGCCGCAAAGGACGCCGCGTCGGCGACGTGCAGCGCCACCTCGACGTCGCGGGGCCGCGCGCGCTCGAGCTGCTCGCGAGCCGCGTCCGGGTCCGACGTCTCCACGAGCACCGCGAGCTCCCGGACCAGCTCCTCGCCGCGCGCCCAGTCCCCGACGACGGCGACCTGCGCGACCGCGTCGGCGACCCAGAGCGCGTGCTCGATCGGCTCGAGGATCGCGCGCGCCTGATCGCGGCGCAGCGCGCCCGCGGTCGAGCGCAGGCGGTCGATCTCGGCGAGCACCGAGTCCTGCGTCTTGGTGCCGAAGCCGCTCAGATCGACGAGCCGGTTCTCGCGGCAGGCGTACTCGAGCTCGCCGAGGCTCGTGACGGCGAGCTCCTGCCAGAGCCGCTTCACCTTCTTGGGGCCGAGCCCCTTGACCTTGCGGATGCCGAAGAGCCCCTCGGGCACCCGCGCCTCGAGGTCGACGAGGGCGTCCGGCTTCTGACCGTCGAGGGCCTGGGTGACCGCCTTCAACGTCGACTTGCCGATGCCGCGTACCTTGGCCAGCTCACCCGAGTCGAGCAGCTCGCGCAGGTCCCCGCTGCTGTTGCGGACCGCCCAGGCCGCCGCCGTCCAGGTGCGCGCGCGCGGATCGTCGAGGAGCTCGGCCGAGAAGGCGATCCGGTCGAGCGCGTCGACGACGGCGCGGCGGGTGGACACCCCAGGGGTCTAGCACGGTCGGGAACCGCCCGACGCTGCAGACGGGCTCGACTGATGTAGAGTTCGTGATCGTGGCGCAGCCGTTAACGCCCTGCCTGTCCCATACGCCCGACGTCGGTGAGGATCCGGTGCTCGTGCCCATCCTGGGGACGCCGTTCCGCATCGGACGCGACCCGGCCGCCGAGCTGGTGCTGGGCTCGCCGCGGGTCTCGAAGTTCCACGCTCAGATCGAGGAGCGGCCCGGCGGCCACCTCATCCGCGATCTGGGGAGCCGCAACGGCACCTTCGTGAACGGGGAGCCGCTCGAGGGCGAGCGCCCGCTGACCGCGGGCGACGTGGTCCACATCGCCCACCGTGAGATCGTCTACCTGCTCTCGGAGCCCACGGAGCGCGGGCTCGACTCCACCTGGGCGCACGATCCCGACACCGCCGGCTCGGACAGCCTCCGGGGGACGCGCGACATCTATCGGATCCTGCGGGGGGAGCGCGTCCAGATCGTGTTCCAGTCGATCGTCGCGCTCGATACGGGCGGGGTCATCGGGTACGAGGCGCTCGGGCGCCACCAGCTCACGGACGCCACCTACGACGCGACCCGCCTGTTCAGCCTCGCCAACGAGCTCGGCAAGGCCGTCGACCTGAGCCGCCTCATGCGCCGGGTGACCGTCGACCAGGTCCCGATCCTGCCCGAGGCCGGCGAGCGCCTCTTCCTCAACGTGCACCCCGCCGAGATGCAGGAGCGCGATCTGCTGGACGACCTCGCGAGCACCGCGACCCGCTGCCCGGGCCGGAAGATCGTGGCGGAGATCCACGAGTCGGTGATCAGCTCGGCCGGCGCGATGCGGCGCCTGCGCAAGGAGCTCGCCGCGCGGAACATCGAGCTCGCCTACGACGACTTCGGGGCCGGCTCGTCACGCCTGATGGAGCTCGCCGAGGCGCCCCCCGACTTCGTGAAGCTCGACATGGGCCTCATCCGGAACATCGACAAGAGCCCCAAGCGCCAGGAGCTGGTGCAGGCGCTGGTCCGGGTGATGCGCGACAATGACGTTTGCGTCGTCGCAGAGGGCATCGAGACCGAGGAGGAGCAGACGACCTGCATGCAGCTCGGCTGCGAGCTCGGTCAGGGCTTCCTCATCCGGCACCCCGCGAGCGCCAAGGACCTCCGAGACACCTGGGAGTAGCCCCCTCGCCGGTGTGGCAGGGATGTCACGCCCGCCGCGTCCCTCTGTCATCATGGAGGCCGCTCGTTCGATGGAGCGGCCGCGGTGGCCGAGTGGAACGAGCGTTGCACACTGAACGAGAACGTGACTCGACGGCTGTTTCATCGCGTCCTGCTCGGCCTCACCCTGGTGGTGGCCAACGGCAGCTTCGCGACGCCGGTCGAGCCTGCCCCGCGCCCGCTCCAGGCGAAGTCCTCGATGCGGATCACGCGGCACCTCGCCGCCGGCCTCGAGTACCTGCTCGTGGAGCCGCGCGACGTGGCGCCAGACGCGGAGCTGCCGCTCATCGTCGTCCTCCACGGTCGCGGCAGCCAACCCGAGCCGCCAGTGGGTCCTTACCTCGACCTCGACGTCCCCGTCCGCGTCATCCTGCCCCGCGGGCCGCTGCGCTCGGGCGACGCCTACTCGTGGATGCCGGTCAGCGCGCACGGCGGCGAGAGCCGGGCGCTCAACGACGCGCTCCGGGACCGCATGACCGAGCTGAACGAGGCGATCGGGATCTGGCGCGACCGGCACCCGACGCGCGGGCTGCCCATCCTGACGGGCTTCTCGCAGGGCGGCATCCTCACCGCGACCTTCGCGCTGACCCACCCGGAGTCGGTCTACCGGGCCTTCCCCATCTCGGGCTGGGTGCCGACGTCGCTCGCGCCGCGGACCTTCGACGCGTTCGAGCGCCACGTCCCGATCCACGAGCTCCACGGCGCCGACGACGCGGTCATCGGCGCGGGGCGCACCCGGGACCAGGCCGCCGCGCTGCGCGAGCTGGGCTACCCGATCGTCTACGAGGCGATCGAGGGCGCCGGTCACGAGATGCACCCCGAGATGCTCGAGCGCCTCCGGGAGGAGATCCTGCGGGCCTTGCGCGAGCAGCCCGAGGCAACCGACGCGGCCGGCCTGAGCTGATCTATCCTCGCGCGCGATGGCACGCGAGCGAGTGGTGTTGATCGACGGGAGCTCGATGATCTATCGGGCGTTCTTCGCGATCCCGAGCAGCTTCCAGACGTCGTTCGGCCTGAACACGAACGCGAGCTACGGCTTCGCGCTGATGTTCAGGAAGATCCTCGCGGGCCGCAAACCCGCGATGGGCGCGGTGGTCTTCGACCCGCCCGGCCCGACGTTCCGGGACGAGAAGTACCCCGCGTACAAGGCGCAGCGGCCGCGCATGCCGGGCGAGCTGCGCCAGCAGCTCGAGTGGATCGACAAGATCGTCGAGGTCCACGACTTCCCCACGCTGCGGGTGCCCGGCTTCGAGGCGGACGACGTGATCGGGACGCTCACGCGGCAGGCCGTGGAGCTCGGGCACGAGGTGCACATCATCAGCGCCGACAAGGACTTCGCCCAGCTGATCACGGACGACGTCCGGATGATCGACACGATGCGCGACGTCACCTACGACCCGGAGCTGGTCCAGAAGAAGTGGGGCGTGCCCCCGAGCTCCATCGTCGACCTGCTCGCGCTGATGGGCGACAAGGTCGACAACGTCCCCGGCGTCGCGGGCATCGGGCAGAAGGGCGCGGCCAAGCTCATCGAGACCTACGGCGACCTCGACGGCATCCTCGCCCACGTCGACGAGCTGAAGGGCAAGCAGAAGACGGCGCTCGTCGAGCACGCCGACGACGCCCGGCTCTCACGCGACCTCGTGCTCATCCGCCAGGACGTCGAGCTGCCGACGCGGATCGAGGAGCTCGTGATCCCCGAGCCCCGGATCGACAAGATCGACGCGCTCTACAAGGAGCTCGAGTTCTACTCCCTGCTCACCGCCGGCGACGAGGCGAAGGAGGCGGCGGTCGAGGCGGACTTCGCTCCGGTGAAGAGCGTCGCGGACCTCGAGGCGCTCCTCGCGTCCTTCGGCGACGCGCCCGTCGCGATCTTCAGCGTCTACGAGCTGCCCTCGTTCGTGACCGGCGCGCTCGTCGGCGTCGCCCTCAGCCAGGCGCCGGGCAAGGCGCGCTACGTCCCGCTGCTCGCCGGCGAGGGCGCCCTCGGCGAGGACGCCGTCGCCGTCCTGAAGCCGTGGCTCGAGGACCCGAGCCGGGCGAAGGTCGGCCACGACCTGCGCGACCAGATGACGCTCTGGCGGCGCTACGGCGTCGCCATCGAGGGCGCGCGCTTCGACACGCAGCTCGGGTCGTTCCTCGTGGACCCGGTCCGGATCATCCCCCACCCGATCGAGCAGGTCGTCCGCGAGTTCCTCCACCGGCCGGTGTCGCTCGAGAAGTCGATCCTGGGCAGCGGTCAGAAGATGAAGCGCTTCGACGAGGTGTCGCTCGACGCGCTCGCGCCGTGGGCCTGCCACCTCGTGGCCGCGATCGCGGAGATGTGGCCGCTCATCGAGAAGCGCATCGACGAGGAGGGGCAGCGCGACAACCTCGAGAAGGTCGAGCTGCCGCTCTCCGAGGTGCTCTCGCGCATGCAGCTCGACGGAATCCGCGTGGACCGCGGCGCGCTCGATCGGCTCGGCGTCGAGTTCGAGGCGCGCAAGGGCGAGGTCGAGCAGCGCATCTACGAGCTCGCGGGCAAGGAGTTCAACATCGGCTCGCCCAAGCAGCTCGCCGACGTGCTCTTCGAGGACCTCGGGCTGCCCGTCATCAAGAGGACCAAGACGGGCTACTCGACCGCGGCCGACGTGCTCGAGCGCCTGCACGAGGGCGGGCACGAGATCGCCTCGCAGATCATCCGGCAGCGCGCGCTCGCGAAGCTGATCAACACGTACACACGGGTGCTCGCCGAGGCGGTGAACCCGGACACGGGGCGGGTGCACTGCACCATCCAGCAGACGACGGGCCGCTCCGGGCGGCTCATCACGACGGACCCCGATCTGCAGCGCACCCCGATCCGGACCGACGACGGCAAGCGCATCCGCGAGGCCTTCATCCCGCGCGACGGCTGGACGCTCGTGAGCGCCGACTGGAGCCAGATCGAGCTCCGCGTGCTCGCGCACTTCAGCGAGGACCCGCTCCTCATCGCGTCGTTCGTGGAGGACGTGGACATCCACCGCCGGACCGCGAGCCAGATCTTCGACGTGCCCGAGGAGCAGGTCGACGCGCGGCAGCGCAACGTCGGCAAGACGGTGAACTTCGCGACGATCTACGGGCAGGGGGCGACCGCGCTCGCGCAGCAGCTCGGGATCGAGCGCAAGGAGGCCAAGGCCTACATCGATCGCTACTTCGAGCGGTACGCGAACGTGAAGGCGTGGGTCGATCGCACCGTCGCCGAGGCGCTCGAGAAGAAGTACGTGGAGACGATCCTCGGCCGGCGCCGCTACGTGCCCGAGCTGAGCAGCAACAACTTCACCGACCGCAGCTACGGCGAGCGCATCGCCGCGAACACGCCCATCCAGGGCAGCGCGGCGGACCTCTGCAAGGTCGCGATGCTCCAGATCGACGAGCGCATGCGCGATGCGAAGCTCGAAGGGAAGATGCTCCTGCAGATCCACGACGAGCTGCTCTTCGAGTGCCCGCCGGCGGAGCTCGACGCGCTCGTGGCGATCGTGCGCGACAGGATGCAGCACGCGATCGAGCTGCGCGTGCCGCTCGTCGTCGACATCGGCCACGGCGCGAGCTGGGCCGAGGCGAAGGAGTAGCGAGCTACTCGATCAGATCGTCGGGGACGTCGGTGCCCTCGTCGCCCTCGGGCGGCGCGGGCTCGGCGACGTCGTCGGACGGCTCCTCGATCGGCTCCTCGACGGGCTCCTCGGCGACGGGCTCCTCGGCGACCGGCAGCGCCGCGGGCGGGGCGGCGCCTCCGAACTCGTAGGCGAGGAGGCGCTCGCCGCTGGCCTCGCTGAGCGCGACGTGGTCGAGGACGATGCGACCGACGCACACGCGCTGGTCGCCGCCGAGCTCGGGATCCGAGGCGAGGCCTTGCGGCTGCCCGGCGGTGTCGAGCCGGACCTGAAGCGTGAACGCCTGCCCGTCGTTACAGGCGAGCACCTCGTCGGCGATCGCGGCCATCGCGGCGCGCCCCTCGGCGACCCAAGCCATGTCGACGGACTCGCTGGACGCGGAGCACTCGGCGCCGGGCTCGCAGCTGTAGACTCCGTCGGCGCCACAGCCGCTCACGCCGTACGCGCCGCCGCTCTCGGCCACGGTGAGCCGCGCGGGCTCGCAGTCGTGCCCCGTCGCCAGCGTGCGGGAGGCGTCCACGATGGCGGGCGCCCCGCAGCCGGCGAGGAGCAGCACGCAGCAACAAATCGATCGCGCGATCATCGCTGTCATCTACCACAGGCCGGGCCCGCGCCGAACGCCCTTCGCGCCTCCCGGCCCAGGCGTTCGAAAAGCAAAAGGCCGACGGGGTGACCGCCGGCCTTTGACTGAGAGCCCGAGGGCTCAGCTCACTCGCAGCCCGGGTGGTGCGTGATCAGCTCTTCGTAGAGCTCGAGCTCCGCGGCCGTGCCGAGGCGATCGAGGAAGTCGACGATCGCGATCGCGCCCGCGTGCTCCGGGACGTTCGTGAGCTGGATGTCGTAGCTGGGGCGAGCCTCGACGTTGATGTCGGCGCCGTTGTAGTAGGTGCCGGGGGTGGTGATCTCGGGCGCGTCGCCGCGCGCGGTCTCGTCGGAGATCGCGACGCGCTCGACCGACCAGAGCGCGATGATCCAGTCGCCACCGATGCGAGCGACGCCGTCGGGCGCGAACCACGCCACGGCGACGTTCTCGAAGACCTCGACGCGGACCGGGATCGCCTCGGTGGGATCGATGCCCTGCGCGTTGAGCTCGGCGAGCGTGTACGGCACCTGCGAGACGTCCGGCAGCATGTACAGCGTCTCCGAGGTGACCTGCGCCTCGTCGATGACGAGCCGCGTGCCGCTCTCACCCACGTCAGCGCCGCAGGCGATCATGAGCGCGCCCGCCAGCGCCGCCAGAATCACGTTCCTTACCATCGTTCGCATCCGTGCCTCCGCCGCTCGCCCACCCCGGAACGAGCACGTGGCAGTATGGCAGACGAAGGCGGGCCAGCACAACCGATCGACACGCTCGACGGATTTCTTGCCGGCAGACCCTCCCGTCCGGACAATTTCGTGTAACGGTGGCCCACCGGGCCGGAGGAATGATGCGGAACGGAGCTCTCAGGACGATCGTGGCTTCCCTCTTGTGCGTCGGCGCGCTCGCGCTCGGCGCCTGCGGAGGGGACGACGGCCCGCGGCGCGCGGAGGTCACGTGGCGACCCGGCGACCGCTTGCCGCAGAGCGCGGCGCACTGGTGGTGGGAACCCACCGAGCGCGCCTGCGAGGAGGACGAGGACTGCCGGAGCGGCGAGCACTGCCGCCTCATGCGCCTCGGCACCTGCCCGGGCTGCCCGCGCGGCGAGGACGCCCGCGTCTGCGTGGGCCCCGCGAGCAACGGCGACGGGGCCAGCAGCGCCCGCGCCGGGCGCTGACCAGCCCGTCAGAGCCGCTTCTTCTCCTCGACGCTCATCACCCAGGGGATCGCCGGATCCCCCGGGTCGATCGACACGCGGTCCGCGGCCTCCTCGAAGGCGAACTCCTTGGGCTCGGACGCACCGAGCGAGTACACGACGCCCGACGTCTCGGCGTGGAGCTCCCCCGCGAGGAAGCGCTCCACGGCGTACGGCGCCACCGAGTAGAAGCCGTTGCTCGCCTTGCACAGCGGCGTGCGACCGGTGTGCTCGCAGACGATGCACCACGCGACGAGCCCGTCCGGGAGCTGGAACCAGCCGCGGCCGTGGCAGCGGCCGCAGTCGACGAGCCGGTCGGTGGCCTCGCGCGTCGCGACGATCACGGCGCGCGCCTCGGCCTCGCGGAGCTCGACGATCACGTCGGAGACCGGGCACGCGCAGTCGGGACAGTTCTTGGCCCGATCGGAGACCTTGCGGCCGCAATCGGGACACTCGATGAGCGCCATCGCTCCCTCCCTCAGAGACGCCGGCGGCGCCGGAGCCCGACGAGCCCGACGAGCCCGAGGAGGAGCAGCGCCCCCGTCGGTCGCGTGGTGCCCGCCGCGTGGCAGCCGCAGCCCTCGCTCGGCGGTTGGGTCGTGCCGCCGTCCGGCATCACGCCGCCATCGCCGCACGTGCTGTCGGGCGTGCTCGTGCACATCCGGCTCACGCACGTGTCGAGGGTGCACGGGTCGCCGTCGTCACAGACGCTGTCGTCCATGCACTCGCACTGCGTGTCCGCGTAGTCGATCGCGCCGTCGCAGTCGTTGTCGATGCCGTCGTCGCACGCCTCGCGCGCGCGGCTGTTGACCATCGTGTCGCGCTCGTCGCAGTCGCTGCCGAAGCGCTGCTCTCCGTCGTCGAGGCAGTCGCCGTCCGAGTTGTCGTCGATGCCCGTCCCGCAGAGCCCGTCGCCGTCGAGGTCGAGGTAGCGGAAGCAGTCCTCGTCCGCGGTGCCGAACTCGCCGTCGCAGTCGGCGTCCACTGGCTCGAGGCAGCGCTCCTCCTCGCCGGTGTTCACCGTCGCGTCGGAGTCGTTGCAGTCGAGGCCGGAGTTCTCGCCCGCGTCCTCGCAGTCGCCGTCGCCGTTGACGTCGGTGCCGACGGGGCAGTACCCGTCGCCGTCCGCGTCCACGTCGGTGCGGCAGTACCCCGCCTCGTCGACGAGGCCGTCGAGGTCCTCGTCGACGTTGTTGCGGCAGTGCTCGGGCGCGCCGGGGTAGCGCACCGGGGAGCCCTCCGTGCCGATCGAGCCGGCGGGCGTGAACGGGTCCATGTCGCCCGTCCACTCGCCGACGTCGCCCTGCTCGCCCTCGTCGTCGCAGAAGCCGTCGTCGTTCAGGTCCTGGCCCGCGAAGCACCAGCCGTCGCCGTCGATGTCGCGGTAGGCGTCACAGGTCCCGCGCTCGGCGCCGTCGGTCGAGCCGTCGCAGTCGTTGTCGATGCCGTCGGTGCAGATCTCGATCGCGGTCGGCCGGACGTCGACCGTCGACTCGTCGCAGTCACCCCGCCCCGACTGCTCGCCCTCGTCGGTGCAGCGTCCGTTCATGTTCATGTCGGCGCCGACGAAGCAGTACGTGTCGCCGTCGCTGTCGACGTAGCCGGCGCAGTCCGGGTCGGCGAGGCTGACGAGGCCGTCGCAGTCCTCGTCCACGTCCGTGTCGAGGCACGCCTCGGTGAGGCCCGGGTTGATGCCGGGGTTGGTGTCGTCGCAGTCCCCGGGCTCGTCGGCCTCACCGGGCTCGACGCAGCTCCCGTTGCCGTTGCCGTCGCGGCCGGCCGGGCAGTACCCGTCCCCGTCGGCGTCGAAGAACGCGCCGCAGTCGATGTCGTCGCGGAAGTCCGCGAGGCCGTCGCAGTCGTTGTCGAGGAAGTCGGTGCAGAGCTCCATCGCGCCCGAGTTCACGGTCGCCGAGGAGTCGTCGCAGTCGTAGCCCGCGGTCATCTCGCCGGGGTCGTTGCAGTTGCCGTTGCCGTTGAGGTCGCGACCGATCGGGCAGTACCCGTCGCCGTCCGAGTCGCGGTCGCTCGTGCAGTCGGGATCGGCCCCGTCGACCATCGTGTCGCAGTCGTTGTCGAGCCCGTCGAGGCAGTTCTCCCCGGCCGACGGCGACACGGTGACCTGGTCGTCGTCGCAGTCGACGTCGCCGGTCATCTCGCCCGCGTCGATGCAGTCCCGATCCCGGTTCATGTCGAGGCCCATCGGGCAGTACCCGTCGCCGTCGCGATCGACGACCGCCGCGCAGTCCGAGTCGAGGAGCGTGGCCGCCCCGTCACAGTCGTTGTCGATCGCGTTCGAGCAGATCTCGGTGGCCCCCGAGTTCGCCATCGCGTTCATCTCGTCGCAGTCGAACGCGCCGTCGTTCTCGCCCATGTCGAGGCACGTCCCGTTGCGGTTCGTGTCGCGACCGATGCAGCAGAACCCGTCGGAGTCCGCGTCCGTGTCGCCCGGCGTGTAGGACGGGAAGCCCGGGCGCGTCGCGCAGCCGCAGGTGCCGGGCGTGGCCGCGCCGGGCCGCCAGACGCCCATCGGATCCCCGAGCTCCTGCCCGTTGGTGTAGCCGTCGCCGTCCGCGTCCCCCATCGCGAGGGTCGCGTCCCACATCCTGCCGTTGGCGTTGAACGCCATCCCGAACGGGTTGAAGCAGGGCGGCGTGGCGCAGCCCGAGCCTCCGTCGGGGTTGTTGTGGCACGTGATGCACGGCCGCGTGGTCCCGACCGAGTTCACGGCGGTGGCGCGGCAGGGCACGAGCAAGGCGAACGGCTCGAACGCGTGCGCCACGGCCCCGGGGGCGAGCAACACGACCGCGAGCGCGAGCGATCCGATGAGCTGGCGATTCGACACGGGGTCTTCCCTTCGTGATCCGCTCAGGGCGGGGTGACGCGGAGCCGAACCTGGTAGGGCACGATGCGATCCTCGATCGGCGCGTCGTGCTCGAGGTAGACGTAGTAGGCCGCGGCCGAGAGGCCGGTGACGCGGAGCTGAGCGCAGCCGGTGACCGGGTCCGTCATCGGACCGGCGCGGGTCTCTCCAGCGCTGCTGCGCAGGATGATGTTGAACGGGGTGAGGCTCGCGTTGTCGCAGACCGTCCCGTCCGACTTGAGGATGTCGACGGTGAGCGCGGAGTTGTCGTCCCCGATGCGGAAGTCGAAGACGTCGGGGTAGGTGCAGGTCCCGCCGCCGATGTTGCCGCTCAGGGTGATCTCGTTGGTCGCCGACGGGATCTCGACGAAGTTCGCCTCGATCGGGTTGTCGTTGGCCTCGACCTCGTTGGGCCGGGTCTCCGACAAGATCTCCTGGCAGGAGCTGCTGCACGTCGCCGAGCCGTCGCAGGCCTCGCCGTGCACCTTCATCCCGTCACCGCACTGCAGCCGGATCGCCTCGATCTGGTAGACGCCCCCGCCCGGGTTGGCGTCGTCGATGCCGAGGTACCAGATGCCGTCCTCGGGCGCGACGAACGCGAAGTGCTCGTCGCCGCCGCCGAGGCAGCTGTTCGACGAGTGCTGGCACGCGCGGGTGTCGCACGAGGAGCCGGACGCGAGGACGAGGTACAGGAACGGGTCGCGATCCTGACCCGGCGTGGCCGGATCCGGGATGACGTGGAAGTGCCACAGATCGCCCGCGGTGACCTCGACGGCGAGGAAGCCGTCGTTGCCGGGAGAGGCGCCGGTGCCGCAGGTCGAGACCCGGTTCACGAGGCTCGTCGTGTCGACGATGAAGGGCGAGCGCGAGTCGCGGAGGATCTCGTAGGTCGCGCTCGAGTCGCCGCAGCTGTCGACGAGGAGGTTCGTGGAGCCGCCGCCGTCGACGCCCGCGTCGGTCCCGGGGGGGACCGCGCCGTCCGTGCCCGCGTCGGTGCCCGTGTTGTTGAGCACGTCGTCGCGGTGGCCGGGCGTGACCACGAAGCACCCGCCGAGCGCGAGCGCGATGGCGAGCGTGGGAATCGAAGCAAGTCGCATCAGAAGCTCCCCTCGAGCCCGAGGCGGGCGCCGTTACCGTCGACCGCGAGCGCGGGGCGCACCGCGGAGGCGGAGCTCGAGCCGCCGTCGAAGGCGTTCCAGTCCGTGAGGATCGCGAACACGACCGCCGCGACCCCGAGGCCGGCGGAGGTGAAGATGAAGATGTTGGCGAGGGTCTGCATGCTCTCCGCGTCGGAGTAGGACTGCGCCACCGTGGCCGGGTTCGTGTCCGCCTCGTAGGCGTCGTTCAACGAGCCCGTCTCGAGCCCCGCCCAGATCGCGAGGCCCGCGCCGACGAGCGCGACGCCCCCGACCGAGATGAAGATCGCGGGGTGCAGGATGCCGATGCCCTGATCGGGTGGAGGCGGCGGCGGCTGACCGTCTCGCCGCGCCTGCTCCTCGGCGATCTCGCGCTCGCGCTGCTCTCGAACGCGGCGCTGCTCGTCCGCCTGGACCGATTGCTCGAGCACGCGGATCCGCGCCTCGACCTCCGTGCGGTTCGGAGCCTCCGGGTACGCCGTGAGGTACTCGCGCAGCGCCTGGAGCGCCTCGGCGTCTCGGCGGAGGCGGTCGAGGGTCTGCGCGATGTTGTAGAGGAGGCCGGGGCGGTTGCTCAGGCTGTACGCCTGGCGGAACAGCCCGAGCGCGCGCTCGTACTCGCCGGCCACGAAGGCCTCGCGGGCGGACTCGAACGTGAGGCGCGCCGCCTCGTCCAGCTGCTCGCTCGGCTGCTGCGCCCGAGCGACGACGGTGACGGACATCAAGCTGATCGCGACCGCGAAGGCCGCGCAAGACCGAATCATGGAACCCCCGGTTGGGAAGGCAGGCCGCCGCAGCTTAGCAGGGCCCGATGAATCAGAGCCAGCGTCGCGCGGTTACCGATCACTTCCGGCCAGCTCGTCACTGGTCGGCGACGCTCGTTGGTCTATGATGCCCGGCACCGTCTGGGAGGTCCGCTTGCGCGCCGTCGTTCTCATCACCGTGATCGCAACCCTGTCCCTCGGCTGCGATCCCGACGACCCCATGGTGGACGCGGGGCCGCCGCCGACCGACGCGGGCACGGACGCTGGCGAGGACGCGGGCTACGACGCCGGCGTGGACGCGGGGGCTCCCTGCGACGGGCCGCCGGACCTCTACATCGACCCCGAGTGCACCATCGTGGGGCCGGGCATCCGGGCGTACACGCCGCGCTTCGAGCTCTGGGCCGACGGCGCGACCAAGGAGCGCTGGATCTACCTGCCCGAGGGGACGCAGATCGACACCGCCGATCCGGACCACTGGGTCTACCCGGTCGGGACGCGCCTCTACAAGACGTTCAGCCTCGGCGGCATGCGCCTCGAGACGCGCATCCTCGAGAAGACCAGCGCGGGCGTCGGCGTCGCCTCGTGGACCCCGAGCGTCTACGCGTGGAACGCCGAGGGGACCGCGGTCACCGACGTCACGAACGCGGCGCCCGCCGTGCGCGAGAACGTGCTCGGCACCGACCACGACATCCCGGATGGGGCCCTCTGCCTGCGCTGCCACATCGGCCAGAACGGGCACGACATGATCAACGGCTTCACCGCCTTCCAGCTCAACCACGACGACGCGGGCGTGAACTACCAGACGCTGCTCGACGAGGGGCGCATCGCGAACCCGTTCTCGCGCTCGGACGCCGTGGTGCCCGGAGACGCGACCGCCGTCGCGGCGCTCGGCTACCTCCACACGAACTGCGGCTACTGCCACCGCCCGGGCGGCGATCCGGCCGCGGCGCTGCGGATGTTCTACATGCGGCTCGAGGTCGGCGCGAGCGCGACGGTGGAGGACACGACGACCTACCGCACGGGCGTCAACAACGTCAGCTCGATCACGTTCGGCTCGGCGCTCTGCCGCTACATGCCCGGCGACTCGACCAACAGCGTCGCGATCCACCGCGCGAGCTCCCGCATGGCGGGCGTCCAGATGCCGCCGGTGGCCACCGAGATGGTCCACGAGGCGGGCATCGCGACGCTGCGTGCGTGGATCGACGGCCTCACCGTCGCCCCCGCCGCCGAGTGCACCCCCAGCCCGTAGCCGGCTAGTCCGCGACGCACTCCACTCCGGTGTCCTCGGAGTGGCTGCAGTTGTGGACTCCGAAGCCGGGGAAGACGCAGTCGACGAGCCGGGTCTCGGACCCGCTGCACTCGAGATCGTCCATCCAGATCGGGTCCACTCCGGGCTCGGCGGTGATCGGCACGCCGCTGGCGAAGCCGAGCTGCCGGCACGCGACGGTCGCGTCGAGCTCGTCGAAGGAGTCGTCGCAGACCGTCCCCCACTGACCCTCGTGATAGACCTCGAGGCGCCCGATCGCGCCGCCGCCCACGATCCGCACCTGCCCCTCGGTGCCCGGCTCGCCGGGGCCCGCGTCGGTGCCCTCGATCATGCCGGCGTCGAAGCTCGGGCCCGCGTCGAAGGTCGAGCCCGCGTCCTGGCGTAGGTTGCGAGGCCGCGTGTCGGGGCACCCCGACAAGAACGAGAGCGAGGCGAGGGAGAGCAACCAGAGGGGCGATCGACGGGGGTGGCGCACGGCCGATGGTACGCGCGCCGGTTTCCCGTCTCCCCCGAGCCTCCGCAGGCGGCGCCGCTGGGGTCGCGGAGCGCGCGTGGCTCCCTCCCCTCGCTCCGCGATCGGAGGCGTCCAGATCTTGGTCGCCCCGAGACGGCCCGCACGCACCGGATCGCCCACGGACTCGCGGTGAGTGCGCCAGCTTGACGCTCCCGTGCGATGTCGCGGCTGCACCTCGAAGGGCCTGGAATCCCGGCGTCACGAGGGCACGGACCTTGCGCTGTCACCCGGCATGCGACGCGCTCTCACCCTCGGTCTCACCCTCTCTCTGTTCTCCGTCGGCTGCGCCTCGGAGGGCCCCGCGGTCTCCGTGGCGGAGCTGCACACGCTCCAGGACGCCGCCGAGATGGGCGAGCTCCACTACGGGGTGCCGGCCTCCCTCACGCTCGCGGTCGGGTACACCGAGACGCGCTGGCAGCTGCCCGACGCCGGCGCCGACGCCGATCACCACGGGATGCCGACGCCGGTCGGCGTGGGCGGCCTCCGCCCGTGGCTCGCGTCCGACCCGGTGGGCACCGCGGCGGCCGAGCTCGGCGTCGACGCCGAGCGCCTCGCCGACGATCCGGCCGTGTCGCTCCTCGCGACCGCGGTGGTCCTGCGCGCGATGGCGGACGCCCGCGGCGAGGCGCCCGCGGCCGACGATCCGGGCGCGTGGGTCGAGGTCCTCGGGGACTACGCCGGCCTCGAGAACGAGGGCGCGCGCCAGAGCTACGCGGACGAGGTCTTCCGCTGGATGCGCGTCGGCGCGTCGGGCCTCGGCGCCGATGGATCGCACGTCGTCTTGCACTCGGGCTCGGTCCGCCTCCCCGACGGCATCGGCGCCACGCAGGCCTACGGCGGCGCGGAGTACTCGATGGCGCGCTGGGTGCCGGCGAGCTCGACCAACTACTCGAGCCGCACCGCGGCCATCGACCACATCATCATCCACACCACGCAGGGCTCCTACGCGGGCGCCATCAGCTGGTTCCAGAACCCGGCGGCGGACGTCTCCGCGCACTACGTGATCCGCTCCTCGGACGGCGAGATCACCCAGATGGTCCACGAGCGCGACAAGGCGTGGCACGTCGGCAACTACAACTCGCGCTCCATCGGGATCGAGCACGAGGGCTACGTCGCCGACCCGGGCCGCTGGTACACCGACGCGATGTACCGCTCGAGCGCCGCGCTCGTGCGGCACCTGTGCACCAAGTACGGCATCCCGATGGATCGCTCGCACATCATCGGGCACTCCGAGGCGCCGGGCGCGACCCACACCGACCCGGGCTCCGGCTGGGACTGGGGTCGCTACATGGACATGGTCCGCGGCGTCCCGGAGGGGCCCGCGTACGACGCGAGCTACTCGGGCCAGAGCGTTCCCGCCGAGATGACCTCGGGTGACCGCGAGGTCGCATGGGTGGAGATGCGCAACGACGGCCGCGCCACCTGGTCGCTCGACAACACGCGCATCGGGACTTCTGCGCCGCAGGACCACGCGAGCCCGTTCTTCGACGCCGAGAACTGGATGAACGACCACCGCGCGAGCGGGGCCGATCACAGCGACTACTCCACGGGCCGCGTCGGGCGCTTCACCTTCATGGTCACCGCGCCCGAGGTGACCGAGGACACGACGATCACCGACACGTTCCGCCTCGTGCAGGAGGGCGTCACGTGGTTCGGGCCGGAGGTCACGCTCTCGATCCTCGTGCACCCCCGCGCCGTCGTCGGCCCGGTCGACGAGGACGGCGACGGGAGCCCCGCAGACGTCGACTGCGACGACGCGGACGCGAGCGTCCACCCCGGCGCGACCGACCTCTGCGGAGACGGCGTCGACGCCGACTGCGACGGCGTCGATCCGATGTGTGAGCCGATGCCCGAGCCGGACGCCGGCACCGGCATGGGCATGATGGAGCCCGACGGCGGCACCGGCGGCGGCGGCTCCGAGCGGCCCCTGGGCGCCGAGGGCTGCGCGGTCTCCCCGAGCGGTGGCGGCGCGACGGGCCTGTGGCTGGTCCTCGCCGGGCTGGTGGTCGTCGCGCGGCGGCGGCGAGTCAGGTCGGCTGCTTGACGTAGATCGCGACGTTCGCCGGCGAGGTGCCGTCGGGCAGCCGGACGACCTGGACCACCCGCATCGCGGTGCGGCTGTCGTCGAGCTGCCGCTGGGCGACCATCCGCTCGACGCCTCGGTAGAGCGCGCTCGAGACGAGCTCGCGCTCGGACACCGCCCGGATCACGAGCGCGTCCGCGAGGTCGCCCCCGTCGAAGGGCTCGGGCTCGCCGTCCGGCGTGCCCGAGAAGCTCACCGCGTGCGACGCGCCGGCGGCGTCCTCCCACGTGATCGAGAAGTGGAGGCGCCCGTCGTGCGCCTCGATGCGGTAGAGCCCCGAGCGCGGCGGGTCGCCCTGCTCGTACTGGCAGGACTCGGGCTCGAGCGCCCAGGTCCCGAGGAAGTGCTCGTACACGAGGCTCAGCGGTGCGCCCAGGGATCGTCGAGATCGGGCGTGTAGCTGCCGCGACGCCCGCGCGAGGGGGTCGTCGTCGGGGTGGTCACGGGGGCGAGCGGGCGGACCTGCGGCTGCACGATCGGCTGGACCGGGCGCCGGATCACGGGCCGCGTGGGGGCCTCGGCCTCCTCGGGCTCGAGGTGCACGGTCAAGGTCGACTGACCGCCGAGGAGCGTGACCTCGCGGGTGACGAAGCCCTCGTGCGAGATCTCGATCGTCCATCGCTCCCCTTGAGGGATGCGCAGATCGAGCGGCGTGTCGCCGAGGTCGCTGCCCTCGCGGCGGACCGTCGCGCCGGCGGGGTCGGTCACGAGGTGCATCGTCGAGGCGGCGGGGGCGACCGGCGCCACGGGGGCGACCGGCGCGACCACGGGGGCGACCGGCGGCGCGATGGGTGGCACGACGGGCGGCGCCGTGACGACGGGAGCGACCTCGCGCGGCGGGGGCGGCGTCGCCACCTCCGCGTGCGCGGTGGCCGGATCCTCGCCGAACGGGACGAACGCCACCACCGCGAGCGCGACCGCCCCGGCGCAGAGCAGCGCGAGCAGCGCGCCCACGGCGAGGATGATCGCCGAGCTCGACCGCTCGGGCGCGGGCGCCGCCGGCGCGACCTCGTGCGGCGGGGCGACGGCCCCTTCGAAGCGCATCGTCTTGACGCGCCCCGAGGTCCCCGGCGGGGCCGTCCGCGCCACGATGCCGCTGTGCCCTTGCGGGCCGCTGCCCGGGTTCGAGGGGCTCGACGGAGTCTCGCCGTACGTCTGCGGCGGAGGCACCGCGGCGGGCACCGACGCGTACGATCCGCTGTCCGAACCCGATCCCGTCGGGGAGCGACCGAGGTAGGAGCCGACGCCCGAGAGACCTCCGCCCGCCTCGGCGGCGGCGTCTCGCAGCGCGTTCATCACCTCGTCCATGCCCTGCGGGCGATGCCCCGGCTCCTTGGCGAGGCATCGCATGACCAGCGCCTCGAGCATCGGCCCCGCGGTGCAGCCGGGCCACGTCGCGCGCATCGGCGGCGGCTGCGAGTACACGTGGTGCTGCATCGCCTCGAAGGCGCTGCCCGCGTGGAACGGCGGAGCGCCGGTGAGCATGTGGTAGAGGACCGCCCCGAACGAGTAGATGTCGGTCCGCGCGTCCGTCGGCTGCGCCTTGACCTGCTCGGGCGCCATGTAGCGCGGGCTGCCCATCATCACGCCGCTCTGCGTGAGCTGGAGCGCGTCCTTGCCCTGGTCGAGGACCTTCACGAGCCCGAAGTCGAGGACCTTCACGAACAGCGGGTCGCCGCCCCGCGGCGCGAACATCACGTTGCCCGGCTTCAGATCCCGGTGGACGAGCCCCTGCTCGTGCGCGCCGTGGAGCGAGCTGGCGATCTGCATGCTCACGTGGATCGCCGCCGCCGGGACCAGCGGCCCGGACGTCTTCAGCCGCGCGGACAGCGTGCCGCCGCCCAGGTACTCCATCGCGATGAAGCACATGCCGTCGCTGGTGCTGCCGTAGTCGTGGACGACGATCGTGTTCGGGTGCGCGAGCCGCGCCGCGGCGCTCGCCTCGAGGAAGAAGCGCTCCTTGAAGGAGGCGTCGCCGCCGGGCGCCTTGCCCACCTCGAGGATCTTGAGCGCGACCTTGCGGCCGAGCGGCACCTGCTCGGCCTCGTAGACCACGCCCATGCCGCCCGCGGCGAGCTTCCGGATCACGCGGAAGCGACCCTCGACCACGCGGCCGACGATCGGGTCTTCCTCCTCAGCCGCAGGGGTGGCGCTCACGGATCCTTCCATCCGCCTCGAGGGCACGATCACGATAGCACGTCAGGTTGGGGTCGCCGTAGGATCGGCCCGTGCCCCAGACCCGGCGAGCGGCGGCGGCCTTGGCGATCCCCCGCGACGTCCGCTCTGGGTTACCTGTTCCGCCATGACCGGACCGATCGAGATCATCGAGCCGAGCCTCCTGCTGCTCGTGGGCACGTCGGGGAGCGGGAAGTCGACCTTCGCGGCGAAGCACTTCGGGCCGACCGAGGTGCTCGTCTCGGACGACTTCCGCGCGATGATCTGCGACGACGCGGCGAACCAGCGCGTGAGCGGCCACGCGTTCGAGCTGCTGCACGCGGTCGCCGAGAAGCGGCTCCTTCACCGGCGGCTCACGGTGGTGGACGCCACCAACGTCGAGCGCGAGCCGCGCCGGGCGCTCCTCCGGATCGCGCGCTCGCAGCACCTCCCGATCGACGCCGTCGTCCTCGACGCGCCGCTCGAGGTCTGTCTGGAGCGCGACGCGAGCCGCGCCGGCCGCCGGGTCGGTGAGGCGGTGATCGAGGCGCAGCGCGCCCTGCTGATGGACACGCTCCGCTCGATCGGCGCCGAGGGCTTCCGCCAGGTCGTCCACCTCGCGGGCGTGGACGCGATCGACGACGCGACGTTCGCGCGGCGTCGGCTCGACTGCGACCGCCCCGAGCTCGCGGGCCCGTTCGACATCATCGGGGACATCCACGGGTGCGCCGACGAGCTCGAGGCGCTGCTCGACGCGCTCGGCTACGACGCGGACGGGCGCCACCCCGACGGGCGCCGCGCGCTCTTCCTCGGCGACCTCGTCGACCGCGGGCCCGACGTCCCGGGCGTCCTGCGCCGCGTCCTGCGCGCGACGCGCGAAGGCGACGCGCTGTGCCTCCTCGGCAACCACGAGGCGAAGCTCGTCCGCTGGCTCGAGGGCCGGCAGGTGCGGCCGACCCACGGGCTCGCCGCGAGCATCGAGCAGCTCGAGCGCGAGCCCGACGCGTTCCGCGCCGAAGTGCACGACTTCTTGCGGTCGCTCCCCGATCACCTCGTCCTCGACGGCGGCGCGCTCGTCGTGGCGCACGCGGGGCTGATCGAGCGGCTGCACGGCCGGAGCAGCAAGCGGGTCCGCGCGTTCTGCATCTTCGGCGACACGACGGGCGAGGTCGACGAGGACGGCCTCCCGGTGCGGCGCGACTGGGGGGCGAGCTACGCCGGGGAGGCGGCCGTGGTCTACGGGCACACCCCCGTGGAGCGCGCCGAGTGGGTGAACGAGACGCTGTGCGTCGACACCGGCTGCGTCTTCGGGGGCGAGCTCACCGCGGTGCGCTGGCCCGAGCGCGAGCTGGTCTCGGTCCCCGCGCGGCGGGCGTACTACGAGGCGCGTTGACGCGATGTCCGGCCTCCGACGGAGGCGTTGACGGAATGGCAGAAGCGAGGCCCGCCGAGGGCGTCGATTCGGGCGAGAAGCTGCGCTCGGGGGTTGGCACGCGCCGTGAAGTAGGTCGGAGCGTGCTCGGTCACGAGGAGCCACCCCCACCCATCCCCAATCCACGCATCATCATCCCCTCCAAACCGCTCCCATCCCGAGGCTCCTCGTGATCGAGCGCAAATCAACTTCCCCCCGACCCGCCTACAGATCGAAGACCACCTCGTCCTGGAGCAACGTCGCCGCGCGCTGCGCCTGGCGCCGGAACTCCGGGTAGACCTCCGGTGAGATGTCGGGGCAGCTGCGGGAGAACTCGACGACGACGTTCGCCGTTCGACCGCGCATCGTCGAGCGGCGCGAGATCGTGAAGCACTCGTGCTCGATGGTGAAGTCCGCGGGCACGCGGACGATGCGGCCGTCGCGCGGGGCCTCGAAGGTCGCCGCCCACCGCGAGGAGTCGAGGACCCCGAGCCGCAGCGGCGTGCGCCGGCGCTCGAGCCGCGTGAGCCCGCCGAGCGCGAACGGCGCGGGGACGCGCATGCGGTGCTCCTCGCCGTGGGCCTGCAGCGCGCTCGACGCGTCGAGGACGAGGCGCATCTCGATCGGCTCGACGATGTCGTCGAGGTGCTCGGTCTGCGAGTCGGTCACGCTCGAGCCCGCGAACATCGCGTGCGCGACGTTCTGTCGGACCTGCGTGGCGCGCTCCTCGTTGCGCATCGCGCGGCGGAACATCGACGCGACGGTGCCGCGGATCTGGCAGCGGGTGTCCGCGCTCGCCTGCTCCTCGCCCGCCACCGAGACCGCGATGTCGCAGCGGTAGTAGGTCATCTCCGGCGGCTGATACGGGATCTGGTGGAAGGCCCACTCGCCGCTGTCCGGATCGAGGACGAGCGCCGTCGCGCCCTGGTCGTCGGCGCGGAGGTTGCCCATGTCGAGGCCGTCGGTGGTCGGGTCCATGAAGAACCCCTCCTCGATCCCCTCCTGGGCCGGCACGAACACGATCGCGTGGTTGAACTGCTGGTTGGGCACCTCGCGGCGGACCTCGCCCGCGCCCGTCGTGCGGAGCACCGTGAACTGGATGTCGATGCCGAGCTCGCGCGCGAGCAGGATCATCAGCACCGCCTTGTCCTTGCAGTCGCCGTAGCCGCGCTCGAGCACGACGGGGCAGCTGTGCGGCCGCACGCCCGCGATCGTGTCCTCGTAGTCCTGCTGGTAGCGGATCTCCTGGGACACGTAGCGGTAGATGCGATCGATGCGCTCGCGCGTGGTCGTCGCGCCCTCCACGAGCTGGCTCGCCCGCTGCCGCAGGCTGGCGTTGCTCTCGAAGACCTCGCTGAGCAGCGCGCGCTCCCACTCCACGTACTCGCCCCACTCGAGCAAGGTGCTGAGGGTCACGAGCGCGATCTGATCGCCGACCGGCGGCATCTGCGGCTCGGGGACGAACGGCGGGACGCCCTCCGCGGTGAAGGTGTGCACGTCGAGGCCGCCCTCGTGGGTCAGCGCGTGCTCGATCGGCCCCTGCACGTGCATCGCGAGCTCGCGGCCGGCGGGCAGCTGCACGACCCAGCGCGCGCGGCCGAGCTGGCGGTGCACGCCCTGGAACAGCCAGCTCCCGACGTAGTGGTTCGGGAGGAACTGCGGCGGCGCCGAGTGGTAGACGTACTGCAGGACGACCTTGGTCCCGACGTCGAGGCCGCGGAAGCGGATCACCCCGCCGCGGATCGACGACGCCTCGGAGCGGCTCCCGTCGGGGGCCACGCTGAACGCGCGCAGGACCCTCGCGCTCGCGGGGACGCGGTTCTGGATGAGCTCGTCCCGGCCGGTGGTCGTGGTCGCGAGGCTCACCTGCGTGATCCGGTGCCGGGCGCTGCCGTCCTGCTGGACCGTCGTGACCTCGTCGTCGAGGAGCAAGACGGTGTGCGCGCCCGGGTCGACCTCGATCTCCATCGCGAGCGCCTCGTCGATCGCGTGATCGCTCGGCATCAGGCGGCGGTCGGGGTCGTCCTCCTCGTTGCGCAGGAAGTCGACGCGATCCGCGAGCGCGCCGTTGTCGGGGTCGCGCTCGAGCGCGGCGGCCCAGTTTTGGAGGGCGCCCTCGAGGTCTCCGTCCTCGAAGGCCATGAACCCGAGCCGCTGCCGCGGCGCGGACCACACGGGGTCGCGGTCGCGGGCCTGCTCGTAGAGGGCGCGCGCCTCCGCGCGGCGCTCCGCGAAGCGGTACTGGTCGCCCGCGTCCACGAGCGCCTCGGTGCTCCACGGCGACAGCGCGCGCAGGCGCTCGGCGATCGCGACCATCGCGCCGTGGTCCTGCCGTCCGCGCGCGAGCAGCGCGAGCCGGCGGAGGTTCCACTCGTGGCCGGGCTCGATCCCGTCGGCGCGCTCGTGGAGCGCGCGCGCCGCGTCGATGTAGCCGCGCTGCTGCTGGCAGAACCCGAGCGCGCGCACGGCCCAGCCGCTGTCGGGCCAGCGCGTGGACGCCTCCTCGAGCACGCGGCACTGGTGCTCGCGCCAGCCGCGATCCTCGAACGTCCCCGCGAGCGCCATCGTCGCGAAGCGCGCGTCGGCGGTGAGCGCGCGGGCCGCCTCGAGGTCCTCGATGGCGCGGTCGTAGCGGTCGCGCTCACGGTAGAAGGCGCCGCGCTGGTAGAGGAACCCGGCGCTGTGGGGGAAGCGGGTGACCGCGTCGTTCAGGAGGTCCTGCGCGACGCCGAGCTCGTCGTTGGTCCAGTGGGTCAGCGACGCGTGGTACATGACGACCGGGTGATGCGGCGCCTGCTCGAGCAGCGTGCGCGCCGACGCGAGGGCGTCGCCCTCGTAGCCGTTCCGGATCGCGTCGTGGTGCGTGAGGAGCTCGCGGCGCAGCGGCGGCTCGATCGCGGCGATCACGTCGATGAGCAGCGACGCGTTCTGCGGCTCGTAGGACTCGATCTCCTCGGGCAGCTCGTGCAGCGCGGTGTCGAAGCTCAGCCCGGTCGGCCGGTTGCCGTCGAGCTCGGTGAAGCGCGCGCCGAACGTCCAGGGGCTCTGATCGCCCTGCGCCGACTTCACGAGGACGCGGTTCCAGCCGGCGGCGAGGTGCACGGGCACCACGAGGTTGTCGGTCTCGGGCCGCGAGACGCGCTCCTGGTCCACGACGCGGTTGCCGTTCAGCCAGACCCGCACGCCCGAGGGCGTCGTGAGCCGGAGCTGCACGTCGCGCTCGGCGTCGGTGTGGACGTGGGTCAGGAGGTACGCGACGCCCCACTGATCGGGGGAGACCTGATCGCCGACGCGGACCATCCCGCTGCGATCGAATTGCGCGGCGGGGCGCCAGCGGATCGGCTGCAGCAAGCCACGGTACTCGGCGTCGAGGTCGATCTCGGCCTCGGGCGGGTGCTCCGCGAAGAAGCCGCGGCCCTGGTCGTTGTCGAACGCGCCGACCACCATCCAGCGATCGATGAAGCCGAGCGTCGCGCCGACGCGGTCGGCCGCCTCGAGCTCCTCGCGCGCCTGCAGGACGCGAATCAGGCGGCGGGCCGCGTCGACGCGCACGTCGGGGCTCGGGTGCTCGTCGACGAGGCGCGCCAAGTAGTCGGCGGTCGTCGCCTGCTGCGACGCGGTGAGGTCGAAGCGCAGCGCGCGGTCGAGGTAGATGGTGCCCAGGTCGCTGGACAGATCCGCGGACGCGCGCAGCCAATGCTCCCACGCCGCGCCGTCGTCCTCGCGCAGCTCGGCGAGGTGCGCGGCCATCTCGTGCACGACCGCAGAGCGCGGGTGCGCCGCGAGGAGCCGCTCGATCTCGGGCTGCATCGCCTCGGGGTCCATCTCGGCCGCGTAGAACGCGTCCACGACCTGCGCGATCGCGGAGTCGTCGGCGCCCGCGCCGGGTTGGACGTGGACGGTCGCCGCGGGGAGCGATCGACCGCCGCACGAGGCGAGGAGCAGCGCGCCGAGCAGCGCAGGGGCATGGGTTCGCATCGCCCGGGTGTAACCGAGCCAGCCCAGGATTCAAACGCGCTTCCTCGCGGGTGGCGTTGCGGTAGGCTGCGGGCATGACCGCGCCGCCGGTGCAGCGCCTGGCCTCGCTCTCGGCCGAGCAGCGAGCCGAGGTGCTCGGCGCGGCGGCGGACCTCGCCGGCGTCGGCGTCTTCCGCTGGGAGATCGGAGGGGCGACGTACTGGTCCGACCCGCTCTACGAGCTCCTCGGGTTCGACTTCGACGAGACGGTGCGCGCGGAGACCTTCCTCGAGGCGATCCACCCGGACGACGCGGCGCGCATCCGGGCCGCCTTCCAGGCCACGATCGAGAGCGAGCGCGTGGAGCCCTCCGAGTACCGCATCGTCCGACGCGACGGGGCGGTCCGGCACCTCCGCGGCGTGGGGGCGCCCCTGATGACCGCCGAGGGCCGCGTCACCCTCGTCGGCGTGCTCACGGACATCACCGATCGCCGCCTCGCGGAGATCGACGCGCAGCTCTACTTGCGGTCCCTCGAGGAGGCGCAGCGCATCGCGTCGACCGGGTCCTTCTTCGTCAACCCGAGGACCCGGGAGATCCGCTGGACCGAGGGCATGTACCGCATCGTGGGCCTCGAGCCCGGCTCCGTGGTCACGCCCGAGATCGCCCTCGAGCGGATGCACGTCGAGGACCGCGACCGGCAGCTCGCGTGGTGGCGGCGGGTCGCCGACGGCGAGTCGCTCGACCCGATCCGGCTGCGCGCGGTCCGAGCCGACGGAGAGGAGCGCGTCACCCTCACGCACGGCGCCCGCCTCGACGTCGGCGGCGACCCGCGCCTGATCGGGACGACGATGGACGTGACCGAGCGGGTCCAGCTCGAGGAGCGGCTCCGTCAGGCCGCGAAGATGGAGGCCGTCGGCGCCCTCGCCGCGGGGCTCGCGCACGACTTCAACAACTTCCTCACCATCATCGGGGGCAACGTCGAGATCGCGCTGCGCTCGCCCGAGAAGGCCGAGCGGGTGCTCACGGACGTGATGCAGGCCGTCGATCGGAGCGCGTCGCTGACCCGACAGCTGCTCGCCTTCGCCCGCCAGCAGCCCGCGCGGCCGGCGGTGGTGGACCTCGGGCGCGTGGTGGAGCACGTCGGCGGGATGCTGCGCCGCCTCCTCGGGGAGCGGATCGAGCTGTCGCTGCAGCGGCCCGAGCACGTCGTCCCGATCCAGGCCGACCGCACCCACCTCGAGCAGATCGTGGTCAACCTCGCGACCAACGCGCGAGACGCGATGCCGGATGGAGGCCGCCTCGACGTCCGCGTCAGCGTCGAGGACGACGCCGAGCTCGGCTGCCGCGCGGGGGTGCTCACCGTCTCGGACGAGGGCGAGGGGATCGCGCCCGACGATCTCGCCCGGGTCTTCGACCCCTACTTCACGACGAAGAAGCCGGGCCAGGGGACGGGCCTCGGGCTGGCGTCGGTGTGGGGCACGGCGCGGCAGAACCACGGGACCGTCGGGGTCGTGAGCCCGCCCGGCGAGGGCGCGACGTTCCGGGTCGCGTTCCCGCTCGTGGACCTCGCGCTCGACGCGGAGCCGCCCGCGCCCGTCGTGGGGAGCGACGCGCGCGGGACGATCCTCGTCGTCGAGGACATGGAGGCGGTCCGCCGCTCCGTCGCCGCCGGGCTCCGGTCCGTCGGCTACGAGACCCTCGAGGCGCCCAACGGCGTCGCGGCCCTCGAGCTGCTCGAGGCGCGGGCCGAGCCGGTCGACGGAATCGTGACCGACGCGGTGATGCCGCGGATGGGCGGCGTCGCGCTCGCTGCCGAGGTCCTGCGCCGCTGGCCGACCGCGCGCGTGGTGGTGATGACGGGGCACCTGCCCGAGGACGTGCCGGCCTCGGACCGCGTCGCGATCGTGCAGAAGCCGTTTCGGATCGAGGCCCTCGTCGCGGCGCTGCGCTCCCTCGGCGACGACCCCGGCTAGCCATCGCTAGGCTCCTGGATCGTCGAGCGGGACCGGCGTCGAGCCGAGCATCTGCTCGCGCAGCGCCCGCGCCGCTGGCGCGAGGCGCGCGGCGCCGCGGTGCACGAGGTGCATCGACCGCGGGATCGGAGTGCGCGGATCGTCGACCTCGACGAGCCGGCCGAGCAGCAGGTCCGTGCGCACCGCGTGCCGGCTCACGAGGGCCACGCCGATGCCCATGCGGACGTGGGTCTTCACCGCCGCGACGCCGCCGAGCTCCATCACGATCTCGGCGTCGGGGAAGTGGCCCTCGAGCAGCGCGCGCGTGGTCGCGCCGGCGCGAAAGGTCACGAACGGGGCGCCGCGCGGGTCGACGCCGGGGGCCGCGACGAGGACCAGCTCGTCCTCGAACCAGAGGTCCGCCTCGGGGCCGGGATCGGTCACCACCGCGAGATCGATGTCGCCCGCGTCGATCGCCTCGCGCGCCTCGTCGGTGGTGAGCTCGCGGAGCCACAGCTTCACCCCCGGGTGAGCCCGCCGGAACGCCGCGAGGGTCGGCGGCAGCAGGTAGGTGCAGGCCGTCGCGCCGGCGCCGATGCGCACCTCGCCCCGATCGAGCTCCTCGACCTCGAGGACCGCGCGCCGCCCCTCCTCGACCGCGGCGAGCGCCGCCTTCGCGCTCGGCACCAGCGCCGCGCCGGCCGCCGTCAGCGCGGCGCCCCGGCGCCCGCGCGAGAGGAGCCGCGCGCCCAGCTGCTCCTCGAGGCGCCGGATCGAGGCCGTGAGCGCGGGCTGCGACAGGTGCGCGTGCCGAGCCGCGGCGGTGAACGTGCCGTGCTCGACGATCAGGAGGAAGTTGCGAAGCGCCTCGAACATTCATCAGGAAGTCTTATCGAATCGCTAAAAAACTTCCATTGGATGGATTCCACCTCCGAGCCAACCCTGGAGACATGCTTCCTCTCCTCCTCGGGCTCACGGCAGGGACGCTCTCCACGGTGGCGGGCATGGGAGGCGGGATGCTCTTGGTCTTGTCGCTCTCGCTCCTGACGAGCCCCCGCCACGCCGTCGCGCACAGCGCCCCCGCGCTCTTGCTCGCGAACGTCCATCGCGCGTGGCTCTACCGGGCGGCCCTCGACAGGAAGGTCGCGGGCGCGTTCGTCGCCGGCACCGTGCCGGCCGCGCTGATCGGGAGCCTCGTCGCCGTCTCGCTCCCGGAAGGCGTCTTGCCCTGGATCCTGCTCGCGGTGGCGCTCCTCGCGGTGGCGCGCGGGCTCGGCTGGGTGCGGTGGACGCCGGGTCCCCGCTCGCTGACGCCAGCCGGCGCGGCGACGGGCGGGCTCGCCGCGGTGAGCGGCGCGGGGCTCGTCGGACCGGTGCTGTTCGCCGTGGGCCTGCGCGGCGACGTGTTCATCGCGACGGCGAGCGCCTCCGCGGTCGCCATGCACCTCGCGCGGATGGTGGGGTACGGCGCGGGCGGGCTTTTGGGCACCGACGCGATCGAGACGACGGCGCTCGTGACGGTGGGGCTCCTCGCCGGCAACCTCGCCGGCCGGCGCGCGCGAGACTGGCTGGGCGAGAAGGTCGCGACGCGGGTCGGCTACGCCACGATGATCACGCTGGTCGGGCTCGCCCTCGCGGGCGTGGCCTGAGCGCGGGAGGGCCGCGCATTCCGAGACCCCCCGCCGCGTGCTACGTCCCGGCGCATGTCGACGGAGCGCCAGGGCGGGACCAACCCGGTCGTGTACATCGTCCTCGGCGTGGTCGCGCTCGGCGGCGCGGTCGTGTGCTGCCTCGCGGCGATCGCGGCCGGGTTCTGGTTCACGTCGCGGTCCGCGCCCGAGGTGGTGGAGGAGACGCGGCCGGCCCGGGATCACGCGCTCGAGGAGCGAGCGCCGCAGGGCCCCGTGCTCGGCGGCAGCGTGGACTCGCGGGCCCCCACCTCGCTGAACCTCCAGCCGACCCGGACGTCCGACCGGCGGTGGCGCCACATCGAGGCGACGGTGACGCGGGCGGACGGCTCGATCGGCCTCGCGGTGGGCGACCGCTGCAGCTTCGACGTGCAGGTGCTCGATCGCGCCGGCCCGCCCGGACACTACTGCCGCACGTTCGCGCAGTGCACGAGCCGCATGGGGACGACCGTGCGCCTCTTCGGCGAGGAGCTCCCCCGGCGGACCGGCTTCTTCCCCTGCGAGCTCTACGACGCGCCGCTCGGCGTGGCGGGCGAGGATCTCGAGCCGACGATCAGCTTCGACCAGGGTGATCCCATCTTCCAGATCGACACGCGCGCGATGACCTTCATGGCCGCGGACAACGAGCAAGGACGGCTCGGGACCGCCTACCACGTGGTCGCGCGCATCGACACGGTCACTCCTCGCTGAGCGTCACTCGAGGCCGGCCTCGGGGTCGCCCCCGCTCGCGGGCGCGGCGGCGGGGGCCGCGCGAGCCGGCCGCGCGCTGACCTCGAGGCGCTGACCGGCGGAGCGGCGGCCGCGGGTGCGAGGCGCGGCGCCGGGCCGCGAGGTGTCGAACGGCGGGGGCTGGTCCGGGTTGCAGCGCGGGCCGAAGCCCTGCGCGTCGAACTCGTAGGTGAGCGAGCCCGAGCCCCCCTCGGTGACCGCCTCGACGGTGACCGAGTGCTCGCCCGCGCGCGCCGGCGAGCAGTAGCTCAGGAGGTAGTAGCGCTGGGTCATCTGGACGATGCGCTCGCTGATCTCCGTGAACGCGGCGCGGATCGCGGTGCGGTCGGCGACCATCACGTAGCCCTCGCGGCCGACGTGCGAGAGGACCCCCTCGTCGATCTCGTCGCCGACGCCGATCGCGAAGAAGTCGTAGGCGCTCCCCTCGATGGCGTCGCCCATCTCGTCGGCGGTGATGCGCGCGGCGCGGTCGGTGCCGTCGGTGAAGACGACGATGGTCCCGAAGCGCAGCGGCACCGTCGAGCGCGAGAGCGCCGTGTCGAGCTCCGCGATCGCCGCGACGACGGCGCCGTGCAGGTTGGTCGACGGATCGCGCGGGGTGAAGTTCGAGATGCGCCCTACCCCCGCGTTCGCGGCGCCGGCGCTGCGCGTGAACGGGGTGATGCGGTGGATCTCCTCGGAGCCGTCGAACGCGTACACGGCGACGCGCTGGTGCTCCTCGAGGGTCGAGGTGAACTCGGTCGCCGCCTCCTCGATGAGCGGCACCTGGTCGCTCTCGCTGACGCTGCCGCTCATGTCGACGAGCAGCAGGGTGTAGTGCTCGGCGGCGAGCTCCGGGTTGACGATCGTCTGCCCGCTCTCGGCGACCGACACGATCCGGCCGTCCTCGTAGATGCGGAAGTCGTCGGCGGTGAGGCCGGCGACGGGGTCCCCAGTCGCGGTGTCGACGGTGAAGTAGACGGCCACGTTGCTCGGCGTCCGGTACGCCGAGTCCACCATGCTGAGGCGGAGCCCGCCGCAGCCGCCGAGCAGAACCAACAGGACCCACGCGATGCGCATGCCGGGAGGGTCGCGCACCACGCGGGCCGCTGTCACGCGTCAGCGCTCGGAGGGGCGCCCGTCGATCCGCGTCCGGATCTCGCCGCGGACGAGGTCCATCACCGACGACGACGCGAGGAACTTCTGGGGGAAGTGCGCGGGGACCGCGCTCACCGCGTCGAGCTTCGCGAGGTGCGCCTCGCCGAGCGTGACCTCCGCGGCACCGAGGCTGTCGGTGATCTGCTCGACCTTGCGGGCCCCGACGATCGGGATGAAGCCGTAGCCCCGCGCGCGCACCCACGCGACGGCGACCTGCGCGGAGGTGACGCCGAGCTCGTCGGCGACCTCGTCGACGGCGCGCGCGATCGCGAGCGCCGACTCGCTCGTGCGGCCGCGCGACTCGTTGGCGCCCTTGCGCAGCGAGTCGCCGCCGTCGGCGCGCGTGTACTTGCCGGTGAGCACGCCGGCGCCGAGGGGCGCCCAGCCGACGACGGAGAGGCCGAAGTGGTCGGCCATGGGGAGCAGCTCGCGCTCGACCGTGCGCTCGAGGAGGCTGTACTCGATCTGCAGCCCGACGAAGGGCGTCCAGCCGCGCAGCTCCGCGGCGACGTTGGCCGCCGAGACGATCCACGCGGGGGTGTCGCTCACCCCGACGTAGAGGACCTTGCCCGAGCGCACGAGGTCGTCGAGCCCGCGCATCGTCTCCTCGTAGGGCGTGTAGTCGTCCCACGCGTGGACCCAGAGCAGGTCGATGTAGTCGGTGCGCAGCCGCTTCAGGCTCGCCTCGACCGAGCGCACGAGGTTCTTGCGCTGGTTGCCCGCCGAGTTCGGGTCCGTGTGGTCCATCGCGAGCGTGTACTTGGTCGCGACCACCTGACGGTCGCGGCCGACGCGCTCGAGCCAGGTGCCGACGATCGCCTCGGTCTCGCCGCCATGGTACTTGTTGGCGGTGTCGAGGAAATTGCCGCCCGCCTCGGCGTACGCGTCGAGGACGCGGTGGCTCGTCGCCTCGTCGGCGCCGAAGCCCCACTGCTGACCGAAGCTCATCGTCCCGAGGCAGATCTCCGAGACCCGAAGCCCGCTCTTGCCGAGCAGGCGGTACCGCAACGCCATGACGCCCTCCTCCGTGTTCGTCCGTGGGTGACGACCCTGCGGCCCGCGGAGGTGCACCGCAAGGGTCGGCGCTAGCGCGCGGCGGCGAACGCCTCGAGCGCGGCCTTGGCGACGACGTCGCCGGCCTCCTGCACGAAGTGGCCGGCGCCCTCGAGCACCAGCGGCTCGGGGCAGCCTCGGAGCACCTTGCGCAGCTGGCGCATCGCTGGAGGACCGAGCACGGGGTCTTGCACCCCGACGGCCATGAACGTCGGGCCCGACCACTCGTTCATCCACCACGCGGCCGCCTTCTTCGACTGCGCGGCGCCGTCCATGTCGGGCGTGACCGGCACGATCGCGGGGAAGCGCCGCACGCCCGCCTGGTAGGTGCGATCGGGGAACGGGGCCTCGTACGCGGCGCGCTCCGCCTCGGTGATCCCGGGGACGGAGCGACCCATGAGGCCGCCGACGCTGAACGCGGGGTTGGTCGCGACGAACTCCTTCCACGCCTCGAAGCCGGGGCCCGGCGGGAGCTCGCCGGTCGGCAGCGCGGTGTTCATGACGATCAGGCGCGCGATCGAGTCGGGCACGTCGAGCGGGAGCGAGAGGCCGAGGATCCCGCCCCAGTCCTGGCAGACGAGCGTGAACGGCGGCAGCGCCATCGCCTCGAGGAACGCGAGCAGCGTCCGCCGGTGGAACGCGTAGGTGTAGACGGCGTCGTCGACGGGCTTGTCCGAGCGCCCGAAGCCGAAGAAGTCGGGCGCTACGACCCGGCCGCCGGCGGCGGTGAGCACCGGGATCATCTTCCTGTAGAGGTAGGCCCACGTCGGCTCGCCGTGCAGGCACAGGTAGACGTCGGTCGCGTCCTTCGGGCCGACGTCGAGGTAGTGCATGCGCAGCCCCTCGATCTCGACGTAGCTCGGGTCCCAGTCGTAGCCGTCCAGATCGGCGAACCGATCGTCGGACGTCCTCAGCGCTTCGATGGCCATCGCCGGGAGGGTACCCGACGGAGAGGCCGCTCACCGCATCGGGATCTCGACCGCGCGCGTGGGGCCCGTCGCGTCACGGAAGAAGTGCCGGAACGACACGTGGTAGCCGCACACCGGCTCGCGCACGTGCTTGCGGACGACGTAGCCGTCGAGCTGCAGCTCGATCGGCGCCTCGTGCGGCTCGAAGACGACGACGTCGAAGGACTCGGGCGCGAACACCCCGACGACCTCGCACACGAGCTCCTGCAGGTGGCCGCGGAAGTCGGCGGCGTTGGTCTCGAAGCTCACGTAGCTGCCGAGGCGCTGCGGGGTCACGTGCAGCGTCGTGTAGGCCGCGTCGCGGATCGCGTTGAGGGAGTAGCCGGTGGGCTCGAAGAAGTGCTCGTCGACGGTGTGGCCGGCGAGCGCGAGGTCGAGGCCGAGCGCGTGCGCGATGCCGCCCTCCGGGCGCGGACCACGGAAGGGCTCGGTCCGCTTCGGATCGATCCCGTGCATGAGGATCTCGAGGGTGCGGTCGTCCGGCTCGGGGCGGTGCTCACGCGTGGTGTGGAACATCCGCACGGCGTGCTCGTGCTCGACGCCGAAGCGCACCGCGCGGCCGGGGAGCCGGGTGACGAGGCGCCGACCGTCCTCGAAGAAGCTCGTCGGCTGCTCGTGCGGGAAGTGCTCGTTCTTGCGCTCGTAGACGAGCACCGAGATCGCCTTCGGAGGGATGCGCTCGAGCATCGCGTCGACGGCCTCGACGAGGGTCGTCTTGCCGCACGTGATCATCGTGACGAAGCCGTCGTACACGAACAGGCTCGACTCGCTGAGGAGGTACGCGTCGAGGTGGTCGTTCGAGATCACGCTGAGGACCTCCGCCTGCGCGGCGCGGACGACGCCGCGCCAGAAGGCGTCGCCGAGCCCGCGGAGCGACGGATGACCGTCGACGACGGCGAGCTCGACCTTCTTCTCGGGTCCTTCGAAGAACGTGTGGGTCATCGCGGCAGGGGCCGATGCGCTCGGCGCGGCCGGGGCGACGACCCACGACGAGGTCGATGCGCGGCGCCTCGGCCAGATAGACGACCTCGGCGCCGCGTGCAACGCGCCTACTGATAGGAGACGTCGCCGGAGCCGTCCGCGAGGAGGTCGAAGCGGCCCACGTCGGAGACGTCGATGTCCCCCGACCCGTCGGTGATCGTCACCGTGCCGACGACGTGCCGGACGCGGATGCCGCCGGACTCGTCGACGATGTCGACGTCGAGGCTCACGTCCTCGACGGTGATCTCGCCGCTGTCGTCCTCGATGACCACGCCGCCGTCGACCTGCGCGACGTCGATCTCTCCGGACGTGTCGTGGATGGCGACCTCGCCGGTGGACCGGAGCTGGAGATCGCCCGAGGCGTCGTCGATGAGGACCGCGCCGGGGACCGTCGAGACCCAGATGTCGCCGCTGTCGTCGACGAGGTCGAGGCTCGCGACGTCGCGGACGTGGATGTCGCCCGAGCCGTCCTGCCCGGCGAGGTGCATCGAGGACGGGAGCGCCACGGTGACGTCCGCGTAGAAGTCGCTGACCGACGAGTCGTCGAGCCGGACGACGAGCGAAGCCTCGCCGTCGATCGCCTCGAGCCGGAAGTCGAGCGCGCGCAGCGCGTCGGCGTCGTGATCGTCCATCGCGCGGTTGGTGCGGAGCACGACGGTGACCTCGACGTGATCGAGCGCGGGGTCGCCGACGACGTCGAGGTCGCCCGCGCCGACGTCGAACCGCAGCGTGTCGAGGCCGTCGACGGCGAGGGTCTCCTCCTGCGTCGCGACGGTGCGCGGCTCGGGCAGCCAGCAGCCCGAGGCGAGGAGGACGACGAGGGGGACGAGGGTTCGAGTGGGCTTGTTCATGGGGTACTCCTTCTGTGCGAGCTCGTGAGCGTTGGCCGCAGGTCGACCGAGCCACCGCGGGGCGGTGGCGAGCCGAGGCCGCGGCGCGGCGAAGATCGGGAGGGGTGAGAGCGCGGAGGCTCCGCGTGCTCAGAACAACTCGACGCCCGCCTGGATCGTGGGCCAGCCGCGCCAGAGGGACGTGGCCGTGGAGGCGAGCACGGACTCGGCGAACGGCGCGCCGAGCTCGACCGCGTCGGTGCGGTCGGAGGTGTAGTGGAACCGGTAACCGAGGGCGCCGAAGATCGCGAAGCCCTCGAAGATCTCGACGCCGAACAACACGCGCAGGTCGGTGATGAGGTCGGGGCCGCGCTGGCTCAGCGAGCGGTCGAGGACGACCGACTGCGCGACCTCGAGGTCGACGTGGAGGATGTCGCTCGGCTCGATGCGGAAGCCCATCCCGACCCCTGCGAGGCCGCCGGGGCGCTGCTCGAGGAACGGGTTGCCCGCGGCGAACAGGAGCCAACGGCTGACGCCGGCGCCGTGGACGAGGGTCGCGCCGAGGTAGCCGTTGGTGTCGACGCCGACCCGGAGCTGCGCGCGGCCCGCGTGCTGGACGTTGACGAGCCCGATCGACACGTCGGCGGCCTCGGCGATGTTGACGAGCCCGAGCTGCACGCCGTGGACGCGACCGCCGGCGATGTTGACGAGCCCGAGCTGCAGCCCCTCGACGGTGCTCGAGGCGATGTTGGTCAGCCCGAGCTGCGCGCCGCGGGTGACCCCGGCGGCGACGTTGACGAGCCCGAGCTGCATGCCCTCGACGCCGAGCAGCTCGTCGGCGGTGGCGACGTTGACGATGCCCATCTGCGCTCCGCGCGCGGGACCCGCGGCGACGTTGACCATCGACAGCTGCAGCCCGTCGAGCGCGCCCGCGGCGATCGACGCGACGCCGGTGAGCTGGAGGCCCTCGACCCGGTCCGCGGCCACGCCGACGAGCCCGATCTGAGCGCCGCGGACGCGGCGGGCGGAGATCGCGGCGACCCCCGCGAGCTGCAGCCCGCGCACCTCGCCGAGCGTCAGGTCGAAGACACCGGAGAGGCTCACCCCCTCGATCTGGCCCGAGAGCGCGCCGATCACGCCGAGCGCGACGTTGCGTCGGTCGTGGCCCTGGCCGGCGCTGGAGAAGCCGACGAAGGGCGCGAAGTCGACCGCCATCGGGTGGGTCTCGAGCTCGGGCTCGGGCGCCTCGAGCGGCTCCGGCGCTTCGGGCTCGGCGACGATCACGACGGGCGGCGTCGGCTCCTGCGGCTCCTCGGGCGCCTCTGGCTCCTCGGGCGCCTCGGCCGGCGCGCGCTCGATGCGGAGGAGCGCGAGCAGCTCGCCGGACTCGTCACGGACGAGGTTGGCCACGAGGAGGCGCACCGTGGTGACCGTGCGCTCGGGGCCGCCGTCCGGCTCGGTCGCGCGCTCGAGCACGTCGCCGTCGGGCCGGCGGACCCGCAGGGTGAGCCGCCCGTCCTCGTCGAGCGCGATGATCACGCGGGCGGGTCCGTCCTGCACGAGCCGGACCTCGACGCCGAGGTCGTCCTCGAGCGCGGCGCGCAGCGCCTCGGGGTCGACGACCTCCGCGGCCTGCACGTCGAGCGTCACCGGCTCCTCCGGAGGTGCCTCTTCGGTCTGCGCGTTCGCCGGAGCGGCGACGAGCAGGACCGAGAGGAGCGCCGAGCAACGCGTCATGCTTCGTGGTGCCCGCACCGAGCCGGTCCGTTCACTCGATTCGCCGCGCGGCCATCGCTTCGTCGAGCGCCGCCACGAGGCGCCCCGCCTCGGCCCGGCGGTACGCGCCGTGCGCGCCCTCGGCGAACGGGACGAGCGCCTCGCGCGCCTCGTCGAGGCGCCCGAGCCGGAGCTGGGTGAGCGCGCGGTTGTAGCGCGCCTCGAGCTCGAAGCGGCCGCGCGGATAGGCCGCGAGGTGGGCGTCCCACAACCGCAAGGCGAGTTGTGGGTCGCCGCCGCGGTGCGCGTCGAAGGCGGCCGCGAAGGAGCGCGTCTCCGGGCTGTCCGGCTCGGGCCCCTCGGGGGCGTCGGGCGCCTCCAAGGCCGGGGGCTCGGCGGCCGCGATCGGGTCCGGCGCGTCGACCCGGCGCGGAGCCGGGGGCACGCGCGGCGCGACGGGGGCCGGCGCGGGAGCGACGACGGGAGCCGGCGCGGGCGCGACGACGGAGTGAGCGGGTGCGACGACGGGCGCCTCGACGGGCGTCTCGACGGGCGTCTCGACGGGCGCTTCGAGCGGGGGCCGTGACGGTCGCGGCGGGGGTGGCGCGACCTCGCGCGGCGACCAGCCCAGGGTCGCGAGGATCGCGGGGAGCCGCCCCGTCGACCACGCCCACGCGGTGGGCCCGCCGAGCACCATCGCGAGCGCGACCGCCGCCGCCGCGGCGAGCGCCCAGCGCGGCCGGCGCGCGGGGGCGCGCGTCTCGCGGAGCGCGTCGACCGCCTCGTCGAGGGTCGCGTCGAGGGGCGCGGCGCCGGCCAGGCTCGCGTGGATCCGATCGAGCGTGGCGTCGTCCTCGGGCATCGACTCGGCGTTCGTCGACTGAGCGCGCAGCGCCGCGCAGGCCTCGTCGAGCAGAACGTCGCCGTCGAGGCTCTCGAGGATCCGCCCCAGCGTCGCCTCGCTCGGATCGGAGGCGTCGTCGCGGAGCGCGCCGAGCGCCTCCTCGAGCAGATCGTCGTCGTCGTTCATCGGACGCCCTCGCGCTCGAGGAACGCGCGGAGCCGCTTGCGGGCGTGGAAGAGCCGCGTCCGGATGGTCCCCTCGGGCAGATCGAGGAGCGCCGCGACCTCGGGGGAGCTCCGCTCCTCGACGGCGCAGAGCACGAAGACCTCGCGGTGCTCGACGGAGAGCGTCTCGAGCCCCCGGGTCAGCGCGGCCGCGAGCTCGCGCCGGCGCGCCTCCGCCTCCGGCGTGCGCACCGGCGGCTCGACCGCGCGCTGCTCCATCCGCTCCACGGCGCGCTTGCCGCGCAGGCTCGACCGGAGGCGCCGACGGCACAGGTTCACCGCGATGGCGATGAGGAAGGTGTCGATCTTCGAGTCCCCGCGGAACGCCTCCATGGCGCGGGGGAGCGCCACGAACGCGTCGTGCACCACGTCCTCGGCGGCCGCCTCGTCGCCGAGCATGCGCCGCGCGTAGGCGCGCACCTTGGGGGCGTGCTCTCGGTAGGTCCGCGTGATCGCGTCGGAGTCGCCGGCCGCGAGCGCGGCGATCAGCTCGGGCTCCACTTTGCGGGGCCCGGGGAACGGGACGACGTTGCTCGCGCGGTCTGCGGCCACGGGGTTGGGTGCCACGCGAGTCCGGGGCCGTTCTCACCATACGTGAGATTGCTCACACGCAGCCTCTCCCGGGAGCCGTGCTATCCCGGCGGCTCGATGACCGAACGCGCTGCCCGCATCGTGGACACCCTGGTGGGTCTGGACCCGCTCTCCGACCTGCCGCGCACCGGCTGGCTCCTGCGCGGGATCCGGCCCTGCGAGTCCATCGCCGACCACAGCCACGCGGTCGCGGTGACGGTGATGCTGCTCGTCGACGCGCTGCGAGCGGAGGGCGTCGCGATCGACGGCGAGAAGGCGCTCCGCATGGCGCTCGTCCACGACGCGCCCGAGGCGAAGACGGGCGACGTCCCGATGCCGCAGAAGACGCCCGAGATGAAGGCGGCGCTCACCGAGCTCGAGGCGGGGATCGCCGACCGGCTCCTCCCCGACGCGACCGTCTTCCACGAGGCCGCCCGCGGCGAGTCGCTCGAGGCGCGCGTGGTGAAGGCCGCCGACAAGATCCAGATGATGACCAAGGCGCTGATCTACGAGCGCCAGGGCCGCGGCGACCTCCACGAGTTCTGGATGAACGACGGCAACTTCGACGATCGCGGCCTCGCGGTCGCTGGCGAGGCCTTCGCGCTCTTGCGCGCGCGGCACGCGGATCCGGCGTGCTGGGCGCTCGGTCGTTGGTAGGCTCCCGCCATGGGTGAACGCCTCCCCGTCACGGTGCTGAGCGGCTTCCTCGGCGCCGGCAAGACCACGCTCCTCAACCACGTCCTCGCGAACCGCGAGGGGCGCCGCGTCGCGGTGATCGTCAACGACATGAGCGAGGTGAACATCGACGCGCAGCTCGTGCGCGACGGCGGCCTCACCCGGCTCGACGAGCCGATGGTCGAGATGAGCAACGGGTGCATCTGCTGCACCCTCCGCGACGACCTCGTGAAGGAGGTCACGGAGCTCGCGCGCGCGGGCCGCTTCGACGCGCTCCTCGTCGAGTCGACCGGCATCAGCGAGCCCATCCCCGTCGCGCAGGCGTTCACCTGGGACCTCGAGGACGGCACCACGCTCGAGTCGCTCACCCGGATCGACACGATGGTCACCGTCGTCGACGCGTCGACCTGGCTCGGCCTCTACCGAGCGGGCGAGCGGCTGACCGAGCGCGGCGTCGAGGCGACGCCCGAGGACGAACGCACGGTGACCGACCTGCTGCTCGACCAGGTCGAGTTCGCCGACCTGATCCTCTTGAACAAGACCGACCTGGTCGACCGCTCCGAGCTCGAGCGCGTCGAGTCGGTGATCCACCACCTCAACCCGAACGCCGAGATCGTGCGCACGGAGCGCTCCGCGGTGCCGCTTTCGCTGATCTTCGACACGCACCGCTTCGACATGGAGCAGGCCAAGCACTCGGCGGGGTGGCTGCAGGAGCTCGAGGGCGAGCACGTCCCGGAGACCCTCGAGTACGGGATCTCGAGCTTCGTCTACCGGCGCCGCAAGCCGTTCGAGCCGACCAAGCTGCTCCGCCTGCTCGAGGACGACCGCCCCTTCGCGGGCGTGCTTCGCGGCAAGGGCTTCTTCTGGATCGCGACGCGCCCCGACGTCTGCTTCGAGCTCGCCATCGTGGGCGACCGCCGCGTGTGGGAGGCCAAGACCCCGTGGTGGGCGGAGGGCTGGCCGACCGGCGAGCGCCCGGAGCCGTGCCCCGAGGAGCGCTGGGATCCGCGCTGGGGCGACCGCCTGCACGAGATCGTCCTGATCGGCATCGACATGGACGAGGCGGGGATCACCCGGCGCCTCGACGCGTGCCTCGTCGACGACGACCTCGCCGCGAGCGATCCGCGCAGCTGGAGCCTCCTCGACGATCCCTTCGAGCCGCTGCCCGAGGGCTTCGGCCAAGACCTGAACGAACCGGGCCACGAAGGCCACCACCACTGAGCCATGTCGCCACTCGCCCTGCTCGTCTTGGAGGATGGCCGCGCCTTCTCCGGCCACCGGTTCGGGTCCCTCACGGACGCCGGCGGCGAGGTCGTCTTCAACACCGCGATGAGCGGCTACCAGGAGATCCTCGGCGACCCGTCGTACGCCGGCCAGGTCGTGACGATGACCTACCCGATGATGGGCAACTACGGGATCGCGCCGGAGGACTTCGAATCGCGCCGCGTGTTCCTGAGCGCGCTCGTCGTCAAAGAGGCGAGCGGCATCGCGAGCAACTGGCGCCACACGCGCACCCTCGACTCGTTCCTCGAGGCCGAGGGCGTCCCCGGGATCGCGGGGATCGACACGCGCGCGCTCGTCCGTCACCTGCGCTCGCGCGGCACCATGCGCGGGGTCATCGGGGACGCGGCGCAGGGCGTGGAGGCGCTGGTGCTCCGCGCCCGCGGCCTGCCCGACATGACGGGCTCGGACCTCGCGCGGACGGTCACCGCCCGCGAGCCGTACGGCTGGGACGAGGCGAGCCCGGCGCTCGGGCGCGTCGCGCACCCCGCGCCGAACGGCCGGCAGCATCACGTGGTCGTCTACGACTTCGGCGTGAAGCGGAACATCCTGCGGCGCCTCGTCGACGTCGGCTGCCGCGTCACCGTCGTGCCCGCCGACCACCCCGCCGCGGACGTGCTCGCGCTCGAGCCGGATGGGGTGATGCTCTCGAACGGCCCCGGCGATCCCGAGCCCGTCCGCTACGGCATCGACAACGTGCGGGCGCTGCTCGGCCGCGTCCCGATCTTCGGCATCTGCCTCGGCCACCAGCTCCTCTGCCTCGCGGCCGGCGCGCGCAGCTACAAGCTCAAGTTCGGCCACCGCGGCGCGAACCACCCGGTCAAGGACCTGACGACGGGCCGGGTCGAGATCACGAGCCAGAACCACGGCTTCGCGATCGACCCCGAGAGCTTCCCCGCGGAGGCCGGCGTGCAGGTCACGCACGTCAACCTCAACGACCACACGCTCGCGGGGATCCAGCTCGAGGGCGCCTCCGCGTTCAGCGTGCAGTACCACCCGGAGGCGGCGCCCGGGCCGCGCGACGCGTCGCACCTCTTCGAGCGGTTCGTGCGCGCGATGGACGCGTGGAGGAGCCAGCATGCCTAGGCGCACCGACCTCCATCGCATCCTCGTCGTCGGCTCCGGCCCGATCGTGATCGGCCAGGCCTGCGAGTTCGACTACTCCGGCACCCAGGCGGTGAAGGCCCTCGAGGCGGACGGCTTCGAGGTGGTCCTGATCAACTCGAACCCGGCCACGATCATGACCGACCCGGAGCTGGCCCACCGGACCTACGTGGAGCCGCTCACCCCCGAGTACCTCGAGGCGGTGCTCGAGCGGGAGCGGCCCGACGCGATCCTGCCCACGGTCGGCGGGCAGACCGCGCTCAACCTCACCATGGAGGTCGCCCGCCGCGGCGCCCTCGAGCGGCTCGGCGTCGAGGTGATCGGCGCCTCCGTCGGCGCGATCGAGCTCGCGGAGGACCGGCAGAAGTTCTCGCGCGCGATGGAGGAGATCGGGCTCGAGGTCCCCAAGTCGGTCGTCGTCTCGAGCGCGGAGGAGGCGCGCGCGTTCGCCGCCGAGAACGGCTTCCCGGTCGTCGTCCGCCCATCGTTCACGCTCGGCGGCAGCGGCGGCGGCATCGCCTACAACGCCGACGAGCTCGACGAGATCTGCCGTCGGGGGCTCGAGCTGTCGCCCGTCCACGAGGTCCAGATCGACGAGTCCCTCGTCGGCTGGAAAGAGTACGAGCTCGAGGTGATGCGCGACCTGAACGACAACGTCGTCATCATCTGCTCGATCGAGAACGTGGACCCGATGGGGGTCCACACCGGCGACTCGATCACCGTCGCGCCCGCGCAGACGCTGACCGACCGCGAGTACCAGCGCATGCGGGACGCGGCCATCGCGATCCTCCGCAAGGTCGCCGTCGACACGGGCGGCTCGAACGTGCAGTTCGCGGTGAGCCCGAAGGACGGCCGCCTCGTCGTCATCGAGATGAACCCGCGCGTGAGCCGCTCGAGCGCGCTCGCGTCGAAGGCCACCGGCTTCCCGATCGCCAAGGTCGCGGCCAAGCTCGCCGTCGGCTACACGCTCGACGAGATCCCGAACGACATCACCAAGAAGACGCCGGCCGCGTTCGAGCCGACCGTCGACTACGTCGTCACCAAGATCCCGAAGTTCGCGTTCGAGAAGTTCCCCGGCGCCGACGAGATCCTCGGCACGCAGATGAAGTCGGTCGGCGAGGTGATGGCGATCGGGCGCACCTTCAAGGAGTCGCTCTTCAAGGCGCTCCGCTCGCTCGAGGCGGTGCAGCCGCACCGGTACCCGCCGATGGACGAGCCCGAGATCGCGGCGCTCCTCGGCCGCCCCCACGAGGACCGCCTCCGCATCGTGGTGCTCGCGCTCGAGCTCGGCTGGACGGTGGAGGCGGTCGCGCGCCTCACGCACTTCGACCCCTGGTTCCTGGACCAGATCCGCCAGTTCGCGATCCTGCAACGCTCGTTGCGGGGCCGCGCGCTCGCCTCGATCGACGACGCGACGCTCCGGCGCGCCAAGGAGATGGGCTTCAGCGACCGGCGCATCGCCTACCTGAGCGACGCGACGCGCGGCGAGGTGGCCGCCCGACGCGCGGCCGCGTCCATCCAGCCCGTCTACAAGCGCGTCGACACGTGCGCGGCCGAGTTCGAGTCGCACACGCCCTACCTCTACTCGACCTACGAGGAGGAGTGCGAGGCGGAGCCGACGGACGGCCCCAAGGTCATGATCCTCGGCTCCGGCCCCAACCGCATCGGGCAGGGGCTGGAGTTCGACTACTGCTGCTGCCACGCGTCGTTCGCGCTCCGCGAGGACGGCGTGCAGAGCATCATGGTCAACTGCAACCCCGAGACGGTCTCGACGGACTACGACACGAGCGACCGCCTCTACTTCGAGCCGCTGACCCTCGAGGACACGCTCGAGATCATCGCCAAGGAGAAGCCGGACGGCGTCATCGTGCAGTTCGGTGGGCAGACGCCGCTGAACCTCACCAAGCCGCTCGCCGAGGCGGGGGTGAAGATCCTCGGCACGCAGCCCGAGTCGATCGACCTCGCCGAGGACCGCGAGCGCTTCAACCGCTTCCTCGGCGAGCTCTCGATCCGCTACCCCGAGCACGGCTTCGCGCGGACGCGCGAGGAGGCCGCCGCCGTCGCGCGCGAGCTCGGCTACCCCGTCCTCGTCCGGCCGAGCTTCGTGCTCGGCGGGCGCGCGATGGCCGTGGTCTACGGCGAGGACGAGCTCTCCGGGTTCGTCAACGCGGCCTTCGACGCCGCGCCCGAGGGCGGCGCGCTGCTCCTCGACCGCTTCCTCGAGGGCGCCCTCGAGGTCGACGTCGACGCGCTCTGCGACGGCGAGCGCTGCGTCATCGCGGGCGTCATGCAGCACGTCGAGGAGGCGGGCGTCCACAGCGGCGACTCGTGCTGCGTCCTGCCGCCCGTCGGCATCCCCGAGCCGCTGCTCCAACAGATCCGCGAGACGACGCGGCGCATGGCCCGCGCGCTCGGCGTGGTCGGCCTCATGAACACGCAGTACGCGATCTGCGACGGCGAGCTCTACGTCCTCGAGGTCAACCCGCGGGCGTCGCGCACCGTCCCCTTCGTGGCCAAGGCCACCGGCGTGCCGCTCGCGAAGATCGCGACGCGCCTGATGATGGGCAAGACGCTCGAGGAGCTCGGCCTCGTCGACGACCTCGACGTCCCGCAGTTCTTCGTGAAGGCGCCCGTCTTCCCGTTCGCCAAGTTCCTCGGGGTCGACCCCAAGCTCAGCCCCGAGATGCGCTCGACGGGCGAGGTGATGGGCGCCTCCGAGACGCTCGGGGTCGCGTACTACAAGGCGCAGCTCTCCGCGGGGCTGAGGCTCCCCTCGTCGGGCACCGCGTTCGTCTCGGTGAACCCGCAAGACCACGCGCAGGTCGTCCCCATCGCCAAGCAGCTCTCGGAGCTCGGCTTCACCCTGATCGCGACCAGCGGCACCGCGCGCACCCTGCGCGAGGCGGGGCTCGAGGTGAGCGAGGTGCTCAAGCGGAGCGAGGGCCGGCCCAACGTGGTCGACGCGATCAAGAGCGGCGAGGTCGCGCTGATCGTGAACACGCCGCTCGGCCACACCTCGGTCCTCGACGGCTGGGCGATCCGGACGGCCGCCGTCCAGCACAACGTGCCTTGCATCACGACGCTCGCCGGCGCGCGCGCCGCGGTCGAGGCGATCGCGACCCTCGCGCACCACGCGACCGACGTCCGCAGCCTGCAGGAGCTCCACGGTGGCCACGCCTCCCGCGCCTAGACCCAAGAAGCCTGGCGGCGGCGTCGCCGACACCCTCAAGAAGCTCGCCCTCCTCGCCGTGACGTCGCTCGTCACGGTCGGGCTCGGCGAGTGCGGGATGCACGTCCTCGGGATCGGGCAGCCGCAGTTCCACGAGCCCGACCCGACCTTCGGGGTCGCGCCGATCGCCGGGGCGGAGGGCGAGTTCAACCGCGAGGGACACGCGCACGTCCGCATCACCGAGCACGGCTACCGCGGCGTGGATCACCCGCGCGAGAAGCCCGCGGGCACGTTCCGCCTCGTGGTCCTCGGCGACAGCTACACCGAGGCTCGTCAGGTGGAGCTCGAGGAGAGCTTCAGCGCCCGCCTCGAGGAGCAGCTCGCGACGTGCCCCGTCCTCGACGGCCGCCCGCTCGAGGTGCTGAACTTCGGGGTCGCCGGCTACGGTACCGCGCAAGAGTACCTGACGCTGCGCGAGCGCGCCCTCGCCTACTCCCCCGACGCCGTGATGCTCGCGTTCCTCACCGGCAACGACGTCACCGACAACCACCCGAGCCTCCGCTTCGGGCAGTACCCCTACTACGAGCTGCGCGACGGCGAGCTCGTCCTCAACGACGACTTCCGGGACTCCGAGTGGTTCCGGTCCCGGACGGCGAGCGGCCCGATGGCGCTCGTGCGGCGCTACTCGCGCATCTACCAGCTCCTCAACAACCTGCGGGGCGTCAGCGAGGCCCGTGAGCAGCGGGGCGAGCTCGGGCTGAACGACGCGATCTACTCGCCGCCCGCGAGCCAGGACTGGAACGACGCGTGGGCCGTGACCGAGGCGCTGCTCGCGCGCATGAACCGGGAGCTGCGCGCGGACGGGCGCCCGTTCTTCGTGGTGACCTTGAGCAACGCCCTGCAGGTGGACCCCGATCCCGCGGTGCGCGAGGCCTACCGCACCTCGATCGGCGCCGAGGACCTCTTCTACCCCGATCACCGCGTCGCGGAGGCGGGCGCGCGGGATGGCTACCCGGTCCTGAACCTCGCGCCGCCGCTGCGCGAGCACGCGGAGCGCGAGCACGTCTACTTGCACGGGTTCGACAACACGCAGATGGGGACCGGTCACTGGAACGCGACCGGCCACCGCGTGGCGAGCGAGCTGATGGCGCGCTGGCTCTGCGAGCAGCTCGCCGAGCCCGAGGCCGAGGCCGAGCCCGACCCCCAGCCCCAGCCCTCAGAAGAGGGTGTAGATGAAGGGGGCGGCGGCGCTGCCGCCGAGCAGGACGAGGAGCCCGAGCCCGAGCACGACGAGGACGATGGGCGTTAGCCACCACTTCTTGTTGTTGCGCAGGAAGTCGAGCATCTCCGCGGCCACGCCGCGGCGCTCGCCGGCGATCTGCTGCCGGAAGTCTTCGTCCCCCTCGTTGGTGCGGTCCTCGGTCACGGCGATCTCCTCGCTGAGCATCAGTACTGCTTGAAGTAGTCCGACTTCGGTCGGGCCGGGCGAGCCTTCTCCCAGTGGCTGGTCGCCTTCGACGTGGCGCCACGCCGGCGCAGCGCGTCGCGGCCGAGCACCCGGAACGCGATCGCGATCGGGGCGAACATCCCGAAGAACAGCAGGCCCATGATCACGTACGACAGCACGAAGCCGATCGGGAACGTGACCACGCTCAACGAGACGAACAGGATCCGGTTCGCCTTCGGGTAGACGAGCGACAGGAGCGCCGAGAGGACGCCGACCGCGCCGAGCGCGCCGGCCACCGCCGGCCGCGCGTTCCCGAGCCCGAAGGAGAACATCCCGAGCTCGAACCACGCGAGCGCCGCGAGCAGGCCGAAGCCGCCGAGGGCGATCCAGCCGAACTGCCGCAGCGTGCGGTCCGACGGATTGAAGTTGAGCTCGACCATGCTCGCCATCGGATCAGTCCAGCGCGAATTGCGAGAGGTGGGCGTCCGTGTCGAACGTCTCGGCGTTCGGCTGCGCGGACTTCTCGAGCACGAACCGCTCGATCACGAGCGCGTCCATGTTCGTCGCCATGAAGCAGCGGTACGCGTCCTCCGGCGTGCACACGATGGGCTCGCCGCGGACGTTGAAGCTGGTGTTGATCATCAAGGGCGTGCCCGTCTTGCGCTCGAACGCGCGCAGGATCCGGGCGAAGCGCGGGTGGCGATCCTCGTGCACGGTCTGCACGCGCGCCGAGTTGTCGACGTGCGTGATCGCGGGCACCACCGAGCGGAGCTGGTTGAGCTTGTCGAGGCCGGTCGCCGACGCGTCGATCTCGAGGCGCTTGTCCTCCTGCACCGGCGCGACGAGCAGCATGTAGGGGCTGTCCTCGTCGGGCTTCATGTCGAAGTACTCGTGCACGTGGTCGCGCAGGATCGAGGGCGCGAACGGCCGGAACGACTCCCTGAACTTGATCTTCAAGTTCATGGTCTTCTGCATCTCGGTCGAGCGCGGGTCGCCGAGGATGGAGCGAGCGCCGAGCGCCCGCGGGCCGAACTCCATCCGGCCGGCCATGTGCCCGACGACGTTCTCCGTCGCGATCAGCTCCGCGACCCGCTCGCAGAGCGCGTCCTCGTCGTCGTAGTGCGTGTAGACCGCGCCGATCCCGTCGAGGAACGCTTCGATCTCCGCGTCCGAGTACTCGGGCCCGAGCAGCGAGCCCTTCTGCGAGTCGGGGCTCATCGGCGTGCGCTTGCCGTCGAAGAGCTGGTGCCACGCGAAGAGCGCCGCCCCGAGCGCGCCGCCCGCGTCCCCCGCGGCCGGCTGGATCCAGATCCGCTCGAACGGCCCCTCGCGCAGGACCCGGCCGTTGGCCACGCAGTTGAGCGCCACACCGCCCGCGAGCGTCAGGTTCGAGGAGCCCGTCACCTCGTGCGCGTGCTGCGCGATCCGCAGCACGATGTCCTCGGTGACGACCTGGATCGACGCGGCGATGTCCATCTCGCGCTTCGTGATCGGGCTCTCGGCCTTCCGCGGCGGCCCCCCGAAGAGCTGATCCATCTTCGTGGAGGTCATCACGTCCTGATAGCAGAACGCGAAGTAGTCCATGTTCAGCAGGAACGAGCCGTCGTCGCGGAGCTCGAGCAGCTCGTCGCGCATCTTGTCGGCGTAGACAGGCTCGCCGTAGGGCGCGAGGCCCATGAGCTTGTACTCGCCGCTGTTGACCTTGAAGCCGGTGAAGTAGGTGAACGCCGAGTAGAGCAGCCCGATCGAGTGGGGGAAGCGCAGCTCCTCGAGCAGCTCGATCTTGTTGCCCTTCCCGCGCGCGAGGCTGCCCGTGGCCCACTCGCCGACGCCGTCGAGGGTGAGGATCGCGGCCTCTTCGAAGGGCGACGGGAAGAACGCGCTCGCCGCGTGCGACTCGTGGTGCTCGAGGAACGCGAAGCGGCCCGTGTACTTGCCGCCGAGGCCGGCGTCGAGCTCGCGCGGGGTGTGCAGCTTCTGCTTGAGCCAGAGCGGCAGGCCCATGAGGAAGAGCTTGAAGCCCGCGGGCGAGTAGCTGAGGTAGGTCTCGAGGAGGCGCTCGAACTTGAGGAGCGGCTTGTCGTAGAAGACGACGAGGTCCAGCTGATCGGCGGTGATCCCCGCCTCCTTCAGGCAGTACTCGACGGCGTTCGTGGGGAACGCGTAGTCGTGCTTCTTGCGCGTGAAGCGCTCCTCCTGGGCCGCCGCGACGATGTCGCCGGCGTCGACCAGGCAGGCCGCGCTGTCATGATAAAACGCCGAAATCCCTAGGATCTTCATTCGCCGGGGGCCCCGATTCGCCGGATGTGTTGCACGGCCTCCGGGGATGTTCAACGCGTCAGGGGGCGCCGACCACGCCGAGGTGGACGATGCGCGCGCCCGCCCGGGCCACCGGGTTGGTGCTCTTGCCCACCACGATCGCGTCGAAGGGCGCGTGGTAGGTGCGCAGCTTCGCGCCCCACGCGTCGTAGAGGTACGCGATCGTCTCGCCGCGCTTCAGCCGCTGCGCGAGCACGACGGGCACGTCGAGCACGCCCCCCGCCTCGGTGTAGAGCCACTGGCTCGAGGTGCACTCGACCGCGTTGTGCGGCGCGACCTGGTCGTCGGGCGGGAGCATCCCGAGCTGCTCCATCGCGTCCCGGATCCCGATCCGTGACGCGCGGATCTTCGCGCCGTCGACGACCTGCGGGTCGCCGATCTCGACGGTCACCGCGGGCTTGCCCTGCGACGCGACGGTGCCCCGCACGGAGCCGTCACCCCCCGCGTTGTGCACGATGATCTGCGGCCCCACCGCGCGCGCGAGCGCGGCCGTCTCCGGGTGCGTCATGTCCGCGCGGACGTAGAGGGTGTTCACCCGCCCGAAGCTCGCGGTGTGCAGGTCGAAGAGCACGTCGAAGCCGTCGAGGATCCGGGTCTTCACGCGGTACGCGTAGATCTGCGACTCGTTGCCGTCGGCCTTGCCCGGCATGATCCGGTTGAGGTCCGTCCCGTCGGGGAAGGTCCGCTTGAAGCGCAGGTAGCCGGGGAGGTTCACGATCGTGACGCCCACCACCGTCCCGCTCAGCTCCTCGGGGGGGATGCGCTTGAAGAGCTGGTGGATGGTCGGCATCCCGTTGATCTCGTTGCCGTGGACGGCCGCGGTGATCCCGAACACGGGCCCCGGCCGCGCCCCCTTGGCGACGAGCGCCGGCGCGAACACGGGCCGGCCCGCCGGATCGTCGGCGAGGCGGATCGCGATGCGGTGATGGCCCGGCGCGAGGCTGGCGAGGTCGAGCGTGTCGAGCTCCACCGGCGCCGAGGGCGCGTCGTGAGCCTGGATCCAATCAGTCATCCCCAACCTCCACGATGTCGCCGCCCTCGTCGTCGGGCCGACCTCTCGGGCGGGCGTAGCCCGAGAGGCCCCACTCCTGGAGCCGATACTGAATCGTACGGCGAGACACCCCCAAGATCGCGGCCGCTTTGGAGGTGGACCCCTCGACGGACTCGAGGGTCCTCAGCACCGCGAAGCGCTCGAGCTCCGCGAGCGTCATCCCGGGGATCATCGCGGTCAGCGGCACGCCCGGGTCGCGAGGGAGCTCGATGGGCAGGTCGGCGACGTCGACGCGATCGGACTCGGCGAACACCACCGCCTGCTCGATCGCGTGCTGGAGCTGCCGGACGTTGCCAGGCCAGGAGAAGGCCAGCATCACGCGCTCGGCGGCGTCGGTGAAGCCCGCGATCGCCACGCCGTTCTCGTCCGCGTAGCGCCGGAGGAAGTGCTCGGCGAGCAAGGGGACGTCGCTCGGGCGCGCCCGCAGCGGCGGGACCTCGAGCTCGACCACCCGGAGCCGGTAGTAGAGGTCCTCGCGGAAGGCGCGCTCGGCGACGAGCTGCCCGAGATCGCGGTTGGCGGCGGCGACGACGCGGACGTCGAGGCGCAGCGTCTCGTTGCCGCCGACGCGCTCGAGCTCGCGCTCCTGCAGGAAGCGCAGCAGCTTCACCTGGATGGAGAGGGGCACCTCGCCGACCTCGTCGAGGAACAGGGTCCCGCCGTTCGCTTGCTCGAGCCGCCCGGCGCGCCGCGCGCTCGCCCCGGTGAACGCGCCCTGCTCGTGCCCGAACAGCTCCGACTCGAGGAGGGTCGGCGCAAAGGCCGCGCAGTTGACCCGGACGAGCGGCCCGTTCGCGCGGGGCGACTGCTCGTGCAGCAGCTTGGCGACCAGCTCCTTGCCCGTCCCCGTCTCGCCGGTGATGAGGACGGTCGAGCGCGTCCGCGCAACGGTCTGAATCCGCGACCGAAGGCGCTCCATCGATGGGTGGGCACCGAGGAGTCGGGAACCTTCCATCCGACGACAACGATACGCCTTCCCGAGAGCGCCAGGGAGGGGCTTGCCGACGAGGCTGCGCAGCTCCTGCGCCGAGGGGGGGCGCAAGAGCTGCGCCGCCGCGCGCCATACGTCCTGCTTTGGAGAGGCACGACGCTTGCTCAGGGCCGGTTCGTCATCAGCGCGGAGGGGAAGTCGTGGCTTCTGACCGAATCCGTTTCCTCCAGGTGAGCCCCGCGCTCACGGACGCGCTGCTGCTCTTGCGCTCGCGCAAGCGCAAGCCGCCCCGCCCCATCCTCGAGGCCGAGGTGGTCGAGGCGGTCGAGCGATCGATCGAGGCGCCCCTCCCGGACGAGCTGCTCGCGTACTTCGCGGCCGCGTCGCTCGACCTGCGGACCGTCGCGGCGCTGACCGACGAGGCGCGCGCCGAGGGCCTCGACGAGGATCGCGTGGCGTTCGCGAAGTCGCCGACGGGGATCTACTGCCTGATCACGCGCGACGACGGAACGGTCGGCGTCGGCGACTGGAGCGAGGACGGCCCCGAGCCGATGATGGACCAGACGCTCGCCGCGTTCGTGCGCCGGCACCATGATCTGGTCACGCCGGAGCCGCACGAGCTCGCGGCGCTCGCCAAGGCCAAGGAGACCTTCGCGCCGTGCGTGGCGAAGAAGGCCCCGCAGCGGCCGAGCCGGGTCAGCCACCCGAAGTTCGGCGAAGGCCAGGTCGTGCAGGAGATCCAGGACGGCAGCCACAAGCTCGTCGTCGACTTCAGCTCGGGGCGCAAGACGGTGATGGCGAGGTTCGTCAGCGTCGTCGAGCTCGAGGCGGCGTCGTGAGCGACTGGCGCCCGACGACCTTCGAGCAGATGGCCAAGGAGATCCTCGCGGTGCTCGATTCGATCGCGCCGTACTGGCAGGACGACTTCGGTCGGGAAGAGGCGCTCGAGTGGATCGAGGCGCGCTGGCTCGAGATTCGGCGCAAGCCGCTGACCCGCGAGGCGTGGGCCCACCGATGCCTCGCCTCGCTCGAGAAGGGGGCCGAGGCCCTCTTCGCCTGAAGAAAGCCGGACGCACTCCCTTGCGAACCTCCCTGCTCCTCGTGAGCGTTCTGGTCGTGTCTGGCTGCGCGGGGCTCGGCGCGACGATCGACGTCGCCAAGCCCGAGCCGCCCGAGTGGACGTTCGCCCTGCCCGGCGAGTTCGAGCCGGTCGATCGCGTGCTCATCGGCTGGGAGGAGGGGAACTGGGACTACCTCCCCTACTTCACCGAGCTCGCCGACGAGGTGTCCCACCACGCCCCCGTCCTGATCGTCGGGGCCGACGCGGACCGCGAGGCGTTCGCCGATCACCTGACCCAGGTGGGGGTCCCGGCCGCCGCGATCGAGCAGCTCGACGCGCCGCTCGACTCGATGTGGATGCGCGACTACGGCCCCGTGTTCGTCCGCTCGCCCGACGGCTCGCTCGTCGTCGTCGACCTGCCCTACCACGACGATCGGCTCAACGACGACGCGGTCCCCACGCGCGTCGCCGAGGCGCAGCACCGGCCCGAGCTGACGAGCAAGCTCCCGATGGAGGGCGGCCACATCCAGGCCGACGGACGCGGTCGATGCGTGCTGACGACCGACGTGCTCGTGAGCGCCGAGGCGTACCTCGACATGGACGAGCGCGCGCTCGGCGAGGAGCTCTACTCGCTCTTCGGCTGCGAGGAGACGACGTACGTGAGCGCGCTACAGGACGAGGAGACCGGCCACCTCGACGTGTTCGCGTTGATCACGGCGCCCGGCCGCATCCTCGTCGGCCAGTACGATCGCCTGCAGGACCCGCACAACGCCGCCATCCTCGACGAGGACGCGGAGATCCTGCGCGCCGCGGGCTTCACCGTGACCCGGATCCCGATGCCGCCGAACGGGCACCGCCGCATCTTCCGCACGTACACCAACGCGCTGATCCTCAACGACGCGGTGCTCGTCCCCGTGTTCCACCACCAGCCGGGTCAGGAGCGCATCGCGCTGCGGATCCTCGCCGGGCAGTTCCCCGGGCGCGCGATCATCCCGATCGACTCGGGCGCCGTGATGGCGCTCGCCGGCGCCGTGCACTGCACCACGCGGGCGATCCCGAGCGAGTAGCGGGCTGCTGAGGGCAGCCCGCTACCGTGCCGCGCGCGAAGCGCGCATGCCCGTGCCCGAATTTGGGTCAGCGGGCACGGGCACGGGCACGGGTAGCCGGCGCCTTCAGCGCCGGCTAGGCGATCTCCTTCTCCATCTCGCCGCTCTCGGTCGAGGCGGTCAGGAGGCGCGCGCCGACCTTGGCCTCCTGCCGCTCGACGAGCGCCACGAGCTCCTCGTGGGTCACGCCGAGGCGCGAGGCCACGTTGTGCGCGAGCGAGGTCGGCGCGACGCCGGGCGTGAACTGGTAGGTCGGGTCGTCGGCCTCGTCGAGCTCGACCTGGAGGAACTCGAGGCGCTCGACCGCGCCCGCCTCCTCGAGGTCACGGGCCGCGTCGAGGAAGTGCGTGGACACGAAGACCTGCGGGTGCAGGCGCGGCAGGAGCGAGAGCACCATGTTGAAGATCGCGATGCCCTCGGAGGGGTTGGTGCCGCTGCAGAGCTCGTCGAGGATGACCATCGCGCCGGGCTCGAGCTGCTCGAAGAGCTGCCGGACGCGGAGCAGCTCGGTGCCGAGGCGCCCCTCCTTCTGATCGGCGGGCGCGCCCTCGACGAGCGACACGAACATCGTCGGCGCCCGCGTCAGCTCGGCGCCGCGCGCCGGCACGAAGATGCCGCTCTGGCCGAGGAGCTGGGTGAGCGCCATCGCCTGCATCATCCGGGTCTTGCCGCCGCTGTTCGGGCCGGTGATGAGCACGAGCGAGTCGTGCCCCGTCGTCTTGATGTCGCACGGCACGGGCCGGATGCCCTGGAGCAGGAGCAGCGGGTTGAAGAGCCCCTCGACGAACCGCGGCCCCGGCGGCGCGCCGATCGCGGGCGGGTCCTCGATGCGCGGGAGGCAGACCTCGAGGCCCTCCTTCTCCACCCGGTCCTTGAACCCGAGCGCGGACAGGTACAGCTCGACGTCCCCGACCAGATCGAAGCACGGCAGGATCACGTCCTCGAGGTCGAGGAAGACCTCGTCGATCACCCGCAGCAGGACCTCGCTCTCCGTGTAGTCGTAGCCGCGGAACCACGCGATCATCCGCGAGACGAAGCGACGCCACGGCGACAGGACGAGCGGGTTGTCCGCGTTCTCGTCGGCCTTCAGGAGGTTGAAGTCCCGGATCTTGCCGTCGGAGCCGAGCACCACCCGCACCTCGAGCCGCGCCATGTTCGCGTCGAAGTCGAGGATCTGGGTGAGGCGGCGGTAGACGTCGCGCTCGCGGACCGCGGCGGCGAAGCTCGCGAGCCGCGACAGCGCGCTCTCGGCGCCGGCGAGGCCCTCGTCGGCCTCGTCGAGGATCGCCTTGATCGCGGTGAGCACCTCCACCTTGCGGCGGATCGTCTCGCCCGGCGTCATCGGGCGCTCGTCGAGGAGCCCGCGCAGCTCGCGCAGGGCCACGTAGATGCGCTCGAGCGAGGCCCGCAGCGCCGGCTCGGCCGCCACCTCGCGGAGCACGCCCTGGCGCAGGGCCACGTCGCGCACGTCGTCCGGCGGGTGCTCGAGCAAGCGCACGAGGTGGGTCCGGCTCGGCTCGTAGACCTTCTTGCCGATCCGGATCGAGAAGCAGCTCGAGAGCAGCTCCGGCAGGAACAGGCCGAGCGAGAACGCGGCCGGATCCCAGCGGCTCGGCGTGATCGGCGCCTCGTCCACGGCCCGACCGAGCAGCCCGCCCGCGTCCCCGGACTCGAACGCGAAGCGCAGCGCCGAGCGCAGGAGCTCCACGTCGATCGTCACGAGCGGGTCGTGGTGGATCAGATCCACCCACTCCTCGTCGCGGTCCGGGGCCCGCAGGGCCAGGGGCGCCCCGCGCGGGAGCGGCTCCTCCGCGCCCTCGTGGGCGGCGGCCAGGTTCGCGGTCTTGCGCCTCTCCATGAGGTAGCGCCGCCGCTTGGAGGATCGTCCCATCCGAGCCATCGAGGATTGGCTCCGTCGTACCACGGCCGTCACGAAGAGTCCCGACCGCGTGGGCGCGGCGATGTTCCGAAGAAGTCGAGGGAGGCGGGTTCGCGCTACGATCCCGGCACGCGATGGGACCGGGAGACCCGTCGGACCTTCGGCCGCGCGCTGATCGCCGCGCTCGGAGGAGCCCCTCGACGAGGTCCGGAGGCGCCTCCGGGTCGAGCCGCTCGCGGGCTGAGCCGCGACCCCCTGTCGCGCTCGACTTGCCCCCGTGGCCGTCAGCGCAGTATGCCGGCCGCTGCGATCGATGACGGACACACCCAAAGAGCCCGTGGCCGCGGACGACGGAAGCGCCGGCGACCCCGCGGATCCCAACGACTGCGAGGACGCGCGTGGGGGCTCGACGCCGCCGCCGGCCGACACGGACGAGTTCGCCGGGTGGGGCACCGCGGCCAAGCTCGAGGATCTCGAGGGCCCGGGCTCCGAGGGGGTCGAGCTCAAGCGCCTCGACCAGCCGGAGAAGCACCTCCTGGGCACGTGGGCGTCGACCGCGATCTGCGGCAACGACATCACGTCGAGCTGCCTCTACGTGTCCGCGCTCGTCGCCGCCGAGGCCGGCGCGCTCGCGCCGATCGTCCTCGCGGTCGTCGCCGGCGTGCTCTTCCTGTTCCGCTACGTCTACGCCGAGGTCGGCAGCGCGCTGCCGCTGAACGGCGGGACGTACACGGTCCTGCTCAACACGACGAACAAGAAGCTCGCGGCGAGCGCCGCGGTGCTGACGCTGTTGAGCTACGTGGCCACCGCCGTGATCAGCGCCGGCGAGGCGATGGAGTACGCCCACAACCTCTACCACGGGCTGGACGTCTTCTCCGCGACGCTGATCCTGCTGGGGTTCTTCGCCTTCCTGAACGTGATCGGGATCAGCGAGTCGGCGGTCGTCGCGTTGTTCATCTTCATCACGCACATGCTCACGCTCACGCTGCTGAGCGGCATCAGCATCATCGCGGTCGTCTCCGAGCCGCAGATGTTCCTCGACAACTGGGCGACGGTCGGCGACGTGAGCGCGGGCGGGCTCGTGCGCGCGCTGTTCCTCGGGTTCGCGTCCGCGATGCTCGGGATCAGCGGCTTCGAGAGCTCCGCCAACTTCATCGAAGAGCAGAAGCCCGGCGTCTTCCCGAAGACGCTGCGCAACATGTGGGGCGCGGTCAGCGTCTTCAACCCGATCATCAGCCTGCTCTCGCTCGGGATCCTCCCGCTGCTCGTGATCCAGACGGGCAACCACGGCGAGCCGCTCAACGACCTGCTCGCGCGCATGGCGAACTCGGCGATGCACCAGCTCACGGGCAGCGGCGCCGAGAGCACGGACGGAACGTGGCTCGGCATCCTCGTGAGCGTCGACGCGGTGCTCGTGCTCAGCGGCGCGGTGCTCACCTCGTTCGTCGGCGTCACCGGCCTCGTGCGCCGGATGACCCTCGACCGGTGCCTGCCGCAGGTCCTGCTCCAGGAGAACAAGCTCCGGAAGACCAACCACTGGATCATCCTCGGCTTCTTCCTCGTGAGCTGCTCGATCCTCGCGGCGACCTCGGACTGGGCCGCGTTCACGACCGGTGAGGGCCCGATCCGGTTGCAGGTCGACACCCTCGCGGGCGTCTACACGATCAGCTTCCTCGCCGTGATGTCGCTCTTCGCGATCGGCAACATGCTCCTCAAGGTCAAGCGCGGCCGGCTCCCCCGCGAGACCCGCGCGGGCTGGGTCACCGTGGTCATCGCGCTGCTCGCGGTGCTCGTTGGGCTCGTCGGCAACGTGGTCAAGGACCCCGAGGGCGTGCGCGTCTTCGCGACCTACTTCCTGCTCTTCGGGGCGGTGGTCGGCGTGATGTTCCTGCGGATCCAGCTGCTGAAGGTCACGCTCTTCGTCAGCAACGCGGTCATCCAGCGGGTCGAGGCGCTCAGCAGCTGGCTCGCCAAGGGCGTGCGCGAGAAGATCGACCAGATCAACGGGCGCGTCGTGATCTACTTCACGCGCGGCGACGACATGGCGCTGCTGAACCGCGCCGCGCTCTACGTGATCGAGAACGAGCAGACCAACCGGCTCAAGGTCGTCCACGTCTACCAGGACGAGAACCTGATCCCGAAGGAGCTCGAGAAGACCCTGCGGGACATCGATCACCTCTACCCGGATCTGCGGATCGACTTCCTCGCGGTGAAGGGCCAGTTCACGCCCGAGCTGATCGAGCGGCTCAGCGAGCGCCTGAACGTGCCGAAGAACTACATGTTCATCGGCACCCCGGGCGACCACTTCCCGCACCGCATCGAGGCCCTCGGCGGCGTCCGGCTGATCCTCTAACCGCCGACGACGGGGTCTTCGTCGACGTCCTGGCCGATCGAGCGCAGGTAGTCGTCGAGCGAGCGAGCCGGCTCGTCGGTGAAGGTCTCGCCGGTCGGCTCGACGCTCTCCATGCGGTCGAGCCTGAAGTTGCGGAAGCCGTCGCGCAGCTCGCACCACGCGGTCACCGTCCAGCGGCGGCCCCAGAAGAACGCGCCGAGCGGCCGGAGCACGCGCTCCGACACCTCGCCGTCCTCTTTGACGTAGCGCACGCGCAGCTTCTGCTTGGCCGTGATCGCCACCCGCACGGTGAGCAGCCCCTCGGGGGCCTCGCCGAGGCGCGGCACGTAGAGCGCCGACTCGGCGAGCTTGGGCTTGAGGGCCTTGGGCAGCACCGCCTCGACCTTGGAGACGATGGAGCGCGCCGCGCGCGCGAGCTTCTCGTCGCCGAACGCGGCCACCACCCGCGCGCCGAGCACCAGCGCCTCGATCTCTTCGGCGTCGAACATCAGCGGGGGGAGGTCGTAGCCTCGGCGCAGCGAGTAGCCGACGCCGGCGGCGCCTTCGATGGGGGTCCCCGTCGCCACGAGGTCGCGGATGTCGCGATAGATCGTGCGCTCCGAGACCTCGAGCTGCTCCGCGAGCCAGCGCGCGGTGACCGCGCGCCGCCGCCCGCGGAGCAGCTGGATGATCTGAAAGAGCCGGTCAGCGCGTCGCACGAGTCGCCGTTCGCGAGGATACGCCGACCGACGCGCATCACGCGGCCTCTTCCACGAGCCCCACGGCGTTGCCCTGGGGATCGCTGAACATGCCGAGCACGGTCCCGCCGGGGAGCGCCGTGCGCGGCATGAGGACCTTGCCGCCGAGCTCCTGCGCCTGCTTCAGCGACGCCTCGATGCTCGGGGTCGCGACGTAGAACGTGACGCGCTGCTGCTCGCCCCCGCCGACGCCGCCCGGGATCCCGCGGCCCGCGTCGGCCGCGACCATCCCGTAATCCATCTTGTCGTCGACGTCGTAGCTCCACCCGAACAGGTCGCCGTAGAACGACCGAAGCTCGCTGCCCTCGCTGCCGACCACTTCGAACCAGACCACCGGATTGCTCATGTCTCTTCTCCCGTTGCTCGCCGCGACCTCCGCGACGCAGAGAAGAGATGGCACCCCCCTCCTGACAGCTGCGTGTCAGGAGGACCCGGAGCGCGGCCGGCGCGGCCGTGGCTCCCGCCACCGTCCTGTCAGGAGCCGGCGAGCGCGCCGAGGAACGACAGCACCGAGGCCTCCATCTGCGCGACGCCCGGCTGCTCCGTGGGCATGTGGCTCGCCCCCTCGAGCACGACCATGCGCTTGTCGCACGCGAGCCGATCGAAGAAGCGGCGGCTCAGCGCGATGTCGGTCATGCGGTCCTCGCCGGGGTGCACGAGGAGGATCGGGCAGTGGTCGAACGCCTCGGGCTCGACCGCGGGCGCCGCGCTCATGAGCGTGCGGAGGAAGCGCGCGGGGACCCAGCTGCCGCCGCCGAGGCGGTCGGAGGCGCACAGCGCGCTCAGCGCCGGGTCGTTCGAGATCGCGTGCATCTTGGAGACGTGCGCCATCGGCAGGGGCAAGCCGTCGGTGATCGGGCGGAGGGCGTCGAGCAGCCAGAACCCCGCCGAGCCGAGGACCCGGAAGCGCGAGATGTCCTCCCGCGCGACGCGCTCGCGCGGATCGAAGAGCGTCGTCGCGACGACGCCCCGCACGCGCGGGTCGCGCGCCGCGACCTGGTACGCGAGCAGCCCGCCGAGGCTCACCCCGAAGAGCACCACCGGGAGCCCGTCGCGCGCGAGCTCGTGGTCGACGAGGTCGCAGACGCAGTCGATCCAGAGCCCGTAGTCCATCTCCGACCACGGCACCGACGTGAGCCCGTACCCGGGCAGGTCCGGCGAGACGGTCGCGTAGCCGTGCCGCTGGGCGATCACCGACGCCGGCGCCATCACGCGGCCGTACGCCCCCGCGCCGTGGAGCACGATGACCTTGAGGCGCGCGTCCTCACCGCCGAGCCGGTCGAGGTGCACGTCGAGCCCGCGCCAGGACCAGCGCTCCTCGCGGGGCGTCGTGGCGGCGTCGCGGCTGCGCATCGAGTCCGGGAAGAACGCCTGATAGCGGCGCCACGTGTCGTGCTCCTCGTAGGAGGGGCGGCTCGGGACGGACGCATCGATACCGTTCGCGCTCGGTCGAGTGAGCGCGGCGCTGCTCGAGGCCATGACGGCCTCCTTTCGTGGTGGGCTTCAGGTCGCTTGGGCGCGCCGCTCGATCGGGGTGATCCCCGTCCATCGCTTGAACGCGCGGAAGAACGCGCTCGGCTCCGAGAAGCCGAGCAGGAACGAGATCTCGGCGGTCGAGAGGCCCTCGTCGAGGTAGCGCCCGGCGAGCTCCTGCTGCACGTCGCGCTTGAGCTCCGAGAGCGTCGTGCCCTCGGCCTTGAGGCGCCGCTGGAGGCTCCGCGAGGTGAGGCCGAGCCGCCCCGCGACTCCGTCCGCGCCCGCGTCGCCGTTGCGCAACGCGAATTGCACCTCGCGGCGGACGTCGGCGACGAACGAGGGCACCTCGTGCAGCGTCGCCTCGCGCTCGGCGACGAGCCCTTCGAAGACCGCGGTGAGGCCCGCGTCCGCGGTGCGCAGCGGGGCGTCGAGCGCGGCCCGTGGGAACAGGAGCTGAGTCTCCGCGCTCCCGAAGCGCACGGGGGCGCCGAACCACCGGGCGTAGCGGGCTGGATCGACGCGCGCCTCGTGGGTCAGCTCCACCGCGATCGGGGACGCGTCCCCAGAGGTGATCTCCTTGGCCTGCCGGACGAGGAGCGCGAAGCAGAGCTCGTGGGACGCGGGGGCCGGCGCCTCGCTCTCGACGAGGACGCGCACCGCGGCGGCGTCGCCCTCTTCGACGAGCCCGACCACCACCGCGTCGTCGAGGATGTTCAGGTAGCGGACCCAGGCGCGGAGCGCGTCGCCCAGCGTCGGCTGGCACCGACAGAGGTACTCGACGACCCCGAACGCGCCGACGGGCGTGGCCTCCGCGATGCGCAGCGCGATGGTCGGGTCGCCGGTCCACCGCACGAGCTCCGACCAGGCCACGCAGAACTGCGCGGCGCTCACCCGCTGCTCCGGATCGCGGACCGCGTCCGGCGTGGTGTCGGTGGCGCGAAAGAACGCGGCGCGCGACGCCTCGGGGAGCGCGGCCACGACGGGCGCGAGCAACACGGTGGAGATGGTCCCGGCCGGCACGGGTCGATCCTACAGCGCCCACCAGACGGCGAGCCACGCGAGGCCGCCGGTGATCGCGAGCGCGCTGCTCTGGAGCGCCGCCCGGTCGATGCCCTGGCGCTTCGCGAGGGGCACCGCGATGGAGACCAGGTCGCCCGCGTCCATGAACGCGTTGAAGAGGAACATGAACGCCGCCGTCGCGGGGTGGAGCACAGCGTAGAAGGCGAGCACCCCGAGGCCGACGTCCCGGACGCCGAACATCCGCGCCATCAGCCGGGCGGTCGGGGTGTCGTGGGCGGCGGGGAAGCCGAGCATCCGGGAGACGGGGGCGGCCGCGACGAAGGGGGCCAGCCCGATGGTGACGCGCCCGAGGCCCATGGCCACGATCAGCGCTGCGAACGTCGTGCTCATGGGGGGGACGATGCGTCGCCGACCGGGCGGGCGCCGTGACCGGTCGCGACAAACCGCTGACGATCCGCGACGCGTGCGTTTTTCGACGGTCGTCGGGGGGTATCTGCGCGGGCCGTGCGTACGCTGCGCGCTGCGAGCTCGGTCGACCCGGCTCGCGTTGGGCCTCTTCTGGCTTGGGGAACACGATGAATCGATGGATGGCGTTGGGCCTTGTGATGGCCCTCGGCGGCATGGCCGCGACCGCGCAGGCGCAAGGGACGATCACGGACGGGACCGACTCGATGGTCTACACGCCCGTCAGCACCTTCGACGCGACGGATGGACCGACGACGCAGCTGACGGTGGGCGGGGCGCTCCAGACCTACCAGGTCTGGTTCTTCGTCCGCGGCGCGGGCCTCGCGGCGGAGCGGCCGCTGCCCGCGCCCGACACGGCTACGTACGTGGGCGCCGTCGCCACGCTGGGCTGGACGAACTTCCTCGGTACGGGCCTGCGGGGCACGCTGGTCTACACGCTCGCCTCGAGCGGGCCGGGCACCGCGCAGCTCGGGGCCGAGCTGACGGTGACCAACCCGGGCGCGACCTCGATCGCGATCGAGCTGTTCGCGTACGTGGACGTCGACGCCGCGGGCACGAACCTGAACGACAGCGCCGCGCTCGTGGACGGCTTCATCGACGTGACCGACGCGACGACGACCATCCGCATCTCCGGCCTCGGCTCGGTCCCCGACGCGTACCAGGTCGGCCCCTACCCGACGTTCCTGCGCAGCCTCCAGGACGCGACGCCGACCAACCTCGACGGCTCGGGCCTGCCGTTCGGCCCCGGCGACTTCGCGCTCGCGGTCCAGTGGGGCGTCGCGGTCCCCGCGGCCGGCTCGCTCACGCGCGGGCTCGTGCTCTCGGTGGCCGGCCCGGCCCCGCCCTCGGTGTGCGGCAACGGCATCGTGGAGACCGGGGAGACCTGCGACGACGGCTTCGCGGACGCCTGCGGCACCTGCAACGTCGATTGCACGGGCGGCGGCAGCGGCGCGAGCTGCGGCGACGGCGTGGTGTGCCCCGAGCTCGAGGCCTGCGACGACGGCTTCACCGACGCCTGCGGCTCCTGCAACGTCGACTGCATGGCCGCGGGCACCGGCTCGACGTGCGGTGACGGCTCCCTGTGCATGGAGACCGAGGCCTGCGACGACGGCTTCACCGACGCCTGCGGCACCTGCAACGCCGACTGCACCGCGGCCGGCACGGCCTCGACCTGCGGCGACGGCGACCGCTGCGAAGAGACCGAGGCCTGCGACGACGGCTTCACCGACGCCTGCGGCACCTGCAACGCCGACTGCACGGCGGCCGGCGCGGCCGCCACGTGCGGCGACGGCGTCGTCTGCGCCGAGACCGAGACGTGCGACGACGGCTTCACCGACGCGTGCGGGGCGTGCAACGCGGATTGCACCGCCGCGGGCGCGGGATCGACCTGTGGCGACGGCGACCTCTGCGACGAGACCGAGGCCTGCGACGACGGCAACACGTCCGACGGCGACGGCTGCTCGATGGCCTGCGAGGTCGAGGTCGCGATGGACGCGGGCGTGCCCGACGCGGGCCCGACCGACACCGACGCGGGCACCACGATGGACACCGACGCGGGCACCGTGATGGACACCGACGCGGGCACCATGATGGGCGTCGACGCGGCCACCACGATGGACCCCGACGGCGGCGTCGTCATCGGCACCGACGCGGGCGGCGGCGGAACGTCCGACGGCGGCTGCTCGTGCCGCGCGGGCTCGAGCGGGAGCCCCGCGGGCGGCGCGTTCGCGGGCCTGATCGTCCTCGGGCTCGTCCTCGCCCGGCGTCGTCGCCGCGCGTAGGCATTTTCGCGCGTAGGAATTTCGCGCGAAGGGCGCGAAAGGGGGCAAAGAGGTTTTCGATCGGACGACCTACCCCCTTGGCTCCCTTCGCGTGCTTGGCGCGAAATTGGGAACTTCGCGCGAAGGGCGCGAAAGGGGGCAAAGAGGTTTTCGATCGGACGACCTGCCCCTTGGCTCCCTTCGGGTGCTTGGCGCGAAACTAGAGCAGGCGGCCGACGGCGGTGACGAGCGCGCTGCGGTCGCCGCGCGCGCTCGCCAGGCGGGCGGCCCGCGTCTCCTTGGCGTCGGCCGCCCGAGCGCAGCTGCACTCGTCCGCGCACGTGGTCACGAACGCCGTGTCCTTCAGCGCGCGGACGCGGTGCAGCGAGTCGGCGGGCGCGGCGAGCGCCTGATCGCCCCGCAGCACGCGGCGCTCGTGGACGAGCTCTCCGTCCTCGCCGCGGTGCCAGCGCTCGTCGACCATCTCGCCCGCCACCACGTGGGTCCACGCCGTGGGCTCCGTGTGGTGGTGGAGCGTCGTGGACGCCCCGCGCTTCAAGAACACGGTCCGCACGGGCCGCGTCGCGTCGGCCTCGCGGCCCCCCCTGGTGCTCGGTCGCAGCATGGAGATGGCGTGCCCGACCCGCGCCGCGCGGGCAAGAAAACGGCAACCGTGTGCAGCCGGCGAGCAGCGCGGTGCACGCCTTGCGGCGCGGACGGCGCGGCGCGCGCACGGCACGCGGGCTGCACTGCCCCCTCGCATGCACGAACCGCTCGTCCCCCTCGCTCGCTCTCCTCGCTCCGAGCGCGTGAAGCGCCGCGCCATCCGCGCCCTGCTCGGGACGGCGCTCCGAGGCGCCTACCGGCTGCGCATCGGCGGCATGGCCAACGTCCCGCGGGGCGGCCCCGCGCTGATCGTGTGCAACCACGTCAGCTTCATCGACTGGCTCTTCGTCGCGCTCGCGCTGCCGCGGCTGCCGCACTTCGTGATGCACCACCACCACTGGCGCTCGGCGGCGTTCCGTTGGTTCTTCGACCTGCACCACGTGATCCCGATCGCGCCGCAGAAGGAGGACCCGGCGATGCGCGACGCAGCGCTCGCCGCGATCGATCGCGCGCTCGAGGCGGGCGAGCTGGTGATGCTCTTCCCCGAGGGGACGATGACCCCGGACGGGGAGCTCGGGCCCATCCGCCCCGGCGTCGAGCGGATCGTCGCGCGGCGGCCCGTCCCCGTCGTGCCGGTCGCCCTCCGCGGGCTGTGGGGCAGCGCGTTCTCGCGCATGCGGGGCGCGCCGATGCGATCGCTGCCCCGCCGGGTCCGCCCGCGCGTGGAGGTGATCGCGGGGCCCCCGATCCCTCCGAACGACCTCAGCGCGGAGCGGATCGCGAGCAGCCTCACCGCCCTGCGAGGCCCGACGCGCTGAGCCGCGAGATCAGGACAGCGTCGGGACCGACGTCGGCCGGACGATCGCGCGCACGTAGGTGCGCCCGCCGGGCTTGGAGTCCACGTGGAACTCCTGGCTCAGGCGGCGGACGTTCGGCAGCCCGGTGACCGACACCCGCGCGAGCTCGCGCTCGAGGTCCTGGATCCCGGGGCCCGCGTCGATCGCGGCGATCTCGACCGCCTTGCCCTCGAGCGTGCGCAGCCACAGCTCACCGCGCTGCCCGTGCTTGAGGAGGTTGCTGGCGAGCTCGTGGATGATGACGTCGAGGGCGGCCGCGCTCTCGGGGTCGAGGTGGGCGTGTCGCGAGAGCTCCCGGCCGAGCTGCTTGGCCTGGGTGCGGTCGGACTCGCGCCGGACCGAGATGACCCGGGTCTCCCACTGGGAATCGACTCGCCGTCGCGGCTCGCTTTGCACCAAGGGCACCCTCCTCGTCGAACGCTTGCATGGATGAAAGCGTTTCCTTGCGGGATCGCAACCCCGACCCCCGCAATTGCCCGCTTTCTTCGATCTGTAAGGGGGTTCGTCGCAACAGGTATGCCCGGATCGACCGCGATGCGTGCGATCGCTCAGGGTACGCACCTTGTTCCGGATCCGGCTCGGCCCGAGCTACCCTCCCCTCTGGGTGACAGACGTCTCCAAGTTCCTCCTCCTCGACCGCCTCGCGGTGGGTGGGATGGCCGAGGTCTACCGGGCGAAGTCGCTCGGGGTGCACGGCTTCGAGAAGATCATCGGCATCAAGCGCATCCTCCCCGCGCTCGCCGAGGACGCCGAGTTCGTCCAGATGTTCGTCGAGGAGGCCAAGATCGCCGGCCGCCTTCGCCACGCGAACATCACCCGCATCTTCGAGCTCGGGAAGGTCGACGGGACGCACTTCATCGCGATGGAGTACGTGTTCGGCAAGGATCTGCTCCAGATCCGCAAGCGCCTCGAGCAGGGCGGGATGCGCATGCCGGTGGCCATGGCCGCCTGGATCCTGGCCAACGTCCTGGCCGGCCTCGACTACGCGCACCGGCAGCGGGGCCCGGACGGGCAGCCCCTCGGGATCATCCACCGGGACATCTCCCCGCAAAACGTCTTGATCTCGTACGACGGCCTCGTGAAGCTGTGCGACTTCGGGATCGCGAAGGCGGCCAGCCGCGCCACGCAGACGGTGGCGGGCGTGATCAAGGGCAAGCTCGGCTACATGAGCCCCGAGCAGATCACGGGGCGGCCGATCGACCACCGCTCGGACGTGTTCGCGGCCACCACGGTGCTCTGGGAGCTCCTGACGGGCACCCGGCTGTTCGGTCGCGGCAGCGACTTCGAGGTGCTCGAGCGGGTGCGGGACGCCAAGGCGGACCCGCCGTCGACCATCGCGAGCGACGTCACGCCCGCGCTCGACGCCATCGTGATGCGCGGCCTCGCGCGCGACCCGGACGACCGCTGGGAGACCGCGGGGGACATGCACGAGGCCCTCATGGGCGTCGTGATGACGAGCAAGCCGCCGTTCAGCACGGCCCGCCTCGCGGAGTGGATGCACGCCGAGTACGAGGCGGTGATCGCGGCCGAGCGCGCCCACCTCGAGCGGCTCTCGGCGATCGACGAGGCCGGGGTCAAGGTCGGCGACGACTCGCGCGACGCGCCGATCGACGAGTGGGAGGACGAGACGGTCCTCAGCGACCCGGGGGTGCACGAGGAGGCCGACGAGGTCTCGATGGTCGTGCAGATCGAGGACGTGGTCGGGCTGACCTCGCCCGAGGAGCCCGACGACGCCGAGCCGCCGCCCCCGCTCCCCCGGACCCACCGCACCTCGATCGAGCACAGCGAGATGATCGCGCTGAGCAGCGCCGTCGCGATGGCCCGCGAGCGCTCCTCTCCCATGCCGGACCGCGCCTCGCCGGCGCCGTTCGAGCCGTCCCTTCCGACGATCCCGACGCCCGCGGCGCCGACGCCGGAGCCCACGCCGGCCGAGCCGCCGCGCCTGAGCGTGGAGGTCCCACGCTCCGTCAGCGCGCCCGAGCTCGGCGCCACGCCCACCCCGGCCCCTCCGGCGCCGAAGGAGGCCGAGGGGGGCGTCCGCTGGGGGCTGCTCCTGCTCGTCGCCTTCCTCGCGGCCGCGCTCGGCATGGGCGGGGTCGTCCTGTGGCTCTACCTCAACGGCCACCCGCTCCCCTATATCCAGTGATCCCGAGGCGCCGGTCGCGGTACCCTCGCCTCTCATGCGCGCCCTCCCGTTCCTGATCGCCGCGCTCCTGCTCTCGCCGGCCGTCGTGTCCGCCCAGGGCGGAGGGATCGCCATCGATCTCTACCAGGCCGCCGAGACCAGCGACGACGGGTTCGCGATCTCGCGACCCAACGACCGCGGGCACCTGCGCTTCGGCGCGCAGCTGCAGACCGACTACGGCTACGCGCCGCTGATCCTCACGGGCACGGGCGCGGCGCAGGATCCCCAGCTCGTCTCTCACCTGCTGGGCCTGCGCGCCGGGCTGTCGCTCGGGCTGATCGATCGTCTCGTCGTCTTCGCGTCGCTGCCGGTGTTCGCGGTGATGGAGGGCGAGCAGGCGATGGGGCCGGTGCCGCAGGCGCGCGGCGGGGGCCTCGGCGATCCCACGCTCGGCGCGCGCGTGCGCCTCGTCGGTGAGCCCGACGACGTCGGCGCGGTGGCCCTGCAGCTCACCGGATCGCTGCCGCTCGCGGAGGGCATCGACGCCTCGCAGGACCTGCTCGGCGAGGGCGGGGTCACCTTCCAGCCCGAGGTCCTCGGCGAGGTGCGCTTCGAGTTCCTCCGCGTGACGGGGAACCTCGGGTTCCTGTTCCGGACGGCGCCCATGTTCGCGAACTTCAACGTCGAGCACGAGCTCACGTGGGGCATCGGGGTGGGCGCGACGTTCCTCGACGACCTGCTCGAGGCGCGGGTCGAGGCCTTCGGCCGCGTGGGCCTGCGCGCGCCGGGCGACCCGCAGTCGAACCCGGCCGAGGCGATCCTGGGCCTGCGGGTCCGCCCGATCGACCAGCTCGTGATCGGCCTCGCGGGCGGTCCGGGCCTCGGCGCGGGCTACGGCACGCCGGCCTTCCGCGGCGTGCTGACGATCGGCTGGTCGGAGGCGATCGACCTCGAGCGGCGCGCCGCCGGCCGGAGCTGGGACGGGACCGACCCGGAGGAGCAGCGCGAGATCGAGCGCCAGCGCCGCGCGGCCCTCGCCGCCGAGGCGGCCGACCGCGAGGCGCGCGAGGCCGCCGAGCGAGCGGCCCGCGAGACGGCGGCGGGCGGCGGCGGCGACGCGAGCGGGACCGCGAACGGCGGGTCCTCCTCGAGCGCGGCCGGCGGCGCGGCGGCCACCGTCGCCCACCCGCCGTACGAAGAGCTCGACCGCGACGGCGACCGCGTCGTCGACGCGCGGGACCACTGCCCGCTCGACCGCGAGGACTTCGACGAGATCCAGGACGAGGACGGCTGCCCCGAGGAGGACGCCGACGGCGACCAGGTCGCGGACGTCGACGACCACTGCCCCCTCACCCCGGGCACCCAGACCCGCGGCGAGTGCGCGGGCTGCCCCGAGCTCGCCTGCGTCTCGCAGCGCACCGGCACGATCGAGATCACCCAGCGCGTCGAGTTCGACTCGAACGAGGCCACCATCCTCGCCTCGAGCGAGGCCGTCCTCCGCGACGTGCAAGCCATCTTGCAGACCAACGACCAGATCCTGCGGCTCCGCATCGAGGGCCACACCGACGATCGCGGCGACGACGAGTTCAACCTCGACCTCTCCATGCGCCGCGCCGCCGCCGTCGTGAGCTGGCTCGTCGAGCGCGGCATCGCCCGCGAGCGCCTCGTCGGCTTCGGCTGCGGCGAGCGCTTCCCCCTCGGCCCGGGCACCAACGCCCGCATCCGAGCCCGCAACCGCCGAGTCGAGTTCCTCATCATCGAGCCCCCCAGCGGCCGCGAAGTCCGCGAAGGCTGCCGCGCCGCCGAGTAGACGGGGGCGATCTCCTCGCGAGGCGGGCTCCTGGGGACGCTCTTCGTCAGTTTCGTCACTTTGGTGAGACGGGACTCCTGGGGACGCTCTTCGTCAGTTTCGTCACTTTGGTGAGACGGGACTCCGCGGGGGAGCCATGGGGATGGTTCGTCCTTTCGTTGGGCGATGGATGAGGGGCACGGGCAGGAGCGGGAGCGCGAGCAGCGAGCCCGAGCAGCGAGGACTGCGGGCCGGCCAGGTGCACGCATCCCAGCCCGCCTGCCGGAGCTGACACCATCCGCCACTCGGCGTCCCGACCCGCGCAGAAAGACAACACGATGAACTCCGTCCCCGTAGGAGACGGCAGTGGTCTGGCCTCCCGACCTGCGCAGGAAAGACAACATGATGAACTCCGTCCCCACCTTCAGGGGGCGGGTCGCTCTGCCGGAGCGATGAGGGCGGATCGAGTCTCGTGTTGAGGACGAATGAGAGGCGCCGACTCCGCGAGCTGTTGTTCTCTCGCGCGCTGCACGCGCGAGGCGGGGGCTTCGCCCCCGGTGCTTTGAGACGGTGGGGACGCTGGCCACGTGCGGGTCCGTGGGAGTTCTGTCCCCCAGGGGACCCCGGTCCCCCTCGTTGGCGCCTGCGGCGCCGCCTCACCCCCTCGGCCTCCATCTCCGGCGCTGCGCGCCTACGACGGAGGGGCGGCGCTTCGCGCCGTCGGCGCGCGGAGCGCGCCGGTCGGCCGGGCCGCGCTTCGCGCGGACCACGGCCTCCATGCGACTCGAACGGTGGGGTGGGGCGGGATGGGCGGACCTGGCCAGCTCGCCGTGCTCGTGCTCGTGCTCGCGCTCGCTCGTGCTCGTGCTCGTGCTCGTGCTCGTGCTCGTGCTCGTGCTCGCGCTCGTGCTCGTGCTCGTGCTCGTGCTCCCGTCCTGCTCTGCTCCTGCTCGTGCTCCTGCTCGTGCTCCTGCTCGTGCTCCTGCTCGCGCTCCTGCTCGCGCTCCCGCTCGAGCACCGAAGCCTCGGAACCGCCACCGGCTCCGAGGCTCCGGGCTCCCCTCTTCAGCGCTTCGTCATCACCAGCTTCAGCAACGTCGCCCGCACGTGCCCGAGCGCGTCGACCGCCTCCTCGTCGAGCGCCGCGTAGCCGAGCGCGTCGCCCAGGTCGAGGCAGGCGATGACCTCGTTCGTCGACCCGAGCGCCGTCCGCATCCGCTGCCGCCGAATGCCGCCCTGCGCGTCGATCGACTCCGCGATGTTGAGATGCATGCTGCTCAGCGCGCGCCGGGCCTGGCGACCCAGATCCGAGTCGTGCCTCGCGATCAACGTGATGCGCGCCGTCACGAGCTTCGCCGCGCGCAGCGACACGCCGTAGAGCCGGAAGGTGAAGTGGTTCTTCATGAGAGTCTCCTTTGAGTGAGGCCCCGCGTTCGTTCGCGGGTCTTCACCCCCACCAGCGGCGCGCGCAGCGGTGTCGAGGCCACGCCCGGAGCGGCGCGCAGCCGCGCGCAGGGCGCGCGAAGCGCGACCGAGCACGGCGAGCACCGCGAGGACGGGGCCTCGACACCGCGAGCACGCCGCTATCATCCAAAGACCCGCGAACGAGCCCGCCCCCCTACCACCAGGGAGAAATGGGGACGGAGTTCATCATGTTGTCTTTCTGCGGCGGGTCGGGACGCCGAGTGGGGGATGGTGTCAGCTCAGACAGACGGGCCGGGATGGGCCCGCAGTGATCGTGCTCGTGCTCGTGCTCCCGCTCCCGCTCCCGCTCCCGCTCCCGCTCCCGCTCCCGCTCCCGCTCCCGCTCCCGCTCCCGCTCCCGCTCCCGCCCGTGCCCGTGCCCGTGCCCGTGCCCGTGCGAGTGCTCGCCACCCGTATCCAAAATCGCCGGCCGGCCCTCGGCGCCCCTCAGCTCACCTGAAGTTGCCGCGCACCGCGAGCGTCCCCGAGCCCTGGCCGAGCAGGGCGTCGTCGCCGAAGCCGACGCGGCCCGCGGCCGTGATCGCGACGCCGCCGAGGTCGAGCGCGAGCCCAGCCCCGACGGCTGCGGACACCCAATCACGCGCGTCCTCCCGCCCGATGACGAGGTCGAGCTCCACGCCTGCCGACAGGGGGCCGACAATCCATACGTCGAAGCCGTACGCCGACGCCCACAGGACGCTGTTGTTGGTGTCCGACAGGTCGAAGATGCCCGCCTGACGCGTGCGCACGGCGAGGCGGTCGTCGTCGAGGAAGCGCAGCGAGAAGTCGGCGGCGACCTGGAGGCGCGGGCGGTCGAGGCCCTGGCCGGCGGCCGTCGGCGCCCACACGCCCGCCTCGACGGCGAGGCCGAACATGCCCTCGTTCAGCACGCGGCTCGACGCGGCGAGGTAGACGTCGCGCGACCCGAGGCGCGAGCTCCGGTTGGTCGGGCCCACGAGGTCGAGGGGGACCGCCACGTCGAGGCGCAGGTAGTCGTCGAAGAACGCCGCGCGCGCGCCGCCGGTGATGCGGACGTGCGCGTCGGGGTCGCCCATCGCGGCGCTGGTGAACGACAAGGCGAGGTGCATCCCGCTGCCCGACCGCCGCTCGTCGCGGAGGCCCACCGCGCTCGGGAACGCCGCGAGGCCGAACGCCTCCTGCAGCCCGTGCGGATCGGGGTCGAGCTCGGGCAGCTGGAGGTCGTCGACCTCCGGAGGCGGCGCCACGACGGCCGCGGCCTGCACCCCGACCTCCGCGTCGGCGATCGGCAGGTGAGACTCGTCCGCCGTCGCCACGCGCAGCACGATGCGCTCCGCGCTCACGCCGTCGCTCACGAGCTGCGCGCGCATCCCCCCGTTGGGGTCGGGCTCGAGCCCGGACACCGTCACGCCCTCCGGCACGAGCAGTGTCAAGCCGCTCACGTCGTCGAGCGGCGGGTCGAGCAGGACGCGGATCGACGTCTGGTCGCGCGGGAGCGTCTCGATCGTGGCGCCCGCCTCGTCGACGAGCCGCGCGGTCGACGCGACGACCTCCAACGCCATGCCGCCCACCACCTCGTCACCCGCCGAGCAGGTCAGCGTGATCGGGCCCACGTCGACGAGCCGCAGCGCCTGCACCGGGTCGCCTGTCCCGAGCGTGCAGCGGATGTCGTCGGGCATGGTGAGGCTCGCGTAGCGCGGCACGCGCACGGCGGCGCCATCGGGGGCGGCGTGATCGAGGTTCGCGATCCCGTCGTCGAGCTCCGAGAGCCCGAAGGGATCGGCCGGCTCGGCCTCGGGCAGCGGCGCCGACGCGCCCGGCGCGACGAGGCCCGCCTCGACCACGGTCAGCTCGATCGGGCGCGCGGGGCGGCCCTCGAACGAGTCGCCATCGATCGTCGCGACCCGGACGAAGTACTCGCCGGGCGGGAGGCGATGGAACTCCATCTCCCGCACCGTCGCGGGGACCGCCGTCGCGATGACGAGGTCGCGGCCGTCGCGCCGGCGCGCGACCTCGACCCGGTAGCGGACCGCGCCCGCCACCTCTTGCCACCGACCCGTGATCGTCCCCCCCGTCCCGCGCAGGCCGACGAAGCGGTGCGGCCCGTCCTCCCAGCGCGGCGCGCGCGGCAGCGGGCGCGGCGGCCGCGGGCGCTGCCCGGGCTCGACCGTGGTGCCCTGGCCCGGACGCACCTGCACGGCGCCGTCGCCGCGCGGGTCGGTCACCGTGGCCGCGCTCCCGCCGTGCACCGCGACGCGCGTGTTGCCGTTCGTGTCGTAGTCGACCTGGCTCTCGCCCTCGCGGAGCGTCGCGACGGCGGACGGCGTCTCGACCTCGAGCGGCTCGTCACCGCCCCCGCCGGAGAGCCCGCTCAGCCGGCTCAGCAGCGAGCCCTCGCGCAGCACCGCGCGGCTGCCCTCGCGGCGCACCCGCTGCGCGCCGGTCCCGTACACGATGACGAGCGTGGACTCGCGGATCGTGGCCACCGACGAGCGCCGGAACGACAGCTCGGCGGTCGAGCTCTCGCCGGTGCTGAGGCGCCAGCCCTGGTCGAGATCCTGCCCGACGTGCGACGGCGTCCAGTCGCCCTCGCTCGGCCGCTGGTGGCGCACCTGACGCCGCATCGCGGTCACCGTCGCGTCCGCGGTGGGCGTCTCGGGGACCACGGGCAGGCGCAGCACCTGGCCCGGCGTGAGGTGGTGCGGCATCGCCCCGAGGTCCGGGTTGGCCTGGTGGATGAGGTCGTAGCGCGTGCTGTGCCCGTAGTGAGCGCGCGCGATCTGGCCGCACGTGTCGCCGCGGCGGACCGTGTATTCGGTGACCTGCTGGGCCTGGGCGACCGACACCGACCCGAGCAGCAGCACGAGGGCGAGCGCGCGCCTCATCGGTTCCCCTTTCGCTTGGCCTTACGCAAGACGCGTTGCAGCTTCTTCGCGAGCTGATCGACCTTGAGCGGCCGCGTGACGACCTCGGAGACGCCGAGCGCGAGGAGCGCGGTGAGGCGATCCTGATCCGAGGCGTCGGTGTCGGTGACGACGAGGGCCCCGCTCGAGACGAGCTGATGGAGGCTGTCGATGTCGGCTCCCGGCGCGAACACCGCGGCCGCGTTCGGCGGGATCGCGCCGAGGCCGGCCGGGATCGGCGAGTAGCCGTTCGCGCGGAGCGCGAGCTCGGCGCCCGGCGGCAGCGGCGGGCCGACGACGGCGATGATCGTCCCCGTCTCCTTCTGCTGCAGCGCCGGGGCCGACAGCTGCACCGTGCTGGCCTCGGCCGACGGCGGCGTGGGCTCGTCCGGCACCTTCGAGCCCCGGACGGTGTTGATCATCCGCGACGCGCGGCCCTCGAGGTGCTCGACCCCGCGCGCCCGCTCGCGCTCGCCGAGCGTGAGCTGCAGCTGCCGCAGCGCCTGCGCGACCGAGTCCGCCGTCGGGCGGTCCTCGGGCCGCTTCTCGAGCATCGACAGGATCAGCGACTCGAGCGCGCGCGGGATGTACTTGTCGCCGACCTTCTGGCTCGGCGGGACGACCGGCTGGAAGAGGTGCATCGCGAGCATCGCCATCGTCGGCCCCTCGAACGGAGGGTGCTGCGTGACCATCTCGTAGAGCATGCAGCCGACCGCGTAGATGTCGGTCGGCGGGCCGATCGCGTCCGCGCGGCACTGCTCGGGCGACATGTACATGGGCGTGCCCATGATCATGCCCTCCTGCGTCATGCGCTCGGTGCCCTCGCGCTCGGCGATGAACGCGAGGCCGAAGTCGACGACCACGACCCGGTCGCTCCCGTCGGTCGCGACCTCGAGGAAGATGTTGTCCGGCTTCAGGTCGCGGTGGACGAGGCCCATCCCGTGCGCGGCGATGAGGACCTCAGCGGTCTGCCGCACGATGTCGACGGTCCGCGCGTGCGGCGGCGGCGGAACGCTCGGGCCGACGATCGCGCTCAGCGACTTGCCGACCAGCTTCTCCATCACGAGGAAGAGCCGCCCCTCGTCGGTGCCGAAGTCGAAGATCTTCACGGCGTTGGGGTGATGGAGCGCCGCGGAGACCTTCGCCTCCCGCTCGAAGCGCGCGGCCGCGTCGGGCTGCATGCCGTACTGCGCGTGCATCAGCTTCACGGCGACGTCGCGGTCGAGGTTGACCTGCTTGGCCGCGTACACCGCGCCCATGCCGCCCTCGCCGAGCAGGCTGGTGAGCTGGTAGCGCCCACCGATGATGTCCCCGATCTCCGCGACGTTCATGCTGCTCACGTGACGACCTCGAACAGGTGGACCGGCTCCGCGCGGCCGCTGAGGCGGTGCAGATCCGCGTCGTTGAACTCGTAGTCGTCGCCCACGACCTTCACGACGGCCTCCGTGACGAGGATCTGCTGCGGCCGGGCGATCGCCTCGAGCCGCGCCGCGACGTTCACCACGTCGCCGATCGCCGTGTACTCCATCCGCTTCTCGGAGCCGATGTTGCCGACGACCGCCTCGCCGGTGTGGATCCCGATCGCGAGCTGGATGGTGACGCCGTACTCGGCCTGCCAACGTTCGTTGCCGGTCTCCAACCAGCTCAGCATCTCCTCGGCCGTGTCGAGGGCTCGCGCGACGTGGTCCTCCTGGGAGGCCGGCGCGCCCCAGATCGCCATCACGCAGTCGCCGATGAACTTGTCGACGGTGCCGTCGTGGCGAAAGACGATCTGGGTCATGATCGTGAACAGCTCGTTGAGGATCTTCACGACCGTCTCGGGCGAGAGCTGATCGGTCATCGGCGTGAAGCCGACCACGTCGGCGAACATCACCGTGATCGGGCGGCGGGTGCCGCCGAGGCCCATGTCGCGCTCGCGACGCACGATCTGCTCGACGAGCTGCTCGGGGACGTAGCGGCCCAGGTCGGTGCGGATCGCGACCTCGTCCTTGATGCGCTGCTCGCTCGCCTCGAGGTCGCCGGCCGCGCGGTTCATCGCCCGGCTCAGCACCGCGAGCTCGTCGCTCGTCCCGACCTTGGCCCGCTCGCCCCACTGACGCGACGCGAGCGCCCCGGCGAAGCGCGTGAGCTCGGCGAGCGGCGAGCTGATCCGCCGCGCGACCAGCAACCCGAGCAGGAGCGCGAGGATCATCGCGCCCGCGATCGTGCCGATGATCACGTAGGTCATCTTGGTCAGCGACGCGTAGGCCACCGACTGCGGCGTCTGCGCGACCACCGCCCAGGGCTGACCGGCGAGGCCGACGCTCGAGCCGAGCATCGGGACGCCGTCGGCCGAGTCGAACTCGCCGGCCTGCGAGAAGCCGGGGCCGAGCATCTCGGGCGTGACGCCCTCGAGGATCCCTTCCCCCGACGCCGACGACAGGGTCGCGGCGCGCTCGCGGTCGTTGTGAGCGATGGTGCGCAGCTGCTGGTCGACGACGAAGAGCGCGTTGGCCTGGCCGGGAAAGTGCCCCTCGGCGAGGCGCTCGACGCGGGCCTGCACGTCCTCGAGGCTCACGAGGCTCGCGACGTAGCCCGTCGTGCGATCGTCGACGCGGATGCGGACGGCGACGAGGACCCGCGGGATCCCGTCGATGAGCTCCACCTCGCCCGTCGCGTGGTGCACCGTCTCGATGCTCGTGCGCATCGCCTGGGGCAGCGTCTCGGGGAGATCGAAAGACGAGCCCTCCGACTCGATGACCGCGATGCGCTGCCCCTCGGCGTCGTAGAGCGCGATGTGGTCGATCGACTCCTGGCCCTGCACCTGCGCGCTGAGCAGGGTGATGCGCCGCTCGTCGTCGAGGTCGGGATCGGCGAACAGCCCCCCCGCCATGTCGAGCGCGTCCTGCGCGTCGACGAGCTCCTGGTCGATGGTGCGCGACAGGTCGTCGAGCACCGCGAGCTGCACCTCCCGGCTCAGGTTCACGACCGCCTCGCGGTTCACCGCGATGAGCGCGACGCCGACGCCGACGAGGGGGAGCGTCGCGAGCAGCGTGGTGAGCAGCGCGATCTTGAGGCCGAGGGGGAACTTCGCGCGGTCGGGCGCCGCCGCGGGGGCGGCTGTCTCGGGAGCCTTGGCGTCTGTCATCGATCCCTCGAGCGGCGGCGGAGCGTGAACATCAACGCGAGCACGAGGCCGCCGAGGATCGGCGCGCCGCTTCGCCCGGGGCTCGCCGCGCACGTGATCCCGGAGCCGTGAGGCGTGCCCGGGTCGAGCGCGGCGTCCATCGCGCCCGCGTCCATCCCGCCCGCGTCGGTCGCGCCCGCGTCGGGGACCGCGGCGTCGATGGCGCCCGCGTCGACCGCGCCCGCGTCGAAGCCCGCGTCGAAGCCCGCGTCCGGGAGCCCCGCGTCGGGCAGGCCCGCGTCGAAGTCGCAGCCTGGGATGACGTCGTTGAAGCAGCCGGACGGGTCGAGGCAGCCGTCGGAGGTGCAGGGGTTGAAGTCGTCGCAGTCGAGGAGCGGCCCCGACGTGCACGACCCCGCCATGCAGACCTCGTCGCCGTTGCAGATCGACTCGTCGGGGCACGGCGTGCCGTCGGGCTCCGGGCCGTCGGGCGGGCACATGCCGCCGACGCCGTCGCAGAACTCGAACGCGTCGCAGAGGTCGAACGAGTCGCGGCAGAGGACGCCCGCCGACTCGGGCGTGCAGGAGCCGTCCGACGCGCAGAACTCGCAGTCGCCGACGCACGCGCGGTTGCAGCACACGCCGTCGGTGCAGAACATCGAGCGGCACTCGAAGTCGTCGAAGCACGGCTCGCCGAGCGCGAGCTCGATCTCGCAGCGCGGGCTGCAGCCGTCGCCGGGCATCGTGTTGCCGTCGTCGCACGCCTCGCCCGCTTCGATGCGGGCGTTGCCGCACTCGGTGACCGCGCCGCTCCGGATCTGGAAGCGCCAGACGCCGGGCATCCCGACGTTGGACATGCGCTCGAGGTCGAGCACCGCGGCGGTGAGCGAGCCGGGCAGCGAGAAGAAGTCGGTCAGGTTGCCGGCGTCGAAGCCGGCCTGCGCGGGCGTCCCGCCGAGGCCGCCCATGCCGTCGCTCGCGTCGCCCGTCGTCCACTCGAGGTGCGCGTAGCGGAACTCGACGTCGAAGTCGCCGGCCGCGCCCGCCGCGCTCTCGTCGGTGAGGATGAGCTGCACGCTGTTGACGAGGTCGGCGTGGGTGTCGAAATAGCCGACGCGGAACCAGGTGGCGACGAAGCGCCCGGGCTCGATGTGGAAGTAGACGCGGTTCTCGTCGACGGGGGCCGGGGCGCGCGTGTCGACGTCGCCCCACCAGGGCGCGATCATCGGCTGCGCGGCGACGGGGAACGGCATCGGGGTGAACGCGCTCAGCGGCAGGTCGAACGAGACGTTGCCGTTGTTGTTCACGAACAGGTCCGTGTAGCGGGTCCCGAAGAACTCGAGCCCACTCGGGAACTCGGGCGCGAGGGGGATCGAGGCGCTCGATCCGTCGTCGTCGGGCGGCAGGACGCCCATCCCGAACCCGGCGGGCCCACCGAGGCCGGTGATCAAGGGAGCCTGCGCCTGCGCCGCGGCGGGAGCGAGCGCTGCAATCGAGGCCAAGACGAGCGCTGCGCATCGCGAGGACATCACCCCCATTTGTCTCACGTCTGCCGGATGAGAGTCATCCTAAGTCTGCGTCGTCGAGGGGGTCGTCGACCGAGGCCAGGTCGCTCCACCGCGCCCCCGTTCGAACCCCGACCTGAAGCGGCACCAGGAGGTCGAACGCGCTCCGCATCGCCTCCACGGTGATCTCGATCGCCGCGTCGAGCTCCTCGTCGGGGACCTCGAAGAGCACCTCGTCGAGGACCTGCAGGAGCGGCATCGCGCGCAGGCCGGCCGCCTCCAGGGCCTGCCCCGCGCGGAGCAGGCCGCGACGCGCGACGTCGGCCACCGAGCCCTCGTGGGTCGCGCGCCGCGCGAGCCGCTCCGCGTAGCCGAGCATCATCGGGTCCGGCGAGCGCAGCCCGCCGATCGGCCACCGTCGCCCGGCGAGGGTGACGAGGTAGCCGCGGTCCCGCGCGAGCTGCAGCTGCTCGTCCTGGAACGCGCGCACCACCGCGTAGCGGCGGTCGAAGCGATCGATGTACTCCTTGGCCTCCTGCGCGCTGACCCCGAGCTGCAGCGCGAGCGCGCTCATCCCCTGCCCCGCGAACGTCGCGAAGTTCACGACCTTGCCGAGCTGCCGCGCGTCGTAGTCGACCGCCTCGACGGGGATCTCGAGGACCGCCGCGGCGGTCAGGGTGTGCATGTCCGCGCGCGCCCGCAGCGGCTCCACGAGCGCCGGGTCCTCGGTGAGGTGCGCGAGGACGTAGAGCCCGAGCTGCTCGTAGTCGACGGACAGGAGCGTCGAGCCCTCGGGCGCGTGGAAGGCGTGCCGGATCCTCAGCATCTCGGGCGACTTCTTCGGGACGCGGCCGAGGTCCGGGTTGGCGTTGACGAGGCGCCCGGTGAACGAGCGCGCGGGATAGAAGGTGGAGCGCACGCGGCCGTCGCGATCGATGGTCGCGCGAAGCGCGGTGACCCACATGTCGGTGAGGCGGCGGAGCAGGCGCCACTGGATGACCAGCGGCACGATCGGGTGCTCGTGGGCGATGCGCTCGAGCGCGTCGGTCGCGGTGCTCCAGCCGGTCTTGGTGCGCTTGACCACCGTGAGCTTCAGGTCCTGGAACAGCAGGGTGCCGAGCTGCTTGGTGGAGCCGAGGTTGAGCTCGCGGCCGGCGAGCTCGTAGATCTTGGCGGTGAGCTCGGCGGCGGCGCGCTCGAAGTCCTCACCGGCCTGCGTGAGGTCCGCGCCGTCGCACGCGATCCCGCGCAGCTCCATCCGCACGAGCAGGGCCGACAGCGCGAGGTACTCGTCGAGGAGCGCGCGGTCCGTCGTCGGCTCGAGCGCCCGCCAGACCGCGACCGCGGCGTCGACGCGCTGGGCCGCGTAGCGCGCGGCCTTGTCGACGGGCACGCCGGCCCACCGCTTGCGCGCTCGGCCGACGCCCCGGACGGAGTCCTCCTCGGGCAGCCCGCGGTGGAGCACGTGCCGCGCGACGATCGGCAGATCGTGCGGCGCGTAGCCGCTCGGCTCGTGCAGGTGCGACGCGCAGGTCGCGTCGGCCACCACGCCGCGCACCTCGATCCCGCGCCGCGCGAACGCGACGACGGCGGCCTTGGTGTCCTGCCCGATCTTGGCGAGCGCGCGGTCCTCGAGCGCGCGCGCGAGCAGCCGCGGGCCCTCCTCGAGCCGCGGGCCCTGACCGTCGAACGGCACGTAGTACGCGCGGGCGTCGCCGCGGCCGAACGCCACCCCGATCAGCGCGCCGTGCACCGGCGAGGGGTCGTCGGCGATCACCTCGATCCCGACGGGACCGGCCCCGAAGGATTGCAACATTCGTTGCACGACCTCGGGGGTGTCGCAGATCGTCACCTGCACACGATCGGCCTCGAGCGCGGACAGCAGGGACACGAACCCGAGCGCGCGGTAGAGCGCGGCGAGCGCGTCGTGGGCGGGCGCCTCGAAGGACAGCTCGGCGTGCGGCGTGGGCAGCGGCCGGGCTCGATCGAGGCGCGCCCGCGCGAGCTCCGCGCCGACTCCGTCCCCAGCCGCGCGGAGCGCGTTGCCCGTGCGCCCCTTGATCGTGTCGAGCTCCGCGAGGGCCGCCTCCACCGTGCCGAAGCGCTCGAGCAGCTCCGTCGCGCCCTTCTTCCCGATGCCCTTCACGCCCGGGAGCGCGTCGTCGTCGCCGACGAGCGCGAGCCACTGCGCGACCTGCGCGGGGGGCACCTCGAAGCGCTTGCGCACCAGCTCGGGCGTGTAGCGGACGTCCTTGTAGGCGTCGTACCACCACACCCGATCGCTCACGAGCTGGGCGAAGCGCTTGTCGCTGCCCACGACGACCACGTCGTTCCCCGCCTCGAGCGCCGCCTCGACGTAGGACGCCACGATGTGAGCGGCGTCGCGCGCCCGAACGACGCGCAGGCCGTGCGCGGCCATGAGCTCGGCGAGGCGCTCGAGCTGCGAGGTGACCGCCTCGTCGGCGCCGGGCAGCCCGTCGGCGTCGATCACCGCGATCGCGACGTCCGGCGTCTTGAACGAGAGCGCGGTGCGGAGCGCGCGGGTGATCGCGTAGAGCGCCGCGGTGGGGCGGCCGTCCGGCGTGACGGTGCGATCCGCCGCGGACTGCAGCGCGCCGCGAGCCAGCAGGTTCGTCGCGTGGGCCACGAGCGTCCGCGGCATCGCGCCACGGTGTCACCGACCCGGCGTCGCTGGCAACTCCGTGGGGTCTCGAGCTCTCGTGGCAGCACCGTCAGGGAAGAGGTGGGGACGGAGTTCATCATGTTGTGTCAATGCGCAGGTCGGGACGCCGCGTGGCGGATGGCGTGCCCGAGCTCCCGCGCCTTCTTCGGGAACGCGGGCATGCGCGCTTCGCGCGCGGCACTGAAACAGGCTCTCGGCAGCCTGCTACAGCTCCCAGGTGTCGGAGCCGTAGCTCGTCGAGGAGTTGGCGCCGCCGTAGAGCACGTGGACACCGCGGTCCGGGTCGTAGGCCATCACCGCGTCGTTGCGGCCGCGCGGCGTGACGGCGGTGGTGATCGCGGTCCAGCCCGAGGGCCCGTACTCCCAGGTGTCGCTGCCGTACGGGGTGCTCGAGTTGCTCCCGCCGAACAGGACGCTGACGCCCCGCGTGGCGTCGTACGCGAGCACCGCGCCGTGCCGACCGCGCGGGACGGGCGACAGGGTGAGCTCGGTCCAGTCGCTGCCGTCGAAGTGCCAGGTGTCGCTGCCGTACGAGGTGCTGGAGTTGGCGCCGCCGAACATCACCATCACCGCGCGCACCGGGTCGTAGATCATGACCGCGTCGTTGCGGCCGCGCGGCGTGGTCGCGGGGCTGAGCATCGTCCAGTCGGTCCCGTCGTAGGTCCAGGTGTCGCTGCTGTACGAAGTGCTCGAGTTGCTGCCGCCGAACATCACCATCACGGACCGCACCGGGTCGTACGCCATCACCGCGCCGTGCCGGCCGCGCGGGGTCGTGGCGGGGGAGCGCTGCGTCCAGTCGGTCCCGTCGTACTCCCACGTGTCGCTGCCGTACGAGGTGCTGGAGTTGGCGCCGCCGAACATCACCATCACGGACCGCACGGGGTCGTACGCCATCACCGCGTCGTTGCGCCCGCGCGGGGTCGTGGCGGGCATGCGCTGGGTCCACGCCGCGCCGTCGTACTCCCACGTGTCGCTGCCGTACGAAGTGCTCGAGTTGCTGCCGCCGAAGAGCACCATCACGCGACGCACCGGGTCGTACGCCATGACCGCGCCGTGGCGCCCGCGCGGGCCGGTGGACGGGCTGACGTCGTACCAAGGGCCGCCGCCGGCGTCGCGACCGGCGTCGAAGCCGGCGTCCGTGCCGGCGTCGAAGCCCGCGTCCATGCCGGCGTCGAAGCCCGCGTCCATGCCGGCGTCCGTTCCGGCGTCGAAGCCCGCGTCCGAGCCCGCGTCCGAGCCCGCGTCCGAGCCCGCGTCCGTTCCCGCGTCCGTGCCCGTGCCCGCGTCCGTATCCGTGCCCGCGTCCGTCTCCGTGCCCGCGTCCGTATCCACGCCCGCGTCCGTATCCGTGCCCGCGTCCGTATCCGTGCCCGCGTCCGTATCCGCGCTCGCGTCCGTGGTGCCCGCGTCGTCTCCCGCGGGGCCCGCGTCCATCGCGCCTGCGTCCGTGACCGAGCCGCCGTCGATGGACGCGTCCTCCGTCGATCCCGCGTCGGACCCTTCGGGGGCGCCGCACGCGAAGGCGAGGGACAACGCCAGCGGCGCGAAGATGCGTCGGCTCATCGCGCCATCCTACGACGAGAGCGCGGAGCGCGTTCCTCGAGGGACGCGGAAGAAACCTGTCACGATGCGCGAGCCGCGGAGGGTGCTCCATGCATCCCAGCGGCGGAGGTCTTCATGCGTGTATCGGTGCTCTTGCTCTGTGTCTCTCTCTGCGGCTGTGATCCGGCATCGGTCGACGACGCGGGCGCGCCCCTCGACGGCGGCCTCGACGCCAGCTCGGTGACCGACGGGGGCTCGACGGACGCAGGGCCTCCCGGCGCCGACGCGGGCTCCGGGGACGCAGGCTCCGTCGACGCAGGCTCCGTCGACGCAGGCTCCGTCGACGCGGGATCGGCCCCTCGCTACTCGGGAACCGTCTCGCTCGGACACAACGTCGACACCCACTCGTTGTCGGGCCTCTTCACCGAGTCGATCCCCGTCGAGCGCCTCCTCGAGGGCGCGCTGTCGCCGCTGTGCACGACGATCGTCGAGTCGGGCGGCTGCCGCGTCTTCGAATGCCCCAGCGCCTCGGGGTTCGAGCCAGCCGGCACCCTCACCGCCTCCGTCAACGGCACCGACGTCGAGACCGCGACGCCAGGCACGGAGAACCTGTACCTCGCGACGGGCTCGGGGCGTGTCTTCGTGGCCGGCGACACCGTGCGGTTCACCAGCACGGGCGACGTCGTCCCCGCGTTCGACGTCACCGTGACCGCGCCCGCGACCGGGACCGCGTCGGTCCCGAGCACGATCTCGCGCACCGCCCCCCTCACCGTCACCTGGAGCACCGCGACGGCACCGGATCGCATTCAATTCGTCTTGTCGTCTCCGGCGCGGGTCCTGGCGTGCATCGTGGACGGGGCGGGCGGATCGCTCACCGTCGACACCACGGCGCTCGGCGCGCTCGCCCCCACCGCGACCGGCGGCTTCGCGATGAGCGCGTTCAACCTGACCCCCGTCACGGTGGGCGACTGGGACCTCCTCGCCACCGCCTCCGAGGCCCTCGGGACGGGCGCCGTGACGATCGAGTAGCCGAGGATCCACCCAACCGGAGTAGCCTGGACGCGTGTGGGGACGAGCGATCGTGGCGCTGCTGGTCGCCGGCTGTGGACGAGCCACGCCGGCGGAGACGGCCCCGAGCGCGAACGACCCCAACGCCCCGGAGAGCGTGGTCGCCGGCCCCACGCGATCGGTGATGCCCCGCCCGCGCGGCCAGCGGCCCGCGCACGGGATCGAGGGCCTGCGGCTCACACGCCACTTCGAGGGCGCGGACGAGGGGTGGTCGCGCGACCTCGAGCTGCGCTGGGACGGCTGCTTTCGGACTGAAGAGATCTCCAGCGACGGCGCCGAGGACACCACCCGCACCTGCGTCGCCTGCGCCCCCGCGGACGGCGTCGCGGCCCTCTTCGCCGACGTCGCGACCCAGCTCGAGTCGGCTCCCCGCTCCGACCGACCGCCCCCGATCGTCCTCGACCCCCACTGGCGCGGACACCTCTTCGTCGCGGTCGCGGGCAGCGACGAGCGCGTCTACGGCGAAGACGCCACGCCCCTGGCCGCGATCGCGCGGCGCCTCCACACCGAAGGCGTCCCCGGCGCCCCCGCGCTCGGCGACGACGACTGCTCGTCGCGCTAGCGCCTCACATGCGGAAGCCGAGGCCCAGGACGGCGGTCGCGCGGGGCTCGGGCTCGATGAGGCTGACGTGGAAGTCGCCGGTGGCGACGAAGCCGGTGCTGTCGACCTGCGCGAGGGGGACGGTGATGCGCGTGGCGACGCCGTACGACCACGCGTACCAGCACGACGACTGCTGATCGACGTTCATGTCGCAGCCCGCGGTGATGTCGAAGGCGGGGCCGAGCGCGACGGCGAAGTTTCGGTGCGGAGAGAATTCGAGCATCACGGAGTTCCACACGGTGGCGTCCACGGTGGTGCCGCCGCCCCGCGACCAGCCGCCCCCGAGCACCTGCAGCTGCCAGTAGACGCTGAACAGCTCGTGGTATCGCAAGCCGAGCTGCGCCGAGAACCCACCCAGCGCGCCTTCGCCGCGATCGGTCAGGCCCCCGACCACGACGCCGAGCTCGAAGCGGATGGGGTTGTCGAAGATGGACCGGCACGGCAACGACTCCGGCCGGCGCCGCGACGCGAGGCCGCCGTCGAGCGTGGACCGACCCCACGACGCGCGATCGCCGCACGGCGGGATCGCGGTGGTCGTCTCCAGCTCCTCGACCCACCCCGGCGTCGCGAGCTCGGGGCGCGAGGTGGAGACGTCGAGGGGCTGCGAGTCCGACAACATCAGTTGTGCGCTCGCGGTCCCGGGTCCGAGGGCCAGGAGGACGAGCGCGGCACCGAACGTCTTGTGCACGGGTCGACTGATGCGCGGCCGGGGGCAAAGGGTTCACGTGCCTGCAAAGCCCGCATTCGCATGCGGGATCTGCACGAAAACACTGCCGTCTTCGCACGTCGTACGATTCGATGAATGCGCGGGCACGGGCGCTGCAACGTGGCTTCTGATGCCTCGCGCCCTCCTCCTCGTCGCCCTCCTCCTGCCCGCCGCGCCCGCCGCGGCACAGACCTACGACTCGGGCTTCCGCTTCGGGCTCGGCCTCGACTACGGAGGCCTCGCCGGTCGCGGCGACGGCGGCGTAGGCGGCCTGCGGCTCACCGCGGGCGCCCGGGTCCACGACAACGTCGCCGTCTACTGGCAAGGCCAGGCGCTCGGCGGCGCGTTCGTCGAGCCCGAGCGCGTGATCGGCGTCTTCCAGGGCTGGAACTCCGTCCTCGTCGAGGCGGACGTCGGCATCTTCCAGCTCGCCGCCGGGCCGTCGTTCGACGCGTCCCTGCTCTGCAACGTCGACACCGGACAGGGCGGCGGGCTCACCAGCTGCGCCGATCGGTTCGCCCCGGGCCTCGCGACGCGCGCCGGCGTCCGCTTCGGGATCTTCGCGCTCTCGGGCGACGTGCACGTCACGTTCGACGAGCTCGCGGGCCCGCAGGTCTGGGTCCTCGCCGGGGTCGGCATCCAGCTCGGCGACACCGCCAGCGAGCCGATGCGCTTCCCGAGCACGGACGACACCGACGACCTCTCCGAGGACCCGCCCCTCGAGGTCGAGGAGGCCCCGATCGAGATCACGCGGCGCCCGATGATCGCGGAGGCCGAGCCGACCGCACGCAGCATCGGCCGCCTGCTCGACGATCCCCGCCACCCCTCCGACGCGTTGCTCCCGTCGCACGTCCTGCCCGCGCGCGCCGAGCCCCGCGTCGAGGTCGAGCCCGAGCGATCGGCGGCCCCCGTCGTGCGTCGCTTCAGCCCGCGCGACGTCGAGGACGGCGCCACCCGTCCGTCGCTCTCTCCGGCGCAGGCGCGGCCGTCGCGACCGACCCAGCCCGACGTGCGCGACGACCTCGAGCTCGAGGACAGCGACGATCCCATCGACGGCCTCGAAGGCTTCTGACGCTCTGGAAGGGGCACTCGGAGGCGATCCGCGCGCGGAGGTGTCATACCGACGCGGTGGGGCGTGCTCGTCGATGGCTCGGGGTGATCGCCGTCGGCGCGGCGCTGCTCGCGTCGGCGCCGGTGGCCTGGACGCCCCTCGCCGCCCAGCCGCGTGGCGTCCGGACGATCGCGTCGGCGCGGCTGACGCTCGATCACCGCGCGCAGGATCAGCTGACATGGACGATGGCGCACCTCGAGGCCGAGCTGACCCTCGAGCAGGGCCCCGGCGACGCGGTCGCGCTGCGCCTCCTGGGCACATCGCGCTCGCACGACGCGACCCTGACTCCACCCGACCGCGCCGAGGCGACCGATCCCTCCGAGCGCGCGGTGGACGAGCGCTGGACCGGGCACCTGCGCCGCGACGGCGAGGACCTCGTCCTGCGCTTCGACCACAGCAGCGCGTTCGGCCCCGTCGACCTGGAGTGGCGATGCGTGCCCGACCCGGCGGACGTCGCGGGTCGCCGCGTCGTCACGTGGCGGTGCGCGACCCCGCAGGCCCAGACCAGGCCCTCGGGCGCGGCGCATCACCTCCCGATCTATCTGCAAATCCCGTTGCGCCTCGCGGCCCCCGCCGAGCACCTGGCCGTCGAGGCGAGCGCCCACGGCGGCGCCGACCACCGCTCCACGCTGGACGGCGAGCGCCTCTCTCGAACGGGCCCCGCGAGCACACGGCCCTCCTCCGGAGCCGTCGAGCAGCTCCAGGGCATCGTCCATTAGCGAGGCCAGCGGCTCAAGGCGCGCAGGCCGTGCGCGTCGCGACGCCCGTGTAGTGCAGGTGGCAGTCGCGGAAGGCGCCCCCCTCGACCACGCGGACGTACCAGTCCGCGGTCACGTCGGCCTCGTCTCCGCGCATCGCGAGCGCGTAGTCCCACCCGTTGATCGGGTCCCCCGTCGAGGCGCGGACCTCGCAGCTCGTGAGCGTCGGGTAGGCCTCGACGCGCTCGCGGCCGAAGTCGATCTGCCGTCCCCCCGCGCGCACCGGCCACGTGATCGAGCTGGTGTCGAACGTCGCGAGCTGGTCGGCGCAGTCGGTCGGTCCCACGGACTCGCCGGTCAGCGGGCCCGCCCAGCAGCCGTCGACCTCGCAGCCCTCGAGGGTCGCGTCGAGATCGCCCGGCTCGCGCACCACGACGCCCTCGGTCGGCCAGGAGGAGCGGTACGACATGGTCCCCGGCCCGTAGCCCAGCTCGCCGATCCAGGTGCCGGCCACCCGCACCTGCACGTCCATCGCGAAGGTGGTGGCCGAGCGCTCGTAGGTCCCGCCGAGGACCTCCCACCGCTCCTCGCCGTCCGCGCGCAGGAACCAGCACTGCCCGCCCGCGTCGATCGCGCCGCCCGCGCCCGTGAGCTCGCAGCGGCTCCCGGGATCCCCCTCGACGGCCGGCGGCAGCCGCTCGTCGAAGACCAGGCGGCCCGCGTCCACGTCCTCCAGCGTCCCGGTGGACCAGCAGGTCTCGACCTCACGCGACACCCGCGCGCCGACCGAGGGTCCGCCGACGATCGTCACGTCTCGCGTCCACGTCGCCTGACCGCAGAAGTAGAGCGCGGTGGGTGGCGGCGGGGCGTCCATGGGCGGCGTCGCGCAGCCCGCGAGCGCGAGGAGCAGGCCCGTGATCCAGCGAACGCGCATCGCCCCAAGCTAGCGACGGGGTCGGACCCGCCATCTCACCGAGCTCTCACACGGAGCGCGGCGCGAGCCGGTGGAACCCGCCGAGCGGCGCGCCCGCGGCGCCGACCCGCGGGCCCGTGCCGAAGCGCACGAGGTCCGGTTCTTGCGGAACGCCTTCGACACCCCCCACACGAGCTCTCAGGAGGAGACGATGGTCTCGTTCAGGATCGGACTCGCGGCGCTCATGGCGTCGCTGGCGAGCGGCTGCGTCGGCACGCTCGACGACTCGGGCGTCGGCCGCATCGCCGGGAGCCTCGGCGAGGTCTCCTTCGCGGGCACCCCCGAGGTCCGCGAGGTCAGGCTCGACGGCCACGAGCTGCACGTCGACCTGCGCATCACGGGCCCCGACGGGATCGGCGCCGCGATGGTCGGCATCACCATCCCGCACGAGGGCCTCGACGGCGAAGAGCTGGTCTTCCACACCGAGGACGCCCGGATGATCGGGTGCTCGGGCGACTCGGACGGCGACTGGGACTTCGACTGCGAGCCGCAGGAGTTCTTCGTCGATCTCTACTCCGGCAAAGAAGAGCTCGGCCTCGACTTCGAGGGCCGCTGGACCGAGCACGGATGCCACTCGGTCCCCGACGACGCCCCCGAGGGGCAGCCCGTCGACGGCTACGTCGACGTGCCGCTGATCTAGCGAGCTACGGGTTGACCGTGACGGTGTTCCCGAACGCGTCGGTGATGATGACGATGTTGCCGACGCCGCCGGGCACGGTGACCTGACCGTCCGCGTTCGTCATCAGCGACATCGGCGCGCCCATCCCGACGGTGACCTCGACCGCCGCGTCGCGGATCGGGACGACCTCGTTGCTCCGCGCGCCGCGCACGTCGAGCAGGCGGTAGCCGTTCACGTTCTCGAAGCTCAGCGTCACCGTCGCGTCGCTGCCCGACGTCTCGACCGCGGCGTCGAGCGTCGCGGGCACGACCTCGAACGGATCGCTGTTCACCGTGTAGTTGGGGTGCACGACGTGGAAGCGGTACGTGCCAGCGGGGAAGCCGCGGCGGTCCTCCACCGCCTCGAGCCCGCTCATGCCCATCGGCGCGGCGACCTGGAACTCCGCCGTGTAGTAGTGGGTCCGCGGGACGCCCGCCTGACGGAGGATCGGGTTGGGCGTCCACGTGAGGAGGATGTCGCCGTCCTGCACCGGCCGACCGCTGCGGCGCACGACCGTCTCCCACGTGTCGGGCGCCGTCTCGCGCTCGATGGTGATGCGCGGCGTCCCGCGGAGCGGGTCATCCCCGATCCACGTGAAAAACGCGTTGTCGATCCGCTCGATGGTCGGCGGCGGCTGGAGCGACGCGAGCGTCTGGAAGCGATGCGCGAGCAGGTAGTCCGGCATCGTCTCCGGGACCGTCCCCGCGAGCGGCGCGTCGTCGAGGGGGATGTCGTCGGTGACCATCGGCACCACGGGGTGCGGGACGCCGCCCGCGTTCCCGTCCTCACGCTCGGGCGTGGCCGCGAGGGCCATCACCGCGGCGGTCTGCTCGGCGACGTACTCGCCCTCGAGCGGGCCCCAGAACGAGATGCTCGGCTCGTAGCCGCCCGCCAGCCAGTTCTCCGGCCGCAGCAGGTAGCCGCCGTGGTCCTGCGAGTAGCCGACCACGATCGTGTGGTCGGCGGCGACCGGGGACAGCTCCTGCACGAGGTTCCGGATGTCCTGCACGGGCTCGCCGGGGAGCGTGCCGATCATCCAGTCGCCGATGCGCAGGGCGCTGACCGTCGTGGTCGTCGTCTCGCAGATCGGCGCGTCCTCGATCTCGACGCTGAAGAGCGTCCGGAGCACGCCGACGATCTGATCGACCCGCAGGCAGTTGTAGTAGGAGTACTCGCGCAGGGTGTCCGAGCCCCGGAGCGCCGCGCGCTGCAGGTGGAGCCCGGCGGTCTCCCCGTTGCCGCAGAGCGCCGCGCCGAACGGCGCGTTGAACTCGTCGATCGGGGAGATGAGGTTGCCCGACGAGTCGTAGACCTCGCCGTCCGCGTAGGTCGTGGCGTCCCACGGCGTGTACTCGAGCCCGCCGTCGCGGATCCGGAACGTGGTCCAGTCGGGGCCGAGCGGGACCGTCCGCGTGAGCATCTCGAGCGCGACCTCGCCCTGCATCGCGGCGCCGGCCGCGTCGTACGCCTCGCGGATCTCCGAGAGCGCCGCGATGCCGACGGTCTCGGGGCGCCCGAAGTCGGCGCAGACCTCGACGCCGGAGCAGTTGGTGGAGCCCTGCCCCGCGGGCGACGTGTCACCGCCCGCGCCCTGCAGGTGCATCACGAGCACCGGCGTGTCGAAGCTCTCCTCGAGCACGCGCTCGATCCCGCCGATCGAGTCGGTCGAGATCAGGACGTTGTCCTCGCTGTGGATCGTGCCGTGGATCCCGAACACGGGGAGCATCGCCATCGGCTCGCCCGCCTCGGTGTCGACGCGGATCATGAAGAGCTGCTGGTCGCCCGGCCCGCCCGAGCCGGGGGGCACGTCGTCCTCGCCGCGGCGATCGCGGTTGACCGCGTTGGTCAGGTCGAACTCCGGGTCGAGGTGGAAGCCGATCTGCGCCGGCTGCAGGTCGGCGAGCGCCGCGCGCGCCACCTCCGTGAGCTGCGTGACGAGCGCCGAGTAGACCGTGTTGCGGAACTCGCTGAAGCCGAGCTTGAGCCCGCTGTGCCCGGTGTAGTCGCCGAACGAGCTGTGCGAGTGGCTCGTCGCGACGATCACCTTGCCGGAGAACTCCGGGCCGAGCGCCCGCTCGACGTCGTGAACGAAGCCCTGGTACGAGAGCGAGAGATCGACCTTGAGGATGACGACGCTCTCGCCACCGCTCGACAGCGCGAGGCCGCGGATGCGCGGGATGGTCTCGATCCCGACCGACGGCGCGAACGCGACCGCGAGGTCCGTGTGGCGCTGATCCGGCGCGGGGAGGAAGCCGGCGTTGCCGAGGGTCTCGGCGCGAGCCGTGTACGAGCCCACCGCGGTCCCGAGCGGGAGGTCCAGCAGCGCCTCCGCGGTCCCCGCCATGAGCGGCCCGGACGTCACCGTCCCGCCGGCGCCGCCGGTGGGCGGAGCGGCCTCGTAGGCGCAGTGCTCGGTGGAAGCGGGCACCGGCGGTCCGGCGTCCGTCCGCTCCATGCCCGCGTCCTCGGGCATCGGCGTCCCATCACACCCAAAAGAGCCCAGGGCGAGCAGGCAGGCTCCGAGCCCCGACAAGTAAGCGCGCACATCCATCGTCCACCTCGACTGCTGACCTACCAGCGCCCCGACTCTATCGAGACCCGCGAGCGCGTGCATGCGCGAGCGCACACCCACCTCCCCTCGAGCGAGGCCCCGCCGGGGTGTGCGGACCTCGGCGGTGGGGCTCGCCGATCCCCCTTTCCGAGCGTCCGATCACGTGCACAATGGCGCCTGGCGCGAGTAGCACGTACCTTGCGTCACAGCGGCCCGAGGCGAACGAGTGGGCAGCTACGACACGGCGACAGCTCGAGTGCTGGACCCCATGCACGACGATCCCGACCCGGAATTCGAAGGCGCGCCGACCAAGTTCGCGCGCCTCCCCGAGCACTCCGACGACCCGACGACCCAGGTCGATCTCGGCGAGCTCGCGGACGCGGACGGGCCCGATCCCTACGCGTCCGGTCCGAACCCGTACGACGACCTCTCCCACGAGGAGCTCGCGCAGGAGCCGCCGCACGTGCCCGTGGCTCACGAGCCCTACTACGAGGGGGTCGTCGTCACCCAGCCGCGCGGCTGGGGCCCGGCCGGCGCCGACGAGATCAAGACCAGCTTCTTCGAGCGCGCGGACCCGGGCGGGGTCGCCCCGGTCCCCGAGGAGCACGTCAAGACGGCGTTCTACGAGCGCGACGAGCTCGTGAAGGGCAGCTCCAACCCCTGGAACGAGGTCGAGGTCGAGACCGCGCCCGCCCTGCGCGCGCCGCCGGCCGAGGCCCCCGTCGCGGCCCCCGCGCCCGTCCGCGAGGTGACCGGGACCTACATCACCCCGAAGGGCAACCGCCGCGGCCGCGCGGTGATCTTCGCCGGCGTCTGCGTCGCCGCGGGCGTGGTGGTGGGGACCGCCGTCGGCCTCGCCGCGAACCTCCGCGACTCCGGCGACGCGATCCCGCCGAGCGCGACCTCGAGCGTCGTCGCCCCCGAGCCCCCCGCGCCCGAGGCGCCGCCCGCCCCCGTCGAGGCGGTCGCGCCGACCCCGCCCCCCGCGCCCGTCGTCGAGGCGGCGCCCGAGCCGGAGCCTCCCACCGCGGAGGTCGAGCCCGTCGTGTTCGAAGCCCCGCCCGCGGTCGACCCCCTCGTCGAGGGCGGTGACGCGATCCGCGACGGGAGCGTGGTCGACGCCGCCGAGGCGCTCGAGCGCGCGCGCGCGGCCGGCTCCGATCCCGTCGGGATCGCGCGGCTCGACGCCGAGCTCGCGGTGCTCCGCGGTGACGGAGAGCTCGCCCTCGGCCGGCTCCGCGAGCTCGCCGAGACCCACCGCGACCGCCTGCTGTGGGTGTCCTTCGGGCGCGTCCTCGTCCAGTCCGAGCGGGATCGCGAGGCCGGCCAGGCCTTCGAGGCGGCGCTCGCGATCGAGGCGAACGACGTCGACGCGCACCTCGGGTTGGCGGGCATCGACGCCCGGAACAACCGGATCGCGAACGCCCAGCGCCACGTCCGCGAGGCCCGCGAGGCGCTCGGGGAGAACCCCGAGATCGACCCGCAGCTCGAGGCCCGCATCCTCACCGTCGAGGGCACCATCCTCCTCGAGCGCGGCGAGCTGACCTCCGCCCAGCGCGAGGCCGAGTCCGCCCGCCGGCTCGACGGCCGCTCCGCCGAGGCGGCGCTCTTGCTCGCGCGGCTCGACCGCCTCCGGAACCGCCCCGCCGAGGCCCACCTCCGCGAAGCCCTCGCCGGCCGCGCGCCCGCCCCGATGGCCATCGCCCTCCTCGCCTCCAGCACCGAGGGCGAAGAGCAGTGCGAGCTCGCCGCCCGCTACCTCGACCGCGCCCCGCAGGGCTTCGACGCCCGCGAGATGCAACGCATCTTGACGCGCTGCTCGAGGTGACGGTCCGGGCCTACTCCGACCCGGACGACGAGCCGCCTCGCTCGAGCACCGCGACGCGGACGAGCAGGCGCGCGTGGGGGACCGCGTCCCACATCGGGTGAGGGCGGGAGAGCACCTCGGCGAGGGGCTGGCTGCCGCCGACGGTCTCGTGGGGCGCGGCCACCGGGTCGATGGGGCGCTCCTCGAGCCGGACCTCGTCGTCGACCACGGACAGGATCGCCATCCTGGGCTTGCCGTCGTCGAAGCGATGGACCCAGGGCCCGACGTTCGGGGGTGGCGGCTCGATCTTCTCGAGCTCGAACGGGACGTCGTCGATCCGGGCGGCCATCCGCTCGAAGGTCTCGAACGCGTTCCCCGTCCCGACGGGACGGTCGCGTCTTGGGTAGCGGGTCACGAGGATGGCCAGAGTCTGTCGAATCGCCGACTCCCGGCGGAAGAGCTCCTTGAGCGCCGCGCGGAACGCGTTCGTCCACGCTCGGCGCTCCGATTCGTACCCGCCCGCCTGCTCGGCCTCGCGGCGCGACGCCGCGCTCGCGGCTCGCGCCTCGTCCCGCAGGATCGGATCGCCAGCGCGCTCGGCCAGCTCGGACTTCCGGTCCCAGCTCGTGGCCTCGGTCTCGGCGTAGCGCCTCGCCTTCTCGGCGCGCCGCTCCTCCACGAGGATCCCGCGAATGCCGGCCTTCAGATCGACGATCGCGCCCTTGCACCGCTCGATGTACGCGCGGCGCTCCTCCTCGCTCGCGGTGAGCGGCAGGGGCGTGTCCCAGAGCTCCAGGACGCGCTCCTCCCAGGTCGAGTCGCTCATGGCCAATCCGTGCGAAGCGATCGCATGCCCGCGCGAGCTTACCCCGCCGACAGGCCTGCTACCCTGCACGCCGCATGGCGGACACGAAGGTCGAGGGGTCCAAGGCGCTGATCGGCCTCGCGGTGGTCGCGGTCGTGGTGGGCCTCGGTCTCGGCCTGTTCGTCTACCTGAGCTCCGCCTCCGAGAGCGAGGTGAGCGGCTCGCTCACCATCGACGGCGAGGCGTTCGAGCCCGCCCACTGCCGCTCCGGCGAGCTCGGCGAGGACGCCCCGCGCGACCGCCCCGAGTTCCACGGCGTCGACCTGTTGACGAGCTCGAGCGGCCGCACCGTCCGCGTCCTCGAGGACGCCACCGAGGGCCCCCGCGTCCTCGTCATCGACCCCGGCTCCGCCCCACGCCCGATCGATCGAGCGGCCTGCGAGCGCTTCGAGGTCGAGCTGCGCGAGACCGGCACCCTCATCATGGACGTCTGGGGCATGGAGGGCTCGGTCGACCTCGACTGCCCCGCCGTGCAAGGCAACGTGCGATTCGACAGCTGCTACGGCGGTCGCTGAGCCATCTCCCGGTCCGTGCCCAGAACCGCCTAGAGTCTGACGGCCCGGGATCCCCGCGCAGGCCGCCAGCCCGCCGACCACGCGGACTCGACGACACGGAGCGCGTCGGTCGCGTCGATCGGTTCGAACGTGCTTCGAAGGAGGCGGCGAAGACGGAAGCGGCGAATGCGACCGAGGTGGCGCACGGGCGTGCGTCGGCGAGCGCGACCGTCGTCGGGCTACGGCGCGCGTTGCGCGCCTATCTGGGGGTTCCCCCCAGCCCCCCTCGGAAATCAAATGCCATTTACAAACGAGATAACCCTGGCACTGAACACCCATTCTGCTACCATTCATCAATGAACAGTTCAAGCCTCGCGCTGCCCGCCCCCTCCGTGACCGTCGAGGTCGTCGACGCCACGCTTCGGGACCTCGCCCGGGCTCGGACCCAGCACGACCACGTGCTCCTCGAGTGGCTGCTGCGCGGTGACGAGCTCCAGGTCGACCGCGTCTGTGGCTTCGCGTCCATGCGCGAGTATGGCGAGCGCGTCTTCGGTTTCGGTGGACGCGGCGTCGAAGACAGGCTCCGCGTGGCTCGGGCGATTCGCGAGCTTCCACGTTTGAAGGAGCGGTTCGCGGCTGGCGACATCGTGTACAGCGTCGTGCGCGAGCTGTGTCGGGTAGCGATCCCCGAGACGGAGGCGGAGTGGCTGGCCAGCGTCGCCGGGAAGACGGCCACCGAGGTGCAGCGCGCGGTCGCGGCGCACGCGCCGGGGGACCGGCCGACGGACCCGCAGAAGCCTCAACTGTCGACGCGGCGGGTCACGCTCGAGCTGTCGCCCGACGCCTATGCGCTGCTGGAGAACGCCAGAGCCAAGGCGACGAACGCGGCGGGCGGTCACGTCGACGACTCGGCCTTCATCGCCGAGGCGATGCTCGCGTTCCTGAGCGGTGGCGGCGAGCGGGACGCGGGGCGGGCTGCCTTCCAGATCGCCTTGACCCGCGACGCGCACGGCGGTGCGGTGATCGAGGCGGCGGGCCAGGCCGTGGACGTCGACGCGGTGACGGTCGAGATGGCGGAATGCGACGCGGAGCACATCGGCGACGTCGGCACGGAGGGAGAGGCAGCGCGAGCGTCGCAGACGATCCCGCCGAAGACGCGTCGGCAGGTGGTGCGCCGGCACCAGGGGTGCTGCGCGGTGCCGGGATGTCGGAACGCCGCCTTCGTTCACATCCACCACGTCGAGGCGCGGAGCGAGGGCGGGACGCACGACCCCGAGAAGCTCGTCGTGCTGTGCTCGGCGCACCATCGAGCGGCGCACGACGGTGCGCTCGACGTGCGGGGGACGTTCACCTCGGGCTTCGAGTTCCGACACGCCGACGGCCGCGCCTATGGCTCGCCGCTCCTCGACGCACGGCGTGCGGCGGTGATGCGGGACAGCTTCGAGGTGCTCCGGGGGATGGGCTGGAAGGAGCGCGAGGTGAAGTCGATGCTCGACGCGGTGCACAGCGAGCTCGGCGTCGACCCCGTCGTCGAGTGGACCCCGCCCGAGGTCGTTCGGCTCGCGCTGCGGAGCGCGGCGGTGTCGTGCATGCGGGAGGAGGAGGTCCTCTACCAGCGCTGCGGCTGAGGTCGGCCAGCTCGAGGGGCGAGCCGGCGGCCCTCGCCGAGGACTCCCCAGCGCGGTCTCGTCCGTTGAAGCTACGCTCCCCGGATGACCCGTTCGTCGTCGCTCGCCGCGCTGCTCCTCCTCGCCACCGCGTGCTCGGGGACGGAGGACCCGCCGCCGTCGATCACCGAGGCCGAGGCTCGCGCGATGGGGGTGCCGGCCCGCACCACGCCCGAGGTCGCGACGCCGGAGCAGACCGAGCGGCGGGCGCGCTCCATCGCGCGGCTCCGACGGGAGGGCGTCCCGGTCCTCGAGAGCTTGCCGGTGATCGAGCCGGCCGCGGAGTGCCGCTTCCGGACGGTCGACGAGATCGTCGATCGGGCCGTCGCGCTCTTCGTGGTGGCGAGCCGCGGGGCGGGCGACGGTGAGGACTACGCGGCCGAGCTCGCCGAGCGCTATCAGACGAGCGCGCGCTACTCCCCGGCGGAGCGGGCCTACATGAGCGGGCCCGCGGACGGCCCCGAGGGCTCGGCGCTCTCCTGGCGATTCGAAGCGCTGCGGGTCCTGCTGTGGGCGCTCGGCTACCTCGACACGCTGCCCGCGCCGACCGAGCCGCTCGACGGAGTCGTGATGGCGGAGATCATCCGCCCCCGGACGCTCGAAGAGCTGCGCGCCGGGGCGCGGCTCCGCTCGCCCGCCGAGGTGCTCGATCAGGCGGACCTCATCTACCGCTACGCGTGGGCGTGCACCGAGGCGCGCATCCACGGCCAACCTCCGCCGGCCGGGCTCAGCGCCGACGTGGTGATGGAGTGGCACCCCGCGCTCAACTGGTTGATCGGCTACCAGGACGCGCCGTGGGACGAGGTGCCGACCGACACCTGATCCGCGGCTACGCCGTGACGAGGCGGCCCTCGTGATCGAACGCGACGACCTCGCCGGTCGGCATGCAGAGCGCGATGACGGGGCGCCCCACGGGCACGGCGCCGCTGAGCTGGCGCGACGTGAGGACCGAGGTCTTCTGCGCGCCTCGGTACGCCGGCAGCTCGGCGCCCCAGCCCGCGGCGGTCAGCGCGCGCGCCTCTTCGACGCGAAGCACCACCGAGTGGCTCTCGCCGCCGTAGCGATCCCGCAGGACGCGCCACTCGACGACCGTCACCCACGCCGCGAACGGCGCGCGCGTGGCCGTGCGCAGCCAGTAGGCGAGCAGGAACAGGAGCATCAGGGCACCCGCGCCGCCGATCGCGCCGCCGATCCAGGCGCCGAACGGCGCGGGCAGCGCGAGGCCGAGGCCGAGCGCGACGCCGCCGAAGAGGAGCGGGGTCAGCACCACGCCCACGACGAGGCTCACGCGGTTCGCGGCGAGGAAGCGGTCGGTCGTGGCGCGCAGCTCACGCGCGCGCTCGGGCGAGAGGGTGGGGAGCGGCACGCGGGCACCGTACCACCCGCCGAGCCGAACCGCCGTCCGGTAGCTCTGGGCTGAGTCACGTGATAGCCCAGGGGCTTGTCGACCATCACGAGAACCCTCCTCCTCTGCGCGCTCGTCCTGAGCGCGTGCGACTCGAGCCCCCCGGCGCCGACGGACGCGGGCGGCGGCGGCGACGCCGCGATCTCCGTCGACGCGGCGGTCGACGCATCGTTCGACGCCGGCGCGATGACGGACGCCGGGCTCGCCGACGCGGGGCTGGACGCGGGGCCGCCCCTCACCGACGCGGGCTCGACGACGCGCGTCGTCGTCCGCTACGCCGGCATGGCGGGCGCCCTCTTCGTGCGCGGCTCGGGCGGCCCCGTGAGCTGGACGGTGGGCGCCCCGACCGTCGCGGAGGGCTCCGACACCTACGTCTGGGAGACGAGCGAGCTCACCGAGCCGATCGAATTCAAGGTCCTGCTCGACGACGCGACCTGGTCGCGCGGGCCGAACTACCACGTGGCGCCGGGCGAGCACATCGAGATCGCGCCGCGCTTCGGGACCGACGACCAGGGCCACGTGGAGACGTTCCTCGCGAGCTTCGGCGCCGCCGCGCCGGGGGGCTCGCGGGCCGTGTACGTCTACTTGCCCGCCTCGTACGACGAGAACTCCGCCGCCCGCTACCCCGTCCTCTACATGCAGGACGGCCAGAACCTGTTCGACCCGTCCCTCGCGTTCGGCGGCGCCGAGTGGGGCATCGACGAGACGATGGACGCGGCCGCGGCCGGCGGCGCGTGCCCGGACAGCACGCCCTGTCAGGACGACGCCGCGTGCGGCGGCGCGCGCTGCGAGACCTTCCGCGAGGCGATCGTGATCGGCATCGCGAACAGCGGCGCCGCGCGCATCGACGAGTACACCCCGACCGTCGACTCGATGTACGGCGGCGGCATGGCCAGCGCGTACCTCGACGTCGTCATCGACGACCTGATCCCGCGCGTCGACGCGGCGCTGCGCACCCGAACGGGTCCGGCCGAGACGGCCCTCGTCGGCTCCTCGCTCGGCGGCCTGTTCGCGTCGTGGGGCGGCGTCGAGCGCGCCGACGTGTTCGGCCTCGTCGGCGCCGTGAGCCCGTCGACGTGGTGGGACGGACGGACCCTGCTCGACACCGTCGCCAGCATCCCCTCGCACCCGACGCGCGCGCTCCGCGTCTACGTCGACTCGGGCGACGGCGGCTCCGCCATGGACGGCTGGATGGACACCCACGACCTCGCCGCCGCGTACCGGACCGCGGGCTACACCGACGGCGTCGACCTCGACTACGTGCTCGCCCCCGGACACACGCACAACGAGGTCTACTGGCGGCAGCGCATGCCCGGCGCCTTCGCGTTCCTGCTCGGCCCGCGCGAGCGCGCGGTGCCCTGATAGCTCACTCGATCCACTCCGACGGGAGCCGGGCCGACCAGCGCACCGTCTCGCTCGACACCTCGAGGGCCACCGTCGGCATGTCCTCCGGGTAGCCCGAGCGCACGATCCGCTCGGCCACGCCGTCGCCGTCCACGTCGACCACGCCGGTGAGCAGCGTGCAGCACACGTCGCCTTGCGGCTCCGCAGCGATCCCGGCTCGCGCACACCGGCGACGCGTGCTCCGGCGCCTCGAGCGGCGCGCGCTCCGGCAGCTCCACGAAGACGCGCCCGTCCTGCACGCGATGCGCGAGCATGAGCGTCACGCGCGGCCCCGCCTCGGGCTCGGGCGTCGGCGCGGGAGTCGGCGCCGAGGCGGGCTCCGGAGCCTCTTCCGCCACGAGCTCTTCCGACGCGGCCTCCTCCGCCACAGGCGCTTCGACGACCGCCTCGGGCGTCACGGTGGGCGCCGGCCGGGCGTCCTCGGTCGCGCCGCAGCCGCCGAGCAGCCCCACCGCCAACGAGGCGAGCACCACCGACCGAGCCGCCATGACCCGATTCGCCTCAGTCCTGGGAGGGCGCCCACTCGGTGTGGATCGCGGTGTCCGGATCCTCGACGCGGCGGTAGGTGTGGCTGCCGAAGTAGTCGCGCTGCGCCTGGATCACGCTCGCGCTGCCGCGGGCGGTGGTGAGCGAGTCGAACCAGCCGAGCGACGCGGCGAAGCCGGGCGCGGCGAAGCCGCCGAGGGACGCCTGCGACACGACGCGACGCCACGCGGGCACGCGGCCGCGGAGGTCCTCGACGAAGCTCGGGGCGAGGGCGAGGAGGTCGGGCGCGTCGGGCGCGCCGAACGCGTCGCGGATGCGATCGAGGAAGCGCGCGCGGATGATGCACCCGGCCGTCCAGATGCGCGCGACCTCACCGAGGTCGGTGCCGTAGCCGCGCTCGTGGCTCGCCGCGGCGAGGAGCGAGAAGCCCTGCGAGTAGCTCGCGATCTTCGACGCGTAGAGCGCGTCGCGAAGGTCGTCGACGCTCAGCTCGAGGCGCCGCTCGGGGCGGCCGTACGCCGCCTCGCCCTGCGCGCGGATCGCCCGGAACGACGACAGCGCGCGCGCGTCGACGGCCGCCGCGATCGTCGGCACGGGCACGCCGAGCTCCACCGCGGTCAGCACCGTCCAGCGGCCGGTGCCCTTCTGCCCCGCCTGATCGAGGATCGCGTCGACGAGCACCTCGCCGGGCTTCTGGGGATCCGGGAACCGGAAGATGTCGGCGGTGATCTCGATCAGGAAGCTCTCGAGCTCGCCCCGGTTCCACTCCTCGAAGACGTCGGCGACCTCGGCCGCGCTCAGCCCGAGGCCGCGGCGCAGGAGCGTCGCGGTCTCGGCGATGAGCTGCATGTCGCCGTACTCGATCCCGTTGTGGACCATCTTGACGAAGTGCCCCGCGGAGCCGCGCCCGCAGTGCGTCACGCAGGCGCCCGACGCGCTCTGCGCGGCGATCGACTCGAGCACCGGCTTCAGGCGCGTCCACGCCTCGGGGTCGCCGCCGGGCATCATCGAGGGGCCCTTCAGCGCGCCCTCGGAGCCGCCGCTCACGCCCATGCCGACGAACCGCCACGGGCGCGTGTCGGCGAGCGCGTTGCGCCGGTCGGTGTCGGTGTAGAGGCTGTTGCCCCCGTCGACGACGATGTCGTCGGCCTCGAGCAGCGGGTCGAGCGCCTCGATGACCGCGTCCACCGCGCGGCCCGCGTTGACGAGCAGCACGATCCGGCGCGGCCGCTCGAGCCCCGCCACCATCTCCGCGAGGCTCGCCGCCACCCGCAAGTTGGCTTCCGGATGTCGAGCCGCCATCGCGCGCGCGCCCTCGACGTCGAGGTCGAAGCCGCCCACGTCGAGGCTGCGGCTGGCGAAGTTGCGCGCGAGGTTGCTGCCCATCACCCCGAGGCCCACCACGGCCACGGCGTCCAGTCGGTCGGTCATCAGCTGGCTCCCTGGGTCCCGGAGAACCCGTCGAGGTCGGTGAACACGGTCAGCCCCGGGAGCCCGGACGCGGGCAGCTCGGGATCGCCCGCGCGCAGGCGCTCGAGCGCGCCGCGCTTCGCCTCCCCGGTCGCGAGGAGGATGCTCACGGGCGCCGTCGCGAGCACCTCGCGGGTGAGCGTGACGCGCCGCGCCGGCGGCTTGGGGCTGTCCGACACGTAGCGCACCCGCTCGCCCGGCGAGGTCGGGTGGCCCACGAACAGCGACGCGACGTGACCGTCCGCGCCCATCCCGAGCAGCGTCACGTCGAGCGCGTCGTCGAACACGCGGTGCAGGCCCTCGCGCACGCGGGCCACCGACTGATCGGGCGACTCCTCGTCGAAGTAGAGCGCGAGCTCGGTCGGCAGCTCCTGGCCGAGCGCGCGGTGGAGCGCGCCGCGGTTGCTGTCCTCGTGGCCGTGCGGGACGCAGCGCTCGTCGACCCACGTCAGGCAGAGGCGGTCGAGCTCGAACGGCAGGAGCTTGGCGACCGCGACGAACGGCGCGAGCGCCGAGCCGCCGGGGACGGCGATCCGCGCGCGCCCGTCCCTGTCGAGGACCGCGCGGAGCGCGCCGCGGAGCGCCTCGGTGGCGGCGGCGACGGGATCGGAGGAGGTGACGAAGTCGACGCTCATGGCGGCGCGATGCTACCAGCGGCGCCCGCCGTCCGACACGCTCCTCGGCCCGAGAATGTGCGACCGTAGCGGCGCCATGAGCCAAGCCCCCCCGCCCAGCCTCTTCATCATCTTCGGAGGGACCGGCGACCTCGCTCGCCGCAAGCTCCTGCCCGCGCTCGCGCGCCTCGCCGAGGCCGACCGCCTCGGCCGGTGCCACGTCGTCGGCGTCGCCCGCGGCACCGACCACGACGACGAGAGCTACCGTCGCCTCGTCAGCGCGGCGCTCGTCGAGGCGGGCCTGTCCGAGAAGGCCCGCAACGCGTTTTGCGCATCTTGGGTGCACTACCAGACGATCGGCGAGGGCACCGAGGCCGACTACGAGGCCCTCGGCGCTCGCCTGCGCGCGCTCGAGGCCGAGCACGGGCTCCCGTCCAACCGGACCTTCTACCTTTCGCTGCCGCCCAAGGCGTTCCCCGGCGCGATGGAGGGCCTCGCGAAGGTCGGCCTCGACGAGTCCGACGGCTGGACGCGCCTCGTGATCGAGAAGCCCTTCGGCAAGGACCTCGCGAGCGCCCGCGAGCTCAACGAGGTCACCCACCGCTACTTCCGCGAGGAGCAGATCTACAGGATCGATCACTACCTCGGGAAAGAGACCGTCCAGAACCTCCTCGTCTTCCGCTTCGCCAACGCGATCTTCGAGTCGATGTGGAACCGCGAGCGCGTGCAGAGCGTGATGATCACCGTCGCCGAGAGCCTCGGCGTGGGCACGCGCGCCGGCTACTACGACGGCATCGGCGCGATGCGCGACATGGTCCAGAACCACATCACGCAGCTGCTGACGCTCGTCGCGATGGAGCCGCCGAGCAGCTTCGACGCGGACGCGATCCGATACGAGAAGATCAAGGTCCTCAAGTCGATCAGCGCGATCGACCCGTCCAACGTGATCCGCGGTCAGTACGACCACGGCCAGATCGATGGCGAGGACGTGATCGGCTACCTCGAGGAGGCCGGCATCGGCGGGAGCTCGACCACCGAGACGTTCGTCGCGATGCAGCTCGAGATCGACAACTGGCGATGGAAGGGCGTGCCGTTCTACCTGCGCAGCGGCAAGCGGCTGGCGAAGCGCAGCTCGCAGATCGCGGTGCAGTTCCGCGACGTGCCCGTGAGCCTCTTCCGCGCGATGGGCGCGAAGCTCGACACCACCGACGTGCTCATCATCACCCTGCAGCCGAACGAGGGCTTCGCGCTGCACTTCGACGTGAAGGTGCCGGGCGACCCCTTCCGCACGCGACGCATCCCGCTCTCGTTCGACTACGGCGATCTGTTCGACGACATCCCGCCCGCCTATCAGACGCTGCTCCTCAACGTGCTCTCGGGCGACCAGACGCTCTTCGTCCACGCCGACGAGGTCGAGCACTCGTGGCGCCTCTACACGCCGCTGCTCGAGAACCCCGGCATCATCCACCGCTACCGCAGCGGCAGCTGGGGCCCGCGCGAGGCCGAGCACCTCGCGATCCCCGAGCGAGAGCTCTGGCAGGTCTGAGAGGGAACCCGATGAACGACGCCCTACGGCTCCGCGTGCTGAGCCTGCGCTACTCGTCCTGGTCGATCCGTCCGTGGCTCGCGCTCACCCACGCCGGCCTCCCGTTCGAGACCGAGACGGTCGAGGTCGACGACCTCGGCGCCGTCCACGAGGCGACCGACGACGCGCTCCTCGGAGAGCGCCGCGGCCTCGGCAGCGTGGCCGGGTTCTTCCCCGTCCTTTGGGTCGGCGACACCCCCATCCACGAGTCCCTCGCGATCTGCGAGTGGGCCGCGGACGTGCGCCCCGACGCGGGGCTCTGGCCCGCCGACGTCCTCGACCGGGCCCGCGCCCGAGCGCTCTCGAGCGAGATGGCGACCGGCTTCCCGAACCTTCGCACCCACCTCTCGTGTCACCCGTTCGCGCGGGTCCCGGGCTTCGCGCCCGACGCCCCCACGCGCCGAGAGATCCGCCGCGTCTTCGAGATCTGGGGCGACGCCCTCGAGCGCTCCGGCGGCCCGTTCCTCTTCGGCGAGCGCTTCGGGATCGTCGACGCGATGTACTTCCCCGCCGTGACGCGCTTCCGCACCTACGACGTCGCTGTCCCCGAGCCGCTCGCCGCCTACGGCCGCGCGCTCGACGCGCTGCCCGCCGTGCAGGCGTGGCGTGCGCTCGCCCTCGAGGCGCCGCGCATCCCCAAGTACGACCAGTACGTGTCGGACCTCGGCGGTCAGCCGTAGCGTCAGGCGTTCGCCTCGCGCAACACGTCGGCGATGAGCTGCGCCACCTCCGCGGGCTCGACCTCGAGCGACGCGTCGCCGACCGCGAGCTCGAAGCGCCCGTCATCGGTGAAGCGATGCGTGATCCACACCCCCGTCCGCTGGCTCACCGCGTGGGCGGCGGCGGTGAGCGCCTCGGCCGTCCCCGGCAAGCGGACGTGGGCCATGTTCGTGTGCGGCGGATCCGGCGTGAGGGTCACCCCGGGCAGCGCGCGCAGCGCGTCCGCGTAGGCGCGCATGCGCTCGACGTAGACAGGCATCTTGTCACGGCGTTCGGCGAGGCTCGCCCGCGCGGAGACCACGTAGGGCCACAGCGAGACCAGGTTGCCTCCGTGTCGGCGCTGCCAGATCTTGGCCGCGGCGACGAGCTCGTCGGAGCCGGCGAGCACCGCCCCCGCGACGCCCCCGATGCCCTTGTAGAAGGAGACGTAGACCGAGTCGAAGGGCGCCGCGATGGCCGCAACGTCTCTTCCGTAAAACGGCGCCGACTCCCACAGCCTCGCCCCGTCCATGTGCGCCGCCGCGCCCTTGCGCCGAATGGCGCCGACGAGCTCCTGCAGCGCGTCCCAGCTCGGCAGGACGCCGCCGAGCTCGCGCTGCGGCAGCTCGACGAGCACCGCGCCGAGCTCGGCGTCGACCGCCTCGACGTCGGCGGCCGTCAGGGGCTGCTCCGGATCGCCGAGGAGCGAGACCTCGAGCCGGTGCAGCTCGGCGATCGCCTGCTGTTCGTGCAGGTGCAGGTGCGAGCTCGGGTGATAGCCGACCCGCGCGACGCCGCGCTCGTCGCACGCGATCCGGAGCGCGATCTGCTGCGCCATCGTCCCGCTCGGCAGGAACAGGCCCGCGGGCTTGCCGAGGAGCCCGGCGACGTGCCGCTCGAAGTCCTCGATCAACGCGCCCTCGCCGTAGACGTCGATGTCTTCGTGCTCGCCGAGCGCCGCGACGATCTGGCGCGCGTGCGCGAGCGGCGAGCGCGCGCCGTGGCCGTGGATGGATCGCGCGCAGCCCTTGCGCACGACCTTCGGGTCGAGGGGTTCCGGCATGGGCCGCAGCGTAGCGTCAAGGTCTGTCGATAAATCGCCTTCGGCGATTTCTCTCCGGCGAGGGGCAAGCCCCTCGCGCTCCCCACTGAGATCCCTCGGTCGCTTCGCGCCCTCGGGACTCAGTCCTCGTCGGGCGTGACGAGCGGCGGCTCGGCCGCGACGAGCGGAGGCGGACCGCTCGGTCGAGCCTCCTGCACCAGCGGCGGCTCCGCGACCCTCGGCGGCGGCGCGCTCGCGGGCTTCACCATCGGCGGCGCCTCGCTCGGCGCGCGCGGCGGCTCGGCGACGAGCGGCGGCGCCTCGCTCACGCGCGGCGGCTCCGCGACCATCGGCGGCGCCTCGCTCGGCGCGCGCGGCGGCGGCTCCCGGACACCAGCGGCGGCGCTTCGCTCACGCGCGGCGGCTCCGCGACCATCGGCGGCGCCTCGCTCGGCGCGCGCGCGGCGGCTCCGCGACCAGCGGCGGCGGACCGCTCACGCGCGGCGGCTCGGCGACGGGCGCCGGCTCGGCTGCGCTCGCCAGCGGCGGCTCCGACACCAGCGGCGGCTCGTTCGCGCTCACAAGCGGCGGCTCCGCCACCAGCGGCGGCTCGGCCAGCGGCGGCTCCGACACCAGCGGCGGCTCGGCCGGCGCGGTGACGCGCGCGGGGGGAGGCTGCACCAGCGGCGGAGCCCCCGGCGGACCCGCCGACGCGGGCGCGGGGGGAGGCTGCACCATCGGCGGCACCCCGCCGACACGCGCCGGGGCGCTCGGCGTCGCGGCGCCCGCGCGGTCGACGGCGGGCTCCCCGAGCTCCTGCAGCACCACCACGTCCACGCGCTCCACGTGCGCGGCGTCGACCCCGCGCAGCTCGAGCCGCACGCCGTAGCCGTCCGTCGCGACGTCCATCGCGGGCACCAGCACCCCCAGCTGGCCGAGCTCCGCGTGCATCTCCTCGATCCGCCGGAGCTCCTCGCGCCGGTACGCGGCCGCCTCGAGCCGACCCGCGGGATCGCCCGCGTAGTCCGGCACCAGCGCGGCGACCTCCTCCGCGGTCGGCGGCGCCTCGAACTGCGAGCTCCAGTGCGGGTCGACCTCGAACGTGCGCTTCTGGATCCCGCCCCGATGCGAGAGGACCGTGTAGCCGCCGCGCTCGAGGTGGATGACGCGCCCCTCGGTCGCGCCCGCGAGGGCCCACGCCAGCGACGCGAGCGACGCGCCGGACGCCGCCTCCGGGATCGCGTCGAGCGCCCACGGCGACGCGGCCGAGAACACGCACGGGACGACCGTCCAGCCGATCGAATGCAGCCGATACACGAACGCGAGCCGCTGCGCGTCGACCACGGGCCGGCTCGCCACGTCGGCCTCGCGGCGCGGCGACTGGACCAGCGTGGCGAGCGCGCGCGCCGTCGCGTTCACCGGCGCCTCGACGAGCAGCACGTCGAGCCGCTGCCCGGCCGACGCGCAGAGCTCGCGGGCGCCGCGGTCCCGCGTCGGGTCGTAGCGACGCTCGGTCGCGTGGGCGAGCAACCCGACCCCCGAGGCCGCCTCGCTCGCCGCGCGGGCGGCGCGGCGCACGGCGTCGAAGACCTCGCGGCCTCGCGGGGCGTCGAGGTGCCGGTGCGCCACGCGGAGCGGCGACTCGCGCCCGGCGAGCGGGCTCACCCCGCGGCCGAGCAGCGCCGTGAGCGCGTCGACGTCGCCGCCCTCGATGGCGGCGCGCAGCGCGAGCGCGTCGCCCGTGTCCGGGATCGATGAAGCATGCGGTGATTGGGACAAGGCGACGTCGCTGTACCGCGTCGCCGCCGGTGGTGTCGACCACCTCGTTTCTCGGCCCCCCTCCACGCGGGGCGTGCGCGCCGCCCGCGATTGCGTTCTATTCGGGGGACCATGACGACCGCCAGGATCGCGGCTGCCCTGCTCCTCCTCGGCGCGTGCGGGGGCGAGCGGCGCGCCGAGCCGAGCCCGCCGCCCCCCGACGAGCCGCCGCCCCCCAACGCGGTGCAGGTACCGCGGACGGAGCCCGCCGCGCCGCCGAGCCCGGCCTGGCTGACCGAGCTGCTCGCCTTCGACCTGCACGGCGACCCCACCGACGAGCGAACGATGGCGCTCGGCGCGCGCCTCGGGATGCCCGTCACCTGCCCGCGACCGGGCACCGGCTGCTTCGTCGAGCTCGAGCTCGGCGAGTACACCTGTCAGGTCCACTTCGGCGACGACGAGGCCCTCCAGGTGTGGGGCCCGACCCACGCGTTCTCGATGACGTCGTGGGTGGCCAGCGTCGAGCAAGACATCGATCGCAGCGAGCTGACCGCCGTCAACGAGCCCGGCACGCGCCCCGATCGGCTGTGGCGAGACGCCCGCCACGTCGTGCTCCTCCACGACCACTCCGAGCAGCCGTGCGGCGGCTTCTGCCCCGCGATGGTCTGGATCGCCCCGCCGGACCACCCGGCCGCCCACGGCTATGGCTTCTGAGCCGCGCCCCCGGTTTCGCTCCATCGCGCTTCGGACTGCCGCTACGCTCACGCCATGAGCTCGCCCTCGGTCGATCGGGACACCCGATGAGGCACGCGCGCTTCACCGCGCTGCTGGTCGGGATCCTGCTCGCGGCGGCGCCGGCGTCGGCCCAGCGCGGTCGGCGCTGGATGCGTTCGACGGCCGCGCGCACCCCCGAGGCCGCGCTCGCGCCCGGCGTGCGGGTGACCCGGTCGACGCCCGCCGACGTCGACGGCGACGGGACCGAGGACGCGTTGCTCGAGCTCGAGCGCGAAGGGACCACCGAGCGCGCCTTGGCGGTCGCGCGGCGCCAACGAGGCAGGTGGCAGGTCCTGCCCACCACCGGCACCGGGGCCGAGCTGCCGGCCGAGTGGGTCGGCGCTTTCCCCGCGGGCGGGCGGATCGCGCTCGTCGCCCGGCGACATGTCTGTGGCAACGAGCCTTGCGTCGACGTGCTGCACGTCTTCCACCTCGAGGCCCGCGCGGCCGAGGCGGCGGGGAACATCGTGGGCGAGCGCGGCGAGACGCTGACCGCCGTCGCCGTCGACGCGACGAGCGCGGTCGCCCAGACGGATCGCGGCCGATCGCGTGCCCTCGCGCTCGACCCCAGCTCGGGCTCCCTCTGGCTCGGGCCGTGGGCGGCCTCGCCCGCCGACGCGCTCCGCGCCCGCCCGATCGCGCTCGGCATGGACGGCGAGCTGGCGCTCGCGGGCGCTCGCGTCGGCGTGGTCGGCATCAGCGAGCGCGGCGGCCACGTGATGGTCGCGACGTACGGTCCCGACGGCGCCCCGGACGGCCCCCCGGTCGACACGGGCATCACCTTCGCGGGGTGGGTGGTCCACGCGACGCCGGCGGGTGACGGCTGGTCGATCACGCTCGAGAACGATCACTTCAGCGAGGAGGACGAGGACACCGGCTCGGCCACGTGCGAGAGCGCCGACCTCGAGCGCTGGAGCTGGTCGCCCCGAGGCGCGAGGCGCGTGGGCACGCTCCGCGTCGGCTCCGAGTGCGACACCCCGAGCTACGTCGCGAGCGGCCCGTGGCTCGGCCTGACCATCGACGCGAGCGGCGTGCGCTGGATCGGCCCGGGCTCGGCCACCATCGAAGCGACCCCCATCGGCCCGGGCGGCGCCACCGGCGCTCGCCTGGTCGGCGCCGGCCCGGACGGCTTCCTCGTCGCGCGGGGCGACGCCGTCACCGATCTCACGCGAGCGGGTGTGGCCTCGACCGTCGCCCCGTTCGGCGACGCCACGCTGCGCTCGTGCGTGGGCACCGAGCGCGCCTGGGCCTGCCACGTCGAGACGCCCGCGGGTCCGCGGCTGGCGGTCCGCCCTCACGGCCCGCGCGGCCTCCCCGCCGCGCTGCACCAGGCGAGCTTCACCCACCTCGACGCCCTCCCCGGAGACCGCGTGCTGCTGCGGCACCTCAACACCTACGACGGCGGTGGCCACGTCGCCGTCTTCAACGTGATCGACCTCGCCAGCGGCCGCGTCGGGCCCGCGGTCGAGCTCGGCCGGGGCTTCGTCGAGGACGTCGTCGCGGACCAGGACGCGATCTACGTGCGGTGCTCCACCCGGCTCCACCGGATCCCGTGGGCGATCGCGCTCCCCGCCCCGTAGCCTCTCAGGGCTCGCCGAGCCCGAAGAACTCGCGGATCGTGTGCAGGACGCGGCTCTTCTCCTCCTCCATCCGGTCCGGGTGCGCTTCCTCGAGCTCGTCAACGACCATCGCGAGCTTCATGGCGCGCTCGGCGAGGAGCTCGGAGATCGCCTCGGCGAGCTCGGGCCGGTGTACCAGCACGTTCTCGAACGACGCCTTGTCGAGCCGGTAGCACTCCACGTCGGTGCGAGCGACCACCGTCGCGCTCCGAGGCGCGCCCGTCATCAAGCCCATCTCGCCCACGAACGCGGGCCCCTCGAGCGTCGCAACCAGCTCGTCCGTGTCACCGCGGGACACCCGCACCTCCACCACGCCGGCGACCACGATGTAGAGGAAGTGCGCGTTCGCGCCCTGGTGCGTGACCACCTCGCCGGTCGCGAAGGGCACGTAGCTGAGGCCTTCGGCGAGCAGATCGAGCTCGGCCGCCTCGAGCGGGCCGAGGAACGTCAGCGCGCGCAGCGCCTCGAGCCGCCGCTGGTGCTGCTTCTCCTTCTTGCGATCCCGGCGCTCCTGCGAGTCCTCCTCCATCCAGATGTGCGCCGCGGGCACCGCGAGCGGGATGTTCGCGCGCTTGAGCGCCGCGTAGATGCGGGCACGCACGCGCGAGCTCGTCGGGTCGTCGATCGTCATCGACGTGATCCAGTAGCGGGCCGCGTAGTAGGCCATGCTGTCGCGGCCGTCCTGCGCGAAGTTCATGCACACGCAGTTCGGCTTGGGGTCGTCGAGCATCCCCTCGATGGGCGCCGACTGGAGCGCCGTGTTCGCCACCGCGATCACCTCGCTGGGGGGGAAGCGGAAGTCCACGTTGAAGTAGACCCACATCCGGTGGTTCACGCGCTGCCCGCCGCGCTTGCCGAGGATCGTGAACGTCGAGCCGAGGAGCGCCGTGTTGGGCACGATCATCGCGTCCCAGTCGTTCGTCTCGAGCACCGTGTGTCGCCACCCGATGCGCGTGACCACCCCCTTCTTCCCGTTGTCGAGCTGCACCCAGTCGCCGACCGCGATCGACCCATCGACCTGGAGGGCCACCCCCCCGATCACGTTGCTCAGCGTCGCTTGCAGCGAGAGCGCCAGGATCCCCGTGACCACCGCGCTCGTCGTCACGATCCCCGTCAGCTCCAGCCCCGCCGTGCGCAGCCCGACCAGGAGCGCCGCCACGTAGAGCGCCCCGAGCACCAGGTCGGACACGATCGCCGCGAGCCGGACCCCCAGCGCGGGCAGCAGCAGCTGGAAGACCGCGAGCCCGCCCACCGCGATCAGGTTGATCGCGAACAGGATCTGCGCGAGCGCCGTCAGGTTGCGCTCCCAGTCGTGCGCCCCGAGCCATCGCGCCAGCGCCTCGCCGCCGACCGCCAAGAGGAACAGCCCGAACATCAGCACCGCGCGGCGCACGTGCGGGCGCCGCTCGGGCGCGAACCGATGGACCAGGAGCGCGATCAGCACGACCGCGACCGCGAGCACGCCGGCTTGGTAGAGGATCACGTCGTCACACTACCGTGCATCCGATCGTCGGCGACAGACACCCGAACGACCCACCGACCCGCGTCAGAACGCGACCGTCGCCGACTCCCCGTCCTCGAGCGCCAGCGTCAGCTCGCCGTGCACCTCGAGCCGAGCGGGATCCCCCGAGTCGAGCGTCAGCCCGACCACCGAGGCTCGGGGCGAAGGCGGTGGGCAAGCCCGAGGCGTCGACGGACGCGCCGCGTCCGTGAAGTCGCGAACGAACACCCGCGCCCCGAGCCCCGAGCCCCGAGGCAGCAGCTCGACCAGCACCCGCTGCCCGACCGGCGAGCCCGTCACCAGCTCCACCACCCGCGACAGCCCCATCGCTCGGACCCACGCCATCGTGAAGAGCCGCGACTCGCAGAGCAGCAGCGTCGCCCCCGGGCTGCACGACGCCGTCACCTGCGGAGGTGCCGTGAACGAAGCGTCGACCGTCACCGCCACCGGCGTCGGCCGCTCCGCGTCGATCCCCACGAGACCCATCGCGGCCAGGTCCAGCCCCATCTCCACGATCGCCATGTCCGAGCGCGGCACCTCATCCGAGAACGGCCACCGCCCCGTCGGCGTCGCGTGACAGCACGCCTCCTCCGCCGGACAGTCGCTGCGCCGCCACCCCTCGGGACAAGCCGAGCTCGAGAACCAGCGGCACGCCCCCGTGACCTCGTTGCAAGCCAGCGTCGGCGTCGCGGGCCCGTCGTCGCAGGTGCCGAAGAAGAGGCCCAGGCGGCAGTCGCGGATCGGCGTCGTGCACAGTGAAGCGTCGGTCCCTGCGTCGAGCGCGATGGCAGCGTCGTCCGCCATGCCCGCGTCGACTTGGTGATCGGCGGCGCAGGCGGCGAGGGTCAGGAGGGCGGTGAGGGCGGTGACTCGCTGGTGGGGGATCACGGGGTGGTCTCCCAGCCTCGCGTGGAGGGCGAGGTGGTGCCAAGCGCCAAGCGATCGCAGCGAGAGCGTGCCCAGACCAGCACCATGTTCGGCGACGAGGGAGCCCCCATGCGCCGCGCCCGTATCCTGCACGTGCTTCGGGCCCTCACCCACCTCGCGCGGACCCTCGCCTTCGCCGCCGTGAACGCCGGCGCCGTCTTCGCCTTCTCCGTCGTCGTGTGCGACGCCCTGCCCCCGCTGAGGAGCGAGCCCCCCGCGCTCGTCATCCTGCCGATGACCCTCATCGTCGCGGTCGTCGCCGTCCCCCTCCACCAGGTCGTCTCCGTCCTGAAGCGATCCCTCGCGCGGGCCGCCGCGCTCTACCTCGCCTTCCTCGGCACCCTCCTGCTCTACGGCATCTACCTGAGCCTCTACCAAGGCAGCGGCTCCCCCGAACAGTTCGCGCTCCTCCACCCGGACGCGTGGAGCTACGTCTCGCTCGTCCCGGCGGCCTTGGTGTTCGGACACGTGCTCGGCGCGCCCGCGCTGCTGGGAGTTGGGCTGCTGAACAAGCTGCTCAGCCCGGCGCTCACGCCGCGGGTGGAGGTCGGAGCCTGAGCGGCAGGACTCGTTCACGCTCAGACACGTGCGCTCGCGGGGTGATGGGCCTGCTCGGCGGCCCTCGATGGTCCCGCGAACCAAAGCGGCCAGCACGACGCGTTCTCTCATTTCGGCCAGAGAAGAGCCTCGACCGCGAGCACCGGGCGACGGCGGTGCATTGGGGGATCGTCGGCGTACTGACGAGGCATCAGCCGCTAAGTGTGCGATGAGCCCCGGGCTCCGCGACCGTGCCGCTCCGTGTCAACCAACCGTGTCATCGCCAGCGGGGTCGGTCCGTTCCGGGGCCATGGGAGCCCTTCGGTCCATGACCGTCTCGTTGGTCATCATGGCTCGCTTCCAATCGGGCCAGCTCTCGACCTCCACACTGATCTTCTCCGCGAGGGCCCAGAACTCCTGCGCTTCCTTCGTCTGCTTCTTCTTCATCAGCTCTCCCCCTGTCGAGCGAAGACGTCGTTGAGGCGCTTCGCGGCAATCTCCTCCCGATCCAGATACGAGATCGGGGCCATGCGCACGCGCAGCTGTGCGGCCCCTCGCTCCCAGGACACGGTCTCACCCTTGCTCTTTCTGACCTTGCGTTTCAGCTCCGTGCCGCTGCTGAGCTTCATCGAGAAAAGGTCGATGAACCGCCGCGGTCCGATCCCCACGAACGGCTCGAACCGGACCTTGCCCGCCTCGTCTCCGAGCGTCAGCGCGTCCGCGTGGAGCTGGTGGGCGCGGCTCTTCGGGTAGGGTTCGACGTACACGACCCGAGCGATCCCCGCCGCGATGATGTGTTTCGCGCAGTTGTGGCAAGGAAAGGTGGTGGAGAAGAGCGTCGCACCGCGCGGGCTCACCCCGCTGCGCGCGCAAGCGAGCAGCGCCTCCATCTCGGCGTGAACGGCACGACCGAACTCAGTTAGGTCGAGTAAGCCCGTGTTCTCCAGAGCGACTTCGTGGGCACGTACCAGCGCGTCGTCCTCGCCCTTCTCGCCGGTGAGCGCGCGAATGACCTGAGCCGTGATCCGATTCCGCTCGACCTCGTTCGCGTCACACCCGTGGTGCCAGTCGCGGTGTTGGGCGTCGCTCGCGTCACCTCCGTAGAGACCGCCACCGCTCTTGGGTACGTCATTCGCGCCGGTGGAGATGATCTCCCCATCCGGCGAGGCGATCACCGCTCCGACCTGTCGCGACAGGTCCAGCGACCGCAAGCTGGCAGCGTACGCAAGAAACATTGCGTACTCGTCCCGGGTCGGGGTGACGTCGGGGCGGGCGAAGAGAAGATCGAGCACCCGCCAGAGCTCCGCCTTCCAGTCCGTTCCGTTCAGGGAGATGTAGGCGTCGGATAGCTCGAACGTGTCCCGAGTTCGCTGCCCCAAGGGATCACCCTCGTCCTGGTCCCGCTTCAGCAGCGCGTCCACGTCCGTGGGGTCGATGTTCTTGTCGTTCTCGAGGTACCGCCGCCGAACGTCGGGCGGCGAGCTGGCACCGATCAAGAAGAAGCCCGAGCCGTAGATCTGGCGCAGCGTACGGACCTCCATCGGGTGCTTCAGCGAACGGAGAATGTGCGCCCGACGAGCCAGCGGCTGGCGCCGTCCGTTGTTCCCGCCGGGTCGCTTCTGGAGGATCTCGTAGACTGCGGACAGGGCGAGAAAATCGCCCCGATTGGCAGCCTTCCGCGCTGCGTTCCCGGCCGTCATGTACGAGTTGTACCGCCGCACCGGTGGTGCCTCCTCGACGGCGACGCTGAGCTCGACTTGCTGGATGAGCTTGCTCAGGCGAACGACGTCCGGCTCGTAGCCGAAGTGCTCTCGCAGTCGGTCCTCGAGCACCGCCTGCAAGCCGTCGAGGTCCGTCCCGACGGGCGCCACCAGCCCCAGCACCAGCTCGCTGTCGGGGTGCAGGAAGTCCTCAGCCACCGCAGCTACCATACATGTAGTGTCCGGCGTGTCCAGTGAGCTTCATGCGACCCCGACGGAATCCACGTTGCCGGACTGACGCCTCCCGCGAGTCGCACGGCCGAACGTCACTCGCACTGCGGCGTGGCTCCTACGACCTGCAGCCGAACCAGCACCCCCGCGATGCCCTCGGCCCCCGAGTAGTAGGCCCAGCCGTCGCAGACGGCTTGCTCCGGGATCGTCGAGAGCTGGAGCCCGATGACCCCGACCTCGTCGTCGAAGGCGACGTCCTCGTCGACGACGCCGAGCACCGCGACGTAGCCCGGCGCGTCGCACGGGATCTCCCACCCCGCGGCCGCGCCGGTGGTCGTGGTGTTGAGGCGCGCGGCCCAGCTGTTCTGGACCGTCCGCGTCTGCCAGCGCCAGTCCGTGTCGAAGTCGAACCCGCCCACGGCGAAGAGGTCGGGTCCCTCGTAAGCCATCTGAAGCCAGTTCGCCGCGAGCCCGCAGAGGCTGGCGACCTCACGCTCGAACGCGTCGCCGACGAGCTGATCGCCGATGGCGCCGACGGGGCCGAGCTCGGCGACCGCGGCGTCTCGGACCCGAGCTCGGATCACGTCCGCCGCCGCCCGACAGAACAGCTCGCTGGTGCCCGAGCTGACGCCGTCCCACACGTCGCCGTCGGGACGACGGGGGGTGGCGAAGACGTCCCAGAGCTGGACCCGGAGGGTCCCGCCGGCGGGGCACGCGTCGATGGGTCGGGGAGGCGGCGGAGGGGGACCGTCCATCGGCATCGCGCAGCCGCTCGCGAGGACGATGGCCAGAACCACGACTGCAGGCGTGAGCCAATTGCTCACAACCGCTGTGCAGGGCCCGCGCGTCGAACGCCGGGCTGTCTCAGACATCGGCACGGCCTCGCGCTCCAACGACGAACTCACGGAGCTCCGCCTTCATGTGCTGGGTTCGAGCTGCAGCCGCGCCCACGAGGTTGGAGACGTCGTCCCCCGGAGTCAGCAGGATCGAGGGAATCGCGAGGTCCGCGGCCCACGCGTCGGCGACCAGCGTCCCGCTCTGGAACTCGTGAACGCTCTCGAGGAACGACTCGAGCGACTTCGCGCCCTTGGAGATGTTGAAGGACTTCTCGAGGAGGCAGCAGTTGCCGAGCACGTTCATCGCGACGCGCACGTCCTCTTGCGTGAGCCCGTCGCTATCGTCAGCCACTTCCACCGGCAGCGCGGCGGCGAGCGTCATCCAATGGCTGACCGAGACGACGTGGTCGACGTCGAGCCGGAGGCGGCCGCGCTTCGAGTCGCGGAGGCTGACCTTCGACGCGTCCCATCGTGCGGTGCCGAGCCGATGCCAGAGCCACAGAGCCAGGTAGTACTGGTGGACTTGACCGCGGTCGGTGACGACCAGCTCCTCGACGTACTTGGCCGCGTCGGGGGCCAGGGCCGAGAGCCATGCCGTCATCCGGGCTTCGAGGCGGCGGATCACGGCGTCCGCATCGGGCTCGGTTTGGATGACCGCCCAATCCTCGGCGAGGTCGCGTGCGTACTCGGCCAACGCCTGGCTCGTGCCCCGCCCCCACTTGCCGGACCACTGGGACAGGACGATCCACCGATCACAGAACCCATCGAACGCCGCCTCGAGCCGCTTCTCGAACGCGTCCGCTGCCGCGACGCCGAGCGAGTGGGTCGACAGCCAGCGCCGACCGAGAAGGCGCCAGCAGGTGAGGAGGTTGAGCACGTTCAGCGAACGGTAGTGCGTTCCGAAGACCAAGCTGCGGTCGGCGACGCGCCGCGCGGCCTCGACGGCGTTGCCCGACAGCAACGTCCACTGCGCGACCAGCTCCTGGGCCATCGGGCGCACCTTGTCGCCGCGAAGCAGATCGTTCGACGTGAGCAGCTCCCCGTTCTGGAACAGCACGGACCACATCAACGAGACGGATCCGACGAGGGCGTCGGTGTCGATCTGGACGCCCGAGTCGTCGAGCTCCGAGGCGAGGTCGTCGAAGCACTTCCCCGCCGTCCGGTTGTCGACGCGAGAGGCGTCCCACCCGATCTTGATCCACGCGAAGGTGATCTCCTGTCGGGTCAGCGCCCGGCCGGCGGTGTTGAGCCGCGTGAAGATGTTCACGATCGCGTCGTTGTAGACGTCCTGCGAGACCTGCTGGTCGTAGGCCTTGAGCCAGAGGTACCCGACCTTCTCGCGCTGAACCCCCGCCAACGTCAGGACGAGCTCGGACAGCGGCCCGACGAGGTCCGTCACCGCGTCCGCGGCGACGCTGTGCTCTTCCAGGAGCTGCTGGACCGGGGCCGCGTAGTGGCGGGGCAGGTTGCTCGATTGGTTGCGCGCGATCGCCCAGAGCCGGCTCAACCGAGCGAAGCGACCGACGTTCTCGGCGGGCTCGTGCGCGGCCGGGATCGGGTAGCCGTAGTTGGCTGGCCGCCACAGCGCCGACCGACCGAGGCTCGGGTTGGTCACGACCCAGGTCAGCACCTGGCTGAAGTCCATTCGACTCAGCTCGGGCTCTCTCTGAATCGCGCCCCGAAACGCGACGAGGTCGAGGCAGAGGTGCCCCAGCGACCAGTGCTTCCACGAGTTCCGGCCGCGCGGACGTTCGCTCTCGAGCGCCGCGGCCCACTCCCGGTCCAGGAGCCGGAAGCCCCACGAGTCACCTCCGAACGCGAGCAAGAGACTCTGCAGGCGCTGCTGCCCGTCGAGCACCATCCGGAAGGTCGCAGGGGGATGGCTCCGGGAGACCTGCTCGTCGTTCACGTCGCCGCGGGTCCGATCGACCACGCGCCAGAACGGACGGGACGGAATGCTCGCGACGTGATCCGAGCGCATCTCCCAGAGCAGTAGGGTGCCGAAGGGCCAGCCGCGCAGCAGCGAGTCGACCAGGAGGGTGACCTGATTCGGGGACCAGACGTACGGGCGCTGGAGGTCGGGCACGAGCAGAGTCGCACCCTGCTCGGAGCTGGCCTCGGCGAGGAGGTCGGCCAGTGGCTTGGAGTCTTGATCGTAGATTTGCACAGATACTTATCTCCCTCGACCTCCGCGTGCGAGCGGCGCCCGTGTGAACCACCTGCCGCGCATCACCGCCCCCCTCCGGGGTCTAGCTCCACCTCCAACGTATCGATGAGCCGGCCTCCCGTACCCTCCCGTACCTCCAGCATCTTTTTCATCTTGCTCGGAGTACAGTCAGGAAGATTGACTGGGAGAATCCAGTACCGCCCATGAACCCACGACATTGGGGCCAACAGCGGCTTCCGCGTGAGATTGTAGACAAGCAACACACCTCTCGCAGCGACTTGTTGCTGCCCCATGTAAACACTCAGTTGTGCCAGTGCGTTCTCAACATTTGCCGGCGTGATCCCTCGCTTGCAGAGCTTCACCTCAATAACAAAGGCCTCGCCGCCCAACTGGCTCAACAGGTCAGCCTCTGAAGGACCAAACTTGGTACCAACGCAATAGATGCCCCGCTCGATCAGGAACCGGGCCAGCTGTTTCTGAAGGGTGAGTTCACCCGGAATCGGCTGAGGGCGACTCTCCGGTAGGCACACCTCAAGTCCAAGCTTGTACTGAAGCAAGGCACGTTCAATTGGCGACGCTGGTCCTACATAGTCAGCAGCCATCAGGAGCAACTTGGTCAGCTGAGGAACCACCCACTTGGCGGTGGCTGGGGTCCCATGCGCAGGGTGTCTGGATGGATCTTCGCGCTTTGCAGAACGAAGGAACCAAGGAGCGCTGGTAGACTCCATACCGAGCGCTCGTAGGAACCGAGCTGAGTCCTGAGTTCCCCACCGGCGAAACAGTTCTGCCAGCGTGCGAAGCAAGCGACCTTCTGCCGCGGAAAGGCGCTCGGTCGGCTCCATTGTAACAAGCGACGCGAGGCCGGGAAGGAGGTTGACTACCGCATCGCGACCGGACTGATGGGCCGCGACGACCGCCCTTGGCCGGTACACCAATACATAGTCAACTATCTTACCAATCAACTCCTCGTCGTCCCCCGAGGCGAAAAAGAAATCGCTCGGAGACAGCAGCGATTCCTTTGCGATATGGCCGGGCGTTCGCTCATCGAGTTCCGCCAAGATCGACGCCCAGATTCGTAGAACCGCCGCCTTGTCTTCAGCACGAAGGTGATGCCGGAGCACACTGCGTGCGGGGTCGACCCGCGCGCCGGTGGCTGCGCCTAGCACAGAGAGCCTGTGAAACGTCGAATCAAGATACATGAGGCGGAGATAGCCCTCAAACTGACCCCACTGCTCTTGTGCAGGGTCGAAGTAGCGTACGCCTTCTTCTAGCTCCGCAATCAGACTTCTGCCCTGAAGCCGCACCCCTCCAAGCTCTTCATCCCAGTCTGCAGCACCCATTTCTCGAAAGGCTTCAACAAGGCCACGCACATCGGCGATATCGAGCCGTTCTGCGCGGGAAGCGCGATCATCCATACTTGGAATCGGCGCGGCGTGTCGAACGTGCTCCAGTACCGCCTCTCCAAAATCCCAGACGTCTGCGTCTGCGGCGACACCCTCGTCGTACTGCTTGAGAACCAGGTCCCCGAGCTGACGAAGCGTTTCGATTCTTGCTGCGCTCATGTCTAGCCCCGACTGCGAACTGCATTCAGCTCGAACAACTTGTCGAGCACGTGGTCTTCGAAGCGCTGGTGGAGGTCCTTCTCCGCCGCGGTCACCGGGGTGGTGAAGGACGGGATTTCGACGTTGGTCCAGCTCGGATCGCCGGACTCGGTGGCGTAGGCCTCGAGGACGGCACGGTCCATAGCGACGTGGAGCCCGCGGAGGCGGACGATGCTGTCGCCGTGCTCGGATCGCGCGGTGACGGTCGGGTCCTTGAGGATCCCGTAGGTCTTGGTCAGTCCTCGGTCGGTCTCAACCATGAATGCCGCGCGACTGTTGTAAAGCGTGGCGCCGGCGATCTCCGTGAGGTTGAGGGGCTCATCAGCGTATCGGCGAGGAAAGGGGAAGGACTCGAAGCAGTTGGAAGTGTAGCGAAGGGCTGGAGCTGGGTAGGTGCCGAACGTGGAAGAAAGCAGGCGAGCCCAAGTCTCGTGGATCCGGGACTGGAGGCAGGCAAAGGCGCTTTCGGAGGCGAGGGCGAACACGTACAGCGTATGGGCAAAGACCCTCTCAGCTGGCTGCCACGCGAGAACGAGGTGTGTCGACACCTGTGATAGCACGAGACAGCGATCCATGTCCGTGAGGCGGGCGTAGAGGCCGGGTCGGCCCCTTTCAAAGCACCAAAAGGGAACGCTAACCCTGCCCGACGCTTCGCGCTCAGGTTGAACTCGCGTCTCCAAGATGGCGAACAACTCGGGAAGCTCGCGCGCCCTGTCTTCGGACAGCCCATTGAGATTGACCACGTAGCGGCAGTGCAAATGCTCTGGATGGCTGTTCACTTCATCGCCTCCCACGTAAGGGGGCGTCCAACGTTGGAGTTCCGGATGCCGCTCTATCAGTTGAAGCCGCTCATCGGGCGTAAGCAGGAAACCCGAACCGGTGATCTTCGTACCCATCGAGAGAACGCCGGCGTTCGATTCTAGGGCGTGCGGATCATCGCGCTCGACCATTGCGCGCAAGCGAGAACTGATTGATGCGACGACTCGATCGCCTAGCTGACGTGGACCAGTGCGATCGCTGGGTGCGCCCACAGCAAGCTGGATCACGGCATAAGCAACCTTGGCGCCTCCTCCCTCCCAGATGGCCGAGGGGACGGCACGGTAGATCGTGTGGCCGGACGAAAGGAGCGCCTTCAACCCCGAGTCACGCGAATCGCTGTGGGCGATCGAGTCTGTGGTGACCAGCGAGATGGTCCCGTGGGCGCCGACGAGGACGGCGGCGCGCCGAAGAAAGTGGGCAGAAAGATCGGCGGCGCCGTGTGCGCCTAGGTGGAGTCCCAGAATCCAATCTCGATACTGGGGTCCGTAGGTTCCAGAGACGTGTCCTCCGGTGAGAAACGGCGGGTTCCCGATCACCGCGTCCAGATACGCAGGCTCCTCCTCCGCCTTGCCCGTCAGCGGGTCCACCCTCCCCGCCCAGAAGACCTCCGGGAACTCCAGCATCCAGTGGAACGGCCGCAGCTTCGCGCGCGCCTCGTCGGCGAGCGTCACGAGCTCTTCGGGCGGGCCGATGGCGTCCTGGTCCAGGAGCCACGCCTCGACGAGGCCTTTGCGGCGCAGGCGCTCCTTCTCGCGGGCCTTGGGCTTCGTCTCTGCGAAGAAGGCGCCGATCAGGAGGTCGCCGATGAGGCGCAGGCGGGACAGGGCGTCCTCGGCGTCCTTCATGGCCAGGCGCATGTCGCGGTTGGCGTCGGCGGTGTCGTAGCGGCTGGCCTCGGCGATGCGCTCTCGCGCTTCGAGGGCCTCGCTCAACGAGTCGCTGAGCTCGCGGTCGAAGAGGTCGAGCTGCTTCTTCTTGGCCCGGGGCTTGGGGCTCCAGTGGAACTCGGTGATCTGGTCGAGCGAGCAGCCGACGAGGGAGTCGCCGCAGCGGAGGCTGTGGTCGAGGAAGGTGAAGGGCTTGTCCTTCTGGAGGGTGACGAGCCAGAGGCTGAGCTTGGCGAGCTCGACGGCGACAGGGTTCTTGTCGACGCCGTAGAGGCAGCGCTCGGCGATCTGGCGCCGGGCGTAGGTGGTCAGGTCGTCTTCGGCGCTGAACAGGGTGGTGGTGACGCCCTCGCGGGCCCACGCCTCGGTGAGGCGCTCGGCGAGGTAGCGGCAGGCCTCGACGAGGAAGGCGCCGGAGCCCATGGCGGGGTCGCAGATCTTGAGGCTGAGGATCTGGTCGCTGCTCGCGGTCTCGCCGAAGCAGGCGAGGAGGGGCTCGAGGGCGCGCGCCACGATGGGGCCGCTGAGCTCGGGCGGGGTGTAGTGGCTGCTGGTGCGCTTGCGCTCCTCCCCGGGCTGGAGGACGACGCGGCCGGGCTGGGCGAGGTCGCTGCCCTTGACGCGCTCGGTCTCGAGGCGAGCGAGCACGGCGTCGAGGAGGGGCTGGCCGTCGTGGGCCTTCTCGAGGGCGGCGAGGTCCTTCGCGAGCGCCTCGCCGCGCTTGCCCTTGAGGCCGGCGGTCTCCTTGAGCCACTTCGCGCGCTGAGCGCGGGGCACGGCCATGAGCTCCTCGACGCTGACCCACAGGGGGGCGTGCTTGGAGTCGGACGGCTTGATGCGGACGGACGGCGCGGCGACGCGCAGGGTGGCCCAGCCCATGAGGCCCTCGTACACGCTGCCGATCTGCTCGACCTGCAGCGCCCGGTAGCTGAGGCGCGAGCCGCCGAGGAACACGAGGGAGCGCAGGACGAGGTAGACGGTCTCGTCGTCGACGGTGGGCACGCTCGCGGCGGCGCGGGCCGAGGCGTCGGCGCCGCGCAGGGGGACGGCGGCGGCGTCCGCGTCGAAGCCCTCGAGGAAGGGGAAGCGGTGGGGGTCGAAGAGGTGGCCCTCGCGCGGGGGCAGCTCGAGGTCGCCGTGGCGGCCGCCGAGGTAGACGACGCGGAAGAGCGCGAGCAGGCCGGGCCACGCGCTGAAGCGGCGGCTCATCGCGTCGGGGTGGAGGGCGCGCTCGGCCTCGAGCCGGCCGTACAGGGCGTAGAGCGAGTAGGCCCGCGAGAAGCGGCTGTTCTCTGTCGGCAGCAGGCCCGAGTCCTCGGCGTAGAGCAGGAACACGAGCCGGAGCAGGACGGTGAGCAGGGCGTCGAAGAGGACGTCGCGGTCGCCCTCTTGCTCGAGCACGGGGCGCAGCCACTCGCCGCCGGCGCGGGCGTCGGCGGCTTCGAAGCCGCGCAGGAGCGTCTCGAGCGCGAAGAAGACCTGGCCGGACAGCGCGGTGGTGACCTCCGCCTGCATCTGACGGCTGCGCGCGAGGAGCGAGTGGAGCTGGCGGTCCTCGGCCACCCCGAAGAGGCGGTCGCGGCCGAGCAACAAGACGAGGGCGTCGAGGATGGGGCGCCCGACCACGTCGGCCATGTCGGCGAAGCGGAAGTCGATGTGCCCGGCGGCCTCGCCGTGCGGGACGTACGTGAGGCGCAGCGCGCGCCGGCTCAGCAGCACGCCGATGGGCACGCGGGTCTCGCGCAGGAGGCGCTCGAGCTTCTTGGCCGGCGGGTACTCCCACGCGCCGGTCACGGCCTCGGGCTTGTCGAAGTCGAGGTCGGAGCCGTCGGGGCCGGGCGGCAGCTCGAGGACGAGGAGGCGGTAGTCGCGGCCTGCCTCGGCCGCCGGAGATGGGACGGGCGCGTCGCGGTCGATGGTGTACGCGGGGGCGCGCAGCGCGGCGGTGGGTCGCACGGTCTGTGGGCCCTCGGGCACGTAGAGCGAGAGGTCGTCAGGCAGGGCGTCGCCGTCCTCGAGCTCGTCGCCCTCGCCCCAGCCGAGGCCGTCGGCGAGCAGGGTGCGCAGCTCTTCGAGGCGCGGCCCCTCGGGCCCCGGCTCGAGCATTGCGGCGAAGGCGTGGTGGTCCTCGACGCGCAGGCGCTCGAAGGCGTCGGCCTCGATCAGCGCGGGGACCGAGACGACGAGGCCTTCGGTCGGCTGCACCATGCCGAGCCACGTCTCGTGGAACCGCTTCGCCGCGTCGCTCACAGGCGCAGCTCCGGGTAGAGGTAGACGAGGCCGACGGGCTCGAAGCGACGCAGCTTCACGGCGTACAGCGCGGCGAGCTCGGCGGGCTCGGTCTCGAGCTCGCGCGCGGACGCGTCACGCCGACGCTCGAGGTGCTTGCGGTCGCGCTCGAGCTGGGCGCCGTTCTCGCGCTCCGCCTCGGTGGTGCCGAGCGCGAGCTTGAGCTGGTCGCCGCCGAGCACCTCGAAGATCTTCTTCTGCTGGGTCTCGAGGATCTTGCGCAGCGCGGTGGCCTCCTCCTCGGCGCGCTGGGCGAGGCGCTGCTCGACGTCGGTGGCCTCGGCGTCCGCCTCGGCGCGCAGCGCGGGCAAGAGCGCGGCGAGGATCGAGGGGGCGCGCTCGACGAGGTCCCGCTGGATCTTGGGCGGGAACACGTCGAGGGCGGGGCGGGCGCGCTCGAGGCGGGTCTCGAGCTTCTCTAGCGCGGCGAGGCTGTCGCGTCCGTCGAGCACCTCGAGGTCGTCGACGCCGACGCGCGCGGCCACGCAGAGCAACGTGTCGTGCAGTCGTCCGGCGCCGGTCCCGAACAGGCACAGCCGACCCAGCGCGAGCGCGAGGGTCTCGCCGGTGTCGGGCATCGGCACGGCGGTCACGCGGCGCAGGTCGTGGCTGGAGAAGCCCTGCGCGAGGAAGCGGCTGAGCACGCGCTGCACGAACGGGTGCTCGAGGTGCAGGTGCACGGTCGACTGGGTGAGGACGCGCGGCGGGCGGAACACGACCGGCCGCGGCGGACGGCGACGCCACTCGTAGAAGTCCTCGTCACGGCCGCGCGGCGGGCGCAGCCCGTCGAGGGTCTGGGTCCAGTCGGCGCCGAGGGCGGGCAGCGCGAACTGATCGTCGCCGCTGGCCTCGAGCGGGCCCGAGCCGAGCAGCTCGAGGCCCACGTCGAGCGCGTCGCGGAGGTGCTCGCCCTTGAAGCGAAGGCGCTTGCGCGACTTCTCGTAGACGCGTCGCGCGGACTCCATCTCCTTCTCGAGCCCCTCGATGGCTCGCACGTCCTCGAGCTCCGCGTCGGCGACGGCCTGCGCCTCGCCCAGGTCAGTGGACTGCTCGATCGCGTCGCCGGTCGTGTCGTCGATGCCGGGGTCGAGCGCGCGCTCGATGCGCTCGGCGACGACTTGGCCGAGCGAGCCGAGCTCGCGGGCGATGACCTCGGTCTTCTCGATGACCTTCTCGAGCACCCGGTCCTCGGGGCGCTGCTCGTACACGAAGTAGTGGCAGCGCACCTCGGGCTGCGGCTGGAGCGCGCGGTCGATGCGGCCGTTGCGCTGCTCCATGCGTGACGGGTTCCAGGGGATGTCGAAGTGGAAGAGATCCGCGCAGCAGGCTTGGAGGTTCAGGCCCTCGCGCGCGGCGTCGGTCGCCAGCAGGATCCGCGCGGGCTCCTCGTGCGGGTCGGCGTTGAACGCGAACTGCACCTCCTCGCGGTGCTCCTCGCCCATGCCGCCGTGCAGCTCGAGCACGCGGCGGTCGGCCTCGTCGTCCCCGAGGGTGTGGGCGAACACGCGGCGCAGGTAGCGCAGGGTGTCGCCGTACTCGGTGAACAGGATCAGCCGAGTGGGCGCCCACTCCGCGCCCGGCTCGCCGAGCTTCGGGCAGAGGTGCAGTCGGATCCACGCGAGCAGCGCGCGCGTCTTGGCGCACGGCCGCGGCGCGAGGCGAGCCGCGCTCGTCTGCATGCGGTCGAGCAGCTCGGCCGCCGTCTCGGGCGCCACCTCGTGCATCGCCGCGGAGGCGGCCTCGATGCGCGACTGCTCGCGCTCGTCGAGCTCGTCGTCGTCGAGACCGAGCGCCGACTCGGCGTCGACGTCCTCGTCGGAGTCGGACAAGACGAGCGCCGCGGTCTTGCCGCGCGCGTGCACCGCGAGCGTCTTGCGGAACGCCTCGACGCTGCTGAGCAGCCGCTTCTGCAGGTTGACCAGCGGCAGGCGGCGCGAACGCGGGAGGTCCTTGAACAGGGCGCTGTAGGCGACGAGGTCCTTGGCCAGGTCGAGCTCGTCGGATCCGTCGATGGCGCCCTCGAGCGCGACCGGGTCGGCGTCGCCGAAGCGGACCGACCAACCCGCTTCCTGACGGTCGAGGCCGACGCGGACGACCTTGCGCTCGGGGAAGCGCAGGGCCTTGCCGAGCTTGCGCAGGTCGCGCTTGAGGCGCCGGACCATGACGGGCGCCAGCTGCTCGCGGCCCTGCACGTCCACGCGACGCGCGAAGCGCTGCGGGTCGAGGATCTCCAGCAGCGCCGAGAAGCTGCTCGAGTGCCCGTTGTGCGGGGTCGCGCTGAGGAAGAGGCGGTTCTCGAAGCGCGGCGCGATGTCGCGGACGACCTTCGTCGTCTGCGAGTCGACGGCGTAGCGGCGCGCCGTCGCGGGCGCGGCCACGTGCGCCTCGTCGAGGATGAGGAGGCTCTTCTTCGCGCGGGTCGACTGCCCGGTGAGCGTCGCGAGATGGGCGAGCAGCGGGTCGCGGTACTCCGGCCGGCGGAGCAGCGGGTAGCTGATGATGAAGCGCGTGTGCGTCGCCCAGGGGTTCACGGCGAAGCCGCGCTCGCGCCGGCGCTCGAGGACGAAGTCGCGCGAGTACACCTCGAAGCGCAGGCCGAAGCGCTGGTCCATCTCGCGCTGCCACTGCAGCGTCACGGACGCGGGGCAGACGATCAGGCTCATCTCCACGCGCTGGCGCAGGAGCAGCTCCTGCAGGATCAGCCCCGCCTCGATGGTCTTGCCGAGGCCGACGTCGTCGGCGACGAAGAGGTTCGCGCGCGGCAGCGACAAGGCCTTGGCCAGCGGGGTGAGCTGGTGGTCGAGCACCTCGATGCCGGCGCGGAACGGCGACTGAAAGAAGTCGCGGTCAGCAGCGGTGACCGACTGCCACCGCAGCGCGTGGAGGTACGCCGCGAACTGACGCGGCTCGTCGAGGCGGTCGATGTCACCGAAGGGCGGCGCCTCCGGCTGGACGACGCGCGCGCCGAGCTCGAGCTCCCAGAGCAGCTCCAGGGTGTGACCGCGGTGGTCGTCGTCGAGGCAGGTGAGCGTGACCCACGTCGCGTCGCCGTCGTTCGGGGGTGGGGTGACCTCGTCGACCAGCCACTGCCGATGCCGCGCGATCACCGTGTCGCCGGCCTTCGGGGTGTCGCGCGCCGGCGCCGAGCCCGTGAAGAGTGGGGGCGGCGGCGAGGAGTCGAACGCGCCGTGCGCCTCGAGCAGCCGCTGCATCAGGGCCTGGCGAGCGCGGCCCGAGTCGTCGAGCGCGTGCGCGCGACACGCCGTGCGCAGCTCCTCCCGACGGAGCTGCGAGAGCAGGCTGCGGAAGCCGATGCGCTGAGTGACCGCGACCGCCTCGGCGATCTCGTCCTTGCGCCGCCCACGCGGGGCGAGGCCGGCGTCGCGCGCGATCTCCTGGATGCGTGGCACGGTCAGCGCGCGCAGCACCGTCTCCACCGTCGCGCGATCGGCGCTCACGCGGCGGCTCCGTAGGGCAGCACGAGCTCCGCGTCGATCAGCGAGCGGAGCTGGCGCGCCAGCCGCTCCGCGAACCGCGGGTCCTCGATGTACGCGCCGGCCTCGTAGTTCCGATGCTGCCCCGCGTTGGTGAAGTTGGCCGAGCCGATGAGCACGCGCGCGTCGTCCACCACGACCGCCTTGATGTGCATGCTCGCGCGTGGCTTCCGCTCGAGCGGCCGGGGGTCGTACCAGATGTCGGGCCGGGGATCGCCGAACGGCCAGTTGTGCGCGAGGAACCGGTTGATGATGAGCTCGGCGCCCGCCTGCACCGTCGGCTGCCGGCGCTCGCCGCGCGCGTACTGCGGGTGCAGGAGGAAGCGCGTGCGCACCCCGCGCTCCTTCATCACGCGATGCAGCGGCTCGAAGATCTGCGAGCCGTGATCGATCGAGTAGCCGGCCATCCACACGCTCTGGGTGGCGGACTCCAGCAGGTGGCGAAAGACGACCTCGGTGCGCCGCGCGGTAGCCGCTGGTCCCTCGGGCCCCGTCCACACCAGCTCGGGCGTGGCCGGTCGGTTCGCGCGCTCTGCGAGCACGGCCTCGAGGAGGACCGCGAGCGTCGACGCGTCGAACGACTGGAGGGCGCCCGCGTGCCGCACGAGGCTCGGCGCGCCGAGCCGATCGAGCCCGGTCGCCGACACCGGGAACGCCACCCGACTCGCCCGCAGCGCGTTGAGCAGGTTGTCCAGATCGGTCGTCTCGACGTCGGCGAACACGAGCAGGCGAGTGTGTCTCAATCCGTGCCCGCTGTAACCCCTCGCCGCTTGGTGATAGTCGTCAACCCACGTTGACAAGCACTTTGGGCTCGCTGGCCCCTGATTCGGCGGCGCTCGTGCCGGACGACCCCGTGGACTATCCTCTCCCCGTGCAAGCGGCCGCCTCTCTACAAGTCACCGCAGGACAGGTCATCGGGGGTGACTTCCGAATCGTGAAGGCCCTGAACGAGGGCGGCATGGGGGCGGTCTACGTGGTGGACCAGCTCTCCACCGGCCGACGACGCGCGCTGAAGGTCATGCACCCGCAGCTCGTTCCCGACGAGAAGAGCCGGCGCCGCTTCACGGAAGAGGCGGCCGTGGGGGCGAAGATCCCGAGCGAGCACGTCGTGGAGGTGATCGCCGCGGGCGTCGACGGACCGACCGGGATCCCGTGGCTCGCGATGGAGCTGCTCGACGGCTCGGATCTCGAACACCTGATCCATGAGCGAGGCGCGCTCGAGCCGGCCGTCGTGTCGCGCCTGTTCACGCAGCTCGGCCACGCGCTCGCCGCCGCACACGCGCAGGGAATCGTCCATCGCGATCTCAAGCCCGAGAACCTCTTCGTCGCGCGGTCACAGCGCAGTGACGCGACGAGCACACTCAAGATCCTGGACTTCGGGATCGCCAAGACCGTGGAGACCGCCAAGACGGCGGCGACCGTGACGACGGCGATCGGCTCGCCGCTCTGGATGGCCCCGGAGCAGGGCACGCCGGGGGCGAGCCTTCGACCGAGCACCGACGTCTGGGCGCTCGGGCTGCTCGCCTTCTACTTCCTCACGGGTCGTTACTACTGGGCGAGCGCGAACACGGAGTCCATCTCCCTCCAAGCGCTCCTCGTCGAGGTGATGGTGCATCCCATCGTCGCCGCGTCGCAGCGCGCCCGCGAGGTCGGCTGGGCGGGGACGCTGCCACCCGGCTTCGACGCGTGGTTTGCGCGGTGCGTGGTGCGTGAGCCCGGAGGGCGCTTCCCAGAGGCGGGGCAGGCGGTGCGGGAGCTGTGCGCCGTTCTCGGCGCCACGGCAGCGGCGACCTCGAGCTCGAAGGACGGCCTCACGATACCAATCCACGAGCACGCGGCGCGGGCGGTCAGTCTGCACGGGAACGTGGTGGCGGCGACCGCGGTGTTGACGAGCTCTGGGGACGCCGGGCGACGGAAGCTGCAGATGTTGCTCGGGGGAGTCGGCGTCGCGGCCGTGGGGCTCTCAGCGGTCGCGATCGCGCTGGTGCTCGGCTCGGAGAGTGATGCGGGCGAAGAGGTCGCGCAGGCGAGCAGCGCGGGGGCCCCGGAGATCGCGGGCGAGGTGCCTCAGCCAACTCCAGGCGAAGTCGCGACCCGTGAGCCCACGCCTGACTCGGCGGGTGCCTCTGGAGCCGAACCGACCGAGGGTGAGGTCGCGGAGGTCGCCGAGCCTGCACCGTTGGAGCGAGAGGTCGATCCGCCACCCACACGGCGAGCCGGTTCGGAACCCACCCCGCGGGCAGCGACGGCCGCGCCGCGGCCCAGAGACGAGAGCGGGTCCCGTGCCACGACGAGCACCGAGACGACATCACGCAGTGGGGGCGGCGACGTCGATGACCTACTCAACGACGCGCTCGGAAGCGGCGGGACGGGAGCACGGCCCGCAGGGGGAGCTTCGACTGGTGCGGACACACCGTCCCGGAACGACGTAGTCAGCGCGATGGGCAGCGTGGCGGGCGCGGTGAGCGCGTGCGGAGACGGAGTGCACGGGTTGGTGCCGGTTCGGGTCGTCTTCAGTGGCATCGACGGACGCGTCACGAGCGCGAACGTGAGCGGGGGTAACTTCTCCGGTCCGGTCCGGAGCTGCATCGCCTATGCAGTCCGGAGCGCCCGGGTCCCTCCGTTTCGGCAGCCCAGCTTCTCGGTCAACTACCCCTTCAGGCTTTGAACCCAAAGCGCACGCGATCTCTCAGCGCTCGAAGTCGGCGCGGGCGAAGAACGCCAGGTTGGGGTCCTGCCCGATCACCGGCACGACGAGCGCGCGATCGAGGTTGCGGTTGTAGCGCCGGTCGCAAGACGTCTCGCCGATGAGCAGGCAGCCGTGGCAGGCCGCGCCCTCGAGCAGGCGGTCGGACGGATCGTCCTGCGGATCGTGCGCGCCGCAGATCGGATCATTGCTGCAGAGCTGCGCCGACTCGAGGGCGCGGCGGAGGTGGTGGTCGAGCCGGCGGCCCTGCTCGACGAGGCCGCCGAGCGTGCCCTCGCTGCCGACGGTGCCCGTGTAGAGCAGGATGCCGGACATCTCGCCGCGCCCTGCCTCGTCGAGCGGGCCGCAGTAGATGCGCTCCTTGATCGCGCTCGCCGAGTAGCCGCACTCCATCGCGATCGAGTTGATGAGCAGATGCGAGAGCGAGTGGAGGAGGTAGAAGCGCATGCCGAGGAAGGGCGGGATCTTGGTCTTCTCACCCTGGCCCGTGCGGTCCCGGTGCCACCGGTCCCATCCAGCGCTGAGCTGCTTCGTGCGCTCCAACACCGCCGGTCGGTTCACCCACTTGGTCAGCTCTGCCTGGTCGAGCTCGAAGAAGATGCCCTCCCCTTGCAGCGTGGCCGCGGGTAGCCACGTCTCCTCGGCGGCGAGCGGCGCGCGCGCCACGCCGAGATCGATCTCGCCCTGGATGTCGGCGCTGCTCGGCTCGAGGCGGGTGAACCCGAACTGCACCAGGACCTCGCGGAGGCGATGCACCAGGGTGATGGTCGAGACCTTCGGGGTCGCCGCGGCGGGGGCGATCCGGCGCGCGATGAAGCGCTCGTCCTCGTCGAAGACCTGGCCGTCGCGCTCGAGCTCGGCGTGGACCGTGAGCTGGAGGTACTCGCCGCTGCGGATGCCCGCGCGCTGGACGGGCAGCCCGGCGGCGAGCAGCTTCGCCTGCGCCAGGACCGCGTCCATTCCGTGCTTCTCGATGAGCGCCTCGTGGTCGTCCTCGAGGAACATCTCGAGGCGGCTCTCGCCCTTGTCGAGGCGCTTCTTGATGCGCTCGGCGTCGCGGCTGAGCGCGTCGCGGATGATGTTGTCGGGGTCGGGCACCGAGAGCGCCGACATCTGGAGCGAGAAGTAGCCGTTGCTCGCGGTGCGCACGAGCAGGTGGAGCGGCTCCTCGCACTTGGGCTCGAGGTGCTCGGGCGGCAGCCACGGCGTGCGGCCGTTGCAGTCGAGCTCGACGTGCTCGGAGCGCGCGTCCGCGAGGCGCACGGCCGGGCCGCACGAGCACTTCACGCGGATGTCGTTGAAGTCGCCCGCGACTCCTTCCGTGAACGTGAGCGTCCCGTGCTCACAGAAGTCGCGCCCGTAGTGGGCCACCTTCTTCCACGGGAAGTCCTGGAGGTGCCCCCGCCGACAAGCGCCGACGAACCGGACCGGGACGACCGTGTTTCGCGTGGACGGACACTCCGTGTGGAAGCGGCGCCCGTCGGCCTTGACCGAGTCGCCGAGGTCGCGCCGGTGGAGGAGACGACGACAGCCCTGGCACACGAAGTAGGCAGGGAACTCGAGCACTCGGATGCCGAGCCCGGGATTGGGCTCGTCGTCCTCACCCGCCGGTGGGCGGCGAAAGTAGTGCTCGTCGGCGAGCCGGAGACCGTAGCGCTCCTCGAGCTTGTCCTTCAGCCGCGGCTCCTCGACGAAGACCTTCGGGTCCGTCTCCGTCCCGCGGTAGTTCCACGAGTCGAGCCCCTGCACGAGCACCGCGTGCTGGACCAGGTCGATCATCGAGCCGGCGCCGTAGGTCGACAGCAATTGGCTCTGACGTACCTGCCCGTCCGGCTTGCGCTCGGTCTTGCCCGACTTCCGCGATCGTCCGAAGCGCGACATCTCAGCGTCCCTTCTTCGCCACGCCGGGCTGCGCCAGCCAGAGGTGCACCGTCGGCTCGACGTCGCGCATCGACGTCGGCGCGCTGAACTTCTCTTCGCCCGCGAGCATCTCCGCGGGTGGATCGAGGGTCAGGTGGAGCAGCTGCCGGTCGCCCTTCGTGAGATCGAAGCGCGAGTACGCGAGCCGCGCGCTGTGGGTGGAGGCGGACTGAGCGAGCTCTTCCCACTTGTCGAGCCGGTGGCGGATCCACTCGTCGACCGTCGCGCTCGCGGCGCCCGATCGCGACACGAACGCCCCGCGAACCTGATCGGCGTGCGCGCGCCGCGCGGCGAGCTTCTCGGCGCCGTGGGGCTCCGTCAGCTCGTCGTCGCTGAGGCGCGTCGCCGCGACGAAGGCGCCCGTCAGTCCGCGATCGAGCGCGCGTGGCGCGAAGGGCGTCACGCTCTGCGCCTCGACGTAGCGATAGAAGCTCTCGTGGTAGGCGACGAAGTGCTCGTAGTGCGAGCGGTCCCGCGGGCGGTTGACGTTGAAGCACGTGACGACCAGGCCCGGCGCCTTCCGATCCCGGCCGACGCGACTGGACGCCTGGATGTACTCGCTCGTCGTCTTCGGCTGACCGGCCACGACCATCAGCCCGAGGCGCGTGATGTCGACACCCACCGAGATCATGTTGGAGGCCAGCACCACGTCGGTCGTCTTCTCCTCGGCGTGGGTGTTCTCGAGGCGGGCCTTGGCCTCGCTGATCTCGCCGGTCGAGCGCCGACTGGTCAGCTCGAGCGGCTCGTGGATCTCGCGGTCCGCGAACCACGGGTTGGTCGCCAGCCCCTCGGCCGGCACGCGCGCCGCGCGGGTGCGCGCCTGCGTGCGTATGTCGTCCTCGACGAGGCGGCGCATCCCGCCGAGCTCTCGGAGCGCGTTGAAGTAGCCGACCAGCGTCAACATCGAGTCGCGCTGGGCCGGCGGCATCGACTCGTCGGCGGCCAGCTTCTTCGTGGCGGTCAGCAGCGACAGGTAGACCCGCAACAGGATGCGCTTGATCGGATGACCGGGCGCCGCGACACCCACATAGAGCCGCCCCGGGTCCCTTCGATTGACCAGCGAGAACCACGTCTCGAGCGCGTCGACGGCCGGCGGCGGGAAGATGCTCGTCTGCCGACGCGACCCGTAGAGCGCGCGGATCTGTTCCCGCGCGTGGTTCGCCGTCGCGGTCGACGCGATGATCTTCGGCGAGAAGCGTGTCCCGCCTTCCCCGCGCGTCGACAGCAGCTCCACCGGGATCTCGTAGAGCCCGACCATGGTGCCGAGCGGACCCGTGATCAGGTGCAGCTCGTCTTGCACGATCACGTCGGGACCCGGCAATCCATCCGGGAGGCGCGTGGCCCCGCGCGGCGGTCGATCCAACGGCCCGAAGAACCGCCCATCCTTGGACGACGTCGCGCGGCCGAAGAGCAGCGCGGTCTCCCCCCGCCAAGGCATCATGGCGAACTTGTCGACGGTCGCGATCACGAACGACGGCAGCTCTCGATAGACCTGCTCGTCGATGAACACGAGGGGCAAGCCATCCGGATGTGGGTTCGCGAAGTCGCACGCCTCCGCGTTCAGGCAGCGCACGATGACGCGCTCCGCCTTCTTGGCGCTCGGCCGCACCTCGAGCCCCGCGGACTCGAGCTCATGCCCACACCACGGGCACTTCTCGAGGGGGACCGGCAGCGTCTTGCGGCGCCCCTTCTTGTAGTCGTCGAGCGCCTCCACGAACTGATCGAAGCGGTTGGGCGTCGCGCTCTGCCCGACCCACAGCCCGATGCTGAAGCGCGTCTCGCCGAGCAGCGCCGGCTGCTCCCGTCGGAGCACCTCGAGCGCGCAGATGAGCGTCGTCGCTCGCGCCAGCTGGTCGAGTGTCAGCAGCCGCAGCGTGTAGCGGAGGAGCACGGCGACCCCGAGCCCCTCGTGGTCCGTGCCGCGGCCCCGCATCCGACGGAGGATCAGCGCGTAGGCGATCACGCCCAGATACGCCTCCGTCTTGCCACCACCCGTCGGGAAGAAGATCAGCTCCACGACCTCGCGGTCATCGCCAAGGGGATCGGTGACGCCGTCCAGGTTGAGCAGGAGGAACGCGAGCTGGAAGAGGCGCCATGAGGGCGCGTCGTCGACGTACGCCGTCGGCGTCCGCTTGCGGGCGGCCGTCGCCATCGCCGAGTTCGCGAGTCGGAACGCCTCGAGCGCGTCCGGGTCGGCCTTCAATCGATCGATGCCCGCGCGGATGCGCGCGCAGGCGTGTTGCGCCTCGACGAGGAGCTCACGCCGCACCTCGGCCCGCTCCGCCTCCAGCGGCTTCTTCGCCTCCTCGCTGAGCCAGGCCGTGTACAGCGCCGGCAGGTCGCCGAGCGCGTCCTCGACGGCCTTGGCGTCGGCGAGCGCGGCCAGCTCCTCCATCGCCACCGTGACGCCATCGACTCGCCGTGCGTCCACGAGCCGCACGTCGGTTCGGGGAATCCACCGTGTGCGCACCGTGGTCACTCGTCCGTCGACGGTGAGCGGCTCGGCCGCCACGTTGTGCCCGACGGCGTACTCCACGTGATCGCGAAACTGGAGGTCGGCAACCTTCGCGTCGAAGTCTCCGCGCGCCACGAGCCCCGTACGGTTCGGACGCTCCACGAACCCCTTCGGGCAGTCGACGGCGAGCTGCACCTGGAAGAGCGTTCGCTCGGTCCGCCCCGACTCGCTCGGGGTGACAGGAAGTCGGTTCACCACGAACAGCGACAGGGCTCGGGTCCCCGCCTCGATGCCAGGCAGAGGATCCGCGAACGTCGCGAGCCGTCCCTCGAGGAACACCTTCGGCGTGTTCCTCAGGGGGATCCCCGCCCGCACGACGCCCTCGTCGAGCGGCACCGTCACCGCCTCCTCCGGCTGTGGCACTCGCCGCCAGAACTTCTTCCCGCGGCCGGGCGCGCTCTCCTCCTCCTTCTTCCACTCCTCCACGTAACGAGCGAACGACACCCGCGCCGTGACGTGCTCGAGATCCGCGTCGGGAGGAAGCAAGACGCTCATCCCCATCGAGGCCGGGAAGAGCTTCGGCCGCTTCGTCCCCTCCGGCTCCGCCTCGGAGTCTTCACGGGGGACGTCGTCCCCCTCGCCCGCGTCCTCGAGCATGTCGGGAGGCGGCTCCCGGTCCGACTCCGGTACGAGGAACCCCGTCAGGTACCAGTCGCTGGGGTTGCGAAGCAGCTCGCGCGAGGTCGCATGCGCCGAGGCGCCCGCGAACGGTCCGACGAGGTCAGCGTAGAGCGCGTCGACGAGGTGATCGCGGACGGGGGTATTGGAGGACGGCACGGTGCTGGAGACTACCGCAGCCCCAACCGCGTGAAGACGGTTGGCTCAGCTCGAAGATGGCGGTGTGCTCTCCGGCGACGCGTGGTGGCGACGACGCGGCGGGAAACATCCACGCATCGGTCAGCTTCCCTGTCGCCACCGCGACCGTCAGTCGCCACCTCGACCTCCCGTCTCGCCTCCCCACCGACGAAGGGACGATGCATGAGGCGACCCGACCCAGCACCCGCGCACCTCGACACCCCCCGGGTGGGGCGATACCGTCCATTCGTGGCCGCGAAGGACGAGGACGACGACACCACGTCGGAGATCCCGACCAGCCAGCGAGTCACCATCGAGGAGCTCGAGGCCCTGATGGCGGCCGCCGTCGACGAAGACGGCAACGACATCCGGCTCGCCGAGGCGACGGCGCGGATGACGCCGGAGGAGCGGCGGCAGGCCGACGAGAACCTCCGGGCGTGGGCGGCGGCCTTCCAGGCCGGACTCATCCACAAGCATGCCAAGCCAACCGACGTTTGAGCCCGCGCCGCTCTTCGCCTGCCTCGAGCGACACCAGGTCGACTACATCGTGATTGGCGGGCTCGCAGGGTTCGCGCACGGCGCCGGATGGCCAACGTACGACGCCGACATCGTCGTCGAGCGATCGCCGCAGAACCTCTCGAGGCTCCTGGTCGTGCTGCGCGATGTCGACGCGATCTACGACACGTTCCACCAACCGCCGCTTCGTCCTGACGAGCGACTGCTTGCATTGGGCTCCGGTCCGCAGCTCTTCAGAACCAAGTATGGTCGCCTCGACGTCCTGAAGGAGGCTGGAGGCGAGACCTACGATTCCCTCACCAGCGATGCCGTTGCGTCGCAGCTGTACGGCGTCGTGGTGCGCTGCGCGGGCCTCGAAGCCCTCCTCCGCATGAAGCGCGCCGCCAACCGCCCAAAGGACCAGCCTGCGATCGCGAAGATCGAGGCAAAGCTACGCGAACGGGAGCAGTCGCCCGAGTGAAAGACTGGCGCGCGAAGCGCACCGCGGTGCGGAGCATCACGAGCAATCGAGCGAAGCGAGAGCGCGCCCGGGAGGATTCGCACGACGTCGAAGACGTCCGAGCGTAGTGGACGCCAGTCCACGGAGCCGGACGTGTTCGGCGGAGCCGAAGGATGTCGGGCGTGCGCGAAGCGCACCGCGGTGCGCAAGCACCGCAGCGCTCGAGCGAAGCGAAGAGCGCGCCCGACAGGATTCGAACCTGTGACCATCGGCTTAGAAGGCCGCCGCTCTATCCGGCTGAGCTACGGGCGCTCGGGGTCCAGTCGGGGTGGCGGGATTCGAACCCGCGACAACGAGCACCCAAAGCTCGTGCACTACCTGGCTGTGCGACACCCCGAAGTTGGCGGGATCCTAGCGGCTTTCCCCCGGGGCGGCCACGTCGGAGGCGAAGGGTGAAATAGTCTTCGCTCGGGGGCCGTAGGGCCTGCATGAGCGCGCACGCGTACACGATGGACGAGGCCGTGCTGGACCTGGGGGAGGCTCCCCGCGGGGCCCTGGAGCGGCTTTCGAAGAGTCTCGGCTGGGTCGGCGCGACGGGGCTGACGGTGACGGCAGCGACGCTGTTCGGGATGGCCCTCGCGGTGGTCGGGGCGGTCGGGACGGTGGTGATCGCGGTGATCGCGCTCGCCTGCGTCGCGGTCGGCGCGGCGATCGTGGCCGCGCTGCTGGTGGTCTTCGCGGCGCTCTGCGTGGTGGGCGGCGCGGTGGCGCTCGCGGTCGGGGTGGCGGCCGCGGGGCTCGCGGCGACGTTCAAGGTCAGCAGCTGGACGGCGCGCGGGGTCGCGCGGGTGTTCGGGCGCTTCGGCGAGCTGCGCGCGCAGCGGACGCTGATGCTTCACCCCTCGAAGTCGAGCTCGCTGTAGTACCGAAAGATGCCTTGCTCGTTGAAGGGGAGCCGCCGCTCGCTCGTGACGTAGCGCTCGATGCTGGGGCGCTCGCGGACGCGCTCGGCGATCCTGAACACGGCCGGCGCGCTCTGCTTGGCCATCGCCTTCGGGAACGCGTAGCGCAGGCCTGCGACGAGGTGCCACAGGCTCAGGTCGACGTAGCCGAGCTCTTCGCCGAGGAGGTAGTCGCCCGGCGAGCGGGTGGCGACGCGCTCGAAGTAGGCGAGCCACGCGGGGAGCCGGTCGGTCACGAACGCGCGCGCGGCGACGGCCGCCTCGGCCTTCTGCTCTTCGTAGTACTTGCCCGCCCCGACGGGGTGGTGGGTGTCGTGCACCTCGGCGACGACGTCCATGATGGTGAGCTGAATCTGGAGCGCCGCGAGGCGGCCCATCTCACCCGGCGGCGTCAGGGCGAATTGCTGGCCCAGGTAGTCGCAGATGACGGCGGTCTGCGCGAGGACGACGCCCCCGGCCCGCAGCATGGGCGGCGCGTACGGAGGCAGGCCCGCGACCTCGCCGCGACGCAGCTCGAGGATCCGCTCGACGCCCCCGCCCGCCGCCTTGGGCAGCCGCGCCATGTCGAGGTACGGCGCGCCCGCCTCCTCGAGGATCAGCCGCACGAACTCACCCCGCCCCGGGAGGCCGGGCCAGTAGTACAGCCGATAGGTGTCGGACTCGATCGTGGTCTCGACCATCATCGCCTCTTCGGGTGATCGCTGAGGTAGCCGCGCAGGAAGTCCCGCATCTTGCCCGAGGCGACGGCGCGGTGGGAGATGGCGTTCTTCTCCGCGGCGGGCATCTCGGCGGTGGTGCGGGTCTCGCCGATCGGCAGGAACAGCGGGTCGTAGCCGAAGCCGCCGGCGCCCCGCGCCTCGCGCAGGATGTGGCCTTCGATCGCGCCGTCCTCGAGGTGCACCTCGGCGCCGAGCGGGCCCGACGGATCGGCGAACGCGAGCACGCAGACGAAGCGGCCGGTGCGGTCGGCGTCCGCGACGGGCTCGAGCTCGCGGAGGAGCTTGTCGTTGTTGGCGTCGTCGTCGCCGTGCCCGCCCGCGTAGCGCGCGGAGTACACGCCGGGCGCGCCGTCGAGCGCGTCGACGACGAGGCCGCTGTCGTCGGCCACGGTCGGCAGCCCCACCGCCTCGGCGACCTCGAAGGCCTTCTTCGCGGCGTTGCCCTCGAAGGTGTCGGCGTCCTCGACGACGTCGGCGACGTCGGGGTAGGCGTCGAGGCCCACGAGCTCGACGCCCTCGAGGTCGGCGAAGAGCCGCGCGAGCTCACGGACCTTGCCCGCGTTCCGGGTGGCGACGAGGAGCCTCATGCCTTCAGCCGCGCGATGTCGACGCCGTACGCGGCGAGCGCCTCGCGCTGGCGCGCGACGAGGGTCGGGATGGCGCCGAGGCCGAGGTCGAGGAGCTTGTCGAAGTCGGCCTTCGGGACGGGCGCGCCCTCGGCGGTGCCCTGCACCTCGACGACCTCGTCGGGGCCCGTCGCGACGACGTTGAGGTCGACCTCCGCGGCCGAGTCCTCCTCGTAGCAGAGGTCCACGAGGTGCTTGCCGTCGACCATGCCCACGCTGATCGCCGCGACCTCGCGCCGGATCACGCCCGGCTGCACGAGGCCCTGCTTGCGCAGGTGATCGAGCGCCATCGCGAGCGCCACGAAGCCGCCGGTGATCGACGCGGTGCGGGTGCCGCCGTCGGCGTCGAGCACGTCGCAGTCGACGGTGATCATCCGCTCGCCGAGCTTCTTGGTGTCGACCGCCGCCCGCAGCGAGCGCGCGATGAGGCGCTGGATCTCGGAGCTCCGGCCGTCGATGTTGCCGCGCGTGCGGGCGCGCCGCTGACGCTCCGGGTTGCTGCGCGGGTGCATCTCGTACTCGGCGGTGACCCAGCCCGCGCCGCGCCCCTTCATCCAGTGCGGCACGGAGTCCTCGATCGACGCGGCGATGAGGACGGCGGTCTTGCCGCACCGGTAGATGACGGAGCCCTCGGGGAAGCGCTGCACCCCGGTCTCGATGGTGATTTCCCTCGGAGCGTCGCTGCTCCGCCCGTCGCTGCGCGTGGCCATCCGCCACGCCTATCATCCCTCGTGGCGAACAGCCACCTCGACGGCGCCTTCGTCGGGGCGCGACTCCGGGAACCACATCGTGAACACGGTGCCGCCGCCCTCGGCGTCCTGGCAGCGGATGGTGCCGCCGTGGGCGGCGACGATCTGCTGGGTCAGCGGCAAGCCGAGCCCGGTCCCGCGATCCTTGGTGGAGTAGAAGAGGTCGAAGATGTGCAGCGCCGCCTCGGGGGCGATGCCCTCCCCGCGATCGCGGACGCGGATCTCGAGGCCGCCATCGACCGCGCGCGCGTCGAGGCCGACCTCGCCCCCGTCGGGCATCGCGTCCTTGGCGTTGCGCAGCAGGTTCAGCAGCGCCTGCCGGATCTGCGACTCGTCGGCCGCGACGAGCGGCAGGTCCGCGCCGACCTCGACGCGCAGCGTGATGCCCGAGGTCTCGAGCTCGCGGGCCACGAAGCGGCCGACCTCCTCGACGATGTCGCCGAGCCGCTCGGGCTCGAGCCGCGGGATCGGCAGCCGCGCGAGGCGCAGGTACTCCTCGGTGATCTCGGTCAGGCGATCGATCTCGCGGGTGATGGACCGCAAGATGGCTTTCGATTCGACGCCGACGCCCTCGAGCTCCTCCTCGAGGAGCTCGACGTTGAGGCCGATGCTCGAGAGCGGGTTGCGGACCTCGTGGGTCACGTGCGCGGCCATGCGGCCGATCGCGGCGAGGCGCTCGGTCTGGATGAGGCGCGCCTTGGTCTTCACCTCGTCGGTCACGTCGTCGGCGACCACGAGGACGCCGCGCCGGCCGTCGTCGCCGCCGTCGATGCCGAAGGGGGTCACGAGCACGTCGACGAAGCGATCGCCGAAGGGCGCCGCCGACAGCGACGCGCGCTCGCCGCCCTCGGCGACGCGGCGGATGGCCTCGGCGAGCGCGGGGAGGCGGCCGACCACCTCGAGCTCCGAGAGGGGGCGATCCACGTCGGCGGCGTCCACCCCCAGCACGACCGCGGCCGCGCGGTTGGTGGTGCGGAGCACGCCGGAGCCGTCGACCACGAGGACGCCCGCGCGCAGGCCGGTGACGATCTGCTCCTGCATCTTCTGGAGCTCGCGGAGGATCTCGGCGGCGTCGCGGAGCTGACGGTCGCGCGCCGCGACCGCGTCGACCATGCGTTCGAACTCGGTCGTGAGCTGACCGATCTCGTCGTCCCGCGCGGGCGCGATCTTGTCGTCGAGGTCGCCGCGCGCGACGGCGGCGACCCGGCGCTGCAGCAAGGGCAGCGGCGCCAGGAGGCGGTGGCTCCACCACAGCACGACGAGGCCGACGAGGAGCGCGACGAAGGCCATCGCGGTCACGAGGTAGACGAACTGCTGCTCCTGCTCGGCGGCCGCGCGGCTGACCTCGTCCATGCGGCGCTGGACGAGCGCGGAGGTCCCGCGGAGCCGCCGCCCGGCGGTCGCCTCGCCGGTCTTGAGGGACAGCCCGACCTGGTGGGCCTGCCCCGCGTCCTCGCGCTCGAGCGCGTCGTAGAGGGCGTCGAAGCGATCCTCGCTCTCGACGTAGGCGGCGCGGACGTCGGTCAGGCCGCCCTCGATCTCGACGAGCGCGCTGGCGTCCTCGCTCGGCAGCTGGAGGCGGCGCGCGCGGCGCAGGTGGACCATCACGCGGTCGAGGTCCGCGGGCCGGATCCGACGCGCGCCGTCGAGGTACCAGCGAGCGTTCGCGACCCCGCGCCCGTCGACGAGGCGCTCGAGGGTGGCCTCGAAGACGGCCTGCTGCGCCATCGCGCGCGCGATCGAGGTGGCCAGGGGCAGGTAGCCCTCCTGCAACAGGCGCAGGCGCTGCGTCGTGCGCTGGTGCTGATACAAGCTCGCCCCGCTCGCGGTGCCGAAGAAGATCAGCACGAGCACGATGCTCAGGAAGATGCGGGTCGGGATCGTCAGCCGCGGGGCGCGGGCAGCCATCGTGCGTCAGCGTAGAATGCGCGGCCCGCGAGGGCACCTTCGGGGCTAGTTACCGCAGCAGGGCGCGGGCGGCCTCGGCGACGGAGGCGTCCGCCGCGATCGCCGCGTCGACCGCCGCCTGCGCGTCGCGCCGGCGCCGCAGCGCCATCAGCGCCCGGGCCCGCGTGAGGTGCGCCTGCGCGGGCGCCTCGGGCTCGGCGGCGAGCGCGAGATCGGCCTGCGCGAGCGCGGCGCGCGCGTCGAGCGGGTCGTGGAGCAGCGCCTCGGCGTAGAGGCGCCGCGCCTCCGCGTGCAGCGGGTCGACGAGCACGCCGCGGGCGCCGTACTCGCGGAGCCCGGCCCAGTCACCGGCGGCGGCGAGGTGCTCCATGAGCTGGAAGTTCGCGGCCCGGTCGTGCTGGTCGACGTCCACGAGGTGACGGAGCACGTCGAGCTGCAGGGCCTCGTCGTGGGTGCGCTCGGCGATCTCGCCGAGGCCCTGCCACGCCTCGACGCGACCCGGGTCGATGCGGGTCGCGGCCTCGAGGGCGGCGCGCGCGTCCCCGATCCGCTCGCGCGCGATCGCGACGCGGGCGGCGAGGAGCCGCGGCTCGTAGCCGTCGTGACCGCTCGCGAAGAACAGCCGCAGATCGGCCGCGGCGGTGCGCGTGTCGCGCCGACCCACGGCGAGGCGCGCGGCGACGAGGCGGGCCACCGGGTGGTCGGCGTCGAGGCGCAGGGCGGCGCGGACCGCGGTCATCGCCTCGTTCGGGTCGGCGCCGTGGGCGGTCAGCGCCGCCGCGAGCGCGGCCTGCGCGTCCGCGTCGGTCGGGGCCTGCTCGGCGACCGCGCGGATCGCGTCGAGGTCCTCGTAGGCGGCGAAGTCGACCGCGAAGTCGTCGGCGCGCCCGGCAAGCCGCTGGGCCGTGTGCGCGCGGAAGTCCCTGTCGAGCTGCTCGATCGAGATCCCGAGCACGCGCTGCACGACGTCCTCGCTCGAGCGGTCCTCGCCCCACGCGCGCAGCATGCGCGGGACGCGGTCGAAGCCGTACGTGTCGACGATGTACTTCACGAGCATGGAGCTCGCGTAGTAGGCGACGGTGATCGCGTCGGCGCTCCGCGCGTGGGTGAAGGCGTGGTTGAGCTGCGCCACCGGCGGCAGGCGATCCGCGGCGAGCGCCCGGTACAATCGAAAGTCTTCTTCACGCTGCCACTCGGGCCGCGCGATCATCGTCTCGTACTCGGCGAGGCCCTCGGTGAACCAGCGCGGGACGCGGTTGTGCGAGAGCTGCAGGTGGAAGACGTGGGCGAGCTCGTGCCACGTGATCTGGCCCCAGTTGAACGGGCCCGCGCGGGGCGACAGCGCGGTGATGACCTGGCCGAAGCACACGCCCTGCACGCCGATGTTCGGCAGCCCGCTCGTGCGCACCGAGAAGTGCTCCGGGTCGCTGTACATCTCGATGTGCACCGGCGTCTGCGGCGTGAAGCCGTAGCGGCGCCGCATGTCGTTCCACGCGCCGGTCAGCGTCTCGGTGACGGTCGGGCCCATCACCGCGCGCTCCTCGCGGTGGAGGCGGAACACGAGGGGGCCCGCCGCCACCTCCTCGTAGCTGGGGGTGATCGTGTTGTCCCAGAGCTCGAGCAGGTTGTAGACGCGGACGTTGAAGTGATCGCGATCCCAGGCCTCGCGCAGCGCGGCGAGGCCCTCCTCCTCACGGCCGACGCGCAGGAGGTTGATGCCCAGGATCGCGCGGACGCGCGGGTCGCCGGGGTCGACGCGGATCCCCTCCCGGGCGAGCTCGACGAGCTCCGGGTAGCGGTGCTCCCAGTCGCCGTACTCGGCGATGGCGACGTACATCGTGGCGTAGCGCGCGTTGCGCTCGAGGACGGCGCGGGTCGCCGCCTGGTAGGCGCGCGTGTCGCCGCGGAGGAACGGGATCACCGCCCGCACGCTCAGCGCCTCGAGGTCGTTCGGATCCACGGCGAGCGCGCGCTCGAGGTGCTGGTCGGCGGCCGAGAGGTCCATGTCCCGGATCGCGATCCCCGCGCGGGTCACGTGCGCCATCACGAGGTTCGGGTTCACCGCGAGGGCGCGCGCGAGCTCCTCCTCGGCGTGGGTGAAGTCGAGCGACTGGTCGAGCATCAGCCGCGCGAGGAGGGCCCGCGCCCGGGGGCTGTTCGGGTTCACATCGAGCGCCGCGCGCACCGACTCCTCGGCGTGGCCGGGGTCCCAGTGCGACATGAACAGCTCGGCCCAGTCCAGCTGCGTCTCGACGCGGCGCGGGTCCGCCCGGGTCGACTCCTGGAACGCGTCGTTGGCGTCGTGCGGGCTGTTCAGCAGGTGCGCGGCGACGGCGACGTAGCCCAGCCCCTCGGCGTCCTGCGGGCGGATCGACTCGTCGTTGTAGGCCTGGATCAGCGCCATGAGCGGGCGCCGCGCGTCGGCCGCGCGCCCGCGACGGATCAGGAGCCGCCCCAGCAACAACCGCGCGCGGTGCGCGGACGGCTCGTTGCCCACGGAGCTCAGCGCGCGCTCCGCGTCGTCGAGGTGGCCCTGCGCCATCTCGGCCTCGCCGAGCAGCGTGCTGGCCTCGACGCGCTGCCGCGCCTGCCCGGCGCGCGCGAGGGCGGCCGCGTCGCCGTAGCGGCCGGTCTCGAGGTAGACGCGCGCGAGGCCCAGCGACGCCGCGTCGCGAGTCGCCGGGCGCGCGGCGAGCGCCGTGAGCCCCGCGAGTGCCACCTCGTGCTGGCCCCTCGACAGGGCCTGCGCGCACGCGTCGACCGAGGCGCAGGGAGCGGCCTGGGCGGCGGCGACGCTCGCGAGGAGCCAGGCCACGGCGGCGATGGGGAGGGGCTTCACGTGCTGGAGGATAACGCCGCCGAGGCCCCCCGCATCAGCGAGGGTGGGCGCCTCGGAGGGGATCGAGTACGTTGCCGGCATGGCGGACGAGAAGCTGGATCTCGAGGACGCGTACAAGTCGTACGACGGCTTCCTCAAGGCGGCGATCAAGACGTACTGGGACAAGGGCGGCAGCCGCGTCAACTTCATCTCCCTGCTGCTGGCCTCGCGCGAGGCCTGGTCGGTGGCGTGGAACGAGGCGACGGCGCCCGGGAGCGGCAAGAAGATGCTGACCGGCGCGGCCGGCGCGGCCGCCGTCGTGGTCGCGCTTCGGCTCCTGCTCGGCGGGCCGATCGGCATGATCCTGACCGCCGCGAGCGTGGCCTCCCTCGGCGCGCTCTACGCGCGCAACCACAAGCGGATCTGGGCCCAGCAGGACCGTTACAAGGCCCTGATCGGGCAGTACCGCATCAAGCACCAGCAGGTCCGCGGCAAGTTCGTGGACGGCAGCATCGACGACGACGAGCGCGACCTCATGATCGAGGGCCTGCTGCGGCGCTTCCTCGAGGAGATCGAGGTCGAGCCCGAGCTGCCCGAGGCGGACGCGGACGAGGATCGCGACGAGGAGGAGTAGCCGTGGCGCTCGGGGTGCTCACGTCGGGCGGCGACGCGCCCGGGATGAACGCCGCGGTCCACGCGGTGGCTCGCGTCGCGGCCGGCCGCGGCGTCCACGTCCTCGGGGTCGAGCGCGGCTACCAGGGCCTCATCGACGGGCGCTTCCGCGAGCTGACGCGGCAGGCCCCGGGCGGGCTGACGCCGACGCGCGAGGTCGAGCTGTCCGCGAACCTCGGCGGCAGCTTCCTCGGCACCGCGCGGTGCAAGGCGTTCTACGAGGCCGAGGGCCGCGCCGTCGCCGCCGCGGCGATGAAGGAGCGGCTCGACGGGCTCGTCGTGATCGGCGGCAACGGCTCGCTCACCGGCGCGCACGCCCTCGCGACCGAGCACGGCTGCCAGGTCGTGGGCATCCCCGCCTCGATCGATCACGACATCGGCTGCACGGGCACCGCGATCGGCGTCGACAGCGCGCTGAACACGATCGTCGAGGCCTGCGACCGCATCAGCGACACGGCGCGGAGCCACCGGCGGGCGTTCGTGGTCGAGGTGATGGGCCGGCAGAGCGGCTACCTCTGCATGGCGGGCTCGGTCGCGGCGGGCGCGGACGCGGCGCTCTTCCGCGAGCAGGGCCGCACCGAGGAGAGCATCGTCGAGGACGTGGCGGCGCTGATCCGGCGCGCGTTCTCCGACGACCGCGGCAAGCAGCGCGTGCTGATCCTGAAGGCCGAGGGCGTCGAGATCCCGTGCACCAAGCTCGTGCGCCTGGTGACCGAGGCGATCGGCGACGAGCTCGGCGACGTGTCGATCCGGGCGACGGTGCTCGGCCACCTCGTGCGCGGCGGCAACCCGTCGTTCCTCGATCGCATGGTCGCGAACCGGTTCGGGCACGCCGCGGTCCGCGCCATCCTCGACGGCAAGACCGACGTGATGACGGCGTGGCAGTCGCCGGTGCCGGGCGGCGAGAAGACGGTGGACCACGGCGTGACGCTCTTCACGATCGAGCACGTCCTCCGCGAGACGGCGGCGCTCCTCGACGGGAGCAGCCCCGTCACCAAGGGACGCGTGGCGCTGATGGAAGCGGCCGCCGGGGTCCTGGCGCTGTGAAGCGCGTCGCGCTGATCGCGTTGGCGACGCTCGCGCTCGGCTGCGGCGAGGACCGCGCGTCGAGCGGGGGGTCGCGCGCCAGCGCCGACGAGCCCGAGTTCACGTCGGTCGCGGGTCACGTGGGCTGGACCGCCGAGGAGCCGTTCGTGTGGGCGCGCCCGTCGAACGACATGCGCGACGCGCAGTACACGGTGCGCGGCATGCCCGGGGTGGAGCTGACCGTCTCGCACTTCGATGAGGAGGTCGGCGGCGGCGGCGACGTCGACGCCAACGTGCAGCGCTGGATCGGACAGTTCTCGCCGCGCGAGGGCGAGCCGCAGACGGAGCGCGAGGAGATCCAGGACCTGCCGGTGACGCGGGTCGACGTCGCGGGGACGTTCGCGGGGCGCCAGGGCATGGGCCCGAGCGGCCCGCCGCGCGTGGGCTGGCGGCTGCTCGGCGCGATCGTCGAGGGCCCGGAGGGCCTCGTGTTCTTCAAGCTGCTCGGCCCGCGCGCGGGCGTCGAGGCGAGCGCCGAGGCCTTCGAGCACCTCGTCGAGACGATTCACCCCGAGTGAGAGCTACAGAAACGCCTCGATGGCGGCGGCGAGCTCGACGTCCTTCACCGTCACCTTGTTGCCCGCGTCGTGCGTCGTGAGCGCGAGGTCCACGGTCTTGTAGACGTTGTGGATCTCGGGGTGGTGGTTCAGCGCCTCGGCCTCGTAGGAGAGCCGGACGAGGAACATCATCGCCTGGCGGAAGTCGCCGAGGACGAAGCGCTTGACCAGCTTGTCGTCCTGCAGCTTCCACCCGGGCAGCGCGGCGAGCGCGAGCTGGAGCGCGTCTTCTTCGAGGGGCTCGGTCACGTTCCGTCTCTCCTTTGAGCGACCACCGTCCGTCCGACGATCGCGATGTCGACATGGTGCGCGTCGGCGAGCGCGTGCATCGCCTCGAGCGGCCGCACCTGGCGCAGGTCCACGCTCACCTCGGCCTCGACGCCCTCCCCGATCACGATCGAGAGGTTCGCCGCGTCGGCGAGCAGCCGGAGCGCGTTGGACAGCGGCGCCCGCTCGAGGCGCACGTCGACCCGCGGCCCACGGCCCGCGTAGGGGAGCCGCGCGACCCTGTCCGCCGCAACGGGGGCCGCCGCGACGCGCACCGTCTCGAAGCGCTCGCGCCGCACCACCGTCGCCTCCGGCACCTCCGCCGCGTCGTCGGCCCAGCTCGCGAGGGACTGCGCATCGAGCGGCGTCGAACCGTGCGGCGCGCTCGACGCGCACCCGGCGGCCAACAACGCTCCTATGACGACCCCACGCACCCCGCGAGCATACCGCGGGTCGACCGCCGTCACGCCCCCTCCCGCGCCCTACCCACCTCTCTCCCGCCACCCCAACGCCCCCAGACCGCCGAGCCCGCGCATCGACAAAAGAAAACCTCTTTGCTCCCTTTCGCGCGCTTGGCGCGAAATTCCGGAGCTACAGGCTGCGCCGCGCCTTGATCTCGAGGTAGCGGTTCACCGTCGCCACCGCGAGCTCCCCCGGCGGGGCCTCGACGAGCCGCACGCCGCTCTTGTTCAGGTGCGCCTTCACGTGCTCGCGCTCGGCGAGCAGGTCCGCGGCCGCGGCGCGCATGTACGCGGCCTTCGCGTCCTCGACGGGCGCGTCGGCGAGGCCCTCGGCGACGGGGTCGTGCATCGTCACGCAGACCGCGAGGTGCTTGCGGCGCAGGAGCGCGGCGTGCTCGGCGAGCGGCATCGCGTGGGCCTCGTCGAGCAGATCGCTGAACATCACGAGCAGCGCGCGCTTGCGCTGTCGGATCTGCACGAACTCCACGAAGCGCCGGAAGTCGACGAAGGTCTCCTCGGCCTCGATCGAGTAGAGCGCGTCGAGGAGCTTGCGGTACTGACCCTGGCCGCGACCGGGGGGCACGAACTGCCGGACCTGATCGCCGAAGACCACGAGGCCGACTCGATCGCCCTTGCGGAGCGCGACCCACGCGAGGAGCAGCGCCGCGTTGATCGAGTGGTCGAGCTTCGTGATCGCGCCGAGCCGCGTGGCCATCATGCGGCCGGCGTCGATCGCGAGGATGACGGTCTGCGAGCGCTCCTGCTCGAACACGCGGGTGACCGGGCGCTGGCGCTTCGCCGTCGACTTCCAGTCGAGGTCTCGATAGGCGTCGCCGGCGACGTACTCGCGCAGCTGCTCGAACTCGCCGCCGCCGCCGCTCTGCCGGATGCTGCGGAACCCCTCCGCCGCCAGGTCGCCGAGCCGCGCCGCGAGCTCGTAGCGCCGCGGGCCGAGCACGTTGGGGAACACGCGCGCGTCCACGCCGGACGGCACCGCCACGACCGACGCGCCGAGGCGCGCCACGCCCTCGAGCTTGAGGTGCAGGTCGCCGAAGCGATAGCGGCCGCGCTTGGGCGGCACGACGGTGTAGGAGACCTCGCGCCGCGCGTGGCCGGGCAGATCGATCCGGAGCTCGCCCGGGTCGGCCTCCCAGCCGGGGGGCAGGTCGTCGCGCACCGTCACGCGGACGGGGCGCGCGTCCACGTTGCGCAGGCGGATGACGATCGTGTTCGGCACGCCGACGACGAGGCGCGACTCCATCCGGCGCTCCACCTCCGGCGCGCGTCGACCGAGCCCGCGGGCCTCGAGCGCGGCGCCGACGACGAGCGCGGCGTCGTAGACGAGCGCGGCGCCGAGGCCGAGGCCGGTGCCGCCGTCGAAGAGCGCGAGCGGCAGGCCTCCCGCGGCGAGCGCCGCGAGCCGGGTCCCGGGGATGAGCTTGGTCTTGCGGGTTGGCTCTTCGTCGTCCGAGCCGTCGCTCACCGCGGCACCTCGACGGTCGACGACACGCGGTCGAGGACCTCCGCGGCGCCGAGCCCGTCGAGCTCGACCTCGGGCGCGAGCACGAGCCGGTGACAGATCACCGGGTGCGCCGCGCGCTGGACGTCGTCCGGCGTGACGAAGGTGCGGCCGTCGAGCGCCGCGAACCACCGCGACGCGACGAGGAGGTGGACACCCGCGCGAGGGCCCGCGCCGAGCAGGATCATCGGCGTCTCGCGCGTCGCGCGCATGAGGTTGCGGATGTAGCCGCGCACCGAGTCCTCGACGAGGACCTGGTTGGCGAGCGTGCGGATCCGCGCCAACGTCGCGGCCGACGCCACGGGCACGATCCCGGCCGACTCGACCTCGACCGACCCGACGCCGATCCCCGCCATCTCGAGGATGCGATCCTCCTCCTCGACGGTGGGGTAGCCGACGAGGATCTTCATGAGGAAGCGGTCGAGCTGCGCCTCGGGGAGCGGGTAGGTGCCCTCTTGCTCCACCGGGTTCTGCGTCGCGATGACGGTGAAGTTCGGGCTCAGCGCGTGGCGCTCGCCGTCGATCGAGACCTGCCGCTCCTGCATCGCCTCGAGCAAGGCGCTCTGCGTCTTGGCGGGCGCGCGGTTGATCTCGTCGCCGAGGAGGAGCTCGGTGAAGATGGGGCCCTTGGTGAGCCGGAACGCGCTCGACTTGAAGTCGAAGACGTTGGTGCCGAGGATGTCGCTCGGCATCAGATCGGGCGTGAACTGCACCCGGCCGAACTCGAGGTCGATCGCCGCCGCGAGGGTGCGGACCATCAGCGTCTTGGCGGTGCCGGGGACGCCCTCGAGCAGGACGTGACCTTGCGCGAGCAGGGCCACGAGCATCTGCTCGATGGTCTCGTCCTGACCGACGATCACCTTCTGAACCTCGCCGAAGATGTCCTCGCGCAGGGTCTTGAGCTCTTCGACGTGCTCCATCGGGTGGGCCGGTTCTACCGGCCTCCTGCTCCCTTGTCGAGACGGGACGGAGTCCGACGACGCGAAGCGTCGGAGGATCTCCGTGGGGAGCGCGAGGGGGCTCGCCCCTCGCCGGAGAGGAATCGCCGAAGGCGATGGATCGACGGACCTCGAGTCCTCAAGCGGTCGCCGCGTCGGTCAGGGCGTCGAGGCGCGCCGCGAGCTTCGCGAGGCCGCCGCGGCCGGGCGTCTGCGAGGACGCCTCGTGGATCGCCCGCACCGCCTTGGCGGCGTCGAGGCGATGGCGCGCCTCGAGCTCGTCGGCGAGCTGCGGCGCGGCGCGGTTCGTGACGTGGTGGTGCCGCGCGATGCGCTCGAGCGAGCGCCGGACGAGGATGTCGATGGCGCCCTTCGGGTCCTTGGCCTTGGCGTACAGCGTGCCCACGCCCTCGACGTACGAGGCCGTGCCCGCGGGCTCCTCCGGCGCGTCGCGCGTCGGCGCGCCGAACGAGGCCCCCACGCGCCACAGGATGAAGCCGATGAGCAAGAGGACTTGCAACAGGACGGGGCCGCCGCCGGTCTGCCGCAGGTAGCGCATCAGCGAGCGCCGCTGCCCCACCCCGAGGTGGAACTCGTCGAAGAGCACCGTCCCGTTCCCGTGCTCGCGGACCAGCCGCGAGAAGAGCACCCCGCCGGACTGCGTCGAGAGGTCGCGGTTCTGGAACATGCTCGACGACGCCAGGACGATCACCGCGCCCTGGCCCACGTCGACGCGGACCGCCGCGGGCTCGCCGTCGGGCCCGTCGAGGCGCAGCAGCGTGCTCCGGGACAGCTCGCTCGAGACGCGGATGCCGAGCGGCTGGCGCATGCCGACGAGCGGCCCGCCGTCGAGCGGCGCCGCGGTCCCGATCGCCACGCGCGCCTCGGGCAGGCCCCCTTGCTCGACGATCTCGTCGTAGGTCCCCGCCGGGTCGGCGCGGAACATGTCGGGGAGGTCCTCGATCTCGCCGCCCTCGTCGTCCGTCTCGCGCTTGCGCTGCTGCCGTCGGCCCTCGGCCCGGTCGAGCATCGCGATCAAGCCCTCGGTCGGGCGGCACTCGCCCGGGGCCGAGACGAGCTCGATGCCCATCTCGTCGCGCGAGAGGTAGTCCGGCACGCCCGCGACCACGAGCGTCCCGCCGCCCTCGATCCACGCGCGGAGGTGCTCGCGCTCGAGGCGGGTGATCTCGCGCCGCATGAGCTGCTGGCAGCTCCCGAGCGCCACGAGCATGGCGCCGGGCGGCAGGCGCCCGAGATCCTCGGCCCAGCGCTGTGGGTGCGCGCCGAGCTCCTCCGTCAACAGGAACAGACCCCGGGTCCCCTCCGGGCCCGCGCCGTAGGTGCTGTACTCGCCGACGTAGCGGCCGCGCTCGCCGACGCGCGCGCACATCACCCCGCTCGTCCCGAGCACGACGAGGACGACCGCGCCGATCGCCACGCGCTTCAGGGCTCGCCTCACGAGGCGACCTCGGCCTCGACGATCTGCGCGGCGAGCTCGCGGCACCGCTCGTAGTCTTCGCGGCTCGTGTCCTCGCGGCCGTACCACTTGTGGTCGAACAGCCGGGTGAAGTGCCGGAACGCGTCGCGCAGCGAGCCGCGCGGCATCTGCCGCAGGTACTGCCAGTTCGTGAGGTGCGGGTCGAACGCGATGAAGCGCCGGCGGTCGAGCGCGACGAGCGTCGCGAGGTAGAGCGACCGCAGCGCCTCCCGCAACATCCCTTGCTCGGCGAGCAGCGCCGCCTCCTCGAGGAAGGATCGGGGCGGCCGGTCGCGGATGTCGGCGCTGACCGACGCGAGCGCGGACTCGACCTGAGCCTGCTTCGCCGCCTGCTGGCGCGTGACGAACAGGTAGATCCCGACCCCGATCAGCAGCGCGCCCCCGAGCACGATGAACGCCCACGCGCCCGGGAGCGGCAGCGTCGGCAGGCGCGCGCCGTTCATGTCCGGGAGCTCGTCGCGCGGGCGCCCGAGCCAGTCGAAGAAGCGATCGATCAGGTCGCGGAGCCCGGCGCCGCGGTCGTCCTCGAACTCGCGGAACTCGGCGCGGGCGAGGATCGCGTCGACGTCGCCCTGCACCTCCACGTCGCGAGGCTGCGCGGCGTAGCTGGGGAGCGGGCCGGGGTCGGACGGCAGGTCGACGGGCGGCGTGTACGGCGCCTCGTCGAAGAGCTCCGGCGCCGGCGGCGGGTCGAACACGGGCGGCTCCTGCGCGTCGACGCGGGACGCGCCGAGCAGGACCACCGCGATCATCGCGGCGGCGCGGGCGACGGGCGCGGCGCCCTGACCGCGCTTGGCGTTCGAGTGAGCGATCGCGGTGTCGACGCTGACCCTCAGGTCGAGCCCCTCCTCGCGCACGCGGGCGCCGACGTAGACCGCGGCGGCGTGCGCCGCGCGCACCGGCTCGAGCAGGACGAGCGCGCAAGACGCGATGACCAGCACGACGAAGGTGTTCGAGGGCGAGACGAACGACTCGAGCGCGGCGAGCTCGAAGCCCCCGAGCGAGCGCGCGAGGAGGACCGCGAAGAGGACCACCCCGAACAGGTTGAGGACGAGGCCCATCGCCCCGGCCAGGAGGAGCGACTCGGTGACGATCCCCGCGAAGCGCTGCCCCGCCGAGTCCTGGATCGCCGCCCAGAACCCACGCCAGCCAGCCTTCGCGGTGCACGCGGCGCGCGCGGTCCACGAGGGCGCGACCGCGCCACGGAGGGCGAAGAAGGGCAGCACGAGCGCGACGCCGATGGGCCCCGCGAGGCTGCCCACCACGAGCATCCACGACCAGCACCACATCCCGAGCCCGACGACGAGCGAGGTGCGCAGGACGTCGACCGCGCGGCCCGCCTCGGGCTCGGGCTCGCTGTCCCACATCGTCGCCGCGACCCGGCGCGCGGAGCGCCCGATGAGGTAGGCGCGCCCCCACCAGGCGAGCGCGAGGAGGAGCGCGGCGGGGAGCCGCAGGCTCGTGATCCCCTCGACGCGCTCGACGTAGAAGATCGCGAGCGCGGTGGCCGCGAGCAGCGCTCCGCCGAGCCAGGCCGGGCCCGTCACCTCGAGGCCGCCCTCGCGCGCGAGGACGAAGGCGCGGTCGACGAGGCCGACCGGTCCGACGGGCGCGAGGTCGCGCGTGGGGCGACGCGCCGACACTCAGCCGCCCCCCGGGAACGCGACCTGGAGGAGCCCCCACGTGGCCAGCGTCGTGAACAGGAGCAGCCCCGCCGCCGCGAGGTAGGCGACCGCGGGGTGGGTGGCCTTGGCCTCCTCGGTCCGCCGGACCGCGCCGCGGTCCGCGAGGCGCGCGTAGCAAGCGACGCAGTAGTTGATGCCGTCGACCTTCGTGACGCACTCCGAGCAGATACGCGCGCGGCACTCGACGCAGATCCCGATCGCTTCCCGATCGAAATGGTTCTGACACGCCGCGGCGGCGGGGACGGTCACGATGCCGATGTTTGACGTACCGCCCCGGCAGCGCAAGCCTTCCTCTCCGGATGCGCCCCTGTCTCATCGTGAAGGTCGGCTCCACCATGCCCGACCTGGCGGCGCGCCGCGGCGACTACGAGGACTGGATCGCGGCCGGTCTCGACGGCGTGACCGTCGACGTCTGCCGGGTCCGCGAGGGTGACGCGCTGCCCTCCCCCGATGGGCTGCGCGCCATCGTCGTCACCGGCTCGAGCGCCCTCGTGACCGACCGCGAGGACTGGAGCGAGCGCACCGGCCGCTGGCTCGTCGAGGCCCTCGACCAGGGCACGCCGATGCTCGCGATCTGCTACGGCCACCAGCTCCTCGCCGACGCGCTCGGGGGGACGGTCGGGGTGAACCCGCGCGGCCGCGAGATCGGCGCGGTGGACGTCGACCTCGCGCCGGAGGCGACCGCGGATCCCCTGTTCGAGGGGCTGCCGACGCGCCTGCGGGTGAGCTCGTCCCATCGACAGTCCGTCCTGCGGCTGCCCGACGGAGCCCGTCGCCTCGCCTCGAACGCGGCGACGGCGAACCAGGCCTACGCGATCGGCGAGCGCGCGTGGGGCGTGCAGTTCCACCCGGAGTGGGATCACGAGGTGATCACCGCCTACCTCGAGGCGCGGCGCGAGATCCTCCGTGAGGAGGGCCTCGATCCGGAGGCGCTGCTGTCCGCGGTGCGCCCCTCGACCGACGGCGCGACGATCCTCGAGCGGTTCGCCCGGCTCATCTGAGCTCGGGCGGCTCTCAAGGTCTGTCGATAAATCGCCTTCGGCGATTTCTCTCCGGCGAGGGGCAAGCCCCTCGCGCTCCCCACTGAGATCCTCCGACGCTTCGCGTCGTCGGACTCAGCGCATGTTGGCGGTCATCATGTCGAGCGTGCAGAGCCCGACGCCGTCCGGGGTGTGGGTCTGCGCGACGCAGCGGCCCTCGGCCGTCGGGCAGTTGTCGGCGCGCACGTCGCACAGCCGGACGCACCGCCGCGCCGCCGCGATGCCGCCGCAGTAGAGCCCGCCGCGGCAGTCCTCCTGCACCTCGCAGGGCTCTCCCGCCGCCGCGGTGCCCGCGATCCGGCACTCGGTCATCATCGTCGTGTCGATGAGGTAGCAGCCCTCGCGCGGCTCACAGGTCTCTTCGGGGCGGAGCACGTCGCACGAGCGGAGGGCGAGACACTGACCCCAGCCGGTCTCGGTCCCGTCGACGAGGGTCCCGGCGCCGCCGCAGCGCGACCCGACCGCGCAGGTCGTGCCGTCCTCCGGGCAGCAACGCGGCCGCAGACCCCGGTCAGCCCGTCCTGGAAGCACGCGAGGCCCGGCGCGCACTCGGCGACGTCCGTGCAGGGCATGCCCGCCGTGACCAGCCCGATCGTCGCGTCGGCGCAGCTCGGCGACTCCCCTTGGAGCACGCACGCGTCCGTCCCGCAGCCGACGCGAGCGTCGCGCGGGTCGCAGGTGATCGCGTCGCAGAGCGGCGCGCCCGCGTCGAAGCCACCGCCGTCGCTGGCGGGGACCGCGGCGTCCACCGTGCCCGAGTCGACGAAGCCCCCGCCGTCGCCGACCGAGGCGTCCCGCATCAGGCCGCCGTCAGGCGTGTCGTTCTGCTCGTCACACCCGATCCACGCCAGCGCGGCGAAGAGGACGAGCACCCGGGTCGACATCGATGAAGCCGTCGAAAACAAGGTCGTACGAACGAGAAGATAAGGGAAACGCAGGAGCCGCGCCCGGGCGAGGGATCGCCCGGGCGCTCCAGATCACGGAGTCGTGGGGGTGCAGGCGCCCACCGGCAGACCGGTCACGCCGGTGCAGGCGAAGCCCGTCGGACACGTGGTCGGCATCGCCGCCATGTCGCACCAGGCGCGGCAGGCGGAGGGACCGCCGGACGGGCCGAGGCAGCCGAAGCCGGGCATGCAGTCGTTGGTGAACATGCAGGTCGCGCCCTCGGCGACGGTGCCCGCGCCGAGGCAGGCGAGGCCGCCGGAGCTCGGGTAGCAGCCCTGCATCGCGGGGCAGCCCGTCTGGGCGATCAGGTCGCAGTCGTCGGGCGTCGAGCAGAAGCCCGCCTCCGCGCCGGCCACGAGCCCGCAGAAGTCGCCGGGGCTGCAGTCGGCCGTCTCACAGCAGATCTTCTCGCAGACGCTGCTCGTGCTGCTGCACTGGAAGCCCTCCGCGCACTGGCCCTGCATCGTCGGGTCGCACGCCGAGCCTTGGGTGCCGGCGCCCGCCATGATGCAGACGGTCTGCCACATCGTGTCGCTGCTGCCCGAGAGCACGCAGGCCATCCCGGAGCCGCAGGACGTCGCGTCGAGCGCGTTGCAAGGCCCGCTCGGACCCGTGCAGGAGCCGCCGCCGCCAGCGTCGGTCCCCGCGTCCGTACCCGTCGGACCCGCGTCGTCCGAGCCCGGACCCGAGTCCATCAACGTGACCCCGCCGTCCGTGCCAGGCCCCGGGCCGCTGTCCGTGCCCGGGTTCGTGTTGTCATCGCACCCGGCCATCGAGACCAGGGCCAGGGCCGCCACCCATGTCGTCACCATTCGAAGCTGTCGCATGTCTCCTCCGCCACTCAGGGCCCGACACGAGTCGCATCCGGTCGTCCACGTGTCAAGCAACCGGGGCGCCGTGCCGGCTCATGCAGCAGCGCGCGTGCCAGCTGCCCAGACGGGGCTAGTTCCCGCGAGGGACCCGCGAGCCACGACGCCCATGTCGCACTGAGCCACCCGGAGGGGGCGAGATGCCGCGACCTCTCAGTGGACGACGGCGCGAGCGTCGGGCTCGGCCGTGTCGGCTTCGGGCGTCGCCGAGCTCCGCGCGTCGCGGCGCTCGCGCGCGGCGCGGACGAACCCCTGGAAGAGCGGGTGCGGGTCGTGCGGTCGGCTCTTGAACTCGGGGTGGAACTGGCAGCCGATGAAGTAGGGGTGGTCGGGCAGCTCGACCATCTCGACGAGGCGGCCGTCGGGGCTCTTGCCCGCGAGCACCATCCCCGCGTTCTCGATGCGCTCGGCGTAGTCGTTGTTGAACTCGAAGCGGTGCCGGTGGCGCTCGCTGATCTCGCCGACGCCGTACAGCGCCTGCGACCGCGAGCCCGGGCGCAGGACGCACGGGTACGCGCCGAGGCGCATGGTGCCGCCCTTGTTCTTCACGTCCTTCTGGTCGCTCATCAGGTCGATGACCGCGTCCGAGGCGTCCGGATCGAACTCGCGGCTCTGCGCGCCGGCGATGTCGCACACGTGGCGCGCGTACTCGACGACCGCCATCTGCATCCCGAGGCAGATCCCGAAGAACGGGACGCCCTCCTCGCGCGCGTAGCGGATCGCCTGGATCTTCCCCTCGGTGCCGCGACCGCCGAAGCCGCCGGGCACGAGGATCCCGTCCATCTCGCGCAGCCGCTCCTCGACGTTCTCCGCGGTCAGGTCCTCGGAGTCGACGTACTCGACGTCGATCACCACGTCGCTCGCGAGCCCGCCGTGGACCATCGCCTCGTGCAGCGACTTGTAGGAGTCCCGCAGGTGCGTGTACTTGCCGACGAGGGCGAGCTTCACGCGCCCGCGCTTGGGCGCGGTGAGCTTCTCGACCGTCTCCTCCCAGGCGCTCAGATCGGGGTCGCGCGACCAGATGTTGAGGCGCTGGACGATCTGCACGTCGAGGCCCTCGTCGTGCAGCTTCATCGGGAGTCGGTAGATCACGTCGACGTCCGGCGCCGCGATCACGCGCCCCGTGGGCACGTTGCAGAAGTGACCGATCTTCTTCTTGAGGTCGGGCGTGAGATCGCGATCGCAGCGACAGATCAGGATCTCGGGCTGGATGCCGAGCCCGAGGAGCTCCTTGACCGAGTGCTGGGTCGGCTTCGTCTTCAGCTCCCCCGCGGCCGCGATGTGCGGGACGAGCGTGACGTGGATGCTGATCGCGTTCTCGGGGCCGCACTCCGCGCGCATCTGCCGGATCGCCTCGAGGAAGGGCAGCGACTCGATGTCGCCGACGGTCCCGCCGACCTCGACGATCGCCACGTCGGCGCGCACGGCCGTGTCGTAGACCCGCGCTTTGATCTCGTCGGTGATGTGCGGGATGACCTGGATCGTCGCGCCCAGGTACTCGCCGCGCCGCTCCTTCGAGATGACCGTGTCGTAGATCCGACCGGTCGTGAAGTTGTTCGCGCGGCTCATCCGCGTGGTGGTGAAGCGCTCGTAGTGACCGAGATCGAGATCGGTCTCCGCGCCGTCGTCCGTGACGAACACCTCGCCGTGCTGGAACGGCGACATCGTGCCCGGATCCACGTTGATGTACGGGTCGAGCTTCATGTGGGTGACCCGGAGGCCACGCGCCTCCATGAGCGCACCGATCGAGGCCGCGGCCAGGCCCTTACCAATGGAGCTGACCACTCCACCCGTGATGAAGATGAACTTGGTGCTTCGCATCGCGGCGAGCCTCACATTCCGTGCGCGGGGTCATGCGAGAACGCAGGCTCTAGGCGCAGAGCCCCGCATCGCACGGGAGCAGACTGTACGAATCGGCAGGTGTCCCGTCAATCCGGACCTTCGTTGACAAGCTCTTTACAGCCGGATCAGCGTGCGTTTCATCCGTGGAACACTTTAGAAACCCCCATCCGGTTGACTCGGCCGCGGTCCGCGTCCACCTTGACCGCTCCCTGGCTTGTGAACGTGTAAAGGCGCGCGCGCCACGTACCCAGCGGCCACGTATCCAGGGGGAGGAGCGCAGATGTCGCTGAACGCCATCGCCGTCGTTGGAACCGGACCCGCCGGGCTCGCGATCGCCACCGCCGTCGCCGAGGCCGAGCTGCCCGTGATCGCGATCTGCGTGACCGGGGCTCGTCAGGATCTCGCGCGCAAGCGGCTCGACAAGACGCTCGCGATGCGCGTGACCCTCGGCGAGCTCACCTTGGCCGAGGCCAAGGCAATCGGCGATCGCGTGACGTTCACTCGCGATCTGGCTCGGGTGCGCGATCACGACCTCGTCATCGAGTCGACGGTCGGCGACATCCGCAGCCGCCGCGCGCTCCTCGCGACGGTCGAGAGCAGCATCAGCCGCGGCGCCGTGCTCGCGTGCAACGTCGAGCGCCCGGACCTGGCTCGCATCGCCGAGGTCCTCGAGCGCAAGGACCAGTTCATCGGGCTCCGCTTCTTCCACCCCGCGACGCACACGCCGCTCGTCGAGGTCATGGCCCTGCCGGAGACGGCCCCCGGGGCGCGCTTCGCGTGCGAGACCTTCTGCCGCTGGCTCGGCAAGACCCCCGTCGAGCACGTCGAGGGCGACGTCGCGCCGGTGCTCGGCCGCAAGGTCGCCGCGCTCTAGCCGCCCGCTAAGACATTGACCCACCGGCGGCGGGCTGCCTACGCTCGCTCGTTCATGTCGGAGGCCGCCCCCACGGGCCCGGAGCCCAAGCCCTCCGGTGGTTTCTTCGGCGTCGCGCGCAAGATCGACGACGCCGTCTTCAACGCCGAGAAGGCGGTCGTCTCGTTCGCGCTCGTCACGATCACCGTCGTCGTGTTCGTCGACGTGATCGCGCGGCGGATCCTCGCGCCCGACAGCAAGCTCGGCGAGCTCTTCTCCAAGCTCGCCCGGGTCGAGGATCTCGAGACGCGCGCCTGGGTCGACGCGAACATCGCCCCGTGGGTCTCGCTCGTGCTCGGCCTGCTCGTCTTGGGCTTCGGGCTCTACTCGGGTCGCCGCTTCGGACGCATGCGCGCCGGGGTCACCGAGGTGAGCACGGGCCGCGAGCTCGGCCTCGCCGCGGGGTTCGCGGTGGTCGGCGTCGCCGCCGGGTGGGGCATCTCGCTCGTCTTCGCGAGCCTCGACTCGTGGATGGTCTACGCCGGCGCGTTCGGCCTCTCGGCGCTCGTCTTCACCGCCTACCACGCGGTGAAGAAGAAGGAGGGCTGGCCGGTCCGCGTGGGCTCAGGCCTCCTCGGGGGCGCGCTCCTGGTCTGGGTGTCGGTCGCCTACATCCCCGAGGGCTACACCTGGTCCAAGCAAGTCTCCTTGATGCTGCTGCTGTGGGTCGGTCTGCTCAGCGCGAGCATCTGCGTGCACGCGGGCAAGCACATCCGGATGGGCGCGGCGCAGAAGCTCCTCCCGGAGAACCTGCGGCAGTACCTCAACGGCACGGGCTTCCTCGCCGCGGCCGTCTTCTGCGCGCTCATGACCTTCCTCGGCTTCATGTACGTCTTCGCGCCGCGCGCATCGGACGACGAGTTCATGACCGAGATGTTCACGTTCGGCGGCACCCGCTACGTGTACGGCTTCGAGGGCATGGTCGGCCGCGGGGGGCTCCTCGAGGGCACCGACATCCCCGACTGGCTCGGCATCCTCGCCGCGCCGGTCGGCTTCGGGATCGCGACCTTCCGCTTCGTCGGCGCCGCGGTCTCCGCGTTCACCGGCGGCAGCTACGGCGAGTCCGGCGCCGAGGAGGGCATGGAGGAGGCGAAGAAGATCGCCGAGGAAGAGGAGGCGCGCGCCAAGGCCGAAGCCGAGACCGAAGCGGAGACGTCGACTGCGCCCGAAGAGCCCCCCGCTCCGGCCGCGAAGGCCTCGGAGGAGGAAGAGTGACCGGCATGGCCAGCGGCGATCGTCGCAAGCTCGCGGCGCTCGGGGTCCTCGTCCTCGGCGCGGCGCTCGCGCCCGTGCTCGGCCCCGGGGCTTCGTCGTCTCCGCGATCATCGCGTGCGCGCTGCTCGGCATGCCGCTGTTCGCGCTGATCGGCGTCGTGACGATCGTCTGCTTCCTCCTGTGGCCCGAGAACGACGACCCGCTCACGGATCTCAACAACCTGATCGAGCGGATCAACGGCCTCGCGGACACCGAGAACCTCCTCGCCGTCCCGCTGTTCATGCTCAGCGGCTCGATCATGGCGCGCGGCGAGATCAGCAAGCGGCTGATCGACTTCTCCAAGGCGCTCATCGGCTGGCTGCCCGGCGGCCTCGCGGTCAGCGCGGTCGTCGCCTGCATGCTCTTCGCCGCGATCAGCGGCTCGAGCCCCGCGACCGTCGTCGCCATCGGCGCGATGATGGCGCCCACCCTCATCAAGCACGGCCACGAGGAGTGGTTCACCCACGGCCTGCTCACCTCGAGCGGCTCGCTGGGCATCCTGATCCCGCCGTCGATCCCGATGATCATCTACCCGCTGATCAACCAGCGGGCGGGCATCGACACCTCCGAGCTGTTCGCCTCGGGCTTCGGCCCCGGCCTCGTGATCGGCGGCCTCCTCGCGGGCTTCTGCATCTACCGCGGCGTGAAGGGGAAGGCCTCGCGTCAGCCCTTCAGCCTCGCCACGCTCGGCGAGTCGCTGCGCGACGGCCTGTGGTCGCTGCTCTTCCCGATCCTCATCCTCGGCGGGATCTACACGGGCTTCTTCACCGTGGTCGAGGCCTCGGCGGTCAGCGTCGTCTACGCCGTCCTCATCGAGCTGTTCGTCCACCGCGCGCTCGAGTTCGACGAGCTGCCGAGCATCGTGCAGGAGACGGGGATCATCCTCGGGTCGCTGCTCGTGATCATGGTCTCGGCGCTCGCGTTCAGCGAGTTCCTCCACTTCAAGCACGTGCCCGATCTCGCGGTCGAGTGGATCGAGTCCCTCGACCTGCGACCCGAGAGCGGCCAGCCCATCGCGTTCCTGCTGATCCTCAACCTGCTGCTGCTGCTGGTGGGGATGCTGATGGACATCCTCAGCGCGATGTTCCTGTTCATCCCGCTCCTCGCGCCGATCGCGGCGACGATGGGCGTGGACCCGATGCACTTCGGGATCATCTTCATCGTCAACCTCGAGATCGGCTACCTCACGCCGCCCGTCGGCCTGAACCTCTTCGTCGCCTCGACGCTGTTCAAGAAGCCGCTGGGCCACATGATCCGATCGGTCGCGCCCTTCATCGTCCTGATGTTCGGCGGCCTCATGCTCATCACGTTCGTGCCCGAGATCTCCGTCGGGTTCGGCCAGTGGATCCTCGGCGCCGAGGACGGCGGGCCGACGTCGACCCCGACGCCGCTCGGCGACGACGACGACGACTTCCCCGACGAGCTGCCCGACGACGACCTCGACGACGCGCCCGACACGCCGGACGGAGTGCAGTCGATCGAGGACATGATGCGCGAGCTCGAGGGCGGCGGTGACGACGCCGACGACGAGGACGAGGGCGACGATCACGTCCAGTCGATGGAAGAGATGATGCAGGAGCTCGAGGACGGCGCGGACGAGGACGGCGCCGACGAGGACGTGGCACCCCCCGAAGAGGAGGCCCCCGAGGCCCCCGCGGAGCCCGACCACGTGCAGAGCATGGAAGAGATGATGCGGGAAGCCGGAATGGAGTGATCCGAGCTCCCGCGTCACACTGACGGTCGGTGGAGCTCGGCACCATCATCCTGCTCGTCCTCTGGGGGGCCTTCGCCTCCTCGGTCGTGGTGCGTCTGCGGCGCGCGGGCGCGAACGACTTCCTGCCGCCGATCACGCCTCGCAAGCACCGGCTCGTCGGGTCCGCCGCGCTCTACCTCGGCACCCCGGCGGCGGTCCTCGCGTCGCAGCTCGTCCAGATCGGCCTGCTCACGCAGCGGGGCGTCAGCTACACGTTCACGAGCTGGGTCTACTGGGGCGTCGTCCACCCGGCGCCCGCCGACGCGCTGCCCCCGCTCGAGCGCGCGGCGATCGCCGCCGCCGGGCCGGCGACCCTCGCGCTGATCGCGCTCCTCGCCTTCGCGTGGACCAAGGCGCGCCCCGCAGACGCCGCGAAGAACCTGGTGCGGCTCGAGCTCGGCCGCTTCGCGATGACCCTCTCGCTCGGCATCCACCCGATCGCGTCGATCGCGCTCGAGCGCGGCGACTACTGGACGATCCGCACCGCGCTCGACGAGGTCCGCCCGTCCTTCGGCGACGCGACGCTGCTCGGGATCGGCGTCGTCGCCGCCCTCTCCTTCTGGAGCTGGCGGCGCGCGACGAAGCTCCGCGCGCTCGCCTCGTCGGGCTGGGACGCCGATCGCATGGCGCGCCGGCGCCTGCGCGAGTCGCCCGACGATCCGGACGCGCTCTTGCACTTCGGCCGCACGCAGCTGAGCAACGGCGACCCGGCCGCGATCGAGACGCTCGAGAAGGCGCTGCTCGCGAGCCCCGACGACCCGCACGTCGAGCTGTGGCTCGGGCGCGCCAACCTGCTGCGCGGCGAAGCGCAGGAGGCGTCGTCGCACCTGCGGCGGGCCGGTGAGCTGCTCGAGGGCGCCGAAGAAGACGACGAGCCGCTGCTGTTCGCGATCCTCTTCCACCTCGCCGAGGCCCGCATGGCGCTCGGCGACGGCGAGGGCGCGGTGCTCACCGCCGAGGCCGCCTGCGCCCAGCGACCGAACGACACCCTGGGCCTGCTCCTCTGCGTCGACGCGCTCGTCGCGAGCGGGCGCGCCCAGGACGCGCGGGACCGATTGACCCGGGCGCTGGCGACCGCCGAGGGGCGCGCCGCCAAGGAGATCGAACGTCGCCTCGCCGCGCTCCGCCGTCGCTGACCTCTGCTATGGTCCGCGCTCCCATGGCCTACACCGTCCTCGCCCGGAAGTACCGTCCGCAGACCTTCGCCGACCTCGTCGGCCAGGAGCACGTGACGCGCACCCTGGGCAACGCCATCGAGGCGGGCCGGGTGGCCCACGCGTTCCTCTTCACCGGCGTGCGCGGGTCGGCAAGACGACCACCGCGCGGATCCTCGCCAAGGCGCTCAACTGCGAGAAGGGCCCGACCCCCGAGCCGTGCGGCGAGTGCGAGCAGTGCGTGGGGATCACCGCGGGCCGCTCGGCCGACGTGCAGGAGATGGACGGCGCCTCGAACAACAGCGTCGACGACGTCCGCCGGCTCCAGGAGTCGCTCCCCTACCGACCGCAGAGCTCGCGCTTCAAGGTCGTGATCGTCGACGAGGTCCACATGCTGTCGACGGGCGCGTTCAACGCGTTCCTCAAGACGCTCGAGGAGCCGCCGGATCACGTCAAGTTCATTTTCGCCACGACGGAGATCCACAAGGTCCCCGTGACCATCCGCTCGCGGTGCCAGCGCTACGACTTTCGGCTGATCCCGCAGCAGGTCGTCAGCGACCGGGTGCGCGAGATCCTCGCCACCGAGAGCGTCACCGCCGACGACGAGGCGGTCGCCATGGTCGCCCGCGAGGCGGCCGGCTCGATGCGGGACGCGCTGACCCTGCTCGATCAGATCGTCGCGTTCGGGGGCTCGCACCTCGAAGGCAAAGAGGTCGCGCGGGTGCTCGGCATCGCCGACCGCGAGGTCGTGCACGGGATCGCGGAGGCCGTCCTCGCCGGCGACGGCGCGGCGGTCCTGACGCTCGTCGACGAGCTCGCCGGGCGCGGCCTGGACACGCTGCACTTCGCCAAGCAGCTCCTCGAGCTCGTGCGCGACATGGTCGTGCTGCGCGTCTCGGGCGCGGAGACCGAGCTGGTGGCGATGGTCCCCGAAGAGCGCGCGCGCGCCGCCCAGGCCGCCGAGAGCGTGGACGTCCAGGAGCTCCACCGCGCGTTCAGCGCCCTGTCGCGGGTCGTCGAGGACGTCGCGCAGAGCGGCAACCCGCGCACCACGCTGGAGATGGGCCTCGTGCGCCTCGCGACGCGACCGCCGCTCCTCCCGCTGGCCGAGCTGGTGGCGCGCCTCGAGGCGATGGAGCGCCGCGGCGGCGGCTCGGGCGGCGGGAGCGCCCCGCGCCCGCGCGGTCCGGGCGCCCAGGGCTCGAGCTCGGGTCCGCGCGCGGAGGTCACGCGTCTGCCGCAGAGGCGCCCCGAAGCCCGCCACGCCGGCCCCTGCCGCGACGCGCCGCCGGCCGCGCCCCGCGCGCGCCGCCGCGCCAGCCCCACGCCCTGAGCCGCCACCCGCGCCCCGCGTCGAGCTGCTGGTCCTGCCGCGGCGCCGCGCGCGCTCCGGAGCCCGTGGCCGCGCCGGCCCCTGTCGCCGCGCCGCCGGCGCGCCCCTGGCAAGCGCTGGTCGACGCCGTCATGGACGGCAAGCCCGCCCTCGGCGCGGTCCTCCAGCACGGCCACCCCGTCGCCGTCGGGACCGACGAGGTCGTCATCGGCTTCGACCCCGGCTCCTTCTTCGGCGCCCAGGCCCAGGCGCCCGACGCGCTCGCCGCGATCGCCGACGCGGCGGCCCGGGCGCTGGGGGGCCGGCCGACCGTCCGCATCGTCGAGCACGACCCGAACCGCGGCACCAAGACCATGGTGGAGCGCGCCCACGAGGAGCTCGAGGGGCGACGCCGCGACACCGAAGCGCGCGCGCGCGAGCACCCCGTCGTCCAGCAAGTGGCGACCGTGTTCTCGCTGTCGCGCGACGCGATGACCGTTCACGTGGAGCTGGAGTAGGCTCCCCCTTCCAGGAGAGACCCGGATGGCGAGTAGCAAGAAGGGCGGCGGCAACCGCTTCCGCGGCGGCATGAGCGAGCTCATGCGTCAGGCGAGCCGCATGCAGCGGAAGATCGAGGCCCGTAAGGAAGAGCTGAAGACGGAGACCGTCGAGGCCACCGCCGGCAACGATCAGGTCAAGGCGGTGGCGAACGGCGGCCGTGAGCTCGTCAGCATCGTCATCGACCCGAAGCTCCTCGAGTCCGAGGGGCTCGACATGGTCCAGGATCTCGTCGTCGCCGCGACCAACGCCGCCCTGAACAAGGCGACCGAGATGGTCGACGCCGAGCTCGAGAAGGTCACCGGCGGGATGAAGATCCCGGGGCTGGTCTAGCCCACGCGTCGCATGCCTGGCGGGGACGATCCCATCGGTGATCTGGTCGCGCTGCTCTCCCGCCTCCCGGGGATCGGCGAGCGCACGGCCACCCGCCTCGCGCACCACGTCCTGGCCTCCGATCCGGACTACGCCCGCGCGCTCGGGTCGAGCCTGGGCTCGATCCACGAGCGCGTGGTGCGCTGCGCGACCTGCGCGAACTTCTGCGCCGGTCCGCGGTGCGCGATCTGCCGCGACGAGCGGCGCGACGGGAAGCTCCTCTGCGTGGTGGCCCGCGTCCCCGACCTGACCGCGATCGAGAAGAGCGGCTCGTTCCGCGGGCGCTACCACGTCCTGCACGGGCTGCTCGCGCCGCTCGACGGCGTCGGCCCCGAGCAGCTGCCGCTCGACGCGCTCGTCGCGCGGGTCCGCGAGAGCGAGATCCGCGAGGTCGTGGTCGCGACGCCGCTCAGCGTCGAGGGTGAGGCGACGGCGCTCTACCTGGCGCAAGTGCTTCGCGCGAACGACGTGCGCGTCTCGCGCATCGCGAGCGGGATCCCCCACGGCGGCGAGCTCGAGTACGCCGATCAGGTGACGGTGGGGCGCGCCTTCGAGGGCCGCCGCGAGCTGTAGTGCGCCGCCGCCGGACCGTCCTCTTGGCCTCGCTCCTCGGGCTCGTCGGCGTCGGCGCGGCGATCGCGTGGGCCGTGTCGCGCGAGCCCGACGACGGCCTGCCGGACCTCCCCGAGGACGAGGAGCCGGTGATCGAGGTGGCCGAGGTCGTCCCCGGCACCGACGTCCCCGAGCTGTGGGGCCCCGACGAGATCGGCACCACGAGCTGCGAGTCCGAGCAGATCACGCGCCGCGTCCGCTACGAGTTCGACGACCGCCACCGGCTCGTCCGGCAGCACACGTGGCGGCGCGCTCGTCAGGACGAGCCGGACGCGGAGCTGCGCCCGTGGGAGGTCACGCGCTGGTCCTACGGGCAGGAGGGCATGGAGGTCCAGGTGCGGCGCGCGAGCCGGAGCCTGTCGGCCGAAGACCCTTACGCCGCGGAGGCGCCCGCGGACCTCCAGTGGGAGGTCACCGAGGCGCGCGTCACCTACGGCGTGCGCGGCGAGTGGCTGCACCAGCGCACGGTCACGGGCGACGACGAGCGAGAGAGCCTGTTCCGGCTCGAGGAGGGCCGCCCCATCCTGCGCAGCCCCCTCCGCGCGGAGGACGCGCTGCCGGAGTCGGACCACTGCCTCTTCGCTCCGGACGGCCGCCCCCTGCGCTTCCGCGACGCGGCGGGGGAGGAGACGCGCTGGGCCTACGACGAGGCGGGTCGGCTGAGCGCGGTCGAGCAGTACCCGGCGAGCGGCGATCCGCCGACCCTCGTGCCGGTGCGCGTGGACGAGGAGGGCGGCGTCACCGTCCTGCTCGAGCGCTACGTCGGGGACTGCGCCGAGGTGATCTTCGCTCCGTGCTCGTCGGTCCTCGAGGCGATGCCGGGCCCCCCGCTCCCCGAGGGCATCCTGCCCACCGACCGCTGAAGGGTCGCCAACCGCCGCGCCGCGATGGCATCGTCCGGCCATGAGCCGCGGCGCCCTCCGCACGCACCTGCCCGAGATCGTGCTCGCGACGCTCGTCGTGCTCGTCGTCGGCATGATGATCGTGCCGCTGCCGACGTGGCTGCTCGATCTGTTGATCGCGACGAACCTGTCCCTCGGCGTGCTGCTGCTGCTGACGGCGTTCTTCGTGCGGCGACCGCTGAGCTTCGCCTCGTTCCCGACGATCCTGCTCGTCACGACGCTCTTCCGCCTCGCGCTCAACGTCTCGTCCACGCGCCTGATCCTGCTCCAGGCCGACGCAGGCACCGTCATCGCCGCGTTCGGCGAGTTCGTGGTCCAGGGCAGCTACGTGGTCGGCGCGGTGATCTTCGCGATCCTGACCCTCGTGCAGTTCGTCGTGATCGCGCGCGGCTCGGAGCGCGTCGCCGAGGTCGGGGCGCGCTTCACCCTCGACGCCCTCCCTGGTAAGCAGCTCGCGATCGACGCCGACCTGCGCTCGGGCCGCATCGACGCCGACGGCGCCGCGGCCCTGCGACGCGAGCTCGAGCGCGAGAGCCAGCTCTATGGCGCCATGGACGGCGCGATGAAGTTCGTGAAGGGCGACGCGATCGCGGCGATCGTCATCACCTGCGTGAACATCGTCGGCGGCCTCGCGATCGGGATGCTCGATCGCGACCTCGGCGCCGGTGAGGCGCTCGAGACCTACGGCCTGTTGACCATCGGCGACGGGCTCGTCTCGCAGATCCCGGCGCTCCTGATCAGCACCGCCGCCGGCCTCGTGGTGACCCGCGTCGCCTCCGAGCACGAGGACGGCACCCTCGGCGCGGACATCGGCGCGCAGGTGTTCGGCGACTGGCGCGCGCTCGCCGTCGCGAGCGGGTTCGCGTTCCTCCTCGCGATCGTGCCCGGCCTGCCGCTGGTCCCCTTCCTCGTCCTCGGTGCGGCGCTCGGCGTGACGGCCACCGTGCTGTACCGACGCCGACCGACCCCGCGCCTGCGCACGCGCGACCCGGGCGCCCCTCGGTCGGGCCCGCTCGAGCTCCGGGTGGGCGCGCGGCTCGGCGAAGCGCTGATGCGCGGCACCGAGCTCGGCCCGGCCCTCGACGCCGCGGCCGACGCCCTCTACGCGGAGCTCGGCGTGCGGCTCCCCGCGCTGACCCCCGTCGTCTCGGCGCAGCTCGGTCAGGACGCGTGGGAGCTGCGGCTCGGCGCGGTGCGGGTCGATCGCGGTGAGGGACGCGACGCCAACGCGCTCGTGGCGCGGGTCGTCGACGCGGTCCGCAAGCGCCCCGAGGCGCTCGTCGGGCTGCAGGAGATCCAGCGCGAGCTCGACCGGCTCGCGACCGAGGCGCCGGCCCTCGTCCGACAGGTCCTCCCCGGCCGGCTGAGCCTGCCGCGGCTGACCACCCTCCTCGAGGCGCTCGTCGCCGAGCGCGTGAGCATCGGGAGCCTGCGCGAGATCCTCGAGGCGGCCAGCCGTGACCCGCTCCCGGAGGGCGACGAGCTCGTCGAGGTGATCCGGCAGCGCCTCGCGCGCCCGATCACCCACGCCCTGATGGGCGACGAGGCCACGCTCCGGGTCCGCCCCGTCGACCCGCTCATCGAGGACGCCCTGCGCGACTCCCCGCTCGACCCGGAGCTCGCCAACGACATCATCGCGGCGATCCGAGGGCTCGCCGAGCCGGAGGCCGTCCTGCTCACCCAGCCCGACGTGCGCCGCGCGCTGTTCCGGCTGCTCGCGTCGGAGCTGCCCGGGATCACGGTCCTGAGCTATCCGGAGGTCGACCCGGAGGCGTCGATCGAGCGCCTCGCGATGGTCTCTCCGTGAACGAGAGACCGGCCCGAGCGTCGCGGCGGTGTGAACCATCGATTACGCTGGGACCCACCCTGGAAGGTGTCGGCGGCGATCCGTGGGCGATCTTGGGGCATCCCGCGACGAGGACCCGTTGGCCCGTGCCTTGCTCAAGCTTCTGCTCGGCCGAAACTCGAGGAAGAACCCACATGACCCACCATCGAGCGCTGTCCTTCTCGTTCTTCGCCGCTTTCGCGGCCGCCACGCTGCTCGCGGCGCCGGCGTTCGCGCAGCAGACGGAGTGTCAGCCCGACGACCTGCTCTGCGCAGAGGTTCGGATCGGGCCGGCGCAGGGCGGCATCCGCATCGGGCCTGGCCGGCAGCAGCCGCCGCCGGAGCCGCAGCCCCCCGTCGTGATCGTGCAGCCGCAGGACGCGCCTCCGCCTCCGCCGCCGCAGGTCTACGTGCCGCAGCCGCCTCCGCCGCAGGTCTACGTCCAGCCTCAGCCGCAGCCGCAGTACACGTACGTGGTCCAGCAGCCGCAGCCGCAGCGCGTGGTCGTGCAGCGCCCGCGTGACCAGTTCCCCTACTCCACCACGGGCCTCCACCTCCACCTCGACGGTGTGTTCGGGGACGAGCTCGCGATGGGTGGCGGCGGCGCGGCCTTCCGCATCCGCCCCAACCCGTGGTTCGCCCTCGACATCGGCGCCGGCATGTACGGCGGCAACGACTACAACGGGCTCGACCGCTGGGAGGTCCCCGTCACCGTCGACGCGATGGTGTTCTTCAACCCCCAGCACCGCTTCCAGGTCTACGCCCTCGTCGGCGTCGGGACGTCCTTCGGTCACGCCGAGGGCTTCAACATCCGCACCGGCAACGGCGACGTCCGCGACTACATCCACCTCGGCGGTGAGGCGGGCCTCGGCCTCGAGTGGCGCATCGGCCGCCACTTCGCCCTGAACCTCGACGTCCGCGGCTTCCTCCGCGGTCGCGTCGACGACAACCCGGAGCCCGAGTTCGTCGAGCGCAACGACGCCGGCGGCTGGCGCTCCACGGACCTCTCGGGCGGCGTCACCGGCCGCGCGGGGATGACCTTCTACTTCGGTCGCTAGTCGACCAACCATCTGCCTCGGGGGAGACCGGTTCGTCCGGTCGGCGAAGAGCTCGGTCGGAGATGACCGGGCTCTTCGTTTTTCCGTCGCGCCGCTCGGCCTTCTTCGTCATTGCGTCGATCGAGGCATTGATTCTTCGAGCGTCGATCGGCGACCAACTTCGCGAGCGTTGATCGGGCCACGGCGGGTCCGGGTCCTGGCGCACGTCGCCTTCGGCGCCGTTTAACGCGCCCGGACCCGAACCCACCGCGGCCCTCGAGGCCCCGGGGCGTCGGGGGGGGCCGGCGGGCTTGGTTGGGGGGAGGGAGGCGGGATGGAGGGTCGCGAAGCGGGATGGTCCCCCATCCCGCGCCGCGATCCTCCGTCCCGCCCTCTCCTAAACACAAAGAAGATCGCGGCAGCCTTGCCCAGGCGGGAGGGTCTCCGGGGCTCGGGTCCGGGCGCGTAAAAACGGCGCCGCAGGCGACGTTGCGCCAGGACCCGGGCCCCGGAGGCCCGCCAGTCTCATGAAGCTCCGACGATCAGATCGGGCCGCCGATGGTCGGCGGCACCGGCGGGACGAGGAAGAAGATGTCGCGCGGCGCGCCGAGCGGGGTGAAGCCGTCGCCGATGACCTGCAGGGTCGCGCGGTAGAGCTGAGGGTCGGGCTGGGCCTCCACCGTCGTGTTCATGCGGATCACGATGTCGAAGCAGACCCGGTCGCCCGAGCGGACCGAGGGGAAGAGGTCGGGGAATCCGTCGGCGTTGGTGTCGACGGCGGCCCGGGGCTCGCAGCCGCGCGCGGGGTCGCCCGCGGTGTTGGCCTCGAGGTGATCGAGGAACGCGACCTCGGTGTCCACCGCGTCGGAGGCGTCGTCGGTGTACGTGACCGAGATGTCCAGGGTGGTCGTGTTCGCGAGCGTCGCGATGGCGCTCACGATCTGCGTGGTGATGCTGCCGCCCACGAAGTTCGTCACCAGCGGGGCGCCGGCCGCGTCGACGGCGCCCGTGTCGCGCGCGATGGCCTGCAGCTCCGAGCGGCCGCCGCCGAACTGCGAGACGCCGATCACGCGGACGTTGCGGGTCGTCAGCTCCGTGACCGCCTCGTCGTAGGTCGGCGCGTGATCGCCGAGCGCGCCGTCGTCGTAGGCGTTCGAGCCCGACGGACCGTTGTGCCAGCCGATGTCGGTGATGAGCACGACGATCGGGACCGCCGAGGGGCGGAAGCAGGCGTAGCCGAGGGTCCCCGCCGGGCAGTCGGTGCGCGCCGTGACCGTCGAGCCGCCGCCCGGCAGGCCGTTGCCCGTCGCCAGCGCCCAGAGCGCGGGGCCGTGCGCCTCGGGCCCGTCGCCGCCACCGCTCGCCGCGTAGCCCATCGTCGCGGCCTGCGCGACGGCCGCGTCCGCGGTCAGGTCCTGGAGGTGGAAGAACGGCTCGTCCGGAGCGCCGCTGCCGTAGCCGCAGCACGGGTAGTCCCGGAACCCGCCGACGCCGAAGAACACGTCGGGGATCGAGGCGCGGATGCCCGGGATGATGTTGTCCCGCAGCTCGGCGCGGATGGAGTTGATCGAGCTGCTCATCGATCCGGTGTTGTCCATGAGGAAGTAGACGTCGGCGACCTGCAGGTCGGTCGCGAAGTCGAGGGTGTCCCGCGGCGGCACCGGCGCCTCCTCGTAGGGCACGAGGAACACGAAGTCGCCCCGCGCGCCGGGGTTGTCGGTCGGGTCGTTCGCGTCGGTCCCCGCGGCGGACTCGACGAGGTCGGAGGTGCCGTCGCCGTCGCTGTCCGCGTTGAACGGGTCGGTCCCCGCCAGGTGCTCGGCGCGATCCGAGAGCCCGTCCGAGTCGCTGTCCGCGTCGCGGAAGTCGGGGATCATGTCGCCGTCGGTGTCGCGCGGAGCCGTCCCGAGGTCCTCGTCGCCCGCCTCCTCGGCGTCGCTGATGCCGTCACCGTCGCTGTCCTCGTCGAAGCGATCGACGATCATGTCCATGTCGGTGTCGAGCTCGCCCTCGTAGCCGTCCGGGATGAAGTCGCCGTCGCTGTCGAGATCGTTGTAGTCGGGCGTGCCGTCGCCGTCGGTGTCGATCGGCGCGCTCGGGTCGGCGCCGATCTCGGCGATGTCGCTCAGCCGATCGCCGTCGTTGTCCGAGTCGATGTGGTTGCCGGCGCCGTCCCCGTCGATGTCGGCGCTGCCCTCGATCGCGTCGTCGATCCCGTTGTTGTCCGAGTCGGTGTCCTGGAAGTCGGGCGTCCCGTCCCCGTCCGAGTCGCGCGGCATCCCGCCCGGGTTGCCGCCCTCCTCGGAGTCCGGGATGCCGTCGTTGTCGCTGTCGTCGTCCTCGAAGTCGGGCGTGCCGTCTCCGTCGGTGTCGAGCCGATCCGCGGCGCCCTCGTACTCGTTCGGGATCCCGTCGCCGTCGGTGTCGGTCCCGCTCGGCCGGCCGGAGTCGGGCCGCGCGCCCGGCCCCGCGTCGGGGCCTCCGACCGGCGAGGGGTCACAACCCAGCGCGAGCACGAGGAAAGCCAGCCCTGCCAGTCCGATTCGACCCGACCCGAGCCACGTTCGCATACGACCTCCAAGCATCGAGGTACAAATGTACAGGAACGGGAGGTCCTCCATCCAGGATGCTGCTCCCGAGGACGTCGCTCCGGCTTGGTTCGGCCGCGGAACTTTGGAGTATAGTCGTCGGGCCGATGTCCCCCTCTGCCGAGAAGCTCGCCGAGATCGACGCGGAGCTCGACTCCTTCGGCAAGGCGGAGCCCCAGCTCGCGGAGGTGGTCCGCCGCGCGGTCGAGGCCTCGGCGGAGCTCGCGGGCGACGACGCCCTCGCGGAGCTCGTCGCGGGCGCTCGTGAGGCCGTCGCGGGAGCGCACGCGGCGGCCAAGGCGGCTCGCCCACCTCGGCCGGCTTCGCCCCGTCCGGCGCCGAAGTCGTCGACGCGGGTCGGCGCCCCCGCGCCCGCGATCGACGACGACGACGACGAGCCGATGGGCTCGGGCCTCGTCGAGATCCCCGAAGAGGAGCTGCGCCGCGCGGACCTCCCGCCGGTCCTCAACCTGG
>JACKEC010000014.1 GCA_020633195.1 Sandaracinaceae bacterium | reverse complement strand
ACCGCTCACGAACAGTGAGCGTCGGAACGGCCGGGACGTCGTCCCCATGGCTACACGTAGCGAGCGGAAGGGCCGTGCCCACATGGGGGGTGATGGGCGACCTGCTGGGCAGCTACCAGATCGAGAAGCCCGCGTTCCTTCGGCGGCTGGCGATGGATTCGTTCGCGGCGCTGCCGGCGGGGCACGCGATGACGGCGTTCATGGAGCTCGACGTGACGGCGCCGCTCGCGCGCATCGAGCAGCAGCGCGCGGAGGGGGGTCGGGTGTCGCTCTTCGCCCACGTGCTCCGCTCCATCGCCGTCGCGATCGCCGAGCACCCGGACCTCAACGTCATCCGGCACGGCGCGAGCCGCATCGCGCGGTTCGAGGACGTGGACGTGAGCGTGCCGGTCGAGGTCGAGACGGCCGAGGGGCGCTTCCCGCTCCAGCTGGTGATCCGCCGGGCGCAGGACAAGAGCGCGCCGGAGATCTTCGCGGAGATCGAGGCCGCGCGGCACCGCCACGAGGCGGAGGGGGCGCTCGGCGACGAGGACCGCTGGGGCCGGCGGACGATGCGGCTCGCCAGCCTCGTGCCCCGGTTCCTCCGGGTCCTCCTCATCCGACGGATGATCGCGGACGCGAAGCTCGTGAAGCGCCGAGCCGGCACGACCCTCGTGACCTCGGTCGGCAAGTTCGCGAGCATCCCGGGGTTCGTGTCGCCGCTCTCGTCGGGGCCTCGGGCGGCGACGTTCGCGATCGGGAGCCTCGTCGACAAGCCCGTCGTCCGCGACGGCGAAGTGGTGGTCCGCTCCATCCTCGCGGTCACCGTCGTCTTCGACCACGACCTCGTCGACGGAGGTCCCGCCGCGCGCTTCGCGAGCCGCCTGCGCGAGCTCGTCGAGGGCTAACCCGCGAGCTCGCGCTCGCGCCAGGTGGAGGGCGTCTCGCCGGTCCACTGCCGGAACGCCCGCGAGAAGGCGGCGGCGTCGCTGAACCCGAGGCGCGCGGCGATCTCCGCGATCTGGAGGGTGCGGTTGCGGAGGTAGTCACACGCGCGGGCAAGGCGCACCTCGCGCTGGAGCTCGCCGTAGCTGGTGGACTCCTCGGCGAGCCGCCGCGCGAGGGTGCGCGGGGACAGGGCGAGCATCGACGCGACCGAGTCGCGGTCCGGCGGCGGCGAGGTCATCCAGAGCAGGCGACGCACCTGCTCGGACAGGTCCACGTCGGTGCGCAGGCGCTGCGCGAGCTGCGCGGTGAGCTTCTCGTAGGTCCGGAACACGAGGGGGTTGGCCAAGAGCGGGGTCGCCCGCCACAGGCGCTCGTGGAAGTAGAGGCGGGCCTCGGGCGCGTCGAAGCGGACGGGGTGGCCGAGCCGGCGCGTCAGCTTCCGGTGGTCGTGCGGCGCGGGGTAGGGGAGCCACACCTCGGTCGGTCGGTGCTCGGGGCCGAAGAGGTCCGCGGTCATCTTGACGCTCGCCATCAGGTCGACAGTCACGCAGTACCTTCGCAAGTCCTCTTGCAGCGCCGCCGTCCGCCCCGGGAGCCGGCCGTCCATCGCGAACGCCTGGAAGATCTGGTCGCCCTCGCGCGCGACGACGATGCGCGAGTGGCCCCACGAGAGCTCCGCGTAGGTCGTGATGACCCGGAGGCACTCGCGCAGGCTGCCCGCGTACATGAGGCTCAGGCCCAGCATCCCGAAGAGCGTGATGTGCACCCCGAGGCCGACCTCCGTGGCGTGGTGCGGCACCGAGAGCTCGGGGTCGAGGCGCTCGAGCAGCCGCGCCATGCACGCGAGCTGCTGCTCGCGCGTGATCGGGATGTCCGGCTCCTGGATGGCGATCGGCGGGAGCCCGCACTCGAGGAGGAACCGCCCGACGTCGGCCTCGGTGATGTCGCTCCGCTCGAGCAGCCCGAACACCCCCAGGACGGTGCGCCTCGGGGTGGCCAGGTTGCCCGTCAGGAGGTGCTCCGCGGCCATGTCCCCGAATCGCGTCGTTGACCGGATATGTCAAGTGCTTGTCCGGCGAGGTCATCGCATGGGGGCGGATTTCCCCTAGATTCGACTGGCTGGATGGGGTCCGTGGCGGACACGGCCTCGGGGGCAGCCGGCCTACTCGGCCTGCTCGGCAAAGGAGAGTCGCTCTTGGAACACGTGGACGTCCTCATCATCGGCGCCGGGATCTCGGGCATCGGCGCCGCCTGTCACCTCCGGATGAAGAACCCGGGGACGACGTTCACCATCCTGGAGGGGCGCGAGGCCATCGGCGGCACGTGGGACCTCTTCCGCTACCCCGGCATCCGGTCCGACTCGGACATGTACACCTTCGGCTACTCCTTCAAGCCGTGGGTCGAGGACCAGGACATCGCGACGGGCGACGCGATCCTCCGCTACCTGAACGAGACCGTCGACGAGCACGGCCTGCGCAAGCACATCCGCTTCGGGCACCGCGTGCAGAAGGTGGCCTGGAGCTCCGCGGACAAGCGCTGGGTGGCGACGGTTCAGCGCGTCGAGGACGGCTCGACCTTCGAGCTGGCGAGCGACTTCCTGCTGACCTGCACCGGGTACTACGACTACGAGCGCGGGCATCAGCCGGACTTCGAAGGCCTCGGCGACTACCGCGGCTCCGTCGTGCACCCGCAGCACTGGCCGCAGGACCTCGACTACGCGGGCAAGAAGGTCCTCGTCGTCGGCAGCGGCGCGACGGCGGTGACGCTCGTGCCCTCGATGGCCAAGACCGCCGGGCACGTCACGATGCTCCAGCGCTCGCCGACCTACATCTTCAGCCGTCCCGCGGTCGATCCGATCGCGAAGGGCCTCCGCGCGGTGCTCCCGTCGAAGGCCGCGTACGGGCTGACCCGCATCAAGAACATCGGGCTGCAGCGCTTCGCGTACGCGCTCGCCCGTCGAGCGCCCCAGAAGGTCCGCGCGAACCTGCGCGAGATGGCCGTCCAGAGCCTCGGGCCGGACTTCGACGTCGACCTCCACTTCAACCCCACCTACGACCCGTGGGACCAGCGCGTCTGTCTCATCCCCGACGACGACCTCTACGCGTCGCTCCGCGAGGGCACGGCGAGCGTCGTCACCGACACGATCGAGCGATTCACGGAGACCGGCGTCCGGCTCGCCTCGGGCGAGACGATCGAGGCCGACGTGGTGGTCCTCGCGACGGGCCTCGAGCTTCAGTTCCTCGGCGGGATGCAGATGGTGGTCGACGGGCAGCCCATCGAGTCGGGCGAGCTGGTGAGCTACCGCGGCCTCATGTTCGGCGACGTCCCGAACTGGGTCGCGGTCCTCGGCTACACCTCGGCGTCCTGGACGCTCAAGGCCGACCTCGCGTCCGAGTTCGTGTGCCGGCTGCTCGGCTACATGAAGGAGCACGGCTACGACACGGTGGTCCCCCGCCTCGGCGACGAGCCGATGGCGAAGACGCCGATCATGGGCAAGCTCACCTCGGGCTACGTGAAGCGCGCGGCCGACAAGATGCCCAAGCAGGGCGCGAAGGCGCCGTGGCTCAACCACGACAACTACCTGCGCGACGTCGTCTCCATCAAGCTCGGCGGGATCGACGACGGCGTCCTGGAGTTCGGCAAGAGCGCCGCCGCGAAGCGCGGGAAGCGCTTCTCCTACCGCGGCAAGACCGCGGTCGTGACGGGGGCCGCGAGCGGCATCGGCGCGGCGCTCGCCAAGGACCTCGCGGGTCGGGGCACCCACCTGATCCTCATCGACGTCGACGCGACCAACCTCGCGGTCGTCGCGGACGCGGCGCGGGCGCGCGGCGTGGACGTGTCGGAGCACGTGGTCGACATGGGCGACATGGACGCCATCGGCCGCTTCGGGGACGCGCTCGCCGCGTCGGGGCGCACCATCGACCTGCTCATCAACAACGCGGGCGTCGCGCTCGGCGGGACCTTCGAGGAGGTCTCCCGCGACGACTTCGACTGGCTGATGAACATCAACTTCCGGGGCGTCGTCGAGATGACCCGCTCGCTCCTCCCGCTCCTCCACGAGAGCCCGGACGCGCACATCGCGAACGTCTCGAGCGTCTTCGGCCTGATCGCGCCGCCGAGCCAGGCCGCGTACTGCTCGAGCAAGTTCGCGGTCCGCGGCTTCTCCGAGGCGCTGCGCCACGAGCTGCGCAGCTCCACCGTCGGCGTCTCCGTGATCCACCCGGGCGGCATCAAGACCAACATCGCCCGCAACGCGCGCGTGGGGGTGGTCGCGGCCGACGAGGAGGTCGAGGAGCGGCTGAAGGACATCGAGAAGAGCTTCATCACCACGCCCGAGAAGGCCGCCTCGATCATCCTGAAGGGCATCGAGCGCCGCAAGGCGCGGATCCTCGTCGGCCCCGACGCGCACCTCGTCGAGACCCTCGAGCGCCTCTTCCCCACGACCAACCTCGAGGTCCTCGCCAAGCTCCTCGGCTGGAAGGAGCCGCCCGCGCGCCGGCCCGCCAAGCCCTCGCGCGAGGCCGTCATCGCTCACCCGGTGAACGGTCGCGCGCCGACGATTCAGGCCTGAAGCTCGGAGCCCCTCAGCCGAACGGGACGACGAGGGCTCGCTCGCCCGGGGCGTCGGGCGTGAAGGTCACCGTGACCACCTCGCCGTCCTGCTCGACCGCGCCGCCGCTCGCGCCGGCGGCGTCGAGGACGAAGCCGTCCGGGGCGTGGATCCGGACGCGGTACTCGAACGGGATCGCGTCCGCGGCGCCCGCGTCGACCTGGAGGCGGACCGTCAGCGTCCGCGTCGCGTCGTCCCACGTCTCCTCGATCAGGTCGGTCGCGCCCTGGGTGACGTGGCGGTTCGAGCCCAGGAGCTGCGGGTGGTCGAGCGCGGGGCGCAGCGCGATCACCGCGTGGCCGTGCGGCGCGACCGTTTGGGTCAGGGTCCCGCGGACCGTGCCCAGGAACGCCTCGGTCCAGAACTCCTGCGCCAGGTAGTCCGCGTCGGGGTCGAGGCCCAGGTCCGCGAGGGGGACGGAGTAGGTGCGCGCTTCGTCCGCCATCTCCGGGGGCGCGCCGTCGACGGAGAAATCGTAGTTGCGCCCCCAGTGGAGCAGCCCCACCACCTCCCACGCCGCCGAGCTCCCCGCGAGCGTGCCGTCGATCGGGTAGTGCCAGATCTCGGGGTAGTTGCGCGTGAAGAGATCGAGCGGCCGACCCGCGGTCGGGTAGCTGGGCAGGAGCCGCCGCACGACCTGGATCTGCGGCGGGGTCAGCGTCCGCAGGTCTTCGCCGAGCTTCACGATCGAGCCGCTCATCGCGATGAACGACGCGAAGGTCGTCGCCTCGTCGAGGGTGAGCTCGGGGTGATCGGGTGCGGTGCGGAAGAAGAGCAAGTCGTCGTGCGAGATCCAGAGCCGGCCGTGGAGGTAGTAGCGTCGCGATCCGGTCCGCACCGACGACTTGAGCGTGCCCGCGGCGCCGAACGGCGCGAGCGGCGAGGGCTCCTCCCAGATGGGCCCGTCGTCGAGGGTGAGCCGCATGCCGTCGACGATCCCGTAGTTCATCCCGACCATGCCGATGCCGAGGAAGAACACGTCGGGCCCGAGCGCGTCGTGGATCGCGCGCAGCCCTCGCCGATAGGCCTCGACGCTGGTCAGCTCGGGGTTCGCGCGCGAGGTGTAGGGGAACGCGAGGTAGGAGAAGTCGAGCTTGAGCCAGCGCATCCCCCAGTCCTCGCGGTAGCGCCGCATCAGGTCGCCGAGCCACCCGGTCACGGCGTCGTTGCCGAGGTCGACCGCGCGCAGGCCAGGGCTCGGCGACAGGATGCTGCCGAGCGCCGCGTCGGCCGGGTCGTGCAGCCAGTCCGGGTGCGCGGCGGCGAGATCGCTCTCCTCGTCGACGAGGAACGCCTGGATCCAGATCCCGGGCGCGAGCCCCGCGGCCTCGATCTCGGCTGCGAAGCCGTCGACGCCGCCGGGGAAGCGCTCGAGGTCCGAGCCCCAGTCGCCCGAGTGATCCTGGTAGCCGTCGTCGATCTGGAAGTAGTCGACGCCGAACGGGGCGAGCTCGCGCGCCATGATCGCGAGGTTCTCGCGCATCAGCGCCTCGTCGATGTTCGTCCCGAGGCCGCCCGAGCTGCCGCCTCCGCTCCAGCTGTTCCAGCCGTTTGGCACCCGTCGGCCGCCCTCGCGCCGGGTCCAGACGGTGACGCCCTCGAACGCCGCGACGGCCTCCGCGTAGGCCTCGAGCCCGACCAGCGGATCGCGCGCGAGCGCGTCGGCGTAGACCGTCTCGGACGCGATGGAGCCGCCGGGGTGCAGGGGCTTGCCCTCGAAGACGAGCACGCTGTCCGCGTAGAGCGCGCCGAACCCGCGGCGCCCCGTGATCGCGTCGAGCGGTCGGGTCCGCGCGCTCAGCCCGAACGTCGGTAGGCCTCGCTCGACCGCGAGCGCGCCGACGATCAGGTGCCGGCCTCCCTCGAGGTCCGCGACGGCCGCGTTCCAGTTCGCGACGATGTCCCCGCGCGACTCGATGGGGACGGCGGAGAGCAGCGGCGAGCGCCGCTCCTCGGGGTAGTGGAGGTAGGCCTCGGTCTCGCGCACGACGTCGGCGCCGTTGTCGAGGATCCGATGCCGCGCCACGTCGGTCCCGAGGAACACCCCGCCTTCGGCGCCCTCGGTGATCAGCGGCGTCAACCGGAGCGCGGTCCGCTCGGGGCCGCCCGCGACGCTCCGGACCGTCACGTCGGCGAGCAGCGCGTCGTGCGCGCGATCGAGCCAGAGGCGCCACGTCAGCCCGACGCCGTCGGAGGTCTCGCAGGTGAAGACCTGACCGGCGCCGTCGGCGAACCGCGGGGCGTCGGACCACGCCGCGTCGAGGGCCGCCCAGGCGCCCGGGCAGTCGCTCGTCTGGACCGTGCGCTCCGCGTCGCCCTCGCGATAGAGCGCCTCGGCCCAGAGCCCGCGCAGGTACATCGTCCCCGCGTCGTCCGCGAGGTCGGCGCGGCCGTCGTCGTGGGTGACGAGGGCTGCGCGCCCCGGCTCCGGGAGCTGGGCGACCGGCTCTGGCCCCGCGTCGACGCCGGCGTCGATCCCCGCGGGGGGCCCGGCGTCGGGATCCGACGGAGCGCCGTCGCAGCTGACGAGCCACAGGAGCGCGAGGGCCGACCACGTCCGCATCGGGACGAGCGTACTCCCGTCTCGCGGTTCCGACTTACCTCGGCCGGCTGCCGTGACGACGCGGGCGACGTCGTCGCCCCGCCCGCGTATCATCGGGCATGACCGGGCGGAGGTCGCAGCCGGCGCGCACCAACCTCGTGGTCCCGGCCTCGTCCTTCGTCGGCCGAGAGGCCGAGCTGCGGCGGCTCGGCGAGCTGTTCGAAGAAGGCCGGCTCGTCACGGTGCTCGGCCCCGGCGGCATGGGGAAGACGCGCCTGTCGCTCCAGCACGCGCAGGACTCCTTGCCGAGCTACACCGCGCGCAAGGGCGGCGGCGTCTGGTTCGTCGACCTCTCGGAGGCGCGCACCGCCGCGGAGGCGCTCGCCACCGTCGCGGGCGTCCTCGATCTCGAGCTCGCGGGGCTGCGGGACACCGACGCGGTCGCCCGCGCGATCGGCCTCGGGCTCGCGCGCATCGGTCGCACGCTCGTCGTGCTCGACAACCTCGAGCGCCTCGTCCACGAGCTCGCGGCTCCCGTCGAGCGCTGGGTCGCGATGGCGCCGAGCGCGCGCGTGCTGGTCACGTCGCGCGTCGTGCTCGGCGTGGACGCGGAGCACACCCTCGAGCTCGGGCCGCTCTCGCGGGAGGCCGCGACGGAGCTGTTCCTCGGGCGCTCCGCGCTCGTGCGCTCGACGGCCGACGCGGGCGATCCGGCGCTCGTCCACGAGATCGTGGACGCCATCGATCGGATGCCGCTCGCGATCGAGCTCGCCGCGTCGCGCACGCGGATCCTCTCGACCTCGGATCTCGTGGCGCGCCTCGAGCGGCCGCTGGATCTGTTGCGCGGCGCGCGCTCCGATCGACACGGTTCGGTGCGGCGGGCCATCGTCGACTCGGTCGCGCTCCTCGGGCCGGCCGCGCGTCGGCTCTTCGCGCTCGCGTCGACGCTGCCCAACGGCTTCACGCTCGAGCAGCTCGAGGCCTCGGTCGCCGAGGTGATCGGCCCGAGCGAGGTGCTCGACCGCCTCGAGGAGCTCGTGCGCACGTCGCTCCTTCGCGTCGAGGCGGAGCCCGGCGCGCCCGCTCGCTACCGCTACTTCGAGACGATCCGCGACGTCGCCGAGGAGCTCGCCGCCGAGGATCCCGCGCGGGACGCGGTGCTCGCGGCGCACGCCCGTCACGCTGCGGCGCGCGCGCCGTCCCTCGGCCCGAGCGCCGACGGCGACCTCGCGGGCTACCTGCTCGCTCATCGGACCGCCGTCGGCCACGCGGCGAGCGATCCCTCCTGGGCCGGCGACGCCGCGGCGATCGCGCTGGGGCTCGAGCCGCTCCTGTCGGCCCGCGGGCTCTCGCAGCTCCGCGCGACGCTCCTCGGCCAGACCCTCGCCGCCCTCGACCGCGCCGGCGACGAGGCCACCGTCGCGCGGGCTCGCGTCCACCTCGGCCGAGGGCTCGCGCGACGGGAGCTCGGCGACACGGCGGGCGCGTGGAGCGACTTCGAGGCCGCCCTCGAGCTGGCCACCGCGAGCGAGCTCGACGGGCTCGGGGCGGTCGCGCTCACCGGCCTCGCCGGGGTCGAGGACGTCACCGGAGACACCAAGGGCGCTCAGGCGCGGCTCGGCGAGGCCCTGGCGCTGCTCGCGCGGACGGAGGACGACGCGCTGCGCAAGCTCCGGGAGGCCGAGGCGCTCCTGTTGCTCGGGCACGCGCACCGACGCGAGGGGGACCTGCCCGCGGCCGAGCACGCCACCGCGGGCGCCCGCGCCCGCTACCAGGCGCTCGGCCACGACGAGGGCCTCGCCGCCGCGATCTACGAGGCGGCCGTGCTCGCGATGTTCGCGGCTCGCGGGGCCGAGGCGCACGCGGCGTTCGAGGAGGGCCTCGAGGTGGCTCGCCGCGCGGGGATCCACGTGATGGAGGGGGCGCTCACGACGGCGCGCGGGTGCCTCCTGCAGGACGAAGGCGACCTCGCCGCGGCGCTCGAGCACCACGCGGCGGCGGCGCGGATCTTCCGCGAGCGCGGGAGCCGGTACCGAGAGGCGAGCGCGCTCTACTACCTCGCGACGACGTACGTGGAGCGAGGCGAGCTCGACGAAGCGCTCGCCGTCCTCGAGCAGGCGCGACGCCTCGTCGAGCGCGTCGGCTCCCCGCGTTACGAGGCGCTGATGGCGTCGTGCGCCGCGGCCACGCTCGCGCTCCTCGGGCGCCTCGACGACGCGTCCGAGGAGCTCGCCCGCGCCGACGCGGCGCTCGCGCAGGTCGCCGAGGAGCCGGCCTTGTCGGCGACGCTGGCGATCCACCGCCTGAGCGTCGAGGTCCGCGGCGGGGAGCGCGAGGCGCGCGAGGCGACGGAGACGGCGGCGGGCCTCTCGAACGCGCACCCGAACGACGACAGCCGGTTCGCGCTGCGCGTCCTCGAGTCGGTCGCCGCGCCGGCCGAGGCCTCCACCGAGGCGGCGCTGCGCGTGTGGCCCGAGGGCGCGGCGTTCGCGCTGCCCGGCGGCGCCCCGGTCGAGCTGCCCCCGCGCTCGCCGCTGCGCCTCGTCCTCGAGCTCCTCGTGTCTCGTCGCGTCGACGCGCCGGGCGAGCCCGTGTCCACCGAGGAGGTGATCCGCGCGGGCTGGCCCGGTGAGAAGATCGGCGCCGAGGCCGCCCTCAACCGCGCCTACGTCGCGCTCGCCACGCTGCGCAAGAAGGGCCTGCGCGACGTGATCGTGAGCAGCGGGGGAGGCTACGAGATCACCCAGGCGATCGTGGTGCGCCGGGTCTCGAGCGAGCTCGGCTGACGGCGCTCACACCTGCGCGAGGAGCTTCTCGCTGAGCTCCCAGAGCCGCTCGGCGGACTCGTCGCTGGACGCGTGCGCGTTGACGCCCTTGTAGCGCGCGAGCGGGCCGGCCTCCGTGGGCGCGGCGACGTCGCAGTCCTCGCAGTAGACGCCCGCCTTGCCCTCGAGCTTCGGGGAGGTCGCCGCCCAGAGGGTCGTCGAGCAGCCCTGCTCGGGCGTCTTGAACCCCGCCTTGGCGAGCTCGCTCGGCTCGCCGTCCTCGCCGATCCAGCCGAGCGCGACCATCTCCTCCTTGGGCAGGTGTCGCTGGAGCGGGGTGAAGATCCCGCCCGGGTGCACCGCGAACGCGAGCCCGCCCGAGTCGCGCAGGCGGCGCGAGAGCGCGTTGGCGAACAGCGCGTTGGCCGTCTTCGCCTGGCCGTACGCCTTCCACTTCTCGTAGGACGCCTCTTCGAAGTGGAGGTCGTCCCAGCGCACGTCGCTGATCTTGTGCCCTGTCGACGAGAGCGCGACGACGCGCGCGCCGGCGGTCTTCCGGATCAGCGGTAGCAGCCCCTGGGTCAACGCGAAGTGGCCCATGTGGTTCACCCCGAACTGCGACTCCCAGCCCGGGCCGACGCGCGCCTCGGGGCAGGCCATGATGCCCGCGTTGTTGATCAGCAAGTCGAGCTGCGAGAGCTCGGACACCATCGACTCCGCGAAGCTCCGCACCGAGCCGAGATCCGCGAGGTCCAGCGGCGCCGTGCGCACGTCGCCCTCGATCCCCCGGAGGCTCTCGGCCGCCTTCTCGGGCGAGCGCACGGGGACGATGACGGTGACGCCCTTCGCCGCGAGCGCGCGCGTCGTCTCGACGCCGATCCCGCTGTAGCCGCCGGTGACGATGGCGGTCTTGCCCGCGAGTTCGATGTCGGCGAGGACCTCGGCGCCGGTGCTGCGCGCGTGGAAGCCCGACTGGGTGGGGACTTGATCGGATTCGGCCATGAGGATCTCCTGTGTCTCGAGGGCGCGGGTGAGGCGTCGCTCCTCGTCGCGCGGCCGGAGCATACGCGACTCGACGCGCCGCCGACCGCTCAGCGCAGCCGCAGCAGCGGGATCGGCGTGGGGACGTGGACCATGTCGCTCGCGAGCTCGCCGTCCTCGAGGGGGAAGACGGCCGGGACGTCGCCCCAGCACGAGACCTCGCCCGACCGGTGATGCGCGCAGCAGAAGTGCCCGCCGCAGGAGAGGTCGTCCGCCGGGCTCAGCGCCCGGACCGCGTCGGTCTCGGTTCGGACCGCGCCGCGCGGGCGCGGGTACTCGCCGCCTGCGTCCTCGGCCTCGCCGTCGCCGAGCGCGCCCATCACGTCGCGGCCCCAGCAGCGGATCACGCCGCCGGCGAACAGCGCGCACGCGTGCTCGTCGCCGAGCCCGATCCGGATCACGCCACGGAGGGAGGGCGGGCCCGGGACGAGCCCGTCGTCGTCGTTGCCCCAGCAGGTCACGCCGCGCGCGGGGCCCCGGATCGCGCACGCGACGTCGTCGCCCGCGACGAGGTCGACCGCGTCGTCGATCTCGGGGATCGCGATCGGCGTCGGCTGCCGCGCGTGGCCCTCGGGGCCGCACGTGCCGTTGTTGCCGTCGCCCCAGCAGAGCACGTGTCCGTCCGCCCTGCGCGCGCACGCGAAGCGACGCCCCGCGACGAGCTGGACCACGTCCGAGAGGCCCTCGATCCGGACCGGCTCGCGCGCGACGCCCTCGTGCTCGGCGCCGAGGATCGACGCGCCCCGGTCCCCGAAGCACGACACGTCGCCCGTGGCGTGGCGGACGCACGTGAAGTCCCAGCCGAGCGCGACCTCGACCGCGTCGTCGACGCCCGCGGCGGGGACGGGGACCGCGCTCTCGCTCACCTCGAAGCCGAGCTGGCCCGACTCGCCGCTCCCCCAGCACGCGACGTGACCGTCCGCCCGCACCGCGCACGCGTGGTTGAGGCCGAACGCCACGTCGATCACGTCGGGGAGCGCCTCGACGAGCCCCGCGCCGCAGCGCGGGGTGGCGCATCGACGGCCGAGGTCTCCTCCGAAACAGTAGAGGTGCCCCTCGGTGTCGATGGCGCACAGATCGTTGTCGCGCGCCACGAGCCGCGGTCGCGCGGCGCGGCGGGGGTGATCGAGCGGGGCGAAGACGATCGCCTGCGAGGTCGTCGCCGCGGGCGCGTTCCACCTCGGGAGCACGTCGACGGGCTCGTTGACCACCCCGGGGTCTCGACCGAGCTGTCCGCTCTCGTTCTCGCCCCAGCAGCGGAGCGCACCCCCCGCGCGGACCGCGCAGTCGCCGCCCGCGCCGGCCACCACGTGCGTCGCGTCGTGCACGCCGCGCACGCCGGCGGGGCGGTTGATCAGGCTCGCGTCGGAGCCCGCCCCGAGCGCGCCCTGCGGGTTGCTGCCCCAGCACGCGACGCCGCCCCGCGCGAGGAGCGCGCAAGTGTGCTCAGCGGCGACGGACACCTCCCGCACCGGCGGCAGCTCGATCCGCGTGGGCTGCAGCGCGTCGGCGAGCTCGGTGCCCTCGCCGTGCGACCACTGCGACGGAATGCGGTGCGCCTCGCCGTCGTCGCCGTCGCCGATCTGCCCGGTCTGGTTCTCGCCCCAGCAGCGCAGCGACCCATCGCGACTCACGGCGCACGCGTGACGCGTCCCGACCGCGAGATCGACGACGTCGTCGAGCCCGGGCACCTGCTCGGTCGAGGGACCACCGGTCCGCGAGCCTCGCCCGAGCTGGCCGCCAGAGCCTCGTCCCCAGCAATGAACGTTGTCGTGCAGGGTCCGCGCGCACGCGTAGGTCTCGCCGACGCCGATCTGCGCGGCGGGCGGGACGCCCAGCGGGGCGATGGGGATCCCCACCCGGGCCTCCTCGAGCTCGGGATCGCCCATGAGGTCAAGGTTGCCCCAGCACCGGATCGCGCCACTTCGCAGGAGCGCGCAGGCGCCCATCCAGCTCCCCACCGACACGGCGGCCACGTTGGTCAGGCGGCCGACCCGCGTCGGCGCGTCGAGCGTCTCGTCCCCGCCCGGGACGAGGTCGCCGCGTCGGTTGTCGCCCCAGCAGCGCACCTCCCCGTCGCGGCCTACCGCGCAGCTCTTGTCGCCCGCGCAGGCGACCTGGGTGACGTCGTCGAGGCCGCTCACCCAGACCCAGTCGTGCTGCTCGCGTTGGCTTCCGTCGCCCAGCTGGCCGTGGTCGTTCGCGCCGACGCACGCGACGCGCCCGTCGTCGGTGACGAGGCACGTGTGGCCGCGACCCGCGCAGATCGAGCCCTCGAAGGCGGGCACCTCGTCGAGCGTGCCCGGGTTCGGGGGCCGGGGCACGAACCGCTCCGGCGGCTCGGGCGCGGGCTCCTCGCCCATCACGCCTTCGCTGTCCGTCTCGGGCGGATCGGCTGGCTCCGCACCGCACCCGAGCAGCACCCCCACGAGCCCGAACGAGATCAGCGCGCGCACCCGCGGAGTATCCACCTTCGCGCTCCGAGCGCCGATCCGAGATCGCCCATTGACAATGACCGACCGGTTGGTCATCTATAGAGCATGCCCCGGATCGCCGCCAAAGACAGGGACGCCTACTTCGAGCAGCGCCGCACGGAGCTGCTCGACGCGGCGCTCCGCCTGCTCACGCGCGACAGCTACGACAAGACCTCGGTGTCCGCGATCACGCGCGAGGCCGGCGTCTCGAAGGGGACGTTCTACGTCTACTTCCAGAGCAAGGACGACCTGCTCGACGCCCTCGTCGACCGCTTCTCGCTCTTGCCCGACCTGCAGCAGGTGGCGAGCGCGGCCGCGGGCCAGCCGCTCGAGGTCGTCCTCGGCCTCGCGGTCCCCGTCCTCTACGAGCGCCTCAAGCAGCGCACCGAGTTGATCGGCCTGCTCCTGCGCGAGGGCGCCACCCGCCCCGCCAACGCCCGCATCTTCATCGAGCGCGTCGTGCTGCCCAGCAACCGCGTCGCCGCGGAGCTCCTCGCCAACGCGGTGGGACCCGAGCGCGCGTCCGCGATCGACTGCGTCGTCGCCGCGCGCGCCCTCGTCGGGATGCTGCTCGTCTTCGTGATCACCCAGGAGGTGATGGGGGGGCGCGAGCTCCTGCCCATCGACGACTCGGTGATCACCCGCACCGTGACCGAGGTCTTCCTGCACGGAGCCCTCGGAGAAAGGCAAGTGTCGTGAAGACCTTCGCACCGCTCCGCGTCCTGACCGTGGCCTTCTGGGTGTCGGTGATCGTGCCGCGCTACCTCGTCCTCATGGCGCGGGCGCGGCTCCCCTTCTGGAAGCCCACCGACGCCGAGTGGGAGCGCGCTCACGCCCGCGCGGCCGAGGCGCTGTCGTGGATCGGGGTCCACCTCGGCGGCCTCTTCGTGAAGCTCTGCCAGATCATCGGGGCGCGCGGTGACCTCTTCCCGGCGCCCTTCATCGAGCGCCTGAGGCGCTTCCACGACCGCGTCCCGCCGCGGCCCTTCGCGTCGCTCCGCCCTCACGTCGAGGCCGAGCTCGGCCGCCCGCTCGAGGAGGTCTTCGATCGCGTCGACGAGGAGGCCATCGCCGCGGCGTCGCTCGCGCAGGTCCACCGCGCGCACCTCCGGGGCGGCGGCGAGGTCGTGCTCAAGATCCAGTACCCCGAGATCGCGCGCCTCACCCCCATCGACATCGCGTCGGTCCGCCGCGTGGTCCGGCTCGTGAGCCTCCTCGACCGTCGCGTCGACCTGCGCTCGATCGTCGGCGAGGTGGCGTCGTTCGTGGCGCTCGAGCTCGACTTCGGTCGCGAGGCCCGGTCGACCGAGCGCGTCGCCGAGAACCTCGCCGGCGACCCGGAGGTCGTCGTGCCCCACGTGTACTCGGAGCTGTCCACGGACCGCCTGCTCGTCCTCGAGCTGATGAAGGGCGTCCCCCTGAGCGACCTCGACGCGCTCGTCGCGGCGGGCGTCGACCCGCGCGACGTGGCTCGCCGCGTGGGTCGCGCGTACGCCCACATGATCTTCGAGGACGGCTTCTTCCACGGCGACCCCCACCCCGGGAACCTGCTCGTCCGGGACGACGGCGCGATCGTCCTGCTCGACTTCGGCCTCGCCAAGGAGCTCCCGAGGGGCTTCGCCGCGGGCGTGAAGGCGATGGTGCTGGCCTCGCTCTTCAAGGACGCGACCGGGGCGCGCCGCGCCGCCGAGGGCCTCGGGTTCTCGCTCGGTGAGGCCAGCGACGACGACGTCCTCGCCCTGATCGGGATGCTGTTCGGCGAGCGCACCGGCGACGCCAACCTCTTCGAGCAGCTCGGCGCGACGCCGATCGAGGCGATCCCCGCCGACTTCGGACTGATCGCCCGCACGCTGGTCCTGCTGACCGGCCTCTCGCACGCGCTCGCCCCCGGAGAGCGCGTCATCCAGGCCCAGATGGCGAGCTCGCTGATGAGCCTGCCCGCAGCGGCGTGAGCGCGGGGCTTGGCTCGAGGGCGGGGGCCGCGCTAGCTACGAGCCATGAGCTCGCGCATGGAAGCCTTCTTCGAGGAGCCCTCTCGCTGGTGGGCGGAGGCCGCCGGCCTCCGCGTCATCTTGCTCGACGCCGGCCTCGGCGAAGCGCTGAAGTGGGGCAAGCCTTGTTACACCCACGAGGGCCGCAACATCGCCATCCTGCAGAAGATGAACGGCTTCCTCGCGCTCATGTTCTTCAAGGGGGCGCTGCTCGACGACCCGAAGGGCTTGCTCGAGGAGCAGGGCGAGAATTCCCGCTCCGCGCTCCGTCTCTGCTTCACCAGCGTCGAGCAGGTCGCCGCGCGGGAGAAGGCGGTGAGGGGCTTCGTCCGCCAGGCCGTCCGCGTCGAGGCGACCGGCGCGAAGGTCGCCCCCGCGCCTCCGCTGGTCCTCGTCGAGGAGCTCCAGGCGCGGCTCGACGGCGACGAGAAGCTGAAGGCGGCCTTCGAGGCGCTGACCCCGGGGCGCCAGCGCGCGTACAACCTCCACGTCTCGGGCGCCAAGCAGTCCGCGACCCGCGCGCGGCGCGTCGAGCAGCACGTCGCCCGCATCCTCGCCGGCAAGGGGCCGCAGGACCGCTAGGGATCCCTACGGGAGCTCGCGCAGCGCCCGCTCGAGCCGGTCCTCGGAGCTCGCGATCACGTTGCCTTGCATCAGGCGCGTGCCGAGCGGCTCGCCCCCGAGCACGAGCGCGATCGTGTCCGCCTCGAGCCGCAGGATCGGCGCGGCGCCGTCGCGGAGCACGAGCATCGTCCCGACCCCCACGCGGTGGCCATCGAGCGATCCGTAGCCCTCGGCGAACCACACCGCGCGGCGGCCGGCGGCGGGCTCGATCGTCACCTCGCCGGGGCGCGCGCCCGTGCGGGCCACCACCAGCGCGACCTCGGAGCAGGTCTCGATCGGAGACCTCGCGCCGAACGCCTCGCCGACGAGGACGCGCAGCGTCACCTCGCCCCGGGTGATCTCCGGGATCGTGTCCCTCCGTGCGAGCTGGAAGCGCGGCGCGCTGCGCTCGTGCGCCTCGGGGAGGGCGACCCACGCCTGGATGCCGTGCCCGACGCCGCCGCGCCGGCGAAACGCGTCGGGGGTGCGCTCGGCGTGCACGATCCCCGCGCCCGCGTGCATCCACGCGACGTCGCCGGGCTCGACGACGACGTCGTGCCCGAGGTCGTCGGTGTGGTGCGTCGAGCCCGCGAAGAAGTAAGTCACCGCGGCGAGGTGCGCGTGGCCGTGCCGGGCGATGTCGATCCCTTCGCCCGGGGCGAGCGTCGCCGGGCCGAAGTGGTCGAAGAGCACGAACGGGCCGACCATCGACGTCTTGGGCGAGGGCAGCAGGCGCCGGACGCGATGACCCGCCTCGAACACGTCGTAGCCGCGCAGCCGCTGGACGTAGGGAGCGTCCGCCATCCGACCACGATGCCACCGCTCGAGCGAAGAGGGCGCCGCTTCAGATGCCCGCAAGGTCCGGTTCGTACTTCATGGGTGACGGCACGAGCCGCAACGCGGAGCAAGGACATGAAGAAGCGCACCCTCGTCTGGGACCTCCCCACCCGACTCTTCCACTGGCTGTTCGCCGCCGGCTTCCTCGGCGCCCTCGGGATCGCCGCGTCGGTCGGCCATCGGGACCCGACCTTCCTGATCCACAAGCTCCTCGGCGCGGTCGTCGGCTTCATGGTCCTGCTCCGTCTCGTGTGGGGCCTCGTGGGCTCGCGCTGGTCGCGCTTCCGCGACTTCACCCTCCGGCCGAAGCTCCTCCTCGAGTACTTGCGCGGCGTCTTCGGCGGCTCCGAGCGGCGCTACTCCGGGCACAACCCGGCCACCAGCTTCGCCGCCGTAGGCATCTTCGGCCTCGTCCTCGCGACCGTCGCGACCGCCCTGCTGGCCCCGACCTATCGCTTCCTCGGCGAAGTCCACGGCGTCCTCGCGTGGACCACCCTCGCCGTCGTCGTCCTCCACGTCGCCGGCGTCGTCCTGCACAGCTACCGACGCCGCGAGAACATCACCATGAGCATGGTCGACGGCCGCAAGGACGCGCCCGCGGCGGCCGCCATCCCCTCCACGCGCCGCTTCGCCGCGGTCGCCTTCGTCGCCCTCACCGCCCTCTTCACCGCCGGCCTCGTCCACAACTACGACCCCACCGCCGGCACCGTCACCGTCCCCCTCGTCGGCACCGTCCGGGTCGCGAGGCCCGCAGGTAACCCTGGGGACCCCGTCCCTGAGCTGCCAGGAGGGCATGGGCAAGGGCCGTTGACGGCCGCGTCGACGCTCAGAGCGTCGACGGATCGTCGCTGATGGTGAGCGGGTGCTCGGGGCTCGCCTCGAGGACGAGGCGCTTGGCGCCGTCGCCATCGGTCCCCCAGGTGCCGACGCCGAGCACGGAGACCTCTTCGCCGGGCTCGAGCACGCCCTCCTCGTAGCGGATCGACTTCTTCATCCGGAGGATGTTCTCGCTCGGCGTGCCGTTGGCCAGCAGGAAGGCCTCGGCTCGCTCCGAGTTCTCGGCGAGGTCGCCGGAGCGGAGGTGGCCGTCGCGCACGAGGACGAGGTGCGCGCCGGCGGCCTTCACGAGCGCGCTGCCCGTGGCGTCCTCGACGACGAAGGAGACGGCGTCCTCCTGCATGACGATGGTGTGCCAGTTCACGTTGGCGCCGGAGTACGTCCGCTCCTTCACCTCGATCACGTATCCCGTGCAGCGCCGCCCGGTGAGCGGCCCCTCGAGGCCCTCGTCGACGGCGCGGACCAGCTTCCCCGTGATCTTCACCAGCGAGCCGTCGGGTGCGTCGGCGATCGGCGTGCTCTCCAGGTTCTTCAGGCGTCGCTTCCCGACGTGGTCCGCCGAGTACCACCAGAGGCCGACGCCGAACGCGGCGAGGGCGAAGAACACCACCGTCAGGATCACCAGCTCCACGGAGGACGCGAGTCAATCACGGCCCGGGGCGAGAGGTCGAGCCCCTGTCGCATCGGCGGCGTCGTGGTCGTCCGGGTCGCGCAAGATGCCTTACTCTCCAGCGCATGAGGGAGGGGCCCGAGCGGCGGCGAGATCCTCGCACCACCGAGAGCCAGGCCATCGTGGACGCGATCTGCGAGGCGACCGCGCTGCTCCTCCATCGCGACGGACCGGACGCGCTCAACACCAACGCGATCGCGCGCGTCGCCGGGGTCGGCATCGGCTCGGTCTACGAGTACTTCCCGAACAAGCAGGCCATCGTCGTCGAGGTCGCCCGACGCCTCGAGGAGCGCGCGCTCGAGGCGGCGATGGCGCGCGCGGGTCAGATCGATCCAGGCGATCCCCGGAGCGTCTGCGCGAGCCTCGTGGGCGTGCTCCTCGATCCTCGCCTCGGGTCGGTGACCACGCGTCGCGCGTTGCTCGTCGACGTCCCGCTCGCGTGGGTCCTGCCAGCGGCGACCCCGACCGACGCGACCGTCGAGCGCCTGCTCGGGTCGGTGATGGAGACGCTGTCGCTGCGCGACGGGCCGCGCGACGTGATGTCGTTCGTCGTCTTCCACGCCGTCGAGGGCGCGGTCGAGGGGGCGCTGCTGCGCGCGCCCGAGCGGCTCTTCGAGAGCGCGTTCCGAGAGGAGGTCTTCGCGCTGGCCTGGCGCTACGCCGCCCCCGATGGCGCGCGCCTCGAGGCCCCGTCGATGGACCCGACGGCGCCGTGGCCCGAGGCCTCCGAAGCCACCTTGGCCCGACTCGCCGCGCTCCCGCGGAGCGAGGGGGCGGACGTCGCGAAGCGGGTCGAGCCGTCCACGGCTCGGGGTCGCGCCTCGTTCGAGGCGATCGTGGGCGCCACGAGCGCCATCCTCGGGGAAGGGGGCTGGGACGCGGTGAGCGCTCGAGCCATCGCGCGGCGGGCGGCGGTGAGCCCGGCGAGCGTCTACCGCTACTTCCCCGACCTGCGCGCGATCGCGGGTGAGCTGGCCCGGCGACGCGAGGCGCAGACGCTCGCCGCGGTCGCGCCCATCCTCGCGGATCGCCGACGCCGACCGCTGCCGGAGCTCTTCGCCGATCTGCTCGGGGCGCTCGTCGGAGCCGCGTCGTCGGATCGGCTCCTGCGACGCGCGCTCCTCCTGGAGGTACCCCGCCGTTGGATCCGTGGGATCAGCGACGAGGTCGCCGGCGCGGTCGCGGAGCTGGGGGTGAAGCAGATCGAGGTCCAGGGCGACGCCGTTCGGCCCGCGCCCCCAGCGCTGCTCCTCGAGGTGCTCGAGGGCGCGCTCTCGCACTGCGTCGAGTCCGCGGTCGTGCATCGCCCCGAGCTGCTCGACGATCCTCGCTTCGTCGAAGAGCTCGTCCAACTCGCGGTCCGCTACCTCCGGTCCTGAGCCGCGGGGCGCGATGCGCCCTGGACAGTGGGCCGGCCCGGCCCGAGGCTCTCCCCACCGAAAGGGGGAGCGCATGGCTCGAGCGATGTGGAAAGGCGCCGTGATCGCCGAGAGCGAAGAGGTCGAGAGGGTCGAGGGCAACCTGTACTTCCCACCGTCCGCGCTCACCCGCGCCCACCTCCGCGCGAGCGACCACACCTCGGTGTGCGGCTGGAAAGGCACCGCCCGCTACTACGACGTCGTCGTGGGGGACCAGGTGAACCGCAACGCCGCCTGGTACTACCCGGAGCCGAAGGACGCCGCGAAGAACATCGAGGGCTACGTCGCGTTCTGGAACGGCGTGACCGTCGAAGAGCGGTAGCGGCTCAACGCCTCAGCACGTCCTTCACGACCTCGATGAAGCGCCGGAGCGCCGGCGAGCTCTGGGCGCGGCTCGGGTAGAAGAGAAAGAAGCCGGGCACCTCGGGCTCGTACGGCGCGAGGACGCGAACGAGCGCACCCGTACGCAGGGGCTCGGCGACTTCGGGCTCCATCGTGTACGCGAGGCCGAGGCCGAGCAGCGCCATGTCCACGCACAGCCCCGGTTCGTTCGCGACGACGTGACCGCGCACGGGGATGCGCCAGCTCCGCCCGCCTCGCTCGAGCTCCCACGCGTAGAGGTCGCCCGAGGTCGGTGAGCGGAACGTGATGCACTCGTGCTCGAGGAGATCCCTCGGTCGCTTCGGCGCTTGGTGCCGCGCGAGGTATCCGGGCGAGCCGACGACGACGAAGCGGAAGGGATCGGTGACCCGGAGCTGCGCCATGTCGAGGTCCACGCTCTCGCTGAGCCGAACGCCGGCGTCGTATCCCTCCGCGACGACGTCGACGAGGCGATCCTCCACCACGACCTCGACGGAGACTCGCGGATGCCGCGCGCGAAACACGGGGACGACGGGATCGATCACGAGGGGCACGGCCGCGCGCGGCACCGACAGCCGGACGCTGCCCGTCGCGTCGCCTCGATCGGTCTGCACCTCGACGAGCGCCGCGCGCAGCTGCTCGAGGGCGGGGTCTGCGTTCTCGACGAGGCGCCGCCCCGCGCTCGTCAGCGAGACGCTCCGCGTCGTCCGAGTGAGCAACACCGCGTCGAGCTGGCGCTCGAGCTGCCGCACCGCTTGGCTGATCGCCGACCGCGACACGCCGAGCTCGCGCGCGGCGGCGCTGAAGCTCCCTTCGCGCGCGACCGCGAGGAAGGCCTGGAGCTGGGCGAAGGGCGGCGCGTTCACGGGTCAGGGGGACCGCACTGTCCATCGAGGACGGGTGCGTTCCGGGTGATTGTTGAGCTCTGCTTACCACGGCGTCAACCGCGTGCGGTCTAGTTCGTCCCTGCCCCCGGCCATAGGTTCCTCTCGAAGGAGGCGACGATGAGCACCGACGACGCGATGAGGATTCAACGAGCGGGCTCCGTGAAAGCGGTGGAGGGGCCCGCCGCGACGTTCACCGGGCGTGTCCGCATCGACAGCTACTTCCCCGCGCCCGAGCCCGCTCGGGTGGGCGTCGCGGTGGTGAGCTTCGAGCCGGGCGCGCGCACCCACTGGCACACGCACCCCCTCGGGCAGATCCTGCTCGTCACCCACGGCGTGGGCTGGACGCAGTGTGAAGGCGGGCCGAAGACCGAGATCCGCCCCGGCGATCTGATCTGGTGCAGCTGTGGCCGCCGTCACTGGCATGGCGCGACGGACCTCAGCGCCATGCAGCACGTCGCGATCAACGAGGCGCTGAACGGCAGCCCCGTCGACTGGATGGAGCCGGTGCCCGACGAGGTCTACCTCGCCACGCCGGTGAAGAAGGACTGAGTCCGACGACGCGAAGCGTCGGAGGATCTCAGTGGGGAGCGCGAGGGGCTTGCCCCTCGCCGGAGAGAAATCGCCGGAGGCGATTTATCGACAGACCTTGAGGAGACGAACATGATTCTCCGAGACCACTACACGCTCGCGAACGGCGTCGAGATCCCCAAGCTCGGGCTCGGCACCTGGATGATCCCCGACGACGCGGTCGCCGAGGCCGTCCGGGAGGCCGTCGCCCTCGGCTATCGCCACATCGACACGGCGCAGGCCTACCAGAACGAGACCGGGGTCGGCGACGGCGTCCGCTCCTCCGGGCTACCGCGCGAGCAGCTCTTCGTCACCACGAAGCTCGCCGCCGAGGTGAAGTCTCACGCCGAAGCGGTCCGCTCCATCGACGGCTCCCTGAAGCGCCTCGGGCTCGACGTCATCGACCTGATGATCATCCACAGCCCGCAGCCGTGGACGCGCTTCGGCGAGGAGGAGCGCTTCCTCGAGGGCAACCGAGAGGCCTGGCGTGCGCTCGAGGAGGCCTACGAGGCCGGCAAGCTGAGGGCCATCGGCGTGTCGAACTTCGAGCGCGTCGACCTCGAGAACATCCTCGGGTCCTGCTCGGTCCGGCCGATGGTGAACCAGATCTTGGCGCACATCAGCAACACGCCAGCGGAGCTGATCCGCTACACGCAGAGCGAGGGCATCCTCGTCGAGGCCTACTCGCCGATCGCCCACGGCGCGTTGATGAGCAACGAGCGCGTCGCGGGGATGGCCGAGCGGTATGGCGTCTCGGTGCCGCAGCTGTCGATTCGCTACACCCTCGAGCTCGGGCTCCTCCCGCTGCCCAAGACCGCCAACCCGGCGCACATGAAGACCAACGCCGAGGTCGACTTCCAGATCAGCGCCGAGGACATGGAGGTCCTGAAGAACCTGCCGCGGATCGAGGACTACGGCGACGCGCGACACATGCCCGTGTTCGCCCTGAAGTAGGCTCGCGTTCGTCGACTTCATCGCCGCGCGCTACGCGGTCGCGGCGCGGAGGAGTCGGCCGGCGAGGCGCTCGAACGCGGCTCTCAGCTCGGGCGGCTCGACCACCTCGAGCTCCTCTCCGATCGCCGCGATGTAGAGCGCGAGCAGGTCGAGGCTCGGTCCGCCCGCTTCGAGCCGGCAGCGATCGGGGCCGTCGGCGACGAGGCGCGCGGCGGTCGGGCTGACCTTCGACGCCACGCGCTCGAGCGGAGCGCGCAGGATCACCTTCACGCGCACGGGGTAGGGCGCCGAGGTCACCGAGCGCGACACGTAGTCGCCGAGGTCGCCGCCCGGCACGATGCGTGGCGTGAACGCGCCTCGCGGCTCGGGCGCGTCGGTGACGCGGTCCACCCGGAACGTCCGCCAGTCCTCGCGGACCCGATCCCAGGCGACGAGGTACCAGCGCACGCCCGTGTGCACGAGGCCGTGCGGCTCCACCTCCCTGTCGGTGGCCTCCCCGGACACGTTCTTGTACGCGAACGTGACCACCCGACGTTCGCGGCTCGCGTCCGCGAGCGCGGTGAGCACCTCCGCGCTCGCTCGCTCACCCAGGAGCGGCAGCGGCACGACGGCCGTGCGCATCATCCGCATCCGCTCCTGCAGCCGCTTCGGGAGCAGCCGCTCGAGCTTGCTCAGCGCGCGCAGCGAGGTCTCCTCGATGCCCTCGATCGACCCCGTCGCGCCCGTGCGAAGCGCGAGCGAGATGGCGATGGCCTCCTCGTCGTCGAGCAGCAGCGGCGGCAGGACCGCGCCGACCCCGAGCTGGTAGCCACCCGCGACGCCGCCGCTCGACTCCACCGGATAGCCGAGGCTGCGCAGCCGATCGACGTCGCGCCGGAGCGTGCGGCCGGTGACCTCGAGCTCCTCCGCCAACGCCTTCCCGGTCCAGAACCGTCGCCCCTGGAGCAAGGCGAGCAGGCGGAGCAACCGGGCGGAGGTCTCGAGCATCTTTCTCGCAGCATCGCATGTATCGAGGACCGAACCTGTCCGCGATGGGTCCTAGGGTGATCTCCAACCCGAAAGGAGCCCCGATGCACCCTCAGATGGTCCTCTACGCCGCCCCGTTCTCCAGCGCGACCCCCGTCGTTCACGCCTTCGACGAGCTCGACGTCCCCCACGAGCGGGTGATGCTCGACCTCGCGCAGGGCAAGCAGCGCACGCCCGAGTTCCTCGCGCTCAACCCCAACGGCAAGGTCCCGACCCTGGTGGTGGACGGGACCCCGATGTTCGAGGCGCTGGCCATCCTTCAGTGGCTCGGTGATCGCTACGGCGTCGAGCGAGGCCTGTGGCCGGCCGCCGACGACCCGGCGCGACTCGTCGCGCTGTCGTGGACGACGTGGTCGTATGCCTCCTTCGGCCCGGTCCTCCGCTGCATACTGTGGGCGTCGAGCGAGCGGGTGGACGCGAAGCTGCACCACGCGCCGCTCGCCGATTTCGCGCGAGCAGAGCTCCGCGGCCTGCTCGACGTGCTCGAGGGACGCCTCGCGGATCGTCCCTACGTGCTCGGCGCGGACTACTCGCTCGTCGATCTCGTCGTCGGCAACGTGGTCTTCTACGCGAAGCACACGGGCGCCTCGCTCGACGATCACGCGCGCATCGCCGCGTGGCTCGAGCGGCTCCAGGCGCGTCCCGCGTTTCGATCGGCGTGGGGCCCCGCCTGAAGCGCCAAGCGCGGCAAGGACAGCGCGCGGCGCGTGGGATCAGCCCGCACCGCCGCGCTCGAACACGAGCTCCACCGCGGCGTCCGCGATCGCGCGAAGCTCGCCCGCTGGAACCCCGGCGCGGGCGCGCACCGCCAGCGTGTGGGTCACCGCCGCGAGGATGGCCGCGAGCGACGTCGGGTCCGCGGCCTCCGAGAGCTCACCCCGCGCCCGAGCCTTCTCCAGGATCGCGGCGAACCGTCCGTCCACCGCCGTGACGACCCGCCTCAGCTCGCCCTGCACCACCTCGTGCGAGGCTGCCTCCGCGGGCGCGGTGCAGACGACGAGGCACCCTCGAGCCTCGGGGCTCGTGTAGAGCTCGATCAGGCTCTCGAAGATGCGGCGCACCACGTCCGCCGCCGCGCCGTCGCCGCCGACGATAGCCCCGGTCCGCCGCTCCACCCGCGCGAAGAAGTTCTGCAGCGCCGCGACGTACATCGCCTCCTTCTCGCCGAACGTCGCGTAGAGGCTCGGCCGACCGACGCCGGTCGACGCGGACAGCATCTCGAGCGACGTCCCCGCGAAGCCCTGCCTCCAGAACAGATCCGTGATCGCGTCGAGCGCGTCCTCCTCGACGAACTTGCGCGGCCGACCTCTTCGCTTGCCTGAAGCCACTACTTCATACCGATTCGCGTTTGATGCGTCGACCGAGCCCCGGCCTCGAATCAATTGTCTGCGAGTCAGTACATAAATCCAAGCCGGGACTGTGATCGAACGGAGGAGCGTCGATCGAGCCGAAGCCGCAACGAAGGGCCAAGCTCCTCAGCCAGCGGCCGGACGACGAAAGGCGCCTGCGCAGGAGGTACGAGCTGCGCGCCGCCACCACCCAGAGGACGAGCGACCCCACCAGCGCCACGCTCGTGGACTCCGGGCTGAGGGCCGCGCGCTCGAGCGCCGCCGAGAGCGCGTTCGGCGTCGCGGTGATCCGCTCGAGCACCCACGCCCCGGACGCGACGAGCGCGCCGGTCGCCGCGAGCCCGCGAAGAGCCGCGTAGCCGGGGCCGCGCGCGGCCACGACGAGGAGCGGGGCGACGACGAGCCCCATCCCGAGCTGCACCGCCTCGATGCCGAGGTTGAACCCGGCGAGCGAGATCACGAGCTCCGCGTCTCGCAGCCCGATGTCGCGCAGCGTCTCGGCGAAGGCGAGCCCGTGCACGAGCCCGAAGCCACCGCCGATGAGCGCCTCGCGCGCGCCGAAGAGGGGGCGGATCGCGTTGACCGCGCCGATCGCGATCGAGGCGCCGACGAGGACCTCGACGAGCGTCGCCGAGGGCGGCAGCGCGCCGCTCGCGCCCAGGGCGAGCGTGATCGAGTGGCCGAGGGTGAAGGCGGTGACCACGACGAACAGCCTCCGCAACGTGGCCCGGAGGGATCGAGGCGCCGCCCACCTCCGCTGCCACCACGAGCCCTCGCTTGGCTCGAGCGGGGCGGCGAGCAGGAGCACGAAGACGAAGAGCAAGTGGTCGATCCCCTCGGCGATGTGGCGCGCGCCGAGCTCGAGCATCGCCGCGGCGCCGCGCCACACCGACGCGTCTCGACGGTCGAACGTCAGGTCGCCGTCGCCGCGCCGTACGACCGCGATGACCCGCTCGGAGCCGTCGAGGTCCGCCCGCTCGAAGTCGTGGGTCACGAAGACGAGCGTTCGCTGGGTCACCACCTCGTGCGTGACGGTGTCCGCCCTCAAGTGCAGGGCGCTCGGGGCGTGGTCACGCGGGGGTGCGAGCCGGATCGGCACCACCACGAAGGGGGCTTCGCGCTCGGGGATCCAGCGCGGCGGTCCCACCTGCTCCTCGAACACGACGCCGCGCTCGTCTCTGAGCTCGACGTGCCGAGCGACGTAGTCGCGCAGGCGCTGCGCGAAGGCCGCGTCGAACCGCTCTGGGTGCGAGACGAGGTCCCTCAGCGACTCGTCTCCCCAGGTGGCCGCGAGGGCGAGCCCGAGATCGTCGACCGGAAGGTGGAGCGTCGCATCGACCGCGTCTGGCCGGAACGACAGCTCCAAGCGGCACGGTTCGGAGGGATGCGCGCGCGCCGCTGGCGCGACCAGCGTGACCAGCGCGAACGATGTAGCGGCGAGCGCGCGCTGCACGCTCAGAGCACCGACCCGTAGTCGAACGATCGGTCGCGATAGATGCTGTGGTAGTGCGTCCCGCTCAGGACCACCCCGTTCTGACAGGACAGCTCGATCCAGACCCGCGGACCGTCGATGCGGAAGTAAGTTCCGTTGACCGTCACGTCCGGGCCGCTGCTCGAACCGGCCCACCCGACGTAGGTGTCTGCGTACGCGGAGGCCGACGTGTAAGCCGTGACGAGCCCGTCCGCGATGAACGGCTCGTAGTCCCGCACCCACTGCTCGATGGCCGCCGTGACGAGCGTTTGCTGCTCCGCGCTCAAGGACGAGACGAGCACGCCTTCGCGCCCCGAGCCGGACGGGAACGTCACCGAGTCGTAGGAGCCGGTGCAGTACTCGCGCGGGCCGAGGAGCACGTCACCGTACGTTCCGCTGATGCGAGCGGCGCCGAGCTGGGTCGAGTCGAGCGCGCCGAAGAGCGCGACGAAGGCGTCGCCTTCGCCGACGAGGGGACCGAAGGTCTCGCTGTCGATCGTGAACTCGCCCCGTGGCTCTGCGCCCTGATGCGACGGCGTCGGGTAGCCGGTGCCTGCGACGAACGTGATGTTGTAGGCCATGTGGTGGTTGCCGATGGCGAGCATCCAGTCGCTGGTGGTCGAGGGGGTCCCGAAGATCGCGAAGTGCGCGTTGTCCGAGCCGTACGCGAGCCCGCCCGGACCACCGCCGCCTCCGCCGCCCTGCTCGTTCAAGTAGTCGTCGGCCGCGAGCAGGCCGCGCAGCTCCTGGTAGCCGTCGTCGCTGAGCACCGTGGCCGCCACCGCCATCGCCGCGGCCCGGCTCGACTCGCTCAGGTCGCCGAACGCCACGCCCGCCCGGGCTTGCCCGGGGAGGTTCGACCAGCAGGTCTTGTCCGTCGAGTCCGAGAAGTCGTAGGTCACCGCGTCGCGCTGGTCCGCCGAGAGCGTCGCGAGGAACGCCTCCACCCCGCACACCGCCGTCGCGGCCTGGTCGGGCGACGTGCAGTCCGTCGTCGTCGCGCCGGCGTCGGATCCACCGGAGTCGGATCCCGCGGCGTCGGTTCCACCGGAGTCGTAGCTCCCGGAGTCCGACGTGGCGCCCGAGTCGGCCTCGGCCGCGGTGTCGCCGCACCCGGACAACGTGAGGAGCGAACAGAGTGCGATGGCGGGAGCTCTCAAGGTCTTCCTCCTGAACGAGGCGCAGCCGTTCGACTGCATGAGGAGCATTCAGCTCGACTTGTGAGGACGCGTTGCGGCCTTGTTAACGATTGTTGCAGTCGCGCTGCGCCCCGTGCGTGCCGCGAAGCGAAGCAACCGGCGCCGGCTGCGCTTCGCGCGAAGGCCCCTTCAGTCGCCGCAGTCCTGTCGACCGCTGGGGAACCACTGCTCGCCCCTGTCCTCTAAGGGCGGTGGGCCGGATCAGAGCGGGAGTCGGCGCTCGTCGCGCGGGGTGGATCGTGGCGGGGGCCGCGCTCGTGTGGTCTGCGCCGCTCCTCGTCCGGCGGTCGTTCGACACCCCCGACTGGTACCAGCCAGCAACGGGGCCCGAGATCCTCGTCCTCCTGGGCGTGGCACTCCCTCCGCCCACCTCCCGACGTGGGTCCGTGGGCCGCTCGCGACGCTGCGGGTCCCGGTCGACGCCACGGGGGGCCCGTACCGAGCCCACGGTGAGGTGAGGGTCGCCGACGAAGAAACCGCGTGGCGCGAGCTCTGCCGCGTCGCGAGAGGGATAGCCACTCGGTGTCTACACGGGACGATGCGCTTCCTCGCGGTCGTGGCGTGTGTGGTGGGATTCGGTCTGCCGCTGCTCATCCGCGGATGGTGAGAGACGACGAGCCCCTCGTCCGAGGGCTCCCGCAGTTCCGTCGCGGCGAATAGCATCCACGAATGCGCATCGCGTCGGAGCAACCCATCGACTGGACGGCCCTCGCGGTCGAGCTGGGCACCCTCGGGGAACGTGGCGAGCGAGGCGGTGGTCAGGTCGCGTGCGACGCGCTGAACGCACTGCTCGGATCCGAGCAGTTGAGACTGGCGGTTGCGCACTACTTGGATCTCCGCCCTGGCTTCGAGCTGGTGCGGAGCGTCCTCTCCCTGCTTCGACCACCGGTGGCGATGCACGAGTGCTATCGGGTCTACCGCGAGAGCGACGACATCGAACGGCGTCGAGCGGCGGTCGAGCTGCTGCGCGTCGTCGCCGACGTTACGACGCTGCCCTGGGTAGAGGAGTTCCTCGACGACCCCGACGAAGGCATCCAGGCCTGGGGCGCGGGGGTCCTCGACTGCCTCGTGGTGCGAGACCTCGTCGATGGTCGCGAGCACACCGTACGCACGCTGGTGGCGCGCCTCGAGTCGCACGCATCCTGGAGCGTCCGCCAATGCGCGAGCGTGATCCGGGGGATGCTCGAAGACCGCGGACCCTGAGCGGACTCCTCGAGCCAGCGGTCCGTGACCGAGTCGATCCCTGAGGTGTTCCGCGTTCCGTCAGTCGACGCAGCCATCGTCGTCCGTGCGCCCTTCGACGAAGGAGTGCGAGATGGAACACGGGAGCAGGTGGGTCGAGACGGTGGTGCGGCTGTGCAACGACCCGGAAGCGCGGCGCGAGATGTTGTGGATTCGCGCGATGAGCAAGGGCGACGTCGACGACGCGTGCTGGCTGCTCGAGAGCGACCCGGCGATCGTCGCGCGGCTCGAACAGATGCACGACCTCGAGCGAGTGAAAGAAGAGGCCGAGCGGGAAGGGGGCGCCGCCTTCGAGCGGCTGTACGACGAGCACTTCGAGCGGCTGGAGGAACGGTACGGGGCGTGAAGCGCACCGGCGCCTCGACCAGCTTCGAACGGAGGTTCTCCGCGAGCAAGTCGCCGTCGTCGGCCGAGCAGAGCGCTCATTCCCCTGACACCCACTTGTTCAACCACCGCCCGAGCAGCCCTGTCGGCTGTCGCGTCGACAGCGACGCCGAGACCAGCGGACGCCATCGGTGCACGAGCGGATCATGGGGAGCGGCGCGCCAGCGAGCCACCGCCGCCTCCACGCCAACACGCCAGCACACCTCATCGTCGGCGGCGAGCAGCTCGCTCACCACGGTGAGGCCCTCGGCGGCCATCCAGCCGAGCTCCTGGCCAGCGAGCAGCGGGCTCACGTGCCCCGCCGCCGCTGCATCCGCGATCTGTCGAGCGGCCTCGTCGGTCCCGAGCGCTGCGAGCCCGACGGTCGCGATGCCGCGAATGTCCTTCGAAGGATCCGCCAGCCACTCTGACAGCTCTTCGAAGGCCCTCTTCGGGTCAGCCCTCGCCATCCCACGCACCGCCGTGTTCGCGTGGCGGGCGTCGCCGTGCCGAGCGAGCGCCAGGCGCCGCAGCCCCGTGTAGCCGATGGGATGGGGGCTCGCGGCGAGGATCGGAGACAGGAGCCAGCCAGGGAGGCTGCTGTCCAGCAGTCGTTGGGTCGCCTCCTCGCTGGGGGGCCGACGCGCGAGCTCCGCGCAAATCGGCTTCCACATCATCACGCCCCCATCGACGACGAGGCCGACGAGCTCCTCCGTCGAGAGGAGCTCCCATCCCCGAGGAAGTGGCTTGCGTCGATGCTCTGTCACGCTCGCTCGAGTATCGCGCGTACCAGGCAACACGTCTCGCGGTCGTCCGATGACTCCTCGTCGTGCGCATCGTCGTCGATCATCGCGAGCACCGTTCTGGGGTCTACGGTCTCCTCGAAGCGGCACCCGACATCGACGTCCAGCTGGCCCAGCTGAGGGTCGGCGACTACCTCGTCGACGACCGCGTCCTCGTCGAGCGCAAGACCTTCCGCGACTTCGTCGCCTCCATCCTCCGCGGCCGCATGCTCGACCAGGCCGCGCGCCTCGCACGCTCGAGCCTCCACGCGGTCGTGCTGCTCGAAGGCTCGCCTCCACGTCACCCCGGACTCGGACGCGTTCAGCTCCAGGGCGCCATCGTGGCCCTGACCTTCGTCTTCGACCTGCCGCTTCTCCGCTCGCGTGGCCCCGAGGAGACCGTGTGGCTGCTCCGCGCCCTCAGCCGCCAAGCGGCGCGACGGCAGGCCAAGGGCGCCGCCTCCCGCTCCTGGAACCCGCGAGACGCCGATGCCCGGCGCATCCGGATGCTGACCGCCCTCCCAGGCATCGGCCCGAAGCGCGCCGTCGCCTTGCTCACGCGCTTCGGTAGCCTCCAGGCCGTGATCGACGCCACCGAGCCCGAGCTCGCCGCCGTCCCAGGCATCGGCCCCCACACCGCCGCCCAGATCCGCCGATTCGTCTGCGCGACAGCCAAGCCGCCCGGCCGACGAAGTCGGCCAACTGCATGACTAGGCGCGACGAAGTCGCGCCTCGGAGCGTCCCCAGCGGGACGATGGCTCTTGTACTCCGCGGGATTCCCCAGAGATTGCGGGTCCTGCGCCTCGTGGCGGGCCTGACGCGAGCCGGGCTTGCCCCTCGAGGCTCAGTCCGAGAGTGGCACCGGAGGGTCTGCGGTCAGCGCGATCAGGGTGACGCCGTCTTCTCCCGAGAGGATGTACCAGAGCCAGAGGTTCCTGCCGGGAACGCGGCGGACGTATGCGATTCCCGTGGGTGGAACGAGCGCCTCGACGTCGCCTGGCGCCGGGAGCCCACCATCGCCACCGAGGGCTTGGATGGTCCGGCCGACAGCCCGTCCGCGTGCCGAGCCTGCGATGACGCCGAGCCGGTCGGCGTTGCGTAGGTATCGGCGTGTGAGCCGAAGAACGCGGCTCACTGGTTCGTCGTGGGCTCTGCCAGCAGGCGACGGAGGTACTCCGCGGACTCGCTCTCGGAGAGCACCTCTCCGCGTTCTGCCTCGTCGAAACCCGCGCGAACCTCGGCCTCGTCGTCCGGATGGGGGACGAGGGGCCGCTCCTCGCGTTGCTGGCTCGGGTCGCTCATGGCTTCAGTCTAGTTCCGCAGACGCAGCAGGTCACGACGGGATCACGGTCCAGAGGGCGGGAGCTAGTGCTCCCGCACCGCCGTGCGGATTCACCAGTTCTCTGCGCGACAGCCAGGCCCGGCCGACGAAGTCGGCCAACTGCATGACTAGGCGCGACGAAGTCGCGCCTCGGAGCGTCCCCAGCGGGATTCGAACCCGCGTCGCCGGCGTGAAAGGCCGGTATCCTGGGCCTCTAGATGATGGGGACAGATGGGCCGTCTGGGGTTCGAACCCAGGACCGACGGGTTAAAAGCCCGCTGCTCTACCAGCTGAGCTAACGGCCCCGGTCAGGCCTCTTCAGGCTTGGGCGCCTAGTAGCAATCGGCGTGGGGTCGGTCAAGACGTCAGGCAGCGCACGCCGCGCTCCATTTCACGCACGTGTTGCGCCGTCGGGCACACCCGCGGGTGGCTGGCGCAGTGGCCAGGTGGCTAGCCCAGCTGCCACGGATGTCATGCCTTCAAATGGGGACGTCCGGTCGGAGGCGTGACTTCGGCTTCACGGTCCGGCTCGAACTTCACGGAGAACTTTGGTCGACGCAGCGCGTCATGAGGGCTGTGCCTGTGGGTGCCAGGCGACACGAGGTGTGGGGGAACGGCCACCAAGGTTGTCGAGATCGGTGGGCATGAACCCGCCGGTCGAGGTGTTCGGGACGAGTGGCACCGTGATTGCAAATGCGGAGAGTGGAGCCCTAGAGATGAGCAGTCAGCCCAAGATTGGACTTCTGGTCGCCGAGCGCGACTCGGACTGGAGCGAGTGGATCGAGCCGCTCCGGGGAGAGGTTCACGACATCGCGATCGTCCTGCAGCGGATGGGCGAGACGCCCTCCGAGCTGGCCACGCGCGTCCGAGCGCGGGTCGCCGAGCTCGGTGACAAGGGCGACGTGGTCGCCGCTGCGCTGGTCGGCGGGGAGTGTTGGGATTCTGACACCCTCAACGCACGGTCCCTGATGATCCGTGCGGTCCTGTCCCACATGATGGGCAGCAGCGTGACGCCCACGCTCTACCTCGACGCTGGCGACAAGACGGGCCGCTCGCGGCACGCGATGCAGGCGCTGGCGAGCGTGGTCTCCGAGCAGATCGGTGGCGCGGTCGAGATCGTGACGACCCACGGGCCGACGGCGGTCCCGGCGCGCGTCGCGCGGCCTGAGCGCCCGCTCGACTCACCGAACGGGGCGGACACGCGAGTGTCCGCCTCTTTTCAATCCGACGCGGAGCTTTCGTATCCGCAGCTATCGGAGCTCGCAGACCTTCTCGCCGAAGAGGCGCTCGAGGCTGGAGAGGAACTGCTCGGACGGCTCGACGCTGAGCCCCGTCTTCATGAAGCGGACGGTCCAGTTGTCGGTGCTCCGAAGCTCGAGGCTCACCGGGCAAGGACCGGGGTGCTCCTCGAGGGCCCGCTTGAGCGCCTCGAGCTGACCGAGGTTGGTCTTCTCGACCCGGAGCCGAAGGCGGACGGACTTGGTCCGGGCCCGGAGCTCGTCGGCGAGCAAGGCGACCTCGACGAGCAGGAGCTTGGACTCTGCGGCGGTGTCCTCGCCCGCGCCGCGATCGCGCTCGAACTTCACGTCGGCGGTCAGCAGGATGGGGTCGCCCATCCCGAGGATCTCGCGGGCCGTCTCGAGCTGGCGGGTCCGCACGATGACCTCGACGCGGCCCTCCGGGATCCTCGAGGTGGAAGAAGGCCATCTTGCCGCCGGCCTTGGTGGGCCGCTCGCGGTAGCCCTCGACGGAGCCGCCGATGGTCACGCGGCTCCCGTCCTTGCGACCCGAGAGCGTCGACGTGCGGGCGTCGCAGAACCGGGAGAGCTCGTCCGAGTAGCGCTCGAGGGGTGGCCCGAGACGTAGAACCCGAGCGTGGCCTTCTCCCGCGCGAGCATCTCCTTGAGATCCCACGGCTCGACCTTCGGGAAGCCGGAGCCGCCGACGCGCTGGACGGCTCGGGCCTGCGCCGGCTCGAGCAGACCGAAGAGGCTGGTCTGGCCGGCCGCGCGGTCCGCGCTCGCGCGGCGGCCTCGCTCGAGCGCGGCCTCGATCGCGCCGTGGGCGCTCGCGCGATCCACGGAGAGGGCGCCGTGGACGGCGTCGAAGGCGCCGCACTGGACGAGGGCCTCGGCGGCGACGCCCTTGTTCACGCGCTTGAGGTCCACGCGGCTCGCGAGGTCGAAGAGGTCGGTGAAGGGCTGCTGGGTGCCGTCGCTCGTCTCGCCGTCGGGGCTCTGGCCGCGTGACTCGAAGATGGCCTCGAGCGCGCCCGAGCCGATGCCCTTCACGCCGCCGAGGCCGAAGCGGATCTTGGGCACCCAGGGGTCGCGGAGCTTGCCGCCGAGCGAGACGGGTCGATCGGGGCGGCGCTTGAAGGCCTTCGCCTGCTCCTCGTAGACGACGGTGAAGTCGATCTCCGACTCGTTCACGTCGGGCGGCAGGACGGTGATGCCCATCGAGCGCGCCTCGGCGACGGTGCGGACGACCTTCTCGGTCTTGTCCTTGTCGGCGGTGAGCGTCGCGCAGACGAACTCGACCGGGTAGTGCGCCTTCAGGTACGCGGTCTGGTACGCGATGAGGCCGTACGCGGCGCTGTGCGCCTTGTTGAAGCCGTATTACCCGGCGAAGTGGGCGACGAGGTCGAAGATGCCGCCAGCCTCCTCCGCGGAGTGGCCGTTCGCGACGGAGCCGTCGACGAAGAAGGCGCGCTGCTTCGCCATCTCCGACTCCTTCTTCTTGCCCATCGCGCGGCGCAGCAGGTCGGCGCCGCCGAGCGAGTAGCCGCCCATCGTCCGGGCGATCTGCATGACCTGCTCCTGGTAGACGATGACGCCCCAGGTGTCCTTGAGGATCGGCTCGAGGCAGGCGTGCGGGTAGTTCGGCTTCTGCCGCCCGTTCTTGCAGTTGATGTAGTCCTCGACCATCCCCGTCCCGAGGGGGCGGGGCGGTACAGCGCGACCGCGGCGACGATGTCGTCGAAGCAGTCCGGCCGCAGCTGGCGGAAGAGGTTCTGCATCCCCGAGCTCTCGAGCTGGAAGACGTTCGTGGTCTCGCCCGATTGCAGCAGCGCAAAGGTCGCTGCGTCGTTCATCGGGATCGCGTCGAGGTCGAAGGGGCGGCCCTCGCGGTCGGGGCGCTTGTCGATGAGCTTCACCGCGATGTCGATCACGGTGAGCGTCTTGAGGCCGAGGAAGTCGAACTTGACCAGGCCGGCGGCCTCGACGTCGTCCTTGTCGTACTGCGTGACGTAGACGCCGGGCTCTGGGGCAGAACACGGGCACGTGGTCCCAGAGCGGGCCCTCGGACATCACGACGCCGGCGGCGTGCATGCCCGCGTGGCGGTTGAGGTTCTCGAGCTGCATCGCGGTGTCGAGCAGCTCCTTGACCCTCCGTCCTCCTCGTACGTCGCGCGCAAGCGGTCTTCCGTCTCCAGCGCCTTCGCGATGGGGACGGTCTTGCCCTGCATGGGCTCGGGGATCATCGACGCGATGCGGCCCGCGTCGGCCGGCGTCATGCCGAGCACGCGGCCGACGTCGCGCACCACGCTGCGGCTGCGGAGCTGATGGAAGGTGGCGATCTGGCCGACGCTCGTGTCGCCGTACTTCGCGCGGACGTAGTCGATGACCTCGTCGCGGCGGTCCATGCAGAAGTCGATGTCGAAGTCGGGCATCGACACGCGCTCGGGGTTCAGGAACCGCTCGAACAGGAGCAGGTGGTGGATCGGATCGAGGTCCGTGATCCGAGCGCGTAGGCGACGAGCGACCCGGCGCCAGAGCCGCGGCCCGGGCCGACGGGGATGCCCTGCTGCTTCGCCCAGTTGATGAAGTCCTGGACGATCAGGAAGTAGCCCGGGAACCCCATCGACGAGATGACGCCCAGCTCCCAGTCGAGGCGCTCGTCGTACTCGGACTTGTTCAGCGAGTAGCCCTGCCGCGTGAGCTCGTCGAAGCGCGCGGCGAGGCCCTCGCGCGAGAGCTTCTCGAGGAACGACGCCTCGGTGTGGCCCTCGGGGACGGGGAAGCGCGGGAGCTTCGGCTTGGACAGCGGGTCCGCCACGCCCCGCACATCTCGGCGATGAGCAGGGTGTTCTTCAGCGCCTCGGGAGGTGGCGGAAGGTCTGCGCCATGTCCTCGACGCCGCTGAGGTACATGCGGTCGGAGCCGTGGTGAGCGCGCTCCATGTCGGCGAGGGGGCGCCCGCGGCGATGCACTGCAAGGCGAGCTGCGCCCGGGCCTGCTCGCGGCCGAGGTAGTGGCAGTCGTTGGTGGCGACGACGGGGAGGGCGGCGGCCTTCGCGAGCTCGACGAGGATTTCGTTCAGGGGACCCTGCTCCGGGAAGCCCTGGTCCTGCAGCTCAACGAAGAAGTGGTCGGGCGCGAAGCAGTCCTTGAGCTTGCCGAGCGCGTTGCGGCCGGCCTCTTCGCCCTTGAGCAGGATCTCCTGGGCGACGTAGCCGCCCATGCAGGCGGTCATCCCGACGACGCCCTCGGCGTGCTCGCGCAGGACGTCGAAGTCGACGCGCGGGCGGTTGGCGCCCTCCACCCAGCCGCGGCTGACGAGGCGCACGAGGTTCTGGTAGCCGACCTGGCTCGCCGCGAGGAGCACGAGGTGGTGCTGGCGGCGGTTCGTGGGATCGGAGCGGCTGCCCGGGGTGAAGGCGACCTCGCAGCCGAGGATCGGCGCGACCTCGGCCGCCTTGCAGGCGCGGTAGAAGCGCACCGCGCCGTGCATGTTGTCGTGGTCGGTCAGCGCGACGGCCGGCATCCCGAGCTCGCGGACCTTCTCGACGAGGGCCGGCAGGCGGATCGCCCCATCGAGCATCGAGAACTCGGAGTGGACGTGGAGGTGGACGAGCTCGGCGGCCGACACGAAGGTGCCTGATGGTGAACGACTGGCCAGTGGCGGGCAATGGCCTCGGATCGCTTGTGAGCCCGCGACCCGCGTGCTAGACGCTCGCCCCCCGCAAGGGGGCGATGGAGTAGATGATGAAGGCTTCCCCGCTCGCCACCGTGAACGACCGCTTCGGCTCGAAGGAAAAGCTGATCGAGGCCGTTCGCGAGCTCGCCAACGACGAGCTCTTCCTCGACCGCCTGAACGAGGACAAGGGCCTCGATCGCGTGTCCAACAAGAAGCTCCTCCACCTCCACTCGGTGCTCACCGAGGTGAAGGACCGCTTCGGCTCGCGCGCCAAGCTGATCGACGCGATCTGCACGGCCGAGAACCGCAAGGACCAGGGCTACCGCGACCGCCTCGAGAAGTGGCCGACGCCGCGGCTCTGGGACTGGCTCAAGTCGATCGAAGGCCTGATCCTCGGCGGGCCCGCCCGTGACCCCGGTCGCCTTCGGCGGTCGGGGTTTTGGGATTTCTCCGGCGCCCGCAGGGGGCTTGCGTACGGCGAACCTTTGGGGATAGTGGGTGTCAGAGCCCACGTGGCCCACATGCAAGAGACGGTGGATACCTCGGCGCGCGACGCGGTCGACCCGGAGCTCCTCGGCGCCCGGCGCCGCCCCAGGGTCGTCGCTTCCTGACGCTGGCGCTGATGGCCGCGGTGGTGGCCGGCGCGCTCGGGCTCGCGTTCTCTTTGCGCCATGATCTCGCGTACTTCTTCGGATCGGACGAGGTCGTCGATCTCGGGGACGCGACCACCGTCGACGCCGCGAGCCTGCGGACCAACACCGAGGTCCGCGTCGGCGGCACCCCATGATGAGCCGCGCGGTCCGCTATCGCCGCGTGCTGACGGGGTCCGAGCACGTGGTCTTCCCGCTCGCCGGCCAGCGGACGATCTACGTCCACACGGAGGACTCGCCGGCCTCTCTCTGGCCCGGAGCGAGTTCACCGGTCGGCTCGTCACGTTCTCGGAGCTCGGCGGTCGTATCGACACGGTCGAGGGCTACCTGTCGCGCGACATGGACCTGCCGGTCTCCGGCGAGTCGTTCCTGCTCCTCGCGGACGAGCCCCCGAGCAGCTACGCGTGGTCGCTGCTCCTCGCGATCTTGTGCCTGCTCTTCGTCGCCGTCGACGTGTGGCTCCTCTTCCGCTGGTTCCGCCCGGCGAAGAGCCCCACCGCCGAGGTGTGATACGTTGACGCCGGCGCATGACGGCGTCCGGCCTCCCCGCTACCGATCGGATCGTCGTCGCCCTCTGGCGGCTCGGCCACGAGCGGGCGGCGCGTCAGTACGCGGCTCACGCGCTCGCGCGCAACGATCCGCGCGCGCGCGGTGCTGCACGCGCTCGCCGAGCAGATGGACCGGGGCGAGCTCCCCACCGCGTCCGGCGAGGAGCCGGCGCTCGGGTTCCCGCTCGTGGTCGGTCTCCTCGATCGCTATCGGTTCCACGAGGCGCTGACGCTGCTGCGGGCGCTCGACATCGGCGCGGCGGATCGGCGAGCGAGCCGGCTCACGGGCTGCTCGAGGACGCGCTGGCGCCGTTCCCTGCCGACGCCGACCCGTCCTTCTCGGCGGCGCTCCAGCTCGTCGGCGCGGGGCAGGCCCCGAGCGCGCTGCGCGCCATCGAGGAGGTCATGCGCCAGACCGTGAGCGCGCCTGGAGTGGCTCTCGCGCCGTCAGCGGGCGCTGGCCGCGCTGGTGCGCGGGAGCTGGTGGGAGGCCCCCGAGCCGGTCGAGCAGGTGACGCGCGAGACGGTGCTCGCGCGGGTCGGCGCGCGCGCGATCTGCCCGGCGCGCTCGAGGCGGCCGAGCGGGCCAAGGCGACGGAGCTCGCCGGCGTGCTGCGCCGCCTGGTGGTCGAGACCGAGCGCATGTTCACGGAGCCTCTGAGCGGGGCCGACGAGCCGGCCACGACGGTGCCGATGGAGGGGCACGGGCTCGGCGAGTTCCACATCCGGATGGGGATGCTCGCGGAGGCGGACAAGGTCTACCGCAAGATCCTCGAGAAGGACCGGCACGACGAGCGCGCGCGGCTGATCCTCGGGGATCTGGTGTCGCTGCGGCGTGCGCTCGGGGACGAGGCCGACCCGGTGCCCGCGCGGAGCTCTCGTCGGTGCACTGGCTCTCGAAGAAGGGGCCCAGCGCGCGCGGCAGCGTGGGGGACGCCCACGGATCCGGCCGATCGCTACCCGCGGATCGGCGCGCAGGACGAGCCGGACGAGCCCACCGACGTGCTCGCGGCGGCCGACGAGGCGGAGCTGCTGCTCAAGCTCGGCAAGGCGGACCAGGCGCTCGCGATGTACCGGCTGCTCGCGATCCGGCACCCCAAGCGCGCCGCGTTCCAGCGCCGCATCGAGGAGATCGAGGCGCTCGCCGCGGAGCGAGCGGGGCCGATGGCGGAGGCCGTGACGGCGCGCCACGACATGAGCGCGCTGCTCGCGCAGGCCGTCCCCACCAACCCGCGCATCGAGGTCGCGGACCTCGCGCGGCTCTACCCGCCGATCGGCGACTTCGACGACGACGAGCCGACGGCGACGACGGTGGACGTCTTCGGCCGGCGCGAAGACGAGTAGAGGTGGGCGTCGCGCGTGCTCGAGGTCACGCGTGCACATCGGGAACGGCTGACGGGGAACGGTCCGGGCACGGGCAGGGGCACGGGCATGCGCGCTTCGCGCGCGGCACGGAAGCCGGCTGCTTTGAGCAGCCGGCTAGAGGAACAGGTCGAGGTACGCCTCGATGAGGCGGTCGCCGAAGAACAGGAACTCGAGGGCGCCGAGCGCGAGGAAGGGGCCGAAGGGGATCGCGCGGCGCATCGGATCGGCGTCGGGGTCGACCGCGACGTGCTCCCACAGGGTGCGGCCCTTCGCGTCCTCGACGGTGAGCTGACGGCCGCCGTCCGAGAGGGTCGCCTTCGTTCCGTCGCGCCCCTCGAGCGGAGCGGGGGGGACCCAGTGATCCTCGTCGGCGAGGGCCTCGCCGTCGGTCTCGGTCGCGGGGGTCGGCCGCGGTGGCTCGGGGCGGGCGCGGCTCGCGACGCCGCTGACGAGCGCGTAGATCATCCCCTGCAGCGCGCCCCCGACGAGGGCGAAGATCGCGCCCTTCCAGCCGAGGAAAGCGCCGATGAACATGAGGAACTTGCTGTCGCCCTCGCCCATGCCGCGGCGGCCGGTCAGGCGCTCCCAGCTCCAGACCAGGAGGACCTGCACGGTCAGGAAGCCGCCGCCGGCGCCGAGCGCGAGATCCACGGCGTCCGGGCTCGGGTGACGGAGCGCGACGGTGGCGAGGCCGAGCGCGGCGCCGCCGATCGACACCTCGTCGGGGATCTCCATCCACTCCGCGTCGACGAACGTCGCGATCAGGAGGCCCCCGACGAAGAAGAAGAACAGGAGGGTGGTGATGGCAGCGTCGGACAGCGAGGCGTTGGCGTCCTGCGCGAGGATGAACCGCTCCGCGAGGGCCACGGCGAGGAGCGCCGAGGTCGCCTCGACGAGCACGTACCGGGGGCTGAGCTTCTGGCCGCAGCAAGCGGTCTTGCCCCGCAGCATCAGCCACCCGAGGATCGGGATGTTCCGGTAGGGCGGGATCTCGGTCTTGCAGTGCGGGCAGTGGCTCGGCGGGCTCACCACGCTGAGCTCTCGAGGCCAGCGGTAGATCGCCACGTTGAAGAAGCTGCCCCAGAGGGCCCCGAACACGAATGCGAGGGCGCGGACGATCCACGCGGGCATGTCGGAGACGAGCAAGGTGACGGAGCGTAGCAACGGAGGCGGCCGTTCGCGTGATTCCAGGGGCGCGCTAGACTCCCCGCCTCCGATGACCGAGCCCCAAAGCGACATCTCCCGGCGAGCTGGAACGCCGCTCGCGCGCCAGGCCGGCGCGTCCGTCTCCGTCTACGCGGCCGTGACCGGCCTCGCGGGGGCGGTGCCGGTGCCGATGCTCGACTCCGTCCTGAGCGAGCTGTCTCGCGGCGCGGCGATGCGCCGGGTCGCCAAGCGTCACGGCGTCGTGCTGACCCCGGACGCGCGGGGGATCCTCTCGAGCCCGGGCTCGATCCACGCGACGTCGACGGAGCGCGGTCGGCTCGTGAAGGCCGCGCTGTCGTCGATCCTGGCGCCGTTCCGGATCGCGGCGCGCGTCGAGGACGCGTTCGGGACGCTCTTCGCGGCGGTGTGCCTCGATCACTTCCTGCGCCGCCCCGACCGGCCGGCCCGCGCCGCGCTCACCGCGGCCGAGGCGCGCCGCGTGCGGTCCGCGACCGAGCGCGCGATCGGCGAGGCGGGCTTCGACGCGCTCAAGACCATCCCGGCGGGGCTCTGGCAGATCTTGCGGCGGGCGTTCGACGCGCTCGTCAACGCCGACGAAGAGGGGCGCTCGCCGATCGAGCGCTTCGTCGACGCGGTGCTCGACGGCTTCGCCGACGCGCCCGACGACCTCGTGGACGCGCTGACGCTGCAGTTCGATCTGGCCCTCGAGCAGGAGACGGGCACGCCATGACGCGTCGAGCCGAGCTGGCCTCGGCGCGTCGGATCGTGGTCAAGGTCGGCAGTCGCTCGGTGGTGGGCGCGTCGCTGCACGAGCTCGGTCACGCGGAGGACGCGCGCTTCGAGCCGCTCGCCGCCCAGCTCGTCGGGCTCCGCGAGGGCGGCCGGTCGGTCGTGCTCGTGAGCAGCGGCGCGGTCGCGCTCGGGCGCGGCCGGCTCGGCTTCTCCGAGCGGCCGCGATCGATAGCGCAGCTCCAGGCCTGCGCCGCGGTCGGGCAGTCGCTGCTCATGCGCGGCTGGGAGACGGCGTTCGGGAGCCGAGGGGTCGCCGCGGCGCAGATGCTGTTGAGCCACGCCGACCTCGAGGACCGCGAGCGTTACCTGAACGCCCGGGGCGCCCTCGCGGCGCTGCTCGAGCTCGGAGCCGTCCCCGTCATCAACGAGAACGACACGGTCGCCGTCGACGAGATCCGGTTCGGCGACAACGACCAGCTCGCGGCGATGGTGTGCACGCTGGCGGACGCCGACCTGCTGGTGCTGCTCAGCGACGTGGAGGGGCTCCTCGACGAGGGGCAGCGCGTCCCCGTGGTCGAGGACGTGGACGCGGCGCGCGCGATGGTCGCGCCGCGCAAGGGCGACGACGTGGGCAGCGGCGGGATGGGCAGCAAGCTCGAGGCGGCGCGGCGCGCGTCGCGCCGTGGGGTCCCCGTCGTCATCGCCGACGCCCGCGACGCGACGGTGCTCGCGCGAGTGCTCGCCGGCGAGGACGTCGGCACGCTCGTGGTCCCGTCGGCCGCGAAGCTCCCGAGCCGCAAGCACTGGATCGCCTACACGCTGCGGCCGCGCGGGGATCTCATCCTCGACGAGGGGGCGGCGCGCGCGATCCGCGAGGGCGGGCGGAGCCTGCTCCCGGCCGGGGTCGTCGGGGTGCGCGGGGCGTTCTCGCCAGGCGACGCGGTGGTGCTGCGCACGCTCGACGGCGTCGAGATCGGGCGCGGGCTCACGCGCTACGGGACCGCCGACGCGGCGACGCTCGCGGGGGCCAAGACGGACGAGATCCGAGCGCGGCTCGGGTTCCACGGCGGGGACGAGCTCGTGCATCGAGACGACCTCGTGTTGGTGTGAGAGGGGACATGAGCGAGGTCAGAGACGAGGTGGAGGCGCTGGCGCGCCGCGCGAAGCGGGCCGCGCGCTCGCTCGCCGCGGCGCCGACGGCGAAGAAGGACGCGGTGCTGCGTCGCGTGGCGGCCGCGCTCCGCGCGCCCGAGAGTGAAGACGTCTTGCGCGCGAACGAGGAGGACGTCGCGGCGGGCGCCGATCTGTCGCCGGCGCTGCGCGACCGGCTGAAGCTCGACCGCGCCCGGCTCGACGGCGTCGCCCGCGCGCTCGACGAGATCGTGGAGCTGCCCGATCCGGTCGGGCAGGTGGTCCACTCGCACACGCTCGACAACGGGCTCGAGGTGCAGCGCGTCCGCGCGCCGCTCGGGCTCGTCGGGATCATCTACGAGTCGCGGCCGAACGTGACCGTCGACGCGGCCGCGCTCTGCTTCAAGGCGGGCAACGCGTGCCTCCTGCGCGGCGGCAAGGAGGCCTTCCGCACCAACACCGCGCTCGCGACGGTCTTCGCGGCGGCGCTCGAGGCGGAGGGGCTCGACCCGGCGTCGGTGAGCCTGATCCCGACGCTCGACCGCGAGGCGACGCGCGCGATGATCGAGCTCGATGGGATCGTGGACGTGATCATCCCGCGCGGCGGCGAGGGGCTGATCCGCTTCGTCGCCGAGAACGCGCGGGTCCCCGTGATCCGGCACTACAAGGGCGTCTGCCACGTCTACGTCGACAGGGACGCCGACCTCGACAAGGCGCTCGCCATCGCGATGAACGCGAAGGTGCAGCGGCCGGGGGTCTGCAACTCGATGGAGACACTGCTGGTGGACGCCGCGGTCGCCGACGCGTTCCTCCCGAAGGTCGCCGCGGCGATGCGCGAGGCGGGCGTCGAGCTGCGAGCCGACGAGCGCGCCCGCGCGACGATCGAGGCGACGCCCGCGACCGACGCGGACTGGGACGAGGAGTACCTCGACCTCGTCCTCACGGTCGGCGTCGTCGACGGGGTGGACGCGGCGATGGACCACATCGCCCGGCACGGGAGCCTCCACACGGAGGCCATCGTCACCGAGGACCACGACCGCGCCGAGCGCTTCCTGCGCGAGGTCGACGCGTCCTGCGTGCTCGTGAACGCGTCGACGCGGTTCAACGACGGAGGCCAGCTCGGGCTCGGCGCCGAGGTGGGGATCTCCACCACGAAGCTGCACGCCTATGGCCCGATGGGGCTCGGCGAGCTGTGCACCACGCGATGGATCGGCCGCGGCGCCGGCCAGGTCCGAGCCTGAGCCGCGCGGTCACGCCGGCTTGACGACGCGTTCAGATCGGATACCTGTAGCCGCTCGTTCGAGGGCAAAGCATGGGTGACGGCGAAAACGGCGAGGCACGAGTCGAGCACGCGGAGGACGATCCGAGGCGGATCGCCCAGCTCGCGGCGGCGCGGGAGACGGCTCTCGCGATCGCGGGGTCGGCGCTCGACCGCAAGGCGCTCAACGTCGTGATCCTCGATGTGATCGGCAAGGTCGACTACACGGACTACGTCGTCGTGATGAGCGGCCGCAGCGACCGGCAGGTCGCCGCGATCGCGAAGAACGTCGAGGCCGACGTGAAGGAGAAGACCGGCGTCCGCTGCCTCAGCGTCGAGGGGCTGCCCCAGGCGAGCTGGGTCCTCATGGACTTCGGCGACGTCATCGCGCACGTGTTCCACGAGGACACGCGGGGCTACTACGACCTCGAGTCGCTCTGGGTCGACGCGGCGAGGGTCCCGGTCGACGACGGGGCGTGAAGGTCGTCTTCCTCGTCGTGGGCAAGGTGAAGGAGCGCCCGCTCCGCGCCGTGCTCGACGACTACCTCGGCCGGATCCAACGCTACGCGAAGCTCGAGGAGATCGAGCTCAAGGACGTGGCCGCGTCCGAGCTGATCGAGCGCTTCGAGCGGCGCATCGACGCCCAGGGCCGCACCGTCGCGCTCGAGGTCGAGGGCGCGACGTGGTCGAGCGAGGATCTCGCGAAGCAGGTCGGCCACTGCGAGCTGCATTCGATACCCACGCTCACTTTCCTGATCGGGGGCTCGTACGGGCTGCCCCCGGAGGTCAGCAAGAAGGCCGACGCGCGCTTCTCCCTCGGCCGGATCACCCTGCCGCATCGGCTCGCCCGCGTGGTCCTGGCCGAGCAGGTCTACCGCGCCTTCACGATCCTGCGCGGCGAGCCCTACAGCCACTGACCACGCAACCGCGCCGCGCGACGGGCGATGAGGGGGCATGATCGCCGCTCTGATCGAGGGGCTGCTCGACGCCCTCGCGCCGCCGACGTGCTCCGCGTGCGACGTCGTCCTGCCGCCCGGCGAGCGCGGCTTCTGCGTCGCCTGCGCTTCGCTCCTCGAGCCCGCGGTGGGCGCGCCGCGGGCCGCGTTCCTCTACGGCGGACCCCTCGCCGACGCGATCCGCCGCTTCAAGTACGGGGGCCGCAGCGACCTCGCGCCGGTCCTCGCCGAGCTCGGGCTGCCGGCCGCGCTCGAGCTCTCCGGGCGCTTCGACGCGGTCGTCCCCGTGCCGCTCCACCCGCGGCGCGAGCGCGAGCGCGGCTTCAACCAGGCCTCGTTGATCGCGCGGGCGTGGGCGAGCGCGCTCGGCGTCCCCGTGAGGCCGCGCGCGCTTCGGCGCGTCCGCGACACCCCCGCGCAAGCGAGCCTCGAGGTCGGCCGTCGCGCGGGCAACGTGCGCGGCGCGTTCCGCGTCGACGCCGACATCGCGGGCCGGGTCCTGCTCGTCGACGACGTCCGCACCACGGGCGCGACGCTCGCCGAGTGCGCGAGCGCGCTGCTGGTCGGGGGCGCCTCGCGCGTGCACCCGCTGGTCCTCGCGCGCGTCGAAACGTAGCCTGCGGGCGTCCATGAGCGCGAAGCACGACGCGGCGATCGGGGCGCTCCGAGCCCTGCTGTCGATCGGGTTGCTGGGCTGCGGGCCGGTCGCCGAGCCGGTCGGCCCCGAGGCGTACCTGCGCGTTGGGGTCACGCCGTCCGAGGAGGCGGCGGCGCTGCGCGAGCGGCTCGAGGCGTCGGGGTGGGAGCTGACCCGCGAGGTCGAGACCGAGCGCTTCGTCGCGGTGGCGTTCGCGCGGGGCGAGTCCGAGCGGGCGGTCCGGGTCATCACTCAGCGCGGCGTCGTCGCGGCGCTCGACTCGCACGAGGCCGACGGCGTCCGCGAGCGGCACGGGCTCGTCACGCTCGCCGACCCGGCGGCCCGAGACCTCGACGGCGACGACCGCGAGGAGCTCGTCGTCCTGCGCGAAGGCGGCCCCACGCCGTGCCTCGCGGTCCTGCGCTTCGACGACCGCGGGGGCGTGCGCGCCGCCGCCGACGACGCGGCGTCGCTGCGCGAGGGGGCGTGCGTGGCGCGCTTCGAGGACGTGGACCGCGACGGCACGCTCGAGGCCATCGTGCCGCTGAGCTGGCCCGAGCTCGCGCTCGACGACGACGCCCCCGCGATCGAGGTCGCGCTCGTCGCGCGCGAGGGGGGCTGGCACGCGGACGGGATGCCGGCGGTCTACGTGGAGCGGGTGCGCGCTGGCCAGGCCGAGGCCCTCGCGGCCGCGCGGGAGCACCACGACGTGTCCGCCGCGGCCGCGCGCGCGGTCGAGATCGCGGCGCTCGCTCACCTCACCGGCGCGGCGGTCGCGGCGCAGGTCGAGCGCTTCGACGCGGCGCTCTCCGGCGTCGTGCTCACCGACGCGCAGCGGGATCGCGTCGCGGAGATCCGCGCCGTCATCGGCGCGGGCTGGCGGGAGCCCGAGCCCTGACGTAGAAACGCCGCCTCGTCATGAGCTCGAAGAAGAAAGGCACCGTCGGGGAGCTGCTCGTCTGCCGCAACCCGAAGGCCCACAAGCTCTACGACATCGAGGACAAGCTCGAGGCCGGCATCGTGCTGCTCGGCTCCGAGGTGAAGAGCCTGCGCAACCGGCGCGCGGATCTCGAGGGCGCGTACGGCTCGATCGAGAACGGCGAGGTGTGGCTCCACAAGATGCACATCGCGCCGTACGAGCAGGCGGGCCCCTTCTTCCAGCACGAGACGAAGCGCAAGCGCAAGCTCCTGATGAAGCGCCAGCAGATCGAGAAGTGGCAAGGGAAGTTGACGACGAAGGGCTACGCCATCGTGCCCCTCGCGGTCTACTTCAAGGACGGCTACGCGAAGGTCGAGGTCGGCCTCGGCAAGGGTCGCAAGGTCCACGACAAGCGCCACGAGCTGAAGAAGGACCAGGACATGCGCGAGGCGCGCGAAGCCGCGGACCACCGGCGGTGACGCTCCCCGTCACGTTCCCCGACGGCCGCGGGGAGGCGCTCTCGTTCACGGGCGAGAACCTCGCGTGCGCGCTCTCTCGCGCGTTCGCGCCGGGCGCGCCGCTCGAGCTGAGCGTCGCCCTCGAAGGCGACGAGGCGCTCTCGCTGCGCGGCAAGACGATCGGCAGCAAGCGCCGCGCGGACGGTCGCTTCGACGTGCGGCTGCGGCTCCTCAGCCTTCGGCGCGAGGAGCGCGAGGCGCTGCGACGAGCACTCCCGGGTTGAGCACCCCGGCCGGGTCGAGGGTCGCCTTCACCGCCGAGAGCACGTCGCCGTAGAGCTCGGGGCGCTGCTTCTCGTACCAGGGCCGGTGCATCCGCCCGACCGCGTGGTGATGGGTGATGGTCCCGCCGTGCGCGAGGATCGCGTCGGACGCCGCGGCCTTGAGCTCCGCCCACTGGGACAGCGCCCAGCCTCGCTTCGCGGGCGCGACGAAGGTGAAGTACGGCGCCGGGCCGTCCGGGTACACGTGGGTGAAGCGGCAGGTGATGATCCCCTTGCCGCAGACCCGCCGCATCGCGTCGCGCACGTCGGCGATCACGTTGCGGTGGAGCGCCTCGAAGCGGTCCCAGGTCACCGCGGTCTCGAACGTGTCGGCGATCACGCCGAGGCTGACCATCGAGTTGACGATGTAGGGCGCGTCGAGGAACGCCTGCCGCCACCGCTCGGACGCGTCGTCCCCGCCGCTGCTGCGGCGCACGCGACGGCCGGCGGAGTCCGGGCGCTTCTTGTACGTGGGGCCGTCGGGGCACTGGCCGCGGTGCGCCTGCACGATGTCGAGCGCGCGCTCCATCGAGGCGTTCACCTCGTGGTCCGCGGACTCGAAGCCGAGGAGCAGCACGTGGGTGCCGTCCGTCGCCACGCGGTTGAGGAGCGCCTCGCGCTTGTCGAGCACGCGGCAGTTCGAGGGGTGCAAGCCGGATTGCGCGATCTCGCGGGTGGCCTCGACGCAGTCCGTCCAGTTCGCGAAGCGCACGTTGGCGCTGGCTCGCCAGATCGGGCGCGGGCGCACGCGCACCCACGCCTCGGTGATCACGCCGAGCGTCCCCTCCGATCCGAGCACGAGGCGATCAGGGCTCGGTCCGGCGCCGGAGCCCGGCAAGCGACGCGTCTCGAAGACGCCGCGCGGCGTGACCATCCGCGTCGACTGCACCAGGTCGTCGATGTGTGTCTGGAGCGTCGCGAAGTGACCGCCCGCCCGCGTGGCGATCCAGCCGCCGAGCGTGGACAGCTCGAACGACTGCGGGAAGAACCGGAGGGTGAGGCCGTGATCGCGGAGCTGCTCCTCGAGCCGCGGCCCCGTCGCGCCGGCCTGGATGCGCGCGCTCGACGAGAGCGGGTCGACCTCGAGGACGCGGTCGAGGCCGCGCAGATCGAGGCACGCCACGCCGCGGAAGCCCGCGCGCTCGGTCACCTCCACGCCGCTCACCACCGAGGTGCCGCCGCCATAGGGGACGACGGCGATGTCGTTCTCGGAGGCCCACTCGAGCGCGATCTTCACCTGCTGCTCGTCGACCGGCTTCAGCACCACGTCGGGCGCCGCGGCGAAGTCGCCCTCGAAGCCGCGCGCGATGTCCCGGTACGCGCGCCCGTAGCAGCGCGACGCGCGATCGTGCGCCGCGGTCGTCGCGATGTCGGCGAGCCACTTGTCCTTCACCTCGACGCTCGGCGCGGGCAGCGTCGCGTCCTCGAGCGGCTTGGGCTCGCGCAGCTCGAGCTCGTCGAAGCCGCCGAACAGCCGCACCTGTTGGGCGAACATCTTGCGGGTGGCCTGGTCCGGGAAGCGATCTTCCCAGCCCCAGCCCCAGTGACTCAGGCGGCGCGTCATCGCGCCGAGTTCAACCGTCCGCTGGCCCGAGGTCAAGGGCGAGCGGGCGTGGGCGAGAGGAGGGCGGGGTCACCACGGAGGCGCGGAAGCGCGGAGCGGTAGGGTAGAGGGTGGGGGAGGGGGACGTGGCGCGCGCCGCCGACAATCGCCGCGCGTCTCGTGGGTCGATGATGTCCTCTCCGTGCCTCCGCGCCTCCGTGGTGTCTGGAACCGGGCTAGAGCCCCGAGCTCTTGAGGCTCGCCTGAGCCTCGGGATCGGGGAGATGGATGCCGCACTCGCGCTTCTCGCCGAGCTGGCGGCCGGCGCGATCGTCGGTCTCGTCGGGCGCCACCGGCGTGGTCGAGTGCACGTCGCCGATGGACCGGTAGCCCCACGCGAACAGCGGGTGGTGGGGCAGGTCGTAGAGGTCGAAGTAGTCGACCACGTCCTTCTTCGACCAGCGCAGGATCGGGTGGACCTTGTAGATGCCGTTCTGGACGGTGACCGTCGACAGCCCGCTGCGGAAGCTCGTCTGCTCGGCGCGGAGCCCCGCGAGCCAGGCCCCGGCGTCGAGCTCGCGCAGCGCGCGGCGCATCGGCTCGAGCTTGTTGATCTCCTGGTAGCGCGCGAGATCGGCCTCGTCGCCGTCGTAGAGGCGACCGTACAGGGCCTCCTGTCGAGCGGCGGTGATCGTCGGCGCGAAGACCTCGATGCGCAGCCCGAAGCGCGCGCGCAGCGCCTCGGCGAACTGGTAGGTCTCGGGGAACAGGTAGCCCGTGTCGAGGAAGATGACGGGGATCTTCGGCACGACGCGCGAGGCGAGGTGCAGCATCAACGCGCTGTGCGCTCCGAAGCTGGACGTCATCACGAGGCGCTCGCCGAAGGTCTCGGCGGCCCAGCGGACGATCTCCTCCGCGTCGGCGCCCTCGAGCTCCGCGTTGGCGGCCTCGAGGTCGAGGTCTCCGCGTTCCGGGGGAACGAGCTGGAGCGCTTCCATCGAGTGATTCATGGGCGAGTTCGTCGAGATTGTCAATCGGAGGGGTCGGGAATAGCGCAGCTGGCGCCGAAGAGGCCTGAATCACCGGCCGACTCGTACCACACTCGTTTAGTCAAGAAAGCGAGCCCCCCGCGCGGCGCGGGTTCCTGCTAGCCTCGCCGCACCCTCGTGCAGCTCTTCGTTCGGACGATTCGGGCGCTCGCGGTCTTCGGGCTGATCTTCTTCAGCTACATGTTCCAGCTCGGGATGACGCAGCTGCTCTCCGTCTGGGAGCGCGACCCGAAGACCGGACGCGATCGACGCCGCTTGCCCGACTGGCTGCATCGGCGGCGCAAGCGCGTGGACCAGCGCAACGCCAAGCGCCTGCTCCGCGCGATCCTCCGGCTGCGCGGCGTCTACATCAAGCTCGGCCAGGTCCTCTCGATCATGGGCGGCTTCCTGCCGCGCGTGTACACGAAGGAGCTCGAGTCCCTGCAAGACGCGGTGCCGCCGCGCCCGTTCTCCGAGCTCGCCGACACCTTCTTCGAGGACTTCGGCAAGACCGCCGCGGAGCTCTACGACAGGATCGAGGAGCAGCCGATCGCGGCGGCGTCGCTCGGGCAGGTGCACGAGGCCTGGCTCCCCGACGGGACCAAGCTCGCGGTGAAGGTGCTCTACCCGGGCATCCGGCCGCTCATCAAGACCGACATGCGCGTGCTGCGGCTCGCCATCGAGGTCTACAAGTGGTTCGTCCCGGTGCAGAACATCGAGCGGGTCGGCGACGCGCTGCAGGACCTCTTGGACCGCGAGACCGAGTACCTGCACGAGGCCGAGATGATGGAGGCGATGGCCAAGAGCTTCGCCCACCGCAAGCACATCCTCTTCCCCGAGGTCATCTGGGATCTGACCACCTCGAACGTCCTCACGATGACGTTCATGGAGGGGCTCAAGATCAACAAGGTGGACGAGATGGAGGCGATGGGCATCGAGCCGCACGCGGTCGCCGTCCGCCTCGTCGAGTGCTTCTACGAGCAAGTCTTCTTGAACCGGCTCTTCCACGCCGACCCGCACCCGGGGAACTTCCTCGTGCAGCCCGGTCGCAAGCCGTCGCGGCCGAACATCGTCGTGCTCGACTTCGGCGCGATCAGCGTCGTCCGGCAAGAGCTCGTCGACGGGATGATCGAGATCCTGCAGGGCCTCTTCGACGAGGACGGCTCGCGTCTCCTCAAGGGCTTCCTGCAGATGGGCTTCGCCTCGCACGAGGCCAACCACGAGCTGCTCGAGAAGACGGTCGAGAGCTACTTCCAGAAGCTCCTGCGCATCAAGGATCGGACGCCGGGCGCGCTGATGCGGGCGAGCCCGGACGAGCTCGAGAAGCTCGCGGATCCGGACGTGGAGCGCGAGGAGCTGCGCGAGCTGATGCGCTCCGTCGACTACCCCGAGGGGTGGTTCTACGTGGAGCGCGCGTCGGTGCTGATGTTCTGGCTCGTGGGCACGATCGACGCGGACGTGGATCCAATGCGGATCGGGTTCCCGTACGTGATGCCGCTGGTGATGGAGAAGCGCGCGAAGGAAGAAGCGGCGCGGGCCGCGGAACCTCCCGCGATCGACGCTGTCTGACCCGGCGAGCCCACACCCGACCCATCGAGATGCGCGCCGTGCGCCGCGCTCTGGAGGTATCCGATGCCCGAGCTTTCTTCTCCGGGGGATGGACCCGTCCGTCCCGACGCCGGCGCCATGACCGCCGTGATGCGCGCGACCACGCAGCGCGCGCCCGGCCCGCGGTGGGTCCGCTGGGCGGTGGTCCGCGACGGAGTGATCGAGCTCGAGCGCGTCACCGATCCGGATCACCCGATCACGATGGGCGCGTCCGGCGACGTGCCGACGTCCGGCCCCACGCGCACGCTGCTCGCGTTCGAGCGCGGCGGCTGGGTGCTCCGCGCGACCCCCGGGCTCCGCGGTCGCACGGAGGCCGGCTCCCTCGAGGCGCTCACCGATGGAGGCACCCGAGACCTCGAGCTCGACGACTCGACGCGCGCGCGCATCGAGGTCGGCGGCGGCGCGTCGCTGCTCGTGCAGCTCGTCGATCGGCCTCCGGCCAAGCTGAAGCCCCAGCTCCCCGCGTCGCTGCGGGGCGGCCTGCTGAGCGGCGCCGACTGGTGGTTCACGAGCTTCGTCGCCGCGAGCTTCTGCCTGCACCTCGGCGTGGTCGCGTACCTCATCGAGGCGGACTGGCCGGTCGAGACCTCGCTCGTCCCGGACCGCTACGCCGAGCTGATCTACCCCGACCCTCCGCTGCCGCCGGAGGAGGACACGCCCGAGATGGACGAGGGCGACGAGATCGCGGACGCGACCGACGACGTCGGCGAGGACGCGCCGCCCTCGGACGCGACGCCGACTCCGGCGCGGAACGACACGCCGAGGTCGCGTCCCTCGAACAACTCGTCGTCGGCAGACTCGTCGATCGATCCCGACGCGATCGCGCGCAACGTCGCCGAGCAGCTCGTGATCGCGGGGATCGCGCCCGGCTCGGGGCGCCCCGGCGCCTTCGACGCGCTGCGGAACGGAGCGGACACCCAGAGCGCGGCGTCGGTGTTCGACGTGGTCGACGGCAACGGCGTGGCGACGACCGACGACGGCGTGCTCCACGAGCGCGACGGGAACGCGGTCGCGACGGTCACCCGCGGCCTCGGCGATCTCGATCGTCGACCCGGCGTCGGCACGGGGCGGCGCCCCGAGGGGCGCCCCGTCGAGGAGGTCGAGGTCGTCGTGCCGCGCGGCACGCCGCCGCCGATCTTCGGCACGCCCGAGCCCGACGACCCGGGCTTCGACTCGCGTGAGCTCATCCGGGCCCTGCGCGGGCGCATGGCCGCGGTGCAGCGCTGCTACGAGCACGTGCTCTCGCACGGTGACCCCGACGCGAGCGGTCGCATCACGCTGACGATGGAGGTCATGCCGCCCGGCCACCTCCAGGGGGTCCGCGCCTCGACGAACACCACCGGCTCGGACGCGCTCGCCGCTTGCGTCGTGCGATCGATCCAGACGGTGCGCGTCCGGACCGGCCCGGAGTTTCCCGTGCGCGTCGACTTCCCCGTCGTGCTCGCCCGGCAGAACTAGCTCAGGTCGAGGCGCGGCGGAGGCGGTCCGCGATGGCGCGGCCGAGGCCGACGGGCGCGGGCAGCTCGACGACGGCGACGTCGAAGCCGCGCTCGTCGACCTCGCGCAGGGCCGCGTAGAGTCGCCTCGCCGCCGCCCGCGGATCCTCGGGCAGATCGATCCGCGCGATCCCCTCGACGTCGCGGTGGCCGAGGACGACCACCCGCCCGGCCTGCGCGCGGACGGTCGCGTCGAGCTCGCGCGCGTCGACCGCGAGCACGCGCGCGGACGGCGCGTAGTGGGACGCGAGCGTGCCGGGCGCGCGCAGCCCGGCGGGAGCGTCGGCGAGGGGCCGCCCGAGCGCGGCCTCGATCGCCTCGACGTCGAGGCCGCCAGGCCGCAGCAGGGCTGGCGCGTCGCCGCTGAAGTCCACGATCGTCGACTCGATCCCCACGCGGCACGGGCCGCCGTCGAGGATCAAGGCGACTCGGTCCCCGAGCTCGAGCGCGACGTGCGCGGCCGTCGTCGGGCTGACCGAGCCGAAGCGGTTCGCGCTCGGCGCCGCGATCCCGGAGCCGAACGCGCGCAGCAGCGCGAGCGCCACGGGGTGATCGGGGACGCGGAGCCCGACCGTCGGCTGGCCGCCGGTCACGACGTCGCTCACCCCCTCCGCGCGCTTCAGGATCACCGTCAGCGGCCCCGGAGAGAACCGCTCGAGGAGCGCTCGCGCCGCGTCGGGCACGTCGGTCGCCCACGCGTCGACCTCGTCGACGGAGCCGAGGTGGACGATCAGCGGGTGGTCGGCGGGTCGCCCCTTCGCCGCGAAGACTCGCCGGACCGCGGCGTCGGCGCGCGCGTCCGCCCCGAGCCCGTACACGGTCTCCGTCGGAAACGCGACGAGCTGTCCCGCGCGCAGCGCCTCTACGGCTTCGTCGATCGCACCCTGCAAGGCGTCGGGAGCTTGGGCGACGAGGCCCCGAGCGGCAATCGAACGCGAGGCTGGTGACGCCTGGTCGAAACGGTCGATTCTGGCGAATAAATTCCATGTCGTGTCTTGCGTAAGGGTCGAATTGGTCTTATTCCTACGATCGTGGCCACCCAAACCATCCAATCCACTCGCGGCCGGACGCTCGACCCGAGCACGCTCCGCGGCAAGACCGTCGTCGTCTTCTACGAGGCTCGAGACCATGTGGACGACAACCTCCACCTCAAGGAGTCCTGCGGGCTGCTCCTCGAGCGGGGGACGATGGGCGACCGCTTCGACGTGCTCGGCGTCGCCGACGTCGACGGGCTGTCCTTCGTGCGGCCGGTGGTCACCGCCGCGATCGGGGTGATCGCGGCGCGGTACGGCGCGGAGCTCTGGATGGACTTCGACCGCGCGCTCGAGCGCGGCCCGTGGCGGCTCCCGGGCGGCGGATCGACGGTCGCGATCGTCGACGCGCGCGGGGAGGTCGTGTTCTGCGCTCGTGGGGTGCTCGACGCGCAGGCGCTCGAGCGCTTCTTCGACGCCCTCGGCGCGTCGCTCGACCACGGGGTCGCTCGACAGATCGCGCGGCAGCGCGACGAGGCCGCGCATGTTTGACGGGATCGCCGGGCAGTGGGTCCCGGTCCTGTGCTCGGAGCAGCTCGGCGTCGAGCCTCGGACCGTCACCGTCGCGTCCGAGCGCCTCGTCGTCCGTCGGGACGCCGAAGGTCGCGCCGCGGCGGTGGTGGACCTCCACCAGATCGGCGACGCGGCGCGCGCGATCCCGCTGCCCGCCGTGGAGGCGGGCGGCTTCGTGTTCGTCTTCACCGACCGGCGCGGCGCGGGGCCGCCGCCGGCCCTCGAGGAGCCCGCCGGCGAGCGCGCCCGTCGCGTCGAGACCTGGGCGATGCCCTGGACCGAGGTGATGGAGCGCCTCCTCGTCCAACCGCAACGGAGCTTGCAGCGCGACTCCGCGACGGCTCGCCGCCTGAGCGCGTGGCTCCGCGCGGAGACGCCCACCGTCGTGACGACCCTGCGCGGCGTCGCCGTGCGCTGGGGCAGCGGCGAGCTCGGCGTCGCTCAGCTCGACTGGGTTCGCCCCCACGGCATCGAGCTGCGCACGGGGTGGGGCGGTGAGGACGAGGACCTGCTCCGGCTCTGGTGCGTCCCGATCGATCTCCACCGCACCCGCGTGTTCGTGGACCGGGCGGAGCTCACCGACGAGACCGGTCCGCCGTCGGCGATCGACACGACCGCGACGGCCCCGACGGAGGAGCTCGTCCTTCGGTTCCGTCGCTGGCAGCTCCGCTACGGCTCGTCGTCGAGGGCGGCGCCCCCGATCGATACCGGCGCCGTCGTCAGAGCTCTTCGGTGATCTCCGAGATCACCCGCGAGAGCTGACGCAACGAGGTCGTTCGCCGCGCGTCCGTTGCGCGGTCGGGCCAAGCTCCGCTGCCACCGATGACGAGGCGGCAGCCCGCGTCGGCGCACGCGCGCTCCAGCAGCGCCAGCTGCTCGTCGAGGTGGGCCTCGTCCGACGAGTAGACCGATGCGCTCACCGCCAGCACGTCCACGCCGCGCTCGCGGAGGATGTCGGCGAGCTCGTCGATCGGCGTCGAGCGGCCGCTCCACAGCGTGCGCCAGCCCGCCTCTCGGAAGACGACCTCCGCGAACGCGAGCCCGAGCGTGTGCTCGTCGCCGGCGACGGTCATCAGCATCGCCGTCGGCCCGCTGGGCGCGACGCGCTGTGCGTCGACGATGCGCGCGAGCGCGCGGGCGAGCCGCTCGGTCGCGAGGTGCTCGTCGACGACTCGGATCGCTCCCGTCGCCCAGGCCTCCCCGATCTGGGTGAGGACCGGCGCGAGCCGATCGCAGGCCTCCGCCCAGCTCTGCGCGACCGACCGCTCCATCAGGAGCTGCCCCTGCACCGCGTCGACGTTTCGCTCGAGGAGCAGGGTCATCCACTCGCCGACGCCGGTGGTCGACGCCTCGCCCCCCTGCGTCTGCGCGAAGCGCTCGAGCGCGTCGAGGGTGAACCGGCGGTGGTTCCCGACGGTTCGCACGCAGTCGATCAGGCCGGCGTCCGCCCATCGCTTGACGCTCGTCGGGCTGGCGCTCAGCCAGGCGGCCGCCTCGGTGCTGGTCAGGAGTCGGTCGGACACGAGCGAAGTCTAAGGCAGCCGAGTCTCGCGTAAACGCCCAAAACGCCCAGTGGCCGTTCGGTCAGCCGACGCTCGCCATGCTGGGGAAGGGCGCGGCGTCCGTGGCTCGCGTCGCGTGCCCCTCGCAGAGGTCGTCGCACCGACCCGTCCACCGGAGGCGGTTGTCGGCGAAGACCTCGTAGGCGATCTCGAGCGCCTGCGCGATCAGCGGGAGCCGCGTCAGCCAGACCAGCCAGCCGAGCCCGATCGCCCCGTAGAGCTGGCGAAAGACCTCCACGCCTTCGATGACGGTGCCGTCGCGAAGTCGGCCGTGGATGCGCTCCATCAGGGTCTCGTACGTCGCGTCCGCGGCGACGGGATCGAAGCCCGGGGCGGCGATGTCCGTGAAGCGAATCCGGCCGCGTCGGTCCATGAACCGGAGCATCCCGATCTCCCGAACACAGATCGGGCAGTCGCCGTCGAAGAACACCTCTACCCGCCAGTCTTCGGTCATGAAGGGGATGCTGACGGCGATTTGGTCGATTGTAAAGCCAAGATTCGGTCCTGGTGGCGTGGTTTGGCCGATTTGTGGCTTTCCATCGCGCCAAAAGGGGCTAAAGACGACGAATGCATCGGATCGCGGTCGGTTTGGCGCTCCTGGCCTGGTCCTGCGCTGGCGCGTCTCCGGCGCCGAGCCCGCCCCCCGAGCCGCCCGTCGACGAGGTCACCGCGCTGATGGAGCGCTGGGGGTTGCCGGGCGGGCAGGTCGCGATCGCGCGCGACGGCCGGCTCCGGTTCTCGGCGGCGTACGGGATCGCCGACGAAGGGCGGCCGGTGACCACGCAGACGCGGTTCCGGATCGCGAGCCTCAGCAAGCCCATCACGGCCGTCGCGGTGCGCCTCTTGATCGACGAGGGGCGGCTCTCTCTGGACGAGCCCGTGCTGCCCCACCTCGCCGGCGCGCCCGCCGATCCTCGCTGGGACGACATCACGGTTCGCCATCTCCTCGAGCACTCCGGCGGCTTCGATCGCCACGAGAGCTACGACTGGACCTTCGAGAGCAACCGCGTCGCGAAGGAGCTCGACGGCGCCCGACCGCCCGAGCTCGACGCGATCCTGCGGGTCGTGATGCGGCGCCCGCTGTCGTTCGATCCGGGGAGCCACTACGCGTACTCGAACCTCGGGTACTCGATCCTCGGCGCGGTCATCGAGGACGTGACCGGGCAGCCCTACGAAGCGTTCGTCCGCGATCGAGTCTTCGCCCCCGCCGGGATCGAGCGCATGGAGCTGGGCCGGACTCTCCCCACCGATCGGCCAGCCGACGAGGCGCGCTACTTCCCTCACCCCGAGGAGGCGGTCGCGCGCTCCGTCTACCCGGGCGGCGGGGAGATCGCGACGCCGGACGGCGGCTTCTACTTGCCGCCGATGGCGGCGCACGGGGGCTGGATCGCGTGCGCGGAGGATCTCGTGCGCTTCCTCGCGCGCGTCGACGGGCGGCCGGAGCCCCCGGACCTCGTGTCCTCCGCGGCGCTCGACGAGATGCTCGCGCCGCCTCGCCACCGCGACTGGGACGGGCTCGACATCCACTACGGGCACGGCTTCTTCGTGACCCAGACGGAGCAGGGGCGGGCGTGGCTCCACGACGGGTCCAAGCCCGGCACGTCGGCTTTCATGATGCGGGCCGAGGACGGCACGGTGATGGTCGCGCTCTTCAACGGGAGGCCCGTCGAGGGCGACGTGTCGCGCGACATCGAGGACCTGATGCGTGTCCTCGCGGCGCAGTCGGCGCAGGAGTGACGCGGTAGACAGGGGCAGCCCTGGCGTCGATGCTCGGGCTCATGGACGAGCGGTGCGACAGCTGCGGGCGGACCTACCGCCCCGACGACGAGTTCTGCGGCGGGTGCGGGACGCCGCGGGCCAAGCCCGAGGCGCCGCTGCCGGCGGCCGCGGCGACGCCGACGGCGACGCCGACGGCGACCCCGGGCGTGCCGGTGAAGCGGTCGATCCGCGGGCGGCTGATGTTCCTCGTCTCGGCGATCATCCCGATCGGGATCGTCATCATGTCGCTCAAGGACTGCGGCAGCGCCGAGGGCCAGATGGTGGTGAGCGGGAGCCCGCACGGCGAGTGGACGTTCGTCCCGACCGGCTGCGCGTCGATGCAGCCGTACGGGTTCGTCGGCGCCAACCTGCACGCCGACGGGCACAACGACGGCGGGGTCTACGTGACGCTCGACCACGTGCACGGGCACAAGGTCGAGCTCGAGGTGCCGGGGAGCTGCCGGAACGCCGACGGGACCGACTGCACCGTCTTCGAGGTGCCGCGCGATGCGTGCCAGGTCTTCGACGTCGCGGTGGAGAACTCGGGGACGGTCGTCAACGACGTCCGCCTCGTCGACGGCCACGTGCACCTGCAGTGCGAGCTGCCGGACGGGACGACGGTCAGCGGGACCATCACGTTCGAGGGGTGCTGACGACGCGAAGCGTCGGAGGATCTGAACGCTCAGGTCCGAAGCAGGGAGAGGGCCTTGCGGCGCGCGCCGAGCAGGCCGACCGCGGGGTCCATCACCACGCTCACCCGGATCCTGTCGAGCAGCGGGGTCATGCGGCCCTTCGTACGGAAGGACTTCATGAAGTGCCCGGCGCGGAGGGCGTCGATCACCTTGGGGGCGATCCCCCCGGCGATGTAGAGGCCGCCGAACGGGAGGCACTTGAGCGCGAGGTTGCCGGCCTCCGCGCCGTAGAGGCTGACGAAGCGATCGAGCGCGATCCGCGCCGCCTCGTCGTCGCCGCGGGCGCCCGCCTCGCCGATGAGGGCGCTGCGATCCTCGCTGGCCGGGACCGCGTCGAAGAGGGACGACGGCGGCGCGAGCTTCGCGGCGACCACGTGATCGTAGATGAGCGCGAGGCCGGGGCCCGACACCACGCGCTCCACCGAGACGCGGGCGTGTCGCTCGAGGGCGAAGCGCAAGAGCGCGATCTCGTCCTCGTCGCGGGGAGCGAAGTCGACGTGCCCGCCCTCGGTGGCGAGCACCCGCGGCAGGTCCTTGCCCGTCGGGATGATGATCGCCTCGCCGAGCCCGGTGCCCGCGCCGAGCACCGCGCGCGGGGCCATCGCCTCGATGCGGCGGTCCTGGAGGACGACGAGGGACTCCTCGGAGAGCTCGTCGAGCCCGAGGGCGACCGCTTCGAAGTCGTTGATGAGCGCGGTGCGCGGGATCGAGAGCTCGGTCGCGATGCGCGCCGCGTCGATGACCCAGGGGAGGTTCGTCGCGCGGCACACGTCGTCCTCGACCGGGCCGGCGACCCCGAACACGGCCGCGTCCACCGGCTCCGTGCGGCCGAGGAAGTCGACGAGGATCGGCCCGAGCGCGTCGCGCGACGCGTTCTCGTAGCGCTCGCGGCGCGTCTCCTCGAGCGCGCGCGCGTCCCGCCCCTCGTAGAGGGCGAGCAGCGTCTTCGTCCCACCGATGTCACCGACCAGGATTCGCACGGGCGCGCTAGCCTAGTCGCCCTCGGCGCAGTGTTTCCAGCGCGTTTCGAAGCGTGGCGACATCCGGGCCGCCGTGAGGCTTGGCGCGGGCCTCCACCCAGGCGAGCGCGCTGGCCTCGTCGTCGAAGAACGCGGTCGAGACGCGGCGCGACGCGACGACCGCGAGGCCGCGCAGGAAGGTGCGGACCAGGCCGTGGAGCAGGTCTCCCCCCTCGATGACGGAGGCGCTGAATACGATCGTGCCCTCGTAGCGTTCGGACTGGGCTCGGGACGTCTGGCGGAAGGCGGCGTCGGGCAACGACCCGGACGCGTCCGCGCAGACCCACACGAGGAGGCCTCCCTGTCCGTACTCCGCGCGCATCCGCTCGACCCACGGCACGCGATCCTCGAGGGCGGCGGCGTCGGGGGCGCCCCAGTAGACGCTGATCAGCACGTTGCCGATGCCGCCGAAGCGGTGGTTCGGGCCTTCGCTGACGAGCTCGAGCTCCACGTCCCCCACCATATCGGGTTCGGCCGCCGAACGTGCGCTCCGTCAGCGGCCCTGATACATGGCAGGCGGATGCGCCGTCTCGGGATCGACCACGGGGAGAAGAGGGTCGGGCTCGCCCTGTCGGACGAGACGGGGACGTTCGCGCACCCCTTCGAGACGTGGGATCGCAAGGACCCCGAGGCTCTGCTCGCGCGCCTCGTCGAGCTCGTGCGACGGGAGTCGATCGGCGAGATCGTGGTGGGGCTGCCGCTCCACCTCGACGGTCGCGAGGGGGCCTCGTCGCGCCGCGCGCGCAAGTTCGCGGAGAAGCTCGAGGCCCTCGCGGGCGTCGCGGTGATCCTGTGGGACGAGCGCCTCTCGAGCGCGGCGGCGGAGCGCTCCCTGCGCGACGCGGGCGTGAAGGCCAAGGACCAGAAGGGGCTCGTCGACCGAGTGGCGGCGGCGCTGCTCCTCTCGAGCTACCTCGACAGCCGCCGGGACTGAGGGGCGAGGTGGCACGCCAGGGTCGGCGCGGACGACGACGGACCGCGGAGACGAGAGGGCGGAGCGGGCTCGTGCGCGGCCTCGTCGCGGGGCTCGCGATCCTCATCGTCGCCGCGCTCGCGTCGCTCGGGTGGCTCGCGACGATCTACCCGCAGGGCGCCGCGGGCGGCCGCGGACGCGAGCTGCGGGTGACCCTCGCGCCCGACACGGACCTCGACGAGCTGAGCGAGCGGCTGCACGCCGCCGGCGCGATCGAGCACCCGACGCTCTTCACCTGGTATGTCCGGCTGCTCGGCGGCGACGAGCGGCTGCGCGAGGGCGAGGTGCTCCTGACCGACGACATGACCCCGCGCGACGTGCTGCAGCGGATCGCGCGCGGCTTCGGGTCGGCCACCGTGCGGGTGGTGATCCCGGAGGGCTTCCACCGCTTCGCGATCGCGGCGCGCCTCGACCGCTGGGGCGTGTGCGACGCGGCCGACTTCATCGAGGCCACGGAGGACCGCGAGCTGCTCGACGAGCTCGGCATCCCGGGCCCGACCGCGGAGGGGTACCTCTACCCCGACACGTACCGCCTCTCGCCCGACCTCGGCGCCGAGGAGATCGTCCGGCGCTTCGTCGCGAACTTCCATCGTCGGGTCGGGCCGCTCCTCGACGCCGATCAGGCGGCCCTCGGAGAGTTGCAAGAGACGTTGTCCTGGGGGCCGCACGAGGTGCTCAGCCTCGCGAGCATCGTCGAGAAGGAGGCCGCGGCGGCGGAGGAGCGCCCGATCATCGCGCGGGTGTTCATCAACCGCCTGCGCGACCCGAGCTTCCACCCCAAGCGGCTGCAGGCCGACCCGACGGTCTCCTACGGCTGCCTCGCGCGGCCCGACGACGCGCCGAGCTGCGCGGGGTTCGAGGGATCGATCACCCGCGCGATGCTCTCGGACCCGGAGAACGCGTACAACACCTACCGGCACGAGGGGCTGCCGCCCGGGCCGATCTGCAACCCCGGCATCGACTCGATCCGCGCGGTGCTCGAGCACGAGCCGAACCGCTACCTCTACTTCGTCGCCCGCGGGCACGGTCGCCACACGTTCAGCGAGACGCTCGAGCAGCACAACGCCGCGGTCGCGCGCTGGCGCAACCGCTGACGGCGATCACAGCCCGTTGAGGACGGCGGCGCCGAGCGCGGTGAGCGCGACGGTGACGAGCCCCGCGATCCACACGGTCTTCTTGCGCTCGGTCGCGAGCAGCGAGCCGACCCCGATGCACGCGATGGCGAAGACGGCGCCGATGCCGATGAAGCCCATGCCGAGCTCGTGGTCGACGACGCGGGGCGTGAAGGCGAGCTGGACCATCAACCCGAGCACGGTGCAGGGCATGGGAGCGCCGACCGCGATCACGAGGCCGACGGCGTACCCGACGTCGCGCCAGGGCAGGGACCAGCCGACCGGCTGATCGTGCGACACGGTCCGCGGGACCAGCGCGATCGGCGCGCCCTCGCCGCGGTAGGGGCCGGTGGGCGCCGCGCTCACGAGCACGCCGTCGTGCGGCTCGGCGCGGACGAGCGGGCGGAGCGCGGTGAGGGCGGTCGGGTCGACGGCGGCGCGATCGACGACGCGCCAGCGCGGGGAGTCCTCGGCGCGGCACCGGTCGAGCCAGCGGCGCAGGCTGGTCTGCGCGTCTCGACCGAGGACCCAGCGGATGGCCGCGAAGAGGAGCACGAGCCCGCCCGCGACGCCGAGCGCGACGTCCCCCACGACCCCCGCGGCCAGGCTGGTCAGCGCGGCCACGGTGAGCAGCCACCGCGAGGCGACGATGGCCGCGAGGGCGCCGTCCTCGTGGCTCTCGGCCGCGGCGAGCGCGCGCAGGGGCGCGAACAGGGTGAGCGCGAGCACGAGGAGCGCGAGGGTCGCGGGTCCGATGAAGGGCAGGGCGCCGAGCAGCCCGGAGAGGTCGAGGCCGCGAGCGGGCCCGAGGGCCAGCGCGCTCGCGAGGCCGCACCACCCCGCGAGCCGGACCACCGAGCCCTGCGGATCGGAGGCGAGCCAGCCGAGGACGCCGAGGACCACGAGCATCGCGAACGGGGTGAGCCCGGGCCCGAACACCAGCGTCCCCGCGGTCGCGCCGAAGAGGGCGGCGCCCAGCGTCAGCGCGAACGACGCCTCGCGGTGGACGGCGTCGGGGATGCTGGCGAGCTCGGGGACCACGAACGTGTCCGCGGGCTCAGGGGCGCGCGCCGACGAACCCGGCCTCGACGAGCCACGCGACGATCTGCGCGGCGCAGTCGTCGAGCTCCGTGCCGGTGGTGTCGACGCGGATCTCGGGGGACGCGGGGGCCTCGTAGGGGGCGTCGATGCCGGTGAAGTCGGGGATGTCTCCGGCGCGGGCGCGTCGGTAGAGGCCCTTCGGATCGCGGCGCTCGCACTCCTCGATCGGGGTGGCGACGTGCACCTCGACGAAGGTGCCGGCCTCGAACCGCTCGCGCACGCGGGCGCGGTCGGCGACGTAGGGCGAGATGAAGGCGGCGAGCACGATGGCCCCGGAGTCGACGAGGAGGCGGGCGACCTCGCCGACGCGGCGGATGTTCTCCTCGCGGGCCTCGGGCGAGAAGCCGAGGTCGGCGTTGAGGCCGTGGCGCACGTTGTCGCCATCGAGCACGTAAGCTTGCACCTCGCGCTCGACGAGCTGTCGCTCGACGCGGCGGGCCAGCGTGCTCTTGCCCGAGCCGCTCAGGCCGGTGAGCCAGAGACACGCGGCGCGGTGGCCGAGCAGCGCCTCGCGCGCCTCGCGGGAGACCTCGCCGTGGTGCCAGGTGACGTTGGTAGCGGTCATCGGTCCGGGGACCGTAGCGCGACTCGACGGCGGAGACAGGGCGCGGTCAGGGGAGCGCGGTCAGGTCGAGGACGGGGCTCAGCACCGAGTCGTTGTAGGTCGCCGAGCCGTGGCACTGGTTGCAGCTGAGGACCTCGCCGCCGTCGGGCGCGGTGTACCCGTCTCCGTCGGCGGGGCCGGTGCCCCGCCACGCGATGAACGGGCGGCCGTCGTCGGCGAGCGCGAGCCCGAAGAACTCCCACCCGGGCGCGCCGTCCGCGTTGAACCCGCCGCCACGCTTCACCATCGCGTGGAGGACCCACCCGGCGGGGTCTTCGCCCACGCGCTGCTCGCGGACGATGCGCGTCCCGACGGGGAACTCGGGGCTGCCCGAGGGGGGCATCGGGTCGACGTACAGGAAGCTCGCCGCCTCGTGGCTCGGCGGGATCGGATCGACGCCGCGGTCGAAGCTCGTCCAGGTCGGGTAGTCCTCGAAGTCCTCGCCGAACGCGATGAACACGTCGGGCGGGACGTCGCTCGCGCAGCCCCCGAGGGCGGCGGCGAGCAGGAGGGCGGAGGCGAAGCGCACGGGGACTAGGTACACCCGGTCGGGGCCTATGTCACAACGAGGCCTCACGGCGGGAGCGGGCCGATCACGTCCGCGCGAAAGGCGCCGCGCACGCGGCCGAAGCCGTCGTCGAGCTCGAGTCGGCCGCACACGTGGTCGCGGGTGATCTCGGTCAGCTCGACCTGCCCGACGTTGCGGTGGCCGAAGGTGAGCAGGGAGGCGGCGCCGACGATGCGCGCGTGGGTGAGGCCGCCGACCCGCGAGTCGGGGGCGCCGAGCACCCGCGGCTCGAGGCGCCCGCGGCGGGTCCGCGTGGCGTCCATCTCGAAGCGCGCCTCGCCGGTGGAGGGGGCGGCGAAGCGACCGTTGGCGTCGAGCTCGAGGGGGTGGTTGGCGATCGCGACGCGGAGCTGGCGTCCGTCCTCGGAGAGGAACGCGACGGCGCGCTCGAGCCAGGTCGGGAGGCCCTCGGCGTTGGCGTGCGCGATCGCGACGCGGGCCGCGTCGGGGCACGCGGCGGTGGGGAGCGGCGCGGCGAAGGGATCCTCGGCCGGGGCCGCGGGCTCGGGGGTGGGCGCCTCGGGCTCGGCCTCGGGCTCGGTGGGCGGGGGCGCGTCGTGGTCCTCGGGCTCCTCGACCGCGAGGTGGCCCCGCGCGGGCGGGCCGGCCGAGCGCGGCTCGCCGCCGCAGGCGACGAGGAGCAGCGCGAAGGTGACGGTCGCGGCGCGCACGCAGGGACTCTGCACCGAGCCGGGGAGGCCCACAAACCCGTTTGGTGCCTCGCCCCGGACCACGTCGGGTGGCACTCTTCCGGCCCGTGGGGATGCTGGACGAGCTCGCGATCGAGGGCGCGGACCGGATCGAGCGCAACTTCGGAAAGCGCGCCGCGCTCGTGGCGCTCGCGCCGGTCCTCGACTCGATGCCCGAGGGGAAGGCGCGCGCGCGGGCGCACCTGCGCGTCATGGTCCTCTCGGCCGACCTCGACCCGGCGCGGTTCGAGCTCTTGGTGGTGGGCTGGGAGACGGAGCGGCACGGCAAGCACGCGGAGGTGCGGCGGGCGCTGCGGTCGCTCCTGCGCGAAGGCGCGGCGCGGCCGGCGATCGCGATCGCGCGCGCCGAGGTGAAGCGCACCGAGGGCACGTTCCACGCGGCGGCGGCGGCGTACCTGCTCGGGCTGGCGCTCGAGGCGGCCGGGGACGCGGGGGCGCTCGCGCTCTACGACAGGGCCGCCGAGCTCGCCGGCGAGCAGCCGCGGCTGCAGCAGCGGGCGCGGGTCCGCGCGCTGCGGCGCTGCTCGGCGCCCGACGAGGCCGCCCGCCGCGCGCAGGTCTTGTTGCCCCTGTCGGATGGGCCGCCCGCGGATCGGCTCGCGGTGGCGACGGCCGCGCTCGCGTCGTCGGGGCGCTACCCCAGAGCCGCTGCGCTCGACGTGCTCGAGGAGCTCGCGGCGGGGGAGGGCGCGGTCGCTCGACACGCGCGGGCGCGCGCCGCGGTTCACGCGGAGAGCGCCTCGCTGAGCGCGATCGAGGCGGATCGCCTCCGGACGGTCCTGGCGCACGGCGCGGACGCCGAGGAGCTCGCGGCGCTCGGCTCGTTGCTGCGGCTCGCGGCCGGCGATCCGGGCGCGGCGCGAGGCGAGGAGGCGATCCGCGCGCGCGCCGTCCTCGACGGCTGCGCGCCCGGTCCGCGACCGCCCGGCGGCCGGCTGCTCACGGAGTGGCTGGCGCTCGCGATCGTCCACGCGAGCCACGAGGGCCGCGTCAACGAGGCTCGCGAGCTGCTGCGCGAGGCGCACTATCGGATCGCGGGCGGCGCTCGCGTCGAGGCGCCGCTCTGGACGGCGGTGCGGGTCGCGATGCCGGTGGCGCCCGAGCCGGCGCGGGCGCTGACCAAGGCGCTGCTCGCGCGGTCGGGCGCCGAGCCGCCGCCGCGGGGCTTCCTCCCGCTCGCCGACGCGTGGCTCGCGACCGGGGTCACCGAGGAAGGCCTCGCGCTGCTCCGGCGCGCGGCGCGGGACCGGGAGCCCGGCGCGAAGGGGCGCCTCGCGGCGCAGCTCCGCGCCGCGGGCTGGGCCGCCGCCGCCGAGGGGCGACGCGACGAGGCGATCGATCTGCTCCGCGAGGCGAAGCATTTGGCCGGATGACGCGTCACATGGCACACCTCGGGAGGGGCGTATGAGTCGTTTCGCTTGGATTCTCACGCTCTTGCTCGCGGCGCCGCTCACCGCCCGCGCGCAGGAGACCTGCAACACGGATTGCCCTCGCCCCGAGCGGGGCGCCGACGGCTGCTGCCCCGATCCGCTGGTCGCCGCCTCCGCGGCGTGCGGCCCCGCGGCGCTCGACGCCTGCATCGAGGCGGGGGACCTGCTCGAGTCGCGGGATCGCTTCCGCGAGGCGCTCGATCTGTTCGCGCGCGCGTGCTCGAGCAGCTCCGGCGAGGGGTGCCGTCGCGCGGGGACGCTGCTCCTCCGCCGCCACCCCGGGATCGAGCCGCGACCGCAAGACGCCGTGAGCATGTTCCGCGCGGCCTGCGATCAGCGGCTCGGGCAGGGCTGCTTCGACGTCGGCCGGATGTTCGAGCGAGGCGTCGGGGTCCACCGCGACGCGGCTCGCGCGGACGAGTTCTACCAGCTCGGGTGCCGCTACGAGTTCGCGCCCGCGTGCACCCACCTCGGCCGCCGGCTCGCCGGGAGCGACGTGAGGTCGGATCGGGAGCGGGCGGCGTCGCTCCTCACCAACGGTTGCCGCGGAGGCGACGGAATCGCGTGCACCTCGCTCGGCCGCATGCACCTCGAGGGGCGCGGCGTCGCGCGCGACCCGGAGCACGCGCGGCGCCTCTTCGAGCTCGGCTGCGAGCGCGGAGACCCGAGCGCGTGCGTCTCGGTCGCGCGCGCGCTCCTCTCGGACGAGCGCCCGGACCGCGCGCGCGCGGCGCGGATGTTTCGGACCGCGTGCGAGGAGGACGACCTCCCGGCCTGCAACGACCTCGCGCTGCTCGTCGAGGACTCGAACCCCGCCGAGGCGAGCCAGCTCTACCAGCGCGCCTGCGCGGGCGACGTCATGGTGGCGTGCACGAGCGTCGGCCGCCTCGCCGAGGATCGCGAGGACTGGGCGGAGGCGCGCCGCGTCTACACCGCGTCGTGTCAGGCGAACGACGCGGTCGCCTGCACGTCGCTCGGGCTGCTCTTCGAGCTCGGCCGCGGCGGCGCCGAGGAGCCGGCGCGCGCGGCGCAGCTCTTCGACCGCGGGTGCACTCACGGCGACCTCGTCGGGTGCGTGAACCTCGCGGTGCTGGCCGAGGACGGACGCGGCGTCGCGCGCGATCTGCCGCGCGCGCTCGAGCTGAGCCGCCGGGCGTGCGAGGGCGGGGAGATGCTCGGCTGCAACAACCTCGGCCTGCTCCACGAGCGCGGGCACGGGGTCCCGCGGAACCTCGCCAACGCGGCGCGCGAGTTCCGCCGAGCGTGCGAGGGCGACCTGCAGGTCGGCTGCGTGAACCTCGGCGTGCGGCTCCTGGAGGGGCGCGGCGGCGTCGACCGCGACGTGGCCCGCGCGGTGACGCTCTTCCAGACGGCGTGCGAGGCGGACGAGCTCTACGGCTGCACGCGGCTGGGCCTCCTCCACCGCGACGGCTCGGGCGTGCGCCTCGACGAGCGCCGCGCGCGGCAGCTGTTCACGCGCGCCTGCGACGGCGGCGACCTGCGCGGCTGCAACAGCCTCGGTCACGCGATGCAGAACGGGCTCGGCGGCCCGACGGACGTCGACGGCGGCGCGCGGCTCTTCGAGACGGCCTGCCAGCGCGGCCTCGCCGAGGCGTGCACCAGCTACGGGGTCGCGCTCCTGACGGGCCACGGCGCGCCGCGCCACCCGGGCCGCGCCCGGGAGACTTTCCAGCGGGCGTGCGAGCGCGGGGACCTGCTCGGCTGCAACAACCTCGGCTCGCTCCTCGAGACGGGCCGGGGCGTCCGCCGCGATCCCTACGAGGCCGTGCGCCTCTACCAGCTCGCGTGCGAGGGCGGCGAGGCGCGCGCGTGCTTCAACCTCGGCCGCGCGCACGAGCGCGGTCTCCTCGGCGCGGCCCCCAACCTCGCCGCGGCGCAGGGGCTCTATCGCCGCGCCTGCGAGATGGGCTACACGTCCGCGTGCTCCCGCGAGGCAGCGGCGCCGACCGAGTAGAGCGTCCGCTACTCGAGCAGGAGCCGGGCGAACGCGGCGTAGGAGCTCTCGAAGCTCTCCCGGCAGACGCTGCCGAGGCCGACGCGGCCGCCGCGGGCGGCGAGGTCGTGCGCGACGTCGAGGAGCCGCGTCGGGGCGAACGCGACCCCGCGCCCGGCCACGTTGCAGGACGGCAGGTCGCGGGTGGGGTGCTCGGGGTCGACGGTGGGCACGAGCCGCGGATCGCGAACGGACGGATCCCCGACGATCGGCGCCCAGTCGATCGCCGCTCCCGGGGCCGGCTCGAGGTCCTCGGGGAGGCCCGCGATCGGGAAGAACGCGACCTGCGACGGGTGCGCGCGCAGCGCGACGAGGCCGTCGACGTAGCGCCCGACGGGGTAGAGGGCCCCCTCGGCGCCGCAGCGACGGCTGAGGTCGAGGTGGCCGTACACCGAGCTGGCGGGGTCGAAGATCCTGGGGTCGGAGGCCGAGCAGTCGTCCTCGTCGGTCATCATGAGGACCGCCAGGAGCGAGCCCGCGCGCACGAAGCCCGCGTTGACGTCGTCGCCGTGGCCGCGGGTGTCGGCGAAGAACACCGGCGGGACGTAGTCGGGGCCCGTCCACGCGGTCGGGGTGGCGGGGCTCACCGCCTTGAGCATCCCCTCGAGCGGCTGCTCGAAGCCGCAGCCGGTGACCCCGAGCGAGGCGACGCAGCCGGCGGCCAGCGCGAAGGTCGCGACGTCCTCGCCGCGCGCGTGCTCGAGGAAGCGGGGGTAGCTCGCCTGGCATCCGTCGACGCCGGGGTGGCCGGTGTTCTCGAGCACGCCGTCGTCGCCGAACATCGGCTCGACGCACGTCGGGACGGTGGCGCCGCCGGTGCCCATGTCCGAGCTGACCACGCCGACGTGGATCGAGTCGAAGGGCTCGGCGTCCGCGACGCCGTCGCCGTCCCAGTCCCCTGTCGAGAGCGCCTCGAGCAGGCCCGGGAGCGCGGCGATGAACGAGTACTGCTCCTCGCCGACCGAGTTGGAGCCGTCGACCGCGAGGAGCAGGTCGAGCGCACGGGGGCGCGGCGGCGGCGGACCCGCGTCGGGCGGGCCGGCGTCGACGGCCACGCTCGCGTCGTCGCCGCCGCCGGGGGGCGCGGCGTCGAGCGGCGCGTGCGCCTCGGTGCACCCGAGGCAGATCAACGTCGCGAGCAGCCCGGCCCATCGCATGGGCACGCACGACGCAAGCTTCGTTCCTCTCCCGCGACCCGGGCGGCAGCCGCGCGTCACGCCAACCGCGGTGGCAGCCCAGGGGGGATCGCGGCGCGCCTCAGGGCCCGGGGGGCTCGACCGCCGGCGTCGCGCGCGCCTCGACCGCGACCGGCGGCTCGCTCGCGGCGCTACCCACCGGGGAGCGGGAGGGCGATCGCCACGCGCAGCGCGCGGTCCTCGAGGGAGAAGGACTCGATCGACAGCACGTCGAGCGCGACGCCGAGCGCGCTGCCCTCGAGCGCCGCGCGGACGCTCGGGACGGTGCGCAGATCGGCGCGGAGCCGCGCGCCCTCGCGATCGACGAGCGCGTGCTCGCCCTCGCGGCGCTCCCCGAGCATGGGGCCCCAGAGCGCGCGCGCGATCGAGGCGGCGACGGCCCCGACGACCTCGCGGACCCGCGCGTCCCCGACGCTCTCGGGGGGCTCGACGCTGAAGATGACCTCCTTGGCGCCGCGCGGGGCGAAGCGCGTCTGCTCCGGGATCACCGCGACCACGAGGGCGTCGCCGTTCTCGAAGGTGAGGTCGACCACCACGCGCTCGTCGCGCACCGCGACGGAGACGGCGCGCGCGTTGGCGACGCCGTGGCTGATCGCGCGCCCGAGCGCGGCCTCGGAGATCGTGGCGCGGCGCGCGCGCAGGTCGCCGAGCGCGTCGCGGACGCCGGCGACCGAGCGCATCTTGCCGAGGCGCTCGGAGCTCGCCTTCGCCGCCCCGCGCACGAGGCTCTTGAGGACGTCGAAGCGGCTCACGCCGAGGCCACCTGCTCGGCGACCACCACGGGCCGGCGGAGTCGGTGCGTCGCGTGGGGCGGGACGCGCGCGCCGTCGACGTGGGCGAAGAGCGCCTCGCGCACCCACTGCGCGGGGATGTCCTCGGGGAGGTCGAGCAGCGCGCGCAGCGCCTCCGAGGCGCGGGCCGTCCCGCCGCCGGTGACGAGCATGCGGAAGCGGATCGGCAGGAGCCGGCCCTCGATGCCCGCGGCCTCGAGGACCTCCGCGCCCTCGCCGACCTCGACGCCGATCAGGTAGCGCGCGACGTCGATCTTGCGACCGATGCCCTTCACGACCCGCAGCACCGTCAGGGGGCCGTCGCGGCGCTCGGCGACCCGCGCGGCGGGGTCGTCGATCCCGAGCGCCTCGAGCGCCGACCACGGCACGCCGGCCACGTACACCGCCTCGTCGATCACCTTGGTGACCCGCTTGTCGCCGTTCTCGAGGGCGACGGCGTGCTGGAACTCGAGGCCCGGCTCGGTGACCGCGTTGAGGCGCGCGCAGAGCTCGTCGCGGTCGAACGGGGCGTCGCCGTCGAGCTTCACGTCGACATACTCCGAGAACGACGAGATGCCGAGCGCGAGGGCCGGCCCGAAGGTCATCTCGGGCTTGGGGTGGAAGCCCCGGCTGTAGAAGAGCGGCATGCCCGCGCGGCGGAACACCCGCGGCAGCACGCGCACCAGATCGAGGTGTCCGCGGTAGGCGGCGCGGCCGAGCTTCGCGTAGCCGAGGCGCACCCGCACGGGCTCGCCCTGCTCGATCGCGATGGTGGGCTTGCGGTGCTTGGGCGTCGCGAGCTCGACCGGCGCCTCGGGCTCGGGCCGCGGCGCGGGCGGCTCCACCGCGTCGAGCTGCCTCAGGTACACGAGCCGCTCCTCGCGCATCATGGAGAGGTCGCACGCGACGCCGCAGTCGTAACAGACGAGGCGCCGCTCGTCGGCCTGGGCCTCCGTGAGGTTCGTGTGGTGCACGAACATGCCGGCGACCTTGCCGCACGGCGGGCTCAGCCGGTCCTTGAGCGCCTTCTTGTACTCGCGGGCGAGGAAGCCGTCCTCGAGGCCGACGTCGATGTGATCCCAGGGCAGCCGCGCGGTCACCGGGATGGTGCCGAGGAACACCGTCGGGTCCACGCCGTGCTCGGCGAACGCCTCGTCCCACGGCCCGATCTGGAAGCGCTCGTCCCACGAGTCGAAGCGCGCGCCGCGCTTCCAGGCCCCCTCGACCACGTCGGCGAGGGTGCGGTCCCCGCGCGAGAGGACGCCCTCGAGCCAGGAGCCCTCGCTGTCGTGCGTGCGCAGCTTCACGCGCGACCGGGCGGCCTCGGCCCGCAACCAACCTTGCTTCTGTCGAACCAGCTCGCGGCCGTCCATGGCGCACCACTGGAAGGGCGTGTGCGGCTTGGGGACGTGGATCGAGACCGACACCGTGACCTGCGGGCCGCGCCCCTTCTGGAGCTGGCGGCCCACCTTCTGGGCGCGCGCGCCGGTCTCGACGATCCCGCGGACGTCCTCCTCCTCCTCGGTGGGGAGGCCGATCATGAAGTAGAGCTTCATCCGCGACCAACCGCGCTCGAAGACGCGCTTCGCGGTCAGCATGAGCTGCTCGTCGGTGACGTTCTTGTTCACCACGTCGCGCATCCGCTGCGTGCCCGCCTCGGGCGCGAACGTCAGGCCGGTGGCGCGCACCTTCTGGATCTCGTCGAGGAGATCCTCGTCGAGCCCGTAGGCGCGGAGCGAGCTGACCGACAGCGAGACGCGCTCGGGCTCGAGCGCCGCCATGACCTCTTTGACGAGCGGGTGGATGGCGCTGTAGTCCGCGGTCGACAGGCACGTGAGGCTCGCCTCGTCGTAGCCGCCCTCCTTCACCGCGCGGGTGATGCTCTCGAGGATCGACTCGGGGCTGCGCTCGCGGACGGGGCGATAGATCATCCCGGCCTGACAGAACCGGCAGCCCTCGGTGCAGCCGCGCGCGATCTCGACGCTGACGCGATCGAAGATCGTCTCGGTGGCCGCGACCGGTCCGTCGTGCGGGAACGGGTGGGCGTTGAGGTCCTCGACCATCGCGCGCTCGACCGGGTGCGGGACGCCCTCGACGGTCGAGGGCTCGACCACCTGCATCCCCGTGTCGGGCTCGAGCGTCGTCTCGTAGAGCGACGGGACGTAGACGCCGCCGAGCTTGGCGAGCTCGACCAGGCGCTCGCGGCGCGGCATGCCGGCGCTCTTCAGCGCGGCCCACGTCAGGAGCAGCTCGGGGGTCTTCTCCTCGCCGTCGCCGATCACGAACGCGTCGATGAACGGCGCGAGCGGCTCGGCGTGGGTGGCGGTCGGGCCGCCCGCGACGACGAGCGGGTCGTCGTCCCCGCGCGCCGCGCTCCGCAGCGGCACCCCGCCGAGGTCGAGCATCGTCAGCACGTTGGTGTAGGTCAGCTCGAACTGCAGCGAGAAGCCGACGACGTCGAAGTCCGAGAGCGGCCGCCACGACTCGAGGGATCGGAGCGGCTCGCCGCGGTCGCGCAGCTCCTGCTCCATGTCGATCCACGGCGTGTACGCGCGCTCCGCGAGGAGCTTCTCGTGCCGGTTCAGGACCGAGTAGAGGATCTTGAAGCCGAGGTGGCTCATCCCGATGTCGTAGATGTCGGGGAACGCGAGGCACATCCGCGCCGTCGCCCGGTCCCAGTCCTTGTGGACCTCGCCGTGCTCTCCGCCCACGTAGCGGGACGGCTTCTGCACGCGGTCGAGGAAGGGGGCGTAGGGGTGCTGGGGGGAGGCCATTGAGCCGCAGAACCTGCGGTGTTGGGGGCCTCTTGTCCAGCCGGGGCCGGCTCGTTCGAAACGCGAACGCCGACCGCGAGCGGCGCCCGCGGTCGACGTCGAGAGGGAGCGTCCGGCTCAGCCGAAGTAGTAGAACGCGGTCAACGAGCCGAGGAAGATGTCCCACGGCTCACCCTGGAGGCTCGTGCCGAGGCTCCAGGTGTTGAAGCTCGCGCCCTGCACGCTGCCCGAGCGGTTCTCGCCGAGGCCGGCCGACAGGTACTGGAACGCGAGGCCCACCGTCGCCATCAGCGACAGGTTCGGGATGCCCATGAAGCCGAACTGGATCTCGGCTCCGGCGCGGGCGCCGAGCGAGAGCACGAAGCCGCTGCGGCCGCGGTCGTCGTCCGAGACGGCGCCGTAGATGGTGCCCGTCGAGAAGCCGAGGTTCAGCTCGGGGATGAGCTCGAACGTGAAGTGGCTGTCGTGGAAGAGCGCGATCGGGACGCCGCCGTGGATCGTCATCGCGAAGCCGTCGTCCTGAGGGATCGACGTGCCGCCCGCGCTGGCGTTGCCGCCCTGGTAGCCCAGGCCGATGCCGATATCGAGGCCGATCGACTCGCCGAGCCAGTAGCGGATCCCGAGGGTGGGCGCGGTGATGAACGCCACGCCGCCGCCGGCGTCGCCGATCGGCACCTCGTTGACGCCGACGAAGCCGACGCCGGCGTTGCCGACCACGCGCATGTGGTCGTCCTGGCCGCTGCTCGAGCTCGGGCTGGGCTGCGAGGACGTCTGGTCCCCCGCGCTGCGCGTCTGACCGGGCGGGGTCTCGTTGTCCGCGCGAACGGGCGGGGGCGCCTCCCGCTGCTGGGTCTGCCCGGTCGGCCCACCGGCGTACCAGGGCTGCTGGGTCTGCGTCTGCTGGGTCTGCGTCTGCGTCTGCTCTGGCGGCAGCACGAAGTCCCCGGTCTCGGGGTCGATCTCCTGGGCGGCCGCGGGCGCCGCGGCGAGGCAGATCAGGGCGGTCAGAGCGAGTCGAAGCGAACGAGAAGTCATCGGTTTCCTCCCGGCGGAGCCGTGGGTCGGGGGGAGATACGCTCCGATGCGCCTCCGCATCCCCTCCTCGCGGCGCGGCCGACATAGCACGGGCGCCCGCCCTGTCGAAGCCGGGGACCCGCCGTTTCTCACGGTCCGGGCGGCTCGAGGACACCGGCGGTGCAGGACTTCAGCGTCCGCGCTCGGTCACCAGGCCGATCGCGGGGAGCTTCTCGAGCGCCGTGTCGATCCGGTTGAGCTCGCTCACGATCGTGTCGAGCTGGCGTCGGGCCTTCTCGAGGGAGAGCTCCTCCTCCGAGCCGAGGCGCCCGAGGGGGCCGTGGACCTTGTCCTGGAGGACCCCGAGGAGGCGGTCGCGCTCGCGCAGCTGCAGCTCGCGCACCTCCTCGGCGGCCGAGGGCACGAAGTCCGCGAGCTCGTGCTCGATGCGCTTGGCGAAGGCCATGGCCGAGATCATCCGCTGGCTCACGTAGGCGGGGTCGTCGAGCTTGCGGCGGCTGAACTCCTGCTCGCTGACGGTCTCCTGGAGCGCCTGCGCCTCGTTGTAGACGCGGCGCCACTCACCCGGATCGCCGCGGTCCCAGGCCGCGACGCCGCGCTCGGTGAGGTCGGCGATGCGCGCCTCCCAGTCGGCGTGGCCCATCCCGAGCATCGGGCCCTCCGTGCGGTAGACGATGCGGCGGAGCAGATCGAGGATCCCCTCGAAGCGGTGCATCGGCGGGGTCATCGCGCCCTCTTCGCCGCCGTAGGCATCGAGGAGCTGATCGAGCTTGGCGCAGAGCGCCGCGAGCTTGTCGAGGTCCGTCCCGAGGACCTCGCGGATCCCCGTGACGAGCGGCTCGACCTCGCGCCGGTAGTGGTGCGCGTCGTGGCCCCACAGCGAGCTCTGCGCGGTCTCCGCGCGCGAGAGGAGCTGCTCCACCTCAGCCGCGCCGGGCGTCTTCTGCGGCGCCGGCTCGATCTTCGCCCACAGCTCCTGCCCCGCCACGACCGCCTTGGCCTCGAGGCGCATCGCCTCGTCGCAGCGCAGCGTCAGCTCCACCGGAGACCCGACGGGGACGCCCTCGTCGATGGTCAGCATCAGCGTCTTGATCGGCAGGCGGTTCTGCAGGAGCCGCAGGACCACGGCGCCGCTCTTGTCGCCGGTGAAGAAGGTGTGCGTGATCTCGGCCGGCAGGCCCGTCCCTCGCGAGAGCAGCACCTTGCGCTCGCGACGGCCGGCTCGGAGCACCTCGAGCGCGATGTCCTTGGCGATGACCGAGGGCTGGCTCAACGAGCTCGCGCGCGGGCGCACGTCGCCGCGGTAGAGGACGAACGGGAGCGTGGTGATCGCCGCGCCGCTCGCGTCGCGGAGCTGGGCCTCGACGGGGTTGCCGGGCTCGGGGCCGAGCGGGACGTCGAGCCGTAGCTCTCCGTCGGCGAGCGGGGTCTGCGCGAGCACGTCCGCGCCGGCGACCACGGCCAGGTCGGTCGCGCCCTCGGGAGCGGCCTCGACCTCGACCCGGAGCGCGATCGTGTCGCGCTTGCCCACGAGCGGGCTGCGGAAGCAGATCGACGCGGCGTCGTCGCCGACCCGGAGGCCGCCGAGCTGGGCCGCGTGCACCGCGGCGCCGAGGGCGACGCACGTGTCGACCTCGTCCTGCAGCGGCTCCTCCGACTTGCTGTTCGCGCACAGCTCCTCGGTCACGCGGCGCACGACCATCGGGACGCGCGTCGAGCCGCCCACGAGCACCACGTGATCGATGTCCGCGAGGCCCACCCCGGCGGTCTCTTCGGACTGCGCGAGCGCGCTCCGACAGCAGGCGAGGGTGGTCTCGACGAGGTCCTCCACCGCCTTCTCCCACTCGTCGCGGCCGATCTCGGCCTCGAGGTCGATGGTCTCGCCCTCCTGGTCCTCGAGCACGCCCTGCTTGTGGAGGGGGACCACGTCGGCCGTCGAGAGCGCCTCCTTCACCTCCTGCGCGAGGTGCACGAGCGACAGGAAGCGCGCGGCGTCCTCGGTGTCGTTGGCGACGTCGAGGTCGAGCGCGTACCCCTTCTTCGCGAGCTGGTCGCGCAGCCGCTCGGCGTAGCGGCGATCGAAGTCGTCGCCGCCGAGGTAGTTGTCGCCGTCGATCGCGAGGACCTGGTACTCGCCCGCGAGGCACCGGAGCACCGAGACGTCGAAGGTGCCGCCGCCGAGGTCGTAGACGAGGAAGTTCCCGTCGCCGAGCTGGCGCTTCCACGTGTGGTAGATGGCCGCCGCGGTCGGCTCCTGCAGCACGCCGAGCACCTCGAGGCCGGCGAGCTCGCCCGCCTTGCGGGTCGCCTCGACCTGGGGCTGATCGAAGTAGGCGGGCACGGTGATCACCGCGCGCCCGACGCGGACCTCCACGTCGCCGGCGCGCTCGACGAGGTGCTCGCGCATGCGATCGACGAGCTCGGTCAGGATCTTCGCGCTGACCTCCTCGGGGGTCAGCTCGTGGGGGCCGACCCGCACCGTCGTGTCGCGCCCCATCTTGCGCTTGATCGACTCGATCGGGCCCGGGTCGCGGCCGCGCCGGTTGCGGGCGGGGCGGCCGACGAGGAACGCCTCCTTCTTGGGATCCCAGCAGACGGCCGACGGCACGGTGCGCCGGCCGAAGCGGTCCGCGTACACGATCAGGTCGGTCTCCGACGGATCGAGGAGCGCGACTTCGCTGTTGGTGGTCCCGAGATCGATGCCAATCGGACGGTCGACGAACATGCGGTTTCCTACCATTGGTGAGGGGATCCATCGCCGTCGAAGATCGGGTCGTCGGCGATCGGCACTTCGGGCAGCGGCGAGGCGGCGACGTCCTCGAGCCCCAACGCGGCCACGATCGAGGGCCGCATCAACAGATCCGCCAGCTCGAGCTCGACCTTCGCCGGGCGGGGCCGCGGCGGCGGAGCGGGCGGAGCGCTCGCGACGTGGTGCGAGTCGGGGTGCGCGCCGGCGGCCGCGCGGAAGCGCCGCGCCGGGTGCATCGTGAGCTCCTCCCAGGCGGCCCGGATCGCCTTGCGGGTGGCCTCGTCGGGCGCGTCGGCGGCGAGGTCGCGCATGCGCTCGGTGATCGCGGTGGGCCCTTGCATCGGGTCCAGACCCCAACGCTCGAACGGGTTCGCTTCGTCCTCGGCGGCGTCATCCGGCATCGAGATCGATCCCCTGGGCCAAGAGGCGCCGCTTGGCGTCCTCGAGGCGCTTGAGCTGCGGGTAGAGGTCCATCGCGCGGCGGCAGTCGCGCTCCGCGTCGGCGAGCGCGTCGCCGCTGCCCCACGGCATCGCCGTCTCGAGCCGGCGCATCGCCCGCTCGACCAGCAGATCCGCGCAGACCACGCGCGCGTTGCGGTGCGTCGGGCAGATGCGGAGGGCGCGCTCGACGATGGTCATCTGCACGTCGAACGTCTGCGACACCTCCGCCTGGAACACCAGCATCTGCGCGCACGGCGCCGCGTACGCGAGCTGCGTGGGGTCGTCCTCCACGCGCCGGGCGAGGCTCTCGATGGGGCCCTCGAGCGGCCGCAGGAGCGTGCGGATCACGTCCCACTGCTTCTCTCGATAGTGGTCCCACAGCCTCGGCGTGATCACGCGCACCAAGGAGCGCTCGACGTGCACGTCGTGATCGGCCCAGCGCCACACCGCGACCGCGTCCCAGAGCAGCGGCCCGAGCTCGTCGGGGCTCGCGCCCCGCGTCGTGGCCTCCTCGAGGGAGCGCTCGATCCGCGCGATGGCCGACTCGACCGCGGCGTCGCGCTCGCGCCGCGCGCGCCCGCAGGCGGTCGCGGTGAAGGCCTCGGAGCAGCCGGCCATGCGGCACGCCTCGGCGACGCGCCCGAGCACGCCGAGCGCGATCTCGCTCTTCGGGGTCAGCGCCTGCGCGCCCTCGCGCGCCTCCTCCCCGAGCGTGAGCAGCGGCTCGAACGCGACGTCGCGCGCCGCGGCGGTGACGTCGCGCTCGGACAGCGCGTCCCCGATCACCTGGCTCGCGAGCGTGGCGAGGTAGGTGGCCTCCTCGCCGAGCCAGAGCCACATCGCGACCGCGCGGAGGCGCGCCTTGGCCGCGCTCGACCGGAGCACCGGATCGGTCGAGCCCGAGCACGCCCGGCCGACGCGATCCCAGAGCAGTGCGAGGTGATGCGCGAGCGGCGGGGTCAGCGCCACGGGGTCGGGGTGCGAGAGCGCGTGGAGGATCGGCGCGAAGGTCCCGAGCCGCGCGTGCTCGATCGCCGCCCGGCCGTCCTCGTGGCCTCGCAGCTCGACGAGCACGCCCGCGGCGCGCGGGTGCGGGGCCGGTGTGCCCTCGGGGGTGAGCGCCGCCCACACCGCCTCGAACAACCGCTCGTCCTCGAGCCGGACGAGGAGGGCCTCGTCCTCGGGTCGCCACCCCCCGCGCACGCCTACTCCTCCGTTACCTGCGGTGCGGGCGTCGCCTCGGGCTGGAGGTCGCGCAGCGTCGCCTCGAGCGCTCGGAGCTCCTCGCCGTACGTGCTCCAGTCGCCGCGGCGCTGCGCGGCCACCGCCTGCTCGAAGTGGCGCAGCGCGATCACGCGCGCGTCGTCGGAGGGCGGCTCCTCGGGCTCCTCGCCTCCGTCCGACGCGGTCACTGCCACTGGCTCGCTCTCGCCCGGCTCGGCCTGGGCGGGGGCGTGCTCGGCGCGACCGAACGCCTCCGCGATCGCGGCGGACAGGGTCTCGGCCATCGCGATCTGGTTCTCGTAGACGACGATCACGCGCTTGAGCTGCGGGATGCGCCCGCCCGAGGAGCGCAGGTAGAGCGGCAGCACGTAGATCAGCGACTCCTCGATCGGGATCACGAGCAGCCGCCCGAAGTCCGCCTGCGAGCCGCGCTGATCCCACAGCGAGAGCTGCTGCGAGATGTCCGCCTCCTGGTTGATCCGGTTCAGCACCTGCTGCGGGCCGTACACCAGCCGGTCGTTCGGGAAGCGGTACACGAGCAGCTCGCCGAGGTGCCCGTCGTCGCTGCGCGCGACCATCCACGCCGCGAGGTTGTCCTTCCGCGCCGGGGTGAACGGCAGCATCAGGATGAACTCGGGCTCCTGCTCGCCCGGCAGCCGCATCACCGTGTAGTAGGGCGTCATCACCGTGCGCGTGCCCGACCGGGTGAGCGCCGGGATCTCCCACTGGTCCTCGCGGTTGTAGAGCAGCGCGGGCTCGTTCATGTGGAAGACGGAGAGCATCTGCGCTTGCAGGGCGAAGATGTCGATCGGGTAGCGGAGGTGGCGCCGCACGTCCTCGGGCATGCGGTCGAGCGGCTCGAAGAGGCCTTCGAAGATCGCGCTCCAGGTGGCGAGGATCGGGTCGTCGGCGTCGGCGACGTAGAAGCGCACGCTCCCGTCGTAGGCGTCGACGATGGCCTTCACCGAGTTGCGCACGTAGGAGACGCCGTCGGAGGTCGCGCGCGAGTAGGGGAAGCGGTCGGTGACGGTGTAGGCGTCGACCACCCAGACGAGCGTCCCGTCGTCGCGCACCACGAGGTAGGGGTCGTCGTCGAGCTGCAGGAAGGGCGCGAGCCGTCGCACGCGGTCGGCCACGCGGCGGTGCAAGAGGACGCGGCTCTCGTCGCTCAGGTCGTCGGACAGCAGGACCTGCGCGTCGCCGGTCTCGAGCGCGAGCGCGGCGCGGAACGCGGTGCCCCCGACGTCGATGCCGGCGCGGCCGGCGTAGCTCTCGTAGACGTTGCCCTGCGCCGCGGGGTGATCGAACTCGCGGTTGTCGCTGCCGACGAACACGTAGCTCGCGCCGAGCTCGCCGAAGTAGATCTGCGGCCGCGACACGTCGAGCCCGTCGACCGTCGAGGCGGGCGGGATGTCCTGCACGAACAGGACGGGGAGCCCCTCGTCGTCGGCCTCGTTCACCGGGCCGAGCGTGAGCCCGTAGCCGTGGGTGAAGGTGAGGTGCTCGTTGATCCAGGTCCGGTTGGGGAGGCTGTCCGGCGAGAGCTCGCGCGGGCTGAGCATCGTCTGCCGCAGGTGCCCGTCGATGACGTAACGGTCGTTGTCGACGCTGACGAAGTCGTAGTAGGTCCGGATCTCCTGGATCTGGCCGAACGTGTCGAGCAGCGGCTGGTGATCCCAGAGCCGCACGTTGTCGATGGTGGCGCGGTTCGCCTCGACGTCCTGCCAGCTCAGCGCGAGGTCGCCGCTGAGCTCTCGCTCGCCCATCGCGTCGAGCGCGAACGCGGACCGCGTCGCCGCGATCTCGTGCTCGAGGTAGGTCCGCTCGCGCTCGAGCTCGTTGGGCTCGACCACGTAGGACTGGATGATCTGCGGGTAGAGGAGCCGGCCGAGCAGGAACACGGCGACGTAGAGCGCGATCGGCGCGTAGACGAGGACGAGCCGCTTGCGGGACGCGCTCACCAGCAGCATCACCGCGCCGACCACCGCGATCGCGACGTGCGCGTGGATGGCGGGGAGCCGCGCGTGCACGTCGGTGTACCCGGCGCCGGCGACGAGGCCCTCCTGCGAGATGACGAGGTGCGCGCCCGCGAGCCAGGCGCCGTACGCGAGCACGAGGAACACGAGCGCGCCGAGGACGCTGAGCTGGGTGCGCGCCGCGCGCAGGGTGCCGCTCGCGCGGACCGAGCCGCTCCCGAGGTGCACGCCGAAGGCGATCGCGAGCGCGAGCGCCAGCGCGGTGAGGCTCGCCCAGAAGACGTGGTCGAGGAAGGGCAGGGTGAAGACGTAGAAGCCGACGTCGCGGTGGAAGACCGGGTCGAGCTCGCCGAACGCGCGGCCGTTGCGGAGCAGCAGCCACTCTTGCCAGCGCCCCGCGCCGACGAGCGCGAACACGATCGCGATGGCGGCGGTGAGCGGCACCACGAGCCGGCCGATGGCCTTGCGCAGATCGAGCTCGAGCATCTGCCCGTCGCCGAGGTGGATGGGGCTCGGCGGTGGCGCCTTCGCGGCCAGGCGCACGGCGAGGATCGCGTTGCCGCCGAGGAGCGCGAACGCGACGAGGCCGGTCACGAGGCCGAGGCCGAGCTTCGCGTAGAGAGGCGTGAGCAGGACGTCGGGGTGACCGAGCTCCTCGAACCAGGCGAGGTCGACCCACAGGTGCGCGAGCGCCGGCAGCGCGAAGACCCCCACGACCAGGGCCGTCAGCGTCGTGACGGCGAGGATCGCGCGGCGGTCGAGGCGTTTCGGCACACGCGAATCCTGGCGCCCGCGTGCGATCCCCACAAGGGCTGCCATGATCGGGCCGTGAGGACCGCTCCGGCGTGGGTGATCGCGTGGATCCTGCTCTCGTGGGCGCCCGCGGCGCGCGCGCAGGACGGCATCGCGGCGCTGCGGCCGGCGATCGAGGCGCGCTTCCCCGAGGTCTCGTGGATCGACGGCGCGACGCTCCAGCGCTGGCTCCGCGAGCCGCGGCCGGTCGTGCTCCTCGACGCGCGCGCGGCCGACGAGTTCCGCGTCAGCCACCTCGAGGGCGCCGTGCGGGTCGACCCCGACGCGCCGGACCTCTCGCGGATTCGGCCCCCGGCGGGCGCGCGCGTGGTCGTCTACTGCTCGGTCGGGTGGCGCAGCGCGAGCGTCGCGGACGTCCTCCGCCGCCACGGCCTCGCCGACGTCTACAACCTCGAGGGCGGCATCTTTCGGTGGGCGAACGGCGGCGGCCGGGTCGTCCGCGACGGCGCCCCGGTGCGCGCGGTGCACCCCTTCGACGCGACCTGGGGGCTCCTGCTCCGCGAGCCCCTGCGCGCCTACCGGCCCTGATCGCAGGCGCGCCGGATCACGAGGTTGCGCGGCGAGACCGACGCGGGGAACGCCACGAGCACCTCGGGCGCCGGCCCACGCCCCGCCTCGAGGGCGGCCGCGCGGTCGAGCACCACCGCCATCTCGAGCGGCCGCGCGAGCATCGTCCGCGGCAGCGCGAAGCGACGCATGAGGGCCTGCTCCTCGGCCGCCCTCGCCTCGGCGCGGCGGATCGCGTCCTCTGTCGGCAGCGGCAGCCCGCGGGCGCCGAAGCCGCGCGCCGCGACCTCGGCCAGCGAGCGCCGGAACTGCTTGCGGTTGATGCCGAGCGACTCCTCGCCGGGGCGGGTCTCGACGCCGGCCTCGGCCAGGAGGAGCCTCAGCCCGTGCCGCGCCAGGCGCCGGCGCGCGGCCTCTCGGACCGAGGTGCCCGCCTCCGTCGCGTGGGCGAGGTTGGCGAGCCCGAGGACCTCGCGCGAGAGTTCGCGGCCGGCGGCCGAGAGCGGCGCTCGGACCTCGCCCGGGATCTTCTGCGGGCAGCACGGCACGAGGAGCACCGCCGCGCCCGTCGTCGCGGCCGCCTCGATCAGCAGATCGCCGAGCGCCCCGCAGGCGTGGAGGCCGACGAGCAGGTCGCCGCCGTCGACGTCGACGTCCGCGTCGAGCTCGCGGGCCTCGAAGGCGACGCGCGGATCGGGCGCGATGGCCCGCGCTGCGCGCACCACCGCCTCGCGTCGCTCGAAGCCGACGGCGTCGACCCCGAGCTCCGCCGCGAGCCGCCGCGTCAGGTGCCCGCGCCCCGCGCCGAAGTCCACCACGCGGCGCGCGCCCCGCGGCGCGAGCGCGGCGAGGGCCTCGATCTGATCCCGCTTCTTCGGGCTCGCCTTCGCCACCGCCGCGCCCGTCGCGGGCGCGAGCGCGCGCAGCGCGGCGACCGAGCGGGCCTCCTCGGCGAGCGCGCGGAGCGACGGCGGCGCGTCGGCGCGGTCGGCGAGCACGTGCTCGGGCCCGCGCGCCTCGCAGACCTCGAGCGTCGCGTCGTCGAGGCCCCGGAGGAACGCCGTCCAGCCGCGCTCCTCGGACCACGAGGGCGGCGTCGGGGTGGCCGCGCGGTCGTGGAGGATGTCGCCCACGGCGTCGAGCAGCGTCGCCACCTGCGCGAGGCGCGCGGCGGCGCTCGCTTGCGGGACCTGGGGCGCTCGTCGTAGAGGTGGCCCCCCGGTGGACGGCGTCACGCGCGGAGTATGAGGGAGTGCCCGAGCACGAGGAAGAGCCGATGGACGCGCTCGCGTCGGCCGCCACGCGGCGGGTCGCGCGGCTCCCGGACGCGGTGCGTCGGGCTCGCGGCGTGGTGCACACGCCCACCGAGGTCGCTCGGTTCATGGCGCGCCGCGTCGCCGACGCGCCGGGCACCCTCGTCGATCCCGCGTGCGGCCCCGGGGTGTTCCTCGCCGCGTGCCTCGAGTCGCATCGCCCGCGCCGGGCGGTGGGCGTGGACCTCGACGCGGAGGCCCTCGACGACGCCTCCGCGATCCTCGAGCCCCGGGCGCGCGCCGCGGGGTGGTCGCTCGATCTGCGCCACGGCAACACGCTCGCCGCGCCGCTCGTCGAGGCGGGGCCCCTCGTGGTGATCGGCAACCCGCCGTGGGCCGGGCGCACCGCCAACGCGGGCGCCGCCTACACCGACGGCCTCCTCGACGACTTCAAGCGCGACGCCGACGGGGCGCCGCTCCGCGAGCGCAAGGTGGGGGTGCTCTCCGACGACTACGTCCGCTTCCTGCGGTGGTCCTGCGAGCAGCTCCGCCGTCCCGAGGGGGGCGCGATGGCGCTCGTGACCAACTCGAGCTTCCTCGACGGCCCCGTGCACCGGGGCCTGCGGGCGCGCTTGATGCGCTGGTTCGCGACCATCGAGCTCGTGGACCTGGGCGGCTCGGCGCTGATCGCGCGAGCCAACCGTCTCGAGGGTTCGGAGCGCGACGAGAACGTGTTCGGGGTGCGGCCCGGCGCGGTGATCACCATCGCGGTGCGGCCGCCCGGGCACGACGAGTCGACCGACGCGGTGGTGCGCTACGCCGCGCTCCGCGGCTCGCGCGTGGAGAAGCTCGGCCGGCTCGCGCGCGACGAGCTCGAGCACACGACCCTCGCCCGGGCGCGGCCCGCGGTGCGCTTCGTCCCGACGGTGGTCACCCACCCCGCGTACGCGACGTGGCCCTCGCTGCCCGAGCTGATGCCGTTCCACCGAGAGGGCCTGCAGACCAACCGGGACGCGTTCTGCGTGGACGCGGATCGCGAGGGGCTGCTCGAGCGGCTCGCGGCCTTCGCGCGGGGCGAGCCGCGGGCGTGGCCGGGCCGCGCCGACGAGCCGAGCCGTCACTACGATCCCGAAGCCGCGCGCGAGGCCCTGGCCTCGGCGCTGGCCGGCTCGGACCCCGTGGTGCGCCCCGTCGCGTATCGCCCCTTCGACGACCGCTGGGTCTGCGTCGCCCCGAAGATCTGCCACCGGTCGCGCCCGGACCTGCTCGCCGCGATGGATCGCTCCGAGCTCGCGCTCCTCACCGTGCGCAAGGACCGCGGCGAGCGCCCGTGGGCGCACTTCGGGGCGTCGTCGCGCGCGGTGGACAACTGCTTCCTGTCGTCGCGCTCGAGCTGTCGGACGCGGGCGTTCCCGACCCATCGCCCGGACGGGACCCCGAACCTCGATGGGGATCGCGTCCGAGCGTGGGCGGGCTTCGAAGTCGCGCCGGGGGACCTGCTCCGGTACGCGCTCGCGGTGCTCGCCGCTCCGACGTATCGGTCCCGCCACGACGTCGCCCTGCGCGCCGACTACCCGCGGCTGCCGCCGCCCCCCGATCGGTCCGCGTTCGACGCGTGCGTGCGCGCCGGTGAGGCGACCCGCGCCGCGTTCGAGGCCCCCGAGGACGACGGCGAGCCGATCGTCGTCGGGCACCGGACGGTGCGGAGCGCCGCCCTCGCGAACGCCGTTCGCCACTGTGAAGTCGCGTATCGGGCCCTCGAACGCCATTGACGGGCACGGCGGGCGGCGACACGCTCCCTGGCATGGACGGCTCTCGGGTGAAGCCGCGCCTGACCCAACGGCTCCGCATGGCGCCCACGCGCTATGAGCCGACCGCGAGGTTGGCCTCCGGAGGTATGGCCGAAGTGTGGAAGGGCAAAGCGCACTTCCACGACGGCGGGTCGCACCCGGTCGCGATCAAGCGCGTCCTCCCCGAGCTCGCCTCGCAAGAGGTCTACCGCGCGATGTTCGAGGACGAGGCGCGCCTGGGCATGGCGCTGCGGCACCCGAACATCGTTCGCGTCTACGACGCGCGCCACGTCGGCGGCACCTACATCATGATCATGGAGCTCGTCGACGGGTGCTCGCTCAAGGGCCTCCTCGACAAGGCCCACGAGCGCGGCGCCGGCATGCCGGTGCCGAGCGCGCTGCACATCGCGTGGCAGCTCGCGAAGGCCCTCGAGTACGCGCACACCGCCACCGACGCGGAGGGCGAGCCGATGGGCATCATCCACCGCGACGTGTCCCCTCACAACCTGCTGCTCGCGCGCAACGGCGACGTGAAGCTCGCCGACTTCGGCCTCGCCGACGCGAGCGTGCACTCGACCCACCTCGGCGACGGCATGCTCGGGGGCAAGCTCGGCTACCTCGCGCCCGAGATCATCCAGCAGCAGCCGAGCACCCCGCAGATCGACCTGTTCGCGATCGGCATCGTGCTCTGGGAGATGCTGTGCGGTCGCCGCCTCTTCCAGGGCGCGAGCGACGCCGAGACCGTGCAGGCGGTGGCTCGCTGCGACGTGCCCAAGGCCCGGACCTTCAACCGACGCGTCACCCCCGACCTCGAGGAGCTGCTCGACGCCATCCTGGCTCCCGATCCGCGCCAGCGGGTCGCGAGCGCGGCGGAGTGCGCGGCGCGGCTCGAGGTGATGATCCGGCGCATCGACGCGGGCGTCAGCGCGCGCGACGTGGCGCTCCTCGTCGGGCTGCACATCGCCACCCAGAAGCAGGAGCAGCCGGCCGTCCCCGCCGCGGTCGCCGAGCTGCTCGCCCACGAGCTCGCCCAGTTCAGCCAGCAAGCCGCGGGCGGAGACGTGCTCGACATGGGCGCCGAGCCGCTCGATCCGGACTCGTTCTTCACCGGCTCGTGACCGAGCCGCTCCCCGACCTCGAGACGTCCGAGCTCGACGAGGCCGCGCTCGACGCGCTCTTCGAGGACCTGGCTTCGGGCGCCGAGATCCTCGAGCTCCGGGTGAAGGCGGCGCCACAGACCCGGGTGGGCACGCACACGATCCCCCTCGCCGAAGCGCACGCGCGGCTCGTCGCGCGCACCGTCCTCGGGATCCAGGTCCGCTGGGTGCGCGGCGACGACGCCTGCATGGACACGCTCTTGGTCACCCCGACGGGGGTGCGCCTCGTCCGGATGCACATCCCGCCCGACGCGCCCTGACGCGGGTGGTCTAGCGGTCCGCGAACCACGTCACGAGCGCGTCGACGAACACCTTGAGGCGCGCCGGCTGCAACGTGCGGCGCGCGAAGACCGCGTGCAGGAACAGCTCCGCGCCGATCTCGGCGGGCAGCACGCGCTCGAGGCGACCGTCGGCGAGCGCCTCCCCGCCGCTGACCTCGCTGAGCAGCGCGACGCCGCCGTCGGCGAGGGCGGCCTCGAGGAGGACGCGCTGGTCGTTGGAGACGAAGTCCCCGTCGACGGAGAGCCGACCTCCATCGCGCAGCGGCCACGAGCGCTGGGGGGACCCGTCGGCGGCGTGGCCGCGGAGCAGGCGGTGCGACGCGAGCTCCTCGACCGTGGCCGGGGTCCCGTGTCGGGCGAGGTAGCCCGGCGACGCGAGCGCGCTGACGTCGGCGGATCCGAGCCGGCGATGGACCAGGTCGCGGTCCTGGATGCGACCGGCGCGGACGGCCACGTCGATCCCGTCCGAGCGCAGCTCCGCCCACCGGATGTCGGTGACCAGCTCCACCGCGAGGCGCGGGTGGGTCCGCTGCAAGTCGAGCAGGACGCGCCCCAGCTCGGGTCCGAGCACGGGCGGCGCCGAGACCCGGAGGCGCCCCGACACCTCGTCGCGCTCCTCGGTGATCGCGGCCTCCACGCGCGAGACCTCGTCGAGCAAGGGTCGCAGCTCCTCGTAGAGGCGTCGCCCGGCCGGGGTGAGCGAGAGCCTGCGCGTCGTCCGGTGGAGCAGGGCCAGCCCCAGCCGCTGCTCCAAGGAAGCGAGCTTGCGGCTCAGCGTCGGCCGCGAGATCCCGAGCTCGTCGGCCGCGGCGGTGATGCTCCCGCGCTCGACGGTCGTCAGGAAGAGCTGATGCTCGCCCAGGTCCACGTCGTGATTCGTAACACCAGTGAACGGTAGGTGCTCGAAAACAGCTCTTCCGGAACGAATCTTTCCGAATCAGGATGGCGTCATGATCATCGTCGCAACCGTCACCGGGTGGATCGTCGTCGCTCTTCACGTCTTGTTCGGCCTCGCGGAGTCGGTCGGCTGGAACCAGATGGCGCGCCGCTTCGGCTACGACAAAGAGAAGACCGAGACCACGCGGTCGCTCGCGCTCAACCAGGGTGCGTACAACGCGGGCCTCGCCGCGGTGCTCGGCTGGGCGCTCGCCACCGGTCAGACGGCCACGGTCATCGCGATGCTCGCCTACGTCGTCGCCATGGCGGTCGTCGGCGCGGTCAGCGTCCGGTGGACGATCTTCGTGATCCAGGGCGTGCCGGCCACCCTCGCGCTGGTGGCCGCGCTCCTCGTCTGAGCCCATGGGCCGCCTCGCCTCGGAGGGGCATTCTGCCCCATGCCGAGGCGCGGGGGGCACGGCGCCCCCGATGCGTGAAACCAGAAAAGTGCACGAGGCGCGAAACGCGCGCGGCACGATGGCTGCTTTGGGTCGATCCGCTCGCGACGTTCCTCGCCACTGTGGGGCCCCGATCGCGAATGGAGGCGCCATGTCCTACCTGCGAATCTCGGCTCGTCTCGCGCTCCTCGGTTCCCTCGGTCTCGGTGGCTGCGTCGAAGACACCAGCGACATCGGCCAGGACGTGGAGGCGGTGGTCGCCCTGCCTTGCGCGGTGACCCTGACCATGGATCCCCCCGCGGGCGCGACGGCGGGCACACCGGTGCACCTCTCCGCGACCGCCTCGGGCGCAGGGTGCCCGAGCGACCTGCGCTACCGCTTCACCGCCACCCTGACCGACGGCTCCGGGGTCGCCATCGGGCCGGCCAACATCGTCTCGGCGTCGGTGGCCGCTCCCACGGGTTGGGGCACGGCGCCGGAGGCGACGTGGATCACCGAGTCGGCGCTCGATGGCTCGTACACCATCGAGGCTCGCGCGCGCGACACCGGCGCGGTCCTCGTCGGCAAGACGAGCTCGAGCTTCTCGCTGGCGAGGTCGCCGTCGTGTACCGGCGTCGCCTTCGCGCCTCCGGCGACGGCCACCGTGGGCGCCACGCTGGTCCTGGCGCCGAGCGGCGCGTGTCAGGGGTTCGTCTCGGAGCACCGCTTCCGGATCCGCCCGTCCCGCGGGACGTGGGACACCGTCAGCAACTGGGGCTCGGCGTCCTCGTACACGTGGAACACCACGGGGCTCGCCCCCGGCACCTACGAGATCGACTACAAGGTGCGCCGCGACTTCGAGTCGGTCTATGTCCGTGGCTGGCAGGCCGTCGTCGAGCTGCGCTAGCAGGTCAGGATCTCGCAGCCGCCGCGCGTCACGAGCACGGTGTGCTCGAACTGCGCGGTCAGGCTCCCGTCGGCGGTGCGCAGGGTCCAACCGTCGTCGTCCTCGCGTAGCTCCGCGCCGCCGAGGGCGACGATCGGCTCGATCGTGATCGCCATCCCGCTCGCAGCCGCCGCCCCGTCCCGGGGACGCCGAAGTGGTGCACGTGCGGCGGCTGATGCATGCGGCGCCCGATGCCGTGCCCGCCGACGTCCCGGATCACGCTGCAGCCGGCCGCCCGCGCGACGGCTTCGACGGCAGCGCCGACGTCGCCGAGCCTCACGCCGTGGCGCACCTCGGCGATCCCCGCGTCGCGGCAGCGACGGGCCGTGTCGATCAGGTGCGCCGCTTCCGGTCGCGGCGCGCCGATCGAGAACGTCGCGCAGTTGTCGCCGTGGTAGCCGTCGAGCTCGCTCGTCACGTCGACGGCCACGAGGTCGCCCGCCCGCAAGACGACGTGCTCACTCGGGATCCCGTGGCAGGCGACGTCGTTCACGCTCGTGCACACGCTGGCGGGGAACCCGTGGTAGCCGAGCTGGCTCGGGCGCGCCCCACGCCGCGCGGTGTCCGCGCGCACCAGCCGATCGATCGCGGCGGTGCTCATCCCAGGACGGAGCGCGTCCGCGACGACCGCGAGCGTCGCCGCGGCGACGGCGCCAGCCGCGCGCATCTTCGTGATCGCAGAGGGCCCCAGGCGTTCGAAGACCATGCGAGGAGCGTGGGCCTCGGGGCGCGCTCCAGGCCAATACCGTTTGGGTATCGCGGATTGAATCGCGGCCTCGACGACGCGATGATGAGCGCCGATGAGCATCGCGCAGATCGAGTACTTCGTCGCGGTGGCCGAGGAGGCGCACGTCGGCCGAGCCGCCCGCCGCCTGCACATCTCGCAGCCGCCGCTGACGCGGCAGATCCAGCGCCTCGAGGACGAGCTCGGCGCTCCGCTCTTCGAGCGCACGCCCCGCGGCATGAGGCTGCTCCCGGCCGGCGCGCGCTTCCTCGCGCACGCCCGCCGGGTCCTCGCCGAGGTCGACGCCGCGCGCCGATGCCTCGAGCCGTTGCCGAGCTCTCAGCGGGCTCGGTAGTAGCGGCCGCCGTGGTAGGGGGACGGCTCCATCTCCTGGCCAGCCTTCACGCGCGTCTTGATCTTCATCGTCGGTCTCCTCGCGCGCTCGACGGCGCGCCGTTCGGGGGATGCCCGCCCCTAGTCACGTCCCGTGCCGGCGCCGATCCCGTCGTCTTCGAGACGTCGAGAGCCTCGCTGGCGCGGGCCGCCCGGGACATGTCCCGCGACACCCGTCCCCACGGCGACGGCGGCTCGGTGCATGGGCCGTGGATGGCGTCTATCCTCACCAGCTGAGGAGGCGTGTGTCGTCGCTGTCGTACAGGGTCTCTGCGCTCGCGCTGGCGCTCGCGCTCTCGGGCTGTGACGCCGCGGCGCCCATGGAGGACGCGGGCGCCGACGGGGGCGTGGACGCGGGGCGAGACGCGGCGGTGGTCGAGCGTGACGCGGGGACGCCGCCGGCCGACTTCGACGGCTTCGTCGAGTGGCAGATGGACTACGGGGGGATCCCCGGCCTCGCGCTCGCCATCCTGACCCCGGACGAGATCGTGCGCGTGTCGACCTACGGGTACGCGGACATCGAGTCCGGCCGCCTCGTCGACGAGCACACGCTCTTCGTGATGGCGTCCATCTCCAAGACCATCGCGACGGTGCGCGCGATGCAGCTCGTCGAGGCGGGCCAGCTCGACCTCGACGCGCCGGCCGGCGACGCGCTCGGCTATCCGCTCCCGCACCCCGGCTACCCCGCGACGCCGGTGACCGCGCGGGAGCTGCTCTGTCACGTCTCGGGGCTCGAGGACGACTTCCCCACCCTCGCGATGGTGACCTACACCGAGGATCCGCCGATCACGCTCGACGAGTTCACCCGCGGCTACGCCGTCGAGGGCGGCGCCTACTACAGCCCGGGTCACTGGAACGAGCCGCCGGGCGCGCAGAAGAGCTACGCCAACGCGGGGTTCGGGGTCATCGGCGCGATCCTGGAGGGCGCGGGCGGCGCGAGCTTCCGAGAGCAGACCCGCGTTGGGCTGTTCGAGCCGCTCGCGCTGGACGGCGCGGGCTGGTTCCTCGCGGACATCGACCTCGGACGCGTCGCGACGCCGTACGGCTACAACGCGCGGAGCCGCGCGTTCACGGCGCTCCCGCAGAACGGGTTCGCCTTCTACCCGGCGAGCTCCCTGCGCATCAGCATCAGCGGGCTGTCCCGCTTTGCGCAGATGGTGCTGCGAGGCGGCGAGCTCGACGGGACGCGCGTCCTCGAGGAGTCGAGCGTGCAAGAGATGTTGCGGACGCAGTACCCGAGCGCGTCGCGCGGCCAGGCCCTGGGCTTCTACCACCAGCGCTACGCCGGCCACGACTTCATCGGGCACAGCGGGACGACCTACGGGGGCAGCAACCAGATGCTCCTCGCCGTCGAGGGCACCCACGCGCTGATCGTGATCACGAACTCGGACGCCCACGTCCGCTCGCTGGTGCCCGCGCTCGCGCAGGGCGAGGAGGCGATCGACGCCATCCTCGTCCGGATGGACGAAGAGATCCGCTAGAGGGTCACTCGACCGCGCAGAGCTCGGAGCGGATCAGGAAGCGGACGCCGCGCGGGGCCTCGAGGGAGAAGCCGGCGCCGCGGCCGGGCACCACGTCGAGCACGAGCCGGGTGTGCTTCCAGCGCTCGTACTGGGCGCCGCCGATGTAGAAGGGCTGCCCGTCGACGTCGCCGAGGCGGACGTCGCGCGCGCCGATCCGCAGCTCGCCGTCCGGGTAGCACATCGGGGCGCTGCCATCGCAGCACCCGCCCGACTGGTGGAACATCAGCGGACCGTGCTCCTCCACGAGCGAGCGCACGAGGGCGATCGCGGCCGGGGTCGCGGTGACGCGCCCCGGCTCGCCGTCGCCCGCGCTCAGAAGAACCCCATCGGCTCGGGGTCGTAGCTGACGAGGAGGTTCTTCGTCTGCTGGTAGTGGTCGAGCATCATCTTGTGGGTCTCCCGGCCGATGCCGGACTGCTTGTAGCCGCCGAACGCCGCGTGCGCGGGGTAGAGGTGGTAGCAGTTGGTCCACACGCGCCCCGCCTCGATCGCGCGGCCGGCCCGGAACGCGGTGTGGGTGTCGCGCGTCCAGACGCCCGCGCCGAGGCCGTAGAGCGTGTCGTTGGCGATGGAGATGGCGTCCGCGTAGCCGTCGAAGCGCGCGACCGAGACGACCGGCCCGAAGATCTCCTCCTGGAAGATCCGCATCGAGTTGTTCCCCTCGAAGATGGTCGGCGCGACGTAGTAGCCCTCGGCGAGCTCGCCGGGCAGGGTCACGCGCTCGCCGCCGAGGCGGAGCTCGGCGCCCTCCTTCTTCCCGATGTCGATGTACGAGAGGATCTTCTCGAGCTGATCGTTGGACGCCTGCGCGCCGATGCGCGTGCCCGTGTCGAGCGGGTGACCCGGCTCGATCGCGCGCGTGCGCGCCGTCGCGAGCTCCATGAAGGCGTCGTAGATCGAGCTCTGCACGAGCGCGCGCGACGGGCAGGTGCAGACCTCGCCCTGGTTGAGCGCGAACATCGCGAAGCCCTCGAGCGCCTTCTGCCGGAACGCGTCGTCCTCCGCCATCACGTCGGCGAAGAACACGTTGGGCGACTTGCCGCCGAGCTCGAGGGTGACGGGGACGATGTTCTCCGAGGCGTACTGCATGATGAGCCGCCCCGTCGTGGTCTCGCCGGTGAAGGCGACCTTCGCGACGCGCGGGCTCTGCGCGAGCGGCTTGCCCGCCTCGACGCCGAAGCCCTGCACCACGTTGAACACGCCGGGCGGGAGGATGTCGGCGACGAGCTCCGCGAAGAGCATGATCGTCGCGGGCGTCTGCTCGGCGGGCTTGAGGACCACGCAGTTGCCCGCGGCGAGCGCGGGGGCGACCTTCCAGGCCGCCATCAGCAGGGGGAAGTTCCACGGGATGATCTGCGCGACGACCCCGAGCGGCTCCTTGATGTGATAGGCGACCGTGTGCTCGTCGAGCTCGGCGAGGCTGCCCTCCTCGGCGCGCAGGCACCCGGCGAAGTAGCGGAAGTGATCGATCGCGAGCGGGAGGTCGGCGGCGAGCGTCTCGCGGACCGGCTTGCCGTTGTCCCAGGTCTCCGAGACGGCGAGCCGCTCGAGGTTCGCCTCCATCGCGTCGGCGATGCGGTTCAGCAGGCGCGCTCGTTCGGCCGGAGCGGTCTTGCCCCAGGCGCGTCGCGCGCCGTGGGCCGCGTCGAGGGCGCGCTCCACGTCGCGCTCCGTCGAGCGAGCGATCTCGCAGAACGGGCGGCCCGTGACGGGGCTGACGTTCTCGAAGTAGCGACCCTCGGCGGGCGGGACGAGCTCGCCCCCGATGAAGTTGTCGTAGCGGCTCTGGTAGTGAACCAGGGAGCCTTCGGTGTTCGGACTCGCGTAGCGCATGGTCTCCATCCCTTTCGTCTCGTGCGGACGAGGCCGTCGGTGCACGGCCCGTACCGAGGGCTCGCGCGGCGGGTCCCGAGCGCGCCCCGACGCGTGGTTGGAGCGAATCGCTACAGTCGGTGTAGCGGGCGGCGACAGCCTCGTTTCTCCCTTGTTTTCTGCCTGTTTCGGCGACACCGTGATCGGGTGACCGCGCCCGACCCCATCGTGCTCGGCGACGTCCCCGAGCGAGTCTGGCGGGCCTTCCAGGAAGGGCGCGGGCTCGACCGAGCGCACGGCTCGCACGCCGAGCGCTGGCGCCGCGCGCGGTCGCTCGGCGCTCCGCCGAGCGGGCTCCGGCCCGACGACGCGCTCGTGCGCGGGGGCGTCGCGAGGATCCGCGGCGAGCACGTGGAGCGGCTCGAGTCCCTCGGCGGGGCCACGCTTTCGCGCGCCGCGGCCGAGGTGTCGGAGCACGACTTCTTGCTCCTGCTCGCGGATCCCGACGGCGTGGTCCTGCGCGCCGAGGGCGGCGGCGCGTTCTCGGCCGAGGCCCGCGCGCTCCGGTTGATCGAGGGGGCGTCCTGGGGCGAGGCGACGCGCGGCACGAACGCGATCGGGACCGCCGCGACGGAGGCCCGGCCGACGGTGGTGCTCGGCCGCGGCCACTTCGCGTCGCGCTACCACGGGCTCGCCTGCTACGCGGCCCCCGTCTTCGACCCGGACGGTCGCGTCGCGGCGGTGCTCGACGCGACGTCTCGCCTCGACGCCGCCCGGCCCGAGGTCGGCGCGGCGGTCTTCGCGGCGGCCCGGGTCCTCGGCGAGCTGCTGCGCCTCGAGGCGTACGCGACGGCGGGCGGCTCCGTCCTCCGCGTGCTCTCGCGAACGCTCGACCACAGCCGCGACGCGATGGTCCTCGTCGAGGCGCCGGGCCGGGTCGTCCGGATGAACGCGCTCGCGCGAGAGGCGCTCGGCGGCGTCGTCGCCGGCGGACACGCGGCGCCGCTGCTCGGGATGCCGTGGCCCGCGCTGCTCGACGCGGCGCTCGCGCCGACGCCCGGGGGTGTCCCCGTGCGGGGCGGGCTCCGGCTCTCGGCCGAGCCGGTCCTGTCGCCCTCGGGCGCGCCCCTCGCGGTCGTCGTCCGTCTCGAGAAGCGCGCGCCACGCCGCGGTCGCCGGCTCGATCCCGCCGACCCGTTCGCCCCCGTGTTCGCCGAGGACCCGAGCCTTCGCGACGCGATCGACTGGGCGCGGCTCGTCGCGAAGAGCGATCTGCCGGTGATGCTCCTGGCCGAGACGGGCTCGGGCAAGGAGCTCTTCGCGCAGGCGATCCACGGCGCGAGCGGTCGCGCCGAGGGGCCCTTCGTCCCCGTCAACTGCGGCGCCATCGCGCCCTCGCTCCTCGAGAGCGAGCTGTTCGGCTACGCGCCGAACGCGTTCACCGGCGCCGACCGGCGAGGCCGCGCCGGTCTCTTCGAGGCGGCGAGCGGCGGGACGCTGTTCCTCGACGAGGTCGCCGAGACGCCTCTCGCGATGCAAGCCGCCTTGCTGCGCGTGCTCGAGACGGGCCGCTTCGCCCGCGTCGGGGAGGCGCGCGAGGAGGCCTGCGACGTCCGCGTGATCTGCGCCACCTGCCGCGACCTCGACGAGGCGATCCTCGCGGGCTCGTTCCGGCGCGATCTCTACTACCGCCTCAAGGGCGCGGCGGTCCGGCTGCCCTCGCTGCGCGATCGGACCGATCGCCTGCCCCTCGCGCGCCGGCTCCTCGAGCTGCGCGCCGCGCGCGCGGGCTGGCCGCGGCCGCCCTCGCTCTCCGAGGAGGCGGAGGGCTGCCTCGCCGCGCACCCCTGGCCCGGGAACGTGCGCGAGCTGATCAGCGTCCTCGACGTGGCGCTGGTGATGGCGCGCGGCGCGGGGGCCGAGGTCATCGAGGCCCGTCACCTGCCGCCCGAGATCGCGCGCGCCGCGCCCCCGTCGGAGGAGAGCGCCTCGACAGGGGCGCTCCAGCGCGCCGAGGCCGCGGCGCTGCGCCGCGCGATCGAGGCCCACCGCGGCAACGTGAGCGCCGCCGCGCGCGAGCTCGGCATCGCGCGCTCGACGCTGTACCGGCTCGCGCGCCGCTGCGGCATCTCCGTCGGGCGGACGTGAACGCGTTGGTCAGGCGGACCCGCGCGCGAGCTCGAGCGGACGCAGCGAGCGGGACGCCGGGCGCAGCGCCCACGACGTGAGGACGACCGCGGCGATGACGAGCGGGACCACCACCATCGCGACGCCCTCGTGCGACGCGGCGCGCGAGGCGGCGGCGCCCGTGAGGTCGAAGATCATGCCCGCGTAGGCCCACTCCTTGAGGCGCGGGAGGCGCGGCGCCGCGATCGTGATCGCGCCGAGCACCTTCCACGTCCCGAGGACGGTCATGAAGTAGGTCGGATAGCCGAGGCCGATCATGTCGCTCGCGACGTGGTCGACGCGGAGCAGGTTGGCGACGCCGGACCCGGCGAAGGCGAGCACCGCGACGGCGGTGGTGATCGCGTAGCCGATGGCGCGGCCCTTCACGCGATCCTCCGCGCGGCGAGGAGCCGCCAGAAGATCAGCGCCTGGCTGACGCAGACGACGGGGACGTAGAGGGTGAGCACGTACCAGCCGACCCCGAGGGCGTGCTCGTGGACCCCGCCGCCGAGACCGGTCGTCAGCGCGACGACGATGTCGGCGGTGCTCACGAGGCAGAACGCCCAGACCCAGCGCGTGGCCCGCGGGCCCCGTCGGTGCAGCGCCCAGAGCGCCGCGAGGGCGGCGACGAAGGACGCGAAGTCACCCCACGCGATGGTGTCGAGGACGGCGCTCGAGACGCTGGCGTCGACCTGGCCGGGGGCGAGGAGCGCCAGCGGTGCGTGACGCAAGACGTGTGGCCAGAGCAGGAGCTTCAGCGCTCCGTCCCGGGGCATCGACGCGAGGCGCGGCAGCAGCACCGTGAGCGAGAGGAGCGCGAGCGCGGCGAAGCTCCCGACGATCTGGATCGCGAGGAGGGCGAGGGGCGGCATCTCAGCGGCCTCCGGTGGCGCGGACGGCCGCGAGGAGCTCGTCGACCGACCACTGGTCGTCCGCGTGGACGCCGCGCTTGAGGGCGAGGATCGTCCCGTCGGGCGCGATGAGGAAGTCGCCCGGGAGCCCGAAGGAGCCGTCGGACATCCCGGCGGTCGGGTCCTTCGACGCCCACGCGCCCGCGGCGCGAGCGGCGGCCATCCAGGCGCGCGGATCGAGCATCGCGCGGGGCGAGGTGCCCACGCCGAGCTCCGCGTAGAGGTGCTTGTCGGGGTCGGGGACGACCGCGAAGGGCAGGTCGGTGTGGACCTTCTCGAGCTCCTCTCGCGAGGAGTGGAAGACGGCGACCTCGCGGACGCCGGCGGCGAGGAGCTCGTCGTGCCGGAGCGTGAACGAGCGCAGGTGGAGGCTGCAGATGGGGCAGCCCGCGAAGCGGCGGAGCTGCAGGTGGACGAGGCGGCGCGCGTCGGGGATGCGCACGGCCCCGGACGCGAGGCTGGGGAGCTCGCGCGGGGGGAAGCGGTCGCCGACGTCGAGGACGGGCGCGTGGAGGGTGGCTCTCATGCCGCCACTCTGGGGAGCGGCACCCACCGAGCCCCATACCCTCGCCGGGCAAATCAGCCGATGCCGGCGAGCTCTTCGAAGAAGCGCTCGGCCTCCTCGTCGCGCGGCTGGAGCACCTCTACGGAGAGCTCCTCGAGCGTCACGTCGCGGCTCGGGCCGAAGCGCATCGACATCCCGATCGTCCGCACGGTCGTGTCGCCGATCCGAAACGTCGGGCAGATCACGAGGTCGCCGGCCCCGTCGAGGGCGGGGCGCTCGACGTCGCGGAGGTAGACCTCGACGCGGGCTCGCAGCGCGTCGAGCTCGACGCTGGCGCCGAGCCCGGTCGTCGCGCGCAGGAACCGCGCGTGCCACGACCAGGCGACCTCGGCGAAGTTCACGATCGACGCGCGCGACGGGCCTGGCGCGAGGAACGCGTCGATGAGGTTGGGGCGCGCGCCGTCCGTCGCCGCGGGCATCATGCGCCGGCCGGTCTCGTTGGCGTCCTCGAGGCCGAAGAGCCCGTCGACCACGAAGGCGGGGTAGGGGCGCATCGCGTCGAGCACCCGCTGGATCGCGCGCCGGTACGGGACGAGCGCCGCGTCGCCGAGGGGGTGCGCGGGGAACTCGGCGGCGAGCCCGGCCGCGCCGAGGAGGTCGTTGCGGGCGCGGAGGGGCACGTCGAGCGCCTCCCCGAGCCGCAGCACCAGGTCACGCCCGGGCCGCGACTTGCCGTTCTCGACGTAGGAGAGGTGGCGGGTGGTCGTCTCCACCTGCAAGGCGAGTTGCAGCTGGCTCAGCCCGCGCAGGGCGCGCCAGTGACGCAGGAGCCGGCCGAACGCGGGCGCGGCGCGAGGAGAGGAGGGCATGCGCCATCCGAGTCTCGGGGTGCGGCGAGGGAGGCGCAATACCCTGTTCGGGCATGCGCTGAGCGGTAGCAGGCTGCTGAAATGGGCCCGAAGGGACCGTTTCGGAGCCTGCTCCGTGCCCGTGCCCTTGCCCGTGCCCGCCCGTGACCCGTGAGCGTTCCCCGTGCCCGAGATCACGCGCCTTCTGCGGGAACGGTTGACGGGAACGGTCCGGGCACGGGCACGGGCACGGGCATGCGCGCTTCGCGCGCGGCACGGAGGCAGGCTGCTTTTCAGCAGCCTGCTACGCCCGGACCCCCGGGGCCTCCTGGCCGATCTGGGCCACGTACTCCTCGTAGCCGCCGCCGTACGTGTGCACTCCGTCGGGCGTCAGCTCGAGCACCCGGTTGGAGAGCGCCTTGAGGAACTGCCGGTCGTGCGAGACGAACAGCATCGTGCCGTCGTAGCTCGCGAGCGCCTTCACCAGCATCTCCTTGGTCTCGATGTCGAGGTGGTTGGTCGGCTCGTCGAGCACGAGGAAGTTCGGCGGGTCGTAGAGCATCTGGGCCATCACGACGCGGGCCTTCTCGCCGCCCGAGAGGATCCGGCACGGCTTCTCGACGTCGTCGCCGCTGAAGCCGAACGCGCCGAGCAGGGTTCGCAGCGAGCCGCCCGAGGCCTTGGGGTGCTCGCGCTCGATCGCCCCGAGCACGGTCTCGTCGGGCTGCAGCAGCTCCATCGCGTGCTGCGCGAAGTACCCCATCTTCAGGCTCGCGCCGAGGCGCACGCTGCCCTCGTCGGGCTGGCTCGCGCCCGCGACGAGCTTGAGCAGCGTGGACTTGCCGGCGCCGTTGACGCCCATCACGCACCAGCGCTCGAGGCGGCGGACGAGGAAGTCGAAGCCGTCGTAGACGACCTTGTCGCCGTAGCGCTTGCCGATGCCCTCGAGGGTCGCGACGTCGTCGCCCGAGCGCGGAGGCTGGCGGAACTCGAACTCGATCACGCGGCGCCTTTTCGGCGGGTCGATCTTCTCGATCTTGTCGAGCTTCTTCACCCGCGACTGGACCTGCGCGGCGTGCGAGGCGCGCGCCTTGAAGCGCTCGATGAACGCGCGCTCCTTCGCGAGCATGGCTTCTTGACGAGCGAACTGCGCCTCGAGCTGCTTGGCCGCGAGCTCGCGCTGCTGCTCGTAGAAGTCGTAGTCGCCCGAGTAGGTGGTGAGCTCGCCGCCGTCGATCTCCACGATCTTGGTGACGAGCCGGTTGAGCAGCTCGCGATCGTGGCTCGTGATCACCAGGCCGCCCGAGAAGGCCTTGAGGAAGCCTTCGAGCCAGAGGATCGACTCGATGTCGAGGTGGTTGGTCGGCTCGTCGAGGAGCAGCGCGTCGGGCTTCATCAGCAGGATGCGCGCGAGCGCGACCCGCATCTTCCAGCCGCCGGAGAGCTCGCCGACGTCGCCGTCCATGCGGTCCGCGTCGAAGCCGAGCCCGGCCAGGATCTCGCGGGCGCGCGCGTCGAGGGAGTAGCCGTCGAGCTCGTCGAAGCGCGCCTGCACGTCGCCGAAGCGCTCGAGGATCTTGTCGAGCTCGTCGGCGCGCTCGGGGTCGCCCATCGCCGCCTCGAGCTCCTTCAGCTCGCGGCCGACCTCGGCGACCTCGCCGGCGCCGGCGATGGTCTCGGCGACCACGCTGCGACCGCTCATCTCGCCGACGTCCTGGCTGAAGTAGCCGACGCTCACGCCGCGATCGACGATCACGGTGCCCGCGTCGGGCGCCTCCTCCCGGGTGATGAGGCGGAAGATGGTCGTCTTCCCCGAGCCGTTGGGGCCGACGAGGCCGACCTTCTCACCACGGAACACGCTCATCGATCCGTCGACGTAGAGGATCTGGGAGCCATGCCGCTTGCTGACCGAATCCAGGCGAATCACGGCGCGGACCCTACTACGCGTCGGGGTCGGAGGCCGCTGCCTCCGACGAGGCGCGCGCGTGGGGCGTCAATCCAGCCACTCGAAGTCGCTCGTGCGCGCGAGGCCGAGCCACACGTCGCGCAGGGCGTCGGGCGGCGCGACCGGCTTGCGCGCCGCGAGGTCGAGCCAGAGCACGACGCTCTGCACGACGGCCGCGACCGCGTCGTCGGCGTCGCGCAGGATCGTGTTGCGGACGATCAGGCGCCGCACGTCGCGGGTGCTGCCGGCGAGCGCGAGCTCCACGCGGAAGCCCTCGAGCAGCTTGATCTCCTTCTTGTACGTCAGCTTGTCCTCGAGGATGACGGGGCCGATCCCGCGCTTCTGGAACTCCCGCATCGGGAACCCTCGCTCGGCGAGGAAGCGCATGCGGCAGTCCTCGCTGGCGCCGAGGTAGGCGGCGTTCCTCATGTGCTGGTTGAAGTCCATGTCGGGCCAGCGCGCGAAGAGCGACAGGGAGAACGGGGTCGTGTCGGGGGTGATGGGTGCGTCCACGAGCGGCAGGCTGCCTCAGGCCTCGAGCGCAGACCAGCGCGTGTTGAGGGGTCGGCCCTGCAGGGCGTCGCCCCGACCCCACGGAGCGTCGCGACGCGGGCCGCATCTCCCCGCGAAACGGGCGGGGACCGCTTCCTGCTCAGCGCACCCCCGATGACACTCTCGAAGAAGCTGAGCGCCGAGGTCTTCGGCACGTTCTGGTTGGTGTTCGGCGGCTGCGGCAGCGCCGTCCTCGCGGCGGGGTTCCCCGACGTGGGGATCGGGCTGGTCGGGGTGTCGTTCGCCTTCGGCCTCACCGTGATGACGATGGCCTACGCCATCGGTCACGTCTCGGGCTGCCACCTCAACCCGGCCGTGACCCTCGGCCTCGTCGCGGGGGGACGCCACCCCGCCAAGGAGGCCGCGCCGTACATCGCCGCGCAGGTCCTCGGCGGCGTGCTCGGCGCCGGCGTCCTCTACCTGATCGCGAGCGGGACCACGGGGGAGGGCGCCTCGGCGGGCTTCCACCTCGCCGACGGCTTCGCGTCCAACGGCTTCGGCGAGCACTCGCCGGGCGGCTACACGATGGTCGCGGCGCTCGTCGCCGAGGTCGTCCTGACCTTCATGTTCCTCTTCATCATCATGGGCTCGACGGACAAGCGCGCGCCCGCCGGCTTCGCGCCCATCGCGATCGGCCTCGGCCTCACGCTCATCCACCTGATCGGGATCCCCGTCACGAACCTCTCGGTGAACCCCGCGCGCAGCACGGGCCCCGCGCTCTTCGTCGGGGGCTGGGCGCTCGCGCAGCTCTGGCTGTTCTGGGTCGCCCCCATCGTCGGCGGCGCGCTCGCCGGCTTCACGTACAAGTCGCTCTTCGAGGGCGAAGCGCCCAAGGCGAAGAAGTAGCTCAGGCCAACGCGAGCCGCTCCGCGGTGACCCGGAAGAGGCGGTCGGTGATGGGGTGCGGGGCGCGCGCCGCGTCCTCGGTCGCGCGCTTCGCGAGCACGGCGCGGAGCGGCGGGGTGTCGGCGCACGCGAGGAGCACGTCGCGGTGTGGGATGGCGGCGAGGAAGCCGTCGCCGAGCTCCGGCCCGAGCACGGAGTGCAGCGTCGGGAGCAGCAGGCGCGCGGAGTCGAGGCCGTCTCCCGTGCGCGCGAGCACGAGCGCGCCGTGCTCGGTGTCCACGCGCCCGAAGCGCGCCTCCGCGGATCTCGACGCGAGGTTCTCGATCGCCACCGCGAGCACCTCGTCGAAGGAGCGCCCCCAGCGCTCGAGCTCCGCCTCGCCGAGGTAGCGCGCGCGGTCCTCGTAGCCGACCACCACGGTGAGCTCGATGGCGCCGCCGAGGCGCGGCGCGTGGGCGAGGCGGCCCCGATCCGCGAGCGATCCCGCGAACCCGGGCGCGGTGACGCGGGGGAGCAAGCTGGCGTGCAAGTCTGCGAAGGTGCTGAGCGCTCCGCCGCCGCCGGGGAGCATCGTGACGAGCTTGTCGATGGCCTGCCGCGCCGCCTCGTCGGGCTCGCCCGCGGTGGCGCGCAGGACGCGGGCGAGGTCGACCTCGATCTCACCGCTCAGCCGGACCGAGGGCCCGAACGCCGCCTCGACCCGCAGGTCGGGCCGCGTCGCGTCGAGGCGCTCGCGGAGGATGCGCAGCGCGCGGCCGACGCCCGCCGCGCCGCTCGCCTCGGCCTCCGCGCGGGCGACCGCCTCCGCGAGCACCGCGCGCGGGTCGTCCGCCTCGAGCGCGGCGTCGATGGCGCCGAAGGGATCGAAGAAGCCGTCGCGGCCCAGGCGCAGCCGGTGCACGCCGTCGCGCGCGACGTGGCCGCCCTCGCCGACGTGGTCGAGGAGGAGCAGCGACAAGAGCGCGCCGGCGCCCTCGACGAAGCCCTCGTCGAGCGGGGAGGCCTCCTCGTCGGCCCACGCCTCGACCGCGTGAGAGAGCGCTCGGATCCCGCCGACCCCGTTCGGGAACGGCTGGGCGGGGGCGCCGGGGTGCTCGGAGAGGAAGCGCCGCGCGGCGGGGACGAGGGGGCCACCGTCGATCGCGTCGAGCCAGCTCATCGGGTCACTCCGCGAGCAGGTGGCGCGCGATCAAGACGCGCTGCACGTCGCTCGCCCCCTCGTAGATGCGCAGCGCGCGCACGTCCTCGTAGAGCCGCGCGACCATCGCGTCCGACGTGACGCCGCGCCCGCCGTGGAGCTGCACCGCGCGGTCGATCACGGTGAACGCGTTCTCGGTGGCCACGAGCTTCGCCATGCTGCCCGCGCGGGCCTCGGCCTCGCGGCCCGCGTCACCCCGATCCGCGAGCGCGGCCGCGCGGTACACGAGCAGCCGGGCCGCCTCGAGCGCGCAGGCCATCTCCGCGAGCCCGAGCTGGACCGCCTGGAGCGACGCCAGCGGCGCGCCGAACTGTCTACGCGTCTTGACGTGTCGAACCGTCTCGTCGAGCGCGCGCTGCCCGAACCCGAGCGCGGCCGCGCCGACCGTGGTGCGGAAGCGGTGCAGCGTCCCGAGCGCGAGGCGCATGCCCGCGCCCTCGTCGCCGAGGCGGTCGGCCTCCGCGACGCGGACTCCGTCGAAGCGGACCTCCCCGATGGGGTGGCCGCCGAGGACCTTCGTCGCGCGGGTCGAGACGCCGGGCTGGTCCGCGCGGACGACGAACGCGCTCAGCGGCCGCGCGTCTCCGGCGGGTGCGGTCCTCGCGAAGACGGTCATCACGTCGGCGACGGGCGCGTTCGAGATCAGGACCTTGAGGCCGTCGAGCACGTAGCCGTCGCCGTCGCGCCGCGCCTCGGTGACGATGCCCGACAGATCCGAGCCCGCCTCCGGCTCGGTCAGCGCGAACGCGGCGACGTCCTCGCCCGACTCGACGCGCGTGAGGTGTCGCGCCTTCTGCGCCTCGTCGCCGCCGAGCGTGATCGGGTAGCTGCCGAGGCCCTGCATCGTGAACGCGAGCTCGAGCAGGGGAGAGGCGTACCCGAGGCGCTCTCGAGCCAGACAGACCGCGCGCCAGCTCGGCGCGCCGACCATCAGCGAGAGCAGCCCGCGCTCGCCGAGGAAGCGGACCATCCGGACGAGCGCCGGCCCCGGCTCGGCGTCGCGCTCGAGCGCCGCGCCCTCGTCGGCGAGCGCCCCGGCCGCGTCCCAGCCGCGCGCGATGACCGCGTCGTCGAGGAACGCGCGCTCGAGCACCGCGTCCGACGGGTTCAACGCTCGAACCTCGGCGGGCGCTTCTCCACCCACGAGTCGTAGGCCTCGCGGAAGTCCGGGTGCTGCATGCAGATCGCCTGCGCCTGCGCCTCGGCCTCGATGCCCGTCGTGAAGTCGACGTGCGCCTCGTACTCGAGCATGCGCTTCGTCATCGCGTGCGCGAACGCCGGGCCCGTCGCGAGCGCGCGGGCGAAGGCGTCGGCCGCGTCGTGGACGCTGCCGTCTTCGACGACCTGGTTCACGAGGCCGATGCGCTCGGCGGCCTCCGCCTTCACGAACTCGCCGGTGAGCAGGATCTGGCTCGCGCGACCGAAGCCGATGGTCCGGGGGAGGAGCCACGCGGCGCCCATGTCCGCGCCGCTCAGGCCGACCTTCGGGAAGAGGAACGCGATGCGCGTGTCGGGCGCGACGATGCGGACGTCGCACGCGAGCGCGATCACGGCGCCGGCGCCGCAGCAGACGCCGTGGAGCGCGGCGACGACCGGCGGCCGACACGTGCGGATGGCGTGCACGAGCGCGCCGGTCATCCGGGTGAACTCGAGGAGGCCGCGCATGTCGCGCGCGAAGAGCTCGCCGATGATGTCCTCGACGTCTCCGCCCGAGCAGAACCCGCGCGGTCCTTCACCGCGGATGACGACCGCCCGGACCTCGGGCATGCCGTCCTTCAGCGCGCGGAACGTGTCGCGCAGCTCGGCGTAGATCTCGAACGTGAGCGCGTTGATCCGGTCGGGGCGGCTGAGCGTGATCGTGGCCACGCCGTCGTCGTCGAGGGTCCACCCGAAGCTCTTGGGCGAGAGCGTCATCGCGCGTCCCCGTCGGACGGCGCGTCGGGCAGCACGGCCGTGCACTCGACCTCGACGCGCGCGCCGTCCTCGAGCAGCGCGGCGACCTGGACCAGCGACATCGCGGGGTAGTGCTTGCCCATCCGCTTTCGATACTCGAGCCCGATGGCCTTGGCCTCGGCCATGTACTCGTGCTTGTCCACGACGTAGACGGTCATCCGCCCGATGTGCTCGGGGCCGCCGCCGGCCTCCCGCAGCACGTCGACGATGTTGTCGAGGGCCTGCCCGAACTGCGCGGTCAGGCCCTCCGCCATCTTCATCTCGACGTCCCAGCCGATCTGGCCCGCCACGAAGAGCACGCGCTGGCCGCCGAGGATCATCCCGTTCGAGTACCCGCGCGGCGGCGCGAGGGTGTCGGGGTTCACGATGGTCGCCACGCGCGGACCGTAGCGCATGTGCTAAGGCTCCGTCGCGATGGCGAAGCGAAAGAAGCGACGCGCTCCCAAGCGCCCCCGAGTCGCGAAGTCGCGGACCGACGAGGACGAGCTGCTCGACGAGTCCGAGGACGACGAGGGTGACGGGCACGACGGGGACGATGGAGACGGGCACGACGACGACGACGGGCACGAGCACGACGACGGGCACGACGACGACGACGAGCACGACGACGACGACGAGCACGACGACGACGACGACGGGCACGAGCACGACGACGGGCACGACGACGACGACGAGCACGAGCATGACGACGAGCACGACGGGCACGGGCACGGGCACGGGCACGGGCACGGGGACGAGAAGGCTGCGGCTGGCAAGGGCTCGAAGAAGGATGCGAAGCCCGCGAGCTCGCCGGCGGCTCGGCCTGGGGCGGCTCCGGCCACTCGAGAGGCTTCTTCCAACGCCGGCCTCTACGTGATGGGTGTCGTGTTCGCGCTGATGATCCTCGGGATCGTCGCCGCGTCCTTCATGGACTGACGATTTCTGGCCGAGTGGCCCGAAACTTCTGGGCTGGCCCGACCCGTGCACTCGCTCACGAGCGATGCCTCGTCCGGATGCCTCTTCGTCCCGATGTGCTAATCGGACCTCGCCGAAATCGCGCCTCGTGGCGCTTCGGTGCCCGAGTGCGAAGTGCGCAACGAGCTACGCGGTGAGAAGCCTACTGCGCGGAGCTGGCCCTGATGAGTGAACCCGTCGAAGCCGTCGAACCCCGATTCGGTCGTGAGCTGATCGCCGCGACCAAGCCCTACCAGAAGGAGAACCGCCTTCGGAGCTGGCTCCACGTCGTCGAGACGTTCGGGGTGATCGTCGCCTGCGCCGTGGGGCTCTTCCTCATCGAGAGCCCGTGGGTCCGCGTGCCGCTCGCGATCTTCCAGGGCCTCGTGATCGTGCGGGCGTTCATCCTCTACCACGACTTCATGCACCTCGCGATCTTGCGCGGGAGCACCGTCGGCAAGTGGATCATGCACACCTACGGGGTGCTGGTGCTGACCCCGCCGAACACCTGGCGGCAGACCCACAACTACCACCACGCGCACACCGCGAAGATCGTCGGGTCTCACGTCGGCAGCTACCTGATGGTGACGACCGACATGTGGGAGAAGATGACGGACAGCGAGCGGCTCATGTACCGCGTCATCCGTCACCCGCTCACGATCCTGTTCGGCTACTTCACCCTCTTCCTCTACGGGATGTGCCTGAGCTCCTTCATGCGGAACCCCCGCAAGAACTGGGACTCGGCGCTCGCCATCGCGGTGAACTTCGCGCTCGTGGCGCTGCTCTGGTGGGGCTTCGGCTTCTGGACGATGTTCTTCGTCCTCTTCCTGCCCCTCGCCGTCGCCACCGCGGCCGGCGGGTACCTGTTCTACGCGCAACACAACTTCCCCGAGATGCACGTGCAGCCGCGCGACAAGTGGGAGTACACGCGCGCCGCGCTCGAGTCGTCGAGCTACATGGAGACCGGGCGCGTCCTCCGGTGGCTCACCGGCAACATCGGCTACCACCACGTGCACCACCTCAACCCCGGGATCCCGTTCTACCGGCTGCCCGAGGCGATGGCGGCGATCCCCGAGCTCCAGAACCCCCGCAAGACCACGCTGTGGCCCGAGGACGTCGCGCTCTGCTTCGAGCAGAAGCTGTGGGACCCCGAGGCCGAGCGCATGGTCGGCTACCCGGACTGATAAGCTCGTCGCCGCGTGGACGCGGCGATCAAACGCAGGGTTGGGGTCATCGTCGTGGCGACCGTCGCGGTCACCACGGGCGGCCTCGTGTGGTTCGCGCTCCGCGACGACGGCCACCCCCACATCGAGCCCCTCTTCGAAGCCGGCGCCGACGAGTGGCCGGCGTGGCCGCCGGAGGCGAACGCGGATCTCGAGGCCGAGCTCGCCACGACCGCCGCCGCGCGCCGGATCGGCGCCGCGGGGATGCTGTCGGACTACGACGCGGGGCCGCACGAGGGGGACATCCCGGGCCTGATGGTCCGCACCGGGTACGCGGAGGACCTCTACTACATCGAGGCGGTGATCGGGGAGGATGCCCACTTCGAGGACCCGATGCCGATGGCGGTGCTCATCCACGGCCGCGGCGATCGCGCCCGCATCCCGGGCGGACCGTTCTGGGGCCTCGGCGGCCCGATCCGCGTCATCGTCCCGCAGGCGCCCGATCCTCTGGGCAACGGGTTCGAATGGCTGCCCGTGCGGGTCGGCCAGAACCTCGTCGATCGCCTGACCACGTCGCTCCTCTCGAGGGCGGCCCAGCTCGCGACGATGCTGCGCGATCTGTCGCAGTCCCTGCCGACGGTCGGCCGCGTGATGGTGGTCGGCTTCTCGCAAGGCGGCTTGCTCACGTTCACCCTCGCGACCCACCACTCGGACGTCGTCCAGGCGGCGTTCCCGCTCTCCGCGTGGCTGCCCCCCGCGCTCGTCCCCCCGTACCGACGCGACGACCTCGTCTACCCCCGCATTCGCGGGATGCACGGCTCGGCGGACGCGATCATCGAGCCCACGCCCACCGTCGAGCTCTACGAGACGCTGCGCGAGCGCGGCTTCGACGCCGAGCTCGAGATCTTCGACGGGGTCGGCCACGAGATGACGGAGGCCATGAACGACCAGCTGCACGTCTGGCTCGCCGAGGAGATGGGCCTCGTCATCGAGGAGGGGATCCGCGCCGGGGTGCTCGACGGAGGGGTCGAGCCGTGCGTCCCCATCGGCGAGTGGCCGACCACGCGGATCCCCGACGGCGGCTGGCCGGAGGGCGGGCCGCCGGAGGCGGGGTGGCCCCTCGTCGTGTGGCCCGAGGCGGGCTGGCCCGAGGGCGGCTGGCCCGACGGCGGGGTCGACGTCCCCGCCTGGATCCCGTGCCCCGAGCTCGAGGACGCGGGCGTCGCGCTCGACGAGGCGGGCGTGAACCTCGACGCCGGCGTTCCCGACGCGGCGCTCTGAAGGGACTCCTCGTCAGCTCGGCGCGTCGCCCTCCAGCCAGGTGCGCGCCGTATCCTCTTCGTGGAACACGCGCAGGTCGACGCCGTCGTTCCGGGCGAGCCGCTGGACCTGGAGGGCGCCGACGCGGGTGCGCAAGAGCAAGCCGGTTTGCGCCCCGCCCGCGGTCAGCCGCGCGCGGTAGCGCTCGAAGCGCTCCTCGAACTCGGGGTCGTTGCGGGACGGCGCCGCGCGCAGGTCGATCAGGAGGCGGGCTGCGCGCTGCGCGTCGAGGGCGGCGAGCAGCGGCTCGTGGGCCGCGCCGAGCTCCCCGAGCGAGTCCCACGGCGTCGAGGTCCGGAGGAGCGAGAGGGCCCCGGGCGCCACGCGCTCGAGTCGGTACCAGGGGCTCTCGTGGAGGACCGCCACGAAGCACACCATCCCGCCCGTGAGGTTGGACGGCAAGCCCCTGTGAGCCATGACCGGTAAGTCCACTGAGAGTGGCCCGCGACCTGCGAGACGCCGGGGGGCGCTGATACCCTCGAGCGCATGAAGGTGACGACGTGGGCGGTCGGCTGCGCGCTGTGGCTAGCGGCGTGCGGTGGCGATGTCGGCAGCGGCGCGGACGCGGGGCCCCTGCTCGTCGACGCGGGCGGCGGCCTCGACGCGGGCGTGGGGATGGACGCCGCCTCTATGACGCTCGACGCGGGTCACGACGCGGGCGAAGACGCCGGCGTGCCCGCGACCGACGCGGGCTTCGACGCCGGGCCGCCCCGCCCGATGACCGACGGCGGCATCATGGTCGCTTGCACCCTCGACGAGATCGCGCCGATCTTCGAGTGCGCGCGGATGGCATGCGTGTCGCTGCCCGACGCGAGCCTCCCCGGCCTGCCCGATGGCGGCTTCGACCTCGAGGCGGGCCTGCCCGACGCGTCGTTCAGCCTGCCCGACGCGAGCCTGCCGGACCCCGCGGAGCTCGCGACGTGCATCCTCTCGCGCTGCTGGCGCGAGGTCTTCGGCGTCTCCGACGCGTGCCGCGGGTGCTTGCTCGCGGGGGTCGGCATGGACCTCATGGAGATCCAGATGCGCTGCGTGTCGGGCCTCCCGACGCCGTAGCGCTCAAGCCGGGTTGTCGGCGCGCAGCTCGGGCCGCTTCTGCGTGCTGCCCGGGCCGTCGATGAAGTACGCGATCGCGCTCCGGCCGATGGCCATGGTCCCGGCTCCGGCGACGCTCGCGCCGACGAGGCTGCCCGCGCCCGGCACCAGCTTCACGAGCTGTTGGGCGCCCCAGCGCAGCCCGATGCCCGCCGAGCCGACGGCGCCGACCGACGCGATCCACTCGGCCGCGGCCTTCTTGTCCCAGCCACGCCCGGACACGTACGCGATGCCGGTGACCATCGCCGCCTGCAGGGGCAAGAGCACGAACGCGTCGGCGAACGGGATCGGGGCGAGCCCGACCGTGAGCGCGATCGCCGAGCAGCTGTTCACGACGGTCCGCGCGACCTCGCGGCGCGCCTCGCGGCCGACCTCGAAGCCGCGCACCGCCTCGAGCCGCCCCTCGTCGGGGAGCTTGTTGATGATCGCCTCGCCGAGCCCGTCGAGGTTGTAGCGCGGGTCGTACGCCTCGCCCGCGTAGGGCCGCGCGCAGACCGGGACGTACGCCTTCTCGTCGAGGCCGAGCCCGCTCGTCGCGTCGCGGACCGCGCCGATGGCGAGGTCCATCGCGCGGCGCTTCGGCTCGGAGTCGGCGCGCTCACCAGGCGGGGGGAGGGTGTCGACCTTGCTCAGGACGATCAGGACGCCGGGCTTGCTGTCGTAGGCCGAGCTGAGCGTCTCGCGGAGGGCCCGCAAGCCGTCCTGCAGGCGTGTGGCGTCGCGCGTCGGGGCGCCCGCTTCGAGCACGCCCACGAGGAGGTCGGGCGGGGTCTCGTCGAACGCGCGCCGCGCCATCTCCACGAGCGCGCCGGTGCCCTCGTCGGCGGGGAGCTCGATCCAGTCGAGGCGGCGACCGTCGGCGTCGATCCGGACCCACGCGCCCGGAGCGGGCGGCGGCGCGGCGCCGTCGGGGCCGAACGTGGCGGCGTTGAGCAGGCCGTTGGCGAGGGCCGTGCGGCCGCTCCCGGCGGCGCCCACGACGGCGAGCCGCGGGGCGCGTCGGTCGTAGAGGAGGCGTCGCAGCCCGGTCACCTCTCGCTTCACGGATCCGACGAAGGGGAGGCGGTCGACGACCCGCATCCAGTCGTCGATCTCGCTCCGCTCGTTTCGCTGCGGTCGGTGCTGGCCCATCAGACTCCTCAGGTTTCGCGCCCTCGGGGCGCCGCGGCAAGTACCTGGTCACAACTCCGGCCGGTCGCTGGCCCTTCCAGTGGCGCCCTCAGGCGCCACCTATCAGCGCCGTAAACCATTGGAATCATTGATGCGGGTTTCGGCATGGCGCTCGCAATGCTCCACCGCATGAACCGCCACATCGCCTCCGTCGTCGCTCTGTTGACCCTCGGCTGCGCCAACAACCCGCTCGCGGACGCGATCGAGGAGACCGGCGTGGACGGCCCCTTCGAGGCGACCCCGGACGAGGGGAAGTTCGATGGGACCGCCGCGAACGGCCCCCGCGTGGGCGCCGGCGGGACCACCGAGGTGTGGGCGGTTCGGCACGCGTGGGGTGACGTGACGCCCGAGGCGGGCCTCGCCTGGGAGGCGAACAGCGGCCTCGACTACGAGCAGAAGTACGACCGCTGGATCGCGAGCATGACGACCGAGGCGCGCCACCACGGCAGCGGCCAGACGTTCGTGATGCCGACGCCCTACGGCGACCGCCGCTTCCACGCGCCGACCCTCGAGTGCGCCGAGGTCGCGCTGCTCCTCCGCGCGACCTTCGCGAGCTGGCACCACCTGCCGTTCTTCCTCTCGGGCTGGGACGCCCAGGGCCGCCAGACCTTCTACGCAGGCCACTTCGGCTTCATCAACGGCGCCGGCGCGCGGGTCGCGAACTTCCCCAGCTTCCGCACCAGCTACCGCGACTACGAGGCGTCGTGGACCGCGGGCCAGCCCTGGCCGAGCGACGCGCGGCTCCGCGGCATGCGGCTCGGCGACGACGACGCGATCGACTTCCTCTCCGAGGGTGACGACGTCCGCGGCGCAGGCGCGTACTTCGACGAGCTCTTCCTGAACAAGCGCGTCGGCTACTTCATGCGCCTGCTGCTCCTCTACTTCGGCAGCGCCAACCTCGCCGACGGCGCCAACATGTTCCACATCCAGCCCGAGGCGACCGAGGCGGGCGACCTCCTCATCCACCGCTGGCAGAAGCGCGGCATCGGCCACGTGATGCCCATCTTCCGCGTCGAGCGTCACGCCGCGGACGCCATCGAGGTCACCATCGCGAGCGGCTCGATGCCGCGCCGCGAGCCGGTCTGGGAGGAGCCCAACACGGCCCGCCGTCGCTTCACCACCGAGGACTCCGGCGGCCCCGGCGAGTCCTACGAGGGCGACGCCTACGCGAGCCTCGGCGGCGGCGTCCGCCGCTGGCGCACCGCGGTGCTCTCGAGCGGCCGCTGGCGCAACGAGGTCTCGGCCGCGGACCGCGAGGCCTACATCAACGACCAGGACCTCGAGGCCGTCGCCGCCCGCGTCGAGCGCTTCGACCAGATCCTCCGCACGCTGAGCACCGAGGAGCGCCTCGCCGTCGCCGTCGCGGCCATCGAGGCGGCCCGCGAGCACCTGCGGATGTACCCCGCGAGCTGCGCGGCGCGCGGCCGTCGCGAGGACGCGTTCGAGGACCTCTACGAGCTCTACGGCGACCGCGGCCTCGTCGACGCGAACCACCGCACCCTCGAGGACTACGTCTTCTCGGCGCTCGTCTACGAGCAGTCCCGCACCTGCTGCTGGAACCGCACGACGGCGGGCATGCACGCGGTGATCATGGACTACGCGAACCAGGAGCAGGAGGCCGCCGAGGCCGCGAGCATGTGCGCCGCGCCGACCGTGTTCCGCGCCGAGGCCGACGGCTACGCCCGCTGGGCCGCGCACGCGGCGACGATGGGCGTCGAGTGGCGCGCCTGGACCGAGGACGAGGCCTGCGCGCAGCGCGACGTGCCCGAGGACCTCGTGGACGCCGCCCGCGCGGGCAGCGACTGGTGCTCGCTCGGTGAGCCCACCACCCCGACGACCCCGCCGGCGACCGGCGCGGGCTGCGACGCGACCGGCGCGGGCAGCCTCGCGAGCGCCACCCGCCTCGGCCTCGCCTCCGCGCGCACCGCCGAGATCTGCTCGGGCGACGAGGACTGGTACCGCGTCGACGCGACCGGCCAGGTCACCGTCCGCATCGACTTCGCGACCGCCGACGGCGACCTCGACCTCGAGGCGGTCCGCGCCGACGGCACCGTGATCACCTCGAGCACGAGCGTGCAGAACGAGGAGACGGTCACCGCGACGGGCCCGTTCTTCGTGCGCGTCTACGGCTACTCCGGCGCCGCGAACACCTACACGATCCTCGCGCAGTAGCTCACTCCAGGAGGCGCTTCACCACCTTGCCGCGGTCGTTGCGCGGCAGCGCGTCCACGAACGCGACGTGGTGGGGGAACTTGTAGCGGGCGAGCTTCTCCTTCGCGTGGGTCTGCAGCTCGAGGACCAGCGCGTCGCTCGCCTCGTGCCCCTCGCGGAGCGCCACGAACGCCTTGGGCACGGTGAGCCCCGTGCCGTCGTCGACGCCCACGATCGCCGCCTCGCGGACGGCGGGGTGCGTGCAGAGGCAGTCCTCGATCTCGAGCGGGCTGACGAACATGCCGCGCACCTTCAGCAGGTCGTCGCCGCGGCCCGCGTAGAAGAAGTAGTCGCCCTCGCGGCGGAAGAGGTCGGCGCTCACGGTCCACGGGCCGTGGAAGACCTCGTCGCTCTTCGCCTCGTCGCGCCAGTAGCAGAGCGCCTTGCTCGCTCCACGGATCCAGAGCCGGCCGATGTCGCCGTCGCCGACGTCCTGCCCCTCGGCGCCGACCACGCGTGCGTCGTAGCCCGGGACGAGCTTGCCGAGCGAGCCGGGCACCACGTCGCCCGGGTAGTTGGTGATGTAGATGTGGAACATCTCGGCGCTGCCGATGCCGTCGAGGATCTCGCAGTGCCCCCAGCGCTCCTGCCACCGCGCGTAGAGCGACGGCGGCAGCGCCTCGCCCGCGCTCAAGCACATCCGGAGCGAGCGCATCGCCGGCGGATCGTCGGCGTCGACCATCTGGCGGATCATCGCGGGCACGTTCGTCAGCACGGTCACGCCGTGCGCCTCCACGTGCTCGAAGATGCGCTCCGGGGTGGGCTTGTCGGGGAAGAGCACCGCGCAGCCGCCGACGGCGAACGGGAACATCAGGTTGGTGCCCGTGGCGTAGCCGAAGAAGAGGCGCGAGACCGCGACGAAGACGTCGTCCTCGTTCAGGCCGAGGACCTGCTTCGCGTACCGCTCGGTGCTGTAGGGGAAGTGCTTGTGGAAGTGCACCGCGCCCTTGGGCTTGCCGGTGGTGCCGCTCGTGAAGAGCCACCCCGCGACGTCGTCGGCGTGGGTGTCCGCGTTGGCGGTCGCGTCGGACGCGCCGGCGAGCGCGTCCTCGAAGCGCTCGAAGCCCTCGGGGAGCGCGTCCACCTCGCCGACCACGAAGCGCGCGCGGCAGCGCGGGTGCGCCGCGAGCGCGGGGGCGAGCCGATCGAGCGTGCGCGCGTCCGCGATGACCGCCTTGGCGCGCGTGTAGCCGAGCAGGTACTCGAAGTCCTCCTCGGTCGAGAGCGGGTTGCCCATGCAGAAGACGCCGCCCGCCTTGAGGAGCCCGAAGAACGACGCCGCGAACTCGACGCCGTCGTAGAGGAGCAGCAGCACGCGGTCCTCGAGGTCGAGGCCGCGGTCGCTCAGCGCGTGCCCGCAGCGGTTCGCCATCGCCTGGACCTCCGCGTACGTCCAGGTCCGGTCGCCGACGCGGATGGCGGCGCGGCCGCCCTTGCCCTCGCGCACGCGGGCGTCGAGGAAGTAGTCCGCCATGTTGAAGTGGTCGGGGAAGGTGGGCGCGGAACCGGGCTCGCTCATGGGGCGGGAGGGTAGATCAGATCGGCTCGTCGGGTCGCGGCACCCGGGATGGTCCCCGCGCTCCGGATTTCGGTACGCTGCGTCCCGTGAAGCCGAACCTGCTGCTCGCCGAGATGACGTACGAGGAGGCCGCGGCCGCGGCCGCCGCCGGGGCGGTGGCGTTCCTACCCGCGGGCGCGACGGAGGCGCACGGCCCGCACCTGCCGCTCGCCACCGACGTGATCATCGCTCAGACGGCGGCGCTTCGCGCGGCCCGGCGACTGGATCTCGAGGGCACGCCCGCCGTGGTGCTCCCGCCGCTCGCGTACGCGGTCACCGAGTTCGCGGCGGACTTCGGCGGCACGATCTCGCTGCCGCTCGAGACGGCCACCGCGCTCGCGCGCGACGTGATCCTCGGCGCCGCCCGCGCCGGCTTCGCGGGCGTGGTGGTGTGCAACGCGCACCTCGAGCCGGGCAACCTCGCGGCGCTGAAGGCGGCCGTCGCGGCGGCGAACGAGCAGGGGGTGCGCGCGAGCTTCCCGGACGTCACCCGCAAGCCGCACGCGCTGCGGCTCGGCGAGGAGTTCAAGAGCGGCGCCTGTCACGCCGGCTCCTACGAGACCAGCCTCGTGCTCGCGGTCGAGCCGTTCCTCGTGCGCGACGAGCTCGCGGCGGGCCTCGCCCCCAACCCGAGCTCGCTCTCGGTGGCGATCCGCGAGGGCAAGACGTCTTTCCTCGAAGCGGGCGGCCCGCGCGCGTACTTCGGCTACCCGGCGGACGCGAGCGCGACGGAGGGCGAGCGCCTCTACGGCGAGCTCGCCGACATCTTCGCCACCGCGGCGCGCGAGCTCCTCACGCCCTGATCCCCGTCGCGCCCGCCGGGGTGCGTCAGATGCCCTCGGTGAACGAGGGCAGCGTCATGTAGCGCGCGACGTGGTGCTCCTCGTCGCCGAAGAGCGCCATCAGCGCGCGCATGCGCTTGAAGTAGAGGCTGATGTCGTGCTCGTCGGTGACCCCGACGCCGCCGTGCAGCTGCGTGCCCTGCGCGACGACGAAGAACCCACCCGTCGAGAGCTGCGCCTTGGCCGCGCTCACCGCCTGCGCGCGCTCCACGGGATCGGTCGACTCGCACTTCGCGTTCGCGAGGATCGAGGTGCCCTTGAGCAGCTCGGTCTGCACGAACATGTCGACCGCGCGGTGCTGCAGCGCCTGGAAGATGCCGATCGGGACCCCGAACTGCTTGCGCGTCTTGAGGTACTCCACGGTCATCCAGAGCACCGCGTTGGCGACGCCGACGCCCTCGGCGCACGCGGCCGCCGCGGCCTTGTCGAGCACGTGGTCGAGGACGGGGCCGGCCGCGCCCTCGTCGCCGAGCAGCGCGCCCTCGGCGCCCTCGAGGCGCAGCGTCGCCGCCTTGCGGCCATCCATCGTCTTCACGGTCGTGACGTCGAGGCCCTTGGCGCCCGCGGCCACGTGGAAGAGGGAGACGCCCGCGCCCGTCTTCGCGCTCACGACGAGGTGGTCGGCGGCGTGGCCCCCGAGGACCCACACCTTCTCGCCGGTGATCGACCACGCGTCGCCGCGCTTCTCCGCGCGCGCCTCGATCGCCGAGGCGTCGTAGCGAGACCCGCGCTCCGCCCAGCCGAGCGCGAGCACCGAGTCGCCCTCGACCATCGGGCCGAGCAGCTCCTGCTGCTGCGCCGTGGACGCGCCGTGCGCCACCGCCATGCCGCCGAGCACCACGCTCGCGAGGTAAGGCTCGGGCACGAGCGTCTTGCCGAACTCCTCGAGCAGGATCGCGGCGTCGACCATCGATCCGCCGAAGCCGCCCACGTGCTCGGGCAGCGGCAGGCCGAGCCAGCCGAGCTCGCCCATCTGCCGGTAGACGGCGGCGTCGTGGCCGAGGTCGGTGTCGCGGAGCTTGCGCGAGCGCTCCACCGGCGACTCCTTCTTCACGAAGGTCGCCGCGGTCTCGCGGATCATCTTCTGGTCTTCTGTCAGCGAGAGGTCCATGGCTCAGGCCTTCCCCGGCTGCGGAAGCCCGAGGATGAGCTTCGCGATGATGTTCTTCTGGATCTCGTTGCTGCCGCCGTAGATGGTCGTGGCGCGCGTGTAGTTGAAGACCGACGCGACCCACTCCTCGTCGGGCGGGACGACCCCGGGCTCGTTGAACCAGCTCAAGGCGTTTTGCCCCATCGCCTCCATCTGGAGCTCGAGCGCCTGCTGCAGGATCTCGGAGCCGCGGAGCTTCAGGATCGACGACTCCGGCCCCGGCGCGTGGCCGAGCTGGGCGCCCGCGAGCGTGCGCAGGTTCGCCATGCGGTGCGCCTCGAGCTGGATCTCGAGCCGCGCGATCTTGGCCCGGAAGAGCGGGTCCTCGAGGAGCGGCTTGCCGTCGAGCGTCTCGTTCTGGGCGATGCGCTTCACCCGCTGGATGGCGCGCCCGCACTGCCCGACCGCGGCGATGAGGGTGCGCTCGTGCCCGAGCAGCGCCTTGGCCATCGTCCAGCCCTGGTCGATCTTGCCGACCACGTTCTCCTTCGGGACCTTCACGTTGTCGAAGAACGTGTCGCAGAACGCGGGGGTGTGACCGCTGGTGAGCATCGGCTTCACCGTCACGCCCTCGGTCTTCATGTCGATGAGCAGGAAGCTGATGCCGGCCTGCTGCTTCACAGTCGAGTTGGTGCGGACGAGGCAGAAGATCCAGTCCGCGTACTGCGCGTACGTGGTCCACGTCTTCTGGCCGTTGACGAGGAAGTGGTCGCCCTCGTCCTTGGCCTCGGTGCGCAGGGACGCGAGGTCGGAGCCGGAGCCGGGCTCCGAGTAGCCCTGACACCACACCTCTTCGCCGCTGAGGATCTTCGGCAGGTAGCGCTCCTTCTGCGCCGCGGTCCCGAACTGGATCAGCAGAGGGCCGACCATCGAGAGGCCGAACGGGCTGAGCTGCGGCGTGCCCGCGGTCTCGAGCTCCTCGGTGAAGATGAAGCGCTGGGTCACGCTCCAGCCGGGGCCGCCGACGGCCTCGGGCCAGTGCGGGGCGATCCAGCCCTTGGCCGCGAGCACCTTGTGCCACTCCATGACCTCGTCCATCGAGAAGTGGGCGTCGACCGCCGCCTTCTCGGCGAGGTGGGGCGGCAGCGCGCTGGCGACCCACTCGCGAACCTCGGCGCGAAACGCCTCTTCTTCGGGGGAAAACGACAGATCCATGCGGGGATTGGTACCACGCCTCGGGACCGGCGCGAGACCTCCATCGAATCGCCACATTCGGGCGACGGCCGGGCCTCGACCGGCGGTCAGAGTTCTCCACGTGAACCGACTCCTCCGAGGCTCCGTCGCCGTCGCCCTCGCGACGCTGGTCTGGCTCCCGACCGTCCACCTCGTGTTCGAGGGCGAGGCCGACGCCGACGGGCGCGCCCGCACCCGAGACGCCCTCACCGAGGCGCAGCTCGCGATGGTCGAGGACCCGGCCGCCCGCGAGGCCGCGCTGGCCCGGATGCGCTCGGCCAACGCCGAGTGGGACTTCATGGGGCGCACGTTCGTCGTGCTCTCGCTCGCGAACCGCGCGCTCGAGGTGCCCGCGGATCGCGACCGGGCGCTCGAGGCGATGGACTTCCTGATCGCCGAGACGCTGCGGCTCGAGGACGAGCGCGGGCAAGACCACTTCCTCATGGACTACGTGCACGCCGGTCGCTTCCGGGACCCGAGCGGGCGCAGCGTCTTCGTCGACGGGGAGATCGCGCTGATGCTCGCGGCGCGACAGCGGGTGGAGCCGACCGAGCTGTGGCGGGAGGCGCTCGCCGAGCGCGTGGACATCGTGGCCGGCCAGCTCGGCCGGGGCCCGATGCGGTCCGCGGAGAGCTACCCCGACGAGTGCTGGACGTTCTGCAACACCGTCGCGCTCGCGGCGATCCGCGTGAGCGACGCCGTCACGGGCGACGACCACACCGCGCTCCTGACGGGATGGGTCGCGAACGCGCGCGAGCACCTCGTCGATCCCGAGACCGGCATGCTCGTCTCCAGCTACCGCTACGACGGCACGCACCTCGACGGCCCCGAGGGCAGCTCGATCTTCCTGGCCGCGCACATGCTCGAGATCGTCGATCCCGTGTTCGCGCGCGATCAGTACGAGCGCGCGCGCAGCCAGCTCGGCGTGACGTTCGCCGGCTTCGGCTGGGCGCGCGAGTGGCCCGCCTCGTGGGAGGGCCCTCACGACGTCGACTCGGGGCCGGTGGTGCCGCTGGTCGACGCGAGCGCCGGCGCCAGCGGGATGGCGCTCCTCGGCGCGGCCGCGTTCGACGACGACGCGTGGCTCACCGCGCTCCACACCTCGCTCGCGTTCGCGGCGTTCCCGACCGAGGACGACGCGGGTCACCTCCGCTACGCCGCGAGCAACCAGGTCGGCGACGCGGTGCTCCTGTACTCGCTGTTGGTCGGTCCGCTCTGGCAACGCGTGGGGGCACCGCCGCCCGCGCCGGTCGCGATGGGAGGCCTGTGATGAAGCGGTTCCGAGCCCCGAAGCTCATGGTCGCGGCGGTGGCGCTGTTGGCGGTCTACGGCGTCAGCGCGGCCCTCGGCCTCGAGGACTGGGTGGGGGTGCTGAGCGGGACCCCCGTCCCCGGCGTGCCCCTCGAGCTCGCCGCGCTCGGCGGCGCCGCGCACGTCCTCGCCTGGTTCGGGGTCGTCTTGGTCGCGCCGATCCTCGTGATCGCGTCGGCCCTGCTCGAGCTGTCGGAGGTCATGGGCCGCGTGCCCGACGTCGGTCATCGCCGCCGTCCTGCGCAGTGAGACGAGCGGCAGCAGGAGCGGGGCAGATCTCCCTCGTTCCCCTGGAGGGTCCGGAGCCGCAGGCGGCGGACGCCGCCTCGGTTTCGCCGCCGTCGCTGCTCGGCGCCCGCAAGTCCCTGAGATCATGGCCACCGATCTCCGGTACGCCCCGTGATGACTCTGCCCGGCGATGGCGCCTCCCGCCGCCGCGGTTACCCCCGCCGCGCGCCCCTACCGTCGCCGCCGCCCCGAGCGCGGCGCGCTGCACGCGACCGTGCAGGCCGAGCTCGAGACCTTCCTCGCCTCCCGCCGCGGCCTCGACGGCGACGGCGTCCCGCGCTTCGTCGAGAAGGCCCGTCGCGCCTTCCTCCGCTGCGGCCTCCTCGCCTACGGCTTCGCTCGCTTCGCGTGCGAGGCCTGCAGCGACCCGTCCCGTTCGCGATCGTGCAGACCCCGTCGATCGAGCAGCTCTGGATGCAGCTCCCGCCGACGCACGACGCGCTCGTCGCCCCGACGCCCGGGCGGCAAGGGACGTCGCCCGTGTGTAGGCGGTCAAGAAGTCGGCCCAGTCGCCCAGACCGATCGCGGCTCACAGACCCGTATGTTCCGAAGCTCGATCCGCTCGATGAACTGCGACTGAACGACGCTGGCCAAGTGGGCGACGCGACGGGGTCGAATCGGAACACGCCCACGCTGGTCATCGCGCCGTAGGCGGGGGCCGCGAGGTCCCTCCCAGGGCCGGCTACAATCGCGGCCCACAGCCCGACGATCACGGGGATGACGAAGCTGGTTCCTGAAGCGGTACGCCGATCCCCCGCCCGTGGTCGTTCGGTTCGCGCTCGGCATCAAAGGCAGGGCTGGCAACGTCCGGGTCCGCTCGGTGACGCGCTACGCGGAAGAGGGCGACGCGATCCTGGAGCACCCGGGCCACACCGAGGGCGCGCTGGGGCGCTGCCGCGTCGGAGTCGTCGAGCGCTTCGAGGTGGACATCAGGGCCAACGCGGAGCAGGAGGTTCACTGCCCTTCCGCTCTCGACCTCGTGGACTGCTCGGGCCGCCGGTGGTGAGATTCGTACCGGCATCGGAAACCGGACCCCTCCGTCGCCGATACCCTGGGGTGTGTCCGAAACACCGTCCGGAGCCATGATCGCCGCGCACGCCGACAAGCTCCAGCGCCGACTCCTGGCAGCCGTGCTCGCCACGCGCTTCGTCGTGTTCATCGGCTTGGACCGCGCGGCGAACCCCGCTCCCCTCTGGGAGCTGCTGACGATCGGCGCCGCCCTGGCTGCGTATCTGGCGGTCGTCGCGTGGCGGGTCGCCCCCGCATCCCGACGCGGTGCCGACGTTGTCGCCGCGCTACTCCTGCTGAGCGCGGTCGGTGCCAAGATAGCGATGACGACCGCGGCCGCCTCGGACTCGAGCTCGCTCGCGACCATGCATATCTACTTTGGCGCCAAGGTGTGGGCGCTGTCGGGGGAGGCGCTGGCCCTCCTGTTGGTCGCTGCCAGCCCGTCGATCGGTCAGCCCACGCGCGCCCATCCGCTCGCCCTCGCATGCCTCGTGCTCGTGGGGCTGGACCTAGGCTGGCGCACCATCTCCGACAGTGGCTTCGAGCTGCGGGGAGCGATCGACCCCTTCGTGTGGACAGCCGCAGAGCTCGGGCTCGTCGGCCTCCTCCTGGCGGGCGTGGGTTGGACCCACGATCCGAACCCGACGGGCCCCAGCCGCCTCCGCTGGGTCGTGCTCGCGTGTGTGGCGAGCTGGTCGCTCCCTCTCACCCCCGTCGTGGGCGCCGCAGTGGACGTGGCGCCACCGCTGGTGCTCGTCGGCGCGGCCGCCTGCGCCTTGCTCGCTTGGAGCGTCGTTCTCGGCTCGGCGCGCAGCGTCACGTGGCCGGTGGGTGCTGCCGGGATGGTGGCGTCGGCGGTGGCGCTCGGGGTAGCGGCACGGTGCTGGTGGTACCCGGAACCGGCGATGGACCTCGGCATCGGCGGCGGCTCGGCGGCGCGGTGGGGGTTGGACGCAGCCGCCGTGATCAGCGTGGTCGCGTCCACGAGGCTCGTGGCGGTCTACCTCGGGTGGGCGCCTCGGTCTGCTCAAGCCGTCACCGGGGCCGCCTCGCTCCTCCTGGCGAGCTCTCACTGGCGTGAGCCTCTGGTCGTCCTGGGAATCCTAGCCGCGTGGTCGGTGACCGCCGCCGGACTGCACTGGACCCTAGCAAGCGGGATTGAGCATGACGTTTCAGCTACGTAGCTGGTTCAACGCGTCGGGATTGCCGGAGGACAGGAGGCTGCAGGCGCAGATCTTCTTCCCTCGAGCTGTATCGACCCTCGACTCCGAGGACATGCGAACGCTTGAAGCGCTCGTCGCGGCGTATCGGCCTCGGTTGATCGGTACGCGGGCCGAGGTGCTCTGTGTCGGCCACGCGGATTGGCGTGGCACCGAGCCATACAACCAGGACCTCGCGTTCCGACGGTCGGACGAGGTCAAGGCGTTCATCGATCGGCGACTCTCTCAGTACCGGACCTTCAGCTCTCATGCGGCCCACTCGCGGGGTGAACGCGATTCGGTCGTTCGCGCCCCACGGGATCGGATGGCGTACGACCGGCGTGTCGACGTCTGGTCGACGTATGTGCCGCTACTTGGGCACTACGACGCTCTGCCGATCGAGGTCTTCGTCCCGCTGTGGGTGCACCGAATCACGTTCCGCGTCCTGGAATCAGCCTCCTACACCAACAACAGGCCGGAACCCGGTGGCGACGATGCGCTTGACACCCTCCTGGATGACCTGACGGATCGTCTCTTTCGCAGCGACGGCGAGACGAGTCAGTTCCTCTTTGGAAGCGAGGATCTGAGCCGTCGGCAGACAGCGCGCGTGTTGAGTACGGCGCGGGTCAATGCTGTTCATATCGAGGACTACGCCGAGTACGACGTGGGCCTGGCATCGGAGGCGCACATCAGCCGACTCGAGATCACTTATACCTGGGGGCGTCCGGAGCCCACCGTTCTTCTCACCAGGAACTACACACGGCGCTATCTAGGGGGGCCCCACCCGAACCCCCCGGGCCCCGAACGGACTCGAATCCCCAGGGCTCGAGCCGATCAACACCCGCTCATCTTCCCACCGGACCCCGAGAGCCCGGCCCGGCGTGGCCGCACTCGGTAGCCATGAGATCGCGAAACCGGTCTCGTGACGGCTGGCGCCAGGAGGGCTGAGCTCCTGCAGTATCTCCGGGGTCCTTTGCAGCCCCGCTCCGTGGTACCACAACCCCCCGTGAGCCCACAGCTCGTCAAAGACCTCCTCGACCTCCCCGAGACCGTCCGCAAGGGCGATTTCGTCGAGAAGATCGACGACGCCGTCGCGCACGCCGAGCGGACCGCGAAGACCTTCGTCGTCACGCCCGCGCTCGCCGAGGCGTTCGACCGGGCGCTGGGCCTGGTCGGGAGCGCGCTGCGCGATGGGAAGAGCCAGGCGGCGTACCTGCACGGGAGCTTCGGGAGCGGCAAGTCGCACTTCATGGCGCTGCTGAGCCTGCTCTTGCGCGGGCACCCCGCGGCGTGGGCGAAGCCGGAGCTGCATCACCTGCGCGCCAAGCACGGCTTCGCGGGCGAAAGGAACCTCCTCGAGCTGCACTTCCACATGATCGGGCGCGCGAGCCTCGAGAGCGCGGTGTTCGGCGAGTACGTGAAGGTGGTTCAGCGCCAGCACCCGAACGCGCCACTCCCCGGTCTCTACGCGGACGAGGAGCTGTTCGAGGGCGCCGCCGAGCTGCTCGAGGAGCTCGGCGAGGAGAAGTTCTTCGCGCCGATGAACGAGGGCACGTCGGGGGAGGGCGCCGAGGGATGGGGGGAGCTCGCCGAGGCGGACCGCTGGGACCGCGGGCGCTTCGAGGCGGCGGTGAAGTCGACGGACGCGGAGGTGCGCGCCGGCCTGTTCTCGGCGCTGGCCAAGTCCCGGTTCAAGCACGTCGACACGATGGGCACCTACGTCGACATCGACCACGGGCTCGCGGTGATGGCGCGCCACGCGAAGGACCTGGGCTACGACGGGCTCGTCCTGTTTCTGGACGAGCTGATCCTCTGGCTCGCGCACCAAGCGTCGCGGCACACGTGGCTGCACAACGAGGTGCAGAAGATGGTCAAGCTGGTCGAGGCGCAGGAGTCGCAGCGCGCGATCCCGCTCGTCAGCTTCATCGCCCGGCAGCGCAACCTCGCCGAGATGGTGGGCGAGGAGTGCGCGGGCGCCGAGAGCACGCGGCTTCACGACTCGCTCAAGCACTGGGAGGGGCCCTTCGACACGATCGTGCTCGAGGACCGCAACCTGCCCGCCATCGTCGAGAAGCGGATCCTGCGGCCCAAAGACGACGACGCGAAGAAGGTGCTCGACGAGGCGTTCGCGTCGCTGCACAAGAAGGCGGCGGGCTCGTGGGACACGCTGGTCGCCCTCCCGCTCCGACCATGGACAGGGCGTCGACTTGCCGGCGCAAGTTAGAAATGTCCGGTTCTGCGCTTCTTAGAGATGTCCGCTTCAGGCTGCGCCGACGTTCCTCAGCCGCTTCTTCAGCAGACGTCGCTCGCGCTCTGTCCGCGCCTTCTCGAGCCGCTCCTGCTCGCGCTCGATCTGCTGAGCCCGGATGACGCTCAGCACGGCGCCCAGGTGTTTGTCTGCGACGATGTCGCCCGGTGTGACGCAGGCCCTCGGCTCCTTCGGGAACGCCTTGGCCGGGCAGCTCGACGTCGCCGGCGCGGATGCTGACGTTGCCGTCGTCGTCCTCGTAGACGCGGACGCGCTGGCCCTTGGCGCGCTGCGCGTCCTCGGTGGCCTCGAGCACGTAGAGCACGTTCTGGTAGTGCAGCGTCAGGTTGCGGCTGAGCTTTCGCTCGACCTGGAGCTTGAAGATGTCGTCGAGGGGCTCGTGGGGAAGGAGCGGGCGGTGCGCGTCGTGCTGGCTGGCCGGCGGACGACCGAAGCGGCGGTTGTAGTCGGCCACGAAGCTCGGCAGGAAGATGTTGCCGTCCTCGATCGAGTCGACGCCTGCGAGCCGGAGCTCTTTCACGAGCCGGTCCTGGAGCGTCTGGTGGGCGGGCTGGACCCGGCCCTTGGCAGGCGCGGAGTGGGCGCAGATCACATCGATGTTCAGCTCGCCCATCGCCCGACCGAATGGCGTCAGCCCGGAGCCCGCGTGCTCCTTGCGATTGACCCGGAAGATGCTGGCCTTGTCGCTGTAGAAGGCGACGGGGCGGCCGTGCTTCTCGAGGTAGCGGCGCACGGACGTGAAGTACTCGAAGGTCGACTCGGAGCGGGCGAAGCGCAGCTCCATGAGCTCGCCCGTCGCGTCGTCGACGAAGACCAGGAGCACGCAGCGCCGGCCACGGTCCTCGAACCAGTCGTGCTCGGAGCCGTCGATCTGCACGAGCTCGCCGCGGCACACGCGCCGGTGGCGGGGCGGGTGCACGCGTCGGTCCCGCAACCGACGCGGCGTCCAGAGGCCGTCCTCGACCATCCACTCGGTCCAGTTCTCGTCGGCTCATCGTCCACAGCGCGGTCATGCGCTCGGCCGTACACCGACACCGAGGCGGACATCTCTAACGACCGCGTCCCGGACAGCTCTACAGAACGCTCACATGACTACTTCGCGGAACCCAAATTATGCAAACTTAGTTGACACGGGTTCCTGCGTGAGGGCGTTCATCGTTCCTATCCGCCTTCGGGCGATCGCGCGGCTATTCGGCGATCGGTGCCCCGTGCAGCGCGCCTGTGGGGGCGGCCTGCCCGTCGATCGTGCGACACCGGTGCACCGTCGAGTAGCCGGCGGCCTCGGCGGCTTCGATGACCGAGCGCAGTCGCTCGCGCTGATCCGGGGCCTCGAGGTCGAGTCGGTCGCGGACGAAGAGCTCGGTCACCTGCAGACCGCGCCGGAGCTCCTCGAGGGGTTGGGGGAGCTCGGCGACGGTTACGACGGTGGATGACCACGTGTGGAAGTTGTCGTGTAGCACCAGGTCGCGCTCTCCGACCTCGAGCAGCGCGGCGCTTCCGTACTCGACCGCGTCGGGATCGTGTGTGCGGCAGTCGGTGGCGGCCGGCAGCTCGGAGGTGGGGGGCTCGTCGGGGCCGGGCGGTGGCTCGGGGTCGGCACGGGGGGAGCCGCAGGCCACGGACCAGAGGGAGGCGAGGATGATCGCTCGGCGCATGGGCGGGAGGATACCGGGCCCCACCGTCGGTGTGCCAAGCGACGGGGACAGGCACGGGCACGCACGCGGGGCACCTGTCGTCCGCTCGCCCCCACCCCGACCCTCCCCCGCGAGCGGGGGAGGGGGAGGGCCGCCACCGGCTCCCTTCCGCGCCTTCCAACCGCCATTCGGCGCCGAACCGCGCGTCAGTCCTTCCGAACGGTGGTCAGGCTTCATCGCGGGGCCCTTCCGATTCTCCGCGCTTCCGCGTTGAAACCCGGACCGAGCATCAGCCCGGTCTCACGCATCCGCTCGAGCACGACCGCGAGCGCCGCAGCATCACCATCGGCGAGCGCCCGCGCGCGGTCGACGACCAGCGTCGCCCACGGGAAGGGCTCCGGCGCGACGAAGGCCTCGATGGCGTCCGCGTGGTGCCGCACGGCAGCAGAGTCACCGACGGAGAGCGCGTGCTCGATGGCGTTCTCCCGGAACCACAGCCGGTTGAACGAGAGGCAGGGACCGGTCGCGATCGCCTCGCCCTCCTCGAGCCACGCCGCGGCCTCGTCGGGGTCGTCGGTCAGCCGGGCGAGCGTGGCGAGCAAGGCGCCGCCGAGGAAGCTCCTCCCGCTCCGACCATGGAGAGGGTGTGACTACTTCGCGGAACCCAAATTGTGTAAACTTAGTTGACACGGGTTCCTGCGTGAGGGCGTTCATCGTTCCTATCCGCTCCTCGAGCTGTCGGACGTCATGGGCCGCGTGCCCGACGTCCTGCGCAGTGAGACGAGCGGCAGCAGGAGCGGCACAGGCGCTCGAGGCGCCTTCGGTCGCGGCCGTCGACGACGACCGTGGCGTGGAGATGTCGACCGCGCCGGCGCAGCGCTCCATCAGGTCGCAAGGGCTCGCAGACGGACGGCAGACCCGAACGAGATCCCGCGCTACCCGTTCGGTCCCGGACCGATGGCCGCGGTGGTGCTGCTCACGGGCGTCCATCACCTGACCGGCCGCCAGGCGGCGAAGCTGCTCTGGGAGCTGCTCGGCGTGCGGATTTCGGTGGGCCGCGTGTAACGAACGCAGGTTTGCTGCAAGGTGTTCGTCCCATTCGGCGAGTACCCTCCCCATACCGCGAGGCTGGCCTCGGCGCGTCCTCGCCTGGTTCGGAGTCGTCCTCGTCGCGCTGGTCGCGTCGGAGGTGGTCGGCCGCACCGATCACGAGGCGGTCTCGAGCTCGCCCCGCTGACCGAGCGGCCGAGACGCCACACGCCCCCCACGTCCTCGCCTGGCTCGAGGGCGTCGCCGCGCGCGGGTTGCGCCGGGCCGCGGAGCACGTCACGAGCGGGGGCGATGGGGGACGAGGACGAGTTCGTCGTGCTGCGCGAGCTGCACGACCCGCTGCAGGCGAGCCTGGTGATCGATCTCCTCGAGCAGGAGGGCGTCGCGGTCTCGACCTCGGGGCTCAACCACCGCGCGATGCTCGGGATGGTCGGCTCGTTCGTGGCGATCACCCTGCGCGTGCGACAGCGCGATCTCGCGCGCGCGACCGAGCTCCTCGACGCGCTCGACGACAGCGTCACCGTCGGCGCCGGTGACGGGGACCACGACGACGAGGACGACGAGGACGACGAGGACGACGAGGACGACGAGGACGACGAGGACGCAGGGAGCGCCGAGGCGGCCGCCCAGCCCACCTCGGTCGGCGCACCCCCGACCCCTCGACGCAAGGTGGTCGCGGCCGGCGCCGCGTTCATCCTGCCGGGCGGCGCGCACTTCTACGCGCGCGCGCCGCGGCGTGGCTTCGTGATCCTGCTGGCCTACGCATGCGTGGTGGCGGCGGCCGTGGTCGTCGGCCCCGCGGCGGGCTGGACCGTCCTCGTCGCGCTGGCCGCCGACCTCCTCGGCGGCCTCGAGGCGGTCGAGCGGCACAATCGCGGGGCCTCGAGCGCGAGCGTCGGGGCGCGGCTCGCGCGGGGCCTCGCCTGGGGCGCCCCCGCCTGGGTGTGGCTCGCGCCGGGAGCGACCCTCGCCCTCGTGGCGTTCGCGCCAGGGACGTACGTCGGCGCGTCGGGGCGGATGCTCTGCGAGGAGCGCGCGAGCTGCCTCGGCGAGGACCCGGCGAGTTGCCTCGCGGCGCTCGCGGAGGACGTGCGCGACGACGCGATCCATCGGGACGAGATGCCCGTCTGCGCCGCCTGCGTGGGCGAGCGTTCCTGCGAGGTCGTCTGGGAAGAGGTCACCTGCGACGAGGCGGCGGGCGTCGGGTCGATGTTCCGCGTCGAGCCCCTCTTCCGCACCACGACGCCCTGCCGCGCCGGCCGCGCCCTCCGCGGCGCGTGCGCGGCGGAGTGTCGTGGCGTGCTCCCGGAGCCGGGGCAGCGCCCGCGCGAGATCGACCTCTGGTGAGGCCCTCGACGCCGACCGGCCGAAACGCCGCGCGCCCCCCTCGGACGAGCCGAGAGGGGCGCAGCGAAGGGTCGCCGTCAGGCGGTGGAGATCACATCGCCGAGCCGGCGCCCGCGTCGTAGACGCGCCCGGCCAGGGTGGGCAGGGAGCCGACGAGGCTGCCGTAGAACAGCTTGATGGTGCCGCCATTGCTGGTGGCGCCACCGCCGCCACGGGTGCTGATGCGGGTGGACGGGGTGCCGACGATGGTGAGCGTTCCGCCCTCGAGGACGATGCCGCCGCCCGCGCCGTAGCCGCCGCGGTGGGACGTCGACCCTCCTCCGTTGTCGTGCGCGCCGCCGCCGGGGCCGGCCCCGTTGGCGAGGACACGGCCCGAGGCGCCGATGGTGAGGCTGATGGCGCCGTACAGGTAGACCCCGCCGCCGCCCGCCGCGCCACCGCCGCCGCCCGTCTCCTGGCGGACGCCGGCGCCGCCGCCGCTGCCGCCGGAGCCGAGCGAGAAGCCGCGATCCGTGGAGCTGTCGCCGTTGCCGGCGGCCGTGTTGTAGCCACCGTTGGTGCCATCGGTGTCGCAGCTCACCGCCGCGCCTCCGAAGGGACCGGCCCCGGCCGCGCCGCCGGCGTTGTTGGCGCCGCCGCCGCCGCCGCCCGAGCCGCCACCGCCGCCGCCGCCGGCGTCGACGTTGCCGCTCTGCCACTGGCTGCTCCCGCCGCCGCCGCCGCCGTATCCGCCGCCGCCGCCGCCGGACGCGCTGTCGCAGCCCGTGACGCCGTCACCGCCGCCCGCCGAGAACTCGCCGCTCCCGCCGCCGCCGCCGGACGACGACGTGGTCGCCGTGCCGCCCGCGCCGCCGCCCGAGCTCGAGGGGCCGTCGCCGCCATCGCGGCCGGCCGTGCCCGCGCCGCCGCATGCGTTGCCGGTGGACCCGGAGCCACCACCGAGCATGTTGCCGTTCCCGCCGTGGTTGGTGCCCCCGGCGCCGCCCGCGCCTCCGGGCGAGCCGCCGCCGCCATCACCGGCCTGCGCGCCCTCCGCCGCGCCGCCGGCGCCGCCGAGCCCGCCCGCGCCGCCGTGGCCCTGGTTCGCGGTCGAGGTGCAGCCGCCGCCGCCGCCGCCGCCGCCACCGTAGCCGCGACCCGACGCGGTGATCGTGCCGTCCACGGTGACGGTGTTGGCGAGCAGCCGGAGCTGCCCGTCGGTCGGGTTGGTCACCGCCGCCGCGCTCGGCGAGATGCCCTCCGTGACCCCTTGCTCACGGCCCCAGCCCTGGACCTCGACGGTCGTGCCGGAGGCGATGGTGACCGTCTCGAAGTAGTGCGTCCCGAAGAACGCGGTGTGGCCGGACTGCGGCCAGTTGTTGGTGAAGCCGCCGCGGAGCCCCGCCGTGGAGGCGCCGTCCCAGGTCGCGGCCTCGGCGATCTGGACGCCGTTGGAGGTGCCGGTGAAGCCGTCGGTCGACCCGAAGTAGGGCGTGACGGACACGTAGTAGGTCGCGCCCGTCCACGCGCCGGCGACGGTGACCATCGCGATGGTCGCGCTCCGGACGTTGCCCACGTCTCGACCGCTCGCGATGTCGGTCCCGCCGGCCGTCGTCCCGACGCTCACGCGGTAGCCATCGGCGCCCGCGACCGCGGTCCAGTTGGCCCGGATGAAGCCAGCCGCCGCCGTCACCGGCGAGTACTGGTAGCGGAAGTCGACGCCCAGCGTCAGCGTCCCGTCGTTCACCGCCGGGGGCGTGGTGCTGTCGCAGCGACGGGTCGACGGGTTGCAGAACGCGGTGCTGCAGTCGCTGCTCCGGTTGCAGATCTCGCCGAAGTTGCAGCTCGCGCACGAGCTGCCGCCGCAGTCGACGTCGGACTCATCGCCGTTCAGCACGCCGTCGGAGCAGCTCGCGGCGTTGCAGGTCATGGACCCACCGCCGCAGATCCCGCTCGAGCAGTCCGTGCCCGTCATGCAGTCCTCGCCCGGACGACACGCGGGGCAGGTGCCGCCGCCACAGTCGATGTCGCTCTCCGCGCCGTTGCGCGCGCCGTCGGTGCAGGTCGCGGCGGCGCAGATCATGGACGCGGTGTCGCAGGACCCGCTCGCGCAGTCGACGTCGGCGCCGCAGGGGCCACCGTCCGCGCAGCCCGGGCAGGAGCCGCCGCCGCAGTCGACGCCGGTCTCGCTCCCGTTCTGGCTACCGTCCGTGCAGCTCGGCAACACGCACGTCATCGTCGTCGGGTCGCACACGCCGCTCGTGCAGTCCGTGCCTGTCGCGCAGCCGCTGCCGTCCGCGCACGCGGGGCAGGTGCCGCCGCCACAGTCGACGGCCGTCTCGGCGCCGTTGCGCACGCCGTCCGAGCAGGTCGCCGCGGTGCAGGTCATCCCCGCGCCGCACACGCCGCTCGCGCAGTCACCGCCCGCCGTGCAGGGCCCGCCGGTGCCGCAGCCGGCGCAGGTGCCGCCGCCACAGTCGACGCCCGACTCGCTGCCGTTCATCACGCCGTCGCTGCAGGTCCCCATCGAGCACGTCATCGTGCCCGAGTCGCAGACCCCGCTCGCGCAGTCCGCGCCCGTGCCGCAGCCCTCGCCCGTCCGACAGCCGGGGCAGGTGCCCCCGCAGTCGATGCCCGACTCGCTCCCGTTCAGGACGCCGTCGCTGCAGGTGGCCATCGCGCACGTCGACGTCGCCGCGTCGCACACGCCGGTGGTGCAGTCCGCGCCGGACGCGCACCCCCCGCCGACCCCGCAGGCGCCGCAGCTGCCGCCGCAGTCCACCCCGGTCTCGTCGCCGTTCCGCCGCCCGTCCGTGCAGCTGCCGCTCACGCACGTCGACGTGGTGGGATCGCACGAGCCGCTCGTGCAGTCCGTGTCCGCGCCGCAGGCGCCGCCGTCGGCGCAGCCGGGGCACGCCCCGCCGCCGCAGTCCACGTCGGTCTCGCCGCCGTTCTGCACGCCGTCCATGCAGGTCGCGGCCACGCAGGTGCTCGTGGTCGGATCGCAAGTCCCGCTGTCGCAGTCGCCGTCGACCGCGCAGCCGGAGCCATCCGCGCACGGATCGCAGCTGCCGCCACAGTCGACGTCGGTCTCGTCGGCGTTCTGGACGCCATCGGTGCAGGAGGGGGCCGCGCAGGTTCCCGAGTCGGTGTCGCAGTAGCCCGACGTGCAGTCCGTGCCCGTCGCGCAGCCTTCACCATCACCGCAGGCGTCGCAGTCGGGGCCGCCGCAGTCGACGCCGGTCTCGGCGCCGTCGCGGACGCCGCTCGTGCAGCTCATCCCGCCGCCCCCGTCCTCGATGACGCCCGAGTCGGGCGCGGGCCCGCCGTCGTCACCGGGCCCGGCGTCGTCGCCGCCAGGTCCGGAGTCCACCGTCCCGGTGCCGGAGTCGACAGGGACCGTGCCCCCGTCGGTTCCGCCGGTCCCGGCGTCGTTGTCCGTCCCACCACCGCACGCGGCAGCGAGGATGAGAGTGAGCCCGACCAGGGTCGAGCGGGTTCGCGTACGCATACAAAGGCCTCCCGTCGAGGTCCCAGACTATCACCGCCCAGGCGGATAGATGCGTGACGGCTGAAAAAAAGTCCGGAGCGCCCAATCAAGTCCCCCGCGCGTCACGCCAGGGCTCGGGGGCCCACGCCGACGGGTCGACCCCCGCGAGAGGCGCCGCGTCCGCGCGCTCGAGCGTCGCGTCGAAGAGCTCCGCGAAGCGCGCCTCGATGCGGTCCATGACCTCGTCGAGCTCCACCTCGCGGCCGAGCTCGCGCTCGAGCGAGGTGACGCCCTTGCCCTGGATACCGCAAGGGACGATGACGCCGAAGTGGTCGAGGTTCGTCGACACGTTGAACGCGAACCCGTGCATCGTGACCCAGCGGCTGATGCGGACGCCGATCGCGCCGATCTTGTTCGAGCCGATCCAGGTGCCGTTGAGCTTGTCGATCCGGGCGGCCTCGAGCCCGTAGCCCGCGGCGACGCGGATCATCAGCTCCTCGAGATCCTTCACGTAGCGGCGCACGTCCTTGCGGTCGGGCGCGAGGTCGAGGATCGGGTAGCCCACGATCTGGCCGGGCCCGTGGTAGGTCACGTCGCCGCCGCGGCCGATCTCGTGGACCTCGAAGCCGAGCGCGGCGAGGCGCTCCGGCGAGAGGAGCACGTTCTCCTCCTTCGCCCCGCGGCCGAGCGTGATCACGGGCGGGTGCTCGAGGAGGAGCAGGGTGTCGCCGATCGCGCCGCGGATCCGCGCGTTCACGAGCCGCTCCTGCAGCTCGTGGGCCTCGCCGTACGGGACCGGGCCGAGGCGGTGGACGCGGACGCGGCGGGTCATCCGCGCCGCGCTACTTGTTCATGATGTGCACGGCCTCACCGAGGGCGTGCTTGAAGCTCTCCATCACCGCCTCGCCCAGGGTGGGGTGGGGGTGGACGGTGAGGTGCACGTCCTCGGCGAAGGCGCACATCTCGATCGCGAGGGACGCCTCGCTGATCAGGTCGCTCGCCTCGGGGCCGACGATGCCGACGCCGAGGACCTCGTGGGTCTTCGCGTCGACGATGGTCTTGATGAAGCCCTCGGTGTGGCGGACGGCCATCGCGCGGCCGCTCGCGCTGAACGGGAACTTCCCGATCTTGACGTCCTTGCCGGCCTCCTTGGCGGCGGTCTCGCTGAGGCCGACCGTCGCGATCTCCGGCTCGGTGAAGATGGCGGCCGGCATCGCGCGCCAGTCGACCGCCGCCTTGTGACCCGCGATGATCTCTGCGACGATCTCGCCCTCCTTCGTCGCCTTGTGCGCGAGGTACTGGCCGCCGATGACGTCGCCGATGGCGTAGACGCCCTTCACGTTCGTCTCGAGGTGCTCGTCGACGAGGATGTGGCCGCGCCGGTCCAGGCTCACGCCGAGGGCCTCGAGGCCGAGGTCCTTGCTGTTCGGCTTGAAGCCGATCGCCATCAGGACCTTGTCGGCCTCGATGTCGAACGCCTTGCCGTCCTTCGAGGACACCGAGACGGTCGCGCCGCCTCCCGCCTTCTTGACGATCTTCTCGACCTTGTGCTCGACGTGGACCTTGCCGCCCGTCTTCTCGAAGGCCTTCTGGACCACCCGCACCATGTCGCGATCCACGCCGTTGAGGATCTGCGGCATCAGCTCGACCACGATCACCTGCATGCCGAGCTTCTGGTAGACCATGCCCAGCTCCATGCCGATGACGCCGCCGCCGACGACCACCAGGGTGCCCTTCACGTCGCGGAGGCTGACCGCCTCGCGCGCGCTGATGATGGTCTGACCGTCGAGCTCCATGCCCGGGATCTGGATGACCTGGGCGCCCGTCGCGACGACGATGCCCTTGGTGGCCTCGACCGTCTCCTTGGAGCCGTCGGGCATCGTGATCTCGACGCGGTTCTTCGCGACGAGCTTCGCGGTCCCGATCACCGAGTCGGCCTTGTTCGCCTTGAGGAGGCCCTTCACGCCGCTCGTGAGCTTCTGGACGATGCCGTCCTTCCAGTCCTGGAGCTGGTTGACGTCGATCGCGGGCTTCTCGACCGTGATCCCCATCGTCTGGAGCTTCTCGAGGCCCTCGTAGGTGTTCGCCGCGGCGATCAGCGCCTTGGAGGGGATGCAACCCCAGTTGAGGCATACACCGCCGTAGTACTCCTTCTCGATCACGAGCGTCTTGACGCCCAGCTGCCCGAGCCGGATGCCCGCGGGGTAGCCGCCGGGGCCGGCGCCGATGACGATCGCTTCGTAGCTCTTGTCGACCATGGTGATCTCCTAGTGCCCCTTGGGGGCTTCCGGCAGGGCTCGCAGCGCGTCGCGCTGCTCGGCGAGGTTCGGAGGCAGCGCCTCGTAGACGTCTTCGAAGAGGCTCTCTCGCGGGGGCGGGCCGAGGTCCTCGACCGCGTCGATCGCGGCGGCGATCTCGGCCTCGAGCTCGTCGAGGATCGCGGCGCGCTTCGCGTCGTCGATCAGCTCGGCCTTGCGCAGGTACCGCTCGAAGCGCTCGATCGGGTCCTTCGCGGCCCACGACTCGACCTCCTCGGCGCTCCTGTAGCGGGTCGGGTCGTCGCTCGAGCTGTGGGGGCCGATGCGGTAGGTGACGCTCTCGATGAAGGTGGGCCCGCCGCCTTCGCGGGCGCGCCGCACCGCCTCGTCGACCGCGGCGTAGACGGCGAGGACGTCGTTCCCGTCGACGCGGATGCCGGGCATCCCGTACGCGCGCGCCTTCACCGCGATGGTCTTCGACGCGGTCTGCTTCTCCGTCGGCACGCTGATCGACCAGTGGTTGTTCTGGCAGATGAGCACGACCGGCGCGTTCCAGCGCTTCGCGAAGGTCATCGCGGAGTGGAAGTCCGGCTGCGAGGTCGCGCCGTCGCCCATGAAGCCGACCATCACGGTGTCGTCGCCGCGCTGCCGGGCCGCGAACGCCGCGCCCACCGCCTGCGGGATCTGCGGACCGATGCAGCTCGACCAGGCGACCTGGTTCACCGCGCGGCCGGACATGTGGCTCGGCATCTGGCGGCCCTTGAGCACGTCGGCCGAGTTGCCGTACGCCTGGGCGAGCCACGTCGAGAGCGGGAAGCCGCGGCAGATCATGATCGCGGACTCGCGCAGCGCGGGGAACACCCAGTCGCTCTGGCGCGTGGCGAAGGCCGTGCCGATCGGCGTCGCCTCCTGGCCCGTGATGGTGCCGAAGAAGCCGACCTTGCCCTGGCGCTGCTTGCCGAGCATCCGGACGTCGATGCGGCGGATCTTGAGGAGCTCGCGGTACATCGCGAGCAGGGTCTCCTCGGGCAGGAACGGGTCCGTGTCCGGGTCGGCGGAGCCGTCGTCGCGGATCACGTGGCGAAGGCCGAGGAGGGGATCGTCGGAGGCGTCGGACATGGGTGGAGGCGCATCCTGCGAAGCCACCCGGAGCCCGTCAAGCCCATCCCCGTCCCGGCGTCCCGGGCGCGGGCGGGATCCCGACCCAAGGATGCCGCTTCCCCCCGAGTCTGCTCCCCGGCACCATCGTGTCCACCGGAGGGGAAGTGCGTCGCACCGCCATCGGCATCCCGCTCTTGTCCTCGCTTCTGCTGAGCTGCGGGGCCTCGATCTCGCCCACCGCGACGGTGGGCCCGCCGCCTTTGGCGGGGATGTCCGCATACGAGGGCGAGCTGGTGGTCCGGGAGGCGCCCGGGGACGGGCCCTCGCTCGAGCTGCGCTTCCCCTACGAGAACGCCCACTCCGCGCTCGGGTGGGGCGGCATGCACCTCTGGGCGCGGCCGCACACCGATCACGTGAGCGTCACCGCGCTCGTGGACGCGCCCGCCGATCGGGCCCGGTGGCAGACCTGCTCGAGCCTCGAGCTCCAGATCGACCACCGAACGCAGCGCTTCGACGCCAGCTACGTCGGCCGGCCGATGGACGGCGATCTCGGGCACTACGACGCGGTCCAGGTCCAGCTCGACGTGCTCGCGCTGCGCAAGATCGCCCGGGCCCGGCGCGTCGTGGGCGTCGCGTGCGGCGACCGGTTCGTGATCACCGACGACCAGCGCGACTCCGTGCGCCGCTTCGTCGAGTGGTTCGACGTCCTGGCCGTGCCCGGCCAGCTCCGCGACGCGCCCTGGTACCGAGAGGTCGGGCCGAGGCCCGAGCTGCTGCCCCTCGAGGACGACGGCGAAGAAGACCTCGAGGGGTGACCGTCCCGACCTACTGGAGCGGGAGCGGCGCGCAGGTGCCGGCCGCCGGGGCGTCCTCGCAGACGAGGAGCTGACGCGGGACGGCGGGGCGGCCCGAGCGGCGACCCACGGCGACGATGGTGAGGTTGTGGGCGACGTTGATGTCGATGGGGGGCAGGGCGGCGGTGCCGACGACCGCGCCGCTGCACGGGTTCGAGGCGCCGACGCGGACCTGGACGCTCTCGACGCCCGCGAGGTTCATGGGCTGGTAGCGGCTCGGGAAGGCGGGGATGCCGCCGAAGTCGCCGTACGCGACGCCCGCGATGATCGGGCGACCCGCGGCGCGGCGGCTCGCGCCGGGCATGCACAGGTCGAGGGTCTCGGCGCCGAGCATGGCGTTGACGAAGCGGCCGCGCGCCTGGCCGGTCACGGTCCCCGCCTCGTCGGGCAGCGCGAGCGCGGCGAGGGCGCCGCCCTCACCGCTGTAGAGCACCACGGTGGTGGGGACGCCAGGCGAGAGCGTCGCCGTGTGCTCGACGTTCGCCTCGCCGGCCGCGAGGCTCACGGCGGCGGTCGACTCGCCGACGCCCGGGGCGACGGGGGTGTAGGCGGACGCGGTGGCGAAGGCGACGTCGGCGATCTCGGCGTCACCGGCGGTGCCCGCGACGGCCGCGGTCGCGCTGGCCGCCGCGGCGTGCAGGACGCGAACGGGGGAGGGCGCCGGCGGCTCGGGCTCCGGCTCGGGCTCGGGCTCCGGCTCCGCGACGACCTCGTCGCCCGCGGTGTCCTCTTCGGGCGGCGGCTCGTCCGAACCACCGCAGCCGTACGCGACGACCAAGCTGACCGAAAGCAAGCCGACCAAGAGAACGATTCGAGCGCTCGAGTTCATGTCTGTGACTCCCCCTGTTGGTGGCGCCTTCGCTACCTCGTCCGGGGGCCGCTGTAAACCCGACGGGGCTGGCTACTCGTGTCGGAGGGCGTCGATCGGGTTCATGCGCGCGGCCTTGCGAGCCGGGAAGAAGCCGAAGGTCACGCCGACCGCCGCGGAGAACGCGAACGCGAGCGCGACGAGCTCGGGCACCCACACGAACGGGACGTCGAGCGCTCGGGCGGCGACCCACGACGCGCCGAGGCCGAGGCCCACCCCGAGCACACCGCCGAGCAGCGACAGCACGACCGCCTCGACGAGGAACTGCAGCAGCACCTCGCGCCCGCGCGCGCCCACCGCGAGCCGGATGCCGATCTCGCGGGTCCGCTCGGTGACCGAGACGAGCATGATGTTCATGATCCCGATGCCGCCGACGAGCAGGCTGATCGCGGCGATGGCCCCGAGCAGCGCGGTGAGCACGCCCGTCGCGCTCTCGACGATGGAGGTCACCTCCTTCATGTCGCGCACGACGAAGTCGTCTTCGTCGCCCTGGCGGATGCCGCGACGCTGACGCAGCAGGTCCGTGATCCGCGTCTGCACGCGCGGCGTCGCCGACGAGCTCGTCGCGGACACGAACATCATCGCGACGTCGTCGGAGTTCGCGACCCGCCGCTGGTACGCGGTGAGCGGCATGAGCACGAGATCGTCCTGGTCGTTGCCGAACGTCCCCTGGCCCTTCTCCTCGAGGACGCCGATGACCTCGCAGCTCACGTTGCTGATCCGGATGGAGGCACCGAGCGGGTTCTGCGTGCCGAAGAGGTGCTCGCGGACGGTCGCGCCGAGCACGCAGAGGGGGGCGCCCGCGCGCTCCTCGGCCGCGTGGAACATGCGGCCCTCGGGCACCGCCCACCCACGTACGCGCACGAAGTCGGACGTGGTCCCCTGGAGCGTCGTCGCGGTGTTCTCGGCCCCGTAGACCACCCGCACGCCACGCCCGGACAGGGGGGCGACGGCGGCGATCTCGGACAGCTCCGCGACCGCGTCGGCGTCGCGCAGGCTGAACGGCGTCGCCGCCCCCGCGACGCCGCTGTGCTTGTTGCCCGCGTTCCCCGGCACGATGACCAGCAGGTTGTCGCCGAGCGACGCGATCTCGCCGGTGACGCGCGCGGTCGCGCCCTGGCCGAGGGTGACCATCGCGATCACGGCGCCCACGCCGATGACGATGCCGAGGGTGGTCAGCATCGACCGCAGCAGGTTGCGGCGGATCGCGCGAACGGCCATCAGCAGGGCGGCCCACAGCATCAGGCGGCCTCGCGATCCTCCACGACGCGGCCGTCGTGGAACCGGACGACGCGATGGGCGAACGCCGCCATCTCGAGCTCGTGGGTGACCATCGCGATGGTGATCCCGCGCTCGGTGTTGAGCTCGCGGAGCATCTCGAGGATCTCGCGGCTCGTCTTGGAGTCGAGGTTGCCCGTCGGCTCGTCGGCGAGGATCACGCTCGGGTCGGTGACGAGCGCCCGCGCGATGGCGACCCGCTGCTGCTGTCCACCGCTGAGCTCGTTGGGGGCGTGCTTCGCTCTGTCCGCGAGGCCCACGGCGTCGAGCGCCGCGAGCGCGCGCCGGCGCCGCTCCCCGCCGGGCATCCCTCGATAGAGGAGGGGCAGCTCCACGTTCTCGAGCGCGCTCGTGCGGGCGAGGAGGTTGAAGCCCTGGAACACGAACCCGAGGTAGTGGCGCCGCAGGAGCGCGCGCTGGTCCCGGCTCAGCGCGCCGACGTCGGCGCCGCGGAATCGGTAGGTGCCGCTCGAGGGCACGTCGAGGCACCCGAGGATGTTCATGCAAGTCGACTTGCCCGAGCCGCTCGAGCCCATGATCGCGACGAAGTCCCCCGAGTCGATCACGAGGTCGACGTCCTCGAGCGCGCGCACCTCGGCGTCGCCGCGGCCGTAGACGCGGGAGACGCCGTCGAGCTCGACGAGCGGGGCCGTCACGTCACTCCTCCGGGCGCACGACGTCGACGAGCACCTGATCCGACGTCGAGAGCTCGCCGCGGACCTCGGTCTGGGTTCCGTCGTCGAGGCCGCGCTCGACGGGGATCGCGACGGGGCCGCCGTCGCGCTGGACCCACACCTGGGTGCCCTCGGCGGTGTGGCCGGGCGGCGCGAAGCGGAGCGCGGCGTTGGGGACCCGCGTCACGCCGGTCGCCTGCGCGACCTCGACGCGGGCGCTCGCGGTCATCCCCGGTCGCAGCACGCGGTCGGGGTTGTCCACGTCGAGGACGACCTCGTACGTCACGACGCCTTGCACCGTGCTGGGCGCGTTCCGCACCGAGCGCACCGCCGCCTCGAAGGTTCGGGTCGGGTACGCGTCGACGGTGAAGCGCGCGGTCTGGCCCTCGGCGACGCGGCCGATGTCGGCCTCGTCGACGGCGAGGCGCAGCTCCATGCGCCCGAGGTCGTCGGCGATCACGAAGAGGATCGGCGGCTGGAAGGTGGCGGCGACGGCCTGCCCGGGCTCGGCCTGACGCTGGAGCACGACGCCGTCGACCGGGGAGCGGACGCTCGTCCGCTCGAGATCCGTCTCCGCGGACTCGAGCGCGGCCTGCGCGATGGCGATCTGCGCGCGCGCGTTCTGGACCGCGGCCTCGGCCTGCTCGACGGCGGTGCGGGCGCTGTCGAGCTCGCGGTCGGCGATCGCGCCGGTCCCCGCGAGCGCCTCGTATCGGGCGCCGGTGCGGCGCGCGTCGGCCAGCGTGGCCTCGGCCTGTCGCGCGCCCGCGCGGGCGGCCGTCAGCCGCGCTCGCGCCTCGGCTCGCCGAGCACGAAACGGGAGCGGATCGATCTCCACGAGCAGCTGGCCCGCGGTGACCGCGTCGTTGTAGTCCGCGTGCACGGCGACGATCCGGCCCGAGACGTCGGGCCCGACCTGCACCGTCCGGACGGGCTCCACGGTGCCGGTGGCGTCGATCACCGCGTGGATGTCTCCGACGCTGACGGCCGCCTGGCGATACTGGATGGGGGCGGGGGTCGACGCGCGCTGCCACACGACGACCCCGACCGCGACGAGCGCGGCGAGCGCCACGACGCCCGCGGCGCGCAGCGCCCACTGGCGGACGCGCGCCCCGGAGCCCAGGCCGAGGTTCCGTGACACGTCGGGATCCACCGACGGTCGAGCGCGGTTCTCGAGGTCGTCGTCCACGCTGGATACGTAAGCGCGGCGCGGACCCCCACCACGCCCGCCCCGAGATCACAGCGTCAGCCGGAGCTCGTTGGTCGGGACGAAGCCCAGCCCCTCGTAGATGCGCAGCCCGGACGGCGCGGCGTGCAACAAGACGTGCGTGCACGCGTCGGCGCGGAGCGCGTCGACGCAGGCCTCGGTGAGCCGGCGGCCCAACCCGCGGCGTCGCCAGGCGGCGTCGACCCACACGCCCCACACGTAGCCGTAGCGCCGGACCTCGGGGACGAGGATGGCCGGGTAGAGCCCGGCGAAGCGCTGCCCGCAGGCGGTGCCGATCACCGCGCCGTCGACCTCGGCGACGAAGAAGCGGAGGCCGTCCTCGGCGCGCCCCTCGTCGACGAAGCGCTGGACGCGCTCGGCCCAGTCCGGCTCGATGGCGCTCTCCGGCACGGCGTTGTCGAGCCACATCTGGCGGAAGGCCGCGGCGAGGACCGGGCCCTCGTCGAGACGACCCTCGCGGATCACCGGCTCGCTCATCGCGGCACGCCGTAGGCCTCGAGCAGCGCCTGCGTGTCCCTGTCGCGGCCGTGCAGCTCGACGAGCGTGCGCCTCAGCGTGGCGACCGCGGCCGCTCGAGAGCCCGCCCAGCGGTGGATCGCCGCGACCACCGACATCTGCTCCGGCAGCGACAGGTCCTGCATCGTGACGAGGAGGTCGCGCACCGGAGGCGGGGGGAGGGTCTCGACGCGGTACGCGTGCTCGCCGAGGCGCAGCTCGTAGGTCTCCCCGCGCTCGAGCTCGGGCCCGTCGTAGTGGACCCGCCCTTCGCCGCTGCCGCGCCACAGGACGCGCGCGTTCGTCCCGCTCGCGCGCAGCTCCACGGTGCGGCCGCAGCCGACCGCGCCCTCGCAGCGCCAAACGATGTCGCCGAGCGTGCTCGACGCGCCCGGCGTCCCCTCGCCCACGGCGAGCCGCACGAGGCCCGCTTCGGACGGCGCGGGCGCGAGCAGCGGCTCCTCCGGGGAGACCGCTCGCGGCGGCTCGTGTCCGAGGATCTCGACGAGCGCGGCGGCCCACGGCGCGGCGACCGCGGCCTCGGGCTGCAACGTGTAGACGTCGACCTCGCCGGGCTCGGTGAGCCGCGACGCCCGCTCCTTCACCAGGACGACGGCGCGCGCGCCCGCCGCGAGGCGCAGGCGCGTGCCGTGCGGGACCCGGAAGGGGACCGGCGGCGCCGCCCGATCGCCGAGCTGCACGTCGCCGCTGACGAAGGTGACGAGCGCGGGCGGCTCCTCGGCGGAGCGCGGCGCGTAGCAGGCGTGCGTCGCGTGCGGCGGGCGGTCCTCGCCGACGGCCGCCGCCGGGACCTCGCCGCAGCGCTCGCCCTCGAGGCAGCGCACGCGGTGGCGCGCGCCCGCGGTGCAGTCCTCGAGCGTGCTCTCGTCGGGGCACGAGTCCTCGAAGGTCGCCTCCTCGCAGCTCCCGAGCCGCTCGGCGATGCAGGTCGCGGCCCCGCCGCGTCGCTCGACGCACGTGGGCGTGCTCGGATCGCACGGCTCGGTCTGCCAGCGCAGGCCGCGATCGGTGGCGACGCAGCGGAGCACCGAGTGTCCGTCCGAGTCGCACTGCTGCGAGCCCTCGAGGGCGCAGGTCGAGGGGGAGCTGCAGGCGCTGAGCGTGAGGAGGGCGACGACGAGGGGGCGCACGGTGAGGGGCATGATGCCTGGCGAGGGACGTCGCAAGCGGGCCGAGCGCCTGCTAAGTCCCTCCCCCGTGCGGGCCCCTCTCATCGCCTGGATCGCGACGACGCTGTTGATCGGCTGCGCCGACCTGCCCAGCGACGAGACCCCCTCGGGGGCGGTGCGTCTGTTCCTCGACGCGATGGACCGGAGCGACCGCGAGCCCGAGGCGCTGCGCGAGGCGTACGCGCTCCTGGCCGCGCCGTCCCGCCGCGCGCTCCAGGAGCGCGCGCACCTCGCGGCGTCCCTCGGCGGGCGGGAGTTCCAGCCGTGGGAGATGCTGGTGCAGGGCCGCTACCGGCAGTCGTTCCAGGTCCACGAGGGCAGCAGCGGGATGCGCGAGCGCATCGAGGGCGAGCGCGCGACCGTCACCGTGCGTTCCGACGACGGCGAGCGCTCGGCGGAGGTCCCGCTGGTCCTCGAGGAGGGCCGCTGGCGGGTGCTCGTGGAGATCCCGCCTGCGCGCGGGCACACCGAAGAGCCCGAGTGACGGCCGTCAGGCGGCGGTCAGGACCGCGACGGTGATCTCGGGCGGCGCGCCCACCCGCGCCGGCGGGCCGGCCGTCCCGAAGCCGCGGTTCACGTAGAGCGTCGAGCCCTCCTCGCGGTAGAGGCCGCTGACGTAGGTCAGCACGAGATCCGCGGGGCGGACCCCGAGGTTGACCTGGCCGCCGTGCGTGTGTCCGCTGAGCTGCAGCGCGACCTGACCCCGCGCCTCCTCGAAGAACACCGGGTTGTGACAGAGCAAGACGCGCGGCAGGTCCTCGGGGACGGTCGCGAGCGCGGCGGCGAGGTCCGGGCCTCCGCCGTAGCCGTTGCGTCGCGCCCACACGTCGTCGACCCCGACGAGCGCGATGCCTCCTTGCAGCACGCGCCCGTCGTTGCGCAGCGTGGTGGCGCCGGCCGCCTCGCAGGTGCCGAGCACCGCGTCGACGCCCGCGTAGTAGTCGTGGTTGCCGGGGATCACGGTGACGCCGTCGCGCGCGCCGAGGCCCTCGAGCGAGCGCACGAGCCGCCCGAGCTGCGGCGCGTAGGCGGCGTCGTGGTCGAGGAGGTCGCCGGTGAGCACGACGAGATCCGGGCGTGCGCGCCGGACCAGCTCGACCGCCGCGCGGCGCTCCGTGTCGCCGACGTACGTGCCGAAGTGGATGTCGCTGAGCTGGACGATCCGATAGCCGTCCAGGTGCGGTCGGAGGCCGGGGATGCGCACCGGGATCTCGGGCACGTCGTAGTCGTGGCGCCCGAAGGCGGAGCCGTAGAGCGAGGCGCCGAAGCCGACGCCGAGGGCGGCGCTCGTCGCGGTGGTGCGGATCAGCTCGCGACGCGTCAGGGGCGCGGGCGGCGCCTCGGGCTCGGGCGCCTCGGGGGGCGGGTCTTCCACGAGCGCCTCGCGCGGGGCGCGGCGCATCCAGCGGCCGAGGAGGAAAGGCAGATCGACGGCCCAGAGCAAGACCGTCGAGATCCACACGCCGAGGAGGATCGTCCCGCCCGCGACGCCGAGGCCGGCGGCGACCTCGCGTGGCAGCCACGCCTCGAACGCCCGCGCCGCGAGCATCGCGGTGGGGCCGCCGACGAGCACGGCGGCGAGCGCGCGTCGGCCGCGCTTCTCGAGGCGCATCACCTTGGCGCCGCGCCGGTAGACGTAGACGCTCGTGGCGCCGGCGAGCAGGAGCACGGCGGGCACGAACAGGGTCAGGCGAAGCCAGAGCGGCATGTTCGTGGACTCTGGGGACGGCGCGCGTGGACCGCAATCCCGCGGGGCGGTGCCTGGGGCACCGAGCGAGGCGCTCGCGCTTCGCGCTCGGGGTTCGGGCACGGGCACGGGCACGGGCACGGGCACGGAGCGAGGCGCTCGCGCTTCGCGCTCGCTTCTCGCTAGAACGGGATGTCGTCGCCCTCGAACGGGATGTCGCCGTCGTAGAAGTCGTCGGCCCCGGCCGCGAAGTCGTCGTCCATGTCGGGGAGCGGCGCGTCGTCGACGGGGGGAGGGCCTCCGCTCGAGGGGCGACGGGCGCCCGACGAGGGGGGCTGGCTCGCGCTTCGAGCGGGCGCGGCCTCGAGCTCTTCGACCTGGTGGCTGTCCGCCCAGTGCGTCTCGCCGGCGTCGTCCTTGATGCCGTAGCGCATGCCCGGGCCGTAGCGGGAGTCGCCGACCCAGAAGACCTCGCCCTCGACGCCCGCGCTCGGGCCCTTGGTGATCGAGGCGCGCGCGCCTTTCGCCAGCGCGACCGGCGCCGACCCGCCTTCGGGGGGAGGCGGCGCTCCCTCCTCCGGTCCCAGGTGCGTCTCGTCACACCAGTACGTCTCGCCGTCGTCGCCACGGAGCCCGTAGCGCATTCCGTCGCCGTACTTGTTCTCGCCGACCCAGAAGATCTGCCCTCGCACACCGACGGGGTTCTTGCGTCCCCGGACGATCGCGGCGCGGTCCCCCTTGTCGAACGCGGCCTTCCGCTCTCCTTCGACTTCACTCATCGCGAGGGATTCTATTGGGCGGCGGGGCTTCCGTCGACCGGCCCGGCGCGGCATGCTCCAGCCATGGGAGGGAAGTTCGATCTCGATCGGATCGGAGGGCGCAAGGCGCTCGCCGCGCTCATCGACGAGGTGCTCGAGGCGGGCCAGGACGCGCTCGCCCTCTATCGCGGCGGCGCGGCGAACCGCACCAAGCGCAAGCCCGACCGGAGCCCCGTCACCGAGGCGGACCAGGCCGTCGAGAAGCGCCTCCGCCGCTTCTTCGAAGACCGCTACCCGGAGGCCGGCTTCCTCGGTGAGGAGACGGGCTCCGGCGGCGCTGGCGACTCGGCGCTGCGCTGGGTCGTCGATCCGATCGACGGAACGCGCGCCTTCATCCGCGGCATCCCCACGTGGTCGATCCTCGTCGGCCTCGAGGCGGACGGTGAGCCCGTGCTCGGCGTCGCCTACATGCCGGCCGCCGACGACCTCTTCGTCGCGACGCAGGGTCGCGGCGCCTTCTGCAACGGGCGGCCGCTCCGCGTCTCGAGCGTCGAGGCCATCGGCGACTCCGTCGTCAGCCACGGCGCGCTCTCGCAGTTCACCGACATGAACCTCGGGCAGTGGCTGCCGAGCCTCGCGCGCGAGACGTACACCCAGCGCGGCTTCGCCGACTTCGACGGCTACCGGCAGCTCGTGCTGGGGCGCGTCGACGCGATGATCGATCCGGGCGTCGCGCCCTGGGACGTCTGCGCGGCCGCGGTGATCGTCCGCGAGGCGGGGGGCCGCTTCACCAGCCTCGAGGGTGAGGAGACCATCCACGACGGGACCGGCTTCCTCGCCTCGAACGGAGCCGTGCACGACTCGTTGCTCGCGCTCCTGCGCGCGGAGCCGGGGCCCGGTTGATCCGGCGCGTCGCTCGCGCGCTCGGCGGGCTGCTCGTCTGCGTCGGGCTCGCGCTCGGGGTCGTCGCGTCGTTCGAGTACGACGAGGCGCGCGACGCCTGGGCCCACGAGTCCGCTCGGCATCGGAGCGGGGATCCGGGTTACGACGCGGCGACGAGCGACGCGCTCTACTACGCCACGTTCGAGCCGCGCCTGCGGGCCCGCCTCGTCGGCTGGTGGATCGCTTCGCCCGGCTGGGTGCTGCTGGCGTTGAGCTTCCGCGATCGGAGGCGGGTCGCCGGTCCCGCGTCGGGGCGCGCGCTGCACGCGGCGGCGTTGCTCGACGGCGCGGCGCTCGTCGCGTTGCTCGCGGGGGCGGCCCACATCGAGGGGTGGGTCAGCGCGCCCGCGTGGTGCGCGCTCCTCGGCACCCAGCTCGCGGGGATCGCGCTCGCGCTCGGGTGGGGCGCGATGGCCACGGGCGCCTCGTTGGGGGGGCGCCTCACGCGCACGATGGTGGTCGACGGCAACGACCGACCGGCGGGGTTCGGCCGTGGATTCGCGGCGTTGCTGCTGTGGCCGTTCGGCCTCCTCTGGGCCCCCATCGGGCTGGCGTTCGCGCCCGCGACCGAGCCCCCGCATCTCGCCTGGTCGGGGCTGCGTGGGGTGGCTAGTCAGCGCTGAATTATCTGGTAAGGTGCGCGCCGCATGGCCCACGACGAGCACCACACGCCTGGGGAGCCGCCTCCCGTTCGTGACGACGCGGCGGACTCGCCGCTCTGGCTGCCCGCGGTCGGTCTGGCTGTCTTGCTTCTCGGCGCGATCTTCCTGATGTGGCGTGGCTCGGCCAACGACGGCGACCTCTCCATCGAGGAGGAGGCGCCCGCCGCCGAGGCCGCGGGAGCGGCCGACGAGGCCGCCGAGGGCGCCGCCGAGGGCGGCGACGAGGCGGAAGCCGACCATCCTTAGCCTGAGTGTTCGCACGCATCACCGTCCGGTGATGAGCGCGTCAGTTCGTCAACACGGAGGAACGTGATCCGATGACCAAGCCGATCCGGCGGGTGGGCGTCGTCGGGTCCGGCGTCATGGGCAGCGGCATCGCCGCGCACATGGCCAACGCCGGGCTCGAGGTGCTGCTGCTCGACATCGTCCCCAGGGACCTCAGCGAAGAAGAGAAGAAGAGCAAGAAGGCGCGCGACCGCATCGCCGCGACCAACCTGGCCGCGACCGTGAAGGCGAAGCCGGCGCTCTTCTTCCACCCGAGCAACGCCGCGCGCGTGTCGGTGGGCAACATCGACGACGACCTCGCGAAGCTCGAGGGCTGCGACCTCGTCATCGAGGCCATCATCGAGAACCTCAAGATCAAGCAGAGCTTCTTCGAGAAGCTCGACGCGGTGATCGACGACGACACGGTGGTCGCCTCCAACACGAGCGGCCTCCGCATCCACGACATGGTCCAGGGGCGCGACGCCAAGTTCCGCTCGAACTTCCTCGTGATGCACTTCTTCAACCCGGTCCGCTACATGAAGCTCCTCGAGCTCGTACCCGGCCCGGACACCTCCCCCGAGGTGATGGAGCGCGTCGCCGCGTTCGGGCGCAACGCGCTCGGCAAGGGCATCGTCGTCGGCAAGGACACGCCGAACTTCGTCGGCAACCGCATCGGGGTGCACTCGATGATGACGACCATCCACCAGATGGTGGAGGACGGGCTGCTGCCCGAGGACGTCGACGCGATCACCGGGCCGCCGATGGGTCACCCGAAGAGCGCGTCGTTCCGCACCGCGGACCTCGTCGGCCTCGACACCTTCGTGCACGTCGCGAAGAACTGCTACGACGCGCTGCCCGACGACGAGGAGCGCGACGTCTTCAAGGTCCCCTCGTTCATCGAGGGCATGGTCGAGAAGAAGATCCTCGGGAACAAGACCCGGGGCGGCTTCTACAAGAAGACCAAGGCCGGCATCGAGACGCTCGACCTCACGACCCTCGACTACCGCGCCAAGGGCGGCGACGAGGCGGTCTACAAGGCGTGCAAGAAGATCGGCCGCATCGACGACCCGGCCGAGCGGCTGCGCAAGCTCGTCGCGACCGAGGGCACCGTCGGGACCTTCGCGTGGAAGGTGCTGAGCAAGTCCCTCGCGTACGCGGCGCGCCGCATCGGCGAGATCACCGACGACGTCGACGCCGTCGATGACGCGATGAAGTGGGGCTACAACTGGGACCTCGGCCCGTTCGAGAGCTGGGACGCGCTCGGCTTCGCCGAGACCACCCAGCGCATGCTCGACGACGGCATCGCGCTCCCCGAGTCGATCGTGAAGATGAAGGCCTCCGGGGCCACCGGGTTCTACCGGGAGGACGGCGCGGTCTACGACCTCGCGAAGGGCGACTACGTCTCCCGCGCGAAGGATCCGCGCAACGTCGGCTGGGAGGTCATGACCAAGTCGAACGCGCCGGTCCTCGAGACCGACGGCGGCAAGGCCCACGACCTCGGCGACGGCGTGCTCGGCGTCACGTTCACCACGCCGTACAACACGATCGACACCGGCTCGGTGCAGATCCTCTGGGACGCGGCGGACCGCGCGGAGCGCGACTTCGAGTCGATCGTCATCTTCAACCAGGGCGCGAACTTCTGCGTCGGGGCCAACCTCGGCTCGGTCGTGATGGCGTCGATGAACAAGCAGTGGGACGACCTCGCGAGGCTCGTCGACCGCTACCAGCAGGCGACGCAGCGGCTCAAGTACGCGCACGTCCCGGTCGTCGGCGCGCCCTTCGGGATGACGCTCGGCGGCGGCCTCGAGCTCTGCTTCGGGTGTGACCAGGTGCAGGCCGCGGCCGAGACCTACGCGGGCCTCGTCGAGGTCGGCGTCGGCCTCATCCCCGGCGGCGCGGGCTGCATGAACATGCTGTGGCGCGGGCTCGAGGGCTACCCCGAGGGCACGACCGTCAACACCTACGACGTGGTCACGCAGGTCTTCAAGAACATCGCGATGGCGAGCGTGGCGACGAGCGGCGTGGAGGCCCAGCACAAGGGCTACTTCCGCTTCTCGGACGGCGTCTCGTTCGACCGCGCGCGGCAGCTGCACGAGGCGAAGCAGCGCGCGATCGGCCTGTCGCGGTCGGGCTACCACCCGCCGCAGCCCAAGGCCTACGTGCTCCCGGGCGAGAGCGGGATCGCCACGCTCTCGATGATGGTCGACACGCTCGTCGCGGGTGGCTACGCGACCGAGTACGACGGCGTCATCGCGAAGCGCCTCGCGCGCGTGCTGTGCGGCGGCGCCGGCGGCGCGACCCACGCGGTCACCGAGAACGAGATGCTCGCGATCGAGAAGGAGGTCTTCCTGTCGCTCTGCGGCGAGGAGAAGTCCATCGCGCGTATGCAAGCCATGTTGACCACCAACAAGCCCCTGCGGAACTAGGAGACCTTCAATGACCGAAGTCGTGATCGTAGACGCGGTCCGGTCCGCGGTGGGCCGGGCGCACAAGGGAACTCTGGCGCAGACGCGCCCGGACGAGCTCGCGGGGCAGGTCATCGCCGGCCTCCTCGCGCGCAACCCCGGCGTGGCGCCGGCGCTGGTCGAGGACGTCGTCCTCGGCTGCGCGATGCCCGAGGGTGAGCAGGGCCTGAACGTCGCGCGCGTCGCGGCGATGCTGGGCGGGCTCCCCGAGGAGACGAGCGCGTTCACCATCAACCGCTTCTGCTCGAGCGGCCTGCAGGCGATCGCCAACGCGGCCGGGCACATCCTGCTCGGCTCGCACGACGTCGCCATCGCTGGCGGCCTCGAGTCGATGACGATGGTGCCGATGACCGGCAACAAGCTCAGCGCCTCGCCCGAGGCGATGGAGAAGGTCGCCAGCGTCTACACGCCGATGGGCATCACCGCGGAGAACGTCGCCAAGCGCTTCGAGATCTCGCGTGAGGACCAGGACGCGTTCGCGTACGCGAGCCAGATGAAGGCGAAGGCCGCGCTCGAGGCCAACGCGTTCGCCGACGAGATCGTCACCGTGAAGGCCACCGGCTACGCCAACGGCGCGCGCGTCGAGCGCGACTTCTCGGTCGACGAGCTGCCCCGCGCCGACACCACCCTCGAGGGCCTCGCGAGCCTCCGGCCCGCGTTCTCGATGACGGGCTCGGTGACGGCCGGCAACAGCTCTCCGCTCAGCGACGGCGCGGCCGCGTCGCTGGTGATGAGCCGCGCCAAGGCGGACGAGCTCGGGCTCGCGCCCCTCGCGACGCTCAAGCACTTCGTCACCGTGGGCGTCGACCCGTCGATCATGGGCATCGGTCCGCTCCCCGCGGTCCAGAAGCTCCTGGCGAAGGCGGGCCTGAAGATCGACGACATCGACCTGATCGAGATGAACGAGGCGTTCGCGAGCCAGTCGCTCTACTGCAAGCGGCAGCTCGGGATCCCCGACGAGCGGCTCAACGTGTACGGCGGCGCGATCGCGCTCGGCCACCCGCTCGGGTGCACCGGCGCCAAGCTCACCGCGACGGCGCTCCACGAGCTCAAGCGCCGCGGCGGCAAGCGCGCCATCGTCACGATGTGCATCGGCGGCGGCATGGGGGCGGCCGGCCTCTTCGAGCGGTGAGTTAGCTGGAGGCTCCGCGAACCACCGGGCTCGCGTACGCGATGGCGTACGCGGGCCCGTTCGCGTTGGGGCGGATCAAGCCCTTGCGAGCTGTCCGTCGTAGGCGCCGCCGCGCGGGTCGAGGCCTGCGCGGAGACGGAACGCCAGCCGCGTGGTGCAGGCGCCGAGGCGCACGACCCCGGCCAGCACCGCGCGAACGGACAGGTGGGCCCGCCGCTGGGCGGCGGCCTCGGAGGCTTCTCGGGCGAGCTCTAGCGTGTTCATGCGCTCGTGATGAGCACGGGCGATGCCAAGCGCGGCGGCATGAGAGCGCTGGCCCACGGAGCGTGAAGCCCCGTGGACAGGTGTGCGGCTAGTTCCCGATCGGCGGGACCGCGCCAGCGGCGGCCTCGAGCACGAACCGGACGGCGTCGGCGCGGCCCTGCGTCGTCTGGGTCGAGACGAAGTGACCGTCGTCGCCCGCGTCCGGCATGTACTGCCGCATGCCCACCGAGTACGGGAGCATGTTCACCGCGACGTTCCCGATCGCCGGCGCGGGGATCGGGTCGCCGAGGCTCGCGTCCACGATCACCGGCATCAGGTGAGGCATCGAGGCCGACTGCGCGTACGCCTGCATGGTGGCCTCGGTCGTGAACGTGTCCCCCACGCCGTAGGTCATGAAGACGTGGTGACCGGCCATGTCCACCGGCTCGCGGTAGGTGTAGCGGCCGAAGTTCACCGGGTCGACGCGCTCGAAGTACATCTGGATCAGCGCGAGCGCGGGGTGCTGGTCACCGGCGACGAGGCGGCCCGACGCGTCGGGATCGAGGAGCGCGAGCGGCACCGCCGCGGAGATGTTCACGGGGTTGGTCTTGGTCAGCAGCGACTGCGTGAGGTCGCCGCCGCCGCCCGAGATCAGCCACCCGCGGACGCCCGGCTCGAACGGGATGATGAGCATCTCGTGGCTCGCGCCCTGGCTGTGGCCGAAGACCACCATGCGCGCCGGATCGAACGTCACGTCCGCCGACGTCGGGGAGCTCGCCGCGGCGAGGGTGTACGTCTCGGCCCAGTACACCAGCGACATGAAGTCGGCGGCGCCCTGCATGAAGTTGTCGCGCGCCGCGGCCGGGTTCAGGAAGTTGTAGACCAGCGTGTCCGGCGTGCGGGTGCTGCCGTTCGCGCGCGAGCCGTGCAGCGGCATGTCGATCGCCACGGTCACCGCGTGAGGCGCGCCCGAGCCGCCGTTCTCCGTCGCGAACTGCGCGGCGAGGCCGTTCGAGACGGGCGCGGTGAACGCGCCGCCCGTGCCGTGGCCGTAGAACACGACCGGGTAGCCCGTCGGCGGCGCGGGGACGCCCTTCGGGATCGTCATCACCATGCAGACGTCGTCGGTCCCCTGGACGAGCGGTGTGCCCGCCGCGTCGGTCTCGATCGCGCCGCCGTCGGAGGGCTCCTCGTAGGGCGCGGTGCCCGTCTGGAACTGCGGCAGCGAGATCCGCGCGTGGACCTCCCAGAACGCGTCGTTGGCGGCGCCGCACACGCGCCGGCCGCCGTCGTCGCAGGGGCTGGTCACGCCCGTGTCGCACACGGTGACGTCCGTGATGGTCGGGGCGGGCTGCGCGCGCACCGCGCGACGGAGCGCGGGCACCATCGCCGCCGGGTCCTGCGTGGTGAAGACGGCCGCGTTAAGCACGTCGTCAGGGCCGATCGTGTCCGCCATCGCGAGCCAGTCGCGGAGCGGCTGGTAGGCTGTCCACGCGCTCGCGAGCGGCGCGCCCGAGGGGGCCGTGTCCGAGAGCAGCGCGTCGAGATCCGCGGCGCGGCCGAACGGCTCGTTGCCCTCCTCCGCGTGGGTCCGGATCCCCGAGGTCAGGATCGCCGCGTAGGTCGTCCCCGGTCGGAGCGGCTGGCCGTGACCGCGCCGCACGCTGAGCCAGTCGGGGCAGAGGTAGCGCGTGATCTGGCCGTACGTCGTCAGCCAGGACCGGCCGACGTTGGCGCCGTACTCGGGCGAGCCCGGCGTCACGTCCACGAGCATCACGCTGTCGGCCGAGATGTCGGCCCACTCGTAGGGCTTCGAGAAGCGGAAGTAGATGACGGGGTTGGTCGCGAACCCGTCGACGTCCGCCTCGATGGCCGCGATGTGGCGGCCGAGCACGTCGACGGAGACCGCCGTCGACGGGGTGGGGTGGCCGGTCAGGTCGATGCCCGACGCGCTCCGCAGCACGTCGTTGGGGAAGGGCAGGCGATAGAAGTCACGGTCCGTGTCGTCGCCGCGCCGCACGTGGAAGTACGCGGTCGGAGGGCCAGTGTCCTCCTGGCAGGTCACGCCCTGCCAGTCGGGCAGCGCGGGCGGCAGCATCCCGTTGATCCCGCCGTCTCCGTGGAACGTCGGGGGGTTGAGGCAGCGCGAGCCGCTCTCGGACTGGAGGCACGCGAGGCCCGCGATGCAGTCGGTCTCGGACACACAGCCGTCGCCGATGTCGCCGGCGCCCGCGGCGCGACACCGGAAGCCGAAGCCCTCGAGGGCACAGATCAAGCCTCGTTCACACTCGGAGGTCGAGCCGCAGTCGGTGCCGTCGGTGCCCGTGCCCGAGGGCACGCACGTGCGGTTCGGGCCGCAGAAGAGGCCGTCCATGCAGTCGCCCGTGAGCGCGCAGACACCCCCCTCCGGGACGTCCTGGGCCGGCTGGCAGGTGCCCGAGCTGTCGCAGATCAGGCCCGCGCGGCACTCCGTCGTCGCCATGCAGACGTCGTTGATGCCGCGACCGTGCGCGCCTCCGTCCTCCGAGCCGCTGTCGAAGAGGTCACAGCCGCTCCCGAGGAGCAGCGTCAGTCCGATAAAGCAAAGTCGGCGTTCCCGCATCTGTCTCGCGCCCTTCGTCGGTGTCCGAGGCCCAGGATAGCGAAGCTCGCGCTCGATTTCTTGACCCCCGCCTCCAGTTCGTGTCTTTGGGAGGTGTGCGCGCATCCTACATTGTGCTCGGTGGTGTGCTGGCGGGGCTGCTCTCCTCCACTGCGCACGCCGACCCGACCGACCAGGCGCCGTCGCCGCGCTACGACTACTCGCGCTTCAGCGACGGTCCGCGCAACGTGCCCACGCCCCGCGGCGCGAGCCTCGCGCGCGCTCAGGCGATCGGGCTCGGGACCCGCGAGGCGGCGTCCCGCGCGATGCACCAGCCCCCGCCCGAGGCGTGGCTGCGCGTCGCGGCCTGGCGTGGCGAGGCGGTCGAGCGCCTGCTCTGGCCGGTCGACGACGGCCGCTTCATCCGCGGCTTCGGCTTCGTCCGGCACACGCGCCCGGACCTGCGCCACGACGGCGTCGACATCGGCGCGGCGCCCGGCTCCATCGTCCGCGCGGCGGCCGACGGGGTCGTCGTCTACAGCGACAACGGGGTCCGCGGCTTCGGCAACGTCGTGATGATCGCGCATCCCAACGGGTGGGTCAGCCTCTACGCCCACAACGCGCGGACCACCGTCCAGGCGGGCTGGCGCGTCCGGCGCGGGGAGCGCATCGCGCTCGTCGGGATGACGGGGATCACGCACGCGCCGCACGTCCACTTCGAGCTCTTCGATCGCGGGAGCAACATCGATCCCCTCGCGCTCTTCGACGGCGGGCCCGCGTTCGTCGAGCGGGTCGCCGCTCGGGCGCACCGCGCGGGTGAGGTGCCCGCGCCGGTCGCCGTGGACGCCGACGATCGGCCGACCCCGGCGCCCCTCGAGCCGAGCGCGGCCGCCGCGCCGAGCGATCCGGCCCGCGTCGGCAGCGAGGCGCTCGTCCGCCGCCTGCACCGCTTCCGCCCCTCGGCGGAGCTGCTCGCGGAGACGCCCGGGCGCACGTTCCAGAACCTGCTGTGGCCCGTCCGCGGCGGGTCGGTGCGTCGCTCCTCCAGCGCGCGCCTCGAGGTGGACGCGACCGACGCTCCGCTCCGCGCGGTCGCCGACGGCCGCTGCGTCTACGCGTCGGGCGACACCGTCGTCCTGCTGCACCCGATGGGCTGGGTGACGACCTACCGCGGCGCCTCGGACCTCGCGATCGAGGCCGGCGCCGAGGTGACGCGCGGCGCGTGGATCGCGCGAGGCACCTCGCGGGTGCGCGTCGAGGTGCGCGTCGAGGGCCGCCGCGTCGATCCGCTGGAGCGGATGGTCCACGTCCCGGGCCGCGCCGATTGACGCAGGCGCGCCTCGACCGGCAGGATCGAGCCCTCGATGGAGGGCAAGCCCACACCGGTCGTCCCGTTCGCCAACCTCGGATACAAGCCGACGCGCACCTCCGAGACCGCGCTCGGCGAGCTCGTCGGCCGGCTCGGCGATCGGATGGTGCGCTTCGCGGAGGAGGCGCTCGGCGAGGAGCTCGACGCTCGCATCGCGCGGATCCGCATGCACCCCAACGACGCGGGCGTCGATCCGTTCGGCTTCGATCCCGCGACCGCGCGCTACGCCCTCGCGCTCGCCGCGTTCCTCCACCGCTTCTACTTCCGGAGCGAGGTGTTCGGCACCGAGAACATCCCCGAGGGCCGCGTCCTGATCATCGCGAACCACTCGGGGCAGATCCCGATCGACGGCCTGATGATCGGCACCTCCCTCATGCTCGACGCCGACCCGCCTCGCTTCCCGCGCTCGATGGTCGAGCGCTGGTCGGCGGATCTGCCCTTCATCAGCGTGCTCTTCCCGCGGTGCGGGCAGGTCGTGGGGTCCCCGGACAACGCGCGCCGCCTCCTCGAGAACGACGAGGCGCTCCTCGTCTTCCCCGAGGGCTCGCGCGGGATCAGCAAGACCTTCGATCGCGCCTACCAGCTCGAGGCCTTCGGGCTCGGCTTCCTCCGCCTCGCGCTCGAGACGGGGACGCCGATCGTGCCCGTCGCGGTGGTCGGCGGTGAGGAGCAGCTCGTGAGCGTCGCCAACGTGAAGACGCTCGCCAAGCTGCTCGGGATGCCGGCGTTCCCGATCATCCCGCAGCTCTTCCTCGGGATGCCGTTCCCGTTGCCCACGCGGTATCGGATCCACTTCGGCGAGCCGCTGCGCTTCGACGGCGACCCGGACGACGACGACGCCGTGATCGCCGAGAAGGTCGGCGAGGTCACCGGCGCGATCGAGCGCCTGCTCGAGCTCGGCCTGAGCCGCCGGAAGGCGATCTTCTGGTGAGCCCGCCGGGGGTCGAATCACCCCCGAAACCGGCGATGAGCGGCGCGGGTTTCTCCCGGGAATTTCAGCCGACTTGACTGCGCGGTCCGCACGCGTTTGGCTACGCGCAAATGCGGGCGATTTTGGTACTTGGCCTGGCCGGCGTCCTCGCGGCCTGCGGGGGCTCCGAGGGGCGATCGACGACGCCGGACGAGTCGAGCGATCTGTCCGGGACGGCCGGGGGCTCTCGGCGCAGCGGCGGCATCCCTCCCGGGATCGACGGGACGCGCTGGCGCTGGGTGGAGGCCTACTGCACCGAGGGCGCGCTCGACCTGCTCGGCCGTGGGTACGCCGCGACGGTCCAGGTTCGTCAGGACGGCGAGGCGCTCACGCTGATCACGGATCAGGTCTTCGCCACCGAGCAGTGTCAGCACACCTTGCTCACGACGGCGACGCCCGGTCAGCCCGACTGGCAGGTGGAAGAGGTGACGCGCATCGCCGTGCCCGCGACGCCCGAGTGCATCGGCGTCCCGGAGCCTCGGCGCCCCGGTGAGGTCCGCGTGACCGACGGTCGCCTCGAGGTGCTCGTGCAGCGCTCGCAGTGGTGCAACGGCCTCGAGGTGCGGATGGTCTACGAGCGCGCGCCGGACGGCCTGCTCGCCGACGACCAGATCGTGCGCCGCTACGCCGCGTTCTGGAGCCACGGGGACGCGACCGCGGTCGCGGGCCTCTTCGCGCAGGGCGGCTCCTTGCTCGAGCCCTTCACGCGGACCGCGACCGGTGAGCCTTACAGCCACGTGGGTCGCCAGGCCGTGTCGACGTGGTTCCAGGAGTCGATCGAGAGCTCGCCGTGGCGCGCCGTCCGCATCACGCAGATCGTCGACGAGCCCTCGCAGGGCGCCACGAGCCACCGCGCCGTGACCTGGGAGTACATGGATCCGCGCCTCAGCGAGCCGCTCGCCGGGGTCACGCACTTCACGATCGCGGCGGGCGAGATCTTCGAAGCCCGCATCGAGCTCACGACCGAGCCCGCGGTCCGCTCGACCGAGGCCGAAGCCAGCGACGGCTGACGCCGCGTCGCGTTCGGCTCGGCTATACTCGCCGCCGTGGGGAAAGCGAGGAAGCGCCCGAGCGCGCGCGCGAGCCGGTCCGGTGCGTCGAGCGAGGGGAGCGAGCCGCCGGCCGAGGCCGACGCGAAGGCCAAGCGCGCGAGCGCGCGACGCGCGACGCCCCGCGCGAAGAAGAAGGCCGCCCCGCCGGCCGAGCCGCGCCCCCGGCCGCGCGCCCGCCGGCCCGCGGCGTCTCGCGATCCCGAGGCCGAGACCCGCGACGGCGCGGTGCTCATCACGGGCATCTGCGGCCGCCTCGGCCGCCTCCTCACGCGCAAGCTCCACCGCCACGATCGCGTGGTCGGGATCGACAGGCGGCCCTTCGTGGGGCGCCCGAAGGACGTCGTCCACCACCAGATCGATCTGCGCCGGAAGAAGACGCGGGACATCTTCCGCGCGGGCGGGATCCGCGCGGTGGTGCACCTCGGGATCATGCACGACCCCCGCGCGAGCGCGAAGGACCACCACTCCTGGAACGTGGTCGCGTTCCAGAAGCTCCTCGACGCGATGATCCAGTTCGACGTGCCCAAGCTCGTCGTCCTGTCGAGCGCGAACGTGTACGGCCCGAGCCCCGACAACCCGCAGTTCCTCACCGAGGAGGCGCCGCTGCTCGGCGCGCAGCAGTTCAGCGGGATCCGCGACCTCGTCGAGGTCGACATGCTCGCGCAGAGCTTCTTCTGGCGTCACCCCGAGACCGAGACGGTGGTGCTTCGGCCCTGCCACATCCTCGGCGGCGTGCGGAACGCGCCGAGCAACTACCTCCGCCTCGAGCGGCCGATGACCCTGATGGGCTTCGACCCGATGGTGCAGCTCATCCACGAGCGCGACGTCGTGGAGGCCATCGCCCTCGCGCTCCAGCCCGGCGTGCGCGGGATCTTCAACCTGCGCGGGCCCGGCGAGGTCCCGATGAGCCACGCGTTCCGGATCCTCGGCAAGCGCACCCAGTCGGTCCCCGCGCCGATCGCTGGCGCCGTGCTCGATCGCCTGTGGCGCTACCGCATGACCTCGTTCCCGACCCCCGAGCTCGACCACATCCGCTACGTCTGCATGGTGGACGACACGCGCGCCCGCGAGGTGCTCGGCTTCCAGCCGAAGTACGGCCTCGAGGACACGATCATGGCCGTCGAGGTCGAGCGGTAGACAGGCGGCCAGGGCACGGGCACGGGCATGCGCGCTTCGCGCGCGGCACGGAAGCAGGCTGCTCTCAGCCGCCTGCTGAACAGGAAACGGCGCCCCCTGGGTGGAAGGGGCGCCGTCGGGTGGGTTGGAGGAGCTGGGCTCGGGTGAGCCCAGCGTCGGTCGGTTCAGCGTCGGTTGCGGCAGGCGCCGTCGAGGCAGTCGCGGTCCGCGCCGCAGTCGGAGGCGACACGGCACTCGGGCATGATCTCGTTGGTCGCGTGGCAGAGGAACTCGCCGCCGTCGTCGCGACACTGAGGGACCTGCGAGTCGAAGCGCATGCACTCCGTGTTGGTCATCGTCGGGCAAGGCGTCCGGCAGACCGCGTCGCGGCAGAGGCGGCCCGGGCCACAGTCGCTGTCGACGGTGCAGAACGCCTCGGGCTGCCACTCGCCGCGGCAGAAGTCGTCGTCGGCGCAGTACTCGCCGGTGTCGCACATCGTGAGCGTGCGGCAGTCCTGGAGGCAGCGGCCGTCGACGCAGTTCTCACCCGCCGCGCAGGTGCTCGAGCTGGTGCACTCGGTCGGGTCGGGCCGGCAGAAGCCGCCCTGGCAGCTCTGGCCGTTCACGCAGTCCGTGTCCGCCGTGCAGACGCGGGTGCAAGCGTTGTTCAGGCAGACGGTGCCCGGCGCGCACTCGCGATCGAACTGGCAGGTGTCCGGGCGGTCGTGGCAGGTGCCCTCGAGGCAGACCTGGTCGCCGGTGCAGTCGTTGTCCGCGCGGCAGTCCCCGGAGCCGTGGGGGACACAGGTGTCGCGGAAGTCGCACCACGTGTCGAGCTCGGTGCAGTCGGCGTCGCTCCCACACGTCCCGGTCGGGCGGCAGGTGCCGTCGTCGCAGGCCGAGCCCGCGTCGCAGTCCCCGTGGGTCCGGCAGCTGTGGTCGCCAGGCACGCAGGCGCCCGCGTCGCAGATCTCGTCGGCGGCGCACTCGGAGTCGAGCGTGCAGCGGGTGCCGGGATCACACATCCCCGAGACGCAGATCTCGGTGGCGGCGCAGTCGTCGTGGGTGGTGCACTCGGGCGGGGTCGCTTCGCAGATGCCGCGACGGCAGTACTCGCCGAAGCCGCAGTCGGCGTCCGAGCTGCACTCCGGGGTCGACGGCGGACCGGAGCCATCGTCGACGTAGATCGGGCAACCCCCGAGCAACATCGTCAGCGGCAGCGCGAGCAGGAATACGCGAAGGTTCTTCGTCATGGGGCTCGACTCCTCCAGTGGGCCGACGCGAGCTTTTGCGAGGACCGTGCCACGACGGCTCCGACGCTGCGATACGGGGGATCGTCGATGAGAACCCGCGCGTTGTAAACGGCGGTTCACGGGCGCTCACGGTGCGAGCGAGACCCGATCTTCACGCGGCCCATCCACGAAATGCCGCGCCGGGTTCAGGGGGCGGCCGTTGCGCCGCCACTCGAAGTGGAGGTGGTCCCCGTGGGCGAGCCCCGTGTGTCCGACCTCGGCGATCACGCGACCCCGCTCGACCCGCTGGCCGGCGAAGACGTAGGTCGCCTGACAGTGCGCGTAGAGGCTCACGGTCCCGTCGGCGTGGAGGATCACGACCGAGTTCCCGTAGCCGCGCATCGAGTTGAAGCTGTAGAGGACGAGGCCGTCGTTCACCGCGCGGATCGCCGTGCCCGCCGGGGCGCCGATGTCGACGCCGCGGTGCAGGTGGCGGCGGGGGCCGCGTCGGAGGCGCTGGCCGGGTCGCGCCTGGATCTCGCGCTGCATCCCGAACCCGCGCCAGAGGCGTCCACCGGGGACGGGCCAGAGCAGCCCGGCGCCCATCTCCCCTCGAACCGCCGCGCGCCACTCGGGCCGCGGCTCCACCGACAGCACCAGGTGGCCGGCGCGCACGTCGTCGTCGAGCCCCAGCGTCCGCGCGAGCTCCGCGGCGGGCCCGAATGGCTGCGGGACCCGGCGCGGCCCCTCGCACATCGCGCGGCCGCGGTAGCGGTGGCACTGCCGCCCCGCGGTGGTGCGCCAGCGCGTCGGCGCGGTGGCGGGGATCGTCTCGTTGCGCTCGCTCGCGACGAGCTCCTCGATGTCCGCCTCACCGCCCGCCGAGGCGTCGCAGCCGGCCTCGGGGACGTCGATCGACCCGCCCTCGTCGGCGTCGTTCGGGTCACCTCCGGTGGAGTCCCCCGCGTCGGCGAGCGCCGGGACGGCGACCGCGAGGCAGACCAGGAGCGGGAGCGACCGTCGCACGACGGTCCAGGCTGGCAGCCTCAGCGACCGATGTCGACCCTGCGCACCAGCTGCTCGAAGTCGTGGCGCACCGCCTCGTGCTCGTCGGGCGACGACACGTAGCCGAACATCAAGAGCATCGGGAACCGCTGCCGGCGACCGCGCCGCCAGTGGTGATGGCCCGGGCGCACCCCGACCACGGTGACGCGCTGGTCGACGCCGCCCCGGTTCACGTCGAGCTCGACCCAGTGCGCCGCTTCACCGTCGACGACGGCCGAGCCCCAGTGGGTGAGCGTGGCGTGACCCGCGGGCATGCGCCCGAGCGGGTCGACGGTGAGGTGACCCTGCTCGACGGACGAGGCCCAGGTCTGGAGCACCTGCTCCGCCGACGCCTGCTCCCAGCCCGCGGGCAGGACCATGGTGCGGACCCAGATCTCTCCGTCGCCGTCCTCCTGCTGATAGAGCAGATCGATCTTGGGGACGCGGATGCCCTGCGCGCGCCCGCGGCCCATCAGCATCGAGGCGTCGATCTCGACCTCGTCGACGTGCTCGGCGGTCGGCGCGCCGTCGTCGCCGTGGTCGTAGTTGGTCAAGCGCCAGCCGTCCGGCAGCAGCCGCGTCGGCGCGCTCCCGTAGCGGATCCGATAGTGGCCGCGCGTGTGATAGAAGGCGCCGTCTCCGAAGTGGCCGATGGGCCGCCGGGAGGCGCAGCCGGACGCGAGGGCGGCGAGCGCGATCGCGAGCACCGTGATTCGTCGCTGCATCAGAACAAGTACCCCGCGGTGGCGCCGACGATGGGGTCGACGTTGAAGCTCGCCCCCCCGGCCTGGTCGTAGTAGTCGTAGGGGTTGGGCCGCTCGAGCCGGTCGATGCCGGTCAGCTGAGCGCCCGCGTGGACGCCCGCCTCGAACCGGCCGTCGTCGGTGCGCGCCACGATCTGCGCGGTGCCGCCGGCCGCGAAGAGGATCGCGCCGCCGCCGGGGCTCGGGGCGTACTGGAAGCCGACGTCGGGTCCCGCGCGGAGGCCGAAGTTGCGCCCGAAGTCGACCGACAGCGGGAGCACCCGCAGGCGGACGTAGAGGGCGCTGGTCGTCACGAAGGTCCCGCCGCCGAGGTTGGTCGACTCGTGCGGCTCCCACGCGATCGCGACGCCGACCCGCATCTGCCACGGCGACCGCGCGGAGTAGCGGAAGTTGAGGAACCCGTGCAGCTCGAGCTGCGGTCGCGGCGAGGTCGCGAGGCTCGTGGTGGGGAGCGCGCTGATCCGCGCCTCGAGGCCGACCTGCAGCGGGCCGCGCGGGAAGTAGTCGTAGCTCGGATCGAACGTGTCCCACGGGACCTCGTCCGCCCCCACGCCGTCGTCGAGCGTCCACGTGTCGACGGGCCGAGGGGAGCCGAGGGCGACCTCGGCGTCCTCGAACTCGTCGACGGGCGGCGCCTCGTCGCTCTGCGCCTGGGCCGCGAGCGGCCAAGCGCAGACGAGCAGCGCGATGGGGGTGAGCGCGCGCATCAGAGGGAGCGCAGGTAGGCGACGACGTCGGCGCGCTGCGTGGTCGAGAGCGCCTCGCCGCCGCCGTGGCCGGCGACCGCGTCCTCGAGCGTCTCGGCGGAGCCGTCGTGGAGGTAGGGCGCGTGGTAGAGGACCTCGTAGAGCGCGGGGACCTGGAAGGTGCCGCCGGTGCCCACGTTGGCGCTCTCGTTGTTCGTCCGGAGCTCACCCGCGTGGCAGGAGACGCAGCCCGCGCCCTCGAACGCCGCGCGACCGCGCGCCGCGACGTCCGCCTCGATCGTCGGGCCGGGCACGGCGGGGATGGAGTTCATCCAGCTCGAGAAGGCGTCGACCTCGTCGGGCCGGGGCATCGTCCCTTGCATCCGACCGACGAAGGTCCCGTCGAGGACGTGCGACACGTCGGGGACGTTGCCCTCCCAGTGGAAGGGCGCGGTGGCGAGGATGCCGCCGGCCGTCGTCTGCGTCTTGCGCTGACCGATGTCGAACATCCACACGTGGCCGTCGTCGCCGCCCTCGGGGTGACACGACGCGCAGGCCACGCCGGTCCCCGCGCCCTCGTGGAAGAGCGCGTGCCCGAAGTCGAGCACCGACCCGCCGTTGAGCGAGATGGTCTCGCCGTCGATCACCAGCTCGGCCGGGTCGCGGTACTGCGCGATCAGCTGTCCACTCGGCGTGCGCTCGACCGCCGTGGCGGAGCGCGGACGCGGGCCCGAGCTCGCGAACCCGTCGTCGGTGTCGCGGCAGCCCGCCGAGAAGCTCGACGAGGACAGGATGCGCCGCACGCCGTTGCGCTGGATGAAGCCCCAGTCGTCGAGCGCGACCCCGGGCTCCGACGCAGCCGCCACGTAGGTGCTGCCGCCCTGCTCGACGACGTCGACCGCGAGGCTCGTGGTCTCGAGCGCGAGGGTCGTGGTGCCGAGGTCCGGGGTGATCCGCGTGACCGCCGAGCGGACCACGCCGGTGAGGCAGTCCCCGCCGTAGTACGGCGCGCCCGGGAACGAGAGGTCACCGAGCTGCGAGGACACCGCCTCCTGGTGCACCATCAGGACGCCGCCGCTCTCGCTCCGCCGCATCCGCCACGCCACCGTGGGGGCGCGCTCGGCCCCGAAGCCGGACTCGACGCTGGACGGGCGGACCCGCCCGACGATGGCGTCGCCCTCGACCACGAGCACCTCGGCGTTGCGGAAGCGGCTCACGTAGAGCCGGCCATCCTGTGCCACGACATCACGGAGGTCGTGCTCCAGCGTCACACGCCGGACGATCTCGCCCGCCGGGGTGAGGCGCACGAGCTGCCCCTCGGCGCAGGCCACGACGAGGTTTCCGTTCGCCGGATCGACGTCGATCCCGCGGGGCGCCGCGCACACGGGCGTCCGCCGGATCACGCGTCCCCGAACGGGGTCGATCGACGCGATCGCGCCGCCGCGCCGGAGCACGACGTGGACGCCTCCGTCGAGGTCCTCACCGACGCGTCCAGGCTCCTCCGTAGGGCCCAAATCGATGCGCGCGGTCTCGGTGCGGGCGTTCAGATCCACGATGTGGATGGCGGCTCGCGCGGGGTCCGACGCGATGGCCCACTGGCCGTCGCGGGTCACATGAAGGGTCCCACCGCTGATCGGCGGCGGGCCATCATCGGGCACGTTGGAGTCGGTCTGTGCGCAGCCCGTCGCCAAGGCGAGAGCGACGCAGAGCGTCGTGAGGAGTCGCATGGGGGTGTTCATCAGCACGTAACGTGCCGGCGCGAAGCGGGATCGTTGCACCGTCATGGAGGTGGGAGGATCGGGAGGCCGCTCACGGCTCACGGGATCGCGCTCGGGGCGGCGGTTGCGCGACCGTGCACCCGACTGCACAAGGACCCCGCCGTGCGCTGGGTCTCGACGCTGTGCCTGCTCTCGCTCCTGCCCTCGGCGGCCGAGGCCCAGGAGCGTCCGCTCCTCGCGGCGCGGGCTCGCCGCGGCGCGATCCGGATCGACGGCGTCCTCGACGAGCCCGACTGGGCGCGCGCCGACGCGGGGAGCGACTTCGTGGAGCGGATCCCGAGCCCCGGCGCGCGCCCACCCGTCGACACCGAGGTCCGGGTGCTCGTCGACGAGGGGGCCGTCTACGTCGGCGTCACGTCGTTCCTCGCCGAGGGGGAGACGCCACGCGCGCTCGAGCTCACCCGCGACTCGTCGCGCATCTGGTCCGACGACGCGGTCACCATCAAGTTCGACGTGCGCCGCGACCGGCGCTCCACCGTCGGCTTCGCAGTGAACCCGGCCGGCGCCCAGATCGACTTCGTCGCGCTCGACAACGGCCGGACGTTCCGCCGCGAGTACGACGCGGTGTGGGAGTCGGCGACGAGCGTCCGCGAGGACGCGTGGGTCGCCGAGTTCCGCATCCCGGCGGCGGCGCTGCGGCTCCCGCCCGGCGAGGACGAGCGCGTGTTCGGGTTCAACGTGAGCCGCGACCACAACGCCCGGCAGGCCACCTACGACTGGTCGCACCTGCCGCCCGAGTTCGGCGCCGCCTCCGCGCTCCACTACGGCGACCTCGATCACGTCGCGGGCCTCGGCGGCGGTCGGTCGCTGATCGTGAACCCCTACTTCCTCGTGACGTGGCCGGGGCACGACGACTGGGGCCTCCCCGTCGAGCCCAAGGCGGGCGGCGAGATGCGCCTCCGCCTCGCCGACGACGTGTGGGGCGAGCTGACGCTGCTCACCGATTTCGCGGAGGTCGATCTCGACTCGCAGGTCGTCAACTTGGATCGCTTCCCCCTGTTCTTCCCAGAGCGCCGCCCGTTCTTCCTCTCGGGCCTCGACGTGTTCGAGTTCGGCGCGCTCGAGGAGGCGCAGCTCTTCTTCACGCGGCGCATCGGGCTCGACGACGACGCCAACCCGGTCCCCATCCTCGGGGGCCTCAAGGTCTACGGCCGCGAGGGGTTCCTGTCGTTCGGCGTCCTCGACGTCGCGACGGCCGCGACCGCCGACCGCGAGGCCGCGAACTACGGCGTCGCGCGCGTGCGCGCCAACTTCGGGACGGCCTCCTACGTCGGCGCGATGTACGCCTCTCGCGCGGACATCGCGGGGCCCGGGGGGCTGTTCTCGCAGGTCGACGCGAGGCCTCACCACACCGTGGGCGTCGACGGGCTCGTGCGCGCGCTCGATGGAGACCGGCTCGAGATCCGCGGCTTCGGCGCGTTCGCGGCCACCGACGGCGAGGAGCCCACGGAAGGCCTCGCGGGCCGCCTCGAGGTGCAGTGGCGCGGCGAGCAGTGGATGCCGCGGGCGAGCGCGCTCTACATCCAGGAGGGCTTCGATCCCGAGCTCGGCTTCGTGCGGCGGCCGGCCCTGTTCCAGGCGGGCCTCGCGGTCCCCGTCACTTTGCGGACGCCGACCCGCGGGGTGCGCCAGATGGTGTACGGGCTCAGCGGCGAGATCGCCTACAGCGACGACTTCGAGCAGCTGCTCCGCGTCGCCGGCGGCTGGCAGGCCTCGATCCAGACCGCGGACCTCTGGACGCTCGGCGCGAACGCCGACTACGTGCAAGACGTCGTGCGGGAGGAGTTCGAGCTGCTCGACGGGCTGACCATCCCCGTCGGGCCCTACCGCGGCGCGCGAGTGCAGGTCGGGCTCTGGTCGCCGGACGCTCGCAACCCCGGCCTCGGCGCCGTGGTGACCGCGGAGAACGCCTTCTTCGGAGGCGCCAACTACCGCCTGAACCTCGACGTCTCGGCCGCGTTCGGGCAGCACGTCCGCGGCTCGGTCGGCGCCGTCGGGGCCCTCCTCGACTTCCCCGATCGGGAGCTGATCCCCACGCTCGCCATCAACTCCGTGCTCAGCGTGACCCCGAGCCCATGGGTCGTCGTCGACCTCGTCGCGCAGGTGAACACGGTGACCGAGCGCTTCATCGGCATGGGCCGGCTCCGCTGGCGCTACCTGCCGGGCAGCGACCTGTTCCTCGTGTACCGCGCCGAGGTCGTCTACTCCGACGCGGAGGCCACGCTCGACCAGCGGGTGACCCTGAAGGTCTCGTACCGCTACGACGCCGTGCTGTAGTGGCTAGGGCGGCTCGACGTACGTGTCGCTCAGCGCGCCGGATCGCCGCAGGCCCTCGTAGAGGGCGATCGCGACGGCGTTCGACAGGTTCAGGGAGCGCACGTGCCCGGCGGTCGGGATCGCCACCGCGTCGAAGCGGGCGACCAGCTCCTTGGGGAGCCCGACCGACTCGCGGCCGAACACGAGCGCGTCTCCTGGCGCGAGGTCCGCGTCGAGGTAGCTCCGCGACGCGTTCGCGGTGAACAGGACGGGGCGCGCGTCCGGGAACGCCTGCCGGAACGCGTCGAAGTCGTCGTGGCGGTGCAGGTCGAGCTTGGGCCAGTAGTCCAGGCCGGCGCGGCGAACGGCGTGATCGGAGATGTCGAAGCCGAGCGGGCCCACGAGGTGGAGCGGCGTGTCGGTGGCCACGCAGGTCCTCGCGATGGCTCCGGTATTGGGCGGGATCTCGGGCTCCACGAGCACGATCCGGAAGGGGACGGGCCCGGCCCTGTAGCGGAGCTTGTCGGCCCGCGGCATCGGCGGACCTTGACCTGGATTCGCGCACTTGGGTAGCGTTGCACCCGGAAGTCTTGGTGAGCTTGCGACGCAACGAGTTCTTTGTCGGGAGCGGGGCGCTCCTCCTGCTCGCTGCTTTGCTCGTGCCCACGGGCGCGGCCGCGCAGGACATGAACATCGCGCTCTCCCGGCTGCGCATCGACGCCGAGGATCCGATCGCGAACCCCGACACGCCGTGCAGCTCGACGTTCAATTCGGACGGCATGCCGCTCACCCGCGCGTACTGCATGGACGAGAACGCGTGGCGCCGGGTGATGACCCAGTTCACGTCCTCGATGATGCCGCCCATCCTCACCAACGCGGGGACGCGCGGCGTGCGCGGCATCTACGTCGGCTTCGAGACCTGGCTCACGGGCATCGACAACGACCAGGAGTACTGGCACCGCGCGGTCGAGGGTGACGGCGGCAGCGCCGACTTCGGCCGGTCGCGCTTCGTCGACAACGTGCTCGCGTGGGGCCGGCTCAACGTCCGCAAGGGCCTGCCCTTCGGCTTCGAGCTCGGCACCAACGTCGGCTACATGGCGAACTCGACGTACTGGACCCTCGGCCTCGAGGTGCGCTGGGCGCTCTTCGAAGGCTTCCGCGAGGACGTGGGCTGGATCCCGGACATCGCGGTCCGCGCGGCGGTCCAGACGCTGCTCGGCGACAACGAGTTCAACGTCACCGTGCCGAGCTTCGACATCATCCTGTCGGAGCCCTTCGTGGTCGGGAACAGCGTGGAGATCACGCCCTCGTTCTTCACGCAGATCGCGTGGATCTTCGCCGACACCGAGCTCGTCGACCTGAACCGCGACCAGAGCGCGTTCGAGCCCTGCGACCCGGATCCCGCGACGCCGACGAGCGGCAGCCCGCCCTACTGCCGCGGCGACGGGATGGAGCTCAACCACAACGTGGTGTTCCCCTCGATCCGCACGACCCGCGTGCGCGTCGGCGGCGGCCTGAACCTCCGCTACGAGTGGTTCACCCTGATGGGTTCCGCGCTCGTCGACGTGGCCCGACCCAGCGACTTCGATGGAAGCCTGCCGACGGACCTGCCGGCTCAGTGGCAGGTCAACATCGGCGCGGGGCTCACGTTCTAGCGCTCGACGGTCGCGACGCGCCGATCCGGAATTTCGCGCGGAGGGCGCGAAGAGGGCAAAGAACTTTTCTTTGTCGAGACGGATCTCGCACGGCATCGGACGTCCGGAAACCGTCGAGCCGGGCGCTCGCGGGTCGAGATCGACGGAGCGCGCGCCACGCCGCGAAGACGCAAAGAAGTCGTTGGGGGTGCGCGATGGTCGAGCGAGGCGTTGGGTGGGAACGCAACGCATTGGCGTTCGAAGGCCCGATGCGCCAGCGGCGGGCCGGAGCGCACGCCCTCTCCATCCCGCCTCCGTCGATCCCTTTGCGACTTCGCGTCTTTGCGCGCTTCGCGTTTCCTTCCACCACCGTCAGCCCTGACGGAGGCGGACACGGCCGCCCGTCAGGCGAGCAGGCGGTCGAGCGGCGTGTACTCGACGCCGACGCCTTCGGCGACGCCCTGGTAGGTGCAGGCGCCGTCCCAGCAGTTGACGCCGAGGGACAGCGGGCGGCTGCTCTTCACGGCCGCGACGACGCCCTGGTTGGCGATCATCTCGGCGTAGCGCAGGGTGACGTTGGTCAGCGCGAACGTGCTCGTCTGCGACACCGCGCCGGGCATGTTGGGCACGCAGTAGTGCACGACGTCGTGCAGGACGAAGGTCGGCTCGTCGTGCGTGGTCGGCCGGCAGGTCTCGATGCAGCCGCCCTGGTCGACGGCGACGTCGACCACCACGGAGCCGGGCGACATCTTCTTGATGAGGTCCTCGGTGACGAGCCGGGGCGCCTTCGCGCCGGGGACGAGCACGGCGCCGATGACGAGGTCGGCGTCGATGCACGCCTGCTCGACGTTGCGCGGGTTGCTGTAGAGGGTCTCGATCTGACCCTGGAAGATGTCCTCGAGGTACGCCATCCGGTCGTGGTTCAGCTCGAGCACGGTGACCTGCGCGCCGAGGCCGACCGCGATGCGAGCGGCGTGCGAGCCGACGATGCCGCCGCCGAGGATGGCGACGCGGCCGCGCCGCGTGCCGGGGACGCCGCCGAGCAGGATGCCCTTGCCGCCGCGCTCCTTCTCGAGGGAGGTCGCGCCGACCTGCGTCGCCATGCGCCCCGCGACCTCGCTCATCGGCCGGAGCAGGGGCAGCGAGCCGTCGGGGTTCTCCACCGTCTCGTACGCGATCGCGCGGACCTTCGCGTCCATCAGCTTCTGCGTCAGGACCGGGAGCGGCGCGAGGTGCAGGTACGTGTAGAGGATCAGCCCCTCGCGGAAGAAGCCGTACTCGGACTCGAGGGGCTCCTTGACCTTCATCACCATCTCGGCCGCCCACGCGTCCGCGGCGGTCGGGACGATCTTCGCGCCCGCCTCGACGAGCTCGGCGTCCGTGAAGCCGGAGCCGATGCCGGCGCCGCTCTGGATGTGCACCTCGTGGCCTGCGCGGACGAGGCTCAGCACGCCGCCGGGGTTGATGCCGACCCGGTGCTCGCGGGGCTTGATCTCGGTGGGTACGCCAATGATCACGTCTCGTCCTCCAGCCAAAAGGCCGGGCGAGCCTAGCTCGCGAGGGTCGACCGGCGAGCGCTTTCTACCTGACGCGTCGCGTCACGCGTGCGGAACGTCACCGCGCGCGAAGGTCGATCACGTCCTCGAGGACCGCGGGGATGGCGTGGCGCAGGAAGCGCAATCCGTAGCGGGGACGGAAGTAGTGTTGCACGTATGCATGCTCGCGGAGCGCGGTGAGGCGCTCGGACGACAGCGACGCGTGCCGGAACGTCGGGCGGAAGCCGGTGTGCTGGCTCGGCGCGAGGGGGAGGCGCTTCACGCGCGCCTCGAGGGTCGTGCCGGGGTAGGGCGTCGCGATGGTGAACTGCACCGCGAACGAGTCGAGGCGGCGCGCCCACGCGATGGTCGCGCGCATCGTCGCCTCGTCGTCGTCGGGGAGCCCGAGGATGAAGTTGCAGATGACGCGGACGCCGAGGCGCTGCGCGAGCCGCACCGCGGCCTCGATCTGCTCCGCGTCGGGGGGGCGACGCTTCTCCCGCGTGAGCAGCCCGCGGTCGATGCTCTCCACGCCGATCTCGAGGCTGCGCAGCCCCGCCTCCGCGAGCGCGCCGAGGACCTCTTCGTCGAGCCGATCGGCCCGCATCTCCGCGCTGAAGCGGACGCGCTGCGGTCGCAGCACCTCGGCGAGCGCGAGCACGCGGTCTCGATCGAGGTTGAAGAGCGGGTCCCGGAACGCGAAGCCGCGCGCGCCGTGGCGCCGCACCTGGTGGGCGACCTCCGCGCCGACGCGGTCGGGGTCGCGCTCGCGGAACCGCGCGGTCACCCGCCACGGGCAGTACCCGCAGCCGTAAGCGCAGCCCCGCGCCGAGCCGATCGGGAGCGTCGCCGACCGGAAGCCGAGGAACGCGTAGCGGAAGCGCGGCACCTCGAACGCGCTCCAGTCGGGGAAGGGCAGCGCGTCGAGGTCGGCGACGTCCCCCGCCTCGACGACGCCGTCGGGCGCGTCGAGCAGCCCGGCGCCGAGCGCCTCGGGCTCGCCCACCACGACCACGTCCGCGTGGTCGGCGTAGAAGGCCGGCCGCGCGCTCGCGAAGGCGCCCACCACGAACGTGCGCACGCCTCGGCGGCCGAGGTCCCGCGCGAGCTCGCGCTCGGCGTCGGCGTCGACCATGGAGCTCAGGATCACGGCCGCGTCGACGGCGGGCACCGTGTCCACGCCTCGCGCCTCGTGGACGCTGACGGTGTGGCCCGCCCGCGTGAGCTGAGCCGCGAGGTAGCCGAGCGCTAGCGACGGCAGATCCGCGACGCGCGACTTCGCGCGCTCGAGCAGACGAGCACGCCAGGAATCACCGACCTCGAAGACGGTTCCATACCCGCCGGCGACATCCTTGAGCGTGCAGCCGGGGTGAGCGTAGACGGTGACGAGCGCGACGCGCATGACGAGGGAACCGAAACCAGGGCGCCGAAGGCGCGCATTCCGCCTAACACGGAGGCGTCGAGACAGCGAGCCTGCTAATCACGGACACGAACGATGAGCCAAGCTCCTCGGCAGCTGACCGGTGGGTCCTCCCGCTCCCTGATCTTCCCCGCAATTGGGGGACTTCTGGTCGTCGCGGGCATCGCCGCGGGGGCGCTCTGGCTCGGGCGCGCGGTGCCCGGGACGGAGGGTCTCGCGGTCGAGCTGCGCGATCGTGGACGGATCGTGGTCGTCGGCGACGACGAGCTCCGTCGCATCGAGGCAGAGGGCGCGGAGCTGCTCGGGGTCGCGGAGATCCCTGGGCTCGCCGCGGCGCTCGCCGGCCGCGACGAGACCGCGCTCGACGAGGCGCTCCTGCACGCGGGGGTCGCCGGCCTCCTCGTCGACGGGCGCTCCGGCGGCCAGCTCGGCGAGTCCGCGACGATCGAGCAGCGCCTGCGGGCCTACTCGAGCATGGAGAGCCTGCGCGGCGTGTACCTGACCCCGACCGCGGCGCTCTACGTGCGGCGCGGCGGGGTCTACGGCCTCGAGCCCGCGATGGGCGAGGTCCTCGCGCGGGCGGCGCGCCAGCTCGTCTCCGGGTCGAGCACCCCGCTGGTGCGGGCCTTCCCGGAGCCGCTGCGCCGGAGCCGGAACGTCGAGGTCATGGTCATGCTCGAGCAGGGCGGTCGGCCTCGCCTGTGGCGGTCGGCCCGCGGCGGTTCGATCGCGCGGGCGCTCGTGACCGCGGGGAGCGTGGCCCGTCAGCGCTGGACCGAGCGGGAGCAGGCGATGGGGGGCGACCTCGACGACCGGCTGCCGCGCATGACCGTGCGCGTGTACCTCCTCGAGGAGGACGGGACGCTCGGGGACATCGCGGCGCCCTTCGTGGAGCGGGTCTTCACCGACGTCCACGGCGTCGCGTTCGAGCACCGGGGGAGCTGGCACTACCTCTTGCCGCAGGCCACCGCCGAGCGCGGTGAGGGCTCGGCCGTGCGCGCCTACGCCGAGCTCTTCGGCGACGCGGGGCTCCCCGCCGACAGCCTCGGCCGGGACGAGCTGCGCGCCTACCGGATCGTCGCGAGGGAGGTCGGGACCTCGCCGCCGGAGGTCTCGTCGATGCCGTCGCCGTCGCCGATGGACGCCGTCGCGCCCGACGAGCTGCTCATCCCCAGGGGCGGGCTCGACACCCTCTGAGCGATCGTCTCGCCGGTCGGGTCGCGCTCCTCGGCCGCGGGCAGGCGCACCACGAACGTCGAGCCCACGCCCTCGTGGCTGCGCGCCTCGATGTCGCCGCCCGCCGACGTGACGATGCGCTGCGAGATCGCGAGCCCGAGCCCCGTCCCGCGGTCCTTCGTCGTCACGAACGGCACGAACAGGTTGCTGAGGATCTTCTGCGGGATGCCGGGGCCCGTGTCGATGACCCACAGCTCGACCCACTGGCGCATGTCGCCGCCGAGGTCGCGGCGCGTCCGCTCGAGGGTCCGCACGCTCAGCTTCCCGGCGCCCTCCATCGCTTGCGAGGCGTTCTGGCAGAGGTTGATCAGCACCTGACGCAGCCGCTCCGCGTCGACGCGCACGCGCGGCAGGTCGTCGGCGAGCTCGAGCGAGACCTCCACGTCCCCGAGATCGGGGCCCAGCAGCGTCAAGGTGCGTTGCACCGTCGCGTTGATGTCCGTCGGCGCGGCGTCGCCCGGGCTCGGGCGGGCGTAGTCGAGGAACGACGACACGACGCGGTTCAGCCGGTCGGTCTCCTCGACGATGATGTCGAGGAACTCGCGGTCACCCGGCTCCTCGCCGGGCTCCGCGAGGAACTGCGCGCTCGCCTTGATCGCGCCGAGCGGGTTGCGGATCTCGTGGGCGAGGCCGGCGGCCATCCCGCCGAGCTCGGCGAGCCGGTCGCGCTGCCGGAGCCGCTGGTAGAGGCGCGAGTTCTCGATCGCGATCGACGCCTGCGCCGCGAGCCCGCGCAGGAGCTGCACCTCCTCGGGGCTGAACGCGTCCCGCAGGCGGTCGTCCCGAACGCAGAGCAGCCCGTAGGTGTCGTCGTGGCCGCGCAGGGGGACGACGACCGCCGTGTGCATCGACTCGAGGGTCGCGATGATCTCGGTGAGCTCCTGGACCTCGAGGTCCTCGCGCAGCTCGCGCGCCGCGTCGAGCTCGCGCTCGAGGTGCTCCACGACGATCTCCTCGTCGCGGCGGAGGCGATCCACGAGCGGCCGCGCCGGCGCGAGGTCGATCCGCCCGAGCGGCTCGCGCCCGACGTGCGAGCCGAGGTCGAAGCCGTCGCCCCGCTCGTCGAGGAGGTAGATCGACGCGTCCGTGAGCCGGCGCGAGCCTCCGAGCCCGCTCATCACGACATGCGTGATCTCGTCCATCGACAGGGTGTGCGCGAGCTGGGCGCGGATCTCGGCGATGAGGCGCTCGAGGTCCGAGCGCTCGCGGAAGAAGAAGAGCGCGATCTGCTGCTCGAGGCGCGCGCGGAGCGGATCGAAGATCAGGAACAGGACGAGCGCGGCGACGACCGAGTGCAGGAAGAAGTGACCCGGGTCGAGGAAGACGAGGACCCAGAGGATCCCCGCGAGCGAGAAGGACAGCGCGGTCAGCAGCGTCAGGCGGCCGGCGAGCTCGTAGAGGTCGAGGAGGCGGTAGCGCAGGATCGACTGCGACAGCACGTACAGGAACACCAGGATCAGGATCGCGCCGACCGGCGGGATCTCGAGGCCGGCGTAGGGCAGGTACTCGGAGAGCGTGAACACCGCCGCGAGGGCGAGCACGACGAACAGGTACGTGAGGCGCGCGCGCTCGAACCTCGAGGACGCGATGCGCGCGGCGCGGAAGAGCATCACGAGCGCCGCCGAGAGCAGCACGAACACGTACGTGAAGATGAGCCCGACGAACGCGTCCTGATGGAAGACGGGCGTGAAGCTGGCCGCGACCATGCCGAGCGCGAGGAGCAGCGCCGTCCGCTGGAGCTGGTTGGCGCGCTTGGACTCGGGCTGGAGGAACGTCCGGAAGAACTGCACCGCGCTCAGCGGGAGCAGCACCGCGCAGACCAGGTTGAGGCGCTCCCACACCGGCCCGCCCCCCAGGAACCGGACCAGGAACGTGGACAGGTACCAGGTCCCCACCGAGGCGCCGAAGAGCGCGAAGAACCAGTGCACCCGCCGGCGCCGCGCGCGCAGCAGCACCGTCGACGCGATCGCGAAGCTGAGCACGGCGGCGACGAGCGAGGTCTGAGTTCGAAGATCCACGCGTGCCTCGTAGGCTAGCCGAAACGCGAGAGGCCCGCTTCACCCTGGGGTGAGCGAGCCTCGCGAGGGGCAACGAGATCGGGCGCCCTCAGAGCGGCGGCATCTCCGTGCGGCACTCCTGCACGCTCGGCTGCGGCGACGGGTCGCCGGGCTGGACGTGATCGTCCGGCGCGGTGTCCCGCACGTGCCCGGAGGCGTTGCTCGCCGACCGCACACCGTCGCACGCCTCGGTGCTCGGCTGCGGCGACGGGTCGCCCGCGCGGATCGGCACGCCGATGCCGACGCTCACGAGGTAGGAGTTGCCGAGCGCGCGGCTCTCCCCCACGCGCCCCGTCGCGACCAGCTCGGCCTGAACGTCCTCCACCTCGTCGGTGCAGACGGGCATGCCCGCCGAGTTCAGCGCCACGACGACCCCGCTGCTGAGCAGCCGGAACTCCGCGTTGGCGGGGATCCGGTGCTCGCACGACGGCGGCGTCGCGGCGAGCGCCGCGTTCGACGTGAACAGACCGAGCGGCTCGGTGCCCGCCGGGACGTCGACGGACGCGCTCTGCGCGCCCTCGATGTCGTCGGCGTTCCCCATGCACCCCGAGACCGCGGCCAGCGCGGTGACGACGAGGAGCTTCTTGACTGCGTTCATCATTCCTCTGCTCCCGCCTTCCCGTTCAACTCGTACTGCTTCACGAGCTGTGAAAGGCGTGGACGTTTCATCCCGAGGAGCGCGGCCGCCCGCGTGATGTTCCCCTCGGTCTCCCCCAGCGCGCGCACGATGCACTCGCGCTCCATGATCTTCTTCATCTCGAGCAAGGACGTCTCGCCGTCGCGCACGCGCTCGTAGAGCTGCGCCTCGAGCGGCGTGGTGCTCGCCACGCCGGGCGCCATCGCCGGGTGGGCCGTGCGGGCCTCCGCCGGCTCCGGCGGCTGGAAGCTGTCGGCGAAAGCGCGGAAGTCGTCGGGCACGAGCGCCGCGCCGTCGGCGAACAGCGTGGCCGAGCGCAGGACGTTCTCGAGCTCGCGCACGTTCCCCGGCCAGCGGTGACGCTGGAGGCACTCGACCGCCTCGGGGCTCATGCGGCGGATGGGCTCGCCGCGCTCCTCCGCGATGCGGCCGAGGAGGTGCTGGCAGAGCTGACCGATGTCCTCGAGCCGGCTGCGCAGCGGAGGCATCTCGACCACGACGCCGCGGAGGCGGTAGTAGAGGTCCTCCCGGAACGTGCCCTCGCGGACCATCGCCTCGAGGTCGCGGTGCGTCGCGGCGACGATGCGGACGTCGACCTTGATCTGCTCGGTCCCGCCGACGCGCTCGAACTCGCGCTCCTGCAGGACCCGGAGCAGCGCGACCTGGGTCTTGGCCGAGATGTCGCCGATCTCGTCGAGGAAGATGGTGCCGCCGTCGGCGAGCTCGAAGCGGCCCTTCTTGCGGGCGGACGCGCCGGTGAACGACCCGCGCTCGTGGCCGAACAGCTCGCTGAGCAGCAGCGTCTCGACGAGGGCCGCGCAATTGACCTTGACGATCGGCTTGTTCCGCCGCGGCGAGTTCTTGTGGATCGCCTCGGCGATGAGCTCCTTGCCGGTGCCGCTCTCGCCGCGGACGAGGACGAGGGCGTCCGAGCCCGAGACCTTGTCGAGGAGCGAGTAGATCTCGCTCATCGCGGGCGAGCGGCCGATCAGGCTGGGGTAGCGCTCGTTCCAGCGGCTCGTCGCCTCCGCCGTGCTGGACGGCAGGGTGCGGTGGGTGCCCGTCAGCGCGCGGGGCGGCGGATCGGACTCGTGCCGGGTCCGCGTCCAGGCCGTCGTCAGCATGGCGGCGACGCGGTTCAGCTCCTGGCGCTGCGCTCGCTCCTGCCACGCCGCGGCGGCCTCGTCGGGGACGCGCGCGGTGAGGTCGGACTCGATCTTCTGTGCGCGCTCGAGCACGCGGGTCGCGAGGCCCACGTCGCCGGCGTCGCCGAGGGCGCGCGCGTGGCGGAGCAAGGCATGGAGCAGGCGCTCCGGGTCGTCGCACTTCTCGGCGAGCTCGACCGAGCGTCGCGCGGCGGCGCGGGTGTTCCCGCCCGCGGCGCGCTCGAGGTCGGCCATCACCAGCGCGAGATCCGCCTGGTGCTTGGCGGGCAGCTCGACGGGGAGGGCGCTCAGGATCGAGCGGGCCAGCGCCACGTCGCCGTCGAAGAGCGCGATGCGCGCGAGCTCGATCGAGGAGTCCGAGGCGCGCACGGAGCCGAGGCGCTGGAAGGTCTCCTGCGCGGCGCGGAAGGAGTCGCGCGCGACGGAGACGTTGCCGTCCGCCGCGTCGATGCGGCCGAGGAGGAGCAGGCCCTCGCCGAGCACCAGGCCGGGGAGCTTGCCGCCGATGCGCCGCGCGAACTCGCAGAGCGCGCGGGCGCGGTGGCGGTCGCCGAGGGTGAGGTACAGCTCGCCGAGGTTGTTCGCGACGCGCGCGAGCATCGCCCGGTTGCCGAGGCGCTTCAGCAGGCCGACCGCCTGGTGGTAGTAGCGGAGCGCGTTGCCGTAGTCGCGCCCGAGGTGGGCGATGACCGCGAGGTTCTCCGTCGCGATGGCGCGCTCGCGCGAGTCGCAGACGCGGGACGCGACCTCGATGGCCGTGTGGCAGACGTCCTCGGCGCCGCGCAGGTCCTGCTGCAGCAGGAGCGCGACCGCGAAGTTCGTGTGCGCCTGCGCCTCCTGGTGACCGAGGCCCGCCTCGGCGGCGTCGCGGCGGTTGCGCTCGAAGAGCCCGGCCGCGGCGGTGGGGTCCTTCTGCGCGAGGGCCAGCTTGCCGAGCGTGTTGCGGGCCGAGATCTCGATGATCTTGTTGCCGGCGGCCTCGGCGGCCTCGAGCGCGCGAGCGCCCCAGCGGCTCGCCTCGTCGTAGTCGGCGGCCTGGTAGTGCAGCTCCGCGAGCTGCGCCTCGACCTCGGCCACCACGAGCGGCTCGCCCGCGTCGACCGCGAGGCGCTGCGCCTCGACGAGGACCTCGGCGGCCTCCTCGTGCTCGCCCGCCATCGTGAGGAGCTGCCCGACCCGGTGCGCGGAGACCGCGTCGGTCGGGGCGTCCTCGCGCAGGGCGCGGGCGTGGACGAGGGCGCGCGCGTAGGCGCCGCCGACCCGGTGCAGCTCCGCGAGCTGCTCGCGGACGGCGCGCGTCGGCGCGGTGGTGGGCTCCGTGGCGGTGACGAACGACTCGAGCAGCGCGGCGGCCTCGCCGTTCGCGTGGCGCGCCGACAGCGACGCGGCCGCGACGACGGCCAGCTCGGCCGCCCGGTCGTGCTGCCCGGCCGCGAGCGCGTGCCGGACCGCTTCCTCGAGGTCGACCGAGCGGGCGCACACGTCCGTGCACCGCTCGTGGAGCGCGCGCTGGCGCGCCTCGGGGAGCAGGCGGTAGCAGCGCTCGCGGTCCGCGTCGCGCTCGAAGCTGAAGAGGATCCGGCCGTCGACGATCGACTTCGCGACGAGCTCGCAGGCGGCGAAGTCGGCGCGCGACTTCTGCTCCGGGTCGCACCCGGCGATCGAGGCCAGCTCGTCCGCGTCGGCGTGGCGGCCGAGCACCGACAGCGCCTCGACGAGGCTCCGCGCGTCGTCGTCGAGCTCACCGAGGCGCCGCTCGAGCCGCGCCTCCGGCGTCAGCGGCTGCCCCTCGAGGAGCAGGTCGATCAGCTCCGGGGCGCCGCCGGTGCGCTCGAGGATGCGCTGCAGCGCGCGGCTCGAGGAGAGGTAGGCGCGGACGCCCTCGAGGCCGAGCGTCCCGACCTCGAGCGACTCGGCGCGCTCGTGCTCGATCAGCGACTCGAGGTTCGCGCCGAGGCTGACCTCGCCGCCAGTCCGGAGGCTGGCGACGAAGAGGGCGCGCGTGCGCTCCTCGGGCCCGTGGACCACGCCGGCGCCGTCGAGCAGGAAGCGGAGCAGCTCCACCGTCCCGCGGTCGGCGCGCTCGAGGTGATCGAGGACGATCAGGGGCGCGCGGAGGCGCGACACCTCGCGGAGGAGGCCCGCGATGGTGTCGAAGAAGCGGAGGCGCTTCTCGAACACGGCCGTCTCGGCGGTGGCGCCCGGGAGGTCGTCGGTCGCGAAGGGGATCTGCTCGGCGTCGGGGCCGCCGTGGAGATGCCAGAAGCGGTGGCAGCCGCCGCGGCAGGACAGGCCTCGGAGGTCGACCTCGGGGGCGACGCCCACCTCGTCGAGGAAGCGCAGCGCCCGCTCGACGATTTCGGCGAAGGGGCCGAACGCGCGGCCGGGGGCGCAGCGCCCCTCGAGCACGACGCCGCCCTGCAGGCGGACGCGGCTCTTGAGCTCGGTGAGGATGCGCGACTTGCCCATCCCGCTCGGGCCTTCGAGCAGGACGAGCTTGGCGGCCTGGAGGTCGCCTCGCTGGACGTCACGGTAGGCGGCGGTCAGCGCAGCCAGCTCCGTCTCGCGGCCCGCGCAGTGCGTGGCCGGGCTCGCGCCGTGCGCAGGAGGCGGCGGCGTCGCGGGGCGGAGGTCACGGGCGAGCGCGGCGGCCGCGCCGGCGGAGCGAGACGAGTCTTGGTTCATAGGGGGGGCCCCGAGAGGAAGGGCTCCCGCCGCTCCGCTCTTCGACGGGGCAAGGTAGGGGTCGACCGGGGGGCGTTCAAGCAGACCGCGCAGCGGTGTGTCAAAGAAACCAGCCAATTCCCCACCCGCGCACACGCGACGCAGGATCCGTTCCGCTGCGGTTCGTCGGCCCGAGGAGCGGCTTCGTGCGCGATCTTACGGCGGCCCCGGGCCGGTCAGCCCACCCCCGTGCGAGGTCTGACGGCCGTGCGATTGCTCACGGGATCAGGCGCGATAGTCCTCGATGTCGATCTCGTAGCGCTTGAGCCAGCGGTGGATCTGCATCCGCTCCTTGCCCAGCTCGCGCCCGACGGCGGCGATGTTCCCGCGGTGCCGCATCAGCAGCCCGCGCAGCTCGCCCTCGGTCGGAGGCCCGCCCCGCGACGCCGGCCGCTCCGCGGGCGGGGGCACCGAGGCGGTGCGTCGACCCTGGGCCTCGCCGTGTCCCTGGAGCGCCTCGCGCACGGACTCGGGGAGGTCGGGGAGGTCGAGCTCGGCGCGCCCCTCCGAGAGCGCGACCGAGAGCTTCACCGCGCTCTCGAGCTCCCGGACGTTGTACGGCCAGTCGTAGTGCGCGAGGCCGACCATGTACGGCAGCGACACGCTCGCCTCGGGGCGGCCCGACTTGATCAAGAAGTGACGGGTGAGCGGGTGGAGATCCTCGCGGCGCTCCCGGAGCGGGGGCAGGCGAGCGGTGAACTCGCGGAGGCGAGCGAAGAGGTCACCCCGAAACGTCCCCTTGGTGACGAGGTCCTCGAGGTTGCGGTGCGTCGCGCAGACCACCCGCACGTCGACGTCCTCGGTGGTCGTCGCGCCGATCGGGAGGACCTTCCGCTCCTGGAGGACGCGGAGCAACTTCGCTTGCGCTTCGAGCGGCATGTCGCCGATCTCGTCGAGGAACAGCGTCCCGCGGTGGGCGGCCTTGACCTGCCCGACCTTGTCCGTGGCGGCGCCCGTGAACGCGCCCTTGCGATAGCCGAACAGCTCGCTCTCGATCAGGTTCGCGGGCAACGCTGCGCAGTTGATCGCCTGGAACGGCCCGGTGCGCTCGGACGCGTCGTGCACGGTCTTCGCGACGAGCTCCTTGCCCGTGCCGCTCTCTCCGGTGACGACCACCGAGAGCTGCGTCTTGGCCACCTTGGAGACGCGGTCGAGGAGCTGGTCGATCTGGAAGCCGCCGATCAGCGGGCAGCCCTTGATCCCGTGCCGGATCGGGCGCGCGGACTCGACGACGGTGCCGTCGATCCGGTACGCGCCGTAGCCGTAGATGCCGTGCTCGGCGTAGCGGAAAAGGGAGTCGCCGATGCGGATGACGTCGTGCGCCTCGAGCGGCGAGGCGGCCACCCGGGAGCCGTTCACGAGGATCCCGTTCGTCGAGCCGTTGTCGACGATCCAGCAGCCGTCGGCGCGGCGCTCGACGCGGCCGTGGTAGCGGCTGACGGCGGCCTCGGGGACACAAAGGACGTTGTCCGGCTCGCGGCCGAACGTCGTCACCTCGGAGGCGAACGGGACGGCGGACGGGAGCTGCCGGTGCAGGCGCGAATAGATCAGCACCATCCCCGGCGTCGGGTCCTTCGTCGCCTCGATGGCCGGGATGGCCTCGATCGATGCGGTCGTCCATCCTTCGCCGCTGCTCATCGCCGGGTGCCCGAGGGTAGCAGGATCGCGCGCGCCGTGCGCCGATCGGTGCTCCGGACGCGCCGGCCGTCCATACTGCGCCCGTGTCGCGGCCCCGCCTGCAGCCAGGAATCCTCGTGATCGTCCTCGCGTCGTCGGTCGCGGCGTGCGGCGGCGCCGCGCCCGCGACGCACGCCGAGCGGGCGCCGGTCGCGCCGACCCCCGCCGAGCCCGAGGCGACGGAGACGCCGTACGAGGCGGAGCTCGTGGCGCAGGAGATCGGGGACATGGAGCCCTTCGCGGTCGAGGAGCTCACGGCCGGGTCGCGCGCGGTGCACCTCGTGCTCGACGCGGCCCACTGCTACCGGATCGTCGCGGTGGGCGAGCGCCACGTGTCGCTCGAGCTCGTCGACGAGCACGGGAACTCGCTCGCCGCGCGCGAGGGGCGGATCGTGCGGTTCGAGTCGGTGTGCCCGCGCTGGAGCGGCTCCTTCGAGCTCCGGGTCGACCTCGACGGGGCGCGCGGTCGCGTCTCGCTCTACGAGGACGACGCGCTCGCGTCGGACGGCTCGTCGGGCCCGGCCAGCTCGACGACGCGGTGAAGCTCGCTGAGCTCGAAGGGCTTGCGGAGGACCGCGTCCGGCATGCCCTCGGGGCTCAGCTCCGCCTCCGCGGAGCCGGTCATCAACACGGCCCAGGTGACCTTGCCGAGGTCGCGCAGCTCGGCGAGCAGCACATCGCCGCGCTCCGAGCCGAGGGACAGATCGATCAGCGCGACGTCGAACGTGTGCGTCGCGGCGGCGGCGAGCGCCCCTTCGCGATCCGCCGCGACCCGCACGAGGGCGCCGTGCAGCTCGAGCGCGGTGCGGACGAGGGAGCGCACCGCCTCGTCGTCGTCCACCACGAGCACGACCCGGCGGGCGAGGGCGGGGCGAACGTGGACGCCGCTCGTGATGGCGCCGACCTCGTGCACGCGCGGCGGCCGCAGGCTCATGCGGGACCCGCCGGCGAGCGGCAGCACGATCTCGAACTGGGTGCCTTGGCCGGCTTGGCTCTGGACCTCGACCCGCCCGCCGGCCTCGTGGACGGTGTCGCGGACCATCGCGAGGCCGAGCCCGGTGCCCGAGTCCTTCGTCGTGAAGTAGCGCTCGAAGGCCCGCTCGAGGGTCTCCTTGGGCATCCCGGGGCCGTCGTCGCCGACCTCCACCACGAACCGGTCGCCCTCGATCCGGACGGACACCTCGATCCGGCGTCCGCCGGCCTCGAGCGCGTTCCGGACGAGGTTGCTCACGATCAGGCGCAGCGCGGCGGGCGGGGCCGCGCCCCAGACCTCCTCGGGCAGGTTCGCGATCAGGGTCACGCCCTGCGTCTCCACCTCCGGGCGCAGGGTCTCGAGCACCTCGGCGATCACCGCGGCGCTGTCGGTCCGATCCGGGAGGCTCGGCGCGATCGTGGCGTGACCGGAGTCGCGCATCGTCCGCAGCAGGCCGCGCGCCGTGTCGAGCGCCTCGCGCGCGCTCCGCTGCACCACGTCGAGCGCCTGCCGCGTCCGCTCCGGGAGCGGCGCTCCCGTCGAGGCCATGCGGGTCCAACCAGCGATGGCGGTCAGCGAGTTCGCGACCTCGTGGGTGACGCCGGCCGCGTGATCCGCGGCTGCGGCCCGGCGCACGAGCACCGCTGGATCCACGCGGGGCGCGAACAGCACGCAGATCCCGTCGTCGTCGGGGAACGCGAGCAGACGACCGGCGCCTTCCTCGGTGTCCTCGCCGAGCTCGAGCGTGGCGGGCGACCCCGCGCGCGCCCGCCCGAGCAGCTCTTCGATCCACGCGAGCTCGCAGCCGGTGAGCGCGGCGACCCGCACCGCGAGCGGCTCCCCTTCCCCGGGCGCCAAGCCCGCCACGACGCTGACGTCGCCGTCACGTCGCTCACGCAGGCAGGTCAGCGAGAGCTCGTTCGCGATCCAACCGACCAAGTCTGGTGAGCCTGGAACCATGCGCCGAGGCCAAAATGATATCCCCGGCTACGGATGGGCTCAAGCCGAGGTTTCGGGGCAGGCCCCCGCCATCGCGACGGACCGACTACCCTCTCGGCATGACGAGACCCCAGCTCTCGCGCCCGCCGCTGACGGGGGCATCGCAAGGCTTCTTCGCCGTGGAGATCGAGCCGGAGACCTTCGATGTCTGGATGCTCGACCAGCGGCTGCTGCCCGGCGAGATCCTGTATCACCGCTACACGCGGCCCGACGAGGTGGCCGACGCGATCCGCTCGATGGTCGTGCGCGGCGCCCCCGCGATCGGGATCAGCGCCGCCTACGCGCTGGCTCAGGTCGCGAGGTCCCAGGATGGCGACGCCGCGAGCTTCCTCGTCGCGAACGGGGCCGCGGGCCGGGTGCTCGACGGGACACGGCCGACGGCGGTGAACCTCGCGTGGGCGATCGCCCGGATGAGCCGGCGCGCCTCCGAGGTCGCCGCGGAGGCTCCCGCGGATCGCGCGCGGGCGATGCGCGAGGAGGCCGAAGCGATCCACCGGGAGGACGTCACCGCGTGTCGGGCGATGGGCGCGCTCGGCGCTCGCGACGTGCCTCGCGGGGCGACCATCCTCACGCACTGCAACGCCGGCGCCCTCGCCACCGGCGGCTACGGCACCGCGCTCGGGGTGATCCGGGCCGCCTTCGAGGCCGACCCGACGGTCCGTGTCCTCGCCAGCGAGACCCGCCCCTACCTGCAGGGGGCGCGGCTGACCGCGTGGGAGCTCCACGCCGACGAGATCCCGGTCGAGGTGATCACCGACGGGATGTCGGGGCACTTCTTCGCGCGGGGCGAGATCGACTTCGTGGTGGTCGGCTCGGACCGAATCTGCGCGAACGGGGATGTCGCGAACAAGATCGGGACGTTCACCCACGCGGTGCTGGCTCACGTCCACGAGGTCCCCTTCACCGTCGCGGCTCCCTGGAGCACCGTCGACCTGCGCTGCGCGAGCGGCGCCGAGGTCCCGATCGAGCAGCGGTCGCGCGAGGAGGTCGCCCGCATCGGCGATCGCGTGATCGTGGCCGACGGAATCGGCTGCCGACATCCCGCCTTCGACGTCACCCCCGCGAAGTACGTCCACGCCATCTACACCGAGCGCGGGCGCGTCGCGCCGGCGGCGGGCGAGCGCCCCGAGGTGCTGCGCAAGTGATCCGACGGCTGTGGCTGCTCGGGCTCCTGCTCGTCGCCTGCGGTCAGGCCGACGCGCCCGCGCCGGCGCCCCCCGCGGCCCCGACGCCCGCTCCGGAGCCCGCTCCCGAGCCGCCGGCTCCCGAGCCGCCCGCCGCCGAGCCGCCGCTGATCGCGCTCGACACGCACGTCGACACCACGCAGCGGATGCTCGACCTGCCCGCCGACATCGCGGAGCGCTCGGAGCTCGGGCACCTCGACCTGCCGCGGATGCGCGAGGGCGGCTTGACCGGCGCGTTCTTCAGCATCTGGGTCGACCCGCGCGAGTACGAGGGCGACGCCGCCTGGGACCGCGCTCGCGCGCTGATCGGGGCCGTCGAGGAGCTCGCGCGCGCACACCCCCACGAGGCGGTGATCTGTCGGACCGGGGACGACGTCCGGGCGGCCGCCACGGCCGGCAAGATCGCGCTGCTGATGGGGATCGAGGGGGCGCACGCGCTCGGCGCGCCGGCCGACGACGCGGTCCTCTTCGAGCGCCTCGAGGAGGCCTGGAGCCGGGGCGTCCGGTACATGACGATCACGTGGTCGAACGACAACCGCTTCGCCCACTCGTCGGGCGGCCGCGCGCCGGCGCGGGGCCTGACCGACCTCGGCCGCGAGCTCATCCGCTGGATGAACCGTACGGGGATGATCGTGGACATCTCCCACGTCTCGGATCGGACCTTCTGGGACATCGTGGAGGTCGCCGAGCGGCCGCTGCTCGCCTCGCACTCGTCCGCGCGCGCGCTGTCGGATCACCCGCGCAACATGACCGACGCGATGATCCGCGCGGTCGGCGAGGGCGGCGGCGCCGTCTGTATCAACTACTACACCGAGTTCATCGATCACGACTACGCGGTCCGACGCGACGCGATCGAGGAGGCGAACCGGGACCGCTTCCGCGAGGTCCGCGCCGCGCACGGGCGCTGGGATCACGGCGAGCCGCTCAACGCCCTCGCGCGCGAGCTCGGCGGAGCGGACCTCGCGGTCCCCACGCTCGAGACGCTCGGCGCGCACTTCGCGCACGTCGCCGAGCTCGCGGGCCCCGAGGCGGTCTGCCTCGGCTCCGACTTCGACGGCGTCGGCGAGCTCCCGATCGGGCTCGAGGACGTCTCCCACCTCGGCGCCCTGCGCGCCGAGCTCGAGCGGCGCGAGCTGCCCGTCCGGCCGATCTTCGGGGGCAACGTCCTGCGGGTCCTCGACGCGCAGCGCGGCCTCTAGCGGTTCACGCTCGACGGCGGCGGCGGCCTGTCTATACTCGCGCCGCCATGAACACCGACCCCGTCGCCTTCATCCGTGAGGACTTCGTCCGCCTCTTCAACCTCGGCGCCGCGCAGTACAAGGAGCGCGGGGAGGGCGGGGACGAGAAGGCCAAGGCTCGCTACGAGGACATCGCCGCGGCGCGCGGGAAGGTGTTCGTCTCGTTCGAAGGGGACGGGGGCGCGGACCTGTGGCTCGCCGTGGAGAACGGCGTGATGGCCATCCACGACGCCGAGCCCGAGGGCCTGCCGCCGCGCATGGCGATCGCCGCGCCGGCCGACGCCGCGCGCGCCGGGCTCGACGAGCTCGAGGCGCACTTCGACGACGACAAGGCCGCCCGTCGCTTCGCGCGGGCCGCCTCGGGCGACATCGAGAAGGTGCTCGAGGGGCACTCGCTGCGCTTCCACGTGACGTTCACGGACCTGCCGGCGGATCCGGACGAGGTGACGTTGCGGATCGCGATCGGCGCGACGGAGCCGCCGGCGGAGCCCACCTTCGCGGCCACCATCAGCTGGGACGACATCGAGGACGTCCGCGCGGGCGAGCTCACGCCCCAGCAGCTCTTCGGGCGCCTCAAGATCACCGGCGACGCGACCCAGGCGATGGCCTTGGGCATGACCCTGATGCAGCGCCGCCAGGCCCGCTGATCATCTTCGCCGCCGTCGTGCGAGCGATCCGGGCGTGACCGCCGTACAATGAGCACGCCGGTGGACGTCCCGCTGTACATCGTGGTCGGCCGCTCCGAGGACTGCGACCTCCAGGTCTCGGATGCGAGCGTCAGTGGTCGCCACGCGAAGCTCAGCTGGCGCGGTCAGCACATCCTCATCGAGGACCTGGGCAGCGCCAACGGGACCTTCGTCGATGGACGCAAGGTGCAGCGCGCCGAGGTGCGGCCCGGCGCGGAGGTGACGCTGGGGAACGCCACGCTCTCGTGGAGCCACCCCAAGCTCAAGGTCTTCCTCCGCCGCGGCGCCCGAGGCGACACGCTGGTCGGCGTCCGCATCCCCGGTCGCCGGTTCATCTGCGGCTCGTGCGGGTCGCGCGGGATCATGCCGGAGGGGTTCACCCGCGGGCAGCTCAAGTGCGGCAAGTGCGGGGTCGAGCTCCAGGTCGGTCCGCCGTCGCGGACGCGGAGCGTGCTCGGGGTGAGCATGGGCCTGATCGCGGTCGCGGGGCTCGTCGTCGCGGGAGTCTGGCTCTGGCAGGACGAGACGACGTCGAGCGGGATCCGGCGCGCGGCGGAGCGCCTCGGGCTCGGCGGCGCGACCGAGGAGCAGGGCGGACCTGCGACGTCCCCGCAGGAGCGCTCCATCCGCGCGCGCATCGCGCCGCGGGTGGTCGCTGCGATCGATCCGACCAACCCCATCACGCGCAACGAGGCCGTCCGGCTCGCCTCCGAGGACGAGGGGCCGTACCGGGTCGAGCAGGTCGCGCGGATCTGGAGCAGCGTCCGCGAGCGCTGGCGGTACGTGAACGACCCCCGCGGGGACGAGTTCTTCTCCACCGCGAGCGAGACGCTCTCGAACGCGACCGCCGAGGGCCACCTCGCCGGCGACTGCGACGACTTCGCGATCGTCCTCTCGGCGATGATCGAGTCGATCGGCGGCGAGGCCCGCATCGTGATGCTCGACGGCGATCAAGGCGGGCACGCCTACGCGGAGGCCTGCATCCATCAGGAGCCGCAAGAGGTCGCGAGCCGGCTCTCGCAGCACTACCGGCGCAACTGGGACCACTACCTCGGCGACGAGGGGATCTCGAACATCCACTTCCGCAGCTCGCCCGACTGCCCCGTGTGGCTGAACCTCGACTGGAACGCGCGGGTCCCCGGGGGGCCGTACGGTCGCGAGCTCTGGGCGGTGAGCATCTATCCGGACGGGCGCACCGAGACGCTCGCGCCGTCGGTCGGCGACGCGGGGGACACGACGGTCCCCAACGCGTCCGCCGCTCCGTGAGCCGCCTCCTTGAAGCCGCGCCGTTCTGCGGCAGGCTCGGCCGCGATGCGTCGATCCACGCTGTCCGTCGCGCTGCTGTCGCTGTGCGGCTTCGCGTCCTGCCCCGCCGCGGCGCAGGACGCCGGCCCGGAGGCCGCTCCGACGGAGGCCGCTCCGACGGAGGCCGCCCCGACCGAGGCCGAGGCCGACCTCGAAGCGCCGCCCGAGCCTCCGACGACCGAGACCGACCCAGAGAACGCCGCGCCCGAGGCCGCCGCGCCCGAGGCGCTGCCCGCGGAAGAGGAGGCGATCCCCGAGCTCGACCCCAGCCCCCGCGAGGAGCTGATCCCGGACGCGCCGCTGCCCGAGGCGCCCGCCTCCGAGGACGCGGAGGCCGACGAGCTGGCCCCGCGCGAGGTCGTCGGCTCGACGCCGCGACACCTCTTCGGTCGGGCCTTCGGGGTCTGGCTCGAGCTCGGCTTCTCCGGCGGGGGGCGCGGGGACGAGCGCGCGGACTTCGTCTTCTCGCCCGAGGCGGGGGTGCGCTTCCGCCCCGATCGCGGCATCTACGTCGGGGCCAGCTTCGGCTTCGCGGCGGCGGCGACCGCGGTCTCCGGCGAGGTCGCGATCGGCGGGGAGCCCACCCCCTATCGCGGGAGCCCCGGGCGGATCGATCCCGGCAACCCGACGATGGAGCTCGGCTACTCGGGCGCCGTCGCCCCGAACCTCCGGCTCGAGGTCGGCGTGGGCGCGGCCATCCCCACGGCCGCTCGCGCGCAGGCCGGCTCGGACGCGCCCACGTTGGTGGAGCGAGCGGCCTCGGAGGTGACCCTCCGGAGCGCGCTCTCGATGCGCGGCTACTGGTCGCCGTGGGCGTGGGCCCCGGAGCGGTTCGGCCTCTACCTCCCGGTGCGCGTGGCCGCGGCGCTCGGGGACCTCCACATCGAGGGTGATCTCGGGCTCGGCGTCATGATCCCCGTGCTCGGGGATCGCGGCATCGACGCGGACGTGATCGTGCAGCTCGGCGCGGGCGTCAGCGGCCGGGTGGCGGAGCCCCTCTACCTCGGCGTGCGGCTGCGCGGCGTCGGCTCGCCGCTCGGGGTCACGCTGCCGGGGACCGACGCGACCGGCGCGGCGGCCTCCGAGGCGGTCGTCTTCTCGGCCGAGCCGTGGGTCCGCCTCCGCTTCGATCCCGTGCAAGTCACCTTGCGCGGCGTGGTCAGCTTCAACGGCGCCGACGGCGTCGCCGGCGATCGCGCGCCCCCGTTCGGCGTCTTCGTCGGCGTCGGCGGCGAGGTGGACTGAAGAGGATCGTCCCCGGCTCAGAGGCGCATGAGCGCGGCGCCCCAGTTGAGGCCGGCGCCGAGGGCGAGGAAGCAGAGGAGCTGGCCCTCCTTCAGGGAGCCGTCTCGGCGCATCTCGTCGACGAGGATCGGGATGGTCGCGTCGGAGGTGTTGCCGAAGCGCGCGATGTTCGAGGGCGCCTTCTCGGGGGGGACGCCGAGGCTCTGGACGACGGCGGCGTTGATGCGGTCGTTCGCCTGGTGCGCGAGGAACCAGTCCACGTCCTCGAGGGTCACGTCGTGCTGCGCGCAGAGGTCGCGGACGACGGCGGGGAGCCGCTGCACCGCGCACTTGAACAGCTCGCGGCCGCGCATGCTGGGGATGCGCTCGTCGACGGGGACCTCCCAGTATCGGTAGTGCGTGAAGCCGCCGGCCGGGATGAAGAAGTGGTCGTGTCGCTCGCCGTCGGTCTTCGTGAGGGCGCCGAGCATCCCGAAGCCCTCGCTCTTTCGCGGGTGCGCGCGGCAGACGACCGCGCCCGCGCCGTCGCCGAAGAGGACCGCGGTGGCGCGGTGCTGGGTGGCGAAGCGGTAGGTCTCCTCGTCGGAGGTGCCGTTCTCGCGCAGCGCCTTCCAGTCCCAGGGCATGAACCCGGCGTGCGCGTTGGCGCCGACGATGAGGACGGTCTTGGCGACCCCCGCGGTCATGAACGAGTCCGCGATCTGGAGCGCGAAGGGGAAGAACGCGCACTGCTGCCGGATGTCGAGCGCGGGCACGCCGGCGATCCCGAGCTCGGCCCCGAGCAGCCCGCCCGAGCCGGGCAGGATGAAGTCCGGGGTCATCGTCCCGAAGATGATGTAGTCGACGTCCGCGGCCTCGATGCCCGCGGAGCGGATCGCCTCGCGCGCCGCGGGGAGCGCGATGTGGCTGACGCCCTGGCCCTCGTCGGCGAAATGGCGCTCGGCGATCCCGGAGCGGGGGCGAATCCACTCGTCGCTCGTATCCATGACACGAGCGAGGTCGTCGTTCGTGTAGGCGGGGCCGGGGACGTGATGGCCCGAGCCAATGATGGTGAGTCCAGGCATGTCGGAATCGGCGGCAGACCCTAGCAGTTGACGTGACCAGCGAGCTACCCGACGGATCCCACGATGAGAAACCCCACTGACCGATTGCTGATATCCTGCCCGCCCCGGCGAGGAGCTCGATGACCCCGACGAACACGGATTTCGATTTCGCGAACTACGTCGAGCGCAAGCGCAGCGGCTCTTGGGGTCGCGACGAGGGCGTTCGCTACGCCTACTCGGCCGACCTCGCGATGCTGAAGAGCTTCCAGCGGCTCCGGCCGGTGGAGATGGCCGCGGCGTCGGTCGTGCGCACGAGCAAGGAGTGGATGAAGTCCGAGCTCCTCGGCTCGACGGTGAAGGTCGGGCCCGAGCAGTTCCCGTCGATCTACAAGATCGCGAAGCACTGCGCGGACGTGCTCACCGTCCCGATCCCCACGGTGTACATCCGGAATTCTCCCGTCCCGAACGCGTACACGTACGGGACCGAGGAGGAGTCGTTCATCGTGATTCACTCCGCGCTCGTCGATCACTTCGACGAGGCCGAGCTGAAGTTCGTGATCGGCCACGAGACCGGCCACATCCAGAACAAGCACGTCGTCTACAACACGGCGCTCATGATCCTCACCCAGGGGATCGGCGTGTTCGTGGCGTGGGCCATCCAGCCCGCGCTGATCGCGCTCCGGCAGTGGACGCGGCGCGCCGAGATCACCTGCGACAGGGCCGGGCTGCTCTGCTGCAACGACCTCGACGCGGCGAGCCGCAGCTTCCTCAAGCTCGCGACGGGGTCGCACAAGCTCTACCCGGAGATGAACCTCGACGCGTTCCTCGACCAGTTCGAGGAGGGGCAGAACAGCCTGGGCCGCCTCGGCGAGGCGCTCGCGTCCCACCCGTATCTCCCGAAGCGCATCCACGCGCTCCGGGTCTTCGCCGACAGTGAGCTGTACCGAGGCGCCGCGTCGATCGGGCCGGGGGGCCTCGACATGGACGAGGTCGATCGGCGGACCAGCGACATCATCCAGATCACGAAGGGCGCGGAGAAGGCGCCGCAGAAGGAGACCGCATGACTCTCAGTCCGCTCTCGGACTACCAGGGCCTCAAGAGCGACGCGCTCGCGTCGCTGCGCGAGGTCGCGGAGCTCGCCGACAGCACGGGGGCGACCTCGCTCGCGGAGCGCCTCGAGTCGGACCGCATCCCGCGGCTCGAGCAGGAGCGCTTCCACCTGGTCGTGCTCGGCGAGTTCAACCACGGCAAGACGACGTTCGTGAACGCGCTCCTCGGCGCGCCCGTCCTGCCGGTGGGGGTCACGCCGACCACCGCGGTCATCCACCACGTCGTCCACGGCGTCGCGCCGCACGCGACGGCCCACGGCGGCGGCGACTCGCACGACGTGCCGGTCGAGGAGGTCGCGGACTACGTCGTCGGCGGCAAGGCCGCCGAAGAGAAGGTCCAGTACCTCGAGATCGACTACCCGGCCTCGATCCTCGAGGGCGGCGTCGTCCTCGTGGACACCCCCGGCGTCAACGATCTGAACAGCGCGCGGGCGGAGATCACCTACAGCTACCTCCCGAAGGCCGACGCGATCCTGTTCCTGCTCGACGCGGGGCAGATCCTCAAGGAGTCGGAGCGCGCGTTCATCGCGAACAAGCTCCTCGCGCAGTCGCGCGACAAGGTGATGTTCGTCATCAACAAGATCGATCTGCTCGACGACGGCGAGCGCGAGGAGGCCCTGGCGTACGCGCGCACGCACCTCGCCAAGCTCGTCCCCGAGCCGAAGGTGTTCGCGCTCAGCGCGGAGCAGGCCCTCGGGGGCGAGGTGGACGCCTCCGGGCTCGGTCACCTCCTCGCGGAGCTGCGCACGTTCCTCACCGAGGAGCGGGGCCGCGTGCTCATCGACAACGCGCTCGACGCGGGCCTCCGCGCCGCGGCGACGCTCGACCAGAGCCTCAAGGTGCAGCGCCGCGCGCTCGAGATGGACCAGGACGAGCTCGAGCGGCGGCTCGCCGCGCTCGAGGCCGACCTGTCCGGCTCCGAGGAGATGGCCGACCGGCGCGAGCGCCAGGTGCGCGAGTCGCTCGCGGGCGTGAAGGCCCTCGTGCGGCGCGAGACGGAGGAGTTCGGCAAGCGCTTCGCGCTCGCGCTCCCCGGCGAGATCGAGGCCTCGAAGGCCGAGGACCTCAAGCGCTACCTGCCCAGCTTCATGGAGGAGCGCTTCCGCTCCTTCGCCGACCAGCAGGGCGAGGAGCTCGCGAAGCGGCTCGAGAAGGTGGCCGAGGAAGCCATCACGTTCGTCACCGAGGACGCGAACGAGCAGCGCAAGAAGCTCGAGGAGCTGCTCGGCGGCGCGTCCGGCCCGGACGTCGACCTCTCGGTGAACACGCTCGCCTACGACGTCGGCGTGATCGCGCTCGGCGCGTTCGGCATCGGCATCATGGCCCTGTCGAACATCTTCGTCGGCGGCGCGATGACGCTCGCCGCGCCGGTGCTCGCCTACTTCTTCAGGGGTCGGGCCGACCGCGAGATGAAGAAGCGCGCGCTCGAGGAGGCCCCCGAGGCCGTGCGCGAGGCGGCCCGCAAGCTGGCCGAGGCGTTCGAGAAGCAGATCGACGGCTTCGGCGACAAGCTCGTCGAGTTCGTCCGCACCGCGAACGAGGAGACCACGCGCTCGATCGCCGAGGTGGTCCGGGCGGCGCGGAGCGCGCGCGCGGCGGGCGCCGAGGATCTCGAGGAGCTCACGACCACGGTCAGCACCTCAGTCGGCCGGCTCAAGGCCGTCACCGAGCGGATGACCGCGGCGCGGCGCTCGCTGTGGACCAACGGCGCGAGCGAGATCGCGGCGGGCGCGTCGACGCCCGCGGTCACGCCCGAGGACGAGGCGGCCGCGACCACGACGACCGCCGACGAGGACGCGGTCGCCGCGGACCTCGACGACGACCCGACCCCCGAGGACTGATCCTCACCGGGTGAGGTCGGCTTCGATCTCGTCGTCGGAGGCGAACACGTCCGCGACCTCGGGGCGCTCGAGCAGCCACTCGGCGATGTGCGCCCCGGGGTAGCGCTGGCCGGTCAAGGACACGAGCTTCTCGAGGAAGGCCTCGGCGAAGGCGTCGAGGTTGGCGTCCGGCTCGAGCTCGATCTTCTCGGTGCGGACCCAGCTCTTGAGGAGGTCGCGGCTCTGCAGGAAGAGCGGGGACGGGCCCTGGCGGGTCTCGGGCTCGGGCTCGGGCTTGAGGCCGAGCGCCGCGGCGAGCGCGTCGAGGCCGCCGACGTCGCCGAGCTCGTCCTCGAGGGAGAGCTCGTCACCGAGCTCGTCCTCGAGCGCGCCGAGCTCGTCGTCCTCTTCGTCGCCCTCTCCCTCGTCGTCGGCCTCGCCGAACATGCCGAAGTCGGTGACGAGCGCCAGCAGCTTCCCGCGGGCGCCGAAGCCCCAGAAGCTAGCGTACACGCCGTCGCCGACGCCCGTGCGGAAGGCGACGAGGTTGCCCCCGGCGATGTCGAGCGACACGAGGGGCTTGCCCGAGAGCGAGGTCTCGAGCCGGGCGAGCGGATCGTCTCCGCCCATCTCGGCGCGGTGCCGCTCGATGGCCTCGTGGTAGGCGAGCACGTCGCTCGGGTCGACGCCCTCCTCGGCGAGCTTCGCGGCGACGCGCGCGGAGAGCGCCTCCTCTTCGGCCGCGTACTGCTTCACCACGTCGTAGTCGACGAAGCAGCCGATGCCCGAGTCGACCCCGTAGCCCGGCCAGCCCTCGACGTCCTCCTCGCCGGGGCAGCGCGCGACCTCCCAGCGGGCGATCTGGCCCTTGGCGAAGCGGATGATCGAGTAGGCGGTCTCGCCCTCGACCTCTCCGACGGCGACCTCGTAGCGCCCGGCGGGCACCTCGCGCGCGAAGGGGTCCGCGCCCGTGAGGAAAACGAGGGGATCGCAGCCGACGACGCGACCGGAGGTCACCCTCAACCGCTCCGAGCCGAGCTCGCTCACTTCATCGAGCGAGCCTTCGGCGAGCTGGGTCAGCCACGCGGGGGCGTCCGACATGAGCGCCAACCCATAGCACGCACTAGACAGGAGGCCATGCCGTCGACGTCACTGAGCGCGGGAGTCTTGCTGGTTCGGGCCCGGTCGGGGGATCTGGAGTACTTCCTCGTCCACCCCGGCGGGCCGTTCTTCCGCAAGAAGGACGCTGGCGTGTGGGGGATCCCCAAGGGATTGGTCGCCGAGGGCGAGGACCCGTTCGACACGGCCCGGCGCGAGCTGGTCGAGGAGACGGGCTTCGCGATCCCGGAGGGGCCCTTCGTGGCGATCGGGGAGGTGACGCAGCGCAGCGGCAAGCGCGTGCTGGGCTGGGCCGTCGCGGGCGACGCCGACCCGAAGGCGCTCGTGAGCAACACCTTCGACATGATTTGGCCGCCTCGATCGGGCCGGAGCCAGAGCTTCCCGGAGGTGGACCGCGGGGACTGGTTCGGCCGAGACGCGGCCGCGCTGAAGATGAACCCGGCGCAGCTCCCCTTCCTCGATCGAGCGGCCGAGCGGCGCGCCGAGCTGGGCCTCTGAGCTGGCTCAGGCGATGCGCGTGCCGACCCGGGCCCACGCGCCGCGGCGGTAGGCGATCGTGCCGAGCGCGACGCGCACGAGGAAGAACGCGGGGAACGCGACCCAGACCCCCCAGGGGCCGAGCCCGAAGGTGTAGCCGAGCACGTAGGAGGCGGGGACCTGCATCGCGGTGGCGGCGACGTTGATGGCGAGGCTCGTGTTGGTGGCGCCGGCGCCCCGGAAGAGGCCGACGAACGCGATGTGCAGGCCGACGATCGGCATCCCGTAGCCGAGGAGCTGGATCCACTGGACCGCGTAGCGCGCGAGCGGGGTGCCGAGCTCGATGTCGAAGATCTCCACGATGGGGCCCGCGCCGAGCACGATCGGCAGGCCGACGAGGGTCATCACGATCGCGCACAGGACGAGGGAGGCGCGGGTCACCGCGCGGGCCTCCTCGGGATCGTCGGCGCCGAGGGCCTGACCGACCATCGAGCCGGTCGCCTGCGCGATGCTGAGGCCGGGCACGAAGGCGAGCGCCTGGATCCGGAGGCCGATGCCGTGCGCGGCGACCGCGACCTGATCGAGCTCGCCGAGCATCCGGATGATCGCCATGAAGGCGCCGTTGAGGATCACGAGGTCGAGCGCGGCGGGGGCGCCGACCCGGACGAGCTCGGCCGCGAGCGCGCCGTCGATCCAGCGCGGCCGCAGCCGCACGCGGAGCGCGGGGACCGCCCCACGGCGCAGGAGCACCACGAGCACGACGACGGAGAAGGCCTGCGAGGTCACCGTCCCGATCGCCGCGCCGAGCACGCCGAGGCTGGGAAAGCCGAGGTTGCCGAGGATCAGGCAGTAGTTGATCGCGACGTTGACGAGGTTGGCGGCGAGCGCGACGAAGAACGGCAGGCGCGTGTCGTTCACGCCGCGCAGCACGGCCGCGTAGTAGAGGCTCAGGTAGTAGAAGACGGTGCCGCCGAGCAGGGGACGCAGGTAGAGGACGCCTTGCTCGAGGGCCTCGCCCTGCGCGCCGAGCAGCCGCAGCATCGGCTCCGCCGCGAGGTTGCCGACGACGCCCACGACCACGCTGAGGAGGATCGTGAGCTGCGTCGACTGCAACAAGACGTGCTCGACGCGGTCCTCGTCGCCCGCGCCGTGCGCCCGCGAGATCAGCGCGACGGCGCCGACCACGAGGCCGAGCATCGCGACCATGAAGAGGAAGACGATCTGCGTCGAGAACCCGAGCCCGGTCAGCGCCGGCTCGTGGTTGGGGAGTCGCCCGCACATCGCCGTGTCGACCGCGAGCGACAGGACGTTGAGGACGTTGAGGCCGATCACCGGCAGGGACAGATCCCAGAGCCGGCGGAAGATCGAGCGGTCGGGCGCGCTCACCCGGGGCGGGCTTCCTCGCGCCAGAGATCCGCATACGTCTGTCGGCGACGGATCACGGTGGCGTCGGTCCCCCCGACGAGGATCTCCGCGGCCACCGGCCGCGAGTTGTACTGGCTGGCCATCGACATCCCGTAGGCCCCCGCGCCGCGGAGCAGGACGAGGTCGCCGCGCGCGACCGCGGGCAGCTCGCGATCGACGGCGAAGAAGTCGCCCGTCTCGCAGACCGGGCCCACCAGGTCGGCGGGGCCGCCGGGCTCCGTCGCGCGCACCGGCACGACCGCGTGGTAGGCGTCGTAGAGGGCCGGTCGGATGAGCTCCGTCATCGCGGCGTCGACGATCACGAACCGCTTGCCGTGCTGCTCCTTCACGAAGACCACGCGGGTGAGGAGGCCGCCCGCGTCGCCGACGAGCGCGCGGCCCGGCTCGACGATGAGCTCGAGGCCGAGCGCGTCCGCGCCGCTGGTGCGGAGGCCCGCCGTGATCGCCGCGCCGAACGCGGCCCACGGCGCGTAGTCGAGCTCCTCGTCGCCGTAGCGGATGGGCCAGCCGCCGCCCGCGTCGATCGAGCGGAGCTGCGCGCCCGCGGCGACGCACTCGACCGCGAAGCGGCCCAGGATCTCGGTCGCGTCGGCCATCGGCTCGGCGCTCTTGAGCTGCGAGCCGACGTGGCAGGCGACGCCCTCGAGGCGCAGGTGCTCGCTCGCGAGGAGCCGCGGGAGCAGCCCGCGCGCGACGTCGAGCTCGAGCCCGAACTTCGTGTCGTGGAGCCCCGTCGCGATGTAGGGGTGGGTCTGCGGATCGACGTCCGGGTTCACGCGCAGCGTGATCGGCGCCGCGGCCCCGCGGTCCCGCGCGATGGCCTCGATCGCGTCGATCTCCGGGACGCTCTCGACGTGGATGGCGCGGATCGAGGCGTCGAGCGCCATCACGAGCTCGGCGTCGGTCTTGCCGACGCCCGAGAACACGATCTTGCCCGGGTCGATCCCCGCCTCGAGGCAGCGCGCGAGCTCGCCGCCCGAGACGATGTCGGCGCCGCAGCCGCGCCGGCCGAGGCGCTCGAGGATCGCGAGGTTGCTGTTCGCCTTGATCGCGTAGGCGATGAGGCAGGGCTGCGGGACCGCCGCGGCGAGCGCGTCGTAGGCCGCGTCGATCGCGCCGGCGGCGTACACGAACGTCGGGGTCCCGAAGCGCTCGGCGATCGACTCGAGCGAGACCGCGTCGCAGAAGAGGGCTCCGTCGCGGTGGGCCCACCAGGGGCTCGGCGGGACGTCCGCCCGGCTGCCGCGCTCCATCAGGCCTCCACGCCGCGCGCCGCGAGGCGGCCGCGCCACGCCGTGATCTGCTCGTCGACGCGCGCGCGCGCCGGGCCCCCGAAGAGCGCCCGCCGCTCGATCGCGGTCTCGGGATCGAGCGCGGCGTAGAGGGTGTCGTCGAACGCGGGGTGCGCCTCACGCAGCGCCTCGAGGGGGAGCTCCGCGAGCGTCTTGCCCTCGTCGACGCAGCGCTTCACGAGCGCGCCGGTGACGTGGTGGGCCTCCCGGAACGGGACGCCGTGATCCGCGAGCCAGTCGGCGACCTCCGTCGCGTCGACGAAGCCGCGCGAGAGCGCCTCGCGCATCCGCTTGGCGTCGAAGCGCGCGCCCTCGATGGACCCCGCGAGCACGTCGAGGCTGTCGTCGACGGTGTCGAACGCGTCGAACACGGGCGGCTTGTCCTCTTGCATGTCGCGGTTGTAGGCGAGGGGCAGCGCCTTCATCAGCATCATGAGGCTGACCAGGTCGCCGACGACGCGGCCGGTCTTGCCGCGCACCAGCTCGGCCATGTCCGGGTTCTTCTTCTGCGGCATGATCGAGCTGCCGGTCGTGAACGCGTCCGACATCTCCACGAACCCGAACTCCTGGGTGCTCCAGAGCACGAGCTCCTCGGCGATCCGGGACAGGTGGATCGCGGTGATCGAGAGCGCCGAGACCGTCTCGAGGAGGAAGTCGCGGTCCCCCACGGCGTCGAGGCTGTTCGCGGTGGGCCGCGCGAACCCGAGCGCCTCGGCGGTCATCGCGCGGTCGAGGTCGAAGGTCGTGCCGGCGAGCGCGGCGGAGCCGAGCGGGCACTCGTCCATGCGGGTCGCCGCGTCGACGAGCCGGCCGCGGTCGCGCTCGAGCATCTCCGCCCACGCCAGGAGGTGATGGGCGAGGCGCATCGGCTGCGCGCGCTGCAGGTGCGTGTAGCCGGGGAGCAGGTGATCGACGAGCCCGGGCGCGCGGCCGACGATGACCGCGAGCAGCCGGTCGAGGCGCGCGCAGGTCCCCTGGATCGCCTCCTTGGTCCAGAGGCGCATGTCCGTCGCGACCTGGTCGTTGCGCGAGCGCCCCGTGTGGAGGCGGCCGCCGGGCGCGCCGATGCGGGCGCTGAGGCGCGACTCCACGTTCATGTGGACGTCCTCGAGCGCCGGATCCCACGTCATCTCGCCGCGCGCGATCTCTTCGCCGATCGTCTCGAGGCCGGCCACGATCGCGGCGGCGTCCTCGGCGCTCACGATCGAGCGCGAGGCGAGCATCTTCACGTGCGCGATGGACCCGCGCACGTCGACCGCGCCGAGGCGCTGATCGAAGCTCACGGACTCGCTGTACCGGGCGGCGACGGAGTCGAGCTCCTCTTCAAAACGTCCGCCCCAAGCCTTCTCGCTCATCGGGGGCGAGGTGTGGTTCATCGAGCGCGCTGGGTCAATCGGCGGGCGGTCCGCGCAGCGCCCCGAGCTCCCGGAGCATGCGCTCGAGGATGGGCAGCACCGGAGACGGGACGTCGTCCTCGCGGCCGCGCATGCGGTGCGCGAGGGAGCGCAGCTCCCGGCTGAGCTCGGCGACGCGGGCCTCATCGGGGTCGAGGAGCGGCGCGAAGACGTCGTCGAACAGGTGATCCGCGCGCGGGGCGTGGGCCGCGACGCAGTCCAGGAACACCTCGATCCGGCGGGCCGCCTCGGGGAGGGTGCCGCCCTCGACCCCGAGCTCCACCCAGCGCAGGTCCTCGTGCCACAGCTCCCGCGTCAGCTCCCGCGAGGAGACCGACAGCATCGTGCCGAACGCGTCCCCGTGCCGGTCCGCGCCGCGCGGCCGGACGGCGCGGCGGACCGCGTCGGCGATGCGGTGGAAGTTCGGATCGTCGAGCGAGAAGCCCACGAAGAGCACGTGCCGGGTGAGCAAGAGGGCTTGCACGATACCGATGAGCGCGCCGCGCTCCTCGCCGTAGCGCAGGTAGTGCTGTCGCGTGAGGACGATCTCGTGGGGGCGGCTCACGCAGCCGTGCATCTTGAGGAGCCAGCGCGCCTGATCGGTGCGCCGGCCCGGGCCGAGGACCGCGAGGCCGCCTCGGCCGAGGACGGTGTGGGCGGCGTGCTCGAAGAGCTGGTCGTAGTTGGTGGTGACGCTCTCGGAGACGGGGAGGGCGGCGAGCAGCGCGTGGGACAGCGCGTGCCGATCCGTGCGCAGCGCGCCGGCGACGGCTTCCCCGAGCGCCGCCGGGGTCTCGAGGCGTCGCTCGAGAATCGCGGCGCGGTCGAGGTAGTCCAGCCGCTCGAACGCGTCGATGTCGGTGATCCCCACGGTCTTCGCGAGCTGCGCGAGGAGCGGCCCCCAGCTCGGGAGCCCGGCGCCCGCGCCGATCCCGGCGCCGAGGAACAGGACGAGCCGACCGGCCACGGCCTCGCGCGCGATGGCCTTCGCGCGAGCCTCGAGCGCGCGGTCGAGCGCGGGCCAGAGATCACGCCCGCTCGCCTGGCCGAGGCGGTGCCGGGTCGCCTGCGCGGCGGCGTGGGTGGCGGCGTCGAAGGTGACGAGCGCGACGTCCACCCCGCGCGCCTCGGCCTCGCGCCACAGCTCGGGCATGAGCGCCTCGACGATCGCCGCGGCGCGCTCGGCGCCGCCGCCGTAGCCCGTGCCCACGACCGGCATCGCGAGCAAGAAACGTTGCCGCCGGTTGCGCGGCTTGGCGCCGCGGCGAGCCAGGTCCTCGGAGGCCACGGCGACGAAGTCGACGGCGCTCTGGACGAACCAGTCGACGCCGCGTCGGCGGCCACCGCCCACGTGCGTCAGGAACGGGCGGGGCGCGTCGTGGTCGCCCTCGAGGGGCGCCGAGCGCGCGAGGTCGGCCCACCCGGGCGCGGGCCAGGTCCAGCGATCGAAGGACCCCTCGGGGCCGATCTTCCAGTAGCCCTCGACGTAGGACTCCCGGTCGCCGGGGAGGAGCCACGCGTCGCACTCGAGGTGCAGGAGGTCGGCGTGGAGGACGAAGACGTGGCCGCTCATCTCGGCTCTTCCACAAGCAACGGCGCCACGGTGAAGGCGAGCCGCACCCGGAGGACCGCGGCGGAGGCGACCGGGCGTTGGCGCGACTTCACCAGGGCAGCGTACCACCGGCGGCCGGGGCGTCCGCCGCGGGCGCCTATTGACCGCGCGCCGTCCACCACATAAGCCGCGGCCGTGGAGCTGGAGCGCCCGACCCTGCCGGAGAAGCCGTGCCCCGTGTGCGGCAAGCCCGTGGAGCCGCTCCGCGCGAGGGAAGTCCTCTTGCTCGAGGACGGGTTCCGCTTCCTCTGCGACGCCGAGTGTCGCGCGCGCTTCGCCGAGGGAGAGCGCGACCACGAGGCGAGCCGGTCTTCGCCGCGCGTCGTCGCGCCGATCCGCAAGCGCGCGCCCACCCCGGCGCCCCCGATGCCCCGGCGCCTCGCGAGCGCGGACCGCTCGGCCGCGTACCGCGCGCTCGGCGCGCCCGAGGAGCCGCTGCCCTGGGTCGGCCTCGGCGCCGCGATGCTCGGGCTCCTGCTCGGCGCCTTCGCGACGCACCCGGCCGTGGCCGTCGTGTCGGCGGCCTGCGTCGGCGTCGCGTCGGCGTACGCGCTGATGCGCGGGTGGCCCACGCGGCGCGAGGTGGGCTGGCTCGGCTGGGGCATGCCGTCGGCCGGCGCGGTGCTGGCCGCGATCGGGGCGCTCCTCGCGCGCAGCCCCCACGACGACGCGCGACTGTGGCTCGTCGGCGCGGCCATCGCGAGCGGGACGGTGGTCCTCCGGGCCTGGCTCGACGCGCGCGCGACCCGCCCGGTCGAGGAGATGGTCCGCCTCCTCGCCGAGAAGATGCCGGCGGCGGCCCGCGTCCCCCAGCCGTCCGACGAGTGGTCGACCGAGGTCGCCTGGGACGAGGTCGCTGCGGTGCGGGTGCGCGCGGGGCAGGAGATCCTCGCGGCCGAAGGGGAGGTCGTCGCGGTGGACGGCGTGGTCCGCGCGGGCGAGGCCTACGCGCTGCTCCACCCCGCGTCGCAGACGCCCGTTCGCCGCGTCCCGGGGGATCCCGTCCTCGCGGGGGCGTTCGTCACCGAGGGCGCGCTGCGGATCCTGGCGACCCGGGTCGGCGACGAGCGGGCGCTCGTCCGGCCGCGCGGGTTCGGCAAGCTGCACCCCGGCCGCACCGCCGCGCTCACGCGCCTCGTGGCGCGGCTCGGCCCCTGGGGCGGGCTTGCGCTGGTGGCGGGCGCCGCGGCGAGCGCGCTCTTCGCCGTGTCGGGCGGGATCGCGACCCAGCTCGCGACGGCCGCGGCGGTGCTCCTGGCCGCGCCGCTCTTGGCCATCCGCCGCTGCTCCGAGGCGCCCTACGTGGCCGCCGGCGCGACCGCCGCGGAGCGCGGGATCGCCTTCTCGAGCGCGCGGGCGCTGGACCGGGCGGGGCGCACGAGCGTCGCCGCGTTCTGCTCGCACGGCGTCATCACGGAGGGCGAGCCCGAGGTCGTCGAGATCCACTCCATCGGCGACGCGCCCTGGGAGCCGCTGGTCGCGCTCGCGGCGGGCGCCGAGGCCGCGGCGTCGCACCCCATCGCGCGCGCCGTCATCCGGTTCTGCGAGCGCCGCCGGATCACCCCCTCGGTCGTGCGTCGAGCCGAGTTCGCGCCCGGGCGCGGGGTGACCGCGGTGACCCCGAGCGGCGAGGCGCTCGTCGTCGGGAACCGGGCGCTGCTCCTCGAGCAAGGCGTGAGCGTGGCGATGGCCGACGCGGACGCGGCGCGCGCCGAGGAGCGCGGGCACACGGTCGTGTTCGTCGGGCTCGACGGCCGCGCGCGGGCGGTGATCAGCCTCCGCGACGAGGACCGGCTCGGCGCGCGCGCCGCGGTGCAGCGGCTCATGGACCTCTCGATCGAGGTGGTCCTGATCAGCGGCGATCACCGCGGCACCGTCGAGGCGCTCGCCCGGACCCTCGACATCACGCACGTGAAGGCCGAGCTGCTGCCCGCGGAGTGCGGCGCGACGGTGACCCACCTGCGCGAGACGGGCGGCCTCGTCGCCGCGGTCGGGCGCCCCGGCTACGACGACGCAGCCCTCGACGCCGCCGACGTGCCCGTGGTGCTCGGCGCGGCGGGGGCCGTGGACGGCGAGCGCGGGGTCGCCTCCACCGGCGACGATCCGCGCGACGCGGCGGCGGCGCTGTGGCTCGCGCGCGCGGCTCGGCGCGCGGCGTGGCGGGGGGCGCTGGTGGCGGCGGTCGGAGGAGGCGCGCTCCTCGTCCTCGCCGCCACGGGCATCGCCGTCCCCGCCATCGCCGCGCTGGTCGCCCTCGGGATCGACGCGTACGCGCTCCCGAGCGCGTCGCGGCTGCTGCGCCGCATCGAGCTCCGGCTCCCCGCTCAGGGCTGAGCGGCGTTGGTCCACAGCGCGAACACCCCGCCGGTCGGATCCGCCACCACCGAGAAGCGACCGAGGCCCGGGATCTCCATGCCCGGCATCAGGACCTTGGCGCCGAGGCCGGCCGCGCGCTTCGTGCTCGCCTCGGTGTCCTCGACGAGGAAGTAGTGCATCCAGTGGCTCGGCCCGCCCTTGGCCATCTCGGGCATCTTCCGGATCGTGCCCACCTGCGTGTCGCCGGACTTGAAGATCACGACGTCGGGGCCCATCGCCTCCGTCGTCCAGTCCGTGATGCCCTGGTAGAACGCCACGGCCGCGTCCACGTCCTCGGCGAGGACCTCGCGCCAGCACACCGAGTGCAGGGGCGGCTCGGCGCTCGGCGTCGGGCCGTCGCTCGAGGCCGGCGTGAAGGCGGCGAACGCGGCGCCGTTCGGGTCGGTGGCGATCACCGCGCGGCCGATGTTCGGGATGTCGAAGGGCTTGCCCTGGAGCTGGCCGCCGAGGCCCTCGATCTTGGACGCGGTGGCGTCGACGTCGTCCACGGTGAGGTAGCTGAGCCAGTGCGTCGGGACCTTCTGCGGCGACGCCGCGATGCCGCCGACCTGGGCCTCGCCGGCCTTCATGATCAGGTAGGTGCCGGCCTCGCCCATGTTCATCTCCTCGGCCTGCCAGCCGAAGAGGCTCCTGTAGAACTCACTGCTGTCGCCCTGCTGCGCGGTCACGAGCTCGGCCCACACGAAACGGTTCGTCATCGTCGTCTCCCTGGTGTCGCGCGCGGCGTCGGGCCGCGCTTCTGCCCCCTGGTCGAGCGGGCCTCGCCGGGATCGACAGCTCGATCGAAAAAAGATCCGAGGCCGCCGGCTTGCCGATTTTTGGACCCCGGGGGGTCGGGCGTGCGATCGCGGGAGCGACTCATGCCGCTCTTCCGTCGGCGCTGGATGCTGTTGTCGTGCCTGCTCGCCCTCTCGGGGTGCGGGGAGGCCGAGGTGGATCCCATCGTGCTGACGCCGTCGGAGGCGGCGCCGATGGACGCCCCCTTCGCGGAGCCGGAGCCGGTGGAGGTCGCGCCGCCGGCCCGACCGTTCCCGCGCCCCGCCGCGGCGCGCCCCGCGCCCCCGCCGACGCCGGCCCCGGATCCGGAGGAGCTCGCGCGCGCGGCGGCCGAACGCGAGCGGCTCGCCTTCGAGCGCGAGTACCCGTGGCACGGCGTCGCCTACCACTTCCTCGCCCAGGTCCACGCCCGCCCCGACGAGCGGAGCGAGGTGATCGGCTACATGCGACGCGGGGCCCAGTTCCGCGCGAAGGCCGGCCTGCGCGGCCCCGGCTGCGCGCGCGGCTGGCACGGCATCCCCGGCGGCGGCTTCGTGTGCCGCGGCGGCGGCTTCCAGCTCGGCGACGTCCCTCAGACGTTCGACCCCTCGCCGGTGCTCGCCGCCACCGACAACGCGCTCCCCTACGCGTACGCGTGGGTCGCTCGCAACGACGTCCCGCAGTACTGGCGCCTGCCGTCTCGCGCCGAGGAGCAGGAGGTCCAGGCGTGGATCGAGCGCCGCCACCGCGCCGAGGAGCGCGCGCGAGAGGCGGCCGCGGCGCCGCCCGAGGAGCGCCGCCCGGAGCCCGACCTCGAGGCGCCGCCGGGCCTCGGCGACGACGCCGTCGTCGAGAACGTCGAGCCCGCCGACGGAGGCGTGCCGACGCCGGCGAGGGCGGCGGCGACGCAAGAAGACGTGCAGCCCGCGGTCCTGCGGATGCGCATGCAGCGCGGCTTCTACGTGAGCATCGATCGCCTCGAGGTGAGCGAAGGGCGCCGCTTCTACAGGACCATCCGCGGCGCGTACGTGCCCGCCGACGCGGTGGTCGAGAACCAGCCCTCCGCGATGCGCGGCGTCACGCTCGGCGCGCGCTGGCAGCTCCCGATGGGCTTCATCTACCGGGGCGGCGTCCGCAGCCTCTCGCGAGCGGCGGTCGGCGGCACCCTCCGGCTCGAGGCGCCGCTGGATCGGTTCACCGCGCTCCCGCTCTCCGAGGAGGTCATCGTCCGGCGCGGGCAGCGCTACCGCGTCGAGGATCGCGGTCGGATCGTGCGTGAAGACGCCTTGCGCATCGCGCGAGCGATCCCGCGGCCCGCGCAGATCCCCGCCAACGAGCGCTGGGTCCACGTGAACCTCGCCGAGCAGGTGCTGGTCGCCTACGAGGGCGACCGCCCCGTGTTCGCCACGATGGTCTCGACGGGGCGCGAGGGCTTCTCGACCCCGACCGGGACCTTCCGCATCGCCTCCAAGCACGTCTCCGCGACGATGGACGACCCGAACGCGGGCGAAGAGGCCTACTCGATCGAGGACGTGCCCTGGACGATGTACTTCGAGGGCAGCTACGCCCTGCACGCCGCGTTCTGGCACGACCGGTTCGGACACCCACGCAGCCACGGCTGCGTGAACCTCGCGCCGACCGACGCGCGCTGGGTCTTCATGTTCACCACGCCCGAGCTCCCGCCGGGGCTCCACGGCATGAGCGCGACCCGCGCCGCCCGCGGCACGTGGGTCCACATCACCCAGTAACGCCGCGATCAGCCCCTCAGCTCGGAGAGCACCAGCTTCGAGATCGCCTTGAGGGATTCGAACACGCCCGGTCCCCGGACGGCGTCGACGGCGAACACCGGGACGTCGGCCGCGGCCGGGTGCGTCCGGAGCAGGGTGGTCGAGAGGGTGGCGCAGGGCGTCGCGTCGGGCGCGTCCGCCTGCCCGCACGCGATCACGAGCGGGATCTTGGCAGGGTCGTAGCCGTTGGCCCGAAGCGCCCAGCCGAGCTCGTCGATCGACGCGAGGTTCTCGTCGAGGCGGCCGGGGCGCGAGTCCGCCACGAACACCACCCCGTCGATGCTCTCGAGGAGCGCCCTGCGCGTCTCGCGATGATCCGCACCGCGAGGCACCGTGAAGAGGTCGATGACCGTACGGAACCCTCGGATGCTCCCGAGCGAGAGCTGGAGCGTGTCGTAGTAGACGCCGTCGGCGGCCCCGCCCCGCGAGATCTTCTGGCCATCCCCCGTGCGCTCGTGGATGTGCGCGACCACCGCGGACTTCCCGGAGCCCGCGGGGCCGTAGAAGACCACCTTGAGGCGGATGTCCTTCGTCTCGTAGTTGATGAAGCTCACCGCGCCATCCTAGCGCCATCTCCGTTGGCGTGGCGGGCGAGCTCCCAGCGGCTGCGCGCGTCGGCCGATCCATTGCATGCTCGCCGATCGTGCGGTGCTCGATCGGTCCCCTCCTCGCGCTGAGCCTCGGCGCCTGCGCCCAGACGGTCGTGCGGCCGTGCGACGCGACGGTCCGCGCGGGCGACGTCATCACCGTCTCGGACGTCCGCGATCTCGATCTGCTGTTCGTGGTCGACTCGTCGAGCTCGATGGCGGAGGAGCAGGGGTGGCTGGCGGCGGAGCTGCCGCGCCTGGTGAGCGTGCTCGCGACGGGGGACGTCGACGGCGACGGGGCGGCGGAGCTCGAGCCGATCCGCTCGCTGCACGTGGGGGTGGTCACGACGGACCTCGGCTCGGGCGGCCACGCGCTGCCGACGTGCGAGCGCCCGGAGCTCGGGGACGACGCGCGCTTCGAGCGGCCTGGCGCGACGCTCGCCGACGGATGCGCGGCGGGTCGGCCGGCCTTCCTCGCGTTCGCGCCCGGCGGCGATCCGGTGGCGTTCGCCGACGCGCTGCGCTGCGCGACGACGGTGGGCACGGCGGGCTGCGCGTTCGAGCAGCCGCTCGAGGCGGCGCTCAAGGCGCTGTCGCCCGCCGCGCCGACGCGCTGGACGGCGGCCGACTACGTCGCCCCTCGCTTCTTCGGCGACACCGCGGGCCACGGAGACGGCGCGCACGACGGCTTCCTGCGCGCGGGCGCCGCGCTCGCGATCGTGCCGTTCACCGACGAGGACGACTGCTCGTTCGCCGATCCCGATCTCCTCGACCCCGACAGCGCGACGTACGCGGCGACGTCGCTGAACCTGCGCTGCGCGGAGCACCCCGACGCGCTGAATCCGATCGAGCGCTTCGTCGACGGGCTGCTCGCGCTCCGATCCCACCCCGGCTTGCTCCTCTTCGCGCCGGTCGTGGGCGTCCCGCTCGACCTCGAGCCCGCGCTCGGCGGCGTGCCGGACTACGACCGCCTCGTCGGGCCAGCGGACGTGCGCGACCCCCGGATGCGGGTCGAGGTCGACGCAGCCGCGGGGGACCGCCTGGTCGCGAGCTGCGACGGAAGCGGAGGCGTCGCGTTCCCTCCGGAGCGGATCGTCCAGGTCGCGGAGGCCCTCGCCGTCCGCGGCGCTCGCTCCACCGTGCGCTCGATCTGTCGCGGCGCGCTCGGGAGCCTGCCGGCCGAGATCGCGGCCGCCATCCGCCCGGGCGGGACGGTCGACTGCGTGACCCGTCCCCTCACGCGCGCGTCGGACGGCTCGGTCGCGTGCGCGGTCGAGGTGCTGCCCGAGGTCGAGCCGTGCGACGCCATCGCGGGGGCCGCGCCGGCGCTCGACGCCGCGGGCGCGCCACGCGTCGAGGACGGCCGCGCCGTCTGCTCGCTCGCGCAGCGCGTCCCCTCGCCGGCCAACCGCGACGCCGGCGTCGCGCCCACGGGGGAGGGCTGGTGGTACGACGACTACCTCGGGCCCTTCGAATGCGCGGGCGATCCTCCGAGCCGCCTCGCGCTGCCCGAGCTCCCCTTCGGAGCTCGCGTCGTCTTGCGATGCGAGCCCGAGACGCTCGGCGCGCGCGGGCTCGGCGAGCCGTGCGACCCGGGCGCGCCCGACGCGTGCGCCGACGGGCTCGGGCCCTACGGCGAAAGGCGCCTCGCGTGCGACGCCGTCAGCGCGACTTGCTCGGTCGTGTGTGAGGCCGACCGCGACTGCGCCCGGGCTCACCTCGTCGACGCGGTCTGCGCGAGCGGGGTCTGCGCGCCGCTCGCCTGCGTGCCCTGACGCCGGGTCAGCGCACGAAGACGCGGTCGTCGTCGGGGCGGATGTCCACGTGGAAGTGGTTACGGTGCCCGTCGTTGTAGTTGGGCGTCAGCACCGAGTTGAACTCGCGGCTCTCCACGAGGTCGCAGGCGATCCGGAGCAGGGCGCGGGCCTTCGGATCCGCGGGCTCGGGCGCGTCGCAGGTCGGGTGCGCCGGCGTCTCGATGAAGTCGTTGAGCACGCTGAGCGTCCCGTGGCTGGTCTCGAACGAGAAGATGTCGAGGGCCATGCCCAGGGTGTGGAAGCTCTGCCGCGGTCGCTCGCGGTGGGACGAGAGGATGGTGATGCCGCGTACGTCCTGGCGGCGCGCGATCCGCGTGAGCAGCGGGAGGCGCGAGGCCATCTCGCAGCTGATGATCACGCGCGACTCGGCTCGGACGGTCCGGAAGCGGACGCCGTTCACGGGGCCGGTGATCTCGACCGCGGTGGGGACGGGCGTGTGCAGGTCCTCGTCGACGAGCTGGTAGGGCACGTGGGCGCGGTCGAGGGCGGAGAGGCAGTCGCGCTGCGGCCGGATCTGGAAGACGGCTTGCTGGCTCTCGATCCAGGCGCCGCCGGGGATGATCGCGCGGTAGTTGTAGAAGGTCGGGACCATGCGCGCGATCTGGCGCGCGACGGGCCCGTTGGGGTCGCTCGCGGCGGCGAGGAAGCGGCGCGGGCGCTCGGGCGGTGCGGGCATGTCGCCGGGCTCGAGCTGCGGCGCGGGCGTCTGCTGGAAGAGCGGTGCGGGCAGGATGAAGGTCGGCGGCGCGCCCACCCGGATCGCGAGCGCGCGCATCTGCTCGGCGCTCACCCCCGCGGGCAGCCGCGCGGCGTGCGGGTCCTGGTACTCGGGGAGCCGCCAGAACCGATCGAAGAAGCCCGACGCGAGGGGATCGCGGCCGCGCTGCATCAAGAGGCGAGGGCGCGAGCCGACCGCCCGCGCGTCGTAGACCACGTAGTCCGGGACGAAGTCCGGGAGGTTGCGCGTGCGGGAGACCATGTCGGCGGTCGTCCCGGTGTGGACGAGGACGTAGCGGCCCGGCTGCTCGGGGTTGGGGTAGATGAAGCGCGCCCCGAGCTGACGGCCCTCGAAGCGATGACCGTTGGACATCGTGATGCCGTCCGCCTCCGCGCGGATCGGGAGCGACTCGAGCATGCGGTCGAGCACCGCGTTGTCGCCGGGGCCGCCGTAGAGCGCGAGGTGCGCGCTCTGCATCATCTCGGGGGTCACGTCGGTGTCCCGGACGACGCGCTGCTCGAGGTACCACACGCCCATCGGCCAGCCGCGCGCCCCGGTCTCGGCGGTGCGCCGCAGCGTGGCCTCGTTGGCCGGGTGCTGCGTGCCGTACACGTGGACGATCATGTCGTGGTAGGCGTCGGTCATCGGGCCGGCGAGGCCGGGCACTTTCTCGAGCCCGTCCGCCTCCGGCAGGAAGCCGAGCCGCCACGCGCCCGCGTCGCCGCTCGCGTCGCCCTCTTCGGCGCCCTCGCCGGGATCGCGGGCGAACGAGACGACGTGGCCGAGGTGGCGCCGCGGGCCCGAGTAGACCTCGGTGCCGTCGAGCACCACCCGCACGGTGTCGCCGCTGCCGAGCGGCGCGTCGCGCAGATCGAACGAGATCTGCAGGACGTTGTCCGTGGTCGCCTCGATGGCGCCGTCGGACGCGGTCGCCCGGACGTGCGCGAGCACCGGGTAGTCCTCGATGCGCGTGACGGTGACCCAGTGCTGTCGGTTCGCGCGGTAGTCGCCGGTGACGAGGCGCACCTCGGCGGGGTGGGGGTTGCGCACGATCTCGGCGAGGTCCGGGTAGACCCGGCCGTGGCGGTGCACGAGGTAGAGCAGGTCGTGGCCGTGGACGTACCAGCGCCCGCGGGCTCGCACCCCGAGCTCGGCGACGCGCTGGTCGAGCTCGCGAACGTAGGCCGGGCGCATCGGGCCCGGGTCGATGGTGCCGTGGTAGTAGCGGAAGTCCGTGTTCTCGGTGTTCTCGAACAGGTCCATCGCGCTGTAGCGCCGCATCGTCGTCATCTCGACGTCGCTCGCGCGGCCGCCCGCGTACTGGATCCAGCTCGGCGCGCCGGCCATCGCCTGGACCGCGCTGAAGCGCCACGCGTGCCGCGTACCGATCGTGTAGGCGCCCATGCCGCCGTTGCTCAGGCCGCCGAGCACGACGCGGTTCGGGTCGACGTTGTAGTGCCGCTGCACGTCGTCGAGGACCTCGAGCACATCCTGCTCGCCCATCCACCGCCAGATCAGCTGCCCGACGCCGTCGGGGGCGACCACGATCCAGTCGGGGCTCCAGCGCGGCGTGAAGTCGTCGTAGAGGAACTGGTTGTAGCGCAGCCAGTCCATGTTGTTGCCGAGCACGACGCCGAGGAAGAGGTTCCCGTTCGACGATCCACCGTGGAGCATGATCATCAGCGGGTAGGCTCGCGACGGGTCGTAGTTCGGCGGCAGGTACACCGCGTAGCCCTGCCGGAGCGGGCTGAACGTCGGCTGGTAGCCGCGGTTCAGCAGCTGGTTCGCCCCCTCGGGGTAGGGGTCACGGCCCGCGGCCGCCGAAGCGAGGAAGCGCGCCGCGCGCTCGCGCCAGGTGGCCGACTGGGTGGGGAACCGCCGCTCGATCCGCTCCGAGACGTCGAGCAGGTACTCGATGCTCGTCAGGGTCCCCTCGGGGACCGACGGGGGGCGGTTCTGGCGGACCTCGGCGACCTGGTCGCGGAGCTCGGCGATGGACTGGGCCTGGGCGGGGGCCGAGGCAGCCAAGAGGAGGAGGGCGAGAGAGATCTGGCGCATCGATATTCGACTGCAATTGTGAGGCACTCGGGCCGATGACGCCTCCTTTGTGGCGTGCCGATCCCGGCTCCGGTTGCGGGCTCGCGGCGCATCCCTCATAGGTTCGGCCACTCGAGGACCGGGAGAGCGCGAGCGAGCATGGCCAGAGGCGGGCTGATCCGACCCCACGGCGCGACCATCACGTTGGTCCAGCGCCTCTTCGACGCGGGATGGATCGCGGCGGTCCACCTCATCGCGTACGCGGTTCATCCCAAGGCGGACTGGCAGATGGACCAGACCGTCGCCACCGGCGCGGCGGTGCTCGCCTTCTACCTGACCGGCGAGATCGCCGGCCTCTACCAGGCCTGGCGCGGCGTCCCGCTCGCCAAGCAGCTCGTCCGGGTGTGGGCGGCTTGGCTGCCGGTGGTCGCGGTGCTGCTCGCGGCCGCGTTCGTCTTCAAGACCACCGAGGTGTTCAGCCGGGTCGCGAGCGGGGGCTGGCTCGTCGCTGTCCCGATCGTGATCAGCGCGTGGCGATCGATCGTCACCTACGTGCTCCGCCAGATGCGGAGCCAGGGTCGCAACCTGCGCTCCGTCGCGATCTGCGGAGTCACCGACATCGGGCTCGAGCTCGCCGCGCGGATCCACCGTCGCCCCCACCTCGGGCTCCGCCTCGTGGGCTTCTTCGACGATCGCACGCCCGAGCGGCTCGAGCGCGTGAGCCTCACGCACGGCGGGATCGTGGGGACCTTCGACGCCCTCGTGGAGGGCGCGAAGCGGGGGGAGGTCGACCTCATCTACATCGCCCTGCCGCTCAAGGCGGAGCCGCGCGTCAACGACCTGCTGCGCAAGCTCGCCGACACGACCGCGAGCGTCTACATCGTCCCCGACTTCTTCGTCTTCGACCTCCTGCACGGCCGCTGGAGCCAGCTCGGCGATCTGCCCGTCGTCAGCATCTTCGAGACGCCGTTCTACGGGATCGACGGCTGGGTGAAGCGGGTCGAGGACCTGGTGCTCGGCACCTTCTTCCTCGTGTGCGCGGCGCCGCTCATGATCTTCATCGCGATCGCGATCAAGCTCACGAGCAAGGGGCCCGTGTTCTTCAAGCAGCGCCGCTACGGCCTCGAGGGCGGGGTCATCGAGGTGCTGAAGTTCCGCACGATGACCGTCGCCGAGGACGGCGACGAGGTGAAGCAGGCGAGCAAGAACGACCAGCGGATCACGAAGGTCGGCAAGATCTTGCGGCGCACGTCCCTCGACGAGATCCCGCAGCTCATCCACGTGGTCGGCGGGAGCATGTCGCTGGTCGGTCCGCGGCCCCACGCGGTCGCGCACAACGAGCTGTATCGCACCAAGATCAGCGGCTACATGCTCCGCCACAAGGTCAAGCCGGGCCTGACCGGGTGGGCGCAGGTCAACGGCTGGCGCGGCGAGACCGACGAGCTCTGGAAGATGGAGCGTCGGATCGAGCACGACCTCGAGTACATCCGCCGCTGGGGCCTGCTCTTCGACCTGCAGATCGTCTTCACGACGGTCTTCGGCGTGCTGTTCGGCGGCAAGGTCCGCGCGAACGCCTACTAACTCCGGCGTTGAAACCAAAACGTAACCCGAAAACGGGGGGCCGGAGGCTCCCTCGGGTTGCGTGGATCGCGTCGCATCGTATGACGTGCGCGCAGGTTCGGTTCGATCCCTTGGGGGGAGACTCGAGGCGCACGAGTGGTCTTTCAGAGCGGCACGGCACCCATGGCAACCCTCGGGATCGACCTCGGTACCACCCACACCGTCGTCGCCCACAACGGTCGAGCGTCCGTCGTCGCTCCCGACGAGCCGCGCCCGACCCTGCTGCCCTCGGCGCTCGCGTACCCGCCGTCGCGCCAAGAGCTGGTGGGCTGGGAGGCCAAGCGCCGGCGCCCGATCGATCCGGTGAACACGCTGCTCTCGACCAAGCGGCTCATCGGCGCCCGCTCGGGCAGCTACCGGGCGCAGCGCTTCGCCGAGCACCACCCCTACGAGATCGTCGACCACCACGGCGTCGCCGCCTTCCAGACGCGCTGCGGCGTCGTGACCCCGGTCGAGGCGGCCACGCGCCTGCTCTGCACCGCGACGATGTGGTCGGGCTGCATGACCGCGACGCGCAAGGCGGTGATCACGGTCCCCGCGTCGTTCGAGCAGGAGGAGCGCCAGGCCACGATGGAGGCGGCGCGCGAGTCGGGCTTCGCCGGCGCGGCGCTGATCGAGGAGCCCGTCGCGACGGCGATCTCGTATCTCGATCGATCCAACGTCCGCTACGCGGTGGTGTACGACCTCGGCGGCGGCACGTTCGATCTCGCGCTCGTCGACTGCAGCCGCTACCCGTTCCGCGTGGTCGCGCACGCGGGCGATCCGTACCTCGGCGGCGACGACGTCGACCGCATCCTCGCGCAGCGCGTGGCCGAGCGCGTGCTCGCCGAGCACCGCTGGGATCTCGCCGCCGATCCGGTGACGTTCGCGCGGCTCACGGCGGCGTGTGAGACGGCCAAGGTCGCGCTCGCGACCCAGGACCGCGTGCTCGTCGAGCTCGCCGAGATCGATCCCGCGGGCCCGTGGACGAGCCAGCCCACCGCGCTGGCCCAGCACGATCTGGTGGGCATCACGCAAGATCTCGTGCGCCGCACGTTCTCGCTCGTCGACCACGTCCTCTCCGACGCGGGGGTCCGCACCAAGGACGTCGACGCCATCTTCATGGCGGGCGGCTCGACCTCGCTCCCGGGCCTGCGCGAGACGGTCGGTCAGTACTTCAGCAAGCGCGCCCGTTTCGATCTCGATCCCATGCACGTGGTGGCCGTCGGCGCGAGCCTCGCCGCGGCTCGCCCCGACCTCGCCGGCTTGCTCGACGCCGAAGGCTTCGCGGCTTAGCGAGCGCGCCGCCGATGAGGTGCACCCCGACCGGTCCCTTGCCCGACGTCATCGGCGCCGACGACGTCGCGATCCTCTTCGACGCCGAGTGCGTCGTGTGCAGCGGCTGGGTGCACTTCATCCTGAAGTGGGATCGCGAGCGCACGCTCCGCATCGGCGCGGTCCAGTCCGAGGGGGGCCGCGCGCTGCTCACCTTCGCGGGCCTCGACCCGGACGACGTCGACACCATGCTGCTCGTCGAGCGCGGCGTGCCCTACGCGAAGTCCGACGCGTTCCTCCGCGCCTGCCGTTACTTCAGCTTCCCGATGTGGCTCGCGCGGGCCGGCCTCGTCGTGCCGCGGTTCCTGCGCGACTTCCTCTACGACCGCGTCGCGAAGAACCGCTACACGCTCTTCGGCAAGAAGGAGCTGTGCCTGATCCCCGCGCCCGAAGAGCGGGCGCGGTTCCTGCCCGGCTAGCCGCGTCGGTCTCCGGGCAGCCGGCCCCAGAAGTAGAGGGGCAGGGCGAGGCTCGCCGTTCACTCTGCGGCGACCGAGTAGATCAGCTCGCCCGTCGCGCTCGCGCGCTCGACGCGCTGGTCGCTTCGGGCCCACAGCGAGCCGCCGTCCGGCAGGAAGGCGACGAAGAAGACTCGACCCTCGCGCTCCGGACCCTCGTAGACCGTTCGGCAGTCGGCGGTGTCGATCACGCGCACGCGGGCGCGCTGGCCGCCTGCCGACGTCACCGCCATGGCGAGCCGCGCGCCGGCTGGATCGAAGGCGAGGGCTTCGACCTCTCGGTCTCCGGTCGGCGCCTCGCAGCGGCGCTCGACCTGCTCGGTCTCGAAGACCTCGAGCGATCCGTCGCCGTCGCCGCGCCACGCCACCGCCGCGAGGTCGCCGCTCGGGACCGTCGCCCCGGCGTCGAAGTAGCGCAGGTAGGCCGCCCGCCGGGACGGCCGCTCGGGTCCGACCGGGACCGCGTCGCCCGTCGATGGATCCACGCGATGGAAGCGCCACGGGCCGATGTCGAAGTGGGCGCTCGAGTCGGTGCCCTGCGTCGACCCGGCGGCAACCAGGACCTGCCCGTCGCCGAGCAGACCGATGGGGGGCGACAGAACGGAGGGCGCTGGATCGGTCAGCCCGAGCGCGGCGGGGCTGAGGACGATGGCCTCCGCCCGGACCCCGTGATCGGTGGCCACCGCGAAGCGCCTCGGCTCGCGGTACTCGAGCGTGCTTCGATTCCTCTCGGCGGTCCGCAGGGTCAGGACGAGCTCCCCGCGCGAGCGGACACCGACCACGGTCCACGGGTGGAGCCCGCTGCCGGGCTCGGTGGCGTCGGTGTGGAGGACGGTGGCGCCGCGGGAGCCGAGGCCCAGGGCTCGGCCGTCGGGCGGGCACACCACCGCGTCGTGATCGTGGCGGTGACCCGGAGTGATGCGCCCCGTGGCGACGTCGACCCACGCCGTTCGGTCACCTCCGAGCGCGAGCTCGCTGCCGTCGGGCGTCAAACACGCGCTCGTCCAGTAGCCCGCGGAGCTCGGGGTGCCCGTGACCCCGCACAGCGCGTGCAGGGCGAAGAGCGAGCCGAAAGCCAGGGCGCGACGCATCCCGCGCACTTCATCGGCTGACGACCCCGCGGTCAAGCCAGTCGGCCCGTATGACGCAACCTTCGGTGACAGGATCGGTTGGCTCCGACGGGTCGTCGACCGTCCGATTCTCATGCAGAGGCGAGCGGAGCTGAGGCAAGCTCTCCCTCCATGCAGGCACCGGAGACCTTCGTCCATCGGCGGCGAGGTGGTGTTCAGGCGATGATCGCGATCGCGTTGTTCATACCCGCGATGTTCGTCACCGCGGTGGTGGACTGGGGCTTCGACGTCCCCGAGGGCCCGTTCCCGGCGCTGGTGATCCTCTCGGCGGCGGTCATCGCGTACTTCGTGTTCGGCAGCGAGGACCGGGTCGTGATCGACGAGCGCGCCATGCGCTTCGGCCGCGTGCCGATCCTGTTCGGCGTCCGGCGCGCCGAGAAGATCCGGTGGGAGATCCCGCTGGCCGAGCTGACGTCGGCGCGCGAGGTGACGACGCGGACGCCGAGCAGCCGGGGCGGTTGGAACACGAGCGTCGTCCTCCACTTCCCGGGCGACAGGAAGATCGCCGAGGGCGAGCTCGGCCTGCGAGGGGTCCCGTCGAGCCCCTACGACGCGCTCGTCGCGTCCCTGCGGCGCCGCCTCGGGGAGCGGTTCACCGTCGAGCAAGTGACCTAGGTTAGGCAAGGGGGGTTGACGAGGGCCTTCCCACGTCGATGCGTTTGGGGTCTTTCCTCTGGTCAGACCCGGATCGGCTCTTACCTCCCCCGATGTTCGACTCCTGGCGTCGCGAAGCGACGCCAGCCGAGCGCGGGAGGCGCGAGATGCCGAGGCTTCGCTCACGGTTGGCGATGGTCGTGACGCTGTCGCTCTGGGGATGTGGAGGGACGGTCGACCCCACCTTCGATGCTGGGCTCGACGCGATGGTCCCGGATGCAGGCCCAGACGACGCGGGGGTGGTCGACGCCGCAGCGGACGATGACGCGGGCGAGCCCGGAGACGACGGCGGCCTCGAGGACGCGGGACCGACCCCGGACGCCGGGCTCGAGACCGACGCGGGGCTCGGTACCGACGCGGGCACGGACGCGGGCATGGACGCGGGCATGGACGCGGGCACGGACGCGGGAACGGACGCGGGAACGGACGCGGGAACGGACGCGGGCACGGACGCGGGCACGGACGCGGGAACGGACGCGGGAACGGACGCGGGAACGGACGCGGGAACGGACGCGGGCACGGATGGGGGCACGGACGCAGGCACGGACGCGGGCACGGACGCCGGCACGGACGCCGGCATGGACGCGGGCATGGACGCGGGAACGGACGCGGGCACGGACGCCGGCACGGACGCGGGCATGGACGCGGGCACGGACGCGGGCACGGACGCGGGCACGGACGCCGGCTCGGACGCGGCCGTCTGCCCCGACCCGGTACAGCGCTGCTCTGGCTCGATGACCTGCTGGTGCGGCGGCGCGTGCCCCTGTGATCTCTTGTGCACGGGCACGTCGGCCTGCACGGCGGACTGCACCGATCCCGGGACGGTCTGCACGGTGGACGGCCGCGGGACGCCCCGCCTCGACGCGAGCTGCGACGCGGGCGCCACCTGCTCGACGGACGCCCGTGGCGCGACGGCCGCCAACCTGTCTTGCACCGACGGATCGAGCTGTGCGGTGGACGCGCAGGGCGCGGTGAACGTGGACTTCACGTGCACGGACTCCACCTGCGCGGTCGACGCGGCCGGGTCGTCGACGGTCGACATGACCTGCACGCGGTCGACGTGTGAGCTCGCATGCGAGAACGCCTCGCGATGCGGGATGGAGTGCGGTGTCGGCTCGAGCTGTCTGCTGGACTGCGCGGGCGCGAGCACCTGCGGGTTCGGTGCCTGCTCCGGCGCGACGGTGACCTGCGGCGGTGGCGTCATCGCGTGCGGGCGGGCCTGTCCGTAGGCCGACGCCGCATCCCGTGACGAGGCACTGTATGCTTTCTGGGCCGGATGCTTCGCCCCCTCGTCTTCGTGAGCGTCGCGTGCCTCGTCGGGTGCGGCGGCGAGACCACCCCGGACGCCGCGGTGGTGAGGATGGACGCGGGCCTCGGCAGGGACGCGGGGAGCGCCGAGGACGCGGGCGGCGAGGGACGCGACGCCGGCCCGCCGCTCGTCGACGCGGGCCCGCGCGACGCGAGCGCGAGCGACGCGAGCGCCGATCCGGACGCCGGGTCGATCGACGCGGGCGCCCTCGCCGACGCGGGCCCCAGCGACGCCGCGCTCCCCGACGCGGGCCCGGGAGACGCGGGGCCGATCTCGATGCCCTGCATGGCCACGGGGACCTGCGACCCCTTCGACGTCGCCTCGTGCCCCGCCGGTCAGAAGTGCCGGGTGCTCCCGACCGGCGCCGAGTGCCAGGACCTCCGGATGGATCCGCCGCTCACGGAGGGCGCGTCGTGCGCGTCGGAGCTCGACTGCGGTCCCGCGCTGTGGTGCGTGAACTTCGACGGCTCCTTCGTGTGCACGGCGATGTGCCCGGCGGGATCGATCGGCGCGTGCGGCCCCGATGGCGCCTGCATCGGCACGGTCGGCGCGGAGACCTGCGTGCGCGCGTGTCGGCCGGTCCCGGCGCGGTGCGACATCTACACGCAGGACTGCGCCGACGCGGGAGACATGTGCACCCTCGCGAACGACCCCGAGACGGGCGAGCCCTACACCGGCTGCCGACCCAACGGGACCGTCGGGCTCGACGAGCCGTGCGGCGGCTCCCTCGGACGCTGCGCGCGCGGGCTCATCTGCATCCGCGAGGGCGCCGACACGACCTGCCGGCAGGTCTGCGGCCCGGCGGGCGGCGCGCCGACGTGCGCGGCGGGCGCCTGCACCGGCTTGGCGCGCACCTGGGGCGTGCCCTACTGCCACTGAGCTGGCTCGACCCCGCCCCCATGGCTCCATCCCCGCCTCGCGAGGCGAGAGGGTATGCTGGGGTCCATGCGCGGATGGGTCGTGATCCTCGGTCTCGCTCTCGTATCGATCGGCTGCGACGGAGAGACGCCCGCGGACGCGGGGACCGGGCCGATGGACGCCGCGGCGGCCACCGACGGGGGTGACGTCGACGGGGGCTCGACGAGCGATGACGCGGGGCCGCCGAGCGACGACGGAGGCGGGGTCGACGCGGGGCCTCCGGGCGACGCCGGGGACGTCGACGGCGGGCCCGTGTCGATGCCCTGCATGGCGACGGGCGCGTGTGATCCGTTCGATCCGATGGGGTGCCCCGCCGGCCAGAAGTGCCGGGTGCTCGACACGGGGACGGAGTGTCAGGACCTGACGATGACGCCGCCCCTCGGGGTCGGCGCCACGTGCACCTCGGAGCTCGACTGCGGGCCGGGCCTCTGGTGTGTCAACTTCGCTGGCGCGTTCGAATGCACGCCGATGTGCCCGGCCGGCTCGATTGGAGCCTGTGGCGCCGACGCGGCGTGCATCGGGACGGTGGGCGCCGAGGCGTGCGTCCGCGCGTGTCGGCCGATCCCGTCGCGCTGCGACATCTACGCGCAGGACTGCGCGGACGGCGGGGACATGTGCACCCTGACGACCAACCCCGAGACCGGTGAGAACTACACCGGCTGCCGCATGAACGGGACGCTCGGGCTCGACGAGGACTGCGGCGGGGATCTCGGCCGCTGCGAGCGCGGGCTGATCTGCATCCGCGAGGGGATGGCCACCACGTGCCGACAGGTGTGCGGCCCCGACGGCGCGGCGCCGACGTGCGGCGCGGGCGAGTGCACCGGGCTCGCGCGGAGCTGGGGCGTCCCCTACTGCCGCTGATCCTCGGATGGCCAGCGCCCCCGCCGGGGGTACCTGTAGGACCATGAGCGAGACACGGGAGACGGTGCTGTCCGTCACGGGCATGGGCTGCTCGAGCTGCGTGGGTCACGTCGGCGACGCGCTCCGTGCACTGCCGGGGGTGGAGGAGGTCTCGGTCGACCTCGAGGGAGGCCGGGCCCGCGTGCGCCACGACGCCCGCGCGACGGTCGACGCGATCGTCGCCGCGGTGGTCGCCGCGGGCTACGGCGCGTCGTCCACGACCTGAGCGTCGGCCTCGATCAAGGCGTCCGCGAGACGCGCCTCGTCGAAGGGCGCTCGCTTCTTCGACCCGGCCAGCATCGCGCCGAAGAACGCCTCCATCTCTTCGATCACCCGCCGGTACCGCAACGTGATCGCGACCTGGGCGAGCGGGAGCTGCAGCTCCCCGCGCGCGGCGATCGCCTCGAGGTGGTCGAGCAGGCCTCGCAGGACGACGCGGCGGTCGTCGCCCCCGATCCCGTAGCGTCGCTCGAGCTTCGACCGCCACGCGTCGCTGCGCGCCCGGTAGGCCCGCAGCAGCTGGCCGCCGAGGTTGTAGTAGAGCTCCGCCTCGTCGTAGCGATGGTGGCGCGCGTGGAACGCTCGCTCCTCGGAGTCGAGCGCGAAGTCGCGCGAGATCGCCAAGCCGAAGTCCGTCACGTAGACGCGCTCCCCGTCGGTCAGCAGGTTGAACGCCTGCGCGTCCATGTGGAGCATCCCCCGGTCACGCATCAGGCTCAGCGCCGCGCGCGCCTCGTCGAGGAGCCAGGGGAAGCGCTCGCCGTGCCGCGTCAGCCAGACCGCTGCCGTGTGGGGCACGTGCTCGAGGAAGAGGAGCAGCTCGGCGGGCGCGCTGGCGCGGGCCTCCATGAAGCGACGGATGCGCTGGCTCCCGCTCCAGTAGCGGACGTAGGGCTCGAGGTCCGGCGCCGGCGTCGTACGCGGCGGCATCTCCACGACGCGATGGTGATGAAGGAGCGGGAACGCCTCCGCGATCCCGTCGAGCACCCAGGACGACGTCGCCCGGTGCGCGAGGAGCTCGCGGGTGGCGCCGAACCCCGCCGACCCGACGCCGTAGTGGTAGTAGCTCGGGAGCCGAAAGAGGTTCTCGGTCGACTCCGGGGTAGCGAGCTCGCGCGCGGTCACGGGGATGCGCTTCACGAAGACGCGGTGACCGGTGACGACCGCCGTCTGCGATCGACCCCAGCCGTCGCGCGGCGGCTCGCCCCCGAGCAACGCGGTGAGGGCGTGGTCGTCGAGCCGCGCCAGTGTGCGCGCGAGGGTTCGGTGGCGTCGCCGCCGCGCGTCGAGGTCGCGATGCATCGGACCCCCGACTCGTAGCAGACGCGAGCGACGGCCCGAAAGCGCGAGGCGCTCTGGGGCTCCGCTTCGCCGCCTGATCGAAGTCGGCCGCCCCGGTCCACCGTCGGCCTCCTATACTCGGCGATCAGCTCCTCGCTGGCCCCGCCGTGCCGAACCTCGACTCCGACGACGCGACGCGCGACCTGATCGCGGATCGCTACGAGCTCACCGCCGAGCTCGGGCGCGGCGGGATGGGCGTCGTGCGCGCGGCCGTCGATCGGCTCACCGGCGAGGACGTGGCGGTGAAGCTGCTCCACGGGGCCGGGGCGGCGAGGCCCGAGCTGTCCCGCTTCCTGCGCGAGGCGCGCGCGGCGTTCAGCATCCAGCACCCCAACGTCGTCCGGGTGCTCGACTACGGCCGACGCGACGACGACGACTCGCCGTACCTGGTGATGCAGCGCGTGATGGGCGGGTCCCTCGAGGAGGTGGGCGCCGCCGGGGTCTGCGAGGCGGACGCGTGCGCGCTCATGATCCACGTCCTGCGCGCTCTCGTTCGTGCACGCGTCCTCGATCGTTCACCGCGACATCAAGCCCGCGAACATCCTGCTGGACCGCGGCGAGGACGGCGGCGTGGTGGCTCGCCTGACCGACTTCGGCATCATGCGCATCGCGAACGCCGACGCCGACATGACCCGGCTGACGCAGGACGGAATGCTCATGGGCACGCCCGCCTTCATGGCGCCCGAGCAGGCGGCCTCCGCGTCTTTCGTGGGCCCCGCGGCCGACCTGTACGCGGTCGGCGTCTGTCTCTACTGGCTCCTCGCCAAGCGGATGCCGTTCGACGGGCCCTTCTTCGCGGTGATCGTCCGCAAGACGGCCGAGCCGGCGCCGGTCCCGGAGAACGTGGAGGCTTGGAGCCCCGGGCTCTGGCCCGTCGTCGCCAAGCTCATCGAGCGACAGCCCGAGGATCGCTACGCGTTCGCGGCGGACGCGATCGAGGCCCTCGGCCCGTTCGCGGCCGCGGAGCCGATCGTGCTCGAGCGGACCGGCGCGCCGTCGGCGAGGCTCGGCAAGGCCTCGGTCGTGGTGCCGCGCTCGCCTTGCGCGACGGTCGGCGACACGGTCGTCGGTGTCGCCGACGACGACGGCTGGTGGGGGATCTGGGGCCGCGAGGCGATCGTCGCGGAGCTCGAGGCGGCCGCGAAGGAGGTCGAGGGTGGCGAGGCGAAGGCCCTCGCGCTGACCGGATCGATGGGGTCGGGCAAGAGCACGCTCGCCGCGCGGTTCGCGCACCTGCTCGCCCAGGCGGGCCGGTTTCGATCTCTGTACGTCGAGTGCGGCCGATCGCTCGGGATGTCCGCGGCGCTGCGGGGCTCGCTCGAGCGGCTCCTCGACGCCGTCGGCGCGAACGCCGCGAGCGTCGAGGCGAAGGCGCGCGAGCTGCTGCGCCAGCTCGGCGAGACCGACGAGGCCGAGGTCCAGGAGCTGCTCCAGTTCCTCCGCCCCCCGTCGGCCGCGGCCGTCGACGGCTTCGACGCGCTCGCGCGGCACGTGGCGCTCTACGGCCGCCTCGTCCGTCGGCTGGCCGCGCGCCGGCCCGTTCTCCTGTTCGTGGACGACATCGACCGCGGCGGGGAGGACGGCTTCCGCGCCCTCGAGCAGCTCATGCGGGACGCGGAGTTCGAGCCGATGGGCCTGCTCGTCCTCGCGACGGGGGAGGGCGACGCCGTCCGCGGCGCGCTCGCCCGGCGGACGGCGCTGCGCAACTCGGTTCGCGTGGTCGAGGTCGGCGCGGTCGACCCGTATCGACTCGCCGATGGGCTGCGCGCGGAGTACCGGCTCGGCCACGAGGTCGCCGAGCGGATCGTGGGGCGCGCCTCGGGCAACCCGCTCTTCGCGCGGCTCCTCGCGCAGGCCGTCGCCGACGGGGCCGACACGGAGCCCGGGCACGACTCCGTCGACGTCCCCGCGCAGCTCGAGGCGCTGCTCGGCGAGCAGGTCGAGGCGCGCCTCGCCTCGCTGGCGGACACGGAGGCGCTGCGCAAGGTGCTCGCGCGGTTCGCGATCCTCGGGCGCGTCGCCGACGTCGACGAGCTCGCCGCGCTCTGTGAGGACGTGGAGGGCGACTTCGACGACCACCTCGATCACCTGATCGCGGCCGGGCTCGTGGTCGAGGCGCGCGAGGGCGCGCGCGTCCGCTGGGCGCAGGAGCTGGTGCGGGACGTCGTGCTCGGAGGCGTCTCGCATCGTCGCGCGCGCTCGCTCCACCGGCGCGCCGCCGAGCTGCGCATCGCGGCGGTCGAGGCGGGCGCGCCGGTCGTCCCGGAGATCGGGGCGCACCTCGCGGCGGCGGGCGACGAGGCGGGCGCGGTCGAGTGGTGGCTGCGCGCCGCCAAGCGCGCCGAGGAGGCGGGGGAGCTCCGGGCCGCGTTCGAGTGCAGCGCCCTCGTGGTCGCCGCGATCTCCGAGGACGACCCGCGCGCCGCGGGTTGCCTGCTGACGATGGCGCGCGGCCAGCAGCACCTCGGCGACGGCACGCGCGCCATCGAGCTCGCGCGAAAGGCGACGCGCGGCGGGGATCCAGCGACCACCGCGCGCGCCCTCGCGTTGCTCGCGAGCTGCGAGCAGGAGCGGCAGAACATGGCCGGCTGGAGCGCCGCCATCGAGGAGCTGCAGGCGGTCGCGGAGGGCGCCGAGCCCGAGGTCCAGCGCGTCCGCGATCGCGCGCTCCTCTTCTGGCTCAACCGCCAAGGAGACACCGAGCAGTCGCGCGCGCTCGCCGCCCGGATGCTCGAGGACGCGGATCGGTTCGGCGACGGGGCCTACGTCCGCGTGCGCAACATGTGGGCCTGCCACGTGTCGCGCGACCGCCTCGAGCCGGGGGTGCTCGCGGAGGCGCGCGCGGCGCTCGAGCCCGTCTTCGTCGATCCCGACGTGGACGTGCGGACCCTCGTCTCGGGGCGGCGCATGGTGATGGCCCACGACGGCTACCTCTACGGCGATCGCGACGCGGCGGTCCGCATCTGCGAGGACAACATCGCGACCACGCGCAAGGCCGGGCAGTGGGCCGACTTCGCGATGGCGCACGTGGACAAGGTGATGGGCGAGCTCGTCGCGGGCACGCACGAGGGCTTCGTCGAGGCGATCCGGGGGTGCCGACAGACGGTCGCCGACGCGGGCACGCCTTGGGACGGGGACCGCCTCCGCTGCTTCGACCTCATCCTCCCGTTCGTCTTCGACGTCGGGCCCCGCGACGCGATCGCGCTCGCGGCGATGCTGGACCCGAGCGTGAACACGTCGGCGCTCCCCATCGCGGGCTGGGTCCACCTCGCGCTCGCGAGCGACGCGGCCCGCCGCGGTGACATGGCGACCTGGCTCCGCAGCGCACAATCGATCGAGAGCCTCGTCGCGTGGGGGCTCCCGCTCGGGCTCGTCGAGAACGCGATCGGCGACCTCCTCGACAACTTGCCTTCCGACGCCGAGGCCGTCCTCGGCGAGGCCGCGCGCGTCGTCGACCTCGCCCGGCGCTGCTACGCCATCGACCGCCACGCGCGCGGGATCGCCTCGTGCGCCGCCCTCGCCGCGCGCATCGACGCCGCGACCGCGTCCGGCGGGCCGGGAACGTGAGCGCCGCGCCACGCGTACGACAGACGCGTGCGCTGGACCACGTTGCTGCTGTTCGCGCTCGGGTGTGGGTCGAGCCCGCCCCCGGCGGCGCCGACGCGAGCGGCCGCCCCGCGCGCGCCAGAGACCCGAGCACCAGAGACCCGAGCGGCGGAGACCCACGCGCCCGAGCCCCTGCTCGCGGCGGGCGGCGTCTCGGCGTGCGCGCGCCTCGGTGACGAGCTCGCGTGCTGGGGGAGCTGGGCCGACGCGGTGCCGGCGGAGGCCGACTTCGATCCGGCGGCGCCGCGTCCGCTCGGCGCCGACGTCGAGGAGGTCGCGCTCGGTTGGACGCACGGGTGCACCCGCCACGCCGACGGCGCCGTGCGCTGCTTCGGACGCCTCGACCTCGCGCCCGCGCCCCCCGAGGTGCCGGAGCTCCACGGGGCCCACGCGCTGACGTCGGGGCGCGACTTCACGTGCGCGCTCGACGCCGACGGACGGATCGAGTGCTTCGCCCATCGCCCCCACCTCGGCCTTCGAGGGTACGGCGAGCCTTCGGCGCTCAGCCCCGTCGTCGTCCCCGTCGGGGCGGGCTGGACCCGGCTCGCGGCGACGAGCTCGGGGTGGCAGCTCTGCGCGGCCGGGCCGACCGGGGTGATCTGCTGGGCCAACCTCGACGCTCCTCCGGTGACCGTCGCCGTGCCGCCCGGCGTGGCGGACCTGGCGCTGGCGCCCGATCACGGCTGCGCCCGAGGGACGGACGGATCGGTGCGCTGCTGGCGCCGCGTGGGGCGGGGGTGGAGCGACGCGACGGTCGTCGACGGGCTCCGCGCGGACACCCTCGTCGGGCTCCACGATCGCGTCTGCGCGCGCCGCGGACGGAGCTGGTCGTGCATCCAGCCCGGGGCCGAGGCGTCGCCGTGGACCACGATGGAGGGTGCGTCGGCCGTCGCCGGGGGGATGGGCTTCGTGTGCGGCCTCTTCGACGACGGCGTGATTCGATGCGCGGGCCAGGACGCCTACGGTCAGCTCGGAACCTACGGCGCGGCTCGCCCCTCGACGGGACCGCCTCGGCGCACGCTCGTGAGCCCGGCCTCGACCCCGCCCGTCACCCAGCTCGCGATGGCGGGCGCGCAGGTCTGCGTCGCGCGCGCCGACGGGACCGTGGCCTGCGTGGGCCAGGACGGGGCGCTCGCCCCCGTGCGCGGCGTCAGGGGCGTCACCCGGATCAGCGTCGGCGGCATGCACGTCTGCGCCCGGACGGAAGCGGGCGACGTCCTCTGCTGGGGCGCGATGACGCTCGACCACGGTGAGGACGTCGACGCGCCCTACCTCGAGATGGGCCGCCCGCGCCGCTTCGCCCGCCGCGCGACGGACCTCGTCTCCGGCCAGGATCACGCGTGCGCGCGGACCGGGCCGGCCGAGCTCCGCTGCTGGGGCTCGCGATGGGCCATCGGGGCCGACACGTCCCGCCCCTTCGCGCGCTTCACGCTGCCGCCGGACACCCAGAGGCTGGTCGCCGCGGGAGATCAGACCTGCTCGATCGACGGTGGGGGCACCGTGCGCTGCTTCGGCCGGGGCGTCGGCGGGGGTGCCCCGGGCGGACCCTTCGTCGAGGTGCCGGCCTGGGCCGGCGCCGTGGAGCTGGTGCCCGAGGCGGAGGGCTGCGCGCTCCTCGGAGGCGTCGCGCGCTGCTGGGGGCGCAACGTCTTCGGCGAGGTCGGCGACGGGACGCGGACCCCGCGAGCGCAGCCGACGGCGGTTCATGGCCTCGCCGACGTCCGAGGGATCGCGGTGGGCGACCGTCACCGCTGCGCGCTCCTCGGCGATGGGACGGTTCGGTGCTGGGGCTCCAACGCGGCCGGCCAGCTCGGCGACGGCACCCGCGACGATCGCTGGCGGCCGATCGAGGTCCCCGGGCTCGGCGACGTGGTCGCCCTCGGCGCGGGGCTCGACGAGACGTGCGCGGTCCGCCGCGACGGCGCGGTGGAGTGCTGGGGCGAGGCGGTCGATCCCGAAGCGGCGGCGCCCGCGTTCGACGTCGAGGCCCTGTTCCGTTGATCCGAGCCCCGCTCAGGGGCGGTGGTCGACGAAGTTGTACTTCACGAAGTCCTTCAGGAAGCCCGTCGGGTCCGTGTCGGCCTTGCGCTGCAGGCCCGCGCGCGCCTTGAAGGTCGCGAGCCCCACCGCGTGCGCGGCGTTGGCGGCCCACGTGTACGCGGGCCCGTAGCTCTTGCGGAAGAAGTGACGCCGGCTGTCGAACCAGTAGCGCGGCATGGGCTTGGACTTGTCCTTGAGCCCCGTCGAGCCGTGGCCGACGTGCGCGACGCGGCTCTCGACGACGTAGTGCGTGGCCCAGCCGCGCAGGCGCGCGCGGCGGCAGAGGTCGGTCTCCTCGAAGTAGAGGAAGAAGGTCTCGTCGAACAGCCCGACCGACTCGAGGACCTCGCGGCGGATCATCATCGACGCGCCCGCGAGCCAGTCGACGGCGCGAGTGGTGTCGGGCATCGGGATGATCGGGACCTCGTGGTCCGAGAGGACGCGCTTGAGCGCGCCGAGGCGGAAGGCGCCGAGCACCTCGCTCGCGAGGCTCGGGAAGCGGAAGGCGGTGAGGTGCGGCTCGCCGTCCACGCCGTGGATGTAGCTGCCCGCGATGCCCACGTCGGGGTGGGCGTCGAGGTAGTCGACGAGCGCCTCGATCGCGTGCTCGGACGGGAACGCGTCGGAGTTGAGGAGGTAGACGTAGTCGGGCGGGTCGTCGGACTCGAGCGCCGCCCGGATCGCGTAGTTGTTGCCGAACCCGAACCCGCCGTTGTGGCCCGTCTGCAGGAAGCGGACGTTCGACAGCTCCGCGACGCCCTCGCGGAGCGTCGCCTCGCTGCCGTCCTGCGAGTCGTTGTCGACGACGTCGAGGCGCCAGCCGCCGTCCACGCGCGCGAGCGCCGGGAGCGCCGCGCGGACCGCGTCGAGGGTCATCCGAGGGGTCTTGTAGTTCAGCGTGATGGCCAGCAGCTTCATGGGTCTCTCTATTCGGCGGCGGTGCGCGCGCGGTCGCGGGAGCGCGCGCGCAGCTCGTTCTCGGCCGCCTCGATGACGGCGCGGAAGCGCCCGGCGAGCACGCGGACGTTGGGCTCGAGCACCATCGAGTCGTGGTTGCCGGGCACCTCGATCACGTCGAGGTGGCCGACGTGCGGCGTCCAGCCGTTGTCCTCGAACACGTAGTCGCGGTCGTAGTCGAGGAGCCGGCCGTTGCCGAGGTCGAAGGCGACCTCGAGCTTGGGGCGGAACAGCGTGACCGCGCCCGGCCAGGGCTTCAGCTCGTAGCGGCCGAGCGCGCGTCGGAACGCGGCCTCGATCGCCTCGTCGTGGAACTCGTCCGCGGCGCGGTCCGGCTCCGCGTCCTCGAAGCGGGCGCGCAGCTTGCCGAGCTCCCAGTTCCAGCGGTTCACGGCCCACTCGGAGACGTACGACGCGCCCTTGGACTCGAGCTGCTGGATCTGGATCAGCGCGCGGTCGCGCATCGAGAGGCTCGGGGGCGGGAAGGGCAGGGGGGTGTCGAGGAACACCAGCAGCGCGACCTCCTCGCCCGCGGCGCGGAGCTGCTGGGCGATCTCGTAGGCGGTGATGCCGCCGCCCGAGAAGCCGCCGAGGAAGTACGGGCCGCGCGGCTGCACGGTGCGGAGCTCGGCGATGTAGGCCTCGGCCATCTCGGCGAACGTCTCGTGCGGCGCCTGGTCGCCGTAGAGGCCCCGCGCCTGCAGGCCGTAGAAGCGCCGGTCGGTGCCCACGAGGTGCGCGAGGTGCCGGAGGTTCAGCACGTTGCCGAACATGCCCGCGACGAGGAAGAACGGCGTCTTGGGGCCGCCGTCGCCCGGGTGCATCGCGACGAGGTGCGCGAACCGGGCGCGCGGGGCCTGCTCGCGAGGGGCGGCGGCGCCGGCGTCGCCGATGCGCGCCTTGATCAGCTCGGCGCAGCGGCTGACCGTGGGCGCCTCGAAGAGCACGGAGATCGGGAACTCGACCTCGTAAGCCTTCTTGACCTTCGCGAAGAGCCGCACCGCGATCAGCGAGTGGCCGCCCAGGTCGAAGAAGCTGTCCTCCACGCCGATCTGGTCGACGCCGAGCAGCTCCTGCCAGAACCCGACGAGGGTGCGCTCGACCTCGTCCTTCGCCTCGACGAACGCGCTGTCGAGGTCGGGCCGCGCGAGCTTGATGCCCTCGCCGCCGCCCGGGCTCCGCAGCGCGAGCCCCGCCTGCTGGACGAGGCCGGGCAGGTCGAGCGAGCTCACGTACACCTGCGGCAGCCGCGGCCCCGCGAGGACGCGGGCGAGCGCGTCCCGACCCTCGTCGGGGAGGATCCCGTTCTCGAGGTTGCGGGCGAGCTGCACCTCGGCCGGCGACGGCTCGCGGTCCTCGCCCTCGACCGGCTCGAGCTCCACGTCGCGCGCCGACGGACGGGCCCGCGCGAAGTCGACCTCGCCGGTCATCTTGCGCAGCGCGAGGCGGTCGACCTCGACGAGCACGCGGCCCGTGGCGGGGTCCGCGAGGGTCACGTCGAAGTACACGAAGTCCGCGTCGTCCGAGTTGCCCGCGTGGCCGCGGACCCAGCTCACCAGCGACGGCGTGAGGTCCGCGTGCGCGCGCACCCGCTCGTAGCCGACGGGGACCCAGAGCGCCTCGCCGTCGTAGCCGGCGATCAGGTCCATCGCCCAGCCCGTCGCGATGTCGAGCAGCGCGGGGTGGAGCCCGAACGTCGCCGTCTCGCCCGCGAGCTCGTCCCGGAGCGCGAGCCGACCGAACGCCTCGTTGGCCCCGAACCCACCCGAGCGCAGGACCCGCCAGCGCGGTCCGAAGCGGAGGTGCCGCTCCTGCGGGGTCACGATCCCCGCCGGATCCGGCGTCAACGTGCGTTGTGCGCAGCGCCGCTCGATCCCCGCGACGTCGAGGGGCTTGGGCGGCTCGAGCGTGCGCAGCGCGAGGTGCGCCTGCGCGTGCGTCTCCCATCCCCGGCGACCGTCGAGGTCGACCTCGCCGCGCACCGTGAAGGCGTAACCGCGCGGGGTCGGGGTCAGGGCCACCCGGATCTCGCGGGTCGCGTCGTCGGCGACGGCGAGCGGCCGGATGAAGAAGAGGTCCTCGACCTCGAACGGCCCGAGCTCGCCGGAGGCGCGCAGCGCGGCGCGCGCGAGCTCGAGGTAGCCCGTGCCGGGGACCAGCGCGTGCCCGTTCTTGGTGCGGTGCCCGTCGAGGAGCCAGTGCTTCTGGGGCGACAGCTTCCCGCTCAGCGCGGTGTGCCCGTGCGCGTCGGCGACGCGCGCGTCGAGGAGCGGGTGGTCGGGCTGCTCGCCGACGAGGGTGCCGGGCGCCACTCGATCCTGCGCGACCTGCGCGGCCGCCATCCCGACCTCGCCCCAGAGCCCCCAGTGGACCGAGACGACGCGCGTGGCGTCCGCGGCGCGGCTCTCCGCGTAGGCGTCGAGGAACGCGTTGGCGGCCACGTAGTCGACCTGGCCCGCGGGCGCGGTCGCGGTCGACGTGGAGCTGAAGAGGACGAGGAAGTCGAGCGGCGGCTGGTCCTCGAACACGTCCTGGAGGACGAGCGTCCCCTGGATCTTCGGGGTGAAGACGTCCTCCACGCTCTGCTGCGTCTTGAGCGCGATGAGCTCGTCGTCGATCACGCCCGCGGTGTGCAAGACGCCGTGCACGTCTCCGAAGCGCTCGCGCGCGGCCGCGACGGCGTCGCGCAGCTCGAGGACGTTGGTGACGTCGGCGGTCGCGACCATCACCTCGCCGCCCGCGTCCTCGACGTCGAGGAGGCGACGGAGCCGGCGGCTCGTGCGGTCCTCCGGGCCGTGCTGGCGCATCCAGTCCGCCCACTGCGCGCGCGGCGGGACGGGGCTGCGGCTGAGGAGCACGAGCTTCGCCTTGGCCTCGCGCGCGAGCCACTCGGCGAACGTGAGGCCGAGGCCGCCGAGGCCGCCCGTGATCAGGTAGCAGCCGCCCTCGCGGAGGGGCGGGCGCTCGGTGGGGGCGAGCGGGGTCGCGTCGAACATCTGCTCGAAGCGCTTGTCGCCGCGCCACGCCACCACCGCGTTGCGCGGCGGGGACGTCAGCTCCTCCTCGAGGCGATCCACGAGCGCCTCGAGCTCGTGCTCCACGCGCTTCCTGCCGCCGAAGGGATCGACGAGCGCCATGCGGAGGGTGCCGCCGAAGAGCTCCTCGCTCCGGCGCGGCAGCTCCACGTCGACGACGCTCGCGGTGACGCCCTCGAGCTCGCGCGGGATCACGCGGGTCGGGCCGAGCACCGTGGCCTTGTCGGGGTAGGCGACCGCCTCGTCGTCGACCCGCAGCAGGCCGTTGAGGACGGTGGTGATCTGGAGCGGCGTCGGCACGCTCTCGTCGGCGAGCGCCTGCGCGAGGAAGAAGAGGCTGAAGAAGCCCCGCTCCTGGTGGTGGTGGAAGAGGCTCGAGCCCGGCCGGAACGTCTCCTTGGCCTCGAGCAGCCAGAGGTGCGCCACGCGGTCCGGGGTGAGCCCGCGCGCGACGAGGTCGCGGACGAGCGCCGCGTAGCCCTCCTTGCCGTGCTCGGGGCTCAGCGAGTACTCGCGGTCGCTCCGCGCGAGGTAGGCGTCGCCCTCGTAGACGCGGACGACGCGGTGCCCGGCCCGCTCGAGCCGCTCCCCGAGCCGCTTGCCGACGCCCGCCGAGTCCATGAAGAGCAGCCACGTGTGCGGCTCGCCCGCGCGCGGATCGGTGAGCGCGGGCTTCCAGAGCGGTCGCCAGCCCCAGCGCTCCACGTCCGCGATCTTCGGCAGATCCGTGCCCGGGTCCGCGATCTGGACGCGGCCCGGCTCGATGAAGAAGTGCTTGTGGCTCCACGCGTAGGTCGGCAGCTCCACCCGCACGTGCGCCTCGCCGTCGGGCCAGAGCGCCGCGAAGTCGAAGCTCCCGCCGCTCGCCCACACGCGCCCGAGCGCCGCGGTGAAGAAGGCCTGATCGTCGATCGGGTCGTCCTTGTGCCGGATCGACGACAAGGCGTTGTGCGTGCCCGACCGGAACGCACCGTGCGCGCGCGACAGGCTGCTCAGGGTGCGGCCCGGTCCGCACTCGACGAGGACGCGGTTGCCGCCCGAGAGCAGCGTCTCGACGTCGTCGGCGAAGCGCACCGTGCTGCGCAGGTGCTTCACCCAGTAGTCGGGGCTCGTGGCCTGCGCGTCCGTGATCCAGGTGCCCGACACGTTGCAGAGGAACGGCAGCTTCGGCTTCGAGAGCTGGATCGAGCGCAGGTAGTCGCCGAACGCGTCGAGGATCGGGTCGAGGAGGCGCGAGTGCGCCGCGGTCGGGATCGCGAGGCGCTTGGCCTCGACGTCCTCCATCCCGGCGAGGCGCTCCGCGAGCGCGTCGATGGCCGCGGGCGGCCCGCTGACCACGGTGGACTCCGGCGCGTTCACGACGGCGAGGTCGAGCTCGTCGCCGAGCAGCGGCAGCACCTGGTCGGCGGGGAGGCTGACGCTCAGCATCGCGCCCTCGGCCGTCTGCTCGAAGAGGCGGCCGCGCAGCACCACGAGCCCGAGGCAGTCCTCGAAGCTCATCACGCCGGCGAGGTGCGCGGCCGTGTTCTGCCCGAGGCTGTGCCCGAGCAGCGCCTGCGGCGTGACGCCCCACGACTCGAAGAGGCGCGCCATCGCGACGCTCGTGAGGAAGATCGCGGGGAGCTGGTTGGGCATCCGGTCGAGCTCGGCGGTCGCCGCCTCGACGCCGCTCGGCTCGCAGAACAGCAGCGGCCCGAGATCGATCCCGTGCTCGCGGCGCAGCAGCTCGAGCCCGCGGTCGAGGTGCTCCTTGAACACCGGCTCGTGCGCGTAGAGGTCGAGCGCCATCCGCGGGTACTGCGCGCCGCCGCCGGGCAGCAGGAACACGACCGAGCTCTTCTCGGGCGCGGTGTGGGTGAAGACCCGCCGCGGGTCCGCCTCGTCGAGCAGGCGCGCGGCCTCCTCCGGGGTCGCGGCGACGACGACGCGGCGCCTGTCGAAGGCGCGGCGCCCGTGGTGCAGGGTCCACGCGACGTCGCCGAGGTTCTGGTCCGGGTGGGCCCGGAGGTGCGCGGCGAGGTTCTGCGTGTTGCCATCGAGGCTGGCCCCGGTCTTCGCCGAGACCATCAGGAGCTGGAAGCGGCGGGCGGGCTCGTCGCCCTCGCCGAGGCCGGGCGGCTCCTGCAAGACGACGTGCGCGTTCGTGCCGCCGACGCCGAGGGAGTTGACGCCCGCGCGGCGCGGGTGGTCGGTCGGCGCGGGCCACGCCGCGCACGTGTCGTTGACGACGAACGGCGAGCCCGCGAAGTCGATCGTGGGGTTCGGCTTCTCGTACGAGAGGCTCGGCGGGAACGTCGCGTGCTCGAGCGCGAGGGTCGCCTTGATCAGCGACGCGACGCCGGCCGCGGTGTCGAGGTGGCCGATGTTCGACTTCACCGAGCCGATCCGACAGAAGCCGCGGTCCTGGGTCGCGGTGCGGAACGCCTGGGTCAGCGCCTCGATCTCGATGGGGTCGCCGAGGTAGGTGCCGGTGCCGTGGCACTCGACGTAGCCGATGGTGCGCGGGTCGACCTGGCCGACGCCGAACGCCTCGACCATGCAAGTCGCCTGGCCGTCCACGCTCGGGGCGAGGTAGTTCACCTTGCTCGAGCCGTCGTTGTTCACCGCCGAGCCGCGGATGACCGCGTGGATGACGTCGCCGTCGTCGAGCGCGTCCTCGAGCCGCCGCAGCGCGACCACGCCGGCGCCGGAGCCGAACACCGTGCCCTGCGCGCGGTGATCGAACGCGTGGCAGTGGCCGTCGGGCGAGAGGATCTCGCCCTCCTCGTAGTGGTAGCCCTGCCGGTGCGGGAGCAGGACCGTGGTGCCGCCGCAGAGCGCCATGTCGCACTCGCGCGAGAGCAGGCTCTGCACGCCGAGGTGCACGGCGACGAGCGAGGTGGAGCAGGCGGTCTGGACGCCGATCGCGGGCCCCTTGAGGTCGAGCAGGTAGCTGACGCGCGTGGCGAGGAAGTCCTTGTCATTGCCGGTGTGGCGCAGGAGGAACATCCCCACGTCGCGCACGAGCTCGGGGTGGGTGCAGAGGTTGAAGTAGAAGTAGCTGCCCATCCCGCAGCCCGCGAAGACGCCGATGGGTCCCTCGAAGCGCTCCGGCGGGTGCCCCGCGCTCTCGAGCGCCTCCCAGGCGCACTCGAGGAAGTGGCGGTGCTGGGGATCCATGATCGCCGACTCCTTCGGGCTGAACCCGAAGAACTCGCCGTCGAAGAGCTCCATGTCGTCGAGCGGCGCGGAGGCCCGCACGTAGCTCTTCTGCCGGAGGTCGTCCTCGCTCACCCCCGCGGCGCGCAGCTCCTCGTCCGAGTAGAACCGGATCGACTCGACGCCGTTCGCGAGGTTCTCCCAATATTGCTTGGGAGTGCGTGCGCCCGGCACGCGAGCCGCCATGCCCACGATGGCGATGTCCGACTCGAAGATCTCGTACTCTTCCGACACGCGCAGCGCTCCTTGGAGAGGGCCGCGAGCATGGTCGGGGCGCGCCGGAGGCGCAAACGGCGGGCTACTTCTTGCGGCCCATCGCGGCCTGCCCCAGGTCGCGCAGGATCTCGTTGAGGATCCCCTGACCCGTCGGGCTCGCGGCGGCCTGCCCGAGCGCCGACATACCCGTGGCGGCGAGCCCCATCAGCTGCTGCTGCCGCAGCTGCTCGGCGCGCTGCGCCTTGCGCTCGGCCGCGCCCTCGAACGTCTCGCCGCAGTGGGCGCAGCCGTTGGCCGCGATGGAGCTCGACTGCGTGCAGAACACGCAGACCTGCATCAGCGACGACGCGCACGACGCGCAGCGCACCTGGGTCGGCAAGTTGTCGTCGCCGCACTTCGGGCAGCTGATGCCGTCCGGGGCTCCGGCGTAGCGGGTCTCGCAGTAGGCGCACGCCACCAGCCCCGCCCGCCGCGGCGCCCCGCACTCTTCGCACTCCTCGGGCTCGCTCACGACTCCGAGGATAATACAGGCGCGGGCCGGGGGAGATCCCTGACGTGCAGGTCGCGTTGCGGAAACGGGATCTCGATCTGGGCGGCGTTCAGCGCGTCGTAGATCCGCACGTGCATGTCGTGGCGGACCTGCTCGAAGTAGCGCGGGTCGATCCAGACCTTCACGTCGAAGTCGAGGCTCGAGTCCCCGAACGCGGTGAAGTAGACCTCGGGCGTGCGGTCGCGCTTCACGTGCTCGACCTCGAGGACGGTCGCGCGGAGGAGGTCCCCGACCGCGTGCACGTCGCTGCCGTAGGCCACGCCCACGCTGATCGCGACGCGCTCCTCGAGGCTCGGCCCGGCGCTGCGGTTCTCGATCTTCATCGAGCCGAGGACCGAGTTCGGGATGTTGATCTCGACCCCGTCCCGCGTGTGGATCCGGGTCGAGCGCAGCCCGATGTCGGTCACCGTGCCGCGCGTCCCGTCGTCGAGCGTGATGACGTCCTTCAGCTTGTAGGGCGCGTCCGCGATGATGAAGACGCCCGCGAAGTAGTTGGCGAGCGAGTCCTGCGCGGCGAGGCCGACCGCCACGCCGACGACCCCGGCCGACGCGAGCCACGCGCCGACGTCGACGCGCCACGCGACCATCGCGAGGTAGATGGCGGCGGCGAGCACGGCGGTCTTCGAGACGATGTCGAAGAGCGGCAGCGTCTGCGTCTGGAGCAGCCCGCCCTTGCGCGGCTTCTTCGCGAAGGTCTTGAGGACCGTCCCGCTCAGCCGCATCAGCGCGATGCCCCAGACGACGATGGCGATCGAGTAGGCGCCCGAGCGCGTCGTGTGACGCACGAGCTCGCTCGGGTTCAGGAGGTGGATCGCGTAGTCGAACCCGAACAGGAGCAGCGAGAAGTAGAGCGGCCGCCGCATGAGCTCGAGGACCCGGTCGTCGAGGTCGGTCTCGGTCTTCGAGACGAACCGCTTGAGGACCCCGATGATCACCGCCTCGACGATCCACGCGCCGAGGAGCGAGCCGACCACGACGATCCCGGCGGCCGCCCAGCCGTGACTCCAGATCTCTCGCAGCCACTCCACGGCGGTGGATGTTCGTCGAAAGGGGTCGGGGGTGCAAAGGGCGGATCGAGGCGGCCGGACCGGAGAGGGCGGGCTGGGACTCGGGGAGACCGAGAGAGGGGGAGCGTGCGCGCTGCGCGCGCGTTCTTTCTTCCGGCGTCGGGATCAGCTCGGGTCGCCGTTGCAGCGCTCTCCGGCCGCGTGGCCCGGGCAGCACGCGTGCGGGGCGATGCGGCGCGGGTCGACGCGGACGCACTCGCCGGCCTGCTCGCACTCGGTCACCGACACGAGGTCCTCGTGCATGATGTCGCCCTGCGCGATCGCGCAGCAGCACTGCTCCGGCGCGTAGGTGCTCATGATCGCGTCGGACTGCGCGTTGAGCTCGTCGGTCTCGAAGACGGGCTCCGTCGCGTGGCCGATCGGATCGCTGGGATCACTAGATTCGCTCGGTGCCGGCTCTCCGCCGCTGGTCTCGGTGGGCCCTTCGCCGGTCCCCGCCTCCGGGTCGGACGAGCCACAGGCGACGAGCGTCGCGAGGACGCAGACGATGACGGCGTGACGCATGGAGGCAGCCTACCAGCCTACTGGTCCCGGATGTCGCGGACCGGCAGGCGCGGTCCGAACCGCGGCGGTGACTTGCCGCTCATCGCGAGCATCGCGACCACCCGCGCGCGATGCGGTCGGAACGGCTCGAGCAGCTCGAGCATCCGCGCGTCGTCGCCGCGGCTCTCGCCGGCGAGCGCGAACGCGACCATGTTCGGCAGGTTGTAGTCGCCGACCACGACCGCGTCGGGGTCGCCGAAGACCGAGCCGCGCACGATGGACGCGGTCCACGGCCCGATCCCGCGGAACGCGAGGAGGCGCGCCTCGAGCGCGTCCGGCCCCTCGGCGACGAGCGCCTCGAGCTTCCGCGCGCGGCGGGTGACGTCGAGGATGATCTGCGCGCGCTTGCGCTCGATCCCGAGCGGATGGAAGTCGTAGTAGCCGAGCTCGCGGAAGCGCGCGGGCTCGGGCATCAGCCACAGGTTCGGGGCCGGCTCCGGCGCGCGCTCGCCGTAGCGGAAGACGAGGTCGCGCCACGACATGGCGGCGCCCTTGCCGGTGACCTTCTGCCCGATGATCGTCGGCACGACCCGCTCGATCACGCGCCCCGTCTTGCCGAAGCGCAGCGCCCCGAACCGGCGGAGCAGCGGCGCCACGCGCGGGTCGTCGGTGGTGAAGGACTCGGGCCGGTCGTCGGCGCCGAGGAGGGCTGGCGCGGCGTCGAGGGCCCGCTCCGCGCCGGGTCCCCACGCCTCGACGTCGACGCTCGTCTCGGAGGCCTGCCGGTAGCTGACGGTCGCGGGCCCGTCCTCGGTGCGGAACGCGGTCCACGCCGCGCCGTCGTGCGTGCGCGTGGTCGGGTCCTGCCCGTGGATCTTGTGGCGCCGGATGGTCCGGATCACGTCGACGGGGCCGGGGAGCTCGACGCGGCGGCGCACGGGGCCAGCATAGCCGCCTTGAAAACCCGGTGGGGATTTGCCACGACGCCCGGCTCCCCATGACCGACGCCTCGAACATCGCCGTCGTCACCGGCGGCGCCGGTCGCCTCGGCTGCGCCCTGGTCCGACACCTCCTCGACGAAGGCGCGCGCGTGCGCGTCCTCGATCCAGCGCGCGATCCCGTCGCGCTCGAGGGCCTCGACGTCGAGCGCGTCGCCGGCAGCGTGCTCGACCGCGGCGCCGTCGACCGCGCGCTCGAGGGAGCGAGCGTCGTCTACCACTGCGCGGCCAAGGTCGACCTGATGCCGGATCGCGACGGGAGCATCCGCGCGGTCAACGTCGACGGCACCCGCGCCGTCGCCGAGGCGTGCGCCGCGCGCTCGATCCGGATGGTGCACACGAGCAGCCACGCCGCGCTCGACCGGCGCCCGCTGTCGGAGCCGCTCACCGAGGACAACCCGCTCGCGCTCGACGACGCCTGCGACTACCACCGCAGCAAGGCGCACGGAGAGAAGCTCGTCCTCGATCTCGCGCGCCGCGGGGACCTCGACGCGGTGATCGTGAGCCCGGGCACGTTGACCGGCCCGTGGGACTTCGGCCCCTCGATCTTCGGCAAGGCCCTGATCGATCTCCGCGCGGGTCGCATCCCCGTCCTCCTCGACGCGGTCACCGACTACGCCGACGTCCGCGACGTGGCCCGGGCCGTCGCGGCGGCGAGCTCGCGCGGCCGCCGCGGGGAGCGCTACCTGCTGACCGGCGACGTGCGCGACATCCGCGGGCTCGCGCGCTCCGTCGAGGCGGTGACCGGGCGCAAGATGCCGCGCGTGGCGCTGCCCATCTGGGTCGGCTGGGCGATGCTCCCGATCACCAACGCGGTCTCGAAGGTCCGCGGCGAGGTCCCGCTGTACTCGGCGGGAATGCTCCGCGCGAGCGTCTCCAACGCGGTGGTGCGCCGCGACAAGGCCGAGCGCGAGCTCGGGTTCCGCCTGCGCTCGATGGAGGGCTCGCTCGCCGACGCGTTCGCGTTCTACGACGAGCAGGGCTGGCGCTGACGCCGGCTCAGCGGTGGACGATCAGGTCGAGCGTGAAGAGCCGCAAGACGCCTTGATCACACCACGCGGCGAGCTGGCCGGTCGAGTGGCCTGGCCCGAGGAACCGCGGGCCGCCGCAGACGAACGTCCCGACACACGGGTCGTGATCGGCGGCGTCCTGTAGGGCGGCGTCGCAGTCGGTCCACGGCTCCACCTCGGCCGCGTCCTCGCGCAGGCCCTCGGGGCCCGGGTCCTGGCAGAGCACGTGGAAGCCGTCGCGGTCCATCGGGTCGCAGCGCGCCACCTCGAGGCAGCCGTCGGTGCTCGGCCGGACCTCGATCGGCTGCCCGTAGTCGAGCACGTTGGGCGCCACGCACCGATCCTCGGGGACGTCGAGGGAGAGCATCGTGGAGTGGCTCCGGATCAGGCGGTGGTCCACGCACGTGTTGGCGACGCGCTCCTGGCCGACGTCGAGGACGCCGAGGGTCCCGCAGCCGGAGCCCTCCTCGAACGAGCAGAGGTCGCCGTTCTGCCCCTCGGCCAGGAGACGGTCGGAGCACTCCTCCCAGGGGGTGTCTTCGCCCATCAGCTGCTGGCCATCGGGGCCGATGCAGCCGCGGCTGGCGAGGAGGGCGATACCGAACGTGGCGGCGCGGGTGAGGCTGGCGATCATGACGTCTCCTGGCTGGGGTTCGTCACCACGGTCCTCGGGCGGCGCGGATCGGCTCACGCATCACGAAAGTTCCGTTGCGCCATCGGGCGCGGGCGTTCGGTGGGTCGACAGGCGACCTACGGATACAGTCGCCGGACGATCCGCTGGGTCTCGCCGGCCGTGACCGTGACGCGGATCGTCGACGCCGGCAGGCCCTCGGGCTCCATGCGCAGCTCGTGGTCGCCCTCGGGCACGCGGAGGTTCGCGATGGGCGTGATGCCGACGTACTGCCCGTTCATGTAGACCCGGGACCAGGGCAGGGTGTTGATGGTCAGGGTGCCCGTCGCGGTGGGGCTCGCCGGCGCGGGGGGCTCGGGGCCGGCGAACACGAACGGGACGCTGATCGTGGTCGACTCGGACGCGGGGCCGAAGCGCCAGGTGGCGATCTCCTGCTCGACGCAGGCGCAGACCGGGCGAGGGCCGCCCGTGACGGTGACGCGCTGCACGTGACCGTCGGCGGCGATGGTCGCGCGAGCCTCGACGCGCACGCGATCGGTGGGGGAGAGCGACGCGGCGCAGCGGGCGATGGCGGTCCGATGCTGGCGGAGCACGGCGGCGATCGAGCTGGCGTTGCGGGTGAGCTCGGGCGGCGGCGCGGCGGGAGGGAGCTCGTCCACGGGGGGGATGGCGTCGAAGGCGTCGATGGCGGGATCGGATGCGGCGGGTGCGGTATCCGATCCCGAGACGGATGCGGAGGCGGGCGCGGTGTCGGAGGCGGGCACGGGCACGGGCACGGGCACGGGCACGGTGTTGGACGCGGGCGCGGGCGCGGTGGCGGGCACGGGCACGGGCACGGGCACGGGCACGTTGGGCTCCGGGGCGATGGTCGTCTCCAGCCCCGGCGTCGGTCGGAACAGCCACAGCACCAACCCGGCCGTGAGCGCCGCGGTCGCGAACGCCGAAGGGCCGATCCAGCGCGTCCACGGGGGCGGCGCCGACACGGGCCGGGGCAGGCGGCTCCGCACCTGCAGGCGGATCGCGGGCGGCAGCGGCGGAGGCGCGTCGAGGTCGCGCACGAGCTCGCCGAGCTCCGGGGGGACGTCGCCGAGGACGTCGCGCCAGGGGGTGGGATCGTCGCTCATCGTTCTCCCTCTTCGAGCGCGGCGGCGAGCTCGCGCCGGGCCGCGTGCAGGCGCGAGTGCACGGTGCCGAGCGGCAGACCCAGCAGCTCGGCGATCTGGCGGCCGCTCATGCCTTCGACCTCGAACATGATGAACACCGCGCGCTTCTCGGGCTCGAGGGCTTCGAGCAGGCGCGCGCCACGCTCGCGGCGTCGCCGTCGCTCGAGGTCCGTGTCGGGTCGGTCGAGGCTCGCGCGCTCGGGCAGCGCGCCCATCAGCCGCTCGCGCGACCGCGCCGCGCGACGCCGGTAGTTGCGCGTGAGGCCGACGCAGATCCCCCAGATCCACGGGTGGAGCGGCCGGCTCGGGTCGTAGTCGTCACGTCGGCGATGCACGACGACGTACACCTCCTGGAGCAGATCGGGCAGGTCGCGATCGTCCACGCCGAGCCGATGGAGGCTCCGCCACGCGAAATCCGCGGTCGCGTCGTAGACCGACTCCACGTCCAGCGCAGGGGCCGCGAGCAAGGGCCGATCGGTCGGGAGCGTGCGGGCCATCTCCTCCAGGATTGTCGCGCACCCGAGCGGATCTTCACGAAGCAGGCACTTTTTCGCGTTGGGCGCCCTCGTGGAGGTGAATCACCCGTGGTCCGACCGCCCGGGTAGGGGCCTCGATCCGTGTCCTCATCGAAACCTCGCCGCCTTCGTCGTGGCCGGGGGGTATCGCGCTCGATGTTCGACAGACGCGTGTCCGTCTGTCACGCTAATGTGACATCGGTGTGACGGTGGCTCGTTCGATCGGCTGTTTTCACTTCGGAATCTCCTCCTGATGGCCCAGCCTCAGCTCGACACAGAAGACGACACTCGGTCCTCGGAGCGCCACACGGACGCGCGGGCGAGCCTCGCCCCCGCCAGCGACTGGGGGTCCTTCGTCGGGGACCTCTCGAAGCGCGGGGATCGGCCCGCGTGGCGCGTCCACGACCGCACCCACGTCGAGTTCGCACTCGACTACGCGATCGAGCCCGGCGCGCGCAGCACCGAGCACGAGTGGGAGGCCTACTTCTTCGTCCCCGAGAGCCTGCGGATCGACAGCAAGACCTACGACAAGCAGGACATCTACTCGGACCTCGCGTCCTACATCCGCTTCGCCGTCCCCGACGTGCCGTTCGCCGAGGTCGCAGGCGCCCCCCTCGAGCGGCTCCGGGACGTCGTCGAGTCCGGCGACAGGGCCGCGATGATCCGCGAGCTGCGCGTCTTCGCCTGCCTCGTCCGGGCCGCGGGCGTGGCGCGCAAGCGCACCATCTCGGACGCCCTGAACGACGGCGACTCCGACCGCCGCACACGGGCGCTCGCCGCGACGTCCCGGATGGTGGCCGACACGGGCCGCATCGCGGAGGGGCTGCGCAGCGTGCTCGCGACGCTCCCCGAGGGCGACGACACGCTCACCACCGCCGCGCAGTGGGTGGACGAGGACGTCTCCCGCTTGCTCGAGACGCTGATGGGCAACCTCGCGATCCAGCTCGAGGAGGCCGACGCGCCCGAGACGCTGCGCCAGTCCGTCGTCAACGCGGCGGTCTCCGAGGCGCGCTACCGACGCGACGGCTGCCTCGAGGGCGTCGGCACGGCCACCGCTTCGAAGCGTGACGTCGAGCACCTCGAGTTCCGTCGCCACGTCCTCAAGCGCTTCACGTCGTCGGTGCTCTGGCTCAAGCCCGAGGTCCGCGACGCCGCGCGCGTCGTGCTCAACGTCCTCTACGCCGTCGCGGCAGGCGTCGCGATGACCTTCGCGGTGGTCGCCGCGATCTGGAACGGCAACCCGATGGGCTCCGACCTCTTCATGTGGGCCGTCATCGCGGTGCTCGCCTACATGGCGAAGGACCGCCTCAAGGCATGGCTCCAGGGCGTGTTCTCCTCGGTGGTCTCCCGTCACCTGCCCGACCGGCGCTGGCGTCTGCACGACCCCGAGCGCCGGGTGATGCTGGGCAAGATCGACGAGCAGTCGGCCTTCGTCCCGTTCGGCGACTTGCCGCCCGCGGTCCTCGAGCGGCGTCGCTCCACGCGGGTGCACCCGCTCGAGGAGCAGGCTCGCGTCGAGAAGGTCCTCTGGCACCGCAAGGTCGTGCGGCTCAGCGCCGCGAAGCTCGCCCGGGCCGACGAACGCTTCGACGCGCTGACCGAGATCTTCCGCCTCGACCTGCGGCGATGGCTCGCCCACACCGACGACCCCAAGCGCAAGATCGTCTTCGCCGATCCCGAGGCCGGGCGCGTCCAGAGCGCGATCGCGCCGCGCGTCTACAACCTCGGCATCGTCTACCGCCTGCGCCGCGCCGGCGACGACTCCGCTCCCTGGGAGCGCATCCGCGTCGTCGTCACCCGCAAGGGCATCCGCCGCATCGACCACATCCCGGGGACCGTCCGGCCCGCCGGGCTCGGCGCCGACTTCAGCCTCTCGGGAGCCCCCGCGTAGATTGCTAGTCGGCGTCGAAGCAGATCTCGACGCGGTTCACGACGAGGGCGTTCGACGGGGGGCCGGCCTCGATCCGGAGCAGGGTGCCGGAGTCGCCCGCCGGCAGCGCGGAGGTCGCGCTCGCGCCGTACCACGCATAGGGAGCGGCGTTGGACACGCCCGCGTAGGGCGACGCCCCGGAGCCGGAGAAGCTCATCCACTCGAAGCTGCCGCTCGTGGTCGTGTTGAAGCTCCGACCGTAGATGGCGAGCGTCGCGTTGCGGACCCGCGACAGCCCGGAGGTGCTGAGCTCGACGTCGATGAAGACGGTCCCCGACAGGTCGAGGCCGCCTTCGCCGAGGAACGGGTCCGCGAACACGGGCCGGTACCCGATCGAGCGCGACGCCGCGCTCACGTGCCACCGCGTGGTGTCGGGGAGGGTGTTGGCCTCGTAGACCACGTACGCGACGGGGTCCCCGAGCGATCCGGCCCAGCGGAAGCGCAGGACGTGGGTCCCCGTGCCGCCCGAGAGGCACGTCGCGCCGGGCGGGGGGCCGGCGTCGCGGACGTTGGCGTCGTAGCCGGCGTCGGGCAGCGACGCGTCGTAGCCGGCGTCCGGCAATGCGGCGTCGAAGCCCGCGTCCATGCCGCCAGCGTCGGTGCCACCGGCGTCCATGCCGCCCGCGTCCGTGTCGCCAGCGTCCGTGCCGCCAGCGTCGACGTCGCCCGCGTCCACGTCGCCCGCGTCGATGTCACTCGCGCCCGCGTCCGTGCCGCCCGCGTCCATGTCGGCCGGACCCGCGTCGACGGCCGCGGCGTCGCGGTCTCCGCCGTCGCCCGCGCCTCCGTCCGAGGTGAGCCCGGCGTCGGCGTCACCGTCGGCGCCGCAGCCGGCGAGGATCAGGGCGAAGAGGAGGTGGTGGATCGACCGTCGCACCCCTCGACTCTAGCGCGTGCCCAGCTTCCGGAGCTTGATCGCCTTCTCCGGGCACGCGTTCACGCACTCGCCGCACGCCTCGCAGGCCTCGGCGTTCGGGGTGTAAGCGGTCTGGCGGCGGTGGGCGACGCTCTTCACCTTCCCCAGCCAGCTCAGCGCTGCGAAGTCGGCGTCGTCGATCCGGCGGACCTCGAAGACCGCCACGGGGCATACACGGACGCAATCCGCTTTGCCCTCGCACCGGCTCCGATCGATCACCGGGACGTAGACGCCGGCGGGCTGCGGGCAGGGCTCGGTGCGGGCGGTGGTGGTCATCGTCGGATGATGCCTCGCGTCCGTGCGGGCCGCGTCAAGGGAACGTGAAGAAGCGTGTGGGCTACTCGACGAAGTACGCGCGCCGCATGATCTGGGCTTGCTGCGCCGAGATCTCGCCGCCGCTCCCCGCCCAGAACATGAGGTTCTCCGCGCCGGTCCCGCGGCACTCCATCGGCAGCAGGTAGCCGTCGCCGTCGACGTCGCGGTCGGTCCGGCACTCCGGCGTGTCGGGCAGCGGCTCCGCGACGCGGCCGTCGAGCTCCGAGGTGTGAAAGAGGCCCATGAAGTGGCCGATCTCGTGGCCGATCACCACCGCGAGCTCGTCGAGCCCGACGAGGTCGGCGGAGATCGCCACCCCGCTCGCGCGCGTGCCGGGCATCGCGTGGGGGCCGGGGATGCCGCTCGCGATCCCGAGCGCGTCCTCGATGGTGCGCACGAAGAAGACGTGGACGGACGGCCGGTTCGCGCCCGCCGACAGCCGGTAGAGCTCGGGCAGATCCGGTGGCGCGCCGATGATCCCCGCGCTCCCCGTGAGCACCTGAAAGCGTCGCCGCAGCCCGCCGACGACGTCGTGGACCCGGACCTCGCGGATGGCGAGGCCGGTCGGTCGGTAGAGGGCGCGCAGCTCGTCGATCGCGACCGCCAGGTCCGCGGGGACCACGCCGTCCGGCGCGAGCCAGCCGTTCCCTCCGACGAGGTAGAGGTCGAGATCGAAGGAGGCGCCGTCGGCCTCGCGCTGGAGCACCACGCGCTCGCTCGGGCCCGGGACCATCGAGCTGAGGAACACGTCGAAGCCGCGCCGCGACGACGGGGACGCGGGCCCGTTCGGGTGCATGAGGGTGACGAGCTCGCCGACGGTCGCCGCGCCGACGCCCCACGCGGGCGCGGGGTCGTCCGGGAAGCCGCCCACGAACGCGTCGAAGACCACGCCGTCGCCAGGCGTGAGCGAGACGATCCGCTCGATGAGGGGCTCGCTCGCGGCGGGGCCGCGCCACACCACGAGCGCGTTGGGGCGGAGGTTCGGCAGCGAGTCGGCGGTCGCCACGTCCCCGAGCGCGGGGCCGCTCTCCGGGCCCGCGACCCGCACCGTCGAGGGCGCGGCGACCCGCGCGGTGCACGCCTGGACGGACTCCATCGAGCTCGCCGACGTCTGGACCCACACCTCGCGGCACAGCTCCGACGCGGCGCAGTCCGCGTCGTTCCCGCAGGGGATCACGCAGACGCCAGCCACCGCGCACAGGTCCCTGTCGCAGGCCGCGCGCTCTCGGCAGGCCGCCCCGGCAGGGGCCTCGTCCTCGTCGGCCGCGCCGCAGAACAGGCGCAGCGCCTCCAGGTCGCTCGGCGCGTCGGTGGCCGAGCCGCGGCACACGCCCATGCGGCAGTCCGCGTCGCGCTGGCACTCCAAGCGCGGCGGGCCGCCGTCCGGGCGCCCCGCGTCCCGACCGCCCGCGTCTCGACCGCCACCGTCGACCAGCCCCGCGTCGCGCCCGCCCGCGTCACGAGGGGGAGCCGCGCCACCGTCGCCGCCGACCGAGAGAGTGGTCCGCGCGCCGCAGCCGGCGAGGAGCACGAGCGCCAGCGCGAGGATCGTCCGCATCGGTCCAGTGCTTAGCACTCCCGACGCTGCTATGCGTGCACGGGGATGCCGCGCTACTCGCTCGAGGTGAACGGTGAGTCGGTCGAGGTCGACGTCGCGGCGGACGTACCCCTCCTCTGGGTGCTGCGCGACGTGCTCGGCCTGACGGGGACCAAGTACGGCTGCGGGGTCGCGCAGTGCGGCGCGTGCACCGTCCACGTCGGCGGCGTCGCGGTCCGATCCTGCTCGCTCCGCGTGTCGCGCGTGCGCGCGCCGGTCACCACGATCGAGGGCCTCGGGGGCGACCACCCACTGCAGCGCGCGTGGGTCGAGCACGACGTGCCGCAGTGCGGGTACTGCCAGAGCGGTCAGATCATGAGCGCGAGCGCGCTGCTCGCGCGCGACCCGCACCCGGACGAGGCCACCCTCCGCGGGGCGATGGCGGGCAACCTCTGCCGCTGCGGCACCTATCCGCGCATCCTCGCCGCGATCCGGTCGGTCGCCGGTGACTGAGGAGGCCACCTCGAAGCGCCGCTGGCGCAAGCTCGGCCGACGGCAGCTGATCTCGCTCGGCGTCACCGCGGCGGCGGCGGGCGGCGTCGGCCTCGGGCTCGGGTTCTTCGGGGGCCAGCACTGGGAGCGGCGCCAGATGCGCGTCCCCCCGCGCGAGCAGCCGTTCAGCCCCAACGTCTTCCTCGCGATCGATCACGACGGGACCACGACGGTGTGGGTCACGCGCTCGGAGATGGGGCAGGGCGTGTCCACGTCGCTGCCGATGATCGTCGCCGACGCGCTCGACGCCGACTGGCGCGCGGTCCGCGTCGAGCAGGCGCCCGCGAGCCGCACCTACGGCTATCAGGGCACGATGGCGTCCGCGAGCGTTCGCAGCATGTACGAGGAGCTGCGCGAGGCCGGCGGCGTCGCGCGGGCGATGCTCCTCGAGGCCGGCGCGACGGTGTTCGGGGTGGACGTGGCGGCGTGCGACACGCGCGCCGGGGGCGTGATCCACCGCGCGAGCGGGCGACGCGTCGGCTACGGCGAGCTCGCCGGGCTCGCGGGGACGCTCGAGGTGCCTTCGGCGCCCGCGCTGCGCGACGAGCACCGCTGGATCGGGCGCCCCACGCGGCGCCTCGACGCCCGCGACAAGTCCGAGGGGCGCGCCGTCTACGGGATCGACGTGCGCCTGCCCGGCCTGCGCTACGCCTCGATCGAGCGCCCGCGGGGCATCGGCGGCACGCTCGGCGACGTGGCGGAGGAGGCCGCGCGCGCGGTCGACGGAGTGCTCGACGTGGTCCGGATGACCTCGGGCTCGGTCGCCGTGATCGCCGAGCACACGTTCGCCGCGTTCGCCGGCCGGCGCGCCCTCGCCGCGGATCACCGCGCGGGGCCCAACGCGTCGCTGTCGAGCGCGCGGGTCGAGGAGCGCCTGCGCGACGCGACGCGCGGGGAGGGCGCCGAGGTCTACGTGGAGGGTCACGTCCGGCCCGCGCTCGCCGGCGCGGCGCGGACGCTCGAGGCGACCTACGAGGTCCCGTACGTCGCCCACCAGTGCATGGAGCCGATCAACGCGACCGCGCGGTTCGCCGACGGCGCGTGGGAGGTCTGGGCGCCGACCCAGGACCCGATGACCGTGCGCGAGACGGTGGCCGAGCTCGGCGGGGTGGGGATCGAACGGTGTACGGTGCACGTCACCTTGCTCGGCGGCGGCTTCGGTCGGCGCACCGTCCCCGAGGAGATCCGACAGGTCGTCGAGCTCGCGCGCCACACGAGCCCGAACCCGGTGCAGCTGGTCTGGACGCGCGAGGACGACGTGCAGCACGACTACTACCGCTGCGCGGCGGCCCATCGGTTCGAGGTCGGGCTCGACGCCGAGGGAGAGATCGTGGCGTGGCGGGACCACGTCGCGACGCCGACCCACGGCGGCGGGGAGGCGTCCGGGGGGCGCGTCGACGAGCTCGCGGTCGACGGCGCGGCGCGCCCGCCCTACCGGTTCGGCGCGGTCGAGGTGCGGTGGAGCGACGTGGCCTCGCCCATCCCGACGGGGATCTGGCGCTCGGTCGGCCACGGATACAACGCGTTCGCGGTGGAGGCGATGCTCGACGAGGTCGCCCGCGCCACCGAGCGGGATCCGCTCGAGCTGCGCCTCGCGCTCTTGCCCGCGGACGCGCGCCACCGCGCGGTGCTCGAGCGCGTGGCCCAGATGTGCGACTGGACCGCGCCGCCGCCCGAGGGCCGCGCGCGCGGGCTCGCCGTCCACGCGTGCTTCGGGAGCGTCTGCGCCCAGGTCGCGGAGGTGTCGGTCGAGGACTCGCTCCCGCGGGTGCACCGGGTGTGGGCCGCCGTCGAGTGCGGCCGGGTGATCAACCCGCTCGGCGTGAAGGCGCAGATCCTCGGCGGCATCGTGTTCGGGCTCTCCGCCGCGCTGCACGGGGCCATCGACGTCGAGGCGGGCCGCGTCCGCCAGAGCAACTTCCACGACGCGGTGGTCCTGCGGATGGACGCGTGCCCCGAGATCGAGGTGGAGGTGCTCGACGGCGCGGGCGAGCCCGGGGGGATCGGCGAGGTCGGCGTGCCGATGATCGCGCCGGCCGTCGCGAGCGCGCTCTCGCGCCTAACGGGGACGCCGGTCCGCAAGCTGCCACTGTTCCCGAGGGCGTAGCAGGCTGCTGAAAAGCAGCCTGCTTCCGTGCCGCGCGCGAAGCGCGCATGCCCGTGCCCGTGCCCGTGCCCGGATCGTTCCCTTCGTGCCCGAAGAGTCGCAACGTCTACGCGTCACGGGCGGGCACGGGCAAGGGCACGGGCAAGGGCACGGGGCAGGCGCCGAGGAGGTCCCTTCGAGACCCTTTCAGCAGCCTGCTCAACGCCGCGAGGGCGCGCCCGCGATGCGGACACGCCCTCGGGCGGGGGAGCTCGACGAGCTCACATCGCGTTGATGTTGACGACGAAGTCGCCCGCGTTGGCGTCGCTGAAGCCCTCGACGACGACGAGGACTTCCTGACCCGACGTGACCGTGGCCATCAGGCGCGAGCGGTAGTCGGTGTCCGAGACGTCGTCGTTGCAGCCGATCTCCATGTCGGTCGCGGCGCAGCCGGCGCGGAGGTAGAGGACCGTGTCGAAGCCCGAGCCGATGGTGTCGAACACGTAGGTGCCGTCGGCCGGCGCGGTCCAGCGGAAGGCGAGCTCGGGCGAGCCGCCGCCGCCGTCGATCGCGTGGCAGCCCGCGGGCGGCTCGAGGTCGTTGCCCGCCGCGGTGGTCGTGCCCATGAAGACGGCCATGCCGGTGGTGCTGACGGCGCTCGAGTCGTCGGGGCACATGCCCGCCGGGCCGATCACGTTGGTCTCGACGCACATGTCGTACGCGGTCCCGAAGGCCATGCCGGCCGTCTCGTCGATGAAGGCCTCACACGTGGTCGTGGCGGCGTCGACGGCGTCCTCGCAGGCGCCGACGGCGGTGTCGTCGCAGCTCGCGGCCTCGATGCAGGTCGCGTAGGTCTCGTACGCCCCGGCGGTGCAGGTGAAGTACGCGCCGTTGCCCGCGAAGGTGGAGCTGTACGCCGACGCCTCGCAGGCGTCCTGAGCCGCGTTGCCGTTGAAGCTCGCGCACTCCGCGGCGGTGGCGAAGGGGGTCATGTCGCAGGTGCAGTACGCGGTGTTGACCCGATCGATGGCCGACTGCTGACGCATCACCGCGTTCATGTCCGGCGGGCCGGCGTCGGGCCCCGTCATCGGGCCGGCGTCGGTGCCCATCATCATCGGGCCGGCGTCCGTGCCCATCATCGGGCCCGCGTCGGTGCCCATCATCGAGCCGGCGTCGGTGCCGGCGGGGCTGCTGTCGCAAGCGACGAGCGAGAGGGCGAGCGCGAGCGCGCAGAAGAGGGTTTCGAGCTTCACGTTGATACCTCGGGGTCGTGCCGGCGGGGGAGGCCGGTGTCAGGGGAAGGGCCGAACCTGACACACGGACGTCACCGTGCCAGTCGATCGTGCGCGCCGCGCCCGTGGGCCCCCGCGGCTCACATCGAGGCGAGGTGCTGTACCGCGAGCGCGTAGTTGTCGCGCTGATCCGGGTGGAAATCCGGCCGGAGGTAGTCGACGACGGCGGCCGCGAGGGTGCCGCGGGTCGCTCGGAGGGCCTTCCAGAAGGTGCGGCTCCGCGGGACCGGCGCGGCGGGCTCGAGCGCTCGCTCCTGCTGGAGGAACGTGGCCAGCGCGAGCGCGAAGAACCCGAGCAGCACCCCCGCCCCGATCGCGAGCCCGGCGGCGCGCGTGCCGAGGCGCGGGTCCACGCGGGTGAGCACGTCGAACGCGACCGACTTGTGCTCGATCTCTTCGCAGGCGTGCCAGAGCAGCAAGCGCCGCACCTCCGGGTGCGCGTCGTCGAGGATCGGCGAGTCGAGCGCGATCTCGGCGAGGGTCGCCGTCATGTGCTCGAGCGCGACGGTCGTCGCGAGCCGAAGGTGGGGCGGCACGTTGGGCTCGATCCAGTCCCAGCCGACGCGCTGGTAGCGCTCGAAGAACGCGTCGAGCTCGAAGCCCTGGGCGCGGAGCATCCGGTTGTGGCGATCGTGCTCGTGCCCGTGGCGCCCCTCCTGGCCGAAGAAGCCGCGCACGCGGGCGCGCAGCTCGGGGTCCTCGTCGATCTGCTCCTGGTAGTGGCGGACGCTCCGGATGAAGAAGCGCTCGCCCTCGGGGAAGAGCAGGGAGAGCGCGTTCACGACGTGCGAGGCGACGGGGCTCCCGCCGAGCCAGGCTCGAGGGACGCTCTCGTCGAGCTCGAACCGGGGGGCGCGGACGGGGATCGGGCGGCTGGGGGATGGACGGCTCAGGGGCATCGTTCCTCCAATCGAGAGAAAGGTTACATCCGTTGATGTAACTATCAAGTCCCCTTCGTTGGGAGGGGTGCCAGGGTCGCGGTAGGCTCGTGGCGTGACGGAGGCGCCGCTGGAGCTGACGGTCGACGAGCTCGCGGCGCGGGTGGGCACGACCGTGCGGAACATCCGCGCCTACCAGGACAAGGGCCTGCTGCCCGCGCCGGAGCGCCGGGGTCGCGCGGCGATCTACTCGGACGTCCACCTCTTCCGCCTGCGCCTCGTCCATCAGCTCCTCGGCCGGGGCTACACCCTGGCGAGCATCGGCGAGATCCTCGACGCGTGGGAGCAGGGCCAGGATCTGGCGGCGCTCATGGGCCTCGAGCAGGCGATCTCGAGCCCCTTCTCGAGCGAGGTGGCCACCCACCTGACCTTGCCGCAGGTCATCGAGCGCTTCGGCGCCACGGCCCCGAGCGCCCTGTCGAAGGCCGTCGCGCTGGGCTTCCTCGAGCCCGAGGGCGACGGCTTCCGCGCCCCGAGCCCGCGCCTCCTCCACGCGGGCGAGGAGCTCGTCCAGGCCGGCGTCCCGCTCGAGGCCCTGCTCGACGAGGCGGCCGAGCTCCGCACCGACGTCGAGCGCGTGGCGAGCGGCTTCGTCGAGCTCGTGGCCAAGCACGTCTTCGACGTCGCGGGCCGCGTGCCGCCGGCGGAGGAGGTCCCGCGCCTCGCCGCCATCGTCCGCCGCCTGCGCCCCCTCGCGGTCATGGTCGTCGAGGCCGAGCTCGCCCGCGCCCTCGAGCGCGCCGCCCACGAGGCCCTCGACGCGCGCCTCGCCCACGTCCTCGACGCCATCGAGCCCGAGCCCGACTGAGTTTCTGGAGGGGTTTTCAACCCCTCCCGCGCGACCGGCAAAGCCGGCTCGCGCTCCCACCCCAGTACGCGCCCTTCGGGCGCGAGCGGCGCGCGGAGCGCGCCGGTCGGCCGGACCGCGCTTCGCGCGGTCACGACCTCCGGTCGCTCAGCCACGACCCGCTCCGCACGAGTCGGTTCCGCTGACGGCTCGACCTGTCTACTCTCGGGGCCGTGGGCGCCCTCCCGAGCTCGATGGTGGCCGCGGTCGCGACGAGCGCCGCCGCCGGCAAGAACCCGTGGCTGCCGCTCGGGATGATCTTCCTGCTCGCCGCGCCGTCGTCGGTCCCCGAGATCATGATGAACGCGGACCTCCACCGGCAGCTCCACGCGCTCGCGCCGGTCGAGGTGCTGTGGACGCTCGGCGCGGTGTTCGGGCTGCTCGCGCTCGCCGACTCGCTCGCCGACAAGGTCGGGTTCATCGAGAAGTGGCTCGTCCCCGTCTCGACCGCGTGGCGCCCCTTCGCGGGGATCGCGTGCGCGACGCTCATCGGCGTCGCCGCGGCCCGCGACAGCGTCGAGCCGCCAGCCCCCGAGGTCGTCGAGGCGTCGCTCCTGGTGGGCACCTCGGTGGTCGCGGTGACCGTCACGGTGTCCGCGCTCTTCAGCTGGATCGCGACGATGGGGAAGACGGGCACGCGCCTGCTCCTCGCGATGGTGCCGATCCCGGGGCTGAAGCTCGCGCACTCCTTCGTGGACGACTTCTTCGCGTTCGGGGCCACCGTCGCCGGGATCGCCTTCGGGGACACGGTGCTCGTCCCCGTCCTGCTCGGGCTCTACCTCGCGGTCGGGGTGGTGACGGGGCCGCTGCTCACCCGGCTGACGTGGATCCACGTGAAGATCGGCTGGGCGCTGCTCCGCAAGGGCCGCCGCGCCGCCGCGGGGGAGCGGGGCGCGCTGCCGGAGCCACCGGCCTGGGTGAAGGCCTACCTCGCCGAGCACGGCCTCGAGGGCGCGAGCGTCATCCCGTCGTACGTCTTCCGCGCGCCGTCCGTCGGCCGCTGCCGGGTGGGCCACCTGATCCTCGGCCGCGACCGGACGGTGTTCCTGACCCGCGTGATGTTCCGCCCTCGCGCGCTCGTCATCGAGGAGGCCTCGCTGAGCCGCGTCGGCTACGCGGACACGACGACCAACCGGGTCGTCACCCTGGTCTCGCGGCTGCCGACCGGCGCGCTCGGCGAGGCGCACGTCTACCTCTTCCCCGCGCTCGAGGACGAGGTCGCGGCGGCGCTCGGGGCGGGGCTCGAGGGCTTCGTCCGCGTCCGCGTGGACAGCCCCTCGGCGCGGGCCGGGCTCCCCGGCTGGGCGGACCGCGAGCGCTCCGTGCGCTTCCTCCCCGAGGACCGCGCCGGGAGCCTTCGATTGCAAGGCTTGTTGACCATCGCGGCGGCCGTCGCGGGCGGCCTTCTCACCGGGGGCGTGTTCGTGCCCATCGGCACCGGTTACTTCGCGTCGCCGTACTGGCGCCGCGGCCTCGTCGCGTGGCTCCTCTCCGGCTACCTGTCGCTCTGCGTCCTGGGCAGCATGGGCATCGGCTGGCCCGCGGCGGTGCTCTACGCGAGCTTGCTCAACGCGGTCGCGCTCCGGGACCTCACGCGCAACGCGCTCAAGGCGCGCGTCGACGGCTTCGTGGACAAGCGCGCGTGGCTCCCGATCGTGGCGACGCGGGTGTGGGTCCCCGCGGCGGGCCTCGAGCACGAGGCCCACCGCTGGACCGAGGCGGCCGACGAGCCGCTCACCGACGGCTCGTGGCGCGCCATGGTGCAGATGCTCGCCGACGCGCCCGCCTGAGCTCAGGCGTTCAGCAGCGCGCGCAGCACCGTCGTCGCGTCGGTCTCGCCGCGCTCGTGGGTGCCCGAGCCGTCGAAGGTCACGTGCCCCGCCGCGATGCCGCGGTTCATCTCGTTGAAGAGGCTCGCGACGTCTTGGCTCATCCCGAACGACTGGAGCGTCGCGACCTGCGCGTCGAAGGGCACGTCGATGGGCGCCACCGGTCGACCGAGGATCGACGCGACGGAGGCGGCGATGTCCACGGGGGAAGGCCGCGTGGGCCCCTCGAGCTCGATCACGCCCGCGGCCGACGGCCCCTCGAGGAGCGCGCGCGCGGCGGCGCGACCGATGTCGCGGGTGGCCACCATCGGGACGGGCGCGGTGGCGTCGCCGAGCATCTGCGGCAGCACGCCGTCGCCCTGCGCGGCCGGGAGCACGCTGCCCCAGTTCTCGACGAAGTAGGCCGGGCGCAGGAAGGTCGCTGGGATCGCCGAGGCCCGGAGCAGCTCCTCGGTGTGGTGCAGCGACCGGATCACGCCGGTCCCCTCGGGGTGCTGCGCGCCGATGGAGCTGAGCAGCACGACGTGCTCGAGCCCCGCGGCCACCGCGCCGTCGACGAGCCGCTTCGCGATCCGCGCGCGGGTCGCGAGGAAGCCGTCCTTCGAGTAGTCGGGCGGCGGCAGCATGAGGTAGGCGGCCCGCGCGCCCTCGAAGCCCGCGCGGACCGAGGCGTCGTCCTCGACGTCCACGACCGCGAGCGACGCGCCCGCCTCGGCGAGGTCGGCGCCCCGCGCCTCGCTCCGCACCCACGCGCGGACCTCTCGCCCCTCGGCGAGGAGCTGCTCCGCGACGACCCGACCCGTGTTCCCCGTGGCTCCAACGATGACGTACATGCTCGACTCCTTTCGTCTCTCGAGAGCCGAACCTGGGTCGTCAGCGGTCAATCGCACAGTGCATGATGCTCATTGCCATCATGCACAACGCACATCTCGTCTCCACCGACCTGAACCTCCTCGTGGCCCTCGACGCGCTGTTGCGCGAGCGCCACGTGACCCGCGCGGCCCGCGCCGTGGGGCTCAGCCAGTCGGCGATGAGCCACGCCCTCCGGCGGCTGCGCGCCGTGTTCGGCGACCCCCTGCTGGTGCGCGGCGCGACAGGGATGGTGGCGACGCCGCGGGCCGAGGCGCTCGAGGCGCCGCTGCGCGAGCTGCTCGAGGGCGCCGAAGCGCTGCTGGCCCGGTCCCCGGCGTTCGACCCGAGCACCGCGGCGCAGGTCTTCACCCTCGCCTCGGAGGACTTCGTCTCGGCGCTGCTCGTCCCGGACCTGCTCGGTCGCCTGCGCGCGGAGGCGCCGCGCTGCGACCTCGACGTCGCGCCCTACGCGAAGGCGGTGATGCTCGATCGGCTCGAGCGCTCCGAGCTCGATCTCGCCGTGGGGGTCTACCGAGAGCTGCCCGCGTCGATCCGGGTCCAGACGCTCTTCGAGGAGGACTACGCGTGCGTGGTCCGCGAGGGCCACCCGCGGGTGAAGCGGCGGCTGACGTTCCGGCAGTACGTGGACCTGCCGCACGCCCTCATCGGCGTCGGCGAGCGCGGCGCGGCCCCCGTCGACACGGCGCTCGCGGCGCTGGGCGAGCGGCGCCGCGTGCTGTTGCGGGTCGGACACTTCCTCGCCGCGCCGCTCATCGTCGCCCAGTCGGATCTGATCCTGACCCTGCCGCGGCGCCTCGCGAACCGCCTCGCCCGGATGGCCCCGCTCGTCCTCCACGAGCCACCGGTGGAGATCCCCGGCTTCCGCGTCTCGCAGCTCTGGCACGAGCGCCGACAGCGCGACCCCGCGCACGTCTTCCTGCGGCGCACCGTCGCCGAGGTCGCGGCCCATGTCTGACGGGGTCACGAGCCGCTATGCTGTTTGCGTCATGCACTTCGCTTCTCGTTGGGTCCCCGTCGCGCTCTTGTTCTCGGTCGCGCCCGGCTTCGCGCGGGCCGACGTGGTCGAGGACATGCCCATCGACTGCCCCGTCGGGGCGACGTACTCGCCGTCCCACTGCGGGCCGGTCTGCCTGCCGCGTTCGTGCACGACGGACTCGGACTGCGCCGCGGGCACGAGCTGCGGGATGCAGAGCTATTGCGTCGACGACATGAGCTGCGGGGGGTGGGGCGGCGAGCTGCGGGCGATCCGAGCCACGTGCGACTCGCCCTGCCTGGGGACCTCGACCTGTCAGCCCCTGCGGGTGTGCCTGCCCGACGCCCCGCGGCCCGACGCCGGGACGACAACCCCGCCGGTCCGCCCGGACGCGGGCGGGGGGAGCGACGCGGGGACGGGGCCGAGCGTCGTCCGCTACGGCTGCGGCTGCCGGGTCACGCGCACGCCGTCCGGTGCGCTCGGGGGGCTCGCGCTGGTCGGGCTCGCGCTCGGGCTCCGACGTCGGCGCGCAAAGTAACTCCGGATTCGGCGCCCGGGAGCGCGGAGACGATGTTGGAACGCCTCGGACTCTCTTAAGCTCCGTCTCGGATGGGCTTCCTCGACTCCTACCAGAGCCTGGTCTCGCGCCACGAGGCCGCGCTGAGCCTGGTTCGCGTCGGGGAGGAGGACCGGTCGAGCTTCCCCGCGGAGTCGGTCTGGGAAGACCTCGTGAAGCTCTACGAGACGGGGCTGCACCCGGCGATCGCGCTCGCGGTGATCCACCGCGGTCGGGTCGTCCTGAACCGCACCATCGGCCACCTGCTGAACCACCCCGCGGGCGACGCGGTGGGCGACGTCGCGACGCCCGACACGCTCTTCTCGCTGTTCTCGGCCTCCAAGATCGTCAGCTCGATGGTCCTCCACTCGCTCGTCGAGGACGGCAGCCTGTCGCTCGACGATCGGGTGGTCGAGTACCTCCCGGGGTTCGGGCGCCACGGCAAGGACGCGATCGCGATCCGGCACCTCCTCAACCACACCGCGGGGATCCCCGACATGCCGGAGGGCGTCGACATCGAGGCCGCCGTCGCCGCGGGCGGGCTCGACGTCACGCTCCTCTACGACCTCGAGCCCAAGCACGCGCCGGGCGTGAACGCCGCCTATCACCCGATGACAGGGTGGTTCCTGCTCGGGGAGATCGTGCGCCAAGCCACCGGCAAGGACTTGCGCGAGCAGCTCCAGGCCCGCTTCCTCGAGCCGCTCGGCTTCGAGGGGCTCTCCTACGGGGTCCGTGAGGCCGACCTCGGGCGCGTCGCGCGGCACGCCATCACCGGCCTCCCGGTGCCCGGCTTCATGGGTGAGATCTTCGAGCGCACGGTCGGCGCGACCCTCGACCACGCGGTGGACGTGAGCAACCGGCGCGAGTTCCTCACCGGGCTCGTGCCCTCGGTCAACGTGGTGGGGACGCCGCTCCAGACCGCGCGCTTCATGCAGATGCTCCTCGCCGGTGGGGAGCTCGGCGGGGTCCGCGTGCTGCGCCCCGAGACGATCCAGCGGGCGACCACGACGGTCACGCGCGGGCAGCTCGACTCCACGTTCGGCTTCCCGATGCGGTACGGGTTGGGGCCGATGATGGGCGGGAACCGCTTCTCGCTGTTCGGGCTCGGGACGCGCGGCGCGTACGGCCACCTGGGCCTGAGCGCGGTCGTCGTCTACGCCGACCCGCGCCGCGACCTGGCGGTGGCCTTCCTCAACACCGGCAAGACGATGGCCGCTCCCGGCATGCTCCAGTGGGCCTGGTGCCTGCAGCGGATCGTCATCGCGGCGAGCCTGGTCCGTTAGGAATTCTCAGAACGTGACGGCGAGGCGGGTGGCCTGGTCGATCGCGCGCTTCGCGTCGAGCTCGCGGGCCTCGTCGGCGCCGCCGACGGTGTGGACGGAGCAGCCGCCGGCCTCGAGCTCGTCCTTCAGATCGCGCAAGGGTACTTGCCCCGCGCAGACGACCACGTGGTCGACGTCGAGCACCTGCGGCTCGCCGTCCACCTCGATGTGAAGGCCGGCGTCGTCGACCTTGAGGTACGTGACGCCCGCGAGCATGTGCACGCCGCGGCGCGAGAGCGTCGCGCGGTGGATCCAGCCCGTGGTCCGGCCGAGCCCAGCGCCCGGCTTCTTCTTCTTGCGCTGGAGCAGCCACACCTCGCGGTGCGGCTCGGGCTCGGTCGCCTCGGCGAGGAGCCCGCCGCGGCTGCCGTACGCCTCGTCGACGCCCCAGACGGAGAGGAACCGGCCGCGGTCGAGGCTCTCGCTCGGGCCCGAGTGCGTCAGCAGCTCCGCGACGTCGAAGCCGATGCCGCCCGCGCCGATGATCGCCACCCGCGGCCCGACGTCCGCGCCTCGCAGCACGTCGAGGTAGCCAAGCACCTTCTCGTGCTCGATCCCCTCGAGCTCGATCTGGCGCGGGCTCACGCCGGTCGCGAGGACGACCTCGTCGAAGCCCTCGTCGAGCAGCGCCCTCGCGGTGACGCGCGCGCCGAGCCGCACCTCGACCCCGTAGAGGTCCAGCAGCGTGGCGTAGTAGGCGAGGGTCTCGTCGAACTCCTCTTTGCCGGGGATCGTCCGCGCGAGGAGGAGCTGGCCGCCGATGCGGTCGAGGGCGTCGAAGAGCGTGACGGAGTGGCCGCGCTCCCCGGCGACGGTCGCCGCGGCGAGGCCGGCGGGGCCCGCGCCGACGACGGCCACGCGGCGCGGCGCGGCGGTCGGCGCGATGGTGATCTCGGTCTCGTGGCACGCCCGAGGGTTCACGAGGCAGGACGCGATCTGGAGCGAGAAGGTGTGGTCCAGGCAAGCCTGGTTGCACCCGATGCAGACGTTGATCTGCTCGCGCCGGCCCTCCGCCGCCTTCTTCACGAGCTCGGCGTCGGCCAGCATCGGCCGCGCCATCGACACCATGTCGGCGTCGCCCCGGGCGAGGATGTCCTCCGCGACCTCGGGCGTGTTGATGCGGTTGGTCGCCACGAGCGGCAGGCCCACCTCGCCGCGGAGCTTGCCCGTCACCCAGGCGAAGGCGCCGCGCGGGACCATCGTCGCGATCGTGGGGACGCGCGCCTCGTGCCAGCCGATCCCCGTGTTGAGGATGTTCGCGCCGGCGGCCTCGATGGCGTGCGCGAGCTGGACCACCTCGGCCCACGTCGAGCCGTCGGGCACGAGGTCGAGCATCGAGAGGCGGTAGATGATCAGGAAGTCGTCCCCGACCGCCTCGCGGGTGCGACGGACGATCTCGATGGGGAACCGGATGCGGTTCTCGTAGTCGCCGCCCCACGCGTCGTCGCGGTGGTTGGTGCGCTTCACGATGAACTGGTTGATGAGGTAGCCCTCGGAGCCCATCACCTCGACGCCGTCGTAGCCCGCCTCCTTGGCGAGGGTCGCGCAGCGCACGAAGTCGCCGATCTGCTTCTCCACGCCGTCGGCGTCGAGCGCCTTGGGGGTGAAGGGGTTGATCGGCGCCTGGATCGCGGACGGCGCGACCTGCATCGGGTGGTAGGCGTACCGGCCGGCGTGGAGGATCTGCATGCAGATGCGGCCGCCCGCGGCGTGGACCGCCTCCGGGATCGGGCGGTGCTGGTCGACCTCGTGGGCGTCGGTGAGCTTCGCGGCGCCGGGGCCGACGGCGCCCTCCGGGTTGGGGGCGATGCCGCCGGTGACGATGAGCCCGACCTGGCCGCGCGCGCGCTCGGCGTAGAACGCGGCGAGGCGCTCGATGCCCCCGGGGCGCTCCTCGAGCCCGGTGTGCATGGAGCCCATGAGCACGCGGTTGCGCAGCGTGAAGGGGCCGACGTCGAGGGGGGCCAGCAGGTGCGGGTAGGCGGTCATGGGCCGACCATAGCCAAACGGGGGCGTCGTTCACCCTGAATCGCGGTTCACCTGCGCGGCTCGATTGGGCATCCTGCCCGCCATGCGAAGACTCTGGCCGCTCGGGCTCTTGCTCCCCTGCCTCATCGCGTGCGGTGGGGACTGCGATCGCGGTGACGCGGTCACGCCCGCGACGACGGCCGGGGCCGAGGTGGCGGCGCCTGCCTCGAGCGACCGCACCCCGGAGGAGGAGCGGGAGCGCTTCGCGGCGATGCTCGACGCGGCGGCGAGCCCGGACGAGGCGCGCGTGGCGCTCGAGGCGGAGCGCTTCGAAGATCCGCTGACCGAGGGGGCGCGCACGATCTGCCTCGGCGTGTTCACCGTCGGCCCCGCCGACCCCGACGCGATCACGATGCGCCGCGCGTGCGCCGCGGTGATCGACGTCCTCGCGGGGGAGCCGGAGGTCGCCCTCGCCATGTCGCCCGTCGACGCGGTCTACTCGGGATCGCTGACCGACGACGACCCGCGCGTCCCCGACGACGACTCGCCCTACGACGAGTACCCGATCGAGGTCGACGGCGGCTGGACCATCGTCGCCGACATGCGCAGCGACGACTTCGACACCTACGTGTGGCTCATCGGCCCCGACGGCTCGTCGCTCGTCCAGGACGACGACGGCGGCGAGGGCACCAACTCCCACTTCGCCTACCGGGCCACCACGTCCGGTCGCTACATCGTCCGCGCGAACTCCTACGACGGCAGCGGCCGCGGCGCGTACACCCTCCACGTCCTCGCCTCGTCCTCGCCGTCCCCCGCGCCCTCCGCGCCCCCCACCGACGTCGGCCAGTGATCGGGGACGATCGTCTTCAGTTTCGTCTTCGAAGCGCGGATGAAGAAAGTGAAGAGGATCGTCCCCGCGGCCAGTGACGGGGACGATCGTCTTCAGTTTCGTCTTCGAAGCGCGGATGAAGAAAGTGAAGAGGATCGTCCCCGCGGCTCAGCTCCGCCCGCTGGTGTCGCGGTAGAGCGCGGCGGTGGCGCGAGCGACGGCCTCGGGGGAGTAACGTTCCTTGCAGATCTCCCGGCTTCGGGCGCCGAGGGCGGCGGCGGTCTCGGGCGCGTCGAGGAGCCAGCGCAGCTTGGCCGCGAGCTCTTCGGCGTCGCCGGGCGCGAAGATCAGCTCGGGCGCCCAGTCGAGCACCTCGGGGATGCCTCCGGCGCGTGAGCCGAGCAGCGGGCTCGCGGCGGCCATCGCCTCGAGCACGGTCATCGGGAAGGTCTCGTAGCGCGAGGCGACGACGGTCACGGCGTGGGTGGGGCGCAGCTCGCGGATCTGGTCGGCGGTCTGCAAGCCGAGCTGGGTCACGTTCGCGCGCGCCTCGCGGGTCAGGGTGCGGTCGAGGAACGCCTCGACCCCGGTGCCGTCGGGGAGGCCGCGGTCGGGCCCGACGAAGGTGAGCCGCGCCTCGGGGTGGGTCGCGTGGAGGCGACCGAACGCCTCGATCAGGGTGTCGGCGCCCTTGAGCCGGTCGAAGCGGCCGACGAAGAGGATGGACTGCGGCTTCGCCTCCTCGCGCGACCACGTCCGATCCGAGAGCGGCATGGCGTTCGGGATCACCCGAGCGTTCGGCAGCGAGACCTCGTAGCGGCGGCGCACCTCGTCGAGCGCGAACCGGCACGGCGAGGAGATCACGTCGGCCGCCCGGATGGCCTCGCCCTCCCACTCGATGCGCTTCACGTTCTCGAGCGTGTTGCGGTCGAACCCGAGCGCGGGCACGCACAAGAACCACGGGCCGTGCAGGCGGATGATCTGCTTGGCGTCGAGGTGCCGCCGGACGAGGCGGCCGTGGCCGAACGCCTCCTCGGTCTCGTAGACGTCGAGGGGCGAGCGGCGGTGGAGCCGGCGCAGCGCGCGGCCGAGCTGCCAGGCGGTGTGGGTCGCGTCGGCGGCGCCGGGATCGACGCGCCGGAGGAGGCGGTTGGCGACGTAGTGAGCGGGGGTGTCGGGCTCGTCCACGGTCAGCGCGACGCCAGCCGCGCGCGCCGCTTCGCGCTGGTCGGGCTCGACGATCTGCGCGACGACGTTCACCTCGATCCCCGTCGCGCGCAGGGGCTCGGTGAGCCGCGCGACGTAGGTCACGATGCCGTTGTAGGAGCGCTCCGGCGGCCACGCCGGCGACACGAGCGCGGCCTTCACGACGCCATCTTCATGAAACGAGGTCCCTCAGCCAGTGGCGGATCTCGGTGGCCTCGGGGAGGAGCCACACCGCGAGCCAGCCGAGCCCGGCGCCGACCCCGAAGAAGACCCACGCGAGCGCCTCGCGGTCGAGCCGCAGCAGCTTGAGCTCCCAGAGCTTGGGCCAGAGCGCGAGGATGGGCGGGATCCCCGAGAGCGCGGTCGCCCAGACGACGCCCTCGGCGCCGCCGATCCAGTAGCCGATGGGCACGCCCGCCAGGATCCAGATCGCCCGGAGGAGGTTCTGGTAGAAGCCGAACTTCGAGTGGCCGAGCGCGGTGAGGCACGTCTCCGCGGGCGACACGATCGCCAGGGTCGCCGAGCGCAGGCACAGCACGCGGAGCATCCAGCCCGCGGCCTCGTAGCGGTCGTCGAAGAGCAGCTCGATGACCCACGGGCCCATCACCGAGAGGCCGCCCGTCGACGCCATCGTGAGCACGTCGAAGCGCAGGCGCGTGCCGTAGTAGACCTTGCGGAGCTTGTCGTGCCCGTCGCGCTGGATGCGCGCGAAGAGCGGGTAGAAGACGCCGTGCACGACGCGGTCGAGGGCCGAGCCGACCGCCTCGGAGATGAGCACCGCGGTGGCGTACACGCCGGCGATCTGCGTGCCGAGGAAGCCGACGATGAGGAGCCGGTCGCCCCAGGTGCTCGCGAAGAAGACGGCGGAGCTGCCGGTGATCCACTTCCCGAAGTCCCAGATCTCTTTGCGGACGCTCGGGTCCCACGCGAACTTGTTGAAGTAGCCGACGTGCTTCGCGAGCACGTACGACCAACCGAGGTACATCGCCGCGTTGGTGAGGCCGCCCGCGACGAGCGCCCACACGCTCGGCTGGATCGACGCCCACGTGATCGTGACGGCGAGGGAGACGACCATGCAGCTGGTCTCCATCGCCACGAGGCGGCCGAGCTGCACGCGGCGACGCAGCGTGAACTCCGCCGTCGAGTGGAAGCCCATCGTCACGACGCTCAGCGACGCGATGGGCAGCAGGTACGCGACCTGCGGCGTGTGCGTGATCAGCGACGCGGGGTAGGCGATCACCACCGCGATGAGCCAGAGGCCGACGCCGCGGACCACGTGCATCGTCCAGGCGGTGTTGAGGAACACGGGCTCGTCGCCGCGCTCGCTCCGCACGATCGCCTGCTGGATGCCGACGTCGGACAGCATGATCAGGCCGAGGGTCAGGCCCGTGACGACCTCCATGATCCCGAACGCGGCCGGGAACAGGAGGCTGCGGATCACGGTGCTGCTGACGAAGCGCAGGCCGTAGGTCAGGACGTAGCCGAGCAGCTGCCAGAAGGAGCCGCGCAGCGCGAGCTTGCGGAGGTTCTCCTTGGGCTTCTCGGGCTGCTCGGGCGGATCGGCGGGCGCCTCGGTCGGCGGCGCCTCGGTCGGCGGCTCCGAGTCGACGGCGTCAGTCATGGACGTACGCGTCGAGCAGGGCGCGCAGCGAGGCGGCGGTGACCCGCACGTCGTGCCGCTCGAGGACCGCGCGTCGGCCCGCCTCGCCATACTCGATCAGCGTCTCGGTGGGCGTCGCGAGCACCTCTCGCACGGCGTCGGCGAGCGCGTCCACGCTGCCCGCCGGGACCAGCCAGCCGTTCTCCTTCGGCACCACGAGCTCGGGGATGCCCGCGACGTAGGTCGACAGCACGGGGCGGCCGAGCCCGAGCGCCTCCATGATCACGACGGGGAGCCCCTCGGCGAAGCTCGGCAGGATCATCGCGCGCGACGCGAGGATGTGCTCGCGCACCTCGGCGCCCGAGGCCCAGCCGGTGATGGTCACGCGGTCCTCGAGATCGTTGCGGCGGATCGCCTCCTCGACCTCGGCGCGCATCTCGCCGTCGCCGACGAGGACGAGCGAGAAGTCGAGCCCCTCCTTCTTCACGCGGCCGAGCGCCTCGACGAGGAGGATCTGCCCCTTCTGCTCGCTCAGGCGGCCGACGCTCACGAGCTGGGGCGCCTCGGGGAAGGGCCGGCCGTCGCCCTCGAGGAACGAGGGCTCGACGCCGCAGCGCACGATCTGGACCTTGGGCCAGTGCTCGTAGGCGACGCGCCGGTACATCTGGCTGCGACCGAACGAGCTGATGCCGCAGACGAACCGCGAGCGCTCGATCTTGAGGCCCAGCGAGATCAGGAACGGCTTGTCGAACTCCTCGGGCCCGTGGACGTGGAACGAGTAGCCCGGACCCCCGAGGGCCTCGACGAGCATCGCGACGGTGGCCGAGTTCGTGCCGAAGTGCGCGTGGACGTGGTCGACCCCGGCCTGCTCCATCCACTCCACGAGGACGCACGCCTCGCCGAGGTACGCGCCGTGGATCGCGAGCCCGCGCTCGGAGCCGAAGCCGACCTGGGCCGCGAGCGCCGACGCCCTCGCGAAGCCCGCGGGCCGGACGGCGGCCTGACGCGCGATCGCGGCGGCGAGCCCCTGCGGGCCTCCGTCAAGCACGAAGCGGGTCTTCTGCTCCTCCGCCTGGTCCGCCGGATCGGCGAGGGGCTCGGCCACGCGCCGGATGGAGTATCGCAGGACCTCGACGCCGCCCGCCTCGAGCGCCTGCAGCTCACGCCGGATGAACGTGTGGCTGACCTTCGGGTACTGATTGACCAGATAGGCGATCCGCATCGGCGGCCCTCACATAGCAGGCCGAACCGCTCGCGCACGCGCGCCGCGTGGGGGTTCACGCGGTGGGTGCAAACAGACGTTCGCACCACGGGCGCCCGTCCGGCCACTACACCCCTACAGACGCGGCGGCAGGCCCGTTGCTAGGCTGACGCCGGACGGGAGGGTCGAAGATGAAGAGAGCTTTCCTAGCGGTCGCTGTCGCGGTCGCCTGTGCGTCGGTGCCCGCGATGGGTGAGGCGCAGACGGTCACGGGTCAGATCTACGTCGCGCCGCCGCAGCAGCCGGTCTACCAGCAGCAGCCGGTCTACCAGCCACAGCCGGTCTACCAGGCGCAGCCGGTGTACCAGCAGCAGTACCAGCAGGCGCAGCCCCGCACCGAGGAGCGGGCCCACGTCGGCCTCATCGTCGGCGGCGCGGTCCTGCTCGGCGTGAGCTGGCTCGTGCACGGCGCGCTGATCAGCCCGTTCGCGGGGTACAGCCTCGACTACGGCTACCAGCCGGAGTGGGAGTCGTTCCGGTACTCGGGCCTGATCCCGCTGGTCGGGCCCTGGATCCAGCTCGCGATCAAACCCGGGACGCTCTCCGACGACGGCTGGGGCCCGTTCCTGATCATCGACGGCCTGCTCCAGGCGGGCGGCCTCGCGATGCTCATCATCGGCGCCTCCGTCACCGAGACGGTCACCGTCTACGGCGACAACCGCACGGGCACGACGCTGCAGCTCGGCGTGGGCCCCGGCGGCCTGAGCGCGCTCGGCACCTTCTGACCCCGGAGTCTGCTAGGTTCCCGCCTCGGTGGCCTCGCGGGACTCCACGATCGGCGTCGTCCTGATCGGACGCAACGAGGGCGAGCGGCTGGTCCGCTCGCTCGAGTCCGTTTGTGACGGTGAGCGCCCGGTGGTCTACGTGGACTCGGGCTCGACCGACGCGTCGTGCGAGGAGGCTCGCGCTCGCGGCGCCGCCGTCGTCGAGCTCGACACCTCGATCCCGTTCAGCGCCGCCCGCGCCCGCAACGAAGGCTGGAGGGCGCTGCTCGAAGCCCAGCCGGCGCTCGACTACGTGCAGTTCGTCGACGGCGACTGCGAGGTCTGCGCGGGGTGGCTCGACGCGGCGCGCGACGCCCTCGACGCCGACCCGGAGGTCGTGGCGGTCTGCGGCTGGCGGCGCGAGCGCTACCCGGAGGAGACCGTCTTCAACCGCGTGTGCGACGTGGAGTGGCGCAGCGGACCGGTTGGCTCGATCGAGTGGTTCGGCGGCGACGTGATGATCCGGGCCGCCGCGCTCGTGGAGGTCCGCGGCTACGACCCGAAGGTGATCGCGGGCGAGGATCCCGAGCTCAGCGTGCGCTTGCGGCTCACGACGGGCGGGACCCTGCTCCGGCTCGACCGCGACATGACGCTCCACGACGCGGCGATGCGATCGGTGTCGCAGTGGTGGCAGCGGGCCAAGCGGGCGGGGCACGCCTACGCGCAGGTGCACTCGATGCACGGCGCCCCGCCCACGCGGTTCTGGGCGCGGGACCTGCGGCGGACGGTGCTCTGGGGCTTCGTCGCCCCCGCGTCCGCGGTGGCGCTCTCGCTGCCGACGGCGGGGCTCTCGCTGGGCCTGCTCGGTCGCTACCCCGTGACCGCGGCGCGGACGGCGCTGCGCACGCGCGAGCAGGGCTTCCCCTGGGGCCACGCGCTCGCTTGGGGCGTGAGCTGCGCGATGGCGCCGTTCCCGGAGTTCCTCGGGGTGGCGAAGTACCGGCTCGATCGGCTGCGCGCGAAGGCCCCGGAGATCATCGAGTACAAGGGAGCGGACCCTGGACAGGGGCCAGGCGCCCGTGTGTGAATTCTGCGTGGTGGAATTTCTCGCAAAGCACTCAAAGGGGCGAAGAGACGGAGTGAGAAATGGCGATCGCGTCGCGCCTCGACGATCGCCATCGGATCCCAATCCCCCTTTGCTCCTTCGCGTTCTCCGCGTGAAATTCGCTCCGTGAGGCGTTCGAGATCGCGGCGACCGGTCGTGACCTGGGGAGCGGCCGCCCTGCTCACCGCGTGCGCCGGCGCTCGCGGCGCGACCGTCGCGCGACCCACGCCGCCCGAGGCGCGCGAGGAGGTCACGCTCTCGGAGCTGTCGGACGCGCCCGTCACGGCGCCCGCGTTGCCGCCGGGGTTGCCCCCCGGGTTGCTCGGCGCGCGGGGAGGGCGGCACCGCCTGCTCCACTTCACCTTCGACGACGGCCCGCGCCCGCACACCACGCCGCGGCTGTTGACGCACCTCGCGCGCTACCACGTGCAGGCGACGTTCTTCGTCGTGACCCGCGCGCTCGAGGATCCGCGGCGCCGCGAGACCGCGCGGCGGACGCTCTCCCGCATGGCGCGCGAGGGCCACACCGTCGGGCTGCACGGCCACGACCACACGGGGTTCCGGCACCTGAGCGATCGCGGCCTGACCGAGCAGCTCCAGCTCGGCTCGCGGCTCGTCGCGGAGATCACCGAGCGCGCTCCCACGCTCGTGCGCCCTCCGTACGGGGGACGGGATCGCCGCACCGATCGCGTGGTCGCGCGCATGGGCCTGCACCAGGTGCTCTGGTCGATGACGCCGGAGCGGCCGCGTCACGACGGCCAGGAGGCGATCGTCGACCAGTTCCGGTCGCAGCTCGCGGCCCGCGAGGAGGACTCGCACCCCGGCACCGTCGTGCTCCTCCACGACACGCGGCCGTGGGTGGTCGAGGCTTTCCCACGGATCATGCGCCACGTCCAGCGGCGCAACTGCCAGCTCCTCGCGTCGGGCGCGGAGCTCTGGGACGTCGTGCCGTCCCTCGAGGCGCTGCAGGCCTCCGACGAGGAGGTGGCCGAGCGACAAGCGATGCGCCGCGCCGAGGCGGCGGCGTACTGCGCGCGCCACGGGTTCGACACGTGAGCGCCGGGCCCCCGATCCCCTACGAGCTCATCGGCGGCGAGGCCGGCGTCCGCGCCCTCGTCGACCGGTTCTACGACCTCATGGACACGCTCCCGGAGGCGGCGACAGTGCGCGCGATGCACGCGCGGAGCCTCGAGGTGTCGCGCCGCAAGCTCTTCTGGTTCCTCTCCGGTTGGCTCGGCGGCCCGCAGCTCTACGTCGAGCGCTTCGGCCACCCACGCCTGCGGCGACGGCACTTCCCGTTCGCGATCGACACCGCCGCGGCCGACCAGTGGATGCTCTGCATGCGGCGCGCGCTCGAGGAGACGTGCGCCGATCCCGACCTGCGCGGCTTCCTCGAGGCGCGCTTCGGGGAGCTCGCGATGCACATGCGCAACCAGCCCGACCCGACCTGAGGACCCGATGGTCGATTGGCGCGATCCGCGAGTGTGATGGCGCCTCGCGTGCCCCATCCTCTGCGTCATGAGCGACGGCCGGCGAGTGGTGCTGATCGGGGGGACCGGGATGGTGGGCGGCTCCGCGCTGCGCCATGCGCTCGACGATCCCCGCGTGGGCTCGGTCACCTCCATCGGGCGGCGCCCCACCGGCCTCCCGCGCGACCCGAAGCTCGTGGAGATCTCGCACGCCGACTTTCGGGACTTCACGCCCCTCGTCGATCGGCTCGCCGGCTTCGACGCCGCGCTCTTCTGCCTCGGCGCCTACACGGGCTCGATCCCCGACGCGGAGTTCCGCGCGGTGACCGCTGATTACCCCGTCGCGTTCGCCGAGGCGCTCCGCGAGCACAGCCCCGACGTCGCCTTCTGCTTCCTCAGCGGCGCGGGCGCCGATCCGACCGAGAAGAGCCGCATGTCCTTCGCGCGCTACAAGGGCGCGGCCGAGAAGGCCCTCGCGGCGCTCGACTTCGCGCGGCTGCACGTCTTCCGGCCCGGCTACATCTACCCCGTCGAGCCGCGGCGCGAGCCCAACCTGACGTACCGCCTGATGCGCCCCCTCTTCCCGGTGCTGCGCCGCGTCCACCCCGACATCGGGATTCCCTCGCACGACCTCGCGCGGGCCATGCTCCACGCCGGCCTCGAGGGCACCGCGCCGCACGCCGACGTCGTCCTCGAGAACCGTGACATCCGTGCGCTCGCGGCGCGCTGCTGACTACGGGAACCCGAGCCCGATCTCGACGTTGGCGACGTGCGACTGGAGCGAGTTGCTGCGCCAGTAGTAGAGGTAGCCGACCTGGATGAAGCTCGAATTCCAGGTGAGCGCGCCGTGTCGATCGAAGAACCAGCGCGCGTTGAGCCCGAGCTCGTGTGCGTGGAGGGTCTCGAGGTCCGAGTCCGCCGTGCGCGGCGCCCACGAGGGTAAGCCGAGCGGCGCCTCCGCCATCCAGAACGAGGGCGCGTCCTGGTAGTGGAAGCGGTAGTGCCCGCGGAGCCAGAGGTCGCCGAGGTACTGCGTGACGGTGGCCTGCGTGGTGTGCGCGCTCGCGCCGAAGCTGTCGGCGTAGAACCGATAGGAGAGGCCCAGGTACGTCTGCGACTCCGGGATCGCCTGGCGGATCTCGCCGCCGAGCGCGTGCCGGCCGCGCTGGCGGGGGTAGCGATCGGCGACGCGCTCGCCCGTGGCGGTGGGGATGGAGTTGTAGGTCGTCTCGAGGTGCCCGAACTGCGTGGTGAACGAGTACGTCGCGCTCACGATGGTCGTCGGGGAGAGCAGCTGCGAGATGGAGGCGTTCACGTTCGAGGTGAACCGGCTGACGACCGGGCCGGGGTCGCGGCCGCTGGGCTCGAGCGCGTCGAAGGAGTCGTGGATCACCTCCACGCCCGCGCGAAACGTCGCGTTGTCGTCCGCGAAGGACTCGATCACCGCCGCCCCGAGCGACCCGCTGCCCCAGTACTCCTCGAAGTGGAAGCCGATGTGGAGCTGGTAGCTCGTGTGGTCGTTGTCGCGGACGGTCGTGACGACGTCGGCGCCGCCGGCCTCGTTCTCGCGGCTCTCCGAGGTGATCGCGTCGAGCGCGTCCGTCGAGGCCGCGGTGACGATGTCGATCGGGATCGCGATGTTGTGCGTGGCGTTCCGGTCCTGCCGGACCTGGATCTGCGCCATCGGCTGGAAGATCCAGGCGTGCTCGGAGCCGCGCGCGCTCGTCTGCGTGTTGGCCTGCGACTGCACGCCGAGGCCCTCCTGCTCGAACACCGCGAAGCGGAAGCCGGCTTGCTCGATCGAGGGGCCGTCGGTCTCCTCTTCTTCGTCCTGCGCGTCGGCGCTCGGCGCGCCCGCGAAGACGCAGGCGAGCACCACGAGGGCGCGCCCGAGCCGCGCGGCCCAGGGACGATCAGTTGCTGCAAGCACAGCCACCGCCCGCCGGGCGGCCGTCGCCGCCTGCCGCCACCTCGCGCGAGCCGTGGAGCTTGCCGAGCGACCGATCCTCGAGCGCGGTGGACCCGCCGGTCATCGCCGGATCCGCGAGCGACTCGCGCTGATAGCGCGGCACGATCGCGCACCCCGACACGCCGACGGAGAGCAGGACCGAAGCGAGGAGGATCGCGGCTGAGGTTCTCACGGCGCGCAAGGGTACCGGCTCGCGAGCCGGGGGCAATCGCTCAGAGGCGTTCGAGGACGGCCGCGAGGTTGTCGCGCCAGTCGGGCATCGGGCCGAGGACGGCCTCGGTCCGCGAGAGGTCCAGGACGCTGTAAGCCGGCCGCGCCGCGGGGCGGGGGAACTCGGCGCTGCTGCACGGCTTCACCACGCACTCGGGCGCGACGGCGGCCGCGATGGCGGAGGCGAAGTCGAACCAGGTGCACTCGCCGCCGTCGGTGCCGTGGAACGTGCCGCGCTGCCCGCGCTCGAGGAGCTCGAGCGAGAGCCACGCGAGGTGCTCGGCGCTGGTCGGGCGCCCGCGCTGGTCGTCGACGACCTTCAGCTCGGGGCGCGAGCGCGCGAGCTGGGCGATCGTGACCACGAAGTTCTTGCCCCACGGGGCGTAGAGCCAGCTCGTCCGGATCAAGAGGTGCGGGCCGCTCGAGGCGAGCAGCGCGACCTCGCCGACGCGCTTGCTGCGGCCGTAGGCGTTGAGCGGATCGCACGGCCGGTCGGTCGCGTAGGGCGCCGAGGCGTGGCCGTCGAACACGTAGTCCGTCGAGTAGTGGACGAGCGGCGCGCCGACCGCGTCGCAGCGCGCGACGAGCCGCGCGACGGCGTCGCCGTTGATCGCGGTTGCGGTGGCTTCGTCGGCCTCCGCCCCGTCGACGTCGGTGTACGCGGCGCAGTTGATCACGGCGCGCAGCCCGGGCACCACGTGCGCCGCGACGGAGGCGTCGTCCGCGAGATCGAGCGTTGGCAGATCCGCGGCTCGCGCCTCGAGGCCTCGCGCGGCGAGGAGCTGCATCCACGCGCGGCCGAGCATCCCGCCCGCGCCGATCACCAGGACGGCGCTCACGGCGCGTACCTCGGGAGCCGCGCCTCGTCGATCTCCGAGAGCCGCGGCGCCGCGGCGTCCTTCGCCGAGAGCGTCGGCGCGCTCGCGAGCGGCCACGCGATCCCGAGCGCCGGATCGTCCCAGCGGACGGAGAGCTCGTGCTGCGGCGCGTACGACTCGCTGCACTTGTAGGCGAACGTCGCGGGGCCGTCGGACACGACGCAGAAGCCGTGCGCGAAGCCCTTGGGGACCAGGAGCTGGTTCTTGAGCTCGGCCGTCAGCGTCCGGCCGACGTGCTGGCCGAAGGTCGGCGAGCCCACCCGCACGTCGACGGCGACGTCGTAGACCGCGCCCTCGAGCACGTACACGAGCTTGTCCTGCGCGAGCGGGTGCTGGAGGTGCAGGCCGCGCAGGATCCCGGGCGCCGAGCGCGACAGGTTGTCTTGCACGAACGCGGGCGTGATCCCCGCCTCGCGGTAGCGCTCGGCCTGGTAGGTCTCGAGGAAGAAGCCCCTCGCGTCGCCGAACACCCGCGGCTGGACGTGCAGGACGCCCGGGATCTCGGTGGCCTCGACCTCCACCTCAGAGCTCCTCGTGGGCCAGCCCCATCAGGTATTGCCCGTAGGCGGTCTTCGCGAGCGGCTCGGCGAGCGCCGCGAGCGCCGCGGCGCCGATCCACCCCTTGCGGAACGCGACCTCCTCGGGGCAGGCGACCTGGAGGCCCTGCCGGGTCTCGATCGTCTGGATGAAGTTCGCGGCCTGCAGCAGCGCCTCGGGCGTGCCGGTGTCGAGCCACGCGATCCCGCGGCCGAGCTTCACGAGCTTGAGCGAGCGGTCGCGCAGGTAGAGCCGGTTGAGGTCGGTGATCTCGAGCTCGCCGCGCGCGCTCGGCTTCAGCGACTTGGCCAGCTCGACGACGCGCTCGTCGTAGAAGTAGAGCCCCGCGACGGCGTAGTGGCTCTTGGGCTTGGCCGGCTTCTCCTCGAGGCCGACGACGACGCCGTCCTCGTCGAACTCGGCGACGCCGTAGGCGCTCGGGTCCTTCACGTAGTAGCCGAAGACGGTCGCGCCCTCGGTCATCTTGCCCGTCTCGGCGAGCAGCCCCGAGAGGCCGTGCCCGTAGAAGATGTTGTCGCCGAGGACGAGCGCGCAGGGATCTCCGGCGACGAACTCCTCGCCGATCAGGAACGCCTGCGCGAGCCCGTCGGGGCTCGGCTGGACGGCGTACTGAAGCTCCATCCCCCAGTGCGAGCCGTCGCCGAGGAGCATCTCGAACGCCGGACGATCGTGGGGCGTCGTGATGATCAGGACCTGCCGGATCCCCGCCAGCATCAGCGTGGTCAGGGGGTAGTAGATCATGGGCTTGTCGTAGATCGGCATCAGCTGCTTGCTGACCGATCGCGTCAGCGGGTGGAGCCGCGTGCCCGAGCCGCCCGCCAGGATGATGCCCTTGTTGACCGCCACTATCGCTCCCCGTAGTTCTGCTCGATCCAGTCGCGGTACGCGCCCGTGCGCACGGCGTCGATCCAAGCGTCGTTGTCGAGGTACCAGCGGACCGTCTTGCGGAGCCCGGTCTCGAAGGTCTCCTTCGGGGTCCAGCCGAGCTCGCGCTCGATCTTCGACGCGTCGATCGCGTAGCGCAGGTCGTGCCCCGGTCGGTCGGTCACGTACTCCTTGAGCGCGCGCAGCTCGTCCGGATCGGCCCCCGTCTCTTCCGCCACCAAGTCGATGATGCGGTCGACGACCTCGACGTTCATCAGCTCGTTGTTGCCGCCGACGTTGTAGGTCTCGCCGACGACCCCGTCCTGCACGACCTTCCAGATGGCCTCGCAGTGGTCGGTCACGTAGAGCCAGTCGCGCACGTTCTGCCCCTTGCCGTAGATGGGCAGGCGCTTCCGCTCGAGCGCGTTCAGGATCATCACGGGGATGAGCTTCTCGGGGAACTGGAGCGGGCCGTAGTTGTTGCTGCAGTTCGTCAGCTTGTACGGCAGCCCGTAGGTCCGACCCCACGCGCGCACGAGGTGATCGCTCGCGGCCTTCGAAGAGGAGTAGGGCGACGACGGGTCGTAGCGCGTCTCCTCGGTGAAGAGGCCCTCGGGCCCGAGCGATCCGTAGACCTCGTCGGTGCTCACGTGGTGGAAGAGCTTGCCGTCGTAGCCGCCGCCGTCTCGACCCCAGCGCTTGCGGCACGCCTCGAGCAGCACGTAGGTGCCGTGGACGTTCGTGCGCACGAACTCGCCCGGGCCGAGGATGCTGCGGTCGACGTGGCTCTCCGCGGCGAAGTGGATGACCGCGTCCGGGTCGTTCGCCTCGAACAGCGCGGCCACCGCCGCCTCGTCGGCGATGTCGACGCGCGCGAGCGAGTAGTTGGGGGCGTCCTCGATCGACGCGAGGCTCTGGAGGTTGGCCGCGTACGTCAGCTTGTCGACGTTGACGAACCGGTGCTCCGGGTGCCGAGGGACGACGAGGTCGAGGAAGTTGGCGCCGATGAACCCGGCGCCGCCGGTCACGAGGTAGGTCGTCATCCGCGTCCCATCAGCCGCGCGAGCCGCTCGGTGGCGCGACGGATCCGGTGGCGCTGATCCCCGAGGAGCGCCTCCGCCGGCATCAGCACGTACTTCTTGAGCCGCTCGTCGGGGCGCGCCTTGAAGATGGTGCTGTGCGCCACCCCGGCGTAGCCCGCGGGCGCCTGCTCCGTGTAGTAGTAGACGGCGAAGCTGTTGCGCGTGACGCCCGACGGGCAGGTGCACTCCTGGACGCCGTGGAAGCTCAGCTCGCTCGTCTCGAAGAAGACCGCGCGGTTGTGCTTGGGCTCGAAGACCGCGTAGCGCTTCTGCACCTCGCGATCCCAGATCTCCACGCCGCCGCCCCAGCTCGGCTGCCACTCGCGGTTCAGGTACACGAGCAGGTTCAGGCGCCGGTAGAGGCCCTTCTGCTCGAGGAAGTTGAAGTCGACGTGCACGTCGAGGCGGCCCTGCGCCGCGGTCATGTGCATGCCGCCGCCGGCGAGGCCGTCGTCGTAGAGGAGGTCGTCGATCGCCGAGATCTGCGCGAGCTGCGAGCGGAAGCCCTCCGACGCGAGCGCCTCGTTGAGGCGGCCCACGGGGTCGGGGAACTTCGCGGAGTCCGTGATCTGGATCTTCCGCATCTCGTTGACGGCCTTGAACTGCTGCCCGAGCCGATCCGCCTCCTCGAAGGTCGGGTACGCGGCCGCGACCTCGTTGGCGAAGTCCTCGTCGAGGAAGCCGTCGATCATCGCGTGGGGGAAGGGCTTGGCCTCGCGGAAATCGCGCGTGAGGCGCTCGATGTCGAGGGGGCGGATGGGCATGACGGGGTCGACCTTGTTCCAACGTGCGTGGCGTGCAAGCCGACCGATGACATACTCGCGCGCCATGGCCATCCAGATCGTGCCGCACGCCGAGGACAAGAAAGACCTCGTCGAGGCGTTCAACACGAAGATGCGCGCGGCGGGCTCTCGCTGGGGCTTCTACGTGGACCCGACGCCGTACTGGATCCCGAGGACGCGCGACGACCAGAAGCTCTATCGGCAGCTCTTCCTCGCGCTCGAGAACGGTGAAGAGGTCGTCGGCGGCTACGCGCTCAAGCCGCAGCCGTGGCTCGTGCACGGCGAGGAGCGGATCGTCACCGACTGGCAGGGGCCCGTCTCGCTCGGCGCGATCGACAACGGCTACGCGGCGCTCGGCCTCCGGCTCGTGCGCGACATGCTCAAGAAGGCCCCGCTCCTCTACAGCTGGGGCCACGGCGGCAGCGACGAGCCCATCGTGGTGATGCTCCGGCGCATGGGCTGGCTCATGCACTCGACGCCGTTCCTCTTCCGCGTCTGCCGGCCCGCGAACTTCCTGCGCAAGAACGCCTACCTCCGGGAGGACCCGAAGAAGGCGCTCGCGCAGGACGTCCTCGCGTTCAGCGGGCTGGGCGCGATCGGCTTCACGGCCCTGCACGCGGCGCTGCGGATGAAGTCGCTCAAGCGCTTCGAGACGACCGCGGAGGTCACCGCCGAGTTCGGCGGCTGGGCCGACGAGGCGTGGGCCAAGGCGAAGGGGCGGTACGACGCCATCGCGTTCCGGGACGCGACCTCGATGAACGCGCTGCTGCCCAGCGTGCAGAAGCACACCGACTGGCCCGAGCCGGTGAGGCTGCGGGTCCGGCGGGGCGGCCAGGACGTGGGCTGGGCCGCGGTGATCGAGAAGCAGCTCGAGCACGACCCGCGGTTCGGCGACATGCGGGTCGGGATGGTCGTCGACGCGTTCGGCCTCCCCGAGGACGCGGGCGCGATCGTCTGGGCCGCGTTCGACTACCTGCGCGAGATGGGCGTCGACATGGTGATGGCCAACCACTCGCACCCGGGATGGGTCGCGGGCTACGAGGACGCGGGCTTCTTCAAGGTCGAGGACCGCCGGATCTTCTGCGCCTCGCCTCAGCTCCAGGAGGCCCTCGAGCCCTTCGAGCAGACCCGCCGCGGGCTCTTCCTGTCGAACCTCGACGGGCACGGCCCCATGGGGCTCTGACCCCCACGCGAAGGCGTTGCGGATCCACACCCGAGCGCGTTGCGCGGGGCGCGTCCGGCCCTAGGCTTGAGCCCCATGGAGTCTTCCGACGAGCTCGCGGTGCGCCTCACGAACCTCTCTCGTGAGCAGTTCTGGAACGTGTACGAGGAGTTCGAGTGGCCCGAGGCCCTCGACCCGGAGCGCTACCAGATGCAGGCCGAGCTGTGCTCGCTGTACGGGACCGAGCTCTGGGAGGACATGACGGAGGAGCAGCGCAAGCGCCTGAGCCTCTACGAGATCGGCAACTTCTTCAGCCTGACGCTCCAGGGCGAGCGCCCGCTGGTCGCGGGGCTCAGCGACCGCCTCTACAGCAAGAAGGTCAGCTCCGAGGCGACCGAGTACCTGCACCACTTCATCGACGAAGAGAACAAGCACATGATCATGTTCGGGATCTTCCTGAACAAGTATCTGGGCAAGGTCTACCCCGAGAAGAAGATCTCCCTCGGCCGCGAGTACGGCAAAGGCGAGGAGGAGGTCGCGTTCTTCTGCAAGGTGCTCGTCGTCGAGGAGCTCGGTGACTACTACAACGTCAAGATGATGCTCGACGACTCCATCGAGCCGATCGTCAAGCGCATCAACTGGGTGCACCACCGCGACGAGTCGCGGCACCTCGGCTTCGGCCGCCGGCACCTCACCGAGCTCGCCGAGCACTGGCTCCCGCAGTGGTCCGACGAGACGAAGAAGGGCTTCAGCGACTGGCTCGGTCAGTACGTGCGCTCGAGCTGGGCCGACTTCTACAACCCGACCATGTACAAGGACGCCGGCCTCGAGAAGCCGTACGACGTCCGGAAGATGGCGCTCGCCCACCCGGCGACCGCCGAGCACCGCGCGAAGGCCTCCAAGAAGCTGCTCAACATCTTCCTCCGCCTCGGTCTGCTGGAAGCCCTGCCCGCCATGTAGTACGCCCTTGGCGAGGTAGCCTTGGGGGGGCTCGTGTCGATGCTGTTGAACCGGATCGCCTCGCTTGCGAGCGAGTCGAAATGGGTCAGTCTAGCCCCCGTCGAACCCCTCCCCGAGACCCGCCACGACATGGAACCCATCGAGATCCGAGCCCAGCTCCGCGACTGGATCGTCGAGCACGCGAAGGCGAAGCCTGGCGCCGCCGACCTGAACGATCAGACGCCGCTCCTCGAGACGGGGCTCTTGTCGTCGCTCGACATCGTCGAGTTCGTGCTCTTCATCGAGGAGCTCCGCGGCGAAGAGGTCGACACCGACGAGATCGAGCCGGAGGTCTTCACGAGCATCGACACGCTCGTCGAGGGCTTCTTCGCGAACGCGGCATGACGACGGCTCGCACGCTCCGCTCCGGCTTCCTCCGCTCGGTGGAGCGGTTCGGGGACCGCGAGGCGCTCGCGCTCGGGGAGCACTCGCTCACCTACGCCGAGCTCTACGCGCGCGCCGCCCGCGTCGCCGCCACCCTCGATCGCCACGCCGGCGACGGCGAGGGCCAGCTCACGGCCGTGTTCGGGCACCGCGACCCGACCGCGTTCGCCGGCATCCTCGGCGCGCTCCTTCGCGGTCACGGCTACGTGCCGCTGAACCCCGCGTTCCCGACCGACCGCACCCGCGCGATGCTCGCGCGCTCGCGCTGTCGCTGCGTGGTCGTGGACCCGACGGCGGTGGCCCAGCTCGACGAGCTGCTCGACGGCCTCGAGGGCCCTCGGGTCGTGCTCCTCCCGGACGCGGACGACGTCGCCGAGCTCGCCGCGCGCTGGCCGGCGCACACCTTCCTCGGCGCCGCGGACCTCGCCCCGGCCGACGCGGTCACGCTCGGCGACGCGGAGCCCGACGCCATCGGCTATCTGCTCTTCACGAGCGGCAGCACCGGGCAGCCCAAGGGCGTGATGGTCAGCCACGGCAACGTCGTCGCCTTCGTCGACGCGATGGTCGAGCGCTACGCCATCGACGAGAACGACCGCTTCAGCAACACGTTCGACCTCACCTTCGATCTCAGCGCGTTCGACATGTTCGTCGCGTGGGAGCGAGGCGCCTGCCTCTGCGTCCCCACCGCGCAGGAGAAGCTCTTCCCCGGCAAGTACGTGAAGCGCCACGGCCTCACGGTGTGGTTCTCGGTGCCGTCGACGGGCGTGCTCATGAAGCGGCTCCGCATGCTCAAGCCGGGCGCGTACCCGACGCTGCGCTGGTCGCTCTTCTGCGGCGAGGCGCTCCCCGTCGAGGTAATCGAGGCGTTCGCGGAGGCGGCGCCCGCTTCCGTCGCCGAGAACCTCTACGGGCCCACCGAGCTGACCATCGCGTGCACGCTCTACCGCTGGGACGCCGAGCGCTCGCCGACCGAGTCGCTGCACGGCGTCGTCCCGATCGGCGAGCCGTACCCGCACATGGTCGTGCGCGTGAGCGACGAGTCGTTCCACGAGGTTCCGCGCGGGGAGGCCGGCGAGCTGCTGATGACGGGGCCGCAGATGAGCCTCGGCTACTGGGAGGACGCCGAGCGCACCGCCGCGGCCTTCGTGGTGCCGCCCGGCGAGACGCGGACCTTCTACCGGACCGGCGACCGCGTGCGCTACCCCGAGGGCGGCCCGCTCGTCTACCTCGGCCGCGTCGACAACCAGATCAAGATCCAGGGCTACCGCGTGGAGCTCGGCGAGATCGAGGCGGTGCTGCGCGACGTCTCGGGCGCCGAGGTCGCGATCGCGGTCGGCTGGCCCAAGACGGCGAGCGGCGCCGACGGCATCGTCGGGTTCGTGGGCGAGCCGAAGGCCGATCCGATCGCCGTCCTCTCGGCCGCGCGCGAGCGCCTCCCGAGCTACATGCAGCCGTCCGCGATCCACCTCGTCGACACGTTCCCGCTCAACGCGAACGGCAAGGTCGACCGCAAGGCGCTGATCGCGCGGCTCGAGGCGGCCCCGTGAGCGCGCGCTGGTTCGTGAAGAAGGCGGCGCGGCGCTCCGTCGCGCTCGGCTCGTTCGTGACCGGCACGGTCGGCGCGCGGACCCTCGCCGCGAGCGGGCCGCGGGCGCGGGTCCTCACCTACCACCGCATCGGCCACGAGCCGCGCGAGCCCTTCTGCGTGAGCCCCGACGCGTTCGAAGCGCAGATGCGCTTCCTCAGCGAGCGCCGCCTCGCGGTGAACCTCGATCAGCTCCTGGCGTTCGTCGCCGGCCGCGAGGCGCTCCCCGACGGCGCGTGCCTCGTCACGATCGACGACGGCTGCGTCAGCACCCTCACCGAGGCGCTGCCGATCCTCCGCCGCTGGGGCGTCCCGGCGATCGCGTTCGTGACCTCGAGCCTCGCGGGCCTCGACCCCGAGGTGCTCCCGGAGCGCTACCTCTCCTGGGACGAGCTCCGCGAGGTCGCCGACTCGGGCTTCATCGAGATCGGCAGCCACGCGCACACCCACCGCGCGCTCGGCGCGATGCCGCCCGAGGAGGCGCTCGAGGAGGCGCGCACGAGCAAGGCGACGCTCGAGCGCGAGCTCGGCCGCGAGGTGCGCGCGTTCGCGTACCCGTTCGGGACCTACGGCGACTTCGACCCGGTGACGGAGCGGGCGCTCGCGGACGTGGGCTACCGCATCGCGTTCAACTCGATGCACGGCGTCGTGCGATCGGGCATGGACCCGATCAGCCTCCCGCGCATCAAGGTCGAGGGCGGCGAGGGCCTGGTGATGTTCCGCTTGCTCGCGGGCGGCGGCATGGACGCGTGGCGCGTCGTCGACAGGAACCTCTGGCGTCTCCAGCGCGTGCGCGAAGAGATCGGAAAATGATCTTGACGACGCTGGGGGTCGCGGGCGCGGCCGCGACGCTCCCCGGGACGCTCGAGCTCGCGACCCTCACGCTCGGCTCGCTCCTCGACGCGAGCGGCGCGCGCGGCGCCCCCACGGGCTGCGGCAAGCTCGCGGTGGTCGTGCCGGCGCACGACGAGGAGGAGGGCATCGCGGACTGCGTGCGGAGCCTCCTCGCTTGCGAGCCGCCGCCCAACGGCGTCCGCGTCCTCGTCGTCGCCGACAACTGCAGCGACAACACCGCCGACGTCGCGTACGCGCACGGCGCGGAGGTCATGGTCCGCGACGACGCCGAGCGGCGTGGCAAGGGCTACGCGCTCGAGATGGCCTTCGACCACCTCCTCGCGGATCCCGACGTCGAGGCGGTGCTCGTCGTCGACGCCGACACCGAGGTGCAAGGCAACTTCCTGGTCGCGATGGCCAGCGCCTTCGCCGGGGGCGCGGACGGCGTCCAGACGCGCTACCTCGTCTCGAACCCCGACGCGTCGCGCCGAGCGCGGCTCATGAACGTCGCGCTGCTCGCGTTCAACGTCGCGAGGCCGCGCGCGCGGGAGCGCTTCGGCCTCAGCGTGGGCATCCTCGGCAACGGCTTCGGCCTGCACCGCCGCGTGCTCGAGCGCCTGCCGTACACCGCGCGCTCGGTCGTCGAGGACCTCGAGTACCACCTCATGATGGTCCGCGAGGGCTTCGCCGTTCGCTTCGTCGAAGAGACGAGCGTCTGCGCGCCCGTCCCCGAGAGCACCGAGGGCCAGACCACCCAGCGCGCGCGCTGGGAAGGCGGCCGCTTCCGGATGATCCGCGAGCACGCCCCGGGCCTCGCCACCGAGATCCTCGGCGGCCGCCTCGAGCTCCTCGAGCCGCTCGGCGAGCTCCTGCTCCTGCCCCTGGCCACCCACGTCGGCCTGCTCGGCGTGACCCTCCTGATCCCGTTTCCTCCCACCCAGCTCTACGCCGCGGGCGCGCTCGCCCTGGTGGGAGCGCACGTCGCCGCCGCGATGAAGGTCGGCGGCGCGGGCCGCGAGGAGTGGTCCGCCCTCGCCGGCGTGCCGTGGTACGTCGCCAAGAAGGCAGCCATGCTGCCGACCCTCCTGCGCGCCTCGAAGGCCTCCCAGGAGTGGGTGCGCACCGCCCGCGACTGAGTTAGCCGGAGGGGTTTTCAACCCCTCCCGCGCGACCGGCAAAGCCGGCTCGCGCTCCCACCCCAGTACGCGCCCTTCGGGCGCGGGCGGCGCGCGGAGCGCGCCGGTCGGCCGGACCGCGCTTCGCGCGGTCACGACCTCCGGTCGCTCAGCCACTGAGTCCGACGACGCGAAGCGTCGGAGGATCTCAGTGGGGAGCGCGAGGGGCTTGCCCCTCGCCGGAGAGAAATCGCCGAAGGCGATTTATCGACAGACCTTGAGTCCGACGACGCGAAGCGCCGGAGGATCTCAGTGGGGAGCGCGAGGGGCTTGCCCCTCGCCGGAGAGAAATCGCCGAAGGCGATTTATCGACAGACCTTGAGTCCGACGCGACTGACTGGGGACGGATCGAACTTTTCGAACTTTCGTGGCGGCCTCACCGGTGACGTCGCGACGTCAGGGCGACGGCGGCGCGTCGACGCGGGGACGTCGGCTGGGCTGCGATGGCACTCGACGAGGCTTGGCACGGGGCGTGAGATGCGTTCCGGGTTGACGGATCGCGGGCTCGGCCGCGACCGTCGTCTACGACGGAGTCTGCCGATGGCGCCCTCTCGCCCCCTGCTCTCGATGGATGTCTCGACCGCCACGCCCCGGGTCGGGCTGCGCTGGCTCGCGGTCGCGGTGGGGGTCGCGCTCTGGCTGGTGGCCGCCACCAGCGGGGCGCAGGACGACGTGGAGGCGCCCGAAGCGAGCGTCGACGCCCAAGAAGCCGAGGGGGCCGAGACCGAAGAGGAAGCCGAGGACGCCGAAGAAGAGGCCGAGGACGAGGCCGAGGACGAGGCCGACGACGAGGACGAGGCCGCCGAGGGCGACGAGGGACCCACCACCGTCTACATCGGCCTCTACCTGCTCCGGATCCACGACCTCGATCTGCACGCGGGCACCGCGAGCGTCACGTACATCGTCTGGACGCACTGGGAGGGCGACGTCGACGGCGCCGGCTACGAGCTGGTGAGCGGCACCGTCGACTCGCAGGAGCACGAGTTCCAGACCATCGAGCTCGGCGAGCACTACGCCTACTACCGGTGCCGCGCGACGGTGGCGATCGACTTCGACTTCCGCCCGTTCCCCTTCGACGACCACACGATCAAGCTCGACTTCGAGCACTCGGACGAGGACGAGAACGTGGTCCGGTTCGTCGTCGACGAGGACAGCGTCCGCAACCTCCCGCACGCGCGGATCTCGGGCTGGGACGTCGACCCGCCGCGCTACGAGGTCATCCCGCACGAGTACAACACCAACTGGGGCTTCCCCGGCGTGCCCGCGGACGACGTCGGGCGCTTCTCGCGCTTCCGCGTCTCGCTCCGGATCCGGCACTCGGCCGGCGCGACATTCATCAAGACGTTCCTCGCGCTCCTCATCTCCGTGCTCATCGGCTTCCTCGGGGTGTGGATGGATCCGGAGGAGCTCGAGGCTCGCGTGGGGGTCTGCGTCGCCGGCGTCTTCGGCGTCGTCACGTCACAAGCCGTGGTCGCGGGGAACCTCCCGGACATCCCGTACCTGACGCTCTGCGACAAGGTCCACCTAGCGGGGCTCATCTTCATCTTCATGGCCCTCGTCGAGTCGTGCTTCGCGGCCTACTACCAGCGCCACGAGCGCCGCGAGCTCGCGCTCCGGATCGATCGGCTCTCCCGCTCGATCCTGGTCCCCGCGTTCGCCCTCCTCGTGGGTCTGCTCGTGTGGATCGGCTAGTCGGATGGGGACGGAGTTCATCATGTTGTCTTTTTGGAGCCTCCGAGAAGACCAGGGACGGAGCTCATCTCGTCGTCATCTCGAGTCCCGTCCGGCGCCTCTGGCCGTGGAGGGGTAGGGTCCGCCAATGCGTCTCCTCATCGCTCTCCTCGCCCTCTCGCTCCTCGCCTGCGGCGAGGTCTCGCCCGTCAGCACGCCTCCGCCCGAGGCGCCGCCGGCTCCGAGGCTCGCGGTGCCGACGGTGCCGCGGAGCCCGGTCGTCGCTCTGCAGGGAGAGCCGCTGGTCATCACGCGGACCGCGATCGAGCTGAGCGACGGACCGGCCGTCGCCGCCCTCGTCGACGGGCGCGTCCGGGCGGAGGATCGATCCGGCCCGCTCTCGATCCCGGCCCTCCGCGACCGTGTCGCGGCGATGCCCGCCGACTGGGCGCCCACCGTCGCGGTCCACCCCGACGTGCCGTTCGCGACGGTGGGGCAGGCGGTCTACACGCTGGGCAACGCGGGCCGGACGAGCCTCGGGTTCGTGGCCCGGGTCGGCGAGGACCTCGTCGTGATCCCCATTTGGCTCCCGAACGCCCGCAACGAGATCATCGGAGCCCCCGACGGACCGGGGGCGCTCGCCGACGTGCTCGCGGGCGGCGCGGTGAGCGATGCGACGGGGGAGGCGCCCGCGGCCCCGCGCGATCCCTCGCCCGACGAGGAGGAGGACTCCACGCTACACCTGGTCCTGCGCGTCGGCGGCGACGGGGTCTGGGTCACGAGCGTCGCCGGGAGGGTCGCGCCAGGATGCGAGGTAACGACCAGCGAGCGGTCTCCGACCGTGCCGCGAGTCGATGGTGCCCACGACCTGACGGGGCTCACGGCCTGTCTGGAGCAGATCGCGAGGGAGTACCCGGACGAGGATCGCGTGATGGTCACCGCCGATCCCGATGTGCCCTTCGGCGACTTCGCCCAGGTGATGGCGGTGACCCGCACGTCGGCGAACGGGCAGCCACTCTTCCCGACGCTCCTCCTGTCGCTCGGGGTGTTCTAGTACACGGCCGCCGTGGTCGTGATCGATGGGCCGCTCATCGAGACCCGTCGCCACCGGCCGGGGGGGCTGCGCGGATCGGGTACGATGCCGCGATGATCGCTCCGCGACTGGTCGGCGTCGTCGCCGCGCTCACGTGCTTCGCTTCGTGCGGCGGCGAGTCCGCGCCCCCCGCCTGCACGCCGGGGGCGAGCGCGAGCTGCGCGTGCCCGGACGGTCGCACCGGCGCGCAGGTCTGTGGCGGAGACGGCGCCTACGGCCCCTGCGTGTGTGAGAGCGCGACCCCGGCCGCGACGCCGGCGGTCTCCGCGCCCGCGCCCATGGCCCCGACGCCCGTCGCGCCCGCGCCCGCCGCGCCGACGCCCGCGCCCGCGGGAGGTCGCTGTGGCCCGCGCGTCGGCCCGCAGACTCACGCGCCGGCCGCGCACGTCCGGGCCGCGCTCCAGGTCGCGGCGCCGGAGCTCGCGACGGCCTGCGCGGAGTACGACCACACGACCTCCGCGGCGCAGCTCACCGCCGCGTTCGAGGGCTGCATGACCCGGCAGGCCGACGCCGTCGGCTCGTTCGAGGCGTGCGCCCCCGACGGCGACTGCTGCGAGTTCGGCGTCTCGTCGCTGGTCGGTCCACCGGGCGACGGTCAGGGCAGCTGGATCATCTTCCGAGGCCCCGGCGGCATCGACGACTACCTCGACCACGTCTACTGGCTGCCCCCCGACGGCTCGCGCGTGGCGCCCACCTGCACCTGGGCCCCGTACAACTACGAGTGCTACGGCGACGACGACCTGACGAGCTTCGAGGGCTGCGACATGCCCCCGGCGCAGTGGATGGAGATCGGGCTCACGGTCCGGCGCTTCCTCTGCAACCCGCCGACGTGACCTGACGACTACGGGCCGGCGCGCAGCTCGAAGGCGCCGAGCTCTCCGGACGCGTCGTCGCGGACGACGAACCGGCCCGCCGCCGAGTCGATCGACACGGCCGGGTCGCCGTCCTCCCCGGTCGTCATGTCCTCGCCCGCGACGACGTCGCGCCCGTCGAAGCGGCAGGGGCACACGCTGCCGTGCAGCCCGTAGAAGACGCGGTCGCCGCACGCGACGCGCGTCGAGCAGCGGCCGTCGCTGACGAGGCGCGGGTCGCTGCGCGGACGGCTCCGGAGCACCCACGCGCTGCACGCCGCGCCGGGCGCGAGCCCCTCGATCCCCGTGGCCGTGGTCAGCGTGAAGTCGTAGCGCTCGAGGCCCCCCGAGGTCGCGTTGCGCAGGTCGTCGCAGAGGACCATCGGGCTGCGCTCGGGGTCGTCGCACGCGCGCGCGGTGAGGGCGCGGGCGCGGTCCATGTCCGTGTACTGCAGGATCTCGGCGAGGTGGGCGCACGCGACGCGGTCGCCGCCGTCGCAGATCTCCTGCAGGGCCGCGAGCCCCGCCTCGCGCTCGACCGCGCCGCCGACGCCGCGGATGCGGTAGTCGGCCCACCGCGCGCACACGGTGGCGCGGTAGCGGTCCTGCTCGTCGGCCGGCCGCGCGGCCGGCGCCTCGCCGCGGAGCTGCCCGAGCTCGTCGTCGAGGCCCGCGCCGCCGAGCTCGTCCGAGTCGCTTACCGCGCCGAGGTCTCCGCCCGGACGCTGGCCCGCGGTGCGGCAGGCCCACGCGATCCAGGTCCGGCCCTGCACGGGGAACGACGCCTCGCAGCCGTAGTAGGACCACGCCGTGCGCACGCACCGATCGACGGTCAACGCCGAGTCGGTCGGCGTGAGGCCGCTCGGCGCCGGGTCCAGTGAGGGCTCGGGCTCCGTCGCCTCGGTAGGCTCGGGCGCGACGTCGTCGTCGGGGGCCGGGAGCGCGCACGCCAGACATAGCGCCAACAAGATCGAACCGGACGCGAGGATCCGCATGGGCGCTAGCGTACACACGAGCTACCTGAAGGTGCTCGGATCGTCGCTGACGACGAGCGGCTGGTCCGACGGCGCACCGAGCAAGAGAATTTGCGGGCGCTCGCGGTAGCCCACAGGGAGGTTGGCGCCGTCGTCGGGCACCCAGCTCGCGCGGCCGACGACCGCGATCCGCTCGTCGAGCTCGAGCGTGCCCTCCTTGGCCCGCTCATAGCCGCGCACGGCGCCGTGCGCGGCGAGGAACGCGCGGAGGCCGGCATCGGGCAGCCAGCCGATCTTCTCGTCGAGGTCGCGGACGACCGCGACCTGGAGGTCCTCGGTGAGCACGAGCGCGCGGCCCGTCTCGTCCTCGACGTAGAAGTCGACGGCCTCCTGCTCCCGGATCCTCCGGATCCCGGCGCCGGTCACGAGCACGTCGTAGTAGACGCCGACGCGCCCCGTCAGCGGCGACCGCAGCGCGCGCTCCGCCTTGCGTACGTGCCCGACCACCTTGACGGTGGCGCCGTCTCGCACGTCGCGGACGAGGGTCGGGCGGTGCTCGGCGAGGATCCCTCGAGCCACGCCTCCTCACTCCTCGCGGTGGGCGGTGTCCGGCGCGAACGCGGGGAGGCACACCGCGAAGTACTCGGACTCCTCGGGGTAGGGGTTCGCGTAACGGACGCGCTCGCCGGGGTCGATCCAGAACGCCTGCCCGGCCGACAGCTCGAGCGGCTCGGCCGCGTCGCCGACCTCGATGCGCATCCGGCCGCGGACCATGAGGGTCAGCTCACCGAACTCCGGCCGCTGCGCCGGCTCGCCCCAGCCGGGCGGGGCGACCATGTGCGCGAGGCTGAACGCGGACGTGCCCGTGTTCACGTGGCCGAACAGCTCTTCGATGAGCTTGCCGCCGGGGACGGGGATGCGGGTGGGGGTGTCGACGAGGCGCCAGGGCATGGCGCCGAGGATAGCGCCCGCTGTCGCGCCGCGCCGACCTCCGTCACTCCTCGCGGTCGGACCGCCTCGGCGTCACGAGCAGCTCCGCCCGCGTGAGGCCGCCCTCGCCGAAGCGCGCGTTGAGCGCGCCCATCGCGCTCTCCACCGCGCGGCGGCGCGCCTTCTCCTCGTTGCCGAAGAGGGTGGGTGGGGGCGGCCCGGGGTGGAGGTCGCTGGCGCTGACCCCGGTGAGGCGGAAGCGCTGGCCCGCGATGTCGAACCGACCCAGGAGCTCGCGCGCCGCCTCGTAGATCGACGTGGCGTCGTCGACGGGCTCGGGCAGCTTGACCTGCCGGGTCTGGAGGGTGAAGTCCGCGCGCTTGAGCTTCACCGAGATCCGCGACGCGCAAAGGCCGTTGCGGTGCAGGCGAGCGGCCACGCGCGACGCGTGCGCGAGCAGGGTCTGCTCGATCGCGGCGCGGGTCCGCAGGTCCTCGTCGTAGGTCTCCTCGGCGCCGACGCTCTTCGCCTCGCGATCGGGCACGACCTCTCTGTCGTCGATTCCCCGCGCGAGCCGTCGGACCTCCGCGCCCCAGCTCCCCAGGGCGCGCTCGAGCGACGCCTCGTCCGCCCGCGCGAGATCCCCGAGCGTCTCGTGCCCCAGCGAATGGAGCCGGTCGGCGGCCTTGGGGCCCACGCCCCACATCCGCTCGATCGGGAGCGGCGCGAGGAAGTCGGCCACGTCCTCCTCGCGGACCACGAGGAGCCCGTCCGGTTTGCCCAGGTCGCTCGCGATCTTCGCGACGAACTTCGACGGCGCGACGCCCGCCGACGCGACGAGCTGGGTCTCCTCGCGGATCGCCGCCTTGATCTTGCGTGCGATCGCCTCGCCGTCCCCGAACAGCCGGCGGCTGGCGGTCACGTCGAGGAACGCTTCGTCGAGCGAGAGCCCCTCCACGAGCGGGGTGAAGCGCTCGAAGATCGCGAACACGCGCGCGCTCGCCTCCTCGTAGCGCCCGCGCTTCGGCGCGACGACGATCGCCTGCGGGCAGAGCCGGAGCGCCTGCGCCATCGGCATGGCCGAGCGCACCCCGAACGGGCGCGCCTCGTAGGACGCCGCCGCGACCACCCCGCGCCGCTCGCCGCCGCCCACGAGCACGGGCTTGCCGCGCAGGGATGGGTCGTCGCGCTGCTCGACCGACGCGAAGAACGCGTCCATGTCGATGTGGAGGATCTGGCGCACGCCCGGAAGATAGCCCTCGCCGTCCCGCGCGGTCATCGGCCGGCCGCGACCAATCTTTCGGCCCGTGCGACGGGTTCTTGGGTCGATCGCCACGCGTCGCCGGGGGTAGGACGATGGGGTGCGCTGGCTCGTCTCGCTTGGGATCGCGATCGTGCTCGTCGGATGCTACCGGCGGCACGAGGGCGAGGGCGGCGGGCCGACCGCGCGCGACGACGCGAGCCGCCGCGACGGCGGATCCGTCGAGCCGCCTCGCCGCGACGGGGGATCGACGCCTCCGGCTCGTCGCGACGGCGGCTCCGACGGCGAGACGCCGCTGCCCCCCGAGTCCTTCGAGGACCCGGGCCCCGACGCGCGGCCGAGCGACGATCCCGAGGCCGCCGGCTGGGGTGACCGCCCCGATCTCGATCCCGACGAGCCGTGCTGCGAGCCGGTGGGTGCGCCCGTGGACATCCCCTTCGCGGACGCGCCCTGGGGGATCCCGGCGATCGAGTGGAACGGCGACGGATGGGGCGTCCTCTATCCTCGCGAGGCGAGCGCGTTCCAACAGCTCGATCGGGACGGCGCCCGCGTCGGCCCCGTGCGCGACCTCGCCCAGCGGGCCGCGACCGGCGAGGACCTCGGGTTCGAGTGGGCCGCGGGGCGCTTCTTCGCCGTCCTCCCCGGCGAGCTGCCCGGCGAGAACCTCGTCGGTCTGCTCGACCGGCGGGGCGTGCGCGCCGTCGACTGGGTGGACCGCGGGACCATCTACGGCGTCGCGTTCGTCTACCACCACTATCGGTGGATCGCGCTTCGCCGATCGCGGGGGCGGCGCGGCTTGGGGGCGGTGGAGGTCGTCGAGCTCGACCCGCGCCTCGACGAGGTGGCGGCGGTGACGGCGGTCGAGGGCGACGACCTGCGCATGCGTCCGACGCCCGTCGGCGTGGTGGGGCTCAAGAGCCGAGCCGTGGGCTTCGTCGGGGAGGGCGCGACCCTGCGCACCTACGTCATCGAGGTGCCGGTCGCCCGACCGCTGCAGGAGCTCGAGCCCGTGACGCTCGAGTCCGCCCCCGGGACGCTCACCGCCCGCGCGACCCGGCTGCGCGACCGCGCGGTCCTGGTGCAGGGCCCGCAAGATGGCGTGCGCGGCGCGGTGGTCGAGGTGGACGCGTTCACGGGGACGCTCGCCCGCCACCCGTGGCCGGCGAGCCTCCCGAGCGCCTGGGGCCAAGAGGAGATCAACGGCGCCGCGGGCCTCGACGTGCACGACCTCGTCGCGGCGTGTGCGAACTACACCGACGCCGCGGGGGGGACGGGGCCTGGCGTCCTGCTGCGCCTGCTCGGGCCCGACGGCGAGGTGGTCGGCGCGCCGGTGATCGTCGAGGAGGGCGCCTACGGCTGCAGCGTCGGAACCGACGGCGCCCGTGTGTTCGTCGCGTGGCCACGCCGCGGCTCCGGCGCGGTGCGCGTGCAGGCGTACCGCGTACGCGGCGGCTGACGGGCGAGCCGGCGCTACCGCGTGAGGTCGCGGAGGTGGTCCATCCGCCGCGAGACGGTCGCCTCGAACGTGTGCTCGCGCGCCAGCGCGAGGCTCGCGCGGGCCTTGTCGGCGATGCGGCCGCGGTCGCGATCGAGGGTGGCGAGGAGCTCGGCGGTGGCGCTCGCGTCGCGCATCGGCACCGACCAGCCGACCGGCCGGTGGCGCACGATGCCCGCCCACGCCTCGTTGTCGAAGCCGAGGATCGGCACGCCGCACGAGGCGGTCTCGAGGTAGGTGCACGACGGGTCGCCCTGGACGTGCGTGCACACGAACACGTCGACGTCGTCGCGGACGAAGGGGATCAGCTCCGTCTTGAAGTCGAGCACGCCCTTCATCTCGACGACGTCCTCGAGGTGCTGCCTCCGGATCTCGGCCTTCAGCTCGCCCTCGAGGCTGCCGCCTCCGCAGATCGACATGCGGAAGGGGACGCCGCGCCGCCGCAGCTCCACCGCGATCTCGGGCAGGTGCTGCGGCCCCTTCATCGGATCGAGGCGGCCGCTGAACGCCAGGTGCAGCGGGCGACCCTCGCGGAGCCGCGCGAGCCGGCGCTCGAGCTGCGCCTCGGTCGCGAGCATGTCGCGGCGGACGCGGGTGTCGAAGAAGAGCATCGGGCTCGCGGTGAAGCCTCGGTACGCCTCGTAGGTGGGGGTGCCGTTGCATTGGACGCCCGCCGCGCGCCGGAGGGCCGCCCGCTGCTTGAGCTCCTGGTTCGAGTGCCACACGTAGCGGCGCACCTGCACGACGGGGTTCGCGGTCTCCGCGTGGGTGATCTGCATCCGCGTGAGGAGGCTGTACTCGGTGCCGTAGACGCACGGCACGTCGACGTCGGCGCACACGTCGGCGAGGTGGTTCTGCCGATCCGAGGTGCCGCCGAGGACGACCGCCGCGCCCCGCAGCCGGGCGCCGAGCTCGGGCGACGTGAAGTCCATCACCGTGATCCCGTAGGGCGCCGCCGCGGGGTCCACCTCGACGTTGTCGAGGTTGTGGCTCTCGTGGTCGACGGGCTCCATGACCAGGTCGACGGGGCCGCCCCAGTGCGCCTGCATCTCGAGCACGCCGTCGACGAACTTCTCCGTCAGGCCGACCCGCCCCCCGGGCAGGACGGCGGCGCGCAGCATCGGCAAGAGGACCAAGGTGCCGGGGCTCGAGCTCATCGCGCTCAACCCCGATCGCGGAACCAGGCGACCGTCTCGGCGATGCCCTTCGCGAGGTCGACCTCGGGGAGGAGCTCGTCGTTCGGGCGCAGGACCGAGCGCTCGAGGTCGCCCGCGCGGCGGGCGCCGTCGCGGATCTCGGAGCTCACCCCGAGCGCGCTCTCGATGGTCGTCGCGAGCGCGCGGGTGGTGATCGTCGTGCCGGTGCCGACGTTGAGGACCTTGGCTGTCAGCTCGCCTTGCAGCGCGCGGACGTTCGCCTTCACCACGTCGCCCACGTAGACGTAGTCGCGGATGCAGCCGTCGTCCCCGGGCTCGCGCATCGCGTTGATCTGGATGGGCTCCCCCGCGGAGAGGCGCTGGCTGAAGATCGCGACCACGCCGGCCTCGCCGTGCGGGTCCTGGCGCGGCCCGTAGACGTTGGCGTAGCGCAGGATGGTCGAGTCGAGCCCGTGCTCGTGGCGGTACGCCTTGAGGTAGCCCTCGAACGCGAGCTTGCTGCACGCGTACGGCGAGATGGGGCTCGGCACCGTCGCCTCGTCGGCCATCGTCCCCTCGGGGACCTCGCCGTAGATGGCGCCGCCGGTGGACGCGAACACGAAGCGCCCGACCGACTTCTCGCGGCAGAGCTCGAGGAGGTTCAGCGCGCCCATCACGTTGATCTCGGCGTCCCGGATCGGCTCGCGGGTCGACACCGACACGCTCGTCTGCGCGGCCTGGTGGCAGACCGCGTCGAACGCGTGCGCGTCGAACAGCTCGCGCAGCGCGGAGGCGTTCCGGATGTCGATCGGCGCGAACGTCGCGGCCTCCGGCACGTTCTCCCGACGCCCCGTGCTGAGATCGTCGACGACCACGACCGAGTGCCCCCCGGCGAGGAGCGCGTCGGCGACGTGGCTCCCGATGAACCCGGCTCCGCCGGTGACCAGAATCAGCATGGGGCCCACCCTAGCAGGGCGCCGCGAGGCGCGCTGCTAGGGTGCCCCTGCCCGTGCCCGTGCCCGTGCGCGTGCCCGAAAACCCAACAAAACAAACAAACTACCCGCCCACCCTAAGCCCCCCTCAACCTCCCTCGCCACCCCCCTCACCCCCGAACCGCGCCGCCTCGAACCGCCGCCCGCCGACCTCGCGCCAGGCGAACCGCGCCCCGAACCGCGTGACCCGTCCGTCGACCGCGTCCGCGACGAGACCTCCGAGGAGCGGCGCGAGCTTGAACCCGTGCCCGGATCCCCCCGCCGCGACCACCAGCCCGTCGCGCCCCGGCACGCGCGTGATCCACGGGTCGCCGTCGACGCTCTCGCTGTAGAGGCAGAGCCGCGACCCGACGCGCGGCGCGTCCGCGAGGCCGGGGAGGGCGCCTCGGAGGAACGCGCGGAAGCGCTCCTCGGTCCCGTCGGGGAGCCGCCGCGGCCCGCGCGGATCGACGCGCACCCCGGGACCGTGGTTCGCGACCTTCACCACGTCGTCGGCGTTGGCGCAGAAGCCGTACCAGCCCGTCCGCGCGATGTCCGCGGCCCACGGGATCAGCCGCGGCGCGCGGAACGGCGCCGGGTCGGCGGGCGCGAAGTGCAAGACGGGTTGTCCGACGACGGAGAGCCCCTCGGCGAGCTCGGGCACGAGCGTCGTCGTCCAGGCCCCGCACGCGACGACGACCGCGTCGGCCTCGACGCGACCCGCGCTCGTCTCCACGCCGACGACGGCGCCGGCCCGATCCGCGAGGCCCATCACGCCCGCGCGCTCGCGGACGGTCACCCCCGCGGCCCGCGCGTCACTGAGGAAGCGGCGGACGATGGCGCCGCTCTCGGCCCAGCCGCCGGCCGGGTTGTGGTAGCCGTCGACGTAGGCGCCCCGCCGCCACGCGGGGAAGCGGCGATGGATCTCGGCCTCGTCGAGCCGGTCCACGCGGTGCCCGCGCTGGCCGAGCAGCGTGAAGCTTTCGAGCTCGAAGGAGCCGGCCGCCATCGCCGTCGAGGAGAGGATCGCGAAGCCGGTCTCGTGGAAGAGGGGCGCGCCCGCGGGGGCGTCGAGCGCGCGCCAGCCGGCCAGCGCCTCCTCCATCAGCTCCATGTAGAAGGCGTCCGCGCCGTACTCGAGCCGGATCACCTTGGAGATGTCGGTCGACGCGGCGTCCGGGTGGGGGATCTCGCCCTGATCGAGGAGCACGACGCTTCGGCCGCGGCGCGCGAGCTCGAGCGCGGCGGTCACGCCGAAGATCCCGGCGCCCACCACGGCGACGTCGAAGCCCGCGCTCACGCCTCGTCCACGAACCTCGCGATCCGCTCGACGAGCGGCCCGCTCGCGACGTCGCCGAGGGTCGTCGATCCGTCGGTCGCGAGGAGCCGGTCGAGGCCGGCCGCGACCTCGTCCTCGGTCCACGCCACGATGACGCCCGAGTAGGCTTCGAACGCGCGCGCGGTCGCGATCTGGTGATCGTTGCGGGTCTCGCGTCGCGCCGACTCGCGAGGCAAGACAAGGATCGGCTTGCCGCGCTGCATCGCCGCGAAGAGCGTCCCGATGCCCGCGTGGCCGATGATCGCGTCCGCGCCGTCGAACTCGCGATCGAAGTCGTCCGGCATGAGGAACTTGGTCCAGCGGGTGTGTGCCGGGCGGTGATCGGTCTCGCCGACCTGCGCGAGGACCCGGTGCTCGGGGTGCTCGGCGGCCCACGCGTCCACCGCGCGGATCAACCGATCGAACGGCATCTGGGCGCCGACCGTGACGAGGAGCTTCTTCATCCGGGGAGCCCCAGGACGTTGCCCGCGAACTCGGGGCCGCCGGGCCGCGCGAGCTCGGGCCACTGCGTGAGCCAGAGGTCCGCGTGCGGCCCGATCTTCTGCCCGCTCATCGACAGCTCCTCGACGTTGGCGAGGCTGTCGACCCAGATGGTCTTGGCGCCGAGGCGCTTGCCGATGAGCACGCCGAAGAAGCCGGGGAGGGCGCCCGTGCTAACGATCACGTCGGGGCGCTCCTCGACGAGCACCCGCGTGACCTGGAGCGAGGTCTCGATCATCCCGAGCTTGTCCCAGCGCGTCACGTCGCGGATCACGCGCAGCGGCGCGTCCCCGACGTGGGCCCGGTAAGCCTCGTTGACGGTCACGAAGACCACGAAGTGCCCCTCGAACGCCGGGCGGAGGCGCAGCAGCTCGACCCAGTGACCGCCGCCCGAGCTGATGGCGACGACCTTCTTGCGGCGGCCGAGCATCGTCAGCGCGCTCGACTGGACCAGAAGGCTTCGACGTCGCCCGTCCGATCGGGCAGCTTGGAGACCTCGTCGGAGACGCCGGTGAGGACGTAGCCGATGGTGTCCTTCACGCCGAGGCGGGTGCGGATGCTCGCGAGCTCCGTCGCCTTGAGCCCGCCGGCGGTCACCACCACGAGGACGCGGTCCGCGAGGCGCGCCGCGCGCCGGAGCGCCTGGCCCTCCGGCTTCTGCGTCCACGCCGTGCAGATCAGGCGGTCGCTCGCGTCGTGCAGCTCGTGTGGCCGCTCCACCTCGGTCGGCAGGTCGAGGAGCGCGAGCTCGGCGCCGGTCGGGACCGACACCTCGGTCGGGCCGTCGTAGATCTCGCCGTGCAGCACCTCGTCGCCGTCGTCGTCGTAGTACCCGGCGCCGGCCGGAGGGTGGCTCGAGCGCGTGGTCCGCGGCAGCGCGCCCATCGTGGGCACGTCGATCTGCGTCGACGCGGTCCAGTCGTGGTTGAGCTGGCTCGCGATCTCGACCGCGAGCTCGCGGTCCCCCTCGGTGCCGCCGACCACGAGCATCGTGCCGCGCGCGTCGGGCGCGCAGTCGTCGAGGTCGGCCACGAGGTCGAGCAGCGCGCGAGGGTTCCGGGGCCACGTGGTCGTCCCGATCACGGGGCCGTTGCCCCAGAACGCCACCTCGCGCGAGGTCTGCACGGTCAGGCCGCGCAGCTCCCGGAACAGCAGCATCAGGAGCATGATCGTGACGAACGCGAGCGGGATCCCCGCCGCGACGGCGTACTTCTTCTTGGACGGCAGCGCGGTGTCCGGCGGGCGCGCGTCCGCGACGACCCGGAAGCCCGTCTGGAGATCTTGCTGCTGGTCCTCGATCTCCGAGCGAGCCTCGTTGAGCTCGGTCAGGAGCGACTGCTTCACGTTGACCTGCGCGAGGAGCTGCGCCGCCTGGCCCTCGATCGCGCTGAACCGCGCCGTCCGCTCCTGCGCCTGCACCGCGAGCTGGGAGAGGCTCGCGACCCGCTGCCGCGCGGCCTCGAGCTCGGTCTCGGCGGACTGCAGGCTGCTCTGGATCTGCGCGTACACCGGGTTGGTGCCCGTCCGCGAGACCCCCGTCTGCGCGCCGCCCGCGTGCTCGAGGGCCGCGACCTGGCGCTGCAGGGACTGCACCCGCGGGTGGTTGTCGCCGAGCCCCTGACCGCGCGCCTCGGCGAGGAGCTGCTGGAGCTGGCGCAGGCGGCGCTGCTCGTCGCTCGCCCCCGCCGACACCGTCTCGGTGCGGTTGGTGCGGCCGAGCTCGCCCCGGAGCTGCGCGACCCGCGCCTCGAGCGACTCCACCTCGGCGTGCCCGAGGTCGGCCTGCGACTGCAGGGACGCCGCCTGCTCGATCGCCGACTCCTGCTCGGCGGTCAGGTCGGTGATGCCGTTCGCGGTCCGGAACGCGTCGTAGGTCCCGCGCGCCGTGGTGAGCTCCGCCTGGGCCGCGTCGATGCGCTGCTGGAGGCTCTGCGCCTCCTCGTCGAGCTGGTTGCGACGCCGCGTCTCGTGGTGCTCGAGGAACAGCTCGACCGCGGTGTTCGCCATCGAGGCGGCGCGATCGGGGGTCTCGCCCCACGAGGTGAACGTGATGAGGCCGCTGTTCGGGTCCGAGTTCACGAGGACCATCGCCCGCAGCGCGACGAGCGGGACGCCCTCCATGTCGCCCATGCGATCGCGCAGGGCGTAGAGGACCTCCTCGGACTGCGCGGCGGTGACGAAGCTGGTCTGGTCGCGCTGGACGACCTGGGGGTTCTCCCCGGGCTGCCCGGTGTACTGGATGGACGCGCTCGCCTCGTAGTTGTGTTTGACGACGAACTTGCCGAGCAGGTAGCCGATCACCGCGCCGATCGCGCCGGCCGCGAGCAACCACCACTTGCCGCGCAGCAACGCCCGACGGATGCGGAAGAGGTCGACCGGGAATCCCGGCCTCGAAGCTCCCCCCTCCTCGTCCTCGACCGCTTCGTCCGCGTCTTGGCGCGCCAACCCTCAGGCTCCAAACGCTGAAAATTATCCGGGAGGGTACCATCGGGACCCCCCCGGGCAAGCGTGGTCAACGCCGGCGCAGCACGCGGCGGGTCCCGCGCGCCTGGCGGCGAGCGGCGGCGCGATCGGCGGTCTTGGCCAGCGCCTCGTTCGAGGCGCCGTCCCCGTCGAGGTGCGCCGCGAGGGCGCCAATGGTCGGGAACCGGAAGATGTCGGTGACGGTGAGGTCCTTGCCCGTCGCCTCCCGGATCTCCCGGTGCGCCTGCACGGCGAGCAGGGAGTGACCGCCGAGCTCGAAGAAGTTGTCGCTCGTCCCGACCTCGCTGAGGCCCAGGATGTGGCGCCAGACCTCGGCGATCTTCTCCTCCGTCTCGCCCGCGGGCTCGACGTGCTCCTCGGCGGCGCGGCGCAGGCGGACCGGCTCGGGCCGCGGGAGCGCCTTGCGGTCGATCTTCTTGTTGGGCGTGAGCGGCCAGCGATCCATCCGCACGAAGTGCTGCGGGATCATGAACTCGGGCAGGCTCTGCCCCAGCTCCGCGCGGAGCGCGTCCGCGTCGAGCTCGTCGGCGTCGAGGATCACGTAGCCGACCAGCCGCTTGTCGCCGGGCGTGTCCTCTCGAGCCAGGACCACCGCCTCGCGCACGGCCGCCTGCTGGACGAGCAGCGCCTCGATCTCCCCGAGCTCGATGCGGTAGCCCCGCAGCTTCACCTGGTGGTCGATGCGGCCGAGGAACTCGAGGTGGCCGTCCTCGCGCCAGCGCACCTCGTCGCCGGTGCGGTACATGCGCGCGTCGCCGCCCGCGAAGCCGTCGGGGACGAACCGCTCGGCGGTCAGCTCGTCGCGGCCGAAGTAGCCGCGCGTCACGCCGGCGCCGCCGATGTAGAGCTCGCCCGGGACGCCGACGGGGACGGGCTGCCGCGCCTCGTCGAGGACGTAGAGGCTCGTGTTGGCGATCGGCGTGCCGATCGCGACGGTCCCCTCGCAGGGCTCGGCGGCCTCGGTGGACGACCAGATCGTCGTCTCCGTCGGCCCGTACATGTTCGTGATCGTCGCCCGCGTCGCCGCGCGCAGGTCCTGGGCGAGCGAGCCGGGCAGCGCCTCGCCGCCGACCATCAGGTGCGAGAGCCCGCCGAGCGCGCCGCGCGCCTCGTCGTTGAGCACGAGCATCCGCGCCATCGACGGCGTGCACTGCATGTGGGTGACGCCGTGACGCGAGAGCTGCGCGGCGATCGAGTAGTCGGCGTCGTCGAGCGCGACGGCGGGCTTGCCCGTCCGCTTCCGCAGCTCGTTGAGCGCGGGGAGGCTGTCCATCACGATCTCGGACGGGATGCCGAAGTCGATCAGGCAGGCGATCTCGTCCACGCCGATCCCGCGGATGTCCTCGACGATGCGCGCGCAGCTCTCCACGGTGCCGAACATCGAGGACGTCTCGTAGTAGCGCTCGAACGCGTGATCGAGCAGCGCGTCGGTGTCCTCGGCGCTGAGGTTGAGGAAGTTGTCCTTGAAGGACTTGTCCTCCTTCGCGTGCCGCTTGAAGGCCGGGAAGCTCCACGCGTGCTGCTGGATCAGCATCATCGAGCTCTTCAGGTAGCCCTTCATCGGCTCGCGCACGACCTCCTTCACCTTCGCCTCGGTCTCGCCGACGTAGGTGTGGAGCATGAGGACCACGTTGCCCTCGCCCGGGTGCCCCGCGTCCTTCCAGGCCTTCCTGTAGACCTCGATCTTGGTCTTGGCCTCCTCGAGGCTCTGGCCGAGCAGGTGGGTCAGGATCCCGCCGCCCAGCCGGCCCGCGAGCTCGAAGGTCTCCGGGTTGCCGGCGGCGGTGATGAAGAACGGCAATTCCTTTTGCACCGGGCGCGGCAGCGTGAGCACGTCGACGGGGCCCTTGGGGCCTTCGAAGCGGACCTTCTCGCCGCGCCACATGCGGCGGATCAGATCGATCTCGTCGATCATCCGCTGCTTGCTGTCCTGGAAGGACTCGGGCCGCAGGAGGAAGTCGTTGGGCTGCCAGCCCGCGGCGAACGAGATGCCCACGCGGCCGTTCGAGAGGTTGTCGACGAGCGCCCACTCCTCGGCCACGCGGACCGGGTGGTGGAGCGGGTTGACGCAGCTGCCCGCGCGGAGTTGGACGTTCTTCGTCACCATCGCGAGCGCGGCGCTCGCGACCGACGGGTTCGGGTAGAGGCCGCCGAACGCGTGGAAGTGGCGCTCGGGCGTCCACACCGCGACGAAGCCGTTCTCGTCGGCGTACTTCGCGCCCTCGATGAGGAGGCGGTACTTGTCCGACGCGTGCTCGCCCTCCTCGGAGGCGAAGTAGAAGAAGCTGAAGTCGATCGCGCGGTGGCTGTACTGGCTCACCTTCGCGCCGCCGCCGCTGACCAGCGCGCGATCCTCGTCGCTCGACAGCACGACGGAGAAGCCGCGCGCGAGCGTCCAGAAGAGCTCGAGCACGGAGATGTCGAAGCTGAGGCTCGTCACCGCGAGCCAGGTGCCCGGCGGGTCGTGCGGGATCTTGGCGTCCATCCCCACGAAGAAGTTCGAGACGTTCCGGTGCTCGACCATCACGCCCTTGGGCTTGCCGGTGGAGCCGCTCGTGTAGATGAGGTAAGCAAGCTTGTCGCTCGACCAGCCGCTCACGGTCGGCCGCGAGGTCGGCTGACCCTCCAGCGTCGCCGCGTCGTCGAGGTAGAGGCGCGTGGCCCCGGAGCTGGCGAGGACGGCGCTCGGCAGCGCCGCTTCGGTGCCGCGCTGCGTGACGATCACGCGCGCGCCGCAGTCCTCGACCATGAAGGCGATGCGGTCGGCCGGGTAGCTCGGGTCGAGCGGCACGTAGGCGCCGCCTGCCTTGAGGATCCCCAGCGCCCCGACCACGAGGTCGAGCGAGCGGTCCGTGCACAGGCCGACCGGCGTGTCGGGCCCGACGCCCTTGGCCATCAGCGCGTGGGCGAGCGCGTTCGCGCGCGCGTCGAGCTCCGCGTAGGTGAGCGCCTGGTCTCGATGGACGAGGGCCTTCGCGTTCGGCGTGCGGTCGACCTGCGCCTCGAAGAGCTGGTGGACCCCGGCGCTGGCCGGGTAGTCGGTCGCGGTCGCGTTCCACTCCTCGAGGATCCGGCGGCGCTCCGCCTCGGACAGCAGGGGCATCTCGCCGACGGCGCGATCCGCGCCGGCGCCGAGCAGCACCGTGAGCTGCTCCCGGAGCGAGTCGGCGGCGCGAGCCGGCAGCCGCGTCGCGTCGAAGGCGAGGACCGCGCGCGTCCCGTCGGTGCCGATCACCGCCGCGACGCCGGGCGGCGGCGCGAGGGTGTCGAGCGCGCTCGTCTGCTCGACGACGATGTCCCACGCGGGGCGCCGCGCCGAGGGCTGGCGGCGGAAGAGCTCGCGCGGGAAGGTCACGCGGGAGGCGAGCCGCTCGAGCTCCTTCTCCACGTCCGCGACGAGCGCCCCGAAGGTCGCGTCGCGCACCACCGTGATCCGCAGCGGCACGCGGTCGGCGTAGAGCGCCTCGAGCCCGGCGACGCCCTCGGCGATGCCGGGGTGCGTGTAGCCGAGGTCGAACTGGTCCTTGCCCGTCACGCGCGCGAGCCAGACGCCGAGGCCCGCGAAGAGCGTCGCGGGGGCGGCGCTCACCTCGATCGCGCGGCGCGCCACCGAGGCGGCGGCGTCCGGCTTCACCGTGCGGTCGACCTGGGGGAGCTGGGCCGGATCGAGCGACGCGAGCCGCTTGGTCCAGAAGCCCTCCGCGCGGGCTCGCTCCGTGTCGACGGCGCCGAGGCGCTCGCGGCGCTCCGGGCTCACGACGAGGCTGGCCCCCGGCGTCACGCCGAGGCGGAAGGCGGCCTGCGGGGTCAGCGGCTCACCCTCGGCGTCGAGCACGTGGCGGAAGAGGAGCGAGCCCGTCTGCGTCGCGACCTCGAGCCCGTCGTCGTCGATGGCGAGCACGGTGCCGGGCGGCTCCGACACCGAGTCCGCGCCGCGCTCGACCTCGGGGAGGAGCACCGCGCCCTTGTCGAGCACCACCTTGGGGATGCCGATGGGGTTGGGGTAGCGCCCGTAGTCGAGCGCGCGCACGAGCGCGTCGATCCGGTGCGCCGGCTGGTTCCAGTCGATGGTGCTCATCGCCGGCGGGCGGTCGTGCTTGCCGAAGTAGGAGCGCTGCGACAGGTCCTGCGCCTTGCGCGGGATCTCGCCCCGGCCGAGCTGGTCGACGAGGCCCGAGAACGTCTCGATCCCGAGCTCGTAGCAGCGCGTGTTGAGGGTGAGCGCGGTCTCGCGATCGGCGAGCTCGAACACGCGCTGGGCGAGCATGTCGCCCTCGTCGATGCCGCCCTCGATGAGGTGCCAGGTCACGCCGTGCGTGCGCTCGCCGTGGAGGATGGCCCACGTGGTGGCGTTGAGCCCGGCGTAGCGCGGGAGCGGGCCGTCGTGGAAGTTGATGGCGCCGATCGTCGGCTTCGCGAGGACCTCGTCCGGGATGACGACGAGGTTCGCGATGCTGAAGAACCACTCGAAGGGCTCGTCCCCGACGCGCTCCGCGAGGTCCTTCCCCGGCGCGAGCACCTTCAACCGCGCCTGGCTCGCCCACGCCTCGATCTCGGGGTTCGAGGTGATCACGCCGAGGATCTTGTGGCCCTCGGCGCGCAGCACCTCGGCGCACTGTACGAGGAGCGACTCGTTGCCCATGACGAAGCAACGGAAAGGGTTCGGGGCGGTCATCGGGTTCTCTCCAGGGAGGGCTCGAAAGAAGTCAGGGCGTGGTGGCGGTGGCGGTGGCCTGGGGGAGGGCGGCGACGACGCCGACGGCGGCGGTGGCGCCGAGGCTGATCACCGGCGCCGCGGCGCTCATGACGTCGCGGAAGTCGGCCAGCGCGCTCGAGCCGACGTGGACGATGTCGCCGGGCGCGAGGATCGGGTCGGCGTGCTCGCCGGCGACGATGTGGTCGATGGCCGCGCGGTAGACCATCGGGTGATCGGAGGGGCCGCGCACGATGCGGATGTCGCCGCCGTTCGCGTCCCGCGTCGCGCCGCCGGCCATCGCGAGCGCCTGCGAGAGGCGGATGCCCTCCTGGTAGGGGAACACGCGCGCGCCGTTCACCTCGCCGATCACGCTGATCAGGCCGGCGCGCTGCGGCGGGACGTAGAGGTGATCGCCCGGCCGGATGCGGACGTTGTGGCGGGGGTCGCCGGTGAGCGCGATGCGAACGCTGATCGGGACGGCCTGACCCCCGCGCACGAGGCGCGCGAGGTCGAGGTCGGCGATGAACGCGCCGTTGTCCGCCTGGACGGGACCGCCCGCCGCGGCGAGGAGATCGGCGACCCGCATGCCCGATGTCACGGGGATGCGGCCCTGATCTCCGACCGCGCCGACCACGCTCGCCTGATGTCCGAGCGGCTCCGAGAGGAGCACGGTGATCCGCACGGTCGCGTCGAACGGGTGCATGCCCGTCTCGATGCGCCGCTCCGCCTCGGTCAACGGCAGCCCGGAGACGTCCACGTCACCGACGAGCGGCACGTGGAGGATGCCGCGCTCGTCCACGCTGAGGCCCTCGACCGTCGAGACCGTCGCGCTCTCCATGCGGAGCGCGACGCGGTCGCCGGGATAGAGCGACAACGGCGACGCGGGATCGCTGTCGAGCCCGGGAGGTGTCGCGTCGGCGGCGCGGAAGCCTTCGTCCGCCGAGGGGTACTGGGGGGCACGCGGCAGGCTCGCGCCGCAGCCGGGCAGCGCCAGCCATGCGGTCGCGAGGGCGACGAGAGAGACGGAAGGGAGGCGATGCACGGGCGGCAGATAATCTCTGGCGGCCCTCACCGCAACCTCGCCGACTCCGTCTTGGAACCGGGAAGCTCACGGCGCATTTTGCGTACTCACTGGCTATCCCAGGAGCCACCTGGCTGGGCCAGGAGCCACCTTCCGAGGCCAGTGGCTGGCCGGCTGGCCACCCACTGGGGTCGGCACACCTCTTGTAAAGGTGCGGCGCCGGGGGATTCCAGAGTTCGTGGCCCTCGCCACCATCAGCGGAACCCATGAAGAACGATCGCGGACTGATTCGACCTCACCACAGCGCCCTCGTCCTGATGCAGCGCATCGCGGACGCGGGGTGGATCGTGCTCGTGCACGTCGGCTTCTACGCCCTCTACGGCGGCCGGGCGTGGACCGACCACGACACCGTGGCCACCGGGGGCGCCGCCCTCCTGTTCCTGTTCGCCGCCGAGGCGGCCGGCCTGTATCAGGCGTGGCGCGGGGTCCCGCTCCGCAAGGAGCTCTTCCGCGTCTTCCTGTCGTGGACGTTCGTGGTGACCGTCCTCCTGTTCGGCGCGTTCGTCCTCAAGGAGTCCGAGACGTTCTCGCGGCTCGTGACGGTGAGCTGGTTCCTCGCCGCGCCGGTCGTCGTGAGCACGTGGCGCAGCGTCGTCCGCCTGGCCCTTCAGGAGATGCGCAAGCGCGGGCGCAACACCCGCCGCGTCGCCATCGCGGGGATGACCGAGATGGGCGAGCGGGTCGCCAAGTCGATCCAGGAGAGCCCGTGGCTGGGCATGCAGCTCCTCGGCTTCTTCGACGACCGCACCCCGGAGCGCTGCCACGAGCTCGAGAGCGAGTTCGGCGACTGCATCGGCGGCTTCGACGACCTCGTGAAGTGGGCCCGCGACGGCGACATCGACCTCATCTACGTGGCGCTCCCGCTCAAGGCCGAGCCGCGGGTGAACGCCATCCTGCGCAAGCTCGCGGACACCACCGCGAGCGTCTACATGGTCCCGGACTTCTTCGTCTTCGACCTCCTCCACGGCCGCTGGTCGCAGCTCGACGACATCCCCGTCGTCAGCGTCTTCGAGACTCCGTTCTACGGCGTCAGCGGGTGGGTGAAGCGCTTCGAGGACATCGTCCTGGGCTCCCTCTTCCTCGCGATCGCCTCGGTGCCGATGCTCCTCGTCGCGATCGGCATCAAGCTCACGAGCCGCGGCCCGATCTTCTTCCAGCAGCGCCGCTACGGCCTGAACGGCGAGGTCATCCCCGTCCTCAAGTTCCGCACGATGACCGTCGCCGAGGACGGCGGCGCCGTGACCCAGGCGAAGAAGAACGACTCGCGCATCACCCCCTTCGGCGCCTTCCTGCGGCGCATGTCGCTCGACGAGCTCCCGCAGCTCCTCCACGTCGTCACCGGCAGCATGTCCCTCGTCGGCCCGCGGCCCCACGCCGTCGCCCACAACGAGGAGTACCGCCAGCGCATCCACGGCTACATGCTCCGCCACAAGGTGAAGCCCGGCCTGACCGGGTGGGCGCAGGTGAACGGCTGGCGCGGAGAGACCGACACCCTCCACAAGATGGAGATGCGGGTCGAGCACGACCTCGAGTACATCCGCCGCTGGGGCCTCCTCTTCGACCTGAAGATCATCTTCCTCACCGTCTTCGGCTCGAAGGTCCGCCAGAACGCCTACTGAGGAGCGCTTCGCGCTCCTAGGGGGGACGGGACGGGACTTGGGACGGTTCGAACTTTTCGAACTTTCGTGCGGTGGAAGGACCAAGCAGGCGGGGCGTAGGCTGTCGCGATGATTCGTCGCGTCGCGCTCCTGTCCCTCTGGCTGGCCGCCTGTGGCGGTGATCCCGGCCTCGACGGCGGCGTCGATGCCGCGTCGGGGGGCGACTCGGGGAGCGCGTCGAGCGACGGCGGGAGCCTGGACGCGGGGGCGGCGCCAGACGCGGGAGCGGCGCCAGACGCGGGGGACCTGGACGCGGGCGGGAGCGACGGCGGCGGGGTGGATGCTGGCGACGTCGACGCCGCCTCGGGATCGGACGCGGGCTCCGACGCCGGGCCGCCCACGCCGACGACCTGCGCGACGGACGCCGAGTGCGGGACCGCGTCGTGCCTGGCCGGCGTGTGCCGCTCGATCACGGAGACGACCTCTTCGGACGTCGGCCTCGCCTCGATCACGCGGATGGTCGCCGGCGCCGACCTCGACGGAACGCTGCGCCTCCTGACCGACACGGGGACGTCCACCTACGACGTCGTCGGCCTGCCCGGCGCCTTCACCGTGATGGCGGGTGGAGTCGCCACCGACCGCTATCCGCTCCGCGGCGGCGGTCGCGAGTCGACTGCGGTTTCGCACGCCTCCTACACGAACGGGGACTACCGCTGGGTGATCGTCGACCAGGCCGCCGGCGTGAACGAGGACCGGCCGATCAACTTCCAGACCACGACCCACGCGGCCGACGGCTCCACTTACATCCTCACCCTGCCGCAGTACCCGCGCGGGCCGAGCGACTTCACCGAGGTCTACCCGCTGCGGCTGTGGTCCCCGGCGGCCGGGGGTGGGTACGACTACGAGGACTTGATCCGGACGGTCGGCACGCGCCGCGACTTCCAGCTCCGCGTCGACGCGACGGGGCAGGTCCAGGTGATGGAGACCGACGCGTTCCGCGTCTTCCGCTGGCACCTCGAGCTCGCGGGCTGGGAGCGCACGCTCGTGCACACGTTCTCGCCGGTCGCGACGCGCGACGGGACCTCGCGCTGGCTCAACGACGCGGCCGGTCACACCCACCTCGTGCGGATCCTCCCGGTCGGCGCAGCGACCGACGCGCTCACCTACGTCGAGATGGACGACGCGGGCGAGGTGCGCTCGATGCCGCTCACGTTCGGCGACCAGCACGTCCTCGCGAGTCAGCTCGGCTTCGACGACGCGGGCGACATCTACTTCCTCAGCCTCGGCCTGCCGACCTCGCCGGACCGACGCCCGTACTACCTCCACCGCGTCCTCGCGGGCGGCGGCGACGAGCGCACCCTGCTCGGCACCCTGCGCACGGACCGCGACGAGGGCCTCGCCCTCGCCGTGCGGCCCGACGGCGACCTCTACGTCTTCGTGTACTCACCCACCCGCGATCTCGTCGTCCGCGAGCTCGCCATCGCCCCCTGAGGCTTTGGCCGCGGCGCGATCGACGACCGATCGCAGCTCGTACATCTGCTCCGCGCCGAGCCCCTGCCCGATGAACACCGCGCCGTAGACGAAGGCCGCCCCGAAGAGCGCGGCCGGCACCCCCGCGAGCGCCCACGGCGTCAGCCCGAGCGTCCACTGCGAGAGCCCCCACATCGCGCCCGCCGTCCCGCCGATCGCGATGAGCCCGTAGATGGCCATGAAGAGCGTCCACACGTGCGGGTGCGGCGCGAACCGCCCCGCGAGCTCCGGCGCCTCGGGCGCGTACTCGTCGCTCGGATCCGGCAGCCGCGCGTCGACCTCGAGCTGCGGCGACCAGAAGTGGCGATCCGCCTCCCGGATCCGCACCACCGCGTGCCCGCGCAGGACCGTCCCCTCGCAGTGAGGATCGCTCTCGAGCACCTCCCCGAGCGCCGCCACCACCGCGGTCGGTCTCGGGTGCGCGAGCACGAACTCGGGACGCATGCGCGGGCGAGCCACGCGGTCGACCTACGCCCCGCCACGCGACGATCCAGCGGGGTCCCCGTCAGTCGACGAGGTGGACGATGACGCCTTCTTCGCCGGTGGCCGCGACGCGGACGCCGGCGAGGGCGTCGCGGACGCAGGCCTCTTCGGGGGAGTCGTGGAGGTCACCCTGGAGCGCGAAGGTGACGGTGCCGTCGCCTCCGTAGATCGCGCGGACGCCCACGCGGGCGACGCCGACGCAGGCGAGGACGTCGTCGCGCCGCGCGTTCAGGCCGCCGCGGATCGTGGCCTCGACGTTCGGCGGCGCGTCCTCCGTGGGGGTGTCCTCGCTGCCCGCGGCGCGCTCGACGTAGCAGTGCGGCTCCAGCGTCGCAGAGCTGCACGCGACGTTGACCTCCCGACCGCAGCCTTCGGCGTGGTAGCGGTACTCGCCGAGCTGCTCGAGCTCGACGGCGGCGCTCGGGCACTCGAGCGCCGCGGCGGTGTCGCGGCGGGCGGCGTAGCCCAGATCGATGTTCGTGCAGCCCGACGCCGCCAGGAGCATCCCGATCGCGACGCGCCGCCTCATTCGAGCGCCAAGAGGACGTCGCCCGCGACGAGGTCGACGCCGTCGGCGGGCACCACGCGGACGACGGTGGCCGGCTCGCCGTCGTAGCGGACGCGGTTGAAGGTCTTCATGACCTCGATGAGGGCGACGGTCTCGCCGCCCTTCAGCGTGTCGCCCGGCTTCACGAACACCGGGTCGTCGGGGGAGGGCCTCGCGTAGAAGCGGCCGCCGAGCGGCGTCCGGAACACGGGCCCGGACGCGTCGGCGTCGGCCGCGCCCGCCTCGAGCGTGGCCGCGCCGGCGATGCCCTCGGGATCGAGGACCATGAGCCGCGCGCCGAAGTCGACCGGCCGCCGCGCGAAGTGGCGGCCGTCGGGCAGCTCGGTGACCACGCCGAACGCGCCGCGGGGCGCGACCAGCGGGAGCTGCCGACCGAGCACCTCGAGGGCGCCGAGCGAGGTCCCCGCGCGCACCAGCGCGCCCTCCGGCGGTCCGTCTCGCCACAGCCCCGGGCGCGGCGCGGCGAGCGTCGCGCGTCCGTCGACCACCACCAGGAGCGCCTCGAGCGCGTCGCTCATCGGACACCTCCGCCGATCTCGGCCAGGTCGTGCAGGCTCCAGATGCGCGCGTTCTTCACGCGTCGGTAGCCAAAGCCTTGATAGCTGGCCTCCACCAACACCTCGAGCCACGCGCGCAGCTCGCCGAGGGGGATGATCTCGTCGGTGTCCATCTGCGCCGCCGCCACGTAGGGGTCCATGTCCGCCTCGATGCGCTTCTGAACCTCCAGCATGCCCGCCTCGATCTCGGCGCGCTCGACCGGGTCCTGCGTCATGATTTCGAAGTCGTCGTCCAGCTTGGTGTTGTACGTCGCGATGGCCAGCGTGCGCCCGTCCATGACGCTCAGGCGCGAGGCCGGCGTCGAGAGCTGCAGCACCGGGTCGTAGGGCAGCCCGGCCATGGCGTAGTAGCCCGCGCCCGAGGCCTTGCGCAGCAGCACCGTGAACATGGGCGTGGTGTTGGTGCTGTTGGTGTAGATGAGGTTGCTGCCGTAGCCCAAGAGACCGTGGCGCTCCGCCTCGGCGCCGATGTCGAAGCCGCTGATGTCCTGCAGCCAGATCAGCGGGATCCCGTCCGCGTTGCAGGCGCGGCTGAACGCGGCGACCTTCGCGATCCCCTGCCGATAGAGGATCGCGGCGGGCCGCTGCTCCTCGGGGTGGTCGGGGTCGTCCACCAGCCCCTGTCGGTTGAGGATGAAGCCTGCGTAGAGGCCGCCCACGCGCCCTACCCCGCAGATCATCTCGGTGCCCACGTCCGGCAGCACCTCCCAGAAGAGGCTCTGATCGGTGAGCCGCGCCACCAGCTCGTACGCGTCGTAGGCCTGCCGGTGATCGGCGGGGACGATGCCCGTCAGCTCACGCGGGCTGTAGAGGGGCTCGATGGGGCGCGCGTCGCCGCGATAGAAGTCCGCGGCCGAGCTGGGCAGGCGCGCCACGTCGCGGCGCATGCACTCCAGCAGGGTCTCGTCGTCCGGCACGCGCACGTCCGCGCAGCCCGACTGGTGCACGTGGACCTCGGGCCCGCCGATGTCCAGCGACGTGATCTTGGTGCTCTTGGCGCCCTTGATGAGCGCCGCGCCCGCGATGACCATGTAGGCCTGCTCGGTCATGTAGACGCGGTCGCTGATGAGCGGCATGTAGCCGCCGCCCGCGATGCAGTCACCGAAGACGCCCGCCACCTGCGGGACGCCCGCGTCGCTCAGCAGGCTGTTCATCTTGAAGATGTGCCCCGCGCCCCGCTGCCCCGAGAAGCTGCGCCGCTGCTCCGGCAGGTAGAGGCCGCTGCAGTCCACCAGGTAGAGCGTGGGCAGGCGCAGCTTGAGGGCGATGCCCTGCGCGCGCTGGATCTTCTCCGGGGTGCGCGGCCACCAGGCCCCCGACGCGACGGTGTTGTCGTTGGCGATGATCATGCACAGGCGCCCGTGCACGCGGCCGAAGACCGTGATGACGCCGGCCGCGGGGCTCTCGAGCTTGCCGAAGCGCTCGCCGAAGTTGACGAAGGTGCCCACCTCGAAGAGCTCGCTGCCCGGGTCACACAGCTGCACGAGGCGCTCGCGCGTGGTCAGCTTCTGCTTCTCGTGCACGCGCGCGGCGTACTTCTCGCCCCAGCCGTCGCGCACCTTCTCGCGCCGGGCGCGGAGCGTGTCCTCGAGCTCGGCGAGGCGCTCTCGCTGCGCGCGTTCTCGGGGGGCGCTCGCCCGAACCGATCGGCCTCAGGGGGACGTGCGACATCAGGCCTCCCAACCCGGGATCGCCCGGGTGTCGTAGCGGTGCGCGCGGAAGTCCGCGTCGGCGAGGATCGCGAGGTGCATCGGGATGGTGGTGGCGACGCCCTCGACCTTCATCCGGCTCAGCGCGTCGATGAGCGTGTCGCAGGCCGCGTCCCGGTCCGGGCCCTTCGCGATGACCTTGCAGAGCAGGCTGTCGTAGAAGGGCGGGACCTCGTAGCCAGCCTCCACGTGAGTGTCCACGCGCACCGCGCCGGGCACCTGGGCGGGGAGGTCGAAGCGCGTCAGCACGCCGGGCGACGGCTTCCAGCCCTGCTCCGGGTCCTCGGCGTTGATGCGGCACTCGATGGCGTGGCCGTCGAGGCGCACGTCGTCTTGCGTGACGCGCAGGGGCTGACCCGCCGCGGCCTGGAGCTGCAGCTCGACGAGGTCGAGGCCCGAGCGCGCCTCGGAGACGCAGTGCTCCACCTGCAGGCGCGTGTTCATCTCCATGAAGCGCAGCGTGCCCCCCTCGTCCAGCAGGAACTCCATGGTGCCCGCGCCCACGTAGCCAATCTGCTGGCAGGCGCGCACGGCGGCCGCGAGCGTGCGCGCGAGCTCGTCCGGGGAGAGCCCGGGTGCGGGCGACTCCTCGATGAGCTTCTGGTGGTTGCGCTGGACGCTGCAGTCGCGCTCGCCGAGGTGCACCACGTTGCCGTAGCGGTCGGCCAGGAGCTGGACCTCCACGTGGCGGCCCTTCTCGATGAGCTTCTCGAGGTACACGCGGTCGTCGGCGAAGCAGGCCAGGGCCTCGGCCGAGGCGTCCTCGAAGGCCGCGCGGATCTCGCTCTCGGAGCGCGCGATGCGCATGCCGCGCCCGCCGCCGCCGCTCTCGGCCTTGAGCAGCACCGGATAGCCCACCTCGCGGGCCACGCGCTCGGCGTCGTCTGCGTCGGCCAGGATGCCGTCGCTGCCCGGGATGAGGCTGAGACCAGCCAAGCCCATGGCGCGCTTGGCCGGCGTCTTCTTGCCCATGAGCTGCATCGCGCTCACCGGCGGCCCGACGAACGTGACCCCGTGCTGCTCGCAGAGCGCCGCGAAGCGCACGTTCTCGGCGAGGAAGCCCCAGCCCGGGTGCAGCGCCGAGCAGCGCGCCTGCACCGCGGCCTGCACCACGCGCTCGAGATCCAGGTAGCTCTGCGCCGCGCGCGCCGGCCCGAGCCGGACGACCTCGCGCCCCTGCACCCAGGGCGCGCTCGCGTCCGCTTCGCTCACTCCGAAGACGGGTGTCACGCCGAGCCGGTCACAGGTCCGCGCGATGCGGGCCGCGACCTCGCCTCGGTTGGCGACGAACACCCGGTGAAAGCCCACCGTCATGGCGCGCGAACCTAGCACGCCGGTGAGACGAATCGCATTGAACGTGCCCCGGGCCGGGGGTACTTCGCAGCCCATGTCCACTCGCACCGAATCCGACACGATGGGCGCCCTCGAGGTCCCGGTCGACGCTTACTACGGCGCGCAGACGATGCGCTCGAAGCTGAACTTCCCGATCGGCGAGGAGCACATGCCCCGCGAGATCGTGCGGGCGTTCGGCATCCTCAAGAAGGCCGCGGCGGTGACCAACGCCGAGCTCGACAACCTCGACGCCGGCATCCGGGACCTGATCGTCCGGGCCGCCGACGAGGTGATCGACGGCAAGCTCGACGCGCACTTCCCGCTCGTGGTCTGGCAGACCGGGTCGGGAACGCAGTCGAACATGAACGTCAACGAGGTGATCTCGAACCGCGCCATCGAGATGGCCGGCGGCGAGCTCGGCTCGAAGAAGCCGGTTCACCCGAACGACCACGTGAACAAGTCGCAGTCGAGCAACGACACCTTCCCGACCGCGATGCACATCGCCGCCGTCGAGTCGATCGAGGGGCACGTCCTGCCGAAGCTCGAGCAGCTCTCGAAGACCCTGCACGCGAAGGCGGCGGCGTTCGCCGACATCGTGAAGTGCGGGCGCACGCACCTGCAGGACGCGACGCCGCTCACGCTCGGCCAGGAGGTCTCGGGCTGGGCCGCGCAGCTCGACCACGCGATCGCGTCGATCCGCGCCAGCCTGCCGCAGCTCCGCGAGCTCGCGCTCGGCGGCACCGCGGTCGGCACCGGGCTCAACACGCACCCGCGCTACGCGGAGCTGGTCGCGACGAACATCTCCAAGCTCTCGGGCCGGGAGTTCATCACCGCGCCGAACAAGTTCGCGGCCCTCGCGGGCCACGACGCGTTCGTGTTCGCGAGCGGCGCGCTCAAGCAGGCGGCGGCTGCGCTGATGAAGATCGCCAACGACGTCCGCTGGCTCGCCTCGGGCCCGCGCTGCGGCATCGGCGAGCTGCTGATCCCCGAGAACGAGCCCGGCAGCTCCATCATGCCGGGCAAGGTGAACCCGACGCAGTGCGAGGCGCTCACCATGGTGTGCGTCCAGGTGATGGGCAACGACGCGACCATCGGGTTCGCGGCGAGCCAGGGCAACTTCGAGCTCAACGTCTTCAAGCCCGTCATCGCCTACAACTTCTTGCAGTCGGCCCGGCTCCTCGGGGACGCGGCGGCGAGCTTCGACGAGCACTGCGCGCAGGGCATCGAGCCCAACCGCGAGGTCATCGATCACAACCTGCACAACACGTTGATGCTCGTGACCGCGCTCAACCCGGTCATCGGCTACGACAACGCCGCCAAGATCGCGAAGAAGGCCCACAAGGAGGGGACGACGCTGCTGAAGGCGACGCTGTCCCTCGGGCTGCTCACCGAGGAGCAGTTCCGCGCGGCGGTGAAGCCCGAGGACATGGTCGGGCCGCTCTCCGAGGGTTGATCCCCCACCTCGCCCCACCTGCGCCCGCGTGCTAGTCGAGCGCCCGATGGCGATCGAGATCCGCGAGCACAAGCCGGGCGAGGACATCGACGACTTCATCCGGGCGGGGCGTGTCGTGTTCGAGGGGGACCCTGCCTGGGTCCCGCCGCTGAACATGGACATCCACGACCGGCTGACGCCGGCGAAGAACCCCTTCTTCGAGCGGGGCGAGGTCGCCCTGTTCACCGCGTGGAAGGACGGCCGGCTGGTGGGGCGCGTCTCCGCGACGATCGACCAGGACCACCTGCGCCTGCACGAGCCCGACATGGGCTTCTTCGGCTTCTTCGACACCATCGACGACGACGCGGTCGGCGCGGCGCTCCTCGACGCCGCCAAGGCGTGGCTGGTCCGGCGCGGGATGACGCGCATGCGCGGCCCGCTCTCGCTGAACATGAACGAGGAGGTCGGCGTCCTCGTCGAGGGCTTCGAGCACCCGCCCGCCATCCTGATGGGCCACTCCCGGTCCTGGCAGGGGCGCGTCGCCGAGAACGCGGGGCTCGAGAAGGCGAAGGACCTGCTCGCGTGGCGCTTCGACGTGGGGAACATCCCGAAGCGCGCCATCCGCGCGTGGGAGAACGTGAAGCAGCTCCCCGAGGTCAGGCTCCGCACCGTGCGCAAGCGCGACATGGAGCGCGAGCTCGACATCATCATGCGGATCTTCAACGACGCGTGGTGCGAGAACTGGGGCTGGGTCCCGGCGACCGCCGCCGAGGTCAAGAAGACCGGGGAAGACCTCAAGCTCATCCTCGACGAGGACATGGCGTTCATCGCCGAGGTCGACGAGAAGCCGGTCGCGATGTGCATCGCGCTCCCCAACGTCAACGAGGTCATCCGCGACTTCGACGGCAAGCTCGGCCCCGTGCAGGTCGCGAAGCTGTTGTGGCGCCTCAAGGTCAAGCGGCCGAAGAGCGGGCGCCTGATGATGCTCGGCATCGCCAACGAGCTCCGCGGGGTGAAGAAGTACGGCGGGCTGAGCCACGCCATGTACGTCGAGATCGCGAAGCGCGGCGAGGCCCTCGGCTACGAGTGGGGCGAGCTGAGCTGGACCCTCGAGGACAACGCGCCGGTCAACCTGGGAATCCGATCGATGGGCGCGAAGGTCTACAAGCGGTACCGCGTCTACGAGATGGCGCTGTAGCTCGCACCCTACGGGCGTAGCCCGGCGTTCACACGGCGCCCGGCAGGCGCCGTGAACGGGAGGGGGCTCGGACCACTCCGGTCGTCAATTGGCCGTCCCGCGCGGCGTGGCACGATAATCGCTCACGTCATGCCCGTGACGACTCGCCACCTCCTCATCGCCGCCGCGCTCCTCTCGCTGACCGCGTGCGGGAACACCGAGCTGACCGCCAGGGGCAGCGTGACCGCTCGCGCGGGCAGCCTGGAGTCGCCGTTCATCTTCGACCAGCCGACCCGGCTCGAGGTCCCCGAGCGCGACGCCGCGCTGGGCCTGATCACCGGCTCGTGCGAGATGGCCAAGGTCGCCGACGACACCTGGGGCATCGTCGTGGAGATCCGCCGCGGCGGGACCATCGACGACAACGGCCTCGCGAGCGTCACGATCATGCAGCGGACCGACGCGGAGCCGGGCACCGGCCGCATCGAGGCCGAGCTCGGGACGACGTCCTTCACGAGCAGCGCGGACAGCTGCGCGATCGAGGTCGAGTACGCCGAGCCGGACAGCGGCATGGTCGGCCTCCTCGGTGACTGCGGCCTGCAGGACGCCGCGGGCAACGAGGCGACCATCTCGGTCGACCTCGACCTCATCGGCTGCACCGTCCTCGAGTAGGGCGAACGCTCAGCTCCTCGCCGTCGGTCTCGACGACGACGCCTCCGTTGACGTCCGTGCGCAGCGCGCAGCCGCTCGCCCGACGGAGGCGCGTCCAGACCTCCGGGTGCGGGTGACCGAAGCGGTTGTCCCGCCCCGCGCTCACGATCGCGACGCGCGGTCGCAGCACGTCGAGCAGCGCGGCCGCGCTCGAGGTCCGAGACCCGTGGTGCGCCACCTTGAGCACGTCGACGCGGCCGAGCGTCTGCGCCACGAGGCCCCCTTCGGCGTGCGCCTCTGCGTCGCCGGTGAAGAGGAAGCGCCGACGGCCGTAGCGGAGATCGAGGACCAGCGAGTTCTCGTTCGGACCCCAGCCCGGGTCGTGCTCGGGGCAGGGCCAGCGCACCCGCATCGTCGCGTCGCCGAAGTGGTGCTCGCGGCCGCAGAGCTCGGCGGGACCTCGCACGCGGACCCCGGACCGACGCAGCATCGAGGCGACCGCCCCCTCGGGCTCCTCGGACGCGGCCTGGCCCGAGTCCCAGATCTCACCGACCTCGATCGCGTCGAGGAGCGCGGCCATCCCGCCGTAGTGATCGGGGTGCGGGTGCGACAGCACGAGCAGGTCGACCCGGTCGCGGCGCCGCGCGCGCAGGAGCGGCACGACCACGCGCGCTCCGGGGTCGACGCCGGCGCCCACCGCGCCGCCCGCGTCGATCGCGAGCAGCCGGCCGTCCGGGAGATCGACGAGCGCGCCGTCCCCCTGACCGACGTCGAGGAAGGTCACCCGGAGCCGGCCGGTCGCGCGCTCGGACGTGACGAGGTGAGCCTCGGCGCCCGCGAGGCCGAGCGCGGCGAGCGCCAGGATCGCGAGGCGAGGCCGTACGCGCTCCGTCGCGAGCCAGGCCGCGCACGCGACCGCGACGATGACCCCCTGGGGCACCGTGGGCGGAGGCAGATCGCGGCCGAGCGGCACCGCCGCGAAGACCTCGGACGCGGCGACGAACGAGCGGGCGAGCGCCTCGACCACCGGCGCCGTCGGCACCGCGAGCGCGGGCGCGATCGAAGCCAGCGCGGCGTGGAGCGCGAGCGCGGGGATCACCAACAGGGTCGCGAGCGGGACCACGACGACGTTCGCCACCACCCCCGCCAGCGGCAGCGAACCGAACAACCAGATCACGATCGGCGCGGTCGCGATCATCGTGCGGGTCGCGATGGTGATGCCCGTCCGCCAGAGCGCGTCCGCGCGCGCGCCGGGCGCGGTGACGATCGCCGCGGTCGCGAGGATGGACAGCGCGAACCCGGGGCGCGGCAGGTCGTCGGGGTGGAGCGCCGCGCACAGCAGCGCCGCGCCCGCGGCGACGCCGACGGGGTGGGGTCGGCGTCCTGCGCCGGCGAGCGCCCACGCGAGGCTCGCGGTGATCGCGGCGCGCCACGCGCTCGGGGCGTCGCCGATCAGCGCCGCGTACCCGAGCGCGAGCGGGATCCCGAGCAGCCGCGCGACCCGCCGCGCGTCGACCCGCGCGGTCACGGCGCGGATCCGGCACAGCAGCGCGCCGAGGAGCAGGACGCAGCCGCCGGCGAGGAGCGTCACGTGCAGCCCGCTCACCGCAAGGACGTGGCTGAGGCCGGCGCCCCGGATCGAGTCACGGGTCCCCTCGTCGAGCGCGCCGCGCTCCCCGAGCAGCACCGTGCGTCCCAGCGCGGCCGTCGAAGGTGACAAGGTCGATTGCAGTCGTCGAGACACGTGACGGCGCACTGCCCAGGCGACGCGCGCGTCGATCCGCGCCGGCTCGAGCACCTCGGGCGTGGAGCGGACGGATCCCGACGCGGCGAGGCGCGGGCTCGGCCAGCGCGGGTGCGGGCTCGGGTTGTGGAAGGTCGGCCGCGGCGACAGGCGGGCCAGCACGCGCAGCCTCGTCCCCGGCGGCGCGCGCAGGCCGCGCACGAGCACCCGCTCGCCGCGGGGGAGGGCGGCCCCTTCGAGCGTGTCGCCGCCCTCGATCCGCACGACCGCCGCGTCGTCGCCCGCGCTCTCGACGCGCCCCTCGAGGCGCGCCACGCCTCGAGGGACCGCGCGCTCGAGGTCCATCGGGGGCGCGAGGCCCTGCCCGACGAACGACGCGAGCGCCGCGAGGACGACCCACGCGCGCCGCGCCGGGCGAGCCGCCGACGTCGCGGTGGACGCGGCGAGCAGGCCGCCGATCCCGAGCACCGCGACGCTCGCCATCCACGCGTGCGGGACGCGCCACCCGAGCCCGGCGATCCACGCGCCCGCGAGGAGCCCGACCGCGATCGCGGCGAGCGCTCCGGTCGAGCGCGAGGGGGAGGGCATGACCCCTGTTCGGTCGGGCGGCCGCCCGGGTTTCCTCGCCGGGCCTCACCAGTCGACGGAGGTGCCCTCGCGGTGCAGGCGGTAGAGCGGCGACAGCTCGCGCAGGCGCTTCACGTGGCTCACCACCGCGTCGGCGACCGAGTCGACCTCGTCGGCGGTGTTGAGGCGCCCGAGGCCGAAGCGGATCGACGCGTGCGCGCGGTCCTCGTCGATGCCGAGCGCGCGCAGGACGTAGCTCGGCTCGAGGCTCGCGCTGGTGCACGCGGAGCCGGAGCTGACCGCGACGACGTCCTTCAGCGCCAGCATCAGCGCCTCCGCCTCGACGTACGCGAACGAGAGGTTGAGGTTGCCCGGGTGGCGCCCCGCCGCGGGCTCGGGGCCGTTGAGGTGTACGTCGTCGAGCTCCGCCTCGAGCTTCGCGCGCAGGCGGTCGCGCAGCGCGGCGGCGTGGGCCGCGTCGGCGTCGCGCTCGGCGGCGGCGAGCCGCGCGGCCTCGCCGAAGCCGACGATCGAGGGGACGTCGAGGGTGCCGCTGCGCCGGCCGCGCTCGTGGCCGCCGCCGTCCATCTGCGCGACGAGCGCCACGCGCGGCTGGCGCCGGCGCACCCAGAGCGCGCCGACGCCCTTGGGCCCGTACATCTTGTGCGCGCTCAGGCTCACGAGGTCGACGCCCATCGCCTCGACGTCGAACGCGAACAGGCTCCCCTGCGCCGCGTCGCAGTGGAGCGGGACGCCGCGCGCCTTGGCGACGCGCCCGAGCTCCGCGATCGGCTGCACCGTCCCGACCTCGTTGTTCACGTGCATCACCGAGATGAGCGCGGTCCGATCGGTGATCGCCCGCTCCACGTCGCCCGGATCGACGCGTCCGTCGCCGTCGACCGGCAGGTACGTCACGTGCCCCCCGAGCCGCTCGACGTGCTTGCACGAGTCGAGCACGGCCTTGTGCTCCGTCACCTGCGTGATCACGTGCGCGCCGGGGCCGGCGGCCTCGACCACGCCCTTGATCGCGAGGTTGTCGGCCTCGGTCGCGCCGCTCGTGAAGACGAGGTCCTTGGCGCGTCCCCCGATCGAGGCCGCGACCTGCGCGCGCGCCGCCTCGACGGCCTCCTCGGCCTCCCACCCGAACGCGTGGCTGCGGCTCGCCGCGTTGCCGAAGCGCTCGGTGAAGTAGGGGAGCATCGCCTCGAGCACCCGCGCGTCCACGGGCGTCGTCGAATGGCAATCCATGTAGACGGGGCGCGTCAGAGCAACCCCAGCTCGAGCATCGCCTCCTCGGACATGCGGTCCTTGGTCCACGGCGGATCCCACGTCAGCTCCACGCGCGACGTGCGCACGCCGGGCACGGCCCCGACCTTCGCGGCGACCTGCTCGACGAGCATCCCCGCGACGGGGCACCCGGGCGCGGTCAGCGTCATCTCGATCTCGACGTTCTGCGCGTCGTCGATGGTGAAGCCGTAGATCAGCCCGAGGTCGTAGATGTTCACGGGGATCTCGGGGTCGTGGATGCCCTGCAGCGTCGCCACGATGGCCTCGCGCAGGGTCGCCTCGTCGACCACCTCGGCGACCTCGCCGGAGCCGCCGCGCGCCTCGGTGATGTCGGGCGGGTTGTCGACCTGACCGAGCACGCCGAGGCTCACGCGACCCTGCTCGCGCCGGACGACCTCGTCGGGGCGGTGGATCTTGTGGACCTTCAGGTGCTCGATGTCGTTCGGCATCCCGATCACTCCGTCGTGACCGCCTCGCGGCCCTCGAGCGCGGCGGTGAGGGTGTGCCACGCGAGCGTCGCGCACTTCACCCGCATCGGGAACTCGGAGACGCCCGAGAACACCGCGAGCTTGTCGAGCGCGTCGAGGTCGGGCTCCCCCTCGCCCTTCACCATCTGGAGGAACTCCTCGAGCATCGCGCGCGCCTCGGTGACCGAGCGGCCGATCAGCGCCTCGGTCATCGTCGACGCGCTCGCGGTGCTGATCGCGCAGCCGGCGCCCTGGAACGCCATGTCCCGGATGTCGTCGCCGTCGAGCACGAGCTGCAGGGTGATCCTGTCGCCGCAGAGCGGGTTGTAGCCCTCGCCGACGTGCGTCGGGTGCTCGATGGCCCGGAAGTTCCGCGGGTTCTTCCCGTGGTCGAGCACGTACTCCTGATAGAGCTCGCGCAGCTCGTTCATCCGAACATCCTCCGCACCTCGCCGAGCGCCCGGACGAGCGCGTCGAGGTCCTCGGGGGTGTTGTACAGGCCGAGCGAGGCGCGCGCGGTCGCCGGGATCTGGAAGCGCTCCATCACCGGCTGCGCGCAGTGGTGCCCGGTCCGGATCGCGACGCCCTTCGCGTCGACGATGGTGCCGATGTCGTGGGGGTGCGCGCAGTCCATCACGAACGAGAGGACCCCGACCTTGTGCTTCGCCGTCCCGATCAGGCGCACGCCCGGGATCGACGCGAGCGCCTCGGTCCCGTAGCGCAAGAGCTCTTGCTCTCGCTCGTGGAGCGCCGCGCGGCCCTTCGCCTCGACGTAGTCGATCGCGGCGCCGAGCCCGATCACGCCCGCGATGTTCGGCGTCCCCGCCTCGAGGTACGCCGGCAGATCCGCGTACGTGGTCTTGGCGAAGGTGACCGAGCGGATCATGTCTCCGCCGCCCTGGTAGGGCTCCGCCGCCTCGAGGAGCGCCTTCTTGCCGTAGAGCACGCCGACGCCGGTCGGGCCGTAGAGCTTGTGGCCGCTGAACGCGTAGAAGTCCGCGTCGATCGCGGCGACGTCGACGGGGATGTGCGGCGCGGCCTGCGCGCCGTCGAAGAGCACCTTGGCGCCGACCGCGTGGGCGAGCTTCGCCACGCCGGCCGCGTCCTGCACGGTGCCCAGCGCGTTGGACACGTGGTTCATCGCCACGAGCTTCACGCGCTCGTCGAGCTTCGCCTCGATGTCCTCGAGCGGCACCTCGCCGTCGTCGGTGACGGGCACCACCACGAGCTCGGCGCCCGTCTGCCGGCACACGATCTGCCACGGGACGATGTTGCTGTGGTGCTCGAGCCCGCTGATGAGGACGCGGTCGCCCTCGCGCAGGTTCGGGCGCGCCCAGGCCTGAGCCACGAGGTTGATCGCCTCGGTCGTGCCCGACGTGAAGACGATCTCCTGCGTCGAGCCCGCGTTGAGGAACGCGCGGGTCTTCTCGCGGCTGACCTCGAAGGCCTTGGTGGCCCGCTGGCTCAGCGTGTGGACCGCGCGGTGGATGTTCGCGCAGTCGCGCGCGTACACGTTCGTGACCGCGTCGATCACGACCTGCGGCTTGAGCGCGGTCGCGGCGCTGTCGAGGTAGACGAGCGGCTCGCCGTGGACCTGCTGGTCGAGGGCGGGGAAGTCGGCGCGGCTCATGACGACAGCCCCTCGCGGAGCGCCTCGCCGTGCGGCAGCCGGGCGAGGATGGCCTCGCTCGTCCGCGCCACCAGCGACGCGTGGCCGATGCGGTCGAGGATCTCGCGCACGAACGCGAAGGTCAGGATGTCGCGCGCCTCGCGCTCCGGGATGGCCCGCGAGCGCAGGTAGAACAGCTGGCCCGCGTCGAGCGCGCCGATCGTGCTGCCGTGCGAGGCCTTCACGTCGTCGCAGTCGATCTCGAGGTGCGGCTTGGTGTCGATCGTCGCGTCGTCGCTGAGCAGCAGGTTGCGGTTCTCCTGGTGCGCGGCGCTCCCCGCGGCGTCGCGGTGGACGATGCCCATCGCGTTGAAGACGGCGTGACCGCGCCCGTCGAGCAGGCCGCGGTAGCGCACGTGGCTCGTGCAGCGCCCGGCGACGTGATCGACGCGGAGCTGGTGGTCCACGTGGTCGCCGTCGTCGACGTGGTAGACGCCGTCGAGCTCGACCTCGGCGCCGGGGCCCTCGAAGCGCACGAACAGCTCGAGGCGCGTGAGGGCGCCGCCGAGCGCGACGACCCGCGATCCGTAGAAGGCGTCCCTGTCGAGCCGCGCGCCGAGGTAGGCGAGCTGGAGCGAGCGCTCCGCGCCGTCCGTGATCCGGACGTGCTCGACGCGCGCGTTCGCGCCCACCGACACCTCGGCCACCGTGTTCGTCAGGTGCCGCGCCGAGCCGCCGGGCGCGGTCAGGAAGCTCTCGACCACGGTGGCGCGGCTGCCGGGCTCGGCGATCAGCACGACGCGCGGGTAGACCGCGCGCGGCGCGTCCCCGGGCGTCGCGACGTGGACGAGGTGCACGGGCGTCGCGACGTCGGCGTTCTTCGCCACGTGGACGACCACGCCGTCGGTGAAGAGCGCCCCGTTGAGCGCCGCGAACTGCTCGGTCGCGACGGCCGCCCCGAGGTGCCCCTCGAGCAGGTCGGGGTCGGTCGCGAGGACGTCCGCGAGGCTCCGCACGGACACGCCGTCGGGCGGCGCCGCGTCGCCGAGGAGCGGGCGGCCGCCCGCGAGCACGACGCGCCAGGTGCCGTCGTCGCCGAGCGCCTCGTCGACGAACGCCGCGCTCGTCGTCGGGTCCGGCTCGAAGGCCGTGTCGACCACGTCGCGGACGGACGTGAAGCGCCAGCGCTCGTTCTTCTTGCCGGGGAAGCCCTGCTCTTCGAGGTGCGTGATCGCGAGCGCGCGCAGGTCCGACAGCCAGCCCGGGCCGCCGGCGGCGGCCGCCTTGGGGATCACCGAGAGGAGCCCGTCCGCCACGTCAGCCTCCGAGCTCGGCGTAGCCGCGCTCTTCGAGCTCGGACGCCAGCGTCTTGTCGCCGGAGTGCACGATCTTGCCGTCCACGAGCACGTGGACGCGGTCGGGCACGATGTAGTCGAGCAGGCGCTGGTAGTGCGTGATCACGAGCATCGCGCGCTCGGGGCTGCGCAGCGCGTTGACGCCCTCGCTGACGATGCGGAGCGCGTCGATGTCGAGGCCCGAGTCGGTCTCGTCGAGGATCGCGAGGCGCGGCTCGAGCGCCGCCATCTGGAAGATCTCGTTGCGCTTCTTCTCGCCGCCCGAGAAGCCCGAGTTCACCGCGCGCTTCATCAGCGCCGGGTCGAGCTGCACGACCTTCGCCTTCTCGCGGGCGAAGCGCATGAACTCGATCGCGTCGAGCTCCTTCTCGCCGCGCTCGCGCCGCACCGCGTTCACCGCGGCCTTCAGGAAGTAGACGTTGCTCACGCCCGGGATCTCGACCGGGTACTGGAACGCGAGGAACACGCCCTTGGCTGCGCGCTGCTCCGGCTCGAGCGCGAGGAGGTCGACCCCGTCGTAGGTGATCGACCCCTCGGTGACCTCGTAGCCGTCGCGGCCCGCGAGCACGTAGCTGAGCGTGCTCTTCCCCGAGCCGTTCGGGCCCATGATCGCGTGGACCTGACCCTGCTCCAGCTCGAGGTCGAGCCCCTTCAGGATCGCCTTGCCGTCCACCCGGACGTGCAGGTTCTCGATCTTCAACATCGTCGCTGACCGTCCCTCAGCCCACCGCTCCCTCGAGGCTGATCCCGAGGAGCTTCTGGGCTTCCACCGCGAACTCCATCGGGAGCTCGTTGAACACTTCTTTGCAAAACCCGTTGACGATGAGGTTGACCGCGTCTTCTTCGCTGAGGCCGCGCTGGCGGCAGTAGAAGAGCTGGTCCTCCCCGATGCGGCTCGTCGTCGCCTCGTGCTCGACCTGCGCGGTTCGGTTCCGCACGTCGACGTACGGGATCGTGTGGGCGCCGCAGGTGTCGCCGATCAGCAGCGAGTCGCACTGCGTGTAGTTGCGCGCGCCCGTCGCGCCGCGCTGGATGGACACCCCGCCGCGGTAGGTCTGCTGGCCGTGGCCCGCGCTGATCCCCTTGGAGATGATCGTCGAGCGCGTGTCCTTGCCGATGTGCACCATCTTCGTGCCCGTGTCGGCCTGCTGGTAGTGGTTGCTCAGCGCCACCGAGTAGAACTCGCCGACCGAGCCGTCGCCCTTCAGCACGCAGCTCGGGTACTTCCAGGTGATCGCCGAGCCGGTCTCGACCTGCGTCCACGAGATCTTCGACCGCGCGCCCTCGCAGAGGCCGCGCTTGGTCACGAAGTTGTAGATGCCGCCCTTGCCGTTCTCGTCGCCCGGGTACCAGTTCTGGACGGTGCTGTACTTGATCTCCGCGCCCTCGTGCGTGACGAGCTCGACGACCGCCGCGTGGAGCTGGTTCTCGTCGCGCATCGGCGCGGTGCAGCCCTCGAGGTACGAGACGTAGCTGCCCTCGTCCGCGATGATCAGCGTCCGCTCGAACTGCCCGGTGTTGGACGCGTTGATCCGGAAGTAGGTGCTGAGCTCCATCGGGCAGCGCACGCCCTTGGGCACGTAGACGAACGAGCCGTCGGTGAAGACCGCGCTGTTGAGCGTGGCGAAGAAGTTGTCGGTCACCGGGACGACGCTGCCGAGGTAGCGCTGTACGAGCTCGGGGTGCGTCTTCACCGCCTCGCTGATCGGACAGAAGATCACGCCCGCCTCGGCGAGCTTCGCCTTGAACGTCGTCGCGACGCTGACCGAGTCGAACACCGCGTCGACGGCGACCCCGGCGAGCATCTTCTGCTCGTGAAGCGGGATCCCGAGCTTCGCGTAGGTGTCGAGGAGCTTGGGGTCGACCTCGTCGAGGCTCTCGAGCTTCGGCTTCTGCTTGGGCGCCGAGTAATAGGAGATCGCCTGGTAGTCGATCTCCGGGTAGCTGACCTTCGCCCACTTCGGCTCGCGCATCCGCTTCCAGTGGGTGAACGCCTTGAGGCGCCACTCGAGCAGCCAGGCCGGCTCCTCCTTCTTGGCGGAGATGAAGCGGATCGTGTCCTCGTCCAGACCGGGAGGCGCGGTGTCCTGCTCGATGTCGGTGACGAACCCCGCGTCGTAGCGCTTGGCGAGGAGGCCCTCGATGTCTTGAGGTGCGGTCATGACGTTGCTTCCTTCAGCGGCGCGGGCTTTCGCCCGAGCGCGACCAGCACCGGCTCGGGCGGTCGCGCCATCTGCTCCAGCGTGATCCCCTCGAGCGCCGAGAGGATCGCGGCGTTGATCAGCTGCCAGTTCCCGCGCACGTCACAGCGCGCGGACAGATCACAGTCCGGGTGCTCTTCCTCGATGCCGCACTCCGTGACGCCGATCGGGCCCTCGATCGCGGCGATGACCTCCGCGACGTGGATCGACTCCGACGGCCGCGCGAGCCGGTAGCCGCCGCGCGCGCCGCGGACCGACTCCACGATCGCCTCGCGGGTCAGCGCCTTGAGCACCTTGGCCACCGTCGGCTGCGGGATCCCGGTCTCGTCCGCCAACGCCGTCACCGAACGCAGCTCGTCGGGCGAGAGCGTCGCGAGGCGGGTGCCGAGCACCACGCCGTAGTCGGCCATGCGGGAGATTCGGAGCATCGGGTCGGCCCCATAGGGGACTGCTTGGGTCCTCTATGTCCCCGGCCCCCCGAGCCGTCAAGGGGAAGCGACGCCGCGCGTTAGACGTGGAAGGACGTGCCGCAGCCGCAGTCTTTGGCCGAGTTCGGGTTCTTCCAGCGGAAGCCGTACTCCACGAGCCCGTCGTTCCAGTCGAGGACCGCGCCGGCCAGGAACTTCAGGCTCTTCCGGTCCACGAGGAGCGTCAGCCCGTCGAGCTCCGCGACGATGTCGCGCTTCTCGCGCACCGAGTCGGCGAACTCGAAGTGGTACTGCAGGCCCGAGCAGCCGCCGCCCTTGATGCCCACCCGGATCCCGATGACCCCTTCCTCGTCGGCCTCCGCGAGCTTCTGCTTCCCCATCGCGATCGCGCGCGGCGTCACCGCGATGGGCAGCTCCTCGGAGATCGGCGTGAACGAGACCTCGGTCATGAGCCGAACTGTAGTGCGGGCGTTGCCTCCTCGGTAGCGGTGGGCTAATCATCGTCTCCGTCAGGACCCTTAGCTCAGCTGGATAGAGCGTTGGCCTCCGGAGCCAAAGGTCGAAGGTTCGAATCCTTCAGGGTTCGTGTTCCGCTGCAATCGCCCGAGCGCCCCAGGGTGCGCGGGCCGCGGCGGGAGCGATGAGGCCGCCCGGCATCGGCGGGTCGGCTATGCTCGCCTCTCGATGAGGCTCGAAGATCTGCTGGTCCAGGAAGGCGTCGCGATCCCCGCGGAGAAGCTGCGGCGCGTGCTGGACGGGGCGGCCGGGTCGGGGCAGCACGCGGTGGAGGCGCTCGTCGACAAGGGGCTCATCGCGGAGGACGTGCTCGCGGAGGTCCTCGCGCGGGCGTGCTCGACGGTGGTCGTCGACCTCGATCGCACGCCCGAGATCGAGGCCGCGCAGCTGATCAGCAAGACGCTGGCGATGGAGCAGCTGGCGCTCCCCGTGTCCTCGTCGCCCGGCGGCAAGCTCCGAGTCGCCTTCGCGAACCCGCTCGAGCCGCGCGCCCGCGAGCTGGTGGAGGAGGCGATCGGCCGGCCGATCCAGCCGCTGGTCGCTCCGCTGAGCGCGATCCGTCGGGCCATCGAGCAGGCGTTCGCGTCGCGGACCACCCGGGTCGTGAAGGGGAGGGGGGAGATCGCCCCCGAGCAGACCCGCAAGATGGAGGCGCCGAGCACCGACACGGCGCCGCTGCATCGCCTCGAGCAGGAGGCGACGATCGAGCAGCGGCACGAGGCGCTGCTCCTCGCGCTCATCGAGCAAGGCGTGATCACGCGCGCTGACTACGCCGAGGCCCTCAAGCGCCTCGTGTCCCGCCGTCGCGACGAGTGACGGGCGCCACGAGCCAGGTGACAGGGCGTGACTCCGCTAACGCCCGTGCGGCAGCGTTGTCGCGATCGACGCCTCCAGGATCCAGGCTGGAGCCCCGAATCGCGGGATTGTCACCGCCACGGGCCTTGGCGCGGTCGCTGCACAGTGGGTCCCGGACCGGTCTAGCGAGTGGAGCGTGAAGCCGGTGAGGAGCACGTGTCGTCAGAGCTTCGGCGGGGTGCCGAAGAGATGACGAACGGGCTCGGGTCACCTTGACAGGGATCGGACGGACGGCTAAGCGTCTGCCCGATTTTCACCGGGCGAGGCTGGGGTGGCCTCGGTCGTGTCGACGACGCCGTCGTCGCGGAGGACGAGATGAACGAGCGGTTGAGCTTTCTATTGATTCTTGGCGTGGGCGCCTTTGGCGTGGCCTGCGACGGTGGTGGCGGCGACGGTGACGACGCAGGTCCCTGCCCGATGGGCACGATCTGCCTCGATGCTGGCGATTCGACGGATGACGGCGGCGGCACGCCCGACGGGGCGCGTCCCGATGCCGGTCCCCCGGCGGCTTGCGGAACCGTCGGCCAGGAGGGCGGCCACTGCCGCGGCGGCACCATGTGCCTCACCGGTCTGACCTGCGCCGAAGAGATCTCCGTCCTCCCGATGGGCGGCGCGACCCTCACGCTCGGCAACGCGTTCGGCATCCCCACGGGGACCGAGGACCCGGCCCACGAGGGTGAGTGCATCCCCGGCGCCGACTCGACCGTGCCGATCCCGTTCTTCCCGATGGGCGGCCTCTGCACTCAGGCGTGTGATCCCGCGGCGGACGGCACCTGCGGCGAGTGCGCGAGCTGCAGCACCGCGCTCGGCGGCTCGGACTCGTTCGCGGCGGTCGGCATCACCGTCCGCTCGGGCACCGACCTGACCAGCGACGCGCGCCCCGGCCTCTGCCAGCTCAACTGCGCGTGGGACGGCACCACCAACGGTGGCTGCCCCGTGGGCTACGCCTGCGACCCGGGCAGCAACATCTGCCAGCAGGCCTGTCAGACCGACAGCCAGTGCCGCACCGACTGGCTCCTCTCGGAGGCGATCGGCCTCTGCGAAGTCCAGAGCGGCACCGCGACGTGCAACTCGGCCACCGGCCTCTGCGAGGTCGCCGGTGATTCGTCGAGCGCGTTCGGCAGTGAGTGCGAGACCTCCGACGACTGCCCGCCGGACCTCGGCATCTGCCTCATCGGCGGCCGCTGCTCGACCTACCAGTGTTCGAGCCCCGACGGCATGAGCGCTGGCGCCTCGACCTGCCCGGCCGACTCGGCCTGTGTCGGCATCGGCGGCAACGGCGGCTCGCTCTGCCTCGGCCTCTGCGACACCCCGGCGGACTGCTTCGACGGCGTCGCCTGCTCGCCCGCCACCGGTCTCCCGGATGGCCGCGCGGGTCTCTGCTCGCCCATCTGTGAGGCGGACTCCGAGTGTCACGGCGGCGAGCGCTGCCTCAAGGGCCGGTTCTCGGATCCGGACCTCGGCTTCTGCGCCAACTACTGCATCCCGGAGGGCGGCGCGGCCGACCCGATGGCGACCGCCTGTGAGACCGACCAGTTCTGCAACCCGGTCATGGGCACCTCGTACGGCTTCTGCCGCGCGCTCGACCAGCTCTGCTCGGACGACACCGACTGTGTCGGCGACCAGGCCTGCTTCGTCCGCGACGCGAACCTGTACGGTCGTTGTGTCGATGGCTGCGCCACGACCGCCGACTGCACGGGCATGGAAGAGTGCGTGATCTTCGACGACGGCGACGCGATGACGCCGGCCTCGACGCACGGCATCTGCCGCGCGCCGGGCGGCGCCTGCTCGGCCTCGCCGACCTTCAGCGACGGCACCATCCGCCAGCCCATGCTCGGCGACGCGCAGTGCATCTCCACCCAGGAGTGCAGCCAGACGATGGCCACCGATCCGGCCTCGACGGGCACCTGCCAGGACCGCTGATCCAGCGGACCTGATCTCGTAGAGGAGCCCCGGCGTTCGCGCCGGGGCTTTTCTCGTTCCGTCGCCTCGGTCGCGCTTGACCGCGCGCGCGGTTGTCCTACTCTCCGCGACCTCGAAAGGACCGAGCGATGTACCTGATGATCTCGCGCAAGCCGCGCAACAAGAACCGCGGCAAGACCAACCGCATCAAGGCCAAGGCCAAGGCGAAGAACCGCCGTCGCGTGCAGGGCATGCGGGGCAAGGCCCTCGGCCGCAAGGTCGCCCGCAAGTGGTGAGACCGCACGCGTCGACCGCGTGCTAGTGTTCTCGCGTGACGCCAGCGTGCGTCACGCCCCTCGCCTTGGGGCCATCGGAGGAGCATGGACCGCCCGACCATCTTCGTGGTGAGTGACTCGACCGGTGAGACCGCCGAGCGGGTGGTTCGTGCCGCGCTCCTGCAGTTCCCGGAGCAGCGCGTCCGCATCCGGCTGTTCACGCGCGTCCGCGACGCGGACGCCGTGCGCGAGGTGCTCGAGAAGGCGCGCGCGGCGAACGCGATGGTCGTCTTCACGCTCGTGGCCACGGACCTCCGGGAGGAGTTCCACCAGATGGCCGCGGAGCACCACGTCGAGGCCGTGGACGTGATCGGGACGCTCATCCACAAGGTGGGCGCCTACCTCGACATGAAGCCGCTCAACCGGCCCACCGCGACGCTGCCCCTCAGCGAGGAGTACTTCCGTCGCGTCGAGGCGATCGAGTTCGCGGTCAAGAGCGACGACGGCAAGGAGCCGCGCAACCTGCGCAAGGCCGACCTCGTCCTCACGGGGGTCAGCCGCACCAGCAAGACGCCGCTCTCGACCTACCTCGCGGGCCGCGGGTATCGCGTCGCGAACGTGCCGCTGGTGCTCGGCGTCCCGCCGCCGCCAGAGCTCGCCGAGGTGCCGCCCGAGCGCGTCGTGGCGCTCACGATCCGGATCGAGAAGCTGCTCGAGATCCGCAAGTCGCGGCTGGTCCAGCTCGGCATGCCGGCCGACGCGAACTACGGCCTTCGCGACCACGTCGCCGCCGAGCTCGAGTACGCGGACGAGATCTTCGCGACGCACCCGGGCTGGATGGTCATCGACGTCTCGGGCCGCGCGATCGAGGAGACCGCGACGATCATCCTCGAGGCGATCAAGGACCGGGAGGACCACTCGCTCCCGCCGCCCTCGCACCTCACCACGGTGTGAGGCCCGTCGCGGTCAGGTCCCGGCCTTGTACTGCTCGGTGACCGACCCGACGAACTGAGAGAGGATCCCGTCCGCCACGCGGAGGCGGCGGCTCAGCTCGCGCGCGATGTTCATCACGAGCAGCGAGTAGGCCTTCAGGTCGCGGCGATAAAGGAGCTGGTCGACGTGCTCGGCCGACATCCTCAGGAGGAAGCTCGGCGCGAGCGCCCGCACCGTCGCGGAGCGGGGCTGCACGTCGACGATCGCCATCTCGCCGAACCAGTCGCCGCCGCCGAGCATCGCGACGCGGACCTCGGCGCCGCCCTTGCTGCGCTTGAGGACCTCGAGCTCGCCCGCGACGACGACGTACATCTCCCGGGCGGGGTCGCCCTCCTTGACGACGCGCTCGCCGACGTCGGCCTGCAGCATCGGCAGCTCGGAGGCGAGCACCTCGAGGGTCGCGTCGTCGAGCCCACCGAAGAGGCCGATCTCTCGGAGCATCGCGGTGGTGACGGGCGGGCGGCGGGTCGGCTGTGAGTCAGGCATGGGAGATCTGGACGGAACATAGCAGGATGTCGTGCTTTACCCTCCTGCCGGGCGCCCGTTATCCTTTCGCCGGGACGTACCCCTGCTCAGCGACGCCCTCGATCTCCCGAAGCCGTTCGGCCCGTACACCCTCCTGAGGCGCTTGGCCGTTGGCGGGATGGCCGAGGTGTACGTTGCGAAGACCAAAGGGATCGGCGGGTTCGAGAAGCTGATCGCCATCAAGGTCATCCACCCGAGGTTCTCGGAGGACGAGCACTTCATCCAGATGCTCGTGGAGGAGGCCAAGATCTCCGTCCACCTGAGCCACGTCAACGTGGCCCAGACGTTCGACCTCGGTTGCATCGACGATACCTATTACATCGCGATGGAGTTCATCGAGGGGGCCGACGCCTACCGCGTCGGCAAGCGCGCCCACGATCGCAACGTCGCGCTCCCAGTCGACATCTGCACGTACGTCGCCGCCGAGATCTGCAACGGGCTCGGCTATGCCCACCGGAAGCGTGACTCGGAGGGGCGCCCGATGGGGATCGTCCACCGGGACATCTCGCCCCAGAACGTCCTCATCAGCTACGCGGGCGAGGTGAAGCTCGTCGACTTCGGGATCGCGAAAGCCGCCTTGCGGGGCGGTCAGACCGAGGTCGGCGTCATCAAGGGCAAGTACTATTACATGTCTCCGGAGCAGGCCTGGGGCGACCCCGTCGACCAGCGCTCCGACATCTTCTCGACCGGGATCCTCCTGCACGAGCTCCTGACCGGCGAGATGGTCTACCAGGAGAACAACGTCCCGGCGCTCCTCGACCGCGTGCGCAAGGCCGAGATCGCGAGCCCGCGCCACAAGCGGCCCGACGTCAACCCTGCGCTCGAGCGGGTGATCATGAAGTCGCTCGCGAAGGAGCCGGCCGACCGCTACCAGTCCGCGCACGCGTTCGGTCAGGACCTCACCGAGCTGCTCTACAAGGGCAACCCGACCTTCACCGCGTCGCGCCTCGCGCAGCTCATGGGCGCGCTCTTCCCGGACGACGTGCGCCGGCACAGCCAGATCCTCAAGCTGCCCGAGGACGAGCCGAACGCGCCGTCCGAGCCGCCGCCCTCGCAGGACGTCGAGCTGCCGCCGATGTCGCGCGACGAGTTCGTGCCGCCGCCCGAGGCCAGCGTCGTGTTCGATCTCGGCGACGTCGACGGCGACGAGTCCACGCGCAACGACATCCTCCCGTTCCGCCGCTCCTCGTCGGGGCGGACGGCGCCGATCGCGAACCCGCCCCCGAGCCCCGAGCCGCCCACGGATCGGTTCGCCGAGTTCGGCGGGCTCCCCGCCCCCGAGGACTGGGAAGAGGAGACCTTCCTCAAAGGCCGCGGGGAGTGGGACGAGTCGACCCTCGTCGACGAGGACGGCGACGCGTTCCAGAGCGCTCACGAAGCCATCAAGGCGCTGCGCCGCCCGGGCGCGCCTCCGCCGCCCGAGGACCTGCCCGGCGAGAGCACCGTCGCCACCGACAACCCGCTCGCGTTCGTCGCGACTCGCGTCGCGGACTCGGCGCTGCTCCGACCGGACGCGGACGACGACGTCGAGGACCGCACGGCGTTCGGCGCGCCAGCGTTCCCCGACGACGACGACGACGACGAGCTGCCGGACAAGACCGCGATGGCGGCCCCCGCGTTCGACTCCAACGCGCCTCCCTCGGGCGGCGTCATGGACCGCACCGCGAACCAGGCCCCCGCGTTCAAGCCGGGCGCGATGGCGTTCCCGCGGCCGCGCGGCGCCAAGCCCGCCTCCGTCCCGCCGCCCGGGCGCATGCCGCCCAAGGGGAGGATCCCTCCTCCGCCGCGGCGTCCCCCTCCGCCCCCGCCCGACGACGAGCCCTCGACCCTCGACGATCCCGTCCCGCCCGGAGCGCCGCACTTGGTGGGGGCGCCCATGGCCCTGCACCCCGACGCGCCCGACGAGCTGCCGGCGGAGCGGACCGTCGCGCTGTCGGAGGAGGGCAACGCGGTGGTGCCGATGCCCGCCGCGCGGGGCTTCCCGCTCTCGGGTCCGTCCTCGGCGGGGATCCGGCTCGGCCCGGAGGCGGATCGCTACTTCCAGCCGCCCGGTCAGCAGCCCTTCGATCCGTTCGGCGGCGTCTCCGCTCCGTCGCAGCCCGAGGTGGCCGTGCAGCCGCTCGCGGATCCGTTCGCGGCGCCGCCTCCGCGCACGGACATGCCGGAGGAGAACGCGGAGCAGCTCGGCAAGCCGCAGCCGATCCGGTTCATCCTCGCCGCCGTCGCGGTGGCGCTGCTGGTGGCGATCGTCGCCGCGGTCGGGGCCTGGTTCGCGTCACGGCCGGATCCCACGACGCTCACGCTGATCACCACGCCCGAGGGCGCGGAGGTCAGCCTCGACGGCGACCCGCTCCCGCACCAGACGCCGGTGACGCTGCCAGACCTGCAGCCGGGGAGGGTGGTGCAGCTCGAGCTGCACCGCTCCGGGCACGAGGACCGGACCGACAGCTTCACGCTCCGCGAGGGCGAGAACCGGCGCGTCTACCACCTGAACCCGATCCAGGTGACGCTGCGCATCACGACCGAGCCGGTGGGCGCCCAGGTGTGGGTCGACGGCGTGCTCCGCGGCAGCTCACCGCTCGAGATCGCCGGCCTCTCGATCGGCGAGGAGCTGGCCCTGCGGGGCTCGCTGCTCGGGCGCGACGCGGAGCAGCACTACACCGTCGGCGAAGACCGCGCGCAGCAAGTGACCTTGACGATCCCGACCGCGGCGCCCTGATCGGGACGATCGGGCCACCCCGGAACCTGGCCGGCGCGGCGTTGTCGGCCGTGATATGCGCACCTCTGTCGCTCCTGGGCTCCGGATGGCCGAGACCGAATCCAACGACGCGCGGCTCCTCTTCTGCCCGTTCTGCCGCGAGTGCTACGAGGGCGAGTCGGTCTGCCCGGTCCACGAGCTCTCGCTCGTCGACTTCGCCGACCTGCCCAAGCAGGCCCACGAGCGCGACCTGCCGGGCTGGGAGGACGACGTCGACCCCTGGGACGTGCGCTTCGGCCGCGGGTGGCTCGCCCTCGGGGCGTTCTTCGTGCTGTTCGGCTTCTTCGCGCCGTTCGCGTCGGCCACCGTCGAGGACCAGGTGGTGACCTGGTCGGGGCTCGACCTCGCGTCGGGCCCGGCCCGGAACATGTGGACCGTGCCCTTCGTGGTGGCGCTCTTCGTGTGGCTGCTCCTGCGCCGTCGCAGCATCGTGAAGATGCGCGGCGCGCGCCTGGTGGCGTTCCTGCTCGCCTTCGCGCCCGGCTTCTCGACCGTGTACTCGATGGTCCACATGTGGCGCGGCATCGAGATGCTCCACGGCGGCGCGCTCCTGGAGTGGGGCTTCGGCATCCCGGTCATGGCGGTCGGGATGGTCCTGCTGCTCATCGGGAGCGTCCGCTTCGGCGCGGTCCCCTCCGACGGGCTCCCCCACGGGGCGGGCCCCGAAGAGGCCGGCCCCACGATCGAGGTCGACGAGTCCGAGCGCTGAGCCTCAGTGTCCGGCGTCGGCCAGGGTCTTGAGGAACGCGCGCTCGAGGGTCTGGATGAGGGGCGCGAGGTGCCGGAGCTGGTGCCCCTCCTGGTAGGCGAGCTCGAGGACGAAGGTCGCGTCCTTGCCCTCGGGGACCTTGACCTCGAGCGTCGAGCCCGAGCGCTCGACGATGCAGCGGCCGAGCTCGAGGGTCTTCTTCAGCTTCTTGAGGCTGCCCTTGGCGCGGACCTCGTAGACGTTGCGGTCCGGGCGCACGAGCGGGTCGAGCTCGCCGGCGTAGAGCACCTCGCCGCCCGCGATCACGATGACCTGATCACACGTCTTCTCGACGTCCGGGAGGATGTGCGTCGAGAGGACCACGCTCGCCCCGGTGCGGTGGGGGATGTCGAGGATCAGCGCGAGCATCTCCTCGCGACCGCGCGGGTCGAGGCCGCTCGTGGGCTCGTCGAGGAGGAGGAGCTTGGGGTCCCCGACCAGCGCCTGCGCGAGGCGGGCCCGCTGCCGCATGCCGGTGGAGAAGGAGCCGAGCCGCCGGTAGCGCGCCTCGCCGAGGCCCACGTAGTGGAGGACCTGGTGGGACCGCGCGATGGCCTCGGCGCGGGGCAGCCCGCAGAGCTCCGCCGCGAGGGTGGTGAACTGCAGCGCCGTCAGCTCGGGGAGGACCGAGTCGCCCTCGGGCATGTAGCCGATGCGCGCGCGCACCTCGAAGGGCTCCCGCGCGACGTCCCGCTCGAAGACCCGGACGGTGCCGTGGTCGTGGCGCACGAGCCCCAGGAGCGTCTTGAGCAGCGTGCTCTTGCCCGCCCCGTTCGGCCCCAGCAGCCCGATGCGGCCCGGCTGGACGTCGAGGTCCACGCTCCGCAGCGCGACCAGCTCCCCGTAGCGCTTCTCGACGCCCTTCAGCTCCAATAGCGACATCTCACCCCTGCTCGTAGACGTAGGTGGCTTCCTGGAAGACGCAGATGCGGTCGCGGCCTTCCTCTTTGGCTCGATACAGCGCTCGGTCCGCGGCCTTCAACAGCGCGTCCCGGCTGGTGACGCCGCGGCTCGGGTAGAGCGCGACCCCCACCGACACGGAGATGCGCTCCGACCGGTCACCGCTGATCTCGACCGGGTGCTCTCCGACCGCGCGCCACACGCGGTCGGCGACCGTCAGCGCCCCGGACAGGTGCGTGCTCGGCAGCACCAGCAAGAACTCCTCTCCGCCGTAGCGCGCGACCACGTCGACCTCTCGCACCGCCTCGAGCAGCCGGCCCGCCATCGCGTGGAGGACCTTGTCCCCCACGTCGTGGCCGAACCGGTCGTTGAAGGTCTTGAAGTGGTCGATGTCGATCATCGCGCAGCTCAGGGGCTCGCGGTAACGCTCGGCGCGCTTGAACTCTTCGTCGAGGCGCGACTGGAGGTAGCGATAGTTGTAGAGGCCGGTCAGCTCGTCGCGGATCGCGAGCCGCTCCAGGCGGAGCCGCGCGCGGTGCACGTCGTCGTGCATGTCCTTGATCCGCAGGATGCTCTCGACGCGCGCCAGCAGCTCCCGCTCGTCGAAGGGCTTGCAGACGTAGTCGTCGGCGCCGATCCGCAGGCCCTCGACCCGGCTGTCGATGTCCGTGCGGGCGGTGAGCAGCAGGACGGGGATGAACGCGCCGCGCTGCGCGGAGGTCGACTTGATCATCCGGCACGCGTCGATGCCGGAGAGGCCGTCCATCACGACGTCGAGGATCACGACCGAGACGCCGTCCTTGAGGGCGCCCTCGATCGCCTTCTTCCCATTGTCGACGGTCGTCACCTCGTAGCCGTTGCCACGCAAGAGACCCGCGACGTACTCGCGCGTCACGCGGTCGTCGTCCGCCACGAGGACGTGCCGAGGGCTGGGCGGCGCGGTCGACATCGGGCGCCAGCCTATCGCGGATTCTCCATCGAGCCAGGCGAGCCGGGTGCGCTACGCTTCGGGCCGCATGAGCCTCCTCGACCGCGCGGCTCGCTTCATCGACGACGTGCTCCTGCTCCCGGACGACGTCCGCGAGCGAGTGGAGGACGCGGAGCGCGCGCTCCGGGAGGGGCGGCACGCCGAGGCCGAGGGCGCCCTGCGCGAGGTCCTCGCGGAGCGGCCCAGCCTGCTCCGGGCGCGGCAGGGCCTGACCCTCGTCCTGCGCGCCAAGGGAGACCTCGACGGCGCCCGGGCGATCGCGGCGGTCTCGCGCCAGCTCGACCCGGACGAGCCGGAGATCGCGCTCCTCTCGGCGCAGCTCGCGCTCGAGGCCGGAGACATCGCGGCGGCGGTGGAGGAGGCGCGGGACGCGGCGCGCCGCGCGGCCAAGGAGGGAGGCCCGCGCTTCGCCGCGGCGTGCGTCGTCCGGGCCCGAGCCGAGCGGGCCCGCAACCGGCCGGACCGCGCCGCCCGGGAGCTCCGCAAGGCGCTCGCCGCCGATCCCGAGGATCACGAGCTCCGCGTGGAGCTCGCGGAGACCCTCGCCGTCGCCGGGCGCGGGGCGAGCGCCGCCGCGGCGCTCCACGGCCTGGACCTCGAGGAGGTCGCGCCCGAGGTCGCCGAGCGCCTCGGGGTCGCGCTCGCTTCGGTGGGCGAGACGACCCGGGCCAAGGGGCTGCTCCAGCGCGCGGCGCAGTCGGGGCGCGCCCTCGCGTCGGCGCGGCTCGCCGAGCTCGCGCTCGCGGATGGAGACCTCGACGCCGCGGAGACGCACGCGCGGACGGCGGTCGCCCGAGGGGGTGGGGCGCTCGCCCTCGGGACGCTGGCCGAGGTGCTCCTTCAGGAGGGCCGCCCGGCGGAGGCCACGCAGGCGCTGCTCACGGCCAGCGCGGCGCTCGGAGGGGACCGCGAGCTGTTGCGGCGCGCGGCGCGGCTCTGCCCGCTGGACGCGGCGTCGGAGCTGGCCCACATCGCCGACCGGCTCGACGCGGTGTCCCCCGGCGACGGCGCGGCCCGCGCCGCGCGAGCCTGGGCGGCGCTGGCGCGCGGGGTCGACGCGGCCCGGCCCCTGCTGCTCATGGAGGGCGACGAGCCTCGGCTCGAGCTGGCGCGCGCCGCGGTGGCCGTGCGCGACGGCGCGCCGCAGCTCGCGCTGGACATCCTCGCCCGCGCCGACCGGGTGGCCGCCGCCGACGCCGCCGCGGTCCGGGCGCTCCGGCGGGACGCGCTCCACGCCCTGTGGCGCGGGGACACCGGCGACATCGACCTCGCGGCGGCGATCGACGAGGTCGCGCGCTTCGCCGAGCAGCGCGCCCTCGCCGACGTGGAGCGCCGCGCGCACGCGCTGCGAGACGAGCTCGATCGGCCCCTCGTGCTGGCGATCCTCGGCGAGTTCAACGCGGGGAAGAGCACGCTGGTTAACGCGTTCGTCGGCGCCGACGTCGCGCCGACGGGGATCCTCCCCACGACCGCGACGCTCAACCTCCTGAGGTCGGGCGCCGAGAAGCTGGTCCGGCTCGTGCGCCGCGACGGGACCACCCGCGAGGGGCTCTGGACCCAGCTCAAGTCGATGCTCGAGGACGCCGAGGAGGGCGGGCTCGTCGACCACGTCGAGATCGTGCTGCCCTCCGAGCTCCTCGAGCGGGTCTGGATCCTCGACACGCCGGGCAGCAACGCGCCGGTGCCCGAGCACGAGGCGCTCGCCGCCGAGGCCCTGCGGCGCGCGGACGCGGCGCTCTGGATCTTCGACTCCGGCCAGGCGGGCAAGGCCACCGAGGGCAAGATCCTGTCGGCCATCCGCGCCTCTCGCCGGCACGTGGTGGGCGCGCTCAACAAGGTCGACCGGCTCAAGCCCGACCAGCTCGAGCAGGTGCAGGCGTCGCTCGCCCGAGAGCTCCCCGAGCTCGGCGCGGCCCCCGTCGTCGCGCTCAGCGCCAAGCGAGCGCTCAAGGCGCGCCTCGCCGAGGACGACGCGGGCTGGGTCGACAGCGGCTTCCCCGCCCTGCTCGAGCGGCTCGAGCAAGACGTCTTCTCACGCTCGCGTCAGCTCAAGCGCCGCGCGTGCGGCGGTCGGCTCCTCGCGCTCCTCGACGATGCGCTCGGGACCGAGGCGGACGCGGAGCGGGCGACGGCCGAGCGGGTCGCCGCCCTCGAGGCCCTCCAGGAGCCGCTCTCCCGGGCCTCCTCGAAGCTCGCCGACGCGGTCGACGAGGCGATCTCGGCTTACGAGATCGAGCAGGGCGCCTCCTTCGAGGCCGCCGCGAAGGAGGTCCTCTCCTTCGTCCGTCCCCGCTCGAACCGCTTCGCCCGCCACGGGGCCGACCTCGAGGACCGGGCGTTCCTCGCCGACGTCATCGAGCAGCAGCTCGCCGGGGCGAGCGCCGCCTGCGAGGCGCGCCTCTGTCACAGCGCGGGCGAGGTGCTCCGGGAGACCGCGGCGGGTCTCTCGGTCGACGGCGAGAGCCTCGATCGCCGGATCCGCGTCGCGATCGGCCCCGCGATGGCGCGCTTCGCGGGCTTCCAGGACGGCGTGTTCGCGGGCGGGGCGCTCCGGCGCTTCTTCGAGGACGAGCTCCCGCACGCCGAGCTGGCCGTCGAGCCGCTCGCCGAGGCGCTCGCGGGTCACCGCGCCCACCCCCGGGAGCGTCTGCGGCCAGCGCTTCGGGACGCGGTGATGGGGCTCGCGGACGCGTTCGAGCAGGAGCGGACGATCGCCCTGAGCGACGTCCAGCGGGACGCCGAGCGCCTGCGTGATCGCGTCTACGAGCCGCTCCGGGCCCTGCGCGCGGTGCTCGAAGAGCTCGCCGACTGACGGGAAGAGTGCTCCTGCAATATCGGTTCCCATAGCGGCTCTCGTCTTCTATAGTTGGAGCGCGGGATTCGACCCGACTCAAGGACGACACGGAGACCGGATGGAGATCAAGCAGCAGCTTCGCCTCTCCCAGCAGCTGGTCATGACCCCTCAGCTGCAGCAGGCCATCAAGCTGCTGCAGATGTCCCGCCTCGAGCTCGAGGCCCTCGTCCGCGAGGAGATGCTCGAGAACCCCGTGTTGGAGGACTCGCTCGAGCCGGCGGCTCGCGAGAACGAGGCGACCTCGAGCTCCGACGGGGAGCAGACCACCATCGACCGCCAGGTCGCGCAGGACGACCGGGTGAGCAGCGAGGTCGGCCAGGAGACCGAGCGCAAGGCCGACGACATCGACTGGGAGCGCTACCTGGAGAACCACTCGCTCCAGGCCCCGGTCCCCAGCTTTCGCCGTGGGAACGAGGACGAGCTGCCTGGCTACGAGGCCACCCTCAGCTCCGGCGACGACCTGGTGGACCACGTGTGGTGGCAGGTGCGCATGAGCGAGCTCGTCCCGGACGAGATGCGCTTCGCGGCGCTCGTGCTCGGCAACCTCGACGACTCCGGGTTCCTGAAGCTCGACAACGTCTCCCCCGAGGAGATCGTCCCGAAGCTCTCGGACGAGGCGGACATCCACCCCGAGGACGCCGAGGAGGTCCTCAAGATCATCCAGCGCATGGACCCGATCGGGGTCGCGAGCCGCACGCTGGCGGAGTGCCTCCACGTCCAGGCCGAGCACCTCGGGATGGACGAGCTCACCCTCAAGATCATCGACGACCACCTCGATAACCTCGAGAAGAAGGCCTACGCGGTCATCGCGAAGGAGCTCGATGTCCCGATCGAGGAGGTCTACGACGTCGCCCAGGTGATCGCGGAGCTCGAGCCCCGGCCGGGCCGGAACTTCGTCTCCGAGGAGCCGCGCTACATCGTCCCCGACGTGCACGTCCACCGGGTCGGTGACGAGTACTTCGTCGTGGCCAACGACGACGGGATGCCGAAGCTCAAGATCAGCGGCTTCTACCGCTCGGCGATGGCCGGCGATCCCAAGGCCAAGGAGTACATCCAGAACAAGCTGCGCTCGGCGCAGTGGCTGATCCGGAGCATCGACCAGCGCCGCAAGACCATCGTCAAGGTCACCGAGTGCATCGTCGAGAAGCAGCGCGAGTTCTTCGATCTCGGCATCGAGTACCTCAAGCCGATGATCCTCCGGGACATCGCCGAGGCCGTCGGGATGCACGAGAGCACCATCAGCCGCGTCACCAGCAACAAGTACGTCGCCACCCCGCGTGGCGTCTTCGAGCTGAAGTTCTTCTTCAACTCCGCCATCAAGCGCGAGGGCACCAAGGAGGACATCGCCTCGGAGGCCGTCAAGCAGGCGATCAAGAAGATCATCGGTGAGGAGGACACGAGGAACCCCCACAGCGATCAGAAGATCGTGGAGATCCTCGCGGCCCGAGACATCGTGATCGCGCGGCGCACCGTCGCGAAGTATCGGGAGATGCTGGGGATCCTCAGCTCATCCAAGCGCAAGAAGTACTTTTGACGGCCAAATCCTGAGACAGCTACTTTCAAGAGCAAGGGGAGTGCATGCAGGTCCACTTCACGTTCCGCAACGTCGAGTCCTCCGAAGGCATCAAGAACTACGCTCGCGAGAAGATCGGGAGGATGCAAAAGTACCTGCGCTCACCCCTCGAAGCTGACGTCATCCTCTCGGTGGAGAGACACCACCACCGGGTGGAGATGAGCATCCGGGCCGACGGCGATCGCTTCGCCGGGCACCACGAGTCGGAGGACATGTACGCGTCCATCGACCTCGTCGTCGACAAGGTCGATCGGCAGGTGCGCGAGGCGAAGGATTCGGCCAACGCGAAGAAGCGCCACTCCACGCCGGGCATCGCCTACCTCGCGGGCAAGCACGGCGCGGCGCCCATCAGCGAAGAGCTCGAGGCCGCCACGCCCGACGAGGACTGAGTGCGACGACGCGAAGCGTCGGAGGATCTCAGTGGGGAGCGCGAGGGGCTTGCCCCTCGCCGGAGAGAAATCGCCGGAGGCGATTTCTCGACAGGCTTTGAGCGCCGCGAGGCGCTCGTTTCGTGAACGAAGTTGATTCTGTACGGGCGTTGAGGTAACCGCCCCACCCGTGAGGCTCGCCGACATCCTGTCCGCTCGCCGCATCACGGTGCGGCTCGAGGCGACCGACAAAGCGTCGGCGCTGAGGGCGCTCGCCGAGCTGTTCGTCGACGACGTCGAGGGCATCGAGTCCGAGCAGATCGCGCGCGTGTTCGAGGAGCGCGAGGCCCTCGCGAGCACCGGCGTCGGGTCCGGCGTCGCCATCCCCCACGGGCGCATCGAGGGGATCCCGCAGCTCCTCGCCGCGGTCGGGATCGCCCGCGGCGGGGTCGAGTTCGACGCCATCGACGGCCGGCCGGTCCACATCTTCGTCGCCCTGCTCGGCCCGCGGAACCTCGACCACCTCAAGGCGCTCGCGCGCTTCTCCCGCCTGCTCCGCTCCGAGCACGCGCGGCGCGACCTGCTCGCCTCGGTCAGCCCCGCCGACGCCCTCGACCGGATCCGCGAAGCGGACCGGTGAGCTCAGTCCAGCGAGGGGTCTTCGAAGCCGAGCTGCTTGGCCAGGCGCTTCGCGAAGTCGCGCGCGGCGTGGTGGCCGGCCTCCTTCATCAGCTCGTTGCGGGCCGCGACCTCGAGGATGACGGCCATGTCCCGGCCCGGGCGCACGGGGATCCGGAGCTTCGGGAGCTGCACGCCGAGGATCACCTCGTTGAGCGGGTCGAGGCCCAGCCGGTCGTAGGGCTGCTCGTCGTCCCAGGGCATCAGCTCCACCACCAGGTCGAGGACCGCCTCGTCCCAGACGCTCGTCGCGCCGAACAGGTCGCGGATGTTGAGGATGCCGATCCCGCGGATCTCGAGGTGGTTGCGGAGCAGGGGCGCGGGGGTCGCGACCACCTGCTCGCTCGGCAGGCGGGTCAGCCACACCTGATCGTCGGCGACGAATCGGTGGCCGCGCTCCACGAGGAAGAGCGCGCACTCGCTCTTGCCGATCCCGCTCTTGCCGACGAGCAGCATCCCGATGCCGTGGACCTCCACCATCACCCCATGCCGACGCTCACGCGGCGCGAGGAGGCGATCGAGGGCGTTGTGGACGGCGAAGATGGTCCCGCTCGATCGCTCCCGCGACACGAACAGCGGCGTCCCCGACGCCCGCGCGCCCTCCACCAGCTCCTCGGGCGGCTCGACGTCGCGGGTCACGATCACGCAGCTGAGGTTCAGGGAGAAGAGCCCCTTCACGCGCTCGGCGCGCAGGTCGGGGGCGAGCCCTTCGAGGAAGGAGATCTCCGTCTCGCCGAAGATCTGCACCCGCGTCGGCACGATGCCGTGGTGGTGGCCCGCGAGGACGAGCCCCGACTTCTGGATGCGGGGGTGATCGAGGCCGCGCTCGAGGCCGGCCTTCCCCGTGAACGACCGCAGCATCGGCTCGAGGCGCGGGTGCGCCGCGAGGTGCTCCACGGTGGTCGGATGAGCCGCAGGCGGGAAGCTCGGCGAAGGCACGAGAGCGACGATATCAGGCCGGTGCGCTAAACCACGAGCGTGCGGTGGGGACGACTCGTGCTCTGGCTCACGCTCGCGGGCTGCGCGACGGGCGAGGCGCAGACCGATCCCGATCCCCAGGAGACGAGCGCGCCGACTCCGCCCCCCGAGCCCGCTCCCGCGGCGACGCCCGAGGCGCCGACGGCTCCGGGGTGGTCGGCGGAGGTGACCCTCGACAACGCGGCGTTCCCCTCGCCGGGCGCGCCGAGCGCGGTCGTCCACGCGCCCCCCGGGCTCGATCCGACCCAGCCGCTCCACGTCGTGGTCTTCGTGCACGGGTGGCGCGGCTGCGCGCGGCAGCTCGCCTACGGCGGCGACGACGTGACGTGTCGGGACGGCGCCCGCCCGGTGACGGGCTGGGACCTCGCGGCGCGCTTCGACGAGGCGCACGTCGACGCGCTGTTCGTGGTGCCGCAGCTCGCCTTCCTGGTGCAGGACGGGAGCCCGGGGCGGTTCATCGAGGAGGGCCGCTTCGCCGCGTTCCTCGACGAGCTGATCGCCGCGCTCCGCGACCGGCTCGGGCCGCCGGCGGACGCGAGCCGCGTGGCGTCGATCACCCTGCTCGCGCACAGCGCCGGGTACGAGACCGCGCTCGCGATCCTTTCGCGCGGCGGCGTCTCCTCGCGCTTGCGATCCATCGTGCTCTTCGACGCGCTCTACCGGGGGCACGGCCGCTTCGCGGACTGGGTCCTCGAGGACCCCGAGCGTCGGCTGGTCTCGCTTCACGGAGCCACCGGCAGGACGGTGTCTCAGAGCGAGCTGCTCGTCGGTCGGCTGAGGCGTCCCCTGGGCGACGCGCTGTCGGACGGCGCGGAGGGCTCGCTCGAGGCGCTGATCCACGAGCACCGCGTCGTGGTGGCGCGCGCGTCGGCCCCACACGGGGACATCCCGGCTCGTCACATGGCCGAGGTGTTGCGCGGGCTGCGCCCGGGCGTGCCCACCGAGTAGACTCGGGGCTCGAATGCACGGCATCCACATCGTCGTGGTGACGGGGATGAGCGGCGCCGGTCGCTCCAGCGCGCTGCGCGTGCTCGAGGATCTCGGCTACTACTGCGTCGACAACCTCCCGCCCTCTCTCGCGCCGCAGCTCGTCGATCTCCTCGAGGGGGAGCTGACCCAGGTCGGCTTCGGTATCGACGTCCGCACCGGCGCCTTCCTCGAGGGCGCCGAGGACATCATCCAGACGCTGACCCAGCGCGGCCACCAGACCGAGGTCGTCTTCCTCGACTGCGCGGACGAGGTCCTCGTCCGTCGGTTCAGCGAGACGCGTCGCCCGCACCCGCTCGCGCCCGAGGGTGACGTCCTCGCGGGGATCACCGCCGAGCGGGATCGGCTCGCCGCCCTGCGCCAGCTCGCCCGGCACGTCATCGACACGACCGACGCCAGCGTGCACGACCTCCGCCGTTCCCTCATCGACTACATGGCGCGCGGAGGGAGCCGGCCGCAGATGGCGGTGCGGGTGGTCTCGTTCGGCTTCAAGTACGGCCTGCCCGTCGACGCCGACCTCGTCTTCGATCTGCGGTTCCTGCCCAACCCGCACTTCGTCAAGGAGCTGCGACCCCAGAGCGGCCTCGACGCCCCCGTCGCCGACTACGTCTTGAAGAGCGAGCCCGCGCAGGAGCTCCTCGCGGATCTGCGCGCGCTGCTCTCGCACACGCTGCCGCGGTACCGTGCAGAAGGGAAAGCCTACTTGACGGTCGCGTTGGGGTGCACCGGGGGGCGGCACCGCTCGGTCGCGCTCACCGAGGAGCTCGGCCGCTGGCTGCGCGCGGAGGGTCACGACGCGGTGACCGCGCATCGGGACGTGGGCCGGTGAGCGCTCGAGGGACGTTCGAAATCGTCAACGAGCGGGGGCTCCACGCGCGCGCCGCCACGAAGCTGGTGCAGCTCGCGTCGCGCTTCGAGTGCGAGGTGGACCTCGAGAAGGAGGGGCAGCGCGCGAACGCCAAGAGCGTGATGGGCGTGCTGTTGCTCTGCGGCGCGAAGGGGACGTCGGTCACCGTGATCGCGGAGGGCGCCGACGCGCAGTCGGCGGTGGACGCGATCGGGGCCCTCATCGCCGCGCGCTTCGGCGAGGACGCGTGACCCTGTCGCGACGGAGCTACGAGGGCATCGGCGCCTCTCCCGGGGTCGCGATCGGTGAGGTCGTCGTCTTCGATCGCCAGAACGTCACCGTCCGACGGCGTCACGTCGCGGCCGACGCCGTCGAGGCCGAGATCGAGCGCCTCGAGACCGCGATGGCCGAGGCGCGGCGCGAGGTCGAGGTGGTGCTCGAGGGGCTGAGCGACGCGGCCGGCGCCGACCACCGCCTGCTGTTGCAGACGCAGCTGCTGATGCTCGGCGACGAGATGATCTCGTCGGCCGCGACCGACGCGATCCGGGGCGGGCGCATCAACGCCGAGTGGGCGCTCCGGCAGAGCGTCGACGCGATCTGCGCCCGGCTCCGTTCGGCCGACGACGCGCTCTTCCGAGAGCGCGCGGACGACGTCCACAACGTCGGCGAGCACCTGCTCCGAGCGCTCACGGGCCAACGAGCCCGGACCCTGCCCGCGCTCGACCACCCGACCATCCTGGTGGCCAGCGACCTGACCCCGGCGGAGGCCGCGCACCTGTCCGCGAGCCGCGTGCTCGCGCTCGTCACCGACTCCGGGAGCGCGAGCTCGCACACCGCGATCCTCGCCCGGGCCCTCCAGATCCCGGCGGTCGTCGGCGTCGCGGACATCACGCGGGAGATCGGGCCCGGGGACACGGTGATCGTCGACGCGATGCGCGGCGAGGTGGTGGTCCACCCGGACCCCGAGGAGGTCGAGGAGGCGCGAGCGCGCGGGGAGCGCTTCGAGGCGTTCCGCGAGCGGCTGCGCGACGTCGAGGCTCGCGCGAGGGAGACCGCGGACGGCGTCCGCATCGCCCTGCTCGCGAACATCGACCTCGAGATGGATCTCCCCCACGTGAAGCACGAGGGGGCCGACGGCATCGGTCTGTACCGGACGGAGTTCCTGTATCTGGATCGCAGCGCGCCGCCCTCCGAGGACGAGCAGGTCCTGATCTACGGGCGGGTCGCCCGCCGCATGGCGCCGCGGCCGGTCGTGTTCCGGACCTTCGATCTCGGCGCCGACAAGATGCCCAACGCGATGCGCCGCGGCCCGAACCCGGCGCTCGGTCTGCGCGCGCTGAGGGTGGCGTTCGAGCGCCCCGAGCTGCTCGTCACGCAGCTGCGCGCGCTGCTCCGCGCGGCCGCGTCGGGGCAGGTGCGGGTGATGTTCCCGATGGTCGCGTCGGTCGCGGACCTGCGCCGCGCCAAGGTGATGCTCGAGACCGCGCGCGGGGATCTCGAGGCCCAGGGCGCCACCTACGGTCCGGTGATGATCGGCTCGATGCTCGAGGTGCCGTCGGCGGTGCTGATGGCGGACCGCCTCGCCCCCGAGTGCGACTTCTTCAGCGTCGGGACCAACGACCTGACGCAGTACGCGCTCGCCGTCGATCGCGGCGACCCGCGGGTCGCGCACCTCGCGTCGTCGCTCGACCCGGCGGTGCTCCGACTGCTGCAGCGCGCCCACGCGGTCGCCGAGGCCCACGGCAAGCCGATCAGCGTCTGCGGGGATCTCGCCGCCGATCCCGTCGCCACCGCCGTGCTCGTCGGGCTCGGTTATCGATCGCTCTCGATGCCGACCGCGGCCATCCCCCTCGTCGCGGAGGCGCTGCGGCGCGTGCCCGTGCCCGAGGCCGAGGAGGTCGCGCGCGAGGCGCTCGAGCAGGACGGCGCGGCCGACGTGGAGCGGCTCGTCGCGGCGCGCTTCGGCGACCGGCTCGGCGAGCTGTGGCGCGAGCAGGGGATCGAGCTCCCGCGCTGAACCGCGCTGTCGCTCAGCGCGCCGTCGACACGAGCTCGGCGAGGCATGCGGCGTCGCAGTAGCCGACGTGTCGGGCGCGCTCGACGCCGCGCGCGTCGAGGACCACGAGCGTCGGGATCGCCTCGATGGTCCCGAGCGAGCTCGTGCCGATCGCGACCTGCTCGAGCGGGTCGTAGGTGATGGGGAAGGGCGGCGAGAGCGCGTGCTCGTAGGCGTCCACGAGGAGCCGAGCGCCCTGCTGCGCGGCGATGCCGACGACCTCGACCCCCGGGTCCGACTCCACGAGCTCGCGCAGCGGCCGCACCGTCATCTGGCTCGGCCCGTCGAACGTGGCGAGCACGAACAGGACGACGATCCGGCCGCGGAGCTCGCCGACCTCGAGGAACGAGCCGTCGGATCGACGGAGGCTCAGCTCGACCGATCCCTCCACCGCCGCGGGCACCGTCGACTCGTCGCCAGTCGTGCTCGTCCCGATCGCCGGCCCAGGGTCGACGGTCTCCGAGGTGGCGGGGCCCCCGCACGCGAGGAGGAGCGAGCTCAACGCCAGTGCTTGCAGACCTCTCGCAGCGCGCAGCGACCGCAGATGTCGGGGTCGCGACGGCTCGGGCATTGGCGGGACACTCCGAGGTGGCACAGCGCGAAGTCGTACTTGACCGGGTCCGCGGGGTCGAGCCTCCGGAGCTCGGTCGTGATCTCCTCGGCCGTCCGCCACGAGGCGGTGGGTCGGTCGGTGAGGCCGAGGTTCCCGGAGATGCGCTGCACGTGGGTGTCGACGGGGACGAGGAGCACCGACGGCGAGACGCCCGTCCACAGGCCCAGGTCGACGCCGTCCGCCGGCCGGATCATCCAGCGCAGGTACAGCATCAGCCGCTTGCACGCGCTGCCGGCGCGCGGGTCGGGGACGAGGTGGGCCATCGATCGGTCGGGGGAGGGGCCCCGCAGCTCGTCGGCGAACGCCGCGAGCCCCTCGCGCAGGTCCCCGCCGTGCGCGGCGAGGCGGCGCTCGAAGGCGACCCCGAGGCTGCCCTCGCGTCGCCGCAGGGCGCCCGCGTTCGCGAGGAGCGCCGCTACGTGCTCGCCGCGCCACACGCGGTGGACGAAGCCGTCGAGGCGGCGTTCGAGCGTGCTCCGGCGCGCCTTGGCGAGCGTCGCGGCGGGGTGGGGTCCGAGCACCGCGAGGACGCGCGCGACGCTCCGGCGCACCGCCTTCACGTTGCCGAACGCGAGGGAGGCCGCGACCAAGCCGACCACCTCCTGGTCGTCGGCGCTCGCGAACCCGTGGACGAAGTCGACGGGGTCCGAGGCGCGGTGCTTCGCGTAGTCGAAGTCGTCGCGGAGCCGATCCAGGCGTCGATGGAGCGCGCGCGTCACAGGTACTTCGCGAGCCTCCGCTCGACCGCGCCGAGCGCCTCGTCGTCGTCGAGCGCCGCGCCCGGCTCGAGCGTGGCCTCCGTCGCGCGGACGAGGCCGGCGTCGTGGAACGCGCTGATCGCGTTCTCGAGCTTCGGCTTGCAGAGCGACTCGCGCAGCTCGATCTGTCCGGCGAGGAAGAGCTTGTTGCCCCGGGACAGCGCCTGCTTGAGCCAGTCCTTGCGCTTGGTCGGCGCGCCGGGCTCGAGGGACTCGAGCGCGAGGGCCGCCAGCCGGTACGCCTCGAAGTAGCTGCGGAGCATCCGCGCGTAGAGCGGCACGAGTGAGCCCTCGACCTTGCGGATCCCGCCGTCCACGCGCGCGACCTCGCCCGCCTCGACCATCCGCTCGAGCGCGTCGTCGAAGATCTCGTCGAACGTCGCGTCGGCCCTGTACATGAACTCGTACTTGAAGAGCCGCGAGAGGCTCGAGACCCGCTCGCGCAGGTCGTCCTCTTCGATCGCCGCCTCCTCGAGCCGCAGCGCCGTCGCGATGAGCGCGCTCGGGACGAAGAAGTGGAGGACCGTGTTCTTGTGGTACTCGAGCCCGAGCCGCCGGTCGTCGGGCACCGAGTGGATTCGGGCGCCGTCGGCCTCCACCGTCGTCACGAGCTTGGCGTCGACGAACAGCGCGACCGCCTCCTCGATCGACTCCTCGCGCAGCAGCGCCCTCGCGGTGTCGCCCTCCGCGTCCCGGTCGCGCGGCGCCACGAGCTGCGGGTCGTCTCGCATCACCGTCCGCGCGATGCGCGCGCCTTGGCGCTGGAGCGCGGCGAGGAGCGTCGCGCACCGCTCGACGAGCTCCTCGTGGGTCATCCCGCGACGCTCGTGGCTCAGCAGCGCGGAGGCCACGAGCGCGGCCGGGGTCACGATGGTCGCCCTGTCGATCTCGTAGGTCACCCGGTGGGCGATGCGGTTGATGAGCGCGCGCCGCTCGGGGGGCCGGAGCTCGCGCGTGTCCGCGTCCGCGTCCGCGCCGCGCAGGTGAGCGGCCTCTTCGAGGAGATCCTTCAGCTCGAAGATCTGCCCGAACTGGATGTAGAGGCGCCCGTACCGCGAGCGCAGGACCCGCGGCGTGCGGAGCAGCCCGCCGACCGACTCCGGTCGCTTCTCGCCGCCCGACAGCTCGTGGGTGTAGGCGCCCTGCTCGATCACCCGCTCGTATCCGATCGAGATGGGCACGAAGCTCAGCGACGGCAGCCGCAGCCCGGCGTCGAGGACCATGGACAGGAGCCCGAGCTTGGGCGGCAGCAGCTTCCCGGTCCGGGAGCGGCCGCCCTCCAGGAAGAACTCGACGTTCCAGCCCTCGACGAGGATCTTCCGGAGGTAGGCGCCGACGAGCTGCGAGTAGAGCTTCCGGCCGCGGAAGCTGCGTCGGATGAAGAACGCGCCCGCGCGCCGGAGGAACCACCCGAGCGGGAAGAAGCCCAGGTTCTCGCCCGCGGCGATGAGCGGCGGCGACACCGAGTAGTCGTTGAGCATGTAGCTCAGCACGAGGTAGTCGACGTGGCTCTTGTGCGACGGGAGCAGGATCATCGGCCCACGGCGCGCCGCCTCGCGGACCCGCTCGATCCCCTCCGTGTCGACCACGAAGCCGTCGTAGATCCGCGTGAAGACCCAGCGCAGGACGCGCCGGAACAGCCCGATCATGTTCGGGTCCATCTTGGCCGCGAGCTGGTGCAGCTCCTCGTCGGCCTGCCGCTCGATCACCTCGACCGGCTTCCCCTGCTCCTTCGCGGCCGCCTCGATGTGCTTGCGCACCCGGGGCGAGCGCACGAGCTCCTCGCGGATGCGCGAGGCGGTCTTCTTGGCGGGGCCGAGGACCACCTGCCGCTCGCGCTCGATGCGGCGGAGGAGGGCGTAGCGGATTCGATCCGCGGCCTCCGCGTCGGTCAGGTCCTGGTGCTCGTCGAGGAACGCGCGCACGTCGAACGGCTGACCCGAGCGGAGCTGCGCGTTCCTGTAGTTGAAGACGAACTGCAGGATCACGCGCAGGCGCCCCGGCCACTCGCTCGGGCCGAACAGCAGGTCGACGATCGTCGGCTCCTTGTTGGGGGGCCGCTGCGTCCAGACGAAGGTCTGCGGGACGATCGAGATCGGCCGGTCGATCTTGCGCTGCTGCTCCACGAGCGTCCGGATGAGGTCGACGTCGAGGCCCTGGCCCGTGGGCCGCTCCCCCCACGACGGATTGCGCCTCAGGAAGAGCAGCGCCGACTCCTGCTCGTGCAGGACCTTCGCGAGCGCCTCCTCCTGGGGGATCTGTCGCCGGAAGCTCAGGCGACGGCCGCCCCGCCCGAACGGCTCCAGGATCCAGAGCCCGAGATCGTTGGCGAAACGCACCAGCGGCAGCCGAAAGCGCTTCACCAGGTAGTCGAGGCACAGGAAGTCGAGCACCGAGATCGAGCGGACGACGTAGACGACGATCCCGCGCGCGGCGGCCTCGCGGACGACCCCGCTCCAGTTCTCGTCGATCCGCATGTGGCGGAAGAACCGGGTGTAGAGCCAACGGAGCCACCGGTTGGGCTCGAAGGTCGGCGCCTCCGGCTGCTCGAGCGTGCTGAGGCCGGGCTCCTCGACGGCGGGGCGGATGCTTTGCCGCTCGGGTTCGGTCCGGGCTTGGGTCATCGGCGCGGGGTCGGCGTGAGGAAGCACGTTAGCATGTCGGGTCCGCTTGACAGCTCGAAGGGCGGCCGTTAGACCACGCGGCCCATACCCCTCCCGAGGGGTGCGTCCGGGTCAGGCCCGGGCCGAAGTACGAAGAGGCTTTTCTCGATGCAGACTCAGATGATGCAAGCCGACCAGATCGAGCGGAAGTGGTACGTGGTCGACGCCACCGACATCCCGCTGGGCCGGCTCGCCACGCGGATCGCCACGGTCCTCCGGGGCAAGCACCGCGCGTCCTACACCCCGAGCGCCGACACCGGTGACTTCGTGGTCGTCATCAACGCCGAGAAGGTGAAGCTGACCGGCGCCAAGCTGGACCAGAAGTTCTACCAGACGCACTCGGCGATCCCCGGTGGCCTGAAGGAGGAGCCTTACCGCTTGCTCCTTCAGCGCAAGCCCGAGATCGCCATCGAGCAGGCCGTCCACGGCATGCTCCCGAAGACGAGGCTCGGCCGCAAGGTCGAGAAGAAGCTCAAGGTCTACGCGGGTCCTTCGCACCCGCACGCCGCGCAGAAGCCGCAGCCTCTCGCGCTCTGAGAACGGCCGAGGAAACGAGACGACGATGCCCCAAGCCATCATCAACGGCCGCCCGTACGGGACTGGCAAGCGCAAGAACGCGATCGCTCGCGTCTTCCTGAGCCCCGGCGAGGGCAAGGTCACGATCAACGACCGGACCTTCGAGGACTACTTCCCGCGGGAGATCCTGCGGATGGTCGTCGAGCAGCCCTTCGACCTCCTCGAGGCCAACGGCAAGTTCGACGTCTGGGCCACGGTTCGCGGCGGCGGCATCGCCTCCCAGGCCGAGGCGATTCGTCACGGCATCTCGCGCGCGCTCCTCACGGTGGACACCGAGAACCGTGGCGCGCTCAAGAAGGCGGGCTTCCTCACGCGCGACGCGCGCAAGAAGGAGCGCAAGAAGCCCGGTCAGCCGGGCGCCCGCAAGAAGTTCCAGTACTCGAAGCGCTGAGCGCTTCGGGGGAGCCTCGCCCCATGGTCGACCTGCTCCGAGCCGCCGTCGTCGGCGCCACCGGGTACACCGGGGCGGAGCTGGTGCGCCTGCTTCACGGGCACCCGGGCATCGAGCTCGTTGGCTTGTTCGGCCACTCGACGGTCGGTCAGCCGGTGGGCTCGGTGTTGCCGAGCCTCGTCGGGCGCTCCGAGATGGTTCGCACGTTCGAGGGCGACGTCGACGCAGACCTCGTGTTCTGCGCGCTCCCCCATGGGGCGAGCGCGCCGATCGTGGACTCGCTCCGCTCCGCGGGGCGGGTCGTCTTCGATCTGTCGGCCGACTTCCGGCTCGACGACGCCGACGTCTATCGGCAGTGGTACGGCGAGCATGGCGCGCCGGCGCGCTTCGGCCAGGCCGTCTACGGCTTGCCGGAGCTCCACCGGGAGGCGCTGCGCACCGCCGACCTGGTCGCCGTGCCCGGCTGCTACCCGACCGCCAGCGTGCTCGCGCTCGCGCCCCTCGTCAGCGCCGGGGTGATGGAGCTCGGGCGTCCGATCATCGTCGACGCGAAGAGCGGCGTCAGCGGCGCCGGGCGCAAGGTCCGCGAGAGCACGCACTTCACCGAGCTGTCCGAGGGCCTGCGCGGCTACTCGACGGCGGGTCGCCACCGGCACACCCCCGAGATCGAGCAGGAGCTCAGCGGCCTCGCGGGGACCGGGGTGAAGGTGATCTTCAGCCCCCACCTGGTGCCGATGATCCGAGGCATCCTGGCCACCGCCTACGTCGAGCCGAAGGGGGATCCCGCTGGCTTCACCGAGCTGGCCCGCCAGTTCTACGCCGGCTCGCCGAGCGTCCACGTGCTCGACGAGGGTAGCCATCCCGATACCCTCTGGGTGCGGGGCTCGAACCGGGCGCTCGTGAGCTACAGCCTGGACCCGCGGACCGGTTGGGTCGTCGCCCAGTGCGCGATCGACAACCTGGTCAAGGGGGCGTCCGGGCAGGCGATCCAGTGCGCCAACGTGCGCTTCGGCCTCCCCGAGGCGAGCGGTCTGGATCACCCCGCCACGTGGCCATGAGGGTCCTGCACGTCAGTGATCTCCACTTCGACGTGCCGTTCTCGGCTATGCCGGCGGGCGGATGGGCCTTCCCCAAGCGCTGGCTCGGCGGCGCGAACCTTGCCCTGAGGCGGAAGCGAAGGTTTCGGGACGCGGCCGACAAGGTGCGTGAGCTCGGTCGTTTGTGCGGCGAACTGAACGTCGATCTGGTGATTTGCACCGGGGACTACACGGCGCTCGGCACCGAGCCCGAGATCCTCAACGCTCGCGACGCGGTCACCCCGATCACCCAGACGCCGCTCGGCTTCGTGACCGTGCCGGGCAACCACGACGTCTACGTGGCGGACTCGGTGGGCCACTTCGAGCGTATCTTCGGCGATCTCCTCGACCCGGGCCCGTGGCCCAAGGTGCGGATCGTCGACGACACCGTCGCCGTCGTGGCGCTCGACTCGGCCCGCCCCAACCCGCAGCCGTGGCGGTCGAGCGGGCGTATCCCGGATGAGCAGATCGCCGCGCTGCCGGGAGTGCTCGAGTCGCTCGGCGATCGCTTCGTGTTCGTCATCACGCACTACGCGCCGCGGCTCGCCGACGGGCAGCCCGATCGGTTCAGCCACGGCCTGCTCAACGCCGACGCGCTCCTCGCCGCGTGCTCGAGCATGCGGGGGGCGATCCTCCACGGGCACGTCCACCGTCGCTACCGCGTCCGGATCCCGGATCTGACCCCCGAGCTCTTCTGCGCGGGCAGCTCGACGGAGGCGGGACGGGAAGGGTTCTGGCTCTACGAGCTCGGCGACGACGGGTCCTTCTCGGCCACCCAAGGTGGCTACGAGGACGGGGCCTACGTCCTCTTGGCGCACTAAGTTGACCACAGTGTAAGCGGATGTAAGACACTAGGCGCATGCTGCAGTCCGCCGAAGTCTTCACCAACGCTCGTTCCACTCTCCGTCGCAGCGTGCCGCAGAGCTTCCAGAGTGAAGTCATCGCGGGCCGCTGGGACACGCCACGCGCTCACCGGGTGCTCGACCTCTCCGAGGAGGGCATGAGGGTCGCCTCGGGGACCCGCCTGCCGCGGGGAGAGCACGTCGTGCTCTCCTTCATCCCCCCGGGCTGGTGGGTGCACGGCGAGCTGACGGTGTTCGCGCGGGTCGCTCGCGAGACCGAGCGGCACGACGGAGCGCCCGCCACGATGGGCTTCGAGTTCATCGATCTGCCGCGCGGGGCTCGGACGGAGCTGTCGCGCTGCCTGCGCGGGCTGCCGCCGCCGCTCCCCCGCGTCCGCGCCCGGCCGAAGAAGGAGCTGGTCTGGATCGACGTGATGGTGACCTACACCGAGGACCTCGGGGATCGGGTCAACACGTTCGAGGTGAGCGAGCGGATCGCCGACTTCGACGCCGGATCGCTCCAGCTCCAGACGCTCGGCGGGCTCGTCACGGGAGGGCGCCGGCCCTACCGCTGGCGTCACGCCTAGAGGGTCGAACCGCTAACGGCGAGGCGCCTCACGCCCGGGCCGCATTCCGCGGGCGCCCCATCGCTCCTCGACGATACTCGGCATCGCCTCGTCGCGCCGGAACACCGGCAGAACCCGGCGCGAACGCGATCCATCCGGCCGCTAGCGGTTCGACCCTCTAGCTCGCGTCCTCGTCGGTGCCGAGGTAGGCGATCGCGCGGACCATCGAGACCACGCGCTCGCGCGCCTCGAGGCTCAGGTTGCGGAACCGGATCCCCATCCCGGGGTTCACGTTGTCGCCGTCGGTCCGGATCGGGTTGACCCAGACGACCTCGCCCTCGAGGGAGAGCGGCGGGCCCTCGTCGTGGCCGAAGCGCAGCTTGAGCGGGGTGCCGATGGGGGCAGGATCGTCCGAGCGGATGAAGATCCCCATCTCGCTGATGTTCGTGATGTACGCGAACAAGAACGTCTCGCCGCTCGAGTAGTCGACGCTCAGCTCCGTCCCGAAGCGCTCGTGCTGCCTTCGGTCGGCGCCGTCTTTCGACTCACCGTCGGACATGCGACTCCCTACCACCCGAGCCGTCGGGGGCAAGGACCCCTCCCGCGGCTCATCGGATCGGGAGGACGCCGACCCGGGCGCGGTTGACGTCGTCGGCGGGACCCTCGACGACCTCGAGGCGGTTGTCGCCCGCCCAGAAGCCCATGAAGATCGTGAGGTTCCCGCGGCCGTAGTTGGCGGGGACGCGGATCTCCTGCCGGTCCGCGACCACGTCGCCCTCCTCCCAGAGCCGCACCGGGTAGCGCCCGTCGACCGGCTCGTGGTCGCCGTTGAGGCGCTGGCCCGCGCCGTCCATGTGGACGAAAGGCGCGTAGGTGCCGGGGATCGCAGCGTTCACCTGGAAGTACCAGGTGATCGTGAAGGCCTCGCCCGGACCGACGTAGGTCTCGTGCGGCAGCTCGAGGTCGTAGCCGATCAGCACGATGCGGTGGTCGAAGTCGATGTGGACCGGGTGCTGGATGTGCGCCGGGGGCGCGTCGAGCACCGCGTCGGCGAGGTAATTCTCGTTGTCGCGGTCGGGGACCCCGATGTTCGTCGCCAGCAGCATCCGGGCGCTGCGCGCGTCGGCGACGAACAGGTGGCGGCCGGCTCGACGGCGGTACTCGCGGTTGATGGCCGCGAGGTCGTCGGCGCGGAAGGCGGCCCAGACGCGCCGCTCCTGCATCAGGAAGTCCAGCAGCGCGGGCTGGCTGTCGATCTCCTCGAGCTCCTGGCCCTCGCGCACGTAGTACGCGGCCGCGCGGCCCCCGACCCGGAACTCGCCGAGCGGCTCGCGGCTCCCCGCGAGCGCGTTGTAGGTGTCGTAGACCTCGCGCGGCGAGAAGTGGCTGCTCAGCGCGGGCTGATAGCCGAAGGACGCGAACCCGCCCACGGCCAGGCCCGCGAGGAGGAGCGGGACCAGGCGGTTCCGACCCAGCTTCGCGAACCCGAACAGCGCGAGGCGCGCCGCCGCGATCGCCCCGATCACCCCGAACGGGACGAACAGCGCGACCCGGACGATCCGGACGGCTAGCGAGCTCCCGAACTGGGCGCCCATCCATTCCCCGGCGACCACGGCCACGAGGCCGAGCACCAGGAACACGAGGGGGAGGATCCCGCCGAGGATCACGATCCAGACGCGGTAGCCGGGGCCTCGCTTCCACTGCTCGACGACGAGGTCGACGGGGACGCCGATGCGCAGCGCGCCGACCACGGCTCCCGCGCGGGCGCCGCCGCCCTGGACCCACCGCTCGCGGATCCAGGCGAAGTCGCGGCTCAGGCTCGCGTGCTCGCTCGACGGGTCCGCGCCGAAGCCGAGCCCCGCCACGGCGATGAAGGCCGCCAGGAAGATGGCCCAGCCCGCGGTCGGGTTGAACTCCTCGGGGACGGTGAGGCCGTCGACGCCGAGGCCCTCGACCGGGCCTCCCGGGTACGCGTGGTAGTCGCGGAGGATCAGCGCCACGAAGAGCACCGAGACGATCGCCACGCCCCATCGGGCGCGTGGGGTCCGCTCGACGTCGTGGAGGAACAGCGCGACGGCGACGGAGATCCCCACCAGCGGGAGGAACGTCGCGGGGCCGAAGCGGGCGGTGAACACCGTCTCGGCGAGGTAGCCGAAGGCGGTCCAGGCGAAGACCGCCAGGCGGAGCGCGTTCTCCTCGGCGTGGCGCACCCGGATCCCCGGCGGCCGCGGGGCGCGCGCCAGCATCGCCGCCAGCGCGACGGGGAGCAGGCCGCTCCACGGCGCGAAGGAGTGGAAGACGTGCTCGATCGCGATCTCCCACGTCGGCGGATCGCCGCCGCGGGCCACGCCGCCCGTCCAGTACCCGAAGCCGGCGTAGTCGGCGTAGACCGCCCACGCGGCCCCGAGGCCCGCGGCGACGGCGATGACGAGGACGACCGCGGCGGCCGCGGCGCGACCGCGCTCCGCGAACGGCGGCTCGAGCTCGCCGCGCGCGACGATCGCGACCCCGACCGCGAGCAGCGGCGGGGCGACGCCGAGGAGCGCGCCCGACGCCATCGTCGCGAGCGCGGCGCTGATCCCGAGCCCGCCCAGCCACGCGAGCTGCACCGCGAGGCGCCGCCGCGCGGGCGTCTTCAGGCTCCCGGGGCGGAAGACCGCGGAGAGCCCGCAGAGGAACACCCCCGCGCTCGCCGCGAAGGCGGGCGCCTCGCCGAGCATCTCGCGGCTGTTGAAGAGGAGCAGCGGCGACGTCGCGGTGACGATCGCGGCCAGGACGCCCGCGCGCCGGCCCGCGAACCGCGCGGCGACGGCGTAGGCCAGGCCCACGGTGACGAGACCCGCGAGCGCGATCGGCAGTCGGCCCGCCCACTCGTGCACGCCGAAGACGCCGAAGCCCGCGGCCACCAGCCAGGTGCCGAGCGGCGGGTGCGCGAGCTCGACCGACTCGCCCGAGAGGACCTGCCGCGCGAGGTCCGCGCTCGAGAGCTCCCAGGGATCCCAGATGCCGTACGAGCCGATGCGAACGAACAGCAGGGCGCAGATCCCGGTGAGGCTCGCCCCGATCACCATCCCGGCGACCCCCGGGCTCCACTCGGCCGGGATCACCACCTCTTCGACGTCGAGATCCTCGCCCGCGGTGACGTCGGCCGGGGTGGGCATCGCGCCGCGCTTCCCGAGCGGCGGCGTGGTCGCCGCGACGCTCGCCGAACGCACGAGGCTGCCCGCCGTGACGAGCAGGCCCCCCAACGCCGCGGCCGCGAAGCCGAGCAACGAGGTGCTCCCGTGGCCCCCGAAGAGGCCGAGGAGCGCGCCCCCGACGAGCATGCCCAGCCCCGCGAACACGAGGGCCTGCGCGGACTTCGGCGCGGCGTTCACGGGCCCTCCCCCTGGCTCCGGGGGCGGCGAAGCTGATTCGAGACCGACATGCCGAGGAAAAGCGCGCGGAGCCTAGCTCGTTCCCGCACGCGGATCACCCTAGTCCGTCGGCTCACCGTCCGCGGTCGCCGCGGGGGCGGCCTCGCTGGGCGCTTCGGGCGCGGAGTCGACCGCCGGGGTCGACGGAAGCTCGATCGCGTCGAGCTCGCGCTCGAGGTCTCGCACCTGCCGTCGGAAGCGCCCCAGGTGCGCCGCTCCCATCATCCGCCCGGGGCCGTTGAGCTCGGCTTGGGGGTCGACGAAGCGGCCGTTGCGCTTGAGGCCGAAGTGGAGGTGCGGGCCCGTCGAGCGACCCGTCGATCCGACGTACCCGATGATCTGCCGCTGCTCGACGCGCGCGTCGCGCGCGAGGCCGCTCGCGAACCGGCTGAGGTGCGCGTAGTGCGTCTCGTAGCCGTTCTCGTGTCGCAGGGAGACGAGGTTCCCGTTCGCGCCGCGCGGGCCGACGAAGGTGACGACGCCGTCGGCCGCGGCCCACACCGGCGTGCCCGTCCCCGCGGCGTAGTCGACGCCGTTGTGGGGGACGATGCGGCGCAGGATGGGGTGCATCCGCCGCGGGTCGAAGCCCGAGCTGAGGTGGTCGTAGCGCAGCGGCGTGCGCAGCCAGCCGCCGTGGACCGCTCGCCCCGTCGAGTCGAAGAAGTCGCCGTGGTCGGGGCTCGTCTCGAACCAGAACGCGCGGTGCGCTCCCACCCGCTGGCCCCGAACCTCGATCGCGTGGACCGTCCCGTAGCGGAGCAGCTCGCCCCCGACGCGCTCCTCGTCGACGATGATCCTGAACGTGTCTCCGGCGCGGGTCTGCGTGTTGAAGTTCACCTCGCGCTCGAAGGTCTCCACGAAGACGCCGACGAGGGTGCGGCCCAGGCCCGCCGCCTCGAGCGCCGTCCCGAGCGAGGACTGGATCGTCCCGCCGCGGCGCAGGCGCACCCGCTCGATCGGGACCTCGACCTGGCTGCCCACGAGCGTGCCCTCGACGGTGCGGCGGGCCTCGTAGATCTGCGTCGTGCTCGCGCGGTACTCGAACCGGGAGAGGTGGCCGTCGAGATCGCGCTCGATGACCATCTCGTGGCTCGGTCGGCAGCGGCGGAAGTCCATCACGCCGTCGAGCGCCGAGATCAGCTGGTCGGCCTCGGCCCCGGTGCAGCCGGCGGCGACGAGGGCGGGCCGGAACCCAGGCGAGGTGCCGAACGGCCGCACGACCCGCGTGCCCTCGCCGTCGCCGAGGGGCTCCTCGGCGGGCAGCTCCTCCACCGGCGGCGCGTCGAGGTCGTCGAGGTCCGCCTCGGGCTCGTCGAGCTCGTGGAGGGGAGGGGGGTCGGCGGCGACCGGCGGCTCGTCCACCGAGTCGGCGGCGGAGCCACCGAGGCCCCACAGCTCGGGGGACACGAGGACGCTGATCAGCGCGCCGAGGAGCCCCACGCCGACGACCGAGGCGCCCACGATCCGACGGACGCGGCTGGCCCGGACCTCGTCGCGCAGCAGCGGGATCCCGACCGAAGGGAGCGGGCGGTGTTTCACCACACCGTCGTCGGACGGCTCGGACATGGCCGGGAGACTGACAGCGGCTCAGGCGTCGAACAAGCCGATGGCCCAGCGCAGCGTGTCGCGGTCGATGTTGTGACCCGAGTGCACCAGCACGACCTTCTTGCGCGCGAGGGACGCCCTCAGCTTGTACGCGGCCGCGTAGGTCGCCGCCGCCGCGCCCTCGGCCACGTTGTGCGTCGACTCGAGCGCCATCCGGACGCCCTCGCGCATCTCGTCCTCGCTGACGAGGACGATCCTGTCGAGCTTGTCCTTGACCAGCTCGAAGGGGAGCTCGAAGGCCATCCGCGTCGCGAGGCCGTCCGCGAAGGTGTCCGCGTTCTCGATCTCGACGATCTTGCCGGCCTCGATGCTCTTCGCGAGGGCGCACGCGCGCTCGGCCTGGACCCCGATGATCTCGATGTCGGGCCGCAGCGTCCGCAGCGCGACCACCGTCCCGCTGATCAAGCTGCCGCCGCCGATGGGGACGATGATGGCGTCCACGTCGGGGAGATCCTCGGCGACCTCCATCGCGTAGGTCCCGACGCCGGCGATCAGCAGGGGATCGTTGGCCGGGTGCGCGTAGCGCAGCATCTCGTTGTCGGCGTGCGCCTCCGCCTCGTCGCTCGCCTCGTCGAAGTCGCGCCCGTGGATGATCACCTCGCCGCCGAGGGACTCCATGATCGCGTTCTTCTCGGGGTTGTTGTTCTTCGGGACGTAGATCACCGCGCGTGAGCCGAAGGCCTTGGCCGCCCACGCCAGCGACAGGCCGTGGTTGCCGCGCGTGGCGGTGATGACCCCGTGGGAGCGCTGGCGGTCCGACAGGCTGGCGAGCAGGTTCACGCCGCCGCGGACCTTGAAGGCCCCGATCGGCATGTGATTCTCGTGCTTCACGAACGCATCGAAGCCCAGCCTCGCGCTCAGCAGGCTGTATCGATAGAGGGGCGTCCGGGGCAGCCAACGATGGACGATCGGCCACGCCTTGAGGATGTCGCGGATGGTAACCGGCACGATGGAAGTCACGTGAGCGCGGAGGTTGACACGGCCTCGGACCGGCGGTAAGCCCCGTCCCTCGTTTCCACAGGCACATAGCTCAGTGGTAGAGCACTACCTTGACACGGTAGGGGTCGGCGGTTCAACCCCGCCTGTGCCTACTTCGGTTCCCCAAAGCCCTGGTTCCCAAAGCCCTTGTACGGGCGAGCAGGGCGCTACATCATCAGCATCCCAGCGAAGGGCAGACCCCCTTCCAGCCGGAGGTAGGTAGCTATCGGCAGGCGTCGATTCGACATGCGTCGTCACCAGTTCTCGGGACCTCGCACCAACGACCGCATCAGGGTTCCGGAGGTCCGAGTCATCGGGGCCGACGGCGGCATGCTCGGGATCATGTCGACCATGGACGCAAAGCGTCTTGCCCGGGAGAAGGAGCTGGACCTCGTCGAGGTCAACCCGAAGGCTCAGCCTCCCGTCTGCAAGGTGATGGACTTCGGCAAGTACAAGTACGAGGAGTCCAAGAAGAAGAGTCAGGCGCGCAAGGCCCAGGTCCAGGTGGAGCTCAAGGAAGTGAAGCTCCGCCCGAAGACCGACGACCACGACCTCGAGTTCAAGGTCAAGCACGCCCGCCGGTTCCTCGAAGAGGGGAACAAGGTCAAGATCACCTGCCGCTTCCGCGGCCGCGAGATCACGCACCCCGAGACGGCGCGACGCCAGCTCGACCACGTGATGGAGCTCTGCGCGGACATCGGGCAGATGGAGCAGTCGGCCCGCATGGAGGGCCGGACGATGACCTGCATCATCGCCCCCAAGCAGGAGATCCGCGCCCGCGTCGCCGCGCAGGCCGCGCACGCGGCCAAGCTCGCGCTGCGCCGCGAGGAGGGCCGCCCCCAGGCCGCCGAGGACGCCGACGAGGACGAGGAGCTCGAGTCCGAAGAGGGCGAAGACTTCGAGGGCGAAGACGACCTCGAGGACGACGACGATCTCGACGAGGACGGCGACGAAGAGGACGACGAGGACTGATCACGGCCCTCGCCGAGCTCGGAGGGGAGGGGCCTCGCTTCTCCCCTTGACGGCTCCCTCGCCCCCTGCAATGACACGCCCCCCCGCGTGGCGCCGCGTGCGCGCTGGTTCCACGCGCCGGTCAACCCGGCAAGAATCGGGAGAGCAGCACGATGCCTAAGATGAAGACCCACAGCGGCGCCAAGAAGCGCCTCCGCGTGACGGGCACCAACAAGGTGCGGCGCGGCAAGGCGGGCAAGGCCCACAAGATGACCGGCAAGAACAAGCGCCGGCTCCGCCGCCTCCGCAAGAACGACATGATCAAGAAGACGGATCAGGACAAGATGCTCTGTCTTCTCGGGATGGGAGGCTGAGCGATGCCCAGAGCCAAGCGAGGCTTCAAGGCGCGTCGTCGCCGCAACCGCGTCCTCAAGCACGCCCGTGGTTTCTACGGCGCGCGCAGCCGCATCTTCGGCGACGCCGTCGAGCAGGTGCGTCGCGCGTGGCGCGAGTCCTTCATCGGCCGTCGCCGCAAGAAGCGGGACTTCCGTCGCCTGTGGATCGTCCGCATCAACGCGGCGGCCCGTGAGCTGGGCATGAGCTACAGCAAGCTGATGAACGGCCTCAAGAAGGCGGACATCGAGCTCGACCGGAAGATCCTCGCGGACCTCGCGCTGCGGGATCCGGGTGGGTTCAAGGCCGTGGTGGACGCGGCGCGCTAGGGTCGAAGACTCGAGATTCCACGAGTCCCTTCCACGAGTCAGAGCCCGCCGCGCTTCGTCGCAGCGGGCTCGTTTCGTATCGGCTGGAGGATCGATGAGCGACACGCTCGAACAGTTCGAACAGGGCCTGGCGGAGGTCGCGAGCGCGTCCACGGACGCGTTTCAGGGCCGGACGACGGAGCAGGCGCTGCGCGAAGCGAACGCCAAGCTGGTGGGGCCGAACGGTCAGCTCACCAAGCTGATGAAGCTCATGAAGGATCTGCCGGCGGATCGCCGGCGCGAGCTCGGCCAGCAGGCGAACGCCCTCAAGCAGGAGATCCAGGCGGCGTTCGACGCGTCGCTCGAGGGCCTGGCGAAGGCGGCCCGCGAGGCCGAGCTGACCGGCCCCGCGCTCGATCCGACGCTGCCCGGTCGTCACGCGCGGCGCGGTCGGCTCCACCCGCTGACGCGGACGATCCACCAGCTCGTCGACGTCTTCCTCGCGCTCGGCTTCGACGTCGAGGAAGCACCCGAGATCGACTTCGCGGCGAACTGCTTCGACAAGCTCGGCTTCCCGCCCGACCACCCCGCGACGGACATGCAGGACAGCTTCTTCGTCCAGCGCCCCGGCGGGGAGCTCGACGTGGTGCTGCGGACTCACACCACGACCATCCAGATCCACCAGATGCTCCAGCGGAAGCCCCCGATGGCGGTCATCTGCCCCGGGGCCGTCTACCGCCGCGACGACGACGCGACCCACTCGCCGATGTTCGCGCAGATCGACGGCTTCGCGGTCGACGAGGGGCTGACCTTCGCGCACCTCAAGGGCGTGCTCACCGCGTTCGTGCGGCGGCTCTTCGGCGACGAGGTGCCCGTGCGCTTCCGGCCGAGCTACTTCCCGTTCGTCGAGCCGGGCGGGGAGCTCGACATGGGGTGCGTCTTCTGCGAGCCGTGGAAGGGCGATGCAGGTCGCACGCGAGCTTGTCGTGTCTGCAAGGGCACCGGCTGGATGGAGATCCTGGGCTGCGGGATGATCCACCCCGTCGTCTTCGAGGCCGTCGGGATCGACCCGAAGCGCTACACGGGCTTCGCGTTCGGCATGGGGATCGATCGCATCTCGATGCTGCGCCACGGCATCTCGAACATCCGCCTCCTCTACGAGAACGACGCCCGCTTCCTCGGGCGGCTGTGAGCAAGGGAACGAACGCACCATGAAGGCTTCGCATCGTTGGTTGTGCGAGCTCAGCGGCGTCGAGGCGGGCGCCGTCGAGGTCGCCGACGCGCTCACGCGGCTCGGGCTCGAGGTCGAGGACACCGAGGCGTGGGGCGAGGGGCTCGACCACGTCGTCGTCGCGGAGGTCCGCGCCAAGGCGCCGGTCCCGGACAAGGACAAGCTCACGCTCGTCACCGTCTTCGACGGCGAAGGCGAGCGGCAGGTGATCTGCGGCGCGCCGAACGTGCCCGCGGTGGGTGGCCGCGTCGCGCTCGCGAAGCCCGGCGCGAGCCTGCCCGGCGGCATGGAGATCGCCGAGCGCAAGGTCGGCGGCGTGGTCTCGAGCGGCATGCTCTGCTCGGAGGCCGAGCTCGCGATCGGCGACGGCAGCGGCGGCATCCTCGTGCTCGGCAACGGAGACTCGGGGCGGCCGGGCCAGCTCGTCTCCGAGGCCCTCGGCCTCGTCGATCACGTCTACGAGATCAGCCTCACCCCGAACCGCCCCGACTGCCTGGGGCACATCGGGCTGGCGCGCGAGCTCGCGCTCGCGTTCGGCAAGTCGTTCCGCCCACCGTCGCCGGGAGCGCCGAGCCGGCTCGTGTCCGGGGTCGATCGCGACGAGGCGCCGGACGAGCTCCCGATGATCGAGGGGCAGAGCCAGCCCATCGACACCCTCACCCTCGTCGAGGCGCGCGCGGGCGTGCCCACCCTCGTGCCGATCCGGATCGAGGACGCGACCCGCTGCCCGCGCTACGCGGGCGGCGTCGTCCAGGGCGTCACCATCGCCCCGTCGCCGTTCTGGCTGCGCTACCGGCTGCACGTCCTCGGGGTTCGGCCGATCGACAACGTCGTCGACGTCACCAACCTCGTCCTGCTCGAGCTCGGGCACCCGATCCACTCCTTCGATCTCGCGAAGCTGCGGGGCGGAGAGATCGTCGTCCGCACCGCGCGCGACGGCGAGACGATGTCCACCCTCGACGGCGAGGCGCGCCAGCTCACGAGCGACGACCTCCTCATCTGCGACGGCGAGGGGCCGGTGGCGGTCGCGGGGGTCATGGGCGGGCTCGACAGCGAGATCTCGGCGGACACCACCGACGTGCTGATCGAGGTGGCCTACTTCGATCCGCGCAGCGTCCGCCGGACGTCTCGCCGGCTCGGTCTGCACACGGAGTCGAGCCACCGCTTCGAGCGCGGCGTGGATCCGAACGGCGTCGCCTGGGCGATGCGCCGCGCGACCAGCCTGATCTGCACGCTCGCCGGGGGCGCGGCCGCGCCCATCGCGCGGGACGTGAACCCGGCGCCCGTGGCGCCGCGCGCGATCGCGTTCGAGCCGGCGCACGTGGGTCGGCTCACCGGCGCCGAGATCAACGAGCGGCAGACCCGGGAGGCGCTCGAGGCGATCGGCTGCTCGATCTCCCCGGCGGAGACGTCGGGGTGGCGCGTTCACGCGCCGACGTGGCGTCCCGACCTCGCGCGGCCCGAGGACCTCGTCGAGGAGGTCGCGCGGATCGTCGGCTACGACGCGATCCCGACCGCGCTCCCGCGCGTGCTGCCTTCGGGCCGAGGGCTCGGGCCGCGGCTCCGGCTCGCCCGCCGCATGCGCGAGGCAGCCGCGTCGATCGGGCTGCTCGAGGCGGTCAACTTCTCTTTCGTATCCATCGGCGAGCTCGAGCGCGCGCGGGTCGCGACCGACGTGCTCCCGCTGGCGAACCCGCTCTCCGAGGAGCGCTCCGTGATGCGCACCTCGCTGCTGCCGGGGCTGCTCGGGGACATCGCGCGCGCGCGGCGGCATCAGGCGGGCTCGGTCGCCCTGTTCGAGCTCGCGCGGATCTATCGCAAGGTCGAGGGCCAGGCGCTCCCGGACGAGCCCCTGCGGCTCGGGGTCGCGCTCGCGGGCCCGCGCGTCGACCACGTCAGCGAGGACGCGCGCTACGACTTCTACGACGGCAAGGGCATGCTGTGCTCCATCGTCGAGGCGAGCCTCGGGGCGACGCTCGAGGCGGTGAGCGACGACGCGCTCGACGCGGACGCGCCGTTCTTGCATCCGCGGCGCCGCGCGCGCCTCACCGTGGACGGCGTGTCCGTCGGCGTCCTCGGCGAGGTCCACCCCGGCGTGGGCGACGATCTGGGGCTCGACGTGCGGGCCGTGTACGGAGAGATCGACGTGGACGCGCTCCTCGCGGTGAGCGCCTCGCGGGGTGTCCCGCAGGCTCGCGCGCTGCCGCGTTTCCCGAGCGCCTCGCGCGACCTCGCGCTCGTCGTGGACGAGTCCGTCGAGGTCGGGCAGGTCGGCGCCGCGCTGCGCGGCGTGGACGTGGACCTCGTCGAGGCGGTCGAGCTCTTCGACGTCTATCGCGGCGTCGGGATCGACGAGGGCAAGAAGAGCCTCGCGTTCCGCGTCGTCTATCGCGACCCCGAAGCGACCCTGACGGACAAGAAGGTCGACAAGGCGCATCAGCAGGTCGTCCGCGCCGCGCTCGACGCCTTCGACGCGAAGGTGCGCGGATAGCCGCATGCGCTTGAGATCCCTCGGCTTTCGTGATTACCTCCCTTCAGCTCCGGAGGGTGAAGGGATGACCAAGGCCGAGATCGTCGACAGCGTCTACGAGAGGGTCGGTGGCTTCTCCAAGAAGGAAGCCGCGGAGGTCGTCGAGGCGGTCTTCGACACGATGAAGGAGGTCCTCGCCGACGGCGAGAAGATCAAGATCTCCGGCTTCGGGAACTTCGTCGTCCGCGAGAAGAAGGAGCGGGTCGGCCGCAACCCGCAGACCGGCGCGCCCATCCCGATCTCCGCGCGCCGCGTCCTCACCTTCAAGCCGAGCCAGGTCCTGAAGGGCATCCTCAACCCCCACCGCGTGGGTGGCCTCGACGACGACGAGGACGACGACCTCGACGAGGCCCCGCAGGCCGCAGGCGCGCGCGACTGAACCGACGAAGCTCGCGATCGAGCCCTACGGGTGTGATATCCATCCGTCCTCGTGTCGCCGCGCGCGCTGCCCGACAAGCTCTTCTTCCGCATCGGCGAGGTCGCCGACATCGTCGGAGTGAAGCCACACGTGCTCCGCTACTGGGAGCGCGAGTTCGGCGTGCTCAAGCCGATGAAGACGCGCGGCTCGCACCGGCAGTACCGGCGCCGCGACGTCGAGCTCGCGATGCGCATCAAGCAGCTCCTCCACGACGAGGGCTTCACCATCGCGGGGGCGAAGAAGAAGATGCGCGAGCTCGGGGAGCACCGCGTCGGCGCGGACCTCCCGGATCGGGCGGGGCGCGAGGTCCACCTGCGCGCCGCGCTGCTCGGCGTCCGCGAAGAGCTGATGGGGCTCCTCGCCGAGCTCGATCGCTTCGAGGACGAGGCGCGAGCGGAGGAGGAGCAGCCCGTCGAGGTCACGATCCACCGCGCCGTTCCGGTCCCCTCCAGGAACCGACGAGGGTGACTTGCAAGCACCGCAAATGAGGCTAGGCTCGCGCCTCGGTTCTCTCACGAGGGCCGTTCCCGGGGCGTAGCGCAGCCTGGTTAGCGCACCATACTGGGGGTGTGGGGGTCGCTGGTTCGAATCCAGTCGCCCCGATCGTTCGAGGCCCACGATTCCCCCAGGATCGTGGGCCGATTTCTTTCCGTCGCCCGGCTACGCGGCGGCGCTCGGGGGCGCGTCGCCCCGCCCGGAGAGGGCCCTCCGCGCGGCCGCGCCGACGCCGAGGCCGAGGAGCCAGAGCGCGACGGTGACGGCGGCGACGAGCAGCTGCGAGACGACGTCGGGCGGGGTGGAGAGGGCGCCGACGAGGGGCGCGATCAGCGGCAGGGCCGCGGTGGCGATCAGCGCGCCGCGCAGCCCGCGAGGGGAGCTGGCGGCGGCGACGGAGAGCGCGGCGGCGGATCCGCCGATGAACCCCAGCCCGAGCGCGGCGCGCGCGAACGCGGAGACTAGACTCCGCAAGTCGACCTGCACCGCGAGGGAGGGATCCCCCGCGGACGCGCTCATGGCGTCGTAGGCGCTCGCGACGATCGGGAACGTCGCCGCCGCGCCCAGCGTGAAGCCCACCCAGGTCGCGAGCGCGAAGGCCGCGGCGGTCCCGACCGACCGTCGCCTCGACACGACGAGGAACGCCGCGGCCGACGCGCCCGGCACGGCGGCCCAGGCCGCGATCGAGAGCGCGGCGATGACGCGGGCCATCACGAGATCGAACGGCTCGAAGATCACGACGCCGCTCGGCGAGGTGCCCGCGAGCTGATCGATCACCGCGGGCGCGAGCAGGTAGCCCACCGGGGGCGCCGGGAGCAGGAGCAAGGCCGCGACGCCGAGCGCGACGCGGGGCAAGGGGCTCCGCGGCGGGGCGGGCGGGCCGCCTCGGGCCAACCGCCGCGCCACCGCGAAGGCGATGGCCGACGCGATCGCGCCCATCGCCACGAGCACGAGCTCCAGGCCTCCGAGCGACATCGCGGTCGACTGTGACCGATGGCCGTCGCGTGGTCGAACCCGTGCTAGCGTCGCCGCGCGGCCACGAAGCGTGGCGGGAGCCGATGTGACCGACCGTCCCCTCATCCTCCTCTCGAACGACGACGGCGTGGAGGCCCGCGGGCTCCACGCGCTGCGCGAGGCGCTGCTGCCGCTCGGGGACGTGTTCGTTGTCGCCCCGCGGACGGAGCAGAGCGCGGGGAGCCACTCGCTGACGCTGAGCCGACCGCTCCGCCACCGCACGCACGAGGCCAACGTGCACTCCGTCGACGGGACCCCCGCGGACTGCATCTACGTGGCGCTCTATCGCGACCGGCTCCTGCCTCGTCGCCCCGACCTGGTCGTGAGCGGGATCAACCACGGCTACAACCTCGGCACCGACGTGCACTACTCGGGCACCGTGGCGGCCGCGCGGGAGGCCGCGCTCCGCGGGATCCCCTCGATCGCGTTCTCGCTCGCGCGGCCCGGCGGCCGGCTGGAGGTCGCGGCGGTCCATGCGCGCGCGCTCGTCGAGCGGGCGCTCGTGGCGCCAGGCGACATCGAGGGCGAGCGCGGTCCCCTGCTCAACGTGAACTTCCCTCCTGGAGACACCTACCGCGGTACGCGGGCGACCCGCCTGGGCAAGCGGGTGTACTCCGACGAGGTGGACGTACGCCTCGATCCCCGAGGCAACGAGTACTACTGGATCGGCGGCCCCAAGGCGCACCACGAGCCGATCGAGGGAGCGGACACCGAGGCGGTCGACGCGGGCTACGTGTCGATCACGCCGCTGCTGCTCGATCCCACCGACCCGGGCGAGCTGGGCCTCGCGGCCTGGCTCGCCGGTCCGGACAGCGAGGAACCATGAGCAACGAACGCATCGATCTCCTGCGCGCGACGATCCGAGACATCCCCGACTTCCCCAAGGAAGGGATCCTCTTCAAAGACATCACGCCGCTCCTCGCCGACCCGACGGCGTTCACGACCTGCCTCGATCTCTTCGCGGAGCGCTGGGCCGGCCAGCACGTCGACGCCATCGTGGGCATCGAGTCGCGCGGCTTCATCTTCGGCGCGGCGCTCGCCGCGCGGATGATGACGAGCTTCGTCCCGGCTCGGAAGCCCGGGAAGCTCCCCGCCGCGACGAACCGGGTCGAGTACGCGCTCGAGTACGGCACCGACTGCATCGAGATGCACGTGGACGCGCTCCGCCCCAAGGACCGCGTCGTGCTGATCGACGACCTCATGGCGACGGGGGGCACGGCCGCCGCGGCCATCGAGCTGTGCCGCGGCCTCGGCGCCGAGGTGATCGGCGCGGGGTTCGTGATCGAGCTCGAGTTCCTCAACGGCCGCGACCGCCTCGGCGACGTCCCGATCCTCTCGCTCGTCACGTACTGAGCAGATTCAGCAGACCTCGAGCAGATTCAGCGGGCGCCGGGAAGCATCGATCGGAGGCGCTGGGACTGGAGGACGCGCCTCCGCTCTGCGCGCCGCAGCTCCTCGACCGCGCGCCCGACGAGCGTGGTCGGGATGTAGACGACGAAGAGCGACGTGAAGATGACGAGCACCTCGGTCGGCATCGCGGGGAACTCGACCAGGTTGGGCAAGAGCTGAATCGTGCCGTCGACGAAGCGGTAGGTCCGCGGGATCACGTCGAGCTCCGCGAGGAGCCAGGGCACCCCGACCGCGAGGCCCGCGAAGGTGTTGATCATCCCTCGCATCTTCCAGCCCGCCCGGACGCTCACCATGAACGCGACCGCGGTCGAGACGGCGAGGCCCGGGACGAGGAAGAACGGCGCGAAGAGGGTGCTCAGCAAGCTCACCGTGGCGAAGGCGAACGGGAGCGACAGGGCCGCGGTGGTGCCGGTGGCGCGCCGGGAGCGCCACATCACCGTCGCGCCGATGGCCGCGAAGGCGAGGAGCGAGGCGAGCGCGCCGAGCACGCCCCACAGCCGCACGCCCATCCACAACAGGATCGGGATGGCGAGGAGCGCGGCGGTGTACGCGAGCGCGCTGCGCCCGGCCGCGCGGCTCGCGAGGCTGCGGCGTCCGTCCTCGAGCTCGCGCGAGACGTCCTCGGGGAGCTCGCCGCTGGCGGGCTCGGGCTCGAGGAGCTGCTCGATCATCCGGATCATCTCCGGGTTGTCTGGGTCGAGCACCGCGGCCGCGCCGAGCTCGCGGAGCGCCGCGACGCGGGTGGTCTCGGTGGCGCTCGGCTTGCCGGCGAGCGACAACCGCGCGGCCTCGGCGTGCTGCCCCGCGACCTCGCGCCGCAGCTCCGAGACCCTCGCGCCGTGGAGGAACGCGCGCAGCTCCGCGAGCATCTCGGACGCGTCCGCGTGGCGCTGGCGCGGATCGCGCTTCGCCGCCCGCTCGCAGATCGCGTCGAGCTCCGCTGGTACGTCCTCGTCGACGCGGGCGCTCGGGCGGGCGTCGACCCCCTCGAGGGTCGAGCGCATCCGGTCGCCCGCCGACCCGCGGTGCAGCGGCGTCCGCGTGATGACCTCGAAGAGCATCGCGCCGAGCGTGTAGACGTCGGCGCGCGCGTCGACCTCCTGGCCCGCGGCCTGCTCGGGCGACATGTAGCCCGCCGTCCCGACGACCGAGCCGGGCACGGTGTACTCGGGGATCAGCTCGTCCTCTCCGGTGGTCGGGTCCGACAGATCCGTGTCCGAGCGCAGCTTCGCGATGCCCCAGTCGAGGACGCTCACCTCGCCGAAGTCACCGAGCATGATGTTCGCGGGCTTCAGGTCGCGGTGCACGACGCCGCGGGAGTGCGCGTACGCCATCGTCTCGAACACGCGCTCGACGACCGAGAGCAGCTTGCCTCGGCCGAAGCGCGCCTCGGCGTCGGGGTCCTTGGAGCGCAGCCCCTCGAGGGCGGCCTGCAGCGTCGTACCGCGCACCCGCTTCATCGAGAAGTAGGGGCGGCCGTCCGGGGTCACGCCGAGGTCGTAGACCGGGACGATCCCCGGGTGCTCGAGCTGCGCCTGCACCTGGGCCTCGCGCAGGAATCGGTCGCGCGCCATCTGCCGCTGCGCCGCGTCGTCGAGCATCACCTTCACGGCGACCTCGCGGCCGATCGCGGTGTCGTAGGCCAGCCGGACGACGCCCATCCCGCCGGCGCCGAGCTCGCGCCGGACGTCGTAGCGCTCACCGTAGCCCTTGACCGTCACCTCCCGCGGGCGGGCGGCGACGTCGGGCGCGTCCGAGGCGTCGCTCGGGGCCCTCGCGTCGGCCGGCTCGTCCACGACCGTGTCCGCCGCGCGCGCGCGCGGGCTGCCCGCGGCGGTGGGGAGATCATGGGAGTCGTCGCTGCTCATCCCTCGATTGAAGCAACGCCCCGTGCCGTTTGCACAGATCCCTACAGAGTCGGACTCACTTCTTCGCGCGCCGGACCATGTCCTCGTAGCGCCAGTGCTCGTCGAGCCACTCGAGGATGTCCCACTCCGGATCGACGATGGTGCCGTCCGTGGCGAGCTCGTAGAGCAGCTCGTAGGCGACCTCGCGAGCCACCGGCCGGGTGAGCGCGCCCACCGCCTCGGTGACCGCGTCGTCGTCCGGGAGGACGTGGATCGCCTCCTCCCAGATGGCGCTCCACTGGACCACGGTCAGGCCGAGCCTCCCCGCGAAGCTCTCCGCGATCTGGAGCTCACCTTCGGAGATCTCTCCGTCGGCCATCATCATCAGGCGCGCGGATCCCGCGAGCGCGACCATCTCGGAGTGGGTGAGCACGGGGTCACATTCTACCTCCGGAGGTCGTCGCGCGAACCGCGAAACCGCCGCGCCCGTCGCCGATGGGCTGGAGCGCCGGGGCTGATATCCTCTGTCGCATGAGGTGGGGGTGGGTGTTCGGGGTGGCCTCGCTGTTCGCGTGCGCGTGCGGCGGGAGCAGCGCGCTCGAGATCGACGTTCGGACGGACCTGGTGCCCATCGACGAGATGGCCACGGTCTGGCTCCGGGTGACGCACGTGGACGGGAGCGGTGAGCCGGTCGAGCGGACCTACACGGTCGCGGAGGCCGACGACTTCATCGGCGGCGTCCGGGTCGCGTCGCTCTCGGACATCGGGCACGGCGACGTGCGGATCGACGTCGAGGTGCGCGACGCGCTCGGTCAGGTGGTGCTCGAGCGGCCGACGCTGGTCACCCTGGAGAACGACCGCGCGGTGACGATCCTGCTCACGCGCGACTGCCGCGGCGTGACCTGCGGCGACGCGGGCGCGCCCCTCGCGTGCTTGTCGGGGACGTGCACCGATCCGCGCTGCACCCCGGAGACCCCGGAGCTGTGCAGCTCCGCCGAGTGCACCGCCGACGCCGACTGCGTCTTCGCCGCCGAGTGCTCGGTGGGCGTGTGCAGCAACGGGGTTTGCCTCGCGCGACCCGACGACGCGCTGTGCGACGAGGGGCTCTGGTGCAACCCCGACGAGGGCTGCGTCGATCTTCCGCCGCTGTGCCCGGAGCTGCAGGTGATCGAGGTCGCCGAGCGCACGGTCGATGGCGGCGCGACCTGGGAGGCGGCCGAGTACGTCCTGTCCGGTACCCTGACCGTGAGCGGGGGGCCGCTCGTGGTGGCGCCCTGCAGCGTGATCCGCGTGTCCGGTGGGATCGAGGTGCGGGACGGCGGCGGCCTGACCTTCGAGGGCGGGCCGCGCATGCCGATCACCGTCACCTCGCCGAACGCGCGCCCGTCGCGCGGCGACTGGAACCAGCTCCACTTTCTCGACACCGCCTCGGGGCCCGACAACGTCTTCGTCCACGTCAGCATCGAGTACGGCGGCGGCGCGGGGTCGATGATTCGCGTGGACAGCGGGACCTCCATCGAGGTCCGCGACAGCGTCCTGCGGGGCTCGGCCGCCGAGCCGCTCGAGGTGATCAGCGGCGGCGAGCTGGTCGCGTTCGAGAACAACCGGGTGTTCGACAACGCGACGGGGCTCGACCTCGACCCCGACGTCGTCGGCCGCCTCGGCCCCGGCGTCTATGGGCCCAACGACATCGACGGGATCCGCGTCCAGAGCCGCACCGTGCGGCGCGACGCGACGTGGCTCGCGCACGACGCGCCCTACGTCCTCGAGGGGAACCTCGAGATGGCCGCGGTCGCCGGCTCGAGCGCGCGCCTGACCGTGGAGGCGGGGGCGACGTTGCTCATCCCGTCGGGGCAGCGCATCACGGTCGGGACCAGCGGCGGCCTCACCCTGGCGGGCACCGCCGAGGCGCCCGTCACCCTGACGAGCGCGTCGCCCGGGCCGTCGCGCGGCGACTGGGACACGGTGGTCTTCCGCAACGAGTCGATCGGCACCGCCAACCGCCTGTCGTTCGCGATCGTCGAGTACGGCGGCTCGTCGATCTTCGGGATGGTCGAGGTCGACAGCGGCGCCGCAGTGACCATCGAGGACAGCACGCTGCGCGGCTCGGCGACGGAGGGCCTCGTGGTCAACCGCGGCGGCGCGCTCGGCGGGTTCGAGCGCAACACGGTCACCGACAACGTTCGTTTCGGTGTCGAGGTGCCGCCCGACGTCGTGGGAGGGCTCGGCGAGGGCGCCTACGGCCCGAACGACGTCGAGGGCATCTCGGTCACGACGGGCGACTTGGAGCGCGACGCGACGTGGGGCCTCACCGACATCCCCTACGTCCTGACCGGGGACGTGACGCTGACGGGGGCGGGCTCCGCGGTGCTGACGGTGAGCCCCGGCGTCGAGGTGCGGATCGCGGCGGGCCACCAGATCCTCGTGGAGATGAACGGCGCGCTCTCCCTGATGGGCGAGCCGGGCCAACCCGTGCTCGTCACGAGCGCGAGCCTCGCCCCGGCCCCCGGCGACTGGAACCAGATCCACGTCTACCGGGGCTCGCTGGGCCCGCGGAACGTCTTCCGCAACGCGCGGATCGAGTACGGCGGCGGCTCGATCTTCGGGCAGCTGTGGATCGAGGGGATGGCGCAGGTGAACCTCGAGAGCGTCACCTTCGCGAGCTCCGGCGCTGGCTGCGACGCGTACCTCGGCAGCGGCGCCATGTTGAACGCGGACCCCGCGTCCACGTACGTGACCTGCCCCTGAGGCGTCGCTCAGGCTCGCTTCTTGGGCGTCTTCTTCCGGGGCGCCTTCGGCGACTTGGGAGGCAGCCCCTCCGCGTGCGCGACGCCCATCGCGATCCAGCCGCCGAGCTGCTTCTTGGTGCGGAAGCCGTCGGGGTCCACGTAGACCATCGTCTTGATGGGCTTGCCGGTGAACGTCATCTCCTTGGCGTGCGGCCTCGCGAGCGCCGCCTCGTAGCCCTCGGCCCCCACACGGACCATGAGCTCGCCCTTGGCGATGCCGCAGGCCATGTGGCCTCGCACCAGGAAGCAGAGGCCGCCGAACATCTTCTTCTCTTCGAGGGACGGCGTCCCCGCGAGCGCCTCGCGGATGCGGTCGGCGAGCTTCTCGTCGTAGGCCATGGCCGCGAGCATCGCCCCGCGAGGGGGCGCTTTCAACGGCTGTCCGAGCACTCCCGGTGCGAGTCGAACGCACGACCAACGGCTTAGGAAGCCGCTGCTCTATCCACTGAGCTACGGGAGCAGGCCGGGCGTAGTAGCACCAGATTCCGCCTCGGTCAGGTCCCACTCGTCGAGGGTCTCGCCAGTGCGGGACACGGCGCGACCGCGCGCCTCGTCGCCATCGATGGTGACCATGACGAGGTTCTGGCGCGCGTCGAACGTGGCGACGTCCGGCGTCCAGGGGAGGGTGGTGTCCTGGGCGTAGTACGGCGCGCCAGCGCCGCCGCTGATGATCTGCCAGAGCGGCCGCGAGAGGCCCTCGTGGATCCGCGTGCGGCTGTAGTTGTGCTCGTCGCCGTGGAAGACGACCTCCACCCCGCGGTCCGCGAGGACGCCGAAGACGCGGGCGCGCCGCTCGACGACGTCGGGGAGGCCGCCGCCCCACCACATGCCGTCCTGGACGTGGCCGCCGTTCGGGTAGCCGGGCTCGTGGGTGAAGACGTAGAGGTGCTGGCGGCCCCGCTCACGAGCCGCCGCGAGGTCGGCGTCGAGCCACTCGAGCTGTCGGTTGTCGAGCCAGCCCTCGCGCTGGCCGCGATCGTGCGCGGGGTGGTCGTCGCGGCCCGCGTGCGAACGCCAGAAGTAATTCGTGTTGACGACGGCGAGGTGCGCCGGGCCCGCGTCGAACCCGTAGACGTTCTCCGCGTACGGCGGCGCCCCGGGGCCCGGGGTGGGGCCGCCGCCCGGGTTGACGAAGCGCTCCGCGAAGAGCGCCTCGGCGCTCTCGGCGCCGCTCCTGTCGACCGCCCAGCCCACGGTCCAGTAGTCCATCAGCGCCTCGTGGTTGCCCATCGCCTCGTAGATCGGGATCGACGCGTGGACCGGCTCGCTCGCCTTCTGCCACGCCTCGAGCTCGTAGCGGAACGAGCCCGCGTGGGTCCGGTAGCCGTCGATGAGATCGCCGACGAACACGATGAAGCGGGCGCCCTCCTCGAGCGCGCGCCGCAGCAGATCGTCGAGGACCTCGCGGTTGGTCCCCGCGTACTGCTCGTCGGCGGCGCCGTGTCCGCTGCGCGAGTCGCTCATCACCGCGAACGTGATCCGCGTGTCCTGCTCGGCGGCCGGCCAGGTCGCGAACGTGGCGCTCCGGCTCGCGCCGATCTCCCCGCGCGCGTCGGCGACGAGCACGACGTAGCGGTGGCGCGTGTCCGCGGTGAGGCCCTCGACGCGCAGCTCGTGCCGCCGCCCGCCCGCTGCGCTCCGCACGGTGTGCAGCTCGCCCTCCTCGTCGCGGACGAGCACCGTCGCGAGCGTCTCGACGTCGGTCTCGACGGTGATCGTCGCGCCGTCGTCGTCGACGAGATCCACGAACGGGCCGAGCCGCACGGTGGGGAGCTGCACGAAGGTCGACTCGTCGTCGCAGGGGCCGGGCTCGCAGCGGAACCCGAAGCGGCCGTCGTGGACGCGGGCCGTGCCCTCTTCGCCGTCGAGCGCCTCGAGGCGCCACCGCACGATGCCGTAGCCGCGCACCCGCGCGCGCCCCACGTCGTGCTTCACGCCGAGGAGGCGTCGCACGTCGAAGGTCACCGAGCGCGTGTCTCCGTCCTCCGCGACGTCGCCCGCGCGCCGGCGCAGCCGGGCGGTCCCGAAGGGGTCCACCTCGAGCTCGGTGCCGTAGTAGACGCTCGCGCCAGAGAGCGGTCGGGTCGTCGAGAAGCGCACCGCGGCGGTGCCGTCGGCGGCCAGCGTGGCCGTCGGCTCGCGGCGGAAGAAGCGCGGGTTCACGCGCGCCGGCTCGCCGACCGCGCCTGGCTGGGGCTCCTCCTCGAGGGCGAGCCGATCCATGTCCTCGGGTGACACGAGCGGCAGCGACGACGCCTCCTCGACGAGCCAGGGGCCGGGCGCGGCGAAGACGGGCGCCTCGAGCCCGGCCCCGCGAGTCGCCAAAGCCAGCGCCGCGCGCGCGTCGGCGAGGTCGTCGTCCGAGAAGGGCGCCGGCCGCGCCAGCGCGTCGAGGGGGCGCTCCACCGGCGCCGGCTCGGGCGTCGGGCTCGGGGGCGGCGCGGGGGTCGGCGCGGCGGTCTCACCACAGCCGAGGGTCAGGAGCGCGACGAGGACGGCTCGCTTCATCGGCGGACCGTACCCGGGGCGGCGCGTCGAGCAAGCAACGGGGCGGTGTCCCCGCCGAGCGCGAGCGCATTGCGCGCAGGCGCGCGTTCGTTCCATCGTTGGTGGTCGTGCGTCGCCTTCTCCTGTTGATGTCGCTCCTCCCGCTCTCGATCGCGGGCTGTCGTTCCGTGGACCTGTCCCCGAGCGATCGAGCCCCATCCGGAGGCGTGCGCGTGGTGCGGCCGATGAGCGCCGACGTGGACGCCGGCGGCGGCGGCGGCGTGGACGCGACGGTCACGCCGATGCCCCGCGTCACGATCACCGCCCCGATGGACGGCGCGACGTTCCCTCAGGACGCGCTCGTCGGCGGGGAGTGGGCCGCGTCGGTGACGTTCACGGTGGACGCGGCCGATGTGGCTCGCGTCGAGCTCGTCTCGGGCGGGGTCTCGCTCGGGGACGTGATGGACGGCTCGCTCACGTACGCCTTCTACGCGGCCGCGACCCACACGGTCGACGCCATCGGCTACGACGACGCGGGCGTGGAGCTGGCGCGGGACTCCGTGACGATCACCGTCACCGCGCCGGCGGACACGGGCTGCCACGCGACGCTCGACGCGCTCGGGCTCGACTGGGCGGTCGCGGGCGCCTCCCCGGGCATCGCCGATCCCGTGCGCGTGCAGCCGATCATCAACGGCGTCGCGTTCCGCTACGTGTCCAACACGGAGCCGACCGCGATGCTGATGGACTGCGAGCTCGCGATCCGGCTGTACCGCCTCACCGAGCTCGTGATCCCGTACGGCATCGACGAGGTCATCCACATCGGGATCTACAACTACCGCTGCATCGGCGGCGGCGACCCCGACAGCGGGACCTGCACGCCGAGCCAGCACGCCTACGCGCGCGCGATCGATCTGCACGCCTTCGGGCTCGCCGGCAGCGACGAGACCTACAGCACCGAGACCGACTTCGTGATCACCACGCGCTCGGACCCGTGCCCGATCCCGTTCTCGAACGACAAGGACCGCGTCCTCAAGGAGCTCGCGTGCTCCATGTGGTCGGAGCGCGTCTTCGAGATCGTGCTGACGCCGAACTACAACGCCGATCACCGGAACCACTTCCACGTCGACATGACCGCGGGCTCGATGTTCATCGGGGAGGGCGTCGAGGGCGTCGACCCCGTCATCGGCGGCCTGGACGACTAGCGCCTTTCTCGCGTCGTCCGGCATGTGCTAAAGGCGCGCCATGCTGGAGATCACGTCCGTCATCGCCCGCGAGATCCTGGACTCGCGCGGCAACCCCACCATCGAGGTCGAGGTCGAGGTCGAGGAAGACGTCCTGGGCCGCGCGGCGGTCCCGTCGGGCGCCTCGACAGGAGAGCACGAGGCCCTCGAGCTCCGCGACGGCGACGCCGCGCGCTACCTCGGCAAGGGCGTCCGCAAGGCCGTCGAGAACGTGGTGACCGAGATCGCGCCGGAGATCCTCGGCCGGGACGCCTTCGATCAGCACGGGATCGATCAGGCGATGCTCGCGCTCGACGGCACTCCGTCGAAGTCGAAGCTGGGCGCCAACGCGATCCTCGGGGTCTCGATGGCGACGGCTCGCGCGGCGGCCGCCGCGATGGACCTGCCGCTCTACCGCTACCTCGGCGGCGCGCAGGCGTGCGTCCTGCCGACCCCGCTGATGAACATCCTCAACGGCGGCGCTCACGCGGACAACGGGCTCGAGATCCAGGAGTTCATGATCGTCCCCCACGGCTTCGCCAGCTTCCGCGAGGCGCTGCGCGCGGGGGTGGAGACGTTCCACACGCTCAAGAAGATCCTCAAGGGACGCGGGCTCGCCACCAGCGTCGGCGACGAGGGCGGCTTCGCCCCGCGCCTCGAGAGCAACGAGGCGGCGCTCAAGGTCGTGCTCGAGGCCATCGGCGAGGCGGGCTACGAGCCGGGCAAGCAGATCGGGCTCGCGCTCGACTGCGCCGCCAGCGAGTTCCACGGGGACGGCGGCTACACCTTCGACAAGAAGCAGGTCACCGGCGCGCAGCTCGTCGACATCTACGCGGCCTACTGCGACCAGTACCCGATCGTCTCGATCGAGGACGGCATGGCCGAGGACGACTGGGAGACCTGGGCCGCGCTCACCGAGCGCCTCGGGGACCGCGTGCAGCTCGTCGGCGACGACCTCTTCGTGACCAACGTCGAGCGCCTGCAGCGCGGCATCGATCAAGGCATCGCGAACTCGATCCTGATCAAGGTCAACCAGATCGGGACCGTCAGCGAGACCCTCGACGCGATCCGCCTCGGCGCCGACCACGGCTACAAGTCGGTCATCTCGCACCGCAGCGGCGAGACCGCCGACACCTTCATCGCCGACCTCGCGGTCGCGACGAGCGCGGGTCAGATCAAGACGGGGAGCGCCTCCCGCTCCGACCGCGTGGCCAAGTACAACCAGCTCCTCCGCATCGAGGAGGAGCTCGGTTCGGCCGCTCGCTACGCGGCCAACTTCCGCTAGGGCGGCCGGCGCCTACGCGCGCCGCGAGCGGATCACGTCGAGCATCGGCTCGACCCCCTCGCGCCGGTCGAACGGCGTGAGGGAGTACCCGCGCCGATGCGCGGCGTCCATCACGCCCTGACCGTAGGGCAGGTCGGCGCCCCAGAGCGCCTTGACGATCTCGACCCGCAGCCCCTCGAGGGCGGCGGCGAGCTCGTCGGGCTCGATGGCGGGGAAGTCGCTCCCGTCGATCAGGATGAAGCCCGGCGCGATCAGCCCGAGCCGCTCTTTGAGCGCGGCCGCGTCCGGGATCCACAGCGGGCTCATCACCTGCGGCCCGAGGGACGCGTGGAGCAGCGCCACGAGGCTGGACGACGACGTCAGGATGAAGACGGGCAGCGTCTCGTCGGACAGGGACACGGCCTTGGTCTGCTCTTCGTGTCGGCTGGGCCGCTTGCGGACCTCGCGGCCGATCGTCGAGAGCACGGTGGCCAGCTCGTCCGCGATCACGGTTCCGTCGTTGCCCAGCCGCTCGACGAGCGCGCGCCGGACGGGCCCATTGACGAGGTCCATCGCCTCCCGCGCGTTGGCCGGCAGCACGCCCCCGAAGTCCTGGAGCGCCTCGAAGAAGAGCGTCGACGCCGCGGAGGGGTGAAGCACCCCCTCCAGCGCCTCGCGGATCAGGCGGATCTCCGGGGCCTCTCGAGCCATCGAGCTTCGGAACGTACCACCTCAGATGCGGTCCACGAAGCCTTCGTCGAATTGTCCAGCACGGAAGGACTCGTGGTTGAGCGCCTTGCGCAGCAGTCGCTGGTTGGTGACCAGGGGGGAGAGGTGAATCTCGGCCAGGATCCGATCGAGCATCAGCAGCGCGTCGTGGCGGTTGGGCGCGTACGTCGTGATGCTCGCGACCAGCGGATCGAGGGTGGGGGAGACCAGGCTGCCCATCTGGATGCCCGTCTCGATGCGCACCTTGCCGGGCGGCGCGGGGGGCCATCGGGCCGCCTGCACGTGGCTCTCGAACGCGCGCCCCGTCGCGGGATCGCACGCCGCGTCGACGTACGCCTGGAGCGCGCACCCGCTCGGCTCGACCTTGCTGAGCTCGTCCGCGAGCGGCTCGCCCGCCGCGAACCGCAGCTGCATCTCGACCAGATCGATGTTCGAGCACATCTCGATGGTCGTGTGCTCGACCTGCAGGCCCGGCGTGAAGCCGGCCAGGTAGAACAGCCCGTCGAAGTCGAGCACGAAGTGGGCGCTGCAGAGCCCCGACACCTCGAGCTTCTGGGCCACCTCGCTCGCGGCCTCCCACATCGCGCCGCGCACGGCGTCGACGGTGCGGAGCTGCTCGAGCGCGGCGGCCGGCGACTCCGCGAAGAGCCGCCGCTGCCCGCGGCGGAGGCTCACCTCGCGGTCCCCGAGCACGAGCGCGAGGCCCTCGGTGCTGAAGAGCTGGATCTCGACGTGGCGCGCGCGCTCGATGTGCGTCTCGACGAACGCGCCGCCGTGATCCTCGAGCGGGTCGAGCGCGGCGAGCGCCTCGGCGAGCTCGGCGACGTCGTTCGCCACCGCGCCCTGGGTCTCGCCGATCCCGAGCCGAGGCCGGACGACGACGGGGTAGTCGATGCGGTCGACGTCGACGAGCGCGTGCTGCGGCCCCGTGATCGGGCGCTCGCTCCCCGGCAAGACCCGGACGCCGCACTCGATCGCGGCGGCCCGCACCGCGAGGCGGTCCCGGACGCGCGTGAGGGTGTCCGCGTCCGGCCCGACGAACAGGAGCCCGGCCTCGGCGACCGCCCGCGCGAACGCGGGGTCCTCGGCGAGCAGCCCGTAGCCGGGGTGGATGGCGTGGACGCCCCGATCGCGCGCCGCGGCGAGGATCGCCTCGCCGTCGAGGTACCCGCTCGGGTCGTCGCCGAGCGAGACGGACTCGTCACACGCGGCGACGTGGATGGCGCTGGCGTCGGCGGTGACGTGGACGCCGACGGTCTCGACGCCGATCCGCCGACAGCTCCGGGCGACGCGGGTCGCGACCTCGCCTCGATTGGCGATCAGGATGCGCTCGAACAAGCTTCGTGCTCCTCTTGGGCCGGACCCTAGCTCGTGCCCGTCGTCGTCTCCACACGCGGATTGAAGAAGCGCTCCATGGCGCCGGCCAAGGTGCGCCTGCGCGCCGAGCGGATGCTGGCCGCGATGCGCATGTCGGACGCGGAGCTCTCCGTTCTTCTGTGCGACGACGCGACGATTCACGAGCTCAACCGCGACTACCGCCAGAAGGACCGCCCGACCGACGTCCTCGCGTTCGCGATGCGGGAGGGGGAGCACGGCGACCTCGACCCCGGCCTGCTCGGTGACGTGGTGATCTCGATGGACACCGCGCGGCGTCAGGCGGCCGAGCACGATCGGACCGTCGCGGCCGAGGTCACCTACCTCCTGGCGCACGGGCTGCTGCATCTGCTGGGCTACGATCACGTCACCGCGGCCGAAGATCGGCGAATGCGCGCCCGCGCAGATGCGCTCTGCGCGGCCGCCACGATCGCGGGCTGAAGCTCGGCGAAGGCCCTGATGGCCAGAATTCGGGGCGGAAAGGCCCCCGAATTGCCGATTTGTGCTTGTCAGGGCGGATTCACCAGGGCATAGATGGCCGCCGAACGTCAGATGCCCCAAAAAACAGGGGTTTCGTGGACGCGACGGCAGTCAGACACGAAGAGATTGGGGCGCGCCGTAGCGCCCAAGAGGGAGGAAGACTCATGACGACGACGACGACGACCCCGAAGCGGATGACCAAGGCGCAGATCATGGGCGAGCTCGCCGACAAGACGGGCCTGACCAAGAAGCAGGTCGGCACGGTGTTCGAGGCGCTGCAGGGCATCATCAAGCGCGAGCTGGGCCGTCGCGGTCCCGGCGAGTTCGTGATCCCGGACATGCTCAAGCTCAAGGTTCGCAAGCAGGCCGCGCGCAAGGGCGCCAAGGTGCGGATCCCGTCCACCGGCGAGATCATCGTCAAGGACATCCCCGCCAAGAAGAAGCTCCGCGCGACGCCCCTGAAGCGCCTCAAGGACCTCGTCCTCTAGGACGATTCGCTTCTTCGTGAACGAGACGCGCCGCCCCTCGGGGCGGCGTGTTTCGTTTCGAAGCCCGCTACTCGTAGGGGTTCTCGGGGAGCGTCGGCTCCGGCCCGGGGCTCGGGGGAGGGTTGGCGGCGCGCTGCTGGGCTCGGGCCCGGTCCTCGAAGAAGCCCCGCGTGAGCGCGAGCAGGCGCCGCATCTCCGCGACCTGGAGGTCGACGTTGCCCTGGAAGTGGTCGTCCTCGGCCTCGATCGTGGCGCGCTGCAGGATGGGCGCGATCCCGAGCACCGCGGTGATGACGTTGTGGCCGTACGCCTCGCGCATCCCGTCCCAGTACCCCGCCGCGGTCCCGGCGCGGTCGGCGTCCTCGTAGGTCCAGCGGCTCCGCGCGGCGATCGCGTCGGCGGGCAGCTCGCTCAACGCCAGCCGGATCTCGGTGGGGACCATCTCGATGGGGCCGCGGGTCCGACCGCGCGCCTGCGCGAACTGGCGTGCGCCCTCGACCTCGAGCGACAGGCCCTCGCCCTCGCCCATCGACAGGAGCGCGTCGGCGGGGTGCTCGGTGGGCGCGCCCTCGTCGTCCTCCTCGGCCGCCCGGTTCCGGGCCACCGCCATCACCCGCGGCAGGTCCTCGGGCCGGCAGAGCACGAAGTGGCGCGGGCCGATGATGGCGACGACGCGCTCGGTGTCGTCGTGGTTGTACCAGCGCGCCACCTCGACCCCGCTCTCGGTCCTCCAGGTCAGCGGCTGGCCGGCGCCCGCGGCGAGGCGCTCGGCCGCGGCGCGGATGGCGTCGGCGTCGGCGGTCACCCGGCCCGCCACGATGAGCCGCGAGCGCTGGAGGTTCGGGGTCGCGACGAGGAGCCGGTCCAGGTCCTGGAGCGGGTCGATCTCGCTCCCCTCGAGCAGCGCCTGCCAGTCGGGCATGGCCGCGAGCAGCGCGCGTACGTCGGGGCCGAGCGGGGACCGACGGATCCGCTCCACGTCGAGGCGGAGCGCGATCTGGGCGCCCGCGGGCAGGAACGCGACGCCGCGGCCCTCACCGGCCTGGTCCCCGGTCCCTTCGCCCTCGTCCGCCTCCGCGACCCCCTCCGGAGGCCCGGCGTCGCGACGCCGGCGCGGGGGCCCTGCGTCCGGCGGCCCCGCGTCCTGGGGCACGCCGCCGTCGAGGACCGCGCCTTCGCCCTCGCCGTCCTCGGCGGTCTCCGCCGGCTCCTGGGGGGGCGTGGGCGCCGAGGCCCCGGCGCTCACCGTGACGGCCTCCGTGAGACCGAACTCGACCTCCATCGGCAGCTCGAACTCGAAGCCGAGGTCCGGCGCGGTGGTCGACCAGAAGATGTAGGCCGCCAGGGACGCGTGCAGCGCCAGGGACAGGACCCAGGCCACCGCCTCGACGCGCCGGCTCACCTGCACGGGAGCCCCCTCTCGGGTTGACGGGGAGCGCGCAACGCTTCATCGGAGGGAACCTCCGCATGCGCTACCTGATCCCGATCGCGATGTGCCTCGCCCTCGGGGGCTGTGAGGACGACGCCGCCGAGGCTCCGCCGGACGCCGGAGCGGGCGACGAGGCCCCCCAGGACGCGGGTCCGCCGACCGACGCCGGCTCCGACGCAGGTCACGACGCGGGCCCGCCCCGTCCGCCCGCGAGGATCTTCGCGAGGCGGTTCGTCTCGAAGGTCCGCGAACGCCCCGACCGCGACGCGTTCAGGGTCGGGTATCTGCGGGCGGGGGCGATCATGATGGCGACCACCGGCGACCCGGTCCGAACGGACGATTCGCGGTGTCGAGGTGGATGGTACGAGCTTACGACGGGGGGCTTCGTCTGCAACGGCCGTGACGTGATCGCGTTCTGGGGACGCCGTCCGCCGGAGGTCCGCGGGGCCCAGCCGGACCGGGCCGCGCCGCTGCCGTACAACTACGCGCGGAACCGCCGCAACAACAACCCCATGTACAGGAACCTGCCGACCGACGAGCAGGCCGCCGAGTTCGAAGGGTTCCACATCCCCGGCCAGGAGCCGCCGCCGGGGGAAGAGGGCGCCACCGCCGAGGGGGAGGGCGCCGCGCCCGCCGCGCCGCCGCCGGCCACCGAGGACGATCCGGACGCCGAGCCCGAGGAGGAGGAGCCGGTCACCCTCGCGTCGCTCGCGGGCGAGCGGGACAGCGTGCTCCTTCGCCGCATGACCAACGGGATGATCGTGAGCCTCGACCGCGACTTCCGCGCGGGCCCGCACCGTCGGCGCTACTGGCGGACGATCCACAACGGCTTCGTGCCCTACCGGACCCTCGCCCCCATCCTCATCCCGGACTTCGCGGGGGTGCGCCTCGACGAGACGGTGAACCTGCCGTTCGGCTGGGTCATGGCGCAGAACGAGTTCTACTACCTGCGCTCCGATGACGGTCGGGTGCGCCGGGGGCCGAGGGTCGAGCTGAGGGAGCGTCTGCAAATCGTCGGTCGTGAGACGATCGGGACGACGGACTACTTCATCGCGGCCGACGGTCGGCTCTACCGAGAGCGAGACGTGCGCCGGATCGCGCCGCGCGCGCGGCCCGACCAGATCGGTGAGCACGACAAGTGGATCGAGGTGAACCTCTCGCAGCAGTACCTCATCGCCTACGAGGGGGACCGACCGGTCTTCGTGACCCTCATCTCCAGCGGTCGCGCGTTCCACCCCGACGACCCCGAGGCGAACTTCCTCACGCCCACCGGCACCTTCCGCATCCGCGCCAAGCACCTCGCCGCGAACATGGACGGGGACACCGCCGCCGACGGCCCCTACTCGATCGACGACGTCCCCTACGTCATGTACTTCCAGCTCGCCTACGCGCTGCACGGGGCCTTCTGGCACCGCGCGTTCGGGTTCCCGCGCAGCCACGGCTGCGTGAACCTCGCGCCGCGCGACGCCCAGTGGATCTTCAACTGGTCCGACCCCCAGGTCCCCGAGGGCTGGCACGGCGCGTACCCCACCGAGTCCGAGCCCGGCACGTGGATCTACATCCACGGTGAGACGCCTGGTCAGCGCTCGAGCCGCTGAAACGCGAGAGGGCCATCGCTCCCGCGACGGCCCTCTCGAGTGGTGGGGATCGGCTCGTGGCTAGTGTGCTTGGAGCGCTCGGAGCAGGGCCTGGCCCTGGGCGCCGGCGCGGCGCGCGGCCGCCGCCTGCACGGGCGTGCCGATCTTGGCGAAGCGCGCGCGCTCCGCCGAGCTCGGCCGGTGCACGTCGATGCCGTAGCGCTTGAGGTTCCGGATGAGGATCGGATCCATCTGCCGGACCTGCTGCCGCCCGTCGGCCACGATGGCCTGCGGGACGTTCGTCAGCACGGCCTGGAGGTCCGCCGGGAGCCCGTCGAACCAGGTCTTCGAGTAGACGACGATGCCCGGCTGATAGCTGTGCTCGCTCAGGTTCAGGTGCTGCGCCGCCTGGTACCAGCTCGTCGCGAAGGCGAAGAGGGGCGTGTTGTCGAAGCCGTCGACGACCCCCGTCTGGAGCGACGTGAGCACGTTGGTGACGTCGATCGCCTGGGGGCTCGCGCCGAACGCCCGGTAGGTCGCGAGGTGGACCTCGGACTCCTGCGAGCGCATGCGCAGGCCCTGGAGGTCGCCGGGCTCGCGGATCGGGCGGTCCTTCGTGAACCAGGACCGGAAGCCGTTCTCGGCCCACAGACCGAAGACGAAGCCTCGACGCTGGAGAGCCGCCTGCACGATGGGCTTGGCGGCGCCGTCGAGCGCCGCGTCGGCCTGCTCGCCGGACGTGAAGATGTAGGGGGCCTCGATGACGTTCAGCTCACGGACGAGCGTCCCGATCGCGGCCGTCGACCCGCCGAAGGCCTGCAAGCTGCCTTGCGCGGTGCGGCGGACGAGCGCCTTCTCGCCGCCGAGCGAGCCGCCCATGAACATTTGCACGCGGATGCGCCCGCCGCTCTCCGTCTCGATGTGACGCTTGAGCGTGCGGAGCTGCTTCTCCCACGGCGTCCCCTCGGGGGCCACCGTGGCGAGTCGCATCCGGATCTGGTCCTGCGCGACGACGGTCTGCTCGTCCGGGACGAGGACCGCCAGCGAGGCGAGGACGCTGGAGGCCAGCGTGAGGAACAGAAGTACGCGGTTACGATTCATCGCTTGGTCTCCGACGGGCGCTGGGCCGGCCTATTCAGCGTTCACTCGAAGAGCTCGTCCACGCGCTCGATGGCCGCGCGCGCCTTGCGCTGCTCGACGCGGTTCTCCGGCCCCGCGCCCTCGAGCGCGTCCGGATCGCCGTTGATGACGATGTTGAGGTGCTCGAGGAACATCTCCCGGTTCTGGAGCTTTACCGCGAGCTCTTCGGCGTAGAGCACGTGCGTGCCGAAGTAGTTGGGCTGGTTGCGGAGCGACTCGTCGAAGTGCTGGCGCGAGAGGTTCAGGTCGCCGCCGGCGTACGAGGGCGCGATCGAGAAGAACGCGCCGAAGTAGCGGTCCGGGCCGGCGAAGAAGTAGTAGCGGTCGAGCTCCATGCAGCGCGTCATCATCGCGCGGATCTCGTCCTTGTAGCCGAGCACGGTCGCGAAGCCGTCGAGGCGAGCCCACTTGCCGAGGTTGGTCGCGCGCCAGTAGAGCGCGGGGACCGCGTTCGCCTGGAGGTTCGCGACCGCGCCCTCGGCGGGCTGACCCGCGGCCATCGCCTGCGCGAACTCCGGGCTCAGCGCGCGCAGCGCGCGCTCGGCCGCCTGGATCCCGCTCTGGTAGGTCGCGAGCATCTGCGACTCGTCGCTGAAGCGCAGGTGACCGTCGCTGAGGAAGTAGTAGGCGCGCGAGATCTTGACCCACGTCTCGTGATCGCTGCCGTCGAGCTCGACCGCCTGCTCCCAGGCGGCGATCGCGGCGCGGATCTGGTCGGGATCGTCGCGACCCTCCCAGGCCGTGTCGCCCTGGGCGATCAGCTGCTCGCGGCGCGACGTGGTCTCGGCGCTCTGCTCTTGCGTCGTGTCCGTCTGCTCCGTGGGCTCGTCCCAAGCCGACTCGTAACCCCCGCCACACCCGGGAACCCCACAGAGACCGAGAACCGCGGCGATCGCGATCGCTCGACGCGCCGCGATGCTGGACGTCGTCACCATATCGATTTCCTCCACAGGCCGAACCGGCCGGATCGCTTCGGGCTTATCAGGTCCGTTTCCCGGGTGTCAACGCGGGACGCTATGATCCGGACGTGCGCCTGCTCCTCGTCCTCGTGTTCACCATCGGAGCGCCGATCGGGGCGTCTGCCCAGACGGCCCTCTACACCGGGGTCCACCCGATCGATCTCGACGGCCACTGGCACGACGTCGAGGGCCCGCACGAGCACGGCGAGCTGCTGGTCGGGACGGGGCCGTTCGGCGAGGTCGACGGCGTCCGGGTCTTCCTCGCCGACCCCATCGCCTACGGGTGGGCCGGCGCGGTCTGGACCTTCCGAGGCGCCCACCCGCTGCCGGACGGCCTCGGCGGCTACTGCGCGCTGTCGGGGGACCACCGCCACGCCTTCGCCCCCGAGGGGTCGTACCGGCGCGCCTCGAACGGCGCCCACGTGTATCGAGGCGGGATGCGAGGCGGGCTGGCGATGCTCCGGCCCGCCCAGACGAGCCCGCCTCGCCCGATCGTGGTCGCGCCGGCCGTCGCGAGCCCGGCGCCCTACCTGTTCTGGGGCTGCCGCTACCAGCTCCTCCCCGGCGCCCGAGGCTCCCTGCTCCCGACCGCCTTCGACCCGACCTGCGTCCCGGGCGCCCCGCCCGGCTACTACGGCGCGGGCTGGGCGGGCTCGACGGGCTCGGCGGCGCCGGCCACCCCGGCCGCCCCGCCCGACGACAACTGGTTCGATGGCAACTACGAGCGGATCCGCGGCTCGCCCGTCCAGCACCGGCGGGTCCCCACGGGGCGCTCGTCGCGCAACTGACGTTCGACCCCATCGCGACCAGACCTGATAAGCTGCCTTCAACCGTGGCTGACAGCGACAAGCTCCGACTCGACGCGAGCACCATCCGCACCATCCTCGAGGAGGGCGGCTGGCCCTGCGACCAGATCAACGACGACACGTGGCGCAGCCACTTTCGGGGACGAAACGCGTCGTTCCCGTTCTTCGTCCGCATCGATCCCGCCGGCTACCTCTGCTTCGCGATCGTGCCGTTCCTCCGCACCCCGGAGGACCAGGAAGCGTCCGCGAAGCTCTACGACCGACTGCTCACGCTGAACCAGTCGCTGCTGATGGCGAAGTTCTCCATCGACGACGACCTCGACGTGGTCCTGAGCGTCGAGTACCCGTTCGGCGAGCTCGATCGCAGCGAGTTCGACGACGCGCTCGACGTGCTCTCGTACTACGCCGACCGCCACTACGACGAGCTCCGCGCCCTGACCTGAACCGGGGGAGGTTGCTCGCTCCTTCGGGGCGTGCTACCTCGGGCCCGCGAGCACTTGGGCGCAGCCTGGGTGGGTCCTTCGGGCCCGCCCTTTCGAGTCTCTGGCGGTCGATTCGCCGAGACGAGGCGGCTCCCGGGGCTCGTGGTCCGGCGACGGACCGCCGGCAGAAGACCACCATCATGAGCACCCCCACCATCGACACCCTCGAATCCACCGTGGAGCCCGTTTGCCGGGCTCATGGGGTGGAGCTCGTCCAGGTGCGCAAGGTGACCGAGCGAGGCTCGCTCGTGCTCCGGGTGATGATCGATCGGCCGGGGGGGGTCGACGGCGCGTCGGGCGTCACCCTGGCGGACTGCCAGGCCGTCAGTCGCGACCTGAGCCCGGCGCTCGACGTCCACGACGTCGTCGGCGGCGCGTACCGGCTCGAGGTGAGCTCACCGGGGCTGGATCGGCCGCTCGTGAGAATCACCGACTTCGAGCGGTTCGCCGGCAAGTTGGTCGAGATCCGGACGCGGGCCCCGTGGCCCGATGCCCGGGGGGTGGAGCGGCGCAAGTTCAAGGGCCGGCTCCAGGGGATCGAGGGCGAGGCGGTTCGCGTCTCGGTCGACGGAGCCGACATCACGGTCCCGCACGCCGAGATCGCCAAAGCGAACGTCGTCTACGAGTACTGAGAACATCTGTACTGAGAGCAGAGGTGCACCGATGCAGCAGGGCATGTCGCTGCAGAACATCATCGAGCAGGTCAGCAAGGAGAAGGGCATCGCGCCCGAAGTGCTCGTGGAGACCATGGAGCAAGCCATCCTTACTGCTGCGAAGAGGACGTTCGGCCTGAATCGTGAGCTCGAGGCCCGCTTCAACGAGGACAGCGGCAACGTCGACGTCTATCAGTTCATGACGGTCGTCGAAGAGGTCGAGGTCCCCGAGCGGGAGATCTCGCTGACCGACGCGCGCCGCTATGGCTTCGAGGACGCAGAGCTCGGTGAGGACCTCGGCTTCCAGATCTTCTACCTGACCCAGGATCAGGACGAGGCGCGACGCCAGGACAAGCAGTACGGGGATCTCCTCGGCCTGCAGCAGCACCGCCGCGGCTTCGGCCGCATCGCCGCGCAGACCGCCAAGCAGGTGATCATCCAGCGCGTCCGCGATGCCGAGCGCGAGCTGATCTACAACGAGTACAAGGACCGCAAGGGCGAGCTCATCACGGGCATCGTCCGGCGCTTCGAGCGCGGCTCCAACATCATCGTCGACCTCGGCCGCACCGAGGCGATCCTGCCCACGCGCGAGCAGACGCCGCGCGAGAGCTACCGCCCCGGCGACCGGATCGTGGCGTTCCTCAAGGCGATCGATCGCGAGGCCCGCGGCCCGCAGATCATCTTGAGCCGCACCGACGTGGGGCTCCTCGTGAAGCTCTTCGAGATGGAGGTCCCGGAGATCTACGAGGGCATCGTGCGCATCGTCGCGGCCGCCCGCGAGCCGGGCGCCCGCTCCAAGATCGCGGTCACGAGCCGCGACAGCGACGTCGATCCGGTCGGCGCCTGCGTCGGCATGAAGGGCTCGCGCGTCCAGGCCGTCGTGCAGGAGCTGCGCGGCGAGAAGATCGACATCGTCCCCTTCGACAGGGATCCGGCCCGCTTCGTGTGCAACGCGATCGCGCCGGCCGAGGTGAGCCGCGTCATCATCGACGAGGGTCACGGCGGCATGGAGCTGATCGTCCCCGACGCGAAGCTCTCGCTCGCGATCGGTCGCCGCGGTCAGAACGTGCGGCTCGCGAGCCAGCTCACCGGCTGGAAGCTCGACATCGTGAGCGAGTCCCGCTTCCGCCAGATGGAGGAGCAGGCGCTCTCGGAGATCGCGCGCATCGGCTCGGCGCCGGGCGACATGGTCAAGAGCTTCTACAAGATGGGCTTCCGCAGCCTCGACGAGATCTCGGAGGCGCCCGACGAGGAGCTCCTCACGATCGACGGCGTCAAGGACGCGGACCACGCGCAGCGGCTCCGGGTCGAGGCGGCGCAGGCGATGGAGAGCCACCGCCTCGAGCGCATCGAGGAGGCGAAGGCGCGGGTCGAGCCGCTCACCGAGCGCGAGCACCTGCTGCTCTCGCGCCACGTCACGGACCGGATCGCCGACGCCCTCGAGTCGTCGGGGTACCGCTCGCCGCAAGACGTCGTGCGCGAGACCGACGTGGATCGGCTCGCGATCCGCACCGGCCTGGGCAACACGAAGGCCCAGGAAGTGAAGGAAGGCGTCCAGCGCTACCTCGACGAGGAGATGGAAGCCGTCAAGGAAGCGCAGCGGGTGGTCCGTGAGGCCCACGACGCCGCGATGGCCGCCGAGGCGGCGGCCGCCGCGGACGCCGAGCCCGCGAGCGACGACGACGTGGGGGAGCCGGACGCCGACGCCGCCGCCCCCGCGGAGGCGACGACCGAGGAGTGAGCGCGTAGTGGGATCGACGGGAACACAGACGCGGAGAGCGGAGCCCGTGCGCACGTGCGCGGGCTGTCGAACGCGGGACGCCCAGAGCGCCCTGCTGCGCTTCGCCGTGCGCGACGAGGCGCCGCGTCTCGTCCCCGATCCCCGCCGTCAGTTTCCCGGCCGAGGCGTGAGCGTGCACCCCCGCCGCGCCTGCATCGTGCGCGCCGCCAAGGGCGGCGGGTTCGCCCGCTCCCTGCGCTCTCAGGTCGCCGTGGACGTGGAGGCGCTCTGCGCGCTGATCCAGTCCGGATACTCGGCGCGAATCGAAGGTCTGTTGATGGCCGCGCTGCGCAAGCGGGCGGCCTCGCTCGGGTCCGACGCGACCCGGGCTGCGCTCCGCGACGGGAGCGCCCGGTTGGTGGTGCTCGCCCGCGATGCTGCGGGGCGGCGGGGAGAGGTCGTCTCGCTCGCGGAGCGTGACGGGCTGCTCGTCATCGAGCACGGAACGAAGTCTCAGCTCGGACGCCTCGTGGGGCGGGACGAGCTTGGTGTGTTTGCGATCCTGGATGAACGGATCGCGTCCGAGCTGGCGACCGTGGTGTCGCTCGCGCAGGACCTTTCGGAGGCGGAATGACCAAGGTGCGCGTGTACGAGGTCGCTCGCGAGCTCGGCATGAACAACCGCGAGCTCCTGGGGCGAATTCAGTCCCTCGGTATCCAAGTGCGCAATCACATGAGCGCGTTGGAGCCGGCGGAGGTCGACCGCGTGCGACGCGCGCTCGACAAGGACAAGGCCGACAACACCGTGGAAGAGCGCATCAACCGGACGGTGATCCGCCGCCGGACGAAGAAGCAGCCCGCAGGATCGCGGGCCGCCGAGGCCGCCGAGTCCGGGTCCAACGGGGCCGACGAGCCGATCGTCCGGGAGCCGAATGCGGCGCCGGTCGTTCCGCGCGTCCGCCCGCGACCCGCGCCGGAGCCCGTGGAGGCGGCGCCGGTCGCCGTCGCTCCGCCGCCCCCGGTCCCCGAGCCCGTGGTCGAGATGGCGCCCCCGCCGCCTCCGCCGCCGCCGGCCCCGGAGCCCGAGCCGCCGGCCCCGCCGGTGGTCGCCGAGCGCGCGCCGGTCGTGGAGCGCCAGCCCGAGCCCGCGCCCCGCGCCGCCGAGCCGCAGCCGCGGCACATGCCGTCGCAGCCGCCCCCGGCCGCCGAGCGGTTCGCGCACGCGAACTTGCCCCCCGGCGTCGTCGCGCGTGGCAACCAGACGGCCCCGTCGGTCGGCACCATCTCGGAGCAGACCAAGAGCCGCATCATCCAGCAGCACGCGCAGCAGCGCAGCCCGCGCCGCCGCGAGGTGGGACGCCGCGAGCTCGGTCAGCCCGGTCGCCCCGCTGGCGGGCGCCACGGTCGCCGCAAGATCAGCCCGAACAAGAAGGGCATGAAGACGGAGATCACGGTCCCGTCGGCGCAGAAGCGGCTCATCAAGATCGAGGGCGACGTCGCGCTCGCGCAGCTCGCCCAGCGGATGAGCCTCAAGGCCACCGACCTCCTCATGAAGCTCATGCAGATGGGCGAGATGGGGGTGACGATCAACTCCACGCTCGACACCGACACCGCCAAGCTGATCGCGGGCGAGTTCGGCTACGAGGTCGAGAACGTCGCCAAGAGCGAGGACGAGCTCATCAACGAGATGCGCGGCGACTTCGAGGACCTCGAGGAGGCCCGCGAGACCCGCGCCCCCGTCGTCACCGTCATGGGTCACGTCGACCACGGCAAGACGTCGCTGCTCGACCGCATCCGGTCGGCGAACGTGGCGAGCGGCGAGGCCGGCGGCATCACCCAGCACATCGGCGCCTACCGCGTCGAGACCCCCAAGGGCGCCATCGCGTTCATCGACACGCCCGGTCACGAAGCGTTCACCGAGATGCGCGCCCGCGGCGCGCAGGCCACCGACGTGGTGGTGCTCGTCGTCGCGGCCGACGACGGCGTCATGCCCCAGACGAAGGAGGCCATCAGCCACGCCAAGGCGGCCGAGGTCCCGATCATCGTGGCGGTCAACAAGATCGACAAGCCCGACGCGGCGCCCGATCGGATCCGCCAGGAGCTGTCCGGCTACGGCCTGCAGCCCGAGGACTGGGGCGGCACCACGCTCTTCGTCAACGTCTCGGCGATCACCGGCGAGGGCGTCGATCAGCTCCTCGAGAGCATCGCGCTCCAGGCCGAGATCCTCGAGCTCACCGCCAACAGCAGCATCCCCGCCGAGGGCGTGGTGCTCGAGGCGAAGCTCGATCGCGGCCGCGGCCCGGTGGCCAACGTCCTCATCCGGAACGGCACCCTGCGCCAGGGCGACACCGTCGTGTGTGGCGCGGCGATGGGCAAGGTCCGGGCGCTCACCGACGAGCGCGGCAACCGCGTCAAGGAGGCGGGCCCCTCGACGCCGGTCGAGATCCTCGGCCTCGGCGACGTGCCGAACGCCGGCGACGGCGTCTACGTGGTCGACGACGAGGAGCGCGCTCGCGAGCTCGTCTCGCAGCGTCAGACCGACGCGTCGAGCCGCGCCAAGCGCAAGATGAAGACGGGCCTCGAGGCGTTCCAGGAGGGGCTCCGCAAGGGCGAGTCCGAGACGCTCAACCTCGTCATCAAGGGCGACGTGCACGGCTCGGTCGAGGCGCTCCACAAGGCGCTCTCCGAGCTCTCGACCGACAAGGTCGAGGTCAACGTCATCCACACCGGCGTCGGCGGCATCACCGAGCAGGACGTCATGCTGGTCAGCGCGTCGACCGGCCTCATCATCGGCTTCAACGTGCGCCCGGTCGGCAAGGCTGGCGCGATGGCGAAGGCCGAGGGCGTCGACATCCGCGGCTACCGCGTCATCTACGAGGCGGTCGACGACGTGAAGAAGGCCATGGTCGGCCTCCTCGCGCCGGAGCAGCGCGAGAAGGACGTCGGCAAGGCGGAGGTCCGCGAGACCTTCGGCATCCCGAAGATCGGCACCATCGCCGGCGTGTACGTGACGGAGGGCAAGATCCTCCGGAGCGGCAAGATCCGGCTCGTCCGCGACGGCGTCGTGGTGTGGGAGGGCGACGTCGGCTCGCTCCGCCGCTTCAAGGAAGACGTCAAGGAGGTCGCGCTCGGCTTCGAGTGCGGCGTGGGCCTCAACAACTTCAACGACGTGAAGCAGGGCGACATCATCGAGTGCTTCATCCTCGAAGAGGTCGAGGCGACGCTCTGATCGTGGCGACCGCGCGCGTGACCCTCTCGCTGCCGGGGAACGACTCCCTCAAAGGCAAACGGAAGGTCGTGCGCCGGATCCTCGATCGGGCTCGGCACCGCCTCAACGCGGCGATCGCCGAGGTCGACGCGATGGACGATCACCGCCGGATCGTCCTCGGCGCGGCGGTCGTCAGCAACGACGCGCGCCACGCGAACGCGATGATCGACGGGGTCCAGGAGCTCATCGCGACGGCCACCGAGGCCGTCGTGATCGATCGCCAGATGGAGCTCTTGCACGTCGGCGAGATGGACGACTGGGGATGACCGCTGAACGCACCGCGCGGGTCGCCGAGCGCATTCGCGCCGAGGTGATGGACCTGCTCCTGACGGGGAAGATCAAGGACCCGGCGACGCACGGCGCCGTCGTCCACGCGGTGCAGGTCACCGCCGATCTGCGCCAGGCGCGCGTCTACGTGCGGCTCGACGAGCTCGAGCCGAGCGACGCGCGAAAGAAGGCGCTGATGCGAGGCCTCGGGCGAGCAGAGGGCTACATCCGCCGCGAGGTCGGCAAGCGCCTCGAGCTCCGCTACAGCCCGGAGCTGACGTTCCTCTGGGACGACACCGTCGAGCGGGCCTCTCGGATCGAAGAGATCCTCGACGAGATCTCGAAGGAGTAGGGCGTGGCGCGCCGCCCCGAGGTGCACGGGGTCCTCGTGGTCGACAAGCCGCAGGGGCCGACGAGCCACGACGTGGTCCGATGGGTCCGGCGCGCGCTCCGGACCCGCGCGGTGGGCCACGCGGGGACGCTCGACCCGATGGCGACGGGCGTCCTCGTCGTCGCGGCGGGGGAGGCGACGAAGCTCGTCCGATGGCTCACCGCCGACGACAAGGCCTATCGCGCGACGCTGCGGCTCGGCGCCGAGACGGACACCCTCGACGCCGAGGGCGAGGTCGTCGAGGAGGCGCCCGTCCCGCCGCTCGACCTCGCGCTGGTGCGGGCCGCCGTGGCGCGGTTCGTCGGGACACACCCGCAACGGCCGCCGCTCTACAGCGCGATCCGCGTGGACGGCGTCCGCATGCACGAGCGCGCCCGCCGCGGCGAGGACTTCGAGGTCCCCACGCGCGACGTGACCGCCCATCGGATCGAGGTCCTCCGCGCCGAGGGCGACGAGCTCGAGCTCGAGCTCGAGTGCTCCAAGGGCTACTACGTTCGATCGCTGGGGCGGGACCTCGCGCGCGCGCTCGAGACGCGCGGTCACCTGACGTCGCTCCGCCGCGTCCGCAGCGGCGCCTTCGACCTCGACGGAGCGGTGACGGCGGAAGAGCTCGAGCGCGCGGCGCGCGACGACGACGCGCATCACGCGATGGTGGGGCGGCTGCGGTCGCTCGTCGACGCGTGCGGCGCCATGCCGCAGGTGGTGCTCGACGCCGAGGGCGTCGTGGACGCGCGCCACGGTCGGCGCGTGCGCGCCGCGGAGCTCCCGGAGGAGGGCGTCGAGCCGGTGGCGATGCTCGACGCCGCGGGCGAGCTGATCGCCGTCGGCCGCAGCGAGCACGATCACTTGCGGGTGCTGCGGGGCATCGTCGCGCCACCTCGGCGCGAGACCCCCAACGAGAGTTCACACGAGCCCGGGGAAGATTGATCGATCGCCAACGTAGCCGGCCTGGTATCGCCCTTGCGGACCCGGGCGGCATGCGCTGGTCTTCGCTGCTTTGCCTTCTCTTGGCCGCGGGTTGCGGCCACATCGAGTACGGCCGGTCCGAACGGCAGGTCGTCGTCGTGGCTCCCACCGCGGTGAGCTCCGTCCCGATGACGGCGCGCTCGGTGCCGGCGCCGCTCCCGGCCCCCGCCCGTGACCCGAACGTCGTCTACGTCCCGTGGGATCCCGGGGCGCAGCCCGTTCCCCCGCCGCGCGTCGCGGCCCCGGCGAACGGCGTGATCCACTGCGGCGGGGCGGATCGGGTCCGCGTCTACGACAGGATCGTGGACGGCCACGGCGGCCCCGCGGTCGTCGCCACCGGCGCCTGCGTCGTCGAGGTCGACGAGGCGATCCTCCGCGGCGAGCCCGCCGTGGTGGTCCAGGATCAGGCCCGCGTCGTGATGACCGAGAGCCGCATCTTCGGCGACATCCAGGCCTCCGGCGGCGGCGCGTTCTCGACCGACGGCTGCCGCCACGACAGCGGCCGCGTCGTCCGGTACTGATTCTCTGGAGGGGTCTTCGACCCCTCCCGCGCGACCGGCAAAGGAGTCAGCCCGCGTCGCTCACGCCCGCATCCGTCACGTCCGCATCCGTCACGTCCGCATCCGTCACGTCCGCATCCGTCACGCCCGCGTCCGTCACGCCCGCATCCATCACGCCCGCATCGGGGGTCGGCACGCCGCAGACGCCGGCCATGCACGCGCGGCGGGTGCAGCACGTTCCGTCGCAGCAGATCTCGCCGGCTCCGCACGCGGCCGGGCACGACGCGCCGGACGTGCACGTGCTGTTCTCGCAGCGCTCGCCCGAGGGGCAGAGGTTGTCGCACCGGCCGCAGTGGAAGGTGTCGTTCGTCGTGTCGACGCAGGCGACGTCCACGCCGACCGTGCAGCACATCGATTCCGGCGTCCCCGCGCACGGGTCGCGGCCGGCGCCACATCGGCACACGCCGCCGCCGCAGCGGTCCGCGCGCGCCGGATTGCAGGTGACGCCGCACTCCCCGCAGTCGCCGGTGCTCGACGTGAGGTTGGCGCAGTAGGACCGGCCGGTCGGGCCCCTCGGCGGGCAGCAGAAGTCCTCGCGCATGCCGGTGCAGCCGATCGTCGTCGAGCCGCACGTGCACGCCTCGGCCGAGCACCCGTCGCCTCGGGCCTCGCCGATGCAGTCGACGTCGCACTCGCCGCAGTGCCGCGGATCGTTGCGGAGATCGAAGCAGCCCGTCGCCCCCGCGACGTCGCAGCAGACCAGCGTCGGGTCGCACTCCGGCGTGCACATCGCGGGCGGGGCGTCCGGCCGCGCCGCGTCGCGGAGCGAGGCGTCGGGCAGGGCCGCGTCCATCCCCCCGTCCGGGTCGTCTCCCCCGTCGCAGCCCGCCCCGACCAGGGCGGTCAACAGGACCAGAGACAGCGATTGGAGACGCATGGGTAAGGAAGGCGCCGAGCAGATTCGAACTGCTGAATGGAGGTTTTGCAAACCTCTGCCTTACCACTTGGCTACGGCGCCGAACCGATCGAAGAGCGCTCTATACCATCGTCCGAGGTGGTGTCCAGTCGCACGGCGCGGGTGGAAACCGCGCGAGAGTCGGTACATGCTCCCCGCGTCATGACGTCCACCCAGAGCGAAATCGACGAGTCTTACAGCGTCTCCAACGAGTTCTTCCGGCTGTGGCTCGACGAGGGCATGCACTACACGTCGGGGAGCTACCTCACCGGCGACGAGACCCTCGAGCAGGCGCAGATCAACAAGTGCCGGATCCTCTACGACTACGCGGAGATGAACCCTGACAAGCTGGTGCTCGACATCGGCTGCGGCTGGGGCTCGAACCTCGAGTACCACGTCCAGCGGCAGACCAAGCGGGCCCACGGGATCACGCTCTCGACCGCCCAGGTGGAGTGGATCAACGGCCGCGAGATGCCCGGCATCACCGCGATGCTGATGGACTATCACGACTACGCGCCGACGGAGAAGTACGACGCCCTGCAGTCGATCGAGATGATCGACCACCTCTGCTCGCCCGCGCAGGCGCGCGAGGGGAAGGCCGTCGAGCTCTACCGCGCCTACTTCAAGAAGTGCCACGAGTGGGTCAAGCCCGGCTCGTACTTCGGCTTCCAGGCGATCCTGCGGGACAAGGTGCCGAGGACCCGCAAGGACCTCGAGGACCTCGCGTTCACCGCCGACGTCATCTTCCCGGGCGGCCTCAACCCGCGCCTCGAAGAGCTCATCATGGCCATCCGCCCGTACTGGGAGTGCGTCGAGATGCGCACCCAGCGCGTCAGCTACGGCAAGACCACCGCGGAGTGGCTGCGCCGCATGAAGCTGCACGAGGCCGAGATCCGGCAGAAGTGGGGCGACCAGCTCTACGACGACTACGACCGCTACCTCAGCACCTGCGTCCGCGCGTTCGACAGCTACTGGTCGAGCGACGTGCAGATGAAGCTGCAGTGGTGCCCGCTCTGATCCGCTGAGAGCGCCGAGACGCGTGGTTGCCGGGGGCGTCTCGTGGTAGACGCCCCGCATGAGCCACGACAGCTTCGGGTCCCGCGCCACCCTCGACATCGGGGGACGCCACATCGACATCTTCCGCCTCGACGCGCTCGAGAAAGCCGGCATTGGGGACGTCTCCACGCTCCCGTACTCGATCCGGGTGCTCCTGGAGAACCTCCTCCGCAACGAGGACGGCAAGACCGTCACCAAGGAGGACATCGAGGCGGTCGCGAAGTGGGATCCGCAGGCGACCCCGACGACCGAGATCGCGTACCGGCCCGCCCGCGTCCTGCTCCAGGACTTCACGGGCGTGCCCGCCGTCGTCGACCTCGCCGCCATGCGCGAGGCGTTCGCCGACATGGGCGGCGATCCGAAGCGCGTGAACCCGCTCCAGCCCGTGGATCTCGTCATCGACCACTCGGTGCAGGTCGACAACTACGGGACGCTGCGCTCGTTCGACGACAACGTCCGCCTCGAGTTCGAGCGCAACCTCGAGCGCTACCGCTTCCTCAAGTGGGGTCGCTCGGCGTTCGACGGCATGCGCGTCGTGCCTCCCGGCACGGGCATCGTCCACCAGGTCAACCTCGAGTACCTCGCGCGCGTCGTGTTCACGCGCGACGTCGCGGGCAAGACCGTCGCCTACCCTGACACGCTCGTCGGCACCGACTCGCACACCACGATGATCAACGGCCTCGGCGTCCTCGGCTGGGGCGTCGGCGGCATCGAGGCGGAGGCGGCCATGCTCGGCCAGCCCGTCTCGATGCTCCTGCCGCAGGTCGTGGGCTTCGAGCTCACCGGCACGCTCCCGGCCGGCGCCAACGCGACCGACCTCGTGCTCCGCGTCGTCGAGATGCTGCGCAAGCACGGCGTCGTCGGGAAGTTCGTCGAGTTCTTCGGCTCCGGCATGAGCTCCCTGTCCCTCGCGGATCGCGCGACGATCGCGAACATGGGCCCCGAGTACGGGGCGACGATGGGCTTCTTCCCCGTCGACGAGGAGACCCTCGAGTACCTCCGCTTCACCAACCGTGACGCGGCCGAGGTCGCGCTCGTCGAGCGCTACTGCAAGGAGCAAGGCCTCTTCCACACCGCGGAGTCGCCGCGCTGCCGGTTCACGACCGAGCTCTCGCTCGATCTCGGCACCGTCGTCCCCTCGGTCGCGGGCCCGATCCGGCCGCAGGACCGCATCGCGCTCACGGACGCCAAGCGCGCCTGGCGGCGGGTCCTCGTCGCGAACCTCGGCCGCAAGCAGGAGGGCATCGCGGAGGCCGCCGCGTCGTTCCTCGACGGTGGGGCCGCCGCCGACGTCGCCGACGAGGCGGCTCGCGCGGCGCTGACGAAGACGGCGCACGTCGAGCTCGACGGGGCCGAGTTCGACATGCCGCAGGGCGCGGTCGTGATCGCCGCGATCACCAGCTGCACGAACACGTCGAACCCCTCGGTGATGCTCGGGGCGGCGCTCCTCGCGCGCAACGCGCGGCAGAAGGGCCTCAGCGTGAAGCCCTGGGTGAAGACGAGCTTCGCGCCCGGCTCGCAGGTCGTGACCGAGTACATGAACGCGGCCGGCCTGATGGAAGATCTCGAGGCGATGCGCTTCTTCCTCGTCGGCTACGGCTGCACGACGTGCATCGGCAACTCCGGCCCGCTCGCACCCGCGATCGAGAAGGCCATCGTGGACAACGGCCTCGTCGTCTGCGCGGCGCTCAGCGGCAACCGCAACTTCGAAGGCCGCGTCCACTCGCTCACGCGCGGCAACTACCTCGCGTCGCCGCCCCTCGTCGTCGCCTACGCGCTCGCCGGCACCACCGACATCGACTTCGAGGCCGACCCGATCGGGCAGGACGCGGACGGCAAGGACGTGTTCCTCCGGGACATCTGGCCGAGCAACGAGGAGATCACCGCGACGGTGCGCTCCGCCGTGAAGCAGTCGCAGTTCGCCGACCGCTACGCGGCCGTCTTCGAGGGCCCCGCCGAGTGGCAGAAGACCGAGGCCCCCGAGGGCGAGGTCTTCGCCTGGGAGGACGACTCGACGTACATCCGCAAGCCGTCTTTCTTCGATGGCCTCGAGGCGGGCGATCCGCCCCCCGCGACCGACATCGAAGGCGCGCGCGTGCTCGCGCTCCTCGGGGACAGCGTCACCACCGACCACATCTCGCCCGCGGGCAAGATCGAGAAGGACGGCCCGGCCGCGCGCTACCTCCAGGAGAACGGCGTCTCCGTCCGCGACTTCAACTCGTACGGGAGCCGCCGCGGCAACCACGAGGTGATGATGCGCGGGACCTTCGCCAACATCCGCCTGCGCAACCTGCTCGCGCCCGGCACCGAGGGCGGCTGGACGCGCCACCTGCCCGACGGCGAGCAGATGAGCATCTACGACGCGTCGATGAAGTACCAGGCGGACGGCGTCCCGCTCGTCGTCATCGCCGGCAAGGAGTACGGCACCGGCTCGAGCCGCGACTGGGCCGCCAAGGGCACCTACCTGCTGGGCGTGAAGGCCGTGATCACCTCGAGCTACGAGCGCATCCACCGCTCGAACCTCATCGGGATGGGCGTGCTGCCGCTCGAGTTCGTCGACGGCCAGACCCACCAGAGCCTCGGCCTCACCGGCGAGGAGACGCTGTCCATCAAGGGCATCACCGACGGCCTCGCGCCGGGCGCGACCTTGAAGGTCACCGCCGACGACAAGACGTTCGACGTCACCGTGCGCCTCGACACCCCGCAGGAGGTCGAGTACTTCCAGCACGGCGGCATCCTGCAATACGTCTTGCGGCAGATGAAGGCCGCCGAGTAGCTCGCCTCGAGCTACACGAACATCTCGTCGAGCGTCCCTCCGGGGAGGCTCGAGTCGCCGAAGTTGGTCATCGGCACCCCGACCGCGGTCGCCAGGGTGTTGAGGAGCTGCGCGATGTTGACGGCGCTCCTGTCGCCGCCCGACACCTGCAGGTACTCGCCCTGGCGGAGCACGCCGCCGGCGCTCCCCGCGATGATCCACGGCAGGTTCTGTCGCGAGTGCGCGGGGCCGTTGCCGAGGTCGTTCAGCCAGCACGAGACCCCGCAGTCGAGGAGCGTCCCGCCCGAGGGCATCGCGTACTCGCCGAGGCGGTCGAGGAGGTGGCGGAAGGTCGCGGCGAACTGCCGATCCACCATCGCGTGGAGCTGATCCGCGTCGGAGATGATCGCGCCGCTCGAGTCGTGGCTGAGGCGGCGGTGCGAGAGGTAGTGGTAGTTCTCGAGCTGCCCGCCCGTGGCGAGGTTTCGGTAGCGGGTGCTGCCGTCGTTGCCGCTGCCGACCTGGATCGCGACCGACCGGGTCACCCCGCACGCGATGGCGAGCGCGGCGACGTCCATGTGGAGCCTGGCCGCCGCCAGCACCTCGTCGCCGTCGGTGCTGTCGTAGGCCATCCCGAGCCCCTCGAGCTCGGCGACGCGGTCGTCGGGGAGCTGACAGGCGAGGCGCACCTCGATGTCGCGGATCGCCGACTGGTGCAGATCGATGCGGTCGCGGTCGGCCCGGCTGAGCTGCGGCGTCGACATCAGCCGCGCGAGCTGGGACCGGACGAGGTCGTTGACGCTCCGGCCGCGCTCCGCGAGCTGTCGCTGCGCCTCCGCGCTCAGGCCCGCGTCGCCGCCGACGAGGGTCATGTAGCCCTCGCGCGGGTCGTGGATCGGGCTGCGCCGGTCGCCGGCTCCGCGGTACGAGATGCACGGGCCGCCGAGCCAGCCGCTGTTGCGACCTGCGTACATGAACCACGAGTCGCGCCCGTCCGCGTTGAGCTCGCGGCCGAGGCGATGGTCGAGCGACTCGCCGCCCGCCTCGCTGTCGCCACCCGCGCCGGTCACCGTCGGGCCGCGGGCGGTGAGGCACTGCAGCGCGCCGCGGGCGTGGCCGTCGCCGTAGTCGAAGTTCTGCCCGTTCACGTTCCCGAGCACGAGCAGCTGGCTGCGGTAGTCGGTCAGCTCGTCGAGCGACCGGTCGCGCAGGCTGTCGGTCGTGAGCGCGCCGACGTCACGAGGCCAGAAGCGCTCCGGCTCGGAGCCGAGCTCCGTGCTCTGCGCCGCCGCGACGCCGTTGGCCTGCCGGAAGAACACGGCGTAGCTCGTCTCGGAGTCGGCGTGTGCCGCGGGCGGGCGCCCGACGCTCTCGAGGAAGGGCAGGGTGAGCACCGCGCCGCCGAGCCCGCGGAGGACGATCCGTCGACCGAGCTTGAGATTCGTCATCAGAGCTCCTCGATGCTGCGGGTGAGGAAGGCGCGCGAGGTCACGAGCGACACGATGAGCTCCTTGATGGACAGCTCCCCGGCTCGAGATCGCTCACCGAGGTCGGCGACCAGCGCCTGATCCTCGGCCGCCGCGTGGCGCCCGAGCGTGAACTCGATCCAGTGCCGCACGTAACACTCGTGGACCCATTCGCTGTCGGCGAGCGCGTCCGCGAGCTGCACCGCGTCGGCGACGGGCGTCGGGACTCCGTCGACCGGCGGGCTGCCGGAGGTGTCGATGGGCTGCCCGTTGTCGGTCGTCTGCCACATCCCGATGGCGTCGTAGCTCTCGAAGGGGAACCCGAAGGGGTTGATGATCTGCGCGTGGCAGCCCGCGCAGATCGAGCCCGGCTGCTCGGTGTGCAGCTCGATCGTCTGACGGTTCGTGAGCCCCGCCATCACCCCGGGCGGGGGCGTGTCCTCGGGGGGCGCGTCGATGTGCACGCACGCGATCCGCTCCGCGAGGTAGACGCCGCGGTGGATCGGGTCGGGGCTGCGTGTGGTCGCGTTCGCGGCGAGGAAGCCGACCTGCGTGAAGATCCCGCGTCGCTGCGCGGGGTCGAGGCTCACCGGCTCGAACGTCTCGGTCGAGTAGGTCCCGTCGAGCTCGTAGATCCGCGCGAGCTCGTCGTTGACGAAGGTGTCGGAGCTCGTGAGCAGGTCGCGGTAGCCGCCGTCGCGGTTGAAGACCATCTCCGTCACGAACAGGTCGTGCTCGCGGGTGGCGAACTCGGCGAGGCGCGGGCTGACGTCTCCGAAGACGTCGGGGCTCGGGACGATGCCCTCGAACTTGCGCACGTCGAAGAGCTGCCGGTGGAAGTCGACCACGGTCGCCTCGGCGCGCGGGTCGTCGAGCATGCGCCGGGCCTGCGTCACGACGCCGTCCGGGGTCGTGAGCATCCCCGCGGCGGCCGCGGCGAAGAGCTCCTCGTCCGGCATGCTCCCCCAGAGCGCGTAGGAGAGCCGGCTCGCGACCTCCCACCCGTCGAGGGGGATGATCCGCCCGTCCGGGTCGCGGCTCGTCTCGACGCGGTAGAGGAACCACGGCGACTGCAGCATCGCCTCGAGCACCAGCCGGACGCCGGCGGTGTGCGCGTCGAGCGGCCCGAACAGCCCCGCGGCGGTCGCGTACACGTGGAGGTACTCGCCCACCTCGTCGTCGGTCAGCGGGCGGCGGTGCGCGCGCGCGCCGAAGTCGCGAACGAAGCGCTCGGCCTGGTCCTCGACTGCGCCGCCGGTGTCCGGCGCGACGCGGGCGAGGATCGCCGCGTCGCTCGTCGCGCGCTCCGCGAGCGCCCCGGCCGCGCGCTGGTAGCCGTTCCAGAGCACCTCGTCGACGTCGAGCGCCGCGCCCGGGTTGTCGAAGACGGCGTCGCCGGGCAGCGAGTCCGCGCGGAACGACGTCCCGAGCCCCGTCGGCTCGTCGAGCCCGAACAGGTCCTGGGTCGTGCGCTCCCACTGCGAGTGCGTCAGCCGGGCGAGCCGGGTCTGCGGCGCGGGCAGGACCACGCCCTCGGGGAGGTCGTTCCGGTCCCCGGGACGCACGGGTGTATCGCCCACGAACCCTTGGCAGGCCACGAGGAGCAGCGCGAGCGAGGGGAGGAATACCCGCATGACCCCGCCTGGTGCACGGGCGAGGCCAGGTCGGGAAGTGGCCGCCGCTTCCGACGGAAGGGCGCGCGGAGCGTTCTCGGCTCCGGGTGGAGCGCGGGATGCTCCGCCGCTACAGCGACTCGCGGAGCAGCACGTCGCAGTAGTAGCGGAGCCGCTCCACGACCTTGCCGTGCGGCCGCTTCCGGATGTCCTTGCGCAGGGCCAGCATCACCTTGCGCTGGAACGTGTAGCTGTTGAGCACCGGCTTCGGCGGGGCCTGCCCGCCGGCCTCTTCGAGGGGCGCGAAGACGTTCTGCGTCGTCCAACCCCAGACCTCGAGGTCCGCCGGGTCGAGCCGATCGATCATGGTCCGCGCGAGCCGGAGCTTGGCCTCGTCGTTGCGGAGCTCGACCGCCCACTTCTCGATCGAGCCGGTCACCGGCCGGCTGTGCTTGGCGACCCCGATGGGGTCACCTGGCCCCTTCTTCTTGCTCTCGAACCGGTCGCCGTAGCGGACCGCCTCCGGCTCGTTGTCGACGCCGAGGTACGCGAAGATCCGCTCGAGGTGCATCTCGGGGGCCTGCACCAGCTCCTCGTACTGGACGTGGGCGAGGGGGACCGGCCGCTCTCGGACGAACCGCGCGATGGCCGGCACGTAGCGCTCGACCACCGGGTTGTAGCGGTGCGCCGCCTCCCAGTCGCCGTCGAAGAACGAGTTGGCGTAGGAGCTGAACACGGCCAGCGGGTGCCGGGTCAGGACGACGTACTTGGCCTCGGGGTAGACGCGGGCGACGAACTCGCTGACGAGCGCGTAGGCCGGCGTCTTGTCGAGGAAGTACCGCTTCCCCGAGGGCGCGAGCATGCGACCGTAGAGGGTGTCGGCGTAGGCCCGCAGCGCGTCGAGGTAGTCCTCTTCGCCGCCCGGCAGCTCCTCCACGAAGCTGCGGATGGCCTCCGCGCCGTTGATGTGATCGTAGGGCGCGCCGTCGACCCGATCGTAGTAGCCGAGGTAGGCGAGGGGCGTCATCAGGTGCGGCTCCGGGTGCGTGAACACCTCGGAGTGCGAGCCCATCATGCGCTGGAGCAGCGTCGATCCGCTCCGAGGCGCGGAGATGAGGAACAGCAATCGGTCCTTCATGGAGCCCATCGTGGTGGGCCTCGGGATAGTCCTCACCGGCTGCGAGTTCAACATGGCCCCTTGGTGAAACAGCCCGGGATCCCTGTCAAACTTTGTGCTAACGCGCCCGGCATGGAGCTCAAGGTCATCGACGGTGAGAGCGAGGCGAGGCGGCCGACCAAGCCGCCGGTCGACGCGGCGGCGCTGCGTCATCAGCAGCTGCTCGAGGGTGACTTCTGGCGACGGATTCCGTCGTACGCCAACGTCGACGAGGCGACCTTCCTCGATCACCGCTGGCAGATGAAGCACTCGATCACGAAGGTGCCGAAGCTCCTGTCGACGCTCGAGGGCATGGTCGCGCACAGCTTCGTCGAGGACGCGGCCGAGGGCTTCCGCCTCGCCCCGATGGCGGTGCGGGTCTCGCCGTACCTCCTGAGCCTCATCGATTGGTCGAACCCCTACGAGGATCCGCTCCGCCGCCAGTTCATCCCGCTGGGATCGACGCGCCTCGCCGAGCACCCGAAGCTCCGCTTCGACTCGCTCTCCGAGCAGGCCGACTCGCCGGTCCCCGGTCTCACGCATCGCTACCCCGACAAGGCGCTCTTCCTCGCGCTCGACACGTGCCCCGTCTACTGCCGCTTCTGCACGCGCAGCTACGCCGTCGGACCCGACGTGGAGCAAGAGGAGCTCGAGAAGGTCAGCCTCAAGGCCAACAAGGAGCGCTGGGAGGACGTCTTCACCTACGTCGCCAGCCGCCCCGAGCTCGAGGACATCGTCATCAGCGGCGGCGACTCGTTCAACCTCCGCGCCGACCAGATCAGCGAGATCGGCAACCGCCTCCTCGACATCCCCAACGTGCGGCGCATGCGCTTCGCGACGAAGGGGCCCGCGGTCATGCCGCAAAAGATCTTGTCGGACGACGCGTGGTTCTCGGCGCTCGTCGGGGTCGTCCAGCGCGGCCGCGAGATGGCGAAGGACGTCGTCCTCCACACGCACTTCAACCACCCCAACGAGCTCACCGCGATCACGAAGCGGGCGATGGACCGCCTCTTCTCGGCGGGCGTGACCGTGCGCAACCAGAGCGTCCTGCAGCGCGGCGTCAACGACGACGTCGAGACGATGCAGCAGCTCGTGCGGCGCCTCGGCTACTGCAACGTGCAGCCCTACTACGTCTACGTGCACGACATGGTGAAGGGCGTCGAGGAGCTCCGAACCACCGTGGACACCGCGGTGGCGCTCGAGAAGAACGTCCGCGGCGTGACCGCGGGCTTCAACACGCCGGTCTTCGTCGTCGACGCGCCCGGCGGCGGGGGCAAGCGCGACTGCCACTCGTTCGAGTACTACGACCGGATCACCGGCGTGAGCGTCTACACCGCGCCGAGCGTGAAGGCGGGCCGCTTCTTCCTCTACTTCGATCCGATCCACCTCCTCCCGGAGGCGGGGCAGGTCCGGTGGATGGACCCCGCGGAGCACAACAAGATCCTCCAAGAGGCCCTCGACAAGGCTCACGCGCGCAACCGCTGAACAGGTTCTGGTCACCGTGCGCGCCCGCCGTACCCCGACCGGGGAGGGCGCTGCGGACTCCAGGTGGCACGTCGCCCTACGAATGGCCTCACGGTCCTGGGCCTGGTGATTGCACACTGAGTCGGCGTGCTCCGCCTCGTCGCAGCCCTCCTCGCGCTGTCCGTCCCCGTCGCCGCGTCCGCGCAGACCGTCGACTCCCTCGTCGCGGCCAACCGCGGGGGGTGCACCACCGCGGGCTTCGACGGCCTCAGCAATCAGCTCGTGCGGAGCCACCTGTGCGCGTTCCCCGGGAGCGTCGCCGAGTTCGCGCCGCACGCGGGCATCACGCTCACCTCGTCCAGGGTCCACGCCCTCGCGACCTCCGAGACCGTCACCGCCCTCCACGCCGCGGCGGCGCGCACGCCGCTCTCGGTCAACAGCGCCTTCCGGACCCTCGTCGAGCAGTACGCGCTCTACAACGAGGGCGGCTGCGGGCTCGCGGCGACGCCGGGCAACAGCAACCACCAGACCGGCCGCGCGGTCGACCTCCAGAACTACTCGGCCGCCCTCTCCGCGATGACCGCGGCGGGCTGCACGCACCCGTACCCGACCAGCGACGCCGTCCACTTCGACTGCCCCGGCCCGGACATGCGGTCGGCGTCGGTGCTCGTGTTCCAGCGCCTGTGGAACCTGAATCACCCCGAGGACCTCATCGACGAGGACGGCGCGTACGGCCCGCAGACCGGCGGCCGCATGGGTCAGAGCCCCGTGGCGGGCTTCCCGATGGACCTCTGCGCGGAGCCCCCGCCTCCGCCGCCGCCCCCGCCGCCGGATGACCAGTGGGGCGCCGAGCTGCTCGCGAGCACGTTCGACGCGCCCGTCGTCGTCTACCCGGGCGACGAGGTCGTCGGGACCATCGAGCTGCTCAACATCGGCACCACCACGTGGGACGGCTCCACGTTCCTCGGCACCACGGGTCCGCGCGACCGGGTCAGCGCGATGGTCGGCCCGGACTGGACCAACGACCACCGCGCCGCGGTCGTCGACGGCACCGTCGCGCCGGGCGACTCGTTCCCCTTCACCTTCACGCTGCGCGCGCCGGACGCCCCGGGCGACTACGTCGAGTCGTTCGGCGTCGTGCAAGAGGGGGTGGCGTGGTTCTCGGACGACGGCCAGCTCGGTCCGCCCGACGACGTCCTCCAGATCCAGATCCGGGTCGAGGCGCGCTCGGGCCCCATCGATCCTGTCGACGGCGGCGGCACCGTCGTCGCCGACGCCGGGGTCGACGGCCCCGAGCGCCCGCTCGGTGTCGACGGCTGCAGCTGCCGAACCACGCCCGGTCGACCGAGCCCCCTCTGGCCGCTCGCGCTCCTGGTCGGGATCGCGGCGCTACGCCGGTCGCGCTCGCGCCACCACGACCTGTGACTCGGCGTACTCGTCGAGGGGCTCGTCCTTGAACCCCCCGTCGTGCGCGAGGATCTCGAACCCGTTGTAGTGGAGCAGCGCCTCCACCTCGCGGGGGAAGAACTGCCGCTGCATCAGCCGGTCGTAGCGCGGCTCGCCGCCGTCGAGCGGCGTGAACTGGATCACGGTGGTCTGGATCTGCGTGTCGTGGTCGTACTCGAACGCCTCGGCGTACCCGTACCGCACGCCGGTCTCGGGGTGCTTGATCGGGCGGTTCTTGTAGAAGCGGAGCGGGTCGCGGATGAGCGAGCTCGGCTCGGGGACGAGCACGTCGAAGGCGAACCGTCCGTCCTCTTCGAGGTGCCGCCGCACCGTCGCGAGCGCCCGCTCGACGTCTTGCCGCGTGTAGAGGTGCTGGAGCACGTTGAACGGCCCGATCACCAGGGGAAACGTGCGGCCGAGGTCGACGTCGCGGAGGTCGCCCTCGACGCTCGTGATCCGCTCGCGGACCGCCTTGGTCGCCTTCGCGAACCGCGCCTCGGCGCGGCGCAGCATCGACGGCATCCGGTCCACCATCACGACCTCGATGCCTGCGCGGGCGAGCGCGAGGGAGATGCGCCCCGTGCCGCCGCCCAGCTCCATGACGGGTCCCCCCACCGTCTGGGCCAGCTCGACGTAGAAGTCGACGTCGATCTTGTACCGCCGGTAGGCGTGGTCGTAGTAGCGGGCGTCCCGGTAGTGATCGAGAGAGTGGGGCGGGTCGGTCGCACTCATGGCGCGGCTCCTCCTCGGAACATCGGCGGCAGCTCGGTGAGCACGTCCCCGAGCTCCATCTCGGACACGCGGTAGCCCTCCGGCGTGCCCTGCACGTGCATCACGACGCGGCGGCGGTACGGGGTCCCCACGAAGTCGTAGGCGGCGACCGCGCGCAGCGAGAAGCGGTCGTCGCCGTCGATGTCGACCTGGTCGATCGACAGCGTCAGCGGGGCCGAGGCCAGCGCCTCCCAGCCACGCTCGGCGAGCACGCGCTCCTCGTGGTTCAGGGCCTCGTCGGCGGCCTGCTTCTGATGGACCGAGTCGCTGGCCGCCCCGACGCTGAGCGCGCGGGCCGCCTCCCAGTTCCGGCGTCGCCACGCGTCGTAGAAGCTCTCGGCCGCCGCCTCCGGCGTGTTGTCGTCGATGTGCAGCGCGCTCGGCGCCTCCGGCTCGAGGGGCTCGGGCGCGTCGCCGCGCTGGCTCAGGACCACGACCGCCGCGACCGCGAGCATGGCGCTGGCGGCCGCCAGGACGGCGGGCGTGGAGAGGCGGCGCTCGCTCATGACCGCGCCCGGAGCAAGGCCGCGGCCAGCTCCGCGAAGCCCTCGCCGCGCTCTGCCTGGGTCACCCACGCCGGCGGCGTCGAGAGTCGCTCGAGGTGGTCGCGCACGTTCGCCACACCGACCGTGTGCTCGAAGAACGCGAACCCCGCCTCGTCGTTGCCGGAGTCGCCCACGAACAGCCACCGATCCCTGTCGAGCGGCTCGCCGAGCGCGTCCCGCACCGCGCCGCGCACCCCGCGCGCCTTGTCCCAGCTCCCCGGGATCGCGTGGGCGTGGACGCTCGACACGGTGACCGCCGCGCCGTGGGACCGGATCCGCTCGACGAGCGCCCGCACGGTCGGCTCCGGCACCTGATCGCCCTCGCCGATGTCGAACGCGAGGTCGCATCGGCGCGCGGGCTGGTCGGACGCTTCGCGGAGCTCCGGCAGGTGGTGGTGCACGTCGCGCCGGATCGCCTCGAGCACGTCGCGTTGCTCGGCCCGGGTCACCGGGTCGTCGGCGTACCCCGTCCGGAGCGTGCGTCCGTCGCGCCACGTCCAGCCGGCGCCGTTCTCCCCGACCGCTGCGTCGATCGGCCAGGTCGCGGCCATCGCGTCGGCCCACCCGAGGGGCCGCCCCGTCACCGCGATCAGCCGGAACCCGGCGCCCTTCAGCTCCGCGAGCGCGGCGTACGCGGGGACCGTCAAGGCCCCGTGCGTCGTCAGGGTGTCGTCGACGTCGAAGGCGACCCCGTCGACGGCGCCGAGGTCGGCCTCCTCGAGGGGGCGCATCAGTCGATCTCCACGAACGCGCACTTCAGGTAGCGCCCCTCCGGGAACGCCGCGGGCACGGGGTGATCCATGCCCTGCTGACCGAGGTGCAGGAGGCGCGCGCTGCGACCGACGTCGCGCGCCGCGAGCGCGAGCGCTCGGATGAGCTCCTCGGGACGCATCGCGGCCGAGCACGAGCACGAGGCGACGATCCCGCCCGGCTTCATCAAACCCATGACCTGCCCGTTGAGCCGCCGATACGCGGACCGGGCGCGCTCGAGGTGCCGCGCCGTCGGCGCCAGCTTCGGAGGATCGACGATCGCGAGGTCGTACCGCTCGCCGTCCTGGGCCAGCTTGGTCAGCGCGTTCTTCACGTCCTGTCGCGCGAAATCGATCTTGTCGCCGAGCCCGTTCTTCGCGGCGATGACCGCGGCCTCGCTCACGACCGCGGCGTTCTTCTCGAACGCGTGCACCGCGCTCGCCCCACCGCGGGCCGCGGCGAGCGCGAACGGGCCGACGTAGCTGTAGAGGTCGAGCACCCGCCGCCCCCGCGCGAGCTGCTCGACCATCGCGCGGTTGTCGCGCTGATCGAAGTAGAAGCCCGTCTTCTGCGCCAGGCCGAGCTCGATCTCGAACTCGAAGCCGCGCTCCCGGAACCGGAGCTGCTGTCGATCCGGGCCGCGCACGATCCGCGGCTCGACCTCGATGCCCTCCTTCTCCTGCATCCGCCCGCCGCGCGCCTCGGCCACCACGTGGACGTTCGCGACGCGCGCCACGGTCCCGACGATGACGTCTTGGCGTCGCTTCATCCCCTGCGTGAGCAGCTGGACCACGGCGACGTCCCTGTACACGTCGACCACGAGGCCGGGGAGCTCGTCGCCCTCGGCGTGGACGAGCCGGTAGGCGTCGCTGCCCGCGTCCGGGATCCCGAGCCGCTGCCGTCGCGCGCGGGCCCGCTCGAGCCGCCGGATCAGCGCCGCGTCGTCGAGCGCCTCGTCCTCGTCGCGCGTGATGAGCCGGACGGGGATCGCGGAGTCGGGCGACCAGAAGCCCCGGCCGAGGTGCTTGCCCTTCGGATCGACGACCTCGACCGCGTCACCCGGTGCGGGGGCTCCGTCGAGCCGCTCGATGGCCTGCGCGAAGACCCAGGGGTGGCCGGCCCAGACCGGTTGGACGCGACCTTTGCGCAACGTGATCCGGGCCATGTGCGGCGAACCTTAGCAGTTGCCGCGCCCCCTGCCCGAGCGTACGTTTCAGCTACCTATGGGTGGAATCGGCTGGCAAGAGCTCCTCATCGTGCTCCTCATCGTCCTTGTCGTCTTCGGCGCGGGGCGGCTGCCGATGATCGGCGAGGGCCTCGGCAAAGCGATCCGAAACCTCAAGCGCAGCTTGAAGGCGGACGACGACATCGAGGTCACCCCGAAGGAGAAGCAGGTCGAGACCAAGTCGAGCGCCAAGAAGGTGGCCGACGAAGAGGTCGCCGAGGCCGAAGTCGTCGAGCGCTGAGTCCGACGACGCGAAGCGTCGGAGGATCTCAGTGGGGAGCGCGAGGGGCTTGCCCCTCGCCGGAGAGAAATCGCCGGAGGCGATTTATCGACAGACCTTGAGCGCTCGCACCATCGAAAAGTCGAGCGCTGAGCGCTCGCACCGACAGCTCAGTGCAGCGTCGCGATGCCGGCCACTCGCCGACAGGCGTCGCGGACCGCGCGGGCTAGCTCTGGGGAGGCCACGATGTCGCGCGCGTCGGGCGCGTTGAGGTGCGCGGCGAGCTGCAGGCCCACGTCCACGGGCGTGAAGGGGTTCTTCACGATCGCCTTCCGCACGTCGTAGCGCACGATCCAGCGGGTGTTGCGGAACACCTCGCGGAGCACCTCCGGCGCGATCGGGCGCCGCGCGCACAGCCGGATGATGTCGCGCTCGGTCAGGCAGGGGTTCCCGAGCACGATCCGGATCACGTCGGGGTGGGGGTCGCGCAGCACCCGCGCGAGGACGTCGCGGTTGCGGGTCCGAGCGAGGGACTTCCGCTCTCCGAGCGTGAGCGAGCGACCCCGCCCGAAGTCGGGGACCGCGGCCGTGTCGTCGGCGAGGCGCTCCGGCGGGCGTGGCTGAAGCAGCTCCGCCGTCGCGTGGTGGCCCTGCGCGACCGCGACTCGGATCACCGCCTCGCGAACGGCCGCGCTCTCCTCGTCGGCCAAGGCGAGGCACAGCGCGAGGAGGAGGGCGCCCGCGTCGCCGTCTCGCGCCTCGGTCCCGTGGACGACGATCGTGATCACGTTGGCGAGCGTCCCCGGGTCCATCTCGCTGATCTCGTGGCGCAGGTACCGTACGCGCATGGCAGGATCGGCGACCGCGACGATGCGCCGCACCAACCGTCTCGCGATGTGTACCGGGTCCGCCATGAGGCTCGTCCTCGAGGATAGCCAGTGTATACTGTGACGCGCTGCGTCGACGCGCAGCCGGGAGGTGGGCGTTGGAGAGCGGAGTGTCGACAGAGGAAACCGAGCGAGAGCGAGCGCCGCGCAAGATCAAGCGGTACGCGAATCGCAAGCTCTACGACACGACCGACAGCCGGTACGTGACCCTCCAGCAGATCGCCGAGTACGTCCGCAACGGCGAAGACGTCCGGATCATCGACAACACCAGCAAAGAGGATCTGACCCACGTCACGCTGGCGCAGATCATCTACGAGGAAGAGAAGAAGAGCGCCGACACCGACCGCGTCGCGTCGGTCGGGACGCTTCGGAACCTCATCCAGCAGAGCGGCGAGAAGCTGATGGACACCCTCCGAGGTGGGCCCGTCGGCAAGCTCATGCCCCGCAAGGAGGGTGACTCGGAGCCCCCCGCTCCCACCGCCAGCGTGGAGCCCGCCGCGGAGGAGCCTCCGCCGGTGAAGCGCTCGGTCTTCTTCTCGCCGAAGGAGGCCCTCGACGAGCTCCAGCGGCTCGCCGACGACAGGATCCGGGGCCTCGTGGGCCACGCCATCTCGCGGGTCCACGCCCTCAACGACGAGGTGGGCCGGCTCCACGCTCGCATCGAGGAGCTCGAGACGAAGCTCGTCACGCTCCAGGAGCGGGTGGTCACCGAGGCCGAGGAGCCCGTCGAGGATCCGACCGAAGACTGACCGATTCTCCTGCGCCCCGAGGGCGGATGGTTAAGGTGAGTCGGTCTTCGGATTCACACCATCTCCCAAGGATTCCGAGCGGTTCTGGTTCTCGGAATAGGCCCGGACACCCCGGGGTTAGTGGCGCGAAAGGACACGAATGGCCCTCAGGAACGGACAGGATCTCGCGCGTGAGGAGTTCGAGCGCGAGGCCCTCAAGCACCTCGACTCCCTCTACGGCGCGGCCCTGCGCTACACGAGGAGCCCCTCGGACGCCGAGGACCTGGTGCAGGACGCGTTCGTGAAGGCCTACCGGTTCTACGACCGGTTCGAGCCCGGCACGAACATGAAGGCGTGGCTCTTCCGGATCCTCACCAACACGTTCATCAACAAGTACCGTCGCAAGACGCGCGAGCGGAAGGTCCTCGAGGGGTCCACCGCCGAGCCCGTCGGCGACGGCGTGATGAGCCGGGCGGCGATGCGCTGCCTGACCGATCCGGTGTCCGAGGCGCAGCGGCGCCTCATCCACGCCGAGATCCAGGACGCGCTCGACTCGCTCCCGGACGACTACCGCATGATGATCGTCCTGGCCGACATCGAGGAGCTCTCGTACAAGGAGATCTCCGAGATCCTCGGCTGCCCGATCGGCACCGTGATGTCCAGACTGCACCGCGCCCGCAAGAAGATGCAGAAGCGCCTCGTCGCGCAGGCCGTGCAGCTCGGGATCATCGAGGAGCCGCAGGGCGCGGAGACCATCTCGCTCGACGCTTACCGCCGTTCCCGGGAGGCTGAGGGATGATTGGGTGCGAGGTGCTCCGGCGCCACGCCGACGCGTTCGTCGACGGCGAGCTGGACCCAGACACACAGATCGAGTTCGAGGCGCACCTGGCGGAATGTGGTCCGTGCCGGGTGCACCTCTCTTTCGAACGCTCGTTCAAGCAGAGCGTCAAAGAGGCTTGCGTCGAGGCGCCGGCCCCGTCGGGGCTGGCGAGCCGCATTCGCCTCGCCTTGGACACGGAGGACACGCGTCGAGCGGCCGCCGAGCCCGCGGCGCCCGTGAGCGATCCGCAGACGGCGCGCTCGCCGTTGGGTCTGGCGGGGATCCGGCTCTTGCCCATGCGCGCGCGCTACGCCGTGCCGGCTGCCGCCGCGGCGGTCGCCCTCGCGGTGATCGCGGCGCACGAGCGAGGTGACGGTGGGACGCAAGACGTCGCGCTGGGCACCGCCACCGCGGGCACCTCGATCTTCGAGGACATCGTGCGTCGCCACTCGCACGAGCACCCCGCCGAGGTGCAGGGCGAGCCGACGCAGATCGCCAGCTGGTTCCGAGGAAAGCTGGAGTTCCCCGTGCGGCCCGTGGCCTTCCCGAGCGACGACGCTCACCTCGTCGGCGCGCGCATCTCGAACGTCAGCAACCGCGAGGCGGCGGCGTTCTACTACATGGTCGGGGGCCGACGGGTCACCGTGATGGTGTTCGAGCCTCCTGCGGGGCTCGATCGGGTCGCCCAGCACACGAGCGTGCGCGGCCGCGGCATGTACTACGGGCGGGCCCACGGTCACACCGTGCCCGTCGTCGAGTACGAGGGCCTCAGCTACGCCTTCGCGGGCGATCTGGACTCCCGCTCGCTCATGCGGCTCGCCGCGAGCGCGCGACTCGATCGCTGAACGCGAGCCTCCGTAAGCTCCCGGAACCCTGCGTGGATTGACGGGCGCGAAGCCAGCCACGTATCCTCGCCCTCCCGTACTGCACGGGGACGTAAGGAGCGTCGATGGCCGCGCGCATTCTCTTCTTCGAGAGCGATCCGAAGTTCGCGGGGGACGTTCGGTCCAAGCTCGAGGCCCGTGGGGCCACCGTCGACGTCGTGTCGGACGGGAACGATGGCTTGACTCGGGCCGTCGCCGACAAGCCGGACTTGATCCTGCTGACGATCGAGCTCCCTCAGATGAACGGGTTCCTCGTCTGCAAGCGGCTCAAGAAGAACGCCGAGACGCAGGCGATCCCCGTCGTGATCCTCTCGAGCGAGGCGACCGAGGAGATCTTCGAGCAGCACCGCAAGCTGCGCACCCGGGCGGAGGAGTACGTTCGCAAGCCGATCGATCCGGACGCGCTGATCGAGACGGTCGCGGTGCACGTCGCGCTCGACGCCGTCTCGGCCGAGGTGCTCGACCTCTCGGAGGTGGAGATCGCGCTCGAGGACGTCGACGAGCTCGAGGAAGAGGGCGAGAGCGTCGACAACGAGATCGAGGCGTTCGCCGAGAGCGCGTTCGACGCGCTGATGATGGACGACGATCACGTCGAGGCGACCACGGTCGCCGCGATCCCGCCCGAGATCCGCGCCGCCATCGCGGCCTCGGACGCGGCCAAGTCGAAGACGTCGCCCCCCGCCGCGAAGCTCGAGAGCGTGGCTCCGCCTCCTCCACCGCCGCCGCCTCCGCCGTCCGAGCCCGCGGCCGCGCTGCCTTCGGAGCCGCCGCCGCCGTCCGAGCCGGCGCCGCCTCCTGCCCCCACGTCGGTCCCGCCCGCCAAGCTCTCGTCGGCGCCTCCGCCCGCGCCGGCGATGTCCGAGGCCGACGCGGAGGAGCTCGCCGCGCTGCGCGCGCAGGCCGAAGACGCCGCGAGCGCGCTCGCCTCCGTGCGCGAGGAGCTCGAGGCCGCGACTCAGCAGGCCAACCGCGCCCGCGCCGACGCCGAGCGGTTCGAGAAGGAGGCCGTCGAGCTCCGCTCGAAGGCCGCGAAGGGTGGCGGCGTCTCGAGCCGCGAGTTCCTCGACCTGCGGGAGGCGCTGAACTCGAAGGACAAGGAGATCCTCGACCTCCGGGACACCGTCAGCGCGCGCGACAAGAAGCTCCTCGAGCTGCGTGACGGCAACCTGAAGCTCGAGCGCGAGCGAGCCGACCATCAAGACGCGATGCTGGCGCTCGAGCGCGCCAAGGCCGAGCTCGAGGACGAGAAGACGGCGCTCACGGCCGACAAGGAGACGGCCGAGAAGAAGGCCGAGTCCTTCAAGGGCCGCATCGAGCGCGCGGACGAGAAGATCGCGAAGCTCGAGGCCAAGATCGAGGCGAAGGAGGCCGACGCCCAGATGGCGGAGGCCGATCGCGACGAGAAGGTCGCGGAGGCCGTGCGGGAGCGCGAGGCGGCGGTCGGCGCGGCGCGCAAGGAGCGCGACGAGCGGATCGCGCAGCTCGAGCGCGAGCGCGACGAGCGGATCGCTCAGGTGGAGCGCGAGCGCGACGAGAAGGTCGCCGCCGCCGAGGCCGAGCGGGACGAGCGGATCGCCGAGATCGAGCGCCTGCGTGACGAGGCGCTGGCCGAGAAGTCGGCGCAGCAAGCGATGGCCATCGAGGCCGCCGAGGCGGCGGCGCGGGACCAGGTCTCCGCGGCCGAGGCCGCGCACGCCGAGGCGCTCGAGACGGCGACCTCCGAGCACGGCGCGGCGATGGAGAGCGCGGCCGCCGAGCACGCGGCGGCGCTCGCGGCGGCGTTGGCCGCGGCGGAGGGTGAGAAGAGCGACGCGCTGGACAGCCTGCGCTCCGAGCTCGAGGCGGCGCAGGCCGCCGCCGTCGCCGCGGCGGAGGCCGCGAAGGCCGAGGCGCTCGAAGAGGCCGCCGCCGACAAGGCGACGGCGCTCGCCGAGCTCGAGGGGGCGAAGGCCGCTGCGCTCGAAGCGGCCGAGGCGTCCAAGACCGAGGCGCTCGAGGGGCTCACCGCGGAGCACGCCGCGGCGGTCGCTGCGCTCAAGGCCACGCAGAGTCAGGAGCTCGCGATCCTGGGCCGCAAGATGGCCGAGACGGAGACGAAGCTCGCGGCGTCCGAGGAGCGCGTCGAGGATCTCGAGAAGGAGCGAGACACGCTCACCTCGGAGCTCGAGTCGGCGCGCGCGGACATCGAGAGCTCGAACCAGCAGCTCGAGGCGAGGGTCGGAGAGATCGCGTCGCTCGAGGCGCTCAAGTCGGACCTCGAGTCGCGCATCGCCGCGCTCGAGGAGGCGGGCCGCGACCTCGAGGCTCGGCTCACCGAGGCCGAGGGCAAGATGCAGGGCGACGAGGAGCTCCTCGGTCGGGCGCGCCGCGCGTTCGCGATCGGGCTCAGCCTCCTCGAAGACCAGAAGAACGGGGCGGGGGCCGGCACCGACGCCGAGTGACGGCTACTTCTGTCGGCGCTTGCGCCCCAGCCACATCGCCCAGGTGGTGTGGAGGGTGCCCCAGCTGAACGCGGCCAGGACGAACAGGCCGCCCATCAAGTAGGACTCGCTGGCGAGGAGCACGCTGCTCCCGATCAGGAGCCCCATCACGACGAGGCCGCTGTAGACGCGACGACCGAGCACGTCGACGCTGATCGGGAGCATCGGCTCCCGGGTGCGCACCTCGAGGCGACCCTTGCGGAGGTCGTCGAGGATCTCCTGGCTCTGGAGCGGGATGTCGGTCGCGGCGCCGCTGATGCGCGTGAGGGTGCGGACGAGATCGTGGGTGAGGCGCTCGGGCGAGTAGCGCGCCCACATCAGCCGCATGAAGTACGGCTTCATCTCCTCGAAGACGTCGAGCTCCGGATAGATCTCCTTGCCGACGCCCTCGACCGTCATGAGGGCCTTGCCGACCAGGAGGAAGTCCGGCGGGATCTCGAGGCCATAGCGCGTCGCGCCGCCGCCGAGGTCCTGGATCAGTCGCGAGATCTGGATCTCGGCGAGCTGCTTGCCGATGTAGCGCTCGGAGAGCCGCGCGACCTCGGCGTCGAACGCCTTGCGGTCGATCTTGCGGGTGGGCGTGCCGATCTCGTAGAGCGCGTCGGCGATGCCGCGCGCGTCCTCCTGGACGGCCGCGATCATCAGGTCGATGGTCTTCTCCCGCATCTGCGGGGTGAGGCGGCCGACGAGGCCCAGGTCGATGGCGCCGATCACCGGGGCGCCAGGCGCGCCGAGGATGATGAAGTTCCCGGGGTGCGGGTCGGCGTGGAAGAAGCCGTCCTCGAAGATGGCCTTGATGATGATGCCGAGGGTGTTCTTGCAGATCTTCTCGCCGCTGAAGCCCTCGTCGATGGCGTCGTAGACCTTGCGGCCGTCGAAGTACTCCATCGTGAGGACGCGCTTCGCCGAGGCGTCCTTGTAGATGAACGGGAAGCGGACCTCGCCGTGGCCCTGGAAGTTCTTGCCGAACTTGATCGCGTTCTCGGCCTCGAGGGTGAAGTCGAGCTCCGCGGTGATCGCGCGGTCGAACTCGGTCACGAGCTTCACCGGCTGGTAGGTCCGGGACTCCGGGATGGAGCGCTCGACGGCCTTGGCGAGCCAGTAGAGGAGGTCGATGTCGCGCTCGATCGTCTCCTTGATGTTCGGGCGCTGGACCTTGACGACGACCTCGCGGGTGCCGTCGGCGGTCTGCAGGGTCGCCCGGTGGACCTGGCCGATCGACGCGCTGGCCAGCGGCTCGGGGTCGAAGCGGGCGTAGATCTGGTCGACGGGCGCGCCGAGCTCCAGCTGGATCTGCTGGAGGATCTGCGCGACGGGGACGGGCGGGACCTGGTCCTGGAGCTTCTTCAGCTCCTCGATGATGTCGAGCGGGATCAGGTCGGGGCGGGTCGAGAGGATCTGCCCGAGCTTGACGAACGAGGGGCCGAGGTCGGTGACGACGAGCCGGATGCGCTCGGCGGCCGTGCCCTTGGACTCGTCCTTGGTCTTGCCGGGGACGAGGCTGCCGAGGCCGGCGCGCGTGACGATCTCGCCGAAGCCGTGCCGGATCAGGACCTGAACGATCTGCCGGAGCCGACCGAGGTCCTTGACCGTATCGAGGATGCCCGCCATCGGCGGAGGATAGCCCGCGTACGCGAGGCGCAAAGCGCCCCGCGGACTTCAGCGGATCATTCGCACGCGTCGGCGACGCGGATCACTCGCTGCGTCTCGTTGAACGGGCCGGCGACCGGCTCGCCGCTCGCGTCGCGAAGCGAGAGGGTGATGGTGTGCGACTGGGCGGGCAGGTTCTCGATCCAGTGCGGCACCCAGCTCGTGATGTCGCCCTCGACCGCGTCGTCGATGTTGAAGTGGACGCGGTGTCCGCTCTCGCCGAGCTCCGCGTTGGAGACGTAGAAGTCGAGGAGCAGGCGCGAGCCGGTGGTGGAGCAGCCCTTGGGGCGGCTGTACGTGAGCAGCGGAGCGGCCGCGTCGAACGCGAAGCCGTCGGTCGCCGAGCGGAAGTTGAACGTGGTCGTCGCGAAGGCGCCGGCGGTCTTCACCGACTCGTGGTGGCCGCGGCTCGGGAACACGCGGACGACGTGGGTCCCCTCGGCGAGCTCGTGGCCGAGGTTCTCCTGCACGAGCGCGTTGAGGTCGATCGGGTGGGAGACGTCGCGCACGGCGATGTAAGGCTCGTTGTCGACGATGACGTGGACGTGACGACCCGGGTCGGGCTGCAGCTCCCAGCCGCGGAGCTGGAGGTTCAGCATCACGTTCCCGCGACGCACGGTGGTCCCGCTGCGGGGCGCGACGATGCGCAGCGTCGGGGACGTGCCCTCGATCGCCGTGTTCTCACCCGCGACCACGCGGACCGGAGGTGGCGGGGGCTCGGCCTCGGCCGAGTCGTCCTCCTCGCCGCCTTCGCTCTCGCCGCCGGCCTCGGGCAGTCCCATGTCATCGGCCGACTGATCGACGATGGACGGGTCGGGCATCTCGGGTTGTTGGTCGGTGCCACCGCACGCGGAAATGGCGGTCAGGCCCAGGACGCTGATGGACAGCGTGATGTCACGGAGCAGACGCATCGATCCTCCCTCGGGGTCCGGAGGCTATCCGAACTTGCTCACAAGAAGAAGTCGGGCACGAGCTCCGCATCCGGATCGTTCGCGTAGCCCGACAGGTCAGTGATCCCCGCTTCGGCGAGGACGTCGTCATCGATCAAGAACCCCCCGGTCCGAGTCGAGCCGGGCTGGGTGAGGATGTAGTGGGCGGCGTCGGCCATGATCTCGGGCTTGCGGCTGCGGCGCACGGCCTCGTCGCCCCCGAGCAGGTTCTGCACGGCGGCGGTCGCGATGGCGGTGCGCGGCCACAGGGCGTTGACGCCGATCTTCTTGGAGCGGAGCTCCTCGGCCATGCCGAGCACGCACATGCTCATGCCGAACTTCGCCATCGTGTACGCCACGTGCGGCGCGAACCAGCGGGCCTCCATGTTCAGCGGCGGCGAGATGTTCAGGATGTGGCCGTTCTCGCTCTTGGCGAGGTGCGGGATGCACTTCTGCGAGCAGAGGAACGTGCCGCGCGTGTTGACCTGGTGCATCAGGTCGTAGCGCTTCATCGGCGTCGCCGTGGTGCTCGTGAGCATGATGGCGCTCGCGTTGTTCACGAGGATGTCGATGCCGCCGAAGGTCTCGACGGTCTTCGCGACCGCCGCCTCGACCTCCTCCTCGAAGCGGATGTCGACCTTGAGGGGGAGGGCCTTGCCGCCCGCGGCCTCGATGGCCTCCGCCGCGCTGAAGATGGTGCCCGGCAGCTTCGGGTGCGGGTCGGTGGTCTTCGCGGCGACGGTCACGTTCGCGCCGTCTCGCGCCGCGCGCAGCGCGATGGCGAGGCCGATGCCGCGGCTCGCGCCGGTGATGAAGAGCGTCTTTCCGTTCAGGTCGGCCATGTTTCCTCAGAATCCCCAGCGGGTGTCTTCACCGAGCCGCGCGATCGCCCAGCTCATGCTCTCCGTGTTGCGAGCGAACGCGGCGTGCCCCTCTCGGTCGATCAGGATCAGGCCACCGCGGCCGCCGACTCGGCGCTCCAGCTCGTCGATCGCTCGCTGGGCCGCCGTTTCCGCGGAGACCTCATGTAGCAGGTCACAGGCCCGCCGTGCGAGCCCGAACCGCATGATCTGCTCGCCGACGCCCGTGGCCGAGCAGCCCCCGCGGAGGTCGTCGGCCCACGTGCCGGCGCCCGCGAGGGGCGTGTCGCCGACCCGGCCGGGGCGCTTGCCGACGGTGCCTCCCGTGCTGGTGGCGGCGGCGACGTGACCGCTCGCGTCGAGCGCGACGGCGCCGACCGTGCTGCCGGCCCAGCCCCGCTCCGCGTCTCCGGCCCGAAACCGGGCGAGCCGCTCGCGCGCCGCGTCGGTGATGAGCTCGCTCGGGTCGACGGGCTCGAAGCCGTGCTCGATCGCGAACCGCGCGGCCCCGGCGCAGGCGTACATCGTGTGGACGCGATCGCGTCGGACCGCGTCGGCGACCCGGATTGGGTTCCGGAAGGGAGGCAGGCACGCGACGGCGCCGAGCTCGAGGTGCTCGCCGTCCATGACCGAAGCGTCGAGCTCGAGCGCGCCCTCGGCGTTGAGGCAGGCTCCGTGGCCGGCGTTGAAGAGGGGGTCGTTCTCGAGGGCCTCGCACGCGATCAGGGCCGCTTCGATGGCCCGCTCACCGCGCTCGAGGGCCGCTCGACCGAGCTCCGCGGCCTTCGCGCAGCCGGCCGCGTGGAGCGGTCGGCGGGCCTCTTCGACGGCCCCGGCACCCCCGTGGACGATGACGATCGGGACCGGCATGCCGGGCGATTCCTACCACGTAGCCGGGCGAATTAACCATCCCGAAACCAACTGGAAACATGGCCCGGGTACAGGCTTCACGCGCATGAAAAAGGTCGAAGCCATCATCAAGCCGTTCAAGCTCGACGAGGTCAAGGACGCCCTCAGCGAGGTCGGCGTGTCCGGCATGACCGTCACCGAGGTCAAGGGCTTCGGCCGGACCGGCGGGAAGCGGGAGGTCTACCGTGGGTCCGCCTACGTGGTGGACTTCGTGCCGAAGGTGAAGATCGAGGTCGTCGTCCCGGACGACCTCGTCGCGCCGCTGATCGAGGCCGTCGAGAAGGCGGCCAAGACGGGCCGCATCGGTGACGGGAAGATCTTCGTGAGCCCGATCGAAGAGGCCGTCCGGATCCGTACGGGCGAGCGCGGCGAAGACGCCATCTAGGGCCGCACCGTCGGCCGACGCGGGGACTCGCGACGCCGAGCCCGGCGGACGCACGGGGTGCGAGGCGCGAAGCGCACGACAGACACCCGGAACGGTCGTTCCGGCCAGGACTATCCAGAAAGGTTGAGGGACTGCATGAGCAAGATGACACCGTCCGAGGTGATCGAATTCGCCAAGGCGCGCGGCGCCAAGATGGTCGACCTGCGTTTCACCGATCTGCCGGGCGTGTGGCAGCACACGACGGTTCCCTTCCACCGCCTCGAGGTGGAGTCGTTCGAGGACGGCTTCGGCTTCGACGGCTCGTCGATCCGCGGCTACCAGCCGATCAACGCCTCCGACATGCTCGTGGTGCCGGACGCGGGCACCGCGCAGATGGACCCGTTCACCGAGATGCCGACCCTCGTGCTGCTCTGTGACATCCAGGATCCGATCACGCGCGAGCCCTATGCCCGCGACCCGCGCTACATCGCGAAGAAGGCCGAGAGCTACCTCAAGCAGACCGGCATCGGCGACACCGCGTACGTCGGCCCGGAGGCCGAGTTCTTCGTGTTCGACGAGGTCCGCTACGAGCTCGCGAACCACGGGTCCTTCTTCGAGGTCGACTCGATCGAGGGCATCTGGAACAGCGGCCGCGAGGAGGGCCCGAACCTCGGCTACAAGGTCCGCCACAAGGGCGGGTACTTCCCCGTCGCCCCGGTCGACACCCTGGTCGACTGGCGCAACACGACTTGCGAGATGCTCGAGTCGGTCGGCCTCGAGGTCGAGGTGCACCACCACGAGGTCGCGACCGCGGGTCAGTGCGAGATCGACATGAAGTTCTCGCCGCTCGTCGACATGGCCGACCAGCTGCTGTGGTTCAAGTACGTCGTGAAGAACTCGGCCCGCATGGCCGGCAAGACCGCGACGTTCATGCCCAAGCCGCTCTACGCCGACAACGGCAGCGGGATGCACGTCCACCAGTCGATCTGGAAGGACGGCAAGCCGCTCTTCGCCGGTGATCGCTACGCCGGCATGAGCGAGATGGCGCTCCACTACATCGCCGGGATCATCGAGCACGCGCCGGCGCTCTGCGCGATCACGAACCCGACGGTCAACAGCTACCGCCGCCTCGTGCCGGGCTACGAGGCGCCGGTCAACCTCGCGTACAGCAGCCGGAACCGCTCGGCGTCGATCCGGATCCCGATGTACTCGAACTCGCCGAAGGCCAAGCGCATCGAGGCGCGGTTCCCCGACTCGTCGGGCAACCCGTACCTCACGTTCGCCTGCATGCTGATGGCGGGCCTCGACGGCATCCAGCGCAAGCTCGATCCGGGCGACGCGCTCGACAAGGACCTCTACTCGCTCAGCCCCGAGGAGCTCAAGGGCGTGGCCACCGTGCCGGGCTCGCTGGCGGACTCGCTGAGCGCGCTCGAGAAGGACCACGAGTTCCTCCTCGCCGGGGACGTCTTCACGCCGGACATCATCCAGGAGTGGATCGGGTTCAAGCGTGAGAACGAGGTGGACCCGGTCCGCCTCCGCCCGACGCCCCTCGAGTTCATGCTGTACTACGACATCTGATCGTCGCAGCTCGGCTCCGTGTTCGCCCCGTCGCGATGACCTCGTGACGGGGCGATTCGCGTTCTCGACCCGGCCGGGGCGGGGGCCTCGGGTCGGAACCGGCGTTCAGGGGTCGCTCGGCGGTGTGTAACCGACCGAATGCATTGACGTGTCCGGACGCGCTCGGGTAACGTTCGACACGCCGTTCCCGCCCCCCGTGACACGGTGCGGGAGGCGTGTCGAGCGTCCCTCGTCCATGCCTTCTCTCGCCACTCGCGTCGCCGCAGAAACCCTGCGCTTGTTGCCGCGCAAGCGCCTGAGCCGTGGCCTCGGAAGGCTCGCGTCGGCGGCGACGGGGCGTGGGTTCCTGGAGCGAGCGATCGCGGCGTACGTGCGGGCGTACGACGTCGATCTCACCGACGCGGTCATCCCCGCGGACGGCTTTCGCACGTTCGACGAGTTCTTCACGCGGGCCCTCGTGCCCGGCGCGCGCCCCATCGAGGGGGACGAGCGGACGTTGGCGTGCCCCGCGGACGGCCGGATCGACGACGAGGGGCCCATTCATCGGGGCGCCGTCTTCGAGGTCAAGGGCCGCGACTACTCCGTCGACGAGCTGCTCGGGGAGGACGCGGCGCGGTTCGACGGCGGGCGCTTCTCCATCGTCTACCTCTCCCCGCGGGACTATCACCGGGTTCACGCGCCGGTCTCCGGTCCGGTGCACACGGTGCGGCACGTGGGCGGGACGTTGCTGCCGGTCAACGCCTTCGGCGTCGCGAGCTACCCGAACCTCTTCGCGCGAAACGAACGCGTCGTGCTCATCCAGCGCGGCCTCGGCGGCGAGGTCGCGACGGTCCTCGTCGGTGCCATCGGGGTGGGTCGCATCAGCGTGAGCTTCGATCCGAGCGTGATGACCAACGTCGGCCGCGGGCCGACGACCGTGCGTTACGACGAGGCGACCGCGCCGCAGATCGAGCGCGGCGACGAGCTGGGCATCTTTCATCTCGGCTCCACCGCCATCGTGCTCACGACCCCGGAGGTCGGGGCGGAGCTGCTTCCGCGGTCGAGCCCCACGGTCCGCATGGGGCAGGCGCTCGCCACCTCCGAGGAGCCGTCGTGAGCGACGACGAGGCCAAGCCGAGTCGCAGGAAACGGAATCGCCGGTCGCTCCGGGTGCCGGTCGACGAGGTGCCGCGTCCCACCCGTGCCGCGGCGGTGGCCATGGCGGAGTCCGAGGACGGCGGATCCACGATGGAGATGCCGGCCTTCGACGAGAGCCGGGCGACGTTGGAGGAGATCCCGGACGGAGTCGCGCTTCAGGGCGATGGCGAGGAGCGCTCGGGCGACGACATCCTGCTGACGGAGGCCGACGAGGTCCCTCTTGTCGAGGTGGGCATCGAGGAGTCGGTCGAGGTCCCGATCGACGCCGGCCCCGAGCCCGAGGAGCCCGCCGCCGAGCCGACGATGGACGAGGAGGCGCCCGCCGAGGCCAACTTCGACGACGCGGCCGACGAGGACGCAGGCGAAGAGGACCACGAGGCCGAGCCCGAGGCGGGGGGAGAGCCCAGCGCCGCGGAAGAGGCCACGGACGAGGAAGACGAGGCCGACGACCCGCCGCCCGCGCCGGCGGCGCCGGCGGTGGTCCAGACCGCGTCGGTGGTCGTGGTGTCGCGCATGGTGGCGGTGCAGTCCGCGCCGGGGGCCGTGGCCCCGCCTCCGCCGGAGCCCGAGCCGGACACGTTGGTCGGCGCCGACGTCGATCTCGACGAGCCCGAGATCGTGGTCGACGAGGCGAGCGACGACGACGACGAGCTCGACGACTCCGAGGACGATGACCTCGAGGTCGACCTCGAGCCCCCCTCGGCGCCGGAGCTCGAGGTCGCGCCTCCCGACTCCGTCCCCGACGAGGAGATCGCGGCCGAGCTCCTCGAGGTGGCCGACGTCGACTCCGGCGAGATCGACCCCAAGCCGGCGTCGAAGCCGCCGCCGCCTCCCGGGAAGCTCGCCGCGCCGCCGCCCCCGCCCGAGCCCGAGGCGAAGCCGAAGGCCAAGCCGGCGGCCGCCGCGGTCAAGCCGAAGCGCAAGCCCCGCCGCCAGTGGTGGGACGGGCTCTTCAACGACGACTACCTGCGGACCGTCCCGATCCCGACGCCGCGGACGATCGAGACCCAGTGCGACTTCATCGAGCAGCGCTTCGGGCTCGCGCCGGGTGCCACGCTGCTCGACGTGGGCTGCGGGCTCGGGCTCCACGCGGTCGAGCTCACGCGGCGCGGCTACCTTGTCGTCGGCCTCGACTTGTCGTTGCCCATGCTCTCGCGCGCCGCCGACGAGGCGCAGGAGCACGGCTTCAAGATCAACTTCCTCCACGCCGACATGCGGGAGATGAACTTCGACGGCGCGTTCGACGCGGTGCTCTGCTGGGGTACCACGTTCGGCTACTTCGACGACGAGGGGAACCGGCAGGTCGTGGAGCGGCTGTACCGCGCCCTCAAGCCGCGCGGGCTCCTGCTGCTCGAGGTCGTCAACCGCGACTACGTCATCCAGGGGCAGCCGAACCTGGTCTGGTTCGAGGGCGACGGGTGCGTGGTCATGGAAGAGACCGCGATGAACTACATCACCTCGCGGCTCGAGGTAAAGCGCACCGTGATCCTCGACGACGGCCGGCAGCGCGACGCTCGCTACACGTTGCGGCTCTACTCGCTGCACGAGCTCGGGCAGGTCCTGCACCACCGCGGGTTCCGGGTGGTCGAGGTGAGCGGTCGCGAGGCGCACCCGGGGGTCTACTTCGGGGCGGACTCACCGAAGCTGATCATCCTCGCGGAGCGGCGCCCGCAGGGCTCGCCTCCGCCGGCGCGCGAGAACGGGGCGGGCTCGCCGCCGACGCCGCCGAAGGACGGAGACTCGGATCCCGACGGCCAAGAGAGCCAGCCCGTCACGGCGACGGGATCGACCGAGAGCCCAGAGCCGGCCGCGGAGGCGCCCGAGGATCCGTCGAGCGCCGTCAGCGAGGCGCTCGCCGATGCGATCGAGCAGTCCGAGGAGGAGCTGGCCGAGCTCCTCGAGGCGGACCTCGAGCCGAGCGACGAGAGCGAGTAGGCGCTCAGGGCACGCGCGTCGCGTCGAGGTCGTACTCGATCACGCACGGCAGGTCGGGGAAGGGGCCCCCGTACACGGAGAGCAGCGCGCGGCAGTCGCCGCCAGGCGACGCGGACACGCGCACCCGCGTCGTGCCCGAGAAGCCCATCTCCGGCTCGCCCTCACCCACGCCGCCGTCCGGCGCCTCGGGCGCGGGGCCGTCCTCGAGCACGCCCTCCACGATCTCGGTGCGGTCCAGCGAGCACCCGAGGACGTCGTTCGCGAGGTCCTCGGGGTAGGCCACCGCCTGGGTGGTCGTCGCGAACCGGAACCCCCCGGAGCGCTCGAGGAGCCCGTCGATCTGCGGGCCGTCGGGGAGCTGCCAGTAGCCGCGAGACGTGCCCTCGAGGTGGAAGAGGTCGACCACGAACGCGAGCTCGGCGGGGGCCTCGTGGCCGGCGCCGCACTCGGTATCCCGCAAGGAAGCTTGCACCTGGAATCGCCCGACCTCCTCCTCGCCGGTGAGCGTGGACGAGCCCTTCGGCGCGCAGGCCGGCAAGGCGAGGAGGGCGAGCAGGTAGGGGAGGTGGTGGTGACGCACGCCCCCATCAACTCCGCGCCGGGGCGCGGGGTCAAGAAAGCGGCGTCAGCGGCCTCGGGTGTGGCGCCGGCGACCCTCGGAGCCCTCGGGCGCGCCGCCCTCCTCAGGGCAGCCGTCCTCGTCCTCGAACTCGTCCATGTCCTCGGCCTGATCCGGGCACGCGTCGGTCTCGTCCGGCAGCCCGTCGCCGTCGAAGTCGGTCTCGGGGCAGCCGTCCTCGTCGCCGAAGCCGTCGAAGTCCTCGGGCTCGTCGACGCACTGGTCCTGCGGGTCCTCGATGCCGTCGCGGTCCGTGTCGTTGTCGGGGCAGCCGTCCTGGTCGCGGTCGCCGTCCATGTCCTCGGCCTGGTCGGGGCACGAGTCGTAGCCGTCGTGGATGCCGTCGCCGTCGTTGTCGGTGTCGGGGCAGCCGTCCTCGTCCTCGAACTGGTCGACGTCCTCGGCCTGGTCGGGGCACGGGTCGTCGGCGTCGAGGAGCCCGTCGTCGTCGTTGTCGGCCTCGGGGCAGCCGTCCTCGTCTTCCCAGCCGTCCTCGTCCTCACGCTCGCTGGGGCAGTTGTCCTGGCTGTCCTCGATGCCGTCGCCGTCGGTGTCCGCGTGGCGCGGGGCCCACTGGAAGCCGGCGATGGCGCGGAAGAGCGGGGTGCCGAGCCCGAAGGGCGGCAGGCCGCTGCCGCCCGCGACGTGGATCTCGAAGTCCTCGACGCGGAAGCGGCCGCCGAGGCGCCACTCGAGGTAGTGCTCGTCGGACTGGTCGGTGAAGGTGCTGGCGCCGACGAGCTCGCCGAAGATCCCGACGAGGGTCGTGACGTCGTAGCCGACGGCGACGCCGTAGGTGAGCTGCCCGCCGACCACGCTCGAGAAGACGCGGGTCTCGTCGCGCCAGATCCCGCCGACGTTCGCGCCGAGGTGGAAGCCGGAGTTGACCATCTCGAAGATGAAGTGGCCTCCGAACGTGGGCAGCGCGTCACCGACGAAGCGGTTCGGCGCGATCGCGCTCCCGGTGGGGAAGGTGACGAACGCGCTCGCGCCGAGGGCCACGCCGCTGTCGGGGTCGCGCCAGATGTGGCCCTTCACGCCGAGCCGCGGGTCGGCGAGCGTGAAGCTGGGATCCGGGCCACCGGGGACGGTGAACATGTCGCGCCCGGTGGAGTACGAGAACTGGTCGCCGCGCGTGATCACGAGCGGGACGGTCAGGTTGATCTGGAGGCGGTCCCAGAGCGCGATCGAGCCGGTGATGTGGCCGGCGGCGACGTACTGGACCAGCTCGGAGCGGGTGTCCGTGACGGTGCAGTTCGTCCCGTCGGGATCACAGGTGGCGTTGTAGAGCGCGAGCGGCGCGTGCCCGTAGTCGAGCACGAGCCCCGCGGATCCCGTCACGTGGCCGGGGGTCTGCGCGCCCTCGACCTGGAAGTAGTTCCCGGGCCCGACGGCCGGGGTGAAGCGCATGACGTTGATCTCGCCGACGGGCGGATCCGTGTCCTGCGCCGAGACGGGCGCAGCCAGCAGCCCGACAACCAAACATGCTCCGAGCGCGCCACACCACCGCATGCGAACCATCATCGCCGAAAGGCCGTCCCGTGGCAACGGATGCTTCCACCACGGGGCCTGTCGGCAGCGGTCGCGTTAGAAGTCGAGCGAGAAGGTGCAGCGGAAGGTCGTGATGGTCGCGACCGCGTTGCCGCTGCGATCGAGGGGGGCCTCCCAGCGGCCGCCTTCGCGGAGGGTGCGGCGGCAGGCGTCGCCGAACCCAGGCTGGTCCTCGCTGAGCACGGTGAGCGGGCGGACGCTGCCGTCGGGCTCGACGCGGACGCGGACCCGGGCGCTCCCTTCGAGGCCCTGACGCTGCGCCTGCGGAGGGTAGTTCCGCTGCAGCACCTCGCGCAGCCGGTCGTTGGGCGGCCCCGGACGGCGCGAGAGATCGGCGGGGCCGACCAGGTCGGTGCCCTCTCCGCTCCCCGTCCCGCCGGGCGTGCCGCCCGCGGTGCCCGACCGGTTGCGGCCGGTGACGGCGGCCCCGGGCCGCCCGATGGGGCCGTCCATGGGCGCGCCGGTCCCCGTCGCGCTGCCCCACGACTCACCGAGGTCGTTGGTGAGCGTCATCCCGGAGAAGTCCGCGATCGTCTCCTCGGCGGGGGGCGGCTCGGCGGCGGGAGGCTCCGGCGAGGGGGGCGGATCGATGGGATCGCGGGGCCGCCGCTCGACCACGGGCTCGGGCTCGACGATGGGCTCGGGCTCGACCACCTCGGGCTCCGGCTCGGGCTCCGGCTCGGGCTCCGGCTCGACCACCTCGGGGGGCGGCTCGACGATCTCGATCGTGATCGGGTCGGGCTCCGGGTCGAGCCACCCCGTGAGCGGCAGGATCAGGAGCGCGATCGCGGCGACGACGTGGGCGCCGAGGCTGATGAACAGGGAGGCGTACAGCCTCAGTGCGTCGGCGGGGGACCGATCCAGGAAGACGAGGGCGGTGACGAGCCTGACTAACTGCAGCACGGCGGTCCCGGATCAGGGCCGGATCCTCACGGGTTGGCGGGATCTTGCGGGTTCACGTTGATCGCGTAGCGGACGATCCCCTCGTCGCGGAGGATGTCGATGATGTGGATGAACTCGCCGTGGCTGACGCGGCGGTCCGCCGCGATGACGGCCCGCGCCTCGCTCTCCTCGGCCGCGAAGCGGTGGGCGCGCGCGCGGAGCTCGTCCCACGTGACCTCTTCGGCGTCGATGTAGAGCTGGCTGTCCTGATCGATCGAGACCGTCAGCGTGCGCGGCGGGCTCTCGCCCCCCGTCACCGCGTTCGGCAGGTCCATCGGGATGCTCTTCGAGACGATGTAGCTCGCCGTGACCATGAGGATGATCAGGAGCACGAGCACGATGTCGACCAGCGGCGTGACGTTGATCGCCGTGATGATGTCGTCGTCGTCCGATCCGCCGCTGGCCCCCACGTTCAGGCCTCGCCGTCGTCGCCAGCCGTGGCGGCCCGGGTGCTCTTGAGGTGCGCGAGGACCTCGGCGCCGAGCGCGTCACCGCGGGCGATCCGAGCCTTGATGACGCGCAGGAAGAGGTTGAAGAACGCGACCGCCGGGATGGCGACGAGCAGCCCGATCGCGGTGGCGACGAGCGCCTCGCCGATCTCCGCCATCAGCCCCGCGGAGACCTGGCCCTGGCTCGTCTCGAGCTCGTGGAAGGCGCGGATGATCCCGATGACCGTGCCGAGCAGCCCGACGAAGGGGGCGTTGTTGCCGACGGTGCCGACGAACGCGAGGTTGCGCTCCATCGCGAGCTTCGCGAGCGCGCCTTCGCCCTGCATGCGCTCCTCCGCCGCGGCGTAGCCGTCGTCGGCGGACTCGAGGCCCGCGAGCGCGATGCGCGCTTCGAAGGACTTGCTGGCCTTGAGGCGCTTCTTGGCTCCGTCGATGTCGGCGCCGCGGAGGCGCTTGAGGAGGTCTCGCTTGAGGCCCTCGACGTCATCGCGCGAGGCGATGATGTAGTAGGCGCGCTCGAGCACGATCGCGAGCACGATGACCGACAGAATCACGAGCAGCCACATGACCCACTCGGCCCCGAGCATCGCGAACGCGGTCAGTCGTTCCTGAATATCCACACCATCTCCAGGCGCTGGGCCATCGCTTCATGGGGCCTAGCGGCCCGATGGCAACGGACGATCCGCCGTCCGAGTGCCCGTGGGCTTGACGCATGTTGACCCCTCTTGCAAGCGAGTTGCTCAGCTCACCTCCCGCCGGAGCAGCTCCCTCACGACGACGGTCGCGTAGGCTCCCGCGGGCAGGGTGAAGCGGACCCGCACGCCGTCGGGGCCAGCCTCGACCTCGGGGGCGCCGAGCCGGAGGCGGTAGGGGCGGCGCGTCCCGGGGCCCGCCTTGCCGAAGCCGCGCAGATCCGCGGGCTCGACGCCGAAGGCGCGCAGCGTCTCTTGTTCGCGCGCGAGGACGTCGGCCGTGGGCCAGCGCATCTTGGGGCCGAACATCGGGCCCGTCGCCGTGATCTCGAAGGCGCGGGCGCGCGCCGAGTCCACCTCGGGGTCCTCACAGCCGAAGAGGCCGCCCGAGCCGACCTTCTGCAGGAGGTCGCCGAGGAGCGCGGTCTCGAGCGTGCCCTCGTCGATGCGCGCGGCGAGGAGCTGGTTGAACATCGCGGACTGGAAGGCCGAAACGAGCAGCTTGCGCTTGAAGCGGTCCCGCGGCGGGCGCCCGCCGCCGACGAGCCAGCGGACGGCGTCGCCGACGTTGCTGCCGTCGCGGCCGAACCGCTGCGGACCGAAGTACGCCGGCACGCCGCGGGCCTCGAGCTCGGCGAGGGTGGCGCGGAGGTCCTCGGCGCGGTCCGCGGGGGCGCCGCGCAGGAGCAGGTCGAAGCGGTTCCCCTCGAGGTGCCCGGTGCGGAGCTTGTTGCCGTGCCGCGCGGACTCGAGGACGCGCACGCCGTCGATCGGGGCGTCGAGCTTGGCGGGGTCGGCCCGCTCGAAGCTCGCCCATTGGGTGGTGATCGCCTTGCGGTCCTTGAGGCCGGCCCAGCCGGCGGCGCGCGGGTCGACGCCGAGCGCCTGGGCGATGCGGCGCACCGCGTCGGGGGTGTTGAGCTCGCGCTTCTCGAAGCGGACGTAGAGGTGGTCCCCCTCGCCGCAAGGGGCGTAGGCGGGGATCTCGTCGACGACGAAGTCCTCGGGTCGATCCCGGAACGCCGCCTCGATGGGCTCTCCGCGGCTCGCGGTGACGTAGGGGAGGGCGCTCGTGTCCGCGGCGGCGGCGAGGTCGATCGTCATGAGGGCGACGTAGTAGCCCCGATCAGCCGTTCGGCGAGGCGACAGTGGCTCTGTCGCTCACGCCCCGTCCTCGCGGCTCGCGCGATCGCGCGCTCGTCGCCGACCAGCACGACGAGCCGTTTGGCGCGGGTCACGGCGGTGTAGAGGAGCGAACGGTTCAACAGGACGTGGTGCGCGCCGCTCAGCACGACGACGACGCCTGGGAACTCGGACCCCTGCGCCTTGTGGATGGTGGAGGCGTACGCGAGCGCGAGCGCGTCGAGCGCGTCGGCGTCGTAGCTTCGGAGCCCCGAGTCGAACTCGACGTAGGTCACTCCGTCCGCGACGCGGCGGACCCAGCCGATGTCGCCGTTGAAGACCTCGCGCTCGTAGTCGTTGCGGAGCTGCATGACCTTGTCCCCCGCCCGGAGCCCCGCCCCCGGGCCCCCGCGGCTCGGGTTCAGCTCGTCCTGCAGGACCTGGTTGAGGTTCTCGGTGCCGATCGGCCCGCGGCGCATCGGCACGAGCACCTGGACGTCGCGTCGCGCGTCGAGCCCATAGGCCTCGGGGATGCGGCGAAGGGTGGCGACGAGGCGCTCCTGGATCGCGGCAGCCTCCCGCGCGCGCACGATGAAGAGATCGCCAGGGCCCTTGTCCCCGCGAGGGGTCGGGCTGGGGACGCGACCATGCAAGATGTCGTGCGCGCCGCGGACGATGGCGCTCTTCTGCGCTTGGCGGAACACGCGGTCGAGGCGGACCACCGGCGCGGTCCCGGACCGGATCAGCTCGCGCAGGACCTGCCCCGCGCCGACCGGAGGGAGCTGGTCGACGTCGCCGACGAGCACCAGGCTCGCGCTCGCAGGGATCGCGTCGAGGAGCGCGCGCGCGAGCGGGAGGTCGAGCATCGACGCCTCGTCGACGAGGACCAGATCGGTGTCGAGCGGGCTCTTGGCGTCTCGCGAGAACGACGCGGTCGCGGGGTTCCACTCGAGCAGGCGGTGGATCGTCTTCGCTTCGCGTCCGCTGGCCTCGCTCATGCGCTTGGCGGCCCGCCCGGTCGGCGCGCAGAGGGTCACCCGGAGCTCGAGCGCGGTGTGCGAGTCGACGATCGCCTCGACGGTCGTCGTCTTGCCCGTCCCCGGGCCGCCCGTGAGGACCATCAGCCCGTTGGTCAGCGCCGCGCGGACGGCGTCGCGCTGCTGGTCCGACAGCTCGGTGGGGAGCGTGAGCGCCCGGGCCGCGGACTCGCGGCCGGCGCGGGGGCGGGACAGCGCCGCGAGCCGCTCCGCCGCGCGCACCTCGGCGCGGTGCAGCGGCGGCGCGTACACCCCGCCGTCCTCGACGATCAGCATCTGACGCGCCTCGAGGGTCTCGACCGCCGGGTCGACGAGATCCTCGGGCACCTCGAGCGTTCGGGCCCCATCGCGCAGCACGTCGATCGGGAGGAACACGTGGCCGTCGTCGGCGCCCTTGCCCACGAGGTGGAGCACCGCCCCGGCGGCGCGGCGGGGATCGTCGGTGGCGATGCCGGCCGCGCGACCGATCTGGTCCGCGGTGCGGAAGCCGATCCCGCGGACCTCCTCGGCGGCGAGGTACGGGTCCTCGCGGAGCACCTCGACGGTGCGGCCCTCGTACTTGCGCAAGAGCTTCCGGGACAGCGCGGGGCCGATCCCGAGCGAGTGCAGGAACGTGAGCTGCTCGGCGTCCGCGCGGCGCGCCCGCACCGCCTCGGCGATGGCGCCGGCGCGCTTGGCACCGATGCCCTGCACCTCGCGCAGGCGCGCGCTCTGCTGCGTGATGACGTCCAGCGTCCGATCGCCGAACGTCCCCACGAGCCGCTCCGCGAGCGCCGGGCCCACGCCCGGGATCAGGCCGGAGCCGAGGAAGCGCGCGAGGCCGGCGCGGGTGGTCGGCAGCACGGGCGTCCAGCCGACCGCGCGGAAGCGCGCGCCGTACTTGGCGTGCTCCTCCCAAGCGCCGCGGAACCGCGCGTCCTCGCCCTCGGCCAGCCCGGCCACGTCGCCGATCACGGTGATGGACTCGGACCGGGCCTCGAGCTCCACGCGGATCACCGCGAAGCGTCCGTCGGCGCTGGCCCACCGCTGCTCGGCCACGGTCCCCTGCACGACGACCTCGGCGCCGGCGCGGGAAGGGGTGGGCAGCGGCAGGGACTCGTTCACGGGACGCCCGGCGTGCAGGGGGCGAGCGCGAACCCCTCGGCGTCGCGCATCGAGGGGCCCTCGCGGACGAGGCAGATCCCGGGGGCGGCGGCCCGAGCGGGGGCGGACGAGACGCGGTGGCCGGCGGGGTCCCGGAGGAAGAGCGGCTCGCCCGCGTTCGCGATGCCGCCCGAGCCGAGCGGGCCGTCCACGCGCACGAGGCGGACCCCCGGCGGGACCGGGGGATCGGCGGGGTCCTCGGCGTCGAAGCGCTCGGGGACGACGAGCACCCGCTCGGAGGGCGCGAGGGTGCCGGACAGCAGGTCGCCGATCGCGTCGTCGCGATCGGAGAGGCTGAATCCGTCGAGCGCCAGGGGCATCGCGCCGAAGTTTAGTATCTCCACGTACTCCTGGGTGGGTTCGGGGCCTCTCGGATCGGGGCGGACCTCGACGATGGCGACCGTCGCGAGGGGCTCGGTGGTCTCGACGGGGAGGCTCAGCGCGGTGACGGCGCCGCTCGTCCCCTCGAGCGTGAGCTGGCCCTCGAGCGCGGTCTCCGGGGCGAGGCCCCCGACGTGGATCGTGACGGCGCCGCGCGGCGCGATCCCGAAGACCTCGGCGTCACCGAGGGCCCATCGCCACCGCACGGGCTCGCCCGCGTCGATCCGGAGCTCGATCCGCTCGTCGTCCGCGAGGAGGCAGCCGAGCTCGGTGAGGGTCTCGTCGAGGGCGCAGCGCTCGGGGACGCGCAGCTCGGGCGGGGGCGGGGCGTCGTCCGACGAGGTCGTGAACCGGCCCTCCCAGGGCCCGATCGGCGCTCCGGTGGCGTCGAGGAGGTGGGTGTCGATCGCGATCCGGTGCTCGCTGCCGCGGCGCAGCGGTCGCGACGGAGTGAGGCGCACGCACCAGCCGTCGGGCCAACCCACGTCGGGGCAGGGGACGGCGGCTGCGGTGGTGTCTTCGGGGCGATCCCCTTCGAGGAGCAGGATCGATCCCTCGGCGATCGATGCGAAGGGCCCGTCGAGGGCGATGGCGATCTCGGTGAGGCTCGGGGACACCGCCATCGCTCCGTCGGGAGGCCAGGTGGCGCGGACCTCGGCGCCCACCGACGGATCCTCGCCGACGCGGAGGCCGAGCGCGGTCGCGCCCTCGACGGGCTCGCCGTCGGCGTCGCGGAGCCAGGCGCCGATCGCCAGGGTCGCGTCGGCGCCCCGATCGAGGCGCTCGTCGATCCGGAGCTCCCACGTGCGGGCACCCGCGACGAGGGTCGCGGGGACGATCCGCGACGTGTTGGCGACCCGGAGCGGCGCGCTCGAGAGATCGTCGAGCAGCGCGTCGTCGGGGGCACCGCGGAGGATCCAGACCGGCGGCTCGGTGTCCGGGTCGAGGCGCGGCGCGGTGGTCCAGGTGAGGCGAATCACCGGGCGTCGAGGCATGGCGGAGTCAGGCCACGCCGCGCCCGAGAGATCCTCGATCTCCACGGACTCGAGCGCGAGGCGAGGGGGCGCGCCCGCGTCCGGCGGGGTCCCCGCGTCGTCGAGTGGAGGAGGGGCGGGCGCCTGGAGGCAGCCCGTGGTCAACGCCGCGAGGGCGATCGAGAGCGCGCGCATGCAGGGCACATCGGGCCCGACGCCGTCCGGTTTCGTTCGGGACCCTTGGGGGGGCCCCGGGATGGAGCTATCCTCCGTCCGTGCTTGGGGCGTCTCGGAAGTCGGGGGCAGCGAAGGGGCGATGTTGACGCCCGACCCGAGCGGCGGCGCGCCCCGCACGTTCGTCAGCCCACGCAGCCTCGTCGGGGCGGTCGTCGGCGGCAAGTACCGCCTCCGCCGGGTGCTCGGCCGGGGCGGCATGGGCACCGTCTACAAGGCCGAGAACGTCGCCATCGGGCGGACGGTCGCGGTCAAGGTCCTCCATCATCACCTCGCCGACGAGGGGGTGACGATCGCGCGGTTCCAGCGCGAGGCGCGCGCCGCGGCGAGCGTGGGCCACGAGAACATCGTCGACGTGCTCGACATGGGCATCGAGCCCAACGGCGCGCCGTACACGGTGATGGAGTACGTGCGCGGGAAGAGCCTCGCGCAAGCGCTCCGCGAGGACGGCGCCTTCGACGCCAAACGGGCCGCGAAGATCGCCGGGCAAGTGCTCGCCGCCCTCGCCGCCGCCCACGGCGAGGGGATCATCCATCGCGACCTGAAGCCCGAGAACGTCATGTTGACGGTGCAGGGCAACAAGCGCGACCACGTGAAGCTGTTCGACTTCGGCGTCGCCGCCATCATCGACTCGGCCAACGATCAGAGCGGGCCGAACGACCTGACCCCGTCGGGCAAGACGATGGGCACGCCCACCCACGCGTCCCCCGAGCAGATCCTGGGGCGCCGGGTGCGCGACGCGCGCGTCGACCTCTACGCGGTCGGGGTGCTGCTGTACCAGATGCTCGCGGGGCGGGTGCCCTTCGACCAGCCGAGCTTCCCGGACATGTGCCGGGCCATCACCGACGAGCCGCCGCCGACCTTCCGTTCGATCGGCGTCGACGTCGATCCGGGGCTCGAGGCGATCGTCCAGAAGGCCCTCGAGAAGAGCGCCGACGACAGGTACCAGTACGCCGAGGAGATGGGCGAGGCCTTGGTGGCGTATGGCGCCGAGCCCCCGTCCGAGCTCCTCGACAGCACCGACACGCTGACGATGGAGCTCCGCCAGCTCCGGGCGCGCGAGATGGAGGTCGAGAGCGCCGCGGCGGTCTCTCCAGCTCGGCCCACCGTCGCGGGGGCGGCGCTGGTCGAGATCCTGGACTTCCTGCGCGAGCGCTTCGACGGCGTCGACGTGGACCGGTGGATCGCGAGCGAGCCGCTGCTGCACGCGGTGGTGGTGGCGGGCATCGATCGCGAGCGGTGGTACGTGCTGCCGCGGCCCGTCTACCTGCTCGAGGCGATCGATCGCGAGAAGGGCAAGGGCGACCGAAAGCTCGTGGCCGAGGCCGGTCGCTACCTCGCCCGACGGGGCGCGAGCCGGACCGACCCCGCGCTCGAGGTCCGCACCCCGGAGATCCTGTTCTCGCTCGTCCCCGAGGTGTGGACCCGCTACTTCGACCAGGGCCACGTGGTGGTCGCGAAGCTGGGTCGTGGCTACGGCCGCCTCGTCGTCGAGGGGATGGACGACCCGAGCCTCGCGCTCAACGCGATGATCGCGGGCTACCTCGACGAGGCGCTCCGGATCGCGGGCGCCCGGGAGGTCGACGTCCGCGTCGCGCGTGCGGCGGCCCTCGGCGACGACAAGGACATCTATGAGGCGACGTGGTCCTCGTGAGACGCGCCTCGTGACGTGGTGTTCGTGATGGGCTCCCGCACCCCGGCCCCGCGAACGGGGCTCGACTCGCCGGTGCTGGTGCTCAACCGCGGCTATCAACCGGTGCGGATCACCGACGCGCGGAACGGCTTCGCGCTCCTCTATCTGGGCCGGGCGCGCGTCCTCGACGCGAACTTCGAGCCGTACGACTTCCCCGCCTGGGCGCGCCGGCCCGCGAGCCCGCTAGAGGAGTCGATCGGGACGGTGCGCGGTCGCATCTGCGTCCCACGCGTGCTCTTGCTCGACGGCTACAACCGCGTCCCGCGGGCCCCGCTGCGCCTGTCGCGGCGCCACGTGTACATGCGCGACGACTACACGTGTCAGTACTGCGCGCAGCGGCCGGGGATCAAAGAGCTCAACCTCGATCACGTGATGCCGCGGTCGCGGGGAGGGCGCTCCTCGTGGGAGAACCTCGTGACGTCGTGTCGGCGGTGCAACCTCGAGAAGGGCCGCTCCACGCCCGAGGAGGCCGGGATGCGCCTCCTCAAGCGCCCCGTGCGCCCGAGCTGGAGCCTCGCGCTCTCGCTCGCGGCGCAGCGGCGCCGGTTCGTCGAGTGGGAGCCGTTCCTGGCCGCGATGGCGCCTGCTGGCGAAGCCGAGTAGCGCCTGGTAGCACCTCGGGTTCTCGATGAGCGACTCGGTCGAAGAAGAGGTGCTGCTCTTCCGTGAGCCCGGCGAGGGCGAGGACGGGCCGACGGAGCCCGGGCTCGCCCCGCGGCCGCCGCGGATCGTGTCCGTCGCGGGCGCGAAGGGCGGCGCGGGCAAGAGCATGCTGGCGGCCAACCTGGCGGTGTACCTCGCCTCGATCGGGCGCCAGGTCATCCTCGCCGACGCCGACCCGTGCGGCGCGAACCTCCACACCATCGTCGGGGTCCCGCGGCCGCCGAGCGGTCGTCGCTGGGATCCGCTCCTCGAGGAGGAGCCCGACGGCTCGGCGAGCTCGCGGCTCATCGAGACCGCCGTCCCGGGGCTGCGCCTGCACCACGCCGGCCTCGACGAGCCGGCCGCGGGCGAGCGGGGCCGCACGCGGCGCTCGAAGCTGGCCGATCGGCTGCACGGGCTGCGCGCGGACTACGTGGTCGCCGACGTGGGGTCGGGGATCTCGAGCACGCTGATCGACTTCCACCTCGCCGCGGACCTCTCGGTCTACGTGACCGTCCCCGAGCCGACCGCGATCGAGAACACCTACCGGTTCCTCCGCTACGCGTTCGTGCGGCACCTGCGGCGCAAGATCGTGGAGGAGCGGACCCGTCGTCGGCTGCTCGATCGCATCCGCGCGCTCGGCGGCGCGCCGGCCCCCGTGGATCTGTGGCGGGTCCTCGAGGAGGACGGCGATCCGATGGCCGATCCCGTGCGCGAGCTGATGGAGAGCTTCTCGCCGGCCATCGTGCTCAACCAGACCCGGCTGCGGGCCGACCTCGAGCTCGGGGAGTCCATCCGGACGGCGGCCCGCCGTCGCCTCGGCATCCCGATCGAGTACCTCGGGCACATCGACTACGACGACACGGCGTGGAGCAACATGCGCAACCGTCGCGTCCTCCTCGTCGAGAGCCCGGGCGCGAAGTCGGCGAAGAGCCTCGAGAAGATCGCCCGCCGGCTGCTCGCGCTCGCCGCGGGCAAGCGCGGGCGCCGCGAGCGGACGGTGCCGCCCGAGAGCCACCACGACCTCCTCGAGGTCGACCGGGGGGCCACCGACGAGGAGGTCCGCCGGGCCTTCAAGCGCGCGCGCGACATCTACGCGTCCGACGCCCTCGCTTGCTACGGCCTCTTCGAGCCCGCCGAGCTCGAGAAGGTGCGGACGCGCATCGAGGAGGCGTTCGACGTCCTGCTCGATCCGGCGCGCCGGCGTCCGTACGAGCTGAGCGTCTTCCCGATCGAGGACGACCTGCCGCGCGACGACGAGCCGGCCTTCCGCACCCGCTCGACCGACCTGCCGCCGCCCCCCGCGATCACCCCGGAGACCGACTTCTCGGGGCCGCTGATCCGGCAGGTGCGCGAGTCGCTCGGCGTCGATCTGCGCTCCGTGAGCCAGAAGACGAAGGTCGGCCTGAACTACCTCGAGGCCATCGAGGGCGATGACTTCGCGGGGCTGCCCGCGCCCGTCTACGTGCGGGGCTTCGTGACGGAGTTCGCCAAGTTCCTGCAGCTCGACTCCGCGCACGTGAGCCGGACCTACGTGAAGCGCTACCGCCGCTACCTCGAGGAGCGGGGCGAGGTGTGACGCGGCGGGTGCTCGCCTCGGCGTCGCCTCGGCGGCGCGCGATCCTCGAGACGCTCGGGATCCCTTTCGACGTCGTGCCGAGCGACGCCGACGAGACCGTGATCGAGGGCGTCGCGCCCGAGGCGTTCGCGCGGCACCTCGCCGTCCTGAAGGCCCGAGAGGTCGCGGCGCGCGAGGAGGGGTTCGTCCTCGGCGCCGACACCATCGTCGTCGTCGACGGCGAGATCCTCGGCAAGCCGCGTGACGACGCGGACGCGGCGCGGATGATCGGCGCGCTGTCCGGGCGGGCGCACGAGGTGATCACCGGCGTCGCGCTGCTCGGCCCCGACGGGGTGGACGAGATCGCCGTGAGCACGCGGGTCTGGTTCCGCGAGCTCGACGCGGAGCGGGTGGCCCGCTACGTGGCGACGGGCGAGGGGCGGGACAAGGCGGGGGCCTACGCGGTGCAGGGGATCGGCTCCGCGCTGGTGACGCGCATCGACGGGTCGTGGTCGAACGTCGTGGGCCTGCCCGCGGCCGAGACGGTGGACCTCCTCGAGCGCGCGGGCGCGCTGCGGGGCTGGCCGTGAGCATCGCCGAGCGCTTGGCCGCGGTCCGGGAGACCATCGCGCGAGCGTGCGACGCGGCGGGGCGCGATCCCGCGTCGGTCACGCTCGTGGCGGTCTCGAAGCGGCACCCGGCGGCGGCGGTCCTCGAGGCGATGGCCGCCGGCCAGACCGTGTTCGGCGAGAACTACGCGCAGGAGCTCGTGGAGAAGGCGGCGGCGGTCCCCGGCGCGCGGTGGCACTTCATCGGGCACCTGCAGCGCAACAAGGCGCGGCAGGTGATCGGGACGGGCGCGACCATCGAGACCGTCGACTCGGTGCGCCTCGTGGAGGAGCTCGACCGTCGCGCCGAGGGCTCGCTCGACGTGCTCCTGCAGGTCGACGTCGCGCGTGAGGCGAGCAAGTCGGGTTGCGCCGTCGAGGAGCTCCCGGAGCTCGTGGCGGCGGCCCGGGCCGCGTCGAAGCTCCGCCTCCGCGGCCTGATGACGGTGCCGCCGGCGGGCGAGGATCCGACGCGGTGGTTCCGCGCGCTCCGGGAGCTGGCGCAGGCGCACGAGCTGCCCGAGCTCTCGATGGGGATGAGCGCGGACCTCGAGGTGGCCATCGCCGAGGGCGCGACCATCGTGCGCGTGGGGACCGCGATCTTCGGCCCGCGTCCGTCCTGAGCTAGCGAGACAGCACGTAGGCGACGACCGCGAACGCGATCAGCACGCCGATGACGAGCCCCCAGGGGACCCCGCCCGAATCCTTGGGCTGGTCGGGGGCGTGGCTGATGCGCTCGGCCGGCGTCGAGGGGCGACGGGCCATGGCGTCCACCGCGTGCGCGCGGGCGAGGGCCACGACGGCGGGCCACTCGAGCGGGCCGATCGCCTCGACCGCGGGGCACACCTCGTCCATCCAGACGATGCGGTCCTCGCCGACCACCGCCTCGAGCGCGTCGAAGGGGATCTCGAACGGCTCGTCGTCGAGCACGGTGAGGTACTGGACCGGCGGGAAGATGTAGGGGACGTCCCGCGCGAACGCGGTGAGGGTGACGCGCGACCCGTCGTCCCGGGTGACCGACAGGACGTTGGCCGGGTAGACCTCCTCGGGGTCCGGGTAGAAGAGGGCGCGCATCTTCGCGAAGAGCGCCTCTCGCTGCGCGGCGACGTCCCCCTCGTCGATCTCGGCGAGCACCCGGGGGCCGAGGTGGAAGTCCCGCGTCGTGCCGGGCATCGTGATGTAGCCCTCGTCGAGCGAGCGCGTGTGGGCGATCACGGACGTGACCATCGAGTCGACGTGCCGCGCGATCCAGTCGGCGCCGTGGGTGGCCTCGCGCTCCGCGTGGGTGAAGCGGATCCCCTCCTCGGACTCGACCTCCACGCCGGCCGCGCGCGCGACGCCGCACACCGCGTCGAGCCCGATGCCGTAGTCCTCGGCGCACGAGCAGGCGAGGATCCGCGCCGACAGCTTGCCGTGCTCCCAACAGAGCTCGATCGGCCGGGTGCTGACGCCCTGGCGCCAGACCGCGAGGACGTGCCCCGCCTGCCACGGGCCCTCGAGATCGTCACCCGCCCCCGCCGCGGTCTGCAGGCGTGGGCTGAAGCCGCCGAGCACCGCCTCATAGGTCGGCGGCTCGTCCAGAGCGACGTAGAAGGAATGACTCACGTTGGCCCCCCGAAGATCCGGGCGTGGATCGCGGGGTGGCCTCGCGCAAGTGAATCGTGGCCTCGGTCTAGGAGGCGCGGGCGGCGAGCCGACGCTCGATCGCGTCCGGGTCCTTCGGGATCGCGGCCGTCAAGTTCTCGTGCCCCGTCGCGGTGACGAGGATGTCGTCCTCGATCCGCACGCCGATGCCGCGCCACTTCGGATCGACGTCGGCGGTGGTCGAGACGTAGAGGCCCGGCTCGATGGTCAACACGTAGCCCGGGGCCAGCGCGCGCGGGGCGCCGCGGTCGTAGTAGAGGCCGACGTCGTGGACGTCCATGCCCAGCCAGTGCGAGGTGCGATGCATGTAGTAGGGGCGATAGAGCTCGCCCTCGATCGCGGCCTCGAGCTCGCCCTCGACGAGGCCCAGATCGATGAGCCCGCGGGTGAGCTCGCGGACCGCGATCTGGTGCAGGGCCTCGAGCGTCGCGCCGGGCTCGACCGCGTCGATGCACGCGAGCTGGGCCTTCAGCACGACGTCGTAGATCGCCCGCTGCGGCTCGGTGAACCGACCGGACACCGGGAACGTGCGGGTGACGTCGCAGGCGTAGTAGTCGAGCTCGCAGCCCGCGTCGATCAGCAGCAGGTCGCCGTCGAGCATCTTCCTGTCGTTGCGCCGGTGGTGGAGGATGGTCGCGTTCGGGCCGCTGCCGACGATGGGCCCGTAGGCGGGGCGCTCACAGCCGTGCTCGCGGAAGACGCGCAGGAGCTCGGCCTCGACCTCGAACTCGTAGGCGTCGGGGCGAGCCTTGGTCATCGCCGCGTCGTGCGCCTCGGCGGTCACGGCGGCGGCGCGCCGCATCGCGTCGAGCTCGTGGTCGTCCTTCGCGAGGCGCTGCTCGTGGACGTAGGCGGCCGGGTCGACGATGGTCGTCGGGTACCCGACGCCGTAGCGCTGCCGGCGGCGCGTGCCCTCGAGCGCGGCGAACAGGCGCGTGTCCGTGGCGGCGTCGCGGCCGACCCGGTAGACGAGCGTCTCTGCGTTGGCGAGGTAGCCCGGCAGCTTCGCGTCGAGGTCGCCGATCTCGAACGCCGCGTCGACCGCGAGGGAGGCGAGGGCGCCGTCCACCCCCACGCGCGGGCCATCCCAGATCTCTCGCTCGGGGTTCCGAGGCCGGACGAAGAGCACCGCCGTGTGATCGGGGTGCGCGTTGCCGAGCACGAGCACGCTGTCGGGCTCGTCGAGGCCGGTCAGGTAGAAGAAGTCGCTGTCCTGCCGGTACTCGTGCTCGACGTCGTTGTTGCGGATGAAGACCGGCGCCGACGGGATGACCGCGACGGCGCGCTCTCCCATCTGCTCGAGGAGGCGCCGACGTCGGTCGGCGTGGATGCTCGCGTCCATGAGCGCGCGAGCGTACTTCAGCCGAGGAGCTCCGTCATGCGGGCGCGGAGCGCCCCCTCGGGGACGCCGAGCTCCGCGGCCCAGGCGTCGGGGGTGAGCGCCGCCCCGCGGGACGCGCCGTGGCGCAGCGGCTCCGCGGTCCTCGGGTTGCGCCAGAAGTCCTCGTCGAACTGCTCCCGGAGCGCGCGCGCGCGCGCGGGGGCGAGCCTCGCGGCGGCGAGGCGCGCGGTCGCGCCCGGGTCGCGGGCGACGAGGCTCGCGAGCGCGGGCGGCGCGTCGACGCCCCACGTCCGGACGAGCCGGTCGCGCGCCTCGTCGACGAACCCGGCGCGCCCGAGCTGGGCGTGGCCGAGGTGGGCCGCCGCGGCGGTCCGCAGCTCGAACAGCTCGACGCCGAGCGCGAGCTCGCGCGCGGCCCGCACCTGCGCGGGGCTCAGGTCTCCGAACGCGCGCGCGACGTAGCGCCCGTCCGACAGGAGGTGGCCGCAGAGCGCGCCGATCGCGTCCGCGACGCTGTGCGCGGCCGGCCGCCCGAGCACGGTCGGCAGCCCCGGGTGCGCGAGGAGACACGCGGCCGCCGCGCCGAGCGCCCGCGCGAAGTCTCGCTCGGACGCGACCCCGAGCTCGACACCGCCGGCGAGGCGGACGTCGCGGGAGGGGGCGACGATCGCGATCTCGGCGCGCGCCCCGCCGTGGCTCGGCTCGACGTGGGCGCCGCGGCGAAGCACCTCGCCGAAGCCGAGCTCCTCGAGCGGGGCGCTCGCCCGCCGCGGCCGCGATCGACGGGGCACCAGGTCGTCCCAAGCGGGCGCCCGGAGGAGGTGGACGAGGTCCGACCAGTCCTCGGGGTGCGCGCCCCCCGCGTGCGCGAGGCGCTCGAGCAGCTCGCGCCACGCTTCGTCGGTCTCGGCGAGGACCTGCTCGGCGTCGACCGGCGCGCTCGCCGGCGGCGCGGGGAGCCAGGCCGCGAGCTCGAGCGCCTCCTCGACGCGGCCTCGGCGCTCCTCGAGGCCGCCGAGCATGTCCGTGAACGTCCGCTCGAGCGCCCGCGCGATCGCGCGGCGGGTCCGACCGTCGGGCCGCACCGCGAGCCGGAGCAGGAGGTCGCTCCCGCGATGGAAGTCGGAGTCGTACGGGATCGGCGCCGCGAGGGCCGCCGCGATCCGCGCGTCGCCGAGCGCCCTCGGGCCGGTGACGTAGGCCTCCCGCAGCGCCGCCTCGACGGCGACGCGCTCGTCGCCCTCGAGATCGCCGCGGTCGAGGGCGTCCTCGTAGAGCTCGCGGGCGCGCGGCCCCCGGAGTCGGGCGTGGCGGCTCGACACCGCGACCTCGTCGAGCGCGTCCGCGTCGCCGCGCCACCGCGCCACGCGCTCCCGAGCGCGCTCGCGCTGCCACGCCTCGAGGGCGTCGAGGAGGCGTTCTTTGGGGGAGCGCACGGGCGCGAACGTTAGCGCCCGCGGGCGCGGCATCCAACGGCTCGTCGGCGCGCGCTCTGCAGTCATTCTCCCCGGAGGCTGCTAGCATCCGTCCATGCGGTACGTTCTCGCTCGCTTGCTCGCTTGCTCGGTCGTCGCGGCCCTCGCCGCGCTCCCGGGCTGCGCCGACAACCCGGGCGGTGGCCCGGACGGATCGGTGGGGATGGACGGTCGGATCCCCCCCGGCGGCGACGGCGGGGAGATCCCGACGGGCGGCCCGTGCGGCACCGCGGGCGGCGGCTGCTGCAACCCCGGGCGCATCTGCGAGCTCGGGCTCGACTGTGGCCGCGGCGACGTGTGCTGCATCGCGTCGGGCTCGGGCGCCTCGTGCAGCGCCGCGTCCGACTGCTGCCGCGGGCTCGCTTGCCAGACCGGGCGCTGCTGCGCGCCGCGGACGGCGACCTGCACCGGGTCCTCGGACTGCTGCGAGGGGCTGCTCTGCTCCGGCGGGGTCTGTGCCGCGGCCGACGACGTCGACCCGATGCCCGACACGTGCGGCCGCCCCGGTCAGCGCTGCTGCGACGGGTTCACGTGCCGCGACGAGGGTGTGTGCGTCGAGGGCACGTGCACGGGCTGCGGCGGCGAGGGCGATCGCTGCTGCGACGGCGCCTCGCCGTGCACCTCGCGCTCGCTCGCGTGCGACGTGACGACGGCCACCTGCGTCAACGCGGACCCGGCCACGGCGTGCGGTGAGATCGACAACGCGTGTTGCGCGGGCCTCGACGGCGCGCTCACGGACTGCTCGGGCACCCTGGTGTGCCGCGGCGGGACGTGCCTGCGCCCCGACGACACCGGCTTCATGGGCGCGCCGTGTGGCGCTCGCGGCACCTGCGATCCCGGGCTCGTCTGCGACCGCCGCATGGATCCGTCGGGGCTCTGCGCGACGCCGCCCGACGACTGCGGGCGCGACGGCATGATGTGCTGTGATCTCGGCGGCAGCGAGGGCGCGTGCGAGGGCTCCTACCACTGCCAGTTCGGCGACTGCACCGACTGCCGCGGCCCGAGCCTGACGTGCCTGCTCGGCGGCCTGCTGCCGGGCCAGGAGTGCTGCTCGGGCTCGGTGTGCCGGCCGGCGCCGCTGATCCCGCGCTGCTGCATGGGCCAGGGCGGCGACTGCGAGAACTCGCTCGACTGCTGCGGCCTCATGTTCTGCGGCGGCGACGGGACCTGCACGTGCGGGAGCGACGGGTCGTTCTGCATCGACTCGTCCGAGTGCTGCGAGGGCAGCACCTGCCAGACCTTCCAGTGCCGCCCCTCCGAGATGATGACGATGTGCAAGGAGGAGCGCGCCGCCTGCATGGGCAGCAGCGAGTGCTGCGCGGGCCTGTCGTGCAGCGAGACGCGCACCGAGCCGACGGCGCCGCCGGTTCGCCAGTGCTGCGCGGGCGGGAGCACCTCGTGCGAGGAGAACGAGGACTGCTGCGGCCGGATGCTCTGCCAGGACGGCGAGTGCCAGTGCATCGGCCGCGACGGCCTCTGCGATCGCGACATCGAGTGTTGCGATGGTGACATCTGCCTGGCCGGCTCCTGTCAGGACGGGACCGGGTGCATGCGCGAGACGCAGACGTGCGACCCCACCGCCGACGAGTGCTGCGGCGCGCTGCGCTGCGCGCGCTCGCTCTCGGCGGGGACGCACTCGTGCTGCGTGGACCGTGGTGTGCGCTGCCGGACCGCGGCGGACTGCTGCGGTCGCATGCAGTGCGACATGACGACGGAGACGTGCCAGGCGGTCGCCGAGGGCGGCACCTGCGACTCGAACAACGACTGCGAGGACGGCGTCAGCTGCTCCGAGTCGATGGTCGGCGCGGGCGACTGGCAGTGCCGGAGGCCGACGCCTTGATCGGGAAGAACATCACCTTCGTGGGCGCGGGCAACATGGCCGGCGCTCTCATCAAGGGGTTGCTGCACGCGGGCGCGTCCCAGGCCACCCAGATCTGGGCGGTGGACGTCCGCCCGGAGCGCCTCGTGGAGCTCGCCGAGGGGCACGGGATCCGGGTGGGCCGCGACGCGAGAGAGGCGTGCGCGTGGGCCGACGTGGTCGTCCTGAGCGTGAAGCCGCAGGTCTTCGACAAGGTGCTCCCGCACGTCGCCGAGGGCGTCGGCGGCGCGCTGGTGGTCTCGATCGCCGCCGGCGTGCCCATCGCCGCGATCGAGGCGCGCCTCCCGCCGGGGACGCGCGTGATCCGGTCGATGCCCAACACGCCCGCGCTCGTCGACGCTGGGGCCACCGCGATCGCGCCGGGCACCCACGCGAGCGATGACGACCTCCAGCTCGCGAAGCGGGTCTTCGATTCGGTCGGCCTCACGGTGACGCTCGAGGAGAGCCTCCTCGACGCGGTGACCGGCCTCAGCGGCTCCGGGCCGGCGTACATCTTCCTCATCATCGAGGCGCTCTCGGACGCGGGCGTGAAGGTCGGGCTCAGCCGTTACTCGGCGCAGCTCCTCGCGGCGCAGACGGTGCTCGGCTCGGCCAAGCTCCTCATCGAGACGGGCGAGCACCCGGGCATGCTCAAGGACATGGTCACGAGCCCGGGTGGCACCGCGATCGCCGGCCTCCACACGCTCGAGGCGGGCGGCCTGCGCACCACGCTGATCAACGCGGTCGAGACGGCGACGGAGCGCGCGCGTCAGCTCGGCGAGCAGATGAGCGCCCGCCTCGTGAAGGACGAGTAGGCGCTACTTCCAGCGGAGCACGGTGACGGTGCGGTCGTCGCCGCGCTCGCGGCAGGCGACCACCGAGGACCGCACGTCGCGGCCCCCCGCGAGCTCGAGGAGGCGGCGGCAGAACCCGCTCCACATCATCGCGTGGGGGAGGGTGTCCGGGTCGAGGCCGTGGACTTCGATCCGGTGGCCGCCCGTGGGCGCCTTCTCGACCTCGACCCGCCCGCTCGAGTGGTAGGTGCGGAACATCTGCGGGATGCGCTCGAGCGCCATCGTCGGCGTCGACGTGCGCATGAACAGGCGGTGCGTCGTGGACAGCTCACGGTCGGCGGTCGTCACGCCGATGTCGATCGCGAGCATGCCGTCGCCGGTGCCGAGCTCGCGCTCCGCCGCGCGCAGCACCGACGTGTAGTCGCCGAGACCGACCCAGGCCATGGGCATCTTGACCGCGCTGATGCGCTCCGACACGCCCGCGCCGACCCGCTCGAAGACCCGGTCGAGCGCGCGCGGGCCCATCCCCGAGAGGTGCTCCACCGCGGACAGGACGAGCGAGCCCTTCACGTTCGTCGAGCCGGTGTCGTCCGCGGTCGTGCGGTCGAGCGGCCGCTGGCTCGAGCGGATGCGCGGCAGGTTCTCGGAGGACTCGGTGACCGCGCTCATCGACGGGGCCGAGGCGCGGCGCACGCGGGCGAGCCGGCGGGACGACTCGGTGGCGCTCTTGGGCGGCTCGGACGCGCGGCCGGGCTCGCGCCAGTCCGGCGACTGCGCGACGAAGCGGCGCGGCGTCTGGGACAGCTCGCGCGGCAGCGGCGCGAGCCCGCGCGGCGGCGGGGTGAGCTCGTCGGGCGGGTACGCTCGGGTGGGCCGGCTCAGCACGTCCGGGATGGAGTGCGCGGCGCGCACGCCGGGGTCGGGCGCGGTCGCGGAGAAGGCGGTCGGGGTGAGCCGCGCGAACGCCTTGGGCGGCTCGCTGGGCTGGCGCGGGCTCGCGGGCCGCGCCCCGAACGGGAGCAGCTCCTGCAAGAAGTCGTGCGCGCTCGAGAAGCGCGTGTCCCGATCGACGGCGATGGAGCGCTCGACGAGCGCGGCGAGCCCGGGGTCGAGGTCGGGCCGGTGGTCCTGGATGGGCGTGTGCTTGCCCGACAGGATCGCCTGCAGGAGCTGGTGGTAGTTGTCGCCGTCGCACGGCAGCACCCCGGCCAGCGTCTCGTAGAGGATCACGCCGACGGCGTAGAGGTCGACGCGGTGGTCGAGGTCCTTGAGCCCGCGCGCCTGCTCGGGGCTCATGTAGAAGGGCGTCCCGAGCATCACGCCGGTCCGCGTGAGGTCGTGCTTCGGGTCGCCGTCCTCCTGCCGGATCTTGGAGATCCCGAAGTCGACGACCTTCACGAACTCGCCGTCGGCGCCGCGCCGGGTGAGGAGGATGTTGTCGGGCTTCAGATCGCGGTGGACCACGCCCCGCGAGTGCACCGCCGAGAGCGCCGCGAGCACCTGCCCGACGATCTTGCACGCGCGCCCCGCGGTGAGCCGACCCTCCGCGTCGAGCAGCTGCGCGAGGCTGCGGCCGCGCAGGTACTCCATCACGAGGTAGGGCGCGCCGTCGTCTCCGTAGCCGAGGTCGAGGACCTCCACGACGTGCTCGTGACCCGTGGACCCCGCCGCGCGCGCCTCGCGCTGGAACCGCGCGACCGCCTTCTCGTCGCCCGCGAGCTCGGGGTGGAGCCGCTTCACCGCGACCTTGCGGCCGATCAGGAGGTGCTCCGCGACGTAGACCGCGCCCATGCCGCCTTCGCCGAGGAGCGCGAGGATGCGGTAGCGGTTCGCGATCACCCGGCCGACGAGGGCGCGCCCCGCGGTGAGGCTGCGACCCGTCTTCGGGCAGTGCGAAAACGTGTTCGGGTGCAGCTCGCCGCAGTGTCTGCAGGGCACTCGCGCGGGCGAGCTCTCCTCGGAAGCATCCATTTTCGGAAAGGTCGGAAGGAACGACCATGATGGTGGTCGGCCCCGCGACGCGTCAAGCGTCGCCAACCTCGAAGTCACCCTTCGAGTGACGCAACATGTAGTCGTCGAGCTTCTGCCGCACGAGGGGCGTGAGCATGACGAGCCCGAGGATGTTCGGGAACGCCATCCCGAGGACCATGAAGTCCGAGAAGTCGATGACGCTGCCCACGTTCAGGACCGATCCGAGCACCACGAAGCCCAGGAACACGATGCGGTAGACGAGCGAGGCGCCGTCGCCGAACAGGAACACCCAGCACCGCTCGCCGTAGTAGCTCCAGCTGATCATCGTCGAGAACGCGAACAGGAAGACGGCGATCGCGAGGACGTAGGGGAACCACGGGATGACGCTCTCGAACGCGGCCGAGGTCATGAGCACCCCGCGCGCGGTCGAGTCGGCGCCCTGGAAGTCGTGGAGGTACTCGCCGGTGACCACGACGACGAGGCCCGTCATCGTGCAGATCACGATCGTGTCGATGAACGGCTCGAGCAGCGACACGAGGCCCTCGCGGATCGGCTCCTTGGTCGCCGCCGCGGAGTGGGCGATGGACGCCGACCCGATGCCCGCCTCGTTCGAGAACGCGGCGCGCCGGAAGCCCGTCACGAGGACCCCGAGCATGCCGCCGAGGCCGGCGCGCGGGGTGAAAGCCTCCTGGAAGATCTTCCCGAGCGCCTCGGGGATCGCGCTGGCGTTCGCGCCGAGGATGACGATCCCGGCGACGATGTAGATCAGACACATCACCGGCACGATCGCGCCCGCGACCTGCCCGATGCGCTTGATGCCGCCGACGATCACGGCGCCCACGAGCGCGGCGATGATCAGCCCGAAGAGCAGGGACTTGCCCTCGAAGAAGGGCAGCACGCGAGCGGTCTGCGCGAAGGCCTGGTTGGCCTGGAACATGTTGCCGCCGCCGAACGAGCCGCCGATGCACATCAGCGCGAAGACGATCGCGAGCCCCTTGCCGAGCCGGGGCCAGCCGAGGCCGCCGAGCCCCTCGCGCAGGTAGCGCATCGGGCCGCCGAGGACGCGCCCCTTGTCGTCGACCGTCCTGTACATCTGGCCGAGCGAGCACTCCACGAACTTCGAGCTCATCCCGAGGAAGCCCGCCACGATCATCCAGAAGACGGCGCCCGGGCCGCCCGCGCTCACCGCGATCGCCACGCCGGCGATGTTGCCGAGCCCGACCGTCGCGCTCAGCGCGCTCGACAGCGCCTGGAAGTGCGTGACCTCGCCTTCGTCCTGCTCGTCGTCGTACTTGCCGCGCGTGATCTCCACCGCGAGCTTGAAGCCGCGGAGGTTGATGAAGCCCATGCGCAGCGTGAAGTAGATCGCGCCGAGGACGAGCCAGAGCACGATGAGGGGCAGCGCCGTGCCCTGGTGATCGGAGTCCGCGAGGGCGCCCTGGGCCAGCCACTGGATCGCGCCGGGCAGGTCGTGGAGGCGCGGGTCGTCGTTGTCCCAGAAGATCAGGTCGAACATGAGGACGGCGCCGATCGGCGTGACCACGTAGGTCCCGAAGGCCTGATCGAGCCGATCGAGGGCGCTCGGCTCCGGCTCCTCGGCGGGCGGCGCCTCGGACGGCGCCCCCATCGTGGGTTCGTCCGCGGGGTCCTGAGCGAAGGACGGGGCGGGGAGCGCGAGGGCGACGACGGCGCCCAGCGCGAGCGCGCGGATGAAGAGCCTCATGGAGGGCGCGCACTATCTCAGATGGCGCCGCGGCTCAAGGGAAGCGCGGGTCCATCGCCGAGCCACCCCCCAAACGCGGAGGGGCCACGCACGTGCGCCCACGCGCCCGTCGCGGGCGCGACGATCAACGCCTCGCCCTCGACCGGGAGCGCGTCCTCGCCGAAGCGCTGGCAGAGGTCGCCCACGCAGCCGCCGAGGAGGTCGAGCGCGTGACCGTCGACGTGGACGCGCGTCCTGAAGGTGCCGTCGGCGTCGACGCGGGTGGCCTCGACGGTGGCGGGACCGATCGCGGTGGCCCCCGCGAACGGGGCCCAGCGAGCCATGTCGAGCGGGCGCGCCGGGGCCGCGGGCGACGCGGGGATCCAGAAGAAGAACAGGAAGCCCGCCACGAAGGGCAGGGGGAGGGCGCGTCGACGGCGGCGCAGCGCCCAGGCCGCTCCCGCGAGGACCACGACCAGCACGGCGGGCCACGGCGGCGTGACGCGCCTCCCGGAGACCGAAGCGCGCGCGCACCCGCCGGTGGGCGACGCGGTGAGGTCCAGCCCGCCGTAGATGGTCGCGATGCCGCGTCGGTCGTCCCCGCGGAGCGTCCGCTGGTGGGTCTCGCCCGCCCCGAGCGTCGGCCACATCGTCGCGAGCGGGTCGGCGCGCGTCTCGCCGAGGCCGAGCACGTGCCCCAGCTCGTGTGTCAACAAGGCTTGTAGGTCCCACCTCGGGTCGCCGGTCGCGTCGGAGGGGAGCACGCCGAGCCGGGCCGCGGGGTTGATCAGCACGTCGGCGTCGACGAGCTGCCCCGACGACGCGTCCCAGAGCGTCATCGTCGTCGCGAGCAGCCCCTGCGCGTGGGGCCACGGGCGCTGCACGATGACCTGCACGCCGGGCGCGCCGGGCTGGTACGCGGCCCCCGCGGCGATGTCCGAGACGACGAGCGCGGGCGCGTCGAGGCCGCTCCACGCGCGGGCCGCGCGGCGCGCCACGCGCTGTCCGTCCGCGGCGCTCAGGCCGCTGACGAGGCCCGATCCGACGTGCACGTCGAGCTGCGCGACGTCCCAATGGACGGTCGCTCCGGTCGAGGCTCGCTTCACCTCGTAGGCCCTCGCGGGGGCCGCTCCGGCGAGCGCGAGCAGGGCCGCCAGCACCGAGGCTCCGCGAAGGGGGAGGGCTTCCCAGCTTGCCGGGCTGGCGTCGTTCGCGGTAACCACGGTGCTCTAGATGCACCTACGGCACCAATGCATTCACGCGCAGCGCGGCGCGGCGGGTCCTCGAACCTTCCGGCTCGCCGGGGACGAGGCTCGCTGGAGTCGAACGCGTGCGTTCTCTCTCGACGACCTCGCGCTCGACCTCGCCCTCGATCTCGAGGGCAAATCCGTGTCCGGCGAGGCCGTGCTCACCGTCCGTCGGGTCGACCCCGAGGCGCGCTGGGCGGAGCTCGACGCGATCGAGTTCGCGCTCGACGCCGTCGAACGAGAGCACGACGAGGCGTGGACCGCGGCGGCGCACGAGTACGACGGCGAGGTGCTCCGCGTCGATCTCGCGGACCTGCCGGACGGCGGCGTCACGCGCCTCCGCGTCGCGTACCGGGCCACGCCTCGACGCGGGCTCTACTTCACCGCGCCCGACGAGCACCGCCCGGACCGACCCACGCAGGTGTGGAGTCAGTGCCAGGACCAGGACGGCCGGCACTGGTTCCCCTGCCAGGATCACCCGGGGCAGCGGATGACCACCGCGATGTCCGTGGTGGTGCCGCGCGGCTGGTTCGCGCTGTCCAACGGCGTGCTCACCGAGCGGGGCGACGTGGACGGCGGGACGCGCTTCGCGTGGGTCCAGAGCGAGCCGCACCCCGCGTACCTCGTGACCCTCGCGGCGGGCGACTTCGACGAGGCGCACACCGAGGTAGGTGGCCTGCCCGTCGACTACTACGTGCCCAAGGGTCGAGGCGGCGCGATCGAGCGCTCGCTCGGCCGGACGCCGGAGATGATCCGCGTCTTCGCCGAGCGCCTCTCGACGCCGTTCCCGTGGGCCAAGTACGCGCAGGTGGTGGTCGCCGACTTCATCTTCGGCGGCATGGAGAACACGAGCGCGACGACGCTGTTCGAGCGCGCGCTCCTCGACGAACGCGCCGCGCTCGACGTCGACATGGACTCGCTCGTCGCCCACGAGCTCGGGCACCAGTGGTTCGGCGACCTCGTGACGTGCCGCGAGTGGACGCACGCGTGGCTCAACGAGGGCTTCGCGACGTACATGGAGCACGTCTGGAAGGAGCACCAGGAGGGCCGCGACGCGTACCTCTACAACCTCGAGATGGACCTCGAGCTGTACCTGGCCGAGTACGACGGCCGCTACGGCCGCGCCATCGTCGAGCGGCACTGGGACACGCCGATCGACATCTTCGACCGGCACCTCTACCAGAAGGGCGGCCTCTTCCTTCACGTCCTGCGGGAGACCCTCGGCGACGTCGCGTTCTGGCGCGGGCTGACGTTCTACCTCGAGCGCCACCGGGGCGGCTCGGTGGAGACCCGCGATCTGCTGCGCTCCCTCGAGGACGCGACCGGTCGGAGCCTCGAGGAGATCTTCCACCAGTGGGTCGAGCGCCCTGGCCACCCGGTGCTGAAGGTGAGGGCGCAGGTCGACGACGACGCCGTCACGGTGACCGTCTCGCAGGAGCAGGCCGGCGATCGGCTCTTCCACCTGCGCGTCCCCGTGATCGTCGGCACCGACGGCGGCCGAGAGCGGCACGTCCTCGAGATCGCTCGCAAGACGGAGACGTTCCGGGTCCCCACCAGCGGCCGCGCGCGCATGGTCGTCGTCGATCCCGACATGGTCGCGCCGGGCAAGATCGAGCTCGGGCTCCCCGTCCCGATGCTCGTCGCGCAGCTCGAGGACGGCGACGGCGCCCGGGCGCGCTGGATGGCGGCGCGGGCGCTCGGGAAGAAGAACGAGCCCCGCGCGGGGCGCGCCCTCGCGGCGGCGCTGGCCGACGACCCGTTCTGGGCGGTCCGCCTCGAGGCCGCCAAGGCCCTCGGCGAGCAGCGGACCCCGGAGGCCTTCGCGGCGCTCTGCGCGGCCGAGGGCGATCCCGATCCGAAGGCGCGGCGCGGGGTCGCCCGGGCCCTCGGCGCCTTCCGCGACGCCGCCGCCGCCGATCGCCTCCTGGCGTGGATCGAGCGCGGCGATCGCAGCTACATGGTCGAGGCCGAGCTCCGGCGCGCGCTCGGCGCCACCCGCGATCCGCGGGCCCGCGAGGTCCTGGCGCGGTCCCTGGCCGAGGACGGCGGCTCCTGGGGCGAGGTGGTCCGCTGCGGCGCCGCGGACGGCCTGGCCAAGCTCCGGGATCCGGCCACGATCGAGCCGCTCCTGGGCTCGCTGGCCGATCTGCAGACCGAGTCCACGATCCGGCGGGCCGTGCTCGCCGCGCTCGCGGACGTCCGGGAGGTCGAGTCCGACAAGACCGTCCTGCGCAGCATCCGCGAGGTCGCCGAGGAGCAGCTCGGCGACTACGACCCGAACGTGCGGATCGCGGTGGCCCGCCTCTTCGCCGCCCTGGGCCATCGCGAGGGCTTCACGGTCCTGCGCCGAATGGCCGATCGGGACCTCGACGGGCGGGTCCGGAGGGCCTCTCGGGAGTCCCTGAAGGACCTCTCGGCGGCCCAGGCGAGCCCCCCGGAGCTCGCCGCGCTGCGGGACGAGGTCGACACCTTGCGGCGCGAGGTATCGGACCTCCGGGCGCAGGTCGCCTCGACTGTCACCCCGGCCGTGGCGAACGACGCTTGAAACCCCGGTGAGGCCGGTCTAGAAACGCCCCGATGCTCTCCGTCTATCTACCCGTGCTGATCATGCTCGCGATCGCGATCATCGTGCCGATCGTGCTCTTCGTGGCGGGGACCGTGCTGGGGAAGAAGAACCCCACCCCCGAGAAGCTGATCCCCTACGAATCGGGCTCCGAGACCGACGGTGGCCGCCACGTGCGGCTCAGCGTGAAGTTCTACCTCACCGCGATCCTCTTCGTCGTCTTCGACATCGAGGCGGTGTTCATGTACCCGTGGGCGGCCCGATTCCGGGCCCTCGGCTGGTTCGGTCTCATCGAGATGGTGCTGTTCATCGCCGTCCTCGTAATCACGCTCGTCTACGCGTGGCGGAAGGGAGCGTTGGAATGGGAACGGTGAAGCAGGTCATCGGGGGGCTCGACGCGGGCTTCGTCACGACGAAGTTCAACGAGCTGCTCGGCTGGGCGCAGAAGTACTCGCTGTTCCAGTACCCGTTCGTCACGGCGTGCTGCGGCATGGAGTTCATGGCGGTCGCGGGCCCGCGCTACGACATGGCGCGGTTCGGCGCCGAGGCGCCGCGGTTCAGCCCTCGGCAGGCCGACCTGCTCTGGGTCGTCGGCACGATCAGCCAGCGGCAGGCCCCCGCGCTGCGCCGCATCTACGAGCAGATGGCCGAGCCCAAGTGGGTGCTCGCGTTCGGCACCTGCGCCTCGTGCGGCGGCTTCTACGACAACTACACGACGGTCCCCGGCATCGACAAGATCATCCCCGTCGACGTCTACGTGCCCGGCTGCCCGCCGCGGCCCGAGGCCGTGTTCGACGGCCTGATGCTGCTGCAGGAGAAGATCCAGACGGGCGCGAAGGGCCCGCTCGTCGTGCCCCCGGCCCACCTGCCGCGCCTCGCGCAGCTGCGCCAGAAGGGCTCGACGGTGGACTTCGGGACCGAAGAGATGAAGCGCCTCGAGACCGAGCAGGCGCCGGCCGACCTGAAGCTGCTCGAGCCGCAGCGAGTCGAGTCACCGGTCGAGTCGGAGGAGTAGGCGCGACATGGGCAAGAAAGTCATCGAGCGCCTCCAGAAGGACCTCGGCGCGGTCATCCTCGAGACCAGCGAGTTCCGCGGGGACCACGAGGCGGTGGTCGCCAAGAAGGACTGGAAGAAGGTCGCGCTCTTCCTTCGGGACGAGCTCGAGATGAACCACATCATCGACATCACCGCGATCGACTACCCGGAGCGCGAGCCCGAGAAGCCGCGCTTCGAGCTGAAGCTGATCGCGCGATCGATGAAGACGGGGCACCGGATCCGGATCGCCACCCGCGTGAAGGACAAGGAGAAGGTCGACAGCCTCACCTCCGTCTGGCGCGGCGCGAACTGGGCCGAGCGCGAGGTGTGGGACATGTTCGGGATCCCCTTCGAGGGGCACCCGGACCTGCGCCGCATCCTCATGTACCCGGAGTTCGAGGGGCACCCGCTCCGCAAGGACTACCCGATCGGCAAGACGCAGCCGCTCGTCCCCTACCGCGACGTCGAGGGCACCGAGAAGCTGCCGCCGTTCGGCGACGACGAGGGCCAGCCCTTCGGTCGGATCGACTGGCACGCCCGCCTCGCCGGCGAGGACATCCAGGTGTCCCCCTCGATCAGCCAGCAGACCGGAGGGCGCAAGTCGCTCTCCGCCGGTCCCGAGCACGGGCAGAAGGAGTAGACCGTGGAGCCGCATTACGAAGCGCTCGAGGACGAGCACACGCTCGAGCTGCCCTCGGAGCCCATGCGCCTCAACATGGGTCCCTCGCACCCGGCGATGCACGGGACGATCCGGATGGTCCTCGACCTCGACGGCGAGACCATCATGAACGTCGACATCCAGCCCGGGTACCTGCACCGCGGCTTCGAGAAGAGCTGCGAGCGCGGCACCTGGTCGCAGGTGTTCCCGTACACCGACCGGCTCAACTACGTCTCGCCGATGCTGAACAACGTGGGCTTCGCGCTCGCGGTGGAGAAGCTGATCGGCCTCGAGGTGCCGGAGCGCTGCACGTACTACCGCACGGTGCTCGGCGAGCTGGCCCGCATCTCGGACCACATGACGTGCAACGCCGCCACCGCGATGGAGCTCGGCGCGTTCACGCCGTTCCTGTGGCTCCTCAAGGTGCGCGACTGGGTGTGGGACATCCTCGAGCAGGAGACGGGCGCGCGCTTGACGCACTCCTTCGGGCGCATCGGCGGCATGGCCGCGCCGCCGACGGACGGCTTCAAGGAGAGCACCCTCGCGATCTTCGACGAGATCGACCACGCCATGATGGAGAGCGAAGCCCTCCTCATGAAGAACCGGATCTTCCTGGATCGGACCCAGGGGATCGGCGGCCTCAGCCCCGACGACGCGATGGCGATGGGCTGCACCGGGATCATCCTGCGCTCCACCGGCGTCGACTACGACGTGCGCAAGGCGTACCCGTACATGTTCTACGACCGGTTCGACTTCGACGTCCCGGTCGGGCACGACGGCGACAACTACGATCGCTTCGTCTGCCGCTTCGAAGAGCTCCGCCAGTCGATGAAGATCATCCGGCAGGCGCTCGACCAGATGCCCACCTCGGGCCCCGTCATGAGCGAGGATCTCCGCTACGTGATGCCGGCCAAGAAGGAGGTCTACACGACCATCGAGGGCACGATCGCGCACTTCAAGCTCGTGATGGAGGGCCTCAAGCCCCCGCCGGGCGAGGTCTACAGCTTCACCGAGGGGGGCAACGGTGAGCTCGGCTTCTTCATCGTCTCGGACGGTTCGGGGACCCCGTACCGCGTCCGCTGCCGGCCCCCGTGCTGGTACAACCTGCAGGCCTGCCGCGACATGCTCCTCGGGGACATGATCGCGGACATCATCCCCACGTTCGGGTCGATCAACATGATCGGCGGCGAGTGCGACAGGTAGCCATGCCCACGTTCAAGCTCGACGGTCAGGAAATCCCCTTCGAGCCGGGGGACACCATCATCCGCGCCGCGTGGCGCCAGGGGATCGAGATCCCCCACTACTGCTGGCACCCGGGCCTCAGCGTCGCGGCCAACTGCCGCATGTGCCTCGTCGAGGTCCGCAGCGGCCGCGTGATGGCGCTGCCGATCCTGAAGTGGGACGAGAAGAAGAAGGAGTACCTCCCTTCGACGAAGCCGAAGCTCCAGCCCGCCTGTCAGCTCGCCGCGCAGGAGGACATGGAGGTCTTCGCCGCCAGCGAGCAGGCGCTCAAGGCGCAGGAGACGACGCAAGAGTTCTTGCTCCTGAACCACCCCGTCGACTGCCCGATCTGCGATCAGGCCGGCGAGTGCAAGCTGCAAGATTACTGGCTCACCTCGCAGAAGAAGCTCAAGCGCAAGCGGACCGAGCCGGTGCACAAGCCCAAGGGCGTCGTGTTCGGCCCGACCATCGTCTACGACGCCGAGCGCTGCATCATGTGCACGCGCTGCATCCGGTTCTGCGACGAGGTCGCCAAGGACCCGGTGCTCGACATGCGCGAGCGCGGCAACACCAACGAGATCACGGTGAGCCCCGGCCGCGAGCTGGACAACGACTACACCCTGATGACGGAGCACGTCTGCCCGGTCGGCGCGCTGACCAGCAAGGACTTCCGCTTCAAGGCGCGGGTGTGGTTCCTCAAGTCCTCGCCCGGCGTCTGCACCGGCTGCGCGACGGGCTGCAACACCTGGGTCGACCACGATCCCCGCTACCAGCGCGTCTACCGGCTCCGTCCCCGCGACAACGAGGACGTGAACAAGTTCTGGATGTGCGACGACGGGATGATGACCTACAAGCGGTTCCACGAGGACCGCGTGGTGGCCGGTCGTCTCCGCGACGGCGGGCGCGTCTCCGAGGTCTCTCGGGTCGACGCCATCGACGCGGCCGCGGCCGCCCTCGGCGGCGTGCCCAAGGGCCAGGTCGCCGTGGTCGTCAGCGCCCAGCACTCGAGCGAGGACAACTACGTCCTCGCCCGCATGGCCCGCGAGCTGTTCGGCGCGGAGCGCTTCTACCTCGCCGGCAAGCCCGCGTGGCGCGGCGACGACATCCTCCGCAACGCGGACGCGAACCCGAACCGCGCGGGCGCCCTCGCGGTGACCCCGGGCGGCGCCGACGCGCTCTCGAAGCTCGCGGCCGACCTCGACTCCGGGGAGGTCACCGCGGTGATCTCGCTCGGCGCGTTCGCCGACCTGAACGAGTCCGAGCTCGCCCCGCTCGCCAACCTCGGCGGCGCCGGCGCGGGTGCGCACGTCAACTTGACGAGCGAGGCCGGCCCGCTGACCAGCGCGGCCTCGATCGTGGTCCCCGTCGCGAGCGTCGCCGAGTCCAGCGGCACGTTCGTCAACGCCAAGGGCCTGGCCCAGCAGTTCAAGAAGGCCGTGACGGCGCCCGGGGGCATCCAGCCCGCGTGGGCCACGCTCGTCGAGATCGGCCACCTCCTCGGGTGGAACCCCGGCCTGGCGCTCCTCGGCGACGTCCGGTCGGCGATGCCCAAGGCTCTCCCCGCACCGAGTGAAGAGGCGGCGGCTCCGCCGGCCTGAGAGGAACGTCGATGCTCCTTCTCGTCATCTCCACGCTACTCAAGATCGCCTTCGTCCTCGCTTTGATCGGCGGCGTCGCCCCGATCCTCGTGTGGGCCGAGCGCCGTCAGAGCGCGATGTTCCAGGACCGCGTCGGCCCCGTCCGCGCGGGCGTCCCGCTCCCGATGGAGCTGTGGAACCTCGTGATGCCGGCGGGCGCCTCGCTCATCCTGGCCGGCTGGCTGATGGACGGGACGCTGACGCCCCTCTACGTGGTGTTCGGGCAGCCTCAGCTGCAGCTCGACCACGGGACGATGGCGTACTCCTGGCTGCCCGTCGTGGGCCCCTGGATCCAGCTCTTCGCGCTCGACAACCCCTGGTACTACGACGTCGTGCCGCTGCTCGCCGGGCTCACCCAGATCGGCGGCATCGTGGTGTTCCTGACCGCGGTCACCTTCAAGGACCGCCTCAGCGTCGCCGAGTTCGTCAAGGGCCCCGCGGCGACCGGCGCGGGCGTGCTCGGCCGCGTCGGCGCGGCCTACGCCGTCTGGGTGCTCATCGCGATCATCCTCCACTACGCCAACGGCGGCGACGCGGCGCGGCGCGAGGCGATGAACGTCGTGCTCGGGCAGTCGCCCGAGGTGGCGATCGCGGCGCTCGGCCAGACCTTCACGCTCATGGCCTACGCCGGGGCGGCCATCTTCGTGGTGCTCGGCGCGCTCGCGGTCGGGGCGGCGATGGCTCGCTCCAAGAGCGGCTCGGTGCTCGCCGAGGCCGCCGCGTACTTCTTCGGGGTCGGCGCGCTCTCGGGCGTGATCACGCTCATCATCGGGCTCGCCTCGGACCCGGCGAACACGTTCGCGCGCCTCGCCGCGGACCCGAGCCACGTGCCGGGCGGCAACGCGTACCTCACGTGGTCGTTCATCATCGCGCTCGGGGTGGGCCTGACGCACATCCCGCTCGGCTGGATCGTCCGGAACTCGGTCGACAAGCGCGGCCACCTCACGGTGTTCGGTCTCATCCACCCCGCCGTCGACGTCCTCAAGACGGCGTGGAAGGAAGACTTCATCCCGCCGCACGCGGACAAGCTGCTGCACTCGGCGGCGCCGATCATCGCGCTCATCCCCGCGTTCGCGACCTTCGCCGTGATCCCCTTCGGGCCGGACCTGCACTGGGGTCCGTCCGAGGATCCGCTGGCCTGGCTCTTCATCCCGTGGAGCCAGGGCTCGGGCGCCGAGGGCACGACGATCCACCTCCAGGTCGCCAACATCAACGTCGGCATCCTCTACATCTTCGCCATCGCGGGGACGGGCATCGTCGGCGCGGCCATCGCGGGCTACTCGTCGGACAACAAGTACTCGCTGCTCGGCGGCCTCCGCGCCGCCAGCCAGATGGTCAGCTACGAGGTCACCCTCGGCCTGACGCTCGTCGGCTGCTTCATGGCCTACGGCACGCTCCTGCTCGACCACATGGTCGAGTGGCAGATCAACCACGTCTGGGGCTTCGTCATCCAGCCGCTGGCGCTGGTCCTCTTCTTCTTCGCGTCGATCGCGGAGATGAAGCGCGTCCCGTTCGACGCGCCCGAGGGTGAGTCCGAGATCGTCGCCGGCTACATGCTCGAGTACTCGAGCATGAAGTTCCTGATGTTCATGACGGGCGAGTTCGTCGAGCACGTCGTCTCGTCAGGGCTCATCGTCACGCTTTTCTTCGGCGGCTACCACATGCCGTTCCTGAGCGAGCAGGGCTTCATGCTCGGCGAGTACCTCGGCTTCGACATCCCGCTGCCGCACATCATCGTCGTCCTGATGGGCGTCCTCGCCTTCGTGGGCAAGATGGCCATCGTGATGTTCATGCAGCTCCAGGTCCGGTGGACGCTCCCGCGCTTCCGCTACGACCAGACCATGCAGCTCTGCTGGAAGATCATCCTTCCGCTCTCCCTCGTGAACATCCTGGTCACGGGCGTCGTGATCCTCATGCTCCAGTAGGACTGACGATGGCGTACAAGATCCACAAGCCCGCCCGGACCCTCTCCGATCAGGCCTACTTCCCCGAGGTCGCCAAGGGCCTCGCGATCACCGTCCGGCGGTTCTTCAAGAACACGTTCTCCAAGGAGGAGAACAAGGTCATCGCGACCGTTCAGTACCCCGACGAGGTCCGCGACTACCCGGAGCGCTTCCGCGGCGTGCACCGCCTCACCCACCGGACCGACGGCTCCCCGCGCTGCGTCGCGTGCCTCTGCTGCAGCACCGCTTGCCCGGCGCAGTGCATCTACATCGAGCCGGCCGAGTACGAGCCCGACGACGCCCGCTATGGCTTCGAGCGCTTCCCGAAGGTGTTCGTGATCGACGAGCTGCGCTGCATCTTCTGCGGCTACTGCGTCGAGGCGTGCCCCTGCGACGCGATCCGCATGGACACCGGCGTCCACGTGCCGGCCTCCCACGAGCGCGCGCACTTCATCTTCGACAAAGAGACGCTGATGTCGATCCCCGGCAAGGACGGCAGCTACGTCACCCAGAACCCGCGCCACGAGCCGGGCGACCCGTCGCACCCGGGCGTGACCCGCGAGGCCGGGCACCACTGACGGCTCTCAGAGCAGCGACAGGGCTCGGAGGACGTCGCCGATGAGCTCGTCGGGATCCTCGAGGCCGACCGCGTAGCGGACGAGCTCGTCGGGGATGCCGACCTCGGCGCGCTGGGCGCTCGAGAGCTCGTAGTAGCTCATCAGCGCGGGCTGCTCGACGAGGCTCTCGACCCCGCCGAGCGAGGGCGCGATCTTCGGGATGTCGAGCGCGTCGACGAAGCGGCTGGTGGTGTCGCAGTCCGCGTCGAGCGCGAACGTCACGACGCCCCCGAAGCCGGGTGACATCAGGCGCTTGGCCACCTCGTGCTGGGGGTGGGACGCGAGCCCCGGGTACCAGACCCGCTTCACGCGCGGGTGGTCCTCGAGCGCCTGCGCGAGCGCCTGGGCGGTCTCGTTCTGCCGCGCGACGCGGAGGGCGAGCGTCTTCATGCCGCGCTGGACGAGGTAGGCCGCGTGCGGGTCGAGCACGCCGCCGAGGACGTGGCGCAGATCCCGGATGAGCGACACGGCGCCTCGCTTGCCCGCGACGACCCCGGCCAGGACGTCGTTGTGCCCGCCGAGGTACTTCGTCGCCGAGTGCACCACCAGGTCCACGCCGTGCTCGGCGGGTCGCAGGTTGATGGGCGTCGCGAACGTCGAGTCGATGAGGGTCTTCACCCCCGCCTCGCGGCAAATGGCCACGAGCGCCGGGAGGTCCACGACCGTGTTGTAGGGGTTCGTGGGCGCCTCGGAGACGACCAGCCGGGTCTCCGGCCGGATGGCCTCACGGAGGGCGTCGAGGTCCGCGGGGGGCACGAGCGTGTGGGTGACGCCGAACCGCCCGAGCACCGTCTTCACGAACTGGCGGGTGCGCCGGTAGCAGTCGCTGAAGAGGACGACGTGCGCGCCTGCCTTGGTCAGCGCAAGGATCGACGTCGTGACCGCGGCCATGCCGCTGCCGAACGCGACCGCGTCGTCGGTGGCCTCGAGCGCGGCGATCTTCTGCTCGACGAGCCGCACCGACGGGTTGCCGTAGCGGCCGTACTCCTCGCGCTCCGTGCGGCCTTCGAAGAAGTCGCGGAGCGCGGCCGTGTTCTCGAACGTGTAGGTCGCCGTCTGCACGATCGGCGCAGCGAGCGCGTCGTGCGGGTGCGCGTCGGGCTCGCCTCCGTGGACGGCGAGGGTGTCGCGGCTCACTGCTGGGCGTTGCTCTCGGGGTTGTTCATCGAGGACAGCATCGCGCGCGCCTCTTCGGCCCCGTTGCCGCCCTGGTCGCGCGCGGCCATCAGGAGGCCCCGCTCGACCATCGACGCGAGCACCCGCGCCGAGAGCTGGCGACGCTCCGCGTCGTCACCGCGCAGCCCGTTCCAGAGCTGCTCGCGGATCTCGCGAGGGGTGACCCCGTCGTGACCATCCCAGCCCGCCTGCAGGCGCGCCACGATGTGGTTCCAGATGTAGCCGTGGCGGTTGTCGCCGGCCCCCTCGTTGAGGATGTTGGCGACCGAGAGGCGGCGCCAGACCGCGCCGGACTCGAAGCCCGATCCCGTCACGAGGTTGAACGCGTTGCTCTGGTCGTCGCGGATCGCGTAGAGCAGCGTCTGCTGCAGCTCGGCGTTGTCGGCGAGCGCCGCGAGGAGCGCGCGGGCGTTCTCGTCGCTGCCGCCGAGGACGATCATGAACGCCGCCTCGCGCTGCAGCTCGGGGTTGTCGAGCAGCTCCCGGATCCGGCCGTCGAGGGCCGGGTCCGCCGAGTAGCCGACGGCGAGGGAGGCCGCGCGCTTCACGTCCGGCGGGGTGTTCGGGTCGACGACGAGCCCGACGAGCTCCGAGGAGATCTCGCGCGACGGGTTCTGCCAGAGCGCGGTGACGTAGTAGCGCTTCGCGACCTCGTCGAGGTCGTCGGCGTGGATGCGCGCGAGGACGGTGCGGAGCGTCTCCTCGTCCGCGATGGCGCCGAGCGCGAGGCCCGCGTCGTTGCGCAGCCGCCGGTCGTCGAGGGGATCCTCGATGATCGTCATGAGCGCCTCCGCGGCGTCCGGCCGGCCGTAGCGGCCGAGGGCCCGCACGTAGGCGGTGCGGTTCATGAACGGCATCTCGTTGGAGACGCTCGGCGTGGAGAAGTCGACGTCGCGCGGACGCGGGATGGCCCGCAGCATCCCGGCGTAGGCCGGGTCGTAGTCGAGATCGGCGAGCGCGGCGGCGGCGCTCGCGATGTCGTCGCCGTCGAGGTAGCGCTGGAGCACGGGGCCCACGTGGGTGGCGCCGGTGGTCCCGAGGGCGCGCAGGAGGTTGGCGCGACGGCCGAGGAACTGCTCGTCCCCGAGCATCTCGACGAGGCCGTCGGCCGCGTCCGGCACGCCGAGGCGCTGGATCTTCGCGAGCGCCTCACGACCGACGGTGAGGTCGAGGCCCTGCGCGAGCCGCAGCAGGCCCGGCACCGCGCGCCCGTCGCCGAGCTCCGCGAGCCCGAACGAGGCGGCCTGCGACATGTCGTTGTTGTCGGAGCTCACGTACTCGGCGAGCGGGTCGGCCGCGCGCGGGTCGTGGCTGTTCGCGAGCATGCGGACGAGCTCGAGCTCGATGGACTCGTCGCTCGCCGAAGAGAGCAGGGCGGCGATGCCCGGCGCGCCGACCGTCTTGCGGAGCGAGTCGAGCACGACCGAGCGCATCGCCGGCTGGCTCTCGAGGATCCGGAACAGCGGCCCGCCGGCGCGCTCGTCGCCGGCGCGGCCGAGGCCGGACGCGATCGACCGGAGCACGTTCTCGTCGGGCTCGTCGTGGCCGAGCTCGAAGTCGGTCATGCGGCTGAGCGGGTCGATGACCTCGGGCGAGGCCGTCTCGGCCAGCGCGGCCGCGGTGAGCGTGCGGACGGAGACCTCGGCGTGGTTGAGCAGCTCGTTGCTGCTCAAGCGCTCCGGGCCGAGCACGTCGGAGATGACGCGGGGGTCGAAGCCGGGCTGACCCTGGAGGCGCCCGGAGGAGAACTCGTCGATGATCGCGTCGGCCGCGGCGCTCTCGCCGAGGACCGCGAGGGCCCACACCACCGGAGCGCGGTCGCGCGCGTCCGTGTTGGGGAGGATCTGGAGGAGCGGGGCCTTGGCGCGGTCCGCGGCGGGCGACCCGATCGCGGCGAGCGCGCGCGCGGCGGCGGCGCGGACCGTCGGGACCTCGGAGCTCAGCTGGGAGACGATGAGGTCCACGGACTCGGCGTCGTGGTACTCGCCCATCTTCTGCAGGATCCGGATCTTGACGTCCTCGTACTGCGCGGTCGGGAGCATGGCCCGGATGCGGCGGAGGAAGTCGGCCTCGTCGGTAGCGTCGGCCTGAGCCTGGCGGTACGCGTCCCAGCGCTGCTCGTAGGCCTGGTTCTGCTGGAACCAGACGAAGCCCACGCCGAGGCCCGCGAAGATGAGGACGAGGAGCAGGCCCCAGGCCCACAGCGGCGTGCCGCGGCCCATCTTCCGCAGCGCCTCGTCGTCGCCCATCACCGGCCCGAGGTCTGGGCCAGGGTCGAACGGGTCGGCCGCGGGCGGGGAATCGGGGAGATCCGAGAGATCCTCGAAGTCGGTGTTCTCGTCCATCGTCGCTTTCCCCCAAGGGAGCCAGGCTGCGAATGCGGCTCGCACGATAGCCAAACCCCCCTTCGTACTCAACGAGGAAAGGGACTCGGCCTTCGAGCCGGCTCAGATGTCCTCTCCCACCCCTGGGCGACGCCCGCAAGCACTCGAAATCGCTTTGGACCCAGCTGAGGCCCCGCGTATACTCGCGCGGGTCCGGGAGGGTACGGATGACGAAGTCCGAACTCATCGACGCCGTAGCGCGACGAAGCAAGATCACGAAGAGCCGCGCGGAGCAGGTCGTCAACTGCATCTTCGACACGATGACCGCGTCGCTCGAGCGAGGCGAAGGCATCGAGATCCGCGGCTTCGGGAGCTTCACCGTCCGCAAGTACAAGTCGTACAACGGGCGCAACCCCCGGACCGGCCAGACCGTCCCCGTGCCGCCGAAGCGGCTGCCCTTCTTCAAGGTGGGCAAGGAGCTCAAGGAGCTCGTCAACGACGAGTCCGACGAGCCCTCGACGCCCTGAATCTTGCCGGAGGCTGCTAGAGCCGCGCGTTGCCGCTCTCGAGGAGCTGCGGCAGGAGCGGCTGCTCCATGTCGATGGCCTCGAGGAGCGCGTCGGCCGGCGTCATGCCGCGCTCGACCAGCTTCCGCAGGCTCGCGAGGTGGATCCGCTCGTCGCGCCCCTGGCGGTCGAGGTGGGAGAGCCGCTCGAGGCCGCCCTCGGCGATCTCGAGGACCTGCTGCGCCCACTCGGCGAGCTCTCGGCCCGCGAGCTCGGCGCGCAGGCCGCGCTGCGCGATGTCCGCGCGGGCGGCCTGGACGGTGGCGAAGTCGAGCCCGCTGACGGCGGCCTCCGCGGCCTGCAAGGCGCTTTCCTCGTAGAGGATGCCCTTCAGCAGCGCGGGCATCGCGCAGATCATCGGGGTCGACTGGCTGTCGGCCGAGCGGACCTCGATGGTGTTCTTGAGCCGCACCTCGGGGAAGAGCGTGTTGATGTGCGTCTGCCAGTCGGTGAGCGTCGGCTCGTGCCCACCCTGGCCGTCCGTCATGAACATCCGGAACGTCTGCTGGGTGTTGCGGATGAGCTCGCCGCCGCGCTTGAACCCGAACATGGGCACGTCGAGCGCCCACTCGACGTAGTCGCGGTACCGGAAGCCGTCGCTCCACGCGAACGGCAACAGCCCGCTGCGATCGGGATCCACGTCGAGCCACACGCGGAGCCGATGGGACCGCTCACCGGTGGCGCGCCCCTCGACGAACGGGCTGTTGGCGAACATCGCGCCCACGATCGGCGAGAGCGCCAGCGAGACCCGGAGCTTGCGGGCGGCGTCGTCCTCGGACGCGTAGTCGAAGTTCGCCTGCACCGTCGCGGTGCGGCGCATCATGTCGAGCCCCATCGAGCCCCGCGTCGGCAGGTACTCCTTCATGATCGCGTAGCGGAGCTTCGGGACCCAGGGCAGCTCGGCCTGCGTGGCGAGCGGGTGGAAGCCGAGCCCGAGCCACGCGATCCCGAGCTCGTCGGAGATGTCGCGCAGCTCCGCCATGTGGCCTCGGAACTCGGCGCAGGTCTGGTGGATCGTGGTCAGCGGCGCCCCGCTGAGCTCGAGCTGGGCGCCCGGCTCGAGGGTGATCGAGGCGTCGCCGCGGCGCAGCGAGATCACGTCGCCCGCCGCGTGCTCCCGGTCCGAGTGCCAGCCGTGCCGGTCCTCGAGCTCGAGCAGGACCTGACGCACGCCGCCATCACCCTCGAAGGGGAGGGGGCTGCCATCTTCGAGCCGCACCCCGAACTTCTCCGCCTCGGTGCCCACCCGCCAGCGGGACGCGGGCTTCTCGGCGTCGTGGAAGGGGGCGAGCAAATCGTCGAGCGTCAGGGACAGGGTGTCCTCCCCTTTTGCGAGCGGGGTGATTGACCGGCTCGATGGCGCCTCCTAGTCTCGGCCGCGGAGGGAGCCTCGAACGTGACCGGTCGGCGACTGGACGGCACCATCGGCCCGGATCTCGTGGTTCACGGCAAGCTCGACGGCAAGTCGGATTTGCGGATCGACGGGATCTTCGAAGGCGAGATCGACGTGGATGGCACGATCGCGGTCGGCCCCGACGGCTCCGTGACGGCGCCGCTGCGCGTCTCGGCCCTCGAGATCGAGGGCGAGGTGCGCGGCGACGTGACCGCCTCCGGGGGCGTGAGCGTCCGCGCGGGCGGGCGCCTCGTGGGCGACGTCCGCGCACGACGTATCGCGATTGACGACGGAGGCTCCTTGCAAGGCGGCATCGAGATGGACTTCGACGACGGGGAGGCGCGGTGAGCGTTCGAACCTCGCTGCTGCCGGCCGGGCTCACGCTCGTCGGGTCGATCGAAGGCAAGGGAGATCTCGTCATCGCGGGGACCGTCGAGGGCCCGATCGAGGTCGACGGGGACCTGCTCATCGAGGAGGGCGGCGTCGTGCGCGGGGACGTCCGCGCCGCGAGCCTGGTGATCAAGGGGCAGCTCGGCGGCGACGCGTCGGCGAAGGTCTCCCTCCGGGTCGAGCCGAGCGCCACCGTGGTCGGCGACGTGGCCGCTCCGCGGGTCAACATCGTCGAGGGCGCGCGCGTGCGCGGCCGCGTCACCATGACCGGTGAGCCGGTGGTCCCGCCCGCGGTGCGTCGGCGCCGCCGCGGCCCCGAGCCGGTCCCCGCGACGGCGTCTGCGCCCGCGACCGCGGCGCCCGTCACGCCTCCGCCGTCGGTGAGCGCCTCCGAGGACCACGCCCCGAAGGCCCGCCGTCGTCGACGCCGCGGGGCTCGTAAGCCTCCGCCGCCGACCATCCCCACGGTCCCGCGCCAGAAGGCGCGCCGGAAGGATCGGACCTTCGAGCCGGCGCCGTGACGGAGCGCCTCCTCGAGCTGCTCCGCGAGCGCAGCTTCGCGAAGAAGCGCGTGATCCTGGCCTCGGGCAAGGAGTCGGACTTCTTCATCGACTGCAAGCAGACGGTGCTCCTCGCCGAGGGGCACGCGCTCGTCGGGGCGGCGCTCCACGATCGCCTGGCCCGCCTCGATCCGGCCCCGGTGGCCGTCGCGGGGGTCGCGCTCGGTGGTTGCCCGCTGGCCTCCGCGGTCGCCGTCGTCTCGTTCCAGCGCGGGGCGCCCCTCGACGCGATCTACGTGCGCAAGGGCGCCAAGGACCACGGGAGCGCCCGTCGCATCGAAGGCGATACACATCTCGCCAAGGGCTCACGCGTGGTCGTCGTGGAGGACGTGGTCACGACGGGCGGCTCCACGCTCGACGCGATCGGGTGTCTCCGCGAGGCCGGCTACGCGGTCGACGCGGTGGTCGCGCTCGTCGATCGCCGCGAGGGCGGCGCGGACGCCATCCGCGAAGCGGGGCTCGCCTTCGAGGCGCTCTACGGCCGGGAGGACTTCCTCGGTGATCCGGCGTAGCTGCGGGCTCGCGCTGGCCGTCCTCGCCCTCTCCGCCTGCGGCTCGAGGCCGCTCCCGCTGCGTCCGTCCGCGCGCTCGTACACGCCCGACGACTACCAGCAGATCTATGGGGACTGGACGCGGGGCTCGGACGACTTCGCCTTCGATCGCCTCGAGGACATCCTCCACGTCACCGCCACGTTCGAGTCGTGGGAGTTCCGCTGGGCGTACGTGGTGCGCTACGCCGCGGACTACTCGCTCGCGACCGAGGATCGCACGCGGCTGCTGCGCTCGACGCTGGCCGACGCGCAGGAGCGCCACCGCTTCTTCGTCACGATGGTCGGCAATCGGTACCGCGACAGCGATCTGACCGACGAGGGCAGCGCGTGGCGCGTGCTCCTCGTGGACGAGGCGGGTCGTCAGACCGCGCCCGTCGAGGTGAGCCGCCTGCGCCGGCCCGGCGCCGCCGAGCGGGTGTACTTCCCCTCCATCACGGTGCAGCGGCACACCTTCCGGATCGCGTTCCCGACGCAGCACGCGGACGGCACGCCCGTAATTCCCCTCGACGCCGACGAAATCACGTTGCGGTTCACGGGCGCCGAGGGGACGGTAGACCTGCGCTGGGAGCTCGACCCCAACGCTCCGTCAGACCCGCCGGCCGTCGCCGGCCGCGATTGACAGCGCGACGAGCGCCCCGATATCGTCGCGCGCGCCGTCAGGTCGAATGACACGGCGTTTTCGGGGGGATCGGAAATCATGAAGAGGCATCAAATCGCCACCATGCTGGCCGCGCTCGGAGTCGTCGTAGGCGTCATGATCGGCTGCCGCGCCAAGCCGGACGACGCCGCCGGTCAGGCCGAAGAGCTCGCCGATCCGGTGCGCCGCGAGAACGCGATCGCGAACCTGAACCGCCTGTACACCTCGGCGCTCGCCGCGGTGGACGGCGATCGCAGCGTCGAGACGCAGCCGGAGAACTCGGACGGACGCCGGCCGCTCGGCCCGATGGGCGTCGCGAACGCGTCCGTCGAGGCGCTCTCGACGACCTACGTGAACAACTCGTCCGACACGGCGAACGGCCAGCGGATCCTGAACCTGCTCCTCGAGATGCAGGACGTCCGCGCGATGCCCGCGTTCATCGCGGCGCTCGACTGGCGCACGGAGGTCACCGAGAACCACGCGATCACCGCGGCCCAGGCCGTGGAGCGCATGGAGCTGAACGACGCGCAGCAGGCGCAGGCGATCACGGCGCTCAGCGAGGCGCTCGACCGCGTGCAGGGCAACCGCGGCGTCGACAACCGGATGCGCATCCACTTCATCCGCGCGCTCGGCTCGCTCAACAACCACGCCGCGACCCCGATCCTCACGAAGGTCGCCACGCGCATCCACGAGGATCAGAGCTTCCTGATCAACCGGATGGCGGGCGAAGAGGTCGGCCGGCTCCGCGATCCGGCGGCCGTGCCGGACATGATCAAGGCGCTGTTCCTGTTCTCGGCGGAGCGCCCGGACATGCGCATGAACGACGTGGGCGCGCAGTCGCTCACGCAGATCGGGCGCCCCGCGCTCGACCCGCTCCTCGAGCTCCTCGCCGGGGACAACGAGCAGGCGAACCGCATCGCGGAGAACTACATCGCCGCGATCCGTCGCCGCGACGAGGACGCCGCCAACCGGATGGATCCGCGCGGGGTGGTCATCGGCGAGGCGTGCTTCTCGCTCGGCCAGCTCGGCTTCCGCGAGGCGATGGATCCGATGTACGCGCAGGTCCAGCCCATGCTGGACATGACCGCGGCCGCCCTCGACGAGGACATGGACGCGAACCGCGAGACCATCGGCCGCGCGCTCTCGTGCGTGACGTCGCTCGTCCAGATCAACCGCGAGGAGAGCGACACGCCGCGCCTGCGCGAGGCGCTGATCGGCGTCTACGAGCGCATGCCCGAGGGCTTCCCGCCGGAGGCGCCGGGCGCGTCTCGGGCGCAGCTCCTCGCGGCGATGCAGCACACCTTCGACCCGGGCCTCCTCGACTTCCTGCACCGCGTCGCGGCGGACCGCGATCAGCTCCCGGACTTCCGCGTCGTCGGCCTCAAGAGCTACGCGTTCCTCGCCAACCGCGGCGACCTGCCGCGCATCCGCGCCGTCATCGCCGCCGAGCCCGAGGGCGGCGTCGTGCGCAACGCGTTCGAGGAGAACAACCCCGCGCTCACCACGGCGGAGGAGTGCAACGACAGCCTGAGCTGCTACATCGGCAAGCTCGGCGACAGCGATCCGATGGTCGTGCGCAAGGCTTGTTACATGATCGCGCGCTACGGCCACGGCAACGCCGAGGCCATCACCGCGCTCATCGGGATCCTGGACCACAACAACATCCCCGTCCGCGGCGACGCGTTCTATGCGCTCGACGGCATCGCCACGAGCGGCAGCCCCGAGGCGGTCGCGGAGATCGATCGCATCCGCGAGGCCGAGGAGGGCCGCTCGAGCTGGAACCAGGTCAGGGAAGTCGCCATGGCCGTCCGCGCTCGACTCGCCGCGCGCACGGGCAACTGAGCGCCCGGGACCGCGTGTGATCCGACTGGAGATCGTCGAGGGGCAGGACGCCGGGCGGCGCTTGGAGTCGAACGAGGACGTCGTTCGGATCGGGCGCTCGGACCTCAACGACCTGGTCATCAACGAGTGGCACGTCTCCGGTGAGCACGCCTCGATCGTGCTCACCGGCGAGACGTACATCGTCCGCGATCTCCAGAGCACCAACGGCAGCCGCGTGATCCGCGCCGGCGAGACGCTGATCATCACCGACGACGACGAGCGCGAGCTCGAGCTCCACGACGCCGACGTGCTCGTGCTCGGCGACGTGGAGCGACCCGTGCGCATCCTCGTCCACATCGGCGACGAGCCGGACGACGCGCGCATCGTGTCGCTCCGCAAGGTCGACGACCTCTCGAAGGTCGAGGAGACGGTCGGCGCCGATCGCGCGGTCCTGCAGAGCCTCTACGAGGCGCAGAAGGCGATCGGCGGCTGCATCGATCTCGACGACGTCATCGACGTGGTCAGCCGCCAGGTGTTCCGGTTCCTGTCGCGCGCCACGCACGTCACGATCGCCCTGCGCGAGCACGACGCGGGCAAGAAGCGGCGCTCGGCGCGCTACGTCCCCGTCGGCACCCGCGTGCGCGGCGGCGCCGACACGGCGGCCGTGCCGATCACCCGCAGCGTCTTCCGCAAGGTCGTCGCGGAGCGGGCGGCGGTCCTCGCCGCCGACGCGAAGCGCGACGTCGGCGAGACCGCGTCGATCATGGGCGCGCAGATCCAGTCGACGATCGGCGTGCCGCTCTGGCTCGGCGAGGAGATCCTCGGCGTGCTCCAGGTCGACAACCGCGACGCCAGCGGCGTGTTCCGGGAGCGCGACCTCGACGTGCTCGCGCTGCTCGGGCAGTCCGCCAGCCAGGCCTTCGCGCACGCGCGCCTCGTCGCGCGGCTCCGCGCCGCCGAGGAGAACCAGCGCACCGAGAACACGTTCCTCAAGCGGCAGGACAAGGGCCGCCGCTTCGACGGAATCATCGGTGAGAGCCCCAAGATGTCGGCGCTCTTCGACCAGCTCCGCAAGGTCGTGAACACGCGCGTCACCGTCCTGGTGGAGGGTGAGACGGGCACGGGCAAGGAGCTCATCGCGAGCGCCGTCCACTACTGGTCGGATCGCGCCGACGCCCTGTTCGTCGCCCAGAACTGCGCGGCGATGCCCGAGAACCTGCTCGAGAGCGAGCTCTTCGGGCACAAGAAGGGCTCGTTCACCGGCGCGACGGACGACAAGAAGGGCCTCTTCGAGCTCGCCGACGCGGGCACGCTGTTCCTCGACGAGGTCGGCGAGATGCCGCTCAACTTGCAAGCCAAGTTGCTGCGCGTCCTCCAGGAGGGCGAGATCCGCGCGATCGGGAGCAACACCACCAAGAAGGTGGACGTCCGCATCGTCGCCGCGACGAACCGTGACCTCGAGCGGGAGGTCGCCGAGGGGCGGTTCCGCGAGGACCTCTTCTACCGGCTCAAGGTGTTCCCGCTCCAGGTGCCGCCGCTGCGCGAGCGGCGCGAGGACGTGGCGCAGCTCGCCACCCACTTCCTGAACCGGTACGCGAAGGAGTTCGGCCGCTCCGTGCAGGGCTTCAGCCAGGAGGCGATGGAGCTGCTCAGCGGCTACAAGTGGCCGGGCAACGTCCGCGAGCTCGAGAACGAGGTCCAGCGCGTCGTCATCCAGGCCGACGAGGGCGCGCTGATCGGGCCCGAGCTGCTCTCCGGTCGGATCCGCCAGGTGGAGAACCTGCTCGACAAGGTGCACCCGGTGAAGGGCACCCTGAAGCAGATGATGACCCAGGTGGAGAAGTGGATCCTGCGCGAGGCGCTCAAGGAGCACGACAACAACAAGAGCGCGACCGCGAAGGCCCTCGGGATCACCCGCGAGGGGCTCCACAAGAAGCTCAAGAACTACGGGATGAGCTAGAGGGTCGACTCTCTAGCGGCCGTTGCCGTCGGCGGAGCGGGGGTCGACGATCTGGGTCGCGTCGTCTCCCCACTCGTCGGCGTCCGGGTTGGACTCGACCGTGGTGAGCGGCGCGCCGACCGGCTCGAACTCGGTGGTGTCGTCCCACGGCGACTCGGCGAGCGACGCGTGGTCGGCCGGGGCCGGGGCGGGGTTCGTGTCGGGCCCGGCGTCGTAGCTCGGCGTGTCCGCGGGGACGTCCTCGTAGAGCCCGGGCGGCTCGCTCGGGAACGTGCGCTCGGAGGTCTGGATCTGCGACTCCTCGGGCGCGTTGGTGTCGAGGCGCTGCGTCGCGAGGGCGGGGTGGGGCGTCGACGCGATCACGTCGTCGAGGTTCGGGGGGCGCTCGGTCCGGATGCTCTCCTCGATGTCGACCACGAACGCGTCGGCCTGGATCGCGGGCTCCGAGAGCTGGCTCGGGGCGACGTCCTCGACGTTCGGCAGCGGCGGCGGGCGCAGCTCCTCGCTCGAGGGGCCCGGCGCCGCGACGTCGGCGCGCGCCGGCGGGCGGTTGGTGGGCATCAAGGGCCGCGCGGGCGGCGGCGCGCTCGGGGCGAAGGGCGGGAGCCCCAGCTGCGGCGCCGAGTCCGGGAACGCCTCGTGGATGTAGCGCCGCAGCGCGGTCGTGCCTGCGTACACGCCCTGGCCATAGACGTGGGCCTGGAGGTCCTCGAAGAGCGCGAGCGCGGTCTGGTATCGCTCGTCGCGATCCTTGGCGAGCGCCTTCTTCGTGATCGCCTCGAGCTCGGGGTGGATCTCCGGGTTGAGCGCGATCATCCCCGGCACCTTGGCCTCGTAGACCCGGCGCAGCGTGTCCATGTCGCTCGGCCCGAGGAACAGCCGGACCCCCGTCAGCAGCTCGAACAGGACGATGCCGAGCCCGAACACGTCGACGCGGTGGTCGATCTCGTCGCCGCGCAGCTGCTCCGGCGACATGTACGCGAGCTTGCCCTTCACCACGCCGGCCTGCGTCTGGACCATGCGACCGCGGGCCTTGGCGAGGCCGAAGTCGGCGACCTTCACCTCGCCGTCGAACGACAGCAAGACGTTCTGCGGGCTCACGTCGCGGTGGATGACGTGCATCGGCTCGCCGCGCGGGCCGGTCGCGAAGTGCGCGTGGTGCAGGGCCTCGCACATTTTCATCACGATGTGGACCGCGATGCCGATCGGCGTCTGCGTGCCGCGCGAGTTCTCGATGTCGTAGATCGCCCGCAGATCCTTGCCCTGCACGTACTCCATCGCGATGAAGAGCGTGCCCTCGGCCTTCCCGAGATCGTCGATGCCGACGATGTTCGGGTGGTTCAGCCGGACCGCGATCTTCGCCTCGTCGACGAACATCTTCACGAAGTCGTCGTCCTCGGTGAGGTTCGGCAGGATCCGCTTGATCGCGATGAGGCGTTCGAAGCCCTCCGCCCCGTAGATCTTCGCCTTGAAGACCTCCGCCATCCCCCCGATGCCGATGCGTTCGAGGAGCTCGTACTTCCCGAAGCGAGACACGGGCTCCTCGGAGCGTGCCGGCCTTGGCCAGTCGGGGTCAAGGGCGCTCGCATCCCCGGGTCTCCCGATGGGATCGCGCGGGAATCGGGGCACGGTCCGGCCCCGTCAGCCTCTTCGCCGGATCGGCCGCGCCGCCTGCTATCTTCCGGGCGATGGCGCGCGTCGTCCGCGACGGTTCCGGCCTGCTCTTCACGGTGGCCGCGCTCGCCGCTCTCGGGTGGGGGGTGGTGGAGCTGCGCGACCACGACTACCTGTCGGCGGCGCTGCTGCTGCTCACGGGCGTCGCGGTCCTTCGGGCGGCCGTCGAGCTGCTGCGGCCCACGGTGGGCGAGTGAGCCCGGCTCCGGGGGGCCCGGGGCGCTGGGTCGGGCCGGCCCTCGTGAGCCTTCTCCTCGGGGCGAGCGCGTCGTGCGGCTCGGAGGCCGAGGGCCCGTCGCACGCCCCGCGCGCGCGAGGGAGCGCCGTGGTGGGCGGGGAGGTCCTCTCGACGGTCGACGGCTACCCGATCACCCGCGCCGAGGTCGAGCACGCCGCGCGCGCGGCGAACGTCACCCCCTCCACCGCGCTGGCGCGGCTCGAGGACGAGGCGGTGCTGGCGCTCGCGGCCGAGCGGGCGGGGGCCGGCGAGGACCCCCGCATCGCCCACGCGCAGCGCCAGGCGATGGTCCAGGCGCTCCTCGCGCGCACGGTCGAGGTCGAGCGGGTCGAGATCGATCCCGCCGAGGTCGAGGCCGCCTACGAGGCGAACCCGGCGCGGTTCTCCGCGCCCGAGCAGCGCCGGAGCGCGCACGTGGTCGCGCGGGTCGAGCCGGGCGCCGACGACTCCGCGCAGCAGGCCTGGATCGCCGAGGTGCTCGCGGAGCTGCAGGCGGCCCCCGATCCGCTCGCCGCGACGCTCGCCATCGATCGTCGACCGCTCCACGAGCTGCCGTTCGAGGTGATGGTCCAGGAGGTCGCCGGCATGGCGCGCGACGCGCCCGCGGACCCTGCGTACCTCGAGGCGCTCTTCGCGATGTCGGCCCCCGGGGTCGTGCCGACGCCGGTCCGGACGGAGATGGGGTGGCACGTGATCGTGCTGACCCGCATCGAGCCCGAGCGGGCGACGAGCCGCATGGAGGCGCTCGAGACGCTGCGCTCCGAGCGCGAGGCGTCGCTCCGCTACGAGATCCTCAACCGGATCACGATGGAGCTCGCCCGGGCGAGCAACGTCCACATCGAGCCCAACGCGGCGGACCTCCTCGGCAACCCTCGTGTCCTGGGGCCGGCCCGGTGAGCCAGCGGGACCGCAGCTGGGCGCGGGAGTACGCGCGCGACCAGGCGGAGAGCGCGTTCACCGACATCCTGCGGCGCCTGCTCTACCGGACGACCGGGCTGCTCGCGGTCGCGTTCGTGGACGGCGAGGGCGAGTGCGTCGACTACTGCTCGGCGCTCGACCCCTACCAAGCGAAGGTCGCGGGGGCGCAGCTCCTGGTCACCATGACCGAGATCGGCGAGCGCATGGGCGGGCTCGGCGCCGGCACGAGCTTCATGCTCATCGTCCACGGCGAGAAGCGCGACATCGTCGTGCGCCGCGTGAGCGAGGACTACCTCCTGGTCGTGGTGACGAAGCCCCGCGCGCTGACGCGTCGGCTGACGGGCGGCATCGAGCACACCGTGACGGAGCTGCGCCGCGAGGCGGGCATCGAGGCGCCGAGCTGGGAGCCGGTGCTCGACTCGGTCCGCGTGGAGGTGCGCTCGGCGGTCGGCTGGCCGTACGCGCCCGCCGCGTTCTTCGGCGAGAGCGGCGAGCGCATCGGGATCGAGGACGTGATGGGGCGCTGGATGGAGGGCAGCGGCGTCGAGTCGCGGGTCTGCTTCCGGGTCCGGACCGATCAGGGCGAGGAGGTCACCCTCGTCCACGACCGCGCGCACGACCGGTGGGAGCGTCAGGTGGTGGGCCGCGCCTGATTCATGGGGTCGTCAACGCGGCTTGCACGTAGAGCGAGCCGCCCATCCAGAGGCCGCCGATCACGAGGAACAGCGCGGTGTAGCCGAGGATGTCCTTCGCCTTGACCCCGGTGATCGCCAGGAGCGGCAGCGCCCAGAACGGCTGGAGCATGTTCGTCCACTGGTCGCCGTAGGCCACCGCCATCACGGCCTGCTCGATGGGGATCCCGAGGTCCCGCGCGGCCTCGACCGCGATGGGCCCCTGCACCGCCCACTGCCCGCCGCCGCTCGGCACGAAGAGGTTCACGAGGCCCGCGCTCAGGAACGTGGTCACGGTGTAGAGCTTCGCGGGCGCGACCGCGGCGAGGCCCGCGGCCAGCGTCGCGGCGAGCCCCGTGGCGCGCATCACCCCCATGATCCCGGCGTAGAAGGGGAACTGCAGGACGATCCCGGACGCGTGCCGCGTCGCGTCGCCGATCGCGCGCGCGTACGCGACGAGCGAGCCGTGGAGCACGAGCCCGAGCGTCAGGAAGATCAGGTTGATCGCGTTGGGCTCGAGGCGGTCGACGCCGGTCTCCGCGAAGAAGAGCACCACCGCGGTGGCGAGCGGGGGCACGACGAGGAGCAACCCGAACGGGCTCTGCCCGAGCCGCTCGGGCCACGTCGTGGGCGGCGGCGCGGCGGTGTCGTCGTCGGGCGCCACGTCGAACGCGTCGATGGCCTCGACGGGGTCCGCGTCTCGCGGCGCGAGGAGGTAGCAGGCGAGGGGCACGAGGAGCAGCAGCCCGCCGCTCGTCACGAGGTTGCCCAGGCCGAACACGGTCCGGGTGAAGCCGACCGGCTCCACGCGCTCGGCGAGGTCGGCGCCCAGGAAGCTGACGAGGTCCGCGGCGGTCGTCATCTTGAGCGGCGCGGTGCCCGAGAGCCCACCGTGCCAGCACATCAGGCCCGCGTAGCCCGCCGCGACGAGGAGCGGGTAGTGGGCCTTCACGCCCCGCCGAGCGCACGCGCGCCCCATGTCCCGCGCGAGGAGCGCGCCCACGATGAGCCCGAGCCCCCAGTTCACGAGCGCCGTGGCCATCGCGACGAACGCCACCAGGGCGGCGGCCTGGGCGCCGTCGCGGGGCAGCGAGGTGAAGCCGCGGATCATCGCTCGCACGGGCCGGGTCGCGGCGAGCGCGTGGCCGGTCACGAGGATCAGGACCATCTGCATCGAGAACGCGAGCAGGCTCCAGAACCCCGAGTCGCCCTGCCACGCGCGCACCGCGGCCACCGGCGAGGTCCCCTCGACGACCCAGGCGAGGGCGAGGACGAGGGTCGTGAGCGCCACCGCGAGGACGAAGGGGTCGGGCGTCGTCGCTCGGAAGAACGACGTCAGGCGCCGGCCGATCGTTCGCAGCATGCACGATGCATATCTCGTCCACGCCGCGCGAGGGAAGGCGTGCTAGCATCGCCGCCGTGAGCCGACGGTGCCCGGCCTGTGGGACCGAGTTCCCCGACGAGGTCGCCTTCTGCGGCCACGACGGCAACGTCACGGTCCAGGTCCAGGCGCCCGGTGAAGAGCCGGATCCGCGCCTCGGGGAGCAGCTCGGCATCTACATCGTCGCCGCGCACGTGGCCGACGGCGCGATGGGCGCGGTCTACGAGGCGCGCAACGCCGAGACGCGGGAGCGCGTCGCCATCAAGGTGCTCCACGCCGACGTGGAGGAGGACGAGATCGCGGTCGAGCGCTTCAAGCGCGAGTACGAGACCGCCGACATGTTCGACCACCCGCACATCGTGAAGGTCATCGACTTCGGCGAGACCTCCGATCGCCAGCACTACATGACGATGGAGTACCTCGAGGGGCTCGAGCTCGGTGAGCTCGTCCGCCGCCACGGCGCGCAGTCGCCGGCGCGGACCCTCCGGGTGCTCTCGCAGGTCGCCGTCGCGCTCGACTACGCGCACGAGTTCGGGGTCATCCACCGCGACCTCAAGCCGGACAACATCTTCCTCTGCAAGGCCGAGGGCGGCGACGACGTGCGCATCCTCGACTTCGGCTCGGTGAAGCTGCAGGTGGAGACCGGCCCGAAGCTCACCGCCTTCGGGACCACCCTCGGCTCGCCCTATTACATGTCCCCCGAGCAGGCCAAGGGGCTGCCCGACGTGGACACCCGCACGGACGGCTTCGCCGTCGGCGCCATTCTCTACGAGATGCTCACGGGCAAGATCGCGTTCGAGGCGCCGACCGTCGCCGAGATCCTGATGAAGATCGTCCGGCAGATGCCGCCGCCCATCCATCAGGTGAAGGACGGGCTGCCGCCGGGCATCCACGCGGTCATCGAGAAGGCGATCGCGAAGAAGAAGGAAGAGCGCTTCGACACGTCGGTGGCGGTGATGGACGCCGCGCTCGAGGCCTTCGGGGTCCAGGGCGGCGCGGAGCACTGGGCGGCGCGCCCGCAGGACGAGCTCTCCGCGGCCATCGCCCAGGCGGGCGGAGGAGCCGTCGCGGCCGCGCCCGCCGAGCCTCGCGCGAGCTCGCCGGGGTTGGGTCTGCAGACGGGCGACTCGGCGATCGAGGAGGCGCTCCTCCCCGCGCCGGGCGCCTCCGTGGGGGCTCCCACCGCGCCCCCCGTCATGGCCGCCGCGACGCCCCCCGCGAACCGCACGATGCTCTACCTCGCCATCGCGGGCGTGGCCTTCGTCACCCTGGGCTGCGTCGCCGGCGCGGTCCTGTACGCGCTGTAGAGATCAGCTCTCGGGGATCGAGGTGGCGGGCACGAACGCGCTGCCCCGGACCTCGAGCAGCCGCGCGGCCTGCCTGGGCGTGCGGCTCGCGTTGAAGCCGCCGCTCGCGCCGACGGTCGGCTGGCTCGTGCCGGCGAGCCAACCCGCGACGTCGCGGCGCGTCGTGTGGCCCGCGCTCACGGCCCCTCGCACCAACCGGAACGCGTCGTACGCGAGCGCCGCGTAGGCGTCGGGGGCGGCGCCGAAGCGGGCGGTGTAGGCGTCGGCGAAGGCGCGCGCCTCGTCGGTGGACGACTCGGCGTGGAACACGCTCGCGAAGAGCGCGCCCTGGAAGTAGCGCGACGCCACGAGGATGCGCGAGTCGACGCCGACGCTCGGCGCGAGCAGCGTGATCGCGCGGCCGCCGCGCGGCGGGGCGCCGCCCGCCGGCGTGCTCCACAGACCGGCGGCGGCGAGGGCCGGGCCGATCAAGTTGAGCTGACGGCCCGTGTCCGGGACGAACAGCGCTTGCGGCTGCTGCGCGGCGATCCGCGAGATGGCCTCGCCGAAGGAGGTCGCGCCCGGCGCGTAGGTCTCCTCGGCGACGACCTGGCCACCAGCCTCGCGCGCGAGCGTCGCGAAGGCCTCGCCGAGCCGCCGACCGTAGGCGTGGTCGGGGCGCAGGATCGCGAACCGGGTCGCGCCTCGCGCCCTCGCGGCCTGGAGCAGGACGGCGGCCTCGTCCCGCGGCCCCGGCATCAGGCGGAACGCCATCACGCCGGCCTGGGTGACGTTCGGGTCCGGGACGAGGGTGAGCAGAGGGACCCCGAGGTCCTGCGCGCGGCGGGCCGCGAGCTGCGCGGCGCGACCCTCGAGCGGGCCGATGATCGCGATCGCGCGGTGCTCGGAGACGAGCTCCTCTACGGCTGCCGCGGCCCGCGCCGGGTCCCCGCCGTCGTCGCGCATCACGAGCTGCGGCGCGTCGGGGGGCGGCGGACCGTCGAGCGGAGCCCCGCTCGCGAGCATCAGGCCGCGCGACACCGCCTGGCCGATCTGTCGGGCGCGCCCCGTGAGCGGCGCGATGGCCCCGATGATCCGCGGGTCCGCCCGCTCGGTCCGCTCCGCGCGGACGGCGAGCTCGGCGAGCTCGTCGCTCATCGGCACCGCGCGCTCGCGCAGCTCCGCGACGATCTCCGCGACGCGGGTCATGTTGCCCGCGTCGAACGCGAGGCGGATCGCGCGCCCGGCGGCCTCCTGCCAAGCGAAACGATCGCGGGGGAGCTCGGCGTACGCCCGCTCGATGGCCACCGCGTCCGCGTCCGCGACGATCGCGCGGATCTGCCGCCGCGCCTCCTCGCGGTCCGCGTCCGGCAGCTCTGGCGCCTCGACGAGGCGGTCGAGCGAGTCGAGCGCGAGGGCGGTCTCGCCGGTGCGCTGCGCGGCCGCCGCGAGGGTGCGCAGCAACAGCGAGCTGCGCGCCGGATCGGTCGTCTGCCCGACGAGCGGGACGAGCCGCTCGATCGCCTCGGCGTGACGGCCGATCAGGTGATAGGTGACTCCCTGGTAGAAGCGACCGGCCTCCGAGACGGCGGGGTCCTCCGCGGTGGCGACCTGATCGAACTGCGCGAGGGCCGCCTCGAGCCGGCCGTCGGCGAGCAGGACGCGCCCGAGCCCGAGCTTCGCCACCGGGACGAGGGGATCGGCCGGGAAGTCCTCGAGGAACGTGTGGAAGCGCCGCTCGGCCTCCTCGGTCCGCCCCGCCTGGGCCGCCTCGCGCGCCAGCCGCAGATCGGCCTCCGCCTGCGGGTCCGACGTCGTCAGGGACGGGAATTGCTCGAAGTCCTGCTGTCCGCTGCCGCGCGGGCACCCCGTGAAGAGCACCGTGATCGCCACGGACGCGAAGATCCCCACGCGCGTGTGAGCCCTCATGGATCCACCACTGCCATCCGGGCGCGCAGAGGGCAAACTAGCGGCCGTGAGCGCATTGGACGGTCGAGCGACCGCGGGACGGATCGCGCTGGTGATGGTGGGCCTCCCCGCGCGCGGCAAGACCCACATGGCGCGGCGCGTCGCCCGCTACCTGCGGTGGCTCGGCGTGGGTACGCGGGTCTTCAACGTCGGCAACTACCGCCGGCAGCACCTCGGCAGCCGACAGCCGGCGCGCTTCTTCGATCCGGACAACGTGGAGGGCAACGAGGCGCGCGCGCGGGTCGCGATGCGGGCCCTCGACGACATGCTCGCGTGGTTCGGATCGGGCGGCGAGGTGGGGATCTACGACGCGACCAACACGACGCGGGAGCGACGCCGCAGCCTCGCGAGCCGGATGCGGGCGCACGGCCTCGACGTCGTCTTCGTCGAGTCGGTCTGTGAGGACGAGAGCGTCATCGAGTCGAACATCCGCCAGACCAAGCTGCACATGCCCGACTACGCGGGCGTCGCCGCCTCCGACGCGGTGTCCGACTTCCGCGCGCGGATCGCCCACTACGAGCGCGCCTACGAGCCCGTCGAGGAGGACGAGGGCGCGTTCGTCCGGGTGATCGACGTCGGTCGCAAGGTCGTCGCGCATCGCATCCAGGGGTACCTGCCGTCGCGCCTCGTCTATTTCCTGATGAACCTGCACGTCGTCCCGCGCTCGATCTGGCTGACGCGGCACGGGCAGAGCAGCTTCAACGTGGAGGACCGTGTCGGCGGCGATCCCTCGCTCAGCCCCGCCGGGCGCGAATTCGCCGCCTCCCTCGGCGAGCACGTCCGGGACAGCGGGATCGCGCCGCGCGTCTGGATCAGCACGCTGGCCCGCACCGCTCAGACCGCCGCGCCGCTCGGGCTCCCGTTCGAGGAGTGGCGCGCGCTCGACGAGATCGACTCGGGCGACTGCGACGGGATGACCTACGGCGAGATCCGCCGGGACATGCCCGCCGAGCACGCCGCGCGGCGGGAGAACAAGCTCACGTACCGCTACCCGCGCGGCGAGTCCTACCTCGACGTGATCCGCCGCCTCGAGCCGGTGATCTTCGAGCTCGAGCGGGAGCGCCGCCCCGTGCTCGTGATCGCGCACCAGGCGGTGCTCCGATCCCTCTACGCCTACCTCATGGATCGGGCGCCGAGCGAGGTCCCCTACCTGCCGATCCCGCTCCATACGATCATCAAGCTGACGCCGATCACCTACGAGTGCGACGAGGAGCGGGTGGCCCTGTCGCCGGCTCTCGCTTGATCCCCGAGGCTCGCTCGGGATACGCCTCCCCGCATGAAGAGACTGCTGATCGCCACGGCGCTCGCGCTCGCCGCCGCGAGCCCCGCGTCCGCACAGGACTTCGACGAGGCCGTCGCGCAGCTCGAGGGCACGAACCCAGACGCCGTCCGCGGGGGCCTCGAGCAGCTCGGGTTGCTCGGGAACGCGCGCGCCGTCGACCCGATCGCGGCGCGCGTCCGGCGCGGGCTCCCGCCCGAGCTGCTCGGCGTGGCCGTGGACACGTTGATGATCCTCGGGCGCCCCCAGGCGGGCCCCGTCCTCGTCGAGCTCCTCGGCCACCGGCGCCCCGACATCCGCCTCAAGGCGGTGCAGGCCATCGTCGCGTGCCAGCCGCGAGGCGCCGACCGCGTCCTCACCGAGGCCCTCGGCGACACCGACGCCACGGTCCGAGGCGCCGCCGCCGAAGGCCTCGGGACCCTCGGGGCCCACGGCGCGGTCGACGCGCTCTTCCACGCGATGGAGCGCCGCGTGCCCGAGGCCGCGCCCGCGATCGCCGCGGTCGCCGATCCCCGCGACGTCGACCGCTTCCTCGGGCTCCTCGGCCGGGTGCCGTTCGCCGAGGTCACGACCGCGCTCGGCGAGATGCTGCACCGCGCGAACCTCGCGGCGAGCGCCAAGCTCGCCATCATCCACCGGCTCTCGGAGCTCGCGACCCCCGAGGTGCGGCAGTTCCTCGAGGAGCTCGTCGCCAACGCCGACGCCTCGATCCCCGCCAACGTGCTCCGCGCCGCGCAGGACGCCATCCCGAGGATCGCGCAATGAGACTCTCCCTCTTCGGCGCGTGCGTCGCGCTCCTCGCCCTCGCGCTGTCCGGCGCCGGCTGCGGCGGCTCGAGCGGCGGCAACGCCTTCGCCCCCGTCTACCCCGACAACGACCCTACCGCCGTCGACGAGGTCGTCCGCCGCCTCGCCGCCGCGACGCCCTCCGACGACCCCGTGCTCGTCGGCCTCACGGAGTCCGAGCTCTACGCGTGGGATCTGCGCGCGGGGCGCGAGCTGTGGCGTCAGCCCGTCACCGAGCCTCGCGGTGAGCCGCTCCTCGCGGGCCGCCTCGTCGTGCTCCACGAGGGCAGCCGCGTCGTCGCGCGGCGCGTCGCCGACGGGCGCCGGGCGTTCGACACCCCCGACGACCACTACTCGCTCGTGGGCGCGGGCGGCGAGGGCGCCGTCGGCGCGTTCGTCCTCTCCACCACGGGCGGCGTGGGCGCGCGGTCGGTGATCGTGATCACCTCGGGCGAGGCGATCGCGAACCGCTACGAGGTCGAGGTCCCCGTCGGCGCTCCCGCGGTCGCGGCCGGCATGGTCTTCGTCCCGTGGGGCAGCCAGAACGTCACCGTCATCGACGCCTCCACCGGCGCCGAGATGGCGCGGTTCCGGACCCTCTCGGGGGTCGTGAGCAACGCCCGCGTCGACGCCGGTCAGCTCTTCTTCGGCCAGGCCGGGGTGGGGCACCTCGCCGCGGGCATCGGCGCGGACTCGCCCGAGCAGGTGGGCTGGGTCCAGCCCGCGGTGGCGCCGCTCCCCGGCGCGCCGCCGCTCTTCCGGAGCGCCTACGACCCGCCGGCCTCGGCCCGCAGCGCGACGCACCGGATCGAGCTGGTCTGGACGCCGGTCACCTCCGAGGGCGCGGTCGCGTTCTCGGACGACACGATCTACCTGACGTTCTACGAGCTGGTGTTCGGGCTCGACCCGGCCGACCTGTCCGTCCGCTGGGCCGCGCAGCTCGACGCGGACTCGGTCGGCGCCTCCGCGCGAGCCGGCGGCGTCGTCATCGCCGACGCGGCGGGCGGGCTGACCTACCTCGCGGCGTCGAACGGCCGCGTGATGTGGACGGCCGCGACCGGCGCCGAGCCGACCGTGGTGACGCTGCGCCTCGGCGCGTTCGAGCCGAGCGGGCAGCCCGGGGACGAGCCCGGGTTCCTCGCCGAGCAGCTCCTCGCGGCGGCGCAGAACACGGACTCGCGGCTGGTCCCGGGGCGCGCCTTCGCGATCCACGCCCTGGCTGCTCAGGAGGATCCGGCGGTCACCGGGCACGTCATCGTCCTTTGCGATGATCGAACGCTCCCGGCGCCGCTGCGGCAGGCCGCGTGCGAGGCCCTCTCGACGCGCACCTCGGGCGCCGACTCGGTGCTCCGCGCGCTCGAGCGGCACGCCTCGTTCCTCGAGGGCACGACCGCGCCGCCGGTCGGGGCGCTGGCCACGGCCGCGGCGCGGATGAGCGAGCGGCGGGCGGTGCCCCTGCTCGTGTCCCAGCTCCGCGACCCGGACACCGCGCTCGAGGACGTCCCCGCGCTGGCCGCCGCGCTCGCGGCGCTCGGCGATCGGAGCGCGGTCGACCCGCTGCGCGACTACCTCTGGCTCTACCACGCGGACGGGAGCGAGCAGGACCTGACCTCCGCGCTCGGCGGCGTCGCGCTCGCGCTCGCGCGCCTCGACGGCCCGCCGGGTCGCGAGGCGGTGCGCGAGGTCCTCCAGGCCGCGTTCACCTCCTCGGAGGCGCGCAGCGCGCTCGCCGAGGCACTCGAGGCGTCGACCCCCGCGGAGCCCGAGGCGGCCGAGCCGTCGGACGACGAGTAGCCCCTCAGGGCATCGTGAGCTGAGAGCGCGCGAGCGCGGCCGCTCCGCGCAGGTCCTCGCGCGCCGTCGCGTCGGCGGCGAGCTGGTCGAGCGAGGCCAGCACGTCGTCGAGCGGCTCGCCCTCGCGGCTCGTCATCCCGTCGAGCACGGGGCCGCTCGCGATCCTCGAGATCGCCTGCATCGCCGCGGGCGCGCGCCACGGGTCTCGACCCGCCGCGATCCGCGCGAGCGGCCCCAGGGCCTGCTCCGGCGCGCGGAGGAACGGCGCCGCGTGGATCGCCGCGAGGGGCGGGGCGTCACCCTCGAGCGCCTCGAGCACCACGCCGTCGCCCTCGCGATCGATGACCCGCGCGAGGGCCAGCGGGTCGAGATCGGGGACCGCCGCGAAGGGGCCGTCGGGTTGGGCGCTCGCGGTGGACGCGAGCACCAGGAGGAGCACCGGAGCGCCGCGCCTCACGAGCTCGCCTCCCAGGCCCGCGCGACGCGCGCGAAGTCCTCGATGGTCAACGTCTCTCCTCGTCGTCCGGGGTCGATGTCCGCCGCGGCGAGCGCCCCGTCGAGGTCGCCCTCGAGGCCTCGCAGGGCGTTGCGGAGCGTCTTGCGGCGCTGGCCGAAGGCGGCCTTCACGATCGCGCGAAACGCCTCCGTCTCCTCGGCGCGCGGGGTCTCGAGCGGATCGAAGCGAAGCACCGCGCTGTCGACCTTGGGCGGCGGGTGGAACGCGCCCGCGGGCACCTTGATCACGCCGCTGACCGCGAACGCGGCCTGCACGAACACGCTGGAGGCGCCCCACGTCTTGTCGCCCGGGCTCGCGAGGAGCCGGTCCCGCACCTCGCGCTGCACCATGATGACGGCGCGCCGGAGCGAGCGCCGGTGCTCGACGAGGTTGCGGAGGATGCCGCCCGTGATCGCGTAGGGGAGGTTCCCCGCGAGCGCGATGCGCCCGGACGCCGCGAGCTCGCCGAGGTCCACCGTGGCCGCGTCGCCTTCGCGGACCTCGAAGCGGTCGACCGCGCCGAGCTCCTGTCGCAGCACCGCGATCATGTCGGGGTCGCGCTCGATGGCGAGGACCCGCGCGCCCGCCCGGAGGAGCTCGCCCGTCAGCGTCCCGAGGCCGGGGCCCAGCTCCACCGTCAGCTCGTCCGGCGAGGGATCGAGCGCCTCCACGATGCGCTCCACCGCGTGCCGCGCGACGAGGAAGCTCTGGCTGAAGCTCCGCTTCGGGGTCAGCCCGTGCCGTCGCAGCACGCGCCGGGGGTCCTCCCACGGCGCCACCGTCACGCCGCCCGCCGCCGGGTCGCGTGCTGCGCTTGCACGATCACGAGGCCGGGGCTGTCCTTCGCGGTCGCGCGCACCACGGGCACCCCGTACGGCGCGAGCGCCTTCTTCGCCTCCGCGTAGTGGCGCCGCTCGCTGCGGGCGTAGACGCCGAACACGTCCTTCTCGATCTCCGAGGCGGGCTCGCGCGCGAAGGTCGTCGCGTCCGGGACCACGAAGGCCAGCGAGTGGCGGTGCATGCGCAGGAGCTTCGCCGACTGGGTCACGTCCTCGAGCGACCCGACTCCGTCGAAGTCCGTGATCACCACGATCGACATCGGCGAGCGGCTCCGGCCCCCGACCTCGCGCAGCGCGGCGGCGAGGCCTGGCCCCTTCGACCCGTCCCGCGGGTCGGGGCGATAGGGCAGCGGGATCCCGCGGACCCTGCAGAAGCGGCGGAGCAGCACGCCCGCGCTCGAGCTCGCGCGGATGGGCTCGTGGTCCTCCACGTCCTCGAGCGCCTCGGAGACGTGGCGCACCAGCATCGGGACGTTCCAACCCCTGCCGTCGCCCCGCGCGAAGTCGACGCCGTCCTGCTGGCGCACGTAGCCGCCGACGACCGCGGCGACCTCGGCGTCCTCGATCTCGGTGAGGTCCTCGTCCACCGCCTCGATCGCGGAGAGCAGCGCCTCGAACACGCGGAGCAGGTGCGGGCGGCCGTCGTTGGGCTGGACGTGCGCGAGCATGCGACCGTCGACCGTCACGATCCCGATCCTGTCGCCCGAGTCGAGCGCGCGCCGCGCCTCGGCGGCGGCCGCCTCGACGGCGAAATCGAGCTTGCGCCGTCCGGGCTCGCCGCCCCGCATCGTGCCGCTGACGTCGAGCACCACGTAGCGCGTCTGCTGGACCTCCTGCTCGACCTCCCGGACCATCAGGCGCCCCGAGCGCGCGCTCGCCTTCCAGGCGATCGACTTGAAGGGATCGCCGGGCCGCAGCTCGCGCAGCTCGCGCAGCTCCGTGCCGCTCCCCGCGGGGCTCAGGAGGCTCGCGCCGCTGCGCTCGATCGGCAGGCCCGTGATCGACCGCGGCGCGGACCGGGCGCGCAGCGCGGCCTTCGGGAGCACCTTGATGACGAGCGGGTTCGGGAAGTAGAGGGGGACCTCGAACAGGCCGAGGGGCCCGGGGAGGGTGACGGCGAGCCCGTGGAGCACCACCCGGCCGACGGCGGGCGCGATCAGCTTGAACGAGAACTCCGTCCGCGCGTTCGGGCCGAGCGAGAGCACGTCGCCCTCGCCGTCCTCGCGCCGCGCGCCGCCGGGGGCGAGCGGCGTCAGGTCCCGGAGCTCGAGCTTCATCGCGCCGCGGTGCCGCAGGAAGCAGCGCACCTCGAACGGCTTGTCCGGGACGACCGCGCCGCCACCCGAGCCGGGCTCGGCGTGACCGAGCCACCAGGCGAACTCGAGCCGGTGCCGGCGCACGCGGCGGCCGAGCGGCATCGTCATCGCGAGGCACGTGGAGATCCCGACCACGAGCACGCCGCCCAGCACCGCGACCGGCCACGACGCGGAGAGGCCGCCCGTCAGCAGCAGCGCCACCGCCCCGGCGATGGCGGCGAGCGCCGTCCGCGTCGGGATCGGGAGCACTAGCGCTCCTTCCGGTGCGGGACCTCGTCGAGGGCCTGGCGCACGATGCGCTCGTTCTGCGTGCCCTCCATCTCGGCCTCGGGCGTGAGCACGAGGCGGTGGGACAGGACGGGCACGGCGAGGCGCTTCACGTCGTCCGGGATCACGTAGGCGCGGCCCATCACCAGCGCGCGGGCGCGCGCCGCCCGGACGAGCGCCAGCGACGCGCGCGGCGACGCGCCGAGGAAGAGGCGCGCGTGCTCCCGCGTGAAGGTGGCGAGGCGGACGACGAAGTCGAGGATCGAGTCCTCGACGTGCACCCGATCGACGAGCTGCTGCATCGCGAGGATCTGCTCGGGGATCAGCACGCGGCGCGCGGCGGGGTTCCCGTCGCTGAAGCGGCGCAAGATCCCTTTCTCGTCTGCAGCCGAGGGGTAGCCGATGAGGACCCGGATGAGGAACCTGTCGATCTGCGCCTCGGGCAGGGGGTACGTGCCGGCCTGCTCCACGGGGTTCTGCGTCGCGAGGACGATGAACGGGGAGGGGAGGGGCCGCGTGTCGCCCTCGATCGTCGCCTGGAACTCCTGCATCGCCTCGAGCAGCGCGCTCTGCGTCTTGGCGGGGGCGCGGTTGATCTCGTCGCCGAGCACGACGTTCGCGAAGATGGGCCCCTCGCGGAGCTGGAAGGTGCCCTCCTTGGGTGAGAGCACGTAGGTGCCGGTGATGTCGGCGGGGAGCAGATCCGGCGTGAACTGGATGCGCCGGAAGTCGCATCCCAGGGTCGCCGCGAAGGCCTTGCACAGGGTCGTCTTCGCCACGCCCGGCACGCCCTCGAGGAGGACGTGGCCGCGCGCGAGCAGCGTCACGAGCAGCTGCTCGGGGACGTTGCGGGGTCCGACGTAGACCCGCTGCACCTCGTCGATCACGCGGTTGCAGCTCTCGGTGACGCTCGCGAGGGTCTCGGGCTCGATCGTCTCGGGGGTCGTCATCGGGAAAGCTTCTCCAAGAGGCCATCGCCCAGCTGCACCAGCTCACGGAAGCGCCTCGGTGAGACGGTGGGCGGGGCCGCGGGCCGGTCCTGATCGGCGTGCAGGCGATCGAGGGTCAACAGGAGCCTCCGCATGTCGTCGAGGTCTTGCTCGTTCATCCCGCGGGCCCGCATCGCGCCGAGGACGTCGCGAAGCAGCGTTCGCCCCGAGAGGGCGAGCATCCCGAGGATCTCGGCTTCGAGCTCGAACTTGTAGACCATCAGCGGCTGCAAGAGGTTCGTCCTCGGACGTGCGAAGAAGCCCACGCGCCCGACGAAGCCGCCTTGCGCGGCCTCCCGGGCGAACATCCGGGCGGAGCGGTAGGGAGAGCGACGGGGCAGCGCCCCGAGGGCGAGGATGACCGCGATCGCGGCGAGCGCCAGGCTCGCGATGCGGAGCGCCAGCGGCGGGACGTCGAGGTGGGCGACGCGCTCGAGCGACGCCCGCAGATCGTGGAGCGGTCGGTCGGCGCCCGGCTCGCCGTAGCGGCCGACGATCGGGACGCCGGGGCGCACGACGATGAGCCGCCCCGCGCGGTCCCCCGCGAGGTAGTCGACGAGGTTCTCGGCGAAGCGCCGGTTGCCCCGCAGCGAGAGCATGTTGTCGATGAGCACGCTCGGATCCGAGAGGACCACGAGCCGGCCCTCACCGACGGCGCCGGCGAGCACGACGGCCTCGCCCGAGCCGAGCTGGAAGATGGCGGCGAGCTCCCGATGCGACACCACGGCCGGGTGGTTGGTGACCAGCGCGCTGACCTCGTGGGTGAGCTGATGGGTGCCGTTCGGGCGGGCCACCGGGAGGCTCGCGTTGCCTCGAAGCTGGACCGAGATCGTGTCGCTGGGCTCGGATCGGTGGATCGAGAAGAGCGAGAGGAACGACTCCCCCGCCCCGAAGTCGTCGGCGAGGCAGGCTCGGCCGCCGTCTCGGAGGAACGCCGTCAGCGCCGCGCTGGGGAGCTCGTCCTGGGGGTTGAGTATCAGGAGCGAGTCGCTCGGTTGAAGGGTCCCGACGTCCAGTCGGTCCGGGATTTCTGGGGTCGATCCCCGCTCCCCGGCCAATCGCATCAGCTCGGATACGGAGTTCCAGGCGTCGCCCGACGTCGCGTAGTCGCCTTGGGCAGACGCTTGCCGCGGCATCCCGGCGAGCGCCCCGAGGAGCGTCAGCCCGACGATCGACGCGATCCTCACGGCCGGGAGGATAGCAGGCGCTCCGTGAAAGAGTGGACGTCCACGACCTTAGACGGCATGGTTTCCTCGCCTCGAATCTGTGGCTACAGTGCAGTCATCGGGAGCGAGCCGTGCTGCCGCCTTTCATCATCGACCAGATCAGGAAGCGTGAAGAGGACGACCGGCACCGCCGCGAGGGGCCGCGTCGTGAGCTTCCGTTGCCCGAGCCGCTGCGCCGCGAGCAGAAGCCGAGCGAAGAGGCCGAGCGCGGGGTCGTGATCATCGACCTCATCGCGCCGGACTGATCACGCGCGCGTGATCTCGGGCCAGGCGCTCGCGACCTCTGCGGCTCGCGGGGGCTCGGCGTCCCCGAACCAGCCCGGCGTCTCGCGACCGTGGAGCGCGTACACGCGGGTGCCCGCCGCGCCGATGACCTCGCCGCTCACGTCGGCGGCGAGCTCCGAGACGAGGAACGCGCCGACCGGCCCCACGAACTCGGGGCCCATGGAGCCGGGCCCGATGCCCTTGAACAGCGGGAGCTCCTCGGTGGCCCGCGTGCGCGCGGTGGGCGCGAGCGCGTTGATCCGGATGCGGTGCTTGCGCAGCTCCACGGCGGCCGAGCGGACGAGCCCGACGACCGCCCCCGTGGTCGCCGCGAGCGCGCTCTGCCGCATCGCCCCGAAGAACGCGGCGGGCGCCGTGTGCAGGAGGATCGCGCCGCCCTCGCCGCGATCGATCATCGCGCGGCCGGCGGCCCGGACGAGGCCGAACGAGCCGCGCACGTGGACGTCGATCATGCGGTCGAGGAGCTCGTCGCCGAGCTTCATCACCGTCTGGTCCGCGCTCACGCCCGCGCAGCCGATGAGCGCGTCGAGGCGACCGAAGCGGTCGAGGGCGTGCTCGACGATGCGGACCGACGCGCCCGCCTCCCCGACGTCGTGATGGTCGGCCTCCGCGGCGACCCCGTGCTCCACGCGGATCGCCTCGGCGACCGCGTCGGCGACGCTCGGATCCGAGCCCTGGCCCGAGAGATCGCAGCCGAGGTCGTTGACGAGGATGCCCGCGGCGCCCTCGCGCGCGCAGGCCAGCGCGTGCGCTCGGCCCACGCCGCGACCACCGCCGGTGATCGCGATCACCCGACCCTCGAGCAGCGAGCCGCTCATCGGGTCAGCGCGCTCATTCGGTAGACGTGGCCCTGACCGTCGCTGAGCTCGGTGTTCGTGCCGCTGCCCACGATGCTCCAGTACATCAGGTTGCCGTTGTCACCGCGCCGCGTGTCCGCGAGCTGATCGCCGCCGCCGAACGGGGCGCAGACGTTGGTGTCGCTCGGCACCTCGCCCGCCCCGCACGGGCGCGCCTGCTCGGTCGAGTGGAAGAGCCCGACGTAGTGCCCCATCTCGTGGGCGAAGATCTGTCCGACGACGTTCGCGCCGGTGGTGCCGCTGCCGACCACCGCGTCGGAGAACGACGCGACGATCCCGGAGTGCCCCGTCCCGTGGATGCCTGCGGGGCCGGGGATGCCGCCCGCGATGCCGAGCGCGCGGAAGCCGCCGCCCGAGCCGCCGCTGATGGAGCGCACGAGGAAGATGTTCACGCCGCGCGCCGCGCCCGAGCCGCTGAGCCGGAACAGCCCCGAGAGCTCGCTGTCGATGCCGTCCGCGCTGTCGATGACCTGGTAGCGCGTGGCGTCCGCGCCGGTGATGTCGAAGTAGCGGACGGCGCCCACCGTCACCCCGGTGGGCGACAGGATCGCGTCGAGGCGCGTCAACGCACCTTGCAGCTTGGAGTTGGTGTCCGCGTTGGCCGCGCTCAGCCCGCTGATCCCGACGATGAAGATGTTGAGGTCGACCCGCGCGGTGGTGACGGCGCCTCCGCGGGCGCGCTTCACCAGCGCCGACAGGCGCAGGCTGGCCGAGGTGGTGTCGCCCGACGCGGTCGGGATCGGGCCGACCGACCAGTGGTGGATCCCGGGGACGAAGGTCACCCGATCGGGCGTCGTGTTCGGGACGAGCATCGACGCGACGTCGAAGGTCTCCGACGGGAGCCAGCGGATCGGCTGGTCGTTGAGCATGACGATCTCGCCGACGTCGAAGAGCTGGAGGCCGTCCGGGTCGGTGACCGACAGGAAGCTGATGTCGTGATCGGGGCCGCGCGTCTGGCGCGCCTGGAAGGTGACGCTCACCGCGTCGGGCGGCGTCGCCAGCGTGAGCATCTCCCCGAACCCGGCCTGGATGTCGCGGACGCCGTAGTCGACCTCGTAGGTGTCGATGCGCCCCGAGAACGAGGGGTAGCCGCAGCCCAGGAACGTCGCCCCGCCGGCGCCTGCGCGCTCGAGGTCCACGCAGCGCGTCCCGGGCACGCACTGGTCCGTGTCGCTGCAGACCTCGCTGCACTGGCCGTCCTGGCAGATCCTCGCGAGGCAGTCGTCGTCGGTGCTGCAGCCCTCGCCGACGCCCGCGCCGCCCGGAGGCCCGACGACGCAGACGGTCCGCGCGCCCGGCTCGGCGAGCGCGCTGCAGCCCGCCTCGCTCGGGAACACGAAGCAGTCCTCGGGGCGGGTGCACTCGAGCGAGCACACGCCGCCGAGCGCGGCGGGCAGGCACACGCGCCCCTCGCACTCGTCGTCGCGCGTGCACGGCGTCCCCGCGGGGGCCCCGACGTCGCCGGCGTCGACCGGAGGAGGCAACTCCACGCACGCGCCCATCTGGCATCGCTTGCCCAGGCCGCAGTCGGCGTCGACGCTGCACTCGGGGCCCTCGCAGAGGCCACTTGGCCCGCACCCGGCGGCCCCGTCGCCGCAGTCGGAGTCGCCCCGGCAGAGCGGTCGGCAGCTCCCACGCCAGCACTGGTAGCCGTCCCGGCAGTCCGCCGCGCTCCCGCACGTGGCGAGGCACACGGGCGGCGACGTCGACGTGTCGCACGAGGCGCCGGCGCCGCACGGATCGACGTCGCACGTCGAGGTGCAGTACCCGCCCGGGTAGAGGTCGTTCTCGACGCAGGACAGCCCGCTCCCGCAGGGCATGTCCACGCCGCAGGGATCGCCATAGCTCGACGGGGGGCCACCCGCGTCCGTGCCGTGACTGCTCCCACACGCCGCGCCGAGGACGAGCGCGGAGGCCAGGGTGATGATGCTGCGCACGCTGGGACCAGCATACACCCGGCGTCGCGACACTCTGCTATCGTTCGCCGCTCGCGTGACTGCTCAGATCGGCACCTACGAACTCATCCGCAAGATCGCGGCGGGGGGGATGGCGGAGATCTTCTTGGCCCGGCAGTGGGCCGAGTCGTCGGGCTTCTTCCGCGACGTGGTCATCAAGCGGCTGTTCCCGCACCTCGCCGAGCACGAGCGTCAGCTCCGCATGTTCATGGACGAGGCCCGCCTGCTGTCGCAGCTCGCGCACCCGAACATCCCCCAGGTCTACGAGGTCGGGTACGAGGCTCCCCACTGGTTCATCGCGATGGAGTACGTGGAGGGGCTCACCGTCGCGGACCTGTGGCGGCTCGGCGCGAAGTCGGGGCAGCTCATGCCGATGAACGTCGCCATCGCCGTCATCGTCCAGGCGTGCGAGGCGCTCCATCACGCGCACGAGCGACAGGATCGAGCGGGGCGCGACCTCCGGATCGTCCACCGCGACGTCACCCCTCACAACATCATGCTCAACCGCGACGGCGTGGTGAAGCTGATGGATTTCGGGGTCGCGGCGACCTCGGCCCGCAAGGACACCGAGGCCGGCGCGGTGCGCGGCACGTTCGCGTACATGGCGCCCGAGCAGGTGCGCGGTCGGCCGCTCGACAAGCGCGCCGACGTGTTCGCGCTCGGGGTCGTGCTCTACGAGCTGACGACGGGCACGCGCCTCTACCGCGGCAGCGACGTGCAGATCATGACCGCCGTCGTCGAGCAGGACGCGCCGCCGCCTTCGACCCGCGTGCCCGGCTACCCCACCGACCTCGAGGAGATCGTGCGGGCGGCCCTGCAGCGCGATCGCAGCTCCCGCATCCCGAGCGCGGCCCACCTCGCGATGTACCTCGAGGAGCTCGCGATGCGGAACGGGATGCTCATCGGCCCGCGCTCGATCGCGCGCTACTTCACCGGCGTCGCGCCCGCGGAGCCGATCCGCGAGGAGGCGCTCGGGATCGTCGAGCGCCCCGAGCCGCGCCTCGAGGTGGTGCCGGACTCCGAAGCCCGCGCGATCTGGGGGCCCGAGGACGACTCGCTGCCCGAGATCGACGAGCGCGCCCTGCTCGACGACCTCCAGCTCTTGAGCGTCCCGACCGACGTGTTCGAAGAGGGCCCCATCGACGACGCCGACACGACGGGCCGACAGGATCTCGCCGCGCTCGACGCCCTGCTCGACAAGCAGGACCCCGCGTCGGGCGAGATCGTGGACGTGACCGGCGACGAGCCCGGCCTCGTGCTCGAGGACCTCGCCGAGGACCCCGAGCGCCCGGTGGTGCTGCTCGACGAGGCGTCGCGCAAGAGCTCGCGCCCCAAGGGCGACGACTACGTCACCGAGCTCGAGCGCCGCCTCGCCGGCGAGAACGACGAGTGATTCTCAGGAGGGGTTAGGGGCCTGGGTCGACGATCGGGTCGCCGGCGCCGGGGCAGGGGCGGATCAGCGACGCCTCGGCTTCGCAGAAGCCCGCGACGCAGAGCCGCAGGGCGCCGCACGTGACGCCGGGGTTGCAGTCGTCGAGCTGCTCGCACGGCGTCCCCATGCCCGGCTCGGGCGCGTCGGGGCTGCGCGGGCAGCCGCTCGCGACGAGCGCCACGAAGGCGGCGGCGGCGAAGGGGAAGAGGCGACGCATCGCGATCACGACTGTAGCAGCCCCGTTCGAATGGCGCCGACGCGCGCCAGCAAAGGTCACAGGATCCCGTACTCCTTGAGGCGCCGGTAGAAGGTGCGCCGCGCCATGCCGAGCTCCTTCGCGGCGCGGACCCGGTTCCAGGCGTGCGCCTCGAGGGCCTCGAGGATGCGGAGCTTCTCCGTGTCCTTGAACTCGTCGATGCTGCCGGGCGGTGTGACGCCGGCCGCGCTCGGCGCCGCCTGCGACAGCGCGCGCTCGAGGCGAGGGGGCACGGGGAGGGGGGCGCCGTCGTCGCCGAGCGCGAGGTCGTCGGCGTCGATGACGTCACCCTCCGCCATCACCCACGCGTTCAGCAGGAGGTGCTCGAGCTGGCGGACGTTGCCCGGCAGAGGGTGCGCGACGAGCCGCGTGACGGCCTCGCGCGAGATGCGCTTCGCGGGGACGTCGTCGCGCTTGGCGAACGTGGCGAGGAAGTGATCGCAGAGGAGCGGGATGTCGTCGGCTCGCTCGCGCAGAGGCGGGAGCCACAGCTCGACGACGTTGAGCCGGTAGTAGAGGTCCTCGCGGAACTCGCCGCGCTCGACGAGCCGCGCGAGCGACTTGTTCGACGCCGCGATCACGCGGACGTCGACCTCGATCTCCTCGTCGCTGCCCACCGGGCTCAGGCGCCGCTCTTGCAGTACACGGAGCAAGTCGATCTGCATCTTGGGCGGCATGTCGCCGACCTCGTCGAGGAAGAGCGTCCCGCCAGACGCCTTCACGAGCACCCCCATCCGGTCGCGGTCGGCGCCGGTGAACGCGCCGCGGACGTGACCGAAGAGCTCGCTCTCGAGGAGGGCCTCGGGGATCGCGGCGCAGTTGACCGCGACGAACGACTCGCGCGACCGGCCGCCGCTGAAGTGGATGGCGCGCGCGATCAGCTCCTTGCCGGTCCCGCTCTCGCCCTGGATCACCACGGGCACGGCCGCGTCGCTGACCCGATCGATGATCGCGAAGACCCGCCGCATCCGCTCGCTGCGGCCGACGATGCCGTGCCGGTCGTGCGCCTTCCGGAGCGCGTCGCGCGCGCGCACCAGATCCGTGCGCGCCTCCTCGAGCTCGGCGGTCTTCGCGTCGAGCAGCCGCTCGATCTCGGCCTTCGCCGCGGCGAGCTCCACGTTCGCGTCCTCGAGCTCGGTGCGCCGCGACTCGAGGCTCCCGAGCAGCCGCGCGTTCTCGAGCGCGATCGCCGCTTGATCGGCGAAGGCGAGCAGCAGGTCGAGGTCGGTGTCGCCGAAGCGGCCCCGCCGCATGCGGTGCTCGAGGTAGAGCACGCCGACGGTCCCCGAGCGCCCGCGGATCGGGAGACAGGCGACCGACTTGAGCATCAGCTTGTGGACGGACACGTACTCGCTGAGCCGGTGATCGTTGCGCGCGTCGACGGTGAGGATCGCCTCGCCGTCGATCAGCACCGCCTCGGCGATCGAGCGACTGAACGCGACGTGCGGGTCCTCGGGGTTCGCGGCGTCTCGCACCGTGTGAGGCAGGAGGTTGCCGTCCTCGCCGGTCAGCAGGACGAACCCGCGCTCCGCGCCCGACAGCTCGATCGCGCAGTCGGTGATGCGCTCGAGCAGGCGGTCGAGGTCGGTCTCCGACGCGAGGCGCTTGAGCACCTCGAGGAGCCGCGCGAGGCGGCCGTCGGCGAACGGGTCGACGCCGGCCGGAGGGACCACCGGGCGCTCGGTCTCACCCGACGCGCGCCGCCGCACGTGGCGGCGCCGAGCGTCCTCCCAGAAGCCCTCGCGGTGCTCTCGGGCGAGGGCGGTCGCGAGCGACTCGAGCACCTCGACCGAGCGCTCCCAGCTCTTGCGAGCGAGGAACTCGGCGCCGCGCTGCTCGTGGAGGCGAGCCACCGCGGCGTGGAGCTGCCAGCCGATGTCGCGCCCCGGATCGCGCGCGCCGTCGATCCAGCGCTGCAGCTCGCTGATGGCGCCGTCGGGGTCGCCCGTCGCGCCGCGCGCCCGGCCGAGCAACAGCCCCAGTCGCGGCCGGAGCCGCTCCTGTCCGCTGGCGTCGATGTGGTCGCGCGCGTCGGCGAGCCGGGCGGCCGCGGCCGAGCTGTCCACGGGACCGTCGCGGTCGAGGAGCGTCTCGGCGGCGTCGAGGTAGGTGACCGCCATGGTCTCGGAGGACGGCTCGACGTCGCGCAGCCAGCCGACCGCCTCGTCGTAGCGCTGGAGGGCTCCGTCGGTGTCGCGCGCCGACGCCGCGACGCGGCCGAGGGTGCGACACGCGACGGCGCGGGCGTCGGGGGGCGCCCCGCGATCGTCGAGGACGGCGCGCGCCTCGTCCATGGCCGCGCCGCTCTGGCCCAGCCACTGCTGGACCTCGGCGCGCCGGGCGCGCACGCGCGCGGCCTCCGCGGTGTCGTCGTGGTCGCCCGCGTGGCGCAGCGCCTCCTCGAGCAGCTCCAGGGCACCTTGCGGCGACTCTTGAGCCATCCGGACCCGCGCGAGCTCGCGGCACGTGGCCGCGGTGCGGGGCTCGGCGCTGCTCAGCGCCGCGAGCGCGTCGTCGAGGGCACCCCGACGCCAGGGATCTTCGAAGCCAAGTGAGTCCGACACGCGAACCAAGCTGACACACGGCTCAGGCTAGCACAAGACGGCATGTGTCAGCAGTGTGGCACAGCGTGCCTCACTCGTCTTCGGGTGCGAGCTCGCCCTCGTCCTCGTCCGCTGGGCCAGGCATCTGGGTGCGTGCCGTCTCGGCCGGGGTCGCGTCGGCGGGCGGGGCCTCGCCGGCGCGCTGGTACTCGGGGGCCTCACCCGGCCCCGACCAGTCGACCCAGTAGCTGCTGCGCGAGCGGACGTCGATGTGGACGAAGTGGCTGCGCGGGTAGAAGCCGACGCCGACGTTCTGGAACGTCTCGCGGAGGTAGTCGCGGAGCTCGGTGTGCGGCACGCCACGGATGCGGATGTCGAGGGCGTTGCCGCTGGTGTGCTGGCTCGAGGCGCGGGTGTAGCGCCCGGCGCCGCGGTAGCCGCTGACGATGGTGATCTCGCGGCCGCCGAAGTGATCCGAGACCCGCGCGAGCATCTCGATGAGGCGCGGCGGGGGGAGGGGACCGAGGCGCGCGTGGTCTCGGGGGTTCGCGCGCATCAGCTCCTGGAGGCGACGGCGCGCGGTGGTCCGAGCGCGGCCGCGGCTGTCGACGAGGCGGACGCGCAGGCGGCGATCGATGGTGCGCCGGTACAGGCTGGCGACGCCCGGCGAGCGCGGACGGCCCCACTGGCGCGCGGCCTCCTGCCGCTCCGGCACGCTGTCGAACCCGGGCAAGAGCAGGCGCTGGCCGAGACGCAGCGAGTCGCTCCGCAGCCGATTCGCGCTGCGGAGCGCGGCGACGGAGCACTCGTGCTGCCGGGCGATCGCGGCGAGGGTCTCGCCGCGTCCGACGTAGTGGACGCCTCGCTCGGGGATGCGCAGCGTCTGCCCCGGGCGGAGCTGCGCGTTGCGGCGCAGCTGGTTGGCTGCGGCCAGGTTGTCGACGCTCACCTCGTACCGCGAGGCGATCCGCGCGAGGCTCTGGCCGGGACGGACCGTATGCTCTCGCTGGGCCTCGGCCGCGGCAGGCACGGCGAGCAGCGTGAGGAGGAGCCAAAGCCGTCGCGAGCGCTCGAACATCGCGAGCGAAGAGGGCTACGCCGTCTGGTCCGCCCACGCAAGCCGGCGACGGGGGAGATCGCCGGCCCCCTGAGATTCCTCGGCGAATTATAGGTAATTTACGCATAATTTATGCGCAATTTACCTACGATTTCTTGACGATTAGCCGAAAGCTGTCCATAAGACGTGCACGCCTACGTCATGGAGCACGACGAACAAACGGTCCCTCCGGCGGCCCCTGCGTCGAAACCCGTGGCGCCGGCTTCATCGGAGCGGGCGGCCCGCGCCGCCAGCGAGGCGCCTCGCGCCAAGCCGACCCCGAAGACGGGCCCGGGCGCTCATCCGAACAACGTCCGCCAGATGCGGATCGAGCGGATGATGTCGAAGGCCGAGCTCGCGCGCCGCGCCAGCGTCTCCGTGCTCACCATCGATCGCGTCGAGAAGGGCTACGGCTGTCGCATGGACACCAAGCGCAAGATCCTCGGCGCGCTCGGCCTGAGCCTCGCGGATCGCGTGCGCGTGTTCGGCGAAGAGCTGTAGCGGCGTAGCGCCACCCGACGACCCGCTCCGGCGGGAATCGGGTACGCATGTCGAAAACTCGCGTCCGCCCCCCGGATCGAGCGACCCTTCGAACGCCATGTCATTCTGACGTGGTGGACGGGTAGGACAGATGTCCGAAGGTAAGAATCTGGTCGGCGTCGACATCGGGTCGAGCTCGATCAAGGTCGCAGAGATCAACGAGAAGCGGGGCCGGCGGTCTCTGGTGTCCTTCGGCTACCACCCGCTGCCGGGCGAGACCATCGTCGACGGCCACGTCATGAACTCGGGCGCCATCGTGGAGGGGCTGCAGAAGCTCTTCCACAAGCAGAAGCGCCGCGACGTCGCGCTGCGGGTGAGCGGGCACTCCGTGATCATCAAGAAGATCACGATGCCGCAGATGACCGCCGCTGAGCTCGAGGAGCAGATCAACTGGGAGGCCGAGCAGCACATCCCGTTCGATCTGGCCGAGGTCGAGATCGACTGGAACGTGTTGAGCCATCGCACCGAGCAGGGGCAGATGGACGTCCTCCTCGTGGCCGCCAAGAAGGAGGAGATCAACGACCTCACGAACCTGGCGGTCGAGGCTCGGCTCCGGCCTCGGGTGGTCGACCTCGACGCGTTCACGGTGCAGAACGCGTTCGAAGCGGGCTACGGCGCGCCGCCCCCCGACCAGACGGTGGTGCTCATCCACGTGGGCGCCTCGCTCACCACGCTCAACATCCTCGCCGAGGGCACGACGTCGTTCACGCGCGACATCGCCAACGGGGGCAACCAGATCACCGAGGAGATCCAGCGCGCCCTGGGCATCAGCGCCGAAGAGGCCGAGGCCTACAAGTGCGGCGGCGACGGGCGCGGCCTGGTCCCCCGCGAGGTGCCCGAGGTGATCTCGCAGGTCGTCGATCAGCTCGCGGGCGAGATCCAGCGCTCGCTCGACTTCTACCTCGCCACGAGCGGCGGGGTGGAGGTGAGCCGCGTGCTCGTGTCCGGCGGCACCGCGAACATCCGCGCGCTGCTCGACGCGATCGAGCGTCGCTGCCGCGTCCCGGTCGAGCAGCTCGACCCGCTGCGCGTCGCGCAGCCCGACGGCAAGAAGGTCGATCCCGCGCTCCTGCAGGCGCGCTCGGCGCAGGCCGCCGTCGCGTTCGGGCTCGCGCTCCGCAAGGAAAGGGAGAAGCGCACGTGATTCGCATCAACCTACTTCCTGGAGCTCGCAAGCAGCCCGGCACGCCGACCGGGAGCGCCCAGGGCTGGGTCATCGGCTACCTCGTCGCCGCGGCGTTGCTCGTGGTGGTGCTGGTGCTCGTCTACCTGGGCAAGAAGCGGGAGCTCAACGAGCAGCTCGCCGCGAACCAGGCGCTGACGAACGAGATCACCGAGCTCGAGCGGCAGTCGGCCAACATCGATCAGGTCCGCGCCGACCTCGAGCAGAGCCGACAGCTCGAGACGGTGGTCAGCGACCTGCAGCGCGCGCGCTACGGTCCGACCGCGGTGCTCATGGAGATGTCGCGGATCCTCAGCGCCGGCGGCGGCCCGACCGTCGACCCGCAGCGCCTCGAGGAGATCCGGCGCCAGAACCCGCTCGCGGCGTTCAACCCGACCTGGGATCCGCGTCGCCTGTGGCTCAGCACGGTCGTCGAGGAGGAGCGCCAGTGCACGATCACCGGCTCCGGTCGGACGAACGAGGACATCGCCGAGTTCCTCCGTCGCCTCACGCTGAGTGAGCGCTTCACCAACATCGAGCTGGTCCGCACGCAGGGCGTCGAGGACAACGCGACCCACCTCGTCTTCATCGACTTCGAGCTCACCGCGGAAGTGATCTACTGATGGCGAAGCCGGCAAAAAAGCAGACCAGCGGTGGTAGTGAGGCGTTCTCGAGGCTGCCCGTCGCGGGCAAGGCCGCGATCGGGATCGGCATCGTCGCCGTGATCGGCGCCGTCTACTACTTCGCGCTCCACATGAGCATGACGGACGACATCACCACCGCGCAGCAGCAGCACGCGACGCTGCAGACGCGGATGAGTCGGGCGAGGGCGCAGAACGCCGAGTACGTCTCGCTGCGCGAGGAGCTCGCGCAGCGCGAGGGCCTCGACCGCGCGAACCTCCGGGCGCTCCCCGCCGAGGCGGAGACCGCTTCGTTCCTGCAGGACCTCAACCGCCTCGCCGAGCTGAGCGGCCTCGAGATCCGGCTCGTCGAGCCGCGGCCCGAGGAGTCGGCCGACCACTACGTCCGGCTTCCCGTCCGGCTGCAGCTCGGCGGGCGCTACCACCAGATCGCGCGCTTCTTCTACAACGTGAGCCGGCTCGATCGGCTCATCAGCATGGAGAACCTGAACCTCGGGGAGCCCGCGCCCAGCGCGGCGCAGTCGCAGGTCGACGAGGTGATCATCTCGGTCGAGGTGCTCGCGACCACGTTCCGCCGCCCCGACGAGGCAGAACCTCAGGCCGCCGCGACGCCTCCGGGCGCGCCGGCGCCGCAGCCGAGGACGGGCACATGATCAAGGTCACGAAGGTACTGGTGCTCGCCGCGCTCCTCGGGCTCGCCACGACGGGCTGCGAAGAGGAGCCGATGGTGGTGGGTCGCAGCACGACGCCCGCGCCCCCGCCGGCCGGGGAGGGCGCGCCGGGCGCCCCGATCGCGGAGGCCGACGCCGGGGTCGACGCCGGGCCCGAGGGCGCGTCGTACCGCGACGAAGACTTCGCCGAGTCCGACACCAACCGCGATCCCTTCCGGAGCTTCGAGTCGATGTTCGTCGTCGATCCGCCGGAGCTCGATCGCGGCGGCCGCGACGTGACGATGCCCGACACGGGCATCGATCAGATGCGCCTCATCGGCGTCGTCACCGGCTTCGCCAACCCGCGCGCGATGATCATCGACTCGGAGGGGGTCGGTCACGTGGTGCGCCGCGGCGACTACATCGGCCGCTCCGAGGTCGTGCAGGTCGGCGGGACCGAGCAGCTGCCGGTCACGCTCAACTGGCGCGTCGACCGCATCCGCGACGCCGAGATCGTGCTCATCCGCGAGGATCCCACGGCGCCCAACCGGCCCCCGCTCACGCGCGTCCTCACGCTCCGCGACGAGGACGAGGAGCGCGCGCTCGGCGGCATGGGGATCCGTCAGGCGCAGACCGAGTCCACCGAGGACTAGGCCCTCCGCGCCGAGCTCCCACGACGGCCGCTCCCTCGGGGGCGGCCGTCGGCGTTTCGAACCCTGCCGCTTTTTTGCGTTCGAGCCTGTGACCGTCCGACCATTGCCTTGCGAATCCGTCTCCAGAGGAGCTCATGCGAAGCATCCGTCATTCCTTCTCGGTCGTTCTCTGCCTCGTCGCCATCGCCTCACCCGCGGCGGCGCAGACGTCCGAAGCACTGGTCCGGGGCCTCGAGGTATCCGGATCCGACCAGCAGGCGCACGTGGTGATCACGGGGGACTTCGACGTCCCGCGGTACACCGTGCGGGCGCGCGACGATGGACGCTCGGTCGTCCTGGAGGTCGATGGCGCTCGCATCGGCGACCAGGGGCTCGACGTCGATGGCCGAGCGGGCCTCGTCGCGACCACCGCCACGAGCGCGACCGCGCGCGGGGTGCGCCTGCAGCTGGGTCTCAGCGCGCAGGCCACGCACCGCGTGCGAGCCTCCGCGGGGCGCATCGAGCTCATCCTCGAGCGCCCGGGCGCGGGGGTCGAGGCGTCGCCGCCCGAGGCTTCGGGGCCGGCCGAGGTCCGCGCGATCCACGTCGAGCGTCGCGACGGACGCGACCGCGTGGTCGTTCAGCTCTCGCGCTCGGCGACGTTCCGGACGCTGCCCTCGAGCAGCGGCCCGGCGCGCCTGGTGATCGAGGGGACGCGCCTCGGGTCGAACGTGCCGCGCACGCTCGCCGTGGACGCGGCCGACGACATGGCGGTCCGCGGGGTGCGTGTCCGCGAGGAGCGCGGCCGGGCGATGATCGAGGTCGACCAGGAGAGCGGCTCGCAGGGGACGGCCATCCGCGAGGGCGACCGGATCGTCTGGCTCTTCACGCCGACGGCGCCGCGCGCGGAGCGGCCGCGGTCGCGCACCATCGCGCGTGAGGCGTGGGCCGAGGCGCTCGACGCGGACGCGGACGCCGACGCGGTCGACGAGACGCTCGAGAGCGAGGAGGTCGCCGCGTTCCTCTCGGACGTGCCGATGCAGCTCGGCCGGGCGCGCGGCACGCGGAGCTACCGGGGTCGCCGCATCGACCTCGACTTCCACAACGCCGACATCCACAACATCCTCCGCCTCATCGCGGAGGTCGGCGGGGTGAACATCGTCACGAGCGACGACGTCTCGGGCACCGTCACCATCCGCATGCGGAACGTGCCCTGGGATCAGGCCCTCGACGTGATCCTCCAGGCCAAGGGCCTCGGCATGGTCCGCCGCGGCAACCTCATCCGCGTCGCGCCGCTGTCCTCGCTCGAGAAGGAGCGTGAGCTCGCCATCGCGCGGCAGAAGCAGCAGATCGAGCTCGCGCCCCTCGAGACGCGCCTCATCCCCGTCAGCTACGCGGTCGCCACCGACCTGTCGCCGCGCGTTCAGGAGCTGCTCACGACCCGCGGCAACGTGTCGGTCGACGAGCGCACCAACGTCCTGATCGTGCGCGACACCATCGAGAGCCTCGACGACGTCGAGGAGCTCATCCGCACGCTCGACACCCAGACGCCGCAGGTCCTCGTCGAGGCGCGCATCGTCGAGGCGACGAGCCAGTACGTCCGCGACGTCGGCATCCAGTGGGGTGGCAACGTCCTCGCGTCGACCGCGACGGGGAACCCGACCGGGCTCATCTTCCCGTCGAGCGTCGGGGTCACGGGCGGCAACTACGACCAGAACAGCCCGACCGCGGGCCTGACGCCGTTCGCGCCTCGCGTCGCGACGCCGAACTACGCGGTCAACCTGCCGGCGACGACGTCGACCGGCGCCGGCGGCGCGCTCGGCCTGACGCTCGGCGCGCTCGGCGGCACGGTGAACCTCGCGGTGCGGTTGAGCGCGGCGGAGGCCACCGGCGTCGTCCGCATCATCAGCTCGCCGCGGATCCTGACCTTGGACAACCACGAGGCGCACATCGCGCAGGGCACGTTGATCCCGTACTCGCAGATCAGCGCGCAGGGTGTTCAGACCGCGTTCCAGGAGGCGAAGCTCGAGCTGCGCGTCACGCCGCACGTGACCGCCGACGGGTCGGTCTCCATGCACGTGAAGGTCACGCGCGACGAGCCGGACTTCACCCGCACCTCGGCGCGCGGTGACCCGACGATCCTCAAGCGCGAGGCCGAGACGCACCTCCTCATCGAGGACGGCCACACGGCGGTGATCGGCGGCATCTACACCCGCAACACCGGCCGCAACGTCGACCAGGTGCCGTTCTTCGGCGACATCCCGATCCTCGGCGTGCTCTTCCAGCGCCGCCGCGTCCGGGACGAGCGCAACGAGCTGCTGATCTTCCTGACGCCGCGCATCGTCAACCGCGCGGAGTCACTGAGACGGTGAACCGAGCCCACGCGTCGTAAGCTCTCGGGCATGGACGCGTGGGTCTTCCTCTCCGGCCCGATGGGCGCCGGGAAATCGACACTGGGGCGCGCGCTGGCCGAACGGCTGGACGCGCGCTTCGTCGATCTGGACGCTCGGATCGAGGAGGAGCGAGGCCGGCCCATCGCCACGATCTTCGCGGAGGAGGGAGAGGCGGCCTTCCGAGCGATCGAGCGAGACGCCGCCCGTCGGCTGCTCGAGGAGCCCCCCGCGGTGGTCGCGCTCGGTGGCGGCACCGTCACGGACGTCGCGCTGCGACGGCGGCTCCTCGAGGTCGGGACGCTCCTGACGTTGACGGCGAAGGTGGAGACGCTCCGCGCGCGCATCGGCGACGGGGCGACGCGACCTCTCGCGGCGGAGCTCGAAGCGAGGAACGCGGCGCGTGCCGACGCGTACGCCGAGTGCCACGCCACGATCTCGACGGACCGCTCCGAGGCCGAGGTGATGTCGGAGGCGCTGGCGGCGATCGGACGCGACGCGGTCGCCGTCCCCCTCGGCGCCAGGAGCTATCGTGTCGCGTTCGATCACCGGGACCGGCTGCCCGAGGTGGTCTCTGCGCTCGCGCCGACGTCGGTGATCGTGGTCACCGACGCGAACGTCGACGGCCCGTGGGGCGCGCCCATCGCCGAGGCGCTCGGCGCGTCCACGCGCGTCGTCCTCGACCCGGGCGAGGAGCACAAGACGATCGGCGCCGTGGAGCGCATCTGGGACGCGGCGCTCGACGCGTCGGCGGATCGGGGCGCCGTCATCGTGGCGGTCGGCGGCGGCGTGGTCGGTGACCTCGCGGGCTTCGCGGCGGCCACGCTGCTGCGCGGGGTGCGCTTCGTCCAGGTGCCGACCACGACGCTCGCCATGGTGGACTCGTCGGTGGGAGGCAAGACGGGCTTCGATCGCGCGCACGGCAAGAACCTCGTCGGCGCGTTCCATCAGCCCGAGCACGTGCTGATCGACGTCGAGACGCTGACGACGTTGCCCGACGTCGAGCTGTACGCGGGGCTCGCCGAGGTCGTGAAGTCGGCGTGGCTCGACTCGGAGGCCGCGGTCCGCGCGCTCGAAGAGGACGCGGCGGCGCTCGTCGCCCGGGACTCGGCGGCGCTCGGCCGCGCCATCCGCCGGTCCGTCCGCCTCAAGGCGCGCGTCGTCGCGCTCGACGAGCGCGAGGGCGGCTGGCGTCGCGTGCTCAACCTCGGCCACACGATCGGCCACGCGATCGAGGCGGCCCGCGGCTTCTCCGAGGTCCGCCACGGTGAGGCCGTCGCGCTCGGGCTGATCGCGGCGTTTCGCGTGGCAGGCGCGCTCGGTGACGAGCGCGCGCCGGCCCACGAGGCGCGCATGCGGAGCTTGCTGTCGAGCTTGAGGCTCCCGGTGGACGTGGACGCCTACTGGGACACCCGCGCCCGCGATTTCGTGGGCGCCGACAAGAAGCGGCAGGGCGGGAGCGTGCACTTCGTGATCCCCGGGGCGCCGGGGGAGGTGCGGGTCGAGGGGATCCCGTTGATGCACGAATTTGGTCTTGGGCCTCCGCGCTCGGTAGAGTGATCGCGTGCGAACGTGCTGGAGGAAACATGCGTAAGGCGCTGGTCGTGATGGCTCTGTTGGTTCTCGGTGGCTGCGCTCCCGGAAATCCGGGCCTGATCATCGGAGGCGTGCTGGCGCCCGACGACGCGTGCACCTTCACCGCCAGCGGGGCGGTCCGAACGATCGGGTACCTCGACGTCGGGATCCCCGGGAACCACTACGACGCGTTCCTGCTTTACCAGAACCAGCTGCTCAACCTCTCGCGGAACGGCGTGACCGGCTTCCCGGTGATGGCCGATCCGAACGTGATGCAGGTCGAGGCGGTCGAGGTCGAGATCCGCGACATCGGCAACAACCCCCTCGGCTTCACGGGGCCGAACCCCTTCACGATCCCGTCGGGCGGCTCGGCGGTCCCGTCCGGGGACGGCGACGCGGCTGGCGTCGGCATCGGCTCCGCGCAGCTCGTCCCCCCGGCCTACGTCGCCGAGCTCGGCGCGGTCGCGGGTGACGACGCGACGATCGTGATCTCGGTCAAGGCCATCGGCCACACCGCCGGCGGCGCCGAGGTGGTGAGCGACGAGTTCATCTACCCGATCCAGCTCTGCCGCGACTGCCTGAGCACCTGCCTGACGGACGACATGGGCGAGAACATCTGCCTCCCCGCCTGTCAGCCGGGGCAGGACGACTTGCACGTCGCCTGCGACGCGACCTGCCGCGCCGGGACCACCTGATCGACTCGGGTCAGCGTTCGGCGAGTTGACCGAACGCGAACCTGGCCAGCGCAGCGGCGCGACTGGAGGCGAGGGCCTCGGTCAGCGCCGCTTCGTCGTTCAGGGGTCCGTCGACCATCGCGCGGATGGCCTTGCCGAGGTCGCCGCACGCCATCAGCCCGGCGCGATCCGCGGCGAGCGCCGAGGCGTCGCGGGTGGCGTCGACGTCGTCCCAGCGCTCGGTCGACAGGAGCAGCTCGCGGACCTCGGCCTGCGTGCGCGCGGGGATGAGCCCCCAGAGCTCGCTGGCGACGGCCGCGGCCTCCCGCGAGATCGAGCCGCCGTCCTCGGCGGGACCGAACGCGGCGCTCACGCCGCCGACGACGGCCCGCGCGCGCTCGGGAGCGAGGGTGGCGATGAGGAGGTGGTCGGGGCGGGAGAGCTCGACGATTCGGCCGAGCGCGAAGCACATGCCGTCCTCGTCCGGCGCGAAGGGCCCCTCGGCGAGCAGCGTCGGGGGCGCGGTCCTGTAGATGTGGACGCGCGAGTCCTGGCTCGCGCGGTAGTAGAAGATCGGCAGGTCGACGACGCGGAGCGCCTCGAGCGCCCGGACGAACGCGCGTGAGACCGAGTTGGTCGCGATCCGCAGGACGCGCTCGTTGGGCTCGAGGTCGCGGTCGAGGCGCTCGCGGAAGATCGGGAGCGCGTGCTCCCAGAGCATCCGCCAGAGCTGACGGTTCGTGGACAGGGCCCCGCCGCGCAGCCAGTCGTTGAGCTCCGAGGGGAGCGCGGCGCGGATCGGCTCGGGGTTCGTGAGCTGGTCGTCGATGAGCGAGACCAGCCCGCGCGCGAGGTGGTGGAGGCGCGGTGGGACCGCCTCGCTCGAGAGGTCGGCGAGCGCGCGAGCCGCGGTCAGCCGATGCGGCTCGATCGCGAGCGCGTCGCGCAGCAGCCCGACCGCCTGCGTCATCGCGTTGCCGCCGCCACGCGCGATGAGATCTCGGGCGACCCCCTCCATCTCCTCCGGCGTCTGCGGCTCGGCGCTCGGCGCGGAGACCCAGGCGAGGCTAGGGGGAGGCCGAGACGGCACGGACTGCCCGGGCGGTGAGGCCGGAGCCCAGCGCTCGAAGCTGGGGCGGCCCTCGAAGACCGTGTCGTCACCGGACTCGTCCTCCGAGTCGTCCTCCGAGTCGTCGTCCGAGTCGTCGTCCGAGTCGTCGTCCGAGTCGTCGTCCGAGTCGTCGTCCGAGTCGTCGTCCGAGTCGTCGTCCGAGTCGTCCTCGTCGTCGTGCTCGTGGTCGTCCCCGTGCTCGTCCTCGTCCTCGTCCTCGTCCTCGTGCTCGTCCTCGTGCTCGTGCTCGTCGTCGTGCTCGTCGTCGTGCTCGTGCTCGTGCTCGTCGTCGTGCTCGTCGTCGTGCTCGTCGTCGTGCTCGTCGTCGTGCTCGTCGTCGCTGTCCGAGTCCGCGTCCGCGTCCGAGTCCGAGTCCGGGCCCGAGTCCGCATCGCCGACGGCGTCGTCCTCCTCGTCGTCCCCGTCCTCTTCGTCGTCCGCGTCCTCTTCGTCGGGCGCGTCCGCTTCGTCGCCCGCTTCCCCTTCGTCGTCCGCGTCCGCCTCGTCGTCCGCGTCCGCCTCGTCGCCCTGCTCATAGACGATGACCTCGGCTTCACCGCCGTCCTCGTCCTCGGCGTCTTCGTCCTCGGCGTCTTCGTCCTCGGCGTCTTCGTCCTCGGCGTCTTCGTCCTCGGCGTCTTCGTCCTCGGCGTCTTCGTCCTCGGCGTCTTCGTCCTCCGCGTCTTCGTCCTCCGCGTCTTCAGACGCTTCCGGGGCCGAAGCGGCGTCCGCTTCGGCAGGCGCCTCCTCGTCCAGGTCGCCCCAGTCGGAGAAGGGGTCGCCGCTCTCGGTGGTCGCGGCTTCCACCTCGGAGAGAGGCGCGAGCTCGACGCCGAGCTGCTCGGCGAGGGCGCGGCCGGCGGCGTGGGTGGGCTTGGCCTCGAGCGCAGCTCGGACCCGCGCCGCTGCGTCGTCGCGGCGCGCGGCCTCGAAGAGCCAGGTCGCGAGCTCGAGGTTCAGGTCGGCGATGAGGTCCGGATCCTCGCCCTCCTCCCGCGCGGTCGCGAGCGCCTCCTCCACCGTGGCCTCCGCGGCGCCGAGATCGCGTCGGCCGATCGCGTGGAGGCGCCCGATGCGGAGCAGCAGGCGCGCCTTGGCCTCCCCCATCCAGGCGTCGTCGGCGTGCTTCCGGAGCACCCCGAGGACCCGCGAGAAGGCGGCCTCCCCCTGCGCGCGATCGGACTCGAGGAGGTGGCCGGCGATGCGGGAGAGGTTGGTCTCGATGGTCGAGTCGCCCGACTGCTCCCACATGTCGACGAGGATCGAGAACGCCTTCTCCGGCGCCGCGAGCTCGTGCTCGAAGATCTCCGCGGCGACCTGCGCCATCCGGACGCGCACGGCGGGGTGGGCCGCGCGCTCGCTGAGGGCCTGGGCGGCGCGAGCGAGGGATTGCAAGTCCCCTTGTCGCCGGGCGAGCCGCTCGATCGAGGCGTAGATCACCCCGGCCTGCGGGTGCCGCTCGACCGCCTCGAGGTAGGCCGACAGGGCGCGCTCGGAGTCGCCGTAGCGCTCGAGCCACCGCGCGCGCCGGTAGCGCAAGGAGCGGCGACCGTTGGGTCCCATCGCCCGCTCGATCAGCGCCGCGTAGGTCGCCTCGGCGAGGTCGATGTCGCGCAGCTCGAGCGCGAGCTGCTCGAACGACACCAGCAGCGGCCCGTTCCCCGGCGCGCGCTCGAGCCCCTCGGTGGCGGTCGCGAGCGCGAGCCGGGGATCGTGGGCCACCCGCCACGCGATCTGCACGGCGTGGCGGTAGACCGTGGCCGCGCGGGCCCGCGCGAGCTGGCGCCCGACCTCGCGGAGCAGCTCCACCGCGGGGCGCGCGCGGCCGAGCTCGGCGAGCGCGGTCGCGGCGCGGATCAGCCCCGCCTCGTCGTCGCCGTCCGCCGACCACGTCTTCCGCAGGAACGCCTCGGCGCGGTCGACGTCGCCCCGCAGCTTGGCGTGCGCGGCCGCCATCTCGAGGAGCGTGCTCGTCTTGTCGGTGCTCGACTCCAGGCGGAGCGCGAGCACCGCGAGGAGGCGGTCGGTCTCTCCGGTCTCGGCGTACAGCTCCGCGAGCCGCTCCAGCGACGCGGTGTCGTGCGCGTGAGCGCCCAGGATGCGGAGGTGCGTCCGGGCCTCGGCGGCGCGATCCCCGGTGTCGCGATGGAGGGCCGCGATGTCTCGCAGGACGGCGAGGTGCTCGTCCCCCTGCCGGGTGGCGAGCTCTCGCTCGAGCGCGTCGCGGCGCAGCTCCGGGTGCCCGGTCGCGTTGGCGAGCCGCGCCGCGAGGCGCCGCAGGCCTCCTCCGACGGGACCGAGCGCGTCGCTCGCCCGCAGCGCCAGGCGCGCCGCGACGGCTGGATCTCTCTCGCCGAGTCGCTCGATCGCTTCGGTCACCGCGCCCGCGAGCGTCGGGGAGACGCGGTCGGGGGCGATCGCTCCCTCCACCGCGGCGACCCGCGCGGCGTCGGAGCCGAGGGCTGGCAGCGCGCCGAGGCGCATCGCCCAAGGCTCGCCGTCGTACTTCGCGACCTGCGCCCAAGCATCGAGCGCCTCGTTCATCAGCGCGTGCTCGCCCGCGTCGCGCGCAGCCTGCGCCCACGTCGCGAGCATCGGCGGCGAGTCGCCGAAGACCGAGCGGACGACTGCGAGGGCGGCGCGCGGATCCTCCACGCTGGGCAGGTGCCGGGCGACGAGGAGGGCCGCCTCCGAGCTGCCCGGGTCCGCCGCGAGCGCGCCCTCGGCGCAGGAGATGGCCTCGTCGACCGAGGAGGCCAGCTCGAGCTCGAGCGCCAACGCGGTGAGGACGCGAGCGCGCGCCGCGGGGGGCAACGGGACTTGCGCCTCCGAGGCGAGCGCCTCGCGCAGGAGCTCGCGGTCGCGGAGGCGGCACGCGGCGCGCCGGAGGCGGATGCTCGCCTCGCGATGGCTCGGGAGCTCCGCGAGCATCTGCCGACACACGATCGCGGCCTCGCGCAGGTCCCGGCGCAGGACGTGGAGCGCGGCCAGTCGACCGAGGATCCGGATCCGATCGCCGCGCCGGTCGGCGGTCTCGGCCCGACGCTGCAGCGTCTTGGCCTCGAGGTACTCGTCGGCCTCGAGCCGGAGGAGGCGCTCGAGCGCGTCGGCTGCGCGGGTCGCGTCGGGGACCGCGTCGAGCACCTCGCGGTAGAGCGAGATCGCGCGGAGGCGATGCTCCGAGTCGTCGCGCAGGTGGTCGGCGAGCTCGCGGATGGCCTCGAGGCGTCGCCCCTCGGCGGGTGTCTTGAGCGCGGCCTCGAGCTCCTCGGTCCGCGCTTGGTGGGCGACGAGGGCGGGGCTCAAACGCATGAGCTGCCGCGGCGGCGCCGGCGCCTCGGGATCGATCGCGGCGAGGCGCTCCCAGGCCCACGCCGCGCGCTTGGGCGCGGACAGCGACTCCTCGGCGACGCGCGCCAGCTCCTCGAGCATGGGGGTCTGGGCGGCGCTCGTCGCCCATCGGCCGCGCAGCAGCGCGCGCTCGATGGCGTCGGCGAGGAGCCTGTCGTCGTCGCGGGCGAGGGCTTGCTCGCGGATCGCGGCGAGGTTGCCCTCGTGCTCGGGATCGATCTCGAGCGCTCGCGCGCGGAGCTCGATCTCCCACGAGCCGTCCGTCGGCAGGTCGAGGCGGGCCTCGGCGGCGCGGGTGAGCCACACCGCGCGGGACTCCTCGGGCGCCGCCGCCGCCATCTCCTCGAGGAGTACGGCGCGCTCCAGCGTGTCCTCGGACTGCGCGAGGTCCGCGTCCAGCGGCTCGTAGAGCACCTCGAGGTGAGGCTCGCGATCGAAGGCGCGGGTGAGCAGGGTCGCCGCGAGGGCGGGGCGCCCCGACACCTCGGCGGACTCGGCCGCGGCGAGGAGCAGCGCTCGGCAGAGCTCGGGATCGCGGGTGCGACGCGCCACGTCCGCGCGCACCGCCACCGACGCCTCCGCGTAGCCGTTGTGGGAGAGCGCGCGGGCGTAGGCCTCGGCGTGGTCGGGGTTCGACGGATCGAGCCCCTGGGCGAGGGCCACGAACCGCAGCGCGCGCTCCGGCTCCTTCGCGCGCACGCGCTCCGCGGCGTCGATCGCGGTGGCGGCGGCGTCGACGGGGCGCCCGATCTCGCACCACAGCTCGATCGCGAGCTCGAGCGGGTCGCCCGCGTTGGGGGCGGTCTCCGTCGCCGCCTTCGTCGCCGCGATCGCCTCGTCGAGATCGCCGAGGCGCCGGCAGAGGAGGGCGTAGCGGAGCAGGGCGGCCGCGCGCTTGGGGCCGCTCGGGTGGGCGTTGACGGCCGCCGCCGCGTAGGCGAGCGCGAGGTCCCGGCGGCCCACCGCGGCGCAGCGATCACTGGCGAGCGCGAGGGCCTCGTCGTCCGTCTCGTCGGCCGCGGCGGCCTCGCGGTACGCGCGCGCGGCCTCCTCGATGGAGCCGTAGCGCTCCTCCCAGGTTCGCCCGAAGCGCTTCCACGCCGCCGCTCGGGCGGAGCCGCTCGCGTCGGCCTGCTCGAGGCTCGCGACCGCGCGCTCCACCTCGTCGAGGGGATCGTCGAGGGTCGCCACCGCCTCGGGGAGGTAGGGGAGGGTCGGGTCGAGCGAGGACTCGTCCCCGAACACCGCCGACTCGCCGGGATCGAGCTGGACCGCCGGGGTCCGCGCCGGAGGGAGGGAGGTCCGGTCCTCGATCTCGCGCGGGATCGCCGGCGGCGGATCGCTCGCGGGCGGGGCCGGGATCTGCGAGGTGCGGGGCTCCGGCGCTGGCGGCGTCGTCGCCGAGACGATCCGCGCGAGGCCCGCGCGCACGAGCGCGGCGATGCGAGACGCCGCGGCCGGGGCCGACTTCAGGACGTCCGCGATCTTCGCCGATCCGGCCTCGGGCGCGAACCGGGCCCAGCGGCGCGCGGCCTCGGCGTGGGGTCCCGGCAACCACTCGAGGAGCCGGTCGGCCCGCGCCCCGACGTGCCCCGCGTCCTCGTCGGCCGCGCGGCGCTCGAGCGCGTCGAGGACGAGCGGGACGAGGCCGACGCCCTCGGCGGCCGGCGTGTCGCCGCTGTGCGCCTGGAGCGCGGTCGGCTCGCGCCCCTCGGCGCTCGCGCGCGCCATGCCGCGGACGAGGCGGTCGAGCCAGAGGCGGCGATGCACGTCGTCGAGGGCGGCGCCGCTGAGGAGGCGCGCGGACAGGAGCGCCCTCGCGAGCGGGACCCCGTCGCGGGCCGCGCGCTCCGCGCACTGCGCCAGCGGGGCCGCCGACACGCGCCCCGAGTCGCGCAGGTAGTCGAGCAGGTTGCCGTCGTCGTCGCCGGGGCGGATGTCCACGACGCGGCCACCCGAGAGCACGACGCGTCGCCCTCCCACCTCTACGGCGCCGTCTGCCCCGCGCTCCGCCAGACCGAGCAGGAAGAGGGCGATGGGGCTCGGCGAGAGGGCCCGCCCATGCATGGCCGCGACGATAACAGGCCGCCGAAAGCCCGCGAAGGGTTTTGAGGGAAAGCAGGCTGCTGAGAGCAGCCTGCTTCCGTGCCGCGCGCGAAGCGCGCATGCCCGTGCCCGTGCCCGTGCCCGAACCGTTCCCGTCGACCGTTCCCAAGAAGGAGCGTGATCTCGGGCACGGGGAACGCCCACGGGTCACGGACGGGCACGGGCACAGGCAAGGGCACGGACACGGGACTGGGCACGGGCACGGGCACGGGCACGGAGCAGGCTGCTGAATGGCCCTGCGGGCCCATTCAGCAGCCTGCTACGGCTCGGAGTCGATGGCGGGGACATCCGCCGGGGGCGGGTTCTGCATGTCCCGCGGGGGCGGCAGCTGCTCCTGGGTCGGAGCCGGGGTCGGCTCGCTGCCTCCGCCCGTCCCGCCGCCGCCGCCGCCGCCGCCACCACCGCTGGCGCGCAGCTCCTCGAGCTGGCGGCGCGCGAGCGAGGCGAGCGAGCCCGTCGGCATCCGCTGCAGGTAGCGCTCGAAGGAGGCGATCGCGTCGTCGTTGCGGCCCATGCGCCGGTAGGCGCGACCGAGGCCCACGTAGGCCTCGCCGTAGCCCTGGCTGGCCGCCGTGCGGAAGCGCGCCGCGGCGCCGCTCGCGTCGCCCTGCTGGAGCATCACGTTGCCGAGCCCGGTGAGCGCCTCGGAGCCTGCCGGGCGCTGGGCTCGCGCGGCCTCGTAGTGCTCGCGCGCGGCGCCGAGGTTGCCGCGCTCGAACAGCTCGTCGCCTCGCCGGACGTACCAGCTGTACTCACGCCCCGCGGGCGCGTGATCGCCAGCGGGCTCCTCGGAGGAGCCGCGCCGTCCGCGCGTGGAGCCGCTCTCCGGCTCCGTCGGCGGGGTCTCCGGCTCGGTGGGCGGGGTCTCGGGCTCCGTGGGCGGCGGCGTCTCGCCCTCGACCGGCGTGGGCTCTTCACCCTCGGCCGGTCCGGTCGCGGCGATGCGATCGCGGAGCGCGATGCCCGCGGGGTGTCGCTCCTCGCGCCGCAAGATGGCGTCGACCTGCGCGCGCGCCGCGGCGCCGTCACCCGCCGCGAGCAGCGCTCGGGCGTAGACGAGCCGCGCCCGGATCAAGGTCGGGTCCTCGGCGACGGCCTGCTCCGCGAGGTCGCGGCCACGCGCCAGATCGCCCTCCGACTCGGCGGCGGTGACGAGGGCCTGGACGCGCAGCGTCTCGGCGTCCGCGTCGCTCTCGAACGTGAGCGCGCGGTTGAGACGGGACCGCGACCGCTCGAGATCACCCGTGAGACGGAGCGCGTCCGACAGCGCCACCTCGGCGGCGGCGTTGCTGCTGCCGTAGCGCACCGCGTCCTCGGCGCGGGCGAGGGCGGTCTCGGCGTGCCGCCGTTGCTCCCGGCGCAGCACGTTGGCCTCGCCCTGACGCGCCGGGTCTTCGTCCGCGGCCGCCTCGAGGTCCGCGGCGTCGAACGCGAGGGCCTGGGCCCAGAGCGCGTGGGCTCGCGAGATGCGCGTCAGCGCGTCGACGTCGTGATCGTCGAACGCGAGCGCCTGCGTGTAGTGGTGGACCGCCTCCTCGTAGCCGGCGATCGTGTCCTGCGCGAGCGCAGCGTCCCCGGGGGCGAGGTGGGCCGCGGCCGGGTTCTCCACCTCCGGCTCCTCCACGAGGCCCAGCATCGGCGCGATCGAGGGCCAGCCGAGCGCGACGCCGACCGCCGCGGCGACGAGCACCACGAGCGCGACCCAGAGCCCGCTGCGGCTGCGACCGCGGACGGGGACCACGGGCTCGTCGGCCTCGATGTAGAGCGGGCGCTCGCTCGTCCGCGCGGGAGGCCGGTTCGAGGGCGGACCCGGCGGGGGAGGCACGGGGGCCGCGGCGGCGGCCGCGGCGGGGACCGCGCGGCGAGGCGCGGCCGCTTCGGCGGGGACCCGAGGGGCCGGCGGGATCGGCGGGTTCGACTCCGGCGCCGGCGTCGGCGGCCGGTGGCCTCGCGCGGGCGGCGGGGGCTGGCTCGGGGGCTTCGAGCTGCCGACGCCGACGAGCGTGTCCTTGGGGCGCGCGGGCGGCGGAGCGCGCGGAGGCTCCGGCGGGCGAGCCGCGGCCTGTGGCGACTTCGAGACGGGGGCGCGGTCGGGCACCGGGGCCATCGCCATCCCGGGGGAGGTCGCCTTGCGCTGCCGGCCCGCGAGATCCGTGTCCGTGTCGGCCACGGCGGCGGTCGCGGCGGCGAAGAACGTGGACAGCTCGGCGATGTCCCCGAGGCGCTTGTACGGCTCGTTGCCGCGGGAGATCTCGTCGTGCTCGGAGAGGGTCCCGGCCGTGATCAGGCGCTGCAGCTCCTTGAGCGAGCTCAGCTTTCGGACCACCCCGTCGGCGCCGCGGACGTTCCAGGTGCGCGCGACCCCCGCCTCGGCGTCAGGTCGGAAGACCTTGAAAAGGTGTCCGCAATTCGTGCACTTGACGGTCGTTCCTCGACCGGAGACGAGAGTCTCGTCGAACTCGTACTCGGTGCCGCAGCGTTCGCAGGTGACATCCATGGGCGGTTGAGACGCGCGAGCTTAGCAGGTTGGCAGCGTTCGTTCGGCCACAACGATATACTCGGTTGCCCGAGCCCCGTGAGCACCCCCGAAACGCAGGCCACTAGCACCGAGCCAGGACTCCTCGAGCGTGGGGAGCTCGTGGGAGAGGCCTACCGGATCGAGCGCCAGATCGGCTCGGGCGGGATGGGCGCCGTCTTCAGCGCGACCGACGAGCGGACCGGGTCGCGAGTCGCGCTCAAGTGGGTGCTGCCGGGAGAGCGTCACGCGCGATCCCGCGAGCGCCTGATTCGCGAATGGCACCTCGCTCGCCAGGTCCGCCACCCGAACGTCGTCGAGATCTTCGACGCCGGGGAGGAGCGCGGGTCGAGCTACCTCGTCATGGAGCTCCTCGAGGGCGACTCGCTCGAAGCCTGGGTGGCGCGCGGGCCCTTCGACCCGGCGTTCGTCGTCGACCTCATGATGCCCGTGCTCCGCGGCGCGGCGGCCGCGCACGCCGCGGGGATCGTCCACCGCGACCTGAAGCCCCAGAACATCATCCTGCGCCGTTCGAACGGCGGGGTCCGACCGACGCTGATCGACTTCGGCATCTCGCGCGCGGCGGCCGCGGGCGTCTACGGCGACCGCAAGCTGACCCAGCACGGGATCACTGTCGGCACCCCGCTCTACATGGCGCCGGAGCAGCTCGTCGGGACGCAGGAGTCGGATCCGCAGTCGGACGTCTATGCCCTCGGCGTGATCCTGTTCGAGCTGCTCGCGGGCGCGGCGCCCTACGAGTCGCCGGCGGACGCGCCCGCGCTGATCAGCGAGAAGATCGACCGGCCCGCGCTGCGGCTCCAGGCGCTCCTCCCGGACGTGGACCCGCGGCTCGACGGCGTGCTCGCCAAGGCGCTCGAGCGCAGCCCCTCGCGGCGGTGGGGCAGCGTCGCCGAGCTCGCCAAGGAGCTCGAGCGCTTCGGCTCGGCTCGCTTCACGGCGGACGAGCCGGACTACCGCGGGCCCTCACCGCTCGAGCGACCGGCGACCACGCTGCGGGTGCGCCAGCAGCCGAAGCGAGGCCCTCGCATCGGGCTCTGGCTCGGCGTGGCGCTCGGCGCGGTCTGTCTGCTCGCCGCGGGGCTGCTCTTCGGGGCCTACCTCGCGGCCCCCGACCCGCGCGCGACGGAGACCGTGATCACGACGCCGCCCTCGCGACCGCGGCCACTCGCCGAGGATCCGCCGGACGAGGCGGAGCCCATGGCCCAGGCCGCGGTCCCGACGCCCGAGGCGCCCGACGATGCCGTCCCGGAGGATCCCGAGCCGCCGGCGACGGGGACGAGCCCTTCGCCCGCGGCCCCGCGCCCCACGCGACGCCGGGCCCTGCCGCGCGCGGTCCCCGCCGCGGGGCGCACCGCGCGGCCGCAGGGGCGCAGCGGTCGGCTCTCGGTCGACGACTTCTGATCGCGGCGGCGCTCGTGGCATCCTCGCCCCGTGCCGCCGCGCGCAGCTCTGGCCAGCCTGTTGTTCGCCGGCGCGCTGGTGCACGCCCGCCCCGTCGCCGCGCAGGAGCCGCCCGCGGACTACTCCGCGATCATCGAGGACGCCGTCTCCGAGTTCTCCGAGGGCCACTGGGCGGAGGCCCGAGCGCACTTCGAGCGAGCCCACGCGCTCTATCCGAACGCCCGGACCCTGCGCGGGATCGGGATGTGCGCCTTCGAGCTGCGGGACTACCCGGCCGCGGTCCGCTTCCTCGACCAGTCGCTCGGCGCGACGCGGCGGCCCCTCACCGACGAGCAGCGCGCGGACACCCAGGAGCTGATCGCGCGCGCCCGCAGCTACGTCGGCCACTTCCTCGTCACGACGACCCCGCCAGGGGCGGAGATCCTCGTCGACGACGAGGTGCCGAGCCGCGGCGTGGATGGGCGGTTGATGCTCGCGCTCGGTGAGCACGTCCTCGTCGCGCGGGCGCCGGGGCACCGAGAGGTGCGGCGACGGCTCGACGTCGGGGGCGGCGAGGACCGGGAGCTGGAGCTGCGGCTCCCGCCGTCGGGGCTCGGGGATCCCCCGCTGCTGACCATCGCGGGCTTCGTCGCGGGCGGCGCGGTCCTGCTCGTGGAGCCGTTCAGCGTGGGGTGGTGGATCGATCGGGAGAGCGCGATCAGCTCGTGCGCCAACCCGCCGGCGGGCACCCGCTGCGACAACGCCGCGGTGCTGAACGACCAGCGCGACGCGGCCATCGTCACCAGCGTGGTGGCCGGGGTCGTCGCGTTGGGCGTCGCCGCGATCGGCCTCGTGCTGTGGATCGTCGACTCCGAGGGGGCGGCCGGATCGGCCAGTCTCGCGTGCGGTCCTCAGGCCGGCGGCGTGGGCTGCCGGTTCTGAGCGAGGAGCCGCGCGAGGGCCTCCGGCTCCACCACCGGCGGGCTGCACGTCCGACCTCGGCAGACGTAGGCGGTGGGTCGTCCATCCACCATCGGTCGGTCGGGGCTCGCCTCGGGAGGCAGCACGCGCAGCACGCGGTCCGGCGCGTAGGCGCGGCGCGCCGCGTCGGCCAACCGGCCCGCCTCGGCGACCGTGGGCGCGACGATCTCGATCTCCAGCGGGCCGCGGAGCCAGCGATCGATGGCGCCGAGGAGGTGCCCGAAGCCCATCGGCCGCGCGATCGCCATGCCCGCGAGGTTGCGGAGCGCGCGCTCGGCGATGCCCTCGAGCCGCTCGTCGTGGTCGATCGCGGCGAGCTCGAGGAGCGCTCGGGTGAGCGCCGAGGTCCCGCTCGGGGTCGCGCCGTCGAAGGCGTCCTTCGCGCGCACGATGCGATCCGCCGCCGCCGTCGCGAAGAAGAAGCCGCCGTCGGCCTCGTCGTGGAACCGCGCGAGCGCGCCCTCCACGTACTCGCGCGCGAGCGCGAGCGGGGCCGGAGCCAGCGTCGCCCGGTGCACGTCGAGGGCCGCGCACGCGAGGTGCGCCCAGTCCTCGAGGAAGGCCTCTCCGCGGCGGGTCCCGTCGAGCTCGAGCCGGGCGAGCTCTCCGTCCTCGACCAGGATCCGGTGCACGGTCTCGAGGGTGTCGCTGGCGATCTCCACCCAGTCGGCCCGGCCCAGGGCCGCGCCCGCGTCGGCGAGCGCGCCGATGACGAGGCCGTTCCAGGAGGCGACCACCTTGTCGTCGCGGAAGGGCCGCTCGCGCTGCTCTCGCGCCGCGAACAGGCCGCGGCGCGCCCGCTCGATCGAGTCGGCTACGGCCTCGGGCGTCGCGTCGAGCGCCTCCGCGACGGCCGCCACGTCGGCCGCCAGGTGGGGCACGGTCGATCCCGTTCGCTCGAAGTTGCCCTCCTCGGTCACGCCGAAGAACAGGCACGCGACGCGCGCGTCGTCGGGATCGAGCGCGGCCTCGATCTGGGTCGGCGTCCAGACGAAGAAGCGCCCCTCCTCGCCCTCGCTGTCGGCGTCCTGCGACGATCGGAACAGGCCGCGTTCGTCGCGCATCTCGCGCAACAAGTAGCCGACGGTGGTCTCGAGGGTGCGGGCCCAGCGCGGATCGCCGGTGATGCGCCACGCGTCGGCGTACACGCGCAGGAGCAGCGCGTTGTCGTAGAGCATCTTCTCGAAGTGCGGCACCAGCCAGCGCGCGTCGGTCGAGTAGCGATGGAAGCCGCCGCCGAGCTGGTCGTGCATCCCGCCGGCGCGCATGCCCTCGAGGGCGGCCTCGACCTCGGCGACGTGCCCGGCGCGCAGCAGCACGTCGAGCGCGAGGGTGTTCGGGAACTTCGGGCGGTCGCCGAAGCCGCCGTGACGCGGGTCGATCCGCTCGAGCAGGTGGGCCGCCGCCCTCGCGACGCTGTCGGCCGGCGGATCGAGCGGGTCGGTGCGCGCGCTCGTCGCCTCGGCGATGGCGCGGGTGATCTCGGCGGCGCTGCGATCGACGTCCGCGCGCCGCGCGTCGAAGGCGTCCCGAGCGGCGTCGAGGACGGTGCGGAAGTCGGGCATCCCGTGGCGGGGCGCCGGCGGGAAGTACGTGCCGCCGAAGAACGGCTCGAGGCTCGGGGTCAGGAACACGGTCAGCGGCCAGCCGCCGCCGCGCCCCATCAGCTGCACCACGAGCTGGTAGATCTGATCGAGGTCCGGGCGCTCCTCGCGATCGACCTTGATGCACACGAACTGCGCGTTCATCTGCGCCGCGGTGGTCGGGTCGTCGAACGACTCGCGCTCCATCACGTGGCACCAGTGACAGGCGCTGTAGCCGATGGACAGCAGGATGGGGCGGTCCTCGTCCTGCGCTCGGCTCAGCGCCTCCTCGCCCCACGGGTACCAGTCGACGGGGTTGTGGCCGTGCTGCCGGAGGTACGGGGACAGCGCGTCGGCGAGGCGGTTCGGCACGACGCTCACAGCGCCCGGGCGAGCGCGCTCGCGAGGGCGGGGCGGCCCTCCTCGAGGGCGAGCTCCGCGGCGCGCGCGATCGGGCGGAGGGCCGGCGGGAGGCCGGCGAGCGGCAAGCCGTCCGCGATCCAGACGCGGAGGTCCGCGCGCACCGCCACCGCGAACGGGGCCCCCACGCCGACGACGAAGGGCGCCGACGGAGCCCGCGCGCCGAGCGCCTCGACGAGCGCGTCGGGGTGCGCCGTCACCGTGCCGTCTTTGGCGTCGAACCCGGGCGCGTGGCGCAGGCGCGCCTCGATCATCACGGCGCCGGGCCGGGCCGCGACGAGCGCCGCGCCGAACGCGCGGTCGCCGGGGCCGAAGACGGAGACGACGTAGGCCGGCCACTCGATGGGCGCCTCGATCACGGGCAGGTCGGGGCGCTCGAGCGGGGTGGCCACGGTCAGCTCGGGCGCTCGACCTCGAGGCCGTCGGCCTCCCAGTGGAGGAAGCCGCCATCGAGGAACGCGACCTCGACCCCGAGCTCGCGGAGCTTGTCCGCGGCGTCCTTGGCGCCTTCGGTCGTGCGGTCGTACAGGACCCGGACGCGCCCGTCGGTGGGCCGGAGCTCGGCCGCGCGGGCCTCGAGCTCCTCGCGCGGCACGTTCATCGCGCCGGGGATGCGGTAGCGCCCGAACGAGCGCGCGTCCCGGATGTCCACCGCGAGCGCCCGCTGCTGCACGATCAGCTGCGCGAGCTCGGGCGGCTTCACCTCGGCGGCGTCGGCCGGCAGCACCGGGCGCACCATCTCGAGGATCGCCTCCTTGGGGAGCACGCCCTGCTGGAGGTCGGCGACCTGCCCGCCCGCGATCAGCGCGAGGGTCGGGATCGACTGGACGCGGAACGCCGCGGCGACCCCGGGGCTCTTGTCGACGTCGACCTTGACGACCTTCAGCTTGCCGGAGAGCTCGTTGGAGACCTGCTCCACGATCGGCGACAGCTGCTTACACGGCTGACACCAGTCCGCGTAGAGATCCACGAGGACGGGGAGATCGGAGCGGAGCACCTCTTGCTCGAAGGTGCGGTCGGTTACCTCGACGACGGCCATCGCCGGCGATTTAGTGCGCGCCGCCGCTTTCGGCAATGGGCGATGCCGGTCGACGCCACCCCTGGAACTCGGTTTCGCCGGGAAGCCGGCCGTTCTCGTCGAGCTCGACGCGCATCACGAGGTGCTCGCGGGTGCCTGGCGTCATGTGGACGCGCAGATCCGGGCCGATGATCACGGCCTCCATGGGGAAGGGGGCGTTGGCGATCATCTCGAGCGCCGCCTCGGGGCCGAGCACGAACGCCGCGGTCGAGAACGCGTCGGCGTAGAGGCCGCGCTCGGCCAGCAAGGTGACTTGCATCGACCGGCGGGCGGGGAGGCCCGTGCCGAGGTCGATGATGTGGTGCCAGTGCTGGCCTTCGGCGTCGCGGAAGGCGTGCTCGTAGTCCCCGCTGGTGGAGATCGAGCCGTCCGTGGCCTCGAGGAACCCGATGTAGCTGGCGGGATCCCGCGGGTGCTGGATCCCCACGCGCCACGGGCGGTCGCCGCGCAGCCCGTGCACCTGCACTTGCCCGCCGCCGAAGAGCATGTAGCTCTCGGCGCCGCCCTCGCGGAGGACGTCGCCCGCGCGGTCGAGGGCGTAGCCCTTGCCGATGCCGCCGGTGCCGATGGCCATGCCCGCCCGCCCGAGGCGGACGGTCGAGCCCTCGACCTGGATCTGGTGCCAGTCGACGAACGCGAGGCGCGCGCGGACGTCCTCGATCGGCGGGACCCGCTCCTCGCCCGCCTGGAAGGTATAGAGGCCGCGCAGCGCGGCCCACGAGAGGTCGAACGCGCCGTCGCTCACGCGCGACACCTCGAGGCCGGCGCGCACCACGGCCAGGGTGTCCGGGCCCACGGTGACGGGCTCGCCGCCCGCGGCGGCGTTGATCCGCGAGATCTCGCTGGTGTCGCGCCACTCCGAGAGCACGTCCTCGAGGCGCTCGATCTCGTCGAGCGCGCGCTCGAGGAGCGGGCCCGCGCGCTCCTCGTCCATCCCGTAGGTCGTGACCTGGAAGACGGTGCCCATGATGGAGCGCTCGCGGCGCACGAGCGGGTCTTCGTTCGGCGGAGGTGGCAGGGGCTCGGGGCGGTGTGCGGGCTCCGACGGCAGCGGATCGACCAGCTCCACGGGCTGGAGGTGGTCCTCACCGTCTTCGCTGCACCCGACGAGGGCCAGCGCCAGGAGCCCGCAGATCAGGGGCCTCACGGGAACCGGACTTGGAAGCCGCCGCTGAGGTCCGGAGAGATCCCGAACGAGCGCAGGAAGAGGATGTTCACGCCGAGCTCGACGTAGAGCCCGAGGTAGCGGATGGGATCGACGACGACACCGAACGCGCCTCGCACGCCGAAGTCCACGTCGCCCCAGTTGTCGACCCGCAGGGGGCCCTGGGGGGTGAGATCGAGCACGAGCGAGGGCGCCAGGTAGACCTTCGCGATCGACTCCGGCGAGATGTAGGCGCGGAGGCCGAGCAGGATCTGCCCCTGGTTCGTCTGTGTCGGCTCGACCCCGATCGCGCCGATGCGCCCGCCGAGAACGATCTCGATGTCGGGGGCGACGCCGAAGCTGATGTCGAAGGTGACGATCGTGGAGCCCACGAAGAGGCAGAACTGATCGCCCTCGGCGTCGCAGGCGGGGCCGTTGTTGTAGCGGAGCGCGAAGATGAAGGGGACGCCGATGCCGCCGCGGATCCCGAGCTGGAACTCGTGGTCGAGCGAGTCGTCGTCGTCGTCGCCGTCCTCTTCGCCGCCCTCTTCGCCGGAGCCCTCCTCGGACTCCTCGACGAACGCCTCTTGTTCGCGGCGGAGCTGGGCCTCGCGCTCGTTCACGACCACCGACGAGGAGGTTCGAGCGGGCATCGGGTCGCTCGTGGTCGCCTCGCGCGGCCCGGTCGAGGGCGGCTCGTCGGCGGGCTCGCCTTCGGCGGCGGCGGCCTCGTCCGCCGCGTCGTCGGCCGCGAAGCCGTCCTCCGCTTCGGCGTCCTGCGCCGCCGCGAGCGCGGGGGTGGCGAGGAGCGCGAAGCAGCACAGGGTCAGAGTCCAGCGCATGGTGCGCGCAGGATAACCCCAAAGCTCCGCGCGAGCCGAGCGGCACCGCAGGCATCTCCTGCTAGCTTCCGGGGGCGATGCGCTCGCCCAGCGTCACGACCACCGCGATCACCATCGCGGCGGGGCTCCTCCTCGCGGCGCTCGCGCCGCGGGCCGCGCACGCGCTCGGGGAGTCGACGCGCTTCCAGGTCCGCGGCGTCGCGCACGGCGGGGCCGACGTCCCGCGGCCGAACGCGGCCCGACGGCTCGGCGTCGAGATCAGCAAGCGGACCAGCGTGGACGTGCTGCGGACGCCGGGGACCTCGCGGCTCGACGACGCGTCCATCTTCGACCACCCGTTCCTCTACTGGTCGGGGGACGCCGCGTTCGAGCCCCTCAGCGGGGCCGAGCTGTCGGGCTTGCGGCGCTTCATCCAGTTCGGTGGCTTCCTCCTCATCGACGACGCGTCGCCCGGCGCGGCGGGCTTCGACGCCTCGGTGCGGCGCGAGATCGGCCGCGCGTTCCCGAGCCGTCGGCTGCGCGACCTGCCGAACACCCACACGATCTTCCGCTCGTTCTATCTGCTGGATCGGCCCGAGGGGCGCGTGCGCGGGCCCGATCACATGGAGGCGATCCAGGTCGGCGAGCGGGTCGCGGTGCTCTACGCGAGGCACGATCTCGGCGGCGCCTGGGCCCGGGACAACCTCGGGACCTGGGAGCACCCGGTGACCCCCGGCGGCGACGAGCAGCGCGAGCGGGCGATCCGGCTCGGCGTGAACATCGTGATGTACGCGCTCTGCCTCGACTACAAGGACGACCAGGTCCACGCGCCGTTCATCATGCGGCGGCGCGGCGGGGGGCCCTGAGCGGCGTGACGGGCACCGCCTTCTCGTTCGGCATCCCCGGGGGCGGCATCTCCGCGGGGATCCTCGGGCTCACGCTCGCGGTGCTCGTGGTCTTCGGGCTCCGCGAGCTGCTCGCCGAGCCGCGCGCGCAGCGGCGCTGGGTCCTCGGCGCGATGCGGCTGCTCACCGCCACCCTCGCGTGGGCGGTGGCGGCCCAGCCCCGTTGGTTGACCGAGCGCTTCGAGGAGCGCGAAGGGCAGCTCGCGATCCTCGTCGACGTGTCTCGGAGCATGTCGCTGCCGCGCGCCGACGAGAGCCGACAGGCGCGCGCCCGCGCGCTGCTCGAGCGGTGGGCGGCCTCGGATCGCGAGGGCGTCTCCGTCTTCACGTTCGGCGAGCACCTCGAGGCCGCCGAGCTCGACACGCTCGCGGAGTCGCTCCCCGCGTCGGCCGACCAGACCCAGATCGGCGGGGCGCTCACCGAGCTCCTCGCCGGCGACGGCGGCGAAGGGCTCGGCGCGGTCGTGGTGCTCAGCGACGGCGGCGATCGGAGCGAGCTCGACGTCGAGGCGTTCGCCCGCGAGGGGGTCCGCGTCCACACCGTCGCGGTCTCCGAGGAGGGGCTGCGCGACGACGCGATCGCCGAGGTCCAGGCCGATCCGGTGGGCTTCCTGCGAAGGAGCGCGCGCGTCCGGGTCGTCGTCCGCTCGCTCGGCGGGCCCGGCGGGCCGATCCCGGTGACCCTGCGCCGCGATCAGGAGGTCGTCCGCGAGGTCGCGGTGGAGGTGCCGCCCGACGGGGAGGCGGCGGTGGAGATCCCGTTCACCCCCACGCGCCTGGGGCGGGCCGTCTACCAGGTGAGCATCCCGCGCGCGGCCGGCGACGCGGTGCCGGAGAACGACGAGCGTGCGTTCCTCGTCCGGGTCGTCCGCGACAAGCTGCGGGTGCTCCTCGTCGCGGGGCAGCCGAGCTGGGACCAGCGGTTCCTGCGCGCGTTCCTCAAGCGCGACCCCGCCACCGACCTCATCTCGTTCTTCATCTTGCGCAACACGACCGACCTCACGATGGCGGGGCCGGACGAGCTCGCGCTGATCCCGTTCCCGACCGACGAGCTCTTCAACGAGCACCTCGGCAGCTTCGACCTGGTCATCTTCCAGAACTTCGAATACGGGCCGTACCAGATGGCGAGCTACCTGCCTCGGATCCGCGACTACGTGGTGCGAGGGGGATCGTTCGCGATGATCGGCGGCCCGCTCTCGTTCCACTCGGGCGGCTACGCCAACACGCCCATCTCCGACATCCTGCCCGTGGAGCTCCCGCCCGCGCACGGGGCGACCGGCACCGTCGTGGAGGGCGACTTCGCCCCTCGCATCGCCGACGGGATGGAGCGCCACCCGATGCTCGAGCTGCTGCCGGATCCGTCGCAGAACGTCGGCGCCTGGGGGCGGCTGGCGGAGCTGCGCGGCATCAACCGGATCCAGCGCGTGCGGCCGGGAGCGACGGTCCTCCTCGAGCACCCCACGGTGACCCTCGAGGGCGGCGGCGCCCACCCCGTCCTCGTGCTCGGGACGGCGGGGGAGGGCCGAACCCTCGCGCTCACCACCGACACCACCTGGCGCTGGGGCATCACCACCGGCGGCATGACCGGCGACGCGTCGGCCTACGAGCGCTTCTGGGATCGCGCGGTGCGGTGGCTCAGTCGTGATCCGGCGCTCGAGCCCGCCCGCATCACCACGGATCGCGAACGCTACGGGCCGGGCGCGCGCGCGACGGTCGAGGGTGTCTTGCGTGATGCGCGATACGTCGCCCACGGGTCGGCGAGCGTGGAGCTCGTGCTGCGGGACGCGAGCGGCGAGGAGGTGGGGCGGGTCCCCGCCCGGACCGACGCGGACGGGCGCGTCGCGGCGACGCTGACCTTGCCCGAGCGCCCGGGCGCCTATCGCGTCCAGGCGCAGCTCTCCGGGCGCGAGGGCGTCATCGCCGAGGAGTGGCTCGTGATCGAGGCGGGCGGCGACGAGCTCGCGGACCCGCGCGCGGATCCCGGGCTCCTCGCGAGGCTCGCCGAGGCCACCGGCGCGGAGCACTGGGACAGCCCCGAGGCGGCGCCCGGGCTCGAGGCGATCGACACCGTGCGCCGCCGCTCGCTCGGCGTGCGCGGGACCGCCCCGTTCTCGAGCCCGTGGGCCTTCGTCCTCGTGGTCGCCGCGTTCCTGGGCGAGTGGGTCCTGCGCCGCCGCTGGGGCCGGCGCTGAGCACGGCGCTCCAGAGAATCAGCAGGGGTCGGGGACGCAGACCCAGCGGTCGGCGGTGGCGCCGGTGGGGTGTGGTCGGCGCTCGCAGACCTGTCCGTCGCGGCAGCCGGTCGCGAAGAGCGTGAAGTCGCAGCGCGCGAGGCAGCGGCGGCCGGTGGCGCCCATGTCCACGCAGGCGGTGTAGGCGTTGGCGCCCTCGCGGTCCGGGCACGAGGTGTCGCAGGGCAGGCTGCACGCGCCGCCGGCGAACTCGGTCAGGCACACGGCGTCGGCGTAGGTGCAGTCGCCGGGCGCGTCGCAGGGGCCGCCGACGAAGCCGCGCAGGTAGTCGCGGGGCGCCCCGAGCGCGCAGGGGCCGAGCGCGTTCGCCGAGCCGACGGGCGCGCCGAAGACGCCGCGGTGCTCCGACCAGCCGGCGCTCGAGACGCCGAACAGCTCCTGCGCCGCGAGGGGCGAGACGTCCCAGATGGGCAGGCCGCCGGCCTCCTCCACGCACGCGTTGGGCCCCACGTCGGCCACCTCGACGATCACGCAGGAGGTGCGCGCCTCGTCGACGAGGCGGACCCGCTGGCCGCACGAGAAGCGCTGGCGGTTGGCCGCGTAGTACCAGGTCCCGTCCGCGTCCGCGGCGCCCGGGCAGGCGACGGGCTGCGCGTCGCCAGGGCCGCCGAAGGTGGTCAGGTCGTAGCGCTGCGCGACGGGCAGGCGGTCGTCGGTCATGCCGCCGACGCGCGCGAGGCACGCGGCGACGTCCTCGCCGGCCGGTCCGCCCGTGTCGACGGGCTCCCACGCGGGGAGCGGGGGCGACGCGGTGCACCCGCCGTCGGTGCCGGGCGGGCCTCCGTCGAGCGCGCCGCCGTCGGGCGTGGCCGCGTCCATCGCGCCGCCGTCCTCGGTGCCCGCGTCCACGCCGCCGCCCGCGTCCCCTCGCGCGTCGATCACGATCGGGCCGGAGCCGCAGCCGAGGGTGAGGATCGCGAACAGGCAGCTCCCGCGCATCCGGCGAGCGTGCGACGCCGGGCGGCCCTCATCAAGCGATCAGGGCGCGCCCATGCCCCAGGCGCGCGAGTCCTCGACCACGCACTCGCCGTCCACGCAGCGCCACTCGGCTTCGAACCCGCAGCCGCGCGCGACGTAGCGATCGCGGTCGAGGCGCTCGACGCGCACGTAGCGTCCGTCGCACCGGAACTCGTGCCCGTGCGCGGCCTGGACCCTCGGGACGATCCGCCCCCCGCAGGCTGCGAGGAGCAGCGCCCCGGCGATGAGCGCGCGCCTCAAAACGTCAGATCGAAGCTGGCGAACCCGCCGCTCGGCGAGGGTGACGCGCCGACGCGCCAGGTCGAGACCGGGCCCTCTGCGGTGGGCTCGTCGCCTTCGCTCGTCTCGTCGCGGTGCTCCTGGTCGAGCCGCGTGCGGAGCCGCTCGTAGGCCTCCCAGCGCTGCTCCTCCGCGGAGCTCGTCGCCAGGGTGATGATGCCGCTGACGAGCGAGACGCCGGCGCCGATCAGGATGAAGTAGTCGAGCGGGTTGCCGATCTCGAAGTTGTTCGGCGCCAGGTAGATCGGGACCACCGCCACGCCGGCCGCCATGTTGATCGACGCGTCGAGGATCCGCGCGATGAGGGCCTGCTCGGCGAGGGACTCGAGCTGGGCCTCGCCGTAGGCGAGCCGCTCGCGGACCTCGAGCTGGGTCGTCATCGGCATGTGCTGGTAGGTGATCGCGGCCCCCGACGGGTTGGGCGACAGCACGAGATCGAGGACGCCGCGCACCGCGGAGGCGCCGCCGTAGACGTAGAGGTAGATGGACATCCAGTCGGTCGGGTTGTCCTTGAGGGCGCCCAGGGTGATCGCGAGGCCCCCCGTCAGCATGCTCAGCACCGCGTTGACCACGTTGCCCCCGCCGCGCTGCGAGAGGGCGCGGAGATCGGCGTCGAGGGCGCGCAGGCGGGTGGTGATGCGGCTCGGGATGCGGATCGCGGGCTCCTCGTCCTCGTCGAGGAGGGCTCCGGGCAGCGGATAACGGACGTCGGGCACCGCGCCGCCGGCTCCCGGCGGAGCGGGGACCTCCTCGATCAGGAGCTCCTCGCGCTCGGCCGTGGGAGCCGCGGGCGTCGGTCGGATCGAGTCCCCCGGCGGCGCCAGGGCATCTCGAGGACCCTGCGCGGAGGCGGACGACGCGACCACAGACGCGCCGAGGAGGAAGATCACCGCGGCGAAGCGCACCGAAACAGTCTAAGGGAGTCGGGCCGGGACGGCACCATTGCGTGCGCTCGGGAAGATGTAGACTGCCGGGTTCAACCCGAGACGGGAGCCGCAGATGGCGGACGAGGACGAGAAGAAGACCCCGAAGGACCAGGACGCCGAGGACGAAGAGACGTCCCGCGACGACGCCGAAGAAGAGGCCACGTCCGGCGAGGGAGACGACGACGCGGGCTCCGACGACGACAGCTCGGACGGCGACGGCTCGGACGACGACAGCTCGGACGACAGCTCGGACGACAGCTCGGACGACAGCTCGGACGACAGCTCGGACGACGGCTCCGACGACGAGGAAGAGGACGAGCCCCCGCCTCCGCCCAAGAAAAAGAAGAAGGCGACGAAGAAGAAGTCCAGCAAGGTCGCCAAGAAGAAGAGCGCCTCGAGCGGCGACGAGCCGAAGACCGGCGTGAAGAAGAAGGCGGCGAAGAAGGCGGCCGAGCCGGCGAAGAAGGCCGAGGAGGCTCCCGCCGAGGACAACTCCACGATGCTCGCGCTCGGCGCGTTCGTCGTCGCCATCCTCGTGGTCGGCGGGCTCTGGTACTGGAACAACCAGAACCGCGACGAAGACGCGGGCGAGGAGACGTCCGCCGTCGACGAGACCGAGGCGCCTCACGACGTCCCGCCGCCGGACCCCGGTCACGGGGCCGAGCCCCCGGAGATGCCCGAGATGCCGGGCGCGATCCCCGCCCCGCCCGACGTCGCGGCGATCCCGGACGACGCCACCCGGACCGAGTCCGGGCTCGGGTCTCGGGTCCTCGTCGCCGGCACCGGCGAGGATCACCCGGCCGCCACCGATCGGGCGACCGTCCACTACACCGGCTGGACCACCGACGGCCGGATGTTCGACTCGTCGCGCCGCCGCGGCGAGCCCGCCACCTTCGGGCTCAACCAGGTCATCCCCGGGTGGGGCGAGGGCGTCCAGCTCATGGTCGTCGGCGAGCAGCGGCGCCTGTGGATCCCGCAGGAGCTGGCCTACAACGGGCGGCCCGGCATGCCCGCGGGCATGCTCGTGTTCGACATCGAGCTGCTCTCCTTCGAGACGCCGCCCCCGCCGCCGGAGACCCCGCCGGACGTGGCCGCGATCCCCGCCAACGCCACCACCACCGAGTCCGGCCTCGCGTTCCGCGTGCTCGAGCCGGGCACCGGCACCGACCACCCGACCGCGAGCAGCGCGGTGCGCGTCCACTACACCGGCTGGACCACGGACGGGGAGATGTTCGACTCGTCGATCACCCGCGGCCAGCCGGCGACCCTGCTCCTCAACCGGGTCATCCCCGGGTGGACCGAGGGCGTCCCCCTCATGGTCGTGGGCGAGAAGCGCCGCTTCTGGATTCCGGAGGCGCTCGCCTACAACGGTCGGCCGGGCGCTCCGCCGGGGATGCTCGTCTTCGACATCGAGCTCGTCGAGATCATCCAGATGCCGGCGATGCCCGGGATGCCCCCCGGACACCCGCCGCCCACCGGTCACCCCCAGTGATTGCGCGCGGGTGAGCGGGCGCGCCTCGCTCACCCGCTCGCATGGGCCTTGCACACGTCCCCCGGGCGGCCCGACGATGGGCCAGCCTGTGTCAGGGGACGATGTGCAGAACGACGATCGAATTCGGCAGAGGGCTCGGCGCGCCGCGCTCGCGGTGACGCTCGCGCTCGGGATGGGTGGTTGCTACATGGACCACCAGACCGACGAGGACGCGGGGCGCGCCGACGACGCCGGGATCGCCCGCGCGGACGCGGGGCGGGACGCGGGCCACGACGCCGGGCCCGGCACCGACTGCGTGCCCGACCCGGACTGCAACGGGCCCTTCGACGGCACCGGCGACGGCACGTGCGACTGGGACCAGTTCAACGCGTGCTGTGACTCGTTGGGCTGGGACATCGAGCCTTGCTGGCTCCCGGGCGGCCCGCTGTCGCCGCCCGAGATGCCAGCGTGAGGCTCCGCCCCGAGCCATCGGGGACCGCGCTCGCTCAGGAGTGGGACCGCCTCCTCCGCACCGCGCTTCGGCGCGGCAGCCTCCCCGAAGAGCTCGAGCCGACCATCGACGTCGCGGGGCTCGATCCGCGCGCCGTGGACGCCGCGCGACGGGGCTGGCTGCGCCGGATGGTGGACGAGCACCGGAGCGCCACCGTGTTCAGCGGGCTGCTGCCTCAGCTCATCGAGGCGGAGCTCCCCGTCGACGTCCAGGCCGTCGCGCTGCGCATGGCGATGGACGAGCTGCGCCACGGCACGCTGTGCGGAGCGGTGGCGCGCGCGCTCGGCGTCGATCCGGTCATGGACATCGCGGACGCGTCGGAGGGCCCGGCCCGACACCCGGATCTGACCCCGCTCCCGCGGCTGCTGCGCAACGTGATCTACGCGAGCTGCGTCTCGGAGACCGTCTCGGTGGCGCTCACCGCGGCCGAGCGCGAGGAGGTCGACGCGCCGTTCGTCCGCGCCGTGCTCGACCAGCTCTTCGGGGACGAGACGCTGCACGCGCGCTTCGGCTGGATCTGCCTCGCCGAGGCGGCGCCGCGCCTCACCGCGGCCGAGCGCGAGGCCGTCGAGGTCTACGTGCCGGTAGCGATCGCGCACTACGAGCGCTCGATCGACGCGCGGATCGGGGCGCCAGACCATGAGCTCGAGCCGACCGAGCGGCGCGACAGAGCGCGGCTCGGTGTCCTCGATCCAGCGCTCGCGCGCGAGATCCTCTACGACACCACGCGTGACGTGATCGTCCCGCGGCTGCGCGACGCCGGCCTGCGCGTGTGAGGCCTCGAGGTCTCTCGGTCCATCGCCGCCGGCGATTCCTCTCCGGCGCTTCGCGCGCGTCCCGTCAGCCCGGGATCTCGAACGGGCCGCCGCGCTCGACCGCGCGCTGATACGCGGGTCGCGCCGCGATGCGCTCGAGGTACGCGGACACGCGAGGGAAGGGCTCGCCGAGGTTCCCGCGCTCGATGGCGGCCTGGAGCGGGTAGCTCATCATCACGTCGGCGCCGGTGGGCTCGTCCCCCACGAGCCACTCGCGGCCCTCGAGGTCGGCCTCGACGTAGCCGAGGTGCGACCGGATCTCCGCGTTCGTGAACGCGCCGTCGACCTTGTTGGCGATGACGTTCCCGAGCAGCGGCACGGCGCCCCGCAGCTTCGAGAACAGGAGCTTCACGAGCAGCGGGGCCATCATCGAGCCCTCCGCGAAGTGGAGGTAGAAGCGGTAGCGACGGTGCGCCTCCGTCCCGGGCGCCGGCCGCATCCGACCGTCGGCGAGCTCGTCGAGGACGTACTCGACGACCGCGCCGGACTCGGCGAGGACGACGTCGCCGTGAGCGAGGACGGGCGACTTGCCCAGCGGGTGGATCGCCCGCAGCTCGCGGGGAGCGCGGCCCTCGGCCGTCCGCGGGTAGGTGACCATCGCGTACTCGAGGCCGAGCTCCTCGAGGAGCCAGAGCAGGCGTTGAGAGCGCGATCGTTCGAGGTGATGGACGGTGAGGGCGGGCATCGGAGAGGCCTATCACGGGGGCTCGTGGTGTCCACGAGGCTTGAGATGAACGCGGGTGGTGGAGGTCAGGGCGCCGGGACGGCGTCGGCGGTCGCGAACGCGAGGCGGGCCCGCGCCAGGCGAGCCCCGACCGCGGCGTCGACGACCCGCATGCGCGCGCTCGCGAGCGTCGACTCGGACTCGAGCACGTCCGCGGTCGTCGCCTCGCCCTCGGCGCGCTCGAGGCTGCGCGCGCGGTGGGCCTCGACGGCGGCCTCCAGCGACGCGCGCGCCGCGGCGAGCCGCGCGCTGGCGGCCCGGTCGTCGGCGTGCGCGCTCGCGATCTCGCGGTGGAGCGCGTCGCGGAACGACTCGAGCTCCGTAGCCAGCCGCGTCGCCTCGGCGCTCGCCGCGTTCGCGCGGGCGTCCGCCGCGATGGTCTGGTTCGGAGACCACGCGAGGACGACGCTCAGGTCCCACGTCGCGTCGAAGCGCTCGCGCTGAGGCACGTAGCGCGTGTTCGGGTTGGCGACCTGCGCCCCGAACGCCACCCGGAGAGCCGGCCAGCGCGCGCCCTCGGCGGCGCTCCGCGACGAGCGGGTCGCCCGGAGCGCGTGCCGGATCGTCTGCACCTCGGCGCGCCGCTCGAACGCGAGCCCGACCAGCGCGTGCAGGCTGCGCGGCTGCGCGGCGAGCGGCGCGGAGAGGTCCTCACCGAGGGTGAGCGGCGCGTCCGGGGGGAGCCCGAGCAGGGAGCGCACCGCGCCGTCCGCGGCGCTCACCATCCCGAGCGCGGTCGCCTGATCCGCGCGCGCCGCGGCGAGCTGCGCCTGCGCGCCGAGCACGTCGGATCGACGCACCGCCCCGTGCTCCCGGCCGCGCTCGGCGAGCCGCGTCTGCTCCTCGAGCTCGCGGACGCGGGCCGCCGTCACCCCCGCGAGCGCGCGGGCGCGGAGGGCGCCGTAGAAGGCCTCGCGGGCCCGGAGCCGAAGGGTGCTCTCGACCACGTCGCGGCGCGCGCGCTCCGCGTCGACGGCGGCCTCCGCGGCCTCGAGCCGGGGCAGCAGCGAGAGGAACAGCTCCGAGACGGGCACCTGCACCTGCGCCTCGAACACGAGCTGATCGAGGATCACGGGGATCGTCTGCGCGCCGAGGGCCTGCTGCTGCGCGAGCGAGGTCGCCCACAGCTGCCGCGCCTCGGGGTCGTCGACCCCGGCCACGAGCGCGTCGGCGCCGCCGCCGCCGAGCCCGGACACGAGCGGGTCGTTCTGGATCTCGGAGAGGCGCGTGTAGCGCGCGCCGACCGTCACGGTGGGCACGATGGACGCCCAGACCTCTTGGACGGAGGCCTGGACCCGCGCGATCGACGCGTCGGCGCCAGCCAGAGACGGAGCTCGCTCCACCGCGCGGGTGGCGAGCGCCTCGCTCGTCAGCTCGCCGCCGTCGCCGCGCAGGAGCGCCTCGAGATCCGGCGCGTCCTGCGCGGCGGCGGGGGACACCGCGAGCCACAGCGGCGCGATCACGGCGCCGAGCACGGACAAGCTTCTTTGCATCACGACACCACCTCCGCGGGCTTCGGGTCGCGGAAGAGCACCCGGTAGAGCGCCGGCACCGCGAACAGGGTCAGGACGGTCGCCACCGTGAGCCCGCTGATCATCGCGGACGCCATCGGGGGCCAGAGGGTCGAGCGGGAGAACAGCAGCGGGGTCAGCCCGGCCACCGTGGTCGCGGTGGTCAGCAGGATCGGGCGCGTGCGGCGGACGACCGCGGCCTCGAGCGCCTCGGCGATGGAGGCGCCCTCGCCGCGACGCACCTCGGTGAGGTCGAGCAGCACGATGGCGCCGTTCACGACGATGCCGATGAGCGCGATGGCCCCGAGGAGCGCGACGAAGCCGAACGGCAGCTGCATCGCGAAGAGCCCGGGCCAGATGCCCATCACCGCGAGCGGCGCGGTCACGAGCACGATGAGGAGCCGGCGCACCGAGTCGAACTGCGCGAGGAGGATGACGACGAGCAGGATGGCCCCGTACGCCGCGGTGCTCGCGAGCGCGGTGTTGGCCTTCGCGGACGACTCGATCGCGCCCCCGTAGCTCCAGTGGACGCCCGCGGGGAGGTCGAGCGCGTCGAGCGCGGGGGTGACGTCCTGGACGACCTGCGCGTAGGTCGCCCCGTCCTCCACCTCGGCGAGGATGCTCACGACCCGCGCGCGGTCGCGGTGGTGGATGACGGCGGGCGCGAACCGCAGCTCGGAGGTCGTGACGCTCCCGAGCGGGGTGAGGCCGCCGTCCGAGGGGATCCCGATCGCGTCGAGCTGGGCCGGCGCGTGGTCCGAGGCCGGCGGCGCGCGCAGCACGATGGGCACCGGGTCGTCGCCGCCGCGGAACGCGCCGACGGAGAGGCCCTCGGTCCGTCCGAGCATCGCGAGCGCGACCCCGGCCCGGGCCACCCCTCGGCGCTCCGCCGCCGCGTCGTCCACGACGTACGACAGGAGCGGGGCGCCCGGCCCCTGATCGGCGCGGACGTCGACGGCGCGCGGGTCACCACGCAAGACACGTTGCACGGCCTCGCTCGCGAGGTGCAGGTCCGCGAGGTCGTCCCCCTCGAGGCGGATCTCGATCGGCGCGACCACCGGGGGCCCCTGCTCGAGGCGCCGGGGCACGAGGGTCGCGTCGGGGAGCTCGCGCGCGCCCCAGGCGCGGACGAAGCGGCGCACGCGGCTGACGTCCTCGGGGCCGCCCGTCGTCACCACGATCTGCGCGAGGTGCGGCGACGACGGCGCGCGGGGGAGGTTGTAGTAGAAGGCCGGCGCGCTCCGGCCGACGACGGTGGCGAGGCCGTGGACCTCGGGCCGCTGCGCGAGCGCGCGCTCGAGCCGGCGCGCCGCGTCGTCGGTCGCGTCGAGGTGGGCGCCCTCCGGCAGCTCCACGGAGACGACGAGCTGGGCGCGATCGGAGGCGGGGAAGAAGTCCATCTGGACGCCCCCGGCGAAGGCCGCGGAGCCCGCGATCACGACGCCGACCCCCGCGAGCGTGAGGGCGGGGCGGTGGACGGAGAAGCGCGCGATCCGTCGCGCCACGCGCTCGACCCAGGACCCGCCCGCGACCACGGTCGCCGGCTTCAGGATCCGGCCGCCGAGCAGCGGCGTGACGGCGACCGCGTAGACGTAGCTGACCGCGAGCGTGGTCATCACCACGATGGGGATCGCGCGCGTGAAGTCGCCCGTCGGGCCGGGCGCGAGCAGCATCGGCACGAAGGACGCGAGCGTGGTCCCCGTCGCCGAGGCGAGCGGGACGGCCAGCTCGCGCACCGCGCCGCGAACCGCCGCCGCGCGGTCCTGCCCTTCGTCGAGGCGACCCTGGATCGCCTCCGCCATCACGATCGCGTTGTCGACGAGCAGCCCGAGCGCGAGCACCAGCGCGGCCACCGCCATCTGGTGCAGCACGCCGCCGCCGGTCGCGTAGATCGCGAGGCTCGCGAAGGTCACGAGCGGGACCACCGACGCGACCACGGTGCCGAGGCGCGGGCCCATCGTCACGAACAGGACGAGCGCGACGATGCCGATCCCGAGGAGCAGCGAGACGCCCAGCTCGCTCAGCCGATCGTCGACCTGCTGCGGCTGGTAGGCGACCTCGTCGATGGTCAGCTCGGGGTGCCGGGCGCCGAAGTCGGCGACGACCTCGCGGATCCGCTGGCCGACCGCGACCGCGTCGATCCCCTGCGACGGGATGGCGCCGACGAACACGGCGGTGCGTCCGTCGAGGCGCGCGCGCACGGCGCGGGGCTCGGCCGGCATCCGCTGCACGCGCGCGATCGACGCGAGCGGCACCGCGGCCCCCGACGGCAGGACGATGGGGGTCCGCGCGAGCTCGTCGACGGTTGCGAGCTGCCCCTCCGGCCGCAGCTCCACGCGGCGGTCGCCGACGCGGATCGCGCCGCCGGGGATGCTCACGTTGCGCGCCGCGAGGCGCTGGGCGAGCTGCTCCGGCGGGAGGCCGAGCTGGAGCGCGGTCGCCTCGTCGAGCTCGATGACCACCTGCTCGCCGGGGTCCCCGGTGATCTCCACCTCGGCGACGTCGTCGAGCGCGAGCAGCGCGCGCTTCAGCGCCTCCGCGGCGTCCGCGAGGGCGAGCACGTCCTCGGTCCCCCGCACGGCGAGGACCACCGACTCGGTCTCGACGAGGTCGTGCTCGAGCGACGGCGTCCGCGCGCCCTCGGGCATGTCCCGATGCGCGCGGGCCATCGCGTCCTCGACGCGGTCCCAGGCGGTGTCCGTGTCGTCCACGGAGTCCTCGAGCTCGACCTGGAGGATGGCGACCGAGGCGCGGATCGTCGTCCGCACCGAGCGGACCTCGTCGACCTCGGCGAGCTCGTCCTCGAGCGGCGCCACGACGAGGCGCTCCACCTGCTCGGCGTCGGCGCCGGGGAAGGGCGCGACGAGGAGGCCGAACCGCTCCGCGAGGCGCGGGTCCTCCTCACGCGGCATCGTCGTCCACGCGACCATCCCGGCGACGCTCGCGAGGAGCGCCACGCCGAGCACCAGCCGCGGCCGCGAGAGCAAAGCGTCGACGATCACGACGCGCCCCCGACGCGAACTTCGTCGCCCTCGAGGAGGTGCTGGTGACCCCGCACGACGACCTGCGCGCCGGGCGCGAGGCCCTCGAGCACCTCGACGCGGTCCTCCGCGAGGCGGCCCAGGCGGAGCCACGCGCGCTCGGCGCGACCGTCGACGACGACCCACGCGAAGGGTCGGCGCCCCGACGGATCGAGGACGGCCCCGAGGGGTACGCGGAGCACGGGTCGGGGATCTCCGAGCAGCTCGGCCTCCACCCCGACGCCCGCGCGGATATCGCCGTCGATCGCGACAACGACCGGGTAGAGGCCGCCGAGGGAAGCCGCCGCGTCGGCCACGCGCGCCACGTGACCCGTGAGCAGCGTCGACGAGAGCGGGTCCGCGGCTTCGACGCCGACGGCCCGAAGGCGCACGTCGTCGCCGACGGAGAGCTGCGCGGCGAGCTCGACGGAGACCGCGAGCAGCACCTCCCGACCGCCGTTGCCGGCGATGCGCGCGATGGGCTGACCCGCCGCGACCAGCTCGCCCGGCTGCACCAGCACGTCGGTGACCACGCCGGCGATCGGCGAGCGCAGCACCGCGTCGCGCGCGCGGCGTCGGGACTCCGCGACCTGGGCCCCCGCGGCGGCGCGCATCGCGTCGACCCGCTCGAAGCCGCTCGTCGCCTGCTCCACCCGCGCGGTCGTGGCCACGCCGTCCGCGGCGAGGTGGGTCACGCGGTCCCTGTCGCGCGCGAGCTGCTCCGAGCGCAGGTCGAGCTCCCTCCGAGACGCGTCGTTGGCGCGGACCGCGTTTCGGTAGGGCGTCGGATCGAGGCGCGCGAGCACCTGCCCGACCTCGACGCGATCGCCGACCTCGACCGGGCGGTCGACGAGCCGGCCGCCGTCGACGAACGAGGCCATGGCTCGCTCCGCGGTGCGGATGACGCCGTGCGCCACGTAGACGTCCTGGCCGGTCGCCGACGCGACGGTCTCGACCCGGACCTCCTCGAGCCGCGGCCCGTCCCCGTCGGTCGCGCTGGCCTCGCGCCGCGTGCTCACGAACACGCCGACCGCGACGCCCGCGGCCATCAACGCCCAGCCGACCCGGCGGGCACCCTTCTCGATGGACATGCTCACCCCTTTCGCAGGTCTGAACAGTGCTTAGACTGACTGAGCACTGCTTAGTTCCGCCCTGCGAGCCGTCAAGGGGCTATTTGAACGATGCTCAGATTTGAGGTGCGACTATGCTCGACGCGATGGAGAAGGAGGGCAGCTACCACCACGGGGATCTGCGGGCGGCGCTCATCGCCGCGAGCCTGCAGCTCATCGAGGAGGGAGGCGTGCAGGCGCTGTCGCTCCGCAAGGCGGCGAAGAAGGCGGGCGTGAGCCCAGGCGCGCCGTACCACCACTTCGCGAGCCGCAGCGCGCTCCTCGCGGCGATCGGGGTCGACGGCTTCGTGCTCCTCCGACGCGAGATGGAGCGGGCGCGCGAGGAGGGCACGACCGCGGCCGAGAAGATGGGGTGCTGCGGCCGCGCCTACGTCCGGTTCGCGCGCACCCACCCGGCCTACTTCCGGGTGATGTTCCGGCCCGAGCTCGCCGACCTCCACGAGTTCCCCGAGCTCGAGGCGGGCGGCAGCTCCGCGTTCGAGCTCCTCGTCCAGACCGTCCGCGAGGGGCAGAGCGAGGGCAACATCCCCGAGGGCGACAGCGACGCCTACGTCCTGCTCGCGTGGTCGGTGACCCACGGGCTGAGCTCGCTGATCCTCGACGGACCGCTCGGCGCCGACTTCGACAAGCTCGACGTGCGCGAGGACCAGCTCGCCGACCTCGTGGTGGGCGCGCTCTCCAAGCTCTTCCAGGGCGCCGCCGAGGCCCAGCGGCGCGGCGTCCAGCTGACCGAGGGCTAGCGCTGCTGTCGGCGGCGGCGCTCGCGTCGCAGCCGGAGGCGCCGCTGACGGGCGGTCTCGCGGCGGGGCGCGGCCTCCGGCTCGGCTTCGGGCTCGGGCTCTGCTTCGGGCTCCGGCTCGGCGGCGGCGCCACCGTTGCCGCCTTGCCCGCGGAGGTACCACGGCGTCTCGCCGTCCTGGCCCTCGCTCGCGGGGTCGACGGCGGGCGTCTCCGAGGCCTCCTCGGTCGGCTCGGGCTCCGTCGCCTCGTCCTCCTCGCCCTCGCTCGCGGGGGTGGTCGGGCGGAGGTGGCCGGCGTCGAGGCGCCACCGGAAGCCGAGGCCGAAGAAGGGCGCGCTCATGTCGTACGTGCCGTTGCCGACGTAGACGCGGGACTCCTCGCTGCCCGGCGGCCGGATCGGGTTCGCCTGCGGGACCATGCTCGTGGTGACGTTGCGCGGGGCCATCCAGACGTAACCCACGTTGACGTCGAAGCTGACCTCGGGGGAGACGTCGATGCCAACGCCGCCGGACATGATCACCTTGTCGCTGTCGATCGTCAGCGGGGTGAGCCACTCGTCGGAGAAGGCGCCGTTCTCGTAGGAGACGCCCAGCCGCGCGGTCACGATGCGCTCGATCGTGTACTCCCCGCCGAGGCGGATGCTGATCGTGTCGTTCATGTTGCGCGGGATGTCGAGCGGGCCGACCTGGTACTCGAGCCCGCCGCCGAGCGCGCCCTGGATCCAGACGTCCTGCGAGTCGATGCGCGCGGCGTCCTGGACCGACCAAGTCTCGTAGACGCCCGCGAGCTCGACGCGGAGCTCCGGGATCGGGCGGACCTCCACCCCGAGCCTGAAGATCCAGGGGAACTCGAGCTGGGAGCTCGCGACGGTGTCGTCGCGGCAGGGATCGTCCGGGTTCTGCCAGTCGCAGCCGGGGCGGCGGTTGACGACCTCGGCGCCGTCGAACGCGGCGGCGGACGGCGGCCGAACGCGCACGCGCGCGGTGCCCTCGAGGTTGAACGGCGTCGCGACCGACGCCCCGATGCGGACGACGTCGAGGTCGACGACGGTCCCGAGCACGAAGAACGGGAACACCGAAGGCAGCGACAGGTTCGCGATGCCGTCGTACTCGGGGTCCTCGGGGAACGAGCAGATGACGCCGTCGCAGGCGCTGAGCGCGACCGTCGCGTCGAAGCTCCCGATGAGCACGTGCCCGGCGAGGCCGATCGAGAATTCGGGGATCGGCTGCCACGCGACGCCCGCGTTGACCGACACGAGGAGGCTGCCCTCGAGCGTCAGGATCGAGTAGCGCTGCGGCGCGTCGACGTCGTGCGGCCAGTCCGCGAGGACCGAGTTGGGCGCCGCGATCCCGAGCCCGAAGGTGAGCTCGGGGATCTCGTCGAACGAGAAGGAGCCCGCGATCGTCGGGATGGGGAGGTAGCTGTGGTAGCCGCGCACCTCGGGCAGCGACACGCCGCCGCTGTCGGTCCGCGTGTACCAGGCCTCGAAGAGCGTGAGGTTCGCGTCGAGGAGGATCTGGTCGCCGCTGTAGGCGAGGCCGGCGGGGTTGTACCAGAGGGCGTGCGGGTCCTCGACGCCGGCGACGTACGCGCCGCCGCGCGACAGCGGGCGCACCCCGCGCGGGGCCAGATAGAAGCCGCCCGCGTGCGCCAGCGAGGGAGCCAGCAGCACGATCAGCAGCGGGAGGATGCGGAGGAGTCGTGTCGTCACGGCCGCGCGCAGCGCCAGGTCAGGTCGTCGGAGCACACACACATCGCGCCGGGGTAGCACAGACCCGTCGACTCCATCGACGCGCCCGCGCTGCACGCGCGGCCCGCCTCGGGGAAGCAGTTGCGGTGCTGCACCACCACGTTGAGCCGCTCGAGGCCGTGGTCCTCGTCGAGCATGAAGTCGGTCGTCTGCCCGAGCACCGCGCGGATGTCGTCGGCGCGCAGGCTCCCGCCCTCGTTCGGCGTGGCGCGGTTCACCTCCGCGATGACGTCGATGATGGTCTCGAGCGGGGTCACGGGGTCACCGCTGTCGGGGAGGGCGACCGCGTTCTGCAGGATCTGCCGGAGGGTGCGCTCGTCGTCGACGTCGGCGATGTCGTTGACGAGATCGAGCGCGTCGCGGATCGCGCTGCCCTCGAGGTCGAGGGGCGACGGGCTGCCCGCCACGACGTCGTTCACGTTCGGCGCGAGGCCCTCCGCCATCGCGTTCATGAGCGGGACGATGTTGGCCTCGTCCTCGAAGATCATGAGCGCGTCGGCGGCGGCGTAGAGCGTCGAGACGAACGCGTCGTTGTCGCTCGCCTCGTTCACGAGGTAGCCCATCAGCCGGGCCAGCGCGCCGCGCGCCTCCGGGTCCTCGTTGACGGCGTCGAGGAAGCGGATGAGCGCCGCGTACATCGGCTCGCGCATGGTGTCCGAGAGCCGCTCGTCGAGCCCCGTCGACCACTCGAGCAGGTCACCCTGCGCGCGGTGGTCCTCGATGCGCTCGCGCATGAACGGGAGCGTGGCGAGCAGGATCGCGCGGCCGCGCTGGTTGCGCAGGCGGTACTCGCTGCCGAGCGTGTCCGTGGCGAGGAACTGGTCGGCCATCGTCCCGCGCGCGACGAGGAACTCGGCCCGGCGGTCGGGCGCGGTGGCCCAGGCCGTGTCCATCGCGTTCATCGAGTCGGCGAGGAGGTACATCGGCGTCATCGGGACCATGCGCGACCCGTCGTTGTAGCTGGCCATCGAGCGCCCGCGGCGATCCGTCAGGCCCACGTTCTGGCGCGGGTCGATCATCATCTCGGCGGCCGCCGCGAGGGCCGCGATGCCGTCGACGCCGGGCCGCACCTCGATCGCCTCCGCGGCCACGTTCATCGCGTGGAGGTTCGCCGTCATCGCGCCGTGGCCCGGGCCCTCGTCGAAGCCGTCGGCGACGAGCTCCTCGTAGCTCCGGACGTTCGACTGGTAGCTGAAGTTCGAGTCGCCGCGGCTGCACCTCGCCGGGCCGCACGTCTCGGTCGAGCCGGTCGACGCCCAGTGGCGGTGCAGGGTCCCCAGGATGTTGCCGAACCAGTAGTTGCCGGCCGCGTCGTTGGTGTACTCGGGCCGGTGCAGCACCTCGAGCATCGGGCGCATGCCCTCGTAGAAGCCGGGGATCTCCCACGCGAAGATGGTGCCGTGGTAGCGCTCGATGACGTCGTTGCCGTGGCGATCGACGACCGGGTCGAACATCTGTCCCGCGAAAGCCGAGTTGCAGTTGCCGCCGTCCGCGTCGGGCCGGCAGCTCGCGAGGCCGGTCGAGTCGGAGAGGCCCCAGAACACGAGGCGGTTCATCGCCTCGGGCGTCGGGTGCCGGGTCAGCCCCTCGATCCCCGAGGCCTCCTCGAGCGCCGAGTCGACGTCGATGCCGAGCGCGTCCGCGAGGTTGGTGATCGCGGTGAGGAGCCCCGACTGCAGCTCGAGCTCGTAGGTGCCCAGGATGGTGCGCGCGTAGGCCTCCGCGACGTTGTCGATGCGGATGAGGTCGCACTCGCCGGCGGTGCCGAAGAGCGGCCAGCTCAGCGGGATGCCGAGCACGCGGATGTTGAGCTTGGCGCCCTCGCGGTTGCAGACGCGGACGCCGTCGAGGCCGTCGATCAGCCCGAGCGTGCGCTGGAAGAGGCTCTCGTTGTCGAACGTGTCGGGGGCGCCGTGATCGACCGCCTGATCGAGCGGCAGGCCGATCGGCGGGCCGTTGATCGCGGACGGGTCGTACGTGATCCGGTCCCGGTTGCGCATGAAGGACGCGTAGGTCGGCCCGAGGCCCGCGGAGCGGGGGTCCGAGAACGAGCGCATCAGCGCCTCGAGCATCCCCGGCTCGACCGCGATGCGCGCGGCGAGGTCGTTCAGCTCGTCCCAGAAGATGCTGTCGGTCGTGAGCTGCGCGGCGGGGTAGTCGTCGCCGCGGACCGCGAAGTAGCGGCCGCTCCGGACGATGCCGGCCGCCGCGGACTCGTGGTCGCGCAGGAGCTGCTCGGTGACGATGAGCGCGTCGACGGTCTGGTCGCGGTACATGAGCTCGCCGAGCGCGTGCACCGCGTCGAACATGGGCCCGTTGGCCGTGTCGAACGCCGAGAAGGAGTGCGAGTGCTCGCCGTACGCGACCGACGCGGTCTGCTCCGGGCCGAGCAGCACGGGGAGCCCGCGCGACATCTGCATCAGGGTCGGCGCGTCGGGATCGAACCACGGCGCGAGCTCCGCGGTGAGGCCCGCGAGCATCGTGCGGTCGGCGTCGAAGTAGGACCACACGCGCGTGCCGTCGGAGCGCAGCGCGCGGCCCGAGGTGTCGCGCGGGACCATGCCCTCGTCGGTGACGCGGAAGGGCGTCGGCAGGTCGAGGAGCTCGCCGCCGGTGGCGGTGAAGCGGCCGAGCGTGTCGACGTCGGCCATCCCGTCGCGGTCGGCGTCGACGAACGGCGCGGGGAGCACGCCGCCCGGCTGGTTCGGGAGCGCGAGGCCGCGCACGTCGCGGGTGAGGACCCAGCTCGGGCGGCTGCTCGCGAACAGGTCGTCCTCGGTGAACATCAGGCGGCGCATCAGCGCGAGCGTGCTGCGCGCGCCCTCGTCGTCGCTCGGGTCGACCTCCATCGTCGCCATCTCGAGCGCGAGGGCGCTGGAGAGATCGTCGAACTCGTCCTGCGCCGCGCCCTCGAGCAGCACTCGCAGCGCCAGGTCGGTGAACTGGTCGAACTCCGGGTAGGCGAGCACCGGGCGGGTGACGCCGAGCGCGAGCCGCAGCGGTCGGTAGCCTCGGCGGGTGCCGAAGCGCTCGAGGGCGTCGATCGCCTCGTCGTTGGCGCTGAGCCGGTCGAGGAAGTCGGCGAGCCGACGGGTCTGCGTGGGGAGGCGCTCCTCGGGGCGATCGAAGAACGGGAGCAGCTCGTTGAGGAAGGTCCCGAGCTCGTCGCCGAAGCCCTCCGGCAAGGTCCGATCGAGCGCCTCGGCCAGGCGCTCGCGGTTGGCCATCAGCGCGACGAGGCGGGGCGGCGCGTCCGCGGGCGGGGCCTCGCGCCCCTCGCAGACGGGCTTCCAGCGCGCGCCGTTGACGTCCGTCGGGTTCGCCTCGGCGGCGATGCGCTCGCAGAAGACCTGGACGATCTCCTCACCGAGCGTGCCCTGCTCGACGGCGACCGGCGTGGTGTCGAACTCGGCGCAGCCCGGGGCCGTGAGCCCGAACGCGCCCATCACCGCACAAGCGATCAAGGTCCCGCGAAGGACCGCCAAACGTCTCATCCCGTCTCATCCCCGAGCCAGAAGCCGAGCCACCAACCTACGGGAAGCGGGGCGCCGGTTCTACTCGAATGCGGGTCCGGGGCTGCCGAGGTCCACACAATAGGTGGAGTCGGGGGTCGCCTCGAAGCAGAAGCCGCTCCGGCAGTAGAGGGTCTCGCAGTCTCGGTCCTCGCCGCACGGCTCGTCGATGGCGAGGCGGAAGTCGCACTCGTTGCTCTCGTTGCAGCGCAGCTCGGACGCGACGCAGTCGTCGTTCGTGCTGCACGCGTCGAGCCTCGAGGGGGCCCCGATGCAGGTGCCCCGGCCGCCGGCCTGGAGGCAGACCCCGTGGTTCTCGCACTCCACGCTGTGGGTGCACTCCGCGCCTCGCGCGACCTGCCCCGTGTAGACGTCGAGGATCGCGTCGCCGTAGCGGATCGGGACGCACATGTCGCCCATCGTCGCGAGGCTCGCGTAGCGCGCGCCCGCCGCCGCCTGGCTGTAGAGCACGAGCATGCTCGCGATCCTGTCGGCGAACTCGAAGCCCATGACGGGGTCCTCGCAGCGCGTCATCTGGTCGGTCACGCACGCGTCGAAGCTCGAGTAGACGCGCGAATCGTCGCTGCAGCAGAGGCCGTTGGCGCGACAGAACGCGTCGACGAAGGCGTCGCAGATGTCCGAGGCCGGGATCGGCCCCATCGGGTACTCGCGCGGGCAGTACTCGGGCGTGAACTCGGTGCAGCGGCCGGAGTCCTCGGCGGCGTCGCGCGGCGAGCCCGCGTCGCCGGCGCCCGCGTCCATGCCGCCGCCTCCGTCGTCGCAGGCGGGGAGGGACAGCGAGAGGCTCAGGGCGAGGAGGGCGGCGCGGCGCATGATGGCGACGGTAGCTCGATTCCGCGGTCCTGGCCGGCTCACGGCGCCTCGGGGCGCGGCGAGAAGCGCGGGTGGAGCACGGCGAGGCGCACCAGGTCGGCGCGGTTGGCGGCGCCGACCCGCGCGCGGATCGTCGCCAGCGTGTTGCGCACGGTGTTGGCGGAGATGCCGAGCGCTCGACCGACCTCGGCGTTCGTTCGCCCGAGGGCGACGTGCTCGACGAGCTCTCGCTGCCGCGGGGTGAGGCGCTCGTCCACGCAGCGCACGCCGATCGCCATCCCGGTGACGGTCGAGGCGGTCTTCGAGAGCTGCCACCCATTGCAGATCGACAGCACGGGCAGCAGCGGCGCGACGCGCTCGCGCTCGAGGCTCGAGAACCCCGGGTCCGCGCGGCGCGCGAGCAGGACCATCGAGACGATCTCGGCGTCGAGCACGAGGTGCGCGGCGAGCGCCGAGCGGATGCCGAGCGGGCGCGCGACGTGGCGGTTCCACGCGGTGCGGCCGCGGCCTCGGTCGCCGAAGGCCTCGCGGTCGGTCGCGACGCCGCCCTGCGCGAGCGCCCGGATCGTGAAGGCGCCCAGCGAGATGGCGTGGTCGTCCCACTGCGAGCGGGTCGCCGCGATCGCGTCGCGGTCGAAGCCGACGATCCCCGCGCGGTCCAGGGGCACGCGCGGGGACAGCTCGTGGAAGAGCGCGGCGTCGAAGCGGACGAACGACGCAAGCGCGTCGAGGGCGGCCTGCCGCCACGTCGCGAGGCTCGTCGCCTCGGCGGCGAGGCGGCACAGGACGGTCCGGAGGTCCTCGGGCGGCGCGGCCGACATGGGGGTCCAAACGTACCATGCCGGTCGCTGCGGCCTCCGCCCACGTTCAGGCGTGGAGGTGACGCGATGACGACGACCGCGCTGACGACGACGGCTGGCTCGAGCTTGGAGATCCGAGGCCCCGCGTGGCTCGACCGAGGCGAGTACCCCTTCGCGCCGCGCTTCCACGACTCGGGGGAGGGGCGGATGCACTACGTCGACGAGGGGGAGGGCGACCCGATCCTGTTCGTCCACGGGACCCCCTCGTGGTCGTTCGAATGGCGCCACGCGATCGCGGCGCTCCGCGGCGACCATCGCTGCGTCGCGCCCGATCACCTCGGCTTCGGGTTGTCCGACAAGCCGGTGGGCGGGGCCTACCGGGTCGAGGACCACGCGCGGCGCCTGCGCGCCTTCGTGGAGGCGCTCGATCTGCGCGACGTGACCCTCGTGGTCCACGACTTCGGTGGGCCGATCGGCCTGCCGCTCGCGCTCGAGGGCTCGGAGCGGATCCGATCGGTCGTGGTGATCAACTCGTGGATGTGGGGCCACGCGGACCGGCCCGCGATCCGTCGGCTGTCGCGCGTCGTCGCTTCACCGCTCGGGCGGCTCCTGTACCTCTGGCTCAACGCGTCGCCGCGGTGGCTCGTCCCCGCGTCGTTCGGCGACCGCGCCGCGCTGACGCGGCCCATCCATCGTCACTACCTCGGGCCGCTCGACTCGCGCGACGCCCGCGTCGCCGCCTGGACGCTCGGCTGCGAGCTCGCCGGCGCCGACGCCTTCTACGCGAGCGCGTGGGCGAAGCGCGCGGCCCTCGAGGCGCTCCCGCTCACGCTCGTGTGGGGGATGCGCGACCCCGCCTTCGATCGCTCCTACCTCGAGCGCTGGGAGCAGGCCTTCGGGGACGCCGAGGTGGTGCGCGTCGAGGGGGCCGGCCACTTCCCTCAAGAGGAGGCCCCCGAGCAGGTCACCGCGGCGGTCCGCGCGGCGGCGGCGAGAGGGCGCTGACCTTCGGCCAGGGCGTGCTAAGCGTCGCCGGACGTGACCGCGTGGAGCATTCGCCAGGTCGTGAAGTGGGCGACGGACGACTTCGCCGCGCGCGGCATCGACTCGCCTCGGCTGGACGCGGAGCTGCTCGTCTCCGAGGCGCTCTCGATCGATCGCGTGCGGATGTACATGGACCTCGATCGACCCCTCGACGACGCCGAGCGCGGCGCGATCCGCGAGCTCGTGCGGCGGCGTCGGCAGCGCGAGCCGGTGGCCTACATCCTCGGCCGGCGCGAGTTCTGGAGTCGCTCCTTCGACGTCGGCCCCGCCGTGCTCGTGCCGCGGCCCGACACCGAGGCGCTCGTCGAGCGCGCGCTCGAGCTGCTGCCCGAGGGCGCGACGGGGCGGGTCCTCGACCTGTGCACCGGGTCGGGCGCGATCGGCGTGACCCTCGCGGCCGAGCGCCCCGGTCTCCGCGTGGAGCTCGCGGACCTCTCGCCCGAGGCCCTCGCGGTCGCCCTCGCGAACGCCGCGAAGCACGGGGTCGAGGTCGTGGGGGTGCAGGGTGACTTGTTCACTCCAGTCACCGGGCGCTTCGCGCTCATCGCGTGCAACCCTCCCTACGTGACCACCGCCGAGCTCGCCGAGCTGAGCCCCGAGGTGCGTCGGCACGAGCCCACGATGGCGCTGGTGTCGGGGCCGACCGGCTTCGAGATCCACGACCGGCTCGTGCGCGACGCGGGCGAGCACCTCGACGACGGGGGCACGATCCTCGTCGAGGTGGGCGCCGGCCAGGCCGAGGAGCTCGCGCGTCGCTTCGCGGCCGCGCCGTGGGTGTCGAGCGCCCGGACCCACCGCGATCTCGGCGGGGTCGAGCGGGTCGTCGAGGCCTCACGCCGCGCGCGGGACGCGTAGCCGCAGCGCGGCCTCACCGATCGCGAGCAGCCCCGCGAGCGCGAAGAGCCACGGGGCCAGCGAGCGCTCGACGACGGCGCCGCCCTCGGGGCTCTCGGGCGCGCGCTCCGCGGTCGGGGGCTCGCCGGGCGTCAGGTCACTCTCGTCGGCGGGCGGCGCGACCACGAACGCGAGCCGCGGCTCGACCTGCAGTGGCCGATCGCGGGTCGAGATCTCGGCGCGGTACACGCCCGGGGTGGCGGTGTCCTCGAAGGCGATCTCGTCCTCGACGTCGTCGTAGACGTGGGCCTCGCCGGCGGGCGTGGCGAGGCGGACCTGGCGAGCCCCGGCGGGCGCTCGCATCCGCACCACCTCGCTCGAGTGGAGCGGCGCGTCGGACGTGCTGGTGCTCGGCGACAGCATGCGCATGCTCCGCACGACCAGCGGGAGGAACCCCGGCTGGTACGGGAGATCGGTCCAGTCGTCGTCGAGGGTCGTCGCGAACACGGCGACCCGGCCGTCCCCGTAGGGCGCGACCACCATCGCGGGGGAGCCGTCGCCGAACCGGAGCGGCGCGCCGGCGCCCACCGGGAGATCCTCGAACGTGATCCGTCGGTGCGTCCGGGCGCGATCGAGCCCGCTCGCGCCGGCCGGGACGAGGTCGTCGCCCGCTCCGAAGGGGCCCTCGACGTCGGCGCTGATCGCGTCGAGCGGCCGGGTGGGCCAGAGGTTCCCGAGCGCCGCGATCATCGCGCGGGCGTCGAAGTGATCGCCGGGCGCGATCAGCAGCCCGCCGCCGCCTCGGACGTGCTCGCGCAGCCGGTCGACCGACGCTCGGCTCGGCGTGGGCACGTTGGCGAGCACGACCACCTCGGCGTCGGCGAGGTCCATCGCCGCGAAGGTGTCGGGGTCGACGATGCGGCGCTGGAGGGCCCCCTCGTGCTCCGGCGCGAGGTCGAGCGCGCGGGCCAGGAAGCGGGCCTCGTCGTCGCCGCGCACGGGGTGCGGATCTCCGTCGACGATCAGCACGCGGGCGCCCGCGGGCGGCCGGATCAGGACGCCGCGCCGGTCGTCCACGTCGATCGCGTCGTCGAGGTCGAGCGACAGCGTCGCGCCGGGATCCGTCGGGTCGATCGCCGCGTGCAGCGTGGCCCGGCCGCCCTGCTCGTTGAGCTCGACCGTCGCGTTGGCGATGGCCGTCCCCCCGCGCTCGAGGACCAGCTCGGCCGTCTCCGCCTCGAGGCCGCCCGACGCGCGGATCTCCACCGCGATCGAGACCATGTCCGGGGTGGTCGGATCGGGGGTCGCGCGCGCCGAGACGATCGCGGCGTTCGCGGTCGGCGCGTCCTCACCGACGACCTCGAATTCGATGTGCAGCCCCGCCGCGACGGGGACCTCCGAGACGCGCGCGTGGCGGGCGAGGTCGGTGAGCACGACGACCCGGCGCTCGACGTGCCGCGCGCCCGCGAGCTCGTGCCGCGCGCGCTCGATCCCCGCGAGCACGTCGGTGCCGCGGGCCGGGTCGCCGTGGAGCTCGGAGAGCGCGGCGCGCGCCGCGTCGAGGTCGTCGGTGCGCGCGAGCGCGACGCGGGCCGGCGCGCCGGCGAGCACGATCGCGACCTCGCTCCCGGCGGGGAGGCTCTCCACGATCGTGATCGCGCGCTGCCGCGCCTCCTCGTAGGGCGTCGGGTCGCCGCGGCCGGTCATCGACATCGAGTCGTCGAGCACGATCGCGACCGACGCGGCGGTCCCGTCTCCGTACGCCAGCGTGACCCGCAGGAACGGGCCCGCGACGGCGAGCGCGAGCGCCGCGACGAGGAGCACCCGCGCGATGAGCAGCAGCAGATCCACGAGCCGCATGCGGCGCCGGCTCGACGCCTCGGCGCGGCGCAGGAGGGCCACCGTCGGGAGCCAGCGCACGGGGAGGTCGCGCCGCCGCAGGAGGTGCGCGAGGACGGGCAGCCCCGCGGCCGCGAGGGCCAGCAGCAGGAGCGGCGTCTCGAAGCCCATCAGCGCGCCCAGCCTTTGCCGCGGCCGCCGCGGGTCAGCACCGCGGCGAGCGTACGCTCGGCCGGCTCGTCCGTTCGCGCGAGGACCCAGCGGGCCCCCACCGACGTGCAGCGATGCCGGCACGCCTCGACGAAGCGGTCGATCTCGGCGCGGTAGGCCTCGCGCAGCGCCTCGGGATCGGCGTCGAGCGACGGCTCGCCTTCGAAGCCTTCGAAGCGCGCCGGGTCCTCGAACGGCAGCTCGAGCTCGTCCGGGTCGAGCACCTGGAACACGACGACGTCGTGGCCGCGCCCGACGAGGTGCGAGAGCGGCGACAGCGCCGCTTCGTCGAAGTCGAGGAGGTCGGACGCGATCGCGATCAGGCCTCGCCGGCGCGCGCGCTCGGCGACCTCGCTGAGCGCGGCGTGGAGCCCCGTCGGGGTCCCTCGCTCCGGGGGCTGCGCGAGCTCTGTCAAGACCTCTTCCAGGTGCGCAGGTCGCGTCCGCGGCGGGAGCCGCTTCTGGACGGCGCTGTCGATCACGCTGAGGCCCGCCGCGTCGCCCTGCCGCACGAGGATGAACGCGAGCGCGCCGAGGAGCGTCGCGGCGTGCTCGGCCTTGGTCCGGCGACCCTCGCCCCCGTAGGCCATCGAGCCCGACCGATCCATCACGAGCGTGGCGCGCAGGTGCGTCTCCTGCTCGAACCGCTTGATCTGGTGGCGGTCGCTGCGCGCGTAGGCGCGCCAGTCGAGGAGCCGCAGGTCGTCGCCGGGGCGGTACTCGCGGTGCTCGACGAAGACCACGCTGGCGCCGCGGTGCGGGCTGCGGTGGATGCCCGAGAGGAGCCCGTCCACCGCCTTTCGCGCCTGAAGGGTCAGGTTGGCGACGCGCTTCGCGGTCTCCGGATCGAGCGCGCTCACCCGCGCACGGCCTGCAGGATCGCGTCGATCACGTCGGTCGCCCCGACGCGCTCGGCCTCGGCCCGGAAGGACGCCACCACGCGGTGCCGCAGGACCGGGTGGGCGAGGGCGCGCACGTCCTCGATCTCGGCGGCGAAGCGGCCGTCGAGCACCGCGCGGGCCTTCGCCCCCACGATCAGCGCCTGGCTGGCGCGCGGGCCGGCGCCGAACGCCACGTACTGCTTCACCGTGTCGGGGCAGTCGGGGACGTCGGGGCGCGACGCGCGGGCGAGCGCGACGGCGTGCTGCACGACGTGCGGCGCCACCGGGACGCGGGGCACGAGCTCCTGCAGGGCCAGGATCGCCGCGCGGTCGAGCACGTGCTCGGGCTCGTCGCCGAGCGGCGCGGTCGTGCGCTGGACGATCTCGACCTCCTCCGCCTCGGTCGGGTAGCCGACGTCGATCTGGAAGAGGAAGCGATCGAGCTGCGCCTCGGGCAGCGGATAGGTGCCCTCCTGCTCGATCGGGTTCTGCGTCGCGAACACGAGGTAGGGCGGCTCGAGCGGGTAGGTCTTGCCGCCCGCGGTCACGCGCCCCTCGGCCATCGCCTGCAGGAGCGCCGCCTGCGTCTTGGGCGGCGTGCGGTTGATCTCGTCGGCGAGGAGCACGTTCGTGAACACCGGCCCGCGCACGAAGCGGAACCGCCGCTCGCCGGTCGCGGCGTCCTCCTCGAGGACGTCCGTCCCGGTGATATCGGTCGGCATCAGGTCGGGCGTGAACTGGATGCGGTTGCTGCGCAGCGACAGCACCTCCGCGAGCGTCGTGATCAGCAGCGTCTTGGCGAGCCCCGGGACCCCGACGAAGAGGCCGTGCCCGCGCGCGAACATGCACACGAGCATCAGATCGATGACCGCGTCCTGGCCGACGATCCGCTTCTTGAGCTCCGTGACGATGCGGTTCCGCGCGTCCGCGAGCCGCGCGACGGCCTGCACGTCGTCCTCGTCCTTACGGATCGGGATGGGCGCCGACGCCTCCTCCTCGGGGGTGTCGTCGTCCGTTCCGTCTCTGACTTCGGCTGGCTCGCTCACGATGGGTGCTGTCCCATAACACGACTCGGGCCCATGCTCACCGCCTCCGGCCTCCGCCGACCTGCTCGCAGACCTCGCGCTCGCGGCGCCGCTCGTCGGCGTCGGCGCTGGCCTCGGCGAGGTCGCAGTGCGGGTCGGGGTCGAACGGGTTGAGCCGGATGGCGCTCCGGAGCGCCTCCGCGGCCGCGGGCAGGTCGCCGAGCGCGAGCCACGCGGCCCCCGAGACGGCCCACGTCGGCTCGTGCTCCTCGAAGTGCTCGCGCGACGGGGCGAGGGCTCGGATCGCCTCGGCGGGGCGCCCGCCGACGAGCGCCGCGCGGGCGAAGCGGGCTGCGACGATCGGGTCGTCGGGGACGATGTCGTGGGCGCGGCCGTACTCGACCGACGCGGCCGCGGCGCGGTCGCGATCCCAGAGGAGATCGCCGAGCCGCACGAAGCGGCGCGCGCGCTCGTTGTCGATCTCCGCGCTCTCGTCGACGGGGCCGTCGTCGTGGCGCAGCCGCATGTGGAGCACGCGCGGCGGCGCGCCCGCGTCGGGGGAGGGCCGCGCCGCGAGCGCCGCGCGCCACCCCCGCTCGAGCTCCGCGAAGGTCGTCCCCGCGACCGCCGCGAGCGCCTCCCGAGCGTCGGTCCCAGTGGCCGTCTGCCGGATCGCGCGCTGCAGCCCGGCGCGCCCGTGCGCTCCGTAGAACTGCTCGATGAACGTGGCCACCTGCGCGAAGGCGAGGGCGGCCTGCTCCTGCGAGTCGAGGCGCGCGATCGACGGGTGCAGGCGCTCGAACGGGAGCAGCGAGGCCGTGCCCGTGGCGACCGCGACCTGGCACTCCGGCGCCTGCGGGCGCGCGGGGCAGGTGAGGGCGTAGCGCAGGAGCAGCTCGGAGGTCGGGTCGAGGTGAGCCGCCGGCTGCTCCTCGCGCCAGCGCCGCTCGAGGAACTTGGCGACGCCCTCCTGGAACCACACCGGGGCTTCGTCGCGAGACGCGCGCGCGAGGAAGAGGTGCACGCTCTCGTGGGCGATGGTGTCCATCCACGGGTAGCCGCGGACGAGCGCGCGCGGCGACGTGACCATGAGGCGGTCCCACTTGCAGAGCGCGATGGTGCCCGTCGTCTCGATGTCCTGGACGGTGAGCGACGAGACCTGCGCGAGGCTGGCCGCGCTCGGGTAGATCTCGAGGCGGATCGGCCCGGGCAGCCGGACCCCGATCTCGGCCGACAGGGCGCGGTCCGCGCGCTCGAGCGCCTCGAAGGCGTACGGGACGAGCAGCGCGTCCGGGCCCGGCGCGTGCTGGACGAGGTAGCGGCCGTCGCTCGAGCGCACCGTCACGAAGCTCCGCGTCGCCTCGCGCGTGGCGCGGATCAGATCGGCGAGCGTTGCGCGGTCCTCCGGGGTGCGCAGGCTGCCCTGGTCGCCCGCGGCGTCGAGGTCGCTGACCGCGCCCGCGTAGTCGCCCCTGTAGAAGCGGACCATCGCGCGTTCGAAGCGGACGTCCGGGTCGTCGGCGTGCTCGAGCGCGAGCCTGTCGATCGCGGCGCCCGCCTCCTCGATCCGCAGCTCGTGCATCGCGGAGGCTGCGTCCCGCAGCGCGACGCCGTCCGCGCCGCGCGGGAGCGCGAACGCCGAGCTCGGCATGGCCAGCAAGAGCCCGATCCACACGGCGCGTCTCATCGCAGGAGCCCCTCGTAGTAGCGGCGCACCGCGTCCTCGTAGCCCGACGGCGGCGCCTCGCGCATCGCGTCGAGGAGCCGCCGGCGCATCTCCATCGGCCCTTCGAAGTCGTCGGCGTTGGGGATGTCGACGGGGCGATCGAAGTCGGGCGACGAGCTGCCGCTGCCCCCGCCGCCCTGGTTCTGCTGCTGCTGTTGCTCGAGCCGCTCGCGCAGCTCCGTGAGCCGCCGCGCGGCCTCCTCCTGAGCGCGCGCGGACTCGAGCGGATCGCTCTGCCCGAGGGCCCGCTCCGCCACCCGCATCGCCTCGGCCGCGTCGCGCACCTCGCGCGCCGCGTCCTCCGAGAGCGGGGTTCCGTCCGGCCCCTCGGCGAGCTGCGAGGCCAGGCGCCCCGCCGCCTCCGTCGCCTGGCGTTGGTCCCCGAGGTCGCCGCGCATCTCACCGCGGTCCTCGGGCTGCAGGTGCTCGGCCACGTTGGGCAGCGCCTCGTCGAGCTGACGGCGCATCGAGCCGAGCGCGCGGTTCGCCTGGCGCGCGCGGTCGGCGTCCTCGGCGGTCTCGCCCTCGTGCCCGGGGAACATCAGCGCCGACAGATCGAGGTCGCGTGACAGCCCCGAGAGCCCCTCCTGCGCGGCCTCGGACATGGCTCGCGCTTCTCCGAGGTCGCCCGCGCGCAGCGCCTCCTCGGTGTCGCGGAGCCGCTGCACCGCGCGGTCGAAGCCGTCCTGCTCGAAGCCCGCGAGCCGGTTTCGGTCGACCTGCTCGAGCGTCTCGCGGACCGCGCGCGCGTCCTCGGAGAGGCGCCGCCCGATCCGGTTGTCGCGCCCCCCGATCGCCTCGAGGGCGCGTCGCGCGGCGCGGCTGCGTCGCTCGGTGCCCCGGTTCGCGAGGCGCTGCTGCTCGGTCTCGAGGTTGCCGAGGGCCTCCATCGCGTTGGCCATCGCGCGATCCCGCGGGCCGAAGCCCCGCGCCTCGGCGAGCTCCTCCTCGGTCTGCCCGAGCTGCCGCGCGATCTGATCGATCTGCGACCGCAGCTGATCGACGATCTCCTGCGCGCGGCTCAGGTCGCCTCGCTGCACCGCCTCGCGGAGGCTCTCGAGCGCGTCGGTGGTCTCGCCCGTCGGCATCTCGCCGCGGTTCATGAACTCCTGCGGCACGTTCGTGCCCATCCGCGCGAGCCGCTGCATGAGCTCGCGCATCCGCGCCTGCGCCCGCGCGACCGCGGCGAGCAGCTCGCGACGCGCCTCGGGAGAGTCGGTGCGGAGCAGCTCCGAGAGGAGCGACTGCATCTCCCGCCGGATCTGCTCGAGCTCGCGCGCGATCTCCGCGGCGTCCTGCACGCGGGCCTCGGCGAGGAGGTCGTCGATCGTGAGGACGTCGTTCTCGAGCTCGGTGCCGAACCGCTCGTCGATGCGGGTGCGCGCGGTCAGCGACGCCACGGTCCGGCCGTGGGCGACGCGCTCCTCGTGCGCGAGCCGGCGCACGCGTCGGGTCATCTCCCGCAGGAGCCCCACGTCCGACTCCTCGAACTGCCCCTCCTCGCGCATGTGCTCGATCTGATCGCGGATGGCGCGCAGGAACCCGTCCGTCGGTCCGCGCAGCGCTTCGAAGCGATCCACCGCCTCGGTGTCGACCTCCGGCACCGGACGCTCGAGGCGGTCCGCGAGCGTGTGGATCGCCGTGTCGAGCAGCGCCTCGAGCCGGTCGAGCCCCTGCTCGCGGCGCGTGGCTTCGCTCGCGAGGGTCACCGTGAGCTCGCGCGAGCGCGTGATGTTCGGCCCGCTGACGACGTCTCCGTCGCGCGCCTCGACCCAGAACGAGAGGCTCTCGCCGCGGGCGAGCGCGTGCAGCGCGAGGTCGAGCGTGGTCGCGCCCTCCGCCGACTCGGGCATCGCGCCCTCGGCGTTCGCGGAGAGGCGGCGCCGGTGCTCCTCGGCGTCGACCCCGCGGACCACCAGATCCACCGCCGCGACGCCCACGTCGTCGGTGGCCTCCCAGCGGATGGGGATCTCCGCGAGGTCGGTGACCACGAGGTCCTCGAGCGGATCGACCAGCGTGACCGCGGGGGCCTCGTCGACGAGGGCGTGGATCGTCCGCGGCGTCGCGTCGCGCACCCAGTCGCCGCTGGGCTCGCGCAGCCGGAGCACGAGCTCCGAGTCGGTGCGGGCGACGATGCGTCCGAACCAGCGCCCCTCGGTGTCGCGCTCCATCGGCGTCGTGGCGTCGCCCGTCCGGAGCGACGCCGCGGTCGCGTCGAGGCGGGCCGCGGCGCGGATCTCGACGCTCGTCCCGCGCGGGACCTCGAGCACGGTGGGATCGAGGACCTCGACCGGCGCGCGCGCGAGGTAGCTGGGGTAGGTGAGGCGCGCCGAGACCCCGGAGAACGCGACGGCCACCCGCTCGCCCGCGTCGTCTCGCTCGCCGGGGTGGACGAGCGCATAGGCGCCCGCGGCGCCGCGCTCGGAGGTGACCACCACCGCGGCGAGCGCGAGCCCGACGAGCCCGAGGCCCACCGCGCGGTCGGCGAGCTCGCGCCACGGCACGACGTGACCCGGCGTGATGAACCGGAGCTCGCGCGCCACGCGATCGGCGTGCGCGCGGACGAGGCTCGCCGAGGCGTGCGTGGGCGGCGACAGCTCGAGCTCGTAGGCGGAGCGGGTGGCCGACGGCAGCTCCGGGGCCACCGCGACGAGGAGCCGCGCCGCGCCCGCGCCGCGGAGCGGTCGGAACGAGCGCCACGCCCACGCGGCGACCGCGGCGACCGACGACAGGACGAGGAGCCAGGCGATCCCGGCGGCCCAGGCCTCGCCGAGCGGGCCGAGCGCGAACGCGCCGAGGGCGAACACCACGCCCGCGGCCCCCGCCGCCCCGACGAGGGCTCGGAGCGCGTGGATCGTCGCCGCCCGGCGGCGAAGGCGCCCCAGATAGCGCGCCACCGTGGGGGTCGGGCCCGACACGCCGGCAAGATAGCCCGGATCCAACGATTCCGCCGGCCTCGTTGACCTTCGATCGACGCGCTCGATATAGTCCGCGCCTCCCCGCCGGACCTTTACGAAACACATGCCCGAACCCACGACCGAGGCAGACCTCGCCGAGCTGGCGATCACCGTCTACGTCGAAGAGCTCGCGACCGACAAGCGCGTCCTCTACGTCGGTGATCTCGAGAGCCGAGGTCCCGAGCGGTTGGCCAAGGTGGCGCGCAGCGTCGAGCTGGTCACCCCGCGCGCGCGGATGCGCGGAACCCGTCGCGGGGCCCGCGTGCAGTCGCGTCGCTGGCCCACCGACGAGGACGTCGGCCGGTGGGACGTCGTCATCGTCCCCGACCTCGTCGCGGCGGGGCTCGGTGACGAGTCGCAGATCGAGCAGGTCGGGGCGTGGCTCGCCGACGGCGGGGTCCTCGTCGCGGGCAGCGACGGCTCCGAGCGCGGCCTCGGCTACGAGGCGCTCTTCGACCTCCTCGTCGAGTCCTTCGACTCGGTGCGGATGGTGGGTCAGGCCCCGTTCCGGGGCTTCTCCCTCGTCGACTTCGCGCCCCCCGGGGACCTCGACGTCACGTTCGACGGGTCGCTCCTCGAGGGCGCGGGCGAGCGCGCGCAGCGCTTCCTCGCCCTCTGCGGCGACGACGACGTCGTCCTCGACGCGTACGCCGTCGTGCAGATCCCGTCGGCGTCGATCCGCTCCGAGGCGCCCGCGCCCCGGCCCGCCGAGGCCGCCCGGGTCTCGGAGCTGACCGAGCGCGTTCGCGAGCAGCAGGACGCGCTCGACGCGGCCAACGTGCACGCCGAGGAGCTCGAGCACGAGCTCGAGTCGATGCGCGAGGAGCTCGACCAGTCGCGGCGCGCGGCCGAGCTCCGCGGCGCCAAGAACGACGAGGGCAGGGCCGAGCTCGAGCGCCGCCGCGCCGAGCTCGACCGCCGCCGCGCCGAGCTCGACGACCGCCGCGCCGAGCTCGATCGCAAGGCCGCGGAGCTCTCCCGCGCGCGCCCCGCGCCGCCCGCCGACGACGGTCGCCGTCGCGAGCTCGAGGCGAAGGTCGCGCAGCTGCAAGCGGAGTTGTCACGCTCGGCCGCCAAGCCGGCCGAGGACGCGGAGTACGCTCGGCTCGAGGCGCAGCTCTGGGAGAGCGGGCGCGAGCTGACCGAGCTCCGCCAGGAGATCGCCCGGCGCGCGGTGCTGGTGCGCGACCTCGTCGAGGAGCTCGTCGAGGCGCGCGCGCATCCGGCCGCGCTCGTCACCGAAGAGGACGTGCCGCTCCCGCCGGCGCAGCCGATGGAGGCGACGCTCAGCTGGTCGGGCGAGGAGCTCCGCGTCGCGCTCCAGCATCAGGTCGCGGAGTCGGTCGAGCGAGCCGTCGCCGCGGAGGCCGAGAAGGCCGAGCTGCAGTTCCGCCTCGACGAGGTGCGCAGTCAGCTCGCCGTCAGCGAGCAGGCGCGCGAGAACGACGTCGAGGACCTCCGCCGCATGGAGGCCGCGCTGCGCGGCACCGTCCGCGGCTTGAACGCGCGCCTCGCGGACGTGACCGAGCTCTACCAGCAGGTCCAGGCGCGGCTCGCGATCACGGAGGACGATCGGCGCGCGCAGGCCGAGCAGAACGTGGAGCTCCAGCGCGAGCTCGGCGAGACGCGCGAGCGCCTCGAGCTCGAGATCGCGCGCGCCTCGACGATCCGCGAGGTCTCGGAGCAGGCGACGACGCTGCGCCCCGCCGGCGGGGACGCGGGCCCGAGCGCGGTCGAGGAGGAGCTCCGGGCCGAGCTCGCGCGGTGTCGCGAGGAGGCCACCGAGCTCGCCCTCGCGGAGCGGCGCGCGGCCGGTGAGGCTCAGGTCACCCGCGCGGCCCACCTCGAGCTCGAGCAGCGCATCAGCGGGATGCGGCTCGGCTACGAGGCGCGCATCGCCGAGGTGGTGGCGGAGCTCGAGACGACGGGCAGCGAGGCCGAGCGCGCGATGGTGCAGACCGGCGAGCTGAAGTCGAAGGTCGACATCCTCGAGCGCAACGAGGCGCAGCTCCGCGGCGCGCTCATGGGGACCCGGCTCCGGCTCGCGGACCGCGAGGAGGCGGTGTCCGCGCTGCTCCAGATGGCGGCCGCGCACGCGGACGGATCCACGGCGCCCACGCTGGAGCCGCCGCCGACGACGACGGAGGGCCCGACCCCCGACGAGGTGGAGGCGCTCCGGCGCGAGCTCGAGGAGGCGCGGTCCGAGGCGGTGACGCTGCGCGCGCAGGTCGAGGAGGCGGCGCGCGAGCCCGCCCCCGTCGAGGCGGAGCCGGCTCCGGACCTCAGGAACGTGCTGGGCGCTCGCGACGCGCTGATCGCGCGCCTGCAGTCGGAGCTCGCGTCCTCGGTGGAGCGTCACCGCGCGCTCGACCAGGAGGTCGCGAAGGCGACCGCCGCGCTCGACGCGCAGCGCGAGCGAACGGAGTCCGCCCGGGTCGAGGGCGCCGTGGGCGCCGAGGAGTCGGTGCGGGAGCTCGAGGAGCTCACCGACCGCCTCGAGCAGAGCGAGCTCGAGCGCCGCGCGGCGCTCGAAGCGCTCGCGGGGGCGCGGGCGATCCTCGCCGAGCTCGCCGACGGCCTCCCCGAGGGCGGAGCGCCCGTGGGCGCCGTCGGCGCGGGCGACGCGCGCGGCCTGCGAGAGCGCTTGGCGAGGCTCGAGGCGCAGGCCGCCGACCGCGAGGTCCTGCTCCGCTCGCTCACCGCGCAGCTCCAGGAGCGCGACGACCGCATCCGGGCCCTCGAGACCTTCGACGCCGAAGACGAGGACGACCCCGACGCGCTCAAGGCCGCCCTCCTCGAGATGCGAGAGCGCGCCCAGCGCCTGGCCGAAGAGCTCGACAACGAGCGCGAAGCCCGCCGCCGCCTCGAGGACTGAGTTAGCCGGAGGGGGCTAGGCGCGCTAGGCGCCCCCTCCCGCGCGACCGGCAAAGCCGGCTCGCGCTCCCACCCCATCCCGAGCCTTCGCTGCTTCGCAGCTACGGCTCGACCCATCGCGTCCGCGATGGGGCCCCTCGACCAACGCCCACGCTTCGCGTGGGCTGGTCTCGATCCGCGTCTTCGACGTCGGCCAATTTATCGACACCTTTTGACCTTGAAGGTCCGGGACGGAAAAGAGAAACGCCGAGCTCTTTCGAGCTCGGCGTTTCCGTTCACGGAGCCTGATCGGAGATCAGAAGTCCATGCCCGGGGCGCCGTGGCTGTGTCCGCCGCCGGCCGCCTTCTCCTCCTTCGGGAGCTCCGCGATCATCGCCTCGGTCGTCAGCATGAGGCTGGCCACCGACGCGGCGTTCTGGAGCGCCGAGCGCACGACCTTGGTCGGGTCGATGACGCCGGCCTCGACGAGGTCCTCGTACTTGTCCGACGCCGCGTTGTAGCCGAAGTTGCCTTCGCCGTTGCGGACGCGGTCGATGACGATGGAGCCTTCGACGCCCGCGTTGGCCGCGATCTGGCGAAGGGGTTCCTCGATCGAGCGCTCGATGATGCGCAGGCCGACCTTCTGCTCCGGGGGGAGACGGAGGTTGCCGAGCGCCTCCTGGCAGCGGATCAGCGCGACGCCGCCACCGGGGACGATGCCCTCCTCGACGGCCGCACGGGTCGCGTGGAGCGCGTCCTCGACGCGAGCCTTCTTCTCCTTCATCTCGACCTCGGTCGCCGCGCCGACCTTGACCACGGCGACGCCACCCACGAGCTTCGCGAGGCGCTCCTGGAGCTTCTCGCGGTCGTAGTCCGAGGAGGTCTCCTCGATCTGGCGGCGGATGGTCTCGATGCGGCCCTCGAGCTCGGCCTTGATGGACTTGCCTTCCTTGCCCTTGAGGTCACGCCCGACGATGGTCGTGGTCTCCTTGTCGATCGAGACCGTCTTGGCCTGACCGAGGTCGGAGAGGGTCACGTTCTCGAGCTTGATCCCCAGCTCCTCGCTGACGACCTGACCGCCGGTGAGGATGGCGATGTCCTTGAGCATCTCCTTGCGACGGTCGCCGAAGCCCGGGGCCTTGACGGCCGCGATCTGCAGGGTGCCGCGGAGCTTGTTCACGACGAGCGTCGCGAGCGCCTCACCCTCGACGTCCTCGGCCACGATCAGCAGGGGGCGCTGGTTGCGGGCGATCGCCTCGAGGACGGGGAGCAGGTCCTTCATGTTGGAGACCTTCTTCTCGACGATGAGAAGGTAGGGGTCGTCCAGGTGAACGAGCATGCGCTCGGGATCCGTCACGAAGTAGGGCGAGAGGTAGCCGCGATCGAACTGCATGCCCTCGACGACCTCGAGGGTGGTCTCGAGGCCCTTCGCCTCCTCGACCGTGATCACGCCTTCCTTGCCGACCTTCGCCATCGCCTCGGAGAGGATGCTGCCGATGGTCTTGTCGCCGTTGGCGCTGATGGTGCCGACCTGGGCGATCTCCTTGGGATCCTTGGTGCTCTTGCTGAGCTCGCCGAGCTTCTCGATGATCTTCTCGACGGCGACGTCGATGCCGCGCTTGAGCTCCATCGGGTTGTGACCGGCGGCGACCATGCGCGCGCCCTCACGGTAGATGGCCTGCGCGAGGACGGTCGCGGTGGTGGTGCCGTCGCCGGCGTTGTCCGAGGTCTTGCTCGCGACCTCGCGCACCATCTGCGCGCCCATGTTCTCGAACTTGTTCTCGAGCTCGATCTCCTTGGCGACGGTGACGCCGTCCTTGGTGACCGTCGGAGCGCCGAAGCTCTTCTCGATGACGACGTTGCGACCGCGCGGGCCGAGGGTGACCTTGACCGCGTCGGCCAGGGTGTTCACGCCGCGGAGGATCTTGTCGCGGGCGTTGGTGTTGTAGAGGATTTCCTTAGCAGCCATTTTCGTTCTCCTTACCGTTGCCCTGGATCACTCGAGAACGCCGAGGATGTCGTCTTCGCGGAGGATGAGGTGCTCCTCCCCGTCGATCTTCACATCCGTGCCGGCGTACTTGCCGAAGAGGACGCGGTCGCCCTTCTTGACCTCGAGCTTGCGGACGCTGCCGTCCTCGAGAATCTTGCCGTTACCGACGGCGATCACCTTTCCCTCGATCGGCTTCTCCTTGGCCGTGTCGGGGATGATGATCCCACCCTTGGTCTTCTGCTCTTCTTCGACGCGCTTGACGATCACGCGGTCGTGCAGGGGACGAATCGCCATGTCTTCTCCTTCTCGTTTCTTGCGAGAGAGGGTTTGTTAGCACTCGCAGATGACGAGTGCTGATACCGGGGGCGAACCTAGTTCGACCCCTGCCCGAGTCAACGGCGTGGTTTCCCCCGATGTGAGGCGGCTCACGCGAAATCAGCACTCGACGGGCTCGGCTGCCAGCCTCGTCCGGGGGTGTACGGATGGTGCGCAGATAGTTGGAATTACCTGAAGATCCCCTGTACTCCTCAAGTCGTGACCTCGTGGATCACGACCGGCGAAAGGGGATGAGCGGGTGAGCATCGAGACGAGCAGCAACGTCCGAGGTTGGTTCCACGAGCGGCTCGAGGCGTCGCTCGTACGCCAGGGCATCCCCGCGTCTCCGAGCACGCGGCTCTACCTCGTCGAGCTCCTCGCGGGCTTCGCCGAGCGGCCGACCGAGGGGGTCCTGTCGCGGCCCCTCGTGTTCCAGCTCGCGGACGCCCTCGAGTCCGACGGCCCCGAGCGGCTCGAGAAGCTGCGCTCCCTCGGCGACGCCGCGCTGTACTCGCTCGGCTTCTTCGAGGACTTCTTCGAGCGCCGAGGGGTCAGCCGCTCCTACGTCGTCACCATGGGCGGACGCGCGTACGCCGACGCGTGGGCGCTCTCCGCGTTCAACCCGCGCGAGGCGGCCCGCCGCGACGTGTACGGCGAGCTGTCGGACGGCTTCGAGGACTTCGTGGAGGCGCTCGACGACGTCCGCGAGAGCACGGCGCTCCGCACCCCTCAGGACATCGTGCGGCTCTACGAGAAGTGGAAGCGCACGCGCTCGCCGAAGATCGCGCGGCGGCTCCGCAGCGAGGGCGTGTTCCCGGCGATCCCGGACGACGACGACGTGCTGCACTGATGCTCTCGCGCATCCAGCAGCTCCTCGCCACCGTCTACGACCTCCACCCCGTCCCGGACGTCGAGTGCTTCGTCTGCGGCCCCGAGCTGGTGGCCGAGCTGGTCGGTCACGACGAGGCCCGCCGGCGCGAGGTCTTGCTCGTCCTCGAGGACGAGGAGGGGGTCCACGTCGCGCTCTACCTCGACGCCGAGGTGCTCGAGCAGCTGCGCGAGGGCGAGCCTCGCTTCGAGGCCTTGCAGCTCGCGACCGAGGGCGTGAGCCACTACCTCTACCTCGCGTTCCGCGAGCGGAACGACGAGCCGGTGTCGCGCCTCGAGCTCGAGGTCCAGGCCGAGGTCGACAAGTACGCGGCGGGGCTCCTCGCGGGCAACGGCGTCGGGGCGATCCGCGAGCGGAGCCGCGCGCTGCGCGAGCGCCTGTACTCGCAGGCCACGTTCCTCGACGCGGCGGACACGCCGGAGGGCGAGCGCTACCGCATCGCCCACCGCGCGGCGGCCCGCTACGCGGCGCGCCTCGAGGCGTGCTTCGTCGATCGGGGGCGCCTCGAGGAGCTCGCGATCGAGCTCCGGCGCTTCTACCGGGTCGGCGTGCGCGAGAAGCTCGCGATCACCCGCCAGTAGCCCCGCTCAGAAGACCTCTTCGAGGGCCTTGTTCTCGGCGATGAACTCGACGACCGCGTCGCGGACGGGGCGGTTCCAGTGGACCTTCTCCGCCGCGATCTCGCGGAGGGCGGTCACGGCCGCGCGGTTCTTGCTGTGCACCAGCGAGCGGGAGCCCTTCATGATCTGCCGCGTGCGCTTGGCGGCGAGGATGACGAGGGAGAAGCGGTTCTCCTCGTGCGAGAGGCAGTCTTCGACGGTGACGCGAGCCATGCGAGCTCCTTGAAAAGGTCGGGAAACATAGTCAGACGCCCACCGATCCGCAAGCGCCGGGATCGAGCGCCGAATTGGGCCGCAAAGCCTGCTTTACTGCGCTCGCGGTCACCGGTAGTCTCCACGACTGCCAGCCGCACGCTGTCATGTCCCGCATTACCATCATGGGCCCCGATGGCCGCCAGGAGTTCGAGCTGCTGGCCCACAACACCCTCGGTAGGCATCCGAACAACACGATGCAGGTGCTGGACCGCATCGTGTCCAAGGAGCACTGCCACCTCGACCTGATCGACGGTGGTCGGTACATCCTCCGAGACCTGGGCTCGCTGAACGGCACCTACGTCAACGGCGAGCGCGTGAGCGAGCGCGTCCTCAAGGCCGGGGACGAGATCATGCTCGGCTCGACGCGGATCATCTTCGACGCCGACCAGGTTCCGTCGTCGCCGCAGCGCATGCCGTCCGCGCCGCCGCCGGCGATGCAGACGACGCCGCAGGGGCCGCCGGTGCACACGCCCGCGGTGCCGCCGACGGGCGGGGGAGGTGGTTACCCGCCGCCGCCGCCGCCCCCGTACGTGCAGCAGTCCGGGCCGCAGACCTTGCCGCAGGGCAGCGGTCAGGCCCCCGATCCGAAGAAGATCTCCCGGGTCACGATCGCCCCGGGCATGGTCGAGAGTCACATCCGGACCAAGCTCGCGCCGCTCGTCGATCAGAGCTTCCTGCCCGAGCGCCTGATCCAGGACCACGACCAGCTCCGCCGCGACTACGAGAAGCTGCGCGTCAGCTACGAGCTCGCCCGCGCCATCGGCGTCGAGCTCGACATCGATCGCGCGCTCGTGAAGATCCTCGACGCGGCCTTCACGATCTTGCCCGCCGACCGCGGCGTCATCCTCCTCTACGACGAGAACCGCGACCTGATGCCCCGGTGCGTGCGCACCCGCGCGGGCAACCAGGACCCGAACGAGGAGGTCGTGATCTCGAGCACGATCGTCGAGCAGGTGCTCCGCGATCGGGCCGCCGTCCTGTCGAGCGACGCCACCGTCGACTCGCGCTTCCAGGGCGCGCACTCGATCATCATGCAGGGCATCCGGTCCAGCATGGCCGTGCCGCTCCTCCACGGCGACGAGGTCTTCGGGATCATGCTGCTCGACAGCCAGATCGCGACGAACGCGTTCACCGAGAAGGACCTCCAGCTCTTCCAGAACGTCGCCAACCAGGCGGCCGTCGCGATCCAGAACTCGCTCTACGCGACCAAGCTCGAGCAGGAGGCGGTCACGCGCGAGCGCTTCCAGCGCCTCCTGTCGCCGGCGATCGCGCAGCAGGTCATCGAGGGCAAGGTCGAGGTCAAGAAGGGCGGCGAGGCGCGCACGACCACCGTCCTGTTCAGCGACATCCGCGGCTTCACCGCGATGAGCGAGACGCAGGACGCTCAGTCGATCGTCGACATGCTCAACGAGTACTTCGAGCGCATGGTCGAGGTGATCTTCAAGTACGAGGGCACCCTCGACAAGTTCGTCGGCGACGAGATCATGGCGCTCTTCGGCGCGCCCGTGTCCCACCCGGACGACGCGTACCGCGCGGTGAAGACCGCCCTCGAGATGAAGTACGTCCTCGCCGAGTTCAACAGCGAGCGGCGCGCGGCCGGCCAGCAGGAGATCCTGATCGGGATCGGCATCAACACCGGCGAGTGCGTCGCCGGCTACCTCGGGAGCTCCAAGGCGCTCGAGTACACGGTCATCGGCGACACGGTGAACACCGGCTCCCGCCTGTGCTCGGTGGCCAAGGCCAGCGAGATCATCATCAGCGAGCACACGCTCGCGAAGGTGCGCGACTACTTCGAGGTGATCGAGCTCCCCCCGACCCAGGTCAAGGGCAAGGCCGCGGCGCTCAAGATCTTCAACGTGGTCGGTGAGAAGCAGGGCGGTCACTTCGGCGTGGAGCACACGCGCCCGGCCTGATAAGGCTCGAAGGTCTTGGCCCACCTGGAATTCGAGAAGCCGCTCGTCGAGCTCGAAGAGCGCATCCGCGAGCTGAAGGTCTACGGGGTCCGCGACGCGGGCCTCGACGGCGAGCTCGAGCGTCTCGTGACGCAGATCGAGTCCCTCCAGCGCGAAGTCTACGATCAGCTAACGGTCTGGCAGAAGGTCCAGCTCAGCCGTCACCCCGATCGGCCGTACTTCATGGAGTACGTGGACCGGATCTTCGACGACGTGATCGAGCTGCACGGCGACCGGGCGTTCGCCGACGACGCCGCGATCGTCGCGGGGTTCGCCCGCCTCGACGGAGACACCGTCGCGATCATCGGCCACCAGAAGGGGCGCACCACCAAGGAGAAGGTGCGGCGCAACTTCGGGATGGCGCACCCGGAGGGCTACCGGAAGGCGATGCGGGTGATGAAGCTCGCGGCGCGCTTCGGCCGGCCCATCCTCACGTTCATCGACACGCCCGGCGCGTACCCGGGCGTGGGCGCCGAGGAGCGCGGCCAGAGCGAGGCGATCGGCGCCTCGCTGGCCTGCATGGCGGGCCTCGGCGTCCCCGTGATCGCGTGCGTGATCGGGGAGGGCGGCTCCGGCGGGGCGCTCGCGCTCGGCGTCGCCAACACGGTCCTGATGCTCGAGTTCGCGACCTACAGCGTGATCACGCCCGAGGGGTGCGCGTCGATCCTGTGGCGCGACGGTGCGCTCGCGCCGCGGGCCGCCGAGCAGCTCAAGCTGCTCGCGTCGGACGCGCTGCGGCTCGGCATCGTCGACGGCGTGGTGGAGGAGCCGCGGGGCGGCGCGCACCGCGACCCCGACGAGGCGGCGACGCGCCTCCGCGAAGCCCTCGTGCGCGCCCTCGGTGACCTGAAGGGCCAGAGCCCGCAGGAGCTCATCGACGGGCGCTACGCCAAGTTCCGGGCGATGGGCGTGACGGCGGGGGGCTAGGTGTACCCGCCGGGCAGCCAGGGTCCGCAGGGGTACGGACAGTACGGGCAGGCGAACTATCGGCAGCCACCGGCGGCGCCCGGCATGCCCGACCCGGAGCGCGGCCGACGGATGGTCGGCTGCGGGTGCTGGACCCTCGGGATGATGGTGGGCGCGGTCCTGCTCGTCCTGCTGTTCGTCCTCTTCCCCGCGGTGACGGGGATCGGCGCCGCGATGCTCGAGGCGATGTGCATCGGGGCCGCGCTCGCGATCCCCGGGATGGTCGTCTACCTCACGGTGCCGCGGCTCCTCGATCGCTACGATCCCGAGCCGTGGTACGCGCTGCTGATGGCCCTCGCCTGGGGCGCCGTCGCGGCGTGCGGGATCGCGGCGCTCATCAACTCCGTGGTCGAGGCCGCGATCGGCGGCGACGTCGGCGCGTTCGTCGGCATGGTGATCAGCGCCCCGGTCGTCGAGGAGGCAGCCAAGGGCATCCTGGTCCTCGGCTACTTCTACTTCCTACGCCGCGAGTTCGACGGCGTGGTCGACGGGATCATCTACGCGACCTTCGTCGCGATCGGCTTCGCCGCCGTCGAGAACGTCATCTACTACGCGCGCGCGGGCCTCGATCCCGAGCAAGGCGCCTTGCAGGTCACGTTCCTCCTGCGCGGGGTGCTGACCCCGTGGGCGCACCCGCTCTTCACGTCGATGACGGGGATCGGGGTCGGGGTCGCCCGCGAGACGAGCAAGACGTGGGTGCGCTTCGCGGCGCCGCTCGCCGGCTACGCCGGGGCGGTGACGCTCCACGCGATCTGGAACGGCGCGACGACGCTCCCCGGCGGCGGGATGATCGTCTGCCTCATGCTCCCGCTCTGGCTGATCTTCGTCGCCACCTTCCTGATCATCGTGGCCGTCCTGGTGCGGCGACGCGGCAGCATCATCCGCGCCCACCTCGTCGACGAGGTCGCCCTCGGGCACCTCTCGCAGCAGGAGCTCGATCTGGTCGCGAGCGCCTTCGGGGGCCTCACCGCCTACTTCCGCAAGGGGCGGCAGGGGACCGAGTTCGTCCGCGCGGTGGCGCGCCTCGCGCTCTCGAAGTGGCACTCGGCCCGCGCGATGAAGCAGGTCAAGCACACGGTCAGCATGGACTTCATCCTGCCGCTCCGGAGGAAGATCAAGGACCTCCGCGATCGCGGCGCGTCACCGGTTCGCTGAGCCTGAGGTAGACTGGATGGCGTGTTGGGCTCGCGTCGCTCGCCGTTCGTCTTCGTGATGGTCTTCGGGATGCTCTCTGGCTGCGTCCTCGACCGCTCCGGCACCGGCGCCGACGACTCGGGTCCCGCGAGCCCCGACGCGGGTCGAATGGACGCGGCGGTCGGTGACGCGGGGGTTCGCCTCGACGGCGGGGGCGACGGCGGCCCGGTCGGGATCGACGCGGACACGCCCGGCGACGACGCGGGCCGGGACGGGGGCTTCGACGCGGGCGGCTGCGCGGACGGCACGGTCGACCTCGACGGGGATCCCTCGAACGGGTGCGAGTGCGTCGTCGCGCCGCAGCGCTGCGAGGGCGTCGACGACGACTGCGACGGGACGATCGACGAGGGATGCACCTGCAGCGCGGGGGCGAGCCGGCCCTGCGGGACCTCGGACGTCGGCGAGTGCAGGCGCGGCAGCCAGGCTTGCGAGTCCGGGGCCTGGGGGGCCTGCGTGGGTGCTGTCGAGCCGACCGCGGAGGTCTGCAACAACCGAGACGACGACTGCGACGGCGTGACGGACACGTTCTCGGAGCCGTGCGGGACGAGCATGGGCATCTGCACGGAGGGGACGCGCTTCTGCGCGGCCGGCACCCTCGGCGGCTGCACCGGGATCCCGGCCGGCACCGAGATCTGCGACCTCGGTCGCCTCGACGAGGACTGCGACGGCGTCTCGAACGAGGACTGCGAGTGCGACGGCTCGATGATGGGGACCTGCACCATGGGCGCCTGCACCGGCACGCGCACTTGCAACGGGTCGGGGCGCTGGGGCGCCTGCGTGATCGCCGCCATCGAGACGTGCGACGGAACCGACAGCGACTGCAACGGCGTCATCGACGACGGGTCGGCCATCTGCGAGGTGGCGACGGGGTGCGATCAGGTCCGCCTCGCGAGCGGCGTCTACCTCCTCTGCTACCAGAAGCCGGGGAGCGATCGGCGGCGCGGCTGGACGGCGGCCCGCGACTACTGCGCGAGCTTCGGCTACCACCTCGTCACCATCGACGACGGCGCCGAGAACTCCGCGCTGATGTCGGCCGCGATGGCGCGCGTCGACGGCGACTGGTGGATCGGGATCAACGACGAGGACGGCGACTCGATGTTCAGCTGGGTCAGCGGGCGCTCCCGCTTCGAGGCCTGGCGCATGGACGAGCCCGACCGCGGCGAGTGCGGGGTGATCGACACCGCCGAGAACGACTGGGAGTCCAAGGGGTGCGGCGGCTCGCGCGGCTTCATCTGCGAGGCGCCCGGGCCGTAGCGACGGCCGATGCCCTACCGCACCGACGGACGGAGCGACGAGGCGCGCGCGAGCCATCGAGCCGAGCTCGCCGCCGCGCTCGAGGAGGCGACCCGTCGGCTCGAGGCCGCGCGTGGCTCGCTCGAGCAGCTCGAGGAGCGCTTCGACAGGGAGCGCCGCCAGCTCGACGCGGCGCTCGCGGACGCCGACGACACGCGGCGCGTGGAGATCCATCGCTCGATGGCGCTCGGCGCGGCCGAGCCGCCGACGCTCCGCGATCGACTGCGCACTGGCGGCGCGGTCACCGCGCTCGAGCGCGCGATGGCGACCCGCCAGCGCAGCTCGCCGCCCCCCGCGCGCGGCGCGCTCGCGGAGGCGCAAGCCGACTTGCAGGCGCTGCGCGCGCGCCGCGCCGAGCTCCACGCGCGGTCGGGGAGGGTGCTCTCGGTGGCCCGCGGCCGCCTCGCCGAAGCGCAGGCCGCCCACGACGAGGCGTCGACGGCGCTCGAAGACATCGACGCGCGCTGAGCTAGCTAGGGGCGGATCAGCCCTCGCGGAGACGCTTGGCGACGTCGATCGCGGCGTAGGTGAGGATCCCGTCGGCGCCCGCTCGCTTGAAGCAGAGGAGGGTCTCGAAGATGATCTTCTCCCAGTCGAACCAGCCGTTGGACGCGGCGCCGCGGAGCATCGCGTACTCGCCGGACACCTGGTACGCGTACGTCGGTACCGCGAACGTCTCCTTGACGCGTCGGACGACGTCCAGGTACGGCATCCCGGGCTTCACCATCACCATGTCGGCGCCCTCGGCGAGATCGATCGCGACCTCGCGCAGCGCCTCGTCACCGTTCGCCGGATCCTGCTGGTAGGTGCGCTTGTCGCCCTGGCCGAGCGCCCCTTTGCTCCCGACCGCGTCGCGGAACGGCCCGTAGTACGCGCTCGCGTACTTCGCCGCGTAGCTGAGGATCTGCACGTCGTCGTGACCCGCCGCGTCGAGCGCGTCGCGGATCGCGCCGATCCGGCCGTCCATCATGTCCGACGGCGCGATCACGTGGCAGCCCGCGTTCGCCTGGTTGACCGCCTGCGCCTTCAGCGCCTCGAGCGTCTCGTCGTTGACGACGTAGCCGTCGCGGACGAGGCCGTCCTGGCCGTGGGTGGTGAAGGGATCGAGCGCCACGTCGCAGATGATCCCGATGTCGAGCTGCGCCTCGCGGATCGCGCGCACCGCGCGGCACACGAGGTTGTCCGGGTTCGCCGCCTCTTCACCGTCCGGAGACTTGTTCGCCGGGTCGGTGACGGGGAACACGGCGAGCGCGGGGACGCCGAGCGACGCGGCCTCCGCGGCGGCCTCGACGAGGAGATCGATCGTGAGCCGCGCCACGCCCGGCATCGACGCGATCTCGGTGCGCTCGTTGTCGCCTTCACGGACGAAGCACGGCCAGATCAGGTCGTTCACGGTGAGCGCGTTCTCGCGCACGAGGCGCCGCGACCAGTCGTGCCGCCGGTTGCGGCGCATGCGGGTCCGGGGGAAGGGGCCGCTCGGGAAGTTGCTCACGTCTCGCTCCAGGGAAGCACGCCGACCTCGTCGAGGAGGATCCGGACGACCTCGTTCTGCATCTCGATCCGGCGTCGCTCGTCGAAGCCCATCCAGGTCTCGACGCAGATGCCGACGCAGCCGATGGCGTCGACGATCACCTCGGTCGACGAGGTGGACACCGGGTAGTACTGCGGCGCCCACGCCTCGTCGTCGCTCCGCCGGCCGCCGTTGAGGCGGTCCACCGCGCGCCCGAGGATCTCGGGCATCGGGTCGACGCCGTAGACGAGGGTCTGCCCGAAGGACGGCGTGACGTTCGGGTCGTAGCGCTTGTGCGACTCGTGGAGCGTCGCCATGAGGGCCGGGCGCTCGTCCTCGACGAGGTCCATGAAGCGCCGCGCGAGCCGGCGCTCGGGCTCGTCGGCGCTCGCGTCACCGGGGAAGCAGCGGTTCAGATCGAGGCCGCCGGGCGCCGCGCGCTGGCGCGCTCGGTAGGCCGCGCGGTTCATCGTCGGGATCACGATCAGGCGCCCGCGCGTCGGCCGGACGCCCGCCTCGAGGAGCTCCTCGAGCGCGTGCACCCCGGCGATCTCGTCGCCGTGGATCCCCGCCTGGATCAGCGCGGTCGGGCCGGGCTCCGAGGCCTCCATCACGTGCACCGCGACGGTGGGGGTGATGAAGTGCGTGCCTTCCGAGAGCGGCATGGGCGCGGATGGTACTACCATTCCGCCGATGCGAAAGAAGCGGGTCGAGGCGGGGTGGCTGGTCACGGGCGCGGGCAGCGGCTTCGGCCGAGAGGTCGCGCGACGCCTCGCGGGGCGCGGCGAGCGCTTGGCGCTCCTCGATCGCGATCGCGCCGGGCTCGACGCCACCGCGGCGCTCCTCGACGGGCCCGCGCCGCACCTCGAGGTCGCCGACGTCACCGACCCGCCCGCGATCCGCGAGGCGGTCGAGCGCAGCGAGCGCGCGCTCGGAGCCCTCGGCCACGTGTTCCACTCCGCGGGGGTGCTCGCGACCGGCCACGTCGAGGAGCTCCCCGCCGCCGAGTACCGGCGCATGATCGAGGTGAACTACCTCGGCTCCGTGCACGTCGCGCAGGCGACCCTCCCGGCCCTCCGGCGCGCCTCGTCGAGGGGCCGCGCGACGCTCACCCTGGTCGCGTCGATCGGCGGCCTGCGCGGCTTCCCCGAGATGGCGGGGTACTGCGCGAGCAAGTTCGCCGTCGTCGGGTTCGCGCAGGCGCTCGCGGCGGAGCTCGTGGGCACGGACGTCGAGGTCAAGGCGCTCTGCCCGCCCGCGGGCGACACGCCGATGGTGCGCAACCTCGAGCGTCGCCCCCCGATCTACAAGCTCTCGCCGCTCTTCTCGGCGGAGACGGTGGTCGAGGGGTGGCTCGATCAGCTCGACCGTCGCGATCGAGTGGCGCTCGTCGATCTCCAGAGCAAGGCGCTCTGGCGCCTGGATCGGCTCGCGCCGCGCGTCGTCGATCTGGTGGTCCGCCTGGCGCGCTAGGGCGCCGGCGGGGGGATCGTCGAGGTGCGGAAGCGGCTGAGGACCAGATCGAGCAAGGGCTCGATGCCCTCGTTGCGCGCGAGGTAGAGGACGGTGGCGTCGAGCTGATCGGCGCGCACGCGCAGCTCCCGGCCGTAACTCGTGTCCTCGCCCCAGACGAACGAGATGACGCGATCGGGCAGGCCCTTGAGCGCCCGCGCGAGGTCGGAGGGGCGGATCGCGGCCGGCTGCGCCGAGTCGACCACCACGATCTGAGGGTTCGCGGAGAACGCCGTGCGCCGCAGCTCCTCGACGTCGCCGATCGTGATCGTGTGCACCCGCTCGCGGCCGATCGCGGCGTTCAGCCGGTTGGCGAACTCTCGGTAGCCGGCGACCACGAGGACGACGACGGGGACGCTGACGGCCTGCATCTGCGCCGTCATCGCGGCGTCTTCCCCGACGGGATCGTCGTCGAACTCGATGTCGACCTCGAAGTCGCCGAGGTCGTCGGAGGCGAGCGCGGTGAGCTGCGCGACCAACGTCGCGAGGGCGGGCTCGGCCTCGGGCCCGAGCCGATGCGTGAGGAGCTCGCGGAGCGGCCCCTGCACCAGCTCGAGGACCTGTTCGGCCCCCTTCGGAACGCCTCGTCCCCAGCGAGAGAGGGACTCGAAGAGCACCGAGGTCGCCACGCTGGGCTCCACGATCCCCTCGAGGGTCTCCCGGACGAGCTGGACCTCCCCCTGCATGGGCTCAGTATGACACGGCTCGACAACCCGAGGGGCATCGGCTAGGTCGCTCGCCCGCGAGGATTCGATGAGCGAGAAGATGCTTTGCGCGATCGTCGGGCTGGCCCTGGGCCTCGCCGGCGGGTGCGGCGCAGACCCCGATCCCACTCCGACCCCGGACCCCGAGCCCGCCCCCGAGGCCACGCCCGACCCGGCGCCCGATCCGGATCTCATCCCTCTGCCGATCCGGCCCGACGCGATCCCCGCGCCCGCCGAGACGCGATCGATCCCGAGCGCGGCGACGATGGATCCGACGGGGCGCTTCGCGTCTCGCGTGCTCGTCGAGGGCGAAGGGACCGAGCACCCCCGCCCCTTCGATGGCGTCGTGGTCCACTCCACGTCGTGGCGATCCGCCGACGGGAACATGTTCGACACCACCCGCGGCGACATGGGCGAGCCCCCGCGGGCCATCTTCATGCCCGACCTCTTCCCCGCGCTCCGCGAGGGCGTGCAGCTGATGGTGCAGGGCGAGACCCGCCGCTTCTGGTTCCCCCAGGATCCCCCCGAGGCGGGGGGACCCGCGGGCCGGCCGGAGGGGCTGATCGCGATGGACGTCGAGCTCGTCGAGCTCCACCCCGCCCCCGAGCCGCCCGAGTCGCTCACCGAGCCGCCCGCCTCGGCCGGGCGATCGGCGTCGGGGCTGCGCTGGGTGGTCGTCGAGCCCGGCACGGGGACCGAGCACCCGGAGGTCGGCAGCCGGGTCCGCATCCACTACACCGGGTGGAGCGCGGACACGGGCGAGATCTTCGCGGGGACCTACGTCTCCGGCCAGCCCTGGCGGCGGGTCGTCCAAGGGATGATCCCCGGGCTCCGCGAGGGCGTTCCCCTCATGGTGGTGGGCGAGCGCCGGCTCTTCTGGGTGCCCGCCGAGCTCGCCTACGAGGGCCAGGAGGAGCGACCCCAGGGCATGCTCGTCTTCCTGGTGGAGCTGGTGTCGGCCACGTAGGTGTGAAGCTCCGACCACGGCTGTGAACGCAAGTGGTTGAGCCAGATCACCCGAGTACTGGAAAACCCCGGCGTTATGGAATATGTCCAGCCTCTGGCGGTCGGCCTGCCCCCTGCAGACCGGTCTGCGAGCGACAAGGAGTGTGGTAGGTGAGCTCGATCTCGGCTTCTCTGACGACTTCGCCGTTCGCCCAGTTCCGGCGGCACGCGACGTTCTACCTCTGGTACGACACCTTCTACGCGGTGGTCGCGCTCTGCGGTGCCATGACCGTGATCCAGACGGGGTGGAGGGGCCTGCTGCCGGAATTCGAGCTCTGGCACCTCGCGCTGTTCCCGGCGGCCCTCTACGTGATGATCATGGCCCACGTCTTCGCGCACAACGCGTCGCACGGGTCGTTCCCCAAGCCGATCAACCGCCTGATGGGTGAGCTCTCCGGCGCCCTCGTGCTCACGAAGTTCGCCTCGTGGGAGATCGTCCACCGGCGCCACCACCGCTACTCCGACGACGCCGAGAAGGATCCGCACCCCGCGGAGCGGAGCTACTGGCGCTACGCCTTCAACACCCTGGTCAACGTCGAGCTGCAGCTCCGCCAGGAGTACTACGACACGCACGGCGACACGCCGGAGACGCGGCGCTACGAGCGCTGGCGGTCGCGGCTCAGCTTCGTGAGCGGCGTGCTCATGAGCCTCTTCTTCTTCCTGCTCCTCGGGAAGAGCGGCTTCTTCCTCCTCTACCTCCCCGCCTTCGTCGGCGCGGCGCTCTTCGTGATCCACTTCAACTGGGTGGGTCACAACGCGCATCGCCCCGACTACCCGATCGCGCCGGCGGACCTCGACTACGGTTGGTTCTGGGTCGGCAACCGGATCTTCTTCGGCATCTACTTCCACGGCACGCACCACAAGCTGGCCATGCTCTTCAACCCGATGAAGGCGCCCAAGCACCTTCGGGCGAAGCAGGCCGTGCCTCAGTCGGTGTCCGAGGAAGAGGAAGTCCACGCGGCGGCCTGAGCTCATGGGGGGGGCCTACCGAGACGCCGCGCCGCGGCGAGCGAGCGCCAAGGGCGATTGGCTGCTGCACAACGTCGCGGACTACCGTCAGGTGGGGATCGTGACGGTGTACTGGGCGCTCCTGTTCTCGATGTACTTCGTCGAGGACTGCCGCAACGTCCTTTTCTTCGCCGGCGCCTGCTACTTCAGCTTCCTCAACGCGGTGGTGATCCACAACCACCTGCACAAGGGGATGTTCAAGAGCCGCCCGCTCAACCGCGCGTTCCGAGCCATCCTCAGCTTCGGGGCGCTGTACCCGGCCTCCGCGAACCTCGCGTCGCACAACATCGTGCACCACCACTTCGACGACGACGGCAAGCCCGACTGGGCCGCGCCCGACAACGTCTCGTTCTCGTGGAACCTGCTGAACCTCCTGCACTTCCCGAACGTGGTGGGCCCCAACACCTTCAACGGGGTCGGCCGCTGGGCGCGCACGACACGGCAGAAGGACTTCCGGCGTCAGTACCTGCTCGAGCAGGTGTTCGCGTTCGGGCTCACGGGCGTCCTGTTCGCCTTCGACTTCTGGACGACGCTGTTCTTCATCCTGCTCCCCCAGCTCTGGGGCGCGCGCGGGATCCTGCGGATCAACCTGATCCAGCACGACGGCTGCGACGTCACGTCCGAGTGGAACCACTCCCGCAACTTCGTGGGCCGGTGGTTCAACTGGATCATGTGCAACAACGGCTACCACACGATCCACCACAACCGCGCGGGGCTGCACTGGTCGGTGCTCGACGAGGCGCACGAGCGCGAGTGCGGTCCGCGGACGGATCCCAGCCTCAACGAGCCCAGCATGATCCTGTACCTGCTGCGGACCTACGTCTTCCACCTGTGGCGACCGACCCGGGGTGACGTGGCGGCCGCGGAGGTGGGCGCCGAGCAGCTCGATCTCGCGGCCCGCTCGGTCCGCCGCGCCGAGGCCGAGGCCGAGGCCATCGCGAGCTGAGCGCCTCCGATGCTCACGCAGGAGATCATGGGCCTCTTGGCCCTTGGCGTCCTCTGGCTGAACGGGCTGCTCGTCCTCGTCGTCGCCGCCAAGCAGCTCCGGTCGGTGTGGGAGGTCCGCGCCCGGCTCGTGAGCGCGCGTCGCGAGGGGCGGTTGGTCAGCGGGGTGGTCAAGGAGGGCGGTCCGCTCGCGGTGCGGAACGTGACCCAGCTCGGTCGGGCCGTGACCAGCGGCGGCCCCGAGCAGATCCTGTTCACCGACGGGCCTCAGTCGTTCGAGGTGCTCGGCGGCGTGATCGAGACGGACGGCGGCGAGGTGCGCATCGCGGCCGCGCAGCCCGGCCTCAGCGAGGTGTGGCTGGCCCCGGCGCGCGCCGACGAGGCGGCGGCGTGTCCTTCGGACGAGGCCTTCACCGAGGCGCTCGGCGAGGCGTCGACCTACAAGGGCTACCGCCGCGACGTGGAGGTCGCCGTGCGCCCCGGGGATCGCGTGTGGGTCATCGGCGAGCGGGACGACGACGTCCTCGGCCCGCGCGAGGAGGAGCCCCTGCTCGTCTCGATGGTGGAGCCGATGGCCTGGGCGGCTGGCCGCGCGCGCCTGCTCGTCGGTTTCCTGGTGGCCGGTACCGCGGGCCTCGTCGCGGTCACCGCGCTCGCGCTGCAGGCGCCGTGGTTCGGCACCGTGAGCACCATCGGGGGATTGCTCGCGGTGGTGTACTTCCTCGCGATCCAGCCGCTCGGGACGGCGGTCCGTGACGCGGTCCGGACGCCGGCGAGGCGCCCGCTCGGCGGGACCTGGCGCCGGGGCTGAGCGCGCGCAGCGCACACGGTCCCCGACTCCTTCTCTCCTCTACTCCCAGCGCCGCGCGAGGGGGAGGTGCGTCCCTCGGGCCGCGACAGGAAGAGCGCGGCTCCGTTTTTTTGCCGCGCTGACGGGGGCTCCCTACGATTCGAGGCGAACGTGAACCGTCGTCTCCGCTTGATCGTGTTCCTCGCCCTCGGTGGCTGCGCCACGGCTCCTACGCCGGTTGCGCGCGTGGCCCCCGACGTGTCCGCGTCGTCGGAAGCGAGCGATGTCGAGAGCGAGGCGTTCGCCACGCTGAGGGCGCAGAACCGCGAGCTGTCGGCTCAGCTCGGGCTCGCGCGCGCCGAGGCGGCGGAGCTGAGGGACGAGGTCGCGGCCATGCGCGAGGACGCGGCTCGACGCGTCGTGACGCTCTCGCCCGCGCCCGCGGCGTGCGAGGAGCAGGAGGCGCCGGTGGCGGAGGCGGAGCCCGTCGACACCGGGCCGCGGCCGGTCCTCCGGTTGTACGGGACCGCGCCGGCGCCGCTGCCCGAGGTGGATCGGCCCGCGGGACGCGCGCGCGGCGTCGCCATGCTCCCGGGTCCCGAGGCGCCCGCCTGGGTCGGGCCGCCTCCCGCGGCGACAGCGAGGCTTCCTGTCTACAACTCGGCGGGGGACGATCCGACGGCGGGCGTCCCGGCGATCCCGCTGACCCCCGTCGACGTCCGGGGCGGTCCCGTCGAGGCCGTCCCCGCCGCCACCGACGCGGCGAGCCAGGAGTACCGGGCGGCGCTCGCGGCCTTCTCGCAGCGCCGGCTGCCCGACGCGACGGCGGCGTTCGAGCGCTTCGTCGCCCAGCACCCCGACCACCCGTACGCCGACAACGCGATGTACTGGCGGGCCGAGATCGACTACACGCGCCGCGACTACGCGGCGGCCCTGTCGCGCTTCTCTCGCCTCATCGAGCGCTTCCCCCGCGGCAACAAGGTGCCGGACGCGCTGTTGCGGATCGGGCTCTGCTACGAGCGCATGGGGCAGCGCGATCGCGCGCGCCGCGTCTTCTCGCGGCTGCGCCAGCAGTACCCTGACACCGTGGCGGCGCGTATGGCGTCGCGGGAGGATGCCTGAGTGAAGTCCTGGCGCACGTTGTTCATCGCGCTCGCCCTCGCGGGCGGCGCCGTGACGGTCGCGTCCCGAGCGTCGGCTCAGGTCGGTGTGTACGAGGAGGAGCCGCAGAGCCTCTCGGTCGCCGCCCAGAACCGCGAAGGGATCCGGATCGCTGGCAACGTCCGGCGTCGGATGATCCCGCACGTCTACACGGTCCACCGTGGCGACACGCTCTGGGACATCACGGGGCGCTACTACGGCAACCCGTGGGAGTGGCCGCGCGTGTGGTCGTACAACCCCGAGGTCACCAACCCGCACTGGATCTACCCGCTCGATCAGCTGCGCCTGCTCCCGCCGGGTGAGGTGGTGACGGAGCCTTCGACCCCCGGCGTGGTCGCGCCCGTCCGCAGCTACCGGACGGGCACCGTGAACCTCGAGCAGATGGGCTACCTCGATCGCGAGGCGCTCGACGAGGCCGGCGTCGTGGCGGGCTCTCCCGAGGACCACATGCTCCTGTCGCCCTACGACCAGGTCTACCTGGAGTTCGACGACGACTTCAACGGCACGCCGAGCGGCGAGTACACGATCTTCCGCGAGATCGACGAGGAGCAGCGCGAGCCCGACGGGGAGGGCGAGCTCGTCCGCATCTTCGGCGCCGTCCGCATCGAGTCCTACGACCCCGATCACCGGACCGCGCGCGCGACGATCATCGAAGCGCTCGATCCCGTCGAGCGCGGCTTCCGCGTCGCGCCGGTGCCGCGCCGCTTCGACATGGTGCCGCCGCGGGTCGCCGACAGAGACACCGCGACCCACGTCGCCGCCACGCTGCTCCCGATCCAGCTCCACGGAGATCAGCAAATCGTGTTCCTGCCCGTCGGGTCCGAGGACGGCGTCGTCGCGGGGAACCGCTTCTTCGTGACCGAGGCCGGGGATCGCTGGCGCGACGGCCTCAACAGCGGCGCCCGCGAGCAGGGCGCGATCGTGGATCCGCCGGACGAGCCCGAGGCCTACCCGGCCGAGGTCATCGCGGAGGGCCGCGTCGTCCACGTCCGGCCGCACTCCTCGACCCTGATGATCACCCGCGCCGTGCGCGAGGTGGAGCGCGGCGACCGCGCGGAGATGCGCGCCGGCTACTGAGTCCGACGACGCGACCGGCGAAGCCGGCTCGCGCTCGCGTGCGCTACGCTGTCCTCACCGTGTCGCGAACCCTCCTCTCGCTCGTCGCCTGTCTCCTCGTCGTCGGGTGTGACGACAGCCGCCCCACGTTCCGCGACGGAGGCGGCGGGGGTGGGGTCGACGCCAACATGATCTCGCCGTTCGTCGACTCGGGGCCGCCCGGGGACGGAGGGCCGGGGGACTCGCTCTGCGGCAGCGCCGCCGAGGGGTACGTGTACCTCGTCGACTCGAGCGACGCGTTCCTGCGCTTCGATCCCGCGACCAACGTGATCACGCCGCTCGGGACGCTGTCGTGCGCGACGTCCTCGTCGCCGTTCTCGATGGCCGTCGACCGCGACGCGAACGCGTGGGTGCTCTACCAGGACGGGCACATCTTCCGCGTGTCGGTCACCGACGTGAGCTGCACCGCGACGTCCTTCGTCGCCGGGCAGAGCGGCTTCGACGTCTTCGGGATGGGGTTCGTCTCGGACGCCGCGGGCAGCGCGGACGAGACGCTGTTCGTCGCGGGCGGGAGCCTCCTCGACATCAGCTTCGGCGCCGCGCGGCTCGGTCGGGTCGACGACGCGCTCGCGCTGAGCGCGGTCGGGGATCTGCCCGGCTGGCCCGAGCTCACGGGCACGGGGGCCGCCGAGCTCTGGGGCTTCTTCCCTGACACGAGCCCGCCGTCGGTCCGGCAGATCGACAAGAGCACCGGGGCGACGACGCGCTCGTTCCCGATCTCCGAGATCAGCTCGGGCAGCGGCCTCGGCGACACGGCCTGGGCCTTCGCGTTCTGGGGCGGCCGCTTCTACGTCTTCTACAAGGGCGACGCCGATCTGACGACGAACGTCTGGCGCCTCGACCCCGCCGACGGAAGCGTGCTCGAGGTGCTGCACGAGTCGGGCTATCGGATCGTGGGCGCCGGCGTCTCGACCTGCGCCCCGATCATCCTGATCTGACGCCCGCGCGAGAGCCCCGCGGCCGCGAGCGCAGCGAACAGCGGGACGAGCGGGAGGTGGTAGCGGTCGCCGCCGAGGAAGACGAAGTGCAACGCGGCCACGCCGAGCGCGCTCGCCCAGATCACGCGGCGCGGCGCGCGGCGACCGCGCGCTCGCAGCGCGAAGAGGAGCAGCCCCAGCCAGTAGGCGCTGCACACCGCGATGAGGACCTGCACCGCGAGGTGCTGCTCCGGGCGCGTCCACCCGAGGCCCGCGCCCACCGACAGCGCGGGGCCCATCTCGTAGCCGAAGGTGTGCGCGACCTTGCCGGCGCTCAGCGCGAGCCAGCGCGCCGGGTCCGCGCTGATGCGAGCGAGCGCGCGGTCCCTGCGGCACCGATCGCGGGTGAGCTCGCGCGGACCGCGCGGGCAGTCGATGGCCTCGGGGATCCGCGCGAAGCGCGAGCCGAGGGTGCCGACGTAGAGGTTCGCGCCCGCGCTCGACGACACGACGGGGGCGCTGAGCCGATCCGCGTTCCGCATCATCCACGGCGCGAGCGGGACGAGCGCGAGCGCGGTGATCGCGACCGCCGCCGTCACGCGCGCCGCGCGCGGTCGCGTCGACCACGCGCGCGCCGCGAGCGCGAACGGGGCGATCGCGAGCGCCGTCGGCCGGACGTAGGCGGTGAGACCGAGCAACAGCGACGCGGCGGTCTGTCGCGACGGCGCTCCCCCTCGGCGCCCCAGCAGCGGGAGCAGCGCGAGCATGAGCGCGAGCGAGAACAGGGGCTCGCCCATCCACGAGGCGCAGGTGAGCCAGCCGCCCGGCCAGAGCGCGACGAGCCACGCGGCGCGCCGGGCCGGGCCGTGACCCGCGATCGAGCCGGCGACGCGCGCGGCGAGCGGGATACAGAGCGCGCCGAGCAGCGCCTGCAACAGGAGATCGAGCGCGCGCGGACCCTGCAGCCGCTTCAGCACCGACAGCGTCGCCGGCCAGCCCGGCGGATAGAACGCCGTGGGCAGGTGCGCCCACGGCCAGTCGGGGTCGTACATCCCGAGCGTGTAGCCGTCGCCCGCCGCGAGCTGCTGCGCGGCGCGCTCGTAGATCACCCCGTCCCAGCTCGGCGCGAGGGAGAGCCCCTGGCCGACGAGCACCCGCAGCAGCAGGCCCGCCGCGAACGCGGCGAGGATCGCGCGCGAGGTGGCTCGCGCTCTCGGCGTTGATGCACGCATGGGGGCCGTGAGACTGTATCCCGATGGCCCGCCCCGACGACGCCGTCTCGGTCGAAGTCCGCATCGCGCGGCTCGAGCGGGACCTCGCGCGCGAGCAGGCCAAGACCCGCGCGCTCTCGGACATCAGCGCGGCGCTCGGGTCGACGCTCGACCTCGACGAGCTCCTCGCGCTCGTCGCGAGCCGCATCACCGAGGTCATCGACGCGGAGCGCTCCACCATCTACCTCCTCGACGACGAGGGCGGACACCTCGTGTCGCGCGTCGCCGAGGGGCAGGGGCGCGCCGAGATCCGGCTCACCGTCGGCGAGGGCCTCGCGGGGTGGGTCGCCAAGAGCGGCGAGATGCTCAACATCAAGGACGCGTACCAGGACGTCCGCTTCGACGCGGAGTGGGACCGCCGCACCGGCTACCGCACGCGCTCCACGCTCTGCGTCCCGATGAAGAACCGCCACGGCCGCACGCTCGGGGTCGTGCAGGTGCTGAACAAGCGCACGACGTTCTTCACGCCCGAGGACGAGCAGCTGCTCACCGCGCTCGCCACGCAGGCGGCGGTCTCGATCGAGAACGGCAAGCTCTTCATCTCGGTCATCAACAAGAACATGGAGCTCCTCGAGATCAAGGAGCAGCTCGAGCGGCGCGTGTCCGAGCTCGACGTGCTCTTCGAGATCGCGCAGGTCTCGGCGAGCGCGACCGAGCTCGACGACCTGCTCGAGGGGGTGCTCGCCCGCGCGGTGCGCGCCATCGAGGCGGAGGCCGGCGCGATCCTCATCGAGGAGCCGAACGGCGGCCTCGCGTTCCGGTCGGCGGTCGGCGGTCACCCGGAGAAGGTGAAGCGACAGGTGATCCCCAAGGGCAGCGGGATCAGCGGCTGGGTGGTCCGGCACGGGCGCGCGCAGGTGGTCAACGACGTGGACGCCGACGACCGCCACGCCCGCGACATCGCCGACCGGGTCGGCTACCACCCGCGCTCGGTGCTCGCCGTCCCGCTCGCCTGGGAGGACGGCGTCGGCGCGCTCGAGCTCCTCAACAAGCACGAGGGGCAGACCGCGTTCAACGACGAGGACGTGCGCACCGCGACCTTGATCGCCAACCACATCTCGACCGCCATCAGCCTCGCCGAGGCGCGCGACCGCAAGGGCAAGCAGGAGCGCCTCAGCACGATCGGTCAGCTCCTGAGCAGCGTGCTCCACGACCTCAAGACGCCGATGACGATCATCAGCGGCTACGTGCAGCTCCTCGCCGGCGAGGAGGACGACGACGAGCGGGCGCGGCTCAGCCAGTCGGTGCTGCGTCAGGTCGAGCTCATCAACGCGATGACCCGCGAGACCATCGCGTTCGCGCGCGGCGACCGGTCCGTCTGGATGCGGAAGGTCTACCTGCACCGCTTCTTCTCCGAGCTCAAGGAGCAGCTCGAGCGCGAGCTCGAGGGGCGCAACGTCGAGATCAAGCTCGACCTGCGCGACCGCGGCGTCGCCCGGTTCGACGAGCACAAGATCCAGCGCGCGGTGCACAACCTCGCGCGCAACGCGGCCGAGGCCATCGGCACCAAGGGCGGCCACTTCGAGATCACCGTCGACCGTCAGGAGGACGGCGCCATCGTGCTCGTCTTCAAGGACGACGGGCCCGGCGTGCCGGAGGCCATCCGCCACGCGCTCTTCGACTCGTTCATCACCCACGGCAAGGCGGGCGGCACCGGCCTCGGCCTCGCCATCGTGCGCAAGGTCGTCGACGACCACGAGGGCTCGATTCGGGTGGACAGCAAGCCGGGCGAGACGGTCTTCACCATCGTGCTGCCGCAGACGCCCGGCGAGTCCGGCGTGCACCCCGCGGTCGCCTGAGCGCCCCGGGGGCCGATCGATCAATCGGCGGCGATCCGGGCCTCCGGGGGCCCCGAATGGTGGTTGTGGAATGCAAGCATGCTTGCGTCCCGAGGCGCGCCGCACGAGCGGCCGGGCGCCGACGCCAGCTCAGTGGATCGGGACGTCGCCGAGGCAGCGTCCGAAGCACGCCTCGAGGCGTCGTCGGAACGCCTCCTCGCGGCTCGTCGAGAAGCCGTCGACGAGGACGCCGTCTCGGTAGAGGCCGAAGTACGGGACGTCCTCGATGTCCACCGTGCCGCGGAACGCGGGCGACCGATCTCCGTCGCACACGAAGAACTGGATGTGGGGGTACTCCTCGCTCAGCTCGGTGAACCGGCGGCTGAAGATCACGCAGTTCCCACACCACGCAGCATAGAAATCGACGACGGCCATCGGCGCTCGATCGAGCTTGCGCCGATAGTCGTCGTCGGTGAGCTGCTCGACCGCCACGCGACCACTCTAGGGCCGCGGCGGGCTCAGCGGAAGTCGCGCTCCTCGCGCTCCTGGTCTTCCTTGCACCGGATGCAGAGGGTCGTTTCGGGCCGCGCAGCAAGGCGCTTGCGGCCGATCTCCTCTTCGCACTCCTCGCAGGTGCCGAACACGCCGTCCTCGATCTTCTGGATGGCGACGTCGATCTTGTCGAGGAAGTGACGCTCGCGTCCGCGGAGGCGAAGCGCGAACGACTGGATGTACTCCGTCGAGGCCAGGTCGACCTCGTCGGGCATCTCGTTGGTGTCGAGCATCATGTCCTGCTCGAGCGATTCTTGGGCGGCCTTGACCAAGGCGACGCGCTTGGCTTCGAGCAACGCCCGCAGCTCGGCGAGCTCGCCGCTGCTGAGCGGCTCCTCGTCGGTATCGGGGTCCGGGATCTTCCCGGCGGAACTTGCAGCCATGAGTCGCTCCGTGGTTCGAGTGCGCCGTGCGGCGCGTGATCAGAGTAAGGGAATTCGACAGGTGCGCAGCTGGAAAAGCGATCGACGTCGAACAAAGAGGAGCGCGAAATTGAGGCGGCTCGTCTTCGCAGTCAAGCGACGAACGTGATGCGTGGATCAGCGCCGTCGATCGCGCGCCGAAGGGGCGCTACGAAACTTGCGATCGAACAGGCGCACGCGGCGGAACGCGAGGTCGAGCACGAAGAGGAAGAGCGCGCAGAAGAGCAGCTTCGGCCAGAGCTCTTCGTGATGTCGGATGTGCTCGTCGCCGGGATCGAAGAGCTGCGCGGGCGTGGGATCGTTCCCGCCGCCGGTGAGCCGCGCGGCGCGCGCGAGCAGCTCCACGTCGGGCTCGAGCGTCATGTACTCGCGGGGGTACGGGTTGACGAGCTGCGCGTGGCTCTCGGCGATCGTCCGACCCTCGCGGTGATGCTCCGCGGTGAGCACGAACGATCCGAAGCGCGGAAGATCGAAGCGCGCCTCGTACCGACCGGGCGCCGTCTGACGCAGCGGGAGATCGAGATCGAGCGGCTCGGTCGCGTCCGCCGCGCGGCGACCCATCGGCCCCTCGACGTGCAGCGTCGACTCCAGGCCGTCGAGGAACTCGTCGTCCACGCCGATCGCGTCGACCACCACGCGCGCCTCGCCGTCGGTCACCTCGGCCGTCATGTCGAGCGTCTGGCGGCGGCGCTGCCGCATGTGCTCGCGCACGAGCTCGGACCAGAAGCGCGAGAACCCCGACCACCGGAGCCAGTCGACGGCCCACCGGTTCTTCACGTCGCTCGTCCACGCCATCGACCAGCCGAGGCCGACGCGCCAGCGCGCGAGGATCGGCTCGCCCAGATCGCTGACGAGGATCGCCTGCGCGGGGCTCGGGCGCATCCGCGTCGCGACGTAGCCGTGGAGGAACGGCGCGCTCGAGATGTCCATCCGGCGGAGGAAGTCGGTGGGGGAGACCACGCGCGGCTGGAAGTACTCCTCGATGACGTTGCTGCGAGACACCGTGCTCGTCTCGCGCATGAAGATGCGCGGGATGTTGTGCGGGTCCTGCGTGAAGTAGGCGCGCCCGCCGCCAACGTCCGCGACCTGCGTGAGCAGCGCGCGGTTCACGTCGCCGCCGAGGCCGACGGTGCTGACGGTGATCCCCTCGGAGCGCATCACCTGCGCGAGCTCGGGCAGACCGGACTCCTGGGTCTGTCCGTCGGTGAGCAAGATGACGTGCTTGATGCGCGCGCGCGTCACCACGAGGTCCTGGTAGGCCATGTCGAGCGCGGGGAAGATCGCGGTGCCGCCGCGCGCGGTGAGGCGGCCGATGTCGCGCACGATCCCGAGCCGGTTGCGCGCGCTCTGCATCCGCACGACGCGGGTCGGCTGCGAGTCGAAGCCGACCACGCTGATGTAGTCGTCGGGCGAGAGCATCTCGGCGGTGGCGATGGCCGCCTCCTTCGCGAGCTCCATGCTCTCGCCGTTCATCGAGCCGCTCTTGTCGATGACGAGCGCGATCGCGAGCGAGGGCTGATCGCGCCTCCGCTCGGAGTCCATGTGCACGGGGAGCATCCGCTCGATGCGCGTGCCCTGCCATCCGCCGAGCCCGAAGCTGCTCTCGCCGCCCGCCATGAGGAACCCGCCGCCGAGGTCACGGACGTAGCGCTCGATGACGTCCTGCTGCGTGAGGCTCACCTGATCGGCGGGCACGTCGCTGAGGATGAAGAAGTCGAAGCGCTCGAGCTCTGAGAGCGACGTCGGGATCGCGCGCGGGCTGCGGACGTCGACCTCGTAGTCGCCGGCGCCGAGCGCGGCGGCGAGGTAGGTCGCGCGGCCGGGCGTGCCCTCGACGTAGAGGACGGTCGGGCGACCGGGCACCACGACGGTGGTCGAGAAGCGATCGTTGTCGGCGAAGCGGTCCTCGCCCGAGGGCTCGGCCTGGAGCGCGTAGGTCACGGGTCCGGCGACCCGCACGACGGAGCGCATCTCGACGAGGTTGTCGCCCGGCGCCAGCTCCACGTCGCGCACCGCGTCGAGCCCGTTGAGCGTGTCGCCTTGATAGAGGCGCACGCGCGCGGTCGTCGCGGTCGTCGAGTAGACGTGCGCGCGGACGGGGAAGGGCTGGCCGACGTCGATGCGCTCGGGCAGCGACAGGTCCGTGACGGCGACCTCGGGCGGCGCGCCCTCGGCGTAGGGCGCGGCGTAGAGGCGCACGCCCATCTCGGCGGCGCGCGCCGCCTCGGCGAGGAGGTCACCGCGCGTCTGGCCTCCGTCCGAGAGCACGACCGCGCGGCGCAGGTGCCCCGGCGGGAAGAGCCCGTACGCGAGCTGGAGCGCGGCCGACGGATCGGTGCCCGCGCCTCCGTCGCCCTCGTGCCGCGTCAGCGCCGGGACGCCCTCCTCGTCGTCGATCGCGACCACGTGCGCGTCGCTCGCGAAGGTGACCAGGCGGACCGTGTCCTCGCCGCGCGCCTCCCACGCCTCCTGCACGCGCGCGCGCGCCTGTTCGAGCGACGCGTCCGTCACCGACTCCGAGACGTCGACGAGGAACACCGTCGCGATCCGCGTGACGTCGGTCGACCGGGCGAGCCGGGCGAGCGCGAGCGCGAGGCACGCGATCAAGAGCGCGCGCAGGAGCGCGCCGAGCCAGCGCTGCGCGAGCGGGAGATCCGCGAGCGACAGCGACAGCGCGAAGAACAGGAGCGGCGTGACGCCGACGAGGCCGACCGCCGCGGGCGCGAGGAGCTCGTAGGTCTCGCCCCCGTACTCGAAGGTCGGGGCGCCGGTCGCGTAGCGGACCGCGGCCAGCCCGAGCGCGACCCCCGCGCCGACCGCGAGCGCGAGCCAGAGCGCGCGCCGCCTCATACCGTCAGCCTCCGGTGGTAGGTGAACCACTCGACGAGGAGCAGCGCGAGGACCGCGAGCACCATCAGCATCCAGATCTCGGTGCGCACGCCCGGCGTGCCCCGCTCGGGCGCCTCGGCCGGCGCGCCGCCGATCTCGAGCACCTCGGCGGGCGTGAGGATCGCCTCGTCGCTCGGCCCGAGGTTGGCGGCGAACACCTCCTCGGTGTCTCCCGTCCGCAGGTGATAGAAGCCGGCGCGGAGCCCCGACGCGACCGCGCGCCCGTCGACCACGGGGACCGGGTGCTCGCTCCCGTCGGGCGCCACGAGGGTGGCCTCCTCGGTGCCGGTGGGCACCGCGAGGTGCCAGGGCTCGCCCGTCTCGACGCTCGAGAGGTAGCGCGCGTCCTGCATCGTGAAGTAGTCGATCGAGTTGAGCAGGAGCAGCGGCCACGCGACGCGCAGCGGGAGGTCGCTCCGGCGCACGTCGAAGAGGATCGCGACCATCCGGTGGTCGTTGCGCGACCCGACGACGATGAGCGGGCCGCGCCCGTCGGAGGCGATCGCGCGGTCACCCTCGTGGAGCTCCACCGCGAGGGACTCGGCGACGTTCACGTCCCCGAGCGCGGTGAACGCGAGGATGGGGTGGTCCCGCTCGAGCCGATCGAAGAACGGCCGCTCGAGGGCGCCGGTGATCACGAACGGCCCCGTCGTGCCCTCGGGCGGGCGCGGGTCGAGGTAGATCACCGGCGTGTCGGGCGGCGTCGCCGGCACCCAGCCGTCGAAGATGGTGACGTCGAAGCGACCCTCGGCGGGGTAGTCGGCGGGCGTCACCTCGACGACGTCGAGGTACTCGTCGAGGAGGAGCGCCGCCGAGAGGTAGAGGTTGCCCGCGGTCACCGCCTGCACGCGCGCGCGGCGGCGCTCGGGGAGCCGCGCGTAGGCGCGGTCGTCGGCGGGCTGCGCGTCCGGGACGTCGCCCTCGATCCGCACGCGCGCCTCGAGGGTCTGGTCGGCGCCGCTCACGTCCGTGAAGAAGCGCCGCAGGCGCTCGCCCGCGCCGATGCGGAGGCGCTGCACGTCGATGACCTCGCCGTCGCCGAGGAGCGACAGCTCGATCGAGGCCTCGTCCTCGCCCGGGTTCCACAGCTCGGTGAGGACCTCGCTGCGGCTCACGTCGAGCGGGTAGCGGCGCACGCTGAAGGCCGTGATGGCGACGTTGGGCCCGCCGACGCCGATCGGGATCCAGTCGACCTCGACGCCCGCCTCGCGCAGCCGCGCGCCGGCGCTGCCCGGATCGGGGAGGGCGCCGTCGCTCACCAGGATCACGCGCGGCCGCGGCTCCCCCCGCAAGACGTCGTGCGCGAAGCGGAGGCCGCGGCCGAGGTCGGCGGCGACGTCGGTGGGCGCGAGCCGGTCGAGCGCGTCGGTGAGGACGCGCGCCTCGCCGGTGAGCGGGCCGAGGGGGACCGTCGTCGCGTCCATGCTCGCGATGAGCATCCGGTCGTCACCCGCGAGCCCCTCGACGAGGCGCGTCACCTCCTCGCGCGCGCGGCCGAGGCGGTCGGGGCTCACGTCGGTCGCCTGCATCGACGCGGAGGTGTCGACGAGCACGACGGTGGTCCGCCCGTCGGCGCTCGCGCCCTCGTGGCGAGGGTCGCCCATCGCGCCGGCGAGCCCCGCGACCGCGGCGAGCGCGAGGAGCCACGAGAGGATGCGCTTGAGCGCCGAGAAGAGGCGCGTGCTCTGCTTCTCCGCGAGCACCTGCTGCCACAGGTGGACGAACGGGACCTCGACCTGCCGTCGCCGGAGCTTGAGCAGGTAGAGCACGGTCACCGCGGCCGCGAAGCCGCCGAGCACCGTGAGCACCTCGGTGAGGCTCAGCCCCGTCAGCTCCACGGCGCGCTCACGTCACCAGCCCGCCGCGGCGGAGGATGTCGAGGATGGCCTGGTCGAACGGCAGCTCGGTCGAGACGGCGTGGTGGGGCACGTGCTTCTGCGTGCAGAAGTCGTCGATGCGCGCCCGGTACGCCGCGTGGGCCTGGGCGTAGCGCTCGAGCACGCGCGGCGTGATCGTCACCTCGCGCGCCTCGCCCGTCTCGTTGTCGATGAGGCGGACGTCGCCGTGGAGCGGCGGACGGACCTCCTCGGGGGCGTAGACCTGGATCACGTAGGGCTCGAACTTGTGGTAGCGGAGCGTGTTGATGCCCCCCTCGAAGCCCTCGGGGTCGTAGAGGTCGCTGATGAGGATCGCGACGCCCCGGCGGCGGTTCTGCGCCACGAAGGTCTTCATCGCGTCGGCGGTGCCCGTGCGCCCGTCGGCCTTGAGGCCGCGCAGGAACCGGAACACCTTGAAGATGGTGTTCTTGCCCCGCGTCGGCGCGAGCCGCTGGCTGACCTCGTCGCTGAAGGTGACGATGGACACGCGGTCGAGGTTGGCGAGCGCGATGTAGCTGAGCGCGGCGGCGAGCTTCTTCGCGTAGCGCAGCTTGGTGTCCGGGGCGCCGAACGACATCGACCGCGAGACGTCCACGAGGATGTAGACGCTGAGGTCCTCCTCCTCCTCGTAGAGGCGGAGCAGGAGCCGGCCGGTCCGCGCGTAGAGGTTCCAGTCGAGGTGGCGGAAGTCGTCGCCGGGGGCGTACTGACGGTGGTCCGCGAACTCGATCCCGCTGCCCGTCTTGCGCGACCGACGCTCCGCGCGGGTGCGCCCCGCGACGAGCCGCCGCGACACGAGCGCGAGCACGTCGAGGCGGCGCTGGAACTCGTCGTCGAAGAGCTCGTCGTCGTCCGCGCTCGTCGCCGGCTTCGACGCCCGCCCCCCACGCAGCCAGTCGAGCAACTACGCGGTCTCCTTCACCGTCTCGAGGATGCGGTCGAGGATCGTGTCCCGCTCGACGCCCTCGGCCTCGCCCTCGAAGTTCAGGATGACGCGGTGCCGGAGCGCGGGCTTGGCGACGGCGCGGACGTCCTTGGCGCTCGCCGCGAAGCGCCCGTCGAAGAGCGCCTGGATCTTCGCCGCGAGCAAGCAGGCTTGCGCGCCGCGCGGGCTCGCGCCGAAGCGCACGAAGCGCTTCACCTCGTCGGGGGCGCCCGGCCGGTCCGGGTGCGTCGCCTCGAGGACGCGGATCGCGTAGTCCTGCACGTGCCGCGCGACCGCCACGTCGCGAGCGAGCGCGCGGATCTGGAGGATGCGCGCGCGGTCGAGCACGGGCTTCACGGTGGGCGCCTCGCCGCCGGTGGTGCGGTCGAGGATCGAGTGCAGCTCGTCGCGGCTCGGGAACTCGACGTGCAGCTTGAACAGGAAGCGGTCGAGCTGCGCCTCGGGGAGCGGGTAGGTGCCCTCCATCTCGAGCGGGTTCTGCGTCGCGAGCACGAAGTAGGGCTGCTCGAGCTTGTGAGTGACCTTGCCCATCGTGACCGAGTGCTCCTGCATCACCTCGAGGAGCGCGGACTGCGTCTTGGGCGTCGCGCGGTTCACCTCGTCGGCGAGCACGAGGTGCGCGAACACGGGGCCGGGCCGGAACTCGAACTCTTTGTGACCGCGGTCGTCCTCCACGATCATCGTCGTGCCGAGGATGTCCGACGGCATCAGGTCGGGCGTGAACTGGATGCGGCTGAAGCGCAGGTCGAGGGCCTCGGCGACCGAGCGCACGAGCATCGTCTTGCCGAGGCCGGGGACCCCCTCGAGCAGCGCGTGACCGCCGGCGATGAGGCAGGTCAGCACCCCGTCGACGATGTCGTGCTGGCCGACGATCATCTTGCCGACCTCCTTCCGGACGACGTCGACGTCGCGGCGGAACGCCTCGACCTGCTTCTCGGGAGTCTTCGGGTCGGTCTTCGCGTCGTTGGCCATGTGCTTGGGTCACTCCCTCGGGCGGATGAGCTGGAAGTAGCGGCGCACGAAGAAGCGGCGACCGGGCGGGACTTCGTCTCGCTCGAGCACCTCCTCGGCGTGGCCGCGGTAGTCGGTGTAGGTGTCGCGGTAGCTGCGGCTCGCGAACCCGCGCTGGCCGGAGGAGCGGATCACCTCCGAGCGGCTCGGTCCCTCGCTCTGATCGCCCTCGACGCGCACGGTGCGGCGGTCGCCGGCGAGCCGCGAGGCCTCGTCGAGCAGGGTCTCGTCGTGGCCGGTGCCCGCCCCCGGTCCGGGGAGCTGCGGTCCGTCGCCCTGGCCGCCTTGCTGCTGCTGAGCTTGCCCCATCCCCGGGACCTCGAGGATGGCGTTGCTGGGCCCGTCGCCGCCGAGCGTCAGCGTCTGTTGCTGTTGTCCACCCTGGCCCTGCTCGCCCTGCTGGCCCTGACCCTGACCGCCCTGGCCGGCCTGGCCCTGCTGGCCGCCCTGGCCGGGCATCTGGATGGGGGTGCCCTCGCCGTCACCCTGACCGCGCGCGCGCAGGACGAAGCGATCCATCTGCCCCTGGCCGCGCTGCCCGCGGCCCTGCTGTTGCTGCTGACCCTGCTGCCCTTGCTGCCCGTTCTGGGCCTGGCGCTGCTGCGCGCGTCGGATCGCCTCCCGGAGCTGCTCGAGCTGCTGCTGGAGCTGCTGCATCTCCTCCTGGGACATCTGCTGCCGCGCCATGCGGTTGAGGTCCTCGGCTCCGCGGTCGAGGTCGTCGGCGGCGCGCTGCTGGTCCCGTTGCTGCAGTGACTGGGCGCTCTGCGACAGCTCGCGGCGCAGCCGGTCGAGCTGCCGCTGCCGCTCCTGCGCCTCCTGGTGCTCGCGGCGGAGCTGGTCGAGCTCGCGGCGGCGACGCTGCAACAGTCGTTGCTCCTGCGGGCTCGCCTCTCGCTGCTGCTCGCGCTGCCGCTGCAGCAGGCGCTCGATCTCCTCCTCGGCCTGCTCGATCTGCTGCGACCGATCCTCGGCGCGGCGCTCGGCGGCCCGCTCGAGCGCGCGGCGGAGCGACTCGAGGTCCTGTCGGCGCGGGTCCTGGCGGAGCTGCGCGGCGAGCTGGCGCATCTCGTCCTCGGCGCGATCCGCGTCGGCGTCGCGCAGCGCCGCGGACAGCTCGTCGGCGAGCGCGGATCGGCGCAGGTCCTCGCCGAGCTCGCGCAGCGCGTCCGCGAGCAGCTCCTGGTCGGCGGGGCGCGCCTCCGCGAGGCGGCGCTCGAGGTCGGCGATCCGGCGCAGGCTCTCCTCGCGATCGAGGCGCTCGTCGGCGAGGTCCTCCACGATCCGGTTGAAGTCCTCGGCCGCCGCGCGGACTCGCTCGTCGGTCTCCGGGTCGGCGAGCAGCTCGCGCAGGTGGCTCTCGTACGCCTCGAGCTCGTCGGCGTGGACGAAGACGGGGACGATGCCGCCGTGGACGATGCGCTCCTCCCACGTGCGCGGCACCTCGAGGATCGCGAGGCCCCCGACGCCGACCGCGAGCCCGAGCGCGATCGCGAGCTCCATCGGCGCGCGCAGCGGCATCGCGCGAGCGGGCTTCAGGGCGCTCGCGTGCTGACGCGCGTCCTCGATCGCCGCGTCCATGAACGCGGTGCGATCCGGCTCGGCGGCGAAGGACACGGCGTTGCCGACGCGATCGTTCAGATCGTGGGCGCGGTCGAGCAGCTTGGCCGCGAGCAGCGGCGAGACCCGGCGCGCGAGCCCTCCGAACGCCGCGAGCGCGGGGAGCGCGGCGGCCGCGATCAGGTAAGGCCACGCGTCGGCTTCGGGCAGCGCGGCCGTCTTCGTGAGCGCGACGACGAGCCCCGCGAGCCCGAGCCCGACCAGGAGGAACAGCGAGCCCGCGTCGGCCGCGCGCTGCAGCCGGACGCGCAGCGCGGTCCGCGCGAGGGGACCCCGCAGGGCGTCGATGTCGACACGAGGCGTCTCTCGGGGCTGCGGCGCGTTCTCGCTCTCGTCGCTCATGTGCGCTGCCACCGGGCGTATCGACGTCTCGGAACGCTCTTGGGTTCCCGATGGCCGTCGAAGCATATCTTGGCGCGCTGGCTCACGCCTCCCACGGCGAGGTGGCCACGCCCCGGCCGCCGCGCACGTCGAGGGCGTCGGCTCCCTCGAGCGGGCCCGTGCCGGCGGGCAGGATCACGAACGCGTCGACCCCGACCAGCGAGCTCAGGTCGGCCGAGCTCCCGGTGGCTGCCGGGTGGGCGACGTCGCCCTCGAGCCGCGCGCGGTAGAGCTCGGTCCGCGTGGCCGGGGCGGTCAGCGGCCGCGCGAGGCGGACCCGCAGGAGCGGCCGGTGGGGGAGGGGGTCGCCGAGCATCCGACGCAGCGCGGGGCGCACGAAGACCTCGAACGTCACCATCGCGCTGACCGGGTTGCCGGGGAGCCCCAGCGCGAGCACGCCGTTCGGGCCGACGCCGAAGCGCACGGGCTTGCCCGGCTTGATCTTCACCTTCCAGAAGACCTCTTCGATCCCCGCCGCCGCGAACGCGCCGTGGACCAGGTCGTAGTCGCCGACCGACACACCGCCGGTCGTGAGCAGCACGTCGGCGCGCAGCCCGTCCGCGACGAGCGCGTCGAGCCGCGGCTGCGTGTCGGCGCCGAGCGGGAGGATCTGCGGCACGCCGCCCGCCTCGCGCACGGCGGCGGCGATCGCGTGGGTGTTGCTGTCGTAGATCGACTCGGCCGAGAGCGGCGCGCCCAGGTCGCGGAGCTCGTCGCCGGTGGAGAGGATCGCCACGCGCGGCCGGCGGTGGACCGTCAAGACGGCGTGCCCCTGGCTCGCGGCCACCGCGATCTCGCCGGCGCGGATCTCGAGGCCGGCGGGGAGGAGCGGCTGGCCCTCGCGGACGACCTCGGCGCGTCGCCGCACGTGCTTGCCGGGGTGCGCGGCCTCGAGGATCTCGACCGCGTCCGAGTCGCGTCGGGTGTCCTCCTGCATCACGACCGCGTCGGCGCCGTCGGGGAGCATCGCGCCGGTGAAGATGCGGATCGTCTGGCCCGCGGCGAGCGCGACGCCGGCGGCGACCCCCGCCCGCGACTCGCCCACGACGCGCAGCGTGACCGGGGAGTCCGGGCCCGCGCCCGTCGTGTCCTCGGCGCGGACCGCCCAGCCGTCCATCGCGCTGTTGTCGAACGCGGGGTCGTCGCGCCGCGCGTCGATGGGGGCCGCGAGGTAGCGGCCGAGCGCCTCGTCGAGGGGGACGCGCTCGGCGGGCAGCGCCGCGGCGCGCTCGGTCACGAGCGCGCAGGCGTCCCTCAGCTCGAGCACTTCACTCCCCGAAGCCTCGGCGGATGCGCAGGAGGTCGACGAGGTCGTGGATCTCCGCGAGCGCGGCGAACCGCGGGTCGAGCAGGAGGTCGTCCTCCCGGAGGGAGCCGGCCTTGTACTCCGCGGCGCAGTGCGCCCACTGGGCCTCGAGGTCGTCGGGCAGCTCGATCTCGGCTTCCTGCGGCGGGTGGGGCAGGGGCGGGTGGCGCTCGCCCGTGGCGACCGACTTTCGGATGCCGATCGCGGCGGCCTCGTCGTCGGGGTCGAGCGCCTGCGCGACGAGCTGATCGAGGATGCGCATCCACGGCTCCTGCTCGTCGCCCGGCGGCGGCGCGACCCGGGCGAGCGCGTAGGCGACGCGCGAGGGCGTGGTCTCCCGCTGGTCCCACATCGACGAGGGCGCGCGCTTGCCGAGGCGCACGCCCGCCTCGAGCGCGTGGGCGGGGTAGTCGAGGAGGGCGGCGAGCTTGAGCGCCTCCCAGTCCGACCAGAAGATCGCCGGCACGCATCGCCCCGCCGAGAGGTAGCTCTCGAGGGCCTCCTCGGGGCGGCCGGCGCGCCGGAACGCGTGCGCCACGGTGACGTGAGCGATCGAGACGTCGGGCTCGATGCGCGCGTGGCGCTCGCCCTGCGCGAGGTACTTCTCGACGGAGAACTCGGCCTCGTAGTCGACCGCCGTCCACTCCGCGATGCAGAGCCGGCACCAGCCGTCGAAGGTCCGGTGGATGAGGCGGCGCTCGCCGCTCTCGAGGTCGTAGTCGACGACCGGCCACGTGTCGGACACGGGCGCGGCGCTGCGGTCGAACGCGAGGTAGCTGCCCGCCTCGGTCCGGTGGAAGGGGAGGAGCAGCTCGGGATCCAGGAAAGAGGTGTCGCTGTCCTCGGCGAGCGCCTTGAGCCCGGCCTCGATGGTGTTGCCCGGCCCGGGCCGCGCGCTCAGCAGGACGCCGTTCGGGAGCGACGCGCCGTCGAAGACCCCGAGCACGAGCTTGAGGTCGGTCGGCAGCGGCGCGCCGAGCTGGTGCTCGAGCGCGGTCATCTCCTTGGCCGTCGCGGGCTTCTCCACCCGGACCAGCTCTCGGTTCTCGTCCTGCTGGACCCAGCGGACGAACTCACGGATCCCCCGGTGCATGCGGGCCGGAGAGTACCATCGGTTTCTGGCCGGGGGCGCCACCCCGAGATAGGTTCGGGCGCATGCGTGTCCTCCTGGCCCTGGTCGCCCTGGGCGCCGTCGCGCCCGTCGGGGCGGCAGCTCAGGGGAGCGGCGATCGCGACGCGCTCGTCCCGGGCGAGGAGTCCGAGGAGCTCCGGGAGCTGCGGCTCGCGGAGGAGCAGCTCTTCGGGGGGCAGCCGCTCGCGCGGATCGAGGTCCCGGTGGACGCCGTGCGCGTGTCCGACGCGCCGGCCGCGGGCACCAGCGACGCGCCCGCGCCGGCCCCCGAGCGGGCGGCCGGCCGGAGCCGCGACCTGTCCTGGATGCAGGGCCTGACCCTGCCCGACATCCCCGTCCGCTGGGACGACAGGGTGATCGAGTACCTCGAGTACTTCAGCCAGGACGCCCGCGGTCGTCGCTTCATCGCGGCGTGGCTGCGGCGCGTCGATCGCTACGGCCCGATGATCCGCCGCGTGCTGCGCGAGCAGGGCCTCCCTCGCGACCTGATCTTCGTCGCGATGGTCGAGTCCGGCTTCGACCCCTACGCGCACTCGAACGCGGGCGCGGCGGGCATGTGGCAGTTCGTCCGCGGCACCGGCGAGGAGCTGGGCCTGACGGTCAACCACTGGGTCGACATGCGCCTCGACCCGCGCGCCTCCACCGGCGCGGCGGGCCGTTACCTGCGCATGCTCCACGAGCGCTTCGGCACCTGGGAGCTCGCGTTCGCGGCCTACAACATGGGCTACGGCGCGCTGCTCCGGGCGATCCGGAAGTACAACACCAACGACTACTGGGAGCTGTCGCACCTCGAGGCGGGGCTCCCCTTCGAGACGAACCTCTACGTCGCCAAGATCGTCGCCTGCGCGATCGTCGCGCAGAACCGCGAGCGCTTCGGCTTCGGTGATCTCGAGCTCGAGGCGCCCGTCGACTGGGAGACCGTCGAGGTCCCCGGCGGCGTGTCGCTCACCCTCGTCGCTCGCGCGGCGGGCACCGACCTCGCCACGATCCGTCAGCTCAACCCCGCGCTGCGTCGGGGCCGCGTCCCGCCGGGCCGCGAGTCGCGTCGCGTGAGCGTCCCCGCCGGCAGCTCCGCGGGGTTCGCCGAGCGCTGGGCGCGCATCCAGCCGCGGAGCCCCGTCCACCTCCCGCACGTCGTCCGGTTCGGGGAGACCCTCGGCGACATCGCGCGCGAGCGCGGCGTGACCGAGGCGAGCCTCCGCGAGCTCAACGAGATCGAGGCCGGCCAGGACATCGGCGCGGGCATGGTCCTCCTCGCGCCCGTCACCGCCGCCTCCACCCGCGCTCGCGGCGACGCGCCGGCCGAGCGCCCCGTCGTCTCGCTCCAGCCCGGCCCCAGCTCGGTCGAGGGTCGCCGCCGGATCTTCTACCGCGTCGTCGGTCAGGATCGCATCGAGACCATCGCGCGCTTCTTCCGCGTCCGCGTCGACGACATCCGCACGTGGAACGCCATCGACCCCGACGCCCGGCTCCAGTCCGGCATGTACCTCCAGCTCTTCGTCGCGCCCTCGCTCGATCTGTCGCGCGCGCTCGTCCTCACCCCGGACGAGGCCCGCGTCCTCGTCGTGGGCACCGAGGAGTTCTTCGCCTACCACGAGGGCCAGAGCGGGCGGCTCCGCTTCCGCTACGTCGTCCAGGCGGGCGACACCCTCACCGCGATCGGCCGCCGCTTCGGCATCGCCACCAGCTCGCTCGCGCGCATCAACCAGTTCTCGCGCTCGCAAACCCTGCACCCCGGCGACGAGCTGATCATCTACGCCGAGCGCGAGCGCGTGCCGGCCGCCCTGAGAGCGGAGGCCGAGGCCGTGGCCGAGCCCGCGTCGGAGCCCGAGGCCGCCGCCGAGCCCGCGCCAGCAGCCGCGCCCGAGCCCGCGCCCGGCGCGGCGCCCGCCGCGGCGCCCGCTTCCGAGCCCGCGCCGGCTGCGGCCGCGCCTGGCGCCGACGTTCCCGCTTCCGTCGTCGCCGACGCGCGCCCCGCCCCGGCCGCCGACGAGGTCCCCCAGCCGGACGACCTCGACGAGCAGCACTAGGCTCAGGGCTGTCGAACCTCGCTGAACCCGAGGCGGATCAGGGAGGAGCTCGGCGAGTCGCCGATGCGGCTCATGCGCCGCGCGGTCCCGGGATCACGATCAGCTTGTCCCGGCCGAGCCCTTCGATGACGGGCCGGTCGCGGCCGACCTCGTCGCGCCAGAACGCGTCGTCCGACAAGAGGTCGTGCGTGGCGCGGAGGTGGCCGTCCTGGGAGACGAGCGCGCCGCCGGGGCGCAGGCGGGGGTAGAGCTCGCGGACGCAGGTCCGGGTGGACTCGAGGAGGTCGACGTCGATGAGGGCGACGTCGACGGGGGACGCGAAGCGGGGGAGGGTGTCCTCGAGGAGGCCCTTGTGGAAGGTGCAAACCTCGATGACGCCGTGCTCGCGCACGCGGCGCTTCACGGCGCCGAGGCGGCCGCGAAAGGCGCCCTTCACGAAGCGCACGGGGGTGCCGTCGAGCATGTGGTGCTGCTCGCGGTTGTCGGGGATGCCGCGGAAGGTGTCGAAGACGTGCAGGCGGGCGCCCGCGGCGCGGGCGACGAGGCTGAGCTTGGCGGTGCTCGCGCCGGCTCCGGCGCCGGCCTCGACGAGGGTCAGGTCGGGCCGACCCGCGAGGCGCAGGACGAGGTCGGCGACGGTGAGCATCTCGGTGAGGGTGTGGTAGCCGCGGATCGCGTTGGTGATCTGGCCGAAGGACCGAAGCAGGCGGACGCGCTGCCACCGCGAGAGCGGGTAGTCGCTCGACGCGAGGAAGCGGGTGACCGCCTCGCGGTCGCGACGCAGGAGGTGCGAGACGGTCTGCAGCCTCCGATACGCGGTCCCGGGCCCGCGCGGCAGCCACCGGCGCTCGGACCTCCACCGCGCGGGGTCGCCGCGCTCACCGACGATGACGCCGTAGGTCACGCGCTCATCGCGATCCCGAGCAGCCCCAAGAAGAGGAAGAACGGGATGACGAGCGCGAGGAGGATCCCGAGCACGGAGGTCGCGATGGCGACGGGGTATCGCCAGGCCATGCGCTGCCGGTACTCGGGGTGCCGGCCGAGGACGACGAGGGTCCCGACGCCGCTGATGATCGCCATCGCGCTGAACAGGAGGAGCGGGTTGATGCAGAGGCTGAGCACGCCGAGCGAGAGGGCGCCGATGCCACCGCCGAGGATGCTGACGGCGGCCCGCGTGTCGCCCTCGTCGATCGTCTCGAGCGCCTCGCACCGCTTGCAGATCTGCTCGCCCTTGCCCGACCAGCTCGCCTCCGCGGCGGGCACCATGGCGCCGCACTGGGCGCAGGTGATGTTCCCGCCGGAGACGGCGCCGCTCGGGGGGAGGGGGGCGAAGGGATCGGTCATTCCACCCCCTGCCTACGCGAGCGGGATGGCTGACCTTTCCTCACCGGCGCCTCCTCAACGATCCGACGCGGTGACGACGAGCGCGGTGATGTTGTCGTGGCTGCCCGCCTCGTAGGCCGCGTCGGCGAGCGAGCGCGCGACGTCGTTCTTCGAGGTCATCGCCCAGGCGATCGCCTCGTCGTCGAGGACGTCGCTGAGGCCGTCCGAGCAGAGGAGGAAGCGGTCGCCGGGGAGGACGTCCACGGCGGTCAGGTCGGGCACCACGGTGCGGCCCTGACCGAGCGCCTGGGTGATGATGTTCTTGAGGCGGAACTGGCCGGTGTCGGCGGCGCCGCCGAGGCCGGCCGCGCGCATCTCGTTCAGGAGCGAGTGGTCCCGTGTCAGCACCGACACCTCACCCTCGCGCATCCGGTAGACGCGGCTGTCGCCGACGTGGGCGATCATCGCCTTGGTCTCGCCGATCGCCAGCAGCGCCAGGGTGGTGCCCATCCGGCGGAGGACACCCACGGCGCGGCGCCGGACCTCGCGGTCGGCCACGCGGATCGCCAGCTCGAGGCGCTCGCGCACCATCTGCTCGCCGTCGGCGTCGCCCATGTCGCGCAGGCCCAGGCCCGTGTCGTCGAGCATGTCGCAGTACGCCTGGATGCTCGCGAGCGCGGCGCGGCTGGCGACCTCGCCGCCCTCGTACCCGCCCATGCCGTCCGCGACGGCGAACAGGCCTCGCGCGGGGAGCTCGAGGAGCGCGTCCTCGTTGTTGGCCCGGCGCCCGGTCAGGCTCACACCCTCGTGGAGGATACGCATGCGACGAAATCGCTGCGATGAGCGTGCCAATGTGAGGGACCGCAGCCGCGGGCGGACGCTCGTCTGAATTCGGGCCTTTTTCCGCGTGCTCGTCCCAGGAGCTGGACGAACCTGTCGGTTCAAACCCGCAATTGTGGCTTTCACCCGTGGCGCCCGGACCCGCCACTGGGTGTGTGGGGTGGCGCCCCGAACCGCCACCCGTTGGGGGTAGCAGGGGCGCTACCAGCCGACTCTAGGAGCAGACCTTGTTGCGGCCGCCGCGCTTCGCTTCGTAGAGCTTCTCGTCGGCGGCTTTGACCAGCTGCAGGACGTCCATCTCGCCGTCGAGCTCGGCGCAGCCGAGCGATACGGTGACGGGGATGGCCTCGCCCTCGAAGACGAACCGGCGCTCCTCGATGCGGCGGCGCAGGTCCTCCGCGATCGACGCCGCGCCGGGCGTGTTCGTCTCCGGGAGGGCGGCGCAGAACTCCTCGCCGCCGTAGCGGCCGAGCACGTCGTCCGGCCGGAGGCGGCCCTTCACGAGCGTCGCGAGCTCCTTGAGCACGTAGTCGCCGGCGAGGTGGCCGTAGTTGTCGTTGATCGACTTGAAGTGGTCGATGTCGAACATCACGACGGCCAGCGGCCGCTGATGGCGCCGCGCGCGCGGGATCTCGCGCTCGAGGGCCTCCATCAGGAAGCGCTTGTTGTTGATGCCCGTGAGGCCGTCGACGATCGTCATGTTGTAGATCGTCTCGTGGTACTGGGCCTCGAGGTCCGAGCCCGAGAGGAACTTGACGATCGTGTCGCCGATCTTGATCTGGTCGCCTCGCCGCAGCGCGAGCTCGGTGACCTGCTGATCGTTGACGTAGGTCCCGTTCGTCGAGTCGAGGTCGACGATGAACCAGTTGGACCCGCGCTTCTCGGCGCGGCAGTGGCGCCGGCTCACCGAGTCGTTGTCGAGGACGATCCGGTTCTCCTGGCCGCGGCCGACGGTGAGCGGCTCGTCGCCCAGGATGTAGCGCTTGCCGAACTGACGCGCGTCGCTCGAGTAGATGACGACGAGGCAGTCTTGCCCCTTCGTCTGGGGACGGAGCTCCTCGAGGGGAGTGACCCGGGTCTTGATGTCGGAGTCTTGCACGTCGACGGGAGCGACAGGTGTCGGCTACCAACCACCCACAGGCTAGAAAGGTGTCGCCTGGCAGTCAACCGCCACGATGCCCCGGCAGCGTTTGCTGATATCGTCGGGCCGTGACCGGGAGCGTCTTTCTCGCTGTCGCAGGCAGCATCGGCTCTGGAAAGACGACGCTCACGCGGCGCCTCGAGGAGCGGCTGAAGCTTCGCGCCCTGTACGAGGACACGGCCGACAACCCCTACCTCGAGGACTTCTACGGGGACATGCCGCGCTGGGCCATGGCGATGCAGCTGCGGTTCCTCGCCACCCGCGTGGAGCAGACGATGGAGCTCGTCGGCGAGGGCTCCAGCGTGATCCAGGACCGGACCTGCTACGAGGACGCGGAGATCTTCGCCGCCAATCTGGCCAGCCGGGGCGACATGGACGGCCGGGACTGGGAGACCTACCAGCTCATCGCGCGGCAGCTCCTCGGTGGGATCCCGGCGCCTCACCTGCTCGTCTACCTGCGCCGGGGGCCGGACAGCTGCCGGGAGCAGATCGCGCGGCGCGGGCGCTCCTACGAGGCCGCGATCCCGATGGACTACCTCGTCGATCTGTCGAGCCGCTACGACGGCTGGTTCGAGGCGTACACGCGAGGCCCCAAGATGCTCGTCCGCGCCGAGGACCACGACTTCCTCAACTCGGAGGAGGATCTCGAGGCGCTCGTCGGCCGGATCCTGGAGGCGCTGCCTCAGCGCTCCCTGTTCGGTCCCTAGCAGCTCCGGCAAAGATGCGCGTGATGGATCGGCGAGCGCGACGTCGTGTCCAGCGCGCCGGGCCGAGGTCGAAATGCTGAAGCCTATCGACCGAGCGACTGGTGTGCTGGGCGCGGCGTCCCGCCGGCGAGGCGCGCGCAGTCATGTTTGCCGGAGGCTGCTAGCTTCGTGGTGCGGCTCGCGCGGGTCGGCGGTACGTTCGGGCGCGTCGTGCGCACCCTCCTCGGCCTCGTCCTCCTCCTCGCCGCGTCGTGCGGTCCGCTCGGGGCGCCTCGCGCGACGGACGGCAGCCGGGCCGTGACGGGGCAGCTCCTCTACGAGTCGCGGCACCCGACGGTGCAGGGCGCGTCGGCCGAGATCGAGGCGCGGCCGGCCCGGTTCGTGGATTTCGCGCTGATGGCCGGCGAGGAGGTCCTCGTCGAGGGGCAGACCGACGCCGAGGGGCGCTTCGCCATCGACGGGCCCGCGCGCGCGACGGGGCTCCGCTTCTTCGCGCGGACGCGGGTGCGCGGCCACGACGCGGCGATCGCGAGCGACCCGAGCGGCGCGGAGACGCACCACATGGACGCGCCGCTCGGCGAAGGGGAGCTGGCCGTCCGGGCGCTCGACTCCACCGGCGACGCGGGGGCCTTCCACGTCGTCGACGCGCTCCTGCGCGGGCTCGACGCGGTCCACGAGTGGACGGGCCAGACGCTGCCGCCCGTCTTCGTCTACTGGGTCCGCGGCGGCACGCGCGAGTGGAGCTTCTATCGCGGCGAGCGCCCGGCCGGCTCGGGTCGCTACGCGCTCGAGCTGCTCGGCGGCGACCCGGGCCAGCAGTCGATCACGGACACCGACGAGCACGACGAGGCGATCATCCTCCACGAGCTCGGGCACTTCGTGATGGACCGGCTGACCTCGGACTCGTCGGTCGGCGGGATGCACCCGCGAGGCGCCCGGATCGATCCGGGGCTGGCCTGGGAGGAGGGCCGCGCGAGCTGGTTCGCGCTCGCGGTCCTCGGCGCGCCGTACTACCGCGACACGATCGGCGTCGAGCCGTGGGGGAGCTGCCGCGTCGACGAGGACCTCGAGGACGGGCCCGACCCGCTTCCCGGCCTCGGCTCCGAGACGAGCGTGACGAAGGTGCTGTGGGATCTCGGCGACGACGGCGCGCTCGACGAGGACCACGACGGCCTCGGCCTGGGGCCGGCGCCGATCCTCCGCGCGATGATGGCCCACGCCGCGGAGCCGGGGTCGTTCGCGTCGCTGCCGAGCTTCCTGCGGCACCTCGTCCGGACCGGGGCCGTCACCGAGGCGAGCCTGCAGGCGGCGCTCACGGCCACCGGGGAGCCCGTGGCCGAGCTGCTGCCGCCGGAGGGCGAGCTCGCGTGGCCCGTGGACGTCGCGGTCGGTGAGGAGCGCTCGGGCAAGATCGACGGCTTCACGCAGCCGGCGCCGAGCGGGGGCCCGAACCTCCCCGTGACGGGCTTCGACGCGAACCACACCTACAGGGTCCACGTCACCGAGCCCGGGATGCTCTTCGTGCGGCTGCGCATCGTCGGGACGGGGCGCGCGGCCGACCACACCGACCTCACCCTCGAGCTGCGGGACCTGCGCGCGGACCTCATCGCCGACTCGCGGACCCAGGAGCCCATCGAGGCCCTCGCGCACCTCGTGACGCCGGGCTGGTACATCGTGAAGGTCCGCGACGGCGGCGGCGGCAACCGCGCCGACTACACGCTGGAGCTCGAGCAAGAGACGCTTTGAACGCGAGGGCCGCGCTCAGCGGCGCTCGCGGTGGCCGACGAGGCTGGGGGCGCGCGAGGGCTGCGGGCCGCGGGGGTCGTGGCTGACGATGTGCGCGAGGTTGACGGCGTTGACGCCGACGTGGGCGACGATGGGGCCGAGGAGGGATCCGGTCGCCTGGTAGATGGCGCCGAGCAGGAAGCCCATGACGACCGCCCAGACGGTCCAGGGCAGGAACCGGCGGTCGGGGCCGATGTGGACGAGCCCGAAGATCAGCGACGCCAGGACCCAGCCCAGGGTGGGCTGCATGCCGGCGCGGAAGAAGAGCTCCTCGCCGATCCCGGAGGCGAGGGCGAGGACGACGATCGCCCCGCCGCCGAGGCCGCCGACGATCTCGCGGAAGCTCAGGTGGAGGCGCCGAGCCCACTCGAAGCGCCGGACCCACGCCCGCGTGAGCCCGATCGTGACGCCCGCGAGGAGCACGCCGAGGCCCGCGCCCGCCGCGTGGGCGGTCCACCCCGAGAGCCCGAGCCACGGGTCCGGGTGGCCCAGGAAGGGCCCTTCTCCCCTGAGAATCGACCATGACGCGCCCAAGATCCCGAGCGGGAAGTAGACTGCGAGCGTGACCTTGACGATCCGCCGCGACGTCGTGTCGTTGACACTCATGGGCCTTGGGAATTAGTAAGACGCGAGTTGGTCTCGTCATCCTATAGCCAGCAGGACGCGCCTCGGGTCCTCGTCGTCGACGACGAGCAGGTGATCCGAGAGATCCTGGCGGACTTCCTGTCGATGGAAGGCTTCTTCGTGCGCACCGCGGAGGACGGCAGCGCTGCGCTCGTCGAGCTCTCGAGGAACCACTACGACCTGGTCCTCTCGGACCTGAAGATGCCGAACATGGGCGGCCTCGAGCTGCTCCAGGCGATCAGCAAGCACGCGCCCAACGTGGTGACGGTGATCATGACGGGCTTCGGCACCGTCGAGACCGCGATCGACGCGATGAAGCGCGGCGCGTACGACTACATCCTCAAGCCGTTCAAGGTCGAGGAGGTCGTCCACACGATCCGGCGGGGCCTCGAGAAGCGGAAGCTCCAGGCCGAGAACCTGCGCCTCAAGGAGGCGCTCTCGCTCTACAAGGTGTCGGAGGCGATCGCGGCGAGCCTCTCCCTCGACGAGGTGATGGGCACCGTCACCGACGCGGCGATCCACGAGATCGACGCCGATCAGGTGGTCGTGATCCTCTCGGACGGGGAGGGCGGCTTCTACGAGCGCTCCTGCGAGCTGCACCCGGACTTCCGCCCCCGCTCGGGCGTCGCCCGGCTCGACCCCGAGGCGCTCTCGCTCTGGTTCGCGGAGGACAAGCCGCTGCGCGTCCGCGGCGACGAGACGCGGAAGTACCTCGCCGACGTGCCGCCCGACATCACCCCGCACTCGTTCATCGCGACGCGGATGATGATGCGGCAGCGCATCCTCGGGTTCCTCGGCGTGGTCAGCTACACGCGCGGCAAACACTTCGACGAGGGGCAGCGCAAGCTCCTGCGGATGATCGCGAACCGCGCGGGCGCGGCGATCGAGAACGCGAAGCTCTACGAGGATCTCAAGGCGACGTTCCAGCAGACGATCAAGGGGCTCGCGAGCGCCATCGACAAGATGGATCGCTACACCGCGGGTCACAGCGAGCGGGTCGCCGCCTACGCGCAGCTCCTCGCGATCAAGCTCGGCCTCCCCGAGGAGGAGGTCGAGATCGTCCGGCAGGCCGCGCTGATGCACGACATCGGCAAGATCGGCTGCGTGATGAACCTGAACAAGCCGGGGAAGCTGAGCCAGGAAGAGTACGAGATCTTCAAGAAGCACCCCGGCTTCGGGCGCGACATCCTCGAGCCGATCACGTTCCTGCACCCGCTGATCCCGGGCGTGCACCTGCACCACGAGCGCTGGGACGGCCGCGGCTACCCGCTCGGCCTGACCGCGCAGGAGATCCCGCTCATCGCCCGCATCATCAGCGTCGCCGACACCTACGACGCGATGACGAGCGACCGCGCCTACCGCAAGGCGCTGCCCCACGAGGTCGCGGTGAACGAGATCGTCCGGTGCACGGGCTCGCAGTTCGACCCGGACTGCGCGCACCCGTTCTCCGAGACCATCGAGGCCCACCGCGAGGAAGCCCTCGACCGGGGCGACGTCATCCCCGAGTGACCGACTCCGACTCTCCTCTACTCCCAGCTCGACCGGCGGGCAGAAGACGGAGAAGAACGGATGTGGGAGTAGGGGAGAGAAGGAGAGGGAGAGCGTGCGCGCTGCGCGCGCGTTTTCTTTTTCGCGACCGCGCAGCGTCCTCCCAGCCCGACCGGTGGGGAGACGAACGGATGTGGGAGTAGGGGAGGGTCAGCTGACGTCGACTTCGATCTCGTAGGCGCCGCACATGCCGGAGACGGTGCGCGGGGTGATGTGGATGACGAGGTCGCCGCCGTCGTCGGTGCCGCTGCACTCGGTGGCGATCTCGATCGTCTCCGCGGTCGCGCCGGTCGAGGTGGAGGTGCAGCCGTGGCCGATCATGTTGTCGGTCGCGCCCACCGAGCAGGTGCTGCTGTCGCCGCCGCTGCCGCAGATGTAGTAGGCGGCGAGGTCGTAGTCGTCGCCCGAGGGGAAGCCGCGGAGGGTGACGCGCACCCGCGGGTTGCCCGCGTCGAAGTCGTCCGCGACGGAGATGATGAACCAGTCCTCGTCGCCCATCTCGTGGAGGCTGAAGGTGTCGAAGACGAGGTTCGTGTCCGGGGCGTCGGTGGCGCTCCCGATCCGCGGCGCGGTGAGCCGGCTGTCGTTGGGCTCGCGGTCGTCCGGGGGGCAGCTGCACGCGCCGTCGATGCACGTCCCGCCGCCCGTGCAGCTGCCGCAGTCGAGCGGCATGCCGCAGCCGTCGTCCGGGGCGCCGCACGTGTAGCCCCAGTCCATGCACGTCCGCGGCGCGCAGGTGCACTCGTCGCCCACGCGGCGGAACGGCGGCGGGCAGTCGAAGGTGCAGGCGCCCATGGCGTCGCACGCGGCGGCGCCGTCGGGGGGCGTGGGGCAGGGCTCGCCGCAGCCGAAGCGGCAGCCGTTCTCGGGGATGTTCTCCTGGTCGTCGATGCACCCGCCGCCGCAGGCGTGCTGGCCCGCGCCGCAGCCGGTCATGCCGCCCGCGTCACGACCGCCGCCGCCGGCGTCGATCATCGTCATGCCGCCGCCGTCGGTCGCGCCTGCGTCCGAGCCGCCGCCGCCGCCCGCGTCGGTCCCGCCACCCCCTGGGCCGCCGTTGGCGCAGCCCGCGAGGAGGAGGGTGAGGAGGGCGAGCGGCCTCGAGGCTCGGCGCCGGGTGGAGATCGGTGAAGCGGTCATGCGTGTCGGCGCCGAGTCCATGGATGCCACGGGTCGAGCGTCAGATCACGTCGAAGGGATAGCCGCCGTCCTTGTAGGTCTGCGCCGCGATCTCCTTGAGGAGCTCGTCCGCGTCGCGCTCCATCTCGCCGAGGCGGTCCCGCAGGCGAGGCTCGGCGAGCCGGCGGAAGGCGACGGTGAGGTGGATCTCGCGCTCGGCTCCCTTCTCGCCCTTGCGCTCGATCGCGCGCGTCGTCCGACTGAGCACCGCGGCGAGCGCGTACAGATCGATGGCCGCCTCCGCGATGCGCTTCTGGACGAACTGCATCTCCGCGATGTCGCGGCCGTGCTTGCGGAGCGTCTGCTCGACGCGCTGGGCGAGCATCGCCGCGTACTCCTCGAACACCGCCGACTCGCCCGCGAGGATCGGGTGGACGCGCTCGACGCGCTCGCGGGTCACGAGGCTCCGGGCCTTGCCGACGACGTAGTCGCTGAGCAGCCCGAACCCCTTGATCGGCTCGCGCATCGCCTTGGCGACCTCCGCGAGGTGCTTGCCGGGGCTCTGCATCCCCGACAGCGCGATGAACGCGCGCAGGATCTCGTTGGTCCCCTCGAAGATCATGTTGATGCGCGCGTCCCGCATCATCCGCTCGTAGGGGTACTCGCTCATGTAGCCGATGCCGGCCGCGATCTGGAGCGTCTCGTTGACGACCGACCAGAGCGTCTCGGAGCCGTAGACCTTGCAGATCGCGCTCTCGAGCGAGTAGTCGTGCACGCCCTCGTCGATGAGCCCGGTCGTCAGGTACGTCATCGACTCGAGCGCGTAGGTCTCGGCCGCCATGCGCGCGACCTTGTCCTTGATCATCCCGAACTGACCGATGGGGCGGCCGAACGCGGAGCGCTCCTGCACGCGCTCGGTGCTCATCTTGATGAGCTTCTTGCTCATCCCCACGCAGCCGGACGCGAGCCCGAGGCGGCCCGAGTTGAGCACCTCCATGGCGACCTTGAAGCCGCGGCCGGCCTCGTGGAGGACGTTCTCGACGGGGACCTTCACGTCCTCGAAGAAGATCTCCGTGGTGCTCGAGCCGCGGATCCCCATCTTCTCTTCGCTGGGGCCGTTGGTGAGGCCCTCGCCGCGCTCGACGATGAGCGCGGTGATGCGCGGCTTCACGCCCGGGTCGGCCGCGCTCGTGCGGGCGAAGACGGTGAAGACGTCCGCGAAGCCGCCGTTGGTGATCCAGATCTTGGAGCCGTTGAGGATGTAGCTCTGCCCGTCGTCGGAGAGCTCCGCGCGGGTCGTGATCGAGGCCGCGTCGCTGCCGGCCCCCGGCTCGGTCAGCGCGAACGCCGCGACCTTCTCGCCGGTCGCGAGCTTGGGCAAGTACTTTTGCTTCTGCGCGTCCGTGCCGAACAGGAGGATCGCCTTGAGCCCGATCGACTGGTGGGCGCCGATCGTCACGGCCAGCGAGCCGTCGATGCTCGCGACCTCCTGGATCACGCGCGCGTACGCGCTCGCGCTGAGCCCGAGCCCGCCGTACTTCTCGGGGATGGTGAGGCCGAAGAGCCCCATCTCCTTCATCTTGTCGAGCAGCTCGCTCGGGATCTGGTGCTCCCGATCGATCTTCGCCGCGTCGACCTCGGACTCCGCGAACTTGTGGAGGTTGTCGACGATCATGGCGACCGTCTCCTTTTCCTCGGGGTCCATCTCGGGGTACGGGAAGACGAGGTTCTCCTCGATCAGTCCGTGGAAGAGCGACTTCATGAAGCTGGTCTCGTCGGCGCTCACGGGGCCTCCGGCTGGGGCAAGGGGTTCTCGCTCGAGGGGTCTTCGTCCTCCGCGTGCTCGTGCTCGGCGGCGGACTGGCGGGCTTTGGCCACGTCGTCTTCGGTGGCGGCGCCCGGCTGGGGCAGGTCGCCCTTCTTCTCCTGCCAAGGGTACTTGATGCGGCTGTGGTAGATGCTGCAGAGCGAGTCGACCACCTTGGAGGAGATCGTGCGCAGCTCCTGCAAGGTCAGGCCGCACTCGTCGAGCTGACCCTGGCGCAGCTTCCCGAAGATGATCCGTTGGACCACCGCTTCGAACTCCTGACGGTCGGGCTCCACCGTGCGCGACGCCGCCTCGATCGCGTCGATGAGCATGACGATGGCGGTCTCTTTCGTGCGGGGTCGCATGCCGGGGTAGCGAAAGAAGCTCTCGTCGCGTTGGCGCGGGTTCCCCTCCTCGAGGGTCTTGTGCCAGAAGTACTCGATCACGCTGGTGCCGTGGTGCGTGTAGGCGAACTCGATCACGGGCTCGGGGATGCGCCCGTCCCGGAGGATGTTCACGCCCTCCACGACGTGCGCCATGATCGCGTCGGCGCTGAGGTCGGCGGGGATGTGCCGGTGCGGCGTGGGCTCGCCGGGCTGCAGGTTCTCGACGAAGTACTTGGCCTGACAGGTCTTGCCGAGGTCGTGGTAGTAGGCGCCGACCCGCGTGAGCAGCGCGTCGGCGCCGATGGCGTTCGCGGCCGCCTCGGCGAGGTTGGCCATCGCGCGCGAGTGCTCCCACGAGCCGGGCGCCTCACGGGCCATCTTCTTCAGCAGGGGCTGGTCGAGGTCGGAGAGCTCGAGCAGGCGCGTGCGGCTGACGGAGCCGAGCACGATGACCGCGAGCCCCGAGAAGGCCCACGCGACGACGCCGCTCGCGAGCCCGCCCGCGATCGAGGCGAGCATCGGCGAGCGCAGCGGGTCCGCGATCTCGGCGTAGAAGTCGAAGTGGCCGTCGAAGATCACGCGGGCCGCCGCGTACACGCCGCCCGCCACGACCGCGGCGATCACGCCCGTCTGGAGGACCTTGAGCCCCTTCTTCTTGGAGCCGAGCGAGAGCACGGAGGCGACGCTCGTGGCGAGGTAGACGGCCGCCGTGGCGAGCCGGAACCCCACCAGCGACGCGGCGAAGAAGGCCATCGCGAGCCCGACGATCAGCGCCGTGCGGCGGTCGAGGTAGAGCGCGGTCCACACGCTCATCGCGGCCACGGGGATCAGGTGCGCGGGCAGCGGCGTGAGCAGCAGGAACGCTTTGGCCACGACGAGGAGCACCACGGCGAGCGTGAGCAGCCCGAGCTGCGTGCGGATCAGGGCGCCGCGGCCCGGGCTCAGCCCGCGCATGTACGCGGTGAGCATCAGCGCGATCAGGAAGTAGACGAAGAAGAGCCCGAGCAGGTCGTCGGCGCGCGGGGGGCGCCGGCCCTCTTCGAACTCGGTCACGAGCGCGGCGATCTCCGGGTCGTCGACCACGGTCCCGCGCGCCACGATCGGGGCTCGGGAGGCGAGGGCGCGCGCGCGGGCCTGGTCGTGGTCGATGTCCACGACGCGCGTCCAGGGGACCCGCAAGGTGACCGGCGCCGGCATGCCCGGCTCGACCTCGAACGGCGCGACGAAGGTCTCCGCACGGTTCACGAAGGTCATCACGGCGGCGAAGACCGCGGACACCACCAGGATGCCGAGGGTGCTCGCGATGATGCGGGTCCGAAGCATGGGCGCTGGCTGGGTGTATCTCGGGCCCTCGGCCCGAAGCAACCACGGGGGTGGTCGTGTCCCGCGTGAGCCAGCTCGCGCCGGCGCTGGGCGCCGCGGCGACCGCGGGGGTCGCCGCCGCCGCCTGGCCCTGGACGGTCGACGACGCGTGGGTCACCGCGCGCTACGCCCGGCGAATCCTGGCCGGGGAGGGCTACACCTTCGTCGACGGGCCGCCGACCGACGGGGTCACGGGGCCGCTCGGCCTCGTGCCGGACCTGCTCGGCGAGGCGCTGGCCGGGGACCCGATGCTCGGGGCCAAGCTCGCGGGGGGGATCGCCGCGGCGCTGGGGGTGGCGCTCGTGATCCGCCGAGCCGGCCGGGAGAGCGCTCGCCACGCGGTGGTGACGGCCGTCTTGGTGGCGCTCTGGCCGCTCGTCGGCATCTGGAGCGTCGCGGGGCTGGAGACCGGGCTCGCCACGCTCGCGGCCTGCGGGGTGGCCGTGGCGCTCGTCGAGGGGCGCGCGGTCGGGCTCGGCCTGGCGGTCGCGGCGATGGCGTGGCTCCGGCCCGAGGCGGCCCCGGCGTGCGCGGTGGCGCTGGCGCTCTTCTCCCGCGAGCACGGTCGGCGGAGCGCGCCCGCCTGGGCGCTGGCCGTGACGGGGGCGCTGGCGGTGGTGGCGTTCCGGCTCGCGCTCTTCGGGCAGCCGCTGCCCCTCAGCGCGGCCGCCAAGCCCGCCGACCTGGGTCACGGGCTCGAGTACACGGCGCGGGCGTTCCTCGTGGTGCTCGGCGTCTTCGGCGCGCTCCCCGTGTTCTTCGCGGTCCGCGCGCCCGGGCCCCGGCGCGGCCTCGCGTTCGTCCTCGGGGTCCACGTCCTCGCGGTGGTCCTCGCCGGGGGCGATTGGATGCCGGGCTTCCGGTTGTTCGTGCCGTGGCTCCCCGCGCTCGCGCTGGTCATGGCCGGCCCGATCGCGGAGCGGCTCGAGCCCGGGGCCCGCGCGCGCCGCGTCGGCGCCGTCGCGCTCGCGGTGGGCGCCGTCGCGGTCCCCGCCTTCGCGGGGGCGCTCGCGCTGCTCGACGCCCGGGCCGGCGGCGCCGCGCGCGACGCGGCGGGGGCGGAGCTCGCGGCCTACCTGCGGGCGACCTCGCAGCGCGTGGCGCTCGTCGACGTGGGCTACCTCGGGTTCGCGTCGGACCGCGACCTGGTCGACCTCGGAGGGATCACCGACCCGGTCATCGGGCGGCTGGCGGGAGGGCACGTCGACAAGGCGATCGACCCGGGCCTGCTCCTCGAGCGGGACCCCGACACCATCGTCCTGTGCTCGCGCATCCCGCCCGTCGTCGACGAGCAGGGCCACCTGCAGCGGTTCGCGGGGCACCCCGTCGAGGGGCGCGTGGCGGCCATGCCGTGGGTGCGCGCGCAGATGCGGGTGACGCGGGTCGAGCCCTACGCGCCGGGTGTCTGGTACGTCGTCTTATCGCGGTGACGCGCCGTCGGCATCGATGGCACTCTCGGGTCGTGGCCGACTCGCTCGCGCCGGGGTTCCTCGTGGCGTCACCCGCGCTGCGGGATCCGAACTTCCTCCGAACGGTGATCGTGCTGGTGGAGCACGGCCCCGAGGGCTCGCTCGGCTTCATCGTGAACCGCCCCGCGCCCGTCTCGTTCGATCAGGTCGCCGAGCTCCTCGGCCTCGACCCGAGCCCCGAGATCTCCGAGCTGACGCCCGTGTTCACGGGCGGGCCCGTGGCGCCCCAGTCCGGGTGGATCCTCTTCGACCCCGAGGACGTCGACGACTCCATCCTCGCGGACGCCGTCGAGGTCAGCGACCGCCTCGCGGTGAGCGCCTCGCGGAACCTGCTCGACGCCATCGCGACCGACGACGGGCCGCGTCGCCGCCTGCTCGCGCTCGGCTACGCGGGGTGGGCGCCCGGCCAGCTCGACGGCGAGTTCGCGCGCGGCGTCTGGGTGCCCGTGGATCTCGACGACGAGATCGTGTTCGACACACCCCCGAGCGAGCGCTGGGCGGCCGCGCTGACCAGCGCGGGCATCGATCCCGCCCGCATGTCCGGCACCGGCGGCTTCTCCGCCTGACCGTCCGACCCCTCAGCGACCGGGGGGCAGCGGGACGGCGCGGACGGGCAGGCCGCTCGGCGCGCGGATGGTGCCGGCCTGGAGCTGCTCGCGGAGCGCCTCGGCGCGGCGCGGGTCGATGCGGATCGCGGCGCCCGGCGGGGGCGGCTCGGCGTTGTCGTTGGCGGCGACGGGCGCGGGCGCGTCGAACACCACGCGGCCGAAGCGGACCGGGACGTGGAAGTCGCCCTCCATCGTGGGCGCCCAGCCGGCCGAGCGCATCGGGCCGTCGGCGCGCTTGTCCATCACGTAGAAGTTCACGCGCCACAGGTCGGTCGCGTGGGGCGCGGAGACGCCCTCGCCGAACTGCGCGAACGGGATGCGGATCTCACCGCTCCAGCCCTCGTCGGCGCCGTCGTCGTTGACGGTGCCGTCGACGTGGGCGGCGGCCTCGACCTGCGGGTTCCAGTCCATGTGCCCGAACGGCTGCGGCTGACGCCGCGTGTCGTAGCGCGTGTCGAACAGGTCGCCGGTCGGCGAGACCTGGAGCTCGAAGTAGTTCCGGCTGTCGCCGTCGGGGTCGACCATGATCTCGAACGCGTCCTGCTCCCACAGGTGCGAGTCGCGACCCTCGAGGTCGTTGGCGACGAACGTGTCGGCGATCTGCCAGGCCACGTAGAGGTTCTGGTCGTCCCAGAGCACGCGGGCGGTGGCCTGCAGCTCGGCCGGGCCGCCGGTGAGCGTGTTGACGAACGCGGTCGTCGGGCGGGCGCTCGCCCACGCCGGCTCGTTGGCCTGGCCGTCGATGGTGATGCCCGACGCGTGGGACGCGCGGACGGTCGGCGGCGGGCGCACGACCTCGGGCTCGCCGGGGCTGCCCTCGCGAGGCGCGACGGCCGCGCTCGGGCCGCCGGCCACCGGGATCTCGAGGGCGCGGACGCGGTTCTCGTCGTCGTGCGGGCCCTGACGGATCGCGAGGCGGTGAGGGCCGTTCCAGAGGCCGAGGAAGAAGATCGCCTGGTTGTTGTTCCAGTCCGCCGGCAGGGAGACCTCCTGCACGTCGCGGATGTACTGGCCCGGCTGCCAGCGGCCGGGCTGGTAGATCTCGCGGACCACGCCCGTGCCGTCCTGGTTGAAGCGGCTGTCGCCGGTCGAGTCGGCGACGTGGGTGAAGAGGTGCCAGCCGTCGTCGAGGTCCTGGGTCGGGTGCCAGTACCACGTGATCGTCGTGGTCTGACCCGGCCGCATCGTCTCGGCGCTCACGTCGTACCCGACGAGCTGGAGGCCGTTGTCGAACCGGACGTCGAGCTCGTGCTGCGGGCTCGGGGGGTCGGTGCTCACGAACTCGCGGAGCCGCTCGCGGTCTGCCGGTGAGAGCTCCGGCGCCCGCTCGACACAGCCGAGGGCCACGAGCAGGCACGCCAAGAGGATGAGTGCTGTGCGTCGCATCGTGTCTCCTACTTGCGCGACTTCCGCCGCGCTTGCTTCTGCTTCTTGCGCTTGTCTTTCTTCTGGGCCTTCGAGGGAGCTTTGCGCTTCCCCACCGAAGGCGCCCCTCGACCCGCGAAGCCGCCGCCCGGCCCCTCGGCCACCGCCGCCTCGAGCAGCTGGTCGGCGAGGCCGGCCATCATCGGGTTCTGCTCCATGCCGCCGGTGCGGACCATCTGGTTGAGCTGACGGGCCATCGCCGCCTGCTTCATGCCCGGCATCTTCGAGAGCATCCCCGCCTGCTGGCCGATGTTGCCCATCATCTGCTTCATGAAGCCGAAGCGGTTGAGCAGGTCGACCACGTCCTTGGGCTCGCGGCCGCAGCCCTTGGCGACGCGCTGGATCCGCGACGTCTGCTTCTTGAAGAGGTCGGGATCGCGGCGCTCGCTCTTCGTCATCGAGCTGACGATGGCCTCGGCGCGCTTGAGCTCGCCCTCGTCGATGTTGAAGCCCTCGGGGACGCTGTCGGCGAAGAACGGGAGCTTCTCGAACAGCTCCTGGAGCGGGCCCATCTGCTGGAGGGTCCGGATCTGCTCGAGGAAGTCGTGGAGCGTGAAGCGCCCCTGGAGCATGCGCTTGGCATCCTCCTCGGCCTTCTGCTCGTCGACGACGTCCTCGAAGTCCTTCATCAGGCCGACGATGTCGCCCATGCCGAGGATCCGGCTGGCCATCCCGTCGGGCCGGAACTCCTCGAGCCGATCGACGGTCTCGCCGGTCCCGACGAAGCGCACCGCGGCGCCCGTGACCTGCTTCACGCTCAGCGCGGCGCCGCCGCGGGCGTCGCCGTCGAGCTTGGTCAGGACCACGCCGGTCAGCGACAGCCGCTCGTTGAAGGCGGCCGCGGTCTTCACCGCGTCCTGACCGATCATGGCGTCGACGACGAGGTAGATGTTCGTCGACTTGGTGCGCCCCTTGATCTCCTTGAGCTCCTTCATCAGGGGCTCGTCGACCGCGAGGCGACCCGCGGTGTCGTAGATGATCGTGTCGCACTTCAGCTTGCGGGCCTCGCCCATCGCCTTGGCGCAGATCTCGACGGGGATGCCGCCGGGGATGGCGAACACCGGCACGTCGATCTGCTTGCCGAGGGTCTGGAGCTGCTCGATCGCGCCCGGGCGCTGCACGTCGGCGGCGACGAGGAGCACCTTGCGGTCCTGCTTGGTCAGGTAGCGCGCGAGCTTGGCGCTCGTCGTCGTCTTACCGGAGCCCTGCAGGCCCACCATCATGATGCCGGTGATCTGCGGCTTGTTGTTGAAGGCGAGGGGATCCCCCTCGGCCTTCATCATCTCCGTCAGCTCGTCCTGGCAGATGCGGATGAAGTGCTCCGCCGGGCCGACCTTCAGCTTCTTGCCGCCGGCCTTCACGCGGGTCTGCACGACCTCGCCGAGCGCCTTCTCCTTCACCGTGGCGAGGAAGCGCTTCACGACGCCGAATTCGACGTCCGCCTCGAGCAGCGACAGGCGCACGTCGCGCAGCGCCTGATCGATGTTCTCTTCGCTGAGCTCCGCGACCCCCGCGAGTCTGTTTTTCGCGGCGCGGAAGCCCTTGGTCAGCGTCTCGAACATGCCACCCCTGATCGTCCCTAGGCCGAAGAGCTAGGCGCTCTAGCACGCGCCGAGCGCCCCTCGCAATCGACGAGGTCTATCATCCCCGCCAGCCATGGCGACCTCACTGCCCACACCCGCGGATCCGAACGTCCTCTACGTCATCGATCTGACGGGCTACGTCTTCCGCGCCTACCACGCGCTGCCGCCGATGAGCACGAGCTACGGCGAGCCCACCCACGCGGTCTACGGGGTCACCCAGATGCTGCTCGCGCTGGTCTCGACGCAGCAGCCCGCGCGGCTCGCGGTGGCGCTCGACGCCCCCGGCCCGAGCTTCCGCAAGGAGATCTACCCCGGCTACAAGGCGACGCGGAAGGAGCACCCGCCCGACCTCGATCCCCAGATCGAGCGCCTCGAGGAGGTGGTCGAGGCCTACGGGATCCCCATCCTCAGCGAGTCGGGGCTCGAGGCGGACGACCTGATCGCCACGATGGTGGACCGGGCGCGCGACGCCGGGCTCGAGGTGGTCGTGGTCAGCGCCGACAAGGACCTGCTCCAGCTCGTGGGGCCCGGCGTAATCATGTACGATACGATGCGCGAGCGGGTCTACGGCGTCCCCGAGACCATCGAGAAGATGGGGGTCCGGCCCGAACAGGTCGTCGACTACCTCTCGCTCACGGGGGACAGCTCGGACAACGTCCCCGGCGTGCCCTCGGTGGGGCCCAAGACCGCCTCGAAGCTCCTCGCCGAGCACGGGACCCTCGACGCGCTCTACGAGCACCTCGATCAGGTGAAGCAGAAGGGGACGCGGACCAAGCTCGCCGAGCACCGCGACGACGCCTTCCTGTCCCGCCGCCTCGTCTCGCTGCGCCGCGACGCCCCGGTCGAGCTCGACCTCGAGGCGCTGCGCTATGGCGGGGCCGACGACGCGCGGCTCCGCGAGCTGTTCTCGAAGCTCGAGATGCACAAGCTGCTCGCCCAGATCGCCCCGAAGCCTACGGGGCCGGCGAAGTACTCGACGGCGCGGGATCCCGCTGCTCTCGCAGCCGCGATCGAAGCGGCGAGGGCGGCGCCCCGCGTGGGCGTGTTCACGCTCGCCGAGCCAGGGCCCGCGCGCGACGCCCCCATCGCCGGGGTCGCGCTGTCGTGGCAGCCGAACCAGGCGGTCTACCTGCCCTTCGGCCACCTCGGGCTCGACGCGGAGCCGCAGCTCCCGGAGGCCGCGGTGCGCGAGGCCGTGGGGGCGCTCCTCGCCGATCCGGAGGTCGCCGTCGTGACCACGGATCTCGCGCGCGAGATCGGGCTCTGGGCGCGCTTCGACGTCGCGCCCGCGGGCGTCGAGCTCGACGCGACCCTCGCGAGCTACCTCGTCGACCCGGAGCGGCACGGCCACTCGCCGGAGGAGGTCGCGCAGAGCGAGCTGCACCGCGCCCTCGAGCCCTACGACGAGCTCACCGACAAGAAGCGCCGGGCCCAGCGGGCCCTGTGTGACGTGGCGATCGATCGGGCCCGCGACTTCGCCTGCGCTCGCGCGGACATGGCGCTCACCGCGGCGGGGCTGCTCGGACCCCGTCTCGACGGCCAAGGCCTGCGCGCGCTGCTCGACGACATCGAGATCCCGCTCGCGGGCGTGCTCGCGCGGATGGAGCGCGAGGGGATCGAGCTCGACACGGAGCACCTCGCGAAGCTCAGCGCGGAGTACGCGACGCGGATCGCCGACGCCGAGGCGCGCGCGTTCGCGATCGTGGGGCGCGAGTTCAAGATCGGGTCGCCGAGGGCGCTCGAGACCATCCTCTTCGACGAGCTCGGGCTGCGCGTGGTGAAGCGCACGAAGACCTCGCGCAGCACCGACCACGAGGTGCTCGAGGAGCTGAGCTCGGAGCACGACCTGCCGCGGGTGATCCTCGAGCACCGATCGCTGTCGAAGCTCAAGTCGACGTACCTCGACGCGCTGCCGATGGTGGTCCACCCGGACACGCGGCGGGTGCACACCACCTTCAACCAGGCGGTGACGGCGACCGGGCGCATCAGCTCGAGCGACCCGAACCTCCAGAACATCCCCATCCGGACCGACGAGGGGCGGCTGATCCGGGACGCGTTCGTGGCGCGCGAGGGCTGGCGGCTCATGAGCGCGGACTACTCGCAGATCGAGCTGCGCGTCCTCGCGCACCTCAGCCAGGATCCGGAGCTCCTCGACGCGTTCGGTCGCGACGAGGACGTCCACGAGCGGACCGCGCGGGCGCTCTTCGAGGTCGACGAGGTCACCGACGCGATGCGAGGCGCGGCCAAGACCGTGAACTACGCCGTGATCTATGGGCAGACGCAGTTCGCGCTGGCCCGCAACCTCGACATCTCCCGCGAAGAGGCGCAGCGCTACATCGACGCGTTCTTCCGGCGCTACGCGGGGGTGGCGACCTTCATGGACGAGACCGTCGAGCAGGCCCGCGCGAGCGGCGGGGTCCGCACCCTGATGGGCCGCTGGCGGACGCTCCCCGACATCCGGAGCCGCAACCGCGGGCTCCGCGCGGCGGCCGAGCGCGTGGCGCGGAACACCCCCATCCAGGGCAGCGCGGCGGACCTGATGAAGCTCGCGATGGTCCGCATCGATCGCGACCTGCGCGAGCGCGGTCTCGCGAGCAAGATGCTCCTCACGGTGCACGACGAGCTGGTGCTCGAGGTCGCGCCGAACGAGGAAGACGTCTTGCGCGCGCTGGTTCGGGAGCGCATGGAGCACGTCGTCGATCTGTCGGTGCCGCTCACGGTGTCGATGGGCGTCGGCCGGACCTGGAACCAGGCCCACTGACGAGATCGAGGGAGAGCGCGATGATCGTCGAGACCTGCGTGGGGAGCCTGTTCGTCGAGGTGGCGGGGGAGGGGAGCCCGCTCGTGCTCTGGCCGTCGATGCTCACCGACGGGGGCATGTGGCGCTTCCAGATCCCGAAGCTGCGCGAGCGGTTCCGGACGATCGTGATCGATCCCCCGGGGCACGGCCGCAGCGCGCCGGTCCGGCGCCCGTACACCCTCGAGGGCTGCGCGGACGCGGCGGTGGAGGTCCTCGACGCGCTCGACGTCGAAGAGCCGGTCGACTGGGCGGGCCTGTCCTGGGGCGGGATGACGGGGATGCGGGTCGCGCTCCAGAGCCCGGCCCGGCTCCGGCGGCTCGCGATCCTCGACTCGAGCGCCGCGCGGGAGGCGAGGCGCAAGTTGCCTTCCTATCACGCGATGGCCTTCATCGCGCGCCGGGTGGGGGCGCTCGCGATCCTCGAGGACCGCATCGAGCGGATCTTCTTCACCGGGCGCTCGGTGACCTCGCGGCGGGACATCGTCGATCCGTTTCGCGAGCACCTCGCGCGGATGGATCCCGCCTCGATCGGGCACGCGGTCGACGCGGTGATCTTCCACCGCGTGGATCTGCGCCCGCGGCTCCGGGAGATCACCGCGCCCACGCTGGTGATGGTGGGGCGCGAGGACGGCGCCACGCCGCCGGCGCGCTCGCGGGAGATCGCCGACGGCATCCGCGGCGCGCGGCTCGTGGAGATCCCCGACGCCGCGCACCTCTCCGCGCTCGAGCAGCCCGACCTCGTGACGCGCGAGCTGCTCGCCCACTTCGCCTGATCGGCGCCTGGTGTCCCACCTGGGGTACGCTTCCCCTTGGAGGTTGGGATGACTCGCTTCGCGTGGTGTGGGGGGCTGGCGTTCGCGCTGGTCGCCCTCGGTGGGTGTGATTGTGGCGGATCGCCGGAGCCCGTCGACGGCGGCGGCATGGACGGCGCGGTCACCGGCGACGCGGGCGACGTGGATGGGGGTGACGTGGACGCCGGCGACGTGGACGCCGGCGGCCGCCCCGACGCGGGCGCGTGCACCAACGAGCGGGGCGCGTGCGCGAGCTCGGCCGAGTGCTGCCCCGGCCTCGGCTGCGAGGACGACGGCTCGGGGACGCTCGTCTGCGCCGCCATGACCTGCGGCACGATCGGCGAGACCTGCGGGGCCGACGGAGACTGCTGCTCCAACCGCTGCACGGGCGGCGCCTGCGCGACGAACCCGACCCTGAGCTGCCGGCCGATCGGCGAGACGTGCGCGAGCGGTGGCGAGTGCTGCTCGAGCCGCTGCGCCGACGCCGCGGGCGCCGCGTGCGCGGGCGGCGACTGCACCTGCGCGTTCGCGGGTGACTGCCGGACGGGCGGGGACGTCTGCCGCAACGACGGCGACTGCTGCCTCGGGCTCTGCGACCGGCCCGGCGGCGCCGCGGTCGGCACGTGCGCGACCGACGGGAGCTGCGCGGTCGCGGGCGAGCCGTGCTCGTCCGAAGGCTTGAGCGGCGCGTGCTGCTCCACCGCCTGCCTCGACGCCGACGACACGGGCGTCCCGACGTGTCAGCGGCTCGGCGGCTGCATCCTGCAGGACGAGGCTTGCACGACCGACGCCTCCTGCTGCTCCGGGGTCTGCGAGGACCGCGGGATGACGATGGACGGCCGCCCGATCCGACGCTGCGCCAACGCCGACTCGTGCCTGCCGCCCGGGGAGGTCTGCGGCGACGGCGGCGCGAGCTCCAACTGCTGCCCGAACGGCGGCGGCGACACCGGCTGCGTGATGGGCGCCGAGGGGATCCGACGCTGCCTCGGCGGCGACGGGAGCTGCACGCTGCCCGCGGAGACGTGCACGAGCACGGCGGACTGCTGCACGGAGTCGTTCCCGCGCCTGACCTGCGCGGAGGGTCCCTCGGGGGCGATGGTCTGCTGCCTCCCCGACGGCGAGGAGTGCGCCACGGGCGCGACGTGCTGCACGGGCATCTGCGTGCCCGACTCGATGGGCGTCCCGCGGTGCGGGTCGATGTGCGTCGCCGACGGCGGCGCCTGCACCACGGACGCCGACTGCTGCGGCTGCGGCTGCATCTCGGACGGCGCGGGCGGGCGGGTCTGCACGAGCGACGCCGACATCTGCGGGCCCTGCACGCTCGCCCAGCTCGGCGAGTTCTGCAGCGCGGACGCGGACTGCTGTAACCCCGACGTCGTCCGCTGCGCGACCGAGGTCGAGTTCTCCACCTGCGTGCTGCGGCGCTAGCGATACGGGTTGTCGCGGTCCCGCGGCGCCGCGGCGTCGACGGACCGCGCGCAGCGGAAGCCGACGTCGAGCGCGCGGTCGTTCTCGACGCTGCGGTTCGCGATCTCGGCCGGCGCCGCGCGGTCGCGCCACGGCCCGCCGCGGACGATGTGACCCGCCCCCTCCGGCGTGTCGGTCCACTCCCAGACCATCCCGACGTGCTCGAGCCCGAAGGGGCTCGCCGGGCTCGGCGACGTGACCGCGCGCGTGCGGATCTTCGACGTCGGAGGCAGCTCGGGCGGCGAGTCTCCCGCGACGAAGCGTCGACCGTCGGTGCCGCGCGCGGCGCGCTCCCACTCGTGCTCGGTCGGCAGGCGCATGCCCCGCGAGGCGGCGTAGCGCTGGGCGTCGTCCCACGGGACGCCGACCACGGGGTGGTCCTCTCGATCAGGCGGGATCCGCCCGCCGGGCCAGTGCTCGGGGGCGCGCAGTGAGAGCGCGGACGCGACCTGGGCCCAGTCCCGGTTGGTCACGGGCGCGCGATCGATCTCGAAGGCCTCCACGGCGAGGGCGTCGCCCTCGGTGCTCGACACCCCGACGCTCGCGGCGACGCGCACGGTCCGCGCTCTCGGGTCCGTCGAGCCCAGAGCGAGGCGCTCGTCCGCGCCCGCGGCGGGGCTCTCGAGCGGCTCGCCGAGCCAGAGGGTCGTGTCGCCGAGGAGCGCGACCCGGCCCTCGCTCGACCAGTCCAGCCAGCGCGCCGCGCTCGTCGCGGGGCCTCGGAGCTCGAAGCGGTAGCGCGCGCGCCGACCGATCTGAGCCCACCCGCGGAGCGCCGCGTCGACGCCGCCGACGAAGGTGTGACCGCGCCAGGACCGGATGAAGTCGACCGTCCCGCCCTCGGGGACCTCGAGGCGGACGGGATCCCACGCGAGGCCCCGATGGACGAAGAGGTGACCGTCGCGGTGCACCACCGCGTGATCGTCGCCGAAGACGTGCGCCTCCAGCATCGCGGGCCGCTCGATCCCCGCCTCGCGCCAGCGGCCTTCGCGGCGCTCGAGCACGCGGCCTCGCCGGATCGCCACGCAGCGGTCGGGGCCCGCGTCGACGCTCGAGAAGCCGTGGTTCGAGCCGTCGAGCGACGCGGGGCGCCACGCGCCGGCGAGCTCCCATAGCGCCCGCTTCGCCGCGGTGAGCCCGAGCAGGTCGTCGACCCCCGTGCCCGACACCGCGACCATCCGGGACGAGGTGGCCACGGTCCGCCACTCCGCGCCGTCGTAGAGGTGGATCTGGTCGCGGTCCGGCACCGCCAGCGTCCCGTCTCCGAGCCGCGCCATGCGGCGCGAGCACGGCGGCGACGCGACCATGAACGGGCTCTGGGTCGACTCGAGGCGACCTCGGTCGAGGCGGAGGACCTCGCTCCGCTCCCCGCTGACGAACACGAACGCGGTGCCGCGCGCCTCCAGGATCTGATCCACGCGGGGCGGGTCGAAGGTCCTCGGGACGTCGACGGGGCCGAGCTCGATCACGACGAGAGGATCCTCGTCACGAGACCGAGACCGCAAGGCGGGGATATCATCCAGTCCATGTCGTACCCCCGCTTCCTCGGCGCGTCGCTCCTCGGGCTCGCCGTGTTCGTCACTGGCTGCGATTGCAACGGGCCCGTCACCACCCCCTGCGCGTCGGACACGGAGTGTGCGACCGGCGAGGTCTGCACCGACGGGATGTGCGTGCCGCGTGCGCGGACCGACGGTGGCGACGGGGTCGACACCGGCATGATGATGATGGAGTGCACCGACGGCCGACCGGCCTGCTCGGGCCTCTGCTGCGACGCCGCGCAGGTCTGCAACGCGGGGACGTGCGCGGTCGACTGCGGCAGCGACCCGGTCTGCGGCGGCGCGTGCTGCGACGCGGGGCAGGAGTGCCTCTCGGATCGCTGCGTGGTCGAATGCGCGGACGAGGCGAACCGGTGCGGGAGCGCCGACGAGCTCTGCTGCACCGACGACCAGGCCTGCCTCGGCGGCGCCTGCGCGGACCTCGGCGCGCCGTGCACGCTCACCGAGGAGTGCGAGGTCGACGAGATCTGTCTCGTGAGCCTGGGCCGCTGCGCGCCGCGCGACGCGGTGGAGGTCTGCGAGTTCCGGCCGCCGGTCGGCGAGTTCACGCCGGTGACGTCCTGCCACTGGGTGCCCCCCGCCGGCAGCTCGGCGGCCTACGACGACGTCGTGATGACGCCGGCCGTCATGAACCTCACCGACGACAACGGCGACGGCGTGACCGACACGCTCGACATCCCGGACATCGTCTTCATCGCCTTCGACTACCAGAGCGACGGCTGCTGCACGGCGCGCGGGCGGCTCGTCGTCATCAGCGGGGCCTGCAACCCGGACGGGACGATGAACACCCACGCGATCATCGAGTCGCCGTTCGTCGACAACTCGTCGGGCGTCGCGGTGGGCAACCTGCACCCCGACTCGATGCCGGACGAGCGCGTGCCGGAGATCGTGGCGACGTTCCGCAACGGCGGCGCGATCGCGTGGACCCGCGCCGCCGACGACGGGAGCGCGTGGACCGAGCTGTGGCGCAACACGATGGCGCCGTCCTCCGCGCAGCTCGGATCGGGCGGCGCGCCGTCGCTCGCGGATCTCGACGCAGACGGCCGACCCGAGGTCATCATCGGCAACGTCGTCCTCGACGGGCTCAGCGGCGCGGTGATCTGGGACGGCCGGGTGACCGTCGGCCCGACCGCGGGCGTGGGCAACAACGCGTTCCTCGGGCCCGCGTCCACCGTCGCCGACCTCGACCTCGACGGCGACCTCGAGGTGATCGCGGGCAACACCGTCTACGACGGCCGCACCGGCGCGGAGGTGTGGACCTTCGACTACGGCGGGACGAGCGGTTCGCCCTGCGGCGGCGGCGCGATCCCCTGCGACGGGTTCAACGCGGTCGGGAACTTCGACGACGATCCCGAGGGCGAGGTGGTGATCATCCGTCAGGGCGAGGCGTTCGTGATCCAGCACGACGGCACGCTCCTGCACCGCGTCACGATCCCGCGTGACGACGTGATGCCGTACCTCGGCGACGGGCCCTGCACGAACAACGAGAGCGGCCCGCCGACGATCGCGGACTTCGACGGCGACGGCCGCCCCGAGATCGGCACCGCGGGCGCCGACTTCTACGTGGTCATCGACTTCGACTGCGTCGGCGATCCGCTGCCCGCCGGGTGCGCGCGAGAGAACATCCTGTGGACGGCCCCGAACCGCGACTGCTCGAGCCGCGCGACGGGATCGAGCGTGTTCGACTTCGAGGGCGACGGCGCCGCCGAGGTCGTCTACGCCGACGAGACGTCCTTCCGGATCTTCGCGGGGCGCACCGGCGAGGTGCTCTACGAGGACCTCTCCCACCAGAGCAACACGCGCCTCGAGATGCCGATCGTGGTGGACGTCGACAACGACGGAAAGAGCGAGGTCGTCATCCCCGAGCCCAACCGGACGAGCACGGCGCTCGGCGGCATCGAGATCTGGGAGGACGCGGAGAACAACTGGGTCCGCACGCGGCGCGTCTGGAACCAGCACACCTATCACGTCACCAACATCACCGAGGACGGTCAGGTGCCGCGCGTCGAGGAGCGGAACTGGCAGAACGGCCGGCTCAACAACTTCCGCCAGAACGTCCAGCCCGGGGGCCTCTTCGACGCGCCCGATCTCCAGATCACGGCGATCGAGCGCGCCGAGTGCATCCCGATGGGCATCCTCCGGATCGCGGTGACGATCACCAACGCGGGGGCGCTCGGGGTGCCGCCGGGCATCGCGGTGTTCGCGCGGCTGACGACCATCCCGGGCGGGATGGTGATCCCGCTCGGCGTGCAGCGGACCACCACCACGCTGCTCCCCGGCCGCTCCGAGGTGCTCGTCTTCGAGTACACGGAGACGGGCGGGTTCAGCTTCTCGGACTACACCGTCGAGGCCATCGCCGACGACGACGGCACGGGCGCCGGCTCGTACAACGAGTGCCTCGAGGACAACAACACGCTCATGAGCGAGCCCCTCGAGACCTGCTCGTTCGGCTAGCCGCGGGACAGCACGCGGCGGACGAGGCGGATCGGGAGCGGGCCGTCGTCGGGCCGGAGGCGGCTGCCCCAGCCGAGGCGGACGGGGACGCCGCGCCAGTCGATCTTCCGGCTGAAGGCGGCGTAGGGCCAGAGCGCCATCATCAGCACGTCGCGGAGCGGCGTCATGAAGCGGTGCTTCATCGAGAGCGGGACGCCGCGCGTGCGCCGCACGAGGAACTGGTCGCCGAGCGACTTGATGACGGTGGTGCCGGCGAGCACGAGCCCGTAGCGCCAGTCGAGGCCGCTCGCGAGGAACGCGAGGAGCGCCAGCGCGGTGGGGTTCGCGAAGAGATCGGCGAAGAAGCCCGGCACGTGGACGACGGCGCGCATCTTGAGCCAGCGCGCGTGGCGCGCGAGGAAGTGCTCGACCGAGGAGTCGATGTTGACGTTCTCGGCGGTGGTCGTGGAGAGCACGACCCGCTTGCCCACGGCCTGGAACATGCGGCCCAGGACGTAGTCCTCGGCGAGGATGTCGCGCACGACCTCGAGCCCGCCGACGTCCTCGAGGTCCTTCTTGTAGAAGAGCATCGACTTGCCGATGACGCAGACGATCCCGAAGTTCAGCGCGAAGCAGGTGCCGGGCGCGGTGAACGCCGAGAGCTGCAGGTTGTCGAGCATCGCCCCGATGGACCGCTCGCCGACGCCGGTGACCATCGAGCTCAGGAGCTGCGCGTCCTCGCGGACGATCTCGGCGACCACGCGCCGGAGGTAGTCGGGCTTGGCGCGGACGTTCGCGTCGGACTGCAGGACCAGCTCGTGACGGGACGCGCGGAGGGCGCCCTGGAGGTTGGCCACCTTCGGGTTGAGGCCGAAGCTCGGGTCGCTGAACACGATGCGGCTCGGGACGTCCGAGTACTCGGCGGCGAGGCGCCGGGCCACGGCGAGCGCGGGATCCGAGGGGTCGGTGACGGCGAAGACGATCTCGATCTCGGCGGGGTAGTCCTGCTCGAAGAACGAGCGGAGGTTGTCCTCGAGACCCTCCTCGGTCCCCTTGAGGGGCTTGAGCAGGGACACCGGCAGGTACTCGTCGTCCGGCAACGAGAAGGGCTTGCGGCTGGTGTGCCGCAAGGTGGAGAGGATCCCGAAGCCGAACAGCGCGAGGGCCGTCGCGGAGCATCCGAGAAGAATGAGGGGCAGGTAGTCCATCGAGCTCGCCTCCCGACCGAGTCTGAGTTTCGGTCGGAATCCACTCTGGCTGCCCGATGAGGCAGCCCCGGGCCGGAGGCGAGCCGACTATGTCACCGATGGTGACGGTGGGGCAAACGGACCGCGGTCCCGCGTCACATGGGAAAAAAGCCCTGCGATCGCGCGCAGAATCAGAAGCAGCCGCGCGCGCAGGACTGCAGCTCGACCTCGCAGGCCGCGTCGCACGTCTCGGCGTCGTCCGAGCAGCGCTCGCGACACTCGCGCCAGGGCGCCTCGCACGCGCGAGCCGCGCAGGACGGGTTCGACGTCCGGGGCATCGGGGACGCGCGTCGGATCCGTCGAGGTCGAGGGCTCTCGGCGATCTCCTCGTCGACGTTGGCGGGGGGATCGGGCGCGACCTCGACCTCTTCGCTCGCGACGGTGAGAGGGGCGACCGAGCGCGGCCCGATCGTGGCCACCGGCATGCCGGGCAGGCGCGGCACCGACTCGCCGTGCTCCACCTGGTAGAGGCGCTCTCGCGCGTAGCGAGCGCGCTCGGGCGGCTGGCCGGTCGTGTAGTGTTCCAACCAAGCCGTCCAGCAGGCATGCTTCTCGGCGAGCGGGATCCGGGCATCGAAGTCGGCTGCGTAGCAACGCTCGAAGTAGACGCGGCTGTCCTGGACCCGCCGTAAGCTGGGCCCGCAGCCCAGCGCGGCCACGGCGGAGACGCCGACCAGGAACCCCAAACGCCCCATGCCCGAGCAAGGTAACAAAGACCTCGGCCCCGGCCCACTCGAGACCGCGGGGCAGAACGTGTTCGCGGCCGGGCGCTTCGGGGCGATCTGGATCGCGTGGGTCCCCGAGGGCGTCGTGATGGTGGAGCTCTCCGGCGAGCCGCCTCCCGAGGAGGTGCGCCGGCGCTGGCTGCCCGAGCTCGACGCGATCCCGGAGCGCGCGCTCCCGCGAGTGATCTACGAGGGCCTCGCCCGCTACTTCGAGGGTGCGCCGGTGGACCCCGCGTCGCTCCCCGTGCGCCTCGGCGGCACGAAGTTCCAGCGCCGGGCCTGGCGCGCGCTGCGCGAGGTGCCGCGCGGGTCCGTGCGCACCTACGCCGGCCTGGCCGCCGACGCCGGCTCCCCGCGATCGATGCGCGCGATCGGGATGGCGATGGGGGCCAACCCGATCCCGCTGATCGTGCCTTGCCACCGCTGCGTCGCCGCCGGCTACGCGCTCGGCGGCTTCTCGGGCGGCCTGGACAAGAAACGCTTCTTGCTCGAGCTCGAGGGCGTCCGGGTCGAGAACGACCACGTCCACCCCGGCCAGCTCGAGCTGCTGTAGGGCTACTCGCCCTTCGGGGCCTTGGGCGCGAAGCGCGCCTCGAGCACCTCGAAGGCGCCGTCGGCCAGGTCCGCCTTGGTCTCCACGCGATGCTCGACGCACCGCGCGGATCCCGCGACGTCGTCCCACACCGGCGCGAGGCGCGCGGCCGTCGCCTCGTTCGCGGCGAGCACGAGCAGCTCCGTCACGCGGCCGACGGAGACGCCCTCGTCGCTCTTGCGCTTGTTGACGGCGGTCATCGCGTCGACCGCGAGCGCGAAGCTGCCGGCGTCGTCCGGCGCGGGCGCCGCGGCCGACAGCTCCTCCACCGTGGGCCAGGGCGCCGCGTGGATGGACGGGTGGCCCGTCTCGGCCGCGAAGATCCAGGACCAGACCTCCTCGGTGATGTACGGCAGCACCGGCGCGAGCAGGCGCAGCAGCACGTTCAGGCCGAGCCGGAGCGTCGCCGCCGCGGAGCCGCGATCCGCGGCGTCCCCGAGGTCGCCGCGCGCGCGCGCCTTCGACAGCTCGAGGTAGGTGTCGGTGAAGCTCGACCAGAAGAACGACTCGGTCGCCATCAGCGCCTTGGCGTACTCGAACTCGTCGAACGCGGCGGTCGCCTCCTCGACGAGCGCGGCCAGCGACGCGACGAACGCGCGGTCGAGCTCGCGGGTGATCGGGTGCCGCTCGGCCTCCTGCGAGAGGACGAACTTGCCGGCGTTGAAGAGCTTGGTGACGAGCCGCTTGCCGACCTTGAGGACCTGCGGGTCGAAGGCGGTGTCCGTCCCGAGCCGCGCGCCGGCCGCCCAGTAGCGCACGCCGTCCGCGCCCCACTCGTCGAGCAGCGCCGCGGGGGTGACCACGTTGCCCTTGCTCTTGCTCATCTTCTTGCGGTCGGGATCGAGGATCCAGCCGCTGATCACGACGTGGTGCCAGGGGATCTGGCCCTCGTGGAGGAGCGCCTTGGCGATCGTGTAGAACGCCCAGGTCCGGATGATCTCGTGGCTCTGCGGCCGGATGTCCGCGGGGAACAGCCGCGCGTGACGGGCCTCGTCGAGCTTCCAGTGGCTGCCGATCTGAGGGGTCAGCGAGCTGGTGAACCAGGTGTCGAAGACGTCCGGCTCGCCGGTGAAGCCGCCGGCCTGGTCGCGCTGCGTCTCGGTGAACCCGGGGGGCGCGTCGCTCATCGGATCGACGGGGAGCGTCTCCGCGGCCGCGATGATCGGGTGCTGGTAGTCGGGCTGTCCGTCGGCGCCGACCGGGTACCAGACGGGGAAGGGCACCCCGAAGTAGCGCTGGCGGCTCACGCACCAGTCGAACGCGAGGCCCTCCGTCCAGTTCTTGTAGCGGAGGCGCATGAAGTCCGGGTGCCAGCCGATGGCCTCGCCCTTCTCGATCAGCGCGGCCTTCTGGTGGAGCAGCCGCACGAACCACTGCCGCGTGGTGATGAACTCGAGCGGGCGGTCCCCCTTCTCGTAGTGCTTCACCGCCTGCTCGGTGGGGCGGGGCGGCGCGACGAGCGCGTCGCCGAGCATCCCGACGATGGCCTCGCGCGCCTGCGCGACCTTCTTGCCGGCCAGCTCCGCGTAGTGGCGGTTGGCCTCCTCGGGCGCGTCGCTCGGGAACGCGTCGTCGCCGAAGGTGACCGGGGTGAGGCGTCCGTCGCGCCCCACGATCTGGCGGAGCGCGAGCTTCTCGGTGCGCCACCAGTGGACGTCGGTCTGGTCGCCGAACGTGCAGACCATGAGGATGCCCGTGCCCTTCTCGGGGTCGGCGAGCTCGCTCGGGAAGATCCGCACCGGCGCGGAGAAGAGCGGGGTGATCGCCTCCTTGCCGAACAGATCCTTGTACCGCTCGTCGTTCGGGTGCGCGGTCACCGCGACGCACGCCGGGAGCAGCTCGGGCCGCGTAGTCGAGATCACGAAGCTGCGATCGGGCGCGCCGCGGACGCCGAAGCGGATGTCGTGGAAGGCGCCGTTCTTCGGGCGGTCCTCCACCTCGGCCTGCGCGACCGCGGTCTGGAAGTCCACGTCCCACATCGTCGGCGCTTCGTTGCTGTAGACGTGCCCCTTCTCGTGCAGGTCCAGGAACGAGAGCTGCGCGAGGTGTCGGCAGTGATCATCGATGGTGGCGTACTCCTGCCGCCAGTCGACGCTGAGCCCCATCCGGCGCCACAGCGCCATGAAGGCCTTCTCGTCCTCGCGCGTGACGATGTTGCAGAGCTCGATGAAGTTGCGGCGCGAGACGACGAGCGGCCGCTCCTTCTTGGCCGTCTTGGCGTCCACCGGCTCGCGCTTCAGGTCCGGGTCGTACGGGACGCCCGGCTCGCAGCGCACGTGGAAGTGGTTCTGGACGCGGCGCTCGGTGGGCAGGCCGTTGTCGTCCCAGCCCATGGGATAGAAGATGTTCTGCCCGCGCATCCGGCGCTGCCGCACGAGCACGTCGGTGTGCGTGTAGCTGAAGACGTGCCCCATGTGGAGCGAGCCCGACACGGTCGGCGGCGGGGTGTCGACGACGAACGTCTCCTCCCGCGGGCGCGTCGGGTCGTAGTGGTAGACGCCCCGAGCTTCCCACGCCTCGCCGAGGCGCTCCTCGGCGGCGGCGGAGTCGAAGTGCTTGGGCAGCGAAGCGAAGTCGATCGTCTCGAAGGAGTCAGCGCTCATGGGAGGGACGGCATAGCACCATCCCCAGCGAGATCACTCCGCGGTGAGACGTCGGATCTCCTCGCGGATGATGACCTCGGCGAGGTCCGGCACGACCTCCCAGACCACCTGCTCGATCACCTCGCGCGAGAGCGCGAGCACGCCGTCGATCTGGTCCTGCGAGAGGCCCAGCTCTTCGAGCTTCGAGGCCATCGGGCCGCTCGAGGACGTCGCCGCGGCCGCCGCCGACGGAGCGGGCGAGGGCGTGGGCTGAGACGGCGCCGTCGGCGCGGTGACCGCGGGGCGGGCCGGGCGCGCGGGCGGACGCGGCGGGAGCTTCGGCGCCGCGGGGCGCGCCGGGGCCGCGTCCTCCTCGGCGAGCTCGAGCACGGGCCGCTGCGGCGTCCCGAAGCTGACGGTCGAGCGCAGGTTCGAGGGCGCGCCGGTGGCCGGGCGACCGACCCCGGGCGAGCTCGGGCGCTGGGGCGGGGCGGCGGGCACCGGGCGCGCCGGGGCCGACACGGCTCCGCCGGACGCGCTCGCGCGAGGACGAGACAAGACCTCTTGCGTCTTGTCGATCATGACCTGCGAGTCGTACGGCTTGAGGACGTGGTCGTCGACGCCGCACTCCTTCCCCTTGGCCGCGTCGTACGCGTGGTGCTGCGAGGCGAGCACGATCACGGCCACGTTCTGGGTGGCGGGGTTGCTCTTGAGCTGCTGCGCGACCTCGTACCCGCTCATCGACATCGACGCGTCCGCGATGACCACGTCGGGCGCCGACTGAGAGGCGCGTTCGACCGCTGCCTCCCCGCTGTCGACGGTCTCGATCTCGACCGGCTCGCCGGCGAAGGTCAGCTCCAGGACCTTGCGCATCGTGGCGCTATCGTCCGCGGCCAGGATTTTCACCGCCACACAGACCTCCTCATGGCCCGACGTCATGCGCGACGAGCACGTTGCCTGGATACGCGAAGAGGCCGGGAAGGGTCAAGAATGGTGCACACCTACGGGTTTGACAGTCGGGCGGTCGAGACGTAATCGCAGCGGCCCGTGTCCCCTCCCGAGACCCCCCCTCCCGTCCGCTACATGGACCGGGCGCCGAGCCCGCCGGACGGCCCCGTCGACCTCCCGAGCCTCATCGACGGCGACGCGCCGCTCGAGCTCGACATCGGCTTCGGCCGGGGCCGGTCGTTCATCGTGCGCGCCCGCGCCCGCGAGAGCCGCGTGATCGGCATCGAGATCAAGGCGAAGTGGTCCTTCCTCGTCGAGGAGCGGCGGATCCGCGAGGGGCTCGACAACGCGAGGGCTTTCCGCGCCGACGCGCGCGAGCTGCTCGAGCGCGCGGGCCCCGACGGCTGCGTGCGGCGGGCGTTCGTCCACTTCCCCGACCCGTGGTGGAAGAAGCGCCACACCAAGCGGATGGTCGTGACCGATACCTTCCTCGACACCCTCGCGCGGCTGATCGGGCCCGGGGGCGAGCTCTACGTGCAGACGGACGTCGAGGAGCGAGCCGACGCCTACGAGGCCCTGATGGTGGAGCACCCCGCGTTCGAGCCCCGTCGCCTCGACGACAACCCCTGGGCCAAGAGCAACCGCGAGGTCCGCGCCGACGAGGACGGGCTGCCCGTCTACAGGATCCTCGCGGGGCGTCTCTGAGTCCGACGACGCGAAGCGTCGGAGGATCTCAGTGGGGAGCGCGAGGGGCTTGCCCCTCGCCGGAGAGAAATCGCCGAAGGCGATTTATCGACAGACCTCGAGCCTCACTCGCCGATGAAGATGGCCTCCTGGGCGGCGTCCTCGCGCAGCTGCGCGAGCCGCTCGGGCGACGCGGCCGACGTCTCGAGCCCCGGCGCGGCGTCCCGGACCCACCGCTCGCGCGCCTCGCGGTCGCCTTCGGGGACGTAGCCGTCCGGGATCGACGCGAGCTGGCCGAGGCTCCGCCACGCGAGGTGCCGCACCGCGGGGTAGGGGTCCTCGACCATCACGTCGAGGAGCAGCGAGACGCGCCGAGCCCTCTCGACGAGCTCGCCGGAGCGCCCGAGCGCGGCGACGGCGATCGAGCGCTCGATGGGATCCCCGCCGACCGCGTCGCGGTGGACCCGTGGCCACGGGTCGCCGTCGTCGAGCGGCACGCGGCGGCCGTAGAGGTCGTGGTAGCCGTTCGCGATCCAGGCGTCGGTCCGGTCCGCGTGGCAGAGGGCGCAGGCCCCGGGGCGGTCCGCGCGCGGCGTCGGCAGCTCGATCCGGTGGCTCCGGTGCGCCTCGACGACCCCGTAGACGATCCGCGGCATGTGGCAGTCGACGCACTCGACCGGCGACGCGTGGCCGGTGTGCCCCCGGAGCGCGAGGCTCGCGTCGTGGCAGCCCGTGCAGGATCCGTCTCCGCGCGCGGCGTCGCGGAGCTGCCCGCGCGGGTTGCCCTCGTGCATCCCGTGGCAGCTCGTGCAGGTGAGCTCGTCGCACGGAGACGCGAGGAGGCCCTGGTACTCGTACGCCGTCAGCCGCGCGGTCCCGTCGGCCCAGAACCGATCGCGGAACGCCGTGGGGTCGCCGTCGAGCGACGTGTCGCGGGCCAGCGGCCGGGAGTAGTCGGAGAGCACGTCGCCGGGCACGTAGGGGTCGCCGTCACGGAGGAAGCGATCCACGTCCGGGGCGATCCGCTGCCCGTGGCAGCGACCGCAGACCTCGGCGCTCCGCTCCGGCGAGAGTCGTCGCGGGTTCACGATGGTCGGGTCGGGCTCGTCCGAGAGGTGCAGGGCGTAGCGCCGGATCGGGTCGGCGTTGACGCCGGCGTGCTCGTCGGCGGGCCCGTGGCAGGCCTCGCAGGCGACGCCGAGCTCGGCGACCTCCGTGTCCCAGGTGTCCTCGCCGCGGCCGGGGTTCGCGGCGACGTTGTGGCAGAAGACACAGTTGTCGTTCCAGCGGGTGACGTGCCGGTAGTAGTCGGCCTCGGCGATCGCGGAGCCCTCGCGCTCCGGATCGGGGGTGAGGAAGGCGCCGTTCATGTGGAACCAGCGTTGCTCCTCGACATGCCACGCGACGGGGAGCCGGAAGAGCACGTCTCCGTCCGCGGCGAGGTACTGCTGGTAGCGCCGGGACCCGATCGTGCGCACCACCGTCGCGCGCGACCACTCGCGGCCGTCGGGTCCGACGAAGCGCATCGTGAACCCGCCGCTCGGGTCGCGCTCCATCCGGGCCGTCACGCCCCCGTACTCGAGCCGCGCGTCGTCGAAGTCGCCCGCGACGGACGCCTCGGTGGCCTCCTGGGTCATCGTCCGGTGGAAGGTCCGCCGCCAGGACGCGAAGGGGCCCGGGTGACAGCGCTGGCAGGCGTCGCTCTGGACGTGATCGGCCCCGTGCAGATCGCGCGGCCGGTCGAGGTCGCTGGTGACGCGGCTCGCGTCGATGCCGATCCACGTGACGCCCAAGAGGAGCGGCAGCGCGGTCAGCCACGCGAGCCAGCGCGGGGGCGAGTCCACGCGGGCATCGTATCCAACTCGAGCGAGCGAGGCCGCGAGGTGTCTCAGGGGCGCGAGCCCCGTGTCGCGCTGCGCTCGCGGAGTGTCTCCGGCGCCGCGAGGCCCACCTCACGGGCTCGGCATGGATGTTGAGGTGCGTGGTCGCCGAAAGGGGAGACGATGCGCGTTGACGAGGGTTGCTGGGTCGTGGGGTTGTCGGGGCTGCTGTTGGCGTGTGGCTCGACGCACCCGCTGACGATCGACGGTGGGGCTCCACCGCCTCCGATCCCCGACACGGGCGTCCCCCCGATCGACGCGGGCGCCCCGTACTGCGGGGACGGCGTGATCTCGGACGGCGAGGAGTGCGACGACGGCAACACCAGCAACACCGACGGGTGCCTGACCTCGTGCATGGCCGCGTTCTGCGGCGACGGCTGGGTCCAGATCGGCGTGGAGGGGTGCGACGACGGCAACGACGACGACACCGACTCTTGCACCAACCTCTGTCGCTACTGCTCCTGCGGCGACGGGGTGGTGAACTGCGCCGGCGAGGAGTGCGACGACGGCAACCTGAACGACACCGACGGGTGCAAGAACAATTGCTCGGTCAACGTCTGCGGGGATGGCGTCCGTTACATCGGCGTCGAGGAGTGCGACGACGGAAACGCCAGCAACACCGACAGCTGCACCAACGTCTGTGAGAGCGCCCGGTGCGGCGACGGCTTCGTGCAGACCGGCGTCGAGCTCTGCGACGACGGCAACCTGGACAACCTCGACGCCTGCCGGAACAACTGCAGCGTCCCCGAGTGCGGTGACGGCGTGGTGGGACCCGGCCTCGAGTGCGACGACGGCAACAGCGACAACACCGACGCGTGCCTGAACACGTGCGTCGCCGCGTACTGCGGGGACGGCTTCGTGTGGGCTGGCGTCGAGGCCTGCGACGACGGCAACAGCGACGATCGCGACGCGTGCCGCAACACCTGCGAGCCCGCGCGGTGCGGCGACGGGGTCGTCTGGGCCGGCGTGGAGGCGTGCGACGACGGGAACATGGACGACACCGACGGGTGCACGAGCCGGTGCAGCCCCGACGAGTGTGGGGACGGCGTGATCGGCCCGGGCAGCGAGTGCGACGACGGCAACGCCGACGACACCGACGACTGCCTGAGCACCTGCCTGCTCGCGCGCTGCGGCGACGGCTTCGTCCACGCGGGCGTCGAGGAGTGCGACGACGGCAACACGTTCGACGGCGACGGCTGCACCACGGCCTGCACGCTGCCCCGCTGCGGCGACGGCGTCACCAGCGCGGGCGAGGAGTGCGACGACGGGAACACGAGCAACCGGGACGCGTGCACCACCGCGTGCCTGCTCAACGTGTGCGGGGACGGCCTCGTGAACCGCGCCGATACGGACCCGGCGACCCCGGGCTGTCAGGGCTGCGAGCAGTGCGACGACGGCAACACCGACGCGACCGACGGCTGCCTCCCGCGCTTCGCCGCGCACCCGGGGACCGGCGTGTCGCTCGCGTGCCGCCGCGCCACCTGCGGCGACGGCTTCGTCCACGCCGGCGTCGAGGAGTGCGACGACGGCAACCGCGTCGACACGGACGGCTGCAGCAACACCTGCCGCGCAGCCCCGTAGCGGGCCCTTCGGAAACTCAGTGTCGCGTGAGCGCGCCGAGCTCCTCGAGGGTCTGCTCGACCTTTGCCTGATCGTGGACGCCGACGCGGCGCATGATCGCGCGGGCCTCGCGGAGCCGCTCCTTCGCGCTCTCGACGTCGCCGCGCTCGATCAGGTGGTAGCCGAGCTGCGCGAGGGAGCGCGCCGCCTCCTTCTCGTTGCCGACCTCGCGGAAGGTGTCGATGCTCGCGAGGAAGCTCTCCTCGGCGCGCCGCGACACCTCGCCGTCGTCGTCGAACAGGGTCTGCGCCCGGAGCTGGCCGATCGCGCGGTGCGCGAGCGCCATCGCCTCGGCGCTGCCGTACGCCTCGGCGAGCGCGAGGGCGCGCAGCAGCGTCTTCTCCGCGTCCTCGTGGCCCTGCTTGAGCAGGTTGAGGCCCAGGTTGCGCTCGACCTCGGCCATCGCGCGCCGGTTGCGCATCTCGTGGGCGAGCTCGCGCGCCTCCTCGAGCAGGACCTGCGCCTCTTCGGCGCGGCCCGCGGTCGTGAGGAGCTCACCGAGGTTGTTGAGGAGGAACGTCTGGGTGTGCCGGTCGGCGACCTTGCGGGCCTCCTGCAGCGCCGCGCGCCAGCAGGCCTCGGCGCGCTCGTTGTCCCCGCGGTCGAACGCGACGACGCCGAGGGCGTTGTACACCTGCATGACACCTTGACGGTCGCCGATGGACTCGCGGATCTCGCGGGCGCTCTCGAAGAGGTTCTGCGCCGCCTCGATCTCGCCGCGGGCGTACTCGATCCCGCCGAGCGTCATCAGCGACACCGCCTCGCCGCGCACGTCCGCGTGCTGCCGCCGGATCTCGAGCGCCTCCTGCGCGGCCGCGAGGGCGCGATCGAGGTCGCCGCGCAGCCGCATGACCTGCGCGAGGTCGTCGAGCGAGCTCGCCACGCCGCGCAGATCTGCGGCGGTCCGGAAGAGCTGCAGCGCGCGCTCGAGGAGCTGCACCGCCTGCACGTCCTCACCGCGCTGACGGTGGATCCGAGCGAGGCGGTTCAGCGCCGCGCCGCCCTTGTTCCGCGCGCCGATGCGCCACGCCGTCTCGAGCATCTGGACGAACGAGGCCCGCGACTCGTCGTAGCGGCCCACCGTGGTGAGGAGCGACCCGTGGAGGTGCAGCGCGTCGATGCGCCGCGCGATGTCCTCGGGCTCGATGAGCTCGAGCGCCTTCTCCGCGAAGCGGAGCGCGGTCTGCGTGTGGATCCGCGACAGCTCCGCTTGCGCCGCCTCGAGGTACGCCCGGCCCGCGCGGGCCCGCATGCCCGCCTTCTCGAGGTGGGGCGCGGCGAGCGCGGCCATGCCCTGACGCCGCAGCTCGATCGCGATGCTCATCCAGTCCGCGACCATCCGGTGGCGGGCGTGGCGCAGCTCGTCGTCGAGCTCCTCGTAGAGCAGCTCGCGCGTGTCGCTGTGGAGGAACCGGTACTCGACGGTGCCGGGCACGTCGGTCTGCTCGAGGTTCTCGATGAACCCCTTCTCGACGAGCCGCGTGAGCGCCGCGCCGAGCGCCGCGTCGTCCTCGTCGTCCGGCCACATCGACGCCGGGTCGGCGCCGTCGCCCGGGGCGGGGCGCTCGCCGCGCATCATCGCGAGGATGCAGCGGTCCATGAACACCTCGCCGACGACCGCGGCGCGCTGGACCGAGGCGAGCTCGATCGCGTCGAGGCGAGCGAGCCGGGCCCGCACCGCGTCCTGCATCGTGACCGGGAGGTTGCCCGCCTGGAGCTGATCGAGGTCGGCGACGAGGCCGTGCTCGCCCGGCGTGAACAGCCCCTGCTCGACGAGCGCGAACACCAGCTCGCGCAGCGCGCTCGGGTTGCCCTTCGAGCGGTGGGTCAGCGCCGCGACGAGCGGCTCGGGCGCCTCCGCGAGCGCGGGCAGCAGCACCTGCACGAACGACGCGATGTCGATCTCGGCGAGCGGGGAGATCGGGCCGATCATCAGCCCGCCCCCGGCCTCGAGCTTCTCGGCCCGCTCCGCGACGGGTGGCGCGCCGGCGGCGACCACCGCGATCGGGCCGCCCGCGGCGAGCGCGGCTTGCACCAGCTCCCAGCCGTCGTCCTCGGCGGCGTGCATGTTGTCGAGCAGGATGAGCACCGGGCGCTGCTTCGCCTCGCCCGCGATCATCCGGCGGAAGGCGCCGATCGCGCGCTCGTGGAGCTCGCCGGGCTCGCCGTCCTCGCGCAGGAACGGGCTGTCGGGGAAGGGGACCCCCGCGATGTGCCCGAGGAGGTGCGTCGTCTCCGCGACCGTGATGGCGTCCGCGCTCTGGAGCGCCTCGCTCACGTGCGTGGCCATCGCGCCGCGGACGCTGCTCGGCGAGGAGCTCGGGGTGACCCCGAAGCGCTCGAGGAGCATGCGGCCGAACGGCGCGTAGTAACCGTCGGCGCCCTGGGCTCGACACGCCCCGTACAGAATGAGCGCCTCCCCGTTCATGCGCGCCGCGACCTCGCTGGCGTGGAACAGCAGCCGGGTCTTCCCGGACCCGCGCTCACCCTCCAGCACCACCAGCGTGGGCTGGCCGCCTTCGAAGGCGCTGGTGATCCCCGCGTGGATCGCGTGGGTCACGTCGAGCTGCCCGACCAGCGGCGGCTCGAGCTCACCCTGCGCCGCGGGCTCGGCGGCCTCGGGCGCGGAGGGCTCGGTCACCTCCTTGGGGGGAGCGGTGTCGACGACCGTGCGGTCCGTCGCTTCGCGAAGGGTCTGCCCGGTCCGCGGGCGCCCCTCGACGAGCGGTCGGCCGCACCGGCAGCACGCACGCCAGGCGCGCGGGTTGGCGAAACCGCACGCCGGGCACTCTTGAGCCGCGGAGTTCATGATCCTCTGGTGACCCCCTTGGCGCGGGGCTAGCGCAAGATGAGGGTCAGCGCGAGGCGACTCGCTCGCAGCGACGCCGCGTCTCCTCACGGAGCCGCGCCTGGTGGCGCTCGAGCGTCGCGTCGTCGAGGTGCGCGGGCGGGGCCGCGGCGCTCGGGTCGTCGGTGCGCGGCGTGAAGAACGGGCGGGGGTCGCCGACGATGTCGTAGAGCTCGTCGCCGCTCGCGAGCAGATCGCAGTTCTGCTCGCGGAGCCAGCCGACGATCCGCGGCACGGCCTCGACGCTCCAGGCGTGCGTGTCGTGCAGGAGCACCACCCCGCCGCGCTCGCCGAACTCGCGCTCGCGGCGCCCGAGGACCCGCGTGAAGGTGTGGACGACCGAGTCGGCGTCGCGGACCTGGAAGTCGCCGGTGCCCACGTTCCACAGCAGCTGCGTGTAGCCGCGGGACGCGAGGAGCCGGTCGACGCGGGGCGAGCGCGACCCGCCCGGCGGGCGGACGAGCCACGCGCGGGAGCCGAGCACCCGCTCGAGGATCTCGTCCGCGTGCTCCACCTGCCGCATCACCTCTTCGGTCTCGAGGAGGGGGAGCTGCTCGTGCTGGTGCGTGTGGTTCGCGACGATGTGCCCGCGCCGCGCGATCTCGCGGGCGAGCGCGCGGTTCTGCTCCGGCCACGGACCTTCGCCCTCGAGGCGGTACGTGCTGAGGAAGAACACCGCCCGGATGCCCAGCTCGTCGAGCGTGTCGAGCAGCTGCGGGGTGTTTCGCGGGTCGGGGCCGTCGTCGAACGTGAACAGGATCAGCCGCTGATCGGTGGCCCCGGTGATCACCATGCCCTCGGCGAGGGTGTCGGCGAACGTGCTCGTCGGCTCGGGATCGGGGTCCTCGACGACCGGGTCCGGGTCGTCCGCGAGGACGACGGGGGCGGGCGCGCGCTGGGCCGGGTCGAGCGCGGGGAACGCGTCCGCGTCGGGCATCGGGAGCGGGAACTGCCCCACCGCGGCGGCGGGCGCGGGGCGGCTCACCCACGCGACCCCGGCTCCACCCGCGAGGGCCGCGGCGCAGAACAGCACCTGACACGCTCGGCGAATCGCGGCTCGGCGGAGCTCTTCCACGTCCGCGAGTGTAGGTCTGTGTGCTCGCGTGTCGTAGTTTTCAGCAGACCAGGGTCGCTACTGCGTCGGGGTCAGCGCGAGGGGCTGCTCGATCGTCACCGGCCCGCCAGGCGGCGGGAACGTCCAGCGGGTCGCGTAGTTCGTGATGCACTGCGCGAGCGGCCCGTCCGGGAGGCCCTGCACGCGGGCCCGCGTCACCTCGCCCATGACGCCGATGTCGAGCCGGATCTGGGCGCGGCCGGTCGCGTTCTCGACCCCGCGCCGGAGGGCGACCTCGTAGCAGCGCTGGACCTGCCGCATGCCCCGCGTGAGCACCGGTCGCAGGTCCTCCTCGTCGAGGTGGCCAGGCCGCAGACGCGGCGCCTCGGGCTGCAGGGCCTCGGCCCGGAGCTCGACGGGCGCGTCACCCACCGGCAGCAGCGCGGTGAAGAGCCGCCCCCGCGGATCCCAGCCGCGGACCTCGTGCTCGCCGGGGGCCAGCCCGATCTGCACCGTCCCGAGGGTCTCGACCTCGAAGCCGTCGACGGACCACTGGACGATCCGAAGGTCGGTGAGGGTGACGGGCGTGGGGGCGATGCGCGGCTCGGCGAGGCCTCGCACGGCCGGCGCGTCGGGCTGGCCGTCGGCGGCGTTGCCGCGCGAGCGCCAGCGGGCCGGGGCGCGCAGCTCGATGACCTCTCCATCGGGCGCGAGGATCCGGACCGACCCCTCGCTCAGGTCGACGCCCACGGTGTCGGCGAGGTAGCTCACCACGAACCGGGTCCCCGTGACCTCGACCGAGTAGCCAGCGGCGAGGACGACGAACTGGGAGCCGCTCGCGAGCGGCGCCACGTCGTGGGCCAGGGCGCCGGCGCCGAGCTCGAGCCGGACCTCGTCCTCGCGGATCCGGGTCAGCGTGGTCTCCGTCGACGACGCCAGGCGGATGCCGGTCCCATCGGAGAGGCGGACGTGGATCTCCGAGCGGTCCCCGCTCCGGAGCTGGTCGCCCTCGCCGAGCACGTCGCCGAGGGACAGCGACATCTCGCCGCCCTCGGTCACCCGGTGGACGTCGCCCGCGGCGAGGGTGACGACCGGCTCGAGGAGGGCCGGCTCGGGGACCTCGACCGGCGCCGGCTCGACCACCTCGGTCGCCTCGGCGATCGGGGCCGGGGTCGGGGCGGGGGTCTCGGCGCGCTGCGACCAGACGAAGATCCCGATCGCGGCGGCCGCGGCGGCCACCCCGAGCCCGATCCAGGGCGCTCGCGAGCGGCGCTCCTTCTGCGCGAGCATCGTCCGACTGATCGCGGCCGCCTCCCGCGCGAGGGGGAGCTCCATGCTCTCGAAGTCGATCGCGGGCATCTGCGAGCTGCGCACGTCCTCGATCAGCGAGTCGTACATCTCGATCGCCGCGAGCTCCTCGCCGCACACGTCGCAGCCCGCGAGGTGGGCCTCGAGGCGGCGACGCCCCTCGTCGGAGAGCAGGCCTCCGGCGTAGGCGATGAGCGCAGCGGTCTTGGGACGGTGGGTCATCTCAGACGCTCGGGGTCTCTCCGGCCGAGTCGCGCTTGGGGCGCCCCGGGAGCTTGTCCATCAGCGCGTGCATCACGCTCTCGAGGCTCGGCTCGGCGGCGAGCGCCGCGTAGAGCTCCTTGCGAGCATAGAAGAGGCGCGTCCGGACCGTGAGGACGGGGATGTCGAGGGCCTCGGCGATCTCCTTGGCGGGGACCCCCTCGAAGTCGTGCAGGACCAGGACCTCGCGCTTCTTCTCGCTCAACGTGTCGAGGAGACGGTACAGCGCGCGCACGCGCTGGGCGCGCTCCACCTGGATCTCCGGCGTGTCCTGGGGCACGCCGTCCCGCGGGGCCTCCGGGACCTCGGTGTCGGTGAACCGCGGTCGGCTGCGCCCCCGGCGCAGGTGCATCCGGGTCACGTTCGTCGCGAGGCGGTAGAGCCACGTGGAGAACTTGGCGTCGCCCCGGAAGGAGGGGAGCGACCGGTAGACGTTGAGGAAGACGTCCTGGACCACGTCCTCGACGTCGGGCGAGGGCCCGATCATCCGGTAGACGATGCGACTCACCGTGCCCTGGTGACGACGGAAGAGCTGCCTGAACGCCGCGGTGTCGCCCTGCTGGGCGCGAGCGATCAAGGCTGCATCGGGGTCCATGGGGCGAGCCTGACGCTCGGTGGCGCCGGCGGAGAGGGTCAACGCCGCGAAGGTGGAAGATACCATCTGTGACGCTCGTTGCCCCCCGCGCGTCGCCCATTCACCGGCGGCCTTGCCGGGGCGAGGCGGACCGACTATGCCCGGGCAGCTCTCGCGGGGAGATCTGGGTGATCCGCGTCGATAACCTGACGAAGTCCTACGGTCGGCACGAAGCCGTCCGCGGGCTCGCGTTCGAGGTGCCCCAAGGACAGGTCTGCGGTTTCCTCGGCCCGAACGGCGCCGGGAAGAGCACGACCCTGCGCATGATCACGGGGTTCCTCTCGCCCACGACGGGCACGATCCACATCTCGGGCGTCGACGCGCTCGCGAAGCCGATCGAGGCTCGGAGGCACATCGGCTACATGCCCGAGGCCTGCCCCCTCTACCCGGAGATGCGGGTCGGCGAGTACCTGCGCTACCGCGCCGAGCTCAAGGGCGTGCCGCGGGCGAGCATCGCGGCGCGGGTGAAGCAGTCCCTCGCGCAGGCGGCGGTCGCGGACGTCGAGCACCGGATCATCGACCAGCTCTCCAAGGGCTACCGGCAGCGGGTCGGCCTCGCCGACGCGCTCGTCGCCGATCCCCCGCTGCTCGTCCTCGACGAGCCGACCGCGGGCCTCGACCCCAACCAGATCCGGCAGGTCCGGACCCTCATCGGCGAGCTGGCCAAGAACAAGACGGTGCTGATCAGCACCCACATCCTCCCCGAGGTCGAGGCGATCTGCGATCGCGTGCTCATCCTGAGCAAGGGCAAGATGGTCTCCGACGGCCGGCCCACCTCGCTGCGGGACGCGCTGCGCAGCCAGGAGACGCTCCGGATCGTCGGCCGCGGATCCAAGGGCGCCTTCGAGGACGTCTTCGCGAAGCTCGACGACATCCACGTCGTGAAGCTCACCTGGCGCGACGGCCTCGTCACGGGCCTGCTCGAGGCGACGGGGGAGCCGGACGCCTCCGAGCGCGTGTTCAGCGCGGTCGCGGAGGCCGGGCTCACGCTGCGCGAGCTCTCCCGGCAGCAGGCGTCGCTCGAGGACGTGTTCACGAACCTGACCACCAGCGAGCCCGAGGCGCCGGCCGCTCGCGGGGACGAGGAAGAGGAATGAAGGCGGCCTGGACCATCTTCAAGCGCGAGGTCCACTCGTTCTTCGTCTCGCCGATGGCGTACGTCTTGTTGACGTGCTGGCTGCTCTTCTGCGGCGTCGTCTTCTGGATCCTCGCCGAGTACTACGCCGGCCAGCCGATGGGGGGAGGGGCCCAGGACAGCCCGCTCACCGCGTTCTTCGGCGGCACGACGCTCTTCTACCTGCCGATGCTCGTCTTCGTGCCCCTCGTCACGATGCGCCTCATCGCCGAGGAGCGGAACCGCGGGACGCTCGAGGTCCTGATGACCGCCCCCGTGTCGGAGGTCTCCGTCATCGTCGGGAAGTACTTCGCCGCGCTGCTCTTCTGGGTCGCGATGTGGGTGCCCACGCTCCTCTACGTGTGGCTCACGAGCCGGTACGGCGACGTGGACATGGGCGCCATCGGCACCGGCTACCTCGGGATCTTCGGCATCGGCGTCTACTACCTGGCGATCGGCGTGCTGATGAGCGCGGTGTCGCCGAACCAGATCGTGAGCGCGATCCTCACGTTCGTGGCCCTCGCCGGCCTCTTCGTCGTCGGCCTCGGCCAGTACGTCTTCGGCGACGAGTACCGCGAGCTGTTCGCCTACCTCAGCATCTGGGGTCACATGGAGGCCTTCTCGCGCGGCGTCGTCGACACGCGCTACCTGACCTTCGACGTGAGCGTCGCCGTCGTCACGCTGTCGCTCGCGACCGGGGCCCTGCAGGCGCGGAGGGTCGAGGGATGAGCGAGCCCAAGCGCGACGAGGCGACCCGGCGCCGCCTCGAGACCCGGATCTACGCGGCCCTCAGCGCGGCGCTGCTCATGGGGTTGGCCTTCCAGGTCAACTACCTGTCCTACCGTCACTACGATCGGTGGGACTGGACGGAGCACTCGATCTACACGCTCTCGGATCGCACCAAGGCGGTCCTCCACGACCTCGACCGTGAGGTCGAGATCTGGATCCTCCTCTCCGAGGCCGAGCAAGGCTTCGCCGAGCTGCGCAACCTCCTGGCGCGCTACGAGGCCGAGAGCTCGCACATCACGGTTCACTTCGTCGATCCGGACCGCGACCCCGGCGCCTTCCGCGAGGTCGCGCAGCGCTTCGAGCTTGGCGGCATCCAGGTCGGGGAGGGCCGGCTGCTCTCGGACGTCGCGGCCGTGATCGACTCCGGCCAGCGTCACTGGGAGATCACCCGCGACGACCTCATCTCGACCAACTTCGATCCGCTGAACGACGAGAACAGCGTCGAGCTCAACGTCGAGGGCGAGCGCGCGATCACCGGGGCCCTCGTCGAGCTCGCGACCGGACGCGCCACCCGCGTCTGCGTCACCCGCGGTCACGGCGAGCTGACAGTCGCCGGGAGCGGCCGGTCGCTCGAGGGCTTCGCCCGCGAGGTCCACCGCGAGAACCTCGAGCTGACCCCGATCGACACCCGCGGCTCCGCCGAGATCGAGGCCGGCTGCGACGCCGTCGCCATCATCGGCCCGGAGGTCGCGTTCACCGCCGAGGAGGTCGACGCGCTCCGCGCCTACGTCCGCGGCGGCGGCAACCTCTTCGTCGCGCTCGACCCCGTCATCCCGCAGGGCCGCGCGAGCTTCGCCGACCTCGGCATCGAGGACATGCTCCGGGACTTCGGGATCCGCGTCGAGCGCGCGCTCGTGATCGAGCCCAACCCCGCGCTGCTCCCTGCCGGCGGCGGTCACCCGGTGGGGCCGTTCGCGGTCGTCGGCTGGGGTGAGCACCCGATCACGGCGCCCTTCGCGTCGCTCGGGCTCCCCCTCGTGCTCTCCGAGGTCCGCGCGATCTCCCCGGTGGACGAGGGCCGGGCCACGGTCCTGCTGACGACGAGCGAGCAGTCCTACGGCGAGACCGACGTGCGCGGGATCGTCGAGGGGCAGGTCGAGCTCGGCGCCGACGCCGCGGACATCCCCGGCCCCGTCTCGGTCGCCGTCGCCGCGACCGTCGAGGTCACGAGGCCGCCCTCGGACGACGACGAGAGCTCGGAGGACGAGGAGCACGAGGCCGCCGGGGGCCGCGTCGTCGTCATCGGCGACGCCACGATGTTCGCCAGCGAGTACATCGCCGAGTCGACGGTGGTGAACGGCAACTTCGCTTCCGCCGTCATCGGCTGGCTCACCCAGCGCGAGGCGCTCATCGCGATCGACGGGCGCTCCTTCGAGCACCACCCCGTGTCGATGAGCCAGGACGACGTCTCCAACCTCTTCCTGCGGGTCGTCGTGCTGATCCCGCTGGCCTTCATCTTCCTCGGCTTCGCCGTGTGGTGGAACCGCCGGTCATGACTCGTCGAACCACCATCGCGCTCGCGATCGCCAACGCCGCGCTGCTGGCGTTCATCCTGATCTACGAGCAAGGGACCTTGTCGACCGGGGACGTCGCGGGGCGCAGCGGTCAGGTCCTGCGCTCTTTCGTCCGCGATCGCGTCGAGCGGGTGGAGCTGGTCCGCGGCGACGACCCCGCCATCGTCTTCGTGCGCGAGCGCGCCGAGGGCGAGGACTCCGAGGTCGAGCTGGGCACCTGGACGCTCGCCGAGCCGATCGCGACGGCCGCCGACGACGACGCGGTGGACGCGCTGCTCAGCGCGCTCGAGTGGCTCTCCGCGCACAGGACCCTCGAGGGCGTCACCGCCGCCGACAGGACCCGCTTCGGCCTCGACGAGCCCCGCTTCATCGTCCGCTTCACCGTCTTGTCGCAGGTGGTGGAGCTCCGCGTGGGGAACGAGGCCCCGACGGGCGAGGGGATCTACGCGTCGGTCGAGGGCGAGGGCCGGGCCTACGTCGTGGGCGCCGACCTCCTCGAGGCGCTCGACCACGAGGCCTCCGACTTCCGCAGCCGCACCGTGTTCGAGGGGTTCTACCCGACCGGCGTCGAGCGCGTGGAGGTGGACGGGACGACGTTCGAGCGCGAGGACGGCGTGTGGCTCGTGCGCGAGCCCGGTCACGGCTGGGCCAACCAGGGCCTCGTCGATCGGCTCACGCGGCTCACCCGCGAGCTCGAGGCGTCGCGCTTCATCTCGGAGGAGGCCGGCGATCTCTCGGAGTACGGCCTCGACGAGCCGTGGCACGAGCTGGTCGTCACGCGCGGCGAGGCGATCACCGACCACCGCGTCGCGCGCCTGCGCGTCGGCTCGGCGTGCGCGGACCACGACGGCGAGCGCTACGCCATCGCGGCGGACGCCGGGCCGGTGATCTGCGTGCGCGAGAGCGATCTCGAGGCGCTGACCATCGACGGAGATCGCACCCGCGAGGCGCGGCTCCTGCCCGTCGCGGACGCGTCGATCGAGACCGTGGTGATCACGCGCGGCGACCTGCGGGTGGAGCTGCGCCACGAGGACGACCGCTGGAAGCTGCGCACGGGCCCCGAGGGCGGGGCCTCCGCGCGGGCCGACGCCGACGACGGCGCGGTCGGCGCGTGGCTCGCGGCGCTCCGCGACGAGCGCGCCAACGCCTACGAGGACTTCGTGGAGGGCGTGCACGGGACCGACGCGCCCACGGCGCGGGTCCGGATCGAGCGGCGAGGCGAGGAGCCCGCGCTCGAGCTCGTGTTCGGGGCCTCCGACGACGAGGGGATCTGGGTCCGCCGCGGCGACGAGGACGCGCTCGTCCACTTCGGCCCCGGCGTGCGGCCCGAGCTCGAGGTCGACGGCCTGCGGTTCCGCTCGCGGCAGGTCTTCGAGGCCGACGCCGCGGAAGCGAGCCGCGTCTCGGCGACCGTCGGGGCCGTGGAGAACCGCGCCGTCCGCGGTGAGGCCGGCCACTGGGCGCTCGAGGCGCCGATCGAGGCGGACGCCGACTCGGTGGTGGTCCGCGAGACCACGCGCCAGCTCTCGAACCTGCGCGCGGAGCGCTTCGTCGCCGAGGAGGCGGCCCGCGAGCACGGCCTCGCGGCGCCCTTCGCCACGGTCCACGCGACCTTCACGCCCGCCGAGGGCGCGGCGCGCGAGCTCACCCTGCGGCTCGGCGCCGAGACCGTCGGGGGCCGCTTCGCGCAGGTCGAGGGCGCCGACGTCGTGTTCGTCCTCTCGACCGATCGCGTCGCCGCGCTCACGCGCCCGCTGGTCAGCCTCGACCTGCTCACCATCGATCCGGACGGCCTCGAGTCGCTGCGCCTCGAGCGCGGCGAAGAGGCCTTCGACCTCCGCCGCGAAGGGACGGCCTGGCAGCTCGCCGACGGCGGCACGCCGCACGAGGCGCGCACGCAGGCGCTGATGGACCGCCTCGGCACCCTGCGCGCGGTGGGCGTGGTCGCCTACAACGACGATCTCGGCCCCGTCGCGCTCCGCGTGATCGCGACCCGGCGCGCCACGGTCGAGGGCGACCACACCGTCACCCTCGAGGTCGGCGAGGCGACGGGGGAGGGCGACGACGCCTACGTCCCCGTCCGCCGCGCCGGTCTCCAGGTGATCTACCGCGTCCGCCCCGACACCCTGCGCAGCCTCTCCGACTTCCACCCCTGAGGCGGAATCGGCGCGCGTGGAGCGCCTCGGCGCCGCGCCCGCGCGCCGCCGGACGACCGATGCCGATCGTCCATCGCGCCTGGCCCGACTTCGCCTTTGCTCCTTCGCGTCCTTGGCGTGAAATTCCACGACGCAGAGAGGGGCCACGTAGCCAATTCGAAACGCGCCGCTCGACCGTGGTCGAGGGCGCGTCCGTGGGAGCCGGATCGTGTCGGTCGGCTACTCCTCGACTTCCGTGCCCGGCGGCGGCTCGAGCACCTCGTGGCCGCGGTAGTCGAGCATCCCGTTCGAGACGTTGAAGCCCGCGCCCGAGACCCGCGTGAAGCGGCCGTGGATCTTCACCTTCGCGCCGACCGCGAAGTCGGTCGGGATCGGCAGGATCCCCGACTCCGGATCCGGCGGCTCGTAGCGACCGCGAGACGCGAGCTCCACGGCCTCGTCGATCTGCGCCTGGTTCTCGGCGTAGCCGGCGAGCATGAGGCGGTCCTCGCCCTCGGGCGGGTCGCGGCGATCCGCGAGCCAGAGGTGGGGCGCCGCGGCGGCGTCGCAGGTGCGGCCCTCCGGGCACTCCGGCGGGACGTAGATCTCCACGATGTAGCCAGTGACGGCGACGTCCGTGCCCATCGTCGTCGCCATCCGGCGGCGCACGCCGTAGACGCTGAACGAGCTGTCCGCGTACTCGACGTCATACGGCGGCGGCGGGATCGTCGGCACCGTCGGCAGGCTCGGGTTCACGTCGGGGAGGCGCTCGATCGTCAGATCGCTCGCGGCCGATTCGCCGCACGCCGGTAGCGCGACGCACATGCCGATCGCGGCCAAGATGGAGATCAGGCGCCAGCTGGTCCCAGAACACACGGTCATCGTTCCCCTCGGGTTTCGAATCGGCGGGACCCTAACACGGGTCGCTCACGGGCTGGAAGCACCCGTGCACGGCCGCGGCTCGGCGAGGCGCCGCTCGACCGCGACGCGGACGCTCTCCGGGGCGCCCGCGCGCTGCGCGATCGCCTCGGCGTCGCGCGCCGTCTCACCCCCGAGCCGGATCGCGAGGTCGGCCGCCACCGCGGCCACGTCGACGTCGGGCGCCCAGGCGCCGGGCCGGACTCCGCGCCGGATCACCCCGACCACCGCCTCGCCCGCGTCCTCGACGCACAGCTCCGACACCCAGCGCAGGGCCTCCAGCGTCACGCGGGGCCACTCGTCGTCGTCCTCGAGGCGCCCGATCACGAGCGGCAGGGCCGGCTGCCGGACCCCGCCCCGCGTCGTCGCCGCGAGGGCCGCGTGCCGCACCCGCGGGGAGTGATCCCCGATCCCGGCGAGGATCGCCTCGCGCCCAGCCGGGCGATCGAACAAGGCGGTCAGCGACGCCGCGCGCACCATCGGCCAGGAGTCGTGGGACGCGAGCCGGACGAGCTGGTCGTCCGCGACGTTCAGCCCGTCGAGGATCTCGACGGCGGTCACGCGGACGCGTGGGTACGGATCGGCCAGGGCCTGGCGCGCCACGGCCTCCCGCTCGGGCGCGCTCCGCCGACCCATCGCGGCGACCGCGGCGGCGCGGAGCATCCACTCCTCGGCGTCCGTCGCGATGGAGCCGAGCCAGGTGTCCACGTTCGGGTCCGGCTCCAGCACGGCCGCCGCGCGCACGAGGCGCCAGCGATCTTCGAACTGCGTCGCGCGAGGCCCGAGCGCGCGGACCATCGGGGCCGCCAGCGCCCGCGTCTCGGCGCGGGAGGCCAGCCCCTGCGCCGCCGACGCCTGGGCCGGCAGCGCGGGATCGGCCGCGAGCCAGGCCGCGAGCAGCTCGCGCGCGTCGTCGTCGGTCCCGACCGCCTGCGCGAGCCCGTCGCGCAGCGCGGGGCGCTCGCTCCCGCCGTCCCCCGCGATCGCCCCGAGCAACGCCGGAACCGCCACCGCGACGGGGTGCCGCAGCAGCGGTCGCACCGCGTCGTCTCCGGCCGGGCCGTCAGCCACGATGAGCCGCGCGAGCGCCTCGCCCGCAGGCGGACCGAGCGTCCCGAGCGCCTCGAGGGCCGCGGCGCGCACCTCCTCGGTGTCGTCGGCCGCGGCGCGCTCGAGCGCGGCGATCGCGTCGGCCGAGTCGCTCCCGCCCGCCGAGGCGAGCACCCGCACCGCGCGGCGGCGGCCCTGCGGGTCGAGCCGATCCCACGCCGCGGCGACGGCGGTGACGGCGGGCTCGCCGAGCTGTGAGAGGAGGCGGGCCGCCTCGTCGCCGGTGCGCCCGCCCTCGACGAGGATCGACACGAGGCCGTCCAGCCCGTCGCCCCAGTCGAGCCCGGTGTAGGCCTCGAGCTCCGCCACGCCCGTGTGGACGGCGGCCGCGGGGGTCCCCGCCGGGGCGTGGGCGTCGCCGAGGACCAGCGAGACGCAGTGCCAGTCCACGGGCGCGGGCGGGACGACCCAGTAGCGCTCGCCGGGGTGACCGACGGAGTCCTCGGGGACCTCGACGCGCAGGCGCTCTCCGTCGTCGCCCACGAGCCAGAACGCGCTCGGTCGACCGAGCCGAGAGGCGACCTCTCCGGACGGCGAGAGCACCACCGCGAACGCGCGGATGGGCAGGCCCGCGCTCCAGCGCCCCGAGGCGAACTCGTGTCGACCCGGGCCGCCGCGCCCCTCGGCCCAGAACGTGTCGAGGCGTCCGTCGAACAAGGCGTTCGGCGGGGCCACCGCCGCGGGATCGGTCTCCTCGCGCCCGGAGCGGCTGCTCGCGCCGCTGGCCCCGAGCGCGCGGATCAGGGGCGCGCCGGTCGGCCCCGGGGAGGTGCGCGTGGCCTGGACGACGGTCTCCGCGCCGTCCCCGAGGCGGGCCAGCTCGACCGGGCGGAGCTGGCCGCTCGAGGGATCCCAGGCGCGGGGGAAGAGCAACGTCTGTTGCTGTCCACAGACAGCCGCGCCCTCGGCCACCGTCCCGATGACCACGTCCGGGTGACCATCCGCGGTTCGATCCGTGAGCTCGATGCGACCCGCCGTCCGCTCCCCGGGGTCACCGTGCAGGTCGGTCCTCGCGATCCATGGCACGCTCGCGGCCCCGCGATGGAGCGTCACGAGCGCCGCGAAGGTGTGTCCCGCGCCCGTGCCGCGGACCACCGCGACGTAGTCCTGGGCCGCGACCTCGACGCGCTCGACCGTCACGTCGTCGATCCCCTCGATCACCAGCGTCGCTGGGGCCTCCCGACCCGCGCCGCGGGCTCGCACGACGACTCCGTCCTCGGTCGGCTCGACCACGATCGTCACCGAGCGGGCAGGGCGGCCGATCGAGGCGGCCTCCGAGAAGGGCAGCGGGAGCGCGGCGGCCATCGACGGGCACGCGGCGACGAGGGCGAGAGCGAGGGCGAGTCTGGGCATGGTTCTCTTCGGCGGGCGGGAGTCTCCCATAGGACCGTGTCTCGGTGACCGTGTGTTTATCCACCGATCCAGCGGCCACTGGACTAGCCACCGCGGTGGCAAGTGGGCGCGCCGCCCCGTCGAATCGTCACGCGATGGGTGGCGCGGGCTCTCGTCGGTGTAGACATCGGTTCTGGGTACGGCTAAAAGCGCCGTCCGTCCGTGTCCCGGCGTAGCTCGTCGCTGCGCCCACGCATCGGTAGTTGGACCATGGCCGAGGGTAAACCGACCCGCCGAAAGGCGAAGCGAGGCACCGCAACCGTCGCGAGCAAGGCCTCGAAACGGGCGAAGACCTCAGACGTTGGTGGCACGTCGCGTGCAAAACGGCGCAGCGACGGCGACTCGGAGAGCGCCGAACCGATCGATAGGAGCACGGAGTCGATGGCGGCGAACAGAGCGGTGGTGATGCGGAGAACCTCGGACGACTACGAGTCCAAGACGCGTATCGACGGGACTCCCGACCCGGACAGCTTCCAGCTGAAGGAGGCCGAGGAGGAGGCGCGCAAGGCGCTCAAGGAGTTCGAGCGCCAGGGTGGCGGGGACTCCACGCTCTCCAAGTACTTCCGGGAGATGGCGCACCACCGCGTGCTCACCCCGCAGGAAGAGATCACCGCGGCGCAGGAGGTCGAGCGCCTCGAGATCGCCTACTGGGAGGTCCTCTTCTCGTACCCCTCGGCCTTCGAGACGGTCGCGGTCGTGGTCGAGCGCTACGTCACCGAGGAGCCGCTCCCGCAGCTCATGACCCTGCGCAAGATGGCCAAGACGGCCACGCGCGGGAAGCTCACGAAGAAGCCGCAGGCCCGCTGGGACGCGACGGTCTCGGAGCTCGCCACGAAGCTGCGCGTGCTCGACTCGGACCGCATCTTCGTCAGCCAGAGCGACAAGGCGGTGCACCGCCTCGCCGGTGACTACGCGGTCGATCGCGACATGCTCGGCGACGAGGTCCGCATCACGCCCGCCTTCAAGAAGTACCTCTCCGGCGTGCAGCACGCGCGCGAGGAGCAGCAGCGCGCGAAGAACCGTTTCGTCGCCGCGAACCTGCGCCTCGTGGTCAGCATCGCGCGCCGCTACAACCGCGGTCGCCTCCCCCTGATCGACCTGATCCAGGAGGGGAACATCGGCCTGATGAAGGCCGTCGAGCGGTTCGACCACAACCGCGGCTACCGCTTCAGCACCTACGCTTCGTGGTGGATCCGGCACGCGATCAGCCGCGCGCTGGCGGACAAGGGCCGGGCCGTCCGGATCCCGGTCCACATGCTCGACACCTACAACCGGGTCGCCCGCGCCACGCAGGCGATCGCGACCCGCACCGGCAAGCAGCCGACCCCCGAAGAGCTCGAGCGCGAGACCGGCATCGCCGCCGACAAGCTCGAGAAGATCAAGGGATACTGGGCCGAGACGCCGTTCTCGCTCGACCGCCCCGTCAACGACGAGGACGGCAGGAAGTTCATCGACTTCCTCGAGCAGGAGAACGTCCCGACGCCCTACGAGCAGCTCGTCAGCAAGAACTGGGGCGAGGAGCTCCGGCGCCTGCTCGGCACGCTCACCCCGATGGAGGCTCGGATCCTCCGGTGGCGCTTCGGCCTCGACGACGAGGACGAGCTCACGCTCAAGGAGATCGGCGACAAGTACAACCTGTCCCGGGAGCGGATCCGTCAGCTCCAGGAGCAGGCGCTCGCCAAGATCCGTCGCCAGATCAAGGAGTGATCGGCTTTCACCCGCGAAACCCGCCGTTGCATCGACGAAACGGCGGGTCCGCGGGCACGGCTGCTCCGCCGTTCAGTGTGCCCGGTAGATCTGCTCGGCGAGCTGCCGGGCGATTCCGTCGGCGAGCTGCCGCGCCTGGCCGCCGCGCCCGCGCACGTCGTTGGCCAGGAAGCTGAACGCGTACGCCTGACCCGGCTCGGGCCCGAGGACGTAGCCCGACAGCGCGATCACCGCGGCGAGCGTCCCTGTCTTCACGCGCACGATCCGCGGGGCGGGGAGGTCACGCAGGCGCCGGGACATCGTCCCGTCGACCCCCGCGATCGAGAGCGACGCCACGAAGTCGGGCCGCACCGCGGGGTCGCGGTACGCCGTGACGAGCAGATCGGCGAGCCGCTGCGGGGCGATCCGGTTGCCGTCGAAGAGCCCCGATCCGTTGACGATGTCGATGTGCGCGGTGTCGATCCCCGCGTCGTCGAGGGCGCCCCGGACCGCGGCCACGCCGTCCTCGCCGCGCCCCGGCTGATGACGCTCGGCGCCCATCACCCGGAACAGCATCTCCGCGACGAAGTTGTCGCTGTGCTTCCCGAGCGCGTGGATGAGGGTGCCCACCGGCGGGCTCTGATGCGTGGCGAGCACCGGCGCGCCCGCGGGCGTCGCCTCCACCGAGACCCGATCGCCGACCTCGATCCCCTGCGAGCGCAGCGCGTCCCGGAAGACGTGGCCGCTCCAGTAGAGCGGGTTCTCGATGCGGCGCCGATACGACACGCCGCGAACGGTGGCGGGGACGCTCCCGCTGAGGCGCAAGATCATTTGCGTGGGAGAGTCACCCGTCCGCTGATCGGCGATGACGTTCGGGGCGCCCGTCGCGCTCGTCGTGATCCGGTTCGTCAGATCGAAGTAGCCCGCGCCGAGCAGCTCGACGCGGGCGGTCGCGCCCGCGTCGGCCCCGGGCATGACGCGCAGCACGTACGCGTTGCGCTCGACCGACACGGCGCCGATCGGGGCGCGGAACGCGGCGACCTCGTTGGGCTGCTGATCGAACGCGGCGGGGAGGATCTGATCGTCGAAGTAGGTCGCGTCGACGATCACGCGATCGACGCGATCGACCCCCGCGAGGCGCACGTCGCGCGCGAGCTCGACGAGATCGCCGTAGTCCAGATCGGGATCGCCGAAGCCGCGGAGCGCGAGCCCGCCGCGCACGGCGCCCCCCTCGATCGATCCCTGCGCGGCGGTCCGCATCGAGAAGTCGGCGCCGAGCAGCCGCAGGGCCGCGAACGCGGTCACCAGCTTCTGGTTCGAGGCCGGGTTCATGGGCCGCTCCGCATGGTGCTGGAACACGGGCCGGCCGGTGCGGATGTCGACGACCGCGACGCCGACCTCCTCCGAGAGACCCGAGCTCGCGACGAGCGATCGGAGCTGGCCGACGAGGGTGTCGCCGGCCGCGTCTTGGGCCTGAGCGGGCGCCGCGAGCCACAGCCCGAGGAGCAGGATGAAGAGGGCGCGATTGCGCATGCCGGGAAGCTAACACTACGGTCCCCGAAGATGATTCTCCGGGACCCGATTCACGGCCTGGTCGCGTTCGAAGGCGACGACGAGCGCGTGGTGACGAAGCTGCTCGCGACCCGCGAGGTCCAGCGGCTGCGCCGCGTGCGCCAGCTCGGCCTCACCTCCCTCGTGTTCCCCGGCGCGGAGCACTCGCGGTTCGCACACGCGCTCGGGGCGGCCCACGTCATGGTGCGGCTGCAGCAGCACCTGGTGTCGCGGCAGTCGGCGCTGCCCGAGGCGCTCCGCCTCGACGACGACGCGCGCCGAGACGCGCTCGCCGCGGCGCTCCTGCACGACGTCGGGCACGGCCCCTTCTCGCACCTGTTCGAGGAGGTCGTGCCCGAGGCCCGCGCCCACGAGTCGTGGAGCGTCGAGGTCATGACCGATCCCGACAGCGAGGTGCACCGCGCCCTCGAGGAGCTCTCCGACGGCATGGCGGGTCGGGTCGCGCGGCTCCTCACCGGCGACGATCCGCGCGGCTGGCTCGGCAAGACCGTGTCGGGGACCCTCGACGTCGACCGCTGCGACTACCTCTTGCGCGACAGCCACATGACCGGCGTCCGCTACGGCCTCTTCGATCTGGACTGGCTCCTGCGCGCGCTGAGCTTCGCGGAGGTCGAGGGCCAGGGCTGGGTGCTCGCGATCGAGGGGCGCAAGGGGCTGCCGCCCATCGAGTCGTTCTTCCTCGCGCGTCAGTTCATGTACAGCCAGGTATACCACCACAAGGCCACGCGGGCGGCCGAGTGCCTCATCCACGGCATGTTCCACCGCCTCGCCGAGCTGATCCGCGACGACGCGGCGCCGGCCGGTACCCCCGAGGCGGTCCGGCGCGCCGTGCTCGGCGAGCCGCTCGACCTCCGCGCCTACCTCGCGCTCGACGACCCGACGATGATGAGCTGCTTCGCGGCGTGGGAGGACGCGTCCGACCCGCTGCTCGCCGAGTTCGCCGGGTCGCTCCGCCACCGCCGGCTCCCCAAGACGATCCCCTTGCCCGACGACGCCGAGGACCCGACGGCGTGGGACGAGGCCAAGGCCCGCGCCGACGCGGTGGCGCAGGCGCACGGGCTCCGGCCGGACCTGACGGTGTGGCTCGACGTGCCCACCGACACCCCGTACGCGGAGCCCACCGAGGACTCGACCGACGGCCTCTGGGTGCTGCTCAGCCACCAGCCGCTCCGGCGCCTCGGGGACGTCTCGTTCCTGTTGCGGCAGCTCCGCAACCAGACCATCGTCCGCCCGCGTCTCGTCTTCCCGGAGACCATCCGCGCCGAGGTCGAGCGAGCCGTGCAGGGGGTGTTCGTTCGATGAAACGCGCGTCGGTCGCCTGGGTGCTCGTCGTGCTCTCGTGGGCTTCGTCCGCGTCCGCCGATGACCTCGCGCGGCTCAGCGTGACGCCGTGGGACGCGCTCGACGGTGAGGCCCGCCCCTACCGCTACGTGGTGGAGCTGCGGGCCGATCGACCGATCGAGGCGGTCGTGGATCGCCGCCTGATCGAGCTCGAGGTCCGGCCGAACGGCTCCCGCCGCCGCCTCCGCTGCCGCCACCCGCGCGCGCCGCGCAGCGCGGCGTCGGCCCGCTCGCGCGCCCTCGCGGCCGGCGAGGTCTGGCGGGAGTGGATCGACCTGCGGATGTACTGCTCCGGCTCCGCGCTGCGCGCGCTCGACGCCGGGGCCGAGGTCGCGCCTCGGTACGGCTGGCGCCGCGCGACGACGCGGCTCTGGGTCGCGCGGGCCGAGGGCACCTCCGTCCGCGAGTGGACCGGCGGCATGACGCCCGAGCCCTTCGTCTTCCCGCCGGTCGAGGCGCCGCCCGTGACCGTCCGCCTCGGCGCGGAGGCGGGCCCATCGGCGATCGATCTCACCCTCGCCCCCACCTCGGCGTCGAGCGCGGGGGCGCTGTCCCTGAGCGTCTCGGTCCGAGCCCGCGAGGGCAGCGAGCGCGTGTACCTGCGCCCCGAGTCCTTCTCGTTCCGCGTCCGCGGCCCGGACGGTGACTTCAGCTGCCGCATGGCGCCGTGGGGTGGGGCGCCGGTGCCCGACCTGTACCGTCGGATCACGCCGCGCGTGGCCTGGTACGAGCGCCTCGAGGCCCGGGTGATCTGCCCCGCGGGCTCGTTCGCGAGCCCCGGCCTCTACGAGGTCGTGCCCAAGGTGCGCCTCGACCACGACGGCGCCGAATGGCACCTCGACGCGGTGACGGGCCGGTTCATGGGCCCCCCCGCGGCGGTGCGGATCCTGGGCGGCGCCTACGTGGAGCAGGCGATCCCGGAGCCCGGAGGGCCCGGTGAGTGATCGGACGACGCGGGCGCTGGCCGCGATCGCGGTCGCCATCTCCCTCGTGGCCCTCGTGCTCGCCGCCTACACGCTGCACGCGCAGCAGGAGTCGGAAGAGAACTTGCGGGCGATCGGCCGCGAGCTGCAGCGCACGCTGACCCCGCAGGCGCTCCCGATGCAAGGGCCCCCGCTGGGCCTCGATCCCGACGACACTTGATGGACGCGTCCCGAGGGGCGACAAAGCAGGCAACACGATGAGCAAGGTCCTCGTAGTCGACGATCAGCGGAACATGCGCACCACCACCAGCATGATGCTGCGGAGCGCGGGCTATGACGTCGACGAGGCCGCGAGCGGCGAGGAGGCCTGCGAGAAGACGTCGCACGACTCCTACGACCTGGTGCTCACGGACCTCAAGATGGGCGGCAAGGACGGCATCGACGTGCTCCGCCACGTCAAGGAGCAGGCGCCGCTCACCGAGGTCATCGTGATGACCGCCTACGGCACCATCGAGAGCGCCGTCGAGGCGATGCGGATCGGCGCCTACGACTACATCCAGAAGCCCTTCGCCGAGGAGGAGCTCCTCGTGAAGGTCGAGCGCGCGAGCGAGAAGCGGCAGCTCGCCGGCGAGATGAGCGTGATGGCGGCGGAGTTCCGCGAGCGGTACCGCTTCGACAACATCATCGGCCGATCCGCGCCGATCCGCGACGTGCTGGGCCGGATCGTCCGGATCGCGCCGACCGACACGACGGTCCTGATCACCGGCGAGAGCGGGACCGGCAAGGAGCTCGTCGCTCGCGCCGTCCACGCCAACTCGCTCCGTGCCGACAAGCCCTTCGTCAGCGTCAACTGCGCCGCGATCACCGAGACGCTCCTCGAGAGCGAGCTCTTCGGCCACGTCCGAGGCGCCTACACCGGAGCGATCGGCGCGCGGAAGGGCCTCTTCGAGGAGGCCAACGGCGGCACGTTCTTCTTCGACGAGATCGCCGAGACGCCGATCTCCTTCCAGGCGAAGCTCCTCCGCGCCATCCAGCAGGGCGAGATCCGCAGGCTCGGCGACAACAAGTCGGTCCTCGTGGACGTGCGCGTGATCGCGGCGACCAACCAGGACCTCAAGCTCGCGATCGAGGAGAAGCGCTTCCGCCAGGACCTCTTCTACCGGCTCGCGGTGGCCCGCTTCATCCTGCCCCCGCTGCGCGAGCGGCGCGAGGACATCCCCCAGCTCGTCGAGTTCTTCGTCCAGAAGTTCAGCAAGAAGATGCGCCGCCAGGTCGTCTTCGGTGAGGGGGTCATGGACTACCTCATGAGCTACGACTACCCGGGCAACATCCGCGAGCTCGAGAACATGGTCGAGCAGGGGGTCGCCCTCACCGTGAACGGCGTCATCGACCTCGACGACGTCATCCCTCCGGAGGCTCGCGACGCGCCCCAGATGTCGGGGGCGGGCGGCGCCCAGGGCACCCTCGCCGACGTGGTGGATCGGGCCGAGAAGGAGGCCATCGAGGCCGTCCTGCGCCAGGTCGAGGGCAACAAGGAGAAGGCCGCCGAGCTGCTGGGCCTCAGCGCCACGACCCTCTGGCGGAAGATGAAGCGCCTCTCGGTGGGCTGATCCGGCCGTTCCAGGGCCACTTTCAACTTTGCAAGGTCACGCTTTCAGGGGCGACCGCAGGAGCCATCCCCCACCGAGGATTCGGACTTGATCCGCGTCACCGGGTGGAGGCATGGCCGTTGCTACACCTTCCCTGAGATGTCCTGCCGTATCCTCATCGTCGACGACGAGGTGAACCACCGAAAGGCGCTCGCCATCGGCCTGCGCATCGAGGGCTTCACCGTGCTCGAGGCGGAGGACGGTCGTGACGCCCTCGACGTCCTCGGGTCCGAGGAGGTCGACATGGCGATCGTCGATCTGATGATGCCTGGCATCAACGGCCTCGACCTCTGCCGCCGCATGCGCTTCCGGCACCCCACGGTGCCGATCGTGCTGACGAGCGCCTACCACCTCTCGCAGCGCCAGCTCGAGCGGGCCGAGATCCGCGTCCTCGGCTTCCTCCCGAAGCCCTTCGAGATGGACGAGCTCGTGGCGTTCCTCCGCGCGAAGCTGTCCCCCGACGTCTCCGCCGACGTCGCCGCGGGCTGAGTTTCTGGAGGGGTTTTCAACCCCTCCCGCGCGACCGGCAAAGCCGGCTCGCGCTCCCACCCCAGTACGAGCCTTCGGCGCTGCGCGCCTACGGCTCGACCCATCGCTCCGCGATGGGGCCCCTCAACCAACGCCCGCGCTTCGCGCGGGCTGGTTTCGATGGTGGCTTGGGCCCCTGGGTATTGATTGCCAGCCCTTGGTTCCAGGGGGCTCGTTCCGGGCTCAGCGCTCCACGCCGAGGGCGCGCATCTTCTTGTGGAGGTTCGTCCGCTCCACGCCGAGGAGCGCGGCCGCCTTGGAGACGTTCCCCTCGCACTCGTCGAGCGTGGCCTCGATGTAGCGACGCTCCGCGCGGTCGCGGTACTCGCGCAGGGTGAGGCGCCGGTCGGCCTCGTAGGCGTCGGCGGGGACCGCGCCCGGGGCCGCGGTGGCCTCTTCGGCGGCCGCCGCGCGGGCGAGCTTGCCGTCCGCGGGGAGGTCGTCGAGCGTGATCCGATCTCCGCTCAGGATCGCCATCCGCTCGACCACGTTCTTGAGCTCGCGGACGTTGCCCGGCCACGACTTCTGCGCGAGCCGCTCCCACACGGCCGCGTCGACCGGCTTGGGGCGCAGGCCGTTCTCTTCGCAGAACGCCTCGAGGAAGCTCTTCGCGAGGGCGGGGATGTCCTCGCGACGCTCGCGGAGCGAGGGGCTGCGCAGCGGGACGACGGCGAGGCGGAAGAACAGATCCTCGCGGAACCCGCCCTCGGCGATGGCTCGCTCGAGGTCCTTGTTCGTCGCGGCCACCACCCGGACGTCGACGGCGATGGGCTGCTCGCTGCCGACGCGGGTGATCTCGCCGCTCTGTAGCGCGCGGAGCACCTTGGCTTGCGCGCTCGCGCTCATGTCGCCGATCTCGTCGAGGAACAGGGTCCCCCCGTCGGCGAGCTCGAACATGCCCTTGCGGCGGCCCTGCGCGCCCGTGAAGGCGCCTCGCTCGTAGCCGAACAGCTCGCTCTCGATCAGCTCGGTCGGGATCGCGGCGCAGTTGACCTTGATGAAGGGCTGCTCCGCGCGCGGGCTGAGCCGGTGAAGGGCTCGGGCGATGAGCTCCTTGCCCGTCCCGCTCTCGCCCGTCACCAGCACCCGGCCCGTCGTCGGCGCGACCTTCTCGAGCGCCGCGTAGAGCTGCTGCATGACCGGGCTCTCGCCGATCATCTCGAAGCGCCGCTCGAGCCCCGCGCGGAGCCGCGTCACCTCGAGCTGCAGGCGCCGCGTGGACACGGCGTTGCGCACGCAGACGAGGACGCGATCTCGGTCGAGGGGCTTCTCGAAGAAGTCGGTCGCGCCCGACTGCACCGCGCGCACGGCCTCGCCGACGCTGGCGTGGCCCGAGATCATCAGGATGGGCAGCTCGGAGTCGAGCGTGCGCAGCTTCTCGAGGGCGTCGAGGCCGTTCATCCCCGGCAGCCGCACGTCGAGGATGACCAGATCGATCCCGCCGGCCACGACCCGCGCGATGCCGTCCTCGGCCGTGCCCGCCTCGTCGACCTCGTAGCCTTCGCCCTCGAGGACCATCCGGAGCGTGCGCCGGATGTTCTTCTCGTCGTCGATCACGAGGACGCAGGCGGTCATGACTCGCCTCTACCCCATGACGGCGTGGACCGCACGGACCGCGTCGTCCACGCGCGCCGCGTCCACGAGCCCCGTCCAGCGGAGCGGCGCGGTCTGGACGCCGCGCAGCTCGATGGCCTCGGCGGCGAGCGCGGTCATGGCGCTGGCCATCACCGCCGGCCGTCCGCCGAGCTCTCGCGCGACCACCGTGACGGCCCCGAGCCCCGCCTCGACGGCGCAGCCGCCCGCCTCGAGCGCCGCGCGGGCGCGCGCCCAGTCCGGACCACCGGCGCTGACGATCAAGGAGGCCTCCGCCCCGTCGAGGCCGCTCTGCCGGACGCTCAGCCCCAGCTCGTCCGCGAGGCCGAGGGCCTTCGCGAGATCGCCGGCCGCCACGCGAACCCGGGCGAGATCCTTCTGCCCGACGACGGCGGCGCTTCCCTCGTCCGAGGCGCCCTCGTGGACCACCGTCTGTCGGCCGTCCGCGAAGGTGGAGCGCGCGTGGATCGCGATGCGCGCGCGCTTGGCGAACTCGACGGCGGTCGAGTTGAGGACCTTGGCGCCCGCCTCGGCCATCTCCTGCATCTGCTCGTACGTGAGCTCCGGGAGGTGACGCGCGTCCGGGACGACCCGCGGGTCGGCCGAGTAGACGCCGTCGACGTCGCTGTAGATCTCGGCTCGGTCGGCGCCGAGCGCGGCCGCGAGGGCGATCGCGGTGGTGTCGCTCCCGCCTCGACCGAGCGTCGTGATCTCGCGCCGGTAGCTCATGCCCTGGTAGCCGGCGACGATGACCACGCGCCCGCGCGCCAGCTCGTCCTCGAGGCGCCACGGCCGGACCTCGATGATCCGCGCGTCGAAGTGGCGGTCGTTCGTCATGATCCCGCTCTGGGAGCCCGTGAACGAGATCGCGTCGCACCCGCGCTTCTGGATGGCCATCGAGAGCAGCGCCATCGAGACGCGCTCGCCCGTCGTGAGCAGCATGTCGAGCTCGCGCCGGGGCGGGTTGGGATCGACCTGATGAGCCAGCCCGAGGAGCTGGTCGGTGGTCTTGCCCATGGCCGAGATCACGACCACCACGTCCACGCCGCTCTCGCGAGTGGCGACCACCTTGTCCGCGACGCGCTCGAGCTTCGGCACGTCCGCGACGGAGCTGCCCCCGAACTTCTGGACTACGACCGACATCGGCGCCGGATCTAGCAGCTCCTTTCTTGCTCCGGAAGCCGCCGCGCTATCGTGCGCTCGTGAGCGACCCCGCCGAAGAGCGCAGCGCGAGCCGCTTCTGCGATCGCTTCGCGGAGCTCGGATCGATCGCCGCCGACCGCGGGGCGGTGGAGGCGCTCCGACCCGAGGCGAGCACGGTCCTGGCGGCGATCGTCGAGGCGGTCGGGACCGGACCGCTCCCCGATCCTCGGGGCACGGAGCTGCGCGAGGCGCTGACCCTCGCCAGCCTGCTCGGCCGCCGGGCCGCGCACCTCGGCGTCACGCCGGGGGCGGCCCTCGCGCTGGCTCCCGCGATCGTCCACGCGCTGGCGGGGACGATCGATCTCGAGCCGATCCTCGACCCGCTGCGGGTCACCGTCGTCGAGGGCTACGTGCGCGCCTGCGAGGAGCGCGAGCGCGATCGCGCGGACCGCCGCGCCGCCGAGGCGATCGCCTTCGCGAAGGTGGCCCCTCACTGCTTCGCGATCTTCGTGCGGGGCGATCAGGTGGCGGAGGAGCTCGAGCGCCGCGTCGACGAGCTCGGCAGAGCGCTCCTCGAGGGCGACGCGAAGGCCTGCGTGGTGGACGCGACGGGTCTCGTCGAGCCCGACCGCGACAGGGCCGCGCAGCTGTTCGCGATCCACGCCACCTGCGTGATGCTCGGCGTCCGGGCGATCTTCGTCGGTGTCTCGGAGCCCTGGCGCCGCGCCGCCGAGGAGGCGCGGATCGATCTGACGCCGGTGACGTGGGCGCCGACCGTGACGGCCGCCTTCGAGGAGGCGCTCGGCTGGTGCGGGCTGGAGCTCGCCGCGCCTCCCGCCTTCGGCAAGGGGCTGTGGCGCCTACTCGGCGGCCGCCGCTGACGCGGGATCGGGCTCGCGCGCGGCCCCGCGCTCCTGCTGGGCGAGGACCGCGAGGAGCCGGTTGGCCTGCGAGGCCACCGACGGCACGCTGCGGGCGCGCTCGTAGAGCCGCCGCGCGTCGCTGAGCCGCCCGAGGCGCTGGTAGCAGCCGCCGCCCTCGATCAGCGCCTCGCCCACGCCCGAGTAGGTCGGGTGCTGCTGCAGGAGCCGCTCGTAGGTTCGGACCGCGGCGGCGCAGTTACCCGACGAGCGCTGGCTGCGCGCGAGGTTGTGGAGCGCGGCGGGGATGAGCCGCTGCGTGTCCGGGCCGGGCCGCTCGATCACGGACTCGAAGTCCTCCGAGGCTGCCCGGTAGTCGTGCTCCCGCATCGCCTGCAGCCCCTGGTTGAACCGGGCCGTCGCGTCGCCGGACGGTTGGGCCGGAGACGGCGCGACGGGAGCGGGGGACGGGGAGGGCATCTGCCCGGACTGGACGTCCGCGGCCATCGCGGGCACAGGCATCGTGCGCGCCTGGGTGGTCGGCCGCTCCGTGCGGAGGGCGCTCTCGCCCGGCGCGACGTCGAGCTCGCCGTCGATTCGCGGATCCGGGAGGGCCTCCTCCACTACCTGGCCGGACGTGGGACGCGCCGGGCGCGGGGCCGGGTCGGCCATCGCGAGCTGCTGCTGCTCCTCCGGCGTGGCCTCGGGCTCGGGCGCCACCACTGCCGGTTCCACGGGGGGAGGGGGCGGTGTCGTGGGCCGGACCGCGACGCGAGGGGCGGGCTCCCCCTCCTCGCGCGGGCGGATCCGCCCCGTGCGTGGGTCGGCCTCGAGGTCGAGGGGCTCCGCGGGCACCAGCGACGCCGAGGGCCCCACCTCGTCCCCGGGAGCGGGATCGACGATGGCGTGCGAGTCGGCCGGATCGTTCTCCCGGAGCGTCGGCAGGTACCACATGCCGAGGCCCACCATGAGCAGCAGGGTCATCGCCATGGCGAGCTGGGGCCGCATCGCGAACCCCCCGATCCACTTGAGGAACGCGGCCCAGGGGCCGCCCTCGTCCTCGGCGTCGGGCCGCGGGGCGGTGGCGATCTCGTCGGGCGCGGGCTCGGCCACGGGGGCTCGCCCGGCCGCGCGATCGCGCGCCGCCGCCATCACGCTGTCGAGGACCGAGACGGGGGGCTCGACGAGGTCGAGCATCGAGGCGAACCGCTGGCCGGTCTGAATGCGGGCGTACGCCTCGCCACAGGACTCACAGGAGTCCAGGTGCGCCTGAGTCTCCTCGGCGTCCTCGTCGGTGAGCTCCCCGTAGAGCAGCTCCACCATTCGGTCGGTGCAGGCTTCGCAATCCATGCCTCGGCTCACTTCACTTCAGCTCGTCAACGTACTCCGCGTAGTCGGCCAGTGCCCGCTGCAGGCGCTCCAGCGCGTAGCGCATCCGGCTCTTCACAGTGTTCTCCGGGACCCCGATGACCTCGGCGATGTCGCGGAAGCGCATCCCCTGGACGTGCCGCATCAGGAAGACGTCGCGCTGCTCCTCGGGGAGCTCCTCCACGGCCTCGGAGATCCGCTTCCGGAGATCCTCCGCGACCATCGCCCGATCCGGCTCCGCGCCCTCCGCCGCGGTGCGCTCGAGGAGGGACGGCCCCTCCTCGGAGCCCGAGCCCGATCGCGGCGCGTCCAGCGACTTGTGGCGGCGGAAGACCATCTTTCGGCTGTGGTCGATGCACAGGTTCCTCGCGATCGTGTAGAGCCAGGTGGAGAGCTTCGAGTTCCCTTTGAAGTCCTGGGAACGCTGGACGACCTTCATGAACACGTCCTGGAGCAGCTCGTCGGCGCGCTCGCGCCGGCGGACGGATCGCAGGATGAAATTGTAGAGCGGGCGCTCGTATCGACGCACCAGCTCGGCGAACGCGTCTGCGTCCCCGTCGTTGAATCTCCTCAGCAGCTCCTCGTCCGAAGGGTCCTTGATCACCGGCCGGGCTCCAGGGATGAGCCGGCCGAGCGCGTTCGTCCGTCTAGACGGGCGGAGGCTCCGTTCGATCTATGGCCCACCAGAGGCATGAGGCGGCTGCGGATTCTACCGTCCCGAGGCGCGTTGACCCCCAAAAACGGCCTTGCTATATGCCCTTGAGATTTCGGGGGGATTCCGTTTTCATGCCCACCGAGCCGGACCCTAACTTGGCCAACTCCTGGGAGACCCGATGCGTAGGATGATCGCGCTGTCGACGTCCGTTGTCGTCATGTCCGTTTTCGTTGCGGGCCTGATGGTCGGAGAGCCGGCCAACGCCCAAGAAGAGGGCGGAACGGACACTTCCGGGGCGGGTGACGAGTCGCCGCCGCCGGAGCTCGCCGACGCTCCGCCGACCCCGACGACGCCTGCGACGACCTCCACCGACGGGATGGACGCGGGCACGTACGCGGTCCGTCTGCGGGACCTCGAGCAGCGCATCAACGAGCTGAAGGAACAGATCTTCCGCTCGAAGGCGCGCCTCTCGCTCCTCGCCGAGACCGTCCTGCAGGGTGTGGTCGCGGGCGCTCAGGCGGTGATCATCCACGAGAACCGCATGAGCTCGTCCTACCGCCTCGTGAAGGCCGTCTACGCGCTCGACGGGGCCCGGATCTTCAGCAAGGCCGACGAGGAGGGCTCCCTGGGCGAGAACCGGGAGACCGACATCTACGACGGCAGCATCGTCCCGGGCGAGCACACGCTCACGGTCAACCTCGAGTATCGAGGCCACGGCTACGGGATCTTCAGCTACCTCAAGGGCTATCGGTTCCGCGTGCGGTCCAACTACTCGTTCAGCGCGCCCGAAGGAAAGGCCATCACGATCCGCGTGGTGGGCTACGAGAAGGGCGGGCCCACCGCACCGCTCGAGGAGCGCCCCGCGATTCGATACGTGGAGCGGCTCGAGTCCACGCGTAGAGGCGGGGACTCGGAGAGCAGCGGGGAGTCGGGAGAAGAGTGATGCGACGGCGGCGACGCCGCGCTACTCCGCTCCTTCTCGTCGGGCTCGCGTTCGCGCTGCCCGCAGGATCGGCGTCTGCGCAGAGCCTCGACGAGATCACCCGCGAGGTGGTCGACATCGAGGGGGACGCGGCGCGCCTGATGGAGCAGCCCCTCCGGCGCGACGCGCGCCGGTCGCCGACCTACGTCGAGGAGCGCCTCACGGACGGTGAGCTCTTCTATCGCCTGCAAGACTACGTGCGGGCCTCGATCATCTTCACGGACATCGTCGAGAACTTCGGCTCGCACCGGGCCTACCCGGACGCGCTCTACTACCTCGGCGACTCGCTCTACCGCGCCGGCGACTACCTCGGCGCGCGCACGCGGTTCCGGCAGCTGATCGATCACGCGGGGGACACGCGCTACCGCGATCACATCCAGCGGGCGCTCGGGCGGCTGATCGAGATCGCCATCCACACGCGCGACTTCGACGGCGTGGAGGGCTACTTCGCCGCGCTCAGCCGGATCCCGCCCAGCGAGATCGAGGCGACGACGAGCTACTACCGCGCGAAGTACCTCTACAACCGCGCGGTCCCGACCGAGGAGGTCCTCGCCGGCGCCGAGGACGCGCAGATCGACCTCGCCATGCTCGAGCAGGCGCGCCAGTCGTTCGAGGCGGTGCAGGCGGGCAGCGCGTACTACCCGCAGGCTCGCTACTTCATCGGCGTCATCCACACGCTGCGCGAGCAGTACCCCCAGGCCATCGAGGCCTTCCGTCGGGTCCTGCGCTCGCCCGCCGAGACGGAGGAGCAGCGCGAGGTGCTCGAGCTGACGCAGCTCGCGCTCGGGCGGCTCTACTACGAGACCGATCAGCTCGATCAGGCCGTCGAGGCCTATCAGGCGGTCCCGCGCACCTCGTCGAACTTCCACGTCGCGCTCTACGAGATCGCCTGGGTCTACATCCGCATGGGCGACAGCGTCCGCGCGGAGCGCGCGCTCGAGGTGCTCGGCGTGGCCGCGCCGGACAGCCGCTTCATCCCCGACGCGAAGATCTTGCGAGCGAACCTCCTGCTCCGGAACGGTCGGCTCGACGACGCGAACGAGCTCTTCCGCGAGGTCGCCGCCGAGTTCGGGCCGGTCCGTCGCGAGCTCGATCAGATGCTCCAGGAGCACACCGACCCGCTCGCCTACTTCCGGCAGCTCGTCCGCGAGAACATGGACAGCTTCGACGCGACGAGCTTCCTGCCGCCGCTCGCGCAGCGGTGGGCGTCGCTCGAGGGCGACATGGATCGCGCGCTCTCGGTCCTCGGCGACCTCGCGCAGGCGCGCCAGCTCGTGCGTGAGACCTCCGAGCTCATCGAGCGCCTCGACGCCGCGATCTCGCAGCCGAACCGCGTCGCCGTGTTCCAGGACCTGCGCCTGCAGGCCGAGTCCGCCACCGCCCTTCGCACGCGCGCCGCGCGGGTCCGCCGCGATCTCCTCGCGCGGTACGAGGCCGACGGCGGGGGAGCGGGCCTCGCCGACATCCGGAGCCAGCGCCGCGCGATCGAGCGCTCGCTCGACGGCATGCCCGTCGACGAGTCCGACTTCGCCGCGTTCGACGACGAGGTGCTCAGCCGCTACCGGCTCCTCGGCCGCGAGCTGGGGCGCATGGAGGTCGAGCTCACCGGGATGGAGGCGCGCATCGTCGCGATGGAGCGCTACCTGTCCGACACCGCCGCCCAGCGCGACGCGAGCGGCTCCGAGGCGATCCGCCGCGAGCTCGAGGGCCACCGCCAGGCGGTGACCGAGTACCGCGAGCAGATCCGCCAGCTCACGATCGCGCTCGAGGCCGCGCGCCTGCAGGTCGGCCCCGGCGACGCCCGCTACCAGCGGCACGAGCAGCTCCGGCGCGAGCACGCCCGGCTCGTCGCGCTCGAGCGCGAGCAGATCACCGACCCGCGCATGCGCGGCCTCTTCGAGCGCGTCGACGCGGTGGAGACCCGCCTCGACGCTCGCGATCGAGAGGTCCTCCAGATCGTCGAGGAGCGCACCGCCGACATCCGGCGTCAGCTCCGCGAGGAGTCCGAGAACCTCGTCGGCTACCGACAGGCTCTCACCGGCCTCGAGGCCGAGACCGAAGAGGTCGTCGGCGGGGTCACGTACGAGAATTTCCTCCAGGTCCAGCACCGCTTCTACGACCTGGTGCTGCGCGCCGACGTCGGACGCATCGACGTCGCGTGGGCGCGGCGTGAAGAGCACCGGATGCGCGTCGAGATGCTGACCCGGGAGCGGGCGCGAGAGATGCGAAACCTCGACGACGAATTCCGCGAGATCATGGAAGATTCGGACGCGAGCTCCACGCCGAGCGGGGAGGCGGACCAGTGAGGCCCATCGCCCTGGCGCTCTCGCTCTCGGTCCTCTGGCTCGTGGTCCCCATCGCTCGCGCGCAAGACGCGGGGACGGGGGTCCCGGAGCCGAGCACGACGGCCCCGCCGCCGTCGGAGCCGCTGCCGCTGCCCGGGCCCGGCGAGAGCCTCTCGGACATGCCGCCCCCGCCGTGGGCGGCGACCACGGACGTGCCGAACCCGGCCTTCCTCGACACGACCGATCGCCGCATCGTCGACGAGCGGCCGCCGCCCAGCGCGGAGCAGGTCGCCGCGCTGCGCGAGATGGAGGCGGAGCTCGACCGCTTCTCCAACGTCGGGCGCGCCTACCGGGACTCGGTCAACTCGATCCTCGTCCGCGAGTACCAGCGCCGCCGTCGCGAGCGGCAGGCCGGCTACGCCCGCCAGATCCGCGAAGAAGAGCGCCTCCAGAACGAGGCTCGGGATCGCGCGATCCGCCTCTTCGAAGCGTTCATCCGCCGCTACCCGACGGACCCGACCTACACCGCGGACGCCATGTTCCGGCTCGGGGAGCTCTACTACGAGCGCTCCGCGATCCGTTACCAGGACGCGGCCGAGGCGGACGCCACCGGCGCGGTCGGCACGCCCGACTTCAGCGACACGATCGAGCTGTACCGGACGCTGCTCCAGCGGTTCCCCGACTACCGCAGCATCGACGGCGTCTACTACCTGATCGGCTACTGCCTCAACGAGATGGCGCGCCAGGAAGAGGCGCGGATGGCGTGGCTCAACCTCGCCTGCGCGAACCACTTCCAGTACACGGGCGAGCCGCCCGCGCCGGAGCCCGAGACGCCGCCCGCCGAGGGCACCGAGGGCGAGTTCACCGAGGCGGAGCACCCCGCGCTCGGCCTCGGCGGCTCCAGCATCCTCTCGCCGGAGACCCCGTTCGTCGATCCGTACGACGGCTGCATCCCGATCGTCCCGAACGCCCGCTTCGTCATGGAGGTCTGGCTTCGGATCGGGGAGTACCACTTCGACTTCGACTTCGAGCCCCACGCGCTCGACCGCGCGATCAGCGCGTACGGCAAGGTCCTCGCGGACCCGACCGACCGCAACTACAACCTCGCCCTCTACAAGGTGGCGTGGGCGTACTACCGCGCCAGCCGCTACCCCGAGGCGATCGAGCACTTCTCGCGGCTGATCGAGTGGTCGGACGAGCAGCTGCGCACCACCGGCCGCGCCGGCTCGGAGCTGCGCGCCGAGGCGGTGCAGTACCTCGGGATCACCTTCGCGTACGACGACTGGAACGAGAACCAGATCCCGGATCGCGACGAGGGGCAGCCCGAGGGCCTGCGCCGCATCCAGAACCCGAACCTGCTCCCGCAGGACCGGCCCTGGACGGTCGAGATCTACTTCGAGCTCGGCCAGGTCTACTTCGAGGAGGCCAAGTACCCGGAGGCCGTCGAGGTCTGGGAGTACGCGCTCAGCCGATGGCCGAACCACCCCCGCGCGCCGGAGATCACGGCGAACATCGCGCGCGCCTGGCAGCGCCACCAGCAGATGGAGGACGCGCTGCGCGCCCAGGCGCGGCTCGGCGACTACCGCGAGGGGTCCGATTGGTGGAACGCCAACATGGACCACCCCGTGGAGCAGCGGCAGGCGGAGCAGCTCGCCGAGGGCGCGCTGATCAACGACGCGATCCGTCACCACCGCACCGCGCAGCGGCTCCGCCGAGAGGCCGTCGAGCAGCGCAGCGAGCAGCGGCTCATGGAGGCGCTGCGCGAGTACGAGCTCGCGGCCGAGGCCTACCAGGCCTACCTGAACAACTACCCGAACAGCCCCAACGCGTACGAGCTCCAGTACAACCTGGCCGACGCGCTGTTCTGGTCCGAGCAGTACGAGGAGGCGGCTCGCGTGTACGCGGCCGTCCGTGACTCGAACCTCGACGATCGGTACCTCTCGGAGTCGGCGCGCCGCGTCGTGGAGTCGCTCCACCGGATCGTGGAGCTCGCCGCGGAGCGCGGCGAGGTCGTGGTCCGCGACGGCCAGGAGGACATCCCCGAGCCCGTCGGCACGCCGCCCCGGGTCCAGGCGATCGAGATGCCGCTGCTCGTGCAGCGCCTCGCCCAGGCGCGCGAGGTCTACCTCGCTCGCGTCCCGGAGAACCAGGACCGCGAGCACGTCCGCGCTCCCTACGACTACAACAACGCGCTGCTGCTCTACTACTACGGCTACTGGCCGCAGGCGCGTCAGCGTTTCTTGCGCATCTACGAGGAGCGCTGCTCGGGCCAATACGCCAACGCGACGGGCCAGGTCGCGTGGGAGAGCCTCTACAACATGGCCGTGGCGATGAACGACACGGCCGAAGCCGAGCGCCTGAGCCTCGACATCCGGCGACGCGCCTGCTCCTTCTCCCCGGACCTCAGCTTCGGCTCGTCGGAGGAGCAGGAGGCTTACTGCGACCAGCCGGAGAACAGCGACCAGCCCGTCTGCGTCGCCGGCGGCGTGCTCACCAACGTCCGCTACACGCGCGCCCTCGAGCTGTACCACCAGGCCGAGAGCTCGAGCGGTGACGAGCAGCGCCGGCTCTACGAGCAGAGCGCCACGATGCTCGTCGACGCCGTCAACGACGAGCCGAACCACGAGCAGGCGCCGGTCGCGCTCCTGCAGGCGGGCCTCGCGCTCGAGCGCACGCAGCGCTTCGACTCCGCGGGCCGGCTCTACCAGCGCGTCATCGACGAGGTGACGCCGCTCATGGCCGCGGCCAGCGGCGCTCGCCGGACTCAGCTCGAGGGGATCCTCGCGACCGCGTACTTCCGGCTCGCGTACACTGCGAACCGGTTCTTCGACTACGACCGCGCGGTCGACAACTACCGCCAGATCGCGGACTCGGCGGCGTTCGCCGCGTCGCAGGACGCGGACATGCCGGAGCGGATCACCGACTCGCTCATCAACGCGGCGCGCATCCTCGAGTACCAGCAGCAGTACGCGGAGGCCGCGCGCTACTACGAGCGCGCCGCCGACCGCCTCACCGACGCCGCCGAGCAGCGGAGCGCCCGCTTCCGGGTGGCGGAGATGTCGTACAAGCGGCGCGACTGGGCCGGGGCGCTGCGCGCGATGCAGGCCTTCATCGACAGGTACCGCTCGGACCGCAGCGCGAGCGAGCTCTTGATCCTCGCGCACCAGCGGATCGCCCAGATCCGTGAGGCGCAGAGCGCTCGCCAGACCACGATCGACGAGGCCCTCCAGGCCGTCGTCACCGCCTACGACCGCTACGGCGGAGAGCCCGGCACCCTCGGCGCCGAGTACGCCGCCGAGTCGAGGTTCCGCCTCGTCGATCCGGCGCTCGCCCGGCTCGAGGGGTTGACCGTCAACCCGGGTCGCCAGCGCAACACGGAGGCGTTCGTCGCCGAGCTGAACCGTCAGATCCAGGACGGCTCGAGCCGGACGCAGTCGACCGCTCAGGGCTACGAGCCGATCCTCGCCTACCGCCGCCCCACCTGGACGATCGCGGCGCTGACTCGCCAGGGCCGGGCCTACGAGGTGCTCGCGCGGGCGGTGCTCAACGCGGGCATCACGATGCCGACCGATCTGCAGAGTCAGATCAGTCGGGCCTCTCAGGACGTCCAAGACGAGGTGCGAGCCACGTTCGAGGATCGCGTCCGACAGGTGCTGGACGCGCAGGTGCGCCCGATCGAGTGCTACGCGGTCGTCCGCTACGCGCTCTCCGCCCGCGCGGCGCGGCGCGGCAACATCGACAACGAGTACTCCCGCGAAGCGATCGATCGCCTCCAGGCCTACGGCGAGGAGCGCATCGCGGAGTGCATCACGCAGCAGCAGGCTCAGGACTCGACCCTCGGCGCCTATCAGCCCGGCGAATTTGCGCGGGCGCGTCGAGGGCAGCACACCGAAGTACCGACGGGCGTCTCGGCCCCGCCCCTCGCGAGTGAAGACTGATGCGTTCTTTCTCCAGGTTGCTGCTGCTCGCCTGTCTGACCCTCGGGCTCGGGCTCCTCGCGCCGGGCTGTGACGAGGGGTCGGACGACGACTCCTCCGACGACTCGTCGTCCGGCGGTGAGAACGTCGACGACGGCGTCGAGACCTCGTCCGGCGGTGACGACGGATCGTCCTCTTCGGGAGGCGGCGGAGGCGGGCTGCCCGACAGCGATCTCGAGTCCGAGGCGGACTCGCAGACCGGCTCCGGCTCCGGCACCGCGTCGGGCGGGACCGGCTCGGGCGACTCGGGCACGCCGAGCACGAACCCCTCGGGGGAGTCGCCCTGGGGGAGCCCGGAGGCCGAGACCGGCGCTCCGCTGCCGCCGCGGCGGCCCATGAATTCGTCGGCGCGCTCGGCGTACCAGCGCGGCCTCCAGGCCTCGGCGCGGGGCAACGACGAGCAGGCGCGGCAGGAGTTCCAGAGCGCTCTCTCGGCGGACGGCAACGCCTACAAGGCGGCCTACAACCTCGGCGTGCTCGCCGACCGGGCGGGCAACGAGACGCAGGCGCTCGACTTCTACCAGCGCGCGCTGCGCATCCAGGCCGACTACGAGCGCGCGATCCTCGGCATCGCCCGCATCCACCTGCGGCGCGGGGACACCGCGCAGGCGGTGAGCTTCGTGCGCCCCCTCGCCGAGCGGTGGGTCCGCAACCTCCACATCCAGGCCATCTACGGCGACGTGCTCGTGGCCGCGAACCGCCCGGAGGAGGCCATCCAGGCCGCCCGCGGCGCGCTTCGGCGCGACGAGCGCTTCGTCCCCGCGATGGTCGTGCTGGTGAAGGCCAACCTGCGGCTCTCCCGCACCGAGCTGGCCGAGTCGATCCTCGACCAGGCGATCCAGACCGACGACAATGTCGCCGAGCTCCACTACCTCCGGGCCCGGATGCACCAGGACGCGGGGAACCTGGCGCTCGCCCTGCAGAGCTACGAGCGGGCGGTTCAGCTCGAGCCGTCCTACACCGAGGCGCGCATGGCGCTCGGGCTCCAGCAGCTCGCCTCGGGCAACTACGAGCAGGCGCTCGCGCAGTTCCGCGCGGCCGCCGCCCTCGCGCCCAGCCTCCCCGGCGTCCGCCTCGCGCTCGGGGACGCGCTCCGCTCCACCAAGGCGTGGGCGCAGGCCAAGGCCGAGTTCGATCGCGTGCTGGAGATCGAGCCCCGCAACGCGGAGGTCCACTTCAACCTCGCCGTCATGTACCAGGAGGCCGGCGGCATCGACGGCTACCCCGGGATGACGAAGCTGGACTCCTATCAGCGCGCCGTGACGGAGTTCAATCGGTACCGCGAGCTGATGGGACCGCGGCTCCCGCGGACGGATCCGAGCGGGACCTACCTCGAGGAGCTCGGCCGGCTCATCGAGCGCGAGCAGCGGACTCTGGAGCGCGAGGCCGCGCAGCGTCAGCGCGACGCCGAGCGAGCGGCACGGGAAGCGGCGGCAGCCAGCGGGGGAGAGACACCATGAGGACCTGGTCGAACATCATCCTGGCGGCGGGCGCCTTCGTGCTCGCGGCGTGGGCGCTGTCTCCCTCCGAGGCCGAGGCTCAGTCGTCCACCGGCCGCCAGCCCCGCGTGATCCAGCTCGACGAGATCCGCATCGAGGGCCGCGTCCAGAAGCCGAACGCGTTCTACATCCTCAACCGCAGCAATCTCGGCTACGAGGTCATCGACCTGCGCACGAGCTTCCTGCGCGAGGTGATCCGCAGCGTCAACGACGAGCCCTTCTGAGCCTCTATCACGCAGCTCAAGGGATCTTCCTCGTCGCGGTCGTCGCCCTCGTGATCGAGCGGGTGCGCACGCTCGCGTTCACCTCGAACATCGACGTGCCCGCCCTGCGACGCGGGGTCCGCGCGCTGCTCGAGCGGGCCGAGATCGATCGGGCCGCCTCGCTGCTGCGCGCCGCCGAGCCGGCGTGGGCGGCCCGGTGCGCGCTCGCCCTCGTCGACCCCGAGCTCGACGCCTCCGAACGGGCCGAGCACCTGGACGACTGCCTGATGGACGCCCGCATGGCGTCTCTGCGCGGGATGCGGGCGCTCCGGGCCGCGGCCACCATGGCCTCCGCGCTCGGCTTCATCGGCGCCGCCTACCAGATTCACTGGGTCTTCAACGGGGAGCACGGGATCCTCGGGCTCGAGGCCGGGCGGGTCGAGAACGAGGGGCTGGCCAAGGCGCTGCTCTCGATCGCCATCGGGATCGCGACGTCCAGCTTCGCGCTCGGCTCGTGGACCGTGCTGCGGAAGACCGCCAGCGATCGGCTGGTGCAGTGCCATCGCCTGGTGGCTTCCGTCGAGGACGCCTTGGGACCGGATCAATGACAGGGCTCGACTCGGGGACTCGTGATAGGCTTCGGCCGGAAAATGTGCCGACCCCTCGGAACCTTCCGGCGGGGACGCGGTCAGAGCCGGTGGAGCCTTCTGCCCAGCGAGCGATGCGCGAATGACCAACCAAACACCGCAGCAGCAGCGTCGAGGACAGCCCGGAGCGATGACGATGGCCATGCAGGCCGTCGCGAACCGCCCCGTCGGCCCCAAGGTCCTTCGCATCGGCCTGATCCAGGGCGACAAGATCATCGAAGAGCGCATCATCCGGAAGCGCGAGACGGTGACCGTCGGGAGCTCCGAGAAGAACCACTTCGTGGTCTCGGCGCCCGGGCTCAGCTCCCGCTTCGAGCTCTTCCAGCTCGTCGGCAACGACTACGTCCTGAACTTCACGGACCAGATGCGCGGCCGGGTCGGCCTCGCGGGTGGCGTGAAGGTCCTCGACGAGCTCCGCAGCAGCGGCGGGGCGCGCAAGGCCAACGGCTACTACCAGGTCAAGCTCAGCGACAACTCGCGCGGCAAGGTCGAGATCGGGGGGACGACCCTCCTGTTCCAGTTCGTCGTCCCGCCCCCGGTGCAGCCGCGACCGCAGCTCCCGGCCGCCGTGGTCGGCGGGTTCATCGCGGGGATCGACTGGCTCTTCACGGCCTTCGTGATGTTCTCGTTCATGACCCACTTCGGGTTCATCATCTACCTCGAGAACGCGGACTGGCCGGTCGAGCCGGGCATCGCGACCGTCCCCGATCGCATCGCGGAGCTCATCTTCAACGAGCCCGAGCCACCTCAGCCCGAGCAAGAGGTCGAGGTCAGCGACGAGGTGACCGACGAGGTCGCCGAAGAGGCCGCCGAAGAGGTCGCGGACTCCACGCCGTCTCCCTCGCCGAGCCGCAACGAGCCCTCGAGCAGCAACTCGTCCTCTTCGAGCGCCGACGACAGCGCGCGCCTCGCGGTGGAGCAGGCCCAGGCGCAGGTCGAGCAGATGCTGCTCGGCGCGCTCGGTGGCGCGGACGGCGCCTTCCAGGACGTCCTCGCTGGGGGAGCCGTGACCGGTAACGCCGAGGACGTCATGGCGACGGCCGAGGGCGTCGGCGTCGCGACGAGCGCCGAGGGCGGCACGCTGCGCGAGCGCGGCGGCGGCGGCCGGGTGGGCTCGGCGACCTCGGGTCTCGGTGGCCTGCAGGCGCGGCAGGGCGCCCAGCAGCAGCAGACGGAAGGCACGCAGATCGTCGAGCGCGTCATCCGCGGTCGCGTCAACTCGGGTGCTCTCGAGGAGGAGAGCGGCTCGGGCGTGTTCGACCCGAACATCGTCACGCGCCAGATCCGCGCGCGGATCCGGGCGATCCAGACCTGCTACGAGCGGGAGCTGCGCAACAACCCGACCCTCGCGGGGCGCGTCCTGGTGCGGTTCACGATCCAGCCCACGGGCACCGTCAGCGGGGCCACGGCGACGGAGAACAGCACGGGCAGCCCGGCGGTCGCCACGTGCGTCGTCTCGACCATCAGCCGCTTCCGGTTCAACCCCGGTCCGGAGGGTGGCGCGGTGACGTTCGCCTACCCGTTCGTGTTCGCACCACAGAACTGATCCGTTCTCGACGGACCTATCAGAAAAGCGCTGAACGTCCGGCTGCCTCGCGGCAACGGACATCGCGGTGGGCTGCCGATCCCGGTGGGCCGCGGACCGCGAAAATGACTCAGCGATTGGCAGAATTCGGCGGACTTGGCTGCGTTGACTTGACGTCCGTGGCTCGTATACTCGCCGCTGCCTCGAGGGAGGGGCTCTGATGGTTGACGGACGACGGGCGCTGACAGCGCTCCTGGTAGGGCTAGCGCTGGGAGCCATGGGCTTCGGGTTGGCCATCGCCCAGGACGCCTCGGATGACGCGGGTGGCGAGGTCCCCGTGCGCCGCCGCGCGAACGTGCTTCCTCAGGAGCGCCTCGACGAGGCGAGCACCATCGTCCAGCGCGGTGACAGCATCAGCCGGCGCGTGCTCGCGCAGCTCGACGAGGCGCGCCGTGAGCGGGACATCATCCGCGTCACCTGCCTCAACGACAAGCTCACCCAGATCAACGCGCACCGGCGCAGCGCGTCGGATCGCTTCGAGCGCCTCAACGACGCCGACCAGATCGGCGACCGTGAGCGTGCCCAGCACGAGTACACCGTCATCACGGTGCTCGGGCAGCAGTTCCGTGTCCTGGAGGCCGAGGCGAACGGCTGCATCGGGCAGGACATCTTCGAGACCGGGACGACCCGGATCGTGACCGACATCGATCCGGCGACCCCCGACGAGGGGCTCGAAATCCAGGAGCCCCCGGATCCCGAGATCCCCAGCGTGCCCCCGCCGTTCACGATCGTGATGTGAGCTCCTCGCTACCGTGATTCTTGCGCTACTCTCCGCGCTCTCGGACCGCCCTTTGGAGAACCCTCTTGAATTGGACTGACAAGCTCGGCTTCTGCGCTGCCGTGCTCGTTTGCGCGCTCCTCGCCCCGGCGGTCGCCCAGGCGCAGGTCGGCTGGCTGTCCGATCGGTCGCGCGCCGAGGGTCCGGGCTTCCGAGTCGGCGACTTCGAGCTGCACCCAGGGATCGGTGTCGAGCTCGGGTACGACTCGAACCTCTACTACACCGACGACGCCGACCGGCTCGGCGTCGGCCGCGACTCCGCGATCCTCCGCGCCGCCGCGCACCTCCTCTTCTCGACGCGAGGGGCGCAGCGCACCCAAGAGGGTGAGGGCGCGGCCGAAGAGGGCTCGAACGCAGGGCCGCCCACGGCGACGTTCCGCGGCGGTTTGAGCGGGACCTTCTATCACTTCTTCAACGACAACAACCGCACGAACATGGAGGCGGACGCCGACCTGGCGTTGGTGATCCTCCCCGAGCGGCCGTTCTCGATCCAGCTGACGGAGAACTTCGGTCGAGCGGTTCGTCCGTTCACCGAGCTGACGCTCCCGGTCAGCTACGCCCGAATCCACAACGACACGGGCCTGCGCCTCAACTTCCAGACCGACGGCGGCGTCCTCAAGGTCGGCGTCGGGTACAACTTCCAGGCGAACGTCTTCGAGGACGGGAACTTCGGCTACGGCAACTCGCTCCGGCACGTCATCTCGCTGAACGAGACCTTCCGGTTCCTGCCCCAGACCGCGATCATCCACGACACGACGTTCAGCTACAACGACGTCCTCGACGAGAGCACGGTCCGCGGTCCCCTCATGAACGACGGGATCCTGCTGCGGACGCGGATCGGTCTGAACGGGGCCTTCACCACCAACTTCTCCGTCATGGCGATGGTCGGCTACGCGGCCGGCTTCTTCAACACACGCCCCACGGCCGGCCTCGAGACCTACGACCAGGAGTACGAGTCGCTCGTCGCGCAGGTCGAGGCTCGCTGGCAGATCGCCTCCAACGTCCGCCTCGTCTTCGGCTACGACCGCGACTTCCAGCCGTCGTACATCGGCAACTTCTTCCGGCGCGATCGCGGCTACATCAACTTCCAGACGATGATCGATCGGGTGTTCCTGATCGGCACCAACGTCTCGCTCGGGTACTACGAGTTCGGTCAGCTCGTGAACGTCGACGGGTCGCTGCTCGGCACGACGGCCACGCGGGGCGACATCCGCCTCACCGGCTCGCTGTTCCTCGAGTACCGGTTCACCGACTGGCTCGGCGTCAACGGTACCGTCATGTACCAGGGCAACTACACCGACTACGTCTACGACATCTCCGCGCTCGGGACGGGCGCGCTCGTCGACCCGGCGTCGTACAACAAGGTCGAGCTCTGGCTCGGGGTCCGCGCCTTCTACTGAACCCTACGCGCGTGGGCGCTACTCAGTAGCTGGATGGCACGGCAGATCATCATCGCAGCGGTCCTCGGGCTCGCGTGTCTCGCGACGCCCGGGTGTGGACCGACGGGGAGCACGACCCCGCCGCCCGTCGTGCCCAACCAGCAGGCGCAGCTGGGCCCGGGTGACGCGTTCGACGTTCGGGTCTATGGCGAGGAGGACCTCTCCACCAACTACGTCGTCCAACCGGACGGGACCATCGACTTCCCCTACATCGGGAGCGTCGAGGTCGAGGATCTCTCGGCGACGGAGGCCGCCGAGCGGCTCGAGGATCGGCTGCGCGAGGGCGGGGTCCTCGTCCGCCCGCACGTCTCGATCGTCGTGACGGAGTACACGAGCCGAGTCATCGCGGTCACGGGGGCCGTCCGGCGCCCGGGCAACTACCCCGTCACGCCGGGGCTGACGGGCCTCCAGGCGGTCGGGCTGGCGGGGGGGACCAACGAGCTCGCCAACCGGGACGGAGCCATCGTGACGCGCCGCGTGGACGGCCGGATGCGCCGCTACCAGGTGCCGCTCGATCGGATCACCGTGGGCGAAGTGGAGGACGTCCCGGTCCAGGCCGGCGACATCCTCTACGTCCCCGAGCGCTTCCTCTGATCGACGCAGCGCTCGAGCGACTCGGCCACGTGCTCGAGCTCCTCGCGCGTGAGCTCGGGGAACACGGGTAGGGCGAGGAGCCGCTCGCTGAGGCGCTCGGCGACGGGGAAGGCGCCGTCGCGATGGCCGAGGCCCGCGAAGCACGGCTGGAGGTGGAGCGGGCGCGGGTAGTAGACCGCCGACGCCACCCCGAGGCCGGCGAGCGCAGCCTTCACGTCGTCGCGCTCCTCCACCGCGACCACGTACTGGTTGTAGGCGTGGTAGCGGTCGGCGAGCTCGGGGGGAGTCGCGATGGAGGGGCTCGCGGCGAAGGCGTGGTCGTAGAACGCCGCGTGAGCCCGGCGGGCCTCGGTGGCGGCCTCGAGGTGGGGCAGCTTCACCCCGAGCAGCGCGGCCTGGAGCGCGTCGAGGCGGAAGTTGCCGCCCACCTCGTGGTGGACGTACTTGGGCTCCGCGCCGTGGACGCGGATCCGACGGACGCGCGCGGCGAGATCGGCGTCGTCCGTGGTGACGAGCCCTGCGTCACCGAACGCGCCGAGGTTCTTCGCCGGGAAGAACGAGAAGCACGCGGCGCGGGCGAGCGTCCCGGCCGCGCGGCCGTGGTACCGGGCGCCGATCGCTTGGGCGGCGTCCTCGATCACAGGGACGTCGCCGGCCACCTCGAGGATCGCGCTCATGTCGGCGCACTGCCCGAACAGGTGGACGGGGACGATGGCCTTGGTTCGAGGCCCGAGCGACGCCCGAACGCCCTCGGGATCGATGGCGAAGTCGTCGGGCCGCGAGTCGACGAAGACGGGGGTCGCGCCGAGGCGCGCGACGACCCCGGCGGTCGCGAAGAAGGTGTAGGTCGGGACGATGACCTCGTCGCCGGGGCCGACGTCGAGCGCCATCAGGACCGCGAGGAGGGCGTCGGTCCCCGACGAGACCCCGATCGCGTGCTCGACGCCGATGGAGGTCGCGATGGCGCGCTCGAAGGCGTCCACCTCGGGACCCTGGATGTAGTTGCCGCTCGCGAGGACGCGCGCGAACGCCGCGGTGAGCGCCTCGTCGAGCTCTGGCGTGCGCCGCAGATCGAGGAGCGGGACGATCACCGGTCGCCGTCCCCGGCGCGGTACGGACGCACGCCGGTGGCGAGCGCCTCGGGGAGGGGGCTGTCCTCGTCGAGGTCGAGGCAACGGACGCCCTCGGAGGTCCAGGCGTACCGGTGCCCGCTCTCGGGGCAGCGGGCCTCGTCGCCCACGGCGGCGAGCTCGAGGCGGTGGCCGAGGCGGCTCATCCATCCGTTGTGCTCGGCAGGGACGCCCATGACCAGGGCGTAGTCGGGGACGTCATGGGTGACCACCGCCCCCGCGGCGACGAACGAATAGCGGCCGAGCGTCACCCCGCACACGATCGTCGCGTTGGCCCCGACCGTCGCCCCGCGCCGGAGCAAGGTCGTCTCGTAGAGCGCGCGTCGGCGCACCTGCGAGCGCGGGTTGGAGACGTTCGTCAGCACGCACGAGGGGCCGAGGAAGACGTCGTCCTCGATGATCGTGCCGGTGTAGATCGACACGTTGTTTTGCACCTTCACGCCGTCCCCGACGCGGACGCCGTCCGCCACGAAGCAGTTCTGCCCGAAGGAGCAGTCCGCGCCGATCTCCGCGCCGCGCATCACGTGACAGAAGTGCCAGACCCGGGTGCGCGGGCCGAGCGCGCCGGGGTCGTCCACGACCGCGGTCGGGTGGACGAAGGGCTCGCTCATCGGCCGCCGGTCGTGAGGGGGTGGCGGTAGTCGCCCGGCGCGGTGACGGTGGTGGTCCGGATGCGGTAGGCCAGCTCCACCGAGGGACGCGCGTCCTCGATGCCGAAGCCGCCGCCGCCGATCACGTCCTCGTAGACCGCGGTGTGGAGGTCGGTGAAGCCCGGCGAGAACTCGATCTCGTCGCCGTCGACGGTCAGGGATCGAAACGCCGGCTTCTCCTCACCCTCGGGGGCCTCGGGGAGATCCTCGTGACGAGTCGACAGGTACCAGCGGACGTCCGCGCGCTCGAGCTCGAGGAACCCCGACCACCGGTCCGGCTCGTTGAGGTGCACCGAGCAGCGCGAGACGGAGCCGAAGATCCAGTGGAGCAGGTCGAAGAAGTGGATCCCGATGTTGGTGGGGAGCCCGCCGCTCTTCGCCTCGCTCCCCTTCCAGGAGATCCGGTACCAGGGGCCGCGTCGGGTGACGTAGGTGAGGACGACGTCCGCGCGGCGCTCGCGGGAGCGGACCTGCTCGCGGAGCGCGACGAGCTGGGGCAGCAGCCGCAGCTGCAGGACCGTGAAGACGCGGCTGCCGCTCTCCCGCTCGAGCTCGGCGAGCTGGTCGAGGTTCCACGGGTTGATGACGAGGGGCTTCTCGCAGATCGCGTGGGCGTTCACCCGCAGCGCGAGCCGGACGTGCGCGTCGTGGAGGTAGTTGGGGCTGCAGATGCTGAGGTAGTGGACGCGCTGGTCGTCGCCGAGCCGCCTCGCGCGCTCGAGGTGGCGATCGAAGCGCTCGACCTCGGTGAAGAACTTCGCGTCGAGGAAGTAGCGGTCGAGGACCCCGACGGAGTCGTTCGGATCACACGCGGCGACGAGGCGATTGCCCGTCGCGCGGATCGCGTGGAGGTGGCGGGGGGCGACGAATCCGGCGACCCCGAGGAGGGCGAAGTTGTGGGGGCTCATGAAGGCGGCGCGGCGGGCTGCTCCCCAGCGTCGGGCGGGGAGTCCACCTCGTCGTCGCCAGTGTAGTAGTAGCCCTCGCGTCGGTAGTAGTAGTAGTCGGCCCCGCCGCCGTATCCCTTGCGGCGCGGGTCGAGGTCGTTGAGCACGCCACCGACGACGTTCGCCCCGACGTCGTGCAGCTGGCGCAGCGCGGAGCGGAGCGCGTCGCGCGTCGTCGACTGGGCCTTGATCACGATGAGGGCGGCGTCGAGCTGAGGCGCGAGGACCGCCGCGTCCGTGACCGCGCCGAGCGGCGGGCTGTCGAACACGACCCTGTCGTAGAGGCGCAGCGCCTCCTTGACCATGTCCAGGAACCGGTGGCTGTGGAACAGCTCCGAGGGGTTCGGGGGGATCGGGCCGCAGGGGAGGACGTCGAGGTTCGGGATGTCGGTCGGGATCGTGACCTCCTCGAGCTTGTCCTCGCCGACGATCACCGACGTGATCCCGCGCGCGCCGGAGACGCCGAACGCGCGGTGGATGCGCGGCCGCCGCAGGTCCGTGTCGACCATCAGGACACGCTTGCCGCTCTGGGCCAGCGAGATCGCGATGTTCGTGGTCACCGTGGTCTTGCCCTCGCGCGGGCTCGCGCTGGTGACCACGAGGGTGCGGATCGGCTCGTCCGCGCTCATGAAGACGAGGTTCGTGCGGATGGTCCGACAGCACTCCGCGGCGGCGCTCATCGGGTGGGTGTGGACGAACAGGTCGCGCCCGCCGGCTTTGGGTTTCTCTCGGCGCCGCCGCTTCTCGGTCTTGCGGGCGTAGACGGGCTGCGCCTCCTCACCCTCCGTGATCCGCGGGAGGATGCCGAGGATCGTGAGGCCCATGGCCTCGACCTCCTGCACGGACTTGAGCCGGCGATCGAGCTGGCTGAGGAGCAGCGCGAGCATGAACCCGATCGCGGCGCCGGCGCCGAACCCCCCCGACGCGTTGGCCGTGTGGTTGGGGCTGATCGGGTAGGTGGGCTGGAGCGCGCGGTCCAACAGGCGCGCGTGCGTCGAGCGGAACATCTGAGTGAGGTTGGTCTCGGTCGAGCGCTCGAGGACCAAGCCGTAGAGCTTCGCGTTGTTCTCGCGCTGTCGGTTGAGGCCGGAGTACTCGATCTCGCGCAGGTTCAGCTCGAGGCCCGCCCGGTGAGCCTCGTCGAGCGCGCCCCGGAGCCCGTTCTCCACCTGACGGATCTCGCGGACGTCCGCCTCGGCGGCGCGCACCACGCCATGCACCTCGTCGCCGAGCTGTCGCCGCAGGTCGGCGATCTGGCCGTCGAGCGACTGCATCTGGAGGTGGTTCGGGCCGTAGCGTGTGGCCAGGCCCTCACGCTCCGCCATCTTCTCTCGCAGCGACTGGCGCAGCGCGGCGATGGTCGCGTTCTCGGTGAACGCGCTCGAGGAGTCCTCGGGCGAGTCCGCGCGCGCGGCGGCCTGGACGCGGGTGAGGCGGGCCTGGAGCTCGATGCGCCGCGTGCGCGCCTTGGTGAGCGCTTCGTTGAAGTGCTCGATGTCGTTCGCGACCTGGTTCTGCCGGTCCTCCATCGAGACCGAGAGGATGTTGTGCCGCTCCTTGAACGCGTGCAGCTCCTGCTCGGACTCGCCGAGCTGGGTCTGCAGGCTCCGGAGGCGACCGTCGAGCCACTCGACGGCGCTGACCGTCGAGCCCATCCGGTCCTCGAGCGTCTTGTCGATGTAGGCCTGGGCGATGGCGTTCGCGAGCGTCGCGGCCCGCTCGGGGCTCCTGTCGGTGACCTTGATCTGGACCAGCCGCGTGTCCTCGACCGGCTCCACCGTGAGGCGGCTCTGGAGGGTGGCGGCCGCCATCTCGACCGACTGCCCCTCGAAGCCGTCCCGTTCGTCCTCGGGGATGTTGAGGAAGCCGGGGTCGTTGTGGAGCCCGAGCTCTCGCACCACCCGCTCCGCGACCGCGCGGCTGGCGATGATCCGGTTCTGGGTCTGGAAGAACTCGCGGTTCATCCAGAACGAGCCGATGGGGCTCGACACGTCCTCGACGTCGCTGCCGAGCGGGGTCGTGGGGTGCGGGTCGTACTCGATGATGCAGGTCGCCTGGTAGACCCGCGGCTGGCGCAGGGTCCACACCGTCACGAGGCTGCCGACCGCGATGGTGACGAGCAGGACGAGCCACCAGTAGCCGAGGACGGCTCGGGCCAACGCCTTGAGGTCGAGCTCGCTCTCGGGAGCCCCCGTGCGAGCCGTGGCCGGCTCGGCGTTGGACGCGGATTCATTCATGATCGTGGGAGCTCGGCCGAGAAACCTTGACCGTGGACCTCAGCCAGTCAAGGCGTGCCCACTGGTTGCCCGGCCCGGCGTCGGGATTCACGGAGCTGCTCGAGGAGGTGGTCCCGGTGGCGGCAGGCGGAGGGCGCCCCGCCGCGCTGGCAGAGGTCGCCGTAGGCCCGGTACGCGCGGCCCAGATCACCGATCCGTTCGGCGACGCGGGCGGTCCGAGCCAGGCCCTCCGACTCGGGATCCATGCGCTCGGCGCGGCTGTAGGCGCGGAGCGCGGCGAAGTCGTTGCCCAGCTGCTCCTGGAGCTCGCCCTCGATCAGCCAGATCCGGGCGATCCTCGAGGCGGAGCCGGCGGCGCGGCCTCGGAGGTGCTCCATCGAGGCCAGCATCGCCGCCTCGTCGCCCGCGGCTGCCTGTGCCCGCGCCCGCAGCTCGATCATGTCGTCGGGGGCCTCGCCGTCGCCCAGCAGCGCGATGGCCCGCTCCGGGTGGCCACCCTCGAGGTGCGCGCGCGCGAGGAGCGCCGTGACTCGCGGGTCGTCGCCCGGCACCCGCTCGAGCAGCTCCCGGGCCTCTTCGGGGCGACCGTCGTCCATCGCTCGGCGCGCCGCCCGGAGGTTCCCGCCGATGACGCCCCTGTCGACCAGGTGGGTGTCGATCTCGATCGTCGCGGGTGAGGCCCTCGGGAGCCCCCTCGCGAGCCGGTCGAGGAGGTCGTCACCGAGGGCGTCCGACCGCAGGGCTCGTATCGTTCGTGAGGCGAGCTCGGGGTGGCGCTCGAGCGGGGGGGCGGCGAGAGACGCGGCCGCGGGTCGGTCCCGCTCGCCGGCTTGTCGGATCTCGAGGAGCGCCTGCCCGTAGTGGCCGCTCCGGATCAGGTAGCGCGCCGCCTCCTCGTGAGGGGCGCCCCAGCCCGGGGCCATCGTCATGGCGCGGTTGAGCCACCGGAGCGCCTGCGGGTCGTCTCGCTGCCCCGCCTCGCTCCCGCCGAGAAGAGCGAACGTGGGCTCGGAGGGGTGGATCTCGACGGCCTCGACGAGCTTGGCGCGGAAGCGCTCGTGATCGCGCGCGCGCATCGCGCTCTCGAGGTCGCGCTGGAGACCGTAGACGCTGCGCTCGTCGAGGAACGCCCCCGTCACCGCGACGAGGGCGAGGGCGACCCCTCCGACCGTTGGGGTGATCCATCGGGCCGAGATCCAGGCGCCGCCGACGCGCCTCCGCTTGCTCTCGGTCACGACGGCACCGACGAGCGCGGCCGCCACCACCCCGACCCCGGCGAGCTCGAGGCAGAAGTCGACCTGGTCGTGGGCGAACACCCCCACGAGCCCCGCCGCACCTCCGAGGTGAGCCCAGCTCTTGGCGCGCCGCGCGGCCCGCAGGATCGACCAGGCGAGCACCGCCATCAGGAGGACGGCGACGAGGATGCCCCACTCGGACGCCCATTGAGCGGCCAGGTTCTCGGGGTTGGTCGCGCGCGTGGTGGTCCCCAAGCGGGAGACGAAGGCCGCGCTGAAGGCCCCGCGACCGACACCGATGAAGGGGTGGTCGAGCGCGAGATCGAGGCCCATGGCCGAGAGCTCGAGCTTCTCGAAGCCGGAGCTCTCGAAGTCGCGATAGAGGGCGTCGGCCGCGACGTACAGGCCCAGCCCGACGGCGGTGGCGAGCGCCGCACCGATGAGGAGCAGGGAGCTGCCGTACGAGCGGCCTTGCTTGGCCCGCTGACGAAACGAGCCGAAGAGCGCCAGCGTGAGGAACCCGACCACGAGGGAGGCCGCGCCGCCGCGCGACACCGCCATCAGGGTGCTGGCGCCGACGATCACGCCCGCCGAGATCCAGGCCCACCGGACCCTCGGCTCCGTACGGTCGAGCCCGAGCCCCACGAGGAGCGGGGCGCACATGCCGAGGAAGCCGCTGAGCTGGTTCTGGTTCACGAGCGGCGCGAGCAAGGGGCTCGTGTCGTGGATCGGCTCGTAGAGGCCGAACACCCGGTGCGCGTCGACGGCCGCGTGCAGCAAGCCGACGACGGCCATCACGAGGCCCGAGAGCCCGACGGTCGCGAGCACGCGCCGCCGGTGCCCCGCGCCGACGAGGGCGGCGGACGCGAGGAACGCGGCGACCGTGGCCGCGCCGACGACCACCTGGGTCTGCGTCGCTCCGGGGGCGATCGACAGCGCGATCCACGACGGCGGGGCTTCGTCGAGGAGCGCCGCGCTGCCGTCCACGAGCTCGACCGCGCTGGGCTGCAGCCAGCTCGCGAGGGCGCGAGGCCAGGGGATGACCTGGAGCACGGTCCAGCCCCAGGTGAGGAGCGCCGCGAGCCCGACGGGGCCGAGCGGCGCCTGCGGATCCTCCGTGCGCGCGACCCACGCGGCGGCCAGACAGGCGACCCCCGCCAGCGCCGTGATGATCGCGATCCCCCAGCCGAAGACCCCGCCGAGGAGCTGGGGCGCGCCGATGACGAGCAGCCCCAGCAGCGCGATCGCGGTCCACGCGCCGACCCGACGGATCCGACCGCGTCGCGCGCTCGAGCGCTGCGAGAGCCGTCTCTCAGCCCGCGGCACGTCGGACGACGCCCGGGATGGAGGCATCCGACTCGGTGAGCTCCTCCGGAGGGAGGCTCTCGGGCGGGAGGGTCGCCAAAGGTGGATCCACGAACTCCGGCACGCAGCTGCGCAGCCGTGACACCACCTGCTCGTGAGCGCCGCTCCACGCGACCTCGCGGAGGCGCTCGAGCTGCTCGCAGATCAGCTCCCACGGCTCGCTCGGGTGCCGCCCGACGAAGATCTTGGGGTGGTGCGTCTCGTCGGCGCTCTCGGCGTCGCTGCTCAGCTCCTCGAAGAGCTTCTCGCCCGGGCGAACGCCGGTGAAGTGGATGGGGATGTCGACGTCGGGCCGCAGGCCGCTGAGCCGGATCAGGTCGCGGGCGAGGTCCACGATCTTCACGGGCTCGCCCATGTCCAAGATGAAGATCTCGCCGCCGCGACCCATGCTCCCAGCCTGGAGGACGAGCTGGCAGGCCTCTGGGATCGTCATGAAGTAGCGGGTCATGTCGGGGTGCGTGACGGTGACCGGCTCGCCCTTGAGGATCTGGTCCTTGAAGATCGGGATCACGGAACCAGCCGACCCGAGCACGTTGCCGAATCGGACGGTGACGAACCGCGTCTTGCTGCGCCCCGCGAGCGCCTGGACGTACATCTCGGCGACGCGCTTGCTCGCGCCCATGACGTTGGTCGGGTTCACCGCCTTGTCCGTCGAGATCATCACGAACGTCTCGGTGCCGTGCTCGTCCGCCAGGTCCGCGACCATCTTCGAGCCGAAGACGTTGTTCTTCACGGCCTCGCACGGGTTCCACTCCATCATCGGCACGTGCTTGTGCGCCGCGGCGTGGAAGACCGCGGAGGGGGCGTGCGCTTCGAAGATCTGGCGCATCCTGTCGGCGTCGGTGACGTCGGCGATCAGCGGCACGACGTCGAGCCGCGGGTAGGCCGCGACGAGCTCGCGATGGATCTGGAAGAGGTTGTTCTCCGCGCGCTCGACGAGCAGGAGCCGGGAGGGGCGGAAGACCGCGACCTGGCGGCAGATCTCCGAGCCGATCGACCCACCCGCGCCGGTGACCAACACCGCGCGACCCTCGAGGTCGTCGGCGATCTCGTCGTCGTCGAGCGCCACGGGCTCACGCCGGAGCAGGTCCTCGATGGCGACGGGTCGGATGCGGGTGATCTCCACCCGGCCGCTCGCGATCTGGTAGAGGCCCGGGATGATCTTGACGGGGAGCTCGGCCTCCTCGGCGAGGCGCGCGATGCGGCGGATGGACTCGCCCGGGACGCTGGCCATCGTGATGAGCACCTGCCGCGCCCCGTGACGCGCGCACAGCTCGGTGAGGCGCTCGGTCGTCCCGAGCACCGGGACGCCGTTGATCACAAGGCCCTTCTTCGAGGGGTCGTCGTCGAGGAAGCCCACCGCCGAGAGCCCGATGTCCGGGTTCAGCGCGATCTCCTTGCTCATCAGCACGCCGCCCGAGCCCGCGCCGACGAGCATCGTGGGGACGCGCTCGCGCGCGCGCGCCTTCTTGGCGTTCCGCTGGCTCTCGAGGTGCTCCCCCAGGATCCGGCGCGCGACCCGGACGCCCGCGATCCCCAGGAACATCAGCGCGAAGTTGGCGGCGATGACCCCGAGCGGGATCACGCCGTGGCGGAGGTAGACGTAGTCGTGCTGCAGCTCGCCGAGCGCGAGCCGGGTCCACAGCAACAAGACGTTGGCGAGGACGGTGGCGGTGAGGATGCGGAAGACCTCGCGCAGCCCGATGTAGCGCCACGAGAAGCGGGGCACCCCGAACGCCATCAGCAGCAGGTACTCGCCGAGCACCACGTACGGCGCGGTGAGCGCGAGGCGCCCCATCAGGTCGGTCGGCGGTCGCCAGTCGAACCGGATCAGGAACGCCACCCCGAACGCCAGCGTGAGGACCGCCAGGTCGATGGAGAGCTGAGACAGTCGGAGGAGGTGACGCCTCAAGCGCGCGCTCCTCCCTCGACGGCGGCGCGCACCGTCCCCGTCACCCGATCGAGGTCCGCGTCGGTCAGGAACGACGAGCTCGGCAGGCAGATGCCGTTCGCGAAGACCTCCTCCGCGACCGAGCCGCCGAACCGCTCCGCGTCGGCGAAGAGCGGCTGCAGGTGCATCGGCTTCCAGGCCGGGCGCGCCTCGATGTCCTCGCGGGCCAGCGCGGCGATGAGCGCGTCGCGGCTCACTCCGAGCCGCGCCTCGTCGACGGAGAAGACGCTGAGCCAGTTGGTGTGGAGGCCCCAGTCGGCCTGGGGCATGAGCTCGAGGCCGTCGAGATCGGCGAACGCGTCGCGGTAGGCGAAGGCGATCCGGCGGCGCTGCTTCACCCGCTCCGAGAGGACACTCAGCTGTCCACGTCCGATGCCCGCCAGCACGTTGCTCATTCGATAGTTGTATCCCAGCTCGGAGTGTTCATAGGCCACCCCCGGATCTCGAGCCTGGGTCGACCAGAACCGCGCGCGGTCGATGACGCTGCGATCACGGCTCGTGATCGCGCCGCCGCCCGTGGTCGTGATGATCTTGTTGCCGTTGAAGCTCAGCGCGCCGACGTCGGCCAGCGCGCCCACCTGGCGGCCGCGGTGGAGCGTGCCGAGCGCCTCGGCGGCGTCCTCCAGGACCGGCACGCCGAAGCGCTCCGCGAGGGGCAGGATGGCGTCCAGATCCGCGCTCTGTCCGTAGAGGTGCACCACGACGAGCGCCGCGGGGCGCTGGCCGCGCTCGGCGAGGGCGCGGAGCGCGTCCTCGAGCACGTTCGGGTCGAGGTTCCAGGAGCGGCGCTCGCTGTCGAGGAACACGGGGCGTGCGCCCAGGTAGAGGGCGGGGTTCACGCTCGCGACGAAGGTGAGGGAAGGGCACAGGACGATGTCTCCTGGCCCGACGCCCATCGCGCGGAGGCCGAGGTGCATCGCGGCGGTTCCGGACGTGAGCGCGCAGGTCGGGGCGCCGACGAGCTCCTCGAGGGCGGCCTCGAAGGCGTCGAGGTTCGGGCCGACCGAGGAGAGCCAGTTCGTGTCGAAGGCCTCCTTCACGTAGGTGGCCTCGAGGTCGCCCATGTGCGGGGCGGACAGGTAGATGCGCGCCACGTCAGGCCTCGTAGTACGCGCGGTACCAGTCGACGAACCGTCGGATCCCATCCTCGATCGGGGTGTTGGGCGAGAAGCCCACGTCCCGGGTGAGGTCCTCGACGTCCGCGAACGTCGCGGGCACGTCGCCCGGCTGCATCGGCAGCATCCGCTTCACGGCCTCGCGGCCGAGCGCGCGCTCGAGGGTCTCGATCATGTACATGAGCTCCACCGGCTGGTTGTTGCCGATGTTGTAGATGCGGTACGGCGCCGTGCTCGAGCTCGGGTCGGGGCTGTCTCCGCGCCACGCCGGATCGGGGCTCGGCGGTCGGTCCATCGTGGCCACGATGCCGCCCACGATGTCGTCCACGTAGGTGAAGTCGCGCTGCATCTTCCCCTCGTTGAAGACGTCGATCGGCTCGCCCGCGAGGATCGCCTTGGTGAAGAGGAAGAGCGCCATGTCGGGGCGGCCCCACGGGCCGTAGACGGTGAAGAAGCGCAGCCCGGTGGTGGGCACCCGATACAGGTGGCTGTAGCAGTGCGCCATGAGCTCGTTCGCCTTCTTCGAGGCGGCGTAGAGGCTCAGCGGGTGGTCCACGTTGTCGTGGACGGAGAACGGCATGGAGGTGTTGGCGCCGTAGACCGAGCTCGACGACGCGTAGACGAGGTGACCCACGCCGTGGTGTCGGCAGCCCTCGAGGACGTTGAGGAACCCGACGAGGTTGCTGTCGACGTACGCGTGGGGGTTCTGCAGCGAGTACCGGACGCCCGCCTGGGCGGCGAGGTTGACCACGACGTCGAAGGAGCGCTCCGCGAAGAGAGCGTCCATCGTGGCCCGATCGGCGAGATCGGCGTGCACGAACGTGAAGCCCTCGCGGGCCACGAGCCGCTCGAGCCGAGCGCGCTTGAGCTCGACGGAGTAGTAGTCGTTGAGGCTGTCGAGCCCGACGACCTCGTCGCCGCGCCCGAGCAGCGCCTCGCTCAAGTGGTAGCCGATGAAGCCCGCGGCCCCCGTCACCAAGACGCGCGCCATGACCTCAGAGGCTCCAGTAGGCGATGGAGTCGGGGACCTCGTCGGGGTCGAGCATCGCCTTCACGTCGGCGATGGCGCCCGTCGCTGCGAGGGTCCCGAACAGGCGCTCGCGCGGCATCTCGAGGTACTCCCGGTGCGACACCGCGAGCACGAGGCCGTCGAGCTCCGTGAGCTCGTCGAGCTCGCACAGCTCGAGCCCGTACTCGTGCATCGCCTCGGCGGCGTCGACGCGCGGGTCGTGGACCTTCGGCTCGATGCCGAACTGCTTCAGCTCCGCGATGATGTCGGGCACGCGGCTGTTGCGGAGGTCGGGCACGTTCTCCTTGAAGGAGAGCCCGAGGATCCCGACGCGGGCGCGCTGCACCACGACGTCTCGCGAGATCATCAGCTTGATGAGGCGCTGCGCGACGAACGAGCCCATGCCGTCGTTGATCCGTCGGCCCGACAAGATCACTTGCGGGTGGTAGCCGGCCGCCTCCGCCTTGGCGGTCAGGTAGTACGGGTCGACGCCGATGCAGTGCCCGCCGACGAGGCCCGGGCTGAAGCGGAGGAAGTTCCACTTGGTGCCCGCGGCCGTCAGCACGTCCCGCGTCCGGATCCCGAGCCGATCGAAGATGAGCGCCAGCTCGTTCATCAGCGCGATGTTCACGTCGCGCTGCGTGTTCTCGATGACCTTCGCGGCCTCCGCGACCTTGATGGACGGGGCGCGGTGCACCCCCGCGTCGACGAAGGCCTCGTAGGCTCGCGCGACCCGCTCGAGCGTCTCGGGCGAGTCTCCCGCGACGACCTTCACGGTGCGCTCCAGGGTGTGCTCGCGGTCGCCCGGGTTGATGCGCTCGGGCGAGTAGCCGAGGAAGAAGTCGCGGCCGTGCACCAGGCCCGACTCGCGCTCGAGCAGCGGCCCGCAGACCTCCTCGGTCACGCCGGGGTAGACCGTGGACTCGTAGACCACGATCGCGCCGGGCTTCAGCATCTTCGCGACCGTCCGGGTCGCCGCCTCGACCGGCCGGAGGTCCGGCTGCCGGTTGGCGTCGATCGGGGTCGGGACGGTCACCACGATCATGGTCGGCTCCCCGACCGCCGCGGGATCCGACGTGAGACGGAGGCGCGAGGCCCCGAGCGTCTCCGCGTCGATCTCGTCGGTGCGGTCGAAGCCTCGCTCGAGCTCCTCGATCCGGCCGGCCGAGATGTCGAAGCCCACGACGTCGTCGTGGGTCCGGGCGAACGCGAGGGCCACCGGCAGCCCCACGTAGCCCAGCCCGATGATGGCGATCCGTTCCTCGCTGCTCGACATGCCTTCCCTTCGGAGGGCGACCATGACACCGGGGGGACCCATGTCAACGCCTCCGCCGGGCTCGTTGCGCGCGTCGACGCGAGCGTTCGCGCGTGGCAGAACTCGGAGGCGCCGCGCCGTGAACGCGACCTCGCGGGCGCGCCACGAAAGCCCTCGAATGCTGCGCAAAGCTCTCAAGTTCGAGGGGGGATCCCCCCTCGAGCTCCCCCCGGCTTCGGAAATGACGAAAATCGCGCTACGCGCGAACGACATTTTCGTCATTTCCTCAGGAGAGCACAGAACCGCCCCGAGCTCGCGCGCGGAGGCCCGCCCGCGTGGGTGACGTCTTTCCGTCGCTCCTGGTGATCGCGCTGGGGATCGTGGTGCTCTACTTCGGCCAGCGGGGCCTGGACCGCCGGCGCGAGGCCTCTCTGCTCGTCCTGGCCTACGTGGCTCACGTGCTGGCGGCGTTCGCCCAGGTCGCGATCATTCGCGGCTACTACCAGGGCGGTGACGCGGTCACGTATCACCGGATGGCCTCGCTCCTCGCCGATCTGGTGAAGGCCGAGCCGGGCCGCTTCCTCCCCGAGGTCTGGACCCTCACGGTCCACGGGCAGCCACACTTCCCGGTCCCGATCCTCGGCGTCGGGACGAGCACCGGGACGATGTTCGGCGTCACCACGCTGATCGCGATCCCCACCGGCAGCTCGATGTACGCGATGTGCCTCGTGTTCTCGGTGCTCTCGTTCGCGTCCTGCCGTGCGCTGTACCAGGTCTTTCGCGACCGCTGTCCGCCGCATCTCCATCGGCGCGTGCTCCTCACGACCATGGCGCTGCCGTCGGTCGTCTTCTGGACCTCCGGGATCGTGAAGGAGTCGGTGGCGGTCGCCGGCTTCGGGTGGATGGTGTTCGGGCTGCACCGCATGGCTCAGCGGCGCTGGGTGCAAGGGCTCGTGACGTTGACCCCAGGGTTCGTCGTCGTCGCCCTCATCAAGGGCTACGTGGTCGGCGCGTTCTTCGTCGCGAGCGCGGTGTTCCTGTACTGGTCCCGCGCCATCGGCGTGCGCGGCAACGTGCGGATCCGGCCTCTCTACATCGTCTTGCTCGGAGGGCTCGCGATCGGCGGTGTCCTCGCGCTCGGGCGCGTGTTCCCGCGCTACTCGCTGGACGGGATCGTGGAGGAGACGGCGCACCTCCAGGAGGTCGGGAGCCAGGTCGGCGGCGGATCGACCTACTCGCTGGGCGCGGGCAGCCAGTCGCTCGCGGCCCAGATCCTCCTGGCTCCGGTAGCGCTCCTGACCGCGCTGTTCCGGCCGCTGCCCTTCGAGGTGACGGGGTTCACGGCGGCCATCAACGTGCTCGAGACGACCTTCCTCACCGGCTGGCTCGTGGTCACGCTGGCCCGGGAGCGATGGCGCACGCTCCTCCATCGCGTGACGAGCTCGCCGCTCTTGATGTTCTCGGTGACCTTCATCGTCCTGTTCGGGATCGGGGTCGGGCTCGCCTCGACGAACCTCGGGACGCTCTCGAGGTATCGGGCCCCTCTGATGCCGCTGTTCGCCAGCCTGATCGCGATCCTCCACGGGTGGGTGCCCGCGGAGGAGCGAGCCACTGCCGTCGCGCGCAGGCCCATCCCCGTTCGACGCCGAGGTGTGCCGTGAGCTGGCTCGACCGAGTCCCCGTGAAGACACCGGCGCTGCGCCTGAAGCGAGCGTTGGACGTGGCGGGAGCGACCGCCGGGCTCGTGGTCCTCGGGCCCGCGGCCGTCGCGGCGCTCGGCGTGTCGTGGTGGAGCCATGGATGGCCTCCGGTCTTCACGCAGGAGCGGCCGGGCCTGAACGGGGCTCCGTTTCGCATCATCAAGCTCCGCTCCATGACCAACGAGCGCGACGCCGAGGGCCGCCTGCTGCCGGACGCCGAGCGCCTCACCCGAGCGGGCCGGTTCCTGCGATCGTCGAGCCTCGACGAGCTGCCCGAGCTCTGGAACGTGCTGCGGGGCGACATGTCCCTCGTCGGCCCGCGACCGCTCCTGATGGCGTACCTCGAACGATACACGCCCGAGCAGGCGCGCCGGCACGACATGCCGCCGGGGATCACCGGATGGGCTCAGGTCAACGGCCGCAACGCGCTGAGCTGGGAGGAGAAGTTCGAGCTCGACCTCTGGTACGTCGACCACCACTCGGTGGGCCTCGACCTCCAGATCCTGATGCAGACGGTCGCCGCGGTGCTCGGCCGCCGCGGCATCAGCGCCGAAGGCGACGCGACGATGCCGGTCTTCATGGGCACGTCGGCCTGAGCAGCGCCGTTAGGTGCAGGCCGCTCAGAGCAGGGCCGCCCACCGGGCCTGGAGATAGGCCTCGACGGCGGCGCGGTCCGCCGCGGACAGGGCGCTGTCCCAGACGAGGAGCTCGGCGATGGCGCCGGTCAGCTCGTTGCCCGCGAGGTTGGTGACGGGGTTGCCGCCGATGCCCATCGCGCGGGATCGCGAGACGATCGCGCGGGGGACGGTCGCCTCGGTCACGCCGTCGACCAGGAGCTCCGTGGTGGTGTCGTCGATCACCTCGTAGAGGTGGAAGAGCTCGTCGGGCACGAGGGCCGCCTCGCCCCGGACGCCGGATACCACGATCGAGGTCGTCGTCCCCATGCGCCGCTCGAGGGCGAAGTGGTTGCTCACGTCGTCCGAGTGGAGGATGCGCGTGTTCGTGACCGACGTCCCCGCGATGCGCGCCACGAGGAAGATGGTCGAGCCTCCGCCCCAGCGAACCGAGTCGGTGATGAAGTGCCCGCTCCCGTCGAACTGGACGACGCGGACCCCGGACTCGGTCGCGACGACCGGCGGGGTGCGGTGTGCCGTCACGACGTGCATCTCGTCGCTGTCGTCGGGCCACTCCGTCAGCGCGCCGCGCCGGAGGCTCTCGGAGTGGAGCCAGAGGACCAGGCCGGGGATGGTGCGCGGATCGAGCTCGACGCCCGCGTCGAAGCCGGCGTCCGAGCCGGCGTCCGAGCCACCGTCGGATCCGGCGTCCGACCCGCCGTCCACGGCTGCGTCGAGCCCACCGTCGAACCCCGCGTCGTCTCCTCCGTCGCGTGGCCCACCATCGACCGCGGCGTCCATCCCGGCGTCGACCGAGCCGAGCACGCAGCGCCCGTCGACGCAGACCGCGGGGGCCGAGCACTGCGAGTCGAGCGTGCAGGTCGGCGCCGTCCCGCTGCGATCCAGGATGCAGCCCGGGACGGCGATGGCCACGAGCGCGGCCGTCGCGAGCCAGGGGCGAAGCCGAGCCGCGCGGAACATGGCGCGGAGCATACCACCAACCCTCGCGGGGCTCAGCGCGCGGGCTCGAACGCGCTACCCTCCGGACCGTGCACGGAATGGTGTTCGCGGCGGGCCTCGGCACGCGCCTTCGGCCTCTCACGGACCGGCTGCCCAAGCCCGTGGTGCCCCTCATGAACCGGCCGCTCGCCGCCTACTCGCTCGAGCGCCTCGCGCGGGCCGGCGTCACGCGGTGCGCGATCAACACGCACCACCTCGCGGAGGCCGTGCCCGAGGCGCTCGCCGGGCACGTGCCCGACTCCATGCAGGTGGTGTTCTCCCACGAGGAGGAGCTGCTCGGGACCGGCGGAGGGCTGCGCGCCGCGCTCGAGCGGCTCGGCCCGACGGACGAGCCGATCCTCGTGATGAACGGAGACATCTTCTTCTGGCCGGACCTCGAGGCGGCCGTCGCGCTCCATCGCTCGCTCGGGGCGTTCGCGACGATGGTCCTGCGACGGGATCCGCGCGCGCACCGCTTCGGCGCGATCGAGGTGGACCCGCGGGGGCGCGTGCGGCGGATCCTCGGGACCCCCGAGGGCGTCGAGGGGCCGCTGAAGACCCACATGTTCACGGGGGTCCACGTGCTCTCGCCCGAGGTGGTCGCCGCGCTCCCGCGCGAGGGCTGCGTGATCCGGAAGGGCTATCAGGCGTGGCTCGCCGAGGGCCGCGTCATCGGAGGCTTCGCCGACGAGGCGCCGTGGCGGGATCTCGGGACGCCAGCCGAGTACCTGCGGGCTCACCTGGACCTGCTCGGCGGGTCGCTGCGGTGGCCCGGCCTCGAGCCGGGGGGCGGCGACGTGGTGCTCGGCCCCGGCGCGACGGTCGATCCCGGGGTGGAGCTGTCCCGCGTCGTGGTGTGGCCGGGAACCCACGTGACCGAGTCGGCGCGCGATGCCATCCTCGCCCCCCATGCCCGTGTCGACGTCGGCTGAGACCCGCTTCCTCGTCCTCGGCGCCGGGATCAGCGGCCTCGCGTTCGCCGACTGGGTCGCGGGGGACGACTACCTGATCTGCGAGGCGGACGCCGAGGTCGGCGGCTACTGCAAGACCGTCCTCCAGGACGGCTTCACGTGGGACTACTCGGGGCACTTCTTCCACTTCCGCCACCCCGAGATCGAGCGCTACCTCGTCGACCGCATGCAGGACCAGCGGGTCCTCGAGGTCATGAAGGAGTCGCGGATCCACTGGAAGGGCGAGCTGATCGACTTCCCCTTCCAGAAGAACATCCACCAGCTCCCCAAAGAGGACCTGCTCGACGCGCTGCACGACCTCTACTTCCGCGAGGCCGGCGACCCGACGAACTTCCTCGAGATGCTCTACGCGAAGTTCGGGCGCTCGATCGCGGACATGTTCCTCGTCCCCTACAACGAGAAGCTCTACGCGACCGACCTGTCCACGCTCGACGTGGACGCGATGGGGCGCTTCTTCCCCTACGCGGACGTCGACGAGGTGATCCGGAACTTCCGCGCCGCCGACAACCAGTCGTACAACAGCAAGTTCACTTACCCCGAGGGCGGGGCCATCCAGTACGTCCACGCGCTGATGCAGGGGGTGGACGCCAAGAAGGTCGCGCTCGGCGAGCGGGTGGAGCGGATCGACCTCGACGCGCGCGTCGCGCACACGAGCGCCGGCCGGTCGATCCGGTACGAGCAGCTCGTGAGCAGCGCCCCGTTCCCCAAGCTCCTCGAGATGACCGGCGTCGAGCACGACCCGGCCGTGTTCACGTGGAACGAGGTCCTCGTCTTCAACCTCGGCTTCGATCGCAAGGGGCCCGAGGGCGTGCACTGGATCTACTACCCGCAGCGCGACCTCGCGTTCTACCGGGTCGGCTTCTACGACAACATCTTCGGCACCGACCGCATGAGCACCTACGTCGAGATCGGCCTGCGCCCGGGCGCCGAGATCGACCTCGAGGCCACGCGCGAGCGGGTGCTCGCCGACCTCGCCCGGTGCGGGGTCGTCGACGGTCACGAGCTCGTGAGCTGGCACTCGGTGGTGCTCGACCCCGCCTACGTCCACATCACCAAGCAGAGCATCGCCGACACCGAGCGCCTGCGCGGGGCGCTCGCGGCGCACGGCGTCCACTCGATCGGCCGCTACGGGGCGTGGACCTACTGCTCCATCGAGGACAACATCGTCGAGGCCCGGGCGCTCGCGGAGCGCTTTGCTCCCGGGGCCGCCGTCGGCTAAACGGCCGGCTCGGCTCGACACCGAGCCGTGGTCGTTTCATCTAGTGGTGTTCGGCGCGGTGGGGCGCGCGGGCGGTCGGAGGCCCGCGACGCCGATTTCTCTCATCTTCGCGCCGCTTTGGAGATCTGCCATGGTTCGCGAACGCTTGACTGAATCGGCCTTGATGGCCCTCTCTGTGTTGCTCTACATCGGCGCCGCGGGGTGCGACGCCGGCCCGCGACCGCCCGGTCGTGATGGTGGCGGGACGGGGGGATTCGACGGCTCGGTGCCGTCGGTGTGCACCCCCGGGGTGCCCGGCTTCCGTTGTGAAGGCAACGAGGCCGTCGAGTGCCTCTCGGACGGCTCGGACGGAATGCGGACCAACTGCGTGGCGGCGGGTCAGGTCTGCGCGGACGGCGTCGGCTGCACGGTGTGTCGGCCCAACGCCTTCCAGTGCAACGGCAACAACGTCGAGCGCTGCAACCCCTCGGGCACGGGCTGGGAGTCGTTCCTGACCTGCGACGCGACCACCGGCCAGATGTGCAACAGCGTCGTCGGCGCGTGCACGAGCCCCTGTGACGACGCGGCGGCGTCGAACTCCTACATCGGCTGCGAGTACTTCCCCGTCACCACGCTGAACTCGCAGGTGAACGTGGACTTCTCGCCCGCGATCGTCGTCTCCAACCCGCAGAGCGAGCAGGCGACCGTCACGGTCACCGGCCCGGGCGGCTTCAACCAGATGCGCACGCTGGCGGCGGGCGCGGTCGAGACCATCGAGCTCCCCTGGGTCACCACCCTCAAGGGCACCCTCGGCGAGGAGGCCTCGGCGGTCGTGCCGGGCGGCGCGTACCACGTGCGTTCGACGCTCCCCGTCACCGTCTACCAGTTCAACCCGCTCGAGTACCGCATCACCCGCGACTGCTCGGACGAGAGCCCGCTCGATCCCGACTTCGGCGACGGGCAGTGCTTCTCGTTCTCGAACGACGCGTCGCTGCTGTTGCCCGCGCACGTCATGACGGGGAACTACATCGCGCTCTCGCGCCCCTCGCTGATGAACCAGATCACGCAGGACGGCATCTTCGGGCCGACGACGTCGACGAGCGGGAGCCCCGGGTTCATCACGATCGTCGGCGTGGATCCGAGCCCCGTCACTGTCACGGTCCAGTACCGCGGCCGGGTGGTCGCGGGCTCGGGCGTCAGCGCGGGCGGCACCGGCTCCACCGGCACCTTCACGCTCAACCAGGGCGACGTCGTACAGCTCGTCGGGGACATCCCGCCGAGCTGCACCCCCGGCTTCACCGACTCGGTGACTGGCGCGACCGTCGACTACTGCACCGTGAGCGACGAGTACGACCTCACCGGCACCGAGATCCGCGCCACCGGCCGCGTCGAGGTGATCTCCGGGCACAACTGCGCGTTCGTCCCCTTCAACCGTTGGGCGTGTGATCACCTCGAGGAGGCGATGTTCCCGCTCGAGACCTGGGGCACCGAGACCATCGTCAGCGCGAGCCAGCCGATCCGGTCCGAGCCGAACCTCGTCCGGATCCTCTCGGGTGCCGACGGCAACTCGCTCAGCTTCGATCCGGCGCCCCCGGGCGTCAGCGCGACGACCCTGAACCGCGGTCAGATCCTCGAGTTCGAGGCGCGCGAGAGCTTCCGGGTCACCGGCAGCGCGGCGCTCATGGTCGCGCAGCACCTCGTCGGCCAGGACTACGCCGGCATCTCGACGGCGGGCGACATGGGGGAGGGCGACCCGGCCATGTCCCTCGGCATCCCGACGGAGCAGTTCCGGACGCAATACAGCTTCCTCGCTCCGACGACCTACACCCGCAGCTACGTCAACGTCACGGCGCCCTCGGGCGCGACGGTGACCCTCGACGGCAGCCCCGTGACGGGCTTCATGCCCGTCGGCGGCACCGGCTACTCGGTCGCGCGCATCATGATCTCGGGCGGCCAGCACAACATCACCGGCGACCAGCCCTTCGGGATCGTCGTCTACGGGTTCGGCTCGTACACGAGCTACATGTACCCGGGCGGCCTCGACTTCGAAGAGATCAACCCGCTGATCTAGCCGCGCTCGCGACCCCACTCGAGCCGGCGGTGCTTCGCATCGTCGGCTCGAAGCAATTCGGGGCTCGAGGTCTGTCGATCAATCGCCTCCGGCGTTTTCTCTCCGGCGAGGGGCAAGCCCCTCGCGCTCCCCACTGAGATCCCTCGGTCGCTTCGCGCCCTCGGGACTCAGCGCAGGCGGGCCGCGAGGCGGGCGCGGAGGCCGAGCGCGGCGTGCGCTCCCGCGCTCACGACGCCGCGAGGCAGCGTGCGGTTGACCAGGTGCGGGGCGAGCGCCGAGACGTTCGAGTCGACGCCGAACCGCGCGGTGAGGCGCCTCGCGACGCTCGCGCTCACCGCGCCGACCGGATCGGGGCGCAGCGCGCGCAGCAGCTTGATCGAGAACGCGTCGTCGGCGTGGATGAGCGCGTAGCGCGCGGCGCGGGCGAGGCCGTGCTGCTCGAGGTGTCGAGCGAGGGGGCGCGCGGCGAGCCCGAAGCGGCTCGCGACGGCGGAGAAGTCGCGGACCTGCTCCGGGGTCGTGGCGTTGTGCCGACCTTTGGCGAAGTTCCCGACGAGGTGGGCGAAGAGATCCTCGGGGGCGGGGATCACGACGACCGCGCCGAAGAGCTTCTCGTCGATCGTGCCGCGCGCGAACATGGCGCCGCCGTCGAGATCGTAGAGGCCGGGGGAGAACGGGCGGCGGTGGACGTCGACCTGGAGCCCGGCGCCCGGGGCTCGGGTCGAGCAGCCCGCGCGGCCCTCGGGATCGATGCTGTGCCCCGCCGCGCGGAGGGCCGCGATGGCCTCTCGGAAGCGGCCCGGCGGCACGAGCAGATCGGTGTCCGAGAGCACCCGATCGGCGGGGTCCTGGTAGACGACGTGCTGGAGCAGCACGCCCTTGAGGGGCATGGGCAGGATGCCCACGCCGTTCAGCAGCCGGACCGCGACGGTGAAGTCGTGGCGGGCCACCAGAGCCGCGGCGAGTCGCGCCGTCCGGCTCTGACCCGCGTCCAGGGGGCCCCAGGTCATCGACCGTTACGATGACGCGTCAGCCCGCGCCCATCCACTTGACGATCACGACGGTGACGTTGTCGGGGCCGCCGTTCTGGTTGGCGCGGTCGATCAGCCGGGCGACGCCCTGCTTGAGGTCGTTGGTCCCCGAGGCGAGCTCGAGGATCTCGTCGTCGGTCACCGGGCCGCAGAGCCCGTCCGAGCAGAGGAGGTAGACGTCGCCGGGCTGCGGGTGGTCGAGGCGCGTGTCGACCTTCACCGTGTCCTTCATCCCGAGCGCGCGAACGATGACGTTCTTGTGCGGGAAGTTCGCGATCTCTTCCTCGGTGAGCCGCTTCATCTTGATGTAGTCGTTGAGCAGCGAGTGGTCGTCCGTCAGCTGCTCCATCTTGCTCCCGCGGATCCGATAGACCCGCGAGTCGCCGACGTGCGCGATGAGGACCCCCTCGTCGATCACGAGGATCGTGACGATGGTCGTGCCCATCCCGCGGAGCTTCGGCTCGCGCTGCGCGGACTCGTGGATGCGCAGGTTGGCCAGCTTGATCCCCGTGATGAGACGGTTCTCTTCGTAGCCCCGCGACTTGTCCATCTTGTATGGCCAAGTCGCCTCGGGGTCCGCGCTGGTCGCCTTGAAGAACTCGCGCAGGGTGTCGATGGCCATCTTCGAGGCCACCTCCCCCGACGCGTGCCCACCCATGCCATCCGCTACGAGGAACAGGTTCTCGTCGTTGATCAGCTCGAAGGCGTCCTCGTTGTGAGTCCGCTTCATGCCAACGTTGGTGTCCCCTGCGATTAGGACGCGTGCTCTGGAACCCACCAGCCGTATCCCTCCGGGTTTCCTACCAACCCGCCGATTGGGCAGACAATGCCGTCACCAGGGCGGGAGCATACCGCACTCGCGGCGTTGGACGGAAAACACCTTTTCGAACCTCACGAGACGCCCGCGCGGGTCCCGTCCGGGTTCGAGGCCATCGACGCGTCATCGGGGCGCCAGGGCGCGCTGCGACGCGAGAGTCGAGCGGGCAATCCGTAGCGCGCGATGCAGTAGAGAGCGCGGAACGCGTCCCGCAGACCGATCTTCTTGCCTTCGGCGTAGGTGCGGCCGTGGTAGCTGATCGGCACCTCGTAGACCCGCGCCCCGAGCTGCGCGACCTTCGCCGTGATCTCCGGCTCGATGCCGAACCGGTCCTCCTGGAGGTGAATCTCGTCGAGCAGCTCACGGCGGAAGGCCTTGTAGCAGGTCTCCATGTCCGTGAGGTTCAGGTCGGTCAGCATGTTCGACGCGGTGGTGAGCCACTGGTTGCCGACCGAGTGCCAGTAGTAGAGGACGCGGTGCGCGCCGCCCCCCGCGAAGCGGCTGCCGTAGACGACGTCGGCGTGACCCGCGAGCAGCGGCTCGAGGATCTGCGCGAAGTCGGACGGGTCGTACTCGAGGTCGGCGTCCTGCACGATCACGAAGCGCCCACGCGCCTCGGAGAACCCGGTGCGCAGCGCCGCGCCCTTACCCCGGTTCTTGTCGTGCAGGATGACCCGGACCCTCGGGTCGAGGGCGATCCCGCGGGTCAGGAGCTCGCGCGTGCCGTCGGTCGAGCCGTCGTCCACGACGACGATCTCGATCGACTCGACGGGCGCCTCGAGGACGCGGGCGAGGGCAGAGTGGATCGTTCCCCGCTCGTTGTAGGCGGGCATGACCACGCTCAGGATGGGCCGTTCGGGCATGGATGTGCGCTCATGCCAGCTCGCCGACGGAATCGCAAGCAGAGGTGAGGTTTGCCACCGCCGGCCGGGACGTGTAATCCGACGGCGATGGGTGACGATCCGCGGGCGGAGCTGATGACCCTCGTCGCGTCCGTGGCCGAGCACCTCCGCCACGAGATGGACCTGGGCAACCCCGCGCTGCCGCACGTCCCGGCGCCGTCGCCGGCCCCCGCCGCGCTCGATGCTTCCCCCGTGTCGGTGGCGCGAGCACCCGAAGCGGCCGCCGCGCCGATCGCCGCGCCGGCCCCCGCGCCGGCTTCGGAGCAGAGCCGCGGGGAGCGCCTCGCGGTGCTCGCCGACCGCGCGCGCGTCTGCACTGCGTGTCGCCTCCACGAGGGCCGCACCAAGAGCGTCTTCTCGCGGGGCAGCGATCGCGCCTCGCTGGTGTTCGTCGGCGAGGGCCCCGGTTACCACGAGGACCAGCAAGGCGTCCCGTTCGTCGGCAACGCGGGCCAGCTGCTCGACAAGATGATCGTGGCGATGGGGTTCGCCGTCGACGAGGTCTACATCTGCAACGTGGTGAAGTGCCGCCCGCCCGAGAACCGCACCCCGAACCCGGACGAGGCGACGGCGTGCCTGCCGTTCCTCCGGGAGCAGCTCGAGGTGGTGGCGCCGGAGGTCATCGTCGCGCTCGGCCGCCACGCCGCCGAGAACCTCGGCGTCGCCGAGCCGGGGCGCCGCTGGCGCGGTGAGTGGGGGACGTGGCAGGGCGTCCGCGTGATGCCGACCTATCACCCCGCCTACCTGCTCCGGACCCCGGAGAACAAGCGCGTGGTGTGGCAGGATCTGCAGGCGGTGGTGAAGGCCATGGGCCGGACCCTGCCGAGCCGGTGATGCTGACCGACATGCCCGACCCCGAAGGAGACGACGACGACGACGCGCTCGCCGGCGATCTGGGCGCGATGACGCCCCTCGACGACGAGGACGAGCCGCTGGGTGTCGAGGGGCTGGGCGTCGAAGGGCTGGGCGTCGAGCTCGACGGCGCGGGCGACGGCGAGACGGTGGGGCTCGACGACAGCGCCGGCCTCGAAGAGGGAGACCGCTTCTTCGAGCTCGAGCTGCCCGTCGACCGCGCGGTGGACGAAGAGGACTTCGACGCGATCCCGCTCGTCGAGGGGCTCGGTGGCGACGACGAGTACGGGTGGATCGACGACGCCGCCGATCCCGAGGAGCGCTGGGACGCCGACGATCACGAGCTGCCGCACCTCACGCCGCTCGGCCGCGACGAAGACCGGGGCGACGAGGGGGTCGACGACGTCTTCGACCTCGGGGGTCGAGACGCCGACTCGGCGTCGCACCTGCCGCCCCTCGCCGAGCACCTCGACGCCGACGAGGACGAGGGCATCGACCTGGAGCTGTCGCTCCCGACCATGGGCGACGGCGAGACGGAGCTGCCGCCGCTGCTCGAAGGCGCGCGGGTCGAGCGCCTCCTCGAGGTCTCGACGCGCGACGTGGTCGTCCAGGGCGGGAGCTGGTGGGCGGCGACGGTGGACGGCCTCTACCGCGACGGCGCGCGCCTCGAGGCCACGGGACTGGTGGGCTCGCCGCGCTCGATCGCCTGGGCCCACGGGGTCCTCCTCGTGGGCACGGACCGCGGCGCGTTCCGGTCCGCCGACGACGGCCGCACCTTCGCTCACGTCGACGCGCTCGGGACCGCCGCGGTGCGCCTCGAGGCCGAGGCCGGCGGGATGGTCTGGGCGTGCGGCGCCACGGGCCGGCTCCAGCGCAGCGACGACGCGGGCGTCACTTGGTCGCCGCCGCTCTTGCTGACGCGCGTCGCGGCGATGGCCTCTCCGGGGACCGGCCTCGTGACGCTCTCGGCGCCCGACGCGGCCCGCCCCCAGGTCGCGTCGTCCGACGACGGAGGTCGCCGGTGGGCGGCGTCTGACGCGCCCGCGCTCGAGCGGCCCTCGGACGGCCGGGACTACGGCATCGCCGCCGCGGGCGGTCACGTCGCGCTCGCGAGCCCCGACGATCCCGGCGGCCCCTTCCTCTCCGAGGATCAGGGGCGCACCTGGGTTCGCGTCCCCGGGCTCCCCCCGGCCGAGGCGATCGCCCTCCGCGTGGACGGCCGCGTGGTCCTCTACGCCGCGCACCGGCTGGGGGAGGGCACCGCCGTGGTGCGTCACGAGCCCCACCGCGACTCCGGCTCGGGGCTGCTCGTCGAGGGGTGCGCGCGGGTGCATCGGCTGGTCCCGGTAGGCGCCGACGACCTGCTCGTGGCGACCGAGGCGGGCCTGCTCGAGGTGTCGCTCCGAGGGGCCCCATGACGTCGCTCGGGGGAGCCCGATGAAGACGAGCGATCTCCTCGCCCGCCTCCGCGCCGGCGCCGGCTCGGACGACGGCGCGCTGGTGGCCGAGCTGGAGCAGGGCCCCGACTGCGACGACGGGCAGCTCGCCCGCGCGCTCGTCCGCACGATCTCGAAGCGCGAGATCGGCCGCGCCAAGGTGGGCAAGAAGCGCCGGCGGGATCCCCGCGCGCCGGGCGCGCCCGAGGTGATGACGGCGGCGGACTCGTCGTTCCTGGGGCGCCTGTCGGCCGCCTCGCGCGACGACACGGCCGCGGGTCCGAACGTCGCGGACCTCGAGGACGTGCACGTCTTGTTGCACATCCTGCGCGCGGGGACGCTCCGCCAGCGCCGCGCCGCCGCGAGCCGGCTCCGCGCGCGCCTCGAGGACGGCAAGCTCTCCAACGACGAGCTGCGCTCGGTCTCGACCACGCTCCTCACGTCCCGGGACGTCGAGGTGGACTTCGAGGTCAGTCGCGCCTGCGCCGCGCTCCCGGGGGCCCCGGGTCGCGAGGCGCGGCAGAGCCGGGACGACGACCGCGCGATCGTCGAGGAGCTCATCCCGGCCATCGAGGAGCTGTGGTCCGGGCAAAGGAGCGCCGAGCCGATCGGCGAGCTGCCTCCGGACCAGCGCGCGCGCCTGATGGTCGGGTTGCGCGACGCGCCGTCGGTCGTGCTCTCGCACGTCGCCTCGGTGCTCGAGGGCAGCGACGGCGTGAGCAGCAAGGAGGCGCGGCACGCGCTGCTGACGTCGATCCGCAACAGCGGCGACCCGCGCCTGGTGCCCACGCTGGTCGGATTTCTGCGCGCGCGTCACCCGGACTTCATCCCCGACGCGGCGCGCGCGCTCGCGCGCATCGACGACCCGCGGGTGCACGCCGCGCTGGCCTCCGCGTACGAGCGCAGCCCCACCGATCACGAGCGCGTGGTGCTGGCGGGGGCGCTCGCCCTGCAAGGCGACGTGCGTGGTCGAGGCTACGTGCAGAAGCTCCTCGGGGTCGACGACGAGCGCGTCCTCGTCGACGCCGTGGAGGCCATGGAGGGGCTCGCGACCAGCGAGGACTGCGAGAAGCTCATCCCCCTGCTCGAGCGGGCGGACCCGGTGCTCCTGAGGCGGGTCATCGGCGCGCTCGGCCGCACCGGCGACGCGCGGGCGTTCAGCGCGCTCGCGCAGCTGCGACGCAACCGCGGGATGAGCTCGCTGTGGGCCGAGGTCGAGGAGGCCGAGGCGCAGCTGCGCGCGCTCATGGAGCTGCGCGGGGAGGAGCCCCCCGAGCTCGAGGAGACCCTCGATCTCGCGAGCGCCGCTCAGTCCGGGGCCGCCGAGCGCGCGCGCGATCCGGTGGTCGTCCGGCTCCAGAGCTGGTGGGACTTCGTCATCGGCCACTTCTGGCTCGCGCTCGGCTCGAGCCGGCGGGCGATCCGGCGCTTCGAGCGCTCGGCGGGCCGGCGCCCGGGCTGGGCGATCCCGCTCGCCGCGCTCGCGCTCCACCACGCGCGCAGCGAGAAGCCGGCCCAGGCGCTCGCGGCGTTCCGGCGCGCGCTCGAGGCCGACAAGGGCGCCGTCGAGGGCAACCTCTACGCGATCCGCGTGCTGGCGCGCATCTTCCTCAACCGCGCCGAGGAGGTGGAGAAGACGGGCCGCACGGACATCGCGCGCGGCCTCATCGAGGAGGTGCTGTCGCTCGACCTGCGCCGCGTGCCCAACGAGATGCGGTTTGAGCTGTCGCGCCGTCTAGAGCAACTTCGCTTGCGAGGTTCAGCGTGAGCGACGCGCTCCGAGACGCGGCGCGGGTAGCGCTCGCCGAGCTCACCGACCCCAAGCCGGGGGCCGTCACGCGGGCCACGCTCGACGTCTGGGCCGAGGGGACCTCCGAGCTCGTGACGCTCACGCTCCGCGAGGGCGCGCTGTCCTGGTCGACCACGGGCGGCGACGCTCACGTCGGCGCGGCGCTGCGCTGGATCGCCGACGGCGCGCCCGCGGAGGCCGCTCGGATCACGCCGCCGCCGGACGCGCACCCGCGGGTGAGCTGGGCGCCGCCCGACCCGAACGAGGAGGCCTCCCACGAGGTCACGCCGCGGGTCCGGCTCGCCGACGCCCTCGACGACGTGGTGACCACCATCGTGCGCGTCGGCATCGCCAACGCGGACTCGCCGTCCATCGCGGAGAGCCTCGAGCGGCTGCGCAAGGAGCTCCCGCTCCCCACGCCCCCGGGCGTCTCGCGCTGGCTGGGCCGGCTGCGCAACGCGCTCGACGCGGGCGATACGCCGCTCGTGGCGAGGCTGCTCGACGGGGCGAGCCGGCTCGCGGAGGAGCTCCGGCGGGATCGGCCGACGGCGGAGGCGCGGCGTCGCGCGGTCGCCTGGCTGGGCGCGACCCCGGAGATCGGCGGCGAGGAGCGGATCTCGGATCGGACGCTGGTCGAGATCGCCCGCGAGCATCTCCCGACCAGCGAGCGGGGCGGGCTCGAGCGGCGCTACCTCGTCGACCTGCGCAACGGCGAGGTCTTCCGCGAGGAGCGCGCGCGCGCGGACGCGAACACGTCGGTCGGGCCGTGCCCTCGGGTCATCCAGGTCGGGCTGGCCGAGGTGGAGCGCGGCGGCACCCCGCGCCGCATCCGGCTGATGCAGTACGCGGTCACCCTCGACCCGGGGCGCGAGGAGCTGCGCCGGATCGAGGCGAACGGCTACCGGCGCTTCTCCGCGCTCGCGGATCGCTACAGGGACTGGGTCGCCGCCGATCCCGGTCAGGCGGAGCCCTTCGCGGTGGTCGTGCCCAAGGCCTGGAAGACGCAGAGCGGCGCGCCCGTCTGCTACGACGACGAGGGGGTGCCGCTCGCGTTCGCGCGCGCGGACGATCCCGCGGCGGTCGAAGTGCTTCAGCGGCTCACCGCGCCCGCCCCGCGGTGGGTCGGCGGTCGGCTCGTCGACGTGAAGGGCCTGATGATGATGATGCCCTGCGTCGTCGCCGCGCCCGACGGCGACGGGACCACGCTGCACCGGCTCCGCTGACGCCCGATCAGGCGCGACGCCGGTGGGCCCACACGCCGGCGAGGGCGCCGACGACGAGGACCGCGCCGCCCCGGATCAGGAGCTGCGCGCCGGTGACGGGGACGACGGCCCCCTCGAGCGCGCCGCTGGCTCGGGCCCAGAGCTCGATGGCGCCGAGGGCGGCGCCGCCGGCGAGCAACGAGGCGCCGAGCACGCGGTCCACGCGGAGCACCTCGGGCGCGCTGACCCAGCGGCGCCCGAGCCAGCGCATCAGCGCGCTCGCGGCGCCGATCGCGGCGGCGGCGGCGAGCAGCCACGCGGCGCTCGTCTCGATCGGCGAGCGGTGGGCGCCGTTCAGCGTCTGGAAGCCGACCACGAGGAGCGCGGCGATCCCCGCGGCCGCGGCCGAGCACGTCGTGGCGAGCACGAACGCGGCCGGTCGGGCCCGCCGAGCGCTGCGGGCGAGGTCCCTGGCGCGATCGACGGACCCGCGCGGCAGGATCAGCGTGGACACCTCGGGTCGATCCGCGCCGGGCTCCCACGTCGCGCCGCGCTCGGCGCCCGCGTCGAACGCGGCGAGCTCACGGTCGAGGTCCATCGCGCTCACGGGGCGGTCGCTCGGGTCGCGCGCCATCGCGCTCTGGACCAGCGCCTCGAGGCCGGCGGGGATGTCGCGCTGCAGCGACCGGGGCCGCGGCGGCGCCTCGTGGAGGAGGCTCGAGAGGAGCTGCGCGGGCTCGTCGCCGAGGTAAGGAGCGCGCCCCGTGAGCATCCGGTAGAGGACCGCGCCGACCGCGTAGACGTCCGCGCGCTCGTCGACGTTCGCGCTGCCGCGGGCTTGCTCGGGCGCCATGTACGCGGGCGTCCCCACGACCGCGCCGGTGCGGGTCATCTCCTCTTCGCCGGAGAGCTTCGCGACCCCGAAGTCGAGGATCTTGAGGACCGTCCGTCCGTCCGCCGAGCTCTCCAGGAACAGGTTGGACGGCTTGAGATCGCGATGGATGACGCCCTCGGCGTGCGCGGCGGCGAGCCCCCGGCAGACCTGGCGCGCGAGCGGGATCGCCTCCTCGACGGGCAGCGTCCCCACGCGATCGAGGCGCGCCTTGAGGTCCTCGCCCTCGAGCCGCCCGGTGACGATCGCGGCGCGGTCGTCCGGCGTGCGGATCACGTCGACCACGTCGAGCACGTGCTCACTCCGGATCCGACTCAGCGCGCGCGCCTCGCGCTCGAACCGACGCACCGCGTCCTTGGACCGCGCCTGCGCTTCGTGCAGGACCTTCACCGCGAAGCGCCGATCGAGGCGCGCGTGCTGCGCCTCGTAGAGGCGCCCCATGCCGCCACGGCCCAGCGTCCGGACGATGCGATACGTGCCCGCGAGCACCACGCCGAGGAGGGGATCCTCGCTGTCCCGGTCGAGGCCGAGCGGCGTCGAGTCGCGGGGGCAGACCAGGTAGTCGCTCGGGTACTCCTCACCGCACGTGCGGCAGCGCCGGAGCGCGAGCTCGCTCGTCTGGATGGTGGCGTCGAGCGACGCGGGGCGGCGTCGACGGGCCGGTCGGCGCCGGCGCGGGCGACCATCCGGATCGTGCGCGAGGGCCTCGGCGGAGGACATCCGTCGAAGCTACCGTGGCGTAGGCGCTGGCCCCAGAAAGCGACGAAGCGTGTAACCTCCCGCGCCTCATCCCGTAGCCGGACAGGACCTTGTGACCGACTCGCACTACTACGATCACGACGATCTCGCCCGCTTCGGGGAGATCGGTGACCACGCGCCCGAGCTCGCGAAGAAGTTCTTCGAGTGGTACGGCGCGGTCTTCGCCGACGGCGCGCTCACCGCGCGCGAGAAGGCGCTGATCGCGCTCGGGGTCGCCCACGCGATCCAGTGCCCGTACTGCATCGACAGCTACAGCAAGGACTGCCTCCGCAAGGGCGCCGACGTCGAGCAGATGACCGAGGCGGTCCACGTCGCCGCGGCGCTCCGCGGCGGGGCGTCGCTCGTCCACGGCATCCAGATGCGCAACCGCGCCGACAAGATCTCGATGTGAGCGAGGCGGCCCGAGACAAGTCCCTGCGGGCGCGCCACCTGCCGCTCGCCGAGGCCCCCGCCCAGCTCGCCGTGCTGCGCGCGCTCGACGTGCCGCGCGAGTTCCACGAGGCGCTCGCCGACGCGGGGCAGTGGCCGCTGCGCCCCGATCCGATCGAGGTGCTGCAGATCAACGTCGGCAAGCTCTGCAACCAGACCTGTCGTCACTGCCACGTCGACGCGGGCCCCGATCGGCGCGAGGTCATGACCCGCGAGACGATGCAGGCGTGCCTCGACGTGCTCGCGAAGACCGACATCCCGACCGTCGACATCACCGGCGGCGCGCCCGAGCTGAACCCGGACTTCCGCTGGCTCGTCCAGGAGTGCCGCGCGCTCGGTCGCCATGTGATGAACCGCTGCAACCTCACCGTGCTCGAGACCCCCAGCCACCGCGACCTGCCGGAATTCTTCCGGGACCATCGGGTCGAGGTCGTCTGCTCGCTGCCGCACTACGCCCGCCTCAGCACCGATCGTCAACGCGGCGACGGCGTCTACGACAAGTCGATCCGCGCGCTCGGCCGTCTCAACGACGTGGGCTACGGCGACGGCGCCTCGGGGCTTCGCCTGGTCCTCGTCACCAACCCGGTCGGCGCCTTCCTGCCCGGCGGGCAAGCGGCCCTGGAGCGCGAATGGAAACGGGAGCTGGAGCGACGTCACGGGATCCGGTTCGACGCGCTCTTCTGCATCACGAACATGCCGATCAGCCGCTACCTCGAGTGGCTGATCGAGTCGGACAACCTCGTCGAGTACCAGCAGCAGCTCGTTCGGTCGTTCAACCCGGCGGCCGCGCGGGGCATCATGTGCCGCAACACGATCTCGGTGGCATGGGACGGCGCCCTCTACGACTGCGACTTCAATCAGATGCTCGAGCTCCCGCTCGCGCCGCGGACGCACGTGCGCGATCTGGACGTGGAGGCGCTGAGCCGCCGCACGATCCGGGTCGACCGTCACTGCTTCGGGTGCACCGCGGGGGAGGGCTCGAGCTGCGGGGGCTCCACCTCCTGATCGCGCTCGGGCTCGCCGCGTGCGGCGGGTCCACGACGCCCGAGCCCCAGGCCGCTGGCGGGGGCGCTCGCCCGAGCCCCAACCTCGCGCCCACCGAGGCCCCCGCGATGATGGAGTCCGAGGAGGCCGGCGCGACGCGCGCGGTCGCGCCCGTGATTCGCGACGTGATCGACCCGACGCGGATCGAGCCGCAGGTGCTCGTCGACGTGGAGCTCGACCCGCGGCCGACGGCGCCGGTGCCCGTCCGCATCGCGCGGCTCGACCTCCCGCCGGGGGGCTCCTTTCGGCCCACGGTGGAGCCGTGTCAAGACGTCTTGATCCTCGTGCGCGAGGGCGAGCTGCGCGTCGTCGGCAGCGGGATCGCCCCGCCGAGCGCGCCCGGGACCATCTACGGCGGCGACGCGGTGCGCTTCGGCCCCGAGGGCGACGGGCTCCTCCAGAACCTCTCGGACCGGCAGGCGCGGACGGTGGTGGCGTTCGTACGCGCGGAGCGCGGCGCCGAGTGCGTCGAGCCGGGCGGCGACGACCCGCTGGTCGAGCCGATCCGGATGACCTCGGTCAGCACCGTCCCCGCGCTCTCCACGCTCGGCGGCGCGCTCCGAGTCCGCATCCTCCTCGACGCCGACGGCGCCGGGGCGCGGCACGGCGGCCTCAGCGTGCTCGACGGGGCGCCCGACCTCGTGATGCCGCAGCACCGCCACGCGGGCGCGGCGGAGATCCTCTACATCGAGCAAGGGGAGGGCGTGCTCCGCATCGGCGAGCGCGCCGTTCGCGTCCGCCCCGGCGTGGCGCTCTACGTCGCGCCCGGTGAGCTGCACTCCTACGAGGGGCACGGCTCGCCGCTGCACGCGATCCAGGTCTTCACCCCGGCCGGGCCGGAGCAGGCTTACCGGAGGAGCGACGGATGAGCCGGCTCGCGTGGCTCGCCTTCGCCGTCCTGCTCTGCGCGTGCGGCGGCCGACAGCCCAGCGGCGGCGCGCTCGAGGAGCGAACCGGCCGCGCGAGCTACTACGCGGACTCGCTGGCAGGGAACGCGACCGCGAGCGGCGAGCCGTACGACCCCGGCGCGCTGACCGCCGCGAGCCGGGACCTGCCGTTCGGCACGATGGTCCGCGTGACGCGGGTGGACACGGGCGCCACCGTCACCGTGCGCGTCAACGACAGGGGCCCGTTCCGCGACTCCTCGCGGATCCTCGACCTCTCGCGGGCGGCGGCGGAGCAGCTCGACATGATCCGCGCCGGGGTGATCGAGATCCGAGCCGAGATCCTCTCCCGGCCGTAGCAGGCTGCTGAAAAGCAGCCTGCTTCCGTGCCGCGCGCGAAGCGCGCATGCCCGTGCCCGTGCCCGTGCCCGGACCGTTCCCGCAGAAGGCGCGTGATCTCGGGCACGGGGAACGCTCACGGGTCACGGGCGGGCACGGGCAGGGGCACGGGCACGGGCACGGAGCAGGCTCCGAAACGGTCCCTTCGGGCCCATTTCAGCGGCCTGCTAGCGCGCTACCCCTCGGAGGGGGCGCCGTGGCCGGGGACGATCACCATCTGTCGGTAGGCCGGGTAGCTGAACCGGTCGGAGTGCTCGGGGGTGTGGCACCCGAGGCACGTGCGCTCCTGCGGATCGCGGACGACGTCGACCGCCGCGTGGGCGGGGTCGCGCGAGTGCATCGAGCCCGGGCCGTGGCAGCTCTCGCAGCCCACGTTCTGGAGCGGCCCGGTGTGGGTGACCGTCGCGCCGCCGGGGCGGAGGTAGCCGGTGACGTGGCAGCCGACGCAGCTCAGGTTGAAGTTCTTGTCCCGGTCCGCGAGCGTCGCGTAGGCCCGCCCGTGCGCGTGGCCGCGCCACCAGGTCATCGCCGACGCGTGGCAGGTCGCGCAGCGCTCGGAGCCCACGTAGCTCGGGGTCCCCTCGGGCGCGGGCTCGGCCGTCCAGTCCGCGAACAGCTCGCGGTTGTGCTCGTTCACGCGACGATCGAGCGCCCGCATCAGGGACGTGACCTCGGCGTCGCGAGGCGCCTCGGGGGGCAGCTCGACGTAGCGCGCGCGGAAGTACGCGCCCTGTACGGGAGGCGGGGTGGTGAGGGCCGCGAGCTCGGCGCGGAGCTCTGTCAGGCGCCGGCGCTGCGCGGCGAGGTCGGCCGCCGGCGTCGAGTCGTCCGCCTCCCACTCCGCCACGCGGCGCTCGAGCGCCTCGACCCGCTCGGCGACGTGGGCGCGCTCAGACTCGCGGCTCCACTCGCTCGCGTCGGTCCACCCGCCCTCGCCGCGTCGCAGGTCGACGACGGTGAGGCCTTGCCCCTGCCGGCCCGCGTGCAGGATCGCCGCGCCGTCGGTGCTCGCGGGCGTCCGCGCCTCGGCCTCGTCGAGGCCGCCCTGCACGACGAAGTCGACCCCATCGAGCGCGGCCACGCGTCGGGCGAGGCGCCGGTCTCCGCTCACGAGCGCGACCACGACGTCGGCGTTCGCCGCCGCGACGGCCTCGCGCCCCGCCGCGAGCGGATCGTCGGGGCCGGTCAGGTCCGCCGGCAGCGCGCCGTCGGTCCCGCGCAGATCGGCGAACCCGACGAGCGCGACCGAGACCCCGCCCACCTCGACGCGCTCGCTCGGCTGAAAGGCCGAGGGCTCCCCCGCCGAGACGCCCGCCGCGAGCCACTTCGCGCGCGACCCTCGGGCCAGCTCGACGAAGCGGTCCACGCCGAAGGAGAAGTCGAGCCGGCCCGGCGTCACGGCCGCGATCCCGAGGCGGTCGATGATCTCTTTCAGGGTCTCCGCGCGCAGGACCTCCTGATCGCGCGCGCGCTCCACGTCACCGCCGTGCGGGGCGCCGTGGAAGAAGGCGTCGCCGGCCATGACCACCAGGGTGGGCGGCCCCTCGGCGCGGAGCGCCGCGATCTGGGCGGCCATCCTGTCGATCCCCCCGAGCGGTCGGCTCGTGCAGCCGCACGGCTCGAGGTAGCCGTCGAGGTCCGTCACCACCACGAGCCGCAGCTCGGGCGCGGGCAGGGTCGCGCTGGGGGAGGGCGTGGTCTCGTCTCGACTCTGATCCGAGCAGGAGCCGCCCGACCCGGTCAGCAGGACCAATGCGGCGACCGCGAAGTAGGCGGGGTGGCGACGTCGCATGCGGCGGAGGTGTAGCAAGGCTACCTCGCCTTGACGACCCCGAGGGCGGCGGCTAGCTTCCGCCGTCCTGCTCCCCGGGGGAGCGGTACGAGACCCATAAAAGGCGTTTTTTCCGATGGTCAAGATTCGTTTGGCGCGCCACGGCGCCAAGAAGAAGCCCTACTACCACGTCGTCGTCACCGACTCCGAGTCGCCGCGCGATGGGAAGTTCCTCGAGCAGATCGGCACCTACGATCCCTCGCGTCCGGACGAGGAGATCACCCTCGAGCTCGCCCGCGCGGAGCACTGGATGAGCGTTGGTGCGCAGCCGACGCTGCGGGCCCGCAAGCTCATCAACGCCGTGCGTCGCATGCAGGCGGCGGCCGCCGCGGCCGCGCCCGAGGCCTGAGCCCGTGGACCAGCTCGCCGAGCTGATCGACTACATCGCGCGCGCGCTCGTCGATGATCCCGAGGACGTCACGGTCGAGGCGGTCGAAGGCGACCGCGCGATCATCCTCGAGCTCACCGTCGCGCCCAGCGATCTCGGGAAGGTCATCGGTAAGGATGGTCGGACGGCTCGCGCGATGCGAACGCTCCTCAGCGCCACCTCGGCGCGGATGCGGCGCCGCGCGATCCTCGACATCCTCGAGTAGCCTCGCGTGACGGCCCACGAGTCGGGGCCCCCGTCGCGCTTGGTCGCGCTCGGCGCCATCGCCCGACCCCACGGGGTCCGCGGCGAGGTGCGCGTCTTTCGCTACAACGCCGAGTCCGAGGTGCTCCTCGAGCTCGAGCACGTGTGGCTGACGCGCGACGACACCTCGCGACGCGTGGCCGTGCGCTCTTCGAAGCTCCACGGCGACATCGTCCTGATGACCCTCGACGGGGTCGTCGGCCGGGAGGCGGCCGACGCGCTCCGGGGCTTCGAGGTCTGCGCGCCGCGCGAGGCGCTGCCCGAGACCGAGGACGACGAGTACTACCACGCCGATCTCGTGGGCCTCGAGGCGTTCGACCCGGCGGGCGCTCGGGTCGGCATCGTTTCGGACGTGATACGGTATCCGAGCGTCGATTGCCTCGTCCTCACGGGCGACGATGGCGTCCGTGAGGTCCCGCTCCTCGAGGCGTACGTCGTCGAGGTCGACCTCGACGCGCGGCGCGTCGTCGTCGACCACCTCGCCGACCTCGACGTGGTCCCCGTCCCCGCCAAGAAGCGATGATCCGGTACTACGTCGTCACCGTGTTCCCCGAGCTGGTCGAGCGCTTCTGTCGCGAGGGCCTCCTCGGCCGAGCGCGTCGAGAGTCGCGGATCGCGCTCGAGACCATCAACCCGCGGCGCTTCGCGACCGACAAGCACCGCTCCATCGACGACACGCCGTATGGCGGCGGAAGCGGGATGGTGATGTGCCCGGGTCCCGTGGTCGACGCGATGGAGCACGCCGACGCGCTCGAGGCGCGGCGGGCGCCGACCCGCCCCACGCGGGTCCTCCTCACGCCGCAGGGCGAGCGCTTCAGCCAGCGCATCGCACGTCAACTCGCCGCGCGGCCCGCGCTGACGCTCGTGTGCGGGCGCTACGAGGGGCTCGACGAGCGCGCTCGCGAGCGCATGGACCTCGAGATCAGCCTCGGGGACTTCGTCCTCATGGGCGGCGAGATCGGGGCGCTCGCGGTCATCGAGGCGACCGCGCGGCTCGCGCCCGGCGTCCTCGGCAACCCCGAGAGCATCGAGGAGGAGTCGCACAGCCACGGCCTCCTCGAGTACCCGCAGTACACCCGGCCCGCCGAGTTCCGAGGCGCGCCGGTCCCCGAGATCCTGCTCAGCGGCAACCACGCCAAGATCGCCGAGTGGCGGCGGCGCGAGTCCTTCGTGCGCACCCTGCGGCGGCGCCCGGACCTCATCCACGGCCGGACCCTCGACGCCGAGGAGCAGGCGTGGCTCGAGGAGAACACGTGAAGGTCTGGCTCGCGCTCGTGCATCACCCCGTCGTGGACCGACAGGGCGAGGTGATCACCACCGCGGTCACGAACCTCGACGTCCACGACATCGCGCGGAGCGCGCGGACCTACGACCTCGCGGGCTACTTCATCGTGACCCCGATCGAGGCGCAGCGGCTCCTCGTCGAGCGGATCCTCTCGCACTGGCGGGACGGGGCCGGGGCGCGTCGGGTCCCCGAGCGCAGCGAGGCCCTCGGGCGCGTGACGATCGTGTCGAGCCTCGAGGAGGCGGCGGCCCACGTGGAAGCCGCCGCAGGCGAGTCCCCGCTCACGGTCGTCACCTCCGCCCGGGTGAGCCGGGCGACGACGGGCTACCGGGCGCTCACCGCCGAGCTCGAGACCCGCCCGGGCCTCCTCGTCTTCGGGACCGGGCACGGGCTCGCGGGGTCGGTGATGGCCGCGGCGGACCGCGTGCTCGCGCCCATCCAGCCGGGCGCGAGCTACAACCACCTCTCCGTCCGGGCGGCGGTCGCGATCACCCTCGACCGTCTCTTCGGCCACTTCGATTGACCTGCCCGGTAGCGCGTGTTAAATGCCGCGACCCAGCGCGGCGGGTGCCGTGCGTTAGAGAAGACCCGAGGTAACTCCAGAATGTCCGGCGTCGTCCCCGCAATCGCGGCCATCGAGTCCGCTCAGCTCCGCCAGCTCCCCGACTTTCGCCCCGGCGATCAGGTCGAGGTCCACTACCGCATCCGCGAGGGTGAGAAGGAGCGGATCCAGGTCTTCAAGGGCGTGGTGATCCGCCGCAAGGGCGGCGGGAACCGCGAGACCTTCACGGTCCGCAAGGTCTCCTACGGCGTCGGCGTCGAGCGCATCTTCCCGGCTCACAGCCCGAAGATCGAGCGCCTCGAGGTGGTCCGCCGTGGCCACGTCCGCCGCGCCAAGCTCTACTACCTGCGCAACCTGCGCGGCAAGAAGGCCCGCCTTCGCCAGTCGCAGCGCGGCGAGACCGACATCAAGAAGATCAACGCGGGTTGATCTTCACGGTCTCGAAGACCGCGAGCTCCGTCGACGGGTGCCGCCACGCGTCGACGGGGAGCCCGGCCTTCTGGCAGATGGCCGACAGGTAGGTCTCGCGATCCCAGCCTTGATCGACGGCCACCTCGGGGAGGAAGACCCCGCGGTGGCCTTCGCGCGTCACGAGCACGCCGTGCTTGCCCACGACCACGTCGGCGGGGGAGCCGACTCGGCGCGTCGGGGTGAGCACGCTGATGCCGATCTCGAGCCCGTCGAGCTCGGCCGCGGTGACGGGGGCGAAGCGCGGGTCCCGGAGCGCCGCCGCGACGGCGTTGTCGCGCACCGACGTCGCCAGAGGGCGCCGCGCGACCATCTCACCGATGCAGCCGCGGAGCGACCCGTCGGGGCGGCGCAGCGTCACGAAGGACGCGCCGTTCGCCTGCGCCCACGGCGCCTGCTCGCCGCGTGAGGGGCGCGCCGGGCGGCCGGTGAGGGCCGCCTCGAGGGCGTCCCGCGCGGCGTCCCGGAGCACGTCCGGGCGGAGCCCCGGGGCCGGCGTCGGGAGCTCGCCGGTCTCCCTCCACCAGCGGTAGTCCGCCAGGACGCGCGCGTGATCGAAGCAGAGCGGCGAGGGCAGGGCGTCGAGCGCGAAGATCCCCGCGCGAGCCGCGTCGTCGCCGCCGCGCGGCTCGCCGCTCGCGTGTCCGACGAACACGATCGAGACGTCGTGCTGTCGCGGGTCGCGGTCCGGCGCGCCGTAGGTCCCGAGCAGATCGGTGAGCTCGACGTGGAGGCCCGTCTCCTCCTCGATCTCGCGCCGCGCGGCGTCCGCCGGCTCCTCCCCGTAGTCGACGAACCCGCCCGGGAGCGCCCAGCCGATGGGGTGCCGCGCTCGCTCGATCAGCACCACGCCGCCCCGCACCTCGACCACGACGTCGACGGTGAGGTAGGGGTTGCGCGGGTGGCCGCTCAAGGGTCGACGACCTCGAACGACGACTCGTCGAAGGTGTCGGTGCCGGGGCGGTGGACCCAGAGCTTCCGGTCGCGGATCTCGCCCTCGACGACGCTCACGACGAGGAACGCACAGGGCCACATGAGCTGCCCCTCGGACGCGAACGTCGCCGCGTCCTCGGCGCTGAAGTAGGCGCCGGCGTCGCAGTGCGAGTGGTAGATGACCTTGATCGGCTGACCGGACGCCTCGCCCGCCTCGAAGCTCCGCGCGGCGCGGAGCTCGTTGATCTTGAAGTACATCTTCGAGGTGCGCGGGAAGCGCTCGGGATCCAGGCGGTGGTACTTGTCCGCCTCGTTCACCTCCCGCGCGCCCTGGCTCGCGAGGGGCGGGTCGTCGGCCGGTCCGGCCACGAAGCCGCAGCACTCGGACGGGTACTCCTCGACCGCGTGGGCCTCGATGTCGTCGAGCACCGCGCGCGGGAACCGGAGCCCGCCTCGAATCCAGCTCGGGATCTCACCAGACATACTTCTTCTCCCAGCGCATCGGCGCGAAGTAGCGGTCGCCGCGGTCGCAGGCGATGGTCACCACGCACCCGGTGTCGAGCGTCTTGGCGATCTGCAGCGCCCCATAGACGTTGGCGCCAGCCGAGTGACCGATGTGCAGCCCCTCCTCGCGCGCGACGCGGTCGGCCATGTCCCAGCCCTCCTCGGTGGGCAGGCCGATGATCTCGTCGGGCAGCGTGGCGTCGTAGATGGCCGGCACCAGCGAGCTGGCCATGTGCTTGAGGCCCTCGAGGCCGTGCAGCGCGTCGTTGGGCTCGAACGCGACGCAGCGGATGGGGCGGTCGTGCTCCTTGAGCCGCCGCGTGGTGCCCATCATCGTGCCGCTCGTCCCGAGCCCCGTCGCGAAGTGGGTGATGCGGTCGCCGAGCTGCTCGAGGATCTCGCGGCCCGTCCCGAGGTAGTGCGCCCGCGGGTTGGACGGGTTGCTGTACTGGTCCGGGTAGAAGTAGCGGTCGGGCTCGCGGGCCACGAGGTCGCGCACGTGGCGGATGGCGCCGTCCGAGCCCTCCATCGGGTCGCTGTAGATGAGCTTGGTCCCGAACGCCTGGGTGATGTCCTTGCGCGCCTTGGACACGTTGAGCGGCATCACGAGGTGGACCTCGATGCCGAGCGCCGCGCCGAACAGCGAGTACGCCACGCCGGTGTTCCCGCTCGTGGCGTCGATGAGGATCTTGTCCTTGGTGAGGCGCCCGTCGGCGAGCGCGTCCTGGATCATCTGGAGCGCGGGGCGGTCCTTCACCGAGCCGCCCGGGTTGGCGTACTCGAGCTTCAGCCACAGCTCCACGCCGGGGCAGTCCCGCTCGATGCTCCGCAGCCGCACGACGGGCGTGTTGCCCACGGCCTCGACGATCGACTCGATGGCGCCGTGCCTCACGAAGCCTCCTCTGGACCTGTCAACGTCACGTGCACATCTGCGGCTTCGCCCGCGCCGACCACGGCCTTGATCGCCTCGACCGCCGCGAGCGCCCCGGCGACGAACGCCGCGGCCTCCTCGAGCTCGGGGCGCCCGGAACGGATCGCGGGGACCCGGACCTCCCGCCCCGTCGACGAGATCGTGACGCCCGAGCGCTCCAGGTAGACCTCGGCGGTCGCGACGGCGCGCGCGTCCCCGAGGACGTGCACCGGCACGGCCTCGAGGCGAGCCTGACCCTCGTCCCCGATCTCGGGGAGGGCCACGTGCCGCGCGTGCCGCACTCCTGTCAGCCGCCCGCGATGGCCGGGACGATCTGGACCGAGTCGCCCTCCTCGAGGGCGGTGTCGAGGTCGTCGAGGAAGCGGATGTCCTCGTCGTTCGCGTAGATGTTCACGAAGCGCCGCACGCCCTTCTCGTCGCAGAGCCGGTCCTTCATGCCGGGGTAGCTCGCTTCGAGCGCGTCGATCAGCGCGCCGACGGTCGCGCCCTCCGCTTGGACCTCGTCGGCGCCGCCGGTGAGAGTGCGAAGGGGGGTGGGAATTCGAACGGTGATCGCCATCGTTACCTCAGGGGTTCGTACAAGGGGGTGGAGCATAGCGCTCCACCGTCAAGGGGTCGGGGAGGGTGCGCTCACGACACGAGCACCCGGCGCGCGGGCGCACCCGGGAGGCGCGCAGGGGATGGGCGGCGAGGGCGCGGTAGCTCCAGAGCTCGCCCGCGGCGGTCTCGTCGCCGTGGAGCAGGCGGATCGCGAGCGCCGCCTCGAGCGCGCCGAGCACCCCGACGACGGCGCCGACGACGCCGGCCACCGCGCAGGTCTCGACGCGGTCCCGGGGGATGTCCTCGAACACGCACCGCAGGCACGCGCTCCGACCCGGCAGGCTCGCGAGGGCCCAGCCGGCCCAGCGCACCGCGCCGGCCTGGACCACGGGGACGCCCGCGAGCTGGCAGGCGTCGCTGGTGAGGAACTTGGTCGCGAAGTTGTCCGCGCCCTCGATGACGAGGTCGAAGCGGCCGACGAGGTCGACGGCGATCGGCGGCAGGAGGCGGCCCTCGATGACCTCGACGGTGGCGCCCTCGCGCTCGAGGCGCTTCGCCGCGCGGTGGACCTTGGAGTGGCCGACGTCGCCGTCGTCGTAGAGCACCTGACGGTGCAGGTTGGAGAGGTCGACCTGATCGTCGTCGATCAGCGTCAGCCGACGGACGCCGCTGCGCGCCAGCACGAGCGCCGCGGGCGAGCCGAGGCCGCCGGCCCCGACGAGGAGGACGCGGGCGTCGCTCACTCGAAGAACTCGCCCAGGCTGAAGTACCGCTCCCCGGTGTCGCAGAGCACGGTCACGACGTTGTCGTCGGGGCCACGCGTGGCGGCGGCGCGCAGCGCGGCGACGACGTTGGCGCCCGCGCTGATCCCGACGAGCAGCCCCTCCTCGCGCGCGAGGCGGAGCTTCATGTCCCACGCGTCGCGGTCCGTGACGGTGAGGACCTCGTCGACGACCGAGGCGTCGTAGTTGGCGGGGACGAACCCCGCGTTGAGGCCCTGGATCTTCGAGGGCCCGACCACGCCGCCGCTGAGCACGGGGCTCGACGCGGGCTCGACCGCGAGGATCCTCGCGTCGGGGCGCTCCTTCCGGAGGACCCGCGCGACGCCAGAGATGGTGCCGCCGGTGCCGACCGCGGCCACGAAGGCGCTGAGGGGGCGCTCGCCGAGCGCGTCGAGCACCTCGCGCGCGGTGGTCCGACCGTGGACGTCGGGGTTGGCGGGGTTGTCGAACTGTCGGGGGCGGAAGCCGCCCCGCTCGGCGGCGATGCGGTCGGCGGCCTCGATGGCCCCCTCCATCACGCGCTCCGCGTCGGTGAGCACGATCTCCGCGCCCCACGCGCCGAGGAGCTGGCGGCGCTCGAGCGACATGCTCTCGGGCATGGTCAGGACCAAGGGGTAGCCCTTGGTGGCGCAGACCAGCGCGAGCCCGATCCCGGTGTTGCCGCTCGTGGGCTCCACCACCGTCATCCCCGGCCGCAGCTTCCCGGCCTCCTCGGCGGACTCGATCATCGCCAGGGCGATGCGGTCCTTCACCGAGCCCCCCGGGTTGAGGTGCTCGGCCTTCCCCCACACCGTCGCGCCGGAGCCCGCCGAGATGCGGTTCAGCCGCACCAGCGGCGTGCCGCCGATCAGTTTCAGGACGCTATCGACCACGGGCGCCGTCATCACCACCTCGAGCTGCTAGATGACGTACACGTACTTGCCGGGAGCGCGTCGGCGGTAGCCCAGGGCTTCGCCGCGCTCGCAGAGATCTTCGATCGTCTTGCCGTCGAAGCAAGCCTCGATCTGCTCGGCGAGGTCTTCGAACGCCTCGTCGGTGACGGCGCGGCTCGTGGCGTCGCCCTCGTCCTCGGATCCCCGGGTGGCCTCGGCGAGCGCCACGGGCCCCTCGAGCGCCCGGATGATGTCGCCGAGCCGGATGTCCGCTGGCTCGACTGCGAGCTGATAGCCACCCCGAGGGCCGCGCTTGCTGGTCACGAGCCCGGCCCGCTTGAGGTCCTGGAAGATCTGCTCGAGGAAGCGCGGCGGGATGGCCTGACGCTCGGCGATCTCTTTGATCTGGGTCGCCTTCCCGTGGTTGTGAAACGCGATGTCGAAGATCGCTTTCACCCCGTAGCGTCCCTTGTTGGACAGCTTCACGCCGGAACTCTGGTATTGCCGACCGGGAATGTCAAGAATGCCAGAACGCCCACGATCACGAGGCCTCGGCGCTCTTGTCGCGACGCATGATCCGGTTGCTGAGCAGGACGTAGGCGGCGAACCCGACGACCAGCCCCGGGACCACCCACCACGCGTTGGCCTGGACCATGTCCTTGCCCTGATGGACCAGCTCCGCGTAGGTCATGTCGGTCGTGTTGGTCCCGATCGAGAACCCCACGCCGGTCAGCACGCTCACCCAGATCGCGGCGCCGAGGCCGGTCCAGAGGCTGAAGCTCGGCAGCGGCATCTTGGCGATCCCGGCCGGGATGCTGATGAGCTGCCGGATCGCGGGGAGCAGCCGGCACACGAAGGTCGCGCCCGCTCCGTAGCGTCGGAAGAGCTCCTCGGCGCGCGCGAGCTTGTCGGGCCCGAGGAAGACGTACTTGCCGTACCGCTCGAGGAAGGGCTTACCCAGCCGCGCCGCGAGCGCGTAGTTGATGTACGCGCCGAGCAGAGAGCCCGCGGTGCCCGCGATCACGGCCACGACGGCGTCGACGATCGGGGCCTCGAAGGTGAGGCCGGCGCGCGCCGCGAGGAAGCCCGCGGGGATCATCACGACCTCGCTCGGGAAGGGGATGAACGAGCTCTCCACCGTCATGAAGAACAGGATGAGCGCGAAGCCCCAGACCGGTGCGAGGGCCGCGGCGGACTCGATGTAGCCGATGAGGGTGTCGGTCACGACGCGCCGGATAGCACGGAGGCACGCATGCTCAATGCGGCCGAGGTCCGCCACCACACGCGGAACATGCGGAAACGGGGCGGGCACGATAACCTTCGGGCGCGAGGGGGCCCCGGTGTTGGTCTGCACCATATGTGGAGCGAAGTGGCGGGGGGAGCCGTCCGTGTGTCCCCTCGACGGGGGATCCCTCGAGGAGCTCCCGGACGCCCTCTTGGCGCGCACGATCGCGGGTCGCTACGTGATCACCGAGCGCATCGGCGCGGGCGGCATGGGCACGGTCTACAAGGCGCGCCACGAGGTGGTCGGCCGAGACGTCGCGATCAAATTCCTCGCCCCCGATCTCGCCGGCGACAAGACCAACCGGGAGCGCTTCCTTCGCGAGGCGAAGGCCGCCAATCGGATCGATCACGAGCACATCATCGACATCACGGACTACGGCGAGACCCGCGACGGGCTCGCCTACCTCGTGATGGAGTTCCTGATCGGCGAGCCGCTCTCGAAGCCGATCGAGCGTGGCCCGCTCGCCGCCTTCCGCGCCGTGGACATCGCGCGTCAGATGGCCTCGGCGCTCGCCCGCGCGCACGAGCTCGACGTGATCCACCGGGACATCAAGCCCGACAACGTGTTCGTGGTCGACCGCGGTACGGGGATGGACTTCATCAAGCTCCTCGACTTCGGCCTCGCCAAGATGAAGGGCGAGATGCGGCTGACCGCGAGCGGCGCGGTGTTCGGGACGCCCGAGTACATGGCCCCCGAGCAGGCGCGCGGGAAGCCGCTCACGGGCAAGGCCGACCTGTACGCGCTCGGCTGCGTGCTGCACGAGATGTTGACGGGCCATCCCCCCTTCGACGGGGCGACGCCCGATCTGATCCTCCGCCACATCCGGGAGCCCCCGCCGGTGCCCTCGACGCTCATCGACGGCATCCCGCCCGAGCTCGACGCGGTGGTGCTGCGGCTCCTCGAGAAGGAGCCCGAGCGCCGCCACGCGGACGCGCACCACCTCTCCGAGGATCTGCGGCAGGTGGCGCACCTCCTCCCGCGGCCGAGCGCGTTCCCGCCCTCGACCCAGCAGCGGGTCGCCGAGGCGCTGTCCGCGACGCTGCGCAACATCGACGAGCGCCCGACGTGGAGCTCCACCACCGATCGCTGGGAGGAGAAGCTCCTGCGCTTCCGCCAGCTCTCCAACCGCGCGCACGGGGGCCGCACGCCCGCGTGGCTCGAGGCGGCGTTGACGGAGCTCGAGGGGTGGCTGCGCGATCTGCAGGTGCGCCGCGCCGAGCTCGACCGGAGCGCGTCGGTGGCCATGCAGCAGGAGGAGGAGATCCGGAACGTCCGGCTCCAGATCGGCAAGGCGATCGACGTGCTCGTCAGCGACGAGTCCCGGTCGCTGCGCGACCTCGAGGAGATCGGCGCCGACATCCTCGGGCTCGCCGACGAGCGGGCGCGATGGGATCAGGAGCTGCGCCGGGCGTGGCAGGATCTGCCCCCGCTGCCGCTGCCGGGCGCGGCGATCGATCGCGCGCAGGTCGAGCGGCTGCTCACGGCGGGGCGAGCCGCCACGGAGTGGGCGGCGATCGACGGGCGTCATCGCGACTTGCTCGCGAAGCGCGCCGCGCGAGAGGGGAGCCGCAACGACCTTCGCTTCCAGGTCGCGCAGCTCAAGCAGCGCCTGTCGACCTTGAACGCGGAGGGGGAGACCGACCTGGCCGTGCTCCGCGAGAAGACCATGAACTTGGACGTCACCGTCCAGGACCTCCTCGACAAGGTGGCCCACCGATCCGAGGAGATCGTCAAGCACCTGCTGGAGTTCGAGGAGCTTCGGGACGCCGTCCGCGCAGCCGGAGCATGACTGCTTGAATCGAGGCGACGCGATGTGCGTCTGTGATATCGTGCGAACAACGCCCACCACGGGACGAGCGACGAGCGAGATGGGGGAATCGAGAATCGTCGACCGGTGCCGACACGCGCTCCGCGCGGTCGCCCTGTTCACCTTTGCCGCGGTCACCACCGCCGCGCTGCCGGCGTCCGCACAGCAGCGCCTCACCGACGAGGATCTGGATCGCTACCGCGGCATCATGACCGCGGGCGACACCAACGCCCGCGTCGCCGCCGCGGACGCGCTCGGACGTCGCGGGTCCAGCCGTCGGACCGACGTGCTGCCGATCCTGCGCGAGCACCTCCGCAGCGACGCGGAGTGGCGCGTTCGTGCCTCCTCGGGCCGCGCGATCGGGCGGCTCGCGGCGCGCGACGCGGTCCCCGATCTCGTCCGCGCGCTCCGCGATCCGGTGGTCGACGTGCGGGTCGTCGCCGCGGCGGCGCTCTGGCGTCTGCCCGACCCGGCGGCGGTGCAGCCGCTCCTCGAGCTGCTCCGCGACCAGGAGCCGGCGGCTCGGCAGTGGGCCGCGCTCGCGCTCGGCGTCATCCGGGATCGCCGCGCCACGCGGCCGCTGATCACGCTGCTCCGCGATCCCGAGCGCGACGTGCGGCTCGACGCGATCCGCTCTCTCGGGCGGCTCCGCGATCCCGATGGTCTCCGCGCGCTCGAGGCGTTCGCGCGCAACCCCCAGGAGCAGATGGAGGAGCGGCTCGAGGCGATCAACGCGCTCTCGACCCTCGACGGGCCGGACAAGATCAACGCGCTCGTCCGGCTGCTGGGCGAATCCGACGCGCAGATCCGTCAACGTGCCGTGCAGGCGCTCGGGCGGGTCGGCGACGCGCTCGTCCTGCCGCCCCTTCGTCAGCGGCGCGCCGCCGAGCGTGACGGCGACGTCCGCACCGCGATCGACGAGGCCATCCAGGCCATCCAGGGCCGGGCCTCGGGCAACAACGGCAGCGAGCACCCGCTCAACCTCCCGCCGCTGCCTTGACCCGCTGAGCTGCTAACCTCGCCGCGTGCGCTGGCCGAACGCGTGGGTCTGGCTCCTCCTCGTCGCGGGGTGCGACGCGGGCTCGAGCGCCGCGGCCACCGACGACCCGACGTCGGCGCGCGCTTCGCAGTTTCGTTCCTCGGCGGTCACCGAGGCGATCGACGCGGCCTCCGAGGTCGTCCAGACGCGCGGCTTCGCGGGCCGCGACGACGAGGTCCGCGGCTTCCTCGTCGAGCACGCCGTCGAGGCGCGGGAGACCCCGATGCGCTCGGGCACCTGCTACGTCGCGATCGCCGCCGCCTCCGCCGCGATGCGCGAGCTCGACCTGCGCATCTACGACTCCGACGGCGTCGAGGTCGCGTCCGACACCGACGATGGGCCCCGCGCCGGGCTCCGGTTCTGTCCGACGCAGACGGGCACCTACTACCTGACGGCGCGCGCGACCGCGGGCAGCGGCCTCTATCAGCTGCGGACGTTTCGGGGGCCGACCGGGCTCGAGATCCGCACCGACGATCTCTTCAGGGACGTGCCCGCGAGCGAGGCCGCCCGAGAGCCTCGATGACGCGCCTGTGGCTCGCCCTCGCGCTCGCGGTGTCGGCCTGCGCGGGGCGGAGCGCGCCGACCGACGGCCCCGCGCTCGGCACCTTGCCGGACGCGGTGGGTCCGCTCGACGCGCTCAACCGACGCCACGCGCGGCTGCGCCGCCGCATGGCTGCGCGCGGCTACGGCGGCGAGGTCGGCCTGAGCCGCGCCTTCGTGCTCGAGGACCGGGGCGTCGCGTGGCCGCTCGACCTCGACGTGGGGGAGTGCGCGACCCTCGTGGCGCTCGGCGGCGGCGCGATCCGCGATCTCCTGCTCACGCTCTACGACGGGGAGGGCGCGGTCGCGGCGACCGACACGGTGGAGGGCGAGGGCGGGCTGGTGCACGTCTGCCCGCAGGCGGACGATCCCCGCGTCCGCTATCGGCCGTACTACCTCGAGCTCCGCGCGCGGGAGGGGCTCGGCGCGGTGATGGTCGCGCACTTCCGGAGCCCGGCCGAGGCCGGCGAGGGCTTCGACGGCTTGTTCGACGGCGTGCTCGCGCCGCGCGTGCCGTTCCGCGACGTCGAGGAGCACCTCGCGATGTCGCGCACGGCGCTGCGCGCGCGCGGGTTCGAGCCGGTCGGCGCGCCGTACCTCGAGCACGTCGCCGAGGGCGCGATCGTCCGGCAGCGGGTCCAGCTCGAGGCCGGCCGCTGCTACGTGGCGACGGGCCGGAGCGGTGAGGGCCTCGCCGACATCGACCTTTTCCTGTTCGACGCGGCGGGCGTCGAGGTGGCGAGGGACGTGGGGTCGGACGTCGAGCCTTCCATCGAGCACTGCCCCGAGGAGAGCGCGCGCTACGTCGTCGAGCTCCGCGCGTTCGAAGGCGCGGGCGCGGTGGGGGTGATGGTCGTCGGCGGGCCGCGCTCGACCGAGGCGGTCGCGACCCCGGAGGGCTCCGACGAGCTCCCCGAGGATCACCGTCGCGATCCGGGGCTCGCGCTCGGCGTGCTCGTCGCGCCGCTCGTCGACCGCGGCTTCGACGCCCCGGTGTTCGTGGCGCGCGAGGCGGCGATCGTGCCGGGTGAGGTGCGCACCCACGAGATCGTGGTCGGGCCGGGCTGCGCGGTGATCGCGGGGACGGCGTCCGACGAGGCGATGGACCTCGACCTCTATCTGGCCGACGAGACGGGTAGCGAGATCGATCGCGACACCGCCGTGCACTCGACCGCGCGGGTGCGGTCGTGTCGCCCAGCCGCCACGGTCATGCGCGTCGCCGTGAAGTCGTACGGCCGCGACGGTGACTACGCGCTCGCGGTGCTCCGCGCGCCGCCCGAGATCGACGACCTCCGATCGCTGCGCCTCGAGGAGGTCACCGCGCCTTACCGGCTGCGCGGCTACGAGATCCGGCGCCGCTACACGGCCTCGCTCGAGGAGAACGAGCGCTTCCGGCGCGAGCAGCTCGTCGAGGCGGGCCGCTGCGTCGCGGTGGCCGCCGCGGGCGACGAGGGCGCGCGCGACGTCGACGTATTCCTCCGCGACGCCTCCGGCGAGCTCTTCGCGAGCGACTCCGGCAACGCCCCCTACGCCACCGTCGCGCGGTGCGTGGAGGAGCCCGGCGTCCTCACGATCGAGATCGTGATCGAGCAAGGCAGCGGCGGCATCGAGCTGCTCGTCCTCGACTCGGAGCGCCCCCCCGAGCAGACCCCGGAGTGAGCCTGCGGCCGCCAGCTCAGTCGATGGCGAGGCCGACGACGCTCGTGGAAGCGGTCGTGTTGACGCGCGCCGGGTGCGCCTCGCGGCTCCCGAGGGTCGCGCGATCGAGGATCGCCTCGCAGAGGTCGCCGAAGTCGTAGCCCGCGCCCGCGGCGATCTTGGGCAGCAGCGACGTCGGCGTCATGCCGGGCAGCGTGTTGACCTCGAGCACGTACTCGTTCTCGCCCTCGGTCACGAGGAGGTCGACCCGGGCGGCGCCGGTGACGCCGAGGCACGAGGCCGCGCGCTCCGCGATGTTCAGCACGCCCTTGTAGCGGGTCGGGCTCAGGCGGGCCGGGAAGTGGTAATCGGACTGCCCCGACTGGTACTTCGACTTGTAGTCGTAGAAGGAGCCCTTGGGCGAGATCTCGATGGCGCCGAGCGCGCGACCGTCGAGGATGCCGACGGCGACCTCGCGGCCGGTCACGAAGCGCTCCACGATGACCGAGTCGTCGAAGTGGGCGGCGTCGAGGACGCGCTCGTGAAGCTCGGCCATGTCGTTCGCGCGACCAGCGCCGATGCTCGAGCCCGCGCGGCGCGGCTTGATGAAGGCGGGGAAGCCGAAGGAGCCGTGCATCTCCTCGAGCGCGTCGTGCTGGCTCGCGTCGATCGCGTAGTACGGCGGCGTCGGGACGTTGTAGAGGCGAAAGAGCTCTTTGGACTTGAGCTTGTCCATGGCGAGCGCGCTCGCGAGCACGCCGCTCCCGGTGTAGGGGATCCCGAGAAGCTCCAAGAGGCCCTGGACGCAGCCGTCCTCCCCGTAGGGCCCGTGCAGCGCGATGAACGCCACGTCGATGGGGTTCTGGCGCAGCACGCGATCGAGATCGCGATCGACGTACACGCGCTGCACGTCGTGACCTCGCTCGGCGAGGGCCGTCGCGACGGCTTCACCCGTCTTGAGCGAGATCTCCCGCTCCGACCCCAGCCCCCCGAGGAGCACCCCGACCCGCTTGTTCTCTCCGGCGCTCATACGAGACCTCCAGTTTCGCGACCTGCACTTCTGACGTTTTGCGAAGCTCGGGCCAACGACGCTGTTTGCTGCGATTCCAATGGTGTGGTTGTCCCGGGAGGGCTCGACCGTGTCGCGTGACCCACACGAGCGCAGCCCATGTGAGTCGGTAACCGGCTCGGGCCGCGGCGGTCAAAAAAACGGTGGCGCGGAGATAGCGCGTTTCGACGCTACTGCCCAGCGAACTGAAGGATGGGGTACTCCACGAAGCCGCCGTCGCGGCTGATGATGCGGACGGGCACCACCCCGCCGCGCCGCACCTCGAGCGCGGCGAGCGCCTGCGCCGGCATGAACACGAGGTCGGCGAGCTCTTCCCCGCCTTGGTGCTTGCAGGCCACGGTCATCCGGTTCTGGATGCCCGCGGGGTAGTTGCGAGGCCGCTGATCGGTCGGCTGCATCAGCTGGATCTCGTCGGCGTGCGCGACCGCGCACTGCTGCACGGTGCCGATCAGCCCGGGGTCGTCGTTCGCGAGGCGCAGGTCGAACCCGTTGGGGACCGCCGCCGGCTGCGCGTGCGGCGGTGTCCGGGCCAGCTCGGGGTTCTGGCCCTCGACGGCGACGAACTGGACCGTCGGGTAGTCCACGTAGCCGCCGTCGGCGGTGAGGATCCGGACGCGGATGCGGCTGCCCCGGCGGACGTTGGCCACCTGGGCCGCGTTCTCGGGGCTGAAGAGGAGATCGGCCCACCCATCGCCGCTCGGTGCGTGACACTGAACGGGCATCCGGTGCGCGGCGCGGATGGTGTACCGATCCGCGTCTGCCGCGGCGACCGCCTCGGGGCCCGTCGTGAAGATCACGTCGCAGGGCTGCTCGGTGTTCAGGTGCACCCCGGGCTGGACCCGGACGAGGCGGATGTCGAAGCCGGCCCCGGGATCGTCGCTGGCCGCGCTGGCGGGCTGAACCGCGGGCTGGGCGGGGGCCATGGAGCGCCGCGCCTCGACCTCCGGATCCCCAGGCCGTCCCCGCTCGGAGGTGCGCGTGTTGCGGAAGGGGTTCACGCAGCAGCCGCTCAGGAGGAGCGCTACCGCGAGGACGGTGAGGCCGGCTCGCATGCGGGTGGCTGTCGGTTATGGCCCGGGGGGGCCCCTGTCAAGACGGGCCATTGCCAGGGGGGAGTGCCGGTGATAGCACCGCTCTCGTTCCATCCCCCTCGCGCCGACGTCCGGCGCTTGATGGAGATTCGATGACCTTCACGGAAGCTGCCGTCGAGGTGCTGCGCCTGGTGGGCCGGCCCCTCCACTACAAGAAGATCGCGGAGATCGCGATCGCCAAGAACCTGCTGTCCCACGTGGGCAAGGCCCCGGACCTCACCATGAGCTCGCGCCTCGCGACGATGATCAAGAAGGACCGGGGCGACGAGCCGATCGTCAAGGTGAAGCCCGGCGTCTTCGCGCTGCGCGAATTCTCGAGCGAGGTGCTGGCCCTCGCCGACGCCGACTTCGAGGTCGACATCGACTCGCTGCCGGACATCGAGGTGACGGCGTCCGCCGAGGAGGCCGAGCCCTCCTCGTCGCCGCCGCCCCCGCCGGTGAAGCTCCCGGGCAGCGACGTCTTCCCCGAGGAGGAGGACGACGACGTGCCGATCCTGAGCACCGTCGGCACCGACGACGAGGAGGACGGCGACAAGGGCAAGTCGGGCCGCCGTCGCCGGCGGCGCGGTCGGCGCGGCAAAGAGGACGGCGAGGCCGACGAGCCGCGCTCGGAGCGTGAGCCTCGCGCGTCGCGCGGGGACCGAGGCCGGGATCGAGACCGGGGCCGCGACGGTGGTCGTGATCGGGATCGGGATCGGGACCGCGATCGGGATCGAGGCCGGGATCGGGATCGGGATCGGGATCGCGACCGAGGGCGTGGACGCGACCGAGGGCGGCGCGGTCGTGACCGCGAGGTCGAGCGCCTCGACATGACGCGCGCGCCCGAGGACGGGGATCTCGCGGGCCGCGAGCTCGCGGACGCGATCGAGGCGGCGCTGGCCAGCGGGCCGCGGTCGCCCACGACGTTCGCGGCGACGGCGGAGCTCCTCGTGGAGCGGCGTCGGCTCAGCGGCTCGGGCGCGGCGCTCGCGCCCACCGTGGCGGCGGCGGTCCGCGCGGACGCGGTCCGGCGCAGCGGCGCCGAGTCGCGCTTCCGGGACGTCCAGGGGCGGCTCGCGCTGGCGTCCTGGTACCTCCCCGAAGAGCTGGTTCGCCTCAACGGCGAGCTGCGCGCGACGGCGCGTCAGCACCGCGAGCAGACCCACCGCGCGTTCCTCCGCAAGCTCGACGCCCTGCCGGCGGCGGGCCTCGTGGAGCTGCTCGCGACCTGGCTCAACGCGGAGGGCGTCTCCGGTCTCCGCGCGGTGCGCCGCCCGGGGAGCTCGGCCAACGAGCTCCACCTCGCGGGGACGCTGTCCCGCGGTCACGAGCAGGTGCCGATCGCGATCGTCGTGCTCCGCGCCGGCCGCGATCTCGACGCCGAGACCGTCATCGAGGTCCGCGGCGCGCTCCACCACTACGGGCAGGCGTCGATGGCCTGGCTCGTCTCCCTCGGGCGGGCGCGGGGACGCGCTCGCGACGAGGCCGCCGTCGGCGGCGCGGCGCCGGTGGTGCTCTTCGACGGAGACGGCCTCGCGACGGCGATGGCGGCGAAGGGGATCGGGCTCCGGCCGATCCAGGTCCCGCTCGTCTCGATCGATCTCGACCTGCTCGACGCGCTCCGCGGCGAGCCGGCCGATCCCGAGCCCGAGCCCGACGAGGGCCGCGGGCGCCGAGGCCGCCGCGGTCGTCGCGGCGGCGACGAGGACGACGATCGCTCCGACTCCTCCGACGGACGTCGCTCGGCGGAGCGCGACGAAGAGGGCGCCGAGGCCGGGTCCGACGAGCCGGCCGAGGCCGCCTCGGAGGAGGCCTCCAGCGACGAGGGCAACGGCGAGCCTCGCGGCAAGCGCCGTCGGCGTCGTCGTCGGCGTCGCGGCGGGGATGACGACGGCGCGGGGCAGGCCGAAGCGGGCGCGTCCGAGGACACCCCCGCCGAGACCACCGAGGCCCAGGACGGCTCGGAGGCCGACGACGCGGAGGTCACCGACGACGACGCAGAGGCGCCGTCCGGCGAGGCGTCCGAGGTCGAGGCCGAGGAGACCGACGTGGAGGAGACCGGCGAGGACGCCGACGCGGATGAGACCGACGTCGAGGGCGCGGACGCCGACGACGCCACCGAGGACGAGGCCGCCGAAGAGACCGACTTCGACGACGACTACGAGGACGAGGAGCCCGAAGACGCCTCGGACGACGACCTCGATGAAGACATCGAGGACGACTACGACGACGAAGAGCTGGACGACGAAGAGTCGGACGACGACGACCTCGAGTACGACGAGGACGAAGAGCTCGACGACTCGGAGGAGTGAGCGGTGAACGAGGGGCTCGACTTCGACACGGGGTTCGACCCGGTCGATCCCGAGACGTGGCGTGAGCACGTGGAAGCGGGCTTGCGCGGCGCGGGCCTCGACTCGTTGCGTGGACGAGTCGAAGGAGGGCTCCTCGTCGAGCCGCTCATGGGGCCGGCCGACGTGCCGGCGCAGCCGGTCGGTGCGCCGGGCGCGCCGCCGTTCGTTCGCGGCGCTCGAACCGCCGCGGGCTGGCGCCTCGTCCACCCCATCGACGCCGCCGAGCCCGGCGACGTGGTGGACGCGGCGCGGGCCGCGCTCGCGCTCGAGGCGGGCGCCGTCCACTTGGCGGAGCGAGCCTGCGCGCGGCTCGACCGCGCGAGCGTGGAGGGCATCGGCGGCCCCGTGATCCTGGATCCGGGCGCCGACGCGATCGCGTGGCTCCCCGTCGCCGAGGCGGTCGAGGGCGTCGAGCTGCGCTTCGACCCGCTCGCGGTCCTCGCTCGCTCGGGGGAGCTCCCCTACGACCGGGCGGCCGCGACGCGCTGGCTCTCGGAGCTGGCGCCCGGCGGCCGGCGCGTGCTCGTCGACGCGACCCCGCACCACGACGCGGGCGCCACGCCGGCGGATGAGCTCGGCTACGCGCTCGCCGCGGGGGTGGAGTACCTGCGGGCGCTCGGGGAGGCGGGGCACGCCCTCGCCGACGCGCCGCGCCGGATGGGCTTCGCGCTCGCCTGCGACGCGGACGTCTTCCTCACCATCGCGAAGCTGCGCGCGGCGCGGCTCTGCTGGTCGAAGATCCTGCGCGCCACGGGGATCGACGGCGCCGGCCACGGCATGGTCGTGCACGCCTTCGAGTCCCGTCGCACGCAGACCTCCCTGGACCCCGTGGTCGGCGCGCTGCGCGGCGTTTCGGCGGCGGTCGGGGCGATCGTCGGCGGCGCCGAGGACGTGACCCTGCTGCCCTACGAGGATGGTCGAGGGGCGGAGCGGCTCGCGATCAACACGCAACACGTCTTGCGGGCCGAGAGCCACCTCGATCGCGTCGCCGATCCCGCCGGCGGCGCGTACTACGTCGAGGCGCTCACCGATCGGGTCGCCCGCGCCGCGTGGGCCTCGCTCGGGGAGATCGAGGCGAAGGGCGGGGCGTGGGACGCGGTCGTCTCGGGGCGGCTCGCGGAGGCCTGCGCGCGCTCCGCGGAGGCCCGGATCGACGGGATCCGCACCCGCTCGATCGCGCGCGTCGGCGTCAACCGCTACGCCGCCGACCAAGATCCCGTCGGGGTCGCCGAGGCGAGCCCCGTGGCCCCCGACGTCAGCGCCGAGCGCGCCCCCAAGGCGCTCCGCGACGCGTTCCGGGAGGCGCCGCGGGGAGGGCTCGCGGACGCGCTCCGTGCGAGCGACGCCGCGGTGTCGGTGCTGCGCCACGAGGTCCGGCGCGCCCCCGGGGAGACCAGCGCGCCGCCGCTGCGACCGCTCCGCGAGGCCGCGCCCTTCGAAGCGCTGCGGGCTGCCGCGGCCGCCTTGCCCGAGCCGCGCCGCCGCGCCCTCGTGGTCGGCGTGGGCGCGCTCGAGGTCGTGAAGCCGCGCATGGACTTCGCCCGCGACGCGCTGCTGTGCGGTGGCCTCCGGGTCGAGATGGGGGACGTCGCCGCGGAGCTCGCGCTCCCCGAGGCGCCGCCTCCGACCGTGATCCTCTGCACCACCGCGTCGCTCGCGCCGCTCGTCGAGGCGTCGCGCGCGGCGGGCGTCGAGCGGGTCCTCGTCGCCGGGCCGGACGAGCCCGAGTCGGGGGTCGATGGCCGCCTGCACCGGGACATGGACGCGGTCGAGGTCCTCGGCGCGTTGCTCGATGGTCTCCGCGAGGGGCCCGTGGACGGAGGTCGATCATGAGCCGCGTCCCCCGCTTCGACGTCATCGGGTTCGACGATCCCCGGACCATCGGGGTCCCGCCGACGCCCGAGGCCGCCTCGACGGTCGAGACCCCGGAGGGTGTGGACGTCAAGGCGTGTTACCACGCGGCGGACCTCGGCCCGTGCACGCACTTGGGCTCCATGCCCGGCTTCGCGCCCTTCGTGCGCGGCCCGTACCCGACGATGTACGTCGGGCGCCCGTGGACGGTCCGGCAGTACGCCGGGTTCTCGACGGCGGAGGAGAGCAACGCGTTCTACCGGCGGAACCTCCTCGCCGGGCAGCGCGGGCTCTCCGTGGCCTTCGATCTGCCGACCCACCGCGGCTACGACTCGGACCACCCGCGCGTCACCGGCGACGTCGGCATGGCGGGGGTCGCGATCGACAGCATCCGGGACATGCGGATCCTCTTCGACGCCATCCCGCTCGACCGGATGAGCGTGTCGATGACGATGAACGGCGCGGTGCTGCCGATCCTCGCGCTCTACGTCGTCGCGGCGGAGGAGCAAGGGGTCCCGCAGGCCGCGCTCACGGGCACGATCCAGAACGACGTGCTCAAGGAGTTCATGGTCCGGAACACGTACATCTATCCGCCCGGGCCCTCGATGCGGATCATCGCCGACATCTTCGCCCACACGTCGGTGGAGATGCCGCGCTTCAACAGCATCAGCGTGAGCGGCTACCACATGCAGGAGGCCGGCGCGTCGGCCGACCTCGAGCTCGCCTACACGCTCGCCGATGGCCTCGAGTACGTGCGGACGGGGATCGCCGCGGGCCTCGACGTCGACGCGTTCGCGCCGCGGATCTCGTTCTTCTTCGGGATCGGGATGAGCTACTTCTTCGAGGTCGCGAAGCTCCGCGCGGCGCGCCTCTTGTGGTCGAAGATCATGCGGTCGCTGGGCGCCGAGAGCGACAAGTCGCTCTCCTTGCGCACGCACTGCCAGACGTCGGGGTGGAGCCTCGCGGCGCAGGACGTCTACAACAACGTGGCCCGCACCGCGGTCGAGGCGATGGCGGCCGTGCACGGCGGGACGCAGTCGCTCCACACCAACTCGCTCGACGAGGCCATCGCGCTGCCGACCGACTTCTCGGCGCGGATCGCCAGGAACACGCAGCTCTTCTTGCGGGAGGAGACCGGGACCTGCCGCGCCATCGATCCGTGGGGCGGGAGCTACTACGTCGAGCGCCTGACCCACGACCTCGCCGAGCGCGCCATCGCGCACATCCGCGAGGTCGAAGAGGTGGGCGGGATGGCGAAGGCGATCGAGGCCGGCATCCCGAAGATGCGGATCGAGGAGTCCGCCGCGCGCACGCAGGCGCGGATCGACGCCGGCCGGCAGCGCCTCGTCGGCGTGAACTGGCTGCGACCGGAGACGGCCGACGCGATCGACATCCTCGAGGTCGACAACCGCGCGGTGCGCGAGGCGCAGGTCGCGCGGCTCGAGGCGCTGCGGCGCGAGCGCGATCCGGGAGCCGTCGAGGCGGCCCTGACGGCGATCACGCGCTGCGCCGAGACCGGGGAGGGCAACCTCCTCGCCCTGAGCATCGAGGCCGCGCGCGCCGAGGCCACGGTCGGCGAGATCAGCGAGGCGATGGTGAAGGTCTGGGGTCGCTACGAGGCCGAGATCCGCACCATCGCCGGGGTGTACGGTTCGGAGATGGGCGGCTCGGTCGAGACCGTGCGCGAGCGCTGCCGCGTGTTCGAGCAGCACGAGGGCCGTCGGCCCCGCGTCCTGGTCGCCAAGATGGGCCAGGACGGACACGACCGCGGCCAGAAGGTCATCGCGACCGCGTTCGCCGATCTCGGCTTCGACGTCGACGTGGGCCCGCTCTTCGCCACGCCGGAGGAGAGCGCGCGGCAGGCCGTCGAGAACGACGTCCACGTGGTGGGCGTCAGCTCGCTCGCCGCCGGGCACCTCACGCTCGTGCCCGCGCTGCGGGACGCGCTCGCCGCGCTCGGTCGCGACGACATCCTCATCGTGGTGGGCGGCGTGATCCCGCCGGAGCACTACGAGGCGCTGCGCGAGGCGGGGGCGGCGGCCATCTTCGGCCCGGGCACCGTGATCGCCGACGCGGCGCTCGAGTTGCTCGATCAGCTCGCCGATCACCTCGGCCACGCGTCGCCCGGGCCCGAGGCGTGACCGAGCTCGACCTCGACGCGGTCGAGGCGGGCGTCCGACGGGGGGACCGCGCCACGATCGGGCGAGCCCTCACCCTCGTCGAGAGCGACCTGGGGCGGCACCTCGAGCGATCGCAAGAGCTCTTGCGCCGCCTGCTCCCCCGCACCGGCGGCGCGATCCGGGTGGGCATCACCGGCGTCCCCGGGGTCGGCAAGAGCACGCTCATCGACGCGCTCGGCCTGCACCTCGTCGAGACCGGGCACCGGGTCGCCGTGCTCGCCGTCGATCCGACCAGCGGCCGCTCGGGCGGGAGCATCCTTGGGGACAAGACCCGCATGGCGCGGCTCTGCCGGGAGGACGCGGCGTTCGTGCGGCCGTCACCGAGCCGGGGGGCGCTCGGCGGCGTCGCGCGCAAGACCCGCGAGGGGATGCTCCTCTGCGAGGCCGCGGGCTTCGACGTCGTGCTCGTCGAGACCGTCGGGGTCGGCCAGAGCGAGACCGAGGTCGCCGACATGGTCGACTGCTTCGTGGTCTTGATGCTCCCCAACGCGGGCGACGAGCTGCAGGGGATCAAGCGCGGGATCCTGGAGCTCGCGGACCTCGTCGCGGTCAACAAGGCCGACGGCGACCACGTGGCGGCGGCCGAGCGGGCCCGGCAGCAGTACGCGCTCTCGCTCCACTACCTGACGCCGACGGAGCCCGCGTGGACGCCCGAGGTCCGCACCGTCAGCGGGCGGACGGGGGCGGGGATCGCCGAGCTCTGGGAGCGCGTCGAGGCCCACCGCGCCGCGCTCGAGGAGGCGGGCCGGCTGGCCCCGCGACGCGCCGAGCAGGCGGTGCGCTGGATGTGGCGCGCGATCGAGGACGAGCTCTCCCGCAGCCTCCGCGAGGACCCCGCGGTCGCCGCGCTCGCCGCCCAGCTCGAGGCCGAGGTCCGCTCCGGGACCACGCCCGCGACCGAGGCCGCCACCCGCGTGCTGGCCCGCTTCGGCCTGAGTCGCTGACCTCCCGCTTAGCGCTGCTTGGCTTCGAGGATGATCCGCTCGAAGGCCTCGGAGACGGCGCGGGCGAGCGTCTCGATCCGCTCGCGGCCCGCGTCGCCGAAGCGGACGTCGTCGGCGCTGAGGACCGCGACGAGCTTGGACGCGACGACGACCGGGTGGAGAGAAACGGGGCCACCCCGGCTGCCGAGCGCGGCGCGGAAGAGGCCGTCGGCCGCCGCCGTGCCCGAGGGCCCGTGGTAGGCCTCGCGCTTCGCGACCACGTCGCGGAACATCGACGGGCTGCTCGTCGGGATCCAGAGGTTGCGGACCGCGTCGGCCGAGATGCCGGCGCCGGCGCCGCTCCAGCCCTTGAGCACGCCCTTGCGGAGCGCGAGGAGCACGGTGGCTCTGGAGATGGTCAACGCGCCTTGACACGCGAGCTCGACCACCTCGTCGCGGTCGCGGCTCGCGCGGATCGCCGACAGCGTGCCGCCGATCTCGGGGAGCTTCGCCGGCTTCGGGGGCGGCCGCGAGTCCCGGGCCTTGGCGACCTTCACCTTGTCGACCTTGTTGTCCGACGACTCGTCGCTCTCCCAGCGCGAGTGCGCCTCGGGGATGATCGAGCGCGGCTTGGGGAAGGCCCGCTCCGAGCGCGGCGCCGGGGTCGGCGGCGGCATGGACGGCGGCGGCTCGTCCTGGACCTCCGTGTCGGCGGCCTCGAGCCCGTGGCGCGCGGGGTCGAGCCGGCGCGACGGCGCGAGCTTCTCCTTCGGCGGGGGCTGCTTCGACTGCGGCGGCCGCAGCGCGCGACCCTTGGGCTCGGGCTTGCCCCACGAGTCGTCCGGGGAGGTCGAGCTCGTCGTGCCGACCGGGACGACCCGGGTGTCCTTCGGGACCTTGGCGAAGTTCTTGGTGACGACCCGCCGCTCGATCCCGCGCGGCAGCTCGGGGCTCGTGTCGTCGTCCTTCGCGGCGGGCGGCTTCGCGCTGGCCGGCTTCGCGCTGGTCGGCGTCGCGCGGGCCGGCTCCGAGCGCGGCTCGGGCTCGGGCTCGGCGGGCTTCGCCTCGGGCGGCGGCGCGGCGGGGCGGACGGGCTTGGTCCGAACCAGCGGCACGAACGCCTCCGTGTCGTCGGCCACGATCTTCGGCCCGACGGTGGCTCGCGCTTCGACCCGCTCGGCGCCCTTGGTGGAGCCGAAGTAGCCGTCGTCCACGGTGTGGCCGCGTCGGCGAACGTTGACCAGCTCGAGCACCGGCGGCTCGGACTCGCGCAGGTCCTCGGGCTCGGGGAGCACTTGACCCGGGTGCGCCCGCGAGAGCGCCTCGCGCAGGTCCTCGACCCGCGCGACGGTCGGCAGGACGGCCTCGCCCGTGGCCCTCGCGAGCTCGCCCACCGCGTGACCGTCGGTCGGCGCGGCCATCGCGACCACGAGCCCGGCGGAGCTCTCCCGGATCGGCAGCGCGAGCAGCTCGAGCGCCATCGAGCCCGAGATCCGCGTCACCGCGCCGAGGTCGGCGGCCGCGAGATCGGCGGGCTCCATCACCGGCCCGAACCCCATCGCCACGAAGAAACCGGCGATGCCGTCCTGCGACAGGCCCTGATCGACGAGGCCCCCGACGAGGGCGCCCTCGTGGGGCGGCGCCGTCCCCAAGACCTGGGAGAGCTGGCGCTGGGTGACGAGCCCCGCCTGCACCAGTCGCTCTCCGAGGTCGTCCACCATGTGGCCGGAGTATCCAGCCACCCCATCGCCGTCAAGCACACGCTACGCTCCGCCCCTGCGATGGCCCGAATCCTCCACATCGAGGACGACGCGAAGAACCGCCTCCTCGTCCGAAAGCTGCTCCAGAGCGCCGGCCACGAGGTGATCGACGCCGAGGGCGGGATCGAAGGGATCCGCCTCGCCCGCGAGCGCACCCCCGACCTCGTGCTCGTCGACGTCCGGATGCCCGACCTCGACGGCTACGAGGTCACCTTGCGCCTCCGCGGGATCACCGGGCTCGAGGGGGTCCCCATCGTCGCGATCACCGCCGAGGGGGACCGGGAGACGAGCCTCGCGGTGGGCGCGGACGGATTCCTCGAGAAGCCCATCGACGCCCGCAAGTTCGCCCGCCAGATCGAGCGGTTCATCGGCGGCCACAAGGAGCGCCGCGAGCGCCGGGAGTCGGCGCCGCTCCGGGTCGCGTCGCAGCGCATCGTCGAGCGCCTCGAGCGCAAGGTGCTCGAGCTGAGCGACGCGAACGCGCAGCTCGAGGAGATGGCGAGGCTCCGCCGGGAGTTCCTGCGCAACCTCAGCCACGAGCTCGCGACGCCGATGACCCCCATCGTCGGCTACCTGCGCCTGCTGCTCGACGAGGAGCTCGGCCCGATCACGCCCATGCAGCGCAAGAGCCTCGAGTCGGTGCGCAGCTCGACCGAGCGGCTTCGCGGGCTCATCGAGACCTTGCTCGACGTGAGCAGCATCGAGACCGGCAAGATGCACCTCTACCACCGGCGCTACGACTTCGGCGCCGTGGCCGCGCGCGCGATCGACCAGACCCGGCCCCGCATGGAGGCGCGCTCCATCGAGCTGTTCGTCGAGCCCGCGCCGGCCGGGCTCGAGGCCCGCGGGGACCCGGACAAGGTGCGCCGCGCGATGGTCCACATCCTCGACAACGCCGCGAAGTTCTCGCCGGAGGGCGGGCAGGTCGCGGTGGGGATCGAGCGGGTGGAGGGCGGCGCCGGGGGAGGGTTCGAGCTGCGCGTCGTCGACGACGGCCCCGGCGTCCCCGCCGAGCTCGAGGCGAAGGTCTTCCAGGCCTTCTACCAGGCGGACGGATCGGTGCGCCGCGTCCACGGCGGGGTCGGGCTCGGCCTCGCGTTCGCGCGGCAGGTCGCCGAGGCGCTCGGCGGCGGCGTCACGCTCCACGCGCCCCCGCGGCACGAGGTCGCGGGGTGCAGGCTCGGGGGGACGGAGGTCGTGCTGCGCGTGGGCGCCGAGCCGACCGAGCGATGAGCGTCTACCTCGACCACCACGCGGCCACGCCCCTCGCGCCGGAGGTGGTGGAGGCCATGACCGAGGCGCGCGCCGCCGCGTGGGCCAACCCGTCGAGCGCCCACGCGGCCGGCCGCGCGGCGCGGCGGTGGATCGAGGAGGCGCGCGCGCGGGTGGCGAGCGCCATCGGGGCGCGGCCCGCCGACGTCGTCTTCACGAGCGGCGGCACCGAGGCGTGCAACCTCGGGGTCCTCGGGATCGCGGCGCGGCGCGTGCTCACGACATCCGTCGAGCACCCGGCCGTCGCGGAGGCCATCGCGGAGGCCATCGCTTCGCGCGGCGTCGAGGTCGTCACGGTCGACGTCCCGCGCGGCGTGGCGCCGGCGCGTCTCCCCCTCGACGGCGTGGACCTCGTCTGCGTGCAGTGGGTGAACCACGAGACCGGGGCGCGCCTCCCCGTCGAGCGCTGGGTGGCCGAGTGCCGGGACGCCGGCGTGCCCGTCTTCGTCGACGCGTGCCAGGCCCTGGGCAAGCTCGAGATCGACGTCACCGCCCTCGGCGCGAGCGCCGTCGCCTTCGCGGCCTCCAAGATCGGCGGGCCGCTGGGCGCGGGGGCGCTGTGGATCGCGCGCGACACCGCGGTCGCGTCGCGCGCCCTCGGCGGCGCGCAGGAGCGCGGGCGTCGCGCGGGGAGCCCGGACCCCGTCGCGCTCGCGGGCTTCGGGGTCGCGGCGTCGCACCTCGGCCGGCGCCTCGCGGCGATGCCCGCGGTCGCCGCGCGGCGGGACCGGCTCGAGGCGGCGCTCCTCGAGCACGGGGAGGTCAACGGCGAGGGGCCCCGCGTCGGCACGGTGACCAACGTCGCGGTGCGCGGCTGGAACGGCGCTCGGCTCGTCGCCGCGCTCGACGTCGAGGGCGTGATGACCTCCCACGGCGCCGCCTGCTCGAGCGGCGTGGACGCGCCCTCCGCGGTGGTCCAGGCGATGTACCCGGACGAGGCGGAGCGCGCCGAGAGCGCGCTCCGCCTGAGCCTCGGGCCGTCCACCACGGACGACGACCTGGACGCCGCGATCGACGCGATCGAGCGCGTCGTGAGCCGCCGAAGAACTTAGAGTGAATTCTAGGTTTCTTCGCGGCCGTCGAGGTTGGTTCTCGTTTGCCGATCCAAGCTCGCGGAATTGGATCGTTTTCGCCGCGCCGGAGCTGCGCGACACCTTCTTCTTTTGAATGGATTCGTTTCTCGCGATGCGCTGAGCTGTTGTTCAGTGTTTGAGCGGGCGCGCGGGAGAGAACGCGCTAGAAGATCGCTCATGTCCGGCGGTGAGCGCGTGCTGGTGGCGATGAGCGGCGGGGTCGACTCGTCCGTGGCGGCCGCGCTCTTGAAGGAGGCGGGGCACGACCTCGTCGGCGTGACGCTGCACCTGTGGGACGCCTCCGGCGGTCACGCGGTGGGGCGCTGCTGCGCGCCCGAGGATCGCGAAGACGCCCGCAGGACGTGCGACCACCTGGGGATCCCTCACTACGTGCTCGACGAGCGGCGGGCGTTCCGCGAGCGGGTCGTGGACCCGTTCGTCGCCGGCTACCTCGCCGGCACGACCCCGAGCCCGTGCGTGCACTGCAACCAGGAGGTGAAGCTCGGCCGCCTCCTCGAGATCGCGCGCGACCTCGGCGCGACGCGCGTGGCCACGGGCCACTACGCGCGGATCACGCGTGACGCATCAAACGCGATCCGACTGCATCGCGGTCACGATCGAGAGAAGGATCAGAGCTACTTCCTCTACGGCGTTCCGCTCGATGTGCTCGACCGCTGTATGTTCCCACTCGGCGAGCTCCGGAAGGGTCAAACGCGCGAGGAGGGCCGTCGCCTCGGCGTCCCGAACTGGGACAAGAAGGACTCGCAGGAGCTCTGCTTCGTGCCGGACGGAGACGTCGGCGGCTTCATCGAGCGCGAGACCGGGGTCGCCCGGACGGGCGAGGTCGTGGACGCGTCGGGGGAGGTCCTCGGGCACCACGACGGCGTCTATCGCTTCACCGTCGGCCAGCGACGAGGCCTCGGGATCGGCGGGGGCGCGCCTCCGCGCTACGTCCTGAAGATCCTGCCGGACGAGGACCGCGTGGTCGTCGGCGACGTCGAGGACCTCGCCGCGTTGACCGCGCACGCTCAGCACGCGGTCTGGACGGGCGCCTCGCCGGCCGAGCCCTTCGAGGCCGAGGTGCAGGTCCGCTACCGCCACCGCGCGGCGCCGGCCCGGGTCACCCCGACGCCCGAGGGGTTCGCCATCGCCTTCCACGAGCCCGCGCGCGCGATCGCCCCCGGGCAGGCCGCCGTGGTGTACCGTGGGGACCAGGTCATCGGCGGTGGTCTCTTGGCGGTATGAGTGGGCGGTCCCGAGCGCGCTGTTCCTGGCGCTCGGGTGCTCCGTGGGCGGAGGCCAGGGATCGATCTCGGGGTCCGTGGTGGCGCCCGACTGCGAGGTCGACGAGCCCGCCTACGAGCTGACGCCGAGCTTCTTCAGCGGCGAGGTGACCGAGGCGCAGATGAACATCCGCGTCCAGCGCGGGAGCGACATCGAAGGCTACGCCGACGGCGTCATGATCCAGATCCGCGACGTCAACGAGGTCTTCCGCAACCGCATCGGGATCCCGATCCCCGTCGATCCGGACGAGCGCTCGCTCGTGCAGGTCATCTTCTACCTCAACCAGACCTGCCCCTCGGGCTTCCCCGACTTCTTCGTCACGCAGCCGCTGATCCTCGAGGGGCAGTCCGGCTCGATCGTGTTCGACGCGGTCTACGCCCCCGACATCGAGGCGGGCTCGACCCTCATCGCGGGCGAGCTGCGCGACGTCCAATTCGCCACCCCCGACGACCCGGAGCGCACACACGCGACGCTCAGCGGTACCTTCTCGTTCTTCTACCAGCGCGGGAGCCCCGCGCAGCGCTTCCCCTAGCGGCTCGGATGGATGCGAGGGACTCCGTGAGCAACGAGATCGAGGGCACCGTCCGGGACTTCTCACGCTTCGGTGAGGGCGTCGTGGCGACAAGCCAGGGGGTGGTGTTCGTCCCCGGCGTGCTGCCCGGCGAGCGCGTCTCGCTCATGGACATCCGCCCGCGCGGCAAGGGAGTCCTCTACACCGACAAGGTCCGCGTCCTCGACCCGTCCACCCAGCGCCAGGATCCGCCGTGCCCCATCGTCGGCCGCTGCGGCGGGTGCCCGATGATGATCGCGTCGCCCAAGCTCGAGCTCCGCTTCAAGCGCGACCAGCTCGAGCAGGCCCTGCGCGGGTTGCCCAACGTCGAGGCGGTGCAGCGCGGGTGGGTCGCGCCGGTCAAGACGCTCGGCTACCGGCGGCGCGCGCGCATGGCGTGGACGGCGGGGCGAGGGCGCCCGCGGATCGGCTACCGGCGGCCTCGCTCGACCGAGGTCACCGACGTGCGCGTCTGCGCCGTGCTCGACGACGCGCTCGACCGGGCGTTCGCCAAGGCCCGCGCGGTCCTCGGGCCGCACCTCGCGGGCGAGGGGCAGCTCCACCTCGCGATGGGCGAAGGCGGCGGGGTGGTGATGGCGCTGCGCAGCGACGCGATGCAGCCGCCGGAGCTCTACGGCGCGCTCGAGGCGCTGGTCACCGAGGGGGTCCTCGTCGGCGCCGCGTTGAAGGCGGGGGGCGCCTCCGTCGACGCGACCTGGGGCTCCCCCCGCGAGGTCCGCGACGGCTACGACGGCAAGCCGCTGGTGGGCACCGTCGCGGGCTTCTCGCAGGCGCACGACGAGGTCAACCGCGCGCTCGTGGCCCGCGTGCTCGAGCTCGCGGCGCCCGCCGAGCGGGACGTCCTCGAGCTGTTCTGCGGCTCGGGCAACATCACGATCGCGCTCGCCGCGACGGCGAAGAGCGTGGTCGGCATCGAGCAGGACGAGGCCGCCGCGGAGGCGTGCCGGGAGAACCTCAAGGCGCGGGGCCTCGTGGGGACGATCCGCACCGCCGACGCCGAGGCCTGGCGCTCCCCGACGGTCCCCGACGTCGTCGTCCTCGATCCGCCGCGGACCGGGGCGGCCGGCGCGATCAAGCGCATCGAGAAGCTCGGCCCCAAGGAGGTCGTCTACGTGTCGTGTGACCCGCCGACCCTGCGCCGGGATCTCGAGTCGCTCTGCGCCGCGGGCTGGGTGCCGACCGACGCGGTCGCGCTCGACATGTTCCCCCAGACCGCCCACATGGAGTGCGTGGTCCGGCTCGAGCGCAAGTAGCCAGGATTCGGGTGGTTCCGACGGGCGCGGGGCCGTAGCATCCGCCCGCCATGAAGTGCCCTTTCTGCGGCACCCTCGACAACCGGGTGATCGACTCGCGCCTCTCGCAGGCGGGTGAGGTCACGCGTCGTCGTCGAGAGTGCGACGGCTGCACGCGCCGCTACACCACCTACGAGCGAGTCGAGCAGGTGCTCCCGTACGTCATCAAGAAGGACGGCCGGAGAGAGCCCTTCGACAGGATGAAGATCCTCGCCGGGTTGCGGCGAGCTTGCGAGAAGCGGCCCGTCTCGTCGGAGGCCCTCGAGAAGCTCGTCGACACCATCGAGCGCGAGATGGTCGAGACCGGCGACAAGGAGGTCGCGAGCAGCAAGGTGGGCGAGAAGATCATGGAGGAGCTGCGCGGCGTCGATCAGGTCGCCTACGTGCGCTTCGCGAGCGTCTACCGGTCGTTCAAGGACATCCACGAGTTCATGGCGGAGCTGACGGACCTGCTCGGGGAGCGGAGCCCGTCGGCGTGAGCGACGCGGCCACCGATCGGGCGCTGCTCGAGCGCGCGATCGAGGAGGGGCGGCGAGGGCGTCCGAGCCCGAACCCGCACGTCGGCGCGGTGATCGCGCGCGGCGCCGAGATCGTCGCGGTCGGGCACCACGACCGCGCGGGCGGGCCGCACGCGGAGGTCGTTGCGATCGAGCGGGCCGCGGGCGACACCGCGGGCGCGACCCTCTACTGCACCCTCGAGCCGTGCAACCACTTCGGCCGCACGCCGCCGTGCACCGACGCCATCCTCGCGGCGGGGATCGCGCGGGTCGTGATCGGGTGCGCGGATCCGAAGCCCCCGCGGCCCGGCGCCGTCGAGAAGCTGCGCGCCGCGGGGGTCGAGGTCGTCTCCGGCGTGCTCGAGGACGAGGCCCGCGCGCTCATCGCCGACTGGACTCGACACGCCGTCGACGGGCTGCCCTGGGTGCTCCTCAAGGCCGCTGTCACGCTGGACGGCCGGACCGCCGCGCGCACCGGCGACAGCAAGTGGATCACCGGGGAGGCCGCCCGCGCCGAGGCGCACCGGATGCGCGACTGGAGCGACGCGGTGCTCGTCGGGATCGGCACGGCGCTCGCCGACGACCCCGGGCTCGACGTCCGCCACGTCGAGGGGCGCGATCCGGTGCGCGTGGTCCTCGACACCCACCTGCGCCTCCCGCCGAGCTCGAAGCTCGCGACCCACGCGTCGGCCGCGCCCACCTGGATCCTGCACGGACCCGGCGCCGACGCCGCGCGGCGCGAGGCCCTCGAGCGGCCCGGCGTGGAGCTCGTCGAGGTCCCCGCGACGGAGTCGCGCGTCGACGTGACCGCGGCGCTCCGCGAGCTCGCGCGCCGAGGGATCGTGCGCCTCCTCGTCGAGGGCGGCGCCACGGTGCACGGCGCGCTGCTGCGGGGCGGCCTCGCGCAGGAGGCGGCGGTGTTCGTCGCGCCGAAGATCCTGGGCGATGCGGGGGCCATCCCGCTCGCCGACGCCGGGCCGCGCGACCGCGTCGCCGACGCGTGGCGGCTCGTCGCGCCGACCGTCCGCGTGCTCGGCGAGGACGTGCTGTTCCGCGGTCGGCTCGCTGGACCGTCCGAGCCCGCAGGGCTATGAACCCCCCGATGGCTGGACCACAGACGCGGTTGGACGCGATCGAGCGCGTTCATCGCGCGATCGAGGACGTTCGTGCGGGCCGGATCGTGATCCTCGTGGACGACGAGGACCGCGAGAACGAGGGCGACCTCGTGATGGCCGCGGAGAAGGTGACGCCCGAGGCGATCAACTTCATGGCGCGGTTCGGGCGCGGGCTGATCTGCCTCGCGCTGACCGACGAGCGCGTCGCGCGGCTCGACCTCCCCATGATGGTCGACGAGAACCGCAGCTCGCGGACGACCGCCTTCACCGTCTCGATCGAGGCGCGCGAGGGCGTCACGACCGGCATCAGCGCCGCGGATCGCGCGCACACCGTCTTGACGGCCGTGCGGCCCCACGCGAAGCCGACCGACCTGGTCAGCCCCGGCCACATCTTCCCGCTCCGCGCGCGCGACGGCGGCGTGCTCCGCCGCACCGGTCACACCGAGGGCTCGGTGGATCTCGCGAAGCTCGCGGGCCTCGAGCCGGCCGGCGTGATCTGCGAGATCATGAACGAGGACGGCACCATGGCGCGGATGCCCGACCTCGTGGAGTTCGCCGACGAGCACGGCCTTCGGGTCCTCTCGATCGCCGACCTCGTGCAGTTCCGTCTGCAGCACGAGCGCCTCGTGACGCGGCTCTCGAGCGCCGAGGTGGAGCTCTCCACCGGGGTCACCTGGCGCGCGCACACGTTCGGCGCGGGCGACCGTCACTTCCTGGCCCTCGTGCTCGGCGACCTCGACGAGACGCCGACCATCGTGCGCATGCACACCGGCAGCGTGCTCGGCGACGTCTTCGGCGTCCGGACGCGCGGCCGCACCGCGATGGCCGACGTCATCGCCCACATCGAGGGCGCGGGGCGCGGCGTGATCGTGTTCATCCCGCCCGCCGACATCGATCTGGACGCGGACCTCGCGAGCCGCACCGGCGGCAAGGTCCGGCGCCGCCCGATGGACCAGGGCGAGGTGCTCCGCGAGTACGGCCTCGGCGCCCAGGTCCTGCGCGACCTCGGCCTCCGTCGCATCCGCCTGCTCACCAACCGCCCGCGGCGCATCGCCGGCCTCGAGGGCTACGGCCTCGAGGTGGTCGAGCAGATGGTGGTCACCGAGGACGAGGGCATGTCCGTCCGCTCCGCCGAGATGGACGTCCTCGCGATCACCAACGAGACGAAGCACTGAGCCCCGCGGGAGTTTTGGCGATGTCGGCAGAAGAGCAGATCGAGGGCACCTACGAGACGCCGGCGGGGGCGCGCTTCGCGATCGTCGTCGGGCGCTTCAACCACTTCATCACCGACCGCCTGCTCGAGGGCGCGATCGACGGCCTGACCCGGCATGGCGTCCCGCGCGACGCCATCGTCGTGGCGCGCGCGCCGGGCAGCTACGAGGTCCCCTTCGTGGTGAAGCGCTTCGCGGGCTCCGGGAAGGTGGACGCGGTCATCGCGCTCGCCGCCGTGATCCGCGGCTCCACGCCGCACTTCGACTACGTCGCGGGGGAGGTCGCGAAGGGCTGCGGCTCCGCGATGTGGGAGAGCGGCGTGCCGGTGCTCTTCGGGGTGCTGACCACGGACACGATCGAGCAGGCGATCGAGCGCGCCGGCACCAAGGCCGGCAACAAGGGCTGGGAGGCCGCGCTCGGCGCCATCGAGATGGTCAACCTCCGCCGCGCCATGGAGGCGGCGGGCTACTGAGGCCGCACCTCGGAGCATCACGGACCCGACCGATGGGCAGTCGAAGAAGGGGGCGCGAGGCCGCGCTCCAGATGTTGTTCCAGATGGACGTCTCCGGGGTCAGCTCCGAGCAGGCGATCCAGTCGTTCTGGGCGCACCTCGGGCCGAGCCGTGAGGGCGAGGGCTTCGCCAACGACCTCGTCCGAGGCTGGGCGAAGGAGCGCGAGGCCATCGACGGGATCATCCGCGACGTGAGCCAGCACTGGCGCCTCGAGCGGATGGCCCGCGTGGACCGCAACATCCTGCGGCTCGCCACCTACGAGCTGATGCACCTCGAGGACGTCCCGCGGCGCGTGACGCTCAACGAGGCGGTCGAGCTCGCCAAGCGGTTCGGCTCCGAGGGCAGCGCCGGCTTCGTGAACGGCGTCCTCGACCGCATCGCCTCCGACCTCGGGAAGGAGTGAGGTGGAGGTCCGGTTCGTCCCCCCGGACCTCCGGCGCCTCGACGAGCTCAAGAGCGAGGCGCTCGCGCTGTGCTTCTTCGAGGACGAGCGGCCGCTCCGCCGCGAGGTCGGGCTGGTCGACTGGCGGCTCTGCGGCGCGATCTCCCGGATCCTGCTGCGCGGCCGCGCGACCGGCGCGCTCGGTGAGACGGTGCTGATCCCGGCGCAACCTCGCTTGCCGTTCGACAAGCTCTTCCTGTTCGGGGTCGGCCGCGTGAGCCAGTTCGACGACGCGGTGGTCGACGGCGTCGTCGAGCGCATCCTCGACACCCTCGACCGCGCGCTCGTCCGGACGAGCGTCGTCTCCTTGCCCGGCCGCTGCACGGACCGCGTGCGGCCCGAGCACGCGATGAAGATCTTCCTCGGCCGCGCGGCGATGCACCCGGAGCAGGATCAGGTCTGCATCATCGAGACGGCCGAGGGGCAGCGCGCGATGATGCCGGTCGTCGAGCGCGAGCGGCGCCGCGAGCGCGCCGAGGGGATCTAGCTCCAGCCGCCCATCCCGACGGGCCAGCCCATCGAGTAGCGGGCGTTGATCTCGGACAGCGGGTGGAAGCCGCCCGCGTGGCGGAACGCGTCGACGCCGAACGGGCCGAAGTAGCCGGCCTCGCGCAGGGCGACGGCGACGCGCTCGACCGCGTCGTGCAGCGCGAGCACCTCGGCGGCCTCGAGCTCGCCCGCCTCGGCGAGCCGGCTCGCGCGCCACTGACCGGCCGCGTCCACGTCGCTGACGGTCGGCCGGCCGAGGCGCAGCGCGTCGGGCCCGAGCATCCCGTGCAGCGACACCTCGAGCTCGATCTCCACGCGCGGCAGGACGTGGACCGGCCCGATCCGGAGCGCGCCCCGCGCCCACGCCTCCGCGCCCTCGTCCCAGCGCCCGGCGTCGACCCGGCGCTGGCCTCGCCCCGCGAAGGTGAGCGACCGGAACAGGAGCCAGCGCCCGGGGCGCTCGGTGGCGGCCCGCACCGCGTCGAGATCGTCGCAGCGGACCGTCTGCGGCAGCGCCACGAGCTCGTGAGCGAAGGAACGCTCGTTGACGCGCCGGAGCACCTCGACGGACGGCGCGGGGGGCACGCGGGCGCCGGCCGCGGCGAGCCGCGCGAGCGCGGAGGGCGTCGGGCACCAGGCCCGGCCTTCGAGCCCCCGGGCGCGCGCGTCGTCGTCGAGGTCGAGGACGACGTGGCCCTCGGGGAGCCTCAACGCGCGCCGGACCTCGGCCCTCCGGCGCGCCGCGGCGGCCCCGAGCTGGCCGCCGGCGAGCTCGACCTCCACGCCGAGGTTCAGGACCCACGCGACGCTCACGGCGCGTAGGCCTCGAGCGCGTCCACGAACCCCGCCGGCTGCCCCGCGCGGCGTCGCGCCGCGTGGGCGAGCGGGCGGCCGCGCATCACGATCGGCGTCAGCGGCGGGGGGAGGGCGGCGAGCCACCCCGTGAGCTCGAGCGGCCCCGCCCACTCCTCGTACCAGCGCACCGCGAAGCGGACGTGCGCCTCCTCCTCGCGGCCCACCTGCTCCTGGACGGCCGCGCTGGCCTCGTCGCCCGCGCCGCGCAGCGCCTCGGCGAACCGCGCGGCGTGATCGAGGTTGGCGCCCTCGAAGCCGATCCCGAGCAGCGACACGAAGGCCAGCGGGGTCGACGCGCGCGGCACGCGCTCCCAGAACCAATCGCGCACCGGGAAGTCGCCGACCGCGTGCCCGAGCGCTCGGAGGCGCTCCACGTAGAGCCCCATGTGCCGGATCTCGTCGTCGCAGATCGACAAGAGGCCGCGGCGAAACGCCTCCGGCGCGTCCGGGAACGCGAGCACCGCCCAGCACATCAGCTCCGCGGCCTGCAGCTCGTGATGGAGGAACGTGTGGAGGAGCTGCGCGCGCTTCCTCGGGTCGCTCAGCGCGCCCGGCCGAGGCGTCTTGGGCGCGCGCGCGGCGGGCTCGAGCTCGGGGGGGCGCCCTGGCGCCTCGATCGCGAGACCGACCCCGTCGAGCGTGCGCGGTCGCGGCGGCGGCGCGAGCTTGTGTCCGAGGTCGCGCGAGCGGACGTAGTCCCTCGCCCACGCCTCCGCCGTCGCTTCGCGCACCACGCCGGGAGGTATATCCTCGCCCGCCCATGCGTCGAACCGTCTCCCCGATCCTCCTCGCGGCCGCGCTGCTCGGTGCCTGCGGCGCCGCGCAGCAGCCCACCGCGTCCACGCCCGACCCGGACCCGCCGCCGCTCCCGTGGACCACCGCGGGCGGACAGCTCGCGGCCATCGACTCGCCGCTCGTCGCGCTCGTCGGCGGCACCGTGATGACGGCGACCGGTCGCGTGATCGAGGACGGCGTGGTGGTGATGGAGGACGGTCGGCTGCGCGCGGTCGGCGCGCGCTCCGAGGTCGAGATCCCCGAGGGCGCTCGCCAGATCGACGTGACCGGCCGCTTCGTGACGCCGGGTCTCATCGACACCCACTCCCACATGGGCGTCTACCCGAGCCCGCACATCCGGGCGACCTCGGACGGCAACGAGATGAGCGATCCGACGACGCCCGAGGTCCGCGCCGCCGACGCGTTCTGGCCGCAGGACCCGCAGCTCCCGCGCGCGATCGCGGGCGGCGTGACGACCGTCCAGATCCTGCCGGGGAGCGGCAACCTCATCGGCGGCGCCGGCTCGATCCTCAAGCTCCACCTCGGGCGCACGGTGGAGGAGATGGAGTTCCCCGGCGCCCCGGAGACCCTCAAGATGGCTTGCGGGGAGAACCCGAAGCGCGTCTACGGCGGCCGGAACTCGTTCCCGATGACGCGCATGGGCAACGTCTTCGGCTACCGGCAGGCCTTCCAGCAGGCGATCGAGTACGGGCGCAGCTACTCGGACTGGCAGGCGCAGCACGTCGTCTGGCAGCGGGGTCACCAGGCCTTCTTAGAGGCCGAGGCCTCGGGCGAGGAGGGCGCGGAGGATCCCGGCCCCGCGCCGGCGCCGCCCGCGCGCGACTTCGGCCTCGAGCGGCTGCTCGGCGCGCGCGAGGGGCGGGTGCTGATCCAGATGCACTGCTACCGCGCCGAGGAGATGGCGCGGATGATCCAGGTCGGCGACGAGCTCGGCTTCCGCATCCGGTCGTTCCACCACGCGGTCGAGGCCTACAAGATCCGCGACCTGCTCGCGCAGAACGACATCGCGATCTCGACGTGGGCGGACTGGTGGGGCTTCAAGCTCGAGGCCTACGACACCGTCGAGGAGAACCTCGCGCTGCTCACGCAGGCCGGCGTCCGCGGCATCCTCCACTCGGACAGCGCGATGCTCATCCAGCGCCTGAACCAGGAGGCCGGCAAGGCGATGGCGGCGGGCCGCCGCGCGGGGATCGAGATCACCGACGACCAGGCGCTGCGCTGGATCACCATCAACGCCGCGTGGGCGCTCGGGGTGCAGGACCAGACGGGGTCGCTCGAGGAGGGGAAGATGGCCGACGTGGTCGTGTGGTCGGGCCACCCCTTCAGCGTGTACTCGCGCGCCGACCTCGTGTTCATCGACGGCCTCACCGTGTTCGACCGAAGCGAGGGGCCCGACCCGCTGCCACGGACGGACTTCGAGCTCGGCCAGGACCTCGAGCTCACGACGGGGGGCGAGTGATGCGCGCCCTCGGGATCGCGCTCGTGCTGGGGCTCTCGTTCGCGAGCCCGGTCGCGGCGCAGGAGACCGTCGCGCTCGTCGGCGGCAGGGTGTGGTCGCCGGGCGCCGAGCCCATCGAGGGCGCGACGCTCGTGATCCGCGACGGCCGGATCGTCAGCGTCGGCACCGGCGCCGCGCCGAGCGGCGCGCGGGTGGTGGACTGCGCCGGCACGATCCTCACGCCCGGGTTCGTGGGCACCCAGACCGAGCTCGGTCTCGTCGAGATCGAGATGGAGCCCTCCACCGCGGACCACGCGCCCGAGGGGGAGCACCGCGACCCGGTGCGTGCGTCGTTCGCGGCCATCGACGGCTACAACCCGCTCTCCACCGCCATCCCCGTCGCGCGGCGCTGGGGCGTGACGAGCGTCGTCACCACCCCCGACGGCGGCCTCGTCAGCGGGACGAGCGCGTGGATGGATCTCGCGGGCCGGACCCTCGACGACGTCCTCGTCGAGGATCGCACCGCGCTGCACGCGAGCCTCTCGGACGGCGCCATCGAGTCCGCGGGCGGCGCTCGCTCCACCGCGCTGAACCTCCTGCGAGAGGTCTTCGACGACGCGCGCCTCTACCGCACCCGGGGCGCCGCCTACGATCGTCGCCAGCTGCGCGAGCTCAGGGTCTCGCGGCTCGACCTCGAGCGCCTCGGCGGCGCGCTCGCCGATGACTACCCGCTCGTCGTCGCCGCCTCGCGCAGCACCGACATCCTCCGCGTGATCGCGTTCGCGCGCGACTACGGCCTGCGCCTCGTCATCGCCGGCGGCCAGGAGGCGTGGATGGTCGCGCCGCAGCTCGCGGCCGCCGACGTCCCGGTGATCCTCCGCCCCATGACGAACCTGCCCGCGTCGTTCTCACAGCTCCACGCGCGCTACGACAACGCCGCGATCCTGAACCGCGCGGGGGTCCGCGTGATCATCTCGGCCGAGGGCGCGCACGGTCAGCGCAACCTCCGGCAGGAGGCCGGCAACGCGGTCGCGACGGGCCTGCCCCGCGACGCCGCGCTCCGCGCCCTCACCCTGGAGCCGGCGCGGGTCTTCGGCGTGGACGACCGCTACGGCACCCTCGCCGCCGGGCGCGTCGCCAACGTCGTCGTGTGGACCGGCGATCCCTTCGAGCTGACCACCTGGGCTCGGCAGGTCTTCGTGCGCGGGCAGGAGGTCCCCACGACGAGCCGCCAGACCTTGCTCTTCGAGCGCTACCGCGATCTGTCGAACGTCCGCCGCGGCCAGCGCGGCCTCCCCCGCGTGACGCCTCGAGAGTGAGCGAGCCGAGCGCGCCGAGGCCGCGAACGCTGTAGAGTCAGCCCGTGCCGGAGGCCCGCTTCGTCCGCTGCGTCCACTGTGGCCTGCCCCACGAGGTGGGCACGTCCAGCTGTCCGCTGACGGGGTACGCGGTGGAGCCGATGCCTTCGACGTCCGCGGCGCCCGCGCGAGACGGATCGCTGGTCGGGACGATCATCGACGGCAAGTACGAGGTCCTCGAGCTCCTCGGGCAGGGGTCGATGGGGAAGGTGTACCGGGCGAACAACCCGCGCATCCGTCGCGAGGTCGCGATCAAGGTCTTGCAGCGCGCGTTCGTGGACAGCCCGATGCTGAAGACGCGGTTCCTCCGCGAGGCGCAGCTCACGGCGAAGATCCAGCACCCCAACGTCGTCCAGATCTGGGACGCCGGGGTGACCGACGGGGAGCTGCCCTTCATCGTGATGGAGCTGGTGCGAGGCGAGACCCTGGCCGAGCGGATCGCGCGGCAGTCCCGCCTCGGCCTCCTCGAGGCCTCGGTGATCCTCGGGCAGGTGCTCCGGGGGCTCCTGGGCGCGCACGCGGTCGGGGTCGTGCACCGCGACGTGAAGCCCGAGAACGTGCTCATCGCCGAGGACGACACCGTGAAGATCGTGGACTTCGGCATCGCGCGGGCGCTCGCGGAGGACGCGACGGTCATCACCCAGACGGGCCACTTGGTGGGGACGCCGAGCTATCTGTCGCCCGAGCAGGCGCTGGGCCGGGAGGTCGACCACAAGACCGACGCCTGGAGCGCGACGGTCCTGCTCTACGAGGCCCTCACGGGCCGGGTGCCGTTCGAGGGGCGCAGCGTCGTCGACATCCTCAACAAGGTCATCTCCGAGGAGGCGCCGCCGCCGAGCCGCTTCCGCCCCGACCTCTCACCTGGCTACGACGACCTCGTCGCGCTCGGCCTGCGCAAGGACCCGGCCTCGCGCGCGGACGCGGGGCTCCTGCTCGCCTGCCTGTCGACCGTCCAGCACGACGCCGGCGGGGCCGACTTCGGTGACACGATGCAGGGCGACCCCACCTTCGAGGCGCCGCGCGCGTGGGCTCGCAACCCGGACCTCGCGACCACGACGGAGGACCGGGAGGTGGCCCACGACGCCTCGCCGACCCCGCTCGCGCTCGATCTCGACGAGCTGGACTAGCAGCCCGTTGAAGTACTCGCTGTCGGCGCCTCGTCGACGGGACGCCGCGCCCAGCACGCCAGTCGCTCGGTCGAAATGCTTCATAGCGGCACTGCGCTCCCGCCAACTCGGGGCTTCAATCCGATCGACGCTCTCGGTACGCTCACGGCATGGGGCAGCAGTGGGGGGCACTGCTCGTCGGAGCCCTCCTGGCGGCGGGGTGCTCCGTGGAGCGAGTCGCGCGCGACGGCGAGTGCGCGCTCAACAGCGACTGCCAGGAGTCGCTCGTCTGCGCGGACGGACGCTGCCGGGTCGAGTGCGCCGAGGATCGCGACTGTGATCTGTCGTGGCGCTGCGCCCCGAGCGGCTCGGCGGGGCGGCCGGCGTGCCAGCCGCCGGACGGGCCGGCGCTCTGCGCGTTCACGAGCGAGTGCCCGGAGGGGGCGCTCTGCGTCGACCGGCGCTGCCGCGCGGAGTGCCGGGAGGACAGGGACTGCCTCGACGGCGCTCGGTGCGACGCGAGCTCGGGCACGTGCGAGAGCCCGCTCGTGACGGGCGCGCCCGACGGGGGCTTGGTGGACGGTGGGCCGGAAGCCGGGCTCGTCTGCGGGCAGGATCGGGCCACGTGCGGGACGTCCTGCGTCGATCTCGCGAGCTCGAGGACCCACTGCGGCGCCTGCGGGAACCGCTGCCCCGACAACGAGACGTGCTCGCGCGGCGCGTGCGAGTGCGCCGCGCCGTACACCGTGTGCGGCGCCCTCTGCGCCGACCTCGCGGTCGACGAGGGCAACTGCGGCGGCTGCGGCTCGCGGTGCGACGGCCCCTGCCACGGCGGGACCTGCTGCGGCGCGGGGCGCGCGTTCTGTGGCGGCGCGTGCATCGACGTGAGTGACGACCCTCGCAACTGCGGCGACTGCGGCGCGATCTGCGACGGGCTGGGGGAGTGCCGCGGCGGGGCCTGCCGCGCGGTGAACGACGAGTGCGAGGGCGCGCTCGACCTGGCGCTGGTCGCCGACGCGCCCACGAGCTTCCGGGTGCGCCCGCAGGGGCAGGCCACGCCCTCGTCGCGCTCGTGCACGACCGGCCCGGATCTCTTCTTCGCCTTCACGCTGGCGCAGCGCGAGATCGTCCACCTGCGCGCCAGCGGACAGGGCGTCTCGCTCGGCCTCATCGATGGAGACTGCTCGGTGGCGGGCGCGCTCTGCACGGAGCGCGTCTGCGGCGGCAGCGACGACACCTCGAGCGCCGTGCTCCACGTCCTCGACGCCGGCCGGCACGTGTTCGTCGTGAGCGCGGCGTCGAACGTGGTCGAGTACAGCCTGCAGATCCAGCACGTCCCGGTCGCGGATCCCTCACCGCGCGAGCTGCCCGCGCCGCCGCTGCCCGCCCCGGACGCGGGGACCGCGACGCCGGCCCCGTTCAGCATCCCCGGCGTGCTCGACCCGGCGGTGAGCACGCCCGGCACCTGCGGTGGGGGGCCGGACCGCGCGTTCTACTGGGTCACGTGCCCCGAGGCGGCGACGGGGACCCTGACCGCGTCGACGTGCGGGTCGGCGTTCGAGTCGATCCTGACGCTGGTGGACGGGGACGGCGGCGCCGGGGAGTGCGCCACGAGCGGGTGCGCGATGGGGAGCCGCCTCGAGGCCCGCATCGAGAGCGGATCGGGCCTGCACGTCCTTTTCGTGGACTCGCTCGCGACCGACGCGGCCGGCGCGTTCACGTTGGTGGGGAGCCGGCCGTGAGCCGCGCGGCGCGGCGGCTGGTCGCGGTCGCGTGCCTCTCCATGACGGGATGTGCGGTCGCTCGAGTCGGCCTCGATCAGACGTGCGAGCTCAACAGCGACTGCCAGGACCTGCTCGTCTGCGCGGGCGGGGTGTGTCGGGCCGAGTGCATCAGCCCTCGCGACTGCCCGCCGGGCCGGAGCTGCGTCCCGTCCGGGACCCCCGACCGACCGGTGTGCTCACCCCCCGACGCCCCGGCCCTGTGCGTCTTCCACAGCGAGTGCCCGCTCGGTACGTATTGTCTGTTCGGCCGCTGCCACGCGCAGTGCGCCGAGGATCGCGACTGCCCCGACGCGGGTCGCTGCGACGCCGAGACCGGCACGTGCGAGGCGGCGGTCCACGTCGACCAGGAGGGGCGCTTCACGCCGCCACCTCCGGGCGGTGAGCTACCCCCGTGCGGCGACGGGAGGGCGCGCTGCGACGGGGTCTGCGTCGACCTGGGGAGCTCTCCGAGTCACTGCGGGGCTTGCGGTCAGGCCTGCGGCGACAACGAGGATTGCCTCAACGCAGCCTGCGTCTGCGCTCCGCCGCGACAGCTCTGCGGCGACGCGTGCGTCGATCCCGAGCGGGACCCGGCGCACTGCGGCGGCTGCTTCGCGCCTTGCGATGGCCCGTGCAGCGAGGGCCGGTGCTGCGGGCCCGGCCGCGCCTCCTGCGGCGGGGCCTGTGTGGACGTCTCGGAGGACGTCGAGCGCTGCGGGGCCTGCGACGTCCGCTGCGGCGATCGCGAGGTCTGCTTCCGCGGGACGTGCGCGCAGGAGCACCAGGACTGCGACGACGCGCGGACGCTCGTCCTGACGCCCGGGACCACCACCGTGGAGCGGTCGAGGACGGACGGCGGCGGGCTCTTCGACTTCAACGGCTGCGCGCCGATCTCGTGGCCCGACGTCTTCTATCGGGTCTCGCTCCCCGAGCGGTCGATGCTGCTGGTGCGCACGGTCGTGGCGATGGGGCGCGAGCTGCGCGTCGGCTTCCTCACGGGGGGCTGCGACGAGCTCGGGACGGCCTGCGGGACCGCGCCGTGTCCGGACGCCACGCCCGACGGAGAGCGTCACGGCGGCGCGGTCTTCGTCCTCGCCGCCGGCGAGCACCGGATGGTGGTCGAGTCGGACGAGGGGACGGGGTTCCGCCTCCACGTCGACGTGCTCCCCATCGGCGACGCCGCGGTCTCCACGCTGCCCGAGGGCGCGTTCACGCTCGACGGCACCATCGCCGCGGGCTCGGGGCGCGCGGACACCTGCGCGCCGGGCGACGAGCGCGTCTTCGCGTTCGTGACGTGCGAGGACTTCCCGGGGGGCCGCCTGAGCGCGTCTGTCACCGGCGGCGTCGTGGGCGTCTCGGGCGGCGCGGTCCCGCTCGTCTGCGGGGGCGCGAGCGTGGCCCGCGACCTCGCCCCGGGCTCGGGGCTCTACGGGCTCGTGGTCGAGGGGGCGGACCCGTCCCTGTCCACGACCTTCCGGGTGACGGGGTCGCGCCCGTGACCGCGCGGGTCCTCGCGCTCGCGTGCGCCTCGCTCCTGTGCGCCTGCGCCGTCGAGCGCGTCGCCGTCGACGGGGAGTGCATCCGCAACAGTGATTGTCGCGACGTGCTCGCGTGCGCGGCCGGTCGCTGCCGCCCCGAGTGCGTCGCGGACCGGGACTGCGATCCGGGGCTGCGGTGCCTGCCCGCCGGGACGCTCGGCCTCCGCGCGTGCCTCCTGCCCGAGCAGCCCGCGCTGTGCGCGGTGAACAGCGAGTGCCCCGAGGCGTCCCTCTGCGTCGCGGGTCGCTGTCGGGCCGAGTGCCTCGGGGACGCCGACTGCGGCGGGGCGTCTCGGTGCGACCCGAGCTCTCACACCTGTGAGCAGCCGATCGACCGCGGCGCCGACGCGGGGCCACCCCCAGACGCCGAGGTCGGCGCGTGCGAGGACGGCGGGGTCGCGTGCGGGGGCCGGTGCGTGGATCTCTACTCCGCGCACGATCACTGCGGCGCCTGCGGCAACGCCTGCCCCACGGTCGAGTCGTGCGTCGATGCGCTCTGCGTGTGCGCGACTCCCGGGGCCATCTGCGGGGGCGTCTGCGTGGACCTCGAGACGAGCGCCTCGAGCTGCGGAGCGTGCGGGGCCGCCTGCGACGGACCGTGCAACGAGGCCACCTGCTGCGGGGCCGGGCGCATGAGCTGCGGGGGCGCGTGCGTCGACATCGAGGGCGACGTCGCGCACTGCGGCGACTGCGAGACGACCTGCGCGGCGGACGAGGCCTGCCGCGGCGGCGCCTGCGTGGCCGTCAACGATCGGTGCGAGGACGCCGTGGACGTGAGCCTCTCCGCGACCGGACCCACGGTCATCGAGGGGGCCACCCGCCACGCGACGGACGCGCGGTCGAGCTGCCACAACGGGCCCAACGTGTTCTACGCGTTCACGTTGGCCGAGCGCGAGCTGACGTGGACGCACGTCGTCGGGCCGGACGCCTACGTCGGCTACCTCGACCGCTGCGACGTCAGCGGCGTGGTGTGCCCCGCGGCCCTGTGCCCCACCGAGGGCGCGGGTGACGCGTGGCGAGTGCTCGAGCCGGGGCGGCACGTCCTGGCCGTCAACTCGAACGGCGGCTTCACCGCGACCATCCACCACGTGCCGGTCGGCGCGCTCGACGCGACCCCGCTCCCGCCGGGCGCCTTCGACGTGGCGGGCGCCCTCGACGCGGCGAGCGGGCCCGCGACGACGTGCGCGAGCGGAGCCGAGCGCGCGCACTTCTTCGTGACGTGCCCCGCGGATCCCGGCGGCGCGCTGGCCGCGAGCACCTGCTCGGGGGCGACCTACGAGACCACGCTCCGGCACGCGACCAGCGTCGGCGGGTCGGTCTGCGCGACGTCCGGGTCATGCGCGCTGGGCGCCGATCTGAGCGCGACGCTCGAGCCCGGCGCGGCGCTGCACGTGCTGTGGGTCGGCGCCGCCGCGGCGGGCACCGGCGGACCGTATCGGCTGACCGGCTCGCGCCCCTGAGGCGCGGCATGGGGCGCCACGACGCTCGCGACGCTGCTAGAATCACGGCGTTGTCCGAGCCCCTTCGATTCCTCACCTGTGAGCATTGCGGGCTCCCGCACGAGTCGGGGCTCGGGACCTGCCCGTTCACCGGTCGCGCGATCGACGCGTCGCGGCCCAGCATCGCGCCGCCGCCCGATCCCTTCATCGGCCAGGTGCTCGACGGGCGCTACGCGGTGCGCGAGCTCCTGGGCCGGGGTGGCATGGGCTCCGTCTACCGCGCGCTGCACACCGCGCTCGACCGCGAGGTCGCCGTGAAGATCCTGCTCGGCAAGGAGGCGCGCAGCGCGGGCCGGTTGCTCCGCGAGGCGCGCGCCGCGGCGGCGATTCGCCACGACCACGTGGTGGCCGTCCACGACGTCGCCGCCCTCGACGACGGCACCCCGTTCCTCGTCATGGAGCTCCTCGACGGCGAGTCGCTCGACCAGCGCCTCCTCGCGCGCGGCGCGCTCGAGATCGTCGAGGCGATCGACATCACGCTGCAGCTCCTGGCGGGGCTCGAGGCCGTCCACCAGACCGGCGTGGTGCACCGCGACGTCAAGCCGGCCAACGTCTTCCTCCTCGCCGGGGACGCCGTCCGCGTGAAGCTCCTCGACTTCAGCATCTCCAAGCTCAGCGAGGCGAGCCAGCTCACCCGCACGGGCGAGATCGTGGGCACGCCGCGGTACTTGTCGCCCGAGCAGGCGCGCGGCCTGCCCGACGTCGACGCGCGCGTGGACGTCTGGGCCGTAGGTGTTCTCCTGCACGAGATGTTGACGGGCGAGACCCCGTTCGACGCCGAGACCGTGTCCGGGCTCGTGACCAGCATCCTCGTCGACGATCCTCGGCCGCCGAGCGCGACGCGGCCCGAGGTGCCGCCCGCGCTCGACCGGGTGGTCACCGTGGCGCTGAGCAAGAGCCCCGATGACCGGTACGCCTCGGCGACGGCGATGCGGCTGGCGCTCGCGCGCCTCCGGCGCCGCGCGGAGACCGACGACACGCTCGTCGACGGCGAGGGCGACGAGGTGCTTGGCACGATCCCTCGGTTCGTCGAGCCGTCGACCCTCGTCGACTCCCAGCCGCCGGAGCGGGGAGGTCGCCTCGAGGAGACCCACGAGCGGCTCAAGGAGTAGCCCTCAGAAGCTCGACAGGAGGGTCGCGCCGCCCGGCCCGATCCTCAGCGCGACCGCGCTCGCCGAGGCGTCGATGCCCCGCTCGTCTGGCGCGAGGAGCCAGACCACGAGGCCGACGCCGGCCGCGGCCACGCCCACGCCGAGCAGGAGCGCCTCCACCACCCGCAGGTCGCTGATCCCCTGTCGCAGCGTGGCGTTGTCCTGCTCGCGCCGGTCGAAGCCCGGACAGAACGCGTTCGGATCGCCCCCGGGCCCCGCGCGCTCCGCGCACGCCTCGAGCTCCGCGAACTCGGACTCCGCGGCCGGCGAGCGCTCCTCGTTCCAGCCGGTCAGCGAGGCCCCGCCGATCGCGACGGCGACCCCCGCGAGCAGCGTGACGATGCCCGCGACTCGCTGGTCGGCGGCGCCCGCGAGGCGGCGCGAGCGCTCCTCGGGCGTCCAGCGCAGGGTGGGCCGCAGGACCGAGGGCGCGCCCGCGTCGATCCACGCCTCGCCGCTCCAGGGGATGCGGTCGGCGACCTGCAGGCGCACCGCGTGCGGCCCCTCGGGGAGCTCGAGCTCGCCTCCCCGCGGCTCGGCGGACTGCCCATCGACCTGGGTGACGACGGGCGCGTCCGGCAGGGTGAGCCGCAACGTCCCGAGGGGGACGGCCGCGTTCGGATCCCGGAGGGGCGCGAGCGTCACCAGCTGCTCCGCGCTCATCTCCACGTCCACGTTCGCGCGGGCCTCGCGGTAGCCCCGTCGCCGGCCCACGACCGCGTGCGGCCCCGGGACCACCGGGACGGTCGCGTCGAGCGGCGTCGTCCCCACGACGCGGTCGTCGACCCGGATCTCGACCCCGGGCAGCGGCGACTCGATCCGCAGGACCCCTCGCCCCTCGGGCTGGAGCTCGAAGCGGAGGGTCTCCTCGGTGCCCCCGGCGAGCGCGACCTGCCGCGACTCGGCCGCGTAGCCCGGCGCGCCGAGGCCCACCACGTGCTCCCCCGAGTTCACGCGCAGCGGATCCACGAGCGGCGTGGTGCCGACGTCGACTCCGTCGAGGCGGACCGTCGCCCCGTCGAGCGAGCTCTCGATGCGGACCGTCGCGATGCGCGCGCGCTGTCGCTCGATCTCCGCCTCGACCTGCGCCCGCTCCCTCGCGCGGAGGCGCGGGCCCCCCTCGGCCAGGTAGCGCACGTAGGCGCGCACCGCCTCGACGGCGTTGCCCCGCAGCGCGTGGATGCGCCCGATGTTGAAGAGCACTTGGTAGCTCGGCGCCACCGCGTAGGCGCGGTCGAACTCGGCCAGCGCGGCGTCGTAGCGCTCCTCCTCGAAGAGCTCGAGCCCGCGCTCGTAGCGGGTCCGCGCCTCCGCGATGGCCTCGGGGGTCGGGGCGTCCTGCGCGCGCGCCATCGCCGGCCAGAGCGCCAGCGAGAGGGCCACCGCGAGCGCGCGCCTCACGGGGCCCCGTAGGGGTTGTCGGTTCGCAAGCCGGATTGACGCGCGTGTCGGAACGAGCGCCGGCCTCCAGGGGACGGCGGCTCGGGGTCGACCTCGGCAGGGCCTCCGTCGACCGGGGTGGGGGAGCCGGCGTCGGGCGCCGGCGGAGACGCGGCGTCGGTCTCCACGCGGGCCAGCGCGGGCGCCAGCGTCGGCGCGGGGCGCGCCGGCGGCTCGCTCGGCTCGAGCGACACCCACGCGATCGCGAGGAGCCCCGCTCCCGCGGCGACCCCGCCGCCGACCAGCGCCCACCCGGGGAACCGCGGGCCCGGAGGCGGGGGCGGGCGCCGGGCCGGGACGGGCGGGGGGACGAGGTGATCGGCGGCGATGGTGGGCGGGTCGGTGGCGCGGGCGCCGTGCGAAGCGTCGAGCAAGGTCTCGGAGGGATCGAAGCGGTCGAAGGGCTCGAGCTCCGCGGAGAGCGCGGCCATCGTCTGGATCCGCACGTCGCGGTCGGGGTGGATGGCCCGGTGGACGATCGCCGCGAGGCGCGCGTCGATCCCCATCGGGAGGGTGTCCAGCGGGGTGAAGTCCCCGAGGTGGATCTGCGCCATGAGCGCCGGGAACGTGTCCGCGTGGTACGGGCGCCGGCCCGTCAGGCACTCGTAGAGGATGACCCCGAGGGCGTACACGTCCGCGCGATGATCGACGTCCGCCTGCGCCCCGGCCTGCTCCGGCGACATGTAATGGGGCGTGCCCAGGACGACCCCCTCCACGGTGAGGGCGGCCTGCATCCCCTCGTCGGTCGCGGTGAACTTGGAGATGCCGAAGTCGAGGATCTTGACGTGCACCTGGCCGGCGTCGTCCTCGGCGAGGAACACGTTCGCCGGCTTGAGGTCGCGATGCACGATCCCATGCGCGTGGGCCTGCTCCATCCCCGCGGCGATCTCCCGCGCGACGTGGACCGCGTGGCTCGGCGACAGCGGCCCGGCGGCGAGCTGATCGGCGAGCGTCCGCCCCCGCAGCAGCTCCATCAGGACGTAGGGAGAGCCCGACTCGAGCTGCCCGACGTCGAAGGTCGAGACGACCCTGTCGCTGCCCAGCGTTCCGGCGACGCCAGCCTCCCGGATCAACCGGGCCACCGCGCTCCCGGATCCGAGCAGGTCGCGGTGCAGCACCTTCAGCGCGCGGTGATGCTTGGTGAGGAGGTGCTCGACCTCGTAGACCGCGCCCATCGCGCCACGCCCGATCAGACGGACGATGCGCAGCTTCCCGAGCAGCACCGTCTCGGGCTCGAAGGTGACGCGCGTTCCCTGCACCCCGCGTCGATGGTGCCACGCGGGAGGCGCGAGGTGTCACGGGAGCGATCCGGGCGTCGCCGGTCGCGGGGGAGGGCTCGAAGAGAGAGTCAGCTCAGCTCGATGACGACGGCGGTGATGTTGTCGCGGCCGCCGCGCTGGTTCGCGAGATCGATCAGCTTGGTCGTCGCGACGTCGGGGCCGAGCGTGAGCAGCGGGACGATCTCCTCGTCCTGCAGGTAGCCGTGCAGGCCGTCCGAGCAGACGAGGAAGCGATCCCCGGGGCCGATCTCCACGGTCTGGGTGTCGACCTGGACGTAGTCGCGGCTCCCGACGGCGCGGGTGATCACGTTCTTGTGCGGCGAGAGCTCGGCCTCGGCCTCGGAGATGATCCCCTGCTTGACCTGCCACGCGACGAGCGTGTGGTCCTCGGTGAGCTGGTAGACCGCGCCCTCGCGCACGAGGTAGATGCGGCTGTCGCCGACCTGCGCCACCACCGCGTGGCTCTTCATCAGCAGCAGCGCGCTGACGGTGGTGCCCATGCCCTTCTGCTCGGGATCGTTCTCCGCGATCGCGAAGACCATGTACGTGGCCGCCTGGACGGCGCTCTCGAGCAGGCGCTGGACGCCTCGGACGGTGTCCGGGGTGGGGCCCTCGACGTCGAAGCGCTCGACCGCCGCGTAGCCCCGACGGACCATCCCGAGGACCGTCTCGACGGCCTCCTGGCTGGCCACCTCGCCCGCCGCGTGACCGCCCATGCCGTCGGCGACGACGTACAGGCCGATGTCGTTGTCGAGGATGAACGCATCCTCGTTCGACATACGCCGACGTCCGATGTCGGTCAGACCCACGCCGTACCTACCCACGGACAGTCACCTCCGCGGAGGCTAGCGCGAAGCCGCGCGGGACCGCAACAAGCACACTGCAGGGTTTCCCCGAGGACGTGCGGGCACCAAGGAAATGAACGAAACCTATCGATGGTTGAATCGTCCGACTCCGAAGGCCATCTATGAAGGGGCCCCCACGGATGACTCGCATGCACGCAAGACTCGCCCCGATCCTGCTCCTCGCCTCCGCCATCGCGCTGCCCGCGCAGGCGCAGGAGCTCACCGAAGCGCGCCGCATCGCGGTGGCTCGTCGCCTCTCCGAGTCGACGGTCTCCGTGATCGCGGGGCCGTCCAGCGGCAGCGGGTTCGTCGTCGGAGACGAGCACTGGATCGTCACCAACTCGCACGTGATCCAGCCCGGCCGACGATCTGGCGTCCGGGTCCACTTCTCCTCGGGCACCACCCAGGCGGCCGAGGTCCTGCTCGACTCTCCGTCGCACGATCTCGCGGTCCTGCGCGTCCAGGGGACGGTCCCCGCGCGGCCGCTCGAGCTCGCGGACGCGGACCAGGTCGCGGTCGGCCAGACGGTGCTCGCGTTCGGCAGCCCGTTCGGGCTCGAGGGCACGCTCACCCAGGGCATCGTCAGCGCGCTGCGCGACGTGCCCCCCGGCTCGAGCCTCGGCGGCGGGGACGTCTCCCGGGTCATCCAGACCGACGCGCCGATCAACCCGGGCAACTCGGGCGGCCCGCTCGTCAACTCGGCGGGCGAGGTCATCGGGGTGAACACGGCGATCCTCTCCCGAACGGGCGGCAGCCACGGGATCGGGTTCGCGGTGCCCTCCAACCACGTGGCGGCGCTCCTCGACGAGGTCCGCGAGCGGGCTCGCCTCGCGCAGGCCGAGCCTCAGCCGACCCCGACTCAGCCCACCCAGCCTCAGCCGACCCCCTCGACTCCGGCTCCGACCGCGAGCAACGACGCCTTCCTGGGCATCCTCGGCGACGACTTCCGCGCGCCGGGCGTGAACGGGGTGCGGATCCGGCAGGTCGTGCCGGGCAGCCCCGCGGCCACCGCCGGCCTCGCGGGCGCCGCGGACCCGGCCCCGGTCGCCGTCCAGCGCATGCGGGTGCCGTGGACGGGGCACATCATCCTGGCGGTCGACGGACGCCCGACCCGATCCATGCAGGAGCTCCAGGCTCGGCTCGCGCATCGTCACCCCGGCGATCGCACCGTCCTGACCGTGACGGTCGGCCCCGGCGTGATGAGCGGCCAAGCCGTCGTCACCCTCGGCCGCCGCCCGACCGAAGCCGAGTGAGAGCCTGTCGGGTGACCGACACGCCTCCCGATCTCGCCTCGGGGGGGTGGTCATCCGACGCACTCGTCGCCGATTTCGGCAATGATCTCGACGCGTCCGTCTGACGACGCATGGGGAGGCGAGCGGGCTGAGCACACCTTCGCGGGGTGACCCAACCTCGGTTCCGCGCGGCGCTCACGCTCGCGCTCCTCGCCTCGCTTCCCGCCTCGGCGGGTGCTCAGACCTCCGTGACCTTCGACCAGGCGCTCGCGCTCGGGGCCCGGGCGGCGCCCGTCCAGGTACCGGCTCGGGAGCTGGCCGCGCGCGCGGCGGGCGACCCGGGTATCGGCGGGACGGCCCAGGCCACGACGATCACGCTCATGCCCGGCGCCGTCGTCGCCCCGCAGCAGGAGAGCGGCTTCGAGATGCAGGCGAGCATCACCCAGGGCTGGAACCTCGCGGACCTGGGCTCGAGCCGCCGCCGCGCCGCGGCGGAGGAGCGCGCGGTCCTGGCCGCGCAGGTCCGGGCGGAGGCGCTGCGGGCTCGCCTCGAGGCGGCGCGGCGCTGGATCGAGCTCGCGGCGTCTCAGGGCGTGGAGCAGGTGCTCATCGACGCCAGCGCGATCGCGGCGGAGCGGGTCGCGCGCTCCGAGCGCGCGCTCGAGGCGGGGGTGGGTGACGCCGCCTCCCTGGCCACTGCGCGTGCGGCTCAGGCGGAGATCGCGCAGGCCCGCCTCGACGCCGAGGGCGAGCGGTTCACGGCAGGCCTCCAGCTCGCCGCTGCGATGGGGGAGCCCGGGCGGCGCGATCTCGTCGCCCGGGGCTCGCTGCCTTCGCCGGCGCTACCCGATCTCGAGTCCGCGCGAGCGTCGCTCCGAGATCTGGACGCGCTCCCGGATCTCGCGGTGCGGCGGCTGGCCGCGAGCGCGGCGCGCGCCCGCGAGGTGGAGGTGCGCGCTGGCTACGCGCCGATCCTCTCGGTCGGCGCGCAGGTGGAGCGCGGCGCGTCCGACGCCTGGGTCGTGTACGGGATCGCGAGCCTGTCGTTCTCGGCGTTCGGGCAAGAGGACCGCGCGGCCTCGGAGGCGAGCGGCGCGGCGGAGCGCGAGGAGGCCCGGCTCGACGTCGCGCGCGACCAGGCCCGCACCGAGCTCGAGGACGCGCTCCACGAGGTCGAGCACACGCGAGAGCAGCTCGAGGCCCTCGACCACGCGCTCCTCCCCGCCCTCCAGACGCTCGCGGATCGACGGCGGCTCGCGATGGAGCGAGGGGAGGGGACGGTCTTCGAGCACCTCGACGCGCAAGCGCGGCTCACCCAGGCCCGCGCCCTCCGCGTCCGGAGCCTCGCGGCGCGGGTCTGGGCGGAGGTGCGGCTGTGGCTCCACCTGGCCGAGGTCGCGGGGGCGCGGTCGTGAGGCCGGCGGCGTTCATGGTCCTGTGGGGCGTGGTGGCCAGCTGCTCGCCGCCCCCCGTCCCGCTCGAGCCGGAGCCGGCGCCCGCGGCCACGAGCGCCTCGGCGCGGTGGGTGCCCGTCCAATCGCCAGGCGACGCCTCGCTCTTGTCGGCCCCCGCGGTAGTGCGCGCGCCGGCGGCGTCGGCCGAGGTCTCGGCGCCCGTCCGGGTCCGCGTGGTCGCGCTCCGCGCGACGCCAGGGAGCCTCGTGGCGGCGGGGGATCCGATCGTCGAGGTCGCGGCCCCGGAGCTCGCCGAGGCCGCCGCGGACTTCGCCCGCGCGTCGGAGGGCGCTCGCGAGCACGAGCGGCGGGCCACGGAGCTCGAGGCGCTCCGGGCCGAGGGCCTCGTCTCCCGATCCCAGGTGTTCGAGGTGGCCGCCCGCGCCGCGGAGCTCGCCGCCGAGCGAGAACGCGCCAGCGCGACGCTGCGCTCGGCGGGCCTCGACGCGCGCGCCGCGCACGCGCTCCTGCGCTCCGGGACGGTCGCGTTGCGCGCGCCGGTGGCCGGCGTCGTGGCCGCGCTCGACGCGCGCTTGGGGGAGACCCGCGATCCATCCGGCGCTCCCCTCGCGCGGATCGTGGGGGAGGGCGCGGCCCGGATCGAGGTGCGCACGACGAACGCCTGGCCGTCGGCACGCGCGGCGTGGCTCGAGACGGCGGACGGCCTCGCGGTCCCGCTCGCGCCGGCGCCTCTCGCGTCCGTCGTCGAGGCGGGCGACGGCACGCGCGTCGCCTGGTTCGAGCCGGACCCGCCGCTGGTGCTCCCCGATGGGATGACCGGCACCGTCACGATGGAGCCCGCCGAGGCGTGGGAGGTGCCGCTGGGCGCGGTCGGCCAGCGAACGGGCGTGAGCGAGGTGCTCCGCCGGCGCGGCGAGGCGACCGAGCGGGTGCGAGTGATCGTCCTCGCGACCTCGGGCGCGACGGCGCTGGTGCGAGGGCCGCTCACCGAGGGAGACGAGGTCGCGGCCTCGGCGCCGGCTGGGGGCCCGCGATGATCGAGCGCATCGTTCGTTGGTCGGCCGGGCACCCGCGCCTCGTCACCGCGCTCGTGCTCGTCGCGGCGTTCGGAGGCGGCGTGGCCGGCGCCTGGCTCCGCTTCGACGCGCTGCCAGACGTCACCGGCCGTCAAGTCGTCGTGCTCACGCGCGCCCCCGGGCTCACCCCCGAGGAGGTCGAGCGCCTCGTCACCCGCCCCGTCGAGATGGCGCTCGGTGGCCTCCCGGGCTCGACGGGTCAACGGAGCACCTCGCGCTACGGCATCTCGGCGGTGACCGCGCTGTTCGACGACGACACCGACCTGCTCGTGGCCCGCCAGCTCGTGCAAGAGCGCTTGCAGTCCGTGGCGGCGAGTCGGCCCGACGGCGTCGACGCCCCCGAGCTCGGGCCTCTGACCGGAGGGCTCGGCGAGATCTACCAGTTCACGCTCAGCTCCCCCGAACGCACGCCCGCGGAGCTGTCGGAGCTGGTCGATCTTCGGGTCGCGCCGTTGCTGCGGAGCGTCCCCGGCGTGGTCGAGGTCAACACCTGGGGCGGCGCGCGCCGGACCCTCGACGTGGTGGGCGACCCCGCGCGCATGGCGAGGCGACGGGTGACGCTGTCGGAGCTCACCGAGGCCACGTCGCGAGCGAGCGGGCAGGCGCCCGGCGCGACGCTCGAGGCGGGGGAGGCTGGCGTGCTCCTGCGGGGCGTGGCCTGGCCCGAGCAGGCGAGCGACCTCGCGGCCGCCGTGGTTCGCCTCGAGCCCGACGGAACCGTCATCCGCGTCGGCGACGTGGCGGACGTCGTCGAGGGCGCGCTGCCTCGCCTCGGCGCGGCGACCGCCGACGGTCGGGGCGAGACCGTCTACGTGATGGTGCAGATGCTGATCGAGGCGAACGCGCGCGAGGTCCTCGACGGCGTGCACGCGAAGATGATGGAGGTGCGGGCCGCGATGCCCGCCGACGTGGTGCTGGTCGACGTCTACGATCGCGGCGACCTCGTCGGCGCCACCCTCGACACCGTCTTCATGAACCTCTTCGAAGGGGGCGTGCTCGTCGTCATCGTCCTGTTCCTGATGCTCGGGAGCTTTCGCGCCGGGGCGCTGGTCGCCTCGATCATCCCCCTGTCGATGCTCGGCGCGGTCGCGGGGATGGTGGCGCTCGGCATCCCTGGGAACCTGATGAGCCTCGGCGCGCTCGACTTCGGCCTCCTCGTCGATGGCGCCGTCGTGATGGTCGAGGTCGTGTTCCACGGCCTGCACGCGCGCGGTGGTCCGATCGCCGATCGGGTCGAGGAGTCCACGGTGCGGATGGCGCGCCCCGTCTTCGTCTCCGTGCTGATCATCCTGCTCGTGTACGTGCCGATCCTCAGCCTGGACGGGGTCGAGGGGATGATGTTCCGCCCGATGGCGATGACCGTCGTGCTCGCCCTCACGAGCGCGCTCGTCCTGTCGCTGACCTTCGTCCCGGCCGCGTCCCGGCTCTTGCTCCGGGACCGGGACGTGCCCGAGCGCGAGCCCTTCCTCGTCCGCTGGGCGGCGCGCGCCTACCAGCCACTGCTCGAGCGAGTGCTCGCCCGCCCCGGGGTGGTGGTCGCGATCGCGTTCGCGCTCCTCGTCGGCGGCGCGGCGCTGTTCGCCCGCGCCGGCAGCGCGTTCGTGCCGCAGCTCGACGAGGGCGACCTGGTGGTCCAGACGACGCGCTCGCCCGACATCCGCGTCCAGAGCGCGGTCCGGGACGGGTCTCGGATGGAGGCGGCGATCCTCTCGGTGCCCGAGGTCGCGCACGTCTCGTCGCGGATCGGCAGCCCCGCCGTCGCGACCGATCTGATGGGGCTGGAGCAGTCGGACGTGTTCGTCGAGCTGCGCCCCGTCGACGAGTGGCGCTCGGGCCTGACGCGCGACGAGCTCATCGCGGAGCTCGCCGCCGCGATCGACGCGTCCGCGCCGGCCGAGGACGTGGCGTTCACGCAGCCGATCCAGATGCGCTTCAACGAGCTCGTCGGCGGGAGCGTGACCGACGTGTCGCTGAGCATCTTCGGCGACGACCTCGCGTCGCTCGACGCGACCGCCGAGCGCGCGGCGCGTCTGCTCGAGGCGGTGGCCGGGGCCGAAGACGTGCGGGTGCTCGCGCCGCCCGACGTGCGCTCGATCGAGGTGCGCCCGCGACCGCTCGAGGTGGCTCGTCACGGGCTCTCGTCGCGCGACGTGCTCGAGCACGTCCGCGCGTTGCGCGCTGGGATCGAGGTCGGCGCGACCTACGACGGCCCCATCCGCGTCCCCCTTCGCGTGCGACTCGGAGGCCCGACGGACGCGCTCACCCTGGACGCGCTGCCGATCCCGACCGCCCGGGGCGCGCTGGTCCCGCTGGAGCGCCTGGCCCTCGTGCGCCGTGGTCAGGGGCCATCGTTGGTGAGCCACGACCAGGCGCAGCGACGCGCGGTGGTGGGCTTCAACGTGAGAGGCCGGGACCTGGGCACGGTGGTGCGCGAGGCGGAGGCGCGCCTCGACCGAGAGCTCGAGCTCCCCGAGGGCGCCCGGCTGGTGTGGGGCGGCCAGTACGAGAGCCTCGAGAGCGCGCGCGCCCGGCTCACGATCGTGCTGCCGGTGGTCCTCGGGACCATCCTCGGGCTGCTGCTCTTCCTCTTCCAGCGCTGGCGGCCCGCGCTGTTCATCCTCCTCAACGTGCCGTTCGCGGCGGTGGGCGGCGTCGCCGCGCTCACCCTCCGCGGCCTGCCGATCTCGGTCTCGGCGGCGGTCGGGTTCATCGCGCTCAGCGGCATCGCCGTCCTCAACGGCGTGGTGCTCGTCAGCGCGCTGACGCAGGAGATGGACGCGGGCGTGGATCCCGTCGAGGCGTCGCGTCGCGCTGCGCGCTCGCGCCTGCGTCCCGTCCTGATGACCGCGCTCGTGGCCGCGCTCGGCTTCGTCCCGATGATGCTCGCGACGGGCGCGGGGGCGGAGGTGCAGCGGCCCCTCGCCACGGTCGTCGTGGGCGGGCTGGTCACGAGCACGTTCCTGACGCTGGTGATCCTGCCGGCCGTCTTCCCCTGGCTCCATCGGGTGAGCCTGCGCCGGCCCTGGCGCGTCGCGCGCGACAGCACGGTCACCTGAGCTATGGTCCGCGCCTCGTGGACGTCGAGGCGCGCTTGCAGGAGGCCGCGGAGGCCGAGGATCGGGCGGCGGTCTGGGCCGCGCTGGAGCCGCTCGCCCATCTGATCTCGACGGACGCGCGCGTCGCGCGGATGTGGGGCGAGGCCTTGCGCACGAGCCCCGACCGCGCCGGGCTCGACGACGAGGCGGCGGCGATCCTCGACGCGTGGCCCGGCGAGCTCGAGGTCGTGATCGCGGCGTGCGACGCGCTCGTCCGCAAGGCGGGGCGGCGGCCGATCGACGAGCCGCCGCTCGATCCGCGGGCGGGCGCGCTGGCCGCCGAGGCGGCGGGGCGATGCTTCGCGAAGCTGTCGGCCGAGGCCCGGGTCGATCCGGAGCGAGGCGGCGCGCTGCTGGCGCTCAAGGGGAACGCGCTGCGCACCCTCGGCCCCAAGCGGCTCGACGACGCGGCGAGCTCGTTGGAGCGCGCCATCGCCCTCGAGCCGCGCGGCACGTGGCTCTTCGATCTCGGCCTCGTGCACAAGCACGGCCGCGCGTGGGCCGCCGCGCTCGACGCGAACCGCCGCGCGCGCGCCGCGCTCGGCGACGGGCACCGCGGGGCGCTCTTCAACCTCGCGCTCGCTGCGACGGCGGTCGGGGAGGGCGCCGCGGCGGCCGAGGCGTGGCGCGCCGCGGGCATCGACGCGAGCCGCGCCGAGGGCGCGCTCCCGTTCGTGGCGGGCCTGCCGCCAGCGCAAGTCCGCTTGCCCACGATCGGCTCGGGCGTCGACGTCGACGTGGGCGTGCCGGACGAGGCCGCCAGCTTCGAGGCGGTGTGGGTCCAGCCGCTGAGCCCGTGCCACGGCGTCGTCCGATCGCCGACGCACCGGGAGGCGGTCGCCGACTTCGGCGACGTGGTCCTCTGGGATCCGTCGCCGGTGGCCGTGATCGCGGGCGACGGCGGCCCCGTGCCGCGCTTCGCGTTCCTGGGGGTGCTCCGGCCCGGCGACGAGCGGCGCTTCCGCTTCGTCGCGCTCCAGCAGGCCGAAGGGCAGATCGACGCGATCGCGGCGGCGCTCCCCGAGGACGTGGTGCTCTACCCGCAGGGGGAGCGAGTCGAGGTGTCGTGCCCGCGCTGCGCGGCCGGAGACCGCTACGTGAAGCACGACCACCTGCCCGCCGAGGAGCACCGGGTCGTGCACGGCAAGCTCGTGGTCCCCGGGGCGTGGGATCTCGGCGACCTGGCCGCCGAGCTCGAGCGCGCGACGAAGGCCGCGTCCGGGGTGTCGATGGCGATCCCGGGGCTCCACGAGGCGCGGGGAGACACCAAGATGGCCGGCAAGCACCACAAGCGCTGGGGCGCGATCGCGCGGACGTCGGGGCGATGACCGAGGAGAAGTACGACTTCCCGCTGCCTCAGGAGCAGGACGACTTCGAGGGGCTCCCGCGGCTCGGGCCCCACGAGCTGCACCTGCGCCGGGAGCGCGTGTTCATCGTCCTCGCGGGGTTCTTCATCGGGACCCTCGCGATGCTGAACATCCTGGGCATCACGCGGTTCCTCGACGCCTCGTTCACCGTCTTCGGCCTCAAGGTGCCGATGCCGCTCGCGGTGGGCGTGCTCCCCTATCCGCTGACGTTCCTGTGCACCGACATCCTGAGCGAGTTCTACGGGCGGCGGCGGGCCAGCTTCGTCGTGACGGTGGGGCTGCTCATCAACGTCTGGGTCGTGTTCATCCTGTGGCTCGGCGGCGAGCTGCCGGCCTGGGGCCTCGAGAAGCCCAACGCCGTGTTCTTCCAGGTCCGCGACCTCGCGTTCGGCGCCGTCACGGCCTCGATGGTCGCCTACCTCGCGGCGCAGTACGTCGACGTGCAGCTCTTCCACTTCTGGATGAAGAAGACGAAGGGGCGGCACCTCTGGCTCCGCAACAACGGCTCGACGCTGGCCTCGCAGCTCGTCGACGCGATCGCGGTGACCCTCGTCACCCACTTCCTCAGCCACGCGCTCCCGGTCGACGACCACCGGTCCCTGTGGCCCCAGCTCTTCACGTTCATCGCGGCCAGCTACACGTTCAAGATGGTCACCGCGTTGGCGGATACGGGGCCTTTCTACCTGTTCGTGTACTACCTGCGCCGCTACCTGCGACTTAACACCGGCCCGAAAACGGGTCAGGATCCCGCCGCGGCGGTCAGGACGGGACCGGCGCCGTAGGTGTGCTAGGGTGCCGCGTCTTTCGGTGTGGAAAGGACGCGTCCTCTTGGCGGAGAGCGCTTCCTGGTCGGAGCCAGCTTCCTGGTCGGAGCAAAGATGATGAAGAAATCCCTGGGACTCGGTCTCGTCGGGGCCGCGGTGGCGTTGCTCGCCAGCGCCAGCGCCTCGGCGACCGTCATGATCGAATACTCGCTCGAGGACCTCGTGACCGGCGCGGACGCGATCGTTCACGCGACCGTCGTACGCAACGGCGTCCGCATGTCGGTCGACGACGACTCGATGGTCCCCGAGACCATCACCACCCTCCGGGTCCACGAGTGGATCGCGGGCCCCGGCGGCGACGAGGTCCAGATCCGCGAGCTCGGCGGCCAGTGGCAGGACCGCGGGCTGCGCTACGACGGCACGCCCACCTACGCGGTCGGCGACGAGGTCGTCCTCTTCCTCGAGCGACGCGACGAGGCGCCTTACGACCTCCGTACGTTCGGGATGGTGCAAGGCAAGTTCCTCGTGCGCCACGGGCTCGGCGGCGTGCCCACCACCGTGCGCCGCGACCTCGCGGGCATCGCGTTCGCGCACTGGACGGACGGTCGGCAGACCGTGAACGACCCCGGCGCGCAGCCGGCGATGCAGCTCGACGGCTTCCTCGACTACGTGCGGCAGGTGCGCCGTGAGTTCGGGGGTGGGCGATGAAGCGGCTCCTGCTCGGCCTCGCGTTCTTCGCGATCCTGTCGGCCACCTCCACCGCGCTCGCGTGGACCCCCATCGCGAGCGGCAGCCCCACGTGGAGCGGGACCGTCCCGTACTTCCTCAACAACGCGGGCTCGCCCGACCTCGGCGGCTTCTCGGGCAGCGAGCCCGAGGTGCAGCGCGGGATGGACGACTGGACGCGCGTCTCCTGCACGAGCCTGCGCGCGAGCTACGGCGGCGGCACGAGCCGCACGCCCGGCAACTACGAGGGCACCTCGACCATCGGCTGGATCGAGTCCGGCTGGAGCCACGGCAGCGGCGCGATCGGCGTCACCGGGCCGAGCTGGCGCGGGAGCACCATCGTCGAGGCCGACATGGAGCTCAACGGCGTCAACTTCACGTGGATCACGGGCTCGGGCCGCGGCGGCAACGTCAACGCGTACTCGATCATCCTCCACGAGGGCGGCCACTACTACGGCCTGGGCCACAGCGACGACCCGAGCGCCACGATGTACTACGCGTACACGGGCGGCATCGACATGCTCGGCCCCGACGACCAGAACGGGATCTGCGCGCTCTACCCGGGCACCGGGTCGGACTGCACGACGACGGGCTGCCCGAGCGGCCAGGAGTGCGTCTCCGGTCGCTGCGAGACGGCGATGGGCGACGGCACCATCTGCAGCCCGTGCTCCGGTGACTCGGACTGCGGCGGCGCCGGGGACCTCTGCCTCGGCTACCCCGACGGCGGCAACTTCTGCGGTCGCGCGTGCTCGAGCGACGCGGACTGCAGCGGCGATCGCTGCCTCTCGACGAGCGGCGGCGTGCGGCAGTGCGGCCGGGTCGTCGGCACCAACGTCAGCTGCACCATGACGGGCGGCTGCACGCGCGACTCCGACTGCAGCAGCGGCGAGCGCTGCTCGGGCGGCTCGTGCGTCCCCGCGGGCATGGGCGCGGCGCTCGGTCAGCCCTGCGAGGCGCAGACGGACTGCCAGAGCGGGCTCTGCCGCGGCGGCGCCTGCACCTCGACCTGCAACTGGGCGGACCCGACGGGCTCCTGCCCGAGCGGCTTCTACTGCGACGCGGACGACTCGGTCTGCGACGCGGCGTACTGCACCGCGGGCAGCGCGGGCGGCGGGGCCGACGGCGCGTCGTGCGGCGCGGACACCGACTGCGCGAGCGGCCTCTGCGCGAGCGGCCGCTGCGCCGCGCCGTGCATCCCGGGCGGCGCGATCGGCTGCCCGAGCGGCCTCGCGTGTCAGGTCGGCACGCTCGCGTGCCGCGGCTCGTGTCAGCGCTCCGGCGCGCTGGGCGATCCCTGCGAGACCAACGGCGACTGCACCACCGGCATCTGCGCGACGCGGGACGAAGGCAACTTCTGCACGGACTTCTGCACGCCCACGGCGCCGTGCCCCTCCGGCTTCTCCTGCACGCCCGCGGGTGACGCGATGGTCTGCGTCCCCGACGGCGGCGGCCTCGGCCAGGGCTGCATGAGCAACGAGGACTGCGTCTCCGGCATCTGCGCGACGGAGGGTGGCGACACCTACTGCTCGCGCCTGTGCGACGACGCGGCGCCCTGTCCGATGGGCTACAACTGCCTGCCGACGGGCACCGAGGGCGTCGGGGCGTGCGCGCCCATCGACGCGCCGATGCCGACGAGCGGCGGCTGCGGCTGCCGCACCGACGGTGGCGGCTCCAGCGCGGTCGGCGCGCCGCTGCTCGCGGTGTTCTTCGGCCTGATCTGGGGCTGGCGTCGTAGGAAGTAGGGCCCCACACTCGGCCGCGGTGCGGCCAACGTCCCTGTGGAGCTACGTCCGTCCGTACGGGCGAAGCATGGCGCTCGGGGTCGTCTTCCTCCTGCTGACCAACGCAGCGGAGAAGGCGATCCCGTGGCTCCTGGCCAACGCGCTCGACTCCTTGCAGCGCGCCGAGGTCGAGGACGCGCGCAACGACGCCCTCGTCGTCATCGGGCTCGCCGCGGTGATGTGGGGCGTCCGCACCCTCTCGCGCGTGTGGCTGTTCAACGTGGGCCGCGACGTCGAGTACGACGTCCGCAACGACATGCTGGCGCGCGTCCACGTGCTCGGCCCCTCGTTCTTCCGGCGCATGGCGACGGGCGAGATCATGAGCCGCGCCACCAACGACGTGGCCCAGCTCCGGGTCCTCGTCGGCTTCGCGGGGCTGAACATCGTCAACTCGTTCGTCGCCTTCGTGAGCGCGATCGCGCTGATGCTCGCGATCAGCCCGCGGCTGACGCTCTGGGCGCTCCTGCCGTTCCCGCTGCTCATCCTGATCACGCGCGCGTTCAGCCGCGCGATGTACACGCGCAGCCGCGACTCCCAGGAGGCGCTCGCGAACCTCTCGGACCGCGCCAACGAGAACGTCGCGGGCATCCGCCTCGTGCGAGCGATGGGGCTCGAGGCGACCGAGCACGCGCGCTTCGCGGAGGCGAACGAGCGCGCCGTCGCGACGACGATGGCGCTGGTCACGCTGCGCGGCCTGATGTGGCCGATCCTGATGGGGGTCGGCTCGATCGGGACGCTGCTCGTGGTGTGGATCGGCGGCGGCATGGTCCTCGACGGGGAGATGACGGCCGGCGAGTTCTCCGCGTTCAACGCCTACCTCGCGCTGCTCATCTGGCCGACGCTGGCGCTCGGCTACATCCTCTCGGTCGTCCAGCGGGGGAGGGCGAGCTTCGATCGCGTGCGCGAGATCCTCGAGGCGGAGCCCGACGTCCGGCAGCCGGAGCAGCCGCGCCAACCCGACGGCCCGGGCTCGCTCGAGGTGACGGGGCTCGAGTTCGCGCACGGCGACACCCAGGTCCTCGACGACGTGACGCTGAGCGTGCCCGCGGGCGGCTCGCTCGCCGTGCTCGGGCCGACCGGCTCGGGCAAGTCGACGCTCGCGGCGCTTCTCCCGCGGCTGCTCCCGACGCCCCCGGGCGCGGTGAAGCTCGACGGCGTCGACGTCACCGAGCTCGACCTGCGCGGGCTGCGCGCGGCGGTCGGCTACGCCCAGCAAGAGCCCTTCCTCTTCTCCACCACCGTCGAGCGCAACCTCAAGCTCGCGCTCGAGGACCCGACCGCGCCCGACGCCGACGAGCGCATCCGTCACGCGGCGTCGGAGGCGTGCGTGCTCGAGGAGATCGAGGGCATGAACGCGGGGATGGCCACGGTCATCGGCGAGCGCGGCGTGCAGCTCTCCGGCGGCCAGAAGCAGCGCCTCGCGCTGGCGCGCGCGCTGCTCCGTCGCCCCAAGGTGCTCGTCCTCGACGACCCGCTGAGCGCCGTCGACGCGGCGACGGAGGCGCAGATCCTCGCGGCGCTCGATCGCGCCAAGGCCGATCGGACCTTCGTCCTGATCACGAACCGGGTCGCCGCGGCGTCGCGCACCGAGCGCATCGTCGTGCTCGACGAGGGGAGAGTCGTCGAGGACGGCACCCACGACGAGCTGATCGCGAACGGCGGCCTGTACTCGCGGATCGCGGCGCGGCAGCAGCTCGAGAAGGAGCTCGCGAGCCTGTGAGCGGCGCGACCCAGAGCGATGTCGTCGACGACGGGGTGAAGGCCTCGATGCTCGCGCCGCCGGAGGAGAACGCGGCGCCGCCCGAGACCGATCTCTCGATGCTGCGGCGGCTCGTCCCGTACGCGCGGCCCGAGTGGGTGCTGTTCACGCTCGCGTTCGGCCTCATGCCCGTCGCGATGGCGGCCTCCCTGTTCCAGCCGCTGCTCATCAAGGACGCGATCGACTCGGCGCTCGTCAGCCACAGCCGCGACGCGCTCACCGCCACGGTGTGGCTCTTCGTGGTCGCGATCACCGTCGAGTTCGCGGCGCGCTTCGGCCAGGTCTACTGGATGCAGCTCGCCGGTCAGCGGGCGCTCGCGAAGCTGCGCATGGACACCTTCGCCAAGGTCCAGCGCCTGCACATCAACTACTTCGACAAGACCCCGGTGGGGCGCGTGGTCACCCGCGTCACCAACGACGTCGACTCGCTCGGCGAGATCTTCGCGTCCGGCGCGGTGATGGCGGTCGCCGATATCCTGATGCTCGGCGGCATCGTGGCCTTCATGCTCTACCTCGACTGGCGCCTGTCGCTCGTCGCGTTCTGCGCGCTGCCGCCGCTCGCGCTGGTCGTGAACCTCTTCCGCCGTTTCGCGCGGGAGGCGTTCCGCACCATCCGCGCGAAGATCTCGCTCCTGAACTCGTACCTCGCGGAGCAGGTCCAAGGGATCGCGGTGGTGCAGGCGTTCGGTCGCGAGGCCGAGTGCGCCAAGGAGTACGCGCAGATCAACGCCGCGCATCGGGACGCGAACTACCGCTCGATCCTCTTCGACGCGCTCCTCTACTCGGTGGTCGAGTCGGTCGCCGCGGTGACCGTCGCGCTCGTGATCTGGTACGCGGCGATCCGCTTCGCGGGGCTCCCCGAGGCCGAGACGACCGCCTGGGTCGGCACCGTCGTCGCCTTCTACGAGTACATCCGGCGCTTCTTCGTCCCGATCCGCGACCTCAGCCAGAAGTACACGATCGTGCAGTCCTCGCTGGCCGCCGCGGAGCGCATCTTCGGCGTCCTCGACCGCACCGACTACGACGCCCCCGCGGACGTCGAGGTGCCCCCCGCGCCGACCGTCGAGGACGACGTCGTGCTCGCGTTCCGCGACGTCGAGTTCGGCTACCGGGAGAACACGCCCGTGCTCCGCGGCGTGAGCTTCACCGCGCGCCGCGGCGAGAAGATCGCCATCGTCGGCGCGACCGGCGCGGGCAAGACCACCGTGACCGCGCTCCTGCTCCGGCTGCACGACGTCGGCGCCGGTCACGTCCTCGTGGACGGCCGCGACGTGCGCGAGCTGCCCGTGGGCGATCTCCGCCGGCGCTTCGGTGTCGTGTCGCAAGACATCTTCCTCTTCGCCGGCACGGTCCTCGACAACGTCGCGGTCGGTGACGCGTCGCCGGACCGCGAGCGCGCGCGGGACTGCCTGGAGCGGGTGGGGGCCTGGGATCTGGTGGAGCGCCGCGACGGAGGCCTCGACGCGCGGGTCGACGAGCGCGGCGCGAACTGGAGCTCCGGGGAGCGCCAGCTCCTCGCGTTCGCGCGGGCGCTCTACGTGGACCGGCCCATCCTCATCCTCGACGAGGCGACCGCGAGCATCGACTCGGAGACCGAGGCGCGGCTGCAGAAGGCCGTCGAGCTCGTGCTCGAGGATCGCACCTCGATCATCATCGCGCACCGGCTCTCGACCATCCGCGAGGCGGACCGGATCCTCGTCTTCCACAAGGGCCGGATCGTCGAGCGCGGCACCCACGACGAGCTGATGCGCGAGGGCGGCGTCTACGCGCGCCTGCACAGCCTCCAATTCGCCGAGCAGGACGCGTCGAGCGTCGATCCGGTCGCGATCACCGCGGGCTGAGCGCGTACGCGCGGCTCGCCGAAAGTGCTCAAGATCCCTTATACTCCCGGTCGATGTTCGGGGGGACCGTCGCGAGGATCCGATGAGCCAAGCGGCCGCTCCCGTCCTCTATGGCAAGTACCAGCTGCTCGACCTGCTCGCGCGCGGCGGGATGGCCGAGGTCTTCAAGGCGAAGTCCCACGGCGTCGAGGGCTTCGAGAAGATCCTCGTCATCAAGCGGATCCTCCCCGAGCTGAGCGAGAACCCTCGCTTCGTCGAGATGTTCATCAACGAGGCGAAGATCGCCGTCACGCTGTCGCACGCGAACATCGTGCAGGTCTTCGACCTCGGGCGCGCCGACGAGTCCTACTTCATCGCGATGGAGTACGTGGCGGGCTACGACCTCGCCACGGTGCTCGCGCGGGGGCTGAAGAACGGCCGGCCGATGCCCCAGGAGCTCGCGGTCTACGTGGTGAGCGAGCTCGCCAAGGGGCTCGACTACGCGCACCGGCGACGCGACGCGCAGCAGCGGCAGCTCCACATCGTGCACCGGGACGTGTCCCCGCAGAACGTGCTCATCAGCTTCGAGGGCGAGGTGAAGCTGACCGACTTCGGCATTGCGAAGGCGGCGCTCGCGGTCGAGGAGGGCACCGACGCGGGCGTCCTCAAGGGCAAGTACGCGTACATGTCTCCGGAGCAGGCGCGGGGCGACGAGGTCGACGCGCAGACGGATCTCTACGCGCTCGGGGTCGTCCTCTACGAGCTCCTGGCGGGGGTGAACCCCTTCTACGATCCGCGCTCGACGTACGAGACGCTCCGTCGCGTCCGCGACGCCGACTTCATCCCCGTCGAGCGGCGGGTGCCCGGCATCGCCGACGAGCTCGCGTCGATCTCGGCGCGCGCGATGACCGCGGATCCCGCGAAGCGGCACCCGAACGCCGGCGCGCTCTACGAGGACCTCGTCCAGTTCCTGTTCTCGAGCGGTCGCCGCGTCGGCGGCCACGACCTCTCCGAGTACCTGCAGGAGCTCCGCCGCGCGAGCGAGATGGTCGCCGAGGCGCCCGACGACGCGCGGCTCCGCGCGGTCTTCGGCGAGACGTCGGGCGGCGAGGTGTCGAGCTACGCCCCCGAGGCGACGCCGGTGGAGGTCCCCGTCGCGCGGAGCGGCCCGCGCCGCACCTCGCGCACGACGCGGCGCCACACCGGCAGCGTCGTCATCCCCTCGATGGAGCGGCGCGACGTCACCGCGCTCGTCATCGCCTCGAACGACCCGCGCTTCCTCCTCGATCCGCACGTCGATCGCATCGCCAACCGCTTCGGCGGACTCCCCGTCGACTACGAGCCGCCGCCGGGCAGCTCCCCGATGCGCTTGTTCCTGTTCGGCGTCCGCGATCCGGACGGGCGCGACACCGAGGGCGCCGCTCGCTGCGCGCTGCGGCTCGTCCGCGCGGCCCGCACCGGGACGCAGACGGGCCTGCCCGAGGTGTCGGTCCAGATCGGCATCCACGGCGGTCGCATGCTCGTCGACGTGAAGGGCGATCCGGTGCGCGACGAGTCCTTCGACGGGCTGAGCGAGCGGGCGCGCGAGCTCGCCGATCGCGCCGGCGCCGGCCAGGTCAGCGTGTCGGAGGAGTCGCGCCGCGCGATCGCGGGGCTCTTCGGGACCAGCCCCATGGGCAACGGACCTGACGCGCCGCACGTCGTCGAGGAGGAGCGGAGCCTCGCCGACGCGTCCGGGAAGTTCGTCGGCCGCCGCGAGGAGCTGCGGCGCATCGGCGAGCTGCTCGCCGCGGCCAACCGCGGTCGCATGAAGGTGGTCGGCGTCAGCGGCGACGCGGGGTCCGGCAAGACGCGGCTCCTCCTCGAGACGAGCCGGCGGCTCCGCCTCGGCGGCCACGACGTCGGGATGTACGTGGCCACGTGCACGCGGCAGAACCGGACGGTCCCGCTCGCGGCGACGCAAGAGCTCTTGCGGGCTCTGCTCGGGATCGACGAGCTCGTCGCCGACGCAGACGTGCGCGACCGGCTCGGCCGGCTCCGCGAGCTGGGCCTCGGGCCCGCCGAGATCGCGGCGGTCGCCGTGACCCTCGGCGTCGAGCCGGAGGGACCGACCGAGGGCGCGGCCCAGATGCTCCGCAACGCGCTCGCGCGCATGACCCTCAAGCTCGCGCAGGACCGGCTCACGGTGCTGTCGTGGGATGGCGCCGAGAACATGGACGACGAGTCGCAGCAGCTCCTCGACGGGCTGATCCGCGACACGCGCGACGCGCGGGTGGCCGTCGTCCTCTCCTACCGACCGGGCTTCGTCCACGCGTGGACGGACGTGCCGAGCTACTTCGAGCTCCGCCTCGGCCCGATGGACGACGACGACGTCGCGCGGCTCACGGGGACGCGGCTCGCGGCCGAGGAGGTCCCCTTCGAGCTGCTGCGGGAGGTCACCGCCAAGAGCGGGGGCAACCCGCTCTACGTGGAGGAGTACCTCAAGGCGCTCGCCGACTCCGGCGCCATCAAGGTCCAGGACGGCCGCGTCGAGTACGACCCCCAGGTCGCCGAGGTGGAGGTCCCCAAGACCCTGCGCGGCATCGTCTCGTCACGCCTCGCGCGCCTCAGCGCCCGCGATCGACACCTGCTGCAGGTCGCGTCGATCGCGCAGGAGCGGTTCACCGCCGAGCTGCTCGCGCAGGTGGTCGGAGACGAGCCCGCCAACGTCGACGTGGCGCTCTCCGCGCTCGAGGCGAAGGGGCTGGTCACGCGCGGCAACGCCGAGCTCGACTTCTCGCACGACCTGATCGGCGAGGTGCTCCGGGACGGGATGACGCTCGAGACGCGCCGCGAGCTCCACGCGGCCATCGCCGAGGCGTTCGAGCACCTCTACGCGCACCGGCTCGACGAGCTCGCCGAGAAGCTGGCCCACCACCACCGCGAGTCCGGGGAGCGCGGCCGCGCCGTCGACTACATGGTGCGGGCCGCGGACCGGCTGGAGGGCGAGCACGCGCTCGGCGGCGCGATCGCCGCGCTCGAGCGGGCCATCGATCTGTTGTCGCAGATGGCCGAGCCGGATCGTGACCGCATGATCGAGCTCTACTCGCGGATCGGGGATCTCGGCTTCCGCAGCCGGGATCTCGAGGCGAGCGCGAAGCGCCTGGCCGCGGCCGTCGAGCTCTGCGAGAGCCTGGGGCGGGACGCCGACGTCGCGCGGATGTCGATGCTGCGAGGCCGGCTCCTCGTGAACCTCTCCGGCTCGAACGAGGAGGGCCGCCGCTGGCTCGATCGGGCGAGCGCGCTCGCGCGGTCGCTCGGGGACCGGCGCCTGCTGCGCGACGTGATCCTGTCGACCGCGGAGGCCGACATGCGGATGGGGGAGCACCGCGGCGCCGCCGCCAGCTTCGAGGAGGCGCTGCGCTACTCGCGCGAGCTCAAGGACGTGCAGGCGCAGATCCGGTGCCTCGTGCCGCTGGCCCTCGCGACCGCCTCCGAGGGGCGGCGCCGGCCGGCGCTCGAGGCGCTCGACGAGGCCCGTCGGCTCCAGAAGGAAGCGGGCGACGACCGCTTCACCGAGTGCGAGATGCTCAAGATGGAGTCGCTCGTCCACTTCTTCGGCCTCGACCACGAGCGCGCGCTGGTCGCGGCGGGCAAGGCGCTCGAGCTCGCCAAGGAGTACGGCTTCTCCTACGAGGCCGCGGTGAACGCCCACAACATGGGCGAGGGCTACCTCCGGCTCGGGGACTACAAGCGCGCCTTCGCGTCGCTCCGCTACAGCTACGAGACGGCCCGGGACCACGGGTTCGAGAAGCTCCAGTGGGCGAACATGCGCGTGCTCGGCTTCATCGACGCCACGCGCTTCGGGAGCAAAGAGGGCCGCACCCACGTCGCGCAGGCGAACGACTACGCGGCCCGTCACGGCTACGTCTGGGACCTGATCCAGGGGCGCTACTACCTCGCGATCATCGACCAGGGGCGCGGCGACGACGAGGCGGCCCGGACGGCGCTCCGAGAGATCCTGCGGCTCGCCGCGGACCACGGGCACGCCGACTACGTCAAGGCCGCGGAGAAGGCGCTCGAGGCGCTCGAGGCGGGCTCGACGATCCAGCTCCCCTGGTGACCGCTCACTCCGCCGGTTCGGCGGGAGCGGCGGCGGGCGCGGGAGCGGCGGCGGGCGCCGGAGCAGCGGCAGGCGCCGGATCGGCGGCGGGCGCGGGCGCGGCGGCAGGCGCCGGAGCGTCATCCGCGGGCGCGGCCGGACGGGCCGGGCGACGGGGGCGAGGGGCGGGCGCGGTCGGAGCCGCCGCGGGGGCGGGAGCGGGCGCGGGCTCGGCGGCCTCTTCGGGCTCGGCGGCCTCTTCGGGCTCGGCGGCCTCTTCGGGCTCGGCGGCCTCGTCCTCGAGGAGGGCGTCGTCGAGCTCCGGATCCTCGGCGAGCTCGTCGAGGGCGCCCTGGAGGTCGCGCTCGATGACGTCCTCGGTGGTCTGAGGCTCGTCCTCGTCCTCCGCGTCGTCCTCCGGCTCGGCCGTGACGTCGTCGGTGTCGCCCGCGCCGTCGGTGGCGCTGGCCGAGTCGGCCTGCTCCTCGGCGGCGACCTCTTCGAGGGCCTGGAGGGCGCGGCGGCTGCTGGTCGACATGTACGCGAGCACCGCCGACAGCACCATGAACAGGGTCGCCGCGATCGCGGTCAGCCGGGTGAGGAAGTTCCCCGCGCCAGCGCCGCCGAAGACGGTGTTGCTACCCCCGCCGCCGCCGAAGGCGGAGCCCATGCCCCCGCCCTTGCCCTGCTGCAGGAGCACCACGGCGATCAGGAACGCGCAGATCAGCACGTAGAGGATGGAGACGAGGGTGAACCACATGGCGAGGCCCGGGACCCTAGCCCAACCCGCGAACCGTGCAACCGATTCTGCCGGGGGTCACTGCGCGGCCGCGACGATCGCGGTGAAGGAGTCGCCGTCCAGCGACGCGCCGCCCACGAGGGCCCCGTCGATGTCGGGTTGGGACAGCAATTCCTCGGCGTTCGAGGGCTTCACGCTGCCGCCGTAGAGGATGCGCAGGCCCGACGCGACGCCCTCGCCGAACCGGTCGAGGACCCGGGCGCGGATCGCCGCGTGCACCGCCTGGGCGTCCTCGGGCTTCGCGGTCCGGCCCGTCCCGATGGCCCAGACCGGCTCGTAGGCGATCACGAGCCGGCGGACGCTGCTCGCGTCGAGCCCCTCGACCGCCGCGTCGAGCTGCCCGAGCACGACGCCCTCGGTCTCGTCGCGCTCGCGCTGCTCGAGGGTCTCCCCGATGCAGACGATGGGGGTCAGCCCGTGCGACAGGCACGCCCCGACCTTGCGGCGGACCGTCTCGTCCGACTCACCGAAGATCTGTCGGCGCTCGGAGTGGCCGACGATGACCGCCTCGCAGCCCACGTCCTTGAGGAGGGCGGGGCTCACCTCGCCCGTGAACGCGCCCTCGTCCTGGAAGTAGCAGCTCTGCGCGGCGAGCCCGACCCGGCCGCTCTCGCCGAGGGCCGCGTGCACCGCGTGGATCGCCGTGAAGACGGGCGCGATGAGCACGTCCGCCTTCGCGTCGCGCGGCAGGTTGTGGAGCACCGAGCGCGCGAGCGCGATCGACTCCGGCACCGTCTTGTGGAGCTTCCAGTTGCCGGCGATGAGGGGGCGCCTCATGTCCGCAGCGCCTCGACGCCGGGCAGCTTGCGGCCCTCGAGCAGCTCGAGCGACGCGCCGCCTCCGGTCGACACGTGGTCGAAGCGGTCGGCCATGTTCGCCTGCTGGATGGCGGCGACGCTGTCTCCGCCGCCGACGACGGTGAAGCCCTGCGCGGCGCCGATGGCCTCGGCCACGCCGAACGTGCCGGCGGCGAACGCCTCGTTCTCGAACAGGCCCATCGGCCCGTTCCAGAGGACCGTGTGCGCGATCCGGAGCGTCTCGCCGAAGCGCTTCACGCTCTGGGGACCGATGTCGAGCGCCATGTCGTCGGGGCCGATCTCGGTGACCGCGACGACGCGACCCTCGGTGTCCCGCAGCGACCCGCCGACCACGACGTCGACGGGCAGCAAGAGGGCCACGCCGCGCTCCTCGGCCCGGGCGATCAGCGTCCGCGCGAGGGGGAGCTTGTCCTCCTCGACGAGGCTGCGGCCGACCGAGCGTCCCTGCGCCGCGAGGAACGTGTTGGCCATCGCGCCGCCGATCACGAGCGTGTCGACCCGACCCATCAGCGCCTCGATGACGCCGATCTTGTCGGAGACCTTCGCGCCGCCGAGGACGGCGACGTAGGGCCGCTTGGGGGTGCCCGTCGCCAGGTCGCCGAGCGCCTGCAGCTCGGCCTCCATGAGAAGGCCCGCGCCGCGCACCCGCATCATGCGGGGGAGGGCGTCGACGGAGGCGTGCGCGCGGTGCGCGGCCCCGAAGGCGTCGTTCACGTAGACCTCGCCGAGCCGGAGCAGCTCCTTGGCGAAGGCCTCGTCGTTCTCCTCCTCGGCGTCGTGGAAGCGGAGGTTCTGGAGCAGCGCGACCTGTCCGTCGCGCAGATCGGTGACGACCTTGCGCGGTCCGTCGCCGATGCAGTCGTCGGCGAGCAGCACCTCGCAGTCGAGGAGCTCGGCGAGGCGCGCGCCGGCCGGCTCGAGCGACAGCTCGGGCACGACCTTGCCCTTGGGCCGGCCGAGGTGGCTCGCGAGCACCGGCCGACCGCCGCGCTCCATGACGTGCTGGATGGTGGGCAGCGCGGCCCGGATGCGCGTGTCGTCGGTCACGGTCTGACCGTCGAGCGGGACGTTGAAGTCCACGCGCACGAACACCCTGCGGCCTTCGACGTCGAGGTCGCGGACCGACTTGATGCCTTCGAGCATGGTCACTCAGCCCTTCGACGCGACGACGCGCGTGAGGTCGAGCATCCGCGCGCTGAAGCCCCACTCGTTGTCGTACCAGGACTGGACCTGGAGCAGGTCGTCGCCCATCACGCCCGTGAGCGCGGCGTCCACGACGCTGCTGTAGGTGCTCCCGATGAAGTCGTTCGAGACGAGCGGGCGCTCCTCGTAGCCGAGCACGCCCTTCAGCGGGCCCTCGCTGGCCGCCTTGAGCGCCGCGTTGACGGCCTCGGCGGTCGTCTTCTTCGCGAGCTGCGCGGTGAGCACGACGAGCGAGACGTCGGGGGTCGGGACGCGGATCGCCGAGCCGTCGAGCTTGCCCATCAGGTCCGGGATCACGAGGCCGATCGCCTTGGCGGCGCCGGTCGTGGTCGGGATCATCGACATGGCCGCGGCGCGCGCGCGGCGCAGGTCCTTGTGCGGCAGGTCGAGGATGCGCTGGTCGTTCGTGTACGAGTGCACGGTGACCATCTGGCCCTTCACGATGCCGAAGGTCTCGTGGACGACCTTGGCGACCGGGGCGAGGCAGTTCGTGGTGCAAGACGCGTTGCTCACGACGCGGTGCGTGGCGGGGTCGTAGCCGTCGGTGTTGATCCCGACGCAGAACGTCCCGTCGATCCCCGCCTTGCCCGGCGCGCTGATGATGACGCGCTCGGCGCCGGCGGTGAGGTGCTTGCCCGCGCCCGCCTTGTCGACGAAGCGACCGGTGCACTCGAGCACCACGTCGACGCCGAGGTCCTTCCACGGCAGCTCGGCCGGGTCCGGGATCGCGAAGCAAGGGATCTTGCGCCCGTCGATCGTGATCGACTCGTCGTCGTGCGCGACGTCGGCCGCGAAGGTCCGGTGCACGGAGTCGAACTTCAGCAGGTGGGCGAGGGTCTCGTTCGTGGTCAGGTCGTTGATCGCGACGAGCTCGATGTCGTCCGACCCCTGCTGGTGCAGCATCCGCGCGACGCAGCGACCGATCCGTCCGAACCCATTGATGGCGATCTTGGTGCCCATGACCCGTACCTTTCTGGTGGTTGGAGGGCTTACCTACTCGCCGCAATTGTGGGCGTCAAGCGTGGCCCGGGGTCGATCCCGCAACGAGTCGTGTGGGCCACCACGCGAAACGCCCCGAGCGAGCTCGGGGCGTGATCGAAGGAAGCAGGGGTTCGGAGGCGTTCGCGGCCGCCTCGAGGCCGGTCGGGGTCGGCTCAGCCGTCGGTGGGCTCGCCGCCCTCTCGGATGTCCGTGCTCACGAGCGAGAGCATCTCCGTCGCGAAGGCGACGATGTCGGAGCGCGAGTGCCCCGTGCTCTTGAGCTCCTTGAACACCGACTTCGCGAGGATGCGGAGGGCACGCGGCTCGGCGGCAGGTCTCACGGGATTCGTCATCGGCTCGTGCATGGTGGGTTCCATCCTCCCCTTTTTGGTCGCGGTCTGCGGCGTCCGCATCGACGTGATCTGCGACCGATACTGAGCACGGGTCGTGCCACCAAATCCGGCTCGACGTCCATTTTCACGATTTCCCGCAGGGTTCCGCTTCGTTGGATCGATAGCGGCTCAGTGGCCGGAAATTGGATGTGGGGCGATCGCCGACGAAGTGCGAAGCGCCGTATGCGCTCGGGGTGGCGATCGCTGCGTAACGAGCTTCGCAGTTGCGCCCGTTGCGCACACTCTCAGTGTTTCCGCGGTGTTTCGCTCCGCGGACGTCGCCGAATCAGATGCGATCCTCGTGCTCGAGCTTGTCGCTGTCGCCGGGCGCGTCGGTGGTCGGCGCCTCGCCGTCCGCGGGCTCGGGCGTCTCCTCGGCGTCGTTGTTCACGGGCACGAGGCGCGCCTCGACGTAGGTCCGCATCGCGCGCAGCGCCTGGGCGTAGTCACCCTGCGCGTCGTGGGCGCGCGCGAGGAAGTAGTACACCTCGGGGTGCCGGAGGACGTAGTCCCCCTCGGTCCGGACGAGGTCCTCGAGGTGCTCGACGGACGCGCGGTACTGCGAGTAGGCGCCGTCCGCGGCCTTGTAGAGGAGGTAGCCGTAGAGGAAGCGGAGCCCCGGCCCGCTGTGCAGCCGGATCGGCGCCGGGATCTGCTCCATCGCGATGAGCGCCGCGCCGTACGCGTGCTCGTCGACCGAGTCGCGCACGGAGTCGAAGCCGTCGGTGAGCTGACGCGCCGTGGCGTGGTCCATCTCGGGGCCGGGGATCGGCGGCTCGATGTGGATGCTCGGCTCGTTGTCGCTCGTCAGCAGGTGCGTGAGCACCTCGAGCGCGACCGCGGTCTCGCGCGCGCGACCGACGCGCTGGCTCTCCTCGATGAAGTCGCCGGCCCAGCCGTAGCGGCCGTGCGCGATCAGGCTCATCGCGAGCTCTGCGTAGTTGCGTGAGGCCTCGTCCTCGGTGCCGAAGCCGCGGAGGATCGAGCGCGGGTGACCGTAGGGCCACTCCTCCGAGTAGATGGTCGCCAGGTAGCCCTCGTAGCGGGCGAACCCGATGAGGTCGCGGGGCGCGTTGAACTCGATGCGCGCGTTGTCGTCGGTGTTGAGGATCGCGGGGCGGCGCCGGCAGGTGGGCGCCTCGCACTCGCCGGCGTTCGTCGAGCCGGGATCCATCACCCAGCGGTCGCGCGTGGAGAGACCGAAGAAGACGTCCTCGGTGCCGCGGCGCCGCTCCTCGAGCTGCGTGTAGCGCATCACCTCGTCGCGGTTGACGAGCATCGTCCGCGCGAAGATGTCGAACGCCGAGTACACGTTGGAGCGCTCGAGCTCCGCCGCCACCCGGTGCGGGCAGGTCGGGTTCATGAGGCGCCCCTCGGCGTCCTCTTCGCAGTGGCAGTAGCCCGACGCGTCCTCGCGCTGACACTCGATGCGCTCGAAGTACGGCTGCACCCGCGGCAGATCGAGCTCGATCGGCGAATCGCTCCCGAGCATCACGGTGTCGCTCGAGCGGTCGTCCGCGCTGAGCACCACGACGTGCGCGAACTGAGAGGCGAACGTCCTGTAGATGGTCTTGATGTTCTCGGGGCTGAGCTCGTAGAGCTGCACCCACTGGCAGTAGATTCCGCCGGGCCGCAGGCGGCGCTGCGTGATCTGCCAGTGGTCGACGGTGAACAGATCGCTCACGCCGGTGATCCACGGGTTGGACGGCTCCGAGATGATCACGTCGTACATGCGGTCGGTCGACGCGAGGTAGTTGCGGCCGTCGTCGTTGATGACGGTGAGCCGGTCCATCTCGACGTACGGCCAGTGGTCGAGGCGGTAGTCGAGGTGGTTCACGTCCTCGAAGAAGCGCGCCGCCTCGGGGATCGAGCGCTCGAGCTCGACCACGTCGACGCTCGCGACGGGGAACTTGAGGGTGGTCCCCACGGTGACGCCCGAGCCGAAGCCGATGATCGCGACGTCGAGCCCCTCGGGCCCGTTCGGGTGCATGAAGAGCGGGTAGGCCGCGACGTTGATCTGCGTCGGCATGTCGTCGCCGTTGCTCGCGTCGACCTTGCCGTTGTTCTTGAGCGCGTAGTGGCGGCCCCAGCGCTCGACGCTGACCGTCGTGGTCAGGCCGTCGTGGTAGTAGACGAGGTCCGGCGCGCCCCAGCTCGTCGGATCGAGCATCCCCTGCGCGAGCGACACGCGGAACACGCCGAGCGTCATCTGGGTCCGGTTCCAGCGCAGGAACGAGTCGGGCGTCTTGGTGCCGAGGTAGAGCAGCGCGAGCAGCGCCGGGATCAGCGGGGCGAGGATGTAGATCGTCACCGCGTGCCACATCGGCAGGTCGCTCTTGCGCGGCTTGGGCTCGTCGGCGGGCTCCTCGGCCTTCGCCTTCTTGGCCTTCTTCGTCGTCGGCTTGGCCATGGCTACGCTCCCTCGGGTGCCGGCGCCGCCGGGGTCTCGGAGCTGGACCACTCGCGCCAGTTGGCCCAGGCGAGCGCCGCTCCGACGAAGAACAGGAAGGCCTTGAGGGCCAGGACCACGGCCTGGAGCGCCCACTCCTCGGTGACGCCCGGGGACGCGAGGTAGAGCGCGAGCGCGATGGTGGAGACGAGCGGGACGCCGGCGAGCGCGGCCGCGATGGGCATGCTCGGCCGCCCCTCGGAGTCACAGCGCCGGAGCCACTGGTACTCGACCGCCGCGAGCGCGATGAAGCCCACGCAGGACCCCACCCGGGTGGCGAGCTCGGGGTGGTCGAGGCCGCCGCTCCAGGCGTCGACGCCCATGATGATGGCGGTCAGCGCGGGCAGCCCGACGGCCGCGACGCGCCGCCACGTCCACCAGCTCTGGTCCTCGCTCGGATCCGCCGCCCCGGCGATCAGGAGGACGAGCGCGAGGATCATGTTCAGCGCGATGCCGAGGTGCAGCGTGTGCTCGGCGCCGACGAGCGCGAAGAGGATGAAGCCGGGGAGCCACGACCCGATGATCGAGCCGAAGGTGTTGCCGGTGTAGACGACCGCGACGTCCTTCGCGATCGAGTTGCCGCCCGCCGTCCAGATCCGGACGGTGAGCGGGAACATCGCGCCCATCCCCAAGGTGGAGGGGAGGGTGCACAGGACGATCGTCATGAACATGAAGAGCTGCACCATCCCGACCTTGTCGGGCAGCGCGGAGGTCGGGATCCCCGCGACGAGCTGCGCGAAGGCGTAGGGGATCTCGTCCTGCCAGTAGTAGCTGACGACGGTGGCGCCCGCGATGAAGAGCTGCATCACCGCGACGAGCAGCGTGGGGGTGCGCGCGAGGAGGGTGCCGACGATCAAGAAGACGGCGACGCAGGCGACGACCGAGAGCAGGATCTGCGGGAGGAAGCCCGGGAAGTGGCCCGCGTTGAAGCCCGCGGCGACGACCGGGAGCGACGCGATGGCGACCGTCAGGAGCGGCTTCCAGACCGCGAGGTCGTCGCGGAAGGCTGCCTCGTCGCCGGTCTTGCGGCGCATGCGCAGGGTGATCCAGACGACCCCGATCGCGATCGGCGCGATGTAGCAGAGGCTGAGCAGGACGTAGCTGAGGATGCTGCCGTGGAAGCGGTGCTGGACGTCGCTCGGATCGACGATGTCGACGGCCCACGGGACGTTCGCGAAGAGGACGAGCGCCGCGCTCGTGATCCCGATCCCCACGAACGGGGAGCTGCGCGAGCCCATGAACGCGCTCATCGCCGCCGAGCCGCCGGCGATGCCGATGAGGAACGTCTCGAGGATCAGCGAGAAGGAGTAGATCGAGCTGCCGATGGTCATCGCGAGGGCGCGCGACCAGACGACCTCGTAGCAGAGCGCGGCGGCGCCGGACGCGGCGAAGGCGAGGTAGGCCGCCTTGCGCGCGAGCTCGGGGATGGCGGGCTCGGCCTCGTCCGCGCGGGCCTCCGCCGCGTCGGCGTCGTCGTCGCCGCGGAGCGCGTCGAGGGAGGCGAGGACGAGCGAGAGGAGCGCGGCCCCCGTCATCGCGAAGAGCGCGATGCGGATCAGGACGACCTCGAGGCCGCCCGTGCCGACGAACGAGAGCCCGGCGAGCAACGCGAGCCCGAGGAACAGGCTCCCGCGGATCAGCAGGCCACGGCGCGTCTCCGGCGTGAGCTGCGTGGACGCCGGCTCGGGGGTCGCGGGCCGCTTCTTGCGCTTGCGCTTCTTCTTCGGCGCGCCTTCGCCGTCGTCCCCGGCCGCCTTCTCGGCGGCGTCGCGGTAGGCGCCGACCTGCGCCTCGTCGGGGCGAAGATCGTCGAAGCCTTCCGTCTCGTCGCCCTCGACGGGCTCGGCCTTCGGCTGGGGCTTCTCGGTCGCGTCGCTCGGGGCGGCCTCCTCGGCGGTGCCCGGCCAGAAGCGGAGCGGCTCGCCCGGCCTCCACATCCCCTCGAGGAGCGGCTTGCGCGCCGCGAAGATGATGAGCGCGAGCGAGAAGTTCATCGAGCACGCGACGATGTTCGTGACCGAGAGGCCGAAGTTCGGCATCAGCAGGAACGCGCTGAGGAGCGGGCCGGTCGCGGCGCCGAAGGTGTTGAGCGCGTAGAGCACGCCGACGCGCGCGCCCGCGGCCTGCGAGGTCTGCGCGGCCGACACGAAGTGGCGCGTCAGCAGCGGCAGGGTCGAGCCCATCAGCGTCGTCGGGATGATCAGGATCGGCGCGACGCAGAGGAAGCGCGTGACCATGAACATGCCGGACTCGGCGCCGAACTCGGCGCGCAGGATCGCGTTCACCGTCGCGAGCCAGCCGTCCGAGCGGACGAGCAGGGGCACGAGGAGGCCCCAGATGCCGACGCCGATCTCGGCCACCGCGTAGGTGATGATCGGGTGCTTGATCCGGTTCGCGTACTTGCCCCCGAGCCACGCCCCGAGCCCGAGCCCCGCCATGAACACGGTCAGGACGGTGCTGATCGCGAGGCTGGTCGCGCCGAAGACGTGATGCAGCATCCGCGTCCAGATCGTTTGAAAGATCAGGCTCGACGTGCCGCTCAGGAAGAACGCGAGATAGGCCGCGACGGAGCGAGAGCTCATCGCGCGGGTGGAGGCAGAGGCCAACGGAATCTCCGAAAAAGTCGGCGGAGTATAGGGGCGTAAAGCGAAAGCGCACCATCCGCGTTCGCTGGCGCCCGGCGGCCCGTCGCCGAACACTGTCCGGGTGGTCCGGCTGCTGCCCTTGCTCGTGTCGACGTTGCTCGCGGTGAGCCCCGCGGCGGCGCAGCCTCCGCAGGGTGGGGCCGCCCGGGCGGCGCGGCTGATCGCGCGCGGGGACGCGTTCCTCGCGTCCGGGGACCGCGGCAGCGCGATCGGCTACTTCCGCGAGGCGATCCAGGCGAACCCCCTCGCCGCGGAGGCGTACCGCCGGCTCGGGGAGGCGTACCGCGATCGCGGGTCGCTCGGCGACGCGCGGACGATCCTCGAGGCCGGCCTCACCCGCGTCCCCGAGGACGCGGCGCTCTGGATGGCGCTCGCGCGGACGCTCGTGGCGCTCGGGGAGCCCGAGGACGCGGCGCGGGCGGTGCGGAGCCTCCTCGCGAGGGATCCGGGGAACGCGGAGGCGCTGCGGCTGCGCGCGTCCCTCGCGCGCGAGCGCGGCGCGTGGTCCGAGGCGCTCACCGCGCACCGGGCGCTCATCGCGTCGGGCGTGCTCGAGCCCGACGAGCTCGCCGAGGCCCGGCGCTACGAGCAGGCGCTGCGGCTCCTCGCTCGGCCGCTCGATCCCCTCTCGGCGCCGCGAGCTTGCGAGGGCTCCCCCGTCCGACGCGCGCTCGCCCGCTGCCGGTGAGCTGCCTCAAGCCTCTTCGAGGACCGCGCGCATCTTCGTCAGCGCGCGCGAGCAGATGCGGGACGCCCAGGACTTGGTGATCCCCATGTCCTGCCCGATCTCGTCGAGGGTGCGGCCCTCGAGGTAGTAGCCCTCGACGAGCGCGCGCTCGCGCTCCTCGAGCACGTCGAGCGCCCCGAGGACGCGCGCCCGATCCTCGTTGGCGATGGTCTCGTCCTCGGGCGTCGAGGGCGCGTCGCGCTCCTCGTCCTGACCGACGGCGCCGATCAGGTAGGCCGCGCAGGTCTTGCTGAGGATGTCGTCGACCGCCGCGAGGGCTTGCCGCGCGTTGTCTCGCGCCTCGGGGGAGGCGGCCCGCGCGATCGCCTGCTCCTCGGCCGCGCGATCGAGGGTCTCGGCGGCCCGGCGCGCGACGTGGGTGCGCCGGGGGAGGTAGGCCATCTCCCGCACGCCATCGAGGATCGCGCCGCGTATCCGGTAGTAGGCGAAGTGCGGGAAGCGGACCCCGCGCTCGGGATCGAAGCGCGCCTTGGCCTCGAGCAGCCCTTGCATGCCGTACGCGACGAGGTCCTCGAGGTCGGTCGTCAGCTCGAGCTGCGCGCGCAGCCGCGCGGCCTGCGCGCGGACGAGCCCCGTGTGCTCGCGGACGAATTCGTCGTCGACCGGGGCCTCGGTCATCAGGGGACGAGTCCACACCAGCCGACGCGGGCGGTCAAGGACGGCGGGCGGGGGTGAAGAGCTCGGCGAAGGCGTGCACGTCGCGAGGAATCGGGCGGCCGGCGCGGTGGTGACGCCAGAGCGCCTCCGTCATCTCGTCGACCGCGTGCTCGCGCGGGACCGGCCGCGCCTCGGCGGGGATGGCCGCGCGCCGACGGAGCGCGTCGAGGTCCGTGGCGACGCCGATGGGCAGCACCTGCGCGTCGACGGCGTCGGGCGTCCAGCTCACCCGAAGCGTGTCGACGAAGTCGCCGTGGAGGCGCCGCACGATCCCGACCCCGCCGGTCTGCCCGTCACCCCAGGCGAACGCCGCGTCGCGCGCCTCCGACGGCTGGGCGGACGAGGCGCGAAGCGCGTCGGCGATCGCCTGGGCCAGCGCCGGGTCGCGCTCGACGCCGAGCAGCAGGACGAGCGCGTTCGGATCGTTCGCGAGGACCTCGACGAGCTTCTCCCGGGCCGCCGGCGGCATGTCGGCGTACGCGAGCGCGAGCCCCGAGGCGGCCTCCGGATCGCGGCCCGCCGCTTCGAGCAACGTGTCGAACGGGCTCATGTCCGCCTGGGCGTCCCAGACGAGCTCGAGGCGGCGGTCGGCCATTCGATGCCTCATAACGCGCCCGCGCGGCGGCGTCACCCCGCGTCCTTCGGAGGCGGGACGGTGGTCGGTCGGCGGTGGTCGTCGAGCTCCTCGGGGAGCGCCGCGCGGATCGCCACGCGGTGCACGCGGCGGCGCCGCACGTCCTCGACCACCGCGGTCCAGGCCCCGAGCCGGAGCGTGTCGCCGGGGTGCGCGAGGCGCCCGAGGCTGGCGAGGATGTAGCCGCTCACCGTCTCGGCGCCCTCGATCGGCGGCGCGACCAGCCCCTCGAGCGCGAGCTCGTCGATGGGCAGGGAGCCGTCGACGATCGCGCCGTCGTCGGTCGCGCGGAGCTGCGGTCCGTCGGCGTCGAGCTCGTCCTGGATGTCGCCCACGAGCTCCTCGACGATGTCCTCGAGCGTGACGAGCCCGCTCGTGCCGCCGTACTCGTCGACGACGAGCGCGATCGGGATCTTGGTGGCCTGGAACTCGCTCAGGAGGTCGCCCACGGTGCGCGACTCGGGGACGAAGAGGATGTCTCGCTTGAGGTCCCGGATCGCGCCGCGGGAGCCGCGCGCGGCCATGAGGAGGTCCTTCACGTAGAGGTAGCCGACGACCTTGTCGGGGTCGCCGTCGGTGGCGACCGGGTAGCGGCTGAAGCCGAAGCGCCGGACCATCTGCATGCAGGACTCGAAGTCCGCGTCGAGCGCCAGCGAGATCATGTCGACCCGGGGCACCATCACCGCGCGCACGGGCCGGTCGGTCGCGCGCAGGACGCGCTCGAGCAGCTCGCGCTTGGTCCCCTCGAGCCCGCGCTCCGAGAACGACGCCTTGATCAGGAGCTGGAGCTCCTCCTTGGAGAGCTTCCCCTCCGCGTGATCGGGCGACGGGAGCCTCAGCGCGCGCAGGACCAGGTTCGAGGATCCGTTGAGCACCCACAGCGCCGGGTACGAGACCCTGAAGAACCACTGGAGGAGGCGCGAGGAGTAGCGGCTGACCCCCTCGGGGTTCTGGATGGCGAGGCTCTTCGGGACGAGCTCGCCGACCACGATGTGGAGGATCGAGATGACGCCGAACGCGATGGCGGCGCTGATCCCGTGGACCCAGGCGAGCGGCTCGCCGGCCGCGTCCGAGGCGGCCACCCCCGCGAGCTCGAGCCCGTGCTCGAAGAGGCGCGCGAGGGCCGGCTCGCCCAGCCAGCCGAGCCCGAGCGAGGCGAGGGTGATCCCGAGCTGCGTCGCGGACAGGTACTCGTCGAGGCGCTTGGTGATGTCGTGGGCGCGCTGCGCGTCGGCGTCACCGCCCTGGGCGAGGGCCGCGAGGGCGCTCGGTCGCACCTTGGCGAGCGCGAACTCGGCGGCGACGAAGAACGCGTTGGCAGCGACGCACGCGAGGGCCAGGAGGAGGTAGAGGAGCACCCTTGAGCGACTCTCTTCGTAACACCTGCGGCCGAGCCATGTAAACCTGGCGTCGTGGCCATCTACACACGGCTCTCCCCCGAAGACGCCGACCGCATCGCCGAGGCCCACGGGCTCGGGCAGGCCGGCGAGATCGTCGGGGTGCCCGCCGGGAGCGTCAATTCGAATTTCCTCCTGGAGACGACCGCGCGGCGCGTGTTCGTGCGGATCTACGAGGAGCAGGAGGTCGACGGGGTCGAGCTCGAGTGGGACCTCCTCGATCACCTGCGCGACCAGGGCCTCCCCGTGCCGGTCCGCGTCGAGGGGCCCGGCCCTGGGGTGCTGCGGGTGGCGGGCAAGCCGACGGCCGTGTTCGAGGTCGTCGACGGGGAGGAGATCTGCCAGCGGATGGTCGACCCCGCCCGGGCCCGCGCGGTGGGCGCGCTCCTCGCGCGGTGTCACGCCGCGTCGCGAGGCTTCGCCCGCCGGCGGGGAGGCCGCTTCACCCGGGCCGACGTGCGGCGGCGCCTCGAGGGCGTCGCGGCCCTCGATCGGCCGGAGCTGCGCGAGGCGGTGGAGGTGCTCGAGCGGACCCTCGACGCCCTCGATCGGGACTGGCCGGACGACCTCCCGACCGGCGTCGTCCACGGCGATCTGTTCCGCGACAACGTGCGGTGGATCGGCGACGAGGTCCGGTGCGTGCTGGACTGGGAGAGCGCGGCCGACGACGCGTTCGTCTACGACCTCGCCGTCACCATGCTCGCGTGGTGCTTCGGCGACGCCCTCGAGCCGGAGCTGATGGACGCGATGCGCGCGGGCTACGAGCGCGAGCGCCCGCTCACGACGGTGGAGGCGGCAGCGCTCCCCCTGGCCCTGCGGGCGGCGGCGACGCGCTTCACCGTCACCCGCATCACGGACTACCACCTGCGCGAGGGCGCCGCGCAGGTGGCCAAGGACTGGCGCCGGTTCTACCGACGCCTGCTCGCGGTCTCGTAGGGGCTACTCGTCCTCGACGCCCATCTGGAACCACTCCTCGGAGTGGGTCGGCGTCTCGAGGAGCTCCCCGTTCGGTCCGTCGCGGCGGACCACGAAGGCCTGACGCGAGATGGACTGATCGCTCTCGCGCGCCACCACCACGATGTAGTTGGTGCCGGGGCGCAGATGCACGGTGGTGTCGATCGCCGCCTCGTGCGGGTTCTCGCTCTCGCGGTTGGAGGCGTAGAACACCTTGCGGGCGCCGACGTAGACGTAGACGTCGCGGACGCGGGTCTCGTCGCGGGCGGTCGCGCGGATCCGGAGCGCCTCGTCCCGGGTCACCAGGCTCGGCGTCTGGACGGTGAGCTCCGGCGGCATGCGGGTGAGGTCGGGCACCACGCGCGCCGCCCGGTCGGCCCGGCCGGTGCCGAGGCTCGACGCGGCGACCCAGCCGGGGTGGCCCTCCGAGAGGAGCACGCGGACGAAGCCGTCCGTCTCCGCCTCGCTAGCCAGCGAGATCGCGCCGCCCTCGACGTGCGCGACCTGCGCCCCCTGCGCGCTCGGCTCGGAGCGGATCGCGGCCCCGTCGCTGATCGTCACGTGCCCGCGCCGCGGGGTGGGCGCGGGGGCGTCGCCGACGATCGGGATCTCGAGGCGCTCGGTCGTCGCCTCGCGGAGGTCGGCGTCGATGACCGACACCTCGAGCTTGGCCACGTCGCGGTCGAAGTCCGGCAGGACCTCGAACGTGAAGGCGACCGTCCGCTCCTCGCCGGGCTGGATGTCGTCGATGCGGAACCGACCGGCGCGCAGGACGATCCCGCGGCCGCTCATGTTCTGCAGGTTCGCCTGCGTCTCGTAGGTCCGGCCGGTGCCGGTGTTCCGCAGGTGCATGAAGATGGTCGCGCGCTCACCGCGCTGGATGCGGCCGTCGCCGTTGCCCTGGATGTTGTCCGCGACCTGCAGCTGGTAGCTGAAGCGCGGGCGGGGCAGGGCGTTGACCTGGACCCGGATCTCGGCCGGCTCCGGCGCGTGGCCGTGGGCTTCGAAGAAGTCGACCCGGATCCCGTCGGCGCGATCCGGGAGGTTCTGCGGCAGCAGGCAGTGGCGGCGCTCGTTCTCGGTCTCGCAGCGCCCGAGCGTGGTCGACCACTCGCGCGTCTGGCCGGGGTCGAGGCGGCCGAAGACGACCTCGCGCCCGTTGAAGAGGCCGTAGTCCGAGTGGGTCTGGCCGCGGAGCTGGAAGAGGGGGTGCGTGCCCGTGTTCGTCACGCGGACGCGGAGCGAGAACTCCTGGCCCGCCGTGCCGACGTTGTCGGGGGCGTTGGTGGAGACCTCGACCTGGACGGGGCTGGCGCCCTGATCGCTGCCCGCCGACCAGTCGACGCCGAGCGTGTTGAGCTCCCGCGCGACCTGGCTCATCTCCTCGCCGCGCACGCGGTCGAGGACCGGCTCCGCGTCGGCGAGCATCTGGCGGCGGCTGGCGTGGCCGGTCCGCTGGGCGTTGGCGAGGAGCAGGCGGGAGAAGCGCAGCAAGAACTCTTGCTCCTGCGCGTTCTCCTCCTGGTCGTCGGGGCCGTTCTGGCGAAGCGCCTCGCGCGCGTCCCGCGGGAAGAAGTAGCTGAGCACCGTCGCCGGCGTCTCGGTCTCCCGCGCGTTCGCGTTGGTCAGGTGCGACGCGAGATCGGACTCGCGGATGTACTGCTGGTCGACGGCGAGATCCATGTCCTCGCGGTCCACCGTCATCGGGTCGATGCCGATGTCGGGCGTGATCCCGACGCCCTGGATCGAGACGTCGCCGGGGGTCAGGTACTGCGCGATGGTCAGCTTGAGCGCCGAGCCGTCCTCGTAGTCGTAGAGGACCTGGACGGAGCCCTTGCCGAAGGTGCGCTGGCCCACGATCAGCGCGCGATCGTGGTTCTTGAGGGCGCCGGCGACGATCTCGGAGGCCGAGGCGCTGCCGCCGTTCACGAGGACCACCATCGGGTAGTTCGGCTCGGTGCCTTCCTGCCGCGCGAACTTCTCGTCGCGCTGCGACGGGTCGTTGCTCGAGGTCGTGACGATGGTGCCGCTCGCGATGAAGCTGTCGGCGACGCGCACGGCCTGCTCGAGGAGCCCGCCAGGGTCGTCGCGCAGGTCGAGCACGAGGCTCTGCATGTTCTGGCGGTGCAGCTGCGCGAGCGCGCGCCGCATGTCCTCGTGGGTGTTGCCCTGGAAGTTCTTGATCCGGATGTAGCCGACGCCGTCGCCGAGCATCCGGCTCTCCACCGACTCGATGTGGATGACCGCGCGCGTCAGATCGAACCGGCGCGGGCGGCTCCAGCCGCCGTCGCCCTCACGGACCACGTAGATCGCGACCTGCGATCCAGGCGGGCCGCGCAGGCGCGCCACGGCCTCGCTGAGCGGCATGTTCATCGTGGACTCGTCATTGATGTTCACGATGCGATCCATGCGGTGGAGCCCGGCGCGCCCGGCCGGCGTGCCCTCCATCGGGCGGATGATCGTGAGCTGCCCGTCGCGGATCGAGATGACGATCCCGAGCCCGCCGAACTCGCCCCGCGTGCTCATCCGCATCTCTTCGTAGACGTCGGGGGTGAGCAGGACCGAGTGGGGATCGAGGGTGTGGAGCATGCCGTTGACGGCCGCGTACTCGATGTCGCGCAGCTCCACGTCCTCGCCGCGGAGGTTCTGCTGCATGAACGCGAAGACGTCCCGGAAGCGCGACGAGAGGGTCCACGGGCTGTCGACGTCGTCGACCCGGAAGCGCTGCTCGTGGTTGTCGACGTGGAGGGTCAGGTGGCTCTGGCCGTCCTCGTACTCGACGAGGACCGGGGCGACCTGGCGCTGCACCGCGTTGAGCCCCGCGAGGAACATGTGGCGCGGGTTGATCCGCTCCGGCTCCACGTAGTGGTTCTTCACGTGGAGGATCACCCGGTTCATGACCCGCAGCTCCGTCAGGTCATAGGCGCCCTCGGAGCGGACCTCCTGAGCGTGCGCCGATCCGTCGATGTTGAAATCGAGGCCGTTGCGTTGGGGCCAGAAGTACGTGAGCCCGAACGCGAGCGCGACGGCTCCGAGCGCCAGCAGCGGCTTCCAGTACGGGGTGCCGCGCTTCGGACGGGACGAGGGAGGCTGTTCGTTCATGCGGGAAAATCCACCTTGGTCGCTCGGGAGTATAGTTCGCTCTCCCCCTGCGACCATGAACGATGACGCCGACTTGGACGGGCCGCCGCTACGCCCGAGCGTGCGGCCTTGGCTGATCGCCGGGTTCGTCAACGTGGCGGTCGCGGGGGTGCTCCTCGGGATCCCCTATGTCCGGGGTCCGCAGCGGGCCGCCGAGGTCCCCGCGCGCTGGGCCGCGTTCGCCGCGTGCTTCTACGACGCGGAGCCAGCCGCGCAGCCGGGATTGGGCCTGCCGGCGGGGGAGCGCTCGCGATACGCGTCGCTCGTCCTCGGGGCGGCCGAGGACTGGCCGGAGCGCTGTCGACCGGCGCTCGAGGCGATCCCGGCGGAGGAGTCGATGTTCCTCTTCCCGAACATCAAGAACGCCGAGGCCCAGGTCCGGGCGTCCGTCGAGCTGATGGGCACCGAGATGCGGACCCTGTCCGAGCGCCGCGCGGACGGCGATCTGCACGTGCCCGACCGACCCGCTCGCGCCATGCAGCGGCTGCGCGGCGCGCTCGCGGAGCTGGGCCTCTCGAGCGGCGTCCCGGGCCTCGACGCGGATCGCGACGCCATCGAGATGCCCGACGACGCGCCGCTGCCGATGGCGTCGATCGTCCCGCTGCGGGTCTCGGAGGGGGGCGCCTGGTCGCTCGCGGTCGAGGAGGGCGCGGTCCTCGCCGCGACGATGGACTCCCGGTCGGTGGTCCACGTGCGGGTCTCGCCCGAGGGGGTGGAGCAGCGGGTCACGCGGCGTCCCCGGCTCGTCAGCGCGCTCCTCGGGGCGCGGCGCGTGCCCTGGGCGCTCTGGACGACCTCGGCGGCGACCTGCGCCGAAGCCGTCGATCGCTGCGAGCGCCGCACCACCGGGCTCGCCGCGTTCCTCGAGGATCGCCAGACCCTCGAGCCGATGATGTGGGTGGGCGCTCACCCCCTCGGGAGCCCGGCGCGGAGCGTCTACGTCGGCGAGCGGGTCGCCTACGTCCTCGCCCCCGACGACGGCGGCGCCCGGGTGATGCGGTTCGAGCTCCCCGAGCCCGTCGTCCGCGCGCTCGGGGAGGTGCGCGAGGCCGATCGGATCAACGCGTCGACCTCGTGGGAGGTCGACGCCACGGAGGCCAGCAGCGTGGCCTGGATCGACGGTGAGCCGCTCCGGCTGGTGCACGCCCGCGAAGGCCGGGCGGGGGTCGTGACCCTGGGCGACGAGGTCTCCGAGGTCGCGATCGATCCCCCCGCCGGGCACGCCCCACAGGTCGCGACCTGCGACGGGTGGGGCGTCCTCGCCACGGATCGGGCGAGCCTCGCGGCCCGCCTCGACGGGAGCGCGTCGTTCCCCGTCGCGCTGCGGGTGATCCCCCCGGAGCCCGCTCGGCTCGCGGTGGTCTGCCGAGGCCCGCGCCTCGAGATCTGGACCCTCGCCGAGCGCGCGCTGTCCCGGGCCGTCTGCACGCCCACCCAGTGCTTCGAGCCCGAGGTGATCCTCGACGGCGTCGCGAGCTTCGACGTGGTGGCCCATCGGGGCGCCACGGTCGTCGCCTCGACCGACGACGTGGACGCGGGGGCGGTGCGGATCACGCGGCTCGGCGACGACGGAACGCGGACCTTCGTGCCCTCGCCGTGCTGGAGCGATCCGACCGACGGGCTGTGCGGCGAGCCGCGCCTCGCGAGCGACGGCGAGGTGCTCGCGCTCGTGACGCGGCAGGAAGAGGACTTGCGGGTCGTGACGAGCCGCGACGGCGTCGTGTTCGGGCACCCGGAGGGCCTCGAGCAGCGCTGATGGGGAGCCCCCGCCTGGTGTAGTATCCGCGCCATGCGAAGCGACCCGCCCACCCGGCTCCGGCACCCGATCCCCAAGGCTCCGCTGGTCGGCCGCGACCGCGAGCTGGGCGAGCTCGAGGGCGCGCTCGCGCGGGCGGTGGCGTCCCGGAACGCCCAGACGGTCACCATCGTCGGGGGCGCCGGCATCGGCAAGGGCCGGCTCGTGGAGGAGTTCCTCGCGCAGACCGCCGAGCGCGACCCGAAGACGCGATCGTTCCGGGGCCAGGTCCTCAAGGGCGGGCCGATGCTCGGCGCGGTGCAACGAATCTTGCGCGCTCGGTTCGGCATCGCCGACGCCGCGGACCCCGAGTACGCCCGCGAGCGGCTGCGCGAGCAGGTCGCCGAGCTCCTCGACGACCGGCGGGTCACCGAGTTCCTGCACTTCCTCGGCGCCTACCTCGACATCCGCTTCCCGGAGTCGCCGTTCACGAGGGCGCTCGAGGGGGACGCCGAGCAGCTCGCGCGGATCAGCCGCGCCGTGTTCCGCACCTTCCTCGAGGCGGACGCGAAGAACGGCCCGATGATCCTCACCTTCGAGCAGCTCGAGAACGCGCACGACGAGGTGCTCGACCTGATCCAGTACCTCGGCGACAGCCTCACCGACGCGCCGGTGCTCCTCGTCGCGGCCGCGCGCCCCGAGCTGCTCACGCGACGCCCTCGCTGGGGGTCGGGCTCGCGGCATCACCGCATCGAGCTCACGCCGCTCGACGCGGAGCACGCCGGGGCGATGGTCCGCGCGCTCCTCGCGCCGACGGGGAGCCCGCCCGACGACCTCGTGGACGCCGCCGTCGAGACGGCCGGCGGCTCGCCCTACCTGCTCGAGCAGATGGTGCGGACCTTCCTCGACACCGAGACGCTGATGCCCCGCGAGGACGGCTCGTGGGAGGTCGACCTCGACCGGCTCGAGGACGCGGAGCTGCCGCTGAGCGTCGACGACGCCATCGCGGCCCGCATCTCGTCGATGACGCCCCCGGAGCGCGAGCTCCTCGAGCGCGCGGCGTCGATGGGGAGCGTGTTCTGGCTCGGGGCGCTCGTCGCGCTCGGCCGCCTCGACGAGGACGCGCCGGATCTCTGGGGCGGCGCCGAGCGCAGCGCCGCGCACTACCGAGACCTGCTCGGTCAGCTCGAGGAGCGCGACTACGTGATGCGCTTCGACGACTCGTCGCTGCACGGCGAGGAGGAGTACGCGTTCAAGCACAACCTCGAGCGCGACGCGCTCCACCGGCTGACGAACGCGACCGGCGCGGAGCGCTACCACCGGCGGGTCGCGGAGTGGCTCGAGTTCCGCCTCTACGAGCGCGGCGAGGAGGCCTTCGAGCTGCTCGCCTCGCACTACGAGCAGGGCGGCGCGGGGGTCCACGCGGCGAGCTACTACCTGCTCGTCGGGGACCGCGCGAGGGAGCGCTACGCCAACGCCAAGGCCGCCGAGTACTACGGGCGCGGGCTCGAGCTGCTCGGCGATCAGGACCTCGTGCGGCGGATCGACGCGCTCCACAACTACGGCGACGTGCTGCAGCTCCTCGGCCGCAACGAGGAGGCCATCGAGGCGTTCCGCGGCATGCACCTGCTCGCGTACCGGCTCGACCTCAAGAGCAAGGGCGGCGCGGCGCACAACCGGATCGGGCGGGTCTATCGCGCGATCGGCAACCTCGAGGAGGCGATGCGTCACCTCGGCACGGGGCACGCGCTCTTCGACGCGGTCGGCGACGCCCGCGGGGTGGCGAGCTCGCTCGACGACGTGGGCAAGGTCCACTGGATGCGCGGCGCGTACGAGGCCGCGGAGCGGTTCTCGCAGCGCAGCCTCGAGATCCGCCGCGAGATCGGGGACCGCCGCTCGATCGCGCTCAGCCTCAACAACCTCGGGCTCGTCTACCAGGACAGCGGCCGCTTCGACGAGGCGCTCGCCGCGTTCGGCGAGGCGCTCTCGATCCGCCGCGAGATCGGCGACGCGCCGGGGATGGCGCAGACGCTGAACAACCTGGGCACCATCCATCAGGACAACGGCAACCACGCGCAGGCGGCGTCGCTCTGGAACGAGGCGCTCGACTACGCGCGGCGCGTCGGCGACAGGATGCGCGAGGCGGTGATCCTCACCAACCTCGGCGAGTCGAGCTACCGCCAGAGCCAGGCGGCGGAGGCCATCGCGATCCTGTCGAAGGCCGAGGAGATCAGCGCGACCCTCGGGGACCGGATCCTCGAGGCGGAGATCCTGCGCGGCCTCGCGAAGGCGCACCTGCTGCTGCAAGACCACCCGACCGCGAAGGGCTACATCGAGCGCTCCGTCGCGCTCTTCGAGTCGGCGCGCAGCAAGCCCTTCCTCGGGGTCGCGCTGCGCACGCTCGCGGAGGTCCACGCCGCGAGCGGTGAGGAAGAGGCGTGGCGCGACGCCGAGCAGGCGTACCGGCACTCGCAGGCGCTCTTCGAGGAGCTCGGCAACGAGGTCGAGCTCGCGCGCACCTGCATCTCCTTCGCGGAGTTCCTCGAAGGCGTCTGGAAGGGGAGCGACCCCGAGCGAGCCCGGCTGGCCCGTGACCTCCGGGACCGCGCCCTCGAGATCCACGGCAAGCAGCTCGCCTCGGAGACCTACGCGCTGCCGCGGCTCGAGGGCGAGCAGACCAACCCGGGCATCGAGCTGCCCGACTGACTCTTCGAGTTTCGCGCCAAGATCGCGAAAGGAGGCAAAGAGGTTTTCTTTGCCGAAGGCGTTCGAGGGGGCCGCCTCCCTCCATCCCGTCTTCCACGAACCCTTCGCGTCTTTGCGCCTTCGCGCGCTTGGCGTTGACCTTCCACGACCGTCAGGCGGGCGCTCAGCAGGCCGAGGGGAGGTCCACCGGGGCTTCGGAGCCGACCTGGACCGAGACGTTGTCGGGCGAGAACACGACGCTGATCGCGGGCTCGCCCGGGCGGGTGAGGTCGATCGATCCGTCGGTCGGGTGGCAGAGGTTGCCGAGCGACCAGGTGACGTCGCTGAGCACCGCGTGGTAGCGCTCGCCGTTCTCGACGATGGTGGCGTCGCCGTTGAAGTGGACGCCGTCGCCGCGGATGCCCATGCCCACGCCGACGAGCTCGATGCCCATGATCGTGTCGGCGTCGAGGTAGTCGAGGTCGGCGTCGACGCGCACGTCGTCGAGGCTCACCGCGAGGGTCATCGTGCCGGTGATGAAGCGCTCGCCGATCGCGAGGTCCATGAAGTCGATCTCGACCGAGCCCCGCGCCGCGCCGCCGAGGCGGACCGCGACGCCGCCGTCGAGCACGTCGCCGTTGTCGAGCACGCAGGAGTCGAACGTCACCGTCACGCCGAGGAGGTTCTCCGGCTCCCAGTCGACGTCCGTGCAGTCGCCGGTGCCGACGGGCAGGCTGCCGCTCGGGCCGGGCATGGCGTCGCCTTCGCCGAGGCCCGGGACGCCCTCGAGCAGGCCCGACAGCTCGTAGCCGAGGATGCCCGCGATCTGGATCGCGTCGGTCGCGCCGAGCGTCAGCTGCTGCTGCGCCGAGCCCGTGTCCCCGCCGACGTCGTCCGTTGGGCCGACTCCGTCCGTCGCCGCGAGCGAGCCGGTGCAACCAGCCAGGGCCATCGCCGTGGCGCACGCGAAAGCAATCTTGCGCATTCGTCCTCCGGGGGGAGGCATCAGCACTTCGCGTACCAGCCACGCGGGTCTGGCCCGCGGCGTCGACTGTCACCTGCGGCGCGTCAGCGAACCCGGAAGGTGTCCATCATCCGCTGACAGGTCGCGGCCGACTGCGGGTAGGCCTCGACGGTGTCCGAGCAGGTGAGGATGTGGGCCATCCCGCGCGACACCGCGATGCGCTGGAGCGCGTGGGTAGGCGGCTGGTTGTTGGGCCAGCGCGCCTGGATGTCGAATGCCGGCGTGTTGCCCGCCATGGTGTCCTGGCTGGTCAGGATCGTCGCGACCTGACCGACCATCTGGAGGGCCGCGCGGCCGTACATCCGGGCGTCGCCCTGGTTGAACGGCTCGACCACGAGGGTGACGTTCGGGAAGCGACCGCGCGCGGTCCCCGGCGCGGTCACCGTGCTCACGATCATCGTGCTCGGCTGCGACGACGGCGGCGGCTGGACGTTCTGCCAATCCGCCGGCACGGCGTAGGACCAGCTCGTGCCGCTGATCGGGATCCACTCCGGCGCGCGACGGCCGCGCGGCTGGGCGCTGGCGCCACCGACGAAGGAGGCGGCGAGGAGGAGGAGCGCGCCGACGAGGGCGCGCGACAGGGGGAGGCGTCGCATGCGGCGAGTCTACGACAGCTCGGCGCGGACCTCCCTCGCCGAGTACGATGGACGCGTGATCGAGCGACACCGAACCGTGCGGGGCGTCCCGGTGCCGAGCTTCCTCTACGGGACGGCCTGGAAAGAGGAGGACACGCGCGGCCTCGTCGAGCGCGCGCTGGCCGCGGGGTTCCGCGGGATCGACACCGCCAACCAGCGGAAGCACTACTTCGAGGCGGCGGTGGGGGAGGGCGTCCGGGCGGCGCTCGATCGCGGCGAGGTCAGCCGCGACGAGCTCTTCGTGCAGACGAAGTACACGTTCGCGCGCGGCCAGGACCACCGCCTCCCGTACGACCCGAAGGCGCCGATCCGCGATCAGGTCGCGCAGTCGCTCGAGAGCTCGCTGGCCCACTTCGGGTTCGACGCGGTCGACTCGCTCGTGCTCCATGGCCCCATGTACAGGCGCGGCCTCGCGGACGAGGACTGGGAGGCCTGGGGCGCGATGGAGCGCCTGCACCACGCGGGCAAGGCGCGCCTGATCGGCATCAGCAACGTCACCGCGGAGCAGCTCGAAGAGCTCTGCGGGCTGGCCAAGATCAAGCCCGCGTTCGTGCAGAACCGCTGCTACGCCGAGCAGGGCTGGGACGCGCGCGTGCGGGCGGCGTGCGCCGCGAGCGGCGTGGTCTACCAGGGCTTCTCGCTCCTGACCGCGAACGGGCGCGCGCTGAAGCGCCCCGAGGTCGAGGCGGTCGCCGCGCGGCACGGGCGCTCCGTGGCCGAGGTCGTGTTCCGGTTCGCGATGCAGCTCGGGATGCTCCCGCTGACGGGCACCCGGGACCCGGACCACATGGCGCGCGACCTCACGGTCTACGACTTCGCGTTGTCCGAGGCGGACGTCGACACGCTGCTCCGCGCGCGGTAGCTCAGGGGCCCGTGCCCGTCGACGTGTCCCAGATCCCGATCCCCGTGCTCGAGGTGTGCACCGGCCTCGTGGACGCGGGGTTCCGCGCGTGGATCGTCGGCGGGTGCATCCGCGACCTGTTGATGGGGCGCCCCGTCAGCGACTGGGACCTGGCCACGAGCGCGCTCCCCGAGGAGGTCCAGCGCACGTTCCGCCGCACCTTCCCCACGGGGATCGAGCACGGCACCGTGACCGTGCTGCACCGCGGCGAGCGCTACGAGGTCACGACCCTCCGGGGCGACGGCGAGTACAGCGACGGCCGCCGGCCGGACGCGGTGCAGCTCGGGGTGAGCATCGAGGAGGACCTGTCGCGGCGCGACTTCACGGTGAACGCGATCGCGTTCGATCCGCTCACGAGCGACGTCGTCGATCCGTGGGCCGGCCTCGCGGACCTCGAGGCGCGGCTGATCCGCGCGGTCGGGGACCCCGCCGAGCGCTTCGGTGAGGACGGCCTGCGCGTCCTCCGCGCGGCGCGGTTCGCCGCGACGCTGGGGTTCGAGCTCCACCCGGACACGCGCGCGGCCATCCCCGGCTCGCTCGGGACCTTCGCGAAGGTCACCCCGGAGCGCGTGCACGAGGAGTGGCGCAAGGCCTTCGAGAAGAGCGCCGAGCCCTCGCGCGCCCTCGCGATCATGCGTGACACGGGGATCCTCCAGATCACCTGCCCGGCGTTCACCTCGATCGACGAGGCCGCCTGGCGCGCGACGCTGGCTCGCGTCGACCGGACCCCGCCCGAGCACGAGCTGCGGATGACCGCGACGTTGATCGATCTGGGCGCCCCCTGGGAGGGCGCGGACGTGTGGCTGCGCGAGCGGATGCGGGCGTCGAACCACGAGCGCAAGCGCGTGGTCCACCTGCTCGAGCACGTCCGCGTGCCGGCCTCGGAGTCCCTCGACGACCCGGCGCTGCGGCGGTGGCTCGCCAAGGTCGAGGCGCGCTGGGTCTACGACGTGCTGTTGCTCGCGAGGGCCGGCGGCGCCGACGTCGACGCCCTCGAAGCGCGCGTGCGGGCCGAGCTCGACGCGGGGACGCCGCTGTCCACAGGCGAGCTGGCGGTGAACGGCAAGGACGTGATGCGGGCGCTCGACATCCCGCCGAGCCGCAAGGTCGGCGAGGTCCTCGGCCGCCTCCTCGAGCGAGTCCACGAGGATCCGACGCTCGCGACTCGAGAGGCCTTGCTCGCGGCGCTGCCGGCTGCATACCGAGACGTCACCGAGGGGACCGCGTGAGCCACGGATACGTCGACCTCCACTGCCACTACCTGCCCGGCATCGACGACGGCGTCCGGACGATGGAGGAGGGCCTCGCGCTGCTGCGCGGCCTCGGGTCGCTCGGCTTCGAGACGGTGATCGCCACGCCGCACATCCGCACGGCGATGTTCGACAACCGCAAGCCGGGGCTCGAGCGCGCCTACGGGGAGCTCGTCGACATCATCGGGGGGCTCCCCGGGATCCCGAACACGGGGCTCGCCGCGGAGCACTACTGCGACGACGTCTTCTGGGAGCTCTTCACCGCCGGCCAGGCGATGCCCTACCCGGGCGGGAACGCCGCGCTGATCGAGTTCCACTACGAGGTCTGGCCTCGCCGCGTCGAGGACCGCTTCTTCGAGATGCAGCTCCGCGGCGTCCGGCCGGTCCTCGCGCACCCCGAGCGCTACGCGGCGCTGTTCGACACCACCGACCCGATCGACGCCTTCCTCGAGGTCGGCACCTGCGCGCTCCTCGACGTGATGAGCCTCGTCGGTCGCTACGGGCGTCACACCCAGCGCGCGGCCGAGCGGATGCTCGAGGAGGGCGTCTACTACGCGGCCTGCACCGACGCGCACCGGCCCGGCGACGTGGAGCTCGTCGAGGAGGCGATCGGTCGGCTGCGCTCCCTCGCGGGCCCCGCCGAGGCGCTCGAGCTGCTCTCCGACAACCCCCGGCGTATCCTCGCCGGCGAGGTGGAGTTGTAGCGACCTCGAAACCCGCTACCCTCGCCGCGCGATGGGGGAGACCGCCGCCACGCCCGAGCCGTCCCTGGCCCGGCGAGTCCTGCCGAAGCTCCTGCTGTCGCTGGTGCTCGGGGGCCTCCTCGCGTGGCTGGTGCAGCGCAGCGGCGTCGACCTGATCCCCAGCGCCGAGGCGTTCCGCGGGGTGAAGTGGTGGACCGTCGGCGCCTACGCCGGCGTCCTGAGCGTCACGCACTTCTTCCGCGCGAGCCGCTGGCGCTTCCTCATCGCGCCGGTGCGCGACGACATCCCGTTCTGGGACGGCGTGCTCCTGAACTGGGTGGGCTTCTTCGCCATCTTCGCGCTCCCGCTGCGGCTCGGAGAGCTCGCGCGGCCGGCGCTCACCAAGATGCGGCACCAGGTGTCGATCTCGGCCGGGCTCGGCACGGTGGCGGTCGAGCGCGTGATCGACGGCCTCGTCGCGAGCCTCTGCGTGGTGTGGGCGCTCGTCGCGCTGCCGCGCATGGAGGGCGTGACCGATCGCGTCGTGCTGAGCCTCCCGTACTACGGCGCGCTCGCGGTCGGCGTGTTCGTCGCCGCGTTCGCGGGCCTGCTCATCTTCCTGTGGCAGCGCGAGCTCGCGCTCAAGCTCGTGCAGTGGACGTTCGGGCTGCTCTCCAAACGCCTCGCCGACCTCGTCGCGCAGAAGGTCTCCGACGTGGCCGAGGGGGTGCGCTCCGTCGCCCACCCCAAGCTCGCCGCGGGCTTCCTCGGCGAGACCGCGATCTACTGGGGCACCAACGCCCTCGGCATGTGGCTGCTCGGCTGGGGCTGCGGGATCGACCTCACGTTCGGCCACGCCGTCGCGATCATGGGGATCCTCGCGATCGGCATCCTGCTGCCCGCGGCCCCCGGCCTCTTCGGGAGCTTCCAGTTCGCGGTGTCCGCCGCGCTCAAGTTCTACTTCGCCATGGCCGTCGTCGAGGGGCCGGGCACCGTCTACATCTTCCTGATGTTCGTGGTGCAGGCCGCGCTCATCTCCGCGTTCGGCCTCGTGCCGCTCTACGCGATGAACCTGCGCTTCTCGGACCTGCTGCGGACCAAGGCCGCCTGACCCTTCGAACGCGCCGCGCGCGCCGCGGCGGGATCCGCCGGGCGCGCGCGAGGGGAGCGGCTAGCGCCTCACCGCTCGATGACGCGGAAGCCGAAGGTGCCGCCGGTCTCCGGGCCGTAGGGGCGGACGTGCGCGTAGTAGCGACCGCTCTGGTCGGGGGTGAACGTCAGGCTCGAGGCGAGGCTCTGGCCGTCGTCGTCGTTCTCGGCGAGGACGGGGTCCCGCTCCGAGGGCATGCCGCCGGTGCTCCGGTGGAGCGACAGCACGGTGTCGGTGTCGCCGTCGAGGTCGAACGTCTCGATGGTGTAGGTGCGGCCGGCTTCGAGCTCCATCTCGAACGTGGGCAGGCGATCGAAGTCGTCGGTCGCCGGGAGCGTCAGGCCGCGGCGCTCCACGTGCACGGTGCCCGAGCCGCCGTTCGGCGTGTTCGGCGACGGCACCGAGGGAGGCGTCGAGGCGCTGCCCGACCCGCCGAGCTCGATGACGCGGATGCCGAAGGTGCCACCGGTCGATACGTCGTAGGGGCGGACGAGCGCGTAGTACGAGCCGCTCTCGCGCGCGGTCCAGCGGACGCGGCTGGCGAGGGTGCCGCCCGCGTCGTCGTTCTCGGCGACGACCCGGTCGGACTCGGAGGCCGGCCGGCCGGACCCCATGCGGAGCTGGAGGACGGTGTCCGTGTCCCCGGCGAGGTCGAAGGTCTCGACCACGTAGGTGTGGCCCGCCTCGAAGGTCAGCGGGAAGCTCGGGAGCGACGCCGCGTCCATCGTGCCGGGGAGCGACACCCCGCCGCGCTCGAGGACGACGTTGCGGCTCGCCGCGTTGGCGCCCTCCCGCAGCTCGATGACGCGGAGCCCGAAGGTCCCGCCGGTCTGCGACGAGTAGGGGTGGACGCGGGCGGTGACGGTGCCGCTGCGATCCGCGGTCCACTGCACGCGGGACGCGAGGCTCCCGCCGGCGTCGTCGTTCTGCGCGAGCACCGAGCCGCCGCGGGTCAGCTCGAGGACCGTGTCCGTCGCGCCCTCGAGGTCGAAGGTCTCGACGACGTACGTGTGTCCGGCCTCGACCGAGACGTCGAACGTCGGCCCCGCGGACTCGTCGTTGGGCAGGCGGATCCCCGTCTGCTCGAGCACCACGTTGCGGGTCACGCCGCCGGCGACCTCACCGTCGAGGTTCATCCACACCGCGTCGGGCGCGACGCCGGTGCGCTTGATGTCGACGTTCTGGTAGCCGACCTCGCGCGACGACGGGTCGCTCGCCGAGATCCGCTGCTGGGTCGCGAACTGGTCGCGCACGTACATCTCGATCTCGAGCGCGGTGAGCTGGCCGTCCTGGCCCTGACCGTCGACGCCGTCGGCCGCGCCGTCCGCCTGCCCCTCGAGCGCCTGCGCGAGGTAGAGGGACAGCCAGCCGCCGGCCTCGTCGCTCGGCACCGCGCTGGTCAGGTCCTCGTCGGAGCTGAACATCGCCATCCGACCGCGCTCGTTGGCGACGTCGAACAGGAAGCCGCCGCTGAAGCACGAGTCGAGCGCCACGATCGACATCCGGCTCTTGATGGGCGCGAGCTGACGCGCGAGCTCGTCGTCGAGCATCGGCCCGTCGAACAGCTCGATCGTCTCGTCGAGGCCGTCGCCCTCGTCGCCGTCCGGCTCGTCGGCGTGGGTGTCGCCGTGGCCGGAGAAGAAGAAGATCACCTCATCGCGCTCGGTCGCGTCCCGCGCCACCTCGGACAGCGCTCGCGTCACGTTGGCGCGCGTCGCGTCGCGGTTGAGCAGCAGGTGCATGCGCAGCCGCTCCTGGGGCATGTGCGCGCGCAGCGCGTTCGCGATCCGCTCGGCGTCGACGTCCGTCCGCGGCAACGGCGAGCTCGGGTAGTCCGCGACGCCGACGAGCACCGCGTAGGTGTGCCCGTCCGCGAGCGGGGCGTCCGCCCGCGCGCCCGCCGCCATCCCGAACGTCATCGCGATCGCGAGGACCACGACCAGCTTCTCCATGAACCTTCTCCACATCGTTCCCTCCCTCGAGGTGCTCACTGCCTGGGTCATGGAGGAACGGAAACGGTGCGGGGCGCCGATGTGACGCGGCCTCGGATCCTTGAAAGAGCGGTGAAACCGCGGACGCCGTTTTTCTCCGGGCCACCCCGACCGAGCGAGATACGGTGACGGCGCGTCGATCGATGACCGACCACGACGAAGCCCTCGAGCCCCCCTTGGACGTCGCCGGCGCGCTCGCCGCGGCCCGGGACGGGGACGTCAGCCCGCTGTTCGCGGCCGCCGACGAGCTGCGCCCCTACCTCAAGGCGGTCGCGCGGGCGGTGCTGCGCGGGCGGCTCGGGGGCAAGGTCGACGCCTCCGACGTGGTGCAGCAAGGCTTGCTCGCTTCGATGGAGCGCTTCGACCAGTTCCGCGGGGAGACCCCCGAGGAGTGGCAGCGCTGGCTCGTCGCGATCGTGCGCAACGAGGCCCGGAACCTCCTGCGCTACTGGCACCAGGAGAAGCGGCAGGTCGCGGCCGAGGACGCGGTGATGGGGAGCCGCGCGGTGAAGCCCGAGTCCGAGGGCCGCGCGAGCGCCCGGCTCGCGGGTGGCGGTCCCAGCCCGAGCCTGCACGTCGCCGCCCGCGAGGAGGCCGCGCGGATGCTCTCGGTCCTCGATCGCATGCCCGCGGAGGCCCGCCAGATCCTGGTCTTGCGCCACTTCGAGGGGCTCTCGCACGCCGAGATCGCGGAGCGGCTCGACATGTCCCCCGACGCCGCGCGTCAGGCCTGGGTCCGCGCGCTCCGGAGCCTCCGGCAGCGCCTCTCGGAGGCCTCGTGACGGACGGGATCGCCGAGGCGCTCGACGCGTTCGTCGAGGCGCTGCTCGAGGGCGACGTCGCGGACGCCGACGAGTGGCTGGCGCGGCACCCGGACCTCGACGCGGCGCTGCGCGAGGACCTCGAGCTCGTCGCGTCGCTGCACCGCGCGGCCGAGAGCGTCGCCGCGGACAGCCACGCGGCGCCCGCGTCGACGCCCGAGGCGCGCCGCTTCCTCGAGCCCGGCGACCGGCTCGGCGAGCACGTGATCGAGGAGCTGCTCGGCGCCGGCGGGATGGGTGAGGTCTACCGCGCGCGCCACGAGGTCCTCGACAAGGACGTGGCGATCAAGGTGCTGCGGCCGTTCCTCGCCGAGGAGCCCGACGCGGTGGCGCGCTTCCGCCGCGAGGTGCAGGCGCAGGCCAAGCTCGCGCCGCACCCGAACGTCGTCACCGCCACCCACGCGAGCGAGCACGACGGGCGGCTCTACCTGGTCATGGAGCTCGTCCCGGGCACCAACCTCTCGCGCCTCGTCCGGGCCGAGGGCCCGCTCGAGCCCGCGCGCGCGGCCGATCTGATCCGGCAGGCCGCGGCTGGCCTCGCGCACGCGCACGCCGCGGGGATCGTGCATCGCGACGTGAAGCCTTCGAACCTGCTCCTGACCGACGACGGGACGGTGAAGGTCGTCGATCTGGGCCTCGCCTCGCTGACCCAAGCGGACGAGGAGGGGCGCCACACCTGGGTCGACGAGCTGGTCGGCAGCCTCGACTACATGTCGCCCGAGCAGGCCAACCGCCCCGGCGACGCCGACGCGCGCAGCGACCTCTACTCCCTGGGCTGCACGCTGTACTTCCTTCTCGAGGGGCGGCCGCCGTTCGCGGATCGGCTGGCGCTCAAGAAGCTGATGGCCCACGCGGTCGACCCGCCGCCGCCGCTCTCTCGTCAGGCGCCCGGAGCGCTGCGGGCGATCCTCACGCGCCTCCTCGAGAAGGCGCCGGCGGCGCGGTTCGCGACCGCCGACGAGCTCGTGAGCGCGCTCGAAGAGCTGGCCGACGCCCCGAGCTCCACCGACGCCAAGACCCTGTCGCAGCGCGCGCGGCCGAAGGCGCCTTCGAGCGCCCCGGAGGCCGAGGGTCCGCGTGAGCCGCTGGCTCGACCGCGCGATCCCGGCAGCCGCCGCTCCGCGTGGGTCCTCGGCGGGTTCACCGTCCTGCTCTTCGGCTCGCTGCTCCTGGCGCTCGGGATGCGCACGCTCCGGCGCCCGAGCCTCGCCGAGGACTTCCCCGTCACCGGCGTGCTCGAGGCGGGCGACGGGATCCGCCCCAAGGAGCGCTCGTTCTTCGACTCGCACCTCGTGATGGTCGAGGAGGGCACGACCTACGTCTTCACGATGCGGAGCCTCCACGTCGACCCGATGCTCGTGCTGCGCGCCGAGAGCTGGGAGATCGAGCAGTCCGACGACGCGCCAGGCGCCGGGCTCACCGCGCAGATCGTGTGGACCGCGGACCGCGACGAGGTCGAGCTGGTCGCGACCACCCCGAGCGCGGGCGAGAGCGGCCGCTACGTCCTCACCGTCGACACCCTCGCGGCGCCCGCGCTCGTGCTCGACCACCCCACCGACGGCCGCCTCGAGGCGACCGACGCTCACTACACCGACGACTCGCTCCTCGACCGCTACTGGCTCCACGTCGACGCGGGCGAGACCTACGTGCTCACGATGCGCGGCGACGGCTTCGCGCCGTTCCTGTTCCTCGAGACCAGCGACCGCCGGATGGTCGCGGTGAGCCAGCCCGTCGAGGGGACCGAGCGCGAGGTGCGCCTGGTCTACATCCCCGACGAGTCCGGGGTCGTGTTCGTCGGGGCCAACGCCGCGCTCGCGGGGGAGGGGGGCGCCTACCACCTCGGGGCCGCCTCCGAGCTCGCTGGCGACGAGGTCCTCAGCGAGGCGGGGGTGCTAGGCGAGGGCGACCCCACGCTCGACGACGGCAGCCTCTACCACCCCCATCCGCTCTCGGTGGAGGAGGGGCGCACCTACGTGATCACCATGCGGAGCGAGGCCTTCGACACCTACCTGCTCCTCGTCGACCCCGACGACGTGCGCCTGGCTCAGAACGACGACGCGATCGGGACCGACAGCCGGATCGTCTACCGGGCGTCCCGCACCCGGCCGCTCCAGGTCTACGCGAACACCTACACCTCGGGCATGGCGGGCCCCTACACCCTCACCGTCCGCGAGCTACGCGAGTAGGGCCGCCGCTTTCTTGGTGCCCCGCGCGCGCCTCCGTAGATTCGGGGCATGCGTCGCTCGCTCTCGCTCCTGGTCCTCTTGGCGGTGCTCGCGCCGGCTGCCTCGGCGAGCGCGCGGTCCACCGAGGACTACACGTACACCTACGACCAGCTCTGGCGCGCCGCCGTGCGGCTGATCGCCGTCGACTTCCGCTTCCCGATCAGCGATCGCGATCCGGAGATCGGCTACGTCCTGTTCTCCTATCGAGACGCCGGGCGCGAGCACAACGGGAGCCTCGAGCTGGCGCGCACCACGGGCGTCAACGGCACCCCGCAGGTCCGCGTGACGATGCAGGTCCCGTCGATGCCCGGCTACGTGGAGCGCATGCTGCTCGATCGCCTCTCGCGGAAGCTCACCGAGGACTACGGGCGCCCGCCGCCCACGCGCCGCCCCGAGCCGCCAGCGCCCCCCGTCGCGGACGACGACGAAGACGACGACGACGCCGCGGACACGGACGCTCCCAGCGAGGATTGAAGCCCTCCGCGATCGGTCTATGCTCCGCGCCCCGTGGCCCTGATCGTTCAGAAGTTCGGCGGGACATCCGTCGGGTCGGTCGAGCGAATCGCGAACGTGGCGGCGCGCGTGGCGCGCTTCCGGGAGCGAGGCGACGACGTGGTGGTCGTCGTGAGCGCGATGTCCGGCGAGACCAACCGCCTCCTCGCGCTGGGCCGCGACGTGGCGGGGCAGGGCGAGCCCGCGCCGCGCGAGATGGACGCCCTCGTCGCGACCGGGGAGCAGGTCGCGTCGGCGCTCCTCGCGATCGCGCTCGGCGTCCGCGGGGTGCCCGCCCGTTCGCTGCTCGGCCACCAGATCCGGCTGCGGACGGACGCCGCGCACACGAAGGCGCGCATCCGGACCATCGACGACGAGCCGCTGCGCGAGGTCCTCGACGCGGGCCAGGTCGCGGTGGTCGCGGGCTTCCAGGGCATCGACGAGCACGGCAACATCACGACGCTCGGGCGCGGCGGCTCCGACACGACGGCGGTGGCCCTCGCGGCGGCCCTCGCGGCGGATCTCTGCGAGATCTACACGGACGTCGAGGGGGTCTTCACGACCGACCCGCGGATCTGCCCGAGCGCGCGGAAGGTCCCCAAGATCAGCTACGAGGAGATGCTGGAGCTCGCCTCGCTCGGCGCGAAGGTGCTCCAGATCCGATCGGTCGAGATGGCGATGAAGCACGGCGTGAAGGTGCACGTGCGGTCCAGCTTCACGGACGCGGAGGGCACGCTGGTGACGAAGGAAGACGAGTCGCTCGAGGCGATCGTGGTGGCGGGCGTGGCGCTCGACAGGGACGTGGCCAAGGTCACCCTGCGCGGCGTGGCCGACGAGCCCGGGCTCGCGGCGACGCTGTTCGAGGCGCTCGCCGACGCCCACGTCGTGGTCGACATGATCATCCAGAACGTGTCCGCCGACGGTCGGACCGACCTCACGTTCACGGTCTCCCGCGGCGACGCGGAGACGGCCCGCCCCATCGCCGAGAAGGCCCTCGGCGAGCAGAAGCGCGGCGACGTCATCGTCGACGCGAGCCCCGCGAAGGTCTCCATCGTCGGGCTCGGGATGCGCTCCCACGCGGGCGTCGCGGCGAAGATGTTCCGCCTCCTCGCGGTCGCGGGGATCAACATCGAGGCCATCAGCACGAGCGAGATCAAGGTGTCGTGCTTGATCTCGGAGGCCCACGGTGCGGAGGCGGTCCGCGCGCTCCACGAGGGCTTCGGGCTCGCCGATCCCGCCTGAGCAACGCCGCTCGAGCTCGCCCGATGAGGGGGCATGGCCCCTCGACCCAGCGCCCCCCTCGCCGCCCTCGGCGCCCTGTTGGCCGCCCTCGCGATCGCGACGCTCGCCCGCCCCGCGGAGGAGCCGCCGCCGCCCGTGCCCGAGCCGCCAGTGGCGGTGCCCCGGACGCCAGAGCGGCGGCGCCTCCTCGCCGAGGAGCCGATCGACGTGAACGCCGCGGGCGCGGAGGACCTGCAGCTCCTGCCCCGGATCGGCCCCCGGCTCGCCGAGCGCATCATCGCGGAGCGCGACCGCGGAGGCCGCTTCGACTCCGTCGACGCGCTCACCCGGGTCCGCGGGATCGGGCCGCGCACCGTCGAGAGGCTGAGGCCCTTGGTCACGGTATCGCCATGACCCAGTGACTAGACCCATCGCCGCCTTGCGCGGCCATTCGCACTCGGGCTATGCGGATGGGTCACCGAGGAGAAGCTTTCCATGCGTATTCGTTCCGTCCTGCTCATCAGCGCCCTGGTCCTGCTCGCATCCGGCTGTCGTGACCGCGACGGCGACGACGCGGGGACGCCCCCGCCCGGCGACGGCGGCGGCGGCGGAGCCGAGAACACCGCGGCGCTGTGCTCGGACATGATGGACAACGACGGCAACGGCTTCACCGACTGCGGTGACCGCGGCTGCTGCGGCGTCGTGACCTGCCCTGCGGAGAGCTTCTGCGGGATGAACGACGCGGGCACCTGCGCGACCGGCCCCGAGAACACGGCGGAGGCCTGCAGCGACGGCTGCGACAACGACGGCAACATGTTCTTCGACTGCCGCGACTTCGCCTGCTCGGCGTTCTGCGGCACCGAGAACAGCAACCGCACCTGCATCGACGGCGAGGACAACGACGGCGACGGCTTCCTCGACTGCGACGACATCGACTGCCAGATGCGCGTCGTGTGCGGCGGTGAGGCGACCAACGCCAACTGCTCCGACGGCATGGACAACGACGGCGACGGCGCCATGGACTGCATGGACACCGACTGCCAGGACGAGGCGATCGTCGTGTGCGACGGCACGACCGCGACGGGCGTCGCCGAGGCGATGTGGGTCGCGATGGTCACCACGCGTTGCACCAACGGCACCGACGACGACGGCGACAGCCGCTTCGACTGCGGCGAGTTCTCCTGCATGTGGAACCACCCCGGCTGCGTCGAGCCGCCCCGCGAGAACACCAACGCCCTCTGCGCGAACGGCATGGACGACGACATGGACGGCCTGGCCGACTGCGACGACCCGGGCTGCGACGGCGAGGGCCTCGTGACCTGCATGGGCACCACCCCGACCGGCGTCGCCGCGGCGGACTACCAGGCGATGGCCAACGCCGAGTGCATGAACAGCACCGACGACGACGGCGACACCTTCGCCGACTGCGCGGACTTCTCCTGCAAGCAGAACCCCGACGTCACGATCTGCCCGGGCGAGAACACCAACGCCACGTGCAGCGACATGATGGACAACGACACGCCCCCCAACGGCTTCGTCGACTGCATGGACTTCAGCTGCTCGCAGAACCCCTTCGTCACCGTGTGCATGATGACCGAGCGCAACTTCGCCGAGTGCAGCGACGGCATGGACAACAACGGCAACGGCTTCGCCGACTGCCGCGACAACTCCTGCATGATGAACCTCGCCTGCTTCAACGCGTCCGCGACCCCGTAGCGCGCCGAGCCACGGCTCATCGGGAACGCCCGGGACGACTCGTCGCCCGGGCGTTTCTGCGTTCTGGCCCCACTTCGAACGCTCGCGTGGTCAGGGATGAGGACGGGGACTCCGCGAGCTGTTGTTCTCTCGCGCGCTGCGCGCGCGAGCGGGGGCTTCGCCCCCGGCGCCGTGGGACGGAGAGGACGCTGGCCACGTGCGCGGCCGTGGGACTTCTGTCCCCCAGGGGGACCCCGGTCCCCCTCGCCGGCGCCTTCGGCACCGTCTCACCCCCTCGGCCTCCGTCTCCGGCGCTTCGCGCCTACGACGGAGGGGCGGCGCTTCGCGCCGTCGGCGCGCGGAGCGCGCCGGTCGGTCGGGCCGCGCTTCGCGCGGACCACGACCTCCATGCGACTCCAACGGTGGGGTGGGGGCGGGTGGAGGATGTTCGACCGGGCTCAAGGTCGATCAATCGCCTCCGGCGATCTCTCTCCGGCGAGGGGCAAGCCCCTCGCGCTCCCCACTGAGATCCTCCGACGCTTCGCGTCGTCGGACTCAGTAGTCGAACAGGAAGCTCACCCGGGCTTGGAAGGTGATGTAGACGGGGTCGAGGCTCAGGGCGGTGAGGAGGATGTAGGGGCGGACGTCGATCCCGATCGTGACCTCGCGGCTCACCAGGTAGTCCAGCGAGACGCGGGCGTGGGCGGCGAAGTCGAGGCCCCAGGTGCTGCCGTTCACCGTCGGGAGCAGGTCGATGCCGAGCCCGAAGAAGGGGACGATCTCGAGGATGTCGATGTAGTAGAGGCCCTCGACGCCGACGATGCCGACGTGGAACACCGGGTCGGTCGCGTCGGTGAACGGCGGGTGGACCGCCCAGCCGAGGTTGAAGCCGATCGCCCAAGCGTCGTCGATGCCCACGGTGGTCGCGAGGCCGGCCATCGGGCCGTTGTTCGGGGCGGCGTCGAGGGCGGGGGCCCAGCCCCAGCCGGCGCTCACGTCGAGGCTCACCTGGTGGTCGTACGCGGCGGCCGAGGCCGGGGATCCGAGCAGGGCCGCGAGGCACGCGATCGCGGGGAGGAGGCGCCGAGGCACGCCCCGGTATGCCATCACGACCGCGGGCCGACACACGAATTCGCCCCTGCGTTGACTGGCCTTGGCCCATCGCTATAGTGCGTCGCCTTCGCGGCCCGGGGCGGCCGAGGAGCCTGGAGATCCCGTGGCCAACGACGACCGAGACGACGAAGAGACGAGCCTCCCCGAGTCCGACGAGGCGGAGGACGAGGACGAGCTCGAAGACGGGGACGAGGACGACTCCGACGAGGACGACTCGGACGAGAGCGACTCGGACGAGAGCGACTCCGACGACGACAGCGACGCGGGCGACTCCGACGACGACAGCGACTCGGACGAGGGCGACTCGGACGACGACGACTCGGACGACGACGACTCGGACGACGAGGACGAGAAGCCGGCGAAGCGGGCCCGGGCGGCGCGTCCCAAGGGGAAGGGCGCCAAGAAGGAGCTCAAGCAGAAGAGCGCCGCCGCTCGCCTCGCCGCGGCTCGCGCCGCCAAGGCTGCCCGCAAGGCGGCGAAGCGCGGCAAGGAGCTCAAGGACGAGAAGGCCCCGCTCGACGCGCTGAGCGACACCAAGATGGCTCAGCAGGCCGCCACGTTCGGCGACTGGGCCGCGAACAACAAGCCCACGGTCTACGCGATCGTGGCCGTGGTCGTGCTCGTCCTCGCGGGCGGCATCGGCTGGTACGAGTACCAGAAGGCCCAGACCACCGCCGCGGGCACCGCGCTCGCCGCCGCCGTCGAGATCTCGAACGCTCGCATCCGCGGCGAGGACGAGGTCCCCGACGAGGACGACCCGCCGAGCTACACGTCGGTCGAGGCTCGCGCAGAGGCCGCGCTCACCGCCTACGACGCCGTCCTCCGCGACCACGGCAGCAGCGACGCGGCGGCGTGGGCGCACCTCGGACGCGGCGACATGTTGCTCGCGCTCGACCGCGCGACCGACGCGCGCGCCGCCTTCGAGGCGGCCATCGCGGCCGGCGGCTCGGACTCCGCCGTCCTGTGGCGGGCGCTCGAGGGCAAGGGCTTCACCTTCGAGGCCGACGAGGACTGGGACCACGCGATCGAGACCTACGAGGAGCTGTCCCGCATCGACGACGGCGCCTTCGATCCGGTCGCGAAGTACCACATCGCCCGCATGTACATCGCGCGCGACCAGACCGAAGAGGCGACCGAGGCCCTGAGCGCGCTCGTCGAGTCGCTGCGCGACGCGGAGAACGACGAGACCGAGCAGGACTTCTCCTACGTCCTGGCGCAGGCCGAGGTCCGGCTCCGTGAGCTCGACCCGTCGGCGGTGCCGGCGCGGCCGACGCTCGGCGGTGGGCTCGGCGGCAACCCGCTCGGCGGTGGCGCGGGCGGTGACTCGCAGATCTCGCCGGAGCAGCTGCAGGAGATGATCCGCCGCTTCCAGCAGCAGCAGGCCGAAGGCGGCGGCGCGGGTGGCGAGGGCGGCGAGGGCGAGTGACCCGGGCGTCGCTCGCGGCGGTCGCCCTGCTCGCGGCGGGGTGCGGACAGATCTCGGGCACCGACTTCGGCTGGATCGACGGCCGCGGAGTCGACCGCGACCCGAGCACCCGCACCATCCACCTCCGCTGGCGGCACCGGATCGCGGGTGAGACGACCGAGGCCTTCGTGCCGGTCGAGCGGGCGAGCGCCGCGCTCGACCCGTCCAACGATCGCATCTACGTGGGCTCGAGCGCGGGCCAGCTCCACGCCATGACCGCCACCGGCGGGCAGGTGTACAGCTACGAGGCGGGCGGCGGCATCGCCGCGGAGCCCGCGATCGACCCGGCCCGCGACGAGCTGTTCGTGCCCACCGAGGACGGCGTCGTCCATCGCCTCACGGCGTCGACCGGCGTCGTGGCCTGGCGGGTCGAGGTCGGCGGCGCGGTCAGCCAGGCCCCGATCCTCACCGACGAGGTCCTCTACGTCGTCACGGACAACGACATCGTCGTCGCCCTCGATCGCGAGGACGGGGAGGCGCTGTGGCGCTACCGCCGCGAGGCCCCCGAGGGGTTCTACGTCAGCGAGCACGCCGGCCTGACCCTCGTCGACGGGCACCTCCTCGCGGGCTTCACGGCGGGCGTCGTCGTCTCCCTCGACCCCGCGGACGGCGCGCTCCAGTGGGAGCGCGACACCTCGCTCGAGCTCGAGCCCGGGCCTGACGGGCCGCCGCGCTTCGCGGACGTCGACACGACCCCGCTCGTGCTCGACGGCGTCGTCTACATCGCCTCGTTCGCGGGCGGCGTCTACGCCCTCGAGCTCGAGAGCGGGAGCGTCCTGTGGCGCGACGAGGAGCTGACCGGGGTCACCGCGATCACCCGCGCGACCAGCCGCCTGCTCCTCCTGTCGTCCGGGGACCTCGGCATGGTGTGCATCGACCGGGAGGATCGCGAGATCCTCTGGCGCCACCGCCTCCCCCAAGGCGCGCCGGGGCGGCCCGTCGTCGCGGGCGACCTCGTCCTGTTCGGCGAGAGCCAGGGCGGCTTCATCACGCTCGACCTCGGCAGCGGCCGCGAGCTCGGCCGGTTCGAGTCGCAGCACGGCTTCACCGCGCCGCCCGCGGTGGCGGACGGGCGCGGCTTCGTGCTCGGCAACGGCGGGACGCTCTTCGCCTTCGCGCTCCCCGGCGCGCACTGAGAGGTTGGCAACAAATGTGGCCGCGCGAAGCGCGGCCTTTGTTGCCAAGCTTCTCAGTGGGGAGCGCGAGGGGCTTGCCCCTCGCCGGAGAGAAATCGCCGGAGGCGATTTGTCGACAGACCTTGAAAGCTAGGGCGTCTCGAGCTGGCTCCGGACCGCTTCGAACAGCTCCACGAACTGCGCGCGGTCGGTGTCCCGGTCTCGCTGGGCGGAGACGATCGCGTGGATGCGGTCGAGCTGCGCGATGTCCGCGTAGGGGCTGCCCTTCACCAGCTCGGCGAAGCCCGCGAGGGCCGAGGCCCAGAGGAAGTCCGCGTCCGAGTCGGTGAACAGCTCGGTGAAGACGTCGTCCGGGGTGAGGCTCGCCAACGTCTCCTGCGCCGGGTCGGACTCGGTCGCGCCGCGGTCCTTCCACCGGACGCGCACCTCCACGAGCTCGTGGGCCTCGATCGCGCGCTCGCCCTCGACCGGGTCGCCCGCGGTGGCCGCGGGGGCGCCTTCGACCTCCGGGATGCTCTGCCCGCGCAGCACGACCTCGTAGAGCGCGGTGACCCGCAGCCCGGCGCCGACCTCGCCCGCGTCGACCGTGTCGTCGCGGAAGAGCATGTCGTCGATGGCCCGGTTCTCGTAGCCCAGCAGCCGGTACGCGAGCACGTGGTCCGGGTTGAACTCGACCTGGATCTTCATGTCCTGCGCGACGAAGTGCGCGGTGCGCAAGATGTCTTCCTGGGCGTAGCGGCGCGCGTGGTCCGCGCTGGTGATCACGCTGTAGACGCCGTTCCCGGAGTTGCTGACCCGCTCCATCATCGCGTCGTTGAGGTTGCCGGTGCCGAAGCCGAGCGCGGTGAGGGTGATCCCGGTGGCGCGCTCCTCCTCGATGAGCGTCACGAGCGCCTCCGTGTCGGTGATCCCGATGTTGAAGTCTCCGTCGGTCATCAGGACCACGTGGTTGAAGCCGCCCTCGATCCAGCCCGCCGTCGCCTGCGCGTAGGCCATCTGGATGCCGGCGCCGCCGTCGGTCCCGCCGCTCGCCGCGAGCTCACCGACCGCGCGATCGATCAGCGCCGCGTCCGACGCGCGCGTCGGCCCGAGGACGACCCGCGTGTTCGGCCCGTAGGTGACGATCGAGATCGTGTCCGTGCCGTTGAGCGCGCCGACGGTCTCGCGGATCACGAGCTGAGCGAGCGGCAGCTTGTCGATCTCGTCCATGCTCCCGGAGGTGTCCACGAGGAACACGAGGTTGGTCGGGAGCTGCTCGAATTCCGGCGGCCGCGAAGCCTGGATTCCGATCCGCAGCTGGGCGATGTCGGATCGCAACGGATGTTGCGCGGCCACGAGGTCGATCGAGAACGGGATCTCGGCGTCGGGCTCCGGCGTCGGGTAGTCGTAGTCGAACGCGTTGACGTACTCCTCGAGCCGGACGCTGAGCGGGCTGGGCAGCGAGCCCTCGAGCGCGTCGCGCACGAAGATGTCGTAGCTCGCCGTGTCGACGTCGGCGCCGAAGGTCGAGAAGGGATCGTGCGAGGCCATGACGAACGGGTTGGTGCCCACGTCGTCGAAGGTGTCGCCTCCCGCGTCCGGCACGTCGCCGGGGAAGGGCGCCCCCGCGTCGGCGCCGGGCGGTCCGGAGCGCACGCCGGCGTCGGAGCCGGGCGCCGGCGGATACGGTGGTCCGGAGTAGGCGCCGCCGTCGTTGCAGCCGGCGAGGAGGGTGCAGACGAGCGCGAAGCGGAGGATGTCGGCCTTCATGCTCGATCGCTCCAGCGAGGGGCGTGCCAATCCGCGCCGCTGGCATGGAGCGGCGTTTTCGGGTGCCCGATTGTGCCAGTGTCCGAATCGTGCACAGCCGCGTTGCTCTGAACGAGCGGGTCCGCTAGAACGTGATGCGACGCCGCGAGCGAGAGCAGTGGACGCAGAGCACACTCCGACCCCCAGACACGAGCGCATCGGATCGAAGTACGAGATCGTGCGGGTCGCCGACCGCGGCCCCGGGACGGTCCTCTACGAAGCGCGGAACGTACGCACCGACCGGCAGGTGCACATCGAGCTCCTGGTGGTGGGCGCCGAAGACGACGCCGACGCGCGCCGCCGCTTCCTCCGGGAGGCGAAGCTCGCCGCGCACCTCACGCACGGCAACATCATCAACGTCTACGACATGGGCGAGACGGGCTCGGGCTCGCTGTACGTCGTGCAGGAGCGCGTCGACGGCGAGTCGCTGTCGAGGTACCTGCGTCGCGTCGGGCCGCTGCCGCTCTCGGAGGCCGCGGACATCGTCCTGTCGCTGATGGACGCGCTCTCCGCCGCCCACGCCGCGGGGATCATCCACGGCAGCGTGACGACCGAGCAGGTCCGGCTGGTGGAGCTCAACTCGCTCCGTCGCATCCCGAAGCTGCTCGATCTGGGCCTCGCCTGGCAGCTGGGTCGCGAGGGGATCACGCGCCTCACCGTCGGCGTGCGCCCCGACGGGGGGCCACCGCTCGTCGCCCCCGAGCTCCTCAAGCACGATCGAGTCACCGACCCCCGCGTCGACGTCTGGGGGATCTGCGCGGTCCTCTTCCACTGCCTGACGGGGCGGCTCCCGTTCGACGCGACCAGCCCGCGTCGCCTGTCGCGCCAGCTCCTCACGGAGGACGCGCCCCTCGTGTCCTCGGTGCGCTCGGGCATCCACTCGAGGGTGGACGCCTACCTCGCCAAGGGCCTCGCGCGGGAGCCCGCGGATCGTTTCGTCGACATGCGCGAGGCGAGCATCGAGCTGCGGTCGATCGTCGAGGAGATCGGCGACAGCACCGTCGAGTGGGAGGAGCGCCCGACCGACACGTGGCGCGCGGCCCCCCGCGCGAGCCGGGACGCCGCGCCGAGCGAGCCGATCCGCTATGGCGTGCTCGTCCCCGGGCAGGTCCGCGACTCGGACGGGATCGCCACGGCGCTCCGCGAGGCCATCGGCCGCCCCTGCGACGTCGTCGGCTACTCGGGCTACTCGGAGCTCGTGGACGCGATCGGGGAGGGCGAGGTGGATCTCGCGTGCCTGCCCCCGGTCGCGTACGTCCGCTCCCAGCTCGGTGGCGGCGCGCTGCTCCTGCTCGGCGTCGAGCGGGCCGGACGCCTGGGCTACGCCTCCGCGCTGCTCGGCCGAACCGGGGTCGTGGACACGATCGAGCAGGTCCGCGGCAAGCGCGCGGCCTGGGTCGACAAGTGGTCGGCGGCCGGATACCTGGCGCCGCGCGCGGCGCTCGTGGAGCGCGGGATCGACCCGGATCGGGAGCTCGCGTCGCAGGGCTTCCTCGGCTCTTACGACGCCGTCCTCGAGGCGCTGACCGACGGCACCGCTCACGTCGGCGCCGCGTACTGCTCGGTGGGGGCCAAGGGCCACCTGGCGCGCTCCGCGTGGAGCAAGGACCACCCGGTGACGGTCCTCGCGGTGCGCGGCCCGATCCCAGGTGAGGTGATCTGTGGCCGCCCGGACCTCGACGTGAAGCTCGCGATGCGGACCGTCCGCGGCCTCACCGATCCGAAGCGCGGCGAGCGGCTGCGCGAGGTCCTCGGCGTGTCGCGCTTCCTGATGACCGACCCGAAGGCCTACGAGTCGCTCACCGACGCCTTCTGAGCGATCTCGAGCCTCGGGGAAGGGCGCACGCCCTCTCGCGCGTACCCTGTGCGATGTCGCGAACGAAGAAGCTCGGCCTTGCGGCCGTCGCGGCGCTGGCGTTGACGGCGTTGCTCGCCCTCGCTGGGATCCTCGTGGTCGGCACCGCCGCCGCCGCCGGGTACTAGCCAGCAGGCTGCCGAAAGCGAGCTGCTTCCGTGCCGCGCGCGAAGCGCGCATGCCCGTGCCCGAACGCGCGGGCACGGGCACGGGCACGGTAGCAGGGCGCTTCACGCGCCCTGCTAGCGATCGCGGTGGGCGCCAGCGCGGGCACGCGCCAGGAGCTCGCGGCCCTTGACGCTCGCGGGCTCGGCGGTCGTCGGCGCCGCGCCCCCGGGCGGACCCGGGATGTCGACGAGGACGACGTCGATGTCTCGGGTGTGCGCGGTGTCCGCGAACTCGTGGATGAGCTCGAGGACGTCCGTGTGGATGTGGTGCATGAGGCTGCCGTCGAGGATCACCGACGCTCCGTCGGGCAGCTCGTGGAGGACTCGGTTCACGCCCGCGCGGTTGAGGAACGAGAGGTTCTCGCTGAGCTGGATGACGATCGTCGGGTGCTCGCGCTCGCCCGAGGACTCGAGGTGGTGGACGAAGTACGCGGTGCTCAGGTTCGAGCGCAGGATGAAGAAGATGGCGACGGCCATCCCGATCCCGACGCCCTTGAGCAGGTCGAACACCAACACGAACACGATGGTCGCCAGGAAGGGCGCCCAGAGCTCCGCGCCTTGCTTGAGCATCTTCTTGAAGAGCTCGAGGCGCGCGAGCTTGTAGCCGACGTGCAGCAGGATCGCCGCGAGCGCGGCGAGCGGGATCATGTTCATCGCCGAGGCCAGCAGGAGCACGGCCACGAGCAGCCAGATCGAGTGCAGGATCGCCGAGAGTCGTGAGTGGGCGCCCGCGTGGATGTTGGCCGAGCCGCGCACGATGACCGCGGTCACCGGCAGGCCGCCGAGCAGGCCGCTGATGATGTTGCCGACGCCCTGGGCCATCAGCTCGCGGTTCGTGGGCGTGCTGCGCTTGTAGGGGTCGAGCTTGTCCATCGCCTCGATGCACAGCAGCGTCTCGATGCTGGCGACCGCGGCGATCGTGAACGCGACCTGGAGCACGTCCCAGTCGGCGATGCGCGTGAAGTCCGGGAAGCTCATCTCGCGCCACAGCTCGGTGACGCCGCCGCTGGGCAGCGACACGAGGTGCTCGCCGGAGAGCGCCCATCCGGGCGCGACGGCGCCGAGGGCGAAGTTGGCGAGGACGCCGAGCGCCACGACGACGAGCGGCCCGGGCAACCAGCGCAGCTTCTTGAGCGCCGGCACCTGCTCCCAGAGGATCAGGAGCGCCAGGCCGCCGAGGGCGATGAGCAAGGCGCCGGGGCTGACGTGCTGGATCCCGAGCTCGATCTGGTCGAGCGGGCCAGCCTGACCCTGGCGCAGCAGCGTGAGATCGCCTTCGAAGTCCGCGTCCCAGCCGAGCGCGTGCGGGAGCTGCTTGAGGATCAGGATGATCCCGATCGAGGCGAGCATCCCCTTGATGACCGAGGACGGGAAGTAGTAGGCGAAGATGCCAGCGCGGACGAGACCGAACCCGACCTGGAGCGCGCCCGCGAGGACGACGGCGACCAGGAACGCCTCCCAGCCGAGCGACGCGATCGCGGCGACGCAGATCGCCGTCAGGCCAGCGGCCGGGCCGCTGACCGCCGTCGACGAGCCGCTGAGCACGGCGACCACGAGGCCGCCGACGATGCCCGCGATGAGCCCGGACAGCGGCGGCGCGTCGGAGGCGACGGCGATGCCGAGGCACAGCGGGAGCGCCACGAGGAAGACGACGACGGACGCCGGCAGGTCGAACTTGATGTTCGTGCGCCAGTCTCGGGTCGGCTCCAGGCCTGCGAGCGCTGGCGGAGGCACGGAAGCGCGGACGCTGCGCGGTGCGTCACTGGTCTCGTTCTCCTCGATGCCGTCCTCCATCCCGGACTCTCGCGTGTAGAGAATGCGGCCGCCAACGTCAACCGTCACGCGCGACCACCGGACTCGTACTTCGCAGAAGATAGATTATGTAAACTTTTCTCGAATGGGCTCAGGGCCCCACGGTCCAGGCGCTGTCGAACTCCCCGATCACGAAGACCCCCGTCACCCCGTCGATCGCCTCGTGCGGCGGCGGGTTCAGGATCACGTCGGCGCCCCGCTCGAGGCCGAGCGCGATCATCCGTCGCTCGCCGACGAGCTCCGCGCAGCGCGCGAGCGTGATCGGGCCCGTGGTCTCGAGCGGTAGCCGGACGAGATCTTGGCCGACCTCGCCGAGGAGCTGCGAGTACACGACGTCGATGCCCGGCACGAACGCGCTGTGGACCATGAAGTAGTTTCGGATCTGCTGGGTGCTCACGAGCGTCACGCGTGGCGGCTCTCGGCCCGCGCGCTCGAACGCCGCCTGGATGTTGAAGCGCGCGCGCACGCCCTTGGTCACGTTGGTGAGCTCGGCCAGCACGTGCGGCGGCGGGCCGTCGATCCCGAGCAGCCCCTCCGCGAGCCGAAGCAGCCGCAGCGCGGTCCGGGCGTCCGCGTCCCGGGCGTCCGTCTCGGCCACGAACACCACCGCCTCGACGCCGCCCTCGGCCAGCGCCTCGAGGCCCGCCGACATCGCGTCGCCGTCCCGCGACGAGCGGATCTCGAGGCGGCCGCCGCGCGGGAGCGCCGCGACCGTGCGATCGCCCTCCGTCTCGAGCGCGATCCCCGTCCGCTCGAGCGCCGACCGGAGCGCGTGCACGTGGACGTCGCGCCCGTCCGTGGCCACGGTCACGCGCGCGCCCTCGGTGAGGTCGGCGAGCCGCGTGGTCATGCTCGCGATGGCGTCGCCGAAGCCGATGACGAGGATCCGCTGCGGCGGCTGGTCCGCCTCCCCGATCGTGACCGAGCCGGGATCCTCGCTCGGCGGCGCCGGGTCCGCGCCCTCGGCGAGCCGCCGCGCGAACGCGCGGACGGGCTGGTAGGTCTCGCCCACCGCGATGACGCCCCGGATCGCGGCCGCGGGGATGCGACCGGCGCGGGCGCCGAGCTCGATCAGCTCGGGATGGGCCGGGTCGTCGGTCGGGTTCACCCACGGGTGCAGGCCCTCGAGATCGATCAGGTCGTAGGGGCTCTCGCGCGGCATCGTGGTCCCGAGGAACACGCCGACCAGGACGAGCTCGTGCTCCGCGGCGAGCCGGACCAGGACGCTCGCGTCGATCATCCCGTCGGCGTCTCCGCGGCGCGCGAGGGACTCGAGCTCGAGCGGTCGGCGGTAGACGTGCGAGTACATCTCCGAGCCCTCGGCGGTGAGCAGGATCCGGTAGAGCCGCTCCACGCCCGGGACGATCAGGTGGTGCAGCATGAACAGGCCGAGCAGCCACGGGACGTCGAGCGGGAACGTCCGCGGGTTGTCCGAGACGGCCTTGAGCGTCGACAGGTTCCGGCTGCTCAACAGCTCGAGGAACACGTGGGCGTGGGGGTTCAGCTCTCGGATCGCGGAGAGCGTCGCGACGGTGATCGCGTCCGCGTCGGGGCCCGCCTCGGGATCGCTCATCAGGATCACGCGCTTGGCGCGCTCGGCCCCGATCCGGTGCAGCGCGTCGAGCTGGCCGCCGTCGCCCTGGCGGTAGACCACGTGCCGCATCCCCGGCTCGAGCAGCACGGCGGGCGGCTCGTCGACGGGCCCCAGCAGCGCCATCCGAGGCAACGCGAACGCCCGCGGCCGCGCGCCGCGCCCGAAGAGCCACCGAACGTACTTGCGCGCCTGGTCGCGGAGGTCGCGCCGGTTCTTCAGGTAGATGCGGACGAACTCGCGGACGAGCACCTCGCCCTCGGAGATCGGCCCGACCACGATCGTGTGCCCGGTGTAGCCGACCGGCCGGCGCCGCTCGGCGCGGACGACCTGCTCCACGACGTTGGTCCCGATGCCGATGATGAACGAGATGATGAAGACGCCGATGACCGTCAGGACCAGCGACAGCACGCCGACGATCGGGTGCACGTGGAGGTTGGCGACGAGGTTGTCGCCGCTCTCGAGCTGGCGGAACGCCCACCAGATCTGGTCGACGAAACCTTCGCCGCCGTCGGGGGTCGAGTCGTAATCGTGCGGAACGCCTAGCTGACTCAGGATCACCGCGCTGACGAACGCGAGGGACGCGACCGCGAGGCTGACCAGGGCGAACTGCTCGAGCTGTTCGCGGCGCGTCAGGATCGAGTAGACGTCGGCGGCGAGCTCCCGGGCGAACCGAAGCAGCACGAGGAGCCGCGCGAGCCGCAGCAGCTTGAGGAACTCGACCTGCTCGGGCAGCCACGCCTCGAGCGGGAGGAAGCTGAGGAACGCGGCGACGTCGGCGAGGAGGAACAGCAGCTCGGCCTGACGCTGGCGCGTCCCCTCGACGCGGCGCGTGAGCGGAATCCGGACCGCGATCTCGAGGCCGAAGACGAGGACGAAGATCCAGCGGAACGTGTGCTCGATCTGGGGGACCGGCAGCAGCGACAGCACGATGAGGCCGATCAGGACCCCGCGTACCACCCGTGATTCCAGCAGGACGCCCAGCCGGGTCAGCACCGTGTCACTCCCGATCTCGCCCCAGCAGGACCCGCGCGAGCGCTCGGGCGTCGACCTTCGCCTCGAAGACGAGCCCCTCGAGGAGCCGCCGACCGAGCCGTGACAGCTCGAGGAGCTGACGCAGCCGCTCGCGCTGCACCTCGGCTCGGCGCGCGTCGTCGGGCGAGCGCGGATCGGCGACCCGCTCGTCGAGCGCGGTGATCGCCCGCTCGAGGCTGGCCACGACCTCCTGGACCTCGAGGAGCTCGCGCTGTCGGAACACGCGCGAGACCATCTTCCAGAGGTCACCCTCGGCGGCGAAGTGGTCGCGGCGCTCGCCCTGGATCCAGACCTTCCGGACGGTTCCCCAGGCCGACAGCTCCTTGAGCGTCATCGACACGGCCCCCGCCGACAGCTGCAGGCGCTCGCGCAGGTCGTGGGCGCTCAGTGGTCGGTCGGCGAGGTAGAGCACCGTCCAGACGCGGCCCATGTTCCGCTTGAAGCCCCAGAACTCCATGACTCGACCGATCGCGTCGCTCGCGATCAGCTCGCTCTGCCACATCGTCGGCTCGCGCGGAGTCGTCACACCCAACCGTCGCGCCCGTTGCCTGGCGGGGTCAAGCACGTACGCTTAGCGCGCCCGTGTTGGATGGAACGCGCCGCTTCGCCCTGCTCCGAGGAGGCCTCGCCGCCCTCCCCGCGGTCGCGCTGCTGGCCTCGATCGGGTCCACCGCGACGGGCCAGCCGGCCGCCCCGGCGCCCTTCCCCGCGCTCCCGATCTCCGTCACCACCGCGCTCGAAGGCGGCGAGCCGGTCGTCGACGACGCTTGGATCGCAGGACAGGTCGAGAACGCGAACACGATCTTCTCTCCCCACGGGGTGACGTTCCGCGTCGTGGAGCGGCACACGATGCCCGAGGCCCACGCCCGGCTCGAGAACCGCCGCGATCGACACGCGCTCGGGCACCTCCAGCACCCGCAGCGGATCGACGTCTTCCTCGTGCGCTCGCTCCGCGACGTCGACGAGCCCGAGCGGATGCGGCAGGGCGTGCACTGGCGCCCCCGCGGCGACGCGTTCGACGCCCGGGCCCACCTCGTCATCGTCAGCTCCATCGCGGGGCCGACGGTGCTCGCGCACGAGCTCGGCCACTACTTCGGCAACGGCCACTCGGACGTGCCGGGCAACATCATGAGCTACGAGCGCGGGGACGTGCCGCCGTTCTTCGACGCCACGCAGGTCGCGAGGATCCGCTTCTCGCTGAGGCGCTTCCTGCAGCGCGAGGAGCTCGTCGCCGCCGACGCGGTCGCCACGCCGTGAGCGACGACCTTCAGTCTCGGACGCGCTCGATGATCACGCCGTCGAACGCCTCGCCGTAGTCCTCGTCGCCGGCCGCGAGGACGGTGATCTGCAGGTTGCGGAAGCGGTAGGCGATGAGCCCGATCGGGAGGACGAGCTCGACCTCGGTGTCCTGGGGCGTGGTCTCGGTCGGCGGCGGCGGGTTCGTCGCGTCGGCGCCGGCGGCCTCGTTCAGGAGCTGGTCGAACTCGTTGGGCTGCTGCCCGTCACCCTGCGGCGGCGTCTGCGGCTGCGGCTGCGCGGGCTGAGCGTCGGGCTCCTCGTCGGGCGCGGTCGGCGCGGCGTCGGAGTCGCCGGCGTGCTGGTGGACCTGGAGCGGCAGGACCGGGTCCGGGATCACGTCGACCTGCTGCGCGCCCTGCGCGACCTCGAGGATCACCGGCTGGATGCGCTCGAGCGCCCAGTTGATCGCCTCGAAGCGCTGCTGGGGATCCTCGTCCGTGACGACCTGCGCGTGCTCCATCTCGAACCAGCGCGAGAAGCCCTTGTCGGGCAGGATGATCTCGGCGCGCTCGAGGTTGCCGTGATCCATCGTGAGGCGGAGGTACACGTCCACGCGCCGATCGATGCGCGTCGAGCCGGGGATCGGGATGTGATAGAGCTGGCCGTAGTGCTTGACGCAGTACTCGTCCTGCGCGCACACCGGCTCCGGCGGCCGGCCGAACGCCTGGGCGAAGTCGGGGTTCGAGCCCGCGATGCGGCGCAGCGACCGGCCGTAGCCCGTCAGGCCGACCATCGTGCGCGTCCAGTACTGGACCGCGCGCGTGACCCACGTGCGGCGCGCCTCGGCGGCCTCCTGGCGCTGCCGCTCCCGGAGCTCGCGCTCCGCGGCAGCCTGCTGCGCGGCGGTGTCCTCGACGTGCTGGAAGCCCTCGAGGCGCGGGCGCGCGAGGTCGATGTAGCGACCGTCCGGGTAGACCTGCAGGTACCACTCGAGGCCCTCGCGCGTGGACGAGGAGCGAGCCCACAGCTCCTCCTCGTGGTCGGCGCGGATCTGCTGGACCTCGGCGATCCAGGTCCCGGTCGGGTTGTGCTCGACGTACTGCTGCGCCGCGATCAGGCGATCGCGCTCGTCGTGCGCGAGGCGCACGCGGCGGTAGGCGCCGTACTCGTCGTGGCTCGCGAAGACCGAGCACCCCGTGAGGAGGCCGACCGAGACGAAGAAGGAGACGAGGCGGTGGTTCATCGCGGTCACCGACAAAAGTTGCAATCGCTGAACATGGTCAGCAAGTCGGCCGTGGGGATGTTGGCGCGATCCGCGCGGCTCAAGAGGATGATGCAGGCGTCGGACTGCGAGTTGGTCGGCTCGCAGCCGACCGGCCACGAGGCCGCGTCGCAGGCGCTCGCGATCGGGAGCAGGCAGTCGTTGTACTGCGCCTCGTTGATGCGCCCGCCGGCGAGGTCCCGGCGGCACTCCCAGAAGCGCTGGTTGATGCAGTGCTCACGGGCGTCGGCGATCGGGTTGGAGGCGCCGCAGCCTCCGACGTTGCCCGGGGCCGGGCCGACGATGCAGGCGACGAGGATCCCGCCGGCCGCGAGGCGGAGGAGCCAGCTGCGCAGGGTGCGGGTCACGGCAGCACCTCGTAGTCGAACAGGAGGCCCGCGTCGATCGCGACCAGCGGGTGCACCGTGTCGTTGATGCCGCCGTAGACGTCGAGCTGGACCTCGGCGTAGATGCCGAACCCCGCGAGGAGCTTGTAGTGAATCGCTGCCGCGAGTTCGCCGCCGAACGTGAAGTCAACGCGCCCGGGATCACCGAGCCCCTGCCCCAGCACGAGCGGGATGCCGACCCGGATCTGCACCTGGAGCTCATCGCGATCCATGCCGTCGAGGAGGCGCCAGAGCGGCAGCAAGAGCTGGTAGCTCGGCGTGATCACCCACTGCGTGAGGGGCAGCTGGCCGGCGCTGGAGGCGTCGATCCCGTTGTCCTGCGAGAGCCCCGTGCTCAGGTAGAGCCCGACGCCGTGGCGCACCTCGCGGCCCGGCAGATAGACCGCCGCGCCGAGGTCGAGGTAGGCGGGGGCCAGGAAGCTGTGACAGAAGACGGGGCAGTCCAGGTTCGCCAGCAGGCGGAACCCGACGCCCCCGCCCACGTACCCCATGATCCGAAGCGGGTCGTCGGAGCTCGCGCCCTGCCCCGTGGATCCGCCATCCTCACCCCAGGCATAGCCTTCGTCCTGGGCAGAGGCTTCGACAGCGGTCGACGCGACGCAGAGCGCGAGGACGGCTGCCAACACGTAGCTCGTTCGTCCTTGCACGGCGCGCCGACGGTAGTGGAGCCCATGGGGGGGGTCAAGCCGTGCTATGAGAGGTCATCGTGTCCCGGTTCTGGGCTGGATTCTCCGTCGCCTCCCTCGTCTGGGTAGCCGCCGGCGCCTACCTCTACTTCGGTCTCGGCTTCGCGCCGCCCGTGGAGGAGCCGCTCGTCGTCGACAGCGAGCCCGAGGAGGTCGAGGTCGAGCCGGAGGCGCCCCCCACCAAGGCGCCGCGCCGCCGCCGGCGCCGTCGCGGGGCGGCCGCCGCGTCACGCCGAGGCGAGACCCCGACGGGCAACGCGACGACGGGCGACGACCTCGGCGAGGACGAGATGCGCACCGTCGACATGGGCGGCTCGGGCGGAGAGCAGCAGCTCAGCGGGGCCCAGGTCGACGCCGGCTTCGACACCGTGATGGGCGGCATCCGCCGCTGCCTCGTGCTGATCCCGGGCGACGCCGATGTGCACGGTCGGGTGACGTTCGGCCTCCGGATCGCGGGCAGCGGTCAGGTGACGCGGGTGAGCCTCAGCGGGCCGCGCGCGGCGACCACGGGCGAGTGCGGCTCCTGCCTCCAGCGCACCGCCCGCTCGATCCGGTTCCCCTCGTTCGACGGCCCCGAGATGGTCGTCCGCTATCCCCTGACCCTGGAGTGAACGCATGCGAGCTCCGCACATCGTCTTGCTCGCCCTCGGCGCGCTGACCGCCGCGATCGCAGGGTGCGGCGCGAGCTCGCGCTCGAGCGACCGTCACGCCGAGGCGCAGAACCGCACCCTGGACGAGACCCGCGCGCTGATGCTGATCGACGAGGTGCTCACCGAGCAAGGGATCCCGCGGAACGCAGCGTGGGTCGTCCCGATCCGCCACGGACAGGAGCTCGAGGTCGACGTCCGCCTCGCGCAGTCCCACTTCGGGATCGAGTGGATGTCGCCGCAGGACCGCGCCGATCTCGGCGACGCCGTGCCCGGCCCGACGACCACCGGCAACCTTAGGATCGTGCCCGGCTTCGGCGACGGGCACACCGAGGACCAGATCCTGATCCTCGAGCACTCGACCTACGACTTCGTCAACGAGCGCGAGTCCGTCCAGGCCGGGCGCGCCGGCGCCCGCGAGACCGAAGAGCGCCTGCGCCGCGACGTGCTCGATTTCATCCACTACGTCCAGGGCCAGGGCGGACTCTGAGTCGGCGCAAGAAGAAGCCCCGCTCCGCGGCGCGCCCGGAGCGTCCCACCGCCCCGACCCCCTCCGCCTCGACGACGATCCCCGCGGAGCCGGGCGCGTGGCGGTCCGACGGCGAGCTGCCTCGGTGGGCCGCCTACTCGGCGATCGCGGTCGCGGCGGTCGCGGCGTTCGGCCGCGCGGTCCCGTTCGATCTGCTCGACGGCTGGGACGACGATCGCTTCCTGATCCAGAGCCGGCTCGCCCAGGAGGTCAGCGGCGAGCACCTCGTCGCGATCTTCACGCGCCCGCACTTCGAGGCCTATCACCCGCTGCACCTGCTCTCGTACTGGCTCGACGTCCCCTGGGTCGGGCTGAACGGGGCGGTGATCCACGCGGTGTCGCTCGCGCTGTGGGTGCTCGCGCTGTTCGCCGTGTTCGAGGCTTCGCGCGCGCTGAAGCTCGGCGTGGTGGGCGCGCTCGCGGCGACGCTGCTCGTGGGGCTGCACCCGGCGCAGGTCGAGGCGGTGACGTGGGCGACCGGCCGCAAGGACATCCTCGCGCTCGGCTTCTCGGCGCTCGCGGTGGTGTTTCACTGCCGCGCCGAGGAGCCCTTCGACCGCCACCGCCTCGCGTCGCTCGCGGCGTTCGCGGCCGCCGCGCTCTCGAAGACGAGCGCCCTGCCCTTGCCGCTCGTGCTGCTCGCCGCGGACGTCTTCGTCCTGCGCCGCGACTGGCGCCGCTCGCTGCTCGGGCTCGCGCCGTTCGTGCTCGCCGCGGCGGCGCTCGGCGCGTTCACCATCTGGATCTGGTCCGACGCCGAGATGACGCGCGAGCTGAGCCTCGGGCAGCGGATCGGGCTCGTGCTCGCGACGCTGTCGCACGACCTGGCGACGGCGGTCTTCCCGTCAACCGTCTCGCCGCTCTACCCGATCCATCGCGAGGGCTCGTTCTCCGTCACCGAGCTCGCGCTCGGCCCGCTGGCGCTCGGCGCGCTGTCCGTCGCGGCCTGGCGGAGCGGCTCGGCGCAGGCGCGGTTCGGGGTCGTCGCGTTCGTGCTGCTGCTCTTGCCGGTCTCGAACGTGATCCCGCTCTACTTCCAGTGGCAGGACCGCTACCTCTCGCTCCCGCTGTGGCCGCTCGCGCTGATCGCGGGCGCGGGGATCGACTTCGTCTCGCGGGCGAAAGGGCCGCGCTGGCCCGCGTGGGCGATGATCGCGGCCCTCGCGGGGCTGCTCGGCGCGCGCACCGCGCAGTACGCCGGCCGCTGGCGAGACGCGACGACGCTCTTCGGCCACGCCGCCGCGACGCACCCGGAGTCGTTCTATGCGTGGCTCAACCTCGGCCACGCCCGGATGCGCGAGGGTCACCTCGAGGGCGGCCTCTCCGCGTACAGCCACTCGATCGACGCCGCGAACCTCGGCCTCGGCCACGACGCCCGCTTCCGCGCGCTGCTCCTCATCGACGAGCGGGACCGCCACATCACCCCGTCTCGCGCGGACGAGCTGGTGGCTCGCTTCCACGCGCTGCGAGGCGATCCCGACCGCCTCCGCGAGCTCGCGGGCGACCTCGCCGTCGCGGGCTATCGGCGCGCGGTGATGCTCACGCTCGACTACTCGCTCGCGCAGTCCCCGATCCCGAACGACGCGCTCGAGCGCGCCGCCGCGGTGCAGCTCGAGCGAGGCAACGAGTGGCTCGCCGACTACTACCTCTCGCGGCTGCCGCGGCCGCCCGTCCTGCCGAGCCTCGTGCAGCGGGTGCAGAACCAGGCCGACGCGGGCGCGCCCGAGGACGTCAACGCCCCTTGAAGTCTGGAGCGCGCTTCTCGGCGAACGCCGCGAGCGCCTCGAGCCGGTCCTCGGAGGCGAGCGTGCGCGCGTAGCAGCGGGCCTCGAGCGAGAGCCCGTCCTCGAGCGACCGGTCGCCGGCGCCGTCGATCGCCTCGAGCGCCGCCGCGATGGCGATCGGCGCGGCGCGCTCGAGCGGCTCGATCCACTCGAGCGCGACGTCGAGCGCGCGGCGCCCCTCCTCGGCGACGCGGTTCACGATGCCGAGCGCGAGCGCCTCCGCGGCGGTGAGCCGACGCGCGAAGACGATGAGCTCCTTGGCCCGCGCCTCGCCGACGATGCGGGTCAGCCGCTGGGTGCCGCCCGCGCCCGGGATGATCCCCAGGGAGGTCTCGGTCAGCCCGATCTTCGCGTGCGCGGCGGCGACCCGGAAGTCGCAGGCGAGCGCGAGCTCGAGCCCACCCCCGAACGCCACGCCGTCGATCGCCGCGACCGTCGGGACCGGGAGCCCGTCGATCGCGCCGAAGCTCGCGCGGTAGAGCGGGAGGAAGTCGCGGACGTCCTCCTCGTCCATCGAGCGTCGCTCCTTGAGGTCCGCACCTGCACAAAAGGCCTTGTCGCCCGATCCGGCGATCACGACGGCCCGCAACGTCGGGTCCTGCGCCGCCTCGCGGGCCAGCCGCCCGAGCTCGCGCACCGCCGCGCGCGACAGCGCGTTCATGCGGTCGGGTCGGTCGAGGGTCCAGATCGCGGTCGCCCCGCGCCGCTCGGTCGTCACCCCGAGGCCGCCCGCGGCCTCGATCTCTCGCTTCGCCTGCTCGCCCATGCGCGGGGCTTAGCAGATGGCCTACATGTTCGGGAGGTCGAACTCCCAGCCCATGGGCGAGTCGGCCCGGGTCGGGACGCTGAGCGTCGCGTCGCACTGGCCGCCGGGGCCCATGCCGCAGAACGACTGCTCGGCCTGCGGCTCGCTGAGCACGACGACGATGATCACGACCGCGACGGTGACCGCGACCACGCCGGCGCCCACGAGGATCCACGTCAGCGGCTCCTCGTACCACTCGGTCGGGCGCGCCTCGAGCATCTCGGGCGGCAGCGGCTCGAGCTCGATCGAGAGCAAGTCGGTCTGGCCGGCCTGGGCGGTGATCTCGCGGATCACCTCGTGGTGCCGCGGCGCCGTGATCCGGAGGCTGTGATCGCCCTCGTTGAGCTCGAGCTCGAGCGGCGTGGTCCCGCGGAAGGTGCCGTCGACGAAGACGCTGGCCTCCTCCGGCGTGGTGCGCACGGTGAGCACCATCGCGAGCGCCATCATGTCGACCTGGAGGGTCTCGTTGCCGCCCGCCGCGATCTCCACGACGGTCGCGAACTCGGTGTAGCCGCCGCGGCGCACGCGCACGGTGTGGCTGCCGGGCGAGAGCAGGATGGGCGCGTCGAGCGGGGTGTAGCCGGCCGTCTCCTCGTCGACGAGCACCTCCGCGCCCTCGATCGCGGTCTCGATGTTGAGGTGCCCGGGCCCCTGCTCCACCGGCGGCTGCCGTCGTCGGCGCTGCGCCTCCGCGTCGGCGGCGCTGGCCACGATCAGGCCGACCACGGCGAGCCAGACGACGGACTGCGCGCGGCGCGACATCGAGCACAGAGTACGGAGCGCGGGGCCAGCCCGTCAATCGCCGGGCGGCGGCGCGGCGCCACGGCGGAGCGCGCGGTACGCCTCGAGCCGCCGTACGAAGCGCTCCGGGCGCCTCGCGACGCGCACCGCCTGCACGAACGCGGCCTCCGCCTCGTCGGGCCGGCCGAGCTCGTGGAGCAGGATCCCCCGACCCACGTGCGCGGGCGCGAAGGTCGGCCGCTCGGCGACGATCGCGTCGTAGATCGCGAGCGCGGCGTCGTACCGCTCGTCGTTCACGAGGAGCGCGGCGAGGCCGAGCCGGAGGCCCGGGTGGTCCGGCCGCTGCTCGATGCCTCGGCGAAACGCCTCCTCGGCGCCGGCCGCGTCGCCCGCCGCGCTTCGAGCCAGGGCGAGCGCGTTCCACGTCTCGGCGTGGGTCGGGTCGAGATCGACGGCCCGCGCGAGCGGCCCGATCGAGAGCTCCGCGCGCCCCCAGCGCAGCAGGCGCGTCCCCATCACGCGGTGGGCGTAGGCGGAGCGAGGGGCCGCCTCGATCGCGTGCCGATAGGCGAGCAGCGCCTCGTCGTAGTGGCGCTGCAGCTCCCACGTGTGGCCGATGAGGATCCGCGGGAGCGCGGCGTGCGGGCGCAGCGTCGCGCACCGGGTCAGCGCCTCCCGAGCCCGCGGGTATCGCTCCGCCGCCATCTCGGCTCGGGCGAGCGCCAGCCACGCCCTCGGATCGTCCGGGTGCTCGTCCGCGGCCGCCTGAAACGAGCGCGCCGCGCCCTCGAAGTCGCCGCGGACCATGGCCCGCCGGCCGTCGTGCATCGGCCCCAGGCACCCCGAGAGCAGCAACGCCAGCAGCGCCCCTTGACCGAGCCGAGCCGTCCTCGCACGATGCGCGCGATGGAACGCGCGCTCATCCAGAAGATCCTCGCAGACGCCCATGGGATCGAGCGGGGGGACGACGGTGCCTTCAACTTGGAGGGCGAGCATCGCGCCTCGTTGTACCTCGGCGGCGAGGGGGGCACGACGATCGTGAACGACCTCGTCACGATCACGCTGCACGACGATTACATCGCGGCCGAGGCGAAGAACCGCACGATGCATTGCCTTCTCTACGGGCCCGTCATCGGGCTCGCGGTGAAGCGCCCGCGCGCCGAAGGCCCCCGCACGGGCTTCTAGTCCGTTACCCTCCACGCGCATGGGCGCGCGCATCCTCGTTTGTGACGACGAGCCTGGGCTTCGCGAGATGCTCAGCGTGCTGCTGCGCCGCGCGGGGTACGACGTCACGACCGCGGGCACGCGGACGCAGGCGCTCGCGCTGCTCGCCAACCCGGAGGCGAGCTTCGACGCGGTGATCACGGATCTCGCCCTCCCCGACGGCACGGGGATGGAGGTCCTCAGCGGCGCCCTCGAGCACGAGCCCTCGATCCAGGTCCTCATGATCACCGCCTACGGCGGGACGGAGGACGCGGTCGAGGCGATGCGCCGTGGGGCCTACGACTTCGTCACCAAGCCCTTCCGGAACCACGAGCTGCTCGCGGTGCTCGACAAGGCGCTCGAGAAGCGCCGGATCGTCGACGAGAACCGGACGCTCAGGGAGACGCTCGGGGCCTCGCTCCGGTCGGGCTCGCTCGTCGGCAAGAGCCAGTCGATGCGCGCGATCATGGAGATGGTCCGCCGCATCGCGAGCGCGCGGACGAGCGTCCTGATCACGGGCGAGAGCGGCACCGGCAAGGAGATGGTCGCCCGCGCGATCCACGAGCACGGGGGCCGCGCGGAGCAGCCGTTCGTGGTGGTCAACTGCGGCGCGCTCCCCCCGCTCCTGATGGAGTCGGAGCTCTTCGGCCACGAGAAGGGGGCCTTCACGGGCGCGACCCAGCGCACCGACGGGCTCGTCCGCGCCGCGCACGGCGGCACCCTCTTCCTCGACGAGATCGGCGAGCTGCCCGCAGAGCTGCAAGTGAAGTTGCTCCGCGTCCTCCAGGATCGGAAGGTCCGCCCGGTCGGTGGGCAGCACGAGGTCGAGGTCGACATCCGCGTGGTCGCCGCGACGAACCGCGACATGGAGCTCGACGTCGAGGCGGGGAAGTTCCGCCGCGACCTGTTCTATCGCCTGAACGTCATCCGGCTCCACTTGCCGCCGCTCCGGGAGCGCGTGCAGGACATCCCCTTGCTCGCCGAGCACCTCGTCAAGAAGCACTGCGTCCTCGCGGGTCGCGAGCGCCTCGACTTCACCGAGGAGGCGATGCGCTGGCTGGTGGAGCAGCCCTACCCCGGGAACGTGCGCGAGCTCGAGAACGTCATCGAGCGCGCGGTCACCCTGGCGCGGACCGAGGTCATCACCCTCGAGGACCTCCCCGCCGGGGTCGACGCGGCGGTCCCCGACCCGGGCCTCGTCGAGCTCGGCGAGGGGTTCGACATCGACGCCTACCTCGGCGCGATCGAGAAGGCGATCCTGGTCCGCGCGCTCGAGCAGGCGAACGGAGTCCGGACCGACGCGGCCAAGCTCCTCGGCACCACCTTCCGCTCGCTGCGCTACCGGCTGGCGAAGTACGCCATCGGCGACAGCGACAGCGAGTGACGGGAATCGGCAGCTCGAGCGCCCCGCACCCCCTGTGCCAGCGGGGTGTGAAGATTGCATGATATCTTCCACCGGAGGTTTGCCATGAGATTCGCGAAGCAGGGATTCACGCTGATCGAGCTGATGATCGTGGTCGTGATCATCGGCATCCTGGCCGCCGTCTCGATCCCCAGCTTTTCGAACTACCTCAACCGTTCGAAGACGGCGGAGGCGGTGACCTTCCTCGGCGAGATCCGACAGCGCCAGGAGGCCTACCGCGCCGAGTTCGGGCAGTACTGCTCCGCTTCCGCGGCCCCGGGGACCGGGATCAGCGGCGGGGCGTGGAACCCGAGCGCCCTTCCGGCCGGCGGCAACCGCATCTCGTGGGGCACCACCGCGGGGTGGGACCAGCTCGGCGCGGCGCCCGACGGGCCCAGCCTCTTCCAGTACCGGACGACGGCTGGTCCGCCCGGCACCAACCCGGGCGTGCCCTCGTTCCCCACCAGCGACTTCTGGTTCGTCGCGCACGCGCAGGGCGACCTCGACGGAGACGGCCAGACGGTCGTGTTCGAAATCGTGTCGCCCTCGAACCGGCTCTTCATCGGCAACGGCTCGATGGCTCCCCTCCTCTCGGGCTGGGAGTGACGATTTGCGGCACCGTCCGCGAGATGGGGCGCCGTTTTTTGGCAGTGTCCCCCGCGTAGGCCGGAAGAATCCGTAGGCGATGGGCTGGCACGCAGCTCGCACTAGTGTCGGGCGTCCCCCCCCCACCGACACCGACAGAACGAACTGGAGCGAGACTCATGCGGAAGCTTCTCAAGCGGAAAAAGGGCTTCACCCTCATCGAGCTGATGATCGTCGTGGCCATCATCGGCATCTTGGCGGCCATCGCCATCCCGGCCTTCATCGGGTATCTGAACCGCTCGAAGACCTCCGAGGCGGGTTCGAACCTCAAGGCGATGTTCACCGGCGCAGCGGCGCACTACTCGGGGGAGACCTGGTCGACCCGTGCCGCCGTCGTCACGCCGACCACCGCCATCGCGACGAGTAACTGCATCGTCGACGGCGCGAGCACCCCGGTCGCTCCCTCGCCCTCGAAGCACATCGTCGACTGGGCCGACCCGACGCTCCAGCCCTTCACGAACATCGGCTTCTCGACGCGTGATCCGGTCTACTTCCAGTACACGCTCGTCAGCCCCGGCGCCTCGTGCGGTCACTCGGGTGGTGAGTCGACGCTCTACAGCTTCCGCGCCAACGGCAACCTCGACGGCGACTCCAACACGAGCCTCTTCGAGCTCGCGGCCGGCTCCAGCCAGCTCAACGAGCTGATGCGCTCGCCGGGTCTCTACCGCGAGAACGAGCTCGAGTAACCCACCACGAGCTCTCTCCATCGGAAGCGCTCTCCTCGCGACGCGAGGGGGGCGCTTTCTCAATTGGGCCGCCGTCCGTGGACGAGCGCGCGCTGTTAGACTCCGGGCCGACCGTGCGACGTGAACAACTCACGCTCTACGTCCTCATCGGCGCCATCGTCGTGCTCCCGCTCGGCCTCGATCGGCTGCGCGCGCGGGCGCACCACGAGTGGAGCGAGGCGCAGGCGTACGAGGACGTCTACTACCTGCCGCCGAACGAGTGGCTGCGCGCGTTCAGCCTGGGCTGGAACGAGGCCCTCGCGGACCTCATCTGGATGCGCGCGCTCGTCTACTACGGCGACGAGATGGTCCACCACGGAGACGTCGAGTTCGTGTTCCGCTACGGCGAGGCGATCGAGTCGCTCGACCCCGACTTCGTCGCCGTCTACCGGTGGGTGGGGACGGCCGGCTTGTACCGACCGCAGGCGATCACCGTCGACGACGTGAACCGCACGGTGGAGTTCATGGAGCGCGGCGCTCGACGTCACCCCGACGACGGCCAGCTCGCCTGGGACCTCGGCGCGGTGCTCGCCTACGAGCTGCCGCCGATGCTGGAGGACGTGGAGGCCGGCAACCGGGCCCGCGAGCGAGCGCTCCCGTTCCTGCTGCGGGCCTCGCGCCTCGGCGCCGCTCCCGAGTGGGCCGCGCTGTCGAACGCCGCGCTGATGGGTCGCATCGGTCGCACCGATCAGGCGGCGCGTCACCTCGAGGAGATGTACGCCCAGACCGACGACCCGGCGACGCGCGAGCGCATGGCGACGCGGATCCGGCAGCTCCAGGACCAGGCGCACGCCGAGGCGTTCCTCGCCGCGATGGAGCAGCTCGAGGACCGACGCCGGCGGACGTTCCCCTACGCCCCGCCGAGCTTCTTGCTCTTGCTCGGGGAGCGCCCGCCGGTGGACGTCGACTCCCCGATCCGGCTCGGGCTGCCCGAGGCGCTCGCGACCCCTCCATGAAGCTCACCTCGCCGATCGCGGTCGCCGCGCTGGTCCTCGCCACGCTCGGCGCGACCGGCCAGCGCTACGCCAACGAGTTCGTGTTCGACGACGTGCACGTCATCGAGGACGGGTCGGTGATCCACGACCCCGACAACCTCTTCGCGATCTGGACCCGCCACACGATGTTCGCGGCCGCGAGCGATCCCGGCGCGCAGCCGATCGACACCTACCGACCCGTCCCGATCACGCTCTTCGTGATCGACGCGCAGATCTCGGGTCGGGCGCCGTGGGCCTATCACACGACCAACTTGCTGCTGCACCTCGCGTGCGTGCTCGGCGTCTTCTTCCTCGCGCTCCGGTGGCTCGAGGATCGCTGGGCGGCGCTCTACGGCGCGCTCGTCTTCGCGCTGCACCCCTGGGCGGTGGAGGCGCACGTCTGGATCAATGGCCGCTCGGATCCCGCGTGCCTGGCGCTGGGTCTCGGCGCCATGCTGGCGCTGCTCTCGGCCGAGCGCGGTCGGCGCCCGTGGGCCTGGCGCGGGTTCGCCACCGCGCTGCTCGGGCTGGGCCTCCTCTCGAAGGAGACGCTCCTCCTCGTGTTCCCCGCGATCCTCCTGATGCCGGCCGCGCCGGGCACCACGCGGAGCTGGCGAGGCCGGCTCGTCCCCCTCGCGATCAGCGCGGTCGGCTACCTCGGCGCTCGCGTCGCGGTGCTCGACGGCATGCGCACGCACCGCGACGGGGCGATGCTCGGGGACGCCGCGCGCAACCTCCCCTGGCTCCTCGCGGACGCGCTGCGCGAGACGGTCGCGCCGTCCCGCCCCTACCTTCGCTCGCTCCGAGACGAGTACGCGCAGGTCGCGACGTGGCAGATCGGGCTGGCCGCCCTCGCCGTCGGGCTCGTCGTCGTCATCGCCTGGCGCGCGCGCGACAAGGCCCCCGTCGCGGCGTGGAGCGCGCTCTGGTTCTTCGCGCCGCTCCTCCCCATCGCCGTGATCAGCACGGTCCTCTGGCCGGGCTTCGGCCGCTACCTCTACGTGCCGCTCGCGGGCTTCGCGTGGGCCCTCGCCGCGCTCGTCCCGCACGTGCGCGAGCGCGTGCCGCGGCGGGCGATCCGGATGGGGCTCGCGGGGCTCCACGTCGCCGGGCTCGCCGCCCTCGCCGGGCTCTACACGACGGACTTCGCGAGCAGCGAGCGCCTGTACGCGGAGGCGATCCGCGCGCGCCCCGACATCGCGATGGGGCACGGCTGGCTCGGGATGGCGCGGCTCCACGATCACGACGCCCGCCACGCGGTCGGGCCGCTCCTGCGCGCCGCCGAGCTCGATCCGGAGACCCACCGCTACCTCGCCGCGGCGGGACGCGCGCTCGTCGAGGTCGGCGATCGCGAGGGCGTCGAGCGCGTGGCGCGGCGGGGCATCGAGCGGTTCCACGACCGCCCCGAGGAGGCGGCGTACCAGCTGCTGGCGCTCAACGCGATGACGGCCCGAGATCCCGCGGTCGCGGTCGGGCACCTCGTGCGCTGCCTCGAGGTCTGGCCCGGGCGACCCGACTGCGCCGAGGCGCTCGCGTCGATGCTTCGAGACGCTCCGGACCGAGCCGCGAACCGCGCCGCGCTCGACGCGATCCTACGCCAGCGGCCCGAGCTCGCTCCGCTCGTTCACTCGGCGCGATCGCGCACGTAGAGGATCCCCTCCTCCACGAGGTCGCCGGAGTCCTCGGCCCTCAGCCGCAGCTCGAAGAGGCTCCGCTCTCCGTCGCCGTCGAGATCCCCCTCCGCGCGCAAGGTGACGAGGTAGCTGCCCTCGGGGCTCCGCAGCCCGCAGCGGCTCGCGGTCGGCTCGAAGGTGTAGGCGTACCGGACACCGTCGGTCGGGTGGAACCCGAGGGCCGCCCAGGTCTCGTGGCCGGGGGTGTCCTCGGCCTGGAAGTCGACCTCCTCGGGCTCCTCGGTGGGCAGGCGCGGCGTCGGCCCCGCGGTCGGCGGGAGGCATCGAAGCATCGCCGGGCCGTCCTCACGGGGCTGCGGGGTGACGAAGTACGCCGCGGTCTGGCGCGAGAGGAGCGCGAGGTTGTCGACCGCCTCGCTCGTCTTGCTGGTCCGCAGCTCCCGCACGAAGGTGGGGATGAACACCGCCAGGACGATCCCCACGAGGCAGACGATCAGCGCGGCCTCGACGAGCGAGAGCCCGCGGCGGTTGCGGACGGACACGGCGGCAGTGTGGCGCGGGGGGGGCCCCGCGCAATCAGCCGGGGGTCAGGCGACGGATCAGGGTCTCGACCTGACCGGCGCGGATGGTCACCGAGACCGACTCGCGGATGTTGAAGTCCGCGTTGATCAGGCGGACCTGATGCCGACCCGCGGGCAGCGAGATGTTCATCTGGGGCGTATTGCCGATGAGGCGACCGTCCACGTAGACCTGCGACCACGGGGTCGTCTGCACGCGGAGGGTGCCGGTGCCGCCCGTCGCGGCTCCGCCGCCACCGCCGCCACCGCCGCCGGAGCTCGTCTGCGTGTCGCCGCCGCCGGAGGCGACCTGGGTCCCCCCGCCGCCGCCGCCGCCGCGACGCCCACCGCCGCCGGTCGAGCGCTGACGCTCGACGAGGTCCGCGCTCACCGTGTGGTTCGCCTGGCCGCTCGGCGGGTTGAGCGCCTGGGTCCAGTCCTCGTAGCCGCCGTGGGCCATCTCGACGGTCCACTGACTGCCCGAGGTGTCGACGGCGTAGGTGATCGGCGTCTCGCCGACCCGGCGACGCTCGCTGCCGCGCACCAGGGTGACGCGGGCGCCGGAGGGGTTGGACTCGAAGCGCACCGAGACCTGACGCAGGGTCAGCACCGCGCGCGGGAGCTGCGCGATGGTGTCCGTCGCGATGTCGATCTGCCCGGTCCACGGGGCGTAGTTCTCGAGCTCGGCGCGGATCGTCACCGTGCCGGGCGAGAGGTCCGTGACGGTGACCGGCGTTCGCTGCGGGAGCTGGCGATCGCCGACGAACACGAGCGCGCCGCTCGGGACCGTGTCGAGGTGGAAGCCGGTGCCGGCGACCTCGGGGTTCGTGGTCGGGGTGGTGCCCCCGCCGCCGCCGGTCGTCCCGGCGGGCGCGTCCTCGGTGAGCGAGACGGACGGCAGCTCGAGCGTCTGCCCGCTCGCGAGGGTGACGCGGGTCGCCCACGTCTGGAAGCCGTGCTTGCGGACCTCCACGAGGTGCTCACCGGGCTCGACGTTGGCGAGCAGGAACGGGCTCGACGTGGACGAGGTGATCGGCTCGTTGTCGAGGTAGACGACCGCGTCGGGCGGGTTCGTCGCGAGGTGGATCGTGCCGGGCTGCGACCGGAGGAAGAACCACCAGCCGCCCGCGCCGAGGAGCACGAGCGCGAGGACGGCGACGAGGCCGAAGACGGCGATCATGCCGCCGCTCCCGCCGCTCTTCTTGGTGGGCTGCGTGACCGCGGTCGGCTCGCGACCGACGGGGACGGGCTCCGGAGGGAGATCGTCGAAGGGCGACGGCATCCCCGGGACGGAGCCACCGTGGCCCGGGAGCGTCGGGGCGAAGGGAGACGGCGCCGGCGTCGGCGCGTGCGCCACCACGGGCTCCGGGGCGCTCGCCATCGCGGGCGAGGGAGCGGCGTCGTTGAGGTCGGGGAGCGAGGGCAGGAAGCCGTCCTCGGGCTTGTCGTAGATCTGGGTCGACAGCTCCTCGTCGTCCCAGTCCATGTCGAGCGCGGCGCCCGGGCTCGAGACCGCGTGCGAGGGCGGCGGCGGCGGGTTCGAGGACCGGAGCGTGGGCGGCACGGCCGGCGGCGACGTGGTCCGCGGCGGCGGCGGGGGCGGCGGCGCTCCCGAGGTCCGCGGGGGCGGCGGCGGCACCCCGACCCCCATCATCGTGCGCTTCTGCTGCCGAGGCGCGGGCGGCGGCTGGGCCGCGGAGATGTTGGCGGCCTTGGCGGGCGCCGGCTCGATGTCGGCGAAGGCGTCGAGCCCAGAGCTCTTGGGCGCGCGGCCGCCCGGCGCGGCGAGGCCCGCCTCGGCCTCCATCCGCCGGTACTCCTCTTCGCGCTGGCTCTCCCGCGCGATCTCCTCGGCGAACGCCTTGCGCATGTACGCGCTCAGGTCCTTGCGGGAGAAGAAGTTGCCGCTCGTGTACATGAACGACTGCAAGTCGTCATGCAGGTCCATCGCGGTCTGGTAGCGATCGTCGACGTCCTTCGCGAGCGCCTTGAGGACGATCTGCTCGAGCTCCTCGGGGATCCGCCGGTTGTAGGTCGACGGCGGCATGATCTCGACGTTGCGGACCTTCTCGAGCGTCGAGAAGTCGCTCTCGCCGACGAAGAGGCGCTCGCCCGTGAGCAGCTCGTAGAGGACGATGCCGACGGCGAAGATGTCGCTCCGGCGATCGAGCGGCAGCCCCCGGACCTGCTCGGGCGACATGTACCCGAACTTGCCCTTGAGGATCCCCGCCTGGGTCTTGCCCGCCTTGCCGGCGGCCTTGGCGATCCCGAAGTCGATGATCTTCGTCTCGCCGTCGTAGCTGATGAGGATGTTCTGCGGCGAGACGTCGCGGTGGACGAGGTTGAGCTCGCGCCCCGCCGCGTCCTTCTTGTTGTGCGCGTAGTCGAGGCCCTCGCAGACCTTCATCACCGTGTAGCAGGCCATCGGGACCGGCACGGTCTCGCCGCGCTTGCGGGCGCGATCGAAGATCGCCCGGAGGTCCTTGCCGTGGACGAACTCCATCGCGATGAAGAACGAGTCGGCGACCTTCCCGAGGTCGAAGATCTGGGCGATGTTCGCGTGCGTCAGCTGCACGGCGATCTTCGCCTCGTCGATGAACATCGTGATGAACTCTTGATCCTCCGCGATCGACGGAAGGATGCGCTTCACCGCGACGAGCCGTTCGAAGCCCTCCACCCCGAAGGCCTTCGCTTTGAAGACCTCCGCCATCCCGCCGACGTTGATGCGCTCGAGCAGGACGTACTTTCCGAACGGGATCGGCTTCTTCACCTCAATCTCCCACCAGCGGGTACGCCGACCGCGCACACCGCTCGTAGCCCGAAGCGCGCGCACTGTACCGGCGCTGCACAGACACGGTCAATGGGCAACGCTTGGGCAAGATCTGCGTTCCTGGCGCGCGACGACTTCGCGCGGGTTGAAGGTGGGGGGCTCCACGACCACGAGATCATGCCGGAATCGTGACGCGTCCGCCAACTCGCAGGCGGTCCGCGCACGGAGCTGTGAGATATCACAAGTCCGTCTCAACGCTCGTCGGGCGGCCGGACGAAGCGCGGGCCGTCCTCGTGCTCGGTCCGGTAGCGGACGCGCTGGTCCTGGAGGTACCCCCAGACGCGGTACGGCTGAGGCTCGTTGTCCGGGAAGAGCACCTCGGTGGCCGGGCGCTCCTCGGCATAGAAGACCAGCGACGTGTCCGGCTCCGCGTCCACCCGGGTGTAGCCGTCGACGCCGGCCTGGTGGTCCCCTACCGTGAACGCGAGCCGGCTGCCCTCGGGGAGCGCGAACGCGTCCGTCACGCCGGCCGCCCGGAGCCGATCGGCGAGCGGCGTGGGATCCCCCGCCCGCTCGGCGTAGACGAGGAAGCCGTCCCCATCGAGGCCGATCGCGGCGTCGACGTCGGGCATCGCCGAGAGCCGCGGCCCCGACGCGATGACCCGATCACCCGACTCCGGTCGGCCCTCCACGAGGTACCACCCCGCGTCGGAGCGCCGCGCGACGATGGCGTCGGTGGCGTCCTGCCGCGCGATGGACGCGGCGCCCGCGAGCTGGGCGAGGGGGCGGGTCTGGTCGTCGCGGCGCATCGGCGCGGGGACGGCGCGGTTGACGTCGATCCGGACGAGCCAGGTGCGCGCCTCCTCGGAGGCGCCGAGGTGCGCTCGCGCGAACGCGTGCGGCCAGCCGGCGTGCGGGAGCCCGGCGGTGGAGAAGCCCTCGCCTTCGCCCGCGCCCTCGAGGTCCGGGCCCGGCAGCACGGGGCGCAGGGTCAGATAGAAGAAGTCCCGGCCGTCTCGGTCCGAGTAGCGCGGGAACGGCATCCCCATCGATCGGACCGCGCGGCGGGCTCGCAGGTGCCAACCGTCGGTGCGGGTGAACCGGCCGTCGAACTCGCTCTCGCGGCGGCGGCGGTTCGTGAGGGGCGGCGGCTCCTCGCCCGGCGCGTAGGGGTGGAAGAACTCGAAGCCGCAGTGCGGGTTGTTCATGTCCAGGTGCAGCGCCCGCACGCAGCGGGTGCGGAGCATCGCCGCCCCGAGCGCCTCGGGGCCGACGCCCTGGCTCCAGAAGTAGGCGAGGAAGCCCTCCTCGGTCAGGCACATGCCGCTGCGGGTGGTGAAGGTCTGCTCCTCGACCTGCCGCGGCGCCGCGCCCCAGTACCAGCGCTCCCACGGGTTGTAGCGACCGTCCTCGACGACGCTCGTGAGGTTCTGGCGCATGTCCACCATCCCCTCGGGGATCTGCCGGTTCGCCAGGCGCTCGTCGTAGTAGCGGCCACGCCAGTCGGGCGCAGGCCACGAGCCCATCCCGACGCGGCCGTCGTCGAACACCGCGACCGTCGCCGCCCACGGCTTCGGCGGCAGGTAGATCCGGCCCGAGGCCATCATCCCGAACTCGCCGTGGAGCGACTGGAAGCCGCCGTTGAAGGCGCCGACGAGGCGACGCAGCACGCGCGGCTCGCGTGGGACCATGCCCGTGCCCCGCTGGCCGGTGGCGCTCTCGGGCTCGTGGACGCCCGACTGGATCCGGAGCTGGACCTGCCGCGGATCCCAGATCGTCACGTAGACGCGCGTGTACGGCCGCTCCTCGTCGGACCGGAGGAACGTCTGATAGAAGGCCGGCGGGGCGTTCGGGTACGCGTTGACGAAGGGGTCGTCGACGACGGGGATCCAGCCGCCCTCCCCCTCGACGCTCGGCTGCTCGATGATCGGCTGGATCGGCGCTGGCGGCCAGCCCAGCTCGGGATCGGTCACCGTGAGCATCGCGATGCGCTCCTCGGTGACCTCCTCGGGCATCGCGAGCTCTTCGGCGACCTCTTCGGCCGTGTCGGGGGCGCCGAAGACGCCGTGGTAGGCGCGGGTCGCCGCGTCCTTGACCGCGAACACGCGGTTCTCGAGCCACTCGATCGGCTCGGGGCCGACGAACGAGAGGCTGCGCACCGTGTCGACGATCCACGGGACCGTCTCGGGCATGCCCTTGGTCTGCTCCTGGATCTCGACGAGGTCCGCGCCCCGGACGGGCTCGGTGTGCGCGGGATCGATCACGACACGCTCGTCACCGAAGACGGCCACGAAGCGACCGTCTCGCGCCTCGAGCGTCATCGCCTCCGACGGATCGAGGAGCTGATAGCGGACGACCCCGAAGCCGGACGCCCGTCCCGTGTCGTGGAGGTTGGTGATCCGGTTCTGCCACCGGGCGCGCGCGGGCCAACCCACGAGCAGCGCCTCGGGCTCGCCCCGGAGGTCGACGACGGTGACGCTGTCGTAGCGCCCCGACACGCGGCTCGCGTAGGCGAGGTGGTCGCCCGCTCGGACGGGCATGCCCTCGGCCGCGCTGTTGGTCCGGCTTAGGTTGCTCATCCAGGCCACGTCGAGCGCGGTGGTCTCCCCGCCCTGCCGCACCTCGGCGTAATAGAGGTCCGAGAGCGCTCCGTCGCCGGCGCGGCCGAGGAACAGCACCGGCCGCATCGAGAGGGGGCTCACCTCCTCGCCGAGCCACAGCACCTCGGACGGATCGACCTCGACGCCGTCCCGCCCCGCGACCGTGGCGAGGGCCTCCTCGAGCGTGGGCCCGCTCGCCCCCGTCACCGTCCCGCGCACGACGACGAGCACGAGCGCGGTGACGCCGAGGGCGACGAGGAGCCGCCGGCGTCGCCGGAGCGACTCGCGCAAACGCCCGCGCAGGTCCGAGCCGGGCCCGGCCGGGGCCCCGCGGGCCGTCGCGCTCACCGGGCTCGAGATGGTCTCCACGCCGCTCCCCTCGCCAACGTGTAGCACGCTCGGATCGAGCCACACCAAATCGAGACCAGCCGCGGCGCGAGAGAATGCTCACGCCATCGGGGGACCCCCGGGGCTCGGCTTGCGCAAGCGTGGCAGTGTTGCTCAACTCGCGGCGGGGACCGATCCGGGGGACCTCCTCGGATGGCTGCGCGATCGACCCGCGCGCCCCCTGCGTTTCGGAACTTCAATGACTCTGCGACACCCTTCGAGACACCGACCGCTCGGAACGAGCGCCGTCGGCTTCGCGACGATCTCGGCCGTGGCCCTCGTCACCCTCCTCGCGCCCCCCGGCGCGGACGCTCAGCGGCGCGGTCGCCGGCCCCAGGCCGCCGCGGCGGCCGAGGAACCGTCCGGCCCTCAGCCGACGGTGCGGGACGTGGCGACCATCGCGGCGCGGCTCGACTCGACCAACCCCGACGAGGTCCGGGAGGCGATCGATCTGCTCAGCGTCATCGACCACCCGAGCGTGGTGCCGCACCTCGCGACGCTGCTTCGCAGCGGCCGGGGGGACGAGGTGACCGACCGCGCGCTCACCGCGCTGCGCGGCCTCGCCCATCCGTCGGCGATCGAGGTGCTGACCGAGTTCACGCACCACCGCCGGCCCCGCGCGCGCCGCCTCGCCTTCCAGGCGCTCGCCGCGATCACGGATCGCCGCGTGCCGCGTCTGCTCGAGCAAGGCCTCGCCGACAGCGACCGCAACGTGCGCGCGCAGTGCGCCCGGTCGCTCGGCGAGATCGGCGCCACCGGCTCGGTGGACACGCTCTTCCACGCCTTCGACCGCGGCGTCGTCGAGGCCGCCATCTCGATCGGCAAGCTCGGCAACCGCGCCGCCGTGGGTCGCTTCAACGAGCACCTCGGGCACGTCCCGCTGTCGGTCATGCTCTCCGGCTACAGCGAGTTCGTGCGCCGCGGCGACATCCCCGACGAGGTGAAGATCGAGATCATCGGTCGCCTCGGGGACATCTCCGGCGACATGGTGCGCGTCTTCCTGCAGCGCTACCTCGACACCTTCTCGAGCGGGCGCGCGGCGCAGCGCGACCGCGTGCGGACGGTGGTCCTCGAGACCCTCCGCCGGATCCCGGGCCACGCGGGCTCGGCGCGCGGGCGCACGGTCTCCACGGACTCCGCCGACGCGGCTGGGGGTGCAGAATGAGCCGCCGAATCATCGGCCTCGCCGGAGCCGCCTCGCTCCTCGCGGTGGGCTGCGGGCCCCAGTACAGCAACGCGTTCAGCCACCACTTCCTCGACAACCAGGAGGTGGACCTCGCGGCGGTGATGGAGCAGCTCCCGGCTCCGTCCACGGACGACCGGCCGACCAACTCGACGGGGCGACCCATCGCGGTCGCCAGCACCCAGGCCGCCGAGGGCGCCTCGCGGCAGATCATCGCGTGGGGGCTCGACAGCGGCGAGCAGCTCTGGGCCGTCGACGCCGACGCGGCGACGCAGCCCGAGATCCTCGGCGACGTCGTCCTCACGAGCACGCGGGATCGGCTGCGCGCGTTCGACCTCTCGAGCGGTCGCGAGCTCTGGCACGCCGACCTGCCCGACCTCGCCTACGTCGGCGCCGGGCGCGACGGGGACACCATCTTCTGGGCGGCCACCGTCGGCGCGCTCGGCGGGGCGCGTCGCGTCGGTCACGTCGTGGCCGTCGACGCTCGCTCCGGAGGGGAGCGCTGGCGTCACGAGGTGCAGGGTGTGTTCGGGCGGCCGGCCGCCAAGGGCGGCCTCGTGTTCGTGCCCTGGGAGCGCCAGAACATCGCCATCCTCGACGCCCTCACCGGCGTCGAGACCGCGCGGCTCCGCTCGACCGACGACGTCGTCGCGTGGGCCTTCGATCACCCGACCGGCATCTACTACGGCGGCCAGGGGATGTACCGCCTGACGCACCGGGCGCACGCGGGGACGCGGACCGAGACGACGTACATGATGCCGGCGCTCCCCGAGCTGCCGCGGCAGCCGGACTCGATCTGGCCGGACGGCTACGTGCCGCGCCCGGGCACCCGGTCCGCCCGCGGGCGCATCCGGGTGTACTTCAACCCGGCCCCCGCCCCCGACGATGTGAGCATCGCGATCGAGGGCGACACCTACTACTTCGTCTACTACCGATACGTGTTCGCGTACGGGCTCGACGGGACCCTGCGCTGGACTCGCATCCTCGAGCAGGACGTCGCGAACGCGGAGGCGATGCCGCACGGCTTGCTGACCTTCGGCGAGCAGGGCCAGGCGACCCTCCTCGATCGCGACACCGGCAACGACCGGTGGGCGTGGAACGCGCAGACCGAGATCGCGTCGGTCGACCTCGACGCCGCGGGCTTCGATCCCAGCGCGTCCTCGGGCGAGGCGCGCCCGCTGCGCCAGTCGCTCAACGAGCTGGTGCTCGATCCCGACAACCGCCTCGTCGCGGCGCGGGCGTTCGCCATCTCGCTCCTCGGTCAGATGGAGGAGCCCGAGATCACGCGCGACCTGCTCGACCTCTACCAGCAACGGGCGATGCCCGGCGCGCTCAAGGAGGCCATCCGCGTGGCGCTCCGCGGTCGTCGAAGCGGCGAGCAGTACCTGATGGAGGCGCTCGCGCGTCGCTACGACTACCTGCAGGAGACCGAGGCGCCGCCGCTCGAGGCCATCGTGCCCGCGCTGCTCGCGATGGAGCACACCGAGGCGGTGCCGCAGCTCATCACGCACCTGATGGATCACGAGACGCCGGCGGCGGTGCTGCCCGAGCTCGTCGACGCCATCGTGCGGCTCGGCGGCGCCGAGGCCGTCCCCGCGCTGCGTCGCTTCTTGATCCTCTACCGCGAGGACAGCCTCTTCGCGGGCCCGATCACGGACCAGCAGCCCGAGGAGGAAGGCGGCCAGGTGATCCCGGCCGACCCGGAGGCGCGCGCGCTCGCCCGCGCGGCGCAGGGCATCTTCGAGCACGGCGGCCCCGAGGGGCGTGAGCTGCTCTCGTCGCTCGCGGTCGCCACGGCGCGGCTGCACGAGCCGGTGCGCGATCACATCGCCGCGCTCTACCAGGGTGAGCAGGACGCGGCGGCCCGCGCGGCCACCGCCGAGGAGCAGGCCCGTCAGGCGGCGCTCGCCGCCGCGGCGGCCGAGGCCGAGGCGGCCCTCCCCGGCCGGCTCACGCAGGAGCAGATCAACGCCACGTTCCACGAGAACGCCGACACCCTCCGCGAGTGCATCGCCGACGAGCTCGAGCGCAACGAGCGCCTCGCGCAGGTCCGCTTCGTCTTCATCCTGTCCAACGACGGGCGGGCGAGCGAAGTGACCGTCGCGCCTCGCAGCGACGAGCTCGTCGCGTGCCTCCAGCCCCGCGTCGCCGCGATCCAGTTCCCGCGCTTCCAGCAGCGCCGCATGCGGGCGTCGTTCACCGTCTCCATCCGGGGCGGCTCGGAGGCCGAAGGGACCGAGGCCGCGCAGCCCGCGCTCGCGGCGCGCGCGCCCGAGGGCGCGCCGTGGTTCTGGTACGAGCAGGAGCGCGCGCGGCTGCGCGGCGTGGCCGACCGCATCCCCGAGGCCGCGGCTTGGTGGGACGAGCGCGAGGCGCCCGTCGTCGCGGTCGCGACGCCGACGGGGCCCGAGACGTTCGAGTGTCCTCCAGGCATGGCGGAGGAGGCGTGTCGGCAGCAGCAGGCCGGCGGCGGCGGCGCGACGGGGCCCGAGGGCGGCGGCACCAGCGGCGGTGGCGCGACGGCGAGCTCCGGGGGGACCAGCGGCGGCACGACCGCGAGCGCGGGCGGCGGCACGACCGCGAGCGCGGGCGGCGGCACGACCGCGAGCGCGGGCGGCGGCACGACCGCGAGCGCCGGCACGTCGGGCGGCGGCACGTCGGGCGGCGGCACGTCGGGCAGCGGCACGGCCGGCTCGGGGGGGACCGCGGGCAGCTCGGGCGGGACGTCTCCGGGCGCCGGGTCCGGCGGCGGCACGCCGTGGTGGGCCGCGGCGACCAGCGACGACGACGAGGAAGAAGAAGACGACGACGAGGACTGACCGGATGCGGGTCGTCGGGGTGGGCCTCGCGCTGGCCCTCACGGCCTGCGCCGGCGCGCCTCCGCCGTCGCCCTCGCCTCCCCCCGTGCGACCTCGCGCGCCATCGCCTCGGCTGACCCTGGGCCACGCCGAGGTCGTCCTCGAGCCGGACGGCGGCGAGCCCGTGACGGTTCAGGTGGAGGTGGCGGCCACGGTCGCCCTCCAGCGGCGCGGCTTGATGTTCCGGCGTTCCATGCCTAGAGACGCCGGGATGCTCTTCGTCTTCGAGGAGCCCGAAGTGCAGAGCTTCTGGATGCGGAACACCTACCTGCGACTGGACATGATCTTCATCGGCGAAGACCACCGCGTCGCGGGCATCGTGGAGAACGCGCAGCCGCTCACCGAGGCGCCGCGAGCCATCGACGCCGAGTCGAAGTACGTTTTGGAAGTCCACGGCGGATACGCCGCCGCGCACGGCATCGTGCCCGGCACCCGCGTCCGCTTCGTGGGCCTCTCGGAGGAATGAACGTGAGGATTCGATCCGCCCTGAGCGCGCTGCTCGCGCTCACGCTGTTGAGCGCGTGCGACGACGCGAACGTGACCGTCGAGAACCCCGACGAGCCCGAGCCGACGCACTCGGATCGCAACGTCGGGGTGGCCGACGACGGCACCCAGATCGTCTTCGCCGGCCCGCGCCAGGAAGGCGGCCGGCGCGTGCGAGGCCAGGCGCAGACCCAGCACGACGAGGAGCACCTGATCCGCGAGCCCAACGTCCCGGACCCCGAGGCGGGCGAGTTCACGCTCGAGGAGGCCGTGGTCGGGATGCCCATCGAGGGCAGCCTCATCGTCGAGATCGGGACCACCTTCGGCCCGATCCTCTGCGAGCTGTACGCGGACCGCGTCCCCAACACGACGGCGAACTTCATCGGCCTCGCGCGAGGGCTCCGGCCGTGGTGGGACGCGCGCGCGGGCGAGTGGCGCCGCACCCCGTACTACGAGCACCTCACCTTCCACCGCGCCGTGCCCGGCTTCCTGATCCAGGGCGGCGACTACCTCGGCGACGGCACCGGCACGGTCGGCTACACGATCCCCGACGAGCCGCACGACACCCTCGCGCACGACCGGGCCGGCCAGCTCTGCATGGCCAACCACGACGGGCCGAACACGGCGGGCGCTCAGTTCTTCATCACCGACGGCCCCGCGCCGCAGCTCGACGCGGGCGGCTACACCATCTTCGGAGAGTGCCGCCCCGCGCACGTGATCTCGGAGCTCGCCCGGGTCCCCCAGAACCCGGACCAGGGCAACCGACCGCTCACGCCGCTCGAGATCCGGCGCCTCGAGATCCGGCGCGTCGAGGGTGGCCTCGCCGCCGCCACGCCGAGCCGTCCGCAGCTCCCCGAGGGCGAGCCCGAGGTGCCGCGCGGCGCGAGCCGCGACCCGACCGCCGATCCGCGGACCCGCTACGATCCCACGCAGTACGGCACGCCGAGCCCGCTGCCGAACGGCCGCACCGGCCCGCCGAGCGTCCCGCGCACCCCGCGCGCACCCCACTGAGGGCGACGGGTGCTTCACTCCTCTTCGGAGTGGTGCACCCGCTTGGGCGGGTCGACGACGGCCTTCACGACGGGCTTCACGCCGCCGGCGTCGTTCGGGATGAAGCGGATCTCCGTCCGGATCTCGAACGAGAGCGCGGTCAGCGCCTTCTGGAGCTCCTTGGACAGGTCGGTCGCGGACAGGAAGTCGCGGATCTCGTGGGCCACGACCCGGACCATCGCGTTCTTCGTGTCGTCGATCTGCGAGAAGACGTAGCTGACGATCTCCTTGGGCAGCTTGACGTTCTTCTCCCCGACGACGCCGCGCAACGCCTCGCCGGGATCGCGCAGGGTCTCGAGGCCGCTCTCGAGCCCGCGCTCGATCGCGCGCTGGAGCACCTTGGGGAGCATCTTCTCGAGGCGGCGGCGGCGGCGCTCCTTGTCCGACACGTTGTCGGAGACCGCGGGCTCGTCCTCGTCCCCGAGATCGGACTCGAGGTCCTCGTCCAGATCCTCGTCGTCGGGGCTCACCCGGGCTTCGTAGTCCCCGCCCCTGGGGTGGTCAAGCGTCTCGGATGCGCTATGGGCCGAGCGCTCCGATGGCCACCGTCGTCCTCGTCTCCAAGCCCCTCGGACCTCCCTGGAACGATGGCAGCAAGAACCTCGCGAGGGACGTCGCGGAGGGCCTCCGGCGACACTCGCCGCGGGTGTTCCTGCCCCACGACGCGACCTGGCGCCCGCGCCGCGGCGGCCAGCACGTCCTCGGTCCGCGCCGCGCCCAGGTCGCGATGCTGGCGCACCTCGGCCTCGGCCCCCCCGCGGACCTCTGGCACTTCTTCTTCGCGCCGAACCCTCGGACGAGCACGGTGGCGAGGGCGTTGAAGCGGCTGCGCGGCACCCCCACCGTCCACACGGTTTGCTCGCGACCGCGCGACCTCGCCGGGGCTCGGCGCCTGCTCTTCGCGGATCGGACGGTCGTGCTCTCGAAGGCGACCGAGGCCGCGCTGCGCGACGCTGGCGCGCCGGTTCACCGGATCCCGCCGTGCGCGCCCGACCTGAGCGTCCCTTCCGCCGCCGAGCGGCGAGAGGCTCGAGCTGCTCTCGGGCTGCCCCTCGACGCGCCGCTGGTCGTCTACCCGGGCGACCTCGAGCACGGCGAGGGCGCCACGCGGATGCTGGCCGCGCTCGCGAACCTCGACGACGACGCGCGGCTCGTGATGGCGTGCCGCGCGAAGAGTGCGGCGGCCGCGGCGGAGGAGCGCCGGCTGCGCGCGAGAACGGACCCGCGGGTCCACTGGCTCGGGGAGACCCCACACATCTTGCAGCTGCTGGGCGCGGCCGACGTGGTCGCCCTCCCCTCCTCGGACCTCTACGCGAAGGTCGACCTGCCGCTCGTCCTCCTCGAGGCCATGCGCCTCGGTCGCCCCGTCCTCGTCGCCGACGACGCGCCCGCGCGCGAGCTCGCGGAGGGCGGCGGCGCCCTCGCCGTCCCGCCCCACGCCGAGGCGATCGGCAGCGCGATCGCGGACCTGCTGGCGGACGACGCGGCGCGGGAGGCGCTCGGCGGCCGCGCTCGCGCCGTGACCCTCGAGCGCTACGATGCCGCCGCGATGGCCGGCGCGTACGAGCGCCTGTACGACGAGCTCCTCGGAGGCGCGCCGTGACCGAGCACCTGGACAAGACCCGCCGCTACTACGACGACTTCAGCCGCGACTACGAGCGCGCGCGCCACGAGGGCTATCACGCGCTCATCGACGACCTCTCGATCGAGATCCTCGCGCCGCTCGTCCAGGACCGCCGTGTCCTCGAGATCGGCTGCGGGACCGGGCTGCTCCTCTCCCGGATCGCCGAGCTCGCGGACGAGGCGGTCGGGGTCGACCTGTCGCCGGGCATGCTCGAGCAGGCGCGCGCTCGGGGCCTCGAGGTGGTCGAGGGCTCCGCGACCGCGCTCCCGTTCGAGGACGCGTCGTTCGATCTGGCGTTCAGCTTCAAGGTGCTCGCCCACGTGGAGCCCATCGAGGCGGCGCTGCGCGAGGCGGCGCGCGTGGTTCGGCCGGGCGGCCACGTGGTCGTCGACGTCTACAACCGCTGGAGCCTGCGCTACCTCGCGCGGCAGATCTCCGGGGCGCGCTCGATCGGCAAGGCGCACCGCGAGGACGACATCGTCACGCGGTGGGACTCTCCTCGCGAAGCGATCGCGCGCCTGCCCCCGACGTTGGAGCTCGAGTCGGCCGCGGGGGTGCGCGTGGTGACGCCCGCGGCGGGGCTCCACCGCGTGCCCGTCCTGCGCTCCGTGCTCGGCCGCGCGGAGCGCGCGAGCGTCCACTCGCCGCTGCGCTGGCTGGGCGGCTTCCTGGTGCTGGTGCTGCGTCGCGGTTGCCAGCCCAAAAACACGCCGCTATAGGTGCGAGCTGATGGGCCGGTCACGCGACGAACGAAGCGTCGACATGCTCCGTCGGCGAGCCGAGCGCGCGATCGACGAGGGGCGTGGCCGTCTCGTGATCGAGCCGCTCCTCGAAGCGATCCTCGAGCGCGCCGCCGAGGACGACCCCGTGCGCAGCTTCGCGCACCGGCACCTCGCCGAGCTGATGCTCGAGCGCGACCCGTGGACGGCGGCGCTCCACCTCCGCAAGGCGCTCTCGCAGCACGCGGCCGACGACGTCGGTCACTCGCTGATGGCCCTCGCTCAGGCGCTGCTCGGGAACTACCGCGCGGCCGTCGCGGCCTACCGTCGCGCGCTGCGCCTGTCGCCTCGCAACCCCTGGTACCACCACAACCTCGGGCACCTCCTCGACGTCGCGCTCGACGATCCCCGCGCGGCGCTGCCGCACCTGCAGATCGCGCTCGAGCAGGCCGAGGAGAGCGAGCACGAGATCACCGCGAGCACGGCGCACTGCTACGCGCGGCTCGGGGAGCACGAGGTCGCGCGGCAGCTCGCCGCCCAGGCCCTCGCGGCGGCGCCGCGCAGCAAGGAGCACCGCGCCCTCGTCGACTGGATCGAGCGCGGCGCGCCGGCGGACCAGCCCGTCCACCCGCTCCGCGCGGAGACCCGCGCGGCCGGCCCGCGCGTCGCGGACGCGGTCGCGGCCCTCCTCGAGCGTCACCTCGCCGACGCCGGGTTCAGCGAGCGCGAGGTCGCGTCGGCCCGCGCGCTCTGGACCGACTACAGGGACGAGCGCTCGCCCCGCGTGAAGAAGCCCGAGGTCTGCGCCGCCGCGGTGCACTACGCGATCGCGCACGTGCTGCGTGCGCGGGGCGTCACCCAGAGCGCGCTCGCGAGCCAGTACGGCGTGACCCCCGGGAGCGTGTCGAGCCGCTTCGCGGACATCCGCACCACCCTCGCGCTCCGGCCCGGCGACCCGCGCTACCGCACCTGATCGCTCGCTGCCGTCAGCGCAAGTCGTTCTGCGCCCGCACGAGCGCGCTCATGACCTGGTGCGAGGCCGAGCGGATCGCCGCGGGCGCGCTCGTCCCGAAGCGGTCGGGGTGGACCGCGGCGGCGAGCTTCCGGAGGGCCTTGCGCGCGTCCTGCGGAGCCGACCCGTTCGGGAGCTCGAGGAGCTCGGCCGCGCGGGCGGCCTGGCGGACCTGACGCGTCTTCCGGAGCAGCATCGAGTAGCCACCGCGCGCCTCGGGCGGCGCGCACGCGCCCACCTGTCGGAGCGCGTAGAGCAGGCGCAGCGCTCGCGCGGAGCCCTTCGTGGCCTGGACCAGCACGTCCGCGGGCGCGCCCCGCTCGAGGAGCGAGATCATCGCCGCCTCGTCGGGCCAGAGCACGGCCTCGCTCACCAGCTCCTTGCCGAGCGGGGTGAGCACCACCAGCGAGTCCCCGAGCCGCCGCCGCGCCCACAACAGCGGGACGTCATCGGCGCGCTCGCGCAGCGCCGACACGATCAGCTCCGCCGTCTTCGGGGGCTCGTCGAGCGCGGGCACGCCCACGTCGGAGGACCCCGCGGTCAGCCGCAGCTCGGGCGGATCGACGCCGAGCAGCCTCGCCATCCGCCGCTGGAGCTGCTTGCGCAGCGCGTGGCTGATCGCCTGAGCGCTCGCCGCGCCGACCCGCGCGGCCCACTTCCCGACCAGCTCGCCGGGGTCGGGCAGGCCGTGCACGCGCTCGTCCCAGGCGCCCATCCGGCGCAGCGCGTCGCCGAGGAAGTCGCCGTCGTCGGGCAGCACCCGCATCGCCACGACGCGCCCCTCGCGCACGCCGATCTTCGCTTGGAGCTTCGCTGAGCAGACGTCGAGGACCCCGCTCCGTCCGGCGCGTGCGAGCACGAGCAGGCCACGGGCGAGAGCAGCAGCGCCGGGCATGGAGTCCACCCGTCTCCGATACCGGAGCGGGATGGAGGGGGGCAACTTTCCGGCGGTGGGAGACTGGGAGCGGGCGGGAGAGGGAGCGGGCGGGCTGCGCGCGCGTTCGAAGGGGGGTGGGAGTAGAGGAGAGGGAGAGAGGGGGAGCGTGCGCGCTGCGCGCGCGTTTTTTTGGAGCGAGGGGAGCGGGCGTGCTGCGCGCGCGTTTTTGGTGCGAGGGGGAGCGTGCGCGCTGCGCGCGCGTTCTTGGAGCGAGGGGGAGCGGGCGTGTTGCGCGCGCGTTTTCCGGAGGTGCCTCGGCTACTTCCGCATGACCTTCATCTGCGCCTTCGGGGCGACGCCGATGGAGCGGAGAGCTTGCTCGGCCATCTGCCGGATCTCGGGGCGGACCTTCTTCGCGATCCACGGCGCGAGCATGTTCGCGTCGACCTGGGCGAGCTCCTTCATGGCCTCGCCGGCGCGGCCGCGCTTCTTGAGCGCGAGGTAGGTGTAGACCTGGGCGCGCAGGAGCATGCCCTTCACGTCGACGAACTCGGGGTCGTTGGCGTCGTACGTCTCGAGGAGCTTCTTGGCCTCCTCGGGGGTGCCGGTGCGGGAGAACGCCTCGGCGCTCACCGCCGCGTACATCGCCTTCGCCTTGGCGTTCGGCTGCCGGTCGAGGCGCAGCTCGTCGGCGAGCTTGCGGGCCTCTTTGGTCTTGTTGTTCATCAAGTAGAGGAACCCCAAGTTGGCGCGCACGTCGTCCTGGACGACGGCCGGGGCCTTGGCGATGTCGATGTCCTCGAGGATCTTCATCGCCTGCGCGGGGCTGTCCCTCGAGACGAGCTGGGCCCGGGCGAGCGCGTTCATCGCGTCGCTGGAGTCCGCCGCCTCGAGCTGCTCGATCGCGCGCTTGCGCCCGGCCTCGTCGGTGGCCTGGGCGAGGATGTCCACGATCCCGCGCGACCGCTGGGTCAGGCGCCAGATGTAGATGCCGAACCCGATCGCTGCGATGGTCAGGGCCCCCACCACGCCGACCGGGATCCAGCCGTACGGGCTCCCCTGGGAGTAGCCCTGGATCATGAAGGCCGTGATCCACAGGACCACGAACCCGCCCGCGATCAGGCCGATCGTCCGCCACTTGACGGCCGGACGCTCCATCTCGGCCACGCCTTCGGCGGCGGTCTTCGGTTTGGGGATCTTGCCCTTCTTGGCCACGGCCTGCCGGCTTACCGTCCCTCGAGCTGCTCGGCAACCCACGCCGCGTTCGGGCGCTGCGCGGGGTCACGCCGAACACACGCCGACGCGCACTCCCGCATGAACGCCGGAGGCTCCGTGGAGGCGTGCTCGAGGACCTCCTTCAGCGCGACCCCGACCGCGTGAACGTCCATCGACGGATGCGCGGGCGCGCCGGCGCGGTGCTCGGGCGCCATGTACGCCAGCGTGCCCTCCGCCATCGCGGCCCCCTTCGCGGGGACCCAGCCCGCCGCGCAGGCGACGCCGAAGTCGGTCAGGACGACGCGGTCGTCGCTCCGGAGGAGCATGTTCGACGGCTTGAAGTCGCGGTGGACGAACCCTCGCTCGTGGACGTGCGCGAGCGCGTCGGCGGCGGTGTGGAACCAGACGCGGATGCGCTCGACGGTCAGCTTCCCCTTCTCCATCTCGCGCCGCACCGAGCCGCCGAGCACACGCTCCATCGCGATGGCGGCGAGGGACTCGTCGAGATCGAAGATGCGCACGACCCCGGGGTGCTCGAGGTTCGCGGGGGTCCGGGCCTCGACGAGGAGCCGCTCCCGCTCGCTGCGCCCGCGGCGGTGATAGACCTTGAGCGCGACCTTGCGGCCGAGCGAGAGGTCGTCGGCGAGGAACACGGTGCCCGCGCCGCCGCGGCCGAGCTCGCGCTCGACGCGGTAGCGGCCTCGGGTGAGCGCGCCGTCGGTCATCAGGGTCGCGCCGAGGTCCCGGGCGTGCCGCTCGCCCTCGCGCAGTCGCCGCACCCGGGCGCGCGCGCGCGGGTAGTCCAGGTCCCGCGCGACCACGCGCTCGTACAGGGCGAGCGCGCGTCGCTCGTCCCCGCGCCGCTCGGCGATCTCGGCCGCGAGCATGCACAGATCCAGCGGCGCGTCGGGGGCGTCCACGAAGGGCGCGACAAGGTCCGCCGCGCCGTGGTCGTCGCCGCGCGACGCGAGGATCTCGGCGACGCGCTGGCTGACCGCGCGCGCGTCGGTGTGGTTGGCGAGGATCCGGCGAGCGAGATCGATCGCGCGCGCCTCGCGCCCAGAGGCCCGGACCCGGTCGATCAGCTCGAGCACGCGCGGCTCGTCCAGCGTGGGCTGCGGGTCGTCGCCGAGGGCCTCGAGCTGGAGCGCCGGGTCGTCGGGGACCCCGAGCGGCTCGGAGTCCTCGGGCTCCGAGGCGACCGGCGGCTCGGGCGGCGGCTCGGTCTCCACCTCGGCCTCGCTCCGACCGAAGAGGCGCTTCAGCCAGCTCATTGGTCCACCCGGGTCACTCGAGGACCTCGAGCTCGAGCCCGGCGACCTCCAGCCGGTCCTCGATCAGCAGGTGCACCGGCAGCGCGCAGGTCTGCCCGTCGAGCAGCAGCGGCGCGCCCTCGTCGGCGGTCAGCACGGGCCAGCCCGCCTCGAACGCGAGGCTCGCCGCGAGGTCGGGGAGCCGCAAGGCGCCTTGTCCGACGATCACCTGCGCCCCGCGGTCGAAGCCGCTCCGCACGTCGATGATCAAGGCGCCGCCCTCGGGCCGGACGTCGAGCGTCACGTCGTCGCCGAGGCCGACCTCGGTGGGCCCGGCGAGCTCGATCGCGCCCGACACGGGGACGCCCTGCACCAGCGTCCCGTTGCGGCTGTCGAGGTCGCGGATCACGAGCGCGCCCTCGTGGAGCGCGACCTCGGCGTGGCGGCGTGACACCGACGTCCCGCGGACGCGGACCTCGACCTCGTCGCCCCGACCGACCACCGCGGGCAGGCGCCCGACGAAGCTGACCTGCTTGCCGCGGACCGACAGGCGGACGCGGTACGGCGGCGGCATCCGGGTCTCGAGGCGACGGAGCAGCTCCGAGACCGAGCGCTCGTCGGGGGCGATCCGAGACGCCTCGTGGAGCGCCTGCCGGGCCTCGAGCCGCGCGCCGAACCGGAGGGCGCTCTCGTAGTCGGCGAGGAAGCGGCGGAGCTGCGACTCGCGCTCGTCCTCCTCGTTGGTCTCGGACAGGAGCGCCTCGAGCTGCTCCACCTCGCCGGCGAGCTCGAGGCATCGAGCCTGATCCTCCTTGCGGCCGAGCAGCGCGAACGCCTCGGCGGCCTCGGTGGGGCGGTCGAAGCGCTCGAGGCGACCGGCGGCCTCGAAGAGCCGGCGCTTCTCCTCCGCGCTCGTCGCGCCGCGGAGGCGGGCGTCCTCGAGCACCGCCATCCCCATGCGGCGCTCGATCTCCTCGCGGCGCTCCTCCTCGTCCTCGGGGAGCCAGCGGAGCGCGTCGTGCCAGGCCTCGAGCCTCGCCTCGAGGTCGCCGCCCCGCTCCGCGAGGTGGATCAGGGCCTCCGCGGCCCGCTCGGGCTCACCCGCCTCGGCCCAGATCGACGCGGCGCGACGCCACTGCCCGGCGCCCTCCGCCGCGCGCGCGCGCCGGTGGCGGTTGTCGAAGATGCGCTTCAGCCAGCTCATGAAGTATCGTCTACCGACCGCACCGCATCATCCGTGGAGTCACCCGCATGAGCAACCGCATCGGAGAGCTGCTCGTCCGAGAGAAGCTCATCAGCTTGCAACAGCTGAGGTCCGCCCAAGACGAGTCACGCCGGACCAACACGTCGCTGGGCTATCAGCTCGCGCGCATGGGCTTCATCTCCGACCAGGAGATCACCGACTTCCTGAGTCAGCAGTATCGAGTCCAGTCCATCGACCTCACCGAGTTCGAGATCGACGAGGACGTGCTGCGCCTGGTCAACCAGGACGTCTGCCTGCGCCACAAGATCATCCCCGTCTCGCGGGCGGGGTCGACCTTGATCGTGGCCATGGCGGACCCGTCGAACCTCCACGCGATCGACGACATCAAGTTCCTCACCGGCTTCAACGTCGAGCCGGTCGTCGCCTCGGAGAACGCGATCGTGCAGGCGATCGAGGGCGCCTACGCGGCGCCGGAGATCTCCTACGACGACATCATGGAGGGGTTCGACGAGGAGGACATCGAGGTCGCCGGCGACGACGACGACATGAACCTCATGGACCTCGAGCGCGCTTCCGAGGACGCGCCGGTCGTCCGGCTCTGCAACGCGATCCTCCTCAACGCGATCAAGAAGGGCGCCTCGGACATCCACGTCGAGCCCTACGAGCGGCAGCTCCGCGTCCGCTACCGGATCGACGGCGTGCTCCACCAGGAGATGACGCCGCCCGTCAGCCTCAAGAACGCCATCGCGTCGCGCCTCAAGATCATGGCCTCGCTCGACATCGCCGAGCGCCGCCTCCCGCAGGACGGTCGCATCAAGCTCAAGCTCGGCAAGGGCCGAGAGATGGACTTCCGCGTCTCCGCGCTCCCGACCATCTGGGGCGAGAAGATGGTCCTCCGGCTCCTCGACAAGTCGAACCTGCAGCTCGACATGACGAAGCTCGGCTTCGACAACAAGGCCCTCCAGGACTTCAAGTGGGCCATCTCGCAGCCCTACGGGATGGTGCTCGTCACGGGCCCCACCGGCTCGGGCAAGACGACCACGCTGTACTCGGCGCTGACCGAGCTGAACACGCTCGAGACCAACATCAGCACCGCCGAGGATCCGGTCGAGTACAACCTCATGGGCATCAACCAGGTCCAGATGCACGAGGACATCGGCCTGAACTTCGCGGCCGCGCTGCGCAGCTTCCTGCGGCAGGACCCCGACATCATCATGGTCGGCGAGATTCGTGACTTCGAGACGGCCGAGATCGCGGTCAAGGCCGCGTTGACGGGCCACCTCGTGCTCTCGACGCTCCACACGAACGACGCGCCGAGCACCGTCTCGCGCCTCCTCAACATGGGCGTCGAGCCGTTCCTCGTGACGGCCTCGGTCAACCTCATCCTCGCCCAGCGTCTCGCGCGGAAGATCTGCGAGGACTGCCGCACCCAGGTCAACGTCGAGCCGCAAGCGCTCCTCGACATCGGCGTGGCGCAGGACCAGGTCGCGAGCTTCACGGTCTACCGTGGCGCCGGCTGCCGGACCTGCGGGAACACCGGCTACAAGGGCCGCATCGCGCTCTACGAGGTCATGGCCTTCGGCGACCGCCTCAAGGAGATGGTCCTCCAGGGCTGCTCGACCGCGGAGCTCAAGGACGAGATGATCGCGCTCGGCACCAACTCGCTCCGCATCGCCGGGATCGAGAAGATCCGCGCCGGCGTGACGACCATCGACGAGGTCTTGCGGGTCACCGCCGCCGACCGCTCGTAAAGAGAACGTGCTCCCTACAAGAACGCCTGCACGGCGAGCAAGCCGTTGTAGACGAGGTGCGCGGTGGCCGCGACGAGGGCGCTGCCGCTCACCGCGCGGATCGTCGTGAGGCCGAGGCCGGTCACCCCGATGCCGACGAGCGCGCCCCACTGCCCCCACGTCTGCGCGCCGTGGAAGGCCACGAAGAGGAGCCACGCGGCGAGGAACGCGAGGGGGACGCCGTAGCGCTTGAGGGCTCCGTAGACGAAGCCCCGGAAGAACACCTCCTCGCAGAGCGGCGCGGCCACCGCGAGGGCGGCGAACGAGAGCATCCCGCTCGGCCAGCTCACGAACGCCTCGACGCTGCTGCGCCCGGTCGACGGCACCAGGCGCGTCGAGAGCTGCGCCGCGAACATCAGCGCGATGCCCGCGATGCCGGCGCCGGGGAACCACAGCCACCACCACTTCGCCGGCCGCGCGAGCGCGCAGGTGTCGAGGCGCACCGCGACCGTCGCGCCGCCCACGAGCAGGACGCCGAGGGTCGCCTCGTAGATCCCGAGCCCTACCCCGGCGAGCAGCCCCGCCGCGGCCCCGCTCGCGACGAGGCCGATCCCGAAGAAGGCGACGAGCATGAGGATCACGCCGAGCGGGACGGTGAGCCAGCCGGGCCAGGGCTTGCGCTCGCGCTTGGGCTCGAGCTCGTCCTCGATCTCGGCCTGGGCTTCCTCCCACTCGTTCTTCGTCGGGGCCACGGCGGCGACGCTCCCGACCGCCGCGCGCACCGCGAGGAACACCACGAGGAGGAACGAGCCCAGCCAGGTGACGACGACCAGGGTCAGATCGAAGTCCCCGAGCGTCGGGCGCGCCGCGATGCGCGCTCGGAGGGGGACGTCGGCGATGGCCTCGGGCAGCGCCTCGAAGGTGGCCGCGATCGAGTAGTCGCCCTCGGCGAGCACGGGCCCCGCGCCGACCTCGAAGCACGCGCTCGTCTCGTTCCGGCGCGCGCGCGCGAGCGCGTCGGCCGTCAGCGGGACTTGCACACCTGCTTCGCCGTCGAGGCGCACCTGGAGCTCGACCGTGTCGGCCCACCGCGCGGCCTCCATCGGGTCGCTCGCGCACAGCTCGAAGACCGCGCGCGTGCCGGGATAGAGGCGCGTGCTCGCGAGCACGGCTTCGCGGCCGTGGGCGGCCTCGCGCAGCGTCGTCGCGTGGCCTGCGTTCACCTCGATCGCCTCGAGGCCGGCTACGCGAACGGCGCCGAGGCCGATCCCCGCGAGCGCGATGACGAAGGCGACGCCGAGACCGATGCGCGCGATCACGCGAGCACTCTACCAGCCCTCCGACCAGCTCGGGTTGGCACGAGCGCCCACGCGGCTCGAGGCGATCGCCAAGTGGATCGGCGATCCATTTGGGGCCCGATCGCACCCCATTTTGGCCCAATTCCGTTGGGTACTTTCATTTTCTTGGGCCGCCATGAAGCTCATGATTCCAGCTGGTTACGAGGCGATCTCCAAGGAGGAGTGACATGCCGTGGCCATATAGCTCACGTCATGGATTGTCGCGACCCATCCTCGGTGGTAGATCGCCTCTCATGCGGATCAGCAACAGTTTCAGCGAAGGCGAGATTCAGGTTCTCGACTTCATCCTCAGCACCATGCTTCGCGGCGGTTCCCCCGCGATGGCCACGCGAAACAGGGACTTCGCGTCGCTGTGTCGCAAGGTCGTCTCGATGAAGCAGCGCGTCGAGGAGACCAAGCGCAAGGCGGTTCTCTCGAACCGGAAGGTCCCCGACGTCTCGTCGGTGGGCGCGATCGACGCGCCGGACGACATCGAAGTCGACGACAGCGCGATCGAAGACGTCGGCTGAGACGATCGCTCCTGCTTTGCGGGGGCGATCTCTGGACCGATGAGTCGATCGGCGAAGCCGAGGGGCCCGCGACCGATTGACTCGCGAGGCCCGGTCGCGTAATCGCGGGTGCGATGCTGATCCTCCGCGGCGGACGGGTCCTCGACCCGGCAGGCGAGCGAGACGAGATCGCCGACGTGGTCATCGAGGATGGCCGGATCCGCTCCGTCGGTCGCGACGCGGGCGCCGGCATCGAGGGTGAGCGCGTCGAGCGGATCGAGTGCGAGGGCCGCTGGGTCACCCCCGGCTTCATCGATCTGCACGTGCACCTGCGCGAGCCGGGGCAGGAGTACAAGGAGGACATCGCGTCGGGCCTCGCGGCCGCGGCCGCGGGCGGGTTCACCACCGTCTGCGCGATGCCCAACACCAAGCCGGTCAACGACCGCCGCGCGATCACCGAAGCCATGATGAGCCTCGGTCGCGCGGCGCGTGGCGCGCGGCTCCGGGTGTTCGGCGCGGTGACGATGGGCAGCAAGGGCGAGCAGCTCACGGAGATGGCCGACCTCGCCGACGCGGGGGCCATGGGCGTGAGCGACGACGGCGTCTGCGTGATGAACGCCGCCGTGATGCGCCGCGCGCTCGAGTACGCGCGCACCTTCGGGCTCCTCGTCTCGCAGCACTGCGAGGACCACCACATGACCCGCCACGCCCCGATGAACGAGGGGCCCGTGGCGACGAAGCTCGGGCTGCACGGCTGGCCGGCGGCGGCCGAGGACGTGATCGTCGCGCGGGACGTGATCCTCGCGGAGCTCACCGGCGCCCGCTACCACGTGGCGCACCTCTCGAGCCGAGGCGCCGTCCGCATCGTGCGGGAGGCCAAGTCCCGCGGCCTGCCCGTCACCGCCGAGGTCACCCCCCACCACCTGCTGCTCACCGACGAGGCGGTCCTCGGCTACCAGACCTTCTGCAAGGTCAACCCGCCGCTGCGCTCCGCCGAGGACGTCGAGGCGGTCCGCGAGGCGCTCCGCGACGGGACCATCGACTGCATCGCGACCGATCACGCGCCGCACTCGTCGCTCGAGAAGGACTGCGACTTCGACGAGGCGGCGTTCGGGATCAACGGGCTCGAGCCCGCGCTCGCCGCGCTCCTCGAGCTGGTCCGGGACGGGCACCTGAGCGAGCGGCGGCTCGTCGAGACGCTGACCTCCGCGCCGGCGCGCGTGGGTCACCTCGAGGGCGGCGCGCTCCGCGTCGGGGCGCTCGCCGACGTCGCCGTGATCGACCCCACCCTCCGCTGGACGCTGCGAGCCGAGGACATGAAGAGCAAGTCACACAACACGCCCTGGATCGATCGCGAGCTCACCGGCGCGGTCACCCACACCCTCGTCGGCGGCGACGTCGTCTACGCGAGGGCGAAGTGATCGTCCGCGACGCGCGCCTCGTGCTCTCCGACGGCGAGGTGTTCGAGGGGACCGCGATCGGCGCCCCGGGGACGACCGTCGGCGAGGCCGTCTTCACCACGGGGATGACGGGCTACCAGGAGGTCCTGACCGACCCGTCGTTCTGCCATCAGGTCGTCTGCATGACGGCGCCGCAGATGGGCAACACCGGCACGACGCCCGAGGACGACGAGGGGCCGCGGCCGCACCTCGCGGGCTTCGTGGTCCACGAGCTGAGCCCCATCGCGAGCAACTGGCGCAGCGACCGCGGGCTCGACGCCTACCTCCGCGATCACGGCGTGGTGGGCATCGCCAACGTCGACACGCGAGCGCTGACCCGACACATCCGGGATCACGGCGCGCAGATGTGCGCGGTGGGCACCGAGCCCGCCGACGCGCTGCTCGCCCGCGCCAAGGACGCGCCCCCGATGAGCGGGCTCGACCTCACCGGTCGCGTCACCACCGCCGAGCCCTACGCGTGGCAGGACGGCTCTGGCGCCTGGCAGATCGACGACGGCGCCGCCGACAAGCACGTGGTCGTGATCGACTACGGCGTGAAGCGGAACATCCTGCGCTGCTTGAGCGACCTCGGGTGCCGCCTCACCGTGCTGCCGGCGAGCGCGACCGCGGACGACGTGCTCGCGCGCGACCCCGACGGCGTCTTCCTCAGCAACGGCCCCGGTGACCCGGCGGCGGTGGCGCACGGCATCGAGGCGGCGAAGGCGCTCGTGTCGAAGAAGCCCGTCTTCGGGATCTGCCTCGGGCACCAGCTCCTCGCGCACGCGCTCGGCGCCAAGACCTTCAAGCTCAAGTTCGGGCACCGCGGCCTCAACCACCCCGTGAAAGATCTCACGACGGGCAAGATCGAGATCACGACCCAGAACCACGGCTTCGCGGTCGACCTCGACGCCCTCCCCGCGTCGCTGACCTGCACCCACCTGCACCTCAACGACAGCACCTGTCAGGGGGTCGAGCACGCCGACAGCGGCGCGTTCGGAGTGCAGTTCCACCCGGAGGCCGGCGCGGGTCCGCACGACTCCCGCTACCTGTTCGGGCGCTTCCTCGACCGCATGCGAGGTTGAAGCGGCGAAGGGGTGAGTGGTATGCGTCGCCCCCTATGGACAAGGTGGTGGCGAGCGCGGCCGAGGCCGTAGCCGACATTCAGGACGGGGCGAGCCTGGTCGCCGGGGGCTTCGGCCTCTGCGGGATCCCCGAGCTCTGCATCGCGGCGCTGCGCGACAAGGGCGTGCAGCACCTCACGGTGTACTCGAACAACTGCGGGGTCGACGACTTCGGGCTCGGGCTGCTGCTGCAGGGCAAGCAGATCGACAAGATGGTCTCGAGCTACGTCGGCGAGAACAAGGAGTTCGAGCGGCAGTTCCTCAGCGGCGAGCTCGAGGTGGAGCTCTGCCCGCAGGGCACCCTCGCCGAGCGGCTGCGCGCCGGGGGCTCCGGGCTCGCGGGCTTCTACACCCGCGCCGGGGTCGGCACCGAGGTCGCCAACGGCAAGGAGACCCGCGAGTTCGACGGGCACACCTACGTGCTCGAGCGCGGCATCCGCGCGGACTTCGCGCTGGTGAAGGCGTGGAAGGGGGACCGGCACGGCAACCTCCTGTTCCGCGAGACCGCGCGCAACTTCAACCCGCTGTGCGCGATGGCCGGCGCGATCACCGTCGCCGAGGTCGAGGAGCTCGTCGAGGTCGGCGCGATCGAGCCCGACCAGATCCACCTGCCCGGCGTGTTCGTCCAGCGCGTCCTCGTCGGCGACGGGGCCCACGAGAAGCGCATCGAGCGCCGCACCACGCGGCCGAAGGGGGAGTGACGTCATGGCGCTGACTCGAGAGCAGATCGCGATGCTGGCCGCGCGCGAGCTCCGCGACGGCTACTACGTGAACCTCGGCATCGGCATGCCGACGCTCGTGGCGAACTACATCCCCGAGGGCATGGAGGTGATGCTGCAGTCCGAGAACGGCCTGCTCGGCGTCGGCCCCTTCCCCTACGAGGGCGAGGAGGACGCGGACCTCATCAACGCCGGCAAGCAGACCGTCACCACGGTGCCCGGCGCGAGCTTCTTCGACAGCGCGACGAGCTTCGCGATGATCCGCGGCGGCCACATCGACCTCGCCATCCTCGGGACCATGGAGGTCAGCAAGGACGGCAGCCTCGCGAACTGGATGATCCCCGGCAAGATGGTCAAGGGCATGGGCGGCGCGATGGACCTCGTCGTCGGCGCCAAGCGCGTGGTCGTGATCACGACGCACACGACCAACGACGGCGCGCCCAAGATCCTCAACGAGTGCCGCCTCCCGCTCACGGGCATCGGCGTCGTGAACCGGATCATCACGGACCTCGCGCTCATCGACGTGACGCCGGAGGGCTTGGTCCTGCGCGAGGTCGCGCCCGGGGTGAGCGCCAAGGAGGTCCAGGACAAGACGGAGGCCCCGCTGCTCGCGGCGGCGGATCTCCGCGAGATGAGCTTCTAGGCTCGGCGCCCGGCGTTCAGGCGCCCAGCGGCCGCGAGACCTTCTTCTTGCGGAGCTTCCAGATCCAGCCGTCGTAGAGGAAGTGCAGCATGGAGCCGCCCACGTAGTAGGCGAGGTAGACCTCCGTGGTGCGGTAGTCCTGGAGCCAGAGGAAGGACAGGCCGAGGGCGGCGACGAGGACCGGCGCGAACGCGAGCGGGCGGCCGAGGACGACGGCGGCGAAGCCGCGCTCGGGGCGACCGCGCCAGCTGCGCTCGGCGAAGTGATGGACGAACGCGAGGTACTCGAGCGCGTGCGCGGCGCCGAAGCAGAGGTAGCCGACGATCGGGCCGTGGACGACGAAGACGACGAGCAGGAGCACCGTCGACCCGAGGAAGATCCAACGCGGCCCCTTGTCGGCGCGGGCCGCGCGCTCGGCGCGGGCCCACCACACGACGACCGCGAGGGTGGCGACGCCGACCACCGCGAGCGCCGCGGTGTAGGCCGGGTGCGAGACGTAGGGGTGCAGGGTCCCGAGCACGCGCATCGCGCTCGGGTGCGCGGCGAAGGTGCGCGGGCGCACGACCGGCAGCACGAACGAGAGCGCGAGCACGAGCGTCCACAGCAAGACGCGATCACGGCGGGCGTGGGCTCGCGTCTCGAGGCCGCCCTTCGCGCGACCGGCGTAGGCGCGCAGGATCCCGTAGCGCTGCTGCACGGTGTGCCAGACGTTCCAGACGCCGCTGACGACGAGCATGAGGACGAACGGCGCGATGGTCGTGCCGGCCACGTGGATCGGCTCTTGGAGCGTGAGCAGATAGGCCGCGGTGCCGAACACGAGGATCGGCGAGAACACGTACGCGACCCCGCGCTCCTTGAAGGTCTCGCGGTCCCCGTAGACGAACACGAACGTGTAGTGCCGGTGGACGTAGGTCAGCCCGAGCACGACCACCGCGGCGAGGGAGAGCGCCCTCGCCTGCTGCCCCGACGTGAGCGGCGCGAGCCCGTAGACGTCGCCCCCGAGCCCGAGGCCGAAGACGACCCACAGGTAGACGGGCACCCAGCAGAAGGCCAGCAGGGCGACGTCGTAGAAGGGGTTGCGGAGCCACGGCCGAGGCACGGCGCGATCACGTTAGCGCGGATCGCAGAGGGTCACGCGCCGGAGATCACCGCCACCACGACGAGGCTGAGGAACCCGATGACGAGCGCGCCGAAGACGCGCAGGAGCGCGTGCGCCCAGTGCACGGGGAAGTCGACCTGGTCGGCGCCGTGGGCGCCGGCGGTGGACGTCAGCTGCGCGCCGTAGAGGATCGCGTCCGGCCAGCTGTAGCTCGGCGACCTCAGGATGACCGCGTAGCCGAAGAGCGCGAGCACCGCGAAGGTGATCCCGGCCGTGGCCTCGAACGCGAGCCCGACCGTGAGCACGGGGATCGGCGCCCACATCAGGAGCGTCGCGTACACGCGGCTCCGGAGCAGGCCCCTCGCGCAGGCGCCGCAGGGTCCCGGCACGAACGTCGCCCGGCCGCGGAACACGGTCCGGCCGAGCACCGCGTCGAGGAGCCCCGAGCGGTCGCGCCACGCCACCACCTTCAGCGGTCGCGGCCCCGCCGGGCCGCGGCAGACCGGGCAGCGCGCCGCGGGCACTGGCTCGTGCGCCGACCCGACGAAGCCGCGGGGCGGGGCGGCGGCTGGCGGCGCGTCGTCGGGCGCGACCTCGGCCGGCGGCGCGACCTCGGCCGGCGGCGCGGCGACCGTCGGGTTCGCGACGCCGCAGCGCGGACACTCGGGGAGGCTCGGCAGGTACGGCGCGAGGCACGCGGCGCACTTGGTCGTGGGGCGCTCGGCGACGACCTCGCGCTTGCAGACGACGCAGAACATCGTGCTCGCCGGGACGTGGCGCCGGCACCAGGGGCAGGTCACTTCGTCGGGCGCGGAGACCGTCGCGGCGACGTCGCTCCGCGCGAGCGCGTTGCAGAACGGGCACCGCGCCACGCGATCCGAGATCGCGCGGCCACAGCTCGCGCATGGACGGGTCCCCTCCACCTTCCCCCGTCGCGAGGATAGCCGGGGACGAGTAGGCTCGTCCCATGCGGAACGTCCTCGCCCTCACGCTCCGTCGGCGCCGGCGGTGAAGCCCTTCGAGCCCATGCGCTTCGAGGCGCTCCCCGAGCGGCCTCGGCGGCCCCACCGCTTCTTCGAGATCGAGGACGAGCGCGTGTCGGTGACGACCCCGGCGCTCGGCACCCTCGAGGTCAGCGTCCGGCGCGCGGGCCGCGGCGATCCGCTGGTGCTGGTGCACGGCTTGATGACGTCGAGCTACTCGTTCCGCTACGTCATCGACCGCCTCGCCGAGGACTACGAGGTCCTCGTGTTCGACCTGCCGGGGGCCGGCCGCTCGAGCGTGGCCGACGCCCCGCTGACCCCGGACGCGCTCGCGGGCTTCATCGGCGAGACGATGGCCACGCTCGGGGTCCGCGGGGCGCGCGTCGTCGGCAACTCGATGGGCGGCTACCTGTGCATGCGCCTCGCGATGAAGGACCCGGGCGCGATGTCGCGCCTCGTGAACCTGCACTCGCCCGGGCTCGCCACGCCGCGCATGTGGGCGCTCGAGACGGCGATGCGCCTGCCCGGCGCGGCGTCGGTGCTCGACCTCCTCGTGCGGCGCGACCCGCTGCGCTGGGCGTTCCGGAACGTCCACTACTACGACGAGTCCCTGAAGTCGCTCGAGGAGGCGCGCGAGTACGGCGGCCCGCTGATGACCCCGGACGGCCGTCGCGCGTTCCACAGCTACCTCGCGCACACGCTGAAGGCCTCCGAGATGAAGCGCTTCGAAGCCGAGCTCGCGGCGCTCGACGGGTTCCCGATCCCGCTCCAGCTCCTCTACGTCCGCCGCGACCCGATGGTCCCGCCCGTCGTCGGCGAGCGGCTCGCGCGGGCGATCCCGGACGCGGAGATGGTGTGGCTGAGCGAGGGCTCGCACTTCGCCCACGTCGACGCGGTCGACGCCTTCCTCGCGGCCGCGCGGCCCTTCCTCGCCGCGGGGTGAGGAGGCCGTCAGCCGAGGCCGTCAGCGCGAGAGAACCTCGCGCAAGACGGCGCCGGTGTGGCTCGCGTCGCAGGCGGCCACCTTCTCGGGCGGGCCCTGGACCACCACGCGGCCGCCGCCGTCGCCGCCGTCGGGGCCGAGATCGACGACCCAGTCCGCCGCGGCGATCACGTCCGGGTGGTGCTCGATGACGACGACGGTGTCGCCGCGCTCCACGAAGCGGCCGAGGACCGTCAACAAGCGTTGCACGTCCGTGCGGTGCAACCCCGTCGTCGGCTCGTCGAGGACGTAGAGCGTGGGGCCCGAGGCCGCCGTGCCGAGCTCGGCGACGAGCTTCAGCCGCTGCGCCTCCCCGCCGCTCAGCGTGTTCGACGCCTGGCCGAGCTCGAGGTAGCCGAGGCCGAGCTCGCCGAGCAGCGCGAGCGGGTGCGCGACCTTCGGGATCGCGGAGAAGACCTCCGCGGCCTCGTCGATGTCGAGGCGCAGGAGCTCGCCCGCGGAGCGGCCGTAGAGCTTCACCTCGAGGGTCTCGGGGGTGAAGCGCATCCCGCGGCAGCTCTCGCAAGGCACGTGGACGTCCGGCAGGAACGCCATCTCGATCTTGAGCGAGCCGTTGCCGCTGCACTCGGGGCAGCGCCCCTCGGCGGTGTTGAAAGAGAACCGCGACGGGCCCCAGCCGCGAGCGCGCGCGGTCGGGGTGGCCGCGAGCAGCGCGCGGACCTGGTTCCACACGTCCACGTATGTCGCCGGGACGCTGCGCGGGGTGCGGCCGATCGGGCTCTGATCGACCTCGACGGCACGGCCGAGGTGCTCAGCCACCCCCTTCACGCTGCGGAACGGGCCCGGCGCGTCGGCGACGAGGCCGAGCTCGCGGCGCACCGCGGGCAAGAGCACCGAGCGCACGAGCGTCGTCTTGCCCGAGCCGCTCACGCCGGTGACCACGTTCAGGCAGCCGAGCGGGAAGCGCGCGGTCGCGTTCTTCAGGTTGTGCATGCTCGCGCCCTCGAGCACGACCTTGGGCGCGCGAGCCGTCTTGCGGCGCTCGGCCGGCACGGGGACGGGGCGCGCGAGCGCGGGGCCGGTGACCGAGCGCGGGTCCTCGAGGAGCGCCGCGGGCGGGCCCTCGGCGAGGATGGTCCCCCCGCGCACGCCGCCGCCGGGGCCCACGTCGATCACGTGATCGGCGGCGCGGATCGTGTCGTCGTCGTGCTCGACGACGAGGACCGTGTTGCCGCGGTCGACGAGGCCGCGCAGCGCCGTCAGGAGGCGACCGGTGTCGCGCGGGTGCAGGCCGATGGTCGGCTCGTCGAGCACGTAGAGCAGCCCCGTCAGGCCCGCGCCGAGCTGCGCGGCGAGGCGCACCCGCTGCATCTCGCCCCCGCTGAGCGTGCTCGCGGCGCGGTCGAGGCCGAGGTAGCCGACCCCCACCTCGTCGAGGAAGCGCAGCCGGCGCTCGAGCTCCGCGAGCGGCGCCTTCGCGATGAGCGCGTCCCGACCGGACACCGTGAGCTCCGCGAGGCGCCGACGCGCGTTGGCCACGTCGAGGCCGAGGATGTCGGTGATCGGTCGGTCGTCGACGGTGACCGCGCGCGCGAGCGGCGACAGGCGCGTGCCCTCGCACTGCGCGCAGCGCTCCTCGACCTCTCGCTTGTTCTTGCCGCGCCCGATCGTCCGCGTGATCGTCCCGCGGCCCTCACACGCGGCGCACGCGCCCTGGCGCGTGTTGAACGAGAAGAAGCGCGGGTCGAGCTCGGGGAAGCCGCGGCCGCACGTCGGGCACGCCCGCTCGGTCGAGAAGAGCGTGTCGGTCGCGCCGGCGAGGATCCGGATCTGCCCGCGGCCGAGCTCCGCCGCGCGCTCGAGCGCGGCGAGCAGCGCGGGGCCATCGCTCGCCGCGAGCCGCGCGACGACGAGGTCGACGTCGTGCTCGACGAAGCGCGCGAGGGCCATCCCGTCTTCGATCTCGACGAGCTCCCCGTCGATCCGGGCCTCCGTCAGCCCGTCCCGCTTCGCCTTCGTGAGCAGGTCGCGGTGCAGCCCCTTGCGGCCCTTCACCACGGGCGCGAGGACGCGGATCACGCGTGAGCCGTGCTCCTCGCCGAGGGCCTCCGCGATCGAGGCGCACGTGCGCGCGGCGATGGGGAGCCCGTGCTCGGGGCAGCGCGGCGTGCCCGCGCGGGCCCACAGCAGGCGCAGGTAGTGGGCGGCCTCCGTGACCGTCGCGACGGTGGAGTTCGCGCCGCCCCGCGTGGTGCGCTGCTCGAGGCTCACCGTGGGCGGCACGCCGGTGACGCGGTCCACGTCGGGGCGCGGGAGCTGCGGCATGTACTGCCGCGCGTACGCGCTGAGGGTCTCGAGGTAGCGGCGCTGCCCCTCGGCGAAGATCACGTCGAAGGCGAGCGTGCTCTTGCCCGACCCGCTCGGCCCGGTGACGACGACGAGCTGCTCGCGCGGGATCGCGACCGACACCTCGCGCAGGTTGTGCTCGCGCGCGCGGGTCACGACGATGGCCTCGGTGCGCGCCTCGACGTCGGTGACCCGGGCGGGCGTCGCGGGGGCCTCGACGCGCTCGCCGAGGGCCCGCGCGAGGTGGGGCGCCGTCGCGGACCCGCTCGACGTCGCGACCTGCGCGGGGGTCCCCGTGGCGACGACCCGCCCGCCCTCGGCGCCCGCGCCCGGGCCCAGATCGATCACGTGGTCGGCCCACGCCGCCACCCGCATGTCGTGCTCGACGACGACCACCGTGTCGCCGCGCGCCGCGAGCGCGTCGAGCGTCGCGAGCAGCGGCGTGACGTCGTCGTGGTGGAGCCCCGCGGTCGGCTCGTCGAGGACCACGAGCGCGCCCGGCGGCGTCCCGACGAGCGTCCCCGCGAGCTTGAGCCGCTGGGCCTCGCCCCCGCTGAGCGTGTTGAGCGGCTGACCGAGCCGGAGGTAGCCGAGCCCCACCGCGACGAGCGGCTCGAGCCGCGAGACCACGTCGCGCTCGCCTTCGAAGCGCGCGAGCGCCTCCTCCGCGGTGATCTCGAGGGCGTCGGCGATGCTCAGCCCGCGGTGGCTCACCTCGAGCACCGGCCCGACGAAGCGTCGGCCGCCGCACTCGGGGCACGAGAACGTGACGTCGGCGAGGAACTGCATCTCGACCGTCTCGGCGCCCTCCCCGCCGCACGCCTCGCAGCGGCCGCCCGCGGTGTTGAACGAGAACGTGCTCGCGGTGTAGCCGCGCTCCTTGGCGAGCGGCTCGGCGGCGAAGCGCTTGCGGATCGCGTCCCACACCTTGAGGTAGGTCGCGGGGTTGCCGCGCGAGGTGCGACCGAGCGGGCTCTGATCGACGTGGACGACCGCGGCGAGCCCGTCGACGCCGGTGATCTCCGCGTGGGGCAGCGGCGCCCGCTCGGCCCGCTCGCCGCGCGCGCGGAGCGCCGCAGGCACGAGCGTCTCGATCACGAGCGAGCTCTTGCCCGAGCCGCTGACGCCGGTGACGCACGTGACCTGGCCGACGGGGATCGCGACGTCGACGCCGCCGAGGTTGTGGCCGGTCGCGCCCCGCAAGGTGATTTGCGGCCGCTTCTTCGACGCCTTCTTCGCGCTGCGGCGGGCCTCGCCGACGGCGCTCGCTCGCAGGGCGCGCCCCGTCGGGGTCTGCGCTTCCGCGAGGGCCGCGGGGGTCCCGTCGAAGACGACGCGGCCGCCCTTCTCTCCCGCGCCGGGCCCGAGCTCGACGACCCGGTCCGCGCGGCCGATCATGTCCATGTCGTGCTCGACGAGGAGGACCGTGTTGTCGCCGTCGGTCAGGCGGCGGACCACCGCGGCGAGCCGGTCGACGTCGACCGGGTGCAGGCCCACGGTGGGCTCGTCGAGCACGAACATCGCGCCCGTGAGCGACGCGCCGAGCGCGCTCGTCAGGGCCACGCGCTGCGCCTCGCCGCCGCTCAGGGTGCGGCTCGCGCGGTCGAGGGTGAGGTAGCCGAGGCCGACGTCGCAGAGCATCTCGAGCCGCGAGCGGACCTCGCGCACGAGCAGCGCCGTCGCCGCGTCGGGTGCGGCCACCTCGTCGAGCACCCCGAGCGCCTCGAGCGCGGGCATCCGGAACAGCTCCGCGATGCTGCGCCCCGCCACTTTCCACGCGAGCGACTCGGGCTTGAGGCGCGCCCCGTCGCAGGCCGCGCAGCGGTCGTAGCTGCGGTAGCGCGAGAGGAGCACGCGCACGTGCATCTTGTACGCGCGGGTGTTGAGCCACTCGAACCAGCGGCGCAGGCCGACCCAGGCGTCGGGCCAGTCTCTGTCGAGCGAGGGGCCGTCCTCCTCGGGGCCCTCGATCACCCAGGCGCGCTGCGCGTCGGTCAGCTCGTTCCAGGGCACGTCCAGCGGTACGCCCGCCGCGGGCGCCTGCTTCTTGAGGTAGCGCCGCTCCCACGTCGTCGACTTGCCGCGCCACGGCCGGATGGCGCCGCCCTTCAGCGTGCGGTGCGGCTCGTCGAAGACGCGCTCCCAGTCGACCCCGATGGTGCGGCCGAACCCGCGGCACGCCTCGCACGCGCCGACGGGGCTGTTGAACGAGAACATCCCCGGCGTCGAGTCGCGGTAGGCGACGTCGCAGTGCGCGCAGTGCAGGCCCCGCGAGTAGCGGAAGGTGCCGGCGCCCTCGACGACGAGGTCCGCGCGCCCGCCGCCGCGGGCCATCGCCGCCTCGATCGACTCGACCAGCCGGGTCCGATCCGCGGCCCGGGCGACGAGCCGGTCCGCGACGACGTCGACCACGTCGCGCTCCGTCACGCGGCTCGGCGGGACCTCGTCGAGGTCGACCACCGCGCCGTCGAGGGCGAGGCGACGGTAGCCCTCCGCGACGAGCGCCTCGCGGACCCCGAGGAAGCCCTCGGCGCCGCCGACCTCGACCGGGTACGTCACCGTGACGCGCGCCTCGTCGCCGATCGCGAGCAGCTCGTCGGCGATGGCCTCCGGGTCGTCCCGGGTCACCGGCCGCCCGCACGTCGGGCACTCCAGCCACGCCGCGCGGGCCCACAGGCTCTTCGCGTAGTCGGCGACCTCGGTCATGGTCCCAACCGTCGAGCGGCTCGTGCGCACGGGCGCCTGCCGGTCGACGGCGACGGTCGCCGCGATCGGGTCGAGCTCGTCGACGTCGGGCCGCGCGAGGCGCTCGAGGAACTGCCGCGCGTAGGCGCTGAAGCTCTCGACGTAACGGCGCTGGCCCTCGGCGTAGAGGGTGCTGAACGCGAGCGACGACTTGCCCGCGCCGGACGGGCCGACGATGGCCACGAGCGAGCCGGGCTCGATGTCGAGGTCGACGCCCCGGAGGTTGTTCGTCCGGGCACCCCGGAGGCGAGTCGCGCGCATGAGTGCTAGCTTTTCGGGGCCGTTGAGAGACGTCGTCCTGAGGACGGGGTTGGTAGTTCTAGGCCTTCTCGGGCTGCCGTCCACCGTGGTTGTCGCGCAAGAGCGCCCGGACGCGATGGCGCGCTCGCTCGCGCAGGTCGCGGCGGCGCGAGAGCGTGGGCAGGCGGAGCGCGCGTGGGCCCTCGCGGCGAGGGCGATGCGTCGATCCGCGCCCGACGACGGCCGCGCCGCGATCGCCGCGGCGGAGGTCCTCCCGCAGCTCCCCGCCGAGCCGACCGCGGCGTGGCGGGACCGCGCGGTCCGCGTGCGCGACGCCCTCGAGGCCTTCCTCGCCGCCGCTCCGGAGCACCCCGACGTCCGGCGCGCGGGCCGGGCGCGCGCGTGGGCGCAGGCGCTCGCGGGCGAGCACGAGGCCGCCATCGAGCGCGCCGCCGGCGCGATCGGTCTCCAGGATCGGGAGGCGTCCACCCTCCTCGGTCGCATGGCCGCGCTCGCGGTCCTCCGAGACGACCTCGCGTCCGCCCGCCGCGCGCTCGTCGCGGCGCATCGGGCCTACCCCCAGGACAACGCGACCCTCTTCGACCTCGGCGCGATCGAGCTCGCGCTCGGCCGCCCCGCGGAGGCCGCCGAGCACTACGGCCGCATCCTCGGCCGGCGCCCCGAGGACCTCGACGCGCGGCGCGACCTCGCGGGCGCCCTCGTCGCCGCCGGCCGCCCCGACGACGCCGTCGAGCTGCTGTCGCAGGCCGCCGAGCGCCACCCCGACGTCATCGACCTGTGGCTCGAGCTCGCGCACGCCGCGCTCGAGGCCACCTCCTCCTCGGTCGCCGAGCAGGCCGCCCGGCAGGCCATCGAGCGCCTCCCCGAGGACGACGGCCGCGGCCACCTCGCCCTCGGCCTCGCGCTCGCGCAGCGCGGCGATCGAGCCGCGGCGGCCGCCGCCTTCGACGAGACCCTGCGCCGCGACCCCGGCGACCTGCGCGCCCAGCAAGGCCTGGTGTCATTGCGCGAGGCCCCACCGCCGCGACGCGACGCCGCGCGTCAGCTCGCGGCGCCTTGATCTCAGTAGGTCGCTGGCAGGTGCGTCCGCGCGTCCGGCCGATCGACGTCGCGGAAGGGGTTGTAGGGCACACGCAACGTAGCCAGCTCGTTGATCACCCCGCGCATGCTGGAGGTCCGCGCGATGATCCCTCGCAAGTACCGTTGCTCCTCGAGGCGGACCTTGTTCTCGACCGCCTCCCGCATCCGCGCGGAGCGTCCCTCGGGTCCGCGCTTGGGGATGAAGCCGGGAGCGCGCGGGTCGTAGCCGACGATCGGGTTTCGACCCCTCTCGACCAGATACATGTTCATGATCGCTTGCGCGAAGAACTCCTCAGGTTTCGGAAATCGAAACCGTCTGGCCACCGGCAGGCTGAAGGCGGGCCGCACCCGACCCTCCCCCCACGCCGCTCGCATCGCGTGGGCGAGCTCGTGGACGAGCACGCCGTCGAGACCGGCGGGGTGTGCACGGGATCGCTGGAGGCGCACGTACACGGTCGACGGACAACCGAGCCCGGTTCCGCGGGGGCCGTCAGTCGGTGACGTGCTGCGGGTTCCCAGGAGCTCTCCGGCGGCGAGACCGTCCAGATCGGAATACGTGCTGGCCACGGCGCGCTTGGACGGCTCTATGGCGTCCTTGGGCATGTTCTCGTAGAGCGTGATCAGCGTCCTCTCACGCTTCAGCGCCCGAAGAACCGTCGCACCGACGGCGGTGAGCGCGATCTGGTCGATCGCGGCCTTGATCGCGTCCCTGAACTTCACGTCGTAGCGGTCCGTTTCGGCCCAGCGACGCTCCGCGTCGATCCACACCTGGCTCGGCGGGGCCGCTTGGACGGGGGCAAACGAGGGCTGGGTCACGTCATACTCCTCGCCCCCTCATCGGGGTCAGGCCGCTCGGGTTTCCGAACGACGTGAAGACTCCGCCCCCCATCACAGCAGCGCCTCCACGGCCTCGCGCATCTCCGTCGCGGTCTGGAAGCGGTCCTCCGGCTCCTTGCCGAGCCCGTGCGCCACGAGGGCCTCGAGCGCCTCCGACGCCTCGGACGCCATGCCCATCTCGGCGAGGGTGGGTGGCGTCTTCGAGATGTGCATCGCGAGCACCGCGGAGACGTACTTGGAGTCGAAGGGGACGTCGCCCGAGAGCATCTCGAAGAGGACGACGGCGACGGCGTAGAGATCGGCGCGGCCGTCGACGGGATCGCCGGCGGCCTGCTCGGGGGACATGTACTTGGGCGTGCCCATCAGGGAGCTCGCGCGGGTCAGGCCGGGGTCGGTCGCGGCGACGTGGTCGCGCGTGACGAGCTTGGCGATGCCGAGGTCGAGGATCTTCGGCAGCCGGGTGCCGTCCTCCTGGGTCACGAGGATGACGTTGTCCGGCTTGATGTCGCGGTGCACGACGTCTTGCGCGTGGACGTGCTCGAGGCCGCGCAGGATGTCGCGGGTGATCGTCAGCGCCTCGGTGGTCGGCAGCGGCCCGCCTTTCAAGATCTCGGCGAGGCTCTCACCGTCGAGGAACTCGAGCGCGAGGAAGAGCAGGCCCTCCTTCGTCTCACCGAAGTCGATGACCTCGACGAAGCACGGGTGATCGAGCTTCCCGAGCACGAGCGCCTCGCGCCGGAAGCGCTCGCGGAGCTGCGCGTGGGCCGCGCCCTCGGGGCGAAGGACCTTGAGCGCGACGGATCGCTTCAGGCCGAGGTGCTCGGCCTCGAAGACCGCGCCGTGCCCGCCCCGACCGAGCAGGCGGCCGACGCGGTAGCGCCCGTCGACGATCATCCCGGGCTGCACCTCGGGCGGCGGCGGGCGCTCGGTGTCGGGCGACGCGATCGTCTCGACCTCCGAGAGCTCCGCGACGAAGCGGGCCTTGGCGGTCTGGAGGAGCTCGACGATCTCGTCGACGGGGCGACCGAGCGTGCGCGCGACGCTCTCGGGCGGGTCGCGCTGCAGCTCCGAGAGGACGAGCACCATCCGCTCGTCGGGCGAGAGCGTGTCGAGCGCGGCGCGCACCGCCCCGAGCACGTGATCGCGCGCGTCGAGGGAGCTCGTGACGTGGCTCATCGTGAGCGTCGAGCCGGCCTGCGCCTGCGCGCGCTCGACGAGCCACGGGTAGAAGCGCGCGGGGTCCTCGAGCTCGACGATGTCGCGGGCCGCCGAGACGAAGACGTCCTCGCAGGTGCTCTCGGCCTCGTCGCCGCCCGACAACAGGCCGAGCAGCAGGCGGAACAGGCGGATCTGATAGCGGCGGACGAGCTCCCCGTACGCCGCGTCGCGGCCGAGGTCGCGGAACGCGAGCACGAGCTCGACGTCGCTCGCGTCGTCCCCGCCGGGGATCGCCGTGGTCGCCACGCCGAGCCTACCCCGCGTGCTTCTTCGCCTTGGGCGCGGACCGCCGCAGGCCGTCGAGCACGTGGCGCGCGGGGACGAAGCGGAGCGCGTTCGTCTCGTCGCGCACCACCACGCCGATCGCCGCGAAGCGCTCGACGGTGCCCTCCACGTCGCCGAGCGTCACCTGGTCGCCCACGCTCACGAGGCGGCGCAGGTAGTAGTTGCAGATGATCTCCTCGGCCGGTTTGCGCATCGACCAGCCGAACAGGAAGCACACCGTCAGCGTCACCGCCCCGACGACCAGCGTCAGGTTCTGCGTGATCAGCGACAGGTCGACCCCGAGCGTGTCGATCGCGACCGTCAGCACGATGATGAGGAGGGCCCCCTCCGCGATGCCGGAGAGCGGCTTCGCGTAGGGGCTGCGCATCTCCTTGAGCACGCTCGACACGGCCCGGCCGACCACGCTCGCGAAGTAGCCGCCGATGGCCACGATCAGCAGCGCCGACAACAGGCTCGGGACGTAGCCGAGCACCGAGCCGAGGATCTCCTGCACCGCCTCGAGGCCGGCGGTGTCGGCGGCCACCGTGAACGCGAGCAAGACCATCGCGAAGTAGACGATCTGGCCGACCGCCTTGGACGCGGTCAGGTCCTTCGAGAACGCCGTGAGCATCTTGCCGACGCGCGTCTCGCCGACGGCGCTGTCGAGCTTGGTCAGGCCGAGCACGCGGCCGACGATGGCGCGCACCGCGAGCGCGACGAGCCACACCGCGAGGAGCAGGCCGATCGCGGCGAAGATGCGCGGCGCGTGGCTCACCACCTCGCGCCACAGCGCCGTCGCCCCGTCGAACGCCTGGAGCGGGGCGCCGGCGGGGTTAGTCGTCTGCATCGTCGTCCTCCTCGTCGGGCCGCACCGCGTCCGACGCGAGGCTGGCCGGCGCGAGCCCGAACAGGCGCGCGAATTCGACGACCGTCTCGACCAGCGCGAGCCGGTTCACGACGCGGTCCGCGAGGTCCTCGGGCGGCGGCTGATCGAGCACCGCGCTGAGCAGCGCGTGCACGTCGTAGTCGTCGGCCGAGGGCGGCGGCCGGGGAGCGTCACCCGAGGACATGGCGGGCAGGATACCAGCCGGCGCGCTCGGAGCGACGCTGCTAGGCTCTGCCCGATGTCGAGCCCTCGGGGCAAAGTGATCCTCTGCGGCGCGGGGCCCGGAGACCCGGAGCTCGTCAGCGTCAAGGCGGTCCGTCGCCTCGGCGAGGCCGACCTCGTGCTCTACGACGCGCTCGTGCACCCGGAGCTGCTGCAGCACGCGCCCCAGGCGGTCCACGAGTTCGTGGGCAAGCGCGCGGGGCGCCCGTCGGATCGCCAGGAGCGGATCAACGAGCGCATGGTGAGCGCGGCGCGCGAGGGGAAGGTCGTGGTCCGGCTCAAGGGCGGCGACCCGTACCTGTTCGGGCGCGGCTCCGAGGAGGCGGAGCACCTCGCGGCGAGCGGCGTCCCGTTCGAGGTCGTGCCGGGCGTGCCCTCCCCGCTCGCCGCGACGGCCTACGCGGGCATCTCGCTGACCCACCGGACGCGCTCGAGCTCGGTGCTCTACCTCACCGCGACGGAGTCCCCCGAGAAGGACCGCAGCAGCCACGACTGGGCCAAGCTCGCGACCGGCGCCGAGACGCTCGTGATCTTCATGGGCATGCGCAAGCTGCCGAGCCTGATGAAGCTCCTCGTCGAGCACGGCCGCGACCCGAGCACGCCCGCGGCCGTCGTGCAGAACGCGTCGCTGCCGAGCCAGCGCTGCGTCGTCGGCACCGTGGGCACCATCGCGGAGCTCGCGCGCGAGGCCGGGATCGGGCTGCCCGCGCTGACCATCGTGGGCGAGGTGGTGACGCTGCGCGAGGCGCTGCGCTGGTACGACGCGCAGCCGCTCTTCGGCAAGCGCGTGCTCGTCACGCGCCCCGCGCACCAGAGCGACGATCTCGCCCGCCGCCTCCGCGAGGAGGGCGCCGAGGCGGTGCTCGCGCCGGCCATCGGGATCGCCGACCCCGAGGACATGGAGCCCCTGCGAGCCGCGGTGCGCGAGATGGGCTACGCCTGGGTGGTGTTCACGAGCGCCAACGGCGTCGACCGGTTCTTCCGCGAGGTCGCCCGGCAGGGCAAGGACGGACGCGCGCTCGGCGGCGCGCGGGTCTGCGCGATCGGGCCGGCCACGCAAGAAGCCTTGCGATCCCACGGCATCGAGGCCGACGTGGTGCCCGACGAGTACAAGGGCGAGGGCGCGGCCGAGGCGGTGCTCTCCGCGGGCGACGTGACGGGGCTGCGGGTCCTGCTGCCGCGCGCCGAGGTCGCCCGCGAGGCGCTGCCGGACCTGCTCCGAGACGCCGGCGCGGAGGTCGACGTGGTGCCGGCGTACCGGACGGTGGGCGCGACGGCGGACGCGGCCATCGCGATCCGCGACGCGGTCCACCGGCGCACCGTGGACGTGCTCACCTTCACCTCGCCGTCGACCGTGCGAGAGGTCGCCAACGCGCTCGGCGAGCACGCCGACGCCGTGGCGACCGGGTTCACGGTGGCCTGCATCGGGCCGATCACCGCGGACGCGGCGAAGGCGCGCGGCTGGCCCGTCCACGTGGTCCCGAAGGACTACACCAGCGAGGGCCTCGTCGAGGCGCTGCGCGAGGCGTTCGCGTGAGGCGCGCGTGGCTCGCGGCCGGGCTCCTCGCGTCGAGCCTCGGGCTCGGCGGCTGCAACGGCCTGCCCACCGGGGACACGGTGCTGTACGCCGCGGGCTCGCCCGAGCTCGCGAACGCGACGGTGAGCCCCGAGGGCGTGTGGGAGAGCTCGCCCTGGTCGGGGGACGGCGTGCTCTGGCTGCCCTACCCCGCGCAGGCGACGATCGACGTCGAGCACGGGCTCGGGCGCGTGCCCCGCGACGTGGACATCTGGATCTCGTTCGAGGCCGACGGCGACGCCCCCGCGCCCGCGTCGGGCGACCTCGCGCGGCTGATCGCGATCGACGAGTCGATGATCTCGGTCCGCAACTCGACCAACGTCGTCCTGTACGCGCGGATCACGCTGCAATGACCGACGCCCCCCCGAGCCCGTTCCGCACGCTGCCGCTCGACGCGCGCACGTCGGACGCGGGGCTGCTGCGGTTCTGGGCGGCGATCGCGAGCGTCATCGGGGCGATCTGGCTCGCCGCGAGCCGGCCCCCCCTGTGGACTTGGATCGCGGTGGTCGCGGGCGGGTTCGTCGCCGTGTTCTGGTTCCGGCGCTGGGCGCGATCTCGCGTCGAGACCGCCGACCCGACGAAGAGCTACCTCGAGCTCACCGAGGCGGGCTTCCACCTCGCCCACGCGGGCGAGGTGGAGAGGATCCCGTGGGAGCTCGTGCGCGCCGTCGAGGCGGACGAGGAGCGCGTGGCCGTGCGGGTGGAGGTGGCGGAGCGCGAGGACGCGCTCTACGTCGAGCCGACCTTCGGGGGCCTCGGCCTCTACGAGCTCGAGTCGGCGATGCGAGCGGCGCGCGAAGCGTCGCCGTCGTACGCCGAGTGACTTATATACTGCCGGCGTTACGCTGGTGACCCGGGTGCGAGGCGCATGAGCGAGAAGTGGGACGAAGACGACGGCGTCATCGTCGAGACGCGCAAACAAGAGCGCGTCCGGCGACCGCGCATGTACCGCGTGCTGATGCACAACGACGACTACACGACGCGCGAGTTCGTCGTGGAGGTCCTCATGAGCGTCTTCCACCACTCCGAGAGCGAGGCCGTCCGCGTCATGCTCCACGTCCACTACAACGGACTGGGCGTGGCCGGCGTGTTCACCCGAGAGATCGCCGAGACCAAGGTCCGCACCGTCGAGGAGATGGCGCTCGAGCGGCAGTACCCGCTGCGACTCACCATGGAGCCCGAGGAAGACGACGACGGCGAGTGACGTCCGACGCCAGGGCCTTATCCTTCCGAGTACCTCATGTCTTCACCGATGATCGCGCGAGAGCTCCAGGCCACGCTTCGCAAGGCCTACGAAGAGGCGCAGCGCATGCGCCACGAGTACGTGACGCTCGAGCACCTGCTGCTCGCGCTGCTCGACGATCCCAAGGCGTCGAAGGCGCTCGAGGCCTGCGGCGTGGACCGAACGAGGCTGCGAAAGAAGCTGGTCACGTTCTTCGAGGGCATCGCGCAGCTCCCCGAGGGCGTCGAGTCCGAGCCGCACCAGACGCTCGCCGTCGAGCGCGTGCTCCAGCGCGCCGCGATCCACGCCATCTCGAGCGAGATGAAGGTGATCGACGGCGCCAACGTGCTCGTGCAGCTCTTCTACGAGCGCGAGTCGCACGCCGTGTACCTGCTCGACCAGGAGGGCGTGCAGCAGTTCGATCTCAAGCGCTACGTCAGCCACGGGATCCACTCCGACGGCTCGACGGAGGACGACGCGTTCGTCGGCAACGGCGAGGACGACGAGGAGGGCGAAGGCCGCCGCGTCGACCCCCTCGAGGCCTACTGCGTCGACCTGATGGCGGAGGCCGCCGACGGCCACATCGACCCGCTCATCGGGCGCGACAAAGAGCTCGAGCGCACCATCCAGGTGCTCTGCCGTCGCCGCAAGAACAACCCCGTGTTCGTCGGCGAGCCGGGCGTGGGCAAGACCGCGATCGCCGAGGGCCTCGCCCTCAAGGTCCACGACGGCAAGGTCCCGAAGGTCCTCGCCGACTCGAAGATCTACGCGCTCGACATGGGCGCGCTGCTCGCCGGCACCAAGTACCGCGGCCAGTTCGAGGAGCGCCTCAAGGGCGTCATCAAGCGCCTCAAGGAGATCGAGGGCGCCATCCTCTTCATCGACGAGATCCACACCATCGTCGGCGCGGGCGCCACGACGGGCAGCTCGATGGACGCGTCGAACATCCTCAAGCCGGCCCTCGCGAGCGGCAAGATTCGTTGCATCGGATCGACGACCTTCGAGGAGTTCAAGGGCGCCTTCGATCGCGACCGCGCGCTCGCGCGCCGCTTCCAGAAGATCGACGTGGGCGAGCCCTCGATCGAGGAGACCAAGCTGATCCTCCAGGGCCTGCAGAGCCGCTACGAGGAGCACCACGGCGTGAAGTACGACGTCGACGCCATCGAGGCGGCGGCGAAGCTCGCGGCCAAGCACATCACCGAGCGCTTCCTGCCCGACAAGGCGATCGACGTGATCGACGAGGCCGGCGCGTTCGACAGGATGCGCGACGCGCCGACCGGGCGCGTCACCGTGCTCGACATCGAGCGGGTCGTCAGCCGCATGGCCCGCGTCCCCGAGAAGACGGTCTCCAGCAACGAGCAGGGGCGCCTCAAGGACCTCGAGGCCGAGCTGAAGAAGCACATCTTCGGGCAGGACGACGCGGTCGAGAAGATCGCGAGCGCGATCAAGCTGTCGCGGGCGGGCCTGCGCGTCGGGGACAAGCCCATCGGCAACTTCCTCTTCAGCGGCCCGACCGGCGTCGGCAAGACGGAGCTCGCCCGGCAGCTCGCGAACGTGCTCGGCGTGGAGCTCATCCGCTTCGACATGAGCGAGTACCAGGAGCGCCACACCGTCTCGCGGCTCATCGGCGCCCCGCCCGGCTACGTCGGCTTCGATCAGGGCGGCCTGCTCACCGACGGGATCCGCAAGCACCCGTACTGCGTGCTCCTCCTCGACGAGATCGAGAAGGCGCACGAGGACCTCTTCAACGTGATGCTCCAGGTGATGGACAGCGCCACGCTGACCGACAACGTCGGCCGCAAGAGCGACTTCCGGAACGTGGTCCTGATCATGACGACGAACGCGGGCGCCCGGGAGATGAACACCCGCGCGATCGGCTTCGGCAAGGACGGCTCGCAGTCCGACGCGTCGCGCGCGACCAAGGCGATCGAGCGCACGTTCTCGCCCGAGTTCCGCAACCGGCTCGACGCGTGGGTGCTCTTCAGCGGCCTGAGCCGCGAGGTCATCCTCAAGGTGGTCGACAAGGAGGTCCGCCTCCTCACCGAGCAGCTCGCCGAGCGCAACGTGACGGTGGAGGTCACCGACGAGGCGCGCGAGTGGCTCGCCGACCACGGCTACGACGCGGCGTTCGGCGCGCGCCCGATGGGGCGCACCGTCGAGACGCACATGAAGAAGGCGCTCGCCGAGGCGATCCTCTTCGGCGAGCTGAAGAACGGCGGCACCGTCCTGTTCGACGTCAGCGAGACGGACCCCGAGGCGCTCTCTTGGGAGAAGCTCGAAGCCGAGGCGTGACGGGGCGCGCTTGCCCGTCTACCTCCTCGGCGAAGAGCTGATCTTCCCGCCGCCCGAAGGGGCGTCGGACGAGGGCATCGTCGCGGTCGGCGGCGACTTCGATCCGCGCCGCCTGATCCTCGCCTACAGCGAGGGGATCTTCCCGTGGCCCACCACGGGCTTCCCGCTGCTGTGGTTCTCGCCGGACCCGCGCTTCCTCATCGAGCTCCCCGACGTCCACGTGTCGCGCTCGCTCCGCAAGGTCGTCCGCCGCGAGCCCTACGAGATCACCGTCGACACCGCGTTCGAGTCGGTGATCGTGGCGTGCGGCGAGCTCCCGCGCCCGACCCAGGCGGGGACCTGGATCACCGACGACCTCGTCGACGGCTACCTCGGCCTCCACGAGCTCGGCCTCGCCCACAGCGTCGAGGCCTGGGAGGGCGACGAGCTCGTCGGCGGCCTCTACGGCGTCTCGCTCGGCGGCGTGTTCTTCGGCGAGTCGATGTTCGCGCGCCGCCCCGACGCCTCGAAGGTCGCGTTCGTCACGCTCCTCGGTCACCTCGTGACGTGGGGCTTCGCGATCGTCGACTGTCAGGTCTACACCGAGCACCTCGCGCGCTTCGGCGCCGTGAGCTGGCCGCGCTCACGCTTCCTCGCGGCCCTGCACGAGGCGTTGACGCTCCCGACCCGGCGCGGGCGCTGGCGCTTCACGATGACCCCGGCCGAGGCCCTCGAGCGGCTCGTCAGCCCCGGTGCTCCGCGTCCTTGATGGCGTCGAGGAGCGCGCTCGTCACCTCGCTCAGGCCCTGCTCGCGCGCCGCCGACTCGGCGCGGCGCTTGACGAACGGGCGGATGAAGAACGGGACCTTCTTCAGGCGACTCTCGGCCTCGGCCGACCAGCGGATCTGCGACACCGCCGGAGTCTAGCCGGGACAACCGCGCCGGCGACCGTGACGGCCTCCTCGAACGTGGAGGATCAGCCGCGGCGCCGCCCTTGCGTGGGTCCAGGCTCATGAACACCACCCAGCTCTTCAAGGCTCTTCGACTCATCGCGTCCGGGTCCACCCTGGTGGCCATCATCGCCTGCGGCGGCTCGGACGACTCCTCCGGCTCGGGCTCGAGCGCTGCCTCCACGGGGGCGGCGGCCGAAGCCGAGGGCCCGCGCGAGACGCGAACCTGCGACGCCTCCTCCACGTCCCTCGGTCAGTGCATCGTCTACGACCTCGCCGAGGCCTCCAGCGAGGATGCGCTGCGCGAGCAGTGCACGTCGATGGAGGGGACGCTCGGGACCGACCCGTGCCCGACCGAGGCGCGCCTCGGGACCTGCAACCCGAACCTCGGCCGCACGGTCCGGCACTACTACGACGGCAACGGGCAGTACCAGCTCAGCACCGCGTCGGCGGAGTGCACGATGCTGCGCAACGGGACGTGGGCGGCGGCTACGCCGTAGCCTCGGATCGTTGTTGGTCCGGCGGCAGTTTTTTCGGGCACGGGCACGGGCACGGGCACGGGCACGGGCTTTTTCGGGCACGGGCACGGGCTAGGTCGGGGCGCTGTCGCGCCTCGACCTAGATCAGAATCGGGACCGAGCCTGCCGGGACGACGATGACGACCTCGCGGGCGTCGAGCTCGGCGACGCCGTTGCCGAGCACGAAGATGGTCGCCAAGAAGACTTGCGCGAACGAGCGGGGCTCCTGGAAGTCGTTCAGGAACCGGACCCTGAAGCGAACCGTCTGGCCGGGCGTGACGTCGTAGAAGATCTGGTCGTCGCAGCGGCCGGTCATCGGGCACTCGACGTTGCTCGTGCCGTCGAAGAACGAGACGGGCGTGATCTGCTTGATGAACATGCGCGCGTCGACGCCCATCTCCATCGGGCGGTCTTCACCGTCGCGGGCCTCGGCGTCGATGTCCTGCGGGGTCTCCTCGGCGAGGATGCGGATGGCGTCGACGATGCGCGAGTCGAGGCCGCTGCCGTCGCCCGAGATCATGAACGTGATCGGGTTGCCGCTCGCGTCGACGGTGCCCGTCTCACGGGCCCACGTCTCGAACTGGGAGATGGGCGTCGGCGAGCTCACCTCTTCGCCGCTGATGACCCCGATGACCCGGGCGCCGATGCCGTTCACCGCCGCGAGGGTCTCCTCGTAGGTGTGCGGGCCGCGCGGGCTCATCGTGAAGCCGCTGGCGTCGTAGGTGCCGCTGCCACTCGTCAGCGGGCCGTTCTTCGACGAGGTGTCGGTGAGCGCGACGAGGATGGGGAGCGCGCCGGGCCGGAAGCAGGGGTAGCCGTAGCGGCGGCCCTCCTCGTCGGGGATCGCGGGGCAGCGCTGCGGGCCGAGCCAGGGCTGGAAGCCCTCCCCCGTCGCCGCGAGGTACATCGCCTCGTTGCTGCTCGCCCAGGTCGCGCCGCCGTAGTCGGTGTGGAGGCGCATCACGCCCGCCTGCATCTCGGCGGGGTTGGTCGTGATGACCTGGTCGAGGCGGAACGGCTCGTCGCCCTCGGGGCCGTCCGCGCAGGACTCGATCCCGAGGATCGTCGTGCACCCGCCCGCGCCCCGGCCGCCGAAGCCGGCGAACCCGCCGAAGCCGACGCCCACGTCGGTCAGCACCGCGGTCATCTCGGTGACGATGGTGCTGAGGCTCGACACGAGGCGGCTCCGCTCGCTGCTCATCGAGCCGGTGCCGTCGAGCATGAAGAAGACGTCCGCCTTGCGGATGCTCGTGCCGAACACGAGCTCGCGCTCGTCCGGGTCGCCGTTGTAGGGGAGCACCACGTAGAACGTGTCCTCGGGGATCCGGCTGGTCGGGTCGTTCGGATCGGTCCCCGTCGCCGCCTCGGCGAGATCGATGAAGCCGTCGCCGTCGCTGTCGGGGTTGCGCGGATCGGTGAAGAAGCGGGTGCGCTCCTCCTCGTCGCTCAGGCCGTCGCCGTCCGAGTCGAGGTCGAGGTAGTCGAAGATGCCGTCCGCGTCGGTGTCGATCGCGGTGCAGCCGTCCGCCGTGCCGTGCTCCTCGGCGTCGAGGTAGCCGTCCCCGTCGCTGTCGGTGTCCTGGTAGTTCGGCGTCCCGTCGCCTTCCCAGTCCTGCGACGTCTCGAACTCGTCGTAGATGCCGTCGCCGTCGGCGTCGGCGTCGCTCGAGCACGACACGACCATGCGGGCGTCGGGGCCCCCGCCAGGTCCCGCGTCACCGCGTCGGCCGCCGACCTCGCAGCCGAGGACAAGGAACATCGAGACCAACAGCAGGGTACGGCGCACTACGAACCTCCAGCGCGGAGAGAATAGCGAGGGCCCGGATCGCTCCGAACCCTTGCAGCTACCTGTCGTGAGCGGGCTCACGAGGAGCCCGCGGGGCCGCGGCTCCGATCAGTCGGGTCCGCCCGGGTCCTCGGGCTCCGGCGGCACGAGGAAGAAGACGTCGCGCGAGTCGAGCTCGGTGAAGCCGTCGCCGAGGACGCGCAGCGTGCCCATGAAGAGCTGCGGGACGGTCGTCGGCATCACCGTGTCGTTCTGCTTCACGATGATGTCGAAGCACACGCGGGTGCCCGACTCGACCGCACGGAACGTGTCCGGGTAGCCGTCGCCGTTGGTGTCGTCCGCCATCCGCGGATCGCAGCCGCGGGCCGCGTCGCCCACGGTGTTCGCCTCGATGTGATCGACGAAGGCCGAGAAGGTCTCGACGGTGTCGGACGGGTCATCCACGTAGTTCACCGAGATGTCGAACCGGCTCGTGTTCGACAGGATCTGGATCTGGGTGAGGACGGTGTCGCCGATCGCGCCGCCGCTCCAGACGCTGGTCAGCGGAGCGCCGGTGCCGTCGACCGCGCCGGTCGCGGTGGACATCGCGTTCATGTCGGAGATGCCGCCGCTCCCCTGCCCGATGCCGATGACGCGGATGTTGTTCATCGTGAGCGCGGTGACCGCCTCGTCGAACGTCGGCGCGTGGCCGCCGAGCAGCGCGTCGCTGTACGCGTTGGTGCCGCCGGGCCCGTTGTGCATGGTGACGTCGGTGATGAGGATCACGATCGGCACCGCGCCCGAGCGGAAGCACGGATAGCCCCACTGCCCGGCCGGACAGCCGGGCGGCGCGGCGGTGCCGCTGGTTCCCGCGAGGCCCATGCCCGTCGCGACCGCCCAGAGCGCCGGGACGTGGCTCTCGGGGCCGTCGTAGCCGCCGCTCGCGTTGTAGCCGCTGAGCGCGGCGATCGCGTCCGCCTCGACGGCGGTGACGTTCTGCAGGTTGCGGTACGCGAAGTCGGTGGAGCCGCCGTACGACGTCACCGGGTAGTCCTTGAAGTCACCGATCCCGATCCACACGTCCGGGATCTCCATCCGCACGCGCGGGATGAAGGTGGCGAGGCTGGTCCGGAGGCTCGCGATGCTGCCGCCCATCGAGCCCGTCGTGTCCATCAGGAAGTAGACGTCGGCGACGCGGATGTCCGTCGCGAAGTCGAGCGTGTCGCGCGGCGGCATGGGCGGCATCATGTAGGGCTCCGCGAACACGAAGTCGCCGCGCGCGCGCGGGCTGCTCGTCGGGTCCGTGGCGTCCATCGCGCAGCTCGCGTCGCCGTCGGGGCAGCCGGCGATCTCGACGAGGTCGCTCACCCCGTCGCCGTCGGTGTCCGCGTTGTCCCGCGCGGTGCCGAGCTCGCGCTCGCGCCGATCGCTGAGGCCGTCGCCGTCGCTGTCGGTGTCGCGGAAGTCCGGGATGCGATCCCCGTCGGTGTCCACCGGGGGCGTGGTCACGTCGGCGTCGCCGGCCTCCTCCGCGTCGGTCCAGCCGTCGCCGTCGGAGTCGAGATCGAAGCGGTCGTAGATGCCGTCGCCGTCCGTGTCGAGGATCGACTCGTGCAGATCGCCGATGGTGTCGTTGTCGGAGTCGTCGTCGCGGTAGTCCGGGATCCCGTCCATGTCGAAGTCGAGCGGGGCCGCGGGATCGGGGCCGATCTCGTCGATGTCCGAGAGGCTGTCGCCGTCGTCGTCGAGGTCCGCGAAGTCGAGCGTCCGGTCGCCGTCGAGGTCGCCCTCCGGCTCGGCCGCGTCGAGGATCCCGTTGCCGTCGCTGTCGAGGTCACGGAAGTCCGGCGTGCCGTCGGAGTCGCTGTCGACCGGCATGCCCGAGCTGCCCGGGTTGCCCTCGACCGAGTCGGGGATGCCGTCGTCGTCGCTGTCGAGGTCTTCGAAGTCGGGGGTGCCGTCGCCGTCGGTGTCCACCGCGGTCGACGCGTCCTCCCACTCGTCGAGGATTCCATCGCCGTCCGTGTCACGGCCTGTGGGCGTCACGTCGGCGTCCCCGCCGGCGCCTCCGTCGCGCCGCGGCGGCGGCGCCGAGCCGGGGTCGCACGCCGCGAGGGCCAGGCCCAGGAGCGCGATCGGGACGAGGCCGCCCCTTGCAAGCTTGTCGAAGTTCATCCCTGCCTCCACTACCGAGCTGTACGCGTCGTGCACAGCGTAGCGGAAGTCGAGCCGGTCACGAAGTCCCGGTTTTCACGGACATCGACCGGGGATCCGGGCGCAGCGCAAGTTGCGGACCTCGCGGTACACGGGGTACGGCGAGCCGTCGGCCGCGGCCCACGCGAACCCGTCCCACGAGCCGCCCCGGTCCAGCAGGATGAACGGCATGATCGCGCGCACGCTCGGGTGCGTGAGCCAGACGCCCTCGTAGGCCTGCCGGGTCCACGCCGCGACGTCGTCGCGGCTGCCGTAGGTCGTGCCGTCGTGCGTCGCGGGCCAGCCCGTCTCCGTCATCAGGACGGGCAGCTCCTCGCGGCCGATCGTGCGCAGCTCGGTTTCGAACCAGCGCAGCCCCGCGCCCGCTCGATCGTAGGGGACGAAGAAGCCCCAGCCCTCGCCCTCGGCCGGGTACGAGTGGCTCGCGAACGCGTCGAGGCGATCGAAGACCCCGGGCACCGCGGCCGCCATCTGGGCGAGGAACGTCGCCGACGTGTTTCCGCCTTCGAAGGCCCCGGTGCCCGTGCCCGCGCACTCGCACCAGCGCACGCCGCCCGGCGCGAGGCCGCCGTTGACGACCTGGATCCGCGGGTCGCCGAGGGCGTGCAGCGCGTCGCCGACGTCGCGCAGGAGCGAGGCGTACTCCTCCGCGATGCGCTCGCTCGGGATGTGATCGGCGTCGAAGCGCCCGCGATCACACGCCCACTCGTAACAGAGGTTCGGCTCGTTGTGGACCTCGACGTAGAAGCGGTGCCCATCGCGGAGCGGGAGCCCCCGAACGATCGCCACGTAGCTCGCGGCGAGCTCGGTGTAGCGGAGCCCGTCGCTGCCCGGATCGCTCTGGTTGCGGACCCGGCGGTCGCCCCAGTCGGGGGCGAAGCGGACCACCGGCACCAGGTCGCGGTCGTAGGCCTCGCGGATGCGATCCACCCACTCGGCGCGGGGCCCGCTCATCCCCGGGACGACGCCATCGAAGATCAGCTTCACGTGCCCGCCCGGGCCGGTGAGGTCGGCGGTGAGGTCGAGCTGCGCGGTGTCGCCCGGGCTCACGAAGCCGATCCCGAAGCGGTTGTCCGAGGCCGGGGGAGCCCCCGCGTCGAGGCCGGCGTCCACGCCGGTCGCGTCTGGCGCGGCGCCGTCGATGGCGCCGGCGTCGATCTCCGGAGTCGCGCCCGCGTCGACGGCGGCGTCGAGCCCCGCGTCCGCCCGCGCGCCGGCGTCCGCGTGCGTCCCGAGGGTGCCGTCGCAGCCGACCAGCATCAGGAGCCCCGCCATCATCCAGCGCATCGGGGCAGCGTAGCGGAGGGGGCGTCCCCTCGCTCGATGACGTACACCGAGGGGCGATGGGCTACCGCAACGAGACCGAGCACCTGCGCCATTGGGTCGAGCAGCTCGAGGGGGAGCTCGCGACGCTCAAAGGCTCGCGACGCCTCGGCAGGGAGGACCTGTTCGCGGCGCGCGCGAGGCGGCAGATGATCCTCATCGGGGTCCTCGCGGCGCTCGCGAGCCTCGCCGCGGGGGGCTGCCTCGTCCCGACGGGGATCGCGCTGTTCACCGTCCACGACGATCCCGTCCCGCTCGACGAGCTCGTCGAGGCGCCGAGCTACGCCACCCGCCGGTTCGAGGGGACGATGCGGTACGGCACCGAGATCGAGGGCGACTACTACGACCGGCTCGTGCCGCTCGCCGAGGACCCGCGCGTCATCGTGTCTTGCTCGTGGAGCTGTCCGTACGACGTCGAGCAGGACATCACGGAGCGCTCCGGCGACGCGCGCTCCTTCTACGGGACCGTCTCGCGCGAGGGGGAGTACGACTTCGACCGCCTCGACCCGGTGATGCTGCGCCAGTACGCGGAGGCGCGGAGCCTCGACACGAGCGAGCTCGTCGTCGTGCGGCTCGAGCAGCGCGACGACCCGCGGCCGCCGCTCGTGGTGATGGTGGCGCTGACGTCGCTGAGCGCGCTCGCGCTCTGGATCGCGCTGTTCTGGCAGCGGCGCGCGGCGCGGACCGACGTCCCGCTGCCGGTCGCGGGGGACTACCAGACGCGCGACCCGGCGATGACCCTCATCCTCACCATCGCCACGTGCCGCCTCTACGAGCTCGTGTGGATCTTCCAGTCGACGTCACAGCTGCGACGCCTCACCGGGCGCCGCGACCTCGTGCCGGGCCTCGACGTCATGCTGACGCTGATGACCTTCGGGCTGTGGTCGTTCTGGGTCTTCTACAGGAACGTCGAGGCGGTCGACGAGGTGCTCGAGCCGACCGGCCACCACATGTCGCAGATGGGCACCGTGGTGGGCCTGACCTTCGGATCGTTCGTGTGCGGCATCCTGCACTGGGTGCTCCTGTACAAGGTCCAGGAGGTCTACAACCAGCTCGTCGTCGAGAAGATGAGCGTGGAGGATCTGTGAATCTCAGGGCGCCTCGCGCCGGAAGACGACGGCGAACGTGACGTGGTGGTTCACCGGCAGGCGCAGGTTGAAGACCCGGTCGGAGGCGCCCTCCATCGAGACCGCGGCGGTCTGACCGCCCACCATCGGGAAGTTCGTCTGGAACTCGTTGGCGGGCTTGTCGGTCAGATCGAACGCCTCGACCGGTCCGTCGCGGAGCTCGCGAACGTAGCGCGTGTCGGGGGCGGTGAACCGGTTGAGCACCACGCCCGCTTCGTCGACGACCTCGATGTAGACGTTGACCCGTCCGCCGCTCTCGCCGATCGCGGAGGCGCTCGGGTCGCGCCAGAAGTCGACGGGGAGCGCGTCGCTCACGTCGCCGTCGCCGTCGATGTCCTCGTCGGTCTCGAAGCCGACCGCGACGAGGCGGTAGAACGGCTCGCCGGCCACCGGGGTGCCCGCGCAGAAGCCGACGGGGCCGCGGCCGTCGTCGTGCCCGTGCCCGCGCAGGGTGTCGGCGCCGGTCGCGCTGAGGACGTCGGGCCACAGGACGGTGCCCGTCGGTGGCGGGCGCGCGTCGTCCCACGTGCACGGGAGCGGCGGCCCCGCGTCGGCGCTCGCGTCGGGGCTCGAGCTCGCGTCGGCCACGGCCGCGTCGGTCACGCCCGCGTCGGTCACGCCCGCGTCGTCCGCGGCGGCGTCGACGCCAGCGGCGTCGGTCACGCCGGCGTCGGGGGCCGGGGTGGCTCCGCAGGCCACCGCGAGCGTGGCGAGCCAGGGCAGGAGGCGCTTCACGCGCTCATCCTGCCACAAGCGCTCAGAACCCTGCCCCCTGCGCGGCCTCCCGCAGGCGCGCGAGCGCCTCGACCTCGTCCGCGCGGATCGCGACGAGCCGCTCGGCCACCCGCTCCGAGTCGGTGACCGCCGCCTCGAGCCGGTCCCCGAGGCGACGGCGAACCGGCGAGATGGTCCGCCCCGCGCGCTCGTCGAGCGACGCCACGCTCTGGCGAAGCTCGGCCGTGCGGCGCGCCGCCTCGGCGAGCTGGCGGTCGAGGAGCGACGCCTCCTCGCGCACCCGGACGAGCGCCTCGCGCGCGGCGACGAGCTCTCGGACTCGCGCCTCGACGCCCGGGCCGAGCTCGCTCCCCGCGAGGTACGGGTCGAGATCCACGGACAGGTCGCGGACGAGATCGACGAACGCGCGGACGGGGCGGCGCTCCTCGATCACGAGCGTCGAGTCGCCGCCGGGCGCGAGCGGGATGGGCACGAGCAGCGCCTCGGGGCGCGCCTCGGTGTGCGGCGGCAGCCCCACCGGCTCGTAGCCGCCGGCGCGGTCGTGACGGATGAAGAGGCGGCCGGCGACGCGGCGACCCGCCTCGACGCGATACGTCGTGCGTAGCGTGGCCGTCCGCTCGACGGTGAGCCGCCCGTCCGCGAGCCCAATGAGCCGAGCGGGCTCCTCGGTCTGGGACCGGTCCGAGCCGATGTGGGTGGAGTCGTCGACCGCGTAGGGGACGAAGGCGTTCTCCCCCGCGCGGAGATCCCCGAGGAGGCCCTCCCCCACCAGCTCCCCGCCAGCGAACAGCGAGATGGGCCCCGCGATGAGATCGACCCCGCTGCGGTTCTCGAGCCGCGCGGCGCGGAAGGGGTGGGCGGCGCTGCTCGGGACGTTGGCGTCGACTCGATACAGCAAGACGTCTTCACCCGCGACGGGCCGGTGGAGGATGGTGACCATCGCCGACGCCCCGGCGGGGACCGAGACGCCGCGCGCGACGGGGAAGCGCGTCCCGCCGGACCCCGTGCGGGGGAGCGGGGTCGTCGCCGCCGACCGCGACAGGCTCTCGCGCCGCACTCCGGCGGGGGGCGCCCCGGGCGCGGTGGGCGTCTGCGCCTCGAGGTGGAAGCTCACGCGGCGGTTCCGCGCGTTGGGGGGCGCGGCGATGGGGCGCGTGCTGCCGTACGCACGCGTCACGAGGCGCGCGTCCGCGACGCCCCTCGCCACGAGCTCGGCGCGCACCACCGCGGCGCGCTCCGCGCTCACGCGCCACGCGCTCTCCTCGTCGGTGTCCGCGTGCCCCTCGACCTCGACCGACGCGATCTGCGGGTTGCCCGCGAGCGCGGCCGCGACCGCGTCGAGGACGGGGGCGCTCGACGCCGCGAGCGTGGAGCTGTCGGGCGCGAACTGGACGTGCTCGAGGATCTGCAGGCGCGCGTCGCTGATGACCACCATGCCGCGGTCCGGGCAGCCTTCCTCGTCGTCGATGCCGTTGTAGGTCTCGGGGTCGTCCGGGCACTGGTCGTCGACGTCGAGGATCGCGTCGTGGTCGTTGTCGGGCTCGGGGCAGCCGTCGTCGTCCTGGAAGTCGTCGCGATCCTCCGGGTCGTCGGAGCACTGATCGACCGTGTCGGGGATCCCGTCTCCGTCGCGGTCCCCGCGCGTCGAGGCCTCGGACCGGACCGGCCCGAACGCGAGCCCCGGCACGCGGTGCCCGGTGACGTTCGGCCGGTCCACGATGCGGGGCGTCCGCAGATCCACCGCGAACGACAGCGGGGCGTCGGTCGCGAGGGTCAGCTCCACGTCGTCCCAGTCCTCGGCCGTCGTGTTGTCGACGACCGCCCACGCCTGCAGCCACGCGTCGTCGTCGCCGCGCTCGTCGGGCAGCACGAGCCGGTAGGACGCCCGCCACGCGGACGTGGGCGCGCTGTACGTCAGGGTCACGTCGCGGGGGCGGCCGCCGAGGCCCACCGTGATCCCGAGCGACTCCCCCTCCTCGAGCGCCTCGCGAGGGATCACCGCGCTCGGCGCCGCGTCCGCCTCGGTGCGACCCTCGTCGAGCACCGTCAGGGTGGTGAGGACGTCGTCGACCTCGTGCGCGCCGAGCCGGAGGTGGACCCCCTCGGCGTCGGCGTGACCGCTCCGCTCGAAGTAGCCGACCCCGTTCTGGTAGAGCACCACGCGCCCGAGGCGCATCGGCGTCGCGGTGGCGCCGCAGGCCACGAGGAGGAGCGCGCTGAAGGAGATGCCGTGTCGCATGCCCACGCGCATCGCAAGGCGCGTTCCGCGAGCCGGGCCCGAGCGGGGCCCGCGCGGCGCTGTCGTCGACCAACCGCAGGTGTCGTCGACGTGCGACAGCGTCGGACCGACAGCCGAGCCGCGGCGGGCCTGCTACGTTGGCGCCGCATGGACTCGGCGCACTACGCGAAGCTCGCCAACATGTACCACGGGGCCCCGATCAACCAGCTCTACGGGAACCGCCTGACGGTGTCCGAGGGCTCGGCGGTGATCCTGTGGGACGTGCAAGACAAGTTCTTCCACGCGGTGAGCGCCCTGCACGGGTCGGCGTACTTCAAGCTGCTCGACGACGCGGCGTTCTTCGCCGCCAACTCGGTGGTCACCGAGACCTTCGTGCTGACCGCGTCGTTCCACCTGCACTTCCTGCGACCGGTGCTCGGCGGCACCGTCCGCGCGGAGGGGACGCTCGTGACCGAGGGGCGTCACCTGCTGGTGGCCGAGGCGAGCCTCTACGACGGCGACGGCAACGAGGTCGCGATGGGCAGCGGCACCTTCGCCCGCAGCTCCATCCCCCTGACCCCCGACATCGGGTACGCCTGATCGCTACATGCCCGGCGGGCGCTCGTCGTCCATCGCCTGGATGGACGGATCGAGCGGGCGCGCCGGCGCGGCGGGCGGCTGCCCGGGGCGACCGGTCGGGTTCGGGACGGTGCTGGCGCGCGGCGGGGTCTCCGCCACCACGGGCGCGTAGTCGCCCGGCGGGAAGTCGATGTACGTGTAGTGGAAGTTCCCGCCCTGCGCGGCCTCGGAGGCGATGCGCGGCGTGGCCACGGTGTTCGGCCGCAGGATCAGCACGAGCGCCATGTCGCGGCGGCGGCGCTCGAGGCGCGCGCGCAGGATGGGCGTGTTGAAGAAGCGGGTCTCGAGCCACCGGCCGCTGTTGCGCAGGTGGAGGGTCGTGTTGCGGAACAGCACCACGACCCGCCCCTCCTCGACGAGGAGCTCCGGCGCCATCGGCTCCGTGGTCTGGATGAAGAAGCGCGAGCTCCCGTCCCCGAGCGGGGCGAAGCCCGGCCACGTCAGGATCAGGCCCTGTCGTCGGCCGCGCTGGCGACGAACGACGCGCCCGTACGCAGGCGGCGGCTGCGCCTCGCCCGGCTCCACGCCGTTGTAGACCCCGAGCGGGCGGGGAGCTGCGGTGGGCTGAACCCGCGCCGAGCTCGACTCGGTGGGGTCCTGGGCAGCGGCCGGCGCGGCGATCCCGAGCACGAGCGCGACGAGGAGAAGGGTACGCACGGCCTGATCGTACGAAGGCCGGACGCGCCTGGCAAAAACGTGCGTATCATCGGCCGCCATGCTGTCGCCGATGGCGACGCTGCTCTTCACCTGGGCGGCCATCTATGCCTACGTGGGCGTCTACTTCTGCACGCTCCACGCGCGGCGCCCGTCGCACCCGGAGTACCTCGCCTTCGGCCTTCTCTCCTTCGGCCTGATGGTCTGGAGCGGCGGCTCCGGGCTCGCCGCCGACGCCGAGGAGATGGGCGCGGCCCTGCTCGCGTTCCGCATCGAGTTCGTCGGCGGGTTCGCGGCCGCCGCGCTGTTCGTCCACTTCGCGGCCCTGCTCGTCGAGCGGCCCGCCCGCTGGATCGTCCGTGGCACCTACGCCGTCGGCGCCGTGGGCATCGCCTGCGACGTCGCCGGCGCGATGCTCGAGCCCGTCCCGCGCGCCCGCACCTGGGGACCCTCGCTGTCCCCCGGGTCGGTGCAGCCCGACCTCACGTGGCTCGGCATCGCGCTCCTCGCCATCGTGCTCCTCGGCTGCGGGTGGGCCGTCGTCACCATCGCCCGGGGCGCCCGCGAGGCCCCGGACCTCCGGGCCCTCGTCTGGGCCACGACCATCGCGGTCGCGGGAGGGGTGCTCGAGCTCGTGACCCGCGCGACCGGCGGCCGGGCGCTCTACCTCCTCGATCACGCGGCGCTCGTCCCGATCCTGACCGTCAGCTTCCTCCTCCAGCGTCGCTTCTTGACCGCGGCCGACGTGCTCGGAGAGCGGACCGAGGAGCTGCGCCGCAGCTACTCCGAGCTCCGCGTCGTGCAGGAAGAGCTCGTGCGAAAGGAGCAGCTCGCCGCCGTCGGCGAGCTCAGCGCCGTGATCGCGCACGAGGTCCGCAACCCGCTCGCGATCATCAAGAACGCGGTCTCCGGGCTGCGCCGCGCGACGCTGCGCGCCCAGGACCGGGTGGTCCTGCTCGCCATCCTCGAGGAGGAGGTGGACCGCCTCAACCGCTTGGTCCGCAACCTCCTCGACTACGCGCGGCCGGTCGCGCCGCAAGGCCGCGCCGTCGACCTGACGTCGCTCGCGCAGGAGGCCGCCGAGATCGCGCGCGGGACCCACGAGACGCCCGAGTCGGTGACGGTCGTGGTCGAGCCGAGCCAGGCGCCGCCGGTGCACGGGGACCCGGAGCTGCTGCGGCAGGCGCTCACCAACATCGCGGCCAACGCGATGCAGGCGATGCCCGACGGCGGGACGCTCACCATCCGCGCGTCCGAGGCGGTCGGGGCGACGCGCTCGGTGCGGCTCGAGCTCGAGGACACCGGCATGGGCATGGCCGAGGCCGTGGTCGTGAAGGCCAAGGACCCCTTCTTCACCACGCGCCCCGCGGGCACCGGGCTCGGGCTCGCCATCGTCGAGCGCGTGGTCAAGAACCACGGCGGCTCGATCACGATCCACAGCGAGGAGGGCCACGGGACGACCGCGATCATCACCCTCCCCTGCGACCGCGCCAGCGCGGTGCCGGCGGTGCCATGAACTACACCGCCGCGAGCCTCGTCGCGTGGACCGGCGTGTACGTCTACGTGGCCATCTACTCGGCCGCGCTCGCGCTCGCGCGCCCCGCCAGCCGCGAGTACAGGAGCTTCGCCGCGTACTGCGGGGGCCTCGCGGTCTTCTCGTTCGGGGGCGCGCTGACGTGGAGCGCGGGCTCGCCCGCCGACGCCGCGGGCCCGCAGGCGCTCTCGATGCTCGCGGTCTTCCCGTGCGTCGCGTTCTTCGTGCACTTCGTCTTGCACCTCTGCGAGGAGCCGCGGCCCCGGGTCCTGCGCGCGACGATCGTGGTCGCGGTGATCGGCGTGATGACGGTCGCGACGCGCCTCTTCTACGACCCCGCCTACTCCGATCCGAGCTACTCGTGGGCGCTCGCGCCCGCGCACGGCCGCGCGCTCGCGCGCCTCTCGTGGCTCGGGATCGTGCTCACCGGCGCCATCTCGGCGGCCGGGGTCTTCGCGCTCGTCTGCCTCTTCCGGGCCGCGCGGACCCGCAAGAACCTCCGCGTCGCCGCCGCGCTCACGGCGCTCACGGTGCTCGCGGGCGTGCTCGACCTGGTGGTCCGCGCGCTCCGGCTCGAGACCACCTTCACGCTCTCCACGCACGGCGCGCTCCTCTCCGTCCTCGGCTTCGGCAGCGTCCTCATCGACCGCTTCACCGCCGTCGACGCGCAGCTCGAGAACAAGACGGAGGAGCTCGCGCGGAGCTACGACCACCTGCGCCTCACGCAGGCCGAGATCGTCAAGACCGAGCAGCTCGCGGCCGTCGGCGAGCTGAGCGCGGTGATCGCGCACGAGGTCCGCAACCCGCTCGCGACGATCAAGAACGCGGTGGCCGGGCTGCGCCGCAAGGAGCTCCGGCCCGAGGACGGCGAGACGCTGCTCCTGATCCTCGACGAGGAGACGGACCGCCTGAACCGACTCGTCGACGACCTCCTCGCCTACGCGAAGCCCATCGCCGCGGACACGGGCACCGTCGAGCTGCCGCAGCTCGTCGGGCACGCGGTCGAGCTCGCGGCGGCGGGGAACCGCGACATCTCGCACGTCGAGATCGAGCTCGACCTCGGGCAGCCGTGTGACCCGGTCGAGGGCGACCAGGCGCTCCTGCGCCACGCGCTGATCAACATCGTCGACAACGCGCTCCAGGCGATGCCGAACGGCGGGACGCTGACCGTCTCCTGCCGCAACGCGACCGCCGACGGACGCCCCCACGTGGCCGTGGACTTCCACGACACCGGCGAGGGCATGGACACCCTCGTGCGCTCCCGGGCGCGCGACCCGTTCTTCACGACGCGGCACGGCGGGACGGGCCTCGGCCTCGCCATCGTCGACCGCGTCGCCCGCGCCCACGGCGGGCGCGTCGAGATCGAGAGCCGCCACGGACAGGGGACGACGGTGTCGCTCGTGATCCCGTGCGAGCGCCTCGCCGAGTAATCAGGGCCGGTCGAGGAAGATCGGCGAGGACCAGGCCATCTCGCCGTCGAGCTGCTCGACGCGCGCGTAGACCCAGCCCCCTCCGACCCGCGCCTCGACGGTGGCCTCGCGGCCCGCGCCATCGACGGACGCGATGACGCCCTCGGGGCCGATCAGCGCGAGCGAGCGGACGTCCGTGGCGCACGCGGCCTCCGCGCGCACCTCCACCGGGCCGTCGATCGAGAGCTCGCTGCCCATCGGCGCGCCGGCCGCGCGCAGGTCGAGCAGGATGGGCACGCCGCTCGTCGCGTAGCAGCGTCGCTCCCGGATGGCGCGCAAGATCGCTTCCCTCGTGCAGTCCTCGGCCTGCACCGCGGTGAGCCCGCAGCGGAAGGGATCACGCTTGCGCCCCACCCCGTGGTGGTAGAGCAGGCCGTGGCCGTCGCTGCACGCGATGAAGCCGAAGCGGCGGCCGCGGCGCATCACCTCCTCGACCATCTGGTCCCGCAGGTCGCCGCGGCCCCCGAGCGGGTGATCCGCGGTCAGGTAGCAGCCGTGGCAGGAGCAGATCTCCCACACCGGCTGCCCCTCGGGGTCGTGCGCGTCCTCGTCGGCGCCGGTCCATCCGACGTGGTGCGGCACCGCGAAGCCGCCGAGCGCGGCGACCCGCCGGACGAGCTCGGCGCCCTCCGGGACGTCGTCGCGGCTCACGATGGGGCCGCCCTCGGGCGGCAGGTAGACGACCTTGTGACCGGGCCCGGGGTACATGCGGCCGGTCCACTCGTAGGCGAGCAGCGTCGCGAACGCGCCCGGCTCGTCGTGCCGCTCGGCGACCGCGCAGAGCTGCGCCCACTCGCCCTCGCCGATGCGCTTGCCGATGAACGACTCGTGGTCGGTGAGCGCGCAGAAGTCGTCGCCGTACACGTAGCGCGCGCGCAGGTAGGGCTCGTCGGCGGTCCCGCAGCCGTCCGAGTGCGCGGAGTGCTGATGGATGTCGCCGAACAGCGTGCGACGGCCGTCCCGCGCCGCCGGGTCCGGACCGCTCGGTCGCGGCGGCACGTCGCGGTGCGCGCGCTTCGGGTGCTCGACGGTCGCCTCGACGAGGCCGGGTCGCCCCCCCGTCGGTAGCGGCTCCGCGTCGAGCTCGACGCCCTTCTTCTCGCGGCGCGCGGTCCAGAGCGCGTCCCCCTCGACCATCGCGCTCACCCACCTCCCGCGGCACCCCCAGTCGGTGGTGCCGAGCGCCCGTCGCGGCGTGCAGCCCGCCGCGCTCAGGTCCTGGCGGAAGAACGCGTGGCTGCCCCGACCGAAGAGCGCGAGCGCGCCGTCCGGGCCCACCGCGATCGTCGGGAACTCGAACCCCTGCTCCTCGCCCTCGCGGTCTCGATCGAGATCCGCGAGGGGCGCCGCGGGCTCGAGCACGCGTCCGTCGAGGGTGACGAAGCGGACCGCGATCCACTTCGTCAGGTCGGGCTCGCCCGAGTCCTCGCGCACGTTGTGGTGGAAGGCGACCCACGCGCCGTCGTCGACCGCCACGACCTCTGGCGCGGCCGCCGTGCCGAACGCCCTCCACGCGAGCGTGCGCGCCCCGGCGCGCTCGACGACGACGCTGCTCCACCCGTCGCCGCGCTCGATCGACGCCGTCCAGCCTCCGCTCTCGGCGCGATCCCAGGCCGCGGCGTCATCGACCGCGCGCGGCTGCTCCTCCCTCGTCAGGGCGACGATGGCGTCGGCGCGGTGGACCTCGCGCTCGCCTCCCTCGAGGCCGTGCGCGACGAGCGCCTCCCCGCTCGGACCCGAGGTGATCACCCAGAGCTCGACCGCGTCGGCGCCGCGCACGAGGCGAGGCGCGCGGAGGTAGCGGTCGGGGCGATGCTCGAGGAGGCGCGGCACGGTCTCCCCAAACTTAGTTCGCGTAGCCGAGCGCGCGAAGCTGCGCGCGGATCGTGTCGTCCATGTCGGCCTCCTCGGTCTCGAGCGGGCCGAGCGCCTCTTGCTGCGCGCGGAGCCACTGACCGCGGTTCGTCGCCCCGAGGTACTGCCCCAACAGGATCCGCGTGTAGCGACCGGCGATGGGCATCTCGGCCACCTCGCGCTCGTGCTGCTCCGAGGGATCCGCTTCGAGGTCGAAGATCACGCTGCTGAGGTTCGAGCGGGTCACGAGCTTGTAGCGCCCCGACCGCGCGACGCGGCGGATCTCCTGGAAGTCGCTGAACGCGACCTGCGGCCCGACGGGGACGGCGCCGAGCATGTCCGGCACGAGGCTGCGGCCCTCGGCGCGCGCCATGCCCTGGATGCCGGCGAGGTCGAGCGCGGTCTGCGCGACGTTCATCGTGCTCACGGTGTGCGCGACGCGACGGCCCGCGGGGCCACCGGGCATCCGGATCATCAGGGGCACCCCGATGAGCTCCTGGAAGATGGAGTGACCGTGTCCGTACGAGCCGTGCTCCTGGAACTCCTCGCCGTGGTCGGCGGTGACGATCACGAGCGTGTCCTCGGCGACGCCGAGCGACTCGAGCCGCGCGAGGAACTCGCCGAAGAAGTGATCGTGGTAGCTGATCTCGCCGTTGTGGAGCGCCTCGAGGCGGACCTGGTCGGCCTCGTTGAAGGTGATGCGCCCGCGCTTGGCCTGCTCGAGGAGGTCGGCGGTCTGGCGGGGCTGCACGCGCCCGGAGTAGTCGCTCGAGTCGTACATCCCGAGGAACGAGCCCGGCGGGTCGTAGGGCACGTGGGGATCGATCGTCTGGATGTAGACGAAGAAGCGCCCGTCGCGGTGCTGCTCGATGAAGTTGCCCGCCTCGCGGAAGACGGCCTCCGCCTCGGTGCTCCGGCCGTCGCGGATGAAGTTGTTGTAGGAGTCCCAGCCCTGATCGAAGCCGAAGCGGTCGGAGACGTACCCGTTGGCGATGAAGCTGCCCGTCGCGAAGCCCTCGGCGTGGAACGCCTCGCTGACCAGCTCGGCCGAGTCGGGCAGCCGCGCCTCGGACGTCTTGGCGCCGTGGGTCATCGGGGTCAGGCCGGTGAGCACCGACGCGCAGCTCGGTTTGGTCCAGTTCTCCGCGGACTGCGCCTGCTCGAAGACGACGCCGGCCTGCGCGAACCGATCGAGGTGCGGGGTCTGCACGGGCGAGCTCGGGTTGTAGGCGCGCAGGCGCTGCGCGCTGAGCGTGTCGACGAGGAGGACCACGACGTTCTGCGCGGGCTCCGGGCGCTCCATCACCTCGGGCGGCTCCACCATGATCGAGGGCGTGGACCACGCGACGCGACCGGCGGTGTCGCCGGACACCTCGAGCTCGAGGCGCACGACCTGACCGGAGTAGCCGCCGAGGCTCAGCGCCTGGTCGCTCCAGCTCGGACCCGGCCGCGCGTGGAAGATCTCGTTGCGCTCGCCGCCCTCGGGGGTGACGAACACGCGCGCCATCGCGCCCGTGCCCTCGGCGCCGAGGCCGAACACGAGGCGGCCGCCGTCGGGGACCTCGAGGTAGTAGCTGAGCGTGGTGGGGGCGCGGAACGCCAGCGCGCGGCGCTCGAGGCCGCCGAGCTCGACCGCGCTCACGAGCGTGTCCCACTGCGGCGGCGCGAAGTCCTCGTTGGGGTCGGGGGTGCCCTCGATGACCCGGATGGATCCGACGGCCGCGGCGACCGCCGCGCCGTCCACGTCGCGCGTGCCCCCGAAGCGCAGCAGCAGGTAGTTCTCGCCGGCCTGCACGTGCTCGGCGGGGATCCTGACGTCGTAGTCGGCGAACTGGTCGTCGTCCCCGAGGACCACGCCGCGGATCGACTCACCGTTCATGTAGACCTGCATCCGGTGCGAGCCGACGGGGCGAACCGACAGCCGCAGCGTCAGCTCGGTCGCGCGGGCCGACGGGAAGTACACGCGCGCGGTGTCGCCCGCGTAGGTGAAGGTGACGTCGCCGTCCGCGCCGTCCGCGCCCCACCCGGATCCCCAGTTGCCCACCGTGTACTTGGCGCGCGCGGGGCCGCCGAAGTCGATGAACAGGCCGTGGTGATCGATGTCCGCGAGGTGACTGAGCTCGAGCAAGTCGCTCTGCATGGCCAAGGACGCGGCCTGCGCCGGCCGATCGCCATCCACCTCGGGGGTGTTCGCGGTGGGATCGTCACCCCCGCACGCCATCAGCCCGAGGCTCAGCGCCAGCGCCCACCGTCGTTGCTCGCTCCGCATGCATCCTCCCCTCCGCCGCGAGCCGTCGCCCAACTCGCGCGCGTGGTCATCGCGTCGGCGGTACCACGCTCGGATCGAGGGGCGCAAAAAAGCCGCGGTTCGTCGCGCTACTCGAGCGGCTCGCTGCGCGGCGCGGGGCGATCGGGGTGCTCCGCGAGGAGCCGCTCGAGCGCGTCGAGGAGGGGCTCCACGCCGTCGTTGGTCGCGGCGCTGAAGACGAGCAGCTCGTGGCCCCGCTCGCGGAGCTGCTCGCGCAGCGCGTCCTCGGCCTCGCGCGTCTCGGGGAGGTCGCGCTTGCTGAGCGCGACGAGCATCGGCCGCGCCGCGAGCTCGGGATCGAAGCGCTCGAGCTCCCCGTTGAGCGCGTCGAAGTCGCGGAGCGGCTCGCGCTCCGGATCCGGATCGAGCGCGACGATGTGCAGCAGCGCGCGGCACCGCTCGACGTGCTTGAGGAAGCGGTGGCCGAGCCCGAGCCCCTCGGCGGCGCCCTCGATCAGGCCGGGGATGTCGGCGACCACGAAGGTGCGATCGACGTCACGGTGCACCACGCCGAGGTTCGGCGTCAGCGTGGTGAAGGGGTAGTCGGCGATCTTCGGGCGCGCGCGGGAGATGCGCGCGATGAGCGTGCTCTTGCCCACGTTCGGGAACCCGAGCAGGCCCACGTCGGCGAGGAGCTTCAGCTCGAGGCGGACGTCGCGGCGCTCGCCGGGCGTGCCCCGCTCGGCCTTGCGGGGCGCCCGCTCGGTCGGGGTCGCGAAGTGGATGTTGCCGCGGCCGCCCTGCCCTCCGTGCGCCACCACCTCGGGGCGCTCGGCCTCGTCGAAGTCGAACAGCAGCTCGCCGGTCTCCGCGTCGTACACCTGCGTCCCCACCGGGACCTCGATGACCGCGTCGGCGCCGGCCTTGCCGTACTGGTCCTTGCCGCGCCCGTGCTCGCCGCGCTCGGCGGCCACCTTGCGGCGGTAGCGCAGGTCCATGAGCGTCCCGAGGCGCGTGGTCGCGACGAAGATCACGTCGCCGCCGTCGCCGCCATCCCCGCCGGACGGGCCCCCGAGCGGGCGGAACTTCTCCCGCCGGAACGCGACGCACCCGTCCCCGCCGTCGCCGGCGATGAGCTCGATCTCGACCTCGTCCACGAAGTGCATCGCGACCCCCACGTAGCAAGGTCGGGGGCGACGCGCATGCCGCCGCTCGCAAGGGATGCGGCTGCTCGTTCGGGAGGCTGCTAGTATGCGCCTCGCATGGCCGAGAGCCGCCAGACCGCGCTGGGCGTAGCGCGGGAGCGCTTCGTGGAGTCCCTGCCGAAGAAGGCGCGCGAGGTCCGCGCCTCCCTCGCGCTGCTGGCTGGGGCCCCGGGCGATCCGCGCAGCCGCGACGAGCTCCGCCGGCGGCTCCACGCCTTGTACGCGAGCGCGCAGGTGTTTCGGATCGGCGCGCTGGCCGACGCCATCCGCGACGCGGTGGCCCGGATCGACGGCGTGCGTCGCAAGAACCGCCCGTTCAGCCAGCGGGAGCTCGACGACCTCACGATGCTCGCGGCGACCATCCCGGCCCTCGGCCGCGAGGCGGCGCCGAGCGGCGAGACGATCCCGCCGGGCCCCGGGGGGCGGACCAGCGGCTACCCGAGCCACCCGCCGAAGCCGCAGCCGGATCGAGCCCCGAGCGTCGAGACGATCATCAGCGTGCTCGTCCTCGACGCCCCCGAGTGGCAGGCGCGGATCCGCGCGGCGCTCCCGCCCGAGCGCTTCGAGATGCTCGCCGCGGAGGACCCCGAGGACGCGCTGCGGCTGGCGCGCTCGGGGGCGCCGGACATCGTGCTCGCGGATCGCGGCCTCATCCTGCGCGCCGGCAGCAACCTGATCGGGCGGCTCCGCGAGGACCCGCTGACCGACTTCGTGCCGGTCGTGCTGCTCCTGCCGCCGGGGTCCGCGCTCGACCCGATCGCGGTGCGAGAGGCCGGCGCGGACGAGGCGCTGCTCAAGCCCTTCGATCCGATCCGCTTGATGGAGACCGTGCAGCGCGTCGCCTCCGTCCTCGGCGGGGCGCGCGGCGCGTCGACGCTGACCGGCGACCTCACCGTCGAGGAGATCGCGGACCGCATCGCCGAGGAGGTGCGCCGCGGGCTCGTCGAGACGGCGGCAAGCGGCAAGGACATCTCGATCCCGATGGGCGACGGGACGCCGCTCCTCGCGGCGACGTGGAGCGCGATCGGGCGCGTGCGCGCGCACCTCGCAGAGCGGAGCGGCGGTCGCGTGCGCTTCCGCGAGGGGCCGCAGCGCGGGGGCCCGTCGTTCGTCTCCGTCGTCGGCGAGCAAGCCCCCATCCCCGAGGACGAGACCGTCGACCTCGCGAACCGGCGGGTCCTCGTCGTCGACGACGACCCCGCGGTGGTCTGGTTCTTCGCCGGGCTCCTGCGCGAGCACGGCGCCATCGCGATCGAGGCCGACGACGGAATCGAGGCGCTCGACAAGGCGCGCCTGAACCGGCCGGACCTCATCATCAGCGACATCCTGATGCCCCGCCTCGACGGCTTCGGGCTGACCCGCGCGCTCAAGCGCGACCCGATGCTCGCGGACGTGCCGGTGATCCTCATCAGCTGGAAGGAGGACTTCCTCCAGCGGATGCGGCAGCTCAAGGCGGGCGCCAGCGGCTACCTGCGCAAGGAGGCGGGCGGCGCTCAGATCCTGGGGGCGATCCGCGACGCGCTCCGGCCGCGGGCGCGGCTCGAGTCTCGCCTCGAGGCCGGCGGCGACGTGCGCGGCCGGCTCGAAGAGGTCGGCGTGGCCATCCTCCTCGAGACCGTCGCGGAGGCGCGCCCCGACGCGCGCGTCACCGTCCGCGACCCGTCGAGCCTCTACGAGGTGGACCTTCGGGGTGGCGAGATCACCGACGTCACGCGCACCGCCGCCGACGGTGGGTTCCGGCGCGGCGAGGAGATGCTCGTCGGCCTGCTCGGGGCGACCACCGGCCGCTACACGATCGCCGACGCCGACGGGCCGGCGCGCAACCGCATCGAGAAGACGCTCCACGAGATCATGCAGGACGCGATCGTCGAGCTCGCGGCGCGCGTGGACGCGGTGAGCGGGAAGAACCTCGCCAAGGCGGTCCGCGTCGACCTCGACGAGGACGTCCTGCACGGGGTGATGGCGTCGTCGCCCGAGGAGCTCGAGCGCGTGGTGACCCCGCTGCGCTCCGGGATGGGCCCGCGCGACCTGCTCATCGGCGGCGACGTCGAGCCGCTGATGCTCGAGGAGTTCCTCGTCGACCTCGCGCGCCAGGGCGCCATCCGCCGCGTCTGGGGCCCCGACGGCGAGGACCGCATCGCCCTCGCCCGCGAGGCGCGCGTGATGGGGCTGCACCCGGAGCTGTCCGAGCACGACGAGCAAGGGACGCTGAGCTGGCTCCCGCACGAGGAGACGACGGCGGAGATCGTCCTGCAGACCGAGCAGATGATGGTCGACGCGGCCGAGCGAGGGCCGGCCACCCCGCCCCGCTTGCCGCCGCCTCCGCGGAGGTCGTCCGATGACTCGATCGAGGAGCGGCGCTCCCGACCGACGCCGCTCGAGCGACCGACGATGGAGATCGTCGACCCGGCCGCCGAGGGCGAGCTGGTCGACGACGACGCCGACACCCTCGAGCTCGAGGTCCGGGACCCCGGACCGGCGCTCGACGAGCCGTTCGGCGACGAGGTCGCCGCGCCGAAGGCCGACGACGTCGAGATCTCGAGCGAGCTCACCATCGTCCAAGACGAGGACGACGACGACTCGGAAGCGGACGCTGACGCTGACGCGGACGCCGACGCGGACGCCGACGCGGACGCCGACGCGGACGCCGACGCGGACGCCGACGCGGACGCCGACGCGGACGAGGCGGACGAAGACGACGAAGAGGACGACGAAGACGAAGACGACGAGCCCGACGAAGAGGATGAGCCCGTCTCCCTCTCGACCGAGCCCGTTCAGCTGAGCGTCCCCCCGCCACCGGCGCTCCGCACCGCCGCCGACGACGAGGAGCCCCTCGCCGTCCCGCCGCCGCGCCCCCTCTCCGCCGCTCCGGCGGCCGCGGCCGCGGTCGCCCAGCCCAAGGGCAACGACGAGGGCATGGGGCTGATGGGCTGGGCGCTCGTCGCGCTCGTGCTCGGCGTCCTCGGCTTCGTCGGCCTGCGCCTCGTCCTCGGCGATCCCGCCGCGCCGGAGACCCCCGAGGGCCCCGTGCCGCCGACCGAGCCCGCGGGCACGCCGCCGGAGCCGGCCACCACCACGCCGCGCCCGGAGCCGGCGACCGTGGAGGACCCCGTCGAGGAGCCCACCGTCGCCCCCGTCGATCCCGACCTCCCCGTCCCGTACGGCCGCGAGGAGCCGGGCGTGGCCGCGCTCGGCGTCTCCGTCGGCGAGGGCCAGGGGCTCCTCGTCGTCGAGCCGAGCCCCTCGGGCGTCGCGATGCGAGTCGAGATCGGCGACCGGGTCGTGGAGGTCCAGTCCGCCGCGGTCGGCGTGGCGCTCGATCCCGGCGTCCACCACGTCACGTTCTCGCGCGGCGATCACACGGACTTCGTCTGGGTCGCCGTCCGCGCCGGCACCACGCGCTACGTCCCGCCGCTGCCTTGACGCTGCGCTCGCAGCTCGAGGCCCTCGCGGAGGAGCTCGGCTTCGCCCGCCTCGGGGTCGCGCCGGTCGAGCCGCTCGGCCGCGACGAGGTCGCCCTGCGGCGCTGGATCGCGGCGGGCCAGCACGCGTCGATGACCTGGATGGAGGACACGCTCGCCGTCCGCCTCGACCCGTCGCACGAGGCCATGCTCCCCGGCGCGCTCCGCGTCGTCGCGCTCGCCACGCCGTTCGCTCGCGACGAGCCCCCGCGCGGTCCTTCACCGGGTGTGGTCGCTCGGTACGCGCAGGGCCGCGACTACCACAACGTCGTCGGCAAGCGCATGCGCAAGCTCGCCGACCTCGTGCGCGGTCACGGCTTCCGCGCGCGCCCGGGGACCGACAGCCTCCCCGTGCTCGAGCGCGCGTGGGCGCAGCGCGCCGGCCTCGGGTTCCTCGGCAAGAACAGCTGCCTGATCGTCCCGGGTCTCGGATCGCACGTCTTCTTGTCGGTCCTCGTCACCGACGCGCCGCTGCCCGTGGACGCGCCGATGCAGGAGCGCTGCGGCGAGTGCCGCCTGTGCCTGGACGCGTGCCCGACCGACGCGTTCGAGGGGCCGCGCGTCCTCGACGCCCGTCGCTGCCTCTCGTACCTCACGATCGAGCACGAGGGCCCCATCCCCGTCGACCTGCGCGACGGGCTCGGGGCGCACCTCTTCGGCTGCGACGCGTGTCAAGACGTCTGTCCCTTCAACCGCGCGGCGCCGCCGCCGGCGTCGACCACCGAGCCCTTCGCGGCGCACCCGCGCCTCGACGTGGAGGCCGCGTCGCTGCTCGAGATGTCCGAGGCCGAGCACGTCGAGTGGGCCCAGGGCAGCCCCCTCCGCCGCGCTGGCCGCGCCTCGCTCGCGCGCAACGCCGCGCTCGTCCTGGGCAACCGCGGCGACCGCCGCCACCTCCCCGTCCTGCGGCGCGCCGCCGCGGAGCACGACGACGACGCCGTCCGCGACGCCGCGGCGTGGGCCCTCGCGAAGCTCGAGGAGGACCCCGAGGCCTGAGGTACGCTCCCTGGATGCGTCGCCTCGCCCTCTTCACCTGCCTCGGCCTCCTCGTCCCCACCGCCGCGTCGGCCCAGCTCCGCGTGATCCACGACACCCTGAGCGCCGACACCCCGACCTCGATCACCTGCGGCTTCTGCGCGGGCGAGCAGTTCGGTGTGATCTTCCGGGAGCTGCCCTCGGGGCGGCGCGGCCTCGAGCCCACCGACTTCCCGCTCACCATCGACGCCATCGAGGTCGCGCTCGGCGCGGCCCACGTCGAGGCGTCGATGTGCGTCCCGCAGCGGAGCGGCGGCACCGTCACGGCGGCGATGGCGATCTACGCGGGCGACACCGTGCCCACGGGGAGCATCCTCGCCTTGCCCGAGACCGGCGAGTGGTCGGCCACCGAGACGCTGGTCTGGGCGAGCGACGCCGTCCCCCTCGGCCTCAGCGTCGAGAACGACATGGGCCTCTACGAGCTCATGTTCAACCGCCTCGAGGTCGCCGACGACATGGGCATGCCCATCACCGTCGCGTCGGGGACCTACCTCCGCGTCGTGATCACCCTCCCCGTCGGCGAGGCGGGCACGAGCAACCTGTGCGCCGCCCCCCTCGAGCCGGCGGGCGGCTACCCCATGCGCGACAACGACGGCCTCATCGCCAACGAGCGCAGCTTCATCTACGCCGGCGGCGCTGGCTGGTTCTGGAATGAAGGCGTCCCCGGCGGCGGCATCGGCGGTGACTGGGGGATCCGCCTCAGCGTCTTCCCCTCGGGCGTCGTCCCGGGCACCGACGCCGGCGTGATGGGCACCGACGCCGGCACCCCCGACGTCGACGGAGGTGGAACGCCCGACGTCGACGGAGGAGCCACCACGGACGTCGACGCCGGCGAAACCGTCACCCCCCCGAGCGACGGTTGCAGCTGCCGCGCCGCGGCCCCGAGCCCCGGCTCGCCCGCCGCGCTCGCCGTCGCGCTCCTCGGGCTCGCGTGGATCGCCCGACGCCGACGCAACCGCCGCCGCGTCCCGGACGATGAGCGGGCATGATGGTCCGAGTCGCCAGCGTCCTCACCCTGATCGCGCTCCTCCTCACGGGCGCGATCGGCCACGCGCAGGAGGCGCCCGCGGATCACCGCGTCGCCCAGGCCCGCGCCCAGTTCGAGCGAGCCGACGAGCACTACCAAGCAGGCGACTACGCCCTCGCGCTCGAGGGCTACCAGAGCGCGTACGACACGTTGGCCGCGCTCGGCCACCCGAACGCGGCGCTCGTGATCTTCAACATCGCCCGGACCAACGAGCGCCTCGGCCGCGTACAGGTCGCGCTCGAGGGGTTCGAGCGCTTCCTCGTCGAGGCTCCGGCCGACGCCCCCTATCGGGACGACGCGACCCGACACGCCGCCGACCTCAGGCGTCGCATCGAGCTCCAGCAGATCGACGCGCCACCCACGAGCGGCGGAGGCGTCTCGCCCGTGGGTCCCGTGATCGCCGCGGTCGGTGGCGCCATCGCGATCGGGGGCGCGATCCTCGGCGGCGTCGCGTTGAGCGAGAGCGACTCGGCCCGCGCCGGCTGCGTCGACACCCGTTGTCCATCCGACGCCCGACCCGGCATCGAGAGCGCGCAGACCCTCGCGAACGTCGCCGATGGCCTGCTCTTCGGCGGCCTCGCGGTCGCCGCGGTCGGCGTCGTCCTCGTCTTCGTGCTCACCGACGGTGGCGACACCGAAGCCACCGCCGCGTGCGGGCCTACCGGCTGCGTCGTCCGGGGGACCTTCTGATGCGCGCGGCGACGATGTTCGTCCTCGTCGGGCTCTCCGGCTGCAGCCTGATCGTGCCCAGCCCCGACGAGTTCACCTACGACGGCGAGCCAGACGCCGGAGCCTCCGACGGCGGCGCGCGGGACGCCGGCTCCGACGTCGACGCCGGCGACCGCGACGCCGGGCCGATGAGCGACGCCGGCCCCGACGCAGGCTGCACCGGGACCGAGATGCTCTGCAGCGGGAGCTGCGTCGACACGCAGACCAGCGTCGAGCACTGCGGTCGCTGCGACGCCGCGTGCGAGACGGGATGGGAGTGCCGGGACGGGGACTGCTTCGATCCCGTGATCGATGTGAGTAGCGGGCCGACACACAGCTGCGCCCGACGGGCCTCGGGCCAAGTGATCTGTTGGGGCTACAACGCTCAAGGCCAAATCGGTGATGGGTCGGTGATCACTCGGCCAACGCCCGTTGAGGCACCACTCCCAATGGGCAGCGAGCAGGTCGTTGCTGGTGGCTTCTCCTTCTCGTCCGGCAACGGATTCACTTGCTCTCGTGACCGAACGGGGACTTCCACGTGTTGGGGGGCGCAATCCGGCATGATGCCGCTGATCCGGAGCTTGACCCCGACCGCGTTCACGATCCTCTCTCCGGCCACACACCTCGACCTCGGGGACGGGATCGGATGCGGGATTCTCGCATCGGGCCGACTCAACTGCTGGGGCACACTGTCCTTCGACATGGCGGTCTCAGAGCCGACGGATATCAGCCCCTCGGGGCTATCGGGCTCGTGGGTCGCCACGGTCGATGTGGGCGTCCGCCACATGTGCGCGACGAGCCGCGACGGCCGTGTGTTCTGTATGGGCGACAACAGTCTCGGACAGCTAGGTCAGGACCCAGCGTCGCTCGCAGAGGCCACGACTCTCGTCGAAGTCGCAGGGCTCACCGATGCCGAGGAGGTGGCGGTGAGCGGTGCTGCGACCTGCGTGCGCCGGACGGGGGGACGAGTTTCCTGTTGGGGCGCCGAGAACATGCTGGGCATTGGTTCCGGCGCGTCCGTCGCGCATCCGGCTCCGGTCGACGTGCCCGGAGTGACCGACGCCCAATCCGTGGTCGGCGCCGCAGGAATCGGGACAGCAACGTGCGCGCTGAGAGCAGACGACACGCTGACCTGCTGGGGCTATGACTTCCGGGTACCCATCACCGGTGACACTGCGGCACCCGACCCTTACACGCTTCCCGGAGCCGCCGACGTCTCACAGTTCAGCGTCGGCACCGGCTACATGTGCCTGGTTCATCGCGAAGGAACGGCGAACTGCATCGGCCGCAACTTCTGGGGAACCCTGGGGGATGGTACAACCACGGACTCCGAGCGTCTCGTCCAGGTGGCGCTGCCGTAGCGCTAGCGCTAGCCAACGGCTTGCGCCCCCGCCCCGGCCTTCGTCACGGTCCTAGCACCTCGAAACTCCGCCGGTCGCCTCCCCTCGGTCACATGCGGGTGCCGCTGATCATGATGTTCTGATTTCCGCAGCCGCTGACGCCGCAGGAGAAGCCGTCATTCTCGACGAAGCTTGCCCTAAAGGAACCATTGAAATGGTCCGCGTCCGTGAACGTGCCGCTGATGCTCCAAAGCTCGTCACAACCGCCGGGCACCAGGAACGATGCCTCAAACGTGGGACAAACGGGCTCCGTGTTGTCGATCAAAGGGCTGGAGAAGTGCTGCGCTGCAAGCCGCACTGTAATGACCCCGCCATCGTTCGCGATGACGACGCGGCTCCAGTCCACGGCGGCCATTCCGAAGGCACACGTATAGGAGGTCGAGGCGCCGGTAACATTGAACGTACCGTCACACGTCGGCGGCGCCGTCGGGCAGTCACACTCCGGCCGACTCGTGTCGCACGCGAAGACGCACATGTCGGCGGTGGTGTCGCACGAGTCGATGGTGCAATCGTCGCTGTCGTCGCAGACCCTCGGCGTGGGCGGGTTGCACGCGAACTCGGTCCCGCAGGTCTCCGCTCCGTTGCAGAAGTTCATGTCGTCGCAGTCCGCGTCGGTGCTGCACGTCATCGGTACGAAGCAGCCCGAGGTGGCGCTGCAGATCTCGCCGCCAGCCGTGTCGCAGAGCTCGTTGAGGGGCGTGTTGGTGCACGTGCGATCGACGCCGCAGGTGTCGTTGGTGCAGGGGATGCCGTCGTCGCACTCCGCGCTCGAGTCGCAACCGGGCGGGGTGATGCAGCCCATGCTCACGTCGCAGATCTCGCCCATCGAGCACCGCTCGTTCACCGCGGTGTGGTTGCAGATCCCGCCCACGCCGCAGCGGTCGGTGGTGCACGGGAAGCCGTCATCGCAGTCCGTGTCCATCGCGCACGACGACGCCGACACGCATCCGCGACCGACCTCGCACGACTGCCCCATCTCGCACCGTTCGTCGATCGGGTCGTGCACGCAGCGGTTGTCGACGCCGCACGCATCGATGGTGCACGGGAAGCCGTCGTCGCACTCGAGGTCGTTCATGCACGACTCGGCGCCGCCGTCCCCGCGTCCGCCTCCGCCCGCGCAGCCCGCGAACACCAGCGCCAAGATCGCGACCCCACCGACCCGCATCGAGTTGTGCATGCTACATCCTCCCCGCGACCGTCGACATGGTCGTCCCGCACACGGAACACCCACCCGTGTGATTCGCCGTCCAGCTCGCCATGAAGCGAGTCTCGCAATCCATCGTGCCCACCAGCCGGACCGACGCGCAGCCGTTCGAGCCGCTCACGTCGAAGTCGGACCCCGTCGGCGCCGGGGTCTGGGTCAACGTGAAGGTCCCCATGGTGACGGTGAGCGTCCCCCCCGAGACCGAGAAGCTGGCGTTGCCGATGCTGTAGCCGCCGCCGAGCCCCGGATCGCAGGCGACGCTCGGGAGCACGCGCCACGACCCGGAGTAGCCCGTGCTCGGATCGAAGGCCGCGCAACCGGGCCCCGCGTCGAAGCCGGGACCACCATCACACAGGGGCGTGTACTGGCACATGCCGCCCGTCTCGGAGCAGCGGTCCTCGGTGCAGTCGTTGCCGTCGTCGCAGTCGACCATCGTGCCCGGGAGGCACATGCCGCGCTCGACGATGCACGTCTCGCTGCCGTTGCACCGGAGACCGTCGTCGCAGTCCGCGTTCGAGGTGCAGTCCCCCGTCGGGGCGGCGCAGCCCCGCGCCGCGCTGCACATCTGGCCCATCGGGCACATCGCGTGAAGCGGGGTGTGCATGCAGACGTTCCCCACGACGCACTCGTCGAGCGTGCACGCGATCGAATCGTCGCACTCGGCGTTGGACGAGCACGAGCTCGTGCTGCCCGCGTCCATGCCACCGCCCGCGTCCATGCCGGTCACCGGGCCCGAGTCGGGCCGGGTCGGGCTCGCGTCGCAGGCCACGGCGGTCCCCAAGAAAGCAAAGAAGAACAGCCCGAAGAGGCGCCTCTCGAACATCGATCGTGAGATTACCTCAGGAGTCGTCGCCGACGAAGCGAGGGACACGGATTGGCCGGTTCACTCACCGCTTCTTCTTCACCGCCGCCTTCTTCACCGCCGTCTTCTTCACCGCCGTCTTCTTCACCGCCGCCTTCTTCACCGCCGCCTTCTTCACCGCCGCCTTCTTCGGCGCGCTCTTCGACGCGATCCACGCCTTCGCGATCCGCTCGAGGTCCTTCTTGGCGGCCTCGGCGTCCTCGAGGCTCGAGATCTTGAGGTAGCGAGCCGTGTCGCCCTCGCCGAGGAGGCGGGGGTGCTTGCCGGGGATCTGCGCGCCGGTATGGAACATGAGGCTCACGTGGGCCTTCGTGCGCGGGTTGAAGCTCGCGAGGTTGCCTTCGTACATGAAGGTCGGGCTCTTCCACTTGATGCACTCGGTCAGCCGAGCGTCGGCGCCCAGCAGGATCTCGCGCACGCGCAGCATGGCGTCGCGCATGGGGTGCTCGTAGGTCGCGAACCAGGCGTCGACTTCGGGGCTCTTCGGCATCGGGGCGTCCTCCGGGCGCCAGGATAGCCGAGGGCTACTCCTCGGGGCGTGGCGGCGGCGCGGGGGTCGGGGTCGGGGCGACGTCGTCGCCGCGGCGGCGCGGGGCCTGCGCGAGGATGAAGGCGCGCGCGTTGAAGGTCCCGCACTGCCGCTCGTTCCGGAAGAACGCCCAGTGCAGGTACACGAGGCCGTCGGGGGACCGGATGCTCGAGGGCGGCTCCGGGAACGGCTGGGCGCCCATCACCGCTTCGAAGGCGCCGAGGTCGAAGAGGGTGTTGCCGCTCGTCGAGATCACGGAGACGTGCTCGACCCGACCCTCCGCGTCGATGCCGATCTCGAGGTTGGTGTTCATGTCCTGGTTGGTGCGGAAGGTCTCGTCGACCCCCTCCGGGACGCGCATCAGGTAGCTGAGCGCGAAGCGCTGGTGGATGCGCCGATGCATCGCCGCGATGTAGCGAGCAAAAGGATCTGCTCGCGTGTTCAAGGCGGTCTGCGTCCCGGGTCGCACCCGGACGTCGTAGTTCTCGATCGCGGCGCGGAACTGCTCCCAGTGCCGCTGCCGGTTGGCGCCCCGCGTCCGGCTCTGGCGCTGGGCCAACGCGAGGTCGCGCTCGCGCTGGAGCTCGTCCTCGCCGTAGATCGTCGCGAAGTCGGACCAGCTCAGGCGCAGGTTCGGCGCGCCTCGACCCGGCGCCGAGCCGCCACGCGCGCGCGCCCGACCGCGGCCCGCGCGGCCCGCCAGCGCCCCGTCGCCGCTGGTCCCGCGGCCGCTGCCCTCCACCGCGGGGCCGCCCTCGGCGCCCTCCCCCGTCCCCTGCGGCCGCGTGCGGACGCGGATGGTGAAGCGCCCGTTCCCGTCGTCGACGACGATGTCCTGCGTCGCGACCTCCTCGCCCCCGCCCTGGCTGCGAGCGCCCCCGCTGGGCGCCTGGCGAGGCGGCGCGGGATCCGCGCTCCCACCTTGCCGACGGTCGCCCTGGGCCGCCTCGGCCACCGACGGCGTCGGCGACACGGACGGCCGCGGCGTGGGCGGGCGAGGCGGCTGCCGCACCTCCTCGGGGGTCGGGTCGCGCTCGTCGCTGCCCTCCGCGTCTTGGAGCTGCGCCTCTCGCTCGTCGCTGGAGTCGCCCTCCTCGGGCTCCGTCGAGGGCTCTCGCTCCGCCGCGGGCTGCGGGACCTCGTCGTTCAGGTTGGGGTTCCGGATGCGCGCCTGCGTCTCCTCTTCGACGCGGCTGTTCTCCTCGGCGAGGTGCTGCGCGTCCGGCGGCGGCTCGACGTTCGGATCGCGCGAGCGGTGCTCCACCGACGTGAGGTTCTCGCGCGGCGGCGGCGGCGGAGGCGGGGTGACGGCCGGCGGCGTGGGGAGGACGTTCGGCGTCGGGGCGGGCTCCGGCTCGAGCCGCGGGGGCGCCGCCGCGAGCTCCTCGGCGGCCGGCGTCTCGGGCTCCTCCCAGTCGGGATCGGGCTCCTCGTCGGGGGCCTCCTCGGTGGGCTCGGGCGCCTCGGTGACCGCCTCGGGCTCGTCGGAGTCGACGAACTCGACCTCGATCGGCTGCGGGTGCGGCAGATCGGGGACCTCGCGGTCCAGGAGCTTCGAGAGGATCCCGAGCCCGACGTACACGGGGACGTGCATCGCCGCGGACACGCCCAAGGCGATCAGCAACACCACCAGGGGCGGGAGCGCGGACCGAGGAGTCACCTGCCGGAAGCATAGAGCCGATTTGGGTGCGCGCCGCGAATGCTGGTTCACGTCCCGACTGCGAACGCACGTACACGAAAACGACGAACGGCCCGCCCGCGGAGCGGACGAGCCGTGGGTCGCTGGATGGCGTCGAAGGCTACGGGCGGACCACGACGGTCCCGCCGCGCGGGCCGCTCACGCGGACCCCGGGCGAGCGCCGTCGAACGCCGACGCTGACCCCCCGACGACGACCCTGGTAGCGGACCGTCGCGCGAGGCGCGGGCGCCCGGTACGTGTGGACCACGCGGCCTCCGCGGCCCCAGCCACCGTCGACGTAGACGTAGCGGCCACCCTGGTTGACCCAGCGCGGCTGGACGAACGTGTAGCCCGCCCGCTGCTGTACGTAGTGCCCCGGAACCCACACGTATTGGGCGCCGTTCCACTGGTAGTGCCCCTCGACCCACACCGCGTTGGAGTACGGCGCGGCCGGTCGAACGACGACGCGAGTCGCCGGGGGCGGCGGTGGCGCGCTCTGGACATAGACGGTCCCCGACGAGCGCGCGTACACACGGCGCGCACAGCCCGTGGCCGTCATCGCCACGACGCCCAAGACCACGATCAAGAGCGCCCCTACGGTGGTGTTCCGGCTTCTCATGCTTCCTTACCCTCCCAAATCGACGACGAGTGTGCCACGGGCGAGGCCGTGGATGAACGGAGCTCGCTCAACTGCGCGCCAGCGACCCCGCGCGCGTGTGAGCTTGGTGATTCATAGAAACTTTGCAACATCAGATCCAACCGACCTCGGTTCCCTCGTTGTTCTCGCCGCGCCGGTGCGATAGGACTGGCCATGACCTCGGCGAGCTTCCCCACCGATCGAGAGCTGGACGACGAGACCCGCGCGGTTCTTCAACGCTACGGGTTCGACGAGACCACCTTCGGGCGCCTGAGGTCCCGGCTGAAGGCCGGCAGCGCGGGGGCCGAGAGCAACCGGATCCGGGGCGAGGTCGTCCCGCCGGAGCGTGGGGACGTGCGGGCGCTGCCCGCGCTCGAGACGGAGCGACGCGATCGCCTCGCGGCGCTGGGCGCCGAGGCGATCGCGGCGGGCAAGGTGGGCATCGTGACCCTCGCCGGCGGCATGGCCACGCGCTTCGGAGGGGTCGTGAAGGCGGGCGTCGAGGCGCTCGACGGGCACAGCTTCCTCGACCTGAAGCTCATGGACGTCCAGCGCCTCGCCGAGCGGCTCGACGCGAAGATCCCGGCGTACCTGATGACGAGCTTCGCCACCGACGCGGAGGTCTCGAAGCTGGCCGCCAAGGCGTCGAGCGAGCGCGTCCCGGTGCGCACCTTTCCCCAGTACGTCTCGTTGCGGCTCACCCCCGAGGGCGAGATCTTCGTGGACGGCTCGAATCGCGTCTCTTGCTACGCGCCGGGCCACGGCGACCTCCCCTACGCGCTGCGGCGGGCCGGCGCGCTCGCTCAGTTCCGCAACGGCGGCGGCGAGATCCTCTACATGTCCAACGTCGACAACCTCGGCGCGACGCTCGATCCGGCGGTGATCGGCTTCCACATCGAGGCGGGCTGCGCGGTCACGGCCGAGGTCGTCGACAAGCTGCCCGGCGACAAGGGTGGCGCGCCCGCGCGGGTCGACGGCGACCTGCAGATCGTCGAGTCGTTCCGCTTCCCGGAACATTTCGATCAGGACGACATCAGCGTCTTCAACACGAACTCCTTCGTGCTCGACGCCGAGCAGCTCGACACCGACTTCCCACTGACATGGTTCGCCGTGAACAAGCAGGTGGATGGCCGCGACGCCGTTCAGTTCGAGCGCCTCGTCGGTCAGATCACCGCGTTCGTCCCCACGGCGTTCCTCCGCGTGGAGCGGAGCGGCCCGGACGGCCGCTTCCAGCCCGTGAAGGATCCCGAGGAGCTCGAGACGCGGCGCCCCGAGATCCGAGAGCTCCTGCGCGCGCGGGGCGTGCTCTGAGCCGCAACCTCTGTTGCGCGCTGCTGTTGGTCGTCGGTTGCGACGCGGCCGAGTCGACCGAGATCGGGTGCGCGTTCGGCGAGAGCTACGGCATCGCCGAGTCGGAGGGGCCGTCCTTCGACGGAGTCGCGCTCGCCAGCGCCGGAGACGGCGCGTGGCTCGTCTGGTCGGAGCGCAGCGGGACCTACGCGCGGCGCCTCGGACCGCACGGGGCCCCGGAGGCCGACGCGCGGCGCCTCGGGCCCGCGTGCCCCGGCGGCGTGGCGGCCCTCGAGCACGACGGCGCGCTCCTCGTCGCGTGCGTCACCCCCGGCGACCGCGACCGCGACCGCGAGGGCACGCTCCTGCTCAGCCGCGTCACGGACGAGGTGACGCTCCTCGGTCGGGTGGCCCCCGTGGCCGACGAGAGCCGCGACCCGGACCTCGCCGCCGAGGGAAACCGCGTGCTCGTGGGGTGGCGCGACGCCGACGCGTTCGCCGCCCGGGCGCGCGTCGCGGAGCTCGGCCCCGAGGGCCTCGGCGAGCCCTGGACGCTCTCCTCCGAAGAGACCCTCTCGAGCGCCCCGAGCCTGCGCTTCATCGACGGCGCGCTGCACTTCGCGTGGACCGAGTCCTGGTTTCACCAAGGCCGGCCGGCCGGCCACCTCCTCGTCCGCCGCGAGGGCGACCCCCCGCGCCCGTCGCTCGGCGTCAACGACATCGACGTCCACACCCAGCTCACCGCCGACGCGCGCGGGCCCCTGGTCACCCTGCGCGACCGCCGCGGCCGGTCCACCCAGCACCGCTCGTTCGCGGGGCGCCTCGACGCGGATCTGCGGCTCACCACGGACGCCATCCACAGCCCCGCCCGGGCCGACGCCAACGACGGGCACCCGATGATCGTGCCCTGCGGTCCGTACCTCTTCAGCGTCACCACGCGGCGCTCGAGCCGGGAGGTCACGATGGTGAGCCTCCGTCGCCTCGACGCCGACCTCGAGCCCCTCGAGGGCGAGCAGCAGATCTACGAGTACCACGCGCGGTTCCCGCAGGCGGTCGGGGTCTGCGTCGACGACCGCCTCCTCGTCGCGGTCGGGGAGCGCGAGACGGACGTGCAGCCGCGGCCCCGCCTCCGCACCTACGAGCTGGTCTGCGGACCCGGTCGCGTCCACGCGCGCACGCCCGGCACCGAGGGCCAGGTCCTGCGCTACCGCGCCCGCACGCCGTAGCGGTTTAGTGGACCAGCCGCGCGCCCTGGAGGCGGTAGCGGATCGGTCGATCGCGCCAGGGCAGGAGCAGCGCCTCGGCCGAGTCGTTCGGGTCCTGCGTGAAGGGCCAGCGCTCGGCGCCCCACTCGCGCGCGTTCCCGGGCGTGATCTCGAGGCGGCCGCCCCGCGTCCGGACCTCGTTGCGGACGAACGCGCTGCCGTTGGATCGGGCGACCTCGACCTGCAGGAGCCGGGGGAACCCGCGGCCCGCGATCTGGTGCACCACGAGGACCTCGCGGCTGACCTCGCCGAAGCGCTGCCGAACCGTGAAGAGGAGCTCGCCGCGGCCGTCGCCGGTGACGTCGGCGGCCTCCACGCGGACGAGGTCGTCGTCGCTGGCGGCGGGGATCTCGTAGAAGAGCCAGCTGGCGCCGTCCTGGATCCCGGGCCCGACCACGACGAGCTGGCGGCCGTACACGAGGGCCGTCTCGGGCTCGCGGTCCCCCGCGAGGTTGGTGCGGAAGCGGTGCGTCGGCTGCACGCCGCGCCGGATGTTGCGATCGCGCCGGAAAGCCGCGAGGAGCTCCTCCTCGGAGGGTCGCGTCGGCGCGGTGGGCTCCGGCCGGGCGCTCGTCGTGGGGTTGGGCCGCGCGGGCTCGGGCTCGCGGTAATCCGGGTTGGGCCGCTCCGACGTCTGCGCGAACGCGCGCCCGTTCCACCGGTAGCGGCGCGACCGGATCGGCCCCCAGGGGAGCAAGATCGCTTGCACATCGTCGGCGGGCGCCTCCTGGTAGGACTCCCGATCGAGCCCCTGCGCGCGGCCCGCGACCACCTCGATCTCGGGCGCCGAGCCGCGAGCCCGGAGGACGCGGACGGTCGACTCGATCGAGCCCGCGCGCGTCGCCTTCCGGGTCTCGATGCCGAACACCGGCGTCGGCCGGTCGCCGCTCAGCGAGAGCACCTGCCACAGGTCGCGCTCCCCCTGGGCGTTGCGCTGACGGATCACGAGGAGCAGCTCGGCCTTCCCGTCGCCGGTGAGGTCGCGCAGGACCGCGCTCCGCGCGTCGGTCGGCTGATCGATGGGCAGCTCGTGGAACGAGTAGCTCTGCCCGCCGCGGTACCCGGGCCCGGTCACGAGGACGAAGCGGCCCACCACGAACACGCGCTCGGGCCGGGGGTCCTCGGCGACGTCGCCGCTCAGGTCGAACGTCGGCCGCGCCGCGCTCATCCCCTGGCTCGCGAGGAACGTCTCGAGGGCGCCGCTCGCGCCGCCGCTCGGCAGCAGGGGGACGAGCGCGCTCGTCGGCACCAGCGCCGGCTCCGCCTCCACCTCGGGGTGCGCCTCGCTGTCCACGTCCCGAAGCCGGATCGTCCCCCGCGCCGTGTCCCAGCGGGCGCCGCCGGGGATGCGCGCGAAGGGCAGGAACGCCTCCACCACGTAGCCATGGCCCGCTCGACGCGGCCCCTCGACGATCCGCGCCCCCGCCATCTCGCGCGGCGGCCCGCCGATGCGGCTCGCGATCCCGACACGCGCCGCCGAGCGACCGCTGACCCCCGCGAAGAGGTAGATGTCGGAGAGCTGCGTGCGGCGCCCCTCGCCGATCGACAGCGTGAGGATCACCGCGTCCTCGCGCGCGCCGGGGTTCCCCGTCCGGACGAGCCGGTCGTCGCGGACCTCGGCGCCCACGTAGAGGCCCCGATCGTCGGCGGCGACCGCGAAGCGCATCGACGCGTCGTCTCCGGAGCCGACCTCGGTGAAGGTGGCGTCGCGCCAGTCGCCGAGCGACCCGTCGATCCGCACGGACTCGACCGAGTGGACGCGGATGCCCGCCTGCGCGGCCCCGGTGGCCGACCACGAGATCGTCATCGCCCCAACGAGCAAGGAAACCGGGAGCCTCATCGCGCCGCCGCTTTGTAACACGTGGAGGTCAGACGCGATCCGGCGACGTTTGTTCGCGGCGTTGCGCAACTGGCGCCCTCCCCTCAAGCTGACCCGCCGTGCCGCCGCCTCCCCCCGACCCCGTCGCTCGCCTCCCCGAGGAGTGGGCCGACGTCCTGCGCGAGTGGGGTCAGCCGGCGTTCCGCGCCAAGCAGGTCTTCCAGTGGATCCACGGGCGCGGGGTCCTCGATCCCGAGGCCATGACCAACCTGCCCAAGGCGCTGCGCGCCCGGCTGGCCGAGGAGGGCCTCGCGCCGCCGCTCACCGTCGCGGCGCGCCATCGCTCCGAGGACGGGACCCAGAAGCTGCTCCTCGCGCTCCCGGACGGCCGGACCATCGAGTCGGTGCTGATCCCGCAGGGCTCGAGCGGCGCCGAGGACCCCATCGGGGGCGACGAGCCGGAGCCGGGGACGCGGCCGGTGACGCAGTGCATCTCGACGCAGGTCGGCTGCGCGATGGGGTGCGTGTTCTGCGCGTCGGGCATGGCCGGGCTCAAGCGCCACCTCACCGCGGGCGAGATCCTCGCGCAGGTGACCCTCGGCCGAGACCTCGTGGACGAAGGGGATCGTCTCCGAAACATCGTCCTGATGGGGATGGGCGAGCCGCTCCACAACTACGACGCGGTCGCGCGGGCGCTGCGGCTGATGTTCCGCGCCGACGGGCTCGGCTTCGGCACGCGTCGGGTCACCCTGTCGACGAGCGGCCTGATCCCCGAGATCGACAAGCTCGGCGAGGACTTCGAGGGCAAGGTCAACCTCGCCATCTCCCTGCACGTGCCCGACGACGCGCGGCGCAGCGAGCTGATGCCGATCAACCGGCGCTACCCCCTCGCTGATCTGATGGAGGCGCTGCGCCGCTACCCGCTGCCGCCGCGCCGGCGGATCACGATCGAGTACACGCTGGTGAAGGGCTACAACGACACCCTCGCCGACGCGGACGCGCTCGCCCGACTGCTCGGCAAGCTGCGGGCGAAGGTGAACCTGATCCCGATGAACCCGGTGCCCGACAACCCGCTCGGCCCCCCGCCGTGGTCCGTGGTCGAGGCCTTCCACGACCGCCTGTGGGAGCGCGGCGTCTCGACCTTCGTGCGCCGCCGCAAGGGCGACGACATCGCCGCCGCGTGCGGCCAGCTCGCGCTCGCGGGCGAGACGAAGAAGATCCGCGTCGCCCTCCCCGTGACCAGCTGAGCGGTCGCGCGCAGCGCGACCGCTAGAAGCTCCCCGCGCGCACCAGATCGCCCTCTAAACCCTCCCCGCGCGCGCAGCGCGCACCCTCCCCTACTCCTGCGCTCCCCTACTCCCAGCGCCTCGCCCCGAGCGAGCCCGAGCGAGCCCGACGAGCCCAACGCAAGCCCCGCGAGCTCGGCCCGAGCTCAGCCCCGCCGACGCCGACTCCCCGTCTCAGACCGCGACGTCGAAGTCGCGCAGCGCGGCCTCGAGGCTGGTCTTCTTGTCGGTGGCCTCCGAGCGCCGCCCGATGATCAGCGCGCACGGCACGCCGTACTCGCCAGCCGGGAACCGCTTCATGCGGGTCCCCGGGATCACGACGCTGCGCGGAGGGACGTAGCCCGTGTGCTCGACCGGCTCGTCGCCGGTGACGTCGATGATCCGGGTCGACGCCGTCAGCACCACGCTCGCGCCGAGCACCGCCTCGCGGCCGAGGTGGACGCCCTCGACAACGATGGTGCGCGAGCCGACGAACGCGCCGTCCTCGATGATCACGGGCCGCGCCCCGGGCGGCTCGAGGACGCCGCCGATGCCGACGCCGCCGCTGAGGTGAACGCCGCGGCCGATCTGCGCGCAGGATCCGACGGTGGCCCAGGTGTCCACCATGCTGCCGCTGCCCACCCACGCGCCGATGTTCACGTAGCCGGGCATGAGCACGACGCCGCGCTCGAGGAACGAGCCGTAGCGCGCGACCCCCGGCGGCACGACCCGCACCCCTTGGCTCGCGAGGTCGTGCTTGAGGGGGATCTTGTCGTGGAACTCGAAGGGCCCGACCTCGAGGGTCTCCATCTGCCGGATCCCGAAGTAGAGCAACACCGCTTGCTTGACCCAGGCGTTGACGACCCAGCCTTCGTCCGACGGCGTCGCGACGCGGACCTCGCCGCGGTCGAGGAGGCGCACCACCTCGCGCACGGCGGCGGAGTGGGCCTCGTCTTCGAGGAGCGAGCGGTCGGCGTAGGCGGCGGTGATGCGGGCTTCGAGGTCGGCCAGGTCGGTCATGGCGGCGGTTGTAGCAGACCTGCGAAGCGCGATCGCGCGAGCTGGAGGACGACGTCGGTGAGCGCGTCCGGCCGTCCCGGCGCGCGGCATCGCACGAGTGGCCCCGCGCTCGCGCAGATCCCGGGGGCCTGGTCCTCGAGCTCGCGCCACAGCGCCGCCGCGTCCTCCACGCTGGGGCTGCGCACCACGAGCTCGGGCGGCGGGAAGAGCGAGGCCTGCAGGTCGTGGAGCGGCCGCGCGAGGAGCCGCTCCGCCTCGGGCACGTCGAGCGTCCGCAGCGCGCGGCTCACCCGCCGCACCACGAACCCGTCCGCGCGCATCGTTCCGTCGACCCGAAGCCGGAGCCCCGCCGTCCCGGGATCGCGCAGCCACACCACGAACGACGCCGGGCCCGCGCCGACGAGCGGATCGATCTGCTCGGCGAGGCGGCGGACCTCGAGCAGGTCCAGGCTCCCGAGCGCGCCCACGAGCACCGAGCCGCCGTGCGGACCTCGGGTGATCACGAGCTCGGGCCGGGAGCGGCCGAAGGCCTGCGGCGCGTGCGGGCTCGTCGTGGTGACGGCGACCTGCACCGTCACCCCGGGGGACGTCCCGGAGACCCGCCCGAGCGCGACGAGGGCCCCGAGGACGCCTCGACGCGACAACGTACCGTGCGATACCACGGTCGGCTCGACGACCGAGAGGTCGCGCCCGATCCGCCACGCGCCCTCGGCCCACTCGTAGGCCACGCCCTCCCCGCTCAGCCGCGCGACGTCCTCGGCGCCGCGCCGCGCCTCGGCCGGGGTCGTGGCCAGGTCGTCGTGAAGCCACGCCGCGGCGAGCGCCTCGTGCCCCGCGGCCGCGATCGCCTCGCGGCGCAGCACCCGCCACGCCTCGGGGTCGGGCGCGAGCTCCGAGGCGAGGACCTGCTCGGCGAGCGCACGCGCCGCCGCGGCCTCCCCCGTCTCGGCGAGCCACAGGCGCGCGAGGCGGTCCGCGATCCACAGCTCGGTCGGGTGCGCCGCCCGCGCGCGGGCGAGGAGCGTCGCGAGCTCGCGGGCGGGCTGCAGTCGGGCCGCGCCGCGCGCGCGCTCCAGCACCCACGAGCGGAGCCGGACCTGGTGGCGCACCACCGCGAGGCTCTCGACGTCGACCTCGGCCACGGGCAGCGGCCGCCTCCGCTCGCTGCGCCGCTGCGTCGCCGCGATCTCGATCCGCTCGTCCTCGCGCGCGAGCTCGAGGTCGGCCCAGTGGTGCCGCTCGAGGATCCGGACCCGCGTCCCGACCCGCTCCACGGATCGCTCCGCGCTCTCGAGCGGCTGCAGCGAGTCGAAGACCGCGCCGGTCTCCTCGATCGCCTCCTCCGCGCGCTCCGCGTCCGCCTCGTGCCGGAACGGCAGCGCGGTCCGGATCTCGATCCCGCGGTGGTCGGCGTGGAGGGTGCGCTCGACTCGCGTCGCGGTGGGGGAGCGGGCGATGGGACCCGCGCGCACGGCCACCTCGACCGCGTCCACGCGCGCTCGGGCCAGCCGCACGCAGCGCTCCGTGTCGAGGCCCGCCGGGACCAGCGGCCAGTCGTGGTTCGAGACCTCGAGGGTGCGCTCGTCGATCCAGCGCCCGTACGGCCGGCGGCACTCGATGCCTCGGCAGGGTCCGTCGTCCCACCGCAGCGGCAGCGCGCCGCCGCGCTCGCGGGCCTGCGCCGGCGTGCCGCCGAAGCGCAGGAAGGAGCGCATCGCGCGGCGACCGTCCGGCAGCGTCGCCTCGGCGCGGGCGTACGCGGTCACCGCGAAGTCGTTCTCCCACACGCTCGGATCCGCCCAGCTCTGACGCAGGACGAGCCCGCGGCGTCGCGCGGGGACCCGACCGGGTCGCGCCACCACGCAGCGCTCGGCCCGAGCGGGCAGGCGCGACGCGAGCTCGACCGCCTCGTCGGCGGGAGGCCGGGGTGCCACGGGGAGCGGCGCCGACGGCGTCGCGCACGCCGCGAGCAGCAGGGCCACCCCGAGCCGTGAGGTCATCACGGCTCAGGATAGGACCCTGGCTCGCTGGGGCGTAGCCCGAAGCCGAGCGCGGGAGGGTCGAGCACCCTCCCGGCGCGCCTCAGACCTCGTAGCCGGGGAAGAAGTAGCGGACCTCGGTGGCGGCCGTGTCCGGACCGTCCGAGCCGTGGACCGCGTTCTCGCCCACGTCCTTCGCGTAGAGCTTCCGGATCGTGCCCTCCGCGGCGTTGGCCGGGTTGGTCGCGCCCATCAGCTCGCGGTACTTCGCGATGGCGTCCTCGCCCTCGAGGACGCTCACCACGACGGGACCGCGCGTCATGAACTCGACGAGCTCCCCGAAGAAGGGGCGCTCCTTGTGCACCGCGTAGAAGCCCTCGGCCATCGGCCGCGTCAGGTGCAGCATGCGCAGCGCCTTGACGGTCAAGCCCGCGCCCTCGAGGAGGGCCAGGATCGAGCCGATGTGGTGGTTCTCGACCGCGTCCGGCTTGATGATGGAAAGGGTGCGTTCAACGGCCATGAGTTGTCTCCAAACGGTGAAAGGCCGCGGGCTTCTAGCAAAATGCGTGGCTAGAGCAAGTCCTTGACCGCGTCGGCCTCTTCCTGGAGCTCCTTGGCGGTCGCGTCCATCTTCGCGCGGCTGAACGCGTCGATCTCGAGGCCCTGAACGATCTCGTAGTCACCGCCCGCGCAGCGGACCGGGAAGCCGTAGATCAGGCCCTTCGGGATGCCGTAGCTGCCGTCCGAGACGACGGCCATCGAGGCCCAGCTGTCCTCCTCGGTGCCGAGCGCCCAGTCGCGGATGTGATCGATCGCCGCGTTGCCGGCGCTGGCCGCCGAGCTCTTCCCGCGCGCGTCGATGATCGCCTTGCCGCGCTCCTGCACGGTCGGCAGGAACGTGCCCTCGATCCACGCCTGGTCGTTCACGATCGAGGCGACCGACTTGCCGCCGATCTCGGCGCGGAACGCGTCGGGGTACTGGGTCGCCGAGTGGTTGCCCCAGATGGTCATCTTCTTGATGTCGGTGACCGCGGCGCCGGTCTTCTCGGCGATCTGGCTGACCGCGCGGTTCTGATCGAGGCGGACGAGCGCGCTGAACGCCTTGGGCGACCGGTCGGGCGCGTTGCGCTGGAGGATGAGGCAATTCGTGTTGGCGGGGTTGCCGACCACGACGACCTTCACGTCCGCGTCCGCGTGGTCGTTGATGGCCTTGCCCTGCGACGTGAAGATCGGCCCGTTCTCGAGGAGCAGATCCTTGCGGAGCATCCCCGGCCCGCGCGGCTTGGCGCCGACGAGGAGCGCGTACTTGGTGCCCGCGAAGCCCTTGTTCGGATCGTGGTGCGCCTCCATCCCCGCGAGGGTCGGGAACGCGCAGTCCGCGAGCTCCATCATCACGCCCTCGACGGCGCCCATCGCCGGCGGGATGTCGATGAGCTGGAGGATCACCGGCTGGTCCTTGCCCAGCATCTCGCCCGCGGCGATCCGGAAGAGCAGGCTGTAACAGATCTGACCGGCAGCACCGGTCACGGCGACCTTGACGGGATCCTTCATGGCTTGTCGAGCTCCTTGTTCACGTCCAAAAGGACGCGGAACCTAGCGCATTCGCGTGCCGGTTGCGAAGGGCCCCGCTCACAAGCCCGCGGGTCGATCACCGATCCCACCCACCGCTCGAGTCGCATGGAGGCCGTGGCCGCGCACAGCGCGACCGGCCGTGCTGGCGCGCGCCGCACGGCGCCAAGCGCCGGCTCGGGGGACTGGAGTCCCCCGGGGGTCGAGGAATCCCACGGGCCCATCCTTGAGGGCCGGGGGCGCGCACGCAGCCGGCGCAGCCCCCGCCTCGCGCGCAGCGCGAGAACACGACAGCTCGCGGAGTCGACGTCGGTCACGTCTCATCAAATGACGAAACTGACGAAGAGCGTCCCCATGGCTCCCAGGCTCAGAGCCCGAAATGACGAAACTGACGAAGAGCGTCCCCATGGCTTCTGGGCACAGAGCCCTCGACTGGCCCGGTCCCCGCTCCCACCCACCGTTCGAGTCGCATGGAGGCCGTGGCCGCGCGCAGCGCGACCGGCCGTGCCGGCGCGCTCCGCGCGCCGCACGGCGCGAAGCGCCGGACCTCCGTCGTAGGCGCGAAGCGCCGGAGACGGAGGCCGAGGGGGAGAGCCGGTGCCGAAGGCGCCGGCTCGGGGGACTGGAGTCCCCCGGGGGTCGAGGAATCCCACGGGCCCATCCTTCACTGGCGCGCCCACCACAATGAGTGCCGGGGGCGCAGCCCCCGCCTCGCGCGCAGCGCGAGAACACGACAGCTCGCGGAGTCGACGTCGGTCACTGCCGCTCAACAGAGCTGGATGAAGAAAGTGGTCGCGCTGACGCGCGACCCTTCGTCTTCGAGCTCAGCTCAGCAGCGCCTGGATCGTCTTGCCCATGTCGGACGGAGTCGGCGCGATCTTCGCGCCCGCCGCCTGGAGGGCTTCGATCTTCGCCGCCGCCGTGCCCTGACCGCCGCTGATGATCGCGCCGGCGTGGCCCATCCGCTTGCCCGGGGGCGCGGTGACGCCGGCGATGAAGCCGGCGACGGGCTTGGTGAAGTTGTCCTTGATCCACGCGGCGGCCTGCTCCTCCGCGGCGCCGCCGATCTCGCCGATCATGATGATCCCGGCGGTCTCGGGGTCGGCCTCGAACATCTCGAGGATCTCGATGAAGCCGGTGCCGTTGATGGGATCACCGCCGATGCCGACGGCGGTGGTCTGGCCCATGCCGAGCGCGGTGACCTGGCCGACCGCCTCGTAGGTCAGCGTGCCGCTCTTGGACACGACGCCGACCTTGCCGGGGCGGTGGATGTGCCCGGGCATGATCCCCATCTTGCACTGGTCCGGCGTGATCACGCCGGGGCAGTTGGGGCCGATGACGCGGGTCGTCGTCTGGCCGTCGATGACGCGGCGAACCTTGAGCATGTCCATCACCGGGATGCCCTCGGTGATGACCACGCACAGCTCGATCTCGGCGTCGATCGCCTCGAGGATCGCGTCGGCCGCGAACGGCGGGGGCACGAAGATGAGGCTGGCGTTGGCGCCGGTCGCCTCGCGGGCTTCACGCATCGTGTCGAACACGGGCGCGCTGCCCTTCCCGCTCGGGTTCTGCCAGGTCTCGCCGCCCTTGCCGGGGACCGCGCCCGCGACGATCTGGGTGCCGTAGTCCTGGCACTGACCCGCGTGGAACGTGCCCGCCGAGCCGGTGATGCCCTGGACGATGACCTTGGTGTTCTTGTCGACGAGGATGGACATCTCAGGCGACCTTTCCGGCGAGCTCGACGATCTTCTGGGCGCCCTCGGCCATCGTGTCGGCCGGGGTGATGTTGAGGCCGCTCTCGGCGAGGATGGCTTTGCCCTTCTCGACGTTGGTGCCCGCGAGGCGCACGACGAGCGGCACCTCGAGCCCGAGCTCCTTCGTGGCCGCGACGACGCCGTTGGCGATGATGTCGCACTTCATGATGCCGCCGAAGATGTTGACGAAGATGCCCTTCACCGAGTGGGAGCGCAGGATGATGCGGAACGCCTTCGTCACCGCCTCTTGCGATGCTCCACCGCCCACGTCGAGGAAGTTGGCGGGCTGACCGCCGTAGTGCTGGATGGTGTCCATCGTGCTCATCGCCAGGCCCGCGCCGTTGACGAGGCAGCCGATGTTGCCGTCGAGCTGGATGTAGGAGAGGCCCGCCTCGCGCGCCTCCGTCTCCGTCTGGGCCTCCTCCGCGAGGTCCCGCAGATCCTCCCAGCCGGGGTGGCGGAAGGCGCCGTTGCCGTCGAAGTTGATCTTCGCGTCGAGCGCGACGCAGTCGTCGGCCTCCGTGACGATCATCGGGTTCACCTCGGCGATGGAGCAGTCCTCCTCGACGAAGAGCTTCGCGAGCGCGCCGAGGAGCTTGCCGAAGGACTTCTGCGCCTTCTTCGAGAGCCCGAGCCCGTAGGCGAGGCTGCGGGTCTGGTACGGCATCAGGCCGATCGCGGGGTCGACGAAGATCTTGTGGATCTTCTCGGGGTGCTTCTCGGCGACCTCCTCGATGTCCACGCCGCCCTCGCTCGAGGCCATGATGACGATGCGCTTGGACTCGCGATCCACGGCGGCCGCGAGGTAGCACTCGGTCTTGATGGCGAGGCCCTGCTCGACGTAGAGCCGCTGGACCTTCTTGCCCTCCGGGCCCGTCTGCTTGGTCACGAGGACCTTGCCGAGGAGCTCCTTCGCGGCGGCCTCCGCCGCGGCGGCGCCCTTGACGACCTTCACGCCGCCGGCCTTGCCGCGACCGCCGGCGTGGATCTGCGCCTTCACCACCACGACCTGGTTGTCGGTGTCGTGGATCAGGCGCTTCGCCGCCTCGGTGGCCTCGGCCACGGAGAACGCCGGGATGCCCTGCGGCGTCGGGATGCCGTAGCGGCGGAAGACCTCTTTGGCCTGGTACTCGTGGATGTTCATGTCGGTCCCCGCTCAGCCCATGTTCTCGATGATCTTGTCGCCGAACTCGGAGCACTTGACCTTGGTCGCGCCCTCCATGAGCCGGTGGAAGTCGTAGGTGACCGTCTTGTTCTCGATGGAGGTCTCGATGCCCTTGACGATGAGGTCGGCCGCCTCCTGCCACCCGAGGTGCTCGAACATGAGCACGCCGCTGAGGATGACCGAGCTGGGGTTCACCATGTCCTTGTCGGCGTACTTCGGCGCGGTGCCGTGGGTCGCCTCGAAGATGGCGTGACCCGTCGAGTAGTTGATGTTCCCACCGGGCGCGATGCCGATGCCGCCGACCTGCGCGGCGAGCGCGTCGCTGAGGTAGTCGCCGTTGAGGTTGAGCGTCGCGATGACGTCGAAGTCGGTCGGGCGCGTCAAGACCTGTTGCAGAGCGATGTCTGCGATGGCGTCCTTGACGATGATCTTGCCCGCCTTCTTCGCCGCGTCCTGCTCCGCGTTCGCGGCCTCTTGGCCCTTCGCGGCGACCGTGCGCTCCCACTGGGACCAGGTGTAGGTGTGGTCGCCGTACTCCTTCTCGGCGACCTCGTAGCTCCAGTTCCGGAACGCGCCCTCGGTGAACTTCATGATGTTCCCCTTGTGGACGATCGTGACGGTGGGTCGCTTGTGATCGATGGCGTACTGGATGGCGGCGCGCATGAGGCGCGCGGTGCCCTCCTGGCTGACCGGCTTGACGCCGATGCCCGCCGTGTCGGGGAAGCGGATCTTGGAGAAGCGCTGCGGGAACTGCTCCTTCAGGAAGGCGAGGACCTTCGCGTTGTCCTCGGAGCCCTGCTCGAACTCGATGCCCGCGTAGATGTCCTCGGTGTTCTCGCGGAAGATCACCATGTCGACGTCGCCCGGGTTCTTCACCGGCGAGGGCACGCCGCTGAACCACCGCACGGGGCGCAGGCAGACGTACAGGTCGAGCCGCTGGCGCAGCGCGACGTTGAGCGAGCGGATCCCGCCGCCGATGGGCGTGGTCAGCGGGCCCTTGATGCCGACGAGGTACTCGCGGAAGGCCTCGACGGTCTCGTCGGGCAGCCAGCTCTCGAACTCGTCGAACGCCTTCTGGCCGGCATAGACCTCGTGCCAGACGACCTTCTTCTTGCCGCCGTACGCCTTCTCGAGCGCGGCGTCGAAGACGCGCACGGACGCCTTCCAGATGTCCGGACCGATGCCATCGCCTTCGACGAACGGGATGATCGGATCATCGGGGACGATCAGCTTTCCATCCGGTCCCATCTTCAACGGCGTCCCAGACGCCGGGGGCTCGAAGCTCGCCATGTCCTGACCTCCTGAATTCGGGGCCCGGCTTATACCATCTTTTGTCGGGAGGGGTTGGACCAACCCCTCCCCCCACCGCGGCAACGCCGCGGCGGGCCCCCCCACCCGAGAACGAGGCTCGGCGCTTCGCGCCGTCGCCTCGACCCGTCGCTCCGCGACGGGGCCCCTCGACCAACGCTCATCGCTTCGCGATGAGCTGGTCTCGACGGGGCTACGAGCTCGCGTTGGGCCTCCGAGCCCGGGCGGGTTCACCCCCGGGGGTGATACTTCTCGTGCATCGCCGCGAGGTGGTCGCCCGTGACGTGGGTGTAGACCTCGGTCGTGGAGATGTCGGTGTGGCCGAGCATCGCCTGCACCGCGCGCAGATCCGCGCCGCCGAGGAGGAGGTGCGTGGCGAACGAGTGCCGCAGCTCGTGCGGGGTCACGTTCTTCGTGATCCCGACCTCGCGGGCGTAGCGCTTGATGTTCTTCCAGAAGGCCTGGCGGGTCATCGGGCCGCCGCGCGAGGTCACGAACAGCGCCGGCTCGCCCGGTCGGGCCCAGCGCCCGCGGTCGGGCAAGTACGCCTCGATGCGCTTTCGCGCGGGGACGCCGAGGGGGACCACGCGCCGCTTGTCGCCCTTGCCGAGCACCTGGAGGAACCCGCTCTCGAGGTTCGCGTCGCCGAGCCCGAGCGTGCAGAGCTCGGTCACGCGCAGCCCGGCCGCGTACATCGTGTGCAGCATCGCGGCGTCACGGCGGCCGCGGTCCTTCTTCCGGTTGGGCGCCACGAGGAGCCGCGCCACCTCCTCGCGCGACAGCACGGTGGGCAGCTTCGTGAGCTTCTTCGGCGAGTCGATGAGCGTCGTCGGATCGCGCCTCACCTCGCGCTCGCGGAGCAGCCACGCGAAGAGCCCGCGCACCGCCGACAGGTGCCGCGCCTGCGACCGGGAGCTCAGGTCCCGCGCGCTCAGCGACAGCAGCCACGCGCTCAGCGTGGCGGGGTCGACCTCGTCGAGCTCGACGCTCTCCTCCTCGAGGAACGCCAGCAACCCGGACAGGTCCGCCGCGTAGGCCTCCACCGTCAGCGCGCCGAGCCCCCGCTCCACCTTCAGGTGCGCGAGGTAGGCGTCGACGAGCGCGTCGCGAACGGACACACGAGAGGATCGCGTGATCCGCCGGTCACCGCAAAAAGCCGCCGGCACGCACCTCGACGGGGACGCCGTTGAGGATGCTCGTGCCCAGGACGGGCTCGACCCGCGCCTCGTCGGTCAGCGCGTTCGCGTTGGGTCCGGCGAGGGCCCCCGCGACGCGGAGGGTGTCGCGGGCGTCGGCGTGGCCGAAGCCGTGCGGCAAGGAGACGACGCCGGGTCGCATCTCGTCGGTGACCCGCAGCGTCGCGTCGACCGATCCCGTCCGGCTCTCGATCCGCACCGCCGCGCCGTCGGTGAGCCCGCGGGCCGCGGCGTCCGTCGGGTGCATGAAGAGCGCGGCCCGGCTCGGGCCCTTCGCGAGCGCCGGGAGGTTGTGCATCCAGGAGTTGTTGTCGCGCAGGTGCCGCCGGCCGATCAGCACCAGGCCGACGTCGTCGACGGCGTCGATCCAGCGCTCGAGCCTCGGCACGTCGGCCACGAGCGCCTCCGGCGCGAGGCGGGCGCGGCCGTCCGGGTGGTGGATGCCCGCGCCCCCCGACGGCCGCAGCGGCCCGAGGTCCACGCCGTGCGGCGCGTCGCGCAGGCTGTCGAGCGTCACGTCGTGCGGGCCCATCCGGAGGAGCGCGTCGATCAGCCGCTCGGGCGCCGAACGCGCCGCGCGAGTGATCGGGCCGGCGAGGCGGCCGGCCCCGAGGACGCGGGCCGCGAGCTCACACGCGATGGACCAGTCGTCGCGCGTGTCGTCCGACGTCTCGAGGATCGGGGGGCTGTACCGCGCGACGTTCCGGACCGTGAGCCGCGCGAGGATGACGTCGTAGTTCCCGGTCTCGAACACGTGCCGCGGGGGCAAGACGATGTGCGCGTGACGGGTCGTCTCGTTCAGGTAGTAGTCGATCGCCACGACGTGCTCGAGCCCCTCGATGGCGCGCTCGAGCCGCGGCCCGTTGGGGGTGGTGAGCACCGGGTTGCCGGCGAGGCAGACGAGGCCGCGGATCTGGCCGTCGCCGGGGGTCTCCATCTCCTCGGCCATGACCGCCGAGGGGAGCGCGCCGAGGAGCTCGGGGAGGCCCCTCACGCGCGAGCGCCAGCGGCCGTGGTGGTTGCCGACGAGCCGCCGGCCGAGCGGCGCGATGTCGGCCGCGGGCGCGCTGAACATGGCGCCGCCCACGCGGTCGAGGTTGCCGGTGACGATGTTGAGGGCCTCGACGAGCCAGCACGCGAGCGGCCCGAACTCGCTCTGGCAGACGCCGACGCGCGCGTAGACGCAGGCCGACGGCGCGTCCGACAGCTCCCGCGCGAGCGCGGTGATGGTGTCGGCGTCGATCCCGATCGCCGCGGCCACGCGCTCCGGCGGGAAGCGCTCGGCGATCCGCGCGAGCTCGCGGCGCCCCGTCGCCATCGCGTCGACCGCCCGCGCGTCCACGCGGCGCTCGCGGAACAGCACGTGGAGCATCGCGAGGAGGAGCGCCGCGTCCCCGCCCGGCCGGATGAAGCAGTGCCGGTCGGCGAGCCGCGCGCTCTCGGTGCGGCGGGGGTCGACGAGGATCACGCGGCCCCCGCGCGTGCGGATGTCGGTGAGGCGCCGGCGCACGTCGCCGAGGCCCATCTGCGAGCCCTGGGAGACGGCCGGGTTGCCCCCGAGGACGAGGAGGTGCCGCGTGTGATCCACGTCGGGGACGGGCATCGCGAGCGCGTCGCCGTAGACCTGCATGCACGCGAACAGGCGCGGGTTGGAGTCCTGCGAGTTCGGGTCGAAGCGGTTCCGCGTCCGGAGCGCGTTGGTGAGGAGCTGGGCCGCGAGCCCCGAGCGCAGGCTGTGGACCACCGGGTTGCCCACGTAGAGGGCCACCGCGTCCCGACCGTGCCGCTCGCGGATCGCGCGTAGCCGCGACGCGGCCTCGTCGAGCGCCGCGTCCCACGAGACCGGCTCGAACCCCCCGCTCGCGAGGCGCCGCATCGGCTGCCGTAGCCGGTCCGGGTCGTGGAGCAGCTCCCCGAGCCCGATCGCCTTCGGGCAGACGTGACCGCGGGAGAAGACGTCGTCCGCGTCCCCGCGGATCCCCGCGACGCGCTCGCCGTCCACCGTGACCTCGAGCCCGCAGAGCGCCTCGCACAGGTTGCAGCTGAAGTAGCGGGTCTCGACCACGGGAGCTCGACCTCAGAAGAACTGATCGAAGCCGATGTAGAAGGCGACCGGGTTGCGGACCGGATCGCCCGGCTGCGCGGTGAGGCCGCGCGTGTAGGGGAAGCCGAGGTCGAGCGAGATCACGCCCGGCTGCACGCCGCCGTACTCGTAGTGGATGCGCACGCCGGCGCCGACGTCCGCGGCGCCGACCACGTCGTCGTGGCGGCCGGTCATCGCCTCGGTGCGATCGAAGATGGCGCCCGCGCCGGCGAAGAACGCGAGCTGGATCTCGCGGATCCAGATCAGGTGCGCGAGGTTGATCGCGAGGTCGCGGAACGGCGTCCAGCGGTGCTCGACGACGCCGTACGCGACGCCTCGACCGAGCAGCTCCCCCGACTCGAAGCCGCGCAGCCGGGTGCTGCCGCCGAGGCCCTGGAGCTCGGAGGCCAGCGCGTCTCCGGCCGTGAAGCCGCCGCCGGCGACGAAGACGAGGGTGTTCACGAGCGAGAGCGGGATCGCGATCCCCCCGCGCGCGCCCCCGCGGAAGGTCCAGCCGAGCGAGCCGTCGTCGCGCACGGCGACGCCGCCGGTGACGGACACCGCCCCCCAGAGCCCCTCGCGAGGGTCGAGCGCGAAGCGGACCGTGTTGACGCTCGCGCCGAGCTCGAGCTGCGTGCGCCACCCGCCGAGGTCGGCGTCGCCGAAGAACTCGTGCAGCCGGACGAACGAGAGCGCGGCGGTGAGCCGGCCCATCCGGCGGTTGGTGTGCACCTTGTCGCCGACGCCCTGGTCGTAGCGGAGGGTGCCGCCGGTGAACGCGCGCGTCCGCTCCGCCCGGATGCCGATGCCGTGCTCGAGGTCGTACCGACGACGCAGGACGAAGTCGAGCAGGCCCGTGAAGTCGCCCTCGCTCACGAGCACGTTGAAGAGCACCCCGTTGAGGATCGGGGGGCGCCACGGGTGATCCGTCGCGTCGTCCTCGCGCGGGTGACCGTCGGCGATCTCGGGGCTCTGCGGGAGGCGCTGCGCCGGATCGACGGTGACGCCGCTCAGCGCCCCTGGCGTCTCGACGACCACCTCGCCGCGCGGGCCGGGGCCATCCCACACCCCGGTGACGTGGTGCCCCTGGTCGTCGTCGACCCGCACCGTGACGGGCTCGACCCGCATCGCGCCCTCCCGGTGCACCGTGACGGTGTGCCGCCAGCCCCCCTCGACGCGCTCGGAGTGGGTCTCTCCGAGGCGGTAGTTGAGCGGCTCGCCCGTCGCCGCGAGCCAGGACGGCAGGCGGTCGGCGAAGTCGGGCGCCGCGCGCCGCAGCGCCGCCCGCGCGGGGCGGCGGGCGTTGACGAGCATCGCGACGAACCGCTGCAGCGCCTCGGGGGTGAGGACGTCGCGCGCGGACTCGACGATCCGCCGGCCGCGAGACAGCGGGCGGCGAGCGCGGACGGGATCGTCGCGGAAGGGATCCCGCTCCTCGATGACGGCGAAGTACGCGTCCTCGAAAGCGATCTGAGGCGCGTAGAGGAGCTGGTCGACCGCGGGGTGGAACGAGAAGAGGCTCAAGAGCTCTTGCGGGGTCTGCGCCCCGTGGTGGCGGCGCGCCTCGTCGAGGTCGACGAGCGCCACGGCCCGCAGGTCCGTGGCCCAGCCCCGATCGGCGGGCGGATCCACGGTCTCGAGGGGCTCGGCGAGCCGACCGAACAGCCCGCGGCGCAGCGCGCGCCGATGGAAGTCCAGCGTCTGGTCGAGCGGGAAGATCTGGAAGAGGTGGTCCGAGAACAGCACCACGCCGGGCGCCGTCGCCACGAGCTCGCTGCGCGACGGGATCTGCAGCATCACCAGCCGGCGCGGCACCGTGAGGCCGAACGCGCGGGCGGTGTCGATCGCCTGCCCCGCGACCTCCCGGGTGAGCCGCACGACGTCGACGCGGGACAGGTCGATCATCCCCTCCTCGCCGCGGACCGACGCGGGCGGCGGCACGTACATGCGATAGGGGGATCGCAAGACGAGCTGCACCCCGTGGACCTCCACGACGGCGTCGTGCAGCGCGGGCGCGGCGATCGCCGGGACGTACGCGCCGACGAGGTGGACGTGCCCCTCGGCCCCGAACCGCTCGTCGCCGAGCGCGAGCGCGCCGTCGTCGACGGTCGCGGTCACGTCGTGCGGGACCTCGAAGGCGAACGCGTCGTCGTCGCCGACGACGAGCGGGTACCACGGCGCGGCGAGCGCGAGGAGCCCGTCGTCTCGCCCGAGGCGACCGAACCGGCCGGGGACCCGGACCTCGAAGTCGAGCTCGACGGTGACCGTCCGAGGCGCGTCGCGGGGCTCGATCGGCACGTCGAGATCGCTGCCGGCGAAGTCCCGGCCCCGCGCGCTCCCGGGCGCCTCGCTCCGCGTCGTTGCCTCCACGAGCGCGCCGTCGACGCGGACCGCGGACGTCGACATGCCCCCGCGGTCGATCTCCCCGGGGTAGATCCAGCGCCAGCTGCGCTCGTCCATCGTCGAGGGCGCCTCGGCCAGGCGATCCGCGTAGAGCCACAGCCGGACGTGATCCTCGCCAGCGGCGACCCGTACCGTCGCGGCGAGGTGACCGCGGACCCGGCCGGCGTCCCGCTCGATGGTCGCGCGGACCGTGTAGGACTCCGGCTCGGCGGCGCGCGCGTACCCCACCAGGCCCATGACGCACGACAGCATCGCGACGAACGTCGCCACGGCCTTGCAGAACCCCGCGGAAGGGATCACCTCTAGAGAGTAGGCTCGACGCGCGTGGCTCACCTGGATCTCGACTTCACGATCCCCATCGTGCTCCTCGTGAGCGCGCTGGTGGGCGTGATCCTGGTCCGGTCGCTCTCGGCGCACGGGGACAAGCGTGCCGCGGCTCGAACGCAGCGCTTGCTCCGCGAGCACGTGGATGATTGAGAATCGACGGCGGGTACCTACCCGGAGTGCGAGCGACGCTCGACGGATCCTCGTCGGACGGCGCCCATGCTCGCGGCCCCGCCTCACCGTTCCGAGAACCAGCCCCTGAGAACAGGCTCTGAGGACAAGGAAGACACACTCGATGGGACGCCTAATCGGCTACATGGCCAATCGTCGCGACCGCCTCGGTGACGTCCTCGACGAGGAGCACGAGGCGATCGCCCCGCCGCCGGACTTCAAGCCCGACGCCTGGGGCATCGGCTTCTATCAGGGCGGCGAGGTGCTCCACAAGAAGCGCCCGAAGCTCGGAGACGGCCCGATCAACTGGGAGAACGTGGCTCGCGGCGTCCAGTCCGACGCGGTCCTGATCCACTTCCGCCAGGCGACCGTCGGCGACTTCCGCGCCGACAACACGCACCCCTTCCGGATGCGATCGTGGCTGTTCGCGCACAACGGCACGATCCACGGGTTCGACGCGATCCGCCCGCGCCTCATCGAGTCGCTCCCGGACTTCCTCCAGCGGGCGATCCGCGGATCGACGGACAGCGAGCACGCGTTCGCGATCCTGCTGTCGTTCCTGCACGACAGCGCGCAGCTCGATCGGCCGGACGCGGATCCCAAGGCGGTGCTCGGGGCGATCCGCTCGACGGTCGCGCTCCTCGATCGCTACTGCGCCGAGGTCGGCGCGCCGGAGCCGACGCTCAACCTGATGCTGACGAACGGCCGCGAGATGTACGCCCTCCGTCGCGGCGGCCACCTGTTCTACGCCGCCCGCTCGACCACGCCGGTCAAGGCCAGCGGGGCGTTCCGCTACGTCCTGTTGTGCAGCGACGGGGAGAAGGTCCCCGCCGGCTTCTCGGAGCTCGAGGCCTCCTCGATCCTCGTGGTCGACAGGAACCTCGACGTCACGATCCAGGCGCTTTGAACCCTCGACGCGGCGCGTGGTGGGCGCTCCTCGTCCTCCTCACGCTCGGGTGCGGCGCCGCCTCGAGCGGCTCCGAGGCGAGCCTGGTCGCGCGCTCGAGCCTCCCCGCGACCGATCGCGACCCCCTCCCCTACACCCCGCCCCCCGCCGACCCGGGGTTGGCGGGCGAGACGATGGCGCTCGCCGCGTCCGGTGGCGAGGATCAGGCGCGCCAGATGCTGCGCGCCCTCGTCGGCGCCCTCCGAGACGTCGGCACGCAGGGCGAGCGACCGCTGACCGCCCTCTTCGACGAGGAGGTCGGCCAGGTCGCGGACCGCGTCGCGACCCGCGCCGGTCGGCCCCGCGCGGGCATCGTGCAGCGGCTCTTGATCTACGCGAGGCGGTCGATCATCCCGCCCGAGGCGGAGGTCGCCGAGCTGTTCGATCTCGACGACGTCGAGGTCCATCGGGCCTCGGTCTTCTTTCGCAACCGCGAGCTGCCCAGCACCGTGACGGCCACGGATCTCGTGGTCCAGGCCCCCATCCTGGCGCCGGGCCGGAACCCGATGCGGACCCTCTTCGGGTGGAGCGATCGCGGGACGCTCGTGGTGCGGCCCGGGCGCGAGCCGCGGATCGTCGCGTACTGAGAATCAGCCCGAATCGCGGGGGGCGTGGACGTCGAAGCGGATCACGACCTGATCGTTGATGAGGTCGTCCTCCATGCCGCGATAGCTGATGCCCCAGCGCTGCCGATCGATCGCGAACTGCGCCTGGGCGTGGACCTCCGAGTCGCTCACGTCGACGCGCACCGGGAAGGTGATCGTCTGCGTCACGCCGCGGATCGTGAGGTGCCCGGTCACGAGGTGCGTCGCGTTCTCCGACCCCTCCGGCGCCGCCGCGAACGCGGTGGTCTCGAACCGCGCGGTCGGGAACCGCTCGACGTCGAAGAAGTCGTCGGTGCGCAGGTGGTTGGTCAGCCGCGGGATGGGGGCCTCGATGGTCGTCATCTGCATGTCGACCCGGACGACGCTCTGCTCGAAGGGCTCGCGCAGGTCGACGTAGCCGCTCCACTCGCCGAGGTGGAGCGTCTCGGAGCCGGTCACCTTGCTGCCGATCATCTCGAGGGTGCTGGTCGCCGTGTTCATCACGAGCGCGCCGGGCGGCATCGGCGTTCCGTCGTCTTCGGGAGCGGCCTCGTCCGCCGCCGGCTCCGGCGGGGTCGCGGGCGTGGTCTCCATCCGGGCCGCGGGCACGGAGTCGGCGGGGTCGTCGCAGCCGACCGCCAGGAGCGGGACCGCGAGGGCGATGAGGAGAGTAGCTCTCATGGCCGACGGTCTAAGGCGTCGGCGACCGGTCGTCGACCCGCTTGCGCAGCCGGCGCCCCAGGTCGATCGCCAGGGTCCGGGTGTCGGTCGTCGGCGGCTCCAGGAGGCCGAGATCGTCGACGAGGTCGGGGCCGAAGTCCTTCCACCAGCGCCGCGAGGCCTCGCGGGTCCACGAGCCGAAGCCCTCGACCTCCTCGAGCGCGAGCTGGAGCTCCGCCGCCGACGCGTATCGGGCCGCGGGGTCCTTCGCGAGGCAGCGCGCGATCAAGGCGTCCAGGGCCTGGGAGAGGGGCTCGGCCCGCCGCGCGGATGGAGCGTCGGGCTCCTCCACCAGGTGCTTGCTGCACACCTCGACGACGGTGGTCCCTCCGAACACGTGCTCGCCGGTGAGCAGGTAGAACCCGAGGCACCCGAGCGCGTACAGATCGCTCCGCGCGTCGGTCGCCTCGCCGCGGATCACCTCAGGGGCGAGGTAGTGCGGCGTCCCGACGATCGCGCCCTCGTGGGTGATCCCCGCGGCGGCGGAATCGAGCTCGCGGACCAGGCCGAAGTCCACGACCTTGACCATGTCACCGAACCCCGGGGTCGGCGCGAGGAGCACGTTGTCGGGCTTCACGTCGCGATGCACGAGCCCCGCCTCGTGCGCCTCGGCGAGCGCGCCCGCGATCTGGTGCAGGAGCAGCAAGGCGCGCTCGGCCGGCATCGGCCCGACGACGGAGACGGCGCGCGTCAGGGTGCAGCCGGGGACGCGCTCCATGACGTAGTAGAAGACGCCGTCGGGCGTGCGGCCGTAGTCGAAGACGCGGATCGTGTTCGGGTGGTGCAGCGCGGCGGTGGCGCGGACCTCGCGCTCGAAGCGGGCGAGGCTCGCCTCGTCGACCCGCTCCGGGCGGAGCAGCTTCACTGCGGTGGGGCGCCGGAGCATCGCGTGCGTCGCCTCGTAGACCATGCCGATCCCGCCCTCCCCGAGCTTGCGGACGAGGGTGTACTGCCCGAGGCGCCGGACCTCGTCGGCCTCGCGGCGCAGGCCGTAGATCACCGCGGACGCGGCCGACGCGAGGACGGAGAGCGCGATCCACCAGGCCACCGCGTTGGTGAGGAGCGCCGTGTAGATCTCGATCCCCGCGCCGACCCCGACGCCGAGGCTGGTCCTGAAGGCGGGGTCGGCCATCTGCACCGTCCGCACCGTCACCCAGACGACCTCGACCCCGAGCAGCGCCCCGAGCCCCGCGGTGCCTCGCCAGCCCGCCGGCACGTAGACGGCCCGGCCGAGCAGCGCGATCCCGAAGATCAGGATCACCGTGAGGTCGGGCCGATACGCGGTCGGCATCGAGAAGCACATGGTCCCGTAGCCGAGGCACGAGATCCCGAGCGCGAGCGCCTCGCTCACCCGGATCCACGCCACCGAGCGCGCACCGCGCGCGTTCGCGACGTACAGCGCCAGCATCGACACCGCGCCGACGAGGTGGGCGGACAGCGACGGATGGAACAGATCGTCGAGCGGGATGGTGCCCGCGAGCACCACGTAGAGGGCGAGCCGGACGAGGTAGAACCCGAAGCCCAGGCCACCCACCATGAGCCCGTAGCGCGCCGTGCGGCGCTGGAGGAAGGCACGCCCCTCCTCCGTGAGCTGGGTCGTGCTGGTCGACGCGCCGGCTATGGGCCGCACGGATCGTTGACGGTGATGCTCGACACGAGACCCGCCTGGATCTGCGCGCACCACGTACCCGTGAACGTGAGCGCGGTCCCCGCGAGCGTCCAGCCGCTGGCCGGGACGCGGGAGCCGTCGAAACGGACCTCGACGCGCGACGGCCGGGCCGGCGCGGTGGCGAGGGTGAAGTGGCAGTCCGTGGCGGAGGCCACGATCGAGGTCAGCGCGCTCGTGAGGGCCGCGCCGTCCACCGCCTCGTAGTAGCGGATGGCGCCCGGACGAGCGCGCCCGCCCGCGTCCGCCATCCGGTTCAGGCCGGCCTGGAGCGCCGGGATCCCGGACGTGCTGCCCCCGGGATCGGGGCCCACGATGCCGATCACGAACGTGTCGATGCCGCTCGCGCGGAGCGCGCTGATGGCGGCGACGGTGGCGTCGACGGTCGAGCCGCACGCCGGCTCCGGCAGCCCGTCCGTGAGGAGGATCGCGAACCGGATCGCGCTGCTCGGCATCGACATCAGCTCGCTCGAGGCGGTCGCGAAGGCCTGCGGCGTCGGCGTGTCGCCGGCGCGGGGATCTTCGGTCGTCAGCAGGCCGAGGATCGCGGGTCGGGTCCCCGTGGCGATCCCGACGTCGAGGGACGAGGCCACCATGCAATTGCCGCGCTCCGAGTCGCCCGTCGTCCGCGGGAAGGTGAGCGCGCCCATCGGGAGCGCGTCGAGCATCGGCAGGACGGACGTCATCGCCGTCTGGAGCTCCTGCCAGCGGGTGCGCGCCGTGCCGACGGCCGGCCAGTCCATGCTCCCGGAGCGATCCATCAGGAAGAGGATCTCGCCCTCCGCGGGCACGACCGCCACCGCCTCCGTGTACGGCGTGCAGCAGCTCGCGGTGCACTCCGGGTCGACGCAGTCCGCGAGCCCGTCGCAGTCCTCGTCGACGCCGCCGGTGCAGACCTCCGTCGTCGGGCGCGTCTCGCCGGTGCACGCGGACCACGACACCGAGCCGTCGGCGGCCATCACGCAGTCCTGCGTGCCCGCGCGGCAGGCGCCGACGCCGGCGGTGCCCGGCGCGCCGCCGTAGCAAGGCTGGGTCGTGCCGAGGAGGCAGTCGCAGCCCTCGTCGATGAGCTCGTCGCAGTCCTCGTCGCCGATGCCGTCGCAGACCTCTTCGGAGGGCAGCACGGAGCCCTCGCACCCGCTGAAGGCGCTGCCGCCGCCGGGCGTCGCCATGCAGGTGATGTGGCCGCGGATGCAGCTCCCCACGCCCTCGGTGATCGCGGGGCCCTCGTAGCAGTCGATGGCCGCCGACAGCTCGCAGTCACAGCCCTCGTCGACGACGCCGTCGCAGTCGTTGTCGACGTCGTCGCAGTCCTCGGGGCCCGGCGACCGCGAGCCGACGCACACGTCCCACTCGCCGAACTCGAAGTCGTGCGCGCAGTGCTGCGTGCCCCAGGAGCACGCGCCGACGCCGGCGAGGTCCGCCGCGCCGTCGTAGCAGCGCTGCGTCTCGCCCGGATCACACTCGCAGCCCTCGTCGATGCTTCCGTCGTCGTCGCCGTCGAGGCCGTCGCCGCAGGGATCGATCGGCCCCGCGTCCGGCGGAGGCCCGGCGTCGGAGCCCGCGTCCGACGGGGGCAGGCCGGAGTCACCGATGGGGAAAGGCTCCCCCGCGCAGTCACAGCCGAGGGCGAAGAGAAGCGCCGCACAAGAGCAGACGAGGTACCGCATGGAGGCAGAAGGTAGCGCAGGCCGAGCCCTCGTGCGCGAACCACGTTCAGGTGTAGGCTGACCGGCATGGATGACGCCCTCCTGGTGGTCCTCTGTACCGTCCCCGACGCCGACGTCGCCGCCACCCTCGGCCGCGGCCTCGTGGAGGCCCGGCTCGCGGCGTGCGTGAACGTCATCGGCGGCATGCGCTCGTTCTACACGTGGAAGGGGCAGCTCGAGGATCAGGCCGAGGTCCAGCTGCTGATCAAGACCCGGCGCTCCCAGTTCGACGCCGTCGAGCAGTGGCTGACGGAGCACCACCCCTACGACGTCCCCGAGGTCCTCGCGATGCCGATCGAGCGCGCGTCGAAGCCCTACCTCGCGTGGGTCCTCGGCCAGACGCGGCGCCCCTCAGAGCTGCCGCCGTAGGGCCTCCTGGATCACCGGCGTCCAGCTCACCCAGCTGTGGTTGCCGTGATAGACGAGGCGCTCGTGCTCGATCCCGCGCTCGCGCAGGTGGCGCGAGAACGCCGCGCTCGTCTCCTGGATCGCGCCGCGGTCGTCGTCGCCCCACGCCAGCATGAGGCGCGTGCCCCCCAGATCCGCGTCCGAGGTCCAGCGCAGGTACGGGTCGTCGTGGCGGATGCGATCGAGGTCGCTCACGGGGCCCCAGATCCTGTCGGTCGGGATGATCGGCACGAAGAGCGGGTTCTGGACGAACGCGACCATCTGCTCCGTGCTGAGGATCGGCGCAGAGATCATCGTGACCGACGCCCACATCTCGGGTCGGTTCAGCGCGAACCGCAGCGTGCCGGCCCCGCCCATCGAGACGCCCATGACGTGGCAGCCCTCGGGGCACGCGCGGGTGTTGTGGGTGCGGGCGACGAGGGGGACGAGCTCGTCGAGGACCCAGTCCTCGTAGCGGCGCGAGCCGTCGTACCAGTTCGCCCAGAAGCCGAGGTCGCCCTGCGGCAGCACGATGACGGCGCGCGGGACCTCGCCGCGGACGATCGCCGCGTCGAGCGCCTGGCCGATGTGGGCCGAGTCGAACGAGCTCGGATCGTCGCCGCCGCCGTGCAGGAACACCACGAGCGGGAGCTGCTCGTCGGGGGTGAAGCCGGGGGGCGTGTAGACCGAGTAGGTCATCTCGGAGCCCATCGCCGAGCTGTCGACGCGGCCGTAGTCGAGGCGGTGGGGCGCCGCGCCGCCGCAGCCGACGAGCGCCCCCAGGAACAGGAGGATCGAACGCTTCATGAGGGAGTCCTGGCGCGCCCTCGGTCGTTTCGGAACCCCCAAACCGACCGAAAGGACCAACTCGGCCAGGATAGCCCTACTCCGTGCGCGTGCCCACCTCGCCGCGCATGACGCGGCGGTTGAGATCGGCCAGGTGCCGCCGCACGGAGACCGACTCGGCGCCGCGCGGCCAGCGGCGCAGGAACGTGCGCAGGGCGTTTCGGGCCTCGTCGATGTCCTCGAGGTCCTCGCTCGCCGCGGCGTACAGCAGCAACGCGTCGTCCTGGAGCTCGCGGTCGATCGTCTGGTCGACGACCTGCTGCGCGAGCACGCGGGCCTCGGCGTGGCGCCCGAGGCGACGCAGCGCCCGCGCGAGCTGGAGCTTCACGCCGGGGATGTGCGCGGCCTCTTCCTTCTGGCGGATCGCCTCCTGGAACGCCTCCGCGGCCTCCGCGTAGCGGCCCGTGCGCATCAGATCGAGGCCGTTCTGGTAGGCCTCGAGCGACAGATCGAGGTGGAAGTGATCGACGGTGTCGCGGAAGAACGCGGCCTCCGCGCGGGAGAGCTGCTCGCGGCGCAGCTCGGGCCAGCGCTCCACCACCTCGGTGCGGCGGCGCTCGCGGACGGAGCGGTAGAACGACGCCGCGGCCGTCTCGGCCCGGGCGCGCCGCTCGGCCTGGTTGTTCGCCTCGGTCAGCTCCGCGCGCGCCTCGGCCAGCGCGGCCTCGAGGCGCTCGTTCTCGCGCTCGGCCTCGGCCACCCGGTAGTTCGTCGCAAGCCACAGGCCCACGAAGGACAGGCTCGCGAAGAGGATGTAGGCGATCCAGCTGTTCCAGATGAAGCGGCGCTCGTAGCCGGCCTGGCGCTTGGCGATCGACTTGATGTCGGCGGCGAGGGAGTTCGTGAGGTTGTTGCTCTTGATGACGAGCCCGCGAGACTCGATGATCTCTTTCCTGATTTCGCGGATCTCTTCGTCGACCTCGCGCATGGCCCGGCGGGTTAGCCCGTGCGGCCCAGCGGGGCAAGGAGCGAGGCGCCGGCCTTGACGGTGAACGACCCTCGGAATACAAGCCACTTCCCTCTGGAGGCACCATGCTGCGACGACTCGCCCCCTGGTTGATCCTTGCTCTCTCGGCCCTCGCGGCCCCCGGCTGCGGCGGGGGCTCGTGGTCGTTCGACGTCGTGGGCACGCAGCGGGATCCGGGCGCCGAGGGGCGCATCCAGGTCGAGCGGATCGAGGGCGGCAACCGCCTCGTGACGGCGTCCTTCGAGCACATGACGCCGCCGGCGCGGCTCGGCGGCAACCTCACGACCTACATCATGTGGTTCCGCGATCGCCGCGGGCAGTCGACCAAGGCGGGCGTGCTCGAGTACGACGCCGACTCCCGCACCGGTCGCGCCACGGCGACCACTCCCATGAGCCAGTTCACCGTGTTCATCAGCGCCGAGCGCTCACCCGACGTGGTCGGCCCCTCGGAGAACGTAGTCTTCAGCCAAGCCGTCGAGACGGACTGACACCTGCCATGATGTACGACACCTCCGACATCCGTAAGAACCTCAAGGTCGTGATCGACGGCTACCCGTACGCGGTGGTCGACCATCAGTTCGTGAAGCCCGGAAAGGGGCAGGCGTTCACGCGCACGAAGCTGAAGAACATGATGACCGGCGCGGTGCTCGAGCGGACCTTCAAGAGCGGCGAGAAGCTCGAGAAGGCCGACATGGAAGAGCGCCAGATGCAGTACCTCTACCCCGAGGGCGACGCCTGGGTCTTCATGGACACGACCAGCTACGAGCAGATCCAGCTCCAGCGGGAGCTGCTCGGCGACACGCCGGACTACCTGCAGGACGGGATGATGGTCGACGTGCTGTTCTGGTCGAACAAGCCGATCGGCGTGACCCCCCCGACCTTCGTCGAGCTCGAGGTCATCGAGACCGAGCCGGGCTACAAGGGCGACACCACGTCCAACGTCGGCAAGCCGGCGACGCTGTCGACCGGCAAGGTCATCTCGGTTCCGCTGTTCGTGAACCAGAACGACCTGCTCAAGATCGACACGCGCACCGGCGAGTACGTCGAGCGCGTCAAGAAGTAGTGCTCCTCGATCGCCTGCGCGCGCGCGCGCAGGTGCTGAGCGCGCTCCGCGCGTTCCTCGACGCCGACTGCTTCATCGAGGTCGAGACGCCGCTCGCCGTCCCGAGCCCGGGGCTCGACGTGCACCTCGCCGCGCTCGAGGTCTCGGGGCTCGGCGCGCCGCGCTGGCTCGCCACGAGCCCCGAGTACCAGATGAAGCGCCTGCTCTGCCTGGGCCTGCCGCGCATCTACCAGATCTCGCGCTGCTTCCGGCGCGGCGAGCTCGGCCGGCACCACGAGCCCGAGTTCACGATGCTCGAGCTCTACCGCGCCGAGGCGGGCTCCGAGGAGCTGATGCGCGACACCGAGGGCCTCGTGGAGGCCGCCGCGCGCCGCGTGCTCGGGGGGACGATCCTGCCGTCCGGGACCGACGTGGCCGCGCCGTGGGCTCGCCTCACCGTCGACGACGCGTTCCGCGAGCACGCGGGTGTCGACGTGCACGACGTCTTGCCCGACGAGACGCGCTTCTTCGAGCTCCTGATCGACAAGGTCGAGCCGGCGCTCGAGGCGATGCGGGCGCCCGTCTTCCTCACCCGGTGGCCGCGCGCGATGGCGTCGCTCGCGCGCCTCTGCCCCGACGACGCGCGCTGGGCCGATCGGTTCGAGGCCTACGTGGACGGGCTCGAGCTCTGCAACGGCTTCGGCGAGCTGACCGACCCGGTCGAGCAGCGCGCGCGCTTCGCCCACGACCAGGCCGCGCGGCGCGAGGCCGGGCTCGACGTCTACCCCGTCGACGAGCGCTTCCTCGAGGCGCTCGAGCAGGGCATGCCCGAGAGCGGGGGCAACGCCATCGGGGTGGATCGCGTGGTGATGGCGATCACCGGCGCGGCCCACATCGAGGAGGTCGTGGCGTTCCCCCAATCGCGGCTGTGACTCAGGCGAGGCCGTGATTCAGGCGGGGCGGCGGCGGCGCGCCTCGGCGCGGAGATCCGCGCTCGTCTTGCCGGTCCCGTCCTCGCGCCAGCCAGGCTTCAGGAACAGGTAGCCGAGGCGGCCGCGCCAGGTCCGCGCGCTCAGCACGTCGCGCAGCATCGCGGCCCACTCGTGGAAGGCGATGAGGACCGGGTTGAAGGTCGCGATGTTCGTCGTGAGGCCGTACTCGACCTCCGCGCGCTCCGGCTCGAAGGTGCCGAAGAGGCGATCCCACACGATCAGGATCCCGCCGTGGTTCCTGTCGAGGTACTCGGGGTTCGAGCCGTGGTGGACCCGGTGGTGCGACGGCGTGTTGAAGACCCACTCGAGCGGCCCGAGCGTCCGGATCGCCTCGGTGTGGATCCAGTACTGGTAGAGGAGGCTGATCGTCTGCGCGACCGCGACCATGAACGGGTGGAAGCCCAGGAGCGGCAGCGGAAGCCAGAACAGCGGCCCCGTGAACGGCGTCGTCCAGGACTGGCGGAGCGCCGTCGACAAGTTGTAGTGCGTGCTCGAGTGGTGGTTCACGTGCGCCGCCCAGAGCAGGCGCACCTCGTGGCTCGCGCGGTGGAACCAGTAGTAACAGAGGTCCTCGATCGGGATGAGGATCACCCAGGCCCACCACGCGTCCTGCGGGATCTCGAAGATCCGGTGGTGCTCCCAGATCCAGAGGTAGACGGCGAAGACGGCGGCCTTCGGGAGCACGTCGACCGCGCGGTTGCCGAGCCCCATCGCGAGGCTCGCGAGGCTGTCCTTCAGGGTGTAGCCGCCCTTGCGCTCGCGGTGCGCGGTGAGGCCCCACTCGAGCCCCATCGTGAGGAAGAAGAACGGGACCGCGTACCAGATCATGTCGGTCACCGCGGCGCCTCCGGCTCGAGCTCGCGGCGCGCGACCGCGTCGAGGAACGCCAGCTCCGCGCGCCCCGCGTCCGGCGACGGCAGCGCCATCTCCATCATCGCGGCGCCCTGCAGGGTCGACAGGATCCCCGCGACCGCGTCGTCGAAGCGCGGGTTGGTGGCCGCCGCCTCGGGGAACAGGCGCCGGGCCTCGTCGCGGAGGTTCGCGCGGTGCTGCTCGAGGACCGGACGGAGCGCCTCGCGCAGCTCGGGGTCGGTGCGCGCGGCCGTGTAGAGCTCGAACGCCGCCATCAGCGCCGGCGCGCGGAACGTCGCCCAGAGCAGCTCGAGGGCCGCCGCGATCCGATCCTCGTGCGCCTGCACCGCGTCCGAGAGCGCCGACCGGTAGCCCTCGATCAGATCGAGGAAGAGGTGCTCCACGGTCGCGCCCAGCAGATCCTGCTTGGTCGCGAAGTGCTTGTAGAGCGCGCCCTGCGAGACGCCCGCCCGCCGGCACACCTCGGTCGTCGTGGTCCGCGAGTGCCCGAGCTCGACCATGCACTCGATGGTCGCCTTCAGCAGCCGCCGCCGGGTCGCGACGGCCCGAGCCTGTAGCTTGCGGGGAGCCTCGGTGGCGGCGTCGCCGGACATGCCTCGGTACTAGCACCGCCAAAGAAAGTGACAAGTCACTTTCTTTCTGTCGGGAGACAGCCCCGACGGGCGCTCCTATAGTTCGGGCGTGAGGCTGGGATTGGTCGCGGTGATCCTGGGCAGCCTCGGGTGCGGCGCCGCGCTGACGGTCGGCGGCGACATCGTCCGCCCCGCCGAGATCCCCGTCCGCGTCTTCCCCCACATCGTGGTCGTCCCGTCGGACGGCGAGGAGTCCGAGCGCCTCGCCCGTCGCCTCGCGGAGCACCTCGAGCCGGGCGAGTCGGACGTCTCGACCCGATCCGCGCAGCAGCTCGAGGCGATGCGGGCGGCGGGCGCGTTGCCCGCGGGCAGCGTGGTCGTGACGGTCCGCGCGGAGCTGATCCGGACCGACGAGCCGACGTGGACGCGCCGAGACGTCATGGAGTGCGGGCCGCTCGGCTGCGCGGAGATGCCGCGGAGCGTGGTCGAGGACGTGCCGGTGATCCTGGGCCGAGCGCGGCTCACGGTGACCGACGGACCGACGGGCCGGCGGCTCCAGAGCGCGGGCGTCGAGGCCTCGGAGGTCGGCGCCGACGTGATGGGGATGCGGCTGCGCGTGTTCGAGGAGCTGAGCGAGCGCGCGACGGCGATGGTCGACCCGCACCGGGAGTCGGTCCGGGTCGAGCTCGAGTCGGTGGACGCGCGGCCGGTGCGCCGCGCCCTCGAGGTGATCGGCGCGGGCGACTGGGCGAGAGGCGCCGCCCTCCTCGACCGGTTCGTGGCCTCGCGCGCGTTCGCGGCGCTCTCGCCCGGGGACCGCGCGCGGGTGCTCTACGACCTCGGCGAGTCGCGGCGCTTCGATCCGTCGCTGCCGCCCGACGAGCGGTTCGTCCACGCCTCGGAGGCGCTCCGCGCCGCGGTCCGCCTCGCGCCGGAGCCTCGCTACGCGGCGGCGATCGCGGATCTGCAGGCGCACCGCCGGGCCCTCGTGCTGCTGCGCCGGCATCGAGAGGCGCGCGACCACAACTTCCGGCTCGGCCGCGACGCCGACTCGGAGCCGGTGCCCGAGCCGCCGGCCGCGTATCGCGAGGGCGGCTCGCCTCCGGGACCCTAGGATTCCAGGGCCTTGGCCCGCTCCCAGCGAACGTCGAGCTCTTCGGCGTCGAGGTCCTCGAGCGCGACGCCCTGCGCGCGGGCCTCGGCCTCGACGCGCGCCATGCGGCCCTCGAACCGCCGCAGCGCCCCGCGGAGCGAGGCCTCGGGATCGTGCCCTCGCTTGCGCGACCAGCTCGTGATCGCGAAGAGGAGATCGCCGAGCTCGCGCGCCTCGTCCTCGGGCGTCGGCGCCTCGTCGAGCTCGCGCAGCTCCTCGTCGATCTTCGCGCGCACGCCCTCGGCGTCGGGCCAGTCGTAGCCGACGCGCGCCGCCTTCTCGCCGATCGCGACCGCGCGCAGCAGCGCCGGCATCGACGCGGGGACACCGTCGAGCAAGCCCCGGTCGGCCTTCTCGGTGCGCTTGATCGCCTCCCACCGCTCGAGCACCTCGGCCTCGTCCCGCACGCTCGCGCCCGCGAAGACGTGCGGGTGGCGTCGCACGAGCTTGTCCTTGATGCCGTCGATGGCGTCTCCGGTGGTGAACCAGCCGCGCGTCCGCGCGAGCTCACCGAGGAAGACGACTTGCATCAACAGGTCGCCCAGCTCCTCGCGCAGCTCCGCCGGATCGCCGCCGTCGATCGCCTCGACGACCTCGAACGCCTCCTCGATGACGAAGCGCCGCATCGTCTCGGGGGTCTGCGCGCGATCCCAGGGGCAGCCGTCCGGGCCGAGCAGCCGCTGCATCACCTCGACCAGCGCCGCGAACCTCTCGCCGTCCATGCCGGGGTTACGTAGCATGTCGAGACGTGCGAGCGCTCCGTATGCTCCTTGTCGCGTTCGCGCTCTGCGCGTGCGACCCGCCACACTTCGTCTCGGACGACGCCGGGCCGCGGATGGTCGGGGTGCAGCCGCCCCCGCGCACGACCCGCCCCGACGGCGACGCGCTGCCGCCGACCGTGTTCGTCCTGCGCGAGGTGTCGCTGCTCGACGACGGCTCGAGGGGCTGGGATCTCGACGCGCGATGCACCTACCCGCCGATGTCACCCGCGACGGAGTGGGAGCACGAGTGCGCGCCCACCAACGCGATGGGGAACCACGTGCGGGACCTCCCCGGCTGCCGCGACGACGCGTACGCGACGGAGGTCGCCGCGACGTTCGGCCCGCTCGGCGCGGGGCTCGAGGCGGCGCTGCGGCAGTCGATGAACGACGGCGTGGGTCCGCTCCTCGTCCGGATCACGGAGTGGACGGGTGACCCCGACGACCCGAACGTCGTCGTCGAGATCGCGCCCGTCGCGTTCGGCGTCCCGCTCGGGGGCGTGCGCGGTGACCTCGTGCTCTGGGACGGCCAGGACACCTTCAACACCTTCGCCGGTTCCGTGGCGATGGACGGCCTCGCCCTCTTGCGGGACGAGGCGGCCTACGTGGCGCAAGGCGTCCTCGTCGCGCGCTTCGAGGAGGACCCCGTGTTCTCGATGCGCGGCCGCGACCGCTCGCTGACGCTGCGGCTCACCGAGGCGCTCCTCACGATGCGGATCGGAGGCGACGGCGACGGACCGTCCGACATCGCGCTCACCGGGCGCTGGCCCGTCGACGACGTCCTCGCGGAGCTCGACGCGGCGGGCCTCTGCCGCGGGGATCCCCTGCGCGTCGCCGCCGAGATCCGCGTCCGGGACAGCGCCGACGTTCGCGAGCGATCGCGCGGCGGCGCGGGGATGGACGCCGCCTGCGAGGCGCTGAGCATCTCGCTCGGCTTCGAGGCCGCGCCCGGCCTGTGGGGAGACGTCCTCGAGCCGGACACCCCTCCCCCGCGCGCTTGCCCGGTGATGCCCTGATCCGGGTAGCCGGCCGAGCGCGAACTGAGGTACATCCCGCGACGGCTCCGAGACGGAGCCTTCGGGAGGGGGACTCACCGTGTTGGCTCGCACGTTCGCCGCGCTCTTCCGCGCGCACGCCGGACCGGAGCGCAAAGAGGCGCTCCGCATCTCACGCCGAGAGCTCTTGCGGGGCTCGCTCGCCACGGGCGCGGGGCTGATGCTCGGCTGCGGGGGCGCGTCGCCACCGCCCACGGGGGGCGGGAGCGGCCCGCGCGTCGTGGTGATCGGCGGCGGGTTCGCCGGGCTCCTCTGCGCGAGCGAGCTGGCCCAGGCGGGGGTCGAGGTGAAGGTGCTCGAGGCCCGCGATCGCGTGGGGGGCCGCGTGCGCTCGCTCTCGGAGCCGGCGTTCGGCGCGGCGGTCGAAGCGGGCGGCGAGCTGATCGGGACCAACCACCCGCGCTGGCACGCGCTCGCGGCCCACTTCGGGCTCACGCTCTACGAGCTGGGGGAGGAAGAAGGCGACGGCCCGCTCCAGCTCGGCGGACGCGTGCTCGCGGCCTCCGAGTCCGAGGCGGTCTGGGAGGCGTTGAACGCGCTCACCGCGCAGCTGGACGAGGCCGCGGCCCCCGTCGACGCGGGGCAGCCGTGGGCGTCGCCCGACGCGGGCGCCCTCGACGGACGCTCCCTCGAGAGCTGGCTGACCGAGGCGGGCGGGACGCCCGACACGGTGACGCTCCTGCGCATGATGCTCGTGCACGACAACGCGGTCGCGGCCGACCGGCAGAGCCTGCTCGGGCTGCTCGCGATGATCAAAGGCCACGGCCTCGCGTCGTTCTGGACGGACACGGAGACGCACCGCTGCGCGGGCGGCAACCAGCGGCTCGCGGAGGCGCTGGCGAGCTCCCTCGGGGATCGGCTCCGCCTCGGGGCCCCGGTCCGCGCGATCGACGGCGGCGACGGTCCGATGCGGATCACCCTCGCCTCCGACGAGGTCCTCGAGGCCGACCACGTGGTGGTCGCGACGCCGCCGAGCACGTGGGACCGCGTGACCGTGAGCCTGCCCGCGTGGCGCGAGGTCACGAGCGAAGGCGGCCCGCAGATGGGCGCGGCGGTCAAGGCGCTCGCGCTCCTCGATCGCCCGCGGTGGCGCGAGCTGGGGCTGACGCCCGAGGCGATGAGCGATGAGGTCATCGGCTACACGTGGGATCCCATCGCGGGCGCGCCGGACGCGACCGCGCCGACCCTGACGCCGCTCACGTCGTTCTCGGGCGGGCCCACCGCGTCGCGGCTCGCGGAGCTCGGCCGGCAGGGGCCGGCGGGCCTCGGCGCGGCGCTCGACCCGCTCTACGAGGGCATCTCGCAGAACATCCGCGAGGTGCGCACGCTCGACTGGCCGAACGAGGAGTGGACGATGGCCGCGTACTCGTTCCCCGCGCCAGGGGAGCTCACCCGCGTCGGAGCGATCCTGCGCGACGGAGTCGGCGCGATCTCCTTCGCCGGCGAGCACTGCTCGCCGGGCTTCGTCGGCTACATGGAGGGCGCGCTCGAGAGCGGCGCGCGCGTCGCCGCCCGGATCGCGGGCTCCTGAGCGGCGCTTCAGAGGCGCGGCGGGTGGACGCGGAGGCTGACCGCGGCGCTCGCGATGGCGGCGCGCAAGGCCTCGCCGTCCTCGCCGCGCAGACGCCACGCCGGGAGGTGCGCGCGCATGTGCCGCCAGAGCGCCTCCTGGGGCTCGGCGAGCTCCATCTTCCACGGTGAGCTCGCGACGAACGCCGCGACCTCGGCGAGCTTCTGGGCCAGCGGCAGCGACTCGGGCTCCTCGACCACCGCCTGCGTGATCGCGTTGAGCGACGCGAGCAGCGCGCGGCCGAGCGCGATCGGGTCGAGGACGATCTGCGCCTCGACGGCGTCCTCGAGCAGCCGGCTCACCACCGCGAGGTCGATCCCGAGGCCCGCCGAGATCACCCGGTGCAAGCGGATTTGCACGGTGTACTCGGCGGCGACGCGGAACACGTCGGGCGCGGTCTGGTCCAGGCTCTGGAGGAAGCGCATCAGCGGCGCGGTCTGCTCGTAGACCTGCTCGAGGGTCTGCTCGACCGAGCGGGTCCGCTCTTCGAGGAGCCGCTCGAGCACCGCCGCGCGGTCCTCGGGGAACAGGGAGCGCAGCGAGAACGTGCGGCCGTCGAAGTGGCGATGGATCTGCCGCACCACCTCGGTGATGTCGGCGCGATCGAAGGCGTGGCGCAGCGCCCCGTGCATCCCCACGTGCGTCGCCGGGTGGTCGAAGTCCTTCAGGCCCCCGATGAGGTTGTGGTCGCCGAGGTGCAGCACCGCGAAGGAGTAGTCGCCGGCCTCGAGGGTCACGCGGGACTGCACGCGGAGCCGGCCCGTGGCGAGCCGCGAAGAGCCCGTGAGCACCAGGTCGTGCTCGACCATGTCGGCGTCGAACCCGCGCACCGTGCGCGAGGGGACGTCGTCGAAGATGGAGGCGATCGCGAAGTGCGCGGCGACGTGTTCGAGGTCGATCTGCGAAGGGCGGACGAGCTCGCGGTAGATCCCGTTGGCGTCCTTGTACTCGGGGCGGTTGCTCGGCGCCTCGGCGAGCCGCTGCCGGAACTGCGCCTCGAGGTCGACGCCGAACAGGCCGTAGGCGAGCTGGATCGCGCGCGCCGCGTAGCGCAGGACCTGGATCGTCTCGAGCCCGCTGGGCTCGTCGAAGAACCACCCGCAGCTCGTGTACATGAGCATGAGGTGGCGCTGCATCTCGAGGAGCGCGACGGCCCGCCGGCGCCAGCCGTCGTCGTCGAGGCCCGCGACCGCGTGGTCGCCGAGGAGCGCCTGGACCCCCGCCGCGCTCCTGTCGAGGACCACGTCGATGTAGGCGTCGCGCGCGGCCCAGGGGTCGGCGAGCATCCGGCCGGCCTCGCGCTCGTAGCGAGGCTCGAGCTCCGCCGCGAGCCAGTCCAGCGCCGCGCGGAGCGGCGCGCGCCACTTCTGGTGCCAGCCCGTGCCGCTGTTGCAGCCGCAGTCGGAGCGCCACCGCTCGACGCCGTGCATGCAGCTCCACGACGTGTCCTCGGCGATCACCGCCTCCCACGTCGGCGGGTGCAGCTCGAGCATCTGCCCGTAGTTGACGAGCTGGACGCCGGGCGTCTCCTCGATCCGCGCGAGCGCCACCGCGAGGGCCATCTCGCCGTACGCATGGTGGTGGCCGTAGGTCTCGCCGTCGGTCGCGATGTGCACGAGCTGCGGCTCGGCGCGTCCGTCGAAGGCGCCGAGGAGCCGCTCCGCGAAGCGGTGCCCGTCGTCGAGCAGCCGCTCGAAGGCGACCGCGCGCGCGATCGGTCCGTCGTAGAAGAAGAGCGCGATGCTCCGACCCGACGGGAGGCGCGCCAGGTAGGGGCGCCGCGGATCGACGCGCTGCCCGCGGGTGTCGACCCAGGCGCCGTTCGGGGCACGCACCCGCGCGCACTGGTGGGGCGCGAGGATCGTGTACGCGATCCCGTGCTCCGCGAGGACCTCGAGGCTGGCCGTGTCCACCGCCGTCTCGGCGAGCCACATGCCCTCGGGGCGCCGGCCGAAGCGCCGCTCGAAGTCGCGCAGGCCCCAGCGCACCTGCGTCACCCGATCCCGCGGGGACGCGAGCGGCATGATCATGTGGTTGTAGACCTGCCCGATGGCCGAGCCGTGACCGCCGAAGCGCTCGCGGCTCTCGCGGTCCGCGTCGAGCACGGCCGCGTAGACGCGGGGCTGGGCCTCCTCGAGCCACGACAAGAGGGTCGGGCCCAGGTTGAAGCTGATGCGCGCGTAGTTGTTCGTGATGTCGTCGATGCGGCCCTCGCGATCGAGGATCCGCGCCGTCGCGTTGGGGCCGTAGCACTCGTCGGTGACCCGCTCGTTCCAGTCGTGCGCGGGCCAGGCGCTGTCCTGCCGCTCGACCGCCTCGAGCCACGGGTTCTCGCGCGGAGGCTGGTAGAAGTGGCCGTGGACGCAGACGTAGCGGGGCCCGCTCACGCGCCCTCCGGCGCCCGGAACCAGACCGCCGCCAGCGGCGGCAACGTCACCCGCAGCGACCACGGCCGCCCGTGCGCCGGCACCTCCTCGGCGACCACGCGCCCGAGGTTGCCCACCCCGCTGCCCCCGTACACCTCGGCGTCGGTGTTGAGGGACTCCTCCCAGTCGCCCGCGCGCGGGACGCCGATGCGGTAGTCGTGCCGCACCACCGGGGTGAAGTTGAGCGCCACGAGGACCGGCGGATCCCCGGGCTCGCCGTGCCGTAGATAGCAAAGCACGCTGCGCCCCGAGTCGCTCCCGTCGATCCACTCGAAGCCGCTCGCCTCGGCGTCGCGCGCGTGCAGCGCGGGCGTGCCCGAGTAGGCGTGGTTGAGGTCGCGCACGAGCCGCTGGACGCCCTCGTGCGGGGCCTCGTCGAGGAGGTGCCAGTCGAGGCTGAAGTCGTGGCCCCACTCGCGCCACTGCGCGATCTCGGAGCCCATGAAGAGCAGCTTCTTGCCGGGCTGCGAGTACATGTACGCGAACAAGAGCCGCAGGTTCGCGAACTTCTGCCAGCGGTCGCCGGGCATCTTGTTCAGGAGCGAGCCCTTGCCGTGGACGACCTCGTCGTGGCTGAGCGGCAGCACGAAGGTCTCGTGGAACGCGTACAGCGATCGGAACGTGATCTCGTTGTGGTGGTAGCAGCGGTGGATGGGATCGCGCTGCAGGTACCGCAACGTGTCGTGCATCCATCCCATGTCCCACTTCAGCCCGAAGCCGAGGCCGCCCATGAACGTGGGGCGCGAGACCATGGGCCAGGAGGTGGACTCCTCGGCGATGGTCTGGGTGTCGGGGCACGCGAGGTAGACCGCCTCGTTGAGCTGCCGCAGGAAGTCGATCGCGGCGTAGTTCTCCCGGCCGCCGTCGACGTTCGGGATCCACTCGCCCTCTTCGCGCGAGTAGTCGAGGTAGAGCATCGAGGCTACGCCGTCGACGCGCAGGCCGTCGGCGTGGAAGACCTCGAGCCAGAAGCGCGCGCTCGACACCAGGAACGCGCGCACCTCGTGGCGGCCGTAGTTGAAGATCGCGGAGCGCCAGTCGGGGTGGAACCCGAGCCGCGGGTCCGCGTGCTCGTAGAGGTGCGTCCCGTCGAAGAGCGCGAGGCCGTGGGCGTCGGTCGGGAAGTGCGCCGGCACCCAGTCGAGGATCACGCCGATGCCCCGCTGGTGGAGGTGATCGACGAGGTACATGAAGTCCTGCACCGTGCCGAACCGGCTCGTCGGCGCGAAGTAGCCGGTGACCTGGTAGCCCCACGAGCCGCCGAAGGGGTGTTCCATCACCGGCAGCAGCTCCACGTGGGTGAAGCCCTGCTCGCTGACGTAGTCGCCGAGCTGATGGGCGAGCTCGCGGTAGGTGAGCGGGCGGTCGGCGTCCTCGGGCACGCGCCGCCAGGAACCGAGGTGGACCTCGTAGATCGACATGGGCGAGCGGGTCGCGTTGCGCGTCGCGCGCTCGGCCATCCACGCGTCGTCCTGCCACGCGTAGTCGAGGTCCCACACCACCGAGGCGGTCTTCGGCGGCGTCTCGTGCATGAGACCATACGGATCCGCCTTGGCCTCTTCGTGCCCGTTTCGGCCGCGGATCCAGTACTTGTAGAGCGCGCCGCGCGGGACGTCCGGGACGTCGGCCTCCCAGATGCCGCTCGCCGCGCGGGGCGTGAGCGGGTGTCGGCCGGGATCCCACCCGTTGAAGTCACCGATCACGCTCACGCGCTCGGCGTCGGGCGCCCACACGCGGAAGGTCGCGCCGGAGGCCGTCGGCCGCGCCCCGAGGCAATCCCACAGGCGCTGGTGGGTGCCCTCGTTGAACAAGTAGAGGTCCTGCTCGGAGAGGCTGAATCCGGCCATCGCGGGCCCTGCATAGCAGACCACCCCGGGGCTTGCCTCGCGCATTCGTCGGCGCATGCTCGGGCGTGGCTCGGGGAGAATCGCGCGAGGCCGCCTCGGGCACGGGCGCTTACGGGGTGTGGGCGGTGCTCGTGCTCACCGTGATCTTCGTCGGGTGGATGGTCGCGCTGACGCTGAAGAGCTGCGACGGCGGCGCCCCGCCCGCGACCGTCGCGACGCCCGGCCCCAACATCTCGTTCGCCGAGCTCGGCGACCGCGACATGGTCGCGGGCTGGGACGTGGCGCGCTCGGGGCCCCCGCCGATCCGTGGCTACGAGGCGCTCGGCGCGGCCGAGGCCCACGAGATGCCGTTCGTCACGCGGACGGAGCCGCTCGCGGAGCTCTGCGGGCTCGTCTGGCTCCAGCCCGAGGCCGGCTCGCGGATCGAGGACGCCAGCCTCGATGACCGGGCGCTGCGCCCCACCATCGACCAGGGCAGCGTGTCGTTCGCGATGTGCGGCGCGCACGAGCTCCGGGTGCCCCGCGGGGTCGGCCGCGCGCGAGTCACCTACTGGGTCATGCCCGGGCTCACGCCCACCGACGTGAGCGCCACCGAGCTCCCCGCCGAGGTCGCGCTCGCCTTCGCGGAGGCCGAGGCGGTGCTCCACGGGCAGGGGTGGCGCCCCACCCGGCAGGTCATCCGGGCGACGATCCCCGCGAGCGCCTCGACGTGGGAGCCCCCGCGCCCGGCGCGGGGCTGCGTGCCGTGGGTGATCGTCGGGTTCGGGTTCGAGAGCGCGTTCGCCGAGCGCGCGACCGACACCGTCCACCAGGACACCCGCGCGGGCCGTCAGCTCTTCGGGGCGCTGTCGTGCGCGGGCGAGGGGGTCATCGCGCTCCACGACGCGGGCGGCGACGGAGGCGCGCTCTACGCCCTCCCCTTCGAGAACGGCGGCGGCCCCCGCGTGCCCGGCGCGACGGGCGCGCACCTCACGACGGTGGGCGAGCTGCGGCTCGGGACGGCGGCGTCGCTGGCCCTCCCGGCGACGGAGTGACGGGGACGGTTGCCTCCCCCGAGCCGGTCCACTACGGTCCCGCCCTTCTCGGAGGGACGATGCGACGGCTCATCATCACGCTCGGTGCGCTCCTCATGCTCGCGGCTTGCGACAGCACCGGCTCGCTCGGTGACGAGTGCCAGGGCGGCGCGGCGACCAACGACTGCGTCGAGGGCACGCAGTGCACGCTCGCTCGGTCCGCCACCGCGGCCCCGCCCACCGACCCGAACGTCGGCGAGCGGTTCTACTGTCGGACCATCTGTGACATCGAGGCCAACTGCCCCGATGGCTTCGAGTGCCGGACGGCGGCCGGGACGATGGTTCGCACCTGCCAGCCTCGGGACGACGGATCGACGGCCGACGCCGGCATGTAGCCGGGGCGGGCCCTCGGATGCGCTACAAGAAGTCCGCCATCAGCGCGGCGCAGATCGTCGACGCGGCCAAGCGCGTGATCGCGCGTCAGGGCTATGGGCAGACGAGCCTAAAGGACATCGCCGACGAGGCTGGGATGTCCAAGGGCGCGATCCACTACCACTACCCGACGAAGGAGGCGCTCGTCGCGAAGGTGCTGCAGTCGGCCACCGACGCGGTCGCCGAGCGCACCCTCGCGGCGTGGCTCGCCGGCGGGAGCGACCCGATGACGGCGATGCGCTCCGCGGTCCGCGAGCTCTGGCGCGTCCGGAGCACGGGCAGCGACGAGGTCGCGGTGATCTCGAACCTCCTCGCGCAGGCGCTCCACGACGAGGGGCTCCGCCCGCAGCTCGCCGAGTACTTCCGGCTCGCGTCGGCCCAGACGAGCGAGCACCTCGTGACCGCGATGGCGGGCTGGGGCCTCCGTCCGCGCGTCGCGCCCGAGCTGATCCCGCGCCTGCTCTTGGGGCTGCTCGACGGCCTCGCGCTGCAGGTGTTCGTGGAGCCCGAGGTGATCGAGCCCGACGAGCTGGTGAAGGCCGTCGAGCTCTTCGCGGGCGCGCTCTTCGAGGTGGCGCCCGCGTGAGCCGCTTCGCGCACATCGAAGCCCAGGCGAGCGCGATCGGGATCCTCGAGCACGCGCTGGAGTCGGGGCGCGTCGCGTCGGCGTACCTGTTCGAGGGGCCGAGCGGGGTCGGCAAGGAGCTGGCCGCGGTCGCGCTCGCGGAGGCGCTGATCGGCGCCGACGCGAAGGTGAGCGCGCGGGTCCGGGCCGGGTCGCACCCGGACGTGCAGGTCTTCCGGCCTCGCGACGAGGGGAAGCGGAACATCCAGGTCACGGCGCTGCGCGAGCAGATCCTGCCGGTCGCGCAGTTCGCCCCGTTCGAGGCCTCGGCGGCCTTCCTGATCTTCCCGGAGGCGGACGTCTCCTTCCCCGAGCACCCGCCCGAGTCGGCCAACGCCCTGCTCAAGACGCTCGAGGAGCCGCGCCCCGGGGTGCACTTCATCCTCACGAGCGAGCGGCCCGACCGGCTCCTGCCCACCATCCGTTCGCGCTGCCAGCGCCTGCGGTTTGGGCGCCTGCCGCACGACGTGCTCGAGCGCATCCTCGTCGCGCGCGAGGTGCCCGAGGCGGCGCGCGGGCCGGCGATCGCGCTGTGCGATGGCCGCGCCGACCGCGCGATCGCGCTCGCCGAAGGCGGCGCCGAGGAGCTCCTCGAGCACGCGCTGACCCTCGACGACGTCTGCGCGACCGGCGGCCCCGGGGCGCTGGTGCGCGTCTCCGAGAGCCTCTCGCGCGGCGACGCGGATCTGGCGCTCGTGCTCGACGCCTTCCTCCTGTTCTCTCGCGACCTCGCCGCGGTCGGGCTCGGCCTCCCGGACGAGGCGCTGGCCTTCCGCCACGCCGCCGATCTCGTGCGCGAGCGCGCGGGCCGCACGCCCCCGCCGCGCGCGTCGCGGCGCGCCGAGCTGGTCCGGGACGCGCTCGTCTCGCTGGAGCGCAACGGCAACAAGCAGGTCGTCCTCGACTCGCTCCTCTACGCGGCGCGCCTCTGATGGTGCAGCTCTTCCCACCGCTGCGACCGAAGCTGTCGGCGGCCCTCCGGGACGTCACGAGCAAGAACGAGCGCGCCCGCGCGGCCGCCGCCGAGGCGCTCGGGAGCGCGCCCGAGGACCGCGCCGAGGAGGCGCGGGTCGCCCTGCGTCCGCTGCTCGACGACCCCATGTCGTCGGTCCGCTGCGCCGCCATCGCGAGCCTCGGACAGCTCAAGGACGCCGAGTCGGTCGAGGTCATCATCGCCCGCTTCGAGGACGGCGACCCGACGGTCCGGCAGGTCGCGCTCATCGCCGCCGGCGAGATCGGGGACGAGCGCGCGATCCCGGCGCTCGAGCGAGGGCTCCGCCGACCCGACGCCGAGGTCCGCTTCCAGGCCGTGGCGTCGCTCGCGCTGGTCCAGGGCGAGGCGTCGATCCGGCGGCTCACGGATCTGGTGGACGACGAGGATCACGAGGTCCGCGCGCACCTCGCCGACGCGCTCGGCTCGCTGGAGACCGCGGCGGCCATCCCCCCGCTCCGCCAGCTCCTCGCCGACGAGGACCGGCGCGTGCGCGAGGCGGCGTCCATCGCCCTCGCCCGCTGCGGCGACGACTCCGGGGCCGACGAGCTCGTGCTCCTGCTGACGGATCGCGATCGATGCTTCGAGGCGGCGTGGGCGCTCGGCGAGCTGAAGGTCGAGGCCGCGAAGGACCCGCTCCACCGCCTCGCCACCGCGTTGCTGAAGCCCCTGACGGTGAAGGCGGCGGCGGCCGCGGCGCTCGTCCGCATCGGGGATCCCCGGGGGGAGCCGCTGCTCGGGTCCGTGCTGACCGCGCTGCGATCGGACGCGCGGGGCTACGCGGCGCAGCTCGTCGGGGAGCTGGGGCTGATCTCCCTGGCGCCCGAGGTGGCGAAGCTCGCCGACCGGCCGCGGGGCGCCGATCCGATGGTGGTGGCCGAGGCGCTCGCGAAGCTCGCCGACAGGAGCGAGGACGCACGCCTCGCGCTGGGCCGGCTCGCGGAGCGGACCGACGCCGTCGGGGAGCGCGCGAAGGCCCTGCAAAAGGCCGCGTCGAGCGAGGGCTGAACGAGGGCTTGCGCCTCGCGCGAACGCGCGTCATGGTGCGCCTCCTTCGCAGTAGAGACCGCCATGAACACCCATCCCGGCCTGATCGGCAAGAAGCTCGGAAACACTCAGATTTTCCTGGAAGACGGCGACGTCCTTCGCGTGACCGTGGTCCGCGTCGGTCCGTGCACCGTCGTCGGGAAGCGGACCCTCGAGGCGGATGGGTACAGCGCCCTGATCCTCGGCCTGGACGACAAGCGCGAGAAGCTCGTCAACAAGGCTCAGAAGGGGTTCTTCGAGAAGGCGGGCGTGTCGCCGAAGCGCCTCGTGCGCGAGCTTCGCCTCGCCGAGGCGGACGTCGCCAAGTACGAGGTCGGCCAGACGCTGAAGCCCTCCGAGGTCTTCGAAGAGGGTCAGTTCGTCGACGTCTCCGGCAAGACCAAGGGCCGCGGGTTCACCGGCGTCATGAAGCGCTGGAACTTCTCCGGCGCGGGCACGGACGGTCACGGCACGCACGAGTACAAGCGCCACGGCGGCTCGATCGGCTCGAACATGACGCCCGGCCGCGTGCTCAAGAACGTCAAGATGGCCGGCCAGTACGGCAACGAGAACGTCACGATCCAGAACCTCAAGGTCGCGCGGATCATGGACGACGAGCAGCTCGTGCTGATCGAGGGCGCGGTCCCCGGCTCGCGCAACGGCTACGTCACCGTCCGCGGCGCGACCAAGAAGAAGAACGCGGGTCGCCCCGCGGCCGCCGCCAGCTGAGCGAGACGTCGTGGCGGGACGGCGCCGACGTCCCCAGGACCGCTACGGTCGCCAGGCCAAGCGCGAGGGCTACGCCGCACGCAGCGTGTACAAGCTGCAGGAGATCGACGCCAAGGTCGGCCTCCTGCGGCGCGGCATGCGTGTGCTCGATCTGGGCGCCTACCCCGGCTCCTGGACGACCTACGCGGCCGAGAAGGTGCAGCGCGAGGGCAAGGTCCGCGGCTACGACCTGCAGCCGTTTCGCGGGACCCTGCCGCCGCACGCGGAGATCCTCCGCGCCGACGTGTTCGAGCTGACGGTCGAGGAGCTCGGCGGGGCCTCGTCGTTCGAGGTCGTGATGAGCGACATGGCGCCGGCGACGAGCGGGCACCGGTTCACCGACCAGGCGCGGAGCGAGGCGCTGGTGATGCGCGCCTTCGAGCTCGCGACGCAGGTGCTCGCGCCGGGCGGCTCGTTCGTCGCCAAGATCTTCCAGGGCGGCGACTTCCAGGCGGTGAAGAAGGCGATCGCCGAGCGCTTCGATCAGGTCCGCGTCGTCCGCCCCGACGCGGTGCGGCGCGAGAGCATCGAGGTGTTCCTCTGCGCGACGGGCTTCCGCGCGGCCGAGCCCTCTGAGCCCTCCTCTGGGCCCGAGGGCTGACGCCCTACGGGCCGCAGGTGCCGAGGCAGACGCCGAAGCCGCCGAACATGCAGCACATCTGACCGGGCGAGCAGTCCGTGTCCGACATGCAGCCGCCGACCCCGCCGCCGTCCCGGCCCCCGAAGATGCTGCCGTCTCGGCCCGGCACGATCGCGCCGTCGAAGCCCGGGATCCCGCCGCCGTCTCGGCCCCCGAAGATGCTGCCGTCCCGGCCGGGCACGATCGCGCCGTCGAAGCCGGGCAGGATCGCGCCGTCGAGGCCCGGGAAGATCCCGCCGTCGCTCCCGACGACGCCCGCGTCCATCCCGGCGCCCGCGTCCGAGCCGTCGCCCGCGTCGGCCACGCCCCCGCCGTCCACGTCCGGCCCCGCGTCGGTGCCCGCGCCGCCGTCGGCGGTCGTCCCACCCGCGTCCACGCCCGGCCCGACGCCCGCGTCGCCGGACCCGGGCCCGCCGTCATCGCAGCCCGACGTCACCATCACGATCGCTCCGAGGAGCGCCACCCACCCCATCACCCGCATGTTGGCGAGCCTACACCCGCCGGGCGACGGGCTCACGCGTCACTGGCGGCGGACGAAGCGGAGGCGCCCCTGCGCCTCTTCGGCGAGCGGGCCGTGCGGCTCGAGCCGGAGGTAGCGCTGGTAGTGGGTCGCCGCGTCGCCGAAGGCGCGCCGCGCCGCGAGCATGTTGGCCAGCAGGTAGTGTCCGTCGGCGTAGTCGGCGTGCTCGCCGAGCAGCGCCGTGAGCGTCTGCTCCGCCTCCTCGCGGTGGCCCGCGGCGAACTGGGCGAGCGCGAGCTCGGCGACCACGGGCGACGGCGACGGCGCCTCGTCGGCCTCGATCGCCTCGCGGAGCACCTGCGACGCCATCGCCGGATCCCCAGCGCGGCGCAGGCCGTTGCCGAGCGCCGAGAGGAGCACCCGGCTGCCGCGCGCGAGCGGGGCGGCGCGGCGCAGCGTCAACAAGGCTTGATCCGTCTCACCGGCCTCGAGCTGGAGGAGGCCGAGCTGGATGCGCGACGTGGGCTCGCGCGGGGCGAGCTCCATCACGCGGCGGTACGCGGCCATCGCCTCGGCGCCGCGGCCGAGCTCCTCGAGCGCGAGCCCGTAGTTGAGCTGCGCCGACGCGAACCCCGGGCGCACCCGGACCGCCTCGGCGAGGACGGTGAGCGCCTCCTCGGCGCGGTCCGTGTCGCGCAGGAGCACACCGAGGTTGTTGAGCGCCTCGGCGAACTCCCCGTCGATCGCGACGGCGTCCCGGTAGGCCTGCTCGGCGTCGTCGAAGCGCTCCTGCATCTCGAGCGCGAGCCCCAGATCGAGGTGGGCGCGGATGTCCCGCGGGTCGGCCTCGATCGCCGCGCGCAGCGCCGCCTCGGCGCCCGACGCGTCGCCGGACGCGAGCAGGGTCTCGCCCTGCGTCACGCCCTCGCTCGCGGGCGGCGCGCGGTTGGCCGCCGCCTCGTCGTCGAAGGTGATCGCGTCGTCGCCGCCCGCGGTCGAGGAGCCTCCCGAGGAGGCGCCGCCGGAGCAGCCGAGCGCGGCGGCGAAGACGAGCACGAAGCTCGCCCGCTTCACGCCAGCTCCTCGGCGTCGAGCGCCTCGAGCGCGCGGGAGAGCACCGCGGGCAGCGCCGCGAGGCGCGCGCCGTCGACGACCTTCGCGCCGGAGGCGTCGGTCACATAGAAGACGTCCTGCACCTTGTCCCCCTCGGTGTTGACCTTCGAGACCGCGATGGAGAGCCCCTCCTCGCGCAGCGTGCGCGCGATGGTGTGGAGCAGCGCGGGCCGGTCCTTGGTGAACACGTCGATCACCGTGAAGCGTGGAGACGCGTCGTTGTCGACTTGGATCTCGGTCGGGACGTCGGGGCTCTTCTTCTGGGCCCACGCGGGCTGGCGCAGGCGCCGCGCGAGCAGCTCGCGCGCCTCGACCTCGCCGGCGAGGAGGCTGGACAGGTCGCGCTCGAGCCTCGCGAGCCGCGGCTCGTCCACCGCCTCGCCCTCGGCGCCCACCGAGATGCGGCGGACGTGGAAGAGGTCGAACGCCTCCGGCGCGAGCCCCTCGCGCTCGCGCGTGTAGACCTGCGCGGCGACGATCGAGAGGCGCTGCGCGGCGAGCGCGCAGGCGACGTCGGCGAGGAGACCCGGGCGGTCGTCGGTGACGATGACGAGCTCGGAGACCTCCGCGCTCGGGCCGGGGCTGACGGCGAGGTGGAGCGGACGATCCTTGCGGTCCCGCGCGATGCGCGCGTGGACGCGGACCATGTCGACCGGGTTGGCCAGCAGGTAGCGATCGGGCATCTGCCGGACGAAGGTCTCGAGCGCGCCCTGCTCGGAGTCGCCGACGAACCCGATCTGGACCTCGTCGCGGATCGCGTCGGCGCGCTTCGCCGGGCCGCGCGTGTCCCCGCCCTCGAGCTCGGCCGCCACCGCGTGGTAGCAGTCCTCGAGCATCCGAGCCTTCCACGAGGTCATCGCGTTCGGGTTCGTGGTCGAGAGGTCGGCGACCGTGAGCAGGTAGAGGTCGCGCAGGCGATCGATGGTCCCCACGTGACGGGCGACCTCGCGCACCACCTCGGGGTCGCTCGTGTCGCGTCGGGTGGCCCACTTGTAGAGGCTCAGGTGCTCCTCGACGAGCCACACCACGTGCGCCACGTCGACGACGGTGAGCCCGAGCCGCTCCGCGATCGGGCGGGCCATGATCGCGCCCTGGCGCGAGTGGTCCTTGCCGTGCGCCTTGCCGATGTCGTGCAGCAGGAGCGCCACGAAGAGCGGGACGGGCCGGGGCAGCTCCGCCGCGAGGCGCGACGCGAGCGGCAGGTCCTTGGCGTAGTCGCCGCGCTTGATCGCGCGCAGCCGATCCACCGCCGCGACCGAGTGAACGTCGACCGTGTAGACGTGATAGACGTCGTGCTGCACGCGCCCCGTCACCGGCTCGAACTCCGGGACCATCGCGAGCAGGAGCCCGATCTCGTGGAGCTCCGCCAGGATCGAGTGCTGGCGCACGGGAGGCCGCGCGGTGCAGGTGAGCGCGTCGAGGAACATCTTGGCGGCGGACGCGTCGGCGCGGAGCCGCGCGGCCCAGGCCGGCTCGGCGGCGGCTCGGGCCACCGCGTCGCGCGCGAACGGGTACGGCTTCACGCAGCGCTTGGCGACGGCGTCGTAGAAGCGGAACGCGAGCGCGGGGTCGGTGACCAGGTCGTCGCTGTTGGAGAAGGTCACCTGCTCGTCGAAGAGCAGCAGGCCGTCGCCGAGGTCCTTCTTGGAGGCGGGCGCGCTCCGGCGGTGCTCGCGGGCGCGCGCGACCATCCGCTCCGCGGAGCGCTCCAGCGTGCGGGCGTGCCGGTAGTACGCCTGCATGAACTGCTCGACGGCGAGGGTCACGCCCTCCACGAAGCCGAGCTGAGTCGCGATCTCCTCCTGGTCCTCGAAGGTCAGGCGGTCCTGACGGCGACCGGCGCGCAGGTGCAACAGGTTGCGGACCCGCCAGAGCATCTCCTTGGCGGCCTCGACCTCCTCGACCTCGCGGTGCAGGAGCGCCCCGTTGCGCACGAGGGACTCGGTGTCGGTCGCGCCCCAGCGGGCCTTCGCCGCCCACGACGCGATGTCGAGGTCGCGGAGCCCGCCGCACCCGAGCTTCACCTCGGGCTCGAGCAGGTAGAGCGAGCCGCCGTAGCGCTCGTGCCGCGCGACGCGGTCGTCCTCGAGCATCGCGAGGAAGCGGTCGAGGCCGGCTTCGAAGACGGCTCGGCGCGAGCCTCGCTCGAGCTCGTCGAGGATGCTCTTGTCGCCGGCGACGCGGCGCATGTCGAGCAAGGTCGTCGCCGTGCTCAGGTCCTCGCGCGCGAGCTCGAGCGTCTCGTCGATCCCGCGGACCACGTGCCCGACCTCGAGGCCGACGTCCCAGAGCGGATAGAGCAGCCCCTCGGCGAGCGCGGCGACGTGGCGGTCCGTCGGGTCGTCGCAGAGGAACAGGACGTCGACGTCGGAGAAGAGGCCGACCTGCCCTCGGCCGTAGCCGCCGACCGCGATGAGCGCGACGCGTCCGCTCGGCGCGTGACCCGCCGTGCGCGACGCCGCGTCGGCCGCGCAGTAGAGCGCCCCGAGCAGCCCGTCGAGGGTGCGCGCGTGCTGCTGCGAGACGACGACGCCGCCGTCCCCGCGGCGCACCGCGTCCGACAGGCGAGCGTGGTAGACGCTGCAGTAGTCCCCGCAGGTTTCCTTGAGGGCGGGCGCGAATCGACCGAGGTCGATCGCGGGTCGGGAGAGGGCCTCGGCCATGAGGGCGAGCGGAGTATTGTGATCGCGGGGTGCGCACGCAAATCGGCGCGGTCGGGCGGGTAACCCCGCCGATCGACCCGCTGACCGGATCAGCGGGCGGCCCAGCTCACGACGCCGCTCGCGACCCCCTCGGCGAGGGCCTGGCGATAGGTCGGCGTCCGCAGCGCGTTCGCCTCGTCCTCGCGGCTCAGGAACGAGGCCTCGAGCAGCACGGCCGGCATGCGGGCGCCGACGAGCACGTAGAAGGTCGCCGCGCGGACCCCGCGGTCGTAGAGGTGCGGCAGGTGAGCGCGGCCCGCCGCGAGGGTCGAGCGGTGGATCTGGTCGGCGACCTCGCGCGACGCGGCGACCTGATCCTGGCGATGGAGGGACGCGAGCAGCCGCGAGAGGCTCGAGACCTCGGCCACCGACGTGCGGTTCTCGCGGGCCGCGAGCCGCGCCGCCTGACGGTCGTCGGAGGTGTCGAGGACGAAGGTGGTGACGCCGCCGTGATCGACGGGCTCGTCGGCGGCGTTGAGGTGGATGGACAGGAACAGGTCCGCGCCGACGGCGTTCGCGAGCGCCGCGCGGGCCTCGAGCGAGATCAGGACGTCCTCCTCGCGCGTCATGATCACGGCGACGTCGGGGAGGCGCGACAGCAAGAGCGCGCGCACGCGACGGGCGATGTCGAGCGTCAGGTCGGACTCCCGCAGCCCGAACGCCCGCGCGCCGAAGTCGTCTCCGCCATGGCCGGGATCGATCACGATGCGCCGAACCGGGCCCCGCGCCCGCGCGCCGCCGGTCTCGAAGTCGAGGACGATGCGGAACGGGTCGGGCAGCGCGAAGGCGTCGAAGCGGGACGTGCCCTCGAGCTCGAAGGCGACGCGGGTCCCGCCCGCCTGGTCGGCGACGGTCAGCCGCACGAGGCCGCCGCTCCCGACGGGCAGCGACCGGGCGACGCCCTCCCCCGGCGTCACCGACGCGAGCTGCAGCCACGTGCGGCGCGGGCCGTCCGCCGTCGCCTCGGCCTCGCCGTGCTCGAACGCGACGACGCGATCGAAGGTGAGGACCACGCGCACCGTGTCGGCCCCCGCGTCGTCGCCGTGGCCGTAGACGAGCAGCGACTCGAGCGTCGCCGCTTCCTCGTCGGAGTGCTCGGCGGCCCAGCGGGCGATCGGATCGACCGCCGCGGGATCGACCTCGGCGTCGGGATCGGCGCGGATGGCGCCGAGCTCGGCGGTGCTGGGCCGCCACGCGTCGAGCGTCCGCATCATCGCCTCGGCCTCGCCGGCGCAGGCCGCGTCGCTCGCGGCGAAGCGGAGCGAGGCGCGGAAGGCGACGAGGTAAGCGGCTCGAGGCGCGGACGCGTCGCGCGCCTCGAGCCTCGCGAGCGCGAGCGCGGAGGCGCAGGCGCCCTCGGCCGAGGCGTCGGCGCTCGCGGCCGTCAGCCACTCGCGCGCGCGGGCGATCCAGTCCCCGTCGGGGTCGCGGATCGAGAGGACGCGCGCGAGGTCGGCCGCGCGCCTCGGGTCGAGGGGGGCCGTCCGCTCGGTCTGGTCGCGAAGGTCCGGGAGCGACAGCGCCCACGCGTCGTCGACCTCGGGGGGCGCGAACGGGGCCTCGGGCGCGGGCCCTGGCGGCGTCGGATCGGCGGGCGGCTCGGTCGTGCCGCACGCCCCGAGGACGAGGGCGAGCACGTGCATTCTCCACGAGCGCCGCGTGCGATACGATGGCACCCGCGTCGATTACCACGAAGCCGCGGACGAGGAGACCATGAGCGAGCGTGAGCCGATCTATCAGGACCGAGGGAGCGACCGGACCTACCGCGACGCGGTCGAGATGGTGAACGACTACCTCAAGCGGTTCGGGGCCTCCGTCGGTGTCGAGCTCGATCCGCTCGACGAGGACGGATACACCGATGTCCGCCGGGGATCGGCCACGGTCGGCATCAACGTCCTCGAGGAGCACGGGATCCTCCTGTTCCTCTCGCGGATCATGGAGGTTCCGAAGGAGGGTCGAGAGGCCTTCTACCGGCGCCTCCTCGAGCTGAACTTCCTCGTCACGAGCGACGCCGCCTTCGCGATCGACAAGGACAAGGACGCCGCCTACCTGCGCGCCCTCCGGCGCCTGAGCGGCCTCGACTACGAGGAGTTCGAGGACCTCCTCCACACGATGGCCACCGTCGCCGACGAGTGGGACGATCGCCTAGCCGAGCTCTTCCCCGACGACTAGCTCCCGGGGACGGTCCTCTTCACTTTCTTCATCCGACGCCGGCGATGACGAAACTGAAGAAGATCGTCCCCGCTGCCACCCCGAGCACTGAGGGCGTGAAGCGGCCCTCGGGCTTTGATACGCTCCTAGCGTCGTGAGCAGCGAAAAAGCGGCGTCCGGGAATGGCACCGGCGGGTCCAGCGAAGACGAGAACAGCTTCTGGGGCGTCGCCGATGGCGAGATCGACGAGTCGCTCGCCGAAGAGCACGCGTCGAAGATCTTCGCGCTCTGGGAGCTCGGCGAGGACTTCCAGCAGAAGATCGCACCCGCGTCCGGAGACAAGGCGGACGACGGCGAAGGCGGCTGGTCCGCGGACGCCCCCGCCGAGGCGGCCAAGCCCGCGGCCGAGCCGAAGAAGGCGGCGATCGGCAAGGTCGACCCGATCAAGAAGCCCCTCCCGAAGCGGAAGCGCGGCATCAACAAGACCCTCCACATGGGCAGCGGCGCGGCGGGGACGGCCGCCAAGGCGGCTGCGGACAAGGCTGCTGCGGACAAGGCCGCCGCCGACAAGGCCGCTGCCGACAAGGCCGCCGCCGACAAGGCTGCTGCCGACAAGGCCGCCGCCGACAAGGCCGCCGCCGACAAGGCCGCCGCCGACAAGGCCGCCGCCGACAAGGCCGCCGCCAGCAAGGCGGCTGCGGACAAGGCGGCTGCCGACAAAGCGGCTGCGGACAAGGCCGCTGCCGGCAAGGCCGCCGCCGACAAGGCCGCTGCCGACAAGGCCGCTGCCAGCAAGGCGGCTGCGGACAAGGCGGCTGCCGACAAGGTCGCCGCCGACAAGGCCGCCGCGGACAAGGCCGCCGCGGACAAGGCCGCCGCGGACAAGGCCGCCGTGGACAAGGCCGCCGCGGACAAGGCCGCTGCGGACAAGGCCGCTGCCAAGAAGCCCGAGGCTTCGAAGGAGAAGGCCGCCGCGGCTGCGGCGTCCGCCGCCGTCGCGAAGGGGCCGTCGAAGGGGGCCGCCGCCAAGGCGAAGCCCGCCGCGAAGGGCGTCGCGAAGGCCGAGCCCGCTCCGAAGGCGGCCACGCCCGTGGCGGCGCCGATGGCCGCGCGGACCGATGACGACGTCGAGCTCCCCCAGGCGCGCGGCAACACGATGTTCCTCGTCGCCGGCGCCGCCGTGCTGCTGCTCGTGGTCGGCGGAGCGATCTACGCGTTCTCCGGCGGTGACGACGCGTCGACCCCCGCCGCGACGGCGCCGACCACGGCGACCGCGGCCGCCGAGCCTCTGGCCGTGGACGAGCCCGCCGACGCGATCCCTTCGGGCGTCGACGTGGCGCCGGAGCCGCTCGCGGCGGTCCAGCCGGTCGCCGAGGCGCCCGTCGCCGAGGAGCCGGTCGCCGAGGCGCCCGTCGCCGAAGAGCCCGTCGCCGAGGAGCCCGTCGCCGAGGAGCCGCCGGCTCCGACGACCGCGCACCTCACGGTCCGCACGGTCCCCGCCAACGCCACGCTCACCATCGATGGCGAGGCGGTCGCGAACCCCTACCAGGCCGATCTCGAGCTCGACTCGCGCCTGCGCATCGAGGCGACCGCCGAGGGCTACCGGTCGAGCGCCGAGCGCGTGCGCGTTCGCGAGGACCGCGAGATCACCCTGACCCTGCAGGAGCGCCCCGCGCCCCCCGCCGCGCGCCCCGCGGTCGCCGCCGCGGCCCGGCGTCCTCCGCGCGCCGCGCGTCCGCCGCGAGCCGCCGCCGCCCGCCGCGGTCGGTCGAGCAGCCGTCGCCGCAGCTCCGGCTTTACGACTGCCAATCCCTACGAGTGACGCTACCCTCCGCCGCATGAGCGAAGAAGCGCGCGGCGGACCGGGTCTCGTCGAGGTCGATGTCCTCGAGCACGGGGGCAAGAAGGATGGCGAGCGGCAGTCGATGGACCGCCGCCTCTTCATGCAGCTGTTGGTCTTCGACTGTCCCCCCTCGGGCGACGTCGAGGAGCACACCCGAGCGCTGATCGCCGCGCTCGAGGAGGCGGGGATCGCGGGCGTCGTCTACGAAGACGCCAACGCCCCCTACGGCGTCGCGCTGCTCACCTGGAGCGAGGACGCCGCGCACTTCGTGACCCGCGTGCGCCCGCTCTTCCGCATGCCCGGCGTCCGCGGCCTCGTCCCGCGGCACGACTTCACCATGCTCGGCCGGAGCTACTCCATCGGTCACGAGCCCGACCTCGAGCACGCCCTCCTCCACCGCTTCGTGGAGAACGTCACGAACCCCGCGTGGCCCTGGGCGGTGTGGTACCCGCTGCGGCGCAACGGCGAGTTCGCGCAGCTCGACCGCGCCGAGCAGGGCTCGATCCTCCGGGAGCACGCCTCGATCGGGATGGCGTACGGGCGCCGCGATCTCGCGCACGACATCCGGCTCGCCTGTCACGGGCTCGACGCGGAGGACAACGAGTTCGTCATCGGCCTCGTGAGCGACGAGCTCCACCGCTGCTCGCACCTCGTGCAGCGGATGCGCAGCACCGTCCAGACCTCGCGCTACATCGTGAAGATGGGCCCGTTCTTCGTCGGCCACGCGCGCTGGCAGTCCAAGGGGAGCGCCGCGTGACCACGATCTTCGCTCGCATCCTCGACGGGGAGATCCCCTGCCACCGCGTCTACGAGGACGACCACGTGCTCGCGTTCCTCGACGTGGGACCGCTCAGCCTCGGGCACACGCTGGTGATCCCGAAGGAGCGCGTCGCGCACCTGCACCAGATGAGCGACGAGCAGTCCGCCGCGATCGGCCGCGTGCTGCCGCGGATCGCCCGCGCGGTGATGAAGGCCACCGGCTGCGACCAGTACAACGTCCTCCAGAACAACGGCCCGCGGGCCCATCAGGCCGTGTTCCACGTCCACTTCCACATCATCCCGAAGACCGACGCGGGCGGCCTCGGCGTCGGGTGGAAGCCGACGACCCTCGACGACGGCGAAGGCCTCGCGGCGCGGATCCGCGACGCGCTGGAAGCCTGATCTCGCCCGCCTCCGACAATCGTGGTACGGGCGGCCGGTGCGGGCGCACCTGAAGCGCTACGGGCCGCTGTACGCGATCATCGTCGTCGGTGCCGCCCTCCGGGTCACGGGCATCGGCTTCGCGCCGTCCGTCCACCGCGCGCGTCCGGACGAAGAGCTCTTCATCCAGCAGGCCCTGTTCCTCTTCTCGGGCGACTGGAACCCCCACTGGGCCGCCAACGGCTGGCCCGAGGGCTACTTCTTCCTCACGCACCTCGCGCTGCAGCTCAAGCTGTGGTGGCTCGAGCTCACGACGGGCGGGCCGGTGAACCTCGGCTGCCTGTACGTGCTGAACCCGAGCGAGCTGTCGGTCCCCGCGCGCCTCGTCGCGTGCGTCTTCGGCGTGGCGACGCTCCCGCTCACCTTCTTCTTCGCCCGCGACGTGCTCCGCCGCCACGGCGAGCGCCTCGCGCACTTCGGCGCCGCGGTCGCGGCGGCGATCGTGGCCGTCAACGTCCTCCACGTCCGCGACAGCCACTTCGCGGTGAGCGACACCGCCGTCGTCTTCTTCATGTCGCTCGGGCTCTGGCAGCTCACGCGGGTCGTCGACCGCGGCCACCGCCGCGCCCTCTTCTACGCCGCGGCCGCGTTCGGGATCGCGTCCTCGATCAAGTACACGGGCCTCGTGATGCTGGGCATGCTGGCCCTCGTCGCGCTCGGGCACTTCTTCCAGAGCGCCCCCTCGCAGCGGCGCCGGGCGCTCGGCGCCGGCCTGGCCGCGCTTCTGGTGTTCGGGATCGCGTTCGCGATGGCGAGCCCCCACGTGCTCGAGGAGCCGGACGCGTTCCTCGAGGGGCTCCGCTCGCACCAGGTCCGCTACAGCGAGGGCGGCTCCACGTGGGGCTACGAGACGGGGCGCGAGGCGGTCAGCGGGCTCCGGTTCCACGGCTTGGTCTCGATCCCGGCCGCGCTCGGGTGGCCGCTCTGGCTGCTCTCCATCGCGGGCGTCGCGCGCGGGCTCTGGCGCGCGCACGGCGGGGCCTTCGTCGTCGCGTTCTTCGCGCTCGCGTTCTACGGCGGCGTGCTCGGCCCGAGCACGGTGCTCTTCATGCGCTACACGCAGCCGCTCTACCCGGCGCTCGCGGTGCTCGCGGTGCTCGTGCCCGTCGAGGCGCTCGCGGCCTACGGGATCGAGACGAGCGACCTGCGCCTGCGCATCGCGGGGCCGCTCGTGGTCGCGCTCGCGCTCGCGCTGCCCCTCTACCACTCGGCCCGCGCCGACGCGCTGATGCTCCAGGACGACACCCGCGATCAGGCGCTCGCGTGGCTCGCGGAGCACACCACCGCCGAGCAGACCGTGTTGAGCCAGTCCTCCTTCATCGCCGTCTCGACCGCCGACTCGCAGGCCATCCAGGCCTGCACCGACGCCCTCCCCGCGTCGCTCCAGCGCCCAGCGATCGCGCACGGCCACGACGGCGACTGGCGCGGCTGGATCGAGATGGGGCCCGGCGGCTGGGGGCCTCTGGTCCGCGAGTTCCTGGTGCGCTCGACCGATCGCGGCAGCGCCACGAGCGCCGCCTACGTCGTCCAGACGCAACCCCAGCTGACGTGCGGGGAGGAGGTCGTGTTCGGGCGCCCCACCGCGCTGAGGGACTGCTTCCACGAGGTCGCGCGGTTCGCGCCGGGTGACTCGAGCTGCGCCACGCTCTACGACACCTTCGACATGTACATGCAGCCGCTGCTCTGGCCCCACGAGGTCAGCCGGCCTGGGCCCCTCGTGATCGTCTACGAGAACGGCTGCAACCCGTGAACGAGCCGGGCGGCGAGTCGAAGGACGCAGCGCCGACGGACGGCGAGTCGAAGGACGCAGCGCCGACGGACGGCGAGTCGAAGGACGCAGCGCCGACGGACGGCGAGTCGACGAAGGTCGGGCCGACGACGCCCCCGACCCCGCTCTGGCGCCGGCTGCTCCCGTTCGCCATCGCGGCCGCGCTCCTCGCCTGGGTGGCGACGCGGGTCGACGTCGACGCGTTCCTCACCGCCCTCGCGCAGACCAACGTGCCCCTCTACATCGGGTTCGGCGTCGTCTTCACGCTCGCGCTGCTGCTCGCGGACGCCTTCGCGACGGCCGGCGTCTACCGCGCGGTGGTCGCCGACGTGAGCACCGCCGACGTCTTCGTCGTGCGCGGGGCCTCCTACCTGCCGTCGCTCGTGAACTACCACGTGGGCCAGGCGTGGATGACGTGGTTCGTGGCCGAGAACAAGGGCGCGTCCCTTTGGCGGATGAGCGGCGCGACCCTCGTCGTCTACGCCACCACCTTCGGCGCGCTGTGGGCGTTCGGGCTCGTCGGCGGCGTGATGGCGGGCGAGCGCGTCCCGTGGCTGCCGCCGACGGTGATCGCGATCGGCGTCGCGGCGGTGCTCTACCTGATCGTGATCGCGCTGGCGCCTGCGTTCCTGGTGAGGCGCCGCCTCCTCGCGCCGCTCTTCGAGCTCGGCGTGAAGGGGCAGCTCCTCCACTTCGCGCGCCGGCTCCCCCACGTGGTGGTGCTCTTCGTCGGGACCTGGGTCCCCTTCGAGCTGTTCGGGGTGCACATCCCTCCCGGCGAGGCGTTCGCGCTGATCCCGGTGGTCATGCTCATCGTCGCGCTGCCGCTGACGCCTCAGGGCCTGGGCACCCGCGACATGGTCGCGGTGTCGCTCTTCGCGACGTTCCACGCCTCGCAGGATCCCGCCGTCGCCGAGTCCGCGGTGCTCGCCTCGACCCTCAGCTGGGGCGTGCTCCTGACGCTCGTGCAGCTGCCCCTCGGGCTGGCGCTCATGGCCGCGGCCAAGAAGCGGCTGCGAGGCGCGGGGGAGCCGGGCACGGGCACGGGCACGGGCATGGGCACGGGCACGGGCATGGGCTAGCCGGGCGCTCGCGCCCAGCTAGGGACAGAGGGCTGCTCGGGGGGCGCAGATCCGGTACTCGATCGACGCCGGCTCGAAGCAGCAGAACGGGCACTCGCCGTCCACGTTGCAGATGCGGACGCAGCTGCTGGTGCCCATGTCGTCGTACCGCGCCTCTCCGGTCGGGCACGGGTCGACGCACGCGGTGCTCTGGCCGCGGTCCACGAGGAAGGCGTCGTCGACGCACACGCCGCGGCCGCTCCGGAACTGGCAGGAGAAGCCGTCGAGGCAGTCGTCGCAGGCCGCGCAGGAGCTGCCGCAGTACGCGTCCCCGGCGACCTCGATGGAGCGCGCGGTGGGGCACTCGGCCTCGCAGCCGAGACCGAGCAGTAGGACGAGCGACGACAGGGCGAGGCGCATCCCCGGGATGCTACGCGAACCCAGGAGCTGAAGGCGTGCTCGCCGTCGGGGGTCGGCGCTGGTAGGGTCCCGCCCGATGCGGGCCCCCGAGCCGCCGTCCAAGGGTTTCGCCTTCGTGCTGTTCCTGCTGGTGTGGGCGCTCGTCGCGCTCACCACCGGGCGGTATCACGTGCGCGGCGACGCGTCGCAGATGTGCAACGCGGCGGCGTCCATCACCGACCACGGCTGGATCGACGTGCCGACGGGCCGCGACGACCGCTACCTCGGGCCCGATGGGCTCTACTACACGAAGTATCCGCTCGGAAACACGATCCAGTGCGGCCCCGGCCTCGCCCTCCAGAGCCTCGGCCGCGAGCTCGGCGGTGACGAGAGCAGCACCCAGTTCTTCCTCGCAGGCATCGTCCCCGCGCTCTGGACCGCGCTGCTCGCGCTCGGGTTCTTCTCGCTCGCCCGCGAGCTCCGGTTCTCGCGACCCGTCGCCGCGTTCGGCGCGCTCTTCCTCGTCTTCAGCTCCCCCATCTGGGCGTACGGCCGCGAGATGTACAGCGAGAACCCGCAGGGCCTCGCGCTGATCTGGACGCTGTGGGCGTACGTGCGCGCGATGCGGCTCGGCACGCGGCGACACTTCCTGCTCGGCGGGATCCTCGTGGGCGCCTGCATCCACTGCAAGACGCCGCTCGCCGTGATCGGGCTCGCCTCGTTCGTCTTCGTCTTCCTGAGCCGCCCGGATCGGCAGAAGACCCTCCGCTTCTTCCTCTACGGGGCGCTCGGCTTCGCGCCGATGCTCGCGCTCTGGCTCGGCTACAACTATGTCCGCTACGGCCAGCTCCTCGAGCTCGGCTACGCGTCAGGGCGCGACCTCACCCTCGGCTTCGCGACGCCGCTCTACTCCGGCCTGCACGGCCTGCTGCTGTCGCCGGGCAAGAGCATCTTCGTCTACGCCCCGCTGCTGCTCCTGTTGCCGTTCGGCCTCGTGCGGATGTGGCGCCGTCATCGAGCCTTGCTCGTCTACGCCGCGATCCCCGTCGTGTTCCTGTTCGTGACGATGGGCATGTGGTGGTCGGGCCTCGGCGACTGGGGCTGGGGCCCGCGCCTCGTCGTCCCCACCTACCCCCTGCTCTTCCTGGGCCTGCTCTACGTGCTCGAGCGCAAGGGCTGGCGGTGGAAGACCGCGATCGTGAGCCTCGCGGCGCTGGGCATCGTGGTGAATTTCCTCGGCATCATCATCGACCACTCGCACTACATCGGGGTCACCGGCATCACGCAGGGCGGCCTGCAGATCCACCGCCTCCAGAACCTCGTGCGGGACGACCTGGTCATCGTGCACTTCGTGCCCGAGTTCTCGCCCCCGATCGGACACGGCTGGCTGCTCGACCGGTACCTCTCGGGCGCCGAGTGGACCGACGAGTCCTGGTACCCGTGGCGCACCATCGGCATCCCCGCATGGCAGCCGCACTCCGAGCCGGCGCCGCGCGTGCTCAACCACTGGTCCGACGGAAGCGCGATGGCGTGGACGATCCTGGGCGTCGGCTACACGATCGTCGCGCTGCTGTTCGCGGGGCTCCTGTACGGCATGCGCTGGCGTCCGAGGCCGCCGCCTCCGCAGAGCTGATACGCTCAGAGCGTGCGTCCCGAGGTGCAGGCCCGCGTGCTCGAGCGGCTCGTCGCGGCGATCGACCAGCCGCGGGCCGAGGTCGCGCCTCGCTCCACCCGTCTGTCGGTGAGCCGCTACCTCGACGAGGGCGAGCTGGCGCGCGAGCGGGAGGTGCTCTTCGCGCGGCGCCCCATCGTCGTCGCGCACGCGTCCGAGCTGGCCGAGGTGGGCGCGTTCCGCACGGACATGCTCGGCGACGTGCCGCTGTTGATCACCCGCGCGCAAGACGGCGTGCACGTGTTCGTCAACGCGTGCCGGCACCGCGGCGCGCGCCTCGTCGACGCCCCCGCCGGCTGCAGCAAGCTCCTGACGTGCCCGTACCACGCCTGGACCTACCGCCCCGACGGGCGCCTCTTCCGAGTGCCGGGCGAGGACACGTTCGACGCGCTCGACCACGCCGCGCTGGGCCTGCGCGAGCTCCCGAGCGAGGTCCGCCACGGGCTCGTCTGGGCGCAGCTCGACGGTCAGCTCGACGTGGCGTCGTTCCTCGGCCCCGTCCTCGACGACGACCTCGAGGCGTTCGACCTGGCCGGCCACGTCGCGCTGGGGCGCACCGACAGGGTCGTGAGCGCCAACTGGAAGCTCGTGATGGACGCCTTCGCCGAGGGCTACCACCTGTCCTCGCTGCACTCGAAGAGCCTCGCGCGGTTCTTCCTCGAGGTGAGCGTCCTCGACGACTGCGCCCCCCACGTGCGCCAGGTGGGGGCGCGCAAGACGCTACTCGAGGTGAAGGGTGACGCCTCGCGGGCCGACCTGCGGCGCGACACGACCGTGTTCTACGACGTGTTCCCGAACACGGTGCTCGTGTTCCACCCCGACTGGCTCTCGGCGCTGACGGTGTTCCCGCTCGACGTCGATCACGTGCGGGTCGTCCACCGGATGCTCGCGCCCGACGGCCCGCGCGACGAGGACGCCAGCCAGCGGCTCGCGCGGAGCTTCGCGCACATCGACGAGCAGGTCTTCCTGAAGGAGGACCTCGCCATCGCGGAGAGCATCCAGTCGACGCTCGCGTCCGGCGCGAACGAGCACGTGCTGCTCGGTGGCCTCGAGGAGGGCATGCGCCTCTTCCACGCCGCGCGCGACGCTGCGCTGGAGGCCGCGCTAGAGGCCGCGCGCCAGGAATGACCCGAGGGCTTTACGCGGCGCGCTCCGGGAACCAGACTCCCGCCCCATGAAGACTGTCCAAGTGATTTTCGTGTCCGCTTCGCTGTCCCTCGCCGCCTGCGGCGGCGCCACCTCGACCACCGGCTCGGGGACCACGACGAGCGGATCGTCCGACACCACCACGACCGAGACGACCGCCGTCACCGGCCCCGCCGAGCCCTTCGAGCTCCCGGCCGCCGGCGATCTGCCCGCCGCGATCGCGGGCGCGCAGCGCTCCGAGGAGAACCGCGCGCGCGACCGGTTCCGACACCCGCGAGAGACGCTGACGTTCTTCGGGATCGAGCCCGGGATGCGCGTCGTCGAGATCAGCCCCGGCGGCGGCTGGTACACCGAGATCCTCGCGCCCTACCTCCGCGAGTCCGGCACCCTCGTCGCCGCGATCCCCTCGGCCGAGGGCAGCCGCGCGCGCTACCGCCAGACCTTCGTCGACCTGCAGACGGCGCACCCCGAGGTCTTCGGCGCCGCCGAGCTCGCGACCTTCGACACGCCCGACACGATCGAGCTCGGGGCGGACGGGTCGGCCGACATGGTCCTCACCTTCCGGAACATCCACGGCATGGTGAACGACGAGGGCGTCGAGCCCGCGTTCGCCGCGTTCTTCCGCGTGCTCCGGCCCGGCGGCGTTCTCGGCGTGGTCCAGCACCGCGCGCCCGAGGGCTCCGACCCCTTCATGAGCGCTCGCGGCGGCTACGTGCCCGAGGCCTACGTCATCGACGTCGCCCAGCGCGCGGGCTTCGTGCTCGAGGAGCGCTCCGAGATCAACGCCAACCCCAACGACGACCACGACCACCCCGAGGGCGTGTGGACCCTGCCGCCGTCCTACCGCCTCGGCGACACGGACCGCGCGCAGTACGAGGCGATCGGCGAGAGCGACCGCATGACGCTCCGCTTCCGCAAGCCCGCGGAGTGAGCGTCGGAGGCGCGAAGACGGGGAGAACGCGCGAGCTGGGAGTAGAGGAGGTGCGGCCGCTTCGCGGCCGCTAAAAAAGAAAACGCGCGCGCAGCGCGCACGCTCCCCTTCTCCTTCTCTCCCCTACTCCCACATCCGTTCTCTCCGGGGAAACGGCGTGGAGCACGAGGAAGCTCAGTCGCTCCCCATCCGGATCCAGCCGAGCTGCTCCCGCATGCCGTCCTCGAGCGTGACCTGCGGCTCGAACCCGAGCTCGGCGCGCGCCTTGGTGATGTCCATGTGGAAGTCGCGGCGCTCCTTCACGCGCTCCTGGCGCTCGGGCTCGCCGTCGATGCCCGCGACGCGCATGGCGGTTTGGGCGATCTCGAGGATCGAGTGGGGCTGGCCGTCCGCCACCTGGTAGACGCCCTCGCCCCGCTCGAGGGCGCAGAGGACCGCGCGCGCGGCGTCGTCGACGTGGAGCTGGTCGCGGAGATCCTCGCCGTCGCCGAACACGACCGGGCGCTCGCCCATCGCGACCTGCGCGAGGAAGTTCGGCAGCGCGCGCGGGGTGCGCTCGCCCGGGCCGTAGATGGCGGGCATGCGGAGCGACACCGTCGGCACGCCGCCCTCCTCGTAGGCGAACGCCGCGAGGTGGTGCTCGCCCGCGAGCTTCGTCGCCCCGTAGTCGGTGCGCGGATAGGTGCGGTGAGTCTCGTCGATCGCGCCCTCGCCGGGCGCCCCGTAGACCTCGAACGTCGACGCGTAGACGACCCGCGCGACGTTTCCGCCGCGGGCCGCGTCGAGGACGCGCATGGTGCCGAGCACGTTGGTGTCGAGGAGGCGACGGCGGTCCTCGGGCGTCGTCGACGCGGTCGCGGGCGGGTGCCACGCCGCGAGGTGGACGAGCACGACGTCGGGGCCGAGGACCCCGCGCAGGATCGCGACGGAGGACTCCTCGGAGACGTCGCAGGACAGGCCCGGCGCGTGCCCGACGGTCGCGCCGGAGCGCGAGACGGCGATCACGGAGGGGCCCGCGAGCGCCGCCACGACGGCTCGGCCGAGGTGCCCGGTGGCGCCGGTGATGACGACCTTCGAGGGCTTCTTCGACGGCTCGCTCACTCGGGCCTCCCGAAGCGCGCGGTGTCTTTCGGGTCCTCGCCCGCCTTCATCCAGCGGACCTGGCGGCGCAGGCCCTCGAGGAGGTCCGTCGGGACGTAGCTCAAAACCTGCTCGGAGGGCTCCCTGTCGAAGCGCTGGTCGATCCACCACTTCGGCTCGCGGGACGGGTCGAGCTGCGCCGACAGCTTCGGGCCGCCCTCCACCTCGACCGCCTCGCAGCAGACGCGCGCGACGTCGGCGATGGTGCGCGAGCTCTCTCCGCACGCGTGGAAGGCGCCGTGCGCGCCCTGGAGCGCGGCCTCGAGCATCAGCGACGCGAGGTCCGGCGCGAACACGTCGTCGCGCAGGCTCGTGCCGTCGCCGAACACCACCGGGCGCTCGCCCGCGAGGGCGGCGCGCAGGAAGCGCGGGATGGCGTTGTGGCCGTGCTGCCCCGGGCCGTAGATGCAGGACGGGCGCACCACCGCGAAGGAGAAGCCGCTGCGCGCCGACCCGATCTCGAGGAGGCGCTCGGCGAGGAACTTCGCGCTGCCGTAGCTGTGCGGGTCGGGCGACTGCGGCGGGTCCGCCGGATCGACCGGGCCGTCGTCGCGCGGCGGCCCGTACATCTTGAAGGTCGAGCACGCCACGAGGTGAGGGGGCCGCCCTCCCCGCTCGACGAACGCCTCCATGATCCGCACCGGCGCCTCCGCGATCGCGCGGAGGTTCCGGCGCGCGTCCGCGTCCACGCTCGAGCCGCGGGTGATCTTCGCGGCCATGTAGATGACCGCCTGCACGTCGCCCGCGCGCTTCACGAGCGCGGCCGGGTCGAGCTTCTCGGAGCCGAGGTCGACCTCGATCGAGGCGCCGGTCCGCGGCAGGTCCACGCCCACCGCCTCGAGGCCGCGCGCTTCGATCGCGGCCACGAGGTGCCGGCCGACGAAGCCCTCGCTGCCGGTGACGAGGATGCGGCCCACGCGTCAGCCGCCCTCGACCGAGCCGACCACGACGGAGCGCTTGGGCGCGTCCGCCTGGAAGTCGATCGAGAGGTTGCTGATCGACGTCATGCGCTTGCCGGTGCGCACCATCGCGACCTTGTCGACCTTATCCACCTCGATCGAGAGGTCGTCGCCGAGGTGCTTGCGGATCACGTCGAGGACCTCGCGCAGGACCTCTTCGCTGAAGCGGCCGCCCTCGACCATGCGGAACGTGATCGCGCCCGGCGCGTCCTGCACGATCTGGAAGCGCTCGATCGCGTACTCGTAGTCCTTGAGCAGGTGCGGGAAGAACGTGCCGGGCACGTAGCGGCCGTCGGTGCCGCGGATGATCGACTGCACCCGGCCGTGGATCTCGCCGATGCGCGGGGCGCCGCGGCCGCAGGCGCAGGGCTCGTCGGCCATCGCCACCGCGAGGTCGCCGATCCTGTAGCGGAGGAACGGCATCGCGTAGTTGTTGAGGTCGGTGATCACGACCTCGCCCGTCTCGCCCGGCTGCGCGGGGCGACCGTCGACGAGGATCTCCACGATGTAGCCCTCGGAGACCACGTGGTGCCCCGCGTGGGCGTCGCACTCGTAGGCGATGCCCGAGAATTCCCGGCTGCCGTACTTGTCGAACACGCGGCACCCGAACGCGCGCTCGATGACCTCGCGGCTGTGCTGCGGGAGGCTCTGCGCGCTGCTCATCACGGCCTTGGGGGCGACCTTCAGGCCGCCGGTCTCGCTGAGGTGGCGAGCGAGGAAGTCGAACGCCTCCGCGTAGCCGTCCACGAGCACCGGCCGCTTGGCCTCGATGGTGCGCAGCATCGTGGCGAGCCCGTCCTCCTTCATCTCGAAGATCGGGACGTAGACGCGGTTGGTCATGAGCGCGTCGGCGCGCTCCTTGAAAGCCTGCTCCTTCGTCATCCCGAGCGTCTGGTGCCAGAGGCGCACGCACGGATCGCCGAACGCGTAGCCGGTCCACTCCTGCGCGCGCAGCGTCGCGGCCCAGCGGAACTCGAGCTGCTCGCGGTCCGCGTAGCAGACGAACGGGCGGCCCGTGCTGCCGCTCGTCGTGATGCGCAGCACGTCACGGCGGTCGAGGTTGTCCGCCATGATGTCGAAGTAGAGGTTCTCGCGGACGTCGTCCTTCGTCAGGAAGGGCAGCTTGTGGAGATCCTCGCGGCCTCGGATGTCCTCGGGGCGGAGCCCCGCCTCGCGCATGCGCTGTCGATAGAAAGGCGCGTTGCGGTAGGCGTGCCGGATCAGGCGGCGCAGCTTCTCGTCCTGCAGCTCCCCGAGCGCGGCGGCGTCGAGCCACTGCGTCTGGTTGAGGGTCAGGTAGTGCTGCTCGACCTGGCTGGTGATCATCCAGTGGGTCGCCTCGAACGTCTGCATGTACGAGCGCCACCGCAGCGGGTGGGCGCGCGTCGACGGAGGCGGCGGGGCGTCCACGGGGTGGCGCCGGAGGAACTGCGCGGCCGGGTCCCGGGGCGGCGCCTTGATGCGGTACTCGAGCGCGGCCTTCGCGAGGTCCACGAAGCTCTCGGCCGCGACGGTGAAGGTCTTGCTGCCCTCGAGGAACGAGACGCCCTGGCGGCGGTCCTCGAACAGCGTCTCGACCTCGCGGTACTCGTACCCCTTGGCGTGCGCGGCCACCATGATGAAGGACTGGAAGTAGCGGTAGTCCCCATCGTAGGTGAGCAGATCCTCCATCACCTCGCGCGTGCAGCAGACGAACCCGCTCTTGTTGTCCGAGAGGTCCATCGAGAAGGTCTTGTTCAACAGGTGGTTGAACCCGCGCGAGATCCAGTAGCGCCGGTCGCGCGTGCGGCCGACCGGCGAGCGCCACCCCTGCACCACGTCGACGCTCGTCTCCACGAGCGTGCGGTGGAGCCGCAACAGATCCTCCGGCTGGTACTGGAGGTCCGCGTCCATGATCGCGGCGCAGCGCCCGGAGGAGGCGGCCAGGCCGCTGCGCCACGCGTTGGCGATGCCCTGGTTGTGCTCGTGGAAGACGCCCACGACCTCGGGGTGAGCCGCCTCGAGGCCGCGGATGACCTCGGCGGTCTCGTCGCGGGAGCAATCGTCCACGAGGACCAGCTCGCCCTCGAGGCCGCCGCGCTCGAACACGGCGAGGGTGCGCCGCGCGAGCTCCGGGAGGTTGAGGGCCTCGTTGAAGCAGGGGACGACGACGGATAGCTCGACCACGCGATCCATGAGCCGGCGAACCGTGGCACGAAGCCCGGACGGGCTCAACGACCCGTCTACGCGAAGAGCGCGGCGATGGCCCGCTCGAGGGTCCGCGGCGAGTACGGGCGCTCGATGAACGCGTCGCAGCCGGCCTCGAAGGAGCGCTCGACGTCGCCCGGCAGCACGTAGCAGGAGTGCGCGAGGACCCGCACCCGCTGGTGCTGCGGGCTGTTCCGGAGCACCCGGACGAGATCGGGGCCGCGCATGTCCGACAGCGCCATGTCGACGAGGACGAGGTCGTAGTCGTGGGCCAGCATGGCCTCCATCGCCTGGAGCCCCGTGCTCACGACGTCCGCGGGGATCTTCAAGACGTTGAGGGTCAGCTTGGTGAGCGTGCGGTGCTCTCCGTCGCCGTCGACCACCAGCGCGCGCCTCACCCGGGCCAGGGGTGCAGGGTACTCGTCCGAAGAGCTCGTTCCGTCCGTCGCGTTCATGGCGCCCACCTCGCGGCAGGCGTATCCCAAGAAGCGTTCCAACCGGCCCCCCGGGGCCGAGCCGGGCTCTCGAGGGGCCGCGGGGGGCCGACCCGACGGAGGCTCCCTACAGCGCTGTCGGCCCGACCCGAAGGGTATCGCTGGTGACAGCTACGGGGCCGCGTTGGGCCGCAGGTCGGTGGCGAGGAGCGTGTACGCCGTCCCATTCGCGGGACAGGGGCCCTCGTCATCGCAGTTGGAGTAGACCACCACCGTGTACGTCCCCGCGGCGAGGCGGTAGGCGAAGTAGTCGAGCTCTCGGCCCTGCCCGTCGACCCGATCGGCGAGGTCGTCGAGGTTGTCGCTCTGGAAGTCGTCGAGGGGCTCGATGGCCGGGTCGTCGCCGCAGATCAGCCCCCGCTGCTCGCCCGCGCACAGCGCCATGAAGGGGCCTCCGTCCTCGACCTGGGTCGTCACGAGCTGCGTGACCACCGTCGACGGCTGAGCGAGCACGAGGCGGTACGTGGGCGGGTTGCCGGGCGGCCCGACCACCGTCCCCTCCACCTGCGCGCCGAGCGCGAGGGTCGGGACGGGGACGTCCTCGCCGGGGGTCGCCGTCAGGATCGGGTCGATCACGGAGAGGCTCACGACCGATCCCGTGTGGTACTGCATCGCCTGGCCAGCCTGTCGGACCCCGACGGCGCCGTAGAACACCGAGCCGCGGATCGCGACGGCGAGGTTCTCGCCCCTCGCGCCGTAGCCGCCGTCGATGTTCTCGACGATGCGGTCGATCTCCTCGTTCCGCTCCGAGACCGAGATCTCGCGGAGGTCCTCGTAGCCCCCGCCCGAGCGGTATCGGATCAGCACCACCACGTTGCGCGGGTTGCCCGGGACGATGCGCACCGCGACGCCGTCCTCGGGCGCCACGGTCTCGCGAACCAGGTTGGCGAGCTCCGTCCCGCCGGGGCCCTCCCCGTAGGTCTGGCCCTCCGTGAGGTGGCTCTCCAGGGTCCGGAGCGCTTCGCTGCGGGCTTGCTCTTCCTCGGTCGGCTCGGCGCTCTGGCCCGAGCCACACGCCAGGATCGCGAGCAGCGTCACCCACGCCGCGAGGAGGCGAACGGCCTTCGTCGTCGTCTTCATGGCTTCCCTATACGTCGAGGGCGGCCGAGCCTCCCACCCCGATGCGCCCTTCGGGCCCTGGAGCTCACTCCTCTTCGGGCGGGCTCCCGGGCGCGCGATCGAGGGTCGCGTCGGCCCACGCGAGCGCGAGCGCGGGGTCCTTCGGGACGCCGAGCGCGACCTCGCGGAAGTGGAGGAACACGCTCTGCGTGATCGAGAGCAGGGGCACCGCGAGGAGCGCCCCCACGATCCCGAACATGTGCTCGCCGGCGAGGAGCGCGAAGACCACGAGGACGGGGTGCACCTTCGCGGCGTCACCCATGATCTTCGGGTTCAGGATGTTCGCCTCGATCTGGTGGATGCCGATGATCCAGGCGAGCACGAAGAGCGCGGTGCCGACGCCGCTCTGGATCCCGACGAGCACCGCGGGGACGGAGCTGATGATCGCGCCGAAGATCGGGATGATCGAGAGCGCGGTCGCGATGAGCGTGAGGACCGGCCAGTACGGCAGATCCGCGAGCCAGAAGCCGATGCCGCTGAAGACGCCGTTCACGAGCGCGATCACGAGCTGGCCGCGGATCACGCCGGCGAGACCGCGGTCGATGCGCTCCATCAGCGAGTCGAAGCGCGCCTGCTGGTCGCGGCGCGCGAGCGAGCGGAAGAAGCCGAAGATGCGGTCGCTCGTGATGAGCATGTAGGCCGACAGCATCAGCATGATGAAGAACGAGAAGACGCCGCCGACGACCCGGCCGACGACGGTCTGCACGCCGCGCAGCGCGGTGCCCGCGTAGGTCTCGGTGTCGCGAAAGAAGTCGCGGATGCTGTCGGCCACGAACGCGCTCAGGTCGCGCTCCTGGCGCTCGCCCGTGTCGACGCGGATCCGCAGCTCGCCGTCACCCTCGCGCGTCACCTCGATGCCGTCGGGGGGGAGCGTCAGCTCGTAGCTTCCGTCCTCCTGCGGGATCACGCGGATGCCGTGCGGGGGCTCCGCGTCGTCGACCCCGTCCGCCGCGGCGCCGCCCTGCCCGTAGAGCGCGGCCGCGCCGCGGAGCGCGTGCTCGAGCTTGGGCATCCACTCCTCGCGCAGCGCGTGGATGGCCTGCGGGGCCTCCCGCGCGGCCCGCGTGGTCTCGGCGACGAGGCGCGGCGCCCCGACCCCGATCCCGAGCGCGAGCGCGCCGAGCAGCGTCATGTAGACGAAGACCACCGAGGCCCACCGCGGCAGGCCGCGCGAGCCGATCCGCACGCGCTCGATCGCCGACACGACGGGGGCGAGCACGTACGCGAGGACCACCGCGAGGGCGAACGGGGTCAGGACCTCGCGGAAGAAGTAGAGGACGTAGCCCGCGAGCGGCGCGCAGATCGCGAAGAACAAGATCCGGCGTCGGCTCGACCCGACCGGGCCCAGGCTGGGCAGCTTGCTGATCCGCTCGGGAGCTTCCACGCCCTCTCGCGCCTATCAGACGCCGGGCGCGGACACGAAGTTATCGGCGGATGAACCCCGCGATGGACTTGGCGCGGTCGCCGAGCGGCGGCGGGATGCTCGCGTCGACGCGCACCTCGATCACGCTCGGCTCGCGCAGGCGCAGCGCCTCGGCGGCCACGTCGGTCATCTGACCCGGCCGGTCCACGACCCACGCGCGCAGCCCCATCGCCCGGGCGATGGAGGCGACCTCGATCGGCCGCTGGTAGCGGACGCACTCGAGCGGCTGCTTGCGGCCCACCATCGCGCTGCCGTGATAGGTGATGCCGTGCATCTGGTTGTTCTCCACGACCCAGATCACGGGCACGCCGTACTCCGCCGCGGTCAGCAGCTCCATCCCGTTCATCGTGAAGCAGCCGTCCCCCACGATCGCGACGACGGCGCGCTCCGGCTGCGCGAGCGCGGTGCCGATCGGCGCGCAGGTCCCGTGGCCCATCGACCCGAAGCCGAGGTTGAGCACGAACTGCTGGCGGTCCCTCACGCAGAGGTGGTGGATGTTGAAGAGCATGTGCCCGCCGATGTCGCTGTAGAGGATCGCGTCGTCGGGGAGCACCGCCTCGAGATCCGATCGCCAGCGCTGCGGGGTCACCGGGGTCGCCTCGCTCACGCGCAGCGCGGGGCTGTCGTAGCGCTCCGGCCCGCGCAGCGGCGGCGCCGCCTGGTCCCACGTGGAGCAGCGCCGCGCGCCTTCGCGGAGCAGCCGATGCACGTGATAGACGAGCTCGACGAGCACGGACTGCGCGTCCCCGATGAGCGGGACGTCCACCGGGTAGCTGCGCCCCACCCGATCGGCGTCGATGTCGAGCTGGATGAGCGCCTTGGAGGGGCGCAACGCGGTTTGCCAGTTCAGGGTGGTCGTCTCGTTGAGCGACGAGCCGATGGTGAGCAGGACGTCGACGTCCGGGCCGAGCGCGGTCCGGCGCGCGTCGGCGTGCCCCGCGAAGCCGAGCACCCCCATGCTCAGCGGGTGGTTCTCCGCGAGCACGCCCTTGCCGCGCGGGCTCGTGACGACGCGCGCGGGGAACAGCTCGGCCAACGATCGCAAGTGCTCTTGCGCCTCGGCGATGGCCACGCCGGCCCCCGCGAGGAAGAGCGGCCGCTCCGCCTCGAGCAGCAGCTCGGCCGCGCGCTGCACCGCGGAGCGATCGAACGCGACCGTCTGGGGCCGGTAGGTCTTCGGGTCGAACCAGTCCTCGTCGAGCGGCTGCGCCCACAGGTCCACGGGCACGTTCAGGTGCACGGGGCCCGGCCGGCCGGTGAGCGCGAGGCGGAGCGCGCGGCGCAGGTGGCGCGACATCGTCTCGGCCGACGTGACCATCGCGGAGTACTTCGTGACCGGCCGGAACATGTCGACGATGTCGATGTCCTCGCGGCCCGTCTCCTGCGCGGCGCCGAGCCCGAGCGAGTGGCTCGCGGCCTGGCCCGTGACGACGAGCATGGGGACTCCGTCGGCGAACGCGCAGGCCACGCCCGTCAGGAGGTTCGTCGAGCCGGGCCCCGAGGTCCCCGCGCACACCGCGAGCCGCCGGCCGACGCGCGCGTACCCGTCCGCCATGAACGCCGCGCCCTCTTCGTGCTTCGACACGACGAGGCGCATGTTGTCCGCGTACTCGATCGCCTCGAAGAACGGGTGCAGGAGCCCGCCGGGGACGCCGAACACGACGTGCGCACCCTCGGCCTCGAGGTAGCGCAAGAAGACGTCGACCACCCGGGTCACGCCGACTGCGCTCTCCGGATCGTGACCACGTCCGCGAGCTTGATCGGCCTCGAGCTCCGCACCGGCGGCTCCTCACGCGCGGGCGGCGTCACCGGGAAGTGCGCCCAGAACGTCGTGCCGCGGCCGGGCTTGGACATCACCTCGAGGCGCCCCCCGATCTGCCCCATGAGCTGGACCACCACCGAGAGCCCGACCCCGAGGCTGCGGGCGACGCGCGCGTCGGGCTTGCCGTTCGGCTCGAAGATCCGCTCGATGCGGTCCTGCTCGATCCCGACCCCGGTGTCCGAGACCTTGAGGGTCAGGAAGCCCGGCTTGCCGTCGAGCTCCACGATGATGCTGCCGCGCTCGGTGTACTTCACCGCGTTCGAGCAGAGGTTGTCCGCGACGCGCTCGAAGATGAGGCGATCGGTCTCGATGCGCTCCGGCGCCTCGCGACGCCGGAACACGCTGACCCCCACGTCCTTGCCGAACGCGAGCGCCTTCACGCGGCGCCGCAGGATCTCCACCCACGGCCCGATCTCCATCTCGGTCGGGTTGAACGGGACGAGGCCCCGATCCGAGCGAGCCCCTTCGGTCAGCTCCTCCAGCATCTTCTCCATCGTGGCGAGCGCGTCGTCGCTGTCGTCGAGGACGCTGGCCACGTCGGGTCGGTCCGGCACCATCCGCCGCAGCAGCGCCTGGTGCATCCCGAGGATGGTCACCGGGTTGCGCAGGTCGTGCGAGACGCCCCGCACCGTCGAGACGCGCGCCTCGCCCATCGCCTCGAGGCGGTCGAGGAGGTCCCGCAGCTGCTCGGTCCGATCCGAGACCTGCTCCTCCATCAGCTTGCCCCACTCCTTCTGGCGCTGATGGAAGGCGAGGATCTCACGGCGAGCGTCGCCCTCGTTCTCGGCGAGCTCCTCGAGCGCCGCCTGGATCCGCTGTCCGTGATCCACGTTCGCGGCGGCCGTCTTCCGGAGCTCCCAGATCGCGCCGAGGAGGCCGAACACCACGGGCAACGACGACCAGCCGAGCGAAGGGTCGATCCCGGCGACGTCGAGCCCGTAGGCGATGGCGCCACCGACGACGACCCCACCGACCATCGGGAGCCAGCGGTTGCGCGTGTAGAAGCGGCACTCGTACTCGCAGTACTCGTCGCCGCGCGCGATGCAGGCGTTCTCCTTGATGAGCGCCGGAGGAAGCCCGAAGAGGTTGGGGAGGTCCGTCATCGCCGCGACTCGCGTGAGGCACAGCTCGCGCGTCTCGAGCTCGGGCATGGAGCTGTGATAGCGGAGGACCGAGTGAGTCCGGGACTCGTGCAGGACCGAGCCTCGGCTCACGTTGGAGAAGAGCGAGACCGTTCGCGCGACGGCCCGGAACAGCAGCCGCGGCGTGGCGACCGGGAGCACGTGCAGCAGGGGCCCATACCCCTCCCGGATCCTGTGCGCGCAGACCTCATGGAAGGCCTGCTCGGTGTCGGCCAGCGAGCGCACGCGCTCGAGGAAAGCGCCCGCCTTCTCGAGCTCTACCCACTGCGACGAGTCGAGCATGTGGTGCGGCTCGATCCCGCAGTCTCCGCAGATCTGCTCGAACGGCTCGCGCCCCTGCGTGTCGATGAGCCACATCGACGGGCACCACAGCGGCCGCACGCTCATCCGGGCGGTCTCGGTCGGACCCTGCGGATCAGCCACCGGCGCCTCCATCGGAACGGAGCGCGGCGGGCGAGCGCCGGTGTGAAGCTCCCACGTACCGAACGTAGCCCAGGGGGAGCTCGCGGAGCGCAGGCGACCGGAGCCGCGCCGACTCGTAGGCGTTGCCGAGCACCTGCGGCTCGACGACCTGGTACATCAGGGCCTCGAACTGCGCGCGGGTGAGCCCCAGATCGAGCGCGAGCGAGGCGACCGCCAACGCCATGTTCGGAGCGCGGCCCGTGGCGGCCTGGATCGCGGCGGCGGCGTCGAGCGAGGCGCGGTAGTGCCGGTGCTGGTCGCGACCGTGGCGACGCGCGGCCGCGTCGATCAGGTCCATGCGTTCGTCGCGCGCGCGGCCTGCGCCGCCGGCGACCCCGAAGCCCCAGACGACGGTTCCCACGTCCCACTGGTCGCGGATCCACGCGACCGCGCGCTTCTCGAAGTCCGTCGCGTCGTCACCTCGGAGCGCGGCCAGGGCGGTCGCCGTCTCGTACGCGGCGGCGCACGCCCACGGGCCCATCCGGCACTCGGCCAGCATCGCCTGGACCGCCGCACCCGCGGCCCACCAGTCGCCGTACGCCCCGATGATCCAGCCGACCTTGAGCGGCCAGATGCGCGGGTCCGGCGCGACGATGGCGACGAGGACGTCATCGAGCAGCGCGGCGTCGTCCCGATCGAGGTCGGGGCCCTGAACGAAGCGTGAGAGGAGCGACCACCGCGTCTCGCGTCCGAAGAGGTCGTCCCGCACCGACAGCCCGCGCACCAGGTTGTCGCCGTGCGTCGCCGCCCCGAGGTCGGTGACGATGACCGGGTGATCAAGGCTCACGAGGCGTCCCCCGAAGATCGAAGCTCGGCAGCCGGATCGGATACGTCCCGAGCGCGCCGGGCGTGTTGCTCATCGCTTCGGCTTGAGCGAGCGGCCAGCGCGCGACCACGAAGGCGGCCTCGAGCTGCCACGCCTCGCGCAGGCCCAGATCCCAGAGCCCCGCGACGATCGCCGCCGCGAGGGGGAGCTGCGCGTCTCGCTCGTCCACCGGGGCGCCGCATGCCCGCAACATGGCTTGCAATCTCGCGGTCGGCGAGTCGCCCCCGGCGAGCGCCGGCGGCCCCTCGCGGTCAGCGCGCAGCCACTCGATCAGCGGGGCGAGCTCCTCGACCCGGTGCCGCGCTTGCTCGGCCAGGCCGATGGCCGCCACCGCGGCGACGCTCGAGGGCTTGGCGGAGCAGAGACGCGCGAGCGCGGCGGCGTGGCTCGGCGCCTCGGCGACGCTGACCGGCGCCGCGAACATCAGCAGCACCTCGAACGCACGGCCCGCGTGCCCCTCGGGGAGCTCGCCGGTGAGGGACAGGAACACGAGGTCCGAGAACCCGTAGTGCGCGCTCAGATCGGCCTGGACGTCGTAGCCGTGCACGAGCGGGGCCTCACCAGGAGCCACGACCCGCGCGGTGAGGTGCTCGGGCACCTCCATGTCGTCGATGGGGGACGGAATGCGCTCTCGATGGGACAAGCAGCTCTCACAAGGCGTCGGGGAGTCGCGGAGATTCTCTGCGGTTCGGGGAGCTTAGCACCGCTTGCGCAAGATCCGCACACTGGGCGGACAAGTCCCGTGATCCCGTCCTCGGCGGAGGCCCCAAAACGCGCGAAGGGCGCGGAGATCGACTCCGCGCCCTTCAGCGTCGAACGGATCGCGAGGCGAGCTCTACTCGTCCTCGTCCTCGTCGTCGTCCGAGCTCGCCGCGGGCGCGTCGCTCGTCACGAGGTTGCCCAGCTTGGCCTTGAGGACGTCCCCGAGGGTCGCCCCGCCGCCGCCGCTCGGCCCGACGCGACGCTCGGTCGCGCCGCCCGCGCTCGCCTTCGCGCCACGGTTCTCGTCGAACTTGATGGCCTCGAGGTTCTCGAGCTCGGCCTTCTTGAGCGAGAGCGTGATGCGGCGATCCGACGGGTTCACGTCGATGATCTCGGCCTTCACGATCTGGCCCTCCTTGACCACCTGACGCGGGTCGTCGATGCGGTCGTAGCTGAGCTCGCTCAGGGGCACGAGGCCCTCGATGCCGCGCTCGAGCTCCACGAACACGCCGAACTCCGCGATGGAGACCACGCGGACCTCGAGGACGGTGCCCTCGGGGTAGTCGACCGGGATCCGCGTCCACGGATCCTCGTAGAGCTGCTTGATGCCGAGGGAGACCTTCTTCTCGTCGTGGTTGATCGAGAGGATGATCGCCTCGAGCTCGTCGCCCTTGCGGTAGACGTCGCTCGGGTTGTTGATGCGCTGCGTCCAGCTGAGGTCGGACTTGTGGACCATGCCGTCCACGCCCTCCTCGATGCCGACGAACACGCCGTAGTCGGTCACCGAGCGCACCTTGCCGCGGATGATGTCACCCGGGTTGTACTTGCTCGAGAAGACCTCCCACGGATCCGGCTCGAGCTGCTTGAGGCCGAGGCTGATCCGCTTGTTGACGATGTCGACGTCGAGGATGACCGTCTCCACGTCCTGGCCGATCTCGAGCAGCTTGCTCGGGTGCTTCGGCTTGCGCCACGACATCTCGCTGACGTGTATGAGGCCCTCGATGCCGGGCTCGAGCTCGACGAACGCGCCGTAGTCGGTGATCGAGACGACCTTGCCGCCGATCTTCGCGCCGACGGGGTAACGCTGCGACGCCGCGATCCACGGATCGTCGACGGTCTGCTTGAGGCCGAGCGACACGCGCTCCGTCTCGGCGTTGTACTTGAGCACCTTGACGGTGACCTCGTCGCCGACGGTGAACACCTCGGACGGGTGGTTGACCCGGCCCCAGCTCATGTCGGTGATGTGGAGGAGGCCGTCGATGCCGCCGAGGTCGACGAACGCGCCGTACTCGGTGATGTTCTTGATGACGCCGGTGACGACCATGCCCTCTTCGAGGTTCTGGAGCGTCCGCGCCTTGAGCTCGTCGCGCTCGCGCTCGAGCAGGACGCGGCGCGAGAGCACGATGTTGCCGCGCTTCTTGTTGAACTTGATGACCTTGAACTCGTAGGTCTGGCCGATCAGCTTGTCCAAGTTGCGCACGGGCCGCAGGTCGACCTGCGAGCCGGGCAGGAACGCCTTCACGCCGCCGCGGATGGTCACGCTCAGGCCGCCCTTCACGCGGGCGGTGATGGTCCCGTCGATCAGCTCGTCGCGCTCGCACGCGGCGCTGATCTCGTCCCACACCTTGAGCTTGTCGGCCTTCTCCTTCGAGAGGAGGACGAGGCCGTCGTCGGTCTCCTTGGACTCGATGAGCACGTCCACGCGGTCGCCGGGGGCGACGTGGGTCTCACCGGTCGGGCCGACGAACTCGCTGAGCGAGATCATGCCCTCGGACTTGTAGCCGATGTCCACGACGACGCTGTCCTTGAGGATGGACATCACGGTGCCGGAGACGATCTCTCCTTCTTTGAGCTCGTCCGCGTGGGCGACCGACGCTTCGAAGAGGGCGGCGAACGTCTCGCCTCCGTCCGAGAAGCTGGTCTGGGTCTCTGCTGACATGAAGTATCGGGTGCTTTCTGATTCGAGGTGGTTCGAGGTTGTGTCTCGGGTTGACCGGTTTGATCGCGAGGACCCCCGAAACCCCCGAATCAATGGGGTCTCGCGGCCTGCCTCGCGGGCCTATGAAGCCCTCCGCGGAGCGAAGGGGGTGGATTGGTAGCAGCGGCCCAGAACGCTGTCAACGCGCCGAAAAACCGGCCTCCCGGACGATCGCGGCGAGCCGCTCGACGACCTCCTCGAGGTCGAGGTCGGTGCTGTCGAGGCGCACCGCGTCGTCGGCTGGCTTGAGCGGCGCGACCTCGCGGCCCGAGTCCCTGGCGTCGCGGGTCTCCATCTCGGCGCGGACCGCGTCCCTGTCGGTCTCCGCGCCCGCCCCGACCAGCTCGTCGAAGCGGCGACCGACCCGGGAGTCGAGGCTGGCGGTGAGGAACACCTTCACGTCGGCGTTCGGGAACACGACGGTCCCGATGTCGCGCCCCTCGAGCACGCAGCCCCCGGCCTCGCCCATCGCGCGCTGCACGCCGAGGAGCGCGGCCCGGACGGGCGGGTGCGCGCTGACCTGGCTCGCGCCCTGCGAGATGTCGGGGGCCCGGATGTCGGTCGACCGGTCCTCGCCGTCGACGAGCAGCGGCGGCCGCGCGCCGGCCTCGGGCGGCTCGAACCGCAGCTCGAGGGACGCGGTGAGCGCGCCGAGCGCCTCGGCGTCGTCCCACGCGATCCCGCGCTCTTTCGCCGCGAGCGCGACCGCCCGGTAGAGCGCGCCGGTGTCGATGAGCACGTAGCCCAGCCGCTCGGCGAGGAGGCGCGCCGCGGTGCTCTTGCCCGCGCCGGCCGGCCCGTCGATCGCGACGATGGCGCCGTCCTTGGCCGTCACGGGGAGTCCTCCTCGACGATGTCCGCGCCGAGCGAGGCGAGCGTGTCGGCGAAGCCGGGGAAGCTCGTGGCCACGCACTCGACGTCGTCGACGATGGTCTCGCCGTGCGCGACGAGCCCGAGCACCGCGGCCATCATCGCGATGCGGTGGTCCCCTCGGCTCGCGACCCGCGCGCCCTCGAGCCGCGCCCCGCCGTGCACGTGCAAGCCGTCTTGCAGCTCGGTGCAGTCGACGCCGAACGCCTCGAGCACCTCGGCGCTCGTCGCCACCCGATCGCTCTCCTTGACGCGCAGCTCGTGCGCGTCGCGGACGTCGCTGCGGCCCTTGGCCGTGGCGGCGATGGCGCAGAACGCGGGGACCTCGTCGATCATGCGGGTGAGCATCTCGCCCGCCGTCATCGTCGCGGCGAGGGGCCGGTGCACGACCTGGACGTCGCCCGACGGCTCGCCCCCGGCCGCGTCGCCCTTGGGCATGAACCGCAGGTCCGCGCGCATCCCCCGCAGCGCGTCGAGGATGCCGGTGCGCGTCGGGTTCAGGCCGACGCCCTCGACCGTCACGTCCGAGCCCGGAACCATCGTCGCGGCGGCGAACATGAACGCGGCGCCGGAGATGTCGCCGGGCACCGTCCACTCGAAGCCGCTCCAGCGGCGGTCCCAGCCGACCGGATCGAGGACGACCATCGGCCCGACCGCCTGGATCGGGACGCCGAGCGCGCCGAGCATGCGCTCGGTGTGGTCCCGGCTCACCACGGGCTCGCGGATCGCCGTCGCGCCCGCCGCGTAGAGGCCGCTCAAGAGCAGGCTGCTCTTCACCTGAGCGCTCGCGATGGGCGACGCGTACTCGAGCGCGGTGAGCTGCTCGCCCTCGATCAGCGGCGCGACCGCGAGCGGCGGGTAGATCTCGCCCTCCTTGTCGCCACTGCGCCCCGCGATGTGAGCACCGCGCGCGCGCAGGGGCTCGACGATGCGGCGCATGGGCCGCTTGGTGAGCGACTCGTCTCCGATCAGCCGGGTGCCGAAGCGCTGTCCCGCGAGCAGCCCCGCGACGAGGCGCATGGTGGTGCCGCTGTTGCCGCAGTCGAGCGCGCCCTTGGGCATCGAGAGGCCGAACAGCCCTACCCCGTCGACGATCGCGTGCTCGTCGCCGAGCTCGATGGTCACGCCGAGCTCGCGGAAGAGCTCCGCCGTCGAGCGGTTGTCGAGGCCCGCGCTCAAGCCCTGGATCGTCGAGCGGCCCTCGGCGAGCGACGCGAACATCAACGCGCGATGTCCGATCGACTTGTCGCCGGGGACCTTCACGGAGCCGCGCAGCCCCTTCGCGGGCCCCTGGACGCGGAAGCGCCTACCCACGCCGCCGGTCAAGCGAGGAGCTCCCGCGCGGCGCCGAGGAAGCGGTCGTTCTCCTCGGGCAGGCCGATGGTGACGCGGAGCCACGTGTCCACGGGCTTCGGCATCGGCCGGATGATCACGCCCATCCTCAACATGCGGTCGTAGACCTCTTTGTTGTCGCGCGCGAAGTCGACGAACACGAAGTTCGCCTGGCTCGGCGCCACGCGGACCCCGAGCTCGGTCAGCGCCGCGGTGACGCGCGCGCGCTCGGTGCGGTTGAGCTCGACGTACTCGGCGACGTGCGCCTGGTCCTTCAGCGCCGCTCGCGCCGCGGCCTGCGCGATCGAGCCGACGTTGAACGGCGCGCGGGTGCGGTGGAGGTAGCTCACGACCTCGGGGCGCCCGATCGCGTAGCCCACGCGGTTCGCGGCGAGGCCGTAAGCCTTCGAGAACGTACGGAGCACGATCAGCTGCTCGCGCAGGTCGCGCAGCTCGAGCGCGGAGACGTAGTCCTCGGCGTCGGCGAACTCGACGTAGGCCTCGTCGAGCACGACGAGGACGTGCTCGGGGAGGTCGCGGAGGAGCGCGGTCAGCGCCTCGCGACCGACGTGCGCGCCGGTCGGGTTGTTCGGGTTGGCGACGAACAGGAGCCGGGTGCGCTCGTTCACCTTCGCGGCCATCGCCGGCAGATCCCAGAACAGGTGCTCGCGCAGCGGCACCGCGTCGAAGGGGACGTTCGCGGAGGTGAGCCCGAGGTGGTAGCAGACGAAGCTCGGGACCCCGATCACCGCGTGGTCGGAGGGGCCCGCGTAGGTCCGGCAGATCAGGTCGATGAGCTCGTTGGACCCGTTGCCCATGACGATCTCTTCCATCGAGATCCCGTGGTGCGCGGCGAGCTCCGAGCGGAGGTTCCAGGACGCGGCGTCGGGGTAACGGTTGACCCCCGCGGCCGCCTCCCGCATCGCCTCGATCGCCCGCGGCGAGGGCCCGCGGGGGTTCTCGTTCGAGGCGAGCTTCACCGCGTTCTTGATGCCGAGCTCCCGCTCGAGCTCCTCGATGGGCTTGCCGGGGCTGTAGGGGACCAGGCGCTCGACGTTCTCGGGGACCATACGGCTCATGACGGAGCCGGTGTGGCACATCAGGACGGCCGAGGAAAGCTCCCCAGGACCCGCAGGTGCCGCGCCGCGGCGCGCACGTCCTCGACCGCCGTGAGGACGGGGCGGTCGGTGATGTGGCCGTCGAGCTCGACGATGAACAGGTAGCGCCAGCTCCGACCGCGCACGGGGCGCGACTCGATCCGCGTCAGGTTGATCCCGCGATCGGCGAACGGGGACAGCGCGTTGTGGAGCGAGCCGGGCTCGTCCTTCACCGCCAGCCCCAGGATCGTCCTGTCGGTCCCGGTGCGGCGCGGCTTCTCGTGGCCGATGACCACGAACCGCGTCTCGACGCCGTCGAGGTCCTCGATCCCCGACCGCACGCGGCGGAGCTCGCCCGGGTCGTGCTCCGACCAGCCCGCGACGACGGCGGCCGCGCCGTGATCCTCGCGCGCGAGATCGAGCGCCACCGCGGCGCTCCGCACGTCGAGGGTCGTGACCTTCGGGAACTCGCGCGACAGGGTCGAGGCGCAGAACGCGAGCGCCTCGGACGTGCCGTAGACGTTCTCGACGTCGCCGGCGTTGCCCGTGCTCGACACGAGGTCGTAGCGACAGCCGATCGTGATCTCGGCGCAGATGCGCGCGTCGCTCGAGGCGAGGCCGTCGATGGTCGAGGTCATCGCGCCGTCGGTCGAGGTCTCGAAGGGGACCACGCCGAACGACGCGCGCTTGCGCTCGACCTCCTCGAACACCCGCCCGACGTCGAGGTGGCTCTGGACCTGCGCGCTCGAGCCGAAGTGCTGTCGCGCGGCGACCTCCGCGAAGCCGCCCTGCGGCCCCGGGATCGCGACGATGGTGGGGGCGAGCATGTTCGCGCTCGCGCCGAGGACCTCGCGGAGCGCCCGCTCGAGCGGCTCCTTCGGGAAGTGCTCCGCGGTCGTCAGCGCCTTCTGCACGACCTCGGCCACGGAGGGCATCGCGAAGTACGTCTCCGGCTCGCGCTCCCGGAGCGCGATCAGCGCCTCGATCGCCTTCGCGCGCGCCTCGAGCGCGTCGACGAACCCCGCGTCCGCCGCCTCGAGCGCCTCTCGGATCCGCTGCAGCTCCTTCTCGTCCGCCATCGGGGCCGAGCATAGCGGGCCCCCTCCCCGGTCGCTATCCGGGCTCCCCCTTCGACGCGCTCAGGGCCCGGCGTCGTCGACCGCGCCCGCGTCGGTGCCCGCGTCGACGCCAGCGGGGCTCACGAGGCTCTCGAGGCGATCGGCGAGCTGCACCGCGACGAGCGGGACGCCGGGCTCGCAGATGCGCACGTCGTCTTCACCGCCGCCCGCGAGCGTGCGCACGAACCGGAACCGGCGCCCCGTCGAGCTCGGGAGGTCGCACTCGGGGTCGTCGCCGAGCGCGAGCACCTCGTCCATGCGCGCGTCGAGCGTGGCGCGCTCGTCCGCGCCGACGGTCTGCGTGCGGCGCATCAGGCTGCCGGACTCCTCGCCGCACGAGCCGGCGGCCCACACGACGCCGGCCGAGTCCACGGCGTGGACCGACGAGCAGAACCCTCCGCGCTCGACGGTCACGACCGCGAGCGTGGGCCGGTCGAGGTCCGAGTACGTGCTCGGCTCGCAGGCCGCGAGCAGGAACGCGAGGGCGACGAAGCGGTTCACGGGTCCAGCATGTCCTTGAGGCGAGCCAACGTCACGAGCGCGTCGAGGGGACGCAGGCGATCGACGTCGAGCTCGCGCAGCGTGCGCTCGACCGCGCTCGGCTCGCGCTGCGCCGGCGCGGGGGCGAACAGCTCGAGCTGCGCCCGACCGCGGAGCGACGCGGGGCGACCGCCGGGGAGCGGCGCGCCGGACTCGAGGTCCGCGAGGATCGCCTTGGCGCGCGCGAGGACGATCTCGGAGACCCCCGCGAGGCGCGCCACCGCCACGCCGTAGCTCCGGTTGGTCGCGCCCTCGACGAGCTTGTGGAGGAACACGACGTCGTCGCCGTACTCGCGCGCCGCGACGTTGTAGGTGACCACGCCGTCCTCGAGCTCCGCGAGCTCGCACAGCTCGTGGTAGTGGGTCGCGAACATCGCGCGGCAGCCGATGCCCCGGTGGAGGTGCTCGGCGACCGCCCAGGCGATCGCGAGCCCGTCGTAGGTGCTCGTCCCGCGCCCGATCTCGTCGAGGATCACCAGCGAGCGCCGCGTGGCGTCGCGCAGGATCGTCGCGGTCTCGCGCATCTCGACCATGAACGTGCTCTGGCCGCGCGCGAGGTCGTCGCTCGCGCCGACGCGCGTGAACACGCGGTCGACGACGCCGAAGCGCGCGCTCGCGGCGGGCACGAACGAGCCCGCCTGCGCGAGGATCACCGCGAGCGCGACCTGCCGCATCGCGGTCGACTTCCCGGCCATGTTGGGGCCGGTGATGATCATCAGGCGTTCGCCCTCCGCGTCGAGCGCGACGTCGTTGGGCACGAACGAGCCGGCCTCCGCGAGCCGCTCGACCACCGGGTGGCGGCACTCGCGAAGGTCCATCGCGACCCCGTCGTCGAGCTCGGGCCGGACGTAGTCGAAGCGGTGCGCGACCTCGGCGAGCGCCGCGTGGACGTCGAGGTCCGCGAGCGCCCGCGCGAACGCCCGCAGCTCGTCGGCGCGCTCCGCGGTGCGGTCCCGCAGCTCCTCGAAGAGCTGGATCTCGAGCGCCCTCGCCCGCTCGTCGGCGTCGAGGATCTTCCCCTGCAGATCGTCGAGCTCGTCGGTGATGTACCGCTCGCCGTTGGCGATGGTCTGCTTGCGTCGGTAGTCGTCCGGGACGAGGTGCAGGTTCGACCGCGTGACCTCGAGGTAGTAGCCGAAGACCTTCGTGTACTTGATCTTCAGCGAGCCGATCCCGGTGCGCTCGCGCTCGCGCTGCTCGAGGCGCAACAAGACGTCCTTGCTCGAGCTCGACAGCTCGCGGAGCTCGTCGAGGTCCGGGCTCACCCCCTCGGCGAGGATCCCGCCCTGGCTCGGGACCTGAGGCGGCTCCTCCGTGAGCGCCGTCTCGAGCTCCCCGAGGACCTCCTCGCAGCGCTCGTCGGGGACCATCTTGCCCAGCGCGTCGTCGGTGCTCGTCGCCGCGCGCTCGTCCACCCGCGCCGCGAGCGTGTGAGCCGCGACGAGCGAGTCGCGGATCGCCCCGAGGTCCCGCGGCGTCGCCACCCCGAGCTCCACGCGGGTCGCGAGGCGCTCGAGATCCGCCACGCTCGCGAGGTCGCCCCGCAGCGCGCGCCGGAGCTCGGCGTCCACGAGCAGCGCCTCGACCGCGTCGTGCCGGCGTCGGATCGCCCCGAGGTCGCGGAGCGGCGCGAGCAGGCGGCGACGGAGCGCGCGCGCCCCCATCGCGGTCTTGGTCTCGTCGAGGAGGTGCAGGACCGAGCCCGTCTTGTCCCCGCTCAGCGTGCGGACGAGCTCGAGGTTGCGCACCGCGACCTCGTCGAGCACGAGCCGGTCGTGCGGGTCGTAGCGCGCGAGGCGCGAGACGCGGACCTTCGCGTTCGGCTGCGCCTGCTGCGCGTAGCGGAGCGCCGCGATGGCGGCGACGCGGCCGGCCTCGTCGACCTCGTGGAGCGCCCGCGGGATCTCGTCGTCCCCGAGCAGCGCCGCGAGCGCGGCGTCGGCGTCCTCGACGGCGTCGCGGGTCACCCGGCGGATCGCCGTGCGCGGCAGGACCCGCGCGAGCGTCGCCTCGAGCGCGGGCCGCTCGCCGTCGAGCAGCAGCTCGCGCGGCTCGAGGCGGACGAGCTCGGCGAGCACCGCGGCCTCGTCGTCGAGCACGCAGGCCCGCAGGTCGCTGCGGCTCATCTCGAGCGCGGCGAGCCCGAGCCGCTCGCCGAAGGACAGCGCCACGAGGAGGTTGTCGGCTTTCGCGTCGAGCGAGTCGGGGTCGAGGGTGAGCCCGGGCGTGGCGACGCGCACCACGCCGCGCGGGACGATGCCCTTGACCGTCGAGGGGTCCGCGAGCTGCTCGCAGATGGCGACCTTGAAGCCCTGCTCGAGGAGGCGCGCGAGGTAGCCGGCGGCCGCGTGGTGCGGGACCCCGGCCATCGGGATGTTCTCGCCCTTGCGGTCCTTGCCCCGCGACGTGAGCGTGATGTCGAGGGCCCCGGCGGCGACGATCGCGTCGTCGTAGAAGAGCTCGTAGAAGTCGCCCATCCGGAAGAACAGCAGCGCGTCCGGGTAGTCGGCCTTGGCCGCGAAGAACTGGACCATCACCGGCGTGTGGCCGGCGTCCTTGGACTTCGCGCTCTTCTTCGGCCGCCCCATCGAGGCGAGGCTACCGGAAGGTCTGCTGCACGCTCAGGCGGCTCAGCTTGAGGCGCAAGAGGCCTTGCACCGACTGGTCGACCGCGTAGAGGCGGTCGTCGACGTCGTTGTAGACGAGGCGCGTGAGGAGCGAGGCGCCGCTCGTCCCGCCGACCGTGGAGATGTCCACGTTGAGCCCCGTGGGGACGTCGGCGACCGTCATCTGCAGCTCGGGGTGACGCCCGGTGATGTCGCCGGGGCGCGCGCCGAGCGCGAACGTGACCTCCGTCGTCTGGAACACCGAGTCGAAGAAGGCGCGCCCGCGCTGCAGCGCGTCGGCGCGGGCGGCGTCGACCTCGCAGAAGTGCGAGGCGCCCTCGACGATGGGGTGCTGGAAGCCGCGCCGCCCCGCGGTGACGACGAAGCTGTTCTGCGAGCGGACCTCCATCTCGAGCAGCTCGGGGTAGCACTCGAGGACGTCCGCGACCGTCGCCGTCGCGGGCCGGATGAGCGCCTCGCGCAGCCGGAGCCGACCGACGTAGCTCGAGTGGATGTCGTCGGGGTGGCTCTCCACGTGCTCGATCTGGATCAGCACCGGCGTGATGTCGCCGCCCGTGGTCCGCTCGGTGAGCGCGTTGCAGCGGTTGAGGAGCGCCTCGTCGGTCGTCGACAGGATCGACGGCGGCAGGTCGCCCGTGACGGCGACCACGTCGCCGGCGTAGCCCCCGAGGTACGCGCCCCCGTCGGTCGGCACGTCGAGGCTGCCGATGACGCCGACCGAGCAGTAGTCGGTGTGCGTGACGAGCGTCAGGCCCCCGTCCTCGAAGTTCGCGCCCGTGGTCGAGGTGAACGGGATCGCGCCCTCGAAGGTGGCGATGAAGGACTGGCTGATCGCCGCCCAGGGATCGCGCACGGCGCAGACGAGCGGCGTGCCCTCCTCCGGGAACAAGGAGTCCAGCGGCGCGTCGCAGGTCACCGGGGTCAGGACCGGCACGAGGTCCGGCGCGCCGGTCACCCCGCTGTCGGTCACGAGCTCGACGCCGACGCTGTCGGTGTCCCACGTGGGGCTCGGGTCGAGGGAGACGCCCACGCTCATGTAGGCGCCGAGCCGCGGGCGGTGCCGCCCGATCGCGACGATCTGGTCCTCGACGTCGAGGTCGCGCCCCCCGCCGCAGTCGTAGCCGCGGCACTCCGTGTCCTCGTCGAACACGTCGTAGAAGCGGACGCGACCGTCGACGGTGCCGACCGCGAGGAAGACGCCGTGGAGGTTCACGCCCGAGGCGTAGCCGCCGTCCTGCGCGTCGGCGCAAGCGACGATGGGCTCGTCGGCGTCGTAGGACGGCGACACCACGGCGAGCGCTCGAGCCGGGAACGGCACGTTGAGGCGGTCGTACGGCGGCTGCACCTCGACCGGGAGCACCGCGCCGAAGGTGGGCCGCGCCCGGTCGGACCAGTCGATGGCCAGGATCGATCCGTCGGTCGCGTCGACCGCGTAGAGGTAGCGCTCGGTGGGCGTCGTGGACTCGATGGTCGCGGGGACCAGCGGCGTGAGCGCCAGCGCGCGCACGGGGACCGAGATCCCGATCGTCAGCGTTTCCGTGAACGACACCGGGTCGATGACGTGGAGGAGCGGGAGCGCGCCGTCGGCGACGATGATCTCCCGCGTGATCGGATCCTCGATCATCGCGGCGGGCCCGGGCAGCACCTCGAGGCTCACCGGATCGCGCGGCGCGATGATGGGCGGCTCGTACAGCGACGGAGCGTCGCAGGTGTAGAGCCAGCGCGGCGGGAGGCTCTCGGCGGCGACCATGCGGAGGTCGACGGGATCCGGGAGCGTCGCGACGAGGTCGAGGAGCGTCGCGTCGCCGAGCGTCTCGCCCGACACGGGGATCCGCGCGAGCTGGCCCGTCTCGGGCAGCGCGACGAGCAGGGCGTCCTCGTCGGGCGTGAGGCGCATCGCCGAGGGGAGCGGCCGGTCACCGGGGAGCGGGAACGCGGTCGAGCCCGCGCCGAGGCCGCGGCGGAAGTCGGCGGTGTGGATGACCGACACGTCGGCGCTGCCGCGCGAGAGGACGAAGACGTTCTGCGGATCGATCCGCGACACGGCCAGCGCCGACGGGACGTCGCCGACCGCGGCGAAGGTGTAGCCGGGGATGCGCACGTCGGTGTCGATGACTCCCGGCTCGCCGTCGGTGCCGGTGATGCGCGCGGCGGCGACCTCGCCCGTCGTGGTCTGGGTGACGAGGGCGTGCAGCGCGTAGCCGACGGGCGGCTCGCCGTCGTCGTCGTCGACGCTGGAGGGGGTCGGCGGCCGGCAGTCGGCGAGCGCGGTCACCGAGTTGGTGGTGAGGTTCCAGCAGAAGAACGCCACGTCCTCGGGCCGGTCGAACGCGGCCGGCGGGGCCGTGGGGGTCGGGTTGCTGCACGCGAGCGCGAGCAGCGCCGGGAAGAAGAGGACGCGCTTCATGGATCAGTTGCCCGTCAAGCTCATCACGGGCGTCAGGTTGCCCAGCGTGCCGATGAGCGTCGGGACGCCACCGCTCGCGAGGGGGGAGATGTCCAGGACGCGGATCACGGAGACGCTGAAGTCGACCATGTAGAGGCGGTTCGCGTGGGGGTCGATCACCGTCTCGAAGGGGCCGGAGAAGCCGCCGACGACCGCGACGAGCGCCCCGACCTCGGCGTCGATGATGAAGAGGCGCTGGGCGTCGAAGCAGCTCGCGAGCACGAACGTCCGCCCGTCGATGACGGTGGTGACGAGGCGCGAGGGGCCGCGGCCCACCTCGAACACCGCGCGCAGACCGAAGTCCATGTTCGTCAGCCCGCGGCGCTGGAGGTCGACCTCGATGACCGACTCGGGCCGACGCGACAGGATGAAGGCCGTGTCCGGGCGCTGCGGGTGGAACTGGATGTCGCGCGAGTCCTGCCCGTCGTCGATCCCGCCGAGCCGCAGCCGCCCCCCGTCGTAGACGAAGGAGCGCGACGGCGTGCCGGAGTCGACCACGATCCCCACGCGGGCGATCTCGTTGGTGCCGACCGCGGTGAGCCAGCCGACGCCGGTGCCCGGCTCCATGGTGAGGGTGACCAGGTTGTTCGGGAAGCCGTCCGCGATGTGTAGCAGCTCCGGCGAGGCGCCCGAGCCGTCGTCGAGGAAGAGCGCCACCCGGCCATCGCGCAGGGCCATCAGGAGGAAGTCGCCGACCTCGGTCGAGCCCACGTCGAGCGACGGCACGACGGCGACCGCGACCGGATCACCCGTGAGGTCGAGCTCGCGCTCGTTGGCGACGGCCTCGCGGCGCGTGACGCGGTGCGCGTCGGAGCAGCGCGGGATGTCGGCCGCGTCCCAGCGCGCGGTGCCCGGCTCGACCTCGGCGCGGTAGGACTGATCGCACGTGAAGCCGCTCGCGGGATCGAAGTCGATGCTCGTCAGATCGCGCGTCGAGCGGACGGGGAAGTAGAGGCGCCGCTGATCGCTCGGCCGCAGCGCGAGCCCGTCGGCGTGGGAGCCGAGGCCCACCTCGTCGAGGATCACCGGGTGCATGTCGGCGCGGTTGTCGTCGATGAACGTGAGCCGGTCGAGGACGCAGTCCTCGCCGCCGCCGCCGCACTCGCTCGCGAGCAGGTCGTTCACCCGGGCGAGGTCGATGGCCTGCACGCTGCCGGTGTTGAACCGCAGATCGAAGTTGCTGTTCACCACGAACAGGTGGCTGGCGTCCGCCGCCGCCGGGTCGGGCTGAAACAGCTCGATCGCGATCGGGAAGTTCATGGTCGTCGGCGTCGGATCGAGGCCGGCCTGCGAGAAGTTGCAGGCGGCGGCGCCGATCGAGGCGAGGAGGGCCAGCGATACGCGGACGTGCATGAGCAGCCGGACCTTAGTCGGCGGCCCGGAGCCCGGCAACGCCAAGTCCACTGGAAGTCGTCAGCGGGCCCAGGGGTCGAGCACTTCGCTGCCGACGCCCGTGCCGCGGCGCCGCGCGGGCGGCGTCTCCTCGGTGGGCGGCGGGGTGACGGGCGTCGTGGTGGTCCCCGTCTGGTTGCCGCGGCGGCGCGCGCTCGACCGGCCACCCGTCGACCCCCCGCTGCTGGCGTGGAGCGTGACGCTGACCTGCTCGGACGTGAACTGCCCCACGCGGATCGGGTGCTCGGTGAACCCCGGCTGCTTGAGCACCAGGTTCACGAACTGGCCCGCGGGGGGCCTCGGCAGCTCGAACGGCGTGTTCCCCGCCAGCGTCTCGCCGGCCGTGGGATCCACCACCCAGACCTCGACGCCCTCGGGCTCGCTCACCACCGTGATCATCGCCACCGCGGGGGGCGGCGCCTCGGTCGGCTCCGTGGTCCCCTCCGTGCCTTCGGTGCCCTCGGTGCCCTCCGTCCCCTCGACGGCCACGGGGTCGGGGACCGGATCGGGAGCCGGCGGCGGATCCTGGGCCTCCACGATCGGGGTCGGGTCGTCGCCGGCGAGGAACAAGAAGTAGACGGCCGCGCCCACGCCGAGCAGCGCGACCAACCCGACCACCGCGCCCAGGATGATGGGGGCCTTGCTGGCCTCGGCCGGCGCTTCGCCGCCGATCCCCATCGTCATCGCGGAGTGGGCGCCGGTCCCGTCCGGGCGGATGAGGGGCGTGGTGTTGCGCTTGACCGCGTCGAGGACGGCGCCGGGCGTCGCGCCCTCGGAGATGAGGTCGAGATCCGCCCGCATCTCCGCCATCGACTGGTACCGCTGGTCGGTCGACTTCGCGAGCGCCTTGAGGATCACCGCCTCGAGCCCTGGCGGCACGTCGTGCGGCGGCGGGAGCTGATGCGGCGGGATGGGCTGCTCGTAGATGTGCTTGGTGAGGATGCCCATCAGGTTGTCGGCGTCGAACGGCACCTTCCCGCACGCGAGCTCGTACAGGATCACGCCGACGGCGTAGATGTCCGTGCGCTGATCGACCGACTGCCCCGAGCACTGCTCCGGGCTCATGTAGTGCGGAGTCCCGAAGACCTGGCCCGCCTTGGTCAGCTTGCTGTTCGCGCCGCCGACCTTCGCGATGCCGAAGTCGAGGACCTTCACGAAGTCTGCGTTGTTGCCGCGCTTCACGAGGAAGACGTTGTCCGGCTTCATGTCGCGGTGGACGATCCCGCGATCGTGCGCGGCGCCGAGCGCGTCGCAGAGCTGTTTGGCGATCGCGATCACGCGCTCCGCGGGCACCGGCTCTTCGCCCTCGGCCACGTCGGAGAGCTCGACGCCGTCGAGGTACTCCATCACGAAGTACGTCGAGCCGTCTTTCAGCGTCCCGAAGTCGCTGATGTCGATGATGTGCTGGCTGCCGATCGCGGACGCGGACTGCGCCTCCTGGCGGAAGCGAGTGATGATCTCCTGGTCCTTCGAGACGTCGGCTCGGAGGATCTTCATGGCGAGATCCTTCTGCAAGACGACGTGCTTGATCTTGTAGACCACGCCCATCCCGCCCTCACCGAGCTTGCGCTCGATCAGGTAGCGGCCGTCCACCGTCAGGCCGACGAGCGGATCTTCCTGCTCGACGGGGTCCGGCAGGGCCATCACGGGAAGGTTCTCACTCATGCGAAGTCCGACACCCAGGGTGGACCCCAATGGTTCGTCCACCGCCCATAAAAATCAAGCATCGCGGGTATCCACCACGGCTACACGCACCTGACGCACGGCCGAAGGACTCACCGCGGAGCTCCGGCCTTGGGCCTCATGCTTGTCCGGCCAGCAAGCGCCCCACCGGGACGTCGAGCGGATGGACCACGAGGACCACGCGGCGCCTCCCCGTCAGGGCCTCGTCGAGGAGGGGGCGGCTCTGCTCGTCGGCCCGGAAACCGACCCACACCGCCTCGGGCAGCCCGGCGAGGTCCTCGAGGGAGTCGACGAAGTAGCCATCGGCCACGCCCCGGCCCTCGCTCCAGATCGGGAAGGCCCGGTCCCCACGCTTCCGGCGGGCGATCTCGAGCTCGGCCTCGGGGACCAGGAGGTGGTCCCGATCGGGCCGGAGGGTCTCGAGCGCGGCGCCGATCGCGGCCTCGCCGCTCGCCCGCGCGAGGACCACCCCGTCGCCGGCCGCCTCCACGAGGAACGCCAGGGCCGAGGCCGACGCCCCGAGCGCGGCGACCCCGTCGCTGCCGAACCGGCGCCCGATCGTCGCGAGCCGCGCGCTGCTCGCCTCGGCGAACACGAGGGCCTCGCGCGCCTCGTCGGCCCACTCGAGGAGCCGCTCGACGTGCTCCGAGGCCGGCGCGGGCTCCACCGCCACGGCCGTCGCGTAGACGAGGCCGCGCGAGCCGTCGATGGTGATCATGTCCCCCTCGCGGAGGACCTCACCGCCCATCTTGGCGACCACCTGGCGGGCGCCGTAGTCCACGTGAAGGCCCGACGCGCCGGTCACGCAGGGCTTCCCGATCGCGCGCGCGACCACCGCGGCGTGGGACGTGAGCCCGCCGGCCGAGGTGAGCACGCCGCTGACCGAGCGCATGGTCTCGACGTCCTCGGCGCTGGTGTCGGCGCGCACGAGCACGAGGTCCTCGCCGTCGCCGAAGCGCGCCGCCTGGTGGCCGTCGAGGACGACGCGGCCCGCCGCGGCGCCGGGGCTCGCCGCGAGCCCGCGCGCGACGGGGACCAGCCCCTGCGCCGCGAGGGTCTCGGGGTCCGGCAGCCGCGGGGTGAGCAGCTGACGGAGGCTCGCCGGGTCGACCTGCCGCAGCGCCTGCGTCCGCGTGGACACGCCCTCCGCGTGCATCTCCACCGCGACCCGCGCGGCGGCCCGCGCGGTGCGCTTCGCGCTCCGACACTGCAGGACCGAGAGGCGCCCCGCCTCGATCGTGATCTCGACGTCCACGACGTCGCCGAAGTGCGCCTCGAGCCGCTCGCAGAGCGGGCGCAGCTGCGCGAAGACCTCGGGCATCGCCTTCTCGAGGGAGCAATCCTCCATCCCCCGCCGGACCTGCGCGCTCGCGAGCGGCAGCGGCGTGCGCCGACCGCTCACCACGTCCTCGCCCTGCCCTCGGCGGAGCCACTCGCCGAAGAGCGCGCGCTCGCCGGTGGACGGGTTGCGGCTGAAGACGACGCCGGCGCCCGACCGCTCGTCGAGGTTCCCGAAGGCCATCGCCTGCACCACGATCGCGGTGCCCTCGGCGGCCGGGATGCCCTGGGCGTCGCGGTACTTCTGCGCGCGCGGGGTGCGCCACGAGGCGAGCACGCCGTCGATCGAGGCCCGCAGCTGCTGCCACGGATCCTGCGGGATGCCCTCGCCCGCCTCGTGCTCGATCAGCTCGTCCATCTCCGCGAGGAGCGCCGCGAGCGCGTCGTCCTCGAGGTCGGGCACCTCGCGTGGCCCGATCAGCGCCGCGAACGCCGCGCGCGGCACGCCGAGCACCACGCTCGCGTACGACTCGAGGAACCTGCGCCGGACGTCGAGCGCGAACCGGCGGCCGCCGAGCGCGACGAGGCCCTCGAGGGTCTGCGCGTTCACGCCCACGTCGAGCACCGTCTCGAGCATCCCCGGCATCGAGGACGGCCCCGCGGAGCGCACCGCCAGCAGGAGCGGTCGGCCGGGATCGCCGAACGTGCGCCCGGCCGCCGCCTCGACCTCGGCGAGCGCGGCGCGGAGCCGCTCGTCGAGGTCCTCGGGGAGCCGGCCTCGCGCCTCGAGCTGGTGGTAGAGCTCCGTCGAGAGCGTGAACCCCGGCGGCACCGGCAGCCCGAGCTGGTTCAGGTGCGCGAGCGACGCCCCCTTCCCTCCGAGCAGCCGCGCGGCGGCGCCTCGGTCCAGCGGGAGCGGGTCGGAGAACCTGTAGATCATGCCGAGAGCAGGTGGAAGTGGGCGATCGCCGTCAAGGTGCGGGCGATCGATCCGAGCAGGCGCAGGCGATTGGTGCGGACCGCCTCGTCCTCCACCATGACGAAGACCTCTTCGAAGAACCGATCGATCGGCTCGCGCAGCTCCTCGGCGACGAGGGTGAGCGCCTCCTGGTAGTGACCCGCCGCGGCGTGCTCCTCCACGCGGGCGCCGACCGAGCGCCACCGCTCGGCGAGCGCCTGCTCGGCCGGCTCGGTGAGGAGCGCGGCGTCGACGTCACCGGGGGGAACGTCCTTTGCGATGTTGTAGGCGCGCTTGAACGCGACCGCGAGCGCCTCGTACGCGGGCAGGCCGCGGAAGGCGTCGAGCGCGTCGAGGCGCGCGCGCAGGTCGCGGACCGAGCCGCCGGCCCAGGCGCCGAGGCACGCGTCGACGACGTCGCCCGGGAGCTCCGCGGCGAAGTGCGCGCGGAGGCGACCGCGGAAGAACTCGTCGAGGGCCTGCAGGACCTCGTCGCGAGCCCCGACGGGCTTCGCCTGCGCCTCGTAGGCCGCGTGCGCCGCCGCGAGGGTGGCGCGGACGTCGACGTCGATGGGCCCCTCGAGCGCGACCCGGATCACGCCGAGCGTCGCGCGCCGCAGCGCGAAGGGATCCGCCGAGCCGCTCGGGACCAGGCCGATCCCGAAGCAGCCCACGAGGGCGTCGGCGCGCTCGGCCACCGCGAGGCGCGCGGCCGAGGCGGTGGTCGGGACTCCGTCGCCGGCGCCGCGCGGGAGGTAGTGCTCCTCGATGGCGCGCGCGACCTCGAGGTCGACCCCCGAGCGCTCCGCGTAGAAGCGACCCATCTGGCCCTGGAGCTCCGGGAACTCGCCGACGATGAGGCTCACGAGATCCGCCTTGCAGAGCCGCGCCGCCTCCTTCGCCACCGGATCGTCGGCGACCGCCTCCATCAGACGGCGCGCGCGCTCGCCGACGCTGCCGAGCTTGGCCTGGAAGACCACCTGATCGAGCTGCGGCGCCATCGCCTCGAGGCCGCGCTCGCGGTCCTCCTCGACGAAGAAGCGCGCGTCCGCGAGGCGGGCGCGCAGCACGCGGTCGTTTCCGCGGATGATGATCTCGGGCGACCGGTCCGTGTTGACGACGGCGAGGTAGCGCGGGAGCAGCTTCCCCGCTGCGTCGCGGAGCGCGAAGTAGCGCTGGTGCCCGCGCATCACCCCGATGCTCACCTCGTCGGGGAGCTCGAGGAAGGCCGCGTCGAAGGTGCCGCAGATCACGTGCGGCTCCTCCACCATCGAGAGGTTCTCGCCGACCAAGAAGGCGTCCTCGATCATCGCCCCGCCGGCCTGCGCGGCGGCGGCCTCGAGCCGCTCGAGCATCACGCGCTCGCGCTCGGCGGGATCCACGAGGACGCGCGCCTCGCGCAGCCGCTCGACGTACGCGTCGGCGTGGTCGAGGTCGAAGCCGGCGGGCGAGAGGAAGCGGTGCCCGCGCGAGGCGCGGCCGGCCTTCACCCCGGCGAGCTCGGCGTCGACGACCGCGCCGCCGCGGAGGCAGACCACCCAGTGCACGGGTCGGCCGAACGCGATGTGGCCGTCGCCCCAGCGCATCGACTTGGGGAACGGGATGCGCCCGAAGAAGCGCGCGAGGAGCTCGGGGAGGACCTCGGCGACGGGCGCGCCGGGCTCGTCCCGTCGCCCGAAGACGTAGGGGCCCTTGTCGGTGTCCTCGATGGTCAGCGCCTCGACGGGGATGCCGAGCTTCTTCGCGAAGCCGATCGCGCCCTTCTTGGGCGTGCCGTCCTCTTCGAACGCGGCCGCCTTCGGCGGGCCGGAGACCTTCTCCGCGAGATCGGCCTGCCGCTCGGCGAGCCCCTCGACGAGGAGCGTGAGCCGTCGCGGCGTGCCGAGGGCGCGGATCGCGCCGTGGTCGATGCGCGCGTTGTCGAGCTCGGCTCCGAAGAGCGCGGGCATCGCCCCGAGCGCGCTGGCGACGAACGAGGACGGGAGCTCCTCGACGCCGATCTCGAGCAGGAACGTCTCGGCGCTCACGACCGCGCCTCCTTCACGAGGGGAAATCCGAGGGCCTCACGCTGGGCCAGCCAGGCCTCACTCACGCCGCGCGCGATGTGCCGCACGCGCCCGATGAACCGCTGCCGCTCGGTCACGCTGATGGCGCCGCGCGCGTCCAGGACGTTGAACAGGTGCGAGCACTTCACGACGCAGTCGTAGGCGGGCAGGACCAGGCGCTGGAGCGGGTCCGCTTCGTCCCAGATCAGCGCGTTGCCCTTCCCCTTCTTCTCCGAGAGGCCCATCAGGCGACGGCACTCGGCCTCGTACTCGTCGAAGTGCCGGAAGTGCAACGCGACGTCGGCGCGCTCGAAGTTGTAGGTGCTCCACTCCCACTCGTTGCGCTTGAACAGCTCGCCGTACTTGATGCCGTTCGCGTACTCGAGGTCGTACACGTCGTCGACGTCCTGCAGGTACATGGCGATCCGCTCGAGCCCGTAGGTCAGCTCGCCGCTGATCGGGCTGCAGTCGATCCCGCCGACCTGCTGGAAGTAGGTGAACTGGGAGATCTCGAGCCCGTCGAGCCACACCTGCCAGCCGAGGCCCCAAGCGCCGAGGGTCGGCGACTCCCAGTCGTCCTCGACGAACCGGATGTCGTGCTCGTCGGGGTTGGTGCCCATCGCGACCAGCGAGTCCACGTAGAGCTGCTGGATGTCGAGCGGCGCCGGCTTGAGGATCACCTGGAACTGGTGGAACTGCTGGAGCCGATTGGGGTTGTCGCCGTAGCGACCGTCGGTCGGGCGCCGCGAGGGCTCCACGTAGGCGACGTTCCACGGCTCAGGGCCGATCGCTCGGAGGAAGGTGGACGGGTTGAACGTGCCCGCGCCGACCTCCGAGTTGTAGGGCTGCACGACCAGGCAGCCGCGGTCGGCCCAGAAGCGGCTCAGCGCGAGGATCAGCTCCTGGAAAGTCATGGTGCGCGGGACCTATCACCGCGCCGACGACGGCGCTACTCGTCCTCGCTCGGGAGGTCGTCGGGGTCCGAATCCTCGTCGTCTTCCCAGACGTCGTCGTCGTCCTCTCGTCGTCCTCGTCGTCCTCGTCGTCCTCGTCGTCCTCGTCGTCATCCGAGTCCGAGTCCGAGTCCGCGTCCGAGTCCGCGTCCGAGTCCGCGTCCGAGTCCGAGTCCGCGTCCGAGTCCGAGTCCGCGTCCGCGTCCGTCTCCGTGACCGAGTCCGTCTCTTCGCCCTCTTCGCCGTCTTCGGCCGGGTCGCGGAGCTCGTCGTCGTCGTCGAAGCCGTCGTCTTCGTCGTCGGAGGCCGAGGCCGGCTGGGGGATCGCGATGTCGCCGATGGACTCGATGTCCTCGCCGGTGCGGCGGGCGAACAGCTCCTTGCTCTCGTCGGACAGCTCGGAGAACTCGCGCAGCGTGGGCAGCTCTTCGAGGGCCTTGAGGCCGAAGAACTCGAGGAAGAAGGGCGAGGTCCCGTAGAGCAGCGGGCGGCCGGCCTCCTCCTTGCGACCCAGGATCTTCAGGAGGCCCCGCTCGAGCAGCACCTTGAGCGCGGAGGACGAGTCGACCCCGCGGATCTCCTCGAGCTCGGGCTTCGTCAGGGGCTGCCGGTAGGCGGCGATGGACAGGGTCTCGAGCTGCGCCCGGCTCAAGCGGATGGGCCGCTTGGCGACGATGTCCCGGACGAACGGCGCGTTCTTGGCGGCCGACCGGAACTGGTAGCCGTCCGAGAGCTCGACGAGATCGATCCCGCGGCCCTCGTAGTCGGCCATGAGCTCGGCGATCGCGTCGCGCACCTCGGCGACCGTCGCGCGGGACACGCCGGCGAGGCGCCGCGCGGTCACCGGCCGATCCGCGACGAAGATGAGGCTCTCGAGCACGCTCTTGAGATGCTCGGCGCTGACCGACGAGGGCTTGGCCTTGGCGGGACCGGGGCGGTCCTCGGAACGAGCCCCCTCCTCACCGTCGTCCTCGGCGGCGTCCTCGGCGACCGCCTCGGGCTCGGCGTCCTCGACCTCGTCGGTGGCCTCGACGGCCTCCGGGTCCTCGCTGGCCTCCGCGTCCACCGCGGCGGCGTCCGCGCTCGGCGCGTCCTCCTCGACCTCGACCTCTGCCTCGACTTGGCTGCTCATTCTTCCTCTGGCGCGGACGACTCTGGCGCGGACGACGCAGGCGCCTCCACCCCATCGGCCTCCATACCGTCATCGGCGACGACCGTCGAGCGCAGGTGGATCGGCGAGTACGGGTCCGCTTGGTAGATGGAGACGAGGCGGCGCTTGGCCATCTCGAGGATGGCCATGAACGTCACGACGAGGTCGTAGACCTTGACCTGCCCCTCGAACAGCGCCTCGAACTCGACCTGCTTGCGCTCGCGGAGGATCTCGACGAGCTGCCCCATCCGGTCCTGGATGCTGACGCCCTCGGTCGTGATCTCGAACGCGAGCTCCGCGTTGGCGCGCTTGAGCACCCTCGAGAAGGCGTCGAGGAGCTTGAAGATCCCCATCGAGGCCAGCGGCGGCGGGCCGCTCGCCTTGGGCGCGTCGGAGCCGCGGGTGAAGACGTCCCGCCCCGCGAGCGCGCGCGACCCGAGGAGCTCCGCCGCGGACTTGTACTTCTGGTACTCGAGGAGCCGACGGATCAGCTCGGCGCGCGGGTCGACCTCCTCCTCCTCGCTCTCGTCGTCCTGGTCCTTCGGCTCCTGCGGCAGGAGCATCTTGCTCTTGATGTGCGCGAGGGTCGCCGCCATCACGAGGTACTCGCTCGCGACGTCGAGGTTCAGGTTCTCCATCAACGACAGATAGGAGAGGTAGCGCTCCGTCACGAAGGCGATGGGGAGGTCGAGGATCTCCAGCTCGTGCTTGCGGATCAGGTGCAGCAGCAGGTCGAGCGGCCCCTCGAACACGGGCAGCTCGAAGTGGAGGCGGGGATCCAGGGGCTCGGGGGGATCTTGGGCCACGGACGAAGGGCCTGCGTGTACACCCGGCCGCGACGCGGGTCAAAGGCTATCCTGGAGCCGATGCGGCTCGCCCTCGCCCTCACGATCGCCCTCGGCGCGTGCTCTCCGCCCGGCCCCACCGAGTGCGGTACGGGGTCGGGGAGCGTGGAGGTCGGACGGGGCGGATCGCGCATCCGGTCCCTCCCTCCCAGCGGCGGCGAGCTCGACATCGTTCGCGGCTCGCAGGGCGGCATCCACGTCCTCGTCGGGGCCTGGGTCGAGGGGATGGACCTCGACCTGACGCTGTCCTACCGCCTCGAGGAGGCGGGCGAGCTGGTCGGCGCGCCCTCCGAGATCCCCCTCCGCGCCGCGCTCTTCGCTCCGGCAGGAGAGCGCTACGTGCGCCACCCCGACCTGATCGTCCTGGACAACTTCAGCCCGAGCGTCGACCAGTACGTCGGGCGGACCGTCGATCTGACCGCCGAGGCCGTCTCCGCGGACGGGAGCCACGCTTGCGACACGCGCTCGGTCGTGCTCACCGACCCCGGGATCTAGGGCTGGTGTCGGTGCACCCCGCCGTCCACGCGGATCGTGCCCTGGCAGACACAGGCGGACCGGCGCGCCGAACCGCGGGGCCACCTCGCTCGTACGGTACGCATCCTGCTTTGGTGTCAGCCGACATGCCCACGTCACCCCCTCGAGAGCTCGACGGCGCCCGACCCTGCGTCGTAGCGGACCTCGACGCCGCGCGCTTCGAGGCCCACGCGGGCGACGAGGGGATCATCTTCTTCTGCGTCGAGAACGCGCCGCCGTCGGCCTGCGGGACGCACTCCGGCGCGGACGGGTCGCTGACGTTCTGGACGCGCCTCCGCGGTCGCATCCTCGAGGTCCGGCGCGACGCGTTCGTCCTCGCCATGAGCGACCACCTCGTCACCGTCCGCCATCACCTGCCCTCGGGTGTCCTCCTCGACGCGCTCGCGGGTCGTATCGTCGAGCTCGCGCTGACCCAGACGTATCGGGGCCGAGGCCGGGCCACCATCGACGTCGTCCTTCACGACGAGGACGGTCGGACGGTCCTGTGGGCCCACGACGGACGGCACCCGGACGACAGGGACGCGCACGGGCTGAGCCTGCGAGCGATGCTCGAGGAGAACACGGCGCGGCTCGCCGTCCGGACCGACACCGGGGTCGCGACGGTGGCTTGCCCCGGCATCCTTTGTGTCGAGTCGTCGGGGCGCTCGTGGCACCTCGCGCTGGTCCGCCTCGCGGCGGACGACATCGGGTTCTTGCTCATGCGTCGCTGAGGAGACCCTCGGTGGGGTAGACTCCTCCGATGGGCAAAGAGGCCCCAGAGGACGACCCCCTCGCCCCGAACGGCCCCGCCTCCGGATGGTCCGAGCTCGCGATCGACACCGAGTCGGTCCGCTCGGGCACCCACCCTCGCCCGTTCGACCCCGGCGACACCGCCGGCCGCGTCGTCGGTGATCCCTTCTCGGGCCTCGACGACGGACCGCTCCCGGATCTCGAGCTCGATCAGGCGCCCCCCGATCTCCCGCTGCCCGCGCCACCGCCGCCGCGACGCGACGCGCCGGTCCCCACCGCGGGTGTCCTGGCGGTGGACGAGGTGGAGGTCGCCGCGCTCGCCGACTACGGCGAGGCGCCCGCGTCCTTCGTGACCTGGGTGCCGTACGCGATCCTCGTCACGCAGCGGCGCATGGCCTTGAAGAAGTCGCTCGCCGAGCTCCGAAACCTGCGCGGGGCGGCCGACAAGGACGTGAAGGACTCCCTCGTCGAGCTCGGCCGGGCGCTCCACGCGCGCAAGGACGCGGACGGGCTCCGAGGGCTCTCGGCGCAGCTCGCGGCGTGCGACGAGACCGGCCAGGTGTCCGCGGGCCGGAACGAGGCGTGGGTCCAGGCGCGCGAGGCGGCGGACGCGCAGCGCAGCTCGCTGGCGGCCAAGGTCCAGGAGGCCGAGAAGGCGAGCGGCCCCTACCGCGATCGCGAGACGAAGCTCGCCACGCAGATGTCCACGCGCGAGAACGACCTGCGCCGCGTCACGGCGCGCATGCGCCGGGTCGAGATCGAGATCCGGAACCTGCGGACGACGGCGGCCGAGGGCGGCGCGATCGACGCGCCCAAGCTCGAGCTGCTCGAGGCCGAGATCCAGGCGCGCCGCGCTGACGTCGAGAAGGCGCAGGGGCACGTGGACGAGCTCGAGCCTCAGCTCGCGAAGGCCCGCAAGGAGCTCGCGGTGATGCTCTCCGCGATCAACGATCTCGAGAAGCAGCGGCGCGCCGTCGACCAGGCGCAGGACCGGACCGAGAAGGTCCACCTCTCGACCGCCGGCGAGGCCGAGCAGCGCTACCACGAGGCGGTCGAAGAGCTCGCCCGCGCCGCCGTGGAGCGTCGGATCGCCGAGGACGTCGAGCCCGCGCGGGCTCGCTCGGTCCTCGCGATGCAGCGCGCGCTGGCCTCACGCGAGCGGGAGATCGCGCTCCACGAACGCGCGCTCGGCGCCTACGACAAGGCCGCCTTCCAGAAAGGCTGGGCCGTGATCGCGGGCGCCGGCTTGGTGGTGCTCGTGATGCTGGTGCTGATCGCCGTGCGGTGAACGGCGATCCGCCCGGGAGCGGCTACGGGAAGGGGAGACCGCCGTCGCCGCCGGGGAACGGCAGGCCGCCGTCGCCGCCGCCGGGGAACGGGAACGGGAAGCCGCCGCAGCCCAGGAAGGCCACCGAGCTGTCGCCGCAGCAGACGGTCGCCACGTCGGTGCCGCTCATCCCGGGGATGAACCCGGAGCCGCCGACCTGACAGGTGTCGGGCGCGGTGCAGGCCATGCAGCCGCAGCTCGTGTCGTTGTTCGCGACGCAGCCCATGCCGGGGCAGCAGGTCTCGCCGAGCGAGCCCCCCATGCCGAAGACGCCGGCGGTGGGCGCGTCACACGCGCGACCCGACGCGCCGCAGATGCAGCTGCCGCCGCTGCACTCGGGGGCCTCGGGGGTGCACACGGTGCCGCAGCCGCCGCAGTTGGCGGGATCCGCGGTCGTGTCCACGCAGCTCCCGGCGCAGCACGCCTGGCCGGAGCCGCAGGCGGCGCCGCTGCTGCCGCAGACGCAGGCGCCGGCGACGCAGCTCTCGCCCATCGCGCAGGCGCGGCCGATCATCCCGCAGTTGTTCGGGTCCGTGGACGTGGTGATGCAGAGCCAGCTGCCGCCCTCGTTCACGCAGGACTCGCCGGCGAGGCACTGGTCGAAGTCGCCGCACATGCAGCGCGCCATCCCGGCGCCGCCGCCGGGCACGCTGCACGAGCTCGCGCGGGCCATGTCGCAGGCGATCCCGCAGCCGTTGCAGTTGGCGAAGGAGGGATCGCTCCGGCCATCGGTGCCTGGGGCGATCGAGCGCTGGATGCAGCTCCCGCCGCAGCAGCGCTGGGTGTCGGTGCACTCGGGGCGACAGTCGGTCGGCGGAGGCGTGCCGCTGTCCGTTCCCGGGGGAGGCGTGGAGCTGTCCATTCCGCCGCCGCCGCACATGCCGAGGAACACGCACGTGCCCATGCAGCACTCCTGAGAGGAGGCGCAGGCGGGCTCGCAGGCCCCGCTGCTCCCGCCACCCGCGCAGCCCGGAACGAATGCGAACGCCAGCAGGCCGAACGCCAAGACCCGAATCGACTTCAAGCTCATCACCACTTCCCTCGCTGAATCGCGCATCAGCCTAGACGCAAACCCGTTCGGTCAGAAACCCGAGAGGGCTCGCCGGTGAGCAACCTCACCAGCCGCTCGCGGGCCCGAGAACGCGGGCTCGAATCGCGATCCAGGGTCCGCCGCCCGACGAGCTAAGACCAGTGTAAGCGCGAGCGCGCCAAACCCGAAGGGCGAGCGGTCAGCTCTGGAGCGCGTCGAGGGCCTCGATCACGCGGTCGACGTGGCCCTTCACGCGGACGTTCGGGAAGACCTTGCGGACCTTGCCGTCGGGATCGATCAGCACGGTGCTGCGGAGGATCCCCATGCGCTTCTTGCCATAGAGCGTCTTCTCTCCCCACGCCCCGTACTTCTCGAGCATGGCCCCGCTCTCGTCGCTCAGGAGCGCGAACGTCAGCGACTCCTTCTCGATGAACTTGCAGTGCCGCTCGACGGAGTCCTTGCTCACGCCGAGGACGACGGCCCCGCGCTCCTCGAGCGCCGCGGCGGCGTCGCGGAAGTCGCGCGCCTCGGTGGTGCAGCCCGGGGTCATGTCCTTCGGGTAGAAGTAGAGGACGACCCACTTGCCCGCGAGGTCCTTCAGCTGGACCTTCCCACCGCTCGACGAGGGGAGCGAGAACGCGGGCGCCTTCTTGCCTTCCTGCAGCATCGGGCGGGAGCCTACCCGCTCGATTGACCCCTCGTCACCTCCCGGCTACTTTCGCGCCGCTCTTCGCCACGGTGTCAACGGATGGGCGTCAACTCCCGCACGTGGGGGGCCTACCAAACGGCGCACGTGGGGCTCCAAGGAGCTGAAGAGCGCAGGAATATCCCGTTTTTCGATAGGAACGGGACCTGCTGGGAGCGGCGGGGGGTTCTGGAGTAGGCCTGCGGGCTTTGGTGGAGGTAGAGACTTGATGCGTAAGATCGGAACGACTCTGGCGGCGTGCGCCATGCTCCTCGCCCTCGGCTGTGACAGCCGCGGTGGTGGCGGCACGGACGCGGGCGGCATCGTCCTCATGGACAGCGGTCCCGGCATGACCGGCACCGACGCTGGGCCCGGCATGACGGGCACCGACGCGGGCGGCGGCGGTGGCATGTTCGCGCCCTGCACGGCCAACTCGCCTCTCCCGCAGAACATCGCCTCGAGCTCGACGCCGGTCTGCGCCGCGTCGACGGCGACCTGCCTCGAAGGCTGCGCGGACAACGCGTGCGCCGACGCCTGCATCATGGCCGACCCCAACGCCACGATGTGCAACCAGTGCATCGTGATCAACCAGCTCAGCTGCGTGAACACGATGGGCTGCCAGGCGCAGTGGGCCGAGGTCGCGTGCTGCGTGAACACGACCTGCCCGACCGACATGATGCTCGGCTGCATCGACACGACCTGCGCCGCCGCCAACTCCGCGTGGGAGACTTGCGCGGACGGCGTCGTCTCGGGCTGCGGCGCCGCGATCAGCGCCTGCTTCATGGCGCCCTGAGCGCCCTCGATCCTCGCGATCCGTAGAGAGCCCGGCGCCTCGGCGTCGGGCTCTTCGCGTTTCGAAGGTCGCCGAACGCAGGCGTGCTATCCCCCGCGCAGCGTGCCCGACCGCACCGTCATCGTCGGCGACATCCACGGCTGCCTCGAAGAGCTCCGCGCGCTGCTCGGCGATCTTCGGTTCGAGAGCGGCCGCGACCGCCTCGTGAGCGTGGGCGACCTCGTCGGCAAGGGCCCCGACGGCGCCGGCGTCGTCCGGTTCATGCGCGAGGGCGGCCACGAGGCGGTGCTCGGCAACCACGACGAGAAGCTGCTGCGGTGGCGCGCCGGCGAGACGAAGAAGCCGCTGTCGGACACGCACGCCGCTCACGCCGCCGCGATGACCGACGCGGACTGGGCGTGGCTCGAGGCCCTCCCCCTCTACCTCGAGATCCCCGAGCTCGACGTGCTCGTCGTCCACGCGGGCGTCGTCCCCGGCGTCCCGATCCGCAAACAGCGCCGTGAAGATCTCTTGCTGATGCGCAGCCTGCGACCCGACGGCACGGCGTCGCCGCGGCTCGGCGACGGAAGGCTCTGGGGGTCGCGGTACCAGGGCCCGCCGCGGGTCGTCTTCGGCCACGACGCGATCACGGGCCTGCAGCGCTGGCCCCACGCGATCGGGCTCGACACGGGCTGCTGCTACGGCGGCCACCTGAGCGCGCTCGTGCTGCCCGAGAACCGCGTGGCGCAGCGCCGAGCCTTCGCCACCCACGCCGCGGCCGCGCAAGGCCCCTTGCGATTGTGCCCCAAGGCCGAGCTGAGCTCGACCGAGCCGCGCCCCATCGTCTGGGGTCGGCTCGAGAACGGGCGTCCGCGGGAGGTGCTCGTCCTCGCGACGCCCGCGGGCGAGCCGCGCGCCTACGTGAACGTGTGCATGCACCTGCCCGTCCCCCTCGACGGCGGCTCGCGGCAGTTCATGAACCTCGCGAAGACCCACCTGATGTGCGGGACCCACGGCGCGCTGTACCGCCTCGAGGACGGCTACTGCACCGAGGGCCCGTGCGAGGGCTCGACGCTCGAGGCGCTGCCCATCTGGATCGACGACGACGGCTGGGTCGTCCTCGACTAGACCTACTCTTCCGCGGCCGCGGCGGTCGCGCTGGCCGGGATCGAGAGCGGGCCGAGCTTCGACCAGGGCTTGTCCTCGCTGTTGGCGAGCAGCCGGGGGCGCGCGGTGAGGACCTCGACGCCCTCGCGGGTGACGCAGAGCGAGTGCTCGAACTGGGCGCTGAGCTTCCGGTCCCGCGTCAGCACGGTCCAGTGGTCCTGGAGGATCTCGGTGCGGTGATCGCCGATGTTGATCATCGGCTCGATCGTGAAGGTCATCCCGCGGCGCAGCCGCTTGCCCGCGCGGGGCTCGTAGTAGTGCGGGATCTGCGGCGGCATGTGGAACTCGCGCCCCACGCCGTGGCCCACGAAGTCGCGCACGACCGAGCAGCCCTGCGCCTCCGAGTACTCCTGGATCGCGCGGCCGATGTCGCGGACCCGGGCGCCCTCCTTCACCGCTTGGATCCCGAGCTCGAGCGCCCAGCGCGCGGTCTCGACGACGCGCTTGGCCTCCTCGCTGGGCTCCCCGATGTAGAAGGTCGCGCTCGTGTCGCCGTGGAACCCGTGGTCCTTCGGGTAGTAGATCGTGACGTCGACGTTGATGATGTCGCCGTCCTTCAGCACCGCGTTCGGGCTCGGGATCCCGTGGCAGACGCAGTCGTTGATGCTGGTGCAGACGCTCTTCGGGAAAGGCGGGTTGCCGTAGTTCAGCGGCGAGGGGATGCCCCCGTGGTCGCCGATCCACTCGTGGACGAGCGTGTTGATCTCTTCCGTCGTCATCCCCGGACGGAGGTGGTCGCCCACCATGCAGAGACACTCCGCGGCGAGCCGGCAGGACTCGCGCATCTTCTCCAGCATGCGGGGGTTCATGATCTCGACGCCCATCAGTGACGTTACGTAGCCCCTCGGCAACCGAACCGCAATCGTTCTGGATTCGTGTCACCCTCCGTCCGACGTGGAGGAGGAGGCGTTCGACCAGGAGCTCCTCGGGCGCACGCTCGGAGGCACGTACCGCATCGACGCGCTCCTCGGTTCGGGCGGCATGGGCGCGGTCTTTCGGGCGACGCACCTGCGCACCTCGCGCCCCTACGCGGTGAAGGTGCTGCTGCCCGAGGTCGCCGTCCGGCGCGACGCGATGCGGCGCTTCCGACGCGAAGCGGAGGCCGTCGGCGCGCTCGGTCACGCGAACGTCGTGGCCATCCACGACTTCGACGTCGCCGACGGCTGGGCGTACCTCGTGATGGACCTGCTCGACGGCGAGGACCTCTCCGCGCGGCTGACCCGGGTCGGCCGGCTGCCGGTGCACGAGGCGGTGGAGCTGCTGACGGGGATCGGCGCGGGCCTCGGCGCGGCGCACGCGCGCGGCCTCGTGCACCGCGACCTCAAGCCCGCGAACGTGTTCCTCGCGCGTCAGGCGGGCGCGCCCGAGCGGCCGGTCCTGCTCGACTTCGGTCTCGCGAAGAGCCTCGCGCAGGAGACGGGCATGTCGCAGCTCACCGCGAGCGGCGTCGTGATGGGCACCCCGCAGTACATGTCGCCCGAGCAGGCGTCGGGCCTCCCGCTCGACGAGCGCGCGGACTTGTATTCGCTGGCGACGATCTTCTACGAGATGCTCGCGGGCCAGCCGCCCTTCTCCGCGCCGACGGTGCCCGCGCTGTTCGCCAAGCTGGCCACCGATCCGGCGCCGCCGCTCGATGTGCATCGGCCGGACGTGCCGCCGGCGCTGTCGGCGGTGCTCTCGCACGCGCTCGCCAAGTCGGCCGACCACCGCTACCCGACGGCCGAGCAGCTCGTCCACGCGGTCCGCGCCGCGGTGCACGGCGCCTCGCTGCCGCCGTCGGTTCCGTCGGGGTTCCCGCCGACGATGGCCGCGGAGGCGGGGCCGACCCCGGTCGGGAACGCGGCCGCGTCATGGCCGCGCGGGATCGATCCGCACGCGCAGACGCAGGCCACGCCCGACCAGGGGGCGCCGCGCGCGCTCACCCCCGCACTGCCAGCGGCGCCGGCTCGAGCGAGCGGAGGCTCGGCGTGGCTGGTGGTGCTCCTCACCGCGCTCGTCGGCGCGGCCGTCCTCGGGGTGGCTGGCGGCGGCTACCTCTACTGGCTCCAGGTCCGGAGCACGCGGCAGCAGCTCGAGGCGATCGAGCGCTCGCTGCCGCGCGGGCCCGATCCAGCGGCCGTGCAACGCGCGATCGAGGAGGCCGCGCGATCGGGACAGCCGCCGGTCGACCCGCCCGTCGCGCCGGTCGCGGAGGAGCCGGTGATGGAGCCCGTCGCCCCTGCGCCGGTCGAGCCCGTCGCGGCGGAGCCGCCAGCCGAGCCCGAGCGCGTCCCGAGACGGCGGCGGCGCGCGGTCGAGCCGACCACGCCGCCGGCCGCCCCGACCCCGGCGGAGGCGACGCCCGTGGCCCCGACGAGCGGCCGACCGCCAGGCGGTCCGCCGGCCGGCGTCGAAGAGACGGTCGAGTACATGGGCCGCGGCGACTACGCGGGGTGCATCCGCGAGAGTCGGCGCCACCCGCGATCGATCCAGCTGCTCGGGGCGCGGATGAGCTGTGCGATCCACGGCAACGACGACGCCGAGCTCCGCTCCACGTGCGGCGAGATCCGGCAGCACTACCCCGACCATGCCTACAACCGGACCTGCGACTCGATGATGCAGGTGCGGGGGCTGAGGTAGCGCGGGGGGCACGGGTTTGGGCACGGGTTTGGGCACGGGCACGGGCACGGGCACGGGCACGGGTTCGGTTTGGGCTCGGGCACGGGCACGGGCACGGGCACGGGCACGGGATTTCTCGCGTCGCTTCGCGACGCTCGAAATAGGCGAGACCCCGGCAGGGGCGACTGCCGGGGTCTCTTGTTGTGTGTCGGGTCGCGGGGCGACGCTCGCCGACGGGCAGGCCACGCAAGGGAGGAAGCGTGGACTGCGTAAGTCTAGTTGCTAGTACTCGAAGTCCAGCTCGCGGGGCTCACCGTCCTCTTCGATCTGGCGCTTGTGGATGTTCGCCTCCTCGTAGAGGTCATCGAGCGACCAGCCGAGCTTGATGTGCGAGCGGATCTCCTCTCGCTGAAACTCCTCGATCGTTCGGTATTGCTTCGGTCCGCTCATGTTGCTCAAGCCTCCTCGTTCTCGCGACGCCGCGGGCGCAGCGGCAGCACGCACGCATTTCCGGGACCCGGGGGGCCACCCCAGAACACACGCTCCTGGACTCGTTGAGCTCCCGGCGGGAGCGCTCGCGTCTCTGCGAGCGCGTCCCGAAGGGAATGTCGAAGCCAAGCGCCGGTGTCATTCGGTAGTATCACCAACCACCTCGTCCTACATCTGCGTACCTTGTACCACCGGGTTCGAGGGCCACCAAAAAAGGCGCCGCGATCGCGCGTTGCCCCGGTGCGCCCACCCTGGTAGACCGGCCACTCCTCCGAGGCGGATCGATGGGCCGAATCGTCGCGATCGCGAACCAGAAGGGTGGTGTCGGCAAGACGACCACCGCCGTGAACCTGGCCGCGAGCCTGGCCATCGCGGAGCAGCGCGTGCTGCTCGTGGATCTGGATCCGCAGGGCAACGCGACCAGCGGCCTCGGGCACCCGCATCGGCGCGTCGAGCGCGGCACGTATCAGATGCTCGTGGGCGACGCGACGCTCGACGCGATCGTGCTCGAGACGGATCTCGATGGCCTCTCCGTCGCGCCCTCCTCGCCGGATCTCGCGGCCGCCGCGCTCGAGCTCGTCGACGAGGAGACTCGGTTCACCCGCCTCCGCGACGGCCTCCGCCCGTTCGCCGATCGCTGGGACTGGATCCTCATCGACTGCCCGCCGTCGCTCGGCCTGCTCACGATCAACGCGCTGACGGCGGCGGACGCCGTGCTCGTGCCGCTCCAGTGCGAGTACTACGCGCTCGAGGGGCTCAGCGATCTCACGGGCACCATCCAGCGCATCAAGTCCGGGCTCAACGCGGGCCTCGAGCTCGACGGGGTCCTGCTCACGATGTGGGACCCGCGCAGCAACCTCAACCGCGAGGTCGCCGACGAGGTGCGCCGCCACTTCCACGTCTACGAGACGACCATCCCGCGCAACGTCCGGCTCGCCGAGGCGCCCTCGCACGGCAAGCCCGTGATCCTCTACGACGCGAGCTCGCGTGGGAGCCACGGCTACCTCAACCTGGCGCGCGAGATCCTCGACGCCGCCGAGGCCGCGTGATGGCGAAGCGAAGGCTCGGTCGCGGTCTCGACGGCATGCTGCCCACGGCGCCCGCCGCGCCGGAGGAGCCGCGTCGCTCGAGCGGCGGCCACGAGGCGCCCATCGAGGACGTCCACCCCAACCGCGATCAGCCGCGCAGCCGCTTCGACGACGCGGCCCTCGACGAGCTCGCCGCGTCGATCCGCGAGCTCGGGATCCTCGAGCCCATCCTCGTCCGCGCGCGCTCGCAGGGCGGCTACGAGATCGTCGCGGGCGAGCGCCGCTGGCGCGCCGCGCAGCGCGCCGGGCTGCACCGCGTCCCGGTGTTCGTCCGCGAGCTCGGCACCGCCGAGGCCTTCGAGGCCGCGCTCGTCGAGAACCTCCAGCGCGAGGACCTCAACCCGATCGAGACCGCGCGCGCCTTCGCGCGCCTCGTCGAGGAGCACGGCCACACGCAGGAGAGCGTCGCACAGCGCGTCGGCAAGGATCGGTCGACCATCGCGAACGCCCTGCGCCTCCTCAAGCTCCCCGACTCGATCCTCGAATTCGTCGAGGCCGGCCAGCTCAGCGAGGGCCACGGCCGGGCGCTCCTCGGCGCGTCGTCCACCGCCGCGATGAAGCGGCTCGCCGCCAAGGCGATCAAGGACGGCTGGAGCGTTCGCGAGACCGAGCGCCGCGTCCGCGCGGACGCGCGGGGCGAGAAGGTGAAGGACGCGCCCGCGAAGAGCCCGAACGTGCGCGACCTCGAGCAGCGCCTGACCCGCTCGCTCGGGACGCCGGTCACCGTCACGGACGCCAAGGGCAAGGGCAAGCTCGTCGTGAGCTACTCCAGCTACGACGAGCTCGACCGCTTGCTCGCTCAGCTGCTGTAGCCACGCCAGCCAGCACCCCGGAACTTCTCGTCGCATCGCGGGTCCCAAGCGCGTGCCCGCACGACGCTTCGCCGCCGCGCTCCTCGTGGTCTCGCTCCTCGCCCCCGCCGGGGCGGAGGCCTTCATCGCGCGCGAGCCGCTGGTCCGCGTGCTGCGGCAGGCCAGCCCCGAGCTCGTGGCGTGCCGCGAGCGTCATCACCTCGCCGACGGGCGCTACCTCGTGCGGCTCACCATCGACTGGACGGGCAAGGTCGTCGAGCTCGAGCTCGGCGAGTCACCCGAGGACGTGTCGCCCGCCGCGGAGAGCTGCATCGCCGCGGCGTTCACGCACCTGCGCTTCGCGTCCTGGGAGCGACCGCCGCCCGCGGTCGAGACGGTGCAGGGCCCCGAGCGACGCTCGGTGGTGCCGCCCGACCTGCGATCCGGTCACCGGCGCACGCCGGGGTTCATCGTGGTGGCGTGGCCGTTCCTCTTCGCGCCCTGAACATCTGGAAGCGATACGACTCCTCGAAGCCGAGGCGCGCGAGGATGGGCGCCGACGTCGCGACGCGCGCTTGGGTGACCACGCGGCCGAGCCCCTCGGCGCGCGCCGCCGCGAGCCGCGTCGCGAGGAGCGCCCGGTACGCGCCGCGGCCGCGCGCGGTGGGCACGACGACGGCGCTCGTGAGGTACGCGACCGGCGGCTGGCGTACGTAGCCCGCGAGGCCGATCACCGCGCTCGCGCCACCCTGGACGATCGACGCGAGGAAGAAGCGGTACGTCGGCGGCGTGCAGGCGAGCAGCGCGCGGTGATCCTCGAGCGCGCCCCCCCAGCCCGCGACGAACGCGCGGGCCAGCTCGGGGTCGTCGAGCTCGACGGGGCGCACCAGCACCGCGTCGGGCGCGGCGACGTCGAGGCGCGCGGAGGCCCACATGCCCGCGGCTTCCCAGCGCTCGAGGCCTCGCGCGTCGAGCGCGGCGGCGAGGGCGTCGGTCGGCGAGGAGTCGAACGCGACGACCCACTTGAGATCGACGTCGAGCGCGGCGTGCTCCGACAGGACCCGCTCGACGGCCTCGTCCACCGCGTCGGGCGCGAGCCGCGCGCGGAGCACCTCGTTGAGCGAGCCCGGCTGCGACGGCGTGATCACGCGGCGCCACGTGTCGTCGTCGATCACGCGCGTGTCCGGCAGGCGCACGAGCCCACGCAGCGGCGCCTCGACGATCTGCGAACGGACGGTGTCGGTCGCCCGGCTCACCGCGAGGCGCGCGCGAACGCGGCGTCGACGGTGTTCTGCAGCAGCATCGCGATGGTCATCGGCCCGACGCCACGCGGCACCGGGGTGACCCAGCTCGCCCGCGCGAGCGCGCCCTCGTAGTCGACGTCACCGCACAGCGTGCCGTCCTCGAGGCGGTTGATGCCGACGTCGATCACGACCGCGCCGTCCTTCACCCAGCCGCCCTCGATCATGCGGGGGCGGCCCACCGCGGCGACGACGACGTCGGACTCGCGCACGCGGTCCTCGAGGTCGACGGTGCGCGAGTGGGCCATCGTCACGGTGCAGTTCGCGGCGAGCAGCATCAGCCCGATGGGCTTGCCCACGAGGTTGCTTCGCCCGATCACGATGGCGCGCTTGCCGGTGAGCTCGATCCCCGTCTCGCGCAGCAGGCGCATGCAGCCGCGCGGGGTGCACGGCTGGAGCCCTGGCCGACCAGCGACGAGCGCGCCGGCGTTCATCGGGTGGAGGCCGTCCACGTCCTTCGCCGGATCGATCGCGTCGGTGGTCACCAGCTCGTCGAGCCCCTCGGGTACCGGGAGCTGCACGAGGATGCCGTCGACGGTGTCGTCGGCGTTGAGGCGCGCGAGCAGACCGAGCAAGTCGGATTGCGAGGTCGAGGCGGGGAGCCGATGCACGGCGCCGCGGATGCCCGCCTGGCCGGCCGCGCGCTCCTTGTTGCGCACGTACACCTGCGACGCGGGGTCCTCGCCCACGAGGACGACCTCGAGCCCCGGCTGCCGCCCGTGCTGGTCGAGGAACCGCGCCGCGTCGACGGCGACCTCGGCGCGGACCGCCGCCGCGATGGCGCGCCCGTCCAGGACCTGCCCGGTGGTCACGCGCCCTCCGAGATCCAGAAGGTCAGCGCGAAGCCGTCGACGTCGCCGGCGATCCCGTCGCCCTCCCCCGCGCCCGCCTCGAGCGTGCTCGCGAGCACCTGGGTGGAGATGTAGCCGGCGTGCTCGGCCATCGCCGCGGCCAGCTCGCCGTCGGCCTCGTAGCGCAGCGTGATGCGCGCCTCGAACGCGAGGTCGGCGTCCTTGCGGGCGCGCTGCACGCGGTTGACGACCTCGCGGGCGAGACCGGCGCGGCGCAGCTCGTCGGTGATGCGCGTGTCGAGGACGACGACCCGCCCGCGATCCGACGCGGCGGCGAAGTCCTCCTTCGCCTCGAGGCGGATCTCGATCTCGTCGGAGGCGAGCTCGATCGGCCCGTCCGAGAGCTCGAGCTCGACCTTCCCCTCCGCCTCCATCTGCGCGTACAGCACGCCGCCGTCCGCCGCGCCGAGGGCCTTCTTGATGAGCGGGACGCGCTTGCCGTGGCGCGGGCCGCACACGCGGAAGTTCGGCACCAGCTCGAACGACACGTACTTCGAGGGCTCGTCGGTGAAGGTCAGCGCGCTGACGTTGAGCTCGTCGGTGATCGCGTCCGCGAACCGCTCGACCATCGCGCGGTCCTCGTCCGAGGCGACGACGACGACCGCCGCCGCGAGGGGCTGCCGCACCTTGAGCTTGTGCTGCGCGCGGACGCGCTGGCCGAGGGTGACGACGGTCCGCGCCGCCGCCATCTGCTCGCGCAGCGACTCGTCGGCGCGCGCGTCGTCGGGCTCCGGGAAGTCCGTCAGGTGGACCGACTCCGCGCCGACGAGGTTCTTGTGGATGCGCTCGGCGACGAACGGCACGAAGGGCGCGAGGAGCTTCGAGAGGTCGACGAGGACCTCGAAGAGCGTCGCGAACGCCGCCGCCTTGTCCGGCGAGTCGCCCTCGGCCCAGAAGCGCGCGCGGCTCCGGCGCACGTACCAGTTCGAGAGCGAGTCGACGAGCGCGGAGAGCGCGCGCGCCGAGGGGTGCGTGCGGAAGCCGTCCATCTCGTAGCGCACGACGCGCACGGTCTGGTCGAGCTCGGCGAGGATCCAGCGGTCGAGGTCCGCCCGCTCGGCGAGCGGCGGGCGCTCCTTCGTCGCGTCCCAGCCGTCGACGTTCGCGTAGGTGACGAAGAACGTGTAGACGTTCCAGACCTTGAGCAGGAAGTCCTTGATCGCGTCGTTGGCGCCCGCGTCGAACCACTTCGCGCTCTGCCCGGGGATCGAGGAGTTGTAGAGCGACCAGCGCACCGCGTCGGCGCCGTACTTGTCGAACATCTCGACCGGCGGGCGGTAGTTGCGGTCGCGCTTGCTGAGCTTCTTGCCCTCGCCGTCCGTCAACAAGGCGAGCACCGTACAGTTGCGGTACGGGTGCGGGTCGGGCTGGTCCTCGAAGAGCAGCGTGCTGATCGTGATGAGCGAGTAGAACCACCCGCGCGTCTGATCGAGCGCCTCGGTGATGAAGTCGGCCGGGAACTCCTGCTCGAAGAGCTCGCGGTTCTGGTGCGGGTAGCCGTGCTGCGCGAAGGGCATGCAGCCCGAGTCGAACCAGCAGTCGATGACGTCGGGGACGCGCCGGTAGGTGCCGGGCTCGCCGTCCTTGGTGAACGTGACGTCGTCGATCCACGGCTTGTGGACCATGAGGTGCTCGCTCAGGGACGGGTCGTCCTTCTGGGCGGCCTCGAACTTCGCGAACGCGCTCGGGTTCAGCTCGCGGAGCTCGGCGCACGACCCGATCGCGTGCATCGCGCCGGTCTCGTCGTTGATCCAGATGGGCAGCGGCGTGCCCCAGAAGCGCTCGCGGCTCAGCGCCCAGTCCACGTTGGAGCGGAGGAACTCGCCGAAGCGGCCGTCCTTGATGTGCGGCGGCTCCCAGCCGACGTGCTGGTTGTTCTCGATGACGCGGTGGATCTCCTGCGTCGTGCGGATGAACCACGACCGGCGCGCGTACTGGATGAGCGGGTCGTCCATCTTGCGCCAGCAGTACGGGTAGTCGTGGCGGTAGACCTCGTCCTTCACGAGCAAGCCGCGCTGACGGAGGAGCCGCACGATGTCGCGGTCGGCCTCCTTGCAGAAGCGCCCCGCGAAGTCGGTCACCGAGTCGAGGAACGTCCCGTCCGGCGCGACGAGCTGGAGGAACCCGAGGTCCTCCTGCTTGGCGACCCGGAAGTCGTCCTCACCGAAGGCGGGCGCGATGTGGACGATGCCGGAGCCGGTGTCGAGGGTGACGAAGTCCGCCGCGATGATGCGGTGCGGGTCGCCGCCTTCGGGCTCGGCGTACGTGAACGGCGGCGCGTAGTGCGTGCCGACCCACTCGCTCCCGAGCTTGGTCTCGAGGACCTCGTGCTCCTGATCGCCGAGGACCTTGCCGACGAGCGCCTCGGCGAGCACCAGCTTCTCGTCGCCGACCTGCACGGTCACGTACGGCTGGTCCGCGGCGACCGCGAGGCCGACGTTCGAGGGCAGCGTCCACGGGGTCGTCGTCCACGCGAGAAACGAGGTGCCGGGCTGGTCCTTCACCGCGAAGCGGACGATGACCGACGGGTCGTCGACCTCCTTGTAGCCCTGGCCGACCTCGCCGCTCGAGAGCGCCGTGCCGCCCTGCGGCCACCACCAGACGACCTTGTAGTCCTGGTAGAGCAGGCCCTTCTCGAAGAGCGTCTTGAGCGCCCACCAGACGCTCTCGACGTAGCTCTTGTGGAAGGTCACGTACGCCGCGTCGACGTCGACCCAGAACGCGATGCGCTCGGTCATCGTCGTCCACTCGCCGATGTAGCGGAACACCGACTCGACGCACTTGCGCGAGAACGCCTCGACGCCGTAGGCCTCGATCGCGGGGCGGCCGGAGATCCCGAGGTCCTTCTCGACCTCGACCTCGACGGGCAGGCCGTGCGTGTCCCAGCCGGCGCGACGCGGGACGTAGTGCCCGGTCATCGTCTTGTAGCGGAGCACGACGTCTTTCATCACGCGGGTGAGCGCGTGACCCGGGTGCGGCATCCCGTTGGCGGTCGGCGGGCCCTCGTAGAAGACGAAGCGCGGCCGGTCTTGCGCGAGCTCCACGGACTTCTCGAAGATCCGCGCGTCGCGCCAGTAGGTGAGCAGCGCCTCTTCGAGCGCCGGCAGGTCGACGCGGGGGGACTCCGGTTCGAACGGCATGGCGCGGTTCTTACCACGCCTCCCGTTGGAATCTACGCGGCCTACTCTTCCTCTTCGGGCGGCTCGGCCTTCGGCTCGGGCGCGACCTCCGGGACCTTCGGCTCGACCCACGCGGCGGCGAGCGCGGCCTTCGCGGCGCGCTGCCAGCGGACGTAGAAGAACGCCATCCCGGCGACGATCGCGAAGCCGATCCACTGCGACGTGGAGATCCCGAGCAGCGCCCCGCGGTCGTCGGCGCGGAAGGCCTCGAGCGCCACGCGGGCGAGCGCGTAGAGGGCCATCGACACCGCGAAGACCTGGCCGTCGAAGCGCTTGCGCGGGTGGAGCACGAGCGCGCAGAAGGCCGCGATGGAGAGGCACGCGGTGGCCTCCCAGAGCTGCATCGGCAGCACGGGCAACGACGGCAGGCCGGGGCTCGCGAGCTCGCCGGCGCGGAACTGCGCCTCGCTGGCCGGCGACCACGCGGGGAAGCTGACCGCCGTCCAGTGGTCGCTGACGTCGCCGAAGCAGCAGCCGCCGAACCAGCACCCGAGGCGCCCGAAGAACACGCCGAGCGGGATCGAGATCCCCGTCATGTCCATGCCCTTGAGGACGGGGAAGCCCTCCTTCCAGAGGAAGTGGATCCCGTAGGCCCCCGCGCCGATGAGCCCGCCGTACCAGACCAGGCCGCCGTTCCAGAACTTCGCCCACGCGAGGCAGTCGCCGCCGGTCGGCTGACACACCTGCCGGGCCGCGTCCCAGGCGCCCTCGACCTGCAGGCACTGGCCCTGCGTGATCTGCCAGGTGACCTGGCTGGGGTCGGTGCAGAGGTGGACGTAGTCCCAGAAGTAGCCGTCGACGAAGACGTGGAGGATGCGCGCGCCGGCGACCCCGGCGATGAGCACCCCGAGGCCGAGATCGATCACGACGTCGGTGTCGAGGTGCGAGCGCTTGGCCCACACGACGCCCATCCCGATCGCGACGGCGAAGCCCGTCACCAGCATCGCGAAGTACGCGGGGATGGGCTCGCCGAAGACCTCGCCGAACTGGGGGATCACGTCTCGTCCTCGTCCTCGTCCTCGTCGGTCTCGACCTTCTTCGCGCTGGCCTTCTTCTCGGGGGCCCTGTCTTCGGGCGCCTTCTTCGACGTGGCCTTCTTCTTCGACGACGCCTTGGACGTACGCGCCTTCTTGGGCTTCGTTTCGCCCTCGGCCGCGTCCTTGGCCTCGCCCTCCGTCTCGCCCTTGGCCTTCTTCTCCGCGGCCTCGCGCTTGAGGCGGCGCTCCTCGACGATTCCGTCGAGGACGAGCATCACCACGCCGATGGTGATGGTGATGTCGGCGACGTTGAAGGTCGGGTACTCGAACCGGTCGAAGTGCCACCACAAGAGGTCGAACGGCTCGTCGTAGTGGACGCGGATGAAGTCGACGACGTAGCCGAGCCGTACGCGATCGGCGAGGTTGCCGACGGCGCCGCTCACGACCAGCGGGACCGAGTAGGCGAAGAGCGTCCCGCCCTTCCCTTGCACGAAGAACGCGAACAGGAAGACCGCCGCGAGGATCGCCGCGACGCCGAACACGCTGCGTCGGATCCAGCTCGGCGAGTCGTTGAGCAGCCCGAACGCGGCGCCGCAGTTCTCCGCGTAGCTGAGCTCGAGGAGGCCATCGACGATCACGGTGCTCTCGCTCCGGATCCGCTGGTTGCGCCCCGGCTCCGCGCACACCTCGGGCGGCGTGCCCGGGTGGTCCTGGGCGAGGTTGTCGCTCGCCCAGAACTTCGTGCCCAGGTCGAGCGCGAGGAATCCGATGGTGGCCGCGATGGCGATGATGAGTGCGCGCTGGGACCGCTTCACGTGCTGCCTCGCTCCGCGGACGGGGCGGCCTCGGCGGCGTCCCCGTTGCGGCGAAAGAGATCGAGGACGAGGAGCCCGAGGCCGCCGACGATGAACGCGTCGGCGACGTTGAACGTCGCCCAGTCGAAGACCTCGCGCCAGTGCAGGTGCGCGAAGTCGATGACCTCGCCCCAGAGGACGCGGTCCACGAGGTTCCCGAGGGCCCCCGCGAGAAGGAGCATGAGCGCGACCCGGAAGGCCCGCTGGCCGTCCTGCGCTTTGGCGTAGAGCCTCAGGATGAGCGCGGACGCCGCGGCGCTCGCGCCGATGAAGAACACCCGACGCAGGGTCGGGCTCAGGTCCGCGCCGAGGCTGAAGAACGCGCCCGGGTTGCGCGCGTAACGGAGCTCGAAGAAGCCGTCGATCACCGTCACCAGCCCACGGCCCCGGAGGAGCGCCTCGGCGAGCTGCTTGGCGATCTGGTCCAGAGCGACCCCCACGACCACCACGGCCGCGATGACACCCCAGCGGCGGCGGAGACCGTCCATCAGGGCGCGGACCATACCTACAAAGGCCTGGCGGCGCACGCTGCGGCCACGGATCACGTCGTGACACATTCGCTCTTGACTCGTCTCACGTCGTGACACACATAGACCGTGTGACACCGGACGACAGAGACGAGCCGCCCCGCCGGTCCCGACGCCGCCGCGCCGCGGAGGACGCGCCCAAGGAGCGGGTGCTCCACACGCGCGTGCCCGCGGTGCTCGAGGACGAGCTCAAGCGGCTCGCGAAGAACCTGCGGGTGCCCGTCTCGAACGTCGTCCGCGCGATCCTCGAGGACGCGATCGACGCGGTCGACACCGTGGGCGAGGTCGCCGAGGGCGAGCTGCTCGGGTTCGCCGATCGTCTGGCGCGCCAGCGGGATCACCTCCGCGACAGGGTCACCCGTCGCGAGCCCGCGGACGACGCCGAGGCCGACACGACGAGCGAGACGGAGACCGACGAGGCGACCGAGCCCTCCGACGCCTGCCCCGAGGCCATGCCCGAGCTGCTCGACGGCGTGTTCGGGTTCCAGGCCCTCGTCCTCGCCACCGACGCCGAGTGCGGCGTGTGCGGCAAGACGCTCCCGGCCGGCTCCTCCGCGAGCCGCGCCCTCTTCGATGACCCGAAGAAGCGGGTCTTCCTCGGTTCGACGTGCCGGCTGATGCCGGAGAAAGGCTGAATCATGACCACCGAGACCCACGACGAGACCTCGCAGGAGTCGACGCCCGGACCGCTCACGGAGGCGACCGCGCGCGCCGCCTCCACCCTGTTCGGGATCGGCCGCATGTGGGCGGCCCACGGGCTGGGCGTCGGTCGCTCGGCCCTCTCCGCGAGCGCCAAGACGCTCCGCGCTACGTCCGAGCTGCTCGGCGACCTCGCCGAGGCGTTCGAGGACGAAGAGGCCTCACAGCCCGGCGAGCCAAAGCCGACCGCGTAGCCCGAACGTGCTCGTGTAGCCGACCTCGACGTTCCGGATCTGGCCGTCGGGGTCGACCACGAACGACGTCGGGAACGCGTGCACGCCCCATCGGTGCGCGATCGCGCCGGTGGGGTCGTTGATCACGGGGAAGCCCAGCTCGTGGGCCCGCAAGTACGCGGACACGTCGCCAGGGGCCCCCGACTGGCTCGCGATGGTGATGACCGAGTGGTCCTCGGCGACCGAGTCGATGTTCCCCTCCTCGGCCTGGCAGACCCCGCACCACGTCGCCCAGAAGTGAACGAGCACGGGGCCGCTCTGCGGCGCGAGCGCGAACGAGCCGCCGTCGAGCGTGCTCGCGGACAGCTCCGGCGCCGGCCCGCGAGGCGCGTCCCGCGTCTGGTAGGCGCGCACGCCGAAGAACACCGCGGCGATGAGCCCGACCTCGATCGCGTAGCGCCACCACGGGCGCTTGGGCTTCGCGGTCCCCTCGGCTTCGGCCTTCGCCTCGCTCATCGTCACTCCCGGCTGTCGCCCTGGTCGGCGTCGGGGTCCGTCCCCTGCGACGCCCCGGGCGCGATGCCCTTCGGCCAGAACCCGTGCGTGATCGTGGGGCCGCCGGGGCGCGAGCGCGAGCCCTTCGGTCCGAACGCGAGCACGGCCGCCGCGAGCTCCTCGGCGCTGGGCTCCGGGCTCGACGGAGCCGCGGTCTCCTGCGCGCGCGTCGCGAGGTGAAGCGTGCGGGTCGGGAACGCGAACTCGACGCCCAGGTCCTTCGCGAGCCGCAGGATCTCCAGGTAGATCAGGTGCCGGTGGCGGAGCTCTTCGTCCCACGACTTCGTGTCGAAGAAGAAGTACAGCATGATCTCCAGCGCGCTGTCGCCGAAGCCCGAGAAGCACACGTAGAACGAGTCCTTCCAGACGAGCGAGTCGTTCTCGAGGATCGCGCGGGTGCCCTCGCAGAACGCCTCGATCTGCTCGGGCGTGGTGTCGTACTGCACGCCGAGGGTCAGGAAGGTCCGGCGGAGCGACCGCATCCCGTAGTTGTCGATGACGCCGTCGGCGACCTTCGAGTTCGGGATGCTGACGAGCGACTTGTAGAACGTCCGCACGCGCGTGGAGCGCATGCCGACCTCTTCGACCACGCCCTCGACGCCCTGCATCTTCACCCAGTCGCCGACCTGGAACGGCTGGTCCGCGAAGATGCTGACGCTGCCGAAGAGGTTGGCGACGGTGTCGCGCGCGGCGAGCGTGAAGGCCAGGCCGCCGAGCGAGACGCCGGCGATCAGCGAGCCGATCTCGACCTCCATGTTCTGGAGGACGAAGACCACGCCGAGCACCACCGTGACGACCTTCAGGGACTTCCGCACGAGCGGGACGAGCTGGTCGTCGAGCTTGGTGTCGGTCGACTCGGCGCGCTTGCCGAAGATGTCCGAGCCGACGTCGACGAGCCGGTAGAGGATCAGCACGCCGCTCACCGCCGCGGCGACGCGCAGGCCGAACATCAGCACCCGGTTGAAGTCCACGCCCAGGCGGAGCGTGGGCAGCGCGTACATCAAGAGGATCACCATCGCGGTGGTCCCGATCGGCCGGGCGGCGCGCTTCAGGAGATCGGGGTCGAGGTTCTTGACGACCTTCGCGAGCCCGCGCGCGCCTTGCGTCTGGACGATCCAGCTGACCGCGTAGCGGAGCAGCAGCGACACCAGGATCAGCAGGATCAGCCCGAGGATCTGCCACCAGGCCACGCCCATCACGCGCTCGAGGACCCAGGGCGGCGCGTCCTGGAGGTAGTCCTCGATGTCGAACGCGAAGGTCTCGTCGTACCAGGTCGTGGTGTGGCGGATCGTGTCCGCCGAGATCACCCAGTTGCTGCCCTTGCGGGTCAGGTAGAAGCCCGGGAGGTTGTTCGGGAACGGCTCCACCTGGCTCGTGTCGGCGGGGTCCTCCTCGTCCGGGATGTCGTCCATCGTGACGTAGAGGCCGCGCGCGTCGAGGACGTGCTTGAGCTTCGTCGCGACGGTCTCCTGCTGCGCCTCCTCGACGATGCGGACGGCGCCCCAGTCGAAGCACCGTGTCGCCTGGCGCGGGTGCATCGTGTCGTCCTGCAGGTTCGTCAGCCAGGTCGACAGCGCGCGCCGCGGCGTGGAGCAGTCGGCGGTGCCGGGCTCGACGATCTCGTCTTGAGCGCTGGCCGTCCCCGGCGCGAAGGAGAGGGTCAGGGCGAGGAGGACGAGACGGCGCATGGGCCGCGGGATGCCAGAAACACAGAGGATTGCAACCCTGGCGGGCGTAGCCTCGTCGTCAGTTGCCCCGCGCGCGGCGGTAGATGCGAACGCCCCAGAGCGTGAGGGGGTACGCGATCGCGCCGAGCCCGGCGCCGACGAGGACGCCACCGAGCCACAGCTCGGCGCCGAGCGCCCAGAACGTGGCGCCGACCTCGGTCCAGAAGTCGGCGGTGACGAGGCGCGCCCACTCCCACCCCGTCTCCGCGCCCATCAGGCGCTCGATGATCTGCTGGCCGCGCTCGGGGTCGTCGTCGCTCCCGAGGACGAACGCGCCGATCCGCCAGCACGCGTAGTAAACGGGCACCGCGGTGAACGGGTTGGTGAGCCAGACGATCGGCAGCCCGCTGATCTTGTTGGCGCGCAGCACGGTGGCGACGGCGACGAAGATCATCATCTGGAAGCCGATCGTCGGCGTGAACGCCACCACGAAGCCCCAGAACACCCCCCACGCGATGCGGTGAGGCGTGTCGTTGAGGCCGAGGATCTTCTCGACGACGACCCGCTTGAGGCGGTTCCACCACCTCATGCGCCGTACCCTCCCCCGCCCGGGGTCTCGACGCGGACGCGATCGCCGACCGCGAGCTCGAGCGCCGCGCGACCGCCGAGCTCGCGCTCCTCGCCGTCGCGCTCGAGCACGTTTCGTCCGCGCGCGCCGTCGCCCCCGCCAGCGAGCCCGAACGGCGCCCTCGCGCGGCGCTCGCTGAGGATCGTGAAGGACAGCGGCGCGAGGGCCTCGAGCTCGCGTACCACCCCGTCGCCGCCGCGGAAGCGGCCCGCGCCCCCGGAGCCCGCGCGGAGCGCGAACCGACGGAGCCGGACGGGGAACCGGTCCTCGAGCACCTCGGGATCGGTGATGCGCGTGTTCGTCATGTGCGTGTGGACGCCGCTCGTCCCCGAGAAGCCCGGCCCCGCGCCGGCGCCGCCGGCGATCGTCTCGTAGTAGCCGAAGCTCGAATCGCCAAACGTGACGTTGTTCATCGTGCCCTGGCTGGCCGCCGCGCGCCCGAGCGCGCCGAGGAGCACGTCCACGACACGCTGCGAGGTCTCTACGTTCCCCCCGCACACCGCGCGACCCGGCGAGGGATCGAGCACGCTCCCCGCGGGGATCACGAGCGAGACGGGCCCGAGGCAGCCGGCGTTGAGGGGGATGGGCTCACCGACGAGGCTCCGCAGGACGTAGAGGACCGCCGCGACGGTCACCGCGCGGGGCGCGTTCAGGTTGGAGTCGACGAGCTCGGGCCCGGTCCCCGTGAAGTCGATGGACAGCCGCCGCCCCTGGACCTCGGCGCGGACCCGGATCCGGGTCCCGTCGTCGAGCGCGTCCTCGAACACGTGGACCCCGTCGCCGAGCGCCTCGATCGCGTCGGCCACGCGCGTCGCGGCGTCGCGCTGGGCGTGATCCATGTACTCGGCGACCGTCTCCACGCCGTGGCGCGCGCAGAGCTCGACGAGCAGATCGGCGCCGCGCCGGTTGGCCGCGATCTGCGCCTCGAGGTCGGCGATCACCTCGTCGGGCCGTCGCGCGGGGAACGCCCCGGCGAGGAGCCGCTCACGCACGCCGTCTCTGTCGAAGCGCCCGTCGTGGACGACCCGCACCGCGCGGAACACGACGCCCTCCTCGTCGAGGGAGCTCGAGAACGGCGGCATCGAGCCCGGCGTGATGCCGCCCACGTCGGCGTGGTGGCCCCGGCTCGCGACGAAGAAGCGCAGCGCGCCGTCCACGTGGACGCCGCTGACGACGGTGACGTCCGGGAGGTGCGAGCCGCCGGCGCTCGGATCGTTGCTCACGAACACGTCCCCCGGCGCCGGGCGCGGGTGTGCGTCGAGCACCGCGCGCACCGTCTCGCCCATCGCCCCGAGGTGCACGGGGATGTGCGGCGCGTTCGCGACGAGGCGGCCCTCGCCGTCGAACACGGCGCACGAGAAGTCGAGTCGGTCCCGGATGTTCGTCGACATCGCCGTCCGACGGAGCACGACGCCCATCTGCTCGGCGATCGCCATGTACGCGTTCGACAGCACCTCGAGCGTCACCGCGTGGATCCGCGCGGCGGGCTCGGTCACGGCGCCGTGGTCCTGCAGCTCGAGCCGGCCGTCCGCGGCGACCTCGAGCGACCAGCCCGGCTCGAGGACGAGCGCGCCCACGTCGTCGAGCACCAGCGCCGGCCCGGTCAGCGTCGCCCCGCGCCCGAGGGCCTCGCGCGCGTAGACGGGGACCTCGTCGTAGGCCTCGCCCACCCACGCGCGCTGATGTCGGAGCGGCGCCGCGGGGGCCCGGACCTCGAGCGGCGGCGGCGCGACCGGCGGCGCGTCGAGGGTCAGCTCGACCCGAGCCGTCGTCGCGACGATCGGGTGACCCGGCCGGTCGTAGCCGAGCTCCGCGCGGTGCCGGGCCGCGAAGGCCTCCGCGAGGCCCGGGCCGACGTCGATCGTGAAGCCCGTCTCGGTGCCCGCGTAGCGCAGGTCGAGCCGGCGAGCCGACCGCGCGGCGTCGGCGAGCGCCGCGCGACCGCGCGCCTCGAGCGGCGTGAACACGGCGTCGAGGTCGTCGTCGCTCAGCCCCTCGACGTCGCGTCCAGCGAGATCCCTCTCTCCGTGCCAACCGAGGCTCGCCACGCCCATCCCGAGCGCGCTCAGCACGCCGGCGAGCGGGTGGAGCACGACCCGCTCGATCCCCAGGCGCCTCGCGATGCGACAGGCGTGTTGCCCCCCCGCGCCGCCGAACACGACCAGCGCGTGGTCGCGCGGATCGTGGCCGCGCGCGATCGTCACGCGCCGGATCGCCTCGGCCATGCTCGCGACGGCCACCTCGAGGAAGCCCGACGCGACCTGCTCGAGCGGCGCGCCGACGCGCTCGGCGATGGCCTCGAGCGCGGCCCGCGGGCGCGCGACGTCGAGGGCGAACGGGAAGCGGTCGCCGGGCAGCCGACCCAGCGCGACGTGGACGTCGGTGAGCGCCGGCTCGGTCGCGTCGGGGTGGCCGTAGCAGAGGGGCCCCGGCGTCGCGCCCGCGCTCCAGGGGCCCACGGTGAGGCGCTCACCGTCGAGCCGACAGAGGGAGCCGCCGCCGGCCGCGACGGTGTGGATCGCCATCATCGGCGCCCGCAGGCGCACCCCCGCGACCCGCGCCTCGTAGGTCCGGTCCGCGGCGCCCGCGACGCGGCACACGTCGGTCGACGTGCCGCCCATGTCGAGGCCGATGGCGCGCTCGATCCCTGCCTCCGCGCAGATCCACCGCAGCGCGACGACCCCGCCTGCTGGGCCGCTCAGCACGGCGTCGCGCCCGCGGAACGTCGCGGCGTCGGTGAGCGCACCGCTCGACTGCATCACGCGCAGCGTGCTCCCCGCGAGGTCGGCCGACAGCGTCGCGACGTAGTCCCGCAGGAGCGGCGTCAGGTAGGCGTCCACCACGCAGGTCTCGGCGCGCGCGAGCAGGCCCTGCTCGTGGTCCACCTCGTGCGACACCGAGACGTGCGGGACGCCGGCCGCCCTCGCCTGCTCCGCGAGCGACCGCTCGAGGGCGGGCACGCGAGGCCCGTGCAGCACCACGATCGCGACGCTCCGGACGTCGGGGAGCGGGCCCAGCGTCCCCTCGGCGAGCGGCGTCCCCGCCGCGGTGCCCCGCGAGGTCACCCCGACGACGTCCTCGGTGAGCGGCGGGGGCCGGCGGACCTCGACGTCGAAGAGCTCGGGCCGCGTCTGGTCGCCGATCCGCAGCACGTCCTCGAACCCCTCGGTGATCACGAGCGCGCACGGCTCCCCGCGCCGCTCGAGCAAGGCGTTCGTCGCGACGGTGGTGCCCATCCGCACCTCGCACGGAGGGATCGGCGTGTCGCGCGCGATCCCCAAGAGCTGCCGGATCCCCACGAGCGGCGCGTCGTCGCTCGAGAGCACCTTCGTCACGAGGAGGCGGCCCGAAGCCGGGTCGCGCCCGATGCAGTCGGTGAAGGTGCCGCCGCGATCGATCCAGAACCGCCAGGTCAAGGCGGGGTGTCTCTAAAGGCTCGCGAACGGTTCGTCGAGCCGGCGTCAGACGGGGTCGCTTCGGAAGAGCACCACCTGCACGTCCTCGCCGAACGACGGGATGGGCAGCACCCCGTAGCCGTACCAGCGACCGAACTGCTGGAACTCGCCCGTGAAGCCGCCGGGGCTCTCGCCGAGGCCCTGCCGACGCCGCGCCGCGTCGGGCACGAGCTGCCGCAGATCCGGGGGGAAGCCGGCGTGGTAGTGCTGCTCGTCGCCCTTCAGGAGCAGCACCCAGATCAGCTCGCCGCGCGTGAGGGCGTCGGCGTTCTGGAGCTGGAGCTGCCGCGTGAGCTGCTGGCCGACGCGCCAGAGCGGCAGCCCGGCGACCATCGCGCCGACCACGCGGCCCTCGTGCCGGGCGGGCGCCGCGAACACGACGCTCACGGACGGCGGGCCGCCCTCCTCGATGCTCGGGATCTCACTCAGCTCGTAGCCGGCCGTCCCGTCGAGCGCGCGCTGGACCACGGGCACCACCGCGGCGAGGTCGAAGCCGCGCATGCGGTCCTCTTCGGCGTCCCGCGCGATCACCACCCCGTCGGTCCCGACGGCGGCGAGGAACGTGATGGGCAGCACCATGAGCTCGTTGATCGAGCGAGGCGGCTGCTGCAGCCGGACCATCACTTGCCGCATCTCGCGCTCGCGCTGCTCGGGGTCCTCGACGAGGAACCCGCGGCGCATCCGCTCGGCGGCCTGCGTGACCCCGCTCATGCCGTTGTCGAGGTCGGTCCGCACGATGCGGAGCGTCTCGGGCATGTCGGAGTCGTGGATGTCTCTTCGCTCGTTCTGGCCTCGTTCACCGTCGCAGCCGGCGACGAGGAGGAGCGAGAGGGCGACGACGGGGAGGCGGTTCATCGGGTGCGACATTAACCGAACCCGACACCGCGCGCGCCAGCGAGTTCTCGAGAGCCGGCTCGAGATCTGTCGATCAATCGCCTCCGGCGATTTCTCTCCGGCGAGGGGCAAGCCCCTCGCGCTCCCCACTGAGATCCTCCGACGCTTCGCGTCGTCGGACTCAGGTCCCCGGCGCGGCGCAGAAGTTCTCGTAGTCGATGTACTCGTGGATCGTCGGGTGATCGCCGCACACCGGGCACCCCGGATCCCGCCGCAGCTTGAGGGTGCGGAAGCTCATCTTGAGCGACTCGTAGGTGAGCAGCCGGCCGACGAGGGGCTCGCCCTGACCGAGCACGATCTTGATCGCCTCGGTCGCCTGGATGGTCCCGACGACGCCCGGGAGGATGCCGAGCACGCCGGCCTCCGCGCAGCTCGGCGCGAGGTGCGGCGGCGGCGGCTCCGGGTAGAGGCACCGGTAGCACGGCCCCTTCTTCGGCCAGAACGTCGTGACCTGACCGTCGAAGCGGAAGATCGACCCGTGGACGACGGGGATGTCCTTCCAGACCGACGCGTCGTTGACGAGGTAGCGCGTCGGGAAGTTGTCGAGCCCGTCGACGATGACGTCCCAGTCCTCGAGGTCGAAGACCCGGTCGACGTTGGCGCTGGTGAGGCGCTCGTCGAACGTGATCACCTTCACGTCGGGGTTGAGGTCCTCGAGGCGCGTCTGCGCGCTCTCGACCTTCGACACGCCCACGCGCGACGTGCCATGGAGGATCTGTCGCTGGAGGTTCGAGGAGTCGACGACGTCGTTGTCGATGATCCCGAGCGTCCCGATGCCCGCCGCCGCGAGGTAGAGCGCGGCCGGCGACCCGAGCCCGCCCGCGCCGAGCAGGAGGACCTTCGCGTTGAGGAGCTTCTCCTGCCCCTTCTCGCCGACCTCCGGCAGGAGCAGGTGGCGCGAGTAGCGGTCGAGCTGCGCGGGCGTGAGCTCCGGCGGCTTGTCGACCGAGTAGCCGAGGTCCTTCCAACGCACGAACCCGGGGTTGGCCGACTCGACGTTCGCGTAGCCGAGCTCGCTCAGGGTCTTCGCGGCGAACGCCGAGCGGATGCCGCCCGCGCAGTACACGACCAGCGGGGCGTTCTTGTCGAGCAGGCGCTTCTCCGCCTGCATCTCCAGGAACCCGCGCGGGATGTGGACCGCGCCCGGGATGAACCCGCCGCGGTACTCGTCCTTCTCGCGCACATCCACGAGCACCATCGGCTCGTCGGCCTCGAGGCGACGCTTGATCTCGTCGAGCGAGACCGTCTTGATGTCGCCCTTCACCTCTTGGAGCAGGTCCGAATACGTCTTCGACATGGCGCGGGGAGTATGGAGACCCGACCCCCTACCGTCAATGCATCCGGGGGGTTCCGACCCAATTCCCACCATTGCCGACCTGGATACCGTTGAATGGGTCGACCTGCCGCTCGGGGGCAGGGTCTCGCATACTGCCGCAATGCTTCGCTTCTCGGCTCTCTGGCTCGGCCTGACGCTCGCGGCCTGTGGCCCGCTCCCCGTCGTCGAGCCCGACGCCGGTCCCGGCACCGATGCCTCCCTCGCCGACGCCGGAGCGCCTCGGGCCCTCTTCGTCCTCCCCCGCGAGGACGCCCCGACCGAGACCTTCTTCGACCTCCCCTTCCCCAACGACGTCCGGCGGACGGCGGCCGGCACCACCGACTTCTCCGCGTTCCCGAACCCGCGCCGCAACAGCTTCGTGCGCCGCTACGTCGACGCCATGACCGCCCGGCTCGACGGCTTCGCGACGAACGGCGCGGTGTACTTCCGCTTCTCGCAGCCCGTCGATCCCTCGACCCTCGACGACGCCACCGTCCGGCTCGTCGATCTCGAGGACGGCGCCGCGCAGCCCGCCGTCATCCACTACCAGGAGCGGGCCACCGTCTTCTGGAGCGCGAACACGGTGGCCGTGCGGCCCGTGTACGGGGTCCCGCTGCGCGGCGGTCGTCGCTACGCCGCCGTCGTGACCCGCGGCGTCCGCGCCGCCTCGGGCGAGGCGTTCGAGCGCGACGCGGACTTCGAAGCCCTCGTCGGTGGAGGCGGGGACGCGGCGACGGAGGCCGCCCGCGCGGTCTACGGCGACGCCCTCGACCGCGTCGGCGTGCCCCCCGAGCAGGTGCTCGCGGCGGCGGTGTTCACCACCACCGATCCGATCGGCGAGACCCTCGTGATCCGCGACTGGATGCTCAGCGACTACCCCGCGCCGACGCTCGTCGAGGGGAGCGTCTCGGTGCGCGGGATGTCGCCGCGGCTCGTCGAGCTGCAGGGCCGCTACGGGCCGTCGCCGATCTTCCAGGAGGGCGAGATCCCCTACCTCGACGAGGGCGGCCGCATCTCGGTCGGCGCGGACGGCGTCCCCGAGGTCCACGGGGAATTCGAGCCGCGCTTCGTGCTCACGATCCCGACGACCCCGATGCCCGAGGCGGGCTACCCCATCCTGCTCTTCGCGCACGGGACCGGCGGCAACTTCCGCTCGGTGATCAGCAACGGCGTCGCCAACGAGCTCGCGAGCCTGGGGATCGCGGCGATGGGCGTCGACCAGATCCACCACGGCGAGCGCAACCCGTCCGCGATCGACGAGTCGCTGTTGTTCTTCAACGTCCCGAACCCCGACGCCGCCCGCGACAACACGCGCCAGAGCGCCCTCGACGTCGTGCAGCAGCGGCGCCTGATCGCGAACCTCGTCCTGGACCCGGCCCTGATCGATCGCGACGGGATGCCGGTCCGCTTCGACCCCGCGAACGTCTTCTTCATGGGCCACTCGCAGGGCGGCCTGAACGGCCCGCTCTACCTCGCGATCGACGACGGCAGCCGCGCGGGCGTGCTCAGCGCGGCCTCGGCGGTGATCACGAACGCGCTCGTCCACAAGATCCAGCCGGTGGTGATCCCCGACATCCTCCGCACGCTCTTGAGCCTGCCCGGCGCAGGCTGGGAGGAGGCGCTGGCGATGGAGGGCTTCACCGTCGAGCACCCGATCGCGACGATGGTCCAGTCGTGGATCGAGCCGAGCGACGCCTCGAACTACGCCCACCTGATCCTCGCCGAGCCGCGTGAGGGCTTCGCGCCCAAGACCGTGCTCATGACCGAGGGGCTACGGGACGAGTACTCGCCGCCCGTCTCGATCGAGGCGCTCGCGGGCGCCATGAGCATCCCGCAGGCCGAGCCGGTCCACGCGACCGTGGCCGGTCTGGCCGCGCGCGGGATCGAGCCGGTGACGCTGCCGATCACGGGGAACCTCGCCGGGGGCAGCGCGACGGGGGCGCTCCTCCAGTTCCCCGACAACGGGCACTACGCCGCCTTCGAGAACGACGACGCGCAGGCGCAGATCTGGGCGTTCTTCGCGTCGCTGCTCGACGGAGGCCCGGGCACGATCGCGCCCCCCTGAGCTCAACGTCCCATGAGGCGCGCGAGCTTCTCGGGGTCGACGTTCTGGCCGCTCACCACGCCGACGATGGGCGCCTCGACCTCGGCGGCGTGCTCGCGCAGCCACGCGATCACCACCGCCGCGCTGCCCTCCACGGTCAGGTCGAGCGCGCGCTTCGCGAAGCGCATGGCGTCGGCGATCGCGGCCTCGCTCACCGCGTCCATCCGCGCGAGCTCGGCGCGCGCGATCGCGAACGTCGTCTCGGAGACGCCCCCCTCGAGCCCCTCGGCGAGGGTCGGCTCGCCCTCGAAGGTCAGCCGCGCGTGGCCCTCTTCGAGGCTGCGCACCATCGCCGGGCATGCCTCGGACTGCACGCCGACCAGCGCGAAGCGGGCGCCCTCGATCCGGCGCGCGGCGGCGAGCCCCGCCACGAGGCCGCCGCCTCCGACGGGGGCCACGACGGTCGCGACGTCGGGGAGCGCGGCGAGGATCTCGAGCCCCACCGTGCCGCCGTTGCCCGCCGCGACGTCGGGGTCGTCGAAGGGGCTGACGAAGGCCACGCCGCGCGCCTCGGCCGCCGCCTTCGCGAGGGCCTCGACCGCGTCGTAGCCGCTCGCCTCGACCACCTCGAGGGTGGCCCCCGCGCCGGCGATGCCCTCGCGCTTGATCGCGGGCGTCGACGAGGCGACGAACACCGTGACGGGGATCGACAGGCGGGCGCCGGCGCGCGCGAGGCCGAAGCCGTGGTTACCGGCGGACGCCGTCACGACGCCTCGCGCAGCGCGCGTCGGATCGAGGGCGGCCATCGCCGCGAGGGCGCCGCGGAGCTTGAAGGAGCCCGTGTCCTGCTCGCACTCGAGCTTGAGCCACACGCCCTCCCCGAGCGCCTTCGCCTCGACGAGGCGGGTCGGCGAGGCGTGCTCGGCGACCACGCGGCGGGCCCGCTCGAGGTGCTCGCGATCGACGACCCACGGCATGGATTCGGAGGGTAGCAGGAGGGCTTGCTATATTCCGCGCATGCGAGCTTGGCTTGCGGTGATCGCCGCGCTGTTTTCCTTCGGCTGTGCGCTCGGAGGCTTCGACGACGCCGGGACGAGCGCGCCCGACGCGGCGGCGATGGACGCCGGGCGGATGGACGCGGGCCGGATGGACGCCGGGCGCTCGGACGCGGGCGGCGGCGGCGACGACGCGGGGCCGCCGCCGATGGACGCGGGGCCAGGGATGGTCGACGCCGGGCCGATGATGATGGTCGACGCCGGGCCGATGATGATGGTCGACGCCGGGCCGATGATGATGGTCGACTCGGGCGGCGCCACCACCTGCTCGCCGACCCCCGCCAACATGGAGATCAGCGAGATCCTCGTCGCGTCGCAGACGGGCGCGGCGGATCGCGGGGAGTGGTTCGAGGTCCACAACCGCGCGGGCTGCACCATCGACCTGAGCGGCCTCGTGATCGACGTGGACGGGACGACCCACACCGTCACGTCCGGCCTGCTCACCGCGGGCGGATTCTTCGTCTTCGCCCAGAGCTCGAGCGCGGCCGACAACCACGGCCTGTCGCAGGACTACGTGTACGGGTCGACCATCCGGTTCGGCAACAGCAGCGGGACGCTCGTCCTGACGCACGCGGGGACGGAGATCGCTCGGCTGACGTGGACGTCGACGGATCATCGGACGGGGCGCTCGCGGCAGCTCTCCAACGGGGCGTCGATGCCGACGAGCCTGGCGGGCTCGGGCTGGTGCGACTCCACCGACGTCTACTCGACGGCGCTCGGTGGGCCCTACCTCGGCACCCCGGGCATGGTCAACGCGACTTGCCCGTGAACGGCGTCACGCCGCCTGCGCGGTGACGTAGCCCTGGGCCGTCGCGTAGGCGCCGAGCTCGCGCTTCATCGCGCGCCGCGCTCGATGCAGCCGGCTCATCACGGTCCCGATGGGGCAGCCGATCACGTCCGCCGCCTCGCGGTAGGACTTGCCGCGCAGATCCACGAGCACGAGCACGTCGCGGAAGTCGGGCGCGAGGCCGGCGAGCGCCTCGGTCACCTCGTCGCTGAGGCCCTCGCCCGGCACCCGGTGGAGCCCGCGATCCCAGCCCTCGGCGGCGACGACGTCGCGGCGGATCTCGCCGAGGATCTCGCGCTCGCGGCGCTTGCGGCGGTAGCCGTTGATGAAGGTGTTGGTGAGGATCCGGTGCATCCACGCGCGGCCGTTCGTGCCGGGCTGGAAGCGATCCCAGAACGTCCAGGCGCGCATCACCGCCTCCTGGACGAGATCCTCGGCCTGCGCGGGGCAACCCGTCATGCGTAGCGCAGCCCCGTACAGCTGGCCGCGGCGCGCGAGGACTTCGCGCTGGAACTCCTCGGTCGTGTCGTGGTCGTGAGACTCCATGTGACCTCCCGACGTGGACCAGTGCAACGGCCGGACCACGACCCCGGAGATCCCAAAAAGCCCAGGCCCGAGCGAGTCGTGCGCGGCGCGCGCGGACAGCGTGTCCACGCGTTGCCACAACGTCGTGTCAGGCTGTCATCTGCCGCGCCTCGGTCAGCGCGGCGGGCACCTGGGCGGCGACCTCGCGGGCGAAGAGGCCTCGGTCGGCGCGGGCCGCGAGCTCACCGGCGCGGGCGTGGAGGACGACGGCGGCGCAGGCCGCCTCGAACGGGCTCGCGACCGCGAGCGTCGCGCCGAGGACGCCCGCGAGCACGTCGCCCGTGCCCGCGACGCCGAGCGCGGGCGTCCCGAGCGGGCAGACCGCGACGCGACCACCGGGCTCGGCGACGATCGTCCCGGCGCCCTTGAGCACCACGACCTGCCCGGTGCGCGACGCGAGGCGCTCGGCGGACGCGTAGCGATCGGCCTGGACCTCGCCGGAGGTGCACCCGAGCAGTCGCGCCGCCTCCCCGGGGTGCGGCGTGAGCACGCGCGGTCCGGCAGCCTCGCGGAGGCGGGTCGCGCCGTCCTGGCCGATCGACGTCAGGGCGTCCGCGTCGAGCACCACCGGCGCCTCGACGCCTAGCGCGGCCTCGAGCACGAGCTCGCGGGCGGCGTCGTCGAGGCCGAGCCCCGGGCCCACCACGAGCGACGCCTTGCCCTCCGCGAGCGGCGCGAGCGCGCCGAGCTCGGCCGTCATGAGCTCGACCACCTTGCCGTCGAGCGCGGCGCGAGCCTCCGCGCCGGCCGCGAGCGTGACGAGGCCGGCGCCCCCGCGGACCGCGCCGACCCCCGCGAGCAGCGCCGCGCCGGTCTTCCCGGGCGAGCCCGCGACCACGAGCACGTGGCCGGCGCTCCCCTTGTGGGCGTCGAAGGGTCGCGGGGCCAGGACGCGCCCCGCGTCGGCGAGGTCGAGGAGGCGGTCGATGCACGCGGGGGGCGGGACGCCGATGTCGACGAGCCGCACCTCGCCCGCGTGGGCGCGGCCGTCGCCCTGCCAGAGGCCCCGCTTGTGGCCCGCGAACGTCAGCGTGAGCGCCGCGCGCGGGGCGACCCCGAGGACGGCGCCGGTGTCCGCGTCGATCCCCGAGGGGAGATCGAGCGCGACGAGGGGCGCGCGGGCCTCACCGAGGGCTCGCACCAGGTCGGCGCGCCAGCCCTCGATGGGGCGATCGAGGCCCGTGCCGAAGACGCCATCGACGACGAGCGTCGCTGCGTCGAGCGCCGCGCCGAGCCCGTCGAGGGGCTCGAGCGCGAGGCCGATGGCGTCGAGGGCGTCGAGGTTGACCCGAGCGTCGCCGGTGATCTTGTCGCGCGCGCCCGCGAGGAACACCCGCGGTCGATGCCCTCGCGTGAGCAGGCGCCGCGCGACGACCCACGCGTCGCCGCCGTTCTGTCCCGCGCCGCCGACGATCACCACGCGCTCGAGCCGGTCGACGAAGCGCTCTACGAGCGCGTCCGCGGCGCCGCGCCCCGCGTTCTCCATGAGGATGAGGCCGGGCACGCCCGCCTCGATCATCCGAGCGTCGTAGGCTCGGGCCCCATCGCGGGTCAGGAGGGGCTGCAAGTCCCCTTGCTCCCGAACGAGCGGCGCATCAGCGCTCGGACTCGCCCGCCTCGATCGCCGCCCGGTACCTGTCGACGGTGTCGGTCAGGCCGCTGAAGAGCGCGTCCGAGATGAGCGCGTGGCCGATGTTCAGCTCGTCGAGCTCCGGCACCGCGGTCACGAGGTCGGGGATGTTCCGCGCGTTGAGCCCGTGGCCGGCCGCGAGGGTGAGGTCGGGCTCGAGGGACACGGCCAGCTTGGCCGCCGCCGCGAGGCGCTCGAGCTCGCTCTCCACCGCCTCGTCGTCGTCCGCGGTGCAGTAGTCGCCCGTGTGCAGCTCGATGGTGTCGACGCCGAGCTCGCACGCCGCCTGGATCTGGGCCTCGTCCGGCTCGATGAAGACGCTGAGCTGGATCCCCGCCTCCGCGAGCCGCGCCTTGATCTCGCCGATCTTCTCGCGGTTCGCGACGACGTCGAGGCCACCCTCGGTCGTCTGCTCCTCGCGGTTCTCGGGGACGAGCGTGACGATGTCGGGCTTGATGCGCTCGGCGAAGGCGACCATCGCGTCGGTGGCCGCCATCTCGAGGTTCAACAGCGTCTTGCAGAGCGCCCTCAGGAGCTCGACGTCACGCTCCTGGATGTGTCTGCGGTCCTCGCGCAGGTGCACGGTGATGCCGTCCGCGCCGGCCTGTTCACAGAACACGGCGGCCTCGACGGGGTCGGGATAGGGGGTGCCGCGCTGCTGACGGAGCGTGGCGACGTGATCGACGTTGACGTGGAGCCGTACCGGCATGCCTCGGACCTATCACGCGCCAGGCGTCACGTCGATCACGTCCCCGTCGCGCGCGAGGTGCAGCGCGCCCGCGTAGCCCGCCTCGCGGACCTGCTGCGCGATGTCGACGCCGTCACAGCGGGGGTAGAAGTGGGTGAGCACCAGCGACCGTACGCCGGCGGCCACGGCGACCTCCGCGGCGGTGCGAGCGTTGAGGTGGCTGCGCGTCTCGCGGTCGGCGGGGTAGCTGCACTCGATGAGCGCGACGTCGGCGCCTCGACACAGCTCGACGAGCGCGTCGCACGGGCCGCTGTCCCCGCTGAACGCGAGGGTCGCGCCGTCCGCCTGCACCCGGACCCCGAGCGCGTGGTCGGCGTGCAGCACGTGGCGGGTGGTGATCTCGAAGGGCGGCGCGCTCAGCGCGTCTCCGTCGCCGAGCTCGACCACGTCGATCGCGCCGGTGGAGTCGTCGAGCCACGGGGTGAAGAGCGCGCGGATCCCCGCGATGTGCTGCTGGTGGCCGAGCGGGCCGACGAGGGACAGTCGCGCCGTGGTCGACGTCACCATCCGCCCGAAGAGCACCGCGGGCAGGTCGCAGCAGTGGTCGACGTGGAAGTGCGTGACGAGGACGACGCGCGCAGAGTCGAAGTCGACCCCCGCCGCGGGCCAGCGCCGGGTGGAGCCGGGCCCGCACTCGAGCAGGCACGCGGCGCCGTCGTCGGACACGAGCGCGTAGCCGCTCGCCCCGCGCTCCGGGTGCGGGATCGCGGTCCCCGACCCGAGGACGTGGAGCTTCACACGAAGTCCGCGCCGACCTTCACGAGCGTGTGGTGCTCGTGGGTGCGCCCGAGCACCACGTCGACGGTGTCCGTCGGACACTTCGCGTGCCACACCAGGAGCTTCGCCACGAGGCGCAAGATCTCTTGATCCTCCACGGCCGGCGCGCGGTCGTGGATGCGCACGCCCCACTGCTCGTTGCCCTCGTAGACCTCGGCGCGCATGAACACGAAGCCGCGCTCGTCCTTGAAGTCCCAGTGCTGGTTCGCGCGGCGGGCCACGGCGTCCACCTGCGGCGGGACGACGCGGTACATCTTCACGGAGTCGATGTCGAAGCTCATGCCTCGCCCTCTCGGTCGGCGTAGCGGGTCTCGAGCAGCTGACCGACGGCGTCCTTCGCCGACGGGGCCGCGTAGCCATAGCGGTCGAAGAGCGCGGCGAGCGTCTCTCGCGCCTTCGCCTCGCGGGGGGCACCCATCCGGGTGATCACGGCGGCGTCCTCGGACAGCACGTCGAGCACGTCCCTCCCGATGTTCGCGAGCTCCCGGCGGAGCTTCTGGTAGCTGGCCTCGCGGAGCTTCGCGAGGTGCCTCGGGAAGATCTTCGCGTAGTCGACCTTCGTGTCCGGGTTGTCGATCGCGTGCCCCGCGACCGCGCTGATCAGGTTCTGCCGGAACGTCTCGCGCCCGTCGCGCGCGGCGTCGAGCATGTCCTCGACGCTCTCGAGGAACTTCGGGTCGGCCTCCTCGAACTTGCCGGTGACCCGGTTCTCGATGCGCTCGCCCTTGGTCCAGTAGGAGACCTGCATCACGTAGCGGTCGAAGAGCTCGTGGTACTGCGTCTCCTCGACGAGCCCCGTCGAGGTGCGGAACTCCTCGTCGAGCAGATCGACCCAGCGCTCGCGCACGCGCTCCACGAACCCGCGGTGGTCGTGGTAGCCGTCCTCGACCTTCTCCTTGAGGAAGTCGAAGTCCCCGCTCTCGCAGAACTGCGCGATGTGGTCGAGCACCGCCAGCGGCGACAGGCACGCGTACCCGGGGTGCTGCGCGGCGTCGAGCAGGAGCGTCCGGATCTCGCGCGGGCTCGCGCCGCTCAGGCCCTCGTAGTTGGGCCACGTGTCGGTCTCCGCGCGGACCTCCTCGATGCCGGCGCGGAGCTCCTTCGCCTCCTCGGGGGTGAGCCGCTCCGGCATGGTCCCGTCGGCGTAGAGGTGGGCCTTCTCCATCGGCGTCAGGCTCGCCGCGAGCTCGCCGAGGGCGTCCCGCTCGTAGTGCTCGCGCTGCGGCCGGCGGAGCCGCGTGAGCACCGCCCAGAGCGCCGCGACGTACGTCGAGTGAGGTGCGACGTGCACGCGAACTTGCGGGATGATCTGCGCGTCGTAGATGCCCTGCTCGCGCCGGAAGTCCACGAGGTAGGGCACGCGCACGGGCTGCAGGCGGCCGCGGAAGGAGCGGTACTCGTGGTGCTCCCGGAACGCCTTGAGGTGCAGCTCGTTGCTCGTCGCGACGAGCACGCTGTTGAGCGGGAGCTGCGAGTGGGTCAGCGACACCTCGCCCGTCTCGATCGACAAGAGCAGGTAGCGCCACGCGTCGAGCGGCCGCTTGAGCAGGTCGCTGTACTCGAGCATCCCGCCGGACGCGTCGACGAGCTCGCCGACGGTCTCGTAGAGGGACAGCGCCGACAGGGACGCCGGGAGCGCGCCGAGCGAGCGGTCCACGCTGATCTGGCGCTCCTGCGCGTCGACGGCCATCTCGGGGCCGATGGTGACGACGCCGACCCGGTAGCGCCGCGAGTGATAGAAGCGCTCCACGCGGACGTGGTTGAGGACCTTCGCGAGGTCGCCGCGGTACGCGGTGAGGAGCGCCTCGAAGATCTGCTTGTTCTTGAACCCGAGGTCCCCGCGCGACAGCGACCGCGGCAGCGGGCTCTCGATGTCGGAGCTGGCGTAGAGCTCGCGCAGGAGCCGGACGCGCTCGAAGACGGGCAGGAGCAGGAGCGGGTTCTCGCGCAGCTCGCTCGTGAGCTTCACGTCGATCCGCTCGTCGGGCAGGTGCGCGTAGCTCTCGCCGACGGGCAGCGAGTCGTCGCGCGAGCCGAAGCCGACGGTCTTGCCGTCCTTGCCCCGCGGGAAGATCCAGCTGAACCGGTAGAGCGCCCCGGCGTCCTCGTTCGAGTAGTGCTCGAGGGCGCGCATCAGGCAGCCGACGAAGGTGCTCTTCGCGCTGCCGTTCGGCCCGTGCAGGAGGACGAGCCGGTTGACCTGCCCCTCGCGGACGAAGTTGCCGAGGATCCGGTAGAAGTCGGCCTGCAGCCGCTCCTGGCCGACGAGGAAGTCGTGGCCGTTGCGGTTCTCCACGCGATCCGCGTCGGCCCGCGTGAACTCGAGATCGAAGAGCCGCCAGCGACGCACCGAGCGCCCCGCCGACATGACGTCGTAGGTGCCGAAGTGGTCGAGGCAGTCGCGCAGGTAGCGGGCGGCGTCGCGCGTGTAGCGCCACGGCTGCTGCCCGACGAGCGCGAGGTACTCGTCGAAGGACAGGACGCGCTTCTGCGACTCGAAGCGATCGCGGACGACCGCCCCGATCTCCGTGAGCCGGGTGCGAGGATCGTTCATTCGGCCGCGGGCGACTCTACCGGAAGGAGGAGCGCGATGGTGCGCTGCTCGGGCATGCAGTTCTCCGGCGTGCACACCGCGAAGTCGACCACGGCGCTGACCCGGTGCTCACCCGCGGCGGTCGGGGTGAAGGGGACGTCGAAGCGCGCCCCGCGCTCGGTCCGCTCGGCGGCGTCCTCGTTGCCGAGCTCGGCGTTCGCGAGGGTCACGCCCTCCCCCGCGCACGGCCGCACGCTCATGGGGAAGTCCTGGTTCACGTGGAACTCGCCGCGCGGCGTCAGCTGGATCCCGAACGTGCCTCGCTCGCCGGTCGTGTACGGGCCGGTCGCGGTCGCGCGCAGCTCGAAGCTCGGGTCCTCGGCGGCGGGCTGCGCCTCGCCGTCGACGGTGCACGCCTCCGGCTCGGCCGGCTCCTCCGGCGCTTCGACCACCGGCTCCGGGTTCGCGGCGGTCTCCCCGCCGGACGGCGCCGGGTCCTCGTCGCCTCCACAGGCCGCGAGCGTGAGGGAGAGCGCCACCATCCACATCGTCTTCATTCCGAGCTCCGGTTTCGAGTCCACGAAGTATGCTCCACGAATCGTCGATTTCATCAAGCTCTGCCTGATGGCTACGTGGCTCCTGGCGAGCGGTTGCGGCGGTGCCCCACGGTGCGCGCGCTCCTCCGAGTGTGACCGCGGCGCCGTCTGCGGCTTGTCCGGCGAGTGCGGGACGCTCCGGCCTCCGGCGGGAGCCCGGTTCGCGGCGTCGCGGTGGCTCGAGCCGATCGACTGGGGGGTCGCGGCGGCGCGGGGCCCGCTCACCGACGCGATGCCGGTCGGCGGCTCGTCGGAGGCGCTCCTCGCGTTCGGCCCCCTGCCCGAGCCCAGCCGCGTCGTCCGGGCGCTGCTGGTGCTGTCGCCCCACGCCTCGGGTCCGCGCGTGTCCGAGCCCGCCGAGGTCGTCGTCGAGCACGTGGGCCCGTTCCGGGGTGGCCCCCTCCCCCCACGCCACGGGACCACGCCCACCGAGTTCGCCGCCGCCCGGCGGCTCGTCCCCGAGGGCCCCGCCCATCGCCTGCGGTTGGACGTCAGCGAGGCGGCGCGCTCGACCCGCGAAGGGTCGCTCCACCTCCTGGTGCGCCTTCGCGGGGACGCCGAGCTCCGGTTCGCGTCCCCGTGGGCCGAGGACGTGGCGAGCCGGCCCCGGCTCGAGCTGATGGTTCGCTGATTTCCGCGTGCTAGATCCGCGGCGTGACTCACCAAGGCCGTATCCTCCTGCTCGAGGGCATCGACCCCGGCGCCAAGACCAACCTCGAAGCCGCCGGCTGGCGCGTCGACCTGTACCCCCAGGCGCTCGGCGAGGCCGACCTCGTGGCCGAGATCGGCGACGTCGTGGCCCTCGGTCTTCGCAGCAAGACGCACGTCACCCCTCGCGTCCTCGAGGCCGCCAAGGAGCTGCGCACCATCGGCGCGTTCTGCATCGGGACCAACCAGATCGCGCTCGAGGCGGCGCATCGACACGGCGTGCCCGTCTTCAACGCGCCCTTCTCGAACACCCGCAGCGTCGCCGAGCTGGTGATGGCCGAGATCGTCTTCCTCGCGCGCAAGCTCGGGGATCGCAGCCGCGAGATGCACCAGGGCATCTGGAAGAAGACCGCCCAGGGCTGCCACGAGGTCCGCGGTAAGACGCTCGGCATCATCGGCTACGGCCACATCGGCCGGCAGGTCGGCGTGCTCGCTGAGGCGTTCGGGATGAACGTGCAGTTCCACGACATCGCGTCGCAGCTGCCGATGGGGAACAACACCCCCGCGGCGGGCGGCCTCGACGAGGTCCTCGGGACGAGCGACTTCGTGACGCTGCACGTCCCCGCGACCCCGCAGACCAAGAACATGATCGGCGCCGCGGAGATCGCGAAGATGGCGCCGGGCAGCCACCTCCTGAACCTCAGCCGCGGCAACGTCGTCATCATCGAGGCGCTCGCGGACGCGCTCCGGTCGGGTCACCTCGCGGGCGCCGCGATCGACGTCTACCCGCACGAGCCCAAGACCAACGACGAGCCCTTCGAGAGCCCCCTCCAGAACCTGCCGAACGTGATCCTGTCGCCCCACATCGGCGGCTCGACGCTCGAGGCGCAGGTCTCGATCGGCTCCGAGGTCTCGGCCAAGCTCGCGCAGTTCCTCGGCCGCGGCACGACCGCGACCTCGGTCAACTTCCCCGAGGCGGATCTCCCCGTCCGCGCCGGCGCCGTCCGCATCCAGCACCTGCACCGGAACGTGCCCGGCGTGCTCGGCGACGTGCACCGCATCGCGGCCGCCCACGGTCGCAACGTGCTCGGTCAGGTCCTCGTGACCGACACCGAGGTCGGCTACCTGCTGATGGACATCGGCGGCGAGGGCGGCGAGGACGTCGTCCACGACATCGCCAAGCTCGACACCACCATCCGGGCGCGCCTGCTCTACTGAGCCGGGTCGCGCTCGGCGAAGACCTTGCCCGGGTTGAGGATGCCCTTCGGATCGAGGGCCGCCTTCATCGCGCGCATGACCGCGATCTCCGGCGCGCTGCGCGAATAGCCGAGCCCGTCGCGCTTGAGCAGCCCGATCCCGTGCTCCGCGGAGATGCTCCCGTGGTGCTTGGCGACGAGCTCGAAGATCGAGCGGTCGGCCTCGTGGACGCGCTCGAGGAACGCCTCCTTGCCCATGTCGTCCGGCTTCATGACGTTGATGTGCAGGTTGCCGTCGCCGATGTGGCCGAAGAGGCAGATCTCCCAGCCGGGGTAGCGCGCCTCGAAGACCTCCTCGAGCTCCCGGCAGAAGTCCGTGAGCGCGGCGATGGGCAGCGCCACGTCGTTCTTGTGGGGCAGCCCGGTGGCCGAGAGGCTCTCGCTGATGCCCTCGCGCAGGGTCCACAACGATCGCGCCTGCTCGAGCCCAGCGGCGAGCACGCCGTCGAGGACCAGCTCCCGCTCGACCACCGACTCGAGCCACGCGTCGAGGGCGTCCCTGTCGTGGGCCTCGACCTCGAGCAAGACGAAGCAGGGCGCGTCGGCCTCGAGCGGCGACCGGAGCCCGCGGTGCCGCTCGAGCCGGGCCAGGCAACGATCCGTGAGCATCTCGAACGCGCTGATCACGAAGGGGCCCTTGCGCGCGGCCTCGAAGACCCGGAGGACCCCCGCGAGCGAGTCGACCCCGAAGAAGAAGACGTCGAGGTGCCCCGGCGCGCGCGCGAGCTTGAGCGTCGCCTCGGTGATCACGCCGAGCGTCCCCTCCGAGCCGATGAAGAGCTGGCGGAGGTCGACGCCCGTGTTGTTCTTCTCGAGCGCCGCGTCGAGATCGAGCACGGTGCCGTCCGCGAGCACCACGGTCAGGCCGAGCACCCACTGCCGCGTGAGGCCGTAGCGGATCACCTTCACGCCGCCCGCGTTCGTCGCGATGTTCCCGCCGACGTGCGAGCTGCCCTTCGAAGCGAAGTCGATCGGCCAGCTGAGATCGTGCTCCTCGACCGCCTGGTGGACCGCCTCGGTGATCGCGCCGGCCTCGACGTGCACCGTCCCCCCGATCGTGTCGACGGGCCCGATGGCGCGCATCCGCTCGAGCGACAGGACCAGCTCGCCGTCCTTGGCGACGGCGCCGCCCGCGAGCCCGGTGCGCCCGCCCGAGGGCACGACCGCGACGCCGTGGCGGTGGCAGATCGCCAGGACGGCGGAGACTTCCGCGGTCGAGCGGGGAAACACGACCGCGCTCGGCGCCGGATCGTAGACCCGCGTCCAGTCCCGACCGTAGGTGGCGAGAGCGTCGGGGTCGGTCTCGACGGGGAGGACGTCTTTGAGCTCTCGGAGCGCTCGTTCGCCGATCACGGCGAGGATCTAGCACGCCCCCAACGGAGTCACCGGTTGCGGGCGTGACCACCGGTAGGGCAATCTGGGCCTCACCGATGCGCCGTCGCACCAAACGGCTCGGTCGCTACCACCTGACCGAGCGCATCGCGTTCGGGGGGATGGCGGAGATCTTTCGCGCGTTCACCTTCGAGGACGACGGCTTCAAGCGGGACGTCGCGATCAAGCGCCTGCTCCCTCACTACGTCGAGGATCAGCAGTTCATCACGATGCTGACCGACGAGTTCAAGCTCGTCTCGCACCTGAAGCACCCGAACATCGCGGAGGTCTTCGAGCTCGTCGAGGTCGACGACAGCCTCCTCATCGCGATGGAGTACGTCGACGGCAAGGACCTGCGCTCAACCGTGGAGAAGGCGAAGCAGCGCCGCCTCCACCTCGCGCTCGACGACGTCGCCTACGTCCTCGCGCGGGCGCTCGACGGCCTGCACCACGCTCACGTCGCGCGCGACGACCACGACGAGCCGCTCAAGATCGTCCACCGCGACTTCAGCCCGTCGAACATCCTCGTCGCCTACGACGGGACCGTGAAGCTCTGCGACTTCGGGATCGCGAAGGCGTCCCACAACCGCATCCAGACCAAGACCGGCATCATCAAGGGCAAGGTCAAGTACATGAGCCCCGAGCAGGCCTTCGGCCGCAAGCTCGACTGGCGCTCGGATCTGTTCAGCGCGGGCAGCGTGCTCTACGAGCTCTGCACCGACGCGGCGCCCTTCACCGCGAGCAACGAGATCGACCTCATCTTCGCGGTGCGCGACGCGGTGCCGCCCCCCTGTCGCGAGCTCAACCCCGACATCCCCGAGCAGCTCGGCCGCATCATCGAGAAGTCGATGAGCCGCTCGCGCTCGGCGCGCTACCAGACCGCGCTCGAGTTCCGCGACGCGCTGCTGCGCTTCCTGCGGAACTACAACCCCAAGTACCGCCGCACGAAGCTCTCGCGCTTCATGAAGCGCGCCTGGAACGAGGAGATCGAGCGCGACCTCCGGGCGATGGAGGAGTTCGTGATCGACGGCGCCGCCCCCGCGCCGCCCGAGAGCCTCGGCAAGAACCTCATCGCGGACGCGCTCGGCCCGGGCGCGGCGTTCAACCGGTTCAGCCCGCAGCCCACGAAGAACGTCGAGGGCGGCGGCAGCGAGGTGCACGAGCTCCGCACCGAGATCATCGACACCGAGAACCAGCAGGCCGCGGCCTCCGGCGGCGACGACCGCCGGACCGTGAAGGCCGACGCGCCCCACGACCCGATCCACGACGAGAAGACGCAGGTCGTGAACACCAAGGGCAAGTGAGCGTGCGCGTCCACCTGCTGGACGGCACCTACGAGCTGTTCCGGATGCACTTCGGCGCGCCGCGCGCGACCGATCCGTCAGGGCGCGAGGTCGGCGCGGTGCGGGCGATGCTGCGCAGCTTCCTCGTGCTCCTCGACCAGGACGACGTCTCCCACGTAGGCGTCGCCTTCGACCACGTGATCGAGTCGTTCCGCAACGACCTGTTCCACGGCTACAAGACCGGCGAGGGCCTCGAGCCCGAGCTGTGGGCCCAGTTCGAGCTGGCCGAGCGAGCGTGTCGCGCGCTCGGCATCGTCGTGTGGCCGATGGTCGAGCACGAGGCCGACGACGCGCTCGCGACGGCCGCGGCTCGCTGGCGAGACGACCCGCGGGTCGAGCAGATCATCATCGCCTCCCCCGACAAGGACCTCTGCCAGTGCGTTCGGGGCACGCGCGTGATCCTGTGGGACCGGCTGCGCCGCAAGACCCTCGACGAGGCCGGCGTGATCGAGAAGCACGGCGTCCCGCCCGCCGCGATCCCCGACCTGCTCGCGCTCGTCGGCGACACCGCCGACGGCATCCCGGGGATCCCGCGGTGGGGCGCCAAGAGCGCCGCCGCGGTGCTCGCCCACTTCGGCTCGCTCGAGGCGATCCCGCTCGACGCGGACGCCTGGGACATCAAGGTCCGCGGGGCCGCGACGCTCGCCACCAACCTCGCCGCGCAGCGCGAGGACGCCGCGCTCTACAAGGTCCTCGCGACGCTCCGCGAGGACGCCACCGTCCCCGAGCAGGACCTCGACGAGCTCGAGTGGCGCGGCGCCGATCGCGAAGCCCTCGCCGCCATCGACGCCGAGCTCGGCGACACCATGAGCGCCCGGGTCACGCGCTGGCGCTGACCGGCTCGGCCGCGCGCTGGCCGCTCGTCAGTTCGTGTGGACGATGACGCGGTGGCGCGACGTGGACGAGTCCTCGACGACCTGGCGGCGCTCGGCCAGCAGCGTCCGCGTTCGCTCCGCGACCGCCTCGGTGGCCGGCGCGAGGTGCCAGCGCGCCCGGACCTCTCCGTCGGTCTCGTCGCGCTGCCACTTGATGAACGCGATGAACTGCTGCTGCAGGAGGTGACGCTCGTTGGTCTCGATCGTCTGGAACCCGGGCTGGTTCTCGCGGACCACGAGGGTCAGCTCGTCCTCGATCTCGCCGAGGTAGCGGCGGTCGACGTGGACCACGAGCCGGAACGTGTCGCGGCGGTCGAGGTCGGTGTCCTGGCGGATCGTCTGGACCGTCACGAGGAGCACGAGATCGGCGAGCGAGACGCGCGCGTCGAGGTCCTCCTCCCAGGTGCCGAGCCAGGCGCCGCCGAGCGCCTCGGGGTCCCGGACCAGGTCGAGGCCGTTCTCGAAGACGGGCTCGTGCTCCGCGGTGAACGGGGTCACGATCCGCTCGACCTGCCCGGCGCCGCCGCAGGCGGAGAGCAGCAACAGAGCCGTGATCGTCGTCGAGGTTCGTCCGGTCATGGAGGCGGCCACCTTACCCTCTCGTGGTCATGACGGCACGCCCCCGCCGATCGGCTCACCCTCGAGCGACTCCCACAGCTCGACGAGGTCGGGGGCGAGCGGCGCCACGAGCGTGAGCTCCACCTCCTCGCGCGGGTGGCGGAGCACGAGCCGGTGCGCGTGCAGCGCCTGACGCACGTGCCCCAGCCGCGCCCGCAGGTCGGCCGTCACCTCCCCCGCCTCCACGTACTCGAGGAACGGGGCCGTCCCCTCGGGCCCGTACAGCTTGTCGGCCACGATCGGGTGCCCGAGCCACGCGAGGTGGACCCGCAGCTGGTGTTGCCGCCCCGTGAGCGGGTAGAGCGCGACGAGCGTGTGCGATGGAGCCCGGGCCACCACCCGATAGCGCGTGCGCGCGGGGGAGCCGTCCTCGCGGACCTCCATCAGCAGGTGCAGCCCCTCGTCGGGCCGCCCCATCGGCCGGTCGATGACCCCCTCCGACTCCGGCATCGCTCCGCGCACGATCGCCAGGTACGTCTTTCGCGCCTCGCGCCGCTCGAACTGCGCCTTCACCGCGCGCTCGTCCTCGATCGTCTTGGCGCAGACGAGCACGCCGCTCGTCTCGCGGTCGAGCCGGTGCGCGAGGTGAGGCGGCGAGTCGGGGTAGCGCTCGCGCAGGAGCCAGGTGAGCGTGTTCTTGTGGTAGCTCGCGCTCGGGTGCACGGGGAGCCCGGGCGGCTTGTCGACGACGAGCAGCGCGTCGTCCTCGTGGACCACGCCGAAGTCGGTCGGCACCACCGGCTCCTCGAAGCTCGGCCGGCACAGGATCACGACCTCGCCGAACCGCACGCGCTCGCTCGGGCGGCGGCGGCGGCCGTCGGGCTGCACGGCGCACGCCCGTACGATCGCGTTGGCGCGCGTCCGGCTCAGCCGCGGGATCCGCGTCTGGATGAACCGATCGAGGCGCAGCCCCGCGAGCTCGCGGGGCACCGGGAACTCCAGGACGATCGAGTCGGGAGGGCAGCCGGGCGGCGGCTCACGGAGAGGCCGCTGCACGAGCGCGCTCCGTCAGCCTAGGCCGACTTGACGACCTTGCCGGAGCGGATGCAGCGGGTGCAGACCCGGATCCGCTGAACGCGGCCGTCGACCTGGGCGCGCACCGACTGGAGGTTCGGACGCTGCCACTTCCGGGACTTCACGTTCGAGTGGCTGACGTTGTGCGCGGCGTTCGCGCCCTTACCGCAGATAGTGCATCGATATGCCATGCTTCGTCTCCCGAGAGGGAGCGCTGCCTAGCACCCCCCGCGGGCCGTGGCAAATCGGGGAATCGCCCGACCCACGGGCCACGTTGTCGACCGACGCCCCCCGTGACCTCCCCGACGGACCCGCCCGAGCCCCCCGCGCCGCGACGATGGTGGGTCGCCTCCGTGGTGGCGATGAGTCTCGGCGCTGTCGCGCTCCTCGGCGTCCCCCTCCCGACCGACGACGGCGCCGCGCCGACCGACTACCCGAGCGGGACCAACACCTCCCCGGTCGGGGTGACCGGCCCGCTGATCCGCCTCGATCTGACCCCCGCCGAGCCGCTCGAGGGACCCGTACAGATCGAGGCGCTCGTCGACGGCGAGGTCGCCGTCCAGGTCCGAGGACCGCTCCCACAGTCCATCTCGCTGCCCCCGGGGACCGAGGCGCTCGTCGTCGTCACCGCGCCCGGCCGCGCCCGCTTCACGCGGTGGGTGACCTTCGACGAGAGCGGGCCCCTGCGCGTCGCCCTCCCCCCGGGCGCGCGGCTCGTGGGCACCGTCGTCGACGATCGCGGCACGCCGATCCCCGGCGCGGAGGTGCGGGTGGACCGCGAGGGCGAAGGGCTCCTGCCCTGGACCGCGACGACCGACGGCGCCGGCAGTTTCGACATCGATACGCTGCACGCCGGCGAGCACGCGGTCCGGGTCCACGCGGAGGGGCACGGCACGGTGGTCCGGAGCGGCGTGGAGCCGGACGGGCAGCGGCTGCGTATCACGATGGATCGCGTCGGCTCCATCGCGGGCCGGGTGATCCGCGAGGACGGAACGCCAGAGGCCGAGGCCACCGTGGTCATCGCGGGCTCGGGGATCTGGCCCGCGCGCTCGACGCAGGCCGACGCGGAGGGGCGGTTCCGGATCCCTGGCGTGCCCCCCGGGACCTACGAGGCCCGCGCCCACTCCGGCTCGCTCGTCGCGGAGCCGCGGCGCGGCATCGAGGTCGAGCCGGACACCCGCGCGTTCTTCACCTTCACTCTCAGGCCTGGCGCGGTACTCACCGGCATCATTCGAGATTCGGACACCGACCGCGGGATCGAAGGCGCCGAGATCACGGTGTCCGCGGAGTCGCTCGACGTGGCTCCGCGGGCGACCACGAGCGACGCCGAGGGCCACTTCCGGATCGCTGGCATCCCCTTCGGGCCGCAGCGGGTGAGCGTGTACGCCGAGGGCTACGTCCCGGTGACGGCCCTGGAGCACGACCCCGCCGGCCCCCTCGAGATCGAGCTCACGCCGGGGGGGACGCTGGTCGGGGTCGTGCTCGACGCGGACCGTCAGCCGATCGAGGGGGCGACCCTCGAGGTCGTCGGCGAGGCGGTCGACCACCAGCCGGTGGAGCTCGGCGGCGACCGAGGGTTCCGCGACGCCGTGTTCGCGAGCCAGCTCGATCCGGGCGGCGGGATGCGGCTCGAGGTGACCGAGGGCGAGGTGCCCCCGATCCCTCTCGTGCCCGTCTCGACCGAAGAGCGAGGGCTCAGCCTGCCGACCGCGCCGACCGAGCGGCAGTGGGCGACCTCCCACCTCTCGGACGCGCAGGGCGGGTTCCGGATCGAGGGCATCCCTCCCGGCCACGTGCAGGTCGTGGCCCGCCACCCCGGCTTCGCCTCGGCGACGACCGCGCGCCTGTTCGTGGGGGCGGGGTCGACTTGGGACCGGCTCGAGCTGGTGCTCGCCCCCGCGGGTCGGCTGATCGGCCGCGTCGTCGACGAGCGCGAGGTGGGCGTCGAGGGCGTGCTCGTCGAGGTCCACAGCGACCGCGAGCCCCACCCGCGCGTCGCCTTCACGAACGACAGGGGCGGCTTCGTGCTCGACTCCGTAGTCGGCGAGCTGTCGGTGACCGCGCGCCCCAACGGGCGGCCCGCGGTGCGCGAGCGGGTGACGGTCGAGTCGGGAGGCGAGGCCACCGTCGTCCTGGCCCTCGAGGGCGAGCTGAACCGCCTGCACGGTCGCACCGTGGACGGCCGCGGCTTCCCCGTCGGGGGCGTCCAGGTGGCGGTCATCGCCCTGCGGGCCAGCGCGCCCTACCGCACCACGCTGTTCAGCGCGCGCGACGGGACCTTCGTCGCCGACGGGCTGCCCGCCGGCCCGTGGCGGCTGGAGGCCACGAGCTCGGGGTACGCGCCCTCCACCCTCGACGTGTTCGAGACGACGGGCGAGGCGCAGATCGCGCTCGCCCGCGGCGCCCGGGTCGAGGGCTCCGTCGTCGACGACTTCACCGGGCGCGGGGTCCGCGCAGTGATCACCCTCGTCCGGGACGACCTCCCGCCCGAGCGGCTGCGGGCCCAGACCGACGGCGACGGCCGCTTCGAGATCCCGCGGGCCCGCGCCGCCGCGTGGCGGCTCACCATCCAGGCCGACGGCTACCTCCCCCACGAGCGCGCGCTGACGGTCGAAGACCGCGGTCGGGGGCCCGAGGACGTCTCGCTCGACGCGATCCGGCTCGTGCCAGGCGGCCGCGTCGAGGGGACCGTGGTCGACGCGCTCGGCCACGTGGTCGCCCGCGCGACGGTGGTGGCGGGCGACGGGATCGCCCGCACCGACGCGCGCGGGCGCTTCTCCGTCACCGGCGTCGCCGCGGGTCAGGTCGCCGTCGTCGCGTCGCACCCGGCCGGCGGCACGAGCGACGCCGAGGACGTGCGGGTCCTCGCGGGTCGGGAGACGCTGGGGGTGGTGCTCCACCTGCCCGAGCGCCTCGACCCGACCCGCGCCGCCGCGCTCGAGGGGAGTCGCCGCGGGGTCGCGCTCGAGGTCGCGTGGGCTCAGGGCGCCGCGCGCGTCCGATCCGTCATCCCCGACAGTCACGCCGATCGCGCGGGGCTGCGCCCAGGCGACGTGCTCGTCGCGATCGACGAGGTCGAGCCCACGAGCGCCGCCGAGGCCGAGCGCCTGCTCCGGGGCGCCCCCAACGTCGGCGCGGTCGTGGAGGTGCGGCGCGGCGATCGGCACGCGACGCTCCACGTCCAGCGCGAGGTCTGGCTCCCGTAGCGGCTCAGACGAAGACCCAGCCCGCGGCCGTGCGCTCGGCCGCGCCGTCCTCCTCGAGCTTGATCAGGTGGGCCTCGAGGGACAGCACGGCGAGCGGCCAGACGAGCTTGGGCGCGTCGGCGTAGGCGACGGGCACGAGGTCCATCGGCTGCGCCGGGCCGCCGTGATCGCGCAGGGCGTCGCGCACCTTGGCCTCTCGCGCGAGGCGGTGGGCCACGTAGTGGTCGAGCAGCCCGTCGGCGTCGCGGATCGGCATGCCGTGGGCGGGGAGCAGGACCGTCGGCCGCAGCGCCTTCATCGCCGCGAGCGAGCGCAGGTACAGGGTCATGTCCCCGTCGCGCGGCTCGACCAGGATCGTGCCGATGGACGCGACCATGTCGCCGGCGACGAGCGCGCCGCTCGCCTCGTCGAGCACGCAGAGGTGACCCGGGGCGTGCCCGGGGGTGTGGACGAAGCGCAGCGTCATCGGCGTGGGGCCAGCCAGCGTCACCCGCTCGTCGTGGTCGAGGACGCGCGCGAAGGTGAGCTCGGGGAGGCGCGCGACCGTCTCGGCGTGCGCCCACAGCGGGAGGCCGAGCTGGTCGTAGAGGTCCCGCGCCGCGCCGACGTGATCGACGTGGTGGTGGGTGAGGAACATCGCGACGGGCTCGATCCCGCCCTGCTTCGCCTCGAGCAGCCAGCGCAGCATCCGCTCCCGCTCGTCGGCGAACGGCGTCGCCGGCTCGACGAGCAGGGCCTCGCCGGTCCCCACCAGGTAGCTGTTCGTGTGCGTGGCCGGCGGGAGCGTGGGCGTGCGGAACGGCAGCATCTGGATCCCGGGGACGACCTCCCAGCGCTGCGCCGGCTCGGCGCTCGCGCCGTAGGCGGCGCGCTGGGCGGCGACGTCGAGGGGCCCGTCCTCGAGCCCGCGCAGCAAGCCCAGGAGCGGCGGCGTCACGAGGAGCTCGCCCCGCGCGAACCGGGCGAGCGCGGAGGGCACGTCGATCCACTCGGCGAGCTCCACCTCGCGGATGTCCACGCTGGGCGTGGGCGCGTCGGGGAGCCGCATCACGAAGAAGCGGGTGTCGTAGCGGTGGTGCGCGAACTCGGGCGTGATCCAGCGCCCGATCGGCTCGAGCTCGGCGGTGCGCAGGCGGAGCCCGGCCGCCTCGAAGCGCTGGACGGCGTCGTCGTCGCCGTCGAGGAGAGCGTCGCGGAGCTCTCCCTCGAGCGCCTCGTCGAGGTCGTCGGCGCCGTGCGCGAGGAGGATCCCGGTCTCTTCGAAGAGCTCGCGCAGGCAAGCGACGCGCGCCTCGACGTGCTCGCCGCCGTCGTTCGGGAGGCGGCCGTCGAGGGCGTCGAGCAGGCCGCCGGGCGTCACGTGGAAGCCCTCGAGGCTGGGGGCGTCGTCGGTCCTCAGCGCCCACAGGACGCGGTTCGGCGAGCCCTCTACGATCAACGCGACCGAGGCTCCGAGGCGCGGCTCCACGGGCATCAGTCCTCCGAGTCGAGCTTCGGGGTGCCCGGCGGGCGGGGCAGCGGCACGACGCCGGAGACCGCGCGCGCCTGCTCGGAGACCAGCCCGGGCGCGTTCGGGAACATCGAGGCCCGCTTGCCCGGCAGGATCGAGGGCGAGCGCCCCTCGGGGGCCGTGCGCGGCTCGCCGACGATGCGGAGCGTGGTCTTGAGGATCCCCTTCACCGTCTCGAACACGCCCTGCCCCTTGGCCGCGACCGCGTCGTAGCCCGGCGTGTGCGCGGGGATCCCGAGCTGGCGACGCAGCTCCTCGGTCGGCAGCGCGGCCGGCAGATCGCGCTTGTTGTACTGAACGACCATCGGCAGGCGGTCGGGGTCGTCGCCCTGCAGCCGCAGGTTCTCGGCGAGGTTGTGGATGCTCTCGAGGTTGTCGTCGACGCGGAACGACTGCGAGTCGACGACGAAGACGATCCCGTCGACGTGCCGGAGGATGAGGCGGCGCGTCCGGTCGTGGGCGATCTGTCCGGGCACGGTGCACAGGTGGAGCCGCACCTGGTAGCCCTTGAAGCTCCCGAGCTCGACCGGGAGCAGGTCGAAGAACAGCGTCCGCTCGGACTCGGTCGCGAGCGAGATCAGCTTCCCGCGCAGCTCCGGGCGGGTCTTGGCGTGGATGAACTCGAGGTTCGTCGTCTTCCCGCCCAGCCCCGGACCGTAATAGACCACCTTGAGGTGGATCTCTTGTCGCGCGTGGTTGACGAGGGGCATGGGGTTGCCGCCGAGGGCAGGAGAGACTAGCGCTACCCGACTCCCACGGGAATGTCGACCCTTCGCACCATCACCTGCCTCCTCGTGCTCGCCGGCTGTGGCTCCACCGCCGAGTCGACGAGCGTCGACGAGGCGTTCCGTCGCATCCAGGTCCACGAGGCCACGATCGCGCACGCCTCCGCGGCGGCCGAGGCCTGCGCGCCCGACGCGACGTGCGAGGCGGAACTCGAGCTGTGCGACGCGGTCGAACGGCTATGCGAGGTCTCGCGATCGATCGAGGACCCGGACGCGACGCGCCGGTGCGAAGCGGCGCGGCGACGCTGCCCCGAAGCTCCATGACCGGAGGCTCCATGACCGACCCCGCCTCGAGCTGGGTGCGCCGCGCCGAGCAGGCGCTCACCACCGGCTCCGCGCGCTCCGAGGACGACACCCTCGTCAGCGTGCACCGCCCTCCCCTCGTCGACGTCGAGGGGACCAAGGCGATCCTCGCCCCCGTGCTCGCGGCGATCGTGTGGGCGGCGGCGATCTTCCGGGAGATGGTGACCCACTCGAGCCTCGACCCCATCGGGATGATCCTGCGGCTCATCGCGCTCGGCCTGACGCTGCGCGTGCTGCTGCTCGGGGGGCAGTTCTTCGAGCGCCTGCGGGTGTGGCTCGCCACGTCGCGCTACGGGCTCGTCCTGACGCCGGAGGGGCTCCTCTACCGCACGCCGAGCCACGACATCGCCATCCCGCGGGACCGCGTGATGGGGGTGATGGAGAAGGGGCAATGGCAGCAGCGCAAGGCGGGCCGCCGGTGGAGCGAGGTGTTCGTCGTCGTCGACCCGGCGCTCGGCCGCACGCACCTCGCGCTGCCGCCCGTGTTCGACGAGACGCCGGGCCGGCTCGCCGAGCGCCTCATGCGCTGGCGCGGCGCGCCGCCCGAGGAGCGCGAGGTCGACGCGGCCCCCGCGCCGATGGCGAGCCGGGTCTACGACCAGGCCGTGGCGGGGCTCTCCGAGCCGGGCACGGCGGTGGTCCATCACGACCTCGGCTGGCTGAAGAAGGGGCCGTACGCGCTGCTCCTCGTCGCCGGGATCGCGGTCGACGCGATGGCGCGCGGCGGCAGCGCGGTGTGGGACGCGCTCGACCCGTGGATGGCCGCGGTCTTCTTCATGGTGCTGCTCGCGGTGCCCGCGCGCTGGTTCTGGACGACCCGCCGCGAGGTCTCGCCGCGCAAGGGCCTCACGATGGTGCTCCACCCCGCGGAGGTCCTGATCCGCACGGACAAGGGGATCCTGCGCTCGCGCTACAAGGAGCTCCTCAAGGTCAGCATCGACGGCAAGACCAAGTGGTCCGTGCTCGAGGGGGCGCACGAGGCGCGACAGCTCGTCTTGCAGCGCAAGCACGCGCCCGCGATCCGCTACGACGAGCCCTACCTCGGCATCCCCGTCGAGGTCGGCAAGCTCCTGATCGACGCCTACCGCGCCGGCTGGCTCCCCTACGCGGCCGACGGCGCGGTCGACGAAGAGGAGTGATCCACCGCCCCGAGCTGCGCCCGCAGCTTGGAGAGGCCCTTCTGGATCTGCGGCTCGAGGATCGCGCCCACGAGCCTCGCGACGCCAGGGATCGCGGAGTCGAGCAGGATGTCCCACGTGAGCTGCGAGCCCGTCTCACCCCACGGCTCGACGAGGATCTCGCCGCGATGGAAGCGGATGGGCGGCGCGCCCGCGACGATGCGGTAGACGATGCGCCGCGGCCGCAGGACGTAGGTGACCTCTTCGTCGATGGCGGGCCCCGGGCCGGCCTCGATGCGGCGCACGGTGCCCACGCCCCCGTCGTCGGGGCCGCGGACCACGCTGATCTTCGCGCCCATCCAGTCGCTCATGCCCTCGTGATCGAGCATGACGTCGAACAGGGTCTCGGGCGGGACCGCGAAGCTCTCGACGAAAGTGACGCGCGCCTGCGTCTTCACGGCGCCTTCCAGGCGACGTCGACGACCTCGTAGCTCCGGACGCCGCCGGGCGTCTTCACCTTCACCTCGTCACCGACCTCGCGGTTGATGAGGGCGCGCGCGATCGGCGACGTGACGCTGATCATGCCGGCGTCGACGTCGGACTCGTCCGCGCCGACGATGCGGTAGGTGACCTCGTCCCCCTTGTCGATGTCGCCGAGGGTGACCCAGGCACCGAACGCGATCCGCTCGCCGTTGAGCCCGGTCGTGTCGATGACCTCGGCCCGCGCGAGCTTGTCTTCGATCTCGTCGACCTGCGCCTTCACGATGCCCTGTCGCTCACGGCACGCGTGGTACTCGGCGTTCTCTTTGAGATCCCCCTCTTCGGCGGCCTCGCCGATCGCCTTCGCCAGGCGATGGATCTCGGCCTTCTTGTCCTTGAGGGTCTCCTTGAGGGCCTCGTAGCCCTCGGGGGTCATGGGTACCTTCTCCATCGCGCTCTAGTAGCACGAAACGACGGAACCCACGCGAAAGCGCCTCAGTCCTCGTCCACCGGCTCGTGGAGGAGCGCGGCGTCCGAGTACAGCAACAGCTCGATGCTCGCGGGGCCGCGGTTGAACTCGTAGTCGTGGGGCCCGGGGACGACCGTCAGGGTGTGCGGGATGCGTCGCTCGCGGAGGTCCGACGAGAGGTGGCGCGTCGCCCACAGGAAGGGGTCCCCGACGCTCGAGAGGAGCCGGACCCGCTGCGGTCGGGCGTGCGCCGCGTCGAGCGCGAGCGCGCCGAGATCCCCCTCGAGGTTGCGGATCGCCGGCTGCATCCCGCCCACGACGCCGAACGCGTCGGGGTGTCTAAAGCCGACCTCGAGGGCGACGCGGCCGCCGAGGGAGATGCCGTCGATGCCCGTGCCGTCGCGCGTCTGCGCCAAGCCCGGGAAGCGCTCGCGGACCGCCGCGAGGAGAGGGCCCGCGAGCCAGTCGCCGTACTCCGCGACGGCGTCCGAGCCCACCGGCCCGCCGATGTTGGGCATGTACGGCGTGACCACCGCGACGCCGCGGAACGGCTGCGCGCGGAGCATCGCGTTGACGTACGCGAGGTGCTCCTCGCGCACGTGGCGTTGGTAGTCGTCGCGCGTGAGCCGACCCCGCAGCACCGCGTTGAGCGCGGTCGGGAGCCGATACAGGAACGCCCACCCCAGATGGCCGCGGCGCGGCCCGGAGAGCGCCTCCGTCTGGCCGTGGAGCGCGACCATGATCGGGTAGCGCTCGCCCGGCGGGTGCTCGCGCCGATCGTGGCGGCGCGGATACGTGACCAGGACGTTGCGGTCGCCGAAGCTCGTCGCGACCGTCATGCGACGGTAGTGGACGTACCGCTCCTGATCGTCGTCGGTCTGAGCCCCCGAGGGCGTGGCGGGCCAGGCGCCGATCAGCGCCAGCGCCGCGAGCCACCCTCCGAGCTTGAGCCGTCCTCGCATGCCTCCGACCGAGGCCCGAGTCTCAGGCCTGCAGCGACGAATGGTACTCCTGTAGGGAGCAGACCGTGAGGGGCGCTTCCCGGCGCGCCTCGATCGCGCTCACCGCGGCGGTCGCGGCGGCGATGGTCGTGAAGTACGGGACGCCCGTGGTCAGCGTCGTGCGGCGCAGCGAGTAGCTGTCCCGGATCGCCTGCTGCCCCTCGGTGGTGTTGATCACCATGTCGATCTCGCCGTTGCGCAGGCGATCGACGACGTTGGGCCGGCCCTCGTAGACCTTGTTCACGTGCTCGGTCTCGATGCCCGCGCGGGCGAGCACGCGGGCGGTGCCGCCGGTCGCGACGACGATGAAGCCGAGCTGCGTCAGCCGCATCGCGAGCTCGCTCGCCGCCGGCTTGTCGTCGTCGCGCACGCTGACGAACACGCGCCCCTTGTCGGGGAGGCGCGATCCGGTGGCGTCCTGCGCCTTGAGGAAGGCGCTCGGGAAGTCGCGGTCGACGCCCATGACCTCGCCCGTCGAGCGCATCTCCGGCCCGAGGAGCGTGTCGACGCCGGGGAACTTCGCGAACGGGAAGACCGACTCCTTCACCGCGATGTGCTTGGGGACGATCTCGCGATCGACGCCGAGCTCGTGGAGCGTCTTGCCCGCCATGACCTTGGCCGCGACCTGCGCGAGCGGCAGGCCGATCGCCTTGCTCACGAACGGGATCGTCCGCGACGCGCGCGGGTTGACCTCGATGACGTAGACGGCGCTCCCGCGGACCGCGAACTGGACGTTCATGAGGCCGACCACGCCGAGCTCGAGCGCGAGGGCGCGCGTGCTGCTCCGGATCGTCGCGAGCACCTCGGGCGGCAGCGCGTGCGCGGGCAGGACCATCGAGGAGTCGCCGCTGTGCACGCCGGCCTCCTCGATGTGCTGCATGAGCCCGCCGATGACGACGCTCTTGCCGTCGGAGACGCAGTCGACGTCGACCTCGATCGCGTCCCGCAGGAACTCGTCGAGCAGGATCGTCTGGGCCTGCGCGTCCTCGACCGCCTCGAGCGCGACCGCCATGTAGCGGGCGAGGTCGGTCCGGGAGTGGACGATCTCCATCGCGCGCCCGCCGAGCACGTAGCTCGGACGCACGACGAGGGGGTAGCCGATCTCCTCGGCGGCCTGCATCGCGTCGGCCGCGCCCCGCGCGATCCGCCCGCGCGGGCGGCGGAGGCCGAGGGTGTTCAGGAGGTCCTCGAAGCGCTCGCGGTCCTCGGCGCGATCGATGGCGTCCGCGGGGGTCCCGAGGATCGGGACGCCGGCGCGCGAGAGCGCCACCGAGAGCTTGAGGGGCGTCTGACCACCGAACTGGACGATGAGCCCCATGGGCTTCTCGACCTCGACGATGTTCATCACGTCCTCGAACGTCAGCGGCTCGAAGTAGAGGCGATCGGACGTGTCGAAGTCGGTCGAGACCGTCTCGGGGTTGCAGTTGACCATGATGGTCTCGAACCCGAGGTCGCGGAGCGCGAACGACGCGTGGACGCAGCAGTAGTCGAACTCGATGCCCTGACCGATGCGGTTCGGGCCGCCGCCGAGGATCATCACCTTCTGGCGCTCGGTCGGGGCGGCCTCCGAGGCGCGACCCCAGGTCGAGTAGAGGTAGGGCGTGTGGGCCTCGAACTCCGCGGCGCACGTGTCCACCCGCGCGTAGATCGGGCGGACGTCCGCGTCGTGGCGCATGGCGCGGATCGCCTCGGGGGTGAGGCCCCGCAGGTCGCCGAGCTGGCGGTCGGAGAAGCCGAGCTTCTTGCTCGCCCGGAGCAGCGCGGGCGTGAGCTCCGGCGCCGAGCGGACCTCCTCCTCGGCCGCCACGATCTCGGCGAGCTGGGTGAGGAACCACGGATCGATCTTGGTGAGCCCGTGGAGCGTCTCGACGCTCGCGCCGAGGCGCAGCGCGTCGGCGAGGTACCAGAGGCGATCCGAGAGCGGCGCCGCGACGAGCTCGAGGAGCGCCTCGAGGGTCTCCTCGTCCGTCGGGTCGGGGAGCGCGAGCTCGTGCCACGTCGACGCCGCCGGCGGCTCGTGGCCCTCGGTCCGGCTCTGGAGCGCGCGCACCATCGCGACGAGCTCGCGGTAGTCGGTCTTGTGACGCAGGGGGACGAGCCCCTCGCGCCCGATCTCGAGCGAGCGCGCGGCCTTCTGGATCGCCTCCTTGAAGGTGCGGCCGATGCTCATGGCCTCGCCGACCGACTTCATCTGGGTGGTCAGGCGGGGGTCGGCCCCGCGGAACTTCTCGAAGGCGAAGCGCGGCCACTTCACGACGACGTAGTCGATGGTCGGCTCGAACGCGGCGCTGGTGCCCGTGATGTCGTTCGTCAGCTCGTCGAGCGTGTAGCCGACGGCCAGCTTCGCCGCGATCTTGGCGATCGGGTAGCCCGTCGCCTTGCTCGCGAGCGCGCTCGAGCGAGACACGCGCGGGTTCATCTCGATGACGACGACGCGCCCGTCCTCGGGGTTCACCGCGAACTGGATGTTGCTGCCGCCGGTCTCGACGCCGATCTCGGTGATGACGGCGCGGGCCGCGTCACGCAGGCGCTGGTACTCGCGGTCCGTCAGGGTCATCGCCGGCGCGACGGTGACCGAGTCGCCCGTGTGGACGCCCATCGGATCGATGTTCTCGATCGTACAGATGACAGAGAAGTTGTCGGCCCGATCCCGGATGACCTCGAGCTCGAACTCCTTCCAGCCGAGCACGCTCTCCTCGACGAGGCACTCGCGGGTCGGGCTCTGCGAGAGCGCCCAGAGGATCTTCGATTCGAGCTCGTCCTTGTTGTAGACGATGCCGCCGCCCGAGCCGCCCATCGTGAACGACGGCCGGAGGATGAGCGGGAAGCCGTACGCCTCGACCGCGCGGTGCGCGTCGTCGAGGCTGCGCGCGGTCAGCGCGCGCGGGCACTCGAGCCCGATCTTCTCCATCGCGGCCTTGAACAGGTCGCGATCCTCGGCCTTGCGGATCACCTCGGGCTTGGCGCCGAGGAGCTCGACCCCGTGGCGCTCGAGGACGCCCGCGGTGGCGAGCGCGAGCGCGAGGTTCAGCGCCGTCTGTCCACCGAGCGTGGGCAGCAGCGCGTCGGGCTTCTCGCGCTCGATGATCGCCTCGAGCGCCTCGACGGTCAGCGGCTCGACGTAGGTGCGATCCGCGAACTCGGGGTCCGTCATGATCGTGGCCGGGTTCGAGTTCACGAGGACGACCTCGTAACCCTCCTGCCGCAGCGCCTTGGCGCCCTGGGTGCCGGAGTAGTCGAACTCGCACGCCTGCCCGATCACGATCGGTCCGGAGCCCACGAGGAGGATCCTCCGGAGATCGTTTCGGCGAGGCATCTCGGGGGGCCGGATTACCGTAGCGAGGGGGTCGACGCAAGCGCCGCCACGATCCGAGCGCCCCGCGCGTCCACGCCTCGCAGCGCCGCGCCGCGCCCGCCGCCCTCGTCGGGGACGGAGAGGACGATCTCGACCCCCCGCGCGGCGATCGCATCTCGGAAGCGCGCGCCCCACTCGATGACGACGACGGCGCCCTCGAGCGCCTCCTCGATCCCGAGCTCGTCGAGCTCGGCGGCGTCGTCGAGGCGGTAGAGGTCGAGGTGGCGGATGGCGACGCGCCCCTCGTGCTCGTGCATGAGCGCGAACGTGGGGCTCGTGACGGGGATCGCCTCGGGCACGCCGAGCGCGCGGAGGAGGCCGCGCGTGAAGAAGGTCTTGCCCGCCCCCAGCTCCCCCTCGAGCCAGACCACGTCCCCAGGCTCCAGGAGCGCCGCCAGCGCCTTGCCCAGGTTGCGGGTGGCGCGGCGGCTCCGGAGGGTGAGGAGGAGCGGCTCGGCTCGGTTGGGTTCGGGTTTGGGGTTGTGTTCTTGGGGCACGGGCACGGGCACGGGCAGGGGCACGGGCCCTCGCGGGGCCCGGGTCAGGCGAGCGGAATCCTAATCCCCAAGTGCTCGCGGAGCCGGAAGTACTCCTCGCTGACGCTGAAGAGCACGAGCTCCTTGACCTTGTCCTTCGGCGGCACGTCGACCGCCGCCGCGGGCAGCTGGGTGACCATGCGCGCGGCCGTCTCGAGGTCGTTGCAGACCAGGAAGCCGGCGCGGCACGCGGTCAGCTCGACCGCCTGGAGCCAGCGCTTGATGTCGGTGCGGGCGCCCGCGTCGACGAAGCGCTTGCCGAGGCGACGCAGGGCGTCGGTCTGGGCGGGCTGCATCTTCGGCGCGAGCTGCTGCGCGGCCGCCTCGCTCTGCGGATCCACCTGCGGGACGACGCCGGAGAGCCGCAGGCCCGCCATGAGCACCGTCTTCAGCTCGGTGTTCGAGCGCAGCATCGTGCGGATGTAGTGCTCGGGCCGGTAGTCCGCGAGGTGGCGGCCGACCACGAACATCAGGTCGTTGGGCTGGTAGCCGCTGAGCAGCGTCGCGCCGGAGAGCGACGCGAGCGGCCAGGCGGGCACCGCGGCGAGGCCGCCGGGCACGTCGGTCCGGAGGAAGAGCCGCGGGCACGGCAGCCCGAGCACGTTGGCCACGAACCCGAAGGTCCGCGCGAACGTCACGGTGCTGTCGACCGGGTTGACCTCGTACTTGGGCGCGAGGCCCGCCGCCTTGTCGGTCTGGTGGCGGAGCGAGAGCACCCCACCCCACAGCTGCTCGAAGATCTTCGAGGCGAGGAGGTCCTGCTCGGGGTGCGCCAGGTCCTTGAGCCAGCGCTCGTCGTTGAGGCGGTTCGTCGGCCGGATCGGCCCGTTCGGGCGGTTGTCGGCGAAGAACTGCTGCTGCTCGGCGTCCGCCTTCTTGAGGAAGTTCAGCGTCGCCGCCAAGCACCACGCCTTGTCATAGGCGCGCGCGTCGAAGTAGAGCTTGTAGAGCTTCTGGTAGCTCTCCACCCGATAGGGGTCTTGTCGGATGAGCCACTGGTGCTCGGCGATCGCGTGGTTGATGTTGTCGCCGCCGATGAGCGTGTGGAGCTCGGCGAGGATCTGGTGGTCGACCGTGCTGTCGGGCCGGATCCGGTCGGTGACCGTCGCGAACGCGGCGACCGCGTTGTCGTACTGCTTGAGGCGGTCCCGGTAGATGACGCCGAGGTTGTGCCAGAGGTTGTACTCGAGATCGAGGTTCCCCTGACCCGTCGCCCGGTGGAGCATCTTGCGGAACGCGCGCTCGAGCTGCTTCCAGTCCTTCTTCTGCGTCAGGACCTTGTTGATGGCCTCGAAGGCCTTCAGCTGGGTCTGATCGAGATCGAGGGCCTCGTTGAACTTCGCGATCGAGCGATCGACATCCTTGATCTCGTCGCGGAGGATGACCGCGACCGTGTACGCGTACTTCGACTTCGCGGAGTCCCGCTCGTCGAGGTCGCTGATCTGCTGGATGATCCCGATCGCCTCGTCCCACTGACGCGTCTGCTGGTAGAGCATCAGGAGCTTGTGGAGCAGCCGGTGGTTGCCCGGCTCGAGCTCGGTCGCCTCGGCGTAGGACTCGATGGCCTTCTGGGAGTTCTTGGCCTTCTCGGCCCAGAGGTCACCGATCTCCTGGAGCATCTCGAAGCGCTCCTCGATCTCGGCGACCTCGAGGACCTGCTTCTTGTAGTGGATGACCTGTTCCCAGTCGGAGGCGGCCTCGTACACCCCGACCATCGCCTCGAGCGTCGGCCGGTGGTGCGGGTCCTCCTCGAGGGCCTTGTCGAACATGTTGAGCGCCTTGCGGCGGTCCCCCTGCTCGCGCTTGACGACACCCAGCTTGTAGAAGACGTCCGTGGTCTCGTCGCGACCGAGGGCGTCGCGGTGGTGGACCAAGAGCATCTGGTAGTACTTGAACGCCTTGTCCCAGTCCTTGGCCGCGTAGTACGCGTCGGCCAGCTTCATGAGCGTCGGCAGGTGGTGCTGGTCGAGCTGGTAGGCCTTGAGCAGCGCCTTGATCGCGTCCTCGGCGTTGCCGAGCTTCAGCGCGACGTCACCGAGGGTGAGCGAGAGGTGGTGCTGCTCGTGGGACTCCCGCTTGCCCATGCCCTTGACGAGCATGTCGAGGATGGGGAACGCCTCGTCCCAGCGCTGCTGCTTGACGTACTCCTCGGCGAGCGGGAGCGCGGCGTCCTCGTTCTCGATGTCCTGCCGGTAGGCGGCCTCGTAGCACTCGACCGCGCGCTCGTGCTCCTCGAGGCGCTCGTCGTAGATGCGCCCGAGCTCGACGAGCAGCTCGGACGTCTGCCGCGGGTTGGTCGTGTACTGCGTCTCCTGCTCGAGCGTGCGGGCGGCCGCGAGCCAGTCCGCCATGTCGAGCTGGATCTTGCGCATCGCCGACAGGGTCGGCAGGTGGCCCGGGTTGCCTTCGAGGGCGCGCCGGTAGCTGTCGATCGCGGCGTCGCGATCGGCGAGGTGCTCGTCGAGGATGCGGCCCATGCGGTAGCGCATGTCGACCACCGCCGCCGGATCCGTCTGGAGCCGCGCGAGCTGGTTCATCATGTCGATGGCCTGCCCGTAGTCCTCCCGCTTCTCGTAGAGCCGCGTGAGGGCGTCGAGCGCCCCGACGTTGTTCTCGTCGATCGCGAGGAGGTTCAGGTAGCTGTCGACGGCGCGGTCGACGTCCTTCAGCTCGCCCGCGTGGACCTCGCCGATGGCCGCGTAGCACTCGACCTTGACCGAGCGATCCGGTGACGCCTCGATGTGACGCTCGTAGGCGCCGATGAGCTGCTCCCACCGCTGCATGCGGCGGTAGAGGCGCTCGAGGCCGCGCAGCGCGGTCTCGTTGTTCGGATCGATCTCGAGGGCCTGCTCGAGTCGCTCCGCCGCCTGCTCGGGCTTGATGAACTCCTCCTCGAGCATGCTCGCGAGGCGGACGAGGATGGAGACCCGGTCGCGCTCGGTGCTGACGAGGTCGTACTGCCGCACGAGCACGTCGTGCAGCGGCTGCCAGTCCTCACGCTGCGCGTGCAGGCGCTCGAGGCCCTTGAGCGCGCGCAGCTCGCTGGGCGCGGTCTCGAGGATGTTCGTGTACTCGGCGATGGCCTCGTCGGCCTGCTCGAAGCGCAGCTCGAGCAGCTCGGCGACCTGGATTTGAGCGTCCGTCTTCGCCTCGAGGTCGGTCAGCGCCGCGACCTTGAGCCGCAGGATCTTCAGCAGCTCCGACCACTTCTCCTCACGGGTGAAGAGCCGCTCGAGGTTGCCGATGGCGCCGAGGTGCGTCTTGTCCGCGTCGAGCGCCTGCCGGAAGTAGGTCGGCGCCTGGTCGGGCATGCCGAGGTGCGTCTCGCAGAGCTCGCCCATGTCGACGAACACCGAGGCGCGCTCGTGCGGCGCCTGCACGATCTCGGACATGCGCCCGAGCATCTGCGCGAGCTGCTGCCACTGACCGAGGTGGCGATGCAAGTTCGCTTGCGAGTTCATCGCCTGGTAGTTGGTCGGATCCAGCGACAGGATCTGGTTGTAGTAGGGGACCGCGTACTCGGGGTGGTTGAGCCGCGTCCCGTACCACTGCGCGCAGCGGAGGCAGAGGGCGATCTTGATGTCGCGCGTCTCGTGCTCGTCCTCGGCCTGCAGCTGCTGCAGGGTCTCGTTGGCGAGGTTGAGCGGCGTGTTCCAGTCCTTCGTGAGCGTGCAGATGCGCTCGAGCTCGTCCGCCGTCTCGTCGTTGGTGAAGTCCTGCTCCCACGCGAGGATCAAGGCGTCTTGCGCCTGCTGCAGGTCCTGGAGGTGGACCTCGTTGACCTTCGCGACGCGGCGCAGGAGATCGATGATCTCCTCGACGTCCTCGCAGTGATCGATCCGCGCGAGGTAGAGGTCGACGAGCGCGTCCCAGCGCTCGGCCGCCCGGTGCAGCACCTCGAGCTGACCGAACGCGAGGGCGTGCATCGCCTCGACCTCGATCACCCGCTCGTAGGCGCTCGTGCCCTTGTCGGGCTGCTCGGCGTGGACCTGCCACGCCTCCGCGATGGCGAGGAGGACGCCGATGCGCTGCTGCGGCTCCTGCACCGCCTGGTAGCGCTTCTCCATCACCTGGATGGCGTCGACCCACTCGTTCTCGTTGCGGTGGATCCGCTCGAGCGAGTCCATCGCCGGGAAGTTGTACATGTCGATGTCGAGCGCGCGCCGGTACGCGTCGACCGCCCCCATCGGGTCCAGCAGCGTGAACTCGTAGAGCGTCCCGAGCTGCATGTAGACCGTCGACAGCATCCTGTCGTCGAGCGTCGCCGCGCCCACGTCGACCGTGCGGTTGAGCGTGTCCGCGAGCTCCGGCCACTGCTGCGCGTTGCGACGGATCTCGGCCAACCCGAACAGCGCGTTCGGGCTCGTCGGGTCGATGTCGAGGACGCGCTCCCAGCTGTCGATCGCCGCGTCCGCCTTGCCGAGCCGCATGTAGAAGCAGCGCGCCATGTCGGTGAAGATGGCGACGCGCGACTCGTCGGACTCCGCGACCGTCACCTCGCGGTCGAGGATCTCGACCAGCTCACCCCAGCGCTCGAGGTGCGCGTAGATGTTCCCGAGGGCGTTGAGCGCCTCCGGGTCCTCGCCGCGCATGTCGAGGACTTCCTTCCAGAGCTCGATCGCCTTGTCGGGCTGCCCCAGATAGAAGGCCGAGACGTGGGCCATCTTCGCGGTCACGTCCGACCGCGCCGAGTCGCCCATCACGACTTCCATCTCGCGCTGGAAGGTGGCGAAGAGCGACGTCCAGTCCTGCTTCTCCGTGTAGATGTTCTGCAGCGCCTTGATCGACGGCTCGTGCTCCGGATCGAGGCTCCCGAGCAGGCCCGTGTAGACCGTGACGGCCTCGTCGATGCGGCCGAGGTCGTTCTCGAGCACCTGGCCGAGGCGGAACGAGAGCTCGACGCGCTCGAGCTCGTCCTCGCCGGCGGTGACCCGCTTCTTGAGGGTCTCCGCGAGCGCCTCGTGGGCCCCGTGCTCCGAGTAGATGCGGTCGAGGTTCTCGAGGACCTCGCGCTCGGTCGGGTGGGACTTCAGGACGAACAGGTAGGACGCCACCGCGCGCTCGATGTCGCCGAGCTCGAGCTCGTAGATCCGCGCCTGGCGCTTGCCGACCTCCGCGATGGTCTCGGGGTCCTCCGCCTGCGCGAGCACGTCGGCGTAGGTGTTCGCGAGCTGGTCCCAGCGGTCCAGCATGCCCGCGAGCCGCTCGACCTCGGCGGCCGTGTGGTCGTGCCGCGGGCCCTCGAGGAGGGCGCGCTGCATCCACTCGAACGCCTGCTGGTGATCGCCGGCGCGGTCCTCCTCGATCTCGGCGATGCGGTGCATCATCGAGACCCGCTCGTCCGCGTCGGTCTGGTGCTGGAGCTGCACCGTGTTGACCACGACGAGGCGGTCCCACGCGTCGCTCATCCGGAACAGGGGCTCGAGGATCTCGCCGATGACGAGGGGCTTCACGCCCTCCCCGAAGAGCTGCTCGAGGGCGCCGAGCGCGTACTCGTGCTCCGGCGCGGACGCGAGGATCTCCCGGTACTGCTCGATCGCGTCGTCCACGCGCCCGAGGTAGTGCTGGTAGAGCTGCCCGAGCCGGAACTGGAAGTTGAGGATGTCGTCCGAGCTCGCGGCGAGCTGGACCTCGAGCTGCAGGATCTCGGCGAGCTCGGCCCAGCGCTCGGTCTGCTCGTACAGCTGATCGAGGGCCTCGACCGCCTGCACGTGCGCCTGATCCACCTCGAGCACGATGCGGTAGCGCGCGATCGCGTTGTCCACGTCGCCGAGCTGGATGAAGTAGATCTGCGCGACGCGCAGGGCCATGTCGATCAGCAGATCGGGCGACTCGGTGCGGAGCTTCTGGACCTCCGCGTCGTAGAGCGCCGTGACCTGCGGCCACGCGTTCAGCTCCTCGGCGAGGCGCTCGAGGCTCATCATCGTGTGGTCGTTCGCGTTGTCGAGCGGCAGCGCCCGCGCGTACGCGTCGAAGGCCTGCTGCGCGCGCTCGAGCTGCACCTCGCCGAGCTCCGCGACGCGGTGGAGGAGGCTCACCCGGTTCATCGGGTCCTCCTCGTGCGCGACCTGGACCTCGAGGACGGCGACGAGCCGCTCGAACTCGCCGTACTGGCTGTAGATGGGCTCGAGGACGAGCGCCGCTTCGTTGGGCTCCTTGCCCTCCGCGATCATCCGCTCGAGCGCCTCGAGCGTCGGCGTGTGATCGGGGATCACGCCGAGGATGTCGCGGTACCCGTCGACCGCGCGCGCGGGGTCGCCGAGCTTGTGATCCCAGAGGTCGGCGATCCGGTAGCGGTACGAGATGACCTCGTTCGGATCCGCCGCGAGGTCGGCCTCGCGCTCGAGGATCGCGCGCAGCTCCTCCCAGTTGCCGCTCGCCTGGTACAGCGCGTCGAGGCGCCCGATCGCGGTGAGGTCGTCGGGGTCGATCTCGAGGATGCGCTGGTAGGTGTCGATCGCCTTGGTGACGTCGCCGATCTCGCGCTCGTAGACCGCGCCGACCTCGACGAAGATCGACTTCTTCTCGTCGGGGTCGAAGACGATGTCCGCTTTGCGCTCGTAGTAGCCGAGCAGCTCCTCCCACTTCTCGAGCATGAGGTGCAGCTCGATCAGCTTGTCGAGGGCGCGCAGATCCTCGGGGTCGACCTCGAGGACCTTCTTGTAGACGTCGATCGCGTCGGTCGGCTTCTCGAGGAGGTCCTCGTGGATCGCCGCGGCGCGGAAGAGGTGGTCCTTCTGGTCGTCGGGGACGTCGAGGATAGACGCCTTGTGCAGCAGGATCGCCGCCAGCTCGGTGTAGCGCTCCGACATCTGGAAGAGGCGCTCGAGGGCGGTGGCCGCCTCGATGTGCCGCTCGTCGAGCGCGATGACCCGCTGGTAGTGCCGGATGGCCGTCTCGAGGTCGCCGAGCTGGTCCTCGCGGATGGTCGCCGCCTTCACCAGCAGCTGCGTGGCGAGGGACGGGTCCTCGAGCTCCTCCTCGATCGACAGCAGGCCCTCGACGCGCTCCTCGTAGACCGCGGCGAGCTGCTCGAAGGCGCCCGTCGCGCGGGCGATGCGCTCGAGCTGCTCCTGCGTGTTCAGGTCCGCCGGCTCCTCGCCGAGCGCGCGCGCGAACGAGTTGAAGGCGTTGCCGTAGTCCTCGAGCGCCATCTCGTAGAGCTCGGCGATCTGGTGCAGCAGCTCGACCCGCATGTCCGGGCTCGACGCGTGGTGCGCCTGGATCTCGTGCACGTAGATGAGCTGCTCGTAGAGGCTCGCGTCGCGGTAGATCGGCTCGAGGATCCCCGCGATGAGGAGCTGGTGCTCCTCGGTCTGGATGAGCCGCTCGAGCGCGGACAGCGCGCGCTCGTTGCTCGGGTCGCGCTCGAGCACCTCGCGGTAGATCTCGATCGCGGCCTCGACCGCGTTCATGCGCGACTCGCGCAGCGCGCCGAGCCGCAGCATCAGGACCGTCTGGGCCTCGGGGTCCTCCGCGATGGTGAGCTGACGGCCGATGTTGTCGGCCAGATCGCTCCAGCGCTCGAGCCGCTCGTAGAGCCGGTCGAGCGCGACGAGCGCGCGCTGGCTGGTCGGGTCGAGCTCGAGGATGTCGTTGTAGACCCCGATGGCGTTCTCGGGCTCCTCGAGCATCTCCTCGAAGATCATCGCGTTCTGCGCGAGCAGGTCTTCCTGGTAGGTCGGGTCGTCGGCCAGCTCCGCCTTGCGGCGAACCACGCCGAGGAGGTCCCGCCAGCGCTCGGTGCGCCGGTAGAGCGCGTCGAGCGCGTCGAGGACCTCGCCGTCGCCCGGATCGAGCTCGAGGATCTTCCCGTACGCCGCGACCGCGCGGTCGACGTCCTGCCGCTGCGTGTCGTGCACCGCGGCGGCCTTGAGCCACAGCGTGCGCGACAGGTCCGGATCGGCGGTCTCGCCAGCGAGCGCCTCCACGAGCGCGACGAGGTCGTCGAAGCGCTCCTGCTCGACCGCGAGCAGCTCGAGCCGCTGCAGCGTCTCGACGCTCTCCGGCATCACCCGGAACGCGCGGCCGAAGGCGTCGAACGCCCTACCCTGATCGTTGATCTGCATGCCGCAGACCTCGCCGACCTTGGTCAGGATCTCGAGCTTGCGCTCCGGGTCGTCGGAGCCCTTCGCGAGCACCTCGAGGGCGCGCACGAGCGGCTCCCACTCGCCCTGCATCTCGTAGATGGGCTCGAGGATCGTGGCCGCGTGCGAGCCGAGCTCGGCGTCGTCGAGGAAGCTCTCGAGCCGCGCCCGCGCGCCGTCGTGCTCGGGGTTGAGCATGAGGACCTCGCGGTAGAGGTCGAGCGCCCTCGCCTTCTCCTCGAGGTGATCCGAAAGGACGTTCGCCTGCCGGAACTTCAGCGCGGCGAGCTCCTCGGTGCTCTCCGGCCCGAGCTCGATCCGCCGCTCCAGCGTCGCCGCGAGATCGGCCCAGCGCTCCTCCGACTCGTAGAGGCGATCGAGCGCCGCGTACGCGTCCGACTCGTCGTCGCCCCACTCGCCGAGGATGGCCTGGTACGCGTCGATCGCGCTGGCCGCGTCCCCGAGCTCCGACTCGTAGAGGGACGCGCGCCCGTAGGCGAGCTGACGCCGCGCGTCGGGGTCCTCCTCGAGCTCCATGCGGCGCTCGTAGACCTCCATGAGCTCGGCGTACTTCTCGGTCTGCCGGTACAGCTGCTCGAGCGCGCTGATCGCGGCGAGGTTGTCGCCCTCGGACTCGTAGACCGCCCGGTACTGCGCGATCGCGTCCTCGACGCGCTCCACCTGGGTCAGCAGGCCGCCGAGCTGTAGACGGAGCTCGACCTGGACGTCGGGATCCGTGGACGCCTCGATCGCCACGCCGTAGGCCGCGATCGCCTCATCCCAACCCTTGACCGCCTCGGCGAGGCGCGCGACGTCCTCGCGGATCACCTCCTGCGTCGGGTCGGTCTTGAACGCCGCGATGAAGGACTCGAACGCCTCCTTGGGCTTGCGGAGCTTCTCCTCATAGAGGAGCCCGCTCTCACGGAGCAGGTGCACGCGCTCGACCGGCTCGGTCGCGTGGCCGAGGCGGACCTCGTAGACGCCAACGAGCTTCTTCGCGTCGCCCGCCTCCTCGTAGATCGGAGAGAGCGCGAGCGCGGCCTCGAGGTTCGTCTCGTCCTTCGACAGCACCTTCTCGTAGGCGCGGGCCGCGCGATCGGCCTTGTCGAGCTTGTCCATCCAGAGGCGCGCGGCGCGGAACAGGAGGTCCGTGCGCTCCTCGTCGGAGATGTCCTTGTTCTCCGCCTCGCGCTCGAGGACGCGGATGAGCTCGTCCCACTTGTCGCTGGTGGCGTAGAACTCCTCGAGATCGTCCCACGCCTTGAGCGAGGCGTAGCGCCGCTTGAGCTGCTCCTGGGCGCGGCGATCGTCGGGGTCGAGGGCGAGCAGGCGCCGGAACGCGTCCACCGCGCCCTGGTCGTCGCCGACCTTGTCCGCGTAGATCATCCCGAGCTTGTTGAGGGCCGTCTTCAGCTCCTCCTCGTCGTCGATCTGCTGGACGCGCTTGTCGAGCACGCGGGCCAGCGGCTCCCACTCGCGCGCGCGCTCGTAGAGCTGCGCGAGCGCCTCGAGCGCCTCGGGGTTCTCGTCGTCCTGACCGAGGACCTCGTTCCACAGCTCGATGCAGATCTCCGGCTTGCGGAGGCGCTGCGTCGCGAGGTTCGCGATCTCGACGTACTCGAAGAGGCGGTCCGCCTCGTCCATCAGCTGCGCAGCGCGCTGACGGACGCGCACCAGCGACTCCCAGTCGCGGCGCTTCTCGTACATCTCCTTGAGCTGCTCGATCGCCTCGAGGTTGTGGGCGTCGTGCTCGAGCACGGACTCGAAGCACTTGATCGCTTCGGCCTGGTTGGAGGACTTGTCCAGGTACATCCGCCCGGCTTCGGCGTAGAGCTCCACCTTCGTCGCAGGGTCGACGTGGATCTCCGCCTTCGAGACGATCGCCTTGATCACGTCCGACCAGCGCTTCTGGCCCGTGAGCTTCTCGATCGAATCGTCCAGCTCCGCGAGCTGGGCTCGGGCTTCCTCGGTCAGCTCTTCATCAGACACGGGTGCCTCCACGGGAAGCCGGCGTCGCCGGCTCCCAATCGTTCATGTTCTCGGGCCGCGAGCTCATCCAGCGGCTACGGCTCACCGAGCAGGTTCAGCCGATCGCGAGCGGCCTTGAGGTAGTGCGGGGGCGCCTCGGCACCCGCGTTGTCGACGTACTGGCGGAGGAAGCGGCGAGCCTCCTCACGGTTGTCCTGGAGCGAGTAGGTCCAGCCGAGCGCGAAGAGCGCCTCGCGCAGGGTCGGCATCAGGCGGAGCGCCGCGCGGAACTCGTCCACGGCGCGGTCGTAGTCGCCCTGCTGCTGGAACACGGTCCCGAGCAGGTGGTGGAGGTGGGCCTCGTCCTCGGTGCCCTCGATGACGACCTGCAAGCCGCTCTGCAGGACCTGGATGGCCTCCGCGAGGTAGTCGAGGTCGGCGTAGAGCCGGCCGAGGCTGCGGTACGCCTCGATGAAGCGAGGACCGGTCTCGACGGCGCGCGTGTACTGCCGCAAGGCTTCTTGCGGGTTGTCCAGGCGCTCCATGACCTGACCCAGCTTGTAGTGGGCCTTGAACAGGTTGTCGTCGAGCTCGAGGGCGCGTTCGAAGCGCTCCTGCGCGCCCTCCCAGTCCTCGAGCTCCATCAGCACGGTGCCGAGCTTCTCGTGGTAGCCGGCGACGTCCGGGTTCACGTCGATCGCGCGCTGCAGGTCGTCACGCGCGCGCTCGAACTTGTGCATCTCCATGTGGACGATGGCGAGGTTCCAGAACGCCTGATCGTTGGTCGGGTCGATCACGGTGGCGCTCTCGAGCTTCTCTGCCGCCTGCACGTACTGCTTCTGCGACGCGAGAACGACACCTTCGTTCATCTGGTTCAGCGACTCGACGCGCGTGCGCGAGCAGTTGCCGCCGATCATGAAGACGAACGTGAATAGGCCGACCGAGAGGGCCTGGAGGCGGTTCATCAGCGGGGTCTCCCTGGGCGTAAATGCGCCCGCGATACTACTGACAGACGCGTCCGCGGCTCAAGCACTAACCGCAGCGTTTTCAAAGCGTTCGAACGCCCCTTCGAACGACGAGAGGCGAGACCCGAAGGTCTCGCCTCTGCGAGTTGCGCGAAAGCGCCGCTCCGCCTCGGGCGCTAGCCCTGCGAGCTGAGCACGAACGGGTAGTTCACGCCGACCACGCCGCCGCCGTCGGGCGCCGGGAACGTCCAGCGACGAACCGCGGTGGTGACGCAGCTCTCGACCCGGGCGTTGTTGATGGTCGTGTTACCGACGGTGGCCGACTGCACCGCGCCGGTCGGCGAGATGATGAAGCTGACCATGATCCGACCCTCGAGGTCGGGCCGCGAGTTGAGCTCCTGCTCGTAGCAGAACCGGACCTCGTTGATGTGGCGTCGGATGACGCGCCGGATGACCTCGCGAGAGAGCGATCCGCGGACGTCCGCGTTGCCGGTCCGGATGGTGGGCACCCGCGCCGAGCGACCGCGCAGACCACCCGCGCCGCGACCGTAGCCGGAGCCCGTGCCGCCGCCGCCGCCGTGACCGATCGTCCCGAGGTTGCCGAGGCCGATCGTGCCCTCGCCGGTGCCACCGCCACCGCGACCGGTGCCGCGCAGGCCGAGACCGCCGAAGCCGAAGTTGCTGCCGATCTGGTCACCCATGAGGGCGCCGATGGCGCTCATCGGGTCGTTGCCGAGCGCCTGGTCCGCGCCGTACGGCGAGGTGGGCGAGTTCCACGATCCGGTGAGGGCGCGGAGGACGCCGATCGCGCCGACGTTGGCCGCCTGCTCACGCGCCTGCTCGCGCGCCATCTGCGGGTCCTGGTTGTCCTGCGGACCCTCGATGCCGAAGCGGTTGTTCGTCTTCTTGGAGGCTTCCTCGCCCATCGCGCCTTCTTCGTCGCGATGGCGCTTGCCGGTGCCGCCCTCGTTGTCGTCCTGCTGCTCCTCTTCCTCGAGCCAGTCCGGAGTCTCCTCCTCCTGGGTCTCGGGCGGCTCCATCAGGTACTCGACGAGGCGCGAGTCCGCGCTCAGGAGATCGAGCGACAGCGACGCGGGCCGCGGCGGCAAGAAGTAGAACATCAGGAGGAAGGCGCCGTGGACGCCCAGCGAGACGGCGGTCCAGACGTAGCGCTTCCACTCCACCTCGACCCCGCCGCCGACGCGCTTACCCGCGGCGGTGCTCTTGGTCATGAAGGTGAAGCCCTTGTAGCGGACCTTCGCCACCGCCCCGTCGGGCAGCGGGTACTGCATCGCGCCGGACATCTCCGGGCACGGCTGCAGCTTGCCCTGCGCCGCGAGGTCGGCGAGCGTCATCGTGTGGTCGCCCACCGTGACGTCGCCCTCGGCGCCGTCGGGCACGACCACCGCGACACCGCCGCCGACGGCGGTGGTGACCGGCATGCGGCCCGAGCCGAGGACCGTCGACTCGACGAGGTAGTCGACGTCGCCCTCGCCCACGAAGAACGATCGCGGCGGGGAGAGGTGCTCGACGTGGAGCACGGACATGTCGCCCCACATCACGACGACCTCGGCGGCCTGCGTGGCGCTCTCGACCTCGGCGGGGTTCACCGGCGGGCCGCTCGCGGCGATCCCGTAGCGGACGTCACCACCCGCGCCGCCGCTCGCCGCCGCCGGCCGAGCCGGAGCCGCGGGGGCCGCGAAGGGGTTGGGGAGCGCGGCGGCCGGAGCCGCGGCCGCGGCGAAGGGGTTCGCCTTCGGGGCCGGAGGCGGCGTCGGAGCCGCCGCTGCAGCCACCGCGGGCGCCGCCGCTGCTGCCACGGCCGAGCCCGCGTCGCTGACCTCGGTCATCGCGTCGTCGGTCGCGCCAGCGGCGCCGATCTCCACGATGACCCGCGTCTCGCCCAGGACGACCTCGTCGCCGTTCTGGAGCTGGGTCTTGTTGACCTTCTTCCCGTTGACCACCGTGCCGGCGGCCGAACCGAGGTCGATGATGAAGATCTCGTCCGGGGAAGTGACCTCGATCACCGCGTGCATGCGAGAGACGTTGTCGTCCTCGATGCGGAGGTGACTCGAGGGGAGCTTGCCGACCTTGATGATGTCCTGGGTCAGCGTCTCCGTTCCCACGAGCTCTTCACCCTTGAAGATCTGGAACGTAATCGGGACGTTGTGGCTCATTGCTCGTGCTCCTGCCGTGCGCCCGATGGAAGGGCGAGTCGCGCTCTCGTCACGGCCCTACGACAACCGTTCGGCGCCGAGGTTCCTGTTTCGAACAAACGCGGTCAGAGGTTCTCCACCGACTTCAGCATCTCGGGGATGAAGTGCTCACGAACTCGAATGAGGGACGCGCGGCGCCCGCGACGGCGGACGTTGAGCATCTCTCCGTCAGGGCGAACGAGGTCACCGGTGACCAGATCGTCCTCGAAGTCGTAGGTCGTCTCCGCGTCCCCCTGGGCCATGGCGACCCCTGCGAGCAGGGAGGTGGAACCGACCAAACCAACGACGATGAGCAGCTTCTTCATACCGGCGTCTCCGCTTCTCTTGATGAACGACGCCCCATGACCGGCAAGAGCGAGGCCGTAGGAGCGGTGCGAATCCTACAGTCCCGGCCCCGTGACGGTCAACGGCTCCGACAGCGGGGGGGGACTCGGGTTCCAAGGAAAGTTGAAGCAAGGGGCAGGCGAACGCGAGCGGTCAGCCGCCGTCGCCGCCGCCCTCGCCTTCACCACCGCCACCGCCGCCACCCTGCTGCTGCATCTGCTGCTGCATCTGCTGCATCTCCTCCTGGAGGGCGATCGCGAGCTCGATCTGCTGCACGCGACCGGGTCGGCAATCGCCCACCCACTCGCTCTGGCCTTCACGCCGACGCCGGCTGCCGGTCTGGGGACGGCGACGGCAGCGGCGGGTCACCGCCTCGACCGTCTCCGCCATCGCCGGGCGGTTGCCCGCGCGCTGGGTGAACTGCTCGTAGAAGCCGGTCGCCTGACGCAGGTCCGCGACCGCGCCGCCCTTGAAGTCCTGGTAGAGCAGCCCGAGGTTGAAGTAGGCCTCGGGGCGCTGGGCGTCGATCTGGATCGCGGCCCGGTAGGTCGCCTCGGCCTCGGCCACCTGGGTGAGGCCGCGCTGCGCGGCTCCGAGCCCGATCGTGGCGTCGTAGTCCTGCGCGCGGAGCCGACGCGCCTGCGTGAACGCGCGGGTCGCGTCCTCGTAGCCGCGGAAGCTCAGCGTGAGCGACCCGAAGTTCATGTAGGCCTCGAAGAAGTCCCCATCGAGGTTGAACGCGCGCTCGAACTTCGCGAGGGCCGCGATGATGTTGCCCTGGCGCACGTTGATGAGCCCCCACGTGTTGTAGATGGGCGCGTAGTTGGGGTTGATCAGCTGCGCCTGCCGGCACACGACCTCGGCCAGATCGAGCATCTGCCGCTGGTTCTCCGCCGCCTGCGAGAGGTAGAGGAGCGCCATCTGGTTGAAGGCCGGGAGGTAGTCCGACTCGATCGCCAGCGCGCGGCGGAGGTTGTTCAGCGCCTCGCGGACCTCGGCAGGGGTCTGCCGCTGGATGATCGCGAGGTTGACGTACCCCGAGGTGCACTGGTTGTCGTCGCGGATCGAGCGCTCGAAGTGCTCACGCGCCTGGGCGGTGCGGCCCGCGCGCATGTCGCCGAGGCCGACGCCGACCCGCGCGCCGCAGTAGCGCTCGTTGGTCTCGAGCGCGCGGCGGTAGTGCCCGAGCGCCGCCTCGTCGTCGCCGCAGCGGCCGCTCACGACGCCCATCATGTAGATGGCCTCCGTGAAGCTGCCGCCCTGCGCGTTGTTGGCTTCCTCGAACTTCGACTGCGCCGCCTGGCAGTTCGCCGGCGTCCAGCCGTTGGCGGCCGCCTCGTTCCGCTCGAACATGGCGATCGCTTCGGTCCAGTGGTTGTGCGCCTCCTCGGAGACGGCCGAGCCACCCGCCGTGCGGATGACGTTGCCGTGCTCGTCGGTGGCACCGCCGCCGCCGCCCTCGCCGCCCCCACCGCCGCAGCCCGCCCAGCCGCCGGCCAAGGCCAGCGTCGCGGAGAGCGCGACGAACGTACGACTCGTCCTCATGATCCGCTCCATCACTCGGCTCCCGGAACGCTGGAGTCTTCGGCCGCTTCGGCGCCCCCGAGCTCGGCGTCTTGCTCCTGCTCGAGGCTCACCGCACCCGGACGCGCGATCTGCTGCTGGATGTAGGTCGCCTCACCGCGAAGCTCGGCGGCCATCGGGAAGCGGGCGCGGTCGAGCTGGTTCAGCTCGCGCTCGCACTGCGAGGAGTACTCGTTGAACCACCGGACTCGAGTCGCCGTGTTGAGGCAGAACTCGAACTTGTCCATGGCCTGCTGGTTGAGCGGACGGGCCGCTCCCTCGAGCGCGTCGACGTAGATGCCGTACAGCTCGTCGTCGTTCTCGATCTCCTCGGGGATGGGGGCGCCACGGATCTGGTCCATGAAGCTCCGGTACATCTCACCGACGCGCGCGGCGGCGGCGATCTCCCACTCCGGAATCTCGAGCCCGGCGATCTGGTTGTAGGCCGCCTCCGCGCGGACGAGCGCCTCGCGCTTGGCGTTGAGCCACTGCGCGAAGTCGTTCTCCGCCCAGTGCTGGACCCGGGTCAGGTTCCGGCCGCCGTGGAAGCGGGGGAACGCGATCCCGCGGAACGCCTCGTACTCGTACTCGGCGAGGTAGAACAGCGCCTCGCTGGTCGCGTCCTTGGCCCGGACCAGGTAGAGCGCGCGATCCTCGTCGGACACGTCCGGGAGGGCGGCGATCCGCTCACCCGCGTTGCGCTGCCACTCGCGCGTCGCCGCCTCGAAGTTGCGGCGAGCGCCGTTGCGGTCCTCCTGCATCCAGAGGGCGTGACCCATCTGGACGTTGGCGCTGATGACCTCGTGGGGGAGACCGCGCCGGCCGTAGCGTCGCAGCCACGAGCGGTAGTGGTCGAAGACCCGCCGCCAGTTCTCCTGCCGCTCGTAGATCGACCCGAGCGAGAAGATGACCTGCGAGGTCTCCTGCGGCAGGCGCCGCGCGTAGTTGCGCTCGTAGAGGTGCGCGTCGTCGACCGCTTGGTCCTCTTGACCGAGGCCCAGCCGGAAGAAGACGGCGTTCTGGAGCGCTTCGTTCGCGATGGCGCAGGTGTTGGCCGTGCGTTGCTCCTCGGTGCAGCTCGAGCCGTCCTCGCCCGGGTACTCGCGGGCGAACCGCTCGTACCACTCCGCCGCCTGGTTGTAGATCGCGAGCGCGTGGTAGTTCGCGCCGACCAGGTAGATGGCGCGCCGCGCCAGCTCGCTCGACGGGAAGTTCTGGATGAGGATGGTCCGGACGCGGATCGCGCGACCGAGGAGGCGAGCCGCCTCGTAGTTGAGCGCCGCGTTGTAGAGCACCTCGTCGAGGCGCCCACACTCGCGGTGCTCGCGGGCGATCGTCACGTAGATCGTCGCCGCGTCGCGGAACCGACGCTCACGCTGCGCGGCTTCCGCTTGGAGGCGGAGGGTGTCGCAGCGAAGCTGACCGAGGACCCCGCACAGGTCGGGGTGCGCGTCCCGCGCCGACTCGTTGGCGCAGTACGCCGTCGAGAGCGGCTCGATGTTGTCGCGGATGTCGTTGATGCACTGCGTCCGCTGCCACTGCGTCCCCATCACGTTCAGTGAGTCGAGGTACAGGTTGGCCGCGTACTCCGCGAGCTCGTCGGTCGGGTGGTTGATGGCGATGTCTCGGAAGAGCACCGCCGCCTCTTCGTACCGATTCGACTCGTAGTAGATGCGGGCGCGCCGGTACTTGATCGTGGGCAGCTCGTCGGAGTCGCTCACGAAGCAGACGAAGCGCTGGAAGGCGGCGAGCATCCCCGACTCGGTCGCGGTCAGCTCCCTCGGGACCGGCGGCGGAGGTGTCTCCGGCTCGGCCGCGGCACCTCGTCTCCCTCGTCGGGTCGTCGGTGTGGCGGCCGCCGCCGTCTCACGTTCTCGACCTTGGTATTGCTGCTGATAGAGGCTGTTGTAACAGAGCACCGCGGCGTACGCGGCGTCCTGCGTGAACTCGCCTTGTGGGTTCAGCTCGACGACGCGGTCGAACGCGGGACCGCACGTCCCCCAGTCCTCCATCCGCCAGAGCAGCTCGGCGTAGAAGTAGGAGACGCGGTACTCGTTCGGCCAGTCCCGGCGATCGATGTCCGGGAACTGCATGTCGCCCATGTCCGGGAACCGATCGAGCGCGATGCGGTAGAGCGCGGACGCCGCGCGCATCGTGTTCCGGTCGTTGGTGCCGGGCTGGTCGTCGGTGCCGATGGCCTCTCGGTGCCACGCGGTGGCGAGCGACACGAGGACCGCGGCGGTCGCCTGTTTGCACTCGGTGACGGCCTCCTGTGGATGGCTCGCCTCCACGAAGGTCCCGTACACGTCGACGAGGCGTCTGACCTCTCGGACCTGATCGTCCTTCGGTCTCGACGAGATGACCGCGTTGGTCACCCGGCTCTGCCAGTAACAGAGCCTTGGACCGTTGGTCCGTTGCGACATCAGCCGGTGGTAGACCTCGATCGTCTCGGGCCAGTTACCGGTGTCGTAATAGAGCTCGGCTAGGCTCTCGAGCATCTCGAGGGCTTGGTCCTCGTCCGCTGCGTAGCGTCTGAAGAACTCCAAGGCCTGGCTGGGTCTGCCGACCCGCGAATAGGGTAAGACGAGCTCCCGCCTCGACTGTCGTCCGAGGTTGGCGGCGTCTCGCGCGTCGGGGTTCGCTTGCGCGAACTCGATCGTTCTCACGAACTGGGTGAGCGCACCTCGGAAGTCCTCGAGGTTGTACATCGCCCACGCCTGTTTATAGAGCGCGTAGCCGTAGACCGGGTTTCGTTCCGGTGGGATCTCGGTGACCTTGTTATAGAACTGCTGCGCCGCGCGCATGTCCCCTTCGCCGAAGTAGTACTCGGCGAACGACAAGTAGGCGTGCGGGATGTACTGGCTCTGGGGGTACCCCTTGATCAGCCGGTGGTACACCTGCCGGGCGCGCTGGAACTGCCGCATCTCCTCGAGGCCGAAGGCCAACGAGAAGAGCACCTGGTCCATGTTCCGGTAGTTCGGGAAGTCGCGGACCAGCCGCGCGTAGGTCCGGATCGCTTCCTGTCGGAAGTGACCGAGCTGCTCCTCCGCCTCGTGCTGCTGCTGCGTCAGCTGGCGGACCTTGGCGCCGTTCTTGGCGGACCGCGCCTCGAAGATGGGCTGGTCGAGGCCGCGGGCCTGGGTGTTGTAGTACTGCTGGAGCTCGAAGTAGGTCTCCGCGAGACGCAGGAGGTAGTCCGCGCCGCGCGCGTCGCCGGCGCGCGTGCGACCGACCAGGCGCTCGAGCACCTGGACCTCGCGCTGCAGGAGCTGGAGGGCCCGGACCTCGATGCGGTCACGGTTCCGACGACTGGCGGCGTCGAGCTCGATGCTCGGACCGGTCGTCCCCTCGTGCCCTTCCTCCGCGTGGCGCTTCGTCTCGCGGAAGTGGGAGGCCACCTCGGCGGAGGGACCGCCGGGCCGCGCGCCCGCCCGCTTGCTCGGCGGAGGCGCGTTGGAGGGGCACTCCGCGACGTTCTGGTTCGCCACGGGGCGAATACAGACGCCCGCCGGCGCGGGGGGGACCCCGGCCGGCGTCGTGCTCACGGCACCCCCCTCTTGAGCGCCCACCACGAGGGGGAGCCCGCCAGCGACGAGCGCCGAGGCGATCAGCAAGGCTCCGAGTCGATTGCGACGCATCTACTCACCTCTCCGAGTCATCACGAGATCCTCATCAACGCCCGCACTGAGACGTGACCTGCTGCCGGTAGAACCCGAGCTCGTCACGCCAGTACTCGCCGTCGAACGGCCACATCTGGTGCTCCTCGTCGACCTCGACGTTGAGGCCGCCGGAGCGGGCGACCTCGGTCTGCTGCTCCTGCATCTCCTGCGAGAGCTGACCACGCTGGAAGGTCGCGATCTCGAGCTCGACCGTGTCGACCTGGTTCATCAGCTCGTTGAGATCCTCGATCAGACGGTTGTAGCGGCCGCGGGCGAGGTCGCCGGTCTGATCGATCGCGAAGGACTTCGCGACGAAGATGTCCTGGAGGATGCGGCTGCCCAGGCTGCTGTCCCGGAACTCGGCCGGCGACTGGTTCAGGCGCGCCTCCTCCGCCTCGAGGAGGCGGACGTACTCGACGTGGCGGAGCAGCGTGCGGTCCGAGAGGGCCGACGCGACGACGCCGCGGATGCGGGGCGAGAGGTTCGCCTCGCCGGAGCGGACGCGCTGCAGGAATTCGAAGAACTGCTGGTTGTCCTCGAACTGCTCCAGGGTCGACTGGAGCTCGGCCTGGACCGGGTCGTACCGCTCGTGGAACTGGGCGACCATCGACTCCGCGTTCTCGACCTGGCAGGCCGAGAAGAAGATCACGGCCTTGAGGACGAGCGCCTCCGGGTAGTAGGCGTCGTCGAAGTACGGCGAGAAGAGCGTGTGGATGTTGCCCATCGCGCGCGAGTACTGGTCGGCGAGGAAGAAGGCCCACGACTCCTCGAAGAGCGCGTCGAGCCAGTACTCGCTGCCCTGACCGACCTCACCCCACGAGGTGACCGCGTTGCTGAGCAGCGTGCCCTCGATGGTGCGCTCGCCCGTCTCCGGGTTCGTGCGGTTGGAGGCGGTGTAATAGACCCGCGCGAGCGAGAGCCACGCGAGGTCGCGCATGCGCTGCGTGTCCTCGACGCCGCTGACGCCCTCGGAGATCGCGTCCGTGATCGCGCGGAACGACTGGATGGCCGGCTGCGCGCGGCGGAGGCGAACGTGCGAGATGCCTTCGAAGAAGCGCGCGTAGACGAAGTGGTCGCTCTGGCGATCGACCCGCTGGAAGAGCGCGATCGCCTCGTCGAACTCGCCCTGCCCGTACTTGAACCGGCCCATCAGGTAGATGAGCTGGTTGTACAGATCGGCGCTCTCCGGCGTGTTGAACTGATCGAGCTCGGCCGTGCCGTAGCGGCCGACCTTCTCGATGATGCCGGCGGGCTCCGGCAGCTGGGTGGCGAGCTGCGCCAGCCACTGCAGGGTCTGCCCGAAGTAGTTGTGCGCCTGCCCCTGCTGCGTGATCTCGTCGAAGATCGCGAGGGCCGACTGGTAGAAGCGGAGGTGGTAGAGCGCCTTCCCGAGGAAGAACTGGGCCTTCTGGACGTTCGCGGGCGCGTCCTGGGTCTCCCCTTCGACGACGCGCTGGAACTGCACGGAGGACTCCATGTAGCGCTCCTGCTGGTACAGGCGCAGCGCGTTCGCGAGCGCCTCGGAGGGCGGACCCTCCGCCGGTGGGGCGGGCGGCTGGCCCGTCTCCTCCACCGAGAAGACCATGTCCTGCGCGAGCGCCAACGAGGGGGCGCTCACGAGAATCGCTACCAGTACGCAAACGGACAGCCGGTCATGCCTCATGGGCTCGTCCCCTGTTTCCAAATTCGATCGCGAGATCTAGTGCTGTCGGCACCTCGGCTGGAACCCGAAATCACCAGCGATATCGAAGGCTTAGATGCCGATGGGGCGCCATCATAGAGAGTTGTGGCTTCCATTGTCAAGGGGCATGGCGAGTGCCCCTCCTTCGTGACGAGCTTGTCTTGACACCGGAAGCCGCGGCAGCGTAGCGTTCCCGGCGTTCCGCGGCGGCCGAGCGATTCCACAGCCCCCATTGAACCTCTCTCGCCGGACGCCTTGGGTCCGAATGTTTTGGAGACACGAAGCATGCATCGTTTGACGAGCGGGCTGATGACCATCGTCGTCCCTCTGCTTGTGGCCGCGGGATGCACCGGATCGCCGATCGGAGATCCCTGCGTACCCGAGTCGATCCCGCCCGGAGGGTTCGACTCCCGGGAGATCTACCTCGAGACGAGCTCGGTCCAGTGCCGCACGCGTGTGTGCATGGTCTACCAGCTGTCTGGAGATCCCGAGAACCTCTGCGACGCCACCGGCGGACCGGCGGGCTGCCTCAGCCAGGAGACCGTCAACGCCCAGGTCTTCTGCAGCTGCCGCTGCTCGATCCCCGAAGGCGGTCAGGCGAACACCCCGCTCTGCGACTGCGGTGACGGCTTCGACTGCGTCGACAACATCGTCACGACCGGCGGCGCCGGTGTCCGCGGCGGCTACTGCGTGCCGTGCATCGAGCCGGGCAACCCCCGCAACCTCGACGCCGCCCTCTTCGAGAACTGCCCCGCGAGCTGAGCCCCCTACCCGAGGCTCCTCGGAAACCCATCGGTCGATCGGCCGATGGGTTTTTTCATGAGCCGTGACGAGCGAAGGGCGGCGCGCGACCTGGGGGCTCGCGCCGAGGGGTTGGTGTGCGACGTCCTGCGGGGGCGTGGCTACGCGATCCTGGGCACCAACGTGAGGGTCGGTCGGGCCGAGATCGACATCGTCGCTCGGCGCGGCCGGCTGCTCGCGTTCTGCGAGGTGCGCGCGCGATCGGGGCCGGGCGGCCCTCACCCGCTCGAGACGATCGACGCGGCGAAGCAGCGGCGCCTGCGCCGCGCGGCGATCGCCTGGGCCATGCAGGCGGCGATGCGGGGACACGCGATCCGGCTCGACGCGGCCGCGGTCACGTTCGACGGCGCGGCGCCGATCGTCGACTACCGGGAGGACGCGTTCTGAGCTCGATCAGGTCTCAATCAAGTCTCGAGGGACGCGCGCATGCGATCGCGCATCGCGACGATCTTGTCCCGCACGCCCTCGTCCACGTCGGCCGCCTCGGCCTGCTCGAGGATCTCCTCGAGCTCGGAGATCTCGGCCTCCTGGCGATCGCGCAGCGCGACCACCATCGCTTTGAAGGCGTCGCCGACGTCTTGCAGCTCGTCCCCCTTCCGGAGGCCGCCCCTCACGTTCAGCCGTCCTCCGGCGACGTCTCCGAGCAAGAGCTTCAGCTTGTAGGCGGGGCCGACGATCTTGTGCGTGATCACGATCCCGGTGGCGCCGAGCGCCAACGTGATGACCACGACGAGCACGACGATGCCGAGGATGATGTTGTTGCGGACCCGGGCGTCCTCTTCGGCCGTCTGCTCTTCGAGCAGCTGCTGGAGGGTGTCGTCCACCTCCATCTCGCCGCCCTGCTGCATGAGCAGCATGTCGGACATGCCCTTGGAGTAGTTGTAGGCCTCGTAGCCCAGCACCGTCCCGACGCCGCCCGTGACGAGCGCCGTGACGAGGACGACAGCGCCCGTGTATTTGAGCTGGAAGCCCGGATCGAGGAGGAAATTCCTCATCCGGCGCTTCGGCGGGGCTCCCCCGCCCTGCTTTGGCACGCTCTGGGCTTCAGCTGTCATGACGCCTCGATTCTGTCGAAAAAGGTATCGGGCACCAACCTGGCCTGTCCACTTCCCGTCACCGACGCCTCCGGCCGCCGCCGGACGGCGCGCTGGCCGTCGCGCTCGCGGCCATCGCCTGGGGAAGATTTCGCAACGCTCCGCGGAGCGCCCCCTCGATCGCTTGTCGCTCCGCGGTGGGCCCGGATCCTCCGGGGACGGTGGCGGCGCCGCTCAACATGCTGCGGATGTTCCGGTCCGGGTACGACTGGACGACCACGGAGACCGCGGCGCGCAAGCCCTGCCCCGTCTGCTCGACGCTCGTGATCGAGACGTCGAGGTAGTAGCCGGAGAGCGAGTCGCTCTGGAGGACCGCGGTCGCCGCGCGAGGCGACTCGCTGTCGGGCGCCATTCGCACCCCCGAGATCCCCTGCGCCGTCGAGCGGACCGTCTGCCTGGCCGCGTCGAGGGTGCCGCGATCGATCCCCCGCGCCTTGGTCGCCACGGGCCCCACGGCGACGTAGTAGCGAGCGCTCCCGGACGGGGTGCTCCCGCCTCCGTTGTTCTCGGGGAGCCGCGTGCTCTGCGGCTGGGTGCGCGCCACGCGCTCGAGGCCCGAGACGGCGCTCGTGCACGCCTGCCGGACGGCCGCCTCGCGATCGCTGGTCACCCGACGCAGCGCGGGCAGCGCGCTCGGATCGCCCTGGCGTTGCAGCGCCGCGCACGCCGCCGCCCGAACGGCGGGGTGATCGTCCGAGAGCGCGTCGCTGAGCGCGCGCGTGACCTGCGGCTCGGTCGTGACGCCGCCGAGCGAGATCGCGGCCTGCGTGCGGACGCGAAACATCGGCGACGTGCGGAGCGCTCGCACCAGGTAGTCGGTCCGCGCGTCCGCGACGGCCGTGGCCGCCACCGCGAGGACCGCCGCGGCCGCGGCGAGCAGGAGAAGCCGCGTGGTGCGTCGCCGACTGCGCGAACCCTGGATCAACTGCGAGCTCCTCTTTCTTCCCCCGCCGACTTCGTCAGACGGAGCGAAGCGCCGAACCTTCACCGCTCGCGCGAGTATCACCTGTCAGGGCGCCGCGATTCAACGGACTCCTTGCCGAGGCTCGACGCGGGATGCACCGTCCGGTCGTGCTCCGCGTGCTCGCCGTGGCCGCCCTCCTCGCCGCGCCGGCGCGCGTGGCCGCGCAGCCGATCGTCTCGGTGCGGGCCGAGACCCGCATCGAGCTCCGGGTTCGGCGCGGCGCGACGGTGCGCGTCGGGGCGACCCTGCGCGACGACCGCGGGAACTCGCTCGCCGATCGCCAGCTCACGGTCCGCATCGCGGAGCCGGGCGGCGTGCAGCGCGGCTCCGAGACCGGCACCACGGACGCGCGCGGAGAGCTCGAGGTCACCTTCGAGGTGGAGCCGGGCACCTACCAGTTCGAGGCCCGCTACGCGGGGGACGAGAGCTACGACGACACCCGCGTCGAGCTCCTCCTCGATCTCGAGCGCGCTCACGTCCGCTTGCTGATGTCGCCCGTCGAGGGGCGGCTCGACCGGCTCGACCTCGACGTCCCGACGCACCGGCTGCGGGTCCGCGCCGAGTCCGACGCTGGCGGCGGGGGCCTCGAGGTCCGGCTCGAGAACGAGCTCGAGGAGCTGCTCGCGTCGGGCACGACGGCCGAGGACGGCTCGGTGGTGCTCGAGGTCGCGAGCGCCGCGCTCGGGAGCCCCGCCGCGGGTCGCATGATCGTGAAGACGAGCGGAGACGCGCAGCGCGCCCCGGCGCAGACGGAGGTCCTCGTCGTCCGCTTCCGGCCGACCGCGCTGACCCTGACCACGACCGCCGCGCGCGTCGAGGCCGGGCAGCCGGTGCGCGTGGAAGGCCAGCTGCGCACGAGCGAGCGACCGCTCGCGCGCAAGGCGGTCGGGATCTACGCGGGGGACCGCCACCTCGAGACGGTGCTGACCGACGGAGAGGGGCGCTTCGCCCGCGAGATCGTGCTCGAGGACAACGAAGGGACGGTCGCCCTCACCGCGCGCTTCGAGGGCGACGCGCCCTGGCGCCCCGCCGCGTCGAGCGAGCCCGTCGAGGTGCGGATCGAGCCGCGCGGCGCGACGCCGGCGAGGTGGCTCCTCGTCCCCATCGCCCTCAGCGCGCTCCTCCTCGGCCTGCTGTGGTGGCGCGGCCGTCGGAAGGACGCGAGCGCCGAGGCGCCGCGCAGCTCGCACGTGCCCGCGCCTCCGGGGATCCACGTCGCCACCGAGGCCGCGGCGTCGCCGAGGGCCGGCCGCCGAGACGTCGCGGGGATCGCGCTCGACGCGGACGAGGGCGAGCCGATCGCGGGGGCGCGCGTCGAGCTCACGGGGCCCGGCGAGCCGCTCTCGGCCGTCAGCGACGACGCGGGCGCGTTCGCGATCGCCGAGGTGCCCGATGGGCGCTGGACGATCCGCGTCGAGCACGCGAGCTACGAGAGCCGCGAGGCGATCGTCGACGTCCCTCACCGAGGGGCGCTCGCCGCGCTGCAGGTCCGGCTCCGGAGCCTGCGTCAAGTCGCCTTGCGAAAGTACGCTCCGCTCGCCGAGGCGCTCGTGCCGCAGCGGCGCTGGTGGGCCTTCTGGACGCCGCGCGAGCTCGCGGACCGCGCGCGCGCCTCCGTGCGCGGAGACGTGGAGGAGGTGACCCGAGCGGTCGAGGAGGTCGTCTGGTCGGCGGGCCCGCCCGCGCCCGATTCCGTCGAGGAGATCGGGCGAAGAGCGAGCGAGCTGGCCTCCGAGGTCCGCGAGGATTCAAGCGCGCGTTGACGCGCGCGGGAGCGGCTCTGTACAGTGGGCCGCCCCTGGGGCACGCCAGTGCGCTGGACTGCGTTGAGCTAAGGAGCGATCGACGAGATGGAGACTGTCGCGGGCATCGTGATCGGCGTGATCGTGGTCGCCGCTCTCCTTTGGTTCTTCCTCTTCCGGGACAAGGGAGAGGGGGCCGGGAAGCTGGAGGCGCCGACGCCCGAGGCGAAGCCCTCGAAGAAGGCCGAGGCTCCTCCAGCGAAGGCGAAGCCCGAGCCGGCCAAGGCCGCGCCGGCCAAGGCCGAGCCCGCCGCCAAGCCCGCCGCCGCCAAGAAGGCGGAGGCCCCCGTCGCCAAGCCCGCCCCGGCCGCCGAGCCGGAGGACGAGGAAGAAGACGAGGAAGAGGAGGAAGAAGAGGCGGCCGAGCCGGCCGCCGCCGCCGAGCCCGCGGTCGAGGCCGCCCCGAAGAAGCCCGCCGAGCCCACGAAGGAGGCGGTCGAGGCGCTTCGGTCGGGTCTCGACAAGACGCGAGGCGGCTTCATCGCGCGCATCGCCGGCCTCTTCCGTAAGAAAAAGGAGATCGATCCGGAGCTTCTGAACGACCTCCACGAGGTGCTCATCACCGCGGACGTCGGGGTCAAGACCTCGGAGAAGATCTTGGAGAACCTGCGCGAGCGCATGAACAACGACGGCCTCTCCGACGAGGACGCCGTGTGGGTCGCGCTGCGTGAGGAGGGTCGGATGATCCTCGGCAAGGGCCAGCGGGACCTCCGCCTCCCCTCGTCGCCGAGCCTGATCCTCGTGGTCGGGGTGAACGGCGTCGGGAAGACGACGACGATCGGCAAGCTCGCGTCCCGCTTCAAGGAGCAGGGCAAAGAGGTGATCCTCGCCGCGGGCGACACGTTCCGCGCGGCCGCGGTGCCCCAGCTCGAAGTGTGGGGCCGCCGGGTCGGCTGCACCGTCGTGAAGGGCAAGGGCAAGGCGGACCCCGCCGCCGTCGTCTTCGACGCGGTCAAGAAGGCCCAGGAGACCGGCGCGGACATCGTCATCGCGGACACCGCGGGTCGGCTGCACACGAAGTCGAACCTCATGGAGGAGCTCAAGAAGGTCGCGCGATCGGGGGAGAAGGCCCTCGGCCGCCCCGTCGACGAGGTCCTGCTCGTCCTCGACTCCACCACGGGTCAGAACGCGATCCAGCAGGCCGCGCAGTTCAAAGACGCCATCGAGGTCACCGGGATCGCCCTCACCAAGCTCGATGGAACCGCCAAGGGCGGCGTGATCCTCGGGATCGTCGACGAGCACGAGCTGCCGGTGCATTTCATCGGCGTCGGCGAGCGCGTCGAGGACCTCCGAGAGTTCGACGCGGCCACGTTTGTCCAGGCCCTGTTCGCCAAGCCCGACGACGAGACGATGGCCGCGTGAAAGCCCGTTGCTCCATTCGTTCGGCGCGTGATATAGTCGCCGCCATCTTTCGCCGAGGGGTCTTTTCCTCAGCAATTTCATGCAGTTGCCGGTCGATTTAGACCGGCGGATCCGCGAAGTGAAGGTTCGAATTGGTACCCACACGCGCACTCGAGTCGTCCGACGATCGTGGTCGAACCACGGCGAAGCCGCTCGTGGTGCGACCGACGGGGCTGCCGACTCGGAAGAAGGGGTCACGATGAAGAGGCTCTGGATGCTTGCGCTTTCGACCGCGCTCGTGCTCGGCGCGGGAGGGGTCGCATCGGCGCAGGATGCGGACATGGACTTCGGGTCCGGTGAAGGCGGCGACGCCGACATGGACTTCTCCGAAGGCGGCGGAGACTCCGACATGGACTTCTCCGAAGGCGGCGACGAGGGCGGCGGCGACGAAGGCGGTGACGCCGGCGGCGGCGGTGACGTCATCGGCGATCTCGCCGGGAACGAAGCCCAGCCGGACGCCGCCGATCGGGATCGCCCCGAGCGCTCGGGCGAGGCTCGGGAGGAGATCTTCGCGGTGCAGCAGATCTACGCGCTGCGCATCAACCGCGTCGAGCTCATCCCGTCCTACTCGACCACGCTCAACGATCCCTTCGTCAGCCACTCGGCGATCTCGCTCGGGCTCAACTACTGGTGGACGAACGTCCTCGCGATCGGCGTCAACTTCCTCTGGTACGAGGGCCTCGAGTCCGAGTCGGACTTGAGCTTCTTCATCCGCCGGTCGACCCGCCTCGCGGTGCCCGTCAGCGCCTACCAGTTCGGCGCCCACCTGAACTTCACGTACGTGCCCATCTACGGGAAGTTCTCGATGTTCAACGAGTTCATCTTCCAGTGGGACTCGTACATCGTCGGCGGCGTCGGGATCATGCGCACGCGCCCCGTGCCGGTCGTCGATCCCGAGGTTCGTAACTTCGACTACGACATCCGGGTCGCCTTCAACCTCGGCATCGGCATCCGCGTCTTCGTCTCGCGGTGGCTCGCCGTCTTCGGCGAGATCCGGAACTACATGTACCTCGAGCAGCTCGAAGCGCTCGACGTCGCGCTCGGCGACGACCGCCTCCTCCAGGAGACGTGGACCCAGGACAACCCTGCGTTCACGAGCAACGTGAGCGTCCACCTGGGCCTCACGATCTTCCTGCCCTTCGACTTCGACTACCGACTGCCGCGGTGAGGGACGGACGATGATGTCGCAGATCACGAAATCGCTCCTCGTGGCCGCTCTCGCGGCGAGCGTCGCCTGGGTCGCCGCCCCGACGAGCCGCGCGAGCGCGCAGGAGATCCAGATCACGGGCCCGCTCGCGGGCGCTCCGGCGGTTCGCCGCCTCCGCCAGCACCGGGTCGGCCGTGTGCAGCTGGTCGTCCCCACGGTCGGCTACACGCTCCAGGACGAGTTCTCTCGCTCCCTGATGGTGGGCCTCGGCGCCCACGTGCACTTCACCGACTTCCTCGGCATCGGCGTCTGGGGCGCGATGGCGAACTTCGCTGGCGCCTTCCAGATCGACACCGACCTCACCACGCAGGTGATCACGAACGGTCAGACGACCGATCGGAACCGCCTGAGCATGCCCAGCAACGAGGGCTTCGGCGACCAGATCGCCCAGCTCCTCGGGCTCGCCTCGGTGCACCTCATCTTCGCGCCGCTGCGCGGCAAGCTCGCCCTCTTCCAGGGCGCGTTCGCCGACACCGACTTCTGGATCCTCGCGGGCTTCGCCGCGGCGTTCGTGGAAGAGCGCGCGGACGTGACGGACGCGTCGGTCTGCGCCGGCGCGACCTCGAGCGCGGCGTGCCTCGACAGCCAGACGGCTCGCAACGTGCGGTTCGCCCCCGCGCCGATGATCGGCGTCGGCCTGAACCTGTACTTCAACGAGTTCCTCGGCATGTCGATCCAGTGGCGCGCCTTCCCGTTCGACATGAACCCCTCCGGCACCGACGAGTCCGGTCAGGGCGCGGACGGCGGCCCCGGCGGCGGCTTCCCCGACGGCCAGATCAACGCCGAAGACCAGCGCTTCTACTTCCACCACATGATCAACCTCGGGCTGATCATCAACCTGCCCCCGGAGATCCAGGTCTCCGACTGATCGGACCGGCCCGCTCGGGTCGCCGAAGCCGAAAGGGCGCGAGGATTGCTCCTCGCGCCCTTCGTCTTTCCGTCGCTCGGAGCGGGCCCGTCAGCCGCTCTTCTTGGTCGACTTGCGGGCCATGCCCTTCTTGTCGCGGAACCACCCCTCGGGCATCTCGAGGTTCTCCGGCACCTCCCACCCGAGCTCACCGAGCATCGTGAGGACGCGGATCTGGACGCGGATGCTGTCCTCCTCGAGGAGCGCCTCGAGCAGCTCGGCGCGCGCGTCCTCGGCGTTGTCCTGGACCAGGGCGGCGCCGTAGGCGTGGAAGCGGGCCTCCTCGTTGATCGCCGTGAAGAACGGCGTCACGGCGCCCACGATCGCGGGGCCGCGCTTCTCCTCGAGGGTGCTGAGGAGCTGGAGCTTGCGCTGCGGGTCGCGCTCGTACTCGACGCTCATGGTCCCGAGCAGCGCGACGAGCTCTTCCACGAAGCGATCCGGCGGGAGGAGCTGCTCGAGGCACTTCATGCCCCAGCTGAGCGACTCCTGCTGCCGGAGGGCTGCCTTGACGGGGCCCACCGCGAGCTCGCCCGCCTCGCACACCCAGCGGTACGCCTCGTCCTTCTCCTCGCCGTCCGTGATGGTCGGGTCGCAGTAGAACGTGAAGCGCTCCAGGAGCGCCGCCACGGCCGCCTCACGCTCGTCCGGCTTGCCGCCCGAGGGCTCGGTGGTCGCCATCTTCCCGAGCGTCTGGATGGACTCCCAGCGGTCGGGGTTCTGTGTGCGCTTGTTGGCGACGCGCTCCGCGTGCCGCTCGAGCGGGCTCTTCCGCTTGAGGAAATCGAGCAAACCCATGCGGCGCACAATGGCCGCTCGCCCTCGGGGGGGCAAGCGCTGGCCCGGGCCCGCGGCGATCAGCGGATGATGACGGGGCGCAGGTTCACCTGCGTGCCCGCGACCTGGACCTGGAAGCGGACCATGCGGCAGTCGTGCTTCTTGATCAGCGACTTCTCGTTGGCCTGGAGCCTCATCACGAACTTGTCCTTGGTGACGTTCGAGACGTTCTCGCCGGCGGCCTCCTTCGCGGCCACGTACTCGGAGAAGAGGCGATCGTAGTAGGCGTCCTCGGGCTCGGCGGAGAGCTCGGCGGCGAGCTGGTCGTCGTCGACCACGCCCGAGTCCGCGCGCGGCGCCTCCTGGGGCACGCGCGCCGCGGCGGGCACCTCGGTGAGGCCCGACGGCCCCTGCGGCCAGGCGCCCGGCGGCGAGGAGATGCGGCCGTCGTCGTCGGCCTCGGGGGTGCCCGTGAAGACGTTCAGGAGCTGGTTGATCCGGTACGCGAGGCCGCCGAGCTCGGCGCTCTCGATGTCGAGGCGCAGGTCGGTGCGTCCGTTGATCACGGCGAGCACGCCCTCCTCCATCTCCTCGACGGGCTTGAGGAAGCTGCCCGCGAGCAGGAAGCAGAAGACGATGACGATCGCGCAGCCGATCGCCGTCATGATCAGGATGGTGTTGGCGACCGAGGCCTTGTCGGCCTGCGCGGTGCGGTTCCCGAGCACGACGTAGCCGACGTGGGCCGACGGGGAGTACGAGATCGCCCCCGTCACGCCGACGTACTGGACGTCCCCGACCTGCGCGAGCCACGGCTCGCTCGTCGCGCCGCCATCCCCCAGCGCGGCCGTCGTGGTGGCCGACTGCTCGCCGAACAGCACGCCGCGGAGCTGGTCGACGGCGTCGCCCTCGAGCGAGGAGCTGTAGACGACGTCGCCGTGGACGAACGCGATGTCCCGGCCCAGCAGCTGGGCGGCGCGGCTCGCCATCCCGTTGGAGAGGTCGTAGCCGACGACGATCGCGCCCATGGGCCGACCGTTCTCCGGGTCCACGATGGCCGCGATCGCCGCCTGGAGGATCTTCTCCTGGCCCGACGAGAACTCCCAGACGTCCAGCGTCGAGCCCCCGTTCGCGAGCACGCCCTCGAGGCCGCTGAGCTGCTCGGTGAGATCTTCACCGTGCATCCGGTTCCGATCCTGGGACCGGGCGATCACGCGGCCGTCGTCGTTCACGATCACGACGAGCTCCGCCGAGCCGCGGGTGCTGCGGTTGTGGCGACCGAACCAGTCGTGGATCTCCGTGGCGCGGCTGTACGCGCGCGAGCGGGTGTCCGCCTCGTCGAGCGCGGTGAAGATGTCCCGCGTGTCGTCCTCGGCGGCCTGGGCGACCGCCTGCTCCGCGAGCTCGAGACCCCACAGACGCCAGGTCTGGTCGAACATCGCGTGATCTTCGGAGATCGACGCGTCCACCTCTCCGAGCAGCGTGGCTTGGAGCTGCGACGAGACCACGAAGTAGGACACCAACCCGACGACCAGGACCGCGAGCAGGTTCCCGGCGATCATCTTCGTCCGCATCGACTCTCCCCCGACTGAGGCCCCGACTCAGGACGGCATTGGATATCACCGCGGCTCGATCGGGGTCAAGGCCGACGGGCCCGGAAGGGCCGGGAAAACAAGGGCTTCGCGCGCGAGCGAGCTAGTCCGCGAGGGTCGGAGGCTCGCCCTGGACGACGTGGAAGCGATAGCCCGACACCACGGAGAAGGTCTCCGTGGTCAGCTCGGCGTCCGGCCAACGGACCTCGACCACGGCCTCGCAGCTCGCGCCGAGGCCGAAGTGCAGGACCAGATCGCGCTGGGTGCCGTAGAGCCCGTGGCCGCCGTCGACCTCCTGCGTCTGGGTCACCCCGTCCGGCGTGGTCACGCGGACCCGCGCGCCGATCGCCGCGCGGTTCGTGCCCTCGCCGCCCTCGAGGTGGAGCTGGACGAAGTTGCCGCCGTCGCCGGCGAGGTTCTCGAAGAAGCGGATCTGGCTGGTCTCGTAGCAGTTGTTCGGCAGCGACGCGTCGCAGCGCGCGCGGGAGTGACCGACGATCACGTCGAGGTCGCCGTCGCGATCGAAGTCGGCCACCACGATCCCGTGGCTGCGGTTGTGATCGATCCCGTCGGCCGGGGGCACCTCGGTGAAGCCGAGGGAGTCTCCGCCCTGGTTGCGGTAGAGCCTGCCGCGGTTGCCCGCGTAGTCGCTGCCGCCGACGTAGGCGTCGAGCCAGCCGTCGTTGTCGAAGTCGAAGAGGGCCCCGGTCATGTGGCCCTCGTCCCAGTTCCCCTCTCCGCCGTGGTCGATCGCGAGCCCCGTGGCGGCGTCGCCGGGCCGGGTGAAATTGGCCGTGCCGTCGTTGATGAGGAGCTCGCCGCCGTCGGCGCCGAGGCCCGCCCACCAGTGCCGGATCTCGGAGGTCATCAGATCGATGTCGCCGTCGTTGTCGACGTCACCGCAGATCGTGGACGCGCTGTTGCCGCCGAGCCGGAACGGCTCGCGATCGGTGGCGTGGTTCCAGTTGTCGGCGCACGAGATGGCCGGCGGCGGCACCGACGCGCAGCCCTCGGCGGCGCGGTTGGCGTTGCAGAAGCAGCGCGCGAACTGGTTGTCCTCCCAGCTCATGTCGTCGTCGTAGGCGTAGCCGGACGCGACCGAGCGGTTGTCGAACCCGCCCCCGCCGCGCCGCGCCACCCAGAGGTGGTTCGGGCTGCGCCCGTAGGACGCGGCGAGGAGCTCGGCGTAGCCGTCCCCGTCGAGGTCGCACGAGGCCGCGGCCCAGGCCCGGTTGTGGCCCAGGCCCATGTTGACCACGTCGGCCGAGTCCCAGTCCGACGTGATGAGCCCCATCTCGGAGGTGACGTCGGTGAACGTGCCCGTCCCGTCGCCCCGCCAGAGGCGATCGTTCTGGAGGTAGATCTGGCCCGACGCGCCCGAGTAGTTGTGCTGGACCTCCCACAGGTCGAGCCGCCCGTCGTGATCGACGTCGACGAAGGTCGCTCCGGACGGCGCGTCGACCGACTCGCTGCGACGCGCGGCGTTGGACGCGGCGGTGAGGCTGAAGTGCCCGTTGCCGTCGTTGAGGAGGATCTCGGTGGTCTCGCCGCCCGAGGCCTCCAGATCCGAGGTCGGTACGCCGGTGAAGGCGTCGAGGTCCCCGTCGTTGTCGACGTCGCCCCACGCGACGACGTCGACGGGGCGACCGCCGGGCTCGGCGAGGCGCCGCGTGAGGAAGCCGGACGACTCCGTCACGTCCTCGAAGCCCGATCCGGTGTTGTGGAGCAGCCACGTGCGACGGACCGCGGGGTCGTCCTCCACGTGCGCCGCCCCGCGACGCACCTCGAGGTCCGCCCAGCCGTCGCCGTCGATGTCCGTGACGCTGAGCTTGACGCCCTCGACCCCTCGCAGGCCCCACTCGTCGGTGACCTCGCGGAACGCCGGGACGCCCGGGAACCAGCGGGTGCCCGCGCCGCAGGTGGCCTCCGGCAAGCAGACCAGGGTCTCCGCCTGGCAGCGGGTCGGCAGGGTGCACACGGGCCCCTCGACGGCGCCGCAGTGGCAGGTTCCGTCGACGGGGTCGCACATCTCCGAGGGTCCGCACGCGGAGCGACTGCAGGGACCGGCGTCACACCCGCTCGCGGCGAACGCGACGGACAGCAGGACGAGCAAGCGATACATCGCCGGGGAAATTACATCAGGAGCCGGGACGGAGCGACCGCACCAGGGCGACGCCCGCGACGCCGGCCACCAGACAGGCCACGACGGTCGCGCCGAGGTAGAGCCCCGCCCTCCCCCACGCGCCCTGCTCGGCGAGCCGGAGCGTCTCGAGGTTGAAGGACGAGTAGGTCGTGAAGCCGCCCATCACGCCGGTCCCGAGCACGAGCTTGAGGGGGACGCCGGCGAGCTGACGCGTGCCCATCGACTCCATCACGACGGCGAGGAGGAAGCTCCCGATCACGTTCGCTGCGAGCGTGCCGTACGGGAACGTCGGCCCGAGCCAGCGGAGCATCCCCAGGCCCACGCCGTAGCGGAGCGACGTGCCGACCGCGCCGCCGAGCGCGATGAGGAGGAGCTTGGTCACGACGCTCCGAGGATACGCGCCGAGGGTCGATCGGCGCCCGAAAGACGCAACCGCCGGGGCCGCGTCGCCACACGAGTTCCATCACGGTCCGGCGTGTCCGTCGCTGCTACCGTCCCGCGACTGCTGACGGAGGTCGTCCACGATGAGTGAAGTACGTTTCGACGAGCGGGTCGCGATCGTCACCGGCGCCGGTGGCGGCCTCGGCCGATCCCACGCGCTCCTCCTCGCCGCGCGCGGCGCAAAGGTCGTGGTCAACGACCTCGGCGGGAGCCTCCACGGGGAAGGCAGCGATCAGGCCGCGGCCCAGAAGGTCGTCGACGAGATCACCGCCGCGGGCGGGACCGCCGTCGCGAGCTTCGACGGCGTGGACACGCCGGAGGGCGCCGCCGCGATCGTGCAGAAGGCGCTCGACGCGTACGGGCGGGTCGACGTCGTGATCAACAACGCCGGGATCCTGCGCGACGTGTCGTTCCACAAGATGACCCACGCGGACTGGGACTCGGTCCTGAAGGTCCACCTCGCGGGCACCTACTACGTGAGCCACGCGGCCTGGGCGCACATGCGCGACGCCGGCTACGGCCGGATCGTGAACACCTCGAGCGCCGCCGGGCTCTACGGGAACTTCGGTCAGGCCAACTACGCGGCCGCCAAGCTCGGCATCGTCGGGCTGACGAAGACGCTCGCGCAGGAGGGCGCGAAGAAGGGCATCCGCGCCAACGCGATCGCGCCGATCGCGCGCAGCCGGATGACGGAGACGATCCTCGACGAGGCGACGCTCGCGAAGCTCGAGCCGACGCTCGTGTCTCCGCTCGTGGCGTATCTCGCCAGCGAGGGCTGCGCGTCGAACGGTCAGGTCTACGCGGTGGGTGGCGGCTACGTCTCCCGCGTGGCGGTCGTCGAAGGCGCGGGCACGATGCTCTCCGGCGAGGTGACCCCCGAGTCGGTCGCGGGGGCCTGGGCCGAGATCGAGGATCTCTCGGCCGCGAAGCCCTTCGCGAACGCGATGGAGGCGGTCGGCGCGGCGCTCGGCAAGCTGTAGAGCCGAAGCGAAGGAGCGCGGCATCATCGGTGGTCCGATGGGGGCGCCTCGGGTATCCTCGCGCCCCTCATGAGCAAGGCGCGCAGGGCGTCGGCGCGTCGCACGCGCCCACGCCGATCCGGGAAGCCGAAGCTGACGGGCCGCGTCCTCCGCGTCGGAGACCGCGACGTCCCCCTCCTTTCGGGCGCGATGCACTACTGGCGCCTCGACCGCTCGGCGTGGCGGCCGGGGCTGACGCAGCTGCGCGATCTCGGGCTCCCGATCGTGGAGACGTACGTGCCCTGGCAGGTCCACGAGGTCGCGCCGGGCGAGCACGACTTCGGGACCCAGGATCCGCGCAAGGACGTCGGCGCGTTCGTCGACCTCGCGGGGGAGCTGGGCCTCCTCGTGTTCGTGCGCCCAGGGCCGCACATCAACGCGGAGATGACCTACTTCGGGCTCCCGGAGCGGATCGTCTACGACCGCGCGTGTCAGGCGCGCTCCCCCCGACAGAACCCGGTCCTGCAGGCGTTCCCGCCGCGGATGTTCCCGGTGCCGTCGTACGCGAGCCGCACGTATCACGAGGAGGTCGGGCGCTGGTTCGACGCCGTCGGCGAGGTCCTCGCCCCCCGGCTGTGGCCGACCGGCCCCATCGTGCTGCTCCAGGTCGACAACGAGGCTTCCTACTACTTTCGCGACGCGGCGTATGATCAGGACTACCACCCCGACGCGCTCGCGCTGTGGCGGAAGTTCCTCGAGAAGCGTCACGGCTCGCTGACCAAGGCGGGCGAGGCCCACCGGGCGAGCTACGCGCGCTGGGACGACGTCGCGCCGCCCGAGAAGTTCGAGGCCGAGATCCCCGCGCAGCTCGCGCTGCACCTCGACTGGGCGACGTTCCGCGAGGAGCTCATCACCCACTCGCTGGCCAAGATGCGGCGCCGCCTGACGAAGGCCGGCCTCAAGGGCGTGGTCACCGTCCACAACCTCCCGCTCGGCGACCAGGGCGTCGCGATGAGCTCCACCGCCATCGAGGAGGTCGTCGATCTGGTGGGCTTCGACTACTACCACGCGCGCCGCGAGCACCGCGTCATCAAGCGCCGCACGCTCTTCCTGGCGGGGACGCACCCCGTGCCGTACGCCCCCGAGCTCGGGATCGGGGCGCCCGCGTGGTTCACGCCGCTCGGCAACGACGACTCCCTCTTCACCGCCCTGACCGCGCTCGCGTACGGGCTCCGAGGGTTCAACCTCTACATGGCCGTGGACCGCGACCGCTGGTATGGCGCCCCGATCGACGCTCGCGGGAACCCGCGCGTCGAGGCGGGCTCGTGGAAGCAGCTCCTCACCGCGATGGAGCAGTGCGGCTTCCCGTCCCTGTCGCGGCGGGCCGAGGTCGGCCTGATGATGCCCCGCGAGTACTCGCGCCTGAGCAAGGTGACTTCCTTGCTCGGCTTCCTCAGCCCCACCGTCCTCGAGGCCGTGGGCGGCTCCCCCGTCGAGGCCTGCCGCGAGGACACGTTCGGCTTCGAAGGCCCGATCCAGGTGCTCTGGTGGAAGCTCATCGCGCGCTTCGCCGACGCGCTCACCGCGGCGGGGGTCCCCTACGTCTACGTCGACGGAGACGCCCCCGCCGAGCGGCTCGAGTCGCTGCGCGTGTTGATCGCGCCGTCCTACGAGATCTGCGACCCGGCGCGGTGGAAGCGCGTGAACGCCTTCGCCGAGCACGGCGGGACCGTGGTCTACGGTCCCGCGATGCCAGGGCTCGATCTCGCGGCGCGCCGCACGCTGTTCGAGGTGCCGCAGCAGGGGCGCCGAGTCCTCATCGACACGGAGGAGGACGCGCGCGACGTCGTGGGCGAGCTCGTCCGGGACCTCGAGCTCGCGCGCCCCTACCCCGTACGGCCCGCGCCGCTCGAGACGACGGTGCACGAAGACGCGTCGGGCCCGCGGGTCCTGTTCGTCATCAACCCGGGCAAGCGCCGCCTCGACGCGACCATCGAGGTGCCCGCGCCGACGACGCTCGAGGACCTCCTCAGCGGGGAGCGCTTCGAAGGTCGCGAGTCCGTCACGGTCCCGATGGGCGGGTGGAGCTGTCGCATGATGGCCATCGAGGGCGCGGCTCAGAGGCGCTCGGAGAGCGGAACGGCGGTGGCGTCGTGATCAGCGAGTCGCTGCGCTTCGAGGGCTTCGACTCTCGCTCGTGGACCAACCTCATCTCGCTCTTCGCGCCCAACGTCGTGAGCCGCCTCGACCGCGAGGCGATGCCGAGCGACGCGCCGGAGGTCGCCGAGGAGATCCCGGCCGAGCGGCGCGGGACGCTCCTGATCGTGCTCGACGACCGCGAGCGCGTGCTCATGGCGCTCAACACCCAGCAGGGTCGGGTCCGCGGCCTCGAGTACGCGGGCCCCGACGCGCTCCAGGAGATGGCCGAGCGCTACCACGCGTCGAGCTGCGTCGTCCTGCGCGAGGGGGTGATGGAGGAGATCGGCGAGCGCCTCGCCCACCGCGTGGAGCGCGGCGACGACTACCTCGCCCAGTGGCTCGTCCTCGCCCGCGCGGTCCGCGAGATGAGCGAGGCCGGGCTGCTGCTCACGTGGCCGCGCCCGCTCGGGAACGTGCCCATCCCGACCATCGGCATGGTCAAGCGCGCGCTCGACAGCGTGCTCCCCGACGAGCACGCGATGGTCGTCGTGGTCTGGAGCCGCAACGTGCCGTGGACCGCGATGGTCCTGCGGCGACGCGGCGGGCTCATCGATCTGATCGCGGGCCCGGATCTGCTCGCGCGCTGGACGGGGCCGCTCGGCGGGGACTGGCGGCGCGACTACAGGATCATCGGTGAGGCCGTCGAGCGCACCGTCGCGCCGGTGCACCTCGGCATCTTCACGGAGCTGTCGACGGTGCGAGAGCTCCTGCGCGAGTACGAGCCCGGCGCCTGGGCGCGGGCCGCCGCGGTGCGCGACGTGATCATCCACCCCGCCCCGCCGTACATGGCGGTCGCGCTCGGCGCCGACGCGGTCCGGGCCGCGGCGCGCGAGTCGGCGCGCTGGCTCGGCGGGATCGAGACCCTCGGCCAGCTCGCGCCGCTCGCGACCTACCTGCGCTCCCGGGTGGCGGAGGTCGCCAGCGTCACCGCGACGCTCGGCTTCGACCCGCTCAAGCTCCTCGCGATCTGGTTGCGGCGCGCCGAGGGTGAGCCGATCGACGCACCGGACTCCAACTCCTGAGAAGATCGAGCGCTGGATCCCTGTCGCTGGGAGCGCGAGCGGCAGGGACGAGGGGGCTGGGAGTAGAGGAGAGTTGGAGAAGAGAAGGTGCGTCCGCTTCGCGGCCGCGAGGGAGATCGATCGCGCGCGCAGCGCGCACGTCTCCTTGCCGAGGTTCAGTCGCCTGACAGGAAGCTCGCGACCTGGGCTTCGCTGACGCCCTCGGGCGCGCTCGGGTCCACGATGATGGCGCGGTGGCCGTCGATCGCGACGGCGACGCGGTCCCCGAGCGCGAAGATCGGGCGCAGGTCCGGGCGCTCGCGCAGGAGCGCGATCCAGCCGACGGAGCCCGGACGGACGTGGAGGGTGTGAAGGGATCGGCGGTAGCCGGGGTCGACCCACATGCCCTCGACGCGCCGGAAGGCGCGGCCCGCCACGTACCGGAGCACCTGGCCCTCCTCGGTCCGCTCGGTCTCGCGCATCTCCCGGAGGCGGCGGGCGAGACGACGCCCCGACTCACCCGCTCCGCCCGACGGCGCGGGCTGCGGCGCGGGCGCGGCCATCGTGGGAGCCGGCTGCACCCGGGCCTGCGCGAACTGCTCGAAGTCGCGAGCGGCTTCGGCCTCGGGCGCCGACGGAGCCGCGGCCCCGCGACTCCCGCCGCTCGATCCGCCGCCCCCGCTCCGGCTGGGGCGAGGGGCCCGAGGTCGCACGTCGAGGGTCTGCCCCTGCGGCGGGAGGAGATCGCCGTCTACGGCCGAGTCCTCGAAGTCGTAGGTGGCGGTGGTCTCCGGGGTCGGCGCGGTGACCTGGGGGATCAGCCCCGGCGGCACGGCGTCCTGCTCGACGACGAGGTAGCTCGTGTAGGGCGTGACGATCCCGAAGCGCTGCGCGAGCGCGACCACGTCGCGGCGCAGATCCGGGCGCTCGCCCTCGAGGCGGATCGAGTCGAGCAGGAAACCGATCTTGCGGGTCGCCCAGATGCGCGGGAGGAAGGCGTTGCGCGCCTCTTGGGGTGGGAGCGTGACCGGGTACGCGAACGACGTGGCCTCCCGGGTCGGGCCGAGGCGGCCGGCGAGCGTGACGCGGGCCGGCCCGCCGCCGCGGTAGCGACCGACCACCATCAGCTGCGAGCCCCGGTAGAGATGCCCGAGATCTCGGGGGTACACGTCGTAGACGTCGGCGCCCGGCATCGAGAGCTCGAGGTCGGTGAAGATCGGGTACGCGACCCTGTCGTAGAACGCGCTGAGCCGGCGCTCCATCTCGGACCCGTCGGCGAAGTAGTCGCCTACGCCGCCGGTGCGGCGCGCGATCGTGTCGAGGAACGTCGTGTTGACGTCGTCGCCGACCCCGAAGACGTAGACGCGGGAGCCCTGCGCCCAGAGCGCGGCGTCTCGGACGATGTGCGCCGGCTCGGTCTCGCCGACCGTCGGCATGCCGTCCGTCAGGAACACGATCAGCCGCGCGGCGGTCGACGGCCGCTGATGGGCCAAGCCCTCGCGGAGCGCGCCGTGGATGGCGGTGCCCCCCGCGGCGACGAAGTGATGCGCGAAGCCGCGGGCCCGGACGACGTTCTCGGGCGTCGCGGGGACCGTCATGCCGCCGCCGAACAACGGCTCCACGTCGGTGCTGAACCGGATCACCTGGAAGCGGTCCGCGGGGTTCAGGCGCGCGAGCATGTAGTCGAGCGCCGCCTGCGCGCGGGCGAGCTTGTCGCCGGCCATGGACCCCGAGGTGTCGAAGACGAAGACCACCTCCTTGGCTGCGATCTCCTGCTCGGCGATCTCGGCGCGCGGGGCGATCATCGCGAGGAAGTAGCCGTCTTCGCCGGGGACCTGATGGGTCAGCAGGCTCAGCCCGACGTCGCGATCTTGGACCGCGTAGTAGAGGTCGAGATCGGCGTCGAGGACGGCCTGGTGCGTCTCGAACCCGACGAGCGCGCGGTGCTCGTCCGGGCGCGAGACGGCGAGCGGGTGCGTGGGCGAGTACACCGCGCGGATCGGCGTGCGCGAGATGATGTCCGCGGTGAAGGTGAAGTCCTCGAGGGTTTGGGTCGCCGGGCCGGAGGTGTGGAGCGGGTAGCGGTAGTGGATGACGCTGTCCTGGTACTCGAGGGTCTGCGAGAAGCGGATCTCGACGCGCTGCTCCGAGTTGGGCTGGATCGGGAAGACCCGCGCCCGGAACAGTCGACCGCCCATGTGCTCGACGAGACCGGGGTCGCGCACCCGCGCGACGATCGCCTCGTAGATCGCGCGAGCCTGACCAGCGTCGAGCAGCTCGCCCTCCTGCCTGCGCCCGCCCACCCACATCGCGAAGCCGCTGACCGCGGCGCCCTCGGGGACGGGGAAGATGTAGGTCGCCTGAAGGACCTGCCCGGTGTGGTTGTAGAAGGTCTGCTCGACGCGGGTCTCGGCGACGCGCTCGCGCACCGACACACCGACGCGGTGGTGACGGATCGCGAGGGGCTCCACGCCCGGTTGATCCGGGACGAGATAGCCGATGGCGTGAGCGCGGCCCGTCCCGAGGGCCGCGAGGGAGAGCACGAGAGAGAGGGCGAAACGACGCCCCGACGTACGACGCATGAGGGCCTCCGCGTCGGGCTATCGACGCGCAGGCCCTCGGTTGGGTCTGATTCGTAGCTCAGACTTTGCGGAACACGCCGACCACGACGCCGAGGATCGACGTCTCACGCCAGTCGGTGCGCGGGATGAGGATCGGCGCCATCTGCGAGTTCGCGGGCTCGAGGCGGATGTGCTGCTTCTCGGGGTAGAAGTGCTTGCAGGTGGCCTCGTCGCCCACCATGCAGACGACGATCTGACCCCGCCGCGCCTCGAGCTGCTTCTTCACGAAGACGTAGTCACCGTCGTGGATCCCCGCCTCGATCATGGAGTCGCCCACGATACGGAGGCCGTAGATCTCCCCCGTCGCGCCGAGGAGCATCCTGTCGATGCGCACCGTGTCCATCGCGGACTCGACGGCCTCGAGGGGCAGACCCGCGGCGACGCGGCCGAGGATCGGGATGTCCACCATGTCGACGTCGTCGACCTCGGGAACGCTGGCGTGAGAGTGCAGCTGCGACGACGACCCGTTGGTGCGCGACGACCCGTTGGGGCGGACGGCGCCGGTCGTGGGACGGAGCGTGCGTGACTTCATGTCCTCACGCGTGAGGTATCCCTTTCGCTCCAGCGCCCGCAGGTGGTCGTTGACCCCGTTGGTGCTCCGGATCCCCAGGTGATTGCCGATCTCTCGCAGCGTGGGGGGATAGCCCCGATCCTGAATGGACTCGACGATGTACTCGAGCACCGCCTGCTGTCGCTGGGTCAGCTTCTGCACTGAACGGCTCCTCTCCCTGAACACCTGACTCGGTGGGACAAAGGGTTACTCGACGGATGCACAGCGGTCAAGTTCGTCGTGCTCGGGCGGTTGCGCCGCCGGGTCGATCCGAGTACCGAGTGCCCCGATGACGACCCGCGAGCCGTATCGCGAGCTCACCCCCGCGGCGCTGATCTTCGGCGTCTTCATCGGCGCCACCATGACGGCGGCGTTCGTGTTCGTGGGGCTCAAGCTCGGCTTCACCCTCCCCGGCTCCACGGTCGCGGCGATCCTCGGCTTCGCGGTCCTCCGCGGCGCGCTGCGCAAAGGCAGCATCGTCGAGAACAACATCAACCAGACCGTCGCGTCGGGCGTGAACAGCGCCTCCGCCGGGGTCTCGTTCACCCTCCCCGCGCTGTTCATCCTCGGCCTCTGCGACCCGGAGCTGCGCGACTTCGGGCCCGTCCCCGTCATCCTCTCGGCGATCGCGGGCACGTTCCTCGGCGTCGTCTTCATCATCCCGCTGCGCAAGCAGATGATCGAGCTCGAGCGGCTGCGGTTCCCGAGCGGGATCGCCGTCGCGACGCTGCTCCGGTCCCCGGGCGCCGGGATCCGTCAGGCGAAGCTCCTCGGCGGCGGGTTCGTGGTCGCCGCGATCTTCCACGTGCTCAGCGGCGTCGGCGTGCTCCACGAGGAGATCGAGATCGGCGTGATGCTCGGGGTGCCGTCGTACATCCCCATCGCGGTCGGCGTGTCGTTCGCGAGCCTCGGCGCCGGGATGCTCGCCGGCAAGGGCGGCCTGCCGTTCGTGTTCGGCGGCATGCTCGCGTGGTGGGTGATCGCCCCCGCCATCGTGCAGATGGGCTGGGCGCCGACCCCCGAGGAGATGAGCGTCGTCTCCGGCGAGGCCTACGACGGCTTCGTGCAGTGGCCGCTCGCGTACAGCGAGATGCTGCGCCCGCTCGGCATCGGGATCCTGATCGGCGGCGCGCTCACCGGCGTCATCGCGAGCGCGCCCGCCCTGCGCGCGGCGATGCGCTCGCTCAGCTCGGCGTCCAAGGCCGGCGGCGGCGACGAGATGAGCCCGAAGGTGCTCTACGGCGGGGTGATCGCGGCGTTCGTCGTGCTCTTCATCGCGGCGGTGATGAGCGGCGACATCGGCATCGGCCGGGCGCTCCTCACCGCGTTCGTCGGGACGCTGTGGCTCGCGCTCGCCGGGATGATCGTCGCGCAGGCCACCGGGATGACCGACATCACGCCCATCTCGGGGATGTCGCTGATCGGCGTGACCCTGATGTTCTTCCTCAGCGGCGGGAACGTGATCGCCGCGATCATCCTCGGCGTCGCGGTGTCCGTCGGCATCGGCCAGTGCGCCGACATGATGCAGGACCTCAAGAGCGGTCACCTGATCGGCGCGACCCCCAAACGACAACAGCTCGCGCAGTTCGCGGTCGCGTGGGTGGGCGTCCCCGTCGCCGTCGGCGCCGTCTACCTGCTCTGGCACGGCTACGACAGCCCCGGCTTCGGCGTCCCCGGCGCGGAGCTCTCGGCGCCGCAGGGCGCGGCGCTCGCGAGCGTCATCGACTCGCTGCGCGCCGGCTCGAGCCAGCTCGACAAGTACGCGGCGGGCACCGCCATCGGCCTCGGGCTGGGCATCTTCCCGATCAGCGGCGTCGCGGTGCTCGTCGGCCTCGCAATGTACCTTCCCTTCTACATCACGATGACCTACGGGGTCGGCTGCTTCGCGTCGATGGCGCTGCAGGCGCGCTTCGGCAAGCGCTGGATCGGCGACACGCTCGTCCCCGTCGCGGCGGGGTTCATCATCGGTGAGGCGCTCACGAGCCTGACCATCGTCCTGGTCCAGCTCGCCACGGGGGCCGCGTGATGAAGAACCTGGGCATCGCGATCCTCTGCGTCGGCGTCGCCGTGAGCGCGGCGTACGGCGCCCGGCTCTCGCCGCCGATGCGCGCGCAGATGGTGCTGCGGGGCGAGGCGCACGTCCGCGCGGCCACGACGGGTGAGACCCAGGGCGCGTACTGCGCGGCGCTCGTCGAGCTCCTGCCCGATCACGACGCCGCCGTCCGCGCGCTCGCCGAGGCCGACGGCTGCGAGCTCCCCGCGGAGGGCGCGGCCGACGAGGCGAGCGACGCGAGCGGGCCCGACGTGACCGCCATCTGCGTGGCGCGGGCCTCGACGGGGCAGACGTTCGAGCAGATCACCGAGGAGGCCCGTGGCGAGGTCGCCACGCACCGCGACCGCGACGCGAGCGCCCTGGGCGCCGAGCTCGTCGAGGCGCGCGACGCGTGGCTCGCGGCGATGGACGCCGAGGTCGAGCCCGCCGCCCGGGCGGCCGTCCTCGCGCCGATCCCGCCCGCGGAGCGGCTCAGCGCGTGGATCGAGGACAGCGGGATCTTCTTCGGGCTCGGGCTCCTGCTCGTGGTGCTCGGCGCGGTGCTCGGTCGGAGCGCCTCAAAGCGCGACGCGGAGGGGCCCACCGACGCGAAGAGCGAGCGCGCGCCGGCGCGTGACTTCGGGGAGCTGCTCGACGAGCTGCGCGCGGCCGTGGCGAAGCTCGCCGAGGAGGCCGCGGCGAAGGAGAAGCCGTCGACCGCCGACTACGAGGCGCTCAAGGGGAAGATCCACGAGCTGGTGGTGGAGAAGGTCGAGCCCATCGTGGACTCCGCGCCGCGCGTGCAGTCCAAGCACGGGATCGCGATCTTCGCCGACGTGTTCAGCCCGTTCTCGAGCGGCGAGCGCTACCTGAACCGCGCGTGGTCGGCGCTCGTCGACCGCCACTGGCCCGAGGCGGCGAGCTCGCTCGAGCGCTCGGCCGCGGACCTCGCCGAAGCACGCCGCGCGCTGCCGACGGGCGCCGACGCGGAGGGCGCCGCGCCCCCGTCGACGGCGACCGATCGCCCTTGAATCGAACCCGAGCCCGGAGCGTCGAGCCGACATGCGCACCCTCGCCCTCATCGCAGCCCTGACCCTGACCGCGTGCGGCACCTCGGACGACACCTCGTCGTCGGACGAGCCGATCACGCTGGACCGCCCGACCGAGGGCGGCGAGGACACGACCGAGCCGGCGCCGGACGGGCTCGTCATCGGCGACGACGCCTGCGAAACGGACGCCGACTGCGTGCCGGCGGGCTGCTGTCACTCCGCCGCGTGCGTCGCGACCTCGAACGCGCCCACCTGCGAAGAGGTGATGTGCACCACCGACTGCCAGTACGGGACGCTGGACTGCGGCGGCGCTTGCCTCTGTCACGAGGGGCGCTGCGCCGCCCGGCTCTCGGAGCCGCCGCAGCTGCGCCTCAAGAGCTGACCTCGGAGGGCTCGGCCCTTACTGCTTGTCCTTCAGCTTCAGCAGCAGGGACGTCAGGAAGAACGCGAACATGCTGAGGGCGCCCATCCCGATGGTCGCGAAGACGAGCGGGTAGTCGATCACGAACCCGCCGAACGTCGAGTCGGGGTCGCTGAAGAAGTTCGGCAGATTGTCCAGGTAGCGGTGGATCTGGCACTCCTGCAGGTTGTCGCGCGCCCGCAGGTCGACCGCGGTGAGCGACTCGAGGCCGAAGCGCGTCGCCGTCATCCAGCTCAGCACCGCCGTCAGATCCTGGAGGCGGCTGATCGAGCCGGCGAACAGGAGCTGCGGGATGACGAGGAAGTTGATGCCCCAGAGGGCCGTGACCGGGTTGGACACGGCCGCGCTGAGCGCCATCCCCATGGCCGCCGCGGTGCTCGTGACGAGGAACCCGACGTACATGTACTTGCCGAGGTTGATGACCCCGTCGATGCCGGAGGCCGCGTTCAGGTCGCACATGTAATAGGCGATGGGCACGTGCAGGACGACGACGACCCCGCCGAGGAAGAACAGCACGCTCAGACGCGCGATCACGTACGGCAGGATGTTCAGACCGGCTAAGCGCTCGCGCTCGTAGACGGTCCGCTCGGCGACGAGCACGTTCGAGCTCGCGATGATCATCGGCAGGAACAGCGCCATCAGCATCGCGAGGAGCGCGGTGCGTGGGTCTTTGACGCGTTCGTCGTCGTGGGGAGTCTCGAGGTCGGGCAGGCGCGCGGCGATCGCCATGCGGCGCTCGGGATCACACGCGAGCCGGTCGTCGAGCCCCTCGCACTGATCCACCGCGCCCTCTCGGGTCGCGCAGCCGAAGCTCGGGACCAGGAAGGCCGTGGCGCCGCCGGTCGTCAGCCCGATCAGCACCGCGAGGAGGGGCGCCTGGATCACGAGCATCAGCAGCGCGGTCTTGTTCCGGAAGGTCAGCTTGAACGAGCGTCCCAGCAAGACCGGGAACTGGCGCAACGAGGATCGAGGTCTGGGTTTGGGTGGCGCGCCGCCGCTCTGCGCCTGCGCGTTGCCCGCCCGCTCGACGACGAAGCGTCGATAGGTCTCGGATTGATGGAATTTCTCGCGCCACTGCTCCGCGGGCAGCTGCTCGAGGTGGTCGAACATCTGCCGGGGCTTGCCGGGGGCGGCGCCGAAGAACTCGTAGCTGTCGGGGGACGCGGGTCCGTAGAACAGGAGCTTGCCGCCTCGACCGAGGATCGTGACGACGTCGAACTTCTCGTACTCCTGATAGTCCGGCTGGTGGATCGTGACGACGATCGTCCGCCCGTTGTCGGCGAGGCGCCGGAGCGTCGAGATGACGTCCGCGGCGTCGGTCCAGCTCAGGCCGGAGGTGGGCTCGTCGAGGATGAGCAGCGAGGGGTCGGTGACGAGCTCGACGGCGAGGTTCACGCGCCGGCGCTGACCGCCCGAGAGGACCTTCTGCTCGGCGCTGCCGATGCGCAGGTCGCGCTGGTCCCAGAGGCCGACCTCCTTGAGGGTCGCGTCGATCGCCTCCTCGATGTGCTTGCTCGACGTGCCCTTCGGCAGGCGCAGCTTGCAGGCGTAGCGGAGCGCCTCGCGGACGGTCAGCTCGGGGTGGACGATGTCGTCCTGCGGGACGTAGCCCACGTTCGTCCGGAACGACTCGTACTGCTCGAAGAGCGGGCGCCCGTTCAGGAGGACGCCGCCGCTCGTGGGCCGCAGGATGCCGAGGACCGTCATGAGCAGCGTGCTCTTGCCGGCGCCCGACGGCCCGAGCATGCCGACCAGCTCCCCGGGGAAGATCGACATGTTCACGTTCTCGAGGAGGTTGCGAGGCTTCCCCGTCGAGCGGTCCTTCACCTGCAAGCCGACTTGCACGATGTCGAGCCGGACCTTGGCGCGCTGGGCGCCCTCGATGCCGCGCTGGCCGAGCAGCAGCGTGATCGCGCCGACGGTCACCCGGTCCCCCGGTCCCGCGACGTGCGTGCTGATCCGGACGCCGTTGACGTAGGTGCCGTTGGTCGAGCCGAGGTCGCGGATCTGGAAGCGGCCGTCCTGCTGCTTGCGGATCTCCGCGTGCCGGCCCGACACCGACGGGTGCGGGAGCACGAGGTCGGCCCCCGGCGCGCGGCCGACGGTGATGACCGGCTTGTCGAGGTTCAGGCCCTGCACCGCGGCCTCGGCCATCTGCATGACCGAGCCCTCGCCCTTGGCGGCCTCGACCATCCGCGCGAGGAGCTGGAGCGGGAGCGCGAAGTTGCCGAGCATCAGCGTGCTCGTGGCGCTGGCGTTCGCGGTCTGAATCCGGAAAGACGCGTTGTCGATCGCCGTCCCGCCGGGGGTGCCCATGTCCTGGACCTGGAAGCCGCCGGCGGGGAGCTCCGTCAGCTGGCAGTGGCGCGGCCCGACCTGCGGGTCGTGGAGCGTCACGTCGCAGCTCGCGTCGCTGCCGATCACGAACGGCTGACCGCGCTGCGGGGGCCGGTTGATCGCGATGATGAGGCCCGCGATGCGCGGGTCGCTCATCCGGAGCGGCGCGGAGCCGAGGTAGATGTCGTCCTGGAGCGAGACGACGTTCGTCTGAATGCGCTCGCCGCGGACGTAGGTCCCGTTGGTGGAGCCGAGGTCCTGGACGAGCAGGCCGCCCTGCGGGTTCCGCGTGATCTTGGCGTGCCGCGCCGACACCACAGGGTTCTCGAACACGATCACGTTCGACGGATCGCGGCCCACCGAGATCTCGCCGGGCGCGGCCTGACCGGTGCCCGCGTGGGAGCCGGGCGACACGCCGCCCGGCGGCCCGAGGCCGGCCATGCTCATGGCGGCCATCGCGTCCTCGGAGCTGAGCGCCATCGTCGCCTTGGGCAACGGCTTCTGCTGCGCGCCCTGCGTCGGCGCCTGGAACCCCGGCTGCGATCCCGGCGGCGGCTGGTACCCCGGCTGCGAGCCGGGCGCCTGCTGCGGGTAGCCCGGCTGCTGCGGGTAGCCTGGCTGCGAGTAGCCCTGCTGCTGCGGGGGGTAGCCCTGCTGTGGCGGATACCCCTGCTGCGGCTGCGCCGGAGCGGCCAGTGGAGTGCCACAGTTGTAGCAAGCCTGGCCGGTCGGCGGATTCGGCGTCTGGCAGCGCGGACAAATCTTGGCGTTCACGGCAGCCGGAGAATACCGAAATGCGCACCCGTACAGAACTCCGATCGTGTAGCCTCGCTGCGCATGGGCGAGGACCCGGATGAGCGGCCGAAGAAGCGGCCGCCGAAGCCTTCGGACCGGGAGAAGCGCAACACCTTCCGCGGCTACGCCGCCAAGGTCGTGGCCAAGGACCTGGAGCCGGAAGAGGGACGCTTCGAGGACGAGGCGGCCGTCGTGAACGACGCGGGCGGCCGCATCGAGATCGATCAGCGCGTGGCTCGACCGATCCAGAGGCGTGGGCAGCCCGCCGTGGACATCGATCTGATCCACGAGCGGCGGACCGCGCCGCTGCCGGACCACGAGTGGACGTTCGTGGAGATCTGGACGCGCAACACGATCTACGCGCTCGACTCGCACCTCGTCTGCATCGCGGTGATCGACCAGAACACGCGCCGCGCCCACGGCGAGCACGCGCTGCTCGGCGCCCGCCTGGTCGGCGGGCAGCTCCGCGACGGCGAGACGATGGAGCTCAGCCACCCGTTCCCGCGCCCCGGCTCCGAGGCCGTGTTCGAGCAGAGCAAGGGCCGCCAGGTGCGCTTCAGCCAGACGTCGAGCGTGACGCGCGTCGTCCTGAGGCTCCGCGTGCTCACCGTCTCGAGCGACAACCTCCTGCCCACGTGGGAGGAGATCACCGGCCGCCACGATCTGCCGGGCGCCGCCGCCGCGAAGAAGCGGAAGCAAGAGAGCTGATGTCCGTCGGCGCGTGGCTCCGCGCCGCGCGACCCCTCGCGCACGCGAACATCGCGCCGCCGATCTTGCTCGGGCAGGCGTTCGGGTTCGCGTCGACGGGCACCTTCGATCCGATCCTCGCCAGCGTCGCCTTCGGGTTCGGGGTCCTCGACCACCTGACGATCGTGTTCGCGAACGACTACGCGGACCGCGAGAGCGACGCGCTCGCCGACGAGCGGACGATCTTCAGCGGGGGCTCGCGCGTGATCCCCGACGGGCTCATCGAGCCCCGCCACCTCAAGCTCGCCGCCATCGGCGCGGCGGCCACGCTCGTGATCGGCTCCGCCGTCGCCGGGTTCCTGCTCGGTCGGGACCTCTTGCCCGCGTTCGCCGCGGCGGCCCTCGCGCTGCTCTACGCCTACAGCTACGAGCCCTTCCGACTCTCCTACCGCGGCTACGGAGAGATCGTGCAGGGCCTCGGGGTGGGCCTCGTCCTGCCGCTGCTCGGCTGGTATGCGCAGACCGGCGACGTCACCCGCGCGCCCTACGACGCGTTCGCGCCGCTGGTGATGCTGGCGTTCGCGTCCAACATCCTCACCGCCCTCCCCGACCACGCGGGCGACGCGCGGGCGGCGAAGCGCTCCTGGCCGGTGCGCCGCGGCGAGGCCCGCGCGCGCCGCGACGCGCTCGTCCTCGTGGGGGTGGGCGTCGCGCTCGCGACGCAGGTCGGCCCCGTCTTCTCGATGGAGTGGACCGCGGCCATCGTCGGACCGCCCGCGCTCGCGGTGCTGCTCGCGTTCGGCTGGATGAAGGAGGGGCGCCCGGTGCTCCCGTTCGTCACGTTCGCGGCGGGCGCGATCACCGTCCTGCACGTCGCGTGGTCGGTGGCGCTGCTGGTCGCGGACTCACGCGTGCGCGGCGCGCTCGGCGCGTAGGTCGGCGAACGGGCGATCCCAGACCGGGACCGCGTCGACGCGCCACGCCTCGACCGGCAGGAGCCCCTCGGCCGCGAGCTCGCGGTGCAGTCGGAGCTCGTCCGCCGGCTCCCGCGAGAAGCTGAACGGGTTGCGAGGCTGGTCGTCGGACAGGAGTGGGTACTTGGCGTCGTCGGTCGCGATGAGCTGGAGCAGCTCCTGACCGCGGCCGAGCAAGACCTTCAGGAAGCGCCGTTGGAACGGACCCACGCCCGCCCGCTTTGCGGGATCGCGACGCACCCACTTGGCCCAGTCGAAGCCGTAGACGAAGTCGTGCACGTAGCGGAACCGGATGGCTGTCCGACGGCCGAACAGCGCGTGCAGCGAGACCACGTCGTCGAAGGTCGCGGCGAGCGCGGCCGCGTCGGCGGAGTCTCGGACGAGCGCGGCGGCGAGCGCGTCGAAGTCGAAGAGCTGGTTGTCGGGGAAGTGCTCGATGGTCGCGTCGGCGACGGACACGAGGCCCCCCGCGAGCGCCTCCGCCATCCCCGGGATCCCCTGGCAGCGCGGGGCCAGGGTGGCGTACAGCGCGACCGAGGAGGTGGCCTCGGCGCGGGACGGATCGAGGGTGCCGAGCGGACCGAACGCTCGCGCGAGCCGCGCGTCCGCCGCCTCGAGGGCGCTCAGGTCAGGTCCCGCCACGCGAGCAACATGGCCGCGCACAGCGCGCCGCGCCACATGGCGCCGTGCATGCGCGCCTTGTAGCGCTTCTGCGCGTCGAACGCGTCGGTCACCGCGGCCGCGCTCGCGCTCCACATCCGCCCCGCCTCGAACAGCGCCACGAGCGCGGGCGCGACGGTGATCCACCAAGGCAGCGCGGTGGTGAGCAGCCACGTGAGGGCGCCGGCGAACGTCAGGGCCTCGGTGGCGCGCCGGCCGAGGCGGTTGCCGAGCCGCGACACGAACGTCGTCTTGCCCCCCTCGCGATCGGAGCGCTCGTCGGCGAGCCCGCTCGCGATCGCCGACGCGAGCGCGAGCAGCGAGAAGCCGGGGAGGAGCCAGAGCCCGTCGACGAGCAGCTCGCCCCCCTGCAAGTAGGCGTGCATCCACGGGAGCGCGACGCCGACCCCGATCATCTCGAGGAGCTCGCCGCCGCCGCGGTAGTTCGCCCGGATCGGGGGCAGCGTGTACGCCACGAAGATCCCGAGCGCGCCGATCGCCATGAGGCCCAGGAGCGGCCGGTCCAGCCACGCGCCGGCGGCGAACGCGAGCCCCACCGCGGCCACGCCCGCGACGCCGCCGGCGATCAACAGGTGGTGGGCGGGGAGGAGCCCGTCGGGGATCGTCTTGGGGCTGCACCCGCGCGGGAACATGCGGCGCTTGATCGCGTCGACGTCGCGGTCGCCCCAGTCGTTCAGGAAGACGATGAAGAGCAGGTCGAGCACGGTGAACCCGAGCCCCGCGAGGAGCGCCCGCCAGGACGGGCCGTGATCGGCGCCGAGCCCGATCGCCTGACCCAGCGCGAAGGGGACGAGGAGCTTCGGCCAGCTCGCGGGCTTGGCCGCGTAGACCCACCGGCGCATCAGGGGCTGGGCGGCGGGGTCGTTCTCAGAGGGCACCGCTCTGGAGTGCCACGACCAGCGCGTAGGTGCCCGCCGTCGCCGCGATGAAGGTCACGATGCCCAGCACGACGATGAGCGCGAGCAGGCCGGCGCGGCGCGGGCGGGCGGCGACCGGCGGAGGCGGCGGCAAGGAGGCGGGCAGCGTGGGCTGCGTGACGGGGATGACGGCCTGCCCCATCGGCGTGGTCGCGGAGTACGGCGACGGCCGATCGTGGTGAGACACGCGCGTCGGGTCGGTGACCGACCAGCCCGGCTCCGGCGTGCGCGCGGGCTTGGGGCCGGCGTCGCTCGTGCGCGTCTGCGCGTCGGGCTCGGCGTGCGCGACCGACGGATACGCGGGCGCGGCGACCTCGCCGATCGCGAGCGTGCGCGCCGAGCCCGAGAGCGCCAGCGAGTCCTCGAGCGAGTCGCCGAGCGACGCGACGAGCTGGCCGAGGTCCCGCCGGGAGGTGGCGGGCGGCGACATCGGCGCCAGCGCCTCGACCAGGTGCGAGGCGCTCTGGTAGCGCGAGCCGGGGTCCGCTCGGATCAGCGCCTCGACGGCCTGGACCAGGGGCGCGGGCGCCTGCGGAGCGAGCGCCGCGAGGGGCGCGTGCGCGCCGCTCTCGATGCGCTGCAGCGTGTCGAGGTCGGTCGTGCCGTCGAACGGGCGCTGCCCCGCGAGCGCCTCGAACAGGACCACGCCGAGCCCGAACAGATCGGTGCGCGCGTCGAAGCGGCGGTGCAGCGCGTACTCGGGCGCCATGTACGGCACCTTGCCCCGCACGACGCCGGAGTCGGTCACGCGCTTGGCCCCGACCGCGCGCGCGATCCCGAAGTCGGTCAGGTACACGCCCCCCGAGCGGCTCACGAGGACGTTGGACGGGGACACGTCGCGGTGGACCACCGCGTCGCGCCCCGAGCTCGGCGTGTGCGCGAAGTCGAGCGCGGTGGCGAGCTCGATGCCGAGCAGGACGACGAGGGATGGGTCGAGCCGCGCGCCGCGCTCGGCGAGCCGGCGCAGGACCGAGCGCAGGTCGAGCCCGTCGATCAGCTCGAGCGCGAGGTAGTGGGATCCGTCGACCTCGCCGAAGTCGACCACCTGCGTGATGTTCGCGTGGCGCAGCTGCGCGGCGAGGCGGGCCTCCTCGAGGAAGTCCTTCACGAAGCCCGGATCGCGCTCGTAGAACGGCAGGATGCGCTTCACGCAGACGTGCTGCTCGAAGCCGCCGGGCCCGCGTCGCACCGCGAGGTACGTCTCGGCCATACCACCGGAGCCGAGCCGGCGGATGAGCTCGTAAGGGCCGAATCGCTGGACCGTCATGGCTCGGGTGGGCTGAGCGTAGCGCACGCCGCGTTCGGAGCCGTACTGTCCGCGCATGACGCGCTTCGACACGCTCGCCGTGCACGCTGGCGACGACCCCGATCCGCAGACCGGCGCCCTCGAGCCGCCCATCGTCCTCTCGAGCGCCTACGCCTTCGAAGACGCCGAGGACGCGGCCACGCGCTTCCGCGAGGGGGTCGGCCACGTCTACTCGCGGTGGCGCAACCCCACCGTCGAGGCGCTCGAGCGCAAGCTCGCGGCCCTCGAGGGGGCCGAGGCCGCGGTGGCGCTCGCCAGCGGCATGGCGGCCGTCCACGCCGCGCTCGTGTCCTGCGTGAGCGCGGGCGACCACGTGATCGCGAGCCGGAGCCTCTACGCCGAGAGCGTGCGCCTCTTCGAGGAGCTGCTCCGCCGCTTCGGGGTCGAGGTCACCTACGTCGACGCGACGCGCCCCGAGGCGATCGCGGAGGCGCGCCGGCCGAGCACGAAGGTCGTCTACCTCGAGACGCCCTCGAACCCGACGCTGGCCATCACGGATCTCGCAGCGGCCCGCGCCGCCGCCGGCGACGCGACGGTCATCGTCGACTCCACGTTCGCGACGCCCTACCACCAGCGCCCGCTCGAGCTCGGCGCGGACCTCGTCGTGCACTCGGCGACCAAGTTCCTCTGCGGCCACGGTGACGCGGTCGGCGGGGTCGTCCTCGGGGCCACCGAGCCCGTCGAGGCGGCGCGCCGGGTCGGCGTGCGAACCGCGGGCGCCGCGCTGAGCCCGGTGACCGCGATGCTGATCGGGCGCGGCGCGCGCACGTTGGGCCTTCGAATGCGCCGCGCGTCGGCGACCGCGCTCGAGCTCGCGGTCCGGCTCGACGCGCACCCCGCGGTGGAGCGGGTCCTCTACCCGGGCCTCTCGTCCCACCCCGGCCACGCCGTGGCGGCGCGGCAGATGCGATCCGGCTTCGGCGCGCTGGTCGCCTTCGAGGTCGAGGGCGGCCTCGCCGCCGGCGCGCGCTGCTACGACGGGCTCGAGGTGATCACCCGCGCCGTGAGCCTGGGCGACGTGCGCAGCCTCATCACCCACGCGGCGAGCACTACGCACGCCTCCTTGTCACCGGCGCGCCGCGCCGAGGCGGGGATCGGAGAGGGCCTGCTCCGACTCAGCGTCGGCATCGAAGACGTCGAGGACCTCTGGGCAGATCTCGACCACGCGCTGGCCACCCGGTAGAGGACTCCCGGGGACGCTGTTCATCTTGTTGTCTTTTTCGAAGACCACGACGCCCTGTCCAGGGTCCCGTCGGCGAGGCGCCGACAGCGAGCGCTTCGACGGGCTGCTAAGCTCGGCGCGGTGAGCCACGCCCGCCTGCGCTTCCTGGCCCTCGCTTCGCTCGCGCCGATCCTCGGCTGCGTCGGGACCAACTTCTGCGGAGACGAGAGCTTCACCCCGCCCGAGATCGCCGAGTGCGACGCGGCGGACACGGAGTACACGTTCGACGCGCTCGAGGTGAGCGCGGAGCACGTCCTCGGCGGCCAGGGCTCGGAGATGGTCGTGTTCGACGTGACGTTCCTCGGCGCCGATCCCCCGACCTGCGCGGACATCGGCTACACGCTCGTGGACATGCGCGACGGCTCGACGCTCCTCAGCGGGCTCGAGCGGGTCGAGACGACCGAGGCCCCGGGGGGCCGGGTCACCGCGAGCGCGCTCTGGCAGTTCTGGCCCGGGGCGAGCAGCGACGTGCGCGTCGAGGTCAGCGCCCACGGTCGGATGGGCAGCGACGAGATCTGCGGGTTCGGGCCCTGCGAGGATCCGGACGGCGGCGACATCGACGCGGGGCCGTGAGAGCTCGGCTCGCGAAGCGAGCCAAAGACCAACCACTCAGCGACGCGCGTGGCCGAGCTCCTCGGCGAGGCGGTCGAGGAACGTCTCGAGGAGCTCCGCGCGGCGCCGCGCCTCGGCGCGACCGCGCTCGGTGCGGAGGGTCTCGGGCAAGCGCAGCAGCTTCGTGTGGAAGTGGTCCACCGAGAACGCGCGGTCGTCGAGGTCGCGCCCCTGCCCGAACGGATCGGAGGCGTGGAAGTACCGAGCGCCCATGCGCGCGCCCGTCGAGAACGTCCGCATCAGCCCGAGCGCGCCGAGCGCCTCGAGGCGATCCGCGTCCTGGAGCGCGTCACCGAGGGCGTCTCGCGGGATCTGCCCACGGCTGAAGGAGTGGTCCTCGACGGCGTCGGCGATGCGGTCGATCGCCGCGGCGTCGAAGCCGTGCTCGGGCAGGAGCTGCTTGGCGCGAGCGGCGCTGCGTTCGCTGGCGAGCGCCCGATCCGGGTGGTCCTTAGGCACGTTGACGACGTCGTGCAGCAGCGCGGCGGCGACGCACTCGCGGGGATCGACGCGCGCCTCGCCGCAGCGGATCGCCCACCCGGCGACCCGCAGGCAGTGCTCGAGATCGTGGCCAGGGTCGTCGTCGAGGATCGCGGCGACGCGATCGCGGAGCGCCCGGAGCCCCGCGTCGGCCTCGATGACCGCGAGCGCCTCGTCCCGCGCGCTCACGACGCGACCGTCCCCGCGAGCACCAGCTGCGAGAAGAAGTAGAGGGGCAAGCCCCAGGCGCGGTTGGCGAACGACTGCCGGACGAAGCGCCCCTGCGCCACCGACAGATCGGAGAGGTAGAAGCCGAACGCGCCGACGAGGATCCAGGGGTTGCCGTGCGCTCCCACGGTGCCGGCGGCGAGCGCGACCATCGTCGTGATGACGAGGACATAGGCGATCACCGGGCCGCGCATCGGGCCCTCGACGTGGGGCCACAGCCACCGCAGGACGGGCAGCCCGATGACCACGGCCGCGCCGCCCGCGACCCCGAGCCACGTCCAGTCGACGCCGCGCACCCAGAACGCGACCCCGTACGCGACGTGGCCGAGGAGGAAGCTGATCAGCCCGGCGAGGAAGGCCCGTCGGTCCTTGGGGATCAGAAAGACGTCCCCGCCCGCCGCGAGGACGAGGCCCACGAACAGGACGATCCCGTACGTGCTCTCGAACGCGCCCGACCACGCGCCGTAGGCGATGAAGAGGGCCGCCGCGGCGGGCTTGAAGACCCACTCGAGGCGCCGCCGCGACTCGTCCGCGACGGCCCAGAGCTGCAGCGCGACGAGCGCGGCCATCCCGCCCCAGAAGACCAGCATCGGGCGGGTGTAGCAGGCGGTCCGGACGATCGCTCGCGCCCGCGCGAGACGTGGGCTATCGCACCATGGCGTTGACGCCCTCGCACCCGTTCGCCAGCCGCCTCTCGTTCTTCACGGGCAAGGGCGGCGTGGGAAAGTCGACCGTCGTCGCGGCCTTGGCTGTGGAGGCGCAGCGCCGCGGCATGCGCCCGCTCGTCGTCGAGCTCGGGCACCGGGCGTCGATGCAGGCGGTGTTCGACGTCCCCCACATCGGGCACGCGCCGGTCGAGGTCGTCGAGGGCGTCCACGCCACCAACGTCGAGCTCGACCGGGCCCTCGACGACTACGTGCGCCGCAACGTCCCGGTGCGGGCGCTCGGCGATCGGATCGCCCGCAGCGAGTCCCTCCACCGCTTCTTCGCGGCCGCCCCCGCGGTCGGCGAGGTGCTCACGCTCCTGCGCCTCGAGCAGCTCCTCGAGCACGAGTGGAGCCCCATCCTCGTGGACCTCGACGCGACCGGCCACGCGCTCATGTTCCTCGGGCTGCCCAGCGTCTTCGACGGGCTCGTCCCCGACGGCCCGGTCCGGAGACTGCTCGACGGGTTCTCGAGCCTGCTCCGCGATGGAGAGCGCTCGCAGCTGCACCTGGTCACCCTCCCCTCGCCGCTCCCCGTGCAAGAGACCCTGGAGCTCCACGCCACCCTCGAGGCCGAGCACCCGATCCGACTCGGCACGCTGTTCGTCAACCGCGTCCACCCGCCGCCGCTCGACGCCGCGCACCTCGCGCAGCTGCCCTCGGTGGTGGCGACGGAGGCCGCGGCCGAGGACCTCGCCCTGCTCCGCGCGGCCTGCGAGAGAGACGTCGAGACGACGCGCCAGCTCGCCCGGCTCGACGCCATCCCGATGCGGCAGGTGCGCCTCCCGCTCGATCCGCCGCGTCGCGACCGCGCCACCCTGGGGCGCCTCGGTCGGCTCGCCGCGCTGGAGGACGCGCCGTGACGCCAGAGGCCCAGCTCGCGACGCGGTCGCTGATCGTCTGCGTCGGTCCCGGCGGGGTCGGCAAGACCACGTTCGCGGCGGCGCTCGCCGTCGCGGCCGCGCGCTCGGGGCGCCGCACCGCGGTCATCACGATCGATCCTGCGCGCCGCCTCGCGGACGCGCTCGGGCTCGACGGGCTCGACGACGAGCTGCGCACCGTCCCCGGCCTACCCCTCGACGCGGCGATGCTGGACACCAAGGCGGCCTACGACGCGCTGATCGGACGGATCGCGCCCGACCCCGAGTCGCGCGAGGACATCCTCGGCAACCGCGTCTACCAGTCGTTCTCTCGGACCCTCGCGCGCAGCCACGCCTACGTCGCGATGGAGCGCCTGCACGACGTCACGGTCCACGGCGGCTACGACCTCGTCGTGCTCGACACGCCCCCGACGCGGAGCGCGCTCGACATCCTCGACGCGCCCGCGCGGCTGGTGAGGTTCCTCGACGAGCGCGTCCTGGCCGCGTTCGTCGGGACCGGCGAGCGCGGCGCCCGCGCGTGGATCCGCGCCCGTGGCACCGACGTGGCCATGAAGCTCTTCGGCGCGATGGCGGGCTCGGCGCTGATGGAGGAGCTCGGCGGCTTCTTCACCGTGTTCTTCGGCCTCCGGCGAGGCTTCGCGGAGCGCGCCGCCGTGGTCCAGGCGCAGCTCGCGGCGCCGACCACCGCCTTCGTCCTCGTCACCGCGCCCGACGCCACGCACCTCGCCGACGCGGCCTACCTCCGCGACGGCTTGCTCGAACGCGGGACCCCGATCGACGCCGTGGTCTTCAACCGAGCCTTCCACGCGGGCCTCGACGGACGCCCCCTCGCGCAGAAGACGCCGTGGCCCGACGACGCGCTCAGCGGTCCGGGCGACCTCGAGCCGATCCGCCGCGCCGCCCGCGCCCACCGCGCGAGGCTCGTCGACGACAACGTCGCGTTCGACCACGCGATGGAGGCCTTCGAGGAGCAGCTGCCGCCGAAGACGCCGCGCATCGTCTTGCCCGTGCTCGACGCGGAGCCCGCGACCCTCGAGGCCCTCGGCGCGCTGTTCGATCAGGCGCGCGGCAGATAGATCAGCAGGTCGGCGACGTTGGTGCCGGTCGGGCCGCAGCGGAGCGATCCGCCCGCGCGCTCGAAGAACGTGGCGCTGTCGTTGTCGGCGAGCGCCGCCTCCGGATCGAGCCCGCGCTCGCGCGCCTCCCGCGCGACCTCCTCGTCGAGGAGCGCGCCCGCCGCCGCGCTCGCGCCGTCGACGCCGTCGGTCCCGAACGCCATCAAGAGCCCGCCCGGCCAGCCCTGCGCGAGGGCCCCGAGGACCAGCTCCTGGTTGCGCCCGCCTCGCCCCGCTCCGCGCACCGTGACGGTCGTCTCACCGCCCCACACCCACGGCTCGGCGCTGGGGTCGTCCGCCAGGGCCCGGCCCAGGGTCGAGGCGTCGCCGTCGTAGACGCCGGCGCGATCCGCCACCGAGAGCCCGAGCCGCGCTGCGTGCTCCACGACCGCGCGCCGGGCCACGGATCCGTCCGCCGCGACGAGCGTCTCGATCGCGGGGAGCGGCCCGACGAGAGGCTCGGGGAGCGCGAACCGCACCCCCAGCTCGGCGAGCACCGCCTCGGCCGAGGGGGCGTCGAGCGGGGGCGCGCAGGTCGGCCCCGACGCGACCACCTCGGGCGGGTGCCCCGGGACATCGGAGAGGACGACGTTGAGGATCGGCGCGGGCGCGATCCGACGCGCGAGGCCCCCGCCCTTCACCGCCGAGCAGCGCCGCCGCACGGCGTTGAGCTGACCGATGTCCGCGCCGCGCTCGCGCAGCGTCCGGGTCAGATCGCGCAGAGCTTCGAGCGTGATCCCCTCGCGGGGGAGCTCGAGCATGGATGATCCCCCACCGGACACGAGGCACAGCGCGAGGTCGTCGGGGCCGAGCGCGTCGGCCGCGGCCACGATGGCCTGCCCGGTCGAGACCGCGTCGGCGGCGGGATCGGGGTGAGCACCTCGGAGGCCATGGACGCCGTCGATCGAGGCCGGCTCGAGCGACACGAGCCACCCCGCCTTCGGCTGGCCCACGACGTCGAGCGCGCCGAGCGTCATGGGCACGGCCGCCTTGCCGAAGGCGAACAGGACGGGGCGTCGGTCCACCCCGCGTCGCTCGAGGACCTCCCGAGTACGACGCCGCGGCTCGATCGCGGCCAACGCCGCGTCGGCGAGGTCGAGCGCCTGCCGCCGCCGCTCGCGAACCGCGGCAGGAAGCTCGGCCGAGAGGAGGCGGTCTCGCTCGAAGCGCGCGCTCATGGGTGCACGTTGGCATGCCCCGGCGGTCCGCGGCATCCTCCGCCGCGTGCGCCGCCTCGCCCTCGCCTGCTGCCTCCTGCTCTGCCCCAACGTGGCGGCCGCGCGGAGCGTCGTGGTGGTGGTCGGCGCGGCCGAGGATCCGGTCGAGCTGCGCGCGGCCGTGATCGAGGCCATCGCCGAGCGCGGGGTCCGGCTCGTCCGCACCCCCGACGGCGAGATCTGCGACGCGGACCCCGTCCCTTGCGCCGCCGCGCTCGCAGCGCGCACGGGCGCCGACGCTGCGCTCCGGGTCGATCTCGAGAGCTCCGACGAGCCGCGCGTTCGCGTCCGGCTCGTCCCCGCCGAAGGGGACGCGGTCGACGTCGAGGAGCTCGTCCGCGACGGCGACCTCCAGGCCGCGGTGTCCGTCGCGGTCGGCCGCGCGCTCGACGTGGCCCCGGCGCCGATGGGGTTCCTGCTCGTGCGCTCGGACCCACCCGGCGGGCGCCTGGAGGTCGACGGAGATCCGCAAGGGACGACGCCGCTGCGCGTCACCCTCGCGCCGGGTGAGCACACCGTGCGCCTCGTCCGAGCCTCGGGCGCGGTGCAGGAGTCGTCGGTGACGATCGTGGCCGGCGAGGAGGCGACCTGGGCGCCCGAGGCGAGCGGAGCGAGCGCAGCGACGGAGCCCGAGCCGCCGGCCCCCGAGGGCCCGCGGGTCACGCGCTCGGAGGCGAGCCCGTTCAACTGGATCATCGGGGGCGCCCTCGCGATCGGGGGGGTGATCATGCTCATCTCGCCGCTCTCGACGATCGCGCGCGAGGGGCAGTGCGAGGAGGCCATCGAGGACGTGGGCTGCGTCGAGATGGTGCGGTTCGGGCCACAGAGCGGGGTGCTGCTCGGGGTGGGGCTCGCCCTGCTCATCGCGGCCGTGGTGGTCGACGCGGTGTCGCCCATCCGGGTCGACGTCGAGGTGTCCAGCACCGAGGCGCGCGTCGGGGTACGGGGGACCTTCTGATGCGACGCTGGGCGCTCGTCTTCGCCGTGTTCGGCGCCCTCTCGGGCGGGTGCGCCGAGACCGTGCGCTGCGACGACGGCGAGGTCTTCGACGACGGAGGAGAGTGCGGCCCGATCCCCGACGCCGGGGTGGACGCGGGGAACGACGCCGGCCCGGAGGACGCCGGGCCATGAGTGCGCGAACGGAAGCCTCTTGCTCCCCCGCGGCCTGGTCCCGTACGTTCGAGTCGAGCCGTGAGTGACCCGAGCAAGCCGGGCGGACCCGAAGGATGGGAGGGGCGTCCCACCGACCCCACGGCCGCCTCGGACGACTTCGCCGCGACGGCGCTGGGTCGTCCGACCTTCGATCATGGCGAGCCGGCTCCGGCCGCCGCGCCCGCCCCTGCTGCCGCGGCGCCGCCGTGGGCCGCCGGCGGAGCCCCCCAGCCCGCCGCGCCCCCGTGGGCCAGCGGCGCTCCCCGCTCCCGCCGCCGCGGCGCCCGCGCCCGGCGTCTGCCCCCTTGGGCGGCCAGCGCGAGCCCGCGCCGGCGGCAGCCCCCGCGGCCGCGGCGCCCCCTGGGCGGCTGGCGCGCCGCCCGCCGCCGCGCCCGCCCGGCGTCCGCGCCGGCGTCTGCCCCTCCGTGGGCCGCCAACGCGGCGAGCCCGGCGCCGGCGCAGGCTCCCCGCCGCCGCCGCGCCGCCGTGGGCTGCGGGCGCCCGCTGCCGCACCCGCCGCCGCACCTTGGGCCGGCGCCCCCGCTTCCACCCCTGCGAGCGAGCCACCACCGTGGGCCGCGTCCGCCGCGCCGGTCGTCCCTCCGCCGCCGCGACGCCCGCGCCGGCCGCCGCGCCGTGGGCGTCGCCCGCGAGCCCTCCGGCCAGCGAGCCCCCGCCTTGAGCACCACCACGGATCCGCGCCCGCGGCCGCTGCGCCGACCCCTGCGGCGCCCCGCTGGGCGGCGACCGCGCCGTCCGCTCCCGCCGCCGCGCCGTGGGCGCCTGCCGCGACCGACAACGCCGCCACCGCGCTCGACAAGCCCGCGTTCGGCTACGACATCGCCAAGGAGCCGCCCCCCGGGGTCGCGGTCCCAGGTGCTCGAAGCGCCCCCCGCGCCCCAGCGCACGGCCAGGCCGCGCCGCCCCCCGCGCGACGCCTCCCCGCGCCCCCGGTCCCCAAGTCCGACACCGCCCTCTACGTCGGGCTCGGCGCCGTCGTGCTCCTCATCGTCGGGCTGATCATCGCGATCCTCGTCGGCGTCGTGAGCGAGGTCGGCGAGGACGAAGACGGCGAGACCACCGAGCAGTCGGACTGAGTTAGCCGGAGGGGGCTGGGCGCGCTGGGCGCCCCCTCCCGCGCGACCGGCAAAGCCGGCTCGCGCTCCCACCCCATCCCGAGCCTTCGCTGCTTCGCAGCTACGGCTCGACCCATCGCGTCCGCGATGGGACCCCTCGACCAACGCCCACGCTTCGCGTGGGCTGGTCTCGATCCGCGTCTTCGACGTCGGGCATTTATCGACACTCTTTGAGTCCCGAGGGCGCGAAGCGACCGAGGGATCTCAGTGGGGAGCGCGAGGGGCTTGCCCCTCGCCGGAGAGAAATCGCCGGAGGCGATTGATCGACAGACCTCGAGACCTCGTCGCCGACGACCGAGCTCGATCCATCAAACCGAGTTGCGGGGATCCATGAAGTCGATCCGCCCGCCGATCCGGAGGCCGACGTCCATCAGCCAGCCGCGGCTCACGGCGGCGTCGATGCCGAAGTACTGACGGACGCCGACCCCGAGGCCGATGATGAAGCTCTCCAGGTGGACGCTGAGGTCGACCGCGAGGCGCCAGCCCAGCCCGCCGTGATCGAGCCGCCGCGACGCCGCGACCCGCTCTGCGTAACGGGGACCGTTCGGGGTGCCGCCGACGCCCTCGCCCGCGTCCGCGTAGATCCCGCTCAGGCCGAGCACGCCGCTGAGGTGCCAGCGCGTCGACGCGTCGCTCATGCACGGGAACAGCGTCCGGACGCCGATCCCGGCGTCGACGACGGTGGTGCGGAAGGCGTACCCGTCGACCGCGCCGAGCAGCGGGCCCGCGTGGTGCTGGGCCCCCGCGACCACGCCCACGCGCGCGTACCGATTGAACCCGGTGGAGTAGAGCCGCAGCTCGGCCCCCGTCATCAGCCCGGTCTGGTCGTCGTACCCGAAGCCGGCGAGGTCGTCCCCCGTACCCGTCGCCGAGCGGTCCGCGATCCCCACCGGGATGGTGAGCTCGAGATCCACGAGCCCGTCGTCGTCGGCCATCGCCGGGCTCGCCAGCGTCAGCGTCCCCCACACGGCGAGCGCCACCCCAACATCGATTGCCTTCATCGCTGCCTCCTCGTGGGGGAGACCCTGATTCCCCACGGAAGTGCCCACCAATTACAAAACTTCTCATCCTCGTTCTTCGCGCCCCTCGCGCCCGGGTGATAAGAAACGCCGTCCTCATGCCCCGCCCCCCACACCTCGTTCGAGCGGCCCGCGGCGCGGGAATCGCGGTGCTCCTCTGGGGCGCGCTCTCGGCGCACGCGGCGGCGCAGAGCTGCGCGATGCTCCACCCGGGCGTCCCCGACGGCGGCCGGCCCGCGTCCGCGAGCGCGGTGACCAGCGTGATCGACACCGTCACCGTCCAGCTCGCCGAGGGAGGCCTGACCGTCATCGAAGCCGCCGACGCGGACCGCCGCATGACCGGACAGCCCTTCGTCGGTTGCAACCGCCTCGAGTGCGGCGCGGAAGTGGCCCGCAACCTCGGCGTCGACTTCGTCGTGCTGGTCACCGTGTGGGGTCGGCGCGGTCGCGCCACGAGCGTCGTGGTCGCGCTCATCGGCGCCGACGACTCGGTCGCGGGCGACGCGCCGGTGGCCGACGAGGGCGTCGCGGCGGCCGCGCAGGCCGCGCTCCAGATCGCCCGGCAGCGCTGGCAGTCCGCCCGGATGGGCTACCTCGTCGCGAGCTCGGTGCCCCCCGACGCGACCGTCGAGGTCGACGACCACGTGGTCGGCCGGACCCCCCTCAGGCACCTCGTGGCGGCCGGCGAGCGGCGCGTGCGGATCAGCCTCGAGGGGTACGCGACGACGGAGCAGATGGTAGTCGTCCAGCCGAGCGAGGAGCACACGCTCGAGGTCCGGCTCGTCTCCAGCGAAGCCGTCACCCCCGAGCCCGTGGCGGAGCGCCGCGAGGAGGGGTCCATCCTCAACTGGATCCTCGGCGGAGGCCTCGCCGCGGCCGGCGTCGGCCTGCTCATCCCACCCATCCACGGGTTCGCGGTCGACGGCACGTGCGTGGGCGAGCCGCCGTGCGAGCTCGTCCACCAGTTCGGCACCGCCAACGGCGTCCTCTTCGGCCTCGGCCTCGCGTCCCTCGGGGCTGGCCTCGTCTTCCTCATCGCGCAGCCGCTTCGCGTCGAGGTGAGCGTGGACGCCGAGTCGGCAGCGCTCGGGATGTCCGGTACCTTCTGATGATGTCGCGAGCCACGCTCGTCCTGGCGCTCACGATCCTGTCGGGCTGCACCGAGCAGGTTGCCGCGTGCCCGACCGCCGACGAGCTGTTCGACGGAGAGCGCTGCGTGCCGCGTGCGGCGATGGACGGCGGCGTCTCCGACGGAGGCGACGCCGGCGAGGATGGGGGCCCCGACGGCGGCCCCGACGCCGGCCCGTGCGGGGACACCTGCGGAACCGACGAGGTGTGTCGCGACGACGACGGGACGTGCGTCGAGTGCACGGAGTCGGCGCACTGCCCCCCCGAGCGCCCGATGTGTGACAACTTTGCTTGCGTCACGGGCTGCGACGTGACGACCTGCGCGCGCTACCCGATGACGCCTCGGTGCGAGAACCTGAGCGGTTCGTGCGTCGCGTGCTTGCCGGAGTCCGAGGAGACCGACTGCGGCGCGAAGAGCTGCCACCCGACCGACTTCGTCTGCACCACCACGGATCGCGACAGCCTGGGGCGGTGCGCGCCCTGCGCGTCGAGCTCCGAGTGCGGTCTGTTCGACACGGGTAGCTCGATGCTCCGGATGGGGTGCGCGCTCACCGAGTGGGTGGGCGGCGCGGCGGGCCAGTACTGCGTCGTCGACTACGGCGCGACGGGCCGGAGCATCACCTGCCCCGCCGGGACCCCGCGCGTCGCGGACGGGCTCGAGGTCGCCGGCGGTCCCGACTCGGACTTCTGCGTCCCCGTGCGCGAGACGACGTGCGCGGCGATCACGGACGACGACGGATGCTCCGTCGACGACGAGTGCGGCGCGCCCGGGCTCGACGACGCGGCCTGCTACATGGGGGCCTGCGAGTCGCTCTGCAACGCCACCGCCGGGGACCGCGGCTGCCCCGGCACGCAGAGCTGCACGGACGAGGTCACCCGCCGCGTCTGCACGGGCTGAGGCTCACCGCATCCGCTCTCGGCCCAGCGCTCTCAGCCCATGCGCTGAAGCACGCCGACGGCGACCGCGGCGATGAGCGCGGCGATCACGAAGAGCAGCACGAAGAGCGCGAGCGCGAGGTAGAGGTCCGAGCGGTCCTTCTTCGGCTTCTGCCGCTCGAGGGCCGGCAACATCACCTCCGTCGCCGGCTGGGCGGGGCGGCTGGTCCGCACCGTCGGCACCTCGGTCGGCGGCTTGATGTCGCGGAGCGCACGGACGTCGTACTCCATGCTCTTGGAGATCTCGATCTTGGGCGCGTCCGGCGCGGGCACGACCCCCTTCACGCGGCGACCCGCGTATGGATCGGTCGCCATCTCGTCCAGGCTCACCTCGTCGGTGTCCTGCGCGAGGCCGCCCATGAGCGACGGCAACCCGTCGGGGACCGTGGGGCCATCGGGGGGCAGCGCGGCCGACGGGTGCGGCACGTGGATCACCTGCGCCGGGCTCGCGAGCGGCACCGACTCCGTCGCCGAGATCTTGGAGGTGATGCGCGGCTCGGGCAGCCGCACCGACGGCATCCCCTGGATGGTCCGGCCCGGAGACGTGTCGACGTGGAACGGGGAGATCTGCTCCTCGATCGTCGGGGGCCCGGCCGCATATCGAGGCGGCTCGTTCCGTCTGCGTTCGTCGTCCTCCACGCGCGCCGATCCTACCCCGGGCTCTTGCCATTGCGCGAGCCCGACACGACGATGGGCCCGATGACCGACCCCTTCGCGCTCGTGGACGATCGGTGCTTCGACGTCCACCGCGCCCGCGGCGATCACCCGGAGCGGCCCGAGCGACTCGACGCGGCGCGCGATGGGCTGCGGCGCGCGGTCGGAGACGCCCCGGTGCTCGCGCTCGAGGCCGCGGAGGTCGCGCCCGCGGACCTCGCGGCGATCCACGCGAGCGCCTACCTCGCGGACCTCGAGGACGCGCTCGCCGACGGCTGGGGCCACCTGGACGCGGACACTTTCTTTGCGCCCGGGAGCCGGGAGGCCGCGTTCCGCGCCGCCGGCGGCGCGGCGCGGCTGGCGCGCGCGCTGATGGCCGGCGAGGCCCGCCGCGGGTTCGCGTTGCTCAGGCCACCGGGCCACCACGCGGAGGCGGACCGCGCGATGGGCTTCTGCCTCCTCAACAACGTGGCGGTCGCCGCGCAGGCCGCGCTCGACGCGGGTGCCGCCCGGGTCGCGATCGTCGACTGGGACGTCCACCACGGCAACGGCACACAGCACGTCTTCGAGGACCGCGAGGACGTGCTCTTCGTCTCGCTGCACCAGTGGCCCCTCTACCCCGGCACCGGCGCCGCCCGCGAGATCGGCCGAGGCGCGGGGGCGGGCCGGACCCTCAACCTCGCCCTCCCCGCGGGCTCCTCGGACGAGGGCTACGCCGACGCGTTCCGGCGCGTCGTGCTCCCGTCCCTGCGCGCCCACGCGCCCGACCTGATCCTCGTGAGCGCCGGCTTCGACGCCCACCAGCGCGACCCGCTCGCGTCGATGGAGCTGTCGAGCGCCGCGTACGGCGCCATGGCCAGCGCGCTGCTCGGCGTGGCCGACGAGCTCGGGCATGGCCGCGTCGGGTTCGTGCTCGAGGGCGGCTACGATCTGCGCGCGCTCGAGGAGTCGGTCGCCGCGACCGTCGCGGCGGCGTTGGGTCGCTCCTCGGATCTGCCGGAGGACGCCGCGCCCGCCGCCTCGCGAGCGGCCGTCGACGCGACCCTGGCGGCAGCGCGGGTCGCGTGGCCGGAAGGCTTCGAGTGATCGTTCAGCGCTCGGGTCCGCGCACGCCGCTCTCGTCCTCTTCGACGCTGACGCGCTCGGTCCCGACGGTGCGCCCCTCGACGAACCACAGGATGAGACCGCCGACGCCGAGGCCGATCGTGGCGCCGAGCATCCCGTCGGAGAACGCCGCGAGCGTGCGCGCGTTGTCGAGGTTCGAGGCCTGCTGCGAGGCCGCCTCGACGCCGAGGCCGATCGACACCCCGAGCGCCGCGACGCCGAGCCCCCAGACGATCCAGCTGAAGATCGGGTCGTTGCGCTGGGCGACGTAGCGGGTCTCGGGGGCGAGGTCCGCGTACGCCGCGGTCGAGACTCCGCGCTCGACGCTGACCTCGGAGCGGAACGGGATGTAGCCCTCTCGCGTCACCCAGAGGGCGTGGCGCCCCGCCTCGACGTCGCGCGGCCCGGCCCACGGCGAGGCCCCGGTGCTCTCTCCGTCGAGCTGCACCTCGGACCCGTCGTAGTTCGTCGTCAGGCGGAGCGTGCCGGTCGTCGGCTGCGATCGCGCGCGCTGGCGCTCGGCCTCCGCGCGCTCGCGCAAGGAGACGATGTGCGCCTCGAGCTGCTCGCGATCCGGCGGGTCCACGCGATCGCGCAGGTAGGCCTGGTAGCGCTCGATGGCGAGGTCGTACTCGGACAGCTCCTCGTGCGCGCGGGCGATGTTGTACTGGAGGTCGGCGCTCGGGACGAGACGGGCGGCGAGCTCGAAGCTCTGGATCGCCTCGCGGTACTGGTGCTCGCGGAAGTGCGCGATGCCCGCCATGAAGTGCTCGCGAGCCTGACGGGTCGCGTCCAGGTTCTCCGGCGAGGCCGCGTCGGGACCGGACTCCGGCGCGTCGTCCGACGGCTGTGCATACGCCGGCACCGAGATCGTCCAAAGGGCCGAACATGCAGCCATCATCCAAAGACGCGTCAACGAGCACAGGATACCGAACCCGCCCCGCGGGGGTCCACCTGCTATGCTCAGGCCTCATGCACCGCCGCTCCGCCCTCTTGGCCTTCGCCGCTCTCGCGATCCTCGTGGCCGCCGCGCTCGCGGAGGCCCAGCAGCCACCCACGGCGACGGACCTCTTCGAGGCCGCGGGCAGCATCCGCGGCGCCGCCGTCTCGGTCCCCCCGCGGGCGCTCGCCGTGATCCCCGAGCGCCACGTCGATCGGCTCATCCGCGTGACCGACGAGCTCGCGCGCATCGAGCCGCAGTTCGACGATCTCGCGCGGGGCGCCGGGCTGACCTCGCGCACCTCGATCCAGCTCGTCACGCGCGAGGCGAACCTGCCGATCTTCGTGCGCAAGACGGACGCGACGGTCAGCACCGTGCTCCAGCTCGAGATCGGTCAACGCATCGAGGTGCGGGGCGTGCTCTTCGAGCGCGGCAGCCGCTACCTCTTCGTCGCGTCCGACGTGAGGACGTTCGCCCCTCGCCGACGGCCCGAGTGAGCGACGCCTGGCGGATCTTCTGCGATGACGCGCAGCTCGCCGTCGAGTGCGCACGCGTCGCCGAGCCGCTCGGCCTCTCCGTCGAGCCGGCCATCGAGGACCGCCCCATCGCGCGCGCGGCGTCGGCCATCGCGTCGGGATCCGTCGCCCTCGCGCTCGCCACGCCCCCGTCCCCCGAGCAGCTCGTCCACCTCGCGACGGCCCGTGAGGAGTCGGGCGCGCCCATCCCCATCGCCATCGTGAGCGCCGGGGAGGACGCGGCCCGCGCCCGCGTCCTCGCCAGCGATCTGGGCCTCGTCGCCGTCGACGAGGTCGACCCGCTGCTGTCGACGCTCGCCCTCGTCTCGGCGGGCGCCGAGAGCCCGTGGATGGCGGTCGTGCGGGCCCTGAGCGCGCTCGACCGGTCGCGCGTCGGGCCGATGGAGGCGGGCCGCGGCGGCGGCCGCTTCGAGCCGGCCGACGACGGCATGATCGCGTGGCGCGCCCGCCCGCGCGCCGAGCCCGTCCCCGTCGGTCGCCCTGGCGCGGTCGGCCTCGCGGTCCGAGCCCTCCGCCTGCGGCCCCTCGCCGCGCCGCGGGCCCGGGCGAACGTCGAGGGCGTGGACCACCGCGCCGTGCACGACGTGATCTTCGGCCCGCCCCGCGCGCTCTCGGATCCGGCGAGCAAGTCCGCGCTCGCGCCCTACGGGCTCCCGCTCCCCATCGAGGAGCTGTGCAGCAGCCCGTCGAGGGCGGCCGCGGAGGCGGCCCGCATCGGCTTCCCGGTTCGGATCTCCCTGGCCAGCCCCGATCTCCGGATCTGGGATCACCCGGATCTCGCGGTGGACGGCGTCGACAACGCGGCGCGCGTGCGCGACGTCTATCGCCAGATCATGGCCCTCGCGAGCGAGCGCCAGCCCGACGCTCGCCTCCTCGGCGTGCACGTGACCGCGACGACGGCGGCTCGCGCGCTGCTGCGCGTGATCGCCGAGCCGCTCCCCGACGGCTACGTCCTCGCGGAGATCGGGTTCGCGGATCCGCACGGGCACGCGTCCGGGGATCGCACCGTGACGGTGCTCCCAGCTGGACCGGACGCCGTGGAGCGGGTCCTCGGTCGCCTCGCCGCGTCGGAGCTCTTGCTCGCCGGAGGCCCCGCTCAGCGGCGGATGGCGGTCACCGGGGTCTCCGACGTGCTGCTCCGCCTCGCGGCGTTCGTCAACGACCACCGCGATGAGGTCGAGCAAGTCGAATTGCACCCACTGGCGGTGCTGCTCGGCGGCGGGGTCGAGGCGCGGGAGGCGTGCGTCACCGTGGGGGACGCGTTCCTGCGGACGCTGCGATCACCGAGAGCCGCGGGCTAGCCCCGCGACCCTCGGTGGGCGCCGAACGGGCTCACTGAGTCGTGATACCTCGCGCCTGCTGGACGCACTCGCCGTCCACACAATTCGATTCCGCGGGGCATCCGTCGACGGTCGCTCCGTCCGCCTCGTGCGAGCAGCTCGCCGGGAACGGAAAGAGGCCTACGCCCCACGCGACCCCGAGGTAGAGGATCCCGATGACCCCTACGATGATGGCCACCTTGACGATGGGGCTCGAGTCTTCCCAGAACGACATTCTCGCCGCCTCCTTGCTTGAAGCTGTTGGCGAGAGTACGGAAAGCCTCGGCGTCAGGTCAACAAAACTCGCTTTGGTAAATGCGGGAAAGTTGAACCCATACCAAACGGCCACCTCGTGAGCCCACTCCCGATCGAGCGCTGGTTGGAGCGCGCCAGAGCCGTGTCCCGGCTGGCGCTCCGGAGCGGCGTTCTCGACGCCCCCGTGCCCCGCGCCGCGCTCGAATTGGTGCGCCAGAGGGTGTCCGGTCCGCTCGGCGTCCCGGCCCTCTTTCGGGTCCACGCGGCGGCCCGCCCCGATCACATCGCCGTCGTCGACCGGGACGGCGCCGTCACCTACGCGGAGATCGACGAGCGCATCGACCGCCTCGCCAACGGCCTGAAGCGTCGGCTGGGGCTCCGCGCGGGCGATCCGGCGGTGCTCGTGCTGCGCAACTGCCGTGAGGTGATCGAAGCCCAGGCGGCGCTCGCCCGGCTCGGCGGCGCCGCGGTCGCGGTGAGCTGGCGGTCCACCGCCGAGGAGCTCGAGTACCTCGCCAACCACTCCGGCGCGCGCGCGGTGTTCGTCGGCGCCGACGTGATCGACGCGGTCCGCGACGCCCGCCCTCGCCTCCGCGGGATCCCCGAGGACAACTACGTGATCGTCGGCGGCGACGCGCCCTTCGGTCACGGCTACGACGACCTGATCGCGTCGTCGCCCGCCGATCGGATCGACGGCCAGGAGGGTCGCGTCGTCATCTACACCAGCGGCACCACGGGCAAGCCCAAGGGCGCCGTCCGTACGTTCCCCGAATCCATGATCTGGGCCCTCGTCCACGTCCTCGACGAGCTCCCGATCCGGAGCGACGACAGGCACCTCGCGGTCTGCCCGATGTACCACTCGACCGCGTTCGGGTTCCTCTCGTTCACGCTCGTCCTCGGCGGCACCGTGGTCATCGATCCCTTCGAGCCGGAGGGGTTCCTCGCCGCCATCGAGCGGCACCGCGTCACCACCACCGCGGTCGTCCCCACGATGCTGCATCGGGTCCTCGACCTGCCCGCCGAGACCCGCGCTCGCTACGACACGCGCAGCCTCCACGCCGTGTTCAGCGGCGGCGCGCCCCTTTCGGGCACCCTCGCGCGCCGGGTGATCGACGAGCTCGGCCACGTCCTCTACAACTTCTACGGCGCGACCGAGACCGGCCTGAACACACTCGCGACGCCGCAAGAGCTGTTGACGGCGCCGGGGACCATCGGCCACGCGATCCGCGAGAACGAGATCCGCCTCCTCGACGACGCGGGCCGGCCGGTGCGCGACGGCGAGACCGGCGAGCTCTGGGTGCGCAACGGGATGCTCGTCGCCGGCTACCACGCCGACGACGACGCGACCTCGAAGTCGATGCGCGAGGGCTTCTTCAGCGTCGGCGACCTCGCCCACCGCGACGAGCACGGCCTCTTCCACCTCGACGGCCGCAAGCGGGACATGATCATCACCGGCGGGGTCAACGTGTACCCTGCAGAGGTGGAAGAGGTCTTGCACCGTCACCCCCACGTCGCCGAGGTCGCCGTCGTCGGCGTCCCCGACCCCGAGTGGGGCGAGCGGGTCCGCGCCTGCGTCGTCGCCCGCGACGACGGCTTCGACGAGCGCGAGCTCCTCGCGTGGGCGCGGGAGCGGCTCGCTGGGCCCAAGCTCCCCCGCGAGGTCCGGGTCCTCGACGCGCTGCCGAAGAACCCGACCGGCAAGGTGCTCAAGCGCGATCTGCGCGCGATGCCGTGAGCCCTCGAGAGCTGGCAATCGATCCCCGCGCTCATGGCTCGAATGGAGACCAGCCCATCGCGCAGCGTTTTCGCTTGGTCGAGGGGCACCATCGCGGATGCGATGGTCGAGCCGTAGGTGCGTAGCACCGAAGGCTCGTACTCGGGTGGGAGCGCGAGCCGGCTTTGCCGGTCGCGCGGGAGGGGTTGGAACAACCCCTCCAGAGATTCAGCGCAGCCAGTCGCGGAGGAACCGCCCGGTGTGGGACGCCTCGCAGGCCGCGACCTGCTCGGGGCTCCCCGCGACGACCACCTCGCCCCCGCCGGCGCCGCCCTCGGGACCGAGGTCGATCACGTGGTCGGCGCGACCGACGACGTCGAGGTCGTGCTCGATCACGAGCACCGTGTTGCCCTGCTCGACGAGCTGATCGAGCGCCCCCATCAGCACCTCGACGTCGCCGAAGTGGAGCCCCGTGGTGGGCTCGTCGAGCACGTACAGCGTCGACCCGGTCTGCGTGCGCGCGAGCTCCTTCGCGAGCTTCATCCGCTGCGCCTCGCCGCCGCTGAGGCTGGTCGCCGACTGCCCGAGCTCGACGTAGCCCAGCCCCACGAGCCGCAGCGCCTCGAGGCGCTGGCGCATCTTCGGGATCACCTCGAACAGGTCGAGCGCGTCGTCCACCGTGAGCGCGAGGACGTCACGGATCGAGAGGCCGCGGTAGCGCACCTCGAGCGTCTCGCGGTCGTAGCGCGCGCCCCTGCACTCTTCGCAAGTCACGTAGACATCGGGGAGGAAGTGCATCGCGACCCGGAGCACTCCGTCGCCCGAGCAGACCTCGCACCGGCCGCCCTTGACGTTGAAGCTGAAGCGGCCGGCGCCCCAGCCCCGCGCGCGCGCCTCGGGCAGGCTCGCGAAGAGCTCGCGGATGAGCGTGAAGAGCCCGCTGTAGGTGGCCGGGTTGCTACGCGGGGTGCGACCGATCGCGGCCTGGTCGACCGGCACGATCTTGTCGAGCTGCTCGAGCCCGACGAGCCGCGCGTCGATCTCGCCGACGTCCGCGCCGTGCAGCGCCGCGCGCGCCAGCGGCACGAGCGTGTCGGTGATGAGCGACGACTTGCCGCTGCCCGACACGCCGGTGACGCACGTGAGGGTGCCGAGCGGGATCTCCACGTCCACGGCGCGCAGGTTGTGGGTGGTCGCGCCCTCGATCCGGAGGACGCCGCGCCCCTTGCGGCGCACCAACCGCGCCGGCCGCCCACCCTCGCGCAGGTAGCGACCGGTCGCCGAGTCGGGGTGCGCCATCACCTCCTCGGGCGAGCCCGTGGCGACGATGGTCCCCCCGAGCCGCCCGGCCCCCGGTCCCATGTCGACGAGGTGATCGGCGGCGCGCATCGTCGTCGCGTCGTGCTCGACGACGATGAGGGTGTTGCCCACGTCGCGCAGCCTGAGGAGCGTCTCGAGGAGGCGCGCGTTGTCCCGCGGGTGCAGCCCGATCGACGGCTCGTCGAGCACGTACAGGACGCCGACCAGCGCCGCGCCGATCTGGGTGGCGAGGTGCACCCGCTGCGCTTCGCCTCCGCTCAGGGTCGCGGCGCTCCGATCGAGGCTGAGATAGCCGAGGCCCACGTCGTCGAGGAACCCGAGCCGGCCCCGGATCTCGGAGAGCAGCCGCCCCGCGATCTCCGCCTCCGCGCCCTCGAGCTCGAGCGCGTCGATGACGACCCGCCCGGCCTCGATCGTCATGGTCGTGATCTCGTCGATCGACCGCCCCCCGACGCGGACCGCGAGCGCCTCCTTGCGAAGGCGCGCGCCGCGGCACTCGGTGCAGCGCACGACGCGCGCGAAGCGACCCAGCTCGTCCTCGAGGTACTCGATCGCCTTGTCCGTCTCCCCCTCGCTCTGCGCGCGCTGCGCGAGGTACTCCCGCGAGCGGCGCTCGAGCGCCTCGACGACGTGGTCGATGATCTCGGCGCGCTTGGCCTTGCGCAGGCGGCGCCAGGCGGTGTCGAGGTTCACTTCGATCTCGGCGGTCAGCTTGCGCGTCATCGCCCGGTAGTAGGGGAGCTCCGCCTTGCCCCACGGCGCGATCGCGCCGCCCGCGATCGAGAGCGCGGAGTCGGGGACGACGCGGTCGGGATCGAAGACGCGCTGCTCACCCATCCCGCCGCAAGTCGGGCACGCGCCCTCGGGGCTGTTGAACGAGAACGTCTGCGGCGTGAGCTCGGTGAGCACGGGCCCGTGGTCGGGGCACGCGAGGCGCTCGTTCAGCTCGAGGGTCTCTCCGCCCGCGACCTGGACCCAGACGAGGCCGTCGCTCAGCGACGCGGCGAGCTCGAGCGACTCGTGGATCCGCCCCCGCGACGAGGCGCGCGCGGTGAGCCTGTCGATCTGCACCGCGATGTCGTGCGGTCGGTCGGGGGCGAGCGCCCCGACCTCGGCGAGCTCGGCGACCGCGCCGTCGATCTCGACCCGCACGTAGCCGTCGCGCCTCAGCCGCTCGAGCAGCTCCGCGTGATCGCCCACCACGCCCCGGGCGACGGGCGCGGCGACGACGAGCCGGGTCCCCTCGGGCAACGCCAGCACGCGCGCGGCCATCTGCGGGATCGTGTGCGCGTGGATGGGCCGACCGCAGACGGGACAGTGCGCGCGACCCGCGCGGGCATAGAGCAGCCGGAGGTGGTCGTAGATCTCGGTGATCGTGCCCACCGTGGAGCGCGGGTTCCGGCTCGCGCTCCGCTGCTGGATCGCGATGGCCGGCGACAGGCCTTCGACGTGGTCGACGTCGGGCTTGGGCATCCTGTCGAGGAAGCGGCGCGCGTAGGCGCTCAGCGACTCGACGTAGCGACGCTGCCCCTCGGCGTAGATGGTGTCGAACGCCAGCGAGCTCTTCCCCGAGCCGCTCGGACCCGTGACCACCGTCAGCCGGTCTCGCGGGATCCGGACGTCGACGCTCTTCAGGTTGTGCTGTCGCGCGCCGCGGACGACGACGTCCCTCACGGCCGGCGCTCCGTGAGGCGAAGCGCGAGGCGCATCGCCGACACCATGCCTTGCTCGCTCGCCGTCCCGGCCGCCGCCGCGTCGTAGGCCACGCCGTGGTCGACGCTCGTCCGCACGAACGGGAGCCCCCAAGTCACGTTGACGGCCTGCGTCCAGTCCACGAGCTTGGACGCGATGGTCGCCTGGTCGTGGAACATCGTGACGACCCCGTCGACCTCGCCCGCGGCCGCGAGCCGGAGCGCCGTCTCGGCGCCGATCGGCCCCTCGACGCCGGCCGCCCGCGCGGCGGGGCCGATCACGTCGCGCTCCTCGGTGCCGAAGAGCCCGCCCTCCCCCGCGTGCGGGTTGAGGCCGCAGACGACGACGCGAGGGCGCTCGAGCCCGAGCGCGACGAGGGCCTCGCGCAGGTGCCGGATCGCGCGGTCGACCCGCGCCGGGGTGATCGCGTCGGGGACGTCGCGCAGCGCGAGGTGCGTGGTCACGAGCGACACGCGCACGCGGGGCCCGAGGAAGAGCATCGTCACCGCGTCGTCGGCGAGCCCCGCCCGACGCGCGAGGTGCTCGGTCTGTCCGGTGAACCGGGTGCCGGAGAGCTCGATGGCCTCCTTGCAGGTCGGCGCGGTGACGAGGGCGCGGGCCTCGCCCGCGAGCGCGAGGTCGATGGCGGCGTCGAGGGCGGCGAGCTGCGCCGCGCCGCCGAGAGAGCTCGGCGCGCGCGCGGCCACGGTCCCGTCGTCGACCGCGCCGGTGTCGACGACCTCGTCGGGGGTCGCGCCGAGCTGCGCGAGGCGCGCGCCGTCTCCGAAGAAGCGCACCGGGGCGCCGACCTCACGGGCCGCGCGGAGCGAGATGAGCGGGCCGACCCCCGCCGGGTCTCCAGTGGGGACCAGGAGCGGCGCGCTCACGGGGCCTTCATCTTGTAGCCGACCCCGCGCACCGTCTCGACGGGCAGCGCGTCCGGACCGAGCTTCATGCGCAGGCGGCGGACGTGGATGTCGACGGTGCGGGAGCCGCCGTAGTAGTCGACGCCCCACACGCGCTCGAGGAGCTGCTGACGGCTGAAGACGCGCCCACGGTTGGTGGCGAGGAACTTCAGCAGCGCGAACTCCTGATGGGTGAGCGTGATCGGTCGCCCGTCCACGCTGACCTCGTGGGCGGCGAGGTCGAGCACCACGTGCCCGACCTTGATCCGCTCGGAGCTGTGGAACTCGCTCCGGCTCCACTCGGCGCGGCGGACCCGCACGTACAGCTCGACCGGCACGTAGGGGACGAGCACCAGGTCGTCGAACGCGTCCGAGGGGCGGATCGACTGCAGCGCGTTGACGGTCACCGCGAGCAGCACCGGCACGTCGGCGAGCGAGGCGACCGCGCGGACCCGCATCAGCGCGGCCCGGCCGGCGTCCACCTCGTCGATGGCTTCCACGAGCACCGCGTTCGGAGGGGTGCGCACGAAGCGCTCCTCGTCGAGGCGGTCCCAGAGGTCCACACGCTCGACTCGGCAGCCGAGGTCCGACAAGACCGTCGCGCCGCCATCGGGCCGATCGGCGACGTGCGGGGGAGAGACGACCAAGATCCACAAGGCCGCGAGACGTTAGCAGACTACCGCGAGGACGCCGCTCGACGCGTCGTGGCTCGGAACCCGCTCGCCTCGCTTGACCGGACGCAGGCATCATGGCTTCATCCGGGGGCCTCGGTGGCAGGGCATTCTCCCCACCCTGGCTATGTTTGGCGGGATAGCGTTGGCCTCCAAGAGCTGGAGACTCGTGGTGACGGACATCGGCGGATCGGCCGTCCTGTCCGAAGCGAGCGTCGATGCCGGGAACTGGATGACGGCCCTCAAGCTCGCGCGAGCGGCCGTGGGCGAGTCCGGGGGCGTCCCGCCGGGCGCGAGCTGCCAGGTCTCGCCGGACGGTCGCGTCACGATTCACGACGCGGTCGCGCGCAAGACCTACACGCTGGCGCCGGACACGCAGTCCAGCCTCAAGCCAGCGGCCAAGCCCTCGGCGCCTCAGATCCCCGCCGACCGGGTGCCGCGTCCGAGCTCGGTGCCGCCGCCGAGCCAGGTGATGGGCGCGGTCGACGCGACCAAGAAGGCGCCGCAGCGGACCATCGCGTACGACGCGCGAGAGCTCGGCCTCGCCACCGCGCAGGCCCCCGCCGCGCCGGCGGCGTCGGCCCCGGTCCCTCAGACGACCATCGCCTACGACGCGAAGGAGATGGGGATCGCGATGGCCGCAGCCGCGGCCGCACCGGCCGCGACGGCCGCGCCGGAGCCCGCGAAGAAGAAAAAGAAGAAGAAGCTCCCCGCTCAGACCATCGCCTACGACGCATCGCAGATGGGCCTGGCCGCCGCGGTGCCCGCCCCGGCGCCTGCGAAGAAGGCGCCTCAACAGACGATCGCGTACGACGCCAAGGAGATGGGGCTCGCCCCGGTCGCCCCCGCGGCGTCGCCCGCCCCGAAGAAGAAGGCCCCCGCCCAGACGATCGCGTACGACGCGAAGGAGATGGGGTTGATGGCGCCCGAAGCACCGGCGACCGCTCTCGAGCCCCCCGCCCCCGAGCCGCCGGCTCCCGAGCCGCCGCCCGAGGAGGCGCGCATGACGCAGCCCGATGGCGTCGGGGGCGCCCCACAGACGCTCGTCCTCATGCACTCCCGGGACGCGGATCCGACGGCCGAGTCGCCCCTCTGCTACCGCGAGCGCATCTACTTCGTCCCCGAGGTGCCCTCGGAGTACGTGCTCGAGGCGCTCCTGTCGGCGCAGTTCGAGGAGCTCCGCGCCGAGCTCGAGAGCCGCCCCAAGGGCAAGCTCGTGAACCTCGCGCTCTTCGATCACGAGTGGAAGGGACGCCCGCAGGGCCCGCCGCTCCTCACGCTCCAGTGGAAGGACTGGCGGGGCGAGCCCGTCATCCAGAAGCCGGGCCAGAGCGCGCCCCCGCCCGCCGCGTCCACGCCGCCGGCCGCGCCCGTCTCGACGCCCCCGGCGGCCGCGGCGCCCGCACCCTCTTCGCCACCCCCCGCCGAGGTCTGGAAGTCGGCGCCTCCACCCGCGCAGTCCGCCCCGCCGCCTGCCGCGCCCGTCTCGGCCCCGCCGCCCGCGCAGTCCGCGCCGCCGCCGCCGCCGCCGCCCGCCCGGCCCCGCCGCCCGCGCAGTCCGCGCCGCCGCCCGCCGCGCCCGCCCGGCCCCGCCGCCCGCGCAGTCCGCGCCGCCGCCCGCCGCGCCCGCCTCGGCCCCGCCGTCCGCGCGCCGCCGCCCGCCGCGCCCGTCTCACAGCCCGCGCCCGCCGCGTCTCCGGCGCCCTCGCAGCCCGCGCCTCCTCGCGCGGCGGCCCCAGCTCGGGCAGCGGCTACCGCCGAGCCGCAGAGCGACGACCGCCTCGTCACTGCCTTCGAGGCGCTACAGGACCTGTTCTTCCTGACGACCCCGATGGAGGGCGTCAACTTCGTCATGCAGCTGCTCGACGACCTCATCCCGAGCGAGGCCAAGAGCGTCTGCCTCTACGACATCAACGCCGACGAGCTCCGGTTCGTGTCCCTGACCGGCCCCGGCGCGGAGGAGCGCCAGGGCGAAGGCGTCCCCCGCCTCTCGGGCCTCTTGGGCGTCGCGGCGCTGTCCCCGAACCACACCGTCCTCGTCGAGGACGCGTCGACCGACGAGCGCTTCGACCCGGGCGTGGACGGCAGGCTCGGCCTGAGCGTCGAGACCCTGGCCGTCGTCGCGCTGAGCCATCAAGGTCGCCTCCTCGGCGTCCTCCAGCTCATCAACCGTCAGGAGCAGATGCAGTACAGCCGCGCCGACGGGAACCTGATGCACTACATCGCCGAGAAGCTCGGCGAGTTCCTCCACGCCGCCCGCCTCCGCCCCCACCCGCGCGCGTAGCTCGCCGGGTTCGCGGTCCAAACCAGCGGAGGCTCGGGATGGGGTGGGAGCGCGAGCCGGCTTTGCCGGTCGCCGGGAGGCACCCACGCCCAGCCCCCTCCACCCAACTCGATGGTTAGCAACTCGACCCACGCGGCCACGGCACCCTCGAGACCAGCTCATCGCGAAGCGATGGGCGTCGGTCGAGGGGCCCCATCGCGGAGCGATGGGTCGAGCCGTAGCTGCGAAGCAGCGAAGGCTCGGGGTGGGGTGGGAGCGCGAGCCGGCTTTGCCGGTCGCGCGGGAGGGGGCGCCCAGCGCGCCCAGCCCCCTCCAGCTAGCTCAGTGCTGCGTGAGCAGGGCGCGGATCTCCGACTCCATCGTGCGGGCGTCGCCGGCGCGGTAGCCCTCGTGGATGTGTCGGACGACGCCGGCGCGGTCGATGATGTAGCTCGAGGGCATGCGCGGCGGCGAGTAGCGACCCGCGACGGCGTGCGCGCCGTCGTGAACGACGGGGAACGACACGTGGTGGTCGTTCAGGAAGCCCTGCATGTTCTCCACCGTCCGGTCCTGCGACACCGCGACGATGCGGAGGCCCTGGCCCTGGTAGGTGCTGTGGAGGCGCTCGAGCACGGGCATCTCCTCGGCGCACGGACCGCACCACGACGCCCAGAAGTCGACGACCACGACGTTCCCCCGGAGCGAGGCGATCGTGACGTTGTTGCCGTTGAGGTCGCGCAGGCCGATCTCCGGGGCGCGCTGCCCGGTGTTCAGCGCCGCGGCGGACGCGGCGACCGCGAGCAGCGAAGCAACGACGAGGACGGAGGGGACGGGACGAAGCAGGCGGGACATCCGAGTCATGGCGCTCCCTTGGACGGCGGAAGGGGTGGACGATTCACCGCATCCTACCGAACGAGGACCTCAATCATCGAGGGCTTCGCGCACATAGTCGGCGAGAGCCTGCGGCGGCTCCCCGAAGCGCCGGCCGTTCACGAAGAACGAGGGGGTCCCTTCGACGCCGACCTCGCGCCCGATCTCCTTGTTGGCCTCCACGCGATCCTGCGTCTCCGACGACTCCATGTCGGCGCGGAAGCGCTCCATGTCGAGGCCGAGGCGCTCCGCGTAGCTCTCGAGGTGCTCCTGCTCGAGCTGCTGCTGATGCTCGAACAAGAGGTCGTGCATCTCCCAGAAGCGATCCTGGTTCCCCGCGGCGACGGCCGCGCGAGCGGCCGGCATGGCGTGCGGGTGATTGCTCAGCGGGTACTGCATGAACACCACGCGGACGCGGCCCTCGAAGTCGTGCAGCAGCTGCTGGAGGATGGGATGCGCCCGGCCGCAGTAGGGGCACTCGAAGTCCGAGAACTCCACGATCGTGACCTGCGCCATCTGCGAGCCGCGGCTGGGCGCGCCCTCGGTGGCGATCTCGATCTGAGAGTCGGCGCCGTAGCGGCTCTCGTAGAGGTCCTCGATCTCCTGCCGCTCGTAGCCCTCCTGGATCAGGCGGACGAGGTAGCGAGAGGCGGGGACGCAGGCCCGACACGAGCGCTGCTCGGCCACGCACCGCCCGACGCTGATCGGCTCACCACAGGGTGAGAGCTGATCGTTGATCAGCTCGACCCAGATCCGACGCTCCGAGCGGGTGAGCTCGGAGACGTCGACGGGCTCGAGCGACTCGACGCGAGGGTGCGCCTCGGCCTGCTCGCTGCCCTGGCTGCCACTCCCGTTGGGGGGACCGTCGTCGTCGTCCCCGCTGCAGCTCGCCCCCAGGCAGAGCAGCCCCAGAAGGATGACGGGCACCACTCGCAGATGGGTGGGGGTGGTCATCGGCGCGGACCTTAGCGTGGATTCGGACCGAGGGCACTCCGTTGTTCACTCGGTCGGAGCGCCCGCGCGGATCCAGCGAGAGAGGGTCAGGATCTCTTCCCGGGACGGTGGCTCCTCGAGGGCGGCGGCGTGCCCCGCGCCCCCCTCCTCGAGGAGCTCGTAGACGAGGTAGCTCTGCGCCGGTCGGCCCACGCCCCCGACCACGTCGATGCGCGCGAGCCCGTCGAGCGTGGACGCGCCGTGCCACGGATCGTCGGTCTGCGTGCCGATGCGGGAGCCGACCGCGACGACGTCGATGGCCGTCGCCCGGATCCCTTCGCCGCTCGACAGATCCAGCCCGAGGCTCGGATCGCTCCCGCCGTGGCAGGCGTCGCTCGAGCACCGGCCGAGCAGCTCGGCCACGTCTCCGTAGGTGACGCTCGCGGGCGTCTCGCCCACCGCGTCCGGGCCCGTGTCGAACACCACCTCGAGCGGGTCGGCCATCGGGACGAGCCCGAGATCCCGGACCTGCTCCACCAACAGCCGGTAGCGCACGTTGGGCTCGAGCGGCGCCCCGATCACATCGAGGGCGAGCACTCGCTCGACCGGCTCGAACCAGGGCGAGAGGAATGCGCTCTGGGATCCGCTCTGGAGGCGTACGCGCCCCCGGTGCACGTCTCGTGGGAAGACCGGCCGATCGAAGGTCACGCGGAACGGGCCCGCGCGATCGACGTCGACCGCGCCCGTGGGCGGCTGCGTCTCCAAGACGACCGGCCCGGTCCCTGGCGCGCGCTCCACGGGGAGGTCGCAGCCGACCGCCCAGAGCAGCGCGAAGCACAGCGCTCGCTTCAACTCTCGCTGTAGAAGATGAGCTGAGCGCGGATCGTGTCGTCGTCGATCCCGTTCGGGATGTGCTCCTTCAGACAGTCGGCGACGGTGACGAGCATGTCGTCGACGCCCTTGTCCTCGATGAGCTTGGCGAGCAGGGTCCTCGCCTCCCGCGAGTCGTCGTCCCGGAGGAACTGGCGAATCTGATCGATCGAGACCTCGCCTGAGAAGTCGAGCTGGGTGTTCTGCAACAGGAAGCGGGCAAGCTCTTTCACGCAGGTCCTCCATGCCGCCGAGAGGCGGCGCCCGAGGGTTGTAGCCGCGCCGGGTCGGGCCGCGCAAGGGGTTATCCCGCAACGGCTGCCCCGAACGGGGGCGTGGTGGTAGGTTCCGGACGATGACCGGTCCGAGGATCCGGATCCTGGGAGCCGCCTTCGCGACGGTGCCGAGCTCCCGGCCGCACGGCGCCTCCATGCGGTCGATGATCGACGCGCTCCGCGGCGACCTCGACCTGGTCACCCTCAAGACCGAGGATCTCCCGCACATCAAGCGGATCGGGGAGGCCCGGATGTTCCGCGTGCCCGTCGGCCGGGCCACGCGGGAGGAGCAGCGCGCCATCTACGCTCGCGCGGTGGCCCGTCAGATCGAGGCCGAGCCCTACGACGTCGTCCACGTGCTGGACCCGTGGGCGGGGCGCATCGCCGCGGAGCGCAAGAGCCAGCGAGGGTTCGTGCTGCTCTACGAGATGACCACGTTCCCCGAGGGCGACTCCCTCTCGTGGCTCGAGGCGCACGACACCACCATCGCGGCGGCGGACCGGATCCTCGTGCCGACGGAGGCCGCCCGCGCGACGCTCGAAGAATCCGCCGCGCTCGCGGGGCGCGTGGAGGTCGTGCGCCCCGGCGTGGACGTCGGCGGCTACGACTGGGGCGGCGTCGGCCCGTTCGGTGTGCCTCGGCTGTTGTACCTCGGCTCGTCGGGGGCGCCGCGAGACGTGCCGACCCTGCTCGACGCCATCGCGAAGGTGGCGTCCCACCGACCGATCCACGCGCTCCTCGCCGGGGAGCACCGACCGGACCGCCGAGCCGACCTCCGCGCCGACATCGAGCACCGTGGCCTCGCGGGGATCGTCGACGTCCGCGGCGAGCCCGCGGCCACCAAGATCCCCGCCATCGTCGCCGCCGCCGACGTGTGCTTGGCCCCGTCCGCCGGCCAGCGCGCCGCGGGCTGCACGGAGCTGCCGCAGCCGCTCCTCGAGTATCTCGCTTGCTACAGGCCCGTCATCGTCGCCAACGTCCCGGGCGTCTCGGAGCTCGTCCGCGACGAGCAGGAGGCCCTCCTCTACCCGCCGGGATCCGCGTCGGCCCTCGCGGACGCGATCCTCGAGATGCTCCGCGACGCCACGCTGCGCGAGCGGCTGACCGACGCCGGCTACCGCCGGGTCCGCGACGAGCTCAACTCGGGCGCGCGACGGCGGCGGATCCGAGACGTCTACGAGGTCATCGCGCCCCGCTCGCAGGTCCATGACCCGTGGCTCGAGGAGTTCGAAGAGGTCACCGGGCTGATCGAGCTCGAGAGCGGCGCGTTCGACGTCCTCGAGGGGCTCGCCGAGGACGCCTCGCTGCCCCCTCCCCCGCGTCGTCGAGACGTGGACACGGCCGAGACCGACGCGCCCGAAGAGACGGGGGGCGAGATCACCAACCCTCGCGCGCCCGCGCCCACCGACACCCACCCGGGCCTCGTCGTCCCCGACACCGACCCCGGTCGGCGCTGACCCAGCCTCTCAGCGACAGCGCGCCCGGAGCGCGTCCAGGTCGCCGTGGCACGTCACGCACGCGCGCGCGTTGGTGTCGATCGCCGCCCCGCACGCCGCCGCGAAGCCGGGCGGGTGCGGGCTCGTGCCCGCGCCGATGCCGAGCGCGCCGTGGCACGTCACGCAGTCCCGCTCCGCGTGGCAGCTCGCGCAGGTGCTCATCGCCCTGCGAGCCTCGAGCCCGTGCAGCGCCGGGCCGCGCACCCAGACCGCGGGCGGCGGGTGGTAGGGCTCGCTCGCGCGCACGTCGGGGGCGCTCATCGGCGAGAGCCCGAGCCGCGCGTGACACTCCGCGCAGAAGGTCGACACCTGGTGGCACGACGCGCACCGCGGCTGATCGCGCCGCGCCTGGACGACGTGCGTCGTGAGGTAGTCGCCGGGATGGATCCGGCGCGGCCGGACGCGGCCGTCGTGGCACTCGGTGCACTCGGACTCCTCGTGGCAGCTCGCGCACGCGCCCCCCTGGTCGGCCGCGACCCAGCGATGGCGGACGAGCCACTCGTGATCGTGGCGCATGTCGAAGAGCCACGCGGGCGGGTTCATGTTGCCCTCCTCGAACCGCGCGAGGAGGCGGCCCCCCGGCTCCGTGAGGTGGCAGGTCGGGCACGCGCTCGGCGCGGTCGCCTCGGCCGCGAAGCCAGCGGGACCGTGACACTCGAAGCAGCTCCGCATTCGCGGCAGGTGCCGCCGATCCGCGACCTCGGCGCGCTCGACGCCCTCGTGGCAGGACCGGCAGCGCATCCCCGCGTCCACGTGCCGGCGATGCGAGAAACGAAGCCGCGCGGTCGGGAAGTCCGAGACCGGTGGCGGCTCCCCGTCGCGGAACCCGACGTGGCAGGTGCCACAGCGCGCCGACGTCGGCTGGTCACGATCGAGCTGCTCGTCGTGGCAGGGGGCGCAGCTCGACTCACGCGGGATGAGCGAGTCGGAGGCCCGCTCGCTGACCCCCGCGCCTCGGTGGCACCGCACGCAGCGCAGCTCCTGGTGCGCCGGCAGCGAGTGGTCCATCCGGAGCGCGATGCGCTGCGGCGGGTAGATCAGCGGCGAGGGCCCGCGCGGATCGGGCGGCAGGGACGGACGGCGAACCGCGGCGCGCGGCGCCCGGCTCTGACCGTCGGCGGACGAGAGCCACGCGCTCACCACCCCCACCGCGAGGAGCGCGGCGATCAAGACCGCGAGGCGCCTCATCGCCACGTCTCCACGCGGACCGCGAGCAACCCGCGGAAGCGGTGCCCCACGACGCGGCTGGTGGCGTGCTGGACCTCCGCCACGATCAGCACCTCGCGCACGATTCTGAAGCGCGCGGCGAGCACCTCGGAGAGCACGGCGCCGTAGAGGTCGGGCCGGTTCGGGTCGTCGAAGTGCCACCCCGACACGTCGAGCTCGAGCTCCACGAACCCGAAGAACCGGCGCTTCAGATCCAGCGACACGCCGGCGAGCGGCCCGAGCGCGCCCGACCACCCAAAGCCGGAGACGCCGAGCTCGAACCCCTCCCAGCGGGCCTGGACCCAAGCGTCGAGGCCGCCGTCGACGTCGTCGGTTCGAGCGTCGCCGAGCTCCGCGTGCCGGCCGCGCAGGGCTCCGCCGAGCGCGAAGTCCTGCGTCGCCTGCCAGCGCACGGAGAGCTCGGCGTCGTTGATCGGCGCCACCGCGAACCACGCCCAGATGGTGCCTGGATCGAAGCGCGGCACGTGGCGCGCCGCCCCGAGCCGCACGATGACGTCGTCGCGCCCGAGCGTCGCGCGCGCCGACGCCTCGATGACCTCGGCGGTCAGGAAGTCCCACACCCCCGTGGCGTCGAGCCGCAGCCAGTCCGCGGGCTGCGAGGAGAGCGCGGCGCCGAGCCGCGACACGACCGCGCCGGCCGGCTCCCACATCTGGCGGAAGGTCGCCGAGCCCTGCAGCCATCGCCCCGGACCGCCCGCGACGCTCGCGCCGGCGACCCACGTGTCCACGCCGGGCGCCGCCCACGGCACCGCGTCGGCGTCGAGCAGGCGCAGCGATCCCTGCGGATCCGAGCGAGCCGTGCCGCCGATCGTGGTGCCGCGAACCAGCAGGCCGGCCACGACCTCGGCGCGGATCCAGGGGGTGGGGACGACGCGCGCGCTGACCCCGTCGAACCGCGCGAACCCGAGCGTGTCGAGCACGAGCTGCCGGCCGGCGCGGGCCGCCACGCCGAGCGGCAGACCGGACACCTCCACCCAGACGGCGGGCACGTCGAGGCGCGTGTCCGCGGCCAGCGGCTGCCAGGCCCCCGGATCGGTCGCGTCCGTCGCGCGGACGCAGAGGTCGCGATCCACGAGGCAGGTCTCCCCGAACTCTTGCTCGAGCCGGAGCTGCGTCCCCGCCGCGACCCGGATCACCGTCCCGTCGGCGGTCGGCTCGGTCAGGTCGTGGGAGACGGTCAGGGAGAGGTTCGACAGCAGCCGGCGCCTCGCCATGAACGCGCGGGCACCAGGCGACCGCACCTCGTAGACCTGGAAGCTCGTGTCGCTGTCCAGGCGGACGTCGAACGCGCGGGCGGCCGGGGCGAGGCAGAGCGTCACGGCGAACGCCGTCGCCGCGACGAGCCGCTTCACCGGCCTCTTCCGCTCAGGCGTCGCTCGATCGCGTGAGCGAGAAGGCCTTGGAGAGCTCGTCGTCGTAGCGATCCGCCACCCGACCGACGCTCCGGATCATCGTGTCGACCTCGGAGGCGTCGAGGTCCCTCACGGATCGCTCCGCGACGACCACGACCTCGTCACCGCTGACGGCGAAGGCGGCCCCCACCAGGTCCGTGGCGTTGGCCACGAGCAGGTGACGCAACAGGCCGAGCTGCCGATCCTCGGGAGGCAGCACCACACAGGGCGCCACCACGCGGATGCGCCCCTCGGTGAGCTCCCCGGCGGGCGAGTGCACGGCGATCAGGATCCGGGCGCTCCCGCGCCGGAGCGCGTAGGCCACGTGCCCCTCGCGCTGCTTCCGGCTCGCGCCGGGATCGATCCCGAGAGCCTCGATCGTCTTCTCGACGAGTGCGATCGCACGCTCCACGTCGCTCTTCGCTTGGTCGGTCGACATCGGCCCGTCCCTTTTCCGCCGCCCCATCGGGGCTGTCAAGGTACAAGGTGGAGCTCGGTGCTCGACGCGACCCTCGAACGCTGGATCTCGGATCTGACGGCCCTCGACGACGGCGTGGAGCTCGATCGAGCGCGCGAGACGTTCCACGAGCGCACCGGCGCCTTCGAGGTCGGCGACGCCTGGTACGAGGAGCGGATCCGCTTCTTCTTCGATTGGTACCTCTGCGACTTCGGAGGCGCGCGCCGGTGGCTGGACGCGCACCCGGATGCCCCCGACGACGAGCGTCGACTCGCCCGAGCGTGCGCGACCGCGGCGCGGAGCCTGTACACGGTGCGGGCCGGCGAGAGGGACGAGCTCCTGCTCGACGACCGCCTCGGCGGCGGCCGCTTCGCGCTCGCGGCCAGCGACGCCGGCGGGCGGCTCACGCCCGGCGAGACCTTCGACGGACGCCTCGTCGCGGTCGATGGGATCACCCTCTTGGGCGGTATCATCTTCCATCCACCCGGCACGCACGAGGCCCTCGAGGCGCTCCTCGAGGCGATCGCGCCCGTCGATGGCGATCGCACCCCCGTGCTCGACGGGCTCCTGCGGATGCGGATGCGGCTCGACCGCTTCACGAGCATCCGAGCCCGCCACATCTACCGCCGCGAGGCCCTCGACGACGCCGACATCCTCAGCGCGGCGTGGGCCAGAAAAGGTTCCTGATATCCGTCACATGCGCGGCAAAACGAGGCGGTTCCATCGAAACCGCGGCCTCGTTCGGCCCCGAAAAGAAACCGCGGCGCCTCCGGAGAGACGCCGCGGGTCGGAGAGATCATAAGCCGAGTTCTGTTCCCGCGTCCGTCACCGAAACGCGGGCGGCGATCATTCATCTAGGACACGCGTCACCGCGTATCTCGAGCGACACAACCCGGAAGCTCGGGCGGGCCGCCCTCAACGCTTCCCTATTCGGTCTTGCTCCGGATGGGGTTTGCCTTGCGACCGACGTTACCGCCGGCCCGGTGAGCTCTTACCTCACCCTTTCACCCTTACCGCGCGGCTCGCGCAGCGCGGCGGTCTGCTCTCTGTGGCACTTTCCTGAGGGTCACCCCTACCAGCCGTTAGCTGGCATCCTGCCCTGCGGAGCTCGGACTTTCCTCCCGCCCGCCCGAAGGCGAGCCGGCGATCACCTGAGCCGCTCCGACCCGGGGATCCTGGCCTCTCGAGGCCCTCGGCGCACGCGAAAAGTTGACCCGATCGGACAGCTCGATACGGTCGCGAGGTGCGCCGAATCACGTACCTTTTTCTGATCGTGGCGGGCTGCACCGAGCCCACCGTCCCGAACGACGCGGAGGCCGCGCTCCCGCTGCCCGCCGAGGCGCCCGCTCCGAGCGTGGGCGCTCCGAGCCCCGTCGCGTCGACGACCCCCGCCCGCCCGGCGCCGCTCGAGGCGGCGCCCGCGCGGCAGCGCGTCGAGCCACCCGCGCCTGGCCGCGTCGTCTCGATCGCGGGGGGGCCGCTCCACGTCGGGAGCCGACCGGGCTGGGTCGGGCGGGATCCGAAGGTCGAGGCCGACCTCGCCGTCGTCGAGGTCCCGGCGTTCGACATCGACGCGCTCCCCTACCCCAACGATCCGGCTCGGCCGGCGGCGCTCGCGGCGACCCGCGCCGAGGCCGCCGCGATGTGCGCCTCCGAGGGTCGCCGCCTCTGCGAGGAGCTCGAGTGGGAGCGCGCCTGCCGGGGCGACGGCACCGACCCGTTCGCGACCGGCGACCGCCTGGACATCGCGGCGTGCGTCGCCGATCCGAGCGCGTGTGCGTCCTCGATGGGCGTGTTCGACATGGGCTTTCGAGCGCCGGAGTGGACCGCCACCGACGCCGACGAGCAGCTCGCGCACCTCGAGCGCACGGCCGTCGCCCGCGGCGGTCGCCCGGACTTCACGGAGGCGACCCATCGGTGCGGGAGCCGGCTCGCCACCAACCCCCAAGGCGGCGGGCGCGCGCTCGCGGTCCGCTGCTGCGGCGGCGAGGCGCCCTCGATCGCCTACCCCGACGTGGGTCGGCGCCGTCCCTTCCGCGACCTCGAGATCGACGACGGCCGGTGGCGCGAGATCCTCGCGACCGTCCCCGAGGTCGCCCGCTTCGCGCAGACGTTCGTGGCTTACAGCGAGCCGGCCGCCACCCGCGCCCTCGCCCGCGGGGGAGCGACCCCCGAGAGCGTCCCGTGGAGCGTCGCGCCGGGCCCCTTCGCGTGGTCTCCCTCGCCTGGCGAGGAGGTCTGGGTCGTGGCCGGGCAGAGCGGGGACGTGAGCCTGCTGATCGCGCTCTACCCGAACCCCGACGAGACCTTCCACCACGCGGCGAGCTTCGTGATCGCCGAGCCCGAGATGCCGATCGCGGTCCTGCGGACCCCGACGGAGCGCGGCGAGCTGCTCTGGACCACCTGCTGGTCGTGCGGCGGCGAGAACGGCGCGATCACCTTCGGCGAGGACTCGCGGATCCTCATCGCCCAGCGTTGAGGGCTATGCTCCGGCCATGCGGTTCGCGCGGGTCCGTGAGGGCTGGGTTCGGGTCGAGGGCGGTCAGGGTCTGCTGTTGGACGACGCCCCGTGGCGCGGCGGGCGAGAGACCGGCGCGACGGCCGAGCTGAGCGACCTGCTCGCGCCCGTCGAGCCCACCAAGATCATCTGCGTGGGGCGCAACTATCGAGCGCACGCCGAGGAGATGGGCGCCGAGGTGCCGGCCGAGCCGCTCCTCTTCCTCAAGCCGCCGAGCTCCCTGCTCGGCCAGGGCGGGACGATCGAGCCGCCGGCGGTGAGCCAGCGGGTGGACTACGAGGGCGAGATCGGCGTCGTCATCGGGCGCCGCGGGCGGAACATCCCGGAGCGCCAGGCGCGCGAGCACATCTTCGGGCTCACCTGCGCCAACGACGTGACCGCCCGCGACATCCAGCGCGCCGACGTGCAGTTCACGCGTGGCAAGGGGTTCGACACCTTCTGTCCCGTGGGGCCGTGGATCGAGACCGACGCGCCGTCGCTCGACGACCTCGAGCTGATCACCCGAGTGGACGCCGAGGTGCGCCAGCGCGGCCGGACGAGCCAGATGATCTTCGGCATCGAGCACCTCGTCGCCTACATCAGCGCGGTGATGACGCTCGAGCCCGGCGACCTGATCCTCACCGGCACGCCGGAGGGGGTCGCGCCGCTCCAACCGGGGCAGCGGGTGGAGGTCGAGGTCGTCGGAATCGGGACGCTCTGCAACGTGATGGGTGAAAGAACCGTTGCGTAAGTTTCCTGACGGAGCGCCCCCACGCGCCCCGTGGTCGGCTTGATTTCGACCGCGTTTTCGGACAATCAAACGGGTGCGCGCCTGGCACGTGGATTGACTTCTGCGTCGCGCGGCCCCCCTTCCACCCTCGGAACCACCCGTGAGAACCATTCGCTCGATCGCCGTCGCCGGCTTGGCGATGGTCACCGCAACCAGCCTCAGCGGTTGCTACCTGTTCCACTCCGATCCGGAATTCGACGGCTCGATCCCGCCGGGCTTCGACGGAGGCACCCCGCTCCCCTTCGACGCTGGCCCCGACGCCACGGTGTTGATGGACGCCGGCGTGCCGGGGATCGACGCGGGCGAAGACGGCGGCCTCGACGCGGCGACGCCGGGGGCCGACGCCGAGCCCCCGCTCGAGCGCCCGCCGAACCCCGAGGGCTGCCGCATCGAGCCGCCCCCGTTCCGAGGCCCCGTCCTCGAGACCCGCTGGCCCGATGACCCGGCCATGATCCACGGCTCGAGCGTCCACGTCTGCAGCACCCCCGTGGCCGTCGACCCCGACCCCTCGGATGGTCTCGGCGACACCGTCGTCGGCTTCATCAGCTACGCGACGCTGCGCGGCGAGGAGCGAGGGATCCTCCGCATCTGGAACCCGCGCACCCACGAGACGATCAGCTACCCGCCCGACGAGGCGGAGCTCGGCGTTATGGAGGCGACGGGCAACATCGCGGCCGGCGACCTCGACGGCGACGGCGACATCGAGTTCGTCGGGATGGGCGTCTACAGCGGGACGTACGCGATCCACCACGACGGCACCCTCTTGTGGGAGTCGCCCTTCCCCACCGTGCGCGACCGCGGCGAGCGCTGGGAGCGGACCATCGGGACCGCCATCAGCCTCGTCGACCTCGAGGGCGACGGCATCGTCGAGGTGCTCGCCGGTCGGAACGTGCTCGACGGGCGCACCGGGGACCGGCGGTTCGTCGGCGACAGCGCCACGACCACGCGCGGCACCAACGAGTTCCTCGGCCCCATCTCGTGCGCGGCCGATCTGGACGGCGATGGTGTCCAGGAGGTCATCGCGGGTCGCACCGCGTTCCGTGCGGACGGCACCGTGTTCTGGAATCAGACCTCGGTCGGCGACGGCCTGTGCGCGGTGGCAGACCTGATCCCGACCAACCCCGGGCCCGAGGTCGCGCTCTCGTCGCAGGGCTACCTCTACGTCCTGTCGGGGCAGAACGGGGACATCCTCTACAACCGCGTCATCGAGGGCCGCGGGCGGACCGGCGTCGGCGGCGCGCCGACCATCGCCGACTTCGACGGCGACATGCGCCCCGAGATCGGCATCGCGCACGGCGCGGCCTACGGCGTCTACGACCTCGACTGCGAGCGCCGCGGTCGCCCCGCGGGCTGCATCGCCGAGGGCCTCCTCTGGACAGCCGAGACCGGCGACGACTCGTCGTCCGGCACGGGCTCGAGCGTCTTCGACTTCAACGGCGACGGGCGCGCCGAGGTCGTCTACAACGACCAGTACTTCTTCCGCATCTACGACGGGACGAACGGCCGCGTGCTGTTCGAGCAGCGCAACAGCTCGCGCACGCGCACCGAGAACCCGATCATCGTCGACGTCGACAACGACGGCGAGGCCGAGGTCATCTTCAGCGCCAACGCCGAGGCGTTCTTCATCCGCGACTTCTGGACCGACCCCGGCGTCGAGATCTGGGGCGACCGTCGCGGCCGCTGGGTCGGCTCGCGCCGCATCTGGAACCAGCACACCTACCACATCACGAACGTCAACGAGGATGGCTCCATCGCGTCGCCCGAGCCGATGTGGTGGACCACCCAGAACTCGTACCGGCAGAACCTCCGCGAGGGCGCCGACGTGCTCGTGGTGGCGGACCTCTGGGGCGGCCGCGGGCGCTACATGTGCCTCGGCGACGGGCGCATTCGCATCGAGGTGGACGTGGGCAACTACGGGCTCGAGCGCGTGGGCGCGGGCGTCGTCGTCGGCTTCTACCGAGGGCCGCCGTCGGCGGGCGTGCGCGTGGGCCAGGCGGTCACGACCCGCACGCTCGAGGGCCGCGGTGACACCGAGACGGTCTCCTTCGAGACCGTGCTCGAGGGCGAGGTCACCGACTACTGGGCGGTCCTCGACGACGACACCGAGGAGGGCGGGTTCGTCAACGAATGCCGCGAGGGCAACAACGAGGTGTTGATCTGGCGCCCCGAGTGCCCATAGTCGCCCGCATGACGGAACCCAAAGAGGGCGAAGGCGGAGTCGACGAGACGGGCGCAGACGACGAAGAGCGAGACGCGAAGGAGGAGCTCTTCGAGGCGATCGATCACTTCAAGAACGCCGCGTCGATCCTCTTCAGCCGGGCCACGAAGGACCCGGCCGTGAAGACCGCGACGAAGGAAGCGGAGCGGGTCGTCAAGCAGATCGGGGGCGCCGCCGAGCCGCTCGCGAAGGAGCTGACCAAGGAGGTCGGCCGCCTCACGCGAGACGTCCTCGGGGCGCTCGAGGGCGCACGCAAGAAGGTCGACGAGCGACTCCAGGACGACGAGGAGGAGTGATCCTCACTCGCCGAGGTAGTCCTTGAGCCGCGAGATGTCGCGGATCGCCGAGAGCTTCCCGAGCCCCGCCGTCTCGACCTGACGCACGCGCTCGCGGGTCAGGTTCATGATCTCGCCGACCTCCTCGAGGGTGATGCCGCCACGGTCGGCCACGTCGAGGGCGCAGGTCTCCGTCATCTCCCAGACCTCGAGGTCGGGGAAGTTGACCTTGATCGAGCCACGCACCGGGTGGACGTCGATGTACAGGTGGTACTTGCACGACACGTACGGGCACGGCCGCTCCATGTCGACGCAATCGGCGCGGGTCCGGGGCTTCCAGTAGTCGACCTCGGGGTACAGGACCTTGCCGCGGTTGAGCTCGGTCTTGCTGAGGCGGCGGATGGAGATGGTCCGGGCGCGCGCGCGCGTCCGACGCTTGCGCCGGCTGCGCTTGCGGCGCTTCGGCTCCTCCTCCGGCTGCTGCTCGAGCGCGAGCGCGAGCGACCCCTGCACCGCCTGCACCGGGGCGCTCACCTCGGTGAGCTGCGTCGTCGGCTGGCTGGCCCCTTCCTGCATATCAGACATCGTTCCTCCCACTGTCCTCGTCTCCTGGTCAGGCGCGCCCACGCCCGAGCCGGTCACACCACTGCGCGGGCCATCCGGGCCCGCAGCGACATCCGCTTCTCGATCGCCTCGAGTCGCCCCACGAGCTCCCGCCCCATCGCGGTGGCCTCGGCCAGCTGACGCTCGGCGAGCTCGTCGTTCTCGTCCGCCCCGCGTGAGGCGATCACCCGCTGAATCGCGGCCTCGATCTTCTCGAGGTTCCGCGAGAGCTCCTCGATGTCTCCGCGGATGAAGAGGAACTCACGCTGGATCTCTTCCATCGTGTGGCCCTGGGCCATCAGCCGTCGGATCTCGTCGATCTGGCGGACCACGGTGGCCGGGTAGAGGCCCTGCGATCCGCGGCGCTTGCCCTTGCGAGCGACCCGGACGCTGCGCGGCAGCAAGCCGACCTGCACGTACTTGCGGAAGGTCGCCTCCGTCAGCCGCCCGCCGCGTCCGACGAACACCTCGACGATCTGCTGGACCGTCATCCCCTCGGGATGAGCGCCCTCGATCTCGGCCAATTCGGCCTCGCTCCAGGTCGCCCTCGTCGTGTGTCCCTCAGCCACTGCGCACGAATGTATTCTAATGAAAAGAATCGTGTCAAAGAAAATGTGCAACACGAGGACAGTCAGCGAAAGCACCTGTGGTTTCGATGAGTTAGATCTGGCTGCTGGAGGGCGATCGCCCCCTCAGAGCGATCGAAGCGCGAATCGCGCGATCGCCCTGACTGGCCTGAGTGAGGCGATCTCTTGAAACGAAAGGGATCGGATTTGCGCGGGCATCGGGGCGGCGGCAGGCTGGCGGGATGTGGAAACCGGCGCTGGCGCTCGCCGCCCTCGGCTTCGTCCTCGGCGCGTGCAGCGGCGGCCCCCGCAACAAGCCCCTGGGGGCGGCCTGCGGCGACGCCGACGAGTGCCAGCACGGCCTCTGCGTGCAGGGCGTGGCCGGCGACGGACCGGTCTGCACGCAGAGCTGCGCGACCTCGTCGGAGTGCCCCCGCGGCTGGGCCTGCTCGGGCGTGACGGGCGACAACGTCCTCGTCTGCACCCGCGGCGCGCCGACCCCGTTCGGCATCGGGGCCAACGAGTGAGGCCTCGAGCGGCCCGAGTCCAAGAATCGAGGCGCCAATCCCGTTGACGCGGCTCGTGCGCCCCTGGTAGCGATGGCAGGTGCGTCGCGTCGGCCTCGTCCTGATCGGCCTCGGGCTCTCCGGGCTCGCCCTCCCCGCGTTCGGGGTCGAGCTCGTCCTCGGCGCGCGCGAGGTCGACTGGATGCCCATCCTCGGGCTCGTCGTCCTGTGCCTCGGGGTGCTCGCCACGTGGGAGGGGCAGCGCGGGGTGCGGGCCGTCGCGCTCACGGACCCGCGCGCCTGGCGCCGGTTCAAGAAGAACCGCGGGGCGGTCGCGGGCGGGGTCCTCGTGATCGCGGTGATGACGGTGGGCTTCGTGGGACCGATGCTCGCGCCCCACCCGCCGGACGACATCTTCGACGCGGGCCTCACCGAGGACGGCACCCCCGTCGGGCCCAACGACCTCTTCGTCCTCGGCGCGGACAACATCGGCCGCGACGAGCTCTCACGCCTCCTCTACGGGGGGCGGGTGTCGCTCAGCGTCGCGCTCACCGCGGTCGCCATCGCGGGGCTGCTCGGGTTCGGGGCCGGCCTCGTCTCGGGCTACTTCAAGGGGGCCCTGGATCTGTCCCTGATGGCCATCGTCGACTTCGTGCTGTCGCTGCCCTTCCTGCTCATCGCCATCGCGTTGAACCGGGTCATCGAGAACCCGGCGCTCTGGACCTTGTGCCTGCTCCTCGGGCTCCTCTCGTGGACGACCCTCGCGCGGGTGACGCGCGCCAAGACGCTGCAGGTCCGCGAGCTCGAGTACGTGCACGCCGCGCGGGCGCTCGGGGCAACGCACCTGCGGATTCTGCTGCGGCACGTCCTGCCCAACGTGCTCGGGCCCGCGATCGTGATCGGCTCCACGATGATCGCCAACATGATCATCGTGGAGTCCGCGATGAGCTTCCTCGGCCTGGGCGTGAAGCCGCCCACCGCGAGCTGGGGGAGCATGCTCCGCGATGGGCAAGAGTACTTGCAGTACGCGCCGCGGCTCATCCTGTACCCGGGCGCGCTGATCGTCATGACGGTCTTCGGCTTCAACCTCCTCGGAGAAGGGTTGCGCGATGCCCTCGACCCGAAGGAGTGAGAGCCTCGCGGGCCTCGTCGGGCTCGGCGCGCTCGGCATCGCGGGGCTGCTGATCGCGGTCGCCCTCCCCCCGGCTCCCACCGCGCCGCGCTACGCCGGGGCCGGGCACGAGACGCCGCAGCGCGGCGGCACCTTCGTGTTCCACCACGAGGCCGACGTGCGCGGCTTCGATCCGCACATCGCGTTCGACGAGCTGTCGAACATGGGCATCAAGCTCATGTACGAGGGCCTCATCGACTACGACCGCGACACGCTCGAGCTCGTGCCCCGGCTCGCCGAGGCGGTCCCCGAGCCCTCCGAGGACGGCCGCACCTATCGCTTCCGCCTGCGCGCCGACATCCGGTTCGCCGACCACGTCGTCTTCTGCGAGGACCCCGAGACGGCGCCGCGACCGTGCCCCGGTCGACCGATCACCGCGGAGGACGTCCGCTGGTCCCTCGAGCACATGCTCGCGACGAGCACGGGCTCTCCCGGCGTGACCTTCTTCGAGCTGATCGAGGGGGTCGAGGCCTACCGCGAAGGCGAGGCGAGCCACGTCTCGGGCATCCGGGTGCTCGACGAGCGGACGGTCGAGATGCAGCTCCTCCGCGCCGATCAGACGTTCCTCTTCGCGATGGCGATGACGTTCGCCTACCCCGTCGCGCACGAGGCCTACGAGGTGTACGGGGACGACGTCGCCCGGCACCCGGTCGGCACGGGGGCTTACATCCTCGAGCGGTGGGAGCCGGGCGTGCAGCTCGACTTCGTCCGCAACCCGAGCTTCTTCATCGAGGGGCAGCCCTACGTCGACCGGATGGTCTACATCCTGAACCTGAGCCGGCAGGCCGCCGTGATGCGGTTCCGCAACGGGGAGATCGACCACATCCATCGGCAGACGCCGGCCGACTATCGGCTCCTCAAGAGCTACCCCGCGTGGGAGCCCTACCGGCTCGAGGAGCCGAAGGTGAACATCTGGGGCATCGGCATGAACTGCGAGCTGGCCCCGTTCGACAACCGGCACATGCGGCGGGCGGTGGCGTTCGCGCTGAACACCGAGCGATGGAAGCGCGCCCGGGCCGGCCGGCTGCTGTTGAGCGGACAGCCGATCCCGCGGCCCCTGCCCGGCTTCGATCCCGACCTCCCGGGGCAACACCACTTCGACCTCGACGTCGCGCGCGAGGAGATGCGCCTCGCCGGGTACCCGGATGGCTACCCGGAGCCCCTCACGCTGACGATGAGCGACGGGGAGACGGCGCGCTTCTACGGCGAGCTCGTGCAACAGGACTTGCGCGCCATCGGGATCGAGATCGAGATCCGGCAGATCTCGTTCCCGATCTGGCTCCAGCAGACGGGCACTCGGCGGACGGTGCTGATGGCCCTGCAGGGCTGGAGCATGGACTACCCGGACGCCGCGAACTTCCTCGACATCCTCTTCCACAGCCGCTCGATCCACGAGACGGACAGCGAGAACAAGGCGTTCTACTCCAACCCCGAGGTCGACCGGCTGCTCGACGCGGCGCGCGTGGAGCGCGACCGACCGACGCGCCTGGGGATGTATCGGGAGGCGAGCCGGATCATCGTCGACGACGCGCCGTGGGGCTTCACCTTCTCCGATCTCGCGATGGAGATGTGGCAGCCGTACGTCCACAACTACCGGCCCAACCCGGTGTGGTCGAACTTCTTCAGGGACGTCTGGCTCGACCTCCCGCGCCGGCGGGTCGCCCTCTGGGAGCGCGCCCCGACGCGGTCCGTCCCCGCCCTCACGCCCTTCGGAGGTCGCCCGTGATCGAGCTCGTCATCAAGCGCGTGAGCGCGGGCCTCTTGATCGTCCTGGCCGCGACCACGTTCATCTTCTTCCTCGCCAACGGCATCGGCGACCCCGCGCTCGCGACGCTCGGGCCCAACGCGAGCGCGGAGAGCCTCGAGGACTTCCGCCGAACGCACGGCCTCGATCAGCCGCCGCTGGTCCAGTTCGGCCGCTACCTCGGCGCGGCGGTGCAGGGCGACCTCGGCCGCTCGTTCCGGGACAACCAGCCCGTGGCCACGGTGATCTGGGATCGCCTCCCGCGGACCGTCCTCTTGATGGGGATGGCGATGGGCTTCGAGCTGCTGTTCGGGCTCACGCTCGGGATCCTCGCGGCGCTGCGTCGCAACACGTGGTTCGACACCGGCTTCATGGGGATGGCGTTCCTCGGGATCAGCGTCCCGAACTTCGTGAGCGGGCCGATCTTCCTGCTCGTGTTCGCGTTCCTGCTCGGGTGGTTCCCGATTGGCGGCTACGGCGTCGACTTCGGCGACCACGTCTGGCACGCGCTCCTGCCCGCGCTGACGATGGCGATCATCGGCTCGTCGACGTTCGCGCGGATCATGCGCTCCGAGATGATCGACACCCTCGGCGCCGACTACGTGCGGACCGCGCGCGCCAAGGGGCTCCACCCGGCCCGCGTCGTGCTCGGCCACGCGGCGCGCAACGCGCTGCTGCCCATCGTGACGCTGCTCGGGCTGCGGCTGCCGTTCCTCGTCGCCGGCGCGATCATCACCGAGCACATCTTCGCCTGGCCCGGCATGGGTCGGCTCGTCATCGAGTCGATCACCAGCCTCGACGTGCCGGTGATCATGGGCGTGGTCGTGATCACCGCCGTGTCGGTGCAGTTCGGGAACGGGCTCGCCGACGTCGCGGTCGGCGCGCTCGACCCGCGCGTCCGCCACGCGAGGTCCTGAGTCCGACGACGCGAAGCGTCGGAGGATCTCAGTGGGGAGCGCGAGGGGCTTGCCCCTCGCCGGAGAGAAATCGCCGGAGGCGATTTGTCGACAGACCTCGAGTCAGCGCTTCTTCGCGCGGACCGGGAAGACCTTGCGGCCGTCCTCGCGGCGCGGTCGGCCGACGTCCATGAAGTCGAGGCGGATCTTCTTTCGGAGACCGCTCGCCAGCTTGACGATGATCCCGCCGCGGCCGTCGACCTTCTCGACCTTGCAGAGGCCGAACTGCATGTGCGACACGAAGTCGCCCTTCTCCGGGCTCGGGCCGCGATGCTCGACGCGCGGCGCGGCGCGGGCGGGGCCGCGCGCGGGCGCCGGCGCGGGCGCGCGCCACTCGGGCTCCGGGGCCTCGACGTCCGCGCTCGCGGCGGCGACGTCGGCCCAGCTCACGGGGCCCGCGCTTCGGGCGGGGGCTGGCTCGTCGTCGTCGTCTTCGTCTTCGTCGTCGTAGACGTCCTCGGGCGGCTCCACGAGGGCTCGGCTCGGCGGCGCGCTCGCGCGGATGCGAGGGGGCTTGGGGGCGGCCTCGACGAGCTCGAGGGGGACGTCGTCGAAGCACTCGACGAGGAGCTCCACGTCCGTCGATGGAGCGACCGTCAGCACGCCCCCGACGATGCGCGATCCGTCCGACAGCGGGGCGAGCGCGGCGCGGAGGCGCGGCCGCGGCTCGTCTCCGTCCCAGGAGATGCTGCCCGACAGCGAGAGGATCTCGCAGGGCTCGTCGACCACCGCGTGCTCGAGCTCGGCGCGCTCGAGGGCGCCGACGCCGCGCACCCACGCGGCCTGCATCCGCTCGCGCTGCGCGAGGGCCTCGAGCGCCTCGACGGCGTCCTCGCCTCCGCGGAGGCGGACGAGGAAGCGGCGCTGCCGCTCGCTGGACACGGCCCTCACTTGCGCGCGCTCCGTTCTTCCTCGGCGGCCAGGCGCTCTTCCTTCTTCTCCACCGCCTCGACGAAGAGCTTCACGTACTCGGTGGCGCTCGTGAACGCGATCAGGATGCTGAGGTAGAGGAGCACGAGGCCGACCATGTTGAAGTCGACCCAGAAGTGCGCCCCGAAGCCGAAGTAGAGCTCGTAGGGGTGGTGAACGATCAGGAACATGATCGCGACCATCTGGAAGGCCGTCTTGTCCTTGCCGCCGCGGCCCGCCGCGATGACGACGCCCTCGGTCATCGCGATGACGCGCAGGGAGGTGATCGAGAGCTCGCGCGACAGCAGCAGCACGACCGCGAGCCACGGGACGTCCCCGAGCGCGACCATGTAGACGAGCACCGCCATCACGAGCAGCTTGTCGGCCAGCGGATCGAGGAACTTCCCGAGGACGCTGACGAGGCCCTGACGGCGCGCGAGCCATCCGTCGAGGAAGTCGGTGACGGCGGTGACGGTGTAGACGTTGACCGCCCAGAAGCGGGCCTGCGGCGTGCCGATCGCGATGAGGTAGAGGATCGCCGGGATCAGCGCGATGCGCGCGAAGGTGAGCAGGTTCGGGAGGTTGATCGCGTCCTCGCGAATGCTCCGCCTGCGTGGTTTGGGATCGGCGCTCATGTGACGAGCAAGATGCCTTGTCCCTTGAAGGCCAGGGAGGTCGTGGTGGGCGAGGGCTCGCGGACCTCGCTCGGGAAGAGGCGACCCGTCCAGCCGACGAGCGCCTCGGGATCCACGCGCACCTCTTCGCCCGCGCGAACCTCGAGCCCGGTGGGAGCGCACGGGAGGCGTAGCACGACGACGCCTCGACCGTGGAAGGAGAGGAGCATCGCCGGCTTGCCGCCGAGCGGGAGGCGGCCGCTCTCGAAGCCGACGCGGTCGTCGAAGGCCTGGACCTGCTCCTCGCGGACGTAGAGGAGCGAGTCGTCGACGCCGACCGCGACGAAGCGGCCCTGGTGCGGCCGGAGCACCGCGGCGACCGGCCCCTGCCATCGGAGGATGGGGTCCTCGTCGCCCCCGAGCGCCTCCTCGGAGGCGCGGCCGCGATAGCGCCGCTGCACGGGCTCGGTATCGAGCCGACCGCGGACCGCCCGCAAGCCCTTGAGTCGACCGTGGACGCCGCCGTGCGACGACACGAGGAGCTCGCCCTCCGCGCCGAGCGCGAGCGGGGTGTCGGCGGGCAGCTCCACCGCCCATCGCTCGGCGACGCTCCCGACGCTCGGGGGCGGCGGCGCCTGGCTCGCGCGGGTCACGCGGGCGCCGGGGACGGGATCGGCCCCCGTCTCGACGAGGGTCCAGTGGCCGCTCGACCGCCCCTTGGGCAGCTCCTGCTCGACGGAGAGGCTCACCTCGCCGGAGAGCTCGTCGGCCGCCGCGCTCGCCGCGTCCCGCATCGCGCTCACCTGCGCGGCCTCGATGCCGGCGGGCAGCTCCTCGGGGGGCGCGTGCACGCGGGGCGCGGGCGTGGTGCCGGCGCTGGACTGCTCCTCCATGCGGCGGGCCATGGTGAGCTGACCGCCGCGGAGGAAGGACTCTCGCGCGAGGTCGAGCTTGCCGAGGCGCCACTGCACGAGCCCGAGGTAGCCCCAGGCGCGCTCGTGGTCGGGGTCGAGCTCGAGGGCGCGGACGAGGTGATCGCGCGCCTCGCTCGGCTGGCCCGTCTTGAGGAGCGCGAGGCCGAGGTTCACGTGCAGGATCGAGTCGTCCGGGAAGTCCTCGAGGAGGCTTCGCCACAGGCGGATCGCGGTCGGGTAGACGCCGAGGCGGAAGTAGACGCCGGCGAGGAGGTCCTGGCTCTGCGCGTCGCGTGGCTGGAACCCGAGCGCGCGCTCGAGCTCCTCCTTGGCCTCGACCACGCGGTTGTGCATGAGCATTTCGCTCCCCCTCGAGAGGTGGAAGAGGAAATCCTCGTTGGCGGGGGGCTCGTCGCTCCGCTGGAGAAGGCGCCGTCGCCCGGATCGCACCCCATCCCGCATGGCCGCGCGAGCGTAGCCCGCTTGACCGGTGTGTCCAAGCGGACCCCGGGCCGCGCTCAGCGTTCTCGGGCTCGGAGGCGGCGGAGGATGGCCAGCGCGATCGCCCCGACGACGACCGCCCACCACAGCGTGGCGAGGCGGGTGAGGATGGTGGCCGCGCTCGCCGCGGTGGCCTCGATGGCGCCCCCCGAGAGCGCCTGGATCAAGCCCGTCATCCCCGCCTCGGTGACGCCGAGGCCGCCGGGCATCATCGCGAGCGCGCCGGCGATGGTGCTCGCGGAGTAGGCGAAGAAGGACGCGTCCCAGGTGAGCCCGCCGCCGGGCAGCGCGCCCAGCAGGAGCCACAGCGCGACGCACTCGAGGCCCCAGCTCACCGTCGCGAGCGCGGTCGCGGTGACGAGCGGCGCGGGCCGGGTGAGGACGTAGAGGCTCTCGTAGGCCTCGCGCAGCCGCGGCGCGAGGCGGCTCACGAGGGGGAGCCGCCCGGCGACGCGCAGGAGCAGCTCGCCGAAGGGACGCCACGCGCTCGCGAGGAGGAAGAAGCCCGCGAGGGCGGCGCCGCCGACGGCGATGGGGACACCTTGGGGGAACGAGAGGCTCCCGAGCGCGGTGAGGATCACGAGCGCGACGAGATCGGTGAGGCGCTCGGCGAAGACGACGGGCGCGGTCCGCGCGATGGAGACGCCGCGGGACTCGTAGAGCAGCAGCGACTTGAAGACCTCGCCGAGCTTGCCCGGCGTGACGCTCATGACGAAGCCGCTCAGGAAGACGAGCGCGCTCTCGCGGTGCGGGACGTGGACGTCGATGCGGCGCAGGTAGGACTGCCACCGCAGGTAGCGCAGCCCGTAGTTCGCCGTCGCGAGGCCGAGCGCGGCGAGGAAGTAGCGCCAGTCGAGCTCGACGAGGCTCGCGCGCAGGGTGCGCAGGTCGCCGTAGAGCCCGAGCGCCACGAAGACGAGGCCGCCCAGGAGCGTCCCGATCAGGACCTTGCGGACGAGCCCCGAGGTCGCGGCGCGCGCCTTCTCGACGTCTTCGGCCTCGGTCACTTCCGTCTCGCTCGAGCCAGCCGCCACGCGAGCCCGCCGCCGGCGGCGACGACGAGGAGGCCGCCGCCGAGGTAGAGGACCCAGCCCGGCGCCGGCACGAGGCCACGCCGCATCGATCCGGCCGGCGGGCGCTCGGTGTGGACCTCGACGGTGACCGCGCCCGCGTCTTCGTCCTGCGCGAAGGCGGCGGCGGGGAGCGCGGTGAGCAGCGCGGTCAGGACCAGCCAACGCATCGGCGCCCGGAGGGTGGCAGCCCCACCCCGACGGGGCAACCGCGGCGCCGCGCTACGGGGCCTCGCGCGGATCGAAGGGGCCGGGATCGGGCGCTGGATCCGGGACGGGCCCGGGCACCGCCGAGGCCTCCCGCATCCCCATGAGGTCTCCGATCACGACGTCGTGCTCATCGGTGAACACGGGCTCTCGACCGTAAATCGTGTAGACACGGACCTGGCCGAGCCCGGCGACCTGGCGGGGCTGCTCGCGCTGCAGGGTGACGTCGCGGATCAGCGCGAGCGACTCGCGGACGTCGAGCACCGGCTCCCGGAGCCGGCCGCCCACCTCGAGGTGCGCGCGCTGGATCCACGCGGTCAGCATCCCTCGGCCCGGCCCGATGACCGCGCGTGGGCGCTCTCCGCGAAGGCTGACACCCTCTCGGGATCCGTCGGGTGCCCGGCGAGCGATGAGCACCTCGGGGCCGCCGATCCCGTAGACGCGCACGTCGCGGTGTCCGATCGGATCGCCCGCCGCGGGCATCGTGGTGCGACGCCACACGCGGACCGGCATGCCCTCGCCGTCGTAGACCACGTCGAGGTCCGCGGTGCCGAGCGGCCACTCCTGTCGCGTGCGGACGATGCGGAAGTCGCCCGCCCGACGGATCTCGAAGCGCTCGACGATGTCGGGCCCCGCCATGTCCGGCCCGCTGCGCAGGGTCCGCTCGAGCTCGAGCTCGCCGTCGCCCTCGACGGGGTACGGGATCTCGGGCACCGCGGCGAGCGGCGTGCGCGTCCCCTCGCACGAGCACCCGGCGGCGCCGACCGAGACGAAGAAGGCCGACGCGGCGAACGCGAGCGTCGCCGGGCCGGCCTTCGGGCGGGATCCCCGCATGCCTATTCGGCGGCTTCGGGCTCGGGCTCGGGCTCGGGCTGCGAGGGGGCCTCGGGAGCCGGACGCGCGGGACGCGGGCGGCGCACGACCGCGGCGGGAGCCGGCGCGGGCGCGGGGGCCTCCTCGGCGGGAGCTTCCTCGGCCGGAGGCTCCTCGGCGGGGAGCTCGTCGTCGGCGGCCGCGGCCTCCGCGTCGAGCGCCGCGAGGTCCGCCTCGGGGTCACCCTCGGCGTCGTCGGCCACCGGCTCGTCCTCACCGGCGAGGTCGGCGGCGATGTCCTCGACGGTCTCGTCTCCCTCCTCGGGCACCGGCATCGCGGCGGCCTCCGGAGCGGCCTCCTCGGCGGCGGGCGCGGCGGGCGCGGTGAGGCCGCGCTCGAGCACCTCGCCGGGGATCGGGCCGGCGATGCCGCCAGGCGCGCGGAGGCCCGTGTCGGGATCGACGGCGACGCCGTTGTAGCGATCGCCGACGCGGCCGCGGAAGTGCGTGTCGTTCAGCGTGTACGCGAGGAACACGCCGACGAAGAGCAGCGACCCGATGAAGACGAGGCCGTTGAAGCGCGCGTCGTCCTTCAGGTGCATGAAGAACAGGACGACGAGGACCGCCTTGACCGTCGCGATGAGGACGGCGATCCCGAGGTTCCACGCGCCGACGCCCTCGACGCCGTTGCCCATCGAGAGGAGCCCGTCCACGTCGACGTAGGACACGGCGACCGTCGCGACGGTCAGGGTGAGGAGCGCGCCGAGGATGGCGGCGTAGAGCTTCCACGAGTGGATGTGGACGTGAACTCCGCCATCGTCCGGGTGATCGTGCTGGTGGTCGGCCATCGTGATGCGCCCTAGATGAGGTAGAGGAGCGGGAAGAGGTAGATCCAGACGAGGTCGACGAGGTGCCAGTACAGGGCGACGATGTCGACGGGCGTCCAGTAGTCCTTGGAGAACTCGCCGCGCATGTTGCGGGCGAGGATCCAGATGAGCACCCCGATGCCGATGGCGACGTGGATGCCGTGCAAGCCGGTGAGACAGAAGTAGATGCCGAAGAAGACGTGCGTCTTCGCGGGCATCTCGGTGACCGGCCCGGTCGCGCCCTCGACCCAGTTGTGGATCTCGGCCATGTGCGGGGCGAAGTGGTTGCCCGGCAGGAGGCCGTGCTCGAACTTCTCCGAGTACTCGAAGTACTTCACCACCAAGAACGCGAAGGCGCAGACGATGGTGATCACCAGGTTGAGGGAGACCTGGTTCTTCTTGCCGAGCTGCGCCGAGCGCACCGCCATCGCGGCCGTGAAGCTGCTGACGAGCAGGACGCACGTGTTGAAGCCGCCGATGATCCGGTTCAGCTGCGCCGAGCCAGCCTCGAAGGCCTCGGGGTACGCGGTCCGGTAGACGCCGTAGGCGACGAAGAGCCCCGAGAAGAACAGCACCTCCTGCGCGAGGAAGAGCCACATCCCGAGCTTCGCGGTCTCGAACTGCTGGACCGGCTCCTGGAAGTGGTGCTGCAGCCAGGATCCCCACTTCTTGTGGGAGTCGTCATGCGCGCTGGCCATGTCTACTCTTCTTCCTCTCGGCTGGCCGGCGCGGGCGCGGCTGCCTTGGCAGGCTCGGGCTCAGGGGCTTGCTTCGCCGCGGGCTTCGCGGCGGCGGGCTTCGCGGTGGCCGGGAGGTCCTCCGGGAAGCCGTCGAACAGCTCCGCCTCGGTCGCGAGGTGGTAGTCGTACGGGCCGCGGTGGATCACCGGCGTGCCGTGGAAGTTGTGCATGATGGGCGGCGACGAGGTCGCCCACTCGAAGCCAGCGCTCCCCCACGGGTTCGGCGGCGCCTTCTCGCCCTTGAAGAGCGAGTAGATGAACATGCCGAGCATGATCGAGAAGCCGACCCCGAGGACGTAGGCGCCGACCGAGCTGAAGCCGTGCAGCGGCTGGAAGTGGTCGAGGTAGTCGTAGTAGCGGCGGGGCATCCCCTGACTGCCCAGCACGAACTGGGTCAGGAAGGTCATGTTGAAGCCGATGAAGATGAACACGAACGCGATGCGCGCGATCTTCTCGCTGTACATCTTGCCGGTCATCTTCGGCCACCAGTAGTGGAGGCCGCCGATGAAGCCGATCACCGTCCCGCCGACCATCACGTAGTGGAAGTGCGCCACGACGAAGTAGGTGTCGTGGAGGTGCACGTCGACAGAGAGCGTGCCGAGGAAGAGGCCCGTGAGGCCGCCGATCGTGAACAGCACGATGAAGGCGAGCGCGTAGAGCATCGGCGACTGGAAGCTGACCGACCCGTTGTAGAGGGTCGCCACCCAGTTGAAGACCTTCACGCCCGAGGGGATCGCGACGAAGAAGGTCAGCGCGCTGAACACCATCGTCGCGTACTCGCTCATGCCGGCCACGAACATGTGGTGACCCCACACGAGGAAGCCGAGCAGCGCGAGCGCCACGGAGCTCATCGCGACGAACATGTAGCCGAAGATCTTGCGGCGGCTGAAGGTGGCGATGATCTCGTTCACCACCGCCATGCCGGGCAGGATCATGATGTAGACGGCGGGGTGGCTGTAGAACCAGAAGAAGTGCTGGAACAGCACGGGATCGCCGCCGAGGCGGGGGTCGAACCAGCCGATGCTGAGGACCTTCTCCATGAGGAGCATCAGCAGCGTGATGGCGAGCACCGGCGTCGCGAGGACCTGGATGACCGCCGTCGCGTAGATGCCCCAGACGAACAGCGGCAGCCGCTTCCAGTGGAGGCCGGGGGCGCGGAGCTTGTGCACCGTCGCCATGAAGTTCACGCCCGTGAGGATCGAGCTGAACCCGAGGATGAAGACCGCGAGGGTCATCGAGATGGTCGCGGTGCTCGTCGTCTGGCTGTACGGCGTGTAGAAGGTCCAGCCCGTGTCGATCGAGTTCGTGAAGATGCTGACGAGCGCGAAGATCGCGCCGAGCACGTACACGTAGAAGCTCATCAGGTTGAGCCTCGGGAACGCGACGTCCTTCGCGCCGAGCATGATCGGTAGGAAGAAGTTCCCCAGCGCCGCGGGGACACTCGGGATGATGAACAGGAAGACCATGATCGCGCCGTGAAGCGTGAACACCTTGTTGTAGGTGTCCGGGTCCATGATCGTCCGGCCGGGCGTCAGCAGCTCCGTGCGGATCAGCAGTGCGTACACGCCGCCGACCATGAACATCGTCAGGGTCGAGACGAGGTAGAGGATGCCGAGCCGCTTGTGATCCAGGGTGACGATCCAGCTCAGGGGGCTGGTGTTCTCCCGGATGTAGTCGACTTCGCCGTGTCCGTGCGCCGTGCTGCCGGCCGCGTGGGTCGTGGTCTGCGTAGTCATGCCGCTACTACTCCTGGGGCTCCGCTTCGAGCTGCGTGACGAGGTCGGCGCCGCGGTCGCTTCGAGAGGCGATGTACGCGATCAGCGCGTCGATGTTGGCTTCGGGGAGGGACCCGAAGGAGGGCATCGCGGCGTTCTCGAAGCCGTTCACGATGGCCGCCTGAGGCTCGCGAATCGACTCGCGCAGGTAGTCGAGGTCGGCCATCCGGCCCGTGCCTCCGACGAGCGGTTGCTCGTAGCCCACCACGTTCGAGAGGTTCGGACCCACGGTCGGGGCCTGACCCGGCTCGATGACGTGACAGGCGGTGCAGTTCTGATTGAAGATCGACTCGCCCCAAGCGGCGTTGGTCTCGAACTCGTCCGGGCGTCCCGTCCGCGCGTAGCTCGTGTACTCCTCCATCGTCACGACGTGGAGGCGGCTGAGCATGCCCGAGTGCCCCACGCTCGCGAGGGGCCTCCCGTTGTTGTGGATCTGCTGGTCGGTCAGCTCGCCCTGGATGGGATCGAGCCCGCAGTACTCGGCGCAGTAGATGTCGTACGTCCCGAGGCGCGTCGCCTCGAACCACAGCGACGTGTACATGCCCGGGACGATGTCCCGCTTGACGCGGAGCGCCGGCACGAAGAACGAGTGCAGCACCGCCGGGTGGTCCACGCCTCGCGGATGGGAGCTCATGATCATCCGGACCGGCTGGTGGATCGGGACGGTGAGCTCACCGTCCACCTTCCCGGTCGGGTAGAGGAAGCTCCAGCTCCACTGCCGGGCCTCCGCGCGGATGTTGATCGCGTTGGCCGGAGGGATGTTCATCATCATGTAGCCCTCGAAGCCCTGGTGGAACATGTACGCCAGCAACAGGAGTGGCGAGAACGTCCAGAAGAGCTCGAGCGCGGTGTGATGCCCCGGGGGCTTGGACTTGACGCCCTTGCGGCGCCGGAAGCGATACGCGAACCACACCATGCAGCCCACGATCGCCACGAAGAAGGCGACGCTGATCCAGAAGATGTCGTAGTAGAGCGAGTCCACGTGGGGAGCCAGCGTGGACGCACCCTCGGGCAACTGGATCGTCGCGTCGTAACCTGTCTGGTCGTTCATCGATCAACCCTGGCGAGTGGCCCCGAGGGGGCCGGTACGGCGAGGTGACGCTTGCGGTCGCGCCACCAGAGGAATCCCAAGAAGCTGAAGAGCAGCACGGCGGTGAGCGCGCCGCCGACGCGCATGATCCGCCACGCCACGAGGGTGTAGCCCTGAGCGTTGGCGTTGTAGGCGTAGCAGTAGAGGAGCACCTGCTCGGCGGTCGTGATGCTCCGGCCTTCGCTCGCCTCGAGCAGCCCGAGGCGGACGTCGTTCGTGTCGTACTCGAGGCCGTAGAGGTAGCGCGCGACGCGGCCGTCGGGCGTCAGCAGCATGATCACGCCCGGGTGGGCGTACTGACCGGTGCGCGGCATCCACTCGTAGCCGAAGCCCACCACGGCGGCGAGGCGCTCGATCTCCGGGTAGACGCCGAAGGCCTCGCGGTTCGCCTGCTCGTCGACGGTCCGCGGCGCGACGAGGAAGTGCCAGCCCTGCTGCGCCGCGTCTCGGCCGTAGGCGCCGAGGATCCGAGCGCGGACCCGCGCGGCGTCCTCGGGGGTGTCCCGCGGATCGATGCTGATGGTCAGCACCTCGTACTCGACGCCCGCCGTCCACTGCTGCTGGTTGAGCGAGGCGGCGACGCCGTCGAGGACCACGGAGCAGAAGGTCGTGCAGGAGTGATAGACGAGGTTGAGCAGCACCGGGCGGTCCCCCGAGAGCAGCTCGCGGAGGACGACCGTCTGCCCCGTGTGGTCGCGGAACTCGAGGTCGAGGGGGATGCGCTGGTCGAGGTGCTCGACCACGGTCACGTTGTCGAGCCCGGGCGGCGCCGAGCTCGCGGGCGTGTCGTGCGCCGCGCACGGGGCCGCCGCCGCCATCGCCGAGGCGAGGACGAGCGCGAACCCGGTCGTGCGCAGACGCGACATGCGGCTACTGCCCGTTGTCCTGCTGGAGGATGTTCTGCAGCGCCTGCTGCAGCTGCTCGAGCGCCTCGGGCGAGAGCCCGCGCGGCGCGGCGTTCGCCGCCGGCGCCGGCGGCGGGATGACGACCTCGTGCGGGTGCTGGTTCCACCCCTCGAGCGGCGCGATGTTGCGCTCCGTCGGGCGCTCGGGCCGGATGGCGGGATCAGCGCCGCGACCGCGCGACGCGAGCTGGCTCATCGCCGCGTCGATCGACATCCGATGCCCGCGCTGCAGCGAGTCGTTCCACTCGGCCTGTCGTGTGTTGACCGTGTCGAGGTCGTCGTAGCGCGCCTGCTGGCCCGCCACGGTCTCGGCCATCATCCCGTCGTAGTAGGCGTCGAAGCCGAACTTCAGGGTGAACAGGAGCAGCGCCGAGCCCGCCGCGCAGGCGAGGATCAGCAGGTTCTGCGGAGGCGTGTTGTCCCACTTGGCAGCCATCGGGTCCTCCTAGACGACCTCGTGATGGAGACCGCGATCGAGGCGCGGATCACCCACGGGCACGAGGGGGAAGCGGGTCATGTTCCAGAGCACGACGGCCATGTAGACGCCGCCCACCGCGAAGAAGGCGGCGAAGTCCAGCCAGTGCAAGTGAAGTTGCGTCTCGACGAGGCCCGTCTGGTCGGCGTACGGCATCACGAGCCAGTAGAGCTGGCCGATCTGCACGACGAGGATCCAGGCGGCGCTGAAGCCGAGCCACGGCAGGTTGCGCTTGAAGTTGCGCGACATGAGCAGGAAGAACGGGATGACGAAGCCAGCGAGGATCACGACCACGCTGATGTTCATCCAGCCTCCGCCGCCCCACCAACGCAGGTGGTAGTAGGTCGACTCCTCCGGGATGCCGGCGTACCAGATCAGGAGGAACTGGGAGACCGAGACGTAGGCCCAGAAGACGATGAAGCCGTGGAGCAGCTTCCCGATGTCGTGGAAGTGCTCGACGCTGATCGCCTCGCGGAGGAGCCCCGAGCGGCGCATCGCCAGCGTCAGCAGGATGATGACGGCGTGGCCGATGATCGCCGCGATGGCGAAGTAGATGACGCCGAAGATGGTCGAGTACCAGGACGGCTCCAGCGACATCATCCAGTCGAAGGCCGCGAAGGTGAGCGAGAAGCCGAAGACGAAGGTCGCGAACGGCGCCGTCTTCTCCATGCGCTGGGTCAGCGCGAGGCCCTTCTCCTTGTCCTGGCGCGTCGACCAGGTGAAGAAGAAGTACGCGAGCAGGATCCAGGCGAGGAAGTAGACGCCCGCGCGGACGAGGAAGAGGCCGTGGTCGAGGAACCAGGTCTTCGACTCCATGATCTCGGCGTGCGCGGCGTGCTCCGGGGTGTGCGTCCGGGTGTCGGGCTCACGCTCGTTCGGGTGGACGTCCCACGGGTCGCGCGCCTCCTGGGCCTGCGCCTGGGTGCCGAAGCCGAGCAGGGAGCCGTGCTCCTCGTGACCACCGGCCTCGTGACCCTCGCCGCCCTCGTGGCCACCGCCGTGACCGCCCTCGTGCTCCTCACCGTGCCCGGCGCCGTGCTCCTCGAGCCACGGGTAGAGCTCGTGCATGTTCACCGCGATCGGCACGAACAGGATGAGGAAGACCGGCAGGCCGGCCATCAGCATCTCCGCGGTGCGCCGCAGCGGGACGCCCCACCCCGAGCCGGTCAGGTGCTGACCGAGCACGAAGAAGAGCCCGCCGAGGCCGAGCGCGAGGAAGAACATGAACGCGAACAGCCAGCTGAACGCGAAGCGGTGCGTGTCGCTGAACATCCCGACCGCCGAGGCGGCGATGCCGAGCGCGCCGAGGCCCGCCGCCATCTTCCAGGCGTTGGCCCACGGCGAGTCCGCCGGGATCCGATACGTGGGGGCCTTGCCCTCTTTCTTCGCCGGCTTGCTCATTGTCCGTCCATCTGGCTGAGCTGGAGAGCCCGCACGTATCCGACGATGGCCCACCGATCCCGCACGGGGACGACGTGGCCATAGGCCGGCATGTTGCGCAGACCGTTTCGGATCGTCGCGTAGAGCTGACCGTCGGGCATGTGCCGGATGCGGTCGTCGTGGAACGTCGGCGGCCGGATGGTCGCGACGTTGGAGACCTCGGGGACCATGCCCTCACCATCGCCGAGCGCGCCGTGGCACGGCACGCAGTAGATGTCGAAGCGGGTCTGGCCGCGCGCGAGGAGCGCCTCCATTCCGTCGAAGCCCGCCACGACCTCGTCAGGGATGGTCGGGGCGTAGTCGAGGTTCTCGTCGACGCCGTCCTCGAGGATCGGGTCGATCTCCATCTCCTGCGCCACCGTGTGCTCGACGATCGGGCGCATCGCGCGGCCGTCGGTGAAGTACGTCGCGGCCTCCTGCGCGTCGTACCGCGGCTGCTCGTGCATGTTGCGGATGGGCACGATCGGCGGCTCGGACGAGTGCTGCCCCTGGCACGCGGCCAGCGACGAGGCGCCGGCGATGGCGAGCACCGCCGCGATGAGGGAACGGCTCATTCGTCCACCTCCTCCGAGATGAGCTCGACGTGCGACGGGTGCGTCGACTCGAGCATGGACTTGGTCTCGTCGAGGTCGAACTTGGGGTCCGCGGCCTCGATCGAGATGAAGAAGCGGTCGTCCGTGCAGCGGTCGAACCGGTCCGAGTAGAAGACGGGGTGCCAGTGCTTGGGCAGCTGGTTGATGCCGAGCATCCCGAACACCGCCCCGAAGGCCGAGAGCAGGACGGTCAGCTCGAACATGACGGGGATCATCGAGGGCAGCGAGAAGCCGGGCTTGCCGCCGATGACCAGCGGGTAGTCGTGGCCGTTCGTCCACCACATCAGCACGAAGGCCGTCAGGCAGCCGGTGAGGCCCATGACCAGGACGATCCAGCCGACCGACGAGTCCTTGAGGCCCATCGCCTTGTCCATGCCGTGCACGGGGAAAGGCGTGTGGACGTCCCACTTCTCGTAGCCCGCGTCCCGGACGTGCTCGGCGGCGTGGTAGACGTCGCCCGCCGACTCGTACTCGGCGAGCAGGAGCAGCGGGCGGGTCTCGCCCGCGTCGCCCGCCTTGGTGCCGGTCTTCTTCGATTCGGAAGCCATCGCGGTCACTCCTCCGCCATCGCCGGTTCGGCGGTCATCGCGTCCTCGTCTTCATCGTGGTCGTCGTGACCGTGATGACCGAGGTGTGGGTCGGCCTGCGGCATCACCATCTTCACCTCCGCGATGGCGATCATCGGGAACCACCGCAGGAACAAGAGGAACGCGGTGAAGAAGAGGCCGAGCGAGCCGCAGTAGGTGAGGACATCGAAGACCGTCGGGCTGAAGTTGCCCCAGGCGCTCGGCAGGTAGTCGTGGTGGAGCGACGTCACGATGATGACGAAGCGCTCGAACCACATGCCGACGTTGATGACGATCGAGATGACGAACATGAACGGGATGTTCGTGCGCAGCTTCTTGAACCAGAAGAACTGTGGGCTGATCACGTTGCAGGTGATCATCGACCAGTACGCCCACCAGTAGTCGCCCATCGCCCGGTTGATGAAGACGAAGCGCTCGTACGGGTTGCCGGAGTACCACGCGATGAAGAACTCCATCGCGTACGCGTACCCGACGAGGCTCCCCGTCGTGAGCATGATCTTGTTCATCAGCTCGAGGTGCCGGATGCGGATGAGGTCGTGCATCCCGTAGACGGTCCGCGCGATGATCAGGAGGGTCATGACCATCGCGAAGCCGCTGAAGACGGCGCCGGCGACGAAGTACGGCGGGAAGATGGTGGTGTGCCAGCCCGGCTCGACCGAGGTCGCGAAGTCGAACGAAACGACCGAGTGCACCGAGAGCACCAGCGGGGTGCTGAGCGCCGCGAGGATCAGGTAGGCGCGCTCGTAGTTGCTCCAGTGACGGTTGCTGCCGCGCCAGCCGAGCGCGACGAAGCCGTACGCCCACTTGCGGATCTTGTTCGTGGCGCGGTCACGGAGCGTCGCGAAGTCCGGGACGAGGCCGACGTACCAGAAGAGCAGCGACACCGTGAAGTAGGTGCTGACCGCGAACACGTCCCAGAGCAGCGGGCTCTTGAAGTTGGGCCACATGTTCATCTGGTTCGGGATCGGCAGCGAGAAGTAGAGGAACCAAGGCCTCCCCGCGTGGATCGTCGGGAACATGAGCGCGCAGATGACCGCGAAGATGGTCATCGCCTCCGAGAACCGGTTGATCGCCGTCCGCCAGTACTGCCGGAACAGGTAGAGGACCGCGGAGATCAGCGTCCCCGCGTGACCGATACCGATCCACCAGACGAAGTTGGTGATGTCCCAGGCCCAGGCGACGGGGCTGTTGTTGCCCCAGATGCCGATGCCGGTCCACAGCAGGTAGGCGATGGTCAGGCCGAGGATGCCGGTGACCGCCGTGCTGATCCCGAAGAGGATCCACCACAGGCGCGGCGCCTTCTGCTCGGTGACCTTGGAGACGATCTCCGTGACGTCGGCGAGCGAGGTCCCCTCGGAGACCAGGTACTGCTCGTCGAGCTGCTCCATGGGCTTACGCCAACCCATCAGACCATCTCCGGGTTCGGGTTGCGGATCTTGCCGAGATAGACCGTGCGGGGCTGGGTGCCGACCGCGGCGAGCAGCGAGTAGCGCTGGTCGAGGTGGGCCATGCGGTGGGCCTCCGACTCCAGGTCGTTGAAGTCGCCGAAGGTGATGGCGCCGCTCGGGCACGCCTGCGCGCAGGCCGAGACGAGCTCCTCGCCGATCCGGTGCTCCTGGATCTCGCCGTCGACCACCGTGGTCAGGCGGCGAGCCGCGATGCGTGCCGCCTGGATGCGCTGCACGCAGTAGGAGCACTTCTCCATGACACCGCGCATCCGCACCGTGACGTTCGGGTTGAACACCATCCGGGCCATGCTCGGGATCTGGCCGTGCCAGTCGAGGAAGTTGAACCGCCGGACCTTGTACGGGCAGTTGTTCTGGCAGTACCGCGTACCGATGCAGCGGTTGTAGGCCATGTCGTTGAGGCCCTCGGGCGAGTGCGCCGTCGCCGCGACCGGGCAGACGTTCTCGCACGGAGCCTCTTCGCACTGCTGACAGCCGACCGGCTGCAGCGCGACCTGCGGGTCGTTCAGGTCGTCGCCGACGAAGTAGCGGTCGAGGCGCATCCAGTGCATCTCGCGGCCGCGCGCGACCTCCATCTTGCCGACGATGGCGATGTTGTTCTCGGCCTGACACGCGATGATGCAGGCGCTGCATCCCGTGCACGACGAGAGGTCGAGCACCATGCCCCACTTGTACCGAGGCGGCGCGCCCTCCCGCGGCTCGCGCGGGGTCGGGTACGGCTGGTAGGTGCGGCCGCCCTGCGCGGAGGGGCGCGGCTGCGAGTAGTCGACCTCCGTCCAGAGCGGGCTGAGGGTCGGCGTCGGCTCGCGCCACTGCGCGAAGTCCGGCGTCTCGCGGTACTGCTCGAGCGTCGCGTCGATGGCGAGCGGCCGGTCACCCGTGATCGTCGTCATCGAGTGGTGGTCCTGGGTCTGGACCACGATCTCCTGGCCGACCCCGCGGCGAACCTCGACGCCGGTCGCGAACCCGAGCGCGTCGCTCGCGCGGACCGTGTAGACGTTCGTGCCGACGCCGCTGCCGTGTCGGCCGGCGAGCTCGCGGCCGAAGCCGAGCGGGAGGGTCACGACCTGGTCGGCGTGGCCCGGGATCACGATGGCCGGGATCGAGACGGTCCCCGCCGAGGTCGTGATGTCGAGCACCCAGCCGTTCGGGAAGCTCCCCTCGTACTCCTCGCGCTCGAAGTCGTGCGGGGTGAGGAGGCCGAGCTCGGTGGCGCTGGCCGGGCTGAGGTACGCGACGTTGCCCCAGACCACCTTGGTGACCGGGTCGGGCATCTCGAGGAGCCACGGGTTGTGGGCCTCGCTGCCATCCCAGGTCTGGTAGGACGGGATGAACACGGCCTCCCAGCCACCGGCGGCCGCGGGCGCGTGCGCGCTGAGCGCGGCGGCGACCTCCGAGTCCTGGAGCGCCGGAGCGCGCGGCCGCGAGGGCGGCGCGTCGACGACCCCGGAGTGCAGGGCGCGGCGCCAGCTGCGCTCGAAGCCCGCCATCCCGAGGCGCTCCCGGAAGGTGTTGCGCACCAGGTTGTAGCCGCGCCAGGCGCGGATGCCGGCGACGAGCGCGAACAGCTCGTGCGACGCCCGCCCGCCGCGCAGGGGCGCGATGAGGGGCTGCTGGAGCGAGTAGCTCCCGTCGAGGCCGAAGTGGTCACCCCACGCCTCGAGCTCGTGCGCCATCGGCAGGTGCCAGCTGCAGCCCGTCGACGTCTCGTCGACGTGGCTGGAGAGGTGCACGCTGTTCTGCACGTTGGCGAGCGCCTCCGCGAAGCTCAGATCCGCGGGGGCGTCGTAGACGGGGTTGCCGCCGAGGATGATGAGCGTGTCGAGCCCGCCCTGCATCGCCTCGACGAGGTCCCCGAGGCCGTGACGCTCGGCCGCGTCGGGCTCGGGGTAGTAGTGGACCGTCGTGCCCGCGTTGCCGAGCGCGACGTTGATCGCGTGGGCGAGCGCGTGGACGTGGAAGGGCTGACGCCAGCCGGCGCAGACGACGCTGCGGCCGGTGTTGGCGGCGAGGTCCTCGGCGGTCTTCTCGATCCAGAGCCGATGCGCCTCGGGCAGCGCGTCGAAGGAGCCCTCGACGGCGCGCGCGACCGCGGGGGGCATCTGCACGCCGCTCTGCGCGGAGAGCTTCTCGGCCAGGCCGCGCATGTAGCGATCGACCTGCGACGGCGCGAGCCGGAGGCGGTGATCCGCGTTCATCCCCGTGACCGACAGCGTCGACTCGAGGACGTAGAGGCGGTTCATCTGGGCGTCGGTCGAGTGGACTCGACGTCCGTCCGCGAAGCCGCGCGCGTTGTTGAGGAAGCCGCGCTCGCCCGCGAGCAGATCGCAGTCGAAGGCGACGATGACCTTCGCGCGGGGGCCCGCGGCGCTCGTCCCGCCCAGGTCGTAGACCGGGACGTGGGACTGCGAGAACGCGAGGCCCGTCCCGACGCGGGACGAGTCCTCGGTCACCGGAGACCAGGTGTGGACGGTGGCGGCGGGGAAGCGCGCCGCGAACGCCTGCCGCGCGCGGTCGACGCTCGGCGACGCGGTCGGCGGCATGAGGATCCGAAGGCCCGCGCCGCGGGTGCCTTCGAGCTCGGCGGCCTTCTCGCGCCACCAGGCGTCGAACTCGGCCCACGACGAGTCCTCTTCGCCGTGCCGAACCCGGCCGGAGCGCTCGTTGTCGTAGAGGTCGAGGATGCGCGCCTGGAGGTGCGCGTCCGTCCGCCCCGCGTTCATCGGGTGCGACGGGTTGCCCTCGATCTTGGTCGGCCGCCCCTCGTGGCTCTCCACGAGGAGACCGACGCCCTCACCGCGATGCGAGGTGGAGGACGCGAAGTGCAGCGGGATGCCGGGCTGCGCGTACTCGGGCTGGACGGTGTACGGGAGGATGTTCTCCTCCGGCCGGCGGATGCAGCCGCTGAGGCCCACCGTCGCCGTGGTCGCGCCCGTGATGGCGAGGAAGGTGCGCCGGTTGACCAGCGTGTTGTCGGGCAACAGAGACCCGACCTGAATGCCGGTCTCCTCCGACGCGAGACGCTCGGCCCGTCGCGGGTCGACCTTCTCGGCCAGGCTTCGCCAGATCTTCGGGCGATCGTCGGTCGTCGTGCTCATCGGTGACACCCCGAGCAGTTCTCCGGAGGCGTGGCGCGATCGAGGAGCGCGACCATCTCGGTCCGCTCGGCCTCGGTCGCGTCTTCCGGCGTCCAGTCCATGTCTGTGATGCGGCTCGTGGGCCGCAGATACGGTTCGGGGTCGCGATGGCAATCGAGGCACCAGCTCATCGAGAGCGGCTCGGCCTGCGCGACCACCTCCATGCGATCGACGCGCCCGTGGCACGTCGCGCAGCCCACCCCAGCGGACAAGTGCACGCTGTGGTCGAAGAACACGTGGTCCGGCACGTTGTGGATGCGGACCCACTCGACCGGCTCGCCCGAGGTCCAGCTGTCCCGCACCGGCTGCAGGCGCGCCGACTCGGTACGGATCTGCGCGTGGCAGCCCATGCAGGTCTGCGTCGGCGGGACCATCGCCTCGAAGGAGCGCTCCACGTTCGCGTGGCAGTACCGGCAGTCCATGCCGAGCTGGCCCGCGTGGAGGCGGTGGCTGTACGGCACCGGCTGCTCGGGCTCGTAACCCACGTAGAGGAAGCGCGGCGAGAAGTAGTAGACGACGACGAACGTCGCGATGCCCCCACCGACGGCCACGCCCAGCGCGGCGACGAGCGGCAGGAGGTTGAGCGACTTGGGAAATATCTGCATGTCTCGCTCGTTGGGGGGGGTCGGGCGAGGCCCGGGGCGGCGCCTATATACGAGTTGGCGTCGCGGGGGACAAGCTCGATCGCGGGGCAGTTAACGGTGCTCTTGGATGCGGCGCCTTACTTCGTCGGCATGGGTGGGGCAAGAGCGCGCGAGCCAAGTGAGCTCCACGCCGGATTCCGTCGTCTCCCGCGTGAGGACGGACACCCCCGTCAGCTCCATCGCGGGCCCGCCGGCCTCCGCGCTCGAGGGCTCCAGCGTCAGTCGCATCGCGACGAGCTGCCCCAGGTGAAACTCGTGTCGGGCGATCCGAACGGGCCCCGGCGACGCGGACGGCTCCCACACGAGGATCAGGTCCTCGCCCTGCGCCTCGCTCCGGAACGTGCCCCCCGGCGACGGCGCGAACCGCTCCCGCACCTGAGGCGGCGTCATGCCCAGCCGCACCCCGAAGACGGGATCCGGCGCCGACGACCCGCAGCCCCCCAGCACCCCCAACAGGGCGAGGGCCGCGATCGTCATCGGTCGGCGTGCGCACATGATCCTTCTTCGCCCATACAGGCAGCGCGATGAATGGCATCGAATCGTCCCGCCGTCTCCCGAAGGAGGGGCGTCGGGGCGGTAGGGTCCCTCATCGAGGGGGTCAAGGGGGGGATTGGACGGCTGCCGAGGCCCCCCGCTTGACGCCGAGCAACAAGCCGTCCGGCGTCGGGATGCAGACCGTGCGAAATCTCTCGGCGGCCTCCTCGTGGAAGCGTCGCATCGCGTCCGCGTCGGGATCGTCCTCGAGCAGCCGGCCGAAGAAGTAGGCGTTGTCCGCGAGCAGCACGCCGCCCTCGCGCAGGTTGGCGTGGGCCCAGCGGCCGTACTGGTCGTAGCGGCCCTTGTCGGCGTCGAGGAACACCAGGTCGAAGGGGCCGAGCTCGGCGAGCGGCGGGAGCTCGAGCATCGCGTCGCCCTCGAGCACCTCCACGCGATCGGCGAAGCCCGCGTCCGCGATCCGTCGCTTGGCCACCGCGGCGTGGGCGGGATCGCGCTCGATGGTCCAGAGCAGGCCGCCCGGGGCCAGGCCGCGGGCGAGTCGGATCGCGGAGTACCCGGTGAGCGTCCCGATCTCGACGACGCGGCGGGCCTGGATCATCGACGCGAGCATCTCGACGAGGCGGCCCTCCGAGGGCGCGAGCTGGATCGCCGGGAACCCATGATCGGCGGCGGCCCGAAAGGCCGCGTCGAGGGCGGGGTCGTGAGCCGCGTGCAGGTGGTCCACGAAGCTCGTGACCTCGGGGGTCCCGTACCGCAGGCCCGTCCGCGAGTCGGCGTCCGCCATGGCGCGCAGCGTACCAGCGAACCGAGCGCGCGTTCGCGTATGCTTGGGGACGTGCGCCCCAGCCGCCCGCCCGCACCACCGCCGGCCCCCCCCGAAGACACGGAGTTCGGCACGTACACGCTGCGCGAGCGCGTCGGGGTCGGCGGCATGGCGGAGGTCTTCCTCGCGCTCGAGCCTCGCGCCGCGGGGGCGCCGCGCTCGGTCGTGATCAAGCGGATGCTCCCCCACATCGCCGCCGAGCCGCGGTCGGCGCTCATGTTCGAGGAGGAGGCCCGCCTCGGGGCCCTCGTCGAGCACCCCAACGTCGTCCGCGTGCTCGGCTCCGGGACCGCCGAGAGCAAGCCGTTCCTGGTCCTCGAGCACGTCCCGGGCCCCGATCTCGCAGCATTGCAAGCCGCCTTGCGGAGCGAGGGGACCGGCCTCCCCCTCCCCCTCGCGCTGTTCATCGCGCGCGAGCTGCTCGCCGGCCTCCACGCGGTCCACGAGGCCACCGACGCGAGCGGGGCGCCCGTCGGCATCGTCCACGGCGACGTGACGCCGTCGAACGTCCTCGTCTCGGTCCACGGCGACGTGAAGCTCTCGGACTTCGGCATCGCGCAAGCCAAGCTGCGGCACGCGTTCCCGCAGGCGGCGGCCGCCGGGCGGACCAAGGGCAAGCTCGGCTACCTCGCCCCCGAGCAGGTGCGCGGCGACGCCAGCGATCGGAGGGCCGACGTGTTCGCCGCGGCGGCGGTGGCGGCGGAGCTCGTGATCGGGACGCCGCTCTTCGTCGGCGGGAGCGAGCTCGCGGTGCTGCTCGCGGTGCGCGAGGCGAAGGTCGACCGCCTCCGCGCGTTCGCCGACGACATGCCGGAGGGGCTCCTCGAGGTCCTGCTCGCGGGGCTCGCGCGCGATCCGGCCGAGCGGATCCCGACCGCCGCGGCTCTGCGGGTGGCCCTCGATCGGTACGCCGAGGGTCCGCCCGCGCAGCACCGCGAGGAGCTCGGCCGGATCGTGGAGCGCGTCGCGGGGATCCACAGGGAGGTGAGCGACGAGCCGGTCACCGCCGACGTCGTGACGATCGAGCCCCCGCTCGACGACTACGTCGTGATCCGCCCGAACGGCACCGCGCTCGGCCCGCTGACGTTCGCGCAGCTCGTCGAGGCGGTGACGATGGGGCGCGTGCGCCCCGATGATCGCATCCGCCTCGGCAGCGGGCCGCCGCGGCCGCTGCGCGACATCGGGGAGCTCGCGGGGCACCTCCCCGTCGACGCGGACGGCGGGGCCCGTTCGGCTCGTGTGCCGATGGGGAGCGCGTTCGTCGACGCGCTCGCGCGGCGCGCCGCGCAGAAGGCCAGCGGGGTCTGGATCTGCCAGCGCGGCGACGCCCGCAAGGACGTGTACCTCGTCGACGGCGTCCCCGAGTTCGTCAGCTCCAACCTCCCCTCCGAGCTGCTCGGCGAGTTCCTCGTCGCGCGGGGGGTGCTCGAGCGGACGGAGCTCGACATGGCCCTCGCGGTGCTCCCCCGGTTCGACGGACGGCTCGGCGACACCCTCGCGGCGCTCGGGCTCATCGAGCCCGTCGAGCTGTTCCAGCACATCGCGGCGCAGGTGCGCGAGAAGCTGCTGGACCTGTTCACGTGGGAGGAGGGCCACGCCGAGTTCAAGGCCGACGCGCGCCCCGCCGAGCGCTACTTCCCCCTGAGCCTCGATCCCTGGCGGCTCCTCGGGGACGGGATCCAGCGGCGCCTCGAGGCGGGCCTCGAGCACCGGGTGTTCGCCGAGCACATGCTCGACTCCCTCGGGCGGACCCGCACGCCGATCCCCGACGGCCTCCCCGAGGACGCGCGCTTCGTGCTGCAGCTCTGCCGCGAGCCGCGGCCGCTGCAGGAGATCGTGGACCGCCTCGAGTCGCCCACAGACTCCGACGTCCACCGCCCGTATCGGGCGATCCGCGTCGCCCTCGCCCTCGATCTCGTCCGCTTCGCTTGACTGCGGGGTGCCGGCCCGATACGGGTGCGGCCGGCGTGACCGAGCCGTCGTCCATCCCGCTTGCACCACCCGCGGGCATGCGAGACCTGTTGCCACCCGAGGCCGACGCCCGGGCGTGGCTGTCCTCGCGTTTGATCCGCTGCTTCGGTCGCTGGGGCTACCAGCGCGTCACGACGCCGCCCTTCGAGGTCGCCGAGGTGATCGAGCGGGGCCTCGACGCGCTCGACCGACGCGATCTGCTGCGCTTCGTCGATCCGAGCACCGGCGAGGTGGCGCTCCTTCGGCCCGACATCACGCCGCAGATCGCGCGGATCGTCGCCACGCGCCTCGCGGACCGGCCCGCGCCGCACCGGCTCGCCTACGGGGCCTCGGTGGTGCGGCAGCGGCGGGGACGCGCGCGGCGCCAGCGGGTGCTCGCGCAGGCGGGCGTCGAGTGCATCGGGCTCGCGCACGTCGACGCCGACGCGGAGGTCGTGCGCCTCGCCGCGAGCGCGCTCGACGAGGTGGGGCTGTCGAAGTACCGCATCGAGCTCAGCTTCGTCGCGCTCGCCCGCGACGCGCTCGATCGCGTGCGCCCGGCGGCCCGCGCCGACGTGGAGGCCGCGCTGCTGCTCAAGGACGCGGCGACGCTCCGGTCGCTCGTCGCGTCGGAGGACGCGAGCGTCGCCCGCGCGCTCGTCGGGGCGGCCTCTCTCTACGGGGATCCCCGCGAGGTGCTGCCGCGCGCGCGCCGTGTGTTCGGGGACGAGCCCGCGCTCGCGGAGCTCGCGCAGGTCGTCAAGCGCCTCGACGGGCTGCCGCTGGTCGTCGACCTCGGCGAGATCCGCGGGATGACCTACTACACCGGCACGAGCTTCACGCTGCTCGCCGACGGGCCGGGCGAGCCGGTGGGCAGCGGCGGACGGTACGACGGGCTGATGGCGCGCTTCGGGGCGCCCTCCCCGGCCACCGGCTTCGGGATCGATCTGTCGAACCTCGAGTGGGCCCTGCACGCGGCCGGGCGCCCCGTGACGCCGCCTCGCGACGCGCGGTTCGTCGTGTGCGGCGGCAGCGGCGAGCGGCGCGAGCGGGTCGCCTTCGATCTCCGCGCGGCCGGCCACGTCGCGGCGGTCGTCCCGGCCCGGGGGGCGCGGCCCGCCCTCGACTACGCTCGCAGCTGGGGCTACGACGCCGCCGTCGTGTGCGACGCGCGCGGCGCCGAGGTGCATCGGCTCTCGGATGGCGCACGCAAGCGCCTCCCCCGCGCGCTCGCGTCCCTCGGGACCTGGGCGCGCTGACGTGAAGGAAGGAAGCCAGCCATGACCGCGCTAGTCGTCGTCGGTGCGCAGTGGGGAGACGAGGGCAAGGGGAAGGTCGTCGACCTCCTCACCGCCGAGGCCGACGAGGTCGTCCGGTTCGGGGGCGGCGCCAACGCCGGGCACACGCTCGTGGTGGGCGGCGAGAAGGTGGTGTTCCACCTCGTGCCGTCCGCGGCGCTGCATTCGCGCCCCCGCTGCCTCCTCGGCGCCGGCATGGTCATCGACCCGAAGGTCCTCGCGAAGGAGCTCGAGGTCATGAGCGCGCGCGGGCTGCTGCCCGAGGGCCGCATGGTGATCTCCGAGAACGCGCACCTCGTGTTGCCCCAGCACTTCCTCGTCGACGGTATCCGCGAGGCCGGCCCGAACCCGATCGGCACGACCAAGCGCGGCATCGGGCCCTGCTACCAGGACCGCGCGGCGCGCCGAGGGCTTCGCGCCGGCGACCTGAGGGACCCCGACGGGTTCCGCGCCAAGCTCGCCGACAACCTCGAAGGGTGGCGCCCGGTCATCGAGGCGGCGGGCGCGGAGATGCCCGACCCCGAGGCGATCGCCGCCGAGTACCTCGCGCTCGCCGCGCCCATCGTCCCTTGGCTCGGCGACGTCGGCGACGAGCTGCACCGCGCGCGCGAGGCGGGTCGTCGGATCGTCCTCGAGGGGGCGCAGGGCACGATGCTCGACATCGATCACGGGACCTACCCGTTCGTGACGAGCTCGTCGGTGACCGCGGGCGGCGCGTGCACGGGCAGCGGGCTCGCGCCCACGCACATCGACGCCGTGATCGGGATCTCCAAGGCGTACACGACGCGCGTCGGCGAAGGCCCCTTCCCCACCGAGCTGCACGGCGAGCAGGGCGAGGCCCTCCGGCGCGCGGGCGGCGAGTACGGCGCGACCACCGGCCGCCCCCGCCGCTGTGGCTGGCTCGATCTGCCCGTGCTGCGCCACGCGGCGCGCGTGAACGGGCTCACCTCGATCGCGCTGACGAAGCTCGACGTGCTCAGCGGGCAGGAGACGCTCGAGGTGTGCGTGGCCTACGAGCTCGACGGCGTGCGGCGCGACACGCCCCCCGCGATCGGGCTCGAGCGCGTGAAGCCGATCTACGAGACCGTCCCGGGCTGGTCGGGCGACATCACCGGCGCGCGCTCGCTCGACGAGCTACCCGCCGCGGCGCGCGACTACGTGCGGATGATCGAGGAGGCGGTCTCGGTGCCCGTGTCGATCCTGAGCGTGGGCGCGGACCGGGCCGAGACGATCACCCTCGGCGACCCCTGGGCCTGACGCGCCGCTCCGTCCTACTCGGTCGCGGCGATCATCGAGATCTCGACGGCGACGTCCTTGGGCAGGCGCGAGACCTCGACGGTCTCGCGGGCCGGAGGCTCGAGGCCTTCGAAGGCGCGCGCGTACACCTCGTTGACGCGAGCGAAGTCGCCCATGTCGGTGAGGTAGATCGTCGTCTTCAGCACCTGGCCGAACGAGCTCCCGGCGGCGGCGAGCACGGCCTCGAGGTTCTTCATCACGCGCTCGGCCTGCGCCGCGACGTCCCCCTCGACGAGGGCGCCCGTCGCGGGATCGAGCGCGATCTGACCCGACAGGTAGACGAGGCCTCCGTGCTGGACGGCCTGGGAGTACGGACCGATCGCGGCCGGGGCGGCGTCGGTGTGGATGGCGCGGCGGTGACCCATGACGCCAGCGTGCTATCAGAGGTGCCGCTCGCATGGAAGCCTGGCCGATCGAGGAAGCCTACGTCGTCCGACCGCTGGGCTCGGTGGCGCTCGCGGTCGGGCTCCCGTTCCTCGTCGAGGCCGCGCTCTCGCGCCTGGCCGGCGACCCCGAGACGCTCGCGCGGGCCCGGACCCCCGTCCGCGCGACGCTCCTGTCGCTGGCCTTCGTCCTCGGGGGCACCGCGCTCGGCCCCTCGCTGTCCGAGGCCTCCGGCGGCGTCGCGAGCCACGCGATGGCGTTCCTCTGCGCCGCGCTGCTCGTCCTCGCGGACGCTCGCGCCGTCGCCGCCCCCGACGCGCGAGCCGCGGGCGTCGGGTTCGTCGCGGCCGCGCTCGCGTGCGGAGCGTCCCTCGCCCTCGGGTTCGAGCACTCCATCGCGGTCGGCGCCGCGGTGATGGCGATCACCGGCGCCGTCGCGTACCGCCCGCCCGCGCCGACGTCGGACGCGACGCACGCGTTCGGGTGGTTCCTCGGCGGCGCGGCCGCGCTCATGCTCGTGGCCGCGTTCGCTGCGCCGATACCGCTGACGGAGATCCTGCCCGAGGACGTGCCCTACCACGGCGACGCGACGTGGCGGCTCCGGGTCGACCCGTGGGATCCCGTGGCGATGCTGGCGACGGGCTGGGCCGCGCGCGAGCGCGAGGAGCTCACGCGCGCGACCGCGTGCGCGCGCGAGTCGGTGCGGATGGGCGGCGCTCGGGGGCCCGCGCTCGAGCTCGAGGCCGAGGTGCTCGCGGCCCGCGGCGAGTGCGAGGCCGCGCGGTCGATGTTCGATCGCGCGCTGCGCGCGAGGGCGCGCGAGTCCTTCGAGGACGACTCGATCCTCACGCCGCTGGTGCTCGGCGGCTACCAGCTGCCGCCGACCCTCATCACCGCCTGCGGGGGGCTCGAGGAGCTCCCCTCGGTGGGCGACCTCAGGCCCCCCTGAAGCTCGCCGGGCGCTTCTCGAGGAACGCGGCCATCCCCTCGGACTGGTCGTCGGTGCCGAAGCACGCGGCGAAGCCCTCGACCTCGAGCGCGTTGGCGTCCGAGAGGACGCGGCCCTCGCCGTCCCGCAAGACGTCTTTCGCCTTCGACACCGCGTAGGGCCCCATCTGCGCGATCGTCTCGGCGAGCGCGCGGACCTTGGCCTGCAGCTCCTCGGGCGCGTGCACCGCGTTGACGAGGCCGATGCGCAGCGCCTCCTCGGCCCCGATCATCGCGCCGGAGTAGACCAGCTCCCGCGCGCGGCCGATCCCCACGCGGCGAGCGAGCCGCTGCGTGCCGCCGAAGCCCGGGATCACGCCGAGCTTCACCTCGGGCTGACCGAAGCGCGCCTTGGTCGACGCGTGGATGAAGTCGCACGCCAGCGCGAGCTCGCAGCCGCCGCCGAGCGCGAAGCCCTGCACCGCCGCGATGACCGGGACCGCGCACGCCTCGAGCGCGGCGAGCGCGGCGTGACCCTCGCGCGAGAACGCCCGCGCGTCGTCGACGGAGAGGTCCTTCATCTCCGCGATGTCCGCCCCCGCGACGAAGGCCTTCTCGCCCGCGCCGGTGAGGATCACGCAGCGCACCGCTTCGTTGGCGGCGAGCTGCTCGACCCGGCCCCGGAGCGCCGCGAGGACCTCGCGGTCGAGCGCGTTGAGCTTGTCGGGCCGGTTGATGGTGAGCGTCGCGACCGCGCCCTGGCTCTCGAGCAGGACCAGGTCGCTCATCACTTCTTCTCCGAGTAGTCGTAGAAGCCGCGCCCCGACTTGCGCCCGAACCAGCCCGCCGCGACGTAGTTGCGGAGGATCGGCGCCGGCCGGTACTTGTCCTCGCCGAGCTCGGAGTGCAGCACCTCCGCGATCGCGAGGCAGGTGTCGAGCCCGATGAGGTCCGCGAGCGCGAGCGGCCCGAGCGGGTGGTTGAGGCCGAGCCGGGCGCCCGTGTCGATGTCCTCGGGCGTGCCGAGGTTCTCCTGGAGCGCGAAGCAGGCCTCGTTGATGAACGGGATGAGGATCCGGTTCACGATGAAGCCGGGTCGGTCGAGGCTCGTGATCACCGTCTTGCCGAAGCGCTCCGCGAGCGCCCTCGTGGTGGCGAAGGTCTCGTCCGACGTCTGCAGCGCGCGGATGAGCTCCACGAGCTTCATGACGGGGACGGGGTTCATGAAGTGCATCCCGACGACGTGCTCGGGCCGCCGCGTCACCGCCGCGAGCTTGGTGATCGAGATCGAGGACGTGTTGGACGCGAGGATCGCGCCCGCCGGCGCCGCCTCGTCCATCTTCCTGAAGATCTTGGTCTTCAGCTCGAACGCCTCGGTCGCCGCCTCGACGACCATGCCGGCGTCCGCGAGGACCCCGTAGTCGCCCGACGGACGGATCCGCTCGAGGATCGCGCCGCGCGCGTCGGCCGCGAGCTTGCCCTTGTCGACGAGCTTCGCGAGGGAGCGCGCGACCTGCTCGACGCCGTTCTCCGCGGTCGCCTCGTTCACGTCGAGGAGGTGAACGGTGATGCCGGCCTGCGCCGCGACCTGCGCGATCCCCCGGCCCATCTGCCCCGCGCCGACGACCCCCATGACTTCGATGCTCGCCATCCGTGACCTCCGTTGAGGGAGGCGACCTACCAAAGTGTTAGGGCACTGACAACCGGGGCCGGGCTTCCCGGCCTCCCCCGAGGTTTGCTACGAGAGCACGATGCGCCGTTTGATCGCCCTGTCGTGCGTCCTCGTGGCCTGTGGGTCGCCGCCCCCGGTGGACGCGGGGGTGACGCTCCCCGACGCGGCGACGGACGCGGGGGTCGACGCGGGAGAGCCGCCGCTCGAGCCGGACCTCGTCTGCCCGGGCGACCCGAGCTGCCCGGACGAGGGCGACGGCGTGCTCTACGCGGGCGCCGCGGCCATCCCGATCACGCCGAGCTTCGACGACGTCGACGCGATCACCCTCGACGTGGACGGCGACGGCGTGTTCGAGCCCGAAGACGGCGACACGTTCGAGGACCGCGATGGCGACGGCGACTTCGACGCGATCTGGCTCGCGGGCTTCGGGAACGGCCGCGGCGCGACCTCGATCCTCAACGACACGTGGGCGCGCGCCATCGCGCTGCGGCAGAACGAGACGACCGTCGTGTTCGTGGCGCTCGACGTCGTCGGCTTCTTCCTCGACGACGCGGAGCCCATCCGCGAGCTCGTGAGCGACCTCGAAGTCGACTACGTGTCGGTCTCCGCCACGCACGACCACGAGGGCTACGACACCATCGGGATCTGGGGCCCGTCGCTCGACGTGTCGGGCCGCGACCCGCGCTACATCGAGCGCGTCCAGGCGCAGGCCGCGCAGGCGGTGCGGGACGCCGTCGCGGCCCTCGAGCCTGCGCACGTGCAGTACGCGTCGCTGCGGGTGCGCGACGTCCCCGGCGGGCTGCTGCGGATCGTCGGCGACTCGCGCGACCCGCAGATCCTCGACGACGAGGCGCGCGTCATGCGCTTCGAGCGGCCGGCCGACGGGACCACCATCTCGACGCTCATCAACTTCGCGGCGCACCCGGAGTACATGGGCAGCTCGAACACCGCGCTCTCGAGCGACTACCCGCACTGGCTGCGCGAGGGCGTGGAGAGCGGCGTCGAGGGGCCGGACGGCACGATGGCCGAGGGCGTCGGCGGGATCTGCGTCTTCGTCAACGGCGCCCTCGGGGCGCAGATCGGGCCGGGCCGTGCGCAGGTGCGGACGTGGGCCGACGAGCCCGTGCCGCGGGGCAGCGAGCAGAACGCGTCGACGATGGGCTCGCAGCTCGCGTGGCACGTGCTGCAGGCGCTCGGGCCGGAGGGAGGCTCGACCACGGAGGAGACGGCCGACCTCGCCGTCCGACGGGCGCGGTTCTTCATCAAGATCGAGAACCGGCGCTACCACGTCGCCTACCTGCAGGGCCTGTTCGTCCGCGAGGTCTACCACTTCGACCCCGACTACCCGATCCGGCCCGGGACCAACGAGCCCGACGTCCTCTCGGAGATCGCGGTGATCGACGTGGGCCGCGCGACGATGATCACCATCCCCGGCGAGCTCGACCCGGCGCTCTTCGTGGGCGGCTACGACGGGAGCTACACGCCCGAGGGGGTCGACATCGTGGACACGTCGCGGACGAACCCGCCCGACCTGTCCCGCGCCCCGAGCGGGCCGTACCTGCGCGACCTGGCTCGCGCGGACGCCGACCAGGTGTGGCTGCTCGGGCTCACCAACGACTTCCTCGGCTACTTCCTGCCGGAGTTCGACTACCAGCTCGACCCGGGCCTCCCGTACATCGGCGAGGCCCCCGGGGCTCACTACGAGGAGACGAACTCGATCGGTATCTCGGGCTGGCCGCGCGTCGAGGACCAGCTCCACCAGCTGCTGGCCTGGACGCGCTGACCCCCAGAGCGCCGAGCACCAGCGCTACTGCTGCTGCTGCGGCTGCCCGCCCTGGACGGCGGACTCGAACTGCCACTCGAAGATCATCTCGCCGGGGCCCTGGCCGTCGACCGACAGCGCGACGCGGGTCGTGGACGGCGTGACGAAGCCACCGTTGGGGAAGCAGATCGTCGCGGGGTTCGTCGTCACGTTGAAGATGTGCGGGACGTAGATGGTCCGGTACACCTGCTGGTTGCGGTAGCTGACGCAACGACCGTTGCGGTACGTGTTGCACACTCGGCGGTAGCCGGCCGGGATCTGCTGCGTGACGTGGCCCTGCATCGGGGTCGTCGTCGGCTGCTCCATGCTGACGTTCGCGTCGGTGTTCTCGATGTTGTCCTGATCGTTGCGCAGCGTGATCCGGTAGTTCTGGTAGACGCCGCGGCCGCCGTCGATCTCGTCGATCGACCACAGGACGGTGTGAGCGCAGATGCGCTCCGGCGTGACCTCGGTCAGCGAGCCGGTGTCGACGAGGACGCCCTGCTGCAGGCCACGCGCGTTCTCCTCCCGCCGGTTCTCGAAGGGGACCTCGTTCGGATCGACCTGACCCACGTGCAGCGGGTGCCGGATCGACACGTAGTGGGTGCTCGCGCAGGCGCCGGCCGCGAGGGCGGCGGCGAGGATGAGTACGGTGCGTGCCTTCATGTTCCTCTTTCCAAGCATTGGAGCGACGGTAGCGCGAACGCTGGACCACCGCGCCTGAACTCTACGCGGAGCGGCTCCGCGTCTTCCCCGGGTCATCGACGATTCGTCGGCCCCCGTCATTCATCCACCCGGTGGCGCGGCGGGAGGCGCGTCGGGGGCTCGAACGAGCGCCACCGGGCGTCCTCCTCGCGGCGCAGCCGGACGCGGGCGGTGTAGGCCCCGGGCTCCCCCGACAGCGCGTCCTGGATCTCGGACACGTAGAGGTAGAGGGCGTCGTCGTCCTCGTCGAGGACCCCGCGCTCCACGAGCCGACGCCCCACCTCGAGCGCCACCTCGCGCAGGCGGAGGTTCGCGTCGGCGAGGCCCTCGGCGACCTCCCCCTTCGCGATGGCGAGGCGCTCGATCACGAGGGTGAGGGTCCGCGCGAGGGCGGCCCGGCCCCGGCCGAGCGGGCGCGCGCGCGCCGTCGCCATCAGCCGGCGGATCGCCCCGCGCTGCTCGCGCTCGGCGCGCTCGGCCCGCCCGTCGCGCACCGCGCGCATGCCCTCGACGAGCGCGGCGTCGCTCGCCCCGTACGCGAGCGGGCGCAGGTCGAGCCCGAGCGGCCGCTTGTCGGCGAGCTCGCGGCGGAGGTCGGCGAAGAAGCGACGCTGCCCGGCGGGGACCGGGTCGACCTCCGTCGGCAGGTCCCCGAGGTCCTCGTAGGCGCGCTGCAAGCGCTCGTCGATCCGGCGGCGCGCGCGCGTGCGGCGGATCGTCGCGAGCCCGTGCACGCAGTCCCGCGGCACCGCGCCGAGGGCCGCCTCGATCGCGCCGAGCACCGCCGCGGTGGCCTGCCGGCCGCGGTCGAGCAGCTCGTAGGCCTCCACCACCACGTGCTGCCGCTCGCGGACCGCCTTGGCCAGATCCGCCTCGTCCATGCGCGCGAGGTCGTCGCGATCGAACGAGCGCAGCCGATCGTCGAGGGTCCTCGTGAAGCCGCGCGCGGCCGAGATCGGCGTCGTGACGTCGGCGACCACGCGCGCGACGCGCGCGGCGGCCTGCGCGAACGACTGCCGGCGCTCGCCCCGGCGCCCGCGGCCGGGATCCACGCGCCGATACGCCCGCGCGAAGAGGCGCCTCACGCGTGGCTCGTCGACGGCGTCCTCCTCTTCGCGGAGCGCCTTGTCGAGCCCGTCGACGGAGAGCGGCGCGATGGGCCCCTCGTCGTGCCAGAGCAGCTCGACCACGCGCCAGCTGTTCTCCGTGAACCGCCACGCGCGCTGGACGGTCCGGACCCGCGCGATCACCGGCCGGCCCGCGGCGAGGACCCAGTCGATCTCGACCGGGCGACCGAGCGCGAGGTGCGCCCGATCCACGAGGTCGGCGATGCGCTCGAGGGTGCGGAGCGGGAGGTCGCCGCCGCCCTCCTCGAGCGTGCGCATCGTCTTGCGATCGAAGCGATACGGGCGCGCGCCGGACGACCAAACGGAGACCTTCGCGGGATCTCCGTCCGCTGCGTCGATGCTCGTCGCGGCGCCGGACGGGCCGGCGTCGCAGTGGATCGCGCGGAGCCGCACCACGCCGGGGCCGGCGCGCGAGGCCCGGACCTCGGCGAGCAGCACGGGCACGCGCTCCGCGAGCAGGCTCGGATCGAGGATGTCCTCGGTCGCGGGGAACCGAGGCCGGGCGCGCGGCGCGAGGGCGGTCCGGCGGACCCATGGGCGGAGCTTCACGCACGTGGTCGCCGAGCCGTCCTTGCCGAGCGGCTCGCCGGCTCGCTCGGCGAGGAACGCCGCGACGTCGACCCCATCGGCGTCGAGGGCCACGACCCAGCCGCGGGCGATGGGGACGCCGGCGCGCGCGAGGATCGCGAGATCGCGCGCCTCGTCGCCGAGGGCCTCGGCGTCGCTCTCCGTCAGACGGTCGAGCGGCCGCGCCCCGATGGGCCGCGCCCGCGTCGCCGTCGCCCCCTCCGTCGCCATGTCCGCGAGACTATCGCAGGCGCGACGTTCAGACGCGCTCGACGATCACGGCGACCGCCTCGCCGCCGCCGATGCACAGCGTGGCGAGCCCGCGCTGCGCCGTCCGCTGCTGCATGGCGTGGACGAGGGTGGTGAGGATGCGCGCGCCGGACGCCCCGATGGGGTGGCCGAGCGCGACCGCGCCGCCGTTCACGTTGACCTTCTCGTGGGGGATCGACAGCTCCTTCTCGGCGACCATCGCGACGACGGAGAAGGCCTCGTTGATCTCCCAGAGGTCGATCTGGTCGACGCCGAGCCCGGTCTTCGCGAGCGCCGCCTGGATCGCCCCGATCGGCGCGGTCGTGAACCACTCGGGCGCGGCCGCGTGGCCGCCGTAGCCGACGACGCGGGCGAGGGGCGTGAGGCCGCGGGCCTTCACGACCGACTCGCTGGCGAGCACGAGCGCCGAGGCGCCGTCGTTGATCTTCGAGGCGTTGGCCGCCGTGATGGTCCCCTCGCGATCGAACGCGGGGCGCAGCGACGGCATCTTGTCCGGGCGGGCCCGCTTCGGCTCCTCGTCCTCGGCGACGACCACGTCGCCCTTGCGGTCGGCGATGGTCACGGAGACCAGCTCGGCGTCGAAGAGCTTCGCCTCCTGGGCGGCCTGCGCGCGGCGGTAGGACTCGATCGCGAAGGCGTCCTGAGCCTCGCGCGTGAAGGAGTGCTCGCGGGCGCAGAGCTCGCCGCACATCCCCATGTGCTTGTCGTCGTAGGGGTCCCAGAGGCCGTCGAGGATCATCGAGTCCTGGACCTGGCCGTGGCCCATGCGGTAGCCGCCGCGGGCGGCGGGGAGCAGGTAGGGCGCGTTGGTCATCGACTCCATGCCGCCGGCCAGCACCACGTCGGCGTCGCCGAGGAGGATCGACTTGGTGCCGAGGATCACGGACTGCAGGCCCGAGCCGCAGACCTTGCCCACGGTGGTGGCCGGGACCGAGTCCGGGATGCCGGCGTAGCGCGCGGCCTGGCGCGCGGGCGCCTGCCCCAGCCCCGCGGTGAGCACGTTGCCCATGTAGGTCTCGGCGATGTCGCCGACCTCGAGCCCGGAGCGCTCGACGGCCGCGGTGATGGCGGCGGCGCCGAGGCGAGGCGCGGTAACCGGCGCGAGCGCGCCCTGGAAGGCTCCGATCGGCGTACGCGCGGCGGAGACGATGTAGACGTTCTCTCGGTCGGTCATGCGCGGTTTCTGGCACCCCCCAAAACCCGCGTCAACCGGCGGGCTCACAGCCCGGAGTCGAAGCCCGCGTCGGGGTCGGGGACCATCGCGTCCGGGTCGAGCCCGGCGTCGGGGAGGCCCGCGTCCATCGGCAGCGGCGCGCCCGCGTCGCCGAGGGGCGGCAGCCCCGCGTCCTCGCGATCGACGGCGCCGTCGGTCATCTCGTCGACGTGCATCTCGCACTCGCCCGCGAGCAGGTCGCGCGGCGCCTCGTCCCAGAACATCAGCTCGGCCTCGGGCAGCGCGCGCATCGCGTTCGGGCTCATCCCGAGGTTGTCGCGGCCGAAGCCGCCGACCACGAGCAGCCGGTGGCCGCTGAGCACCGTCGCGGTGTGGCCCCACCGCTGCTCGGAGAGATCGGGGAGCGCCGTGTAGCTCGCGCCGGCCACGATCACGGCCTGGTCCTGCGCCGCGAGGCGGTTGCCCGTGCCCACGGCCGCGTCCGCTGGCTCGACCGCCGCCCCGCCGAGCAGCATCACGCCGACCTCCGGGATCGACGTGGCGGTGTGGAAGATCGTGCTCAGGTGCACGGGCGCGTCGAGCACGCGGGCCTGCACCACGCCGCCCGCCCCGACCTCGAGGTAGTAGAGCGGCTGCGTGGGCACCTGGTTGAACATCGTGGTGCCCTCCGGGTCGTCGGAGAGGAGGTAGCCGCCCGCGATCAGGAACTGGTCGTCACCGGTCCGCGTCGCGGTGTGGAACGCGGTCGGGGCGGGGATCGACGGCGGCGCGGCGATGAGGACCGACGGATCCTCGCGCGGCGGGAAGAGCTCGCCCGCGGAGGCGCGGGCCGTGAGCGTGCCCACGTTGCCGCCCCACACGAGGAAGCCGTCGCGCACGGTGAGCACCGCCGGGCCGAGCCGCACGTTCATCAGCGTCCGCAGCGTGTCGGCGGCCTCACCCTCGCGCGTGTAGCTGAAGACGTTCGCGGTCGGCGCGAAGCGGCCCGCGTCGGGGGCGAGGCTGATCACCGCGAGGGCGGGATCGGTGGGGCCGACCGTGCCGAAGAAGTCGGCGACGTGGATCGGCCCGCCGCGCGCGGTGGTCATCGCGAACGCCGCGTCCTCGAGGGTCACCGTGGGACCGCTGGGGTCGTAGACGAGATCCATCGTCAACGCCGTTTGCGCCGTGCGGGCGGGGACGAAGGGCGCGCCGTTCGGCCCGCGGGTCCCGAGGTTGTCGAAGTGGAGGATCGGCCCCTCCCCCGTGTAGCCGCCGATCACGCGCACGCGCGTGACGTTGTCGGGGTCGCCGGGGTTCTCGGCGATGAGGGAGTGGAACAGGACGCGGCGGAACCGCGCCGGGTTGCCCTCCGAGTCGAGGATCGGGACGTTCGAGAACGAGTGCGTGCGCCCGTCGTAGACCTCGACGCCGTCCGCGAGGCTCGGCCCGCCGAGCGCCTCCGGATCGCGGAGCGAGAGCGCGTCGAGATCGAAGCCCTGCACGCCGCCGAAGATCAGCACCTGGTGTGCGTTGACCCGCTGCGCGCCGTGGAGCGCGCGCGGCGTCGTCGGCTGGTCGCCCGGGCAGGCCCACTGCCGATGCGGGTAGAGCCGGATCGTCACCGGGCCGGTGGTCGGGTCGACGTCCTCGAGGAACGCGCCGTAGCGCGCCGCGCCGTCGTTCTCGTAGACGACGACGCGCACGTCCACGCGCTGCCCGGGCTCGAGCGTCACGTCGAAGCGGGGCTCGGTGTTCCCCTCGAACTGCAGCTTGAAGACCGTCTTGCGCTCGGAGTCGGAGACGTCGACGAGCGGGAGCTGCGCGCCCGTCTCGGAGTCGAAGACCTGCACCGTCGTACACGGGTCGGCGATCGTCATCACCGCGTTGCACTCGGTCGCGTCCGAGCCGGCCGCGACCTGGAAGGTCACGGTCTGCGTGCGCTCGTTACCGCACCCCGCGAGGGCGATGAAGGATGCGAGAAGCAGTCGAAGCGAGAACGACACGGTGTCCCCGGTCACGGAGGAGAAGCTACCACAGCCGAGGTCAGTAGACCTGCACCTCGGCGTTCGCGAGGCACCCCTGAGCGCACCCCCGCTGCCCCGGGTCGGGCTGCTCCTCGTAGGTGTACGCGAGCTGCCCCGACGCGAGCGTGCCCTGGATGCGCTGCTTGGTGCGCCACCGACACCCGTCGGAGAAGTCGAACGCCGTCTCGATCGCGATGTCGAGCTGCCCGTTGGTGACCCCGCCTTCGAAGCGCGCGTCCGCGAACGACGCCGCCGCGGGCCCGTCGCCGCACGCGTGGCTCAGCGCCGTCGTCTGCCCGCTCACCCGCTCGTCGATCGTGCACCCGGGCCGCGTCCGCACGGGCCCGACCGCGAGCGTGCTCTGACAGCTCCCGCCCCCCGCCGGAGCGACGACCACGGAGGTCTGCGCCGGCGTGACGACCACGTTGGGGGCGCGGCGCGAGCCACAGCCGAAGACGAGCAGCGCGAGGGCCGCGACATGGAGGAGACGCATCACGCGCGCATCCTAGCGGTCGCCGCCCTCCCCGCGTCAATGCCGCGCGAGCCAACCGCGACGCCGGCGACGGTGAGCGGGTCGAGGCCGGGATCGGCGGGGGGGTTCGGCATCTCGAAGGGAGCTACACTTCGATTCCGCTCTGGCCGGCGTGTCTGCGCGCCCCCGCTGAGCCCCACCGTCCGAGGCTGGAGAATCGAACCATGAAAACCAACCGCTCCCTTTCTCGCTGGGCTCTCGGGCTCGGCATCATGGCTTCGTCCGGCTGCTTGTCGGAGCCCGAGCCCGTGGCGCCGCGGGGGCCGACGCGGCCGACGGACGCCGTCCTGCCCGCCGGCCCGGGCGAGGACATCGACCTCACCCGCGCGGACGTGAGGTTCATCGGGACGACGCAGGGGTTGGCGGGGATCGACGTGGACTTCGTCGGCGACCTCGACGGCGACGGCCTCGATGACCTGGTGATCGCCGATCGCGACTACCGCCTGCCGAGCGGTGAGCGCGTCGGCGGGGTCTACTTGGTCTACGGGCGCCGTGGGCTCGAGGGTGACTTCCCGCTCGAGCGGGCGGACGCGACGTTCGCGGCCGACACCTACGTCCCGGGTGACCTCGAGGTCTCGCCCGCGGGCGACGTCGACGGGGATGGGCAAGACGACTTCCTCTTCGGCGGCACGTTCCTCATCTGGGGGAGCACCACCCGCTACTCGGGCGTGCTCGCCGCGTCGAGCGTGGGCACCGAGCTCGCCGGCGGACGAGGGGCGTATGACACGGTCACCGCCGGCGACCTCGACGGCGACGGTCGCTCCGACGTGATCGTGGGCGCGTGGAGGCCCGACGGGGACGACTCCGGCACGGCGGCCGTGTACGTCTTCTACGGTCGCGCAGACCGCTTCGGCGGGGCGACCCACCTCGATCGCGCAGACGCCGTGCTCACGTCGGGCGACGGCTCCGAGCGTCTCTTCGGGTTCGCCATCAGCGCGCGCGGGGACGTCGACGGCGACGGCTACGACGATCTCCTCGTGGGCGCGCCCGGGGACGGCGCGGGGCCCTCGGGCGACGCCTACCTCCTGTACGGCGGGCCCCAGCGCTGGTCCGGTCCGGTCGCGATGACCGGCACGCACATCGTCACCTCCTCGGAGGGAGAGCACGGCGCGTTCGGGCTGCGGGTCGCCATCGTCGGGGACGTGGACGGAGACGGCTGCGACGAGCTCGTGCTCGCCGATCCCTACGCGCGCCCCACCAGTCGCGTGTCCCTGATGTACGGTCGGCGCGGTCGCTTCGGGCCGACGCTCGACCTCGCGAGCGCCGACTTCGTCTACGAGGGCGACGGCCACGACACGAACCTCGGGGCGGGCTTGGCCGAGGGCGGCGACATCAACGGAGACGGGTTCGCCGACCTCTTCTTCGGCTCACCCAACAGCCCCGACATGACGCAGCGCGGCCACAACTACGTGCTCCTCGGAGGACCGAGCGCGTTTCGAGGGACCATCGACACGAGTCGCTACGACGTGCGCCTCACCGGGACCATCGACGACGTGAACGGGACCGATGTGGCAGGCTACGCGCTCGCCAACGGCGGCGACTTCGACGGCGACGGCTACGACGACCTGCTCGTCGGGGCCTACGGCAACCGCATCAACGACGAGTACGGCGGTCGGACCTACCTCGTCTACGGCCGCTGACTTCCCCGTCTCGGTCTGCGAAGGCGCACCACCGCGCAGCGCGTGCTGGTCGCGACGGAGGCCGGACCTCGAACGGGATCCAGAGCGTCGAAGAAGTCCCGGAGAATTGTCCCTATGTGAGTGCGACCCTTCTCGGAGAAAGTGTGAGCCGAATCGGGGGGCTCAGGGACCACCCGCGCAGGCCTTCAACGAAAGACGAGCATGTCTGCACTCCGAGTCCCCCTGCTCTCGGTCCTCCTCGTGACGCACGGCTGCGCCGACACCCATCAGCTCCTCCTCGATCGGGGGACCTCGGAGGCGCCGTGGACCGACTGCACGGGACCCGGCAGCGGCGTCGAGGACGGCGCCCACCGCGACGCGTGCGCGATCGCGGAGGGCTCCCTCTGCACCGTGGTCGGGGAGACCGACACGCAGCGAGTGCTGGCCATGTGCCTCGACGGAAGCCTGATCCGATCGACGGCGCGCGTCGCAGCTCGAACCATCCCCGCGGGGCGCTGCGAGGAGCCCAACGTCCGACTCAGCGCGCACACCGAGTGGTACGTCCAGACCGGCGGGCCGGGTTGTCTCAGCCTCGCGACCTGCGATGGCGGTCCCGGATTCGGCGGAGTCTACGAGCTCTGCCCGGCGCCGATGGTGAGCGGGCCGAGGCCCGGGGCCGAGTCGATCTCTCCTTGGACCGACTGCGAGGAGATCCTCGAGGGAGGCACGGACGGAGACCCTTGTGCGGGCTCGGAGATCTGCGCGGGGGTTCGGCATCTCGAAGGCAGCTACACTTCGAACCCGCTCCTGGCCTGGTGCGACGCCGGCATCCTGCGTATGTACGCGCCCCCGCTGAGCCCCACCTTCTGAGGCTGACGATGACGCGAACGACGGCGACGTTCCTGGTCTGGCTGACTCTGCTTCTCGCAGACTGTTCGGGTCGCGACTACGGGTACTTGTTCGTCGATGCGAGTCCCTGCCCCGACGCGAGCATCGACGCGGCATGCACGCCGTGAGCTGGGTCGACGACGGCAGCAGCCTCGTAACGCAGTCGCCGCCGTCGCTCAGCCCCCCGCGCCTGAATCTCGGATCTGTCGGATGATCTCGAGGATCGAGGTCTCGAAGTCCTCCTCACAGATCGAGCGGATCGTCACGTGGGCGCCGCCTCGCTCCACAGCCTCGGCGACGCGCGCGATCCGCACGGGGGGGTAGGCGACGCCGCGCCCCGGGACGTTGCAGCTCGGCTGAAGTCGGCTCGGCATCGCTGGGTCGATCCGCTCCTCCATCCGATCGTCGCGGCGAGCGGGATCCTCGGAGATCAGCAGCGGCCAGTCCACCGACCCTCCAGGGGTGGGCTGGATGTCGGCCGGGATGCCCACGATGGGGGCGAACACCAACCGCGACGGATGGCGCCGGAGCTGTAGGTAGCCGTCGATGAACCGCGCCAGCGGGTAGAGCGCTGCATCGGCGTGCGCGAAGCAGCGGAGGTTGAGGTCCGCCGTGTACACGGCGCTGGAGGGGTTGAACAGCTCCGGGTCGCGAACGGAGCAGTCCTCCTCGTCCGAGACGGGAACGATCGCGAGCACCGAGTCGTCGCGCACGAACCCGTCGTTCTGCCGGTCACCGTGGCCGAAGGTGTTCCGGAAGAACGAGGGCGTCGTGTAGTCCGCGGCCGTCCATCGGGTCGGCGCCGAGGGGGAGAGCGCCTTGAGGATCGACTCGAGCTGCTGTTCGAACCCGCAGCCTCCCGTGCCAGCCGCCGTCACGCACGTGGCCTCGCGCGCGAACTCCTCGGGCGTCTCCCCGCCGGACGGCCGGAAGCGAAGGAACATCGGGTACGTGGCCATGCAGCCGGCGATGTCGATCCTGCCTTGGGTGCGCAGGATCCCGTCGTCGCCGAAGTCCGAACGGGCGCAGGTCGGCACCGTGAAGCCGCCCGAGCCCATGTCGGAGGTCACGACCCCGACGTGGAGGTCGAAGGGCGGGAAGTCCTCGGGGCCCGTCGTGCTTCCGTCCCGGTCGAAGTCCCCGGTGCCCAACACCTCCACGAGGAGAGGCAGCTGGGCGATGAGCGAGGCCTGCTCCTCGTCCATCGAGTTCGAGTTGTCGACCATGAACAGGAGGTCGAGCTCCTGGGTGCGCGGCGGCGGCGGTCCCACGTCGCGACCGGCGTCGAAGTCGGGGCCAGCGTCACGACGGGTCGGGCCGCCCGCGTCGCGCTCCGCGGGCCCCGCGTCGCGACCCAGCGTGACGGGCGCGGTGGCGCGCTGGCCATCGTGCTCGAAGGCGATCTGGACGGGGACGAAACCGGCGGGCACGTCGAAGCCCACCGAACATGTGATCGTCCGGTCCGGCGCGAGCGCCCCGCCGCAGCCATCGGAGAACGAGGCGGTCAGCGGGTGGCCGACCAGGCTCGTGCCGGAGGCGGGCTCCAGGAAGAACGCGCTCGGCGTGACCGGGATCGTAGCGCCGGTGGCGTTGAGCAACCTGATGCGGACCGCGAGCAGACGCGCGTCGGGGCCTCCCGCGTAGCCCGCGGTCGAGCTGCGATCCTCCACCCCGTGGGCTTCGAGGCCAATGGTGGCAGACGGGCCACCACAAGCCGCGAACAGCAGCAGGAGGGACGCGGCGAGCAGTCGTCGAAGCATGGCTGACGTAAGATAGCCCAAGGCCGACGGGATGCCGATGTGGCGTCCCGTTCGATGATGGCAAACGGAACTGTCCTGCTGATGATCCTGAGGGGACCCGCCGTAGTCGGTCAGTACACCGAGATGGTCGCCGATCTCGGGCACCCCCTGTCCGATCCGATCGAACGACGAAGCACGGATGGCGCTGGCCCAGTCGTAGTCGAATCGGCGCCTCGACGACGCCGTGAACGGATCCGGACCCCGTCGTACGCGACAGCCAGGTGCCAGGACGCTATGGCGAGTCGCTCGCGAACGCGGCTCGGACCTCGGGCCCTCGTCGACGCACGAGCGCGGCGCAGCGCTCCGCCTCGTGACGCGCGTCGACGAACCGGTTCGGGCCCGCGCCGATCACCGCGGCCAACGCGGTCGGGTCGCAGGTCGCCGCGAACGCCACCCCCGTGTCGAGCAGCTCGAGGTTCAGCCAAGGGGTCATCGGGCGAGAGCGGAGCAGCCCTGGCTGCGCCTCTACCCACGCCCACGTCGGTCCGCGGGTGTCCGGGTTGCGGAGCAGCTCGCGCAGGGCGAGGCCCAGCTCGGATCGGCCGTGGGCTGCGAGGTGCGCGAGCGCGGCCTCGGACCGCTCGCCGCCGGCGAACGCGCGCGCGAACCACAGGCGCATCGCGTTCGTCGAGTCGTCGTCGACGGTCCGAACGTCATCGAGCAGCGAGGGCTCGTCCTGGACCGCGACCGCGAGCGCGATGCGGATGGGATCGTCCAGTGAAAAGCCGCGTTCGCGATCCGCGTCGAGGTCACTCGCGAGGAAGCGACGCGCTCGGATTCGAGCCGAGGCGCGCACCTCCGGGTCCCGAACCTCCAGGGCCAGCAGGGCCAACACGTCGACCTCGAGCGGCGTCGGCCACGACGGTCGCGAATCGCTCCACCGCCACCGGGCGTAGATCGGCTCCACGACCCGACGAGCCCAGGCGTCGACGCGGGCTCGCTCCGCGTCCGACACCAGGTGGTTCCGGACGCGAGAGACGAGCTCGACCACCCCCGAGAGAACGGCGCGCGACTGGCCATTGGCGAAGACGGTGAGGTGCGGGAGGAGCTCGGCGAGCGACGCGTCGCCCTCGACGGCGGCCGCGCGCATCGCGTCGAACAACCACCACTCCTCCTCGGGGGTCCAGGTCGCCGAGCCGCTCAGGACTCGCGCGGTGTCCGCCTCGTCGAGGGCGATGCCGTAGTACCCAGCGCCGCCTGCGTTGGGGAAGAACGACTCCGGACACGCGTCGCCCTCGAACGGGAGGAAGCCATGCTCGTCGTCGAGGAGGACGCAGGTCTCCTGCGTTCTTTCCTCGACGGGATACCGGACGCAGATCGGGACGTGCCAGACGAACGGTGGCGTGGCCCCGCCTCGCAGGGGCATGCGGCGCTGGGTGAGCTCGAGCCCGCGCCGACCCCCGTCGCAGACCCGGCGCATCGACACCTCGGGGATCCCCGCGTGCTCGACATATCGCAACAGAACTTGCCCCGCGCGACCGCCGGAGACGCGATCGAGCTCGTCGGCGAGGTCCGAGTGGTCGCCGTGGCCCATCGCGTGGTGGGCGAGGAGCGCGCGGAGCGCCTCGTCGATTCGGTTCGGGCCGAGCCAGTGCTCGAGCGCCGTCAACACGGAGCGCGCCCGCGCCTCGTTTCGCCATCGCACGGGGCCGTTCAGCGCGCGCACGTCCGCCGCGGTGGTCACGGCCCGGTCCAGGGGCTGCGCGTGCGGATCGGCGTCGCCCTCCCAGTGGTCCTCGCCGCCGTCCCCGGGACGGCTCGTGAACGCACTCGCCACCCACTCCGCGAGCGTCTCCTTCAGCCAATGCTCGCTCCACCGGTCGAGGGTCACGAGGTCGCCGAACCACTGATGGGCGAGCTCGTGGGCGAGAACCGACGTGGTCCACCGCTCCAAGCCGGGCGAGCCGAGCGGCGGGCCCATGGGCTCACCCGCGTCGAGGGTGATGAGGCCGGCGTTCTCCATGCCCGTGAAGGGGTGCTCCGGCGTGAGCACCAGCGTGAGCTGCTCGAACGGGTACGGGACGCGGAGCCGAGCTTCGATGAGCAGCAGGAGCTGCGCGGCCTCATCGACCATCGACTCCACCCGGGCGCGCTCGCCGGGCGGCGCGAGGCCGCGTACTCGAATTGCGTGAGTGCGCAGCGCGGTCGGCGGGAGCGGCGGCCGACGCACTTCGTCGAACGGACCGACCGCCCACCCGACGATGTAGGTCGGCAGCGGTGGGGTTCGCTCGAAGCGGACGCGGCGTCGACGACCGGGGGCCTGCTCCTCCTCGGCGATCCGAGTGTTGGCGGCGACCACCGCGTCTTCGGGAACGACGAGCTCGATCTCGAAGGGTGTTCGGAACCGAGGCTCGTCGAAGCAGGGCAGCGCGACGCGAGCGCCGATCGGCTCGAACTGCGTGACGGCGAAGCGTCCGCCAGCGCCGATGGCGCGAAAGAACCCCACGTGCCCGGGCGTGCCCCAAGCGCTCTCCGGCGGCTCGAAGACCTCGAGAGACCCCGCATACCGAACGTGCAAGGTGGCGCGTCCCGGACCGATCGCGTGGGCGAGCCGGATCGCGCCGACCCCCTCGGACGGCAACACGTCGTGCCAGCGCGCGGAGATGACCTCGTCGCCAACCCGCGCCTCGACGTCGTGAATCGTGAGCTCTCGGCCATGCAGCCACAGGAGATCCCGGGCTCGAGCGAGCTCGACATCGATCTCGACGTCACCCTCGAAGTCCGGGGCCTCGGGATCGACTTCGACGCGCAACCGGTACTCCAGGGGCGCGACGTCGTCAGGCAACGCCCCAGCGGGCGCGCTGGCGGGATCCAGCGCTTGCTCGAGCGGGGGTGACGCGACGACGACAACGCGTGGCCCAGCACAGGCCGCGGAGAGCGCGGAGACGGCGATGAGGACGACCTTCGACATCGGGCTGCTCCACATCCTAGAACAGCCGGGCCCTTCGACATCACGAGCGCAGCGAGCAATGGACGCCCACCGGCTGATCTACAGGCGCCCTCGCATCACGAGCGCAGCGAGTGATGGGCGATCGCGAGGGATTTGCACGACATGCAACCTTTCCGAAGCGAAGCGGACGCCAGTCCGCGGAGCCGGAAAGGTTGGATGGAGCCAAAGGAGCGAGCGCCGCGCGCGAAGCGCGCCGAGGGCGCCCCCTGGGGCGCCCTCGCATCACGAGCGCAGCGAGTGATGGGCGATCGCGGATTTGAACCGCGGACTTCCTCCGTGTGAAGGAGGCACTCTAGCCACTGAGTTAATCGCCCGAGAGCCCGAGCTTCTAGCAAGCGGGCTCGCGCCGCGCAACCGCGACGCGAGCCGGGATCAGCTGGAGCTGTCCTGGTCGATCCCGAGCTTGCTGCGGAGGATGTCGCCGAACGTGCCGAGGCCCTGCTTGGCGGCTTCCTTGCGGTACTCCTTCACCGCGCGGCGCTCCTCGTCCTGGAGGAAGCGCTTGCGGCTGCAGCGGAGGCCGCCGTCGCGATCGGTGCCGATCACGGTGACGTCGATCTCGGTGCCGGGCGGCCACTTCTTGCGGTGGTCGGTGCCGCGCGGGGTGCCCATCTCGCTGTTCGGGATGAAGCCGCGGCCGCGCTTGCCGATGACGTTGTCGATGCGCACCGACAGGCCCGCGGAGCCGACCTGGGTGACGATGACCTTGAGGGTGCCGCCCTGCTTGATGCGGGGCGCGCGCGCGCTCGCGTCGAGCTCGCCCTTCTCGAACAGCTCGGCCTCTTCGGCGGAGAGCTTCGAGAGGCTGATGCGGCGCGCCTTCTTGTCGACGCGCTCGATCACGACCACCAGCTCGTCGCCCTCGTTGACCGCCTCCTTGGCGTGCTTGAGGTCCTTGCCGAGCTCGGTGATGTGAAGGAGGCCGTCGATGCCGGGCGCGAGCTGGATGAACGCGCCGAACTCCGCCGTGCGGACGACGGTGCCCTTGCGCGGGACGCCCTCGGTGAGCGCCTCGGCGTGCGCGTCGAACGGGTCGGGCAGGAGCGCCTTCACCGACAGCGACACGCGGTCGACCCGCTCCTTCTTCTTGCGGTCGGCGCCCTGGACCTTGAGGACCTGCACCTCGATCTCGTCGCCGGGCTTGGCCACGTCCGACGGGCGGACGCCGCGGTCGAAGCTCAGCTCGCTCTGGTGGACGAGGCCCTCCGCGCCGTGCCCGATGTCGACGAAGACACCGAACTCGCGGACCTGGGTGACCTTGCCGCGGATCTTCTGACCCGGCTGGATGCTCTTGAGGAACGCCCGCGCCGCGCGCCGCGCCTCGCGCTCGAGGATGGAGCGCCGGCTGACGACGAGCCCCTGGCTGCCGCCCTTCACGGTCTGGACGTGGAACTCGTGCCAGGCGCCCAGCGACATCGCCGGGTCGTCGACCGAGTCGAGGCTCATCCCGTTGACCGGGCAGAAGGCGCGGACGCCCGCGATGAGCACGTCGAACCCGCCGCGGTTGTACCCGAACACGAGGCCCGGGACGCGCTCGCGCTCGTCGCGCGCGTGAGCCAGCCAGCGACGCGTCGTCTTGCGATCGACGAGCTCGTTGACGATGGCGAGGTGACCGCTCTCCGCGATGGCGGCGATGCGCCCGCGGAAGACCGTGCCCTCGGCGATCGGCTCCACGCCCTCGGGCTCGAGCACGTAGTGGATGACCGGCGGCGGCTCCGGCGGCGCCTCGGCGCGCTTCTCCGAGACAGCCGGAGCGGCGTCCGCGTCGGTCGACTCGGCGCCATCGGCAGCGGCAGCGGGAGCGGCCTCGGCAGCCGGCGCGGCCTCGGCAGCGGGCGCGGCGTCGGCAGCCGGAGCGGCATCGGCAGCCGGAGCGGCATCGGCAGCCGACGCGGCCTCGGCAGCGGTCGCGGCCTCGGCCTCGGCGGCCGGCGCCTCCGAAGCGGACGCCTCGAGGTCCTCGTCGTCCTCCGGCGACTCGGTCGTGCCGGCCGAGCTGTCGTCGAACGGGATCTCCACGACGGGGATCTCGCGCGGCTCGTGGAGCCGGGCGAACGCGGTCGCCTTGCCGAACACGTCGATGATCGCGACGTCGTCCTCGGCGCGCGTGACCATGCCCGCGATCGCCTCGCCGACCGCGAAGAGGTGACGGCGCAGCGACGAGTCGAAGAACTGGTGGAACGGGTGCGGGTTGTGCCGCTTGTCCGGGTCGCCGCCGCCCTCGGGCGCCGACGCCTCGCCGCCCTCGGCGTCTCCGCCCTTCTTCTTCTTGCGGCGACGGCGGCGCTTCTTCTTGCCGCCCTCCTCACCACCGGCGCCCGCCTCGGCGCTCTCACCGTCGGAGGCCTCCGAGTCGTCGCCGTCGTCCGAGCCATCGGCGTCGTCGACGTGCTCGGCGTCGTCCGCGCTCGCGGCGTCATCGGCCGCGGCTTCCACGGTCGGCGCAGGCGCCTCCGCGGCGGGCGCGTCGTCGGTCGAAAGCGTCGCCGCCTCCGGAGCTGCCTCGGGGGCGGCTTCGGTCGGGGGCTCTGCGGGCGGGGGCGTGGCCTCGAGGGCCTCGTGATCGGCTTGATCCGTCATGAAATTCGGGGTGCCGGAGGGTCCGGCATCGGAGGGGGCGGGAGCCTATGGTGGGGCATGGGGTGAGTCAAGGTGCGCTCAGGCCATCTCGCCGCTCGCGCAGCCGCCGCGCGTAGCTCGAGTGGCCGGCGCGCTCGGCGTGTCGGGCCGCCCGCTCCAGCGTCCGCCCCGCCGCGGCTTCGTCCCCGAGCGCGAGGTGACCGTGCACCAGCATCTCCACCGCCACCGCCGCCTCGGGCGAGCGACCGAGCTCCTCGAGCCGCTCCACGGCGCGGACGAGCCCCGGGACGTAGGTCGCGTCAGGGTGCTCTCGGATCGCGAGCGCCCCGCGCAGCGCGGCCACGACGAGCCGCCACGTCTCCGCGCTCGAGCGGTCGGCCCACCGGCCCGCGTCGTCGGTTCGCTTCGTCGCCTCGTCGAGGTCGTCGACGGCGAGCGCGCACACCGCCGCGCTCGCGTGGAGGCTCGCGAGGTCGTCCGGATCCGCGACGCCCTGCGCGACCTCGGCCGCCTCGCGGTAGCGCGCGGCCGCGGCCGCGGCGTCCCCCCGCGCCTCGACGAGCCCCGCGAGCGCGGCGAGCGACGCGTAGCGCAGCGACGCCTCCCCGAGCCGCGCGGCGAGCGCGAGCGCGGCGTTGACCGCCTCCTCCGCGGCGTCGAGGTCGTCGAGCCTCGCGAGCGCCGTCGCGCGGAGGGCGAGCGCCGTCCCCTGCCGCGCGCCCTCGGCGGTCTCGAGGAGCGTGTCGATCACCTCGAGCGCGCGCGCCGTCGCGCCCTGCTCGACGCAGGTGCGCGCCTGAAGCGTGCGCGCCTCGTCGCGGAGCGCCGCCGGGACCTCGTCGAAGAGCTGCGCGACGGCGTCGAGCGCCGCGAGCGCCGCGGCTCCGTCGAGGCGCTGCCTCGCGTGCCGGGCCCTCAGGATGGCGAAGTGCACGCGCTGCGTCGCGTCCGCGCGGGGCTCACCCACCTCGAGGGCGGCGAGCGCGATCTCCGCGAGCTCACCCACCCCCGCGTCGAGCGCGGCGTCGGCGGCCTCGAGGCCGAGGTCGAAGGCGCTGGCGTCGGCCGCGTCTCCGCTGTGCCTGCGCTGGAGGCGCGCGGCCTCGGCGTAGTGATGCGACGCGCGGGGTCGGTCCCCGAGCTCGAGCGCGAGCTGCGCGGCCCGGGCGTGGTAGTCGGGGGCCCGTCGCGGGTCGACGGAGAGCGCCGCGTGGTGGGCGAGCTTCTCGAGCCCCGCGAGGTTCTCGTGGGCGCCCACGCGCTCGAGGGTGGCCACGATCCGCGCGTGGAGCCGCGCGAGCTCGCCCGCGTCGAGCTCCGCGAGGATCGCGCGGCGCAGCAGCTCGCCGGGCACGCGCACCTCGCTCGGGAGGCCGCCCTCCTCGCGGTGCCCACCCCACGGACCGATGCGCTCCGGCGGCGTCATGGCGCCGTCGGCGCCGACGATGAGGCGGCGGATCCACAGCCGCCGCAGCGGCGCGCGCTCGGTGCCGCCGATCAGGCCCTCGATCGAGCAAATGAGCCTGACGTCGACGGTGCCGCCGAGGGCGGCGACCACCCTCAGGATCGAGCGCTCGCGGGCGCGCAGCCGCTCGACCCGCGCGGCCACGCTCGAGCGCAGCGGCGTCGGGACCGGGACGTCGGGCATCGCCGCCTCGAGGTGCGCGAGCCCTCCGTCGATCGAGACCGCGGCGCCCAGAGCGTCCCCGAGCAGCTCGATCCACCCCGGGATGCCGCCGGTCAGCTCGAGGACGCGCTCCGCGAGCGCGGGCTCGACGGCGCGGGCGCCGAGGTGGTGGGCGACCAGGCGCCCCACGGCGTCGCGATCGAGCGGCTGGATCGGGAGCGTGCGCCCACCGGAGGGAAGCGGCCCCGCCGCGCCGTGGCGCCGCGTGACGAGGACGACGACGCGCCCCGGCACGAGGCCGTCCACGAGCAGCGGGAGCACCTGCCGCGTCGCGTCGTCCATCCACTGCAGGTCCTCGAAGGCGAGCACCACCACGCGGTCGCGGCTCAGCGCGAGCAGCGCCTTGCGGAGCGCGAGGGCGAGCTCGAGCCCGCGCGGCCGACCCGCGCGCACCCCCGTCGCGACGGGGTACGCGAGGCCGATGAGCTCCCCGAGCAGGCGCAGCTCCCGCGGCCGCAGCCCGAGCACACGCATGCGCTCCACCTTCTCGAAGCGCACCTCGGGGCCGTCCTCGGGCTCGATGCCGCAGAGGTCGAAGACGAGGTCTCCGAAGGCCCCGAACGCGCGCTCCGCGTCCGTCTCGTCGGCCCGGCCGTGGACGAACACGAAGTCGCGAGGCGCGGCGGCCGCGCGCAGCTCCGCGAGCAGCCGCGACTTGCCGACCCCCGGCTCCCCGATGAGGTGGACGAGCGCGCCCCGGCCCTGCGCGGCCTCGATGAGGAGCGCGGAGAGCCTCCGCAGCAGATCGCGGCGGCCGACGAGCGGCGCGCCCTGACGCATCGCGCCCGCGTCGCGGTCCTTGCGGGACCGGAACCCGAGCACCGACAGCTCGCCGTCGCGCAGCTCGTAGCGGAAGTCGCGCCCCAGCTCCGCCTCGAGCTCGGGGGCCACGCGGAGCGCGTCCGGCGGGGCGTCGCGCAGGAGCTCCCCCGCGCGGGCCGCGACCTCGGGGCTCGACTCCAGGATCACGCCCTCGAGCACCTTGCCCTCGCCCGCGACGACGCCCATCGCGGGCGTCGGGTCGAGGCGCTCGGGGCCCTCGATGCGGCTGCTGCGCCGGAGCTCGAGCGCGCCGCGCACCGCGTGGCCCACCGCGCGCTCGACGCCCGCGGCGCCGAAGGCCGCCACCCGGAGCCCCGCGACGCTCGTGAGCACGTCGCCGCCCGCGCGGGCGACCGCGTCCGAGAAGAGGCGATCCTCGCCGGAGCGCAGCCGCGCGACGAGGAACGCGAGCCGCCGCGTCTCGCTGCGGATCTTGCGCGAGGTTGGCATCGCGCGAGTGCGCGCGGTCGCGTCGAGGGTCGGGGCGGCCGACGGGTCGCGCCCCGGATCGCTCGCCGCCGTCGCGTCGTCGTAGGCCCGCTCCATCAGGTCGACCCGGAGCTTGTTCGGGTCGAGCGGGTCGTCGGTCGGGAACATGGCGTGCATCGCGGCGGCGAGATCGGTGGCGCCCACGGGGCGCCCGAGCGCGAACACGAGCCCGAGCAGCTCGGCGTGGATCTCCGCGGCCGAGGCGAAGCGATCCCCGCGCGCCGGCGCGAGCGCGCGGGCGAGGATCGGCTCGAGCTCGGGCATCGGCAGGTGGCGGCGATAGCTGGGCAGCTTGGCCGCGCGGACCATCTCGAGCGTCTGGGCCGAAGTCATCCCGCGGAACATTCGGCGCCGCGTCGCGAGCTCGAAGAGCAGGACGCCGAACGAGAAGATGTCGCTGCGCTTGTCGAGCGGCTCGCCGCGGGCCTGCTCGGGGGACATGTACGCGTACTTGCCGCGGAGGATCTTCGGGTCCTCGCCCCGGCCGAGCCCTGGCTCGTCGGCGCGCGCGATGCCGAAGTCGGCGACCTTCACCTCGCCCTCGTAGCCCAGCAAGACATTTTGCGGGCTCACGTCGCGGTGGACGATGCTCATGGCTTTGCCGTCGTCGAAGCGCGCGCGGTGCGCGTAGTCGAGGGCCTTGGCGACCTCGGAGGCGAGCCAGAGGCGCAGCCCGAGATCGAGCGGCGAGTCCCCCGTGCTGCGGTGGCTCAGCGCGGCCGCGAGGTCCCGGCCGCGGAGGAACTCCATCGCGATGAAGTAGGAGCCGTCCTGCTCCCCGAGGTCGTAGATCTGGATGACGTTCGGGTGGCTCAGGCGCGCCGCGATCTTGGCCTCGCGCACGAGGAGCTCGGCGAAGCCTGGCCGCTCGAGCAGCATGGGCAGGACGCGCTTGATGACGACGGTCTTCTCGAACCCGGCGACGCCGAGGGAGCGCGCGCGCCAGACCTCCGCCATGCCGCCCTCGGCGATGCGCTCGACGAGCTCGTAGTTGCCGAACGGGATGGCCGACACGAAGCCGGGAGGATAGCAGCGCGGCTCGCCTACTCGAACGGCGACAGGATGTCCGCCTGATCGCGGAGCGCCGGCGCCGCGCGGCGCTCGCGAGCGCGGCGGGCCGCGGGGGCTCCCGGGCGCAGCGACCCACCCGCGACCGGAGCGGGGTGGTAGGCGTGGGTCACGTCGTAGGTCGGGTGACCGCTCCGCGGCATGGTCGCGCCGCGCACCGCGCGGACGATGCACGCCGCCTCGGCGCCCGCGAACGGCGGGCTCACCCGGACCGACTCGATGGTGCCGGTGCTCCCGTTCACGCGGACCTGCACGCGAGCGAGCTCGCGCGTGTCGGTCATGCAGCGCGCGACCTCGTCGGCGACCGCGTTGAGCGCGTTGACGACCTCGACGCGCGTCGGCTCGGCCGTCGCCGTGGTGGTCGTCGCCGCGCCGAGGCTGCCGCCTCCGCCGCCAGCGCGCGCCAGCCCGGACGAGCGGCTCCCTTCGCCGGAGCCGAACAGGTCGTCGAGGTCGGCCGGGGCGCTCGGCGCCGCCGCCGAGGGGGCCGGGGCGCCACGCGACGCCATCGCGCGACGCATGGGCGAGGCCTCGTTGATCTCCGCCGGCGCCTCGGCCATCGGCTCCTCCGCGGCCTCGGCCTCGGCGAGCGGGTAGCCCATCGGGTCCGGCGACGGAGGCGGCTCGGCGGTCACGCCCATGTCGGCCGCGGCGGGCGCGGCCTGCTCGGCCTCGTCCATCGAGAAGCCGACGGTCGGGGCCTCGTCGTTCACCTGGAGGCCGGTCGTGATCCCGAGGCCGACCGCGGCGGCCGCGGCGAGCCCACCGATCACGGTGATGATCTGACGCCGGCGCCGGCGCGCCGAGGCGAGGTCGACGACGACGGCGGGGCTCGCGGCCGCGGCGACGGGTCGGTTCACGGGCGCGACGACCGGCTCGTGCGTCGGCTCTGCAGGGTTGGCCGCGACGACCTCGCGCTCGGCGCGCGGGATGTCGTCCTCGAAGACCGGGGGCTCGGTCGGGTCGCGCCCGTCGACCAATCCTTCGAGATGGAGGCCTTCGAGGTGGAGGCCCTCGAGCTCGAGGCCCTCGAGGTCGCGCTCGAGGCCGCGGTCGATGCGCTCGAGCATCGCCTCCCAGTCCGGCTCGCCGCGCGCCGTGCCGAGCTGGCCGAGCGCCTCGTCGATGGCCTGGAGGTCCTGCGCGTAGAGCATGGCGGCGGGATCCTCGGCGAGCACGGCGCGCAGGTCGTCGTCGGCGTCGAGGCCCCCGTCGGCGTCGAGCGCGGCCGAGATCCGGCGCATGAGGTCTTCGTCGTTCACGACGCGCGCCTCCCCGCCGAGGCGTCTTCCTCGCCGTCGTCGTCCTGGGTCTCGGCGAGCGCGAGGCGCAGCCGCCGACGCGCCTCGTGGATGCGCCACGCGATCGTCCCCTCGGAGCAACCGAGGATCTCCGCGACCTCCTTCTGGGGCATGCCGTCGACGAGCACCATGATCACCGTAGTCCGGAGCGACTCGCTGAGCCCGTCCACCGCGTCCGCGATCCGACCCTGGAGCTGGCGGGCCTCGAGAGCGCGCCGCGGGTCGGTCCCGCCCTGGGTGGGATCGGCCTTGGGCTCGGGCACGCGCGGGTCCGCGATGTCCGCCGCGTCGTGCCGCTTGCGCTTGCGGATGTGGTTCAAGCAGACGTTCACGCAGACCCGGTAGAGCCACGTCGAGAGCTGGCTGCGGCCGTCGAAGCGGGCGATCGCGCGCCACGCCCGCATGAACGTCTCCTGGACCGCGTCGTCGGCGTCGCCGCCGTCCCCGAGCATGCTGACCGCGCACGCGTAGACGCGGCGCTGGTGGAGCCGGACCAAGCGGCTGAACGCCCGCCGATCGCCCCCCTGGGCGGCTTCGAGCAGCTCGGCTTCCGTCGGCTCGGACATGCGTTCGGTGCGAACGGTGCGCCACCCCATCACGGCGCCGCTCCACGCGGGCGAGATGGTAACAGGAGTCAGCAGCGGGGCACATGCCTGCATTGGCCCTGTGACCAGGGTCCCCACGGCCGGCTTGGGGCACCCACGAAGTTTGCGCCCCCACGAGACCGAGGCTTATCGTGCCCTTCGAGTGACGGACGCGACGGACGGTAGTGAGCGGCGCAACGATCCGCGGGTGCCCATCGCCCTTCGGGTCGAGTACAAGCGGCTGAACTCGTTCTTCGCGGACTACACGAAGAACATCTCGCGCGGAGGCACGTTCATCCGGACGGCCAACCCGCTCGCGATCGGGACCGAGTTCGTGTTCCACCTCGCGGTGCCCTCGCTGGACGATCCGCTCTCCATCAAGGGCAAGGTCCAGTGGATCGTGACCGAGGCGGAGGCCAACGAGAGCCAGGAGCCCGGCATGGGGATCGGCTTCGTCTACGACTCCGAGATCGAGCGGGACCGGATCGCGAACACCGTCGAGACCCTCATGGTCCAGCAGCTCGGGCCGGTCTTGTACGAGAAGCTGATGCGCTCGCGCCCGACCTGACCGAGCCCCGATCCCAAGATCCGACGGTTCGGTCGCGTTGAACGCGGCACCATGACGGCGCCGCACCTCGCCCCGCGTGTCCGCGGCCCGAGCACGGGCGGCGCGGCCTTGCTAGAATCGCTGCCGGTGTCGAGCGCAGCCGCGGCAAAGAAGCGCTTCGAGGCGCTCTCGCCAGGGAAGACCGTAGCCGAGCGCTACCAGGTGACGCGGATCCTCGGCCAGGGCGGGATGGGCCAGGTGCTCGAGGTCGAGCACCTCGCGCTCGGCCGGCGCTTCGCCCTCAAGGTGCTGCGGCTCGAGCGCTGGAACGACGAGCTCGTGCGGCGCTTCAACCGAGAGGCGCGCGCCGCCGGGAGCCTGACCACGCCGCGCGTCGCGCAGGTCACCGACTTCGGCGTCGACCCGACCGCGGGCCCCTTCTACGTGATGGAGCTCCTCGAGGGCGAGACGCTCGAGGACCGGCTCGAGCGCGACGAGAAGGTGCCCGCCCGCGAGGCGCTCGCGATCGGCGCGGAGCTCTGCGAGGCGCTCGCCGACGTGCACGACGCGGGCATCGTCCACCGCGACCTCAAGCCCTCGAACGTCGGGCTGCCGGCGTCCGGCCCGGTCATGGTGAAGCTCCTCGACTTCGGGCTCGCGGCGTCGATGGACGACGCGTTCCTCTCCAAGATCACGCAGAGCCAGCAGATCCTCGGCTCGCTCCCCTACATGGCGCCCGAGCAGTTCAACGGCGCGTCGCCGGCGTCCACGATGGACCTCTACGCGGTGGGCATCGTGCTCTACGAGAGCCTGACCGGCCGCCTCCCGTTCATGGCGCCGTCCGCGGCGGCGATGATCCATCAGATCCTGTCGGTGCCGATGCCCGCGCTGCCCGCGGACCTCGCGGGGATCCCTCACCTCGAGGCGCTCCTCGAGCGCTTCCTCGCCAAGGAGCCGGCGGGCCGCTTCAGCAACGCGCGCGCGGCCGCGCAGGCGATCCGCGACGTGCTCGGGCGCGACGCGGCGGCGCCGATCACCCGGATGGGCATGCGCCCCGGGATGCCGCCGACCGGCGAGGCCGAGGCGAGCCAGCGGCGCTCGGTCGGCCACATGCCGACGCTGATGGCGGAGTCGGGCACGCGCCTCTCGGGCGCGAGCGCCGAGGCGGCGCCCCCTACCACGCCGAACCCGGTGTCGCCTTACGCGGCCGTCCACGCCGTCCCTCCCACGCCCTACGGCGGCACGGTGCCCATGCCGTACCACCCGCCGCTCGAGTCGAACGTGCCCGTCTACCCGGCGTACCCGGTCGCGCCCTACCCGCCCGCCGCCCCGGCGCCGGAGGGGACCTCGATCGGGGTGCGGCTCGCCATCGCCGCGATCGTCGGGCTGGTGTTCGCGGGGCTGACCGCGGTCGCCGTGGCGGTCGGGCTGTCGCTCCTCGACGACGGCTCCGAGCGCCCCCGCCCCGTCGCTACGCAGCCCACGGTCGCTCAGCCTACTGTCGCGCAGCCTACTGTCGCGCAGCCCACCGTCGAGGAGCCCGCCGCGGCGGAGCCCACGCTCGCGGCGCCCGAGCCGGTGGCCGACCCGTTGCCCCCCGTGGAGGTCGAGGCCACGCCGCCCCGCGAGGCGCAGGCGGGGGTCGCGGCGAGGGAGGTGCCCGAGCGCCGCGCCGTAGGAAGCGATGAACCCACGCCGCGTCGACGAGGTCGCAGCCGGCCCGCCGCGGTATCCTCGGCGCCTCCGCCGCCGGTCCGCACCTACACTCCGCCCCCTCCCCGGCCGCAGCCGCCGCCGCCGACCCGGGACCCGAGCGTCATCCGACACTTCTGACCTCATGCTTCGTTCGACCGCCACCTCGCTCGCGCCCTCGCTGCTGGCGCTCTGCCTGCTCGCCGCGCCGGCCGCGGCGCAGGACGCGAACCGCGCGCGGCAGCTGTTCGAGCAAGGCGTCTCGGCGATGGACTCGGGCAACCCCGCGCTCGCGGCCCAGTACTTCGAGCAGAGCTACCAGCAGTTCCCGCGGGCCTCGTCGGCCTGCAACCTCGCCCTGGCGCTCGAGCGGACCGGGCGCGGCTGTGAGGCGATCTCCTGGTACCGGCAGTGCGCCGCGCTCGACACCGCGGGGACCTTCCGCGACCACGCCGGCCGTCAGGCGGCCGCCCTCTCGTCGCAGTGCCCGAGCACCACGCAGAGCCCGTTCGTGAGCGGCCCTCAGACCTCGGGCGGCGGTGGCGGCGGCGTGCAGGTCGTGGAGAGCGGCCAGCCGACCGCGTACCGACGCCACTACGACTACGACCACACGATGCTCGGCGTCGGCATCCCCGCGCTCCTGCTCGGCATCGGGGCCTTCGTCGGAGGAGGCTTCGCCGCCGACGAGGCGCGCTGGCAGGCCGGGCTGATCCCCATGTACGGCTTCGAGCCCTCGGGCGACCCCATGAACCCGACCACGCTCCCAGCAGGCTCGGGCGCGGCGGACGCCTACGACCAGGCCCAGCTCATGAGCAACCTCGCGATCGGCCTCTACGTCACGGGCTCCGTGCTCTCGCTGGTGGGCGCGATCCTGATCGTCGTCGACCTCGCCCGGCCTGGCGTCTTCGACTCCGATACGGCCCGCGGGACCCCAGGACCGCGGCTCGCCGTGGGCTCCCTGCCCGAGGGCGGAGGGGTGGCTCGGCTGACCCTCGCGTTCTGAAACCGCACACCTTCGAAGGCGTATGCGGCAGCGACCGCTTGAAGTTCCCAGCGGCCTTGCCTAAAAGGACGCTCCTATGCAGCCGCGCCGCCTCTTCGCTCTGGCTCTCGTCACGGGATTGCTCCACGCGTCGACCGCCGTCGCGCAAACCGAGGAAGATCCCGAGCCCGAGGTCTCCACCGCCGGGCCCTACAGCCGCATGCTCGCGGTGGCCGTCAACGGCGGCCTCGACACGCCGCTCGGGGTCATCGGCGCCGAGATCGAGTTCGCGCCCATCGAGTGGCTCAACATCTACGCCGGTGGCGGGGTGAGCCGCAGCGGCGCCCGGGTCGGCGGCGGCGTGAGCTTCCGCGCGCCCCTGCACAGCTCGGCCTTCGGCTTCCAGCTCGGCCTCGCCGGCGGACCGATGGACTGGGACAGCCACGCCGAAGGCGCGGAGAACCTGACCCAGCACCGCTACTGGGAGTTCGCGCTCTTCGCCCACGCGGGCATGACCTACGAGTACCGGTGGGACGAAGGCATCTTCGGTCGCATCGGGATCGGCGCCGAGGCGCTCATCGCGGGCGACGTGACGGCGTGCGCCGGTCCGGGCACCGCGGCGTGCTCGCCCGAGGACACCGCCGGCCTGGCCGTGCCCTTTCGCGCGTGGGCGAGCCTCACCGTGGGCTACGCCTTCGAGCTCTAGGCGCTAGCGCCTCTCGCCCCGGTACGTTAGGAGCCCCCCCATGACGATCCCCACCAGCGAGGCCCGCGACACGCTGGCCGACCTCGCTCAGCGCCTCGTTGCGCTGGGGAGGTTTCTTTGACGTCGACGGACTGAAGCGACGGCTCGACCACCTCGACGCCATGACGAGCGCCGAGGGGTTCTGGGATGACCCGGACCGAGCCCAAGGTGTCGTCCAGGAGCGCGCGGGCATCGAAGCGCTCGTCGGTCGCCACGACCGACTCAGCAAGGAGGTCGCCGACCTCGACGAGCTGCTCGAGCTCGCCTCGATGGAGGGCGACGAGGGCATGGCGGCCGAGGTCGCCTCGCAGGTCCCCGCGCTCGAGCAGGGCGTCCGGCAGGCCGAGCTGGCCCGCATGCTCGACAAGCCCGAGGACAAGTCGGACGCGATCCTCTACGTGAACCCCGGCGCCGGCGGCGTGGACGCTCAGGACTGGGCCGAGATGCTCTTCCGCATGTACCTGCGGTGGAGCGAGCGGAAGGGCTACAAGGTCGAGGTCCTCGACGAGCAGCCGGGCGACGAGGCGGGCATCAAGGACGCGTCGATCGCCGTCCGCGGCCCCAACGCGTACGGCTACCTCAAGGCCGAGACGGGCGTCCACCGCCTCATCCGGATCAGCCCCTTCGACTCCAACGCGCGGCGCCACACGGCGTTCGCCGCGGTGCACGTCGTCCCCGAGATCGACGACGACGTCGAGGTCGACATCCGCAAGGAGGACCTCGAGATCGACACGATGCGAAGCGGCGGCAAGGGCGGGCAGCACGTCAACAAGACCGAGTCCGCCATCCGCATCAAGCACATGCCGACGGGGATCGTCGTGAAGTGCTCGGCGGAGCGCAGCCAGCACAAGAACCGCGCGACCGCGATGAAGATGCTCCGCGGCCTCCTCTACGAGCGCTATCTCGCCGAGAAGAACAAGGCGTTCTCGGACAGCTACGAGAGCGGGAAGAGCGCGATCGACTTCGGCAGCCAGATCCGCACCTACACGATGCAGCCCTATCAGCTGGTCAAGGACGAGCGGACGGAGCACAAGGTGAGCAACGTCGAGGGGGTCCTCGACGGGAACCTGGACCCCTTCATCGAGGCCTACTTGCTCTCCATCTCGGAGACCAAGGAAGAGTCTTCGAGCTGAGGTGTTCGGGCCGGAACACCGGCCCTTCCACGACGAGGAGTTTTCGGTGGCGACGGAGCAGGAGCTCGAGCAGGCGCGGCGCGCGAACGCGGCCAAGATCCACGCGGCGTTTCCCAACGACTTCCGGCCCTCCGACGAGGACCGCCGGAAGCGCGCACAGATCGTGCGGGTCGCGAACGACGACGCGGCGAAGGCCGCGCTGCCGCAGGAGGACGCGCTCACGGGCAGCGAGCCGGTGCTCCCGCTCTACGGCCGCGTGATGGCCAAGCGGGGCCCCTTCCTCGTGATCCAGACCCCCGAGGGTCGCGCGCAGGCGTTCCTGCCGAACAAGGGCGCGGACCTGACGGCGGCCGAGCGGGCGCAGCTCGAGGCGCTCGACCTCGCTGACCACGTCGCCGTCGAGGGCCCCTTGATGGGGACCAAGAAGGGCGACGCGGCGATCAAGGTCCTGCGGTTCCGGCACGTCTCCAAGGCGCTGCGCCCGCCGCCCGACAAGTTCCACGGCCTCAAGGACGTCGAGAAGCGCTACCGAGAGCGCTACGTCGATCTGTTCGCGAACCCCGAGGTCGCGGAGGTCTTCCGCGCGCGCTCGCTGATCGTGCAGGCGCTGCGCGAGCACCTCGACGGCCACGACTTCTTCGAGGTCGAGACCCCGCTGCTCCACACGGTGCGCGGCGGCGCCACCGCGAAGCCCTTCTCGACGCACCACAACGTGCTCGACATGTCGCTCTACCTGCGCATCGCGCCGGAGCTGTACCTCAAGCGCCTCGTCGTCGGCGGCCTCGACCGCGTCTACGAGATCGGCCGCAACTTCAGGAACGAGGGGGTCAGCACGCGGCACAACCCCGAGTTCACGATGCTCGAGTACTACATGGCGTACGCCACGTTCGAAGAGCAAATGGACTTGACGGAGTCGATGATCCGCCACGTCGCCGCGCGCGTCCGCGAGCGCTTCGGGGATCGCTGGACCGCCGAGAGCTCCGTCGCGCTCGACGAGCCCTTCGCGCGCGTCGCGATGGACGCCGCGATCTGCGAGCGCGTGCGCCGCAGCGGCGAGGAGGCCCTCTCGACGACGGTCTTCGACGGCCAGCTCGACGAGGCCGTGCTCGCGGACGACGCGAAGCTCGCGGCGGTCGTCGCCGCGGCGCTGCCTCGCCTCCCCGAGGCGGCGCGCAAGCCGCTCGCGGACGCCGCGTCCCGCGGGGAGCGCATCTACGCGCTCTTCGAGCACCTCGTGGAGGAGGATCTCGAGGCGATGTACCGCTCCGCGGACGGCTCCCGGAGCCTCCCCGTGTTCGTCACGCGGTTCCCGTTCGAGGTGTCGCCGCTCGCCCGTCGCAACGACGCCGACCCGGCGTTCACCGATCGGTTCGAGGTCTTCGTCGGCGGCCGCGAGCTCGCCAACGGCTTCTCCGAGCTCAACGATCCCGACGACCAGGCCGCGCGGTTCCGGGCGCAGCTCGAGCGGCAGGCCGGGGGCGACGAGGACGCGATGGACTACGACGCGGACTACATCCGCGCGCTCATGCACGGGATGCCCCCCGCGGCCGGCTGCGGGATCGGCGTCGATCGCCTCGCGATGATCCTGTGCAACCAGACGTCGATCCGCGACGTGCTCCTCTTCCCGCTGATGCGGGCGGAGACGACATGAAGACCCGGGCGTCGGTCCAGCTCCTGTGGGTCGGCGCCATCGCGTGCACGGTCGGCGGAGTGGTGGTCGCCGGGCTCGTGCCCCGACCCTGGGGGCTGAGCGGGCTGGCCCTCGTCGCGCTCGGCCTCCTCGGCGCGGGCCTCGCGCGACGCCTGCGCCGGCCGCGGACCGCGCCCGAGGACGGCGCGCTCTCGGTGGGCTGGCCCTCCGCCCTGGTCACCGCGTTCGCGATCCTGCAGTACCCGATCCTCGTCGGCGCGGTGACCCCCTTCATCACGATGGGGATCGCGGACCGCCTCCCCTTCCTCCTGCCCGCGTACACGCTCGGGCCGATCGCGGGCCTCGGGCTGATCCTCTCGATCGCGATGCTCGTCGCGATGGGCCGCCGGGCCCTGGGCACCCGCGGCCGCGTCCGCGTCTCCGTCGTCGCGGCCGGCATGCTCCTGCGCTCGATCGGCTACGGGATCCTCGCCGCGGTGCTCTCGCTCGCGCTCCGCGACCCGAACGCGCTGATGCTCGGCCTCGGGCTCGAGGAGAGCCTGATGCCCGTCGGGCAGATGCCCGCGCTCGCCGAGTCCTTCCAGCTCGTGACCAGCGCCCAGGGCACCTACCAGCTCCTGCAGGTCGGGCTCGTGGTGGGCGGGGTCGGCGCGCTCCTCGAGCTGATCGCGTCGCTCACCTGCTGGTTCCTCCTGCCGCAGGGCTTCCGCCGCTGGTTCTGGGGCTTCGCCGACACCCTCCTCCTCGTGGGCTTCGTCGCGGTGACCCTGCTCCTGCCGATCCGGCCCGATCCCGCGACGCCGAACGACATCACCTTCCCGAGCATCCGGCTCGCCGTCACGGCGGCGTTCACGATCCGCGCGCTCTTCCGCCTCATCCCGATCGCCCTCGACGGGCTCGAGCAGGTCGGCATCCGCGCGCTCGTCGCGGCTCGGATGATCCGCGCCAAGAAGAGCGGCTTCCTGACCACGATCGGGGCGCTCTCGATCATGGCCGTCTCGTTCAGCTCCTGCACCCTCACCACCACGCTCAGCGTGATGGGCGGGTTCCGGAACGACCTGAAGGAGAAGATCCTCGGCAACAACGCGCACGTCGTGGTGGACCGCGAGCACGGCACCTTCGAGGGCTGGGTCCCGATCCTCGAGACCGTGCGGGCGCAGGACGAGGTGATCGCGGCGACGCCGTACGTGCAGGGCGAGGTGATGATCACCAGCTCCACGAACCTCGGCGGCGCGGTGCTGCGCGGGATCGATCCCGACACCATCGGCGACGTGACCGAGCTGCCGCGCAACCTGCGGCACGGCCAGATGGACTACCTCCGCGAGCCCGAGCGCCTGCTCCGGCTGCGGCCCGCCGAGATGGGCGCGGGCCTCCTGAGCCCGCAGACGGGCAGCGAAGCCGTCGCGCGGGGGAGCCTCCTCGACGACGTCGCAGCGGTCCTCGACGACGCGCGCGAGCACGTGGAGGCCGCCGAGGCGGAGGGCCTCGGGAACGAGAGCGAGTCGACGAGCCCCCTCGACGACCCGGACCGCATCGCCGACGAGATCGACGAGTTCCTCCGCGAGGACGAGGACCTCGCGGACAGCCAGATCTTCGAGGAGCCGGCGATGACCGACGTCCTGCCGGGCGTGATCGTCGGCCAGGAGCTCGCGCGGACGCTGCGGCTGCACGTGGGCGACGAGGTCAACCTCGTCTCGCCGCTCGGCGAGCTCGGCCCCGCCGGCCCCATGCCGCGCAGCCGCCCGTTCCGGGTCGCGGGGATCTTCTACAGCGGCATGTACGAGTTCGACATGAAGATGGCCTACACGACGCTGGAGGCCGCGCAGTCGTTCCTCAACGTCGGCGAGGCCATCAGCGGCATCGAGGCCAAGGTCGAGGACACCGACCGCGCCGAGCCCGTCGCCGTGGCGATCCAGCAGGCGCTCGGGGCCCGCGATCTCCGCGTGCGGGCGTGGCAGGAGGTGAACCGCAACCTCTTCGGGGCGCTCCAGCTCGAGAAGCTCGCGATGTTCATCACCCTGGGGATCGCCATCCTCGTCGCCTCGTTCTGCATCGTCGGCACCTTGTCGCTGATGGTGCAGGAGAAGCGAAAAGAGGTCGGGATCCTCAAGGCGATGGGCGCGACCGGCCAGCAGATCGTCGCCGTGTTCATGACCCAGGGGCTGATGATCGGGTCGTTAGGGGCCGCGACGGGGCTCGGCCTAGGCTACTTGACTTGCTTCATCATGGAGCACTTCGGGATCCACCTGAACCCCGAGGTCTATTACATCGACCGGCTCCCGGTACACATCGACGCCAGCGAGTTCGTGGTCACGGGCATCGCCTCGGTCATCGTCTGCTTGCTCGCGACCATCTACCCCGCAATCCTCGGCAGCCGCCTCACCCCCCTCGACGCCCTCCGGAGCTCGTGAGCCCCACCGAAAGCAAGGTCCTCGTCGCCATCCAGGGCGTGCACAAGAAGTTCCTCCACGAGGGGCGCTCGGTGCACATCCTCCGCGGGATCGATCTGTCGATCGACCGCGGCGAGATGCTGTCGGTGGTGGGCCCGAGCGGCGCGGGCAAGAGCACGCTCCTCCACATCCTGGGCACCCTCGACCTGCCCACGGCGGGCCGCATCCACTACGAGGGCCAGGACGTCACCCGCTACTCGCCCTCGAAGCTCGCGGCGTTCCGCAACTACAGCCTCGGGTTCGTGTTCCAGGCGCACCACCTGCTGCCCGAGTTCACCGCCCTCGAGAACGTGATGATGCCCGGCATGATCCGGGGCGCCGAGCGGGGCAAGCTCGAGAAGGCGGCCAAGGAGCTGCTCGGCGAGGTCGGCCTCGGGCACCGGCTCACGCACCGGCCCGGCGAGCTCAGCGGCGGCGAGCAGGCCCGCGTCGCGCTCGCCCGCGCCCTCGTCATGGAGCCCATCCTCGTGCTCGCCGACGAGCCGACCGGGAACCTCGACTCGAAGACCAGCGACGCCATCCACGAGCTCTTCTTCGAGCTCAACCGCCGCCGGGGGACGACCTTCCTGATCGTCACCCACAACAACGAGCTCGCGGACAGCATGCCGCGCAAGGTCTCCATGCGAGACGGGCAGATCGAGTCCGATGTGCGGCGCGACGTCCACTCGGGTCCCTTCCGCGGCGTGGACCTCGACCGGACCTCCTCTCCCCCGCCGCCCCTTGACCCCGCGGATCCCCCTGGCTAAGCCGGGCCGTCTCCTCTGGAATCCCCACCCCTTGCGCCTCCGCCTCATCACCGCCCTGGGCCTCACCGTCGCGTTCTCGACGCCGGCGTCGGCCTTCGCGCAGGAAGAGGAGGAGGCCTCGACGGGCGAGGACGCCGCCGCGGCGAGCGAGGACGGCGAGGACGAGGAGGCCTTCGAGGAGGAGGACGCGCCAGGCGAAGACCCGGCCGAGGACCCTTCGGAGGAGGAGGACCCCTACGAGCCGACCGACGATCCCGACGTCGGCATCTCGGTGCCGCGCACCGTCTGTCACGGGCGACGCGTCCGGCAGATCCGGGTCCGCGGCAACCGCCGCGTCTCGGACGACGACGTGCTCTCGACGATCCGCCTGCGGGCCGGCTCGTCGTGCACCGACGGCGCCGTCACGCAGGACGCGCAGGCCCTCTGGAACCAGAACTTCTACGACGACATCGTCGTCGAGGGCCGGGCCGTCGGCGACGATCGGGTCGACATCACGTTCCGCATCCGCGAGCGGCCGGCGATCGGGCGGATCACGTTCGAGGGCAACGACCACATCGAGGCGAGCGACCTCACCGAGGAGATCGATCTCGCCGAGGGCGGGATCCTCTCGGTGCCGCGCGTGCGCGAGCAGCTCACCAAGATCCGCGACAAGTACGCCGAGGAGGGCTACTTCCTCGCGCGCGTGACCTATCGGCTGCGGTCGATGGAGAACAACCAGGTCGACGTCGTCTTTCACATCGACGAGGGCCAGCGGGTCACCGTCCGGCGCGTGCGCTTCGTCGGCAACACGCACATCCCCGACAGCGAGCTCGGCGGGATCATGCAGACCCGGCAGACCGGGTTCTTCTCCTTCCTCGGCAACGACGATCGCTTCAACCGCGAGCACTTCGAGGAGGACACCACCCGGCTGCAGGCCTACTACTACGACCGCGGCTACCTCGCGATGCGCGTGGGCACGCCCCGCATCGAGCTGACGCCGGACCGCCGCTACATCGATCTGACGGTGCCGCTCGACGAGGGCCCGCGCTTCCGGATCGGGCGCCTCGTGGTCCGCGAGGTCGACGAGGACGGCCGCCGCCGCGAGCCCCTCGGCGGCCGGCGCGAGCTGCGCGAGATGGTCAGCGCGAACCCCGGCGAGTGGTTCAACCGCACCTCGATCGCGCAGTCCCTGATGGCGGTGACGCGCCGCTACCGCGACGAGGGCTACGCGCACGTCGACATCAACCCGGAGACCGACCTCGACATGGAGCGGCGGGTCGTCCACGTGGCGATCGTCATCCAGCGCGGCCCGCCGGTGCGCATCGAGCGGGTCAACATCCGCGGCAACACGAAGACGCGCGACAGCGTCATCCGGCGCGAGGCGCAGCTCATCGAGGGCGACCTCTACAGCCAGACCAACGCCGAGCAGACCCGCGTGCGGATCCAGGCGCTCGGCTACTTCGAGCGGGTCGAGCTGAGCGAGGAAGAGGGCTCGGCCCCCGACCGGATCATCGTCAACATCGAGGTCGCCGAGCGCGCGACGGGCACGTTCCAGGTCGGCGCCGGCTTCAGCTCGATCGAGCAGTTCATCCTCACCGGTCAGGTGCAGCAGCAGAACCTGTTCGGGAACGGGCAGTCGCTGTCGCTGCAGCTCCAGCTCTCCGGCATCCGTCAGCTCGTGCAGCTGCAGTTCCTCGAGCCGTACTTCTTCGACACGCAGTGGACGTTCGGCTTCGACGTCTTCAAGACCGTCCGCCAGCTCTCGTTCTTCACGCGCGACTCGACCGGCGGCAGCGTCACCTTCGGCCACCCGCTCGGCGACTACCGCCTACGCCTCTTCGCTCAGTTCCGGGCGGACTACGTCCAGATCGGCGCGGCGACGGCGGGCCTCCTCGGCAACGTCCCCACGGGCCAGGTGCAGCAGCTCTTCCCGCAGCTGCCCCTCCAGAACCTCTTCCGCGCGGGCCTGACCAACACGCTGCGCCTCACGCTGACGTGGGACGGCCGGAACAACCGCCTCTTCCCCACCGAGGGCTTCTACGCCTCGTGGTCGACGGAGATCTCGGACGAGTACCTCGGGTCGGAGCGCAACAACACGTTCATCCGCCACGGCCTCGACGTGCGGGCCTACTACCCGATCATCGAGAACGTCGTGCTGCGCGCGCGCGCCGACTGGGGCCTCGTCACGTCGCGGCTGCCCACCGGCGTGCCCGTCTACGAGCGCTACTTCCTCGGCGGCATCTTCAACGTCCGCGGCTTCCCGCTGAACAGCCTCGGCCCGCGCCTCGGCATCACCCGCGATCGCGATCCCAACGCCGTCCCGAGCCCGCGCGGCGTGCCGATCGGCGGCAACATGCAGTTCTTCTACAACATCGAGCTGGAGTTCCCGATCGTCCAAGAGGTCGGGATCCGCGGCGTGATCTTCACCGACGGCGGCAACGCCTGGAACCTCAACGGCCAGTACTGCGACGGCCCGCCCGCCGGCATCAGCTCCAACGATCCCTGCCAGTTCAACCCCTTCGACCTCCGCACGAGCTGGGGTTTCGGGATCCGCTGGGTCAGCCCGCTCGGTCCGCTGCGCTTCGAGTGGGGTATCCCGTTCGATCGCCAGACGGCGCTGGGCGAGCAGGACATCGACTTCCAGTTCACCATCGGCAACTTCTTCTGAATCGAGCCCCGCGCTTGACCGTCCACGTTGGGCGGAGTACGCAGCTCCCGGTTTTCACGCATGAAACTGCATCGCCACGCTTCGACTCTGGTAGCCGCGCTCCTGCTGAGCGTCATCGCTCCCAAGCTCTACGCTCAGGCGACCCGCATCGCGGTCGTCGACCTGCAGCGTGCCCTCAACGAGACCGAGGACGGTCGGACGGCGAAGCGTCGCCTCAAGGCGCTGTTCAACCGGCGTCAGCAGGCGCTCGACAAGCGCCAGACCGAGCTGAAGGCCCTCAAGACCGAGATCGAGGCGCAGCAGAAGGTCCTCAGCCGCGAGGCGCTGCAGAAGCGCGTCGAGGAGTACCAGAAGGCGTTCGTCGAGCTCCAGTCAACGTACGTGGAGTACCAGCGCGAGCTCGCCGCAAAGGAAGCCCAGCTGACGCGTGAGATCATCGCGCGCATGGAGCGCATCCTCAGGCGCATCGGCCAAGCCGAGGGCTACGCCCTGATCGTCGAGCGCAACGAGGGCGGCGTCGTGTGGGTGCCCTCCAACCTCGACGTCACCGACCTGGTCATCCAGCGCTACAACGCCGGCGAAGGCCGCGAGGCCAGCGGTGGCGGCTCGAGCGGCGGCGGAGCCGCGGCGCCTCGAGGCGGAAGCAGCGGCAGCAGCGGCCGTCGCTCCACGAAACGCCAGTAGGCGGCGCCAGTAGCGGCGCCAGTAGACGGGCGCCAATCAGCCAGCGCTTCGAGCCCCCGATCGCGATCTCGATCGGGGCGCCGAAACGCTGGCGTCGACGCGGCGGCGCGTGGGAGGATGGACGCGCAGTGGACTTCGACATCAACCGGATCCTCCGCATCCTCCCGCACCGCGCTCCGTTCGTGCTCATCGATCGCGTGATCGATCTGGCGCCGCGGCAGAGCGCGCGGGCGATCAAGTGCGTGACCTACAACGAGCCCTACTTCGTGGGGCACTTCCCCGGCGCGCCGATCATGCCCGGCGGCTTGATCCTCGAGGCGCTCGCGCAGCTCACCGCGGTCCTCGCCTACGCGTCGGACCCGTACGACAACGCGCAGAAGGTGATGTACTTCCTCGGCGTCGAGGAGGCGAAGTTCCGCCGCCCGGTGGTCCCCGGCGATCGCATGGTCCTGCAGGTCGAGGTCGTGCAGCGGCGCTCGAACATCTGGAAGATCGCTGGCGAGGCGAGCGTGGACGGCAACCCCTGCGCGACCGCCAAGCTCCTCACCGCCCTCACCGAGAAGGGCGACATCCCGCAGGGCTCGGGCTTCTCCCAGGGCCTCGCGGGGTGACCCGAGCGTCGATCACGGCTATGTAGGGCCGCGTGCGGCGCCCTGCCCTACTCGCCTGGATCACCCTCGCATCGGCGGCCGTCTGGCTCCCGCTCGCGCAGGCGCAGATCGACGCCGAAGCGGCCGAGGCCGAGGCCGCCGCGGAGACGCCGGCCGAGCCGCCGGTGATGAACCTCGAGGCGATGGAGCGGGCGGCGGAGCGCAGCTGGCCGGGCATCCGCGCCGCGCGCGCCCGGATGCGAGCCGCCCAGGCGCAGCTCGACGAGGCGTGGGTCTCCCCCTTCTTCCAGTCCACCGTGACGGCCGGCGTGAGCCTCGCCCCCGAGGTGCGCGGGAGCCCGATCTTCAGCCCCGACCCGCAGCTCCCGGTGAGCAACCCGTGGCAGCCCGTCCTCGGCTTCAGCATCGAGGGCGCCGTGCCGCTGTGGACCTTCGGCAAGCTCCCCGCGGCGCGCGACGCGGCGCGCGCGGGCATCCGCGCGGCGGAGGCCGATCGCACCCGCGTGCGCAACCAGCTCCGCTACGACGTGCGCCGCGCGTACTTCTCGGTGCAGCTCGCCCTCGATCTGCAGCAGATGCTCGACGAGGCGCTGCCGCAGATCCGACAGCAGGCGGCGCGGCTCGAGGAGCAGCTCGCGGACGGCGACGACGAGGTCACCGAGCTCGACCAGTACCGGATGGAGGCCGCCCTCGCGGAGATCGAGGCGCGCGAGGCCGACGTGGAGCGCCTGCTGAGCACGACGCGCGCGGCGCTGACGGTGCTCACCGGGGTCAGCGACTACAGGATCCCCGAGTGCCCGATCGAGGCCGTCGAGGTCGAGCTGCGGCCACGGAGCTACTACACGCGGCGCGCCACCCGAGACCGGCCCGAGGTGCGGATGCTCGAGGCGGCCGTGCGCGCCCGGCAGGCGGGCCTCGACTTCGCGGAGGCGGGCTACTTCCCCGACCTGGCGCTCGTCTACCGGTTCGGCACCACCTACGCGCCGGGGATCACCGATCAGACCAACCCGTTCGTGATCGACCAGGCCAACTACACCTCGGTGAGCGCCGGCCTCGTCCTGCGCTGGTCGCTCGACCTCTGGGGCAACGCCTACCGGGTCGACCGGGCCAACGCCGAGCTCACCGACACGATGGAGCGATCGCGCGAGGCGCACCGCGGCATCGAGCTCGAGGTCACCGACGCCTACGAGTCGGCGCGCGCGGCGCAGCGCCAGGTCCAGAGCTGGGAGCGTGGCCGACGCGCCGCCCGGCGGTGGTTCATCGCCGCCGGTCAGGGCCGCGAGGTGGGGGTCGTGGAGACGCGCGAGCTCGTCGATGCGGCCCGCAACTACCTCACCGCGCGCTACTCGCACCTCTCCGCGATCCACGCCTACAACACGGCGCTCGCGAACCTCGAGCGGACCTCGGGGGGGCGGGTCACGGAGGCGTGGGAGCCCCCGTGTGAATGACCGGCGCGCACAGGTGTGCACGCCCGGTCCCACCTGCCCCTCGCGCGCCCACCGCGGGCCAGCGGCGCGCCCCTTGCTCATGCGCTAAATAGGTCCCCGCCCCAAACGTCTGAGCAGCGTCATCCCCATGCATCGAACCCTCTTCGCCTCGCTCGTCGCCCTCGCCGCGGCGCTCTGCCTCCCCCACGTCGCCGCCGCCCAGGGCACCGCCCGCGCGTTCCTCGAGGCGAAGCACGAGGAGGTCAACGGCATCCTCCGCCAGGAGGTCAGCACGGACGCCGCGCGCACCCGCCGCTCGGCGCAGCTCACGCGGATCCTCAACGACCTGCTCGACTACGACGCCCTCTCCGAGGCCGCGCTCTCGGACCACTGGGAGGCCCGCAGCCCCGAGGAGCGCACACAGTTCGTTGCCCTCCTGCGGCAGCTCGTCGAGCGGAACTACGAGAACAACCTCGAGCGGATCCTGGAGTTCGAGGTCGAGTACGGCGACGAGCGCGCGCGCGGCGACCGCACCCTCGTCACCACGAGCGCGCGATCGCGGACCCAGCGGCGCCAGCCGCCCGTAGAGATCGAGTACACGCTGCGCCGCGACGGCCGCCGCTGGCGGGTCGTCGACGTGACCACGGACGGCGTCAGCATGGTCCGGAACTACCGCGATCAGTTCAACCGCATCATCACGCGGGACGGCTGGGCGGAGCTGATCTCGCGCATGGAGCGGCGCCTCGAAGACGATCACGGATGAAACGCGATCGGCGCCTCGATCTGCGCCCGCATCTCGGCTAGCTTCGCGTCCCCATGCGCCTCTTCAGCGGAAAAATCCCGATCATCTCCGAGGAGATCGTCCGAACCCTCATCGAGGACTCCGACATCGAGACCGACGCTCGTGAGGAGGTGCGCCTCGACATCGAGGCGGTGCTCAAGGAGTACCTCCGCCAGGACCGCGGCGTCCTCGAGGAGGCCAAGACCCGCATGGAGGTGCGCAGCCTCCCGTACTCGCAGCTCGGCAAGATGAAGACGGCCGTGGCCCGCGAGCGCCAGATCCCGATCGGGGAGGACATGCTGCCCTACCTGCTCGATCAGCTCCTGACGATGCTGTTCCACAGCTCCAACGTCGAGGAGATCTTCGCGGAGGACACCACCCTCCGGAAGAAGATGACGAAGATCATGAAGCGCCACCTCGACGTCGAGGGCGAGCTCGATCAGGAGGTCCGCAGCAAGATCAAGAACCTCCAGGAGGGCACCGCGACCTTCGAGATCGAGTACCAGCGCGTGATGAACGACATCAAGCGCAAGAAGCGCCTGACTTGATCTGGAGCATGACCGGCCACGGGGTCGCCGAGGCCCCGCTCGGCGCCGGCCGCGTGTCGCTCGAGATCCGGTCGATCAACCATCGCTACCTCGACGCGCGGGTGCGCCTCCCCGTCGAGATCGCGGAGCACGCCGCGCGCGTCGAGGAGCGCGTGCGAAAGGCCCTCCGGCGCGGTCGCGTGGAGGTCCTCGGTCGGTTCGACGGCGACGTCCTCGGCGCGGTGGAGCTCGACGTGGCGCGCGCGCGGTCGGCGTTCGAGCAGCTCTCGCGCCTGCGCGACGAGCTCCGGCCCGAGGAGCCCGTGCCGCTCACCCTCCTCGCCGCCGTCCCGGACCTCTTCCGCGCGGGCTCCACCCACGACGCCGAGGCCATCGTGGCCGCCCTCGACGCGGCGACCGACCGGGCCTGTGAGCAGGTCTGGGGGATGCGCGAGCGGGAGGGCGCGGCGCTCGCGAAGGACCTCGAGGACCACCTCGACCGGCTCGTGTCCGAGCTCGACCGCGTCGAGGCTCACGGCCCCGCGGTCGTCGACGCCTACCGCGACAAGCTCTCGCGTCGGATCGAGAAGCTCCTCGAGGGCCGCGAGGTCGCCCTCGACCCCGGCCGGCTCGAGCACGAGGTCGCGCTCCTCGCCGACCGGGCCGACGTCGCCGAGGAGATCACGCGCCTGCGCAGCCACGTCGAGCAGCTCCGCGCGCTGCTCTCGGAGGGCGAGGACAACGCGGGCAAGCGCCTCGACTTCCTCCTGCAGGAGATGACCCGCGAGACCAACACCATCGGCAGCAAGAGCGCCGACGCCGAGCTCGCGCGGGCCGTGGTGGAGATGAAGGCCTGCGTGAGCAGGATGCGCGAGCAAGCGCAGAACGTGTTGTAACCTCGGGCGCGATGGACGAGCTGCTCCTCTTCGCGCTCTGCGCGCCCTCGGGTGCCGGCAAGACGACGCTCTGCCGCCACCTCCTCGAGACCTTCGAGGGGTTCCGGTTCTCCGTCTCCCACACCACGCGCGCGCGTCGCGGCGCGGAGGTCGACGGGGTCGACTACCACTTCGTGTCGCGCGACACCTTCGACGGCCTCGTCGAGCGCGACCGCTTCGCCGAGTGGGCGGAGGTGCACGGCAACCGCTACGGCACCTCCCTCGACGAGCTCGACCGTGCGCGCGCCGACGGCAACACCGGCCTCCTGTTCGACATCGATCATCAGGGCGCCCGGCAGCTCCGCGCCCGCGTCCCCGACGCGATCACCGTCTTCGTGCTGCCGCCCTCGATGGACGAGCTCCGCCGCCGCCTCGAGGGCCGCGGCACCGACGCCGAGGACGAGATCGAGCGCCGCCTCGCCGCGGCGCGCGACGAGATGCGCCACTACGGCTTCTTCGACTACCTCATCATCAACGACGACTTCGATCAGGCCGCCGCCACCCTGAGCGCCATCGTCGTCGCCGAGCGCGCCCGCCGCCGCCGGCTCGCGCAGGTCGCCGAGCGGCTGCTGCGGAGCTGAGTCGCGCTCGTCGCGCGGGAAATTTCGCGCAAAGGGCGCGAAGGGGGCAAAGAAGTTTTCTATTGTCGAGGAATTTCTCGGCTTCGCATTTCCCTTCCCCTTCGCGTCTTCGCGTTCCCTTCCACTACGCTCTCGGCACGCTCAGAACGCCCGTGCGCAGCACCAAACAACCCTCTTGGCTCCCTTCGCGCCCTTCGCGCGAAATTTCCATACCCGCAAGTCACCGGGAAGCGCGCAGCCGCCGCACTGCGAGCCCGCCCTCGACGAGCATCCACAGCGTCATCGCGAGCATGAGCGCCGCGATGGACACCAGCGGCCAGCTCTGGGCGGCGAGGAAGTCCTGGAGCTTCGCGACGATGGCCGCGAGCGCGACGGCGGTCACGAAGAGCTGTGGGATCACGAGCGCCCAGACGGGGCGCTTCTTCGAGGCGAAGTAGAGCGCGAGGACCATCAGGGTCAGCGCGGCGAGGAGCTGGTTGCTCGCGCCGAAGATCGGCCAGAGCACCCACCCCGCCTCGCGCGCTTCGCCCGTCGCCGGATCGGTGACGTCGACGTACGCGAGCAGGACGGCGGGGATCACGGCGATGGCCGTACCGACGAGCGGGTTCGTCAGCGGCTTCACGGAGAGGGCGTCGCCGATCTCGGCCACGATCAGCCGCTGGATGCGGGTCGCGGTGTCGAGGGTGGTCGCCGCGAACGAGATCACGAGGACCGCCATGATGGTCCGCGCGAGATCCGCTGGGATGCCGAGGGACTCGAGGAAGGCGCCCCCGCCGAGCACGAACGCGACCGCCTTGTACGCGCCCGCGTGGGCCCACGAGTCGTAGTAGACGCCCCAGCTCAGGTCTTCGACGACGCGGCCGCCCGGGAGCTCGCACGCGGTCACGAGCCCCACGCCCGCGACCGCGGCCATCGTGGCGGCGAGCGCGAGCGCGCCCTCCCCCAGCATCCCGCCATAGCCGACCATCCGCGCGTGCTTCAGGGACGAGAGCTGCTTGCTCGACGTGCCGCTCGACACCAGGCCGTGGAAGCCGCTGATGGCCCCGCACGCGACGGTCACGAACAGGATCGGGAAGATCGGCGGCGCGCCCTCGGCGCTCGATCGCAAGGCGGGCGCGTCGAAGTCGGGGTGCGCGACGAAGAGGCCGCCGAACAGCAGGACGAGCCCGACGAGCAGCTGATGGCTGTTGATGTAGTCGCGAGGCTGCAGCAGCAGCCAGACCGGGAGCAGGCTCGCGATGGCCGAGTACACGAAGAGCGCCGCGATCCAGCCCTTGCGCGCCTGGTCCGGGGTGACGCCGAGCGCGGTCGCGTCGAGCGGGAGGAGCGTGCCGAGGTACACGAACGCGTAGAGGAGGACGAGCGCGACGAGCGACGGAACCAAGGGCGGCGTCTTGCGCTTGTAGAGCAGCCAGCCGATCGCGACCGCGACCACGATCTCGATGTTCACCGGCAGCACGGCCGTGGGCTGCGCGACGAACAGCCCCGCGATCGCCATCGCGAAGACGGCGAGCACGAGCCACACGAGGACCAGGACGAAGCACAGGAACATCAGGCGAGCGCGGCCGCTGAGCACCCCGCCGGCGATGTCGGCGATGGAGCGCCCCCGCTCCTTCACGCTCGCGACGAGCGCGCCGAAGTCGTGGGTCGCGCCCATGAAGATCGTCCCGACGACGACCCACACGAGCGCGGGCAGCCACCCCCAGTACGCGGCCACGCACGGCCCGATGATCGGCGCGGCCCCCGCGATCGAGGTGAAGTGGTGCCCGAACAGGACGTGCGGGTTGGTCGGGACGAAGTCCTGCCCGTCCTCGAGCGCGTGGGCGGGCGTCTCGATCTCCTCGTCGTCACCGAACACGCGCCGGCCGACCCAGCGCGCGTAGAAGCGGTATCCGAGCGCGAAGCACGCGAGCACCGCCGCCGTGACCAAGGCCGCCATCGTGAGCCGACTGTACCTCCGCGGGTCCCGTGTCGAACGTCGTGGAATTTCGCGCGGAGAACGCGAAGGAGCAAAGGGGTGGAGGTACGGACGGAGCGAGCCGCGGTCTCGGAATTTCGCGCAAAGGTCGCCAAAGGGGGCAAAGAGAGAGGTCATCGCGTTCGCGATCGGCGCGGCCTTCGCGTTCGCCTGGGTGAGGGACGAGTCGCGCCGAAGCGTCAGTCGAACGCCTCGCGGAGGGCGTCGTCGAGGGTCTTCACCGCGATGAGCTCGATCCCGTCCGGGGCGTCGCCGTTGATCCCCGCCACGTTGCTCGCCGGGAGGATCGCGCGGGTGAAGCCGAGCTTCGCGGCCTCGCCGAGGCGCACCGCGGCGCGGGGGACGGCGCGCACCTCGCCCGCGAGGCCGATCTCGCCGAACGCGACGAGGCCGCTCGAGACGGGGCGCTCGCGGAGGCTCGAGACGACCGCGATGGCGAGCGCGAGGTCGAGCGCGCGCTCGTCGACGCGGGCCCCGCCGGCCACGCTCGCGAAGACGTCCTGGTCGAGCACGTGGATGTCGGCCTTGCGGTCGAGCACCGCGAGGAGGATGGCGAGCCGACGCCCGTCGAGCCCCGTCGACACACGCCGCGCCGCGCCGTACACGGCCGGCGCGACGAGCGCCTGCACCTCGACGAGGAGCGGCCGCGTGCCCTCGGCGGTCGACAGCACGACCGAGCCCGCCGCGCGATCGAGGCGCTCCTGCAGGAAGAGCGAGCTCGGGTCGGGGACCTCGCGCAGGCCGTCCTCGAGCATCTCGAAGACCCCCACCTCGTGCGCCGCGCCGAAGCGGTTCTTCTCCGCGCGGATCAGCCGGAACGCGCCCGACGGGTCGCCCTCGAAGGTCAGCACCGTGTCCACGAGGTGCTCGAGCACCTTGGGCCCCGCGAGCGTGCCCTCCTTGGTCACGTGCCCGATCAGGAAGAGCGCGAGGCCGTCGCGCTTGGCGACCTCGATGAGCCGGCTCGCGACCGCGCGGATCTGCGTGACGCTGCCCGCGACCGAGTCGAGCGAGCCGCTGCGCAGGGTCTGCACGCTGTCGACCACCACGACGGTGGGGCGCTCGCTCGCGATCGCGGCCTCGACCTCCTCGAGCTCCGTCGTCGCCTGGACGAGCACGTTGGAGGCGGCCACGCCGAGCCGGCGCGCGCGCATCGCCACCTGGGCCGCGGACTCCTCGCCGCTCGCGTAGAGCCCGCGGACCTTCCCGGTGCACAGCCCCGCGAGCGCCTGCATGAGGAGCGTGGACTTGCCGATGCCGGGGTCGCCCCCGACGAGCACCACGCCGCCGACCACTGCGCCGCCGCCGAGGACCCGGTCCAGCTCCGCGAGGGTCGTGGAGCGGCGGGCCGCGTCGTCGGCCTCGACCTCGTCGATCGGCCGCGGGCGCGACGAGCGCTCGACGCTGCGGCTCGCGATCTTGGCGATGTCGGCGCGGCGCTGCTGCTCCTCGAGGGTGTTCCACGCGCCGCAGCCCGGGCACTTGCCCATCCAGCGCAGGGTGTCGGCGCCGCACTCGGCGCACACGTAGACGGTCTTCGGCTTCTTCACGGAGGTGCTCATCGGCGCTCGCGGGTCGAGGTTGCGCGACGCGGACGAGGGCCGCGGCGCCGACTGACGCATTCTGCCGATTTCTTGCCGCAACGGGGCCACTGCCCGCATTCCTCGGGTCACGGAGGCGCCTTCATGGGGAACCCGGCCCGAGATTCGATTCGAGACACGCAGCTGCCCAGCGGCGATCGCCTGAACCTCCGCGTCCTGTGCTACCGGACCGACCCGGCGCGCGACGAGCCCGTGATGCTCGCGCGCGAGCTGATCGCGCAGGGCCGCTTCGCCGAGGCGGTGGAGCTGACGACGCGGAGCCTCGAGGCGGACCCCGAGGACGTGGACCTGCTCCTGACCCATGGCGTCGCGCTCCGCGGCAACGGCCAGCTCAACACCGCGCAGCTCGCCCTCACGCGCGCGGCCAAGGCCGATCCCGATTGGTCCGAGCCTTGGCGACACCTCGCCGAGGTGCTCCACGCCCGCGGTCGAATCGCGCAAGCGTACGCGGTGGCGGAGCGGGGCCTCGAGCTCGATCCCTCCGACGATGGGCTGCGATCCCTCTACGAGCTCGGGGAGCTCGAGCAGCGCGCGGAGCGGTACATCGACGGGGACCGTGTCGCCGAGGATCCCGCCATGCTCGCCCAGGCGCTGCTCGCCCGGGGGCGCGTCGAGACGGCCTTCGAGCTGACCCGCGCGGCGCTGATGGAGGAGCTCGACGACGAGGATCTCATGGTCGCGCACGCGACCGCGGCGCGGACCCTCGGGGACCTCGACGAGGCGATCAGCGTGCTCACCCTCGCGGCGCTCGAGGCGCCCGACTTCGCCGAGGTGTGGAAGCTGCTCGCGCTCTGCCACGAGGAGCGCGGCGAGCCCGACCGCGCTCGCGAGGCCGCCGAGAGCGGCCTGCGCGCGTCGCCCGGCGATCGCGAGCTGAAGACGCTGCACGACCGGCTCGACACCAGCGGCGAGACCCTCGTCACGCTGTAGCGAGCGTCAACGCTTCTTGCGATAGACCACGGGGTCGATCCCGTGCTCTTCGAGGTAGCGATAGATCTGTTTGCGGGATCGGCTCGCCGCCTCGGCGACGTGGGACACGTTGCCCCCGTGGCGCTCGAGGAGCTCGATCAGCGCTTCTCGCGTCGGGGGCGGCGTCTCGGGCGCGGACGCCTTCGACGTCGGCGCGGACGGCGCGCTCTCCACGGGCTCGGGGCCGGGGCGCGAGAGGCGCGACTCCACCATCGACAGCTCGTAGCGCGGCGCGCCGGTCGCCCGCACCGATAGCTCGCGGCCGACCTTGAACAGCTCGCGGACGTTGAACCGCCACGTCGCCTCGAGCATGGCGGCGACCAGATCGGGGTCCATCGGGCGGTCGTCGCCGAGCGCGTGGATCAAGAGCGGCACGATGTCCTCGCGCCGGTCGCGGAGCGGCGGGGTCCGGAGCACGAGGTCGCTGATGCGGGAGTAGAGGTCGCCCCGGAACCAGCCCTCGTCGATGCCCGCCTCGAGGTTCTTGTGGGTCGCCGCGACGAGCCGGATGTCCACCGGGATCGGCGCGGACGCGCCGACCGGGACCACCGTGCGCGTCTCGAGCGCGCGCAGGAGCTTGGGCTGCAGATCCGCGGGCAGGTCGCCGACCTCGTCGAGGAAGAGGGTCCCGCCCTCCGCCGAGCGGAAGTAGCCGGGGTGCGCCTTCTGCGCGCCGGTGAACGCGCCCGCGACGTGGCCGAAGAGCTGGCTCTCGGCGAGCTCCTTCGGGATCGCGGCGCAGTTCACGGCGATCAGGTCGCCCTTGCGCCCGGAGCCCTCGTGCAGCGCCGCCGCGACGAGCTCCTTGCCGGTCCCGCTCTCCCCGAGCACCAGCACCGAGGCGTCGCTCGGGGCCATCAGGGCGATCGAGGACCGCAGCGTCTGGATCGCGGGCGCGCCTCCGATGAGGCTCGGGATGTCCGCGTCGGCCTGGTCGGGGGACTGCCACCGGACGACGAGGAACGAGTCCCCGACCCGCACGATCGAGCCGTCCTCCACGGGGCCCTTCTCGACCCGCTCGCCGTCGAGGAACGTGCCGTTCGCGCTCGAGTCGACGAGGTGCACGGCGCCCGCGAGGTGGATCAGCGAGACGTGCTCCCGCGACACCATCCCGTCCTTGAGGCGGATGTCGGCGGACTCGTCGCGCCCGATGATCAGGCTCCGCCCCTCGACGAGGGCGGCGAGGTGCGGGGCGTCGGGGATCCACTCCGGGGTCCAGAGGATCCGGACGACCGGGATCGGGCTCGAGCCCCCCCGGTCGTCCTTCCGAGAGCGAAGCGTCGCGTCGTTCGACCAACCCATGAGGGCCCCGAGACTAATGCATTCTGGGCGCCCGGAGCGAGCTACGGCGCGGGGGCGCAGACGTTGCCGCCGAGCCCGTCCGGTTGGCAGCTGTACTCGGGGGTGCGGCAGTCGGCCGACGTCGCGCACGACAGGAAGCAGATCTCGCCCCCGGGCGTGGTCGGGGCGGTGTCCAGGCAGGTGCTCCCGGTCGGGCAAGGGGTCGTCGAGCAGTCGCGGAGGCAGTAGCCCCCGATGAAGTCCGGGCCCATTCCGTCGCCGAAGAGCGCGCAGATGCCGAGCTCGTCACCCGCGCAGTCCTCGTTGAAGCGGCACTCGTCGCCGACCATCCCGGGACCCGTCGCCGCGGGCCAGCACTCGAGCGCGGTGTCGTCGTCGCCCGCGTCGTAGCAGCGGTAGCCGACGCCGCGGCAGTCCGCGTCGGTCGCGCAGTCGTCCACGCACGCTCCCTGCGCCGCGCCTCCATAGATCGAGCAGTGGGAGCCCGTCGGGCAGCCCATCATCCCCGTACCGCCGAGGGTGCAGCCGCGCAGCGCGCAGTAGCCGTCGAGGAAGTCGTTGTCGGGGCGCTCGAGGCAGAACGCGCGCTCGCGCCCCGCGCAGTCGGAGACCGTGTCGCACGCGTCTCCGATGACGCCCGCTCCCGTCCCGGCGGGCCAGCACTCGGTCGAGGTGTCCCCGTTGATGTCGAAGCAGGCGTAGCCGGTCCGGCAATCCGTGTCCGCGGCGCAGTCGTCGAGGCACGCGTTGAAGCCCGGCCCAAGGCCGCTGCAGTGGCTGCCGCTCGCGCAGTCCGCATCGGTCGTGCAGCCGACGGTGAGGCACATGCCATCGACGAAGTTGCTCGCCTCGGTCACGCACCGCGCGGAGCTCCCGCCATCGCACTCCCAGATGCCCTCGCAGGCCGCGCCTGGCGTCCCCGAGCCGGTCCCCGCGGGGACGCACTCCTCGGTGGAGCCGGCGTCCGCGTCGGCGTCGTAGCAGAGGTAGCCGTCGACCCGGCAGTCGGTGTCCGCGGTGCAGTCGAGCAGGCAGAAGCCCTCCCCGGTCGTGGCGCTCACGCCGCCGCAGTGCCCCCCGGAGCCACAGTCGGCGTCCGCGGTGCAGGCGCGAGAGCAGTACCCGTTGCGGTACCCGGACGCGTTGGTCACGCAGAACCAGTCCGCGCCGCCGCCGCAGTCGCTCGTGGCCGAGCAGGCGTCCCCCAGGGCGCCGAGCCCGGCGGCGATCGGGGCGCACTCGTCGACCGTGTCCTCGTCGATGTCGCGACACGAGTACTCGGGGGTCCGGCAGTCGGTGTCGACCGTGCAACCCACGAGGCAGATCCCGAGGCGGGTGACCGGGCCGATGTAGCCACAGTGCTGCCCCGCTCCGCAGTCCACGTCGCGCCGGCAGGATCCGGAGCAGTAGCCGTCCGCCCAGGCCGAGCGCTCCTCCGTGATGCAGAAGTCCCCGACGCACGCCGCCGCGTCGACGCACGACGCACCCGTCGGGCAGGCGCCGCAGTCGAGCGGCGTGCCGCAGCCGTCGTCTCGCGTGCCGCACTCGTCCACCGCGCACGTGGACGGGACGCAGCCGGCGTCGGAGCCCGCGTCGGTCCCCGGGCCGGCGTCGTCGCCCGGGCCCGCGTCGGTCCCCGGACCGGCGTCGGTCCCGGGACCCGCGTCGACCCCGCCGGCGTCGTCCCCCGATCCGCCATCCATCGCGCCCGGACCCGCGTCGGTCGTACCCGGCCCCGCGTCGGTGCCCATCGGATTGCCGTCGCACGCGCCGAGAAGAGTCACGGCGCACAAAAGGATGCTCGCTCGCTGCATGTGGAACCCCCTGGAGCCCCCCCGTTTAGCAGATTGGTGGACAATGCACAGGACCGCCCACGCGACCCCTTGCGTGGACCGAGCAGCCCGTTGCTCGGTCGCCTGGGACCGCGAAGCGAAGCGCACTGGCACGGATGCTGCGGATATCGGTCGCGAAGGAGTCACGCGATGTCGAAACCACCGGGCGTGATAGCGTCGAGGGAACCTATGGGGATTGGGCTGGGACGATGGGGCGCGATCGCAGCCGCGATCGTTGGGGTGTACGGGTGCGACGCGAGCCCGATCTGCGACGCCGCGGAGCTCCAGGGGGCGCTCGACGGCGCCCACCCCGGGGATCGGGTGACGGTCGGGGCGTGCCGGATCGAGGGATCGTTCCAGGTCCCGGCCGGCGTGATCCTCGCGGGTCAGGGCCCGGAAACGAGCACGCTGGCCGCGGCGGAGGCGCTCGCGACGGCGCTCGACGTGACGCCCGGGACGGTGGGCCAACCGACGCGCATCGAGGGGCTGAGCGTCGAGCACGACGGCGGCTTCGCGATCCGCGCCGCCGACGTCGGCGAGCTCGAGGTCCGCGACGTCGTGATCTGCTCGGCCCGGGGCGTCGGGCTCGGTATCGAGGGGCTCGATCGGCTCCTGCTCGAAGACATCGGGCTCGAGGGCCCGATCACCGCGTCGAGCGCGTCGATGCTCGGCGACCTCTACGACGCGACCGACACGGCCACGTTCGGGGTCGCGCTCTTCAGCGTCGGCGACGCTCAGCTGCGCCGCGTCTCGATCGTGGGCTACGGCGAAGCGGGCCTCGTCGCGAGCCGAAGCACGCTGTCCTGGACCGACGGGTCCTCGGACGTGAACCTCGGCGTGGGGATCCGATTGGAGCGCACGACCGCGACGCTCACCAACGTCAGCGCGCGCAACACGTTGCGGGGCTTCCGGGGGGTGCCGAGCTACGGGGTGTTCTCGAGCAACAGCGCGGTGACCACGACCAACATGGTGGTCAGCGACTCCCAGCAGGGCTTCGGCCTCATCCACGTGGGCGGCGACGTGACGCACGCCAACCTCGTCGCCAACGACAACGGCGGCGCCGGGCTCCTCGCCCAGGAGATGGACTCCTTCTCGATGGAGGGGACGACCACCCAGCTGATGCGCAACGAGTTCGCGGGCGTGCTCGTGCTGGACTCACCCGCGGCCGAGCTGCGCGACCTGACGGTGGAGAGCACCGCGCTGGTGATGGGCCTGCCCACGGGCTTCGAGACCGTGATGATGGGTGACGGCGTGCAGCTCGTGCGGTCGGACGGCTCGCGGGTGACCGACGCGATCCTCCGGAACAACGAGCGCGTCGGGGTGCTCGCGGATCTCGCGGGAGGCTCGACGAGCTCGCTGACGCTGTCGAACGTCACGGTCGAGGGGACGGGGACGCAGCTCGGCGCGGTCGTGCAGAACGGCACCGCGGAGCCCGGCTGGGACGGCACCGTCACGCGCCTCGGGGCCACGCTCACGAACGACCTGGCGTTCACCGGCGGGCTCGACATCTCGAACGTGGTCGGCCCGGGCGACTTCCCACCCGCCGGGCCGCTGATGCGCGCCGAGACCGAGGGGATCGACGGCATCGTCGCTCCATGCGACTGAGGCGGGCGTTCACAAAGGAGGGGCCGATGCTCGGAGCAGCACGCCACGTCGTCGCGATGATCGCGCTCGGGGCGATCGCGTGTGGTGAGCCGACGCCCCCGCCGTGGGAGCCGCCCGACCTCGGCGACCGCCTCGACGAGGGAGACGGCGGCGCGCCGTTCCTCCCGGAGCCGCCGCGCATCCCGTGGCTCGAGGCGGGCGAGCCGCCGGTCGAGGCGCCGCGCATCCCGTGGCTCGAGGCGGGTGAGCCGCCGGTCGCGCCGCCCGAGATCCCCTGGCTCGGCTCGGGCGTGCCCCCGGCGGAGCGTTGCCCGGACGGCTGGCGCGTGGCCACGACCGACGGCGTGACCTGGTGCGACCCGTGGCCCGAGACGGGACGCAACGAAGCTTGCGACATCGATGAAGCCCACTTCGTCGGCACGCCGGGCTGCGCGCGGCTCGGCGCGAGCGCCGACGCGGGCTGGCCGCGCGACCTGCCGGCCGGCGCTCCGATCCTCTACGTCGACGACGACGCGGCCGGCGGCGACGGCACGACCCGAGCGACGGCCTTCGCGTCGCTCGAGGTCGCGCTCGCTGCGGCCCGCCCCGGCGACATCGTCGCGATCGCCGAGGGCCGCTACGAGGGCGCCTTCGACGTGCCCGCGGGCGTGACGCTGTGGGGGGCTTCGGTCGCGAGCACCGTGATCACGAGCGACACCCCGAGCGAGGACACGGGGGTCATCCTCGTCGGCGCCGCCGACGTCACCGTACGCAACCTGCGGATCGCCGACGCGGCGCGTCCGGGGATCACCGTGAGCGGACGAGCCGCCTTGCAGGACGTCGTCGTCGAACGGACCCACCATCGCGGCGTCGTCGTGAGTGGTGGCTCGCTCGACGCCGAGGCCTTGGTCGTCCGCGCGATCGAGGTGGGAGACGACGACCGAGGGGTCGGCATCGACGTGAACGGCGGCGGCCGCGCGACGCTGCGCCGACTCTGGGTGAGCGAGTGCGTCGGGCTCGGCGTCGTGGTGGGCGGGATCGACTCGTCGATCGAGATGCGCGACGCCGGCGTCGTCCGGACGGCCGAGACCGCCACGAGCACCGACGGCACGGCGATCGTCGTAGTGGAAGGCGCGCGCGTGACGCTGGACCTCGCGGTCCTCGCGGACAACGCCGAGCTCGGCCTGCTCCTGGGCGCCGGAGCGACCGGCACGATCAAGGACGCCCTCCTGTCCGACAACGGACGCGCGATCGAAGGCGGGCGAGTCTCGGGCGGGCTGCTCGTCACCGACGGCGGCTCGTTGATCACCGATCGGCTCGAGCTGCGAGAGAACCGCTTTGGAGCGGCCTCGCTCGCCGGTGGTCGCCTGGTGATGCGCGACGCCTGGTTCTCGGACGCGCCCCTGGGCGCCGACGGGAGCGGCGGCTCGGCGTTGCTCGCCGAGCGTGGGACCATCGACGCGTCGCGCGTCGTCGTCGAGCGGGCCGCCGCGACCGCGCTGGTCGCATCCCAGACCGAGGTCACGATCGCCGACGCGACCATCCGGGTCGGCAGCGGAGACCAAGCCGCGGGGGGGCTCGTCACCGACGGCGGGACGTTGCGACTGTCCCGGGTCGAGATCTCCGAGGTCGCCTACTTCGGCCTCGTCTCCCAGACGGACGCGCAGCTCATCGCGTCCGACGTACGCATCGAGGACATCGAGCCCTCCAACGCGAACCCCTACGGCGTCGGCGTGCACATCGACGCTGCGTCGGTCGAGCTCGAGCGGGTGGTGATCCGACGCGCCACCTTCGAGGGCGTGGCGACGCGGAGGGCCGGCGCGCTCGTCGCTCGCGACTTGCTGGTCACCGAGACTCGACCCCTCATGGGGTTTCGCGGGAACGCCGTGAGCCTGCTGGGCTCGGCGACGCTGGAGCACGTGCTGCTCGAGCACCAGTCGTACGCCGGCCTCGTCGCCTTCGCCGAGGGCGCGACGATCGACGATCTCGTCGTGCGAGACTCGACGAGGCAGCCGTCGGATGGGGAGTTCGGCGTCGGCGTGCTCATCGGAGCGCCCGACGTGGTGATCTCGCGCGTGTCGATCGAGGGCTCCTCCGTCGCGGGGGTCTTGCTCTACGGCGAGACCGCGACGGCGCAGATCGCCGACGCGAGGGTTCGAGGCGGCGCGAGCCCCGACGACCCCGGCGACGCCGGCTTCTACTTGATTCGGGGCGCCGCCCTGGACCTCGAGCGGGCTGACGTCTCGGGGACGGGCGTCGCGTGCTTCTTCGGAGAAGACCGGACCCAATTCGCGATCGTGGACGCGCTCTGCGCCGACATCCAGGAGGGGTCCACCTACACCGCGGGGCTGTGGGGCCAGTTCGACGCGGCGTTCACGCTCGAGCGGGTAGCCTTTCGCAACGTCATCGACGCCGCGATCGAGCTCCAGCGGAGCTCGACCGGGACGCTCACCGACGTGTCCATCGAGGGCGTCACGGCCCGGCCCGGCCAGTGGCTGCTGGGGCTCGGGATCGACGTCACGATCAGTGCGTTCGTCGAAGGAGAGCGCATCCGCATCCGGGACACGGGCCTCGGCGGCATCGGGCTTCAGCTGGGGGGCCACGGCCGCTTCCGCGACCTCTCGATCCAGGGCACCCGCGGGGTACCCGCCGACGACCTCGGCGGCTTCGGGGTCTTCTCGGGGGTCGGGGCCACGCCACCGCTGCTGCGCCCATCGCTGGAGCTCGAGTCGTTCGCGATCGAGGGCAGCGCCACGTGCGGGGTGTTGGTCGGGGAGACGGGCGCGCTGGACCTGCACGACGGCGAGGTCCGGAGCACCCCGATCGGCGCGTGCATTCAGAACGACGGATTCGACAACCGCCGTCTCCAGCGTGGTGTGCGCTACCGGGACGTGGGCTCGCCGCTCCAGAACACCGTCTTCACGCTGCCCACCCTGGCCCCGGAGCAGGCGCCGTGAGGTGGGCCTTGTTCCTGCTGGTCGCGGCGGGTTGCGGGACCACGGCGGCCCGACGCGACGCGGGCCCGAGCGACGGCGGCGCGACGCCGGCCGAGCCCGCGATCCCGTGGATCGCCGCCGGCCGCGCGCCCGTCGAAGCGCCGCGGATCCCGTGGCTCGAGGAGGGCTGCCCGCCCGTCGAGCGCCCCCGCCTCACGCCGTGCGCGGCGGGCTGGCGCGAGGTTCGCTCGCCCGAGGGTCTCACCTGGTGCGACCCCACCCCCGAGGAGGGCGTCCCCGCGTGCTCGGCCAGCGAAGCGTTCTACGTCGGCGCCGAGGGCTGCGAGCCCATCGGCACGCCCTGCTCGACCGCGCCTTTCCCCGAGGTGCCGGCCCGCGCCGCGGTCCTCTACGTCCGCGCGCGCGCCCCCAGCCACGGCGACGGCAGCGCTCCGGGCGCGCCGCTCGCCACGCTCGGCGAGGCCCTCGCGGTCGCGCCCGACGGCGCGGTCATCGCCCTCGGCGCCGGGGTCTACGACGAGGACGTGACCATCGACCGGCCCGTCACCATCCTCGGCACCTGCTCCACCGGCTCGGTCCTCACGTCGAGCCGCCCCTCGGAGACCCTCGCGGGCGTCGAGGTGCGCGCCGCCGGAGTGGTCCTGCGCGACCTCGGCCTGCTCGACGCGCGGCGCACCGCCCTGCGCGTCGCGGGCGCCGAAGCCAGTGCGACGGTGCAAGGGATCTTGCTGCGCGGCGCGACCGGCGTCGGCGTAATCGTGGAGGACGGATCGCTCGAGGCCACCGAGCTCGTCGTGCGCGACGTCGCCGCGGGCAACGGCGTGGTGGTCCGCGGGGGGCGGCTCTCGCTGAGCCGGAGCGTCGTCAGCCGCGCCGCCGACGTCGGCGTCGAGGTCATCGGCGGCGCCGCGACGCTCTCGCACGTCCGAGTGGTCGCCAACGGCGTCGCTCCCTACGCGGGCGGAGGCGTCGAGGCGAGCGACGGAGCCCAGCTCACCGTGACGAGCTCGGTGCTCGACGCCAACCGGCACGTCGGCGTGGTCGCCGCCGGCGCGGGCACGACCCTCGACCTCGGCGACGTCGTCGTCCGGGACACCACGCGGACCTCGAGCTCCGATGGCCTCGGCGTGCTCGTGGCCGACGGAGCCGAGGCCCGCGCGGAGCGCGTCGTCGGGATCCACGATCAGGCGGCCGAGGTGGGCGTGGTGGGGGCGCACCTCGTCGCCACCGACCTCGCCGCGATCGAGCCCTGGCGCGCGCGCTCCGAGCGGACCGACATCGACCAGGCGGGGGGCGTGCTCGGCCAGCCCTACGACGGAGCCGCCCCCGCCATCGAGCTGGCGCGCGTGTGGATCGAAGGGGCCACGAGCTTCGGGGTCAACACGAGCGAGGGCACCATCGACCTCGAGGACGTCCACGTGACCCGGTTGCAGGAGTGGTCACCCTTCCCCGCCAACGTCCGCGTCGCGAACGTCGAGGGCGCCGCGCGTCGCGTCTCGATTCGACGCAGCGAGGGGTTCGGCGTCGGAGTGTCGGGCCCCTCGCGCTTCACGGCCGAGGACCTCTGCGTCCAGGACAGCCGCCGACTGAGTCGCGAGGTCGCCTCCATCGGCATGGGCGGCGCCTGCGACGTTCGCGTCGAGCGAGCGGTGCTCGAAGGCAGCGGGGGCTTGTCCAACCTGCTGGTGCCCGAGGGCGAGCGGGCGCGCCTCGAGCTGCGCGACGTCGTCATGCGGGCGAGCCGACGGACCGTGGACGACCTCACGGACGGCCCCGGCCTGTGGACCGAGGACGTCGACGTGCTCGCGGAGCGGGTCCGCTTCGAGGGGATCCCCGCGAACGGGATGGAGATCGCGCACGCGACGCTGTCGCTCGTCGACGTCTCGATCCTCGACACCGAGGCCGAGCTGCCCCGCTTCCTCGGCGCCGGCGTGGTCCTCTACGAAGACGTGGCGGCGACGCTCTCGCGCGTCGACGTCGCGGGCAACCGCACCGTGGGCATCTCGGCGAGCTCCGAGGACGTGACCCTCGACCTCGAGGACGTCTCGATCCGCGACACGCGCGGCGCGGCCGAGACCGACGCGCTCGGCGTCGGCCTCTGGGCGAGCAGCCACGCGCGCGTCACCGGGCGCCGCGTCGTCGTCTCCGGCAACCGTCAGGCCGGCGTCGTCGCCGAGGGCCGCGCCGAGGTCGTGCTCGAGGACCTCGCGGTGTGGGACACCCTCGGCCCCGCGTGCGGCGACGCCTGCCCCGCGCTCGAGCGCGGCTTCGGCCTGCTCGCGATGCAGCGCGGATCCATCGACGTGTCCCGCTTCGAGATCTGGAGCAGCGCCCGGTGCGGCGCCCTCGTCGGCCCCAACGGTCGGATCGATCTGCGCGCCGGCTCGATCGTCGACGCGCCCATCGGGCTGTGTCTCCAGCAGGAGGGCTACCCCCTCGGCCGCCTCCGAGACGGCGTCCGGTTCGTGGACGTCGGCGCCGAAGCCGAGGACACGACCCTTTCGCTGCCGTCGTTCGAAGAGACCCAGCCCTGACCCGGGCAGGCGGTTGGCAGCCCTCCGCGGGTCGGGCACCATCGCCGCGGCCGATGGCCGACGACCAAGGACAGATCTCCACCACCCATCGCCTGACGGTCGGTCAGCTGATGGCGCGCGCGGGGCGCGTCTCCCTGATCGTCTACCACCGCGACGGGGTCGAGGTGGTCCCGCTGCCCGAGGGCGAGGCGCTCGTCGTCGGTCGAGACGACGAGGCCGACCTCGTGGTGGTGGACGAGTCGCTGTCGCGGTCGCACGCGCGCTTCAGCCGCGACGCCGACACGGTCCTCGTCGAGGACCTCGGATCGACGAACGGCACCCGCGTCAACGGAGAGGTCGTGGAGCGAGCCGAGGTCGTCCCCGGGGACGAGGTCCTGCTCGGCACCGTGGCGATCAGCGTCCACGCGCTCGCGGGGACCGCGCCGCAGGTGCGCGGCGTGGAGGGTCACGAGCGGTTCCAGGAGCGGCTCGAAGAGGAGATCGCGCGCGCCCGCACCTTCGGCCGACCGTTCGGGCTCGCGATGATCCACGCCGCTGGGGCGCAGCCGCTGCTCGGCTGGTGGCCCCACGTCCGCGGTCAGCTCCGGCCGATCGACAGGGTCGCGCTCTACGGCCCCACGGCGATCGAGCTGCTGCTCCTCGAGGCCCCGATCGACGAGGCCGAGCGGCTCGCGCGGCGGCTCGTGGAGAGCTCGCCGACGCCCCTCCGCGTCGGCGTCGCCGCCTACCCCGACTCCGGCACCGGCGCCGAGGCGCTCCTCGCGGCCGCGCGCGACGCGCTCGCGGACACCACCGCGAAGCGACCCGTCGGGCGGGCTCAGCCGAGCCACCGCGCGGTCCCGCCGTCCCACGCGGCGCCGATCGCCGAGAACCCGAAGATGCGCGCGGCCCTCGATCTCGTCGATCGGGTCGCCGGCTCCGCCATCGCGGTCCTGGTGCTCGGCGAGACCGGCGCGGGCAAGGAGGTGATCGCGCAGGCCATCCACGAGCGCTCCGGCCGCGAGGCGGGCCCCATCCGCTGCGTGAACTGCGCCGCGATCCCCGGCGAGCTGCTCGAGTCGGTGCTCTTCGGCCACGAGAAGGGCGCGTTCACGGGGGCGATCCAGCAGTCGCCCGGCGTCTTCGAGCAAGCCGAGGGTGGCACCGTGTTCCTCGACGAGGTCGGCGAGCTGTCCGCGCGTGCGCAAGCCGCCTTGCTGCGCGTGCTCGAGGCGAAGACGGTCACGCGGGTCGGCGCGACCGTCGAGATCCCCGTCGACGTGCGCATCGTGGCGGCGACGCATCGGGACCTCGAGCGCATGGTCGACGAGGGCACCTTCCGCCGAGACCTGTTGTTTCGCCTCAACACGATGGTGCTCGAGGTCCCGCCGCTGCGGGACCGACCCGAGGACGTCGAGCCCCTCGCCGCGCGCTTCCTCGCGCAGGCCAACGAAGCGAACGGTCGCGACGTGCGCGGCGTCGAGCCGGACGCCCTCGACGTGCTGCGGGCGTACCGCTGGCCCGGCAACGTGCGCGAGCTGCGCAACGTGATGGAGCGCGCGGTGGTCATCGCGCAGAGCGATCGAATCGGCGTCGACGACCTGCCGCGCCGGGTGCTCGAGGGGGCGCGCGGACCGGTGAACCGCCAGCCGTCGACGAGCTCCGCCGACGAGCTCGACGACTTCAAGTCGCAGATGCGCGACGCCGAGGTGCGCGTGATCCTCGCCGCGCTCACCCGGACCGGCTGGAACAAGACCCGCGCGGCGGAGCTCCTGTCGATGCCGCTCCGGACCTTCGTGCACAAGTGCAAGGTGCTGGGCATCCAGCGCCCGACCTGAAGGTCACCGCGTCGCGAGCAGCTCGCGGTGCGCGACGACCTGGGTGAGGAAGCGCTCCCGCAGCGCCTCGTCGGCGATGTGCGCCCCGACCTGCTGCAGGTGCGCCCTCCCCCGCGCGAGCACGGCGCGCGCGCCGTCGCCCTCTCCTGTCGCCTCGAGCGCGCGGCCGAGCACGAGGAAGAGCTCGGCCTCTCCCTCCTCGACGCCCCCGAGCTCGTCCCGCTCCGCCATCGCCTCGGTCGCGAGGGTCACCGCGAGCGGGGCCTGGTCGGTCGCGAGCGCGACGCGCGCCCGCAGCGTCTGCGCGAGGATCGCGAACGCGCGCTGCCCGGTCCGGGCCGCGAGCTCGCGTCCGCGCTCCGCCTCCGCCTTCGCCTCCGCGAAGCGGCCCGCGGTGAGCAGGGCCTCGGCGCGGTACACCGCGACCGCCGGGAGCAGCCGCGCCTCGTTGTTCGTGGACGCGCGCTTCTCCGCCTCGGCCAGCGAGGCGAGCGCGCGCTCCGGGAACCCCGCGCCGAGCTCCGCGTGCCCGAGGTTCAGCAGCGCGTAGCCCTGGATGACGCGGTTCCCCGCGCGGTCCGCCATCGACAAGGCTTCTTGCAATGCCGTGATGGCCTCGGTGTAGGCGCCGACCCGGTTGAACGAGTCCGCGAGGTTCTGCTCGTTGGCCGCCGCGCGGCGCAGATCGCCGACGTCCCGGAAGAGCCGCGCCGCGCTCGCGAAGGCCTCACGCGCCCGGCCGACGTCTCCCCGCATCGCCGCCAGGCGCCCTCGCTGTGCCTCGATGAAGGCGCGCGTCGAGCCGCTCGTCGGCGCCTCGGCGCCCGTCGCCCGATCGAGGATCGCCGCCGCGTCGTCGAGCCGCCCCGCGAAGAGCAGCGTGCTCGACTGCCGCGCGAGGGCCTCCGCGACGAGCCCGGGGTCGCCGCCGACCTCCGCCTCGGCGACGGCGACCTCGGAGGCGACGAGCGCGTCGTCGAGCCGCCCCATGGCGACGAGCCACGTGACGCGCTCCACCTGGGCGCGCGCGCGCTCGAGCGCGGTCGTTGCGTGCTCGAGCGCCTCGTCGAGGGCCGCCCCCTGATCGGCGCGACGGCCGACGAAGCGGAACGCATCCGCGCGGAGGACGTGCAGGTCGAAGCGCGCGTCCGCGGCGGCGCCGAGCCGGAGCGCGTGATCGGCGCACCGGATCACCGTGTCGGCGTCGCCGCGCGCCGCGGCGTCGCGGGTCGCCGTAACCAGCCACGCCGCCGCCTCGGGCGCGCTCCCGGCGGCCTCGAAGTGCCGAGCGACCTCCTCCGGCTCGTGCCGGTCCGACGCGCTCAGGTACCGCGCCGCGTCGAGGTGCAGCCGCGCCCTCATCGAGGGCTCGATCGCGCGGTAGGCGACGCGCTGGATCAGCCTCGACCGAAACGCGTAGCGGCCGGCGTCGGGCCCGGTCTGCACCGCGAGCAGCTCGCTCTGGACCAGCCTCCCGAGCACCGGCGCGGGGTGGTCGGCTCCGAGGGCCTCGACCTCGGCCGGCCGAAACGCGCGCTCCCAGATCGAAGCGCATCGGCAGAGGCGCCGCTCGTCGTCGGCGAGCTGATCGAGGCGGGACTGGACGGCGGCCTCGACCGTCAGGGGGAGCGGCAGATCGGTGGCCGGCGCGTCGAGCTGCCCGAGGTCGCGGAGCTGCGCGACGACCTGCACCACGAAGAGCGGGTTGCCCGCCGTTCGATCCGCGATCGCGTCGACGAGCTCGGCCGAGAGACCTCGGCCGGCGACGTGCTCGGCGAGCGCCGCCACGTGCTTCGCCCCGAGGCCCCGGAGCCGGAGGCGCGTGGTGTCCTGCGAGGCGAGCAGCGTCGGGCGGAGCTCGAGGAGCTGCGGTCGCGCGGTCGCGAAGACCAGCAAGGGTCGATCGGCGTGTCGCGCGAGGAGCTCCTCGATGAGATCGAGGGAAGCCCCGTCGGCCCAGTGCAGGTCCTCGAGCAGGAGCGCGACGGGGCCCTGCGCGACGAAGCCATCGAAGAGCTCCGAGAGCGCGAGGCGCAGGCGCTCGGCCATGAGCTGCGGGGTCCGACGCGCCTCGTCGAGCATCGGAGACGCGGGGTTCGGCAGCCCGAGCAGCTCCGCGAGGAAGAGCGCACACTCACGGGCCCGAACCGGATCGAGGATCGCCTCCCGCGCCAGCGCCTCGAGCCGCGCCCGTCGCTCCTCGAGCACCGGGTCGAGGTGATCCCCCCACTGCCCGGCGACCCGCGGGCGGCGCTCGCTGGCGGCGCCGAGCAGCGCCACGAACAGCGACCACGCCTCGTCCCGCGCGATGGGTTGCCCGAACGCCTCGAGCACGCGGACGTCCTCGAGATCGTGGACGAGCTTGCGCATCTCGCGCGCGAGCTGCGTCTTGCCAGCGCCGGGCGGCCCCGTGACGAGGACCGCCCAAGGGCGCCCCTCCTCCTCGACCGCCTCCACCGCGTCTCGGAGCTGCGAGAGCTCCCTTCGACGTCCGACGGTGGGTGGGCCGGCGAGGTGCATCCCCGGCCGCCCCTGCTCGCCGACGAGCTCGAGGAGCCCGCCGGCCGCCGGCCGCGTCTCGAAGATCGCGGGCAGGAGCCCGGCCGTCTCGCCGTCGAGCCCGACGCCGTCGAGGAAGCCGCGGGTCGCCGCCTCGGCGCGCTGCACGGCGTCGCCCGTCACGGTCCCCCCGGACGTCCGAGCGCGTCCCACCGAGACGGCGACCTGACCGACCAGGTGACGGACGTCGAGGGCGACGCGCGCGGCGCGCTCGGGCTCGTCGCCCTCCCATCGCTCGCCGCCGAAGACGCCGATCGCACGCCCCCCGAGCAGCGCGCTGAACACACCACCTTGCGCTTGCACCGCGGCGCCGAGCGCGCCGGCGTCGAGGACGTCGACCGCGAAGCAGATCGCGACCACTCGCTGCTCGCCCGTCTGGATGGGGAGCCGCTGGGTCGCGGTCGTCGCGACGTCGGCGACGGCCACGCGCTCGAGATCCGCCCCCAGCGCCGCGGCGCTCGGGTGCCGCAGCTCGGGTCGCCGGGAGAGCAGCTTGTCGACGATGCCGTACAGCTCCTCGGGAAGCCCCGCGACCCGGGACTGCAGGCGAGGGACCTCGTCCATGAGCACCGCGACCAGCGTCTCGACGGGTGTCGCCCGGTCGAACGGCGCCTCCCCGGTGAGCGCCTCGTAGAGGATCACCCCGAGCGCCCAGAGGTCCGCTCGGGCGTCGATGCGGTGCCCTCCCCGCGCCTGCTCGGGGGCCAGATAGAGAGGCGTACCGAGGATCACCCCGCGCTCGGTGACCCGGGTGTCGCGGGTGGTCACCCGCGCGATCCCGAAGTCGAGGACCTTCACCGAGCCATCGCGGGTGCAGAAGACGTTCGCGGGCTTGAGGTCCCGGTGGACGATCCCCGCGTCGTGGACCGCCTCGAGGCCCCGGCAGATCTGTCGCGCGATCTCGACGATCTCCGCGGGCGAAGGCGCGGGCTGGCCCTTGATCCGCTGCTCGAGGGTCCCCCCCACGAGGAGCTCCATCACGAGGTAGGGGCTCCCGTCGTCGGCCCGGCCGCTGTCGAAGAGGCGCACCACGTTGGGGTGCTCGACCCGCACCTCCGCCTCGCGGTTGAAGCGCTCGAGCGTCTCGTCGGTCAGCAGGCGCCGGGGCAACACCTTGACGGCCACCGGCGCGCCGTCGGGACCGCGGCCCCGGTAGACCGCGCCCATGGCGCCGCGCCCGAGCGGGGCCTCCAGCACGTAGGCCCCGAGCTCGAGGGACGGAGGCGGCCACTCGGGTTCGCTGCTGGCGCTGTGCATCCGCGAGGCGACCTTATCCAAGGTCCCCCGCCGACGCGAGGGCTCGGATCAGTACTGGACGCCGAGGATCAGCCGGAACGTCTGGGCGTTGCCCTGGCTGATGTCGTCGTGGACCCCGGGCAGCCAGCCGAGGCCGTCGAGCGGGAACGCGATGCCCCACTGCGCGCTGGCGTAGAAGCCGTCGAGCAGGTCCGGACCGTCCTCGCTGCGGTAGTAGAGCTGCACGTCGATCTCGACCGCGAGGTCGTCGGCGTTGCCCCACGTCTGGATCGGCACCGAGGCGCGGCTCCAGATGACGTCGGCGCGCGCTCCGAGGAGCTGGCCGAAGCTGTTGCGGATGAAGTCGTAGCTGAGGCCCGGGCGCAGGTAGTAGGCGCCGCTGACCTGGCGCATCAGGTTGCGCCACACGATCAGGTCGACCCGGTAGTTCGGGTTGAAGCTGAAGGTGCTGTAGGTCCTGTCGGTCCGGCGGTCGGGGCCGGCGGGGAGCTGCGGGTTGAGGCCGCCGATGTTGGTCAGCCCCTCCTGGTCCGCGTCGCCGCTCGCGTAGCCAGCGTTGAAGTAGATGCCGAGCTGGTCGTTGAGGAGGTGGTACTCGCCCTCGAACGCGATGCCGAACTGCAGCAGCTCGGCCGCGTTGGTCCCGCCCTCGCCCGGCGCGAAGACCGTGTTGGAGAGGTTCTGGATGGTGCCGAGCACCATCACGGCCTCCACCTCGAGGCGCAGCTTCTCGTAGAGGAACTGCATCCAGAGGTCGGGCACGAAGACGTCGGCGCCGCGGCGGACGAAGACCGGGTCGCCGAGGCGGCGCGTGTCGGTCTCGTCGCCGTTGCAGACGACGCAGAGCCCGAACGGGTTGGTGGTCCCGCCGCTGCTGAGGTTCTGGCTGCGGTACATGAAGTACGCGCCGACGTTGAACACCGCGTCGCCACGCTGGAGCGTCGCGCGCTGCTCCTCCTCGGTCTGACGCCAGGCCGCGCCGACGACGAACTGGTCGGTGTCGTCGAGCCGGCTGCGGTCATACGCGAGCCCGCCGAGGTCCGCGCGCTCCTGGTAGAGGAGGCCCTCGCTCGCGAAGTCCCACGCGCCGAAGATCGTGATCCCGGCGAGCCGGGTGATCAGCATCACGCGGTCGACGTCGGTCTGGTAGTCCGAGTCGATGCCCGAGCCGCCGTTGGCGAGGATGCCCAAGCCCCAGTGGCTGCCCATCCGACCGAAGCGGAGCTCGCCGAGCGTGCGGTTGCGGACCTCGGCCCACGCGCGCCGCGCCACGATGCTGTCCGTGATCGAATTGACGCCCGGCTGCGGCGCCGCCAGCGTGGTCGTCAGCGTGTCGATCGGCGCGAACGTCGTGCGGTCGTAGCGGTAGTAGGGATCGATGTAGCCGCCGCCGTCGTACGGCCCGACCGCGAGGCTGTTCGGCGTGGAGCCGAGCACCATGTTGTCGAAGACGTCGATCTGCATGTGGATGCGCACGTCGTCCGACAGGTGGATGGTCGGCTCGAGGCGCAGGCGCATGTTCGCGAACGCGTTCGCGTGCTGATCGCAGACGGCGCTGGTGTCGTCGCCCGAGCAGCCGCCGGCCGGCAGGACGTCGTCCTCGGCGGGCCGGAACAACCGGAACGGCAGCTCCATCGTCTCGCCGGCGACCTGACGATCGAAGAAGAAGTTGTCCTGGAACTCGCCGCGGAAGCGCAAGTAGCCGTGCAGATCGAAGACGGTCTGCGGGGTGGTCCAGCGGGCGATCGTCGGGTCGGTCCCCTCACCGGGGCCCGCCTGGTCGAGGCGGCTCTGCGCCTCGCCCGGGCTCGGGAGGTCGTCGTCGTCCTCCGTGTCGCCCTCGTCCCCTTCGTCGTCGCCCTCGTCGCCCTCGTCGCCTTCGTCGCCCTCGTCGCCTCCGGCGAGGTCGAGCTGCATCGAGCCCATGTCCGGCGGCCGAAGCGACGGGTCGTCGCCCTCGTCGTCCCCCCAGTCGTCGTCGTCCCCCTCGGCGGGGTCGTCACCTTCGGCCGGGGACTCTTCCGATCCCCCACCCGGTTGGGCCAGGGCGGCGGGCGCGGGGAGCGCCACGGCGAGGAGCGCCAGCCAAGCTACGAGTCGTCGCATCGAATTCCTGGGTGTCTTCGCGGCGCTGCTCGCCGCGCGGGGCGGTGCTATCACGACCCCAGGGGGTGGGCAATCGCATCGGCCGCGTGCTACATGCGCCGACCTCGACCAGGAGCCCGCCATCAACCCGGACCCTCTGAAAGTGATTCCCCTCGGCGGTCTGGGCGAGATCGGCATGAACTGCCTCGCGCTCGAGCACGCGGGGCGCCGCGTGGTGATCGACTGCGGGCTCACGTTCGACGACCGCGGGCTCGGGATCGACGTGATTCACCCCGATCTCTCGTTCCTGCGCGACGCGCCGGAGCGGCTCGAGGCGATCGTGGTGACGCACGGGCACGAGGATCACGTCGGCGCGGTGCCCTACCTCCTCGAGGCCTGCCCGGGGACGCCGGTCTACGCGCCGCCCTACGCGCTCGGGGTGCTCCGGGAGCGGCTCTCGCAGCACCCGGCGGCGTCGACGAAGTCGGACCTTCACGCGATCCGCCCCAAGGACCGCATCGCGCTGGGCCCCTTCGAGATCGAGCCCTACCGGGTCACCCACTCGATGCCCGACTGCACGGGCCTCATCGTGCGGACCGAGCAGGGCGTGCTCGTCCACAGCGGTGACTTCAAGATCGAGGACGCGCCCACGGACGGCGAGGGCTGGGACTGGGACCGGCTCGAGGCGCTGCGCGAAGAGGGCGTCCGGGTGCTCCTGAGCGACTCGACCAACGCGATGGTGGAGGGGTCGACGGGCCCCGAGCACGAGGTCGCGGATCGCCTCGAGGAGATCGTGGCCGCGGCGCCGCAGCGGGTGGTGGTCACCCTCTTCGCCTCGAACGTGCACCGGCTGCGCGCGCTCGCCGAGATCGCGAAGAAGACGGGCCGCAAGCTCGTGCTGCTCGGCCGCTCGCTCCGCATGCACGCGAAGATCGGCCAAGCGGAGGGCTACCTCCCGGGTCTCGAGGCGGTGGAGATCGCCCCCGAGATGGCGCGGAAGGTGCCGCGTCATCAGCTCCTCGTGCTCGCCACCGGGACGCAGGGCGAGCCGCCCGCCGCGCTCGCGCGCCTCGCGCGCGGCAACCACCCCGACCTCGATCTGTCGGCGGGCGACGTCGTGGTGCACTCCGCGCGGATCATCCCGGGCTGCGAGACGCGGGTCTATCCGGTGTTCGACGAGCTCGCGCGGGCCGGCGTCGAGGTCCTCTGGAAGCGCCTCGATCCGAGCGTCCACGTGAGCGGCCACGCCCACCGCGGCGAGCAGCGGCGGCTCATCGAGGCGCTGCGCCCCGCCTCGTTCATCCCCCTCCACGGCACCCACATGCACATGACGAAGCACGCGGAGCTCGCGCGCGAGTGCGGCGTCGAGGACGTCCTCGTCATCGGCAACGGCGACGTCGTGGAGGTGAACGGGGGGCCCCTCGCGGTCCAGGGCCGCGTCCCCACCGGCCGGGTCTACAGGGAGCGCGGCAAGGAGCTCGACCCGCGCGTGCTCCGCGACCGAGAGCTCCTGGCCTCGCTCGGCTTCGCCGTCATCTCGGCCTGGGTCGATGACGCCGGGCGCCCCGTCGCGCCCCTCGATCTGTTGACCCGCGGCGTCCTCCACGAGGACGAGAACCCCGATCTGCTCGACGACGCCTGCGACTCGGTGCACCGCGCGCTCGTGCGCGCTCGCTACACCGCCGAGCGGCCCGACCTCGACGACGTCGAGGCCGTCGCCAAGCGCGCGCTCAAGCACTTCTTCTCGAAGCGCCTCCTCAAGAAGCCGCTCTGCTACGCGATGGTCAGTCGCCGGCCATGAAGGCCTGGCGCGCCCTCGCGGTGGCCGCGGCGCTGAGCGCGTGTGGCCCCTCGCCTCACCCCACCCCTCAGCCCCCGCTCGAGGCGACCGACGACGACGCCGCCGAGCCCGAGCGCGACCTGTCCGCGGTCCCCGGCCGCGCGCCGACCCCCGCGGAGGGGCGCGCGATGCGGCGCCTGATGCGGATGGCCGAGTCGATCCGCTCGCTGCGCTTCGCGACCCCGGTCCCCTTCCGGGTGCAGGACCGCGACGTGATCACCGCGTTCGTACGCGATCAGATCGACGCCGAGGAGCTCGAGCGCGCGCGCATCTTCTACGTGGCGATCGGCCTGCTCGCCCCGGACCTCGCCGTCGACGAGCTGATCGTGCGCGTCCTCGGCGAGCAGATCGTCGGCTACTACGATCCCGAGCAGAGCCTGATGGTCGTGCGCGAGGACGTCGCGCGAGAGCTCGCCGGATCGCGGCGCGGCTCCCAGGCGCTCGGCGAGGCCGAGATGGTGATCGTCCACGAGCTCGTCCACGCCCTCCAGGACCAGCGCCTCGGGCTCGGCGAGCGCTACGAGGAGGAGCGCTCGATCGACGGCGACAACGCGTTCGCGATGCTCGTGGAGGGCGACGCGACCCTCGCGATGGTCGGGCACATGATCGGCCAGCAGGGGCAGCCGCTGCGCGCCCTCACGCGGAACACGGCGCTGCTCCGGATGATGATCCGCGACAGCCCCGACGCGGTGCGCGGTCAGGAGATGGAGAACGCGCCGCCCATCATCCGGATCCCGCTCGTCTCGCGGTACCTCGACGGGCTCGTGTTCTGCGCGTCGCTCCACGGGCGCCAGGGCTGGAACGGCGTCGACGGCGCCTACCGGACGCTCCCCGTGTCGACCGAGCAGGTGCTGCACCCCGAGCGATACGCCGCGGAGGAGGCGCCGGACGCGATCACGCTCCCGGAGCTCCCCGAGCTGGCCGCCGCCGGGCTCGTGCCGCACGAGGAGGACACCCTCGGCGAGCTCGAGATGGGGATCTGGTTTGGTCTCGGCAGCGATACCGCCGAACGGGACGAGAGCGCCGCCGAGGGCTGGGGCGGAGATCGCCTCCGGGTGTATCGCGACGCGAGCGGCGCCGACACCGCCGTCGTGTGGTTCACGACCTGGGACGACGAGGGCGAGGCGCAGGAAGCGGAGGCCGCCGCCCGCGCCGTGACGGATCGGCTCGCGAGCACCGCGCGGGCCCCCGCGCACGTCGAGCGGCGGGGTCGCGCGGTCCTCGTGCTGCTCGACCTCGCGCCCGAATTGAAGGAGGCCGTGCGGGTCGCGTTCGACGCGTTCGTGTCCGCGTTGCCGCCTTCTTCCGCGAGTGATTGACCCCGGACGAGCCCGACGCTAGGACACGCCTTCGCTTCGCGTGGAGGAGGCTCGTGCTCATGGACTCGCAGGTCAACGAAATCGACCCCGTGACAGTCGAGGTCGCGGTGCAGGTCCCGTGGGACCGCGTCAAGGCGGGCCTCGACGCCAGCTACGGGAAGCTCCAGAAGACCGTGCGCGTACGCGGCTTCCGTCAGGGCAAGGCTCCGCGTCACGTGCTGCAGAAGCTCTACGGTCCCCAGGTGCGCAACGAGGTCATCGCGTCGCTCGTCGAAGAGGGTCTCCTCGAGGCCGTGACGAGGCACGAGCTGCCGGTCGTCGCGTCTCCCGAGGTGCGCACGCTCCCGAAGATCGAGCAGGGCGAGCCGCTGAGCTTCACCGCGAAGATGGAGGTCCGGCCGAAGGTCGACTCCCTCACCACCGACGGCCTCCAGATCTCGCGCCCGAAGACCGACGTCGCCGACGAAGAGATCGACGCCGAGATCCAGCGCCTGCGCGAGCAGCACGCCGAGATCGTCACGCCGGACGAGCCGCGCCCCGCGAAGGCGGGTGACCTCCTCACGATCGACTACACGGTCGAGATCGACGGCGAGGCCAACGAGGACATGACGGCGAGCGGTCGTCAGGTCGAGCTCGGCGGCGGCCGGCTCCTTCCCGAGTTCGAAGAGGGCCTCCTCGGCAAGCAGGTCGGCGACGACGCCGAGATCCGCATCACCTACGACGACGAGACGCCGAACGTCGACCTGCGCGGCAAGAGCGCGGTGTTCAGCGTCAAGATCACCGAGCTGCGCGAGAAGGTCCTCCCCGAGCTCGACGACGAGCTCGCCAAGGACCTCGGCGAGTACGAGACGCTGTCCGAGCTGCGCGACAAGACGCGCGAGAAGCTGGCCGAGGCGGCGCAGCAGCGCGCGCAGTCGTCGCTCCGCGAGCAGGTGATCGAGCAGCTCGTCGAGAAGAACGACGTCCCCGTGCCGCCGTCGCTGGTCGACCAGCAGCAGGAGGCGATGAAGCGGGAGATGGCGTGGCTCGCCCAGATCGCGGGCCCCGGCTTCGACCTCGGCGACGAGGAGGAGATGCGCGAGCGCGCCGAGAAGAAGGTGCGCGCGGCGCTGCTCATGGGGGAGCTCGCGCGGCGCGAAAAGCTCACCGTGGAGCCCGAAGAGATCGACGCGAAGCTCCAGACGATCGCCGAGTCGTCGGGCAAGCACATCGCGAAAGTCCGCGTGGAATACGCAGGGGAGAAGCGCGAGTCGCTCGCGAACAAGCTCCTCGAGGACAAGCTCCTCGATTTCCTTCTCGAGCGGGCTACAGTCACCGACGCTGCCGACGAATAAGAGGAGTGAACCCGATGACGGATCGTGACGAGCCCCGGTTGATGCCGGTCCCCTACCCGCACGTGATCGAGACCACGCACCGCGGCGAGCGGGTCTCGGACATCTGGACGCGGCTCCTCAAGGACCGGATCGTCTTCCTCGGCACCGAGGTCAACGACGACATCGCGAACATCATCATCGCGCAGCTGCTGATCCTCGAGGGCGAGGACCCCGACAAGGAGATCACCCTCTACATCAACAGCCCCGGCGGCGTGATCACCGCCGGCCTCGCGATCTACGACACCATGCAGTACATCCAGTGCCCGGTGTCGACGGTCTGCCTCGGGCAGGCCGCGTCGATGGCGGCCTGGCTCCTCGCCGCCGGCACCACCGGCCGGCGTCGCTGCCTGCCGAACAGCCGCGTGATGATCCACCAGCCGCTCGCCGGCGTCCGCGGCCAGGCCTCGGACATCGAGATCCACGCCAAGGAGATCATCCAGCTCCGGCACCGGATGAACGAGATCATGGCCCACCACAGCGGCCAGTCGGTCGAGAAGATCAAGGAGGATACGGAGCGCGACCGTTTCCTCTCGGCCGTCGAGGCCAAGGAGTACGGGATCATCGACGAGGTGATCTTCCCGCGCGAGCGCAAGGGCGAGGACTAGACGTGGAGTCCCGCCCGGCGGGACGGTTACGCACACCCGCGAGCCATTTGCCGCCCATGGGGCGGGGGATTAGTCTCCTGGGTGAGGGATTGACGGGGTAGCAGGGTGGATCGACGGCGCGACGACGGACACGGGAATCTCCAGTGCTCCTTCTGTGGCAAGTCCCAGAAGGAGGTGAAGAAGCTCATCGCGGGGCCGACCGTCTACATCTGCGACGAGTGCATCGGCCTCTGCAACGACATCATCGCGGAGGAGGTCGATCGCGAGGACTCGTTCGCGACCGGCACGCCCCTACCGAAGCCCGCCGAGATCAAGGCGATCCTCGACGAGTACGTCATCGGCCAGGAGCGCGCCAAGAAGGTCCTCTCGGTCGCCGTCCACAACCACTACAAGCGCATCGACTCGCGCGTGGCCCAGGACGACGTCGAGCTCCAGAAGTCGAACATCCTCCTGCTCGGCCCGACCGGCAGCGGCAAGACGCTCCTCGCGCAGACCCTGGCGCGCATCCTCAACGTGCCCTTCGCCATCGCGGACGCCACGACCCTGACGGAGGCCGGCTACGTCGGTGAGGACGTCGAGAACATCATCGTCCAGCTCCTCCAGAACGCCGACCACGACGTCGAGCGCGCGCAGCGCGGCATCGTCTACATCGACGAGATCGACAAGGTCGCGCGCAAGGGCGACAACCCGTCCATCACCCGCGACGTCAGCGGCGAGGGCGTGCAGCAGGCGCTCCTGAAGATCATCGAGGGCACCGTCGCGAACGTGCCCCCGAAGGGCGGGCGCAAGCACCCCCAGCAAGACTTCCTGCAGATCGACACGACCAACATCCTGTTCATCTGCGGCGGCGCGTTCGTCGGCCTCGAGCAGATCATCGAGCAGCGGATCGGCAAGAAGTCCCTCGGCTTCGGCGCGGACATCAAGAGCCGCAAGGACAAGAAGATCGGCGAGCTGCTCCTCCAGGTGCAGCCCGAGGATCTGATCAAGGCCGGGCTCATCCCCGAGTTCGTCGGTCGCCTGCCCGTCACGGCGACCCTGCACGAGCTGAACGAGGAAGCCCTCATCGACATCCTGACGAAGCCCAAGAACGCGCTCGTGAAGCAGTTCCGGCGGCTCTTCGAGATGGACGGCGTGAAGCTGAAGTTCACGCACGGCGCCCTCAAGGCCGTCGCCGCCGAGGCGCTCAAGCGCAACGCGGGCGCGCGGGGCTTGCGGGCCATCCTCGAGAACTCGATGTTGGACATCATGTACGACGTCCCCAGTCACGGCGGCATCAAGGAAGTCGTCGTGTCCGAGGAAGTCGTCATCAACGGCGAGAAGCCGCTCATCGTGTACGAAAAAGAAGGCGCGACCGCTTGAGGTCGCACTGACCCAGGCGGGCGATGTTCTTCCACAAGAACGACAACGACTCGGGCGGCCGAGCCGGTAAGGGCCGGACCCTTCCTCTCCTCCCCTTGCGGGACATCATCGTCTTCCCGCACATGGTCGTCCCGCTCTTCGTGGGCCGGGAGAAGTCGATCAACGCCCTCGAAGAGGCGATGAGCCAGGACAAGGAGATCCTCCTGGCGGCCCAGAAGAAGGCCAAGACGAACGACCCCACGCCCGACGACATCTTCCAGATGGGCACCGTCGGGGTGATCATCCAGCTCCTGCGCCTGCCCGACGGCACCGTGAAGGTCCTCGTCGAGGGCAAGCGCCGCTGCCGCATCGAGCGCTTCGTGCCGCACGAGGACTTCTTCCTCTGCGAGGTGCAGGCGGTCGACGAGGTCAGCTCCTCCTCGGTCGAGATCGAGGCGCTGATGCGCTCGGTCCAGTCGACCTTCGAGACCTACGTCAAGCTCAACAAGCGCATCGCTCCCGAGATGCTGATGCAGGTGCAGACGATCGACGACCCGGCGCGCCTCGCCGACACGATCGTGGTGCACCTGACGGCCGTCAAGCTGCACGACAAGCAGGACATCCTCGAGACGACCGACCCGGCGAAGCGTCTCGAGCGTCTCTTCGAGCTCATGAACGCGGAGATCGAGATCCTCCAGGTGGAGAAGAAGATCCGATCGCGCGTCAAGAAGCAGATGGAGAAGACGCAGAAGGAGTACTACCTCAACGAGCAGATGCAGGCCATCCAGAAGGAGCTGGGTGAGCGCGACGAATTCAAGAGTGAAATCCAGGAGCTAGAGGACCGCATCAAGTCCAAGCAGCTCACCGAAGAGGCCGACGACCGCATCAAGAAGGAGCTGCGCAAGCTCAAGATGATGCAGCCGATGAGCGCCGAGGCGACCGTCGTCCGCAACTACATCGACTGGATCCTCAACCTCCCGTGGTTCGACGTCACGGAGGAGAACTACGACATCGACCTCGCCGAGCGCATCCTCGACGAGGACCACTACGGGCTGAAGAAGGTCAAGGAGCGCATCCTCGAGTACCTCGCGGTCCAGGCGCTCGTGAAGAAGCTCAAGGGCCCCGTGCTGTGCCTGGTGGGGCCGCCCGGCGTCGGCAAGACCTCCCTCGCGCGCAGCATCGCCCGCGCGACGGGTCGCGAGTTCGTCCGCCTGAGCCTCGGCGGCGTGCGCGACGAGGCGGAGATCCGCGGCCACCGGCGCACGTACATCGGCGCCCTCCCCGGCCGGATCATCCAGAGCCTGCGCAAGACCGGCGCGAACAACCCCGTCTTCCTCCTCGACGAGGTCGACAAGATGTCGAGCGACTTCCGCGGCGATCCCGCGTCGGCGCTCCTCGAGGTGCTCGACCCCGAGCAGAACACCCAGTTCAACGACCACTACCTCGACCTCGACTACGACCTCTCGGACGTGATGTTCATCACGACCGCGAACACGCTCGGCGACATCCCGCTGCCGCTGCGCGACCGCATGGAGATCCTCGAGCTGTCCGGCTACACGGAGTTCGAGAAGCTCAACATCGCCGTCCGCTACCTCGTCCCGCGCCAGCAGAAGGAGGCCGGCCTCCACGAGGTCGACCTCGAGATCACCGAGAACGCGATCCGGACCGTCATCCACCACTACACGATGGAGAGCGGCGTCCGGAACCTCGAGCGCGAGATCGGCTCGCTCTGCCGCAAGGTCGCGCGCCAGGTGGTGAAGGAGGGCGGCGACAAGACCGCCTCCTACCGCATCGCCGCGGCCGACGTCCCCCGCTACCTCGGCGTGCCGAAGTACCAGGGCAACAAGGCGGGCGAGACCGACGCGATCGGCCGCACCCACGGCCTCGCGGCCACGGTGTTCGGCGGCACGCTCCTCGACTGCGAGGCGGCGATCGTGCCCGGCAAGGGCAAGCAGCTCATCACCGGCCGGCTCAGCGAGGGCATGAAGGAGAGCGCGCAGGCCGCGATCACCTACATCCGCTCGCGCCACGCCGAGCTCGGCCTCGAGGAGGACTTCCACGAGAAGGTGGACGTCCACGTGCACTTCCCCGACTACTACCCGAAGGACGGGCCGAGCGCGGGGATCACGATGGCCACGAGCATCGCGAGCGCGCTGATGCGGATCCCGGTCCGCAAGAACGTCGCGATGACCGGCGAGATCACCCTCCGCGGGCAGGTCATGCCGATCGGCGGCCTCAAGGAGAAGACCCTCGCGGCCCACCGCGCGGGGATCGACACGCTCCTGATCCCGAAGGAGAACCGCAAGGACCTCCGCGAGATCCCGAAGCGCGTCCTCAAGGGCCTCCGCGTCGTGCTCGTCGAGCACATGGACCAGGTCCTGCGCGAGGCGCTCGCGCTCAACGACCCCGACGCCCTCTTCAGCCGGCGCCCGCGGCCGATGGAGTACCAGGGCGGCAAGCTCGTCACCTTCGACGACGAAGCCTCCGCGGTGCCGCAAGCCACCGTCGAAGGCCCCGGCGCCCAGCAGTAGACGGCTCGCGCGCTCGAATTCGGAGCGCAGCAATTTCGCGCAAAGCGCGCGAAAGGGAGCCAAGAGGGGGATGGGGTAGCCGATCCGCGCGGCACCGACGAAGTCGCGCCCACAAAACAATCCTCTTTGCCCCCTTCGCGATCTTCGCGCGAAATTCCACGCCACTGAGGAGCACACTTCGTCGACGCGTTGCGCGCCGGGCGGCCTGCGCAAGAGTGCGCACCCATGTGTGGCGTCATCGGCTTGGTGTGTGATCGGTCCCGCGCGGACCTCGGGCAGATCGCGGGCGAGCTCCTCGTCGCGTTGCAGTACCGCGGCTACGACTCCGCCGGCGCCGCGGTGCAGGGCGACGCGGTCGACGACGTGGCGCTCCGCAAGGGCGTCGGCGCGCCGAGCGATCTCGTCCCCGAGCTCGGCATCGACCGGCTCGAGGGCAAGGTGTTTTGCGGGCAAGTCCGCTGGGCCACCTTCGGCGTCGTCGACGAGAAGAACGCGCAGCCGCACGTGGTGCGCTGCAAGACGTTCCTCTACGGCGCTCACAACGGCAACGTCACGAACTGCGACGCGCTCAAGGAGTGGCTCACCGCCGAGGGGCACGAGGTGCTCAGCGACAACGACGGCGAGATGGTCGTGCACACCGTCGAGCACTTCTTCGCCGAGGAGCTCACCCGCACCGACGACCGCGACGCCGCGATGCGCGCCGCCGTCGTGCGCGCGTCGGCCAAGCTCGAGGGCTCCTTCGCCGCGGTCGTGGTCGACCCCGTGACCCACCGCGCCGTCGCCATCAAGCGCGGCTCGAGCCTGTACTTCGGCCTCGGCAGCACCGAGCGGGGCGCCTTCGCGATCGCGAGCAGCGACCTGTCGAGCGTGCTCGGCCACACCCGCGTGCTGGTGCCGCTCGCCGAGCACGAGATGGTCGTCTACGACGCGAACGACTTCGCCGTCTACGCGACCAAGGACGGCGCGACGCTCGAACGCGAGCCGGTCCGGTCGCACCTGCGGGTCGAGGACGCCGTCCTGCAGCCGCCGTTCGAGACGTTCATGGAGCAGGAGATCCACGCGCAGCCCGAGACCGTGCGGGACGCGCTGCGGGTGTTCGGGGGCGGCAGCGACGCCGCGCGCTCGGCCCGCGAGAAGGGCCTGGCCTTCGACGCGAGCGCGCACGAGGCGCTGAACCAAGCCTTCGAAGCCCTGCGCTCGGAGTACGCCGAGGACTCGCTGCGCGCGGCGCTCGAGGCCGTCGCGGCGCTGCCCCTCGCGCAGGCGCTCGCGGCGGACGCCGTCGAGCTCGCCTCGGCCGAGCGTGGTTTCTTCGCCGACCTCATCGCCATCGCGCCGGAGCGCGAGCGGATCGTCCACGGCCTCGACGCGTTCCTCGAGGCGCGCGAGGTCGACGAGCTCGCCCGCGGCGTCGGGCAGACCGTCGAGCGCATGCTCGCGAGCATCGAGCGCGGCGGCCGCATCTACCTCGTCTGCTGCGGGACCAGCTTCCACGCCGCGAAGGCCGCCAGCCTCTTCTTCGCCGAGCTCGCGGGCGCGGACGTCATCCCGCTCCTCCCGGGCGAGTTCAGAGGGCAATACGCCTTGACGCTGCGCGACGGGGACCTGCTCGTCTCGGTGAGCCAGAGCGGGGAGACGAAGGACCTCATCGACGTCGTCGACGTCGTGATCGGCTCGGGCCTCGACATCGGCCGCGTCGCCATCGTCAACAACCTCAACTCCACCCTCGCGCAGGAGAAGAGCCACGTCGTCGTCCCGCTCCGCTGCGGCCCCGAGATCGCGGTCCCGGCGACGAAGAGCTTCTTGAACCAGCTCACGGTGTTCTACGGGCTCGCGCGGCGGCTCGGCGAGGCCCGCGGGCGCGAGGTGACCCCGTGGCCCGACCTGTCGCGGCTCGTCGAGCAGACCATCGAGACCACGCGCGCGCCGCTCGAGCGCGCGGCGGAGCTCGTGCACCTCGCGCCGTCGATGCACCTGCTCGCGACGCGGCTCCTCGCGGTCGCCAAGGAGGGCGCGCTCAAGATCCGCGAGGTCGTCCTGAACCACACCGAGGGCTTCGAGGGCAGCGAGTTCAAGCACGGCCCCAACACCATCCTCGGCTTCAACACCCTCTTCGGTCCCGCGCAGGTCCAGGCGCTCCTCGACCACGTCGCGACCAGCGTCGCGCAGGCGGCGGACCCGCACCGCTTCGTGAAGGACGCCCTGCACCACTCCATGCGCGCGCTCTACGCGGACTACCCGCTCGTCTTCATCACCGGCCCGGACGCGCGCGACGTGGACCTCACGATCTCGCAGATCCACACCCACAAGATCCGCGGCGCGCTCCCCGTCATGATCGCCGAGGAGGATCCGCGGCTCCGCGCCGCGATCGAGAAGCCGCCGGCCGACCGCCCGGACTACAGGAGCGTCTACGTCGCCCTCCCCCCGACCGGCGACACGCTCCAGGCGGCCTTCAGCGCGTCGGTCGCGCTCCAGCTCCTCGCGCTGCGGATGAGCGTGAAGAAGATGGCCTACCTCGAGTCGCTCGGCCTCAAGGACCACGGCGTCCACCCGGACGTGCCCAAGAACGTGAGCAAGTCCATCACGGTCGACTGACCGGCGCCTCCGGGTCATGCTCTGCCGCCCCGGGCGGATAGCTCAGTCGGTAGAGCGTTGGTTTTACACACCAATGGTCGTCGGTTCGAACCCGGCTCCGCCCATCGCCGCGCTCACGGCACCACGTCGTAGTGGCAGTGGCCCTCGCCGTTCCAGTGGCCGATCGTCGTGGCCACGGCGAGCACGTGGTAGCGGAGCGTCGGCTCGGGCAGCGGCTCCGAGCCCGGGTCGTAGACCACCGGCGCGCCCTCGTCGTCGACGAGCGGCGCACCGTCGGCGTCGCGGAGATCCGCGAGCCGCTGCCCGTTCAGCGCCTCGAGCGTGACGGCCCCCTCGGGGTCGGCGACGGCGCTCATCGCGTCGAAGCGCATGTCGGCGTCGTCGAGCGCGAGGGAGTCGAAGAAGAGGTGGTCCCAATGAAAGGTGATCTGCCCGTCCGCGATGGCGCCCGCGGGGACGACCACGCCGAGGGTCCCGTCTCCGGCGACGCACTCGCGGCTCAGCACGTGCTGATCGAGCCCCCACGCGAGCGTGCGAGTCACGCCGCCCTTCTCCGCGGTGGCCTCGATGTACACCGACCAGCCGCTGTCGATCATGCGCCGCCGCACGGCCTCGTCGACGACGCCGACGACGCGCGAGCCCCCCGTCGCCGGTCTCAGCTCGTAGCGGACGTCGTCCCAGCGCCGCGCCCCGACCGCCTCCAGGCGGTGCACCACGGCGTCCCCCTGGTGCAGGTCGATCATCACGTCGCCGTCCGCGGCCACGCTCTCCCCGTCCTCGCCCCGCAGCTCGAAGCCGCCGACGTTCACGACGAGCGTAGAGAACTGCAAGGACCAGCCGTCGACGAAGCCGATGTCACCGACCGGGTAGCCCATCGTCGCCGCCTCCTCTCCGCTGATCGAGACGTCGAGCGTCCCCGTCTCGCCACCACAGCCAGCGAGGAGCATCAGCCAACCGAGCCAGAGCTTCTTCTTCATCAGGGTCCCTCCGTCCGGGCCGAATAGGCCGCCGCGCTCCGCACTCCGAGCCGCCACGCCCGGTGGGGCTGGGTGTCTTCGCCGAGCACCTCGACCCCACCGGTCAGGTCCGTGAAGTTGGCCTCCGAGAGCCAACGGGACGGGTCGACGCCCACGACCAGCGTGACGCCGTCCGCGAGGGCGCCGCCCTCGACCGGCACGCCGTCGACGCGCCGCAGGAGCCCCTCGTCCTCGATGTCGATGCCGCCCTCGAAGGTCACCGTCTCGCCCTCGCGCGTCGCGACGCCTCGGACCCAGGCGTGGTGGCCGTGGGTGGGTCCGTCCGGCGAGGTGTTCGCGCCCCTCGGCTCGTCGAGCACCACCGAGAGCTCGTCGACCTCGCCGAGCAGGCCGTCGATCGCGCCCAGGTCGACCCGGCCGCCGAGCGCGTCGAAGGCGAGCTGATCGAGGTACTCCCCGCGCACCAGCCGGCCGTCGAGCGGGTCGAAGCCGCCGTGCGCGAGCGCGAGCGCGGGGCCGAACGGCGGCCGGAGCGCCATCGGCTCTTCGAGGGGGGCGTACGCGTAGATCGGCCCCACGAGGAGCGTCGCCTCCGTGAGCTCGACGCTCCAGCCGGTCGGCGTCGTCGCCGCGCCGTCCGACAGCGGCTCCAGCGCCAGCCGCAGCTCGATCGGGATCCCCGCGGTCGCCGTGCAGGACACCGCCGAGGCGAGGGTGAGGGCGGCGGCCAGCGCCAGCGCCCCGGTGAGCTTCTTCATCGTTCGTGCTCCGGTTCGTCGTCACCGCGGACCCACCGGACGGGGGTCAGGTGGAGGGTGAGGGTCAGGAAGAAGGAGAACGGGGCGCCCGCCGCGAAGTGCGAGGCCGGGGTCATCGACGGGGCGCGCGTCGCGTCGAAGCTCGACACGTACGAGAACGACGCCCGCTCGTAGCGCGCGTCGAGGAGGTTGCGGAGCAGCAGGCCGAGCTCGACGAAGCGCCAGCCGACGTGCGCGGACGCGTCGATCACGGCGTATCCGTCGCCCTCGGCCCCGTTCGGCAGCGGGCGCGGGCCGAGCCAGGTGACCCCGGCGGCGGCGCCGACCTCGAAGGGCTCACCCTCGAGCCGGAACCCCTTGCGAGCCGCGAGGTCGACGCGGCCCATCACCCGGGGGACGTAGGGGAGCCGGGCGCCCGCCGTCAGGTCGAACCAGCCCGCGTCCGCGGCGAGGTTGGCCTCGGTCCACGCCACGCTCGCGCCCGCGTCGAGCCACTCCTCGAAGCGGACCCGGGCGTAGGCGAACGCGCCGTATCGGTTCGAGGAGCCCGCGGCGACGTTGCGGCCGCGGTTGGGATCGAAGACGAGCTCTCGATCGACGTAGGTGTGGAAGACCCCGAGGCGCGCGGTCACGTCGTAGCGGCGTGCCTCGGCGAGCGCGAGGCCGAGCCCGGACTCGAGCGCGACGGCCCTCGCGAAGGGCGCGCTCTCCCCTTCCGACAGCGCCACCGCGTCGCTCGAGCGCGTGCCGACGCCGGCGCTCGTCGTCCACGTCAACGACTCGTGCAATCGGACGATGACGCTCCCGCGCGGCTGAAACGCGATCCCGAACGCGTCCGTGGAGGCCTCGGGCAGCCGCGGGCCCTCGCGATCCGAGACCGGCAGGCCGCGGTCGGTCACCGAGTACTGGAACGCGTCGACCCGCAAGCCGGCTTGCACGAGAAGCCACTCGGCGGGGCTGACGTCGCCCATCAGCCACCCGCCGATGTCGGTCACGTGGAGCGCCGCGTCGAAGACCGACGCGTACGGCACCCCGCGCTCGCGGCGGATCCGCTGCATGACGGTCTCCCCGGTGTCGTGCCGGCCGAACCATCCGAGCTCGACGTGGTGATCGCGTCCGTCCCAGGGCACGCGGACGCGGTAGGCGCCCTGGAGCCCCAGGGTGCCGACCTCGTAGCGCTCGTCGAGCCCGTCGCCGCGTGGATCGAGGAGCTGGCCGGTGAAGTTCTCGCGGACGCGGAGCTGCCGGAAGCCGCCCCAGGCGCGGGTCGTGAAGCGCTCGTTCGGCCGCGACCAGTCGACGCCGAGCGCGAGCAGGTACCGGCTCGCCGAGCCGCCCTGGTTCGGATCCGCGACGCAGAACGTGGGGTCGACGTCGCCGCACGCGAAGGTCCCGCGCTCGATGTCGTCGCGCCGCACGACCCCGGCGCTGTCGAACTGCGCGCTCTGCGCCGCGCCGAGCAGGCTGACCCTGAGCCCGCGCTCGACCTCGAGCTCGAGCCGGCCGAGCGCGGCCGCCCCGAAGTGCGCGCGGTTCGGCCCGAAGCCCTGCCCGTCGCGCAGCTCGACGCCCACGAACGTCCCGGGCTCCGCGTCCTCGGGCGCCCACGCGAGGACGAGGCGGCGCGTGTCGAACGAGCCGTACTCGCCGCGCAGGAGGATGCCGCGCCGCGCGAGCCCGAGCCGGTAGTCGACGGTCCCCGCGATCGCGAAGTCGCCTTGCCGCGGATCGAACGGTCCCTGCGCCACGTTCAGCCCGCTGACGAGCTCCGGGATCACGAAGCGCGGATCCGCGTAGCCGTGTCCGTGCGCGTTGCTCGGCTCGTTGATCGGGATGCCGTCGACCCGCAGCTCGACGTCCTGGCCCTCGCCCGCGTCGAACCCGCGCAGGTAGAGCGTCGGAGCGTGCCCCTCGCCCGCGTGGTTCGCGGTGAGCACCCCTGGCGCGAGCGTCAACAGCTCGTCCGCGCTCCGGCGCGGCACGTCGCGCAGCAGCCCCGGCTCGATCGACAGCGTGCTCGTGGCCGCGACCGGGGGTGGGGTCCGGGTCGGCACGACCGCCGTCACCCCCAGCTCCTCGGCTTCGTCGAACATCGACATGTCGATCGAGGCCTCGGGCTCCTCGACGGGCTCCGGGGGCTCGGGGTCGGGAGTCGGCGGGGCCTCGGGCGGGTCGGCCTCGCTCGCGGGCTCGGGCGGGTCTGGAGGGGGCGGTGAGTCGGACGCATCGGTCTCCGGCGCCTGCGGCGGTGGCTCCGGCGCCTGCGGCGGTGGCTCCGGCGCCTGCGGCGGTGGCTCCGGCGCCTGCGGCGGTGGCTCCGGTGGTCCCGCGTCCGGCGGCGGCTCCGGCGCGCCCGCGTCCTCGACGGACGGGGGCGTCCCGGCGTCCGCGTCTTGCGCGCGAACGACCCACGGGAGCGTCGCCCAGGCGACGCCGACGAGACACGGGAGCATCACGCGACGCAGCGCGCGGGCCCGAAGAGAGGTCATGCGATCGGCTCCGTGGAGGAGTCAACGAGCGTCGAGGTGGCGTCGGCGCGCGACGACGGCGACGCGTCGCCAGCGAGCGGCGACGTCCGGCGGAGCCCCCGGAGGAGGCTCGCGGCTCAGTGTTTCTGGGCTCTCCTCAGACGACCGCGGGCGGGCCGCGCGCGCAGGGGACCGTCGGCGGGAGCTCCGCGATCGCGTCGGGCGCGACGGGCCGCGGGACCACGCCGACCAGCGGAGCCGGGAGCAGCGGGGGCAACGCCGCGACCGGAGGACGCGCGGCGACGTGGCGATGGGCCGCGGCGTGGAGGCCGTGACGAAGAGGGCCTCGGAGGGCGCTCTGCGCGCGAGCAGAGGGCGTCTTGGCGCCAGCCCGGGGGGCGAAGAGCGCGGCCAGGCTCGCCCGCCAGCGGGCGACGTGGTCGAGGCGATGCGGATCCGAGGGGTCGTCGTCGTGCGAGTGGCTCGCCGTGCCGAGGTGGTCGTGAGCGGCGAGCCGCCCGTGCATCCCCACGTGCAGCGCCGGGGCGACTTCGAAGCCCCCCACCCACACGACGAGCGCGAGGGTGGCGAGGATCGCGCGCGGAGACGCGTCTCGGGCAGGCGGGCGCAACCACCGCATGATGCCACTACGAGCGACCAAAGGTCTCGGGTCGGCGTGGGGTTCACTGTGCGTGACCGCCACCGCCCACCTCCGACTCGTGCCGCCGCCCCCGCCCGCGGTCGATCCGCGCATCGGCGAGGAGATCGACGGGCGCTACCTCATCGAGAAGGTCCTCGGCCAGGGCGGCATGGGCATGGTCTACCTCGCCCGCCACCGCGCCCTCGACAAGAGCGTGGCGGTGAAGGTGCTCAAGCCCGACGTCTCGAAGGACGAGCAGATCCTCGCCCGCTTCGAGCGCGAAGCGCGCGCCGCGAGCGCGATCGGGAGCCCCCACATCTGCGACGTGAGCGACTTCGGGACGCTCGCGGACGGGTCGACCTACTTCGTGATGGAGATGCTCGACGGGCCGTCCCTCGCGAAGGTGATCAGCGACGGCGCGCCGCTGCCGGCGACGCGGATCGTGGACATCGCGAAGCAGCTCTGCGACGCGCTCGGCGCCGCCCACGCGGCGGGGATCGTCCACCGCGACCTGAAGCCCGACAACGTCCACCTCGTCGCCCGCGGCGGCGGCGAGTTCGTGAAGGTCCTCGACTTCGGCATCGCGAAGATGGCGGGTACCACCGAGACCAAGCTGACGGTCGCCGGGCAGGTGTTCGGGACGCCGCACTACATGTCGCCCGAGCAGTGCGCGGGCTACGACGTCGACGCGCGCACCGACGTCTACGCGCTCGGCGTGATGCTCTACGAGATGGCGTGCGGTCGGCTGCCGTTCGAGTCCGACAGCCTCATGGGGCTGCTGACCAAGCACGTCTACGAGCAGCCGATCCCGCCGCGCGATCTGGGCCTCTCGGTCGAGGTTCCGTCGGGGCTCGAGTCGATCATCCTCTGCTGCCTCGCGAAGCAGCCCGCCGCTCGCTACACGAACATGGCGGCGCTCCGCGCGGACCTCGAGGCCTTCGAGCGAAACCAGACGCCGCGCGCGGTCTTCGCCGAGCTCGATCGCAACACGCCCTCCCAGCCTCGCGCGGCGCTCCCCGTCGCGCGTCCCGCTCCGGCCGTCGCCGCGCCGGCCCCGACGAAGCCGCGCGCGTGGGCCCGGCTCGCGGGCGTCGCGGCGCTCGTGATCGCCGTCGGCGTCGGTGCCGGCGTCGCCCTCTGGCCCGCGCCCTCCGTCGCCGTCGCCGCCAAGCACGCGCCGGCCAAGGTCGCGGAGGTGGTCGAGGACGAACCGCCGCGCGAGCCGTTGCTGGACCGCTTCGAGGTCGCGCCCGCTCCGAGCCGCGTCACCCTCCACACCGATCCGGAGGGCGCCGAGGTGTTCGGGCCCGACGGCGTCCTGATCGGCAACACGCCCGTCGACGTGCCTCGGCCGGCCGAGGGCGAGGCGCCGATCGCCTACACGGTCCGGCTCGCGCGGCACCGCGAGCGGACGGTGCCGGTCGGCGCGACCACGGCCGACGAGCTGACGTTGAGGCTCGACCGCGAGCGGGGCGGCTCCCATCGGGTCGACCCCGTCGGCACCCCGACGGAGACCGACCCTTCCGATCACGTCGACGGCTTCGACACCCTCGAGCCGGTCGAGAGCGACCTCATCGATCCCTTCACCGACCCGGCGAACCCGCCGCGGACCCGTCGGCCCCGCTGATCAGGGCAGGAGCCCGAACGGGATCGCCGGCACCGCCGCGCCCATGATCTGGTTCTGCGGGATGTCCCCGTCGTACTCGAAGTCGACGGTCCAGCCGATGTTGAGCACGTGGGCGCGCCCGTCGAGGTGGTAGGGCACGGGCCCGCCGGCCGCGGCGAGCGCGAGGTCGGGCAGGCTCGTCACGGGGACCGAGACGTCGGACTCGATGATCACGGGCTCGTTCGGCGGCAGATCGACGGCCTCCGGGACGTCGACGACCCCCAGATCCTGATCCGCCACGGTCACGTGCACGCGGAGCGCGTCGAGGTGGATCGTGTCGCTGTGACGCTCGTTGGTGATCACGAGGCGAACCGCGAGCGTCAGCCCCTCGAGGCCGATCCCACGGACCTCGATCTGATCGGTCCGAACGGTGGGGAGCTGTCCAGCGATGCAGCCGCTCAGCAAGACCATCGCGGCGAGGGGAAGAATCGTTCGCCTCATGACCCCCAGAGGGTCACAGACTCGCGGTCGTCGCGCTCGACTTTTTCTCGGCCTGGGAGCGACAACACTTCTTAACGAGCGAGGTGTTGCCCGCCCGCGGACGGGACCCCAAGAATGCGCTTGCGGAGGGACGGTGCAGGCCCTACTAACCGCGAGTCAGTGACTGACCGTCAGTCACGGAGTCACCGTTCGTGGGCAACGCCGCCAACCGCAGGGAACGCCGAAGGCACGAGCGTCGCGAGGCGATCCTCGAGGCCGCGGCCACTGTATTCGGCCAAAAAGGGGCCCACGCGGCCACGATGGACGAGGTGGCGGAGGCCGCCGACGTCTCCAAGGGCACCGTCTACCTCTACTTCCCGAGCAAGGACGAGCTGTTCCTCGCCCTCGCCCACCGGCCGCTCGACGCCGTGCTCGCCCGCTTCGAGGAGCTGACCGGCGACGACGTCGACGGGCTCACCCTGCTCCAGCGCCTCGTGGACGCGCACCAGGAGACCACCCACGCGCACGCCGCGCAGATGCGGGTCGCGTTCGCGAGCATGTGCGCCGGCTTCGATCCCGCCCCCGAGTGGTCGAGCCTGCGCGACTACGGCGAGCGCATCCAGCGCCTGCGGCGCGCCTACCTCGACGCGATCCACCGCGGCATCGAGGACGGCTCCATCCGGCCCGACATCGATCCCGACGAGGTCGGCGCGGCGCTGTGGGCCGGCATGTTCGGGGCGAGCTTCATCCGCATGAACGCGGACCGTTTCCAGCTCCGCGTCGGCGACGGTCCGCCCCCTTACGCGCTCGACCGCATCCACGAGGCCGTGTCCAAGCTGCTCTTCCGCGCCATCGCCGCGCGAATCCCGGAGGTCGCGTGAGACGGCTCGCGCTCGCCGCTGCGCTCCTCTCGTCGGCGTGCTCGCCGCACGAGACCGCGTCCAACCCGCGCCCCCCGTTCGATCTGCCGGAGAGCTACACCGCCGGCGGCGAGGACGCGTCCGCCCGAGACGACGAGGAGGCGGCGCCCGATCGGTGGTGGCTCGCGTTCGGGGATCCCGAGCTCACCTACCTCGTCGATCAGGCGCTCGCGCACAACTTCCAGCTCGGCGCCGCGTGGGCGCGGGTCGAGCAGGCCGAGAGCGGCGTGCAGGCGTCGGCGTCCGGATGGTGGCCGCAGATCAGCGCGTCGCTCGACGCTTCGCGGCGGCGGACCGTCGCCGTCTTCGGCGCGCTCGGACGGCAGGAGTTCGAGAACAACAGCTTCGGGATGTCGCTGCCCGTCAGCTACGAGATCGACGTCTGGAACCGGGTCGGGCACACCGTCGCGGCGAGCGGCCTCGAGGTCGGCGCCGCGCGCGACGACGTGGAGGCGCTCGCCATGACCCTCGCCGCGAACGTGGTCGAGGCGTGGCTCGAGCTCCTGCAGCAGCGGGCCGCGCACGCGCTCCTCGAGCAGCAGCTCGAGACGAACCGCCTCTACGCCGAGCTCGTCGCGCTGCGCTTCGCGCACGGCCTCGGCACCGCGCTCGACATCCACCAGCAGCGACAGCAGCTCGAGGCGACCGAGGCTCAGCTCGCGCAGATCGAGGGCGCCGAGCAGGTCGCGCGCCAGCAGCTCGCGTTGCTCGTCGGCCGACCGCCGAACGCCTTCGCCGGCAACATCGGATCGCTCCCCGAGCCGACCACGCTCCCGCCTCCGCCGGCCGTCCCGCGCGAGGGGATCCCCGCGCACCTGCTGCTCTCCCGGCCCGACGTCCGCGCCGCGCAGCGACGCGTCGAGGCGCAGGACCACCGCGTCGGCGCGGCCATCGCGGACCTGTTCCCGAACTTCCGCTTCAACGCGTCCATCGGGCTGTCCTCGCCGACCATCGAGGGGCTCGTCAGCAGCTTCGTCTACTCGATCGCGGGGAGCATCCTCGCGACGATCCTCGACGGGGGGCGGCGGGACGCCGAGATCCGACGCAACCGCGCCGTGCTGCGCGAGCGCCTCCAGATGTTCGGGCACACCGTCTTGACGGCGATGCTCGAGGTCGAGAGCGCGATCGCCCGGGAGCGGCAGCTCGCGACGCAGGGCGACAACCTCGGCGAGCAGCTCGAGGCGGCCCGCTCGGCGCTCACGGAGTCGCGCCGCCGCTACTCGGAGGGGCTCAGCGACTACCTGCCCGTGCTCACCTCGCTCGCGGCGGTGCAGCGGCTCGAGCAGTCGATCCTCGCGACACAGCGGCAGCGCCTCTCGCAGCGCGTACAGCTCGCGCGCGCCCTCGGCGGCGCGTGGACCGGGGAGCTCGAGCGCCCCGACCTCCCCTTGCCCCGCTCCGGCGACGACGAGGACGAGGAAGAAGAACCGGCTGGCCCGGAGGAGAACCAGTGAGCGAGCAGCCCCCCACGGAGCACGCGGAGCCGGTCAGCGAGACCTACCAGTCCTCGCCGGGCACGGTGGCTCGCATCTTCGCCGTCCTGATCCCCGCGGGGATCTGCGTCGCGGGCATCGCCTTCGCCGGCGTGCTCGTAGCGACCCGCCCCGCCGCGGAGCGCGCCGCGCCCCAGAGCCAGGGGATCCCCGTCCGCGTGGAGACGGTGCAGCCGAGCGACGAGGCCGTCACGATCCGCGCACAGGGCCAGGTCATCGCTGCCCGGCAGGTCGTGATGCAGCCCGAGCTCAACGGGCGCGTGACCTGGATGAGCGACGACCTCGTCCCCGGCGGGCGGCTCGCGGCGGGCGACACGCTCGTTCGGATCGACCCGCGCGACTTCCGCGCCGCGCTCGAGCAGCAGCGCGCGCAGGTCGAGAACAGCCGCGTCAACGTCTCCACCGAGGAGAGCCGTCGGCTCATCGCCGAGCGCGAGTGGGCGCTGCTCGAGCGCGAGCGCACGGGCGCCTCCGAGGGCGGCCGCGAGCTGGCGCTGCGCGAGCCGCACACCCGCGCCGCGGAGGCCTCGCTGCGCGCCGCGCGGAGCGGCCTGCAGCAGGCGCAGACCAACCTCTCGCGCACCAGCCTGCGCGCCCCGTTCGACTCGATCGTCATCGCGGAGAACGTCGACGTGGGGCAGCTCGTCGGTCCCGCCTCGCAGCTCGCGACGCTCGTGGGCACCGAGCACTTCTGGGTGCGCGTCCCGATCCCGATGGAGCTGCTCCGCTTCATCCGCCTGCCGAGCGGCGAGGCGACCGGCTCCGAGGCCACGGTGCGCCAGCACGTAGGCGAGTCGGACGAGATCGTGCGCACGGGCCGCGTGGTGGGCCTGCTCGGCGACCTCGATCCGGTGGGCCGGATGGCCCGCGTGCTCGTCGAGATCGACGATCCGCTCGGCCCCGCCGGCGAGCTGCCGATGCTCCTCGGCGCGTCGGTCGACGTCGAGATCGAGGCCGGCGTGCTCGAGGGCGTCTTCCGGATCCCGCGCAGCGCGCTCCACGCGAGCGACCAGGTGCACCTCTTCGGCGGCGGCGCGCTCGCGATCCAGGACGTGCGCGTGGCGTGGCGCGAGGACGAGTCCCTCCTCGTCCGCGGGCTCACCCCCGGTGACGAGATCATCCTGAGCACCGTCTCGCCGCCCATCGCGGGCACGACGCTCCGCCGGGTCGAGGAGCTCAACGCCGAGCCGAGCCAGCCCACCGCGTCCGCCGAAGGGGCCGCGACCCCGTGAGCGACGGCGGCGCCGACCCCTCGGAGGTCTCCGAGAGCGCTCCGTTCAAGGACGGCGCGCTGGCCTGGATGGCCCAGAACTCCGTCGCGGCGAACGTCTTCATGCTCTTCCTGATCGCGGGCGGCCTGTTCGCGATCCCGCGCATCAAGCAAGAGGTCTTCCCGGAGTTCGAGCTCGACCTCGTGCTCATCAACGTGCCCTACCCCGGCGCGTCCCCCGAGGAGGTCGAGCAGGCCGTGATCCTCCCCGTCGAGGAGGCGGTACGCGCCGTCGACGGAATCAAGGAGGTCCGCTCCACCGCCGCCGAGGGCGTCGGCGTCATCACCTGCGAGCTCCTCCTCAGCGCCAACGGGGACCGCGTCCTCGCGGACATCAAGAGCGCCGTCGACCGCATCACGAGCTTCCCCGCCGACGTCGAGGAGCCGGTCGTGAGCCGGCCTCAGCTCCGCGGCGAGGTCATCTCGGTCGTGGTGTACGGCGATCAGGGCGAGGCGGAGCTGCGCGCGGTCGCCGAGCGCGTCCGCGACGACCTCCTGCAGGACGACGGGATCACGACGGTCGAGCTCAGCGGCATCCGCCCGCTCGAGATCTCGGTGGAGATCTCGCAAGACCGCTTGCGATCGTTCGGGCTCACCCACCGCGACGTGGCGGACGCGATCCGCGCGGCGTCGGTCGATCTGCCCGGCGGCTCGCTGCGCACGTCGAGCGGCGAGATCCTCATCCGCACGACGGAGCGGCGCGAGCGCGGGACCGAGTTCGAGGACATCGTCGTCCGGATGCGCCCCGACGGGTCGCGCATCACCCTCGCCGACCTCGGCGAGGTGGTGGACGGCTTCCGCGAGGTGGACACGGCCGCCTCGTACAACGGCCACCGCGCCGTGATGGTCCAGGTCTTCCGCGTGGGCGATCAGACGCCGCTCGACATCGCGGCCACCGTCCACGAGTACATCGAGACGCACGAGCCCGACCTCCCGCCGGGCGTGAGCTTCGCGACCTGGAACGACCGGTCGGACTTCTACGAGCAGCGCATCGACCTGCTGCTCTCCAACGCCTACATCGGCCTCGTCCTCGTCCTCGTGTGCCTCGGGCTCTTCCTCGAGATCCGGCTCGCGTTCTGGGTGACGATGGGCATCCCCATCTCGTTCATCGGCTCGATGATCTTCCTGCCGATGGTGCCGAACGCGTCGATCAACATGATCTCGCTGTTCGCCTTCATCCTGACGCTGGGGATGGTCGTCGACGACGCGATCGTCGTGGGCGAGGCCGTCTACACGCTGCGCAGCAAGGGCGTCCCGCCGATGCGCGCCGCGATCGAGGGCGTCAAAGAGGTCTTCGCGCCCGTCGTCTTCGCGATCCTCACGACCTGCATCTTCTTCGTCCCGCTCCTCCTCGTGCCGGGGACGTTCGGGAAGTTCTTCATGCAGATCCCGATCGTGGTGATCCTGGTCCTGCTGCTCTCGCTCGCCGAGTCGCTGCTGGTCCTGCCGGCCCACCTCGGCCACCTCGACGGGACGCGCACCTGGCTCTGGGGCATCACCATCGTCGTCGCGATCGCGATCCCCGTGATCTACAGGGTCACCGGCGAGTGGCTCTTCGCGCCCATCTTCATCTTCGGCCTGTGCGTGCTGGTCCTGATCTGCACGTACAGCAAGACCATCCAGAACCTGCAGCAGCGCTTCAGTCGCCTCATCGAGTGGCTGATCGAGAAGACCTATCGACCAGTCCTATCGTTCGCGCTCAGACACCGCTACGTCACGCTCTCCGTCGCGGCGGCGATGCTCTTCATGGGCATCGGCCTCGTCGCCGGCGGCCGCGTGGAGTGGGAGTTCTTCCCGAAGATCGACAGCGACATCGTCACCGCCAGCGTCACGATGCCCTTCGGCACGCCCGCCGCGGAGACCGAGGCCGTCCAGCGACGCGTGCTCGAGGTCTCTCACGAGGTCATCCACGAGCTCGACCCGCAGCGAGGCGAGAACGTCGTGCGCGGCCGCTTCGCGCTGCTCGGCGCCACCGGCGCGGGCGGCGGCGGCGGACCGCGCGGCGGGATGTCCTCGGCCGGCGGTCACATCGCCGAGGTCGCCGTCTTCATGGTCCCGACCGACGAGCGCTCCTTCACCGCGCGCGAGCTCGCCGAGGCCTGGCGCGCCCGCCTCGGAGAGATCCCCGGCGTCGAGTCGATGCAGTTCCAGTACAGCACCGGCGGCCCAGGCGGCTCGGACATCGACTTCCAGCTCAGCCACCCCCGCCTCGACGTGCTCGAGCGCGCGGCGGCGCAGATGGCGTCGGAGCTGCGCGACTACGCGGGCGTGCGCGAGATCGACGACGGCTTCCGCGACGGCAAGGAGCAGCTCGACTTCACGCTCCGGCCCGAGGCCCGCGCCGCGGGATCACCGAGCAGATGCTCGCCGCGCAGCTCCGCAACTCGTTCTTCGGCGCCGAGGCCCTGCGCGAGCAGCGCGGCCGCGACGAGATCCGCGTCTTCGTCCGCCGCCCCGAGGGCGAGCGGCAGTCGATGGCCGACGTCGAGCAGCTCCTGATCCGCACCCCAGACGGCGGCGAGATCCCCGTGACCGAGGCCGCCGACATCGCGCGGGGCCGCAGCTACACGGAGATTCAGCGCCTCGACGGCCGGCGCCGCGTCAACGTGACGGCCTCGGTGCAGTTCGGCACAAACGCCAACCGGGTCCAGCAGCAAGCGCAGCGCGAGCTCGTGCCGCGCCTCCTCGCGCGCTACCCCGGCCTGCGGATCGAGCCCGGCGGCGATGCGCGGCGTCAGGCCGAGACGATGGGCGCGCTCGGCGCCGGCTTCGTCCTCGCCCTCGCGGCGATGTTCGCGCTGCTCGCGATCGCCTTCAAGAGCTGGAGCCAGCCGTTCATCATCGCCACCGCGATCCCGTTCGGCTTCGTCGGGGCCGTCCTCGGCCACCTGCTCCTCGGCTACAACATGAGCCTGATGAGCATGATGGGCTTCGTCGCCCTCGCCGGCGTCGTCGTCAACGACTCGCTCGTGCTCGTCTCCGCGGTCAACGACTTCCGTCGCGACGAGGGCCTCACCGTGCTCGAAGCGGTGACGGTCGGCGGCACGCGTCGCTTCCGCCCCATCCTGCTGACGTCGCTGACGACGTTCCTCGGCCTCACGCCGATGATCCTCGAGACCTCCGTCGGCGCGCGCTTCCTCATCCCGATGGCGCTGAGCCTCGGGTTCGGCGTGCTCTTCGCCACCTTCATCACGCTCCTGCTCGTGCCGGCGCTCTACCTCATCGTCGAGGACGTGAGCCGCTTCGGCGGACGCGCGACGCGGTTCGTGCGCGAGGGCGTCCGCGGTCGTCGCGACGCTCCGCCCCCGATGCCCGAGCCGGCCCCCGCCGCCGAGGAGTGATCAGCCCTTCGCGCCCGCCCGGCGGCGCCGGATGAGTTCGTCGAGCGAGAGCTTGCCCGGGCCCGTGAGGAGTAACGTCACGCCCGCGGCCGCGTACATCAACGCGAGCTCCCGATCCGACAGCGGATCCCCCGCGTGGACGATCAGGGCCGCGACCAGCATCGTGATCAGAAACGGCACCGCGGCGAAGCGTGTCCCGAGCCCGAGGACGAGCAGCGCCGAGGCCACGACCTCGCCGAGGATCGCCAGCGAGAGGCTCGCCGTGCTGCCCACTCCGAGCGGGTCGGGGAAGGTGTTCATCTTCTCCGCGAACCCCAGCAGCTTGGGCATCCCGTGCGACAGGAGCATCATGGAACCGATGGCCACGCGAAAGACCAGCAGGCCGGCATCTCGAGCCCACGCGGGAATGGTCGGCATCTTCGCTTGCGTAGCAAGCATCACGGCTTGCGCCAGCCCGGAGCCGCCGCCCTCGCTGTACGACGACGCGACGCTCGCGGCGCAGGTGGCCGACCACGACGGCTTCGACGGCGTGGCGCCGCTCTTCCAGGCGTGGGTCCACGGGCGCGAGGTCTTCTACTGGACCATCGACTCGCAGACCGAGCAGGCGATGCCCGTGTACCGCTTGTGCAGGGGCGAGGGATCGCGGTGTGAGCCGATCGATCACCCCATCCTCGTCGACCACCTCCCCGGCGAGGACGGCTACAGCCCGTTCGGCCAGATCTACGAGGTGCGCCCGAGCGACGGGTGGGACGGCCAGGTCACGAGCGTCGAGGAGCTGCTCGCCGAGGTCGAGGCGCAGGGGTGGCCGGCGCCCCGCGCGACCTCCGAGATGATGCACTGCCCGATCGCGTCGCTCGACGCGCAGGTGGAGGTCGGCGCGGACACGACCGTCGGCCCCACGCGCTCCGTCTACGTCCGCGGCCTCGAGGCGCGGTGCTTCGACTTCTCCGCGTCGCGCCCCAACCGCGCCGTCCTCCCGAGCGGCGAGATGTTCGTGCGGCACGTCTACGTGCTCACGCGCGAGGGCGAGACGGAGCCGCTGATGGAGCAGGTCCGGATGACGGACCTCAACGGCGACGGAGACATGCTCGACTCGAACAACATCTTCGGCGCGGCCCTCGAGGACTCCGACTACACGCCGCTGTGGAAGATGGTCGCGGTCACCGTGCCCGCCGACCTCGCCTCGATCGACACCACCCCCGCGTATACGGACGCCACGGACATGTTCGACATCGCGCCGGACTACACGATCACCCCGCGGACCGATCGCGTGCTCGACTACGAGATCACGACGAACTACATCAACTGCCCCATGCAGTCGGCGCCGGGCTCGCTCTGACTTGACTCGCGCGGCGCCGGATGCGGCAATGTTCGCGCGGATGGTGAGCCCTTGAGCCAAGGCCCCGTACTCGGGATCGATCTCGGCACGACCAACTCGGTCGTCGCCATCGCCGACGGCGGTCAAGCCCGCGTGCTCACCGACGCGGAGGGCCGGCGCCTGCTCCCGTCGGTCGTCTCGTTCCACCCGAACGGCGAGACCCTCATCGGCTACGAGGCGCGCGAGCGCCGGCTCGTCGACGCGGCCAACACCGTCTACGCGATCAAGCGCCTGATCGGCCGCCCCTTCGACAGCCCCGAGGTCAAGACCGCGGCCCAGCGCTTCGCGTTCAAGATCGCGAAGAGCAAGCACGGGTCGGCCGTCGTCGAGGTCCGTCGAGGCAAGTACGCGCTCGCCGAGATCAGCGCGATGGTGCTCCGCCAGCTCCGGCGCAACGCCGAGAGCGAGCTGGGCGAGGCGTGCGAGCGCGCCGTCATCACCGTCCCGGCGAACTTCAACGAGCTCCAGCGCAGCGCGACGAAGGCGGCCGGCAAGGTCGCGGGGCTCGACGTCCTCCGGATCATCAACGAGCCCACCGCGGCGGCCCTGGCCTACGGGTTCGGCAAGGGCGCGAGGGAGCGCGTCGCGGTCTACGACCTCGGCGGCGGCACGTTCGACATGACGGTGCTCGAGCTCGACGACGACGTCTTCGAGGTGCTCGCCACCGCGGGCGACACGTTCCTCGGCGGCGAGGACATCGACGGCGCGATCGCGAACGCCATGTCGGACGCCTTCCTCGAGCAGCACGGCTGGGATCCGCGGACGGACGCGCAGGCCTTCGAGCGCCTGAAGGCGGCCGCGGAGTGGGCCAAGTGCCAGCTGTCGACCGAGCAGCTGACCGAGCTGACCATCGAGGAGCTCACCCACGGCAAGGGCGGGCGCCCGCTCGACCTGCAATTCTCGCTGTCGCGCGAGCAGCTCGAGGCCCTGTCGCACTCGCTGATCCAGCGCACGTTCCAGGTCTGCGACGAGGTGCTCCACAACGCGTCGCTCAAGGCGAGCGAGATCAGCAACGTGGTCCTCGTCGGCGGGATGACGCGGATGCCGATCATCCACCGGATGGTCGAGGGCTACTTCGGGCGCACCCCCAAGGCGAACATCGACCCAGACCTCGTCGTCGCGCAGGGCGCGGCGATCCACGGCTACACGGTCGGCGGCCAGCAGGCGCCACGGCAGCCGCGGGCCGCGAGCCTCGGCAAGGTCGTCCTCAAGAAGATGTCCCGCGAGGAGGTGCAGCGACGACGCGCCGCGCGGAACAAGCGCCAGACGATGCTCGGGGTCCCGCGGCAGCCCGCCTTCTCGCCCGAGGAGCGCCCGGCGTCCGACGTGCCCCCCTCGCGGCCCGCCCGCCCGAGCGCGCCTCCCGGCCCGCTGCCGCCGCTCCCCGACGCGGTCACCCGGGTCGCGCAGCTCGACGACCTCGAGGACCTGCCGACCGGGATCGTCGACCTCAAGTCGATCAAGCCCAACCCCGTGGTGACCGTCACCACCCCCAAGACCACGCTCGACATGGACCTCGACCGCCTCCAGCCGGGGTCCGACGTGCCCCCGAAGCAGGCGCTCGACGACCTCGCGCCGCCCGAGCTGTCGAGCCCCTTCGCGGCGGACATCGACCCGTTCCTCGCCCCGAAGAAGGGCCTCCGCAAAGGCGGCACGCTCCCGGGCACGCAGAAGGTCGCGCTCGACTCGACGCCCCCGGAGGCAGGGCTCGACGATCCGTTCGCCAACCTCGACCTCCCCGAGCCGCCCTCCGCGCCACCGCCCCCCATCGCGCCCCCCATCGCGCCGCCCGTCGCGCCGCCGGCTCCGCCGCCGACCCCGCCCGCGGCTCCTGTCGCCGCGCCTCCGCGGCCGCCGGCCATGCCGCCCCGTCCCCCCGCGCCCCCGGCTCCGCCCGCGGCGCCGCCGGCGTTGCCCGAACCGGCCCCGAGGCCGCAGCCGGCGCCGACCCGCCCCGTGCAGCCGACGCTCGCGATGGAGGTCGTCCCGATGCCGCAGGCGACGCGGCCGCCCATCCTCATGGACGTCACGCCGCACTCGCTCGCGATCGAGACCGTCGGCGGCTACTGCCGCAAGCTCATCACGAAGAACGCGCCGGTGCCGACCGAGCAGACGAAGATCTTCACGACCGCGCGCGACGACCAGGTCGAGGTGGCGGTGCGCATCTGCCAGGGCGAGTCGGACCAGTTCGGGGACAACGAGGTCCTCGGCGAGGTCGTGCTCGATCACCTCCCGCGCAAGGCGCGGGGCGACCTGCAGATCGAGGTCGCGTTCATCCTCGACGCCGACGGGACGCTGGGCGTGCAGGCCAAGGACGCCGCGAGCGGTCGCTCGCAGAGCACGCGCATCAACCTGCGCGGCGGCCTGAGCAACGACGACATCGACGCCATGCGTCGCCGCCTCGAGGCCGAAGAGGCGCGGTGACCGACCGACTCGACCTGCTCGACTACTACACCCTCCTCGGCGTCGACCCGAACGCCGAGGCGCGCGAGATCCGCGACGCCTTCCGCAAGTTCGCGCGGCGCTATCACCCGGATCGGTTCGCCGGGGACGACGAGCGCCTCGCGCGCTCGACCCAGATCTATCGGCGCGGCAGCGAGGCGCTCCAGATCCTCACCAACCCGGTGTCGCGGCGCGCCTACGACCGCCTCCTCCGGCTCGGCAAGGTGCGGCTCGGGGCCGACGATCGGGATCGGGCGGAGCTCGACGAGCGGCGCGCGCGCGCCGAGCAGTCCGCGGCGGCCCCGGCCTCACCGATCCGCTCCCCGCAGGCCGCGGCGTTCTACGAGCGCAGCGCGGCGGCGGCTCGGACGGGCCAGTGGCGGGAGGCGTGGCGGCTCATGAAGAGCGCCGTCGACGCCGAGCCGGACAACGAGCTCCTCCGCGCGCGACTCAACCAGATCGAGTCCCGGCTCCGCACGGCGCGCTGATCCCAAGCCTCGTGGCGGGAGGCTGCTAGCATTGGACCGCCGTGGCCCCGGACCCCACCGCTCCCCTCGAAGACGAGCCTCAGCACGAGCGCCTCGGGAGCGCGCCGTCGTTCGAGGTCTCGAAGGTCGAGGAGCACGAGCGAAAGCTCGGTCGCTACGAGCTCGTGTACGAGATCGGGCACGGCGGGATGGCCAACGTGTTCCTCGCTCGAGCGCGGGGCCCCGCCGGCTTCCAGAAGTGGTTCGCGATCAAGCGCGTCCACGACCAGCTCGCGAAGAACCAGGACTTCGTGAACATGTTCCTGGACGAGGCCCGCATCGCGGCCGCCATCCAGCACCCGAACGTCGCGCAGACCTTCGACCTCGGCGAGGCCGACGGTCGGTACTTCCTCGCGATGGAGTACCTCCACGGCGAGCCGCTCACGAGCCTCGCCACGCGCTGCGCCGTGCAGACGGGGCGCGTCCCCTTCGGGCTCGCGGCGTACATCGTCGCGCGGGCCGCGGACGGGCTCCACCACGCGCACGAGGCGACCGACGCGACCGGCAAGTCGATGAACCTCGTCCACCGCGACGTGTCGCCCCACAACGTGTTCATCACCTATGATGGGCAAGTCAAGCTGACGGACTTCGGGGTCGCGAAGGCCGCCGGCCGCGTCACCCACACGGACACGGGCGTCGTGAAGGGCAAGCTCGCCTACGCGTCCCCCGAGCAGCTCCGCGGCGACCCGCTCGATCGGCGCTCGGACATCTTCGCGCTCGGGGTCGTCCTGTGGGAGATCTCGACGGGCCGTCGCCTCTTCCGCGCGTCCTCCGACGCCGAGACCCTCCACCGCATCTACAGCGGCTACCGGCTCTCGCCCAACTCGCTGGTGGCCGACTTCCCCGAGGGCCTCGAGCGGATCATCGACCGGGCGCTCGCGCACGACGTCGACGACCGCTACCCGACCGCGGCCGAGCTCGCGCGGGATCTCGACCGCTTCCTCGCCACGAGCGATCTGAGGGCGGGCAGCGCCGAGCTGTCCAAGACCATGCGCTCGCTGTTCGAGACGCAGATGGCCGCCAAGGACGCGATCCTCTACCGCGATCCAGCGGAGCGCGAGGTCGCGGTCCCGATCGAGGTCGAGGAGCCCGACGAGCCGAGCCGCAGCCAGACGCGGCGCACGGACGGCCAGTCCTCGAGCGGGACGCCGGCCGTCCCGATGGGCTCGTTCGGCGGTGGTCGCTGGGTCGCGGCGGCGGTGGTGCTCGCGCTCGTCGGGGTCGCCGCCGCCTTCGGCTGGCAGCTCGCGGTCCCCGACACCAGCCAGGTCCGCATCGACACCACGCCCGGCGGCGCCGCGGTGCGGATCGACGGTCACCCGATCGAGGGCCTGACCCCCGTGCTGGTCGAGGATCTCGGCGAGGGCACGCACCGTCTCGTCGCGTCCCTCGACGGTCACGACGACTTCGAGGCGGCGTTCGAGGCGCGCGGCGACCGCGTCGAGCTGCACTACGCGCTGACGGAGGCCGAGCCCGAGCCGGCCGCCGAGGACGAGCCCGAGCCCGTCGCCGAAGCAGAGGCCGACGCCGAAGCAGAGGCCGAGGCCGACGCCGAGGCTGAGGCCGAGCCAGCGTCCGAGGACGAGCCCGCCGCCGCGACCCCCTCGCGCCGGTCGGGCCGACGCCAGCCGGTCGCGCGCGACACGACCCCCGCCCTCCTCACCCTCATCGCGCGACCCTGGGCGCGGGCGTGGATCAACGGCGAGGACGCGGGCAACACGCCCATCTTCCGCCGGTCCGTGCCGTCCGGGACGATCCGCGTTCGGCTGCAGCGAGAGGGCACCGGCCCGTTCCGCGAGCTCAGCATCCCCGCGGCGCCCGGCGAGTCGGTTTCCCGCAACATCTCGCTCGACTGAGTTTCCGAAGTGGGCTTCGCCCCCTTCCCCCGGTTCGGCAAAGCCGAACCGGGGCCCCCAACCCCAGTACGAACGCTACGGCGCTTCGCGCCTACGCATTCGACCCATCGCTCCGCGATGGTGCCCCTCGACCAACGGCCATCGCTTCGCGATGGCCTGGTCTCGATCTGCGCCTTCGGCGTCGGCCATCGATCGACACCCTTTGAGTCCGACGACGCGAAGCGTCGGTCCGCTCTCCCCGGGTCCGGGATTCTGCTAGATCCGTCGTTCATGAGCGACGACCCCGAGCGCACGATGACGATCCCCGACCGCGACGGCGCGGCGCGGAGCGCACCTCGACCGGGTCTGAGGGTCGTGTTCCCCCGCGCGCTCGCGGGTTGGGTGGACGCGCCGAGCCGCGGAGAGACCGTGCTGGGCAGGACGAGCCACGCGCGGCTCGATCACCGCAGCGTCTCGCGCGAGCACCTCCGCCTCCGCGTGCGCGGCGTCGGCCTCGCCGTCGCCGACGCGGGGAGCCACAACGGCTCGTTCCTCGACGGCGCGCCCCTCGGCGCCGAGCCCACGTTCGCGGGCCCCGGCGCGCTCCTCCGCCTCGGCGAGGTCATCGCGGTGGTCGAGCTCCTCGAGCAGGACGCGGACGAGGTCGATCACGAGGCGATCCCCGGCGAGGCTCCGCGGGTCCGCGCGCTCCGCCGTCGCGTGGCGCGGCTCGGCCCCGGCGCCGCGCCGGTGCTGCTGCTCGGGCAGACCGGGACGGGCAAGGAACGTTGCGCCCGCGAGCTCCACCGCCTCAGCGGCCGGGGCCCCTACGTCGCGCTGAACTGCGCCGGCCTCACGCGCGAGCTCGCCGACAGCCAGCTCTTCGGGCACCGGCGGGGCGCGTTCACCGGGGCCGCGGAGGCGCGCGAGGGGGCCTTCCGGCGGGCGCACGGCGGCTCGCTGTTCCTGGACGAGGTCGCCGAGCTCCCCCTCGACGTCCAGGCGAAGCTCCTTCGGGCGCTCGAGAGCGGAGAGGTGACGCCGCTCGGCAGCGACACCGCGCAGCAGACGGACGTGCGCGTGATCGCGGCGACCCACCCCGACCTGAGCGAGCGGGTCGGCGACGGCCTCTTCCGCCGCGACCTCTACGCGCGGCTCGCCCTCGCCGAGGTCGAGCTCCCCCCGCTGTCGGATCGGCGCGGGGACATCCCCGAGTGGCTCGCGCGCTTCGACGCGCGCTGGTGCGAGACCGAGGGCGGCGACCCGCTCGAGTGGACCAGCGAGGCGATCGAGACGATGGCCCTGCGCGCCTGGCCCGAGAACCTCCGCGGGCTCGACCGGGAGGTCTACCGCCTGCGCTGCGACCTCGACGAGCCCCTCGTGCTCCGCGCCCACGTCGCGCGGGAAGCAGAAGACGACGAGGACGATTCGCCCGAGGAGCTCTCGAGCCGAGGCGGCCGCCTGACCCGGCCGTCCCGCGAAGAGCTCGAGCGCGTGCTCGAGGAGAACGACGGCAGCATCCGCGCGACCGCCAAGCACTACGACCGCGACCGCAAGCAGATCTATCGGTGGATGGAGGCCTACGGCCTTCGGAAGTGATAGCCTCGCTGGAATGTTGCGTGCGGCCGTCCTGACGCTCGCCTCGCTCGTGGCCTTCGCGAACTCGGCCTGCGCGCAGGACACGGTCGACCCCCCTGCCAACGAGATCGCGCGGCGCCACTTCGACGCGGGCACCGAGGCCTTCGACGTCGGCGAGTACGAGCGCGCGGCGACCGAGTTCCGCGCCGCCTACGAGCTCACGTCCCACCCCGACCTCCTCTACAACATCTACTCGGCCCTCGAGCGGGCGGGGCAGATCGAGGACGCCGCGCAGGCCCTCGAGGGCTACCTCCGGGACGGCGACCCGGACGACGACCGCCGCTCCTCGCTGCAGGCGCGCCTCGCGAGGCTCCGAGCACGGATCGCCGAGGCGCGCGCCGAGCGAGCCGAAGCGGAGCTGCAGGCCGAGCGAGACGCGGGCCACGGTGGGGGCGACGCTCCGCCCTCCCCCACCCCGGCGCCCGTGGCCCCCGAGAGCGACGGCGGAGGCGTCCACCCCGCGGGGATCGGGCTCCTCGTCGGCGGCGGCGTGCTCCTGGCCAACTTCGCCGTGTTCGCGGGCCTCGCGGCGGCCGAGGACGGCAACCTCGGGAGCAGCTGCGACACGACCTGCACGGACGACGAGGTCTCGACATTGGCGACCTTCGCGCTCGTGGCCGACATCAGCTGGATCTCCGGCGCCGTCGTGGCCGCGACGGGGCTCGTCCTGCTCTTCGTGCTCCCGCCCGAAGGCGACGGAGCGACGGCCGCGCTCGTCCCCTGGGTCACCCCCGGCGCCGCGGGCATCGCCGCCGCGGGGAGGTTCTGATGACGCGCTCCCTCGCTGCGTCGCTCGCGCTCCTCGTCGGGGGCTGCTCGCTCGTGTTCGACCCGGGCGCGCACATGGGGGGCGCGCGTGACGCCGGCGTCGACGCGCGCACCGTCGACGTCGACGGCGGCGGCGTCGACGCAGGGGACATGGACGGCGGCGGGGTCGATGGGGGCGGCGGATCCGACGCTGGGTCCGAGGGGCTGGACCCGGCCGAGTACTGCCGTCGCGGCGCGGAGGAGTCCTGCGCCGCCGTGACGCGGTGCTGCTCCGCGGTCCCGGCGGGGTTCGACGAGGCGGGCTGCGTCGCGGAGACCCGGAGCACGTGTGACGCCCTGGTCACCGCCGCGCTCGACCGCGACTACTTCGCGTGGGACCCGATGGGGGCCTGGCGAGCCGTCGAGGAGGGCCGCGCGCTCGCGTCGACGTGTGAGCTGAGCGTCGTGAACTTCTACGTGCGCCGTCAGGGCTATTACGACGGGCTCGTCGGCCTGCGAACGAACGGCGAGTCTTGCACTCCCGTCTCGCGCACCCCCACCGAGATCGGCCTCGCGGTGCTGAGCTGCGAGCGCGACCACGCCTGCGTCGAGGCGCCGGCGAACACGTGGACCTGCCGCCCGCTCGGGGCCGCGGGCGCGACCTGCGACTACGCCCTGCAATGCGCGGGCATGGCGCCGCGCTGCACCAGCACCGGGATCGGCGCGGGCAGCTGCGGAGCCGGCGAGCTGGCAGGCGAGCTCTGTCGCGCGAGCGACGAGTGCCTCTCGCTGTCATGCGAGATGGAGACGATCGTGGTCAGCCGCTGCGGGAACGCGCTCACGCAAGACGAGGTCTACTGCCCCGGCTCGCGTGACCTCGGTCCCTGAGACTTCTCAGATCGCCGGCGGACGCGCCGCTTCGATCACCTGACGCGCCTTGGGCCGGAGCGTCACGTGGATGAAGTCGAACACGTCCATCAGATCGCGCACCGGCTCGCCGGCGCCCTCGAGCTGAGCGCGCACCGTCTTGGCGACCTCGAGCAGCCGCACGTAGCCCGCGCCGCTGGGCGTGGGCGTGTAGCGGAAGGTCGGAGCCACGGCGCGGGCCTGCTCACGGAACACGCTGGGCTTGATGCACACGTGCTCCTGCGGGTGGACGAGCGCCGAGAGCGCGCTGGCCATCGGCCACCGGACGCGCTCGTCGGTGCGGGCCGCGAGCCCCGTCGCGAAGCGGTCGAAGCGCGACGCGTACGGACCCGCTCCGTAGAGCAGATCCATGAGGTGCGACGCGAGCTCCTCCTCGGCCTCCTCGGGCAGCTTGCGCAGCGGCGCCGTGTCGCTCGACGCGGTCAGATCCGTGGCGGTGAGGACCTGGTGGATCCGCTTCTTGATCTCGCCGAACTCGCCCGCGGCGATGAGCGCCTCGAGCGCCTCCTTGGCGAGCGCCTCCTGGGCGTGAGCGATGGCGGGGTCGCGGTGCCGGCTGCGGCGCGTCGCCTCGTCGGTGCTGCCACGCACCTTCGCGATCCACGACTCGGAGGCGAGCCCCTCGGGGTACTGCTTGCGCAGGTATCCGATCTGCTCCTCGAACGCGATGGGCGGCGGGCCGACCTTGACGGTCGCCGACGCCGCCTCGCGGCTCCGGGAAGCGCGAACCATCCCCTTGAGCTCGCGGACGATCTTCTGGGCGCGGTCAGCGGGCTGGTCGACCTGCTGCATCAGGTCCCAGAAGCCCTCCTTGATGGTGCGGGCCTCGCCATCCTGGAACTGGTACTCGCGCTTGTCGTCCGACTCTGCCGCCAGAATCGCCAGACCCCAACGGGGGCGCTTCAGGTGCGAGTAGAGGGGCTCGATGGGGATGTCTCCCTGCTCCATGCTTCATCCGTTCTGTGATGCGGGCTCGTGCCGGACACTGCCGAAGGCGGTCGCGGCGGCTCGCGCGAGTCGGCCGATAATGTACCGAACGAGCGCACACCCCGCAAGGCGACGCAGTGCGTCGTAGCGAGCGCCTCCAGAGGGGCCCGGAACGGGGCCCATCGAGCGCCTCGATCAGGCCAGCTGCCCCTCGTCGATGATCTGGCGCGCGAAGTCCTGCACCGTCTCCGCCAGCGGCCGATAGGCGAGGCCGAGCCGCTCCTGGCTCTTGCGGTTGTCCGCCTTCCAAGGGAGGCCGACGTTCTTCGAGACGAACGGCCGGCTCAGCCCCGCCATCGGCCCGACCAGCCAGAGCACCCACCGAGGCAGCACTCGCTTGGGGAGCTTCAGCTCCTTCCACGGCTTCTCGCGCAGCGTCTCGACCACCATCGGGATCGACGCGTCGGACCCGCTCAGCACGTGCCGGCCGGAGGCGTCGGGCAGGAAGCCCGCGCGGTAGTGCGCCTCCGCGAGGTCGCGGACGTCCACCACCCCGATCCGGACGTCGGGCATGCCCGAGGAGAAGCTCCCGTCGATGATCCGCTTCAGCAGCGAGAAGCTCTCGGAGTCCCGGTGGATGCGGAGCCCAGGTCCCATCACCATCGCCGGGTTCATCACCACCAGGCGCCAGCGGTCCTGAGCCTCGGCGATCCTCCACGCCTCCTTCTCGGCGAGCGTCTTCGAGAGTGAGTACGGGTTGTGCTGGAGCGTCGACGTCGTGTTCCAGACCTCCTCGTCGAACACCCCGCGCGGCGTCGCCTCGAGGTCGGCGCTGTCCCCGTAGATCGCCGCGCACGAGCTCGTCTGCACCACGCGCTGCACCGACGGCGTCGCGTTCGCTTGCAGCAGCACGTTCCGAGTCCCCTCCACCGCCGGCTTCACCAGCTCGTTCTCGGGATCGGCGACGTCGGTGACGAACGGCGACGCCACGTGAAAGACCACGCGGCACCCCTCCATCGCCTCCGCGAAGCTGCCCGGCTCGAGCAGGTCAGCGGAGAAGAAGCGAATCGAGCCCGGGCTGGCCTCGGCGAGCTCCACCAGGTAGCGGAGCCGATCCGTCTTCGACGCGTCCCGCACCGTCGCGTGCACGACGAGCCCTTCGGCGAGCAGCCGCTCGATCACGCGACCCGCGACGTATCCAGTGGCCCCCGTCACGAGCACGGGTGCGTCGGTCGGGGCTTCGGGCGGGGGAAAGCTCATCGGTACCTCCACGTGCCGGGGGTTCGGCCGGCGTCTCGCGGAGAACATGCGGCTCCGGCCCTCGACGATCATTCGCGGTAGGTGCCAAACGGCTATCGAAACGTGCCACGCCCGACGCGAGGTCGGGGGGGCTCAGCGCGGCTTGGCGAAGCGGAGGTACGGCAGCTTGGCGTCGATCTCGCCGAACCTCTCCTTCGCGGCCGCGTCGTCCAGGCTGAGCCCGACGATGACGTCCTCGCCGGGCCGCCAGTCCGCGGGGGTCGCGACCGGCACGCCATCGGTCGCCTGCACCGCGTCCAGCGCCCGGATGATCTCCGCGAAGTTGCGCCCGACCGACATCGGGTACGTCATCATCAACCGGATCTTCTTGTCCGGCCCGATGATGAACACCGTCCGGACCGTGGCGCTGTCCTTGGCGGTCCGACCATCGGGCAGGTAGGCCTCGGCGGGCAGCATGTCGAAGAGCTTCGCGACCTGCAGCGAGGTGTCGTCGATGATCGGGAAGTCGGCGGGGGCGCCCGCGAACGCCTCGATGTCCTTCTTCCACTTCACGTGCTCCTCGACGCTGTCGACCGAGACGCCCATGACCTTCGTGTTCCGCTTCGCGAACTCCGGGACCAACCGCGCGACCGCGCCGAACTCGGTGGTGCAGACCGGCGTGAAGTCCTTCGGGTGCGAGAACAGAACCGCGTATCCGTCACCGATCCACTCGTGGAGGGAGAGCTCCCCTGCCGTCGAGTCGGTCGTGAAGTCCGGGGCTACATCGTTGATTCGGAGACTCATGTCGTTCCTTCCTTCTCGCGCAAGACGCGCAACAGGGTCCTCCGCACCCCCCATGCCAAGGTTCCAGCGCAGAGTCAGGGGCCGTAGTGAAACGACATGGAACGACCGACCGTGAACCCGCTCGACGGTCTGCCACAGAGGCAGCCTGATGACGCGGTCTGGCGCGCGCGCAGTTGCCTCGATGTCGCGCGTGCCTCGCCCTCCGGCCAGGCTCCAGCCGCCTGCGGCGGTCAGGCGAAGCCTGAGGAGCCTGGCCGGAGGGCGAGGCAGCCAACGCCGCAGAGTCTTTTCTCGCCAGAGTCCCAATTGCGCCTACACTGATCTCGTGGCCAAGAAGCTCACCACCAGCGATCGCGAGGTCTTCGCGCGGAAGCAAGCGCTTCGCGAGAAGGACCGACGCACCGTTGCGTCCAGCCAGGCGACGTGGGCCGAGATGAACCGCGCGAACACCTTCGGGGCTGCGGTGGTCCACCTCTACCGCCCGATCAAGAAGCTCGGGCTGCCGCGATAGCGGCGGCAACCATCTCTCGGCAGGGCTCGAGGCGCTTCTCCCGGAACTGCGGCGGCAAGGCCTCGTGCTCACCTGGGATGGCGGTGAAGACCTCCACATCGTGGGCGGCTGCGATGGCGATCCCGCGCGCGTGCTCCGCGAGCTTCAACGTTCGTTCGATCCCCTTCTTGGCGCCGGCCCATCCGTCCTCGAGCTGGTCCAGGTGCCACTCGCGGAGGACCTCCACGGCGATGCGCGCTTGCAAGATGGCTGTCTCGGTCTGGTAGCCGTCGAGGTCGACCACATTCGCTACGCGGCTCTCGAGCAGCATCACCGGATGCATGACGTAGAACGACGGGAGATCTCCGGCAGCCTCGAACCCGACCGCCTCGTCGAGAACCCGCCTCCGTTTCCCGACGCCGTACACCTCGCGGAGGAACTCGACCGTCCTCTCTTCGCCATCGTCATCGGTGAACGTCACCGAGGCCACAACGACAGAGGTGAAGGGGAACTTGAAGTGGGACAAGCCGTGGAGCCGCGCAGCCAGCTCCTTCACCATCGGGCGCAGCTCCCGAGGGTGTAGCGACCTCGCCGCGAAGTCCGCGTCCTTGCTGACGTACATCGCGGTCGACTCGGCGAGGGCGGCCATGCGCCCCTGGGCGCCGTAGTACTCCGCCCACCACGCGACGGCCTGCCCACCTACCAACACGGCGCGCTGGTCCACCGAGTCGAGAACCTCCAGCACATACTGGCGCTTGAGCGGGGTGGGTGGCTCAGCCACCTCGCAACGCTATCCAATCAGTCAGCTCGCCGATAGCAGCTGGTGGATGCGAAGCGGTGGCCGACCCTGCCCCTGACCGGCACGACGGGCCACCAAAACGACGAAACCCCCGCATATGCAGGGGTTCCGAAGCGGGACGGACGGGACTCGAACCCGCGGCCTCCGGCGTGACAGGCCGAACGCGAGATGTCCGCCCATGTCCCACCATGTCCGCCAATGCACTGAATTTGCAGAGTTTCTTTGACTTCTGCGCTGACCGACCCAGGATACCAGGGCGCGTCAGCGGACACGATTAGGGGACCCCAGAGGGGACCAGCAGGACGGACGACGCGCGCGAGGAGTTTTCATGGCCAAGCGTCGTCGAGTCCGGAGCCCTCACCCCGGGGTGAAGCTGAAGAAGCGCGTGCGGGGGAGCGGCCTCGTCACCTGGCGCGCGCACTACATCGACCCCGACACAGGGCGGGAGGTCGCAAAGACCCTCGACCCCAAGGCGCTCTCGACACGGGAGGCGAGGACGCAATGGGCCAAGGCCCTGTCACTCGATCTCGCGCGGCGCCGCATGGATCGCCTCGCAGGGATCCGCCCCGTCCAGGTCGTCACGATCGACGATGGCATCTCGAAGTACCTCGAGACCGCGGAGGCCCTGCTCAAGGAGAAGACCCTCGAAGGACACAACCTGGCCTTCGCCAAGCTCAGCGAGTGGGCCACGCACGAGGGCGTCCTGGCGACGGCCGACCTGACCCCCGCGAAGCTCGCCTCGCTCAAGGACTACCTCGTCCGCTCCCCGCGACTCAACGTTCGCCGAGGCGGATCGCAGGGGAGCCGCACCCCCAGCGCCCAGCGTCGATCGCCTGTCACGATCAACCGCGAGCTGCGATCCCTCAAGACGCTCCTGAACACCTGGCGAAAGCACGGGCTCCTCGCCGACCTCCACCGCGATGACATCTCCGACGCCCTGGCAGCGCTGACCGTTCCGCGCGAAGAGCCCGTCTTCCACTCGAGCGCGACGCTCCGCCGGATCCTGGCAGCGGCGGTGCGTCACGACGCCGAGTGCTTCGCGGAAACCCGCGACGAACACGCGGGCCTTCGGCCGCCCGGGAGCACCCGTCGCTACGCCCCGATCACCCCCTTCGTCGCCTTTCTTCTGCTCACCGGCTGTCGTCGCGGGGAGGCGCTCGCCCTGCCCTGGCAGGCCGTCGACCTCGACGCCGTCGACCATCAGGGGCGACGGGTCGGCGAGATCCGGCTCGACGCCGCGGTGACCAAGACGCAGCGCGCGCGGACCATCGGGCTCGAGGTGTCGCCAGCCCTACGCAAGCTCCTCGCGTCCATGAAGCTCCGTTTCGGTAACGACGGTCACGTCTTCGGCGGAGGCGACGCCTACACCGTCGACACGGTCGTGAAGGCGAGACGGCGGCTCATCTCCGCGTTCGGCGCGCCCGACTTCACCTGGCAGAGCCTCAGGAGCACCTGCGCGACGTACCTCACGAACGCGCCCGGGATCTTCGGGGCCGCCACTGTGTTCATGAGCGCGAAGCAGCTCGGCCACAGCGTGGCGGTGGCGGAGCGGCACTATCTCGGTGTGCACCGAGGCATCCCGCGCGACGCGCACACGCTCGAGGCGGCGATGCAGATTGAGTCGCCGATGAGCCGGATACTCACGCGCATCACCGATCGCACCCTTCGGGCCAAGACGGCCTGATGTCCGTGCTCCGATCGCCTGCGACCGAAGGCGGCTCTGGTCTGGCCTCCGACGGCTTCTGGGGGATCCCGCTGGGTCCCCTGCCGGTTATGCGCCCGCGCCGCACCGGAGCCCGAACCGGGCGAGCCGGTCCTCAGCGCCATCCTGGTCAGCGAACACCCCAAATGCCACGCCCGACGCCGCAATCCGCACGAATCCGGCCACGGGAACTCGTCGGTAGCGCCTGCGCCGCGGCTCTGGAAAGGGCGGAAAGCTCGCGCCAGACTCCTCCGGCGGCAGGACAAGCAACCTGCCTTGCCACCAGAACGCTGGCCTCGCCTCCGCCTCATAGGCCAGCAGAGCTGCAAAGTCCTGGTCACGAAGCAGTGCTAGGACATCGAAGTCCGCGCCTACGAAGGTGTAGACACCGTCATCGACCTGGGCGGCCTTCCCCGCCACGTTCCCCCGGATCCTCGTCTTGCCACGATCCCAGCCACGACCGAGGGCGGATGCCTCAGAGAACGAACGTGAGACAAGCGGAACGCCCTCCAACGCACGGTAGTCCGCTATCGTCGACAGAACCGCGATCCGGTCCGCCAGGGATGTGAGGAGCTCCGCTCCCGTGAGAGTCCGAAAGACCCGAAGATAGAAGACAAGCCGCGCGAGCAGATCGTGGCGCTCGGTATCTCGCCCGACCCAGTCGGCTGGCGGATCCAGCAGGCGGACTTCGGTCAACACGCCCGTCGCCTCCGGGAAGACTCCGATCGCTCCCAGCCGGCGTACTAGGTTCGCTTGGGACCCGAGGCTCTTCTTCTTCTTGGCGACATCACGTCGATGGTTGTCTACCCGCTTGTCCTGCGTCTTGAGGTCGGTCGAGCCCACACAGCCCTTCGACTCAAGCTCAAGGAACTGACCTCCATGTACTGCTGTCGGCGTCGGCCCCTCGTCTTCCAAGCGAAAGTCGAAGGCATGAGTTCCCCGAGGCGGATCGGGAATCCGCTCCCAACTTGGTTCAGAGATACCTAGAAGGGCGCTCACGACACCCAGCGTGGCCCCCACGCCCATCGCCGCCGTGTCTTCCTTCAGGTGAAACGGGCCAGGGTTGCGCGCTCGGATTGCACCATCGTCAAGACTCCATGCGGACATCAACGTGGTCATTTCGGCAGACAGCAACCGTTCGAGTTCAGCCCAGTTCCTCAATCCATCGACGTTCTGCTGACGGCGAAAGAGCGCATAACGCGCAAGGTCCAGCGGATCCAGCTCCACGATACCGTCATCGAGGTCGTCGACCGCCTTCACTAGCTCCGGCAGATACCCCTCAAGTGCCGCGCGGTGGTCGCCGCTGTCAAAGACAACGCGAATGCGAACGGGTGGCAGTCTTGGCAGCGAGTGTGTCGAGGCGGCAGTGGGTCGATCCGGCATGACAACCGACCTACAGAGTATCGCACTTCATGCCAGAGCCGCATGATTCCGGAGCGAAGACCCCAGATTTCGACGTCAGAACAATGGCAGTCTCGATCAACTGCTGGAGCGACGAAGCGCCAAGCGCACCGCCTTGAGTAGATTCGCGACGGCGACGATGCGGTTGAGGTCGAGCGCGTTCTTGCAGGTCCCTCGGTAGCGAGCGTGGTTGCCCTGAATCTGACACCCGGCGGGCGACCCAGAGGGGCTCTCTATGTGGCGGCGGTGTTGTCCGACACCGGGCCGAACGGGCTATCCATGGCCACGGGTGGGGCGTGGTAAAAGGACTACTTCCGAGGACTGGACGCGTGGGGGCAAGCGCAAGTCCCACGTGCGGATCGCCATGAGCACAGCAGACCCTACCTCCCCAAGCCCGAGCTCCGTTCTCGATGCCCTCACCGCGGAGCGGCTGCTCGACATCTCGCGCACCTTCGGCATCCGCGTCGAGGGCGGTCGCGAGACCAAGGGTCGCATGGCAGAGCGCATCGGCCTCCAGCTCGAGGGGCGATTGCCGACCGTGCTCCGCGAGCTGGGCCGGGACGAGCTCCGCGCCGTCTGTCGTCGCCACGGGCTCGACGACGCGAGCCGGAGCCGGAACGAGCTGCTGGCCCGCGTTCTGGAAGCGGCGGGGATGGACCCGGGGAGGTCAGTACCACCGCCCCCGGAGCATCACCTCGACCAGCTTCCGCAGCCTGGCCAGGTGGTGCAGGCGCGGCACCGGCAATGGCTCGTTGAGTCAGTACATCCGGGCGGCGAACACGACTCGGCGCGACTTCGGCTAGTCTGCCTCGATGACGACGCGCCCGGCCGCGTCCTCGAGATCCTCTGGGACCTCGAGGTCGGCGCCCGCGTAATCGACCCCGCCTCCGAGGGGCTCGACCCGAAGGGACGCATCGATCCCCCCGGTCACTTCGGCGCGTACCTGCACGCCCTAAAGTGGTCGGCGGTGAGCGCGGCAGACGCGACGCGCTTCCAAGCACCGTTCCGCGCGGGCATCAAGCTCATGGCGCACCAGCTCGCGCCGCTGATGAAGGCGCTCGAGCTGCCGCGCGCGAACCTGTTCATCGCGGACGACGTCGGGCTCGGGAAGACGATCGAAGCGGGCCTCGTGCTCCAGGAGCTGATCCTCCGCCAGCAGGCCGAGTTCGTGCTCGTGGCGTGCCCCGCCTCGATCTGCCTCCAATGGCGCGACGAGATGCAACGCCGCTTCGGGCTCCGCTTCGAGGTGATGACCCAGAAGTTCGTCGCCTACCGGCGCCAGGAGCGCGGCTTCGGCGTGAACCCATGGAGCACGCACAACCGCTTCATCGTCTCCCACCAGCTCCTGCGCCGGAACGACTATCGCGAGCCGCTGCTTGCGCATCTTGGCCCGCGAGCGCGCAAGAGCTTGTTCATCCTCGACGAGGCCCACGTCGCCGCCCCCGCGAGCCGGAGCAAGTACGCGGTGGACAGCGAGACGACGTCGACCATCCGCGAGCTCGCGCCCCGCTTCGACAACCGCCTCTTCCTCAGCGCGACGCCGCACAACGGGCACTCCAACTCGTTCAGCGCGCTCCTCGAGATCCTCGACCCGGTCCGCTTCACGCGCGGCGTTCCCATCGGCGGCCCCGAAGAGCTCGCGCCGATCATGGTGCGTCGTCTCAAGCGCGATCTCCGCAAGCTCGGCGTCGAGCGCTTTCCCCGCCGCATACTGGTCCAGCTCGCCCTCGAGCACGACGGGACCGCCTGGACGAGCGCACAGACCCGCTACGACGCCGAGACCAACGAGCAGGAGGCCGGCGACCGCACCACCCTCGGCGCCACCGCGCCGCTCGAGCTCCAGCTCGCGGAGAAGCTCGCCCGTTACACGGAGCTCTGCGCCCCGAAGAAGGGCCGCGGTCGGCTCACGTTCATTCGGCTGCAGCAGCGGCTCCTCTCGAGCCCGGAGGCGTTCGCCCGCACGCTCGAGGTCCACGCGCGCGCGGTCATGGAGCGAGGGGGCCCGGTGGTGCACCACCCGACGGCGGGACAAGAGGAGCTCGACCTCGAGGCGGACGCCGATCTCCACGGCATCGACGACGACGCGGCCGAGGCCGAGTCCGCGCACGACGTCTCGAAGGACAGCGCCTCGCTCCCCACACCCACCGAAGAAGCACGAGCGCTATTGTCCGAGCTGCGCGCCGTCGCGGAGAAGGCGCGTCGCCACCCGGACGCGAAGGTCCGCGCGCTTCTCGCCTGGATGCGCAAGCACCAATGCCCCGCCGTGGGGCTCGACGATGCCGGGGCCGCCGACCGGAAGTGGACCCCGCGTCGCGTGATCCTGTTCACCGAGTGGGGCGACACGAAGCGGTACCTCATCGACCTCATCAAGCAGGCGATCGGCGGCACCGACCGCGCCGACGAGCGCGTCCTCGTCTTCCACGGCGGCATGGGAGACGACGCGCGCGACGAGGTGCAGCGCGCGTTCAACACGCCGCCCGACGAGCACCCGGTCCGCATCCTCATCGCCACCGACGCCGCGCGCGAGGGCATCAACCTCCAGGCCCACTGCGCCGACCTCTTCCACTTCGATCTTCCTTGGAACCCGTCCCGGCTTGAACAGCGCAACGGGCGCATCGACCGCACCCTCCAGGACTCGCCCGAGGTCCGCTGCCACTACTTCTTCTATCCGCAGCGCCCCGAGGACCGCGTGCTCGAGACCCTCGTGCGCAAGGTCGAGATCGTCCAGCAGGAGCTTGGCTCCCTCGGCGCGGTGCTGCTCAGGGACATCGAGAAGACCCTCGAGCCCGGCATCGACGGCACCACCGAGGAGCAGCTCGCGCTCATCGGCCACGACGCGAACACGGCCACCGTCGACGCCGAGCTCGAGTCCCAACGCAAAGAGCAAGCGAAGCTCGAGCTGGAGGTCACGCGAGCAGGCCGCCGCCTCGAAGCGTCGGCCAAAGCGCTCAAGGTGCACCCCGCATCCCTTCGAGGGGTCGTCGAGGTCGGGCTTCGCCTCGCCGGGACCGACGGCCTCCTCGAGGGCGAGCGCACGCGCGGCGACCGCCGCACCTTCGTGCTCCCCGCGCTCGATCGATCGTGGGACCGCACCCTCGACAGTCTTCGTCCCCCACGAAAGCGCACCGAGTCGTTCTGGGAGTGGCGCCAGCACGCACCTCGCCCGGTCACCTTCGAGCCCATCGCGCACCTGACGAGCGACACCGAGCAGCTCCACCTCGCGCACCCGGTCGTGAAGCGCATCCTCGACCGCTTCCTCGCGCAGGGCTTCAGCGCGCACGACCTCAGTCGTGTCACCGTCGTCGTCGCGCCCGACGACAGCGTCGTCCGCGTCGTCGCCTACGCACGCCTTAGCCTCTTCGGCCCCGGCGCCGCCCGGCTCCACGACGAGATCATTGGCATCGCGGCGCCCTGGTCCGGCAGCGAGGGGAGCACGGAGCCCTACAAGGACGCGGCTACCGTGCAGCGCGCCACCGAAGCCTTCGAGGAGCTTGCCGCGCTCGACGCCAAGGCGCCGTCACCTGCCATCCAGGCGCGCGTCGCCCCGCACGCCGCCAGCCTGTACTCGTCGCTCTGGGCAGCGCTCGAAGACGAGGCCGACGCGCGCGCCGTGGCCGCGAAGAACGGCCTCGCCCAGCGCGCGCGCCGCGAGGCCGACGAGCTCCGCACCCTCCTCCAGCGACAGAAGCGGGCCATCACGAAGCAGGTCGGTGAGGTCGCGCAGATGACGCTCTTCGGGAAGGCGGACACAAAGGCGGATCAAGAGCAGCAGCGGCAGCTCAAGCTCGACCACGACCACATGAAGGCGCGCCTCGAGGCTATCGACCTCGAGATGGAGACCGAGCCCGAGGCCATCGAGGCGCTCTACGAGGTCCGGATGACCCGCCTCTCCCCCGTGGGGCTCGGCGTGAGCTGGCCGGAGTCGATGACATGAGAGACGCCGACGAGAGATTCCACCGGGAATGGCTCGGCCTCGCTCAGCCGGTCGAGGGGCTCGTCTTCTCGGTGCCCGCGCTCGCGGACGCGCAGATCGCGCCAAAGGTTCGCGCGACCATCACCTCCGAGCTCGAGGAACAGCTCGAAGACACCGAGCACGGCCCCGCGCTGCGCGACGTGCGGGCCTTCTTCGAGTCGTTCCTCGGCTACGCCCGGCCCGGGATGGTGGTCGTTCGTGCGGACCTGCCGCCCGAGCTGTCCTTCTACGCTCCCGAGGGCCGCCAGCAGATCCGCCCGTCCTTCGCCATCGCCCGCGGCCCCTTCGACGCGCCCTCGGACGACCCCTTCGCGCAGTTCGAGGGCGCGACGGACGAGCCTGAGCCCGAAGCAAGGGAAGACGGCGTGTCGCCGTTCGTCGCGCTTGTCTGGGACCTCACGACCGACGCCGGCGCGACCGCGCTGACCCTCGACCTCGACAAGAGCGAGAACGAGACGGGCCCCTGGCGCTACCCGCCCACCGCGAAGCTCGAGCGGCTGCTTCGCCACAGCGGCATCCCCGTCGGCTTCCTGTCGAACCGGCGCGAGCTGCGCGTCGTCTACGCGCCCACCGGCGAGTCGAGCGCGCACCTCACCTTCCGCTTCGAGGACTTGAAGCAGCGCGCCGGTCGCCCCCTCGTGGCCGCGCTCGAGCTCATCTTCCACGCCCAGCGCACCTACGGCGCGGCGAGCGAGTTCACCTTCGAGGGCCTGCTCCGCGAGAGCCGCCTCCGACAGGCCGACGTCACCAAGGACCTCGCCGCGCAGGTCTTCGAGGCGGTCGAGATCCTGCTCGAGGGCTTCGAGCACGCCGGCGCGCGCGATTGCGTCGGCGACCGCATGGACTGGCTCCGCGCCGCCCTGGAAGAGGCCGACGACCATCTCTACCAGGGCATCCTCTCCGTCGTCCTCCGGCTCGTATTCATCCTCTACGCCGAGGACCAGAGCCTCGTCCCGGTACAGCACCCAACCTACGCCGAGCACATGAGCGTGCTCGGCCTCTACGAGCGCCTCGCCGACGACGCGGGTGCCCACCCCGAGTCGATGCATTTGCGCTTCGGCGCTTACGGTCGGCTCATTGCGCTGTTCCGCGCTGTCTTCCTCGGCGTCCAGCACGAGGGCGTTCGGCTTCCGCCCCGTCGCGGCAAGCTCTTCGACCCGAGCGCCTTCCCCTTCCTCGAAGGCGGCCTGCCGGGATGGACCGCCGCGATCACGCTGCCGGAGGAGCGCGCCGCCGTGCAGCTCCCCAGCATCGACGACGACACCGTGTACCGCGTGCTGCACCGGCTCGTAGTCTTCAAGGGCCAGCGGTTGAGCTACCGGTCGCTCGATGTCGAGCAGATCGGCGCGGTCTACGAGTCGCTCATGGGCTACCACGTCCTGCGCGTCGAGAGTCCCGCCGTGCGGTTGGGAAGCGACCGCGTGTGGGCGGAGACCGGGATCGTACGCGCCATGAAGGCCGCCGACCGCAAGCGCTTCTGGAAGGAGACGTGCGGCCTGTCGATGACTGCGCAGGAGAGGGCCGAAGCGGCGGTGAAGAGTGCAGCCGAGGAGCGCGCCCTCGCCGAGGAGCTCGCCGAGCTCGCGCCGGGCGGCAAGAAGGAGAAGCTGCGCCACCGCGCCGCGGCGGGCAGGCTCGTGCTCCAACCCGGTCAAGAGCGTCGCCGAACGGGTAGCCACTACACACCGCGCTGGCTCAGCGAGAAGGTCGTCAAGCGTACCCTCGAGCCGATCCTCGCGTGCCTCGGCGAGAACCGAACGGCGGCGCAGATTCTCGAGCTCAAGATTTGCGATCCCGCGATGGGGTCCGGCGCCTTCCTCGTCGCCGCGTGCCGCTTGCTCGCCGAGGAGGTCGTCGCGGCGTGGGACCGCTCCGGCGAGCGCGCTGCGCTCACCGAGGAGCACGGAGACGCGCTGCTTCACGCCCGCCGTCTCGTCGCGCAGCGCTGTCTCTACGGCGTGGACAAGAACGCTGCTGCCGTCGAGCTCGCGAAACTGTCGCTCTGGTTGGTCACGCTGTCGAAGGAGCTGCCATTTACATTCGTGGATCACGCGTTGCGGCACGGGGACTCGCTTGTGGGCCTCGACCTGGAGCAGATTCGCAGCTTCCATTGGGAGCCGAAGGAGCAGCTCGAGACGTGCCGGCGGGCGCTCGACGACGCGCTCGAACAAGCGCTAGAACATCGCGACCAGCTTCTCGCACTGGCGGATAAGGAAGACGCGGAGTCACAACGAGAGAAGCAGCGGCTTCTTGAGTATGCGGAGCAGGCGACTGCGCGCGTTCGAATGATCGCCGACGTCTGCATCGGGGGCTTTTTCGCGATGGGGACGTCGAAAGCGCGAGAAAAGGAACGCGCACGTCGGGCTGGCCTAGTGAACCAGTTGCTCAATGGCGACGAAAGCGTGTGCGCCGAACTTGAGGCTCTAGCGCGAGCAATGACAAGACCCCACTCTCCGTTTCATTGGATGTTGGAGTTTCCAGAGATCTTCTACGAAGAGCGCCCGGATCCCCTAGAGAAGGGAACAGTCAACCGAGTCGCATACATGGATGCATTCGTCGGCAACCCGCCATTCCTGGGTGGTCGCCACGTCTCTGGCAGTTTCGGCAACAGCTACCGCGACTGGATTCTGGCCCGACATCCGCTGACACATGGCAAGGGCGACCTGGTCGTCTACTTCCTAAGGCAAGTCCACGCCTTGTGCGGTCCGCACGGAACTGTTGGGCTAATCGCCACAGATACGATTACCGAGGGCCACTCCAGGGTTGGCGGACTTCAATGGCTCGTCAACCAAGGCGCACTGATCTACTACGCCGATCCAGGCCTTGAATGGCCGGGAGACGCTTCAGTGTCGGTGGCTCCTTGTTGCTTCGCACTTGGTCGCGCCAAGGAGTTCGTGGTGTCGCGTTCGCTGGGCGGCCTGCCTGTCGCACAGATCAATTCGAAGCTCGAACCGCGACCTGAAAGACCAGATGCTCAGCGCCTAGTAGCGAACAAGCCGCTGGTATCGATGGGTACGCAGATCTACGGCCAAGGTTTCATTCTAGACGCCGCCGAACGAGATCTGCTGCTAGCGCACAACAAGAAGAACGGGGAGCGCATCTTTCCGTACCTGGGTGGCGATGAGATCAACACCTCTCCCCGCCTTCTGTTTGACCGTTATGTGATCAGCTTCCACGACATGACTCTCGAAGAAGCCAGTCGATGGCCTGATCTCGTCGGGATCGTCCGAGAAAGAGTCAAGCCGGATCGAGATCGGCTACGGACCGACAATGCGAGCGCGCGGGTCCTTCGAGAACAGTGGTGGCGATTTCAGGCCCATCGGCCGGCACTGTACTTGGCCTTGTCCGAGATGGATCGCTGCCTCGTTTCGGCCCAAGTGACCAAGCACGTTGCCTTTGGCTTTCAGCCGACAGATAGGATCTTCTCGCAGAAGTCGGTTGTGGTCACCCTCGACGCATGCTCGTCCTTTTCAGTCCTCCAATCGAGGCTGCATGAGGTGTGGGTCCGGTCTCATGGTTCCAGCCTGGGGGGAACGCTGAGCTATAGCCCCACGGTCTGCTTTGAGACCTTTCCTTTTCCGTGGCAGGGCCCGTCCACGAAGACCGAGGCTTTGGAGGGCATTGGAAAGCGGCTCTACGAGACGCGCGCGAAGTTCATGGTCGACACCGACCAAGGCCTGACGAAGACTTACAACGCGCTCAAGGACTCGAGCAACGACGAGCCCCGCGTCGTCGAGCTCCGCCGCCTCCACGAAGAGATGGACCGCGCCGTCCTCGACGCCTACGGCTGGTCCGACATCGAGGTCCCTCCCTTCTGCCCGAAGACCGACGCCGACCGCGCGGCGCTCCAGGAGTTCGAGGACGAGGTGATCGACCGCCTCTACGTCCTCAACGCCGAGCGAGCTCGCGAGGAGGAGCGCCTCGGGCTCCGCTCGAAGAAGGGCAAGAAGAAGGCGGCCGCGAAGCAGCGCGGTAAGGGTGGCAAGGGCAAAGCGAGCAAGTCGCCGGACAGCCAGCCCGCGGACATCGACCAAGGGGAGCTCTTCTAGCGATGGCCGACCAAGACAAGGAGCTCGCGATCCGACGCCGTCTCGTCGAAGCCCTTCACGCCGACCTCGTCGGCCCCTTCGTTCCGCCTGACCATCCCTCCGGCGGCGAGGAGGTCCTGCCGCTGGCCCCATCGCGCTGGTATCTGACCGGCTTCCTCGCCCCTCAGGGCGGACGCGCGCCCGACGTGGACGACGAGGACTCGCAGGAGGGTGGCCTCGTCAGTGACAACGACACCCAGGCCGAAGACGCGGGCGAGGCCGAGCCCGAGACCAAGCGGCCCGCGCGATTCCCAGCGTCGATGGGGTTGAGCGTGTTCCTGCCTCCGGGCGACGGGGATCACCTCGAGGTCGATCTCGCCTTCGCGGACTACGACAAGGTCGAGACCGCCGAGGATCGCGACGACAAGAAGTCCATCGGTTGGAAGCGGGTCCCTCACGAAGAGAAGGACATCAAGATCCCGCTCGATCGCGCCGTCCTCGAGGGGCGTGATGGCATTCCGGTGCCGAACACGAGCGGGCTCCGTTTCCGGGGCGAGCTACGCACGACGGACATCGAGGGCCTTCCCACCGGCTCACGCGTGCTGAGCTTGTTCCTCGTCAACGAGCGCACCGTGCTCGACAAGGACCGCGATCTCAGCTTCGTCTTTCAGGTCCAGTTCTCACTTCGCTACGAGCCGGGCTTCGAGAAGCGACCGAACCGGCGCGGCGAGGACGGCGACGACGAGGACCAGAAGGTGCTCGCCCTCAACTTCCGCGACAAGGTGGAGTGGGCGGTCGGCCACAACACGAGCCTCGCCCGGCCCGTTCCCGACGCCGACGAGAGCGTGCGCACGCTCGCCACGACGCAGATCCCCGAGTACGAGGTGCCGCGCGTCGAGCACGTTCGCTTCGACGACGTGCTCACCCGGATGGCCACGCTCGCCAAGCTCGACGGCGAAGGGCTGGAGCGCGGGCTCGCTCCGCTCGTCGACACCTACTCGAGGTGGATCAACGAGCAGCGCACCGAGTCGCTCCCCCGCCAGTCGCTCGAGGACACGCGCAGTCGGCTGATGCAGAAGGCGACGAAGGCGCGCGACCGGATGTGGGAGGGCATCCAGCTCCTCAAGAACGACACGGAGATCCTCGAGGCGTTCAAGCTCGCGAACCAGGCGATGTACGTCGCGGCGCTCCAGGCCGACACGATGCGGGAGGACCGGCGCTACAAGGACGGCAAGGAGCCGGAGTGGCGGCCGTTCCAGCTCGCGTTCGTGCTGCTCAACCTCGCCTCGGTCGCGAACCCGACCCACGCCGACCGCAAGGTCGCCGACCTCATCTACTTCCCCACCGGCGGCGGCAAGACCGAGGCGTACCTCGGCCTCATCGCGTTCACGCTCGTGCTGCGGCGGCTCCGGGGCAAGAAGGAGCCCCACGAGGGGCGCGGCGTCGCGGTCATCCTCCGCTACACGCTTCGCCTCCTCACCCTCGACCAGCTGGGCCGCGCCGCGACGCTGATGTGCGCCCTCGAGGAGATGCGCCGCCGCGACCCGAAGAAGCTAGGTAACGCGCGCTTCACCGTTGGCCTCTGGGTGGGGGCCGCGGCGACCGCGAACCGCCTCAAGGACGTCCACAAGGCGCTCCACGACTACACGCCGGGGCGGCAGAGCTCGCCGTTTCCCCTGACGAGCTGCCCGTGGTGCGGCACAGACATCCGGATCCAGAACATCAAGCTCGTCGATGCCAAGGGGAAGCCCAGCAAGACGAAGTACGTGCGGGCCGTCGTGTACTGCGAGGGCGAGAAGTGTCTCTTCACCGAGGCCAAGCGTTCGGGGCAGGGCCTGCCGGTGCTCTTCGTCGACGAGCAGATCTACCAGGAGCTCCCCGACTTCGTGGTCGCCACCGTCGACAAGTACGCGATGGTCCCGTGGCGGGGGGAAGCGGGCATGCTCTTCGGCCGCGCGACCCACCTCGACGAGCAGCGCGCCTACGGCGTCATGCACAAGCCGCCGAAGGGCGCGACGAAGCTGCCCGACGGGCTGCCACCCCCCGAGCTCGTGATCCAGGACGAGCTCCACCTCATCAGCGGGCCGCTCGGCACGATGGTCGGGCTCTACGAGGCCGCCATCGACTACCTCTGCGAGCGCGTCGTCGACGGGAAGCGCTACGGGCCGAAGGTCGTCTGCTCGACCGCCACCGTGCGGCGCGCCCGCGAGCAGATCCGCGCGCTCTTCGGCCGCGACATGGCGCTCTTTCCGCCGCGCGGCATCAACGAGGGCGACAACTTCTTCTCGAGGCTCAAGTCGGACGACTGGGGTCGGCTCTACGTCGGCGTCGCCGCGCCCGGGCGAGCGCTCAGGGCGGTCTCCGTCCGAAGCTACGCCACGCTCCTGGCGGCGGCGGAGAAGCACTTCGACCCCAAGGGGCCGCCGGAGCAGCCGGGCGACCCGTACATGACGCTGGTCGGCTACTTCAACAGCCTCCGCGAGCTCGGAGGCATGCGGCGCCTCGTCGAGGATGAGGTGCGCAACCGCGTGTGGGGCTTCGACAAGGGTAAGCGTCCGCAGAACTTCATCGCCCCGCATCCGTGGGCCGCCGACCGCAAGCTCAAGATGCCGGCCGAGCTCACTTCCCGCGAGAGCACCGAGCGCGTTAAGGAGACCAAGCGCCGCCTCGGCACCCGACGCGCCGCCGAGAAGCCGGAGCCGCTCGACGTGGTGCTCGCCTCGAACATGATCTCCGTCGGCCTCGACGTGGACCGCCTCGGGCTGATGGTCGTCACCGGCCAGCCGAAGACCACGAGCGAGTACATCCAGGCGACGAGCCGCGTGGGCCGCGCCTACCCCGGCCTCGTCGTGACCTGCCTCAACGTCTTCCGCCCGCGGGACCGCTCGCACTACGAGCGCTTCGTCAGCTACCACGAGAGCTTCTACCGCGATGTCGAGGCGACGACGGTCACGCCCTTCAGCGGGCAGACCCTCGACCGTGGGCTCGTCGGCACGATGCTCACGATGATTCGCCACGGCATCGAGGAGCTCGAGCCGCCCGCCGGCGTGATGAACATCCACGCACAGCGCTCGGAGGCCGAGCGGCTCCTCAGCTGGATCGTCGATCGCGCTCGTCATCACCGGGACTGGCAAGACAAGGAAGCCGAGGAGCGCATCGCCGATCTCGTGCGCCGACGCGGCCGGGACTTTCTCGACTCGTGGGAGCGTGTCATCGACAAGGCAAGGACGGGCGGCGCCGACCGCGTCTACAGCAAGCTCGACCGCGTCCCAGACGAGGGCAAAGCCCTCATGTACACGGCCGTCGACGAGCCCCCCGACGACCACGACGCGAAGCAGTTCGAGGCGCCGACCAGCATGCGTGACGTCGAGCCCAGCGTGCCCGTCTGGTTGCGCTTCGCCCACCTGGACGAGAGGACCTGATGGCGTCGCCCAAGAAGCAGAAGCGCGTCGCGCGTCCCGAGGGCCAGCTCCGCCAGAGCCAGCTCATCACCACCTTCGGACCCGGCTCGATGGTCGACCTCGTCGATCGCGCCGTCGTCATCGGCGGCCTCGAGCACTGGGGCTACGGCCGCGAGTCCGAGGGCGAGCCGCTCGACGATGCGCGCTTGAGGCGCTCGCTGATCCCGCGACTCAAGGCCCTGCACCCGGACCTCGACCTCGCGCGCAGCCACTACTTCCGCAAGCCTCCCGAGGGCGACGTCCGAGACCCGTTCCCCAGCATCGGCGTCCGCGCCCTTGAGTTCCCGCGCTGGTTTGTGTGCCAGGGGTGCCAACGCCTCGCCCGCGCGGTCGACCAGTTCGAAAACAAGGCCGGCCGGTATCGCCACCAATGCGGGAAGAACGTCTCGAACCACGCCATCCCGGTGCGCTTCGTCGCCGCCTGCAAGCGCGGCCACCTCGCGGACTTCCCGTGGGTCCCGTTCGCCCACCTCGACTACGAGGACAACACGTGCGACCGCCCTGAGCTCCACCTCAAGGAAGGCGCCACGGGTGACCTCGGTCGCATCGTCGTGAGCTGCAGCAACTGCGGCTCCTGGCAGCCCATGAGCAAGGCCAAGACCGCGGCCCCCTTCGACTGCCGCGGCGACCGACCCTGGCTCGGCGGCCGCAACGCGAACGACGACTGCGACCTCAAACTCGAGCTCCTCGTCCGCACCGGCTCCGACGCCTACTTCTCCCAGGTCGTCAGCGCGCTTCGACTGCCGGAGCCCGAGGCCGATCCGCTCCGAAAGCGCATCCGCGACAAGAAGCTCTGGGACGTCCTCAAGGACGCCAAGGACGAAGCCGCCGTCGAGATGCTCCTGGGCATCATCGGCTTCCTCCGCGAGTCGCTCGAGGGTTTCTCGGCCACCCAGATCGCTACCGCCATCCAGAAGGAACGCGACGCGACCACCGGCGCCACCGAACGCCCGCTGCGCTCCGCCGAGTTCGAGCGCATCACCACCGCCCCCGTCGAGCAGCCCGGTGTCCTGCCTGATCCCGATGCCGACTTCGCCGCCTACCGCGTCCCCAGCAAGCGCATCGACCTCCCGAAGGGCGTCTCCAACCTCTTCGTCGTCCCCGAGCTCCGCGAGGTCCGCGTACAGGTCAGCTTCAGTCGCTTCGACTCCGTCAGCGCCAACCTGCAGGGCGAGTTCGAGTTCGAGTCGTTCAAGGTGAAGCCCGCCCCACTCACCATGCCCGGCGGCAACCAGAAGTGGCTACCAGCCGCCGAGGTGCGAGGCGAGGGCATCTTCGTCCAGCTGGACGAAGCCGCCGTGCGCAGCTGGGAGAAGTCACCGGCCGTCATCGACCGCGCCGAGAAGCTCCTCCGCGCCTTCGAGGTTGACGCCCGCGGCGAGTTCCCCGGCATCCGTTTCTACATGCTCCACTCCCTCGCACACCTCCTGGTTACTGCGATCAGCCTCGAGTGCGGTTACGCCGCGAGCGCCCTCCGCGAGCGCATCTACTGCAACCCGCCCGGCGACGTAGAGCCCCCGATGGCCGCCATCCTCATCAGCACCGGCACCACAGGCAGTGAAGGCACCCTCGGCGGCCTCGTCGAAGAAGGTCGCCGCCTCCGACGCCACCTCAAAGAAGCGTGGGACATGGGCCGCCTCTGCTCGAACGATCCGGTCTGTGCCCAGCATGACCCCTCGAGCGAAGCCAGCGACCGCCGCACCGAAGGGGCCGCTTGCCATGGCTGCCTCTACATCGCCGAGTGCTCCTGCGAGCGCTTCAACCGCTACCTCGACCGCGCCCTCGTCGTCCCCACCATCGGCAACGACCCCGCGCTCGCCTTCTTCAAGGAGCGCCCGTGACCCCCCCCCGCTCGAGCCTGGCCGAGGTCGCCACCTCCGCCCTCGAGCGCCTCCGTGACGCCATCGATGCGCGCAGCCTCGACACCCCGGTCACCCGCTCGAGCCTCACCGGCTTCGGCATCCGCAACCAGCTCGACGCCCTCACCGGCGCCCTCCAGGGCCACTCCCGTCTTGCCTGCCTCGCCATCCTCGACGCCGCCCTCGCCGAGCGCGCCAAGCTCACCCGCCCCGCCCCCGAGCTCGTCTGGACCGGACCCGAGGGCCACGGCGCCACGGCGCGCGATACCGCCATCGTCCTGCGCGAGCTCTTCGAGAGCGCACGTGACCACGTCATCCTCGCGGGGTACTCGTTCACCCACGCGCGGAACGTCCTCGCGCCTCTGCACGCGACGATGAAGACGCACGGAGTCCGGGCGACGTTCTTCGTCGACATCACCCAGCCCAAGGTCGCGGCCGACCCGCCGGAACGACACGCCGACGAGGCGCTCGCCGACTTCCTCGACGAGAACTGGCCCTTCGGCGCGCCCTATCCGGAGCTGTACTACGACAAGCGAGCCATCGTCCCGCCGCCGCCCTACTCGATCCTCCACGCCAAGTGCGTGGTCGTCGACGGGCGGCGCGCCTTCGTGTCGAGCGCCAACTTCACGAAGCAGGGACAGGAGCGAAACATCGAGGTCGGCGTGCTGCTCCAGGACCCCGCCTTCGCACGCCACCTCGCACAGCAGTGGATGTCGCTCGTTAACGGCGGTTTTGCTGTGCGAGGTCGAGGATGACCGCCCTGGCTCCTTCCTCGCCGACGGAGATCCTGGCCGAGCTCGCCGAACGCCGGCTCACAACGGGGCGGAACAAGCCGATCACCGTGTTCGCGCGGGGCCCGGGGCCAGATGCGAGCGCCGTCCAGTGCGTCATCAAGCCTCGGAACCGGCTCACTCAGCCACCCCTGGAGTACCTCTGCGAGTGGATCGCTTCCCAGATCGCGATCGAGCTCGGCCTGACGACCCCCACGCCTTACGTCGTCCGCATCGACCAAGCGTTCGCCCAGTCCGTTATCGACCCGGATCTCCGATCGGACCTTCTCGCTTCGGTTGGCCTCGTCTTCGGGTCAGAGTACGTATCCGACGACTACACCCAGTACGTGCACGGGCTCGTCCTCTCGCCCGGTCAGAAGGCTGCCGCCGCCCACGTCCTCGGCTTCGACGTCTTCACACACAACCCGGACCGCCGCGCCGACAACCCCAACCTCTTCGTGAATCGGAACGGTTTCGTGCTGTTCGACCACGAGGCAGCGTTCAGCTTCCTCTTGCCGATCATCGGGGCGCCGCCTCCCGCAACCGACCCAGCCCTGGATATCGTGAGCCACCACGTGTTTCGCCACGCGCTCGGGAAGGCGCCTGATCTCGGCTCGTTCGAAGCAGCCGTCTGTGGGCTCACGGATGGTGTCCTCACAACCATCGCCAGCTCGGCACCCACGGAGTGGACGACCGGATCGGCACAAGGCAAACTCACCAAGATCATGGAGGTTCTGCGGGATCGACGGGATGCGGTGAAGACCTGGCTACCTCAGCTGCAGGCGGGGGTGACGCCATGAGGTCGGCCTGCCAGGCGATCGTCATCCGCTACGCCCCCGACCCGTCGGGAGGCGAGGTCCTCAACATCGGGGTTGTGCTGCTGGCGCCAGCCGCGGGCTTCTTCGGTGCGCGCTTCGTCGATAGCTGGTCGCGAATCACCGGCGCCTTCCCGGAAGCTGACATCGTCCACCTCCGCCGCATCGCATCCGCGGTGGAGAGCACGTGCGCAGCTCATGCCGACGCCCAGCTCTCCCTGGAGCCGCAGCAGGACGTCGTGAAGGCGTTCGAGCAGATCGTGCCAGTGGAGGATGCCTCGCTCGCGCACTCGGCCGCGGTTTCGGGCGTCACTTCGGACCCCCAACGCACCCTGGATGAGCTGTTTGCTCGATACGTCCAGCCGAAAGCACGCCGCACCGAACGGGAATCGCGACCCGACCACGCCGTGTGGCGGGGGATCGAGCCGGTCCTGCGTTCCTTTGGTGTCTTGGGCCGGCTCACGTCGCTCACGCTGAAGAGCAAGCACTATGAGGAACGCTTCGATGCGGCCTGGAAGAACAGCCGCTGGAACGTTGCGGGTCCCCTCTCCCTCGATCTCATCGACCCCCAGAGGATCGTGCAGAAGGCCGCGAGCTGGACGGGCCGGATCATCTCGCTCGAGCCCAGCAGGCAAAGCACCAACGTGCATCTCGTGGTGGGGCTACCGCCTCAATCCGCACCAGCTGATGTCGTCCAGGCCAGCCTGGACGGGGTCGGCATCCTCAGGGACCAGCTCGAGGGACGTGACCTCGCTGCGATCGTCCTCGAGTCCGACGCTGACAAGCTCGCGAACCGAATCCGGGAGGACCTGGAGCACACCGAGGACGAGTGATCGACCCACGATCGGCGTGAGACTCCCTTGCGGGCGCGCAGGGCCGAAAGAGCTACGGACCGCTGTCCGACTCCCACCGCTGGAGCAATGACGCGCTGTCCGCGGGCGACCGGTTCCCAACGATGCCGCCCGCGACACGCTCGTATGTCAGCAGCACCAAGGCCTCGCCATTGCCTTCGGAGTAGCTGATGGACAGCAAGTGCTCGCCCTGGGCCGTGTTGACGGGGTCGCCGAGGATCGTCGCGAAGGCCGAGGGAAATCGGGCGCGATTCTCGCACGAAGTCTGAGGGACACCGGGCGTCTGATCGCGGCCACGGTCAACACGAGCCACGGCGAGCACTTACGGTTGACCTGCCATTTCCTGATCCGCGAGCATCTGCGCGAGGGCCCACGATGCACGACATCACACTTGCGCCAGAGCCAGAGGATGGGCCCGACGACACGAGGGTCCCGCGGGTTGCTATCCCGCCCAACACCGTTGTCGGGGTTGGCTCCCGAGGCGTCCTCGTCCGTCGCGTACGCGTGATGTCGGCAGACGGCGAAACGCGTGAGATTCTCTCGGACCAGCTGGCGACTGACCGCCGAGTGGTTCGCATCGTCCTCTGCGCCGAGCCGGTGAGCGCGACGTCTATCGACATCTGGATTCTCGAGGGCTATCGCGACCAGGGGGAGCTTCGGTTTTGGGTTAGCGGCGGTCGGTACGACCTGATTCGAACCGGACGGTCATCGACCGCCGCACGCAGAGAGAACAAGACCTCCGATGCGCTCGTCCTCGGCACGCTCGGCACGGACGACGTCGATGCCGCGCTTTCGCGTCGGAGCGTTGAGCTCAGAACGCTGTGCTTTCGGAGAGCGATAGCCGCCCGGCCGGCTGCGAATGATTCGTGGGCGATTGCAGACGGAACTGCGGCGGCACTGGACCGCTGGCACCTCCCGCTGCGCGCGCCGCCGTCTCTCAGGCTGAATGTCGAGCAGATCCAACAACACATCGCGATCGCCAGCGCGGACCTCATCGTGCCCAACTGCGAATTTGGCGGAGTGTCCCGGTGGTCAGCGGCTCGGGACTCCGCAGAAGGCTACGCAAATGCCGTGAGTGCCGGAGGAGTGCGCTTCGTTCCCCGCCTCCCGGAGCGCTCCCCCAGGGCGTTCACGCTGATTCGCCGGTACCGGTGGAACAACGAAGTCGGGCGCGGTCACCTCGTGATCCCAGACACCGCCGACCTGGAGCTGCCGCGCATCACCTGGCAACGGACCATCCCCGACCCTATCGTCGAGCCGCCGGGCCCCGACCGCGTTCGACTGCTGCTTGGAAGAGGCGAGGTTCGCCTTCGTACCTCTCTGTGCCTTGGCTCGCTGAAGCTCAGCAGTGATACAGCCGGCACCACTACGGCATCGACGCCTTCTCCCGCTGAAGCTGACGCATGGCTCGACTTCCTCAATCCACTATCGTCGTCTACGCGTCCGTGGCTCGCGTGCGGTCACGGTTTCCACTTCGTGGACGCTGCGCAACTCGCAGTTCTCGCCTCCCCGGTCGCGGCCGATCGCCGCGAGCGAAGCGCCCGAGAGACGCTGGTCATCCCCGTCGAGAGCGCCGCCGCGCGGTGGGAGCGCCTTCACGACGACGACGACGGCTTGGAGTGTCGCCTGACGGTTTCGAGAGCGTCGCGGCTCTCCGCCATCGTCATCGAACGAAGGCCCTTCGCCCTGGCCCAACTAACCCAGGCTTTCGAGGGCGGGGACGAGCTCGCGACGTACTCGCGCACCCAGCGTCGTTGGGAGTTCACTACGCGCACAGGTGAGGTGACCGCATGGCTTCCGAGCCAAGCCGTCGGCGACCGTTTCTACGACGCCCCACCGCTGCCAGACACAGAAGGCCACTCGGCCCTCGGCACGCTCACGCGCGCCATCCTAGATCGCACGCACAACCCAACACCGCGGACCGCCAACCAAAACGTCCCAGCCTCGGAGCCAGAGCCCGGGACCGCGGAGACGCCGTGGGATCTTGGGGCACACCTCGGCCGTCGCCGCGACGGCACGGGTATTCTGCTCCGTGAACTAGACGCCGAGTTCCTCCTCGGTCTTCGGGTACAGTATCGGGTCAGCTACGACGCAGTTCGCCTTGCCGACGCCTTCGCGATGGCGGGTCATCCGGTGCTCCCGCCAATCGAAAGGACGCAAAGAAAAGCATGGCGTGACGCGTGGATGCGCGACGTTCTCGACGACCGAAACCGCTTTGAGCGCCGGCTGGGGCTCGCGCGCACCTACGAGGTCCACGCGCCGATTCCTACAGTGCTTTCGGGCGCAATCAAGGTGCTGCGGCGGCGCGAGAAGTTGGCAGACAAGGTCTCCGACTTTCGCCACGCGATACCGGATGCGTTCGCGGAGCTCCTCGACCAGTCGGCATCCGCTGACCTCTGCGAGACGGGTGTCTCCTCGCTCGGCGGCTGGGTTCAGCAAGTGGCCACCTTCGCCGACGGTCGCGTCGTCGTTCGCTGCAAGGTCGTGATGGGCCGAGTTCACGCTTACAGTGTCGAAATCCCTGGCCGCCTCAAGGAATGCGGTCATCTGGCCAGATGCGTCATCGAGATGGGTCTCAAGCTTGAGCCGTCGTCCGCCACAGAAGCCGCGGAGTGGCCGTTCGCGGACGTCGTGCTGAACAAGCTTCGCATCCACCTCGACGAGCCCACTCGGAACTACGACGACGAGGGCAGCAATGTCGCGCAGCCTGTCTGCGCGATTGGCTTCCCGCACGACGGGTGGGACCTGCCAGACCTGAAGTCGGCATATGTCGAGAACGGCTTCTGGCGCGTGCCGCTCCCCGTGAAGCCCACAGAAGCTGTTCCGGTCGCCGTGACTCTTGAGCGGCCCGGCGCACAGCGAGCAGACTTGCCCCGAACGCCCGGCCCGCGGGTAACGGTCCCCGCAACGTTCAGTGGGCTCGACTGCTTCGAGGCCTCCGTCGTGGTCGAGCACGGGCGCGATCCGAACGGATGGCCACACGTTGCGACCGGGGGACACCCCGTCTGTGTTCTCGCGTTGCAAGGCGAGCGGCCCGTTATCGACCTCGCGCGGCGAGGCACGGGCTGCTCATTCCCCGCCTCTGTCAAGACGATATCGCTCAGTCGTTCAGCAACGAAGGGCGTCGCTGTCAGGAGCGATGTCGCGCTGGATTCTGCACGCCGCCTCCTCGAACGAATCATCGACGACTGGACTGCGCCGTTGAACTCGGCGGACGACAAATCACTGCTCGCGTACGCCCGCGCATATCAGGCTACCGTCGACACGTTCGAAGGGACAACCACACTTCGGCAGGCCGCACGAAAGGCCGCCGGCACACAACTAGATGATGTCCGAAAAGCGCTATCTGCGCTCGAAACAGCGTCCGACACCGCAGTGGTGCGCGAGCAGGCCTCGAAGGCGACTCAGGCAGCAGCGGAAGCGATAGCAGGACTCCGAGAGATCGAGGACTCGACTCACTTCCAAGAGTTCACCGGCAACGCGCTCTATCCGATCGAGGTCGGTGGCGCAGTCTCGGGTGTCGAAGGACTCGCGATATCAGAGACGCTCGTCTACACGGTCAAGAATGGTGTTCAGAACATCGGTGGAAACCTCGTCGTCAGAAGCATCACACGCGGTCTCCCCCTTCAGTTGAAGGACATCCCTGTGACGTTCGAGGGACGGTTCGTGCCCGGCACTACCGGCGAACTGGGGTGCGCACTGTGGCCCTCCGGTGTCCCTCTCTACGGTCTTTCTGTATCGCTCGACGTCGACGGCAGCGGAGCACCGTCGCTGCGGATCAAATACGCGAACGATCTCGCCAACCCCCTCAGGAGCGAGGTCGTGACAGCCGTAGAGCCACGTTTCGACGCGGAACTCGGAGTCAGAGCGGACGGGGGTGAGGTCGCAGTTCAAGGCCTCGTGAAGTTGTCGGCCAAGACCCTGCACTTCGGAGGGACGACGAAGGCAACGGCACTCGTATCCCTGGACCACGTGGCGCTGAAGCTCGACCACCGGGGCCGATTCTCCCTGTCGACGGGCCGTGTTTCGTTCGAGGGTCTGCTTAAGAAAATCAACGACCGCCTTTCCGAGGCCACGCAAGGCATGGTGGGCTTGGCGCTCGACTGGGCAGGTAACAAGCTCACCTTGGCTATGACCGTCGCACGCGATTCGGTCAAGGCCGGTGGAGTCGAACTGTTCAATCTGTACACCCGTATTGCGCCCAGCTTCGACTTCCGCAGCGGCGACGACTTCGACGTTGGATTTGATCTAGCAATTGGAAGGCCCGACGCACGCTTCGCGATCACATATTCGAACCTTGGGGGCGATGGATATCTTTCCTACTCTGCCAAGAGCGGCGCGCTCCAAGCTAGCATCGGCTTGATCGCCACGCTCGGGTTCAGCGTAGGCCCACTATCAGGTCGTGCTAGTCCCCAACCAAGCGCCGAAAAAAGCGGATAGCTTGGAATTCACCTGAAAAGCCCGGCGTTCTTGGGGTTGCGACACCAACCAGGAACCGACCCGGGAGCTTTTCAGGTGAGCCGTAGGATACGACGTACGATGGCGCGGGACGAGCGGAAGCTCGCCCGGCGACTCGACGCCGCGAAGGGCGGGCAGGAGCGACGCAGTGATGGGCCCGAGCTGGCGGGCAACCCGCGGCTCGAACTCGCTGAGCGCACGCGGGCGATGCCGTACGGCGGGATCGGGACGATGCTCAAGCTCGCCCGCGACGTCGGGCTGACGGCGAAGCTCGATGAGGAGCTCGGGGTCTTGAAGTGCCCTCATCCGTACACCGACGCCGACCACGTGATGAACATCGCGCTGAACATCCTGTGCGGCGGGCGGGTGCTCGACGACATCGAGATCCGGCGCAACGACCTCGTGTTCCTCGACGCCCTCGGAGCGCGCACGATCCCCGATCCGACGACGGCGGGGGACTACTGCCGCCGCTTCGACGCCGAGGACGTCCTGCAGCTGATGCTCATCGTCAACGACGTCCGGGCCGAGATGTGGCGCCGGCAGGGCCCGGACTTCCTTGGCGAGACGGCGCGCATCGACGCGGACGGCTCGCTCGTGCCGACGGCCGGCGAGTGCAAGCAGGGGATGGACGTCACGTACAAGGGGGTGTGGGGCTACCACCCGCTCGTCGTCTCGCTCGCGAACACGCAGGAGCCCCTGTTCATCCTCAACCGTGGCGGCAACCGGCCCTCGCACGAGCACGCGGCGCCATTGTTCGACGAGTCGATCGCGCTCGTTCGCCGAGCGGGCTTCGAGGACATCCTGTTGCGCGGCGACACCGACTTCTCGCAGACCGAGCACCTCGACGGTTGGGATGCCGACGGCGTGCGCTTCGTCTTCGGCTACGACGCTCACAAGACCTTGGTCCGTATCCGGTGAGCGGAGCGGTGTAGCGCCCCGGCGGGCTCCGTGCTGAGCGCGCTCAGCCCACGACGACGTCGGGGACCGCGAGAGGCCCGAGCTCGGCGGCGAGCTCGTCGGGGTTGATCCGGTCGCGAGTACGCGCCCAGTCGCGGGGACAGAGCTCGAGGTAGCGCTCGCGGGGCCAGTGCGGCAGGACGCGGATGAGGTCGCGGAAGTAGGCCTCGGGGTCGAGGCCGTGGAGCCGCGCGGAGCTCTCGAGGGTGAAGAGGTGGCTGAGGCTCTCGGCGTGCGCGTCGCTGCCGGCGAAGAGCCACGCCTTGCGGCCGACGGCGACCTTGCGCAGGGCGCGCTCGGAGCGGTTGTTGTCGAGCACGAGGCGGCCGTCGTCGAGGAAGCGCGAGAGCGCCTTGTCCTGGCGGACGGCGTAGTTCAGCGCGGTGCGGAGCAGACCTCGCTCCGGCGTCGCGGCAAGCTCGCGGCGGCACCAGGCGAAGAAGTCTTCGACGTGCGGACGCAAGTGGGCTTGCCGCATGCGATGCCGCTTCTTCACGTGGTCGGCCGCCCAGAGCCGCTCGAGCTCGAAGATGCGGCCGATCCGCGCGAGCCCCGCCTTCGCCACCTCGCTCTTGGCCGCGACCGTCGCCTCCCAGAATTTCCTCCGCGCGTGCGCCCAGCACCCGACCTCCCGGCACGGCTCGGGGGGCGGGTCCTCGGCGTCGGGGTCGGGCGGCCCGTAGCGGTAGAGGATGTCGTAGACGCTCTTGGCGTCCGCCTGCACGTAGCCGCGGAAGCCCTCGAAGGACCTGGCGATCGCCGCGCTCGTCTCCTTCTCGAGGTAGTCGAAGAAGACATGATCGCGGTCGGCGACGAGCACGAGGAAGTGCCCGTTCTTGCATGCCTGGCGCTTCCGGTCGGCGCGCGGCTCGGGCTGGATCTTCAGCCCCGTCGCGTCGGTCGCGATGCAGAAGCTCTTCACCATCGCGTCCTGCCGCATCGCATACACGACGCTCGCGCCGAACGTCGCGCCGAGGTGCTCCAGCATCCGCGCCATCGTCGCGCGGTCGAAGGGCACGCCCTCGTGACGGAAGCCCTCTTCGAGCCGGAACAGCGGCATCCCCTGGCCGACCTTGCGCGTGATGATGTGCGACGCCAGCGACGCCGTCCCGAGCCAGCCGTCGAGCAGATCCTTGGGCCGCTTCGTCGTCGTCACCGTCGTCTTGCCGCGCTCCTCGTCGAAGCGTCGGTACTTCGTCCGCGCCACGACCACGACGCGCATCCCGCCGCGCTGCCGCATCAGCCGCGCGCTCTCCTCGAAGCCGTGGCGCTCCGCCTTGCCCTCGGCCACGAGCGCTTCGAGCGCTGGGTCGGTCAGCACGATCCGCTCTTCGGGCAGACCCAGCGTGCGCACGTCGCGGCGGCCGGTGGGCTTCGCCTTGCGCCGCTCGTTCTTCTTCGCCTCCTTGTCCTCGCGCATCCCGAGGGTGCCCGCGACCTCCTCGAGCTCGCGCAGCTTGTTCGCGAACTCCAGCTCGAGCTGCGCCGTGTCCACACGCTCGGCCTTCGCGACGGCAAGACGCCGCTTGATCAGCTCGAGCTCTTGGCGAAGGCGTTCGTGCGACGCGCGCAGAAGGTCTCGCTCCCGCTCCGCCTCGAGCGCACGCGCGTGCGTCGACGCCAGCTCCGAGGTCAGCGCATCGCGCTGCCGCTCGAACGAGTCGCGCTCCTCGGCGAGCGCGGTGCGCGCCTGCGCGAGCGCCGCTTCGAGCTCGGCGACCTTCGCCGCGGCACGGGTGGAGCGCCCGCTCATCGAGTGCTGCTCTACCGCATCCGATCCCGTTGTCGACGGGCGCACGGCCGTGCGACGTGCGTTCGAACACAGCCCTCAGTGAAGGCTTCGTCGCGGCCGTCGACGCGGTGGCGAGAGGTCGATCCCGTGCAGCAGGTCGTCGAGCTCGCGCTCCTCGAGCACCCGCGACGTCCCGCCCTCTTCGAGCGCCTCCGGGATCCTGAACGTCCCTCGATCCAGCCGCTTGTAGTAGAGGCACAGCCCGGTGCCGTCGAAGAAGAGGATCTTCATCGCCGTCTTCCGTTTGCCGAAGAACACGTAGAGCGCGCCGCCGCCGCGCGCGACGCGGCCGAGCCGATCCTCGACGAGCCCCGCGAGACGGTCGAAGCCCCAACGCAGGTCGATCGGCTCGAGCCCGACGAAGATCTCGACGCCCGCCGGGATCACGCCTCCTCCTCGCCGAAGCCGCGCAGCGCATCGAAGACGGTGGCGAGCGTCGTCGCGTCGACGCCCGTCGGGACGTGCACGAGAGCACCCTCGAGCTCGACGAGCACGTGCCCCCGCGCGCTCGTCGTGTCCCGCACGACCTCGATCATCGCCGTCCGCGGCTCGGGCTCCGGCTCGCGGAGCTGGCTCGAGTACCACCGCAGCGTCGATGCCGCGTACCCCCGGCCGCGACAGAAGACCTCCGCGCTCAGCCCGCTCTGGCGCCACGCCGCCACACGCCTCGACCACTCCGTCCGGTCCGCCATCGCGCCCGCACTCTGCGCGGCTGCGGATCAGCCGGCCACACTGCTCTGCTCACCGGATACCTTGGTCC
>JACKEC010000138.1 GCA_020633195.1 Sandaracinaceae bacterium | reverse complement strand
ACGCTTCGCGTCGTCGGACTCAGACCCTCGCGCGCGGGCCGCCGAGGCCGACGCGGCGGGCGATCTCGTCGTGGGGCATGGCCCCGCTCACGCGCGCGGCCTCGGCGCCTTCTCGGAAGAGGATCATCGTGGGGATGCTGCGGATCCCGTAGCGGCCCGCGACCTGGGGGAGCGCCTCGGTGTCGAGCCTCGCGACGACGACCTCGCCCGCGAGCCGCTCGGCGAGCTTCTCGAGCTCCGGGGCGACCGCGCGGCAGGGGCCGCACCAGGCCGCCCAGAAGTCGACGAGCACCGGCAGCGACGACTTGGACACCAGCGTGTCGAAGCCCGCGGCCGACTCCACCGCGATCGGCGCCGTGAGCGGGCCGAGCGGGGTGCGGCACTGACCGCACAGGGCGGCGGCGTCGAGCTTGGCCTCGGGGATGCGGTTCTTGGCGTCACAGCGCGGACAGCGGCGGATCATGCCGAGAAGGTAGCCACGCTCAGTCGGAGGGCGAGGTCGCCGCGACGCAGACGGGCGCCGTGATGGAGCCGTCGCAGCGCGCCGCCTGGGCGCGCTCGCACGCGCCGGGGCCGTCCATCGCGTCGAGGGTCGCCGCGGCCTCGGCGCCGAGCTCGTCGTCGCAGGACACGGCCAGGATCCGCAGCAGGCGCGGCCGCGCTCGGTCGAAGCGGGCGTACCGATAGAGGAGCTGCGCGTTCTCGAGCTGCTGCGAGCGGAAGAGCTCGGGCTCCGCGTCCGCGCCGTCGGCCTCGAGGTAGCGATCGCGAGCCGCGAACAGGCGCTCGACGGCCTCGGGCATCGCGGGCGGGTCGGTCCACGGCGGCCGCAGCGACGGAGGCGGGGGCGCGTCCGCGACCGTGGCGGTCCCCTCGCGCACCTCGGCCTCGAGCGCTCGCCGGTAGGCGTCCACCGCGCGCCGCAGTCCCTCGATCCGACGCGCGGGGACGGCGGCCGCCATCGCCTCGAGCACCCGCGCCGCCTCGAGCGGGGCGCCCGCGGCGATCAACACGTTGGCCAGCTCGCTGCGCGCGCCCGGCGCGGCCGCCGCGTCCTCGTGCGCCGCGATGAACACCCGGTAGTAGGCCGCGGCCCTCGTGAACCGCGCGACGGCGAGGCGGCGGCGACGGATCTCCATCTGGGGGCCGTCGAGCCGCTGCCCGATCTGCTGGTGCGCCCAGGCGAGGTTCAGGAGGGCGTCTTCGCGCAGCTCGCGCGCGGCCGCGGGCTCCGGATCCGGGCGCGGCCCGCCGAGCGCGTCCGCCTCGCGGTCCGCCGCGTCGGTCATCCCCGCGCGGTCGAGGCTCTCGACGAGCGCCGCGCGCATGCGCCCGACGCGCCGGTCCTGCGGGGCGACGTGCACGAAGATCAGCGCCGCGCCCGCCGCGCGTCGAAACAGATCCACGCCCCGGCGGTGATCGCGCGGGGCCGCCTCGCGGGCCTGGCTCAGCCACGCGAGCGCCCAGTGGTAGAGCTCGGTCTCGACGTCGGGCGCGAGCACCGAGCCGATGTCGCCGACGAGCGCCTCCGGCCGCGTCCGGGTCGGCGTGCGCGGGCGACGACGAACGCGCGGCGGGGCGACGCAGCAACCCCAAGGGTCCCGCGACTCGCCCGCCGTGCAGCTCCGCCGGCACTGCGCCGTCGCGCTCGCCGGGACGAGCGAGGCGATCAGGATCAGCAAGGACACGCCGCGCACGGCCGCCGAGATCACTAGAAGTCCGGCTCGCGGAACACGACGCCCGGGCGGGCGCGTCGAGGCGCGCGAGGAGGGAAGCGAACCGACAGGGAGCCGTCCGCGTCCGCCACGTGCTGCCCGCGCCAGCGCCGGCGCCCCGAGCGGACCTCGATGACGTGGGCCCGCCCGTCGCGCGGCAGCTCGAGCGGTTCACCGTCGAGCGCGAGCGCCTCACCGTCCACTCGCACGCGGGCGCCTTCCGGGACGCCGCGCAGGCTCACCGTCACCACGGCGGGCGCCTCGACGCGGGCGAGCTCCTCGGCGGGCTGCACCAGCGATCCCGAGTCCGCGGCGGCCGCGGGCTCCGCCGGCGGGGCCGCCGCGGCGCCGACCACGGGCTCCGGCGCCGCAGGTTGGACAGGGGCGCTCGTCTCGGTCCAGAGCGCCGCGCCGCCGGCGCCGGCGAGCGCGAGCGCGGTCGCCGCCGAAGCC
>JACKEC010000137.1 GCA_020633195.1 Sandaracinaceae bacterium | reverse complement strand
CCACCGACGCCGGCACCGACGCGGGCTCGACCACCGACGCCGGCACCGACGCGGGCTCGGCCACCGACGCCGGCATGGACGCGAGCGTCGCCGACGCGGGCACCGACGCGGGCCCGGCCGGCTGCGCCTGCGGCACCACCGAGTACTGCGACTACGCCATGCCCAACGCGTGTGGAGGCCCGGGCACGTGCCGTCCGCGCCCCGGCATCTGCACGGGGCTCTTCGATCCCCAGTGCGGCTGCGACGGCATGACCTACTCGAACGAGTGCGCCGCGCACGCGGCCGGCGTCGACGTGGCGAGCGCGGGGATGTGCGACTGCCGCACGACCGGTTGCACCACCGGACAGTCCTGCATGCTCTGCCGCGGCACGGGCGGGCCCGTCTACGTCTGCCTCCCCGGCGGGACCGCCTGCTGACGCCATGGACTTCCGTCTGCCCTGGAGCGAGCTCGATCCGCGGCGGCGCCCGCCCCTCGACGTCGAGGACGCGCGCAAGCCCGCGCTGGCCGCGCTCCGCCGCAAGCCCGGTCGGACCTCGAGCGGGCGCGACCTCGCCGAGCGCGAGCTCCGGTTCTTGCTCTGGTCGCACCTCGGCGCGTGGTCGAGCGGCTGGAGCGATCCGACGAGCGCGGGCGGCCCGAACCGGATCTGGAAGGGCGCCGACAGCGTCGCCGACGACGACGACGCGACCGCGCACCGCGTGATCAGCGCGCTCGAGGACTGGCAGGGCTGGCTCGTCCAGCTCGCCGACGCGTTCGAGCCGATCGCGGGGGCGACGAAGGAGCTCGACGAGGTCGACGCCGTGGCGCGCGCCGCGAGCGACGTGCTCGCCTTGGTGCTCGAGCGAACGGGCGGCCAGGGCGACTGGGCCCGCACCTTCGCGACGGCGACGAGCTGGTGCGTGCAGGCGTGCGGCCGCGCCAACGAAGACCTCACCGAGCTGATCGCGACGGCCATCGGCGACCGCTTCGAGCGCGGCGCGGCGCCGTCGGCCGAGCTCGCGCAGGAGGTCGTCGAGGAGCTCGCGCTCGAGGTCGCGGTGCGCGAGCGCGCGCCCTTCTGCGAGGACGCGCTCGAGACCTGGTGGCAGGTCCGCGCGAGCGCGCCGTGGGGCTCGCCCAGCCCGCCCGACTACCGCCCGACCGAGGGCGACGCGCACCGCCTCTTCATCCGGACCCATGACCGCCCGCGCTCGGGCGTCCGCGCCGACGCCATGACCCGCGCGCTCGTCCGCGCGCGCTGGGGCGCCAAGCAGAAGCTGAAGCTCGACCTCGGCCTGCTGAAGGAGTGGCTCGAGCTCGCGCTCATGAACAGCGACTTCGCGGTCCGCAAGAACGATTGCTTCAGCGAGGACAAGGGGGAGCGCTACGGTCGTCCCAAGGACCTCGAGAAGCGCCTCGCGCAGGCCCTCGCCGACGCCACCAACGAGGCCACCCCGCCGATCTCGCGAGCGGCCCGCGTCTACATGGACCTGTCGGTCCTGTGCCCCTTCACCGTCGGCAACGCGCGCATCGCGCGCCTCACCTTCGACCACGTCCTCGCCCGAGACGGCCTCGGCCTCCACGACGCCACCCCCGTGTTCACGGTCCGCCGCTGGGCCCACGACAAGGGCGAGCCGTGGCGATTCCAGAAGGTCCTCGCCGCCTGCGTCGGCCCGGGCGTCACGTAGCTGGCGACGCGGGAGCTCGACGCGACCTGTCCCCGACCCGAGTGCTGGCAGGTCAAGGAGCTCCCGTTCGCCGGAGGGGCGGAGCCCTGGCCGCGCTGACCGAGCGGCCCCGGCTCACACCGGCTCGTCGCGCGGGCGGAGGCGCCAGCGGGTCTCGTCGGCGGCGCGCTCGTCGGCTTGCCGCTGCGCCTCGGCGGTCTCCTCGGCGGCGCGCTCGGCGTCCGCTTCGGCGCTGGCGAGCGCGGCGTCGCGGGCCTCCATGATCTCCTTCGCCTCGGCCGCGAGGTGGGTCGCGCGCTCGAAGATCTCCGAGGCGCGCTCCATGTCCTCGCGGGCGCGGGTGACGACGGCGGTGGCCTCGACGGCGAGCGCCTGCGCCTTGGCGAGGAGCTCGCGCGCGGACGGGAGGCGCGTGTTCGCCTCGGCGAGCTCGCGCGCGACGCGGCCGGCCTCGGCCTTGGCTTCGTGGTGGCGCTCGGTGGCCTCCTGCGCGACCGCCAGATCCTCGGCGG
>JACKEC010000136.1 GCA_020633195.1 Sandaracinaceae bacterium | reverse complement strand
GACCCGTGACCACGCTCGCGCGCGCGCGCCGAGCGATCGAGGAGGAGCGACGCTGGGCCGCCACGCGGCCCTACGAGGTCGAGCACTACCCCGAGGTGATGATCGGCCCCGGAGGAGACCACCTCGTGCTGCGCCTCCGGTTCGCGGAGCGCGAGCCTCCCCAGCTCGGCGACATGGTGCGCGGCGCGGGCGGCAAACCCATCGGCGACGGCATGGTCGCGTTCGAAGTGGGCATGCGCGCCGGCACGCACACGAACCCCGACGGCTCCGAGGTCCAGACCGAGTACGTCGAGCCGCTGCGCGCCCGAAAGGCGATCCGAGCGCTCGACGAGACGCTCCTGACCCCGCTCGTGAAGGCCCACGGGCTCCGCTCCGTTCGCCCCTACCTCGCGCTTGGCAGCGGCCTCGAGCCCGAGCTGATCGAGCTCCTGGCGCGCGGTGGGTAGATGGCGAGCTACTCCGCGCAGAAGAGGTAGTGCGTCGGGTTGAGGCCCGCGCTCCGCCCATCGACGCTCGCGACGACCCGGATGCCCGCCTCCGCGAGGTCGATCGCGCGGAGCGGCACGGTCTCACCCGCCGCGTCCGCGACGACGAAGACGGGCGGCATCGCGCCGACCCTCGCGGGGGCGTCGCGCACCACCGCGGTCTCGCCCGTCTCGAGCCTCACCAGTGAGCCGGGCGCGAAGCGGCCGAGCGTCCCCGCGAGGAGGTCGACGGTGTCGAGATCGAGGTCGGCGCGCGTGGCGAGCCGCGCGAGCGCGTCCCCGGAGCTGAGCCCCGCGCCGATCGGCGGCGCGTGGGTGAGGCGCTCGTAGGCCGCGGCGGTCGCCGTGAGCCGCGACACCGGGTGGCCCGCGCGGCGCGTCTCCGCGCTCTGCTGCTCGGCCGCGACGATCATGCGCAGCGCGGCGTGCCGGCCGCGGCCCGAGACCGCGAGCAGCGCCCGCGCTCCGCCCGCGAACGCGTTGCTCCGCGCGAGCGCGTCCGGCGGGGCGTGCGCGTGACGGATGTCGAGCACGCGCCCCACCCCCGCGAGCGACGCCGCCACGATGATGTCGCGCGCCTGCGCGGGGTCGAGCCCCGCGCGCCGCGCCATGCGCCCCGCGAGCATGCCGACGAACGCCAGGCGACCCGCGAGCTCGCGGCGGTGGACGCCGAGCTCGAGCAAGGCGAGCTGCATCCCTCGCGTCCGCTCCGGGAGGCCGGCGAGCTCCTGCGCGGCGCGGCGGACCGGCACGATGCGCGGTCGCTGCCCGCTCGCCACGCGATCGAGCAGGTCGCGCAAGGTCACGTAGAGCAGGCCGTACGCGCGCAGGACGCGGAAGCGATCGGGGACCTCGAGCGCCGGATCGCCAGCCACGCCGCGCGCGTCGAGATCCCGGAAGCGGATCCCCGCGAGCTCGAGCGTGTGCAGCGCGGGCCCGGCGCGCTCGTCCAGGGTTGCGTCGCGCACCGCCTGGATGAACGCGCGGATGGAGGCCTCGTCCACGCCGACCGACAGCTCGATCTCGGCGAGCTGCATCTTGGCGAAGAAGCCGGCCAGGAACTGCGCGTGCTGCCACGCCTTGATGTCGGTGTGGACGAGGCGCCGGTTCACGTAGACGGCGTCGCCCACGAACTGCAGCGCCGCCGCGTCGGCGACGTCCGCGTGGAAGGCGTCGAGCGCCGCGAGCAGGCGCCGCACCGCCGGCTCCGTGGCCTGGTTGTCCATGCGGTGCAGCAGCGCGACGCGCACCAGCACGAAGAGCCCCGCGATCAGCTCGCGCGCGCGCTCCTGGAAGGCGCGGTCGGCCCCGCGCAGGCCATCGTGCGGCGACGCCTGGGTCATTCGGAGCCCTTCCCGGCGAGCTCGGCGAACATCGCCTCGAGCTCCGCGAGGTCCTGCTCGGCCGTCGGCGGAGGCGCGGGCTCGGTGGGGCGGCGACGGAGGAGCCGAGGCGGACGCAGCCCGTCGGGCGTCGTCTCGAGCGTCGGGGGCCGCACCATCGGCGGCTTCTTCGGCGGCGCGTCGGACGGAGGCCGGAACCCCGGGCGAGCCGCGGCGGGGACCCGCGACGGCGGGCGGATCCGCGCCGAGGGCCCCGACGCGGGCGGGCGTGACGGCGGACGGATCGGCGTCTCCGCGCGCGGCGGCGGCGCGCTCGGCGGACGGAACCCGGGCGCGGGCGGCTTCGGTGACGGACGCTCGCTCGCCTCC
>JACKEC010000135.1 GCA_020633195.1 Sandaracinaceae bacterium | reverse complement strand
AGCCTGCGCCGCCCCCTCGGAGCAGAGCATGCTCCAGCCGTTGAGCATGCCCGACGTGGACATCCGCGCGGCGCAGCCGATGGACCCGGAGCTCGCCGAGGCGTGGCTCGACCTCGCGCTCGAGCAGGACGACACCCGCGCCGTCGAGGCCTTCTACGAGGCGCAGGGCTGCGTCCGGATGGCCGTCGCGGCCGAGGTGATCGCCTCGCGCGTCGGCGGCGCGACGCCGGACCTCCGGAGCCGCTTCGAGACCGCGAGCACCGTCGCGACCGAGGAGGGGCTCTACGTGGTGGTCGAGCAGGCGATGGACTGCAACGAGGCCGCGATGCCGCGCCTCGTCACGGTGTTCGCGGCGGACTCCATCGAGCAGCCCGACGCGGCGGGGTGGATGGAGAGCTACGGCGTCCTCGAGGACGAGGCGCGCAACCTCGCCGAACGGGTCGACGTCGTCGATGGCCTCGCCTACCCGACCGCCATCTCGCTCGTCCCCGTCACCGCGGGCGACGACGACACGAAGTGAACCGGCGCAGCGAGCTCGATTCGCCTCGGACGGCCGCCGCGCCGCCCGAGGCGAAGGCGTGTCGCGGACGGAGCTCTCGTCAATCGCAGGCGGGGAGGACGGGGACGTCGGGGCTGAGCCAGGTGACGACGTTCAGCCAGAGCTGGGGGATCGGAGGCATGGTGGACCACTCGGAGTCGAACTCGATCCACTCGTCGCCGAAGAGGAGGACGTGACCCATGCCGAGGGGACCGGCGACGCCGACGACCTCGGTGCCGATGACGGCCATGGGGACGATGGTGGTGGTGAGCGCGTCCGGGACGAGGGTGCGCAGGCCGCCGTTGAAGGTCACCGGCGGCAAGGTGCCCGCGCCGTCCGCGGTGGTCGGGTGCGCCAGGAGGGTGGCCGGGCCGTTCAGCGGGCCCGCGGCGAGGTCGTAGGTCGGGCCGAGCGAGACGAGCAACGACACGTGCCGGTCCGCGGTCGCGCCCGAGTCGTGCCCGGTCATGACCATCAGGGCGCCGCCCTCGTTCACCCAGGTCGCGAGCGTGCTCGCCTCCTCCGCCGAGTAGACGCGCTGCAGCCAGTCGACGATCACGAGGTCGAAGGTCTCGAGCTCCGCGCGCTGCAGGGTCGGCGCGGACGCGGTGTCGTGGAAGCGACGGACGATCGCGCCCTGCATCTCGAGCCACGTCTGGAAGTTGGCCGATGGGTTCGCGCCCGGCGCGCCCATGATGCCGATGCGACGACAGCCATAGAGGGACATCCCCCCGACCCCGCCTCCGCCGACGCAGGGGCCCCACGTCCCGAACTCGCCGGAGCCCTCGCAGGTCATTTCGCCCCAGCTGCACAGCGCGCCCGTCGGCGCGGTGCGCCCGGGCAGGCAGCGCGCGGTCGAGCCCGGGGCGCAGCCGCACTCCTCGTCGACCGCGTCGTCGCAGTCGTTGTCGATCCCGTCGAAGCAGGCCTCGGTCGCCACGCACTCGACCGAGAAGCACGCCGCGTCGACCCCCGGCGCCGCGTCGGACGGAGCCGCGTCCGCGGTCGCGCCGTCCATCGCCCCGGCGTCGACGCCGCCCGCGTCGCGCCCCGCGTCCATCCCGACCACGTCCACGCAGCGACCGTCGACGCACGCGCGGCCCGCCCCGCACTCACCGTCCGACTCGCAGCCGGGCGGCGGCGCCGCCGGATCGCACGCGGTCAGCGCCAGGAAGAGGAGCCCCATCGATGCGCGGTACGCCATGCGTGGATGCTACGGGGGACGGATCGAACTTTTCGAACTTTCGCGTCCGCGATCACGGACACGAAAGTTCGAAAAGTTCGATCCGTCCCCGTCAGCGGTGGTCAGCGGCGGGTGAGCCAGAGGCCGAGGGCTCCGGCGGCGGCGAGGAGGCCGAGGCCGCTCGGGGATCCTGCCGGGACGGCGCAGCCGGCGCAGGAGCCGCCGGAGGGGCTCGTCTCACCCGGGGGGTGGTCGTCCTCGCCGTCGTCGGGGGCCTGCTCGGGGGTGGGCTCGACGACCGCGTGAGGCTGGCCGGTCCAGCGATGGCGGGCGCGGTCGAAGGCGGTGCTGTCCTCGATCGGCTCGCACTGGCGTCGCTCGCTGACGTCGCCTTCGGCGCACGCACCCTGCGCGTTGCAGAGGCCGATCTCGACGACCTCGCGCCGCGGCTCGGCGTAGACCACGCGGCCGTTGCTCCGGAATTCCCGATCCGCTCGGCACG
>JACKEC010000134.1 GCA_020633195.1 Sandaracinaceae bacterium | reverse complement strand
CCGGCGCGCCCCGAGGGTGACGCCGGTTCGAGGCACTCGAGCTGCGTTCATCTCCTCGTCCGCAGCGTCGCCCCGATTCCCGACACCAAGAGCGCGCGAGGCCCCGCCGGTTGGCGCGGGACCCCGGAGTTGAGTAGCCCTCTGCCCGTCCATGACCGACCTGCGAGAGCCGTCGATCCCGCCCGAGCCGCCCGTGCGCGAGTCGCCCGACCGCGCGGTCGAGGCCGTCGTGGCGCAGCTGGCTCAGCACCACCCGGGCGTCGACGCGTCCGTGGTGCGCCGCGCGTTCGAGCTGCTCCAACGCGATCACGCCGACGACGGCGACGCCTACGCCGTGGGGGACGCGATCGACACGGCGAGCGTGCTCGCGGGGCTGCGCCTCGATCCGCCCGCGGTGGCCGCCGCGCTCGTCGCTCGCGTCGCGATGGACGAGCACCTCGACGACGAGGCCATCACCGCCGCGCTCGGCGCCGAGGTCGCTCAGCTGATCGCGGGCGTGCGGCGCCTCGCGGTGATCCAGTGGGATCGCATCGAGGAGGAGGCGGCCGAGACGCTCCGGAAGATGTTCCTCGCGATGGCGCAGGACATCCGCGTCGTCATGGTCGTGCTCGCCATGCGGGTCCAGGGGATGCGGTCGCTCCGCGGCGGCGCGCTCGGCGAGGAGGCCCGACGCCGCTACGCGCAGGAGACGCTGGACGTGTTCGCGCCGCTCGCGAACCGGCTCGGCATCTGGCAGCTGAAGTGGGAGCTCGAGGACTACGCGCTGCGCGAGCTCGAGCCCGACGCGTTCGCGGAGATCACGCGCCTCCTCGCGGAGCGCCGCGCCGAGCGGCAGGCGTTCATCGACGAGGTCGTCGCCACCCTCGCGGCCAAGCTCGCCGAAGACGGCGTGAGCGCGACCGTCAAGGGGCGCCCGAAGCACATCTACAGCATCTACAAGAAGATGCATCGCAAGGGGCTCGACTTCGAGCAGCTCTACGACACCAGCGCGGTCCGGGTGATCACGCACCGCCTGCAGGACTGCTACGCGGTGCTCGGCCTCGTGCACTCGACGTGGGTGCCCATCCCGAGCGAGTTCGACGACTACGTCGCGAAGCCGAAGGACAACGGCTACCAGTCGCTCCACACCGCGGTGATCGGGCCGCGCGGCCGCCCCGTCGAGGTGCAGATCCGGACCGAGGAGATGCATCAGCTCTCCGAGTTCGGCGTCGCGGCTCACTGGGCCTACAAGGAGGGCGGCGGCGGCCACGCGGTCTCGAAGGACAAGTTCATGCTCCTGCGGCAGCTCATGGACTGGGAGCGGGACGTCTCGGACCCGCACCAGTTCGTCGAGTCGCTCAAGACCGACATCTTCGAGGACCAGGTCTACGTCTTCACGCCGAGCGGCGACGTCGTCGACCTGCCCGTCGGTGCCACGCCGCTCGACTTCGCCTACCGCATCCACACGATGGTCGGGCACCGCTGCCGCGGCGCGCGCGTCAACGAGCAGATCGTCACGCTCGACTACCAGCTCGCCACCGGGGACCGCGTCGAGATCCTCACGCAGAAGAAGGCGCAGCCGAGCCGCGACTGGATGAACCCGAACCTCGGGTTCCTCAAGACCGCGAGCGCCCGCGGGAAGGTCCGCGGCTGGTACCGCAAGCAGGGCCGCGAGGCGGCGGTCCACAGCGGCCGCGAGCTCGTCGAGCGCGAGCACTCGCGGCTCGACCTCGAGCACACGACGATCGAGGACATCGCGACCGCGCTCAAGTACGCGAGCGTCGCGGACCTCTACGCGGCGGTGGGCTACGGCGACCGCAGCCCGCAGTCGATCTCGTCGGCGGGCCTGGTGCTGGAGCGCGAGCGGGCGCCGCTGCCCGAGCCGCCGCGACCCTCCACGATCCCGCCCGCTGCCAAGAAGCCGCGCCCCGCGCGCGGGCTGCGCATCGGTGACGTCGAGGAGGTGATGGGCGGTCGCGCGCGCTGCTGCAACCCCGTGCCGGGCGACGACGTGGTCGGCTTCGTCACCCGCGGCCGCGGGATCACGATCCACCAGCGGAGCTGCCGCCACATCGTCTCGACGAACGAGCGCGAGCGCCTCGTCGAGATCGACTGGGGCTCCGACGAGGCCGAGACGCACGAGGTCGAGATCGAGATCCAGGCCCACGACCGCGCCGGTCTCATCGGGGAGCTCACCCGGCTGATCACCGCCATCGGGGTGAACATCCACAGCGCGCGGGCGGACAGC
>JACKEC010000133.1 GCA_020633195.1 Sandaracinaceae bacterium | reverse complement strand
GAGGAGCTTGCTCGCGACGCGGAGCGCGACGCCCTCGACGTCGGGCTCCCACTCGCTGCCGGACGCGCGACCCCGGACGACGGCGTCCACCGTGGGCGGCGCCTCGACGGGATGGTCGACGAGCACGTCCGTCCCCTCCTCGAAGATCAAGGTGAGCTCGACGGTGCCGTCCGACCCATGTCGCAGCAGCGTGGTGCTGGCGAAGCCGTCGACCGCGTGGGACTCGGTCACCGTCCCGTAGTCGTCCCGGGCGAGCTCGCGACCGCCGAGGATCCCCTCCATGTCGACGTCCTGGATCGCGCGGTTGCGCGTGGTGGGCGCGCAGCCGGCGGCGGACAGCGCACCGAAGAGGGCCAGGCCGGCGAGCGCCGGCGCGGCGCCGGCTCGGCGGCGGGGCTCGCGCGCATCACGGCCTCGAAGAGAAGGGGCGGTTCGGGTTCGTTGCATTCGACCTCCGCGGCCCAGCTGCGCAAGCCACGTGCCCTCGGAGTTCGTGGGGTCCCCGCGCCGATCGACCGCGGGCGACCAGCAAGGATTGCTCGGCCGTCGGCAACGGTTGCCGGGCGCCCTACCCCCGGACGTCGTCGAGCGCGGCGAGGACGCGCGGCACCTCGGCGAGCGCGTTCGGCCAGTGCGGGGAGAAGCGGAGCCGGCCATCCGGCGTCGTGCAGGCGACGCCGCGCTCGCGCAGGCCGCGGGCGATCGCGCCCACCTCGATCCCCGCGGGCGGCCTCACGGAGAGGATCCCGGATCGCTGCGTCGCGTGCCGCTCGCTCACGAAGCCGCGCTCGAGGAGCCCCGGCTCGAGCGCGTCGTGGTAGCGCTGCACGTGCTCGAAGATCGCCTCGACGCCGATCGCCTCGATGCACGCGACGGAGGCCTCGAGCGCGGCGAAGCCGAGCCCGTTGATCGCCCCCGACTCGAGGACCGAGACGTCGCGCTTGAGCGGCCTGTCGTAGCGGAGGTGGCCCTCCCCCTCGAAGAGGAACCGCGTGCCCTCCTCGTGGCTCAGCCACCCCGCCGTTCGCGGCACGAGCTCGCGCCCGGTCCGGACGTAGAGGAACGCGGCGCCTTCCGTGCCCATCAGCCACTTGTGGGAGCCGCAGCCGAGGTAGTCGACGCCGAGCGCCCGGACGTCGATCGGGACGACGCCCACCGCCTGGATCGCGTCGACGAACACCTCCGCGCCCGCCGCGTGCGCGGCCTCGCAGATCGCGCCGAGGGGCATCGCGAGGCCCGTCTGGAACTGGACCGCGCTCACCGCCACGAGCCGCGCGCCGCGCGCGAGCTCCGCGCGGAGCGCGTCGAGGCCGGCGTCGGTGCGGAACGCGTCCGCGTCGAGCATCACCACCTCGAGCCCGAACGTGTCCGCGGCGCGCTGCCACGGGGTGACGTTGGTGGGGAACTCTCCCCGCAAGCAGATGATCCTGTCGCCCGCCTTCCAGGGCAGGCTGAGCGCGGTGTCCACCACCGTGCGGGTCGTGCTGGGCATCAGCGCCAGCTCGCTCGGGTCGGCGCCGATCAGCCGGGCGAGGCGCGCGCGCAGGCGCTCCCGCTGCGGCTGCCACGTCAGGAAGGCCGACAGCCCGTCCCGCGAGTACGTGTTCATCACCGCGAACAGCGCCCGGCGGACCTCCCCGGACATCGGCGAGATCGCGGCGTGGTTCACGTACGCGAACGGCTCGAGCCCCACGAACAGCGAGCGGTCGCCGAGCCGGGCGCCGGTCGGGTCGGGCTCCCAGCTCACAGCTGATCGATCCGGCGCAGCAGCGCGTCGTACTCGACCCGGCACAGCTGACCGTTGGCGCGGTACGTCCGCTGGCCCGTGCCGACGAACCGCTCGCCCTGACGCGTGGTCGAGAAGTGGTTCCGCGGCGCGGTCGGCCCCGACGCGCCCGCGAGCGTGGCGTCCCCGACCACGCGACCCGCGGCGTCCACCGTGATGGTCCACTGCGGCCAGAACTCGGAGTTCGTCAGGGTCATCCGCATCTCACGGCTCCCGGGGACCCCGTGGATGGGCGCGAGGAACGTCGACACGTAGCCGGTCCGCTCGTCGTCTTGGCAGCTCGCGCTCGTCGTGCGGGTCTGGAAGACGTACATGCCGGGGCCGAGCACCGTCTGTCGGTCGCCCTGCGCGAGCGCGACCGAGGTCACGGCCAGGAGCCCGAGCAGGACCGGTACGCGAAGGATTCGTCGAGTGCTCACGAGCCGGAGGATGCCGGACCTTCA
>JACKEC010000132.1 GCA_020633195.1 Sandaracinaceae bacterium | reverse complement strand
TCGACGGCGCGTGGCGCGGCTGCCCGCGGCCCGACTGGGCCATCGAGATCGCCGCCCGGGCCGGCGTCCCGCCCGCCCGGCTGATCCAGGCGCTCGCCGAGGTCGACCCCTCGGATCCAGCGCTGGCGGCCGCGCGCGCGTACGCCGCGGGATCGCTCGAGCTGGAGCCGTTCCTCGACGACGTGCGCGCGACGCTGAGCGACCTCGTGGAGGCCCGCCCCGAGGTGCGCAGCGCGGTCGCCGCGAGCCGCATCGCGAGCCGCGACCACCACGCGTCCGCGCTCCACGACCTCGACCAGGTCTACGCCGCCGCCCAGCGTGAGCTCGCCGAGGTGGTGCGGCGCCGCCTCTCGAGCGAGGACATCCGCGTCGCGCTCCAGGGGCTCGAGCGACACCCCTATCGCTGATCGTCGCTCATCCCGAGCGCCGCGAGCCGCAGCTTCAGGGCGCGCGCCGAGACCTCGAGGGCGGCCGCCGCGCGCTCCACGTCCCCGTGCTCCCGGAGCGCGGCGGCGAGCTCCTCTGCGTCGAGCTCGCTCGCGACCCGCACCCCGGGGTGCGCCTCGGCGAGCCGATAGAACGCGGCCTTCGACAGGCCCAGCGCGCGCGCCGCGCGGGTGAAGGACCAGCCATGCGCGCGCAGCGCCTCGAGGACGGCCTCCGGCGTCACGCTCTCGCGGGTGGGCGCCTCCACGACCGGCGCCTCGAGCGCGAGCCGGCGCTCCACCGCGTCGTCGACGACGAGCGCCGGCTCCCCGCGGCTCGACACGACGATCTGCCGCAGCACGCCGCGCAGCTGCCGCACGTTGCCGGGCCAGGGGTGGCTCAGGAGCCGCACCATCGTCGCGCGGTCGAGCCAGCCGCCCTCCCCCTCGAGGCGCGCGAGCTCCCCCGTCGCCGCCAGCTCCTCGCGCAGCAGCTCGACGACGAGCCGCGGGATGTCCTCGCGGCGCGCCCGGAGCGGCGGGACCTCGATCACGAAGCCGCGCAGCCGGTGCAACAGCGCCTGGCGGAAGCCGCCGCGCGACACCGCGCCCGCGAGGTCCGAGTCGGTCGCGGCGATCACGCGCACGTCGACCGCCCGCGTCCCGCCCGTCCCGAGCCGCCGCACCTCCCCGAGCTCGAGCACGCGCAGCAACATCGCTTGCACATCTGCGGCGATCTCGCCGATCTCGTCGAGGAACAGCGTGCCCCCGTCGGCCCGCTCGAAGAGGCCCGCGTGCGCCTCGGTGGCCCCGGTGAACGCGCCCTTGGAGTGGCCGAAGAGCTCCGAGGCGGCGAGGGAGGCGGGCAGCGTCGCCACGTTGACCGCGACGTAGGGGCCGGTCCGCCCGCTCGCGTCGTGGATGGCGCGGGCGACGCGCTCCTTGCCGACCCCGCTCTCTCCCTCGACGAGCACCGGCACCGCGAGATCCGCGACCCGCGAGATCGAGCGGCGGACCCCGTCGACGGCGACGCTCTCGCCGGTGATCGCGTGCCGCTCCGGCCGCGCCCCGAGCTCCACCGGGTGCGCGAGCAGGACCACCGCGCGGCCGATCTCGAGCACGGGGACCTCCGCGAGCCGGGCCGCGTCGAGCCGCCGCACGCCGGTGACGAGGCGCCCGTCCACGCGGAGCTCGACGCCGTCGGGCACCGCGAGCTCGAGCTCGCCTCGCGCGACGCGCAGCTCGATGGCGCGGCGGCTCAGCTTCGGATCCGCGAGCGGGCGCGGCTCGCCGACCTCACCCGGGTGCGCGAAGCCGAGCTCGTGACGCGCGAGGCGCACCGCGCGCCCCGACTCCTGCTCGAGCACGAGCGCGCGCTCCCCGACGCGCGACGGGTCGCGGTGGTGCGCGACGGTGAGCGCGACGAGGACCGGGCGCGCGCGCGCGCCGCCCGGCTCGGGCTCGGACGCGGGCATCGTCGGCGCGTCGCGGGAGGCGTCGGTCACCCTCGCATCACAAGGCGGGACGACGTCGAGCGCAAGCCCCGTGATCGCGGATCGGGATCGCGAGCGCGGCGCATCTTCGGTACGTTCGGGCCTCGGAGGACGAGGCATGAAGATCCAGGCCGCCATCGCGTACGAAGCCAAGAAGCCCCTCGAGATCGAGGAGATCGAGCTCGAGGGTCCCAAGGCCGGCGAGGTGCTCGTGAAGCTCGCCGCGACGGGCGTCTGCCACACCGACGCGTACACGCTCTCGGGCGCGGATCCCGAGGGCATCTTCCCGTCGATCCTCGGCCACGAGGGCGCGGGCGTGGTGGTCGAGGTCGGCCCC
>JACKEC010000131.1 GCA_020633195.1 Sandaracinaceae bacterium | reverse complement strand
CGCGGAGACGGCGCCGCGACCGGTCGCGGTGAGAGTGTTGCTCCAACCCGCGGTGTTCGGGGCGCTCGTCATCAGCGGCTTCTGGTCCGTCGTCAACGAGCGCTTCGATCCGCACAGCGCCAAGCAGATGATCGGGCGCATCGGGACCGGGGCGACGTTCGGCGGGGTGGCCGGGGGCCTGCTCGCCGCCTTCGTCTCGGTGACGGCGCCGGTCTGCGGGCCCTCGACGACGGTCACCTTCAGCGCCTGGATGGGCAGCGTCGAGTCGTCATCGAAGTCGATGGTGTGCGTGCGGGTCACCGACATCGGGGGCTCGACACTACTCGCCGCTCACGGCCTCGGCAATCGCGTTCGCCGCGCGCCGGCTCGACCGCCCCGGCCTTGCTAGAGTGCGCCCATGTCGCATCGCGAGCCGTTCCCTTCGCTGGTCATCACCGAGGACGCGTTCATCCCTCAGGGGAGCTTCGCCGAGGCCCAGGCCGAGTACCTGTCGCCAGATCCGGACGTGGTGTCCGAGCTCGACGCGCTGCTGCGGACCAAGAAGATCGGCGTCGTCGCCCACTTCTACATGGACCCCGAGCTGCAGGGCGTCTTGAGCGCGTGCGAGTGGCCGCACGTCCACATCTCGGACTCGCTGAAGATGGCCGACGCGGCGACCACGATGGTCGAGGCAGGCTGTGAGCACGTCGTCGTCCTCGGCGTCGACTTCATGAGCGAGAACGCGCGGGCGATGCTCGACGCGGCGGGGCACGCGGACGTCCCGCTCTACCGCGTCGCCGCCGACCCGATCGGCTGCTCGCTCGCCGAGAGCGCCGACGCGCTCGAGTACGGCGCCTACCTCACCGAGGCGTCGCGCACGAAGAACGCGCTCCACGTCGTCTACATCAACACGAGCCTGCGCACGAAGGGCAAGGCGCACGCGCTCGTGCCCACCATCACCTGCACCTCGAGCAACGTCGTGAGCACCGTGCTCACCGCGTTCGCGCAGGTCCCCGGCGTGGAGATCTTCTTCGGCCCGGACACCTACATGGGCGCGAACCTCCTCGAGCTGTTCACGACCCTGTCGAAGATGGACGACGCCGCCATCCGCGCCGTCCACCCGGACCACGACCGCGCCTCGATGCAGGCGGTCGTCGAGCGGTTCCACTACTTCCGCCAGGGCACCTGCATCGTCCACCACATGTTCGGCGACGAGGTCGCCAAGCAGGTCGTCGAGGACTACCCGGACGCGTTCGTGTCCGCGCACCTCGAGGTGCCCGGCGAGATGTTCCGCGTGGCCCTGCAGCGCCAGCGCGAGCGCGACGCCGGCGTGGCGGGCTCCACGAGCAACATCCTCGCGTTCATCGAGAAGAAGGTCGCCGCCGCCATCGACGCCGGCACCACCGAGCGCCTCCCGTTCGTCCTCGGCACCGAGGCCGGGATGATCACCTCGATCGTCAACGGCGTGCGCGGCCTGCTGCGCGCGCGCCCGGGCAGCGGCGTCGAGGTGGAGATCATCTTCCCCGTGGCGGCCGGCGCGATCGCCGAGGCGCCCGACAGCGAGCTCGCCGTCGTCCCCGGCGTCTCGGGCGGCGAGGGCTGCACCACCGCGGGCGGCTGCGCCACGTGCCCGTACATGAAGATGAACAGCCTCGACGCGCTGCTGAACGTGGTGCGCACCGTGGGCGTCGCCGATGACGACCTGACCCCGTACTTCCCGCGCAAGTACCTCGAGCTCATCGCGGGCCGGCAGGCGGCGGACATCGGCACCGAGCCGATCCTGCACATGCGCGCCTTCTCGCGCGCGGGCCGCCTCTCGGACGCGCTCGTCCAGGACATCACCACGCGGGCGGCCCCCGCGGCGTCGACCGGGAGCGACGCGTCGGCGTGAGCGACCCGATCGACCTCGCTCACCTCGCCCGGCGCGTCCGCGCGCGCGCCGTCCCCGAGGGCCCCGACCCGACGGCCGCCGTGGCCGCGATCCTGCGCGATCGATCGGGCCCCGAGATCCTCTTCATCAAGCGCGCCGACAGCCCGGGCGATCCGTGGTCCGGCCACATGGCGTTCCCTGGCGGCCGCCGCGATCCCGGCGACGAGACCCTCGTCCACACCGCGCGGCGCGAGACCCTCGAGGAGGTCGGCCTCGACCTCGGCGCGCACGGCGAGATCCTCGGCCCCCTCGACGACGTGCCCACGCACACCACCGGCCTCGTCGTGCGCCCGTACGTCTGGACGATCGTCGGATCGCCCGAGCTGATCCCGAACCGCGAGGTCGCGGCCACCGAGTGGGTGAGCCTCG
>JACKEC010000130.1 GCA_020633195.1 Sandaracinaceae bacterium | reverse complement strand
CGAGCCCCGCCACGGGCTCCGCCGCCACCTCGACGGAGGGCCGCGCCGGGGCTGCGCTCGTGAGCCCGTCGAAGTAGCGGCGCCACGTCTCCGTGACGGCCGCGGGGTTCTCCCGGTATCGGAGGAAGAGCTCCTCGACGAGGGCTTGGTTGACGCCGAAATCGTGACTCATGAGGGTTGCTACTCCGGAACCCAGACTATCAGAGCTGGTCCATGCCGAGCGCGCGCGCTTCGGCGCGATCGCTGGCGCCGATGAGGTCGTGGCGCTCGGCGGCGAAGCGCAGCGTCGCGAGCTTGGTGCGGGGATCGCCGGCGGTGTCGAGCGCGTGCTGCGCCTGCACCGCGAGCAACGCGAGCTCGAGCGAGCGGCCGAGGGTCAGCGCGAAGCGCCGCGCGCCGGCCTCCACGTCGAGGGGATCGCGCTGCATCGTCTCGAGCAGCCAGCCGCCGGCGCGCGCGATCGTGTCCCGCGCGGCGCGGCCGGCGGAGACCAGCTCGGCGTCGGTGACCGACTCGAGCGAGGCGTCGACCTTGGCCAGCAGCGTGCCGAGCGCGTCGTGGTCGCGGCTCAGCGCGCGGAGCGTGTCGAGGCTCAGCACGTTGGTCGTGCCCTCCCAGATCGGCAGGACCTGCGCGTCGCGCAGCAGCGACGGCAGACCCGTGTCCTCGACGTAGCCGGCGCCCCCGAAGCACTCGAGCGCCTCGCTGGCCACGGCCACGGCCTGCTTCGCCGTCGTGAGCTTCGCGATCGGGGTGATGAGGCGGAGCATCGCGAGATCGGTTTCGGTCGCGTCGCCCTGCTCCGCCCGGCCGAGCAGCTCGACCGCGAAGAAGGCGAGCTGCAGGGCCCCCTCGAGCTCGGCCTGCATCCCCGCGAGCGTGTCCGCGTGCAGCGGCTTGTCCGCCAGCTTCGCGCCGAACGCGACGCGTCGGCGCGCGTAGTCTCGGGCCAGCGCGATCGCGCGGCGCATCCCGGAGACGCTCGAGATCGCGTTCCAGGTGCGGGTGATGTTCAGCATCGGCGCGATGTTGCGGACGCCCGAGTCGAGGCCGGCGACGGGGGTCGCCGCCGCGCCGTGCAGCAGCAGCTCCGCGGTCGGGACCTTGCGGGTGCCGAGCTTGTCCTTGAGGCGGAGGACCTCGATGTCCCGGAGGCGCCCGGCGTCGTCGCGGGTCTCGACGTAGAACAGCGCGAGGCCGCGGCCGCCGGGGCCGTTGCCCTCGGGGCGGCCCAGCGTGAGCGCCATCTGCGACGTGGTCGCGCTCGTGAACCACTTGCGGCCCTCGAGGCGCCACTGCCCGTCGTCGTCCTGGTGCGCGACCGTCTCGGAGAGGCCGACGTCCGAGCCGCCGGTGAACTCCGTCATCCACTGGCCGCTCGTCCAGAACGTCTTCGGATCCCGCGACGTGAGCCGCGGCACCGCGCGATCGATGAGGGCCTGGTTCTTCGAGCCGATCAGCGTGCGGGCCGCCCCGTCGGTCATCGCGAGCGGGCACGTGTAGACGTCGGTCGACGGGTTGAAGAGGTAGACGAGCGCGAACTGATGCACGCGCGACAGCGCGCCGTGCTTGGCCTCGTAGGCCGTCGCGACGACGCCCTTCTCCGCGGCGATGCGCTCGGCGACCTTCCAGAGCGGGGAGACCTCGATGTGGTCGACCCGGTTGCCCCACGCGTCGAAGTGGGTGAGCACGGGCTCGTTGAGCCGGTCGGCCTGCTGCATCCGATAGAGCTCTCCACCGGCGAGCTCGCCCATCTCGCGGAGCGAGGGCTCGATCTCCGCCAGCACGTCCGCGGGCAGGACGCGCGCCAGGTATTGAGAGAGGGCTCGGTCCTCGTCGTACTGGTTGCCGAGCTCGGGCGGAGGCTGGTTGAAGGGCGTCATCGCAGGCAGGTATACGACCGCGTCGGGCCGCGCTCAAAGGCGTGCGCTCACGCCGTCACGGGATCGGGCGGCCGGCCAGGACCTGCTCGATGTGCGGCATGGCCTGGCCGTGCTCCCGGAGCTCGTCGACGAGCACCCGCGCGCCCGCGGTCATGGGGAGGTCGTAGCGGCGCACGAGCGTGATCATGTCCTCGAACATCGGCAGGTCGGGGTCGAGCTCGACGAGGCGACCCGCGCTCACCCCGTGGCGCGCCACCCGGAACGGCAGGACGCCGACGCCGACGCCGTCGAGCACGAGGCTCTTCACCAGCTCCATGCTCGAGCAGCTGAGCTGGCTCGGCGGATCGATCCCCTCCGCCGCGAGCGTGCCCACGAGGAACTGCGTCTGACGGAGCACGGGGACGTGCACCAGCGGGACCTGCGCGAGCAGCTCGCGGCCGGTCCCCGAGCGCGCGGCCCGGAGCTCGGCGGAG
>JACKEC010000013.1 GCA_020633195.1 Sandaracinaceae bacterium | reverse complement strand
CTGCTGAAGCGCGCGCTCGCCTCGATCCCCGCCGCGCGCGTGGTCTCGGTGAAGGGCGCCGACCACTCGCTCTCGGTCTCCCGCAAGGACCCGATGAAGGGCAGCGACGCGTGGCTCGACGAGGCCGCGCTCTTCATCCGCGAGCACGCCTGAGCGCGTATCCTCGGCGCCCATGAGCCTCGAGGTCCACCCCCACGAGCCCGGCGGGAAGCTCGCCGACTTCATGAACGTGGTCGACACCGTGTTCGCTGGCGACCCGGCGTTCGTCCGGCCCCTCGACTTCGATCTCGGGGGGCGGCTGACCCCGAAGAAGAACCCGCTCTTCGACCACGCCGAGGCGATGTACTTCACCGCGCGGCGCGACGGTCGGCTCGTGGGCCGGGTGAGCGCGAGCGTCGACCACGACTTCTGCGCGACGCACGGCGAGGGCTGGGGCCACTTCGGGTTCTTCGACACGATCGACGACCCGGAGGTCGCCGCGGCGCTGATCGAGGCGGCCGAGGCCTGGCTCCGTGACAAGGGCGTCACCCGGGTGATCGGGCCGATGTCGCTGAGCGCGAACGAAGAGATCGGCCTCCTCGTCGACGGCTTCGAGCACCCGCCGTCGACCATGATGGGTCACTCGCGCGCGTGGCAGGGCGGGCTCGCCGAGGGCTGCGGCTATGTGAAGGAGAAGGACCTCTACTGCTGGCGCTTCGACAGCGCGATCGAGCTCAAGCAACGAACCTTGCGCGCCTGGGAGGAGGTGAAGGCGCTGCCCGAGGTGACCCTTCGCTCGATCGACATGAAGCGCCTCGGCCAGGAGCTCGCGGTCATCGTCGACATCTACAACGAGGCCTGGGCGGGCAAGTGGGGCTTCGTCCCGATCACGATGCGCGAGGTCGAGAAGATGGCGGAGGACCTCTCCCTCGTCCTCGACCCGGACATCGCCTTCGTCGCCGACATCGGCGGCGAGCCGGTCGGCATGTGCATCATGGTGCCCAACATCAACGAGGCCGTGGTCGGCCTCCACGGCGCGCTGTTCCCGTTCGGCTGGGCGAAGTTCCTGTGGCGCCTGAAGGTCACCCGCCCGAAGAGCACGCGGCTGATCCTGCTCGGGATCCGGGAGCGCATCCGGAAGAACGTGAAGCGCTACGGTGGCCTCAGCGCCGCCATGATGGTCGAGGTCCGCCAGCGCGGCGTCGCCAAGGGCTACACCTGGAGCGAGCTGTCGTGGACCCGCGAGGACGACGCCCCGATCAACCTCGGCATCCGCTCGATGGGCGCCTCGATCTACAAGACCTACCGCGTCTATCAGAAGGAGCTCTGAGGTCGGCTCGCCTTCGCGCGCGGCCGTGGCAGAATCCGCGAAACCCCTCGCGCCGATGAGCGGCGGGAGAGTCATCGCTGGGCTGTCCCTTCATCCGCGCTTCGCCGTGGTGGTCCGTCCGGGCGGGGGTCCTCCTGTGCGCGTGGCTGTCGGTCGCGGGGACCGCGCTCGCGCAGGACGCCGCCCTCGACCTCGACGCGGGAGCGTCCGCGGACGCGTCGGTCGAGGCGACCGACAGCGGCTCCGCCCTCCCTCTGGACGCCTCGAGCCCCGACGCCGCGAACGACGACGGGGTGACCCTCCACGCGGCGACCGACGCGGCGACCGACGCGCCGACCGACGCGGCGACCGAAGCCCCGGCGCCCCCTCCCGCGCGTGGAGCGCGCCTGGTCCTGCGCTCGGTGCTCGGCCTCGTGTTGCTCGTCGTCCTCGTGTGGGCGGCGTCGCACCCGCGCCTGCGCCGGATCGAGGAGTGGCTCGGCCTCCGCCAGGTTCTGACCGCGGGCTTCGCGTTCGTGGCGCTCGGCGTGATCGCGCGGCAACCCGCGGTGGGGATCCTCTCCGACGACGTCCTCGACGACCTCACGCCGGTGCTCCACTTCGCGCTCGGGTGGCTG
>JACKEC010000129.1 GCA_020633195.1 Sandaracinaceae bacterium | reverse complement strand
GAACGAGCCCGACGGCCCGAGCGCGAGGAGGGTGTCGCCGGCCGCGACGTGATCGTGGAGATGGTTCGAGGCGCGACCGTCCGGGACGCGCTTGACGGTGATCGTCGCGTCGGGGCCGTCGAGGGGGGAGCTCGACAGCGAGTACGCGCGACGCAGCGGCTGGCCGTCGACCTCGAGGTGGAACGTGAGGAACTGACCCGCCTCGAACGCGAGGCGCGAGCCGTCGGCCTCGGTGAGGCGGAGCGTCACGGCGTCCGGTGTCTCGCGCACGACGTCCTGCACCCGCAGGGGGCGCGGCGACACGGTCTTGCGAGGCGCGGGGGTCTTGTACCGGCTCGGCCCCGTGCGGGTCACGACCGGGGCGCGCGGCACCCCGCGGAGGTCGCGGCCGATCCAGACCAGGTCGGTGCGCAGGGTGTTCCAGCGACGCTCGAGGCGACGGGCGATCGACTCCATGCCGGCCAGTCTGCGGGCAGGAGTGTGTTGTGTCAAGTGGCGCTATACACTTTACGCGTCAGGTCGGTCGCCGGCTCCTTCGTCGGGTGGGCGGCGCGAGCACCGGCGCCGCGGAGGCGCCCCCGGACGGCCGGACGGAGGTGAAGCGCGCGACGATCGCGGCCACCGGTCGGCGCGGCGACGGGATGAACAGCAGGACCACGAGCGCCACGCCGCGGGCGATGGCCGAGGCGAAGAAGACCTCGCCGTAGTCGAGCACGCCCTCGCGCAGCAGCAGTCCGCCGACGACGGCGCCCGCCACCTGCGTCAGCCCCGAGGCGGCGCTGGCGATCGCGTAGAACTCGACCGTCCCGCCCTCGGGCGCGTCGCTCATCAAGAGCTGCAGGACGCAGAGCTCGTAGCCGGCCCACGCCACGCCGCCGACGAGCTGCGCGACCGACAGGGTCACGACGTCCTCGCTCGCGAACCAGAACAGCGGGACCGACGCGATGAGCGCGCCGCTGACCGCGAGCATCGGGCGCGCGCCCCACCGCGTGGCCGCGAGGCGCCAGAGCGGGAAGGCGACCGCCTTGGCCGCGATCGACAGCGAGGTGAGCATCGCGAACTCGCCGAGGTCGAGGTCGAGCTCCTCGAGCATGTACGGGGTGAAGAACGGCACCGCGAGCTGCGCGCCGGCGAGGAGGAACGCGGCGAAGACGGCGACGCGCCACCGGCCCTGCGCGAGCACCTCGACGAGCCGCGAGCGCTCGCGCGCGGGCGGCTCTCCGAAAGACGACTTGCGGGACAACACCCCGGCGCTGCTGATCCGCGCGACCAGCGACACGAGGTGGAGCGCCCCGAAGCCGAGCAGCACGGTCCCGCGCGCGCGCGCCTCGTCGAGCAGGAACCCGGCGCCGAGGAACACCGCGAGGAGGACCGCGTGGTAGAGCCAGAGCCGCCGCGCGAAGAAGCGGCCGCGCACCCGCGCGGGGACGAGCCGCGCCATCCACGAGCTCCAGGCCGGCGCGTGGCTCGCGGCGCTCGCCCAGTACACGACCTTGGCGGCGAGGAAGAGCGGGAGCGAGCTCGTGCCCGTCCACGCGATCGCGAAGAACGCGAGGTGCGTGAGCGCCTGCACCACGACGCCGGCGATCACCGCGCGCTTCTCGCCGCCGAGCGCGCGGACCAGCCAAGGGCTCGCGAGCTGCGACAGCGCCCCCACCGCGAGCGGCACCGTCACGAGCAGCGACAGCGCGATGTCCCGGTGGCCGAGCTCGACCGCGAGCGCGCCGAGGTAGCTCTCCGTCGCGCCGATCATGACGGCGTGGAGCAGCCCGTCGATCACCGACAGGCGCAGGCTCCGGCGGCGCTCCTCGACCCGCGTCACGATGCCGGGGGACTAGCTTCACCGGGCGACCGCGTCCACGCGGTATCGAGAGCCCGCGCGAAGTGGTAAGGCGTGCCGATGACCCGAGAGCCCGAGTACGCCGATCCGCAGCGCTACATCGACCTGGCCGGCTTCGCCGGCACCTGGCGCGACCTCTGGTGGAACCGCGACTTCCTCGATCTGATGGTGCGGCGCCTCGAGCTGTCGGGCGCGCGCGACGTGCTCGACGTGGGCTGCGGCGCGGGGCACTGGGGGAGGGCGCTGCTGCCGCACCTGCCGGACGCGAAGCTCGTCGGGGTGGACCGCGAGCCGCGCTTCCTCGAGCTGGCGCGCGATGGCGCCGACGGCGCGCGCGCCGACTACGTCGTGGGGACGGCCGAGGCGCTGCCCTTCGAAGACGCCTCGTTCGATCTGGTGACCTGTCAGACGGTGCTCATCCACGTGAAGGATCCCGCGGTCGCGATCGCGGAGATGCGGCGCGTGCTCCGACCCGGCGGCGTGCTGCTCGCGGCCGAGCCCGACAACCGCGCGGGCAACCTCGCGCTCCTC
>JACKEC010000128.1 GCA_020633195.1 Sandaracinaceae bacterium | reverse complement strand
GCTGCGCCGGGAAGGGATGCTCGGGGGCGAGCCGATAGTCGGGGAGCACCACCCTGGCCCCCGCGGCGAGGGCGAACCGCGACGCGATGTCGAGGTGCGTCTCGGGCGAGCCGAACAGGTACGAGCCGCCGTGGAGGTAGAGGATGACGACGTCGGTGCGGCGCTCGGGCGGCTCGACCGTCAGGGCCCGCACCCCCCCGAGCTCCGACTCGCTCGTGCGGACGCGGTGGGTGGCGGAGCGAGGGAGCGGCTTGCCCGCGAGGTCCGCCCGGATCGCGCCCACCTCCATCGCGCGCAGCTCCGCCCAGTCCCGCTGGAGCAACTGCACCACGAGCTCGAACGTGAAGGTCCAGCCCGGCCTGCGAGGGCCTGAGCGGAGGCGCCGGAGGCACGTGGCCACGACCGAGAAGAGGATCAGTCGGAGCTGTCGCATGCCTCAGGGAAGCAAGCGACCTCGAGGCCCGATAGTGGCCATTCACGCCACGCTCTCCAGCCGCGTGGCCCGCGCGTCGCGGGCCCGTGAGCGAGAGGGCTGACGGCCCCGGCGCGGATCTGCTAAGCCGCGCCCCATGATTCCCCGGTACACGCCCGACGACATCGGTGCGCTGTGGAGCAACGCCGCCCGCTACGCGACGTGGCTCGACGTGGAGCTCGCGGCCTGCGAGGCGATGGAGGTCGCGGGGCTCGTGCCCGCGGGAACCGCCGAGTCGATCCGCCCGTTCGCGGGGCAGCTCGACGCCGATCGCATCGACGCGATCGAGGCCACCACGCGGCACGACGTGATCGCGTTCCTCACCCACGTGGAGGAGCTCGCGGGGCCGCCCGCGCGCTGGCTGCACCGCGGGATGACGAGCTCGGACGTGCTCGACAGCGGGCTCGCGATCCAGATGGTGAAGGCCGCCGACGCGATCCTCGCGCGGTGCGACCAGCTCCTCGCGGCGTTCGCGACGCGCATCGCGGAGCACCGCGCGACGCCGATGATCGGGCGCTCTCACGGGATCCACGCCGAGCCGATCACGTTCGGGGTCGCGCTCGCGGGGCACTACGCGGAGCTGTCGCGCGCGAAGCGGCGGATGAAGAGCGCCCGGCACGAGATCGCGGTCGGCAAGATCGCTGGCGCGGTCGGGACCTACGCGCACCTCACCCCGGCGATCGAGGCCGACGCGCTCGAGCGGCTCGGGCTGCGCCCCGAGACGGTGGCGACGCAGGTCGTCCCGCGCGACCGGCACGCCGCGTTCGTCAGCGCGTGCGCGTCCATCGCGGGGGCGATCGAGCGCTTCGCGACGAACGTGCGGCACTGGCAGCGCACCGAGGTGACGGAGGCCGAGGAGGCGTTCTCGAAGGGCCAGAAGGGCTCGAGCGCGATGCCTCACAAGCGCAACCCGATCCTGAGCGAGAACCTCTGCGGCCTCGCCCGCGTGGTGCGCGCCGCGGTGGTCCCGGCGCTCGAGAACGTGGCGCTCTGGCACGAGCGCGACATCAGCCACTCGTCGGTCGAGCGCATGATGGTCCCCGACGTGACGGCGACGACGGCGTTCATGATCGACCGCTGCAAGAAGCTCGTCGACGGGCTCGTGGTCTACCCGGAGAACCTCCGCGCCAACCTCGAGAAGACCGGCGGGCTCTGGGCCAGCGAGGGCGTGCTCCTCGCGCTCGTCCACGCCGGCAAGCCGCGGCAGGAGGCGTACGTGTGGGTCCAGCGCAACGCGATGAAGGCGTTCCACGGTGAGGGCGACTTCCTCGAGCTGCTCCTCGCCGACGAGGACATCCGGTCGCTGCTCGACGAGGCGACGGTGCGACGGCAGCTCGAGCTCGACCACGTGCTCGCGAGCTGCGGCGCGATCATCGACCGCGCCCTCGCGGAGGCCAGCGCGTGACCGTCGACGTCCAGACGCTGCGCGAGGGGCTCGCGCTCACCCTCGAGCACACCGACCTCCCGCTCGGGACCAAGATCGAGGGCAAGGTCCGCGACTCGTACCTGCCCGGCGACGGGACGCGGATCCTCGTCACGACCGATCGCATCAGCGCGTTCGACCGCGTGCTCGGGACGCTGCCGTTCAAGGGGCAGGTGCTCAACCAGCTCAGCGCGTGGTGGTTCGAGACGACCAAGGACGTCGCCCCCAACCACCTCGTCGACGTGCCCGACCCGTGCGTGGTGCGCGCCCGCGAGTGCACGCCGCTGCCCGTCGAGTGGGTGATGCGCGCGTACGTCACGGGCGTCACCTCGACGAGCATCTGGTCGCACTACGAGGCCGGCGCGCGCGAGTTCTGCGGGCACCGCCTCCCGGACGGGATGAAGAAGAACGAGCCGCTCCCCGAGGCGATCCTCACGCCGAGCACGAAGGCGGAGAAGGGCGGCCACGACGAGAGCGTGAGCCGCGCGACGCTCCTCGAGCGCGGCGTGATCGACGAGGCGACCTTCGAGGAGGCGCGCGCGGTGGCGCACGCGCTGTTCGCGAAGGGCCGCGAGGTCTGCGCCG
>JACKEC010000127.1 GCA_020633195.1 Sandaracinaceae bacterium | reverse complement strand
GTTGAAGGTCGCCCCGAGCTCGTGCGCGAGCTGGCCCCAGCCGGCCAGCCGCTGCGCCCGGCGCTGCGCCTGCGCCTGGCCGAGCTCGCCGACCGCGCGGGCCAGATCGTCGAAGATGGACACGACGCCAGCATATCCCGCGACGCGCCCATCGACCCCGGCTGCTTGCGGCGCGGCGCCGCGCCCGCCAGCGTTGGCGCATGAGCGAACCCCCCGACGAGCCGGCGCTCCGCCAGGCCCTCGAGGCCGGCGTCGGCCCCGTCTTCTTCTCGGACCTCGCGGCGCACATCCGCCGCGGAGGGCTCTTCGTCGTGGAGCCCGAGCTGCCGCTGGTGGACGCCGCGCTCGCCATCGCGCTCAACGACACGCGGACGGTGTCGGCGTGGCTCGACGCCGGTCGGCTGCGGCGCCCCACCGAGGAGGAGCCGACGGCCTGGGCCGCGCAAGAGGGGCTCACCTTCGACGCGGTCGTCGTCCAGCCCTTCGTGCTGATCGCCCTGCGGTAGCTAGTTGACTTGCTTGTCGTGCCCCTCCCAGTACGGGGCCCGCAGCTTGAACTTCTGGAGCTTGCCGGTCGCCGTCCGCGCGAGGCTCTCGCGCAGCTCCACCCGCTTGGGGCACTTGTAGCCGGCGAGGTGCTGCTTCGCCCAGGCGATGACGTCCGCCTCGGTGAGCTCGGCGCCGGGCTCGGGCACGACAAGCGCCGTCACGAGCTCGCCCCAGCTCTCGTCGGGGATGCCGATGACGGCGACCTCGCTGATCGAGGGGTGGCGGAAGAGCGCGTCCTCGACCTCGATGGACGACACGTTCTCGCCGCCCGAGATGATGACGTCCTTCTTGCGGTCGGTGATCACGACGTAGTGATCGTCGTCGACGGTGCCGCCGTCGCCGGTGTGGAACCAGCCGTCGCGGATCGCGGTCGCGGTCGCGTCGGGCTGCTCCCAGTAGCCCTCCATGATCATGTTGCCGCGCGCGAGGATCTCGCCCTCGGCGTCGGCCTTCACGTCGCAGCCCAGCACGGGGGCGCCGGCGCGGCTGAGCTTGGTGGCGCGCTCGGCCGGCGTCAGCGCGTCGTACTCGGCGCGGCCGCGGTTCATGGTGCAGAGCGGCGCCGTCTCGGTGAGCCCATAGATCTGGATCAGCTCCCAGCCGAGCTCGGTCTCGCAGCGCTCGATGGTGCGCGTCGGCGGCGGCGCGCCAGCGACGACGATGCGCAGGCGACCGCTCCCCGGGATGGGGCCGCTCCAGCTCGCGGCGGCGTCGAGCACCTTGTTCAGCACCACGGGCGCTCCGCACATCAGGGTCACGCCGTGGTCGCGCACGCGCTCGAGGATCTGGGTGCCGTCGACCCGGCGCTGGATGATCTGTCGGCCCCCCATCCCCGCGACCGCGTAGAGCATGCCCCAGCCGTTGCAGTGGAACTGGGGGAGGGTGTGCAGGTAGACGTCCCGATCGCTCACCCCGAGGTGCCAGCCGAACACCGTCGCGTTGAGCCAGAGGTTGCGGTGCGTGAGCTGCACGCCCTTGGGCCGCGCGGTGGTGCCCGACGTGTAGTTGATGGTCGCGGTCGCGTCCTCGTCGGCCTCCCACGGTCGGGGCTCCACGCCGTACCTCAGGATCTCGGCGTCCGAGGCGGCGCCGATGATCAGCTTCCGCTCGCACTCGACCTCGGCGAGCGCCCCCTCGAGCTCGGGGTCCACCAGCAGCACCCGCGCGCCGGAGTGCTGCACGATGTATTGCACCTCCTCGGCGACGAGGCGGTAGTTGACCGGCACCAGGACGCGGCCGCTGCCCGTCACCCCGAACAGGGCCGTGAGCAGGCGCGACGAGTTGTGGCTGACCATCGCCACGCGCTCGCCGACGCCGAGGCCGAGCGCGTCGAGGCCCGCCGCGAAGGCGCGCGCGCGCTCGGCCATCTGCCGATAGGTCAGCTCCGGCCACGCCTCGGCGGGCTGATCCGGCTCGTCCACGACCGCGATCCGGTCCGAGTAGACCCGCTCGCCGCGCGCGAGGAAGTCGTTGACGGTGAGGGCGACCTTCATGCGCTCAGATTAGATCGGGTCGCTCGGTGGGCACGAATCGCTCGCTCGTGCGTACTCACCTTCATGCGGGACGCACCGATGATCGCCGCGGCGCTTGTCGCGCTGTCCGCCTGCCAGGCCCCGCGGGTCCCCGCGACGCGCGCGGCCCCCGCGGTGGCGCCCTCGCCCGTGGCCGCGGCGGAGCCCTCGGCAGTGGAGCCCGCCGATCCGCCAGGCCCGGCCGCGAGCCCCCCGGCCGACCTCCTGCGCTGCGCGCTCGACGCGACCGTGTACGAGCTCGGCGAGGCGGGCGACGACGAGCCGTCGGCGCCGGTGATCGTCGGGGACGACGTGGTCGTCGGGTTCACGCGCAGCGCGACCGACGGGAGCGCGCTCTGGGTCCAGCGCGCGCACGTCGCCGGAGGTCTCGAGGCCGCCGTCCGCGTCCGCGCGGGCGTCCACGCGAGCCGGCCCCCGATCGCGGGCGACGGCGCGCGCGGGGT
>JACKEC010000126.1 GCA_020633195.1 Sandaracinaceae bacterium | reverse complement strand
GCCGCCGAGGCCGGCGAGGCCGAGGCATCACCCCAAGACAGTGAGGAGCCCGGGAGCGATGAACCTCGAGAGCCCGAGTGAGCGTGCGACGACTGCCCTCGTGGCGCTCGTCCTGTTCGGTGGCTGTGCCCGCTTCGACTTCCCCGACGCCGTGGAGCGCATCGCGTTCGCTCGCGGCTGCGAGACGCGGCAGGTCACGCTGCTCGAGGACCGGCGCGGTACCTACGAGGAGAGCGGGTGCGGCGCGGCGATGGTGTACGAGTGCCGGAGCGGTCGGTGCTCGCCCACCGAACATCAGCGGGAGAGCGGCGAGCCGTCGAGCGTCGTGACGAGGGCGCGCGCCCACCTCGAGGCGCTGCGCCAGCCGGTCCTCGAGTGCACCGACGGGGATGGCGCCGACGTGCAGATCCGGTTCGACCGCGGGGGGCATCCGGCGGAGATCCACGTGCGCGCGCAGTCCCAGGAGCAGGCGGACTGCGTTCGAGCGCTCGTGCGCTCGGTGGAGATCGATCCTGGCGAGCGGCTGCTCCTGGCGTGGTCGACGCCCGGCTGACGCCTACTCCCGCTTCACGCCGAGCGACTTCATCTTCTTGTAGAGGTGGCTCCGCTCGAGCTGGAGGTCCTGCGCGGTGTTCGTGATGTGGCCCTGGTGGTGCTCGAGCGCGCGGGTGATCAGGTCGCGCTCGACGTCGTCCATCATGTCGCGGAGCGCCGCGCCGGGGCGGTAGTAGCCGCCGCCGCCGCCGCCGCCGCCGGCGATCGGGAGCAGCGCGCGGGCGTCGCTCTCGGTGATCTGATCGTCGGGCGTGAGGATCACGAGGCGCTCCACGAGGTTGCGCAGCTCGCGGACGTTGCCGGGGTAGTCGTAGCGGAGCAGGAGGTTCATCGCGCCCTCGCTCAGCGACTTGCCGCGCCGGTCGTTGTTCGCGCAGGCCTGGCGGAGGAACGCCGCCGCGAGCAGCGCGATGTCCTCGGAGCGCTCGCGCAGCGGCGGCACCCGGAGCGGGAGCACGTTGAGGCGATCGTAGAGGTCGGCGCGGAAGCGGTTCTCCTCGATCTCCTTCTTGAGCGGCTTGTTCGTCGCCGCGACCACCCGCACGTCGACGTCGATCACGCCGCTGCCGCCGACGCGCTCGAGCTCGCCCTCCTGCAGCACGCGCAGGAGCTTCGCCTGCATGTTCGAGGGCATGTCGCCGACCTCGTCGAGGAACAGCGTCCCGCCGCTCGCGCGCTCGAACTTGCCCTTGCGCTGCTTGGTCGCGCCGGTGAACGCGCCGGCCTCGTGGCCGAAGAGCTCGCTCTCGATGAGCTCGGCGGGGACGGCGGCGCAGTTGAGCTTCTCGTAGGTGCCCTCGGCGCGCTTGCTCCCGAGGTGGATCGCCCGGGCGACGAGCTCCTTGCCGGTGCCGCGCTCGCCCGCGATCAGCACGGGCGCGTTCGCGTTCGCGGCCATCGCGACCTGCTGCCGGAGCTGCCGCATCGGGCCGCTGTCGCCGAGGAGGTCGTCGGTGGCGCCGGTCGCCTTTCGCAGCTCCTCGTTCTCGCGCTCGAGGCGGGTCAGCGAAAGGGCGTGCTCGAGCGACAGGAGGAGGCGCTCGGAGGCGATCGGCTTCTCGATGAAGTCCCGGGCCCCGAGGCGGGTGGCCTCGATCGCGGTGTCGATCGTGCCGTGGCCGCTCATCACGATGACCGGCACGTCGTTGCCGCCCTCGCGGAGCTTCCGCAGCATGGTGATGCCGTCCATCTCGGGCATCATCACGTCGACGAGGATGAGGTCGTAGGCCTTGGTCCCCTGCTTCTCGAGGGCGATCAGGGCGCTCCCGGCCACGTCGACCTCGTAGTCCTCGATCCGCAGCGCCCGCGAGAGCGTGGAGAGGATGTTCTTCTCGTCGTCGACGATCAGGACGCTGGCCTTGGACATGGCCCCTGCTTATCCCGAGCGGCTTCGCATTGGCAACCGCCCCTTGGGTGAGTACACAACGCGGGTGAGCAGTACATCCGCGTCGGGCGCCGCTCCGGGCGCCACGAAGAAGCCCGCCTCGCTGGCCACCCGGGCCCGCGAAGCGGGCATGAGCCCCAACCAGTGGTACCCGGCCGCGTTCAGCGACGAGGTGAAGCGGAAGGCGATCGTCGAGACGACCTTCATGGGCGAGTCGATCGCGGTCTACCGGGCCGAGGACGGCGCCGCGCACGCGGTCGAGAACCGCTGCCCGCACCGGCAGATCAAGCTCTCGCACGGCTCGGTCGAGGGCTGCAACGTGGTGTGCCTCTACCACGGGTGGACGATCGACCCGGGCGGCAAGCTGGTGGGGACCAAGCACGACAGCTTCGGCAAGAAGCTCCCCGTGATCAGCGTCAAGAGCTACCCCGTGCGCGAGCGCTACGGGATCGTGTGGTTCTTCCCGGGCGACCCCGAGCTCGCGAAGATCACCCCGCTCGTGGAGATCCCCCACAGCGAGGAGTGGCCGAGCATGCGCTTCGCCTACACGTGGGGCGCGCACCACTCGATGATCATCGACAACCTCTGCAACCTCACCCACCTCTGG
>JACKEC010000125.1 GCA_020633195.1 Sandaracinaceae bacterium | reverse complement strand
CTCGCGACCCCGTCCGTCAAGGACCACTCGCTCGAGGTGACGGTCGCCGTCACCGTGCCCGAGAGCGGCGCCTGCGCGTCGCGGCCGGCCGACGCGGTCCAGCGCGCGTCCGTCACGGTGACCACGCCGTGCACCCACTCCGCGCCCGTCGGGGCCGCCTCTCCGTCGAGGACGAGCGGCGCGCAGAAGCGCGTCCCGCCGTCGTCGTCGGGCACGACGAGCCGGCCCTCGAGGCGCTCGAGGAGGAGCGGCGCCGACTCGCTCGCGCGGGCCGCGAACGTCGCCACGTCGACCTCGAGCACCGCGGTCGGCCCGATCGGCAGGCGCGCGTCGCGCAGTCTCACGCGGGAGCCGTCGAGCTCCATCGCGCCGACGGTCGCGTGCGGCCCGAAGCGCGAGGCGAGCCACTCCCGCACGGTGGGCAGCGTCCGCGCCAGCACCGCGTTCGCGAAGGCGTGAAAGACTCGCCCGACCGCGCCTCGCTCCGCCACCGGCCCCTACCGGCTCAGTGCCGGAAGACCCCCCACGAGGTCGTCCCCTCCACCGGCAGCGTGTACGACGTGCTCAGGCAGATCCCCACGACGTCGCGGGTGTCGCGCGGGTCGATGATCCCGTCGTCCCACACGCGCGCGGTCGCGAAGAGCGCCTCGGACTCGCCGTCGATCTGGGCCTCGATCATCTTCTTGCCGAACTCGAGCTGCTCCTCGTTCACCTCGACGCCCTTCTTGGCCGCCGACTCGCGCTTGATGATGTCGAGCACCCCCGCGAGCTGCTTGCCGCCCATCACCGCGATGCGGTGGTTGGGCCACGAGAAGAGGAAGCGCGGCTCGTAAGCGCGCCCGCACATCCCGTAGTTCCCGGCGCCGTAGCTCGCGCCCATCATGATCGTGATCGCGGGCACGGTGCTGTTGGACACCGCGTTGATGAGCTTCGCGCCGGCCTTGATGATCCCCTCCTGCTCGACCTTGGTGCCGACCATGAAGCCGGTGATGTTCTGCAGGAAGAGCAGCGGGACGTTGCTCTGGTTGCACAGGTGGATGAACTGCGCGCCCTTGTTCGAGCTGTCCGTGAAGAGGATCCCGTTGTTGGCGAGGATCCCCACGGGGAAGCCGTGGATGTGGGCCCACCCGCAAACCAAGCTGCTCCCGTAGAGGGGCTTGAACTCGCTGAAGCGCGAGCCGTCGACGACGCGCGAGATCACCTCGCGGGCGTCGAACGGGAACTTGATGTCGGCGCTCGCGATGCCGAGGAGCTCGTCGGGGTCGTGGGCCGGCGGCTCGACCACGCGCGGCTTCGGGGTCGCGCCCTTGGTCCACTCGAGGTGGCTCATGATCTCGCGGCCGATGCGGATGCAGTCGAGCTCGTCCTCGGCGAGGTAGTCGCTGACGCCGCTGACCCGGCTGTGCATCTCGGCGCCGCCGAGGTCCTCGTGCGTCGTCTCCTCGCCGATGGCCATCTTCACGAGCGGCGGGCCGCCGAGGTAGACCTTCGCCTGGTTCTTCACCATGACGACGTAGTCGCTCATCCCCGGGATGTAGGCGCCGCCCGCGGTGGACGAGCCGAACACGAGGCACACCGTCGGGGCGCGGTCGCGGCTGCGCCGCGTGAGGTCCCGGAAGCCGCGGCCGCCCTTGACGAAGATCCGCGACTGGTTGGGCAGGTCGGCGCCCGCGCTCTCGATCAGGTTGATCGACGGCAGGCCGTTCGACTCGGCGACCTCGGCGAGGCGGCCGCTCTTGATGACCCCCATCTCGTTGATCGCGCCCGCGTTCACGGTCGACTCGGACGCGCTGATCATGCACTCGACGCCGCTGACCACGCCGACCCCGCCGACGACCGACGCGCCGGCGGTGTGGCCCTTGATCTTGTGGCCCGCGAGCGGCGCGATCTCGAGGAAGTGCGCGTCGCGGTCGACGAGCATCTCGATGCGCTGCCGCGGGAGCAGCTTCCCCTCCGCGAGGTGGCGCTCGACGTACTTCTCGCCGCCGCCGGCGCGCGACTGGGCGAGCGCCTTCTCCACGGTCTCGAGGGCGGCGAGGTTCGCCTCGCGGTTGTCCCGGAACGTGTCGCTCCGGCGGTCGATCCGGGTGGGCAGGACCGGATAGGGCTGGACGCTCATGGCGCGGACACTACCGCCGCGGCTTGTGAACCGCCATTCAGTTCTTCGGGCGGCCGCGGCTGCTATGCTGGCGCCCGGTGAAGCGCACCCCTCCGAGCGCCCGGCTCGCCTTGCTCGCGCTCCTCGTGACCGCGGGCTGCGACGGCGATCCCGCGCGGGACGCGGGCGTCGACGGCCCCGACGCGGAAACGCCGCGCGTCGACGCGGGCGCCCCCGATCCCGACGCGGGCGAGCCGCCCCTCGACGGCGGCGGCGCGCCCGACGCGGGCGTCGACGCGGGGCCGCCTCCGCCGACGGGCCCCGCGCTCTACCCGGCCGACCGGCGCCACAGCCCGATCCCGAGCGACGTCGCCGCGGGCCTCGGCGCGATCGCGGCGCGCGGGCCCGCGTTGAACGACGACCGCTTCATGAAGGTCGGCGACTCGATCAC
>JACKEC010000124.1 GCA_020633195.1 Sandaracinaceae bacterium | reverse complement strand
CGCGCGCGCAGCGCGCGAGAAACGACGGCTCCGTTCCCACGCGCTGAATCGCGGTTCATTTTCCGTGTTGGCGCGTGGGCGATGGGCTACCCTGCCGCGCATGGACTTCCGCCTCACCGAAGAGCAAGAGATGGTGCGCGACAGCGCGCGCAAGTTCGGCAAGCGCTGGGCGCCGAAGATGGACGAGCTGCACCGGCGCGCGGTGGAGGATGGCGAGTTCGATCGCACGTTCTTCACCGACCTCGCCGAGGCGGGGTTCGCGGGCGCGCTGATCCCCGAGGAGTGGGGCGGATCCGGCATGGGCCTGACGCCGCTCGCGATCGCGATGGAGACGATGGCGATCGAGGGCGTGGGCAGCGCGATGCTGATGCTCACGCAGATGAACGCGCTCTGCATCCTGCGCGCGGGCCCCGATGAGCTTCGGCAAAAGTACTTGCCTCCCGTCGCGGCGGGCGAGCTCGTGATGGCGTTCGCGATCACGGAGCCGGACGCGGGGTCGAACTCGTTCCGGATGGCGACGGTCGCGGAGCGCCGCGGGGACGACATCGTGCTGAACGGGACCAAGACGTTCATCACCGGCGCCGACATCTGCGACAAGATCCTCCTCATCGCGCGCTCGATGCCGCACGAGGAGCGCAAGGCCAAGGAGATGCCGAAGACGGCCGGCTTCAACGTCGTCGTCGTCGACCCGAAGGCCAAGGGCTTCTCGATGACCGAGGTGCCGACGCGCGGGATCGAGGGCCTCAAGCAGTGGACGCTGCACTTCGACGACGTGATCTGCGACGACGTCGTCGGCGACGAGCACATGGGGATCATCCCGATGTTCGACGTGCTCAACGCCGAGCGCACCCTGGCCGCCGCCGCGGCGCTCGGGATGACGGAGCGGCTGCTCCTCAAGGCCGTCGAGTACGCCAAGGACCGCAAGGTCTTCGGGGATCGCGCGATCGGCAGCTACCAGGCGATCCAGCACCCGCTCGCCGAGATCAAGGCCGAGCTCGAGGCCGTACGCCTGCTGTTCTACAAGTGCGCCACGATGTTCGATCAAGGCGCGCGGCCGATGGAGATCGGCCCGTACGCCACCATGTGCAAGTACCTCGCGGGCGAGCTCGCCATCAAGGCCGCGGACCAGGCCCTGCAGACCTTCGGGGGCAGCGGCTTCAGCTCCGAGACGGGGATGATCGACGCCTACGTGAACGCGCGCCTCCTGCGCACCGCGCCGATCTCGCGGGAGATGATCCTGAACCAGGTCGCCGAGCACGTGCTCGGCCTGCCGCGTAGCTACTGATCGCCTCCGCCGGGGAGATGTCGAGATCGCGGCGCGCGATCTCGGCTCGACGGGCGAGGCGGTCGGCGGCGCTCCCTGCTACACCTCCGCCGTGCGCCCCGACCGACGCCTGCCGCTGATCGCGATCGCGTGCGTCGCGATCGGCGTGGTCGTCGGGTTCCTGCTCGGCGGGGTGGGGCCACGCCTCGAGGTCGCGGAGCGCGACGAGACCATCGCGGACCTCGAGGAGCGCCTCGCCGAAGCGGACACGGGTGGCTGGCGCTCGCCCGTGCCGGGCTTCGACAGGATCCTCCGCGCGCCCGAGGAGGAGCGGCCGCTCCCGCCGATCGCCCGTGGTCCGGACGGCGAGCCCGACGAGCCGGGCCGCGATGGGCCGCGGGAGCGCGAGGCGGTCGCCTACGACGACGGCGGGGTCCCGCCACCGCGCTGGCGCGACGACTGGCGCCAGGACTCGCCCGGCGATCGGCTGACCGCGTTTCGGCGCGCTGCCTCGATCCAACGGGTCCGCCGGCTCCAGTCTCGCGCCGCGCTCGGGCAGCAAGCGGACTTGTCACCCGAGGAGATGGTCGAGGTCGACGCGGCGCTCACGGAGATGAACGCCGCGCTCCTCGGTCACGGCGAGGAGCTCATCCTGCTCGCGATGAGCGACGAGCCCCCCGCCGCGGCGGACCTCCTCGGCATCACCCACGACGTCACGGGGATCCTCCACGACGCGCAGCTGCGGCTCGAGGGCATCGTCGGCCCCGAGCGGCTCGGCGACGTGGACCCGAGCGCGATCGAGATCTGGAACCACGTCGACCTCGCGCAGCTCGAGCCCGCGGCCCAACGCGCCATGCGCGGGCCCTGAGGAGCCTCACCGGCAGGCGTCGTCGCACGCCGTGTAGGCGTTGGGCGTGCCCGAGAGCGCGCCCCGGATGTCCTCGCAGGTGGCGGTGTTGATGCAGCGCGCCTCGCACTCGTCCACCGCGGTGTCGCAGCTCCCGGTGCGGTCGGCGGGGACACCGCACTCGTTGAGCTTGTCGACCGCGTCGTCGCAGATCGTGCGCGCCGCGCAGCCGGTCGACGCCGCGAAGGCGAGGGAGAGGGTCAAGAGCATCCAGCGGGTTCCGTTCATCATCGAGTCTCCTTTCGAGCCAACGCGCCCGGCCACTACAAGCGCCGTTCCATCGCGCCGCTCGGGCCCGACGCGACGCGGTCGCGCACGACCGGCGCAACTCGCCGGCGACTCGCGCCCAACGGGCTCGATGTCTTCACCAGGATCCGTTGGGACAGTCCCCGGACAGGGAGCACCGCGGGCTCAAGGTCTGT
>JACKEC010000123.1 GCA_020633195.1 Sandaracinaceae bacterium | reverse complement strand
CCGAGCCCCACCGAGGCCACCCCGACCACGCCCGCGATCGAGCGCGACAGGAACTGACGCCGCTCCGGTGACGCGATCGCCTCGCTCCGGTGCATGAGCCAGTCGCCGATCCGGACCAGCTCCGACGGGAGCAGGAGCAGGAGCAGGAAGAACGTGCAGCCCATCCAGATGAACGCGACCCACGACAGCGGGCTCGCCACGGCGCGCGGCGCGAGGCGCGACACCACGAACGAGATCGGCACGATCGACCCGAGGGCGATCAGCGACCACGTGAGGATCGCCCCCCAGGGCGCCGGCCAGGCCGGCCCGCGCACGAGGCGGTGATGGAGGTACAGGTGAACGCCCACCCCGAGGAGGCTGATCACCGCCAAGAACACCAGCATGCGCAGCCAGCTCACGGGGACGGTTGTTGGTGAGGCGCCGCCCCGCGTCAACGGTCCACAACACTTCTTCGCGAGCGACCCTCAGAGCCAGAGCGCGGCGGCGACCCCGACCACGACGACGCCGAGGACGAGCTGCAGCGGGATCCCGAACCGGAGGAAGTCTCCGAACCGGTAGCCACCGGGCCCGTAGACCATGAGGTTCGTCTGGTAGCCGATCGGCGTCGAGAAGCTCGCCGAGGCCGCCATCATCGTGACGAGCGCGGCCGGGATCAGCGGCAGCCCCGAGGACTCGCACACCGCGACGACGAGCGGGAACGTGAGCGCGGCGGCCGCGTTGTTCGTGATCAGCTCGGTCAGCAGCATCGTCGCGACGTAGATCGCCGCGAGGATCGCGACGTGCCCGTACGGCGCCGCGACGTCGACGAGGATCCTGGCGACCGCGCCGGCCGCGCCGGAGCGCTCGAGCGCCGCGCCGACGCCGAACGCGGCCGCGATCGTCACGAGCGTGCTCACGTCCAGCGAGCGCCGCGCGTCGGGCCCGGTCAGGCACCGCGTCGCGAGCATCGCGCCCGCCGCGATCAGCGAGGACACGAGCAGCGGGACGATCTCGAGCGTGGTCAGCGTGACCATGACGACGAGGATGCCGATCGCGATCGGGGCCTTCTCGAGCGCGGGCGGGCGCGACCCCTCGACCGCCGTCACGAGCGCGAAGCTGCTGTCGTTGCGGTAGCGCTTGAGGAAGCTCTCCGCGGCCTCGAGCAGGAGGGTGTCGCCCGCGAGCAGCACGATGTCGCCGATCTTCCCGCTGACCCGCGCGCCGTTGCGGTGAACCGCGATGATCGCCGCGCCGTAGCGGGTCCGGAAGCCCAGCGCGCGGACCGACTTGCCCTGCAGCGACGACGCGACGCCGACGACCGCCTCGATGAGCGTCCGCCCCGGCCGCGGTGTGGTCAGCTTGTCGACCTGATCGGTCGCGGGCACGAGCCCCGGGATCCGGCGCAGGTCGATCACCGACTCCACGATCCCGACGAAGAGCAGGTGGTCGTCGGCGCGCAGGCGCGTGTCCGGGCCGACCGCCGGGGTGATGGTCCCGTCGCGCTCGATCTCGACGAGGAACAACCCGGGCAGGTGCCGCAGGCCCGCCTCCTCGATCGTCTGCCCGACGACGACCGAGCCCTCGAGCACGCGCATCGCGACGGTGTACTCGCGCGGCCGCTCGGCGAGCTCGGCCGCGCCCGCTCGATCCGGGAGCCGCCGCGCCGCGAGCAGCACGTAGCCGAGCCCCACGAGGAGCGCGGGGACGCCGAGCCAGGCGATGTCGAACATCCCGATCTCGGCGTCCGGCGCGTGGTCGCGGAGCATCCCGTAGACGACGAGGTTCGTGCTCGTGCCGATCAGCGTGCAGGTGCCGCCGAGGATCGACGCGTAGCTGAGCGGGATGAGCAGCCGCGACGCGGGCAGCCCGGTGCGACGGGCCCAGTCCACGACCACCGGGACCATCATCGCGACCACCGGCGTGTTGTTGACGAGCGAGGACACCGCCGCGACGGGGAGCATCATCCGGAGCTGCGCCTCGGCCAGGCGACGAGGGCGACCGAGCACGCGCCGCAGCACCGCGTCGAGGCCGCCGGTCTCGCGCACCCCCGCGGCGACGACGAAGAGCGCGGCCACGGAGAGCATCCCGTGGTTGGAGAACCCGACGAACGCGTCGGCCACGGGCAGGACCCCCGTCGCCACGAAGACGGTGAGGCCCGCGAGGAGCACGAGGTCGGGGGACGCCACACCGCGCGCCATGGCCACGACCATCACGGCCGTGCCGGCGAGCGTGAGCCACGCCTCCCACTCCATCGCCGCAACGCTAGCAGCGCCGCGTGGCCGCGCACGGAGACTCGTTCGGGCTCACGGCCGCGGCGGCGGCGGCGGCTCGGTCTCGAAGCGGTGCTTGGCCATCACCTCGACCGCCCACCGCATGATGTCGGTCTCGGTGAGGATGCCGACGAGCTCGCCGTCCTCGACGACGAGCATGCAGCCGACGCGCGCGTCGAGCATGAGCCGCGCGGCGTCGTCGGCGGGCTCGTTGGGCCGACAGGTCAGGAGCGCCTCGCTCATGATGTCGCCCACCGTGACGGATACGGCGCGGTCCTCGTCGGTGCCCTTCGCCTCGGCGGCGGCCAGCAGCAGGGTGGCCTGCGCCCCCAGCAGATCCCGATGCGTCACGAGCCCGACGAGCCGCGAGCCCGACA
>JACKEC010000122.1 GCA_020633195.1 Sandaracinaceae bacterium | reverse complement strand
AGGCCGCAGGCACGCTCGAGCGCAACACCGCGTACGCGTACGTGCTCCTCTGCGATCACTTCCGCGCGACCAACGTGATCGCGGAGCTCGAAGGCGAGCCCGTCGGCTTCGTCGCCGCGTATCGGCCACCGACCCACCACGACACGGTCTTCGTGTGGCAGGTCGGCGTGCTCGACGCCGCGCGCGGCCTCGGCGTCGCCGGGACCCTCCTCGACGCGCTCGTCGCGCGGCCGGGCTGCCGCGGCGTCCGCTACCTCGAGGCCACCGTGACGCCGTCGAACGAGGCGAGCCGCCGCCTCTTCGAATCCTTCGCCCGACGGCGCGGCGCGGACGTCGCCTGGTCCGACGGCTACCCCGCCACCCTCTTCGCCCCCGACCACGAACCCGAGCACCTCGTCCGGATCGGCCCCTTCGGCGCCACCGGAGAAAGCGTTTCATGACCCAGAGCACCCACCTCAACGGGGGCAACGACAAGCAGACCTTCGAGCGGCTGGAGTCCGCCGTCCGAGGCTACTGCCGCGCCTTCCCCACCGTCTTCGAGACCGCGCGCGGCCACGAGCTCGTCGACGAGCGCGGCCGCCGCTACATCGACTTCTTCGCGGGCGCCGGCGCGCTGAGCTACGGGCACAACGAGCCGCACCTCAAGGCCGCGCTCGTCGAGTACCTGATGAGCGACGGAGTCACTCACAGCCTCGACCTGCACACGTCGGCCAAGCGGCACTTCCTCGAGCGGCTCGATCGGCTGCTCCTGAAGCCCCGGGGCCTCGAGTACCGCGTGATGTTCCCGGGCCCGACGGGGACCAACGCGGTCGAGTCGGCGCTCAAGATCGCGCGCAAGGTGACCGGGCGGATGAACGTGGTCTCGTTCACGAACGGCTTCCACGGGATGACCCTCGGCTCGCTCGCGGTCACCGGCAACGCGTCCAAGCGCCGCGGCGCGCACGTCCCGTTGCCCCACGCGACGGCGATGCCGTTCTGCGGCTACTTCGGCGACGACGTGGACACGCTCGACGTCTTCCAGCAGCAGCTCGAGGACGGCTCGAGCGGGCTCGACAAGCCGGCCGCGGTGATCGTCGAGACGGTGCAGGCCGAGGGCGGCGTGAACGTCGCCAGCGTCGACTGGCTCAAGCGGCTCCGGCGCATCTGCAGCGCGCACGAGATCGTGCTCGTGGTCGACGACATCCAGGTCGGCTGCGGTCGCACCGGGCCCTTCTTCAGCTTCGAGCGCGCGGGCATCGAGCCCGACGTGGTGACCCTGAGCAAGTCGCTCAGCGGGTACGGCACGCCGCTCAGCGTGGTGCTCATCCGACCCGACCTCGATCGCTGGAAGCCGGGCGAGCACAACGGCACCTTCCGCGGGCACAACCTCGCGTTCGTCACCGCGGCCGCCGCGCTCGAGCGCTACTGGAGCGACGACGCGCTCACCCGCGAGGTCGAGCGCAAGGCCGCGTACGCGAAGACCCGCTTCGACGCGATGCTCGCCGCGCACCCCGAGGCGCTCGTCGAGCACCGCGGGCTCGGCCTGATCCAGGGGATCGTGTTCCGCGATCCGGCGCTCGCGACCGCGGTGTCCCGCGAGGCGTTCGAGCGCGGCGTGGTCATGGAGACCGCCGGCCCCGACGACGAGGTCCTCAAGCTCCTCTGCCCGCTGACGATCCCCGACGAGGCGCTCGCGCGCGGACTCGACGCGGTCGCCACCTCCCTCGATCTGGTCGCTCGCCGCAGCCGCGAGCGCGCGTCGCAGACGCCGATGGCGCAGGCCTGAGCCGATGATCGTTCGCACCCTCGACGAGGTCCTCGGCACCGAGGACGACGTGAGCGCGCCGGGCTGGAACAGCCGCCGGCTCCTTCTCGCGAAGCACGGCATGGGCTTCTCCATGCACGACACCATCATCGAGGCGGGCGCGTCGCTCGACCTCTGGTACCGGCACCACCTCGAGGCGGTCTACTGCATCGAGGGTGAGGGCGAGATCCACTCGCGCGACGACGGCCGCACCTGGCCGATCGGCGTCGGCACGATCTACGCGCTCGACCGGCACGACAAGCACACCCTGCGCGCGCGCACCCGGATGCGGATGATCTGCGCGTTCAACCCGCCCGTCACGGGCCGAGAGGTCCACGACGCGGACGGGGCCTACGCGCCGCCGCCCGACGACGCGGCCGCGGAGTAACGCGCTCATGAGAGATCGAGACGACATGCTCTTCCCGCGGGCGGAGCACGAGCGACGCCTGCGCGAGCTGCGGGAGCGGATGGAGGCCTGGAAGCTCGACGTGGTCGTGATCACCGACCCGGAGAACCTCTTCTACCTGACCGAGTACCAGACCACCGGCTACTCGTACTTCCAGGCGCTCGTGGTGCCGCTCGAGGGCGAGCCCTACATGGTCACGCGCAAGCTCGAGGAGACGAACGTCGTCGCGCGGACGTGGGTGTCCGAGACGCGGCCCTACAGCGACACCGGCGACGCCATCGAGACGCTCTGGCACGCGCTCCGCGAGTTCGGGCACATCGAGGGCAAGCGCATCGGGTACGAGCGCAACAGCTACTTCTTCCCGGCCTACCAGCAGGACCGCATGACCGCGAGCTGGTACGAGGCCGACTTCGTCGACTGCTTCGGCATCGTCGAGGAGGGCCGCCTCATCAAGAGCG
>JACKEC010000121.1 GCA_020633195.1 Sandaracinaceae bacterium | reverse complement strand
CGCCGAGACCGCGGCGTCCCGGCACGAGAACCCGAGCCGGCGGTGCTCCTGGAAGCAGTCGCCCTGGACGTACGCGGAGTCGGCGCAGCGGGCCGGATCGAAGCGAGGGCAGTAGACCACCGACGGGGACTCGATGGGCGCGTGCTCGGTCGTCGACTCGTCGTAGACGGGGTCGGGGGCGGGCGCGCAGACCGGCAGGCGCACGCCGCCGAACGAGAACTGCGCGGCGGCGGGGGCCGCGGGGAGGACCAGCGCGGCCAAGGCCAGCCCGCGGGTGAGGTGGAGACGGATGGTCATGCCCCTCAGCTAGCACCGGGCTTCGTAGCGTTCGGTTGCGGCTCGTTGCGGCTCGTTGCGGGCGCCGGAGCCAGGGGCCGCCCCGTCAGCCGGCGCGCGCGGCCTCGGCGAGCGCCACGGCGTCCGGTCCCGCGGGGAAGCGCAGCTGGTCGCTGGTGTCGTTGGCCGCGCGGAAGACGGCCTCGGCGACGTCGCGCTCGGTGGTCACCTCGCCGCGGGTCCCGAGCCCGGCGAGGAGCGGCGCGGCGAACGCTCGGTAGGCCTCGGGGATCATCGCGGCGACCTCGTCCACCCCGGTGTTGGCGGTGAAGCGCGTGGTCGGGCAGTAGCCCGGCTCGACGAGCTTGGCGCGCACGCCGAACCCGGCGAGCTCGTGCGCGAGCGAGCCGGTGAAGCCCTCGATCGCGGTCTTGCTCGCGGTGTAGACGGCGACGAGCGGCATCGGCGCGAGCGCGACGCTCGAGGTGACGTTCACGATCACGCCGGCGCCGCGCGCGCGGAACCGAGGCACCACCGCCTGGGTCGTCGCCATGACCCCGAAGGTGTTCGTCTCGAAGATCACGCGGACGCGCTCCATCGGCGTCGCCTCGAAGGCCCCCGCGAGGCCGACGCCGGCGTTGTTCACGAGCGCGTCGATCGGCCCGCTCGCCTCGAGCGCGGCGGCGACGCTCTCGGGCTTCGTCACGTCGAGGGGGAGCACGACGAGCCGGTCCGACGCGGGCAAGAGGTCCTCGCGCGGGGTGCGCATGGTGGCGATCACCCGCCACCCCTGGTCGTGGAAGTGACGCGCGGTCTCGAGGCCGTAGCCAGAGGAGCAGCCGGTGATCAGGACGGTGTTCATGAGGGACCCTTTCTCGTGGTGACGCCGCGACGCGCGGTCGACGGATCCTCTCTAGCGACGCCGACTCGGACTTCCTATGCTGTGAAGTCCTGGAAACTTTGGTGAGAGTCCGAACATGAGCGACCCCCTCTCCGACGTCATCGCGCTGCTCCGACCCCGCACCGTGTTCTCGAAGGGGATCACGGGCGCGGGGCGCTGGGGCGTCCGCTACTCCGCGTTCGGGCACCCGAGCTTCTGCGCGGTGCTGGAGGGGCGCTGTCGGCTCGCTGTCGACGGGCAGCCGGAGACGACCCTCGAGGCGGGCGACTTCCTGCTCCTGCCCGCGACGCCCGCGTTCGAGATGTCGGGCTTCGAGCCGGTCACGCCCGAGCGGCTCGAGCCGCGCGTGGGCCCCCTCCCCTCCGGCGAGGTGCGCCACGGCCGGCGCGGGGGGCGGCCCGACGTCCGGATGCTGGGCGGCTACTTCCTCTTCGACTCGCCGGACTCGGCGCTGCTCGTCTCGCTCCTGCCGCCGGTCGTGCACCTGCGCGGCGTGGAGCGGCTGTCCGTCTTCGTGCGGCTCGTCGGCGAAGAGGCGCGCGAGCGTCGCCACGGCCGCGACCTCGTGCTGACCCGCCTGATGGAGGTGCTCCTCATCGAGGCGCTGCGCTCGACGCCGGCCGACGAGACGCCGCCGGGCCTGCTCCGCGGGCTCGGCGACGCGCGCCTCGCGCCCGCGCTGCGGCAGATGCACGCGCACCCGGCGCGCCCGTGGACGATCGCGCAGCTCGCGAAGGTCGCGGGCCTCTCGCGATCGTCGTTCTTCGACCGCTTCGAGCGCACCGTCGGCGTCCCGCCGATGGCGTACCTGCTCGCGTGGCGCATGGCGGTCGCGCGGGACCTGCTCCGCGCCGGTGACCTCGCGGTGGGCGAGGTCGCCGAGCGGGTCGGCTACGGCTCGACGAGCACGTTCAGCACGGCGTTTCGGAGACACGTGGGCGAGCCCCCGAGCCGCTACGCGGCGAGCCTCCGCGCGTCGCCGTGAGCGTCCCCGTCACGGGAGCTTCGAGTGTCGGTGGTGGGCGCGGCTGTCGAGCCGCTCGCGACAGGAGACGGCGCGCGGGTGAGTCGGCGCGCGCCCGTTGAGCTCCTGGCAGGCGCTGTACGCCGCGCGCATCAACATCCCTTGCTCGGCGCAGTCGAGGACGACGAGCAGGACGTCGAGCGACCGGCCCGCCACCTCGCCGTCGCGGACGCAGCGTCGGTAGTCCCCGGTCCGGTAGAGCCCTCGGAGGTACGCGAGGCTCTGCGCGTCGGTCATCGGCTCGGCCGGGGTTGCCGGCTCGGGAACGGGCGCCGGACGAGGCGCGCTCGCGGCGTCGCTGCGCCGCGCGTGGAGCACGTAGCTCGTCGCCCCGAAGGTCACCCCGAGCGCGAGCAGTCCGGCGACGGCCACCGCGGCCGCGATCTTCCCCCAGCTCCGCCCCGGCGGGCGCGCGGGGGCCGCGCGCTGGCTTCGCTCCAGCGACCTCGCGGCGACGGGTGGCCGCGGCGCGGGGGCCGAGGCGGCCG
>JACKEC010000120.1 GCA_020633195.1 Sandaracinaceae bacterium | reverse complement strand
GCGCGGTGCCGTCCATCGTGACCGACGCCCCCGAGGGCTGGCTGAGCACGCGGAGCGTCCCCGTGGTGTCGGTGACGGGTGGAGGCGCGTCGGCCAGCGACTCGTCGCCGTCGGTCGACGCGTACCCGGCCCCGAACCCCGCGCCGGTCCCGCCGATCGTCCCGGCCGTGCCGCCCGCGACCGCGCCCACGATCGCGGCGACCAGCAGGTCCGCCTTCTTCTTCGCGATGGCCTCGCCGAGCTTCGAGAGGAAGCCTCCGGAGGACACGTCCGGGGGCTTCGGAGGATCCACGGGCGGGTGCCACCCGTGGCCCGAGGGCGGCGCCGCCGGCGGCCCGCCTTGCACGGGACCGACGTCGAGCGAGGGACCGCTGCCCTGGACCGGGCCGACGTCCAGCGACGGACCGCCGGGCGGAGGCGCCACGGGAGGCGGCGCCATCGGCACGCCACCGAGGGGCCGGGGCGCTCGTCGCCGCCGCTCCTCCTCGTCCTCGTCGCCGGCCTCGCTCACCGCCGGAGGATACGCCCAGAGCGCCCACGCATCCCCCCGAACGACGCGGCGGGCCTGCTAGCATCCTCGCCATGTACCGCGTCCTCCGAGCCGTGTCCCGCCTGCCCGAGGCTTTGCAAGTCAAGTTGCTGGGCGGCCCGATCGAGATCGACGGGCAGCGCATGGATGGCCCCTCGCAGATCCTGAACGCCCTCGCGATCCGGCGCTCCGCGAACATCGCGGACGCGACCCCCGAGGAGGCGCGGGCGGGGATGAGCGAGATCAAGCGCATCGCCCCGCCGCCCGCGGTCGGGCGCATCGAGGACCGGCGGATCCCCGGCCCCGGAGGCCGGCTCGCGGTGCGCGCGTACTACCCGGATCGGGCCCACGAGGCCGCGCTCCCCGGCCTGGTCTGGTACCACGGCGGCGGCTGGGTCCTCGGCACCCTCGACGGGCACGACTACGTCTGCTCGTGCCTCGCCGCGCGGGCGAACGCGGTGGTCGTGTCGGTGGACTACCGGCTCGCGCCCGAGCACCGCTACCCGGCCGCGGTCGACGACGCGGAGGCGTCGTGGCGCCACGTCGTGGAGCACGCCGACGACTTCGGAATCGACCCCGCGCGCGTCGCGATCGGCGGGGACAGCGCGGGCGGCAACCTCGCCGCGGCCGTCTGCTTGCGCGTGGCGCGCGCCGGCGGCCCCGCGCCCCGGCTCCAGCTCCTCGTCTACCCGGTGACCGACCTGACGAAGGAGTCGCCGTCCTACCAGCTCTTCGACCGCGGCTTCCTGCTGAGCCGAGCCGGCATGCGCTGGTTCATCGACCACTACGTCCCCGACCCGCGGCGCCGCGCCGAGCCCGACGCGTCCCCGCTCCTCGCCGACGACCTCACCGGGCTGCCGCCCGCGCACGTGGTGATCGCCGGCTTCGATCCGCTCCGCGACGAGGGCGTCGCCTACGCGGAGCGGCTGCGGGACGCGGGCGTCGCGGTCGAGCTCGCGACCTACCCGTCGTCCTTCCACGGGTTCTTCAGCACCGGCTTCGCGGTCCCGGTCGGCGACGAGGCGGTCGACCGCGCCGCGCGCGCGCTCCGCGAAGCGCTCTGACCTCGCCCCGCGCTCTCGACCGTCAGCTCTCGATCATCGGCTCTTGGGGGCGGCCCACTTGCGCGCGCCGTCGCGGCCGCGGGTGATCGAAGCGGGTCGGCTGTCGGTCGCGCCGAAGCCGTCGGTCGTGACGCGCAGCTCGATGTCCCAGCGGCCGCGGCTCTCGAACGCGTCCGGCACGTCGAAGAACACGGTCACGCGGACCGTGGAGCGGGCGGGGACGGTGACGCGGCGGCCCACCTCGCGTCCGTCGATCTCGGCGCGGGTGATGGTGAGCGGGTAGCGCGTTCCTTCGCGCAGGATCGCGCGGTAGAGGTAGACCTCGATCGGGCCGGGGCCGACGTTCTCGAGCTCGAACGTGGCGTGGTCCGGGGCCCCGCTCGTCACCGCCGACTGCCCGACGATGTGCATCAGGGTCGGCGGCGGCGCGATGTCCGCGGAGGCGTTCGCCGAGACGAGCGACGCGACGGTGACGAGGAGGGCGAGGAGGAGGCGGCGGGTCGTTTTCATCGTGTGCATGGAGACACGGGTACAGACGCGCGGCTTGGGCGCTCGGGTTCGACGAAATCGTCAGGGGGTCTTCTGCGCCGCCACCGCGCCCGTGTCGCCGGCGCGCGTCCCGCCGATCCGCAGCGTGTAGTACTCGCCGGGCATCAGGAGCTGGTACGGGGTGCGCGAGCCGATCCCCGTGACCGCGAAGTCGCAGGCGCTCGCGTCGCTCACGCTCGGGCCCGGGAAGCCCCAGATCGTCGGGTTGGGGATGTTGGGCAGGCCCGGGTGCATGACGATCTCGAGCGAGAAGCCGTACGGCGCCGACTGTCGATTGCAATACGTGTAGTCGGTGTAGTACGGCATCTCGCCGGTCGCCGTGCAAGCCCCGTTGACGGCGGCCCAGGTCGGCGAGCTGGCCGACAGCGGGGAGAACGAGATGTTGGTGGTGATCCCCGTCAGCGAGACGCACGGGGGGCCGGCGTCGACGCCCGCGTCGAAGCCGCCGTCCGTGCCTGCGTCCGTGCCGGCGTCGACACCTCCGTCCTGGGCGTCCGCGAGGCAGCCGCCGGATCGATCGCAGCGCCCCGTGTCGCAGAGCGCGTCGTCGGGGTACTCGACGCAGAAGCGACCGAGGCACGCGCCCCGAACGC
>JACKEC010000012.1 GCA_020633195.1 Sandaracinaceae bacterium | reverse complement strand
GGCGGCCGGTGCTCGCCCACCCGACCGAGCGCCGCTGAGGTCTCGCTCGATCTGCGCCGTCCCCCGAGCCGCGCCAGGTCGATCGGACACGGTTGGAGTGGACCGAACCGACGAGTCGCATCCGACTCGGTCGGGCCCTGCGACCGGTTCGGTCACACGGCGCCGTTGTCAGCACGCCGGGTTTCGGCCTACACCGCCCTCGAGAACGCGCGTGGCTCACTGCTTCGAGATCGTCGGCGACTGGGTCATCCACCAGGGCGAGCGTGGCGTCGCGCCGATGCTCCGGCTCGCCGCGGCGCTCGGGGGCGGAGAGCTGGTGCGGCAGCCCGGTCGACCGGGCGCCCGCACGTGGTCGGCGGGCTGGACCTCGACCGAGGGGGCGGCCCTCGGACTCTACGTCGCGCCGTACGGCGCCACCGACGCGCAGGAGTATCGCTACGAGCTGCGTCTGTCCGACGGCACCACGGTCCGCTACCTCCTCATCGACACCTGCTCCATGAGCTGCCTCGAGTTCACCGTGGAGCCGGGCGGCCTTTCCCCCCAGCGCGTCGAGGCCGAGACGCGCCTCGCGTTCGAGGCGTTCTAGATCAGCACCGTCCCGCCCTCGGGCGGGACGATGATGTACACGTTGCGCTCGGAGAGCCGCGCGACGCCGTTGCCGATGACCACGATCCGTGCGCGGTACACCTGCGCGGTCGCGGGCGGCTCGACGAAGTCGTTGTAGAAGTCGACGGTGAACTCGACCTGCGTGCCGGGCGTGACGCCGTAGAAGGTCGTCTCGTCCTTGTGGTCGTAGCCGGTGCCCGCGGCGGGGCCGTACCCCTCGAGCGGCACGATCGAGACGATGAACCGCGTGGCGTCGACGCCGCCCGGGTTCGGCGGCACGTCCTCGGTGGTCGTCGTCACGTCCTGCGGCGTGCGACCGACGAGGGTGCTCACGCCGTCGATGATCCGGTCCGACACCTGACCCGCGGCCGCGTCGTACACGAGCGGCGCGCCGGTCTCGTCGACGCTCCCCGTCATCGCGGCGACCGCCTCGTGGTCGGTGCGCCACATCCCGTCGACGACCACGCCGATGTAGCGGCCGCCGATCCCCGCGAGCGCGCCGGCTGCGTCGGGGAGGGTCTGCGGCGCGGGCGAGATCGCCGTGTACGGCCAGCGGGTCCCGTCGCTGCTCCCCGCGTGCCACTCGAGGTCGGTGACGAGCACGACGATCGGCAGCGCCCCCGGTCGGAAGCACGGGTAGCCGCGGCGCGCGCCGACCTCGTCGGGCACCGCGACGCAGCGGCGGGGCGGGATCGAGTAGCTCGAGGTCATGAAGCTCCACGTCCCGCCGCGCCCCGTCGCGGCCTGGAAGAGCGCCTGCACCTGCCCCTCGGGCCCGTCGCGGCCGTCGCCGATCGTCAGCGAGTCGAGCGCGCGCTGGACGTCGGGCAGCGAGTCGGTGATGTCCTGCAGGTTGCCGTAGGGCTCGTCGTCGGGCGCCCCGAAGAACGTCGACCCGAAGGGGTCGCCGGTCGAGAAGGGGAAGTCCTCGAAGTGGCCGACGCCCATCTGCAGGTCCGGGATCAGCGCGTCGAGCTCCGAGGCGATCCGTGACAGCGAGGTTTGCACGTTGTCGATCGGGGCCTCCATCGAGCCCGTGGTGTCGATGAGGAAGTAGACGTCCGCCTTCACGATGTCGGTGCCGAAGCGCAGCGGCCGCCGGTCGTGGTCGCCGAGGTACGGGAGCACCACGAAGAAGTCGGTCGGCGCGATCGTGCTCGTCGCGTCGAGCGGGTCGGTGCCCGCGGCGACCTCGCCCAGATCGGTCACCCCGTCCCCGTCGCTGTCGCGATCGAGCGGGTCGGTGAAGTAGACCCCGCGCTCGTCCGCGTCGGTGATGCCGTCGTTGTCGGAGTCCGCGTCGTTGAAGTCCGCGTACCCATCGCCGTCGCTGTCCCGGATGATGCAGGGGTTCGGGTCGCCGTGCTCCTCCGCGTCGAGGATCCCGTCGCCGTCCGAGTCCGTGTCCAGGTAGCTCGGCGTTCCGTCGCCGTCCGGGTCCTGGTCTCCCTCGGCCGCGTCGGCGATCCCGTCTCCGTCCGCGTCTTGCGACGCGTCGCAGCCGTCGATGACGCGCAGCCCCGAGTCGCCGCCGCCTCCGTCCGGTGGGGTCGGCGCGCTCCCCGTGGTGCAGCCGCCGATGAGCGCCGCCAGCCCGGCGACGACGATGAGCTCGAACCTCACGCGCATGGCTCCCCCCGATGTCCGACGATCACGCTAGAGGTCGCCGCGCGCCGGAGGAACCACGGACCCTGAGCGTCCTCACGCGCGCGTCAGTGCTTCTCGCGCGCTCTCCAGTCCTCGCGCGTGTTGCTGCGCGGGAAGGGCGCGTCGGGGATCGCGACGCCGAGCGCCTCGCAGATCGGGCCCCAGCCGTCGCGGGCGGTCCACTCGACGAGTCGGTCCGCGGGCGCGGTGCGGCGCACGTGCTCGTAGTGGCGGTGGAACGCCTCGAGCACGGCGTCCTTGTCCTGGCGGTTCGGGGTGAAGCGCCCCGCGAGGATCAGCTGGATCATCTCGCCCGCGCCGGGGATGGGCGGTCCGTCGCCGCGGAAGATCGTCTGGCTCGCGCTCTCCCACCAGCTCTCGGGGTCGCGCGTCGACATCAGGATGATCGAGTCGGGGAACGCCTCGGCGATCTCGGGCCAGAACGCGGCCGCGGGCCAGTCGACCGCCGCCGCGTAGCCGGACAGGATCTCGCTCCACTCGACGGCCTCCCCGCGCGCCGCCGCCGTCCAGCCCGGGACCTGCGACGGGTTCTGGATCACCTCGACCATGTGATGGCAGGGCGCGCCGAGCAGCTGCTCGAGCGCGAGCTTGAGCGAGTGGGTGCCGGTGCGACCGAGGCCGGCGCCGATGATGCGAAGGGTCATGGCGAGCCATGGTAGC
>JACKEC010000119.1 GCA_020633195.1 Sandaracinaceae bacterium | reverse complement strand
GGTCCAGCCATTGGCAGTCGGGATCCGTTGCCCTCGGGCAACGCTCCTCAGAGGCCGCAAGCTGGCCGCTTCCCCGTCCTGAAGGGCTACCATTCGATCCACCCGCGAGCCATGGCCGCTCAGTCAGTCACCCAGGAGCCTGCCACGCGCCCACGACCTCGGAGGAGACCGCGCGATCCCAAACACGCCCGAGAGCTTCACCCACGCGGCCGGTCGGTGGAGGAAAATACGTTGCCATTGGCACACGCCCCCCAACGCGCCCCGGCGGCGCGGACTCCCGTCATGAGTGGCTACCGCTACGAGCCCCCCCGCGACCGCAGTCGCGCGACCAGCTCCCTTGGTGGGAGACGGGTCGAAGCCATCACCTCGCTGGCGCCCGCACAGCGCGTCCTGCCAGACGCGGCTCAGCGCAGGTACACCTGTCGCATCGAACCTCCTTCCCTCGTGGAGTCCGTTCGCGAATCTGTATGGGAGCGGTTCACTTCTTCTTGAACCGCTCCGCCGTCTTGCCGATCACGTCGAGCGCCTGATCCATCTGCATCAACGCTTCGAGCGGCGAGAACTCGGACTCGCTCGCCTTGCGCTTCAGCTCGGCGGCGAGATCGCGCGCCTGCTCGATCTCGGCCTTCATCTCGGCGACCTGTTCTTCGAGATCGGCGATGCGATGGTTGCGCGAGTCGAGCCGCGCCGCAAAGGACGCGAGCTTGACCTCGGCGTCGTGCGCCACGCGCGTCGTCGCGTCGAATCGCTCCTGCAAGCTCCGGCTGGCGAGCTCGTGCTTCTCCTGCATGAGACGGATGTGTTCATCGGCGCGCTCGCGCTCGTAGCGCACGTCGCGCTCGGCGCGGGTGGTCAGATCGCGGATCTGGTCACGCTGGCTGCTGATGGTCTCATGGAGGTGTGCGATGTAGCCGTGCTCGGGACCGAGCGCATACGGGCTCTGCATCGGCAAAGGCGGCGACGCCGCCCGGCGCGGCGCGCGGACGCGCGCGGAGGATTGGGGCTCGAGGTTGTACTCGGCGTAGGCGACGATCTCCTGCGTCGCCGGTGAGCGAGCGATGACTCGATAGCGCCCCGCGGTCGGGATGCGGCCGACGATGTCGGTGATCTCATCCTCGATGCTCAAGTCGATGGGTTCTTCGGAGGCATCTGTTGCGGGTTCGAACCTTTTGCCGTTGTAACGGGTGAGTTCGAGCTCAACGCTTTCGAGGTGCCGGCCGACGAGCGGCACGAAGACCTGACCCGGCTTGCGGGTGCCTTCGGCAGTGTCCATTCGTGTGTCCTCCTTGATAGGATTGAAGGTAGAAAACGAGGCAGTCGGGTTCAAGCGAAATTGAGTGAAAAGTGTAATCGGGACATGGCGTTGCAATGAGTGCGATGATTGGTCAAGAGCACGTCAGCGTTTCACTCCGACCCCCGCGTGATGCCTTGTCCGAGCGGTTGCCGCGGTGGCAGTGATCGTCGGGAAGTGCCCGTCTGTCCGATCTGACATCCCGGCGAAACGGCGGCTGTACGGCGATGAGGTTCGCCTGAAATAAGGGCTGTGGTATGACGTCGCCGGCCCCGCGGGCGGTGCTCCTGGCCCGCGCCGAGCATTGCGGAGGAGAAGCTGATGCGCGCTCTCGTATTGATCTCCGGGCTCCTCGCCCCGACCCTCGCCGCCGCCACCCCCTGCGAGGACCTGGCGCGGGCGATCTGCCCGTCGAAGGACGCCGTCGGGGAGTGCTACCAGTTCGTCGAGCGCGAGGTGTTCAAGCCCGCCGGGCCGTCGGTCACCGCGACCGATCGGCAGAACGTCTGCAAGGGGATCCGCACCGGCAAGGAGGCGCTCGCCGAGCTGAAGGCGCGGATGCTCGCGCAGTGGGAGTCGCGCTGGTTCCTCGTCGACGTGACCGTCGAGCCGACGAAGCCCGACGGCTCGTCGTGGGACCCGGAGGGCGGTCTGCCCGATCTGGCGTTCTGCGCCGAGATCAAGGGCGGGGAGAGCGGCTGCTACCCGGAGGGGCGCGACGCGGAGGCGGTGAGCCGCTCGGTGTGCGTCGATGAGGCGCGGTGCCTCTTCAACATGTTCGCCCGGCGCGGGGCCACCGTGGCGGTCGACGTGCTCGACGTCGACATCAACGACGAGATCGACCAGTTGACCAAGGAGCACGTCGGTACGTGCGCTTTCACCTTGGGTGCGGAGCGAGGTCAGTGCGAGGGGCCGGTGACAGTCGCGCTCGAAGGGGGCGACTCGGGGGCGGGGAGCCTGGAGCGGCGGTTCCTCGGGCGGTGGGTGATGGACATCGAGGCCACGCTCGCGCGGGAGCCGGAGTTCAAGGCGATGTCGATCGCGGAGCGGGTGAAGGCGATCGAGGTGATGGCGAAGGAGATGGCCGACTCGTACTTCCACTTCGGTCAGGACGGATGGCTGACCACCGTGATGCGAGGCGACATGAAGCAGGAGCGGTACTCGATCGTGGGCATGAAGGGCGCCACGTTCACGTTGAAGCTGACCGCGACGGGGCGGGCGGATGAGGCGGTCGAGGTACAGGTGACCGACCGCGGGCTGCGGTTGACGTCGGGGAAGGACCTCCTGGTGCTTCGCCGGGCGCCCTTCTGAGCAGCCCTTGAAGGGGTGTCGGCTCACCGGGTCGCCGCCGGACAGGCACGCGCCCGATCAGCTCGATCCTTACCACCTCACCGCCGACCAACATCGCCGCTCGCTGCCCGCCCCTCGCCCCCGAGGTATCCCCTCGCCCACCCGCATCCCGACCCCCACCCCGCAGCCCCCGACTTGACCCACCATCAGCGTCCACCTCCACGCGCGAGACGCCGATGCCCGACCACGACGACCAGCTCTGCACCACCCTCCGCGACGCGCTCTGCACCGCG
>JACKEC010000118.1 GCA_020633195.1 Sandaracinaceae bacterium | reverse complement strand
CATGCCCGTGCCCTTGCCCGTGCCCGAAGGGTCGGCCCGCGCAGTCCCGGGCTTTGACGGGCAGGTGGGGCACGGGCAGGTGGGGCACGGGCAGGTGGGGCACGGGCACGGGCACGGGCACGGGGTCAGGGCGCTTTCAGCGCCCTGACAGCGCGGCCTCTACGGCGGCGCGGCCGAGGGCGAGCTTGGTGGCCTGCATCCTCTCGAGGACGTCGCGCAGCGCGTCCTCGCCGTCGCCCTCGAGGTGCGCGGCGAGCGCGCGGCCGCGGTCGCTCACGAGGCTCGCCCACGGGAACGGCTCGGCCGCGGTGAAGGCGTCGATCGCGTCCGCGTGCGCGCGGGCTCCGGCCGCGTCGCGGCTCTCGAGGGACGCCTCGATCGCGTTCTCGTGAAACCACAGGCGGTTGAACGACAGGCAGGGCGCCGCGATGACGGCGGCGCCCTCGGCGAGCCGGGCGGCCCGCTCGTCCACGCCGTCCGCGAGGCGCGCCGCGGTCGCGAGCAGCGCGCCGCCAAGGAACTGCATCGCCCCGCTGCGGGCCAGCTCGAGCCCGCGCTCCACGTGATCGCGCGCGAGCTCGCGGTCGCCGAGCTCGATCGCGGAGCGCGCCGCGTAGTAGTGCCCGTTCGCCTCGAAGACCCGCGTCCCCGTCACTCGGCCGAGCGCGATCGCGTGCTCCGCGTGGATCAGCCCGAGGGTCGGGTCGCCGGCGTGGAAGCCCGCGAGCGACGTCGCGCCGTGGGCCAGCGTCTCGCCGCGCTTGTGGGCCAGGTCGTGCGTGAGCGACCGGGTCTCCTCGGCGAGCTGGAGCGCGCGATCGAGGTCGAGCATGAAGACGCTCACGATGGACAAGAGAGGCTCGTTGACGGCGAGGACCCCGTGCAGGCCGGCCTCGCGGGCGCCCGCCACGCACTCCGCGTAGGCCGCGTGGGCGCTCGCGAGGCGCCCGACCCCGTAGAGCGCGTCCGCCATCCCGCTCGACGCGCGCGTGGCGAGCTCGAGGTCACCCTCTTCGCGCGCGATGTGGAGCGCCCGCGCGTGCGCCTCGTGGCACGCCTCGAGGCGCCCCGTCGCGAAGCCGACCCGCCCGCGCACGTAGGAGGCGCGGCCCGCGGGGACGCCGGCGCTCGCCGCGTAGGCGTCGGCCGCGTCGAGGGCGCGGAGGGCCTCCTCGAAGTGGCTCGCCACGAAGCTCGCCTCTGCGCGGCCGACCGCGCCCTCGTAGCGCTCGGCGTCGGTCTCGGCCTGCTCGAGGAGCGCGGCGTGGCTCGCCTCGGACGCCTCCGCGTCGCCGAGCAGCAGCTCGACCTGCCCGCGGAGCCGGAGCGCGCGGCGGGCCACCTCCGACCCCGCGCTCGCGAGCCCGTGCCCGCGCGCCGCGTGGAGCCGCGCCTCCTCGTAGCGGTCGGCGGCCAGCGCGCGCCGCGACGCCTCGAGGTAGGCGTCGGCGGCCTCGGCGCCGAGCCCCGCGCGATCGAGGTGCGCTCCGCGGACGGCGGGCTCCTCGGGGAGCTGCGCCGCGCAGCGGACGTGGAGCGCGCGGCGGTCGTCCTCGACCAGCGACTCGTACACGGCGTCCCGCACCACCGCGTGCGTGAACGCGACCTGTCCGTCCTCCTCCTCGAGGAGCCGGTAGAGCACGAGGTTGGCCGGGTCGTAGCTCGGATCGTCGAGGACCCTTCGAAGCTGGATCAGCGTGGCCCTCCGCCCGAGGACCGCCGCGACCTGCGCCGCCGCCCGGTCGCGCTCGGGGAGTCGATCGAGCCGCGAGTGGATCAGCCCGTGGATCGTCGGCGGGAGCTCGGCCTCGGCGTCGCGGAGGATCTCGGTCAGGAAGAGCGGGTGACCGGCCGCGCGGGCGATGGCCAGCCCGCGCCGCTCCGCGTCGCCCCCGAGCGCCATCGCGAGCGCCGACGCGTCCTCGTCGCCGAGCGGGGAGAGCTCGAGCCGCGTCACCGTCTGGCCCGACAGGCACCCGCGCCAGCGCTCCTCGCCCTCGACGCGCGTCGTCAGCACGAGCAGGACGGGGAGCGAGCGGCTGACCCCCGAGAGCGTCTCGACCGCCTCGAGCACCGTCTCGTCGGCCCAGTGCATGTCCTCGATCATCAGCACGACGGGGCCCTGCGCCGTGTCGCTGGTGAGGAACGTCGCGAGCATGTCGCGGTAGCCCGCGCGCCGCGCGGCGGGCTCCATCGCGTCGTACACCCGCTGCATCGGGCCGGAGAGCGGGACCCCGAGGAAGTGGAACAGGAACGGCCACTGCGCGGGGCCGAGCGCGCCGGGGCCGAGCCGCGCCTCGAGCGCCGCCGTCACGTCGCTGGCGTCGGGGTCGAGCCCGAGCAGGTCGCGCACGAGCTGCTGCGTCAGGTCCTCGCCGACGTCGAAGTCGGAGACCAGCCCGCGCGCCGCGCGCACGCCCGACTCGGCGAAGCGATGCTGCGCGCGGTCGAGGAGCCGCGTCTTGCCGATGCCCGCCTCGCCGGCGACGACGACCACGCGCCCGGTGCCCGAGCGGCGGCACTGCCGGAGCGCCTCGGCGAGCTCTCGGAGCTCCCGGTCGCGCCCCACGAAGGGGAGCTCGAGCGTCGAGCTCGCCGCGCCTCGACGGAGCGACGTGAGCGTCACGCCGTCGCCGTCAGCCACCGGCTCCCACTCGTGGAGCTCCTCGTCCACGAGCGCCTGCTCGACGCGCACCTCCCCCGTCGCGGCGAGCTCGCGGAGCCGGCGCGCCTCCTCGAGCGGCCGGCCCACCACGAAGAAGCGATCCCCGGGGGCGCCGCTGCCGCCGGCCACGACGGGCCCCGCCGCGACCCCGACGCGAGCGCGCGTGCCGTCGATGGATCGCAAGACGCTCTGCGCCGCGAGGGCCGCCCCGATCGCGCGTCG
>JACKEC010000117.1 GCA_020633195.1 Sandaracinaceae bacterium | reverse complement strand
CGAGCGGCAGAGCCGAGTCCAGACGCTCGCGGCGCTGTTCGACGAGATCCCCGACCTCGTGCTCACGGTCCCCGCGGAGGGCACGCGCAGCCGGGTCGAGTACTGGAAGAGCGGCTTCTATCACATCGCCGAGACCGCCGACGTGCCCATCGTCTGCGGCTACCTCGACTACCAGCGCCGCCGCGGCGGCTTCGGTCTGGTGATCAAGCCGAGCGGCGACATCCGCGCGGACATGGACCAGATCCGCGCCTTCTACGCGGACAAGGTCGGCAAGTACCCCGAGAAGTTCGGCCCGGTGCGGCTCCGCGAAGAGGACAGCGAAGAGGCCGAGGCCGCGGCCTGATCGGATCCGGCCGCCTAGTACGAGGTGTCGCCGGTGGTGAGCCAGAAGCCGGTCGTGGAGCCGGTCGGGTGCAGGGCGGTCACGTCGCAGCCCGTGGTCACGCCGCTCGCGTCGACGTGCGCGACGATGTCGGCGACGCGCCACATCAAGCCGTCCTCGCCGATCTCCTCCGACACGAAGCCGGGGACGGTGTCGGGGGCCGCGCCGAACGTCGACACGATCTCACCACCGCAATAGATGTTGACAAGCGGGCGCGTGGCCAGCGGGTCCAGGAAGCCGCCCGCGAAGTAGTTCACGAGCACGCGGAAGGTGTCCCCGTCGTTGGGGAGGTCCACGTTGATGTTCTCCGGGACGTACGACGCGAACTCGTCGACGTTGTCGATGTCGAGGCGCGGGTTGAAGCACATCCCGCCCGAGCCCGGCGCCACCACGCACATGGGCGCGGGGGTGTTGGGGTAGCTCCACGCGGGGCGCGTCCCGGTGGTGCGGGTCGCCTTGCAGTTCAGGTAGTAGCAGTCGTCGTCGGTGAACCACGCGGACGTGGTGCCGGTCTTGCCGAGGTGCAGGTCGAGGTCGACCGCGTCGAAGAGGCCCGCCGTCGGACCGGTCTGGTCCCAGCACAGCTCGACGCGCACGCCGGGGCCGCCGACGTGGACGATCCAGGTGCAGACGAAGTCCTCGGCGCCGCCCGCGCGGCGGACCGTGAGGGTGATGCGGTAGTCACCGCTGAGCGTGGTCTCGAGCGACGCCATCGGCGACGTCGCGCCGTTGAGGCGGTAGCTGAGCTGCCCGTTCGTGCTCGACGCGGTCGAGCCCGGGATCGCCTGGAACATGCGGTCGCAGGGCGTGCCCTCGACCTGCCACTGCCAGCCGATCGCGTCCGAGCCCGAGTAGAACAGGGTGCCGTCGAGCGGGTAGCTGCTGAACGGGGTGGCGGGGCCGACGCGCGGGTCGTCGGGGCCGGGGCAGCTGCCGACCGGCACGCAGCCCTCGACCTCGTCGGTGCAGCCGTTGCAGTCGTTGTCGAGGTCGTCGCACGCCTCGATCCGCGGGCTGATCCCGTTCATGCAGGGACCCCAGCCGAACTCGCTGCACGTCTGGGTGCCGTCGGTGCACGCGCCCACGCCGCGGCGGCCGGGCGGGCCGTCGAAGCAGCGCTGGACCTGGCCCGGGTCGCAGGGGCAGCCCTCGTCGATGGTGCCGTCGCAGTCGTCGTCGGCGCCGTCGCAGCGGCCGTCGCGGCCCTCGTTCAGCTCGGCCACGCAGCCTTCGGGGATGATGTCCGAGGGCGGGCACACGGCGGCGATGATGCGGCCGCCGTCGACCCCGGCGTCGAAGCCCGCGTCCGGCAGCGACGCGTCGAAGCCGCCGTCGGGCGTGGGCGGGGGCCAGTTGGGGTCGAGGAAGTCCGGGATCCCGTCGCCGTTGCTGTCGCGCGGCGGGGTCCGCAGGTCCATGTCGCCGGCCTCCTCGCGGTCGGGGATGCCGTCGCCGTCGGAGTCGCTGTCGTTCGCGTTGGGGATCCCGTCGCCGTCGTCGTCGCCGATGCCCTCGTCGCGATCGCAGATCGTGTCGAGGTCGAAGTCGGCGCACGTGGTGGTGTCGCCCGCGTCGGGGCCGCCGCCTCCGACGGTGCAGGCGAACAGGCCGGTGAGGGCGGACAGGCAGATGACGAAACGGACGGTCTTCATGGGTGATCCTCGGCGCGCGAAGCCGCGCAAGGTATCAGAGCCGCCGGCCCGCGCTAGGCGAGCCACGTCGAGCCCCTGACGCGGAGCCGCGCGCGGTGATACTCCGGAGCCGATGGAGCGCACGCCCCTCTCGATCACCCGGAAGTTCATGCTCTGGTACTGGCGGCACCCGCCGTTTCAGCCCGTACGTGACGGTGCACCTGAGCATCGACATCGGGGAGGCGGCCGCCTACCTCGCGCGCCTGAACGAGGCGGGCGGGTCCCGGGTGACGATGCAGCACCTCGTGACCGCGGCGATCGCGCGCAGCTACGCGGCGTTCCCGTACGCCAACGCCACGGTGTCCGGGCGTCAGGTGCTGCGCCACCCGCACGTCGGCGCGGCGATGCCGATGAACCTTCCGGACGAGCCGACGGGGCACGAGCTCGGCTTCCTGCTCGTCCGCGAGGCCGAGACGCTGAGCCTGCGCGAGCTCGGCGATCGGACGCGCGCCCGCGTCGAGCGAGAGCGGAACCACAGCTCGTTCCGACAGCTGCGTCGGCTGGGCTATCAGGCGATCGATCGGACCCCGAGCGTCGCCCTCGCGGGCGCCCTCTCGGCGGTCGACCTCGCCTGCAAGCTCCCCGCGGTGTCCCGCGCGATTCACCAGCGGTTCCCGCTCACCATCCTCGTCTCGAACGTGGGCGCGGCCATCGGCATCCCCAACGGCGCGCTCGTCCGGGGCGGCAACATCACCCTGCCGAACCGCTTCTTCTCGATCGGCTCGGTGCTCGGGGTCTTCCCAATCCAAGACGAGGTGCGCGCGGTCGACGGCCAGCCGGTGGTGCGGCCGACGCTGCCCGTCTCGTATGTGTTCGACCACCGCCTCTTCGACGGCGTCGCGGCCGGGCGCGTGCTGACGCGCTTCGGGGAGATCCTGGCCGACCCGGCGGAGGCGTTCGGGGACGACGGCGGGCGCGTGGGTCCCCCCTGCGTGGGCGGGCGGCCGGGCGCGGTCCCGCGGCCTCACCAGCCGCGGATTAACC
>JACKEC010000116.1 GCA_020633195.1 Sandaracinaceae bacterium | reverse complement strand
CCCGCCTGCCGCGCGGCCTCGCGCTCGTACAGCGCGCACCACGCCGGGTCGTCCCGCATGGCTACGGGCGGCGGCCGCCGATCGAGGTTGCGCCACGTGAACGGCACCCCCTGCGCGGCGGCTCCGTCGAGGAGCGCCCGCAGCACGCTCGAGTCCCTGTCGAGGAAGAGGGTGATCTCGTCGTACTCGAGCGGCTTGCGCACGTTGTTGAGGTGCTTGGCGACGTGCCGTGTGGCCTGGGTGTAGCCGCAGCCGCGACGCTCCGTGCAGTGCTTCGCGTGCTCGTTGAGCATCTCCTGCAGCGTCCGGTTGAGGGGGCACCCGATCGCGTCGAACGCGCGGAGGAGCTCGTGATCGTCGTCGGACGGCGCGGCCACCTCACGAGGGTGCCCGCGCGAGAGGGGCGCGTCTTGTCGGGGAGATCTTCACGCCGAGGCGCGCGGCGCGGCGTCGGCGGGGGCCCCACACGCGGGGCACGCGCCGAGCTCGCGCGGGAACACCGCGCGGCAGTAGGTGCAGCCCATGCGACCGACGTCGGCGCGGCCGTCGAGCCGCTGCAGCTCGGGGTAGAGCGCCTCGAGCTCGGCCGACGACATGCGGTCCTGCTCGTCGGCGGGCGACCAGATCACCTCGAGGGCGATCACGCCCGCGCCGGGGCGCGGCGTCAGGGTGCCGAGCGCAGCGACGGCGGCCTGGGGGCTCAGATCGCTGGGCAAGGGAGCCAGGTGCTGGTCCCACGCCACCACGAGGCTCACCACGACGAGCCCCTCGCCCTCGACGGCGCGCGCCTGCGCCGTGGGACCGCCTCCGATCGCGCGAGCGCCCGCGCGCTCGTGCTGGTAGCGGGCGCGCAGCGAGGTCGCGACGGATTGGAAGCGCGCCTCCGCGTCCCGCGCCGTGCCGCGGAAGGTCTGGAACGCGGCGTACCGCGCGGCCCCGCAGGCCTCTTGGAGCACGCGCACCGCCTCCGCCGAGCCGTCGCGGCGCCCCGCCTCGCCTTCGCCGAAGCGCGCCGCCATCGCGAGCAGGCGCTCCTGCATCGCGCGCCGCGCCGTCCAGTCGAAGGCGACGGTGATCTGACGCACCTCGTAGGGCCCGGTCGGCGCCTCGAAGCGGCTCCGGCCGAACGCGAAGGTCGCGTACGCGAACACGAGCGCGAAGAACACGAAGGTGCAGCAGGTCGACAGGAGCCACGGGATCGCCCTCGGGTCGTCGGCCGCGGCGTGCTCGGCTCGGGTGACCACGACCGCGCCGGCCTCGCGGTTCATGTACCGCTCGCCGTACTCCCCCGACGGCAGCGAGATGGTCGCCGCGCTCCAGGGCTCGGAGCTGCCGCCGCCCGACGAGCCTCCGCTCGAGGAGCCGCCCCCGCCCCCGCTCGAGCTCGACGAGCCGCCGCCCGAGCTCGAAGAGCCGCCGCCGAAGCCGTTCGATCCGTAGCTCCCGCCGCTGCTCTGCGCGAGCCCGGGGGCGGGGCCCGCCAGGACCACCAGGCCGACGAGCAGGACCATCACGAAGGCGCGCATGAGCGAGGAAATCCTCATATCATGCCGCCGTGCAGTGGCTCCAGCCATGGCGCCGGAAGCGACCCCGGTGGGGTTGCGTGGCGCTGAGCGTGCTCGTCGTCCCGTGCCTGACGTTCGGGGTCTCGATGGTCGGCGCCACCCTGCCGTCGCGCGCGGCGGTCCCGCGCGAGGGGGTGATGGAGAGCTACGCGCTCGAGGAGCGCCACGTGCTCGAGCGCGGCTTCGTCCAGGTGGACGCGCACGACTACGAGCACGCCGAGGACCGGGACCCGGATGCGTTCGACGTCACCGTGCCGGCCGACACCTGCGTCGCCGCGATCGCGGCCACCTGGGGCCACCAGTGGGGTCGCCGGCTCTCGATCCGCGAGGGCGCGCGCGTCCTGTCGGAGCACGCCGACCCCGACGGCCGCGTGCTCCACACGCAGTGGTGCAGCCCGCCGGGCGGGACGCAGCGCCTCACCGTCCGGCTCGAGCGCGGCGGGGGCGACGTCTACGGCCGCGAAGGGCAGACCGACGGAAGCGCGCACGTCGCCGTGTATCGCGCGCCGGCCTCGTCGGTCGGCGGCTTCCGCGCGATCGACAGGGGCTCGATCCCCGACGCGGTCCTCGCCGCGCGCCCGGAGGTGATGGAGGCGGCCGAGGCGTCGCGCCCCTCGGGTCGGCTCCTCGCGGCGCTCACGATCGAGCCCTTCGCGGCGCGCCTGATCCCCGAGGACGCCTCGACCTACGCCCCGCTCTACGTCGGCGCGCGGAACGGCAGCTCGCGCGTGGTGAACCCGCGGCTGACCCCGCTGCCGCTCGAGACGCCGCCCGCCTGGCGGCCGGGGACGGCGCACACCCAGGAGGCCCTCCGCGCGGCCCACGCGCCGACCGAGCACCCGACCGAGACCCACCCCGCCGTCCGCATGGGGCGCGACGGAATGGTGCGCGTCCTCGCGATCGTGGACGGCGCTCGCCTCGGCGTCGCCTGCGCGCGGATCCAGCTCGTCCGGATGCGCTACGGCTTCGAGGTGGAGGTCCAGCGCTCCGAGGCGACGCAGACCCTGTTCGAGCCGCTCCCCCATCGCGAGAACCTCGCGGGCGATCGGCTCTGCGCGAGCCAGGGGGCCGTGGTCTACGTCGTCCCCACGACCGACCGCGCGCCGTACACGCTGCGCATCTTCGAAGCCGACGCCGGGGGGTGACAGGTCGCGTGCGCTACGCGCTGACGCCGTGACCAGCCGACCCGAGGCGCCAAAGGCCGTGCACGGAGCGCCACCCCCTCCCGGGCCTGGCGCGTGGTGCGCATCGTCTCGTTCGGAGGGCTGGCGATGCAGGCTGCGGCATGGGGCTTCGGGGGGTGCGCGGGGGAGCTGAGGATCGTCCGCGCCTTCGACGCGATGGGCGCGCAGCCGGTGTCGGAGTCGGAGGCGCACTGGTTCTTGCGGCAGCTCGCGCGCGACGTGATGGGGCGCTACGCCCTCGCCCGTCTCCTCGACGCCGCTGGCCAGCCGGCGCGAGCCCGCAGCCCCGAGGAGCTCGAGCGGGCCGGCCAGGCGGCGATCGCGCGCGGCGCCGTGCGCGTGGTCCGTGGCGGCCCGCCCCCGCGGACCCACGTCGCCTCGACGGGCGCCGCGCGCGCCGCGGAGGTCTACGAGGACGAGCCCGTCGCGGCGGTCGCGCC
>JACKEC010000115.1 GCA_020633195.1 Sandaracinaceae bacterium | reverse complement strand
GTCGAGGTGCCCGGCGGCGTCGTGCGCGCGCTGCACCCGGCGATGGGCTTTCCGGCGGCGCTGCTCCTCGAGGACGTCCGCCTCGAGCCCGGCGCGCGCCACACCGTGCCCGCGACTTGCGCGGAGCGCGCCGTCTACGTGCTGTCCGGCGCGATCGAGGTGGGCGGCGAGACGGCGCACGCTCAGCAGACCGCGCTGCTCGAGCCGGGCGACGCGACCATCACCGCGACCTCGGCCGCGCGCGTCCTCGCGTTCGGCGGCGACCCGGTGGGCCCACGCTACCAGTGGTGGAACTACCTGCACTCGTCGCTCGCGCGCATCGAGGAGGCGCGCGAGGCGTGGCGGGCGGGCACCGTGCCGAGACCGCCCGGAGACACCGAGTCCTTCACTCCTGCGCCCGACGACGGCGGCCGTCCGCTGGTTCGGTTGAACGGCTGACGCGGGGCGCGGCGGAGAACCAGATCCGGTCCGGACGACGCCCATCGCGAGCAGGAGCGGGTCGTCGTGCAGGTTCCGCTCGTCGCCGGCGGATGCGACGATGCGGAAGGGTTGGGGCCCTCGGAACGTGGAAGCGCAGACCGCAGCGACGTTCGTCTTTGGCGGGCGGCACCTCGCCTACACCGACGAAGGCGAAGGCCCGACGACGCTGGTCGCGGTGCACGGCGCGCCGGGGTCCGGCCGTGACCTCCGACACCTCGCGGCGCTCCTCTCGCCGGAGCTCCGCGTCGTGCGGCCCGACCTCGCGGGGTTCGGGAGCAGCCCTCGCTGGGACGGCTCGCACACGGCGCGCTGCCGCGCCGAGCAGGTGGTGGCGCTCCTCGACGCGCTCGAGCTCGAGCGGGTGGCGCTGCTCGGGTACTCGATGGGAGGGGAGGTCGCCGCGATCGTGGCCGAGGCGCACCCCGCCCGCGTCTCGCACCTCGCGCTCCTCGCGTCGATCGGTCCACGGCCGCACCGCGCACGGCGCAACCTCCTCGTGCGGGGCCTCGGCGCGCTGCTCGACGTCGAGCGGCTCGAGCCGCTCCTCCGCGCGTCGCTGCGACTGATCTTGGCGGTGGGGGGCTTTCCCAAGCGGTCCGGGTTCGACGAGATCCAGGAGACGCTGCGCACTCTGCTCGGCGCCGACTTCGCGAGGCACGGAGAGCGGCTCGCGCGCCTCGAGGTCCCGACCCTCGCCGCGTGGTGCGACGACGATCAGTACATCGAGCCCGCGGTCTTCGAGGAGCTCGTCGCGTGCTGCCCGCCCGGGCCGCGGCTGCACTTCGAGACCGGGGGGCACGGGCTGCAGAAGACCCGCGCGGAGGAGATCGCGCGAGGGCTCTCGGACTGGCTCCGGACTCCACCGAGCCGCTGAAGGCTTCAGGTCGTTCGCTCGCACCGCTCGAGCGGCACCTGGTCACGGTCAAGAAAGATTGCGAGATCTAGATCTTCTGCAGATCCCTCGAAGGACGGAGCCCAAAGGACTCGCAGCTGCGGCTCTTCCGCTGGCCCGTGTGAGCACGCGAGGGAAGGCGGGTCCGGCGTCGCCGTAGCCTGGTCGATGTTCGAGCGCTGCCAGAGCGTGACGCTGCCGACCGCGGAGGCGCTGCTCGCGCTCGTGCCGGAGCTGTTGCGGGCCAGCGGCGAGCTCGCGCCGCGCCCCCTGCGCGAGGCGCCCGACGGAGCGCACGTCCTGGTGTCCGTCATGGCTCACCTCTCGCCCGCCTTCTCCAACCCCGACTTCGATCCCGAGCTGGGCGAGGTGACGGGCCTCGAGCGCGCCTTCCTCGAGCGTCAGATCGAGCGCACCCACCGGGAGAGCCAGCTCGACCCGACCCGACCGTGGCGCTGGGTGCTCACGTCGCTCGCGGACGCGCCGCTCGTCGACTGGCGTCTGTTCGATGGCGGCGCGCCGTACGCGCTCGTGATCCTCGAGGTGCCGCTGCTGGCGCTCGATGGACGCCGCGCGCTCCTGCGTGGGCAGCGGCAGGATCCGACCTACGCGGAGGACTTCGCGTGCTGGCTGACGAGGGACGGAGCGGCGTGGCGGACGATCTGATCCTCCTGTCCCGCGCGTTGGCGCCCTTGGGCCTGCTCGACGCGGCGCCGCCCTGGGATCTCGGCCACGCCCGGCCTCCGATGCCCATCGTGATCGACCCGATCCTGATCCCGCCGGCGCCGATGCCCTACGATCTCGACCCCGCGCTCGTCCTCGGGTGCTTCTCGCCAGCCGATCGCCCATCCGTCGCGGCGCGGATCGACGACGCCTACGACGAGGTGCGGTACGAAGAGCGCGCCGCGCCCCCCGGCGACCCGGAGACCTTCATCCGCGTCGCGCTCGGCACCCCGCTCCTCGGGACCGACCGCGCGCTGATCCGGATCCGGACGAGCAACCTCTTCCGGGACGCCCGAGACCGAGCCCAGCTCGTGACCGGAGACTTCCACGCGTTCGTCGATCTCGAGGGCTCACCGATCGCGCTCGACGTGCCGCCCGAGCTCGAGACGGCGTGGCCGCGCTGGGTCGTCGGCCGCTCACCGGGCCTGCGCGCGCGCCTCGATCTCAACCGAGCCGACGAGCACGCCCTCCGGTGCCTGCCGGCCAAGCTCGGCGTGAAGCAAGCACGCGCCATCCTCGACGCGCGCCCCTTCGCGTCGATCGAACAGCTCCGCGACGTGGCCGGCATCGGCGAGCGCACGTTCGCCGCGCTGCGCGACCACGTCACGGTCGGCTGAGTCCGACGACGCGAGGGTCGCTCTGGGGAGAACGGTGAGAAAAAAAACGGGGACCTGTCGATCTGGCGTCGCGCACTTCGTTTGGGGGATAGAAGGGCGGCGAGGGGCCGCCCCCCGAACCAAGGAGAAGTCGTGATGACCCAGTATCTGATGGCGGTGTACATGGTCGAGGGGCAGGAGCCGCCCGCGCCCGAGGCGATGGAGAAGGCCTACCGCGACGTCGACGCGTTCAACGAGAAGCTCAAGGCGAAGGGCCACTGGGTCTTCGCGGGCGGGCTGCACCCGGTCGACGCCGCGACGGTGGTCCGCGTGAACGACGGCGAGCTGCTCGTCACCGACGGCCCCTTCCCCGAGTCGAAGGAGCACCTCGGCGGGTTCTGGGTGGTGAAGGCCGCCGACCTCGACGAGGCCCTCGCCCTGGCCCGCGAGGCGTCCGTCGCCTGCCAGAACCCGGTCGAGGTCCGGCCGTTCCAGGACCAATGAGCGGCGCGGGA
>JACKEC010000114.1 GCA_020633195.1 Sandaracinaceae bacterium | reverse complement strand
AGGCGCGCGCGGACCTCGCGGCGGGGCGACCGCGCTGGCTCACGTACGGCTACCCGGCGGCCGCCCGATGGGACTACGCGGACCTGCTCGAGGAGCGCTACGGGATCGAGCTCGAGGCGATCGCGGGGTGCGTCATCGACGGCGAGATCAGCACCCGCGCCGCGGCCTACGACTCGGTGATCGAGCGCTGGCTCCGCGAGACCTACCCCGGCCGCGACGTGCTCGCCGAGACGTGGGCCGACGCGGAGACCCGGTGGCGCGAGCGGGTGAGCGCGCGCCAGCCCCGGGACGAGGTCGAGGCCGCGATCCTGGCCGTGCTCGAGGAGGTCGACCTGAGCGCGCTGCTCGGCCCCGAGGAGCCGGAGGGCGAGCCGCTCAGAGCGGACGAACCAGACGGAAGCCCACGTCGGGGTAGCCGCGCGAGGCGTCGAGCCCGACGCGCGTCGCGAGCCGCGCGTCGTTGAGCGAGAGGCGGTAGGAGCCGCCGCGCACGCTCCGCAGCTTCGCCCCCGAGCTGGTCGCGATCACCGGGAGGCCGTCGATGATCTCGGGGCCGGTCCTGTCGAAGCCGTCCGCGGTCCACTCGCGCACGTTGCCCGCGGTGCCCCGCACGCCGTACGGCGACACGTCGATCCGATCGAGGCCGATCGGCGCCGCGGTCTCCGGCGCGCGGCCCCGGTCGCGCACGTGACAGAAGGAGCCGTCGCCGAACTCGCCCCACGGGAACGCGCGACCATCGACGCCGCGCGCGGCCTTCTCCCACTGCAGCTCCGACGGCAGCGTCCATCGCTGGCCCGTCTCGCGGGAGAGCCACCGGGCGTAGGCGCGCGCCGCCTCCCACCGCACGCCGACGGCCGGGGAGTCCGGGCGCCACACGCCGTCGCCCTCGCGGAGCGCGCTCTCGCGGTACGCGGCGGCCTCGTCGGCGACGAGGAAGCGGACGAAGTCCCCGAACCGTACGGGGTCGCGCTGGATGATGAAGCCCTCGAGCCACACGCGGTCCGCGGCCATGCCGCCGATGGCGGCGGGGTCGCCCCCGACCTCGAACCAGCCCGCGGGCACCACGAGCTCGTCGTCCGCGAGCTCGCCGCGGGGCAACGGGACCCGGTAGAGGCCCGGCTGGTCGGGGCGCGCGCCCTCCCATCCCTCGCCGCGGCGCAGCACGATCGGGTAGGCGATGGTGGTGCCGCCCTCGGGTCGGAGCTCGATGCGGTAGCTCCCCACGGGGAGGCGCTGATCGATCACGCCCGCCGCCTCGAGGGGCCGCGGGGCCCCGGCGACGAGGCGCCGATCGCGTAGCTCGTAGCGGCGGATCGAGATCCGACACGGGCGCTCGAGGGCGATCCGCACCGGAGCGTCGCCGGCGAGGTAGGCGTCGTACTTGCCGCGGTTGTGCTCGCGCAGGTGCGTCTCGTGCCGCGCCGCCTCGCGCCACTCGCGGCGGTGCTCGGCCTCGCGGTGCTCCGCGAAGTGGAGGTCCGCGAGGAGGTCCTGCGCGTCGTTCAGGTCGGGCGCCATCTGGATCGCGGCGCGGAGCAGCCGCGTCACGTCGAGGTAGCCCTGCATCGCCTCGCGCTCGAGCACGTCGGCCTCGTCCTCGAGGGCCCACGCGAAGGACTTGTCGTCCGAGCTGGCGTCGATGTTCGAGAGCGTGACCTCGGCGCGGCGCCGCAGGTCGCGCGCTCGCTCGCGGAGCGGCGCGAGCTCGGGCATGAGGCGGTTCGCGTCGCGGACGATCCCGAGGGCGTCCTCGCGGCGCTGCGCGCCCTCTCGCCACTCTTCGAACGCGGCGGCCATCTCGCCCGCGTGGGCGTAGCGGTCGGGCGGCAGCGGCGACATCGCGCGGCGGATGATCTCCATCAGCGTGTCGTCGACCACGCTGCCGGGCTCGCGCGCGATCTCGGGGATCTCGCCGCGCGCGGCCAGGAACACGAGCTCGCGCGGGCTCCCGTCGTAGGGGCGCTTGAGCGCCATGAGCTCGTAGAGCATCACGCCGAGCGCGTAGACGTCCGCGCTCGGGCCGATGTCCTCGCCGCCGATCGCCTGCTCCGGCGGCATGTACGCGGGGGTGCCCGCGACGAGCTGGCGCTGGTCCGAACCGGCGACCCGCACGGGCGGCTCGGTGAACGCGACGGGGTCGTCCAGATCGATGAGGCGCGCGACGCCCCAGTCCATGACGATGACCTCACCGTAGGCGCCGACCATGACGTTGGGCGGCTTCAGATCGCAGTGCACGACGCCGCGCGCGTGCGCGTACGCGACGGCCTCGCAGATCTTCTGGAAGACCTCGAGGCGCCGCTGCTCGCTGAGCCGGCACTTGCCGTGCTCGTCGCGGTCCGCGAGCACGTCGAGCAGGGTCCGCCCGTGGACCTCCTTCATCGTGAAGTAGGGCCGGCCGTCGGGGAGCTCGCCCACCTCGTGGACCGGCGGGATGCTCGGGTGCGCGAGCTGCGCGGTGACCTGCGCCTCCTCGAAGAAGCGCGCGCGCATCATCGACTGCGCGCTGAACGTGCCGTGCAGGATCTTCATCGCGAGATCGCGGTTCAGCGCGCGGTCGTGGGCGCGGTGGACCTCGCCCATCCCGCCGCTCGCGATCAGCTCGACGATCTCGAGGCCGGAGAGGGGGAGCAGGTCGTCGGGGCGCACGCTGCCCAGCGACGGACGCGCGAGCCGCGTGTCGTCATCGGTGACGATCGACGAGGCCGGATCGGTGTCCGACTCGATCGGCTGCGCGCCGGTCGCCGCGTACGCAGGATCTCGAGGATCCTCCTCCGTCTCTTCATTCGAGCTCAACTTCGAGCACCGCGGCAATTCGCTCGAGCACCTCGTCGGGGTCGAACGGTTTGGTCATGTACATGTCGGCGCCGACCTCTTGGCCGGTGTTCCGATCGAGCTCCTGGCCCTTGGCCGTGAGCATCAGGATGAAGGTGCTCTTGAGGTCCCCGTCGGCCTTGACCGTCTTGCAGACGTCGAAGCCGTTCATCACCGGCATCATGACGTCGAGGACCACGAGCTGCGGCCGCTCGTCGCGGATCATCCGCAGGGCCTTGCCGCCGTCCTCGGCCACGAGGAGGCTCACGCCGACCTCCTCGAGCTCGTCGAGCGTCTGCTCGAGCAGGAGGCGGATGTGCGCCTCGTCGTCGACGATCAGGACCTTCTTGGGCTCCGTCAAAGTCTCACCTCGTAAGCCTGGGCGGTGCCGCCCTGCTCTTCGTACGTGTCGGTGGGGATGGA
>JACKEC010000113.1 GCA_020633195.1 Sandaracinaceae bacterium | reverse complement strand
GCACCTTCTCGGGCACGCGCACGTCGGCTTGCTCGAGCTGCTCGACGCACCAGTCGATGCCCTCGCCGAGCGTGCCGAAGTGCTTCAGCGGCGCGGGGTGCGTGTAGATCCAGCTGATCGCGGTCATGGCGCCCCGAACCAGGTTGGACGTGACCACCCGCGCGTCCCCGAGCGAGTACTCCTTCACGAGCGGGCGCATGTCGAGCGCCCTGTCGGCGAGGAGCTTGCGCAGCTTCGGCGACGGCACCGATCGCACGGCGGAGGTGTCGCTCAGGTGAACGAACGGCTCTCGGCGCCGATAGATGGCCTCGATCTGATCCATCGCGGCCGCCCAGGCCTCGGTGTCGGCGTCGGCGGCGATGACGTAGACGAGGGGAAAGTACTCGTCCGTGACGTGGATGCGACTCACCTGTACCTATTTTGCATATTCCGGTAAATGTGGCTAGTTGCCCTGTCGCTGGATTTCGTGATCGAAGGGTCGGTCCGTTTGGGATCAGAGCTTTGGCGCCCCGCGGGCACCTCCTGCCGGTGACCCGGAACCCCGCGCGTGATAGATCGGCGCCCGCAATGGCCCGGAGCTACGTCCTCATCCTCGACTTCGGATCTCAGTACACGCAGCTGATCGCGCGGCGCATCCGCGAGCAGCACGTCTACTGCGAGATCCAGCCCTGCACGCTCGGGATCGACGCGATCCGCGCGCTCGAGCCGAGCGCGATCGTGCTCTCGGGGGGACCCGCGAGCGTGTACGAGGAGGGGGCGCCTCAGGTCGACGAGGCGATCTTCGATCTCGGCCTCCCGATCCTCGGCATCTGCTACGGGATGCAGCTCTTCTGTCGGGCGCTCGGCGGTCGCGTCGAGCCCGCCTCGGAGCGCGAGTACGGCGCCGCGCGGATCGAGGTCGTCGGGGCCACCGGCATCCTCGAGTCGTTCGAGGCCGGCTCGCAGGTCGAGGTGTGGATGAGCCACGGCGATCGCGTCGCCGCGCTGCCGCCCGGCTTCGTGGCCCTCGGCCGCACCGACAACGCGCCCTTCGCGGCGGTCGGCAACGCGGAGCGGAGGATCTACGGCTTGCAGTTCCACCCCGAGGTCGCGCACACCCCGCAGGGCCCGGAGATCCTCGAGGCGTTCCTCTTCTCGATCGCGGGCCTCGCCGCCGACTGGACGCCGGGCTCGTTCATCGAAGAGACGGTCGCCAAGGTCCAGGCCGCGGTCGGCGAGGGCCGCGCGATCTGCGGGCTCTCGGGCGGGGTCGACTCGTCCGTCGCGGCGATGCTGGTCCACCGCGCGATCGGGGATCGCCTCACGTGCATCTTCGTCGACAACGGCGTGCTCCGGCTCGGCGAGGCGCACGACGTGGTGAAGATGTTCCGCGACCACTTCCACCTCGACCTGATCCATGTGGACGCCGCCGCGCAGTTCCTCGAGGCGCTCGCCGGGGTCAGCGACCCCGAGGAGAAGCGCAAGATCATCGGGCGCGTGTTCATCGACGTCTTCGAGGCCGAGGCCAAGAAGATCGACGGCGCCAAGCACCTGGTCCAGGGAACGCTCTACCCGGACGTGATCGAGAGCGTCTCGTTCAAGGGGCCGAGCGCGCTCATCAAGACCCACCACAACGTCGGCGGGCTCCCCGAGCGCATGGATCTCGACCTCATCGAGCCCCTGCGCGAGCTGTTCAAGGACGAGGTCCGCGAGGTCGGCGCCGCGCTCGGCATGCCGCACCACGTCCTGTGGCGGCACCCGTTCCCGGGGCCGGGGCTCGCGATCCGCGTCCTGGGCGACATCACCGAGGAGAAGCTCCGGATCCTCCGCGAGGCCGACCACATCTGGATCGACGAGATCCGGCGCGCCGACTACTACGACCAGATCTGGCAGGCCTTCGCGGTGCTCCTCCCGGTGCGCACCGTCGGGGTCATGGGCGACTACCGCACCTACGAGTACGTGGTGGCGCTGCGCGCGGTCAGCTCGCGCGACGGCATGACCGCGGATTGGTCGAGGCTCCCCGATTCGTTGTTGGCTCGTGCGAGCAATCGGATCATCAACGAAGTCCGCGGCGTCAACCGCGTGGTCTACGACGTCTCCTCGAAGCCGCCGGCCACGATCGAGTGGGAGTGAGCGGGTGCGGCGGGCAGGGCGACTCCTCGTGGTGATGGCGTTCGCGCTCGCCTCGGGGACGGCCCTCGCGCAGCCCCCGGAGATGCAGATCCCTTGGACCGACGTCGCGCCCGCGCGGGCCGGCGACGTGGTGCGGACGGCCGCGCTCGGCGCTGCGGACGAGCGCATCGGGTCCTTCACCGCGCGCCGCGCCGCGGCTCGCGAGGTGGCGCGTCGACGCGCGCTCGCGGCCCTGCACGAGTGGGCCGACGACGCGCTCGCGGCCGCGCGCGCCGAGCCGCGCGAGGCCAGCGCGGTGCACGCCGCGGTCGATCGCGCCGCGCGCGTCGCGGGGGTCCGCCCGCTCGTCGACGCGGGCGCCGTGGTCGTCGTCGAGGTGCCGGTCGATGCGTTGCGCGCCGCGTGCGCGCGGGAGGGCTTGCCATGGGTCGACTGAAGGCCGCGCTCGGGCTCACGCTGCTCCTCGCGCTCCCCGCCTGCGGCGGAGCGCCTCGCCCGGTCGAGCAGGCGAGCGTCCGCTTCCTGCTCGAGCCGGCCGCCGCGCGGGTGTACGTCGAGGACCGCTTCGTCGGCGCCGGCACCCTGCTGCGCCGCCGGCCCGAGCACTTCCCGCCCGGCCGGCGCCACTTCACGGTCACGGCCGAGGGCTACTTCCCTCACGACGTCGAGGTCGACTTGCCGAGCGGGGAGACGACGATCCGCCTGAGCCTGCGCCCCGTCCCGCGCTGAGCGCCCAGGCTCAGTCCAGATCGTTCTCGTTCGGCGCCGGGTCGCCCGAGCGGCGCCCTCCCACCGAGACGTAGGCGGGCGTGCTGGGCCACAGGCCGTTGTGCGCGATGAACGCCACCGTGACCCTCGAGCTCGTCCGCTCGTGGCCGCCCGTGGTGACGAGCGAGTCCACGGGGTGCGGCGTCTCGATGGACCACCGCGTCCCCGCGTCGTCGAGGCGGGTCACGACCACGTCGGACGCGTCGCCGCGCACCACGCGCGCGAAGTAGGTCAGGGGTCGCGACGCGGGATCGACGGTCTCGTCGAGCGACACCTCGATGCGGAACCGGCCGGCGTGATCGGTGGTCGTCGGCGTCCGATTCGGGGCGAAGCCGATGCCGTAGGGGACCGACAGCGCGCTCACCATCCCCCACTC
>JACKEC010000112.1 GCA_020633195.1 Sandaracinaceae bacterium | reverse complement strand
CGGCGAGCCCTTCTTCACGATGGAGCTCCTCGACGGGCAGGACTTCTTCGAATACGTGCGGCCGCGCAACGGACCTTTCGACGAGGGGCGCCTGCGGCGCGCGCTGGCGCAGCTCGCGACGGGGCTGAGCGCGCTGCACGCGGCCGACGTGGTGCACCGCGACGTGAAGCCGCCCAACATCCTGGTCACGCGCGCGGGTCGGGTGGTGATCCTCGACTTCGGGCTCGCGCGCGCCAAGGCGCGGGACGTCGCCTCCGAGGACGAGGTGGTCGGCACGGTCGCGTACATGGCGCCCGAGCAGGCGCTCGACGACGTGGTGGGCCCCGCCGCGGATTGGTACGCGGTGGGCGCGATGCTCTACGAGGCGCTGACGGGCCGGCTCCCCCACAGCGGCGCGTCGAGCCTGCAGACGCTCCTCGCGAAGAACCACGCCCCGAAGCCGCCGCGCGAGCTCGTCGAGTCGGTCCCCGCGGACCTCGACGAGCTGTGCGTGAGCCTGCTCGCGCCCGAGCCCGCCGACCGGCCCACGGGCGCGGAGGTGCTCGAGGTGCTCGGCGTGGACGTCGACGCCGCGCCCCCCGAGGTGGTCGACGACGCCGCGAGCTTCGTGGGTCGCGCCGAGGAGCTCGCGGCGCTGCACGAGGCCTTCGCGGCGAGCCGGGAGCGCCCCACGTCCGTCCTCATCGAGGGCGCGTCCGGGCTCGGCAAGACGGAGCTCACGCACCGCTTCGCCCACGAGCTCCACGAGCGCCACGCGGACGCGGTGGTCCTGACCGGTCGCTGCTACGAGCGCGACTCGGTGGCCTTCAAGGCCTTCGACGGCCTCGTCGACGAGCTCAGCCGCTACCTCTCGCAGCTCCCCCGCGAGCGCGCGGCGGAGGTGCTGCCGACGGAGGCCGGCCTGCTCCCGCGGCTGTTCCCGGTGCTCGGTCGGGTCGACGTGATCGCGGACGCGCCGCGCGAGGACCTGCCCGACGATCCGCAGGAGCTGCGGCGCCGCGGCTTCGGGGCGCTCCGCGAGCTGCTCGTGCGCCTCGCGAAGCGGGTCCGGCTGGTGCTCGTCATCGACGACCTGCAGTGGACGGATCGCGACAGCCTCACGCTGCTCGCCGAGCTCCTCGGCGGCGCGACCGGCCCGCGCCTGCTCCTGGTCGGGACGACGCGACCGGGCGAGTCGGCGCTGCGGGATCAGCTGCTCGGGGCCCTCCGCGGCGCGAGCCCGCGCACGCTCTCGCTCGCGCCCCTCGCGTCGGCCCAGGCGGAGGAGCTCGCGACGCAGCTCCTCCCCGATCACTCGCCGAGCGCGATCGCGGCGATCGTGAACGAGGCCGGCGGCTACCCCTTCTTCGTCCGCGAGCTCGCGCGCCACCTCGAGCGCCCCGACGGGACGAGCGCCGAGGCCAACGTCGTCGAGCTCGACGAGGTGCTCTGGCAACGGATCCGGAGCCTCCCCGACGAGCCTCGCCGCGTGCTCGACATCGTCTGCGCCGCGAGCAGCCAGGTCACGCAGGCGCTCGTCGCGCACGCCGCCGAGATGTCGGACGCGGCCTGCTTCCAGGCGGTCACGAGCCTCCGCGCGGCGCAGCTCGTCCGCACGTCGGGAGCGAGCCGCGTCGACACGGTCGAGCCCTACCACGACAGGATCCGAGGCGCGGTCGAGGGGCACCTCTCGCCCAAGCAGCGCCGCGAGTGCCACGGCCGCCTCGCCGAGGCGCTGGCCTCGTCGGGCGCGGCCCGCACCTCGCCGCACGCGCTGGTCGGGCACACCCTCGCGGCGGGCGACCGCGCTGGCGCGGCGCGCTACGCGGAGGTCGCGGCGCGGCTCGCGATCGCGGCGACCGCGTTCGAGCGCGCGGTCGACTTCTTCCGCATGGCGCTCGAGCTCGGGCAGCACGACGCGGACGCGACGCGCGCGCTCCGGCTCGAGCTCGCGCGGGCGCTCGCCAACGCGGGCCGCGGCGCCGAGTCCGCCGACGCCTACGACGCGGCAGCGGAGGGCGCCGACCCGCTGACGCTCCGCGACTGCCAGCGCCTCGCGGCCGAGCAGCTCCTGATCAGCGGTCACATCGACCGGGGCGTGGAGCGGCTCGACGAGGCGCTCGTCTCGATCGGAGAGCCGGTCTTGTCGACCCCGCGGCGCGCGCTGCTGGCGCTCTTGTGGCGGCGCTTCGGGCTGCGCCTCCGGGGGCTGGGCTGGACCGAGCGGCCCGCCGACGCGATCACGGAGGCGGAGCGCGCGCAGCTGCAGATCATCGGCGCCTCGGCGCTCGGCCTGAGCATGGTCGACTCGATCCGCGGGACCGCGTTCAACTCCCGCTTCGTCCTGCTCGCGCTCCGCGTCGGCGACCCGCAGCAGGTCGCGCGGGCGCTCGGCGGCGAGGCCACCATGTCGGCCTATCAGGGGGGCTTCGCGCGAGCGGAGCTCATGATGAGCGCGATCGACGCGATCCTCGAGCGCCACCCGAACGACCCGTACATCCGCGCGTGGCGCGCCGCCGCGCAGGGGAGCTTCGCCTACTTCAACGGCGCCTTCCGCGAGTGCGACGCGTCGATGCGGCGGGCCCTCGAGCTCTTCGCTCGGGTGCGCGGGACGACGTGGGAGCGGAACAACTCGCACATGTTCGCGCTGTTCGCGCTGCGCTACCTCGGCGAGCTCACGGCGCTCGGGGCCGAGGTCGACGGGCTGCGCCGCGACGCCGAGCGACGGGGCGACCTCTACATGGAGGTCAGCGTGCAGCGCTACGGCGGCCACTACCGGCCGCTGCTCGCCGACCGCGCCGACGAGGCGGTCGAGGGCCTCGAGAGCACGGTCTGGCCCGCGCCGGTCAACGTCTTCCACCTGCAGGACTGGCAGCGCCTCGAGGCGCGCTGCGACATCGCGCTCTATCGCGGGACCGCGGCCGAGCTCCGCGCCACCTCCGACGCGGCCTTCGAAGCGCTCGGGCGCTCGATGCTCACCCGCATCCGCACCATCCAGGCCTCGGCGCTCTACGCCCGCGGCCGGATGCTCCTGGCGACGTCGACCGAGCCCTCGGACATGCGGGCGGTCGAGCGCCTCGCGCGGTCGATGCCTCGACCCGTCAGCTTCTTCGAGGTCTTCACGCGCCTCCTCCTGGCGGGGGTGCGAGAGCGCGAGGAGGATCGCGCGCGCGCGATCGAGGAGCTGCGCGCGGCCCTCGCGCTCTCCGAGCGCTACGCGATGGCGTTCCACGTGGCGGTGGCCCAGCGCCGGCTCGCGCTCCTCGTGGAGGGGGACGAGGCGGTCGAGCTGCGCGCGGCCTCGGACGCGTGGATGCGATCGCA
>JACKEC010000111.1 GCA_020633195.1 Sandaracinaceae bacterium | reverse complement strand
GGCGACATGTAGAGCGGGGTGCCCACGAGCACGCCGGTGCTGGTGACCCGGGTGTCGTTCTTCCCCGGGGTGACGTTTCGGCTGATCCCGAAGTCGAGGAGCTTCGGGTACACGCCGTCGGCGTCGCGGACGAGGAACACGTTGTCGGGTTTCACGTCCCGATGGACGATCCCCGCGTCGTGCGCCGCCGCGAGGCCGCTGAGGACCTGCGCGGCGATGTCGAAGAGCTCCGCGTCCGTGATGGCGGTCTCGCCGGCGAGCCGATCGCCGAGGCTCTCGCCCGCGAGCAGCTCCATGACCATGTACGGGTGGTTCTCGTCGTGGAGGCCGAAGTCGAGGATGTCGACGATGTTGCGGTGCTTGATGTTGGCCGCGAGCTTCGCCTCGCGCTCGAAGCGCTCGCGGAGCCTCGCCGCCTTGGCGCCGCTGACGTCGAGGAGCTTCACCGCGACCGACGAGCCGAGGCTGAGGTGGGTCGCCCGCCAGACGGTCGCCATCCCGCCCTGGCCGATGTGCTCGTCCAGGCGGTACTTGTCCGCGATCACGGTTCCGGAGCCCACATCGCCCATGTATGCTGCGAAGCATAACGCTACGTAAGTACGGCATGCAGACGATCCTCAGCCCTGTGGCCGTCTTCCTCTTGCTTTTCCTGAGCGCTGCCTCGTCCGCGAGCGCCCAAGAGGTCGACGCAGAGACCACGGCCGCCGCGCGCGCGCTCTTCGATCAGGGCATGACCGCGGTGGACGCGGGGGACCACGCGGCCGCGGCCGACTTCTTCTCCCGCTCGATCGCCCTGCGCGACTCGCCGGTCACCCAGACCAACCTCGCGCTGGCCCTGATCGAGCTCGGCCACCTCGTCTCCGCCTCCGAGCACCTCCGGACCGCCATCCGGACGTCGCGCCCCGACTCCCGCGTGCGGATCCTCGCGCAGCGCTTCCTCGACGAGCTCCGGCCGCGCCTGGGCAACCTGCGCATCGCCGTGAGCGGAGACCCCGAGGCCACCATCGTGCACCTCGACGGCGAGCCGGTGCCCGAGGCGCTCGTCGGCGTCGAGCAGCCGATCGACCCGGGCGACCACCGCGTCACGCTCCTCCGCGGCGGTCGGGTCCTGAGCAACCAGAACGTCCGCGTCGTCGCCGGGCGTACGGTCGCGGTCACCCTCGTCGCGCGCCCCATGACCGCAGCCGAGCGCGCGGAGCTGGTGGCGGGCGCGGGCCAGGCGGACGATCGCGAGTCCGGCGGAGGCGTCGAGACCGAGGCGTGGTTCTGGATCCTCATCGCCGTCCTGGTGCTCGGCGCGGGCGCGGGGATCACCGCCGGCGTCCTCGTCGCGAACCCGCCGTCACCGCAGTACGACCTCGGCGACAGCGGGAACACGCACACGACCTTGCTGGAGGCTCGCTTCTGATGCGACGCCGCTGGCTGGCCGCCGCGCTGCTGCTCGCGGGGTGCGCGCCGGCGCCCACGCAGGTGTTCGTTCACGTCGACGCCGAGCCCGGGGTGCGGGCGATGACGCGGAGCATCGGGATCCGCATCTGGGGCCGCGCGCGGGACGGCGTCTACGCCGAGGAGCCGGACGAGATCGAGCCGGTCGCGGGCAGCCAGTACGTGTGGCGCGTGTCGCTGCACCCGCTCGCCAACGACAGCACGCGGTTCTTTCGCCTCGAGGCCGGCGCGTACTCGACCGCCAACGGCGAGGGCACCCAGGTCGCGGTGGCCCGGCTCCAGTCCGGCTACGCCGCGGGGCAGACCCTGCACCTCTACCTCCTCTTGCAGGACTCCTGCATCGGGAGGCCCTGCGTGGACCTCGACACCACGTGCGCGGGCGCCGCGTGCATCCCGATCCCCGAGCCCGTCCCGTTCGATCCGGACGCGGGCCTGCCGCGCGACGCGGGGACGTTGCCCGGGGACGACGGCGGCATGGACGCGGCGGTCGGTGACGCGGGCGTCGACGGCGCGACCCCGCTCCTCGACGCGGGCGTCGACGCGGCGCGGGACGCGGGCGTGTTCGGCGACGGCTGCGTGCCCGCCGCCGAAGAGTGCAACCTCATGGACGACGACTGCGACGAGCGCGTCGACGAGGACTTCGACACCGACACCGACCTCGCCCACTGCGGTGGCTGCGGCATGCCCTGCGAGCAGCCGCGCGCGACGCCGCGCTGCGCTGGCGGGGTGTGCAGCATCGCGTCCTGCAACGCGGGCTTCGGGGACTGCGACGGGGTGGTCCCGGGCTGCGAGACGCCGCTCACGACGATCCTGAACTGCGGCATGTGCGGCCGCGCGTGCACGGGCGGGCTGCTCTGCGCGATGCAGCCCGGCGGCTTCAACTGCGTCAGCTCGTGCACGGGCGGGCTCACCGACTGCGGCGGGAGCTGCGTCGACACGGACACCGACGCGATGCACTGCGGAGGCTGCGACTCGGCCTGCCCGGCGCGGACGAACGCCGTCGAGACGTGCGCCTCGGGCACCTGCGGCTTCACGTGCCTGCCGGGCTTCGGGGACTGCGACGGGCTGCCCGGCAACGGCTGCGAGCGGGACCTGCGCACGAACGTCTCGACCTGTGGATCCTGCACGCGAAGCTGCGCCTCGCGCGAGTGCCAGCGCGCCTCGTGCATGGCCGGCGTCTGCTCGTACGCCCCCGATGACGCGCGCCCGTGCGACGACGGCCGCCCCTGCACGATGAACGCGTGCATGTCCGGCGTCTGCGAGATCGTCAGCGACACTTGCGGCATGGACGGCGGCACCCCCGAGTGCATGGGGGACACCGATTGCCCGGACATGGGCCCGTGCTCCGCCGACCAGTGCCTCGGCGGGACGTGCTTCCACACCGCGCTCGGCCCGCCGTGCTGCACCTCGGCGACCGAGTGTGACGACCTCGACGCCTGCACCATCGACTCGTGCGACACGTCGAACATGTGCCAGAACACGGCGATTGGCGGCTGCACCTCGTGCTTCGGGCCGGGTGACTGCTTCGACGCCGAGCCGTGCACCCAGGATCTGTGCCTGGCCGGTCGCTGCTCCAACCCGGTCATCCCGGGCTGCGGGATGTGCGGGATGATCGGCTGCTCGGCGCCGAGCCCGACGTGTTGCAGCGACTCGGGCGACTACTGCTGTCCGTCGGGCGCGGGCTGCTGCATGGGCTCGTGCTGCGCGGGCGGCGACAGCTGCTGCGGCGGCACCTGCTGTCCCTCCGGCTCGTGCTGCGGCTCGAGCTGCTGCGGCCCGGGGTTCTCCTGCTGCGACGGCACCACGTGCTGCCGCGACGGCTTCGAGATGTGCATGGCCGGCGCGTGCGTGCCGATCGGGGGGACCGACGCGGGCACGGGCTTCGACGCGGG
>JACKEC010000110.1 GCA_020633195.1 Sandaracinaceae bacterium | reverse complement strand
CCGAGTAACCCCGCTCGGGCAGGGCGTCGGTCGTGGGTTGGAACTCGGGCTCCGGATCCGGACGCATCGAGAGGTTGGCCGCGACCAGCCCGATCACTACCACGACGAGCGCTCCACCGATGGCCGCGTTCCGCTTCACGGCCGGAACGTATCGCATGTGTCGGCGGTCAGCGACCGAACGGCCTTTTCGGCTACCCTCCCGCCCATGACGAGCCTCACGATCCCCGAGCTGATCGGCATCAAGCGAGACGGTGGGAGCTTCACCGAAGCCCAGATCCACCACCTGATCGAGGGCTTCACGGCGTCGCGAGTCACCGACTACCAGATGACCGCGCTCGCGATGGCCATCTACCTCAACGGCATGTCGCCGAAGGAGACCGCCGCGCTGACCCTCGCGATGCGCGACAGCGGCCGCGTCGTGAGCCTCGGGGGGCCCGAGCGCATCTACGTCGACAAGCACTCGACGGGCGGCGTCGGCGACAAGGTGTCGATCTGCCTCGCCCCGATCGTCGCCGCGTGCGGCGTGCGCGTGCCGATGGTGAGCGGCCGCGGGCTCGGCCACACGGGCGGCACCCTCGACAAGCTCGAGGCCATCCCGGGCTTCTCCGTCGACATGACGGTCGAAGCGTTCATCGAGCAGACCAACCGGATCGGCTGCGCCCTCATCGGTCAGACCGCCGACATCGCGCCCGCCGACAAGCGCCTCTACGCGCTGCGCGACGTGACCGGGACGGTCGCCTCGATCCCGCTCATCACCGCGTCGATCCTGTCGAAGAAGCTCGCCGAGGGGATCGGCGGGCTCGTGCTCGACGTGAAGGTCGGCCGCGGCGCGTTCATGCAGACCCTCGAGGACGCGCGCGAGCTCGCGGGCTCGCTCGTCCGCGTCGGCCACCTCGCGAAGAAGAAGGTCACCGCCGTGCTCACTACGATGGACTCGCCGCTCGGTCGCACGATCGGCAACGCCCTCGAGACGCGCGAGGCGATCGAGCTGTTGCACGACCAGGCGCCCGCCGACCTCAAGGAGATCACCTTCGTGCTCGGCGCCGAGATGCTGCGCCTCGCCGGCGTGGCCAAGACGGAGTCCGAGGCGCGCGCTCGGATGCAGGACACGATCACGTCGGGCGCGGCGCGCGCCAAGCTCGCCGAGATCGTCACGGCGCAGGGCGGCGACGCCCGCGTGGTGGAGGAGCCGGACCGGCTGGCCAAGAGCAAGACGCGCGTCGCGGTGAAGGCGTCCAAGGCGGGCTTCGTGCACGGCATCGACGCGATGGAGGTGGGGCTCACGGGCGTCGCGATGGGCGCGGGTCGGACGCGCGCCGATCAGGCCGTGGACCCCGCCGTGGGCATCGTGCTCCACGCCGTGCGCGGCGACCGCGTGGCCGAGGGCGACACCCTCGCCGAGCTCCACGTGCAGGCGCGCAAGGGCACCAAGGAGTGGGCCGACCGCGTGGCGGCCGCCTACGCGATCAAGAAGACGCGCCCCGGCGTACAGCCGCTCGTGCTCGACGTCATCAGGCGCTAGAAACCGCGCGCCTTGGTGATGATCTCGTTCATGATCTCGCGCGTCCCGCCGCCGATCGGGTAGAGGCGCGCGTCGCGGTAGAGGCGCTCGACGAGGACCTCGCGCATGTAGCCCATGCCGCCGTGGATCTGCACCGCCTGGTCGCACACGAACGAGCACATGTCGGTCGCCGCGTTCTTCGTCATCGCCGCGAGCGCCGGGTCCTCCTCGCCACGGGCGTAGCGCACCGCGAGCTCGCCGGTGAGCGCGCGCGCCGCCGCGAGCTGCGTCGACATGTCCGCGAGCTTGTGGCGGATCACCTGGAACGCCATGATCGGCTTGCCGAACGCCGCCCGCTCCTTCGCGTAGCGGATCGACTCCGACAGCGCGAGCTCGGCGATGGCCACGCACTGGGCCGCGAGCATCAGCCGCTCGGAGGTGAAGTTCGTCATGATCGCGATGAAGCCCGCGTTCTCGATCCCGATGAGGTTCTCCACCGGGACGCGGCACTCCTCGAACGTCAGCTCCGCCGTGTCGCTCGCCCACCAGCCCGTCTTCTTGAGCTTCTTGGACACGGTGAACCCGGGCGTGCCCTTCTCGATCACGAGCAACGAGATGCCGCCGTGCTGCGGGCCGCCGGTGCGGACGGCGGTCGTCACGAAGTCGGCGCGCGTCCCCGAGGTGATGAAGGTCTTGCTGCCGGTGACGACGTAGCTGTCGCCGTCGCGCACCGCCTTGGTCGCGAGCGACGCGACGTCGGAGCCGCCGCCGGGCTCGGTGATCGCGAGCGCCGCGATCTTCTCGCCGCGGAGCACGGGCTCGACGAAGCGCTTCTTCTGCGCGTCGTTGCCGTGCTTCACGATCGGGGGCAGCGCGATCCCGTGGCTGCCGAGACCCACCACCGTCCCGACCGAGTGCCCGGCGAGGATCATCTCCTCGGAGGCGACGAGCGTGTGCGTCGCGTCGCCGCCTCCCCCGCCGAGCGCCTCCGGGTAGCCGACGCCGAGCATGTGCGCCTCCGCGGCGCGGACGTAGAGCTCCCGCGGGAACGCCTCCGCCTCCTCCCACGCGTGCGCGTTCGGCTGGATCTCGCGCGCGGCCCAGCGCCGCACCTGCTCGCGCAGCGCCCGGTGCTCCTCGGTCTCGAACAGGTAGGTGCCCATCGCGGGCGATGATAGCCCTCCAAAAGCAGAAGGCGCACCGACCGAGGTCGATGCGCCTTCGCTGGGTGTCAGCGCGTGAGCGCTATTCCTCGGAGGCCGCCGCCATCGAGTAGCTCGCCGAGGGGCGCGACGGCTGGTCCGACTCCGCGACGATCATGTCGAGGCGGTCGTAGGCCGAGAGGCCCGTGCCGGCCGGCAGGAGCCGACCCATGATGACGTTCTCCTTGAGGCCGCGGAGCTCGTCGACCTTGCCGTTGATGGCCGCCTCGGTGAGGACCTTCGTCGTCTCCTGGAAGGCCGAGCCCGACAGGAACGACTCGGTCGAGAGCGACGCCTTCGTGATCCCGAGGAGGAGCGGCTCGGCGACGGCCGGATCGCCGCCCTTGCCGATGACCCGCTCGTTCTCGCGATCGAAGATCGCCTTCTCCACCTGCTCGTCCGCGAGGAACGTGGTGTCGCCGGGGTGCTTCACCTTCACGCGACGCAGCATCATCCGGACGATCGCCTCGATGTGCTTGTCGTTGATGGAGACGCCCTGCAGCCGGTAGACCTGCTGAATCTCGTTCACGAGCCAGAAGGCGAGCGCCTTCTCACCCTTGATCTTCAGGATGTCGTGCGGGTTCGCGGGGCCGTCCATCAGCGCCTCGCCGGCGCGGAGGTAGTCACCCTCCTTGACCG
>JACKEC010000011.1 GCA_020633195.1 Sandaracinaceae bacterium | reverse complement strand
CCGGCCGCGTGGCCGAGCGGATCGAGGCGGCCAAGGAGGTCGTGATGTTCCGCGAGAGCTACCGAGCGTGCTGGAGGCGGTACCGCGCCGGCGAGCGCGACATCGTCTGGCCCTACGGGACGTACCTCATGAGGGTCCGGCACGGCACGCGGGTGGCCGACCCACCGTAAGGGGAGCGAAGACACAGCAAACGCCCCGGGAACCCGAGCGGTTCTCGGGGCGCAGTGCGTCCGTCGCGCCTGAGCTAGTGCAAGAATCCACTCCCGCAGGCCGCGGGTGGCTCCGCGCCGAAGACCGGGCGAGCGATTGCTCACCGGAGGACAGACGTCGCTCGTATCATCGCACGCGGAGTTGTCATCGCACCCTGCGAGACCCCGGGTGCGATCATCCTGATCATCCTTCCGTCACACCCGCAGCCCCTGCGGGCTACCCTTCCCGCCCGCGCTACTCAAACCCGGTAGTTCGGCGCCTCCTCGGTCACGACCACATCATGGACATGACTCTCCCGCAGCCCCTGCGGGCTCTGCCGGAGGAACTTGGCGTCCTCCTGCAGCGAGGGGATGTCGCGGCAGCCGGTGTAGCCCATGCCCGCGCGGAGGCCGCCGACCATCTGGTAGATGACCTTGCCGAGCGCGCCGCGGTACGGGACGCGGCCCTCGATGCCCTCGGGGACGAGCTTGCCCGCGTCCTCGATGTCGGCCTGGCCGTAGCGGTCCTTGGAGCCCTTCCGCATCGCGCCGAGCGAGCCCATGCCGCGGTAGCTCTTGTAGGTGCGGCCCTGGTACAGCACGAGCTGGCCGGGGCTCTCGTCGGTGCCCGCGAAGAGGCTGCCGATCATCACCACGCTCGCGCCCGCGGCGATCGCCTTGACGATGTCGCCCGAGTACTTGATGCCGCCGTCGGCGACGATCGGGACGCCGCGCTTCTTCGCCGCCGCCGCGCAGTCGGAGATGGCGGTGATCTGGGGCACCCCCACGCCCGCCACGATGCGGGTCGTGCAGATCGATCCCGGCCCAATCCCCACCTTCACCGCGTCGGCGCCCGCGTCGATCAGCGCCTCGGTCGCGGCCGCGGTGGCCACGTTGCCCGCGACGACCTGGACGTCCGGGTGCGCGGCCTTGGTCGCGCGGACCGCGTCGAGCACGCCCTTGCTGTGACCGTGCGCGGTGTCGATGACGATGACGTCGCAGCCGGCGTCCGCGAGCGCCGCCGTGCGCTCGGCCCGGTCCGGCCCGACGCCGATCGCGGCGCCGACGCGCAGCCGCCCGTGCGAGTCCTTGATCGCGTTCGGGAAGCGCTCGGCCTGGAGCAGGTCCTTGATGGTGATGAGGCCCATCAGGCGCTTGTCCTCGTCGACCACGAGGAGCTTCTCGATCCGGTGCTCGTGCAGGAGCTCCTTGGCGCGCTCCTGCGAGACGCCGGGCGGCACGGTGACGAGGTCCCGCGTCATCAGGCCGTCGACGGGCTGCGCGAGGTTCTTCTCGAAGCGGATGTCCCGGCTCGTGAGGATCCCGATCGGCACGTCGTCGCGCACCACGGGCAGGCCCGAGATGTCGTGCTCGTGCATGATCTCGCGCGCCTGCTGCAGCGTGGTGCCGGGCGCGATGGTCACCGGGTCGAGGATCATCCCGCTCTCGGCGCGCTTCACCTTCACGATCTCGTGCGCTTGCTCGGCCGGGCTCAGGTTCTTGTGGATGATCCCGAGGCCACCCTCGCGCGCCATCGTCACGGCGGTCCGCCACTCGGTGACGGTGTCCATCGCGCTCGAGAGGATCGGGATGTTCAGCGACAGCTCCCGGGTGAGCCGCGTCCGGACGTCGGCGTTCGCCGGCAAGAAGTCCGCGAACCCGGGCACCAACAGGACGTCGTCGAACGTCAACGCGGGCCGCAGCCGATCCTCGATCACGAGAGCCTCCAACGTACGGGGTCGCCCCCAGAAGACGCGCAGTATAGCGATCCGGCGGCGCGCAGCGAGTCGCCGCCGCACACCGCTCGAAGCAGGAGTAGTCTCCCGGGATGGCTCGCAAGATCGAGATGCACTGGGTGTGCTCGTCGTGCCAGCACCGCAACCTCGGGCGCCACAAGGAGTGCCAGAACTGCGGCGACCCCAAGGACGCGAGCGAGCCGTGGCTGATGCCGTCGGACACGGGGGCCGCGCCCTCGGTCACGGATCCGAAGCTGCTCCAGCAAGCCAACGCGGGGCCCGACTGGCAGTGCGGGTACTGCGGCAGCCACCAGAAGCGGCTCGACGGACGCTGCGCGCAGTGCGGCGCCGCTCAGGGTGAAGGCAAGCGCGTGCCCGTGGGCGGCGCGACCGCGCAGCCCGGCTACGCGCCGACGCCCCGCCCGGCCTACGCCGCGCCCGCGCGCGGCGCGGCCAGCCGAGGCGGCTCGACCGTCGTGAAGGGCCTCGCGCTCGCCGCGCTCACGATCGTCGGGCTCAGCTGCGTCTCGATGGTCCTGATCGCGGCGCTCTACGACCCGCCGCCCCCGGTCATCCACAAGCCCGTCGCGCGCGCCGCCGCCGTGGTCGGGCTCAGCTGGCGGCGGGTGGTCCACGTGGAGCGCTACCGCGTGATCCAGGAGGCCGGCTTCGTGGAGGGTCGCCCTGTGGATGCGTTCGACATCACCTCGCTCGGCCAGGCGCATCACCACGACGAGCAGGTCCTCGATCACTACGAGACCGAGCACTACACCGAGCAGGTCCCCTACGAGGACACCGAGACCTACACGGAGCAGGAGTCGTGCGGCGAGGACTGCACGGACCTGCCCGAGAGCTGCTCCGAGGTCTGCACGCCGGACGACAACGGCTTCGCCACCTGTCGCGACGTGTGCAGCGGCGGGGGCCAGAGCTGTACGACGCGCTACTGCTCGGTGACGCGCACCCGCTCGGTGACGCGCTACCGCAGCGAGCCGCGGACCCGGCAGGTGCCCGTCTACCGCAGCGAGCCGCGCTACGCGGAGCGCTTCGAGTGGCACGTGTGGCGGTGGGGGCACGAGCGCGACGTGACCGCGACGGGCGACGGGACCGATCCGCCGCACTGGCCGACCGACGGCGAGCTCGCGCCGCCCGCGCCGCTCGCCGAGGGCGAGCAGGAGCGCACCACGCGCGACGAGTCGTACGGCGCCACCCTGCGCACCGACGCGGGGGCCGAGGAGCACCTCACGATGCCGAGCCTCGCCGCGTACGAGCGCTTGCAGCAGCAGCCGCGCTGGTACCTCGGCGGCGACCCGGGCGCCCCGAGCCTCGTCAAGCCCGTGCGGAGCTTCGGCAGCTGAGGGCGTGATCCGCGCACGCGAGCTAGCCTGCGCGCGTGATCGACCCCGAAGACGTCCGGAAGCTCAAGGCCCCGCTCGGCATCGACCCGAAGGCCCCGACGCGCTTCCAGCAGCTGCTCTACGCCGCGGTCGTGGAGATGGCGGACGAGACCCTCGTCGAGGCGGCCTACACCCGGGTCGGCATGGTGCGGTCGGTCGACGCGAAGCGCGGCGCGATCCTCGTCGAGCTCGGAGGCGCCGACGACGACGCGCTCGCCGCGGACCTCGCGCGCTTCCTCGCGCGGTGGCCGGTCCGCTCGGTGTCC
>JACKEC010000109.1 GCA_020633195.1 Sandaracinaceae bacterium | reverse complement strand
CGGCCGGGGTTGCCCGCGTCGACGGCGTCGGCCATCGCCGCGACGACCTTCGCGATGAGCGCGGACGCGCCCACGCGCTCGGCGGCCTCCCGCGCCTTGTCCAGCGCGGCGCGCGCCGCCGCCGGATCGCCCACGGCGCGCATCGCCTCCGCGCGCGCGAGGTGGGCGTCGACGAGGAACGGCGCGTCGCGATCGCGGTCGAGCGACAGCGCGACCGCCTTCTCCAACGTGCCCAGGGCCGTCCGCGCGTCGCCGTCGCCGAGGCGGAGGCGGCCGAGCGCGTAATGAGCGCGCGCCTCCCCGGCGCGGTCCTTCTGCTGCGCCGCGAGCTCGAGCGCCTGCCCGAGGAAGCGCGTCGCGTCGCGCTGCCGGTTGCGGCCGAGCGCCACCCTCGAGAGCAGGAGCAGCATGCTCGTCCGCTCTCCGTCCGCGGGGCCGGCGAGCTCGAGGGCCTCGCGCAGCACGCCGTCGGCGGCGGTGGACTCGCCCGCGCGATCCATCGCGTCGCCGAGCTTGCGGCTGAACGTGACGATCGCCCGGTCGAGCGCGGTCTCCCCCGTCATCAACAGCTCGCGCCGGGCGAGCTCGAGGCCGCGCCGGAACGCGAGCACCGCCGCGAGCCCGTCGCCGCGCCGGAGCGCCGTGTCGCCCATCTGCTCGAGGAGCAGCAGCGCGCTCATCGGCTCGGCCGCGCGCCACGCGTGCTCCGCGCGGACCTCGAGCGGGGCGCCGTCGCCGGCCGCGATCTGGAGCGCGGTGGCGTGGAGCTGCTTGCGGTGCTCGGCCGGCGTCGAGCTCTCGACGAGCTCGCGCACGAACGGATGACAGACCATCACGCTCTGCCCGTCGAGGACGAGGAGGCCGGCGCTCTGCAGGCCGCCGAGCGCCTCGATCTCGTCGTCGCGCGCCATCTCCTGGACCCACGCGAGCGGCGCGCGATCCCCGAGCACGCACACCACCTGCATCAGGCGGCGAGCCTGGACGTCGAGCCGCTCGAGGCGGCCCACGACCGCGTCCGCGAGGCGCGGCGGCAAGGTCTCGTCGCCCTCGAAGCCGCCCATCCCGAGCCCGCGCAGCTGCTCGAGGTAGAGCGGCAGGAGGAGCCGCCCACCGGGCACGGTGTCCTTGTCGCGATCGACGTCGGCGCTCGGCGGCTCGGGCTCGCCCGCGAGCACGTACGCGGCGTGATCGAGCTCGAGCCCGCGCACGAGCATCTTCACGACGTCGTCGCCGAGCTTCGTCGCGCGCCGCGGTCCGGCCGTCACGAGGAACAGCGGGCCGTCGCGCATCCGGTCCACCACCCGCGTGAGGACCTGCCCGGTCAGCGCGTCGCAGCGCCACAGATCGTCGACGAGGAGCACCACGCGACCCGAGCTGGCGCGCCCCGCGGCGACACGGATCGCGGCGCCGAGCGCGATCGCGACCGCCTCCGCGCGGGACTCGCCCGGCCGGCCGCCGAGCCCCGTGGGCGAGAGCGTCTCGAGGATGCCCGCCCGCGCGAGCGGATCGCCGACGGCGTCCGTCTCCGCGATCCCGCGCAGCCGCTCCTCGTCCACGCCGAGCAGCGAGGTGAGCAAGCTACGGATCGGCCAGTAGGGGACCGGCGCCCCGCTCGGGTGCGGCCCCGCCACGGCGACCGCGTCGCCGTCCTCGAGGCAGCGCTCCCCGGTCTCGCTGAGCAGGCGCGTCTTCCCGACGCCGGCTTCACCGATCAGCCCGACCCACACCGAGGCGGCGCTGGCTCGATCGCGGAGCTGGAGGAGCCGCTCGATCTCGGCCTGCCGGCCGACCAGCGGCGAGAGCATCGGCCCCGGCACGAGCGACGTGCTGCGCGGCGCGGGCGCCTCGCTGCGCAGGCCCGGCGGGAGCGTGATCTCGGCCGACGCCATCCGCGCGCCGCACGTCCCACAGAACCGCTGGTCGGACGGGTTCCGGGTCTGGCAGCTCGGGCAGATCTGGATCGTCGTCGAGGTCGCGGTGCTGAGCCCCTCCTCGGCCTTGGTGAGCGCCTCGTACATCTCATCGGCGCTCTGGAAGCGATCCGATGCCTTCTTGGCGAGCCCCTTGAGGCAGATCGCGGCGAGGCTGTCCGGGATGCCGCGGTGGGGCGCGACCTCGCGCGGGTCGGGGACGGGATCGTTGATGTGCCGGAAGACCACCTTGGTCGGCGTGTCGTCTTCGAACGGCAGCCGATCGGTGAGCATCTCGTAGAGCATCACCGCGACGGAGTAGAGGTCGCCGCGACCGTCGACGGTCTCGCCCTTGCCCTGCTCGGGCGACATGTAGTCGGGCGTCCCGCACACCAGGCCCGGCGTCGTGATGGACGTGCCGCCGGGGCCGACGATGTGCGCGAGGCCGAAGTCCACGACCTTGATCTGCTCGGTCCCTCGGCGGGCCTTGCGGCAGATGATGTTCTCGGGCTTGAGGTCGCGGTGGACGACGCCGAGGACGTGCGCCTCGCCGAGCGCGCTCAGGACGTGACGGAGCACGCGCAGGATCCGCGGGAACGGGAGCGGCCCCTCGTCGGCGATGACGTGGGCGAGGTCCTTGCCCGAGAGGTGCTCCATCACGAGATACAGGATCCCGTCCTCGGTCCGGCCGAAGTCGATGATGGAGACGCTGTCCGGGTGGTTCAGGCGGCTCGCCGCGCGCGCCTCGTTGTAGAACCGCGCGACCGTTTGATCGTCGCCGAGCAGGTGCGGATGGATCACCTTGATGGCGACCGTGCGCCCGAGCAGCGACTGCTCGGCGCGGTACACCCTGCCCATGCCCCCGACGCCGATGAGCTCCTGCAGCAGATACGCGCCGCCCACGGTGCGGCCGATCAGCGGATCAGGGCGTGCGTCCTCCGTCCCCGCCCCGCAATGGGCGCAGAACCGAGCCTCCGGCTCGTTGGGCATACCGCACTGCGGGCACAGCTTCACGCGCGGTAGTCTATCCCATGGTCGGTAATCCCCCCACACCCACGATCGCCCCCCGATCCCGGCGCGTAACCGGGACGGAGAAGGTCCAGGTGACGCTCCTGGGGCTGAACGCATGGGTGGTGGTGTTTCTCGTGCCTTCGCTGCACCTGCCCGACCGCGGGCTCGCCGCGTGGGCGCTCGCGGGGACCGGCCTGGCCTTGCTCGCGGCGGGGATCGCGGGGCTCGGGGCGCGGCCAGAGGCGGCCCGGATCGCGCTCCTGGCGCTCTATCCGTCCGTCCTGGGGCTGGCCGTGGCGGCGAGCCCGGCGCTCGTGGAGCGGGAGGTGTTCGATCCGCTCACGTCGGTGCTCGGCGGCGCGTCGTTGCTGGCCTACGTCGCACTCGCGGCGCGGAGCTGCGCGCGGGCGGAGGACCTGCGGCCGTCCACCTCCCACCCGAGCGCCGGCCGCGACCCCGTCGCGGAGCCCCGCGCGCGAC
>JACKEC010000108.1 GCA_020633195.1 Sandaracinaceae bacterium | reverse complement strand
GCCCCGGGCGCGTCCGAGCCGACGTCGCCGTCGCGGCCGTGCATACGCCGCATCCAGTCGAGCCCGTCCGCCGCGTTGAAGCCGCGACCTCAGGCCGCGCGGACCCTGTCGGTGACCGAGTCGAAGCGCGCGTGGTCCACGAAGCGGTTGGTGCGCACCCCCGAGACGTCCGACGGCACCCCCGTGAAGAGGTGGTGATAGAAGGGCCGCGACAAGGTCGGCACGCGCAGCTGCACCGTGCCCGTCGTCGAGCGCTCGCGCAGTCGATCCCAGCTCCGCATCGCGCGCGCCTCGTCGACCCGCAGCCCGTCCACGAGCACCACCGCGACGTGACCTCGGGAATGCCACGGCGTGGGCCCGTCGGTCGCGAGCGCGCGCAGGCGGTCGGCCCCCTCCGGCTCGACGTTGGCGCCCTCGAGCAGGAGCTCGGCGGCCCCCGCGGTCGCGGCGGCGACGACGAGCGCGGCGACGCCGAGCACGAGGGCGACGCGTCGCCCGTCGACCGGCCGATCCGCGAGCGCGGCCACTCCGTCGAGGCGGTAGCGCTCGGCCGCGTCGAGCTCCAAGTCGTCGGGCTCCGGGTCGTCGGGCGTCGGCTCGTCCGTGCTCACCGACGAGGTTTGGCCGGTAGGTACTGCGACGGGTAGTCGACGTCGTGCTGCCCGAGCTCCTCGGCGGCGCGCAGCGTGAAGTACGGATCGCGCAGGTGCGGCCGCGCGAGCGCGCAGAGGTCCGCGCGACCGGCGAGGAGGATCGTGTTGATCTGATCGGCGCTGGTGATGTTGCCGACGGTGAGCGTCGGGATCCCGACGACGTTGCGGATCCGATCGGCGAACGGCGTCTGGTAGCAGCGGCCGTAGATCGGCTTCTGGTCGGGGTGCACCTGCCCCGTCGAGACGTCGATGATGTCGCAGCCGCGCTCCTTCAGCGCCCGCGCGAGCACGAGCGAGTCGTCGGAGGTGAAGCCGCCCTCGACCCAGTCCGTCGCGCTGATGCGCACGCTCATCGGTCGCTCGTCGGGCCACGCCGCGCGGACCGCCTCGAACACCTCGAGCGGGAAGCGCATCCGCGCCTCGAGCGAGCCGCCGTACGCGTCGGTGCGCACGTTGGTGAGCGGCGACAAGAACGTCGAGAGCAAGTAGCCGTGCGCCATGTGGAGCTCGAGGGCGTCGAAGCCCGCCTCGATCGCGAAGCCGGTCGAGCGCACGAAGTCGTCGCGCACCTTCTCCATGTCGGCGCGGGTCATCTCCCGCGGGACCGGGCTGAAGCTCTTGTAGGGGATCGGCGAGGGCGCGAGGATCGGCCAGGCGCCGTCCTCGAGCGGGCGATCCGCGCCGCCCTCCCACGGGCGCGTCGTCGACGCCTTGCGGCCCGCGTGGGCGAGCTGCATCGCGATCTTGGCGGTGGTGCTCTCGTGCACGAAGTCGACGATGCGCTTCCACGCGTCGCGCTGCTCCTCGTTCCACATCCCGGCGCAGCCGGGCGTGATCCGACCCTCGGGGCTCACGTCGGTCATCTCCGTGAAGACGAGGCCCGCGCCGCCCATCGCGCGGCTGCCGAGGTGCACGAGGTGCCACTCGCCGGGCACCCCGTCGACGGCGGAGTACTGGCACATCGGCGAGACCACCACGCGGTTCTTCACGGTCATCGACCGGAGCGAGAAGGGCGTGAACATCGGCGTGGTCGGCGTCTCGCCCTCCGGCGGCACCGGCATCCCCACGTGCTCGAGGTACCAACGGTCGGCGGCGTCGACGAGCGCGGGATCGCGCAGGCGCAAGTTCTCGTGCGTGATGCGACGCGACCGCGTCAGCAGCGAGATCGCGAGCTGCATCGGCTCGTGGTTCCAGTAGCGGCGCACGTCCTCGAACCACTCGAGGCTCTGCTGCGCCGCCTTCTGGGTGCGGCCGACCCACTCGCGCCGATCGCGCTCGTAGCTCTCGAGCGCTCCGCGGACGTCGCCGGGGCTCGCGTCGATCGCCTCGGCGAGCGCGATCGAGTCCTCCATCGCGAGCTTGGTCCCCGAGCCGATCGAGAAGTGCGCGGTGTGCGCGGCGTCGCCGATCACCACGACCTCGTCGAACTGCCAGCGCGCGAGCGTGATCGTCGGGAACTGGACCCAGCGCGAGCGGTTGTCGAGGAGCGCGTGACCGCCGAGGTCCTCGGCGAAGACCCGCTCGCAGTACGCGATGCTCTCGGCCGTCGTCGCGGTGTCGAGGCCCGCGTTGCGCCACGTCCCCTCGTCGCACTCGACGATGACCGTGCTCGTGCCCTCTTCGAACTGGTAGGCGTGGATCTGGAAGATGCCGTGCTCGTTCTCGCGGAAGCTGAACGTGAACGCCGGCAAGCTCAGCTCGCTGCCGAGCCAGATGTAGCGGCAGGAGCGCAGGTCGATCGACGGCTGGAGCCGATCGGCGTAGAGCGCGCGCGTCCGCGAGTTGACCCCGTCGGCGGCGACGAAGAGATCGCAGCCCTCGCGCAGCGCGGCGGGATCCTCGACCTCGTGACCGAAGGTGATCTCGACCCCGAGCCCCTGCGCGCGCGCCTGCAGGATCCCGAGGAGCCGCTTGCGGCTCATCCCGCAGAAGCCGTGGCCGGTCGAGCGGATGCGCTCGCCGCGGTAGTGGATGTCCAGCGAGTCCCAGTACGCGAAGGCGTCGGTGATCGCCGCGAAGGACTCCGCGTCGGCGTCCTCGAGGTTGCCGAGCGTCTCGTCGGAGAAGACGACGCCCCACCCGAACGTGTCGTCCGGCGCGTTGCGCTCGAAGACCTTCACCTCGCGGGTCGGGTCGCTCTTCTTCAGGAGGATGGCGAGGTAGAGCCCCGCGGGTCCGCCGCCGAGGATGTGGGTGCGCACGCTCGGATTCGTAGGCCCCGCGCCCTCACATAGCGAGGCGCGTTCTCACGCTACTCGAAGTGGTAGCGCAGGCTCAGCGAGAGGACGTTGTACTCGGCCTTGTAGGTGCCGTTGTTCACCACGTTGCCGAACCCGGGCGGGTAGCAGTTCCGCTGCACGACCGGCATGTTCGGGTCGTACTCCTCGATGATGTTCCCGGCGCCGTCGCGGCAGGTGTAGTCGTCCATCGCGCCGCGGCCGCCCGTCGAGGCGGAGTGGCGCGCGCGGCCCTCGTCGACGGTGTGGTCGAACTGGAAGATGTGGCCGTACGCGATCGAGACGTCGAAGCGGTCGATGCGGAACGTCGCGCCGAGGTGCAGCCCCAGGCGCATCCCCGGCATGAAGTCCGGCCCCTGGTAGTAGGTGTTCATCCCGCTCGTCTCGAAGTGCGCGCCGGCGCGCAGCGCGAGCATCCCGGGGATGACGTTCCAGTCGCCGCCGAGGCGGATCGAGAGCTGGTCGGACCAGCCCTTCGTGATCGGGATGACGACGGGCAGGCCGCCCTCGAGGCCGGCGGTGCCGAGGTTCGCG
>JACKEC010000107.1 GCA_020633195.1 Sandaracinaceae bacterium | reverse complement strand
GCCGGGCAAGGCGTTGTGCGGCTGTACACCGGCGGGGTCCATCTCGATCACGAGGCGCTGCGACGGGCCGCCGCGGGTGCTGCTGTTGGTCCCGTAGCGGATCCCGTTCGGGGTGGTGAGGCCGTAGTTCAGGACGTCGACGGCGCCGAAGTCGCCGTTGCGCGGGAAGCCGATCGGCAGCGTGGCGTCGGTCCGGGACGGGATGGAGACGACGCCGTCGTCGACCGCCGCGGGCACGAGCTGCTGGAAGCGGATCGCGTGGAGGTTGCCCCAGCGCCAGCCCATCCGGTCGGCGCCCATGTCGGTGGTCAGCCACGCGACCGCGGCGAGGACCGCGCTCGTGACGCGCTCGTCGCGGCTCTCGACCACGGTGTCGGTGGCGAGGTCGTCCCACACCACCGAGTCGTTCCAGTCCGCCACGCCCGCGTAGGACGCGCGGAAGGTGTAGAGCGGCAGCGCCATCTGCTCGGCCGGCGTGTCGAGCATCCACTCGAGCATCCGCACCGACTCGGTGGTGCCCATGCCGCGCCCGATCGCGTCCTCCTCGTCGTCGAACGCGAGCCCGGTGAGGTGGGCCACCGTGACGTTGAAGATCGTGGTCGCCACGCTGTCGGAGATCACCGCCGCGTCGGTCGCGCCCACGCCGTGCGGCGTCGCGAACGTCCACGCCGCGAGCCGATCGCGGACGTCCTGCAGGTCCGTGGTGCCGCCCGCGCCGGCGACCACCGCGGCGAGCGCGGCGTCGTCCGAGGTGTCACCGAGCGCGTGGTCGAGCGACGCGACGATGGCGTCGCGCATCCCCTCGCCGAGCGAGGAGCGCGTCTCGTGCTGGAGCGCGACCATGTCGTCGACGGTGATGGCACCGCGGGTGGTGAGCTCGTCGAGGCGCTGCGTGATCCGGCCGTGCCGGTAGCCCGCGGCGAAGCTCGGCCCGATGTAGTGCGGGTCGTTGCAGGGGTTGCCGTCGTCGGTGACGCCGACGTTGTCCTGGTTGGCGGTCGCGATGTAGCCGCGCGCCGGGTTCTGGTCGTGCGGGATGAAGGTCGGGTCGAGGTCCGCGCCCCACTCGTAGTCGCCGCCGCCGGGCAGCACGAAGGCGGGCGAGAGCGGCAGATCGCTCGTCGGGTCGATGACCGGGACGCCGCTCGCGTCGAGCCAGAAGTTGCACGTGCGCTGCGGGATGCGGCCGGTCGTCGTCCAGCCGATGGCGCCGGTCGTGTCGGCGAAGCTGAAGTTCTGGATCCCGACCCGGAACGGCTCCATCGAGTCGAAGCCCTCCTGCACCGTGCTCGCGGTGAGCAGGTTGCGGAACGCCGCGAGCTCGTTGGTGATCGAGTCGCCCGTGTACTTCACGCTCATCGCGCTGCCGGTCGCCATCGCGCCCGTCGCGGGGCTGGTCATGACCGGGTAGACGTAGCTGTCCGGGATGATCCGGCCGTGGTGCGGCACCTCGTAGATCGTGAAGTGCTGCGTCGCGCTGCCCGAGACGAGGATCTCCTCGTCGATCGGGACGAGGTCCACGTCGCCGCCCATGTAGACCACGGACACGGGCGTCCAGTCCGGGGTGGTCGCGTCGCCGTCGTTGCGGAACGTGACCTCCTCCGCGTAGACGTCGGTCACGTCGTAGGCGGTGGTGGTGGCGCTCCACGCGAGGTTCTGGTTGAAGCCGAGCACCACGCCGGGGAGGCCGGCGAAGGCGATGCCCTCCGCGTCGATCATCTCCTCGCCGCCCATGCGCGCGGTGTTGAGGTGCACCGACCACCACACCCCGGGGGCGTAGAGCGCGAGGTGCGGATCGTTCGAGAGGATCGCGTTGCCGCTCGCCGTCTCGCTGCCGTTCACCACCCAGGAGTTGCTCCCGTAGAACGGGTTGCGGTGCATCATCGGGTTGGCCTGGATGCGGTCGTAGAAGCGCGCGCCGCCCTCGAGCGCCTCGATCGGGAAGTCACGCACGCGCGACGGGAGGATCGGCGTCGTGACCGGCGGCAGGAACGCGGACGTGGTGCCGTCGTTGAAGCCCATGCGTGTGTAGGTGCGGCGCGCCTGCACGACGCTCCAGAAGTCGCCGAAGATCCCCGCGCGCGCCGCGAGGCGCTCGTCGGCGTCGGCCGGGTCGAAGGCGTCGCGCACGCCGCGGATCGCCCGCGTGTTGTTGATGTCGTCGCCGGCGCTGTAGGCGAGGTTCCACGCCTGGAAGCGCGCGAGGGCGAAGATGTCGTGCGGTCGCCAGTGCCCGAAGTTGGGGCTGACGAGCGCGGCGTTGAACGCCTCGAGCCCGCGCGGCGGCTGATACTCGTCCTGCATCACCACGGTGTCGATGTAGTGGTTGATGCCCTCGACGAAGGCGTCGGCGAAGAGCCGCGTCGGGTCGTCGGCGGGCAGCGAGTCGTAGATCGCCTGCCCCTGGTCCTCGAACGCGAAGAAGCGCTGGTCGATGTCCCCCTCGACGAGCGAGGAGCTGAGCGCGGCGAAGACCTCGGCCAGCCGACCGAGCGTGTTGCGGCGCAGGAACTCCATCTGGATGAAGCGGTCGCGGGCCATCAGGTAGCCCTCGACGACGAGCAGGTCGTGGATGGTCGACGCGTAGATGTGCGGCGTGCCGCGGTCGTCGACGATCACCTCGACCTCTCCGTCGAGCCCGGGGATCGCGAGATCCTCGTTGCCCCCACCGTCGACGTCCACGGCACCGTCCGACGTTCCGCCGTCCATGCCGGGCCCGGCGTCGGTCCCCGGGTTCTCGTCGCACGCGCCACAGAGCGCGAGCGCGCCCACGATCAACCAGCCACGCTTCATCGCCAAGTCTCCCATCCGGCCGCCTTAATAGCGCTTCTCGCCGACGAAGACGACATCGGGGCCCCGCCTCGCTATCCTCGCGCGCCGTGGCCGAGCCTCCGGAAGAAGACGAGCCCTCCGACGCATCGGAGGACGTGGAGGAGGACCCGGCGCCGCCGGCGCCCGAGCCCGCCGCCGAGCCGAAGGCCAAGGCCCTGCTGCGGCGCTTCGCCCTCCCGCTCGCGATCTTCGCCGTCAGCGCGACCGTCTTCGCCGTCGTCGCCGGCCCTCGCACGGCAGGCCCGTCTCCGGACAACCACTACGTCCACCTCGCCGAGAGCCTGCTGAGCGGCCAGCTCGGTCAGATCGGCGAGCGCCCCCCCGGCTACAACGACTGGGCCTGCTACGACGAGGCGACCCAGGGCGTGTGCCCCATGCACGCGTTCCAGCGCCCGCAGGACAGCTACCGCTGGTACGTCAGCTTCCCGCCCTTCCCCGCCGTCGTGATCGCGCCCGCCGTCGCCATCTTCGGCCGCGACTTCTCCGACCCCTTCTTCTGGGCGATCTTCGCGGGCCTGCCGCCCGCGCTCCTGTTCCTGCTCCTGAGGCGCCTGCGCGAGGAGGGCACGAGCGACCGCAAGACCTGGGAAGACGTCT
>JACKEC010000106.1 GCA_020633195.1 Sandaracinaceae bacterium | reverse complement strand
CCCTCTCCGCGCGCGAGAACGCCGCCGCGGGCGCTATTACATCCGCGACAACTTCCTCCGGAGCTTGCTCGCGGCGCTCCACAGCGCCGTGTCCGCCGTCGCCTTCCGCCCCGAGGAGCTCCTCGTCGCCCAGGCCGGCGCCCGCCTCGCCGACGCCGAGGGGCACGGCCTCGAGCGCCTCGCGGCCAGGCTCTACGAGGAGCGGAGTCGGAAGGGCGTCGGCGACTTCGCGCTCACGCACCGCGTCGAGGGCTACTGGGACCGGAAGGACACCGAGCTCGACCTCGTCGCGCTCGACGAGGAGCGCCGCGTCATCCGCTTCGGGAGCTGCAAGCGGCGCAAAGAGTTGCTCCTCCCCGACGTCGCCGCCCAGGAGGGCCACGTCCGCCGCTTCCTCGCGGCCCACAAGCGGTTCGCCGCGTGGCGGGTCGAGCGCGTCGCCATCGCCCCCGTCATCGCGCCGGACCTCCGCGCCGAGCTCGGCGCCCGCGGCGTCCTCGCCGAAGACCTGAACGACCTCGTCGAAGGCCTCTCACCATGACCATGACCCCCGACGCCAAGCGCGCCCTCTCGACGACCATCCGGGCGCTCCGCGCGCGCCTCCTCACAGACCTGCGCGACGCCACCGAGTCGACCTACCGCCTCGCCGTCCGCGCCCGCGACGCCGGGCTCGACGCCGGCGCGCGCGTCCGCCGGAGGCGCCTCGAGGACTGGATCGCCGAGCAGGTCCGCGCCCAGGGCGCCGCCGCCCGCGGGAAGGCCCTCCGCGGCGCCGACGACTTCAGGAAGGAGGTCGAGCAGCGCGCCGCCTACACGCTCCTGAACCGCCTCGTCATCCTCCGCCTCATGGAGGCCCCGGGCGACGGCGGCGCCCCACCGCTCCGCTCGCCCGCGCTCGTCACCGGCGGCTGGAACAGCCGCGCCTATCAAGACTTCCGGGCGCTCGCGCCGGCGCTCTGCCGGCCGTCGCGGGGCACGGCCGACGACGACGGCACCGAGGGCTACGCGTTCCTCCTCGGGCTCGTCTTCGAGGACCTCGCCGCGGACCTGCCCGGGCTCTACGGGCCCTCCGGCGTCGCGGACCTCGTGCCCGTGCCGGCGGCGACGCTCCGGCACGTCGTCGACGCGCTCGACGACCCGGCGCTCGCGTCGTGCTGGACCGACGACATGACCCTCGGCTGGGTCTACCAGTACTGGAACGACCCCGAGCGGGAGGCGCTCGACGCGAAGCTGAACGGGGGCGGGAAGGTCGAGCCGCACGAGATCGCGAGCAAGACCCAGATGTTCACCGAGCGCTACATGGTGGACTGGCTCCTCCAGAACAGCCTCGGGCCGATGTGGCTCGCGATGTGCCGTCATCACGGCTGGACCGCCGAGTGCGAGGCCGACGGGACGCTCACAGCACTCGAGGCGCGCCGCGTCGTGTGGCGCGCGCGCCGGGAGGCCGGCGAGGTCGACCCGACCGAGCTCATGCCGCTCGAGACCGACGCCGAGCGGCGCTGGGCCTACTATGTGCCGCAGCCCATCCCCGACGAGGCCGTGCGGGCCGCGCCCGAGTCGGTCCGGAGCCTCCGGCTCCTCGACCCGGCGGTGGGCTCGGGGCACTTCCTCGTGGTTGCGCTCGACCTGCTCGTGGCGCTCTATCGGGAGGAGGCGCGGCACCGCGGCGAGGTGGGCGCGCACCCGCAGGCCGGGCGCTGGACGGACCGGGCCATCGTGGAGCGGATCCTGACGCACAACCTCCACGGCGTCGACCTCGACCCGCGGGCGGTGCAGATCGCGGCCGCGGCGCTCTGGTTGAAGGCGCGGCGGGTAGCGCCGGACGCGCGGCCCGAGCGAATGAACCTCGTGGCCTCGAACCTCTCGCTCGCGAGCCTCCCGGACGACGACCCCGCCCTCGTCGAGCTCCGGGACGAGGTCGAGCGCGAGACGGGGCTCCCGGGCGCGCTGACCGACACGCTGGTCCACGCGCTGCGAGGCGCCGACCACCTCGGGAGCCTCCTCCGGGTCGACCGGGCCGTCGAGGCCGCGCTCGACGAGCACGAGCGCGGGCCGCGAGGGGGAGGGCGCGTGCTGCAGGGGTCGCTGGACCTGCTGGGCGACGCGGCGCCGGCTGCCGTCGTGGCGAGGGAGGTCAGGCCCCGGGCGGAGGCGCGCGCAAGCCTCCAGAAGCGATTGGAAGACTTCCTCGCCCGCCACACGACCGGCGACGACCTCGGGCTCAGGATGAGGGGCGAGCAGCTCGCGGCCGGCGTGCGGTTCGTGCGGATGGTGCGCGAGGGGACGTACGACCTGGTCGTGGCGAACCCGCCGTACCAGGGCACGAGCAAGTTGGCCGACTCGAAGTATGTGGAGCGGCACTATCCGCTCGGGAAGGCCGATCTCTACGCGGCGTTCCTCCTGCGTGGGCTCGAGCTCGTGCGCGACGACGGCGTGAGCGCGATGCTCACGATGCGGAACTGGATGTTCATAAATCAATATGCCGCGCTGCGCGAGTATTTGCTTGGCACATCCGATCTGCGCGGGCTCGGCGACTTCGATCGAGGCGCCTTCGAGGATGTGCCCGACGAGGTCGTGAGTGTCGCGGTGAGCGTCTTCACGCGCGCGGCACATGGTGCACAGAGCATCGCGATATCGCCGACGCCACGAGACGACCGCTCGCGAGACAGCGCACGCACGCCGCGCAAGCGCGCCGCCACCCTCTGCCACGTCGGCCGCCACGAGTTCGACCCGGCCGCGCTGAAGGTCGTCCCCGAGTGGCCCCTGGTCTACTGGTGGAACACTGACTCGCTGGAAGCATATCAATCGACCCAACTGGTGCGCGATGTCTGTCCCGCTCGCATGGGCGCGAATGTTGGCGACAATACGCGTTTCCATCGGCGAAGCTTCGAGATCTCGTCAGAGCATGGTCTTGCGCGAGACCGATGGCCACCGCTGGTAAGAGGTGCGGCCGGAAAGTTGTGGTTTGAACCAGCTGAATTCGTTGTCAATTGGCGGCACAATGCGCTTGAGATCAAACAGCGTGTCACAACGAAGTTTGGTGAAGCGGGACTAAACTGGAAAATTGCGAATGCCGATTTCTACTTCCGCAGAGGTATCGCGTTTTCGATGATAGGCGCTCAGTTTTCAGCCCGCGCTCATCGGCTTCCTGGGGTGTTCGGAGACAAGGGCTCGTCAGTCTTTCCTGCAGAGCTACACGAAGTGCTCTGCACGATGAACTCCACGAGGGCTCGTTCAGTTCTTGAGTCGCTGAATCCGTCCATCAGCTTTCAAGTGGGTGATGTCAATAGACTTCCCCTCTTCTCTGTCGCGAATGCTGGCACGATCTTCAGGACTGTGGAAGCCGCCTTCAACACGCACGAAGGCTTCCGCGAACCCTCCGTCGAGTTCCGCCGCCCCGGCCCCTCCCCCTGGCGTCATGCCCAGGAGTGGGCCCAGCT
>JACKEC010000105.1 GCA_020633195.1 Sandaracinaceae bacterium | reverse complement strand
CCTGCTGGTTTCGAGCGCGCGCCATGCGTCGGAGCACGGCGTCGACGGCTTCGGCGGTGAGCGTGGAGCCGGCATCGTCGGCGAGAACAACATCCATTGACCGATGGTAGCAGAACAGGTGTTCAGTGCAACTTTTTTAGCGTTTGAAATCTCGTTTGTGTGCACGTCGCCAGTGGCCACCATCCCGTGGGGGGCTGGGGGGTACCCCCAGCGAGGCGCGCAACGCGCGCCGCGGCCCAACGGCGCTCGCGGTCGCCGTTGGGGTGGCGTGCGCCACGCCGTTCGATGCGGACACCTCTGTGTTCGCCGCCTCCCTCGTAGCCCACACGAACCGGCGGCAGTCGCCGAACGGGGTGGGGCGCTCCACCGGTCTGGCCGCACCGACCGACGACAACGTCGGGAGAGCCGAATTTCGGGCACGGGCACGGGCACGGGCATGGGCACGGTGACGAGGGCGCTCGCGCCCCTCGTCAGCGCGCCTTGGCCATCTTGCCGCGCTTGACGTCGGGGCTGCGCGAGTACGCCGCGAGGTCGAGGCCGTCGCGCTCGCCGGCGGCGAGGCGGAGCGCGCCCGCGTAGGCGATCATCGCGGCGTTGTCGGTGCACGAGGACACGGGGGGCACGAACAGCGACACGCCCTTCTCGGCGCAGACCTCCGCGGCGCGTGCGCGCAGGCCGCGGTTGGCCGCGACGCCCCCGCCGAGCACCAGCCGCGGGACGCCGCGCTCCTTGCACGCGTGGACCGACTTGGACACGAGCACGCGGACCACGCGGCGCTGGAAGGCGGCGCACAGGTCGGCGGGGTCCTCGGGCACGCCGTTCTGCTTCACGTACCGCGCGACGGCCGTCTTGAGCCCCGAGAAGCTGAAGTCGAGCGTGCGCCGCGACGACATGGGGGAGGGCAGCTCGATCGCGTTCGCGTCGCCCCGCGCGGCGAGCCGATCCACGACGGGGCCCCCCGGGTAGCCGAGCCCGAGCAGCTTGGCGACCTTGTCGAAGGCCTCGCCGGCCGCGTCGTCGCGCGTCTGTCCGAGGATCCGCGCCTCGCCGGGCGCCGTGACCTCGTAGATCGCCGTGTGGCCGCCGCTGACGAGCAGCGCGACGTACGGCAGCTCGGGGGCGCTCGCCAGCTCGCCCGCGCGGTGCAGGTAGACCGCGAAGAGGTGACCCACGAGGTGGTCCACGCCGACGAGGGGGAGCTCGCGCCCGAACGCGATCGCCTTGGCCGCGCTGAGCCCGACGAGGAGCGCGCCGACGAGGCCGGGGCCGTTCGTCACCGCGACCGCGTCGATCGTGTCGAGGCCGCCGGCCTCGGCGAGCGCCTGCTCGATCACCGGCACCACGTTCTGCACGTGCGCGCGCGACGCGAGCTCGGGCACCACCCCGCCGTAGGGCGCGTGCACCGCGATCTGCGAGGCGACCACGTCCGCGATCACCTCGCCTCGCTCGGTCACCACCGCCGCGGCGGTCTCGTCGCACGACGACTCGATGCCCAGGACGCGCATCACTCGGGCTGACGCGCCACGCGGAAGAAGCCGAACCAGTCGTCGCCGCCGCCGCCGCCGCCCGCGATGACGCGGACCTCGATGGAGCCATCGCTCATGAGGCTCACGAACACGAACGGCTCGCGCCCCGCGAGCGGTCCGTCCGCGGGGTGGGTGACGAAAAGATAATTGCGTGCCCGCGCCCCGATCGGGATCTCGTACTCGCTCAGCGCGTCGTGGGTGAGCGGGACGATGGGCTCGAGCGCCACGTCCGTGAGCGATCCGTCGCTCGTGCTGAGCCGGCCCGGCGGGTCCGACAGGGACGTCGCGCGCGTTGGGTCGAAGGTCATGGTGAGCTCGGTCGAGGCCGCGAAGCCGCGCCGCAGCACGGGCGGATCCTCCACGCCGACCACGAGCCCGCGGTAGACCTCTCCGGGCCCGGTCGCGTAGCCGCTCAGGTCGTCGCAGCCCGCCAGCCCGAACAGGGCCACGAGCACGGGAAGAACGGGGGCCCAGCGCACGCGCGGAGCATAGCCGCGCTCGGCGGGCGAGTCCCGACCATGTAGGCTCCGGCCCGCGATGTCGGATCCCCTCGAGGCGCTCCTCGCGTTCGATCGCCCCAAGCGCCTGCCCACGTTCGTCCGGGTCGACGAGCTGCCGGCGCTGTCGACCGTCGACGGCGCGGCGCTCCCCCGGGCCCACGCCGAAGCCCTCGTGCGCGCCCTCGTCGCGAAGGAGTCGGGCTTCGCCGCGCTGCGAGACGCGCGCGCGGCCCTCGAGCCGGTCGCGCTCGACGCGTTCGTGGTCGGGCTGTTCGAGGCGTGGCGAGGCGTCGACTTCCACGGTCGGCACGGCTGGGTCCTCGAGGCCGTCGCGAGCCTCGGCGGGGATCGCTGCGCGCTCGCGCTCGCCGCCGAGCTCGACCACTGGCCGACGCAGTCCGACACCGGCCGCAAGCGCGCGCTCGGGGCGCTCGAGGTGCTGCGCCGGATCGGCACGGACACGGCGCTGCTCGCGCTCCTCGGCCTGGGGCAGCGCGAGGTCCTGCCCAGCGTCGCGCTGCGCGCCGCCCGCGAGCTCGAGCTCGCGGCCAAGGCGCGGCGCCTCACCGTCGGCGCGCTCGGGGATCACATCACGCCGAGCTGCGGGCTCGACGAGCGCGGGGTCAAGGTCTTCGACTACGGCGCGCGCCGCTTCGAGGTGGCGTTCGACGAGCACTTCGAGCCCCGCGTCCGCGACGCGTCGGGCGAGCTGCGCGAGGGCTTGCCGGCGCCCGAGCCCGGCGACGACGCGGCCGCGGCGGAGCGCGCGGTCGAGGAGTGGAGGGTGCTCGCGGGGCAGCTCGAGAGCATCACGCGCGTCCAGTCCGCGCGGCTCGAGGACGCGATGATCACGGAGCGCCGCTGGACGGTCCAGGCGTGGACGCGCCACCTCTGGCGGCACCCGCTGATGGTCCACTTCACCCGGCGCCTCGTGTGGGGGCGCTTCGACGACCAGGGCACCCTCGCGGTCGCGTTCCGGACCTCCGACGACGGGAGCCTCGTCGACGTGGACGACGAGCCGATCACGCTGTCGGGGCGCGGCCGGGTCGGGATCGTCCACCCCTTACACCTGCCAGAGAGCGCCCTCGACGCGTGGGGCGACCAGCTCGCCGACTACGAGCTCGTGCCGCCCTTCGAGCAGCTGACGCGCCCGACGCTCGCCGCCACCGAGGAAGAGAGCTCACAAAAGACGTTGACGCGGTTCGCCGACCAACGCGTCGAGGCCAAGGCGGTCCATGACGGCTTCATCGGGCTCGGCTGGACCCGGGACGAGGCGGTCGTCCGGCAGTTCTTCCAGAAGGACTATGAGGACGGCGCGCTCCGCGTGCGCGTCCACCTCGACCCGGGCATCCACGCGGGCATGTCGGAGCACGAGCCGGAGCAGGCGATCCCGAAGGTCGTCTTCCGCCACGGCTCGGCCTCGGTCACCCTCGGCAAGGTCTCGCCGGTGGCGTTCAGCGAGGTCGTGTTCGCGATCGAGCG
>JACKEC010000104.1 GCA_020633195.1 Sandaracinaceae bacterium | reverse complement strand
TCAGTGTGCTCACGTGAATCGAGGGGGTGACTCTCACGCAAGCTGAGGGATACGCAGGCACAGCTGACGGGGATCGGGGGCGGGGATCTGGCGGAGCGCGCCTCGAAGCAGCGGCCGCGCGGGCAGGCGAGCGAGGGCGGCGGCGATCGTGACGTGCGCGGCGGGCCCGGCGTCGATCAGTACGAGGAGATCCTCGACGACGGCACCGGGGACGAGCCAGACGCGGACCCCGTGCAGGAGCAGGTGTTCGGCGGCGGCATCGACACGATGGAGCGGCTCGGGGACGACGACCTCGAGGTAGCGCTCGCGCGCGAGGTAGGCGGCGAGCTGGTCGCGACCTTCGAGGGTGCGCGCGACCCGCAGGTGCAGCAATGAGCGGCCCGGTCGGGCGAGGTGGAGTGCGACGACGAGGTGGCGAGCGGCGGGCCAGATTCCGGCGCGCAGCACGGTCAGCTCCGCCGCTTGGTCGCGCGCTTGGCCGCGGACTTGGGCGGGGCGAGCTGAGGATGGAAGTGATCGAGGAAGAGGTCCTCATCGAGCTGGGCGAGGTCGCGCTCGTAGGCGACGCTGAGGAGCTCGTCACCGAGGTTCATCAGGACGCGGTAGTTGCCCGCGCAGTGCTCGGCGAGGGTGGTCTTGAGCTCGGTGCTCATCAGCGCGGAGTTGCCCGCGGCCTCGAGGAGGTGATCGAGGCACGCGCTCAGCACGTCGCGCTCGGCGTAGTCGAGGTGAAGGCGGCGGCGGATGCGGCTGCCGAGAGGGAGCAGGTCGGGGTGGCGAAGGCGCTCGGGAAGGCGCTGGTCGCCCGCGAGGATCACGCACAGGAGCTGCTCGGAATCGAAGCTGCGTGAGGTGAGGATGCGCAGCTCGTTGAAGACGGTGCTGAGCATCTCCTGAGCCTCGTCGATGATGAGGACGGGACGGCTCAGCGAGGCGCCCACGTGCTCGCTCCATCGCTGCCGCAAGGCCTTGAATCCGCCCCATCGGTTGTGGATCGGCAGGGGCACGCCGAAGATGTCGCCGAGCTCGCGGTAGAAGTCGCTGCATCGACTCTGCGGGTGGTCGATGGTGCCGACGCTGACGTCGCGCATCTGCGAAAGGCGGTGGGCGAGCAGGCGCAGGGCGACGCTCTTTCCGGTGCCGGGCTCGCCGGTGACCATGACGAAGCCGCCGTCGGCGAGGGTGAGGGCGACGCGTCGGCCGAAGACGTCGATCGGCGGCGAAGGCCAGAGCGCTTCGATGGGCACGTCGGGCCGGAAGGGGTGAAAGGCCAGTCCGAAGTGCGTCAAGATTTCGTGCTTACTCAAGGTCGTCCTCCTCGCGGTCGTAGGTCTCGGGTCCAGCGAGGTAGGCGGGGGGCAAGCCCGTCGCCGAGTACTCGCTCATCATCGACTTCAGGAGCGGCGCGATCCCGCTCTTGGCAGGCGCCTCGCGCGGCGCCGGGGGCTCGAGCGTCCGCCGCCGTCCGTCGGCGTTCGCGCGCTTGTCGAGCGGGTACAGGGCCGCGAGGTGGGCGCCGCTGCGCGGGTCGACGAGATCGACGCTCGACAGGTCCCAGCGCGCGTAGCGCACCTGCACGCGCTCCAGCGTCCGGTACGCCGAAGGGATCTCGAAGCGGATGCCCTCGACCGTGACCGTGCCGTCGCTGCGCCGCTGCTTGCGTCCGCTCTGCATGCGGAAGGCGCGACGCAGCACCTGCGCGGACGGCGCGGGGCGACCGACGCTGGGCGCGCTCGTGAAGACCTCGAGCGGCGTGGCGCCGAGCTCGGAGTGGGGCTTGCGGTGGTACTCGAGCTCGACCCAAGCCTGCGTGGCCTCGTTGAGCAGCGGCAGAGTCAGGCCCTCGTAGCCTTCGAGCATCGGGAGCAGGCGGCCCTCGATCTGGCCCCAGAAGGCTTCCTGCTTGGCGTTCTGCTCGGGGTGGTAGGGCAGCGTGGTGTGGTGGACGATGCCGAGCCGCTCGAGCCCTTCGGTGACCTCGGCGGCGGTCTCGGCCCCGCCGTTGTCGCTCATGAGGCCGCGCGGCAGGTCGCGCTTGAGCAGCGCCTGGCTGAATCCGTGGACGAGCGTCTCGGCCGATTCGAGCAAGTACCATTGCAGGTGACAGGCGACGCGTGAGCGGTCGTCGAGGCAGCCGAAGAGCCAGGGCTTGACCCACGTCGCCGCCGGCGTGAGCACCCGCAACGAGCCCTCGTGGAAGTCCAGGTGCCACAGGCCATGGACGTGTGTGACTTCGTAGCTGCGCACCTCGCGCGGTTCGAGCTCGAGGTCCGAGCCGCGGCGGCGCCGCCCCTTGCGGCGTCTCAGCCCGTGGGCCTTCATGAAGCGACAGAGCGTCGGATAGCTCGGGAGCTCGCCGAGCTCGGGGCTCTGCTGGACGAGGACAGTCAAGTTGTCGTGATGGAGCTGGTAGCTCCAGCGCGAGTGCTCGCGGTGCTGCGCGCGGATCAGCTCGGCGATCGCGGCGCTGACCTTGGGGTGGGTGCCGGCCCGTGGATGGGTCTTGCGAGCGAGCGCGCCGACAGGATCGGTCGGGTGATTGCGCGCGAGGTAGTACCAGCGCTCGATCGTCTTGAGGCCAAAGCGCACGGACTCGCCCGTGGTCGGGTGCCGGTAGGCGCGGCCAGCGAGGTGCGCGAGCTCCTGGGCGAGCTCGCCATGCTCGGGTGGGCTCGCGAGCAGCGGACCGATCACGGAGAATCGGAAGCGCCCCCAGCGCGCACGGGTGCTCTCGTCGCCGCTCATCGCGCGCACCTCCTCCTGCGTCCGAGGGCGCCGACGCGGCGCCGCTCCAGACCTGGCCACGCTACGTCCTCGACGACGCGATCCCGAGCACCATCCTCTGCGTGGCGGACCTCCTCCCTCAGCCTTCGTGAGGGATCGGCGCAACGACGTCGGCGACGAGCGCCAGCAACCGCACGAGCCGATCGGCGGGCGTCGGTCCCTGCACCGCAGCGAGCAGCGAGCCGGGGAGCGCGTCCCGATCGATGGGCACGGCGAGCCGACCTCGCAGCTCGAGCAGTCGAGGACCGCCACCGAAGTCCTCGCGCCACCACGCGAGCCAGCGACGGATCCGACGCGCCTCCTGCCAGCGGCGGTGGGCCTGCTCGGCCACGCACGCCGCGACGATCGCCACCGCCGCGAAGACCCTGCGTCCGAGGAAGCGCAGCGACGGTGGCAGCGTCCGTCGGCGGCATCCCTCCCGCGAGCAGCACAATGCGAAGCGCGTCTCGAAGTAGCGCTCGGCCGACTCGGACACCCCGCGCACCTTCCGAGAGAAGTCGGCCCGATCGAGCCGGCCTCCGCAGCAGTCTCGGCAGCCCCGCCGCTGGACCGCTACGAGCAGCTCCAAGTCCAGCTCGTGCAGTCGCGCGAAGATGTCGTCCTCGGCCCCCTTCTCGTGGGACACTTCGACCTCCTTCTTCAGTTCAGCGACTGCGAAGGAGCGCCCCCTCGGAGACTTGTCTCAAGTTTTCTGAGGGGGCTTTTCTCATGCCGCGCGAGGGACACGGCCGGCGTCCCTCACGATCCGTGAGAATCGAGGGCGGGATCTCCCTCCGTCTTCACGACAGTCCTGACAAAC
>JACKEC010000103.1 GCA_020633195.1 Sandaracinaceae bacterium | reverse complement strand
ATCGGCTACGGCGCGAGCGAGGACGTCGTGTGCCGCTGGGGGCTGTTCCTCAGCCGCTCGATCCAGGTCGGCGAGCCGCCGCGTTTCTGCGAGCCCGGTCTCTTCCTGGTTCGCCCCGACGCCGTGCTCCACTACGCGTCCGTCCAGAGCATGGCGTTCGGGCGGCCCGACCTCGAGTTGCTGCTCCCGTCGATCGACGTCCTGATCGAGGAGGACCGCCCCGCGCGAGGCAGCGTCTCGGTCCGTTGATCCGCGCGGGCGGCGAGTCGTCGCGACCCGCACGACGCGAGGCTCGAAGGGCCCTTCGTTCGTGGCTGGAGCGCCTCCTTCATGCGCTCCGATCCGTACAGAATCCGTGCCGCGGGTCTTGGGGCTGGCCTCGCCACCACGGCCAGCCGCCGCGCCCGACCGCGCGGCGGCGAGCGCGCGTGAGGCACGCCGCCACACCGGGGCGCCACGCCACGCCGCGACGCAGCTTCGATCTGGCCGACCGGGGCCTGCGCCGTCGTCGGACACGAAGGCGCTCACGCCATCGAGGTGAGGTCCTCGAAGGTCGGGTAGTAGACGCCGCGGAAGCCCTCGACGACGGGGCGCCCGGCCACCGTCCGGTGGGTGACCGCGTTGCGCACGTGCGCGAGCACCTGCAGGCGGTGCGCGACGCGGACGATGTGCTCGGCGTCGGACGAGGTGACCCCGAGGAGGTTCTTCGGGCCCGTCGGGTGGTCGAGCGCGAGGAAGAGCATCATGCGCGCCCACTCGGTGATCGAGCGCGGGCTGTCGAAGTGCTTGCGCCCGTCGCCGAGATCCCGGAGCGCGTGGATCGCAGCGCGCAAGGGGAGCTGCACCTCGAGCCCCCCGACCACGGCCGCGTCCTTCCAGCGCTTCGCGAGCCACCTCTGGTAGCTCGGCCAGGCGCTGCCGGTCATGCGATCGGTCACCTCTTGGAGCTCGCTCGGCCGCCGCACGAGCTCGGCGAGCCGCGGCGAGAGCCAGGCGTGGAGGTAGCCCTCGAGCGACTTCGAGAAGAGCACGATCGCGCCGGACTGGTCGGCGTCGCTCGCCGTCATCTCGTAGAGCAGCTCCGCCGTCCGGAGGCTCCGCGCGAGCGGCGAGAACCCGCGCACCGTCGAGAGCCGCGCCCACGTCGGGAACTGCGCGCTGATCGCGCGGTCGACGTCGACGCCGCCCGCCCGCGAGGGGCGCTGCCCGGTGAGCGCCCGGATCTTCAGCTCGAGCAGCCGCTCGTAGGCGACGCGATCCGGCGACACGTGCCCGATGGCGGCGTCGAGCGCCTCGACCAGCGCGTCGTCGGCCTCGGGCGGGAGCTCGATCCGCGCGGCGAGCCGATCCACGAGCGGGCCGTCGTCGCTGCGCGCGAACCAGTCGAGGACGGAGCGAGTGGCCGAGGCCGCGCGCAGCGCGAGGAGCCCCTCCGCCGCGCGCTCCTGGACGACCGCGTCCGCGTCGTCGAGCGCCGCTCGCAAGAGCCCCTCCGCCTCGTCTCCGCCCATCCGCCCGATCGCGCCGACCGCTTGCTCACGCACGCGCGGGGCCGCGTCCTCGACGAGCGGCGCGACGTGCTCGATCCCGACGCCCGAGGTCAGCCCCGCGACGCGAGCGCCGGCGGCGCGCACGAGCGGGTCCTCGGAGCGGAGGAGCTTCGGCACCCGGTCGGCGAGGCGCTCGAGCGGATCGCGCGAGCCCCCGAGCGTGCTCTTCTCGATGGCCCGCGCCGCCGCGCCGAGGGCGGCCGGGTCGTCCTCTCGGTTGACGAGGTGCACGAGATCCGCGAGCCGATCGGGGGAGCCGATCTCGGCGAGCCCGACGAAGGCCGCGACGCGCTCGGTGGGGGCCTCGGTCGCCCCGCGGGCGAGCTCGACGAGCGCGGGGACCAGCCCCTCCGCGTGGAGGTTGCCCGCGACGTAGGCGGCCCGACGCCGCACCGAGGCGTCCTCGTCGCCGAGCGCGCGGCGAAGGATCGCGTCGGTCCGCGTGCGGTCGGCGGGCGTGAGGTCCTTCGGGCGCGCCGCGAGCTGGAGCGCCCAGAGGAGCGCGCCGCGCAGGGCCGGCGAGGGATCCTCGGCGAGCGGCCCGAGGTGCTCGAGGATCGCGCTGGCCGAGGCGAAGGCGCCGAGGGTCTGCGCCGCGGCGACGCGAACGGGCTCCTCGCCCGCCTCGCGGACGAGCGCGAGGAGCGCCTCCCGCTCCCACTCGAGGTCCGCCTCGATCGAGCCCGCGGCCCGCGCCCGGACGTTCGCGGGGAGCGACTCGTCGTGGGCGATCGCGAGCAATCGCTCCGTCACCTCGGAGGCGCGCACCTCCGCGAGGATCTGCACCACCCCCTCGGGCTCGTCGGCGAAGAGCAGCTCCGCGTGCTCGAGCACCTCGGCGACGGGGAGCGTCCGCAGGCGCCGCGCGAGCGACGCGCGCACGGCCCGGTCGGTCTCGGTCAGGGCCGCGAGCATGCGCTCGTCGGCGCCCGTCCGCGTCTCGTCGCGGTAGGCGCGGGACGCGAAGCTCGCCGCGAGGCGCAGGTGCGCGTCGTCCTCGCGCGCGAGGCGGCGGAGGTACGGGAGGACCTCCGGGCGCCCGAGCTCGGCGAGGTAGCGCACCGCCGCGAGCCGGACCGCGCGATCGGGCGTGCCCGCGAGGCGCGCCAGCGCGCCCTCCTCCGCGGCGCGCGCGCGGATCTCGGTCAGCGCCGCGAGCGCCGCCGTGGCCTCGCGCGCCCCGCCCGCGACGTGACTGGCGATCGCCTCGGCCGCGCTCTGCGCGCCCATGCGACCGAGCGCCGTGAGCGCGGCGAGGCGCAACGGAGCCGGGGTCTCCGGCGAGAGGAAGCGCGCGACCGCCGCCTCGAGCGCGGGGAACGCGAGCCCACCCGCCGCCGCGATCGCCGCCGCCGCGACGAGCGGGTCCTCGTCGTCGAGCCGCGCGTGGACGTAGGGCACGAGCCAGGCGTTGCGCAGCCCGCGGCCCATCGCGCCGAGCAGCCGCGCGCGCTCCCCGGCGGCGTCCGTCTCCCGCGCGACCTCGAGGAGCACGAAGGCCGCCCGCTCCGCGACGTCCCAGCTCGCGCCGAGCGCGCGGCCCGCGAGCGAGCCGAGCACCACGCAGGCCTCCAGCCGCCGCGCCGAGGTCGGCGCGTGACGCACCGCCTCGGCGAGCGCGGCGAGCGCGGCCTCGGGCGTGATCGTCTTGGCCTCGAGCTCCCGCTCGATCGTGGTCGCGTCCATCGAGGACGAGCGTAGACGACTCGGGCTCCGACGGGGACGGCGCGTCGGCGCCTCCGAGCGCGCGTCTGGCCAGCATACGTGGCACCGCTCCGAACCGGGAGCCGTGGCGATCGATCCTGCGCGCAGCGCCCACGCGGCTCGCGGCCGACGCGCCGTCAGTCGGCGCAGAGAGGAGCCACCCAGACCTGATCCGCGAAGCGCTCGTCGTCCGTTCCGGCGGCGACGCCGTGGACCATGAACAGCAGCTCGTCGTCGGCGGTGATGGAGGGCAGGTCGTAGCTGAACGGAGTGCCCGGTCGGGTCGTGGGCACGGGCGGGTACGCGGCCAGCTCGCGCTCGGGGCCGAGGGTGCCATCGTCGAGGACCGGCGTCTGCGAGATGCGGTCGTACCCGGCGCCGAGGAGGATGCGGCCGTGTGCGGCGAAGGGGGAATCGAGGCTCGCGAGATCCATGGGCGGCGCGAGCGTCGTCACGGGGA
>JACKEC010000102.1 GCA_020633195.1 Sandaracinaceae bacterium | reverse complement strand
GTCGACGCGCACCTCGCGCAGGGAGATCGCCCCGCGGCGCGGCAGGCGGCGCGCCGCTACCTCGCCCTCGCGCCCCGAGGCGACGACGCCGCTCGAATGCGCGAGCTGCTCGCGCCGACCGCCCCTGCTCGACCCGCTCCTGCGCGACCGGCTCCTGCCCGACCCGCGCCGCGCGAGCGGCCCCAAGCGCCCGCGAGCCCGGCGGGCGACCTCCCCTTCGCCTCGACGCTCTGAGATACCCTCCGAGCGTGAGCCTCCCGCCCGGACTCTATGAGGCGCTCGTCAGCGAGGCGCTCGCCGACGCGCTGCAGAGGCTCGAGGGCTGGGGGGTCGAGACGCGCGGGCTCGACGCCGACACGTCCGCGCAGATCCTCGCGCGACACCTGCACGGGCTCTTGCTCAAGGCGCTCGAGACGCAGCCGTCCGAGACGCGCCTCGAGGACCAGCTCGCGCTCGCGAACGACCTGGTGCGCTGGCTCGCGGAGCGCGGCCCCAAGGCGGGGATCGACGAGGGCGACGCGCTCGGCGATCCCGCGTCGCTGCTGCTGTCGCTGCGCCACCCGGGCGAGGCGCGGCTCGGCACCGGCGCGCTCCCGCGTCCGTTGCTGCCGCTGCGCCAGAGCGCGCTGCTCGCGAACGGCCCGCGCGACGTGCGCGTCGGCCACATGATCCAGCGCGAGCTCCCCTCGGCGGACCGCGTCGACGTGCTCGTGGCGTTCCTCAAGGACTCGGGGCTGCGGGTGATCCTGCCCGCGCTCCGGCAGTTCCTCACGCGGAGGCCCGGCGCGCTGCGGGTGCTGACGACCACGTACACGGGCGCGACCGAGCTCGAGGCGATCGAGAAGCTGATCGAGCTCGGCGCGGACGTGCGGGTGTCCTACGACCACCGGCGCACGCGGCTCCACGCCAAGGCGTGGCTGTTCCATCGCGCGAGCGAGTTCAGCACCGCGCTCGTCGGCTCCTCGAACCTCTCGCGCGCCGCGCTGCTCGACGGCTGCGAGTGGAACGTGCGCCTCACCGAGGTCGACAACCGGCCCCTGCTCAGCCAGTTCCGGACGACGTTCGACCAGTACTGGGCCGACGAGGTCTTCGAGCCCTACGACCGCGCGCGCTTCCTCGACTCGAGCGAGCGCCGCGACCCCGCTCGCGACGCCATCGCGCGGGCCGTGAAGCCGCGCCCCTACCGGCACCAGCAGCAGGTGCTCGACGCCCTCGACGAGGAGCGGCGCCACGGCCACTGGAGAAACCTCGTCGTCTCCGCGACGGGCACCGGCAAGACCATCGTGGCGGCGCTCGACTACGCGCGCCTGCACCGAGCGTGGGGCGGCGCGACCCTCCTCTTCGTCGCGCACCGCGAGCAGATCCTGACGCAGTCCCTCGGCGCCTTCCGCGCCGCGATGGGCGACGGCCACTTCGGCGAGCTGCTCGTCGGCGCGTCCAAGCCCATCCACGGCACGCACGTGTTCGCGTCCGTGCAGTCGCTGCACGCCAAGCGGCTCGAGAAGCTCGCGCCTGACGCGTTCGACGTGGTGATCGTCGACGAGTTCCACCACGCCGCCGCGCGGACCTACACCGACCTGCTGAGCAAGCTGACGCCGCGCGTCCTGCTCGGCCTCACCGCCACGCCCGAGCGGACCGACGGCAAGAGCGTGCTCGGCTGGTTCGACGACCGCGTCGCCGCCGAGCTCCGCCTCTGGGACGCGCTCGACCTCGGCCTGCTGAGCCCCTTCCAGTACTTCGGCCTCCACGACGGCACCGACCTCTCGCGCGTCGACTTCCGCGCCGGCCGCTACGACACCACCGCGCTCGAGCGCATCTACACCGCCGACGACGCCCGCGCGGCCTCCGTCCTGCGGGCGACCGTCGAGAAGGTCCGCGACCCGCGCGCGATGCGCGCCCTCGGCTTCTGCGTCTCCGTCCGCCACGCCGAGTTCATGGCCGCGTTCTTCTCCGCGCGAGGCATCCCCGCCAAGGCCGTCTCCTTCGAGACGAGCGGCGCCGACCTCGTCGACGCCGTGCAGGATCTCCGCACCGGCGCCGTCAACGTCCTTTTCACCGTCGACAAGTTCAACGAGGGCGTCGACCTGCCGATGGTGGACACCGTCCTCTTCCTGCGCCCGACCGAGTCCGCCACCGTCTTCCTGCAGCAGCTCGGCCGTGGCCTGCGCCTCGACGAGGGCAAGGCGTGCCTCACCGTCCTGGACTTCATCGGCACCTCGCACGAGAAGTTCCGGTTCGACCGTCGCTTCCAGGCCCTCGCGGGCGGCACCCGCGCCGACGTCCTCGCGGCCGTCGAGGAGGGCTTCCCGTATCTGCCCGGCGGCTGCGACATCCAGCTCGACCGCGAGGCGCAGGACGTCGTCGTGCGCAACATCCGCGAGTCGCTGCGCACCGGCTGGAGCGGCCTCGCGCACGACCTCGCGCAGACGGGCGACGTCGGCCTTCGCGCCTTCCTCGACCGCGCCGACATCGACCTCGCGCAGCTCTACAAGGGCGGCCGGTCTTACACCGCGCTCCTGCACCAGGCGGGGCTGCGACCCGGACCGCCGCCCGACGGCGCGCCGGCGCGGGCGCTCGAGCGGCTCCTCCACGTCGACGACGAGCGGCGCCTCGACACCTGGCGCAGCTGGCTCCGCGCGCCCGAGCCGCCGCGCGCCGACCCGAACGATCCCCTCCAGCTCATGCTCTTCGCGGCGGCCGGCTTCGTCCGGCGCTCCGTCGCCGACCTCGCGGACGCCTTCGCCGAGCTGTGGGGCCAGCCCGACCTCCGGCGCGAGTACCTCGCGCTGTTCGACCTCCTCGAGGACCAGCTGCGCCGACCGACCCACCCGATGGACGACCTCCCGTTCCAAGTCCACGCCACCTACGCCCGCGACGAGGTCAGCGCGGGCCTGCGGCAGCTCCGCAAGGGCAAGCTCCTGCGCACCCAGGGCGGCGTCTACAAGGACGACGCCTCGCGGAGCGACATCCTCTTCGTCACCCTCGAGAAGACCGAGAAGGAGTTCACCCCGACCACCCTCTACAACGACTACCCGATCACCCCGACGCGCTTCCACTGGGAGTCGCAGGCCAAGACGCGCTCCGACTCCAAGACCGGTCGGCGCTACCAGGGCCACGTCGCCATGGGCTGGCGCGTCCTCCTCTTCGTGCGCCACCACAAGACCACGCGCGGCGTCACCAGCCCCTACCTCTTCCTCGGCCCCGTGACCTACGCCGAGCACCAGAGCGACAAGCCGATGCAGATCATCTGGCAGCTCGAGCGCGCCATGCCGCCCTCGTTCTGGAGCGACGTCAAAGTCGCCGCGGGGTAGCCCTCGCGGGCCGGTGATATCGTCGCCGAATCGACTCGCTCTACGCCGCCGTCTACGACGACCCCGACGCCGACGCCCCGCGGGCGGCGCTCGCGGACGCGCTCTGCGACGCGGGCGATCCCCACGGCGAGCTGATCCGCCTCCAGCGCGCGCCCGCGCTCGACGCGAAGCAGCGGCGTCGAGAGAAGCGCCTCCTGAAGGATCACGCCAAGGAGTGGCTCGCCCCGCTGCGCGGCGCGCTCGTCGCGAAGACGGTCCGCTGGGAGCGAGGCTTCCCCGTCGCGGGGCGCCTCGCCTTCGTGAAGACGCGGGAGGCCAAGGAGGCCCTCGTCGGCGCCCCGGGCCTCGCCACGCTCCGCGAGCTCGACGTCCGCGGCGGGGATCTCGCCCACGACGGCGACTGGCTCGCGCGCTTCCTGTTCGAGTCCCCCCTGCGGCGCCTCCGCGAGCTCGACGGCGTGTACCCCGAGCTCTTCCCGCGGCTCCTCGAGAGCGCGCCCCCGTGGTCCCTCGAGCGGCTCCACTTCGCCGGCGCAGGCAGCCCCGACCTCGTCGCCGCCGTCGCCGACGTTACGAAGCAA
>JACKEC010000101.1 GCA_020633195.1 Sandaracinaceae bacterium | reverse complement strand
CGTGCGCCTCGGGCACGTGCGTGGGCGCGCCGATCGTGTGCGAGACCGACGCCTGCGCGACCCGGACGTGCGACGGGTCGGCCGCGTGCGTGACGCGCCCGATCACCGCCGGCACGGCATGCGAGGACGACGCGAACCCGTGCACGCGCGACGAGTGCGACGGCGCGGGGGCCTGCGCGCACCCGCCCGCGCCCGCGGGCGCGGCCTGCCCCGCCGACGACAACGAGTGCACGAGCGACGCGTGCGACGGCCGCGGGACCTGCGCGCACCCCGCGCTCGCCGACGGCACGCCGTGGTCCGGCGGCGAGTTCGCGGCCTGCTGCGGCGGCCGCGAGACGCAGCTCAACACCCGCGCGAACTGCGGCGGCTGCGGCGCGGCGTGCCCCGGGACGCGCGCGTGCAACGAGGTCGCGTTCCCCGACCAGCCCGCGCACCCGGCCTGCGACTGCAGCGACGCGGACCGGACCTGCCCCGGCGCTCAGATCTGCAACGTGTTCCTGAACTTCTGCTTCTGCACCGAGGACACGCACTGCCCCGCGGACCAGCGCTGCGTCAAGATGCCGCTCCCGCCCTCGGCCAACACCCACAACTACTGCGGCTACTGAAGCCTAGAACTCGAGGACGACGCCGCCGCCGAGGTCGCGGAAGCGGTCGCGCCGGAAGCGGTAGAGCGCGGCGGGTCGGCCGCGGCCTTCGCTGCGGGACTCGCCGGTCGGCTCGAGGATCTCGAGGCCGAGGACCTTCCGGCGGAAGTTGCGCTTGTCGAGCGCCTTGCCGTGGATGACCTCGTACACGTGCTGCAGCTCGCTCAGCGTCAGGTCCTTGGGCAGGAGCTGGAACGCGACCGGCGCGTACTCGGCCTTGTAGCGGAGCCGCTGGTGCGCGTAGCGGACGATCTGCTTGTGGTCGAAGGCGAGCTTCGGGAGCCGCCGGACGTTGCACCAGCGCACGTCGGTCGCGTCGCCGCCGGCGCGCGGGCTCAGCTCGAGCGCGTCGATCAGCGCGAAGTAGGCGACGCTGATCACCCGCCGCGCGGGGTCGCGATCCACCGCGCCGAACGTGTAGAGCTGCTCGAGCCAGCGCACCGAGACGCCGGCCTCCTCGTCGAGCTCGCGGGCCGCCGCCTCGTCGAGGCTCTCGTCGGCGCGGACGAACCCGCCGGGCAGCGCCCACGCGTCCTCGAACGGCGGCAGCTCGCGGCGGATCAAGAGCACGCGCAGCTCCCCGTCGGCGATCGTGAAGAGGATCACGTCCACCGCGACCGCCGGGTGCGGGTTCGAGAACGGGTCGTAGGGGACGCGCTCGGTCACGGGAACGCCGCGTCGACCTCGGCGGTGGTCGCGAAGCGCACGCCCGCGTCGCGCAGCTCCGCCTCGACCCGCGCCCCGCCCTCGGCGGTCACGGGGGCCGTCGCGTCGCGCACCACGACCGTCTCGTAGCCGCGCTCGCGGAGCCCGAGCGCGGCCGCGCGGACGCAGTAGTCGAGCGCGAGCCCGAACACGATCGCGGTCTTCGCGCCCGTCGCCGCGAGCTCGCGCTCCGCCGCCGGGTTGGTGAAGAGATCGAACTTCACCTTCTCGAGCACCGTGGTCCGGCCCTCGCCGCCCGCGTCGACGCCGGCGACGTCGATCACGCGCGCCGCGGTCGGCTCGGTCTCGGCGACCCGGCGCTGCCCCGGCGTCCCCGCGAGGCAGTGCGGGGGGAACGTGGCGAACTCGGGGTCGCCGGGCGGGTGCGCGTCGGCCGACGCGATCACCGGTCGGTCGTGGCGCCGCGCGGCCTCGAGCAGCGTCGCGAAGGCGGGCTTGAGGAGCTCGCCCCCGGGCACGTAGAGCGCGCCGTCGGGCTCGACGAAGTCGACCTGCGTGTCGACGTCCACGAACACGGTGGAGGACGGATCGAGGGGGGCGGTCATGTCAACGTTCCTTTCAGCTCTTCGGCCATCGCGGCGAGCGCGGGCCCGATCCGAACCGGGGGCTCGGCGTAGTCGTGGAGCGCGCGCAGCCCGTTCGGCAGCGTCCGTAGCCCCTCGGCGCAGCGCGCGCGCATCGCGTCGAGCGAGTCGAACGCTTCGGGGAGGAGCGCGCCGCCTCGCATCACGGGCCGCAGCAGCGGCACGCCGTCGGCCGGCGCGGGCGCGTCGGCGAGCTCGATCACGTCGTGGCTCCAGGTGCCGTCGGCGTCGTGGTGGCGCCACACCTGCTTGGGTCCGGGCCAGGTGATCTTGCCCTCGGCGAGCTTCATCACCGGGATGCGGGTGTCGCCGTCGGCGCGCTCGACGAGCTTGTAGACGCCGCCGAGCGCGGGCTGGTCGCGCGAGGTGACCAGCTCGGTGCCGACCCCGAAGCTGTCGATCGGCGCGCCGTCGGCGAGGAGCGCCGTGATCTTGTCCTCGTTGAGGTCGCCGCTCGCGACGATCCGCGTCGCGGTGAGGCCCGCCCCGTCGAGGATCGCGCGGCAGTCCTTGGCGAGCTGGCCGAGGTCGCCCGAGTCGAGGCGCACGCCCTTGAGGCTCGGGCCGATCGCGGTCGCGCGCCGGCACCCCTCGTGGGTGTCGTAGGTGTCGATGAGGAGCACGCAGTGGTCCGGGTAGCCCTCGTGGTAGGCGCGGAAGGCGTCTTGCTCCCGCTCGAAGCTCATGATGAAGGCGTGGGCGGCGGTGCCGAGCACGGGGATCCCGAGCTTCTTGGCCGCGACGACGTTCGAGGTCCCGTCGGCGCCCGCGATCCACGCGGCCCGCGTCGCGAGCATCGCCGCCGCGAAGCCGTGCGCGCGGCGGGCGCCGAAGTCGACGAACGTTCGCCCCTGCGAGGCCATGCGCACCCGCGCCGCCTTCGAGGCGATGAGCGTCTGCGCGTTGATGGTCGCGAGGAGGAAGGTCTCCACGAGCTGCGCCTGCGCGAGCGGCGCGTGGATCCGGACGAGCGGCTCGTTGGGCAGCACCAGCGTGCCCTCGGGGATCGCGTCGACGTCGCCCTCGAACCGGAACGCGCGCAGCCATTCGAAGAACGCGGGGTCGGTCGAGCCGAACACCGAGAGCCCCTTCAGGTAGGCCACGTCCTCGTCGCTGAAGCGCAGGTCGCGCAGGTACGCGAGGCTCTGCTCGAGGCCCGCCGCCACGAGGAACGCGCGGCCCTTCGGGAGCCGGCGCACGAAGAGCTCGAAGGTGCTCGTGGCCTGGGGGCTCAGGTCCGCCCGGGCCCGGTACGAGGCCATCATCGTGATCTGGTAGAGATCCGTGGCGAGGCCGTAGTCGCCCTCGCCGAGGAGCAGCGGTTCCAGGTGGTCGGTCATATAGTGTCCTCGCGACACTAATATCCACGTGCCGCCCGAGTGTCAACGGTACCGCGGGACGGGACCGAGGTGGCGATGTCTCAGATGCAGCCGCCGTCGGGGACGCACCACTCGGCGTTCTCGAGGCGGCCGCCGTCCGGGAGGACGACGAGCAGGTAGCGACCGAAGCCGACGGTGACGCCGTCCTCGCGCTTGATCTGGTAGCTGAACGGGAACGCGGTGACGCACGAGCGGGGCGTCGCGCCGTCGAACGCGAACCGGATCTCGTAGGTCAGCTCCGTGCGGCCGAAGACGCCCCGGAACTGCTGCGCCTCGGGGAGCACCTCGAAGACGTTCTCCATCGGGTAAGCGCCGACCGCGTGCGCCTGCTCGAGGAACGTCGACGCGTCGTAGTCGAGGCGGTTGGCCACGCGGGTCGCCACGAAGGCGCCGGTGTAGACCTCGCCGTTGCCCCGCACGATCCGCTGGATCGGGTACTGCGCGGTGGCGCCCTCGGCCTCCTCGAGGAAGACGAGCAGGTCCCGCGGCGGCGAGTCCGGCAAGAGCGGCGCGTAGCCGAGGTCGCGCTCGGCCCTGTCGGTGAGGCCGTCGAGGTCGCTGTCGACCGCCTCCGGGTTGGTCCCCCACGCGATCTCGGTCTCGTCGCAGAGCCCGTCGCCGTCGGTGTCGAT
>JACKEC010000100.1 GCA_020633195.1 Sandaracinaceae bacterium | reverse complement strand
TGGGGGACAGAAGTCCCACGGCCCCGCACGTGACCAGCGATCTCATCGTCCCACAGCACCGGGGGCGCAGCCCCCGCCTCGCGCGCGCAGCGCGCGAGAGAAACACAGCTCGCGGAGTCCAAGCCCGTCACGACTCCGCAATCATGAGCGTCCGAGCCCCCGCCTCGCGCGCTGCGCGCGCTGGAGAGAACCCAGCTCACAGATCGGGGAGCGGCCGCGGCAGCTCCGGCGCATACGGCGGGTCGTCGGGGATCTGGAAGACGAACGGGTAGTTGACGCCGACGGGGCCACCGCCTTCGGCCATCGGGAACTGCATTCGCCGGATCACGGCCAGGACGCAGGCCTCGGTGGTCTCGTCGGTCAGGGTGCTCTGCGCCACGTTCGCTGCGCTCACGGAGCCGTCGGGGGCGACGATGAAGGCGACGGTGAGGCGACCCTGGAGGTTCGGCGCCGTCGCGAGGCGCTGCTCGTAGCAGTAGCGGACGGCGGGGAGCTGGCGGCGGACGACGCGCTGGATCACTTCGCGGCTCAACGACCCGCGCACCTCGGCGGTGCCGGTGCGGATCTGGGGGATCCGGATCTGGCGGGCCGCCACCCCGGCGCCGTGACCGATCGTGCCGAAGCTGCCGATGCCGATCGTGCCGTAGCCGGTGCCGCCGCCGCCCCTGCCGTAGCCGACGAGGCCGAGGCCCCCGACGCTCCCGCCCGGGCCGACGCGGCGCGCCTGGCCTCCGTAGTCGACGCCGTTCGGGAGCGCGGCGCCGTCGTCGATCGCGATGAAGGCGGTCCACTGGGTCATGAGCGAGTGCTCGAGCCCGACGCGCGTCACCTCCTCACGCAACGCGTCGGTGGGCCGCAGGGCCATCTCCGTCATCAGGTCGCGGATGCGCGCGCGCGCCCAGAGCGACTCGAGCTCGGGTCGCTCGGCGCCCGTCTCCGGGAGCTCGACGTCGACCTTCTGCTCGAAGGGCTGCCCCGCGATCCGGCCGCGGATGGTGATCTCGCCACGACCGCCGTGGGCGTAGCGGCCGTGCACGACGAGCGGCCGATCCGCGTACAGGTCGGGGACGCGCCGCGGGTACACGTTGGACACCGCGAGGGCGCCCCAGTCGACGCGCACGTCGGTGAGGTAGGGCGTCTCGAGGCGCTCGACGAACGCGTCGGCCGCCGCCTCGGGGGACTCGGTCGGGGTGACGACGCTCAGGTCGCCGCGGCCGATCTCGGCGAGGCGGCTCAACAGGTAGCGGTTCACGACCGCGCCGACGCCGAACGCGAAGACGCGCGAGTGTCCGAGCGCCGCGTTCACCTCGCGCAGCACCTCGGCCTCGTTGCCGACGTAGCCGTCGGTCATGAGCACGACCACGCGGAGGCGCCCGTCCTCGATCGGCGGCGCGAGCGCGGCGCTGACGCCGCGGCGCATCTCGGTCGAGCCGAGCGCGGTCATCGACGACACGAGCGCGCGCGCCCGCTCGACGTTCTCGGGGGTCGCGGGCAGCGGCGTCGGCGACAGCTCGCTCGCGCGGTCGCTGAAGCGCACGACCCGGAAGGTGTCGGTCGGTCGCAGGCCCGCGATCGCGCGGAGCGCGGCGGCCTTGGCCAGCTCGAAGGGGCGCCCGCGCATGCTGCTCGACGTGTCGAGGACGACCACGAGCTCGCGCGGGGTGACCTCGGCGGTCGGCACCGCGAGGCGCGGGTGCACGAGCAGCGAGAGGTAGCCCGTGTCGCGATCGGCGCGCGCGTTGGCGAGCACCGAGACGCTCGGCTCGTCACCGGCCACCGCGAAGCGGACCTCGAGGTCGTGGTCGGGCGCGGTCTCGACGAGCGACACGTGGGCTGCGCGCTCGCCGCGCCGCTCCACCTCGACGGAGTGGGTGGGGGAGCTCACCTCGCGGAGCGACCCGCCGAGCGCGGCGTCGATCGAGACGGTCACCCGATCCTCGCGCGCCCCGCCGACCGCGATCGGGGTGGAGCCGTCCTCGTTGGCCTCCCCGGCGGTCGGCGCGTACTGCGGCCCGGCGACCATCGGGAAGCCGAAGCGGTAGCTCCCCTCCTCGTAGGGCAGCGCCTGCGTGTAGCTCAGGACCACGCGGATCGACTGGCCCGGCGGCACGTTCGCGACCGACTGCCGGAAGAGGTTCGGGCGTTCCTGCTCGAGCAGCGACGCGAGCGCGCCTCGCTCTCGCGCGGCCCGGTACTCGCGCACCGCCTCGACGCGCTCGCGGATCTGACCGCGGATGGTGCGCTCGCCCACCCGCAGCTCCATCGCGTCGACGGCCGCGTCGTCCGGCAGCGGGAAGAGGTAGACGGCCTCGATCGCGCGCTCGTACGGGTTCTCGAACGTCTGCTCGACGGTCACGCGGGCGACGAACTCGGAGACGCGCGCGTGGACGTTCGTCGCGGTCAGGGGGAAGCCCTCGAGCTCGCCGTCGGCGGGCGCGTCGCGCAGCCGCATCGTCCCCTCGGTCGGGCCGCCCTCGTCGGCGGTCGCCGCGAGCTCGACGACCGGCTCCGCCGTCGGGCCGTTGTGGCGCGCGTCGCCGCCCCACATGTGCCAGCCGCCCATGCTCGCGTCGGCGATCTCGAGGCCGACCACGTTGCCGCGCGTCGTCGCGGCGTAGACCCAGCCGCTCGCCACCGTCGGCTGCGCGGCGATCGGTGCGCCGACGTCGTAGGCGAAGGTCGTCATGCCGGTGTCGATGTCGAGCCCGTAGAGGACGCCCTCGCGCGTGCCGAAGACGAGCTGACCTCCCGCGACGGCGGGCGGGCTCGCGGGGCGGTGACCGACCTCGTGGGTGTAGCGGCGACGCCAGAGGAGCTCGCCGGTGGTCGCGTCGCGGCTCTGCACCTCGTCGCCGATCGTCTGGTAGAGGCGGCCGTCCACGATCGTCGGACGCGAGCCCTCGTAGGCCCACCCGGCCGGCGTGCCGGCGGCGTCGGGGCGGCCGCCGACGAAGCGCCCGGGGACGCCGTCGAACGCGTGGAGAAGCGATCCGTCGGCGACCGAGAGCACGACGCTCTGCTCGCCGCGGGTCGTCGCGCCTTCGCGCTCGACGCTCGTTCGCCGCGCCACGTGCAGCGCGTCTCCGAGCAGCCAGGGCGCGCTCGTCGCGCCGAGCCGCTGCCGCCACACGCGCCGCCCGGTGGCCTGGTCGAAGCGCCAGACCACGCCGTCCATCGTGGTGAAGTAGACGCTCTCGCCGTCGAGCACGGGGGCGTTCATCACGTCCGCGCTGATCCAGCGCGTCCAGAGGACGTGGCCGTCGTCGAGGTCCATCGCGGTGAACCCGTAGCCCCCGCCGTCGCGCACGTGCCCGCTGAACACGCGCCCGTTGGTGGAGGCGGGCTGGCTCATCAGCGGGTCGCCGAGCCACCGGCTCCAGCGCGGCGTGCCGGTCGCCGCGTCGAGCGCGAAGAGGGTGCAGCTCTCCGTGTTGAAGAGCACCTTGTCGTCGTCGAGGATCGCCGCCGTGGGTCCGCCGTCGGGCGCCGCCGCCATCCAGTCGATGCGACCGCTCGACGCGTCGATCGCGTAGAGCTGGTGGCTCTCGAACCCGCCGCCGACGTACACGTGACCGCCGCCGTAGCTCGGCGTCAGCAGGTGCTGCCGCGACGACTCCGGCAGCCGCACGACCCAGCCCCGCTTGGATCCGTCGAACGTGAACCCGGCCGCGCGCCCCGGTCGTACGCGGGGCACGTCGAGCCGCCGCGGCGTGAACCGCGCGGTGAGCGGCGTGACGTCCTCGGGGAGCTCTCCGCCCATCGTCGGCGCCGCCCCCGGCACGTCCTCCACCGGCGCCGGCGGGAGCGCGGCCGGCTCGGCGACCGACAGCGGCGTGGCCACGGGCTGGACGCGAGCCACGCGCTCGTCGCGACTCCCGCACGCGATGACGGTGATCGCGCACAGAGCGATCCACCCGCCGCGATTTCTCTTCGACGCCATCGGCACCTCCGGCGCGCCCCGCCCCGAGGCGCCGCGCGTTGTGAAGGCCTAGACAGCGAAGCGCCGCCCCGGTTCCCGATGCTCTGTGGGTCGTGACGGTTGCCGTGGGTGAGCAGC
>JACKEC010000010.1 GCA_020633195.1 Sandaracinaceae bacterium | reverse complement strand
GGGTCGAGCTGGCGCGGCCCGAGGCGCAGCCCGAGACCCCCGCGCCCGAGCCGGCGCCGTCCGCCCCCGACGCGCCCTGACGTTCGACCGATTCGTCGCCAGCCTCTCAGCTCCGCTCGACGAGGCGGTCGATCAAGAACGAGCTCTGCTCCGCGGCCTCGCGGCCGAAGTCCTCGCCGAAGTAGGCGCGGACCTCCTCGAACGCGGCGTCGAACCCGGCCTGGTCCTTGGCCGCGAGCACGGCGGCGAGCTCGGTGGCGGACCGCTCGAACGCGGCGGTCACCTCCGCGGTGCGCGGGTTGCGCATCTCGATGGGGCCGTAGAGCCCAGGCGACTGCACGAAGTGACGGCCCACCACGTAGAGCTCCATGAGGTACGCCGGCGAGGCGAAGCGCAGGGTCTCCTCGACGGGGACGCCGAGCCGCGCGAGGGTCAGGCCCATCACCTGCGTCTGGTAGTGGTTGAGCACCTGCACGACGGCCATCGCCTTGTCGTGCTGCTCGGGGGTCGCGTCGGTGACCTCGAGCCCGCGCGCGCTCAGGTTGCGGCGGAGCCAGGCCTCCCAGCCCTCGCCGCGGCCGCCGCACACGACGACGCGCTGGCCCTGCAGCGAGTGCACGTTGGGCCCGAACATCGGGTGCGTCCCCACGACCGAGGCCTTCGTCGACGCGAGCATCGCCGCGACCGGGCCCTCCTTCACCGACGTGACGTCCATCAACAGCGCGTCCTCGCGCACGTGCGGCCCGACCTCCGCGATCACGCGCTCGGTCGCGTCGATGGGCACGCTGATCACGACCACGTCCGCGTGCTTGGCCGCCTCGATGGGGGTCAGCTCGGTGTCGAGGTCCGCGACCATCACCGCGTGGCCGAGGTCCCCGAACAGGCGCGCCATGAGCTTGCCCATGCCCCCCGCGCCGCCGATGATCGCGACGGTCACCGGGTCCACGTCGTGGGGGACCTCCGCGCGCAGCGCCGACTGCTTGTCGCGGCTGGCCCACAGCACGAGGCGCCACATCGACTCGACCACCCCCGCCGGGAGCCCGAGGCGCTCCGCGCGCTCGCGGCGGTCGTCGAGGATCTGCCGCTCGCGCTCGAAGTCGCGGATGCGGCGGCCGCTGTGGCGCTTGCTCTCGGCGACCTCGGCGACGAGCGCCATGCGCCGGCCGAGGAGCTGCAGCACGTCGCGGTCGACCGCGTCGATGAGGGCCCGGAGCACCGCGAGGGGCCGAGACAGGATCACGTCGTCCATAGCGCGGACCTTAGCCCCGGTGTTAGTCAGACGCCGTGTCGAAGCTGAAGCTCCATCACTGGATCCTGATCGCGATGGTCCTCGGCGCGGGGATCGGGCTGCCGATGAACATCGCCGCCGAGCGCGGCGCCCTCGACCCGGCGTCCGTGCAGGACATCGCGCACCTCGGGGAGGAGCTCGGCGGGCTGTTCCTGAGCCTCCTCAAGATGATCGTCGTGCCGCTGATCATCACGAGCCTCGTCACGGGCGTCACGGGGCTCGGCGACCCGCGCAAGCTCGGGCGGCTCGGGGCGCGGACGTTCGGCTACTACATGCTCACGAGCGCGCTCGCGATCGTGGTGGGCATCGTGGTGGTGAACCTGATCCGACCCGGGGTGGGCATCGAGCTCGACGCGCTGACCGCGGACGCGACCGCGCCCGCCGTCGTCGGCGACGCGGAGACCTCGCTCGGCGCGATCCTGTGGAACCAGCTGAAGGGGATGATCCCGACCAACCCCGTCCACGCGACGGCCGAGGGCGACATGCTCCCGGTGATCTTCTTCTCGCTGCTGTTCGGGCTGTTCGTCTCGATCACCGGTGGCGAGCACGGCGACCGGATGCGGAGCTTCTTCGAGTCCGCGTTCGCCGTGATGATGCGGATGACGATGTTCATCGTCTCGCTCGCCCCGTTCGGGGTGTTCGGGTTCATGCTCTTCGCCGCCGCGGGCTCGGGGCTCGCCGCGTTCGCGGCGCTCGGCAAGTACATGGTCACCGTCGCGGTGGGGCTCGCGATCCACGCGTTCGTGACGCTGCCCCTGCTGCTCGCGTTCCTGGCGCGGCGCTCACCGCTCGAGTTCGCCAAGGCGATGGGGCCGGCGCTGCTGACGGCGTTCAGCACCGCGAGCTCGAACGCCACGCTGCCGCTGACGATGACCAACGTCGAGGAGCGCGCGGGGGTGTCCAACCAGGTGAGCTCGTTCGTGCTGCCGCTCGGCGCGACGGTGAACATGGACGGGACCGCGCTCTACGAGGCCGTCGCGGTGCTCTTCATCGCGCAGGCCTACGGGATGGACCTCACGCTCGCGCAGCAGATCATCGTCGCGGTGACCGCGCTGCTCGCGAGCGTCGGGGCGGCGGGCATCCCGCACGCCGGCACGGTGATGATGGTGGTGGTCCTCGACGCGGTCGGGCTGCCCGGCGAGGCGGTCGGGCTGATCCTCGCGGTGGACCGCGTCCTGGACATGTGCCGGACCACCGTGAACGTGTGGAGCGACGCCACGGCGGCGGCGGTCGTGGCGCGGTTCGAGCCGGTCTCGGCGCGCGCCGAGGCCGACTGACCGGCGTTCTCGCTTGCTCCCGGCGGGCCGGTGCGCAAGATCGCGTCCCATGGGTCGCATCTTCGAGACGCGCAAAGCCACGATGTTCAAGCGCTGGGACCGCATGGCGAAAGCCTTCACGCGGGTCGGGCGCGAGATCGCCGTCGCCGTGAAGCAGGGCGGACCGAACGCCGAGGGGAACCCGGCGCTGCGCCGCGCCATCCAGAACGCGCGCGCGGTCAACATGCCCAAGGATCGCATCGAGAGCGCGATCAAGAAGGCGAGCGGCGACGACGCGGCGGACTACCAGGAGCTGATCTACGAGGGCTACGCGCCGCACGGCGTAGCCGTCATGGCCGTCGCCGCGACCGACAACCCCACGCGGACGATCGCGAACGTGCGCGTCTGCTTCAACAAGGGTGGCGGCACGATCGGCACGAGCAACAGCGTCGCGTTCGGCTTCACCCGCATGGGCGTGTTCCGGCTCGACCCCGAGGGGCTCGACCTCGAGGAGCTCGAGCTCGACCTGATGGATCACGGCCTCGAGGAGATGGGCGAGGGCGAGGGCGAGAAGGGCGAGCCTCAGATCGTCGTGCGCTGCGCGATGCAGGACTTCGGTCGCATCCAGGCGGCGCTCGAGGAGCGCGGCATCGAGCCGGTCGCGACCGCCAGCGAGTTCATCCCCAGCACGACCGTCTCGCTCGACGACGAGAAGGCCACCGAGGCCCTCAAGCTCGTCGACCTGCTCGAGCAGGACGACGACGTGCAGCAGGTCTTCCACAACCTCGCCTGACGCCCGGATGGACGCGTACCTCGAGCTGCTCCGAGACGTCCGCCAGAACGGGACGCGCAAGGAGGACCGCACCGGCACGGGCACGCTCAGCGTGTTCGGGCGCCAGCTGCGCTTCGACCTGCGTGAGGGCTTCCCGCTGGTGACGACGAAGAAGGTCCACCTGCGATCGATCCTCGTCGAGCTGCTCTGGTTCCTGCGCGGCGAGACGAACGCTCGCTGGCTGCAGGAGCGCAAGGTCTCGATCTGGGACGAGTGGGCGGACGCCGACGGCGAGCTCGGGCCGATCTACGGCTACCAGTGGCGCAGCTGGCCGGCCCCGGACGGGCGCCACATCGATCAGATCGCGACCGTCCTCGAGCAGCTCCGGGGCAACCCCGACTCGCGCCGCATGATCGTCAGCGCGTGGAACGTGGCCGACCTCGACCGCATGGCGCTCGCGCCCTGCCACGCCCTCTTCCAGTTCTACGTCGCGGACGGGCGCCTCTCCTGCCAGCTCTACCAGCGCAGCGCGGACCTCTTCCTCGGGGTCCCCTTCAACATCGCGAGCTACGCCCTGCTCACGATGATGATCGCGCAGGTGTGTGACCTCGAGCTCGGCGACTTCGTGCACACGTTCGGCGACGCGCACATCTACATGAACCACCTCGAGCAAGTCGACTTGCAGCTCTCGCGCGAGCCGAGGCCGCTGCCGCGGATGGTCCTCGACCCGAGCGTGCGCGACCTGTTCGCGTTCGACCAAGCGCACTTCACGCTCGAGGGCTACGACCCGCACCCGCGGATCGCGGCGCCCGTCGCCGTATGAAGCTCACCCTGATCGCCGCGGTCGCGGGCGGCGGCGTCATCGGCCGCGACGGCGATCTACCGTGGCGGCTTCGCGCGGACCTCGCCCAGTTCAAGCGCCGCACCCTCGGCCACCCCATCGTGATGGGGCGCAAGACGTGGGAGTCGCTCCCGAAGCGGCCGCTGAAGGATCGCCTCAACGTCGTGGTCACCCGTCAGGCCGACTACGTCGCCGAGGGCGCGACGGTCGTGTCCGACGTCGAGGCCGCCGTCGAGGCCGCCCGCGCGTCGGGCGCCGAGGAGGCCTTCGTGATCGGCGGCGCGACGCTGTACGCGGCCACGCTCCCGCACGCCGACCGCCTCGTTATCACCCACGTCGACGCCGACGTCCCCGGCGACGTCACCTTCCCCGACGTCGACTGGGACGCTTGGCGGGTCGAGTCCCGCGAGGAGCACGCGGCCGACGAGAAGAACGAGCACGCGTTCGCGGTGGTCGTCTACGAGCGCTGACGCCGGGAGGGACGCTGTTCGTCACTTTCGTCAGTAAGACGAAAGTGACGAAACTGACGAAGAGCGTCCCCGTGGTGCTACGAGCGCTGACCGCGGGAGGGACGCTGTTCGTCACTTTCGTCAGTAAGACGAGCGTCTTCGATTCGCTCGGCTACCTCGGTCGACGAGCTCGACGAGGAGCGCGATCCCCGCGATGAGCGCGGTCAGGCCCAGGGTGCTCGCCACCGCCATCGCGACGGGCGCGGCGTAGTCGTCGATGCCCGGGTCCAGGAGGCGAATCCACGGCCCCGCGGCGGGGACGAGGGCCACCGGGGCCCACGCGCGCGGGTCGGCGCTCCTCGCCGGATCGGTCGCGATCGCGAACGCGCCGCCGACGCCGCCGACGAAGCCCTGCAGCCCGAAGAAAACAAAGGGGAACCACGCCCACGCGAAGTTGTTGCGCTCGCGCGCCGTCCAC
>JACKEC010000001.1 GCA_020633195.1 Sandaracinaceae bacterium | reverse complement strand
CGTGCCCGTGCCGGTGCCCGTGCCCGTCCATGACCCGTGGGCGTTCCCCGTGCCCGAGATCACGCGCCCTTCTCGGGAACGGTCGACGGGAACGGTTCGGGCACGGGCACGGGCACGGGCATGCGCGCTTCGCGCGCGGCACGGAAGCAGGCTGCTTTTTGCAGCCTGCTAAGACGCGCTCCCCACGGGATCGACGTCCGCGGGCAGCCGGAGGCCGACCGGGCGCCGGAGCATGGTGAGCGGGTTGAACGCGTAGCTCCGCGCGAAGCCGACGACCAGGCTGCTCCACCGGCCGAGGTCCGGCAGCGGCGGCTGCCCCGCGCCCATGCGCCGGAGCTGCCGCTGGAACCACACGATCTGCAGCATGTCGTCGAAGAGGCCGATCCCGACGCGCGGGGTGACCGAGAGCGCGCTCGTGCTCCGTCCGGCGAGCAGCCGCGCGGGCAGGTCGGGCTCGACGATGAGCGGCCGCGCCATGCCGATGACGTCGACCGAGCCGCTGGTGAGCGCCTCCTCCATCGCGCCGGCCGAGCGGAAGCCGCCGGTGACCATCAGCGGCACGCGCGTGCGCTCGCGGACGCGATCGGCGAAGTCGAGGAAGTAGGCCTCGCGCGCCTGCGTGCTCTTCTTCTCGCTGCCCATCATCGCGGAGCGCTCGTAGCTGCCGCCCGAGATCTCGAGCAGGTCGATGCCCTCCCGATCGAGCGCCTCGACCACGTCGAGGGACTCCTCCTCCGTGAACCCGCCGCGCTGGAAGTCGGCCGAGTTGAGCTTCACCGCGATGGCGAGCCGATCCCCGACCGCGGCGCGCGTGGCGCGCACGATCTCGAGCAGGAAGCGCATGCGGCGCGTGGCGTCGCCGCCCCACGCGTCGTCGCGCTGGTTGGTCAGCGGCGAGAGGAACTGACTCGCGAGGTAGCCGTGCGCCGCGTGGATCTGCACCCCCGCGAAGCCCGCCTCGGCGGCCAGCTCGGCCGCGAAGACGTAGCGCCGGACGAGCTCGCGGATCTCGGCGTCGGTCAGCGCGCTCGGGGTCGCGAAGAGCACCCCGCCCTTCTTCAAGCGGACCGCCGAGGGCGCGACCGGCCGGTGCGAGATCCGGCGGGACACCTGCCGGCCCGCGTGGTTGATCTGGAGGAAGAGCTTGGCGCCGTCGCGCTGCGCGGCCTCGGCCCAGCGACGCAGCCCCGGCAGCGCCTCGCGCCCCATCAACATCACGTTCCCCGGCTCGGTGCGCCCCTCCGGGTCGACGACGACGTTGCCCGTGATCAGCAGCCCCGCGCCGCCGCCACCCCAGCGCGCGTAGAGCCGCTCGAGGGCCTCGCTCGGCAGCCCGTCCGGACCCGCGAGCGCCTCGCTCGTCGCGGACTTCGCGAGGCGGTTCGGGAGGGTGAGACCGTTGGGGAGGACCAGCTCTTCTCGAATCTTCATGACGGCTCCGGGGTGGGCTCGACTAGACTGATCGTCATATTATGTCGACCGGTCTATTTGTCGAGCCCAATTCGGCTTCGATGTCACCAGACGTCTCCGACGGCGCTCGTCGAGCAGCCTGCTACGGTGCCCGCGATGGTCGAACGACGACGCGTGGTGGTGACCGGTTTGGGCCTCGTGAGCCCCCTCGGGGCCGACGTGGACAGCTCCTGGCGGGCTCTGTTGGCGGGTGAATGCGGCATCCGGCCGATCGCCAACCACCCCGATCCCCGGATCCCGATCGCGGTGGCGGGCGAGTGCCTCTCGT